>NZ_CP108242.1:1822500-6622500 GCF_045041235.1 Streptomyces sp. NBC_00076
CCGGCGGACGTACCCGCGGCCGTCGAGGCCGGGGCCGAGGGTGTCGGTCTGTTCCGTACCGAGTTCCTGTTCCTTGACGACAGCAAGAACGCTCCGTCGGAGGAGAAGCAGGTCGAGGCCTACCGGCAGGTCCTCGAGGCGTTTCCCGAGGGCCGTGTCGTGGTGCGGGTACTGGATGCCGGTGCCGACAAACCGCTCGACTTCCTCACTCCGGGCGATGAGCCCAACCCCGCTCTGGGCGTGCGTGGTCTGCGGACACTGCTCGACCATCCGGAGGTGCTGCGCACTCAGCTGACCGCGCTGGCCAAGGCCGCCGAAGGGCTGCCGGTCTACCTGGAAGTCATGGCGCCGATGGTGGCGGACCGCGCCGACGCCAAGGCGTTCGCCGACGCGTGCCGTGAGGCGGGGCTGCGGGCGAAGTTCGGCGCGATGGTGGAGATTCCGTCGGCCGCGTTGCGGGCGCGCTCGATACTGCAGGAGGTCGAGTTCCTGTCGCTGGGGACCAACGACCTCGCGCAGTACACCTTCGCCGCGGACCGTCAGGTGGGTGCGGTGTCCCGTCTGCAGGATCCGTGGCAACCCGCGCTGCTCGACCTGGTCGCGCTGTCCGCCGAGGCTGCCACGGCCGAGGGCAAGAGCTGTGGTGTCTGTGGCGAGGCCGCGTCCGACCCGCTGCTCGCGTGCGTGCTGACCGGCCTGGGTGTCACCTCGCTTTCCATGGGGGCGGCTTCGATTCCCTACGTCCGGGCGACCCTGGCGAAGTTCACCCTGGCACAGTGTGAGCGGGCCGCGGCTGCCGCGCGGGCCGCGGACAGTGCCGAGGAGGCGCGCGACGCCGCTCAGGCCGTACTGTCCGGCGAGTAGCCGGTTCGAAGCGGCTGTCCGCTGTCCCGGAGGGGGCGCCCCACTTGTGAGTGGGGCGCCCCCTCCGGCGTTCAGTGGTGGTGTCCCAATTGTGGTCCGGTGTCTCCGAGGTCGGGGGGTACGCAGTAGTCGACGTCCGATTCAGGTGAGATGAGGTCGCCGGATTCGATGTCGGTGCAGTAGGCGTCGAAGACCTCTCCGGCGGTGAGGGGTTCGAGGCCCTCGCCTCGCAGGCGCCAGCCGTAGATGCGGTCCGGGGTGCCGGGGACGCTTGTGCGCATGACGAGGCCGCCGGGGCTGTGGGTGGCGAGGCCCAGGGCCAGGACCGTGGTGAATTCGAGGGCTTCTGCCTCGTCGAGTTGGGTGTCGCCGTCGGTGTCCTCGTCGGCGTGGAGCACGGACAGGAGGGTCTCCGGGGTGCCCGTGACGCTGCAGACAAGGTGATGGTTGCCCGGGAGGGCGGTGTCCAGGACGCGGACGAGCAGGTGCGAGGCGCGCACGAAGGCCGCGCGGCCGACGTCCTCACCACAGGAGGCACACGCGCCGAGGCGGGCCAGCAGGGTACTCGCGTACTCCCAGGTGGCCTGCCGTACGGCTTCGTCCACGAGGGCCGGCACCAGGTCGGTCAGCGACTGTCCGTCGTACGGGATGGTCGGGCCTGTGGTGGCGAGTTCCGCGGTGAAGCGTGTGCGGCTCGACGGGAAGTCGGGGTCCAGGCCCGTGTCCGCGCAGAAGTCGGCGTACTCCTGCGGGTCGAAGAGTGCGACGGTGGTGTGGCTGCCTTGTGCGGCGCGGATCCGGAGGAGGTCTTCGACCTGTCGGAGATAGGTCGTGTGGTCGTCGAAGGTGAAGGTGCGGTAACGCCGCATCGCCCGGAAGTCGTGCTCGTCTGTGAGCAGGCCGATGGTGCCGGCGATTTCGCGGCGCAGGACTCGCCGCATGGTCTGGTGGTCGGTGTGCGCCATGTTTCCCCCTGTGCACGGTCGATCAATGCTCACTCACAGTAACGGGCGGCACTGACAACGGGGCTTGGGCAAGGCGGTCCCGGACGAGTCTGCGTTGGATCAGGCAGGTCACGGCGATGGTGGTACCGAAGGCCGTCCAGCCGATCGGGCCTGTGACGATGGCAGCGGTGACGGCGAGTGGCCCGATGCTGCGCTGGGCGGACTGGGCAAGGCCGTGGACGCCGAGGTAGGAGCCCAGGGAGGTGTCGGGCGCGAGGGCGACGGAGAGTTCCCAGGACACGGTGGCGTGCAGCATCTCAGCCATCGTGAAGGCGGCGGCCGCGGCGGTGAGGAGCAACGTGGCCGTGAGGGGGCCACCGGTGGCCGAGAGCGCCATGGTGACGCCGCCCAGAGCGACGGCGGCGGAGTGCGGGACGAGCAGGTTGCGTGCGGCTGCCGTGGTGGTGCCGAAGCGGGCGAGGGGGACCTGCAGGGCCACCACCATCACGTTGTTGAGGACGAGCAGCAGGGGTGCGAGACCGTGCGGTGCGTTGCTCGCGTGGGCGATCCACAGGGGCAGCCCGACCTTGAAGACGGCGTCGTCCAGGAAGAGGACGGTTTCGGTGGCGACGTAGGCGAGGTAGGTGCGGTCGCGCCAGGGGCTTGTCGGCGCGGCCGGGGGTTCGGGGTTCTTCGACCCGGCGACGGTGCGGGACGAGGACGTGGGTTCGCCGCAGCGGAGGGTGAGGAGCGCGGTGGCGACGAAGGACAGGGCGTCGCCGACCAGGAGCCATTGGTATGCGGCCGTGCTGTCGAGGGTGAGCGCGGCTGCGGCGGCGAGGCCGCCCAGGGCCCAGCCGGCGTTGGCGACGGTTCGTTGGAGGGCCTGGTAGCGGACGCGTTCGGGTCCGGCGGCCCGGGTTGCGTAGAGCTTGGTGAGGACGTTCGCGGCCCGGTCGCCGAGGCTGCCGACTGCCGAGTAGACGAGGAGCAGGACGTAGTTGTCCGTGGTGATCAGGGCGACGGAGGCCAGCGCGCGCAGGAGTTGGAGCGCGGGCAGGACACGGGTGAGCGGCAGACGGTCGGCGATGCTGCCTCCGATCGGTGCGCCGGCGATTCCGACGGCCCCGGCGACGGCGACGAGGGTGCCGACCTCGGCGAGGGAGAGGCCGGAGACGTAGGTGAAGTAGAGGACGGACACGGATGCCCACAGACCGCTGCCGACGCGGTCGACGAAGGCCACCCCGAGCATTTTGCGTCCGTCACGCCCACCGGGTAACCCTCTCGACCATGTGGTTGCGCGACGTATCGGATGCACTGCTCCCCCTTGCTTCCAGTTATGTACTGATACATACTTGGTAACGTGGCAATACAATATGGGATCAGTGGTACGACAGCCAAGGGGATTGCCGCCTCGGTGGAACGGGGCGTAGCAGAAGGGGCGTTGGGGCCGGGCGCCGCGCTGCCGTCGGTGCGGCGGCTCGCGGACGAACTCGCGGTGAGTCCGGGGACGGTCGCCACGGCCTACAAGGAACTGCGACAGCGCGGAATCGTCGTCACGCGCGGGCGCGGTGGAACAGTGGTGGCGCCCGCTCCGGCAGTGGCGTCGCGACGGCCGCCCAAAGTCCCGGACGGGCTGCGGGACTTGGCCGGCGGGCATCCCGATCCTCGGCTGCTGCCCAGCCTGGTGCCGCCCTCCCGCCTGTCCCCCGGGGCCCGGTCGCATCGTTCGACCCCACGACTGGCGCGGCTGGAGGACGCCGTGCGCGACTGGTTGCGGCCCGACGGCGTGCCTGTGGAACAAGTGACGTTCGCGCACGGAGCCCTGGATCTGATCGGACGGCTACTGTCCGTGGAGCTGCGGCCCGGCGACGGCGTGGCCATGGAGGATCCCGGATATCACCATCTGCTGGATCTGGTCACGGCTCTGGGGCTGCGTGTCGTTCCGGTGGCCGTCGATGACGAGGGCGTGCGCCCCGACGCGGTACGGAAAGCACTGCACGCGGGTGTGCGCGCCCTGGTGTGCAGTCCGCGGGCGCAGAACCCGTACGGCGGCCGCTTCTCCACCGCGCGCCGCGACGAACTCGTCGCCCTGCTGAGGGACCAGCCCGATGTGCTGGTCGTGGAGAACGACCACGCGTCCGCCGTGGCCCAGGCGCCCTTGCGGACCATGGCCGGCCACGGTCTGACGCGCTGGGTGCATGTGCGGACGGTCAGCAAGTTCCTGGGCACCGACCTGAGGTGGGCGGCGGCGGCCTGCGACGCGACCACGCTGGCCCGGCACGACGGACGGTTGCTGCTCACCTCTGGCTGGGTCAGTCATCTGCTCCAGGAGACCGTGCTCGGGCTGATGACGGACGAGGGCACGCGCGCGTTGTCGGCGCGCGCCGAGGAGCAGTACGGGGTACGACGCAGCGCTCTCCTTCGGGAGCTCCGAGAACGTGGCATCGAGGCGCACGGGGCGAGTGGGATCAACCTGTGGGTGCCCGTGCGGGACGAGTCCGCGGTGGTGAACGGGCTGCGGTCGCACGGCTGGTGGGTCGCGGCGGGCGCCCGGTTCCGGATGGCGGCCGGCCCGGGCGTGCGGATCTCCGTGGCGGATCTCGAACCGGTCGACGCGGCTCGGCTGGCCTCGCACTTCGCCGTGGTGCTCGGCGAGTCCGAGGCCACCTATGGCGGTTGACCGCCCCTGAAGTAGCGGTCAGGCGCGCTTGCGGGCCAGGTCCTCGTAGAAGTGCAGCAGGTCGAGGTTGTCGACGGAGCCCGGGTTGACCGCCTTCTCCAAGGAGGTGCCTTGAAGGAGGCGCTTCACCGGAACCTCGATGCGCTTCCCGGTGAGGGTGTGCGGAACCCCGGGCACCTCGATGACCTCGTCGGGGACGTGGCGGGGCGACAGTTGTTCGCGGATGGTCCGCTTGATGCGGTTCAGGAGTGCCTCGTCGAGGACGGCACCGGGGGCGAGGTGCACGAAGAGGGGCATCCAGTAGCCGCCGTCGGGCTGTTCGATGCCGATGACGAGGGATTCCCTGATCTCCGGGAGGCGTTCGACCGCCTCGTAGATGTCGGCTGAACCCATGCGCACGCCCTGGCGGTTGAGCGTCGAGTCGGAGCGGCCGTGGATGACGACCGAGCCGCGCGAGGTGACGGTGATCCAGTCGCCGTGGCGCCACACGCCGGGATAGGTGTCGAAGTAGCTCTCCTGGTAGCGGCTTCCGTCGGGGTCGTTCCAGAAGCGGACCGGCATCGACGGCATGGGGTTGGTGACCACGAGCTCGCCGACCTCGTCGACGAGGGGGTTGCCGCTCGGGTCCCAGGACTGGAGGTCCGTGCCCAGGCCGGGCGCCTGGAGTTCGCCGATGTGGACCGGGAGGGTCGGTACGGCTCCCGCGAAGCAGGAGCACACGTCGGTGCCGCCGCTGACGGACGCGATCCACAGATCGGCGCCGCTCTCTGCGAACTCGTCGTGCAGCCAGCGGAACCCGTCGGGCGGCAGGGGCGAGCCGGTGGTGGCGACGCACTTCACCCGGGAGAGGTCATGGTCGCGGCCGGGGTGCACGTCGGCCTTGCGGCACGCCATGACGTAGGCGGCGGAGGTGCCGAAGAGGGTGGTTTCGGTGCGTTCGGCGATCCGCCACTGGGCGCCGGTGTCAGGGTATCCGGGGCTGCCGTCGTAGAGGACGATCGTCGTGCCCGTCAGGAGGCCGGAGACGAGGAAGTTCCACATCATCCAGCCGGTGGACGTGTACCAGAAGAAGCGGTCCTTGGATCCGAGGTCACAGTGCAGGCCGAGTTGTTTGAGGTGCTCGACGAGGATGCCCCCCTGGGACTGGACGATGGCCTTGGGCAGGCCGGTCGTGCCCGAGGAGTAGAGCACCCACAGAGGGTGGTCGAAGGGCACCTGCTCGAAGACGGGCTCCGTGTCGGCGCTCGTCAGGGCCGACCACTCCAGGGCGCCCTCGGGGGCCTCGGTGCCCAGCAGGGGGATGTGGACGACCGCACGCAGGGTGGGCAGTTCGCGGCACAGTTCGGCGACCGTGTCGCGGCGGTCGTGCTCCTTGCCGCCGTAGCGATAACCGTCGACGGTGAACAGGACGACCGGTTCCACCTGCTGGAAGCGGTCCAGAACGCTTCGGGCGCCGAAGTCCGGGGCGCAGGACGTCCAGACGCCGCCCACGGCGGCGGTGGCGAGCAGGGCGACGACGGCCTGGGGAATGTTCGGCAGGTAGCCGCTGACGCGGTCTCCGGGACCTACGCCGAGGGCGCGCAGCTCGGCTGCCAGGGATCCGACCTGACGGCGCAGCTCGGACCAGCTCACGGGAGTGAGCTCGTGGGTCTCGTCGACATACAGGAGGGCGGGTTCGTCCGTGCGGGTGGCGCTCGCGCGCAAGGCGTGCTCGGCGTAGTTCAGAGTCGATCCGGGGAACCACTGGGCACCGGGCATCGAACGGTCACCGAGCACGCGCGCGTAGGGGGTCGAGAACCGCACGTCGAACCACTCCGCGACGGCTTTCCAGAACGTGTCCAGTGCGTCGACGGACCAGCGGTGCAGCGCGTGATAGCCGCCCTCGGCAGGGGCTCCGTGGTGGTGCGCGGCCCAGGACTGGAACCTGGTGATCTGTGCCTGGGCGATGCGTTCCGGATCAGGCTGCCAGAGCGGCTGGGGGTTCTCGGTCGGCATGGGGCGGCTCCCGGACTCTGCGCGTCGTGTGCGTCCTCCGCGCACGGCTGGGGTGTGCGCGCGACGCGGCTGATACGGACGATGCCATGTGATCGACTCGTACACCAGGGCGTGTCCCACATAGTCCGTGTCGTGAAGATGTGGTCCCGGCACGGGTGAACGGAAGTTGAACGACACCCACATGAGGACCGGTCAATGGCAGGCTGAGCAGCATGGACGGTCGTGACCTGGTGCGCTCGGTGAAGATCGGTTCGGCGGGGGCGGCCCAGAGGGTGCGTACCGTACGGGCCGCGTGGCGCAGGAGACGTGCCGATGCCGCCGGGTTGCCACGGCGGGGGGCCGAGCGGGCGCGGGTGCCCGGGCCCGTGCGGGAGGTGGAGCCGGGGCCCGGGGGCGGTGTCGTCCGGTTCAGCCGCTCCGAGCTGCGGATCACCGTGGCTGTGAACGGTGCCGTGTTCTGGGGCTGGGACGGGGCCGCTCCGGAGCCGTCGTACGCGCTCGCCGGTCGTAGCCCGGAGCCCGACCCCCGGGCGGTGCTCGAGCCGGACAAGGACGGCGGCTGGCGGGTGGTGGCCGAGCGGGTGACGGTCGTCGTCTCACGGCACGGCGCGATCGAGGTCCTCACGCCCGGCGGGGTGCTGCTGCGCAGGGATCTGCCGCCGCGCTGGTGGGAGCCGGTGGGGGGTGGCACAGCACGTTGGATGCAACGCTCCGAGGTGGCCGCCGACGCGCGGTTCTTCGGGCTCGGCGGACGGGCTTCGGGCCCTCGGCTGCGTGACGGGACGTACCGGCTGTGGAACACCGACCCCGGACGGCCCTTCGGCCCCGGCGACGATCCGCTGTACGTCACGATGCCGGTGCAGTTGGTGGTCGCGGACGCGGCCACCCATCTGGTGTTCCACGACACCTCCTGGGACGGCACGGTGACCCTGCGGGAGGGCGAGGAGGGCGCCGGGTCGGGCCACGACCGCGAGGGCACGTCCGAGCTGCGGATGGACGGCGGTCCGCTCCGCTGCTGGGTCATGGTGGGCACTCCCGCGCGCGTGCTGCTCGCCTGGGCCTCGCTCACCGGGGCGCCCGCCCTGCCGCCCGCCTGGGCGCTCGGCCACCATCACGCCCGGTGGGGCTTCGGCGGCGAGCAGGAAGTACGGCGGATCGTCTCGGGCTACCTGGAGCGCGATCTTCCGCTCGACGCGGTCCATCTGGACATCGACCACTACGACGCCCACCAGGTGTTCACGGTCGACACCGAGCGCTTCCCGAAGCTGCCTCAGCTCGCCGAGGACCTGCTGCGGGACGGGATCCGCCTGGTGTCGATCGTCGATCCCGCGGTAAAGGCCGAACCGGGCAACGACGTGTTCGACAGCGGGACGGCCGAGGACGTGTTCGTACGGGACGCGTCGGGACAGCTCGTGCGCGGAGTCGCCTGGCCCGGGGAGGTCGCTTACCCGGACTTCACCCACGCGCGGGTGCGGCAGTGGTGGGGCCGCCTCTACGAAGAGCGCGTCAGTCAGGGATTCTCGGGGTTCTGGCACGCCGTGAACGAACCGACCTCGTTCACGGCGTTCGGGGAGTCGACCCTGCCCCGTTCGGCCCGGCACGCGCTGGAGGGAAGGGGCGGGGACCATCGTGAGGCGCACAACGTGTACGCCCTCTGCATGGCCCAGGCCGCCTATGAGGCACTGTCCGGTCTGACTCCCCAGGAGCGCCCTTTCGTCTTCTCACGCTCCGGCTGGGCGGGCATGCAGCGCTACGGCGGTACGTGGTCCGGTGATGTCGCCACGGGTTGGCCCGGGCTGCGTGCCTCGCTGTCGCTGATCCTGGGCCTCGGGCTGTGCGGGGTGCCGTACTCGGGGCCGGACGTGGGCGGCTTCGACGGGAGCCCGTCGCCCGAGCTCTATCTGCGGTGGTTCCAGCTGGGCTCGTATCTGCCGCTGTTCCGTACGCACGCGAGTCTGCGAGCCGGACGCCGGGAGCCCTGGGAGTTCGGTGCCGAGGTGCTGGAGCACGCGCGCGTGGCGCTCGTCGAACGCCGGCGGCTGCTGCCGTACTTCGTGACCCTGGCCCATCTGGCCCGCCGTACGGGGGCGCCCTATGTGCGGCCGCTGTGGTGGGCGGCACCCGAGGACCGCGCGCTGCGCGACTGCGAGGACGCGTTCCTGCTGGGTGACTGCCTGCTGGTGGCGCCGGTGCTGGATCCAGGGACGGACCGGCGGGCGGTGCAGCTCCCCCGAGGCCGCTGGTACGACACGGCCACGGAGCAGGTTCACGAAGGACCAGGACAGGTCCTCGTGGACTCGCCCCTGGCACGCGTTCCGGTGCTCGCGCGCGCGGGCGCCGTCATTCCGGTGCGCGGGGAGGACGGCCGGCAGGAACTGGAGGTCTGGGCGCCCGCCCACGGACGGACCGGGGGCGGGCTGATCGTGCAGGACGTGGGCGACGGCCGGCCCGAGCCGGAGATCGAGCGCTACCTCGCCCGCTGGGAGGACGGCCGGGTGGTCGTCGAGCGGGAGGGCGAGGACGGCCCGAGCGAGTCGCCTCACCCGGTCCGGATACGAGGGCTCGGGGCGAGCTGACGTCAGACGTACCGGCCTTCGAACCATGCCCGTACGGCCAGGGTGTGCAGGGGGAAAGCGAGCTCCTCCGGCCTGCGCAGGAGCTGCCAGCCCTCCGTCTCGTCGGTGGCCGCGGAGGGCGGGAGACCTTCGACAGGGCGCTCCGGCAGGACCCCGAACAGCAGGAGGTGGCCGTCGGGTGAGCTCACCGCGTCGACGAGCCGTATGTCACGGCTCGCCGCCTCGATGCCGGTTTCTTCCTTGAGCTCACGGACCAGGGCCTGCCGCCAGTCCTCGCGGTGGTCGACGTAACCACCGGGCAACGCGACGCCTCCGCGCGCGGGGGCCACTGTTCGGGTGATGACCACGAGGGCGGCGCCCTGTGTGTCGTAGACGGGCTGGAGGGCCACCGCCACGGGGAGTGGATTGCGGTACGCCACGGTGTGGCAGGCCGGGCAGGTGCGGGGCCAGCCGGAGACGCCCTCGCCGTAGGGAGTTCCACAGCTCGAACAGTGGGATCCGGGCGCGGAGTTGGGGGTGAAGCGCTGAGTTTCGGACACGCGGCGGACTGTATCCGATCATCGGAAGGTCGTCTTCCGGGGGCGGCTCAGTCACCGCTGGTCAGCGACTTCTCGGACACCGGGAAGTCGAAGTAGGTGTCGGGATAGGACTCGGGCTTGAAGGTGTAGTGCCACCACTCCTCGGCGAGGTTGACGAAGCCGCGGTCCTCGAGGGCGCTCTTCAGGAGCAGCCGGTTGGCTCGCTGTTCACCCTCGACGCGAGGGTCGAGGGTGTGGGAGAGCGTGTCGAAGCAGTCGAATCCGGTGCCCATGTCGACGGAGTTGTCCGGGAAACGCTCACTCTTGGGCGCGTAGCAGGGGACCAGGGACTCTCCGGGCAGATACGGCCTGGTTGGTTCGGCAGGGAGCTTCACCAGCGTGAGGTCCATGGTCGAGCCGCGGCTGTGGCCGGATTTCTCGGCGATGTAACCGTCCTCGAACAGACGGGTCTTGTCGACGTCCGGGTAGAACTCGCCCTTCATCGACTGGTCGTCGAGGTCCTCGGCCCAGCGGACGAAGTGGTCCACGGCGCGCTGTGGGCGGTAGCAGTCGTAGACCTTGAGGGTGTAGCCCTTGCGCAGGAGCTCGCTCTGCGCCTTGTGGAGCGCTTCCGCGGCGGGCCGGGTGAGGATGCACAGAGGCTGCCGGTAGCCGTCGATGCGCTCGCCGACGAAGTTGTGCGGGGTGAGGTAGCGCATCTCCTGGATGATCGTCGGGTCCACCGTCCTCAGGGCCACGAAGTCCGCCGGCGCCTTCGGTTCGGTGCTCGCGTGAGCGTGAGCGTGAGCGTGAGCGGGGGCGGAGACGGCGGTGACGGTCAGCAAGGTGGCGAACGTGGTGACGAGACCGCGAAATGCGTTGGAGAGTCGTGTCATGTCTCCTGCATTTATCAGGAACGTGTTCCGTCGGGGAAGCGATCGGATGCAGTTCTCCTCGAAGATCCCCTCGAAGAGCCCTCAAAGGCGCCCGGTCGTCGGGGCTGCCCGTGGAGCGGTGCCCGTGGCACACTTCTGACGATCCGTCAGACTCTTTGCCGAGGAGGGGCCTTGCCGCGCACACCGACGCCCGTGGTCGCCGGGTGGTTCACCGGCGACGGAGATGACTTCCGGCTCCTCGGCACCCGCTGCCGCGCCTGTTCATCGGTGTTCTTCCCTCGCGAGGACGCCCATTGCCGTAATCCCGGGTGCCTCGGCGGCGACCTGGAGGAAGTGCCCCTGTCGCGGCGCGGGCGGGTCTGGTCGTACACGGACGCGCGCTACCGGCCTCCGTCACCCTATGTGACCGACCCGGAACTTCCGTGGGAGCCGTACGCGTTGATCGCTGTGGAGCTGGAGGCAGAGCGGATGGTGGTGCTGGGACAGGCGGTTCCCGGAGTCGCCGTCACCGATCTGGCGGTGGGCATGGAGGTGGAGGTCGTGCCCGGTGTGCTCCATGAGGACGCGGAGACGATCTGGACGACATGGCAGTGGCGGCCGACGGGGGTGACGGCATGACGCGGGAGGTGGCGGTGCTCGGCGCGGGCATGCATCCGTGGGGCAAGTGGGGGCGCGCATTCGTCGAGTACGGCGTCGTGGCCGCCCGCGCGGCGCTCGTCGACGCCGGACTGGACTGGCGGGAGGTCGGCTCGATCGTCGGCGCGGACACGGTGCGCGGCGGCTATCCGGGTTATGTCGCCGGGGCGACCTTCGCGAAGGCACTGGGCTGGCAGGGGGCTCGGGTCTCAAGCGTGTACGCGGCGTGCGCGTCGGGGGCCCAGGCCATCAACACCGCACGCGCGCAGATCCTTTCGGGTCTCACGGACGTGGTACTCGTGGTCGGGGCGGACGCCGCCCCCAAGGGCTTCTTCCGGCCGGCGGGCGGGGACCGACCCGACGACCCGGACTGGCTGCGCTTCCGGGCGCTGGGGGCCACCAATCCGACGTACTTCGGACTGTACGCGCGTCGTCGAATGGCCCTGCACGGGGACACCACGGAGGACTTCGCGCAGGTCAAGGTGAAGAACGCGGCCCTGGGCGCGCTGAATCCGTACGCCCGCTACCGCAAGCGGGTCAGCGCCGAGGAGGTCGCCGCCTCCGCCGTGGTCGCCGATCCGCTGCGGCTGCTCGACATCTGCGCGACCTCGGACGGAGGGGCGGCCGTGGTGCTGTCGAGCATGGAGTTCGCGCGTCGGCAGGGAGTGTCGGAGCCGGTGCGGATCCGGGCCGTCTCCACGGTGACGCCGCGCTACCCCACCACCGTGCTGGATCTGCCGGACATCGCGACGGACTCCGCGGTCGCGGTCGCGCCCACCACGGAGACGTTCCGGGCGTCCATCGCGCGGTCGGCCTACGAGGAGGCCGGCGTCGGGCCCGAGGATCTCTCTCTCGCGGAGGTGTACGACCTGTGCACCGCCCTGGAGTTGCAGTGGTACGAGGACCTGGGGCTGTGCGGGGAGGGCGAGGGCGTGAAGTTGCTGCGAGAAGGCGCGACGGCCCTCGGCGGGCGCATACCCGTCAACACGAGCGGGGGACTCGCCTCCTTCGGAGAGGCCGTCCCGGCTCAGGCCATCGCTCAGGTCTGCGAACTGACCTGGCAGTTGCGGGGAGTTGCGGGCGACCGGCAGGTCGAGGGCGCGCGCGTGGGGATCACGGCGAACCAGGGGCTGTTCGGGCACGGGTCGGCGGTGGTCGCGGTGCGCTGACGGGTGAGGGCCGACTGAGCGTCGGCTGGAGGGCGCCTTGTCGGGCCGCCTGGTAGGAGTACGGCCCGCGCCGACGTCACGTCGTGACGGTCTGGCGGTGCTGCGCCGTGTAGGCCATCGCGTGCCGGACGACACCGATGAGGACTTCCTTGACGGACTCCCGTTCACGGGCGTCGCACAGCAGCACCGGTACGTCCTCGTCGAGGTCGAGGGCCTGGCGGACGTCGTCCTGCGGGTAACGGACGGATCCGTCGAAGCAGTTGACGCCGACGACGAAGGGTATGGAACGCCGTTCGAAGTAGTCGACGGCGGCGAAGCAGTCCTCCAGGCGGCGGGTGTCGGCGAGCACGACAGCGCCGAGTGCGCCCTCCGACAACTCGTCCCACATGAACCAGAACCGCTCCTGCCCGGGAGTTCCGAACAGGTACAGCACCAGGTCCTCGCGGAGCGTGATGCGGCCGAAGTCCATCGCCACGGTGGTGGTGTGCTTGCTTTCCACCCCGCTGATGTCGTCGACCGGGCGTCCGGCCTCGGTGAGGTACTCCTCGGTGTGCAACGGCCTGATCTCGCTGACCGCTCCGACGAGAGTCGTCTTGCCCACGCCGAAGCCTCCGGCCACCAGGATCTTGAACGTGGCGGGCTCGACCGGGGGCTTGCCTCGCTCAGAACGCCCGAAGATCATCGGTCTCTTCTCCTGCTTGATGGGGGTGGGAGGACGGCGGGCCGCCGTCCGGCGCCGCCGCTGCCGTAGCGGACCGCGAACTCGCCGAACGGGAGGGGCAGTCGCCACTCCGACCTCTGGGACTGCGAGTCGCGAGTCGGTCATAGGGGGCTGGAGGACAGGCGCTGTGGGCCGACCTGCCGCGGATGGTCGTCGACGATCGGTCAGATCATATCGAAAGGGCCGGTTCGAGGGCCCACCCGGACCGGTGGATTCCGCTTGGCGGGCCCGTCCCGGACCGGTTCCGCCCCGCCCTGCACACGATCTCCCCGACCGCCGTCCGTGAGCGCCTCACGGCGCTCACCGAACCGGCCCTTTCGGGACGGGGAGCACGGTCACAACGCCCTGAGGCCGTTGATCACATCGCGCAGGATGCTCTCGTCCGGCAGTTCCGCCGGCGGCACGGGCCGGTTCACGTGGACGAACTCCGCGTCCACCAGGTCCCCTATGAGAACCCGTATCACTCCGATGGGCAGGTTGAGTTCGGCGGACAGTTCGGCGACCGACTGCGGGGCGTCACGGCACAGGTCGACGATGTCCACGTGCTCCGGGGAGAGCGTGTGGTCGCCTTCCGGGTCGTCCGCGTGGCTTTCCGTGACGACCACCGCGATGACGTCGAGGCGGTGCTGGGCCGCACTGGTGGTGCGGCCCCGCGTCATGGCGTACGGACGGACCACCGGTCCGGCCTCGTCGTCGAACCAGTGACTACTTCCCTGACCGTCTGTGCTCATGCAATCCCACTACCCGCCCTGAGGCAGATCGGTGCGCGGAGCGGCACTCAGATGCGCGCCGACCCGCTTCACCAGGAGCGTCATCTCGTATGCGACCAGACCCACGTCCGAGTCGGCGTCCGAGAGCACGGCCAGACAGCTGCCGTCGCCGGCGGCTGTGACGAACAGGAAGGCGTCGTCCAGTTCCACGACCGTCTGGCGGACGCTGCCCGCCTCGAAGTGGCGGCCCACGCCCTTGGCGAGGCTGTGGAATCCGGAAGCGACGGCGGCCAGATGCTCGCTGTCCTCTCGGGTCAGGTCGGCGGAGAGCCCGATCGGCAGCCCGTCGCCGGACAGCACGAGGGCCTTGCGGATGCTCGCGACGCGGTCCACCAGGTCGTCCAGGAGCCAGTTGAGCTCGCCGGACTTCTCGAATGCGGTGTGGCCGGTCGGCTTCGGTGCGGTCATCGACCGTCCCCCTTAGTCGTTCGTTGTGGTGCTGCGCCGCTCTGGGTGTCGTCACCCGCGGCGTTCTCCTCACGGCCGCGCTGCCAGCCACGCTGGAGCGAGGCCATGCGGCTGCGTACCTCGTCGGCGTCCCGTTCGTCGAGCCCGGGCCCGTTGTCGTTGCGCGGCTCGGGTCCCTTCTTCAGCTGCGGAGCCAGGTTGGCCTGCCGTACGCGGCGGGGCAGAGGGGCCGCGCCGGAGGGAGCGTCGGGCCCGGGCGCCGGGCCCTGCCTCGCGATACCCGAGCCGGAACCGGAGCCGACTCCCGCCGGGCCGGAGCCGGGCCCTTGCCTGGCGGGTCCGGAGCCGGGTTCCCGTGTCGTTGCGCGGCCGCCGGGGTCGCGGGAGGGATCGCTCGGTGCGCCCAGGCTGCTCGGGCCGCTCGACGCGATCTCGGCACGGCGGGTGCGCCTGGGAAGCGCGTGCGCCTCGGGTGACTCCCCGCGCTCTCGGCTCGGCGACGCCGGGGATGTGGAGGCCTCGGTGCGCTGTTCGTCGAGGCGGTCGGCGACACCGGTCGCGCGGCGTTGCTGGCCTGCTCCGCGACGGCGGGCAGGCAGCGGCGGCGCCTGCGAGCGCGACCTGCTCGGGTCCGGCGGGGCCACCTCGTCCACCTCATCGCGGCGCGACCGCTGCTCTGGAACCGGCCGTCCGTGCGAGCTGACCAGCTTGGGGGCCCCTCGGCGGGGCAGCGGGACCGGAGCGTTCGCGTCGTCCGTGTCGGCCGCTCGCGTACCGCCGATGCCGGGGGTCTCATGCGGTTTCTCGTGTTCCTCGCCCTGGCGGCCCATCGTGACGTCGTCCGTGCGGGTGGTGGAACGGCGTGGGCGGAACAGCCCGCCGCGTTCGCTGTCCTCGTCGTCGAGAGCACCCGGGAAGTCGTCCAGAGTGTCCAGGTCGACGGGGGCCTCCAGCTCGACCGGACCGTCCAGGACCGCGGGTGCCAACCCCGGCAACTGGGCCGGCGCCGCGGAGAGCGGGGTGCGACGGGCCACTTCCCGTTGGGCTTCCTTGGGCGGCTGGGGCCGGTCGAGGCGGAAGCCGATGCCGTTGGTGTCCGGAACGTCGTCCGTGAGCAGGGTGTCCGGGATGAAGACGACGGCTGTCGTACCGCCGTACGGCGACGGCTGCAGGGAGACCCGGACGTTCTGTCGCTGGGCGAGCCGGCTGACCACGAACAGGCCCAGCCGGTCGGTGTCGGACAGTTCGAACTCCGGTGTCTCGGCGAGCCGGAGGTTGGCGTCCAGAAGCGCGTCGGCCGCCATGCCGAGACCGCGGTCGTGAATTTCCAGGGTGAAGCCGTTGGCGACACGCTCGCCCACTACCTGAACGGCGGTGTGTGGCGGGGAGAACACCGTGGCGTTCTCCAGGAGTTCGGCGACGAGGTGCGTGAGGTCCGCCACCGCCGGGCCGGTGACGGCGACCCTGGGGAGCCGACGGACCTCGATGCGCTCGTAGTCCTCGACTTCGGCCACGGCGGCTCGGACGACGTCCATGAGCTGCACCGGCTTGCGCCACTGCCGGGAGGGGGCGGCGCCGGAGAGGATCACCAGACCCTCGGCGTGCCGGCGCATCCGGGTGGTCAGGTGGTCGAGGCGGAACAGGTCGGCGAGTTCGTCGGTGTCCTCGGTCCTGCGTTCCATGCTGTCGAGCAGGGTGAGCTGCTTGTGGAGCAGGACCTGGCTGCGGCGGGCGAGGTTCACGAAGACCTCGGCGACGCCGGCCCGGAGTTCGGCCTGTTTGACGGCCGCCTCGACAGCCGCACGCTGCAGGGTGTTGAGAGCCTGGCCGACCTCGCCTATCTCGTTCTTGTCGTATTCCAGCCGCGGGACCTCGGTCTCCACGTCCACCTCTTCGCCCGCGGAGAGACGGCGCATCACGCTGGGCAGCCGTACACCGGACGCCTCGTGGGCCTCCAGGCGCAGTTGCCGCAGGTCGCGGATGAGGGTGCGGCCGACGCGCACGGACAGCACGAGCGAGGCGAGCAGGGCGACCAGGCCGAGAGCGCCGGCGACGGACGCCTTGACGATGACGCCGATGGCGTCCGGGCGGACCCGGTCCTGATAGCGGTCGCCCGCCTCGTCGTCGAGGGTGGTCAGGTCGTCGAGCACACTGCCGGCGGCTACGTCCCAGTTCTTGGCGGTGACGGCACGAGCGGTTCCGGGGTCGGAGGAGATGACCGCCTGCTCGGCCGACCGCAAGGGGGCGGAGTTCGCGTTCTTCCAGAAGCTCTCGTAGCGCTCACGCTCCGCCGGGGGCAGCACCGGCAGGCTGATGTCGTACAACAGGGTGCGCTGGGCGACGAGGTCGGAGACGTCCCGGATCTCCTCGCGGGAGAGTTTCCCGACCACCAGGGAGGAACCGAGCAAAGCGTCCTCACGGGACAGCAGTTCGCGGGCGCGGGTGACGTTCACCAGGGCGCGGGCCTGCTTGTCCAGCTCCACGCTGTCAACGCCGTCGAGCGAGGCCAGAAGGGCGTAGCAGGGATCGACGAGTCGGTTGTACAGGTCGAGGGCCTGGGACCGGGTCACGGTGCCCTCCTCGACGCTGCGCCTCAGCGAGTCGATGCCGTCGAAGGCGTCCAGGACGGCGGTGATGCGTTCGTCGTCGTCCGCGTCCAGGCCGTCGCGGAGGTCGGGGTCCTTCGCGTCCGCACGGAGCTTGGTGACGGCGCCGTCGGTGGCGTCCCGGGTGGTACGGAGCGCGGACAACGCGTCCGAGGCCCGGGGATCCGCGAGGTAGACGAGCGTCTGTCGGCGTTCCTGTTGCAGGACACGGACGGTGTCCTCGGTGGGGTAGCCGACCTTCTCGACGACGGACGAGACATGGAACAGCTGGGCCACTTCCCGGCCCGTGAGTACCGTGGCGAAGCCCCAGATCGCCATCAGGGACACCAGCGGCACGAGAAGCAGCGCCACGATCTTCCGGCGGATCGATTTCCCGCGAAAGCGCATGGCCTCCCCCAGCTCGACCCCCCTTTCGACAGGGGGTACACATGTGCGTCAACAAACGGCGCGAGCCTACTACCGACGCGCACTCAACTCGAAGACCGGTCCGGAGGCTGAGCTTCCGCACCTGCGGCGAGACATGGGGAGTTGTCCGCTCATTGGGGGAGATCACCCCCTGCTCTTTCCTGACGAGCGCCGGGACGGACGGAGCGGACTGCCTGGCCAGTTGGCTGGATCTTTACGTTCGGCGGGAATCTTGGAGGTGCGTTGTTCGTCCTTCTCTACGGGAGTTGGGGGCGGAATCGGCCACAGGAGCCGTGTCCCGCCACTGGGCGGCGTAAGACAGCGCAAGCCGGGCAGTCACTGGGGAGCCGGGTCTTCGGACCCGGGGCGAGCGGTCTGCCGGCGGTGGGGAGTGACATGTTGATGGGCACGGCGGAGCGGCACGAGGCGCCGTCGGAGGGCGGGGCGGATGCGGATGACGTGGCGGCACATCTGACGGCACGACAGGCCCTCGATGCGCCGGATCACGACATTCCGAAGGCCGGCCCCGGGCCAAGAGACGGACGTGGGGCCAGAACGGCCTCGGAGGGCGGTCCGGCGACGCGGGAGAGCGCGGCCAGGACGAATGGCGACGCCGCATCCCGGCCGAGTGGTGTGGCCGAAGAGCAGCCGTACTACCGGCCCTTGTGGGTCGAGGAGCCGGCGCGGCGTCGCCGGTTGCCCGATCCCGTGCGGACGTCGGCGGTCCGGGCGGTACTGATCATCGCGGTGACGCTGGTACAGGCGATGGTGGCCTTCCTGTGCACCATGGCGGGTTCCTGGCTGGCCTTTCCGATGGTGCTGAGCGGTGTGGCCAGCACCGTGCTGGCCACCTGGGGCGCGCTCGACGTCTGGGTGACCCGGCAGGTGTGGAACCAGCGCAACGGAGTGGTGTCCACACCCAGCAGCACCGCGCGCGCCCTGCGACGCGAACGGCGCAAGGCCCGCCGCCAGGCGCGGGCCACCGAGCGGACCCAGGAGCGGATACGCCGGCGCGAGGGCACCGGGCAGGTGGCGCACCCGTAGGAGCCCTGCGGGCCCCATGGAACCCGCTGGCCCCACGCGAGGACGAGGCACCGCCTGCCGAGCCGTTCGCCGAACCGCCCGCCGCGGCGCCGATGGCACCTGCGCGGGACCACCTGGCCCGGCCGATCCACTGTCGGCCCGGTGGTTCTCAGGATGCGGCCGACCGCACCCGGCCCTCCTCCCGGGCGAGTTCGCGCCGCGCCCTCATGAAGGGGCGCGGTCGGTCCACGGAGAGCACCGCGGTCGTACGGCCGTCCCGCTCGTACAGGGCGACGAATCCGCCGTCGGCCGGTGCTCCGTCGGCCAGTTCACCCTCGGCGATGCGGACGGTGTCGCCGTCCTGTCGACGGCCGGCGAACTGGATGCGCGCGCCGTACTGGTCCGACCAGAAATAGGGCAGCGACCGCACGGTGTCCAGCGTGCGCCCGGCGAGCAGGTTGGCCACAGCGACGCGGGGCTGCTCGGTCGCGGAGGTCCAGTGTTCGGCCCGGGTACCGCCGACGCGGGCGACATCGCCGACGGCGACCACCTGCGGCAGTGCCGTCACGCAGCCGTCGTCGCAGAGCACGCCGTCGTGGAGGGCGAGTGTCGAGCCCGCCAGCCAGCCGGTGTTGGGGGTGGCTCCGATGCCGACGATCACCACGTCGGCGGGCAGAGTCCGACCGTCGGTGAGTTCGACGCCGGTGACCGAGACGGGCCCGCACAGGCCGGTCACCCCGGTGCCCGTGACCAGGTCCACCCCGCCGCGCTGGTGCAGCGCGGCGCACACGGAGGCCATCTCGGCGCCGAGTTGCGGCACGAGCGGGAGGGGTGCGGACTCGACCACGGTCACGGTGTGGCCGAGGGCCGCGCAGGAGGAGGCGGTTTCGGCACCGATGAAGCCACCGCCGATGACAACGACCTGGCGCGGGCCGTCAGCGAGTTCGTCGCGCAGTGCGCGGGCGTCGTCGAGGGTGCGCAGGGTGTGGACGCCGCCGAGGCTGTCGCCCGGGAGGCGGCGTGCCGAGGCTCCGGTGGCGATGACGACGCCGTCGGTGGACACGGTGCGGCCGTCGTCGAGCAGGAGGGTGCGACCGCGGACGTCGAGTCCTCGGGCTCGGGTACCGAGGAGCCACTCGGCGTCGAGTTCGGTGGTCTCCTCGTCGTCCGCGAGCAGGAGCCGGGCCTCGTCGGCGCGGCCGGTGAGGAAGTCCTTGGAGAGGGGAGGCCGGTCGTAGGGGCGATGGGGCTCGTCGCCGACGATCACCAGTCGCCCGTCGAAGCCCTGGGCGCGCAGTTCCCGGGCCGCGTACAGGCCGGCGAGGGAGGCGCCGACGACGGTCAGGGTCCTCATGCGGTACGGCTCCTGTCACTCGGCGGCGGGTGCGGGGCCGTGGTGCAGAAGGGGGTGGTTCCAGGGGGCGTACGCCACTGGGGCCCGGTGCTCATGCGGGTACTCATGCGGCGGTCCCCTCCTCCGCGGTGAGGTGGACGTGGACGACGTCGTCGTCGATGGTGACGCGGTGGGTGCGTACGGGCCGCCGGGCCGGCAGGCAGGTCGGTCGGCCCGTACGGAGATCGAATGAAGCCGCGTGCAGCGGGCATTCGACCAGACAGCCCTCCAGCCAGCCCTCGGAGAGTGAGGCGTCCTGGTGGGTGCAGGTGTCGTCGATGGCGTACAGCTCGCCGTCGTCGGTGCGGAACACGGCGATGGGCGGTGACGTCCCGATGCGGACGGACTCGCCCTCGGGGAGGTCTTCGAGGCGGCAGACGGGTATCACGGGCCCCCCTCTCGGTCCGGGACACTCGGTCCGGACTGTGTGGTCCAGGCGGGAACAGGGACTCGGACCGGCGTCGGTCCTGAGTTCTCGGCGTGCCGGGGCAGCACTGGTCCAGCACGCCGGAATCGGAAGGTGCCGGACCCGCGTCGGTCCGGACTGTCCGGCCCCTTCCGGGCGCCGGACGCTTCGGTAACATGATGTTCCACATGACGCACAAGAGAGCGCCATGCGCAACAGAATCCGGGCGGGGCGACCGTCCCGTCAAGGGTTTCCCGCAGATGCGGCCCGAACTGGGCCCACAGGTGGTGAGAGTTCAGCCATGACCCGCACGCAGAAGCAGTCCGACGGTAGCGAGGAGAAGGCCGCGAACCCGGAGAAGAACGGCAGAGGGTCGGCCAGCGCCGTCCAGTCCGTGGACCGCGCCGTGAGCGTGCTGGAGATCCTCGCCCGGCACGGCGAGGTGGGGGTCACCGAGATCGCCGACGAGCTGGACGTCCACAAGTCGACCGCGTTCCGGCTGCTCGGCGTCCTGGAGAACCGCGGCCTGGTGGCTCAGGCCAAGGACCGCGGCAAGTACTACCTGGGGGCCGGTGTACTGCGCCTGGCGGGGGCGGCGGCAGTGCGGCTGGACGTCTCCCAGGAGGGAGTCCCGGTGTGTCGGGAACTCGCCGACGAGCTGGGCGAGACCGTGAACATCGGGGTCCTCGACGACGACGCGGCGGTCAACATCATGCAGGCGCGCGGCACGGCATCCGTGACCGCGCAGAACTGGCTGGGCCGGCGCACCCCGCTGCACGCCACCTCCAGCGGCAAGGTGCTGCTGGCGCACCTGCCGCCCACCCTGCGCGAGGGCCTGCTCGCGCGCTCCCTGCCGCGCTTCACGGAACGGACCATCACCGGCGCTTCCGTGCTGCGGGGCGAACTGGAGGCGGTGGTGGAGCAGGGCTACGCGGTCACCATCGAGGAGTTGGAGCTGGGCCTCGCCGCCGCGGCGGCACCGATCCGCGCGCACGACGGCAAGGTGATCGCCGCCATCAGCGTGTCGGGGCCGGTCTACCGGATGAGCAGCGACCGGCTGCCGGAGCTGGCCAAGCGCACGGTGGCAGCCGGGGCGGAACTGTCGCGCCGGATGGGATACGGCTTCTGACGCGGACCCCGCGCGCCGCCGAGGGCGCTCTCCGCACACGGCGCGGGCCCGGAATCCTCCGGTCCCGCGCCGTCGTGTGTCCGGCAGGTTTCGCCCCACAGGTTCCTTTTGCCAAGGGTTAACTCGCACCCCTTGACGGCCGCTCGATAGCGTTCCCACTATGTTCCTCATCGCGCAACCCATCGTGCATTGCGCAACAGCAGAGGAGCTGGGTCGTGCCACATGAGGTCCGTGCCGTAGTCGCTGTGAAGAGGGGCTCACCCGTCGAGGTGCAGACGATCGTCGTGCCGGACCCCGGCCCCGGAGAGGTACTCGTCGCCGTGCAGGCCTGCGGGGTCTGCCACACGGACCTGCACTACCGCGAGGGCGCGATCACGGACGACTTCCCGTTCCTGCTCGGTCATGAGGCGGCCGGCACGATCGAGGCGGTCGGCGCGGGGGTCACCGACCTCGCACCCGGCGACTACGTGGTGCTGGCATGGCGCGCGCCCTGCGGCTCCTGCCGTTCCTGTCGCCGGGGCCGCCCCTGGTACTGCTTCGACTCCCGCAACGCCACGCAGCCGATGACGCTGCTGGACGGCACCCCGCTCAGCAACGCCCTGGGCATCGGCGCCTTCGCCGAGAAGACCCTGGTCGCGGCGGGCCAGGCCGTCAAGATCGACCCGGCCGCCCGTCCGGAGGCCGCGGGTCTCATCGGCTGTGGCGTGATGGCGGGTTACGGGGCGGCGGTCAACACCGGCCAGGTGGGCCGCGGCGACTCGGTCGCCGTCATCGGCTGCGGCGGCGTCGGCAACGCGGCCATCGCGGGCGCCTGCCTCAACGGTGCCATGAAGGTCATCGCCGTCGACATCGACGACAAGAAGCTCGACCAGGCGGAGAAGTTCGGCGCGACGCACACCGTCAACTCCCGTGGCACGGACCCGATCGAGGCGGTACGGGCGCTGACCGACGGCTTCGGCGTCGACATCGCGATCGACGCCGTGGGCCGCCCGGAGACCTTCACGCAGGCCTTCTACATGCGCGACCACGCGGGTCTCCTGGTCCAGGTCGGCGTGCCGTCCCCCGAGATGAAGGTCGAACTCCCGCTGATCGACGTGTTCTCGCGCGGCGGCGCCATCAAGTCGTCGTGGTACGGCGACTGTCTGCCGAGCCGCGACTTCCCGTTCCTCATCGACCAGTACCTCTACGGCCTCCTGGATCTGAACGCGTTCGTCACCGAGACCATCGCGCTCGACCAGGTGGAACAGGCCTTCGCCAAGATGCACCGCGGCGAGGTGCTGCGCTCGGTGGTGGTCCTTTGAATCCTCCCCCAGCTGAAGCAGGGGGATTCCTGGCTCACGCAGCCTGCGGGTCAGCGACCCAACAGGTCTTCCACGATCAACACCAGCCGGGTTGAAACCAGCCCGGTTTGATACGGCGAAGCTTGGAGGTGCATGTGCTGTCTTGGCTCTCGATCAACACGGCGTGCGCGCTTGGTTCTCGCAACACACGGCATGCAGTTTACCCGATCACGTGGACGGTATTTCGCCCTTGGGGCGAAATCCCACTTCCTGCCCTGCTCCGCCGGACCGATTCCTCCCCGGCCTGAAGGCCGAGGCATCTTCGGAGGAACCCGGTGAACAAGGTGGACAACGGCCAGCGCCCCGTCACCACACCCAGCGTCCCGGATCACACGGCGACGCCGATCGACCCACCGCACGCTTCCCGCAGGCAGTTGCCAACCCGGCAAGGAGGGGCATGTCCAGCACGCTCGAAAAGGGTTCCACGCCCGCAACGGGTTCCACGTCCGAAAACCGCCCGCACTCACCGCGCGTGGTCGTCGTCGGCGCCGGCATCGTCGGCTGCTCCCTCGCCGACGAGCTGACCGCCCGCGGCTGGACCGACGTCACCGTTCTCGAACAGGGCCCGCTGGCCACCCCGGGCGGCTCCACCTCGCACGCACCCGGCCTGGTCTTCCAGACCAGCCCGTCGAAGACGCTCGCCGAGTTCGCCAAGTACACGGTCGAGAAGTTCCTCTCGCTCGACGTGGACGGCGTGCCCTGCTTCCACCAGGTCGGCGGCCTGGAACTCGCCACCACCCCGGAGCGCCTCGCCGAACTGCACCGCAGGGCCGGTTACGCCGCGGCCTGGGGCATCGGGGGCGAGGTCGTCAGCACCGCCCGCTGCAAGGAACTCTGGCCGCTCCTGGACGAGTCGGTGGTGCTCGGCGGCCTCCACACCCCCGACGACGGGCTCGCCCGCGCGCTCCTCGCGTCCCACGCCCAGATGGAACGGGCCATCCGAAGGGGCGCCCGGTTCCTGGAGCGCCACACGGTCACCGGGATCGAGAAGGAGGACGGCCGGGTCACCGCCGTGGTCACCGACCAGGGCACCTTTCCCGCCGACCACGTCGTCTCCGCGGCCGGTTTCTGGGGCCCCGTCATCGGCCGCATGGCCGGGATCGACGTACCGCTGCAACCGCTCGCCCACCAGTACGCGAAGACCGAACCGCTGCCCGGGCAGGGCGGGGCGACGACGGAAGCCCCGAAGCCGATCCTCCGCTTCCAGGACCGCGACCTGTACTTCCGCGAGCACACCGAGGAGGAAGGCGGCGCGCTGCGCATCGGCATCGGCTCCTACGCCCACCGGCCGATGCCGGTCGACCCGTTCGCGATCCTGCCGTACGACGAGGCCCGCGCCCGGAACATGGACATGCCCTCCTCGTTCCCCTTCACGGAGGAGGACTGGGCCCCGAGTTGGGAGGACTGCCGCCGGCTGCTCCCCTCCCTTCGGGAAGCCGAGATCGAGGAGGGCTTCAACGGCGTCTTCTCCTTCACCCCGGACGGCATGCCGGTGCTCGGCGAGTCGCGTCAACTGCGCGGCTTCTGGCTGGCCGAGGCCGTGTGGGTCACCCACTCCGCCGGTGTGGCGAGGGCCGTCGCCGAGTGGATGGTCGACGGGCGGCCCTCCCTCGACCTGCACGAGTGCGACCTCACGCGATTCGAGGACGCGCAGCGTTCACCGTCGTACATCCGTGAACGCGGTTCACAGCAGTTCGTCGAGGTGTACGACGTCATCCACCCGCTCCAGCCCATGGAGCGGCCACGCCCGCTGCGCGTCAGCCCCTTCTACGCCCGTCAACAGCAACTCGGGGCCTACTTCCTGGAGGGCGGCGGCTGGGAGCGCCCGCACTGGTACGAGGCGAACGCGCCCCTCGTCGACACGCTCGACGCGCTGCCCGAACGCGACGCCTGGTCGGCGCGCCACTGGTCCCCCATCGCCGCCGCCGAGGCGAGGGCGACCCGCGAGAAGGTCGCCCTGTACGACATGACCCCCCTGCGGCGCCTGGAAGTCAGCGGCCCCGGAGCCCTCGACTTCCTGAACCGCATGACCACCAACAACCTCCGAAAGAAACCCGGCTCGGTCACCTACACCCTCCTTCTGGACGAGACCGGCGGCGTGCGCTCCGACCTCACCGTCGCCCGCCTCGCCCCCGACCGCTTCCAGGTCGGCGCGAACTCCCCCGCCGACCTGGACCGGCTCACCCGGTACGCCCCGGACGACGTCCACATCAGGGACATCACCTCCGGCACCTGCTGCGTCGGGGTCTGGGGTCCGCTGGCCCGGGACCTCGTCCAGCCGCTGACCCGCGACGACTTCTCGCACGAGGCCTTCGGCTACTTCCGCGCGAAGGAGACGTACCTGGGCCACGTCCCGGTCACGGCGATGCGCCTGTCGTACGTCGGCGAGCTCGGCTGGGAGCTGTACACCACCGCCGACCTGGGCCTGCGCCTGTGGGACACCCTGTGGGAGGCGGGTCAGGGCCTCGGCGTGGTCGCGGCCGGGCGCTCCGCCTTCAACTCCCTGCGTCTGGAGAAGGGTTACCGGGCCTGGGGCACCGACATGACCGACGAACACAACCCGTACGAGGCGGGTGTCGGTTTCGCCGTCCGCACGGACAAGGAGTTCGTGGGGCGCGAGGCACTCACCGACGCGCCCCCCACCAGGAGGCTCACCCCCCTGCTCCTGGACGACCCCGCCGCCGTGGTCCTCGGCAAGGAACCGGTGTACGCCCCCACTCTCGACTCCGCTCGAGCGGGAGGTGCCCCCATCGGCGCCCCGGCCGGCTACGTGACGAGCGCGTCGTACGGCTACACGCTCGGCCGGTGCATCGCCTACGCCTGGCTCCCGGCGGGTCTCACCACCGGCACCGGAGTGCACATCGCGTACTTCGGCGAGAAGGTTCCCGCGACGGTCGCCGAGGAGCCGCTGTTCGACCCGAAGATGACCCGCATCCGTCGCTGACGCACTTTCAGGAGGCATGCAATGTCCCCCACCTACGACGTGATCGTCATCGGTCTCGGCGGCATGGGCAGCGCCGCCGCCCATCACCTGTCCGGGCGCGGTGCCCGTGTGCTCGGTCTGGAGAAGTTCGGTCCGGTGCACAACCGCGGCTCCAGCCACGGCGGTTCGCGGATCACCCGGCAGTCGTACTTCGAGGACCCGGCGTACGTCCCGCTGCTGCTGCGCGCCTACGAGCTGTACGAGGACCTGGAGCGGGCCACCGGCCGCCAGGTAGCGATCCTTCCCGGTGGCGTGATGGTCGGACGCCCCGACTCCCGGACCGTCTCCGGCTCGCTGCTCTCCGCCCGGCAGTGGGACCTGCCGCACGAGATGCTGGACGCCAAGGAGATCCGCCGCCGCTTCCCGACCCTCACGCCCAAGGACGACGAGGTGGCCCTGTTCGAGCGGAAGGCCGGTCTGCTGCGCCCCGAGAACACGGTCGCCGCGCACCTCCAGCTCGCCACCCGGCAGGGCGCCGACCTGCACTTCGAAGAGCCGATGACCCGCTGGGAGCCGTACCGGGACGGGGTTCGTGTCCACACGGCCGAGAACACCTACACCGCCGGACAGCTGGTGATCTGCCCGGGCGCGTGGGCGCCGCGGCTGCTCACCGACCTGGGGGTGCCGTTCACGATCGAGCGGCAGGTCATGTACTGGTTCCAGCCGACCGGCGGGGTTGGGCCCTTCCTCCCCGAGAACCACCCGATCTACATCTGGGAGGACGCGGACGACGTCCAGGTCTACGGCTTCCCGTCCATCGACGGCCCTGATCTGGGCGCCAAGGTGGCCTTCTTCCGCAAGGGCAGTGAGACCACCCCGGAGACCATCGACCGGGTGGTCCACGCGGACGAGATCAAGGCGATGGCCGACCATATGGCCGGCTGCATCCCGGATCTTCCCGGCACCTTCCTCAAGGCCGCGACCTGCATGTACTCCACCACGCCCGACGAGCACTTCGTCATCGCCCGCCACCCGGCGCATCCGGAGTCGGTGACCGTGGCCTGCGGGTTCTCGGGGCACGGGTTCAAGTTCGTGCCCGTCGTCGGCGAGATCCTCGCCGACCTGGCCCTGACCGGCAGCACCGAGCATCCCATCGGCCTGTTCGACCCCGTCCGCCTCGCCGCCGCGCCCGCCTGAGGAGCACGCCCGTGACGACGACCCCCATCGCCCCCAGCCTGATCGCGACGCTGCCGGGCCACTACTACACCGAACCGGAACTCTTCCGGCAGGAGCAGGACCTCATCTTCGAGTCGATGTGGTTCTGCGCGGTCCGCAGCGCCGACCTGGCCAGACCCGGTGCCTTCCGCACCGTCCAGGTGGGCCGCGAGAACGTCATCATCACCCGCACCCGCACCGGCGACCTGCGCGCCTTCCTGAACGTCTGCCGACATCGTGGGGCCCGTCTGTGCACGGAGGAGTCGGGCGAGGCCCGCCGCAACCTTCAGTGCCCGTACCACGCGTGGACGTACGACCTCGACGGCAGGCTGATCGCGGCTCCCAACCTGACCAAGATGCCCGACGTCGACCGTGTCGCGTACGGATTGATCAAGGTGTCCCTGCGGGAATGGCTGGGCTACGCCTGGGTGTGCCTCGCCGACGAGCCGCCGTCCTTCGAGGACACGGTCGTGCACGCCGCCGTCGAACGGCTCGGCGACACCGCCGCCATCGAGCACTACGGCGCCGAGAACCTGGCGCTGGGCAAGCGCATCGTGTATGACGTGAAGGCGAACTGGAAGCTGATCGTCGAGAACTTCATGGAGTGCTACCACTGCGCGACGATCCATCCCGAGCTCACCGACGTCCTGCCAGAGTTCGCCGACGGTTACGCCGCCCAGTACTACGTGGGGCACGGCGCGGAGTTCGGCGAGGAGGTCAAGGGCTTCACGGTCGACGGGAGTGAGGGCTTCGCCAAGCTGCCGTCCGTGTCCCAGGACCAGGACCGCCGCTACTACGCGATCACGGTGAAGCCGACGGTGTTCATCAACCTCGTACCGGACCATGTGATCGTCCACCGTATGTTCCCCCTGGCCGAGGACCGCACGGTCGTCGAGTGTGACTGGCTGTACGCGCCGGAGGTGGTGGAGTCCGGGGCGGACGTGTCGAAGTCGGTGGAGCTGTTCCACCGGGTGAACGAGCAGGACTTCGAAGCCTGTGAACGGACGCAGCCGGCGATGGCGTCGCGCGCCTATCGCGGGGGTGGTGTGCTGGTCCCCACCGAGCACCACATCGGGATCTTCCACGAGTGGCTCGTGGAGAGGCTGGGAGGCGGCCATGGCGGACCTGTTCATTGACGGCGCGTGGCGAAGTGCGGTCGACGGGCGCACCCGTGAGATCCGCTGCCCCGCCGACGGCTCCCTGGTGGGAGTCGTGGACGAGGCGGGCGGCAAGGACACGGTGGCGGCGATCGACGCCGCCCGCCGGGCCTTCGACGACGGGCCGTGGCCGCGGACGTCCCCGAACGAGCGCGGTGACCTGCTGCTGCGGGTCGCCGAACTGCTCGTACGCGACAAGGCCGCGCTGGCCCGCGCGGAGTCCCTGGACACGGGGAAGCGGCTGGTCGAGAGCGAGTACGACATCGACGACATCGCGAACTGCTTCCGCTACTTCGGGCGGCTGGTGGCGAGCGAGACCGGGCGGGTCATCGACACCGGGACGGAGGGGGTCGACAGCCGGGTGGTGTACGAGCCGGTCGGCGTCTGTGCGCTGATCACGCCCTGGAACTACCCGCTCCTGCAGACGGCGTGGAAGGTCGCGCCGGCTCTCGCGGCCGGCAACACCTTCGTGCTCAAGCCGAGCGAGCTGACCCCGCACACCGCGATCCACCTCACCCGGCTGCTGGCGGAGGCCGGGCTCCCGCCGGGCGTCGCCAATCTCGTCCTGGGCGCCGGTCCTCAGGCGGGCGCCCCGCTGGCCGACCATCCTGGCGTGGACCTCGTCTCGTTCACGGGCGGGCTCCAGACCGGCCGTGGCCTGATGGCCGCCGCGGCCGGGACGGTGAAGAAGGTCGCGCTCGAACTCGGCGGCAAGAACCCCAACATCGTCTTCGCCGACGCCGACTTCGAGACGGCCGTGGACATGGCGCTTACCGCCGTCTTCCTGCACTCCGGGCAGGTCTGCTCGGCGGGGGCCCGGCTGCTGGTCGAGGACTCGCTGCACGACCGGTTCGTGGACGAGGTCGTACGCCGGGCCCGACTGATCCGCCTGGGCGGGCCGTTCGACGAACAGGCGCAGACGGGGCCGCTGATCTCGGCGGCGCACCGCTCGAAGGTCGAGGCGTATGTCGCCAAGGGCCTGGATGAGGGGGCGGTCCTGCGATGCGGTGGTGCGCGCCCGTCCGGGCCGGGCTTCGACGACGGCTTCTACTATCCGCCGACCGTGCTGGACCAGTGCACCGCAGGGATGTCGGTCGTCCAGGAGGAGTCCTTCGGGCCGGTGCTCACGGTCGAGCGCTTCACCGGCGAGGACGAGGTGGTGCGCGTCGCGAACGACACGGTCTACGGCCTCGCCGGCGCCGTCTGGACGAGCGACGAGGCCAAGGCGGCCCGGGTCGCGGGGCGGCTGCGGCTCGGCACGGTCTGGATCAACGACTACCACCCCTACGTGCCGCAGGCGGAATGGGGCGGCTTCAAGCAGTCCGGCTTCGGGCGCGAACTCGGACCGTCGGGCCTCGCCGAGTACCGGGAGACGAAGCACATCTGGCGCAACACGGCCCCCGTGCCGCAGGGCTGGTTCGCGTGACTCTCGTGTAACACCATGCACATGACCCGCGTGTACAACCCCCTCATTGATCCAGGCACCCGCAGCAGTCGCTCGTCCCCTCCCCCGGCCCACCAGGAGTCCGCGCATGACGACAACCGATCAACCATCGTCCGGGCAAAGAGACGACGCCGAACTCGCCGAGTTCGGATACAAACCCGAACTCAAGCGCACCCTCGGCAACTTCCACACCTTCGCCGCCGGGATCAGCTACATCTCGATCCTCACCGGCACCTTCCAGTTGTTCTACTTCGGCTACGGCAGCGGCGGCCCCGCCTACTGGTGGTCGTGGCCGATGGTCTTCGTCGGCCAGTTCATGGTCGCCCTGTGCTTCGCGGAACTGGCCGCCCGCTATCCCGTCGCGGGCTCCGTCTACAACTGGTCGAAGAAGATAGGCAATCCGCACCTGGGCTGGCTTGCCGGCTGGATGATGTTGATCGCGTCCATCGTGTCCATCTCGGCCGTCGCGCTGGCCTATCAGTTGACGCTTCCGCAGATCTCGTCGACCTTCCAGTTCGTGGGTGACGGCACCGGCAAGTACGACGTGGCGACCAACGCGGTCGTCCTCGCCACCGTGTTGATCCTGTTCACGACCCTGGTGAACGCCTTCGGCGTGAAGCTGATGGCCACCATCAACAGCGCCGGCGTGCTCATCGAGCTGATCGCCACCGTCGTCCTCATCGTGCTGTTCGCCGTCCACATCACGCGAGGACCGCAGGTGGTGACCGACACCGCGGGCACCGGGGCCGGGCACCAGGCGGGCTACATGAGCGCGTTCCTCGTGGCCTCGCTGGCGTCCGCGTACGTCATGTACGGCTTCGACACGGCCGCCTCGCTCGGCGAGGAGTCCCTGGACCCGTCCCGCAACGCGCCGCGCGCCATCATCCGCGCCATCGTCGCCTCGTTCGTCCTGGGCGGCCTGATCCTGCTGCTCGCGCTGATGAGCGTCTCGAGCCTGAAGGGCGACAAACTGTCCACGGACGGTCTGCAGTACATCGTCCTCGACGTGCTCGGCTCGACGGCCGGCAAGGCGATGCTGTGGTGCGTGCTGATCGCGGTCACCGTGTGCGCGCTGGCCGTCCACACGGCGGCGATCCGCCTCACGTTCGCGATGGCCCGTGACAACAACCTGCCCGGGTCCTCCAAGCTGGCCAAGGTCAGCCCGCGCTTCCAGACCCCGGTGCTCCCCGCGGTGATCATCGGCATCCTGGCCGTGGCGATCCTCGTCGTCAACATCCGCCAGCCGCAGATCTTCACCGTCGTCACCAGCATCGGCATCATCATGATCTACCTCGCCTACCTCGGTGTCACCGCGCCGATGCTGGTGGCCCGGCTGCGCGGCAAGTGGCAGCCCGCGGGCGACGGCAAGTTCTCGCTGGGCCGCTGGGGACTGCTCGTCAACATCGTCGCCGTGGTCTGGGGCACGGCCATGACGATCAACCTGATCTGGCCACGGGCCGAGGTCTACAACGCGGCCGCTCCGTTCCACTGGTACCTGCGCTGGGGTGCGGTGCTGTTCGTCGCGGTCATCATGGGCGGCGGCTTCGCCTACTACTGGTTCGTCCAGCGGCACCGCACCGGCGTGCTCGCCGAGCACCAGCTGCAAGCCACCGGCACCACGACTCCCCCCGCCGTCCCGGCCGCCGACTGAAGGAGGTCAACCACCCATGAGTACCGATGAGTTCGACTATGTGGTGGTGGGCGGCGGCACCGCGGGCAACGTGGTGGCGGCCCGCCTCTCCGAGGACCCCGCGGTCACCGTATGCGTCCTGGAAGCCGGTCCGAGCGACGTCGGCGACGACGACGTCCTCAAACTCGACCGCTGGATGGGCCTGCTGGAGTCCGGCTACGACTGGGACTACCCGGTCGAGCCACAGGCGAGCGGCAACAGCTTCATGCGGCACGCCCGGGCGAAGGTGCTGGGCGGCTGTTCGTCACACAACTCCTGCATCGCCTTCTGGGCGCCGGACGAGGACCTCGACGACTGGGCGGCCAAGGGCTGTACGGGCTGGAGCGCCGCCGACCTGTTCCCGCTGTACCGGAGGCTGGAGAACAACGACGCTCCCGGCGACCACCACGGCCGCACCGGCCCGGTGAAACTGCGCACCCTGAAGAGCGACGACCCCTGCGGCACGGCCCTCCTGGAGGCGTGCGCACAGGCCGGGATCCCGACGACCCCGTTCAACACGGGCTCGACGGTGGTCCGGGGCGCCCACTGGTTCCAGATCAACTCCGACGAGAACAACACCCGCCAGTCGTCCTCCGTGGCCTACCTCCACCCGATCCTGGGCAAGCGGCCGAACCTGGAGGTCCGGACCGGGGTGCGGGCCAGGAACCTCGTGCTCGACGGGCGGCGCTGCGTGGGCGCCGCGTACCTGGACCCGGACCTGATCCACACCCGGACGGTACGGGCCCGGCGCGAGGTGATCGTCTCGTGCGGGGCGATCGACACCCCGAAGCTGCTGATGCTGTCCGGCATCGGACCGGCCGAGCAGCTGCGGGAGGTCGGTGTGGAGGTCGTGGTCGACTCGGCCGGTGTGGGCGAGAACCTCCAGGACCACCCCGAGGGCGTGATCATGTGGGACGCCCGGCAGCCCATGACCACCACGTCGAGCCAGTGGTGGGAGGCGGGCATCTTCTACGACACCGAGGAGGGCCTGGACCGGCCCGACCTGATGTTCCACTACGGGTCGGTGCCGTTCGACATGAACACGGCACGCTGGGGCTACCCGACGTCCGAGAACGCGTTCTGCCTGACACCGAACGTGACGCGGGCGCGATCACGGGGCACCGTGCGGCTCCGTACCCGTGACTACCGGGACAAGCCCAAGGTCGACCCGCGCTACTTCACGCACGAACACGACGTGCGGGTCATGACCTACGGGCTGCGTCTCGCCCGGCGGATCGCGGAGCAGCCCGCCCTGAGCGGCTGGGCGGGCGCGGAACTGGCCCCCGGTCCGGACGTCCGGACCGACGAGGAACTGCTCGACTACATCCACAAGACCCACAACACCGTCTACCACCCGTCCTGCACGGTGAAGATGGGCGCGGACGACGACGCCTCGGCCCCGCTCGACGCTCGGTTGCGCGTCAAGGGGGTCGAGGGGCTGCGGGTGGCCGACGGGTCGGTGATGCCTGATCTCGTCAGCGTCAATCCGTGCATCACGACGATGATGATCGGCGAGAAGTGCGCCGATCTGCTGAAGGAGGACGCGTAGGCAAGCGCCCCAAGGGGCCCGGGGAACCGCGCGACCGGCGACGAACGGCCCGCGGTTCCCCACCGCCGTACCCCTACGAGGCGCTCACGCCGGGCGCTTGAACATCCGCGTCGCGGTGATCTCGCTGTGCGCGTCCTCCCCGGCGGGAGCCTCGGGCAGTCCCGGCCTGAGGTGTTCCTCCACGCTGATGTACTTCAGCCCGGCCCGCAGGTCGGCGTCGTTGCGCATCCGGATGACCAGCGGGAACTCGGCGAGCGCGGTCGTGTCGAAGAGGCCGGTGGTGTAGAGGAGCTGGACACCGAGCGCGTCCGACACGGCTCGCTGGAGCTCCAGCAGGTAGGTGGCGTTGGCGCGCCCGATCGGGTTGTCGAGAAACAGCGTGCCGGCGTGCCGGTGCTTGTCGCGCCCCCGGTCGTTCGAGCGCAGTGCGGCCATCGTGCAGTACAGGGCGATGGCGGCGGTCAGCAGCTGCCCGCCGGAGAACACGTCGCCCATCTGCCCGACGGGCACGCGCTCGGCGCGCAGGACGGCGTCCGGCTTGAGGATCTCCACCGCGACTCCCTTGGGCTGGAGCGCCGCGGCGACGCCGCGCAGCAGCAGGGACATGCCGTCGCGCCGCAGGTCGGAGTTCTTCTTGACGGCCGCGCGGGTCGCCTCGTCGATGACCTCGCCGAGCCGCTCGGTGAGGGTGGCCTGGTCGGGCTCGTCGAAGCGGATACGCAGGAACTCCTGCCCGGACCACTCGCCGAGCCCTTCCGGCAGCCGCGACAGCCGCTGAGCGGATCGGAGGGTGGCGAGTGCCGACTCCACCAGCCCCCGGAGCCGGTCCACGATCGAGTCCCGGTTCCGCTCCAGCTGAGCCAACTCGTCGGTGAGGACCCTCAGTCGGGGCGCGAAGGCGTCGGCCCACTTCTGGGCGTGCTCGGGCAGCGCGGACGCGGGCAGCTCACGGATCTGCTGTCGGGCGGGCGTGCGGACCTGCTCGTAACGGGTGGAGTTGGCATGTCGGACGAGGATGTCGCTCGCCTCGCGCACGGCGCCCTCGGCGGCGGACAGCTCGGCGGCGCAGCCGCGCAGGGACCGGCGGGCCTCGGCGGCGGACAGCCGTGCCTCCTCCAGGCTGCCCGGATACGGCTCGGGCTCCTCCTGCTCGTCCTCCGTGGTGTGTTCGCGCAACAGGTCGCGGAGCATCGCGGCGGTCTCGTCGAAGCCGCCGACGGCGTCCTCGGCGGCGCGGTGCGCGTCGAGGAGCTCGGCGTGCGCCTCCCGGGCCCGGCCCAACGCCTCGGTCCGCGAGGCCAGTTCGGCGGTGGCCGTGCGCAGCAGTGCCTGCGCGTGTTCGGCGTCGCGGGGCTGCTGTTCCCCGGGCAGTTCGGTGTGTGCGTCGCCGTCCTCGGGAGCGTGTCGTTCGGCCTCGCCTCGCAGTCGTCCGAGCTGCTCGCTCGCGCTGGACATCCGGGTCTCCAGGAGCTGCACCAGCTCGTCGGCGCGCGCCACGGCCGCCTGCCGGGAGGGTCCGTCGGAGCCGTCGGGCGACTGGAGCAGCTGTTCCGCGCGCGTGCGGACCTTGTTGCTCAGCCGGTCCAGGTCGGACCGCGCGGCGCTCTCGTCGCTCTCCGCCCGGGCCTGCTCGGTGCGCAGATCGGCACCGACGCCGACCTTCTCGTACACCTGGGAGGCGGCCCGATACGCCTCGCGGAGAGCGGGCAGGGACGCCCTGGGTTCGTCGGAGCCGCTCTCCGGTACGTCGTCGGGGGCGCCGGCGATCTCGGAGCGCTCGGCGCGCAGCGCACGGGCCGTGCGGCGGGAGTCGTCGGCGGCGCGCTGGGCACCACGCCGGTCCTCGTCGGCGGCCCGGGCACGGTCCAGACAGGTCTGGGCACGGGCTTCCGACTCGGCTGCCTCGTCGGCGAGTTCGCGCACCTTGACCTGCCAGCCGGCCCGTTCCCGCAGCCGGAAGGCGAGCCCGGCGAGCGCGTCGGCGGCCCGCCGGGCCTTCTGGGCGGTCTCCTGGCGTTCGTCGCGGACCTGCGCGGCCTCGGCGGCGGCTTCGTCGGCCTCGGTCCGCACGGTCCGCGCCTCGGCGAGTTCGGCCTCGGACTCCTGGGCGAAGACACGGGTGTCCCGGGCGGCCCGGGACAGCTCCACCAGCCGTCCCGCAGGGCAGCCGGTGCGCCAGGAGGAGAGCCGGGCCGCCAGCTCCCGGTCTTTGCCGAGCCGTGAAGCCAGGCCACGGATCTCCTCGTCCCGCTCGGTGGCCCGGGCCCGCAGCGCCTGGCGCTCCTCATCGGCGGCGTGCTCGTCGTGCATCGCCGGGTTCGGCGGTACGAGGAAGACGTCACCGGCGTCCGAGTCGGGCGCCGGGGTCGGTGCCAGCAGGGCGGCGGCCGTACCGACCGCCACGGCGGACCTCGGCAGCAGCGCGGCGTCGTTCAGCGCCCCGCGGGCACGCGCGTGCGTGGCCGGGTCGGTGATGATCACTCCGTCGACCAGCTCCGGCCGGGCGGCCAGGACGCGCGCGTGGTCGGCCGGGTCGACGGCCTGGGCCAGATAGCGCCAGCCGGGCAGGGCGGGGATGCCCTGCTCACCGAGGAATTCCACGGTCGCCAGTACGTCCGGCCCGGGCGGCAGCAGCCCGCCGTCACCGAGCGCGCCGAGGATCCGGGAGTCGTCGGCGGCTGAGGTGCGCAGCTCGAAGAGCTGCCGCTCGGCCGAGGAGACGGCGTCGTCGAGGAGTTCGCGCAGTTCGTCGGCGAACCGGTCCAGGTCCTCGGGGCTGAGACCGTCCCGGGGGCCGGTGTCCGTGTCGGTGTCGCTGTCCTGACGGGGCTGTGGAATCGCGGACGGGCGGGCGTCGCCGCCGGTCAGGCTCAGCAGTTCCGCCAGCCGCTCCTCGCGGGCCAGGGCCTCGGCGAGGCGACGTTCGGCCTCGTAGGACCGTTCCGCCGCCGTGGCCGCGTCCTCCGCGCGGGCCGCTGTCAGCTCCGCGCGGGACTCGACCGAGGCGGCCTCGCGGGCGTGCTCGGTGGCTCGGCGTGACGCCTCGCGCGCGGTGTCCCAGGCGGCGACCGCCGTCTTCTCGGCGTCGCTGGCGGCGAGGGCCGCGCGCGCCGGGTCGGCGTCGGGCGCGGTGTCGTCGAGCCAGCCCGCGCGCACCGCCTCGGCGGTCTCCTGCTCGACCTCGGTCAGGCGCTGCCGCAGATGCCCGACCTCGCTCCGGGCGCGCTGCGCCTCGGTGGCGGCGGAGGTGGCGTCCCGGTGCGCGGACTCGCCGACTTCCTGGAGGGCGGCGGACCGCTCCTCCTCCTCGTCGGCGAGGGTCTCGGCGCTCTCCGCCGCCGCGTGCAGGGCGCGCACGAGATCGACGGCGGCCTTGGTGCGGGCGGCGAGCGCGGGGGCCGCGTCCCGCTCGGCCTCCTGGATCGCGGTGGCCACCCGTGCCACCCGGTCGGCGGCGGCGCGGTGCCGCAGCACGGCTTCGGCGGCCTGCCAGGCGGAGTGCAGGGTGCGCGCGTCGGCGAGCTCACGTTTCTGTGCCGCGGCCGACTTCTCCGCGGCGGCGAGCGCCAACGAGGCGTGCCGGTAGGCGAGTTCGGCGGCGATCAGCGCACTGCGGTCCCGGGCCGCCTCGGTGTGGGTGACGGCGTACGCGGCGGCGGTGACCCGCTGGGCGAGGTCGCCCGCTCGTACCCGTTCCTGGGCGCCGCGCGCGGACAGCCGCCGCGCCAGGGTCCTCGTACGACGCTCGGCCCCGGTGTGGATGTCACGGGCGCGGGAGCGGGCCTCGGTGGCCTCGACGATCCGCCCGAGCAGGTCCACCGACCCGGCGGTGAAGTCGCGTTCGGCGATCAGTTCGGCGCGTCGCCCCAGCTTGTTGCCGAAGCCGCTGACCAGGTCGGCGAGGCCGTCGGTGTCACGGGTGTCCGTCACCGCGCGCAGCAGCAGGTCGGTGAAGTCGGAGTCCTTCTTCACCGCGAAGAGGCCGGCGGCCTCGCCCTCGTCGGCGTTCATCTCCCGCTGGTAGCGGAAGAGTTCGGGGTCGAGGCCGAGGTCCCCGAGGTGCTCGATCCAGCGGTCGTGGATCTCCTCCCAGTGCACCTCGAGATGCGGGTAGGCCTTGCCCGCCTCGGTGATGGCGTCCCGGAAGCCCTTCATGGTCCGCCGCCGCCCGTGTGCGCCCGACTGACCCTCGGCGGACGGCCGTACGGCGGTGGACTCCGCGACGGGCAGGCTGTCCAGACTGAGGCCGGGGCCGGGCCGGAAGGAGTACCAGGCCTCGGCGAACTTCCGCGGGTCGTTGGAGACCTGGCGCCCCCGCCACTCGCTGGCCTTGCCGACGACCACGCACTCCCCGGTGAGCACGTGCTGCCACTCCAGCGCGACGTGGCCGCAGTCGTCCGCGAGCAGGAACTTCCGCAGCACACCGGAGCTGGCGCCGCCGAGGGTGTTGCGGTGGCCCGGCAGCATCACGGAGAAGATCAGCTTGAGCAGGACGGACTTGCCGCCGCCGTTCTCCAGGAAGAGCACACCTGCGGGAGCGGGCCGACGCGGCGGGCCGACGGGCTCCTCCTCGAAGAACTCCGCCTGGGCGGGCGCGGGGTCGGGCACGGGCAGGCCCACGCCCCGCAGGTCAAGCACGGTGTCGGCGTAGCGCGCACCGGCGGGTCCGATGGAGTAGAGGCGGACCCGGGACAGCTCGTACATGGCGGACTCTCGTCAGTCTTCGGCAGGTCAGGGGGGTCAGGACGACGAAGGCGCGTGGAACGGCAGCCCGGCGTCGGCCACCAGGTCCAGTTCGTCGGTGTCCTCGGCGGGCAGCAGCGTCGGCGTGCCGTCGGTCACCGGCACGACGCCCAGTTCGAGCAGCTCCGCCATGGCGGCGGTCCCGGCCATGTCCCGCACCTGGAGCTGATAGCGGGCGGTGGTCCGGTACGTGCCGCCGTTGTCGTCACCGGTGCGCTGCAGGAACCCCGAGTCGGTGAGGAACGCGACGGCCTTGCCGACGATGCCGGTGGTGGAACCGGCGAGCCTGCGCGCGTCCTTGGTGGCACCGGTCGCGCTGCGTCTGACCCAGATCCGCCAGGCGGCCTCCAGCGCGGGCGCGTCGGTGGCCGGGTCGGTGTTCTCGCCCTGTTCCTCGGCCCGCTCCTCCAGGCGACGGCAAGCCTGTCGTACGAACGCGTCGACGCCGTTGACGGAGACGCGCCCGATGTACCCGTCGTCGGCGAGGTCCTCGGGCCGCGGGAACGCCATGGCGGCGACGGCGAGATGCGCCAGGCCGTGCAGGAACCGGTCCCCGCCGTCGGCGGACGTCCGGCGCGCGTAGTCACCCATCCGTACGGCGAACACCGAGTCCTCGGCGGCCGTCACCGCCATCCCCGCGCGTGGGGACACCTCCAGCACGACCAGCCCGAGCCCGGCGGCCACGGCGTCGGCGAGCCGCGCGAACGGCGGGTCCTCGCGATAGCGCCGCAGCAGCTCCGTGTACTCCTGGTCCCGCGCGGGCTGCAACTTGGGCTGCAACCCGAAGGCGACGAGGCGCGCCGCGTCGGCGGCGTCGGCGGGGGTGACGGCGGCGGTCGCCGGCGCGGGGCCGGCTTCCGGCTCACTCCACTCGGCGTGCTCGGTCACGGTTGGGGCTCCTTGTCGCGGTGGTTCGTGTAGCGGTGGTTCACGTAGCCGTGGTTCACGTAGCCGTGGTTCAGGTCGCGGTGGTTCATGAAGGCATACGTCACGCTCACGCCGCCTCCGTCCGGTCCGCCGCCATCCCCGCCGCGTCCAGGAGGGCGGTCCCCACGATCAGGTCGGCCCCGCCGAACTCCGGGTCGTCCAGCTCCGTCCCGTCGTCCACGGAGAACAACAGCTTCTCCTCGCCCTGCCGATAGGCCGTACCGACCGGCGGGCTGGCGGCGTGCACCGCCAACAGAGCGACCAGGTAAGGCAGATCGGCGTCCCTCGCACGCGCGTCGGCGAGCAGTCCGGAGAGCCTGCGGGGCGCGTCGGCCGGCAGGTCCAGCAGGTGCCTCGCCGCCGCCAACTGCTCCTCGCTGAACCGGCTGTCGTCCGGCGTGGCGATGAGATCCGGTTCCGGCATCTCCGCGCCCAGGTGTTCCCGCTCCATCGGCGGCGTCAGCAGGATGTCGACGAGGTCGCCGACGCGCACCGACACCGGTGTGCGCAGCCCGGTCCCGCGCGCGAAGAACGCGTCCGTGACGCGCACCGCCCGCTCCAGGGCCAACGGCAGGACCGGCGCGAGCAGATGCCCGTACAGGTCCGTACCGGACGTCGTCATCGGCGTGGCGAAGGCCTGCCGGTCCTGCTCGGCGCGGAACAGCGGGCCGGCCTCCAGCAGGCGGGACTGCAACTGCGTGTGTCGGCGGATGCAGTCCTTCACGATGTCCACCAGTTCGGCGGCGCGCCGCTTCTGTTCCGGGTCCTCGGACTCGTCCCGTGCCTTGCGGATGTTCGTGAGGATCGCGTTCTCGTGGCGGTACCGGTCCGCCACGTGGTCGAGGGCCTCGGCGATCATGTCGGGCACGGTGGTGAGCCAGTCCACCGCCCGGACGTTGCGCCGGGTGGCGTCCAGGGCCCGCCGCAGGGTCTCCGAGTACTGGACCGTGCGGTATCGGGCCTGCTCGGCGGCCAGTTGGGCGTCCGCGAGGCGACCCCGGCTGATCAGCACCTCCAGCTTGACCTCGGCGGCGATCTGCGCGCTGGTGACATCGGTGTCGAGGGCGCCCACCAGGACGTTGACGGCCTCGTCCGTCGTACGGAGGTACACCGAGCCGCCGGGGCCGGGGACCTCCTCGATCAGCTTGAAGTCGTAGTCACGGCGCACGTAGGTGCCGTCCTGCGCGAACGTGCCGTACACCGCCCGGAAGCCGCGGTCGACGCTGCCGACGTTGATCAGGTTCTCGAGGACCCAGCGGGCCACGCGCTCGTGTTCCGGGACCGGGCGCTGCGGGGCCTGGGCGGCGATGCGGGGGATGAGCCGGGCGACTATCTGGTCGTGGTCGGCGCCGGTGTCGAAGTCCATGTTCAGGGTGACCAGGTCGATGGCGGCCAGCGCCACCTCCGCCATGCCGTACACCGAGTACTCGCCGGCGAGGTTGGCCTTGCGGGCGTCCAGGTCGTGCAGCGGCGCGGTGCAGGCGAGCGCGCGCAGCCGCCGCGCCAGTCCCTCGTCGGCGGCCGGGCCCGGTGCGGGGCGCGGCCCCGCGCTGAGCTGGGGCGGAACGCTGTCCGTCGATGCAGGCGAAGTCACGGTGCACAGACTAGGTCCTCGGTCTGACAACGACCCAAACGACGCGGATCGCCTCCGGCGCTCGGGCGGGCGACCACCAGTGGTGTTTCGGCCGAGGGCCGTCGGGGGCTGGTCGCGCGGTTCCCCGCGCCCTCAGATGCTCTTGCCCACCCTTCGCCTGTACACCTCGACCACGCGTTCCAGCGAGTCGGCGAGATAGACCGCGAGCAGTTCCTCCGCGTACCGCTTGTCCCCCGCCTCCAGCGCCTCCAGGATCTTCTGGTTGCGGGCCAGGTACGGCTCGTGCAGCGCCTTCGGGTCGTCCACCACGTGGAAGGCGAGGCGCAGTTCGGCGAAGACGCTGCGCATCAGTTCGTCGGTGCGCTCGCTGCCGGCGAGTCCGACCAGCTCCCGGTGGAAGTGGATGTTGGCGGTACCCAGCCCTTTCCAGTCACCTTCACGCGCCGCCCGCAGGCCCTCGGCGACCGCCTCGGCGAGCAGGTCCAGTCCGTACGGTGGCTTGCCCAGGCCACGTACGACGGCGCGCTCCACGAGGCCGCGGGTGCGGTAGATGTCCTCGACGTCCTCGACGGTCAGGACCCGGACGAAGACGCCGCGGTTCAACTCGTGGACGAGCAGCCGTTCATGGGTGAGCAGCCGGAACGCCTCGCGCAGCGTGTTGCGGGAGACCCTGAGCGCATTGCCGATGCTGTCCTCCGACAGCCGGGTCCCGGGCGGGAAGTAGCCCTCGGCGATACGGCTCCTGAGGATGTCCGAGACGCGTTCCGCGGTGCTGGTACGGCCCAGGAGGGCGCGGTCGTCGACCAGTCCCGTCAGCTGCTCTGCCATGCCCGGAATTCAACCGCAGATACAAGAACGAAACAACATAGGTATTGAGGAATCGTTCAACGATCCCCTATCTTGCTGTGAACGGCGCCGTCCCGCTCGACGGCGCGACGGCTTCCGCACGGCCCGGCTCGCTCCGCACGCACCCTCCCTCCTCCCTCTGCGAGGTGCCCATGAGCACGACCCCTCCGCCCCAGGCCCCGACCGCCGACGCGTCACCTGTAGCGCACGAAGATCCCTCCGACGACGGGGCATTGGGCTGGCTGCGAGCACTCGGTCCGCGCGGCCGGAGCGCCTTCGCCGGCGCGTTCGGCGGCTATGCCCTGGACTCCTACGACTACTTCACGCTGCCGCTGAGCATGGTCGCGCTGGCCGCGTACTTCGGCCTGGACAGCGGTCAGACCGGCCTCTTCACGACCGTCACCCTGGTGGTCTCCGCGATCGGCGGCGCCCTGGCGGGTGTGGTGGCGGACCGGGTCGGCCGGGTCAAGGCACTGATGATCACGGTGATCACCTACGCGGTCTTCACCGTCGCCTGCGGTTTCGCACCCAACTACGAGACCCTGCTGGTCTTCCGTGCCCTCCAGGGCCTCGGTTTCGGGGGCGAGTGGGCGGTCGGCGCAATCCTGGTCGCCGAGTACGCGAGCGCCAAGCACCGGGGCCGCACCCTGGGCGCGATCCAGAGTTCCTGGGCCGTGGGCTGGGCGCTCGCCGCGATCATGTACACGCTGGTGTTCTCGTTCGTCGACGACGACCTGGCCTGGCGCGTGATGTTCTGGACCGGCGCGTTGCCCGCACTGCTCGTCATCTGGATGCGGCGCCGCGTCCAGGACGCCCCCGAGGCGGTCGCGGTGCGCGAACAGAGCTCCGAGAAGGGCTCGTTCGCGGCGATCTTCAAGCCCGGCCTGCTGCGCGTCACGATCTTCGCCGGTCTGCTCTCCACCGGCGTTCAGGGCGGCTACTACACCCTGGCCACCTGGGTGCCGACGTACCTCAAGACCGAGCGCGGTCTGTCGGTCGTCAACACTGGCGGCTATCTGACGTTCCTGATCTCCGGGGCCTTCCTCGGCTATCTGACCGGCGGTTACCTCACCGACCGGCTGGGCCGCCGGCGCAACATCTGGCTCTTCGCTCTCCTGTCGGCGATCTGCATCCTGGCGTACGCGAACATCCCCGACGGCGCCAACACCCTGCTCCTGGTGCTCGGTTTCCCGCTCGGGTTCTGCATGTCGGCGATCTTCAGCGGCTTCGGTTCCTACCTGAGCGAGCTGTACCCGACGGCGGTGCGCGGCACCGGACAGGGCTTCACCTACAACACCGGCCGCGCCGTCGGCGCCGTCTTCCCGACCACGGTCGGCTTCCTCGCCGACAGCTGGGGGGTGGGCGGCGCGCTGGTCTTCGGCGCGATCGGCTACGGCATCGCGGCCCTGGCACTGCTGGGACTGCCGGAGACGCGCGGAAAGGAACTCACATGAACCGCACGGAAGGCCGCCCGGCGGTCGTCACGGACGACCGCCCCCTGACCCTCGTCGACCCGCACGCGCGCGCGTGGAGCCCGCGTCAGGCCCGGACCCGCTTCCGGGCGGGCCTGACGGGCCCCACCGCCGGGGTGGCGGCGGGCCACACCCAGGCCAACCTGATCTCGGTGCCCGCCGACTGGGCGTACGACATGCTGCTGTTCTGCCAGCGCAACCCCAAGCCCTGTCCGGTGCTCGACGTCACCGACGCGGGCTCCTGGACCACCGTCCTCGCGGACGGCGCCGATCTGCGCACCGACCTGCCGCGCTACCGGGTGTGGCGGGACGGTGAACTGGTCGACGAGCCGACGGACGTGCGCGCGCACTGGCGAAGCGACCTGGTCTCGTTCCTGATCGGCTGCAGTTTCACCTTCGAGTGGGCGCTGTCCGAGTCGGGCGTCCCGATCCGGCACATCGAGCAGGGCCGCAACGTCCCGATGTACGTGACCGGTCGCGAGTGCCGTCCGGCGGGACGACTGCACGGCCCCCTGGTGGTGTCCATGCGGCCGGTGCCGCCGGAGCACCTGGCGGCCGCCATCCGGGAGAGCAGTCTGCTTCCGGCGGTGCACGGCAGCCCCGTACACTGCGGCGACCCCTCGGGACTCGGTATCGACGACCTCGGTCGCCCCGACTTCGGCGACCCGGTGCACGCCGAACGGGACGACATCCCGGTGTTCTGGGCCTGCGGTGTCACTCCGCAGGCCGCGGTGATGGCCTCGCGCCCGCCGTTCGCCATCACCCACGCGCCGGGCCAGATGTTCCTCACCGACGCCCGCGACGAGCAGTACCGCGTGGCGTGAGAAGGAGAGACGAAGGATCCATGACCTCGATCGATCTCAACGCCGACCTGGGCGAGGGTTTCGGCCGCTGGCGGCTGACCGACGACGAGCAGTTGCTCACCGTCGTCACCAGCGCCAACGTCGCCTGCGGCTTCCACGCCGGGGACGCACCCACCATGCGCCGGGTGTGCGAGCCGGCGGCCGAGCGCGGGGTGCGGATCGGCGCACACGTCTCCTACCGGGACCTGGCGGGATTCGGGCGGCGCGCGATGGACGTGCCGCCCGCCGAGCTGACCGCCGAAGTGGCGTACCAGATCGGCGCCCTGGAGGTCTTCGCGCGGGCGGCGGGCTCGCGGGTGTCGTACGTCAAGCCGCACGGCGCGCTCTACAACCGGGTCGTGCACGACGAGGAGCAGGCCCGCGCGGTCGTGGACGGCATACTCCTGGCCGACGCCACGCTGCCCGTGCTCGGGCTGCCCGGCTCCCGCTTCCTGGAATTGGCCCACGCGGCGGGCCTGCCGCCCGTCACGGAGGCGTTCGCGGACCGCGCGTACACCGACGAGGGCACCCTCGTGCCGCGCGGCCGGGACGGCGCGGTGGTGACCGATCCGGAGTCCGTCGTGGCACGGTCGGTGGATCTGGCCTCCGGTGCGGTCACCGCGCACTCCGGTGCCCGGATCGACGTACGCGCGCGTTCTCTGTGCCTGCACGGGGACACGCCCGGCGCGGTGGACCTGGCCCGCCGGGTCCGGGAGCGGCTGGAGACCTCGGGCGTGCGGGTGGAGGCCTTCGCATGAGGGCACTGCCCGTCGGCGACGGCGCCTTACTCGTCGAGGTGGCCTCCGGTGACGAGGCGCAGGCCCTGCACGCGGAACTGGTGCGGCGACGCGCGGCGGGCCTGCTCACCGTGCGCGAGATCGTCCCGGCGGCCCGGACGGTCCTCCTGGACGGTCTGGACGACCCGGGGCGCCTGGCCTCCGAACTGACCGCCTCCGAGGTCCCGGGCACTCCCCCGCGTGAACAGGACGTCCTGGACATCCCCGTCCGCTACGACGGCCCGGACCTGGCGGACGTCGCCGCCCACTGGGGCGTCCCGGAACAGGAGGTGGCCCGGATCCACGCGGGCACCGAATTCCGTGTCGCCTTCTGCGGGTTCGCCCCCGGCTTCGGCTACCTCACCGGCCTGCCGGCCCGCTACGACGTTCCGCGCCGGGCCACACCGCGCACCAGGGTCCCGGCGGGCTCGGTGGGTCTGGCGGGCCCGTACACGGGCGTTTACCCGCGCTCGTCGCCGGGCGGCTGGCAGCTGATCGGTACCACCGACACCGTGCTGTGGGACCACGCGCGCGTGCCGGTCGCGCTGCTGTCGCCGGGCACCCGCGTCCGTTTCGTCCGGGTGGGCCGCTCATGACGGACCGCGCCCTCGCCGTCGTGCGGGCCGGGGCACTCACCACCGTCCAGGACCGGGGCCGTCCCGGGCACGCGCATCTCGGAGTGCCCCGGTCCGGCGCCCTGGACGGGCCGACGGCTTCGCTCGTCAACCGGCTGGTCGGCAACCGTCCCGAGGCCGCCGTCCTGGAGACCACGCTCAACGGCTGTGCGCTGCGGCCCCGTTCGACCGTCACCGTTGCCGTCGCGGGTGCGCCCTGCCCGGTCACGCTGGACGGGCGCCCGGCAGCCTGGGGCGCCGCGGTGCGGGTGCCCGCGGGCTCGCTGCTCGACATCGGCGCGGCCGTGCGCGGAGTACGCAGTTACGTCGCCGTCTCCGGCGGCGTGGCCGTCGAGCCGGTCCTCGGCAGCCGTTCCACGGACCTGCTGTCGGGCCTCGGCCCGTTGCCGCTCGCGGACGGCATGGTGCTGCCCCTGGGTCCCCCCGGCGAGCTCCACGCGCGCGTGGACGTCGCTCCGCAGCCCGCGCCCCCTGCCGAACTCGTCCTGCGGGTGACGCTGGGTCCGCGCGACGACTGGTTCACGCCGGAAGCCGTACGCGCCTTCACCACACGCACCTACCGGGTGTCCTCCGCGAGCAACCGCATCGGGCTGCGCACCGAAGGACCCGCCCTGGAACGGGCCCTTGACGGGGAACTCCCGAGCGAGGGCATGGTCCTGGGCGCGGTCCAGGTCCCGCCCGACGGCCGGCCGGTGGTCTTCCTCGCCGACCACCCGACCACCGGGGGCTACCCGGTGATCGCGGTGGTCCGCGCGGCCGACCTGCCGGCCGTCGCCCAGGCGGTGCCCGGCACTCCGGTGCGCTTCGTGGCCGTACGCCGACGCTGACGCGGCATGGGGCGCGGGGAACCGCGTGCCCAGCCTCCCGCGAACCCGCGGATGACTCGCCGGCGTCACACGGCCCTCCCCACGGAGCGCCTACGCCGCGTCCGGCCGTTGTTCCGCCACCGCGAGCGCGGTGAGCGCCGCGGACACGGCGGCGGCGGCCCGCAGATCGAGCCGGGCGCTCGTCCCACGCGCGCGGTGCCGCATCTCGTCGACGGCGAGCGTCAGGAGCTGCGGCAGCAGGTCGGTACACCGCCGGGCCACCCAGCCGGTGCCCGCGGTGGCCAGCCACCACAGACTCGCCGACGTGGTGGGCACGGGGAACTCGGGCTCCGGCGAGGGCGCGGCCCCCGTCGCCAGACCCCGCTCCGTCAGCAACGCGTGGAAACGCACGGCCAGTTGCCGGTGTCCCCGCTCGCCGGGGTGCAGCCGGTCCGCGCTCCACAGCGCGCGGTCGGTGAGCCACGCGCCCTCGGCAGCGTGCAGATGCACGGCCCCGTGCCGCTCGGACAGCGCGTGGACCACGGCGTTGACCGCCCGCTGCCGCCGGGCCAGCGGACGCGCCAGAGCGCCTGGCAGCCCGAGCATCGCGCCGGGGTCGGGCAGACAGGCCGTGAGCAGGACGGCGCCCTGCTCGGTGAAGGCCGAGTAGACGGTGTCGAGGCGCGCGGCCACGGCCTGGATGTCGAAGGTGCAGCGCAGGGTGTCGTTGACCCCGATGACGACCGAGACGACATCGGGCCGCAGCGCGAGCCCCGCGGGCAACTGCCGTTCCAGCACGTCACGGGTCTGCGAACCACTGACCGCCAGGTTGGTGAACTCCACGGAACCCGAGGACTCCACAAGTTCTCCGGGCTCCACGGACCCGACGCGCTCACCGAGTTCACGGGTCTCCCCGGGCCCCTCCGCGATCCCGTCGGCGAGCAGTGCGGCCCAGCCGCGCCATCCGTCGCCGACGGGATCGCCCACGCCTTCGGTCAGCGAGTCACCGAGCGCCACGAACCGCAGCGGTCTCATGCCACGCCCCCGGGCACGAAGGGCCCGCCCGGGCCGCCCCCGGACACGTCGGGCCCGACGGACGTCACCGCGTCATGCGCTCGGAGGAAGGCCGCGACCGCCGTGCCCCAGCCGAAGCACTCCGCCCGCGCGCGAGCGGCCTCCCGGCGCTCCTCCACGGGCCGTGCCAGGAGCAGCTCGACGGCGTCCGCGAAGGCGCTCCCGTGGTCGGTCGCGACGGCTCCGGCGGAGCCGATCACCTCGGGCAGCGCGGACGAGGCACTGGCGACCACCGGGGTGCCGCAGGCCATCGCCTCCAGGGCGGCGAGCCCGAACGTCTCCGCGGGCCCCGGGGCCAGGCAGACGTCGGCGGACGCCTGGAGGGCGCCCAGCAGGCCAGGGTCGGAGACGTGACCGAGGAACGTCACCGGCAACCGACGTTCCCGCGCCCGCTGTTCGAGCCGGGACCGCAGCGGCCCGTCGCCGGCCACCACGAGCACCGCCCGCCGGCCTCGCCGCAGGAGCGCCTCCAGGGCGTCCAGCGCGGTCCCGGGCCGCTTCTCCACGGACAGCCGGGTGCATGTCACCAGCAGCACCTCGTCGCCGTGCGCGTGCCGGGCGCGCAGTCCCCGGTCGCGCAGCGCGGGGTGCCGCTGCACCAGGTCGACGCCGAGTGGCGCCCGTACGACGTTCCGCGCCCCGATCCGCACGAACTCCCGCTCGGCGAACTCCGTGGTGCACACCACGCGCGCGTAGGTGTGGGCCGTACGGACGTTGAGGGCGTCGGCGGTCCGCCGGGCCGCTTTCTCCGGCAGACCCCAGGTGCGCAGCACGCCGTCGGCGGTCTCGTGGGAGACCATCACGGCCGGGACCCGGGCGCGGCGCGCCCACCTGCCGGTCCAGCGGAGGGTCGTACGGTCGGAGACCTCCAGACGGTCGGGGGCCAGCTCCTCGAGGAGCCCGGCCACCCGCCGCCTGTCGGTGAGGACTCGGTAGCCGCCGGTGCCGGGCAGCAACGGACCAGGCAGGGTGATCACCCGCCCCTGCTCGGTCTCTCGGTCGTCCGCGCGCTCACCCGGCACGATCAGCACGGGCTCGTGCCCGGCGGCCTTGAAGCCTGCGCCGAGTTCACGCAGCGCGGTACGCAGACCACCGGACGACGGCGCGACGAAGTTGGCCAGCCGCACTATGCGCAAGGACGTCATGCCGCCACCACCGTCTTCCGGGCGGCGAGCACGTCCGCATAGTGCTCGATCAGCTGGTCGCCGACGGCCGCCCAGGTGCGTCCCTCGACACTCACGCGCGCGGCGGCGCCGAACGCGGTGCGCAGGCCGGGGTCGACGGCCAGGGACCGGACGGCGTCCCGTACGGCGACCGCGTCGCGCGGCGGGACCAGGAACCCGGTGCGTCCGTGGGCGACCAGGTCCAGTGGGCCGCCGGCGGCGGGGGCGACCACGGGCACGCCGCTCGCCATGGCCTCCTGCACGGTCTGGCAGAAGGTCTCGAAGGGACCGGTGTGCGCGAAGACGTCCAAGGAGGCGAAGATCCGCGCCAGTTCGTCGCCGGTGCGGCGGCCGAGGAAGACCGCGCCCGGCAGTGCCTGGTCCAGGCTCGGCCGGCTCGGCCCGTCGCCGACGACCACGACCCGGACGCCGTCCAGGCCGCACACGCCCGACAGCAGCTCGATCTGCTTCTCGGGGGCCAGCCGGCCGACGTAGCCGACGATCAGCTCGCCGTTCGGGGCGAGTTCCCGGCGTAGCGCCTCGTCCCGCAGCTGGGGACGGAAGCGGGCGGTGTCCACGCCCCGCGCCCACAACCGCACCCGGGGCACACCGTGTGCCTCCAGGTCGCGCAGGGCGGGACCGGACGGGGCGAGGGTGAGGTCGGCGGCGGAGTGGACGGAGCGGATGCGACGCCAGGCAGCGGCCTCGCCGGCATGGACGTAGGTGCGGGCGTATCCGGCGAGGTCGGTCTGGTAGACGGCCACGGCGGGGATGCCGAGCCGGGTGGCGGCGGCCATGCCGCGGACGCCGAGGACGAAGGGACTGGCCAGGTGGACGACGTCGGCACGGTGCTCGGCGATCGCCGCGGCCACGCGTCGGCTGGGGAGGGCGACACGGACCTGGGGATAGCCCGGGAGCGGCAGGGAGGGGACACGGACGACAGGGCAGGGCGCCAGGGCATCGACCCCGGGCCCGGTGCCGGCGGCGGTGGCCGGCGCGACGACGAGCGGAGAGTGACCGCGATCTACGAGGTGCCGGGCGGTTTGGAACGCGCAGTGGGCCACGCCGTTCACATCGGGGGGAAAGGATTCGGTCACGATGACGACACGCATACTCGTGTTGTCGCCGTACTGGACGTGCCCGCGTCAACGTGGATCTTTCCGGACGAGGAACGTCCCGTGAGCGTTGCGCTGCACACCCGAGCAGGTCAGACCGTGTCCATGCCCGCCTGACCCGCGAGTCACCCCGAGTTCACCCAGGGGGTGCGCCTGAGCCCGGAAAGCTCGTCGGCGGTCGCACCCGGTCCGGCTGCGATCACGAGCGGGCGCACCCGATGGTCCGTCGTTCACATGGCGGTCGCGTCCGGTCCGATCCGGCTGCGGACGGCGGTCTGGACCTCGGCCTCCTCGGCCGGATCGGCCGCGAGCCGGCGCAATCGCTCCACGACCCGGGCGTCACCGGTCTCGGCGTGCCGGGCGGCGATCTCGCGGGTGGACTCCTCGCAGTCCCACAGGCACTCGACGGCGAAGCCGGTGGCGAAGGAGGGATCGGTGGCGGCGAGGGCGCGGGCGGCCCGGCCGCGCAGGTGGGAGGAGGCGGTCTCGCGATAGATGTGGCGCAGGACGGGGGCAGCGCAGGAGATGCCCAGCCGCCCCGTGCCGTCGACGAGGGTCCACAGCGTCGGCGCGTCGGGGCCTTCGCCCCGTACGGCCTCCCTGAGTGCCGCGAGGACGTGTTCCTTGTCCTGGGCTCCGCCCAGGCAGGCGAGCATGCGGCCGGAGGCGGCGCCCAGGAGATCGGGGCGGCGCGCCCAGCGGCGCGCCCGATCGACGGCCGCGACACTGCGCATGCGCTCGAAGGCGTCGACCGCGGCGTCCACGACGGCCGTGGTGCCGGTGGCCACCGCGGCCTCGATCAGATCGAGGGCGTCCGGATCGTTGCTGTCGGCGAGATACCGCAGGGCGGTACAGCGGGCGCCGTCGGTGCCGTCCTGGGCGGCGCGGACGATCTCCGGCCGGTCCTCGGGTCCCGCGACGGCCACCAGACAGCGGGCGGCGGGGACATGGAGGGCGGCACCGCGTTCCATTCCCTGCTGGGCCCACTCGAAGACGGCCCGCACGCTCCACCCCGGGCGGGGTCCGCCTGGTCGCATCTGACGTTGCCAGCGGTCGAAATGGCCGGTCTCGTGAGCGGCACGCACGCGCGTGGCGATCGATTCGCGCGGGTCGTCCGCCCACAGTCGCCAGGGCCGGGGCTCGAAGGCGTCGCGCACGACGGCGGCCAGTTCGGCCTCACCCTCCGCGTCGGTCGCGAACCGCGCGAGGACGGGGGCGGCGAGGGCACGCAGTCCGGCGTCGTCGTCGCGCAGCGCCAGCTCGTCCAGGGCCCAGGCCCAGTTGGAGCCGGAGCCGGCGTACCTGCGCAGCAGTTCCAGCGCGTCCCGCCTGCCGTACGAGGCGAGATGGCCGAGGACCGCCAGGGCCAGGCCGGTGCGTGACTCCTCGGTGTCGAGTACGTCCTCGACGTCGAAGAGATGAGCCTCGATCTCGTCCAGCTCGCCGTTCAGGTCGAGGAAGAGGCGGGCGTAGTAGAGGGAGCGGTTCTCCACCTGCCAGTCGTGGCGGGGATCGCGCAGCACGCAGTGGTTCAGCGCCGCGAGCGCTTCGGCGCGCGGTGCGGTGAGCGCGTGCAGTGTGCCGTCGCCGCGGCCCCGCTGGAGCAGGCCGAGCAGCGTACCGCTGGGCGCTATGACCGGATCGAACATGGGAAACAGCCTCACATCAAGCGTCGACGCAACCGGGGACCTGCATTACCTGGCCGCGTGACAACACGTCGGGGCGCCCGCCGTTTCCTGCTTGCTGTAAGCCATCTTCCTCTGCCTCTCGTCGGTGGCCCATGCGGACCGTTTCACGGTCCGCGCGGTGCGGCGTCATCTGCGCAGCCATCGCGTCCGTGAATCACGACGTCATGATGACCCGGCAGTTCCATCCGCCGCGACCGAAATTTCGGCGGCCCGTTACCGCCTCCCCCGTTTTTAGTGTCTGCCCTGGTCAGAGCAGGCGTGTCAGTGTGTGCCGAACAGTTCGAGCAGGTGTGCCTTGCCGAACATCCGTGCCGTGTCGACGGCCGACGGTGTGCCGGACGCCGGGTCGGCGCCGCCCTCCAGAAGGGCCTTGATGACTTCTTCCTCACCCTTGAAGACGGCTCCGGCGAGCGGGGTCTGGCCCCGGTCGTTGATCCGGTCGGCCTCGGCCCCCCGGGCGAGCAGGGCGCGTACGGCGTCGGCGTGGCCGTGGTAGGCGGCGAGCATCACCAGGGAGTCCCCGCGGTCGTTGGTCAGGTTCGCCGGAACACCGGCGTCCACATACGCCACGAGCGCCTCGGTCGGCCCCTGCCGGGCCAGATCGAAGACCTTGGTCGCGAGCTCCACGACCTCGGGGTCGGGGGCTTCACTCATCGGCCGGACCGCCTCTCCATGCAACCGTTCAGGTGAATCGCCAGGGTACTGGCTCGCGCCGCACATGACCCGATGTGCCGGAGGTAAAGATCACCGCAGCCCCGGTCGACCGCGAGGGCTCGACTCCACCGGGCTCGCCCCACTCCGCCGCCTGGGCGAAATCAGCCGAAATTCACTCAGTTGCACCTTTTATCGTATGGATACATCCTGTGATCCTGGAAGTACTCATGGTGACTGTCCCCGCGAACCAGGAGATCCCAAATGATCCTGTCCATCTCAGGCGTGGTCCTGCTCGGCGTCGTCGTCTTCCTCTTCTTCCGCAAGGACGGCCTCAAGGGCTCGCACGCCCTGGTCGCGACCCTGTTCGGCTTCTATCTCTCGAGTACGGCCATCGCGCCGAGCATCAAGGCAGGCGGCGAGAGCCTCGCGAGCCTCCTGGGCGGAATCAAGTTCTGACGCTCCCCACGTCCGTACGCACCATCAGGAGACAGCAGTGGCCCGGCGCCCCCTCCCCCGCATCCTGAGCACAGGCAGCGCACAGATCGCCCGGAGCCGGGAGCTGGCCCGGACGGCGGCCGACAGTGCCACCGACGTTCTCCACCCGCTGATCACGATCACCCGCGGATTGCGCCGACTGGCATCGGCCGGGGGGCGCAGATGGGTCGACACCCCCAAGGACAGGCGCGGGTCGCTGCTCTTCCTGGTGGCGTCGGTGATCCTGGTCGTGGCGCTCGTTCCGTACGGCCCCCTGCTCGCCGTCATCACCCTGATGGCGGCGGCAGCCTGGCAGGGCCGGGACCGCGGACCGGCGGAACCCGAGGGCCCCGACGAGTCGCAGATCCAGCGACTCCAGTCCTTGTACGAGGCCCTGGTCCCGTACTTCTCGACCGCCGACGACCCCGCCCCGCTCTACGCGCACGGCGGCGACTGGGAGACGGTCTTCCCCGCCTACGAGTTCGACGAGACGGGCCGCACGACCCATCTCGTGATCCGTTACCCGGCGTACTTCACCGACGGCGAGGCCGAGCCCCGGGCCCGCATCGAGCAGTTGCTGTCCGCCAAGTCGGGCCGTGGCCGTGAGTACCACTTCGCCTGGGACGAGGAGGCCAACCAGCTGTCGGTCACGGTGCTGCCGCCGCTGCCCACCGACATCGCCGCCCAGCGATTCGTCACCTCCCCCGGCGAGACGGTGCTCGGCATCACCGACCCCTCCGAGGTCCGGCGCACGCTTCCTCTCACCCACGGAGAGCAGCAGCGTGACGTGCCCCCGGTGGTCTGGCGCACGGGCCCCCGTTCCACCGAGCCGCACCTGCTGATCATGGGCCAGCCGGGCAGCGGCACCTCCACCCTGCTCCGCTCGATCGCCCTGCAGGCCCTGCAGTACGGCGACGTGGTGATCGTCGAGGGCGGCGGCACCGGCGAGTACGCCTGCCTCACCGGCCGGGACGGCGTCCTCGCGGTCGAGTGCGGGCTGGCCGGAGCGCTGGCCAGCCTGGAGTGGGTGACGACCGAGACGGAGCGCCGCCTGATCTCCGCGAACCACGCGCGTCAGGCGGGCCGTCCGCTTCCGGACGACACCAGGCGCCCGCTGTGGATCCTGCTGGACCGCCCGAGCGCGTTCGCCCACATCGCAGCGACCGACGGCCGCGTGGACCCGCAGTCGCTCCTCCAGATCCCTCTGCGCCATGGCCGCGCGGCGAACGTCACCGTGGTGGTGGCCGACCAGTTCGACGGCGCGGACGCCCTCAGCGACGCCGTGCGACAGCACACCCGCGCGCGCGTGGTCCTCGGTCCGGCCACGGGAACCCAACTGGAAGCCGTCCTCGGCCTCCGCCCGGCGACCACCCCCGTCGCCCACGTCCCGCCCGGCCGCGGCTACGCCCGCCTGGGCGTCGGCCCCGTCCATCGCCTCCAGGTCCCGGCGACCCCGGACCCCTACGACGACGCGACGAGCGACGCGGACCGGCAGGCGGTGCTGGCGCTGCTGCCGCCGCGGACGACACCGGCGGACGGGGAGAACCTGCCTCAGACACCGCCGACGGAAGCGGCGGAGCCGCTGGGGGAAGCGACAGAGCCCCTGACGGCAGAGACCGCCCAGTTGCCGTAGCCGCCGGTACGGGAGCCGTGCCAGGGATGCGGCTCCCGGTCCACGGACGGCGGCGCCCCCGCCGCGTGGGCGAGCGAAACCCGCCCGCCGACGACCATCCCGCTCACGCGACGAACGTACGCGGCGTCTCCCCGCCCCCGGACCCCCCGCTCTCCACCAGCCGCGCCGCCGCGGCCAACCGCACCGCCGCCTCCTCGGCCACCGCACCCCCGACGGTGAACGGCAGCCGGACATACCCCTCGAAGGCACCGTCGACCCCGAAACGAGGCCCCGACGGCACCCGGACGCCCACCCGCTCCCCCACCTCGGCGAGCCGGGACCCGGACAGTCCCCCGGCTCGCACCCACAACGTCAGCCCGCCCTGCGGCACCTCGAACTCCCACGTCGGCAGCTCCCTGCGTACCGCCGCCACCAACGCGTCCCGGTTCTCCCGCGCCTGGTCGCGCCGCACCTCCACGGCCTTCGCCCAGCCGCCCGTGCTGAACAGCCAGTTCACGGCCAGCTGTTCGAGCACCGGAGTGCCCATATCGGCGTAGGCCCGCGCGGCGACCAGGCTGCGGATGACGTCGGGCGCCGCCCGCACCCAGCCGATCCGCATCCCCGCCCAGAACGCCTTGCTGGCCGATCCGACGGTGATCACCGTCGACCCGGCCGGGTCGAAGGAACAGACGGGCGGCGGCATGGCGCCCGCCACGTCCTCGTCCAGCCACAGCTCGCTCATCGTCTCGTCGGCGACCAGTACCGTGCCCGCGGACCGGGCCGCCTCCACCAATTGCCGCCGCTGGCCCTCGCCGGCCAGCGCCCCGGTCGGGTTGTGGAAGTCGGCGACGACGTACGCCATCCGGGGCGCGGCGTCCCGCAGGACCTGCCGCCAGCGGTCCACGTCCCACCCCGTCAGCCCCTCGGCCATGGCGACGGGCACCAGCCGGGCGCCCGCCTCCCGCATCAGCTGCAGGATGTTGGCGTACGACGGCGACTCGACGGCGATGCGCTCGCCGCGCCCCGCGAACAGATGACAGATCGCGTCGATGGCGCCCATCGCTCCGGTCGTGACCATGATCTGCTCGGGCATCGTCGGGATCCCGCGCGCGGTGTACCTCTCGGCGATCATCGAACGCAGCGCGGGCAGCCCGGCCGGATAGTCGCCGTGCGTGTGGGCGTACGGCGGCAACTCCTCCAGGGCTCCCTGGACGGCGCGGGTCAGCCACGGCTCGGGCGCGGGAAGCGCCGCGCAGCCCAGGTCGATGATCGAGCCGAGGGCCTCGGGCGGCAGTGGTTCGAGGCCACGGGCGGGCAGCGGGTTGCCCGCCGGGACCGCCGTCCAACTGCCCGCCCCGCGCCGGGACTCCAGGAACCCCTCGGCGCGCAGCGCCTCGTAGGCGGCGGCGACCGTCGTACGGCTGACGGACAGGGCCAGGGCCAGTTCTCGTTCGGCGGGCAGTCGGGCGGCCACCGGTACGCGTCCTTCGAGGACCAGCAGCCGGATCCCGTCGGCCAGCGCACGGTAAGCCGGCGGACGACGGGTGCCGGGGCCGGCCGGTCGGTCCTGCTGGGAGTTGAGCAACCGGGCAAGCTGCACCGCGCCCATCGCCGAGGTCCACTGCGCCATGGAAATCAGTCCACCTTCCCCGAATTGGCCATGGATGACGTTTCCACTCAAGCCACAGGGTGTCATGGGTCAGGCCACTGCCACCACAGGGGGACCTCTTGTCCACGAACAGCCCGAGCCGCTTCGGGCGACGACTGATCCAGCTCTACGCCGGTCTCGCGCTGTACGGGGCGAGTTCCGCCCTCCTGGTCGAGGCGGGGCTGGGCCTGGAACCCTGGGGCGTACTGCACCAGGGCCTGGCCGCGCTCACCGGCCTGTCGATCGGGGTCGTCTCGATCGTCGTCGGCGCGGTGGTGCTGCTGCTGTGGATCCCGCTGCGCCAGCGCCCCGGACTGGGCACGGTCTCGAACGTCTTCGTGGTCGGCCTCGCGATGGACGGCACCCTCGCCCTGACCCCCGAGGCGCGCACCCTCGCCGTCCGGATCCCCCTCCTCCTCGGCGGCATCCTGCTCAACGGCGCCGCCACCGGTCTCTACATCGCCGCCCGGTTCGGGCCGGGCCCCCGGGACGGCCTGATGACGGGCCTGCACCGGCGCACCGGCCGTTCGATCCGGCTGATGCGGACGGGCGTGGAGGTGGCGGTGGTGGTGACCGGGTTCCTCCTGGGCGGCACCATCGGCGTCGGCACGCTGCTGTACGCGGTGTCCATCGGCCCGCTCGCCCAGCTCTTCCTGCGGGTGTTCGCCGTCCCCTCGGAAACCGGCAGCACGGTCGTTGCCACCGGGCCACCGCGGGGAGCCATACTGCGACCGTGACCACCCGGATACGGCACCCCTACCTCGACCACCCCGGCCCCATAGCGTTCGCCCATCGCGGCGGCGCGGCCGACGGCCTGGAGAACACCGCCTCGCAGTTCCGGCGGGCGGTCGAGGCGGGCTACCGCTACCTGGAGACCGACGTCCACGCCACCGCGGACGGCAGGCTCGTCGCGTTCCACGACGCGACCCTCGACCGGATGACGGACGGGGCGGGCCGGATCGCCGACCTGCCGTGGAAGGACGTACGGCACGCGCGCGTGGCAGGCAAGGAGCCGGTGCCGCTCTTCGAGGAACTCCTGGAGACCTTCCCCGAGGTGCGCTGGAACGTGGACGTCAAGGCGGAGCCGGCTCTCCTCCCCTTCCTGGAGCTGATCGAGCGCACCCACTCCTGGGACCGGATCTGCCTCGGCTCCTTCGCGGAGGCGCGCGTGGTCCGGGCCCAGCGACTGGCGGGGCCGCGCCTGGCGACGTCGTACGGCACCCGTGGTGTGCTCAACCTGCGGCTGCGTTCCTGGGGTCTGCCGGCCGCGGTGCGCCGGTCCGCGGTGGCCGCGCAGGTGCCGGAGGCGCAGTCCGGCATCCAGGTGGTGGATCACCGCTTCCTGCGTACCGCCCACGCACTCGGACTCCAGGTGCACGTGTGGACGGTGAACGAACCCGAGCGCATGCACCGTCTCCTGGACCTGGGAGTCGATGGCATCATGACCGATCACATCGACACACTGCGCAAGGTCATGGAGGACCGCGGCGTCTGGGTCTGACACCCGGACCCGCCCCGCCCCCTCGCGCGGCACCTTCACGGGGAAGCGAGGGCGCGGGTGGGCACCGACACCGTGCGCACGGGAACGGTCGACGAGGCCGGCGAGCGACGGCGCGAACAGCGCGGCTGGTACTTCTACGACTGGGCGTGCTCCGTCTACTCGACGAGTGTGCTCACCGTGTTCCTGGGCCCCTATCTGACGTCGGTCGCCAAGTCGGCGGCGGACCCGGACGGATTCGTGCATCCCCTGGGGATCCCGGTGCGGGCCGGGTCCTTCTTCGCGTACACGGTGTCCCTGTCGGTGATCGTGGCGGTCCTGGTGATGCCCCTGGTGGGCGCCGCCGCCGACCGCACCGGACGCAAGAAGCCCCTCCTGGCGGCCGCCGCCTACACCGGGGCGGCGGCGACGACGGCCATGTTCTTCCTCGACGGCGACCGCTATCTGCTCGGCGGTCTGCTGCTGGTCGTGGCGAACGCGGCGCAGTCCGTGGCGATGATGCTCTACAACTCCTACCTGCCGCAGATCGCTCCGCCCGAGGAGCGTGACGCGGTCTCCTCGCGGGGCTGGGCCTTCGGGTACGCGGCCGGTTCGCTGGTCCTGGTCGTGAATCTCGTCCTGTACACGGGCCACGAGTCCTTCGGCCTGTCGGAGAGCGCCGCGGTCCGGATCTGTCTGGCCTCGGCCGGCCTGTGGTGGGGTGCCTTCACCCTCGTCCCACTGCGGCGCCTGCGGGACCGCCGCTCCACGACGCGGTCCGACGGGGAATCGACGGCTCCGGGCTTCCGGCAGCTCGCCGCGACCGTCCGCGACATGCGCCGCCATCCACTGACCGTCGCCTTCCTGCTGGCCTACCTCGTCTACAACGACGGCGTCCAGACCGTGATCTCCCAGGCGTCCGTCTACGGCTCCGAGGAACTCGGCCTCGGACAGTCGACCCTCATCGGCGCGGTCCTGCTGGTCCAGGTGCTCGCGGTGGTCGGCGCGCTGGGGATGGGCCGGCTGGCCCGGGTCTACGGGGCCAAGCGCACGATCCTGGGCTCGCTGGTCGCGTGGACGGTGACACTGGCGGCCGGGTACTTCCTGCCTGGCGGGGCTCCGGTGTGGTTCTTCGTGCTGGCCGCCGGGATCGGACTGGTGCTCGGCGGCAGCCAGGCGCTCTCGCGGTCACTGTTCTCGCATCTCGTCCCGCCCGGCAAGGAGGCCGAGTACTTCTCGGCGTACGAGATGAGCGACCGGGGTATGAGCTGGCTCGGCCCGCTGCTGTTCGGGATCACCTACCAGGTGACCGGGAGTTACCGGGACGCGATCGTCTCGCTGGTGGCCTTCTTCGTCATCGGGTTCGTGCTGCTCGCGAGGGTTCCGGTACGTCGGGCGGTCGGCGACGCGGGCAATCCGGTTCCGGAGAGGATTTAGCGTTCGGCACCAAAGCGCTGTAGTGTACGCGTTTGGCCTGCCAGGCGTACCGTTACTGCGCGTCAAAGATGCCGAACGCTGGGTCACATCTGCTAGCAGATGTGACAAACCGGGCACTGGTGGGTACAACAAGGGGCGGCTACGACGGCGACGCACGACCCGGAACGGGACCCGGAACGGGAATCTTTACCGCCGACCGGACGTTGACCGGATGACGACGACAGCGACACCTGTCCTGTGGGCGACAAGCCCGGGAGGCACGATTCATGAGTGAGCGAGCTCTTCGCGGCACGCGCCTCGTGGTGACCAGCTACGAGACGGACCGCGGTATCGACTTGGCCCCGCGCCAAGCCGTGGAGTACGCATGCGAGAAGGGGCACCGGTTCGAGATGCCCTTCTCGGTCGAGGCGGAGATTCCGCCGGAGTGGGAGTGCAAGGTCTGCGGGGCCCAGGCACTCCTCGTCGACGGCGATGGCCCTGAGGAAAAGAAGGCCAAGCCCGCGCGTACGCACTGGGACATGCTGATGGAACGGCGCACCCGCGAGGAACTCGAAGAGGTCCTCGAGGAGCGCCTGGCCGTTCTGCGCTCCGGCGCGATGAACATCGCTGTTCATCCGAGGGACAGCCGGAAGTCGGCATAATCCCGGCAAGGCTTGAGCGGGATACAACACACAAGTAACCGCGGGCGCCGAACGTGAGCTTTCACGTTCGGCGCCCGCGGTTTTGTGCGCCCGCACTTTCGTGTGCCCGCGGTGATCGTGCAGCCGCGGCCGTCGTGCGCCCATGCGCCCTTCGCATCCGCGCCCTGCGTGTTCCGAGGCGACGAGCGGTGGGGGCGGCGCCCCCGCCGTCGGCTCAGTGCGTCAGCGGCGGGCGCGGGTCCTGCGGGGCCTCTCCCGGCTCGTCCCTGATGACCTCGCCCTGGACCACCTTTCCGTCCGGCTGGCGCATACGGGCCTGCTGGAAGGCATCCCCCAGGGTGCCCGGAGTCGCCTCACGGAGCTTGCGCTCGACGGTGCGCTCCGTGTACCGGCTGAGGGCCTTCTGGACCGGCGGGACCAGCAGGAGCAGACCCACCGCGTCCGAGATCAGACCCGGGATCATCAGGAGCAGCCCGCCCAGCATCATCAGGCCGTTGCCGCCACCGCTCGACGAGTCCGACGGGGCCCCGCCGCGCTGCAGCGCCTCGTTGAGGTTCTGGAAGGCGCGCCTGCCCGCCCGCTTGATGACCACCGAGCCGAGCACGAATCCGGCGACCAGCAGCAGGAAGACCGCGAAACCGCTCGTCGCGCCGGCCACCACGATGAGCAGCCAGATCTCCAGCACGAGCCAGGCGGCGACGCCCAGCGGCAGGAACGTGCGCAGCCGGGAACGCCGGGGCCGGGTGGGATAGGTGGGGGTCGGAGCGCCAGTCGTCATACGTCCAGTGTGCCTGGAACCGGCTCAGCACGGGATAAGGGGACGATCAACGGCGGCTGTGAGACAGCGGGTCTACGAACCCGGCGGCTTCGTGCGGCCCACTATCTTGCCGACCCGCTCCCCCACACCCCAGGTGGTGACCCGCCAGAGTGCCTCCACCAGGATGTCCCGGCTCATCTTCGAGTCTCCGAGTTCGCGCTCGACGAAGGTGATGGGCACCTCGACGACGTGGTAGCCGGCCTTGACCGCGCGACGGGCGAGGTCGACCTGGAAGCAGTAGCCCTGGGAGGCGACCTCTTCGAGGCCGAGGCCTTCGAGGGTCTCGCGGCGGAACGCTCGGTAACCGCCGGTGATGTCGCGCAGCGGCAGGTCGAGGGCGAGGCGGGAGTAGAGGCTGCCGCCCCGGGAGATGTACTCGCGGGACCTGGGCCAGTTGACGACCCGGCCGCCGGGCACCCAGCGGGAGCCGAGGACCAGGTCGGCGCTCTTCAGGGCGGTCAGCAGGCGGGACAGTTCCTCGGGCTGGTGGGAGCCGTCGGCGTCCATCTCGACCAGGACGCCGTAGCCCTTCTCCAGGCCCCAGCGGAAGCCGGCCAGATAGGCGGCGCCGAGGCCCTCCTTGCCCTTGCGGTGCAGCACCTGGACGTGGTCGTCACCAGCGGCCAGTTCGTCGGCGAGCTTGCCCGTGCCGTCCGGACTGTTGTCGTCCGCGACGAGCACGTGCGCCTCCGGGACGGCCTGGCGAACCCGGCCGACGATCGCCTTGATGTTCTCCGCCTCGTTGTAGGTCGGGATGATCACCAATGCCGTGCCGAGCGGCCCGAACCGCCTCCCCCGGTCCTGTGCTTCGAGGGTTCCGTCGCCGTCGTTCACTACTGCCCCTTCATCTCCGTACGCAGAGGTCCACCCTAATGGCCGCGGCCTGCGGTGACGTGACAGAACGTTCGTATGGTGGTGTCGTTTCCACAAAAGCGGGGTAAGAATCGACTTTTGCGTGCGGATGCGTGCCATCTCGGGGGCTGTGCGTACTGCGGATGGGGGCCCGGCGCCCTTCGGGCCGACCTGGGACCCGCTGGCTGCGAGTCGACCGAAAGCCGTTGTCTACTGAGCGCCCGGGCCCCATCCGGGTCACACCTCCCCGACCGGCCGGAACGTTCCCTCGCCGTGGCGCGGGCGCTGAGCCTGGCTCCCAGTGACGGTGCCCCGGTTCGGCACACCGTCCCTGACCCAGCGGCGCCACGACGCGTGCGCGGACGTTCCCCGGTCGGGCGTCCGGTGGTGGACTCGGCCGAACCTACCGGCCCGCAGCCGTCGGCTGTCAACAGCCGTTTGACCTGCGTATATTCCGTCAATGCCCTGGTCAGCGCGTTGGATTCGCGGGTCGAGCCCCGGCGCGTCGCGGGCCGATCGGGGGTGCGCCACCCCCGGAGATCACTCGCCCGGGCGTACGAACACCGTCCGCCCGCCCACCACAGTCCGCAGGCAGACGGGAAGGTCGTGACCCGGGGTCAGGTCGGGCAGGCCGGGGGTGCCGGAGCGAGGGTCGGTCGACCAGCGGGCGACCCGGTCGTCCGGGGCCTGGACGACCAGTTCGTCGGTGCGCCACACGGCGTAGTCGGCGGGCGCTCCCGGCACCAGGACGCCCGCGTCGTCCCGTCCGACCGCCCGCCAGCCGCCCCGCGTGTGCGCCGTGAACGCGGCACGCACGGAGACACGGTGCTCGGGGGTGCGATGGAAGGCCGCCGCACGGACCGTGCCCCACGGGTCCAGGGGCGTGACCGGGCTGTCCGAGCCGAAGGCGAGCGGCACACCGGCCCGCAGCAGGGCCGCGAAGGGGTTCAGGGTGCGGGCCCGGTCGGCGCCCAGGCGCTGGGCGTACATGCCGTCCTCGCCGCCCCACAAGGCGTCGAAGGCTGGTTGGACGGAGGCGGTCAGACCGAGTTCGGCGAAGGCGGCGATCGTCTCCGGGGTGAGCATCTCGGCATGCTCCACACGGTGGCGGGCGGCTCGGACACGAGCCAGACCCACCTTCTCGGCGGCGGTGCGCACGCCCTCGACGACGGTGGTCACGGCCGCGTCCCCGATGGCGTGGAAGCCCGCCTGGAGGCCCGCCTCGGTGCACGCGGTGACATGGGCGGCCACGGCGGCGGCGTCCAGGTAGGCGGTGCCGGTGTGGCCGGCGTCGGCGTACGGCTGATGCAGGCAGGCGGTGTGCGAGCCGAGGGCGCCGTCGACGAACAGGTCTCCGGCCGCGCCGACCGCGCCGAGTTCCCGGGCCTTCTCGATGTCCCGCTCGGCCCAGTAGCCGACCACCCGCGGGCCGGGCTCCTCGGCCGCCAGCCGCAGCAGCCCGGTGAAGTCGTCCTCGGAGGAGATCTCCGGCCCTGCGCATTCGTGAACGGTTCCGATACCGAGGGAGGCCGCCCGGGCGAGGGCGGTGCGCTGGGCCTCGACGCGCTGCTCGGGTGTGACGGCCGCGAGGGCGGCGGCACGTACCGCGTGGTGGGCGTCGGCGGTGAGCGGGCCGTCCACGGCGCCGAGACCGGGAGTCAGGTCGAGCAGGGCCGTCGTGACGACCGCCGAGTGGACGTCGATCCGGCTCAGGTAGAGCGGTCGGCCGCCGATGGCCGCGTCGAGCTCGGCGCGTGTCGGGGGGCGACCGTCCGGCCAGCGGGACGCGTCCCAGCCGTGGCCGAGCAGGACGCGATCGTGCGGGCGGGCGCTCGCGAAGTCCCGGACGAGAGCGAGGGCCGCGTCCAGAGTGGGGGCGTCGGACAGGTCCAGGCCGGTGCGGGCGAGACCGGTGGATGTGGTGTGCACATGTGCGTCGGTGAACGCGGGGGTGACAAGAGCGCCGTCGAGGTCGATCACCTCGTCGACGCCGTCCGCGAAGGCGTCGGCGGCACCCTCGGAGCCGACCCAGGCGACTTGCCCGCGTTCCACGACCATCGCCGTGGCGAAGGGATCGGCAGGGCTGTGGACCTCGCCGCGGCGCAGCAGGACGGTGGTCGGTTCGGCGGTGCGTTCACTCATGGGAGACAGTTTCGCGCCTCGCGCGCGCCGCCTCGCACCCAGGTCTGTTCGGCCGGCACGCCGCCCTCAGATGCGGGGCGGCCGGGCCTCGTAGGGCGTCGACAGCACCACCGTGGTCCGGGTCGACACTCCCGCCAGCGAGCGCAGCCGCGCCAGCAGTTCCTCCAGCTCGTGCGGTGTGGACACGCGCACCTTGAGGATGTAGTTCTCGTCGCCCGCGACGCTGTGACAGGCCTCGATCTCGGGGACACCGGCGAGGCGTTCCGCGATGTCGTCGGGGGCGCTGGGATCGAACGGCTTCACCGAGATGAACGCGGTCATCGGCAGCCCGACGGCCTCCGGGTCGACGACCGCGGCGTAACCGCGGATCACCCCCCGCTGTTCCAGCCGGCGCACCCGCTGGTGCACAGCCGACGTGGACAGGCCGGTGGCCTTGCCCAGGTCTGTGTAGCTCATCCGCCCGTCCTTGACGAGCAGCTGCACGATCTGTCGGTCGAGCTCCTCCATGGCGCAAGAACCTACAGTGCTCCTGATCTCCTCGGATACCTGAGCGGCGCAGGTCATACCCGGTTCGTGATGTGGCCGGGAGCAGCCTGCGGGCCTCCTGGGAGTCGGACGGAGCGAACGCGTCGGGCACCTGCGGATGGCATGTGACGAACACCACACGCCATGGGCGGGCTCCGTGATGTTCTCGTGATTACCGCCGAGACGGGACGGGAAGTGCTTGCTGTGGCCGAGGCCGCAGTGCCGTCACGGCCCAGCCCGAGGGGGAGAATCCAATGCAGAGTCTTAAGCGCCCTGGTCGTACCGCGTCCAAGCGGCCGCAACTGGTCGTCGAGTTCGAGCCGGAGGGCGTTGAACCCGACGCCCTCGACGACGAACTCGACGCGTACGACACCTTCGAGATGTACCGGGTCACCTGCCCGGATTGCGCGCAGCCAATCGCCCTGCTGGCGGACGAGGAAAACCTGCCGGAGCACGCGCTGTGCGCCTCGCCGTGGAACCCGTTCGGACTCACGGTCTGCGCCGGCACCGGCCGCAGGGCGTCCGACGCCAAGCCGGCCGACGAGTCGGTGAAGCCCCAGGAGCAGGACACCGCCCTCCTTTTGACGCTCCCTCAGGGTCTCGACTGGCGGACGCAGCCCTTCTCGCACGTCGGCGGCCCGGGCTCGCGTCCCATCCGGGTACCCGTCCTGCGACGCCAGGCAGCCTGAGCGCACAGTCCGCTCCATCTTCGTGACCGACCCTCAGACCGACCGCACCACGGCTCTCAGGCTGCCGTGGTGCGGGGGCGTCAGTACGTCCGGGCTGTCGTGGCGCGGGGACGTCAGCGCGCCCGGACTGTCGTGGTGCGGGGGCATCAGCACGTCGGGGCATCCGCCGCAGGCCGTCGGCCATAGGGCGCATCAGGCCCTCGCCCGAGGTCGGACACGGCGCCTCGGGCCGCGGTCCGCTGCCGAGCCGCGCCCCGGACGACCGTGAACGCACGCCCGATTCCCAGGACCGGTGACCTGTCCGTCGGCCATCGCGTTGCCCTGGTATGTCCCCCACCTACACAGCGACCGGGCGTCAGCGCCGGCTCTTCGTTCCCGCTCCTGTCGCCCGGGCCGCAAAATCGGTTCCGCCGGCGCCGCCGCCGGTTCAGGACCCGCCCATCTACCGCGAACTGCTCCGCGCCTGGGCCGACCGCGGTCGCACCCTGCCGGGGCGCCCCGACCCGGAGTGGGTCCGGCTGGCGGCGACCCAGGTGACGGCGGGCCAGTTCAGCGGGTCTCGGGACCCGCTAGGTGACGGGCGATGACCATCCGCTGGATCTGGTTGGTGCCCTCGACGATCTGCAGGACCTTGGCCTCGCGCATGTACCGCTCGGCCGGGAAGTCTGCGGTGTAGCCGTACCCGCCGAGGATCTGGACGGCGTCGGTGGTCACCTTCATCGCGGTGTCGGAGCAGTGCAGTTTGGCCATGGCCGCCTGCTTGGCGAACGGCCGGCCCGCGTCCCGCAACCGTGCCGCCGTCAGGTACAGCGCCCGGCCGGCTTCGATCTGGGTGGCCATGTCGGCGAGCATGAAGCGCAGCCCCTGGAAGTCGGCGATCGGCCTGCCGAACTGCCGCCGCCCGGTGGCGTATTCCACCGCCTCGTCCAGTGCCGCCTGGGCCAGGCCGATGGCGCAGGCCGCGATGCCGAGCCGTCCCGAGTCCAGCGCGGCCAGGGCGATCGCGAAGCCCTGCCCCTCGTCCCCGATGCGCCGGTCGTCGGACACGCGCACGCCGTCGAGGTGGACCTGGGCGGTCGGTGAGCCCTTCATGCCCATCTTCCTCTCGGGCTGCGCCGCGCTCAGGCCGTCCGCGTCGCCGGGCACCAGGAACGCGGTGATCCCGCGCGGACCTTCCTCGCCGGTGCGCGCCATGACCGTGTAGAAGTCGGCGACTCCGCCGTGCGTGATCCAGGCCTTCGTTCCGGTGATGACCCAGTGGTCGCCGTCCCGCACGGCTTTCGTGCGCAGCGAGGCCGCGTCCGAGCCGGAGGCCGGTTCGGAGAGGCAGTACGCACCCAACAGGCCGCCGCCGAGCATCGCCGGCAGGTGCTCGACCTGCTGCCCCTTGGTGCCGTAGGAGGCGAGCGCGTAGGAGGCCAGGGTGTGCACGCTGACGCCGAGACCGACGGTGAGGCGGGCGGCGGCGAGTTCTTCGAGGACCTGGAGGTAGATCTCGTACGGCTGGTCGCCGCCGCCGTACTCGGAGTCGTACGGCAGGCCGAGCAGGCCGGACGCGGAGAGCAGGGTGAAGACCTCACGCGGGAAGCGTCCGGCGTCCTCCTGCTCGGCCGCCTTCGGGGCGATCTCGTGCTGTGCGATGTCACGCACGAGCGAGATCAGGTCCCGGGCCTCGTCCGTGGGCAGTTGCCGTTCCACGGGCTGCGGGGCGCGATCGGGCATGGCGACGTTCTCCTCCCTGTCGGGATCTGGCGGACACACCCGTCGTGGGGGCGGCTCGCCGGGTCTCACTGGGTGCCGACCGATGCTCGCACTCCCGGGTCGCGGAAGCTGCTGACCAGCGGCTGTGAGCTGTGAGTATGCCCGATCGGAGGCATCCCGTCACCAGTTAACGACCGCTTACTTCAAGAAATTCCGGCACGCCGAACGCCCCCTCGAAATTGGTACGAACCATTGACCGAATGGTCTAGTCCTCTTACTGTTTCGCTCCAACGCTTCCCCGCGTTCATGCCAATCGGCGTGCGATCCCCTCCCTGTCCCCTGCGAGGAGACACCCGATGCCCACCCCGCTCCACCCCCGCGCCCGCTTCCGGGCCCTTCTGTCCGCGTCCTGCTGCGCCGCACTCGGCGCCGCCCTGCTCGCCGGTGCGGGCACCGCCACCGCCACGCCCGACGCCACCTCGGCCGACACGGCGGGCGCGGCCGGCGTGGCCGGCTCGAAGGTTGTCGGCTACTTCACCGACTGGGGCATCTACGGCCGCCAGTACTACGTGAAGAACATCGAGACCTCCGGCTCCGCCGACAGACTCACCCACATCAACTACGCGTTCGGCAACGTCACCGACGGCAAGTGCGCCCTCGGCGACGCCTGGGCGGACACCGACAAGCCGTTCACCGCCGAGGAGTCCGTCGACGGTGTCGCCGACACCGCGGACCAGCCGCTGAGCGGCAACTTCAACCAGTTGCGCAAGCTGAAGAAGCTCCACCCCGGCCTCAAGGTCATCTGGTCGTTCGGCGGCTGGAGCTGGTCGGGCGGCTTCGGCGAGGCGGCCAAGGACCCGGCGGCCTTCGCCCAGTCCTGCTACGACCTGGTCGAGAACTCGAAGTGGGCGGACGTCTTCGACGGCATCGACATCGACTGGGAGTACCCGAACGCCTGCGGCCTGACCTGCGACACCAGCGGCCGGGACGCGTTCAGGGACGTGATGGCCGCGCTGCGCGCCAAGTTCGGCAAGCGGCAGGTGATCACCGCGGCGATCACCGCCGACGCCACACCCGACGGCAAGATCGACGCGGCCGACTATGCGGGCGCGGCCCGATACGTCAACTGGTACAACCCCATGACGTACGACTACTTCGGCGCCTGGGACGCCACCGGCCCGACCGCGCCGCACTCCCCGCTGACGTCCTACCCGGGCATTCCGCAGGAGGGCTACAACACCGCCGCCACCATCGCCAAGCTCCGGAGCCTGGGCATCCCGTCCTCGAAGCTGCTGCTCGGCATCGGCTTCTACGGGCGCGGCTGGACCGGCGTCACACAGGCGAAGCCGGGCGGCACGGCCACCGGACCGGCGGCGGGCACGTACGAGGACGGCAACGAGGACTACAAGGTGCTGAAGACCACGTGCCCGCCGACCGGGACCGTGGGCGGCACCGCCTACGCCAAGTGCGGCAGCGACTGGTGGAGTTACGACACCCCGAAGACGATCAAGGGGAAGATGAAGTACAAGGACGCGCAGCACCTGGGCGGCACGTTCTTCTGGGAGCTGAGCGGGGACACCACCGACGGTGAGCTGATCAAGGCGATCAAGTAGCCGGTCCCACAGGGGACTTGGGGCGGAGGGCCACGAGCCTCCGCCCCCAGTTCGCCAAGCGCCCCGAGTTCGTCAACCGACTCGGGGCGTCGGCGGCCCCGAGGCGCCGTCGTCCCGAGTCGTCAGCCGTCGCCCCGGCGGGCCGGTCGCGGGGTCGAATAGGTGGAGTCCATCTCGTGGATGGCGCGCATGGAGCCGCCCAGTGTCTTCACCAGCAGCTCGCGCATCGTGTCGCGGGTCAACTGGGGCCGGCCGATCCAGTCGAGGGTGGCGCCCTCCACACTGCACACCCAGGCGAGCAGTCCCATGCGGGGCAGCGGGGCGATGTCGCTGCGGCCGTACGCCCCTTCCGCGATGGTCGCCACGATCGCCTCGCGCACGCCGTCCCGAATGGCGTGCACCTCGGCGTCGAAGCCGACGCCGCCGCTGACGATCGTGCGGTAGGCGGCCTGGTTGTGCTCGGCGTAGCGCAGATAGCTGTCGATGGTGCGGTGGACCCGGTCCACCGGCCCCAGTTCGAGGCCGCTCGCCGCGTAGGTGACCAGGTCGGCGACGGAGTCCTGGATGATGGCCAGGTAGTAGCCGCGCTTGGACTGGAAGTAGTAGTAGATCAGCCCCTTGGCGACATGCGCCTGCCGGGCGATGTCGTCCATGGAAAGCGCGTCGTACGACGTGTCGGCAAACAACTTCCGCCCGATGGCGATGAGTTCGGCACGGCGCGCGACCGAACGCTCGGTGCCGCGCGCCCGGGGGCGGACGGCGTCGCGCTGTTGACTGATATTCACTTTCGACCCTGTTCTCGACAGGCAGCGGGAAAGCCGCAGTATGCCAGGTCGGGTATGGGTCACCTCACAGCAGGCCGAGCTGGGTGACGAGCATCGCGATCACCACGACGAGGATCCAGCCCATGAGGTGCTCGAGGGCCTTCGGGCCGTCCTCCCGGGGTCCCCCGGTGCGGGCACGGGCTGCTGTGGCTGCGTGTGCGGTCATGGCGTCTCGCTGAATCTCGGATGCGTGGTGGACTCCCCCGATGGTTCTGTCCACCTTGCCATCGTTGGCGGCATTTACGACGGAGATGTCGGTCACACGCGAACGGCCTCCGGCGCCCTGCCGAAGGCCCTTCGACGTATCGCTCAGCGCACCCCCACCGCCGCGAGCGCCGCGCGCCGGCCCGGGGTGAGGTGGGCGGGGAAGTACAGGTAGCAGACGCCGCCGGAACCGGAGACGACCTTGCCGGAGGCGTTGTACCGCTTGGTCCTGAGCCAGATGTTCTCCCACTCCCGCCGCTTGTAGACGCGTCGCACGGCCTCGTCGCCGGGCGCGGCCGGGTCGTGGGCGATCACATCGCCGTCGGGGGTGAATCCGATCACGGTCATCAGGTGTCCGGAGGTGCCGTAACCGGCGCCGGTGAGCTCCTCCTTCAGGAACGACTGGGACGTTATGACCGGGATGCCGGCCGCGATCAGCGTCTCCAGGTCGGTCAGCGAGCCGAGGCGGGTCACCACGCCCTGGAGGCCCTCGAAGGTGGCCGCGTAGGCGGCGTTGAACGGCCAGTTGCCGCAACCGGCGTACTGGTGGTCATAGGTGAACCGGGCCGCGTGGCACACCTGGGGGTCGGCGTACGACGGATCGACCCACGCCACCTGCTCGGGGGTGAGCCGGCCGCCCCAGTACTCGATGATCATCTGCGAGGAGGTGGGGCTGCACCAGGCCTCGCCGCCGTTGTCGTACTCCGGATACTGGCCGACGTGGATCTCCTGCGAGTAACGCGGGACGACCAGCTCCGCGGCCAGGCCCGACGCCGAGGCCGGGACGGTGAACCGGTCGGGGACGTCGGAGCCCATCGCGCCGAGCCGCCGGACGGTGGGCGTGACCTTCGTGTCCGGCGTGCGGTGGAGCGTGAGCCGGAGACGGTACGAGGCCAGACGCAGGCCGGTGTCCGGGGCGTCGATCGCGAGGGTGTCCGTCCAGACGGCGCTCTTGCCATCGCCCTGGCCGTCGACCGAGGTCCGCCGGATGTCCTGGTCGCCGGACGCCCAACGGCCCATCACGTACCAGGGGCTGTCCGTGCCGTCGGAGTACGTCGCCTTCAGTTCGACCTGGATCCAGGTACCTGCCGGGGTGTGCGCGTTCCAGGAGGCGATCACCTCGGTCGCGGGTACGGCGAGCGTGTGCAGCGGGCCCGTCCAGGTCCCGTACTCCCAGGCGGCGGTCCTGCCGGTGTGCGGATCGGTGTACTGGGTGATGCCCGCGGGGGCGCCGATCACCACGCCCGGACGAGCGCCGGCGACGGCCCGGGCGCCGCGCGAGGTGCCGCCGCGCCATTCGGCGTAGGTGGTCCAGGCACGGTTGTCGACCGGGCGGGCGGGAGCCCTCATCGGGTCAGCGGTGTCGGACAGGGCCTCGGCTGCGGCCGCCGGGCCCGCGCTGCCCGCCGCCGCGGCCGCGACCACGGCGGCCAGGACGCTTCTGCGGGACGGCTGTTCGGATCTGCTCATGGGCGGGATGACCCCCTGGTGTCCGAGTCGAGATGAGTCGAATTGAGGTGAGGTGGTCCAGTGCACGGCCGTGCGCCCACTATGGAGCAGCAGACATGCTCCTGCCAGCACTTCCACCCGTGCCGCGCTCACCAATATTGGTCTCGTCCACTGGCGCCGCGGCCGGTGCCGACGATCAACCGGACGGGCCGCGTAGCCTGACATTCACCGCACCCGAGTCCGACTCCCGATCGCCCCAGGAACCGTCATTCACGAGCTCGCCGCCCTGCTGCGCCGCCTGCCCCCGTCCTGCGGCCCGGTCCGTCTGATCGGGATCGACGGTCACGCCGGCTCCGGAAAGTCGACCTTCGCCGGACAACTGTCCCGCGCGCTGGACGACGCGCCGGTGCTGCACCTCGACGACATCTCCTGCCACGACGAGCTGTTCGACTGGACCGGGCGCCTGCGGACCCAGGTGATCGAGCCGCTGAGCCGGGGCGGTACCGCGCAGTACACCCCGTACGACTGGCACGCCCGGCGCTTCGGACCGCCCCTACCGCTGGCACCCGCTCCGGTGGTCCTCGTGGAGGGGGTCGGCGCCGGTCGCCGCGCACTGCGCCCCCGCCTGGCCCACCTGCTGTGGATGGAGCTGGCGCGGGATGAGGCATGGGCGCGTGGAAGAGCGCGGGACGGGGAGGAGCAGCGGGAGTTCTGGGACGGATGGGTCCGGGCGGAACAACAGCACTTCGCCGAGGACCCCTCCCGGCCCCTCGCCGACCTCCTGGTCCGGCAGCACGAGAGGGGATACGAGGCATTTCCGGGACCTTCCTCTGCCCACCGGGCCGCTGGACCGGACCAGATCGTCACGCACGGTGATTGATCATCCGCGGCGTGCTGAACTTGTGAAGAGTCCGGTCGGGCAACTTGGCGAAGTGCCTCAACTCGGCTTGACCAAGGGGCCGTACAGGACTTACGTTCTGAATGCGCGGTGATTCGAAGCCGCCCCGAAAACGCGAAGCCCCCGATTGTTCCCCCGTGATCGGGGGCTTCGTTCTGCCCTGAAGGCACTTTTCGGGCGCCGCACGACACGAGTCGCTCACCCTCGGTCACCATGCGGAATCCGCGTATCTGCTCCCACCTCGTCAAACGGCCTGTGCGGCACCCTTCGGTGGGCGACACCCCCGCAGGTACGATGCCCTCGGTGCGACCTGCGGACGGCTGCTCTGCACACCGTCGCAACTCCGGTCCGCAGCACAGCGGTTGGACCAAGGACGTCGACGGGCACCGGCCCGTCGACGAACCAACGGGGGCATGGTTTGTGGGGGACGTGATGGACTTCGGCACGCAGGGCCCCGAGGCCCCGGCCGACCTCGCCTGGCTGCGAGGCGTGGACGCCTACACGATGGGCGCCTATCCGCAGGCGGAGGAGGAGTTCCGCACCGCGGTGCGGCTCGATCCAGGGATGGCCGACGGCTGGCTCGGACTGCACGCGCTGCGCCTGGACACGACGACCGCGCTGCTGCGGATGTTCCGGCACCGGGACCGCTTCGGCGAACAGCGAGCGCGGCACCGCCGCACCCTCAACTCCTGGTACTGGCTGGGCTGGTGGGTGCAACCGGTGCTGGAGAGCCCACGCGACCTGCTCCTCGCGCACGCCTCGCACTGGCTGGACGGACGGCACGTCCCGGAACTCGACCGGGCCCTCGCGGGCCTGCCGCCCGTGGACGCCGACTCCCAGGTCCGCTTCCTGCACGCCTGCCGCGCCTACCTGGTCAAGGACTGGGAACAGCTGGTCCGGAACACCGACCCGCTGATCAACGACCCCATGCTGGGCATCGAGGCCGGTCTGTTCGGCGGGATGGCCCGGGTCCGGCTCGAGATGTACGGGCAGGCCGAGCCGCTGCTGTCGTCGGCCCTGATGCGCTGCCGCAGCGAGCAGCCGCAGCGCAAGGAGCTGCGCTACTGGCTGGCCCGGGCCCACGAGGGCACCGGACGCAGCGCAGCGGCACTGCCCCTGTACCGGGCCGTGCACCGCGTCGATCCCGCCTTCATGGACACCTCGGCCCGACTCGCCGCGATCGCCGAGGGCGACGGGTACGACGAGTCGACCGACCTCGCGGCGATCAGGCTCACCGGGGCCGGCCAGGACATGGTGGACGGCCCCGACGGATTCGACCCGCTGTTCGGCGTCGAGGGACGCGAGTTGAGACTCACGGAGCCGGATCTGCCGGTCTCCGCGCCGCTGCCGCCGCTGACCGACCCGGCGGTGCGCGAGAAACTCGTCCCCTCCCCCTCGCTGCCCGCCGGGCCCACCGATCCGGGGCTGCTCGAAGAGGCACTCTCCGAGCTGGAGCGCATGGTGGGGCTGGAGCCGGTGAAGCGCCAAGTCAAAGCGCTGTCCGCGCAGTTGAACATGGCCCGACTGCGCGCCGGGCAGGGTCTGCCGGTCCAGCCGCCCAAGCGGCACTTCGTCTTCTCCGGCCCCTCCGGCACCGGCAAGACCACGGTGGCCCGCATCCTCGGCCGGGTCTTCTACGCCCTCGGGCTGCTCGGCGGCGACCATCTGGTGGAGGCGCAGCGGGCGGATCTCGTCGGCGAATACCTCGGCCAGACCGCGGTCAAGGCCAACGAGCTGATCGACTCCGCGCTCGGCGGTGTCCTCTTCGTCGACGAGGCCTACTCGTTGTCGAACTCCGGCTACGGCAAGGGCGACGCGTACGGCGACGAGGCGTTGCAGGTGCTGCTGAAGCGCGCGGAGGACAACCGGGACCACCTCGTGGTGATCCTGGCCGGATACCCGGAGGGGATGGACCGCCTGCTCGCCGCGAACCCGGGGCTGTCGTCCCGCTTCACGACCCGCGTCGACTTCCCCTCCTACCGTCCGCTCGAACTCACCTCCATCGGCGAGGTGCTGGCCGCGGAGAACGGTGACATCTGGGACGAGGAGGCACTCGACGAGGTGCGCTCGATCGCCGGGCATGTGGTCGACCAGGGGTGGATCGACGAACTGGGCAACGGACGGTTCCTGCGGACCCTGTACGAGAAGAGCTGCGCGTACCGGGATCTTCGGTTGTCGACCTACCCGGGGATGCTGACGCGGGACGACCTGTCGACGCTGCGCCTGCCGGATCTGATGCAGGCGTACGGAGAAGTGCTGTCGGGGCGGGGCCCGCAGGATCCGTCGGCGATCTGACGGACCCCGTGGCCCCGCCTTTCGTCAGCTCGCCAACGCCTCCTCCCGCGCCCCGCTGACCCTCGGTTCCGTGACCCTCACCTCCGGCACCTCCCGGTGCGCGGGGTCGCGTACCTCACCGACCAGCAACTCCAGGACGTCCTCCAGCGCCACCAGGCCCAGTACCTTGCCGGACGCGTCGACGACCTGGGCCAGATGGGTGGCGGCCCGCCGCATCACCGTGAGCGCGTCGTCGAGCGGGAGCTCGGGCCTGAGGGTCGTCATCGGCCTCCACACCTGCTGCGGCACCGCCCGCTCGGAGTCCTCCACGTCGAGTACGTCCTTCACGTGCAGGTAGCCCATGAAGGCGCCGTTCTCCGCCGCCACCGGGAAGCGGGAGTAGCCGGTGCGGGCGGTGAGCTCGACGATCTGGCCCGGGGTGACCGAGGGGCTGACCGTCACCAGTGACTCGCGCCTCAGCAGGACGTCCGTGACCGGGCGGGAGCCCAGCTCCAGGGCGTCCTCCAGGCGTTCCTGCTCCTCGGGGTCGAGCAGACCGGCCTGGCCGGAGTCCTCCACCAGCCGGTTGAGCTGTTCGCTGGTGAAGACCGCCTCGACCTCGTCCTTCGGCTCGACGTGGAAGAGCCGCAGGATGCCCCGGGCGCAGGCGCCGAGGGCGACGGTGATCGGCCGGCACAGGCGGGCGAAGGCGACCAGGCCGGGGCTGAGCCACAGCGCGACCTTCTCCGGTGCCGCCATCGCGAGGTTCTTCGGGACCATCTCGCCGATGACGAGGTGGAAGAAGACGACCACGGCGAGCGCGATCACGTAGCCGAGCGGGTGGATCATGCCGTGCGGCAGGTGGATCCACTCGAAGACCGGCTCCAGCAGCTGCGCCACGGTCGGCTCGGCGACCGCACCGAGGGTCAGCGAGCAGACCGTGATGCCGAACTGCGCGGCCGCCATCATCTGCGGCAGCCGCTCCAGGCCGTACAGGACCTGGCGCGCCCGGGCGGTGCCGAGCGGTTCGATCTGGCTGCGGCGCACGGAGACGAGCGCGAACTCGGCGCCGACGAAGAAGCCGTTGGCGAGTACGAGCAGCGCCGCGAAGAGGAGTTGCAGGACGCTCATCGGGCGGCCTCCACCGCTGCGGGGGCGATGCGCACGAGTCGTACCCGCTCGGCGCGGTAGTGCCCGACCTGGCGCACGGTGAGCCTCCAGCCGGGCAGTTCGGTCCGGTCCCCGACGGCGGGGATACGGCCGAGCAGATCGGCGACCAGGCCGGCGACGGTCTCGTAGGGCCCTTCGGGCACATCCAGGCCTATGCGCTGGAGGATGTCGACGCGGCAGCTGCCGTCGGCCTCCCAGGCGGGCCGGCCGTCCTCCGGCGGGCCGGCGGCGAGTTCCGGCAGGTCGTGCCCGTCGTGCTCGTCACGGACCTCGCCGACGATCTCCTCGACGATGTCCTCCAGGGTGACGACCCCGGCCGTGCCGCCGTACTCGTCGACGACGACGGCGATGGGCTGCTCGCTGCGCAGCTGCGCGAGCAGGGGCTGCACCGGCAGGGTCTCGGGCACGAGCAGCGCCGGGCGGGCGATGCGCACCACGGGGGTGCGCAGCCTGTCGTGCACGGGCACGGCCAGCGCGTCCTTGAGGTGCACCATGCCGACGACCTCGTCGATCCTCTCGCGGTAGACGGGAAAGCGGGACAGACCCGTGGCGCGGGTCAGATTCACCACGTCCTCGGCGGTCGCCGTGGACTGGAGCGCGCTGACCCGCACCCGGGGAGTCATGACGTGCTGTGCGGTCAGCTCGGCGAGCGACAGCGTCCGCACGAAGAGGTCGGCGGTGTCCTGTTCCAGGGCGCCGGCCCGCGCGGAGTGCCGGGCCAGGGAGACGAGCTCGCCGGGGGTGCGGGCGGAGGCCAGCTCCTCGGCGGGCTCGATGCCCAGTGCGCGGACCAGCCGGTTGGCGACCGCGTTCAGGGCTGCGATCACCGGGTGGAAGAGGCGGGCGAAGGCATGCTGCGGGCCCGCGACGAAGCGCACGACCTGCAACGGCTTGGACACCGCCCAGTTCTTGGGCACCAGCTCGCCGATCACCATCTGCACGGCCGAGGCCAGCAGCATGCCGAGAACCACGGCGACACCGGAGACGGCGCCCTCGGGGATGCCGGTCGCGGTGACGGGGCCGTGCAGCAGCTCGGCGAGCGCCGGTTCGGCGAGCATGCCGACGACGAGGGAGGTGATGGTGATGCCGAGCTGGGTGCCGGAGAGCTGGAAGGACAGCTCCTTGAGGGACTCGACGACCGTACGGGCTCGTCGGTCGCCCTCGGCGGCGGCCTTCTCGGCGTCGGTCGCCTCGACCGTCACCAGGCCGAACTCGGCCGCAACGAAGAATCCGTTGGCGAGAATCAGCAGGAACGCCGCTCCGAGGAGCAGCAAGGGGATGGTCATGATGCCGCCGCCTCCGCGTACGCGCGGAGCAGGTCCGCGGTATGTCGGCAGGGGGCGGCGCAGGTACTACAGGACGATCCGTCCATCGCCGGAGAGGGTCACTCCTCGCGTAGCTGGAACCCATGGGGCGCCGGTCGGCGCGCAGGGGCGGAGGCGCAGCGAATACGCCTCCGCCACCAGATTAATCAAGACAGGGGGTTGTGCGGCAGGGTCGGCGGCCCCGAGTCAGACCTGATCTTCGTCGGGGCGGGGTGCGGAGCGCGCTTCGGCGAGCGCTCGCAGGGCTCGGGCGTCGGCGATGGCGTGCTGTTTGGCGATGCCCGGCTGGATGCCGAGGGCCGGCAGGCTGGTGCCGTCACTGAGGTTGAGGAACACCCAGGGATCACCGGGACGGAGGTTCACCTGAATGATCTCGGCCCAGTCCAGACGGCGTCGGCCGGCGATGTTGACGACTGTGACACCGGACTCGTCGGCGACGACCTTCGGCCGGGACAACAGGAACAGCACGCCGGCCAGGAGGGCCGCGGTGAAGACGAAGCTGAGACGCTCGCCGGGGCTGAGCTGTTCCAACAGCATCGCGACCGTCGTGATGACCACGAAGATCGCGACGCCGGCGGTCAGCAGAACGGCACGGGTCCGGCTCGGCCGGAACGTGACGGGGAGCGGGGGCAGGTCCGACATGGTTCCTCGGCGTCTTCGGCTCTCGTACGGCTGTCAGAGACGGCAGGCGTGGATCGCCGTCGTCAGGATGGCCCGGGCACCGATCTCGTACAGGTCGTCCATGATCCGCTGGGCCTCCTTGGCGGGGACCATCGCGCGGACGGCGACCCAGCCCTCGTTGTGCAGCGGGGAGACGGTCGGGGACTCCAGGCCGGGGGTGAGGGCGACGGCGTTCTCGAGCTGCTCGACACGGCAGTCGTAGTCCATCATCACGTAGGTCCGGGCCACCAGGACGCCCTGGAGGCGGCGCAGGAACTGCTGGACCTTGGGCTCCTCGGCCTCGGCGCCGACGCGCCGGATGACGACGGCCTCGGACTTCATGATCGGCTCGCCGAAGACTTCGAGGCCCGCGTTGCGCAACGAGGTGCCGGTCTCGACGACGTCGGCGATGACCTCGGCGACGCCCAGTTCGATCGCGGTCTCGACGGCCCCGTCGAGGTGGACGACGGACGCGTCGATGCCGTTGTCGGCGAGGTGCTTGGCGACGATCCCCTCGTACGAGGTGGCCACGGTCATGCCGGCGAGGTCCGCGATGCCGCTCGCGGTGCCGGGCTTGCCGGCGAAGCGGAAGGTGGAGCGGGCGAAGCCGAGCGGCAGGATGACCTCCGCGTTGGCGCCCGAGTCGATCAGCAGGTCGCGGCCGGTGATGCCGATGTCGAGCTTGCCGGAGGAGACGTAGATCGCGATGTCGCGGGGGCGGAGGTAGAAGAACTCGACCTCGTTGGTCGGGTCGACGATCCGCAGTTCCTTGGACTCGCGGCGCTGCTGGTAGCCGGCCTCATGCAGCATCTCCGCCGCAGGTCCTGACAGGGAACCCTTGTTGGGGACGGCGATGCGCAGCATGAGGTCGGCTTCCTTCTCGTTGTGGATACGGGGGTGTGGTGCGGGGGTACGGGCTCAGAGGTGGGCGTAGACGTCGTCCAGCGAGATCCCGCGGGCGACCATCATCACCTGGACGTGGTACAGCAGCTGCGAGATCTCCTCGGCGGCTGCCTCCTTGCCCTCGTACTCGGCGGCCATCCAGACCTCGGCGGCCTCTTCGACGACCTTCTTGCCGATGGCATGGACACCCTTGCCGACCAGTTCTGCGGTGCGGGAGGTGGCGGGGTCGCCGTTGGCGGCCTTCTGCTGGAGCTCGGTGAAGAGCTCCTCGAACGTCTTATTGGACATGGTGGCGCCCACTTTACGCGTGTGCCGGACGGCTCATCGCCACGGTTCGGATACTGAGCGGAGGGTGGCCGCCGTGGCCACCGCCGCCGTCACCGCCTCGTGGCCCTTGTCCTCGTTGGAACCCTCGATGCCGGCCCGGTCCAGGGCCTGTTCCTCGGTGTCGCAGGTGAGGACGCCGAAGCCGACGGGCACGCCGGTGTCGACGGAGACCTGGGTGAGGCCCTGGGTGACGCCCTGGCACACGAACTCGAAGTGGGGGGTGCCGCCGCGGATGACGACTCCGAGGGCGACGATCGCGTCGTAGCCGCGGCCCGCGAGGACCTTGGCGACGACCGGGAGCTCCCAGCTGCCGGGGACCCTCAGCAGGGTCGGCTCATCGATTCCCAGGTCGTGCAGGGCACGCAGGGCGCCGTCCACCAGACCGTCCATCACCTTCTCGTGCCACTGTGCCGCGATGACGGCGACCCGCAGGTCTCCGACGCCTCGTACGGACAGTTCCGGTGCACCCTTGCCGCTCACTTGTCTCGCATCTCCTCGATGGTCTTTCTTTACTGGTTGCCGCAGGTGGAGACGGGGGTCGTCTCCAGCCAGGGCAGGTCGTGCCCCATCCGGTCCCGCTTGGTGCGCAGGTAGCGGAGGTTGTGCTCGCCCGCCTGTACGGGCATCGGCTCGCGGCCGGTGACCTTGATGCCGTGGCGGACGAGCGCGTCGGTCTTGTCGGGGTTGTTGGTCATCAGGCGCACGCTGCGGACACCCAGGTCCTCGAGGATCTGCGCGCCGGCGCCGTAGTCCCGGGCGTCGGCGGGAAGGCCGAGTTCCAGGTTGGCGTCGAGGGTGTCGTGGCCCTGCTCCTGGAGCTCGTACGCGCGCAGCTTGGACAGCAGGCCGATGCCGCGCCCCTCGTGTCCGCGCAGATAGACCACCACTCCCCTGCCCTCGGCCTGGACGCGGTCCAGGGAGGCGTCCAGCTGGGGGCCGCAGTCGCAGCGCGCGGAGCCGAAGATGTCGCCGGTGAGGCATTCGGAGTGGATGCGGACGACGATGTCCTCACCGTCGCCGATCTCGCCGTGCACCAGGGCGACGTGCTCCACGCCGTCGACGGTGGAGCGGTAGCCGTACGCCGTGAACTCGCCGTGCGTGGTGGGCAGTCGGGTCTCGGCCTCGCGGCGGACGGTGGGTTCGCTGGAGCGCCGGTAGGCGATCAGGTCCTCGATGGAGATGATCGTCAGGCCGTGCTTGCGGGCGAAGGGGATCAGTTCGGGCAGCCGCAGCATGCTGCCGTCCTCGCCGGCGATCTCGACGATGGCGCCGGCCGGGCGCAGACCGGCGAGGCGGGCGAGGTCGACGGCGGCCTCGGTGTGGCCGTCGCGGACGAGCACACCGCCGGACTTGGCGCGCAGCGGGAAGATGTGGCCGGGACGGACCAGGTCCGACGGTTCGGCCGTACCGCTCGCGAGGAGCTGGAGGGTGGCCGCGCGGTCGGAGGCCGAGATCCCGGTGCTCACACCGTGGGCGGCGGAGGCGTCCACGGAGACGGTGAACGCGGTCTTCATCTGCTCGGTGTTGTCGTCGACCATCTGCGGGAGCTGGAGCCGGTCCAGTTCGTCGCCCTCCATGGGGGCGCAGATCAGGCCGCGGCACTCGCTCATCATGAAGGCGACGATCTCGGGGGTCACCTTCTCCGCGGCGACCACGAGGTCGCCCTCGTTCTCCCTGTCCTCGTCGTCGACGACCACGATCGGACGGCCGGCCGCGATGTCCACGATGGCCTGCTCGATCGGGTCGAGCGTGAAGTTCTCGAGGCTTTCGGTGCTGTACATGATCGGTGCCGCCGTCATGCCGGCGCTCCTTCCAGGAAGGGCTGCGAGGCCTTGCGGGAGCGCAGCCACCAGTCGCGCATGCCCCACAGGACGAGCGCGCCGTAGATGACGTAGACGAAACCGGAGAAGGCGTAGCCGTTGGCGAAGTTCAGGGGGACGCCGACGAGGTCGACGAGGAGCCAGGCGAACCAGAACTCGACCATGCCGCGGGCCTGCGCGTACATGGCGACGACGGTGCCGACGAAGATGTAGGCGTCGGGCCAGGGGTCCCAGGACAGGGTCGGGTACGCCTTGAAGAGCAGGGCCACCGCGACCGTGCCGACGGCGGCGGCGCCGACCATCGCCGCGCGCTCGCGCCAGGTGGCGAAGCGCGGGGTGATGTGGCCGTCCCCGGAGCCGTCCTTGCCGCGGTTCCACTGCCACCAGCCGTACAGGGCGACGACCATGACGACGGCCTGCTTGCCGGCGCTGCCGGTCAGGTGGCCGAAGAAGGCGCCGAAGAGGATCAGGCCGGAGACGAACTGGACGGGCCAGCTCCAGATGGACCGGCGCCAGCCGAGCGCGAGGCCGATCAGGCCGAAGATGTTGCCGACCATGTCCGACCAGAGGATGTGCTGGTCGAGGAGGACGAACGCCTCGGAGTTCAGCCAGTTCACCGGGTGGCCCCCTGACTGGTCAGCAGCCGCTCCACGTACTTGGCGATGATGTCGACCTCGAGGTTGACCGGGTCGCCGGGCTGCTTGAGGCCGAGCGTGGTCAGGGCGAGGGTGGTGGGGATGAGGCTCACGGTGAAGTGGTCGGGGCCGGCGTCGACGACGGTGAGGCTGATGCCGTCGACCGTGATGGAGCCCTTCTCCACGACGTAGCGCGTGAGGTCCGCGGGGAGCTCGATCTTCACGAGCTCCCAGTTCTCGGACGGCTTGCGCTCCAGCACCCGGCCGGTTCCGTCGACGTGCCCCTGCACGATGTGGCCGCCGAGGCGTGCGCCCACGGCGGTGGGGCGCTCCAGGTTGACGCGGGAGCCCACGGCGAGGACGCCCAGGCTGGAACGGTTCAGGGTCTCGGCCATCACATCGGCGGTGAACTCGTCGCCCTCGTGGTCGACGACGGTCAGACAGACACCGTTGACGGCGATGGAGTCGCCGTGCTTCGCGCCTTCCGTGACGACGGGGCCACGCAGCCGGAAGCGGGAGGCGTCGCCGAGGTTCTCGACGGCGGTGACCTCACCCAGCTCTTCGACGATTCCGGTGAACACTTCCCGGGTCCTCCTGCCTCTTCGGGCACGGACTCCGGGGCTGTCGATGACGACAGAACGTACGAGCGAGAACACCGGGGGCGACGCCGAACAGGGCTCGTCCCACGGACGAACCAATACGGCGGCGCGCACGAATGCCCGCCCGCCGCGCACTGCCTCCCATCCGGACTTTAACCGTCGGTCCAGGAATTTCACCTGGTCAACCGGCCACTGGAAGTGACCGGGTCGCGGACTGTAACCGCCGGTTCGGACTTTCACCGACCCCGGAGTGCGCTGCTTCTGGTACATGGTCAGTGTGCCACGCTCGATCGGCGGCCATACGAGTGAACGGTGTGGGGTGGCTCACAGGGAGGGTCGATGGACTTCTCGACCGGACCGCGGCAGCCCCAACCCGCTTACCGGCGGACCCCGTTGAACTGGTTCCACACCCCTGGACTTATTGGTCTAGTCCTTATGAGAGGTCGGCCTGCGTGGACACCCGTAGAGACGGGCCCGGTGGCGGTGACGACGGCCCTTGCCCGCCGCCGGGTCTCCCCTCCGGCGCACACGCTCCTCACCCCCGACCTCGAGGCCCCAGAGGAGCGGGACGGACGTGTCGCGGATGTGCGCGCCGTGGTCAACCCGGATCTACTGGAGTTCGTACGCGGTCAGTTGGTTCGACCGCAGTCGGCTGTCACATCGCGCGACGTCCGCACGGTCCGAGCCGACCAGGGGCGTTCCGCCGGGGAGCGTCCGGCATCCGAAGGGGTGAACAGCATGACCACGATCCTGGTGACCGGCGGTACCGGAACACTCGGCCGGCTCGTCACCGAGCGCCTGCGCGCGGGTGGGCACGAGGTGCGGGTGCTCAGCAGGCACGCCCAGCCGTACGCCGTCGACCTGCGTGCGGGCGGCGCGGGGCTGGACGCGGCCGTCGCGGACGTGGAGACGGTCGTGCACTGCGCGAGCACCCCGCGCGGCGGGGACGAGCAGGCGGCGGCGCACCTGATCGGGGCCGCGCGGCGGGCGGGGGTCGGCCATCTGGTCTACATCTCGATCGTCGGTGTGGACCGGGTGCCGTTCGGCTACTACCGGACCAAGCTCGCCGTGGAGAGTCAGATCGAGCGGTCGGGGCTCGGCTGGACCGTGCTGCGGACGACGCAGTTCCACGATCTGCTCGTCCAGGTGCTCGGGGCGCTGTCCAGGCCGCCGGTCCTGCTGTTGCCGGCGGGGGCGCGGGCCCAGCCGATCGAGGTGGCCGAAGTCACCGACCGGCTGGCCGAGTTGGCGGTGGGAGCACCCGCCGGGCGGGCCGAGGACATGGGCGGGCCCGAGGTGCGGTCGCTCGAGTCGCTGGCCCGGGCCTATCTGAAGGCGACGGGACGGCGCCGGGCCGTGGTCAACGTGCCGCTGGCGGGCAAGGCGTACCGGGGGTTCCGCGCGGGCGGCCATCTCACGCCGGAACGGGCGGTGGGCAAGGGGACGTTCGAGGACTTTCTGGCCGCGCGGCGGGGATAGGGCCGCCCGCTTCCCATCGACAGAACAGGGCTACCTCGCCCTCCGGGGCGCGAACAGGTCGTCCTGCGCCCGGTCGCGGGCCGTCAGCAGCGCCCCGCGCAACACCGCTCCCCCGCCCAGCGCGCTGGACCGCACCTCCGTGGGCAGGGGAGACAGCCGGGTCAGGCGGGCCTGGACCCGCCGGGCCAGGGTGTCGCCGCCCGCACGGCCGATCTCGCCGGCCAGCACCACACAGCCCGGGTCCAGGACGGAGATGACGGCGGCGGCACCGAGGGCGACTCGGTCGGCGAGGACGTCGAGGAAACGGTCGGCCGCGGGGTCCGGACGGGCGTGCGAGGCGACAGGGCCGCCCTCGGCGGGGGCCTCGCGGCGCACCCCGTCCGCCGCCCCCGCCACCCGCGTCACCGCCGTCCGAACCAGCACCGCCGCGTACGGCTCGTGCGCCGCCGCCGTCGCCGTCACACCGTGCTCCGCCGCCAGGGCGGCGATCGCCCCGGCCGCCGCGAGGGAGTGGAAACCCCCGTCGCAGCCGGTCGCCGACGGGAGTCCGGTCGTCCCCGGCACCGGCAGGAAGCCGATCTCGCCCGCGCCGCCGGAGGCGCCCCGGCGCAGCGCCCCGTCGAGGACCAACGCGGCGCCGATGCCCATGCCGAGCCACAGCAGGACGAAGGTGTCCCGGTCGCGGGCGGCACCGTCGCGCTGTTCGGCGAGGGCCGCGAGATTGGTCTCGTTCTCGACACTGAACCGGGCCATGGGGAGCCGCTCCTGCAGGGCCGCCACCAGGCGCCGGTGCCAGGCGGGCAGCCCGGAGGAGTCGCGGAGTTCACCGCTGGCGGGGTCGATCAGCCCGGGCGTGCCGATGCCGACGGTGTGCAGCCGGTCCGCCCCTGCCTCCTTCACCACCCGTTCGACCAGAGTGACCGCCTGCTCCACCGCGGGTCCGGTGCCGGTGTCGTCGCCGATCGGCACGGACGCCTCGGCGAGCACCCGCCCGAGCAGGTCGGACACGACCACGGCGACACCCTCGGTCCGGACGTCCAGGGCGGCCAGATGGGCGCGGTCGGCGACGATCCCGTACAGCTTGGCGTTCGGCCCTCGTCGCTGCTCGCCCGACTCCCCGGCCACCTCGATCAGCCCGGACGCGGTGAGGCGCTCGACGAGGTCGGCCACGGTCGGCCGGGACAGGCCGGTGAGCTGCTTCAACCGCCCTGCCGTCAGCGGACCCTCCTCCTGGAGCAGGCGCAGGGCGAGCCGGTCGTTGATGGCCCGGGCGGTGCTCGGGGATGCGGGCATGCCGGGATCCTTCCAGATCGGCGGGACCGCACGGGCGGGCGGCCGGTAAAGCGCTATCTATCAGGCAGGGTTCCTGATAGTTTACGGCACCGCGAACGGGGACCCGGAAGCCTGGAGGGGCCGGAGAATGAGCGACGTGGTCTACGACCGACGCGAGGTGCGGCGGGCGCGGTACGCCCTGGCCGCCGTGTTCGCTGTGCACGGTGCCGTCACCGGCTCGTTCGCGACCCGGGTGCCGTGGATCCAGGAGCACGCCTCGGTCGGTGCGGGCCAACTGGGGCTCGCCCTGGCCTTCCCCGCGCTCGGCGCGTCCGTGGCGATGCCGCTCGCGGGCCGCATCAGTCACCGCTTCGGCGCACGCAACGCCCTGCGCGGCCTGATCACCCTGTGGACGCTGTCGCTGATCCTGCCGGCACTCGCCCCGAACCTGCCAACGCTGTGTCTGGCCCTCTTCGTCTACGGCGCCTCGGCGGGCATGGCGGACGTGGCGATGAACGCGCTCGGCGTCGAGATCGAGAACCAGTTGGGCCGGTCGATCATGTCCGGCCTGCACGGTATGTGGAGCGCGGGCGCCCTGGTCGGCTCGGCGGCGGGCACACTCGCCGCGCACCTGGGCTCGGACGCCCGGCTGCACCACGCGCTGGCCGCCGCCGTCCTGACCGTGCTGGGCGTCACCGCGTGCACCTGGGTCCTCGACATCCAGCCGGCCGAGGACGAGGAGCCGCCGCCCCGGTTCGCGCTGCCCCCGAAGTCGGCGCTGCTCATCGGCGCGGTCGGGTTCTGCGCGGTGTTCGCCGAGGGCGCGAGCCTGGACTGGTCGGCGGTCTATCTGCGCGACCGGCTGGACAGTTCGGCGGGGCTGGCGGCCGCCTGCACCACGGGCTTCACGCTCACCATGGCGATCGCCCGGATCGTCGGCGACAAGGTGGTGGACCGCTTCGGCTCGGTGGCCACGGTCCGGGTGGGCGGAGTGCTGGCCGCGCTGGGCGGGCTGCTGATCGTCCTGGCCGGCCATCCGGCGGTGGCCATGGCGGGGTTCGCGCTGATGGGGCTGGGCATCGCCGTCGTCGTACCGCTGTGCTTCGCCGCGGCGGGTCGCAGCGGCCCGAATCCCAGCCTGGCCATCGCGGGCGTCGCGACCATCACGTACACCTCGGGCCTGGTCGCGCCGAGCGCCATCGGCGGCCTCGCCCAGGCCACCAGCCTGACGGTGTCCTTCGGCCTGGTGACGGTACTGGCATGCGGGCTGGTGACCTTCGCGGGCGTGCTGCGTACGGCTGACCGGGACCGTCCGAAGCTCAGTGCCGAGGCCGCGGCGACTCCGGGCCCGCGGCCCTGAACGGATCCCTTCTGATGGGACGGCCCTCCCCACCCCTGGGCGGACGCTCAGCGTCCGTTTTCTCTGGACACTGAGCGGGGCACCCGCCACCCGAACCGCAGGCACGACGAAAGCGAAACCGCACCATGGATCTTGGCGTCGGCTGGAAGCTGCACGGCGACGGACGGACTCCGGCACCGGGAGCGGTGGTCCGCCCCGACGAACGGCTCTCCTGGCCCCGCACGGCAGGGCTCGGCGCCCAGCACGTGGTGGCCATGTTCGGTGCGTCGTTCGTCGCGCCCGTCCTGATGGGCCTGGATCCCAACCTCGCGATCATGATGTCGGGCGTCGCGACCGTGATCTTCCTGCTCGCCACCCGTGGCCGGGTGCCCAGCTACCTGGGCTGCTCGCTCTCCTTCGTCGGTGTCGCCGCGGTCATCCGGGCACAGGGCGGGACGAGTGCCACGGTGACCGGCGCGGTCCTGGTCGTCGGTGTCGCACTGTTCCTGGTCGGTGTCGCCGTGCAGCGGTTCGGGGCGCGGATCATCCACGCGACGATGCCGCCGATCGTCACCGGCGCGGTGGTGATGCTGATCGGCTTCAACCTGGCGCCCGTCACGGCCACCACCTACTGGCCGCAGGACCAGTGGACCGCCCTGCTGGTCATGCTGTTGACCGGTCTGGCCGTGGTCTGCCTGCGTGGTTTCTGGTCCCGGATCGCGATCTTCCTGGGCCTGGTCTTCGGCTACGGCATCTCCTGGGCCTTCGACCGGATCTTCGGGCGGATCCACTCGGTGGACCCGAGCGGCAAGCTCACCGACCACTGGCGGCTCGACCTGTCCGCCGTCGGCCGGGCCGACTGGGTCGGACTGCCGTCCATCCACGGGCCGTCCTTCGAGTGGTCCGCGATCCTGGTCGCACTGCCCGTCGTCATCGCCCTGGTCGCGGAGAACGCCGGGCACGTCAAGGCGGTCGGCGAGATGACCGGCGACTCCCTGGACGACAGGCTGGGCACGGCGATCGCCGCGGACGGCATCGGCTCCGTGCTCTCCACCGCGGTCGGCGGCCCGCCCAACACCACTTACTCGGAGAACATCGGCGTGATGGCCGCGACCCGTGTCTACTCGACGGCCGCGTACTGGGCCGCCGCCGGCTTCGCGCTCCTGTTCGGCCTCTGCCCGAAGTTCGGCGCGATCGTGGCCGCGGTCCCGGGCGGTGTCCTCGGCGGCATCACCGTCATCCTGTACGGCATGATCGGCCTGCTCGGCGCCCAGATCTGGCTCAACGCCGAGGTGGACCTGCGCAACCCGCTCAACCTGGTACCGGCCGCGGCGGGCGTCATCATCGGCGTCGGCAACGTGACGATGAAGATCACCGACACCTTCTCGCTGAGCGGCATCGCGCTGGGCACACTCGTCGTGATCACCGGCTACCACGCGCTGCGCGCGTTCGCGCCTGCCCATCTCAAGACGGGCCGGCCCCTCCTGGACGAGGGCACCAGTTCCTACGACGAGAAGGATCAGCGCGCCAACTCGTAGGCGTAGGACGGCGAGAACGTCCCCGGCGAACCCTTGCAGCCGTCCGACTCCCCCGGCAGTTTCACCCACAGGAAGGCGTCGATCCGGGCCTCCCCGGTGCTGAGCGTGGGCGCCCGGCCGATCTTGCGGCCGGGCGGGTCGCACCACTCGCCGTCCGCCGGGGCCCCGTTGCCGTTGCGGCTGGTGTCGATGACGGCGCCCAGGCCGGCCGGGCCGCCCAGCGCGTCGAGGACTCGTCGGTCGTAGGCGATCTCGTCGGCCGTGCGGTGGAAGTTGGAGACATTGCTGAAGACACCGTCGGAGGACGCGGCCGAGGCGGCACCGGCCTGCCGGAGCCAACCCGCCTGTTTCGTGGGCGTGTTCCAGCCGGAGTGACCGGCGTCGTAGTAGACGCGTGCCCTGGGGTTGGCGGCCTTGAGGACCCGGCCCGCGCGGGCCAACGAGGCGAAGCGGCGGGACCGTTCGCCCGAGGAGAGGCACTCGGCCTGGGCGACCGAGTCCGGCTCCAGGACGACGACGACCTCGCCGGAGCCCAGCCCGGCGGCGAAGGCGTCGATCCAGGCGTCGTAGGCGTCGAGGTCGGGTGCCCCGCCCTCGGAGGCGCCGCCGCAGTCGCGGCCGGGGATCGCGTACGCCACGACCACCGGAACCCGGCCCTGAGCGACACCGCCCGACGTGACCGCGCGGACCCGGGAGGTGATGGTCGACGGTGTGAAGTCGGCGAACCAGAGGGCCGCGGGCCGGTCGGCGATCCGGGACTCGATGACCTCCTGCCGGGGGTCCGCGCCGTTGCCACGCACCCAGTCGAGCACCTGGGACTCGGGATGACGGTAGAGCCGGGCGGACGCGAAGGCGCTCAGGTCCTTCTCCCTCTGCTCCGACCTCGCGGCCGTCGGCGTCGGCGTGGGCGCCGACGTGGCCTTCGGCTTCTCCTTCGAGGACGGCGAGGCGGAGTTGCTCGGGCTCGGAGAGGCGGACAGGGTGGGTGCGGCGGGCAACGGCGCCAGGTAGGGCGAGACGGTCACCTGGGGCTTCGCCTCGTCGGAGCCGCGTCGGTCGTCGAGGGCGGTCAGCATCCCGGCCGCGGTGCCGACCGCGACGACGAAGGATGCCGCGGCGACCATCACACCGCGTCGCACGGTCCGCCCGCGCACGGCCCGGTGCGCCGCCGGGCGCCTGGCCCGTAAGCCTGACACGGTCGCGCTCCCCCTCCCCCACGGCGGGCGCGCGTTCCCCCGTTCTGGGGAAGCGCCGGGCCCACCGGCACTCGGGTCAGCCTAAAGCTGCGACCCTGCCCCCATGGTGCAATGCGAACAATTCACCACCCCCGTGGACACGGTCATCTCCCGTATGCGCGCGCTCGACCAGACACTGCCGGCGGCCGACGGGGTCGCCGTCTTCAACCGTGTCTACCTCGCCGTCACGGAGGCGGTCGACCGGCGTATCGACAGCGGCCGGTTCGAGGACACCCGGGCCGCGATCACACTGGACGTGCGGTTCGCGGAGCGCTACCTGGCCGCCGTCGAGACGGTGAGGAACGAGCGACGTCCGCCCGCCTGCTGGCGGCCCCTGTTCCAGATGCGCCGTCATCCCGGCGTACGACCGCTGCAGTTCGCGCTCGCGGGCATCAACGCGCACATCGGCCACGACCTGGCGCTCGCCGTCGTGGACACCTGTCGTACGCTCGACTGCGAACCCGCCGAGGTGGAGGACGAGTTCGACCGCGTGGGCGATCTCCTCGTCTCGCTGGAGGAGAGCATCCGCGAGGAGCTGATGCCGGGCCCCGACCTCCTCCAGATCGCCGACCCGCTCACCCATCTGCTCGGCTCCTGGAGCCTGGACCGGGCCCGGGACGCCACCTGGACCGCCGCCAGGGCTCTGTGGGCACTGCGCGGACTCCCCGAAGTCGCCTGGGAGTTCACCGATCGGCTGGACGCGGCGGTCGGCCTCGCGGGACGCATGCTGCTCACCCCGCTGCCCGACCGCTGACGGGCCCTGATCCTCTAAGACCGCCAAGTACTCCTAGTCCTCCGGCAGTTCGACCGGCGCGATCTCGTCGTACACGTCTCCCGGACCCGGGTTCGTCGCGTCGGTCGTCCCTCCGAAGTGGTGCATGACGCCCCAGACCGCGTTGAGCGCGGTCTGTACGGCGCCCTCGGCCCAGCCGGCCGTCCAGGAGATGTCGTCGCCGGCGAGGAAGATACCCCGCTTGTCCTCGGGCAGCCGGTCCTGCATGAAGTGGGTGAACAGGCGCCGCTGGTAACGGTAGTGACCGGGCAGGTTGGCCTTGAAAGCACCCATGAAGTAAGGCTCGTTCTCCCAGGACACGGTCACCGGGCTGCCGATGACGTGCTTGCGGATGTCGACGTTCGGGTAGATCTCGCCGAGCGACTTCAGCATGACCTCCATCCGCTCGTTCGCCGACAGCGGCAGCCACTTCAGGCTGTCGTCGCACCAGGTGTACGAGAGGCAGATGACGGCCGGCTTGTCGGGGCCGTCGTCGAGGAGGTAGGTCCCGCGGGTCATCCGGTCGGTGAGCGTCATCGACATGACATCCCGGCCGGTGGGGTTTCCGTTGCCGTCGACGGCCTTGTCGAGCCAGAACGGCCGGTCCACCGGCACGAAGAGCTTGGAGCTCTCCATGTAGTGGGTCCGCTCGATCGCCGTCCAGTGATCGATCGGGAAGAGCGAGTCGTCGCAGGCGATCTTCGACAGCAGCATCCAGGACTGGGCGGTGAAGATCGCCGTCCGGTAGGTGCGGATGTCGCCGTCCGCGTCGGTGACGGTGATCCGGTCGCCCGCGGTGCGGTGCAGCCGGGTCACGGCCGGACGGGGCTCCCCGCCCTCGTGCAGACTCGCCAGCGAGGTGCCGTACGCCCAGTGGACGATCTTCTCCGGCTCGCGCTCCCAGAGCCTGAGCGGCAGTTGCTGGGAGCCGCCGACGATGCCGCGGTGGTGGTCGTCGGCCTCGGTGTAGACGACGCGCAGGATCTCCAGGATGGAGTTGGGGAAGTCGGTGTCCCAGCCGCCGGTGCCGAAGCCGACCTGGCCGAAGATCTCACGGTGCCGGAACGACCTGAAGGCCTCGGAGTCGCAGAGGAAGCCGTAGAAGGTCTGGTTGTCGAGCTTCTCGACGAGCTTCGCCCAGATCTCCCGGATGCGCGGCACGTCCCGCTCCCGGATCGCGCGGTTCATGTCGGAGAAGTCGGCACCCTCTTCGAGGCACCTGTTCCAGGCCGCGGCGACGTCCCGGTAGACCTGCGGCAGGTCGTCGACCGTCTCGGCGTAGTGGGACTCGCCCTTGAGGTCGACGACGGTCGAAGGAGTCACCTCCGCGAGGGGGTTGGGGAAGGGCCGGGTCGTCAGGCCCACCAGGTCGATGTAGTGCTGGAGGGCGGTGGAGGACGGCGGGAAGCGCATCGCGCCCATCTCGGCGGTGAGGGAGGGGTCGCACCCGTCGAAGCCGACGGTCCGCAGCCGGCCGCCGATCCGGTCGGCCTCGTAGACGACGGGCTTGAGGCCCATCTTCATCAGTTCGTACGCGGCCACGATGCCGGACAGTCCGCCCCCGATGACCGCGACCTCGGTGCCGTGCTCGGTCGCCGGTATCTGACCGAGGCCCGCCGGGTGGGCGAGGAAGTCGTCGTACGCGTACGGGAAGTCCGGACCGAACATGGTGATCGGCGGCTGCTGCTCGTCAGCGTGCTCGACGGCGTTGGGCACGGTGGACGTCATGGGGTACGGACTCCTTGCGCGTACGAACTCGAGAGAGCTCGGGGAACTCGACGGAACTCGAGTGAGTGAGAGACAACTCGGGGAGGGGCTCGGGGGAACCCGAGGAGGAGCTCAGGGGATTCGGACCAGGGCGCCGTAGAGGCCGGGACGCCGGTCCTTCAGGTACGGGTTGGCCTCGCGGGAGGTGGCGAGGAAGGCGGGGTCCACGTCCGCGAGCAGCAGTTCCTCGGCGCGGCCGGCCCGGGTGCGGGCGACCCCGTCGGGCCCGGCGAGGGTGGAGAGCCCGACGAACTCGAACTCCCCTTCCTGACCTACCCGGTTGACGTACGCGACGTACATCTGGTTCTCGAAGGCCCGCACCGGCACGACCGACTCGGCGACGAACTGGAACGGGTGCATCTGCGCGGTCGGCACCAGGAGGAGGTCGGTGCCGGCTAGGGCGTGGGCGCGGACGTTCTCCGGGAACTCCACGTCGTAGCAGATCATCAGGCCGACGCGGAGGCCGTTCAGCTCGGCCTGTACGACCGGCTGGTCCCCCGGCGTGAAGTGGTCGCGTTCGAAGCAGCCGAAGAGGTGGGTCTTGCGGTAGTTGGCCAGTCGGGTGCCGTCCGCGGCGATCAGCTGGGCGGAGTTGAAGACGGCCTCGCCGGCCCGCTCGGGGTAGCCGTAGGCGAGGGCGAGGCCGTGCCGGGTGGCGAGCTCGGCGATCGCGTCCGCCGTGTCGCCGTCGGCGGGTTCGGCGAGGCGGCCGATGTCGTCGCCGATCGCGTACCCGGTGAGGAACATCTCCGGCGCGGCCAGCAGTCCGGCGCCCGCGGCGGCGGCCCGGCCCGCGGCCTCGTCGAGAACCTTGAGGTTCGCGGCGATCGAGCCGGGCCGGCCGGAGCTCTGGAGCAGGGCGGTGCGCATGCGTGTTCCTCACCGGGCGGAAGGGTGGTTGCGGGGGCCACCTAGACGGTACGGGCGACGGGCTCGGCCCGACAAGAAGCAGCCGTTGCGCGCCCGTACGCCGATCGTTGCGCGCTGGGTCCGGACAGCGGCGATTTGTTGCGTGCCCGAGGTGGCCTCGCCCGACCCGGCCACCGCGTGAGCCGACCACCGCCCGAGCCGGCCACCACGTGAACCGACCACCGCCCAAGTCGGCCTCCGCCCGAGCGGGCCCCCGCCCGGGGACCCGCCACGTCACCGGTCGGGCCACCCGCACTCATTGCCATCCCGTGTGCCGTTCACCGGCATTCGTGTTCCGTTCGCCAGCAGTAGGGCCGTGACCAGGTACGGCACCGCGAACAGCGCGAACACGGTGGCGTGGGAGGCACTCTGGGCGAGGGTCGCGTACGCGCCGTACACGACGATCGTGGCCAGTTCGGTGCCCAGGCTCGCGACCGAGGTCAGGGTGGCCCGCCCGGTGTCCTCGATGCGGTGCTGGAGGCGGACGTCGGCGAGCACGGTCGCCAGCTGGAAACCGCCGAAGGCGAGGGCCACGAGGACGAGGCCGGCCGGTGTCCGCGCACCCGCGCCCACGGCCAGGGCGAGCGCGGCGACCCCGAGCAGAGCGCCGAGCCCGCGGCTGCCGAGTCGCTCCGCGGGACCGGCCAGCAGGCTCCCGGCCGTGGCCCCCGCCCAGATCAGCAGGAGCAGATACGGGACCATCCGGTCCGGTACGCCGGTGTCCCGCACCAGCAGCGGCGTGTACTCGTCGAGCGCGCCCCACACGGCGCCGACGGCCGGGACGAGCAGCAGCGCCCGGCGCAGCGACCGGTCGCCACGAGCCGCGGCGAGTCCGTCCCGCAGGGTCGCGGCCCAGTTGGCGCCGCCGGTCCCCGGTGTCCGGTGTTCCGGGAACCGGGTCGCGGTCACCGCGGTGAGCAGGCAGGCCAGGACGCTCGCGGCGCCGACCGCCGGGTAGCCGCCGAACGCGAACACGGGACCGGCGGCCGCCATCGAGGCCATCACGGCCAGCAGTCCCGCGGCCCTGGCCCGGCCCATGACGCGGGCATACCGGTCGGCCGCGCCCAGCCGGACCAGTTCCTCGTACACCAGAGCCTCCAGCGCGCCGGAGCCGAGCGCTCCGCGCACCCCCCACAGCACGAAGCCGACCGCGAAGGCCCAGTACGACGGGGCCAGGACCCACAGGGCGAAGCCGACCGAGGTGAGCAGCGGGCCGAGCCACAGCAGCAGCCGGCGCGAGACCGCGTCGGCCCAGGCTCCGGACGGGACCTCCAGCAGGACGCCGGTGAGGGACCACAGGACGAACAGGGAGGAGATCTGCCAGATCGACAGACCGGTGTCGGCGAACAGCAGCGCGTACACCGGGTAGAGCAGGACGAAGTCGTCGAGGAACGCGTAGCCGTACAGCGTGGCCGTGAGTTTCCGGACACCGGTGACGGGCACGCGCGCAGGTGAGAGTGTCATGGGGCCTTCCCGCAGGGACGAATCGGACGCCGGAGGTGCGGCGTCCGAGGCGGCCCTCGGGAGGCAAGACTGGTGGATCAATGTCGCCAGGTCATGACACCGATGGTAGTCGGGGTCGTGCGTACGGCCGAGTGAATTGCGCGTCCGCGTCCCCTCGGTCCGCCGCGGCTACCGTGGACATGTCATCGGCTCCCGGGGAGGACGCATGAAGATCGCAGCACTACCGCATGTGGACGAGCACACGACGATCGTCGCGGCGGAGCCCGCCGCGGTCTGGCGGGGTATCGACGACGTCCTGGACCGGTCCTTCGCGAGTGACCGGACGGCCCGCTACGCGCGCCTGCTCGGCTGCGCCGACCGTACGGTGTCCGGGCCACGGCCGGTGGCCGAGGGCTCGAGGTTCCCGGGGTTGCGCGTGGCCGGCGCGCGCCCCGGCCGGGAGCTGGTCCTCGTCGGGCGCCACCACTTCTCGACGTACGCCCTGGTCTTCCGCCTCGACGAGGCCGGGCCGGGGCGGACCCTGCTGCGGGCCGAGACCCGGGCGAGGTTCCCCGGCCCGGTCGGCCGCCTCTACCGGCGGCTCGTCATCGGCACGGGCGGGCACGCGGCATTTGTACGGCGGCTGCTCTCAGCGGTCCGGCGGGGCGCCGAGTAGGACGGGTCCTGGGGCGGCTCAGGTCGGCGAGCCCGACGAGAAGCGGCGCAGCAGCGGCGACAGCACCAGCACGGACTTGGTGCGCTCCACGAACGGCTCCCCCGCGATCCGCTCCAGGACCCGCTCGAAGTGCCGCATGTCGGAGGCGAAGACCTGGACGATCGCGTCCGCGTCGCCGGTGACGGTCGACGCGGCCACGACCTCCTGGTAGCGCTCCAGGCCTCGCTGGATGGTCTCCGGCGAGGTGTTGCGGCGGCAGTGGATCTCGACGAACCCCTCGGTCTTCCAGCCGAGTGCCGCCGGATCCACCCGGACGGTGAAGCCGGTGATGGCCCCGGTGGCGCGCAGCCGGTCGACCCGCCGTTTCACCGCGGGCGCGGAGAGGCCGACCAACTGGCCTATGTCCGCGTAGGAGCGGCGCGCGTCCTCGGCGAGGGCGTGCACGATGCGTTCGTCGAGATCGTTCAGCACTGCGGGTGGTTCACTTCGTTCCGGACTGGGCGAGACGGGAGCGGCGATGACCGTACCCGAAGTAGACCACGAGCCCGACGGCCATCCAGACCCCGAAGACGACCCAGGTGACGGCGGACAGACTGCCCATCATCCAGACGCACAGGGCGAAGCCCACGGCCGGCAGGACGGGCGACAGCGGCACCCGGAAGGTGCGGGGCATGTCGGGTCGGGTGCGGCGCAGCACCACCACGGCCACGTTGACCAGCGCGAAGGCGAACAGCGTGCCGATGCTGGTGGCGTCGGCGAGCTGGCCCAGCGGAACGGCGGCGGCCAGGACACCGCAGAACAGGGACACGATCAGCGTGTTGGCGCGGGGCGTACCGGTCCTGGGGTGGACGCGGGCGAACACCTTGGGCACCAGGCCGTCCCGTGACATCGCGAAGAGGATGCGGGTCTGGCCGTACAGGACGGTCAGGACGACGCTCGCGATGGCGACGACCGCGCAGAACGCGAGCAGGGTGCCCCAGAACCCCTGCCCGGTGACCTCGCGCATGATCTGGGCGAGGGCGGCCTCGGAGTCGGTGAACTGCTTCCAGGGCTTCGCGCCGACGGCGACGGCGGCGACCAGGACGTACAGGGCCGTCACGATGACCAGCGAGAGCATGATCGCGCGCGGCAGGTCGCGCTGCGCGTTCTTGGCCTCCTCGCCGGCGGTGGAGGCGGCGTCGAAGCCGATGTACGAGAAGAAGAGCGTGGCACCCGCGGCGCTGACGCCGGCCATGCCGAGCGGCATGAAGTTGTCGTAGTTGCCCGAGCGGAAGCCCTGGACGCCGATGGCGCAGAACAGCACCAGCGCGGCGATCTTCACGGTGACCATGACGGTGTTGGCGCGGGCCGACTCGCGGGCGCCGCCCAGCAGGAAGACCATCGCGAGCAGGACGACGATCAGTGCGGGCAGGTTGAAGACGCCGCCGTCGCCGGGCGGGGCGGACAGCGCGTCGGGGATGGTGACGCCGATCGTCCCGTCGAGCAGCTCGTTCAGGTACTCGCCCCAGCCGACGGCCACGGCGGCGACCGAGACGCCGTACTCAAGGACCAGACACCAGCCGCACACCCAGGCGATCAGTTCGCCCATCGTTGCGTATGCGTACGAGTACGAGGACCCGGCGACCGGGATGGTGCCCGCCAGTTCGGCGTAGGACAGCGCCGAGAACAGCGCGGTGAGACCCGCGATCACGAAGGACAGGGTGACGGCCGGGCCCGCCTTGGGAACGGCCTCGCCGAGGACGACGAAGATGCCGGTGCCGAGGGTGGCACCGATGCTGATCATGGTCAGCTGCCACAACCCGAGGGAACGGCGCAGGCTGCCGCCCTCGCCCTGGCCGCCCTCCGCGACCAGGTTCTCCACCGGCTTGCGACGCATGAGCCGCGCACCGAAGCCGGGGGGCGAGGGGGTGGTACGGCCACGGTTGTGCGGGGGTGCGCCTTGATCGAGCACGCGCTGTCTCCTTTGTCGCTTCCTCTCGGTGCGACGGGGACCGGTGGCACACCCCTGACAGCAGGGACCCACCGAGCGGGGTCCCCGCCACGCCATGTACAGGGCATGACCCTAGGGGATGGCGTTGCCTGTGTAATGTGGCAACTTTGCGCACCGCCGCAAGATCGTTGCGTTCATCGAGGGTGGGCGGATGTTCGTTGCGCGGGGGCTCTCGACCGTTGCGCGGGGGCCGTACGGGAGGGCGCCGCTCAGCCCCAGCTGGCGTGCAGGGGCTTGCCCTCGGCGTAGCCGGCGGCGCTCTGGATGCCGACGACCGCCTTCTCGGCGAACTCCTCCAGGGAGCCGGCGCCGGCGTAGGTGCAGGAGGAGCGGACGCCCGCGATGATCGAGTCGATCAGGTCCTCGACGCCCGGCCGGGCCGGGTCGAGGAACATCCGGGAGGTGGAGATGCCCTCCTCGAAGAGCCCCTTGCGGGCCCGGTCGTACCCCGACTCCTCGGACGTGCGGTTGGCCACGGCACGCGCGGACGCCATGCCGAACGACTCCTTGTAGAGGCGGCCGCCGGCGTCCTGCTGGAGGTCGCCCGGGGACTCGTAGGTGCCCGCGAACCAGGACCCGATCATCACGTTGGACGCACCGGCCGCGAGTGCCATGGCGACATCGCGCGGGTGCCGGACGCCGCCGTCGGCCCACACGTGCTTTCCGTACTTCCGCGCCTCGGCGGCGCACTCCAGGACCGCCGAGAACTGCGGCCGGCCGACGCCGGTCATCATGCGGGTGGTGCACATGGCGCCGGGGCCCACTCCCACCTTGATGATGTCGGCGCCCGCCTCGACCAGGTCCCGGACGCCCTCCGCGGCGACGATGTTGCCCGCGACGATCGGTACCCGCGGGTCGAGGTCGCGCACCAGCTTGATCGCGCTGATCATCGACTCCTGGTGGCCGTGCGCCGTGTCGATGACGAGGGTGTCGACGCCCGCCTCGAGCAGTTCCTCGGCCTTGCCCGCGACATCGCCGTTGATGCCGACGGCGGCGGCGATGCGCAGCCCGCCCCGCGCGTCCACGGCCGGGGTGTAGAGCGTGGCGCGCAGGGCGCCCTTGCGGGTGAGGATGCCGGCGAGGCGGCCGTCCTGGTCGACGGCGGGCGCGTAGCGGCGGTTGGCCGCGTCCAGCCGGTTGAAGGCCTCGCGCGGGTCGATGTCCGCGTCGAGCAGCAACAGGTCCTTGGACATGACCACTTCGAGCTGGGTGAAGCGGTCCACACCATCCAGGTCCCGGTCGGTGACCACGCCGATCGGCCGCCGGTCCTCGTCGACGACCACACCGGCGTTGTGCGCGCGCTTGGGCAGCAGGGACAGCGCGTCGGCGACGGTCTGGTGCGGGGCCAGTTCGATCGGCGTGTCCAGGACGTGGTGGCGGCCCTTCACCCAGGAGACGACCTCGGCGACGACCTCGATCGGGATGTCCTGCGGGATGACGACCAGACCGCCGCGCCGGGCGACCGTCTCGGCCATGCGGCGCCCGGCGATGGCGGTCATGTTGGCGACGACCAGCGGGATCGTGGTGCCCGTACCGTCCGGGGCGCTGAGGTCCACGTCCTGCCGCGAGCCGACCGCGCTGCGGCTCGGCACCATGAACACGTCGTCGTACGTCAGGTCGTACGGGGGCTGGATGTCGTTGAGGAAACGCACGTGCTGCACATCCCAGTCGATCAGAGGTGGCCCCCGGACAGGTCAGCCAGGGGGAAGAGCACGTACCTCATTGTCCCATGGCGGCTGGAAAGCGATGCCCGGTCGGATCATCCAGGCAGGTCAGAGGGCTCCTAGGAGGAACCTCCAAGGGCGAGAGACCTCGTAGTGATCATCGGTACGGCCGACCACGCAGGGGGCGGCCGTGGCGGTACGCCGCCACGGCCGCCCCCTGTGGCGGTTCGTCAGATCCCGTCGGGATCGGCCCGGTTGAGGGCGGACTTCGGCGTCGGTCCGCCGGTCAGCAGGTAGTCCGCCGCCGACGTGTCCGTCACCAGGCTGGTGACGAGCCCCGACCGCAGTACCGCGTCGATGGCCGCCGCCTTGCGCTGCCCGCCCGCGATCGCGACCACCTCGGGGATACGGCGGAGCTGGTCGGCCTTGACGGTGATGCACCGCTCGCCCAGATCCCGCCCGACCCGGCGGCCCTCGGCGTCGAAGAGGTGCGCGGACATCTCGGCGGCGACGCCGAGCGAGGCGTAGTGCGAGCGCTCCTCGTCGCTGAGCATGTCGTGCACCGTGGAGATGCCCGGCTCCCAGGAACCGATCGAGACACAGGCGACCGTGACCTTGTCGAAGTACTCGAAGGCCCGGGCAATCCCGGTCTGGTGGCGCAGCGCCTGTGCGGTGGCCGCGTCCGGCAGCAGCATCGGCGCGTAGATGGGGTGCGCGTCGCCGCCGGACACCTGGGCGGCGCGGCGCACGGCCTCGACCGAGCCGCGTTCCGCGGTCCCGGCGTCGTACACACCCGTCAGCTGCACGACCGTGCAGGGCGGCAGCCGGTCGAGCGCCGCCGCCATGTGAATGGTGGACCGGCCCCAGGCCAGGCCCAGCACATCACCTTCGTTCAGGAGTTCACCGAGCAGTTCTGCGGCCACTTCCCCCAAGTTCTCCGGGTCGGGTGTCTCCTCGGCCTCGGCCGGGGACTCCACCACGACGGCGTGCCTGAGGCCGTAACGGGCGCGCAGCGCGTCAGAGCGCTCCGCGTCCAGTTCGGCCGGCACGCGGATCTCGATCCGCACGAGATCCCGTTCGAGGGCGGTCTCCAGGACCCGGGCCACCTTGAAGCGGCTGACGCCGAACTCCTCCGCGATCTGGATCTTGGACTTGCCCTCGAGGTAGAAGCGGCGGGCCATGGCCGCCGCCTGCACCAGCTCAGCGGGTCCCATCCGCATGGCTGACCGGCCCGCCGACATACCCGACACGGCGATCTCCTCACTGCTGTTCACATTCTGGATTCGCCTTCATCCTTGCAGATCCGGCGCACTTGATCGGCCCTGATGGGAGCCCGTTCACGTTCCCTTGGTTCAGTGGTCGCACGCCCAGCTCGCCCTGGCGGTCGCCCCCTCGGCTTGGGTGCGCAATGCACGTACCGCCTCGGCCGGGTCCGACGCCCCGTAGACCGCCGATCCCGCGACGAACACATCGGCGCCCGCGTCCGCGCAGCGCTCGATGGTGGAGGCCGAGACACCGCCGTCGACCTGGAGCCACAGCTCGAGACCGTGCTTGTTGATCAACTCGCGGCTGCGGCGGATCTTCGGCAGCATGATGTCGAGAAACGCTTGTCCCCCGAAGCCCGGCTCGACCGTCATGATCAGCAGCATGTCGAGTTCGGGAAGCAGATCCTCGTACGGCTCGACGGGCGTCGCGGGCCTCAGCGCCATGGCGGCGCGGGCGCCCTTGGAGCGGATCTCCCGGGCGAGCCGGACCGGAGCGGCGGCCGCCTCCACATGGAAGGTGACGGAAGAGGCCCCTGCCTCGACGTACTGGGGCGCCCACCGATCGGGGGCCTCGATCATCAGATGGCAGTCCAGCGGCGTGTCCGTCGCACGGGCCAGCGACTCTACGACCGGCACACCAAGCGTGAGGTTCGGGACGAAATGGTTGTCCATGACGTCGACATGAAGCCAGTCGGCTCCTTCGACCGCCTTCGCCTCGTCCGCGAGGCGGGCGAAGTCGGCGGACAGAATGCTGGGGTTGATCTGCGCGGCCATGACCCAAGACTGCCATGCCCTCCGGGGGTTAGCGGCATCGGTCCGATGTGGATACCGTCGGATGAACGCCGCGTACCGTGCGTGGTTGAGCACGCCCACGTGGCGCAGCCGCACGGTGTCACGCCTCGTACCCCTCGCGGGACCCGGTCTCGGGCACTGTCGGCCGACCGTTTCCGGGGGTGTCCATGAACGAGAAGCGAGGCGTCGCGCACCTGGTGTGCGGGCGGCGTGCCAAGTGGCTGGTGCTGGTGTTGTGGCTGGTGGCGTTGTTCCTCACGGCACCGCTCGCCCAGAAGCTGACCGACGCGCAGGACAACGACGCGGCCTCCTGGCTGCCCGGCTCGGCCGAGTCGACCCAAGTCCTGCAGATCTCCGAGGACTTCAGGCCGGAACAGATCCCGGCGGCCGTCGTGTACGCCCGCGAGGGCGGCCTGACCACCCAGGACCGGGCGCAGATCACCGAGGACACGGCCCAGCTCAAACAGCTGACGGACCACGGCATCCGCGGCGCCGAGACCCGGGGCCCGGTCTACGACCGGCCGACCGATCCGCGCGCCGCCCAGATCCTCGTACCGATCACGATGGACGAGAAGGGCTGGGAGCGGATCGCGCCCGCCGTCGACTCGATCCGTGACATCGTCGGCGAGGGTGGCGGCGGCCTCGCCGTGCACATCACGGGCCCGGGCGGGACCTCCGCGGACTTCTCCGAGGCCTTCGAGGGGATCGACTCCACGCTGCTGGTCTCGGCGATGGGCGTCGTCATCGTGATGCTGCTCCTCACCTACCGCAGCCCCACCCTCATCCTGGTCCCGCTGCTCTCGGTGATCGCCGCCCTGTTCACCGCGCAGGCCCTGATCTACCTGCTGGCGGAGCACGCGGGCCTGACCGTCAACGGCCAGAGCGCCGGCATTCTCACGGTCCTCGTCTTCGGCGCGGGCACGGACTACGCGCTGCTGCTCGTGGCCCGTTACCGGGAAGAGCTGCGCCGTCACGAGGACCGGCACGAGGCGATGGCGCTGGCGCTGCACCGCGCCGGTCCGGCAGTGCTGGCCTCGGGCGTGACGGTCGTACTGAGCATGCTGATGCTGCTGGCCGCCGAGATGAACTCGACCAGTGGTCTCGGCCCGGTCGCCGCGATCGGCGTGGCGGTCGCCCTGCTGGCGATGACGACCCTGTTCCCGGCCCTGCTGGTGATCTTCGGCCGTTGGATCTTCTGGCCGGTGATCCCGCACTTCGGTGCCCCCGACCCGACCGAGCGCGGCGTGTGGGCCCGTCTGGGCCGCCGGATGGCCCGTCGCCCGCGCAGGGTCTGGGGCGTGACGGCCCTGGTACTGGCGGTCTGCTCGCTCGGCCTGATCCAGCTGCGCGCGGAGGGCATCAGCAACGCGGACGCGTTCACCGGGAAACCGGACTCGATCGTCGGCCAGGAGGTCTCGGCACGCTACTTCCCGGCGGGCAGCGGCGATCCCCTGGTCATCGTCAGCGACCAGGCGCAGGCGGGGCAGGTCCGCGAGGCGGTCGCCGCGACCCGGGGCGTGGTCCCCGAGTCGCTCGGCCTGCCACCGAACACGAAACCGTCCTTCGAGGGCAAGGTGCTGTTCGAGGCCACCATGAGCGACCCGGCCGACAGCGAGGCGGCGAAACAGACCGTGGAGCGGGTCCGGGACGTCGTGCACGCGGTGCCGGACGCGGACGCCCAGGTGGGCGGCGGTACGGCCGCCCTGTTGGACGCGGACAAGGCGACCACGCACGACAACCTGCTGATCATCCCGCTGGTGCTGGTCGTCGTGCTGCTGATCCTGAGCCTGCTGCTGCGCGCCCTGATCGCCCCGTTGCTACTGGTCGGAACGGTGATCCTGTCGTTCGCGGCGGCACTCGGCCTCAGCGCGCTCGCGTTCCGCCACCTGTTCGACTACGCGGGCGAGTCGACGGACTTCCCGTTGTTCGTGTTCGTCTTCCTGGTCGCCCTGGGCATCGACTACAACATCTTCCTGACCACCCGGATCCGCGAGGAGGCGGCCCGTCAGGGCACCCGGCGGGGCGTGGTGACGGGCCTCGCGACGACGGGCGCGGTCATCACCTCCGCCGGCCTGGTCCTGGCCGGCACCTTCGCCGCCCTCGGCACACTCCCGATGGTCGCCTTCGCGGAGATCGGCTTCGCGGTCGCCCTCGGTGTGCTGATCGACACGTTCGTGGTGCGGTCGGTGCTGGCCCCGTCCCTGTTCCTGGACGTCGGCCCGAAGGTGTGGTGGCCACACCGGCTGGCCCGCGAGGACGGCGGGGCACCGGCGCCCGAGTCGGTGGAGGCGGGTGTCAGCCGGTCCGCCGAATGAGCGCCAGGTACATCGCGTCGGTCCCGTGCACATGCGGCCACAGCTGTACGTCGGGGCCTTCGCCGAGATCCGGCACGCCCGGCAACAGCGGGCGGGCGTCGACGAGTTCGGCATCGGGCCGCTGCTTGAGCAGGTCGTCGACGACGGCCCGGGTCTCGGCGAGGTGGGGCGAGCAGGTGGCGTAGCCGACGATCCCGCCGACGCGGACGGACTCCAGGGCGGTGCGCAGCAGGCCGCGCTGCAGTGGCGCGAACCCGTCGAGGTCCTCGGGCCGCCTGCGCCACCGCGCCTCCGGCCGCCGCCGCAGCGCGCCGAGCCCGGTGCACGGCACGTCCATCAGCACCCGGTCGAAGGAACCGGGCCGCCACGGCGGACGGGTCCCGTCGGCGGCGATGACCTGGTACGGCCCGGGGTTCCCGGCGAGGGCCCGGGCCACCAGCCCGGCCCGGTGCGGCTGCTTCTCGGAGGCGAGCAGGAAGGCCCCGCGCTCGGCGGCGAGGGCGGCGAGCAGCGCGGCCTTGCCACCCGGGCCGGCACATCCGTCGAGCCACTTCTCGTCCCGCCCGTCCAGGGGCGCGTTCGCGAGCGCCAGCGCGACGAGCTGGCTGCCCTCGTCCTGCACCCCGGCCCGGCCCTCCCGTACGGCCTCGACGGCACCCGGCTCGCCGCCCTCGGCCAGCCGCACCGCGTACGGCGACCAGCGCCCCGGCAGCGCCGCGTCCTCCCTCAGGAGCTCCTCGGCCGTGGACCGCCCCGGCCGGGCGACCAGGGTCACCTCGGGCCGCTCGTTGTCCGCCTCCAGCAGCTCCTCGATCCCGGCCCGCCCGCCGCCGAGCGAGTCCCACAGCGCGGAGACGACCCAGCGGGGGTGCGAGTGCACGACGGACAGATGGTCCTCGGGGTCGTCCTCGTAGGGCGGGGCGACCTTCTCGAGCCACCCGTCCAGATCGGCCTGCGCGACCTTGCGCAGCACCGCGTTGACGAACTTGGCCCGCCCGTCACCGAGCACGACCCGGGCGAGCTCGACGGAGGCGGACACCGCGGCATGCGTCGGGATCCGTGTCCCGAGCAGCTGGTGCACTCCCAGTCCGAGCACGTCGAGCACCGGGGGGTCGACGTCCCGCAGCGGCCGGTCGACACAGGCGGCGATGACGGCGTCGTACGTCCCCTGCCACCGCAGCGTCCCGTACACCAGCTCCGTCGCGAGGGCCGCGTCCCGCCCGTCGAAGCCGCCCTTCTCGCGTGCCTTCCGCAGCAGGGGCGGCAGGACGAGGTTGGCGTACGCGTCCCGCTCGTCCACGGCCCGCAGCGCCTCGAAGGCGAGCATGCGGACGGGGTCCTTCTGGGGCCGACGGTAGGGCTTGCCGGTCTTGCCGGGCCGACGGGGCTGGTCGCTCACGAAAAAGGTGCTCCGGATTTCAGGAAGATGTACGCGCCAAGCCTAAGTCCGCGGGCCTCCGCGTCACCCGCCGAGGGTCTCGCCGCCGCCGATGCGTACGCCGCGGGCCCAGTCGGCGGCCCGCATCGGCTTCTTGCCCTGGGCCTGCACCCACAGCAGCTCGACGGCGTACGAGCCGGTGCCCACGTGCACGTCGTTCTTTCCGACGGCCGGCACCCCGGGCGCGAGGTCGGTGCGCTCGGGAACGGGCCGGACCTGGATGAGCTTGAGCCGCTCGCCGCGGAAGGTGGTCCAGGCGCCGGGGGCCGGGGTGCATCCGCGCACCACCCGGTCGACCCGCAGCGCCGGCGTGTGCCAGTCCACCTGGGCGTCCTCGACGGTGATCTTCGGGGCCTGGGTGACGCCCTCGGCAGGCTGCGGTGCGGCCTTCAGCGAGCCGTCCTCGATCCCGTCCATGGTGGCGGTCAGCAGCCCGGCGCCGGCGAAGGCGAGCCGGGTCAGCAGGTCGCCGCTGGTGTCGGTGGGCCGGACGGTCTCGGTCACCGTCCCGTAGACGGGCCCGGAGTCGAGTCCCTCCTCGATGAGGAAGGTGGTGGCCCCCGTGATCTCGTCGCCCGCCATGACGGAGTGCTGCACGGGAGCGGCGCCGCGCCAGGCGGGCAGCAGCGAGAAGTGCAGGTTGACCCAGCCATGGGCGGGGATGTCGAGGGCGACTCGGGGCAGCAGGGCTCCGTAGGCGACGACGGGACAGCAGTCCGGGGCGATCTCTCGCAGCCGCTCCAGGAACGCCGGGTCCCGCGGCTTGACGGGCTTCAGCACCTCGATCCCGGCCTCCTCGGCCCGCTCGGCGACGGGAGAGGCGACCAGCCTCCGCCCACGCCCGGCCGGCGCGTCGGGCCGCGTGACGACAGCGGCCACCTCGTGCCGCCCGGAGGCGAGCAGAGCGTCCAGAGCGGGAACGGCGACCTCGGGGGTACCGGCGAAGACGAGCTTCATGGGTGGGTTCGGGCCTCTCGGGCGGGGGCGGATACGGCCAACGCCCAAGTCTATGACCTCGTACGGAACAGCCGCCGACGGCAGGCGCCCCCGCCGCAGGGGCCCGTCTCCCGGCCAACTGGCCACGACTGGCGCGCGGGTGGCGAACGGCATGTGAAAACAGATCCGAGGCCGCGGACCGAGGCGCGATCCCCTCTCCAGGGGCGTACGAATATGCGTACACGCCCCCGATGCGTGACCAGCGGCGCGAATCCGCGTTGGTCAAGAAAGAGTTGACCGCAAAGGGCCGCATTCGAGCGGTCCGATCCTTTTCAACGCCGGTTCGAGAGGCTTGTTCATGGCCGACCACGCAACCCACGACGCCCAGGCTCGGGCCAGCCTGCACTTGCTGGTGCGGGACATCGAGCGGGTCCGCCGGCAGGTGGACGCACTTCGCACCCTCACCGCCCAGTTGGGCAACGTATACCGCCCGCGCCGCTCCGGCCCCTCCACGGGCTTCGTCGTCTACGGACGCGCCCCCGCCCCGACGGTCCGTCTCGCCCAGGAACTGCGGGACAGTGTCGAGACCTTGGTGACGGCCGCCGTGGACTTCGACCGTTCACTCGGTTTCTCGTGGGACGCCGTGGGCTCCGCCCTCGGAGTCACCAAGCAGGCGGTGCACCGGCGCTACGGCGCCCGCCGTGCCGCCGCCCAGGCGGCCGCCGAGACCGAGCGGGCCGCGGAACCCACGGGGTCCCACCCGGTCAACGTGGGCCCGGGCATCTCCGCGGTACCGACCGTCCCCGCCGCCCGCTCCATGCCGACCCAGCCCACGGCGGGCAGTCCGTCCCTCCGCGAGGATGCCAGGCCCACCGCCTTCCCGGCCCCGCGCAACGGCTGACCGATTCCGCCCCTGCCCTCCCGGCACGCTTCCGGGAGGGCAGACGTGTGCCGCCCCTGTCCACTGACCGGGTTGTGGCCGTGGCACCGGGCCAAGAACCCGGGCCGGCCGAAGACTCCGGCGAGGGCGCGGCGCCACCGCGACGGCCACCGCCACCGTCCACTCTGACGGACCTGCCCGGCCCGGCCCGTCGCCCGCTCACCCGATGTCGGGCGGATCGATCCGCACCCGAACCCCGGCCTCCGTGCCGCCGCGCGCCATCCGCGCCGCCTGGGCCGCCTTCAGCGCGGAGGCCAACGCCGCCCCGCTCCCCGGCGGCACCCGGATCAACGCCCGCTCCCAGTGCTCCCCGGGAGGCGGCCCACCCGCCCTGCGCGGACGCCCCGCGGTCACGACAGGCACCGGCACGGGTCCCAACACCTGGGAGTCCGGGGGCAGTTCCGACGCCCGCAGAAACTCCGCGACCGCCTCAGCGGCCCCCGACACGGCCGCCATCCGCGACACCGGCGGGAAACCCAGCTCGGCCCGCTCGGCCAGCTCCCGCACCGCGTGCCCCACCGGGTCCCATCGCACCAGTGCCTGGACGGGCCGCAGCGTGGGCTCGGCGACCACCACGACGGTGCCCCCAGCTCCCTGCGGGCGTACCAGAGCGGCCGCGCCGATCCACCGCCGCAGCGCCTCCTCACCGGCGCGCAGGTCCGGCCGCCCCAGCATGGCCCACCCGTCCAGCAGCAGAGCCGCCGCGTAGCCGCCCTCGGCGACCGGTTCGGCCCCCGGCGTGCTCACCACCAGCGCGGGTGCCCCGGGCACGGTGTCCAGCACCTGCTCGCGTCCCGACGTCCGTACCGGGACCGTCGGAAACGCCCGCCCCAGCTCCTCGGCGGTGCGCCGCGCCCCCACGACCTGCGCCCGCAGCCGGAACCCCCCGCACTCCGGACAGTGCCAGGCGCCGTCCTCCCGCCCGCACCACCCGCAGCGCAGCGCGGCCCCGGACTCCTGTGCCTCCAGGGGCCCGGAGCAGTGCCGGCACCGCGCGGGCGCCCGACAGGCGGCGCAGGCCATCCTCGGGACGTATCCCCGCCGGGGCACCTGCACCAGCACCGGCCCGTGCCGAAGTCCTTCTCTGACGGCTTGCCAGGCGAGGGTCGGCAGCCGCGCGGCCCGCGCCGCCTCGTCCCGCGCGAGGTCCCCGTCGCCCACGGTCCTGACCAGTGGCGCGGCGGCCCGCACCTGGTCCCGCCCGGCGACGAGCGGCCGCGCCCATCCGCTCTCCACGAGCTGCGCTGCCTCCACGGTGCAGCTCCAACTTCCGAGCAGGAAGCCGCACTTGTCCTGAGCTGCCCGTAGCAGCAGCACCTCCCGCGCATGCGGCTGGGGTGCGTGCTGTTCGCTGTGGCTGTCGTCGCCGTCCTCCCACATGGCGACCAGGCCCAGGTCCCGCACCGGAGCGAACATGGCGGCCCGGGTCCCCACGACGGCCCGCACACTCCCCCGCCGCACGGCCAGCCACTCCCGATACCGTTTCTCGGGGCCGACGTCGGCGGTGAGCACCGCGTGCCGCCCCTCCCCCAGCAGCGCGGTCAGCGCGGCGTCGACCCGTGCGACCGCCCTGCCGTCGGGGAGGACGACCAACGCACCGCGCCCGGAGGCCAGCGTCGCCACGACGGCCCGGGCCAGCTCGTCACTCCACTCCGGCCCCGACAACGCGTTCCACACCGCGCGCGGGGCGCCTCCGGCGGACAGCGACTCCAGGAACGCGGCCCCGTGCTCGTACCGCCCCCAGGTCCCCGGGTCCGGCGCGGCGGGAGGCGGCAGCGGAGCGGGCGAGGGCCGCTGCTCGGCTCGCGCGTTGCGCGGTGGCACGGCGAGCTGGAGCACATCGGCGAGGCTGCCCGCGTACCGGTCGGCGACGGCCCTGGCCAGCCCGAGCAGTTCCTCGCCGAGCACGGGCTCGGGCGACACGACCTGGGCCAGTGCGGCCAGCGGCCCGGAGTAGTCGGATTCGGCGAGCCGCTCGACGAGGAACCCGTCGATCAGCCCTCCGCCCTCACGCCGCCCGTCCCGCACCCGGTGCCTCCCGGCCCCGAAGCGCACCCGCACCCGCACACCTGGCTGTGCGTCGGCGTCCAGGTCTTCCGGGACCGCGTAGTCGAAGTACCGGTCGAGGTGCAGCACCCCCTTGTCCACCAGCACCCGGGCGACGGGCAGTTCCCCGGCCAGCGCGGCGCCCCGCCAGGTCCGCGGCTTGGCCCGCGGCGTCTTCGCCCTGCGCACGCTCTCCCGGATGAGCGCGAGCTGCTCGGGCGCCGCGTCCTGCGCCGCACGCTCCGGATCCTCGTTCCCGCTGCTCACAGCATCATTGGTACCAGACCCCACTGACATTCGACCGGGCCCGGGGCTCCACGGTGGTTTCCCTCTCGTCCGCCACGATGCAGTCGATGGCTCCGGCCGCCCGCGCGACCGCAGCCTGGTCACCGTCACCGTCACCGGTCCGGCGAGGTTCCGTCCCGGCATCGGACCGCGGCCCCGACCGGATCGCGGTGGAGCCGCAGCCGGCAGAGCCCTGGGTCCGCGGAAGAGAACAAGACCGAGGCCCGGCTCCCACCAGGGAACCGGGCCTCGCGGCGAGCCGTGTGTCTACAGACCCACTGCCTTCCGCAGCGCCTCCACACGGTCCGTGTTCTCCCACGTGAACTCGGGGATCTCACGGCCGAAGTGACCGTACGCCGCGGTCTGGGCGTAGATCGGGCGGAGCAGGTCGAGGTCGCGGATGATGGCGGCCGGACGCAGGTCGAAGACCTCGTCGATCGCCTTCTCGATCCGGTCGGTGTCGATCTTGGCCGTGCCGAAGGTCTCCACGAACAGGCCGACCGGCTCGGCCTTGCCGATCGCGTACGCCACCTGGACCTCGCAGCGCGAGGCCAGACCCGCGGCCACGACGTTCTTGGCGACCCAGCGCATCGCGTACGCCGCCGAGCGGTCCACCTTGGACGGGTCCTTGCCCGAGAAGGCACCGCCGCCGTGGCGGGCCATGCCGCCGTACGTGTCGATGATGATCTTGCGGCCGGTCAGGCCGGCGTCGCCCATCGGGCCGCCGATCTCGAAGCGGCCGGTCGGGTTGACCAGGAGGCGGTAGTTCTCGGTCTCCAGCTTGATGCCCTCGTCGAGCAGGGCCTTCAGCTCCGGCTCCACCACGAACTCGCGGATGTCGGGGGCCAGCAGCGACTCCAGGTCGATGTCGCTGGCGTGCTGGGAGGAGACCACGACCGTGTCCAGGCGGACTGCCTTGTCACCGTCGTACTCGATGGTGACCTGCGTCTTGCCGTCCGGGCGCAGGTAGGGGATGGTGCCGTTCTTGCGGACCTCGGACAGACGCTTCGAGAGCCGGTGCGCCAGGAAGATCGGCAGCGGCATCAGGGTGGGGGTCTCGTCCGTCGCGTAGCCGAACATCAGACCCTGGTCACCCGCGCCCTGGCGGTCCAGCTCGTCCTCGTCACCCTCGACGCGGTTCTCGTAGGCCGTGTCGACACCCTGGGCGATGTCCGGGGACTGCGCGCCGATGGACACCGACACACCGCAGGAGGCGCCGTCGAAGCCCTTCTTCGAGGAGTCGTAGCCGATCTCCAGGATCTTGTCGCGCACGAGCTGCGCGATGGGGGCGTAGGTCTTGGTGGTGACCTCACCGGCCACATGCACCAGGCCGGTCGTGATCAGCGTCTCGACGGCGACCCGGGACGTCGGGTCCTCCTTGAGCAGCGCGTCGAGAATGGTGTCGCTGATCTGGTCAGCGATCTTGTCGGGGTGGCCCTCGGTCACGGACTCCGAGGTGAACAGGCGACGGGACACAACGCTCCCTGGGGTTGCAGCGGCTGCTGGCTGATCATTGGCGGACGGGACGGGGGCTGCGCCCGGCGTCGTCCGAGAACAGTTTATCGGTCGCACTATGCCAGCGGGCCTCCTGTCTCGCCTCTCGGGAGTGCTGTGACCTGCGGCACGGGCATTCTGCCCAATCCCGAGCGTGCTTGGCCAGCGACGCCACGCCCCAATGTGCGAGGCCTGAGCGATTCTTGAGCAGAAACGAGGCCTCAGCCCAGACGCTCGACGACCAGGTCCCACACGGTTTCGGCCAAGGCTTCCTTGGGCCCGTGCGGGACCGGTGTCTCGCTGCCGTCGGCGCCCAGGACCAAGGCCTCGTTCTCCTCGGAGCCGAACGTCTTGCGCTCCCCCACCTCGTTCACCACGAGCAGGTCGCAGCCCTTGCGCCGGAGCTTCGCACGGCCGTTGGCCAGCACGTCGTCCGTCTCGGCGGCGAAACCGACGACCACCTGGCCCGGGCGAGCCCGGTCGGCGGAGATCTCCGCAAGGATGTCCGGATTCCGTACGAGCACGATCGGGTCCGGATCCTGACCGTCCTTCTTCTTGATCTTCCCGGCCGCGTAGGTGCCCGGACGGAAGTCGGCGACCGCGGCGGCCATCACGACCGCGCCGGCGTCGGCGGCCGCCTTCAGGACCGCCTCCCGCAACTGCACCGCCGTCCCGACCGGGACCACGTCCACACCCGCGGGGTCCGGCAGACCGGTGTTCGCCGCGACCAGCGTCACCCGGGCGCCCCGGGCGGCGGCGGTACGGGCGAGGGCGTAGCCCTGCTTGCCGGAGGAGCGGTTGCCGAGGAAGCGGACGGGGTCCAGGGGCTCGCGGGTGCCCCCGGCGCTCACGACCACGTGCCGGCCCACGAGGTCCGGTTCCCTCACTCCTCTGGCGAGCACCCGGCGGCAGACCTCGAAGATCTCGGCGGGGTCGGGCAGCCGGCCCTTGCCGGTGTCGACGCCGGTGAGCCGGCCGACGGCCGGCTCGATGACGACCGCGCCCCGGCGGCGCAGTGTCGCCACGTTCTCCTGGGTGGCCGGGTGCTCCCACATCTCCGTGTGCATGGCGGGCGCGAAGACGACCGGGCAGCGGGCGGTGAGCAGAGTGTTGGTGAGGAGGTCGTCGGCGAGGCCGTGGGCCGCCTTCGCCAGCATGTCCGCAGTGGCCGGGGCGACCACGACCAGGTCGGCGTGCTGGCCGATGCGGACGTGCGGGACCTCGTGGACGTCGTCCCACACCTCGGTCGAGACCGGATTGCCGGAGAGGGCGGACCAGGTGGCGGCGCCGACGAAGTGCAGGGCGGAGGCGGTGGGGACGACGCGCACGTCATGCCCCGACTCGGTCAGTCTGCGCAGCAGCTCACAGGCCTTGTACGCGGCGATGCCGCCGCTGACCCCCAGAACGACCTTGGGCTTGTCCACCGTCTCTCCCCGGACCTCGGAACAGGTACGCCGCGACTCCCGGCGTTCGGCTCCATGCTGCATCATCGCGAGGCCGATCCCCGCACCCCGAGCAGACCACAGGCCCCGGCAGTCGCGCTGCCGGGGCCTGTGGAAAAGTCAACTGCAATCCGAAAATACTACTGAGCCGGGCCCTCGATGGCCTCGGACGTCAGCAGACCCGCGTTGATCTCGCGGAGGGCGATCGAGAGCGGCTTCTCGTGGACGTGAGTGTCGACGAGCGGACCGACGTACTCGAGGAGGCCCTCGCCGAGCTGCGAGTAGTACGCGTTGATCTGGCGGGCCCGCTTGGCCGCGTAGATCACGAGGCTGTACTTCGAGTCGGTGGCCTCGAGGAGCTCGTCGATCGGCGGGTTGATGATGCCCTCGGGCGCGGAGATGGAAGAGGACACGCTCTACCTTCCGATGGATGGGAAAAGATCGGTCGTGATCACTGAGCCCGTCAGAATCCCGGAGTACCCGCGATCACACAACATCCATCAAGGCTAGCAGCTCACGCGCCACGTCCTCGACGGAGGTGTTGACCAGGGTCACGTCGAACTCCGGCTCGGCCGCCAGTTCGACCTTCGCCGCGTCCAGACGCCGCTCGATCACCTCGGGCGGCTCGGTGCCCCGGCCGGTGAGTCTGCGCACCAGCTCCTCCCAGGAGGGCGGAGCCAGGAACACCAGTTGGGCGTCCTTCATGGACTCCCGGACCTGCCGGGCACCCTGGAGGTCGATCTCCAGGAGGACGGGTTCCCCCGCCTCCAGGCGCTCCAGCACGGCAGCACGCGGCGTGCCGTACCGGTTGCCGGCGAACTCGGCCCACTCCAGCAGCTCGCCGTTGGCGATCAGCTTGTCCATCTCCTCGTCGGTGACGAAGAAGTACTGGACTCCGTGCTTCTCGCCGGGGCGGGGCCTACGGGTCGTCGCCGACACCGAGAGCCAGACCTCGGGGTGTTCCTTGCGCATATGGGCGACGACCGTGCTCTTGCCGACCCCGGAGGGGCCGGAGAGCACGGTCAGCCGAGGACGTTCACTCATGCAGCGATTATTCCAGCTGTCCCGGAGTGCCCGGGACGCCCTGTCCGGAGTGCCCGGGTTCAGGAACCGGTGCTGCCGAACTCACGCTCCAGGGAGGCGATCTGGTTGGAACCGAGACCGCGTACACGGCGGCTCTCGGAGATGCCGAGTCGCTCCATGATCTGCTTGGCGCGGACCTTGCCCACGCCAGGCAGGGACTCAAGCAGGGCGGAGACCTTCATCTTGCCGATGACGTCGTTTTCCTGGCCCTGCTTGATGACCTCATGCAGGGAGGCGCCGGAGTGCTTGAGTCGATTCTTGACCTCGGCCCGCTCCCGGCGAGCCGCGGCGGCCTTTTCGAGCGCGGCTGCGCGCTGTTCAGGGGTAAGGGGCGGAAGAGCCACGCCTACGTCACCTCGGATGTCGAACTGTCGGATACGGACCGGTGAGGAACCTATTCGCCCCACACCTGGGGAGCCACGAGCAACACGCTTGCCCGTTCACTCTGCTCGGAGACTAGCGGGCAAGTCCGCCAGAGTCAGCGAGAACAGCGGAAAAGTCCTGGTCAGCCTTTGCCAGGTCGGACATTTCGAACATATTGCCCAGGATTTGAGTATGTATTCAGACTCAAGTCGGCCTCGAACCACTCATCGGAGGACTTGACCGAAGGACCCGAAACACTCAGGAGGCGTCCACAGCCGCCCGGATCTCCTCCGCGAACCGGTCCGCAGCAGCTCGCAGCGCGGCGACGTCGGGACCGTGACGCAGAACACCCCGGCTGACGTTCGGCAGGACATTGCGCACCGCGGCCCCGAAGACGTCGGGCAGGTCCGCCGGAGTCGCCCCCTGTGCTCCGATGCCCGGTGCCAGGAGGGGACCGTTGATGTCCAGCTCGTAGGACGACAGGTCGCCCAGCGTGGCGCCGACGACCGCCCCGAAGGATCCCAGGGGCTGCTCCCCCGCGTTCTCGGCCGCCAGGTGGGCCAGCATCGCCGCACCGACGGTCCGGCCGTCCGCACGGACCGCGTGCTGGACCTCGCCGCCTTCCGGGTTGGAGGTCAGGGCCAGCACGAACAGGCCCGCGCCGTTCTCCCGCGCCAGCGCGACGGCGGGAGACAGCGATCCGTAGCCGAGATACGGCGAGACGGTCAGGGCGTCCGAGAACAGCGGGGCGTCCCGGTGGAGGAAGGACTCGGCGTACGCGGCCATGGTCGAGCCGATGTCGCCGCGCTTGGCGTCCATCACGACCAGCGCGCCGGCCGCCCGCGCCTGCTCGACCGAGGTCTCCAGGACGGCGACACCGCGTGAGCCGAAGCGCTCGAAGAAGGCGCTCTGCGGCTTGAGCACCGCGACCCGGTCGGCCATCGCCTCGACGACCGTGCGGCTGAACCGCTCCAGACCCCTCACGTCGTCGTCCAGGCCCCACTCGGCGAGCAGGGAGGCATGCGGGTCGATGCCCACGCACAGGGGGCCGCGTTCGTCCATGGCGCGGCGCAGGCGCGCGCCGAAGGGCTCGGTCATGCCGTCTTCCTCACGTCCGCGCCGACCGCGTCGGCGAGGGTGGCGTAGGGGCTCGCGCTCAGGCGGGCGGCGAGGCCCTTGTGGAGGCCGCGAGCGTAAAACGGCCCCTCGTAGATGAAGGCGCTGTATCCCTGGACCAGCGTGGCACCCGCCAGGATGCGCTGCCAGGCGTCCTCGGCGTCCTGGACGCCCCCGACACCCACGAGGGTGATCCGGTCGCCCACGCGCGCGTAGAGGCGGCGCAGGACCTCCAGGGAGCGTGCCTTCAGGGGTGCTCCGGACAGGCCGCCGGTCTCCTTCACCAGTGAGGGCTCGGATGCCAGGCCGAGGCCCTCGCGCGCGATGGTGGTGTTGGTGGCGATGATCCCGTCCAGACCGAGTTCGACGGCCAGGTCGGCGACCGCGTCGACGTCCTCGTCGGCGAGGTCGGGTGCGATCTTCACCAGCAGCGGGACGCGGCGCGAGGTGACCGTACGGTCGGCGGCCTCGCGCACGGCGCTCAGCAGCGGGCGCAGCGCCTCGGTGGCCTGCAGGTTGCGCAGCCCGGGCGTGTTCGGCGACGACACGTTCACGACCAGGTAGTCCGCGTACGCAGCCAGCCGCTCGGTCGACTTCACGTAGTCGCCGACGGCCTCGGACTCCGGGACGGCCTTGGTCTTGCCGATGTTCACGCCCACGACCGTCCTGAAGACGGGCGTACGGGACGCCAGGCGGGCCGCGACGGCCAGCGAGCCCTCGTTGTTGAAGCCCATGCGGTTGACCAGCGCTCGGTCCTGCACGAGGCGGAACAGCCGCTTCTTGGGATTGCCCGGCTGCGGCTCGCCCGTGACCGTGCCGATCTCGACATGGTCGAAGCCGAGCATCGCCATGCCGTCGACGGCGACGGCGTTCTTGTCGAAGCCCGCGGCGAGCCCGAAGGGGCCGTGCATCCGCAGTCCGAACGCCTCCGTGCGCAGTTCCTTGTACCGGGGGGCGAGCGCGGCGGCCACGAAGGTGCGCAGCACGGGGATGCGGACGGCGAACCGGATCCAGCGGAAGGCCAGGTGGTGGGCCTGCTCCGGGTCCATCCGGGTGAAAACCAGACGGAAGAATTGCTTGTACATCTCGAGAGTCCTCAGAAGTCCTCGGAAGTCCTCATGAGGACAGGGGTCCTCATGAAGAGGGGGACACCGTTTCCGGTGTCCCCCTCAGGGCTGCTAGTCGCGGGCCGCGGTCAGGTGTTCCGCGTGTTCCTGGAGCGAACGGACACCCACGTCGCCGTGTTTGAGGGCGTCGATGCCCTGGACGGCCGCGGCGAGTGCCTGGACCGTCGTGAGGCACGGCACGGACCGCGCCACGGCGGCCGTACGGATGTCGTAGCCGTCGAGGCGGCCGCCGGTGCCGTACGGGGTGTTGACGATGAGGTCGACCTCGCCGTCGTGGATGAGCTGGACGATGGTCTTCTCGCCGTTCGGGCCGGCGCCCTCGCTCTGCTTGCGCACGACGGTGGCGTTGATGCCGTTGCGCTTGAGGACCTCGGCCGTGCCGGAGGTGGCGAGCAGCTCGAAGCCGTGTGCGACCAGCTCGCGGGCCGGGAAGATCATCGAGCGCTTGTCCCGGTTGGCGACCGAGATGAAGGCGCGGCCCTTCGTCGGCAGCGGACCGTAGGCGCCTGCCTGCGACTTGGCGTACGCCGTGCCGAATACGGAGTCGATGCCCATGACCTCGCCGGTGGAGCGCATCTCCGGGCCGAGGATCGTGTCGACTCCGCGGCCGTGGACGTCACGGAAGCGGGACCACGGCATGACCGCCTCCTTCACGGAGATCGGCGCGTCGAGCGGGAGTTCGCCGCCGTCGCCGGTCGCCGGGAGCAGTCCCTCGGCGCGCAGCTCGGCGATGGTCGCGCCCAGGGAGATCCGGGCGGCGGCCTTCGCCAGCGGCACCGCGGTCGCCTTCGAGGTGAAGGGGACGGTGCGGGAGGCACGCGGGTTGGCTTCGAGGACGTACAGGATGTCGCCCGCCATCGCGAACTGGATGTTGATCAGGCCGCGCACCCCGACGCCCTTGGCGATGGCCTCCGTGGAGGCCCGCAGACGCTTGATGTCGAAGCCGCCGAGTGTGATCGGCGGGAGCGCGCACGCGGAGTCGCCGGAGTGGATTCCGGCCTCCTCGATGTGCTCCATGACGCCACCGAGGTAGAGCTCCGTGCCGTCGTAGAGCGCGTCGACGTCGATCTCTATCGCGTCGTCGAGGAAGCGGTCGACCAGGACCGGGCGGGAGGGGCTGATCTCGGTCGACTCGGCGATGTACGACTCCAGCCGGGTCTCGTCGTACACGATCTCCATGCCGCGCCCGCCGAGGACGTACGACGGCCGGACGAGCACGGGGTAGCCGATCTCGTCGGCGATGGTCTTTGCCCCCGCGAACGTGGTGGCGGTGCCGTGCTTGGGGGCCGGGAGGCCCGCCTCGGCGAGGACACGGCCGAAGGCGCCGCGGTCCTCGGCGGCGTGGATCGCCTCGGGGGGCGTGCCGACGACGGGCACGCCGTTGTCCTTCAGGGCCTGCGACAGGCCCAGCGGGGTCTGGCCGCCGAGTTGCACGACCACGCCCGCGATCGGACCGGCCAGCGACTCCGCGTGGACGATCTCCAGCACGTCCTCCAGCGTCAGCGGCTCGAAGTACAGGCGGTCGGAGGTGTCGTAGTCCGTGGAGACGGTCTCCGGGTTGCAGTTGACCATCACCGTCTCGTACCCGGCGTCCGACAGCGCGAAGGAGGCGTGGACGCAGGAGTAGTCGAACTCGATGCCCTGGCCGATGCGGTTGGGTCCGGAGCCCAGGATGATGACGGCCGGCTTCTCGCGCGGGGCGACCTCGCTCTCCTCGTCGTAGGAGGAGTAGAAGTACGGCGTCTTCGCGGCGAACTCGGCGGCGCAGGTGTCGACCGTCTTGTACACCGGGCGTACGCCCAGCGCGTGGCGCACCTCGCGCACCACGTCCTCGCGCAGGCCCCGGATCTCCCCGATCTGGTGGTCGGAGAAGCCGTGCCGCTTTGCTTCGCCGAGCAGTTCGGCGTCCAGGCGCTCGGCGGCGGCGAGCTCGTCCGCCACCTCCTTGATCAGGAAGAGCTGGTCCACGAACCAGGGGTCGATCTTCGTGTACGCGAAGATCTCCTCCGGCGTGGCACCGGCCCGGATCGCCTGCATGACCGTGTTGATCCGGCCGTCGGTCGGACGGACCGAAGCCTCCAGGAGCTCCTTCTTGTCACCCGTCTCGCCGACGAAGGTGAACTGCGAGCCCTTCTTCTCCAGCGAGCGGAGCGCCTTCTGGAAGGCCTCGGTGAAGTTGCGGCCGATCGCCATGGCCTCGCCGACCGACTTCATGGTCGTGGTCAGCGTGGCGTCGGCCGAGGGGAACTTCTCGAAGGCGAACCGCGGGGCCTTGACGACCACGTAGTCGAGGGTCGGCTCGAAGGACGCCGGAGTCTTCTCCGTGATGTCGTTCGGGATCTCGTCGAGGGTGTAGCCGACGGCCAGCTTGGCGGCGATCTTCGCGATCGGGAAGCCGGTGGCCTTGGAGGCGAGCGCCGAGGAACGCGAGACGCGCGGGTTCATCTCGATGACGATGATGCGGCCGTCCTTCGGGTCGACCGCGAACTGGATGTTGCAGCCGCCGGTGTCGACGCCGACCTCGCGGATGATCGCGATGCCGATGTCACGCAGGCGCTGGTACTCGCGGTCGGTCAGCGTCATCGCGGGCGCGACCGTGATCGAGTCGCCGGTGTGCACGCCCATCGGGTCGAAGTTCTCGATGGAGCAGACGACCACGACGTTGTCGTTCTTGTCGCGCATCAGCTCCAGCTCGTACTCCTTCCAGCCGAGGATGGACTCCTCCAGGAGCACCTCGGTGGTCGGCGAGAGGGTGAGGCCCTGGCCGGCGATGCGGCGCAGCTCCTCCTCGTCGTGGGCGAAGCCGGAGCCGGCGCCGCCCATGGTGAAGGAGGGGCGCACGACGACGGGGTAGCCGCCGAGCTGCTCGACCCCCTTCAGCACGTCGTCCATCGAGTGGCAGATGTAGGACCGGGCGGACTCGCCGTGCCCGATCTTCTGGCGGACGGCCTCGACGACGTCCTTGAAGAGGTCGCGGTCCTCGCCCTTGTTGATCGCCTCGACGTTGGCGCCGATCAGCTCGACACCGTACTTCTCCAGCACACCCTGCTCGTGCATGGAGATCGCGGTGTTGAGGGCGGTCTGGCCGCCGAGCGTCGGCAGCAGGGCGTCCGGCCGCTCCTTGGCGATGATCTTCTCGACGAACTCCGGGGTGATCGGCTCGACGTAGGTGGCGTCGGCGATCTCCGGGTCGGTCATGATCGTCGCCGGGTTGGAGTTGACCAGGATGACCCTGAGGCCCTCGGCCTTCAGGACGCGGCACGCCTGGGTGCCGGAGTAGTCGAACTCGGCGGCCTGGCCGATGACGATCGGGCCGGAGCCGATGACCAGGACGGACTGGATATCGGTGCGCTTAGGCACGCTGGCCCTCCATCAGGGATACGAAGCGGTCGAACAGGTAGGCGGCGTCGTGCGGGCCGGCTGCCGCTTCGGGGTGGTACTGGACGCTGAAGGCCGGTCGGTCGAGGAGGCGGAGTCCCTCCACCACGTTGTCGTTGAGGCAGACGTGGGAGACCTCGGCGCGGCCGTAGGGGGTGTCGGAGACTCGGTCGAGCGGGGCGTCGACGGCGAAGCCGTGATTGTGCGCGGTGACCTCGACCTTGCCGGTCGTACGGTCCTGCACCGGCTGGTTGATGCCGCGGTGACCGTACTTCAGCTTGAAGGTGCCGAAGCCGAGCGCGCGGCCCAGGATCTGGTTGCCGAAGCAGATGCCGAAGAGCGGGGTGCCGCGCTCCAGGACCGCCCGCATCACCGAGACCGGGTGGTCGGCGGTGGCCGGGTCACCGGGTCCGTTGGAGAAGAACACGCCGTCGGGCTGGACGGCGTACACCTCCTCGGCGCTCGCCGTGGCGGGCAACACGTGCACCTCGATGCCGCGCTCGGCCATCCGGTGCGGGGTCATGCCCTTGATGCCGAGGTCGACCGCCGCGACGGTGAACCTCTTCTCGCCGATCGCCGGGACGACGTACGCCTCCTTGGTGGCGACCTCCGCCGACAGGTCGGCGCCCTTCATCTCGGGGGCCTTTCGCACCTCGGCGAGCAGGGTGCCCTCGTCGGGCAGCGCATTGCCGGAGAAGATGCCGACGCGCATGGCGCCGCGCTCCCGCAGATGGCGCGTCAGCGCGCGCGTGTCGACGCCGGAGATGCCGACGACGCCCTGTTGGCGCAGTTCCTCGTCGAGCGAGCGGCGGGAGCGCCAGTTGGACGGCACGCGCGCGGGGTCGCGCACCACGTATCCGGCGACCCAGATCCGCTTCGACTCGGGGTCCTCGTCGTTGACCCCGGTGTTGCCCACGTGCGGGGCAGTCATCACGACGACCTGGCGGTGGTACGAGGGGTCGGTGAGGGTCTCCTGGTAGCCGGTCATGCCGGTGGAGAACACTGCTTCGCCGAAGGTCGCCCCCACGGCCCCGTAGGCACGGCCGTTGAAGACCCGGCCGTCCTCCAGGACGAGTACGGCGGGAACCTTCACGGATCCCTTGGTGGAGGTCGTCATCGTTCGGCGCCTTCCGTGGTTGTTGTGATCGGTTTTTTGATCATGGAGTTGATGACGTCGACCCACTCGGTGTGCTCGGCCGCGCGCTCGGAGCGGAACCCGGAGTCGATCAGCCGGTCGCCGTGCGCCCAGGTGACCACGAGCAGACCGCCCTCGGTGAGGACCTTGCCGGCGATGCCCTTGTCGAGCCGGGCCTCACGCAGGGACTCCAGCGGGACGAAGAAATCCGTCGCTCCCGGGCGTACGACGTCCAGTCCCGCGTCCGTCAGGGTGAGCTCGACCAGGCTGCGGGTGCCCAGGCCGTGCGCCACGATGCGGTCGAGCCAGTGTCCGGCGGTGGTCGAGCCGTGGTAGCGGCCGCTCATCGTCAGGGTCGCCTCGCCGGGCTCGTCCGGCGCCGCGGGCAGCTCGGGCAGGTCGCCCTGGAGGGTGCCGCGCCATTTCCAGCCCTCGCGCATCAGCCAGTAGACGAGCGCGACGAAGAGCGCGAGTCCGACGAGCCAGCCGACGCGGGCGGCCCAGTCGGTGACCTCGGCCGATTCCTTCTCGGCGGCCAGCAGGATTACAGGTGTCACGTGAGCTTCCCGTCGACGAGCGTGGCCTTGCCCCGGAGCCACGTGTGCGTGACACGGCCCGGCAGCTCACGCCCCTCGTACGGGGTGTTCCGGCTGCGCGAGGCGAAGCCCGCGGGGTCCACGGACCCACGGTATGCCGTGTCGACGAGCGTGAGGTTGGCGGGCTCACCTGCCGAGACGGGACGGCCGTGGCCCTTCGTCCGCCCGATCTGCGCGGGCTTGACGGACATCCGGTCGGCGACCTGGGCCCAGTCGAGCAGCCCGGTGTCGACCATCGTCTCCTGGACCACTGACAACGCGGTCTCCAGCCCGACCATGCCCATGGCGGCCGCGGCCCACTCGCAGTCCTTGTCCTCGTGCGGGTGCGGGGCGTGGTCGGTGGCGACGATGTCGATGGTGCCGTCGGCGAGCGCCTCGCGCAGGGCGTACACGTCACGCTCGGTGCGCAGCGGCGGGTTCACCTTGAAGACCGGGTTGTAGGTCCGCACCAGCTCTTCGGTGAGGAGCAGGTGGTGCGGGGTGACCTCGGCCGTGACGTCGATGCCGCGAGACTTGGCCCAGCGGACGATCTCCACCGAGCCGGCGGTCGACAGATGGCAGATGTGGACGCGGGAGCCGACGTGCTCGGCGAGCAGGACATCCCGGGCGATGATCGATTCTTCGGCCACCGCCGGCCAGCCGCCGAGCCCCAGCTGGGCGGAGACGACGCCCTCGTTCATCTGGGCGCCCTCGGTCAGCCGCGGTTCCTGGGCGTGCTGCGCGACCACTCCCCCGAAGGCCTTCACGTACTCCAGGGCCCGGCGCATGATCACGGCGTCGTCGACGCACTTGCCGTCGTCGGAGAAGACGGTGACACCGGCCGCCGACTCGTGCATGGCGCCCAGCTCGGCGAGCTTGCGGCCCTCCAGACCGACCGTGACGGCGCCGATCGGCTGCACATCGCAGTAGCCGCTCTCCTGGCCGAGCCGGTAGACCTGCTCGACCACACCGGCGGTGTCGGCGACCGGGAAGGTGTTGGCCATGGCGAACACGGCGGTGTAGCCGCCGGAGGCGGCCGCGCGGGTACCGGTCAGCACGGTCTCGGAGTCCTCGCGGCCGGGCTCGCGCAGATGGGTGTGCAGGTCGACCAGGCCCGGCAGCAGCACCTTGCCGTCGGCTTCGACACAGACCACATCGTGCGCGCCTCCGGCACGACCGGCACCCTCTGCTGACAGTCCCGTACCGACGGCCTCGATGACCTCGCCGTCGATCAGGACGTCCTGCGCCTCGCCGCCGAGCACCTTGGCACCACGGATCAGGATCTTGCTCATGTGTCTTACTTCTCCTCGATACGGGCGTGGCTGACGGCGGGTTCGTTGCCCCCCAGAAGCAGGTACAGGACCGCCATCCGGATGGAGACTCCGTTTGCGACCTGCTCGACGACGGTGCAGCGCTCGGAGTCGGCGACCTCGGCGGTGATCTCCATGCCCCGGACCATCGGACCGGGATGCATCACGATGGCGTGCTCGGGCATCCGCGCCATGCGCTCGCCGTCGAGGCCGTAGCGCCGCGCGTACTCGCGCTCGGTCGGGAAGAACGCCGCGTTCATGCGCTCTTGCTGCACGCGCAGCATCATCACCGCGTCGGACTTCGGCAGCGTGCTGTCGAGGTCGTACGAGATCTCGCAGGGCCAGGTCTCGACGCCGACCGGTACCAGGGTGGGCGGGGCGACGAGGGTGACCTCGGCGCCGAGGGTGTGCAGCAGGTCGACGTTGGAGCGGGCCACCCGGCTGTGCAGGATGTCGCCGACGATCGTGATGTGCCTGCCGGCGAGGTCCTGGCCGAGGCCGGCGTCCCGGCCGACGAGCCGACGGCGCATGGTGAAGGCGTCGAGCAGCGCCTGGGTGGGGTGCTGGTGGGTACCGTCGCCGGCGTTGATGACGGCGGCGTCGATCCAGCCGGAGTTGGCCAGGCGGTACGGCGCTCCGGAGGCACCGTGCCGGATGACGACGGCGTCGACGCCCATGGCCTCCAGGGTCTGGGCCGTGTCCTTCAGGGACTCGCCCTTGGAGACGCTGGATCCCTTGGCGGAGAAGTTGATGACGTCCGCGGACAGCCGCTTCTCGGCGGCCTCGAAGGAGATTCGGGTCCGGGTGGAGTCCTCGAAGAAGAGGTTGACGACGGTCCGGCCGCGCAGGGTCGGCAGTTTCTTGATCGGCCGGTCGGCGACCCGGGCCATCTCCTCGGCGGTGTCGAGGATCAGGACGGCGTCGTCGCGGGTGAGGTCGGCGGCCGAGATGAGATGACGCTGCATCTTTCAGGCTCCGTAAGACAGTTCAGTTTCGGGAGAATCCGGGCAGGCGGGAGCGCTGGAGCGGGGCGTACGACAGTGCCGTACGCCGGGGAGCTAGTGCGGCGCGCCCGGAGCGGTCTGCTTGACACCGAGCAGCACGGTGTCGCGACCGTCCTCCTCGGCGAGCTGGACCTTGACCGTCTCCCGCAACGACGTGGGGAGGTTCTTGCCGACGTAGTCGGCGCGGATGGGCAGTTCGCGGTGGCCTCTGTCGACCAGCACCGCGAGCTGCACGGCACGCGGTCGCCCGATGTCGTTCAGGGCGTCGAGAGCGGCGCGGATGGTGCGGCCGGAGAAGAGCACGTCGTCGACGAGGACGACCAGCTTGCCGTCGAGGCCGTCGCCGGGGATGTCGGTGCGGGCCAGCGCACGCGGCGGGTGCATGCGCAGGTCGTCGCGGTACATGGTGATGTCGAGCGACCCGACGGGGATCTTGCGCTCGGTGATCTGCTCCAACTTGGCCGCGAGCCGCTGGGCGAGGAAGACGCCCCGGGTCGGAATGCCGAGGAGCACCACGTCGTCGGCACCCTTGGCACGTTCGACGATCTCGTGGGCGATGCGGGTCAACACCCGCGCGATGTCGGGGCCTTCGAGAACGGGCCGGGCATCGGACTGTTGAGGGTCCTGCTGTGCGTCGTGCTGCTTGTCGGACTGACCGTCGTGCTTGGTGCCGTGCTGAGTGTCCATGTGGAAACGGACCTCCTTCTCCGCCTCACGGGACGGACCTTAAAGGACGTCGGAATTGCGCCATCCACGGTAGCAGGCCCGAACGGCGCCTCTCATTCACCCCTATGGCTCAATCGGCGGCCGTTACCACGGAAGCATCGGTGCGGACCATTCGGCTTGACGCAGCAGAGTAACGCTGCGTAACCTCACAGTGAGTTACCAGCCGCGCGGCCTGGAAAAGACCCAACCGCGTCGACACAGTGTCCGGGGAGCTATATGTCCAGCGAATACGCCAAACAGCTCGGGGCCAAGCTCCGGGCCATCCGCACCCAGCAGGGCCTTTCCCTCCACGGTGTCGAGGAGAAGTCCCAGGGGCGCTGGAAGGCCGTCGTGGTCGGTTCCTACGAGCGCGGCGACCGCGCCGTGACCGTGCAGCGTCTTGCCGAGCTGGCCGATTTCTATGGCGTTCCCGTGCAGGAGCTACTGCCGGGCACCACCCCGGGCGGCGCCGCCGAGCCGCCGCCGAAGCTGGTCCTGGACCTGGAGCGGCTGGCCCATGTTCCGGCCGAGAAGGCGGGACCGCTGCAGCGGTATGCCGCCACGATCCAGTCCCAGCGCGGTGACTACAACGGCAAGGTGCTCTCGATCCGCCAGGACGACCTGCGCACACTCGCCGTCATCTACGACCAGTCGCCCTCGGTCCTCACCGAGCAGCTGATCAGCTGGGGCGTGCTGGACGCGGACGCGCGCCGTGCGGTGGCGTCCCACGAGGAGAGCTGACCCGCTCCCCGTCTCAGCAGAAACGTGCCGCCGGGGTGGCTGGAACTTCACTGTTCCGGCCGCCCCGGCGGCTTTCTGCGCGCTTTACCCGCCTCCCGGGCCCCGCGGGTCCCCCCACACGCCCGAGGGCCCGCAGCGGTCTCGCTGCGGGCCCTCGGGCGTCTCGTGCCTGTGGTGCGGTAGTGGCTGTCGTGCCTCTTACGCCTCGTCCCGTTACGCCTCGTCCCGGCGCAGTGATGACTTGAGGTCCTTGAACCGGCCGAGCAGTCCGTTGACGAACGAGGGCGACTCGTCCGTGGAGAACTCCTTCGCCAGCTGCACCATCTCGTCGAGCACGACGGCGTCCGGCGTCTCGTCCGCCCAGATCAGCTCGTAGGCGCCCAGGCGCAGGATGTTGCGGTCGACGACCGGCATCCGGTCGAGCGTCCAGCCGACGGAGTACTGAGCGATCAGCTCGTCGATGCGCTTCGCGTGCTCCGCGTAGCCCTCGACCAGCTGCATCGTGTACTCGCTCACCGGCGGTTGCCGGGGGTCGTCCCGGGAGAGCCGGATCCAGTCCGCGAGGACGGTCAGGACGTCGACCGCGCGCTGGTCGCCCTCGAAGAGGATCTGGAAGGCACGCTTGCGGGCCGTGTTGCGGGCAGCCACGGTTAGCTGTTCACCCGGCCGAGGTAGTCGCTCGTGCGGGTGTCGACCTTGATCTTCTCACCGGTGGTGATGAAGAGCGGGACGTTGATCTGGTGACCGGTCTCCAGGGTGGCGGGCTTGGTGCCGCCGGTGGAGCGGTCGCCCTGGAGGCCCGGCTCGGTCTCCTGGACTACCAGTTCGACGGCTGCCGGGAGCTCGACGAAGAGCACCTCGCCCTCGTGCTGGGCGACGGTGGCCGTGAAGCCCTCGATGAGGAAGTTGGCGGCGTCACCGACGGCCTTGCGGTCGACCATCAGCTGGTCGTAGGTCTCCATGTCCATGAAGACGAAGTACTCGCCGTCCATGTACGAGAACTGCATGTCACGCTTGTCGACAGTGGCCGTTTCGACCTTGACGCCGGCGTTGAAGGTCTTGTCGACGACCTTGCCGGAGAGCACGTTCTTGAGCTTGGTGCGCACGAAGGCCGGGCCCTTGCCGGGCTTGACGTGCTGGAACTCGACGACGGACCAGAGCTGGCCGCCTTCGAGCTTGAGCACCAGGCCGTTCTTGAGGTCGTTCGTGGAAGCCACGGTTGCGGAATCTCCTGGACTGACGTGGACGACCCCGGGGCACGCACTCCTACAGCGCGAGCAGCTCCTTGGTCGTGATGGTGAGTAGCTCGGGTCCGCCGTCCGCCTCGGGGCGGACGACGAGCGTGTCATCGATCCTGACACCGCCCCGGCCCGGGAGGTGGACCCCGGGTTCGACGGTGACAGGCACGCAGGCGTCCAGTTTACCCATGGCCGCGGGGCCCAACTGCGGGTCCTCGTCGATTTCGAGTCCCACACCGTGTCCGGTCAGGGCGGGAAGGCTTTCGGCGTACCCCGCGGAATCCAGTACCTGGCGTGCGGCACGGTCCACATCGCGGTAGGCGACACCGGGGGTCAGTGTCTCGCGCGCGGCCCGCTGAGCGGCGAAGACGAGGTCGTACAGCTCGATCTGCCAGTCGGTGGGAGACGTACCGATGACGAAGGTGCGGCCGATCTCGCAGCGGTAGCCGCGGTAGGTCGCGCCGAGACAGACGGACAGGAAGTCGCCTTCCTCGACCCGCCGGTCGGTGGGACGGTGGGAGCGTCTGCCGGAGTTGGGGCCGGTGGCGACGGAGGTCGCGAAGGCGGGGCCGTCGGCGCCGTGGTCGACGAGGCGGCGCTCCAGTTCCAGGGCGAGGTGGCGTTCGGTGCGGCCGACGAGGATGGACTCCAGCAGTTCGCCCAGTGCCTGGTCGGCGATCTCGGCGCCGATCCTGAGGCAGGAGATCTCCTCCTCGTCCTTCACCACCCTCAGCTGTTCGACCGCGCTCCCCATGTCGGCGAGGCGAAGCCGGGGCACGACCGATCGGATGGCCCGGTGCCGGGCGACCGTGAGGTGATGCTCCTCGACGGCGAGACAGTCACCGCCCTGTCCGGCCGCGAGGTCCGCCGCCGCGACGGCGGGATCGCCGCCGGGTCCTGGCAGCCGCTGCACGCGCAGCGCCTCGTCGGGCCGGCCGTCCGCGGAGCGGTCGTCGGGCGGGCCGGGACACAGCAGCAGATCCTCGGTCCGGCCGAGGAGCAGGACGGCGTGGTGGGGGGCGGTGCCCGCGAGGTAGCGGACGTTGGCGGGGCGGGTGACCAGCGCGGAGGCGCTGCCGCCGGCTTGGCAGCGTTCCCGTAGGCGGGTTCGGCGGGCGGCGTAGACCTCTGACATGACACGAGCGTAGGAGCCGTGCCGGGATTGTGCTGGTTGGGAGAGTGCCGTTCGGGGGACCGGGGTGCGTCCGAGATGCTCTGCCGTCCCCGAAGCCGTGGGGCCGGTCGCTTCGTTCCCGGTGCCCCTTCAGGTGGGCTCAGTCCCCCGCGTTCACCAGTTGGGTGGGCTGGCTATGGACCTCGCCAGTACGTCGTCCAGGACCTGAGCCGTCTGGGGTACGTCCAGCTGGGAGTTGTCGATGATCGGGAGGCCGGAGCCGTACCAGCCGGCCATCCGGCCGTGGATGCGGGCGACCTCGTCGTCGGTGAGGCGTCGGTTGCCCGAGCGTTCGGCGTTGCGTTCCAGGACGATCTCCAGGCCGGGCAGCAGGACCACCGGCAGCAGCCCCGGGCCCACGTGCCGCTTCCAGCCGCCGAGGCCGACGACCGGACGGTCCGGGAAGACGGCGTCGTCGAGGATGCACGAGATCCCGTTGGCGAGGAAGTTGCGCGCGGCGAAGCCGCAGGTGCGGCGGGCCAGACGGTACTGCGCCTCGGAATGGTCGTTCCACCCGGACTGGGGGTCGGCGAAGCCGGAGCGGACCCATTCGCGTACGTCGTCCAGGCTGATGTGGGCGGTGGGGACCCGTCGGTGGTCCGCCCAGTACTTGGCGACGCTGGTCTTGCCGGCGCCCGCGGGGCCGATGAGCAACACCGCGAGGGTGGTGGCGGCCGGGTCGTGGGGGGCGGTCGCGGGCGGCGCGCTGGGCATGGGGACGGGGCCGCCGGGCGGCAGCGGTACATGGCCGGTCGTGTCGGGGGCCGGGGACGCCGGGGCGTGCTGCGGGGTGGGGGGCGCCGGTGCCGCGGGGGCTCCGGCCAAGCCGGGGGCGGGAGGCGGCGGGGGCACGGGGGCGGAGCCCTGGTGTGGTCCCGGGTGGTGCGGCCCCGGGTGATGTGCGGCCGGCGACCAGCCGGTTGCCGGTCCGTGCCCCGGCTGGTGGGGCGGCGGCAGCGGAGAACCCACTGCGTGCTGCATCCGGTGCCACTCCGTCTCGTACAGGCAATGGGTGCTGACAGCGGGACGGCCCCGCTTGCTACCGAACGGTACCGTCCCCGGCAGTCATTTGGTGAAACGGCCGGGGGCGGTCCGAAGTGCCCGGTGGCGCAAGGCGAATCGGGCCGATGGAGTACGGCGGGACCTACTCGCCCACTTCGCCGTATGCGGCGAGGAGGACGGCCGGGTCGGGTCCCTCCAGGACGGTGGGCTTGGCCAGCCCGTCCAGGACGATGAAGCGGAGCAGGTCGCCGCGGGACTTCTTGTCGACCTTCATGGTCTCCAGCAGCTTGGGCCACTGGTCGTGGCGGTAGTGCAGCGGCAGGCCGACGGACTCCAGGACCGCGCGGTGGCGGTCGGCGGTGGCGTCGTCCAGCCGGCCCGCGAGGCGGCCCAGTTCGGCGGCGAAGTGCATGCCGACCGAGACGGCCGCGCCGTGGCGCCACTTGTAGCGCTCGTTCTTCTCGATGGCGTGTGCGAGCGTGTGGCCGTAGTTGAGGATCTCCCTGAGGCCCGACTCCTTGAGGTCGGAGGAGACGACCTCCGCCTTGACCCGGATGGAGCGCTCGATGAGCTCGGCGGTGTGCGGTCCCGCCGGGGTCCGGGCGGCCTCGGGGTCGGCCTCGATGAGCTCCAGGATCCTCGGGTCGGCGATGAAGCCGGCCTTGATGATCTCGGCGAGCCCGGAGACGTAGTCGTTGACCGGGAGGGAGTCGAGCGCGGCCAGGTCGCACAGCACACCGGCCGGGGGGTGGAACGAGCCGACGAGGTTCTTGCCCTCGGCGGTGTTGATGCCGGTCTTGCCGCCGACAGCCGCGTCCACCATGGCGAGCACGGTGGTCGGTACGGCGATCCAGCGCACTCCGCGCAGCCAGGTCGCGGCCACGAACCCGGCGAGGTCGGTGCTGGCGCCGCCGCCGACGCCGATGACGACGTCGGAGCGGGTGAACCCGGACTGGCCGAGCGCCTTCCAGCAGTAGGCGGCGACCTCGGCGGTCTTGGCCTCCTCCGCGTTCGGCACCTGGATGGCGACGGCCTCGTAGCCCTGTCCGGCCAGGTCGGCGCGGAGCGCCTCGCCGGTCTCGGCCAGTGCCTCGGGGTGGACGATCGCGACCCGCTTGACCCTGTCGCCGATCAACCCGGGCAGCTCGCCCAGGAGTTGCCGGCCCACCAGAACCTCGTACGGTTCGCTGCCCGCGGTACCGCCGACCTGGATCCGGGTGACTGCCTCGCTCATGCTTCTTTCAACTCCAGTGCGTCCAGGGCGGTTTGGGTGACCTCTTCGGGCGTACGGCCGTCGGTCGCCACCACGGCCGTGGCAACCCCCTCGTACAGGTGCCGCCTCGCCTCCATCAACTCCCGCCACTGTTTGCGCGGGTTGACCGCCAGCAGCGGACGGGCGGCGTTCAGGCCGGTGCGCTGGACCGCCTCCTCGACGTCCATCGAGAGGTAGACGACCCGATGTCCGGCCAGCAGGCCGCGGGTGTCCGCGTCCAGGATCGCGCCGCCACCAAGAGCGAGGACACCGCTGTGCCGGGCGAGCGCCTCGCGCACCGCCTGCTTCTCGATCGCCCGGAAGGCCTCCTCGCCCTCCTCGACGAAGATCTCCGCGATGCTCCGCCCCTGCACGGAGACGATGTCGTCGTCGGTGTCCCGGTACGCACAGCCCAGCCGCTCCGCGAGCAACTGCCCGACCGTGGACTTGCCCACACCCATCGGACCGACCAGCACGATCAGCGGCACAGCAGTCACCGCACTCACCGGATCGCCAGGGTCTCGAGGTAGGACCGCACGTTACGGCGGGTCTCAGGCACCGAGTCGCCGCCGAACTTCTCCGCGACCGCGTCCGCGACCACCAGCGCCACCATCGCCTCGGCGACGATTCCGGCCGCCGGAACCGCACACACGTCGGACCGCTGATGGTGAGCGGCCGTCGCCTCACCGGTCACCACGTCCACCGTCTTCAGGGCCCGCGGCACCGTCGCGATCGGCTTCATCGCCGCCCGCACCCGCAGCAGCTCACCCGTGGACAGGCCGCCCTCGGTACCGCCGGAACGGCCCGTCGCCCGCCTGATGCCGTCGTCCGTTGCCAGGATCTCGTCGTGCGCCTGGGAACCGGGCACGCGCGCCAGGTCGAAGCCGTCACCGACCTCGACCCCCTTGATAGCCTGGATCCCCATCAGAGCGGCGGCCAGCCGGGCATCCAGCCGACGGTCCCAGTGCACGTGCGAGCCGAGCCCCACCGGCACGCCGTACGCCAGCACCTCGACCACGCCGCCGAGGGTGTCGCCGTCCTTGTGGGCCTGGTCGATCTCCGCGACCATCGCCTTCGAGGCGTCCGCGTCCAGGCAGCGCACCGGATCGGCGTCCAGCTTCTCCACGTCGGACGGCTTGGGGTAGACGCCGTAGGGCGCCTTCGCCGAGGCCAGCTCCACGACGTGCGAGACGATCTCGATCCCGGCCGTCTCCTTCAGATACGAGCGGGCCACCGCGCCCAGCGCCACCCGGGCCGCCGTCTCCCGCGCGGAGGCACGCTCCAGGATCGGCCGGGCCTCGTCGAAGCCGTACTTCTGCATACCGGCCAGGTCGGCATGGCCGGGCCGAGGGCGGGTCAGCGGGGCGTTGCGGGCCAGGCCCGCCAGGATCTCGGGGTCGACGGGGTCGGCCGCCATCACCTGCTCCCACTTCGGCCACTCGGTGTTGCCCACCATCACCGCGACCGGGGAACCCAGGGTGAGGCCGTGCCGCACACCGCCGATGAACGTGACCTCGTCACGCTCGAACTTCATCCGCGCACCGCGTCCATAACCGAGCCGGCGCCGGGCCAGGTGGTCCGCCACCATCTCCGTGGTGATCGGCACGCCGGCGGGAAGACCCTCCAGCGTCGCCACGAGTGCGGGGCCGTGGGACTCCCCCGCGGTCAGCCAGCGCAACCTGCTCAACGGTGCTCCTCAGTGCTCGCGCCCTGGTACTGCCCGCCGTGCGCGTGTCCTCGCGTACGGCAACGACGCGACCGGGTGCGCGGCCCCGGCCCGCCACCTCCGATCCTCCCACGTCCGGGCTCCGGACCCGGCCGCCGGTCCACAGGCCGGACGGGACACCGCGTAACCGGCCCGGAACCGAGCCGCTCCTAGCGGGCGGCGAGCGCGTGCTCGCCGGCCTTGCGCATGGCGTCCAGGGGGGCCGGGCTGCACCCCGTCATCTGCTCCACCTGGAGCACCGCCTGGTGCACCAGGAGGTCGAGGCCGCTGACGACGGCCCCGCCGTACGCCGACCAGCGGGCCGCGAGGGCCGTCGGCCACGGGTCGTAGAGCACGTCGAAGAGGGTGGCGGGCCGTTCCGGCACCGCCGAGGAGAGCGCGTCGGTGGTCCCGGCCGGGGTGGTGGCGACGACGAGCGGGGCGTGCAGGGCCTGTGCGGCGTCCGCCCAGTCCGCCGTCCGCACCTCGATGTCGAGCCGTTCTCCCCACTGCCGCATCTCGGCGGCGCGCGCCTCGCTGCGGACGTAGGCGACGACCTCGCCGGTGCAGATACGAGCCAGTGCGGCGAGCGCGGAGGAGGCGGTGGCGCCGGAGCCGAGGATGGCCGCCGAGTCGACCTGTTCGATGCCGTGTTCCCGCAGGGCGGCGACCATGCCGGGGATGTCGGTGTTGTCGCCGACACGGCGCCCGTCCTCGGTGAACACGACCGTGTTGACCGTGTCCACCGAGGCCGCGGTGTCGCTGATCTCGTCGAGCAACGGGATGACGGCCCGCTTCAGCGGCATGGTCACCGACAGCCCGGCCCACTCGGGGCCGAGTTCCGAGAAGAACCCCGGCAGGGCGGCCTCGTCCAGCTCGAACCGGTCGTACGACCAGTCCGTGAGGCCCAGTTCCCCGTAGGCGGCGCGATGCAGCGCCGGGGAGAGGGAGTGGGCGATGGGCTTGCCGAGCACCGCGGCCCGACGGGTCTCAGCTGCCCGAGCTCTCATTGAACTTGTCCTTGAGCTTCTGGAATTGAGCGTGCGTCTTGGCGAATTCCGTCTTGTTCACACCGTCGGTCGCCACGAAGTAGTACCAGCCGTCGTCTGTCGGATTCAGCGCCGCCTTGATCGCCTGGTCACCGGGATTGTCGATCGGTCCGGGCGGCAGGCCCTTCCGGGTGTACGTGTTGTACGGGTCCTTGTTGCTGTTGATCTCCGACTCGCTGATGTTGATGTTGCTTTCTTTTTGCAGGTAGTTGAAGGTCGAGTCGAACTGCAACAGCCCGTAGGTCTCCGGGTTCGCGAGGTTCAGACGGTTGTAGACCACCTCCGCCATCTTGCGGAAGTCGTCCTCGGTCTTGCCCTCGGCCTGGATGAGGCTGGCCACCGTCAGGACCTGCAGCGGGTTGTCCAGCTTCAGCGCCTTGGCCTTCGACGAGAGGCCGTACTGCTCGTACTTCTTCGCGGCCTGGTTCACCATCGGCTTCAGGACCGTTTCGGGCTTCATGCCCTTGGCGGCGGGATAGGTGCCCGGGTAGAGGAATCCTTCCAGCGGATCCTTTATGTCAGTGTTGTCGTTGGCCCAGTCCGGCAGGCCGAGGCTCTTGTACTTCTTCTCGGCGGCCTTCTGAGTGGTGCCCGCAGACAGATCGAGTTGCTCGTCGATCGATGCGTAGACCGCCAGATTTCGCTCGCCCGGCCTGACCAGAACGTTGTTCTGGCTCTCTGGATCCAGCATCATCTCGACGGCACTCGCGGCGGACATCTGCGTCTTCAGGAGATAGGCACCGGCCTGAAGCGTCTTTCCCTTGGAGTTCTCCTCCTGGGCGGCGACGAACGCGTCGACGCTCTTGACCACGCCCGCCTTCTTCAATGCCACCCCGATGTCGGATCCGAAGGCGCCCTTGGGGATCACGACCGTGACCATTTCGCTGGTGCCGTCGCCCGCGTAGTCCGGGGCCGAGCCGAAACGATCCTTGTAGAACTGGTAGCCGAAATACCCGACTCCGCCCAGTCCGCCGCCGAACACCAGCAGGACCACCAGACAGGCGCAGCCGCTACGGCGCTTCTTCTCCTTGCCGCCGCCCTTGCCCCGCCGGTCACCGCGTCCACGGCGGTCATCCGACTCGTCGCCGTCATCACCGGCGTCGCCCGCGAAGAAGGCGTGTTCGCCCTGGTCGGGGCCGGGGTCCCAGTCGGTCTTGGGAGGCTCGGGCTCGGCGGCCCGACGTGCGGGCGGCTCCGGCGGAGGGTAGGCGTCCGGGGCGCCGTAGGGGTCGGACTGTTCCCCGCCGTACGCCATGTTCTGCTGTCCGTACGGGTCCGACGCGTCGGTGTACGGGACGTTCGGGTGCGTGCCGCTGTCCCAGCCGCCGTTGCCGTACTGCTGCTGGTTCTGCTGGTTCCCGTACTGCTGCTGGCTCTCGTACTGCTGCTGGCCCTGCTGGTTCGGATACTGCTGTTGGTGCTGCTGGGCCGCGTACCCCTGCTGGTCGTACTGCTGCTGGCCGTCGTACTGCTGCTGCTCGCCGTACTGCTGCTGGTACTGCTGCTGCGCCTGACCGTAGGCGGCCTGCTGACCGTTGCCCCAGCCACCATTGTCGTACTGCGGCTGCGGCTGCTCCGGATACTGCTGCGGCTGGCCGCCGTAGGGGGACTGCCGGCCCGTGGGCGCCTGCTGTCCGTCCCATCCGTCCCCGTACAACGGGTCCTCCGGATGCCACGGTTCGGAGCCTTCGCCCCGGCCATACTCAGTCATCGATCCCCTAGAGCCGCGAGGTGGCGGTCGCCCGGCCCGGCTCCCGTCCCGCCTCTCTTTGTGCGGTGGCTGTTCGAATGCCGCCGCATCGCGCGGAACGTTACCGTATCGCGATCAGATGACCACTTCGACGCCTTCGCCGGGTGCTTTACCTGACACTCGTTCGGATTCCAGCGCCTGTTGAAGGATGATCACGGCTGCTGCCTGGTCGATGACCGATCTGCCCTTCTTGGTCTTCACGCCTGAGGCGCGCAGTCCCTGACTGGCCGTCACGGTCGTCATCCGCTCGTCGAGGAGTCTCACCGGCACCGGGGCGATGCCCTTCGCGAGCTCCTGGGCGAAGCCGCGAACCTTTACCGCAGCAGGGCCCTCGCCCCCTTTGAGGGAGCGGGGCAGACCGACCACGACCTCGATCGGTTCGTACTCCTCGACCAGCTGCCTCAGCCTACGGTGAGCTGCCGGGACGTCCCGCCCGGGGACCGTCTCCACCGGGGTGGCGAGGATCCCGTCGGGGTCGCACGAGGCGACCCCGATGCGGGCGTCCCCGACGTCGATGGCGAGTCGACGACCGCGGCGCATGGCCTGTCCTTCTCCGGTCACTTCGCCGTCTCGGCCACGAGCCGCTCGACGGCCTCGACGGCCTCGCCGACGGCCGCCGGGTTCTGGCCGCCGCCCTGGGCGACGTCCGGCTTGCCGCCACCGCCGCCGCCGAGGGTCTTGGCGGCCGCACGGACCAGCTCGCCGGCCTTGAGGCCGCGCTCACGGGCGGCCTCGTTGGTGGCGATGACCGTGAGCGGCTTGCCGTTGTTGACCGTGAACAGGGCGACCACGGCGGCCCGGCCGCCCTGGATGCGGCCGCGCACGTCGAGGACCAGCCTGCGCAGGTCGTCCGGGGTGGTGCCGTCAGGGACCTGACCGGTGACCACGGCGGCACCGCGGACGTCCTTGGCGGACTCGACGAGACCGGCGGCGGCCTGGAGCACCTTCTCGGCGCGGAACTTCTCGATCTCCTTCTCGGCGTCCTTCAGCTTGCCGAGCATGGCGGAGACCTTCTCCGGGAGCTCCTCCGGGCGGCCCTTGATCAGCTCCTGGAGCTGGGCGACGACCGTGTGCTCACGGGCGAGGAAGTTGTAGGCGTCGACACCGACCAGAGCCTCGATACGGCGCACACCCGAACCGATCGACGACTCACCGAGCAGCTTCACCAGACCCAGCTGGGCGGTGTTGTGGACGTGCGTACCGCCGCACAGCTCCTTGGAGAAGTCTCCGATGGTGACGACGCGGACGCGCTCGCCGTACTTCTCGCCGAACTCGGCGATGGCGCCCTGCTTCTTGGCCTCGTCGATACCCATGACGTCGGCGCGGACGTCCAGGTCGCGGGCGAGCACCTCGTTGATCTTCTGCTCGACGTCCGTCATCACGGCCGTGGGAACGGCGGACGGCGAACCGAAGTCGAAGCGGAAGCGGCCGGGCTGGTTCTCGGAACCAGCCTGGGCGGCCGTCGGGCCGAGGGCGTCGCGCAGGGCCTGGTGGGTGAGGTGGGTGGCCGAGTGGGCGCGGGCGATGGCCGTGCGGCGGCGGTTGTCGATCGAGGCGTGGGCCTTGGAGCCGACGGTGACCTCGCCGACCTGGACGACGCCCTTGTGGACGTACACGCCCGGAACCGGCTTCTGGCAGTCGCGGATCTCGATGACGGCACCGGTGTCCACCTTGATGCGGCCGGTGTCGCCGATCTGGCCACCGCCCTCGGCGTAGAAGGGGGTGCGGTCCAGGACGATCTCGACCTCGTCGCCCTCGGTGGCGGCCGGGGAGGAGGCGCCGTCGACGAGGATGCCGACGATGGTGGACTCGCCCTCGGTGTCCGCGTAGCCGATGAAGTCGGTGGCGCCGGCCTTGTCGGCGATCTCGCGGTAGGCGCCGACGCCGGCATGGCCGGTCTTCTTGGCCTGGGCGTCGGCCTTGGCACGCTCCCGCTGCTCCTTCATCAGGCGGCGGAAACCGTCCTCGTCCACGGACAGGCCCTGTTCGGCGGCCATCTCCAGGGTGAGGTCGATCGGGAAGCCCCAGGTGTCGTGGAGCAGGAAGGCCTTGTCGCCGGCGAGGACCTTGCCGCCGCCGGCCTTGGTCTCGCTGACGGCGGTGTCGAGGATGTTGGTTCCGGCCTTCAGCGTCTTGACGAAGGCGTTCTCCTCGGCGAGGGCGACCTTCTCGATCCGCTCGCGGTCGGTGACCAGCTCCGGGTACTGCTGGCCCATCATCTCGATGACCGTGTCGATCAGGTCCTTGACGACCAGGCCGGTGGCACCGAGCAGACGCATGTTGCGGATGGCGCGGCGCATGATGCGGCGCAGGACGTAGCCGCGGCCCTCGTTGCCCGGGGTCACGCCGTCGCCGATGAGCATCACGGACGTACGCATGTGGTCGGTGACCACGCGCAGGGAGACGTCCGAGTCGTGCGAGTCGCCGTACTCGACGCCGGTCAGCTCGGTGGCCTTCTTGATGACGGCCATGGAGGTGTCGATCTCGTACATGTTCTGCACGCCCTGCAGAATCATGGCGAGCCGCTCCATGCCGAGGCCCGTGTCGATGTTCTTGCTCGGCAGGTCTCCGAGGATCTCGAAGTTGTCCTTGCCGATGCCCTCGCCGCGCTCGTACTGCATGAAGACGAGGTTCCAGATCTCCACGTACCGCTCGTCGTTGACGGCGGGGCCGCCCTCGACGCCGAACTCGGGGCCGCGGTCGTAGTTGATCTCGGAACAGGGTCCGCACGGGCCGGGAACGCCCATGGACCAGTAGTTGTCCTTCATGCCGAGGCGCTGGATGCGCTCCTTGGGCACGCCGACGATCTCGTGCCAGATGCGCTCGGCCTCGTCGTCGTCCTTGTAGACGGTGATCCAGAGCTTCTCCGGCTCCAGGCCGTAACCACCCTTGTCCTGGGGCGTGGTGAGCAGCTCCCAGGCGTACTTGATGGCGCCTTCCTTGAAGTAGTCGCCGAAGGAGAAGTTGCCGCACATCTGGAAGAAGGTGCCGTGCCGCGTGGTCTTGCCGACCTCTTCGATGTCGGGCGTGCGCACGCACTTCTGCACGCTGGTGGCGCGCGACCACGGCGGCTTGACCTCACCGAGGAAGTACGGCTTGAAGGGCACCATGCCGGCGGGGACCAGGAGCAGAGTCGGGTCGTCCGCGATGAGCGACGCCGAAGGGACGACGGTGTGCCCGCGCTCCTCGTAGAAGCTCAGCCAGCGGCGGCGAATCTCGGCCGACTCCATCAGTGGTCCTCATTCCGGTTGTACGAGTACGTCGTCCTGTCACTGCCGACGGACTTCGGGTCGTTGCGGTTCTCGATCGCGGCGTACCGCAGGGGGGCGGGGAGTTCGGGGTTCGCGTTGATCCCCAGCGCCTCCCCCAGCTCGGCCTCCCGCTGGGCCATCCCGTCCCGGACGTCGAGCGCGAAGCCCACCGCGCGGTCCTTGAAGCGGTGACCGGCCTCGAGCGCCTTGTTCGCCGCGCTCGCGGCGAGGTTCTCGGGCGTCAGCTGCTTCAGCTTGCGGTTGACCTTGGTGGTGGCCCAGACACCGGCGGCGACACCCGTGCTGAACCAGAAGGTACGGCGGAACATCGCTGGCTCTCAGTCCTTCTTTTTGCGGAGGTCTCGCTTGTTCCGCCGAGACGCCGTGCGGCCCACGATCACGGTAGGCCTGGACGCCTTGACGGGCACGTCGTCCTTGCGGCCGCCGAGGGCGCGGCGCACGCCGTAGCCGAAGGCCGCGACCTTGACCAGAGGGCCGCCGAACGTGGAGGCGACGGTGGTCGACAGCGCGGAGGCGTTCGACGTGACCTCCTCGACGTCCGACGCGATCGAGTCGACCCGGTTGATCTGGGTCTGCGCGGAACGCACCGCCGCGGAGGCGTCGGCCAGCAACGGGACGGCCTGGTCGGTCACGTCCGCCACCAGCTTGGTGGTCGCCCTGAGCGTCTGGGCCAGCCTCGCCAGCGCGACGGCGAGGAAGGAGACCAGGATCGCCCAGAAGACGGCCACCAGGATCCCGGCCACCTCGCCACCGGACACTGTGTGCACCCGCTCCCTGAAACGTGCCTGCGTATCGAAAAACTCGTACGGCGAGCCTATCGCGCCGGGGATGGCGCTCCGTACCGGATTACCGTCCGCGCGCTGCGACATCGCGCGGCCCGATTGTACGGACCGGATACGGTCACGTTCGCTCCGTGTCCGTGCGCGACCACCGTGCGGCGGTACCCCGGTACGCGGCAATCTCCCCTGGCGCTCGCCCTGTTCGTGGACCGCTCCGCCGAACTCTCCACGTGGACACGGGCGCCCGGCGCCCGCGTCCGGCGACGGTGCACATGCGAGAGCCCGCCGCCTCGCCACCCGAAAGGGCGGGGAGACGGCGGGCCGATGCGCGGGTGGTGCTACGTCCGCCGCTGGGTGATCAGCGGGCGTAGTACTCGACGACGAGCTGCTCGTCGCAGATCACCGGGATCTCCTTGCGGTTCGGCTCGCGGTCCAGGCGGAAGGCCAGGGCGCGGAGGTTCACCTGGAGGTAGCGCGGGGTCTCGCCGTCGGGGGCGAAGCCGCCCTCACGCGCGATCGAGAACAGCGTCTTCTCGCGGCTGCGCTCGCGGACCATCACGACGTCGTCGGGCTTGACGCGGAAGGAGGGCTTGTCGACCTTCTGGCCGTTGACCTCGATGTGGCCGTGGACGACCATCTGGCGGGCCTGGTAGATCGTGCGGGCGATGCCCGAACGCAGGACCAGCGCGTCGAGACGGCGCTCGAGCTCGATGACCAGGGCCTCACCGGTCTTGCCCTGGGTCTTGGCGGCACGCTCGTAGGCGCGGACGAGCTGACGCTCGGACACGTCGTACTGCGCGCGCAGACGCTGCTTCTCGAGCAGACGGACCTTGTAGTCCGAGTTCTGCTTGCGGCCGCGGCCGTGCTCACCCGGCGGGTAGGGGCGGGCCTCGAAGTACTTGACGGCCTTCGGGGTCAGCGCGATACCGAGGGCACGCGACTTCTTGACCTTGGGGCGGGGCTGGTTCGCCACTTCTTTTCCTTTTCCTTTTCGGCTGCCTCAGGGTTACGGGAGGTCGCATCCGCAGCCGGGGAATCCCGACAGGTCCACGAGGGACGTGTCAGGCAGCCGTTCCCCTGTTCTGGGCACATACGTGCAGCACACGAACGGCCCACCGACCGTTCCCGGAACCCGGGTGGTGGTGGGCTGCCCGCGACACCTACGACGGTGCGCGACGCTCCTGGATCAACAGATCCGGCTGGATGTCCCGCCTGAGGCGCCGACCGGAGTCGGACACGGGACGCAGCACTTCGGGTGATTCTACAGGGTGCTCAGGACCGCTTGCGACCGAGGTGCTTGCGGGTCCACTCCACGGCGTCCGCGAACCGGGCCTCGGCTCCGTGCCGGGTGGGTGCGTAGTACTCGCGGTCCTTGATCGCGTCCGGGGCGTACTGCTGGGCGGCGATGCCCTCCGGCAGGTCGTGCGGGTACACGTACCCCTGGGCGTGCCCCAGCTTGGCGGCCCCCTTGTAGTGGCCGTCGCGCAGGTGGGGCGGCACGGCTCCGGCCAGTCCCTTGCGTACGTCCTCCATGGCCGCGCCGATCGCCATGGTCGCGGCGTTCGACTTCGGGGCGAGGGCGAGGGCGATGGTGGCGTGGCTGAGGGTGAGGGCGGCCTCGGGGAAGCCGATCATGGCGACGGCCTGGGCGGCGGCCACCGCGATCGGCAGGGCGTTCGGGTCGGCGAGGCCGATGTCCTCGCTGGCGGAGATCATCAGGCGGCGCGCGATGAAGCGGGGGTCCTCGCCGGCGTCGATCATGCGGGCCAGGTAGTGCAGGGCCGCGTCGACGTCGGAGCCGCGGATGGACTTGATGAGGGCACTGGCCACGTCGTAGTGCTGGTCGCCGTCGCGGTCGTACGTCACGGCCGCGCGGTCCACCGTCTCCTCCAGTGTCTGGAGGCCGATCTCCGTCTCGCCCTTGTCCAGGGCCGCCCCGGCGGCGGCCTCCAGGGCGGTCAGGGCGCGGCGGGCGTCGCCGCCGGCGATCCGCAGCAGGTGCCCCTCGGTGTCCTCGGGGAGGGTGACACTGCCCTTGAGGCCGCGCTCGTCGGCGAGGGCGCGGTGCAGCAGTCCGCGCAGGTCGTCGTCGGTGAGGGGTTCGAGGGTGAGAAGCAGGGAGCGGGACAGCAGCGGGGAGATCACCGAGAAGTACGGGTTCTCCGTCGTGGCCGCGATCAGCGTCACCCAGCGGTTCTCGACGGCCGGGAGCAGGGAGTCCTGCTGGGCCTTGCTGAAGCGGTGGATCTCGTCGAGGAAGAGGACGGTCTCCTTGCCGAAGCCACCGGTGGCCCTGCGGGCTCCGTCGATGACCGCGCGGACCTCCTTGACACCGGCGGTGATCGCCGACAGCTCCACGAAGCGCTTGTTGGTGGCCTTGGAGACCACATACGCCAGGGTCGTCTTGCCGGTGCCCGGCGGGCCCCAGAGGATCACCGAGGACGGTCCGGCCGGGCCGCCCGCGCTCTCGCCGACGAGTCTGCGCAGCGGAGAGCCGGGCTTCAGGAGGTGCTGCTGGCCCACGACCTCGTCGAGCGTGCGCGGGCGCATCCGGACGGCCAGGGGGCTGGCGGCCGGGTCCTTCTCCTGGCGTTCTTCTGCTGCGGCGGTGAACAGGTCGGGCTCCACACCCAAAACCCTATGTCACCCCACTGACAAGCCGCCCTTGGCCGTCGGCCGGCCCCTGACCGGGACGGTCAGCTCATCCAGAAGTCCCACCAGCGGGTGAGGATCAGCATGCCGATGATGCCGATGTGCAGGACGGGCATGACCCAGGTGAACTCGCCGAAGAAGCTCTTCAGCCAGCGCGGGGCGGGCAGGAAGCCGTTGCGGATGTTGAACGACGTCACGTACCAGAACATGATGATCGTGGCGACCCAGGCCAGTGAGCACCACAGGCACAGCGCGTTGATCCGGTACAGCGACTGGAACATCAGCCAGGCGCAGAAGCCGACGCCGAAGAGAGTGCCGGCGTTGAAGGTGAGCCAGTACCAGCGCGGGAAGCGGGCCCGGGCGAGCAGGCTCACGCCGACGCAGATCACGATGCCGTAGCAGACGAGGCCGAGCACCGGGTTGGGGAACCCGAAGACGGCGGCCTGCTTGCTCTCCATGACGCTGCCGCAGGAGACGACGGGGTTCAGGCTGCAGCCGGGGACGAAGGTCTTGCCCTCGACCTTGGCCTCGAGCAGCTTGAACTTGTCGATCGTGATGACCCAGGCGGCCAGCAGACCCGCCGCGCCCGTGATCATCAGCAGCAGGGCGAAGGCCCGGCTGCCGCCCACCGTGCGCGTCACGGCGTCGGCGTCCGCGTCCGACGCCGAGGGGTCGGGCTCGGTGGAGACGTCTTTGACTGTGGTCTTGCTCATCACGCCGATCCGTCTGCTCGAGAGGTGGACCTTCTTCGGCCATCGGCCATTCTGCCGCACGCGGGCGCGTGTCCACTGTTCGGTGGACATAAGGAAGTACGCATGGTCGTCCCGGAACGTTCGGTTCAGGCCGATGATCGATCGCATGACAACACACCCGAAAGAACTCGCGGTGGACGTGCGGGGGCTGCGCAAGCGGTACGGCGACGTGACCGCGGTCGACGGTATCGACCTCGGTATCCACCGGGGCGAGGTGTTCGGCCTGCTGGGACCCAACGGCGCGGGCAAGAGCACGACGGTGGAGATCCTCCAGGGCAACCGTTCCCGGGACGCGGGCGAGGTGTCCGTCCTCGGCGCGGATCCGGCGCACGGCACGCGCGCGTGGCGCTCACGTGTCGGAATCGTCTGGCAGGACGAATCCGCACCCGCGGAGTTGACGGTCGGCGAGACCGTGCGGCACTTCGCCCGTTACTACCCGCGGCCGCGGGACCCGGAGGAGGTCATCGGCCTGGTGGGGTTGGAGACCAAGGCGGGCAGCCGGATCAAGGCGCTGTCCGGCGGACAGCGCCGACGTCTCGACGTGGCGCTGGGAGTGATCGGTGACCCGGAACTGCTGCTCCTGGACGAGCCGACGACCGGTTTCGACCCGGCGGCCCGGCGCCAGTTCTGGGACCTGATCCGCAAGCTGTCCGACGAGGGCACGACCATCCTGCTCACCACGCACTACCTGGAGGAGGCGGAGGCACTCGCCGACCGGCTGGCCGTGGTCAGCAAAGGACGTGTGGTCGCCGAGGGCGAGCCCGCCACGCTGCGGGGGCGGTACGGCACCGAAGCCACCGTCGAGTGGAGCGAGCCGGACGGCGCCCCGCGCGCGGAACGCACCGACACACCCACCCGGACCATCGCCGAGCTGATGCGCCGCTTCGACGGCGAGATCCCGGGACTTCGGGTGAGCCGCCCCACGCTGGAGGACGTCTACCTCCGGCTGACCGGACAGGAGGACGCGCGATGACCACGACCACCGTACGATCCCGGGCCGAGACGACCGGCGAGCGGCTGCCCGGGCCATGGGGACTGGGGCTGCGGCGCGGCGCCCTGGAGCTGAAACAGTTCTTCCGGCAACGCGACCAGGTGGTGTTCACCTTCGCCTTCCCGGTGGTGTTCCTGTTCCTGTTCGCCTCGATCTTCCGCGACGACGTCCAGGACGCCGGCATCACCGCCTCGCAGCTGTACGTCCCGGCGATGATGGCCGCCGGCATCATGTCCACGAGTTTCCAGTCCCTCGGTATCTCCATCGCGATCGAGCGGGACGAGAAGCTGCTGCGCCGGCTGCGCGGCACGCCGATGCCGCCGGCGGCGTACTTCCTGGGGAAGATCTGGCTGGTTCTGGTCACCGGCGCACTGGAGACGGCGATCCTGCTGGCCGTCGGCACGACCTTGTACGACGTCGACCTCCCGTCCGACGCGGGCCGCTGGTTCGACTTCGGCTGGATCTTCCTGCTCGGGCTGACGGCGTGCGCGCTGCTCGGGATCGCGATCAGTTCGGTCCCGAAGTCGGGCAAGAGCGCCAGCTCCGTGGTCGTTCTCCCGTTCCTGGTGCTGCAGTTCATCTCAGGGGTGTACATAGCGATCGACACCATCCCCGACTGGATGCTGAACATCGGTGCGCTGTTCCCGCTGAAGTGGATGTGCCAGGGGCTGCGGGGGGTGTTCCTGCCAGAGTCGGCTCAGGTCCTGGAGCAGACGGGAAGCTGGGAGTTCGGCCGGATCGCCCTGGTGCTCGGGGCGTGGTGCGTCGGAGGATTGCTGCTGTGTCTGCTGACCTTCCGGTGGAAGAGCCGGCGCGCGGGGTGACCGGTCCGGACGACGGCGTCGGCGCCTACAGCTGGGCGCGGTCGTTCAGGATCTGGGACACGTACTTCGCGCTCATCTGGCTGGCCACTCTGGTGTCCGTGCTCGGCACGGACCATCCGGGGCGGCCGGTCCGTGTCGTCGCGGCGGCGCTCCTGGTCCCGCTGGTCCCCCTGTTCGTGTGGGTGGGGCGGCCCGTCCTGCGCGGCGATCCGCCCGAGGAACGGCGGGCCCTGGCGTACCTGGCGGCGGCGGTGGCGCTGTTCCTTCCGTCGGCGATCCTCGTGGGCGAGACCCGGCTGATGACCTTCGCGCTGGTCCCCCAGTGCTTCATGACCCTGCGGATGCGGCGGGCCCTGGAGGCGGTGGCCGTCATCAACCTGGCACCCGTGATCGGTTGGGCCCTGGTGTGGCGGCCCGGCGACCAGGAGGTCTTCTTCAACGGACTGTTCGCCGTGGTGTCCCTCGTCTTCTCGGTGGCCGTCGGTAGCTGGGTCATCCGGATCATCGAGCAGAGCCAGGAGCGGGCGGCGCTGATCGCGGAGCTGGACGCGAGCCGCCATGAGATCTCCCGGCTGTCGACGGCGCACGGCGCCCTGGCCGAGCGGGAACGGATGGCGAGGGAGATCCATGACACGCTCGCGCAGGGCTTCACCAGCCTGCTGATGCTGGTGCAGGCCGTCGAGGCGGAACTCGACCACGACGTGCCGCAGGCCCGCCGCCATCTGGCGCTGATGGACGAGACGGCCCGGCAGAACCTCGCCGAAGCACGGGCCCTGGTCGCCGGGGGCGCCCCCGCCGACCTGGAGGGTGCCTCGCTCCCGGACGCGCTGCACCGGCTGGCCGCCCGTCACGAGGCGACCCTGGAGATCACGGGTTGCGTACGTCCGCTGCCCGCCGGCCCCGAGGTGGTGGCCCTGCGCGCCTGCCAGGAGGCACTGACCAACGCCCGCAGACACGCGGGAAGTTCGACCGGGGTGAGTATGCGCCTGACGTACGCCGACGGTGCCCTGACCGTGTCGGTCCGGGACGACGGCTGCGGCTTCGACCCCAGGACCGTGACGGGCGGCTACGGTCTGGCGGGGCTGCGGGCCCGGGCCACCGAGGTCGGCGGGACGGCTCAGGTGCGCAGCGCCCCCGGCGACGGCACGACGGTGACCGTCCACCTGCCCGTACCGTCCCCGAGGAGCGCATGGTGATCCGGATCATCCTGGCCGACGACCATCCCGTCGTACGGGAGGGCCTGCGGGCGATGTTGAGTGCCGAGCCGGATCTGGAGGTGGTCGCCGACGCGTCCAGCGGGCCGCAGGCGGAGGCCATGGCGGCGGAACTGCGGCCCGACATCGTGCTGATGGACCTGCGGATGCCGGGCGGCGGGGGCGTGGACTCGATCGTGCGGATGAGCGAGGCGGGGCTGCCCTGCCGGGTGATCGTCCTGACGACGTACGAGACGGACCGGGACATCCTGCGGGCGGTGGAGGCGGGGGCGGCGGGCTATCTGCTGAAGGATCTGCCGCGCGGCGAACTGGCCGACGCGGTACGGGCCGCCGCGCGGGGCGAGACCGTGCTGGCCCCCTCCGTCGCCGCCCGACTGGTCGACCAGCTCCGCACCCGGCCGGAGCGGCCCCGGCTCTCGGACCGCGAGACCGCGGTACTGCGGCTGGTGGCGGAGGGCTGCACCAACGCGGAGATCGGGCGTCGCCTGTTCATCGGCGAGTCGACGGTGAAGACCCATCTCCTGCGCGCCTTCGGCAAGTTGGGAGTGGACGACCGAACCGCCGCCGTCACCAGCGCCATGCGGTACGGACTGCTGGACTGAGCGCCCCGCCCCTGGGACGGGACGGGTAGGGGTGCCCGGGGGCGAGAAACACCCCCACGCACCCCGCCCACCTCAGCCCAGCCTCGACTCCAGTTCCGCCACGATCTCGTTCACGCCGATCGCCGTCTGCTCGCCGGACTCCATGTCCTTGAGCTGGACGACGCCCTCCGCGAGGTCGCGTTCGCCGGCGACGACCGTGTAGCGGGCGCCGCTGCGGTTGGCGTTCTTCATCGCGCCCTTGAGGCCCTTGGCGCCGTAGGAGAAGTCCGCCGCGACGCCCACCTTGCGCAGCTCGGTGACCTTCGCGAACAGCACCCGGCGGGCCTCCTCGCCCAGCGGGACCGCGAACACACTGGTCGTGGAGGGGAGTTCGAGTGCGACGCCCTCCGCCTCCAGGGCGAGGACGGTACGGTCGACGCCCAGCGCCCAGCCGACGGACGGCAGCGCGGGGCCGCCGATCATCTCGGACAGGCCGTCGTACCGGCCGCCGCCGCCCACCGCCGACTGCGAGCCCAGGCCGTCGTGGACGAACTCGAACGTCGTACGGGTGTAGTAGTCCAGGCCGCGCACCAGCTTCGGGTCGTCCTCGAAGGCCACGCCCGCCGCGGTGATCAGCTCACGCACCTCCTCGTGGTACGCCTTGCAGCCGTCGCAGAGGTAGTCGCGCAGAAGCGGGGCGTCGGTCAGCTGCTTCTGGACGTCGGGGCGCTTGTCGTCCAGCACCCGCAGCGGGTTGATGTCCGCGCGGCGGAGCGTGTCCTCGTCCAGGTCCAGGCTCCGCAGGAAGTTCTGCAGTGCCTCCCGGTACACCGGCCGGCACTCCTTGTCGCCCAGGGAGTTCAGCAGGATCCGGAAGTTCCTGAGGCCCAGCGAGCGGTACGCCTGGTCGGCCAGGATGATCAGCTCGGCGTCCAGCGCCGGATCCTCGGCACCGATCGCCTCGGCGCCCACCTGGGAGAAGTGGCGGTACCGGCCCTTCTGGGGGCGCTCGTAGCGGTAGTACGAGCCGGAGTACCAGAGCTTGACCGGGAGGTTGCCCGCCTTGTGCAGGTTGGCTTCGAGCGCGGCGCGCAGCACTGACGCCGTGCCCTCGGGGCGCAGCGCGAGCCGGTCGCCGCCCTTGGTCTCGAAGGCGTACATCTCCTTCGTGACGATGTCGGTCGACTCACCGACACCGCGGGCGAAGAGCTCCACGTTCTCGAAGCCCGGGGTCTCGATGTAGCCGTAGCCGGAGTTGCGCAGCGGCGCAGCGATCGCCTCGCGGACGGCCAGGTACGTCGCGGAGTCCGGCGGAATCAGGTCGTAGGTGCCCTTGGGGGCCTTGAAGGTGCTCACGGAAGGTCTCGTCACATTCCTCGTCGGGGAGCGTCGGCGTCCGCGCCGCGATCTCGGCGGCCTGCGGCCGCTTGCCGCAGATACGGGTTGGTGGCGCGCTCCTGGCCGATGGTCGTCTGGGGGCCGTGGCCGGACAGCACCACGGTCGAGTCGTCGAGCGGCAGGCACACGCGGGCCAGCGAGTCGACCATCTCGGCCATGTCGCCGCCGGGCAGGTCGGTGCGTCCGATGGAGCCGGCGAAGAGCAGGTCGCCCGAGAAGAAGACCGGCGGAATGTCCGCCGCCTCGGGCAGCCCGAAGGTCACCGACCCCTTCGTATGGCCCGGCGCGTGCGCGACGGACAGCTCCAGACCCGCCAGTTCCAGCTTCGCGCCGTCGGTGAGCTCATGGACGTCGTCCGGCTCCCCCACGGTCAGCTCCCCCATCAGCGGCATCCCGATGGAACGCCCGAGCGCCTTCTCGGGGTCGCTCATCATGAACCGGTCCTCGGGGTGGATCCAGGCCGGTACGTCGTGCGCGCCGCACACCGGGACGACCGAGGCCACATGGTCGATGTGGCCGTGGGTGAGGACGACGGCCACGGGCCTGAGCCGATGCTTCTTCAGCGTCTCCGCGACTTGCTGGGCGGCCTGGTGGCCGGGGTCGATGATCACGCACTCCTCACCGGCGGCGGGGGCGACGAGATAACAGTTCGTCCCCCAGGCCCCGGCGGGGAACCCGGCAATGAGCACGATCGTCCTTCGTTGTGTCGATTCGGGTGGGCTTCAGGACGGTTACGCCTGTGGTCAGAGCCTACCGGCGCTGCCGATTCCTCAGCGAACCCATATACGGTACGGGGCACACGCAGGCAGTCGGCTCACAAGACGCACGCGCCCAGTCGACGCATGAGACGCATGAGGAGAGAACCCGGTGGTCACCCAGGAACAGCGGAAGCGTCAGCTCGCCCGGGAGAAGTTCTTGCGCCAGCAGCAGCGGCGTACGGCCGCGCGGCGCAAGGCGCGCATGCGCAACTCGGTGATCGCGTCGGTGCTCGGCGTGGTTCTGGTGGGCAGTCTGGCCCTGTACACGTCCGGGGTCCTCAAGGAGGACGACAAGGCCGGCGCGAGCTCCGAGACGACGCCGAGCGCCGCGCCGTCCAAGGCGCCGGACCCGTGCGAGAAGCCCGCGGCAGGCAAGGTCAAGACGGCCACCTGGAAGAAGGAGCCGGCGGTCACCATCGACAAGTCGGCCAAGTACACGATGAAGCTCGCCACGACGTGCGGCGACATAGACCTCGCGCTGAAGGCGTCGGCGGCACCGCACACCGTGAACTCCTTCGACTTCCTCGCGGGCAAGGGGTTCTTCGACCACACCAAGTGCCACCGGCTCACCACCGAGGGCATCTACGTGCTGCAGTGCGGCGACCCGACGGGCAGTGGCAGCGGCGGTCCCGGCTACACGATCCCGGACGAGAACCTGAAGGACAAAAGCCTCAAGAGCAACATCTACCCGGCGGGCACCGTCGCGATGGCGAACACCGGCAAGGCGCACACCGGCGGCAGCCAGTTCTTCCTCGTCTACCAGGACAGTCAGCTCCCGCCGAGCTACACACCGTTCGGCACGGTGTCCGAATCCGGCATGAAGGTCCTCAAGAAGATCGCGACCGCGGGTGCCCAGGCCGCGGACCCCACGACGGGCAATACGGCACCCAACGCGACTGTCGTGATCAACAAGGCAACTGTCACCAAATCCTGACCGCCAGCTGCGAAATTTCGGTCGCGCGGGATGCGGACAGGCAACCCGCCGGTCGCCTATGTTGGCCGTGACGAAACTGTGGACGATGCCCGGGGGTGCTGAGGCCCTCCGCAGGCATCATGTGGAGGAGGCGCTGTGAGCAGCGACCCGTGGGGCCGCGTCGACGAGACGGGGACCGTGTACGTGCGTACGGCCGACGGTGAGCAGGTCGTCGGTTCCTGGCAGGCAGGCTCCCCCGAGGAAGCACTGGCCTACTTCGAGCGCAAGTACGAGGGCCTGGTTGTCGAGATCGGCCTCCTCGAGAAGCGAGTGAAGACCACCGACCTGTCCGCGAAGGACGCGCAGGCGGCCATCGACCACATCCGCGAGCAGGTCGACGCGCATCACGCGGTCGGCGACCTGGCCGCCCTGCGGGTCCGGCTGGACAAGCTCGTGGAGACCGTCGAGAAGCGCCGCGAGGAGCGCAAGCAGCAGCGCGCGAAGCAGTCGGACGAGGCCCGGCACTCCAAGGAGGCGCTGGTCGCCGAGGCCGAGGAGCTCGCGCAGTCCGACCAGTGGCGGGCGGCGGGTGAGCGGCTGCGGTCCCTGGTGGACACCTGGAAGGGGCTGCCGCGCCTGGACCGCAAGTCGGACGACGAGCTGTGGCACCGCTTCTCGCACGCCCGCTCGGCGTTCTCCAAGCGCCGCAAGGCCCACTTCGCGTCGCTGGACGCGCAGCGCGAGGAGGCCCGCAGGACCAAGGAGCGCCTGGTCGCGGAGGCCGAGTCGCTGTCCGGTTCGACGGACTGGGGCCCCACGGCCGCCCGCTACCGCGACCTGATGTCCGAGTGGAAAGCGGCCGGCCGCGCCCAGCGCGAGCACGAGGACGACCTGTGGAACCGCTTCCGCGGTGCCCAGGACGTCTTCTTCGCCGCCCGCAGCTCGGTCTTCGCGGAGCGGGACGCCGAGCAGGCGGAGAACCTGAAGCTGAAGGAGGAGCTGGCCGAGGAGGCCGAGAAGCTCCTGCCGATCGGGGAGCTGAAGGGTGCCCGGGCCACGTTCCGCTCGATCAACGAGCGCTGGGAGGCCATCGGCCATGTGCCGCGGGACGCCCGGCCGAAGGTCGAGGGCCGGATGCACGCCGTCGAGCGGGCCATCCAGGAGGCCGAGGAGACGGAGTGGCGCCGGACGAACCCGGAGGCACGCGCGCGTGCCGAGGGTCTGACGGGCCAGCTGCAGGCGGCCGTGGACAAGCTGACGGGCCAGATCGAACAGGCACGCGCCCAGGGCAACAACGCCAGGGCCGACAAACTCCAGCGTGAGCTGGACGGCCGCCAGGCACTTCTGGACCAGGCGCTGAAGGGTCTGCACGAGTTCGGCGGCTGACGTCCCGGACGGACATCGGAAAGGGGCTCCCGTACTTCGGTACGGGAGCCCCTTCTCCTTCGCTCTGCGTGTCTGACGACCGCCCTGCGTGCCCTACGACCGCCCTGCGTGCCCTACGACCGGCTGCGCGCCGATGTCACCCGGTACACGTCGTACACGCCCTCGACACCCCTGACCGCCTTCAGGACGTGCCCGAGGTGCTTGGGGTCGCCCATCTCGAAGGTGAAGCGGGAGGTCGCGACGCGGTCGCGGGAGGTCTGCACGGCCGCAGAGAGGATGTTGACGTGCTGGTCGGACAGGACGCGCGTGACGTCCGACAGGAGCCGGGAGCGGTCCAGGGCCTCTACCTGGATGGCGACCAGGAAGACCGAGGACTGCGTCGGCGCCCACTCGACCTCGAGGATGCGCTCGGGCTCGCGGGACAGTGAGTCCACGTTCACGCAGTCGTTGCGGTGAACCGATACGCCACTGCCCCGGGTGACGAACCCGATGATGGGGTCGCCGGGGACGGGCGTACAACAGCGGGCGAGCTTGACCCACACGTCGTCGACGCCCTTGACCACGACACCCGGGTCGTTGTTGCTGCGCCGCTTGCGGCCACGACCGCGGGACGGCGGGACGGACTCGTCGATCTCCTCGGTGGCCGCCTCCTCGCCGCCGAGCGCCTGGACGAGCTTCTGCACGACGTTCTGCGCGGAGACATGGCCCTCGCCGATCGCCGCGTACAGCGCGGAGATGTCCGGGTAGCGCATCTCATGGGCGAGCGTCACGAGGGAGTCGCCGGTCAGGATGCGCTGGATCGGCAGGTTCTGTTTGCGCATCGCGCGGACGATCGCGTCCTTGCCCTGCTCGATCGCCTCGTCGCGGCGCTCCTTGGAGAACCACGCCCGGATCTTGTTGCGGGCACGTGGCGACTTCACGAAGTTCAGCCAGTCCCGGGACGGGCCCGCGCCGGCCGCCTTGGACGTGAAGACCTCCACCAGGTCGCCGTTGTCCAGGGTCGATTCCAGCGGTACGAGGCGTCCGTTGACGCGGGCTCCTATGGTGCGGTGCCCCACCTCTGTGTGCACCGCGTACGAGAAGTCCACGGGCGTGGCACCGGCGGGCAGCGCTATCACGTCGCCCTTCGGCGTGAAGACGAAGACCTCGTTGCGCGAGAGGTCGAAGCGGAGGGACTCCAGGAACTCGCCGGGGTCCTCGGTCTCCTTCTGCCAGTCGAGGAGTTGGCGCAGCCACGCCATGTCGTTGAGGTGGTCGTCCTTGCCGGTGGTCCTCGGCTGGTCCGAACGCACCTTGGAGGTGCCGGCGACGGCCTCCTGCTTGTACTTCCAGTGCGCGGCGATGCCGTACTCGGCGCGGCGGTGCATGTCGAACGTACGGATCTGGAGTTCGACCGGCTTGCCGTTGGGGCCGATGACCGTGGTGTGCAGCGACTGGTACATGTTGAACTTGGGCATCGCGATGTAGTCCTTGAACCGGCCCGGGACCGGGTTCCATCGCGCGTGCACGGTGCCGAGGGCCGCGTAACAGTCGCGGACCGTGTCGACAAGTACCCGAATACCCACCAGGTCGTAGATCTCCGCGAAGTCCCGGCCGCGGACGATCATCTTCTGGTAGACGCTGTAGTAGTGCTTGGGGCGGCCGGTGACGGTCGCCTTGATGCGGGCGGCGCGCAGGTCGGCCTGGACCTCGTCGGTCACCACGGCCAGGTACTCGTCACGCTTCGGTGCCCGCTCGGCCACCAGCCGTACGATCTCGTCGTACATCTTGGGGTAGAGGATCGCGAAGGCGAGGTCCTCCAGCTCCCACTTGATGGTGTTCATGCCCAGGCGATGAGCGAGCGGCGCGTAGATCTCCAGCGTCTCGCGCGCCTTCTTCTCCTGCTTCTCGCGCTTGAGGTAGCGCATGGTGCGCATGTTGTGCAGGCGGTCGGCGAGCTTGATGACCAGGACGCGCGGGTCCTTCGCCATGGCCACGACCATCTTGCGCACGGTCTCGGCCTGCGCGGCCTCGCCGAACTTGACCTTGTCCAGCTTGGTGACGCCGTCGACGAGCAGTGCGACCGAGTCACCGAAGTCGCGGCGGAGCTGGTCGAGGCCGTACTCGGTGTCCTCGACGGTGTCGTGCAACAGGCCGGCCATGAGGGTGGCCGGATCCATACCCAGCTCGGCGAGGATCGTCGTCACCGCGAGCGGGTGCGTGATGTAGGGGTCGCCGCTCTTGCGCTTCTGACCGCGGTGCCAGCGCTCCGCGACCTGGTAGGCCCTCTCGATCTGGCGCAGCGTCGACGTCTCGATCTTCGGGTCGTTGCTGCGCACTATCCGCAGCAGCGGCTCCAGTACCGGGTTGTACGGGTTGGAGCGCTGCACACCGAGACGGGCGAGGCGGGCGCGGACGCGGTTGGAGGAGCCGGATCGGGCGGGCTGGCCGGTGGCCGGGCGGACAGCGGGCGTGTTCACGGGGCGCTGCGACTCGGCCGGCTTGGGGCGTGGCTCCTCGGCCGGCTTCTCGACGGGCGCGGCCTGGGCGTGCTGGACCGGCCCACGGCTGTCGTTCGTCGCGCCGGGAGCGTTCGTCCCGTGCGGGGCGGGCTTCGCCGCGGGCGCCGAGCCGGGCTCGGGTTTGGCGGCGATAAGGGGCTGGGCCTCGTCTGGCAAGAGGACTCCTCGTGCGCGATCCGGGTCCCCCGGTCAGGCTCCGGAGACCCCATGGTAGCGATCCTGCGCCTCAGGATCGCCTTCAGGCCACTGTGAGGACCGTCTACCCGTGTAACGCGTGAGACGGGCGCCGGATTCCTCCGGGCCCGTCCCTGCGATGTCCTGCGCGTGGCTCTGGGTTGTCCACCTGGTGCTCGCGGTGCCTCACACCTTGAGCAGCGCCTCCAGCGGGGCGCCGGCGAGTGCCGGTTCCAGGCGGGCTCGGCCGCCCAGGAAACCCAGCTCCATGAGGACGGCGAGGCCCGCGACCTCGGCTCCCGCGCGCCGGATGAGCTGGATCGACGCCTCGGCGGTGCCGCCGGTGGCGAGGACGTCGTCGATCACCAGTACGCGATCGTCCGAGGAGAGGTCCTCCGCGTGCACCTCGATCTCGGCGGAGCCGTACTCGAGGTCGTACGCCTGGCCGAGGGTCGCTCCGGGGAGCTTGCCCGCCTTGCGTACGGGGACGAAGCCGAGACCGGAGCGGACGGCGACCGGGGCGCCCAGGATGAAGCCGCGGGCCTCCAGGCCGACGATCTTCGAGGCGCCGGTGCTCACGGCGATGTCCGCGAGGGCGTCGGTGAGCGCGGTGAACGCCGCCGGGTCCGCCAGGAGCGGTGTGATGTCCTTGAACATCACACCCGGCTCCGGGTAGTCGGCCACGTCACGGATGCGGCTGAGCAGGAGCTCCTCGATGTCGGTCACCGGCGCTTCCCCGAAGGACGGCCGCGGCCCCGGTTCCGGGACGCGGGCTGGCTGCGGGGGCCGACCACCGCGTGAGCGGCGTCGCCGTCCTCCGGCTCGCCGCCGAGCGGCTCGTCGCTGACGCGGGCGTCCGCGGACTCGCCCTGTGCGACGGCCTGGGCGCGCTTGGCGAGGACGCGCTTCTTGAGGGCCTTGATCTGCGGCTCGCGCTCCTTGAGGTCGGCGACGAGCGGCGTGGCGATGAAGATCGACGAGTACGCGCCGGCCGCGAGGCCGACGAACAGCGACAGCGAGATGTCGTTCAGCATGCCGGCGCCGAGGAAACCGCCGCCGATGAACAGCAGGCCGCCCACCGGCAGCAGTGCCACCACGGTGGTGTTGATGGAGCGGACCAGGGTGCTGTTGATCGAGCGGTTGGCGATGTCGCTGTAGGTCCAGCGGGTCTGCTTGGTGATGTCCTTGGTCTGTTCCTTGAGACTGTCGAAGACGACGACCGTGTCGTAGAGCGAATAACCGAGGATCGTGAGCAGACCGATCACGGTGCCGGGCGTGACCTCGAAGCCGACGAGGGCGTAGATGCCGACCGTGATGGTGATGTCGTGGATCAGCGCGACGAACGCGGCGATCGCCATGCGCCATTCGAAGGCGATCGCCAGATAGATCACGACGAGGACCAGGAAGATCGCGAGGCCCTGCCACGCCTTGTTGGCGATCTGTTCGCCCCAGCTGGGGCCGACCAGCTCCGCGGTGACGTCCTTCTCGGAGACCTTGAGCTCGCGGGCCAGTTCCGTCGAGACCTGGTCGGCCTTTCCGGTGTCGATGCCCGCGACCTGGATCCGCAGGCTGCCGTTGCCGAGCTTCTGGACGATGGCGTCGTGACCGGACGCCTCCTCCGCGTACGTCTCGGCCTGGGCGACCGAGACGGCCGTGTTCTTCGGGGTGGTGAAGACGGCACCGCCCTGGAACTCGATGCCCATGTTCAGCCCGCGCACCGCGAGGCCGACGATGGCCACGATGGTGATCAGGATCGAGATGCCGTACCAGATCTTGCGGTTGCCGACGAAGTCGTAGCCGACCTCGCCACGGTGCAGTCGGGCGCCGAGGTTGCCGAGCTTCGACATCTCACGCCTCCTTCGGGTCGACAGGGCCGGCGGCGGGGGGAGAGGGACGGCGCGTGCGGCGCAGCGGCGGCTTGGCACCCAGTGCCTTCGGGTCGAGGCCGGACCACTTGTGGCCGTTCGCGAAGAACTTCCTGCGGGCGAGGAGCGTCATCAACGGCTTGGTGAAGAGGAAGACGACCACCACGTCGAGCACGGTCGTCAGGCCGAGCGTGAAGGCGAAGCCCTGGACCTTGCCGACGGTGACGATGAACAGCACCGCGGCGGCGAGGAAGGACACGAAGTCGGAGACCAGGATGGTGCGCCGGGCGCGCGGCCAGGCCCGCTCGACCGCGGGACGCAGCGTACGGCCCTCGCGGATCTCGTCACGGACGCGTTCGAAGTACACGATGAACGAGTCCGCCGTGATGCCGATCGCGACGATGGCACCACACACGGCCGGCAGGTTCAGCGCGAAGTTGATGGTCGGGCCGAGCAGCGCCATGATCACGTACGTCAGTATGGCGGAGACCAGCAGCGAGGGAATCGCGATGACCGAGAGCCCGCGGTAGAAGATCAGCAGGTAGAGGACGACCAGCGCGAGGCCGATGGCGCCCGCGATCAGACCGGCGTGCAGCTGCTCGCCACCGAGCGCGGCGGTCACCGAGGTGACGCTGTCCTCCTTGAAGGTCAGCGGCAGGGCGCCGTACGACAGCATGTTGGCGAGGCTCTGGGCCGAGTCCTGGTCGAAGTTGCCGGAGATCTCCGCGCTGCCGCCGGTCAGGGCCTGCTTGACGAACGGGTCGGAGACGACGTCGCCGTCCAGGACGATCGCGAACTGGTTCTGCGGGGACTGGTTCTGGGCCAGCTTGCCGGTGATGTCGGCGAACTTCTTGGACCCCTTGCCCGTGAAGTCCATGGTGACGGTCCAGCCGGCGCCGGTCGTGGTGTTCAGGACCGCGTCGGCCTTCTTCACGTCCGTGCCGTCGACCTCGGCGGGACCGAGGACGTACTTCTGCCACTGGCCCTGCGAGTTCTGGCCGCAGGCCACGACCGGGTCGGTGGCCGAGGTGCCCTTGCCGGCGTCGGCGCGGGCCTTCTTCTTGGTGCAGTCCAGCGCGGCGTACTGCGCCTGGAGCTTGCTGGTCTCGGGAGAGGTGCTGGCGCTTGCCGGCGGGGAGCCGCTCGGGGAGCCCGAGGTGCCGCCCGAGGGCGTGGCATCGGCCTTCAGGGCGTCGGTGACCGCACGGCCCTGCGAGGTGGAGCTCACGGACGGGGAGGCGGAGCTGTCGGGGGACGAGGTGTTCGTCTTGTCCGTCGCCTTGTCCGTCGCCTTGTCAGTGGCCTTGTCACCGCCCGAGGCGCTGCTGGACGCGCTCGGCGACGGGCTGGCCGTGGCGGCGGCGCCGGAGACCTCGGTGGCGATGACCGGCCGGAAGTAGAGCTTGGCGGTGGTGCCGACCTGATCCCGGGCTTCCTTGGAGTTCGTGCCCTTGGGGATGTTGACGATGATGTTCGCGTTGCCCTGGGTCTGAACCTCGGCCTCCGAGACACCAAGACCATTGACACGGCGGTTCATGATGTCGACCGCGGTGTCCATGTTGGTCTTGTTGATCGCGGATCCCTTACCGGGCTCGGCGACCGCCCGCAGCGTGATGCTCGTACCACCGGCGAGGTCGATGCCGAGCCGCGGGGTGGTGTGCCCGGACCAGAACATTCCTCCGGTGAGCGCCACGATGGCGATCAGGATCAGGGCCAGCGAGCGCCCCGGCCTGCTCTGGGCACTCGCGTTGCGGCCCCTCTTGGGTGCTGCCACCTTCTCGTACTCCCTCTCGGGCCGCCTCGCGCCGGATCAGCGGGCGAGCGGCCATGACATGGTGTCGGGATCCCGTGCGAGCCGCGCAGGTCCGGGGCGTGCGGAGTCGGCCCGCGCGCCTCGGAGTGCGCCTACTTCGCCTCGGAGTCGCCGCCGGTCTTCTTCGGCTCCTCGTCCGTCTTCGCCTCGGCGGCCTCAGCCTCGGTCTCGGCCTCGGCCTTGATGCCGGTCTCGGCCTTCGAACCGGACTCGGCCGGAGCGTCGGCGGGCTCCTCGGCCGTGTCCTTCTTGCCGAGGTCGACGGACTTGTCGTCGGAAGCTGCGGCGTCGGCGGCGGGCTCGTCGGTCTCGGTGAGGGAGGAGGCGTCGTCCGGGACGGCGTCGGGGTCGGACTTCAGGTCGTGCTCGATGCCGTGGACGATGCGGTTGTACTCGTCGTCCGTCAGGACGGCACCGATCGAGTTCTTCGCGAAGAGGAGGTCGACGCCCGGACCGGCGTCGACGAGGACCGTGTCCTCATTGACCTCCTTCACCGTTGCGTACATGCCCCCGATGGTGCGGACGCCGCTGCCGGGCTGCATTTCGTTCCGCATGTTCGCGGCCGCCTGCTGCTTCTTCTTGGCGGAGCGGGTCATCAGGAACATGGCCCCGATGAGCACGATGAACGGGAGGAGGGTCACGAGACTCACGGGTCGGTACTTCCTTCACGCGACCGCGATGCTGAGCGGCCTGATGGTTGGGGGTGTGTGCGCCGCCGACAAAGGCGGCATCGGCGGAGTCTAAGCGAGTCCGCGCGCATGGAACAACGCTCAGCATGGCACCCGGGTTCCTGCTCCGGCCAATGTGCGCGCCGTGACCGCTCCGTCACGTCCTGAACAGGTCCTGTTGTCCGTTTCCTGTGCCCGCCTGGCGAGGCGGGGTGAGGCCGAGGTGGGCCCATGCGGCGGGCGTGGCGACCCGGCCGCGCGGGGTGCGGGCGAGCAGTCCCTCACGGACGAGGAAGGGTTCGGCGACCTCTTCCACGGTCTCACGTTCCTCCCCCACCGCGACGGCGAGCGTGGACAGGCCCACAGGTCCGCCGCCGAAGAGCTTGAGCAGTGCCTGCAGGACCGCGCGGTCGAGACGGTCGAGGCCGCGGGCGTCGACCTCGTAGACCTTCAGCGCGGCCCCCGCGATGTCGCGCGTGATGATCCCGTCGGCCTTGACCTGGGCGTAGTCCCGGACACGGCGCAGCAGCCGGTTGGCGATACGGGGGGTGCCGCGGGAACGGCCGGCGATCTCGGCGGCGCCGTCGGTCCCGATCTCCAGGTCGAGCAGGCCCGCCGAGCGGTGGATGACGCGCTCCAGTTCGACGGGTTCGTAGAACTCCATATGCGCGGTGAAGCCGAAGCGGTCGCGCAGCGGAGGCGGCAGCAGGCCCGCGCGCGTGGTGGCGCCGACGAGGGTGAAGGGCGGCAGTTCGAGGGGGATCGCGGTGGCGCCGGGGCCCTTGCCGACGATGACGTCGACACGGAAGTCCTCCATCGCCATGTAGAGCATCTCCTCGGCGGGCCGGGACATGCGGTGGATCTCGTCGAGGAAGAGGACCTCGCCCTCCTGGAGGGAGGACAGGATCGCCGCGAGGTCACCGGCGTGCTGGATGGCGGGGCCGCTGGTGATGCGGATCGGGGCGTTCATCTCGGCCGCGATGATCATCGACAGGGTGGTCTTGCCGAGGCCGGGGGCTCCGGAGAGGAGCACGTGGTCGGCGGTGGCGCCGCGCGCGCGTGCGGCGCGCAGGACGAGGTCGAGCTGCTCGCGGACCTTCTCCTGGCCGATGAACTCGTCCAGGTCCTTGGGGCGGAGGGCGGCCTCGACGGCCTGGTCCTCGCGGTCGGCGACAGAGCCCACTAGCCGCTCGGAGGCGGTCTCATCGGTCGTGTCGTCCCAGTTCATGTGTCCCTCGGTCTCGTGCGGGCGCGGGTGGTTCTAGCGAGCTCGGTTCAGTGTCTGGAGTGCGGCCTTCAGTAGCTGTCCGACCTGGGGCGTGCCCTCGGCGGCCTCGGCCTGGGGCGCCACGGCGGATACGGCCTCGTCGGCCTCGCGGGTCGCGTAGCCGAGGCCGATCAGAGCGGCGTGCAGCTGGTCGCGCCAACCGCTGGTGACCGCCGTACCGACGGCGGGAGCACCGAGGGGCTCGCCGAGACGGTCCTTGAGCTCCAGCAGGAGTTTCTGGGCACCCTTCTTGCCGATGCCGGGAACGGCCATCAGCGACTTCTCGTCACCGCTCGCGACGGCCCGGCGCAGGGCGTCCGGCGCATGCACGGCGAGCATCGCCTGGGCGAGCCTCGGTCCCACCCCGCTCGCCGTCTGCAGCAGTACGAAGGTCTGGCGCTCGTCGTCGTCCGCGAAGCCGTACAGAGTCAGCGAGTCCTCCCGTACGACGAGGGAGGTGGCGAGCTTGGCGGGCTGGCCGATCCGGAGCGTGGACAGCGTGTTCGGCGTGCACTGGACTGCCATGCCGACGCCGCCGACCTCGACCACCGCCGCGTCGGGAGCGAGTGCGGCGACCGTGCCACTGACGAAGGCGATCATGACGTGCGGCCTTTCGATGAGACCGGTGCGGTGCGGGCGACCGGTGCTTTGGTGGCGTGCAGGGCGACGGCCTGCTGAAGTCGGTTCTGGGCGGGGGCCCGCCAGATGTGGCAGATCGCCAGGGCGAGGGCGTCGGCGGCGTCGGCCGGTCTGGGCAGTGCGTCGAGCCGCAGCAGACGCGTGACCATCGCACCGACCTGCGCCTTGTCGGCGCGCCCGCTGCCGGTCACGGCGGCCTTGACCTCACTGGGGGTGTGCAGGGCCACGGGGATCCCACGGCGGGCGGCGCACAGCATGGCGACGGCGCTCGCCTGGGCGGTGCCCATCACGGTCCGGACGTTGTGCTGGCTGAACACCCGCTCCACGGCGACGAATTCGGGACGGTGCTCGTCCAGCCACCGCTCGATGCCCTGCTCCACGGCGACGAGCCGCTGCCCCAACTCGGCGTCGGACGGAGTCCGTACGACACCGACACCGAGCATGGTGAGCGGCCGTCCGGGAACGCCTTCCACCACACCGACACCACATCGGGTCAGTCCCGGGTCAACCCCCAGTACGCGCACCCGCCCCTCCTTCGATCGCCTGTTTGTGCAGGCTATCCGGTGCCACCGACAACGCGACGGGCCGACGGGTGTGTCCCGTCGGCCCGTTGAGCCGGTACAGCCGCGGCAGCGCTACGCGTCGACCTTCTCCATGACCTCGTCGCTGACGTCGAAGTTGGCGAACACGTTCTGCACGTCGTCGCTGTCCTCGAGCGCGTCGATCAGCTTGAAGATCTTCTTGGCGCCCTCCTCGTCCAGCTCGACCTGCATGGTCGGGACGAAGTTGGCGTCGGCGGAGTCGTAGTCGATCCCCGCGTCCTGGAGGGCGGTGCGGACCGCGACCAGGTCGGTGGCCTCGCTGAGCACCTCGAAGGACTCACCGAGGTCATTGACCTCCTCGGCGCCCGCGTCCAGGACGGCGGTGAGGACGTCGTCCTCGGTCAGCTCGCCCTTGGGGACGATGACGACGCCCTTGCGGTTGAAGAGGTACGACACCGAGCCGGGGTCGGCCATGGAACCGCCGTTGCGGGTCATGGCGACACGCACGTCGGAGGCGGCGCGGTTGCGGTTGTCGGTGAGGCACTCGATGAGCACGGCGACGCCGTTCGGGCCGTACCCCTCGTACATGATGGTCTCGTAGTCGGCGCCACCGGCCTCGAGGCCACCGCCGCGCTTGATGGCGGAGTCGATGTTCTTGTTCGGAACCGACGACTTCTTCGCCTTCTGCACGGCGTCGTACAGCGTCGGATTGCCTTCGAGGTCCACACCGCCCATGCGCGCCGCGACCTCGATGTTCTTGATCAGCTTCGCGAAGAGCTTGCCGCGCTTGGCGTCGATCACGGCCTTCTTGTGCTTCGTCGTGGCCCATTTAGAGTGGCCGGACATCTGCCTGTCTCCTTCGCGTAACCCATCCAGATACGAACGCCAGAGATCCTACAAGGACTCCGCTGCCCTGTCGGCGCGCACCATGTCGACGAACAGCGAGTGCACGCGGTGGTCGCCGGTCAGTTCCGGGTGGAACGACGTGGCGAGCGCGTTGCCCTGGCGGACCGCGACGATGTGACCGCCGTGCTCGGCGAGCACCTCGGCCTCGGCGCCGACGGACTCCACCCAGGGGGCGCGGATGAACACGCCCTCTACAGGATGGCCCTCGATTCCCCGGACGTCGACAGCCGCCTCGAAGGACTCGTTCTGCCGTCCGAAGGCGTTGCGGCGCACGATCATGTCGATGCCGCCGATCGTTTCCTGGCCCGAGCGCGGATCGAGGATCTTGTCGGCGAGCATGATCATGCCGGCGCAGGTGCCGTAGACGGGCATACCGGCGCGCACGCGCGCGCGGAGGGACTCCATCACGCCGAACAGGACGGCCAGCTTGGAGATGGTGGTGGACTCGCCGCCGGGGACGACCAGGCCGTCCACCTCGGCGATCTCCTCGGGACGCCGCACCGGCCTGGCCACGGCGTCGGCCGCGGCCAGGGCGATGAGGTGCTCCCGTACGTCGCCCTGGAGAGCCAGGACGCCTATGACAGGGGCTTCGTTGCTCATGGGGTGGGTTACCAGCCCCGGTTGGCGTAGCGCTCGGACTCGGGGAGGGTGTCGCAGTTGATGCCGACCATGGCCTCGCCGAGGTTGCGGGACGCGTCCGCGATGATCTTCGGGTCGTCGTAGAAGGTGGTCGCCTTGACGATGGCGGCGGCGCGCTTGGCCGGGTCGCCGGACTTGAAGATGCCGGAGCCGACGAACACGCCCTCGGCACCGAGCTGGCGCATGAGCGCGGCGTCGGCCGGGGTGGCGACGCCGCCGGCGGAGAACAGCACGACCGGGAGCTTGCCGAGCTGGGCGACCTCCTTGACGATCTCGTACGGGGCGCGCAGGTCCTTGGCGGCGGCGTACAGCTCGTTGTTGTCGTAGCCGCGCAGGCGGGCGATCTCGTTCTTGATCTGGCGCAGGTGGCGGACGGCCTCGACGACGTTGCCGGTGCCGGCCTCGCCCTTGGAGCGGATCATCGCGGCGCCCTCGGCAATGCGGCGCAGGGCCTCGCCCAGGTTGGTGGCACCACAGACGAAGGGGGTGGTGAACGCCCACTTGTCCGAGTGGTTGACCTCGTCGGCCGGGGTCAGGACCTCGGACTCGTCGATGTAGTCGACGCCGAGAGACTGAAGGACCTGGGCCTCGACGAAGTGGCCGATGCGGGACTTGGCCATGACCGGGATGGAGACGGCCTCGATGATCCCCTCGATCATGTCCGGGTCGGACATACGGGCGACTCCGCCGTCCTTGCGGATGTCGGCGGGGACGCGCTCCAGGGCCATGACGGCGACGGCGCCCGCGTCCTCGGCGATCTTCGCCTGCTCCGGCGTGACGACGTCCATGATCACGCCACCCTTGAGCTGCTCGGCCATGCCGCGCTTCACGCGCGCGGTGCCGGTCTCGGGAGACTGGTTGTCGGAAAGCGTGGTGGACACGGGTGACCTCACTCGGTGAAAGAGGGTGAATGCAGCACCGAGGAAACGTGAGAGGACCAGGCCACAGCAAGGGCCAATGGGAAGGCGGTGGATCGTTTTCCGGCCGGGTGGCCCGCCTCAGTGGCCTAGGAAGGCCGATCGGCCAGCGCCGCGGGCGACTCGTCGTCCATCTCGAACGCCATCGGGAACGGCGCGTGTCCCGCCAGCCGGAACCAGCGCACCTTGCGGTGCCGGCGCAGGGCCCGGGCCGCGCGTACGGAGTCGTTGTGGAAGCGCCGGGCCATCGGCACGCGGCGTACCGCCTCGGTCAGTTCCCGGGCGGCCTCCTCTCCCCCTGGCGCCTCACGCACCGCCTCCACCTGCGGTGTCTCGGCGAACACGGCCCGCAGGGCCTGGCTGAGCTCGCTCTCGGCCACCTCCCGCGCTTCTTCCTCGGCCTGCCGGGCGGCGTGGGCTGCCTCGTACAGGACGATCGACGCGGCCGGATCGAGCACTCCGGAGGTGGCCAGTTCCTGGGTCACCGAGGCGCGGCGCAGCAACTGGGCGTCCAGCGCGGCGCGCGACGCGTCGATCCGGGCGTGCAGCCGGTCGAGGCGGCCCGCGGTCCAGCTCAGATACAGCCCGATGGCGAACAGGGCTACCGCGATCCAGATGAGTGTCGACGTCACGGGCCGCAAGGCTACCCGTGCCCGGCGGCACCTCGCGCGGAGCCGGGGGCCGGCATCGAGCTACCGGGCTCCGCACCCCGCGCCACCGGTGTCCGGCCCGTCGGCGCGGCTCCCCGCGCCTGAGCCCTGCCGCAGTCCCGTACCAGCCGCGCCTCAGTCCCGCCGTAGTTCCGTCGGGACCACTGCCGACACTCCAGCGCTCGTACCGCTGAGGGCCGCTGTCCGCTCGGTTCGGCCTAGGAGACAGCCCAGCTCGCCGGCCCCGCCTCAGTCCCGCGCCAGCCCGAGTCGCGCCCGCAGGCCGGGGCCCCGCTCGTCGTCCTCCGCGGCGACCGCAGCCGCCCCGGCCGTCACCGTCTCGTACACGGAGAGGATGTCCGCACCGACCGTCGACCAGTCGAACCGCCGCACGTGCGCACTCCCCCGCTCGCGCAGCTCGGTCCGTCGCTCCGGGTCGCCGAGGAGTCGCACGGCGGCCCGGGCGAGCGCGTCCGCGTCCTCGTTGGCGAACAGTTCGCCCGCCGCGCCCTGATCCAGCACCTGGGCGAAGGCGTCCAGGTCGGAGGCGAGCACCGGGGCGCCCGCCGACATCGCCTCGACCAGGATGATGCCGAAGCTCTCGCCGCCGGTGTTGGGAGCGACGTACACGTCGACACTGCGCAGGAAGCGGGCCTTGTCCTCGTCGCTGACCATGCCGAGGAACTCCACGCGCGAGCGGAGTTCGACGGGCAGCGACCTGACCGCCTCCTCCTCGTCGCCGCGCCCGGCGACCAGCAGCCGGGTCCGCGGGCGCTCGGCGAGGATCTGCGGCAGTGCCTTCATCAGTACCGGCAGGCCCTTGCGGGGCTCGTCGATGCGGCCCATGAAGCCGATCGTGTCGCCCTGCCATTCGGCCTTGGGCTCGGCCTTGGCGAAGTAGTCGACGTCGACGCCGTTGGGGATCACCACCGCGTCGCCGCCGAGATGCTCGACCAGCGTGCGGCGGGCGTACTCGCTCACCGCGATCCGGGCGCTGATCTTCTCCAGCGCGGCCTGCAGGATCGAGTACGCGGCGATCATCGCCCGGGAGCGGGGGTTGGAGGTGTGGAAGGTGGCGACGATCGGGCCCTGCGCGGCCCAGCAGGCCAGCAGGCCGAGCGAGGGCGAGGTGGGCTCGTGGATGTGGATGACGTCGAACCGGCCGTCGTGCAGCCAGCGCCGCACCCGGGCCGCCGACAGGAAACCGAAGTTCAGCCGGGCCACCGAGCCGTTGTACGGCACCGGAACCGCGCGGCCGGCCGAGACGACGTACGGCGGCAGCGGGGTGTCGTCATCGGCCGGTGCGAGGACGGACACCTCGTGGCCGAGACGGATGAAGTACTCGGCGAGATCACGGATGTGGAACTGAACGCCACCCGGCACGTCCCAGGAGTACGGACAGACGATGCCGATTCTCACGGGGTCCCCTTCTCGGGAGCCGAGGGGCCGGCGGCGGAATCCGCGCCGGGACCGGCGACCGGATCGTCAGCGGGGTCGGTCGGGCGCCCGGCCGAGGGTGCCTTCGCGGGGTCGAGATCAGCGAGCCACAGTCGCTGGAGCATGTGCCAGTCCTCCGGATGGTCGGCGATCCCTTCGGCGAAGGCGTCGGCCAGCGCCTGTGCCATGACAGACGTCTTCTTCGCCCGGGTACCTGTCCCGGGCACCTCGATCGGGGGATACACCCGGCCCCGCATGACCGGAGAGTCGTCGTACCAGAGCGTCACCGGCAGCAGCAGCGCGCCGGTCTGCTGGGCGAGCAGCGCCGGGCCCGCCGGGATCCGGGTGGTCTCGCCGAAGAACTCGACCTCCACGCCGGAGGACGAGAGGTCCCTTTCGGCGACCAGGCAGACCAGGCCGCCCTCCCGCAGCCGCCGGGCCAGCATGCCGAAGGCGGTGCCGCCGCTGTGCGGCAGGACCTCCATGCCGAGGCCCTCGCGATAGGCGACGAAACGGTCGTACAGCGTCTCCGGCTTGAGGCGTTCGGCCACGGTGGTGAAGGGGGTCCCGAGCTTGGTGGTGACCCAGGCGCCGGCGAGGTCCCAGTTGGCCATGTGCGGCAGCGCGAGGATGACGCCCCTGCCGGACGCGAGTCCGTCGGTGAGGTGGTGCACGTCCTTGGGGTCGAAGCCGCCCTTGACACGCTCAGCGCTCCAGGCGGGCAGCCGGAAGGACTCCATCCAGTAACGCAGGTACGAGCGCATGCCCGCACGGGACAGTTCGGCCAGGCGCTCGGGGCTCGCGTCGGGCACCACACGCGCGTAGTTGCTCTCCAGGCGCTGTACGCCCTTGCCGCGCCGCTTCCAGGCCAGGTCGGCGATGCTTTGGCCCAGGCGCACGGCGACCGGCTCGGGGAGCTTCTTGACCACTCCCCAGCCGAGGCCGTACAGCGCGTCGGTGACCCGCTCCTGGGCGCTCACTTCGCCGCCTCGCTCCCCTGCGTCTCCTGCTTCTTCTGCTTCTTCTGCTTCTCCTGTGTCCCCTGCTCCCGGGCGGCCGCCTCCTCCGCCTCGGCGGACTCCCGGCGGACCGTCACGACCCGCTGGATCAGCGTGACCAGGCTACCGACGGCGACGATCCACAGGGCGACGGGCAGCAGGTACTGGATGCCGGGCACACCGAACTTGTGCAGGCCCGCGAGACCGGCCGCGACCAGGGAGATCACCAGCCGCTCGGCCCGCTCGACGAGCCCGTTCACGGCGACCGGCAGGCCGATGGACTCGCCGCGTGCCTTGGTGTACGACACCACCTGGCCGCTCGCCAGGCAGAAGATCGAGACCGCGCACAGGACGTTGTCGTCGCCACCTCCCGCGTACCAGAGGGCGAAGCCGCCGAAGACCGCGCTGTCGGCGACCCGGTCGAGCGTGGAGTCCAGGAAGGCGCCCCAGCGGCTGGAGCGGCCGAGCTGGCGGGCCATGTTTCCGTCGACGAGGTCCGAGAACACGAAGAGCGTGATCACGATCGTGCCCCAGAAGAGCTCGCCCCTGGGATAGAAGACCAGCGCCCCCGCGACCACCCCGGCCGTGCCGAGAAGCGTGACCGTGTCGGGGCTGACGCCCCGCCGGATGAGAAACGCGGCGAACGGTGTGAGGACACGCGTGAAGAATGCACGCGCGTACTTGTTCAGCATGGCCTTCCCGACGGTCGGTGTGGCCGAGCGGCCCCTGCTGGCCACCGGCTGGCCCATCGTAGCCACGCGCGCGCGTGAGTGACGGGCGGGCACTGTCGGTCCCGTGTCACGGCAGGGCGGCAGCGAGGGCACGGACGGGATCCCGCTCCCGGGTCCGGCCCTTGGCGATCGCGTCCGCCGTATGGACGCACCGTGACGGGAGTGGAAAGCTCGAAGGACACCGCGGGCGTCGCCGGAGCCGCCACTGCACGCGGATCCCGCGTGTCCGCGCCCACAGTGACCTCACCGTGCACGGGAGGCAAGGCCATGGGCGACAAGGCGAACACACACACCGGAGCCGCCGGCAGGGCGACAGCGGCCGACCAACCCGCGTCCGTACGGAATGTGGTGCTGGTCGGCCACTCCGGTTCGGGCAAGACGACGTTGGTGGAGGCTCTCGCGCTGACGGCGGGAGCGGTGAACCGGGCGGGCCGCGTGGAGGACGGCGGCACCGTCTCCGACTACGACGAGATCGAGCACCGGCAGCAGCGCTCGGTGCAGCTCTCGCTCGTACCCGTCGAATGGGGCGGATACAAGATCAATCTTCTGGACACACCCGGATACGCCGACTTCGTCGGAGAACTCAGGGCCGGTCTGCGAGCGGCGGACGCGGCCCTTTTCGTCGTCTCCGCCTCGGACGGAGTGGACGGCTCGACCCGCATGGTCTGGGAGGAGTGCGCGGCCGTCGGCATGCCGCGGGCGATCGTGGTCACGCATCTGGAATCCGCCCGGGCGGACTTCGAGGGGATGACACGGATCTGCGCGGAGGCCTTCGGCCGCGACGACCCGGACGCCGTACTGCCGCTGTACCTGCCGCTGCGCGGCCCGCAGGCACCGGACGGGCACGCGCCGGTGACCGGGCTGATCGGGCTGCTGTCCCAGAAGCTGTTCGACTACGCCTCCGGGGAGCGCGAGGTGTCCGAGCCGGTCGAGGGCCAGCTGCCGCTGATCGAGGAGGCCCGCAACCGGCTGATCGAGGGGATCATCTCGGAGAGCGAGGACGAGACCCTCATGGACCGCTATCTCGGCGGCGAGCAGGTCGATGTCAAGACGCTGATCGAGGACCTGGAGCGGGCCGTCGCGCGCGGTGTCTTCTTCCCGGTCCTGGCCGCCGCCCCCGCGGCCGAGGGCGCCCGGGCGGGGCTCGGCACGGTCGAGCTCCTCGAACTGATCACCGGTGGCTTCCCGACCCCGCTGGAGCGGGAGGCCCCCCGGGTCACCACGGTGGACGGCGAGCCGCGCCTGCTGAAGCTGTGCGATCCGAACGGGCCGCTGGCCGCGGAGGTCGTGAAGACCTCGTCCGACCCCTACGTCGGCCGGGTCTCACTGGTGCGGGTCTTCTCGGGCACGCTGCGTCCGGACCAGACCGTTCATGTCTCCGGGCACGGGCTCACCGACCGCGGGCACGAGGACCACGACGTCGACGAGCGGATCGGCGCCCTGTCCGCGCCGTTCGGGAAACAGCAGCGGGCGCTGACCCACTGCATCGCCGGTGATCTCGCGTGCGTGGCGAAGCTGAGCCGCGCGGAGACCGGGGACACGCTCTCGGCCAAGGACGATCCGCTGCTCATGGAGCCCTGGGAGATGCCGGACCCGCTGCTGCCGCTCGCCATCCAGGCGCACAGCAAGGCCGACGAGGACAAGCTCTCGCAGGGCCTGTCCCGGCTGGTCGCCGAGGACCCGACCATGCGGCTGGAGCACAACCAGGACACCCATCAGGTGGTGCTGTGGTGCCTGGGTGAGGCGCACGCCGATGTCGCGCTGGAGCGGCTGCGCACCCGCTACGGGGTCCAGGTCGACGTCGTCCCGCACCGGGTCTCCCTGCGGGAGACGTTCGCGGACAGGTCGGCGGGGCGCGGCCGGCACGTGAAGCAGTCCGGCGGGCACGGGCAGTTCGCCATCTGCGAGATCGAGGTGGAGCCGCTGCCGGGCGGATCCGGCATCGAGTTCGTCGACAAGGTGGTCGGCGGGGCGGTGCCGCGCCAGTTCATCCCGTCCGTGGAGAAGGGCATCAGGGCCCAGGCCGCCAAGGGGGTCGCGGCGTCCCACCCGCTCATCGACGTCCGGGTCACCCTGCTGGACGGCAAGGCGCACTCCGTGGACTCCTCCGACGCCGCGTTCCAGACGGCGGGCGCACTGGCCCTGCGGGAGGCCGCGGCCGACGCGAGGATACATCTGCTGGAACCGGTCGCCGAGGTGAGCGTGCTGGTCGGCGACGACTACGTGGGCGCCGTGATGAGCGACCTGTCGGGGCGGCGCGGCCGGGTGCTGGGCACGGAACAGACCAGTGGTGGACGGACCTTGGTCAGGGCCGAGGTGCCGGAGATCGAGATCGGCCGGTACGCCGTCGATCTGCGCTCCCTGTCCCACGGCACGGCCCGGTTCAGCCGTACGTACGCGCGGCACGAGCCGATGCCGGCCCAGATCGCCGAACGGATCCGCGAAGAGGTGGGCAGCGCCTCGTAGTTGGCGACAGGCCCCAGACGTGCCGTTTATGGAACGGTCCCCTCCGTGTAGACGGGCGGCTTCGGCCGTCCGTCGACGGATATGGGCCCTTGCCCACCGAATGTCGGCACCTGCGGATACGCTGATGACCTGATCAACAGGTGTGCGGGGTACGGAAGTCGGGAAGGCCGCAGGTGCAGGAGCGGCGGCGATCGGGGGCGGGAATGACCGTTGACGGCGGTTACGCGGACATCTTCGGTCCGCAGGTGCCGCGCACGGGCGACGGAGGCCAGACGTCGACGTTCGCGCTGGCCTCGGCGGCCTATCGGGACAATCCGGTGGAGGAGATCCTCAAGGCCAACAACGAGTGGCACGAATCGGCCGTCAAAGGCGGCCGCAAGTGGGCGAAGATCCTGCGCCCCAACCTGGGCGAGGCGTTCTCCACCGCCGTGGTCGCCCGCATGCTCGGCGCGGGCCGCAAGCCGCTCATCCAGTCCTTCGGCGCGGAGCCGCAGGTCGTGGTCGAGCACTGCCTCGCGGCGAACAACCTCCGCCGGGACCGGGACAACCTGCTGACCATCGTCATGGTGCTGTGCGGGCTGCTGTTCCTGCCCGGGCTGTTGATCTGGCTGCTGGTCTTCCAGATCCGTACGACCATCGCGAAGCAGGAGGGCCGGGCCGGCGCCCTCGGCACCGCGCTGCTCGTGGCGGTCGGTGCCCTCGCCGTGCTCTTCCTGGTCAAGATGCCGTTCACGGGCTTCTGGGCCTGGTACGCGCGCGCTGCGGTGGTCCTGCCGGTGGTCGGCTGGTTCTGGGCCAAGCAGATCTGCGAGCGCACGGCGAGGGATCTGAGGGAGCGCTGGGGCAGCCTGCTGGCCGGCAGCAGCGTCGGGGCGAAGGTGCCCGAGGCGGTACCGACCGGGCCGCGTGAGACCGCCGCCGAGCAACTGCGCCAGTCCCTCGCCAAGTTGAGCGCCGAGCAACAGTCCAACGCCGTGTTCTACGCCGGCCCCAAGGGCATACTCGGCATGGGCACCCGTTGGGGCAGCTGGCAGCTCGCCGAGAACCTGGTGGCCGCCGATCCCACCCGCGAGATCCACCCCTTCCGCAGCTGGGACGTCATACGCTCGATCCACGACCAGCTGCGGATGCTGGAGCGCGGCCCGCTGAACACCGGCGGTTTCCCGAAGCCGTCGATACGGCACTGGGTCGTCACCCCCATCGCGGAGAACGCGAAGGAGGTGTCCCGGCCCGAGGGCACGGACGTGGAGGCGTACCAGGTCAAGTCGCACGCCATCCAGGACATCTGCAACAAGCAGCAGTTCGGCGCGGGCGACCGGCACTACCTGGGCGTGCAGTGGACGCTGTGGGAAGGGCAGCTGGTCATCACCATGCTGATCACGGTGACCGTGCTGCACGAGACCCTGCGCATCGAGGTGACCGGGCACGCGCTGGGACCGGTGCACGGGCTGTTCACCTCGAAGCCGGCGGCCAAGGAGAAGGAAGTCCAGAAGTCGCTGAAGTTCTGGGAGACCCGGAAGGTGAAGCTGCCGCTGGTCGACGCGGACGAGGTGGTCCGGCTGACGGCCCGGGCGCCGCTGACCTGGTATCCGCCGCTGCTCAACTGGCTCGGCGGCAGCCTGGCGCTCCCCGAGCCCTTCGGACTGCGGCACGCCTGGGCGGACAAGCCGTGGCGGCACCGCTTCATGGCTGACGACGCGCTGCGGGCCGCGACGCCGGTGCTGAGGGTGGTGCACTCGGCGGCGATCCGGGTCCTGACCGAGAACGGCGTGGACACGGACAAGTTCGGCACGCGGTCGGCGTTCCTGAGTACGGCGGTGCAGGACACGACACCGAGCAAGGCGGACCTGTACGACGCCTAGAGAGGCCCTGGACCCGCCAAGCCATGAGGGGCTGCCCCGAAAGCCGGGAGCAGCCCCTCACCCGTCCACGAGGTGTTCAGCTCAGGCCGTCGGCCAGGCCTCCGCCAGCATCTTCCGCGTGTCCGCCAGCAGCTGCGGCAGCACCCGGGTGTGGCCGACCACCGGCATGAAGTTGGTGTCGCCGCCCCAGCGCGGGACGAGGTGCTGGTGGAGATGGGCGGCGATACCGGCGCCGGCCACGGCCCCCTGGTTCATGCCGATGTTGAAGCCGTGGGCGCCGGAAGCGGTCCGCAGAGCGGTCATCGCCTGCTTGGTCAGCGCGGCCAGCTCCACCGTCTCCGTTTCCGTGAGGTCCGTGTAGTCGGCGACATGACGGTAGGGGACGACCATCAGGTGGCCGCCGTTGTACGGGTACAGGTTGAGCACGGCGTAGACCTGCTCACCGCGCCGGACGACCAGCCCGTCCTCGTCGGACTTGGCCGGAATCGAGCAGAAGGGACAGCCGTCGTCGGCACCCGGGCCGGTCGGCTTGTTCTCGCCCTGGATGTAGGCCATCCGATGGGGCGTCCACAGACGCTGGAACGCGTCCTGGGTCCCCACGCCCCACTGCTGCTCCGGCTCACTCGTCATGCAATGCAGCATATTGCTTCGCCCGGGCGCGGCGTGTCGTCGGGGTTACGGGAGAGACGTCCCGGCCAAGCTGGGCCGATGGACGACGACAACCGGACGGCACGCTGGGAGCGACGGGCGGGGATTCCGCTCGGGGTCGCCTCACTGCTCTTTCTCGGCTCGTACGGAGTGCGCATTCTGGGAGACGGGCTGCCCGAGCCCGTTCTCGACCTGTCCTTGGCGGTCCTGTACGGATCCTGGGCGCTGTTCGTCGTGGACTACGTGGTGCGCTGGCGTCTGAGCGGCGAGGGGCCGGGGTTTGTCCACCGGCACTGGCTGGACTCGCTGGTCGTCGTGCTGCCCCTGTTGCGGCCGGTGCGCATCGTGCGGGCCTACGACGCCATGCAGGACCGCCGCCAGGGGGAACCCCGGCTGAATCTGCAGGCACGGGTCATGCTCTACGCGGGCCTGGCGTCCACACTGCTCGGCCTGTCCGCCGCCCTTGCCGTGTACCACTACGAGCACGACGCCCCGGGCGCCTCGATCCGCACGTTCGGCGACGCGCTGTGGTGGGCGGTCTCCACGCTGGCGACCGTGGGCTACGGCGACGTCGTCCCCGTGACGACGATGGGGCGGCTGATCGCGGTGCTCCTGATGGGCTGCGGCCTCGCCCTGCTGGGTGCGGTGACGGGGTCGTTCTCGTCGTATCTGATGCAGCGGTTCGCGCGGGCCGGGGACAACCTGGGGCCCCCGGGACGATGACGTCACGGGGGCCCACGGCACGTACGCGTCAGACCTGCGTGCGCTCCTCGACCACCTTCGCGATCTTCGCGAGGGCCTCGTCGACGGGGATGCCGTTCTCCTGCGAGCCGTCGCGGTAACGGAAGGACACCGAGCCGTTCGACATGTCCTCGTCGCCCGCGATGACCATGAAGGGCACCTTCTGCTTCTGGGCGTTGCGGATCTTCTTCTGCATCCGGTCCGAGGAGGAGTCGACCTCGACCCGCAGGCCCTGCCTCTTGGCCGCGGCGGCGAACTTCTCCAGGTACTCGACGTGCCCGTCACCGATCGGGATGCCGACCGCCTGGACCGGGGCCAGCCACGCCGGGAAGGCGCCCGCGTAGTGCTCCAGGAGCACCGCGAAGAACCGCTCGATGGAGCCGAACAGGGCCCGGTGGATCATGACCGGGCGCTGCTTGGAGCCGTCGGGCGAGGTGTACTCCAGCTCGAAGCGCTCGGGCAGGTTGAAGTCCAGCTGGATGGTCGACATCTGCCAGGTGCGGCCGATGGCGTCCTTGGTCTGGACGGAGATCTTCGGGCCGTAGAAGGCGGCGCCGCCCGGGTCCGGGACCAGGGGCAGGCCCTGCTTCTCGGCGACCTCGCGCAACGTCTCGGTGGCCTCTTCCCAGGCCTCGTCGGAGCCGACGAACTTCTCCGGGTCCTTGGTCGACAGCTCCAGGTAGAAGTCGGTCAGACCGTAGTCCCGCAGCAGGCCGAGGACGAAGGTGAGCGTCTTGTCGAGCTCCTCGGACATCTGCTCGCGCGTGCAGTAGATGTGCGCGTCGTCCTGGGTGAAGCCGCGGGCCCGCGTCAGGCCGTGCACGACGCCCGACTTCTCGTACCGGTACACGGTCCCGAACTCGAAGAGACGCAGCGGCAGTTCACGGTACGAACGTCCGCGTGCGTCGAAGATCAGGTTGTGCATCGGGCAGTTCATGGGCTTGAGGTAGTAGTCCACGCCCTCGTCGAGCTGCATGGGCGGGTACATGCCGTCGGCGTACCAGTCCAGGTGGCCCGAGGTCTCGAAGAGCTTCCCCTTCGTCGCGTGCGGGGTGTAGACGAACTCGTAGCCCTCCTCCTCGTGGCGACGGCGCGAGTAGTCCTCCATGACCCGGCGGATGATGCCGCCCTTGGGGTGGAAGACCGCGAGGCCGGAACCGATCTGCTCCGGGATGGAGAACAGGTCGAGCTCGGAGCCCAGCTTGCGGTGGTCGCGCTTCTCGGCCTCGGCGAGGAAGTCGAGGTGCGCCTTCAGCTCGTCCTTGGTCGGCCAGGCGGTGCCGTAGATGCGCTGGAGCATCGGGTTCTTCTCGCTGCCGCGCCAGTAGGCGGCCGCGTTGCGCATCAGCTTGAACGCCGGGATGTTGCGGGTCGACGGCAGGTGGGGACCGCGGCAGAGGTCCTTCCAGCACAGGTCGCCGGTCTTGGCGTCCAGGTTGTCGTAGATCGTCAGCTCGCCGCCGCCGACCTCGACGTCCGCGCCGTCGTCCGTGGAGGCGGAGCCCTTGATGCCGATCAGTTCCAGCTTGTACGGCTCGGACGCCAGCTCCTCGCGAGCCGCCTCGTCGGTGACCACCCGGCGGGCGAACTTCTGCCCCCGCTTCTGGATCTCCTGCATCTTCTTCTCGATGGCCTTGAGATCCTCGGGCGTGAACGGCTTCTCGACGTCGAAGTCGTAGTAGAAGCCGTCCTTGACCGGCGGGCCGATGCCCAGCTTGGCCTCGGGGAAGAGCTCCTGCACGGCCTGCGCCATCACGTGCGCGGTGGAGTGGCGCAGGATGTTGAGGCCGTCCTCGGACGAGATCTCCACGGGCTCCACGACCTCGCCCTCGGCGGGCACGTACGCGAGGTCCTTGAGCTCGCCGCCCACCCGCGCGGCGATGATCGAGCGCTCGCCGGCGAAGAGCTCGGCGGCCGTAGTGCCCGTCGTCACCACGCGTTCGTCCCGCTCGGAATCGCGTTGGATGATCACACGGACGTCTGACACCGGTCTCTCCTGACTGAAGGCGGATGCGGGTGCCGTACCGAGACACGCGCAAGAGGCGATCGTACCGACCCGGGCCCGCCCTCCGCGAAGTCAGTCCCCGCCGCAGGCCTCCTCGAAGAAGGCGGTGATCTCGGCGGTCTCCTGCAGGGACTTCATCAGCCGGTCCCGTTCGGCCTCGTCCACCTGCACCGGTACGACCTCGGACGCGTCCGTGAGCCGCCGGAAGCCGCCCCGGCTCTCCAACCGCCCGAGCACCCGGACCGGCATCCCGACGAGGTGGGCGTGCCCGGCGATCCGGTACGACTCCTCGTCCAGGGTGAGCCGGACGTGCGGGACCTCCGCGCCCGCGATCACCCGCAGCCGCACCGATCCCTCGCCACGCGCCCCCGACCTGCGCATCCGGACCACCGCTCCGGTGATCCGCACCGGCACCGAGGGCTCCTCGCGCAGATAGCGGGCGCCGGCCTCCCGCAGTACGGGCAGGTCCCCCGGCGAGAACTCGACGGCCTCCACGGGGGCCGCGCACCCCTCGGGGACACCGGCCGCCGGTGCCCACTCGACGGCGATGCGGGCACCCTCCGTACCGCGCACCAGGGTGATCAGCGACTCGGTGAGCTCGCGGCTGACGCCTGCCGCCACCGCGCCGTCGAAGGCGTCCATGCCGCCGGTGGCCCGCTGGTAGTCGATGGCCTCGCGGGCGGCGAACAGGGCGTGGTGCAGGCGTACGGCGAGCGGGCGGCCGGTGCCGACGGGCACGAACGCGGTCAGACGGCGGCCCTCGGCGGCGGAACCGACGAGGACGTTCTCCAGGGAAGCGGCGGCGGTACGGCGGTACCGGGCGCCGTAGTAGCCGGCACGCGCGCGGGTGGCGAGCGCCCCGGCGAGCAGCATCTGGCGGGCGGCCGCGCGCAGTTGTTCCTCGACGGTCCAGGGCACGGCGCCGGCCGGGCCGGCCGGGGCGTCGCGCCACCAGCGGATCTCGTCGCTGGGCACGGCGAGGGAGACCAGCACCTCGCGCGCGGAGGGCGCCCCGCTGCGGGACAGCGCGACAAGCGCCTCGCCGAGCAGGTCGTCGCTGTCCGGGAAGGCGCGGCTCTCCGGCACCAGCAGGCTCGTCCCGCCGCCGCCCGGTCCGGGCGGGGTCCAGCGGCCGTAGCGTCCGGCCGCTCCCCCGCGCCGCTGCCAGCCGTGCCGCCGCAGCAGGGCGCCGAGGACGGCGGGGTCGACGTCGGCGGGGTCGGGCGGACGGTTCCAGGCGACGGCACCCTGGGCATCCTGGGCCCCCTCGGCACCTGCGTCCACGGGATGCGGTCGGACGGACCGCAGTGGCTCCCCCGGCGTGCGGTGCGTCATGGTCTGCCTCCCGTCCCGACGCGCGTCATGATCTCGCAGAGCGCCCGGTCGTCGAAGATGCGCGAGGTCGGTATCCGCACGGTGGTCCGGGTCCGGCCGGTGATGGGGTGTCCGGCGAGGTTGACCCAGTAGCAGCAGTGCCTGAGGTCGAGCCGGTCGTGACTGGCACGCAGCCAGTCGTCCTGGGATCTCGGGACGAGCATCACGACCAGGATCTTGTGCACGGAGACCGGGGTGCGGGCCAGCTTGCGCAGGTGGTCGTTGTCGAGCGTGAACGAGAAGGAGCGGCCGGGAGGGTTCGGCGGGATCTGGTAGGTGCACTTGAGCTGCACCTTGATGGTGACCTCGTCGTCGACGGTGTGTCCGGGTGCGCTGTGACTGACGTGCCAGTCGATGCCGTTGTCCGGAAACGGCTGGGACAACGAGCAGCCGGCCGCGGCCGAGACCGCGTGCAGGTAGCCCACCTGCAGTGTCTCCATGCAGGCGGTGGTGGCGAGTGTGCCGCGATGGGGTCCCGCACGTTCGGGCAGCAGCCCGCCCCGTTCGGGCTGCGCTATCGCCATGGCCAACAGCCTTCCCGGACAAGTGAAATGCCCACACCTGGGCCCAGTGAAATTCGCGTCGGGCCGCTGAACTGCACGGACCCGTATTCCTGTTGTGTCCTTCCGGCGTACGCCGCAAACAGCCCGGGTATCACCAAACGGGGCAGACGACGGGGCGTCAGCTGCCGTGGGTGAATGAGGGGTTGTGTTGGTATGGCTTGCTGGTACGAAGGGCCCCTGGCCGCTTTCGACACGGAGACCACGGGCGTGGACGTCGAGACCGACCGGATCGTGTCGGCCGCCGTCGTCGTCCAGGACGGGCCGGGCGCCCGGCCGCGGGTGACCCGGTGGCTGGTGAACCCGGGAGTCCCGGTGCCGGCCGGGGCGACGGAGGTGCACGGACTGACGGAGGAGCATCTGCAGCGCAACGGGCGCTGGCCCGCTCCGGTGATGTACGAGATAGCCGGCGCTCTCGCCGAACAGGCGGTGGTGGGGCGCCCGTTGGTGGTGATGAACGCGCCGTTCGACCTGACGATCCTGGACCGGGAGTTGCGCCGCCACCGGGCCTCGTCCCTGGATCGCTGGTTCGAGTCGTCGCCGCTGCTGGTGCTCGACCCCCGGGTCCTCGACAAGCACCTCGACCGCTACCGCAAGGGCCGGCGCACCCTCACCGACCTGTGCGCGCACTACGACGTCTCACTGGAGGGCGCGCACGACGCGGGCGCCGACGCGCTGGCCGCGCTGGACGTCGTACGGGCCGTCGGGCGCCGGTTCGCGACGCGGTTGGAGCGGCTGAGCGCGGCCGAACTGCACACGCTCCAGGCCGTGTGGCACGCGGCGCAGGCCCGGGGCCTGCAGGCCTGGTTCGCCCGCAGCGGCACGGAGGAGACGGTGGACACGGCGTGGCCGCTGCGTCCGGACCTGCCTGCGGCGGCATGAAGAAGGCCGGTCCGCCTCAGGCGGACCGGCCTTTCCCGGTGGGCGATACTGGGTTCGAACCAGTGACCTCTTCGGTGTGAACGAAGCGCTCTCCCACTGAGCTAATCGCCCGGGAACGCACTGAACAATACAGGTCTCCGCGGGTTTCCTTCAAACCGTTCCCAAGTAGCCGACCAGACCGCGCCGCCCCGCCCGCATCATCAGCCGGTGATTGGCGCGGAAGACCGGCCGCCCCGGTACGGCGAACCGCCTGAGCAGTGGCTTGTTGACGTCGACCACCTGCTCGTAGCGGGCCAGGCTGCCCGTGCCGTCCGCGCTGATCGTCCAGCGGACCCAGCCGTCGATGTCGCCGGACACGGCGACCTCCAGGATCCCGGCCGCCGGATCGCGACGCACTTCACGGGCGGTGAAGGTCATGCCGTACGGCAGGAGTGAGCGGATCGTGACCACTCCGGTCGTCGCGTCGATCCGGTTCACCTCGCGCACCTGGCGCCACCAGCGGGGATAGTCCTCGACCCGCTCCAGCGCGTCGTACACGACGGCGGGGTCGGCGGGCAGGGGCCACCGGCTGCGGAAGCGGTATCGGGTCCAGTCCATGAGCGGATTCTTCCCGTCGACGGGCCCGGTGAGGCGTATCTGAGTACGGCATGAGTACGCGCACTCATGCCGTACGACGTGACGCGGAACACACTCGACGGCATGACGCACATCCCGCCGCCCGCCGAGGAATTGCGGCTCCTCGACGCCGAGCTGTGGCAACTGGACGCCCGCCGAGCCCAGTTGCTGTCACGTCGCGCCTGGCTGGTAGCCCTTCTGCAGCAGCCGCAAGCCCAGCCCCGGACCCAGGCCCATTCGGCGCCGACGCCCGCGGTTCCGCCTCGCCCGGAGGCTTCCGCCCCCAGCGTGCAGAACCTTCTCCTCCTGCTCGGCGGTGTGCTGCTCACCATCGCGGCGATGGTGTTCACCCTGGTCAGCTGGGGGCACCTGGGGATCACCGGGCGGGCCCTGGTGCTGGGCGTGGTCACGCTGGCCGCGCTCGCCGGGCCTGCGGTGCTGCTGAGGCGGGGGCTGCGCTCGACAGCGGAGTCGGTGGCGGGCCTCGGGCTCGCGCTGACGGTGCTGGACGCCTACGCCCTGCACGAGGCCGCCCTGGCCGGAACCGACGGCACCGGGTACGCGGCGGTCGCCTCGGCCGTACTGGCGGGAGTGTGGGCCGCGTACGGTCTGCCGCCGGCCACGGCCGCGCTGCGTCTGCCTCTCCCGACCGCCCTGACCGCGGCCCAGCTGCCGCTGCTGCTCTGGGCGATCGCGGCGGACGCCGGTCCGTACGGGATCACGGCCGCGCTGCTGGTGACGGCGGGGGCCGACACCGGGGTGGCGCTCCGTACGAGCGCCCGGTCCGTGCGGGTCGTCGCCGCCGTCGGCGCGTACGGCACGGGCGCCTGGGGGGTGTTGGCTGCCGGTTGGCTTTGCTGGACGGCCAACGGTCCGGGCGGCGTCGCCCGGGCGGCGGCGCTCCTCCTCCTCGCGGCCGCGATCGCGATGGGCGCGGCCTGGTGGAACGAAGGCGAGAAGCGGACCGTCGGTCTCTCCGTCACCTCGGGGCTGCTCGTGGTCGCCGCGTTCGGCGGTGTGCTGCGCTCCGCGCTGCCGGAGGCGTGGACGGTACCGGCCCATCTGGCGTGCGGGATCGCCCTGTTGGCCGTGGCCCGGTCCGGGCGGCTGCCCGAAGCGGTGCGGCACGGCCTCGCCTGGGCCTCCGGCTCCGTACAGGCACTCGCCGTGCTGTGGACGGTGCCCGTCCTCACCGTCACGCTGCTGGGGCCGGTCGGCCGGGTGGCGCACGCGTGGACCGGCGCTCCCTCGGACGCCCGGGACGCGGCGACCGTCGGCGTGCCCTGGCCGCCGCACGCCGTGGCGGTCCCCGTCGTCCTCGTGGCCGTGGCGGGCGTGCTCGTCCTGGCGGTCCGGGACACGACGTGGCGGCCCCGGGCCCTGACCGGTGCGCTGGGGTTGCTCTGGGCCACGGCCGCGACCCTTCCGGCGGTCCTCGAACTCCCCTACGCGGTCGGCCTGTCGGTCCTCGGCGTCACGGTCGCCGCGACCCTCGCGGCGGAGGGAGCCGTACACCGCGCGACACCGGTGCGGCAGGACACGGTGGCGAGCGGCACGCCCTCGACCGCGCCCGGAGGGACGCCGTCACCGGCCCCGGACTCGCCCGCTCCACCGGTCGCCGCGTCCCGGCCCACCGCGACGCCGACGTCCGTACGGAACTTCCCGCCCGCTCGCACCACGGCCACCGTCCTCGCCCTGGTCGCCTCGCTCGACCTCGCCTTCCTCTCCCTCGCCACGCAGACCGCGACGCTCGTCGTGCTGGCCGCGCTGACCACGCTGTTCACAGCCGCCTCCTGGCGCTCGCGGCTCGCCCCGGTCACCGCGCCGGCCGCGCTCGCATACGCCGCCGCACTGGCCTGCGCGACGGGTGCCGCCGCGCACTGGACACCGGCGCACACCGCCCTGCTGGTCCTCGTGGTGCCCGCGGTCGCCGCGCTGCTCGCGCCGCGACTCGGCGGCTCCCCGGCGACCATGCCGGTCGAGGCGGCGGGCGCGGTCGCCGGGCTGCTCGCCGTGGCCCTCGCCGGCACCGATCTGCCCGTGCTCGCCCTGGTCCTGGCCCTGTGCGGAGTGATCACGGCAGGCACGGCCGTACGAGCGGACCGTCGCCCCCTCGGCTACGCGGCCACCGCTCTCTTCGTGCTCGCCACCTGGGTCCGTCTGACCTCCTGGGACGTCGGGACCCCCGAGGCGTACACGCTCCCGGTCACCGTCCCCGCACTGCTCGTGGGCATGCTGCGCCGACACCGCGACCCGCGGGCCTCGTCCTGGACGGCGTACGGCCCCGGACTCGCCGCCACCCTGCTCCCGAGCCTGGTCGCGGCCTGGGGCGACGCGTCCTGGACGCGCCCGCTGCTGCTCGGCGCGGCGGCTCTGCTGGTCACCCTGCTGGGCGCCCGCCACCATCTCCAGGCACCGCTCGTGCTCGGCGGCTCGGTGCTCGCCCTGGTCGCCCTGCACGAGCTCGCGCCGTACCTCGTGCAGGTGACCGGGCTGCTCCCCCGCTGGGCACTTCCCGCCCTCGTCGGTCTGCTGCTGCTCGCACTCGGGGCGACGTACGAGCAGCGCATCCGGGACGTCCGACGGGTGCGGGAGGTGCTGGGGAGGATGAGCTAGCCCCCGAACCAGCCCCTGGCTAAGGCATCTTGTCGCCCAGCAGTGCCAGGTTCTCGATGGCGGCGAGGCCGTAGATCGCGGTGGTGTTCGTGGACACCCACGGGGCTTCGCTGCCCGGCACCAGCGTGGTCGGGCCGCTCAGCTTCTCCGTCTTCCAGGGGTCCGACTCCAGGTAGCCGTCGGAGTCGTAGAACTTCTCCCACGCCCGCTTGGCGAGCTTCGCGTCACCGGTCTTCACGGCGGCGTACGCGTCCAGGCGCGAGTGGCCCTGGAACAGCAGCAGGGAGCCGAAGTTGGTGCCGTAGCGTGCGGCCTGTTCCGCCTTGGTGGCGTTGAAGAAGCGGCAGTAGTCGAAGTACGCCTCGTTGAACTTGGGCATGTCGACGAGGTCGATGAGTTCGGCGCACAGTTCGTTGAGGCCGAAGACGGCGGACAGGTGCGAGACGCTCACGACGGGTGCCGAGGCGACCGCGAACTTGCCCGTGTCCAGGTCGTACAGGCCACTGCCCTGCACGAAGCCGTTGGGCTGGGCGGCGATGCCCTCCATCGTCGACAGTACGCGCGCCTTGGCCTTCTCCCACTTGGGACCCTTGCGTTCCCACTCCGTCAGCCAGGCCGACACCAGGCCGCTCCAGTCCGTCCCGAAACCGACCGACAAGGCGTGCCGGTCGGGGGTGTAGGGGTCGGTGCGGACCTTGCGCAGCGGGTCGAGGACCAGGAACGTCTCGTCGGAGTCGACGTTGGCGTGCATGAGGTCGCCGACCCGCTCGTCGGCGGTGAGGAAGTAGTAGTAGCGCCGGTAGGTGGTGTTGGCGATCCGCTGCTGCTTGGCGCTGTCCGCGAAGTGCTGCACACCGTGCCGGGTGCCGAGACCGGCCCACTTGCCCAGGTGGTACACGTCGACCTCACCGGTGTGCCGGGTCATCGCCTCGGCGAACCGGAAGATGTCCGCCCGCCCGGACCGGATGTACGCGAACCAGAGCCACAGGTCGGGCGACAGCTCCGAGTTGTCCCAGGCGTAGCCGCCGATGTCGTACCGCCACTGGTGCCGGACCGTGTCGTAGGTGTGCATGATGTCGCCGTAGTCCCAGAAGCCGTACCAACGGCGTTGCTGCACCTGGTCCTTGTAGTACGTGAAGAGGAAGTCGAGGTGGTCCTCGATCTTCGCCTTGGCGGGTGTCGAGCGGTCCGGCTCGGAGTACAGGCCCGGACCGAAGACGCCGGCCTTGATGAGCTGCTTGGGCGGGGCGGCCAGCTGGGGCAGCACCCGTACGGCCTCGACCTGTTCGGCGAGTTTCTCGGCGCTCGGCGTGGACTCGTTGGCCCAGAAGAGGAGTTCGGAGGTGCGGGCGATGCCGTAGGGCGTGCCGAACTCGGGCTCGTAGTCCTCGTAGGTGATGTTGAGGCCTTCGAGCTGCTCGGCGAACGTGTCCTGGCCCATGCCGTCGTGGTAGAAGCGCAGGTCCATGGGCTGCGCCTCGGGCGACCAGAGCCAGAGGGTGACCTCGGCCTCGTCGGTCTGGGCGTCACGGATGTCGAGCTGCGCGGGGAACTTCTCCCAGAAGTCCCGCAGCCCGAACGAGAATCCGCCGCTCGCACCGCCGACGTACCCGAAGCCGGAGGCACGCTTGCCGCCGCCGGCACCGATCCAGCCGTGCCCCTGCTTGGTGCGCTTGCGCAGGGTGAAGCCGTCGGCGGCGAGCTGGGAGAGGGTGTAGTCGCCCCACTCGGGGATGTACTGGAGCCGCGTGGTGACCCGTTGGTCCCAGGTGGCGGGGTCGGGCAGTTTCTCGCCCGCGTACTGGGCCGCCTGGACGGCGGCGCCGGGGTCGCGGCGCAGTCCGGTGATGCCCTTGACGGCCTCGCGCAGCAGGCCGGTGCCGTCGCCGCCGATGCGGACGTGGCGGTCGTACGACTGGTCGCGCATCGGCACGGTGAAGCGGACGCCGAGGCCACGGATGAAGTCACCGCTCGCCTTGCCCGGCTCCTGCGTGCCGTCGAAGGTGATGGTGTGCACCATGCGGAAGGAGTCGGCGCCCGCGTAGAAGTAGAGGCGGATCGAGAACGGCAGCCAACTCCGGCCGCCCTTGCGGTGCTTGCCGTCGATCTTGACGACCGCGCGGACCGGGCCCTCCTGTTCGACGGTGACCGCGGAGATGGCTCCCTCGAAGCGCTCGGTCTTCACCGAGCCCTGGTCCTCGTCCTCGATCTCGGGCTGCCGGATCAGCACGAGCCGGCCGTTCTTGGCGATCTCCGTCGAGCCACGGGTGACCGACTTGATCAGCGTGGCGCCGGACTTGCCGATCTTCGCGGTGATGACCCCCGTGGAGACGGTGATGGTGCCGCCGCTCTTGTCGACGGTGACCTTCTTGCTCGGGGCGGCCGGGTCGCCGGCGGCGAGCGTGAGCTTCCCGGAGCCCGAACTGACCGCGTGGGCCGTCCACTTGAGGGATCCGTCCGGCCAGTAGGCGGTCGGCCAGGACTGCACGGGGACGCCCTTGCCGTCCCCGTCCGTCACCGCGAACTTCTGGTCCTCCTGGTAGACGCCCTTCGGCCAGGGGACACCGACGGTGGAGCCGGGCGCGGCGCCAAGACCGCCGTCCTCCAGCCAGTCGAGGGTCACGGGGGCGTCATCGGCGTCGGCGGCTCTCGGCGCGGCCTGCGCGTCCTTCGCTCCTAGCGCCCAGCTGAACTGTGCGGCGGCGCCGGCGACGGCGGCCGCCTTGAGAAGGGACCTGCGGGGGATGGGAGACATAGAGATGCAGCCATTCCTTTCCGTGCGGGGGAAGCAGGGTGGGTCAGGGGCATGACAGAGAGGTGCGGCGCCGGAGCGCCGCCCTGGTGAGAGGGCACCGCCCGTCAGCGGCGCCGACAGCGCTCCTCGACGGCGACGGCCGCCGCGGCGACGGCCCCGAGGACCGGGACCGCCAGCGGCGCCGCGAACCAGGCGGACACCACCACGACCGCGAGCCCGCCCACGAGCAGGAAGGACCCGGCGGGGTCGAGCACCGTACGGCGGCCCGCCGCCCCGAGCAGGACCCGCCAGGCGGCACCCGGTGTCCACACCGCCGACGCCCGCAGCCCGGCCACGACCAGACCGATCAGCGCGAACACACCGACGGCTCCGACCAGCGGCCCGCCGGGAATCCCGGCCCGGGCGGCCTGCACGTCCACCCAGACCGCGGCGAGAGCAGCCCAGCCGGCCAGCCCGACGACCCATCCGCCGCGCACCGCGGCCCGGAAGTCGGCGACGAACTCCCGCCACCCGCCCACCTCATGGGCGGTACGGCGGCGCAGATGCCGTGCCCCGGCGGCGAAGGCGGCCGGATAGGTGACCACCCCCAGGGAGGCCACCGCGATCCACACTCCGGTGAGCAGACACTCGGCGAACACGGCGAACCGCTCGGCGAGGACGGACTCCCCGCGCGGGGCCTTTGCCTTGACCTGTGCCTCGGCCATGCCTGCTCAGCCCTTCAGCCCGGACGTCGCCATGCCGTCGATCAGATAGCGCTGGAAGGCGAGGAAGAAGGCGAGCACCGGCAGCAGGGCGACCAGCGACATCGCGATCATCCCGCCGTAGTTCGCCACGCCTTCCTGGTCCACGAACATCTTCAGGCCCAGGGAGACCGTGTACTTGTCGGGCTCGTTGAGGTAGATCAGCGGGCCCATGAAGTCGTTCCAGGAGTTGATGAAGGTGAAGATCGCGCTGGTGATCAGGGCCGGCCGGCACAGCGGGAGCACGATCGACCAGTAGATGCGGAGGTGCCCGCAGCCGTCGAGGCGGGCCGCCTCGTCGAGCTCCTTGGGCAGGTTGCGCATGAACTGCATCATCAGGAAGACGAAGAACGCCTCCGTGGCGAGGTACTTCCCGAGCAGGAGCGGGGTGTACGTGTTGATCAGTCCCATGTTGCGGAACAGCACGTACTGCGGGATCAGCAACACGTGGTACGGCAGCAGCAGCGTGCCGATCATCATCGTGAACAGCAGATTCCGGCCCGCGAACCTGATCTTCGCGAAGGCGTAGGCCGTCAGCGAGCAGGACGCCAGGATCCCGATCACCGAACCGAGCGCGAGGAAGATCGAGTTGAAGAAGAAGGTGGAGATCGAGATGTCCGCGATGCCGTCGGTGAGGCTCGTGTAGTTGGAGGTGATCGGGTTGCCCGGGAAGAGGTCCAGGCTGCCGACGATGTCCTCGCTCTTCTTGAAGGAGCCGCCGATGACCCACAGCACCGGGTAGAGGATCACGGCCAGGATCGCGAGGGCGCCGATGTGCCAGGCGAGGGAACCGGGCAGCTTGCGCCTCAGGGCGCCGCCCGCCTTGCGGGACGGGGCCGGCGCGCTGTCGGTGGCCGATCGGGGTGCCCCCGGGTCGAGCGAAGTCGAGAGATTGGGGGAGCTCATCGGGCGCCCTCCTCGTAGTGCACCCAGCGCTTCTGGGACCAGAACAGCACCGCCGTCACCAGGGCGACCGCGACGAGCAGCATCCAGGCCATGGCGGAGGCCAGACCCATCCGGCTGTTCTCGAAGCCCTGGACGTAGAGGTAGCAGGTGTAGACCATCGAACCGTCCGCGGGACCGCAGGCGTTGCCTCCGGCGCCGCCGCCGACGATGTACGCCGAGCTGAAGATCTGGAAGGAGTGGATCGTCTCCAGCAGGACGTTGAAGAAGAGGACCGGGGAGATCATCGGCAGCGTGATGTTCCAGAACCGGCGCAGCTTGCCCGCCCCGTCGACCTCGGCCGCCTCGTACAGCTCACGCGGGACCTGCTTGAGTCCGGCCAGGAAGATCACCATGGGGGCGCCGAACTGCCAGACGGTGAGCGCCACCAGGCTGTAGATGATCATCTCCGGGTCGCCGGTCCAGCCGCCGACATCGATACCGAAGAGCTTCTGCGTACGGTCGACGATCGCGTCGTCGGAGAAGATCGCCTTCCAGACTATGGCGACGGAGACGCTCGCCCCGATCAGCGACGGCGCGTAGAAGGCGGCCCGGTAGAAGGCCTGGCCGCGCCGCTTCTGGGCGAGCAGCAGCGCCACGCCGAGGGCGAGCAGCAACTTGAGCGGCGTACCGACGACGACATACCAGAGCGTCACCCTCACCGAGTGGCGCCAGCGGGGGTCGCCGAACATCTCGGAGAAGTTGTCGAGCCCGATCCACTTCGGCGCGTCGAACAGGTTGTAGTCCGTGAACGCGAAGTAGAGCGAGGCGACCATCGGGCCCGCTGTCAGCAGCAGGAACCCGGCGATCCACGGAGACATGAAGAGATAGCCGGCCAGGTTCTCCCGGCGGCCCCGCCGCTTGAGTGCGGCGGGGCGCGGGGAGTTCACCGGACCGTGCCGCGGCTCGGAGTCCTTGGACAGGCCCTCCATCGCAGGGGCGTGTGTCACGGTGGTTCCCATCAGACGACGAGAGCCGTCTTCGACTCGGTGAAGAACTGCTTGACGGCGTCGGCGACCGAACGCGTACCCAGGGCGAGTTCCTCGGCGATGCGCAGGAAGGCCGACTCGCAGATGTCGGCGCCGTTCGGGTGCGGGGTGATGGGCTCCAGCACACCCGCGGAGACGAGGGACTCCTCATAGGCGGCGATCGCCTTGTTGACCTCGTCGGTCGGCTTGAAGGCGTCGTACTGGGCCTGCGTCGCGGGCACACCGCGGTCGTAGCCCATGATCTTGGCGACCTCGGGGTCGTGCACCATGAAGTCGATGAACTGGGCGACTTCCTTGGGGTGCTGGGTTCTCTTGGAGGCGCTGAGCATGAGGGAACCGAGGTACTGCCCGGTCTTCTTGCCGTCCGTGGTCGGAATCGGCGCCAGACCGTACTCGCTCTTGCCCTCGGAGGTGTAGCGGACGGTGAAGTTGTCCCAGGTGAACTCACCGGCGGCGAGTTCCGCGGAGACCGCCGACTTGGGCTTGACCTGGGCGACCTTCTTGGCGTCGGCGTAGACGCCCTCCTGGACGCCCTTCTTGGCCTTCGTCCACCAGTCCATCAGATCGGCCTCGGTGAAGCCGAGCCCGTCCTCGGTGAAGAACGCCTTGCCGTTCTGACGCAGGTAGAGGTCGTAGAGGTACATGACGCCGTACATGCCGCTGTCGCCGGCCCGCCCGGTCTTGTCACGGATCTTCTTCATCGCCGCGTCGAACTCGTCCCAGGTCCAGCCCTGCTTCGGCGTCACGCCGGCTCGGGTGTAGACGGGCTTGTCGATCACCAGGGACATGGAGTTCGAACCGACCGGAACACCGAGGAGCCTGCCGTCGACCACGCCGAACTTGTCGAGGCCGGCCCGGAAGCCGTCCATGGACAGATTGCCCGCCTTGACCTGCGCGCTGAGATCGAGCAGCACGTTCTTGGCGTCGTATTTCCGAAGAAATCCAATGGCGTTCTGGAAGACGTCCGGCGGATTGCCACCGGAGGCCTGGGTGTTGAACTTCTTCCAGAAGTCGAGGTAGGGCTGGAAGTCCGTTTTCACCTTGATCTTCGGATACTTCTTCTCGAAGAGCGCGATGGTCTTGTTGATGCGCTGGGCGCGGTCGTCGGCACCCCACCACGCGTAACGGATCGTCACCGTCCCGTCCGCGGACGTCCCGCTGTCTCCCCCGCACCCCGTGGTCGCGGCCAGGCCCAGCGTGGCCGCCGTAGCCCCCGCGGCCTTGAGGATCGTTCGCCTCTCAACACTCCTGCTGGTTCCCACAGTCGGGCCCTCCCCGCAGCGTCGTTGCCGCCTGCATGAATCGTTTCAAGTAAGCGCTTGCTGGCACAAGCTACGGAGGGCCTCGGGGTGCGTCAATGATTCGGACAGGAATTTCTCGCGGACCGGTACGACGAGTTGACGACCTGTCGGCCCCGTCTCCGGAGCGGAGGGGGACGATGCCGCAGGTGAGGCGCGCGCGATCGACGGGCCGAACGTGAACTGACCGTCGGCGTATGGATGTTGATGGGCCGGAACTCGCCCTTGGCCACGGGAGTCGCTCGAGTGCGGAACTCTCTGGGGCCACCGGACCGGCTCGGGATGCGGAACTCCGGCCGGCCACTGAACCCGGCCCGGCGTACAAAACCCATCCGGGCCACCGAACCGGCGTACGGGACCCATCCGAACCACAGGACCGGATCAGGGTTCGGAACCTCGGCCGACGCTCGCGCGGACACGACGACGGCCCGTCTGCTCTGTCGCAGACGGGCCGTCGTACCCGGGTGGGCGATACTGGGTTCGAACCAGTGACCTCTTCGGTGTGAACGAAGCGCTCTCCCACTGAGCTAATCGCCCGGGCGCAGGAAGAACATTACCCCATGTCAGGGGGCGCGGGTGACCCGTACGAGCAGGCCCGCGCACCCCCCTCGCTGATCACTGGTCCTTGATCTTCCAGGGCATCTCGAAGCCGAACTTCCACAGGTACACGCCGACCAGGGCGCCGATGATCACCAGCCCGATCGACGTCAGGATGATGTTGCGTCGGCGCACCGCGGGATCCAGCGCCCGCTGGGCCGCCTCGGTGACCTTGCGCTTGGTCCAGCGAAGCACCAGCTGGGCCCAGACGAACTCGGTCGCCCAGATCGCCATGCCGCCGAAGATCACCACCCAGCCCGGCCCGGGCAACGGCAGCATGATGATGCCCACGACCACGACCGCGAGCCCGATGATGAAGATCCCGACCTGCCAGCTCAGGTGCAGCGCGCGGCGTGCCTTGATGAATTCCGGCGCCTTGGAGCCGAGCCCCTGCTCGCCCGTCGCCCCGTCCGCCTTCGTCTCGTCCGCCGCCACGGCAACCTCGCCCGGCTCGTCACTCCCCGTATTCATACGGCCAAACCCTACCGGACAGAAACCCGTCACCGGAATGGGCGTACCGTGCGAACACCCTCTCGGCCGGAAGAGTTACGTAAAGGCACGCAAAACACTCAGAGGGGTTTACAACGGCACCGTAGGTGGCATGTCGATTTCGCCGACGTGCGAATCCCCGAGCGCACACTGAGCGAAAGGCCCTGGCGCTTATGAACACCACGGTCAGCTGCGAGCTGCACCTGCGCCTCGTTGTGTCGAGCGAGTCCTCCCTGCCTGTCCCCGCAGGCCTGCGGTACGACACGGCCGACCCCTACGCCGTGCACGCCACCTTCCACACCGGAGCCGAGGAAACCGTCGAGTGGGTGTTCGCCCGCGATCTTCTCGCGGAGGGCCTCCACCGGCCCACCGGAACGGGCGACGTCCGCGTCTGGCCGTCGCGCAGTCATGGCCAGGGCGTCGTCTGCATCGCCCTGAGCTCTCCGGAGGGCGAAGCCCTGCTGGAGGCCCCTGCGCGGGCCCTGGAGTCCTTCCTGAAGCGCACTGACGCCGCCGTGCCGCCCGGCACGGAACACCGGCACTTCGATCTCGATCAGGAGCTCTCGCACATCCTTGCGGAAAGCTAGCGGCGAGGCCGCACAGAGCCGCCCGGCGCCGTCCACTCGGGGAGACGGCTCGGGCCCAAAACAACCGCATAGGGCACACACCGGCGCCGTCACCGCGGATCCTCGCGGGGTGGCGCCGGTGTGCGTGCGTCCCGATCCCCTGAGGCCTGGGCCCCAGGCGCCGGTAGCACTCCGTAAGCGCCGGGCACGTAGTCGGCACCGACAGTCCGTCGGCACCGGACACTCCGTCGCCATCGGCAGCCCGCCGACGTCGGCGATCGGTCGGCGCCGCAAAGGGAAGATGGTCACTCTCCGTGTGAGCCATTACTATCGGCCAGCATCGGCGGGCGTGCGCCCGACCTCCAGGCCAGGGAGCGAAACGTGCTGATCACCCACGACACCCGGTGCGCCCTCGACGCCGTGGTGGATCTGGTCAACACCGCGCCGGAGGACGACACGACACCGGACGGCCTGCTTGATGTCGCCGCCCTGGCGGAATTCGTGGAGAACCACGAGATCAGTGATGTCGGGGTGCTCTCCGAGTTCGACCTCTCCGCGGTGCGCAGGATCCGCGGCCGGTTCGCGTCGGTCTTCGCCGCTCCGGACGTCCGGGCCGCCGCCGGCCTGATCAATGAGCTGGTCGCAGGGGCGGGCACCACCCCGCGGCTCACGGACCACGACGGCTACGACTGGCATGTGCACTACTTCGCGCCCGGCGCCTCCGTCGCCGACCACCTGGCGGCGGACTGCGGGATGGCGCTGGCGTACTTCGTGGTGGCCGGCGAGCAGGAGCGCCTGCGTCGCTGCGAGGCACCCGACTGCAGGCGGGCCTTCGTGGACCTCTCCCGGAACCGCTCGCGGCGCTACTGCGACAGCCGGACCTGCGGTAACCGGCTGCACGTGGCCGCATACCGGGCGCGCCGCAAGGAAGCTGCGGGCTGACACCCCTGCGGGGCACGACGACACGAGACGACACGACGGTGTCGACGCGGTTCCCGACGGGTGACGCCGGGAACCGCGGGTACGGCTCAGAGCAGCAGCAGGTCGTGCAGCGCAGCCATGAGCAGCAGACACCCGATCACCGCAAGAAAGATCATCAGCGGTGGCTGGGAAAGGGCGAAGAGGCATCCGCGCGGCTCGTCCTGCGGCGGCGCGGCATCGCTCTGTGTCGTGTCCAGCATCTCGCGGCGACTATGACGCAGCCGACAGGCAGAGTGCGATCAACACGCTCGTAATGAGCGGGAGTTCGCCGTATTCCGTGATGTCCGGTTCGGGTCGTGATCACTTCCGGACGGGCGCGACCTCTCTGTGACGTTTCAGCGCGCGTGCGCACGTCATATGCCGCCGGGCGCGGGGTTCATATGCCGTGCTTCTTCAGGATGGCCTCGATGTCGCTGAAATCCTCCGACGCCGACTCCCTGCGCGGCTGGTTCGCGGGCCGGGCCGCCGGACGGGTGGCCTGCCCCAGGGAGGGCGCCGAGGCCGTCGGGGCCACCGGCTCGCGCCCGGCCGCCTCCTTTGCCGCCGTCCTGCGCTCCTTGCGGGTGCCGCCCCGGCGGCGCTCCACCGCGCGCGTGGTCGCGAACAGCAGCCACGACACACCGAGCACGCCGAAGCCCGCCCAGGCCGTCGGACTGAACGCGGTGTCCGCCAGCCACTCGACGACACCGGTCATCACCAGACCGATGGGAACCAGGGAGTACGCCGCGATGCGGGTGGCCGCGAGAAAACGCTTGCGGTACGCCGTGACGGCCGCGATGCCCAGGCCGGCCGCGGAGACGGCGGAACAGACGGTCTCGGCAATCATCCGGTCCTCCAAGCAGGCTTCGGTCGGGCAGGGCCCGCTTCCGTCCCTTCCATCCTGCACCCGCCGCACCCCGCCCGGCCATGCTCCGGCCGGACATCAGGGACATCTCCGGGATCGGCTCCTCCGCAGGTGCCGGTCGGAGCCGTTCGACCGCGGGTGGTGAACCGGGTCGGAACGACCGCCGGCGGTGGACCGGGTCCGTACGACCCGGGTGACACCGAGGTCCGATTGGGTCGCCGGGAACCGGGCTGGGAGACTGTGGCCATGAGCGACTCGTCCCCCGCCGGCTCCGCCGCCCCCGTTCTCGACGTCTGGTGCGACCTCCAGTGCCCGGACTGCCGCAGCGCCCTGGAGGACCTCAAGGCCCTGCGCGCCCGCTACGGCGACCGGCTGGAACTGCGGCTGCGGCACTTCCCGCTGGAGAAGAACAAGCACGCCTTCGCCGCCGCCCAGGCCGCCGAGGAGGCCGCCGAGCAGGGGCAGGGCCGGCCGTACGTAGAAGCGTTGCTCGGCCGGGTCGAGGAACTGGACCGTCAGGGCGAACCCTTCCTGGTCGAGGTCGCACGCGAACTCGGCCTGGACGCGGAGGAGTTCGACACCGCGCTGATCGACGGACGGCACATCCTGATCGTGGACGCCGACCAGGCCGAGGGCAAGGCGATCGGCGTCACCGGCACTCCCACCTATGTCATCGGCGGCGAGCGCCTCGACGGCGGCAAGAGTCAGGAAGGGTTGCGCGAGCGCATCGAGGAGATCGCGGACCGGCTGCTCGCCGAAGGCGCCTGAGCCTCAGAGGAGGTCCTTGCTCAGGTGGTAGGTGAGCGTCTCGTAGCCGAGTGACTCGTAGAGCCGCTCGGCCGGGGTGTTGCCCGCGAAGACATTCAGATGGATGCCGGTCCATCCGGCAGCGGCGGACTGCGCCTCGGCCAGCAGCATCAGGGTCCGGCCGTGGCCCCGGCCCCGGTGCTCCACGTCGGTCTCGATGTCGTAGACGAAGGCCCGGTCCTCGCGGGGGCCCACCCACAGCGTGCCGACCCGGACCCCCTCGTGCTCCAGGACGGTCAGGATCATGCCTTCGGTGATCGCACCGTCGGGCAGGAGCGTGGCGTAGTCCTTGTGTGCCTTGGCCCACGCCTGGGCCTCGGGCACTCCGCTGGAGATCCAGCTGTCGGCGTACGCGGCCTTGTGGTGCTCCTGCCACTCGTCGAACTCCTCCGGGGCCAGCGCCCGGCCCCGGCTCCCGGCCGGCAGCTGCGGCGGGGTGGCGCCGAGTGCCTTCCCCATCTGCCGGTTGCGTACGACGTATCCGAGCGCGGTCGCCGCCCTCAGCGCCGCCTCGGCCTCGGCGGGCACCGTCGCCTCGACCCGCTTGCAGCCCCAGCCGCGCGCCACCTCCTCGGCCGCGAGCACCGCCACCGTCCCCCGTCCGCGCCGACGGTCCGGCTCCTCGATGTGCAGGTCCAGGATCCGGGCCACCGCGTCTCCGAAGGACGAGGACGTGGAGAGGTGTATTTCGCCGACGGGACGGCTGTTCACGCACACCTGGAAGCGGCGTGAACGCGTCCCGTCGGGCTCGTGCTGAAGCGGCTCGATCGGCCGCAGAGTCGTGGTCATCAGGGGAGTTCTACCCGCCACGAACACCCGAGTCAGCTTATTTTTCCCAGGCTCCTGGCCGCGCCCCGGTCCTTACGGATCCTGGTCGTGCCCGGCCCGCTCCTCGAAGATCCGCATGGCCTTGGCGGTCACCGGGCCCGGCGCGCCCGGCAGTTCGCGCCCGTCCACACGGTGCACGGCCTGCACGTCCCGCAGTGTGGAGGTCAAAAAGACCTCGTCTGCCCTGTCCAGGACGTCCAGCGGCAGGTCCCTCTCCTTGGCTCCGGTCCAGTCGACCGCCAGGGCTCGGGTGATGCCCGCGAGACAGCCGGAGGCGAGCGGCGGGGTGTGGATCTCACCGTCGAGGACGACGAACACGTTCGACCCGGTGCCCTCGCAGAGCTGTCCGACGGTGTTGCCGAAGAGCGCCTCGGAGGCACCGTTCTCGCGAGCCCGGGCCAGGGCGACGACGTTCTCCGCGTACGACGTCGTCTTGAGCCCGGCGAGCGCGCCGCGTTCGTTGCGGGTCCAGGGGACGGTGATCACGGCCGTCGAGTCGGGGCGGCGGGCGGACTCCCCGAGGGCGACCAGGAGGGTCGGGCCGTACTCGCCGCGATCGGAGCCGAGGGGGCCGCGGCCACCGGTGTACGTGATGCGCAGCCGGCCGAGCGGTACCGGGTTGGCCTCCAGGACGGCGGCACAGGCGCGGCGGACCTCGTCGAGGTCGGGATCCGGAAGGCCAAGGCCGCGTGCGGAGCGGGTCAGCCGGTCGAGGTGGCGGGTGAGTGCGAACGGCTTCCCGTCGAGCGTCTTCACGGTCTCGAAGATGCCGTCGCCCACGGTCAGTCCGTGGTCGAGTGCGGAGACACGGGCGGACTCGATGTCCTGCAGTCCTCCGTCGAGCCAGATCTTCACGTCGTCCGTCCCTCTCCACTGGCCTCGTACTCACCCGACGCTACCGCGAGGAGTCGGGAGGCCTTGAGTTCGGTCTCCCGCCATTCCGCCTCGGGGTCGGAACCCCAGGTGATGCCGGCGCCGGTGCCGAAGCGCAGCACTCCGTCCGCGCGGTCGATCCAGAAGGTGCGGATACCGACGGCCAGCTCACCGGTACCCCGGTCGGCGTCGACCCAGCCGACCCCTCCGCAGTAGGGGCCGCGAGTCGTGGTCTCCAGTGTCTCAATGATCCGCAGCGCGCTCGACTTGGGCGCCCCGGTGACCGAGCCGGGCGGGAAGGACGCCGCCAAGAGGCCGGGCCAGCCGACGTCGGCACGCAGCTCGCCGCGCACCGTCGACACCAGGTGGACCAGCCCGGGGTACTTCTCCACGACACACAGGTCGGGCACGCTCACACTGCCGGTGGCGCAGACCCGGCCCAGGTCGTTGCGGACCAGGTCGACGATCATCACGTTCTCGGCGTAGTCCTTGTCCAACAGGTCCGCCTCGGTACGCCCGGTGCCCTTGATCGGCCCGGAGAGCACAGCTCGGCCGTCGCGGCGCAGGAAGAGTTCCGGGGAAGCGGTGGCGATCTCGACCCCGTGACGGGGCAGCCGGATCGTTCCTGCATACGGCGCCGGGTTGCCGCGCGCCAGCAGGGCGGTGAGGGCGTCCACGTCGGCGTCCGGGGCGACAGGGGCGGACAGGACACGGCAGAGGTTGGCCTGGTAGACCTCGCCGGCGGCGATGTGCTCCCGGATGCGCGCCACCCCGGCCGTGTAGGCGGCACGGTCGAGAGAGGTGGCCCACTGCTCGGCGGCCGGCCCACGCCAGGCTCCCGGCACCGGGGCGGGAACCGGCTGGTGGTGTACGTCCCGAAAGCGGGCGCAGCTGAGGCGGCCCTCGAAGTCCGCGGCCACGGCCCAGAAACCGGAGGAGTCCAGGGCCGCGGGATCGCTGGTGACGTCGAGGAGCCCGGAGGCGACACGGTCGCCGAAACGGGCGAGAGGGGGCAGGTCCAGCACGCCGCCGAGTCTATGGCGGGAGTCCTGGGGGTGACCTGGTCGTGTCCCGTCGGGCACCCCGTGCACCGCTGTGAGCAGGTGCAGCGCAGCACGCTGCGCAAACGCGTTTTTGTACTGGCCCGGGTATCCGCTAGAGTTCAACACGTCGCTCGGGACGCGCAAGCGAACTGAAACGACAGGCGGACGTAGCTCAGTTGGTAGAGCGCAACCTTGCCAAGGTTGAGGTCGCGAGTTCGAACCTCGTCGTCCGCTCGAAGGAAGAAGGAGATCTTCACGATCCCCTACACTCCTGGTGGAGTGGCCGAGAGGCGAGGCAACGGCCTGCAAAGCCGTCTACACGGGTTCAAATCCCGTCTCCACCTCCAAGGACGATTAGCTCAGCGGGAGAGCGCTTCCCTGACACGGAAGAGGTCACTGGTTCAATCCCAGTATCGTCCACTGAGGCCTTCCGGCTTCTGGAGCCGTGAGGCTTCGACCCGCGCGATTAGCTCAGCGGGAGAGCGCTTCCCTGACACGGAAGAGGTCACTGGTTCAATCCCAGTATCGCGCACGCACTGCCCATGATCCGCTCCCCTCGGTGAGCGACATGTCATCCCGAGGACGATTAGCTCAGCGGGAGAGCGCTTCCCTGACACGGAAGAGGTCACTGGTTCAATCCCAGTATCGTCCACACACCGAAAGCCCCCGGCCCATGCGGCCGGGGGCTTCTTCGTGTGCCGGTCGGCGTCAGCTGGAGAACAGCATGTGTCCGAAGCCCCGGTTGTGGTGGCCACCGTGGTGTCCGCCGTGGTGGCCCCCATGGTGTCCGCCGTGCGGGGCGCCCCAAGCGGGAGCGGTGGGCGCTGCCGGGTACTGCGGGGCGGCCGGAGGCGGCGGGACAGCGGGGCCGCCACCCCACTGGGACTCCAGGCGGGTCAGCGACTCCAGCTCGCCGTAGTCGAGAAATATGCCGCGACAGCCACTGCACTGCTCGATCTGGACGCCGTTGCGGTTGTACGTGTGCATCGGCGCATGGCACTTCGGACACTGCATGGTCGGCTCAACTCCTCGCCCGTTGGTCCTGCTTCGTGTTTCGCCAGGACAGACTCCGTCCGGCGGCCCGTCGGTTGCACCCTACGTCGGGAAACTTCACTCCAGGTCGGATGGGGCGGAACCCATGCGGTCACAGGCGTCGACCATGGCCTGCTCCACCTCGTCCAGGGCGCGGTCCGCCGCGACCGCCTTGGCGATCGAGCGGGCGGCCGTCTGCACGGTGAGGGCGCGGGCCGGGACGTCCAGCGCGGGCCACGGGTCGCCGTCCGCCGGGACGGCCGGGCCGTCCGCCGTGCGGTAGGCCGTGAGGAAGCGGGACCACTCGTCGGGCGGGAGCACTCCGCAGGCGAACCAGGCGGCCGGGCGGGCGAGGTCCCAGGCAGCAACACCGAGGCCGAGGTCGTCGACGTCGATGAGCAGCCACGGCCCGTCGGGGACCGGATGGCGGACGAGCTGACCGAGGTGGAGGTCGCCGTGGCAGAGGGTCGTGGTGTCCGGCATGGGACTCTCGGCACGGGCCCAGGCCGGCAGCGTGGACCAGGCCCGCAGCACGGAGGCCGTCGCGGAGTGCGGACCGGCGGCGCGGAGGCGGGCGACGGCGAGGGCCGCCTTCGCGGGACCGCGCATGGGGGGCAGCGGGGTCGGCGTCGGCGTGCGGTGGAGTCGGGCGAGGAGGGTGGCGGCATCTTCCCAGGGGGCTGCGTCCGGGTTCTCCGGGTCCACGGGGGTGCCGTACGGCCAGAACGTGACGAGTCTGCCGTGCAGGGCGACGGGCGTCGGGCTGAGCGGAGAAAGGAGGGTGCCGCGGAGGTGGGTGGCGGTGGTGAGGCGCGGGGTCAGGTCCGCCGCGGCCGTGTCCGGGGCGTGGGCCTTGGCGACGGTGTGGGCGTGACGGACGACGGTGGCGTCGGGGCGGTCGGCGAGCGTACGTATCGCTCCGCAGGGGCAGACCGACGGGGCCGAGTGAGCCTTGACCTTGGCTTGGATCGTGAGCTCGGCGAGGAGGCGGCTATTGGTCACGGGGCTCCTGGAGCGGGCGAAGTGCGGTTCGTTCGCGAGCGTACGCAAGTTTCGTGGGGCCGGTGTGCACACAGGGCTACGCCCGGCCTTCAAGCACCCCACGCTGGTGCGAGCGCCCCTGGGGGCTCCGCCCCCAAGCCCCGCCGCCGGCTGCCGCCTCGCGGGGCGGAGTCTCTCTCGGCGTGCGGTGGGGAGTTGGCCAGCGCGGATCGGCGAGAGCCGAGACCGCCGACCGGAGCCCTCATACGGCACGGAGCGCAAGCCGCCCACCCGTCCGCAGACACGCGGGCGTTGCTGCCCGCACCCGCGCACGGCGGGAAGGGGAGACGGGACGGGGGTGTCCGCCCGCAGCGGTTGTCGCGTCAACACACGCCCACTCGCCAAGAAACCGATTCCGCGACGTTCCGAGGACGGACACCCCCGTCCCGGCCCCAACCCACCCCGAACCCCAGGCGCTACACGCACCCCCACCGAACCCGAACAGGCGCCGCAGGCATGCACCCCACCGAACCCGCAGAACAGTCACCGCACCGAACCCCCGCTACAGCCACCCCCACCGAACCCCCACAGGCCGCCGCAGGCATCCCCGCCCCACCGCCGGAGGCACCCCGCTCAGGACACAGCAATGCCGGCGCAGCTCCCCAGCTGCGCCGGCATTTCTTGCCGTCCGCCGCACCCCCGTCCCCACGGGGTTTCATGGATGGATGTCCCCGCCCGGACCGCTCTTCCGGGCCTGGGGTCGCCGCTCAGCGCCCCAGCATCACACCCACGGACGACGCCTGTGTAGCCACTGTTTCCCAACCGTCGAAGACGAGGAGAAGCAGGGCCGCCAGAGGAAGGGCCATGAGTGTCGCCACCAAGGGGTGGCGACGACCGGTGCGGCGGGGTCGGAGCGCTATGCGCTCCTGCGTGCGAACCAGTGTCCGCGGTGCCGTAAGGGCCATGGTCCCTCTCCTGACCGTCTCAGTTGTCGTTGGCAGCGGCGGGTGTCTGACCTCGGGGGACGAGTGCTGCACCCGCCGCTTGACCTCAAATCTAGGCGTCCGGCGACCATCGGGCGTCATGCCCTCGTACCGATTGCCGGGCCTCCCGGAGGATGAGCCATGACCTGCGAAGTACTCCCCTGGGTGGAGACGACGTGCTGGGACTCGGGGTCTTCCCGGAGGGGGTGCCCGATGTGCCCCCATGTTTCCGAGCTGTCCTCGCGCGAGACCGGCTGGAGGGACCGGACGCCCGTACCCGGCGGGACCCCCACCGGGTGACTTCGCTCACTTCCGCCACACCTCGACGTAGCGCTGTCTCCACCCGGCGACCCGCCCTGCTCGCCACCACGTCGCACGTACGTGTCGTGTCCCCGGCGTCCACGACTATTTCCACGCGATCATCCTTCACGGGTCCAATCCCCCTTCTGTGACGGGTGATTGGCGCCGCGCGTGATCCGAAGTCGGCCCGCCCCCACGCCCCCTGACCGCTCTTCAAGTCTCCCACCGGGCAACGACAATCCATCGGCCCGAGAGGGCGCGGCCTCTGCGCGCAGCGGCGCGTGGAAACGTAAGCTGTGGCACGTCACACGGACCGGGCAGCGGGGATGAACATGGCGATGATGCGCCTGAGGCGCGAGGACCCGCGCGTCGTCGGCTCGTTCAGGCTTCACAGACGGCTGGGCGCGGGCGGGATGGGCGTTGTCTATCTCGGCTCGGACCGCAAGGGGCAGCGGGTCGCGCTCAAGGTGATCCGGCCCGATCTGGCCGAGGACCAGGAGTTTCGCTCGCGCTTCGCACGTGAGGTGTCGGCGGCCCGGCGGATTCGCGGCGGGTGCACGGCCCGGCTCGTCGCAGCCGACCTCGACGCCGATCGACCGTGGTTCGCCACCCAGTACGTGCCCGGTCCCTCCCTGCACGACAAGGTCGCCGACGAGGGATCCCTGGGCGCGGCCGACGTGGCCGCCGTCGGGGCCGCCCTGTCGGAGGGGCTGGTGGCGGTGCACGAGGCCGGGGTGGTGCACCGGGATCTCAAGCCGTCCAACATCCTGCTGTCCCCCAAGGGTCCGCGGATCATCGACTTCGGCATCGCCTGGGCGACGGGGGCCTCCACGCTCACCCATGTCGGTACGGCGGTCGGCTCCCCCGGCTTCCTCGCCCCGGAGCAGGTGCGCGGCGCCGCGGTCACCCCGGCCACGGACGTGTTCTCGCTCGGGGCGACCCTGGCGTACGCGTCGATGGGCGACTCGCCCTTCGGGCACGGCAGTTCCGAGGTGATGCTGTACCGCGTGGTGCACGAGGAGGCACAACTGCACGGTGTGCCCGACGCGTTGGCTCCGCTGGTGCGGGCGTGCCTCGCGAAGGACCCCGAGGAACGGCCCAGCACGCTTCAGCTGTCGCTGCGGCTGAAGGAGATCGCGGCCCGGGAGGCGCAGGGGCTCGCGGACCTGCGTCCGCCCGCACCGCGCGCCGCCGAGGCGGACCGGCCCACCGGGCGGATCGCCGACACCTACCCGGAGCGGGCGGCTCAACGACATCCGCAGGGACCGGCGGGCACACAGGACACGCAGGGCACTCCCCCGCCGCGCGGAGGTGCCGGCTCGCGGGGGACGGGCCCGGCACGGAGCGGCAGCGGCACGCCGCCCCGCGGCGCGGCCCCGTCACGTGGCGGCGGCGGTGGTACGCGCGGCAACGGCGCCCCGACGCCCAGGTCCGGGGCGCGGCCCACGCCGTCCTCCCGGAACGCGCCGCGGTCCAGCGGCGGAAGCCGCCCGGGCTCGCGCGGCGGCACGGGACGTCCGGCAACCAGGAACACCGGGACCGGACGACGGCCGGCCAATCCGCGGCTGTTGCGGCAGCGACTGGTCGTGTTCGTCGTGGTCACGCTGATCGTGGCGCTCGGTATCGCCGCGGCGCAGGGCTGCCAGGGACCGTCACGCGGGCTCGGGGACGACCGGGATGTCGTACGGGAGCAGCGGCAGGGGCAGGTGCGGGTGCCGTCGGACCACGCGGCCGCGGAGCAGGGGCCGTCCCAGCGGGACGACCGGGCCGCCGTCACGGCCGGCTGAGGGCCCTCACAGCTGGGGGCGGCCGGTGGCCACCGCGTAGAAGGCGACCGCGGCCGCCGCGCCCACGTTGAGGGAGTCCACGCCGTGGGCCATCGGGATACGGACCCATTCGTCGGCGGCCACCAGCGCCTGGGTGGAGAGACCGTCTCCCTCGGCGCCGAGCATCAGGCCCACCCGGTCCATCTTGTGCGGGGCGGCCTCATCGAGGGTCCTGGCCTTGGCGTCCGGGGTGAGCGCGAGGAGGGTGAAACCCGCCTCGCGGACCGACTCCAGGCTCTTGGGCCAGGTGTCGAGACGGGCGTACGGCACGGAGAAGACGGCGCCCATGGAGACCTTGACGCTGCGGCGGTAGAGGGGGTCGGCGCAGTCCGGGGAGAGCAGGACCGCGTCCATGCCGAGGGCGGCGGCCGAGCGGAAGATCGCGCCGATGTTCGTGTGGTCGTTGACCGACTCCATGACGACGACCCGTCGGGCGGTCTGGAGGAGGTCGGCGGCGGTGGGCAGCGGCTTGCGCTGCATCGAGGCCAGCGCGCCCCGGTGCACGTGGTAGCCGGTGACCTGCTCGGCGAGCTCCGGGCTGACCGCGTACACCGGGGCCGGGAGCTCGTCGATGACGTCCCGCATGACGTCGACCCACTTGGCGGACAGCAGCATCGAACGCATCTCGTACCCGGCGCCCTTGGCCCGTCGGATGACCTTCTCGCCCTCGGCGATGAACAGGCCCTCGGCCGGCTCGCGCTTGCGGCGCAGTTCGACGTCGGTCAGGCCCGTGTAGTCGCGCAGGCGCGGGTCGTCGGGATCCTCGACGGTGATGAGTTCGGCCACAGAGTGATACTGCCTTGTCCTGGGTGCGGTGCCAACGGCTGAGAGCGGGTTGGGTTACCCGCGGTTACTTGATGGCCTGTTTCATGCGGTCGCCGGCGGGCCGACGGTGACGACCTCGCCGATGACGATGACGGCCGGGGGCTTCACGTCCTCGGCCCTTACCACCTCGGCGACCGTCGCGAGCGTGGCATCGACCCGGCGTTGCGCGGCCGTCGTGCCCTCCTGGACGAGGGCGACCGGGGTGTTCGGGGACTTGCCGTGAGCCACCAGCGTCTCGGCGATCCGGCCGATCTTGTCCACGCCCATGAGGATCACGAGGGTGCCGGTCAGTTTCGCGAGTGACGGCCAGTCGACGAGGGAGCGCTCGTCGTCGGGGGCGACATGACCACTGACCACCGTGAACTCATGGGCGACCCCGCGGTGGGTGACCGGGATGCCGGCCGCGCCCGGGACCGAGATCGAGCTGGAGATGCCGGGGACGACGGTGCACGGGATGCCGGCCTCGGCGAGCGCCTGGAGCTCCTCCATGCCGCGACCGAAGACGTACGGGTCGCCGCCCTTCAGCCGTACCACCGACTTGCCCTGCTTGGCGTGCTCGATCAGCGCGTTGTTGATGGCCTCCTGGGCCATGAATCGGCCGTAGGGGATCTTCGCCGCGTCGATGACCTCGACGTGGGGCGGGAGTTCGGCGAGGAGGTCGCGCGGTCCGAGGCGGTCGGCGATGACGACGTCGGCCTCGGCGAGCAGGCGACGGCCGCGGACCGTGATCAGGTCCGGGTCGCCGGGGCCGCCGCCGACGAGGGCGACGCCGGTCGTACGGGTGCGGTGGTGAGGGGCGACCAGGGTGCCGTCGCGCAGGCCCTCGACGACCGCGTCGCGGATGGCGGCGGTGTGGCGGGGGTCGCGGCCACGGGCGTGTGAGGTGAGGACGGCGACCGTCACGCCCTCGCTGGTGCCGGTGGCCGGGGTCCAGGCGGTCGCCGCGTCGGCGTCGTCGGAGCGGACACACCAGACGCGGTGACGCTCCGCCTCGGCAGAGGCGCGGGTGTTCGCCTCGGTGTCGCTGGTGGCGATGAGGGCGTACCAGGCGTTCGCGAGGTCGCCGTCGGCGTACGGGCGCCGCTCCCAGGTGATCTCGCCCGCGTCCGCCATCGCCTCGACCGAGGGAGTCGCCCCGGGGGACACCAGGATGATGTCCGCGCCCGCGGCGATGAGCGCGGGGAGGCGGCGCTGGGCGACCTGGCCGCCGCCGAGGACGACCACTCGGCGGCCGGTGAGGCGAAGGCCCAGGGGGTAGGCGGGGTGTTCGGCCATGAGGTGCGGCTCCTCGTACGAGCAAGGTGGGCGCTGCGGCTCTGGAGCGGCCCTGACGTGCGGATTTTAAGTTGCGGATCTAAGCGTACGGCGGGGGTGGGGGGCTCGCGGGGACGAGTGCGCGGACCACCCGCCCCCGGTCGCGGCCTACTTCTCGGTGACTCCCGCCGAGTCGAACGTGGCCACCTCGTGCATCGCTCGCGCCGTGCTCTGCACCAGCGGCAGGGCCAGCAGCGCGCCGGTTCCCTCGCCCAGGCGGAGGTCCAGGTCGACGAGGGGGCGCAGGCCCAGCTTGTTGAGGGCGGCCACGTGGCCGGGCTCGGCGCTGCGGTGGCCCGCGATGCAGGCCGCGAGGACCTCGGGGGCGATCGCGCGGGCGACCAGGGCGGCGGCGCCCGCGCTGACGCCGTCCAGGATCACCGGCGTACGCAGGGAGGCACCGCCGAGGAGGAGGCCGACCATCGCCGCGTGTTCGAAGCCGCCGACGGCCGCGAGGACGCCGACGGGGTCGGCCATGTCCGGCTGGTGGAGGTCCAGGGCGCGGCGGACGACCTCGGTCTTGCGGGCCAGGGTCTCGTCGTTGATGCCGGTGCCACGGCCGGTCACCTCGGCCGGGTCGGCGCCCGTGAAGACCGAGATGAGAGCTGCCGACGCGGTGGTGTTCGCGATGCCCATCTCGCCCGTGAGCAGGGCCTTGTTGCCGGCCGCCACCAGGTCGCGAGCCGTCTCGATGCCCACCTCGATGGCCTGCCTGGCCTCCTCGCGGGTCATCGCGGGTCCGGTCGTCATGTCGGACGTGCCCGCGCGGATCTTGCGGGGCAGCAGGCCGGGGGTCGCCGGGAGGTCGGTCGCGACACCGACGTCGACCACGCAGACCTCGGCGCCCACCTGACCGGCGAAGGCGTTGCAGACCGCTCCCCCGCCGAGGAAGTTGGCGACCATCTGGGCCGTCACCTCCTGCGGCCAGGGGGTGACCCCCTGCGCGTGGACGCCGTGGTCGCCCGCGAAGATCGCGACGGCCGCGGGCTCCGGGATCGGCGGCGGGCACTGGCGGGAAAGTCCGGACAGCTGGGCGGAGATGATCTCCAGCATGCCGAGTGCGCCGGCCGGCTTGGTCATCCGCTTCTGGCGTTCCCAGGCCTCCCCGAGCGCCTTGGCGTCCAACGGGCGGATCTGGGCGACGGTCTCGGCGAGCAGGTCGTGCGGCTCCTCTCCGGGCAGGGCGCGACGGCCGTACGTCTCCTCGTGCACGACCCAGGACAGGGGGCGCCGCTTGGACCAGCCCGCCTGCATCAGCTCGGGTTCCTCCGGGAACTCGTCGACGTAGCCGACGCACAGGTAGGCGATGACCTCGAGGTGCTCGGGCAGGCCGAGAGCGCGGACCATCTCGCGCTCGTCGAAGAAGCTGACCCAGCCGACGCCGAGGCCCTCGGCGCGGGCGGCGAGCCACAGGTTCTCGACGGCGAGCGCGGCGGAGTACGGGGCCATCTGCGGCTGGGTGTGCCGGCCGAGGGTGTGGCGGCCGCCGCGGGTCGGGTCGGCGGTGACGACGATGTTCACGGGGGTGTCGAGGATCGCCTCGATCTTCAGTTCCTTGAACTGCTTCGCCCGGCCCTTGGGGAGGGACTTGGCGTACGCGTCGCGCTGACGTACGGCCAGTTCGTGCATCGCGCGCCGGGTGTCGGCGGAACGGATGACGACGAAGTCCCACGGCTGCGAGTGGCCGACGGAGGGCGCGGTGTGCGCGGCCTCCAGGACGCGGAGCAGCACCTCGTGCGGGATGGGATCACTGCGGAAACCGTTGCGGATGTCCCTGCGTTCGCGCATGACCTTGAGCACCGCCTCGCGCTCGGCGTCGTCGTAGGCGGGCGCGGCCGGGCCGGTGGACCGTCGTACGTCTTCCACTGCGGCCGTGCTCTCTTCCTCGTGCTGCTGATCCTGCTGGTTCTGCTGGTCCTGCTCGTCCTGCTGGTCTTCCTGGTCGGCGGCCCGGGTGTCCAGGTCCTCCGCGCGTTGGGCCAGTTCGGGGGCGCCGCCACGGGGGGCGGGGACCACGGCGACGGGTTGCGGCGCCGACGGTTCCCGCGGGGGGAGGGTCATGGCGTGCGGAGGTGTCGGCGCGAGGCGGGGGGCGGTCGGGGCCGAGCCCTCCACGGCGACGAACTCGCCCAGGGACTGGTCGGGTCGAGGTTCCGGGGCGGACTGGAGCGGCTGAGGCCCGGTGTCCTCGCCGTGCGCCGCGAGGGCCTCCGGAAGCGGAGCCGCCTCGTCGTGCGGGGCCGGGGCGTACTCCGCGTCCGGGACGGGAGTGGCGGCCGGTTCGGTGAGGGAAGCGGCAATCGTCGGCTCAGCGTCGTGGGCTGCGACCGGGGCGGTCTGGGGGCCCTGTGCGTGGTGGGCGTTCGGCGTGAGTACCGGACCGTGCTCCGCTACGGCTTGTTCGGCCATCGCGGGCTGCTGCCGCGACGGGTCGGGATGTACGGCGGCGGCGTCTTCGGCATGCGGAAGCGGTGCCGAAGTGGCGGCCACGAACTGCGTGTTCGCCGAAACGTCCGGAGCGGCCGGGAAGGGCACGGCCTCGGGGACCACCGACTCGTCACCGAAGGCCTCGGCGCTCTGGTCGGCGACCGGAACGGGGGCCGCGACCGGCGGGATCTGTTCCGCGTCCGGGAGCGGGTCGGCGCCCGGGGCGGGGGCGGCGTCGGGGTAGGACACCGCGTCCGGGAAGGATGCGGCGCCCGGAACATCCGCGATGCCCGGCGTGGATTCGGTGTGCGGCGCCTGCGCCGCGTCCGGGGCCGGGTGCGCCTCGGGGAGTTGCCCCGCGTCCACGGCGGAGCCTTCACCGGGGGTGCCGGGGTCGACGATTGCGGGTTCCGTGGGGACGGGCTCGGCAGTCCCCGCCTCCACAGCGCCGGGGTCGAGCGCGCCTGCCTCGGTGCCCGGCGCGATGTCGGCGGCGTCGGCTTCGACAATTGGCGCACCCTCGACCACCGAAGCGTGCGGGTTCTCAGCTCCCTGCTCCGAGGCGATCGGAGCGGGTGCGCCTTCCGGCGGCTGCCCGACGTACGGTCCTGCTGCGTCCACCACGAACTCACCCGCGTCCGGGCCGGCGTCGCTTCCGGCGCCGACCCCTCCCTGCTCGGCATCCGTCGGCACAGCGGCCTCTGCCGGAACGACTCCGGCGTCAACACGGGCCTCCGCTCCTGGCGCTTGGCCGTCGTCCACGGCCGACTGCTCCGCCGCCGAGTCCGGGACACCGTCCGAAGCCTCACCGGCGTCCGTCACGGACCCGGCGGCCGGAACCTGGTCGGCGCCAGTGACAGGCGCCGCCTCGGGAAGCGGCTCGGGAAGCGGCTCGGCGTCGGACACGGACGCCGGCCCCGCAAGCTGATCAGCGTCCACGACCTGGGCGCCTTCCGGCCACTGCCCGGCGTCCGGAACCGGAGCGTCATGCGCCGACTGCCCGGCGTCCTGAACCTGGGCTCCCGGTTCGGTGTCGGCGTACGAAGCGTCACCGGCCTGCGGCGGTACCTCGTCGCCCTGCTGAACCTGCGGGTCGAGCCCTGCCTCCTGGCCCGGTGTCACGAGGCCCGCCTCGGGGAAATGCTGCGCGTTGCCGTTCTCCATGGACGGCAGCGGCTCCCCCGCCTCCGCCCCCTGCGGAGCCGTGGCGGCGACCGCCACCGTCGCGAGGCGGGCCACGGCGGCCAGGGCGGCGTCCGCGGCCTCGGCGGTCTCAGCGACCTCGGGGGCCCCAGCGGCCTCGGGGGCCCCAGCGGCAACCACCGACTCGACCGGATACTCCTCCACCGGCACAACCGTTTCGGCAGCCGGGGCCTCGGTGCTCACCGGCGTCTGGACCGCACCCGGTACCCCGTCCTGCGGAGACGTCGGCGCGCCCCAGGGCGTCGCACCCTGCGGGGGCGTCTCACTCACCTGCGGGACGTCGAGGTACTCGGGGCCGGTCGCGAGAGGGCCGGACTGCCGTACCGGTGCGCCGACGGCGCCGCGGTCGGCGAGGGAGCGGACCGGGCTGGCGGAGGCGTCGGGGATGGGCGGGCCGAGGTGGAGGGGGCGGCGGGGCGGAGTGGGCACGACGGGCGGCACCGGCATCGAGTCGGGGATACGGACGGCGCTGAGGTCGACGGAGCCGCTGTCGCGGCCCGAGATCTCGTGCGGTCCCGGTTCGTGGACGGTCTCGACGACGGGCTCCGGGGCGGGCGGCGGGACCTCGTTGCCCCATGCGCCCTGGGCGCCGGGCAGCAGCAACAGGTCTTCGTCCTCGGCGGTGGTCTCGGAGAGGTAGGTGTACGCACCGTGCGCGGAGGCGCCCGGCTGATCCACCATGCCTGCGCTCTCCGGCAGTCCCTCGGCCGGGACCTGGCCGGTGTCGGTCATGCGTACCCCTCGCCCATCGGTTATTGCTTCTACGGCCGGATCACCCGGAACGGCGCACAGTCCGCCCCGCAGTGAAGAACGAGCGTGCGTGCCCAGCGGCACGAACGACCCGTCGCCAAAAGACGACAAAGCCATTAACTGGCATTGTCGCGGCCGTTGCTCCGCCGCGACAGCTTGATCCGCGACGGCCCGCTGTGGACTGCGCCACGTTGCGCGTCCTCCGGTTCTGCCGTACCACACCCACCCCAAAACGGGCGCGCTTTCTGGACATTGGCCTACGAAGCGCCGCGCGTCCGAATGCGGTACAACGATCGGCCAGCCTACCGCGAGCGGTACGACGACAGGATCACGGGGACAGGTTCCGGGACCAAGCGGGAATCAGGCCGTGCGGTCCGGCAGCAGGCCGCTGAGCAGGAACGCGACGCTCCGCTCGGTCTCCGTCCAGGCCCGGGTGTCGAGTTCGACGGACTGAACGAGGGCGCACTGCACCTGGTAGCCGTGCTCGGTCAGGTCGCGGCCGACGCGTTCGGCCGCGTCGCGGGTCGCCGCGTGGGTGACGATGCACTGCGGGCGGCGGTCGGCCACGGCCGAGACGACGGCCGCTCCCCCGCCGCCGACACGGACGACGTCCGGTTCGGGAAGGTCCTCCAGGACGTGCGGGGCGGTGCCGCGCACGATCTGCAGCTGGACCCCGAAACCGCGGGCGGCGGCCTCGGTGCGGGCACAGGCGGCGAGGTCCCGGTCGACGGCGATGACCGCGGCGCCGACGCGGGCGGCCTCCGCGGCGAAGGCGCCACTGCCGCAGCCGATGTCCCACACCAGATCGCCGACGCGCGGTCCCAGCCGTGCGAGTTGGGCCGCGCGGAGCAGTTCCGACTCGCCCTCGCCGAGGTCGCCGCCGTACGCCTCGGCGGGCAGCGTCCAGCCACGCGGTCCGGTGCCCGGGTCGCGTCCGGCGATCCAGCCGCCACCCTCGGCGGGGCCGACGGCACCGACGGGGCCGACCGGTCCGCCGATGACGATGACGACGTTGGGGTCGCGCCAGGTGTGGTCGGCGGCCTTGTCGGAGGTGACGACGGTGACCTGTTCGCGTTCGGTGCCGAGTTCCTCGCAGATGACGAAGGTGCGGTGGACGCCCTCCATGAGGAGGCCGAGTTCGGCGGGGCCGGCGCCCGGCGAGGTGAGGACGGCGACCTTGGTGTGGGCGCGGCACACGTTCACCGCGCGCCGCAGGGTGCGCCGGTGTGCGACGACCACCTGTGCGTCGTCCCAGGGCATACCGGCCCGGGCGAAGGCCGCGGCGACCGAGGAGACGGCGGGGACGACTTCGACCTCCAGGCCGAACTCGGGTGCGCGCAGGGTCCGTACGACGCCGAAGAAGCCGGGGTCGCCGTCCGCCAGCACGACGGCGGTGCCGCGGTGGCCGGCGATGCGGCGGGCGGCGAGGGCGGCGCTGCCGAGGCGGATGCGTTCGGCGCCGCGCGGCACCTCGGGGAGCGCCAGGTGGTGGGCGGCTCCGGCCACCAGGGTGGCGGCGCCCAGGGCTGAGCGTGCCGCGGCGGTCAGCGGCGAACCGTCCCAGCCGATCACCGTGACCCGGTCGGCCATCGTCTCTCAGTCTCCAGAGGGGGTGCGCAGGTTGTCAGGCAGCCCGGTTAGCGGGCTCCGTGAGGGTACCTGGTGGAGGTGGCCGGGTCGCGGGACCCCGGGGTCAGTTCCAGTCGGAGAACGAGGTGAAACCGCCCGTGTCGGCCAGCTGCTCGCCCGCTCCGTCCAGGTCCTCGGGAAGCAGGCTCCACACGATGAAGTCGGTGCGGACGTCGCTCCAGGTACCGTCCTCGGCGCGGACGTGCGCTATGCAGGCGTTGCGCAGGACACCTTCGCTGATACTGCCGATCTTCTGGGCGACCTGCTGGGAGGCGGTGTTGTCGGCTGCCGTGTGCATCTCGATACGCTCGAACTTCTGGTCGCCGAGCAGCCATTGGGCGGTGGCGAGGGCTGCTTCGGAGGCGTACCCCTCACCACGGGCCCAGGGGGCGGTGACGTACGACAGTTCGGTGGACCGGATGTGCCAGTTCGTCTTGGCGAGCTGGACGAGGCCGACCAGCCGCTGGGTGAGGAACTCGGTGACCGCGAGGTCGAGTCCACGGCCGGCGGTGCGTTCCGTGGGGGCGTACTCGGTGATCCAGGTGCGGGCCTGGTCCTCGGTGTACGGCTGGGGGACGTCGGTCCAGGCTCCGACCTGTTCGTCGTTCATCATCGCGGCCAGTGCGGGCACGTCGTCCTCGTCAAGGGGACGCAGCACCAACCGCTCCGTGCTGATGGAGATGTTGGGGAAGGTGCTCGTCATGCGCCGCTCCGTAACCGTCGGGAAACCTTCAGCCTGCTGAACTGCCCAGCATGCAGCATGTGCGCGGGAACCCGAACGAGGGGGGTCCACCCCGAGTCATGGGACGGACCCCCTGCGTGGTGATACGCCGTATACGCGCCGTCGGCCGGTGCCGGCCGGTGTCAGAAGGACGCGAGAACGGAGCCGGCGTACTTGTCCTCGATGAACTTCTTGACCTCGGGGGAGGTCAGGAGCTTGGCGAGCTTCTTGACCCGCGGGTCGTCCTGGTTGCCGTCCTTGACGGCGAGGAAGTTGCCGTACGGGTTGTTCTTCGCGGACTCCAGGACCAGGGCGTCGTCGGCGGGCTTGAGGTCGGCCTCGATGGCGTAGTTGCCGTTGATGACGGCCGCGTCCACGTCGTCCAGGGAGCGCGGGGTCTGAGCCGCCTCCAGCTCCTTGAACTTGAGGTTCTTCGGGTTCTTGACGATGTCCGCGGGGGTCGCCTCGTTGCCCGTCCCGGCCTTCAGCGTGATGATCCCGTGGTTGGCGAGCAGCTTGAGCGCCCGCGCCTCGTTGACCGTGTCGTTGGGGACCGCGACGGTCGCGCCGCTCTTCAGGGCCTCGGCGCTCTTGGCCTTGTGGGAGTAGAGGCCCAGCGGTTCCAGGTGGACCGTGACGACGGGCACGATCTTGGTGCCGTTCTTCTCGTTGAAGTCGTCGAGGTACGGCTTGTTCTGGAAGTAGTTGGCGTCCACCGACCCGTCCTCGGTCGAGGGGTTCTGCGTCGTGTAGTCGGTGAACTCCTTGACTTCCAGGTCGAGTCCCGCCTTCTTCGCCAGGTTGTCCTTGACGTAGTTCAGGATCTCGGCGTGCGGGGTCGGGCTCGCGGCGACGACCAGCGGTCCGCTGGTGTCGGCGGAGTCCGTGTCCGAGCCGCAGGCGGTGAGACCCAGGGTGAGGGCTCCGGCGGCGAGGACGGCGGTGGTGAACTTTGCGGTGTTACGCACGAAAAGTGCCTTTCCTTTTGGGTGGAGCGATCCCGTGTTGGGGTGAACGGGAGGACGAGAAGGGCTCTACGCGACCTTGTCGATGCCGGCGGAAGCCGACGCCGACCCCTTCGCCTTCAGCAGGCGCAGCCTCGGGGCGGTGCCCGACTGACCGCCCCGCCTGTGCAGCGAGCGGGCCGCGTAGTCGCCGGCGAACTGGATGACGGAGATGACGACGGCGAGGATCGCCACGGTGATCCACATCAGCTCGGACTCGAAACGCTGGTAGCCGTAGCGGATGGCGATGTCACCGAGACCGCCCGCGCCGACCGTGCCCGCCATCGCGGAGTAGCCGATGAGGGCGACGATCGTGGTCGTGGTGCTGGAGATCAGGGAGGGCAGGGACTCCGGGACGAGCACCCTGCGCACGACGGTCCAGGTGTTGCCGCCCATCGACTGCACGGCCTCGACGAGCCCGCCGTCCACTTCGCGGACAGCCGTCTCGACGAGGCGGGCGAAGAACGGGATGGCACCGATCGCGAGGGGCACGATGGCGGCCTCGCGGCCGATGGTCGTCCCGGTGATCGTGCGTGTGAAGCTCATCAGCGCGACCATGAGGATGATGAACGGCATCGAGCGGGCGATGTTCACGACCTGCCCGATGAGCTTGTTGGCGACGAGGTTCTGGAGCAGTCCGCCGCGGTCGGTGAGGACGAGCAGGATGCCGAGCGGAAGCCCGCCGAGGACGGCGATCAGCGTGGACCAGCCGACCATGTAGAGCGTGTCCCAACACGCCTGTTCCAGCAGGGGCCGCATCGCGGACCAATCAGACCAGGTCACTTGGCACCTTCCTTCACCAGCAGGGGCTCGCGGCCCGCTTCGCCCACCACGTCGATCTGCAGCCCCTTTTCGCGCAGGAACCCGATCGGTACGACGTTGTCCTCGTAGCCGCCGGGCAGTTCGATGCGCATCCGGCCGACCTGGAGGCCGCCGACGGTGTCGATGGCCGCGCCGAGGATCGATATGTCGATGTTGTAGGTACGCGAGAGCTGAGAGATGACCGGCTGGGTCGCGGCCTCACCCTGGAAGGTGACGTCGACGACGGTGCGGTCGGTGTCGGAGACGTCGCCGCTCACCGGGAACAGCGCCGAGGCCAGTTCGGAACCGGGAGTCGCGAGCAGCTCGCTGACCGTGCCGGACTCGACAAGACGGCCGTTCTCCATGAGCGCGGCCGAGTCGCAGATCGACTTCACGACATCCATCTCGTGGGTGATGAGCAGGACGGTCAGGCCCAGTTGCCGGTTCAGGTCGCGCAGCAGCTGGAGGATCGAGCGGGTGGTCTCCGGGTCGAGGGCGCTGGTCGCCTCGTCGGACAGCAGCACCTTGGGGTCGCCGGCCAGCGCGCGGGCGATGCCGACACGCTGCTTCTGGCCGCCGGAGAGCTGGGCCGGGTAGGCCCTGGCCTTGTCGGCGAGTCCGACGAGGTCGAGGAGTTCGAGCGCCTTGCGGGAGCGCTCCTTGCCCGACTTGCCGAGGATCTCCAGCGGCAGCTCGACGTTGTCCTGCACGGTCCGGGAGGACAACAGGTTGAAGTGCTGGAAGACCATGCCGATACGGCTGCGCGCCCGGCGCAGTTCACTGCCCGCACGGGGTCCGCGCCCCGCGAGGGCGGTGAGGTCCTGCCCAGCGACCGTCACCGTGCCGGCGGTGGGTCGCTCCAGCAGGTTGACGCAGCGGATGAGCGAGGACTTGCCGGCGCCGGACTGTCCGATGACGCCGTACACCTCGCCTTCGCGGACATGGAGATCGACGCCGTCGAGGGCGGTGACCTCGCGGCCGCGCGAGCGGTAGACCTTGGTCAGGCCCGATGTGGTGATCACTGGGGTTTCCGTCACTGTCGAGTACGCGGGCGTGGGTGTGCCCTGTACGGGAGATGAAGGGTGCGCGGGCAGTTCGGTCACATACGGCGAACGGCGTACGGACATGCCACGGCGGCTCGCTTCGGGCGAGGCTCAGGGGGCGGCGCGAGGGCCCTCTAGGAGGCGCACATTCGACACATACAACGAGCACCGGGCGTCAGGGTCGCCTCGGTCGCAGGGATGCGGCTGCTCGTGGTGGTCATGCGATCAGTAAAGCAGACGTATGCACGCGACCAAGAACCGCTGTCCGAATGACGGACGGCGGTGGACTGCCGTCAGTCCCGCACGGAGATCTCGACACCCGCCGCGGTGACCAGGGCGGACAGCGCGGACAGGTCCTTGACCACGAGGTCGGCGGTCAGCTCCTGGGCCTGGTGGGTTGTGGCCAGTGCCACGGTGGTCATCCCGGCCGCGCGGCCCGCCTGGAGTCCGGCCGGGGCGTCCTCGAAGACGACGCACCGGGCCGGGTCGACGCCCAGTTGGCGGGCGGCGAGGAGGTAGGGCTCGGGGTCGGGCTTGCCGCGCGTGATGTCGTCGGCGGCGACCAGGGTCTTGGGGAGGATGCCGACGGCGTCGAGGCGGGCCTCGGCCAGCCGGCGGGTGGCCGAGGTGACGACGGCCCAGCGGTCGGCGGGCAGCGCGTCGAGGAAGTCCCGGGTACCGGGCAGCAACCGGACCCCGTCGTTCGGTACGTCCTCCACCTCCAGCTCCTCGATCCGCGCGACGGCCTGCGGGACCACCTCGGCGGGCAGCAGCTCGGCGGCTATCTCCGCGGCCGGCCGTCCGTGCAGTTCGACGCGGGCGAAGTCCTCGGCGGTGATCCCGTACTCCATGGCCCACCGCGTCCAGCAGCGGTCCACGGAGGCGAGGGAGGAGACGAGGGTTCCGTCGTTGTCGAACAGGAGGGCTTGTGCGCGGATCTTCATGCCCCCGACCCTACGGCGCATCCCGGGGTCGGCGGCATCGGGTCTTTTGGCCCGTAATAGGGTCGCGGCATGCTTGATGCCCTGACGCTGGTGACCGGCGTCGCCGCACTTGTGCTGGCCGCGTGGTGCGGCTGGGCCGCCTACCGTGATCAGCCGACGAAGGACTGGCACTTCATCGGGATGGCCGTGGTGTCGGTGCTGGCCCTGGTGCAGTTGGTGATCGGGATCGTGCAGCTGGCACGGGGCGACAAGCCGGACCAGGGCACGACGATCTTCGTGGCGTATCTGCTGGGCGCGTTCGCGTGCGTCCCCGCCGCCGGGTTCATGTCGCTGGCCGAGCGGACCCGTTGGGGATCGGTCACCGTGGCGGCCGGCGGTGTGGTGTTGGCGGTGCTGGAGGTGCGGCTCTATGACATCTGGGGAGGCTGAGATGGCGGCCACACGGGAGAAGCCGGCGCGCAACCGGCTGATCAGTGGGCCGGGGACGCTGCTCGTGTGGCTGTACGGCGTGATGGTCGTCGGCGCGGTGTCGCGCTCGGTCTACCAGATCGCCACGGAGTTCGACCGGGCGCCGCTCGCGTACTCGCTGTCGGCCGTCGCGGGGTTGGTGTACGGGTTCATCACGTACTCACTGGTGCGGGGTGGGGAGCAGGCACGCAGGGCGGCCTTGGTGTGCTGCGCCGCGGAGTTGGTGGGGGTGCTGACCGTCGGCACCTGGGCGTTGGTCGATCCGTCCGCTTTTCCGGACCAGACCGTGTGGTCCGACTACGGGATGGAGTACCTCTTCATTCCCGTGATCCTGCCGATCTCCGCGCTGTACTGGTTGCGGAAGGCGGCGCGACAGGAAGATGCCGCCTGACGGTGGTCGGGCGGCATCCGGTCATCCGTGACGGGTCACGCGTGGCTCCCGGGCCCCTCGGGGCAGGGTGTCACGCCGTCGCCGCGTAGGCGCCCGCCGGCTTCTCGAGGACAATCATCTCGACGCCGTCCGCGCCCTGGGCCATGCCCACCGTCTGGTAGCCACCCCGGCGGTACAGGCTGAGGTTGCTCTCGCTGCGGTGGCCCGTGTGGAGGCGGAAGCTGGTGGCGCCGCGCTCCCCGGCCAGCGCCGACTCGGCCGCGCGCAGCAGCCGAGCGCCGATGCCGTGCCCCTGGAGGCGAGGATGGACGCAGAGCCTGCCGATGGAGGCCGAACCGTCGTCGATGACCCGGCCGCGCACCGAGCCGACCACCTCGTCGCCCAGCCGCGCCACGAAGACGCAGTCCGTGACGACCTCTCCGCGGAGCTCGTCCAGGGTCTGGACGAGCGGATCGATGCGGTAGTTGCCGTACAGCGCCGCCTCACTCTGGAAGCACAGGTACTGCAGCTTGAAGATCTGCTCCGCGTCCTGCTCGGTCGCCGCAGAGATGGTCACGCTCATGCCCATGTGCGCACGCCTCCCGCTCACCTGATCGCCTGTTGTTCCTCACTCCTATCCCCGCACTCCGTGGGCCGCAACCTCCGGCGCGAGCAAACGACGCAGACATCCCAGACATCTGGAACGTTCCGGACCGAGACTGCCCTGTGAGATACCCAACTCCCCCGCGATCTCGCGGTAGGTGAGGTCCCTCGGCGACAGGAGCGCCTCCATCAGACGGGGGCAGCGGCCGGGCAGACGGCGTACGGCGTCGCGCAGGGCCCGGCGACGGGCCGCGGCGAGCGCCAGCTGTTCGGGGGTGACCTCGCCGTCGTCGGCCGGTTCGGCCTCGTACGGCCCTTCCCGGCGGTGCGTACGGCGGGTGCGGCGGGACTCGGAGCGGACGGCGCGGCGGAGCCAGTCGTACGGGTCGAGGGGTGGTCCCTGGACGTGCAGGCGTTCCAGGAGACGGAGCCAGACCGCCTGCTCCAGGTCGCCGGGCTCCGTTCCGGTGGCATGCGCCTCCGCCGAGGCTTCGGCGGTGAGCAGCGGGCGCAGGGCGGTGAGCAGGTCGTGCGTCATACGCGGAGCAACGCGGCCGTCCGGGCGGCGGGTTGCCCGGACGGCCGGATGTCACCCCAAACAGGGCCGTCGGCTCAGTCGTTGACGAAGTCCGCGCGGGCCAGCAGACCGGTGTCCGGGTTGTCGGTGAAGACTCCGTCGATGCCTGTGGCGAAGTAGACCTGGAAGGCGCCGAAGGCGTCGCCGTACGCGTCCGCGTCCGTGCCCTTGCGGAAGTCCGCGGGCAGGAAGGGGTTCTCGTTGCGCATGGTGTACGGGTGCAGCACCAGGCCGACCGCGTGGGCGTCCTTCACCAGGGTGGTCGGCGTGGTGAGCCGGCCGCCGGCGTCCTTCGGGATGACCAGGTCCAGGGTCGGGCCGATGCCCTGGGCGTAGCCGGCGATCTCCCTCAGGCCCTTGCGGGTGACGAGGTCGGCGACCGTGCGCGGGTCACCGGTCTCGACGAAGTCCCAGGGGCGGCTGTCGGCCGAGGAGAGAAGCACCGCCAGCGGGTTGTCGACGAGCTTGTTCAGGCGCTGGATGCTGGTCGGTTCGAAGGACTGCAGGATGACCGGCGAGTTCCGCTTGTCCTTGCCGTATTTGCGCAGCAGCTTGGCGACCCGCTCCTCCAGGCCCAGGCCCAGCTTGCGGAAGTACGTGGGGTGCTTGGTCTCGGGGTAGATCCAGACCTGCCTGCCGCGCTTACGGGTCTGCTCGTCCTGCCACTTCAGGACCTCCTCGAAGGTGGGGATCTCCCAGCGGCCGTCGTAGAGGGTGTTGTGCGGGCGGTTGGCCGGGATGCGCTCGATCGCGCGGAGCGTCTTCAGCTCGGCGAGGGTGAAGTCCTCGGTGAACCAGCCGGTGGTGGAGACGCCGTCGAGGACCTTGGTGGTCTTGCGGCCCGCGAACTCGGGGTGGTGCGCGACGTCCGTGGTGCCGCCGATCTCCGGCTCGTGGCGGCAGACGAGGTGACCGTCCTTGGTCGGCACCAGGTCGCCGGCCTCGACGATGTCGGCGCCCAGATCGAGAGCCAGCTGGTAGGAGCCGAAGGTGTGTTCGGGGCGATAGCCGCTCGCGCCGCGGTGGCCGATGATCGTGGGGACCGGCAGGCTCCGCACCCCGCCGCCGTGTCCCGCGCCCGCCGCTCTCGCGGTGCCGGACAGTCCGAGGACCGCTCCGCCCGCGCCGAGCACCGCGGCACCGAGCAGCGCCCGGCGTCCCGTGCGCGCCTGCTCGGTCGACTCGTGCTGCGACTCCTGCGTTGCCATGAGCGCCCTTTCTGCCGTCGGCTCGTGGATGCGCGCCGATCGTAGGTGCGCGCACATGGCGGGCGGGAGACCCGCGGCGGAACACGCGGGTGACACCGGATGTCGTATGGGAACAGATGTCTGATGAATCGTCGGCTTCATGGCCACGCTGACGGGTACGCGACCTCTGTCACATCGTTCCGGCCGGGTTTCCGCCGGGCAACGGCGTGCCGCCGCAGGTAAACCAGCGTCAACAGTACGTAAGACCTCGGTGAACGCCCCGTGCCCGATGTGCGCGAGCCCCCGGACCGCGAGTAATGTCCTCACCTGCACGGACTCATACAGATTCGCTCGCCATCTCTTGACACCGGAGGGCCCGTTGTCCCGCTTCGCGTTCATCAAGGCAGTGCTCGGACCGATCATGCGCCTGATGTTCCGCCCACAGGTGGAGGGCGCGGAGCACATCCCGGGCGAGGGTCCGGTGATCCTGGCCGGCAACCATCTGACGTTCATCGACTCGATGATCATGCCGCTCTTCTGCGACCGGCAGGTCTTCTTCATCGGCAAGGACGAGTACGTCACCGGCAAGGGCCTCAAGGGCCGCCTGATGGCCTGGTTCTTCACGGGCTGCGGCATGATCCCGGTCGACCGGGACGGCGGCCGCGGCGGTGTCGCGGCGCTGATGACCGGCCGCCGGGTGCTGGAGGAGGGCAAGGTCTTCAGCATCTACCCGGAGGGCACCCGCTCCCCCGACGGCCGGCTCTACCGGGGCCGTACGGGCATCGCCCGACTGGCCATGATGACGGGCGCGCCCGTCGTGCCGTTCGCCATCATCGGCACGGACAAGATCCAGCCCGGCGGCGCCGGCTTCCCGCGCCCCGGCCGGGTCACGGTCCGCTTCGGCGAGGCGATGGAGTTCTCCCGCTACGAGGGCATGGACCGCGACCGCTACGTCCTGCGGGCCGTGACCGACTCCGTGATGACCGAGGTCATGCGGCTGTCCGGCCAGGAGTACGTGGACATGTACGCCACCAAGGCGAAGGCCGCGTAGCGCTCCGCCGGGTTGGGCGGGGGCGGCGCGGGGAGCTGCGGCTGCGTTGTGGGTGCGGGTCCGCTGTGGCTGGTCGCGCCCACGGGCGGAGCCGCACATCGACACAGCCCCGCACCCCTAGGGCGTGCTGTCCAGCCGTTGTCCTCGGAGCAGGAACCATGCCGCTACCGCCGCCGCGAGGAGTACCGCCGCGCCGACTCCCGATGCCAGGGCGAGGCCGTCCACGAAGGACGTACGGGCCGCGTTCAGGAGCGTCTTTGATGTCTGCGCCGGCAGGCCCGCCGCCGCCTCCACCGCTCCGCCGAGCGACTCGTGGGCCTCGGCCGGTGTGCCCACCGGGCCCGTGAAGTCACGGTAGACGCCCGTGACGATCGAGCCGAGTACGGCGATGCCGAGGGCGGCGCCGAGTTCGTAGGCCGTCTCCGAGACCGCGGACGCGGAGCCCGCCTGTTCCTTGGGTACGGACCCGAGGATCACGTCGGCGGTCACGGTGAAGGAGAAGCCCGCGCCGACGCCGACGATGAGCAGCGCGGCCCCGAGCAGCGGATAGCCCGTGGACTGGTCGATGACGGTGAGCGAGGCCAGGGCTAGACCGACGGCCGCGAGTCCGCCGGCGACGACGGACCGCACCGAGAAGCGCCGGGCCACGGAGCCGGCGATCAGGCCCGCCACCACCGCGCCGACGGCGGCGGGCAGTTCGGCCAAGCCTGCCTCCAACGGTCCCCTGCCCTGCACGAGTTGCAGGTACTGGGAGAGGAAGAACACCAGCCCCGACAGTCCGAGGACGGTCAGCAGGTCGGCCAGCACCGCGCCGCTGAAGCCACGGTCGCGGAACAGCCGCATGTCCAGCAGCGGGGTCGGCAGGGTGAGCTGACGGTGTACGAAGCCGTAGAGCGCGCCCGCGCCCAGCAGGGCCGAGGCGAGCGTCTCCCAGGTGATGCCGTGGGTCGCGGCCTCCTTGACCGCGTACACCAGGCCGATCATGCCGACCAGCGAGAGGACGACGCTGCGCATGTCCCACGGACCGGGACGCGGATTCCGCGACTCGGGCAGCAGCTTGCTGCCGACGAGGACCAGGACCACCATCACGGGCAGGTTGACCAGGAAGACCGATCCCCACCAGAAGTGCTCGAGCAGGAAGCCGCCGGCGATCGGCCCGATGGCCGTTCCCGCGGACGCGGTCGCGCCCCAGATCCCGACGGCCAGGCTGCGTTCGCGCCGGTCGTGGAAGAGGTTGCGGATCAGAGCCAGGGTGGCGGGCATCAGGGTCGCGCCTGCGACGCCCAGCAGGGCCCGGGCGACGATCATCAGCTCGGGTGTCGTGGCGTAGGCGTTGAGGACGGATATCGCCCCGAACGCGGTGGCGCCGACGAGCAGGATCCGCTTGCGGCCGATGCGGTCGCCGAGGCTACCCATGGAGACGAGCAGACCGGCGATGACGAAGGAGTAGACGTCACCGATCCACAGGAGCTGGGTGCCGGTGGGATTCAGATCCTCGCTGATGTAGGGGGTCGCGAGACCGAGAACGGTCGCGTCGACGGCCACCAGCAGCACGGCGAGCACGAGGACGGACAGCGCGAGCCAGCGGCCGGGACGCTTCACCGCCTCGGTCGGGTTCGCCTGCTGCAGGGTGCTGGTCATGATTCCTCTCTTTGGGGTTCGTCTCGTCGTAGTGCGCCGCCGAGCAGCAGCTCGGTGATCATGTGGGTGAAGTCGTTGGGAGCGACCCTGCCGTCCGCCACCGCCCAGGCACCGGCGGCCATCAGGCCGTAGAGCGCCTCGGTGAGCCAGCCGGGGGTCAGGTCGATGCGGAACTCGCCGGTCGACTGGCCGCGCCGGAACAGCGCGGCGATCCGGGCGTCCAGGCGGGACCAGCCCTCGTTCTGTTCCTCGCCCTCGAACAGTTGGTTCTCGCTGTAGAGGAAGGCGAGCAGGCCGGCGGCGGGTTCGAGTTCCCGCACGAATCTGCGCAGGGCCTCCTGGGCCGAGCCGTCGTCGAGCCGGGCCGCGACCGCCGCCGCCTCGCACTCCGCGATGCCGAGCGCCTCCAACGCCCGGACGAGCGCGTCGCGGCCGGCGAACTGGCGGTGCAGTGTGGCCCGGCTGATCCCGGCCGCCTTGGCGACCTCGTCCATGGTCGCGGTGGATTTACGGGTCAGCAGGGCCGCGGCACTGCGCAGCACATGGTCACGATCGACAGCCATGAGACGAGGGTAGACCACATGAGACACACTTGTCTCACCATAGGCATACGTGACTCATCGCCGCAGGTCGACGAGGGTCCCTCAGTGTCCTCAGTGCCAGGGCAGCTGCGCGCGCTTGTCCCAGTAGGCGCGCGGGTCCTCCGCCAGCGTCGCCAGACGCGCGAGCTGCTCCTCCTCCAGGTCGACCACCGCCCCGTGCAGGTTGGACGCGAGCTGGTTGGTCGTGGCGGCGCCGGAGAGCACCACACCGGCCCAGGGCTGACGCAGGACGAGTGCGAGGGCGACCGCGTCACAGCCGAGGGAGGTCGCCGCGCCCACCGCCTTCAGGGCGTCCGGCGCATGGGGTTCGGCCAGCCGCCCGTTGGCCATGGCCTCCTTGACGATCACCGTGAGACCGGCGTCGTGCGCCTCGGCGAGGGCCGGTCCGGCCGAGGTCTCCAGGGCGTTGTAGGTGGACTGGACGGTACGGAAGAGGGGCTCGCCGTCGACCGTCACCGCGAGCGCGGCGCGGATGGCGTCGGCCTGTGCGGGGCCGCTGGTGGAGAAGCCGACGCTCACGCCCCGGGCGGCCGCCTCCGCCAGCTTCGCGTGGAGTTCCTTGTCGGTGAGGGCCGGACTGTCGGGGGTCACCGAGTGGATCTGGTAGAGGTCGAGCCGGTCACCGAGCAGGGCGTCGGTCTCGGCGCGCTGCCGTTCGTACGTCTGGACACCGTGGTCCTTGACCTCGTGCTCCTCGGCCTCGGCGCTCCAGCCCGCCGTGTAGGTGTAGCCCCACTTGCTGCCGACCACGATGTCGGTGAAGCTGGGCCGGGCGTTCAGCCAGTCCGCGAGGAACTCCTCCGAACGGCCGTAGGAGCGGGCCACGTCGAAGTAGCGCACGCCCTGGGCGTATGCGGCGTCGAGAAGTTCGTGGGTGCGGGCGCGCAGGGCGTCGACGCTGCGGACGGGCGGCAGGTCCTGGTCCCGGCCGAGGTTGATGTAACCGGGGCGGCCGACGGCGGCTAGACCCAGGCCGATGTGGCAGGTGGGGGTCGTTGCTGAGGCCAGTCGGGCGAAGGGCATCGCGAGCTCCGTTCGGTCGGTCCTTGCGGCTTGCGACCAACGTACCCGCGATGCCCCGGCCTCACCCGACCTGCTACTTCTTGGCGTTTGCCCACGCGTGCTGGGCCGCCACGTCGGCCTGGACCTCCGCGAGCTGGACGGCGACCGCGCTGGGCGCCGTACCGCCGCGGCCGTCGCGGGAGGCGAGGGCACCGGCGACGTTGAGGACGGACCGCACCTCGGGCCTCAGATGGGCGGAGATCTTCGCGAACTGCTCGTCGGTCAGCTCGTCCAGCTCCTTGCCCTCGGCCTCCGCGACCTTGACGCACTCGCCCGCGACCTCGTGCGCGACCCGGAACGGCACTCCCTGCTTGACCAGCCACTCGGCGATGTCGGTGGCGAGCGAGAAGCCGGCCGGGGCCAGCTCCTCCATGCGCTCACGGTGGACGGTGAGGGTGGCGACCATGCCGGTGAAGGCGGGGAGCAGCACCTCCAACTGGTCGCAGGAGTCGAAGACCGGCTCCTTGTCCTCCTGGAGGTCGCGGTTGTACGCGAGCGGGAGGGCCTTGAGGGTCGCCATCAGGCCGGTCAGGTTGCCGATCAGACGGCCCGACTTGCCGCGCGCCAGTTCGGCGATGTCGGGGTTCTTCTTCTGCGGCATGATCGACGAGCCCGTGGAGAACGCGTCGTGGAGGGTCACGAAGGAGAACTCCTTCGTGTTCCACAGGATGATCTCCTCCGAGATGCGGGAGAGGTTCACCCCGATCATCGCGGTGATGAAGGCGAACTCCGCCACGAAGTCGCGGGACGCCGTGCCGTCGATGGAGTTGCCGACGCTGCCGTGCTCGAAGCCGAGGTCCTCGGCGACCGCCTCCGGGTCCAGGCCGAGGGAGGAACCCGCGAGGGCGCCGGAGCCGTACGGCGACACGGCCGTCCGCTCGTCCCACTGGCGCAGGCGTTCGGCGTCCCGGGCCAGGGGCTGGACGTGCGCGAGGACGTGGTGGGCGAAGAGGACCGGCTGGGCGTGCTGGAGGTGGGTGCGGCCGGGCATCGCCACGTCCGGGTGGGCCTGGGCCAGGCCGATCAGCGCGTCCTGGAGGTCGGCGATCAGACCGCCGATGATCCGGGCGTGGTCGCGCAGGTACATCCGGAAGAGGGTCGCGACCTGGTCGTTCCTCGACCGTCCCGCGCGCAGCTTGCCTCCGAGGTCGGGGCCGAGGCGTTCCAGGAGGCCGCGCTCCAGGGCGGTGTGGACGTCCTCGTCGGCGATCGTGCCGACGAAGTCGCCGGCGGCGACGTCCGCTTCGAGCTGGTCGAGCCCGGCGAGCATCCGGGTCAGCTCGTCCTCGGTGAGCAGGCCCGCCTTGTGCAGCACGCGCGCGTGGGCGCGCGAACCGGCGATGTCGTAGGGCGCGAGCCGCCAGTCGAAGTGGACGGACGCGGACAGCTTCGCCAGGGCCTCGGCGGGACCGTCGGCGAAACGGCCGCCCCAGAGCCGTACGTCACCGCTGTTGCTGCTCACTTGCGTTGCTCCTCGAAGATGGTGGATGTGCGACCGCCTCCCTGCGGACAGACAGGGAGGCGGTCATCACGCTACTGGTTGCGCGAGATCCTGACCGGTTACGCGAGATCCCGCTGCGCCGCGATCTTCGACGAGAGGCTGTAGATGTCGATGAAGCCCTTGGCCGCGGCCTGGTCGAAGGTGTCGCCGGTGTCGTAGGTGGCGAGGTTGAAGTCGTACAGCGACGACTGGGAGCGCCGGCCGGTGACGACCGCGCGGCCGCCGTGCAGAGTCATCCGGATGTCGCCGGAGACGTACTGGTTGGCCTCGTCGATGAAGCCGTCCAAGGCGCGCTTGAGCGGGGAGAACCACTGGCCGTCGTAGACCAGTTCGCCCCAGCGCTGCTCGACCTGCCGCTTGTAGCGGGCGAGTTCGCGCTCGACGGTGACGTTCTCCAGCTCCTGGTGGGCGGTGATCAGCGCGATCGCGCCCGGGGCCTCGTACACCTCGCGGGACTTGATGCCCACCAGGCGGTCCTCGACCATGTCGATCCGGCCTACGCCCTGGGCGCCGGCGCGCTCGTTGAGCTGCTGGATGGCCTGGAGCACGGTGACCGGTGTGCCGTCGAGAGCGACCGGGACGCCCTCCTTGAAGGTGATGACCACCTCGTCGGCCTCGCGCGGGGCGGCCGGGTTCGAGGTGTACTCGTAGATGTCCTCGATCGGGGCGTTCCAGATGTCCTCCAGGAAGCCCGTCTCGACCGCGCGTCCGAAGACGTTCTGGTCGATGGAGTACGGGGACTTCTTGGAGGTCGCGATCGGGAGCTGCTTCTCCTCGCAGAACGCGATGGCCTTGTCACGGGTCATCGCGTAGTCGCGGACCGGGGCGATGCACTTGAGGTCGGGGGCGAGAGCGACGATGCCGGCCTCGAAGCGGACCTGGTCGTTGCCCTTGCCGGTGCAGCCGTGGGCGACCGTGGTGGCGCCGTGCTTCTGGGCGGCGGCCACCAGGTGCTTCACGATGGTCGGCCGGGAGAGCGCGGAGACCAGCGGGTAGCGGTCCATGTAGAGGGCGTTGGCCTTGATCGCCGGCAGGCAGTACTCCTCGGCGAACTCGTCCCGGGCGTCCGCGACCTCGGCCTCGACGGCTCCGCAGGCGAGGGCGCGCTTGCGGATGACGTCCAGGTCCTCGCCGCCCTGGCCGACGTCGACCGCGACGGCGATCACCTCGGCACCCGTCTCCTCGGCGATCCAGCCGATGGCGACGGAGGTGTCCAGTCCGCCTGAGTAGGCGAGTACGACGCGCTCGGCCACGGGTTTCTCCTCCACACTGCATTCGCTGACATGCATGAGTATGCAGAACTCTGCATGATTCGTCAATCCGGACGGGCGAGTGCAGGAAATGTGCCGGACCTTTGAACACGAGAAACCGCTTACCCGTATCTCTCGCCGAACGCAGGCGCCGCGTTTTGTCAACGACGAGACCCCCCGACCCGAGTGAGGCATCCGCATGTCCAGGGCTCTTCCGAAGTACAACAAGCGTCGCGTCGCGTTGATCGGCGGCGCGGCCGCGGTGGTGCTGTCCGGCGCCGTGATCGCCGGCTCCGCCCTCGCCGGGGAGACGCCCGGCTCGTCGAAGAGCGGCAGCACGAACGCCAAGACGCTGGCCGACCCGGGCTCCATCACCTGCCCGGACGTCGCCTCCCAGCTGCCCGAGATCCCGGCCTCCGCGCAGGCCGAGGTGGACCGCAACCTGACCCTGCTGCAGACCCAGCTCGACGAGGCCAACAAGCGGCTCGTGGACACGGTCGGCCAGGGCGGAGCCAACTTCGTCCAGAACGCGATCCTCGGCCCGCTGGAGGACAAGCGCGTCTCCACCGTCAACCGCATCGCCACCGCGATCGGCCGCACCGCCGAGAAGCCCCAGGGCCTCGACGCGCTCGCGCCCTGCGCGCTGAACGGCGGGGGCGCCGCCGAGGCGGAAGCGGGTGCGGAAGCGGGTGCCGAGGCCGGTGCCGGCGCGGAAGCGGGTGCGGAAGCGGGTGCCGAGGCCGGTGCCGGCGCGGAAGCCGGCGCCGAGGCCGGCGCGGGTGCGGAAGCCGGTGCGGGAGCCGGTGCGGAAGCCGGCGCCGAGGCGGGCGCTGGAGCCGAAGCGGGCGGCGAGGCCGGCGCGGCGGGGACCATCAGCTGCCCCGACGTCGCGTCGCAGCTGCCCGAGATCCCGGCCTCCGCGCAGGCCGAGGTGGACCGCAACCTGACCCTCCTCGACACGCAGATCCAGGAGGCCAACAAGCGCCTCGTGGACACGGTCGGCCAGGGCGGACCGAACTTCGTCCAGAACGCGATCCTCGGCCCGCTGGAGGACAAGCGCGTCTCCACCGTCAACCGCATCGCCACCGCGATCGGCCGCACCGCCGAGAAGCCCCAGGGCCTGGACGCCCTGGCCACCTGCACGCTCAACCAGTAGTGACGTGACAGGCGCCGCGGCCGCCCTGTGCGAGTACCGGCCGGGGCGGCCGCGGACGTCTTCACCCGGACGTCTGCGCGCGGACGTACGAGCACGTCTTCACGAGGACGACTCCAGGAGGCACGCCCATGCGGGCGTCACCACGGAGGCGTCCTCGTGGCATGGATGCCACAATTCTTAGACAGACGAAAGACTTTCACGCATAATCGTTAGACATGGGAAAGACTTATGAGCGCATAGACGGCAGACTTCGCACGTTCATCGAGGCGCAGCCCCTCTTCTTCACCGCGTCCGCACCCCTCTCCGGCGACGGCACGGTCAACCTCTCCCCCAAGGGGCTCAAGGGCTCGTTCGTGATCCTCGACGAACTCACCGTGGCCTACCTCGACTTCGCCGGCTCCACCGCGGAGACGGTCGCGCATCTGCGGGAGAACGGCCGGATCACCCTCATGTGGTGCGCCTTCCAGGGCCCGCCGAACATCGTGCGCGTACACGGCCGCGGCGAGCCGGTCTTCCGCGACGACCCGCGCTTCCCCGACCTGCTGGCCCGCTTCCCGGACATCGACCCGACCGCCCACGGACTGCGTGCCGTCATCGTCGTCCGGGCCGAACTCATCCGTGACTCCTGCGGGTTCGCGGTGCCCTACATGTCGTACGACGGCGACCGCGAGCTGCACGCCAAGCGCTTCGCCCGTGAGGACGACGCCTCGCTCAGTGAGTACTTCACCAAGAAGGAACACATCGCCACGAGCATGGACGGACTGCCCGGACTGCCACTGCCGTTGCGTCCCCTTTAGGAGCTTTTATTTGATCTATACACACACAACCTCCTTGTGGGTATTGACGGAATTCTCCCCTCCGCCGTGTGGGCGTGCCTAGCCTGGCCGCACGAACAGATGGGGGATTCATGTTCCGGCCGACGCACGAACCTCAGAGCAAACGCCATGTCCGCACCTCGTACTTCGTGGTCGGCGAGGGCATCCTCGCCGACTCCGGGGAAGAGGGCCCGGCGCAGCCGTCGACGGCGTCCACCGTCGCGGCCCTGCGCAAGTTCCAGTTCTCCCGCCTGGGCCCGCAGGCCAAGCCGGCCCAACTCCTCGACCGGCCCGCCCGCGAGGAACTCGCCCAGGCGATGACCAGGGCCGGGTCGCAGCCCGACTCCAACAACCCGGCGGTACCGGCCGGCTTCACCTATCTCGGCCAGTTCGTGGACCACGACCTGACCCTGGACGCCACGGCGGTGCGGCTGGAGGACGAGGTCACCGTCCGCGAGCTCCTGCAGGGCCGTTCCCCGGCGCTCGACCTGGACAGCCTCTACGGCCTCGGCCCGGACCACCGCTTCGACGGCCGCTTCTACGAGGACGACGGTCTGCGGCTGCGCACCGGCACCACCCAGGGGCTGCCCGACCCCGGAGGCGACCACCTCGTCGGCCTGCCCCTCGGCGGGTTCGACCTGCCCCGGGTGGGCCAGGGTTCGCGGATCTCCGAGCGGCGCCGCCCGCTCATCCCGGACGGGCGCAACGACGAGAACCTCGTCGTCGCCCAGATCCACAGCGCCTTCATCCGGTTCCACAACCGGGTCGTGGCCGATCTGGTCGGCAAGGGCGTGTCGAGCGCGGTGCTGTTCGAGACGGCACGCGAGACGGTGGTCAAGCACTACCAGTGGATGCTGCGGCACGACTTCCTGCCCCGGATCGTCGACCCCGGTGTCGTCGACGAGGTGTTCACCAAGGGCCGCAGGTTCTTCGAGCCGGCTCCGGGCGAGCACGAGCGCCCGACCATGCCGGTCGAGTTCTCCGTGGCCGCCTACCGGCTGGGCCACAGCATGGTGCGCGGTGCCTACAACTGGAACCGGATCTTCGACAACGGCGCGGGCACCCTGCCGCTGCTCTTCCGGTTCACCGGCACCAGCGGCATCCTCTCGCCGCCGCCCGCCGACGCCGGCGACCCCGAGGCGGGCACCTTCGAGCGGCTTCCCACCAACTGGATCGCCGACTTCCGGCGCCTGTTCGACTTCCGCGAGGCGGGCCGCGACGACCTGGGGGTCCCCGCGGAGAAGTTCAACCTCGCCAAGCGGATCGACACCCAGCTGGTCAATCCGCTGGCCGATCTGCCGCTCGGCTCGTTCGGCGGACGCGGAGCGCCGGCTCCCGACCCGATCGAGCTGAACCTGGCCTTCCGCAACCTCACCCGGGCGAACATGATGAGCCTGGCGACCGGTCAGCAGATGGCCAAGTACCTCGGGGTGAAGCCCCTGCTGCCGTCCGACTTCGAGAACGGCGGCGGAGCCCAGCTCAGCGAGGGACTCCGCAAGCAGCTCGCCGCGAACTGCCCGCTGTGGTTCTACATCCTGCGCGAGGCCGAGGCGAACGGCAGCGGGCGGCTGACGGGCGTCGGCGGGCGCATCGTCGCCGAGGTGTTCCACCGCGCCATGGAGGGCAGCCGGTACTCCATCGTGCGCGACCCGTTCTGGCGGCCCTTCCTCAGCCCGGTCGCGGACCGGAACGCCGAGGACGTCTTCGAGATGACCGACCTGCTGCTGTACGCCTTCGAGGGTCGGGCGGACCTGCTCAACCCGTTGGGTGACTGAGCGGACGGTACGGACAGCGGCGGCGGCAGATCGGGGCAGGTCCGAACGGGTCAGTCCGGCTGCCGCCGCCGCGGCCTCGCCGTAGGTTGACGACCATGCGTTCCGCTGCCGTCGCCGCCCTGTCCCTGGTGTCCGCGTCCCTGTTCGCTGTCGGTGCCGCGCCCGGCGGCGGTCCGACACCGCCGCTGCCCGCGCGCATGGCGGACACCGGTGGCGGCAGCCAGCTGATCACCGCGGTCGCTCCCAAGGCCGGCTCGACATCGGGCACGGTGACATGGTGGAGCAGGCGGAACGGGCAGTGGCTGAAGGCCGGTTCGGCGGTGGCCCGCTTCGGCGCGAGAGGGCTGGTCGAGGGGGACGCGCGCAGACAGGGCACGAACACCACGCCCACGGGGCTGTACGACCTGCCGTACGCCTTCGGGATCAAGGGGGCACCGGGCGGGACGACGTACAGGTACCGGGCCGTGAAGCAGAACTCCTGGTGGTGTCAGGACAACGACTCCCCTCGCTACAACCGCTGGGTCGAGCCGCGTCCGGCGGATTGCCGGGCGGCCGAGTCGGAGCGGTTGACCTCCTACCCACGGCAGTACGCGTACGCGTTCGTCATCGGGTTCAACTACGCCGAGCCGGTGCGCGGGCGTGGGGCCGGGATCTTCCTGCATGTCGACGGGCGCGGGGCCACGGCCGGTTGCGTGTCGGTGCCCGCGGACGCGATGCGGCGGATCCTCCGGTGGGCCGAGCCCGGGAAGCGGCCGCACATGGCGATCGGAACGCGTGACGGGCGTACCGCGATCACCCGATACTGAGCCGGACAGGAACACGAGTACGTGTTACCGCCAGTCACTTCCATACCCACGGGACTGTGCAGGCCGCTGAACACACGGGCGCCGCGGCACGTATCTGTGGGCCAAGGGACCACCACACCACCCCCCTTGCCCCGTCCCCGGAGGAATCGTGACCACGACGCTCGCAGGCGGCCGCGCCGCCCGCCGCCAGACGATGCGCCGCATCCGCCCGCGCCGCTCACCGGCGACCCTGCTGCTGCTCGCCGTGTGGGCGGGCGCGGCCGGTGTGCTGTGGCTGTGGTGGGCCAACACCCCGTCGATCAGCGACAACAACGGCAAGATCCTCAACGCGGGCCGGATCACCGGTCTGCTCGCCGGGTACCTGATGGCGCTCGTGGTGCTGCAGATGGCCCGGGTGCCCGCGCTGGAGCGCCGGGTGGGCTCCGACCGGGTGGCGCGCTGGCACGCGATGAGCGGCCGGTACACGCTGTGTCTGACCCTCGCCCATGTCTTCCTCATCATGTGGGGCTACGCCCTCCAGGCCGGCAAGGGCCTCGGTGACATAGTCCAGCAGACCATCGACTCCATCAACCAGCTTCCCGACATGGGCAAGGCGGCCATCGGCGTCGGCCTGCTGTTCTTCATCGGGCTGATCTCGATCGGCCCGATCCGCCGCCTGATCCCGTACGACACCTGGTACCACGTACACCTGCTGACGTACGCGGCGGTGTTCCTGACCTTCTGGCACCAGCTGACCACCGGCAACGACTTCGCCGTCGAGCCCGTCGCGAAGACCGTCTGGTACGCGCTGTACGGCTCGGTGACGGCCCTGGTTCTCTGGTACCGCATCCTCACCCCGATCCGGCTGAACCTGCGTCACCGCATGTACGTCGAGGCGGTCATCGAGGAGACGCCGGGCATCGTGTCGGTGCTGATCGGCGGGCGGAAGCTGCACCGGATGGGCGCGGAGGCGGGCCAGTTCTTCCGGTGGCGGTTCCTGGCGCCGGGCATGCGGTTCAGCTCGCACCCCTACTCACTGTCGGCGGCACCCCGCCCCGGCATGCTGCGGATCACGGTGAAGGCGATCGGCGACCACAGCGAACGGCTGCGTGAGCTGACTCCCGGCACCAAGGTGTGGGCCGAGGGCCCGTACGGCGCGCTGACCGCGTCCCGCCGCAGCCGCGGCAAGGTGCTGCTGGTCGCGGGCGGTGTCGGGATCACCCCGATGCGGGCGCTGTTCGAGACGCTGCCCGGCGCGGCCGGTGACATCACCCTCCTGTACCGGGCCAACAGCACCCAGGACCTGGCCCTGTGGGACGAGCTCTCGACCATCGCGGACGAGCGCGGGGCCCGGCTGATGTACGCGGTCAACAGCCCGGACGGGGAACGCCCGGACATCTCGGCGGACCGACTGCGGCAGAAGCTGCCGGACATCGACAAACACGACGTCTTCATGTGCGGGCCGGCCGGCTTCGCGCAGTCCGTGTACGAAGCACTGCGCGGCGCGGGTGTGCCCGCCCGCCGCATCCATCACGAGTCGTTCGAGATGTGAGCGACGGGATTCAGGAGCTGTTGAAGCGATGAGGAAGAGTCACCCTGTCCGACGTGTCGTTCTCGCGACCGCCGCCACCGTCTCCGGCGTCGTGCTGCTGCTGTCGCTGAAGCCGTCCTCCGACCCGGCCTCCGCGGCGGCCGGCGGCGCGGCGACCCAGCCGCCGGTGGCGCAGGAGTCGGTCCAGGGCGGCGCCCAGGCCGCCGGGACCGGCACGGTCACCGGGGACGCCGTCCAGACGCAGTACGGAGCCGTCCAGGTCCGGCTGACCATGGCCAACGGCAAGATCACCAAGGCCGAGGCGGTCCAGGCGCCCAAGGGCGGCACCAGCGACCAGAAGACCGCCCTGTCGGTACCCAAGCTCAACCAGGAGGCCGTGGCGGCCGGCAGCGCCGACATCGACGCGGTCTCCGGTGCCACGTACACCAGCAACGGCTACAAGCAGTCCCTCCAGTCGGCGCTGGACAAGGCGAAGGCGGCGGCGTCCCAGGGTTCCTCGCAGGACCAGGGTTCGGGCAGTGCCCAGGCCGCCAAGACCGTCACGGGCAGTGTCGCGCAGACCCAGTACGGGCCGGTCCAGGTCCGTGTCACGGTCGTCGGCGGGAAGGTCACCAAGGCCGAGGCGGTCCAGGCGCCCAAGGGCGGCACCAGCGACCAGAAGACCGCCCTGTCGATACCGAAGCTCAACCAGGAGGCCGTGGCGGCCGGCAGCGCCGACATCGACGCGGTCTCCGGTGCCACGTACACCAGCAACGGCTACAAGGAGTCCCTCCAGTCGGCGCTGGATCAGGCCGGTGGCTGACACCGTGGCCGAATCGGCACAAGCTCCCGCCGCGGTACGTCATGCGGAGGAGGTCATGGGGACGGTCTTTTCCTTTGACGTCCGCGGCGGGGATCCCGACGCCGTCGACGCGGCCCTGCGGGACGCGGTGGCCGGACTGCATCGGGTGAACGAGGTGTTCAGCACCTACCGCGACGACAGCCAGGTCTCCCGGCTGGCGCGGGGCGAGCTGACCGTCGAGGAGTGCGATCCGCTGGTCGCCGAGGTGCTCGACCTGGGCGCCGAGGCGGAGCGGACGAGCGACGGCTGGTTCAGCATGCGCTACGAGGGCCGCCTCGACCCGACCGGCATCGTCAAGGGCTGGGCCGCGGAGCGCGCGGCGCGACGGCTGGCGGACGCCGGGGTGAGCGGTGTGAGCGTGAACGGCGGTGGGGACGTCCAGTTGCTGGGCGTTCCCGGTCCGCAGCGGCCGTGGCGGGTCGGAGTGTCGGACCCGTTGCGGCCGGGCGGCCTGGCGGCTGTCGTGTCCGCCGCGGGCGCCGCCGAACTCGCGGTGGCCACCTCCGGGACGGCCGAACGAGGCACCCACATCGTCGACCCGAGCACGGGCCGCCCGGCGGTCACCGACCTGGTGGCGGTGACGGTGGTGGCCCCTTGGCTGACCTGGGCGGACTGCTGGGCGACGGCGGCGTTCGCGATGGGATCGCGGGAGGCGCTGGCGTGGCTGGAGTCCCTCCCGGACGTGGAGGCACTCCTGATCACGGCGGGCGACGAGGTCCGCTGCACGGGGGGCCTGGCCGCTCGACTCGGGTGAACGAGTCCGCCTCAAGGGCGCGGGGGCACTGTGCCAGTCCGCCTCAAGGGCGCAGGGCACTGCGCGAGCCCGCCTCAAAAGCGCAGGGCACTGCGCGAGCCCGCCTCGAGGGCGCGGGGCACTGTGCCAGTCCACCTCAGGAGCGCGGGGCGTGGGCGGCTCCCGCCGCGTGGGCGCGACCGACCACCGCCAAACCGCAGCCCCGTACGACAACTCCCCCCTCAGTGGCCGTTCTGAGCCAACCGCAGCAAGTGATCGGCCAGAGCCTGCCCACCCGTCGGATCCCGGCTGATCAACAACAGGGTGTCGTCACCGGCGATGGTGCCCAGGATGTCCTGCAGTTCCGCCTGGTCGATCGCCGAGGCCAGGAACTGCGCGGCACCCGGTGGTGTCCGGAGCACCACCAGATTCGCGGACGCCTCCGCGGAGATGAGCAGCTCCGCCGATAGCCGCCGCATCCGCTCCTCCTTCGCGGACCCTCCCAGCGGCACCCGAGGCTGGCGGAATCCCCCCTCGCTCGGCACCGCGTAGATCAGGTCGCCGTCGTTGTTGCGGATCTTCACCGCGTTCAGCTCGTCCAGGTCCCGGGAGAGCGTCGCCTGGGTGACGCTCAGTCCGTCGTCGGACAGCAGCTTCGCCAACTGGCTCTGGCTGCGCACCGGTTGCCGGTTGAGGATGTCCACGATCCGGCGGTGGCGGGCGGTGCGGGTCTGCGGTACGGCAGGCCCTGCGGTCTGCTCGTGATCCTGCGCCTGGCTCATCGTCGTCTCATTCTCCGGATCATCCGTCCCCCTTGGCCGCGTCCAGGATGCCGGGCAGCGCCTGGAGGAACGCGTCCACTTCCGCGTCGCCGAGAGTCAGTGGCGGCATCAGCCGTACGACCTCGGGGGCGGGCGCGTTCACCAGGAACCCGGCGTCCTGAGCCGCCTGCTGCACCTTCGGTGCGAGCGGCTCGGTGAGCACGATACCCAGCAGCAGCCCCGCACCCCGGACATGAGCGATCAACGGGTGCCGGGAAGTCCCGTCGGCGCCCTCGATTCCCTCCCGCAGCTTCTCGCTCTGCGCCTTGACGTTCTCCAGCAGACCTTCGGCCGCGATCGTCTCGAGTACGGCGAGTCCGGCCGCGCAGGCGATCGGGTTGCCGCCGAAGGTCGTGCCGTGATGGCCCGGCCGCAGCAGCTCCGCGGCCCGGCCGAAGGCGACGGTCGCGCCGAGCGGCAGACCGCCGCCCAGGCCCTTCGCCAGCGTGACGACGTCCGGCAGGACACCCTCGTGGGCCTGGTACTCGAACCAGTGTCCGGTCCGACCGATCCCGGTCTGCACCTCGTCCAGGACCAGCAGGCTGCCCGTCGCGGCGGTGATCGCCCGGGCCGCCTTGAGGTAACCGGCCGGCGGCACCACGACCCCGTTCTCGCCCTGGATCGGCTCGATGATCACGAGCGCGGTCTCCTCGGTGACCGCGGCGGCCAGCGCCTGCGCGTCCCCGTAAGGAACATGCGTCACGTCACCCGGCAGCGGCAGGAACGGCTCCCGCTTGCCCGGCTGCCCGGTCAGCGCCAGCGCGCCCATGGTCCGGCCGTGGAAGCCGCCCTCGGTGGCGACCATGTGGGGCCGCCCGGTCAGCCGGCCGATCTTGAACGCGCCCTCGTTGGCCTCGGCCCCCGAGTTGCAGAAGTACACCTTGCCGTCGCGACCGAAGTGCTGGAGGAGCCGCTCGGCGAGCGCGACGGGAGGCTCGGCGATGAAGAGGTTGGAGACATGGCCGAGGGAGGCGACCTGCTTGCTGACCGCCTCGACGATCGCCGGGTGGGCATGGCCGAGCGCGTTGACCGCGATACCGCCGACGAGGTCGAGGTACTGCCTGCCGTCGGCGTCCCACAGCTTCGCGCCCTCGCCCCGGACCAGGGGCAACTGCGGCGTGCCGTAGTTGTTCATGAGCGCGCCCTGCCACCGCTGGGTGAGCTCCTCGTTGCCCGTCATGCGTCGTCCCCCGCTTCCTCGTCCGCATCGGGCACGACCATCGTGCCGATGCCTTCGTCGGTGAAAATCTCCAGCAGGATCGAGTGCTGGACCCGGCCGTCAATGACCCGGGCGGTGGTGACGCCGCCTCGCACGGCGTGCAGACAGCCCTCCATCTTCGGCACCATGCCGGAGCTCAACTCCGGCAGCAGCTTCTCCAGTTGGGAAGCGGTGAGGCGGCTGATCACCTCGTCGCTGTGGGGCCAGTCCTCGTAGAGGCCCTCGACGTCCGTGAGGACCATGAGGGTTTCGGCGCCCAGCGCAGCAGCGAGTGCCGCAGCCGCCGTATCAGCATTGACGTTGTAGACATGGTGATCGTCCTGGCTCCGGGCGATCGACGAGATGACCGGGATACGGCCGTTCGCCAGCAGGGCCTCGATCGCGCCCGTGTCGATGTCGGTGATCTCGCCGACCCGCCCGATGTCGACCGACTCGCCGTCGATCCGGGGCTGGTGCTTGGTGGCGGTGATGGTGTGCGCGTCCTCGCCGGTCAACCCCACGGCGAGCGGGCCGTGTTGGTTGAGCAGCCCGACCAGCTCACGCTGGACCTGCCCGGCCAGCACCATCCGTACGACGTCCATGGCGTCCTCGGTGGTGACCCGCAGTCCGGCCTTGAACTCGCTGACGATGCCGTGCTTGTCGAGGGCAGCGCTGATCTGCGGGCCGCCGCCGTGCACGACCACGGGCTTGAGGCCGGCCTGGTGCAGGAAGACGACGTCCTGCGCGAACGCGGCCTTCAGGTCCTCGTCGATCATGGCGTTGCCGCCGAACTTGATGACGACGGTCTTGCCGTTGTGCCGGACCAGCCAGGGCAGCGCCTCGATGAGGATCTGCGCCTTGGGCAGGGCGGTGTGTTTCCGAGTGGTGCTCATGACGAGTACGCGCTGTTCTCGTGGACGTAGTCGGCGGTGAGGTCGTTGGTCCAGATGGTGGCGGTCTGCGAACCCGCGGCGAGGTCGGCGACGATGTGGACCTCGCGGTAGCGCATGTCGACCTTGTCCCGGTCCTCGCCGACGCCTCCGTTCTTGCACACCCAGACGCCGTTGATGGCCACGTTGAGCTGCTCGGGGTCGAAGGCGGCCTTCGTCGTGCCGATGGCGGAGAGCACGCGGCCCCAGTTGGGGTCCTCGCCGTGGATCGCGCACTTGAGGAGGTTGTTGCGGGCGATGGACCGGCCCACCTCGACGGCGTCGTCCTCGCTCGCGGCGCCCACCACCTCGACCTTGATGTCCTTGCTGGCGCCCTCGGCGTCCCGGATCAGCTGCTGCCCGAGGTCGTCGCAGACGGCCCGCACGGCCTCGGCGAACTCCTCGTACTCCGGGGTGACTTCGGAGGCGCCGGAGGCCAGCAGCAGCACGGTGTCGTTGGTGGACATGCAGCCGTCGGAGTCGACCCGGTCGAAGGTGACCCTGGTGGCGGCGCGCAGCGCCTCGTCCAGGGTCGGGCTGTCGATGTCGGCGTCGGTGGTGAGGACGACGAGCATGGTGGCCAGGCCGGGGGCGAGCATGCCCGCGCCCTTGGCCATGCCGCCCACGGTCCAGCCGTTCCTCGTCACGACGGCCGTCTTGTGGACGGAGTCGGTGGTCTTGATGGCGATGGCGGCCTTCTCGCCGCCGTGCTCGCTGAGGGCCTGGGCCGCCTGCTCGACTCCGGGCAGCAGCTTGTCCATCGGGAGCAGGACGCCGATCAGCCCCGTGGAGGCGACCGCGACCTCGACGGCGCCGAGACCGAGCACCTCGGCGGTCTTCTCCGCGGTGACGTGCGTGTCCTGGAAGCCCTTGGGTCCCGTACAGGCGTTGGCGCCACCGGAGTTGAGGACTACGGCGGAGACCTGGCCGGTCCTGAGGACCTGCTCCGACCACAGCACCGGCGCGGCCTTCACACGGTTGGAGGTGAAGACGCCGGCGGCGGCGCGGCGGGGCCCGGTGTTGACCACGAGGGCCAGGTCCGGGTTGCCGTTCTCCTTGATCCCGGCGGCGATACCCGCCGCCTGGAATCCCTTTGCTGCCGTGACGCTCACTGCATCTCCTCGTTCGCTCCGCCGCGGATGGGGGTCCCCTCGCTCGGGCGAAGCCGAGAGTGGGGGAGGCTGATGGCACCGCCGCCCGTGCGGCGCGGCGGTGCGGCTGTCGTCGTCCGCGGCCCGGCGGCCGCGCGTGCGTCGCTCACGGTGCGACTCCGATCGTGGAAAGACCGAGCTCCTCGGGAAGCCCGAGGGCGATGTTCATGCTCTGGACGGCACCGCCCGCGGTGCCCTTGGCCAGGTTGTCGATGGCGCTGATCGCGATGATGCGGCCCGCGGCCTCGTCGTACGCGACCTGCACCTGAACGGCGTTGGAACCGTAGACGGACGCCGTGGCGGGCCACTGCCCCTCGGGGAGCAGGTGGACGAAGGGCTCGTCGGCGAAGGCCTTCTCGTAGGCGGCGCGGACGGACTCGCCGGTGACACCGGGGCGCGCCTTCGCGGTGCAGGTGGCGAGGATGCCCCGGGGCATCGGCGCGAGGGTGGGTGTGAAGGAGACGGAGACGGCCTCCCCGGCGACCCCGCTCAGGTTCTGGATCATCTCGGGCGTGTGCCGGTGGCCGCCGCCGACGCCGTACGGCGACATGGAGCCCATGACCTCGCTGCCCAGCAGGTTCGGCTTGGGTGCCTTGCCCGCGCCGGAGGTGCCGGAGGCGGCGACGATCACGGCCTCGGCCTCGGCGAGCTGGGCGGCGTACGCCGGGAACAGGGCGAGGGAGACCGCGGTCGGGTAACAACCGGGCACCGCGACGCGCTTGGCCCCCTCCAGCGCGGCGCGGCCGCCGGGCAGTTCGGGGAGGCCGTACGGCCAGGTACCGGCGTGCGGAGAACCGTAGAACCTCTCCCAGTCGGCCGCGTCCTTGAGCCGGAAGTCGGCGCCCATGTCGACGACGAGCACCTCCGGGCCGAGCTGCTCGGCGACGGCGGCGGACTGCCCGTGCGGCAGCGCGAGGAAGACGACATCGTGCCCGGCGAGGACGTCGGCCGTGGTCTCCTGGAGCACACGGTCGGCGAGCGGCAGCAGGTGCGGCTGGAGCGCGCCGAGCTTCTGGCCCGCGTTGGAGTTGCCGGTCAGGGCGCCGATCTCGACCTCGGGGTGCGCCAGGAGCAGCCGCAGGAGCTCCCCGCCCGCGTACCCGCTCGCTCCGGCCACTGCCGCACGTACCGCCATGGAATCCATCCTCTCTTGGATGGCATGACTATACGTTTCGCCGCACGTTTATGCAATCCGTTCCTCAGGGGGCGGGCAGCGCCCGCGGGTGCACGGGAAACAGATGCCGCACGCCTCCCGCGCACAGCTCGAGAGCGAGTTCGCAGAACATGGCGTTGGCCCAGCCGAACCAGTCCCGGGTGAACCGGCCGGGGTCGTCGACATGGAAGCTCTCGTGCATCAGGCCGGTGCCGGCGGTCGTGGTCGCCAGGGTCCGAAGGGCCTGTGTCGCGGCGTCCTCGTCGCCGGTCAGGCCGGCGGCGGCGATCGCCAGCGGCCAGACGTGACCGTCCGGCGTGTGCGCACTGCCGACACCGGACGCGTGGCCGCCGACGAAGAAGGAAGGGTTCGCCGCGGAGAGCACGAAGCGCCGGGTGGCCTGATAGAGCGGGTCCTTGGGTGCGCACCAGCCGCTCAGCGGGAGGCTGAGCAGGCTGGGGAGGTTGGCGTCGTCACCCAGCAGCACCGCCCCGAGGCCGTCCACCTCGTAGGCCAGGACCGATACTCCGTCGACCTCGACCACCGCGTGGGCGAGAATCCCGGCGTCGATCTCGTCGGCCAGCCTCAGTGACGCGTGGGCGAGTTCCGCGTCGTCGAGGACCGACGTGGCCAGTTCGGCCAGCCCGTGCAGGCTGGCCGACGCCAGCGCGTTGGCCGGGACCAGATACCCGTGTTCGCAGCGATCGTCGCTCGGCCGGAAGCCTGACCATGTCATGCCGGTCCGCGCGACCATGGCTCCGCGGCCGTCGTGGGGAAGGCTGTCACCCGCGAAGGGGCCGGACGGCCGGACGAACCGGTAGAGCGACTGCGCATGGGACTGCTCCGCCCGCCACATCCGTACGATCGTCCAGGCGGCGCGGCGAAAAGCCTCGTCGAGGTGGCCCTCGCGACCGGTCGCCCGCCAGAGCGCGTACGCCAACTGCAGGGGCGCGCACAAGGAGTCCAGTTCGTACTTGCGCTCCCACACCCAGTCCCCCGGCGTGGGCAGATCACCGGGCTCGCCGTGCGCGCCCGTGGGGCCGTCGTTGAAGGCGTTGGCATACGGGTCCAGCAGGACGCAGCGGATCTGGCGGCGCGATACGCCGGCCAGAGCGTCGCCGACCTCCGGATCCGTGGCCACCGCGAGGTAGGGGCGGACCTGGGCCGTGCTGTCACGCAGCCACATCGCCGGGATGTCTCCGGTCTTGACGAAGACTTCCGGTACTTCCGGTACTTCCGATGAGCCGGTGCCCCAACTCATCGATGTGGTCCATGTGTTGGTCAGGCAGCTCTCGACGATCTCCGCTGCCGGGCTGTCCCGCAGGCCGGTGGCCAGCCTTCGTCCGAGCGCCGTCAGTGACTCCGGAACCGCCCACGGCGTTCCGGATGATCCGGGAAACGTTACCATCGCGCCTCTTGACTCCCTGTGGGGCGTGCACCACCGTGTGGTCACCAGAAATGGAAACGTTACCTTGAAGGAGTCGGAAGCCACCAGAGGGCCGGGGACACCCCCCGGACCTGGGTCCGCGCCAACTCCTCGTAGGGGAAGAGGAGAAGGTGAGCGCGTGTGACAGCAACTCCGGACCAGCAGCTGCACCGACCCCCGCACCCACCGCCGCATCCGCCACCGCGCCGCCCACGGCGCGGCCGAGGGAAGCTCACCTCGGACACCCGGGCCGCGTACCTGTTCATGTCCCCGGCTCTCGTCGGCTTCACGGTCTTCGTCGTCTACCCGCTGATCCGATCGGCCTACTTCGCGCTGACGCGGTACAACGGGCTCACCCCACCGACCTTCGTCGGCCTCGACAACTTCCGCCGGATGTTCACCACCGACCCGTCGTTCTGGCCCTCGGTGCGTGCCACCTTGCTGCTGGTCGTCCTGTACGTACCGCTGTCGCTGGCCATCGGGCTGCTGCTGGCGGTGTTCTGCAACCGGCGCATCCGGGGCGTGCGCATGGTGCGCACCCTCATCTACCTTCCGGTGGTGCTGCCCGTGGTGGCCACCATCACGCTCTGGAAGTTCGTCTTCAACCCGCAGGTCGGCCTGGCCAACCAGGTGTTGTCCTGGCTGCACCTCCCGACCAGCGAGTGGCTGTCCGGTTCGGGCTCGGCGATTCCGTCGATCGTGATCGTCATGCTGTGGAGCGTCGGCTCCACGATGATCATCTTTCTCGCCGCGCTCCAGGCGGTGCCCACCGAGCTCTACGACGCGGCCCGCATCGACGGCGCCGGCCCCCGGACGGTGTTCTTCCGGATCACCCTCCCGCTGATCAGCCCGATCATGGTGCTTCAGGTCGTGCTGCAACTGGTGACCGCCCTGCAGACCTTCAACCAGCCGAAGATCCTTTCGCCGGACGGGCAGGGCGGACCGGGATTCAGCACCAGGGTCCTCATGCTGTCGATCTACAACAACGGCTTCCCCACGCTCGGCCGGGTCGCCGACTTCGGCTACGCCTCCGCCCAGGTCTGGGTGCTCTTCCTCGTCATCGTCGTCGTGATCGCCGCCACCGCCCGCTTCTCGTCGATATGGACCTACAGTGACCACGCATCCTGACGTCACGAAGGCGGCGGAACCGGCGCCGTCCCCGCAGCCGGCACCCGCCGCCACCGTCCCCAGGCCGCCGCGCAGGACCGTGCGGACCGCGTCCTGGTACGCCGTCGCACTGCTGATCTCCTCGGTGATGGTCCTGCCCATCCTGTGGATGCTCACCATCGCCCTGAAGGGTCACTCGGCGGTCTTCCAGGTCCCGCCCCGACTGCTGCCGGACGAGTTCCACTTCGAGAACTTCATCGACGGACCGAAGGCGATCCACTTCCCCCGCCTGCTGCTGAACTCCCTCGTCATCACCAGTCTGTCGGTGATGGGCGGCGTCATGACCTCGATGATGGCCGGATACGCCCTGTCCCGGCTCCGCTTCCCCGGCCGGAAGGTCTGGTTCTACGTCTTCGTCGGCAGCATGATGCTGCCCCCGGTGGTGGGCATCATCCCGCTGTTCCAGCTCTTCAAGGACATCGGCTGGTACGACACCTGGCTGCCGTTGATCGTGCCGGCCTGGCTGGGCGGCAATCCGCTGTTCATCTTCCTCGCCCGCCAGTACTTCCTGTCGGTGCCGTACTCCATCGACGAGGCCGCCAAGGTGGACGGCGCCGGACACGCCCGGATCTTCTTCAGTGTCATGCTCCCGATCACCCGGCCGGCCTGGATCACCATGGCCATCCTGGCCTTCCAGTTCTCGTGGAACGACTACCTCAACCCCCTCATCTACCTGTACTCGTCCGAGAAGTGGCCGCTGAGCGTCGGCATGGCCTCCTTCGTCTCCGGGTTCGCCGGCCAGACACCCAGCTGGAACCTCTACATGGCCGCGAACCTGCTCTACATGCTCCCCCCACTGGCCGTGTTCTTCGTGGCCCAGCGCTACTTCATCCAAGGCCTGAGCGCATTGGGCACCGTCAACCAGCGCTGACCGCACCGCGGCCGGCTGACCCGATCACGTACCAGGAGTCCACGTTGAAACGAACACTGCACGCCGCCGGAGCGGTGCTGATGGCAGGAGGACTGCTTGCCACGGCCGCCTGCGGCGGCTCCTCAGGGAAGGCATCCGGCGGGAAGACCACGGTCACCGTGATGACCTGGGAGTCGAGCTCGACCAACCAGCTCATCGACAAGGCCCTGGCCGGCTTCCACGACCCCGACATCACGGTCAAGCGCATCGACACTCCCAACGGCAACTACGGGGACAAGCTCGCCTCCCTCACCCAGGCCAAGAAGCTGCCCGACCTGTTCTGGTGCGGCAACGACACCGAACTGCAGTACACCGGCCAGGGCCTGCTCACCGACTGGTCCGACAAGCTGTCCGGCTCGGGTAATTTCACCGCCGACAGCTTCTCCCCCACCGCCATCAAGAACTGGAAGACCCCCGACGGAAAGATCGGCGGAGTCCCTTCCCTGCTGAACACCTACGGCATCTGGTATGACATCGACGCCTTCAAGGCCGCCGGGGTACCGCTGCCGACGGCCGGCTGGACCTGGGACGAGATGTACGCGGCAGCCGGCAAGCTGCAGAAGAAGGGCGCCAAGTACGGCCTGGTCGCCGACGCCCTGACCGGTCAGGACGCGCCCTTCGCCCTCAGCCTCTACTCCCAGTCCGCCGGCGGCGCACCCTTCACCGACAGCGTCAACCAGCCCACCAAGGCGACCGCCGACGCGACCTACACCGAGGGCGTCGGCAAACTCGTGGCGGGCATCAAGAGCGGTGCCGTGGCACCCCCCGGCTACGACGCCTCCAACGCGCAGTCGCTGTTCGCCGCGGGGCAGATCCCGATGGTGTGGAGCGGTCAGTGGCTGGCCGCCGGGTTCCTCACCGACAAGCCGAAGATCAAGTACGGCTTCGCACCCCTGCCGCAGGTCGACAAGGCGGCCACCCTGTACGACGCGGTGGGCATCTGCACCCCGTCGTACACCAAGAACGCGGACGCCACCTACAAGGTCCTCTCCTACCTCGACTCCACCGTGTGGACCAAGGTGCTGCCGGACTCGCCCGTGGCCGTGCCGGCCTACACCGGCGCCCAGGACGCGTACTTCAACGCGCTGGGCAAGGCCGGGCTGACGACCGTGGCGTCCACCGTCAAGGCGGACCTTGACGCCCCGCTGACCAGTGGCGTGCGCTTCACCACCCAGTGGGCCAGCCAGTCCAACGACCAGATCACGGCGTACTGGCCCGACATCCTCAAGGGCAAGAAGCCGCTGTCCGACCTGCAGACCATGACCGGCAAGATCAACGATGTGATCAAGAGCAACAACTAGGGCCACCCGCGCGGAAACCCGCCCCGGTCACCCTGCTGACCGGGGCATGCGCGCGGCTCTGGAAACGTATCCTGAGGGCGGTCCCCCGGCCGCCCCGGCGATGAAAGTTGGTTTCTGTCCCACGTGAGCAGTCGTTCCCCGCACCGTCAGAACTCCAGGCCGACGATGCGCGATGTGGCAGAGCGGGCCGGAGTCGCCGTCGTGACCGTGTCGCGCGTCGTCAACGGCCTCGGACCGGTCCGCGAGGAGACCGTCGACCGGGTCAACGCCGCCATCAACGCCATCGGTTACCAGCGCAACGAAATAGCTCGATCGCTGCGCCCCGGGCAGAACTCGATGACCATCGGGCTGCTGCTCGGTGACCTCACCAACCCGTTCTACGCGTCCCTGGCCAAGGCGGCCGTCGACGTGGCGAAGCGGGCCGGGTACGCGGTGCTCCTCAGTACCGCCGACGAGGACCCGGAGGTCGAGCGCCGTGCGGTGGGCGAGCTCATCGGGCGCCGGGTCGCCGGGCTCATCATCGTGCCCGACCAGGGCGACCACGCCTTTCTCGACGAGGTGAACGCCCATGACCGGGTGCCCATCGTCTTCGTCGACCGGCCCGCCACCGGCGCCGAGGCCGACACCGTCCTGTTCGACAACGAGGGCGGCGGAGCGGCGGCGACACAGCACCTCATCGACCACGGCCACCGCCGGATCGCGATCCTTGTCGCGCCCTCGTACTACACCACCGGCCGCCGGTTGCGCGGCTACCGCAAGGCCCTGCGGCGCAACGGCCTTTCCGCCGACGAGGACCTGGTCGTCACCCTGCGGCGCGGCACCACGGACGACGCCTGCGCCGCCACCCGCGCGCTGCTGGAATCGGCGCGACCGCCGACGGCGATCTTCTCGACCACGGGCTTCCTCACCGAGGGCGTCCTGCGGGCGCGCCAGCAACTGCGGGCGCCCGTCGCGGTGGTGGGATTCGACGACTTCAAACTGGCCGACATGCTCCCGACGCCGGTCACGGTGGTGACCTCCGACACCGAGGAACTCGGTCGCCATGCCGCCCGTCTGCTCATCGACCGCATCAGCGGCGAGGGCGGCCCCACCCGCAGGGCCGTCCTGCCGGTGCGGCTCATCGCCCGGGGGACGGGGGAACTGAGCCCCCGGTCTCAGTAGAGCGTCGACCAGAGGGCGCGGGGCCACGCGAGCACGGCGTAGAGCTGCGCGAAGGCCGCCTGCTGGATCGCCTGCGTGCCGCCGGACGAGTCGAAGTGCACCAGTCCGGTCGCGGGGTCGCGCATGGTGGACCACACCTGGTCGGCGTAGTCGGCCATCGCGCGATGGTAGGTGCTGTCCCCGGTCACCGACTCGAGGAGCAGCAGGTTCTTGAAGAAGATCGAGTTGAAGAACACCGGCTGGGTGAACAGCCGCCCCTGGGTGACGTAGTAGGCGTACGCGGCCTTGGCGATCTGCTTGGCCCGGCTCAGATAGACGCCGTCTTTGGTCGCCTTGTGGAGCAGGACGTTGACCGCCACCGGCACGCCCTGGTTGTAGGACCAGAAGGTCTTCTCGATGGTGCCCTGGAGGTCGAGGTGGTCCCAGTACAGTCCGCCGGGGCTCTGCAGATGGGTGTTCGTCCAGTCGTAGAACCGTCTTGACCAGTCCAGGTAGTCGCTCTCTCCGGTGATCAGGTGGAGGCGCAGGCCGAGTTGGGCGCCCGGCATGTTGGAGACCGTGTTGCGGTCGTTGCTCCAGGTCGCCTGTGTCCAGAAGACGCCGCCGGGAGCGGCGTGCGAAGTGTCGGTGTCCCAGCCGGACTTGACGAGGGCGAAGATCTCCTTCGCGCGGGCCAGCGCGGCTTTGTCCCCCGTCTGCAGGTGGCGCTGGACCTTGGCCAGGCCGACCCACTCGTTGTCGTCGTAGAACATGTCGCCGCCCGAGCCGTACGGGGCGACGGGGTAGGAGGCGTATCCGGGCAGCTTGGTCGTGCCTCCGCCGGCGTTCCAGTAGTACTCCTGGGCCTTCGCACGGGCGGCCAGCTCCTTCTCGTAGGCCTTGTCCACCGCCGTGAGGTCCAGAGCGGCGCTGTGCACCTGGGAGAAGGGCCATTCGTAGGAGTACGTGTTGTCGCCCGAGGCCGCCGGATACTGCTCGCGGACCAGTCGGGATCCGTCCGTCGCGTCCAGGTACTTCGCGAGGGCCGCGTAGGCGGCTCTGGCGCGGGACAGGGCGCGGGACCGGTGTTCCGCGTCTTCCGTTGTGTCGCCGGCCGCGGCGGTCGCGGCGGCCGCGGTTCCGGTGGATGTCGCCGTCATCGTGGCCATGGCCATGGCCGTGAGACCGGAGCCGATCAGCGTCCGGCGGGAGGGATACGCGCGCATGGAAACGTCTCCATTCGGTGCGGGACCAGAGGTGATGGAAACGTTCTCATGGGCCTATGGAGCCGTCAACGGTCCGGACAGCACCAGTAGTCCGCGGCGCCGATCGGTACGAAACGTTCCTGGACGAGCGGCTCTCGGAGTCGTTTTCGTTCCGGCCGGACCTCTGTGTTTCCCCTGGTCGACGGCCTGGCGGTGGGGAGTGCGGCGAGGGGCTCACCCCGTCGGCGCGGGCTTCTCCGGTACGGACGGTGTCACGCTGACTCTGGAGGGCTCGGGTGAGTACACGGTCGGCGAAGGGGATCGGGGCGGGGCGGGGCTCGGCGCGACCGTCGGCGGGCCCGCCGCCCGCCCCGGCACACCGGTCAGCAGCCGGTCCCGAGCCAGTGTCAGCGCACGGACGGCGGCCCGCAGCCACGAGTGCGGCCGCGTCCCGCGAGGGGAGGCCGGCGGGTCACTGATCCAGCGCGGGACTGCCGGGACCGGTGCTGTCGTCATGGGTTTCCTGGACGGGTGGAGCGGGTGTCTCCGACGGAACGGGGGGGTGGAGCGGCGGGAGTGCGGGCGGTGCGGCGGGGGCCGCCGGACCGTGGCCCGGCAGCCCCTTCAGCTCTCTCCCGGGGGGAGAGTGTCAGCGGTGACGCGGGACCGGGGCGGGGCTGGTCCACTTCGTGGGTGCGGGCTTCGGAGTGGCCTCCGACGGCACCGGGGTCGGGGCCGTGCTTGCCTCTCGCGTGGGCTCCGCCCGGGTGGGCGACGGGACCGGGCTCGGGCGGGTTCCCTCCGCCGGTTCGGTCACCGTCGGCACGGGGACCGGGACGGGGCTCGTCACCTTGGTGGGTACGGGCTTCGCAGAGGCCTTTGACATCACCGAGGTCGGGGCCGCCCGGGAGCTGTCCGTGCCGGCCTGTGCGACCATCGCCCCCGCGCCGACGGCCAGGACGGCCCCTACGGCGGTGGCCCCCAGGGCGGTGCGCAGCCGGTGGGCGCGCAGGTGTTGCAGGGCGTGACGTGCGGACATGCCCTTCCTCGAATCGTCGTCGGGTCGTTCCGGTCGTGGTGGAAAGGAGGCCTCCACCGTTCCTAAAGACTGAGCGGGAGTGAGTGCTGTTGCCAGGACTCGTGCTCAGCCGGGTGTCCCGAACGGTGGTGGGCACCCTGGTCGCCCGCTTTCGCTCCACGGCCCGGAGGCGCGCATCCGGTGCGCGGTCCGGGAATGTGGGGGCGGGTTCCCTCACGCCGCCGGGCCTCCGGTCGGGCCTGGCCGGTCCGATGCCCACCACGATCACTCTGGTCGTCGCGGGGCGGTGCCGCCCGTCGCCTGATCGGGTGTCCAAGGGCGCGTCGCCCGACCGCGATGCTCGCCGCATCATGCCGGGACATCTTGCGTTGTGACGTGGTCAGTGGCTGCTGCCAGTGCTGGGCACCCCACCGGCTCGTGTAGGCGGGGTCGACCGCAACGATCGCGACGTCCTGCTCGGCGGCCATCGACACCAGCCGGGCTTTCAGTTTCGCGGTGGGGAAGCGGGAGAGCAGGCGGCGGAAACGCTTGTTGCGGCCGTGCTTCTCCCGGCTGGTGCCCTCGCGGAAGTCGAGGTCCTCGATGGCGATCGCGGCAGCACCGGTGCGGCGCGTGTGGTGCAGCAGACGGGTCAGCGCGTGCCGGATCTGCGCGTCCCGGTGCTCGCTGCTGCCGGTCAGGTGGTAGAAGAAGCGGCGTGGTTCGCCGACCGGGTTGCCGTGCACATCCAGACGCCAGCAGGCGAGGTGGTCGTCGTTCATGTCCACCCCCACCACCCCCCGCGCCAGCGCCGCCTCAAGCGGCAGCACCGGGGCGGCGGCACGCTGCCACGAGGCGGTCACATACCAGCGTCCGCGTGCTGGGTCGTGGTGAATGCGGTAAGCCACCGCCCGGTTCGCGGTGACCCGGTCCCGCCACTCCTCACCCCGGTGCCGGAACCGTACGGTCGCATCCAGCAGATACCGACCGTGCGACGCGTTAGCCAGATGGGCCAGCGGAGCGGGGAGCTTGATGGAGACCTGTCCGGTGTCGGTGATACGGATGGTCTCATTGCCGAAGCGTTTGCCGGACTCCCCGTCGGCGGCAAGAAACATCCGCTCCGCCCGCCACCGCTCCCGCCACGCTGCTTCGTCCAGCCCGGCCGCCTCCAGATGGTGGCGGGTGTGGGCGAGGCGCTTGCCGCCGCGCACCACCCGCACCCGACCCGCAGCCCAGTCCGCCTCCACTCTCGCGAGGCGGTCCTTCAGGGTGTGCAGGCGGCGGGACTTGGCATGCCACTCACTGCGCGTGGCATACCCGCGCACCAGCCCCGCCCTCTTGTCGGCTTTGGCGCCCAGCGGACGGGCCAGCCGCGCCTCCACCGACGCGATCTGAGTACGCAGCCAGGCCATGTGGGCGCCCTGCCCGCGCCTCGCCAGCGCCCACTGGTCGTGGCTGGCCTTGGTGATACTGCCCGCCCAACGCGCCGACGACCTCCCCGTCAACTCCCGCTTACGCACCGCCCACCCGGCCGCATCATGCGACACACCCTGCCGGGAACGTACTGCGAGATCCCCGGCCGCCAGCGAACCCAGGAACATCCCCACCTCGGCAAGCACCGCCGCGTCCGACTCGCTCACCCGCAGCCGGTCCCTGATCGCCACCCCAGCCGGGCCGGGCACCACGAACGACGCCGTCAACTCCCGCAGCCCACCCACCCGTACACCCCCACCCGGCCGAAGACCCCATCACCGCAGTCAACGACCACCACCCACAAAGGTCACCCATTCGACCCAAGAACTCCCGTTCCCACAGGCGGGCGAATCTCAGAACACCCCTCGGCAGCAGAGAACACCCCCAGCGCACCACGGACGGCCAGACCCACACATCCAGCCTCGGCACTCACTCACACTCACCCAAACTCACTCCTGCTTACTACTCAGCCAGCAGCTCCGAACCCCGACAGACGTGCGACCCACGACGAGGTTGCGTGTGACCTGGGGCACACGACATGTGGGCCGCCGCCGCGGGGACAGCGGCCCACACCATCACCGGCTACCTCTGCTTGATCCGCAGGAAGGTGACCGAGTTCGCCGGGAAGGTGTACGTGAACCTGTCGGCCACTCCGGAGAAGGTGGACGACACCGGCGCCACCGTCGTGGACGTCTCCGTGTTCACCGCGTCCGGGGCCGCGGCCAGCGTGGTGACCTTCGCCTTGGACGCGACCTTCGCGCCGCCCAGGTCGATCGCCGTGCGGGCCGCCGAGGACTGGGCGTTGACGACCTTGACGATCAGGTCACCGCTCTTCTTGTCCTTGGTGACGACCTGGCGGAACGGCTCGGCGGGCTTGTCGTCGGTGAAGCCGCCCCACTCCTTGCCGTCGAGGTAGAGGGTGACCTGACGGCCCCGCACCTTGATGTCGATGTCGTAGGCACGGCCCGTCTCGACCGACCCCGCCTTGGACAGGAGCGTCGACTTGCCGCCGTCCGAGGCCTGCTCCACGGCGGACTGGGTGTTGTTCCAGCCGCCCAGGTTCCACCAGTAGTAGTTGCCGGTGTCCTTGACGCCGAAGGCGACGAGGAAGCCCTCCTTGCCGGACTTCTTGGTGGCCTTCACATGCAGGTCGTAGTCGTGCCAGCCGGCGTCCCCGGCCGAGACCATGGTGTTCTCGGCTGCGGTGTCCGTCTGCACGTACTGCCCGTCCTGGACGCTCCAACTGCCGCCACCGGTGTGGTTCCACTGGGCGGCGTCACCGGAGAAGTCGTCCGTGAGCAGTGTCTTCCCGTCGGCGTCGGTGACCTTGACGTCGTCGTAGGCCGCGCTGGTCGCCCAGGTCGACAGGCCGACGGCGCCGGTGATCGGGGCGAGCAGCGACGGTGTCCCGGTGGCCTTCGACGGCACCACCCGGTCGCCGACGTTGTTCATGAACAGCTTCTGGACCTCGTAGTTCGCGGAGTTCCAGGAGGCGTGGTTGTTGAACCACACCAGGTCCGGGCGCCACTGGACATAGTCCTCGTTGGCGAACAGCGGGGCGTAGGAGGCCAGTTTCACGACGTCGGCGTTGCGCTCCAGGCCGGTCATGAACGCGGCTTCCGAGAGACCGTTCTTGAAGGCGTTGCCCTGGGAGGCGTACTCGCCGAGGAAGACCTTGGGGCCCTTCCTGTCGTAGGAGTCGTAGCGGCTGTTGTTCTGCAGGAACCACTGCGGGCTGTTGTAGTAGTGCTCGTCGACCATGGCGACGTTCGCGTCCCGGTTCAGCTGCCAGGCGGTGTCGAAGGTCGAACCGGAGTCGTCCGGGCCCGAGTTGGAGATGACCGTGACGTCGGGGTACTTCGCCTCGATGGCGGCGCGGAACTGCTTGAAGCGGGCGAAGAACTCGTTCGGGAGGTTCTCCTCGTTGCCGACCTCCAGGTGCGTGAGGTGGAACGGCCTGGGGTGACCCATCCGGGCGCGCTTCTTGCCCCAGGTCGAGGTGACCGGGCCGTTGGCGAACTCGATGAGGTCGAGGGTGTCCTGGATGTGCCGCTTGAGCAGTGCCTCGTCGTCGACGGCCTGGTTCTGGCCGCAGCCGGTCACCAGGGCCGGGACCACGGGCAGCGGCATCGCGCCGATGTCCTCGGCGAAGCGGAAGTACTCGTAGTAGCCGAGGCCGTAACTCTGGTTGTAGCCCCAGACGTTGGCGTTGGTGGCCCGCTGCTCGACCGGGCCGATGGTGTCCTTCCACTGGTAGGAGCGCTCGCGCTGGTAACCGGAGGCCTCGCTGTAGTCCTCCATGGAGCCGGTGTTGACCAGGCAGCCGCCGGGGAAGCGCACGAAGCCCGGATGCAGGGCGGCGACCTTCTCGGCGAGGTCCTTGCGCAGGCCGTTCGGTTCGTTCCGGTAGGTGTCACGGGGGAAGAGCGACACCATGTCCAGGGCCGCGTCGGCCGAGGAGGCGACGGCGAGGCGGCCGGTGGAGCTGGTGCGGGTCGCGGTGAACGTGGCGGTGTACTTGGCCCAGCCGCTCTTGCGCACGGCCACCTTGCGGGCGGTGGCCAGGGTTCCGTCCCCGTCCCGCAACGAGACCGTCAGTGTGGTGCCGCCCGTGGCCCGCGCCCACACCGAGAAGTCGTACTTCTTGCCCTCGTCCACGTGCACGCCGGTGTTGTAGCCGGCGTTGGTGACGGACGAACCAGCGGCCAGGGAAAGGTAGTTGCGGTTGCGCTCGTTGAGCCGGCCGCCGTCGTCCACGACCTGTGCGGTGCCGTCGACCGTCCAGGAGGTGAGGGGCGTGTACGAGGAGTTGTCGGCGGTGGAGTACTCGAAGGACCGGTTCTGCACGAGTTCGGCGTACAGACCGCCGTCCGCGGCGCGGTTGATGTCCTCGAAGAAGACGCCGTACATCGTGTCGTCGATCTTCGCGCCCTTGGTGGCGGGGTCGACGGTGATCGCGTAGTCGGTGACGTCCTCGGCGTGGGCGGGTGCCGGGACCAGGCCGGCCGCCACCAGGAAGGCGGTGGCCGTGAGACCGAGTCTCCAGCGGGTGCGGGTGCGTGACATGGATACTCCGCGGCTCAAGTGGGGGGAACCCCAGGTCATTCGAGATATCGGACAATGATCAGCACTTCGAACGGCACCATAGAGAGGGGGTTCAGGAGCGTCAACGGGTCGCGCGGTATCGAAAGTGTCGGAAGAGTCGGAAGAGAGGAACCGGTGGGCGAGTTCTGGCCAGTACCCGACGTCCTGGCGTATCTCGCCGGGAGCTGGCGAGTGGAACGCTCCGTGCGGGATCTGACGAGCGGCGACGAGGGACACTTCGGCGGTACGACCACTTTCGGCCCGTCGGACGAAGGCGGGCTGCTGCACCACGAAACCGGCACCTTCACCTGGCGGGGTGTCCCCCGCCCCGCCGAGCGCACCCTGCTCTTCCTGCCGGGCAGTCCACCGGGAACCGTGGACGTCCGCTTCGCCGACGGCCGCCCCTTCCACGACCTGGACCTGGCCTCGGGCCGCCATGTCACGGACCACCCCTGCTCGGCCGATCTCTACCGGGGCGAGTTCACCGTCCGCGACGGTGACCACTGGCGATCCGTGTGGCGGGTCGGCGGGCCCGCCAAGGACCTCGTCCTGACCACCGACTACGCCCGCGAGGTCTGAGCGGTCACCCCGTCGAAGCGGAGGTTCCAGCGTCCCGACCGGCCGGTGACGGCGGTCGTCGACAGCGGCCGTACGTCGATGTTCCAGTAGGTCGAGGGCGGTGCCTTCAGGGCGTAGACCAGCGCGGCCCGGATCACCGAGGGTTCGGCCACCGCGACGACACGACCGCCGTCCTCGACGGGACGGGTGTCGAGCCAGTTGCCGACCCGGGTGATGAACGCCGTCAGCGACTCGCCGCCGTGCGGGGTGGCCCGGGGGTCGGCGAGCCAGGCGTCCACGGCCTCCGGCTCGCGGGCCATCGCCTCGCCCAGGGTCAGCCCGCGCCACCGGCCCATGTCGCAGTCCCGCAGGGCGAGCTGCACGAGCGGCGCGTAACCGAGGGCGTCCCCGGTGGCGCGGCTGCGCGGGGTCGGCGAGCAGTAGCGCAACTCGGCCGCCGCGAGCGGGATCAGGTCCTGGACGACACGCTGCACCTCGTCCCAGCCGGCCTGGTCCAGCGGACGGTCGTCCTCGAAGCGCTCCGCGAGCAGCGGGGAGCTGCGCGCGGCGGCGACGAACGTGACCCGAAGTTGCATGCGGCGATCGTGAGCCGCGCGAGTGCGCAGGTCAAGGGGTGTTACCCGAGAGTTGTGCGGGCCGCCCGCCGGACCTGGTCCGGGACCACCTCGTCGTAGGCCGCACGAAGACGCCGTACCCCCTCCGCGATCTCCCCGGCTCCCGCCACCGCCGCGAAGCTCAGGCGGACGTGTCCGGCGGACGGCTCGGCGCTGAAGTACGGGCGGCCGGGAGTGATCGCGACCCCCGCACGCAGGGCGGCCGCCGTCAGGGCGGCCTCTCCGCCGGAGCCGAAGGCCTGGGAGGTGCCTCCGGTGCCGTCGGGAAGCCGGAGCCAGAGGTGGTAGCCGCCCGAGGGGATGTGCGGGAGGGAGAGGTCGGGCAGGCCGAGCCGCAGGGCGGCCGTCATGACGTCCCGCCGTGCCTTCAACTCCGCCGAGATCGCCCGCAGATGGCGGGGCCAGGCGGGTGAGCCGACCAGTTCGAGTGCCGCTTCCTGCAAGGGCCGGGGCACGAAGAAGCTGTCGACGACCTGGATGGCGCGCAGCCGCTCCAGGACCGGGCCGCGCGCGGCGAGCGCGCTGACCCGGAAGCTGGGCGAGGTCGCCTTGGTGAGAGAGCCGACGTGCACGACGACTCCGTCGGGGTCGTCGGCGGCGAGCGGACGCGGCACCGGCCCGGCGTCCTCGTGCACGAGCCGCCGTACGAAGTCGTCCTCCACGACGAACGCGCCGGCCGCCCGTGCGATGCCCAGCACCTCTCCGCGCCGGTCGGGCGCGAGTACCGCGCCGGTCGGGTTCTGGAACAGCGGCTGGCAGACGAACACCCGGGCGCCGGTGGCCCGGAACGCGTCGGCGAGCAGGGACGGCCGTACCCCTTGCGCGTCCACCGGCACCGGAACGGGCCGGAGGCCGGCCGCCCGGGCGATGGCCAGCATGCCCGGATACGTGGGCGATTCGACCAGCACCGGCGCGCCGGGCGGGGCGAGGGCGCGCAGGGCCGTGGTCAGCGCGGCCTGGCCGCCCGAGCTGATCAGCACCTCCGCCGCCGTGACGCCACCGCCGGGCCCGGCGATGCCGCGCGCGAACCACTCCCGCAGCTCCGGGAGCCCCTCCATGGGCGGCCGTCCCCACGCGCCCGGCCGGCGTCCCGCCCGCGCCAGGGCCGCGGACATCGCCCGTTCCGGTTGCAGCGAGGGATGGAGGTAGCCCCCGTTGAACTCGATCACGGCGGGCGGCGGCGCGGCCAGCGAGACCAGGACGCCGGACGCGTCCACCGAGCGCGGTACGAGGTCGGCGGCGCCGTCCGCGCTCAGTGCCACCTCCTGCCAGGAGGTGTCCCCGACCGTCGTGGCGGCGGTCGTCCGCGGCCGGGCCCGGAAGGCGCCGGCGCCCGGCCTCGTGACGACCAGGCCCTCGGCGGCCAGCTGCGCGAGTGCCCGGGAGACGGTCACCGGGCTCACCCGGAACCGCTCCACCAGGGCACGGCTCGACGGGAGCTTTCCACCGGGAGAGTAGCGGTCCAGTTCCCTTCGCAGCTGTTCCGCCAGTTCAACGACGCTGCTACGCTCTTGCATGAGAGTAGAGAGTAGCGCTATCGCGCCGACCCCGATAGCGGTCACCACCCCGGCCAAGCCACCGGCCACCGGCACCCTGCTGGCCGCCCTCGGCGTCGTCGCCTTCTCGCTCACCTTCCCCGCCACCGCCTGGGGCCTGGAGGGCTTCGGCCCCTGGACGCTCGTCGCCGTGCGCAGCGTGCTCGCGGCGCTGATCGCGAGCGTGTGCCTGCTGGCCCTGCGGGTGCCGCTGCCGGACCGTCGGCACCTGCCGGGGCTGGCCGTGGTCGGCGCCGGGGTCGTCGTGGGCTTCCCGCTGCTGACCACGCTGGCCCTGGAGACGTCCACCACGGCACACGCCGCCGTCGTGGTGGGCCTCCTCCCGCTGACCACCGCGCTGCTGTCCGCCCTGCGGTTCGGCACCCGCCCCTCCCGCGCCTTCTGGGCGGCGGCATGCGCGGGCGCCGCCGCGGTGGTCGCCTTCACCGTGCAGCAGAGCGGCGGCGCCCTCACCACCGCCGACCTGTATCTGTTCGGCGCGCTGCTGGTCTGCGCGGCCGGCTACACCGAGGGCGGCCGGCTGGCCCGGGTCATGCCCGGCTGGCAGGTCATCGGCTGGGCGCTGGTGCTGTGTCTGCCGCTCACCGTGCCCGTCGCCGCCGTGGCGCTGACGTACGAGCCCGTGCGGCTGACCGCGCACGGGCTCGCCGGGCTGCTGTGGGTCGCGGCGGGCTCTCAGTTCCTCGGCCTGGTCGTCTGGTACCGGGGCATGGCGGTCATCGGCATCCCCAGGGCCAGCCAGTTGCAGTTGGCCCAGCCCCTGCTCACACTGGTGTGGTCGGTGCTGCTCCTGGGCGAGCACCTGACGGTGGCCGCCCCACTGACGGCCGCGGCGGTGCTGGTGTGCATCGCCGTCACCCAGCGGGCACGGAGCTGAGCGGCGCACACGCGCCGGTCTCGACCGGACCCGGCGCCGTAGGGCCACGGACCGCTGCTCGCGCACCAGGTGAGGAGGCCCAACAGATGCGTGCAACCGTTGGCGACCAGCTTGTCCAGCACGGCAGGGTGGTCGGACAGCAGGACAAGGTCGGCGAGATCGTCGAAGTGATGGGTCCCCAGGGCAACCCCCCGTATCGCGTCCGCTTCGAGGACGGTCACGAAGGCGTGTGCTCACCCGGCCCCGACACCGAGATCCGGCACCGGGAAACCCACCGGTGACTCAGCGCGGGGGCTTCGCCGGCCGCTGGTAGTGGTCGGCGACCACCCGCGCCATCGCGCCGATCCGGTCCGCCCCGACCTCCTTGGCCGCGAAGAAGACATGCCCGCGCGCCTGCGGGAACGCCCGGGCGCGGGTGAGGTGGCGGGACAGCTCCGCCGGGTCCTGCCAGGCCGCGGGCTGCGCGGGGTCACCGGCCTTGTAGAGCGCCTCCCCCAGGTACAGCTTCGTCCTGCTGCCCCGGGCCGTCTCGGCCCACCAGCCCAGCAGCTCCGCGTAGTCGGCGGCGGCGAAGCCGATGTTCCAGTAGAGCTGCGGGACGATGTAGTCGATCCAGCCCTCGCGCACCCAGGTACGGGTGTCCGCGTGCAGATCGTCGTAGGTCTGCACGCCCGCCCGGGTGTCCGAGCCGAGCGGGTCGGTGTCGGAGTTGCGCCACACCCCGAAGGGGCTGACGCCGAAGCGGGCGGCGGGGCGGGTTTTCCTGACCCGGGCCGCCGTCTCCCGCACCAGCTTGTCGATGTTGTCGCGCCGCCAGGCGGCCCGGTTCGGGAAACCGCCGCCGTGACGGTCGTAGGCCGCGTCGTCGTCGAAGGTCTGGCCCGCCACCGGGTACGGGTAGAAGTAGTCGTCGAAGTGCACGGCGTCCACCGGGTACCTGCGTACCGCGTCCAGCATCGCGTCCTGCACGAAGGCGCGGACCTCGGGCAGCCCGGGGTTGTAGTAGAGCTTCCCGCCGTACGGCACCACCCACCCCGGGTGCTTGCGGGCGGGGTGGGAGGCGACCAGCCTCGTGACGTCCGTGTGATTGGCGACGCGGTACGGGTTGAACCAGGCGTGGAGTTCCAGACCCCGGGCGTGCGCCTCCTCGACCGCCGTGCCGAGCGGGTCCCAGCCCGGGTCCCGGCCCTGGGTGCCGGTGAGGTACTGCGACCAGGGTTCATGGGGCGAGGGCCACAGCGCGTCGGCCGTCGGGCGCACCTGGAACACCACGGTGTTGAGACGGGCCGCGACCGCCCGGTCCAGATGCGCGAGCAGCTCGGTACGCTGCCGGTCCGCCGACAGCCCCGGCCGCGAGGGCCAGTCGCGGTTGCTCACGGTCGCCAGCCACACCCCCCGCATCTCGGTGGTGACCCTCCGCTGCGGGCCGGCCGTCGCGCCCGAGGCCGACGTGAGCGTCGACAACGCGGCCAGCGCGAACCCCCGACGTGACAGTCGCCCCACCTGAACACCCCCATACACCGCGGATCCGTGCGGTCACGGATCGTCTCCGTGCCCCAGGATGCCCGTACCCCCGCGATCGATCATCGATACTTGGGAGTAACGTGCACGAACGGAGCAGGCACCGGACCGACGGAGAACCTGCCACAGCCGTAGATCAGCGAAAGGGACGATGTGACGGACATCCAGGCGGGAGACATCACGCGGGTCGGAGTGGTGGGCTGCGGTCAGATGGGAGCGGGCATCGCCGAGGTGAGCGCCCGCGCCGGCCTGGACGTGAGGGTCGCCGAAACCACCGGCGAGGCCCTGGAGATCGGCCGGACGCGGCTGTTCAATTCCCTGGCCAAGGCTGCCGAGCGCGGCAAGATCACCGAGGAGGAGCTGGCGGCGACCCAGGCGCGGCTCAGCTTCACCACCGACCTCGGCGAGTTCGCAGACCGTGATCTGGTGATCGAGGCGGTCGTCGAGAACGAGCAGGTCAAGACCGAGATCTTCCAGGTGCTCGACCAGGTCGTGACCCGGCCGGACGCCATCCTCGCGTCCAACACCTCCTCGATCCCGCTGGTGAAGCTGGCGGTCGCCACCGCACGGCCCGACCACGTCATCGGCATCCACTTCTTCAACCCGGCCCCCGTGCAGCAGCTGGTCGAACTGATCCCGGCGCTCACCACCTCCGAGGGCACGCTCGGCCGCGCCCAGGGCTTCGCCGAGAAGGTGCTCGGCAAGCACGCCATCCGTGCCCAGGACCGCTCCGGCTTCGTGGTGAACGCGCTGCTGATCCCGTACCTCCTGTCCGCGATCCGGATGTTCGAGTCCGGCATCGCCAGCCGCGAGGACATCGACAACGGCATGGAGCTCGGCTGCGCCCACCCGATGGGCCCGCTGAAGCTGTCCGACCTGATCGGCCTGGACACCGTCGCCTCGGTCGCGTACTCGATGTACGAGGAGTACAAGGAGCCGCTGTACGCCGCTCCCCCGCTGCTCCAGCGCATGGTCGACGCGGGCCGGCTGGGCCGGAAGTCGGGGTCGGGCTTCTACACCTACGACTGACTACGCATGGTGGCTGGAAAGGGCCCGGCACTCTTCGGAGCGCCGGGCCCGTCGCATTCACACACCGTGTGCGCGCCGGGCCCGCATATGCCTGTCGCACACTCTCCCCGCCTGCCCACCAGGCGAGTTGACTCTCTATGCGCATGCAAGGGATGTGACGACTACGGAAAGGAGCGGACTCGTGACCGCCGACCCCGAGCATCCCGTGGTTCATGGGGAACTCGCAGAGTTACGCCGACGCCTCGACGTCGCCTACGCGCGTGTCGAGGGAGGGCTTGCCCTGCTCAGCCATCGCACCGAGGAGACCGACAAGGAGGTCGACGACCTGAGCACACGGGTCGTCGCCCTGGAGCACGCCCGCTGGCCGCTGCCCGCGGTCGCGGGGCTCGCCGCCGTGGGCGCGCTCGTCGTGACGATCTGGCAGGCCCTGGGGCGCTAGGAGCACTCCGGGACGCGTGGGGGAATCAGGGCATGGCGTCCTGGCCCAGCCTCAGATGATGCAGTAGTAGTAACGCGGCCGCCATGGTGGCGGCCGGGACCTCCCCACGGGCGACCATGTCGGGGACCAGCTTGAGGGGAACCCATTCCCTGCGGTCCGACTCGAAGTCGTCCACGGGGTGTCCGATGTACTCGCCCTCGTCCGACCAGTAGATGTGGTGCCGGGCGTCGGTCAGCCCGTTGGACGGCTCCACGCTCATCAGGTGGCGCAGGGGCCCCGGCCGCCAGCCGGTCTCCTCCTCGAGCTCCCTGGCGGCCGCGTACGCGATGTCCTCGCCGTCCTCGACGACGCCCGCCGCCAGTTCCCATCCCCAGCTGTCGGTGATGAAGCGGTGGCGCCACAGGAGGAGTACCTCGTTGGCCTCGTTCACCACAGTGGCCACGGCAACGGGCCGCAGCCGTATGAGGAAGTGGTCCAGACGCCGCCCGTCCGGCAGTTCCACATCTGCCAGGTTGACGGTGAACCAGCGGTTTTCATACACAGTTCGTTCGCTCTGTTTCGTCCACTGCACGGTTCTGCCACCTTCCGTCGAGTAAGTGGCAATATCGCAGCAGGGACAATGAGGTGTCGGTGCTCAGGTACCGGCCTACAGCGGTACGCGCAGTGCGCCGTCGATGAGTTCGGCTGCCTCGGCGGTGCCCGAGCAGCCGCTGCGCACCAGGTGTTCGCGCACCGCCCTGAGTCTGTCGCGCAGGCGCTGGGACTCCATCCCCCGGGCCTGTTCGGCCATCTTCACCGCCGTGGCCACCGCCTTGTCGGCGTTGCCCCGGCGCAGCTCGATCGTGCTGAGCATGGCGAGCCGGTGCACCCGGCCCCGGTCGTGGGCCGGGTTGTCCACGGCCGCCGCGGCGTGCTCCCACGCCGCCGCCAGTTCGCCGAGGCTCAGCAGCGCCTCCGCCACCTGGACGTTGACGAGTCCCGGCTGGACATAGCCCGTCTCGTCGGGCTCGCGTCCGCGCCGGATGCGTTCGGCGGCCTGCTCGGCCCGCCGGATGCAGGACAGCGCGCTCGTGCCGTCACCGAGGTGGGCGTACGCCTTCGCCTGCATCGCGTACAGGTCGGAGGCGAGCGCCGGGGTGATGTGCTTGCCGGCGGCGCGCAACGCGGCCTCCGCGAAGGCGACGGCCTGCCGGTACTCCCGCATGAACAGCGACTGGTTGACCAGCAGCGCGATCACGTACGCGCCAAGTCCCCGGTCCCCGCTGGCCTTTGCCAGTCTGAGCGCCTGGTGGAAGTAGCGCTGGGCGAGTCCGTGCGCGTCGGAGTCGTAGGCGCAGATCCCGGCGACCGCGACCAACCCGCCGGTGGCCCGGTGCAGTTGGCGGCCAGTCTCGTCGGTGTAGCTGCCGCGCAGCAGCGGTGCGGCCTCCGCGTTGAGGAAGCCGACGATCCGGGAGCGGGTCGCTATGCCGCCCGCCTTGCGGTACATCTGCTCGTAGTGGGCGCGGGCGGCGCGCAGCATCTCGAGGTCTGCGGAGGTGACCCGGTGCCGGCCGCCGCGCGAGACGTCGACGTCCTCGGGCGGGTTCTCCCACTCCCACACGGGCATGACGGCGGGTGTGCCGGTCACCGCGGGCGCGCCCAGGATGTGCGGGCGCTGCTGCTCGTCGGAGCGCCACAGGGCGGTGGCCCGCTCGACGAAGCCGGACAGGGAGGTGCCGTGCGGGGCGGAGGGTTCGCCGGGGACGCCGAGGCCGATGTCGTCGAGGGTGACGGGGCGTTGCAGCCGGGCCGCGAGCACCTCGCAGATCAGGTCGGGCACTTGACCCCGGGGCCGCTGGCCCTTCAACCACCGTGCCACCGCGGTGTGTTCGTAGCGGAGCGCCAGGCCGCGCGCCCGGCCCGCCTGGTTCACATGGGCGGCGAGACCCGCGTGCGAGATCCCCGCCTCGTCCAGGATCGCGTCGAGCAGAGTGTTGGGCTGCATCCAAGGCCCCCCGGTGACTCGGTGCCGTCAGAGTAGTGGGTGCGCCTTCACACGGGGTGTGAACGGAGTACTCGAATCCGCAGCGTGTGCACACTGTCGCGGAGAGTTTCCAGCCGATTGACTGAAATGCCTCGTAAGAGGCCGGCCGGGCCGCCGGCTCCCCCTCGTACAGTGCGGCGGCCCGATTCCACGCCGTCCGCCCGGCTGCCTGCCCGACACTCCGTGGCGGGGCGGACGGCTCCGCCTGCCTGGCTTCCGCCGAGGCCCCCATCAGGCCCTGCCAACGCAGTCGGACCGGCCCCGAAAGGCCGGTCCGATTCTGTCGGCAGCATGGCAGGGGAGACTCAATGGTCCTGCCTCCCTCACCGGGGCGCTGGGCGGTGACTAGCCCCGCAGCACCGCCCCCGTCCGCTCGCCCGCGAGGGCCACCGCCGCGTCCCGGGCCGCCGACGCCTCGTCGACGGTCAGCGTCCGGTCGGCCGCCCGGAAGCGCAACGCGTACGCCAGCGACTTCTTGCCCTCACCGAGTTGCTCGGCGTTCTCGTACACGTCGAACAGCCGGATCGCCTCCAGCAGTTCGCCCGCGCCGTCGCGCAGCGCGGCCTCCACATCGGCATGCGGTACGACACCGTCGACCACGAGGGCGACATCCTGCGTGGCGACAGGGAACGTGGAGATGCCGGGCGCCTGCACGGTCGCGTCGCCCACCTTCTCCAGCGCGTCCAGGTCGAGCTCCATCGCACAGGTACGGGCGGGCAGCCCGAGCGCCTTCAGCACCCGCGGATGCAGCTCGCCCGCGTGGCCCACGACCCGCTCGGCACCGTCGGCGACCACCACCAGCTCGGCGCACCGGCCCGGGTGCCACGGTCCGTACTGCCCACCGCGGACGAGCAGTTCGGCACCGGCCTCCCGTGCCACCGCACGCGCCGCCTCGACCGCGTCGGCCCAGTCCGCCGGGCGGCCCTTGCCCCACCAGCCGGCCTGTTCGCGGGCGCCCGCGAGGACGACGGCGACATGGCGCGGCTGCTCGGGCAGCGTGGCGTTCAGCGCGGCGATCTCCTCGCCGGTGGGACGCCGGTCCACCGGAGGGGCGACGGCGACCCGCCGCTCCTCGCGCGGCTGGAAGACCAGGCCGGTCTCGAACAGCGCGAGATCGTGCGAGCCGCGGCCGTCATTGCGCCGCAGCGCGGCCAGCAGGCCCGGCAGCAGCGACGTACGGAGCGCGGGCTCCTCGTCGCTGAGCGGGTTGACCAGCTTGACGACGCGGCGGGCCGGGTCGTCGGCCGCGAGGCCGAGCTGGTCGAAGACCTGCTCGTTGACGAAGGGGTAGTTCGGCGCCTCGACATATCCGGACCCGGCCAGGGCCCGTCCGACGCGGCGGTGCAGCCGCTGCCGGTGGGTGAGGCCGCGGCCCGCGGGGGGCCTGGGCAGTGTGGAGGGCAGGTTCTCGTAGCCCTCCAGGCGGATGACCTCCTCCGCCAGGTCGTTCGGGCGGCGCAGGTCGGGCCGCCAGGACGGCACGGTGACGATCAGCTCGTCCTGCCCGTACACGTCGCAGCCGACCTCCTGCAGCCGGCGTACGACGACCTCGCGGCCGTACTCGACGCCCGCGACCTTGTCGGGGTGGTCGGCGGGGACGGTGATGGTGTGCGGCCCGGACGGGGCGATCACCTCGGTGACGCCGGCCTCGGCGGTGCCGCCCGCGAGCAGCACGAGGAGGTCGACGGTGCGCTGCGCGGCGGCGGAGGCGGCCTGCGGGTCCACCCCGCGTTCGAAGCGGCGGGACGCCTCGGAGGACAGCTTGTGGCGGCGAGCGGTGCGCGCGATGGAGACGGCGTCGAAGTGCGCGGCCTCGATCACTACGTCGGTCGTGCCCTCGGCCTCCATGGGGGTCCCCCCGGTCGAGGGAATTCGAGACTGGGGGAGGTCGGCGATCTCCGTGTTGGCGCCGCCCATCACGCCGGCGAGCCCGATGGGGCCGCGGTCGTCCACGATGACCAGGTCCTCGGCGTGCAGGGTGCGTGTGACGCCGTCGAGGGTGGCGATCTTCTCGCCCTCCTCGGCCCGGCGCACGCCGATGGTGCCCTGGACGAGCCCACGGTCGTAGGCGTGCAGCGGCTGGCCCAGCTCCATCATCACGTAGTTGGTGACGTCGACGGCGAGGGAGATCGAACGCATGCCGACCTTCTGCAGTCGGCGCTGGAGCCAGATCGGGGAGCGGGCCTCCGGGCTCAGACCGGTCACCGTACGCGCGGTGAAGCGGTCGCAGCCCAGCGGTTCCGAGACCCGGACCGGGTAGCCGAACGCGTTCGGGGCGGGGACGTCGAGCAGCGCCGGGTCGCGCAGCGGCAGACCGTAGGCGATGGCGGTCTCGCGGGCGACGCCGCGGATGGACAGGCAGTCGCCGCGGTTGGCGGTGACTGCGATGTCCAGGACCTCGTCGACCAGTTCGAGGAGCTCGATGGCGTCCTTGCCGACCTCGGTCTCCGGCGGCAGCACGATGATGCCGTGGCTGCCGTCGTCGCCCATGCCCAGCTCGTCGCCGGAGCAGATCATGCCGTGGGACGTCTTGCCGTACGTCTTGCGCGCGGAGATCGAGAAGCCGCCCGGGAGCGTGGCGCCGGGCAGCACCACGACGACCTTGTCGCCGACGGCGAAGTTGCGGGCGCCGCAGACGATCTCCTGGGGCTCACCGGTGCCGTTGGCCTGACCGACGTCGACGGTGCAGAAGCGGATCGGCTTCTTGAAGCCCTCCAACTCCTCGATGGTCAGCACCTGCCCGACCACCAGGGGACCCTTGAGGTCGGCGCCGAGGTGCTCGACCGTCTCGACCTCGAGGCCGGCCGACACCAGCTGGGCCTGGACGTCACGGCCGGTCTCGGACGCCGGCAGGTCGACGTACTCCCGCAGCCAGGAAAGCGGGACGCGCATCAGATCTCCATCCCGAACGGCCGGGTGAACCGGACGTCACCCTCGACCATGTCTCGCATGTCTTCGACGTTGTGGCGGAACATCAGCATCCGCTCGATGCCGAACCCGAAGGCGAAGCCGCTGTACTTCTCCGGGTCGACGCCGCAGGCGGTGAGCACCCGCGGATTGACCATGCCGCAGCCGCCGAGCTCGATCCATCCCTCGGACGAGCAGGTGCGGCAGGGCCGGTCGGGGTTGCCGACGGACTCGCCGCGGCAGACGTAGCACACCATGTCCATCTCGGCGGACGGCTCGGTGAACGGGAAGAAGTTGGGCCGCAGCCGGGTCTTCATGCCCTCACCGAACAGGGACTGGACCATGTGGTCCAGGGTGCCCTTGAGGTCGGCCATGGTCAGGCCCTCGTCGACGGCGATCAGCTCGACCTGGTGGAAGACCGGGGTGTGGGTGGCGTCCAGCTCGTCGGTGCGGTACACGCGGCCGGGACAGATCGTGTACACCGGCAGCTCACGGTCGAGCAGCGAGCGGATCTGCACGGGCGAGGTGTGGGTGCGCAGCACGACGCCGGAGTCGGCCGGCCCCTCGGGGCCCGCCACGAAGAAGGTGTCTGCCTCGCCGCGGGCCGGGTGGTCCGGGCCGATGTTGAGGGCGTCGAAGTTGAACCACTCGGCCTCGACCTCGGGGCCCTCCGCGACCTCGTAGCCCATGGCCACGAAGATGTCCTCGATGCGCTCCGAGAGCGTGGTGAGCGGGTGGCGGGCGCCGGCCGGTACGCGGTCGTACGGCAGCGTGACGTCCACCGCCTCCTCGACCAGCACGCGCTGGTCCCGCTCCGCCTCCAGCTCGGACTGGCGGACGGCGAGGGCCTTGTTCACCGCGCCGCGGGCCTGGCCGACGAGCTTGCCGGCGGCGGCCTTGGCGTGCGGGGGCAGGGCGCCGATCTCGCGGTTGGCGAGGGCCAGCGGGGAGGTGCCGCCGGTGTGGGCGACCTTGGCCTCCTGGAGTGCGTCGAGGGAGCCCGCGGCGGCGAAGGCGGCGAGCGCCTCGTCCCGCGTGCGCTCGATCTGTTCCGGTTTCAAGGCCTCGACCTCTACAGGGTCGTACGACTTATTCGGTGCCGACATCTCTTCCCGTGCTTCCGATTGGCTGGCTGAAGGTCCCCGTCACCGACTCACTCAGAGGTCGGAGGGCCGTCCATGGGACACAAAGGTGCCAGAGGCCGAGTCTAACGGGGTGCGGATGAGCGGATGCGCCCGCGGGCTCAGGTCAGATAGGCCGGAGCGCTCACGGGCAACGTAAATCGGAACTCCGCGCCGCCGCCGGGGGCGCGGCCGACCGTGATGGTGCCGCCGTGGGCCTCGACGATGCCCTTGACGATGTAGAGCCCGAGGCCGGTGCCACCGCGCTTGCTGCCCCGCCAGAAGCGGGTGAAGACGCGGTTCATGGACTCCTCCGGGATGCCGGACCCCTCGTCGCTCACCGTGACCGACGTGGCAGTGTTCTCGTGGCCTTCCCCTTCGCGCGGGGACGCCGTGGGCGTGATGTCAATCGTGACGGTTCCCTCGCCGTGGCGCACCGCGTTTTCCAGCAGGTTGCTGAGCACCTGGTCGATCTTGTCGGGGTCGGCCCACAGGTCGGGCAGCGGCTGCTCCAGGCGCAGCAGAAACCGGTCGGCGGGCAGCCCGGCGGCGACATAGGCCTGGATGTGGCGGCCGACGGCGGCGCCGATGTCGACGGGCTGACGGCGCAGCTCCAGCCGCCCGGAGTCGATCCGCGAGATGTCCAGGAGTTCGGCGATGAGCCGGGTGACCCGGTCGGCGTCCGCGTCGACGGTCTCCAGCATCAGCCGCTTCTGGTCGTCGGTGAACCTCTCCCACTTGGCGAGGAGGGTGGCGGTGAAGCCCTTGACGGAGGTGAGCGGGGACCGCAGTTCGTGGGCGACGGTGGCGATCAGCTCGGCATGGCTGCGTTCGGTGCGGCGGCGGGCCGCGGTGTCGCGGAGGGAGACCACGACACGGCGGACGGCTCCGGTGGGCGCGGTACGGACGTAACGCGCGGAGACGAGGACCTCACGGCCGCCGGGCAGCAGGAGGTTGCGCTCGGGCTGGCGGAACCGGATCGCGAGGCCGCCGTACGGGTCGGTCAGCTGCCACCAGCGACGTCCTTCCAGGTCCTCCAGGGGGAGGGCCTTCTCCAGCCGCTGCCCGAGGGCGGCGGCGGCGGGGACGGCGGTGATGCGTTCGGCGGCGGCGTTGAAGCAGATCACGTGCCCGTGCTCGTCGGCGACGACCAGGCCGTCGGGCAGCTGGTCGGGGTCGATGCCGAGCTCGGCGAGATCACCGGGCCGGGCCGCGGACGGGTGCCGCACATTCCGTGCCCCCGGTGCGCTGCTCGTGCCGACGCTCATCCCCGTACCCCACCTCTCAGACGGCCTCTCAGCTGGCGCAGTGGGCCCCCGAGCTGGTCACCCTACTAGCTCTCGGTGACGGAACGGCACCCTGCGGAGGCACGCTGTGCACGGGCTGACGCATAGAGACATACGGCGGCCGCGGTGGCGAGGTTCAGACTCTCGGCCTTCCCGTGGATCGGGACGCGCACCACGGCGTCCGCGAGCGCGCGGGTCTCCTCCGGCAGCCCCCAGGCCTCGTTCCCGAACACCCAGGCGGTCGGCCCGCCCATGGTCCCCTTGTCCAGTTCGTCATCGAGATCGTCGGTCCCGGCACCGTCGGCGGCGAGGATCCGCACACCGGCGTCCTTGAGTCCGGCGACGGCCTGCTCGACGGGCACGCCGACAGCGACGGGGAGGTGGAACAGGGACCCGACGGACGCCCGTACGGTCTTGGGGTTGTACAGGTCGACGGAGGCGTCGGTGAGGACGACGGCCTCGGCGCCGGCGGCGTCCGCGCAGCGCAGCACGGTGCCGGCGTTCCCGGGATCCCGTACGTGGGCGAGCACGGCGACGAGCTTGGGCCGGCCCCGCAGGATGTCCTCGAAGGGCGTGTCGAGGAAGCGGCAGACGCCGACGAGGCCCTGCGGGGTGACGGTGGTCGAGATGTCGGCGATCACAAGATCGTCGGCCAGGTGCACCCGCGCCCCGGCGGCACGCGCCTCCCCGATGATGTCGGCGTACCGCTCCGCGGCGTCGAGCGTGGCGAACAACTCGACCAACGTGGACGCGTGCGCCGCCGCCTCCCGCACCGCCTGCGGCCCCTCCGCGAGGAACAGCCGCTCCTTCCCCCGGAAGTTCCGCCTGGCGAGCCGCCGGGCGGCGGAGACGCGGGGGGAACGGGGGGAGATCAGCTCGGGGGTGGCGGGGGGCATGAGGCTCACTTTCAGATCTTCTGTCCGCCGCGACGGCGGCCAACCACGACGGCGGACGACCTGGGGGATCCCCACGCCCGCGCTCCGCGGCGTGGAGGTGCCGAATCCGTCCGCACCACTCAAACGCAACGGACCCGCAGGCCGCGAAGCCTACGGGTCCGGAAAGTCACGTCGGACTACAGCCGGCGTCGGCGTCACGCCGCCTTCGGGGCGTTGACGTCGCTCGGCAGCGCCTTCTGGGCCGCCTCGACGAGCGCGGCGAACGCGCTCGCGTCGTTCACGGCGAGCTCGGCCAGGATCTTGCGGTCGACCTCGATGTTCGCGGCGTTCAGACCCTGGATGAAGCGGTTGTAGGTGATGCCGTTGGCGCGGGCAGCGGCGTTGATGCGCTGGATCCACAGCCGACGGAAGTCACCCTTGCGCTTCTTGCGGTCGTTGTAGTTGTAGACCAGCGAGTGGGTGACCTGCTCCTTGGCCTTGCGGTACAGGCGCGAACGCTGACCGCGGTAGCCGGAGGCCTGCTCGAGGATCGCCCGGCGCTTCTTGTGGGCGTTGACTGCCCGCTTGACGCGTGCCACTTGTTAACTCCTTGTGCTGGGTCACGAGGGTGACCCGAGAACGGCTTGGTCCCGGATATCGGCTGCGCCCTGCCCACGCAGGGCGCGCACTACATCCCGAGGAGCTTCTTCACCTTGGCGGCGTCGCCCGGCGCCAGCTCGACGGTGCCGGCCAGGCGGCGGGTCAGCGTCGAGGGCTTGTGCTCCAGGTAGTGGCGGCGGTTGGCACGCTGGCGGAGCACCTTGCCCGACCCGGTCACCCGAAAGCGCTTCTTGGCACCGCTGTGCGTCTTGTTCTTCGGCATGGCGCCGTTCACTCCTCGTCGGTGGCGCTCCGATGCCCGGTCACGAAAACCGGGCACGGTGGAGCGTCGCTCTTGTATCGGTTACGTCCTGGGGACTCGCGTCCCCGGGGATCACGCGTCGGCGGAAGCCTCGGCAGGAGCCTCGGCGTCCTCCACGACGTGCTCGATCTCCACGTCGTCGGACTCCGCGGCGTTCTGCGACTTGCCGGGGTTGGCCTTCGCTTCGGCCTTGCGGGCTTCCTGCGCCTGGCGAGCCTCGGCCATCGCCTCGGTCTTCTTCTTGTGCGGACCGAGAACCATGATCATGTTTCGGCCGTCCTGCTTCGGGTTCGACTCCACGAAACCGAGGTCGGCCACGTCCTCCGCGAGACGCTGCAGCAGTCGGTAACCCAGCTCGGGCCGGGACTGCTCGCGACCACGGAACATGATCGTGATCTTGACCTTGTCGCCCTGCTTGAGGAACCGGACGACGTGACCCTTCTTGGTGTCATAGTCGTGCGGGTCGATCTTCGGCCGGAGCTTCATTTCCTTGATGACCGTGTGCGCCTGGTTCTTGCGCGCCTCACGGGCCTTCATGGCCGACTCGTACTTGAACTTCCCGTAGTCCATGAGCTTGCACACAGGCGGACGGGCGGTCGCCGCCACCTCGACCAGGTCCAGGTCGTACTCCTGTGCAAGCTCCAGTGCCTTGGCCAGCGGGACAATGCCCACCTGCTCGCCACTGGGACCGACAAGTCGCACCTCGGGAACGCGAATCCGGTCGTTGATGCGGGGCTCGGCGCTGATGGATCCTCCTCGGTTAGCACCACACGACCATCTGGCGGACGGCCGCGTTTGTCTCTATTAGACAGACCTAACCGCGCCGAAGCACAAAAAATGCCCCGGGACGATCACAGGCGGGGCTCCAAGCACTACCGGAGCACCGCCGCGGTGATGCCGCGGGGCGCACTTTCGGGCGACTCCATCGTCCGTACGGAACGATGGTGGCCGCCTGACCGGGGTGACCCGCCATCCCGAGGGACGGTCAGGTGGGAGATCGGAGCCTCCACTTGTGGGCCGGGCATTGCTGTCCCGGCCGGTCATCACACAAGGTTAGCAGCTACCCGGGGGTGGTGCGAACCGTCGTACACCGGGCTCTATCGTGTGGGGCATGAGTGACACCCCTGCTGAGTCCGCCGAGTCCGCCACCGGCCCCGACTTCGACGAGATGGCCCGCGACATCGCCGAGGTCCCCGCCGTCGAGGTGATCGTGACGGTCGCCGTCAACCTGATGAGCGCCGCCGCCGTGAAGCTCGGCCTGACCGAGGAGGGCGACAAGTACAAGGACCTGGACGAGGCCCGCAAGCTGATCCACGCCCTCGCCGGTCTGCTCGACGGAAGCGCGACCGAGATCAGCTCCTTCCACGCGGCACCGCTGCGGGACGGCCTGAAGTCGCTCCAGCTGGCGTTCCGCGAGGCCTCCCTCGTCCCGGACGAGCCGGGCCAGGGCCCGGGCGAGAAGTACACCGGCCCGATCTACGGCTAGTCCGTTCCACGGCCGGTCAGTTCCACGGCCGGCTCATCCGCGTACGTACAAGGGCTCGCCCGGCGGCGTCGCCCCGGCCGGCAGCAGTGCCAGGTCGAGGCCGCGCACCAGGCGGGCCCTGAGCGTCTCGTCGGCGGCCAGCCGCTCGGCGACCGCGCGGGCGGCCTCGGCCGGGGGTGCGGACGCGTCCAGTACGAGGGCGAGGGTTCCGTCGGCCTGTCCGGGCCCGAGGTGAGCGCGGAGCACACCCGGCTCGGCGGCCACCGCGGTCCGTACCGCGTCGCGGACCGCCGGGTCGGCGAGCGGATCGGCCGTCGTACGGCCCTCGGCGAGCGCGAGCAGCGCGGACCCCCTCAGCTCGTACGGCACCGGTCCGGCCAGATCGAGCACGAGCGTGTCGGCCTTCTCGTGCGCGGCGGCCTGGAGGGCCTGGTGCAGGGGTACGGCGACGGGGCGGGCCTCGGGGTCCCAGCGGGCCAGCGAGTCGGTGGAGGTGAAGGCCGGCAGGGCCGTGCGGTGGCCGGCTTTCAGCGTCGGCACGGCCATGTCGCTGGTCTTCTCGCGGCGCAGCCCGTTCTCGTCCTCCTCGACCTCGCCGAGGACGGCCACGACGGGGACGAGGAGCCGGGCGCCCTTGAGCGCCTCCAGGACGGGTCCCTCGGCGTCGTGGTCTTTCGCCCAGGCCGCCAGCGCCGCGCTCAGCCGGGGGTCGGCCGTACCGTCGTCGTCGGAGAAGCCGGGGTCGGGAATGTTCTTGTTCGCCACGGTCACCGACCCTATCGGGGGGATGCTGCTGGGCTTGTGCGGGTCCGGAAACCTGCTGGTGACGGCTTTCACCGTTTTCTCAGATTTCCCTGACACACATCTAACGTCCGTCTAACGGGTCGCACAGTCGACGCCCCCAGCATCGCGGACATGGAGTCCTCCAGAGCCGCGCGAAGCCACCGCTCCCGCCCGCCCCGGCGGCGCCCGCTGCTGTACACCGCGCTCGCCTCCGTCGCGGTCGTCGGTGCCACGTCCGCGGGGACGGTGTACGTGAAGGCGCAGGCGCACTCCGGTGCGGGCGTCGTATCGTCGGCGGGTACGCCGTCGGCCTCCTTGACGGCCACGGGTTCGACCGCGGCTTCGGCCTCGGGGAGTGGGGAGACATCGGTGGAACCCGTGGCGGAGCCGACGGTCAGTCACGACGCCCTGCTGGCCGCCGCCATGAAGACGGTCAGCGTGGCGGACACCGCGGAGGTGTCGGTGGCGGTACTGGACCTCGACTCCGGCGCCGGCGCCGGGTACGGCGACGGGACCTTCGACACGGCGAGCATCGTCAAGGTCGACATCCTCGCGGCGGTGCTGCTCCAGGCGCAGGACGCGGGCACGCGTCTCACCGCGCGGGAGAAGTCGTACGCCACCGCGATGATCGAGAACAGCGACAACGACGCGGCGTCGGCGCTGTGGCGGGACATCGGTGGGGCCGACGGGCTGAACGCCGCGAACGAGCGGTTCGGGCTCAGGGCGACGGAGGGCGGCGAGGGGCCGCTGTGGGGGCTCACGCAGACCACGGCCATCGACCAACTCACCCTGCTCCAGCAGGTGTTCGGGGCGGACTCGGAGCTGAGCGAGGCCTCGCGGACGTATCTGCGGGGGCTGATGGGGCAGATAGCCGCCGATCAGCGCTGGGGGGTGTCGGTGGTGGCCGACGGCTCCGCGTGGGCGCTGAAGAACGGCTGGCTGGCACGCAGCACCACCGGTCTGTGGGACATCAACAGCATCGGGCGGGTGACCGTGGACGGCCATGACTGTCTGGTGGCCGCGCTGTCGAAGGGCAACGCGACGAAGGCGCGGGGGATTTCGCTGGTCGAGGCGGCGGCGAAGGCGGCGGTGTCGGTGTTCACGGCCGACGGGGCGGCCGGCTCGGCCTCCGCGTCGTCGGACTCCGCGGCCTCGGCCGCTTCGGTGTCTTCGGAGCGGTGACCGGTCAGTGGCGGACCAGGCAGAAGGGATGCCCTGCCGGGTCCGCGTAGACGCGCCAACTCCGGCTGTCGGAGCCGCCGTCGAGCAGGGTCGCGCCCGCGGCCAGCACCTCCTCCTGCGCCCGGTCCGGGTCGGTGACGGCGAAGTCCAGGTGGAACTGCTGGGGCCGGGCGGGATCCGGCCACTGCGGGGCCTGGTAGTCGGCCACCCGCTGGAAGGCGAGCACCAGGCCCGAGCGTGCGTGCAGGGTGGCCCAGTCGTCGCCGATCGTCCACCGCCGGTCCGGCCGGTTGACGGTGCCGCCGAGCAGCGACCGGTAGAACTCGGCCAGTCGCCCGGGCTCGGCGCAGTCCAGCACCACACACTGCAGGTCGGCGATCATGTCCAGCCGTCCTGGGACTCGTAGCCGTCGTAGGAGCGCGGTGCACGGCGGCGGCCGCGCCACAGGACCACCGCGCCGACCAGCAGCAGGCCCCCGGCGCCGCCCGCGAGGGAGGCCGCCCAGCCGGCCGGGCCGTCGTCCTCGTCGGCGGTGCCCGGGCCGGAGCCGAAGTACTTGTCGCCGTACGAGGCGGACTTCAGATCCTCCGGCTTGAGGCCGCCGGCCTCGGCGAGGGCAGCGGCCGGGTCGACGAAGCCGAAGCCCCGGGAGTCGTCACGGCCGCCGGCCGGGGCGTTGCGGGCCGTGTCCTCCAAGAGCTTCTTGACCTGGGCGGGGGTCAGGCCGGGGTCGGCGGCCCTGATCAGCGCGACCGCGCCGGAGACGAAGGCGGAGGCGGCGCTGGTGCCCCAGCCCTCGTAGTACTTGTGGTCGGGGTCGGCGATGACGACGTTGACGCCGGGGGCGCTGACCGTCGCGTACCAGCGGCGGGTGGAGAAGGAGGCGCGGGTGCCGAAGCGGTCGACGGCGGTCACGGCGATGACGCCCGGGTAGGCGGCCGGGTAGGAGATGTGGTCGCCCTTCTCGCCGCCGTTGCCTGCCGAGGCGACGACGACGGAACCCTTCTTCAGCGCGTATTGGACGGCCTCGTCCTCGGTGGGTTCGGGGTGCGCGGAGGCGGAGTCGTCGCCGAGGGAGAGGTTGATGACGTCGGCGCCCTGGTCGGCGGCCCAGCGGATGCCATCGGCGAGGGCGTTGCCCCGGATGCTGCGCGCCTTGGCGCGGGCCGGGTCCTTGTCCTCGAGGATCACCCGGACGGGGAGGATCTTGGCCTCGGGGGCGATGCCCATGACGCCGTCGGCGTTGCCGGCGCCGTGTCCGTGGCCGGCGATGATCCCGGCCATCGCGGTGCCGTGACGGGCCCAGGCGCGGTCGCCGTCCTCCGCGCCGAAGCCGATCATGTCCTTGCCGGTGAGGACGTTGCCGACGAGGTCGGGGTGGTCGGCCTCCACGCCGGTGTCCAGGACGGCGACGGTGACGCCCGCGCCCTTCGTGGTGCGCCAGGCCTGCTCGGTGTGCATGGCGTTGAGGGCCCACTGCTCGGCGCGGATGCTGTCGGCGTGCGCGGCGGTGGGCGGCACGAGGGCGACGGAGGCGGTGAGAAGGACGCTCAGGAGGCCCGCTCGGCGGGTCCCGACGCTCAGGCCGCTGGTGGGACTCACTCGGCTCATGCGGCTCATGCGGCTCATGAGGGCGGCTCCGTGGGTGAGCTGACGGTCTTGCGCAGGCCGCGTTCGACACGGTCGGCGAGGCCCTGCGCCTCGTTGCCGAGGCCGGCCTGGGCGGGGGCGGTGGTGGCGCCGGAGGCCATGGCCTGCGCGGCGGGCTGCGGGTCGTCCACGGTACGACCGTCGGCCCAGCCGGAGACGGCGTACACCACGACGGGGGCGTCGGTGAGGACGGACACGGTCCAGGAGGCGCGCTGCTCGGCGCCGAAGCGGGCGGCGACGGTGCCCTTGGCGGCGTACGGGCGGGGCATGAGGTCGGTGCGGTCGGCGAGGCCCTGGTCCTTGAACCCCTTGGCGAGGGCGCTCATCGCGGTGGCGTCGGCCTTGGTGAAGAGGAGACCGACGGTGGTGACGTAGCTCTGCGTGGCGTCCGTGTAGGTGGCGCGCAGCAGCCGCTCGCAGCCGACGGGTGCGAGGGCCTTGCTCAGCAGGGGGTCGAAGGCGTTCTCGCAGTCGGTGTCCGGGGCGACGGCGATGCGGGTCCAGGTGCGGTCGGCGCGGCCGGGGCCGGCGCCCTGGCCCGCCACGGTGGGCGGGAACAGCTGATCCACCGGAACGCTGTGCCACAGCCCGCCGGCCGCGGCGAAGCTGTCCCGCTTCCCGCTCTGCCCCGGCTCCCCCACGAGCCAACTCCCGGTCACGGCACCACCGATGAGCCCCAGACCGAGCACGACGCACGCCGCCGCGGCGGCGACCCGGGGCCGGACCCACACCGGGAGCGTCCGCGGGCGGGCCTGCTCGCGATACCCCTCGGGCTCCCCGAACGACACGATGGGCCGCCCCGAACCAGGGACTGCTCCGGGTGTCATGGGCGCGCTCCAGGAGAGCGCGGGATCCGGTCCGCGACCGACGGAATCGGAGCGGCTCCGCAGGTGGGGTGCCGCGGGGGCCTCGGGCGAAGAGGTACGTGCGTGGCCGCCGGGGGTGAGGAGTGCCGACGGGGGCTGCGCAGGGGGGCGGGAGCCAGGGGTCGTGGACGAGGGCTGCGGGCGGCTTCCGGAGCCGGTGGACGTCGACGGGGACTGCGGGCGGTTCTCAGGACCTGTCGGCGCGGAGGACGGTTGGGGTCGGCTCCGGGGCCTGGGGGGCGCCGGCTGCGTGTACGGAGCGCTCCTGGGCACGGGGGGCGTCGCGAACGGCAGGTCCGAGCCACTGTCGCTGCCGGGGCCGCCCGGCGTCTGCCGGGCCGGGTGGGGCGGGAAGCCGGGGCGGGCGGGCGCGGGCGGGGTGCTTGGGTGAGCGCCTGGTTGCGCGGCGGACGCTGCGGAGCCGGGGTGCGGTTCGGGCGCGGGATTCGAGCGGGCACCACCGGACCGGGGTGCGGGAGGGGCGGAGCCGGGTCGGGAGTCAGGCCGCTGCGGACCCCCGGAGGCGGCGGAGCCGGCTGCCTGTGAGCCGGCCGGCCGGCCACCCGGGGAGCGGGGCTCTCCGAAAGGATCGGTGGACGCGGAGCCCGCGCGGGCGGCGGGCCGCGGTGCCGACGGGGCCGCACTCGGGCCCGAGTCCGGCCGTCGCTGTGCGGGGGCCGGGGGGACCGGACGGAGGCGGAACGTTGTCTCCGACGCGGTCTCGGCGGGTGCCGAGGTACGGCGCGGCGGCGCCGGAGGCCGATGGCCCGGGCGGGGCGGTATGGGGTCCGACGCCGGGGCCCCGGAAGTCGGTCGAGGCGGCAGATGTCCACCCGAGGCCGGGCTCCCGCTGGGCCGGGGCGGCACGCGGTCGGTCGTCGGTGGGGTGTCGGGGAAACGGGCCGAGGCCCGGGGTGGGGGCGGCGTCGAGGAGGAACCGTCGGTTCCGAAGGACGGTGCCCGCAGGTTCGGGATGCGGGGGCCGATGTGCCGCGCGGAGGTCGCGCGTCCCGCCTCCTCGCCGTCGGACTCACCGTCGCGGCGAGCGTACGCGCCGGCCCCGGAGCCTGCGCCACTTCCACCGACCGTCCCGGAACCAGACCCGCGGTCGCCCGAGCCGAACACACCCCCACGCACCGAACGGGCCCCGGCCGCGCCCCGTGCCGCGGACGCGGAATGCGTCCCCGAGGCATCCGATGCCGAAGGCCCCGCACCCACCGGCCCGGTGCCGGCAGCAGGGGCCCCTCCGCCCGTCGGTATCGAGCGAGCCCCGAAAACGCCCCCGCTCCCCCTGAGTGAACCGTCGGCGGAATCGGGAGCGGCGTCCCCGCCGGCCCCGGACCCGGTCTCCGAACCGGGCTCCGACGAACCACTCTCCCCGGTCCCCGCCGTCGGCGGCTGGGGCGGGCGTGGGGGAATGGGGGCGCGCCGCGCTTCCGTGCTCATGCACCCCCCGTTTCCTCGCGCCCGGGTCGTCTCCACGCACACGGGCCGTTGTCACCGTCGGCCGGGCCCGGCGTGGACTCGGCCGTCCCGGGCAGGCATACCCGCATGGACGGACCGCCATCCCGGCGCGGACGTGCGGCCGGGGACGGAGCGGTCCTCCGTGCGTGCGCGTCACTCTACGGGTTGTTGCCGGGCAAACGGGAACCAGTCCGTGCCCCCGGGGCATCTGCCCGGAACATCCCCCTACCCTGCGGTAATCCTGTCTGGCAGGCTGCGTTCATGACTGCGCGCGCCGCCGACCGGGCCCGTTACGACCGGGCCACCGCCCATCTCGACGCCCCCCTCGCGATCGTGGACCTGGACGCCTTCGACGCCAACGCGGACGATCTCGTCCGCCGTGCCGACGGCAAACCGGTCCGGGTCGCCAGCAAGTCCGTACGCTGCCGGGCCCTGCTGGAACGCGTGCTGGCGCGGGACGGCTTCGCGGGCCTCATGTCCTTCACCCTCGCCGAGTCCCTGTGGCTGGCCCGGAGCGGATTCGACGACGTCCTGCTCGCCTACCCCTCCGCCGACCGCGCCGGGTTCGCCGAGCTGGCGTCCGACCCCAAGCTCGCCGCCGCCGTGACCGTGATGGTCGACGACCCCGCGCAGCTCGGGCTGATCGACGACGCCCGCGGCGGCGGACGCGAAGTCATCCGAGTCTGCCTGGAGTTGGACACCGCGCTCAAGCTCCTCGGCGGCCGGGTACGGGTCGGCGCCCGCCGCTCCCCGTTGCACTCCCCGGCCCAGGTGGCCGACCTGGCCCGTGCCGTGGCCCGGCGGCCGGGGTTCAAGGTCGTGGGGATCATGGCGTACGAGGGGCACATCGCCGGTGTCGGGGACGCCGTCGCCGGACGGCCGCTGCGCTCGCGTGCGGTGCGGCTGATGCAGGCCACCGCGCGCCGCGAACTCGCCGAGCGGCGTGCGGCGGTGGTGCGCGCGGTGCGGGCCGTCGTACCGGACCTGGAGTTCGTCAACGGCGGCGGCACGGGCAGTGTGCAGCACACCGCCGCGGAGGACGCGGTCACCGAGATCGCCGCCGGGTCAGGACTGTACGTACCGCGGCTGTTCGACAACTACACGTCGTTCAGCGGGCGTCCGGCGGCACTCTTCGCCCAGCCGGTGGTCCGGCGGCCGGGGGTCGGTGTCGTGACCGTCCTCGGCGGCGGCTACCCCGCGTCGGGCGCGCCCGGACCCGACCGGCTGCCGGTGCCGTATCTGCCGGAGGGGCTGAAGTACGACCCCCAGGAAGGGCCCGGCGAGGTGCAGACGCCGCTGCTCGGCTCCCCCGCCGACGACCTCCTCGTCGGTGACAAGGTGTGGTTCCGGCACGCCAAGGCCGGCGAGTTGTGCGAGCGGTTCGACGTGCTGCACCTGATCGAGGGGGACGCGGTGACGGCGACGGTCCCGACGTATCGCGGGGAAGGCCACACCTTCCTCTAGCCGGGCCGAAGCGACCGCGGCCGCTAGGTCGAGGGCCCGAGGCTGCTGCCCACGCCGCCGCCCGGGTCCGTGTCGCCGACCGACCGGATCCCCTTGGTGATCCGGTCCATGTCGGCGAGCGGCGGTCCGTCCGGGCCCGCGTCGAAGACGAACCGTACGAGGACCGGCGACTCGCTGCCGACGCTGGAGGGGAAGACCAGCGACTGCACATAGCCGCCGGGGCCCTTGACGGTCTTCACCCGCCAGCGCACGAAGTACCCGGCGCGGCCCGCCACCGCGACCTGCCCGGATCCGACCTTCTGGTGCGACGCGATGCCGCCGTAGGGGCGACGGTCCAGGGAGTCGTGGTCGTAGGCCTCGTCGGCCGCCTTCGAGATGTCCGCCAGGGCGAGGGTCTTGGGTGAGCGCACGTCGTTCTCGGTGACCGTGCGGGAGAAGACCAGGCCGTGCCGGCAGAGGCCGACGCCGGCCGGGCAGTCGTACGTCCCGTCGTCCCGCATCATGACGACGTCGTCCTCGGCGACGTTCTCCGGCCTGGTCCAGCCGTCGCGCAACGGCAGGGTGATGCCGTTGAGTTGGTCCACCACGACGGCCGGGTCGTCGGCGGACGGCGCGGAAGGGGTCGGCGAGGAGGCGGCCGGTGAGGGCTCCTCGCTCGCCGGTGCCGACGTGGGGGCCACCGGCGTGGGCGCGGTGTTCACGTCCGTACCGCCGCCGTTCTCGCGGAGTACGAACGCGCCCGTGACGATCGCGGCGACGAGGACGACCCCGGCGGTGCCCAGGGCGATGGCCTTGGCCCGCCCGGAGGCCCCGTCGGCGGCCTGCGGCCGCCCGGGGGCGTCCGGGGAGCGCCGGTGGTCGGTCCACGTGGTCCCGTCCCACCAACGCTCCAGATGCGGGGCCGAGGGGTCGGGGTACCAGCCGGGCGGAGGCGTCATGCTCATTCCGGAACTGTAGGACGCGCCTACAGCGGTGTGACGTACGCCCCCGAGATCCCGCCGTCCACCAGGAAGTCGGTGGCGTTCACGAACGAGGAGTCGTCGCTGGCCAGGAAGGCGACGGCGGCGGCGATCTCCTCGGCCTCGGCGAACCGGCCGACGGGGATGTGGACCAGGCGGCGCGCGGCCCGCTCCGGGTCCTTGGCGAACAGTTCCTGGAGCAGGGGGGTGTTGACCGGGCCCGGGCAGAGCGCGTTGACCCGGATGCCCTCCCGCGCGAACTGCACGCCCAGTTCACGGGACATGGCCAGGACGCCGCCCTTGGACGCGGTGTACGAGATCTGCGAGGTCGCCGCGCCCATCCGGGCCACGAAGGACGCGGTGTTGATGATGGAGCCCTTGCCCTGCCGCCGCATGTAGGGGATCGCGGCCTTGCAGCACAGGTAGACGGAGGTCAGGTTGACCTCCTGGACGCGCTTCCAGGCCTCCAGGCCGGTCTCCAGGATGGAGTCGTCGTCGGGCGGGGAGATGCCGGCGTTGTTGAAGGCGATGTCTACGCTGCCGTAGGTGTCGTGGGCCGTCTTGAAGAGGGCCTCGACCTGCTCGGGGTCGGTGACGTCGACTTTCACGAACGTCCCGCCGATCTCCTCGGCGGCCGCCTTGCCGCGCGTCTCGTCGACGTCGCCGAGGACGACGTGGGCGCCCTCGGAGGCGAGCCGGCGCGCGGTGGCGAGACCGATGCCGCTGCCGGCTCCGGTGATGACGGCGGTACGGCCGACCAGGCGGCGGCAGATGATGTCGTCGGATGCGGTCACTGTGCGGGGCCCTCCGTACTGATGAAGACGTTCTTGGTTTCGGTGAAGGCGGCCAGGGCGTCCGGGCCGAGTTCGCGGCCGATGCCGGACTGTTTGAAGCCGCCGAAGGGCGTCCAGTAGCGGACGCTGGAGTGGGAGTTGACGGACAGGTTGCCCGCCCGGACCGCTTGGGAGACGCGCAGGGCGCGGCCGACGTCCCGGGTCCACAGGGAGCCGGAGAGGCCGTAGTCGGTGGCGTTGGCGAGGGCCACGGCCTCCGCCTCGTCCTCGAAGGGCAGGACCACCGCGACCGGGCCGAAGACCTCCTCGACGGCCACCCGGGCGTGCGGGTCGACGCCGGTCAGGAGGGTGGGCGGGAACCAGAAGCCGGGGCCTTCGGGGGCCTTGCCGCGCAGACCGGAGGCGTCCGGGTCGACGTACGAACGGACACGGTCCAGTTGGGCCCTGGAGATCAGGGGGCCCATCTGGGTCTGCTCGTCGGCCGGGTCGCCCACCCGGACCGACTCGATCCCGGGGGCCAGCAGGTCCAGGAAGCGGTCGTAGGCGGAGCGCTGGACGAGGATGCGGGTGCGGGCGCAGCAGTCCTGGCCGGAGTTGTCGAGGAAGGCCATGGGAGCCGCGGCGGCGGCGGCCTCGAGGTCGGCGTCGGCGAAGACGATGTTGGGGCTCTTGCCGCCGAGTTCGAGGGTGACGGGCTTGAGGAGCATGGACCCCTTGGACGCCACCTGTCGGCCCACGGCTGTCGACCCGGTGAAGACGATCTTCGCCACGCCGGGGTGTTCGACGAGCGCGTTGCCGGCGACGGGTCCATGGCCGGGCAGCACCTGGAAGAGGTCGTCCGGGAGGCCTGCTTCCAGAGCGAGTTCGGCCAGGCGCAGGGCGGTCAGCGGGGTCGTCTCGGCGGGCTTGAGGATCACCGCGTTGCCCGCCGCGAGCGCCGGTGCGGTGCCCCAGGCCGCGATCGGCATGGGGAAGTTCCAGGGCGCGATGACGCCGACCACACCGAGCGGTTCGAGGATCGAGACGTTCAGGCCGCCGGGCACCGGGATCTGATGTCCCGTCAGCCGCTCCACTCCCCCGGCGGCGTAGTCGAGCAGGTCCCGGACGTTGCCCGCCTCCCAGCGGGCGTTGCCGACGGTGTGTCCGGCCTCCCGGACCTCCAACTGTGCGAGTTCCTCGAGGTGTTCGTCCACGGCGACGGCGAACCGGCGCAGCAGTCGGGCCCGGTCGGCGGGCGCGAGGGCGGCCCATCCGGCCTGTGCCCTGGTGGCGCGTACGACGGCCGCGTCCACGTCGGCGGCGGTGGCGGCCGGGACGGTCGCGACCACCTCCTCGGTGGCCGGGTTGAGGACCTGGAGCTCAAGCTCGTTCGACACGGGAGAACCTCACAAGCGTTCGAAGGAGCGGCGCAGCTCCCAGTCGGTCACCGCGGCGTCGAAGGCGTCCAGTTCGACGCGCGCCATGTTGCGGTAGTGGGCGACGACCTCGTCACCGAAGGCGGCCTTGGCGATCGGGCTGTTCTCCCAGAGCTCGGCGGCCTCGCGGAGGGTGGTGGGGACGTGCGCGTAGCCGCCGGCGTAGGCGTTGCCGGTGCAGACCTCGGGCAGCTCCAGCTTGTGCTCGATGCCGTACAGGCCCGCCGCCACCAGCCCGGCCACCGCGAGGTGCGGGTTGACGTCACCTCCGGGCAGCCGGTTCTCGAAGCGCAGGGAACGTCCGTGGCCCACGACCCTCAGGGCGCAGGTGCGGTTGTCGTACCCCCAGGCGACGGCGGTCGGGGCGAAGGAGCCCGGCTGGAACCTCTTGTACGAGTTGATGTTGGGGGCGTAGAGGAGCGAGAAGTCCCGCAGCGCGGCCAGCTGACCGGCGAGGAAGTACCGCATCACCTCCGACATGCCGCCCTCGTCCTGGTCGGAGCCCACCATGGCGTTGGCGCCTGCCGCGTCCGTGAGGGAGAGGTGGATGTGGCAGGAGTTGCCCTCGCGCTCGTTGTACTTGGCCATGAAGGTGAGGGAGACGCCCTCCTGCGCGGCGATCTCCTTGGCGCCGGTCTTGTAGATGGCGTGCTGGTCGCAGGTGACCAGGGCCTCGTCGTAGCGGAAGACGATCTCGTGCTGGCCCGGGTTGCACTCGCCCTTGGCGGACTCGACGGTGAGGCCGGCCGCGGCCATCTCGTTGCGGACGCGCCGCAGCAGGGGCTCGATACGGCCGGTCCCCAGCACCGAGTAGTCGATGTTGTACTGGTTGGCCGGGGTGAGGCCCCGGTAGTCGGCGTCCCACGCCTGCTCGTAGCTGTCCTTGAAGACGATGAACTCCAGCTCGGTGCCGACCTGCGCGGCGAAGCCGTGCTCGGCGAGACGCTCCAGCTGGCGACGGAGGATCTGGCGGGGGGCGGCGACGACCGGGGAGCCGTCGTTCCAGGCGAGGTCGGCGATCAGCATGGCCGTACCGTCGTTCCAGGGCACGCGGCGGAGCGTGGACAGGTCGGGGTGCATGGCGAAGTCGCCGTACCCCCGGTCCCAGGAAGACATGGCGTACCCCTCGACCGTGTTCATCTCGGTGTCGACGGCGAGGAGGTAGTTGCAGCCCTCGGTGCCGTGCTGGAGGACCTCGTCGAGGAAGAAGCGTGCGGCGAACCGCTTGCCCTGGAGCCGCCCTTGCATATCGGGGAACGCCAGGACGACAGTGTCGATCTCACCGCCGGCGACGAGGGCGTGCAGCTCCTCGACGCTCAGCGGGGGTGTGCGGTCTGCCACGGGAAAGCCTCCTTCGGCTTCTACGGTCAGCCGGAAGCCATAAGGTATTGCGGAGAACCATTGCTTGGGAAGGGGGAACGGCCATATGTCGCTGGACGCTGACGGCGGCCCGGACGACCGGCTGACGCCGGTGCTGCGACCGGTGCGGGCCGGCAACGGCTTCGAGGAGGCGCTGGAGCAGATCCTCCAGGTCGTCCGGCTGGGCCTGGTACCGGGCGGTGAGCGGCTGCCGGCGGAGCGGGAGCTGGCGGAGCGGCTCGGAATCAGCCGGGTGACGCTGCGCGAGGTCCTGAAGGTGCTCCAGGACCAGGGGCTGGTCGAGTCGCGGCGCGGACGGTACGGCGGAACGTTCGTCCTGCCGCGCGCGGACGTCGGCGGCGAGGACGAGCTGCGGCGGCGGATCGCCGAGGTCGACATCGAGGACGTGCTGCGCTTCCGTGAGGTGCTGGAGGTGGGGGCGGCCGGGCTGTGTGCCACGCACGGCCTGTCGCAGGAGCAGGCGGACCGGCTGCGAGGAGCTCTGGCGGCGACGCGGGACGCGCCGCTGTCCGAGTACCGCCGCCTGGACACCCTGCTCCACCTCACCGTCGCCGAGCTGTCCGGCTCACCCACGCTGACCGCGCGGTACGCGGCGGTACGGGCCTCGGTGAACGACCTCCTCGACTGCATCCCGCTCCTGGTGCGCAACCTGGAGCACTCCCAGCGTCAGCACACCGCTCTGGTCGAGGCGGTCCTCGACGGCGACGCGGACGGGGCGCGGGAGATGATGCGGGAGCACTGCGCGGGGACGGCGGCGCTGCTGCGGGGGTTCCTGGCGTGACGGACTCGACCTGTCGTGACGTGGCGTGATCGGCTCGGCGGACGTGACGGGTAGTGGCGTGACCGGCTCGACGGACGGGGGCATAGGACCTACGTGACGGGGAGGGTCTGTCGCGGAGGCCGCCGAGATGAAAAGGTTTGAGCGCAGTCCATTGTTGTGACCGCAATGGTGACCGCGGTCCATCGAGGGGTCGGAGGGGTACATGGCGGGCAGGCCGCTGATCGGTGTCAGCACGTATCTGGAGGCCGGGGCGGGCTGGGGCATGTGGGAGCTGGAGGCGGCGCTGCTGCCCGCCGGGTATCCGCGGCTCGTGCAGCGGGCCGGCGGACTCGCGGCGATGCTCCCGCCGGACGCGCCGGAGCACGCCGCCGCGACCGTCGCCCGCATCGACGGCCTGGTGATCGCCGGCGGCCCGGACGTGGAGCCGCACCGCTACGGCGCCGAACGCGACCCGCGCACCGGCCCGCCCGCTCCCGCGAGGGACGCCTGGGAGCTCGCCCTGATCGACGCCGCCCTCGCCGCCGGTGTCCCGCTGCTGGGGGTCTGCCGGGGCATGCAGTTGCTGAACGTCGCCCTGGGCGGCACGCTCGTACAGCACCTCGACGGGCACGCGGAGGTGCCCGGGGTCTTCGGCCGGCACGCCGTGAAACCGGTGCCGGGCACGTCGTACGCCGATGTGGTCCCCGAAGAGTCCTCGGTGCCGACCTTCCACCACCAGGCCGTGGACCGTCTCGGCACGGATCTGGTCCCCTCGGCGTACGCGGACGACGGGACGGTGGAGGCCGTCGAGCTGCCCGGCCCGTCCTGGGTGATGGGCGTGCAGTGGCATCCGGAGATGGGTGACGACCTGCGGGTGATGCGGGCGCTGGTCGAGGCCACCAGGGGCCGCTGAGCCGTCAGGGTGCCGCCGCCGAACTGGCGCCGATGGCCGGCCGCCGACCGCGCCACGACCAGGTTGAGCCGTCAGGCCGCTACGACCACCTGAGCCGACGCCTGAGCCAGGTCAGGGCGGCATCGCCCTGGGCCCGCTGGAAGGCGCGCAGGGTCGGGATGCCCGGGGGCGGGGGCAGCAGGGAGTGCCGCAGGAAGAAACCGGCGAGGCCCGCGAGGGCGGCGGTGACGGCGTCCGGGTCGGCGTCCCGGCCCAGGGGATGGCCTGCGAACACCTCCTCCGGGTCCGGGCCGCCCTGGGCGCGGACGCAGGGCAGCATGACGAGCAGGTCGAACCACGGGGCGGCGCGCAGGGCGTGCGGCCAGTCGACGAAGACGACACGGTCGTCGTCGGTGAGCAGGATGTTGTCGGCGCGCAGGTCGGCGTGGGCGAGGGTGTCGCCGGTGACGGCCCGGGGCCAGGGCGCGGCGAGTTCGGCGAGGCGGGGCAGGTTCGTGGTGGTCCACGTGCCGAGGTGGGCGGGCGGCAGCCGGGTGGTCTCCTGCCCGTCGAGGAGTTGGCGCCAGCCGTCGAAGGTGTGGCCGAGGGCCGTGGCGGCGGGCGGGGCGTCGAGCGGGGACGGGGTGAGGGCGCGGGCGAGCTGTCCCACGGCGTCCAGCACTCGGCGCAACTCGGGCTCCCGCCACGGGACATGGGGCTGGCGGCCGGTCACGTCCTGGTAGACGAGGGCGACCCAGGTGCCGTCGTCGTGGGTGCCGAGGAGGCGGGGGGCGGGGACGGTGGGTGGCAGGGCGGCGGCATTGCGGGCCTCGGTGCGGTGGAGGTGCGGGCTGTGCGGGTTGGTGTCCACGCCGACCGCCTTGACGAAGGCGCGGCGTCCGTCGACGGTACGGACACGGGCGGCGACGCCGGGGGAGAATCCGCCGGGCTGGGTGACGGCGTGGACGACGGGGGCGCCGAGAACGCCCGCGACGGCGTCGCGTACCGATTCCGGGAGGTGTTCCCAGGGGGTGCGGAGGCCGGTGGCGGGCGGGGCGGAGGGGGTCATGCCCGTCATGGTGCGGGGCGCCTGTGCCGGTGCGCCAAGGTTTTTCGCCCCTGTCGCCCTACCCGGCCCATCCACGGGGCACCGCCAAGCTCCGGACAGGTGGGCCGGTCTACCCCCGGGTCAGGGACAGCAGGTCCCTCGCCGGGCCCACCGGGCGGTGGCCCGTCGGCCATACGGCGCGCAGGTCCCGGGCCAGGGCGACGCCCTCCACCGGTACCCGCACCAGCCGCCGCATCGCCAGTTCCTCCCCGACCGCCAGTTCGCTCAGGACCGCCGGCCCCGCGCCGCTGACCACCGCCGCCTTGACCGCCGTGGTGGACGACAGTTCGATCAGTGGTCGTGCCAGGCCGCCCAGAGCCGCGTCCAGGACCTGCCGGGTCCCCGATCCCTTCTCCCGCAGGATCAACGGCGTCACGGCGAGCTCCGAGGCCTCCAGGGAACCGCGACGGCGGGCCCAGGGGTGCTCCGGTGCCGTCACCACGATCAGGTGGTCGTGGGCGATGACCACGGAGTCCAGACCCGTCGGCACGGTGAGCCCCTCCACGAAGCCGAGGTCCGCCTCGTCGGCCAGCAGCCGCTCCGCCACCGCCGTCGAGTTGCCGGCGAGCAGCGACACCGCGGTGTCCGGCCGCTGGGCACGCAGCGCGAGCAGCCAGCCCGGGAGCAGGTACTCGGCGATCGTCATGCTCGCCGCCACCCGCAGCCGGGAGTCACGACGGTCCCGCAGCGCCTGCGCGCCCACGTCGAAGGCCTCCGCCGCCGCCACGATCCGCCGCGCCCAGTCCGTCACCAGCGCCCCGGCGTCCGTCAGCCGGGAGCCGCGCGGCGAACGGTCCACCAGCGCCACCCCCAGCTGGCGCTCCATGGAGCGGATCCGGCTGCTGGCGGCAGGCTGCGTGATCCCCACCTCCCGCGCCGCCCCGCCCAGGCTGCCGAGCCGCGCCACCGCCAGCAGCAGCTCCAGCGCCCCCAGATCGGGCACCCGGTGCCCGAGCGAGCCACCGCCCCCCACCGCTCGCGCCTGTCCCTCGCCCTGCTGCCCCTCCGCGCCGCTCATAAAGACAGCTTATGCCCTGATAGGGCCATACTCCCTGGTCGCGGCCCCGCGACGACGAGGCCGTGAAGACATGCTCACCGCTGCCCGGCCGACCCAGCCCTCAGCGCTCGGGCGACCCCTGCGCACCTGCCGCCCGGACAGCCACGGCGGCCCCTGCCGAGCGGTCACCTTCCCGGTGGGCACCGACCGCCCGCTGTGCACACCGCACGCGGCCCGATCAGCGGCGAGCTGCTCGCAGCGCCTCGTGCAGCGCCCGTGGCGCCTCGGCCAGTGACGGCCCGTACCACGTCAGGTGCCGTCCGCTGACGAGGGCGCAGGGCACTCCCGGGAAGGCCTCCGGACCGTCGTCGGCCGTGAAGCGGTAGGGCTCGTCCGGGAGGACGACCACGTCCGGGGCGGCGGCCCGCAGCTCCTCGACCGGGATCCGCGGATAGCGCTCGGTGTGGGCGGCGTACAGGTGATCGACACCCAGGCGGGCCAGGACGTCGCCGGCGAAGGTGTCCCGGCCCAGCACCATCCACGGCCGCCGCCAGATCGGTACCACCGCTGTCGTACGGCGTTCGGGTGCCCGCAGGGCCGACCAGGCCTCCTCCGCCTCCGTCAGCCAGCGCGGCCGGTGCTCCGCCCCGCACGCGTCGAGCACCCGCGCCAACTCGCCGAAGGCCTGCGGCACCCCGCGCACCTCCGTCACCAGCACCTCGACTCCGGCCGTGCGCAGCGCCGCCAGGTCGGGGGCACGGTTCTCCTCCTCGTTGGCGATCACCAGATCGGGGGCGAGGGCGACGATCCGGTCGACGTCGGGGTTCTTGGTACCGCCGACGCGGGCGACGTCGAGGTCCGCCGGATGCGTGCACCAGTCCGTGGCGCCGACGAGGGTGCCGGGGACGGTGACGGCGACGGCCTCCGTGAGCGACGGGACGAGCGAGACGACGCGCACTACCGCTGCCGGTCCTGGACCGCCTCGATGTGTTCGGCGACCGCGACGACGATCACGCGGGTGTCGGCCACCGTCGCCCGCCAGCGGTGGCGGACGCCGCCGGTGAGGTACAGGGTGTCACCGCGGCCCAGCCGGTACGCGCGGCCCTCCGCCTCGATCTCCACGGCGCCGTCGGCCACGTACAGCAACTGGTCGTTGCGGTACTGGAACTCACGGCCCGCCTCGTGGTCGCCGGTGAACTCCGAGGCGTGCATCTGATGGTGGCCGCGCACCAGGGACCGCACCTGGGGCACGAGCAGCGGCTCGAGACCCTCCGCGCGGACCACGTCGACACTGCACGCCGGGTCGGCGGCGGCCAGGAGTTCCACGGCGGTGGTGCGCAGGGCGTCGGCGACCTTTTCGAGTGAGGTCTGGCTGGGGCGCGCGCGTTCGTTCTCGATCTGGCTCAGGAAGGGGACCGACAGACCGCTGCGTTCCGCCACGACGGCGAGGGTGAGCTCCAGCGCGCGACGTCGGCGGCGCACGGCCGCGCCCACCCGCAGAGGCTGTTCTTTGTGGTCGCCCATCGCTACGGCTCCCTCCTCGGCTCGTCGGTCCACTTGTTCCAGCCCCGGCTCGGGCACTTCGCTCCTGATGACCTGTCTGCACCCTACGCATGTTCGGCAACACGTTTCACGCGGCCGTCACATCTGCCTCCCGCGACCCACGGTCGGACTCACGGTTCGCGCCAGTGGACCGTCCCCGGATCAGCCGGGCGAACGCCCGGATCGCCGTCCTCGCGCGGGGTGGCGGGCGTACGCCCACCGGCTGCTCACACCGTACGGCGAAGCTTGGGCAGGGACGTAGCTCTATGTGGTTGGCCGGATCCTTTCGTGGGGCCGGGCATGACCCGAGGGGTGGACCCCGCCACACGCTGTCAGGACGCGTGGGGAGGCCCACCCCTCGGGCGGCTTCGGTACGGCGGTTACTGCGGGGTCATCCGGTCGACCATCTCCGGGTGCTCCTTCAGCCAGGCGGCGACCGCCTCCTGCTCCTTGCCCTGGCCGCGCTGGGTGATCTCGGCCTCCAGGCTGCCGAGCTCGCCCTCGCTCATCCTGAAGTTCTTGATCCACTTCGTGAGCTGCGGGTACTGCTCGGGGAACTTCTCGTTGGAGATCGTGCGGATGGTGTTGCCCTCGCCGAAGAGCTTCTTGTCGTCCTTCAGCTTCGTGAGGTCGTACTGGCTGTACGCCCAGTGCGGCGACCACAGGACGACCGCGACGGGCTCCTTCTTGGCGTAGGCGCGCTTGAGCTCGGCCAGCATCGCGGGCGTGGAGCCGTCGACGACCTTGTACTCCTTGTCCAGGCCGTACCCGGGAAGCACCTTCGTCTTGAGGAGGTTCATCTCGCCGGTACCAGGCTCGATGCCGATGATCTTCCCGTCGAAGGTGTCCGCCTTGCCCTTGAGGTCCTCCAGGGAGTCGACGCCCTTCACGTACGAGGGCACCGCGACCTCCAGTGAGGTCGGCTGGTACCAGGTCCCCAGATCCTTGAGTCTGTCCTTGCTCTTGTCCCAGTAGTTCTGCTGGGCGTAGGGCAGCCAGGCGTCGAAGTTGAGGTCGAGGTCGCCCGAGGCCAGGCCGGTGTAGACGGGGCCGACGTCCATTTGCTTGAGGTTCAGCCGGTAGCCGCGCCGCTCCAGGACGTTCTTCCACAGGTGGGTGACGGCGATGTCCTCGTCCCAGGCGAACCAGGCGACGTCCAGCGGGCGCTTCGCCTCAGCCGGGCTGGCGGCCTCGGCGTTCTTGACCGGGGCCATCTTGTCGACGAGGCCGGGGTTCTGCTTCAGCCAGGCGCGCACGGCCTCCTGCTGTTTGCCCTCACCAGCCTTGTTGATCTCCGCCTCGAGACCGGTGAGCTGCTTCTCGGACAGCTTGAAGTTCTTGAGCCATTCGCCGGCTTCCGGGTTGTCCGCGGCGAAGCCCTTGCGGGCGATCGTGTGGACGCCGTCGCCGGTACCCCAGGCGCCCTTCGGGTCCTTCAGCTTCTTCAGGTCGTAGTCGCTGTACGCCCAGTGCGGGGACCAGAGCGTGACGACGATCGGCTCCTTCTTGGAGTACGCCCGCTTCAGCTGGGCCAGCATGGCGGGCGTCGAGCTGTCGACGACCCGGTACTCCTTGTCAAGGCCGTACTCCTTGAGGACCTTGCTCTTGAGCAGGCCCATCATGCCGGCGCTGGACTCGATGCCCGTGATCTTGCCGCCGAACTCGGAGGCCTTGCCCTTGAGGTCGGCGAGGGAGTTGACGTCCTTCATGTACGACGGGACGGTCAGCTCCAGGGACGTCCGGTCGTACCAGGCACCGAGGTCGTCGAGCTTGGCGCCGTACTTCTTCCAGTACTCGGCGTGAGTGGTCGGCAGCCAGGCGTCCGTCTGAAAGTCGAGCTGGCCCGCGGCGAGCGACGTGTAGAGCGGGCCCGCTTCGAGCTGCTTGGTCTCGACGTCGAAGCCGCGCTGTTCCAGGACCTCCTGCCACAGGAAGGTGGAGGCGACGCCCTCGTCCCAGGGGATGTAGCCAATGGTGATCTTCTTGCCCTGGCCGACGTTCGTCGTTTCCGAGGCGATGGTCTCGCCCTTCGAGCCGCCGAAGACGCTCATGCCGCCCGCGACCAGTGCGAGTACGACGATTCCGATGACCGCGACCGCGGGGCGCGGGCGGAAGTTCGAGATCGTCACACCGTGGGCGGCGCGCAGCTTGGCGAGAGCGCGGCGGCCCGTCGGGGACGCCTGGGTACCCAGGGCGCTGGTCATGCGGTCGAGGTAGATCGCCAGGATCACGATGGAGATGCCTGCCTCGGAGCCGAGGCCGACATTGAGCTGGCCGAGGGCCTCGTTCACGTCGGCGCCCAGTCCGTCGGCACCGACCATGCCCGCGATGGCGGCCATGGACAGGCCCAGCATGATGACCTGGTTGACGCCGGCCATGACCGTGGGGAGGGCGAGCGGGAGCTGGATGCGCAGCAGGGTGTCGCGCGGGGCGGTGCCGAACGCGTCGGCAGCCTCGACCAGTTCCTTGTCGACCTGACGGATGCCCAGCTCCGTCATGCGGACGCCGGGGGCCAGGGCGAAGATCAGGGTCGCGACGATGCCGGCGGGGGCTCCCGAGCCGAAGAAGAGGATGGCCGGGATGAGGTAGATCATCGCAGGCAGCGTCTGCATGAAGTCGAGGACCGGCCGCACGAGGGAGCTGACCCGGTCCGAACGAGCCGCCCAGATGCCGACCGGCACCGCGCTGACCAGGGCGATGATCGTCGCGACGAGGACGAGTGACAACGTCATCATCGCGTGGTCCCACAGTTCGAGGGAGTCCACGAACGCGAACCCGACGAACGTCAGCACGCCCGCGACCGCGCCGCGCAGCCAGAACGCGATCACGGCGAAGATGCCCGCGAGCAGCAGGGGGTGCGGGGCCTGGAGGACGGTGTCGATGCCGTCGTAGAAGCCCTCGAAGACGGTCTTGAGGAAGTCGAACAGCCAGGCCATGTGGTCGAGCAGCCACTCGACGGTGCTGTTGACCCAGTCACCGAACGGGATCCTAGGCACGGGCGATCACCTTCTCGACGCCGTGATCGCCGGGTGAGTCGCACGGAGCGGGTTCGCCGTGCTCGTCGCCGAGGAAGCCGACGAGCCGTGCCCGGGGGACGACGCCGACTAGTTCTCCGTCCTTGTCGAGGACGGAGACGGGGTGCGTCAGCCGCGCGCTGATCGCGCAGAGCTCACCGAACGGGGTGTCGGGGGTGGCGGTCTCGCAGTCGCAGTCCGCCTCGTCGCCGCGCACCTCGGTGTCCATGACGGAGGCGGCGGTGAGGATGCGGGAGCGATCGACGTCCTGGGTGAAGGAGGCCACGTAGTCGTTCGCGGGGCGGATCAGGATGTCCTCGGCGGTGCCGATCTGCACGATGCGGCCGTCACGCATGACGGCGATGCGGTCGCCCAGGCGCATGGCCTCGTTGAGATCGTGTGTGATGAAGACGATGGTCTTCTTGAGTTCCTTTTGCAGCTCGATCAGCTGGTCCTGCATGTCACGGCGGATCAGCGGGTCCAGCGCGCTGAACGACTCGTCCATGAGCAGCAGGTCGGCGTCGGTGGCCAGGGCGCGGGCCAGGCCCACACGCTGCTGCATGCCGCCGGACAGCTCGTCGGGCCAGGACTTCTCCCAGCCGGCCAGTCCACACAGGGCGAGCGCCTCGGCGGCCCGCGCCTCGCGCTCACGCCGGGGAACCCCCTGGACGGCCAGGCCGTAGGCGGCGTTCTCCAGGACGCTGCGGTGCGGGAAGAGCGCGAAGTGCTGGAAGACCATACTGATCTTGTGCGCGCGGACCTCGCGCAGCGCGCGGTCACTGAGGGCGGTCAGGTCCTGATCGTCGAAACGGACATGACCCGCGGTCGGCTCCAGGAGTCCGTTGAGCATCCGCAGCAGCGTGGACTTGCCGGAGCCGGACAGACCCATCACCACGAAGATCTCGCCGGGTTCCACGGTGAAGGACGCGTCGATCACGGCGGCCGTGGTGCCGTCGGAACGCAGTTCCTCCCGGTCGGCTCCCTTTCGCAGCTGCTCGACAGCGTTGTCCGGTCGTCTTCCGAACACCTTGTAAAGGCCTGCGGCCTCAAGTCTGGATGACACGCGTACCTCTAGTCTCGGCGGGCAGAAGCAGAGACGCGAGGCCACGACCAGTTGAAAGCGCAACCAGCACATCTCTTAGTGGCGGCGCCTGCCCAGACGCCTTGTGACCAAACGTTGAAGTGTTCCAGTTCACAGGACGTTTACGTCCACCCGTCCCGCTCCGCGCGCCTGGCCCGCGCCTTGCGACCACATCGTTGCCAACGGGGTTGTGGCCGACCGCTCTTGTGAGTGCGGTACGGCGTCATGCGTTTCGAACCTGTTGATGCTCGGCGACAACGCATCGCAGGTGTTTACTATTACCCGCATGACAACTGCATTCTCCCAGGGCCGGCGGGTGATCGGGTACGCCCGCATCTCCAAGGCCACGGACGAGAGCACGTCGATCGAGCGCCAGCGGGAGCTGATCCGGACGACCTGCCAGGCACGGGGCTGGGCGCTCGCCGAAATCATCGAGGACATCGACGTCTCCGCCACCAGGACGCGGCTGGACCGCCCCGGCCTCACCCGCGTCCGCGAAGCCATCCAGTCGGGGCGTGCCGACATCGTGCTGGTCTGGAGGATCGACCGCGTCGCGCGTTCGGTGTCCGACCTCGCCGCGCTGACGGATGAGTGGGCCAAGGCCGGGGTGTCGCTCGTGTCGGCCACCGAGCCGTTCGACATGACGACGTCCGCCGGTCGCATGCTGCTTCAGCTCCTGGGCGTGTTCGCCGAGTTCGAGGCCGCCACCATCCGCGACCGCGTCCTCGCCGCGCGGGCAGCCCTCGTGAAAGCCGGCCGCCACCCCGGAGGAGCAGCGCCGTACGGCTACCGCGTCGTCGACAACCCGACAGGCGCCGGGAAGGTGCTGGAGGTCGACCCCGTCGAAGCCGCGTACGTGCGCAAGGCCGCCGACATGATCCTGGACGGGAAGTCGCTGTACTACACGACGGCGGCACTCAATGCCGCCGGGTCAAACCCCCGCAAGGCCGCCGCCTGGTCCATGACATCGCTGCGGATCGTTCTGACGCAGGACGCATCGCTCGGCTACATGACCCACAACGGGAAGCTGGTCCGCAACGACGACGGAGAACCGGCCCAGGTCTGGGAACCCATCCTGCCGCTCGAAGACATGGCCCGACTCCGCATGCTGCTGGCACCGACGAAGGCGCCCGGCGGCGAGCGGAAGCGCAGGGCGCGCCTGCTGTCCGGCGGACTGCTGCGGTGCTCGACCTGCGGCGGCTCGATGCGGGTGAACAGAACCGGCGGAGCGAAACCTGTCGTGCGGTACTCGTGCTCGGGCAAGTCCGACGGCACCGGCTGTCAGCGCGGCGTTTCGATCGTCGCCGAGCGCATTGAGGAGTACATCACGGGGACCTTCCTCGATCTCGTCGGGCGGTACTCGGTCGTCGAGGTCCGCGAAAGCGTCCGCGAAGTCGCCGACCTGGCCGCCGTCGAGGCGGAGATCAAGGCGACGACCGCCGAACTGGCGGACGTGGACGACGACGACAAGGAAGCGGAGCTGCTGGCCAACCTCCGCTCGCTCAAGGCGCGGCGTAGGCAGCTCCTCTCCCAGCCGAGCGAGCCCGTCGTCGAGTACGTCGAGCTGGGCCAGACCTTCACTGAAGCCTGGGAGGGGCGCGACACGGACGGCCGCCGCTCACTGCTGGAGAGCGCCATCGCGCACATCGTCGTCCGCCCGGGTACGCGTGGCCGCCGAGGTATCGACCCTCAGAGAGTCGATATTCACTGGCGGAACAAGTACGGCCCGGACGTCGACGTAGTAGACGTACTAAGCGCGGACGACCACATCAGCCAGCTGTCCGACTGACAGGTAATGCGTCCATGCGGGCGCTCCTGGGCACATGGCCGTCCGGGGCGCCCGTTCGGCCGTCTTAGGGGCGCTACCAACTCTGTCCCGGACGGATACAGTTCAAAGCAACCGGTTTGGATAGCTGGACCACGACGGGCCCAGCTGGAGCGACCCGCCACCGGCCGCCACGGAGGCCACCATCCCCGACCGTTCGCAGATCATCAGCCTGCCCATTGATGCGCCGAAACGCCGAGCGCGTCAGCGTACGGGACCGGCCGCTCCTGATGCATTGAGCGCGGCGAGCCACGGGAGTCAGGTCTGTGGGAGTCCCAAGCCAGTGCCAGCTGAACAATGCCATCCCGAGGCAGAGTCGATCTGCGTCGGCCAGTCCAGGTCGCGCAGCCGGTGAGCACTCAAGGGATCAGAGCGGCGATCAACAGGGTGAGGGGCAAGAAAATCACGGGAGTTGCTATCAGCCAGCCCATGCGCGAGGACGTTTTCGCACCGACAAGGACGCAGAACGGCGCCATGAGGAGCACGTAGAAGAGGAACACTGCCCAGATGATGACGCCTGCGCCCACGATGCCCTCCTAGTAGTACCTGCCGCGTGCTCGCGCCAGCTGCTGCGCGGTCACCCGCACAGCAGCTATTTGAACACGTTCAACTTCGATCTCGCCAGGATGTCCGGGCGCGCCCTCACCCCCGGCTGGTCGGATGGGTACGAGACCCGCGCCGATAAGCGCAAGGCCGCCCCGTCCGCCTGTCTCCCCCCGTGGCAGATGGGCGGGGATTCAGCATGATCCCGGCGGCATCGTCGAGCCCGGCGTCGTACCCTCGTCAGTGGCATGCTGTGCGCATGTCGACCCGCCCAGAAAAATGGCTTTTGCTTGACACCGCCTCGCTCTACTTCCGCGCCTACTTCGGCGTCCCGGAGTCCGTGAAGGCCCCGGACGGCACACCGGTGAACGCCGTGCGCGGGCTCCTCGACTTCATCGACCGCCTGGTCAAGGACCACCGCCCCGACCATCTGGTGGCGTGCATGGACGCCGACTGGCGGCCCCAGTGGCGAGTCGACCTCATCCCCTCCTACAAGGCGCACCGGGTCGCCGAGGAGCACGAGGCGGGCCCGGACGAGGAGGAGGTGCCGGACACCCTCTCACCGCAGGTGCCGATCATCGAGACCGTCCTCGACGCGCTCGGCATCGCGCGCGTGGGCGTCGCCCGGTACGAGGCCGACGACGTGATCGGCACGTTCACCGCGCGCGCCGAGGGCCCGGTCGACATCGTCACCGGCGACCGTGACCTGTACCAGCTGGTGGACGACGCGCGCGGCGTGCGCGTGCTGTACCCGCTCAAGGGCGTCGGCACGCTGCAGTTGACGGACGAGGCATGGCTGCGCGAGAAGTACGGCGTCGACGGCAGCGGGTACGTGGACCTGGCGCTGCTGCGCGGCGACCCGAGCGACGGCCTGCCGGGCGTGCCCGGCATCGGCGAGAAGACGGCGGCCAAACTGCTCACCGAGTTCGGCGACGTGGCCGGGATCATGGCCGCGGTCGACGATCCGAAGGCGAAGCTGACGCCGTCGCAGCGTCGGCGCCTGGACGAGGCGCGGCCGTATGTGGCGGTGGCCCCGAAGGTCGTCCGGGTCGCGGACGACGTCCCGCTGCCGGAAGTCGACACCGTGCTGCCGCGCACCCCGCGCGATCCCGTGGCACTGGAGGAACTGGCGGCCCGCTGGGGACTGGGTGGATCATTGCAGCGACTGCTCGCCACTCTCGCGGCGTGAACAGTGATCGTGAACAGTGCTCTCGTTCCCCGTGGGCAAGTTTCCCCGGAAGGCGGGCAAACTTCCGCTAAAGAGACCGCGGTCTCCCGCATGAGGACCTTCCACCCGGGGAGATGCTAGCTTAGGTTAGCCTAACTATAGGATCAGGGAGGCCGCCATGGCAGAACGACCGGGACGCAAGCCGCGCACACCGCACACCGCGCAGGTCATCCGTACCGAACGGCTGACTCCCCATATGCAGCGCGTGGTGCTCGGCGGCGAGAGCCTGTCCGAGTTCTCGCCGGACGGCTGCACCGATCACTATGTGAAGTTGCTCTTCCCGGCCGGAGGGGCGACCTACCCGGAGCCCTTCGACCTGGAGCGGATCCGCGCGGAGTTCCCGCGTGAGCAGTGGCCGGTGACCCGGACGTACACCGTGCGTGCCTGGGATGCCGAACACCGCGAGCTGACGCTGGACTTCGTGATCCACGGCGACGAGGGTCTCGCCGGCCCCTGGGCACTGCGGGTGCAGCCGGGCGAGACGGTCCGGTTCATGGGCCCGGGCGGCGCCTACGCCCCGGACCCGAGCGCCGACTGGCATCTGCTCGTCGGCGACGAGAGCGCGCTGCCCGCGATCGCGCGGTCCCTGGAGGCGCTGCCGGCCGGCGCCCGGGCCCATGCCTTCGTGGAGGTCTCCGGGCCGGAGGAGGAGCAGAAGATCGACTCCGACGTGGAGGTCGTCTGGCTGCACCGCGGCGAGCGGCCCGTCGGCGAGGCACTGGTCGAGGCCGTGCGGTCGCTGGAGTTCCCGGAGGGCCGGGTGCACGCGTTCGTGCACGGCGAGGCGCACTTCGTGAAGGAACTGCGCCACCTGCTCCGCGTCGAGCGCGGGGTCGCGCGCGAGGACCTGTCGATCTCCGGCTACTGGCGCCGGGGCCACAACGAGGACGGCTGGCAGGCCTCCAAGCGGGACTGGAACGCGCGTATCGAGGCCGAGCAGGAGGGCGCTTCCACGCCCTCCTGACCCGAGGCGGGCTATACCGACCGCTGATAGGAGCGGAAGGTACGGATCGACAGCCATACCGCGGCGACCGCCAGCGCGAGCAGCGCGCCGCCCCGGCTGAGCACGTCGCCCCAGTCCGGATCCCCCGACATCGCCGAACGGCCCGCAACCATCGCCCAGTCGAGCGGGTTGAAGTCGGCGATGTGGCGCATCCAGGACGGCATCTGCGCGGGCGCCATGAAGGCGCTGGACAGGAAGGTCAGCGGGAGCAGCAGGAAGGTGTTGATCCCGATGATCGACTCCCGCTCCCGCACCAGCATGCCCAGGGCGTTGGACAGCGCCCCGAAGACCGTGCCGAGCAGCACCGCGGCGAACACCAGGACGGCGATCCCGCCGATGCCGCCGGGGTAGTCGGCGCCGCCCAGCAGCCCGAGCAGGACGATGATCACCGACTGGAGGGCGGTGACCAGGCCGTTGTTGACGACGTTGCCGTTCATCAGCGCGGCCCTGCTGACCGGTGTGGTCAGGAAGCGGTTGAGCGTGCCGCGCTGGATCTCGTCCAGTGTGGTCATCCCCGCCCACATGTTGGAGCCGAGGGCGCTCATCACCACCACGCCCGGCACCAGGTAGTCGAGGTACGAGGTGGTGCCGAAGCCGCCCAGTTCGACGACGCCCTTGAAGAGGTTCCCGAACAGGAAGAGCCAGATCACCGGTTGGACGAGGGTGATCACTGCGAACGCGGGCTGCCGTACGAACACCATGAGTTGACGCTGCGTCATGTACCAGGTCTGGGAGACGGCGGTGCTCATCGCGCACCTCCCGCGAGGACGAGGCCCTCGTCGCTCTCGCGCTCGGCCCCGGTGTCCGCCTCGGCGTAACGGCGGCCCGTGTACCGCAGGTAGACGTCGTCGAGGGACGGGCGGGCGACGGTCGCGGTGGCGACGCCGACGCCGGCTCGTTCGAGTGCCCCGAGCAGCGCGGGGGTCGCGGCGGCCCCGTCGTCGGCGCGGACACTGACGCGGTGCCCGTCGACCAGGACCTCGTGCACGCCCGGCAGTCCGCCGAGAGCGCTCTTCAGCAGCGTACGACCGGCTTCGCCGACCGCCGCGCGCAGTTCCACATGGACCGCGTCGCCTCGGAGTTCGCCCTTGAGGGAGTCGGGAGTGCCCTCGACGACGACCCGGCCACGGTCGACGATGGCGACGCGCTCGGCGAGCCGGTCGGCCTCCTCCAGGTAGTGCGTGGTGAGCAGGATGGTCAGACCCTCCTCCCCGGCCAGGCGGCCGATCTCGTCCCACATGGCGCCGCGGGCCTGCGGATCGAGGCCGGTGGTGGGCTCGTCGAGGAAGAGCACCTCGGGCCGGTGCACCAGGCCGAGGGCGACGTCGAGGCGACGCCGCATGCCACCGGAGTAGCCCTTCACCGGGCGCCGGGCCGCGTCCGCGAGGGTGAAGCGCTCCAGCAGCTCGTCGGCCCGGCGACTGAGCGCGGCACCCCTCAAGCCGTAGAGCCTGCCCTGGAGTTGGAGGTTCTCGCGGCCGGTGGCGGAGGGGTCGGCGCCGGAGTTCTGGTTGACCACGCCGATCGCGCGGCGCACTTGGTCGGGGTGGCGCAGCACGTCGTGGCCGGCGACGGTGGCGGCGCCCGAGTCGGGGCGGGCCAGGGTGGTGAGGATCTTGACGGTGGTGGACTTTCCGGCGCCGTTGGGGCCGAGGAGTCCGAAGACGGTGCCCGCTCGGACGGTGATGTCCAGGCCGCTCAGCGCGGTGACGTCACCCGGGTACGTCTTCACCAGTTGGCGCGCCTCGATCGCGGGCGCGGAAGTACTGCTCATGTCGACTGCTCTCTCTGGGATGAGCGAATGTGGTCGCCGATCCGCGTGAAGAGCGCCGGGCTATCCTGGGTGTGCCGCACCTCGATCGCCTGGAACTGCCTCACGGTGGATCCTGTTCGGGGTTCGAAACCCTGGCGGGGCTGCTCCAACAGCCCTGCCGGGGTTGTTCTTCTCAGGTGCTCGTCAGGTGAAGTCCGGTGGCCACTCCCCCGTCTCGTGGAGCCGCCGCCACTGCGCGACGCCCGGCAGCGACTCCGTCCTGATCTCCTCCAGGAGACCGCGCACCCACTCCGCCTGCGCCTCGGCCATGTGCAGCTGGTACTCGCTCTCGACGAGGAACAGCCGCGGCAGCGTCTCGCGGAACTTGTCCAGCACTCCCCGCCCGCCCGCCACCTGCACCTCCAGGGCGTCCAGCCGCTCCTTCAGCAACCGAACCACGTCGTCGGGCGGCAGCGCGCCCAGCAGCGAGAGGGCGGTCTCGAAGATCGGGAACTCCTTCACCGGGACGGCGACGAGGTCCGACAACCACTCGGTCATCTCCTCACGGCCGGCCTCGGTGATCCCGTACACCGTGCGCTCGGGCCGGTTGCCCTGCCGCTCCACGTCGGTCACCTCGACGAAGCCGTGCTTCTGGAGGTTCTGCACCACGGTGTACAGCGAGCCGTAGTTGATCTTCGTGCTGGCGTCCTTGCCCTGCTGGCGCATGGTCTGCGCGATCTCGTACGGATGCATCGGCTTCTGCCAGAGCGTGGTCAGCACAGTCAGGGCGAGCGGATTGCTCAACTTGCGGCGCCTCGCGGGCATGACAACCTCCTCGCTCCCGAATATCCGTCGCCGAACATATCGTGAACCACCCTCAAGCGCAATAGACACGATGTATCGCGATTGAGCTAGGACGGCAAGGGCGTGAGCACTTGGGACCGATGCGGACATGACCGCGTGACGCGGCCGAAACAGCCCGTCCCTAATTTCTGTCACCCGACAGGAATTGCGGCTGCTTCTGCTCCCGCGTTCGCTCCTCTCCAGCTCTCCTCCGCCCTTCTCCGCTCTTCTCCGCTCTCCTCCGCTCTCCTCCGCTCCGCTCCTTCGCGCCGAAGGCAGGTGCCGCCGTGACGACAACCGCCCCCTCAGACGTACGCCCCGATCCGCCAGAATCCTCCGCTGACCGCTCCCTCGCGGAGTTCGGCTACCGCCAGGAACTGCACCGCAGCCTGGGCCGGTACGCGTCGTTCGCGGCCGGGTTCTCCTTCATCTCCGTCCTGACCACCGTCTTCCAGTTCTTCGCCTTCGGGTACGCGTTCGGCGGCCCCGTCTTCTTCTGGACCTGGCCGGCCGTGCTGCTCGGGCAGCTGCTGGTGGCCGCCTGTTTCGCCGAGCTGGCCGCGCGTTATCCGATCTCGGGCGCGATCTACCAGTGGTCGTCGCGTCTGTCGAACCTCACCTTCGGCTGGTTCGCCGGCTGGATCATGGTGATCGGGCAGATCGTGGTGGTCGCGGCGGCCGCGCTGGCGCTGCAGTTGGTGCTGCCGGCGATCTGGTCCGGCTTCCAGCTGATCGGCACCGACACGGCGGTCACCTCGGCGGACGGCGCGGCCAACGCGGCCGTCCTCGGCGTGATCCTGCTGGCGCTGACCACACTGGTGAACATCCTCGACAACCGCGTGATGTCGTTGATCAACCGCGTCGGCGTCACCGCCGAGATCATCGGCGCGGTGCTGATCATCGTCCTGCTGCTGACCCACTCCGAGCGCTCCCCCGGCATCACCTTCCACACCGGGGCCGCCGCCCAGTCCGGCCTGTTCGGGGCCCTGATGGTGGGCTCCTTCGCGGCGGCGTACGTGATGATCGGCTTCGACAGCGCGGGCGAGATGAGCGAGGAGACACACCACCCGAGGCGCACCGCGCCCCGCACCATCCTCGTCGCGCTCGGCGCGGCCGGGCTGCTCGCCACCCTGATCGTCCTCGGTGGACTGCTCGCTGCTCCGAGCCTGACCGACGGGCACCTGTCCGTCGACGGCCTGAGCTACGTCCTCACCAGCAGCCTGGGCGACGGCGTGGGCCGGGTCCTGCTGGCCGACGTGGTGGTGGCGATCGCGGTGGCGACCCTCGCGATCCAGACGGCGGCCTGCCGCATGCTCTTCTCGATGGCCCGCGACGGCCGGCTCCCCTTCTCCGCCCAGCTCGCGAAGGTCAACCCCCGTACGGGCATGCCGAGCGCCCCGGCCTTGGTGGTAGGCGTCCTCGCGGCTGTCCTGCTGCTGCTCAACTTCGCCTCCCCGGACGCGTTCCTGGCCATCGGCACCACCTGCATCGTGATGCTGTACCTGGCTTACGCGATGGTCACCGGCCCGCTGCTGGTCCGCCGTCTGCGTGGCGAGTTCGCCGTCGAGGGCACGGACGAGACCGGGACCAAGCTCTTCTCCCTCGGCCACTGGGGCGTCCCGGTCAACGCCCTCGCGCTCCTCTACGGCCTCTTCATGACGGTCAACCTGGCCTGGCCGAGGGCCGCGGTGTACGACCCGACGGGCGGGCACTGGTACTTCCAGTGGTTCACCGTGCTGTTCCTCCTGTTCACCGTGGGCGCGGGAGTCGGATACCGGGCCTGGGCACAGCGAGGACAGGCGGCTTCGGACGGTCGATGAGTCGCCCTGTCCACGCTCCGAGGCGGCGGGGAGGGCGCCCCGCCGGCCTCACAGCTTGCCGAAGATCACCCCGCGCCAGGTCCAGCCCGACTTGAGCACGATGTTCCGCAGCGGGTCACGCAGTTCCGCGCTGTCGAAGCGGAACGTCTCGGTCGCTTCGAACCGGCCGCTCTCCCCCCGCTGGACCGTCAGGCGGCGGGACACGGTCCGGTCCGGCCCGCGCGTATACCTCCCCGAGGTCTTGAGCCTCGGCGGATTCCCGACCCGGGTGACCTCCCACCCTTCCTCGAGGACCCGGACCTCGTGACGCTCCTGAACCAGACGCAGCCCGATCCGGACATCGCGCGTCAGCTGTGACTCGATGAAGAGGGTCTGCCAGGCGGGCTCCGCCACCCGCCACCGGGCCACCAGGTCCGCGGCCTCGTCCGCGGCGCCTTCGCGGATGACGTACGGGACGTCGGGCCGGTTGAGGCCGAGCAGGGCCGTCCGCACCTCCTCGGCCGGGGCCGGTGCGACCCCGTCGGCGGGATGTCTGGTTCCGGTCAGCTTGTCGAAGAGTCCCATCGCGTCAACCTATGAGCGGGCGGGTCGCCGGTGCAACGTCCGTCCCTTGGGTCGGCCGTCCGGCGAGAAGCCGCAGGGCGGGGCCCTCCCATGACGGAGCGGGTGGCGGCGCCGTCGGCCTCGTACGCTTGGTCCTGATGCGACGAAAGACACGGATCCCGCCCTCTCCCCTGCCGCAGCGCGACGGGGTCGATCCGGTGCGGGTGCGGCTGCCCGTGGAGGGGCCCTGGGCCACGGTGCGCGAGCATCTGGTGGAGCGGCTCGCGGCCGAGGCCGGTGTCGTCGAGGGGATGTTCGACACGGGCCGGGTCGTCGGGGCGGACGGCCGGGCGGTGGCCGCGGACGCGACGTACGTGCCGGGCATGTTCGTGTGGTTCCACCGGGAGCTGCGCCCCGAGGTGCCGGTGCCGTTCCCGGTGCGGATCGTCCACCGGGACGAGCACATCGTCGTCGCCGACAAGCCGCACTTCCTGGCCACCACCCCGCGCGGCAGCCATGTCACCGAGAGCGCGCTCGCCCGGCTGCGCAGGGAGCTGGGCATCCCCGCACTCGGCGCCGCGCACCGGCTGGACCGGCTCACCGCGGGGCTCGTGCTGTTCACCGTACGGCCCGAGGAGCGGGGCGCCTACCAGTCGCTGTTCCGCGACCGGCTGGTGCGCAAGGAGTACGAGGCCGTCGCCCCGTACGCCCCCGAGCTCGCCCTGCCCCACACCGTGCGCAGCCGGATCGTGAAGGAACGCGGGGTGCTCGCCGCCTACGAAGTGCCCGGTGAGCCGAACGCGATCAGCCACGTCGCACTCGCCGAGCGGCCCGGTGACGGCAGTGGCACCGGTGGCAGCGGCAACGGCCCAGGCGGCGAGCACGGGCTCGCCCGGTACCGGCTGGTCCCCGCCACCGGGCAGACCCATCAGTTGCGGGTCCACATGAACACGCTCGGCGTGCCGATCCTCGGGGACCCGCTCTACCCGGTGGTGGCCGACCCCGGGCCGGCCGGTGACTTCCGGCGACCGCTCCAACTACTGGCGCGGGTCCTGGAGTTCACCGATCCGGTCACGGGGGTGGAGCACCGGTTCCGGAGCGGGCGGGCCCTTGAGGCCTGGAGGTCGTACGACGGGTGGGCCGCCGGGTGGGCCGCCGGTCAGTAGCCGCGCCACCAGCGCAGGAAGCGGCGCCAGGCGCCCTGCGGGCGGGCCGGTTCGGGCGTCGGGGCGGGCCGCGGCGCGGCGGCGGTCGGCTGCGGTGCCGGGAGTGGTGCCGACTGCGGTGCCGACTGCGGTGTCGGCTTGGCCCCGGGCGCGGGTGCGGGCTCCGGCTGATGGGTGCCGACCTGCCATGTGTTGCGCTGTGACGGAATCGGCAGGTGGCCCGGCTTGAGCAGGACGTCCTGCGGCGGCTTCGGCGCGAACCGCGACGGCAGTTCCACCAGGTGGCGTGAGGACATCGACTCGGTCCAGGTCAACTCGTCCTCGGTACAGTCGAGTTCGACGTCCGGCAGCCGCATCAGCAGCGCGTCCACGCCGGTGTCGGCGATGGCGCGGCCGATGTCCTGGCCGGGACACTCGTGCGGCCCGCCGCCGAAGGCGAGGTGGGAGCGGTTGCCCTGCATATGGGCGGCCAGGTCGGGACGCACCCGGGGGTCGACGTTGCCCGGCGCGATACCGAAGAGGAGCCCGTCACCCCTGCGGATGCGCTGACCGCCCAACTCCGTGTCCTGCTTGGCGAAGTAGGCGAAGATCGAGCTGAACGGCGGCTCGTCCCACAGGGACTGCTCGACCGCTTCCGGCACCGTCATCTGACCGCCGTTGAGCTGGGCGCGGAAACGCGGGTCGGTGAGCACCATGCGCAGCACGTTCGCGATGAGGTTGGCGGTGGCCTCGTAAGCGGCGATCAGCACCAGTCGCAGGTGCTCTCGGACCTCGTCGTCGGAGAGCCGCGCCGGGTGGGTGATGAGGTAGCTGGTGAAGTCCTCCTCGGGCCGGGCTCGACGGCGTGCGGTGAGCCGGCCGAGGGCGTCCATGATGTACGCGTTGCTGGCGATCGCGGTCTCGGTGCCCCGGAGCATGTCGCGGGCGGCCTGCACGATGCGGTCGTTGTACTCGTCGGGCATACCGAGGATCTCGCACATCACGGCCATCGGCAGGTGCTCGGCGAACTGGCTGACCAGGTCGGCGGTGCCCTCCTCGCAGAACCGGTTGACCAGGCGCTGGGTGTGGCGGTTGATGTGCCGGCGGATGCCGCGGGGGTCGATCGTCGAGATGGCGCCGTTGACCGCGCCGCGCAGCCTGAGGTGTTCGTCGCCCTCGACGTGCGCCGCGATGGGCTGCCAGGCGATGTGCGGCATCAGCGGGTGGTCGGGCTTGACCATGCCGTCAAGGAACGGGGTCCAGATGCGGCTGTCCCGGCAGAACTGCGAGGGCGTGCGCACCATGTGCAGGTTCTCGGCGTGCCCGAGCACCGCCCACATCGGCACGTCGTCGTGGAGCAGCACGGGTGCCACCGGGCCGTGTTCGTCCCGGAGTTGTTCGTACAGGGCGCTGAGGTTCTCCGCCTCGGGGCCGTAGAGCCGGCGCAGTCCTCCGGGGCCGCGGCCGTGGGCGGGGCAGCCGGGCGGCGGGGCGAGGCCGGCGTCCGTACCGGCCGGGGAGTGGGATTCAGGCGTCACAGTGATCGCTCCGAAGTGGATCCGGTGTCTGGGTCTGGGTGGCGGGCGGGCCGGTGGGGGGCGGGTACGGCGGTCACTTCAGCGCGCCCGACATCGCGAGGGAGTGCAGGAAACGCATGAGGGTGAGCAGGGTGTCCCGGCTGGAGGCACGGCGGCGCGCGTCGCACTCGACGATGGGGATGTCCTCGCTCAGGTCGAGCGCGGTGCGCAGTTGGTCAATGGCGTAACGGGGCCCGTCCGGGAAGGTGTTGACGGCGACCACGAACGGCACACCGCGTTCCTCCAGGCGCCCCATGACGTCGAAGCTGACCTCGAGCCGACGGGTGTCGATCAGCACGACCGCGCCCAGCGCCCCCTCGAACAGGCCGTTCCACAGGAACCAGAAGCGTTCCTGCCCGGGGGTGCCGAAGAGGTACAGCACGAGCTGTTCGCTGATGCTGATGCGGCCGAAGTCCATCGCCACCGTGGTGGCCGTCTTGGTCTCGGAGCCGTAGTTGTCGTCGACGCCGACGCCGGCCTGCGTCATGGTCTCCTCGGTGGTCAGCGGTTTGATCTCGCTGACCGAGCCGACCATGGTGGTCTTGCCGACCCCGAAGCCACCCACGATGACGATCTTCACCGCCGCCTGGGCCGTGTGCGGGAGGTGGTCCTCCGCTCGTGGACCTGTGAGGGTGTCAGAGTTTTTGAAGTCCATGCATCACCGCTTCGAGAAGGGATCGGTCGGCCAGCGCCTTGCGGATGACCGGGGCGCGCGCCGTCACCATTTCGGCGGTCAGCAACTCGCTGACCAGCACGGTCACCACGCTGAACGGCAGGCTCAGATAGGCCGACAACTCGGCCACGGACAGCGGGGCCGTGCACAGCCGCAGCAGCGCCGCCTGCTCGGGCGTGGCGGAGGCCGGCGGGTCGGCGCTCGCCACGATCAGCGTGACCAGGTCGAGGTCGGTGCGGACGACGCCGTCCGGTCCGGTGATCACGTAGAGCCGCTCGGGGTTCTTCTTCTCCGCCTCGGGCGCCTGCTGGTCGTCCGGCGCGTGCGTCGGATCGGCGTCCGGCAGGGGCTGCGGGGCAGGCCCGGAATACGGCTCGGGCTCCTGCTTGGGGTATCGCCGTCGGCGTTGCGGAGGAATCATACGGTCTGCCCGTTGCGCCTCGGCGGGCTGGTGAGATGCGCGCCGATCCGGATGACCAGGTCACTCATGCGGGCACTCATGTAGCCCGGTTCGGCACGTACGTCGGACAGTACCGCGAGATAGGCGTTGGGGCCGGCGGCCATCAGGTAGAAGTAGCCGCCGTGGATCTCGATGAGGACCATCTTCATCTCGCCCTCGCTGCCCGGGATCTCCTGGGCGACGGCTCCGGCCAGGCTCTGCAGGCCCGCGCAGGCCGCGGCGACGCGGTCGGCGGTGTCCGGGTCGCCGCCGTGGCGGGCGATGCGCAGGCCGTCGGCGGAGAGCACCACGATCATCTGGATGCCCGGTACGCCTTTGGCGAGGTCCTGGAGCATCCAGTCGAAGTTGCCTCGCTGCTGGATCACTTGAGGTCCCCCTCGTCATCGGCCTCGACGTGGGCCGGTTCATTGGTCGGCTGGGTGAATGCGGTGGAGGACGGGCGCTTGAGTCCGTCGAAGAACGCCTGGACCCACAGGCCCGGCGGGGGCTCGGGCGCCTTCTCCTCGGGCTCGGGTTCGGGCTCGCGCCGGGCGGTCGACCAGATGGTCGGCCGGCCCTCCCGTTCGGCCTGCTCGATCGCGGCCTGTTCGGCGTACCGCTGGGTGAGGGAGGTCTTGACCCGGCTGCGGCGCTGCGGCAGTCCGTTGGCGGTCCACTCGGTGACCTCGGGGACGTCGTCCTCCGCGGAGACCGGAGTGACGAACTTGGGGCTGGTGGGGCGACGCGTCTTGATCGTGCGCTTGGGGCCGGGAAGGGCCCCGAGTTCGGGCTGGGGCACGGCCGTGGCGCCGATGCCGTGCGCGAGTCCGACGCCGGGCTCGGTGGTGAGCATGTCGCTCGGCACGACGAGGATGGCCCGGACCCCGCCGTACGCGGAGGCGCGCAGCGAGACCTGCATGTCGTACGTCCGGCAGAGCCGGCCGACGACGGCGAGGCCCAGACGGGGGTCCTCTCCGAGGTCCTGCAGGTCGACGCCCGCCATGGCCCGCTCCAGCATGCCCTCGGCACGGGCGCGGGCCTCCTCGCTCAGGCTTACGCCGGCGTCCTCGATCTCGATGCAGACACCGGTCTGCACCTCGGTGGCGGTGACGTGCACCTTGGTCTGCGGCGGCGAGTAGCGGGTGGCGTTGTCGAGGAGTTCGGCGGCCGCGTGGATGACGGGTTCGACGGCGGTGCCCTTGACGTTGACCTTGGCGATGGAGGACAGGTCGATGCGCCCGTACTCCAGGATCCGGGACATGGCGCCACGCAGCACGCTGTAGAGCGCCACGGGCTCGGGCCACTGGCGGCCGGGGCGGCCGCCGCCGAGGACCGAGATGGAGTCGGCGAGCCGGCCGATCAGCGCGGTGCCGTGGTCGAGGCGCAGCAGGTCGTTGAAGACCTCGGGGTTGCGGCCGTGGTCCTCCTCCATCTCCCGAAGTTCGTTGGCCTGCTGGTGGACGATCGCCTGGACGCGGCGGGCGATGTTGACGAAGGAGCGCTGCGCGGCATCGCGCATGACGTCCTCGGTGTCGACGACGGTGAGCAGCTTCTTGAGCAACGACAGTTGCGCTTCGCGAAGTTCGCGCCACGCGGGTTCGTAGTCACCGAGGTGGCTAATCACCTCTCCGGGGGAATTCCCGCCGCGCAGCAGCTCGAGCGCGGTCGGCAGGATCTCCTTGGCGAGGCGGGTCATCTCCTCGTCGTGGGCGGCGACCCGTTGTTCCAGATACACGCTGTGACGGGCCTGGTCCGCGCTCCGGGCGCGCAGGGTCCGGCCGCGGCGGATCGCTTCGGCCGCTGTCGCGATCACCAGCAGTGTGGCGACGGCGCCGCACCAGCCGACAGCCGTCCGGGCAGGCGCCGTCACCAGTGCGACGGCGCCCCCGGTCGCCGCGGCCATCGCTATGGCGGGCAGCAACAACACGCGTGCGTACGGGAGTTCACGGCGTCCTGGAGGAGTTTGAACACTCACCATGTGGGCCCTCTGAGACAAGTCGGCGGGGTGTCGGGGGAGCTTGCGGGGGGGAACGTCATGGATATGTCGGGATCTTCGTCTTGTTTGGGAACAGGCGCACGAATACGCATCAACTCGGTGCGCTGCGGGCGAGCTTAGTCCGACCGGATCATCGTCGTGTCATATTCAGAGAGCACCTGAAACCGGGCATACGAGGGGAGTACGCTCGAACCCATTTGCACGCTGGGGTTCCATTCGTACACGGTGTGTCACGACGACCAGGTGTGCGAAAACACTCACCGTGACGAGTTACGTGTCCGTGCGCCGCAGCTCGTCGGCTCAGACCCCGACGATGCGCAGGGCCGCGTCCGCCGTCGCCTCCGCGAACACCGAAACGGGCCGCTCGGGGTCGGAGCGGTGGACGAGGATGACGCCCTCGATGAGCCCGAACACCAGGTCCGTGCGGAGGTCGAGCGCACTCTTGGCGAGCGCGCCACCGGCCGCCGTCGCGGCGATCAACTGCCGGTAGGCGTCCTTGAGTTCGGCCCGCACGGCATGGAAACCGGCGAACCGCTCGGCACGCACCTCAGGCAGCAGATAGAGGCCTCCGAGGTTGTGCGTCCCCCCGCAGAGCACTTCCACGTCGCCCCGGCACAGCTCCCACAGCCGATCCTCGGCCGGGACCGTGTCGTCGGCGAGGAGCTCCCGGGCGTAGGCCAGTGAGGGCGTGACCGTGGACTCCAGGAGCTGGGCGAGCAGCTCCTCCTTGCCGGAGACATAGTGATACATGGACGCCTGGCGCATGCCGGCGCGTTCGGCGACCGCCCTGGTGGAGGTGGCCCCGTAGCCGAGGGTGGTGAACAACTCCGCGGCGGCCGTGAGGAGTTCCGCACGTGGCTCCAGCCCGCTGTCCGGCCGCTGCGCGGCTCGTGGCCGGCCGACCCGTCGACCCGGTTGTGCACCCGCTGTCCCCATACGGTCGATCCTCGCACACCACACCCCTCGGCGATCTTCGTGAGGGCCCGGTAACCGAGCGGCAACGCGGCGGCAACGCCGGTGACGCGCCTCGCGCCTAATTTCTGTCGAGCGACAGAAATTAGGGCCGGGCAACACACGCCCCCTTGGCAGGACCCAGTGACAGCCCTCGGAAACAGGCCCCGAAAACGGGCCCGGCAACAAGACGGACCTGGTGCCAAGACCTGGTGAGTGACCTGGTGACAAGACCGCACCCCGGAGCCGGAGGTCCCGCGATGGCGACAACGACCACTTACGGAGCCCGCGCCCATGCGCGTGCCCAGGAGGGCACCCGCAGCGAGGCGATGCCCGTCGTCCCGGCCGGGGACTGGCCGGCCCCGCCCTGCGAGGCCGGCCACCTGGTATGGGCCGAGACCGTCGCGGGCGGCAACTACACGCACCGGGTCCTGGCCCGCGGCACCGAGCTGCGTCTGACCGACCTGCGCGGCGACGCCTGCGCCCATCTGCTCCTGTACGCCGCCGACCGGCCCTGGGAGCGGCTGAACGTCGCCGACACGGTGAAGGTCCAGTGGAACGCGTACCTGGGCCAGGGTCAGTTGCTGCTGTCCGACCAGGGCCGGGTCCTCGCCTCGGTGATCGCCGACACCTCCGGCCGGCACGACGCGCTGTGCGGCACCTCCACGCTCGTCCGCAACACCGAGCGGTACGGCGACGGCACCCCGCAGAGCCCCTCCCCCGCCGGCCGCGAGCTGTTCAAGCTGGCGGCCGCGAAGAACGGCCTTGAACCGCGCGACCTGCCACCGTCGCTCTCCTTCTTCCAGGGCGTGGAGGTACGCGAGGACGGCGTCCTCGACTTCACCGGCTCTGCGGGCCCCGGCGGCAGCGTGACGCTGCGCGCCGAGCAGGACGTCACCGTGCTGATCGCGAACGTGCCGCACCCGACCGATCCGCGCCCCGAGTACGTCAGCACCCCGCTGGAGGTGCTCGCCTGGCGCGCCGAGCCGACCGGACCGGGCGACCCCCTGTGGGACGCCGGCCCCGAGGGCCGTCGCGCCTTCCTCAACACCACCGAATTCCTCGCCGCGAGGGGGCTCGCATGAGCACGCGCCCGGACCTGAAAGCACGCACCACCGTCGTCGCGGCCCGCGCCGCCTGGTCGTCCGTCGTCCGTGCCGGCGAGACGCTCACCATCACCGACCTGCACGGCAACCAGGCCGTCGACTTCCTCGTCTACGACGCCCACGACACGTCGGTCCGCTACAGCGCGCCCGACACGATCCACGCGCAGGGCGGCATCTTCCTGACCACGGGCAGCGTGCTGATGTCCAACGAACACACCCCGCTGATGACGGTGACCGACGACCAGGTGGGCCGCCACGACACGGTCGGCGGCGCCTGCTCCAAGGAGTCGAACACCCTGCGCTACGGCCACCACACCTGGTCGCAGCACGCGTGCGTCGACAACTTCCTCGCCGAGGGCGCCAGGTACGGGCTCGGCAAGCGCGACCTCGTCTCCAACATCAACTGGTACATGAACGTGCCGGTCGAGAAGGACGGCACGCTCGGCATCGTGGACGGCATCTCGGCGCCGGGACTCACCCTGACCCTGCGCGCCGAACGCGATGTCCTGGTGCTGGTCTCCAACTGCCCCCAGATCAACAACCCCTGCAACGGCTTCGAGCCGACGGCGGTGGAGATGACGATCACCGAGGCGGAGGCGGCATGACCTTCGACACGCTGCTGGTCGCCAACCGGGGAGAGATAGCGGTCCGGATCATCCGCACGGCCCGTGAACTCGGCCTGCGCACGGTCGCCGTGTACTCCGACCCGGACCGCCGCGCACCCCATGTCCGGCTCGCCGACGAGGCCGTACGGCTCGGACCGGCGCCCGCGAAGGAGTCGTACCTCGACGCCGACCTGGTGCTGCGGGCCGCGAAGGACACCGGCGCGGGCGCGATCCACCCCGGCTACGGATTCCTGTCCGAGGACGCGTCCTTCGCGCGCCGCTGCGAGGACGCCGGGATCGTGTTCGTCGGCCCGACGCCGGAGCAGTTGGAGCTGTTCGGCGCCAAACACACGGCCCGGGCCGCCGCCCAGGCCGCCGGGGTGCCGCTCGCTCCCGGCACGGGGCTCCTCGCCTCGCTCGACGAGGCCCTCGACCGGGCCGCGGTCATCGGCTACCCCGTCATGCTCAAGGCGACCGGCGGGGGCGGCGGTATCGGTATGTCGGCCTGTCGATCCGCCGACGAACTCGTCGACGCCTGGGAGCGGGTGCAGCGCGTCGCCGCCGCCTCCTTCTCGTCCGCCGGAGTCTTCCTCGAGCGCCTGGTCGAGCACGCCCGCCATGTCGAGGTGCAGGTCTTCGGCGACGGCGACGGCCGGGTGGTCACCTTCGGCGACCGTGACTGCTCCCTCCAGCGTCGCAACCAGAAGGTCCTGGAGGAGGCCCCGGCCCCAGGACTGCCTGCGCACACCCGTGAACGGCTCGCCGCATCCGCGCGCGACCTGTGCGCGTCGATCGGCTACCGCTCCGCCGGAACCGTCGAGTTCGTCTACGACGCCGCCCGCGAGGAGGCGTACTTCCTGGAGGTCAACACCCGCCTCCAGGTCGAGCACCCGGTCACCGAGGAGATCTACGGCGTCGACCTGGTCGCCTGGATGCTCCGCCTGGCACGCGGCGAGAAGGACGTCGTGCGCGAGCCGGGCGCACCCCGCGGCCACGCCGTCGAGGCCCGCCTCTACGCCGAGGACCCCTCCCGCGAACACCGTCCCGGGGCGGGCCTGTTGACCCGGGTGGAGTTCCCGCCGGGCGTCCGCGTCGACAGCTGGGTGGAGACGGGCACCGAGGTGACCACGTCGTACGACCCGATGCTCGCGAAGGTCATCGCGTACGGCCCCGACCGGGCGCACGCGTTGCGGCGGCTGGACGAGGCACTGGCCCGCACCCGCGTCGACGGCATCGAGACGAACCTGGGCCTGGTACGGGCGGCGCTCACGGACCGGGACTTCCGCGCCGCCACCCACTCCACGGCGACCCTGACCGGGGTGAATGACCCGACCCCGCGCATCGAGGTCGTCTCCGGCGGCACCCTCACCACCGTGCAGGACTGGCCCGGCCGCACCGGGTACTGGCAGGTCGGCGTTCCACCGTGCGGCCCGATGGACGACCGGTCCTTCCGGCTCGGCAACCGCGCGCTCGGCAACGACGAGAGCGCGCCGGGGCTCGAATGCACCCTCCAGGGGCCGGTGCTGAGGTTCACGCACCCCACCACCGTGTGTGTCACGGGCGCGCCCGCCGCGGTCACCGTGGACGGTACTGCGGTCGCGCGGTGGGAGCCACTGACGGTGCCCGCGGGGGCGGTACTCGAGGTCGGCGCGCCCCTTGAGCACGGCCTGCGGACGTATGTGCTGTTCGCCGGAGGACTGGACGTACCCGCCTTCCTCGGCAGCGCGAGCACCTTCACCCTGGGCCGCTTCGGCGGACACGGCGGCCGCGCACTGCGCACGGGCGACGTCCTGCACGGCGGGACGGTGACCGCGGGCGCCGAACCGGCGGCCGGGGCCGGCCCCGTGCCGCTCGACGACCGACCGGACTTCACCGCCGTATGGCACGTAGGCGCCGTCGAAGGCCCGCACGCCGCACCGGAGTTCTTCACCGAGGACGACATCCACGACTTCTACGCCGCCGACTGGAAGGTCCACTTCAACTCGGCCCGCACCGGTGTCCGCCTGGTCGGCCCGAAGCCGCGCTGGGCCCGCACCGACGGCGGCGAGGCGGGCCTGCACCCGTCCAACATCCACGACACCCCGTACTCCGTCGGTGCCGTCGACTACACCGGCGACATGCCGGTGCTGCTCGGCCCGGACGGCCCGTCGCTCGGCGGCTTCGTCTGCCCGGCGACGGTGCTCAGCACCGAGCGCTGGAAACTGGGCCAGCTGCGACCGGGCGACACGGTGCGCTTCGTGCCGGTGGACGTGTCCGGCGGACCCCGCACGCCCATCGTGGACGGCGGCATCCTGGCCCGGGACGGCGATGTGACCTACCGCCGCAGCGGCGACGACAACCTGCTCGTCGAGTTCGGCCCGATGCAGCTCGACCTGGCGCTGCGGATGCGCGTCCACGCGCTGATGGAGAGCGTGGCCGCGCGGGGCCCGGAGGGGATCACCGACCTCACCCCGGGCATCCGCTCACTCCAGATCCAGGCCGACCCACGGCGCCTCGCACAGCACGAACTCCTGTCCGCGGTACGGGAGATCACCGCTTCCCTCCCCCCGAGCGACGAACTCGTCGTCCCCTCCCGCACGGTCCACCTCCCCCTCTCCTGGGACGACCCGGCGACCCGCGAGGCGATCGCCCGCTACATGGCGGGCGTCCGCGACGACGCGCCCTGGTGCCCGTGGAACATCGAGTTCATCCGCCGCGTGAACGGCCTGGAGTCGGTGGACGACGTGTACCGCACGGTCTTCGACGCCGAGTACCTCGTGCTGGGCCTGGGCGACGTCTATCTGGGCGCCCCCGTGGCCACCCCGCTGGATCCCCGCCACCGTCTGGTGACGACCAAGTACAACCCGGCACGCACCTGGACGGCGGAGAACTCCGTCGGCATCGGCGGGGCGTATCTGTGCGTCTACGGCATGGAGGGCCCCGGCGGCTACCAGTTCGTGGGCCGCACGACCCAGGTGTGGTCGGGCTGGCAGCAGCGCGGCGCGTTCGAGCCGGGTTCGCCCTGGCTGCTGCGCTTCTTCGACCGGATCAAGTGGTATCCGGTCGACGCGGACGAGCTGGTCGACCTGCGCGCCGACATCACCTCCGGCCGGTTCGTGCCCCGCATCGAGGAGGGCACGTTCTCGCTGGCCGAGTACCAGGCCTTCCTGGCCGAGAACGCCGGGTCCATCGCCGGGTTCAGGTCCCGGCAGCAGACCGCCTTCGCCGCGGAGCGGGACGCGTGGGAGGCGGCGGGCGAGTTCACCCGGGCGGAGGCGGCGGCCGCACCGGCCGCTCCCCCGGCCGAAATCACCGTCCCGCCCGGCGGGCGCCTGGTCGAGGCCGAGTTCGCCGCCTCCGTCTGGCAGCTGAACGTCGAGCCCGGCGACGAGGTGTCGGCAGGTCAGCCGCTGCTCGCCCTGGAGGCGATGAAGATGGAGTCCCGAGTGCACGCGCCGATGGACGGCGTGGTGGCTCAGGTCCTGGCCAGGACCGGGGACCAGGTGGAGGCGGGGACGGCGCTGGTCGTCCTGGTCCCGGCCGCGAACTGAAAGAGGAACAAGCAATGTCCAGCACTCTCTCCCGCGTCCGCGCCGCCTACGCCCGCGTCGAGGCCGTGGACCGGCCCGAGATCTGGATCGACCTCCGCCCACGGGCTCAGGTCGAGGCGGAGGCCCGGAGGATCGACGAGCTCGTCGCCTCCGGCGTTCGACTTCCGCTCGCCGGGCGCCTGTTCGCCGTCAAGGGGAACATCGACGTGGCCGGGCTGCCCACCACCGCGGGCTGCCCGTCGTACGCCTACCGGCCCGACGCCGACGCGCCGGTCGTCGCCCGCCTCCGCGCGGCGGGCGCCGTCGTCCTGGGCACCACGAACCTGGACCAGTTCGCGACCGGGCTGGTCGGCACCCGCTCCCCGCACGGCGCCGTACGGAGCGCGCACGACCCGGCCAGGATCAGCGGCGGCTCCAGCTCCGGCTCGGCCGTCGCGGTGGCCCTCGGCATCGTCGACTTCGCGCTGGGCACCGACACCGCGGGCTCGGGCCGCGTCCCGGCCGCCTTCAACGGCATCGTCGGTCTCAAGCCCACCCGGGGCCTGGTCCCGCTCACCGGCGTGGTCCCGGCCTGCGCCTCCCTGGACTGTGTGACGGTCTTCGCCCGCACGCTCCCCGAGGCCGAGCAGGCCCTGGCCCACATGGCGTCCCCGCCGGACCGCGACCTCCCTCCGCTCCCCCAGCGCGCCCCGGGCCCCTGGCGCGTCGCCGTCCCCGCGCGGGAACAGCTCGGCGAGCTGGACGAGGGCTGGGCGAAGGCCTACGAGGCGGCCGTGGACCAGCTCGTCACCGCGGGCGCCACGGTGCGGGAGATCGACCTCGGCCCCTTCACGGAGGCCGCGGCGATGCTGTACGAGGGCGCCTTCGTCGCCGAGCGCTACACAGCGGTGGGGAGCTTTGTCGACAAAGCTCTGGCCGCGAACGACCCCTCCCTCGACGCCACCGTCGCCGGCATCATCACCCGGGCCCGGGACATCCCGGCCCACCAACTGTTCGCCGACACCGATCGCCTGGCCGTCCTGCGCACCCGGGCGCTGGCCGCGCTCGCCGACGCGGACGCCCTGCTGCTGCCCACCGCCCCCGGCCACCCCACCCTCGCCGAGGTGGCCGCCGATCCCCTGGGCTCCAACGCCCGCCTGGGCCGCTTCACCAACTCCACCAACCTCTTCGACCTGGCCGCGGTGGCCGTCCCGGCGGGTGAGGCGAACGGCCTCCCCTTCGGCGTCATGCTGATCGGCCCGGCGTTCACGGACGAACGCCTGGCCACGATCGCCCGGCTGCTCCAGCCGCAGACACAGCTCGCGGTGGTGGGGGCACACCTGTCGGGCCAGCCCCTCAACCCGCAGCTCCTGTCCCTGGGCGCCCGTCTGGACCGCACGACCACCACGGCCCCGGTCTACCGCCTGCACGCGTTGGCAACGACCCCGCCCAAGCCCGGCCTGGTGCACGTGGGCGAGGGCGGCGCGGCGATCGAGACGGAGATCTGGCGCCTCCCGGCAGAGGGCCTCGGCCGCCTACTGGCCGCACTCCCCCGCCCGATGGCCCTGGGCAGCGTGCACCTGGCGGACGGCACCCACGTGCCGGGCTTCCTCTGCGAACCAGAGGCGCTCACCGGCGCGGAGGACATCACCCAGTACGGCGGCTGGCGTTCCTACCTGGACCGTCATCCCACGGACGAGTAGGCGACCACTCCCCGCAGCAGCCCGTCGACCGCCTTACGCGCGTTCTTCGCCACCGTCGAACCTCCGGAGGGCGCCGCGGCCGAGATCTGCCCCAGCACGTCGATCACCTGCTTGCACCATCGCACAAAGTCCCCCGCGGGCATCTCCGCCTCACGCAGCACCTCGTCGAGGCCCTTCCCGGACGACCACATGTACGCGGCCCAGGCGAACCCGAGGTCGGGCTCGCGCTGCCCCACGCCCTCGCTCTGGGTGATCCGGAACTCCTCCTCCATGGCGTCCAGGCGCCCCCAGATCCGCACCATCTCGCTGAGCGCGGCCTTGGCCTTGCCCGAGGGCAGCTTCGGCGCCATCGCGTCGTCGCCGGCGCGGGACGCGTACACCAACGCGGAGACACACGCGGCGAGTTCGGCCGGGCCGAGGCCCTCCCACACGCCCGCGCGCAGGCATTCGCTGGACAGCAGGTCGAGCTCGCCGTACAGCCGGGCGAGCCGCTTGCCGTGCTCGGTTACCTCGTCACCGCGCAGGTAGTCCAGCTCCGTCAGCAGCGCGACGATGCGGTCAAACGTACGGGCGATCGTGTTCGTACGGCCCTCGATGCGCCGCTCCAGCTGTGAGGTGTCCCGCAGCAGCCGGTGGTATCGCTCGGCCCAACGGGCGTGGTCCTCACGGTCGCTGCAGCCGTGGCAGGGGTGCGCCCGGATGTCGGTGCGCAACCGGGCGATCTGCCGGTCGTCGGCGGCCTGGGCGCGCTTCTTGCGAGCCCGCTCCGGCGGGATGTGCCCGGCCTTGGTGCGCAGCGCCGAGGCGAGGTCCCGACGGGACTGCGGTGAGCGCGGGTTGAAGGACTTCGGGATCCGCATCCGCTCCAGCGGTTCGACGGGCACCGGGAAGTCCATCGACGCGAGCCGCTTGACCTGCCGCTCGGCGGTCAGCACCAGCGGGCGCGGACCGTCGTGGTGCTCGAAACCGCGGTGGCCGTTGGACCGTCCGGCCGACAGCCCCGGGTCAAGGACCAGCGCGAGGCCCGCGTACTTGCCGGTCGGGACATGGATGACGTCACCCGGCTTGAGCTTCTCCAGCGCGACGGCGGCCTCGGCGCGCCGCTGGCTGGCGCCCTGCTTGGCCAGCTCGGTCTCGCGGTCCTTGAGTTCACGGCGCAGTCGCGCGTACTCCTCGAAGTCGCCGAGGTGGCAGGTCATGGAGTCCTTGTAGCCCTCCAGCCCCTCCTCGTTGCGCTGCACCTGCCGGGAGATCCCGACGACCGACTTGTCGGCCTGGAACTGCGCGAAGGACGTCTCCAGGAGCTCGCGCGAGCGGTGCCGGCCGAACTGTTCGACCAGGTTGACCGCCATGTTGTACGACGGCTTGAAGCTGGAGCGCAGCGGATAGGTGCGGGTGCCGGCCAGCCCCGCCAGGTGGTCGGGGCTCGACCCACGCTGCCACAGCACCACCGCGTGGCCCTCGATGTCGATGCCACGTCGGCCCGCACGCCCGGTCAACTGGGTGTACTCACCCGGTGTGATGTCGGCGTGCTGCTCGCCGTTCCACTTGACGAGCTTCTCCAACACCACCGACCGCGCGGGCATGTTGATGCCCAGCGCGAGTGTCTCGGTCGCGAACACGGCCTTCACCAGGCCGCGTACGAACAGTTCCTCGACGACTTCCTTGAAGGTCGGCAGCATGCCCGCATGGTGGGCCGCGATACCGCGCTCCAGGCCTTCCAGCCACTCGTAGTACCCGAGGACGTGCAGGTCCTCGTTGGGGATGGAGGCCGTGCGCTCCTCGACCAGGGCACGCACCTTCTCCCGCGCCTCGTCGTCGTTGAGCCGAAGGCCCGCGTACAGGCACTGCTGTACGGCGGCCTCGCAGGCGGCGCGGCTGAAGATGAACGTGATGGCGGGCAGCAGGCCCTCGGCATCCAGCCGTTCGATCACCTCGGGCCGGCTCGGTGTCCAGATCCGCGAGCGCTGTCGGCGCTCGCGCTCCCGGTCGGCCTCGCGCATGGCACGGCCCCGCCTGCGGTCCTGGTAGGACGGGCGCTGCGCCTCCATGCGGGCCAGCCGCGTCAGGTCGGGGTTGACGGCCTTCTTCTGGCCCTCGCCCTCCTCGAACAGGTCGTACATCCGCCGCCCGGCGAGCACGTGCTGGAACAGCGGCACGGGCCGGTGTTCGGAGACGATCACCTCGGTGTCGCCGCGGACCGTGTCGAGCCAGTCGCCGAACTCCTCGGCGTTCGACACGGTGGCCGACAGCGAGACGAGGGTGACCGACTCGGGGAGGTGGATGATCACTTCCTCCCATACGGCGCCACGGAAGCGGTCGGAGAGGTAGTGCACCTCGTCCATCACCACGTAGCCGAGGCCGAGCAGGGTCTGCGAGCCCGCGTACAGCATGTTCCGCAGCACCTCGGTGGTCATCACGACCACCGGGGCGTCGGAGTTGACGCTGTTGTCGCCGGTGAGCAGGCCCACCTTGTCCGCGCCGTACCGGCGGCAGAGGTCGGCGTACTTCTGGTTCGACAGTGCCTTGATGGGTGTCGTGTAGAAGCACTTCTTGCCCTGCTGGAGGGCGAGGTGGACGGCGAACTCGCCGACGATCGTCTTGCCGGATCCGGTGGGCGCGGCCACCAGGACGCCCTTGCCCGCTTCGAGCGCCTGACAGGCCTCGATCTGGAAGGGGTCGAGGCCGAAGTCGTACATCTCGCGGAAGTCGGCTAGCGCGGTGGCCTGCTCGACAGCGCGCCTACGTGCTGCCGCGTACCGCTCGGCCGGTGAGAGGTCCTCTGTCATCGTGCTTTCGAGCGTACCGGGCCCCACTGACAACGGACGATCATTATCCGGATCCGGATCCGGCCGCCAACCGGGTGACGGCGACATAGGACCTCAACGGCAACGCCGTGGGCATCCACAACGGCCCTTCGTTCTCCCCGGCCGTGCTGGTCCCACCGGCCGGGACGGTCCCGCGGTGCGGCTCAGGTGACGTCGTCGTAGCCGTTGACCACCGAGGTGCCCTCGGAACTCCCGCTCGCCTGGTGGGGCAGGGCCTTCGAGGCGGACACGGATTCGACCTCGCCGACGGTCTCCGGCGTGAGATCGAGAGGCGATGCCTCGTCGTCGTCCAGTTCGGCGTCGGGATCGGCGCGCCTGCGACGCCTGTCGTTCAGCAGGGCGATACCGACCGCGATGAAGTAAAGGATCACGATCGGTCCGGCGAGCGCGATCATGCCGAAGGGGTCGGTGGTCGGGGTCGCCACGGCGCCGAAGACGAAGACGCCCATGACCACACCACGCCACCATCCGGCCATCCGGCGGCCGGTCACCATGCCGCTGAAATTGAGCATGACGAGCAGCAGGGGCAGCTCGAAGGCGGCACCGAAGACGAGGATCATCCTGACGATGAAGTCCAGGATCTTGTCCATCGGGAGGATGTTCGCCGAGCCGTCGGGCGTGATCCCGAGGAGCACGCGCATGCTGATCGGCAGGACGCTGTAGGCCAGCGCGGCTCCACCCAGGAAGAGCGGCACGGCCGCGGCCACGAACCAGTACGTGTACTTGCGCTCATGCTTGTGCAGCCCCGGCGCGACGAACGCCCAGAGCTGGTAGAGCCAGACCGGACTCGAGATGATGATGCCCGCCATGAAGCACACCTTCACCGTGGTGGTGAAGGGGGACAGCAGGTCGGTGTACGCGATGACCGCGCAGGTACCGCCCGTGGACTCGCCCAGTCCGCTGGTACAGCGCGGGACGGGGTCCATCAGGAAGTTCATCAGCTCCTGGCTGTAGAAGGCGACCACCACGGACACGACCGTGATCGCCAACATGCCCTTCGCGAGCCGGTTGCGGAGCTCACGAAGGTGATCCGCGAGGGGCATCCGCCCCTCGGGGTCCTTCTCCTTCTTGCGGGCAGGCTTCAGCAACCCACGTTCCCATCTCGTGCGGCGGGCCGGAGGTCACCGGCCCTGCGTCAGCGCTTGGCGGTGTCCGTCGGCTCGGTGACCGGGCGCGAGCTGGTCACGTCGCCGGGGGAGGCCTGGATGGTGCGCTGAACGGGGGGCTGCTGGTCGTCGTTCGGCGGGGCCGCGGCCGTGGACGCGTTGTCCTGGCCCTCGGACTTCATCGCCTTGGCCTCGCTCTTCAGGATGCGGGCGGACTTGCCGAGCGACCGAGCCATGTCCGGAAGCTTCTTGGCGCCGAACAGCAGGATGACGATGACAAGGATGAGAATGATCTCTGTGGGGCCGAGCCTACCCATAGCTTTTACCTTCTTCACCGAGGCGACAGGAAGTTCTTGTGTTCGCTTGGTCGGACAGAGATCCGACCAGTTGGCTTTGGGCGATCGTAACCCGCAGGAGTAAACGTCAGGCAATGTCTGTGCGTACTCCATTTTCGGCCCGCGCCTCGTCCTCAGGCCGTGTCAATGAGCGTACCTGGCCCGGATGAGAAGTTGACAAGGCGCAGTGCCACAATCCCGCAGGACCCGCAACTCACAGGGCATCCACGGATCGGGCCGCGCTCAGCGAGGCCCGCTCCAGATCCTCGGCGGCGCGGTTGATCCGCCGGGCGGAGTCCGTGACCTGCCTGCCCAGACGCTGCGCCTCCAGAAAGACCCGGACCGCGAACACACCGAGAACGGCGAGACCCAGAAAACCCACAGTTACCGCGAACATCGGCCAGAACATGAACCGAGCCTAGACGGTCCGGCACGGCGGCCGACCGCCGACGGGTGCGCACGGTTCCCGGCGGAGGGGCCACTGGAAGCAGTCGCCGCCTGGGAGCCGCCGGTGGAACCGACCGGGACAGGTCCTAGGGGGACTGCAGCCGCAGGGTGCTGACCCCGCCGCCGGTGAGGAGTTCCACGATCCGCTCGCCGGCGGGCTTGCGGACGGAGGCGCCGCACTCCGGGCAGGTGAAGGAGTAGAACGTGGTGCGGCTGCTGCCGCCGATGGCGAGGCGCAGGGCGCTCGCGGCGAGCTCGAAGCGACCCCGGCAGTCCGGGCAGCCCGCCCTGAACGTCACCGGCGTCACGCTTCTCATTCCGGCGAACGCGGAGGCCACGGTCATGTCCGCACCGGACGTCGACGACTCACTCAAAGCCCCTGCTCCTCTTCTTCTGGGCGTTCGCGGACGGTACGCCACCCCCGGTTTCGAGGGGGAGCCGTGCTCAGTCGTCGGGTCACCGAACGGTCTCCCCTCACGACCGGCACTGGGCTGCGGCTCACTTGTGCCTGTCGTACTGCCCGTCATGCGCCCCGTGCGCCTCGACCCCGTCGTACGCCGCCAACGCCCCGCGGGCCGCCTCGCGGGCGCTGTCGGCGAGGTCGCGCGGCGACACGATCCGGCCATCACGCCCGAGGCGCAGCGCCAGCCGCCTGAGGGACGCCGGATCCGGGGTCCGCAGGGTGATACGCAGCCCACCGTCCGCAAGCTCATCCGCACTGTCGTGCGGGTAGTACTCGGCGACCCAGCGCCCGCCCGGGCCGACCTCGACGACGACCTCCGGGTCCTCCGCGGCGGGCTGCACCAGCGCCTCGGACAGGTCCCGCAGCTCGATCTCCGGCGGTGCGGCCGGCTCGTCGAGGATCTTGATCTCGGCGACCCGGTCGAGCCGGAAGGTGCGGCGCGCCTCGGAACGCCGGCACCAGGCCTCCACATAGGTGTGCCCGACGCTGACCAGCCGGATCGGGTCGATCTCGCGTTCGGTGACCTCGTCACGGGCGGGCGAGTAGTAGCGGATCCACAGGCGGCGCCGCTCGGAGATCGCCCGGTCGACGTCCGCGAAGACCCCGCCCTCGGACTCGAAAGTGACGGACAGCCGGGAGCTGGCGCCCGCCTGCTCACCGGCCGCGGCCTCCACCTTGGCGGTCGCACGCAGCAGCGCCTGCCGGTCGCTCTCCCGCAGGCCCGGCAGCGTGGACACCGCGCGGGCGGCGACCAGCAGCGCGGTCGCCTCGTCGGCGGCGAGCCTCAGCGGCTCGGCCGCCTCCGCGCCGAGGGCGGCGGGGTTGTGCCACCAGATCCGCTCACCGTCGGTGTCGATGTCGAGCAGGTCACCGCCCCGGAAACTGGTACCGCACATGGGCAGGATGTCGAGGTCGGAGACCAGTTCGTCCTCGGTGATCCCGAAGGCACGGGCCACGTCCTCGACCCGGGCGCCGGGCCGCTCCCTCAGATACGTCACCAGGGACAGCATCCGCCGGGTCTGATCGATGGCGTTGCCCGGCCTGGCCGGTTTTCCCACCACGTTCTTACGTCCCCTCAGCCCTTGGCCACGGCGCGCAGCCGGTCCACCACATCGGCCCGCAGCTCGGCGGGCTCCAGGACCAGCACGTCCGGCCCGAACTCCACCAGCCAGGCGTCCAGGCCATGACCGTACGGGATCTCCAACTCGTCCCAGCCGTCCCCCAGTTCCCGTACGGAGGTGGCCCTCGCCCGCAGCGGGTACCCCGAGCCGGTGCGCAGCCGGATCAGCGCGGAGCGTTCGGCGTTCTCCCCCGCCCAGCTCGCGACGGTCTCGCGCACGGTGACGACGTCCGGCACCGGGGCCGTGAAGCGCGCACCGCGTGAGCGCACCCGGCCGGTGATCCGCGACAGCCTGAAGACCCGCTCCGCTCCCCGGTCACGGTCGAATCCGGCCAGGTACCAGTGGCCGCGCCAGCACTCCAGCGCCCACGGCTCGACATGGCGAGGTTCGGGGTGGGCTGCGTTGGCCTTGCGGTAGTCGAACACGACCGGGCGGCGGTCGCGGCAGGCGAGCATCAACGGTTCGAACGCGGCCTCGTGCACCGGGATCCGGGGCTCCAGCGCGCTGTGCGCCTCGTACGGGTCGACGTCCTCCGGAAGGCCTGCCGCGCGCAGCTTCTGCAGGGCGCCGCTGGCCGCGCCGGCCAGCCGGGCCTGCTGCCACACCTTGGCGGCCAGGCCCAGGGCCGCGGCCTCCTCGGCGTCGAGGGTGATGGGCGGGAGGCGGTTGCTGTCGCGACGGGCCAGGTAGCCGACCTCGCCGTCGAGGTTCTCGACCGTTTCGATGACCAGGCCGAGTTCGCGCAGATCGTCCTTGTCGCGCTCGAACATCCGGTTGAAGGAGTCGTCGGACCCGGCTTCGAGGTAGGCCTCGATGGACTCACGCAGCTCGCGCTTGCTGAGCGGCCGCCGGGTCCCGAGCAGACACAGCGCAAGGTTCATCAGCCGCTCGGCCTTGGCAATGGCCATCGACGCCCTTCGCCTCCCTATGGTGCTTACGGACGTTGACCGTACCGCCCCGTGGTAGCGCGGCAAAAGCCGAGGGCCCATGCCCGGACAGGCATGGGCCCCAGGTGGTCGAGACCGGTCGTACGACGATCAGACCCCGAGGAGGTCGACCACGAAGATCAGCGTCTCGCCGGGCTTGATCGCCGGAGTCGGGCTCTGGTTGCCGTAGGCGAGGTGGGCGGGGACGGTCAGCTGGCGACGGCCGCCGACCTTCATGCCCTGCACACCCTGGTCCCAGCCCTTGATGACCCGGCCGCCACCCAGCGGGAAACGGAACGGCGCGCCACGGTTCCAGCTGGCGTCGAACTCCTCGCCCGTGCTGAAAGCGACACCCACGTAGTGGACGGTGACGGTCTGACCCGCCTGCGCCACCGCGCCGTCGCCCTCCCAGATGTCCTTGATCTCCAGGTCCGCCGGGGGCTCGCCGCCCGGGAAGTCGATCTCGGGCTTGTCGATGCTCACGTCTCTAGCTCCTGCTTGTGTACGGAAAGGCAACGGACACAGTGTTGCATCTCGGCGCGATGACAACCGGCCAGGATGACGACTACATCTTGGCCAGGATGTCGACCGAGAAGACCAGCGTGGAGTCCTTCTCGATGCCGCTGCCGGGCGGCGGGCTGTCCGCGTAACCCAGCTTCGGCGGGATGACGACCAGGACGCGGCTGCCGACCTTCTTGCCGGTCAGACCCTGCGCCCACCCCTTGACGACCTGCTGGAGCGAGAACGACGTCAGCTTGCCGCTGCTGTACGACGAGTCGAACTCCTTGCCGGTGTCCCAGATCACGCCCTTGTACTGCACGAGCACGGTGCTGTCCGCCGCGAGCTCGTCGCCATCGCCCTCGATGACGTAGTTCGCCACCAGCTTCGTAGGCGCGTCGGCCTTGGGGACGTCGATCGAGGGCGCCTTGCCGTCGGTGTTGGTCCCCACCTTCGGCAGGTCGGCGTCGTCCTGCGCCACGTCCTTGCCCTTGGCCGAACTCTTGGCGCTGAACGTCTCCTCGATGTCGAACACGAAGACCAGCGTGTCGGTGCCCTTGACGCCCAACTGCGTGTTACCCGCCTTGCCGAACCCCCAGGTCGGCGGCACCGAGAACTCGACCCGGCTGCCGGCCTTCTTGCCCGTCAACGCGTAGCGCCAGCCCTCCATGGTGGTGCCCTGGGCGATCTGGGTCAGCAACGGCGACTTACGGTCCCAGGAGTTGTCGAGGACCTTCGCTGTGTCCCAGAGCTGCCCCAGGTAGTTCGCCGTGATGAAGTCGCCCTCCGCGACGACCTTCCCGCCGCCCGCGACGAGCGTCTTCACCGCCAACTGCTTCGACGGGTCTCCGCTGCCCTTGGCGACGGTCGGCTTCTCACCGAACTTGGTGCCCGCGGTGATCGCCGGAAGCGGCCCGTCGACGATCTTCGGCGGGGGCGGGGCCGAGGCCGGAGCCGACTCCGACGCCGCAGGCGACGCGCTGTCGCTCGCCTTACTCGTGTCGGACTCGTCGTCGCCGCATCCGGCGAGTGCGACCAGTCCTGTGGGTACGGCGATGAGCAGTGAGCGTCGGCGCACAGCGGGGGCCTCATAATCGGTCGATCTTGTTGATGGAGTGCGCGCAACTCTACGACGTGAGAAGGGCGCCGTACGTGAAACGTACGGCGCCCGTGTTGCGTTCCGCGTGGTACTTCGAAACGCGTTGCTCACATTCCGGCGATGAGCTTCTCCACCCTGTCGTCCACCGAACGGAACGGGTCCTTGCACAACACGGTGCGCTGTGCCTGGTCATTGAGCTTGAGGTGAACCCAGTCGACCGTGAAGTCACGGCGCTGTTCCTGCGCCCGCCGGATGAAGTCACCGCGCAGCCGCGCCCGAGTGGTCTGCGGCGGAACCGACTTGCCCTCGAAGATCTTCAAGTCGTTGCAGATCCTGGCGGCTTGGCCCTTCTTCTCCAACAGGTAGTAAAGGCCACGACGACGATGGATGTCGTGATATGCGAGGTCTATCTGCGCGACCCGCGGGTGGGACATGGTCATGTTGTGCTTGGCCCGGTACCGCTCGATGAGCTTGTACTTCATGACCCAGTCGATCTCGGTGCCGATCCGGTCGAGGTCCTCGGCCTCGATCGCGTCCAGCGTGCGGCCCCACAACTCCAGGACCTGCTCGACGGTGCCGGTGCGGATGCCGCGACGCTCACAGAAGTCCACGGCCTTCTCGTAGTACTCGCGCTGCACGTCCAGCGCGGAGGCCTCGCGGCCGCTTGCCAGACGCACCTTGCGCCGCCCGGTGATGTCGTGGCTGACCTCACGGATCGCCCGGATCGGGTTCTCCAAGGTCAGGTCCCGCATCACGGTGCCCGCCTCGATCATGCGCAGCACCAGGTCGGTGGCGCCGACCTTCAGCAGCATCGTCGTCTCGGACATGTTCGAGTCGCCCACGATCACATGCAGACGGCGATAGCGCTCGGCGTCCGCGTGCGGTTCGTCGCGGGTGTTGATGATCGGCCGGGAACGGGTCGTCGCCGAGGAGACGCCCTCCCAGATGTGCTCGGCCCGCTGGCTGACGCAGTACACCGCGCCACGCGGGGTCTGCAGCACCTTGCCCGCCCCGCACAGAAGCTGACGGGTGACGAGAAACGGAATGAGAATGTCCGCGAGTCGGGAGAACTCGCCGTGCCGCGCCACCAGATAGTTCTCGTGGCATCCGTACGAGTTGCCCGCCGAGTCTGTGTTGTTCTTGAAGAGGTAGACGTCGCCCGCGATTCCCTCCTCGTGCAGGCGTCGTTCGGCGTCCACCAGGAGTCCTTCGAGAATGCGCTCGCCCGCTTTGTCGTGCGTGACCAGTTCGGTCACGTTGTCACATTCGGGTGTCGCGTATTCCGGATGTGACCCGACGTCGAGATAGAGGCGGGCGCCGTTTCGCAGAAAGACATTGCTGCTACGGCCCCATGACACGACACGGCGGAAGAGGTACCGCGCCACCTCGTCGGGAGACAGGCGTCGCTGTCCCCTGAACGTACACGTGACGCCGTACTCGTTCTCCAGCCCGAAAATGCGGCGGTCCATGAGTGAACATTACGCCCGATCCCCCGAGCTGAAACGGGGTTCGGCAGCACGGTTTGGATCATTTTCCGATGAAGACGCAACCACCGCACCCCCGCCGACAGCTGCGAGTACCCTCCCCGTGGCCAGCAGAACCACCAGCGACACAGCTCCCGCCGCACCCGGCACGGCGAAACCCCACAGCGCCCCGCCCACCTCGACGACCGGCCCCGTCAGCCCCGCCCCGACGGACGTACCCACGGTGAACGTGGTCACAAGCCAGGAGAACGCCTCGGTGACCGTCCCGCGCGGAGCGTGCCGGTCGACCAGCACGAAGGCACACGCGAGGACGGGGGCCAGGAAGACACCCGCCAGGACCGTCAGCAGCGTCATCGCGACCGCACCCGGCATCAGCGTCAGCGGCACGTAACACACCGCCAGAAGCGCCACGAGGACCTGCAGTCGTCGTGCCGGCTCACCGGTCCACTGCCGCGCCCCGTAGAACAATCCCCCGATCAGCGCACCCAGCCCTATGCCCGCCATCATCCAGCCGTACACCGCGTCACCGCCGTGGTCGTCCGCGTACGACACCGCCGCCACCGTGATGGAGCCGAGCGCGATACCGACGAACAGGAACGCTCCGAGCATGGCCAGCAGCCCGGTCGAACGCAGCGCACCGAGCCAGTGCGCCTCACGCGGCGCCGAACGCCACGCACGCGAGGGCGGCGACACGACCACGGACAGCGCGCCCAGCACGCCGACGGCGTTCAGGGCGAGCAGCGCCGCCGCCTCCGACCACAGCGACACGCACAGCGTGACGAGCAGCGGCCCGACGGCGAACATCACTTCCTGCGCTATGGCGTCCATGGCGTACGCCGTGAGCACCTTGTCCTCCTTGCCGAGGACAGAGGGCCACAGCGCCCGCAGGCCGCCCTCCAGAGGCGGCGTGAAGAGCCCGGCGGCGGCCACCGCGGCATAGGCGAGCGGCAGCGGCTCGACGCCCGTGAAGGCGAAGACGGCCATCGCGAGGCCCGACAGGACCGCCGCCGAGAGCTGGACACGCGGCTGGCCGTGCAGATCCACCAGTCGCCCCAGCACCGGCTGCCCCACCGCGTTGGCCACGCCGTAGACGGCCACCAGCCCGCCGCCGAGGGTGTACGAACCGCCCTCCGCACGCACGAACAGCATGACCGCGATCGCGGCGGTGGCGTTCGGCAACCGCCCCACCAGCGTCCCGACCAGCAGCCGGACGGCGTGCCTCGCCCTGAGGATGTCCAGGTATCCCGCGGCCATGTCCCACCCTTTGTTCGCCCGGTGCGCCGGTGACGCATGAAGTTGTACGTATAACTTCCCCGGGTCATACGTACCATGTGCGCTGTTCACACGTCCAGACGAAAGCGCAGGCAGCCGGTGGCCCGAGGCAGCACCCGCCCCACCAGCCGAGACGTCGCCCAGGCCGCCGGCGTCTCCCAGGCCGCGGTCTCCCTGGTCCTCGGCGACAAATGGCGAGGCCGAGTATCGGAGAGCACCGCCGAACGCGTCCGCGAAGCCGCACGCGAACTCGGCTACCGGCCCAACCTGGCAGCCCGCAACCTCCGCCTCGGCCACACCCGCACCGTCCTCCTCGTGGTGCCCGCCCTCACCACCGAGTTCTTCGCCGGCGTCTACACGGGCGCCGCCCGCGTCGCCGCCGAACACGGCTTCGGCGTCGTCCTGTACCCCTCCCCCGAGGGCGTCGGCCCCGCCCGCGACCCCTTCCACTCCGCCCAGGCCGCCCTCGACGGCGTCATCGCCTCCTCCATGGCCGCCGACGCCCTCACCGCCATCCGCGGCGACCAACTCCCCCTCGTGATGCTGGACAGCGACCCCTCCGGAAGCCTCGGCGCCGCCACCGTCAACCTCGACATCACCGACGGAGTACGACAGGTCGCCGAACACCTCCTGGGCCTCGGCCACCGCCACTTCCTCCACCTCGCGGCGGACGTACCCTCCTGGACCTTCGAGATCCGCGCCCGCGAACTCGCCGCCCGCACCACCACGATCCCCGGCACCACCGTCCGCACGATCCGCTCGCCCCTCTCCATCGAAGACGCCACGGCCGCCGCCCAGACCGCGCTCTCCGTCACCGGCCCCCGACCCACCGCCCTGGTCTGCGACGACGACAAACTCGCCGCCGGCGCCTACAAGGCCCTGCGCCGCCTCGGCCTGCGCGTCCCCGACGACATCTCCGTCACCGGCCTCGACGACCTCGCCCTCGCCACCGCCATCGACCCCGAGCTGACGACCGTACGCCTCGACGCCGAACTCTTCGGCGAACGCGGGATGCAGGCCCTCCTGGCGGTCCTGGAGGGCCGCACACCGCAGGCAGGGGACATTCCCGTCGAGCTGGTCGTCCGGGGCTCCACGGCTCCCCCCAGGGCCTCCTGAAACGACCTGTGCCCCGGCCGAGTGATCGACCGAGGCACACAAGACGTTCAACAGACGAGACGCGAGGCGTCACTCCTCCTCGGAGCTCTCCGCCTCCGTGGTCGCCCCGCCCGTCTCCAACAGCCGACCGAGCTGACGGCCGACGATCCGCTTGAACTTGCGCTTCTGCGGCCGCGTACGGTCCAGCACCGCGACCTCCAGACGCTCCGCGGGAATCTCCCGCTCACTGCCGTTCGTATCGCGGGACAGCGCCTGCACAGCGAGCTCGAGCGCCCCCGCCAGACTCATCCCGTCCTGATGACGCTGGTCCAGATAAGTGCTGATCTGCTCGGCGTTGCCGCCGACCGCGACCGAACCGTGCTCGTCCACGATCGAACCGTCATGCGGCAACCGATAGATCTGATCACCCTCCGCGGTCTCCCCGACCTCGGCGACCACCAACTCCACCTCGTACGGCTTCTCGGCCGAACTGGAGAAGATCGTGCCCAGCGTCTGGGCATAGACATTGGCCAGACCACGAGCGGTCACATCGTCCCGGTCATAGGTGTAACCACGCAGATCCGCGTAGCGCACACCACCGATCCGCAGATTCTCGTACTCGTTGTACTTACCGGCGGCCGCGAAACCGATCCGGTCATAGATCTCGCTGAACTTGTGCAGCGCACGGGACGGGTTCTCGCCGACGAACACGATGCCATCGGCATACTGCAGCACGACGAGGCTGCGACCACGAGCGATGCCCTTACGGGCGTACTCCGCCCGGTCGGCCATCGCCTGCTGGGGGGAGACATAGAACGGCGTCGACACCGGTTATCCGTCCCTTTCTGTCGAAGTCACTGGACCACCTGGCAGGAAAACCGAACCCGCCGACTAGAGAAGCGCGGCACGCGGCCCGTCGGGCTGCTCCAGCCGCCGCTGCAGAATCGAACGGGCGATCTCGGAGGACTCGTCCTCAGTGAGCCGACGGAAGCCGTCCTCGGTGATCACAGTGACGATCGGATAGATCCGGCGCGCGACATCGGGACCACCGGTCGCCGAGTCGTCGTCTGCCGCGTCGTACAGAGCCTGCACCACAAGAGTCGTGGCCTCGGCCTCGCTCAGGTCGTCGCGGTAGAGCTTCTTCATGGCACCCCGCGCGAAGACCGACCCGGAGCCGGTCGCGGCGAAGTTGTGCTCCTCGGAACGACCACCGGTCACGTCATAGGAGAAGATCCGGCCCTTGTCCCGGTCCACGTCGAACCCGGCGAACAGCGGAACCACGGCCAGCCCCTGCATGGCCATGCCGAGATTGGAGCGGATCATGGTCGACAGCCGGTTCGCCTTGCCCTCCAGGGACAGCTGCGCCCCCTCGACCTTCTCGAAGTGCTCCAGCTCCAGCTGGAACAGCTTCACCATCTCGACCGCAAGACCCGCGGTGCCGGCGATACCCACGGCCGAGTACTCGTCGGCCGGGAAGACCTTCTCGATGTCCCGCTGCGCGATGACATTGCCCATCGTGGCGCGACGGTCACCGGCGAGCACGACACCACCCGGGAACGTCACGCCCACGATCGTGGTGCCGTGCGGCGCCTCGATCACACCCTGGGTGGGCGGCAGCTGCCGGTTGCCGGGCAGGATCTCCGGCTGGTGCTCCGACAGGAAGTCCATGAAGGAGGACGACCCAGGCGTCAGGAAGGCAGCTGGTAGACGCCCGGTGCTACGAGTGTTGGCTTCCACGCGATTCCTTCCACGTAAGCAGCAGCCCGCCTTATGGCATCGGGCCGATCTTTGAACTGCCCCAGTGCGGCGTTGCAGCTGAAGCACAGTACGCCTCGGACCCTACCCGTGTTGTGGCAGTGATCCACATGCTCGGCGGGACCAGCTAGGCATATACAGCAGACCCCATGCTGCTCCGCGATCAGCGCGTCCCGCTCGGCTTCCGTCATGCCGTATTGACGCTTCAGATGCCCTTCGCGACCCTCGGCCGCTCGGCACGCTTTGCAGCGGGTCGACAACCCGTCCGAGGCGGTGGCATTTCGATGCCACTCACTCCACGGCTTGACCTCCCCGCACTTCAGGCAGAGCTTGTGCCCCTCAGGTACCTCAGCCTTGGGCCGGACCTTCTTGCCCAGGCTCTGCTGACGCTCCCGGTGGTAGTCGGACGCACAGTCCCGGCAATGCCTCTGGAGACCGTCAAGGTTTGACCGCCGTCGCGCGAAGGCCGCGTGCGGCTTGACTTCCCCGCACCGCACGCAACGCTTCGCCTCTTCACTTCCCAATTCCAGAGCCCCCGTAGCCTCTAAATCGAAGGCTACTCGCCGCCTTTCTGAACGAATGACCTCACGAAGTCCTCGGCGTTCTCCTCTAGGACATCGTCGATCTCGTCCAGCACCGAGTCCACGTCGTCGCTCAGCTTCTCCTGGCGCTCCTTGAGGTCTTCGGATGCCTGCGCCTCGGGCGCCTCCTCGACCTCCTCGGTGTTGCGCGTCGCCTTCTGCTGTCCGCCGCCGGTGTCCTTGGTCGCCATAACCCTCACCCCGCTCGGTTCGACGTTCTTGATCAGACCCTACAAGCAGGGTCCGACATCGGCCCCGCAGTTTGCTCAACGTCCGGGGACCACCTCGATGATTCCCGGACGCCGAGGATTCCACCCTGTGGGGCCGAGTCGGCCCCGAGTACCCTTCAGCCGCCGGACAGCACCCTGACCAGGTCTTCCGCCGTGCGACAGCGGTCCAGGAGCTCCTTGACGTGATTACGCGTTCCGCGAAGCGGTTCCAGGGTTGGGACCCGCTGGAGCGAGTCCCGCCCCGGCAGGTCGAAGATGACCGAGTCCCAGGAGGCCGCCGCCACGTCGTCCGCGTACTGCTCCAGACAGCGTCCGCGGAAGTACGCGCGGGTGTCCTCCGGCGGCTTCGTGCGGGCCCGCTCGACCTCGTTGTCGTCCAGCAGCCGCTTCATCCGGCCACGGGCCGCCAGCCGGTTGTAGAGCCCCTTCTCGGGGCGTACGTCGGCGTACTGGAGGTCGACCAGGTGCAGCCGCGGCGCGTCCCAGTCGAGGTCGTCCCGGCGCCGGTAGCCCTCCATGAGCTCCCGCTTGGCGACCCAGTCCAGTTCGCCGGCCAGGCTCATCGGGTCGTTCTCCAGGCGGTTGAGGGTGTCCTCCCAGCGGACCAGGACGTCCTTGGTCTGGTCGTCGGCGTCCGCACCGAACCGCTCCTCCACGTACTTGCGCGACAGTTCGAAGTACTCCATCTGCAGCTGGACCGCGGTGAGTGTCCGGCCGCTGCGGAGCGTGACCAGGCGCTTGAGGGTCGGGTCGTGGGAGACCTGGTGGAGCGTGCGGACGGGCTGGTCCACGGCCAGGTCGACGGCGATGAAGCCGTCTTCGATCATGGACAGGACGAGCGCTGTCGTGCCCAGTTTCAGATAGGTCGAGATCTCCGAGAGGTTCGCGTCGCCGATGATCACGTGCAGGCGGCGGTGCTTCTCGGCGTCGGCGTGCGGTTCGTCCCGGGTGTTGATGATGGGGCGCTTGAGGGTGGTCTCGAGGCCCACCTCCACCTCGAAGTAGTCGGCGCGCTGACTGAGCTGGAAGCCGTGCTCGTGCCCGTCCTGCCCGATGCCGACGCGGCCCGCTCCGGCGAAGACCTGACGGGAGACGAAGAACGGCGTGAGGTGGCGCACGATGTCCGAGAAGGGGGTCTCCCGCTTCATCAGGTAGTTCTCGTGCGTGCCGTAGGAGGCGCCCTTGTTGTCGGTGTTGTTCTTGTACAGGTGGATCGGCTGGGCGCCGGGGAGCTGTGCGGCCCGTTCCGCGGCCTCGGCCATGATGCGTTCGCCGGCCTTGTCCCACAGGACGGCGTCCCGGGGGTTGGTGACCTCGGGGGAGCTGTATTCGGGGTGTGCGTGGTCGACGTAGAGACGCGCGCCGTTGGTGAGGATCACGTTGGCGAGGCCGATGTCCTCGTCGGTGAGCTGGGTGGAGTCGGCGGCCTCGCGGGCGAGGTCGAAGCCTCGCGCGTCCCGTAGCGGGTTCTCCTCCTCGAAGTCCCAGCGGGCGCGTCGGGCCCGGTGCATCGCCGCCGCGTAGGCGTTGACGATCTGGGATGAGGTGAGCATGGCATTGGCGTTGGGGTGGCCGGGGACGGAGATCCCGTACTCCGTCTCGATGCCCATTACTCGCCGTACGGTCATGCGGCCCTCCTTGCCCGGCGGCGCCCTCGGTCGGGGGCGCCGCTCAAGTACCGCTTGCGCTCCGGTGCGTGTGCGGTGCCCGTCCCCGCACTGCGCGACTCGGCGGTATGGAAGAGCCTAGAACGCCTCTGCGCTGGTGGGGAGATCATTTGCGTCATTGCCTTGCACGCCTCTGGTCACGGCCATCGCCCGGAAAACAGTCGGCTGCGGGTACCCGGTGTGGGCACCCGCAGCCGCCCTGTGTTTTACAGGTACTGACCGGTGTTTGCCACCGTGTCGATGGAGCGTCCGGTGTCTGCGCCCTGCTTTCCGGTGATGAGGGTACGGATGTACACGATCCGTTCGCCCTTCTTTCCGGAGATGCGGGCCCAGTCGTCCGGGTTGGTGGTGTTCGGCAGGTCCTCGTTCTCCTTGAACTCGTCCACGCAGGCCTGGAGGAGGTGGGAGACGCGGAGGCCCTTCTGACTGTGTTCCAGGAAGTCCTTGATCGCCATCTTCTTGGCGCGGCCCACGATGTTCTCGATCATGGCGCCTGAATTGAAGTCCTTGAAGTAGAGGACTTCCTTGTCGCCGTTGGCGTAGGTGACTTCCAGGAAGCGGTTTTCCTCGGATTCGGCGTACATGTGTTCCACGGCCGTCTGGATCATGCTTCCGACGGTGGTGGCCTTGCTGCCGCCGTGCTCGCCGACGTCGTCGGAGTGCAGCGGGAGGCGCTCGGTCAGGTACTTGCCGAAGATGTCCTTGGCCGCTTCGGCGTCCGGACGTTCGATCTTGATCTTCACGTCGAGTCGGCCGGGCCGCAGGATGGCGGGGTCGATCATGTCCTCACGGTTGGAGGCGCCGATCACGACCACGTTCTGCAGGCCCTCCACGCCGTCGATCTCGGCGAGCAGCTGCGGGACGATGGTGTTCTCCACGTCCGAGCTGACACCCGAGCCTCGGGTGCGGAAGAGGGACTCCATCTCGTCGAAGAAGACGATGACGGGGGTGCCCTCGCTGGCCTTCTCACGAGCACGCTGGAAGACGAGGCGGATCTGCCGCTCGGTCTCGCCGACGTACTTGTTCAGGAGCTCGGGGCCCTTGATGTTGAGGAAGAAGCTCTTGCCCGTGGCCTGTCCGGTCACCTCGGCGACCTTCTTGGCCAGCGAGTTGGCGACGGCCTTGGCGATGAGCGTCTTGCCGCATCCAGGGGGCCCGTACAGCAGGACGCCCTTGGGCGGCCGCAGTTCGTGCTCCTTGAAGAGGTCGGGGTAGAGGTACGGGAGCTCGACGGCGTCGCGGATGGCCTCGATCTGGCCGCCGAGGCCGCCGATCTGCTCGTAGCCGATGTCCGGGACCTCTTCGAGGACGAGTTCCTCGACCTCGCTCTTCGGTACGACCTCGTACACGTAGCCGGAGCGTGGTTCGAGCAGCAGGGCGTCGCCGGGGCGGATGGTGACGTCCAGCAGCGGCTCGGCGAGCCTCACCACCCGTTCCTCGTCGGTGTGCCCCACCACAAGGGCGCGGTCGCCGTCCTCGAGGATCTCCTTGAGGGTGACGATGTCGCCGACGCTCTCGTACTCCATGGCCTCGACCACGTTGAGTGCTTCGTTGAGCATCACCTCCTGGCCGCGCCGGAGGTCTTCGAGTTCCACGCTCGGGCTGACGTTCACCCGGAGTTTGCGGCCGCCGGTGAAGATGTCGGCGGTGCCGTCCTCGTTTGCCGTGAGGAAGACACCGAAGCCGGCCGGCGGCTGTGCGAGCCGGTCGACCTCCTCCTTGAGGGCCACGATCTGGTCGCGGGCCTCACGGAGCGTGTTTGCGAGTCGCTCGTTCTGGGCGGACACGCCGGCCAGGTTGGTCTGCAGCTCGACGATCCGCTCTTCGAGAATCCTCGTGTGTCGCGGAGAGTCGGCGAGCTTGCGTCGCAGGACGGCGATCTCCTGCTCAAGGTAGGCAATCTGCCCGGCGGGGTCTTCGGACCCTCGTCCCGGGCGGATGCCGCGGTTCATGTCGTCGTCGTGGGCTGCCACGGTCCTCACCTCCTCCAAGGGGAGCTGGACGCTTCCAGACCCTACCTGGGTGGGTGTCGATTGAAACCCCTAGATCACAAAGACGGTCGGGGTGTGTCCGATCTTCACCCTTGCGCTCTCCCTCACGCCAGGGGAATACCCACCGAACATGATTGGGAAGCCGCCGGAGGTAGGGTCGAACTGTTCAACACCCGTCAGAGCTGGCCGGATTCCCGGTCGGATCGGCGCAGAAACGGCAGGAGAGATGGACGTGCAGCAGGAGGCCGGGACCGGCGGCGAGGCGCTGGAGGTCTGGATCGATCAGGATCTCTGTACCGGTGACGGCATCTGTGCCCAATATGCGCCGGAGGTGTTCGAGCTGGACATCGACGGGCTGGCCTATGTCAAGGGTACGGGCGAGGAGCTGCTGCAGGACAGGGGTGCCACAACGCCCGTACCACTGCCGCTTCTCACGGATGTCGTGGACTCCGCGAAGGAGTGTCCGGGCGAGTGCATCCATGTGCGTCGGGTTTCGGACCTGGTCGAGGTGTACGGGCCCGACGCGGAGTGACCGTACTGACACGTGTTGTGATCACTGTCTGATTCCTCACACGCGCTGGTGGCGCGGGTCAGACGGTGTGTGAGCCGGCGGGTGTCGAGCGGACGAACGCGCCGTTCTTCCATCGCCACTTCGCGCCGTCCTTCACGTCCGGGCAGCAACTGGGCACGTCGGCGGTCGAGTAGCCGAGGAGCGTGGCGACGATGGCGTGGTCCCGCAGGGCGAAGTCGGTGACGGTCTTGCGGTCCTTGGGGGCGACCAGGGTGGCGACCACGCGGGGCTTGCCGGTGTCCGCGGACCGGGTGAGGACGTACACGCCGTCGGGTGGGGTGCCCATGGGGGCGTCGCAGTGCACCACGGCGACTGTTTCCGGCCTGCCGTCGCCGTCGAGGTCTCCGGTGGCCTTCTTCACCACGAGTGCCTTGACGGGGCCGCATTCGATCGGGAAGTCGACGTCCGCGGGGTCGGGGGGCGTGATGACGGCCGGCGCGGATTTGGTCTGGGGGTCGGCTGCCTGGGCCGCGGTGGCCGGATTGGGCTGTAGGACCGATGAGAGTGCCACCACGCCGGCGACCGCCGTCGCGGTGGCGACCCAGTGGATGGGTCGGGTGTGGGTGTGTGCCAGTTCCGGGACGGCGGGTTGCTGCACTAGGAGCGTCTCCTGGGGGCTGTGCCGGTGGGGGTGGCCTGCATGGTGCCACACGTCACAGTCCGGGGGGAACGGCGGGGTGGGGGTTCGGCCCGCCCTGGGGGTTACGGATTCTGGTGCCGTGTCAACACGGGTACGGCGTGGCCCAGTTCCCGGGTGTGGCATGGGAACTGGGCCAGAGTGTTCCTGCGTTGGCGCGGCCGTCGGCCGCCTCAGCGGGTGGCGCCGCCGTCGGCGTTGGGGCCGGAGTAGTCCTCGCCGTAGGCGCCCTTGGCGGGGCGGCGGCGGCGCATGGGGGGTTCGACGCCGTCGGCGAGGCGGCGGGCGGTGAGGAGGAAGCCGGTGTGGCCGATCATCCGGTGGTCCGGGCGGACGGCCAGGCCCTCCACGTGCCAGTTGCGGATCATCGACTCCCAGGAGGTCGGCTCGTTGAAGGAGCCGATCTCGCGGATGGACTCGACGGTCCGGGCGAGCTGTGTGGTGGTGGCCACGTAGCAGCACAGGATGCCGCCGGGCACGAGGGCCTTGGAGACGGCCTCCAGGCACTCCCAGGGGGCGAGCATGTCGAGGATGACGCGGTCGACGTCGGCGTCGGACAGGTTGTCCTGGAGGTCGCCGACGGTGAGCTGCCAGGCGGGGTGCGGGCCGCCGAAGTAGCGCTCCACGTTCTGCCGGGCGATGTCGGCGAAGTCCTCGCGGCGTTCGTAGCTGTGCAGCATGCCCTGGTCGCCGATGGCGCGCAGCAGGAAACTGCTGAGCGAGCCGGAGCCGACGCCGGCCTCGACGACGCGTGCGCCGGGGAAGATGTCGGCGAAGGCGAGGATCTGCCCCGCGTCCTTGGGGTAGACCACGGCGGCGCCGCGGGGCATGGACAGGACGTAGTCGGGGAGCAGGGGGCGCAGCGCGAGGTAGGCGACGTTTCCGGTGGTGCGGACAACGCTGCCCTCGGGAGCACCGATCAGTTCGTCGTGCGGGAAGGAACCCTTGTGGGTGTGGAAGTTCTTCCCTGCTTCGAGCGTGAACGTGTAGTGGCGGCCCTTGGGGTCGGTCAGCTGAACCTGGTCCCCGACCTTGAAGGGCCCGCGACGGCGGGCGGCACCGGTCGGTTCGGACATGTGAACAGACTACCGGTCCCGGCGAGGGCCGCCGACCATCACAGCGAGCGCTAGGAGGGCCTGGCCATCGCTTTCACGAAGGCGCGTTCCACGTCGGCGGCGGAGAGGACTCCGTAGATCTCGCCGGTGTCCTCGACGACGAGGTACTCGGTGGCGGGGGTGGTGCGCAGGGCGTCCAGGAGGTCTTCTCCGGCCAGCTCCACCGAGACGCGCATGCCGTCGGTGAGGTCCTGGGCGAGGCCGCTGACGGCGACCCAGGGGCGGCGGTGTTCGGGTACGCCGACGATGGCGGCCTCGCGCACGAGGGAGAGGGGGTGTCCGTCGGTGTCGACGACGACGAGGGCGCGGGCTCCGGCGGCGTTGGCGCGGCGCAGGGCCTCCGAGAGGGGGGTGTGGGTCTCCACGGGGACGGCGCGGCGGGTGAGGGTGCGGGCGCGCAGGTCGGGCAGGTGTTCGCGCAGCCGTGCCACGCGCAGGCTGTTGCCGGCGCCGGTCCAGATGATGGCGGCGAGGATGGCGGCCAGCAGGGCGTCCATGACGGTGTCCATGCCGACGTTGTCCTCGGCATTGGAGCCGAGCGCCCCGGACTGGGTGAGCAGGGGCAGGCCGATGAGGACGGAGACGGCGAGGAAGCGGCCGATCCAGGCGGCGGCGACGGTGCCGGTCATGGGCCTGCCGGTGATCTTCCAGACGACCGCGCGGAGCATCCGGCCGCCGTCGAGGGGCAGGCCGGGCAGCAGGTTGAAGGCGGCGACGATCAGGTTGGAGATCATCAGGCCGGCCAGCAGGACGCCGGGGACGGTGCCGGGCTCGACGGGCTGCATGGCGAGGTAGAACAGGCCGGCGAGGACGAGGGAGAGCAGGGGGCCGACGAAGGCCAGGACGAACTCGCGGCCCGGGGTCTCGGCCTCCTTCTCGATCTCGGAGACACCGCCGAAGAACTGGAGCTGGATGCGGCGGACCGGGAGCTTGAAGCGGAGGGCCGCGACGGTGTGGGCGAGTTCGTGGACGAGGACGGAGGCGTAGAAGGCGATCGCGAAGAAGAGGGAGACCAGGTAGCGGGCCGCGCCGAGTTCGGGCAGTACCCGGTCGAGTTGTCCGCCGAACACCCAGGTGATCAGGGCGGCGACGAGGAACCAGCTGGGCGCGACGTACACGGGCACGCCGAACGGCCGCCCCATCAGCAGGCCGCCTCCGGGGCCTCGCTCGCGGCGGGGCGGGCGGCCCTTGGTGACACCGGCGTCGGCGAGGGTGCGGCCGTCGTCCGTGTGGGGGTGGGAGTGGGGGTGGGCCGCGGTGTTCTCGGGAGCGCCGGGGGGTGCTTCGGGGTTCTGGGGTTCGGCGTCCTGGGGGTGGCGGGCGGTGCTGTCGTCCGCGGGGGCCTTGTCGGTGGGCTTGTCCGCGTCCGCGTCCGCGTTCTCGGTCTTGGCCGCAGCGTCCTTGGCGGCCTGGTCCTTGGCGGCCTGGTCCTTGGCGGCCTGGTCCTTGGCGGCCTGGTCCTTGGCGGTCTGGTTCTCCGTGACGTCGTCGTCGGTGGTCCGGTCGGTGGCGTCGTCGTCGTCGTGCGGGGGCTGCTGTGAGGGGTCCAACCGGCGTACGACCATGGTGGGTTCGTCGGGCGGCGGGGTCTCGGAGGCGTCGGTGCCCTGGGGGGGCCGGCCGGGGCGTGCGGGGCCGGTGGCCGGGGTCGCAGGTGTTGCGGGGCGCTCGGTCGGCTCGTCGTTGCCGGACCGCGGCTGCCCGCTCCCGCCGCTCTCGTCCACGGTGTCCCCTCGTTCGAAGCGTCTCCCGCGCCTGCCGACGGGAGGGTCTCCGGTCGATGGTATGCGGCCGTCGCGATGCGTTCCGCCCGGCACCCCCTGTGTCTCCCCGGTCGTCGCGCCGGTTGGCGCCGGGGGTTGGGTCACTGTCAGTGGCGGGCCCTATGGTCTGTGGTCATGGAGACGAGCACGGAGGGCGTGGCGGAGAACGCCGACCGAGGCACCGCGCAGGCGGCCCCGCCGGTCCCGGCCGAGGCGGCGGCGGCCGCGACGGTGACCGGGCCCGCCGAGGACGTTGCGGCGGACCCGGCCGAGGACGCGGCGGCGGGGCCCGCTGTGGTCATCGCGGCGGACACGGCGACGGCAGTGATCACGACGACCGCGGACACAACGGCAGCGGCGGCGGACGAGGTGGCCCCGGTCGCGCCGACCGCCATAGCGCCGTCCTCGCTGTCCCCCTCGCGGGCCGGCGACTTCATGCAGTGCCCGCTGCTGTACCGGTTCCGGGTGATCGACCGGCTGCCCGAGAAGCCGAGCGAGGCGGCCACGCGCGGCACGCTGGTGCACGCGGTCCTGGAGCGGCTCTTCGACGCCCCGGCCGCCGAACGGACGGCGCCCCGTGCCAAGTCGCTCGTCCCCGGTCAGTGGGACCGGCTGCGGGAGACCCGGCCGGAGGTCGTCGAGCTGTTCGCCGACGATCCGGAGGGGGAGCGGCTGACGCGCTGGCTCGGCGAGGCGGAGCGGCTCGTGGAGCGGTGGTTCACGCTCGAGGATCCGACCCGGCTCGAACCGGTCGAGAGGGAGCTGTTCGTCGAGACGGAGCTGGACTCGGGGCTGCGACTGCGCGGGATCATCGACCGGGTCGACGTGGCGCCGACCGGCGAGGTGCGGATCGTCGACTACAAGACGGGAAAGGCGCCCCGGCCCGAGTACGCCGAGGGCGCGCTGTTCCAGATGAAGTTCTACGCCCTGGTGGTGTGGCGGCTGAAGAACGTGGTCCCGCGTCGGCTGCAGCTGGTCTATCTGGGCAGCGGTGACGTCCTGACGTACGACCCCGTCGTCGCCGACCTGGAGCGGGTCGAACGCAAGCTGCACGCGTTGTGGGAGGCGATCCGGCAGGCCACGGAGTCCGGTGACTGGCGGCCGCGTCAGACCAAGCTGTGCGGCTGGTGCGACCACCAGGCGCACTGTCCGGAGTTCGGCGGTACTCCCCCGCCGTATCCGCTCCCCGTGAGGGCGGCCGCGTCCGAGGCCGGGGCTCAGGGCAGAATGGGGCCGGACTAGCGAAGGAGACTTACGTGGCCATCCGTGTCCTACTGGTCGACGACCAGCCCCTGCTGCGCACCGGCTTCCGGATGATCCTGGAGGCCGAGCAGGACCTCGCGGTCGTCGGCGAGGCCGGAGACGGCCTCCAGGCTCTGGACCAGGTGCGGGCGCTGCAGCCCGACGTGGTCCTGATGGACATCCGTATGCCGCGGATGGACGGTGTGGAGGCGACCCGGCAGATCACCGGCCCGGGTCGGGACGGCCCGGCCAAAGTGCTGGTGCTGACCACTTTCGACCTCGACGAGTACGTGGTGGAGGCTCTGCGGGCGGGTGCCAGCGGCTTCCTGCTGAAGGACGCCCCGGCCAATGAGCTGGTGCAGGCCATCCGCGTGGTGGCGGCCGGTGAGGCGATGCTCGCGCCGAGCATCACGCGTCGGCTGCTCGACAAGTACGCCACCCATCTGCCGTCCGGTGACGAGCCGGTTCCGGACACCCTGCACACGCTCACCGACCGTGAGGTGGAGGTGCTGAAGCTGGTGGCGCGGGGACTGTCGAACGCCGAGATCGCGGCGGATCTGTTCGTCAGTGAGACCACCGTCAAGACGCACGTCGGCCATGTCCTCACCAAGCTGGGGCTGCGCGACCGGGTGCAGGCCGCGGTGTACGCGTACGAGAGCGGGTTGGTGCGCCCCGGCGCGCCGCAGTAGGCGATGTGCGACCGCGGTCGGGCGGTCCTACGACATGGCGGGCGCCCCCTGTGAGAAGGGGGCGCCCGCCGTGTGTGCGGCCGGGTGTCAGTCCTTGCTGAGTTCCCAGAACCGGAAGACGGTCGACGCGTCGAGGCAGTACTCCAGGCCGTAGACGCCCTCGCGGGTGACGGCGTACTGCTTGGCCTGCCAGATCGGGAGGACGGGCAGGTCGTCGGCGACGATGTCCTGGAGCTTGCCGTAGTCGGCGTCGGTGGCGGCGCGGTCGCTCTGGGCGGCGGTCTTCGGGATGAGCGTGCCGGTGATGGTGTTGTTGCCGTAGTTGTTGTCCAGCACGTTGCCCTTGCCGAAGAAGGGGGCCGTGAAGTTGTCGGCGTCCGGGTAGTCGGGAACCCAGCCCTTCACGTAGACGCCGTACTTGCCGGCCTTGATGTCCTTCTCGTACTGGTCGAAGGCGACGGACTGCACGTCGGCCTCGAACAGGCCGCTGGCGTTGAGCTGTGCGGCGATGGCCTTCAGCAGGGAGTCGGTGGCCGGACCGTAGCGGGCCGGGGTCGACCACAGGGTCAGCTTCACCTTGCCGCTGATGCCGTCGGCATCCAGCGCGGCGGCGGCCCTGGCCTTGGAGGGGCGATCGCCGTAGGTGTCGAAGAAGGCCGTGTTGTGGCCGGTGATACCGGCCGGGATGATCGAGTACAGCGGGGTGGCCGTGCCCTGGTAGACGTCGTTGACGAGGGCGTCGCGGTCGATCAGGTGGGCCATGGCCTTGCGTACACCGAGTTGTCCGGCGATCGGGTCGTTCATGTTGAAGACCAGGTGCTGGACCTCGGCGCTGGTCCCCTCGACGAGTTCGACGCCCGAGTCGTCCCCCTGCTCGATGTCCGCGATGTCGCTCGCGCCGAGGCCTCGGTAGGCGATGTCGATCTTGTTGTCGCGCAGGGCCTGCTTGAGCGCTTTCTGGTTGCCGTGGAAGAGCTTCAGCGTGACGCCGGAGTTCTGTACGTCGGCGGTGCCCTCGTAGTTCTCGTTGACCGAGAAGACGGCCTCGTCCTTGCTGAAGGAGTCCAGCTTGTAGGGGCCGGAGCCGACCGCCTCGCCGTCCTCGCGCAGTCCGTCGGCGTCGTACTGGGTGTGGTCGACGAGGGAACCGGCGCCTGAGGCGATCTTGCTGGGGAAGGTGGCGTCGGGGGTGTTGAGGCGGAAGACCACCGTCTTCTCGTCCGGCGTCTCGACCTTGGAGAGCATGGGGAACATGATCGCCGGGCCCGCGTCGTCGTTGATCTTCAGCAGGCGGTCGAAGGAGAACTTCACGTCCTGCGAGGTGAGCGGGTCACCGTTGCTGAACTTGAGGCCGTCCTTCAATGTGCACTCGTAGACCTTGGTCGCCGCGTCCGTGAAGCCGCAGCTCTTGGCGGCCTCCGGCTGTGGTTCGGTGCTTCCCTTGGGGAAGCTGAGCAGCGACTGGAAGACGTTGTTGAACAACAGCCAGGAGCCCGGGTCGTAGCCGGAGGCGGGGTCGGTGGCCAGGACGTCGTCGGACATCCCCATGACCACGGACGAGCCGCTGCCCCCGGAGCCCCCCGACTCCGTTCCGCAGGCGGTCAACAGGCCGAAGGCCAGCCCTGCCACGATGGGCAGGACCGGCCACTGGTTGCGCAGGTTCACGTAGTGCCTTGTCGTTGTTGTCGGACGCCGGGGCCGCCCTCCCGGGCCCCGGACAGGGCTGGCTTTGTCAGCCGCTGACGCCGCGGCCGAGTTCCCACAGCTGAAGCGTCGAGGAGGAGTTGAGCACGTAGGCGGTGCCCGTGACGTCGTCGCGGGCGGCGACGTACTGCTTGCCCTGCCACAGCGGCAGGACGGGGACGTCGCCGGCGACGATGTCCTGAATGTCCGTCAGGCTGGCGGCGGCGGCGAGCCGGTCGGACTCGCGGCGGGACTCCGGGATCAGCGTGTTGCGGATGACGCTGTTCGCGTAGGGCGAGCCGATGGTGTTGTCCTTGTCGAGGAACGGCGCCAGGTAGTTGTCGGCGTCCGGGAAGTCGGGGAACCAGCCCATGCCGTAGACGTCGTACTGGCCCTTCTGCTCGGCCGGGCGGTAGGTCTCCCAGGGAGTGCCCTTGGTGCTGACGTCGAACAGGCCGGTGTCGTTGAGCTGCTTCTGCAGGACCTCGAACTCCTGCTTGGTGGCCGGACCGTAGTGGTCGGTCGTGTAGTGCAGGGTCAGCTTCACCGGAGTGGTGATGTTGGCCCGGCTCAGCGCGGCCTTGGCCTTGGCGGTACTGGGTTCGCCGTAGGTGTTGAAGAACGAGTTGGAGTGGCCGGTGATGCTGGCCGGGACCATCGAGAACAGCGGCTCGGCCTGTGAGCCGTACACCTTGGCGACGAGTTCGCTGCGGTTGATGACCTGGGCCATCGCCTCGCGGACCGCCTTCGACTTCACGGACGGCGCGTTGGTGTTGAAGCCGAGGTAGCGGATCTCCAGACCGGGCAGCTCGACCAGGTCGACGTTGCTGTCCGAGCCGTCCGCGAGTTTGTCGATCTGCTCCGGCGACATGGTGCGGGTCATCAGGTCGAGGTCGCCCTTGTCGAGCGCGGCGCCCATGGCGTCGGCGTCCGTGTAGGAACGCATCTCGACCTTGTCGTTGTTCACCTTCAGTGTCCCCTTGTAGTTGGGGTTCTTGGTGAACACGGCGTCGACGAGCTCGTTGTTCTTGACGTCGGCCTGCAGCGTGTACGGGCCGGAGCCGTCGACGTCGAAGCCGTCGCGCAGCTTGCCCTCGCCGTAGTCGGCTGGGTTGACGATGCCCGCGACCGGGGTCGACAGCTTGTACGGGAAGGTGGCGTCGGCCGTCTTGAGGTGGAAGATCACCTCGCGGTCGCCCTGGGTCTCGACGGTGTCGACCGTGGACAGCAGGGCGAAGACACCGCTGTCGGCCTTCAGCGCGCGGGCGCGGTCGATGGAGAACTTCACGTCCTTCGCGGTGACGGCGTCGCCGTTGGCGAACTTGAGGCCGTCGCGCAGGGTGCAGGCGTAGCGCTCGTTGCCGCTGTCGGTGAAGCCGCACTTCTCGGCGGCCTCGGGCACCGGGTCGCCGTCGCCCTTCGGCATGATCATCAGGGTCTGCACGGTCTGGCGCAGGATGTTCCAGGTGCCGACGTCGTAGGCGTAGGCGGGGTCGAGCGGCGCCGGGGCGTCCTTCGTGGCGGTGAACCGGTCCGTGGTGCCGACGACGATCGCGCCGTCACTGTCGCTCCCGCTGTCGGACCCACCGCAGGCTGCGAGCACCGGCGCCAGCAGGCCGATCACGGCCGGCAGCACCAAAGTCTTGCGGTTCATGCTCGAAGTTCTCCAGAGCTGTCGAGTCCGTGTACCCGGCATGCAGGGGTGTCGATGCGGATCACGGGGTAAGGGCGATGTTCTCGATAGGAGATTAGTCCGCACCAGCATGAAGGTTCGCGGCGACCGGAGTTGAGGGGTCATCACGCTGCGAAACCAGCTGTGGACGGACCGAAAACCCGAGGGGGGAAGGATTCGTGCAGGCTCTCACCAATCGGGACACAAAGGCGCGTCCGTACCCCTTGAACGGGGGTGAGCTGCACACCTCCACCACCCTGTCGAGCCCCGACGGCGTGGGGAACGTCACATACCCGGCGGTGTGGAGTTGCACCGGAATTCAGCCATCCGGTGCGGTTCGAATTACCTCGTACGCGGCCCGTGGAATTCCCGCGCAATCACCGCCGCACGCTGGGTGAACACCCGGGCGCATTTCCGTCATCAAGAGCCGTCAGAGCGGCATCAGACCGCGCAGAAAAGCCAGGTCCACGTCTTCGAGCGAGGACACGACGGTGCGCCGGACGGCCGGGGCGATGGGCGCGACGGACGGCACCGCCACGACGTGGCAGCCGGCTGCCTCGGCCGCGGCGACGCCGGTCGCGGTGTCCTCGACGACCGCGCACCTGGCGGGCTCCGCGCCGAGTCCGGCGGCGGCGAACAGGTAGGGGTCGGGGTGCGGCTTGGTGCGCCCCACCTCGTCGCCGGCGACGGTGAGCGCGAAGTGCTGGGGGCCGAGCGAGGTGAGGACCCGGTCGATGATGCGCCGGTGCGAGGCGGAGACCAGCGCCGTGGGGATCTCGTGCGCGGCCAGTTCGGCCAGCAGCCGGGCGGCTCCGGGCATGATCGGCAGCGCCCGGTCGATGCGGTCCTCGAAACCCTGGTTGAGCAGCACCGTGAGTTCGGCGAGGGTGATGTCGGCGCCGGTGGCCTCGATCAGGAAGCCGGCACTGCGGGTCATGGGGCCGCCGACGACGACATGGCGCCAGGAGTCGTCGAGGGTGTGTCCGAGACGGGCGAAGACCTCGGCCTCGACGTCCCACCAGAAACCCTCGGTGTCGACCAGGGTGCCGTCCATGTCGAGGAGCACGGCCTGCAGGGCGGAGCCTTCGGCCGTACGGGTAACTGGTGCCGGAATCGTGCTGGTCATCCACGTACCTCCTTGAGGGACCAGCAGGCCGGTTCCCGCTGGGGGAACCGGCCTGCAGTGGACCGACCAGTGTACGACTTATCCGATCAGCGCGCCGGGTGAGACGCGTCGCACCGGGACGGGAAGCGGATGTCGGGTGGTGGCTCGCGCCTCACCGGGCGTTGAAGTACTTCGCCTCCGGGTGGTGGATCACGATGGCGTCGGTGGACTGCTCCGGGTGCAGCTGGAACTCCTCCGACAGCTGGACGCCGATGCGCTCGGGCTGGAGCAGGTCGGCGATCTTGGCGCGGTCCTCCAGGTTCGGGCAGGCACCGTAGCCGAGGGAGAAGCGGGCGCCCCGGTACTTCAGGGCGAACATGTCCTCGATGTCGTTCGGGTCCTCGCCCGCGTAGCCCAGCTCCGAACGTACGCGTGCGTGCCAGTACTCGGCGAGCGCCTCCGCCAACTGCACGGACAGGCCGTGCAGTTCGAGGTAGTCGCGGTAGGAGTTGGACTCGAAGAGCTTCGCGGTCTCCTCGCCGATCCGGGAGCCGACGGTGACGACCTGGAGGCCGACCACGTCCGTCTGGCCGGACTCCTCCGGGCGGAAGAAGTCCGCCAGGCACAGCCGGCGGCCGCGGCGCTGGCGCGGGAAGGTGAAGCGGGTGCGCTCGTTGCCCTGCTCGTCCAGGATGATCAGGTCGTCGTCCTTGGACACGCACGGGAAGTAGCCGTAGACGACGGCCGCCTCCAGCATGTTCTCGGTCTGCAGCCTGTCGAGCAGGCCGCGCAGTCGCGGCCGGCCCTCGGTCTCGACCAGTTCCTCGTACGACGGTCCCTCGCCGGTGCGGGCCTGCTTAAGGCCCCACTGGCCCTTGAACAGGGCGCCCTCGTCGAGCCAGCTGGCGTACTCCTTGAGCTGGATGCCCTTGATGACCCGGGTGTCCCAGAACGGCGGGGCGGGGACCGGGTTGTCGGTGGCGACGTCGGAGCGGACGGCGCCCTCCTCGGGGCGCTCCTCGACCTCGACGGCGGCGCTCGCGCGGACCCGGCGCTGCTTCAGCTCCGGCAGCTTCGCTCCGGGGACACCGCGCTTGACGCCGATGAGGGCGTCCATGAGGCGCAGGCCCTCGAACGCGTCGCGGGCGTAGCGGACCTCGCCCTGGTAGATCTCGTGCAGGTCCTGCTCGACGTACGCCCGGGTCAGGGCCGCGCCGCCGAGGATGACCGGGAAGTCGACGGCCAGGCCGCGCTGGTTGAGCTCCTCCAGGTTCTCCTTCATGATCACCGTGGACTTGACCAGGAGGCCGGACATGCCGATGACGTCGGCGCGGTGCTCGGCGGCGGCGTCCAGGATCGCGGAGACCGGCTGCTTGATGCCGAGGTTGACGACGTTGTAGCCGTTGTTGGACAGGATGATGTCGACGAGGTTCTTGCCGATGTCGTGCACGTCGCCGCGGACGGTCGCCAGCACGATGGTGCCCTTGCCTGCCTCGTCGCCCTCGACCTTCTCCATGTGCGGTTCCAGGTGGGCCACCGCGGTCTTCATCACCTCGGCCGACTGCAGCACGAACGGCAGCTGCATCTGACCGGAGCCGAACAGTTCGCCGACGACCTTCATGCCGTCCAGCAGGGTGTCGTTGACGATGTCGAGAGCGGGGCGCGTCTGGAGCGCCTCGTCGAGGTCGGCCTCCAGGCCGTTCTTCTCGCCGTCGATGATGCGGCGCTTGAGGCGCTCGTCCAGCGGCAGGGCGGCCAGTTCCTCGGCCCGGCCCGCCTTGAGGGACTTGGTGGTGGCGCCCTCGAACAGCGCCATCAGCTTCTGCAGGGGGTCGTAGCCCTCGGCCCGACGGTCGTGGACGAGGTCGAGAGCGGTCTGGACCTCCTCCTCGGTGAAACGGGCGATCGGCAGGATCTTCGACGCGTGCACGATCGCCGAGTCCAGGCCCGCCTTCACACACTCGTCCAGGAAGACGGAGTTGAGCAGGATGCGGGCGGCCGGGTTGAGGCCGAAGGAGATGTTCGACAGGCCCAGCGTGGTCTGTACGTCGGGGTGGCGGCGCTTGAGTTCGCGGATCGCCTCGATGGTGGCGATGCCGTCCTTGCGGGACTCCTCCTGACCGGTACAGATGGTGAAGGTCAGGGTGTCGATGAGGATGTCCGACTCGTGGATGCCCCAGTTGCCGGTCAGGTCGTCGATGAGCCGTTCGGCGATCTCGACCTTCTTCTCCGGCGTGCGGGCCTGGCCCTCCTCGTCGATGGTCAGCGCGATCAGCGCGGCGCCGTGCTCCCGCGCCAGCTTGGTGACCTTCGCGAACCGGGACTCGGGGCCGTCGCCGTCCTCGTAGTTGACCGAGTTGATGACCGCGCGTCCGCCGAGCTTCTCCAGGCCGGCCTCGATGACGTCGACCTCGGTGGAGTCCAGGACGATCGGCAGGGTGGAGGCGGTGGCGAAGCGCCCGGCCAGTTCCTCCATGTCGGCGACGCCGTCACGGCCGACGTAGTCCACGCACAGGTCCAGCATGTGGGCGCCCTCGCGGATCTGGTCGCGGGCCATCTCCACGCAGTCGTCCCAGCGGCCGTCCAGCATGGCCTCGCGGAACTTCTTCGAACCGTTGGCGTTGGTGCGCTCGCCGATGGCGAGGTACGAGGTGTCCTGGCGGAACGGGACCGTCTGGTAGAGGGAGGCGGCGCCCGGCTCCGGGCGGGGGCTGCGCTCTCCGGGCGTGAGGTCGCGGACGCGTTCGACGACCTGGCGCAGGTGCTCGGGGGTGGTGCCGCAGCAGCCGCCGATCAGGGAGAGGCCGTAGTCGCGGACGAAGTTCTCCTGCGCGTCGGCCAGGCCCTCGGGGTCGAGGGGGAAGTGCGCGCCGTCCTTGGTGAGGATCGGCAGGCCCGCGTTCGGCATGCACAGCAGAGGGATGCGGGAGTGCCGGGTGAGATAGCGCAGGTGCTCGCTCATCTCCGCCGGTCCGGTGGAGCAGTTCAGGCCGATCATGTCGACGCCGAGGGGTTCCAGCGCGGTCAGCGCGGCGCCGATCTCGGAGCCGAGGAGCATCGTGCCGGTCGTCTCGAACGCCATCGAGACCACCAGCGGCACGTCGACGCCGGTCGCCTCGATGGCGCGTCGGGCGCCCAGGACGGAGGCCTTCGTCTGGAGCAGGTCCTGGGTGGTCTCGACGATCAGGGTGTCGGCGCCGCCGGCGAGCAGTCCCTCGGCGTTGGCCTGGTAGCCGTCGCGGATCGTGGCGAAGTCGATGTGGCCGAGGGTGGGCAGCTTGGTGCCGGGCCCGACGGAGCCTAGGACCCAGCGGGGGCGGCCGTCACGGGCCGCGTACTCGTCGGCGACCTCCCGGGCGATGCGGGCGCCGGCCTCGGACAGTTCGTGCACGCGGTCGGCGATCTCGTACTCCGCCGCAGCCGTGTGATTCGCCCCGAAGGTGTTCGTCTCCACGCAGTCGACGCCCACGGCGAAGTACGCGTCGTGGACGGAGCGGACGATGTCGGGGCGGGTCAGGTTGAGGATCTCGTTGCAGCCCTCGAGGTTCTCGAAGTCCTCCAGGGTCGGATCCTGAGCCTGGAGCATCGTGCCCATCGCTCCGTCGGCCACCACCACACGGGTGGCGAGCGCCTCGCGGAGCGCGGACACACGGGCCCGGCTGTCGGCGGAAGGGGTCGGTGGCAACGAGGCCATGAAGGGGCTCCCTTAGGTGCGACGGCTGTCGGCTTTTGCGGGCGCCCGCGCGACGTTCCGCGCTCGGCGCACCACGCCAGAGTAACCGGGACCCGGTCCCGATGGTCAGGACGTCCACGGGACGGACCAGGATGGCGGACAACTCGCCCGCGGGACACGGGGTGCCGCAACAGATGTGCGCCGACTATTAGCGGGAGGTCGGCATGGACCGGTAGTGTTCGACATTGCCGAACGGCGGCAGCGGCGTCGCGGGTCGACGGTCGAAGGGGACGGAGGCAGGACGGCGATGGCACGGAACATCCAGTCGCTGGAACGTGCGGCCGCGATGCTGCGGCTTCTCGCGGGCGGCGAGCGGAGACTCGGCCTGTCCGACATCGCCTCCTCACTGGGCCTCGCCAAGGGCACCGCGCACGGCATCCTGCGCACCCTTCAGCAGGAGGGCTTCGTCGAGCAGGACGACACCTCGGGGCGCTATCAGCTGGGTGCCGAACTCCTACGCCTGGGCACCACCTATCTCGACGTGCACGAGCTCAGGGCGCGCGCCCTGGTGTGGACCGACGACCTGGCCCGCTCCAGCGGGGAGAGCGTCCACCTGGGCGTCCTGCACCAGCAGGGCGTGCTGATCGTGCACCACGTCTTCAGGCCCGACGACAGCCGGCAGGTCCTGGAGATCGGGGCCATGCAACCGCTGCACTCCACCGCCCTGGGCAAGGTGCTGTCGGCGTACGACCCGGTGGCGCACAGCGAGGCCCTGGAGAGCGACCGCAAGGCGTTCACCGACCGGACCGTCTGCGACCTCGACGATTTCGAGCACGTCCTCGACATCACGCGCGCGCGTGGGTACGCCGCCGACGTCGAGGAGACCTGGGAGGGCGTCGCCTCCATCGCCGCGCCCATCCACGACCGGCGCCGCATGCCGGTCGGCGCGGTCGGCGTCACCGGGGCCGTGGAGCGGCTGGGCCGGGACGGCGAGCTGCGCCCCGAACTGATCGCGGCGGTGCGGGACTGCGCCCGCGCGGTGTCGCGGGACCTGGGCGCCGGGCGCTTCTGAGCGACGCGGGACGCGCGGAGACCGGGACGCCGCAGAACGTTCCGGTTCTCGTCACGCGCCGGCATGCCCGAGTTCTCGGGCGGGCGCAAGATCGATAGCACACAGCAATCAGTAACGATCGTGTTTTCGAGAACAGAACCCTTGACGTGCCCGTGACCTCGGAGCGAGACTCCCGTCCATCGGTCGACATTGTCGAACACCGACCGGCAATAGGCGTACAGTGATACGACGCCAAGGGCCGGCAGCTCTTCCCCTGGACGAAGGACAAAGGAGTCGCGGGTGTCCAGCTCCGACATCTTCATCGGCGAGACCATCGGTACCGCCATACTCATCCTGCTCGGCGGCGGCGTGTGTGCCGCCGTCACGCTGAAGGCCTCCAAGGCCCGCAACGCCGGCTGGCTCGCCATCACCTTCGGGTGGGGTTTCGCCGTTCTGACGGCCGTGTACACCTCGGCGCCGCTCTCCGGCGCTCACCTCAACCCGGCAGTGACGCTCGCGCTCGCCATCAAGGACGGCGACTGGAGCAATGTCCCCGTCTACTGGGGCGGCCAGATGCTCGGCGCCGCGATCGGCGCGGCACTGGTCTGGGTGGCCTACTACGGCCAGTTCCACGCGCACCTCACCGACAAGGAGATCGTCGGCGGCCCGGGCGCACAGGACACGAGGGTCAAGGCCGTCGAGGCCCAGGAGAAGGGCGCCGGCCCGGTCCTGGGAATCTTCTCCACCGGTCCCGAGGTCCGTGTCGTGTGGCAGAACCTCGCCACGGAGATCATCGGCACGACCGTGCTGGTGCTCGCCATCCTCACGCAGGGCCTGAACGACAGCGGCAAGGGCCTCGGCACGCTGGGCGCCCTGATCACCGCGCTCGTGGTCGTCTCGATCGGTCTGTCCCTCGGCGGCCCGACCGGATACGCGATCAACCCGGCCCGTGACCTCGGCCCGCGCATCGTGCACGCTCTCCTGCCCCTGCCCAACAAGGGCGGCTCCGACTGGGGCTACGCCTGGATCCCGGTGGTGGGTCCGCTGATCGGCGGCGCCATCGCGGCAGGCATCTACAACGTCGCTTTTGCTTAGAAACAGGACTTCGAAGCACTGAGCAGCAGTAGAACCAGTCCCACACCCACGGAACCTCCCAGGAGCACACAGTGACCGACGCCCACACCGCCGGCCCTTTCATCGCCGCGATCGACCAGGGCACCACCTCCAGCCGCTGCATCGTCTTCGACCGGGACGGCCGTATCGTCTCCGTGGACCAGAAGGAACACGAGCAGATCTTCCCGAAGCCGGGCTGGGTCGAGCACAACGCCACCGAGATCTGGACCAACGTCGAGGAGGTCGTCGCCGGAGCCATCGCGAAGGCCGGCATCACGCGCGACGACATCAAGGCCATCGGCATCACCAACCAGCGCGAGACCACTCTCCTCTGGGACAAGAACACCGGTGAGCCCGTCCACAACGCCATCGTCTGGCAGGACACCCGCACCGACGCCCTCTGCAAGGAACTCGGCCGCAACGTCGGCCAGGACCGCTTCCGCCGCGAGACCGGTCTGCCGCTGGCGAGCTACTTCGCCGGCCCCAAGGCCCGCTGGCTGCTGGACAACGTCGAGGGCCTGCGCGAGCGCGCCGAGGCCGGCGACATCCTCTTCGGCACCATGGACAGCTGGGTCATCTGGAACCTGACCGGTGGTGTCAACGGCGGCAAGCACGTCACCGACGTCACCAACGCCTCCCGCACCCTCCTGATGAACCTGCACACCATGGAGTGGGACGCGAAGATCGCCGAGTCGATCGGTGTGCCGCTGGCGATGCTGCCCGAGATCCGCTCCTCCGCCGAGGTGTACGGCGCGGTCACCGGCGGCAAGCTCGGCGACGTCCTCGGCGGCATTCCCGTCGCGTCCGCGCTCGGCGACCAGCAGGCGGCCCTGTTCGGCCAGACCTGTTTCGCGGAGGGCGAGGCCAAGTCGACGTACGGCACCGGCACCTTCCTGCTGATGAACACCGGTGAGAAGCCGGTCAACTCGTACAACGGCCTGCTGACCACGGTCGGCTACCGCATCGGCGACGACAAGCCGGTCTACGCCCTGGAGGGCTCGATCGCCGTCACCGGTTCGCTGGTGCAGTGGATGCGCGACCAGATGGGCCTGATCTCGACGGCCGCCGAGATCGAGACGCTCGCGCTCTCGGTCGAGGACAACGGCGGCGCGTACTTCGTGCCGGCCTTCTCCGGCCTGTTCGCCCCGTACTGGCGGTCCGACGCCCGTGGTGTCATCGCCGGTCTGACCCGGTACGTCACCAAGGCGCACCTCGCGCGTGCCGTCCTGGAGGCCACGGCCTGGCAGACCCGTGAGATCACCGACGCCATGACGAAGGACTCCGGCGTCGAACTCGCGGCGATCAAGGTCGACGGCGGTATGACCTCCAACAACCTGCTGATGCAGACCCTCTCGGACTTCGTGGACGCCCCCGTGGTGCGCCCGATGGTCGCCGAGACGACCTGCCTCGGTGCCGCCTATGCCGCCGGCCTCGCCGTCGGCTTCTGGACCAGCACCGACGACCTGCGCGCCAACTGGCGCCGGGCCGCCGAGTGGACCCCCAACATGGCCGCGGAGAAGCGCGACCGTGAGTACAAGAGCTGGCTCAAGGCCGTTGAGCGGACCATGGGCTGGCTCGAGGACGAGGAGTAAGAAACCGCATGACCACTCAGTCCACCCTGCAGTCCGTGCCTGCCCTGGGGACGCGCCCGGCGTCCGGCTCGAACCCGAGCCGAGCCGAGACCCGGGAGCAGCTTTCCAAGGCGTCGTACGACCTTCTCGTGATCGGCGGCGGCATCCTGGGCATCTCCACCGCCTGGCACGCCGCGCAGTCCGGCCTCAGGGTGGCCCTGGTCGACGCCGGCGACTTCGCCGGTGCCACCTCCTCCGCCTCGTCCAAGCTGCTCCACGGCGGTCTGCGCTACCTGCAGACCGGCGCGGTGAAGCTGGTGGCGGAGAACCACTTCGAGCGCCGTGCGGTCTCCCGCCAGGTGGCTCCCCACCTGGCGAACCCGCTCACGTTCTACCTCCCCGTGTACAAGGGCGGGCCGCACGGCGCGGCGAAGCTCGGAGCCGGTGTCTTCGCGTACTCGATGCTGTCGGCGTTCGGCGACGGGGTGGGACACCTGCTGTCCCCCTCGAAGGCACAGCGGGACGTGCCCGAGCTGCGCACCGAGAACCTCAAGGCCGTGGCGGTGTACGGCGACGACCAGATGAACGACGCGCGCATGGCGCTGATGACGGTCCGCGGGGCCGTCGAGGCGGGCGCCGTGGTCCTGAACCACGCCGAGGTCACCGGCCTGCGCTTCACGAAGGGCCGGGTGACGGGCGCGGACCTGCGCGACCGGACCTCGGGTGACGAGTTCGGCGTGAGCGCCCGGCTGGTGCTGAACGCGACCGGCCCGTGGGTCGACCACCTGCGCAGGATGGAGGACCCGAACGCGGCGCCGTCCATCCGCCTGTCCAAGGGCGCGCACCTGGTCCTGAAGCGCACCTCCCCGTGGAAGGCCGCGCTGGCGACGCCCATCGACAAGTACCGGATCACCTTCGCCCTCCCCTGGGAGGACATGCTGCTGCTCGGCACGACCGACGAGGAGTTCGAGGGCGACCCGGCGGATGTCGCGGTCACCGAGAAGGACACCGCCCAGATACTCGACGAGGCCGCGTTCTCCATCCGCGACCAGCAGCTCGACCGTGACCTGATCACCTACTCGTTCGCCGGTCTGCGGGTGCTGCCGGGCGGGCCCGGCAGCACCGCGAAGGCCAAGCGCGAGACGGTGGTGACCGAGGGCAGGGGCGGCATGCTGTCCGTCGCGGGCGGCAAGTGGACGACCTTCAGGCACATCGGCCGTACGGTCATGCAGAAGCTGGAGGCGCTGCCCGGGCACCCGCTGGGCGACGCCTTCGAGCCGATCTCCTCGCTGCCGAAGAAGCTGCCGCTGCCTGGTGTGGCGAACCCGCGCGCGGTCGCCCACCGCCTGCTGGTCGACCACCCGGCGACCGGCACCCGGATGACCGCCGACACCGCCAGGCACCTGGCCACGCACTACGGTTCGCTGGCCTTCGACATCGCCCGGCTGGCCAACGAGAACCCGGAACTCGCCGAGCGGGTCCACCCGGACGCCCCGGAGATCTGGGCGCAGGTCGTCTACGCCCGGGACAACGAGTGGGCCCAGACGCCGGACGACGTGCTGCGCCGCCGTACGACGCTGACGATCCGGGGCCTTGCCACGGACGACGTCCGCGCGAAGGTGAAGGACCTGCTCGACAAGAACTAGTGCCGTGGCAGGCAATGTTTGCCCGCCGCGGCACTAGCCCCCACGGTCCCGGCCCGGCCCTCCCCTGACCAGGGTCGGGACCGTGGAGGCTTCGTCGACCCGGGCACCCACCCGGTGACCCTCGGCGAGGTAAAAGGTGATCGCCGATCTGGCTGCGCTCATCTGACCTGCCCCCATAATGTGCTGAGACATCCGATGTCTCGGCACAGCATGAGTACGACAGGGAGGCCAGGTCATGGCAGTCACCGATGAGGCGATCGAGAAGATCAAGGGCATGATCGTCTCCGGCGCGCTGCGCCCCGGCGACCGGCTCCCCAAGGAGAGCGAGCTCGCCGCCGAGCTGGGGCTGTCCCGCAATTCGCTGCGAGAGGCCGTGCGCGCCCTGTCCCTGATCCGGATCCTGGACGTACGCCAGGGCGACGGCACGTACGTCACCAGCCTGGACCCCCAGTTGCTGCTGGAGGCGCTCAGCTTCGTCGTGGACTTCCACCGCGACGACACGGTCCTGGAGTTCCTCGCGGTGCGTCGCATCCTTGAGCCGGCCGCGACCGCGATGGCGGCCCTGCGCATCAGCGAGCAACAGCTGAACGCGCTCTCCGCCCAGATGGACAAGCTCGGCGACAGCCCGTCCGTGGAGGAGCTCGTCGCCTGCGATCTGGACTTCCACCGCGGCATCGTGCAGAGCTCCGGGAACTCGGTGCTGTGTTCCCTCCTCGACGGCCTGTCCGGCCCCACCACCCGGGCCCGGATCTGGCGCGGCCTGACCCAGGAGGACGCGGTCGTCGGCACCCTGCGCGAGCACCGGGCGATCCTGGCGGCGCTGCGCGACCGGGACGCGGAGGCGGCCCGGTCCTGGGCCACCGTGCACATCGCGAGCGTGGAGCAGTGGCTGCGGTCGAGCCTGTGAGGACCGGGGGGCGGGGTGTCCGGGGCCGGCGAACGGGGCAGTGATCCGTTCACTCCCCCGTGCAAGGGGGCTGCGGGCGCCCCCGCCACACGCCGTAAGGTTGGGTCGTTAAGCGAGGGCACGTCGGAAGGAGGCGCTGGGTGATCGAGCTCGAGGGGGTTCCCGAGCTGATCGACCCGGTCATGGTGGCCGCGTTCGAGGGCTGGAACGACGCCGGCGACGCCGCTTCCACCGCGGTCGCGCATCTGGACAGGGAGTGGAAGGGCGAGGTGTTCGCGGCGCTGGACGCCGAGGACTACTACGACTTCCAGGTGAACCGTCCCACGGTGTGGCTGGACGGTGGCGTGCGGAAGATCACCTGGCCGACGACCAGATTGTCGGTCGTCCGGGTCGGCGGTGACAAGCCCCGCGACCTGGTTCTCGTCCGAGGTATCGAACCGTCCATGCGGTGGCGCTCGTTCTGCAACGAGCTGCTGGGCTTCGCCCACGAGCTGGGCGTGGAGCTGGTGGTGGTCCTGGGCGCCCTGCTCGGCGACACCCCGCACACCCGTCCGGTCCCGGTCAGCGGGGTCACGTCCGACCCGGACCTGGCCCAGCGCATGGATCTGGAGGAGACCAAGTACGAGGGGCCCACGGGCATCGTCGGCATCCTCCAGGAGGCGTGCACGCACGCGGGTGTCCCGGCCGTGTCGTTGTGGGCGGCCGTACCGCACTACGTGTCGCAGCCGCCGAACCCGAAGGCGACGCTGGCCCTCCTGAACCGTCTGGAGGACCTGATCGACGTGCGCATCCCGCTGGGGGAACTGCCGGAGGACGCGCGCGCCTGGCAGGTGGGCGTGGACCAGTTGGCCGCCGAGGACAGCGAGGTCGCCGAGTACGTCCAGTCGCTGGAGGAGGCCCGGGACACCGCGGAGCTGCCGGAGGCGTCGGGCGAGGCGATCGCCCGCGAGTTCGAACGGTATCTGCGGCGCCGGGACGGGTCAGGGCCGGGCGGCTCCGGCGGGCACGCCACGGCGGACGGCAGCGACAGCACGCCCTATCTGCGGGACAACCCCAGCGGTCGTACCAAGCCGCCGAAACCGCCGAAACCGCCGACGACCGAGGCGGACGACGACGATTCGCCATCGGAGGACTGAGCCGGTTCCCGGATCCAGGCGGCCGTCGCCTTCGGCCAACGGCTGATCGGGTGATGGGGTGATCGACGTATGGGGCGCCATGTCCCGAGCGTCCCGCGAAGCGTCCGGATCCAGAGCGGGTCCGACCCGCCGTCGAGAGCCGGTCGGCCCGCCCCCGGGAGCCGGGATCGGGTCGGGTCGGCTCGGGTCGGGTCGGCTCGCGAGAACGAGAGGGGCGCTTCCTCCGCTTGGAGGAAGCGCCCCTTTTTCCGTGCAGTCCCGTGGCCTACAGAGCCACGCCCAACAGTGCGTCCACCGCCCGCGACACGACCCCGGGCGCGCCCTCGTCCGTACCGCCCCGCTCGTCCTGGAGCGCCGCCCACCGGTCGACGGCGGCCAGCGCGCCCGGGGCGTCCAGGTCGGCGGCGAGGGCCTCGCGGATCTCCTCGACGAGCGCCTCGGCGGGCGGACCGTCGGGGCGGGAGACGGCGGCACGCCAGCGGCCGAGCCGGTCGACGGCGTCCTGGAGGACCTGGTCGGTCCACTCCCAGTCGGCCCGGTAGTGGTGGGCGAGCAGCGCCAGCCGTATGGCGGCCGGGTCGACGCCGTCGCGCCGCAGCTTCGACACGAAGACCAGGTTGCCCTTGGACTTGGACATCTTCTCGCCGTCGAGGGCGACCATGCCGGCGTGGACGTACGCCTTGGCCATGGGGAACTCGCCGGTGAGGGCCTGGGCGTGCGAGGCGCCCATCTCGTGGTGCGGGAAGGCGAGGTCGGAGCCGCCGCCCTGCACGTCGAAGCCCATCCCGAGGTGGTCCAGGGCGATGGCCACGCACTCGATGTGCCAGCCGGGGCGACCGCGTCCGAGGGAGGCGCCGTCCCAGCTGGGCTCGCCCTCACGGGCGGCCATCCACAGCATCGGGTCGAGCGGGTTCTTCTTGCCCGGCCGGTCCGGGTCACCGCCGCGCTCGGCGGACAGCAGCCGCATGGCGGCGGCGTCCAGGTTGGACACCTTGCCGAAGTTCGGGTCGGACTCGACGGAGAAGTAGACGTCGCCCTCGAGTTCGTAGGCGGCGCCCGCGTCCCGCAGCCGTTCGACGAGCGGCACGATGCCGGGTATCGCCTCGACCGCGCCGATGAATTCGCGCGGGGGCAGCATGCGCAGGGCGGTCATGTCCTCGCGGAAGAGGGTCGTCTCCTTCTCGGCCAGGGCGGCCCAGTCGATGCCGTCCCGCTGTGCGCGCTCCAGCAGCGGGTCGTCGACATCGGTGACGTTCTGGACGTAGTGGACCTGGCGCTTGGTGTCGAGCCACACGCGCTGAACGAGGTCGAACGCGTTGTAGGTCGCCGCGTGACCGATGTGGGTGGCGTCGTACGGCGTAATGCCACAGACATAGATTCGGGCGACGGGACCGGGGGCGGTGGTGACCAGGCCGCCGGTCGCGGTGTCGTGGATCCTCAGGTCGCGGCCCTGACCAGACAGGGCGGGGACCTCGGAAGCGGGCCAGGCATGCATGTCATGAGCCTAACCGGACGGATGTTCCGCATACGAACCGGACCGCGCAGATGTCCGGTAGGGCGTTCTTGCGCCGTGCCGGCCGTTGTGCTGTCGGCGGTAGTGGTCCGTCGAGGGGCCGGTGGTCGACGTGTCCCCGGTCGGCATCTCCTAGACGGGCGGCCAGGGGATCGCCGGCCACTCCCCGCTCGGCTCCGGGTGCTTCCCGGACGCCAGCAGCGCGTCGACACGTGCGCGTACGGCGTCGGTCTCGGCGGCGGTGATCAGCGCGGTCAGTCTCGCGGTCAGCGCGCCCGACTCCCCGAGCGACTCCTTGAGCCCCTTGAGCACGTCGACGGCCTCGCCCGTCAGGGGCTCCCCGGCCCATCCCCACAGCAGCGTGCGCAGTTTGTTCTCGGCGTTGAAGGTGACCCCGTGGTCGATGCCGTACAGACGCCCGTCGGCGGTCGGCAGCAGATGCCCGCCCTTGCGGTCGGCGTTGTTGATCACGGCGTCGAGTACGGCCAGCCGGCGCAGCCGCTCGTCGTCGGCGTGCACGAGCAGCGCGGTCCGTCCCTCACCGACCTCGGCGAACCCGATCGCCTTCCAGCCGGGCTCGGGTTCCTCCGCGTCGACGAGCGCGAGCAGTTCGCTCTCGGGCGTCACCTCGATCCACAGCTGGCACATGCCCTCGCCGTACGGTCCGTCGCGCAGCACGGTGGGCGGTACGAGCCCCCAGCCGGTCGCCTCGGAGACCGCGTACGCGGCGACCTCGCGCTGGGCGAGCGTCCCGTCGGGGAAGTCCCACAGGGGCCGCTCCCCGGCCACCGGCTTGTAGATGCAGGTGGCTTCCTGGCCCTGGTGCGAGACCGTGCAGTACAGCGCCGCGTTGGACGCCTCCCGGATGCGGCCGCGCACGGTCAGCTCGCCCTCGGCGAGCAGCTCGGCCGACATCGCCCCGGCGGTCACGCGTCGCGTCGGTATCCGTTCTGGCGCGGACATACGTGTCCTTCCGGGTCGAGCGGGAGACTGCACAGCGGACACGGCGGCCGCCCGGCGTTGACGACGTCCAGGGCACGCTTGGCGAAGGCTCTCGCCTGCGCGCCGGTGAGCCTGACCCGCAGCATCGGGGGTCCGTTCTCCTCGTCCTGGAGCAATCGCTCCTCGGCCTCGGCGAGGTCCTCCTCGGAGTCGGCGTCGAGCTCGACGAGAGCCTGCGCCTCGACGATCATGCGCTGCTCGTCGCCGTCCCAGGCGAGGGCCATGGTGCCGACCCGGAACTCCTCCTCGACGGGGGCGTCCAGAGGGTCGGTGTCGGCGACTTCGGTGGGCGGCACGGCCGGGACGGCGGCGCTGCCGCCACTACGGCGTACGACCTCGTCCAGCAGCTCGTCCATCCGCTCGGCGAGCGCGGCGACCTGGGTCTTCTCCAGAGCCACACTGGTCACCCGGGGGCCGGCCGTGGCCTGGAGGAAGAACGTACGGCGTCCGGGCAGTCCGACCGTACCGGCCACGAAGCGGTCCGGGGGGTCGTAGAGGAACACCTGACGGGACACGTCCTGTCTCCATTGAAATCGTGAGTCCGTGGTCGTGATTGCGGAGTCGTGGTTGCGGGGTCGTGAGTGCGGAACGTCCGTGTGCGCGGACCGCTTCACCCTACTGCGCCCGACGATCACGGTGCGCCCGCACCACCCCCCACGGGGGCGTCCCCGGCCGGAGGTTCCTCGTGCGGCGCCAGCGACGCGAAGTCACCGGTGTCGCCGAGGCGGACGAGAAACGGCCTCAGACGGGTGTAACGGATCGCGGTGATGGAACACGGTTCAACAGAAATCCGCTGGAAGAGGTCGAGATGAAGTCCGAGTGCGTCCGCCACGAGCGATTTGATGACGTCGCCGTGAGAGCACATCAGATAGACGGCGTCGGCTCCGTGATCGCGCTCCACGCGCGCGTTCCACTCGCGGACCGCCTCGGCGGCACGGGTCTGCATCGCCCGCATCGACTCACCGCCGGGGAACGCGGCCGCCGAGGGGTGCGCCTGCACGACCTCCATCAGCGGCTCCCCGCTGAGCTCGGCGAGCTTGCGTCCGGACCAGTCGCCGTAGTGGCACTCCCCGATCCGCTCGTCGGTGTGGGCCGTGAGACCGGGCCTGGCCTCCAGCAGCGGCCGGATCGTCTCCTGGCAGCGCTGCAGCGGGCTGGCGACCACCTCGGAGAGCGGCAGCTCGGCGAGCCTCCCGGGCAGCGCGGCGGCCTGCGTGGCGCCGCGCTCGTCCAGGGCGACGCCGGGCGTCCAGCCGGCGAGCAGGCCCTCGGTGTTGGCGGTGGATCGTCCGTGACGGACCAGGATCAGCGTGGGCATGCCGCCCAGCGTAGGCATACGCTCGCGTGCGGCGGACCTCGGGCGACGGGAGAACACGCACTGTGATCGTCGACTGCGCCATCTACCGTGACGGGCACCGGACGGAGGGCCCCGAGGACCTGTCCGACGCCCTTTCCGAGGCCCGGTCCGCGCACGGGTTCGTCTGGATCGGCCTGCACGAACCCTCCGAGAAGGAGTTCGACCACGTCACCCAGGAGTTCGGACTGCACCCCCTGGCTGTCGAGGACGCCCTCAAGGCCCACCAGCGGCCCAAGTTGGAGGTCTACGACGACTCGCTCTTCGTGGTGCTCAAGCCCGTGGTGTACGAGCCTGAGAGCGACGCCGTCTCGACCGGCGAGGTGATGCTGTTCCTCGGCGACTCCTTCGTGGTGACCGTCCGGCACGGCGAGGGCTCCCCGCTGGGCGATGTCCGGCGACGGCTGGAGCACGAGCCCGAGCTGCTCGGCAAGGGCCCCACGGCTGTGCTGTACGCGGTCGCCGACGCCGCCGTCGACCACTACCTCGACGTGGCCACCGAGCTGCAGACCGACCTCGAGGAGCTGGAGGCGGAGGTGTTCTCGCCGGACGGCGGGGGCTCGCGGCACACCGCCTCCCGGATCTACACCTTCAAGCGGCAGGTCCTGGAGTTCCGCCGGGCCTGCGGCCCGCTGGCGGTACCGCTGAACCGGCTCGCGGACGTGGGGCAGTTCGGCGGGGCGGTGCCCTTCGTCAACGAGAAGGCGCGGCCCTTCTTCCGTGACGTCAACGACCACCTCACGCGTGTGAACGAGTCCGTGGAGGGCCTGGACCGGCTGGTCTCGGACATCCTGTCCGCGCATCTCGCGCAGATGAGCGTCCGGCAGAACGACGACATGCGGAAGATCTCCGCGTGGGCGGCCATGGCGGCCATCCCCACGATGATCGCGGGGATCTACGGCATGAACTTCGAACACATGCCGGAGTTGCGCTGGGTGTGGTCGTATCCGGCGGTGATCGCGTTGATGGCCGGCCTGGAGGTGCTGCTGTACCGGCTGTTCAAGCGCCGGGGGTGGTTGTAAGGGGCTTTGGGTGGGGCGAGGCGAGTGGGGGCGCGGCTGGCGGGTGCGGGTGCCTGGGGGTGCGGCTGCCGGGTGTTTGGGGGTCGGGTGCTCGTAGGCGCTTGAGGGTGCGGGCGGGTGTGGGTGCGGGGCGCGTCGCGGTTCGGTTCAGGCGAACTCGTGGGCCGGGGTCGCGGGGCCGCCGAGCGCGTCCCGGCGTTCCGGCATCCTCAGCGACACCATTCGGCGCCAGCCGCCCAGCCGCTCGTACGCGTACATCGCGTGGATACCCACCGCGAGGAGCGCCGACTTGCCCTTCGACCAGCCGAGGATGCGGCCCATGTGGGCCATGACCGCCAGGCTGACGTCCCGGTGGACGCGGATCTCGGCGAGGGCGCACTCGCGCAGCGTGCACTGGATGAACCGGCCGTGCCCGGCGGCCGCGAAGCGCAGCAGCTCCTCGTGGGTGTACGCGAGATGGTTGTCCTCGTCGTTGGAGATCATCCGGACCGCCTTGCCGACCTCGGGGTGGTCCCCGAAGTACTTTCGCAGCATCGCCATCTGGTCGGCGGCGCGCTGCTCCGTGACCCGGCTGTGCGCCAGGTACGTGATGACGTCGTCCACCGTGAGCGGCTGGTCGGCCTTGAGCCTCGCGTGCGCCAGACCGATGCCCCGCCTCTCCAGGAGCATCGTGTAGTCGGTCTCGGACGGGACCCCGGCGGGCTGCAGGCCGCGCTTGCTGAGCAGGGCGTTGAAGATTCGCCCGTGCTTGTCCTCGTCCGCTCCGTGCCGGGTGATCTTGGGGGCGAGTGCGCGCTCGCTCGCCGGCACGAGCGCCGCGATGCGGCCGTTCTCCCAACCTCCCTGTGACTCCCCGCTGGCCGCGATGGAGCAGAAGAGCTGGAACGACTCGTCGTTGTCGACGATCTCCTTGAACAGACTCTTGGCCGAAAGCATCGAAGGCGCCTCTCTGCAGGGTTCCCGCAAAGAACGAGTCAAGTGCGGTACGAGAGGTGCGGCAACAGCTGTGTCCGACAACTCCGCCGAAAGGGGGACCCGGGGTCTCGTCGGGGGCGTAGCCGTGCGGGCTCGGGTGTGTTGTCCCCCGTGACGGCCGCGGCCGTGGTGGGCCCCCGAGTCCCCACCACGGCCGCGGAGACCTCCGGTGGTTGAACCGGGTTACGTCGGGTCTGGTGGTCGCCGGTTCGGTGTTCGCGGGTTCAGGTCGTTGGTTCAGGTCGTTGGTTCAGGTTGTCGGTTCAGGTGCGTTCGGTGTCACGCGAGTCCGGCCTGTTCCAGGGCCTCGATGCCGGCGCGGAGCGAGGCGAGCCGCTCGTCGAGTGAGAAGCCCGCGGGAGACAGGCTGAGGGTGGTGACACCGGCCTGGGCGTAGGCCTTCATGCGGTCCGCGATGCGGTCCACGGAGCCCAGCAGCGTCGTCTTGTCGATCAGGTCGTGCGGAACCGCGGCCGCAGCGCCCTGCTTGTCGCCGGCCAGGTACTTGTCCTGGATCTCGGCGGCCTCCTTCTCGTAGCCCATGCGCCGGGCGAGCTGGTTGTAGAAGTTCTGCTTGGGGCTGCCCATGCCGCCGACGTACAGCGCGGTGTACGGGCGGAAGGTGTCGGCGAGCGTGCTGACGTCCTTGTCGTCGCCTACGGCGAGCGGAAGGGTCGGGCACACGTCGAAGCCGTCGAGCGTCTTCCCGGCCTTCTCCCGGCCGGCCCGCAGGTACTTGATCGCCGTGTCCTCGATGTGGTCGGCGGAGGGGAAGATGAGCAGGGCGCCGTCGGCGATCTCGCCGGTCTGCTCGAGGTTCTTCGGGCCGATGGCGGCGATGTAGAGCGGGATGTGCTCGCGCTGGGGGTGCACGGTGAGCTTGATGGGCTTGCCGGGGCCGCCGGGCAGGGGCAGGGTCCAGTGCTCTCCGTCGTGGGTGAGGCGCTCGCGGGTCATCGCCTTGCGGACGATCTCCACGTACTCGCGGGTGCGGGAGAGCGGCTTGTCGAACTTGACGCCGTACCAGCCCTCGGAGACCTGCGGGCCGGAGACACCGAGGCCCAGGCGGAAGCGGCCGCCGGAGAGGGAGTCGAGGGTGGCGGCGGTCATCGCGGTCATCGCCGGCTGGCGGGCCGGGATCTGGAAGATGGCCGAGCCCACGTCGATGCGTTCGGTCTGGGCGGCGACCCAGGTGAGGACGGTGGCCGCGTCGGAGCCGTAGGCCTCGGCGGCCCAGCAGACGGCGTAACCGAGGCGGTCGGCCTCCTTGGCCACCGCGAGATTGTCCGCGTCCATTCCGGCACCCCAGTAGCCGAGGTTGATACCGAGCTGCATGCCGCATCCCCTTACCGATCAGTAACGTCCCTTGGGGAGACCATAGCGTGTGCCTTCGGCGGTGCGGTGGGGTGCCTGCTGTGGTCTGTGCGGGTTCGGTGGCGGGGGATGCCTGCGGCGGCCTGTGCGGGTTCGGTGGGGGTGCGTGTAGCGCCTGCGGTTCGGGGGGTGGGGCGGGGCCGGGACGGGGGTGTCCGTCCTCGGAACGTCGCGGAATCGGTCTCTCAGTGAGGGGGCGGTGTTGACGCGACAACCGCTGCGGGCGGACACCCCCGCCCCGTCCCCTTCCCGCCGTGCGCGAGCGCGGGTGGGTGGTGGGTGGTGGGTCGTGGTCTCAACAGGGCTGCCGCTGACGGGAACTGGTTATCCACAGGCACCCACATGGCAGGTTCTGGCCAGTAATCTCGGCGTCCATGGAGCAGAGGCATCTCGGCCGCACCGGCCTGCGTGTGTCCCGGATCGGGCTCGGCACCCTGACCTGGGGGCGGGACACCGATGAACATGACGCCGCGGACCTCTTGAAGACGTTCTGGGAAGCGGGCGGGAGTCTTGTCGACACGGCGGACGTGTACGGCGACGGGGAGGCCGAGTATCTGCTCGGGCGTCTCATAGAAGGCCTGGTGCCTCGTCGGGACCTGGTCATCTCCACGAAGGCCGGCAGTGTGCCGGATCCCGACCGTCGCTTCGACGGCTCGCGCGGGCATCTGCTCTCCGCGCTGGACGCCTCGCTGGCCCGGCTCGGTACGGACTACGTCGATGTGTGGCACATCCACGCCTTCGATCCGGACACCCCGCTGGAGGAGAGCCTCCAGGCGCTGGATCTGGCGGTGAGCAGTGGACGGGCCCGGTATGCCGGGGTGTCGAACTTCTGTGGCTGGCAGCTCGCCAAGGCGGCGACGTGGCAGATGGCGGCGCCGGGCACCCGGACCCGGCTGGCGAGCACGCAGTTGGAGTACTCGCTGCTCCAGCGCGGTGTCGAGCGGGAGGTGCTGCCGGCCGCGCTGGACCTGGGGATCGGCATGCTTCCCTCGTCGCCGCTCGGGCGCGGGGTGCTCACGGGCAAGTACCGGCACTCCACGCCGGCCGACTCGCGGGGCGCCTCGGAGCATCTGGCGCCGTTCGTCGCGCCGTATCTCGACGACACGGCGACGCGGATCGTGGACGCCGTGACGACGGCGGCGGACGGGCTCGCTGTGACGCCGCTCCAGGTGGCCCTCGCCTGGGTCCGGGACCGGCCCGGGGTGGCCGCGCCGATCGTCGGGGCGCGCAACGCGCAGCAGCTCACGGCGGCGTTGTCAGTGGAGGCCCTTAGTCTTCCTGACGAGATCTGCCGGGCGCTCGACGACGTGTCGGCGCCCGTGCACCGCTATCCCGATCACGACTGGAGCACGCTGTGAGCACGGAGCCGGAGCCCGCTGAGGACCTGGAGGCCACCGAGCCGGGTGCCGCCGCGACCGCGCAGGAGGGTGTCGAGGCCAAGGCACCGGATGCCGCGGACGCTGGTGAGGACGCGGGGAAGGTGTCCGAGGCCGCCGCCGAGCTCGCCGCGCAGCGGCTGGAGCGGGAGCGGATCGCGAAGCGGAAGGCCGAGAAGGCGCCGATCGCCGCCGGGACCAAGCTCAGCGGCACGGCCGCCGATCTGCTCGCGGCCGTGCGGGCCGTGGAGAGTGGTGAGAAGCCCGTGGCGGCCGTCGTCGAGGAGCCCGCGCCCCGACGGTCCGCACCCGAGCCGAAGCCGCAGCCCGTCTCGGCCGAGACGGCTGCCCTCCCGGCGCCGGACGTCGTCGAGGCCGTACGGGGTGTCCTGGTCGAGGGGGGTGCGCCGGACGGGCTCGCGGGGCAGGTCGCCGCGGTGCTCGGCGCGGGCGCCGGTGACCGGCTGCGGGCGGACCCCTGGCAGCTGTTGCGGGTGGGCGGGGTGCGGCCCGAACAGGCCGACGGGTTCGCGCGGGCGCTCCTGGGCGCGGAGTGCGGGCCGGACGACGAGCGGCGTGGGCGGGCCGTCACGGTGTGGCTGCTGGAGCAGGCCGCCCTGGCGGGGCACACGGTCCTGGAGATGCCGGCCCTTGTCGCGGCGCTCTCCCAGCGGGGCGTGCCGGATCCGGATGCGGCCGTCCAGGAGACCCTCGCCGAGGGTGAGGCCCTGGCCTTCCAGGACGCCCTGGAGGAGCCCGGAGCGCCCGCCCAGGGGGACGACGACGAGGAGGAGGAAGAGGAGCGGCCGGTCCGTGTCCTCGTGGGGCTGGAGCGGTACGCCCTCGCGGAGGAGAGCCTCGCCGACGGTCTGGCCCGGCTGATCAACTCCGTGCCGAAGGAGGACGGTTCGGACGCGGAGTGGGAGCGGATCGCGGACTCGGCCGGCGGGTCCGCCGCAGAGCTGATCCGCGCGGTCGCCCGCCACGGTCTCGTGCTGCACACCGGCGGTGAGGCCTCACTGGCCGAACCCGCGGCGTTGCTGCGCGGCGCCGGGGAGCTCGGGCTGCGGGCCTGGGCCGCCGCCCACGGTCCGCTGGGGCGCGATCGGTTCGCGGCCCTGCCGGGCGTGACGGAGGAGCCGCGGGAGTCGTCCGTCGACGGCGGCTCCACCGGCGTCGTCACCGTCGCCGGGCTGCTGTCCGGTGCCGAGGGGCCGGGACGGGACGCCGAGGGCAGGTTCGACCTCGACCTGCTCGTCGTCCTGGACGCTCCTCAGCTGGACGTCGAGACGGCGGCCCTGCTGTCGGAGTCGCTTCCTGACGGTGCCCGGCTGGTGCTGGCGGGGGACCCCGCGGTGCTGGCGTCCGTCGGTCCCGGGCGGGTGTTCGCGGATCTGCTGGCCGCCCGGGTCTGTCCCCAGGTCGCCTCGCGGCGGCCGGATCCCGGGCCGCTGGGCGAGCTGGTGTCCGGCGTCGGGATCGGCGAGCTGAACCAGGTCGAGGCCCCTGGCAAGGAGGTCGTGATCGTGCCGGTGCGAGACGCGGGAGAGGCAGTGCACCGGACCGTGCAGCTCGTCGCGGACTCGGTGCCGCGGGCCATCGGCGTGTCCGCCGAGGACACCCAGGTGATCACGCCGGGCCACGGCGGTGCGGCGGGCACCCGCGCGCTGAACGCGGTTCTCAAGGAGCGGCTCAACCCGGGCCCCGGCCGCTTCGGTGGTTTCGATCCCGGTGACCGGATCGCCTACTCCCCCACGCCGGGGCGTACGTTGCCGGGCCACGTGGTCAAGGCCGACGCCGAAGGGCTGCACCTGTCGTGCAGCGGCGAGGCAGTCGTCGTGCCGAAGGAGCGGGTGGAGCTGGATCTGCGGCACGGATGGGCACTGACCGCGCATCAGGCCGTGGGCGGCCGGTGGCCCGCGGTGGTCGTGGTGCTGCCCGGTGACGCGGCGCAAGCGCTCAGCCGGCCGTGGGTCTACACGGCGTTCGGGCGGGCGGAGCGGCATCTGTCCGTGGTGCACGGCGCGGAACAGGCTCTGCCCAGGGCGGTCGCCGAGGTCCGCGCCAAGCCCCGTACGACTCGGCTGCCCGTTCTGCTGGCGCCGCAGGTGCCGGTGTCCGGCTGACCGCGACCGCAACACAAGGCGGCGGTCGCGGAGGTTCAACCTCCGGGACCGCCGCCTTGATTCTCAGACCATGGTCGCTCAGCGGTCCGCGTCCAGGGGTTCCAGGTCCTCGTCCAGGTCGTCCACCACGTCGTCGGGCTCGTCGTCGATCTCGTCGTCGAAGACCGCGCTGACGTCGAAGCGGCAGATCACTCGCTGGGCGTCGGCCTGCTCGAACGGGGCCTCCAGCCACTCGCCGGGCTCGGGTGCTTCGTCGGCGGCCGTCACCCAGAGGGTGGAGTCGCCCTCCTCCAGTCCGAACTCCTTGTGCCGGGAGGCGATCTCGTCCGGTTCGAACTCGCCGAACAGCAGCCCCAGGGCGCCGTGGACCGTGCCGGATGCCCCCGCGCCGCTGCCGTCCTCGTCCGCCGCCTCGATCCGCTGGGCCTGCGCCAACAGCCGCTGGGGCTCCACGACGGAGTAGTCGCGGCGGATCAACACGCTGAGGGCGTTCGGTTCCTCGGGGCCCGTGTACGGCGGGAGCGAGTCGTCCGCTCCGGGGATCTCGAAGGGTGTGACCTCGTCGTATCGGTCGTAGAGAAGTTCGTCGTACGTTTCGGCGGCCGCGGCCAGCTCGTTGAACGCTTCGTAGACAGCCGGGTCGTCCTCCCCCGACCTGCGTTCGACCGCGGCCAGGTGGCGGTCGAGCGCGGTCTTGACCGCCTCGGCGGCGGCTCGTACCTCGGCAGCGGTGGGCTGCGCAGCATCAGACATAGTGCAGACGCTATCCGTACCGGGCCCCAGCCCGCACAATAGATGCGATGCCGGAATACGAATTTGTCGACGTCTACGTACCGCGCGGGGTCTCCCGCCAGGACGCCACACGTCTGCTGACGGACCATGCCGAGTACGGTCACTGGGAGTTGGACCGCCTGAGCCTGATGCGCGACGGCAGCCGCCGGGTGCGGCTGCGACGGAGGATCATCCGTCAGGTTCGCGCCACCTGGTGAGCTGAGGCGACGGAAACGGAGCGGGCCCCGCCGAGGCAGGGCCCGCTCCGTCGTGCGCACCGTGGGGGAGAGATCGCGGTGCTGTCGGTCGCCGTGCGGCTTGGGTGCGTCTACGCGGTGGCGCGGCCCTTCCGGTAGAGCACGGTGCCCGCCAGCAGCGCCCCCGCGCCCATCGGCAGGGCGAGGCCCATCGGCAGCTCGCTGCCGGTCTGCGCGAGCTGCGCGGAGCCCGTCGACCCGGTCGCCACGAACCGGGCTCCGGGCTGGTTGGCGTGCGCGGATCCGACCTGCGTCCCATCGACCGGGGTGGTCGGAACACCGGGGCGGCTGGGCTCCACCGGGTTGCCAGGGGTGCCGGGGGTCCCGGGGTGGCCCGGAGTGCCGGGGTGGCCGGGGGTGCCAGGGTGGCCGGGGTGGCCCGGCTGCTGGGGACCACCGGGCGGGGTCGTCCTGTCGCCGCCGCCGGGAGGCGTGCTTGAGTGTCCGCCGCCGGCGCCGTCGCCGTTCGCACAGCCGTCGGCCGTGGTGGCGTTGCCGATCCCGATGATGTCGACGCTGTTGCCGCAGACGTTCACCGGGGCGTCGATCGGCACCTCGACGTGGTTGCCGGATCCGACGCCTGGCGAGCCGCCGGTGTGCCCGCCGGCGTGCGAGCCATCGTGACCACCATGGCCACCGGGACCGCCATGACCGGAGTGACCGCCATGGCTGCCGTAACCACCCGAGTCGCCGTGTCCGCCCGAGCCGCCGTAACCGCCCGAGTCACCGTCTCCGCCCGAGCCGCCGTAACCGCCCGAGTCACCGTCTCCGCCCGAGTCGCCATAGCCACCGGACCCGCCGCCCCCGGTCCTGACGTCGGTGTTGACGCACTTGTTGCCCATCGCCGGGTTGAGGAGCCCGACGACGTTGACCGTGTTGCCGCAGACGTTCACCGGTGCGTGCAGCGGCGCCTGCACCGAGTTGCCCGACAGCACGCCGGGCGAGTCGGCGCTCGCCCCGCTCGCGAACGAGCCGGCGTGCGCGGCACCGCCGGTGGCGGCGATCACGCCGGTCGCGGCGGCCACGGTCATCAGGCCCTTGCGGGTGACCTGTCGCATTTGCTGAATTCCTGCCTTCGACCTTGTCCCGAAATCTCGACGTTCGGAAAGAACGATAAGAACCGTGAAGAGCTCTTCCGAAATGGCCGGTCGGCCCCGGAGCGCATGGCGTGCGCTCCGGGGCCGATCAGCTCAGCCCCTCACGGGGCGACGCACAACGTCACTTGTTGATGCAGGTGTTGCCGAACGCGGGGTTCAGCAGCCCGATCACGGAGACCGTGTTGCCACAGGCGTTCACCGGGACGTGAACCGGAACCTGGACCACGTTGCCGGACAGGACGCCCGGGGAGTGCACGGCGGCACCCTGGGCACCGGAGTCGGCAACGGCCATGCCCGCACCCGCGAGAACCAGACCACCAGTGACAGCAGCAGCGGCGAAAACGTTCTTGATCATTATTCCTCCTCGTTGGCAATGCGATCCCATGTAGCGGATCGCATCACCTGTAACGAGGAAGGAGTAATCGAGCTACGAGCTTATCGTCGCATTCACTCTTCTCAGTCGATTCCGTACGGGCGCGCGATTGCTGAAGTTTCGTTTCAGTGGGCGAATTCAGGACGCGTCGAGGAACCTGTCGAGCACCCGGACGCCGAACTTGAGCCCCTCCACCGGGACGCGCTCGTCGACTCCGTGGAACATGCCGGCGAAGTCCAGCTCCGGCGGCAGCTGGAGCGGGGCGAAGCCGAAGCCCCGGATCCCCAGGTCGTCGAAGGACTTGGCGTCCGTACCGCCGGAGAGCATGTAGGGGATGGCCTTCGCGGTCGGGTCCTCGGCGAGCAGCGAGGACTGCATCGCCTCCACCAGCGCCCCGTCGAAGCTGGTCTCCAGGGCCTTGTCGGAGTGCACGTCCTCGCGTCGCACGTTCGGACCGAGGATGCGGTCGAGGTCGGCGAGGAACTCCTCCTCGTGCCCCGGCAGGAAACGTCCGTCCACGTGCGCGGTCGCTTCACCCGGGATGACGTTGACCTTGTAACCGGCGCCCAGCTGAGTCGGGTTGGCCGTGTTGCGGAGGGTCGCGCCGATGAGCTTGGCGATGCCGCCGAGCCGGGCGAGGGTGGCCTCCATGTCCTCCGGGTCGAGCTCGGTGCCGAGCGCGTCGCCGAGTTCGTCGAGGAAGGCCCGGGTCGTCTTGGTGACCCGCACCGGGAACGTGTGCCGGCCGAGCCGGGCGACGGCCTCCGACAGTTCGGTGATGGCGTTGTCCCGGTGGATCATCGACCCGTGCCCGGCGGTGCCGGCCACCTTCAGCTTCATCCAGTGCATGCCCTTCTCGGCCGTCTGGATCAGATAGAGCCGCCGCTGCTCGCTCACGGTGAACGAGAACCCGCCGACCTCGCTGATCGCCTCCGTGACGCCCTCGAAGAGATCGGGGTGGTTCTTGACGAGGTGCTTGGCGCCGTACGTGCCGCCCGCCTCCTCGTCGGCGAGGAAAGCGAGGACGATGTCGCGCGGGGGCCTGCGCCCGCTGCGCAGCCGGTCGCGGACGACCGCCAGGGTCATCGCGTCCATGTCCTTCATGTCGACCGCGCCGCGCCCCCACACGCACCCGTCGGCGATCTCGCCGGAGAAGGGGTGGTGGGTCCAGTCGTCGGCGTTGGCCGGTACGACGTCGGTGTGGCCGTGGATGAGCAGGGCGGGCCGGGACCGGTCCTCGCCCTCGATCCGGGCCACCGTGGAGGCGCGCCCCGGGTGCGATTCGAAGATCTGCGGTTCGAGCCCCACCTCGGCGAGCTTCTCGGCGACGTACTCGGCCGCCTTGCGCTCACCGGGTCCCGAGTGGTCGCCGTAGTTGCTGGTGTCGATCTGGATCAGTTCGCGGCAGAGGTCCACGACCTCGTCCTCGCCGGTGACGCCCCTGGCCGTGTCCGTCTCGCTCACGCTGCTTCCTCCCGCACTGTCGCCGCTGGTGGTCCCTGCCATCCTCCCCCTCCCCCGGTCGCACCCCAAGAGCGGTCCCGGCCCGTCACACCGCGTTCACGCACGGAGGGGGTGTGATCAGCGGGGCGGGGGGTGATCAGGGGCCTGTCCAAAGCCTGGTAATGTTTCCTGTGTCGCCGCGGGGTCACTCCCGCACGCGACAGACACCTTGTCCGGGTGGCGGAATGGCAGACGCGCTAGCTTGAGGTGCTAGTGCCCTTTATCGGGCGTGGGGGTTCAAGTCCCCCCTCGGACACTGACGAATGAAACTCACGAAGACCCCTGTTGACCAGGGGTCTTCTGCTTTTCCGGGGCTCAGGATCCGCAATCGGGCCCGTGTGGCCGCCCTTTGATGTGTGCGATCTCTCCTTCCGTGGACGAACCTGCTGGTCATCGCCCGTTCGCGGGGCTGCCGGGCCGCCTCGGACGGCCGCCCCGACTGGCCGTTCGAGGCGGCCGAACCTAGCTTCGTACTAAAATTTCCGGCTTGTTACGTGAGCTGGACCGGACAACCCCAGGCAGACCTGCGGACCCGCCGGCGCCCCGGGCTTCCGGGAACGAGACGCGAGGACCCGATGGCAGCCACACACGAGAGCAGCGCTCTCAGTCTGCTCGACGAAGAGATCCGCGACCGGTTCGGCGACACCGCACGTTTCTCCGGAGGTCCGGCCGCCTCCCCGCGCACGCTCGTGGACGTCTTCGACGCTTCCGTACGGTCGTATCCGAACGAACTCGCCCTGGACGACGGCACGACGCAGCTCACCTACCGCGCGCTGGCCGGGGAGGTGGAGAGACTGCGGCTGCGGCTCGCGCACGCCGGGGTGGGACTGGGTGACCGCGTGGGCGTCCGGGTGCCGTCCGGGACCAATGAGCTGTACGTGGCGGTCCTCGCGGTGCTGGCCGCGGGCGCCGCCTATGTGCCCGTGGACGCGGAGGACCCGGACGAGCGGGCCGAGCTGGTGTTCGGGGAGGCGGCGGTGCGGGCCGTCGTCGGGGGCGGGCACGAGCTGACCGTCCACGGTCGGTCCGAGATTCCCGCCGCGCGTCCCGGCATCGAGCACGACGCCTGGATCATCTTCACCTCCGGGTCCACCGGGAAACCCAAGGGTGTCGCCGTCAGCCACCGCAGCGCCGCCGCCTTCGTGGACGCCGAGGCCGCGCTGTTCCTCACCGAGGACCCGATCGGGCCCGGGGACCGGGTCATGGCGGGGTTGTCGGTCGCGTTCGACGCGTCCTGCGAGGAGATGTGGCTGGCGTGGCGGTACGGGGCCTGTCTGGTGCCGGTGCCGCGTGCCCAGGTCAGGAGCGGTGCCGATCTCGGGCCCTGGCTGGTCGAGCAGGAGATCACCGTCGTGTCGACGGTGCCGACGCTGGCCGCGCTGTGGGAGCCCGAGACCCTCAACGACGTACGGCTGCTGATCTTCGGCGGTGAGGCGTGCCCGCCCGAGCTGACACAGCGGCTGGTGACGGAGGGGCGCGAGGTGTGGAACACCTACGGGCCCACCGAGGCGACCGTCGTGGCCTGTGCCTCGCTGCTGAGCGGTGAGGAGCCGATCCGGATCGGGCTGCCGCTGGACGGCTGGGAGCTGGCGGTCGTCGACGAAGCCGGGGAGCCCGTGCCGATGGGCTCCAGCGGTCAGCTGGTGATCGGCGGGGTGGGCCTCGCCCGGTACCTCGACGCCGAGAAGGACGCGGAGAAGTACGCGCCGCTGGAGTCCCTGGGCTGGGAGCGGGCGTACCGCAGCGGTGACCTCGTCAAGGCGGAGCCCGAAGGCCTGGTGTTCCTCGGGCGGGCCGACGAACAGATCAAGCTCGGCGGGCGGCGCATCGAGCTCGGCGAGGTGGACGCGGCACTGCAGGCGCTGCCCGGTGTCGCCGGTGCCGCCGCCGCCGTACGGACCGCTCGCAGCGGCAATCAGCTCCTCGTCGGGTATGTCGTCACCCAGGAGGGCTGGGACCACGCGACGGCCGTCGAGAAGCTGCGCGCCGAGCTGCCCGCCGCCCTGGTGCCGCTGCTCGCGCCGGTCGCCGAGCTGCCGACCCGGACCAGTGGCAAGGTCGACCGGGGCGCCCTGCCCTGGCCGTTGGAGGAGCTGGAGGGCAAGGGGCCCGCCGAGCAGCTCTACGGCACCGAGGCCTGGCTGGCCGAGCAGTGGAGCGAGGTCCTCGGCATTCCCGTGACGAGCGCCCGGGACGACTTCTTCGCCATCGGCGGCGGCAGTCTCGCCGCGGCCCAGCTGACCACCCGGCTGCGCACCCGCCACCCGAGCGCCGCCGTCCTCGACATCTACCAGCAGCCGGTGCTGCGGAAGCTGGCCCGGCACCTGGAGGAATCGGCACAGGACGACGGTGCCGTGCGGGTGATCGCTCCGGTTCCGGTGCGCGCCCAGGTGGTCCAGCTCCTCCTGCTGCTTCCCCTGTTCACCGTGCTCGGGCTGCGCTGGACCGTCGTGCTGGCCGCGCTCGGGAACCTGCTGCCCGGGTACGCCTGGCTGCCGACCGCCCCGTGGTGGCTCGTCGGCGCCGGGGCACTGCTCTTCTTCAGCCCGCCGGGGCGGCTCGCGATCGCCGCGGGCGGGGCACGGCTGCTCCTCAAGGGGGTCAGGCCGGGGCGGTACGCGCGCGGTGGCAGCGTGCACCTGCGGCTGTGGGCCGCCGAACGGCTGGCCGAGTTCAGCGGGGCGACCTCGCTGACCGGGTCGTGGCTGGAGCGGTACGCGCGGGCGCTGGGCGCCAAGGTCGGACCGGACGTTGACCTGCACTCGCTGCCGCCGGTCACCGGCATGCTCAAGCTGGGCCGGGGCGCGGCCGTGGAGTCCGAGGTGGACCTGTCCGGCTGGTGGCTGGACGGCGACCGGCTGGAGATCGGCCCGGTCAAGGTGGGCGCGCACGCCGTCGTCGGCACCCGCGGCATCCTCTTCCCGGGGGCCCGGGTCGGCAAGCGGGCCGAGGTGGCGCCGGGTTCCGCGGTCACCGGTCAGGTTCCGACCGGGCAGCGGTGGGCGGGCGCCCCCGCCGCCAAGCTCGGCAAGGCCAAGCGCAACTGGCCCAAGGAACGGCCGGCGCGGGGCACGTACTGGCGCGTGATGTACGGCCTGTCGGGCTTCGCGCTGAGCACGCTGCCGGTGCTGGCGGGCGCCGCCGCGCTCCTGGTGGGCCGCTTCTTCGTCACGCCCGAGGTGACGGCCTCGGGTGTCGCGCTCGGCCTCGTTCCGGCGACCCTCGCCTTCGGGCTGGCGTACGCGCTGCTGCTCCTGGTCGCCGTACGGGTGCTCAGCCTGGGCCTGCGTGAGGGCACGCATCCCACGCACAGCCGGATCGGCTGGCAGGCGTGGACGGTCACGCAGCTGATGGACCGCTCCCGCGAGACGCTGTTCCCGCTGTACGCCGGGCTGGTCACGCCGGTGTGGCTGCGGCTGCTGGGGATGCGGATCGGGCGGGGCGCCGAGGTGTCGACCGTGCTGGCGCTGCCCAGCCTGACGACGGTCGGTGAGGGCGCGTTCCTGGCCGACGACACGCTGACCGCGCCGTACGAGCTCGGTGGCGGCTGGATGCGGATCGGCCGGGCGGAGATCGGACGGCGGGCCTTCCTCGGGAACTCGGGGATGACCGCGCCGGGACGGTCCGTGCCGGACGGCGGGCTGGTCGGGGTGCTGTCGGCCACGCCGAAGAAGGCGAAGAAGGGCAGCTCGTATCTGGGGCTGCCGCCGATGAAGCTGCCGCGTGCGGCGACCGGCGGCGACCAGAGCCGGACGTACGACCCGCCGGCCCGGCTGCTGTGGGCGCGTGGGCTGGTGGAGCTGTGCCGGCTCGTGCCGGTGTTCTGCTCGGCCGCGCTGGCCGTGCTGACGGTGGCCTCGCTGTGCGCGCTCGGGTCCGACGGCGCGCTGGGCGCGTGGGCGCCGCTGCTGTCGGGTCTGGTGCTGCTCGGGGCGGGGTTCGTGGCGGGCCTGGTGTCCGTCGTCGCCAAGTGGGTGCTCGTGGGGCGCCACCGCGGCGGGGAGCATCCGCTGTGGAGCGGGTACGTGTGGCGCAACGAGCTGGCGGACACCTTCGTGGAGGTGCTGGCGGTGCCGTGGCTGGCGGGTTCCGTGCCCGGTACGCCGGTGCTGACGGCGTGGCTGCGCGGGCTCGGGGCGCGGATCGGCCGGGGTGTGTGGGTGGAGAGCTACTGGCTGCCCGAGACCGACCTGGTGACGCTGGAGGACGCGGCGACCGTGAACCGGGGCTGTGTGCTCCAGACGCACCTCTTCCACGACCGGATCTTGCGGACGGATACTGTGGTCCTCCGTGAGGGCGCGACGTTGGGCCCTGGCGGAATCGTCCTGCCCGGCAGCACGATCGGCGCCCGTACGACGCTGGGGCCGGCATCGCTGGTGATGGCGGCGGAGTCCGTTCCCGACGACACCCGCTGGCTGGGCAACCCGATCGAGTCATGGCGTTCCTGAGCGCGGCTCGGCCGGATCGGGACCGGTCCGGCGGATCAGGTCGCGGGAAGGTCGGCGGCGCCCCGTGAACGCCGTTGAGCGGGGGCGGTCACGCGTGCCGGCCCCCGCGCCTGCGGCATGATCTACCGGACAGGCCCTCAGTACGGCACACCGGCACGACGTCCGAGCACAGCGCAGGGAGCAGACGCAGCAGTGACCGTTCAGCAGGCAGTGGGTCCGGACCCGTACTTCCCGGCCAACGGCGATCCCCGCTACCGGGTGCACCGCTACGAACTCGCGCTGGACTACCGCCCGGCTCCCAACCGGCTGTCGGGGACGGCGCGGATCAACGCCATAGCGGGACGGTCGCCGCTGGCCGAGTTCCAGCTGAACCTGGCCGACTTCAAGATCGGCCGGGTCCGGGTGGACGGCCGGCAGCCGCAGTACACGCACCGGGGCGGCAGGCTGCGGGTGCGTCCGGCCAAGCCCGTCCGGCCCGGTGCCGCCTTCACCGTGGAGGTGCACTGGTCGGGAAACCCCAAGCCGGTGAACAGCCCCTGGGGCGGACTCGGCTGGGAGGAGCTGGAGGACGGGGCGCTGGTGGCGAGCCAGCCGATCGGGGCGCCGTCCTGGTACCCGTGCAACGACCGGCCCGCCGACAAGGCGTCGTACCAGATCTCGATCACCACGCCGTCCGCGTACGCGGTGGTGGCGGGCGGGCGGCTGCTGACCCGGACGACGAAGGCCTCGACGACCACCTGGGTGTACGAGCAGGCGGCGCCCACGTCCAGCTATCTGGTCGGGCTGTCGATCGGCAAGTACCAGACGGTGCTGCTGGGCGATCCGGGGCCGGGCGGCGTGCCGCAGCACGGGCACATCCCGGCGCACCTGCTGCCTGATTTCTCGCGGGACTTCGCGCGCCAGCCCCAGATGATGGACCTCTTCCAGGAGCTGTTCGGTCCGTACCCGTTCGACGAGTACGCGGTGGTGGTGACCGAGGAGGAACTCGATGTCCCCGTCGAGGCACAGGGGTTGTCGCTGTTCGGCGCCAACCATGTGGACGGGGCGCGGGGTTCGGAGCGGCTGGTGGCCCACGAGCTGGCGCACCAGTGGTTCGGCAACAGTGTGTCCATCGCCGACTGGCGGCACATCTGGCTGAACGAGGGGTTCGCCAAGTACGCGGAGTGGTTGTGGTCGGAGCGGTCGGGGGGCCGTACGGCGCATCAACTCGCCGCGGCGGCCCACCGGTTGCTGTCCTCGCTGCCCCAGGACCTGCGGCTGGCCGATCCGGGGCGCAAGTCGATGTTCGACGACCGGCTCTACCAGCGCGGCGGGCTGGCCCTGCATGCGGTGCGGTGCGCGACGGGCGACGAGGCGTTCTTCCGGATCCTGCGCGGGTGGGCCACGCTGCACCGGGGCGGGGCCGTGAGCACGACCACGTTCAGGGCGCACGCGGCCCGTTTCGCGCCGGAGCCGCTGGACGAGGTGTTCGAGGCGTGGGTGTACGGCACCGCGCTGCCGCCACTGCCGACACCGGACGCCCGGATACCGGCCCGCCCCGCGCATCCGCCGACCAACGCCGGGCCCGCGTAGGGGTCCCCGGTGGGCGGGGCTGGGTCAATGCCCCACCGGGTCAGTGCCCCACCGTGTCGGTGTTCCGCTGAGTCGGTGCCCCGCCGAGTTGGGACGGTCGGCCGTTCGGTGGGGACCTGGTGATACCGCCGCTCGTGCCCCGGTGACGGACCGGGTGGGCTCGCGCCGTGGGGCCGGCGGCACAATGGGCGCATGTCCCGACGCAGCACCCGCCCCGCCCGACCCTCCCGACCCGCCGTCACCTGCCCCTGCGGGCGTGCCGAGCCGTACGACGCGTGCTGCGGCCGGTTCCACGCGGGCGCCGCCGCTCCCACCGCCGAGGCGCTGATGCGGTCCCGCTACTGCGCCTTCGTGACGGGGGACTCGGCGTATCTGCTGCGGACCTGGCATCCCCGGACCCGGCCCGCGCGGGTCGACCTCGATCCGGGGCAGCGGTGGACGGGGCTGGAGATCCTGGGAGCGACGGAGGGGTCCGCGTTCCACACCACGGGGACCGTGACGTTCCGGGCCTCGTTCCGGGGCGGGTCGCTGCACGAGCGCAGCCGGTTCGAGCGGGTGCAGGGGGCCTGGGTGTACGTGGACGGGGAGTTCCTCGACCAGTAGGAGACCGGTCGAGGATCAACTGGGCACCGATTAAGGACAGTTGGGGAACAGCGCGCTACGGCGCCAGTATGTCCAGTTCCTGGAGCGCGCCCACCGTGATCTGGCGGGTCAGTTCCTCCGCGCGCGACGCGTCGCCCTCCCGGACCGCCTCGGCGACCTGGACATGGAGGGTGACAGCGGCCGGGTCGGGGTCCTCGAACATGACCTCGTGGTGGGTTCGGCCCGAGAGGACCTCGGCGACGACATCGCCGAGGCGGGCGAACATCTCGTTGCCGGAGGCGTTGAGGATCACCCGGTGGAAGGCCATGTCGTGGACGAGGTAGCCCTCCAGTTGGTGGCCGCGCGAGTGGGCCACCATTCCGAGGGCGCACTCGGTGAGTTCGGCGCACTGCTCCGCCGTGGCGTGTCTGGCGGCGAGGCCCGCGGCGACCGGTTCGACCGCCGAGCGCAGCATCGTGAGCGAGCGCAGTTGGCGCGGGCGGTCGGCGCCGGCCAGGCGCCAGCGGATGACCTGGGGGTCGTAGACGTTCCACTCGTTCTTGGGGAGCACGGTGACGCCCACCCGGCGGCGGGACTCGACCAGGTGCATGGACTCCAGGACCCGCACCGCCTCGCGCATCACGGAACGTGAGACGTCGAAGCGCTGGGCGAGTTCGTCCGTACGCAGGACACTGCCCGGCGGGTACTCACCCGCGGTGATCGCGGGGCCGAGGGTTTCCAGTACCTGGCCGTGCAGCCCCCGGCCCGATGTGCTCATGAACTCAGCGTACGGGGCACGCTGCACGCGGCGACCACGAAAAGTCAGACTTATTTGTCACAGACTCTTGAATTCGTCGTACCTAATGGGTTTCAGTATGGCCGACGTCAGATGTCGACGTCGGATGTCGAGGAAGACAGCGAGGCAGTGATGCGTACCCCTCACGTCGTCGTGGTGATGGGCGTCGCCGGCACGGGCAAGACCACGATCGGTCCCCTGCTCGCGGCCCGGCTCGGCGTCCCGTACGCCGAGGGCGACGACTTCCACCCGCGGGCCAACATCGACAAGATGTCGGCCGGCACCCCGCTCGAGGACGCGGACCGGTGGCCGTGGCTGGACGCCATCGGCGGCTGGGCGCACGGGCGGGCCGGGCTCGGCGGGGTGGTGAGCTGTTCGGCGCTGAAGCGGTCGTACCGTGACCGGCTCAGGGCCGAGGCCCCGGGGGTCGTGTTCGTGCACCTCGCGGGCGAACGGGCGCTGATCGAGGACCGCATGGCGCATCGGCAGGGTCACTTCATGCCGACCGCGCTGCTGGACTCCCAGTTCGCCACCCTCCAGCCGCTCGGCGCGGGCGAGGCCGGGGTCGTCGTGGACGTCACCGGCAGTCCGGAGGAGATCACCGAGCGGGCCGCGGAAGCGCTCGACGCCCGTGCCGAGACATCCCGGTAACCACTCCCCCCTCCCCACCCCCCACCGCAGTTCCCCCCTCCCACTTCCGTACCTGCAAGGGACCCCACCCCGTGACCAGACTCAGTGTCGAGATGCTGGCAGCGGACGCACCCGAGCCGATCACCTCGGCCGGCCATGCTCAGCTGGGTATCGCCGTTCTGGCGGGCATCGCCGTCATCGTCCTGCTCATCACCAAGTTCAAGCTCCACGCCTTCCTGTCACTGACCCTCGGGACGCTGGCGCTCGGCGCGTTCGCCGGTGCCCCGCTCGACAAGACCATCACCAGCTTCACCACCGGACTCGGGTCGACGGTGGCCGGCGTCGGCGTACTCATAGCCCTGGGCGCGATCCTCGGCAAGATGCTCGCCGACTCCGGAGGCGCCGACCAGATCGTCGACACCATCCTGGCTCGGGCCAACGCCCGCACCATGCCGTGGGCGATGGTGCTGATCGCCTCGGTGATCGGTCTGCCGCTGTTCTTCGAGGTCGGCGTGGTGCTGCTGATCCCGGTCGTCCTCATGGTCGCCAAGCGGGGCAACTACTCGCTGATGCGGATCGGCATCCCGGCGCTCGCGGGCCTGTCCGTGATGCACGGCCTGGTCCCCCCGCACCCCGGCCCGCTGGTCGCCATCGACGCGGTCAAGGCCAACCTCGGTGTCACCCTGGCGCTCGGCGTCCTGGTCGCCATCCCGACGGTGATCATCGCCGGGCCGCTGTTCGCGAAGGTCGCCGCCCGCTGGGTGGACGTCCCGGCCCCGGACCGCATGCTGCTTTCAACTGGGGGTTCCCCTCAGACCCCCGCCCAGCGCGCCTCCGAGGAACTGGAGCGGCGCCCCAGCTTCGGCGCGACCCTGGCCACGATCCTGCTGCCGGTCGTCCTGATGCTGGCCAAGGCGCTCGTGGACATCGTCATCGACGACCCCGAGAACACCGTGCAGCGTGTCTTCGACGTCGCCGGCTCCCCGCTGATCGCCCTGCTCGCCGCCGTGCTGGTGGGCATCTTCACCCTGCTGCGGCCCGCCGGGTTCGCCAAGGACCGGGTCTCCCAGCTCGTCGAGAAGGGGCTCGCGCCCATCGCGGGCATCCTGCTGATCGTCGGCGCGGGCGGCGGCTTCAAGCAGACGCTGATCGACTCCGGCGTCGGCCAGATGGTCCTGGACATCTCCAAGGACTGGTCGATCCCGGCGCTGCTGCTGGCCTGGCTGATCGCGGTGGCGATACGGCTGGCGACCGGATCGGCGACGGTCGCGACCATCTCGGCGGCGGGCCTGGTGGCCCCGCTCGCGGCCGACATGTCGACGACCCACACGGCCCTGCTGGTCCTCGCCATCGGCGCCGGCTCGCTGTTCTTCAGCCATGTCAACGACGCCGGGTTCTGGCTGGTGAAGGAGTACTTCGGCCTCAGCGTCGGCCAGACCGTCAAGACCTGGTCGGTCATGGAGACGATCATCTCCGTGGTCGCGGGCGGGCTGGTCCTGCTCCTTTCCCTGATCATCTAGGAGTACGTCGATGAGTCACCCCCTGTTCGACATCAGCGGCCGCACGGCCCTGGTCACCGGCTCCAGCCGGGGCATCGGGCTGGCGCTGGCCCGCGGCCTCGCCCAGGCGGGCTGCCGGGTCGTCCTCAACGGACGGGACGGCGAACGCCTCGCCGAGGCCGCCGCGGAGCTGCCCGGCGACGACGTCCACACGGCCGTGTTCGACGTGACCGACGGCCCGTCGGTCGCCGCCGGGATCGCGGATGTCGAACAGCGGGTGGGCCCGCTCGACATCCTGGTCAACAACGCGGGCATGCAACTGCGCGCCCCTCTGCTCGAGTTCACGGACTCGGACTGGCACCGGATCCTGGACACCAACCTGACCAGCGCGTTCCTGGTCGGCCGGGAAGCAGCCCGCCGGATGACGGAACGCGGCCACGGCAAGATCATCAACATCTGCTCGTTGCAGAGCGAGGTGGCCCGGCCCGGCATCGCGCCCTACGCCGCCACCAAGGGCGCGCTGAAGATGCTCACCAAGGGCATGTGCGCGGACTGGGGACCGCACGGCGTGCAGGTCAACGGTCTGGGGCCGGGATACATCGAGACGGAGCTGACCCAACCCCTTGTCCAGGACGAGGAGTTCAGCGCCTGGGTGCGGCGGCGCACCCCGGCCGGCCGCTGGGGCCGTACGGAGGACCTGGTGGGCGGGGTGCTGTTCCTCGCCTCGCCCGCCGCGGACTTCGTCGGCGGACAGGTGCTGTATGTCGACGGCGGCATGACGAGCGTGCTGTGACCTCCAGGGAGACCGCGATGCTGGGATGTGTGATCCACGGTCAGGGCGACCTGCGGGTCGAGGAGGTGCCGGTGCCGTCGCCGGGCCCCGGCCAGGCGCTGGTGGCCGTCCGCTACGGCGGTGTGTGCGGGTCCGACCTGCACTACTGGCGGCACGGCGGGGTCGGCGACTTCCGGCTCAAGGAGCCGATGGTGCTCGGCCACGAGGTGGTCGGAACGGTCGTCTCGTACGGCGACGGAGCGTCAGGCCCCGCTGCCGGTACGGCCGTCGCGGTGCACCCGGCGAGCCCCTGCGGGGTGTGCCCGGAGTGCGTGGACGGACGCCGGAACGTCTGCCGGGACACGCGCTACCTCGGCAGCGCGGCCCGCTTCCCGCACGTCCAGGGCGGCTTCGCGGCCCAAGTGGTCGTACCGGTCGAGCAGTTGAGGCCCCTTCCGGCCGGTCTGGAGCCGCGCCGGGCGGCGCTCGCGGAACCGCTGTCGGTGGCGCTGCACGCGGTGCGGCGGGCCGGGGACGTGCGCGGGCGGCACGTCCTGGTCACCGGCGCGGGGCCCATCGGGTGCCTCGTGGTCGCCGCGGCGAAGGCGGCGGGCGCCGCGCACGTGACGGTGACGGACCTGCTCCCGGCGGCACTGCGGTACGCGTCCGCCGCGGGCGCCGACACCGTCGTACGGGCGGACGATCCGGACGACGCCGGGTGGCCGGCTGAGGTGGACGCGGCCGTGGAGGCATCCGGAGTGGCCGCCGGGCTCGACGCCTGTCTGCGGCGGGTGCGGCGCGGCGGGGTCGTCGTGCAGCTCGGCATGCTGCCGCCCGGACCGAGCCCCTTCGCGGGCAACCTCGTGGTGAGCCGGGAGATCGAACTGCGGGGCGCGTTCCGCTTCGACGGGGAGTTCGACGAGGCGCTGGAACTGCTCGCGGCCGAGCCGGCGTTCGACGCCCTGGTCAGCGACGTGGTCCCGGTCGCGGAGGCGGAATCGGCGTTCGCGCTGGCCGCCGACCGGAGCCGGTCGTGCAAGGTGTTGCTGGACTTCGGCGTCCTCAGCGCACCCTGAGACATCACCACGTGTACCGAACCGGCGCACCCGCTACCCCCGCTGCTGAGGGATCAACGCCGAGGCGGGGGCCAGTGACCGGCCGCCGTCCTGACCGTCGGCGCGCACCTCGTCGTGCACCGGCATGTCGTCCCGTATGAGGTTCTCGCGGATGAGGACGGCCGCCGTGGCACCGCCGCTCTCCGAGGAGCGCAGTTCGACGCTCAGACCCTGCCGGGCGGCGATGCGGTTGACCACGAAGAGGCCGATCTGCTTGGCGTCGAGCAGGTCGATGTCCTCGGACTGGATCTTGCGGTTCGCCTCGGCCATCGCCTCCTCGTTCATGCCGAAGCCGCTGTCCTCGATCTCGATGAGGAGGCCCTCCCGCAGCCGGGCGGCCCGCAGCCGGACGTGGGCGCTGGGCGGGGAGAACGAGGCCGCGTTCTCGACGAGTTCGGCGAGCAGGTGGATGACGTCGGCGACGGAGCCGCCGTTGAGGGAGACGCGCGGTACCGGCCAGACCTGGACCCGGCCCGGCTGCTCGATCTCCGCGACGGCGGCCCGCAGGACGTCCACCAGCGGGATGGGGTCCCGCCATCCGCGTCCGGGTGCGATGCCGGACAGGATGAGCAGGCTCTCGGAGTGGCGGCGCATCCGGGTGGCGAGGTAGTCGACCTGGTACAGCTCCTGCACCTCGGCCGGGTCGCGCGGGCGCTGCTCCAGTTGGTGGAGCAGGTCGAGCTGGCGGTGCAGCAGCACCTGGCCGCGGCGGGCGATGCTGACGTACACCCCGGAGATACCGCTGAGCAGTTCGGCGCGCTCGGAGGCGGCCTTGAGCGCGGCCCGCTGCACGGCGGTGAGTGCGGTGCCCACCTGGGCGAGTTCGTCGCCGACGAGGCGGCGCATCGGGGCCTCGGCGTCGATGTCCACGCCCTGCCCGGCGTGCAGTCTGCGCATGGCCCGCGGCAGTCGGCGCCCGGCGACTTCGAGGGCGTCGTCGCGCAGTTCGAGCAGTTCGACGATGAGCCCCCGGCCGACCCCCACGGACACGAGCAGCGACAGCAGCACGCCCAGCAGACCGAGGATGACGGCGACGCCGGAGGCACCCAGCGTGTCCCAGCCGAACGGGTTCGCCTTGGCCGTGGCCCCCGTGCCGGCGTCCGACTCGGCCTCGCCGAACCCCTTCAGCACGGCGTCGGCGTCCTTGTCCCAGTCCTTCAGGAAGCCCGTGGAGATGACCGAGGCGCCGGGCCCGGCGCCGCGCACCCGGTTCTCACCGGCGGCGAACCCTGCGTAGTTCGAGCTTTGCAGCACCGCGTTGTACGCCGCCTGGTGGACCGCCTTCAGGTCGGCGATTGCGGGTTTCAGCAGCTCCTGCTGGGTGGCGACGGCGCCGACGAACAGCGTGTACTGCTCCGTGGTGAGCTTGCCGGCCCCGCTCCCCGCGGCGAGGAGTGCCTGTTCCTGGGCCACGGCCTCGCGGGCGCGGGCGAGTTCGAGCACGACCCGCGCCTCGGATGCGGCGTCGGTGCCGTTCTCGCCGGTGAGCGCGCCGGTGACGGCGAAGGCGTGCTCGATGACCGTCGAGTATCCCGTGAACGCCGTCCGGGAACCGTCCTTCGCCTCGGTCTGCTCGCGCAGCGCTGTGAGTCCACGCGCGTCGGCCTCCAGGCGGTCGATGCGCGTGGGCAGCCCGGCGTCGAGGAGCTCGGCGTCCGCGGTCGCGGCGTCGGCGCCGTTGCGGAGAGCGGTGGCGGCGTCGTCGGTGGCCTTGCCCGCTGCTTTGAGAGCGTCGAGACCTGCCGTGTTCCCGGCGGCCGCGTGGCGTGTGGCGGCGGTCCGCTCGGTCTGCAGTGCGGTGATGAACTCGTCGACGGGGGTGAGGAGTTCGGCGTTGACGTCCTTGACCCGCTGGGTGTCGCCGATGTGGGAGGCGGTGGTCACCGCGGCGTATCCCCACAGTGCCATGAGGGACACGATGGGCAGCATGAGCAGGGCGACGATCTTGGCCCGGACCGATCTGGGGCGCAGCCGTGCCGTTGTAGGGGTGACACGCATGGGATACCTCTTCGAGGGTGTGTGCGGTGCGGCTCTGCGGACGGACGGCTCAGACGGTCGCGGTGGCGGCGGGCTCCGTGGTCGTCGCGGTGGAGAGCTCGACCTCGCGCAACAGCTCGGCGGCGACGGACTCGGCGCGCTTGCCGGTCGGGGAGAGCGCCACGTACGCGGAGGCGAGGAAGAGGAACGAGCCGAGCACCACGGCGAGCGGGAAGAGGAACTCGGTGGCCGTGACCCCGGGCAGCTCCGCGCTGCTGGGCGCGAGGCTGACGCCGACGGCGTACATGGCGGTGTAGTGCATGCTGCTGACCGCGAGCCCCATGACGAGCGCGGCGACGACGGTGAGGACGGGGCCGCGCACGATGAGGGTGAGGGTGAGCGCGGCGGTCGCTGCGACGACGGCGATCACGACGGAGGCGGCGACGAAGGGCGGGTCGTAGTCGACGGAGCCGTGCAGGTTGAGCGCGGCCATGCCGGTGTAGTGCATGGCCGCGACACCCAGTCCGGTGCCGAGCCCGCCGAGCACCACCGCCGCCACGCGCGAGCGCCCGTACCCGGCGGTGAAGACGCCGGCGCTGACGACGGCGATGGCCATGACGAGGCTGAGCAGGGTCAGCGGGACGTCGTAGCGGATGGGGGTGCCCTCGACGCCGAAGCCCATCATCGCGACGAAGTGCATGGTCCAGATTCCGGAGCCGATCGCGAACGACGCCAGCAGCAGCCAGTTCCGTTTCGAGGCGCCGTCGGCGTCAAGCGCCCTGACGGTGCATCGCAGGCCGAGCGCCGAGCCGACGCAGGCCATGACGTAGGACAGGACGGGCGTGACCCATCCGGCGCTGAAGTGGTCCATGTGCCCCATGGAAAACCCCTCTCGCCCGCCGGGCGGTCAGCACAGCGCGCACGGTGGTACCGCCGGTGACCAGAGACATGGGGGGAACGAGATCAAGCCACTGGTTGCCGGAGGCCGGTGCGGACAAAAATACTGCCGTGTGCGCAACACTCCCGTTTGCGCGCAAGTGCTTCACATTCCTCTTACTGCGCCCACATTTTCCTTGCCAACGCGACGTGCGTGCCCGCCCGCGACCGTCGGATCGGGTATCAGGAGGGCCCGGGACGGCCAGGAACGACAGACTCCGCCCACCTCCAACGTGGCCGAAAGGTGCCCCCGGAAGGGGTGTTGAAGACCCGTCGTCGGCGACGACGGCAGCCTCACGATCCGTCAGCGGACGGCGAGTTGGGGAGTTGGGAGCGACGAGCTGGGAAGGACCAGCTGGGAACTACGAGCCGGCCACGACGAGCTACGGGCGCCACAGCGGATGCTCCCGCTCCGCCCATTCCCGGCTGACCTTTCCCGTCCGCAGGCCACGGCGGGCCTCCGGGTCCCCGAGTGCCATGCCGATGTGGCCGCCCAGGACGATGCCGACGGTGAGGGCGAGCCAGTCGTGGACGAAGGTCGCGCTGGTGCGCCACTGGATCGGGGTGAGATGGGTGAACCACATCAGCAGGCCCGTGCCGAGCATCACCAGGGTGGCTCCGGCGATCCAGGCCGCGTAGACCTTCTGCCCGGCGTTGAACTTGCCGGCCGGTCGGGACCCGGGCCGTTTGTCGCGGCGCAGGGCGGCGCGCAGCCAGACGCGGTCGTGCGGGCCGAAGCGGTTCAGGAAGCGCAGGTCGGCGCGGAACGCGCGGGAGGCGAGGCCCACCAGCACCGGGACGGGCAGCGCGAGTCCGGCCCACTCGTGGACGCGGACCACCAGCTCGCGGCGGCCGACGAGTTCGGCGAACTGCGGGACGTAGAGGCAGGCGGCCGTCACCACGCACACGCCCATCAGGGCGGCCGTGGTGCGGTGCACCCACCGCTGGGTGGGGCCGAAGCGGCGGACGCGGGACGCCTGCGGCGTCGGGGTGTCGGTTCCCAGGCTCATGGTCAACTCGTGGGCTTGTCGTCGCGGCCGTTCGAACGGCCGACCCAGGCGTCGACGTCGTAGCCGCGCTCCTCCCAGTAGCCGGGCTTCACGTCCTCGGTCACGGTGATGCCGGACAGCCACTTGGCGGACTTGTAGAAGTACATCGGCGCCACGTAGAGGCGGACCGGGCCGCCGTGGGAGTGGCCGATCTCCTTGTCCTGCATGCGCAGGGCGACCAGGACGTCCGCGCGGCGGGCCTGGTCGAGGGTGAGGCTCTCGGTGTACGCCCCGTCGAAGCAGGTGAAGCGCACCGCCCCGGCCGAGGCGCGCACTCCCGCCGCGTCCAGGAGCCGGGACAGGCGTACCCCCTCGAAGGGGGTGTCGGGGACCCGCCAGCCGGTGACGCACTGGACGTCCTTGACCATGCGGGTCTGCGGCAGATCTCGCAGGTCGCCCATCGTGTACGACCGCGGGTGGTCGACGAGGCCGCCGACGGTGAGGCGGTAGGTGTCCGCGTTCTTCTTGGGCACGGAGGACGTGACCGAGTAGTAGCGGAAACCGCCGCCGTTCGGAAGCAGGCCGGTCAGGCCGGTCGGGTCCTTGTCGGCGGCGCTGCCGAGGAAGGCCTCCAGGCCGCGTTGCAGGGTGGGTGCGGCGACCACACCGAGCGCGCCCAGGCCGAGGGTGCCCAGGAGGACTCGGCGGCCGATCGGCGCACCTCGTTCCTCGGGTCGTTCCGGGCTCGGCTCCTCGGGGCGGCTCATGCCTGGTTCCGCGGGGCGGTTCGTGCCGGCTTCCTCGGGCTGTTCGGAGTTCACCTTCTCATTCGAGCACCCGCGACCCCCGCCGGACCAGGGATAGCGGGTGCTCGTCAGAGTTCCGTAACCACTTCTCACTCCGCTCTCAGCGTCTACGGCGTCCGCTCCGCCGCCTTCTCGAGCTGGAACGCCTCGTTGCCGAGCCCGATGCGGGCGTGCGCCTCGGGGCGGCGGGCCCGCAGGACCACGCCCTGCAGCAGGCCGACGATCAGGGCGAGAGCGATGATGCCGGGCAGGACCCAGCTCAGCGAGGAGTCCGGGCCCGCGCCGACCAGGACGTCGAAATCCTTGACCGTGTAGCCGGCGATCACCAGCAGGGCGACGCCCGCGACGGCGGAGGTGAGCAGCCGCCCGGCCTGGGCGCGCACGGCCCCGCGCCGCGCGAAGAACACCACGACCGAGAACGAGGCCGCCGCCATCAGCACGATCACACCGAGCGCCCCGATGTTTCCGAACCACGTGAACAGGTGCAGGACGGGTCCGGTCGGATCGCCGGCCGGCTTGTCGTCGGCGACCGCGAAGCCGACGACGATCACCACGGAGACGGCCGTCTGGAGCAGCGAGCCGGTGCCGGGGGCGCCGCTCGCGCCGGTCGTACGGCCGAACGCGGCCGGCAGCAGGCCTTCGCGGCCCATGGCGAAGGCGTACCGGGCGACGACGTTGTGGAAGCTGAGCAGGGCGGCGAACATGCCGGTCACGAACAGGATGTGCAGGGCGTCGGTGAAGGTGGCGCCGAGGCGGGACTCGGTGAGGGAGAACAGCAGTCCGGCGCTCTGTTTCTGCGACTCGCCGACGATGGCGGAGGGGCCGGCGGCGACGGTGAGGGCCCAGCTGCTGAGCGCGAAGAAGACGGCGACCCCGCCGACCGCGAGGAACATCACGCGCGGCACCAGGATGTGCGGCCGGCTGGTCTCCTCGGCGTACACGGGGGCCTGCTCGAAGCCGAGGAAGGCGGCGATGCAGAAGCACAGCGCGGTGCCGACCCCGGCGCCGGTGAGGGTGTCGGGGTTGAAGGCGTGCAGGGACAGGCCCTCCTTGGCGGGGTCGGCGACCGCCGCGATGTCGAAGATCACGACCAGGGCGACCTCGATGACCAGCAGAACGCCGAGCACGCGGGCGTTGACGTCGATCTTCAGCCAGCCGAGCGCGCCGACGACCAGCGCGGCCAGCAGCGCCGGTATCCACCAGGCGATCTGGAGGTCGGCGTAGGTGGCGAACAGGCCGGAGACCTCGAAGCCGAAGATCCCGTAGATGCCGACCTGGAGGGCGTTGTAGGCGACGAGGGCGACGAGCGCGGCGCTCGCCCCGGCCGTGGCGCCGAGGCCGCGGGAGATGTACGCGTAGAAGGCGCCCGCGTTGTGGACGTGCCGGCTCATCTCCGCGTAGCCGACGCCGAACAGGACCAGGACCACACCGAGGACGACGAAGAGGAGCGGCTGTCCCACGATGCCCATCACCGCGAATGTGGTGGGCATGACACCCGCAACGACCATGAGGGGGGCGGTGGCGGCGAGGACGGAGAGCAGCAGGCCCCCGGTGCCGAGACGGTCGGCGCGCAGGGCCCGCTCCTGGCCCTTGAACGTGCTGATGCCGTCGCGCGTGGCTTTTCTCGTGTTGGAGCTGTCCGTTGTCACGGGAGGACCGTTCTGTTCGGAGGATCGGGGGATCGGATCTGTTCGGAGGATCGGGGGATCGGAGGATCGGGGGTCGGGAGAATTCGGGGCAAGGGCGTTACGCCGTGCCGAGCGCGTGGTCGCGGGCGGCGCGGAAGGCGGTGTACGGCTCACGGTCCGGGTACGACCAGGGAGCCGGGGTGGGGTGTTCGCCGATGCGGTGGAACAGGGCGGCGGCCTCGGCGCCCCGGCCCTCGCAGACCTTGGCGTGAGCGAGGAAGTTCAGGTCGACCAGTCGGCGGGGGTGGCCCTCCTGCTCCCACTCCAGCCACCAGTCGAAGGCGGCCTTCATCACCTGCCGGGCCCGGCGGCCGGTCCAGTGCCGGGAGATCGCCGGGTCGGGGGGCTCGTGGCCGGTGGCGGCGAGGACTCGGTAGCGCTCGGCGTGCGCCACGACCGGGAGGATCGCGAGCGGGGAGTCGGCGGGTGCCTGTTCGGCGGCCCAGGCGGCGAAGTCGTAGACCTCGTGCAAGGGGTCCGGGCCGGCGGCGGAACCGTGCTCGGCGAGGCGGGCGACCATCAGATGGTGGGCGTGGTGGTGGTCGGGGTGCCGGGCGCGGACCTCGCCGAACAGCCGGCCGACCTCGTCACCGGAGCCCAGGGACTGCTCCAGCAGGAGCAGCCCGAGCCAGGGGGTGGGGTCGGCGGGCGCGCGCGAGGCGGCGGACCGGCAGGACTCACGGGCCCGTGCCGGTTCCTCCTTGCCCCGCAGGGCGCGCCGGACCTGCGCGAGGGCGAGCAGGACGGCGGCGTCGGCGGAGTCGGGCTCGGCGAGCAGCCAGTCGTTGGCCCAGGCGGCGCAGTAGGGCTCCCGGGCGAGAACCGTCACCCGGTGCCCGCGGCGGTCCCACTCGTCCCCCGTGGAGGCCAGCAGCGTACGGGCCGCCTGCCATCGCCCCTGCGCGAGCGCGGCTCGCGCGGACACGAGCTCGGTGTCGTCCAGGGCGGCGTCGAGCGCGTGGGCGGCGGCACGCTTGCGGCTGAGTCCTGCTTTTCGGATCACGTCGGCTCCGCGGGACGGCGCCTGGAAGCGCGGGTGAGGGGGGTCATGGGGAGTCCCCTGCCCGAGCGGGGCCGCGGGCCGGGGGAAGCGTGCGGCTGCGGGGCGGAGTCGGGCGCCGCGATGCCGGTCACGTTTCCTGGTGAGTGCTGGCCGGCCTCCTGGGGCAGGGCGCGATCCGAACGGCAGGCCTCTGGGCCGTGGGGCGGGGGTGGGGACACCGCGGGGACTTCCTCACGCGACGCGGCTCATGGTCGGTTGTGCCGACGGGCCGGCCGGTTCACCCGGTCCCGGGTATTGCGGCTTGTCGTCAGCTGATCACGCACAGCCAATCCCCAGCCAACGGTTTCCGTCAAGTGCCGCCGGGACGTTACACGCGTCAACTCTAGGGATTCACTTAGTACTTGTGCATTCACAGGAGAGGGACGGCCCCCGTCGGGGGCGGCGTCTGTGTCGTACGCCATGGCGCCGACCGGCTCGGCACCGCACCATGGCAGGACGGACATGGTCCCGCCTTTGATCGATCGGGCGGCGTGACCGCGTCGACCGCCCGAATCCGGGTACTCCCAGGGGCAAGCCGGGCCCTGGGCCGCTACAGTCAGCCCCCTACGCACCCCGTGGCCCGGCTGGATCGAGGTACGCAGCGTGTCGGTACTGGTTCTTGTTCTCGCCGTGAGCGCGGCCTGCTGTCTGGGCTTCGGGTTCGTGCTCCAGCAGAACGCCGCCCGCCAGGCACCGATGAGCGACTTCCTGTCGTTCCGGCTTCTCCTGGACCTGATGAGGGTGCCGCGCTGGCTCGGCGGCATCGGCCTGATGGTGGCCGGCATGGCCCTCGGCGCGATCGCGCTGGGCAAGGGTGAGATCTCCCTGGTGGAACCGCTCCTCGCGACGAACCTGCTGTTCGCCCTCGCCCTCTCCCGCAGGCAGACCAAGCAGCCGCTGGGCCGCCAGGGCTGGGCCGGTCTCCTGCTGCTGGCCGGCGGGGTGACGGCGTTCATCGTGGCGGGCCAGCCACGCGGCGGCAACGCGGTCACCGACCCGCTGCGCCACTGGCTGATCATCGGCGTGATGATCGGTCTCGCGCTGCTGCTCACGACGTACGCGAAGCGTTCCCGGCTCAGCTCCGGACCGGTCCTTCTGGCGGTGGCGGCCGGCCTGCTGTACGGCGTGCAGGACGCCCTGACCCGGGTGAGCGGGGAGCGGTTCTCGGAGGGCGGCCTCGTCGAGGTACTGACCGGCTGGCAGCCGTACGCCGTCCTGGCGCTCGGTGTCACCGGCCTGGTCCTGGTGCAGAGCGCGTTCGAGACGGCACCCCTGCGCATGTCGCTGCCCGCCCTGACGGCGGCCCAGCCGCTGGCCGGGATCGTCTGCGGCGTCGGCTTCCTCGGTGACCGGCTGCGCACCGACCCCGGCGCGCTGGCCTGGGAGGCGGCCGGTCTCGCGGCGATCGTGGTCGGCATCGTCCTGCTGGGCCTCCACCCGGCGATGCCGCGCGGTGTGACACCGCCCGAACGGGCACGTGACCTGCAACCGCGCTGACGGCTCCGCCCTCTCGCCCCACTCGCCCCTCTCGCCGCCCGCCTGCTCGCGCGGGGTCGCACGGGCTGTGTTTGGTTATATGGAGCGTTTGGTTGTATGGAGCGTTTGGTTGTATGGAGCCATGAGCGCTGCTGACGAGATCCTCGACATCGTCGACGAGAACGACCAGGTCATCGGGCAGTCCCCGCGCGGTGCGGCCTACGCGCGGGGCCTGCGCCATCGCTGCGTCTTCATCCAGGCCCGGGACGCGGCGGGTCGGCTCTTCGTCCACCGCCGCACACCGACCAAGCTGGTCTTTCCCTCGCTGTACGACATGTTCGTCGGCGGAGTGGTCGGCGCGGGCGAGTCCTACGACGACGCGGCCCTGCGCGAGGCCGAGGAGGAGCTGGGGGTGACGGGCCTCCCCCGCCCCGAACACCTCTTCAGGTTCCTCTACGACGACGGCGCCGGGCAGACCTGGTGGTCGGCCGTGTACGAGGTCCGCTGCGACCTCCCGGTCAGCCCCCAGGTCGAGGAGGTGGCCTGGCACGCCTTCCTGCCCGAGGACGAGGTCGAGCGGCGCCTGCGGGAGTGGCGGTGGGTACCGGACGGACTGGCGGCGTACGAGCGGCTGAAAGCGCACCGGTCGGCGGGCTGAGTCAGTGAACGTCGACGCCGACTGCCGGCGAGCGATCGACAGGCCGTGCAGCCATCAGCCCGTCCGGCGCTCGAGGACGAGGCCCGCTCGAGGACGAGGCCCACTTGAGGACGAGGCCGTTCTGGCCCCAGCCGGCCCGGGGGCGGCAGCCCCCGGCGACGGCGAGCCCGCGGGCCACGGTCGGCCCAAGCCCAGCGCGGCGGAACCGCCGGGTAGGGTCCTCGGCGTGATCGGTTTCGCACGGAACGTTCGGTTGTGGTTCGCCCCGCGGGATCTCCGGCAGGAGGGCGGCACCCCCGACTACCGCTTCTCGCTGGCGAACGAGCGCACCTTCCTCGCATGGCTGCGCACCGCGCTCGCGCTGATCGGCGGCGGCTTCGCCGTGGACCAGTTCCTGCCGGACCTGCGCTGGGGCTGGCGGGTCGGGCTCGCGCTGGCGCTGCTCGCCGCGGGTGTGCTGTGCTCGCTGCGTGCGGTGAACCATTGGGTGCGCTGCGAACGGGCCATGCGCCGGGGCGAGGACCTGCCGGTGTCACGGTTCCCGGCGTTGCTGAGCATCGCGGTCGCGGTCGTGGCCGTCGCGATGGTCTTCGTGGTGCTCGTCGGGTGGGAGGGGTGAGCGGGACGGCCCCTGAGGGCACGGACCGGGATCCCGGCCTCCAGCCGGAGCGGACCCGGCTCGCCTGGCGGCGGACGACCCTGTCCAGCACCGTGGCCGCCCTGCTGGCCATGAAGGCCACGCTGCACGGCGGAGTCTCGGTGGCCGGGGTCACCGTGTGCGCGCTGTCCGGTGCCCTGTGGCTGGGCTTCCTGCTCGTCGCCCACCGCCGCATCCGCGTCCTGTCGGCGACGAGCAGCCCCACGGCGCTGGCCCCGCGGGACGCGACGACGGGGGCACTCCTGACCGTGGCGCTGGCCGTCTGCGCGGCGGCGCTGGTCTTCTAGGGCCGGCCGGAGAAGACCAGAGAAGGCCGGCCGGAGAAGAACCGAGCAGGACCGAGGAGAGTAAGCCTCCGATCAGCCGCATGCCTCACACGGACCCCGCAAGCAACTCCCGGCCGCGCCGACCGCTCCCCGTCGCCACCGGCGGGGAGCGGTCCGCCTATCGTGGCTCCGATCACGTTCTGCCCCGGCCCTGGACGACATACCGACCGGTCGGCATCATGGAGCAGTCCCGTTCACGCGCCCGCGGGCCCCGTGCACACCGCACACGTAAGGAGCATCGATGAGCCCCGACCACCCGCCAGGACTCGATCTCGACCGGCTGCGCGCCCTGCTCGACCGTGAGCGGCCCGGCCTGGTGCAGGGCCCGCTGACCGGCCGGCTGATCGAGGGCGGACGGTCGAACCTCACGTACGCGCTCTCCGACGGCAGCGCGAAGTGGGTCGTCAGACGGCCCCCGCTCGGCCATGTTCTGGCCACCGCGCACGACATGAAGCGCGAGCACCGGGTCATCAGCGCGCTGCACCCGACCGAGGTGCCGGTGCCGCGACCGGTGCTGCTCTGCGAGGACGAGGAGGTGCTGGGCTCGTCCTTCTACGTCATGGAGTTCGTGGAGGGCACCCCGTACCGCACCGCCGACCAGCTGGCCCCGCTCGGCCCCGCGCGTACCCGGGAGGCCGTCCTCGCGCTGGTCGACACGCTCGTCGAGCTGCACGCGGTGGATCCCGCCAAGGTGGGTCTGGCCGACTTCGGCCGGCCCGAGGGCTTCCTGGACCGGCAACTGCGGCGCTGGGGCAAGCAGTTGGACGCCTCCCGCAACCGTGAGCTGGCCGGGATCGACGAGCTGCACGCGACGCTCGGCCGCGCCATGCCGCACTCCCCCGACCCGACGGTCGTGCACGGCGACTACCGGCTCGACAACGTGCTGATCGGCGACGACGACCGGATCAAGGCCATCCTCGACTGGGAGATGTCGACGCTCGGCGATCCGCTGACCGACCTGGGTCTGCTGGTGATGTACAGCCTGCCGCTCGGTGCGCCCGACTCGCCGGTGTCCACGACCGCCGAGGCCCCCGGGCACCCGGATCCCGCCGAACTGATCGAGCGGTACGCGGCGCGCTCGGGCCGTGACGTCTCCGCGGTCTCCTGGTACACGGCGTTCGCGTGGTTCAAGCTCGCCGTGATCCTGGAGGGCATCCACTACCGCTACACCCTGGGCCAGACGGTCGGCCGCGGCTTCGACCGCATCGGCGACCTGGTCCCGGTCTTCATCGAGCACGGCCTGACCACCCTTCAGGAAGGCTGACCAGACATGGACTTCGCGTTCGACGCGCGCACCGAGGAACTACGCGCCAAGCTGCTCGCCTTCATGGACGAGTACGTCTACCCGGCCGAGGCCGTCGCGCACGAGCAGCGCGAGAAGCTCGCCTCGCCGTGGGACACCCCGGCCGTGGTCGAGGAGGTGAAGGCGGAGGCCCGCAGGCAGGGCCTGTGGAACCTCTTCCTCCCGGACTCCGAGTACGGCGCCGGCCTGACCAACCTCCAGTACGCGCCCCTCGCCGAGATCACCGGCCGTTCACCGCAGTTGGCGCCCACGGTGACGAACTGCGCGGCTCCGGACACCGGCAACATGGAGGTGCTGACGCAGTTCGGCGACGAGCAGCAGAAGAAGCAGTGGCTGGAACCGCTGCTGGCGGGCGAGATCCGCTCGGCGTTCGCGATGACCGAGCCGGAGGTGGCCTCCTCGGACGCCACCAACATCACCACGCACATCCGGCGGGAGGGCGACGAGTACGTCATCTCCGGCCGCAAGTGGTACATCTCCGGGGCGATGAACCCGGACTGCAAGATCTTCATCGTGATGGGCAAGACCGATCCGGACGGCGACGACATCCGCCGTCAGCAGTCCATGGTCCTGGTCCCGCGCGACACCCCGGGCGTCACGGTGAAGCGCGCCATGCAGGTCTTCGGGTACGAGGACCACTACCACGGCGGCCACGCCGAGGTCGTCTTCGACGGGGCGCGGGTGCCGGTGTCGAACCTGATCGGCGAGGAGGGCGGCGGCTTCGCCATCGCCCAGGCCCGTCTCGGCCCCGGCCGCATCCACCACTGCATGCGACTGATCGGCATGGCCGAGCGGGCGATCGAGCTGATGTGCAGGCGGGCCGTCTCGCGCGACGCCTTCGGCAAGGCGCTGGCCCAGCAGGGCGTGGTGCACAACTGGATCGCGGACGCGCGGGTGGCCGTGGAGCAGCTTCGGCTGCTGGTCCTCAAGACGGCCTGGATGATGGACACGGTCGGCAACCGGGGCGCCCACGCGGAGATCCAGGCCATCAAGATCGCCACGCCCCGCACGGTCGTCGACATCATCGACCGCGCGATCCAGCTGCACGGCGCGGGCGGCGTCAGCCAGGACTTCCCGTTGGCCGAGCTCTACGCCGGAGCCCGCACCCTGATGATCGCCGACGGCCCGGACGAGGTGCACCAGCGCTCGCTGGCGCGGCGGGAGTTGAAGAAGTACCTGTGAGGTGACGCGGTGAGGGGCGGTCGCCATGGCGACCGCCCCTCACCCATGTCCGTCGGCTGTCAGGGCCGCAGCGCCCGCAGCAGCAGGTCCGCGAGGTGGTCCGCGACCTCCTGCGGGCTCATCGGACCGTCGGGGCGGTACCAGGTGGAGAGGTGGTGGACGGAGCCGAAGTGGTAGTCGACCACCAGGTCGGCGGGGGTCGCCCTGGAGAAGACGCCTGCCTGCTGGCCCTCCTCGACGAGCGCGCGGAAGCGTTCGTGGTAGCGCCGGCGTTCGGCCCGCACCTGCTTGTTCTTCTCGGGGCTCAGGTGGTGCATCGAGCGGAAGAAGATCATCGCGTCGTCGAGGTTGTCGATGGTCGTGACGACGACGTCGGCCGCCGCGCCGCGCAGCCGCTTCTCGATCGGCTCGTCGGCGCCCGCGAAGGCGTCGAGTCTCTCCTGCTGGACGCGCAGCACGCGCGCGTACACCTCGTGCAGCAGGTCGTCCTTGGAGCCGAAGTAGTGGTAAAGCGCCCCCTTGGTGACGCCGGCCGCCTCGACGATCTCCTGCACCGAGGTGCGGTCGTAGCCCTGCTCGGCGAAGAGCCGGGTGGCGGCGGCCAGCAGCCGCTGCGGCACGGGGATCCCGTCACCGTCCGTCGTCCTGGGCACTGCCGCCACCTGCCTTCCGAGTTGTTCTTCTGCTGCTGCCTCTAGCCCTGCGGGCGAGACCGCAGTTCCCGCCGGAGGATCTTCCCACTAGCCGTCTTCGGCAAGTCGGGCAGGATCTCCACCTGCCGCGGGTATTTGTAGGCGGCCAGTCTCTCCTTGCAGTAGGCGGCGAGCGCACCGGGGTCCGTCTCGGCCCCCGGACGGAGACTGATGTACGCCTTGACGGTCTCCCCGCGGTACCCGTCGGCGACCCCGACGACGGCCGCCTCGCGCACCGCCGGGTGCGTGTAGAGGACGTCCTCGACCTCGCGCGGCCACACCTTGAAGCCGGACGCGTTGATCATGTCCTTCTTGCGGTCGACGACGTACAGCCAGCCCTGCGGGTCCATGAAGCCGATGTCGCCGGTGCGCAGCTCGCCGTCCGGGAAGGTCTCGGCGGTGGCCTCCGGGCGCCGCCAGTATCCGGGCACGACCTGCGGCCCTCGCACGACGATCTCGCCCTGCTCCCCGAAGGGCACCTCCGCGCCCTGGTCGTCGACGATCCGGACGACCGTGTCGGGGCCGGGCACGCCCACCGCCAGCGTCCCGGAGACCGGGTCGACCGGGGCCTCCAGGGTGGGCGGCACGGAGGCGCAGGGCGCGCTGCACTCGGTGAGCCCGTAGCCGTTGCGGATGTACGGCCCGAAGCCGGCCCGGAACTTCTCCACCAGGGCGGGCGGCAGCGGGGCACCGCCGGAGGAGATGGTGACGAAGGACGAGAAGTGGTCCCGGGTGACGTCGGGGTGGGCGGCCAGCGCCATGAAGGCGGTCGCCGGACCCACCGTGTAGTGCGGGCGGTGCTCGGCGAACGCGTCGAGCACGACCCCCGACTCGAAACGGTAGGCCAGGACCAGCGTGCCCGCGCTGTCGAGGCACGCCCCGAACTGGCAGACCATCCCGGTGATGTGGAACAGCGGCGCCATCGCGAAGTAGACGGGTGACTCGGGCAGGCCCAGGCCCGTCCGCTGCCGCTCGGCGTTGTACATGATGTTGGCGTGCGTGTTGGTGGCGCCCTTGGGGGTGCCGCTGGTGCCCGAGGTGTAGCTGATCAGCGCGACGTCGGACGGTGCCGGGTCGCGGCCCTCGGGTGCCTTGTGCCCGGCCCGGGCCACCTCCGTGAGATCGTCGGCGTCCCCGGCCCCCGGCAGCCGCTCGAAGGTCAGCACGCGCGCGTCCCCGCGGGTCTGGAAGTCCAGCTCGCAGGCGGTGAGCGCGATCCGCACCGGTGAGTCGGCGGCGGCGTCGCGCAGATACGCGTCCCAGGCTCGGTCGGAGCAGATCAGCGCGGCCACCTCGCCGTCGTGCAGGACATGACCGACCTCCCCCGACTTGTACATGGGGTTGACGGGCACGACGGTGGCGCCCGCCTTCCAGGCACCGAGCACCGCGAGCACGAAGTGCGGGGAGTTCTGCAGCAGGACCGCCACCCGGTCGCCGCGCTCCAGGCCGCGGGCGGCGAGGTGACCGGCGACCGAGTCGCTCAGTTCGTCGACCTCGCGGTAGGTCAGGCGGCCGTCGAAGTAGGCGAGGAAGGTGCGGTCCGGGGTCTCGGTGACGGCCCGGCGCAGGGCGTGCACGAAGGAGTCGGCGGGGTCGGCGGGGGCGCGCTGGGCGTCGTTGAGCAGGCCCAGCCAGGGCTTGGCCGCGTAGCGGGAGTCGGTCACCGGGTCGTCTCCCACTTCTGCTGGATGTGGTTCATGTTCGTCAGCCAGCGGTCCGGGTCGGCGGCCCTGGCCTGGTAGTACCCGGCGACCTCGGGGTGCGGCAGGATCAGGAAACGGTCCTCCTCGATGCCCTTGAACAGGGCGTCCGCCACCTCCTCGGGGGCGATCGCGGTCGGCTGGAGGATCAGGTTGCCCGCGCTGCCGGTGGCGGCCAGCATGTCGGTGCGCACGCCCTGCGGACAGATCGCGTGGACCTTCAGACCACGGTGCCGGTACGTCAGCGACAGCCACTCGGCGAAGGCGTACGCGCCGTGCTTGGTGACGCTGTAGGAGGGCGCGCCGATCATCGTCAGCAGGCCGGCGGCGGAGACGGTGGACACGAAGCGGCCACTGCCGCGCTCCAGCCAGGCGGGGAGCAGCTCATCGGCGGCACGCACATGGGCCATGACATTGACGTCCCACGCCACGGCCCAGGACTTCTCGTCGGCCGACAGCCCGTGGGCCCCGTCCTCGAAGGCGACACCGGCGTTGGCGCAGTACACGTCCACCGTCCCGCCCAGCGCCGCACGGGCCTCGGTGACGATCCCGGAGGCGTCGCCCGGGACCGCGATGCCGCCGATCTCGTCGGCCACCGCTCCGGCCCGGTCGGCGTCCAGGTCGTTCACGACGACCCGGGCGCCCTCGGCGGCGAAGCGACGGGCCAGCGCGGCCCCGATACCGCCCCCCGCTCCGGTGACGACCACTCCGGCATCCTGCACGGCTCCCACCATCGGTCTCCTTCGACGCGACGCGATTCGGCTCTGCCCCCGCGGCGCCCAGACTAACCGGTCGGTATGTTCGAAGGAAGGGTGGCTGGAGCACCTGAGGGCGAGAGCGCTGTCGATGTATCAATATGCGGCTCCGCCACGTGGGCGCGACAGGCCACAACCGACCCGGAGCTTACGTACGACCCGCGGGAGCGCTTAACCTGCACCGCATGCGCCTATCCAGACGAGCCCTGCTCGCGGCGACCACGGCAGCAACATCACTCACCGCCGCACCCCCCGCCTCCGCGGCCCGCCGCAGGCGAACCGGCTTCGAGAACCTGGCCGCGAACCACTACGCCCAGCTCAGCGGCCGGCGAACCGGCATCGTCACCAACCCCACCGGCGTCACCCGGGACGTCCGCCACATCGTGGACGTCATGCACGCCGACGACCGGGTGAACCTGGTCGCCGTCTTCGGTCCCGAGCACGGTTTCCGCGGCACCGCCCAGGCGGGCGGCTCCGAGGGCCGTTACGACGATCCGGCGACCGGCCTGCCCGTCTACGACACGTATCTCAAGAGCGGCCAGGCCCTCGCCGACATCTTCACCGCGTCCGGCGTGGACACCGTCGTCTTCGACATCCAGGACGTGGGCGCGCGCTTCTACACGTACATCTGGACGCTGTACGACTGCATGGAGGCGGCCCGACTCGCGGGCAAGCGGTTCGTGGTCCTGGACCGGCCGAACCCCGTGACCGGCCGGGCGGCTCTCGGCCCGGTGCTGCACAAGGAGTTCGCGACCTTCGTCGGACGGCAGCCGATCTCCCAGGCGCACGGGATGACCGTCGCGGAGCTGGCGCGTTTGTTCAACGGGGAGTTCCTGAGCTCGCCGGTCGAGCTGGACACCGTACTGATGACCGGGTGGCGCAGGTCGGAGTGGTACGACGCCTGGGGTCTGCCCTGGGTGCCGCCGAGCCCGAACATGCCGACGCCCGACACCGCCCTCGTCTACTCGGGGACCTGCCTCTTCGAGGGGACGAACCTGTCGGAGGGACGCGGGACGACCCGGCCCTTCGAACTGCTGGGCGCGGAGGGCCTGGACGGGCGGTGGGCTGCCGCGGTGAGTGAACTCGCCCTGCCCGGCGCGCACTTCAGGGAGGCGTACTTCGCGCCCACTTTCTCCAAGTTCCAGGGGAAGACGATCGGGGGCGTGCAGATCCATGTGCACGACCGGGACGCCTACGACCCCGTACGTGCCGGGATCGCGCTCCTGGTGACCGCGAAGAAGGTGTGGAGCGGCTTCGCCTGGCGCCCGGACAACTGGATCGACAAGCTGACGGGCTCCACGCTGGTGCGCACGATGATCGACGCAGGCGCGGACACCGACGAGGTGGTGGCGGGCTGGGGACGGGAACTGGCGGCGTTCCGGCGGATGCGCGGGGAGTACCTCGTCTACCGGTGAGGACGTCCACGGCTCGACCGGTGATGACGGCGGGCCGCGTTCGCCGACCCGCCGTCACTCGTGCCTCACCGGTGTTCCGCGGTGTTCACCGGTGTGACGTGAACTCCACGACCTGCTGGAAGGTGGGCCGGTTCTGCCAGCTGATGTTGCCGTGCTTGATGCCGCCCAGGGTGCGCTGGACGATCGAGTCGGCGCACCACTGGTTGCCGGCCGAGCACAGGTCGTCGCCGGGGTAGACCTGGGCGGGCGTCTTGCCCGCGGCCTCCTTCAGGGTGCTGATCAGGATGTCCCGGCAGGAGCTGCGGCTGCCGCCGCCGCAGTACTTCCGGGCGAGCGGCCCCTGGACCGACTCACCGAGCACCGACCGGATGTCCTTGTCGACATAGCTCCACCAGCCGTACTGGAAGGAGCTGCCCGCGTGCGCGCCGGTCGGGCCGTGCGCGGCCGAGGGAGCCTCGTCGACGGGCAGGTTGGCGGTGAAGGCGGTGTACAGGTCGTTGCCGAGGCCCGGCGTGAACTCGGCCTTCACCAGCAGCGGCCACCAGGCGTCCAGGAGGCGGATCGCGTCGGCATTGGCGTAGGTTTTCGAACCCGCCGACGTCTCGGTGCGCTTGGCGCCCGCCGTCAGCCACGCCTGCAACTTGCTCACCGCCGCCGCAGCCGTCGAGTCGGTCACCGTGGAGCTGTTGACCACCTTGAGGAGGTCCGGCAGCACGTCCTCGGCCCGCAGGTCGGCCAGCGCCGCGTCCGCCATCGCCTTGGTCAGCGCGGCCCGGGTGACCCCGCCCGCGGCGACCAGCTTCCTCACCCGGTCGTCGAGGAGGTTGCCGCGATGGACGGAGCCGTCGCCCCAGGACGCGGTCGTGTAGTCCTTGGCCTGCTTGTTGTTCCAGGAGATGTAGTAGTCCTGGTCCGTCGAGTGGGGGTGGGCCGAGGCCGGTGTGTAGTCCGAGGTGTTCGTCGCCGGGTTCCAGTTCCGCCACTCGTACGCCGGCCGCGCCCACACCGGGAACTCGGCGTCGACGCCGCTCGCCCGCACCGGGTTGTCGCCGCTGTTGTAGTACGCGGTGTGCTCGGAGTCGGCGTAGAACCAGTTGAAGGTGTAGTTGATGTGCTGCACCGCGGACTGGAAGCCCTCCGGGCCCTTCACGTAGTCGGGGTCGTTCAGCATCTGGAAGCCGATGATCGAGTCGGCCTCGTGCAGGAAGGAGGAGCGCAGGGTGGTGTAGGCGACCTTCTTGCCGCCGACCGTCGCGCGGTATTCGACGGGTCCGTACTCGGTGCGCCACGCCCGCATCGTGTAGGAGCCGGCCGCGGTGCCGTCGGCGGTGGTCGGCTTCCAGGCGTTCTTCTGCTCGATCTTCTCCATGGCCGTGCAGGTGCCGCGGTACAGGTAGTGGTAGTCGTCCTGGCACAGCTCGACGGCGTACGTGTCGATGATGTCCTGGCCGGAGGTGGTGGCGCTCCATGCGTAGTCCTGGCCGCGGCCGAGTTCGACGTACATGCTCAGGCCCGCGAAGGAGGCGCCGCGGGCGCTGAGGCCGGGGCCCTGGATCTCCTGGAGCATCAGCAGCTGGGGCGCGAAGTAGCCGGTCTGCGGGCCGAAGACGGCGATCGGGTTGCCGCTCGCCGTGTGGTCCCCGCTCACCACGAGGGCGTTGGACATGCCCCGCTTGGCCGAGGTGACGGCCGTCTTCGCCGCCGTCGTGGAGGCGCCGGTGGCGCCCGCGGTGGCCGCGCTGCCGGTGCGGTCGTAGACCAGTTGCTCCCGGGTCACCGAGCCGGCGTCGGGAAGGGCCTCGCCCTGGGCGTCGGCGGGCTTGGTGGCGTACGGGAAGCTGCCGTCCTTGACGGTGAGGACCGCCTCGGGGTCGTTGCGCTCACGGAAGGACTCCCAGACCTGGGTGCCCTGTTCCACGCCGTACTTCTGCTGTGCCGCGAGCAGCGACATCGCGTTGTTGACCTCGCCGCCGCCCCCGGAGCCGAAGAGCGAGCCGATGACGGAGGCCAGCGCCACCAGGTCGGTGGTCTTGAAGTGGTCGATCGTGCCGGCGTTGGTGACCGAGTCCTTGTAGCCGGTCAGGACGTACTCGCCGGGGAAGTAGCGGCCGCTGTCGGAGGCGTCGATGTAGGCGTTGATGCCGGCGACGTAGGCGTTGACGTCGCCGAGGGCCTGCCGGCCCCGGTCACCGGCGGAGGCGACGGCGTTGTCGATCTGGGCCTGGAGATCGGCCTCGGTGTAGGGGGCGTTGCGCCAGAACTCCTGCTCCAGGCCCTGGTTGGACGGGGCGCCGCCCGCGAAGGAGGTCAGCTGGCCGCGTCCGACGTGCCGGAAGACGTCCATGAGCCACAGCCGGTCCTGAGCCGCCGCATAGCCGGCGCCGAACTCCGTGCCGTATCTGGTGGTACCGGTGATGTGCGGTACGCCCGTCTTCTTGTCGCGGACGATCGTCACGTCGCTGCGACCGGCCGGCTTGACCGTGGAGGCGACTTGATCGGCGGGGACCCCGAAGGACGCGTCGTTGAAGAAGGTGTTGATCGTGGTGTCGGTGAGCGAGGGGTACCCCTTGGCCAGGTTGGCGTACGGGGCGAGTTGGTCCTCGGCGTGCTCGGGCTGGGTGCCGAAGGCCTGGTTGAGCAGGACCTGCGCGAGGGTGGCGTTGCCGTTCTGGCCCGGCGGGAGGATGTCGGAACACTGTCCGCCACAGTGGTCGTTCGCCGCCGTCGCGTCGACCGCCGCTGACTGAGCCGCCGCTGACGGGGCAAGCGGGGACAAGAGACCGGCAATCATGACGCATACGGAGGCGGACTTCAGGAACCCGGGGAATCTGCCGGGAGTTCTCAGTCTGTCGAGGACGGTGCGTGGGGTGCGCCGTGGCATGGCAGCTCCTACCGACGGGGGTGGGCCGGATGTTACCGCCGGTATCCCCGGGATTGAAGATGAACATGCGTCAAGTTTTGGAGGGGCGTCGGTCGGCTTATGGAGGCCATCGGAAATCGGATGGAGCCAAATCGCTTGTCGATACGTCTATTCGACGACGTCCGTTGGACGACGCCGAAGTGACCGAAGTACAGGTGCAGGTGTGACGGAGGTGCAGGGCGATGGCCGGTTTCCGGAGTTTGGCGAGACAGGTGCGCGACCCCCGGTGCGATCTGGCACTGCGGCGTTACTCGCTCCGCAAGTGCCTTGAGCGGTTCGCCCCTTACGGACACAGGGCGACCTGGGACCATTTGTGCTCCCGGGCCGGATTCGGTCCGGAGGACCGCTCCCCCGACCCAGCGCGGCTCGTGGCCGCACTGGAGGAACTGGAGGAGGCGCGTTCGGTCTGGCTGGCCTACGAGGTCGAGTTCGCCGAGCGACGCAAGAAGGAGAAGCACGACGGGCTGCGCAGGCCGGGCAGTGTGGACGACTGGCACCGGCTGACCTGGGGCGGCTTCGGAGTCGCCTGGTGCGACGACCCCCGGGTCCATCCCCATGAGCCGTTGGCGCTGGTACTGCGCCGGCTGATCTCCGCACTGGAACGGGAGCCGGGCGCCGAGTGTCCGGCGTGCGGCGGGGAACGCCTCGTCTGGAAGTACGAACTGGACCACGAACCCTCGACCGGTCCGGTCTGCACGGCCTGCGGAATTCTCGTACCGCGGCCCGTGCTCACGCCCGAGGCCCTGGCGGACGCCAGGCGCGGACGGCTGCTCGTGTCGGCCTGACCGAACTGACGGAAGCGATCCGAGGGATCGGAGCGACCGAAGTGACCCAAGCCACCGAAGCGACCTAGGAACCGTGCGTTGCGGGGGTGCGCCGGGGATGCCGCACCCCCCGTTTGTTCCCTACGGCTGTTCAGCAGCGGCACACCACAGTCGGTGGTGTCCGCAGTTCGGCGGTGTCCGCACTGTTTCGCGGGCATCATCGGGACATGGTGCAGGTGTGTCTCAACGGGCCCCGAGGGGCGACCGACGGCGCGATGGTGCCGCTCACCCCGGAGACGATGGCCGAGTCCGCGGTGGCGGCGGTCGCGGCCGGGGCCACGGATGTCCATGTCCATCCCAAGACCCCCTGCGGTCGGGACAGCGTGTCGACGCGTGTGGTCGCGGCCACCCTTGAGGCGATACGCGCGCGGGTGGCGGTGCCCGTCGGTGTGACCACGGGTGCCTGGGCGGAACCGGATCCTTCGGCTCGGGTGGAGCGGATCCGGAACTGGACCGTGCTCCCCGACCACGCCTCCGTCAACTGGCACGAGCCGGGCGCCGAGCAGGTGGCCGCCGCCCTGATCGACCTGGGCGTGGACGTGGAGGCCGGCATCTGGTCCGGGACGGACGGGGCGGCACGGTTCGCCGTGTCACCGCTCGGCCCGAAGGTGCTGCGGGTCCTCGTGGAGGTGACGGACCCGGCACTCGACACGGCCGAGCAGACCGCGCGCGCCCTCCTGGCCGACCTGGGCCCCGCACACGGCCGCCCGCTGTTGCTGCACGGCGAGGACGGCGGCGCATGGCCGGTGTTGCGGCTGGCCGGGCGGCTGGGGCTCGCGACCCGTGTCGGCCTGGAGGACACGCTGCTCCTGCCCGACGGTCAACGGGCCCTGTCCAACGCCCGGTTGGTGGCGGAGGGGCTGGCCCAGTACGGGTGGGCGCGGAGGTCGCCGTAGAGCTGGGTGGAGGTCCGCTGCGCATCGCGGGCCAGGCACCGCAAAGCGCCACCGCGACCACCACGGAGCCCACCGCCACCGCCACGGCACGACCCCACGCCAGCCGTACGACCCCACCTCAGCCGCGGCTTCAGCAAGGGCTCTCCGGATCTGGTTCTCCTTGGCGTCGTCCGGACTTGGGGCGGTCTGCACCCCGTTCCACCAACAGCCGTGATCCCGCCTGCCGTTCGCCGAACACGTCGTCCGGGTTGGACAGGACACAGCTCCGAAGGGAAAGGCAGCCGCAGCCGATGCAGTCGGTGAGGTGATCGCGGAGGCGGTTGAGTTGATTGATGCGTTCGTCGAGTTCGGAGCGCCATGCCTCGGAGAGGTGGGCCCAGTCCTCGCGGGTGGGGGTGCGTTCCTCGGGGAGTTCGGCGAGGGCATCGCGGATCGTCGCCAGCGGGATGCCGACGCGTTGCGCGGCGCGGACGAAGGCGACCCGGCGCAGCGCGTCACGGGAGTAGCGACGCTGGTTGCCCGTGGTCCGGCGGCTGCTGATCAGGCCCTTGGACTCGTAGAAGTGCAGGGCGGAGACGGCGGCACCGCTGCGTGCGGCGAGTTGGCCGACCGTGAGCTCATGGATCTTCTCGGGAATCTGGGGCACCCCTCGAACCCTACCCACCTCTTCGCCGCCCGGGTCCGTTGACATGGGGTGCGCGGGCGACCATGCTAAGCAGTCGCTTAGACATCACACGAGAGGCCGGGTCATGGCAGAGCCGAGGATCTTCACGTCCGCCGACGATCTGAAGGCGGCGGTGGGCGAGCAGCTTGGGCACACCGACTGGCTGGAGGTCGACCAGAAGCGCATCGACCTGTTCGCGGAGGCGACCGGCGACCACCAGTGGATCCACGTCGACCCGGAGCGGGCCGCCTCGGGGCCCTTCGGGACCACCATCGCGCACGGCTATCTGACCCTGTCCCTGCTGCCCCTCTTCGGGCCGCAGCTGATCAAGGTCGAGGGTGTCAAGATGGGCGTCAACTACGGCACCAACAAGGTCCGTTTTCCCGCCCCGGTCCCGGTCGGCTCCCGACTGCGCGCCACCGCCACGATCAACGACGTCGCGGATGTGACGGGCGGTATCCAGGTGACCGTCGCGTTCACCGTGGAGCGCGAGGGCGGGGACAAGCCGGTGTGCGTCGCGGAGTCGGTGTCCCGCTACTACCTCTGAGCTACCACCTCTGAGCTGCCGCGGCGGAGGCAGGGCCTCTGAGCCACTGCCTCCGGGGCCGCGGACGGCCTACTTCGCCCCCACCATCCGCAGCACGAGGTCGGCGTACAGCGCGCCGACCTCCTCGGGCGAACGCGGGCCCGCGACGTTGAACCAGCGGGCCACGTCGATGCAGAGGGAGAGCACGGCGAGGGTGGTGCCGGGCACGTCGAGCACGTCGAACTCGCCCGTGGCCACGCCGTCCTCGAGGATCCCGCGCACCTCGGCGTCGCACTGGCGGCGCAGCGCGAGGATCTCGGCGCGGGCGTCCGGGCCGAGGGAGTCGAGTTCGTACTGCACGACTCGCGCGGTGGTACGACCGCCCGCGTGCCAGCGGACGAAGGAGCTGACCGCGTCGGCGAGCCGCTCGGTCGCACTGCCCTCCCGCCGGGCTGCCACGCGCAGGATCTCCACGGCCTTCTCGTGGCCGATCCTGCTGATGCGGTGGAGGAGTTCCTCCTTGGTCTTGTAGTGGATGTACAGCGCGGCCGGGCTCATACCGGCGCGGCCCGCGATGTCACGGGTCGTCGTCGCGTGGTAGCCGCGCTCGGCGAACGCCTCCACCGCCGCGACGAGCAGCCGCCGCGCCGCGTCGGGCGTGACCTCGCCCCACGCCGACGTCTCGCCGTCGGCCGTCTCCTCCGCGGTACTCATCGCACGCTCCCTCTCCACTGACACGGCCTCCACCATACCGTCGAAGGTGAGCGAGCGCTTAGTGAGCCCGCTCAGAGCTTTTCGAAGGGGTGGTACGACGGTGCCGCCGCCTCCTGGCGGTCCCGGATCACCTTGGAGAGCGTGAAGGCGGAGGTGACCAGGTACAGGACGGCGATCGCCAGGAACGCCCGCACCCAGGCGTCGGCGTTCAGCTTGAAGATGCCGACGGCGGTGGCCGCCATGGCCACGGAGAAGGACGCGACGGCCTGGCCGTAGAAGGCTGCCGTGTTCTGCTGCTTGCCCGGTGTGTCACTCATGGGACAAGGATCGGCGGACGTGGCCCGTGCCACATCCGCCGAAGTACTCAGAGCGGTACTCAGATGACCCGCCGCCCGGACGACCCACCGCTCGGCGCGCTCGCCCGGTCGGGTCTCAGAACGCCGAAACCCCCGTGAGCGCCCGCCCGATGACCAGCTTCTGGATCTGGCTGGTGCCTTCGTAGAGGGTCATCACCCGGGCGTCGCGCAGCAGTTTGCCCGCCGGGTACTCGTCGATGTAGCCGTAGCCGCCGAAGACCTGGAGGGCGTTGTTGGCGGCGCGGACGGCCGCCTCCGAGGCGAACAGCTTGGCCTTGGAGGACTCGACGGCGAAGGGCCGGCCGCGGTCGATCAGGTCGGCGACCCGCCAGGTGAGCAGGCGGGCCGCGTCCACGTCCACGGCGATGTCGCTGATCAGCTCCTGGACGAGCTGGTGATGGGCGATGGTCTTCCCGAACTGCTCGCGCTCGCCCGCGTACCGGACGGCCACGTCGAGGGCGGCCTGGGCGATCCCCACACAGCCGGCCGCGACCGACATCCGGCCCTTGGCCAGCGCCGACATGGCGACCGAGAAGCCCTTGCCCTCGGGGCCGAGCATCGCGGAGGCCGGGACGCGCACATCCTCCAGGACCAGTTCCGCGGTCGCCTGGCCGCGCAGGCCGAGCTTGCCGTGGATGGTGCGGCGGGTCAGGCCGGGGGTGTCGGTCGGCACCAGGAAGGCGGAGACGCCCTGGTGACCGGGGGCGTCGGTGGAGCGGGCGAACAGCAGCACGACATCGGCCCAGGTGCCGTTCGTGATGAACGTCTTGGTGCCGTCGAGGACGTACTCCGCACCGTCCCGGACCGCACGCGTGGCGAGGTTGCCGGCGTCGGACCCGGTGCCCGGTTCGGTGAGGCCGAAGCAGCCGACGTGGGCGCCGGAGGTGAGCCCGGGCAGCCACTGCCGCTTCTGCTCCTCGTTCCCCCAGGCGGCGATCGTCTTGGCGACCAGGCCGAGCGAGACGGACACGATCCCGCGCACGGACGAGTCCCCGCGGCCGAGCTCCTCCGTGACCAGGCAGTACGCGAAGTGGTCGCCGCCCGAGCCGCCGTACTCCTCGTCGACGGTCAGGCCGAGGAAACCGACCTCGCCGAGCTTCTTCACGATCGAGCGGTCGACTTCCTCGGCGCGGTCCCACGCGACGACGTGCGGAGTGATCTCACGGGCCACGAAGTCCTCGGCGAGCCGTCGGACGGCCTCCTGCTCCTCGCTGAGCTCCAGATTCACGCGTCACCTCCATTGAACCGCTGCTCTGATCCGTTGAACCGCTGCACTGAACGGCTGTCGCACATTAAATTAGCACTGCTAGTTTCTGCTCGACAGCCCTACTATGTGCGCCATGGCCCGACCGCGCAAGCCCCTCCTCAGCACCGACCGGATCGTCGGGACGGCCCGCGTGCTCGTGGACGCGGAGGGTCTCGCGGCCGTCTCCACGCGTCGGCTCGCCGCCGAACTGGGAGTCAGCGGGCCCTCTCTCTACAACCACTTCCGCACCAAGGACGAGATCCTGGAGGCGGTCGCCGACTCGGTGAGCGCTCAGGTCGACCTGTCGATGTTCGAGGACGGCCGGGACTGGCGGACCGCGCTGCACGACTGGGCCGTGTCCTACCGGGCCGCCCTGCGCGACCATCCGAACATCGTGCCGGTCCTCGCGCGCGGCCCGGGCCGCCGGCCGGCGGGCCTGCGGCTCGCCGACGCCGTCTTCGGCGGGATGGTCGCGGCGGGCTGGCCTCCGGCGCAGGCCACGTCCATCGGCGCGCTGATGCGGTACTTCGTCATGGGCTCCGCGCTCGGCTCCTTCGCCGCCGGTTTCGTGGACGACGCCGGCGCGTACGACCCCGCCGACTATCCGCACCTCGGGCAGGCCCACCTCCTCGCCGAGCAGCAGGAGAAGATCGACGAGCGGGCCTTCGAGACCGGGTTGACCGCCCTGCTGGACGGGCTGGCACAGCAGTACGAGCAGGTCGGACGGACGGCGTAGGGCACTTCGGCTCCCACCGAAGTGCCCGTGCCCGATACCGGGACGCCTGGCCGCCAAGGTCCGAGATGGCGTCCGACTCAGTGTGGGCGCGCCCGGCCCGCGAGGACCTTGATGGAGAGCAGGGCGATCACCGCGAGTCCGATGATGTAGCCGGAGACCGCCATCGAGGTGCCGGTGGTCTCAAGGAGCAGCACCATCACGAAGGGCGCGAGCCCGCCGCCGAACACCGCCGCGATCTGGTAGCCGAGCGAGGCGCCCGTGTAGCGCATCTCGGGGGTGAACAACTCGGCGAACAGGGCGGCCTGGGGGCCGTACATGATGCTGAGGAAACAGCTGGCGACGAAGGTGGAGACCGCGAGCCACAGCAGCGAGCCGGTGTCGATCAGCAGGAACATCGGTACGGCCCACAGCGCGATGCCCGCCGCGCCGAACGCGTAGATCCTGATGCGGCCGACGCGGTCGGAGAGCGCGGCCGAGGCCGGGATCAGTACGAGCTGGGTGAGGCTGACGCACAGCGAGACGGTGAGCACCGCGCCGCGCCTCATGTCGAGTTCGCGGGTCGTGTAGTCGAGGACGCCGGTGATGAGGATGTAGAAGGTCGCGGTGTTCACGGCGAAGGAGCCGCCGGCCAGTAGCACCGTGCCGAGGTGGCCGCGCAGGATCGTGCGCAGCGGGGAGCTCCGCTCGGACCTCTCCTTCTCCGTCAACGCCTTGTCGGCCTGCCGGTATTCGGGGGTCTCCTCGACCTTGGCGTGGATGTACCAGGCGAGGACGAGCACGAACAGGCCGATGAGGAAGGGGACTCGCCAGGCCCACGCGGCGAACTCGCTGTCCGTGGTGAAGGCGCCGGCCAGCAGGAAGACCGAGTTGGCCGTCACCACGCCGATGGGGACGCCGAGTTGGACGACGCTGCCGTAGACACCACGCTTGCCCTCGGGGGCGTACTCGGTGGCCAGCAGCATGGCGCCGCCCCACTGCGCGCCGACCGCGACGCCCTGCACGACGCGCAGGGCGACCAGCAGGATCGGGGCGGCGACGCCGATGGTGGCGTACGTCGGGAGCAGGCCGATGCCGGTGGTGGCCAGGCCCATCAGGGTGAGCGCGAGGACCAGCATCGGCTTGCGGCCGCGCTTGTCGCCGAGGTGGCCGGCGACGATGCCGCCGAGCGGGCGGGCGAGGAAGCCGACGGCGAAGGTGGCGAAGGCGGCGAGGACGCCGGCGGTGGAGCTGCCCGAGGGGAAGTACAGGTCGCCGAGGACCAGGGCGGCGGCTATCCCGAAGACGAAGTAGTCGTACCACTCGACGGCGGAGGCGAGCGCCGCGGCGGTGGCCACGCGGCGACGGTCGGCCGTGGGGAGGGCCGTGGTGGGCGCGGTGTGAGCGGGTGGGGCGGTGTCCATGGATGCACACTCCGGTGGGTGCGTGGGGACGGTCCCCGGAACATACTGACCGGACGGTATGGGGTCAACGGTCGTGCGGGAAGGTTGCCCGGAGCACCCAAGGGCTCCGGGCGTCCCACCGCTCTCAGAACACGACGAGCGCCCTGCCGCCCTTGCCCGCCAGCATGTTCTCGAACGCCGCCGGAATGCCCTCCAGACCGATCCGTTCGGTCACCAGCGCACCCAGGTCCAGGCGGCCCGCGCGGACGTGGTCGGCGATGACGGGCAGGTCCCGCACCGGGTCCGAGTTGCCGTAGACGCAGCCCGCCAGGGTCCGGCCCCAGTGGAAGATCTCCAGGGCGTTGAAGGTGACCTGCTGGTCCTTGCCGCCGATGCCGACGACCGTCGTACGTCCGCCGCGGCGCGTGGACTCCCAGGCGGTGCGGATCGTGACCGCGCGGCCCACGCACTCGACGGCCACGTCGACGCCCTGCTTGCCGGTGAGGGCGCGGACCTCCCGGGCCGTGTCGTCCGAGGCGACGACGTAGTCGGTGGCTCCGGCACTCCGGGCCAGTTCCTCCTTCGCCGGGGAGACGTCGACCGCGACGATCTTGGACGCGCCCGCGATCCGGGCGGCCTGGAGGGCGGCGAGGCCCACTCCCCCGACTCCGTACACCGCGACCGTCTCCCCCGGGCGGACCTGCGCCGAGTGGTGGACGGCTCCGTAGCCGGTGAGGACGGCGCACCCGAGGAGGGCGGCGTCGGTCAGGGGGACGCCCTCCGGGGCCGGGAGGACGCAGTTCACCGCGACGACCGTCTCCTCGGCGAACGCGGCGACGTTCAGGCCGGGGTGGAGGTCGGTGCCGTCGGAGGCACGACGGGCGTACACGTCGGCGGCCCCCTTGAGGGCGTTGGCGCACAGCCAGACCTCGCCGAGCGTACAGGCATGGCAACTGCCGCAGGATGGGGCCCAGTTGAGGACGACGTCGTCGCCGGGCCGGGTGTGGGTGACCCCGTCGCCCACCGCGACGACCGTCCCGGCGCCCTCGTGGCCGAGGACGGCGGGGACGGGGACACGCATGGTGCCGTTGGACAGGGACAGATCGGAGTGGCAGACCCCGGCGGCGGCGAGCCGGACCCGGACCTGGCCGGGCCCGGGGTCGGGGAGGTCGATCTCGGCGATCTCCAGGGCGGCGCCCACGGCGGGAAGTACGGCGGCACGAACCACGGCAACGCTCCTCAGAACTGCAGGGACTTGGTCTGGAGGTACTCGGCCAGTCCGTGCGAGCCGAGTTCGCGGCCGACGCCCGACTGCTTGTAACCGCCGAAGGGGGCGAGCGGGTTGAAGCGGCCGCCGTTGATGTCGACCTGCCCGGTGTCCATGCGGCGGGCGAAGGCGACCGCCTCGGCCTCGTCGCCGGCCCAGACGGCGCCCGCGAGGCCGTAGACGGTGCCGTTGGCGATGCGCAGGGCGTCCTCCTCGTCCTCGTAGCGCAGGATCGACAGGACGGGGCCGAAGATCTCCTCCTGAGCCACGGCCATGTCGGGGGTGACGTCGGCGAGGACCGTGGGACTGACGAAGTAGCCCTGTTCGCGCGGGGACTCGGGGCCGCCCGCGATCAGCCGGGCGCCCTCGGACACGCCCTTCTCGATGTAGCCCCGCACCCGGTCCCGCTGCTTGGCGTTGACGACCGGGCCGATGCGCTCGCCGTACTTCGCGGCGGCCGCGGCGGCCAGTTCGAGGGCCTCGTCGTACTGCTCCCGGTGCACCAGCATCCGCGTCCAGGCACTGCACGTCTGGCCGGAGTTGGACATGACGTTGGCGACCCCGACGTTGACCGCCTTGGCCAGGTCCGCGCTCGGCAGGATGACGTTGGCGGACTTGCCGCCCAGCTCCAGCGCGACCTTCTTGATCGCCGCGCCCGCCGTCGCACCGATCTGCCGGCCGACGGCCGTGGAGCCGGTGAAGGAGACCAGGTCGACGTCCGGGTGCTCGGCGAGGGCCTGCCCGGCGACCGGGCCGAGGCCGGTGACCAGGTTGAAGACGCCCGCCGGAAGGCCGGCCTCGTGGACCGCCTCGGCGAAGAGCTGAGCGACCAGCGGGGTGTCCTCGGCGGGCTTCAGGACGACCGTGCAGCCCGCCGCCAGCGCCGGGGCGGCCTTGGCGACGATCTGGTGCAGCGGGTAGTTCCAGGGCGTGATCGCGCCGACCACGCCGACGGGCTCCTGGTGGACGACCGAGTTGCCGACCTTCTCCTCGAAGGCGTACGTCGCCGCCAGCTCGGCGTAGGAACCGGCGACGGCGATCGGCACGGCCGCGTGCACGGCCTGCGAGAACTTCAGGGGCGAGCCGAGCTCCGCGGTGACCGTCTCGGCGATCTCGTCCTTGCGGGCCGCGAGGACGTCCCGCAGGGCGGCCAGGCGTGCGGCCCGTTCGGCGGGGGCGGTGGCGGCCCAGGCCGGAAGGGCGGCGCGGGCGGCCCGTACGGCGGCGTCGACGTCCTCGGCGGTACCGGCGGGGACCCGGCCTACGATCCGCTCGTCGACCGGGTTCACGACCTCGATGACGTCCGGGCCGGTGGCGGGGCGCCACTCGCCGTCGATGTACATGCCGTCGTGTGCCTTCATCGTGCGTCCTCCCGGGCGGGGCTGCGTCGTCCGCGTCACAACCTAAGCGACCCCCATAAACTAGCGGCGTTAGTTTTTGACCGCCAGGGATCTCCGGGTACGGCCTGCGGTGATCTTCGAAACAGCCTGCGGTCCCCGGGACGGGCCCGCGGCCGTCTCCGGGACGGCCGGCGGTCGTGGCGGACGCCGGGCCGACCTCACCCGTCCAGATCAGGCAGCCGCGCCGGGGCCGGGCAGATGCGTTCGCCGTGCTGGTCGAAGACGAACAGGTGGGCGATGTCGACGAGCAGGGGGACCTGCATCCCCCTGCGGAGGTCGATGTCGGGGGTGGTGCGGACGACCAGGTCTCCGGGGAGACGGCTGTCCGGCCGTGCGGACGCGAGGACCGGCTCCGCCGGCTCGTCCAGGACCACCACCGGTCCGGCGCGCAGGGCGCCCGCCCGCTCCCGGAAGCGGCCCAGGACGGACCCGCTCTCGCGGTGACGGCGTCTGGCCTGGGCGGCGGCGGGGCGCGGGGCCTCCAGGTCCGGTACGAGGGCGGGGCTGGAGCCGGTGTTGAAGTGCACGAGGACCTCGTGCCCCTGGAACTCCACATGCTCCACGAGGCCGCTGATGGCCACCTCGCCGGGACGGGCCGCGGACGGCTTGGCGAGCCGGACGGCCTCCGAGCGCAGTCCCACGATGATCTCGCGGCCCTGCTGGACCCGGAGCAACTGGTGATCCAGGGACAGGGGCTCGGGCAGCCGCAGGTACTGCTTGCCAAGGCTGATGGTCATCGCGCCGTCGAGCGGGGCGCGGACCAGGCCGCGCAACAGGTTGATGCGCGGGGTGCCGATGAAGGCGGCGACGAAGACGTTGCGCGGCAGGCCGTACACCGAGCGCGGGGTGCCCACCTGCTGGAGCACTCCGCCGCGCAGTACGGCGACCCGGTCGCCGAGCGACATGGCCTCGGCCTGGTCGTGGGTGACGTACACCGTGGTGACGCCCAGCTCCCGGGTGAGGGAGGTGATCTCGGCGCGCAGGTGGTTGCGGAGCTTGGCGTCGAGATTGGAGAGCGGTTCGTCCATCAGGAAGGCGGACGGGTGGCGGGCTATCGCCCGGCCCATGGCGACGCGCTGGCGTTCGCCGCCGGAGAGCTGGCCGGGGAAGCGGTCCAGGATGTCCTCGATGCCCAGCATGCGGGCGGTGGCGTCCACGCGGGGGCTCGGGTCCTGGCCGGGTGTCTCGATACGAAGCGGGAAACCGATGTTGCCGCGGCTCGTCATGTTCGGGTAGAGCGCGAAGTTCTGGAACACCATCGCGATGTCCCGCTCGGACGGGACCCGGTCGTTGGCGTATTCGCCGTCGAGCAGCAGCCGTCCCTCGGTGATGTCCTCCAGGCCGGCGATCATCCTCAGCACGGTGGACTTGCCGCAGCCGGAGGGGCCCAGCAGCACGAGGAACTCGCCGGGCGTGATGTCCAGCGACAGCCGGTCCACCACCCGGACGCCTCGCGTGTAGGTCTTGCTCACGTCGTGAAGAGAGATGGCGCGTGTCATGACGGTGCCCCCGGGGGCTCACTGCGCGAGCGCTGACGCTCCGCGGCCGAACAGCCCGTGCGAGTCGTACGGGCTGTAAGTCACGGAAGTTAACGGAATGTACGCGCTCGGGGGAAGACGCGCGACGGAATCGGCTTCCGCCTTCCGCCGGGCGAAAGCGGAAGCGGCGATTCGGCGGGGAGGCGCCCCCGGGAGCCCACGACCGGCGTATGCACGCCCGGCTCCGGGTCAGCGGGTGGCGGTCAGATGGGCGAAGACGACGACGTTGCTGGTGTAGCCCGTCCTGCGGTTGAAAAGGCCGCCACAGGTGAGTACCCGCAGCTCCGGGCGCCGGCTCGGCCCGTACACCTCCTTGTCGGGGAATTTGGACTTGTCGAAGACCTTGACCCGGTCCACGGTGTAGACGGCCGTTCGGCCGTCGGCCCGCCGGGCCTCGATGTGGCTTCCGCGGTCCACCTGCGCGAGGGCGGCGAAGACCGCGGGGCCGGTCTTGGTGTCGCGGTGACCGACGGCGATGGCCGTGCCCTTCTCACCCGGCGTGGGACCGTCCTGGTACCAGCCGACGAGTTTGGGCTTGTCGAGCGGTGGTGTCCCGAGTTGCCGGTCGGGACCGAGCCGCATCCCGATGATCGGTGCGTCGATCTTCAGGGACGGGACGCGCAGGGTGGTCGCCGGCGACCTGGGCAGCGGCCGGGGCGGTGCGGCTCCCCCGGCCTGGTCCGGCGCGGTGAGCTGCTCGTGCCCCCCGCACCGGACGAGCGTCGCCAGGACGGCCACGATCATGACCGTCCTGACGAGGCGATAGGCGCGGGTCCGGTACCAGGGCCTGCGGCTACGCCTACGCGGCACCATGCGAGCGTCGGCGCAGCATCCGGAAGTACAGCGCTCCGCTGACCCCGACGAGGCCCACGGCGGCGGCCGCGCTCAGCGGGGTGTACGCCTGTGCGGTGTCACCGAGACCGCCGCCACCGGCGTGGACGCCGCCCTTCGGCCCGCCTTTCTCGTGCTCACCCCAGACGGGCTCTTCCTTGGGCTCCTCGCTCTCGTAGCCGCTCGGCTCGCCCTTTTCGTAGCCGCCCGGCTGTCCCTTCTCGCCGCTCGGGTCCTCGTACGAGTGGCCGCCGGGGCCGTGCGCCTTGCCGTGCTTGCGCTCCTCGTGGCAGTCGACCTGGAAGATCTTCTGGGCGGGGGGGACACTGACGTTCCCCGGGGGGTTGGGCCAGGTGAGCACGTACTGCCCGTCGGCCAGCTCGATCGGGATGCTCTGGCCGGCGCCGTTGGTGAGGGGGATGGTGCCCGTCGTGGTGACGGCGCTGGGGGGCACCTGCGCGGTGATCGTGTAGCCGACAGTCGTGTTGGCGATGGTTGGGAAGCCGACGGCGTCGAGGCGGAACCTGCAGACCACAAGGTCGTCCGCCGCCGAACCGTACGGCGTGCGCACGTCGTGGATCAGGATGTCCGGACCGGTGACGGCCACGGCGGTCGGGGTCGCGAGCCAGGTGGCCCCGGCCGCGGTGAGGACGGTCAGGGCCGTCGCGCCGAGGCGGGTGCCGGCGACGGACGGGGGCAACATGGTGCGCATGGATGTTCCTCCGAGTCAGACGATTTTCATACAAATCGCTCTTTCACGTGACTCTCTTTCACATCCAGCGCCCGCCGTGCGGGAGGGAGGCCCGACGCGCCGTCAGATATCGCTCGATCGGCGCAACCGGGTCTTGGATCCGCTCCCCCGCGGGGCGGGCCCGGCCGCCTGACCGTCTCCCGGGGGCGTCGGCGCGCGCAGTGCGGTGCCCGCCGAGAGCAGGAGCAGCGCCCCCAGCATCACGAACGGCGCGGCCACGCCGGCGACCCCCGCGACCAGGCCGGCCGCGGCGGGCGCGGCGACCTGGCCCAGGCGGTTGCCGGTCAGGCGCAGGGCGAGGGCGGTGGAGCGGGCCGCGTCGGGGGCGGCCTGGACGACCGTCGTCATGGACAGCGGCTGTCCGACGCCGAGGCAGAAACCGAGGGCGGCGAGGATCACGGCCAGCGCCCAGACCGGCACCGGCAGCGCGATGCCGGCGCACAGCACGGCGGCCAGCGCACAGGTGACGGTCAGCAGCAGCGACCGGCCCAGCATCCGCAGCAGGGGCGTCAGCACCAGACGGCAGGCGATCGTGGCCGCGGCGCGCAGGCTGAGCAGGAGGCCGATCACGGACGGGGCGATGCCCCGGTGTTCGCCGACCACCGGGAGGTAGGCGGTGAGGATGTCCGTCGCGGACAGCACGGAGAGGCTGACGAAGATGCCGGCGGGTACGCCCCGGGCGCGCAGGATGCGCTGGACGGGGACGCGGTCGCCTTGTGAATTACGGGACTTGACGGTCGTACGGTCCTCGATGCGCCACAGCGAGGTGAACGCGACCGCCGCTCCCGCGCCCGCCACGACGAGGGCGAGCGCGCTGGTGCCGGCCATGTCCCGGCCGCCGATCAGCGCGCCCGCGGCGATCGGGCCGACCAGTTGGCCGAGGGAGGCGCCGATGGTGAAGTGGCCGAAGTTGCGGTCCTGTTCGTGCGGCGCGGACTGGCGGGCGACGAGCGACTGGGCGCCGATCACGAAGCAGAGGTGGCCGAGGCCCATCACTCCGCTCCAGATCGCCATCGCCCACAGGGAGTTGGCGGCACCGCTCATCGCACAGCCGCCGGATATCAGGACCACGCCGGCCGGCAGCAGGGGCGCGCAGCGGCCGTGGTCGGTACGGCGGCCCAGCGGCACCGCGGCGAAGAGCGGCAGCAGTGCGTACACGCCCGCGATGACACCGATCGCCCTCTCGTCCGCGCCCAACGCGAGGGCCCGGTAGGAGACGGCGGGCCGGGCCATCGACACCGCCCCCTGCGCGAAGCTGAAGGCGATGACGAGGCGAAGCAGCCAGCCGCGGTTCCCACCGGGCCTCATGTGTGGATCCTCCGTCGGTGATCGGGTGTTGGTCAGATGATCCCGAAGAGGATGCCTGCCCCGAGGATGATGAGGCATGTGAGCGCCGCCCACTTGACCACGAACTTCGTGTGGTCGCCGAACTCCACCTTGGCCATGCCGACCAGGACGTACACGGCCGGGACGAGCGGGCTCGACATGTGCAGCGGCTGACCGACCAGCGAGGCGCGGGCCATCTCCAGCGGCGTGACACCGTGCGCCGCGCCGGCCTCGGCGAGGACCGGGAGGACGCCGAAGTAGAACCCGTCGTTCGACATGAAGTAGGTGAGCGGGAGGCTCAGGACACCGGTGACGAGGGCCATGTGCGGGCCCATGCCCTCGGGGATGACGTCCACCATCCAGCGGGCCATGTGGTCGACCATGCCGGTGCCCTGGAGGACGCCGGTGAAGACGGCGGCGGCGAAGACCATGCCGGAGACGTTGAGGACGTTGTCGGCGTGCGCGGCCAGGCGCGCCTTCTGGTCGGGGATGTGCGGGAAGTTCACGGTCAGCACGAGCGCGGCGCCGAGCAGGAACAGCACCGGGATCGGCAGCCACTCCATGATCATGGAGGTGAGCAGGACGACCGTCAGCAGCGCGTTGAACCAGTAGAGCTTGGGGCGCAGGGTGGCCCGGTTCGGGTCGAGGACCTGGAAGCGCTCCGCGTCACCCTCGGCGTCGGCGTCCGCGTCGGAACCGGAGCCGGCTCCGCCGGTGGCCGCGGCGCTCTTGCCCGTGCCGGAGGCACCGGAACCGGCGCCGACCAGAACCGTCTCGGTCTCCTTCTCCTCGACCTTCTCCTCCACCAGGACGTCGCCCAGCGTGAGGACACCGAGGCGCTTGCGCTCGCGCTTGCCGAGCACGTACGAGAGGACGAAGACGCCCAGCAGGCCGACCGCGAGGGCCGGGATCATCGGGACGAAGATGTCGCTGGCGTCCACCTTCAGCGCGGTGGCGGCGCGGGCGGTCGGGCCGCCCCACGGCAGGGTGTTCATGACGCCGTTGGCCATCGCGGCCACACCGGTCATCACGACGAGGCTCATCTTGAGGCGCTTGTACAGCGGGTACATCGCCGAAACAGTGATCATGAAGGTGGTCGAGCCGTCGCCGTCGAGCGAGACGATCGCGGCGAGGACGGCGGTGCCGACGACGATCCGCATCGGGTCGGCCTTCGCGAACTTCAGGATCCCCCGGACGACCGGGTCGAAGAGGCCGACGTCGATCATCACACCGAAGTAGACGATCGCGAACATGAGCATCGCCGCGGTGGGGGCGAGGCTGGTGACGCCTTCGATGACGTAGTCACCGAGCTTGGCGCCCTTCCCGACGAAGACGCAGAACAGTGCCGGGATCAGTACGAGCGCCGCGATCGGCGACATCTTCTTCATCATGATCAGGACCAGGAAGGTCGCGATCATGGCGAAGCCGAGGATGGTCAGCATGAGTGGATACCTAACGTTCGCCCTTGAACATCCCACCAGGGACGGCGGTTCTGCGACGTTAGGGCCCGTCAAGCAGCGTTAACAAGACGTTGACATGCGAGCAATAAGCGCAAAACTGCTGGTCACGGCTTTGCGCTGCTCACAGGGGGTGCGTTTTCGGCCCCGTGTCGGTCCGTCGCGGCCACTTTCACGGGGATGCCGTTGAGTACCGCGTTGCCCGAGAGCGGGTCGAGCAGAGTGCCGTCGAGGAGCTGGTTGACGTTCACGCCGGGGTCGTTGGCGGCGTGGCTGAGCCGGGTGCCGGGCCGGTCGTGGCCCCAGCCGTGCGGCAGGCTGACCACCCCCGGGCGCACGCTGTCGGTGACCTCGGCGGGAGCGGTCACCTCTCCCCCGGCGCCCTTGACGCGTACGGGGGTCGCGTCGCGCACGCCCAACCGTTCGGCGTCCTCGGGGTGGATCTGCAGGGTGCAGCGGTTGGAGCCGCCGGTGAGGGCGGGCACGTTGTGCATCCAGCTGTTGTTGGAGCGCAGATGGCGGCGGCCGACCAGGACGAGCCCGTCGGGGCGTTGCTCCAGGGCGTCCCTGAGCCGGGGCAGGTCGTCCGCGATCGGCTGCGGCAGCAGTTCCACCTTGCCGCTGCGGGTCTTCAGGGGCTGCGGCAGCCGGGAGCCGAGCGGCCCGAGGTCGATGCCGTGCGGATGCGCCAGCAGCTTGTCCAGGCCGAGCCCGTCCGGTCGTACACCGAAGCCGTCGCCGTAGGGACCGAGGCGCAGCATCATGTCGAGCCGCCGCTCGGGGCCGCTCTCGCCGGTGAGTTGTGCGGCGAGTTCCTTCGGGTCGCGGCCGTGCACGGGTGAGTACGGTTCGCCCACCGCCTTGTCGAGGGTCTGGCCGATGACCAGGTCGTCGACGGCGGACGGGTCGGCGCCGTGCATGCCGGTCGCGGCCAGGACCAGCCGGGCCAGGATCTCGGTCTCGGCCATCCTGCCCGGCTCCAGGGGGACGGCGGGGCGGGTGTAGCGGACCTGGTTGCGGACGGCGAGGGTGTTGAAGGCGAAGTCGTGGTGCGGGCTCTGGGCGGGCGGGGGCGGCGGCAGGACGACATGGGCGTGCCGTGAGGTCTCGTTGAGATAGGGGTCGACGCTGACCATGAAGTCGAGCGAGTCGAGGGCCTTGTCGAGCCGGTCGCCGTCGGGCGCGGACAGGACGGGGTTGGCGGCGACGGCGATCAGTGCCCGGACCGGCTCGCCCTCCTCGGTCGCGGTGTCGATCTCCTCCGCGAGCGCGGACAGCGGCAGCTCCCCCTTGGCCTCCGGGTGCCGGCCGACCCGGGAGTGCCAGCGCCCGAGCGCGAACCCACGGCCGGGTCCGGCGGGCCGGGGTGTCTTGTCGGTGGCCGCCTGCGGGAAGAGGGCACCGCCGGGCCGGTCGAGGTTGCCGGTGAGGATGTTGAGGACGTCCACGAGCCAGCTGGCCAGGGTGCCGTGCTGGACGGTGCAGCTGCCGATGCGGCCGTATACGGCGGCGGTGGGGGCGGCCGCCAGTTCGCGCGCGAGGGTGCGGATGGTCGCGGCGTCCACGTCGCACGCGCCGGCCACCGCCTCCGGGGCGAAGTCCCGTACGGATTCCCGGAGTTCGTCGAGACCCTGCACATGCGGGGCCAGCGCGCCGAGTTGCACGAGGTCCTCCTCGAAGAGGACGTACGCCGCCGCGGCGAGCAGCAGGGCGTCGGTGCCGGGCCGGATCGGGATGTGGCGGTCGGCGAGCCGTGCGGTCCGGGTCCGGCGGGGATCGATGACGGTGAGCGTGCCGCCGCGGGCCTTGAGGGCCTTGAGCTTGCCGGGGAAGTCGGGGGCGGTGCACAGACTCCCGTTGGACTCAAGGGGGTTGGCGCCGATGAGGAGGAGATGGTCCGTGTGGTCGAGGTCGGGGACCGGGATCGCGTTGGCGTCGCCGTACATCAGGCCGCACGACACATGCTTGGGCATCTGGTCGACCGTGGAGGCGGTGAAGACGCTGCGGGTGCCGAGCCCGCCGAGGAGCACGGTCGGATAGAGGCCTCCGGCGATGGTGTGCACGTTGGGGTTGCCGAGGACGATACCGACGGCGTGCGGCCCGTACCGTTCGACGACCGGCCGGATCCCGGCGGCGACCGCGTCGAACGCCTCCTGCCAGCTCACCTCCCGCAGCTCGCCGTCCTTGCGGACGAGGGGGGCGCGCAGCCGGTCGGGGTCGCCGTCGACAGCCCCGAACGAGGCCCCCTTGGGGCAGATGAACCCCCGGCTGAACACGTCGTCCCGGTCACCTCGGGCACCGGTCACCCGGGTCCCGTCGATGGTGAGGGTGAGGCCGCAGGTGGCCTCGCAGAGGGGGCAGATACGCAGGGCGGTGCGGGGCACGGGTCCTCCCGGAGGACGGCGGCGGCGACGGTGATGCCGGGTTCGAGGCCGAGCATACCGACCGGTATGCAGGGAGGGGAGGCCCTTGCGCCGACAACCCTCGGTCCGGCCCCCAGGCCGGCGGCCCTCGATCCGGCGCACGCGCCGACAGCTCTCGCTCCTGCACCCTCTCCGGCAGCCCTTGATCCGGCCCCGCACCGGCAGACTTCGACCCGGCACCCGCACCGGCAGTCCTCGACCCGGCACCCGCGCCGCTCAGTCCAGCACCCGCGCCAGATACGCCCGCAGCATCTCCCGCGTCTCCGCGATGATCCTCGCGTCCCCCTCCGGCGCCACCCGGAAGGCGAGATGGACGAGGGTGTCCGCGGTTTCCACGGCGACGAGGAAGACGCGGCGCAGATCCTCGTCCGGTTCACGGTCGAGGTAGCCGGAGAGGAGGTCGGTGAGGCGGTCGGCGACTCGGTGGTTGGGCTCGGCGTAGCGGGCGCCGACCGGGATCTGGTTGCCGAAGTCGACGAGAGAGAAGCCGGGCGCGGTGCGCTTCATGGCGAGGTACTCGTCGAGGACGGCGTCCACCGCCGCGCGCCAGCCTCCCCCACCTGAGGCTCCGCCCGAGCCGGACGCGTCCTCGGCGCCGGTCTTCTCGAGGCGCTCGGTGACCCGCTCGGTGTAGCGCTCCAGGTTGCGCTGGGCGAGCGCGTCGGCCATCGCGCGCTTGTTGCCGAAGAAGCGGTAGACCGAGCCGATGGGGACCTCGGCGCGCAGGGCGACGGCCCGGGTGCTCAGGGCGTCGTAGCCGACCTCGTCGAGCAGATCGGCGCAGGCGTCGAGGATCCTGGTCAGGCGTTCGGCACTGCGCCGCTGCACGGGCGCTCGGCGGAGCGATGTCGCTTGGGGCACGGGCTTCATGATGCCTCTCCGCCGGGGCCCGCGGAACCTCGCCCCCCAGTACGGAGCAGGACGCCGGGCGCACTCAGCGCGCCGTTCGCGGTTCCGGTGGGCGCCGGGTCCGAGGCGGTGATGTCCGCGGTGGACTCGACGGGTTCGCCGTCGACGGTCCACACGGTGCCGTCGTCGGCGTACAAGCGGGCGGTGAGGTGGTGCGTGCCGTGCGGGACGTAGCGGGCCGCGAGTCGGTATTCGGCGGTGCGCAGCCGCACGACGGGGCGCCCGTCCACGAAGAGCCGGGCCACGCCGCGGCCGGCCACCGCCGCCGGTTTCCGGCCGAGGGCCGAGAGGCGGAAGTCGCGGAGGGTCAGCCGTACGTTCCACCCGCCGTCGTTCCCGTCGGGCTGCACCTCGATGCCGATGCCGGGCGCGCCCTTCTCGTCCACCTCCCGGTAGCGGTGCCCCTGCTTGTCCGTCTCGTCGAGGAGCTTGCCCACCGGTGCGGACGAGTCTCCGTTCCTCGCGTTGTTCGCGTTGTTCGCGTTCTCCTGCGAACCGCCCGGGCCGCACCCCGCGGAGCCGGTCAGCAGCAGGACACAGACCGCGAGCACGGCAGGAAGTTCCCGTGTCCACGACATGCCGGGGAGCGTAGAACACCGGTACGACACCTCGAATCCCCCTGGGGTCTGGTTCCGGTCGGTTCCGGTAGTCCTCGGTGAGGAGGCCGCACGCCCCTCTTGCGCCCGGGAAACCGCAATCCTACGGTGGTGCATAGGAATCAAACGCCCAGGGAGCGATGATGAGCGGGGACCCGCGGAAGACCGCGGAGGGGCTGACCTACCTCTCCGGTTTCGGCAACGAGCACAGTTCGCAGGCCGTCCCGGGCGCCCTGCCCGACGGCCGGAACTCGCCCCAGCGCGCACCCCTCGGGCTGTACGCGGAGCAGCTCAGCGGAACGGCGTTCACCGAGCCGCGGGCCTGCAACCGGCGCTCGTGGCTGTACCGGATCCGTCCCTCGGCCGCGCATCCGGCGTTCACCCGCACGGAGAACGGCACGATCCGTACGGCGCCCTTCACGGAGGCGGTGGCCGACCCGAACCGGCTGCGCTGGGACCCGCTGCCCGAGCCGGCACCGGGAACCGACTTCCTCGCGGGGCTGTGGACCCTCGGCGGCAACGGCGACGCGACCCAGCGCACCGGCATGGCCGTGCACCTGTACCACGCCAACGCCTCGATGGACCGCGTCTTCAGCGACTCCGACGGGGAGTTGCTGATCGTGCCGGAGCGCGGCGGACTGCTGCTGCACACCGAGTTCGGACCGTTGTATGTGGAGCCGGCCCAGGTGGCGCTGATCCCTCGTGGGGTGCGCTTCCGTGTGGAGCTGATCGAGGACTTCGCCCGGGGTTATGTGTGCGAGAACTACGGCGCCCCCTTCCGCCTCCCCGACCTCGGCCCCATCGGCGCCAACGGCCTCGCGAACGCCCGGGACTTCCTGGCCCCGGTCGCCGCGTACGAGGAGGTCGAGGACCCGGTGGAGGTGGTCAACAAGTTCTGCGGCAACCTCTGGACGGCGACCTACGACCACTCACCGCTCGACGTGGTCGCCTGGCACGGCAACCATGTGCCGTACATCTACGACCTGCGCCGTTTCAATGTGCTCGGCACCATCTCCTACGACCACCCGGACCCGTCGATCTTCACGGTGCTGACCTCCCCGTCCGACACCCCGGGCCTGGCCGGTGTCGACTTCGTGGTGTTCGCGCCGCGCTGGCTGGTGGGCGAGGACACCTTCCGGCCGCCGTACTTCCACCGGAACGTGATGAGCGAGTACATGGGCCTGGTCGAGGGCGCGTACGACGCCAAGACGGCCGGGAAGGGGGGCTTCGTGCCCGGGGGCGGCTCGCTGCACAACATGATGTCGGCGCACGGGCCGGACCGGGAGACCTTCGACCGGGCCAGCGCCGCCGAGCTGCGTCCGCAGAAGGTGGACGACGGGCTGGCGTTCATGTTCGAAACACGGTGGCCGCTGACCCTGACACCGCACGCGGCCCGGGCGGAGCACCTGCAACAGCGTTACGACGACGTGTGGCAGGGCCTGCAGCGGCATTTCCGCCCCTTGCACTGAACACCGCCTACCGGTACGGATGGGCCCCGTGACCTCCTTCGCCCCGGACTCGATCGTCCTGAACCGCAAGCTGCCGCTCTGGTACCAGGTGTCGCAGTCGCTGCGTGCCTCGATACTCGGCCGCTCGCCCCGGGACCCCCTGCGGCTGCCCACCGAGGAGCAGCTCGCGGGGCACTACGGGGTGAGCGTCCTGACCATGCGGCAGGCGCTGAAGGAGCTGGAGGACGAGGGACTGATCACCCGCCACCGTCGCCGCGGCACCTTCATCGAGCCGGACGCCCGCAGGGGTACTCCCGTACGGCTGCTGGGCTCGGTGGACGCGATCGTGGCCCAGCAGTCCGGTATGGCGACGGAGCTGCTGGACCACGGCAAGGGGCCGGCGCCGGCCGAACTCGCCGAGTTCTTCCCGGATCTCGGGGAGGTGGCGACGTACCACCGGCTCCGCTCCGACGAGAAGACCGGCGAGCCGACCAACCACGCCCGCAACTACGTCCGGCCCGAACTCGCCGCGTCCATCGACCTGGACGACCTGGCGCGCTGGCCGATGACCAAGGTGCTGCGGGATGTCGTCGGGGCGGACATCAGCCGCATCACGGACACGGTTCAGGCCCGGCTGGCGGACCCGGAGACGGCCCGCCTGCTCCAAGTCCCGCTGCTCAGCCCGATCCTGCACTACACGGGCGTGACCTACGACGGTGCGGGCCGGGTGCTGGACGCGGCCGTCATCCACTACCGGGGGGATCGTTTCTCCTTCACGGTCACTCTCGACGCCACGTAGGCCGGTCCGGCGGATCAGCGGAGCAGCGAGCGGGCAGGACCCGCGCGCCGGAACAGCGCCGCTTCGGCCGCACGCCGGACAGGCCCTGGTCCCGCTGTCGTCGGCAGGTCGTACGATGCCCAGCGTGACGCACGACGACGCTCCGCTGCTGGCGGACCTCATGCCGTGGTCCGTCGCACCGCCCCGGCTCGGCCGGGGGTGGCCGGCGGGTCCCGACCCGGCATCCCTCAGGGCCCGCTGGGACGCCCTGCTGAAGGCCGAGGGCCCGGACCGGGAGGCCCTGTTCGAACCCACCCGTTCCCGCACGCTCCACTCGGCCGTCGGCCGGCTGCCGGGCCCGTCCGGCGGCACGGAGAAGCTGGTGCGCGCCTCGGGGCCCTGCCCGCAACCCGTACGGGTGCTGCACGCCCCCTTCGACGAGCAGTGGTTGATCCCCGACCAGCGACTGATCGACAGCGCCCGGCCGGAGCTGTGGCGGGTGGCCGACGAACAGCAGATCTTCGTCACGGAGACACCCGACGCGGCCGGCCCCCAACTGCTCGCGACCTCACTGCTCCCGCTTCTTCGCCCCGGCCGGATCCGCCCCCTCCACCGCCGCCCAGGCGGCGCGGAACCGAACCTGGCGCCGGGCCTGCTGGAGCACCTGGCCGGCCGCCTCGGCCTCTCCCCCTCCCCGGCGGACCTGCTGGCCTGGATCGTGACGGCGGCCCGCCCCGGCCTGACCGTCCCGCTCACCGAGGACCCCGAACTCTGGTCACACGGCGTCGAACTGGGCCACCGCACGCTCTGGCTGATGCGCCGCGACGGCGCCCGCCCCAAACTCCCCGGCGGGCGCCGCCCCTATGTCCGCGCCCCGCTGCCCGACCGTCCGCTGACCCTGCGCTACGACCGCGACGAGGAGTCCCTGCACCTCGACGACGGCCGTATCTCCCCGGTCCCCCCTGAGGCCTGGGACTTCGAGGTGTCGGGGGTACGGGTCCTGGAGCAGTGGTTCGCGAACCGCACGGCGACGGCGGACCCGGGCACGCTGGCCGCGATCCGCCCGGTGACCTGGCCGCAGACGTGGACGTCGGAACTGCTGGAGCTGATTACCGTGCTCGCGCTGTTGGCGGAACTGGGCCCACGGCGGGCGGAGTTCACCGTGACCGCCCCGATCACGGCATCGGAGCTGAGGAAGGCGGGCATCCTGCCGGTGCCCGAGGCGGCACGTCGGCCGGCCTCGGTCCTCGACCACCACGAGGAAGGCCCGGAAGGACAGTTCGCCCTGCTCTGAAGAGCCTTCCCCCTTGATCCCCGGCCTGGCCCCTACGCCTTGGGCTCGAAGGCGTCCAGCACGCGTTCCAGCATCCGCTCGAACACCGCCTCCATGTCGATCGGCCCCGCGTCCTCGGCGAACGCGGCGGCCAGCCTCGGATAGGCGCCGGAGGCGACCCGGCTGCCCAGATAGGCGATCCGCACCGCGTTCTCCTCGTCCTCCGACCACGGCAGCGACCGTGCCCGCTCGACCGAGGACAGCTCGGTCGCGACGTACGCCGTCACGCACCCGTTGAGCATCCCGAGCAGCTCCATCTTCGTACCGGAGGGCGCGTCGAGGGAGTCCATGCAGCTCATGCAGTGCTCGAGATAGCGCAGGGCATTGGGGCTGAAGCCGTAGACCGGTGACATGAGCCTCGGCAGCCACGGATGCCGGTGCATGGCGGCCCGCGTCTGGTGCGCCACCCGGAGCATGTCCGCCCGCCAGTCACCGCTCGGCTCCCACAACTCGTGCTCGCCGCCGACCGCGTCCACCATCAGCTCGTACAGGTCCTCCTTACGGGGGACGTAGTTGTAGAGCGACATCGTCCCGCAGCCCAGTTCGGCCGCGACATGCCGCATGGAGACGCCGTCCAGCCCCTGCGCGTCGGCGATCCGCACCGCCGCCGCCGCGATGTCCGCACGCGTGAACGCCGGTCTCGGCCCCCGGCCCGCGCGCTCGGGACGGGCCCAGATCACTTCGGGTACGGCCGCTCGGCCCGCCATCGATCATCACCTCGTCCACCATCGTAGTTACGTACAGCGTACGTAGTGCGCTATGGTCGAGGCATGACTTCTACGTACGCTGTACTTAGTGAAGGCCTGGAGAAGCGTTTCGGTGCTGTCCACGCACTCCGCGGCCTGGACCTCGCGGTGGCGACCGGCACGGTCTGCGGAATCCTCGGACCGAACGGGGCGGGCAAGACCACGGCCGTCCGACTGCTCACCACCCTGCTGCGACCGGACGCCGGTTCCGCGCGGATCGCCGGACACGACCTCGTCCGGGAGGCGGCGGCGGTACGGACGAGGATCGGCGTCACCGGGCAGTACGCGTCGGTCGACGGGGACCTCACCGGCCGCCAGAACCTCCACCTGTTCGCCCGGCTGCACCGGGTGCGCGGGCCGGCCGAGCGGGCCGGTGACCTGCTCGACCGCTTCGGACTGACCGAGGCCGCCGACCGGCCCGCGTCCACCTACTCGGGCGGGATGCGCCGCCGTCTGGACCTGGCGGCGAGCCTGATCCGCCGCCCCGAGGTGCTGTTCCTGGACGAGCCGACGACCGGCCTCGACCCGGCGAGCCGGAACCTGATCTGGGCCGCCGTACGCGACCTCACCGCGGACGGCACGACCGTACTGCTGACCACGCAGTACCTGGAGGAAGCCGACCAACTCGCCGACGACATCGCGCTGGTGGACCGGGGCCGGGTGGCACACACGGGTTCGCCGGCCGAACTGAAGGCGCTCATCGGGGCGCATGTCGAGGTGGTCGTCACGGACGTGGACGTCATGGCGACGGCGGCGGGCGTCCTCGACCAGCTCACCGGCGCGCAGCCGTCGTTCGACCACGAGCGGAAGGCCGTCAGCGCGGTCACCCGGGACTCGACGCTCACACTCCCCCGGCTGGTGCGTGAACTGGACTCGGCCGGCGTGCCGCTGCTGGACGCGAGCCTGCGCCCGCCGACCCTCGACGACGTGTTCCTCCGGCTCACCACGGAGACCGTCCTGGACCAGAAGGAGACCGCCGCATGAGCACGCTGGCGTACGACGGAACCGCGATGCTCGGCCGCCAGCTGCGGCGGACGCGGAACAACCCGGGCCTGATCGTCCTGACCCAGACCATGCCGGTCACCATGCTGCTGTTCTTCGGTTACGTCTTCGGCAGCGCGCTGGCGATGCCGGGCGGGGAGTACCGCTCGTTCCTGGTGCCGGGCCTGCTGGTGGCGACCGCCGCGAACGGGATCATGACCGGGATGTTCCAGGCGGCCCAGGACACCCACCGGGGCGTGATGGACCGCTTCCGCACGATGCCGATGAGCCGGGCCGCGGTACCGCTCGGCCAGGCAGGCGCGGATCTGGTGGTCACGGCGGCCGGCACGGTGCCCTTCCTGCTGGTGGGGCTCGCGCTGGGCTGGCGGATCGAGGGGAGCACGTTCGAAGCGGTGGGCGCCTTCGGCCTGTTGCTGCTGTTCCGGTTCGCGACCACGTGGATCGGGATCTTCCTGGGCCTGCTCACCCGGAACGAGGAGGCCGCGGGCCAGCTGGGCGGCGCGACCTTCCTGCTGCCGCTGCTGTCGAACGCGTACATCCCGACCGAGGGCCTGCCGGGCTGGCTGCGCGTGGTCGCCGAGTGGAATCCGATCAGCGCGATGTCGACGGCCCTGCGGGACCTGTTCGGAAACGCGCCGGTGCCTCAGGGTGCGGCCTGGCCGGTGGCCCATCCGGTCGCCGGGTCACTGGTCTGGTGCGCGGTGCTCCTGGCGGTGTTCGCGCCGGCTGCCGTGCACCGGTACGCGAACGGCGAGCGATGAAGCATTGCCGTACGTGCCGGGCGTCGCGCCGCGGCCGGCGCTGCCTGCCGCGGCGCCGGTAGGCCCGATCCACGCCCGTACCCGATCCACGCCCGCACCGGGCGAAGCCGTTGGACACGCCGGGTGGAGGCGTGCGGGCGGCGCGGGTGGGGGCGCGTGGTGGGCGCGGGGGATGGACGGGGGTCTTGCCCCGCGCCCGGAAACCACGACCGGTGCGGCGCCGCGTGCCGTGGGAATGACGGACGGCTGGAGCGCGGCGTCGCGCCGGGACGGCGTGGCGGCCCGAGCGGGGGCTCCTCGGGACGGCCCCGAGGAACGCCGGTGTCGGGTCGCTCAGCGCCCGCCGAACAGCGAGCGGCGCAGCCGTCGCAGTGGCGCGAAGAGCGAGACGCGGCGCACTCGCGCTCCCCTCGCACTTCGGTTCTGTGCGGGCTCACGTGCGGTCAGCTCGCGCATCAGCGAGGTCGCCTCGGCCGTCTCGACCTGCGGAACGGCGGGGCCGCCCAGCACCGAGAGATGGCGGTCGAGACGCGAACTGGTCGCGCTGCTCCCGCACGTGATCGCAGGGACCCTCGCCCTGCTGCGCACTGTTATCTGTTCCATGTCACTCCCCACCCGTACGAGTCCACCCGGCCCGGGCAGAGTAACCCTATCGCTCCCTCGGGGCACTCGTGTATCGCGGTCACAGGATTCACCTTCCCCACAAGGGCGTTGACGACTCCTTCTCGGTCAATCTCCAAATCCCACCGATTTCAGGGCGAGTTGGACAACTGGCTGGGTGGTGGGCTGCTCCGAGCCCCCATCCGGCTCGACGGTCACAGCGAGTGACGTCGCCGACTTGTCCAGCCCGGACGTGACCAAGGGCGTGTCGTCGGCGAAGAGTCCGAGGGAGCGCGGTTGCGCGTCGGGGCGCATGAGCCACAGTTGGCGTACGCGGTCACTCGGCGGATCGCCGTAGCCGCTCAGGGTCACCACCGCGCGCCCCTCTGATACGGAGGCGATCACTCCGATATTTCCACCCTGAGTGTCCCGCCCGATGCTCGACCGGGCGTCGGGAGCCCCGAGAACGTGGGCGATCTCACGTGACTGGGCCCGCTCGGCGTTCAGCGTGTCCCGTGTCTGGTTGGCCTGGACGGCGAACAGGGACGCCACCACGAGGGCCGCTGCCGCCGTCGCCGTGGCGAACGGCACGAACAGGGGGCGCGGGCGCGGCGCACGGGAGCGTGACGGCGGTGGCTGCGTGCCCCACACATGCGGCGGCAACTGGGTCGACCGCGCCCGTCCCGCGTCCTGCCGGGCGTGTTCCTGCCGGGGGGCGGGTTCCTGCGGAGTCGTGCGTACGGCGGCCAGTACCCGGTCGCGCAGCGCGGCGGGCGGCGGTGCGGCCGTCGACCAGGCGAGCCGGACGGCGTCCTCGGACAGGGTGCGGACCTCGGCGGCGCAGCGGGCGCAGTTCTTGAGGTGCTTCTCGAAGCGGACCCGCTCGGCGGGTTCCAGGGCGTCGAGGGCGTACGGGGCGGCGAGGGAATGGAGATCCCCGCGGCGGAACAGACGGTCACTCAGACTCATGCGGCACCTCCCAGGCACTCGCGCAGCCGGGTGAGTCCGTCGCGCATCCGGGTCTTGACCGTGCCAAGGGGCAGGGAGAGCCGCTCGGCCACTTCACGGTACGTATAGCCCTCGTAATAGGCGAGTGTGACCGACTGGCGCTGCAGGGCGGTGAGTCCGTCCAGACAGCGTCGCACCCACTCCCGTTCGAGTCCGGCCTCGACCTCCTCGGTGACCTGGTCGAAGGCGGGGTGGTGGGAGCGGCGGGCCTCGCGCTGCTCTCGTTCGCCGGCCGCCCGGGCGCTGCGCACCCGGTCGACGGCCCGGCGGTGGGCGAGGGTGAGGACCCAGGACAGGGCGCTGCCGCGCCCGGGATCGAACCGCGACGCGGTACGCCAGAGTTCCAGCAGCACCTCCTGCGCCACCTCCTCCGACTGCGCGGGATCCCGTACCACCCTCCGCACAAGGCCGAACACCGGTCCGGACACCAGCCCGTACAACTCCTCGAAGGCCCTCTGGTCGCCGCCGGCCACCAGCACCAGCAGCTCGTCCGCCTCCAACTCGTCTCCCCCTCCAGCCAGGCCGCACCTGGGTCGTCTCGTCCCACGAGGCATTCGCAACCAACCCACCTCCGGCAGGGGTTACGGATCGGCGGGCCGAAAACGCGGGTGGCCGTCGATGAAACAAGTATTCAGCCGCTCCGTAAGAACGTTTGGGATTCGACCAATCCACCCTGCCGACCGCTCCGAATCGCGTTCGTCAGGCAAGTTGGCACTGAGGACGGACGGCATGACACCAAACTCCAGGACCGGCGCGCGACACCGGAGCCTTGCGACCCTCATATGCGGAGCGCTGGCCGCCGGGGGGCTCGCAGCCGCCGGCGTGGCCACGCTGGAACCGGGGGCGGCCTCCGCCTCCAGCCACCGGGAGGCCCCGCTGATCTCGGGGCAGCCCCAGTACGACAACACCGACGTGTACGCGTTCGTCAGTCCGGACAAGCCGGACACGACGACCATCGTCGCGAACTGGATCCCGATGGAGGATCCGGCCGGCGGGCCCAACTTCTTCACGTTCGCCGAGGACGCCGAGTACGACCTGCGCATCGACAGCGACGGTGACGCGCAGGAAGACCTGCTGTTCCGGTACACGTTCAAGACGCACACGAAGAACGACAAGACGTTCCTGTACAACACGGGTCCGGTCGAGAGCCTCGACGACCCCGACCTCAACATCACGCAGACCTACGACCTCGAGCTGATCAAGCTGAAGCACCTGAAGGCGGTGTCGAAGACCAAGATCGCCAACGACGTGCCGGTGGCGCCGTCGAACGTCGGCAAGGCGTCGATGCCGGACTACAACACCCTGCGCAAGCAGGCGATCCACAAGCTCGCCGGCGGCGCCCAGACGTTCGCCGGGCAGGCCGACGACCCGTTCTTCCTGGACCTCAGGGTCTTCGACCTGCTGTACGGCGGGAACCTGTCCGAGGTCGGCAACGACACGCTCAAGGGCTACAACGTCAACTCCATCGCCCTGCAGGTCCCCAACAGCTTCCTCGCCGAGTCGCACGAACAGCCGATCGTCGGCATCTGGTCGACGACGCAGCGCGAGAACGCCAAGGGCTACTACTCGCAGGTCTCGCGCCTCGGCATGCCGCTGGTGAACGAGGTCGTCAACCCGCTGAAGGACAAGGACAAGTTCAACGCGTCCGCGCCGCGGGACGACGCGCAGTTCCTCAAGAACGTCACCAACCCGGAGCTGCCCAAGCTCATCGAGGGGATCTACAAGATCCCGGCGCCCGACGAGCCGCGCAACGACCTGGTCGACGTGTTCCTCAAGGGGGTCAAGGACCTCAACCAGCCGCCGTACGTGACGCCGTCGGAGCAGCTGCGGCTCAACACCTCCATCAAGCCGGCCGCCAAGCCCAAGCGGCTCGGCGTGCTCGACGGCGACACCGCGGGCTTCCCGAACGGGCGCCGGCTGACCGACGACGTGATCGACGCCTCGCTCCAGGTCGTCGAGGGTGAACTGCTCGGCGCTAAGAACGACCTCGGTGACGCGGTCGACAAGAACGACAAGGACTTCGAGAAGGCCTTCCCGTACGTCGCGCTGCCGACGGAGGGCTCGCGTGGCCCGCTCGCCAAGGGCACGACCGACGGGACCGACGTCCGCAGCCAGCTCGGCGACGCCCTTCAGCCGGCCGGCTCGGGCAGCTCCTCCGACAACATGACCCTGATCGCGGGCTCGGCGGGCGCGGGCGCGCTCGGCATCCTGCTGATCGGCGGGGCCCTGATGTGGTGGCGCCGGATGCGGGACCGGGCGTACTAGGACGGCCCTCCCGGCCGCACCGGCCGGGAGCCCGTCCCATCGACTGGCGCGGTCCGCTCGTACCCATCCCCCACGGCGCGGGCCGCGCCGCTGCACGGCAACCAGGTTGAACAGTCAGTCGACCCGTCGACCCGTCGACCAAGGAGAGGGCATGCCCCGGCGTACGAACGACAGCGCACCGGCCAGCGGCCACATGGCACCGCCACCCGCCGCACCGGAGCGCGAGCACGGCACGGGTTCACCCGCCGGGGCAGAGACACCGAGCACGCCGGAGGCCACCGAAGCGAAGACGCCGGCCTCCGGCCCGGAGCCGGCCACCACTCCGCGCCCCGCCGGGACGGAGACGGACTCGGCGCCGCGCCCCGCCGCGGCTGAGGCAGACTCCGCGCCGCAGCCGCAGCCCGTCGAGGCTGAGGCCGAGACGGCCAGCGCGCCGGAAGCCGCGGGGGCACACCCCGACGGGCCGTCCGCAACGGCCGGAGCCGAAGCCGGCTCGGTCGCGGGCCCCGTACCCTCCCGCGAGGAAACCGGCGTGGGGCAGGGCGACGGCACCGATACCGGTACCCCGGGCAAGGAGCCCGCTGGGGTCGGTGAGGGGTCGGGCGGGGATCCGCGGGTCGTCGCCGTGCGGCGGGTCTCGGCTGCCGGACGGCGTTGGCGGGTTGCCCAACTCGCCGGGTGTGCCGCCCTGTTGGCGGTGGCGCTCACCGCCGGATCCATCGTGGTCGGGGCCGCTCGGGACGGCGGGGGCACGGCGGTGGCACCCGCGTCCGCCGCGCTGTCACCGCAGTTGCTCACCAGCGGTGACATCGACACGAGCATCACCGCTCTCCAGGCCCATCTCCGCGCCCAGCCACGGGACTTCAGCGGCTGGGCCACCCTGGGGCTCGCCTACGTCGAGCAGGCCAGGACCAAGGGCGACCCCTCGCGCTACCCGCAGGCCGAGCGCGCCCTGAAGCACTCGCTGGACCTGGAGCCGGACAACGACCAGGCCCTGGCCGGCCGAGCGGCCCTCGCCGCCGCCCGCCACGACTTCGAGGACGCGCTGACGTACGCCGACCGGGCCCTGGAGCAGAACCCCTACAGCGAACGCGCGCTGTCCTCCCGTATCGACGCGCTCGTCGAACTCGGCCGCTACGACGACGCGTCGAAGGCGGCCGACACCGCCGACACCCGGCGGCCGGGCGTCCCCGTCTTCACGCGGTACGCGTACGTGCACGAGCTGCGCGGTGACGTGCGGACCGCGAGGCGGGTGCTGGAGCAGGCGCTCGCCACCGCCACCGCCCCGGGAGACGTGGCGTACGTGTCCACCTCCCTCGGTCAACTCGCCTGGAACCAGGGCGACTACAAGGCGGCCCTGAACCACTACGCGCGCGCCCTCGCCGCCGACGAGAGCTACCTCCCGGCCCTGGAGGGCCGTGCCCGCGCCCAGGCCGCCGACGGCGACAAGGCCGCGGCGCTGCGGAACATGGAGGCCGTGGTCGCCCGCTACCCGCTGCCCGGCCCGCTGGTCGAACTCGGCGAGCTGTACGAGGACCGGGACGCCGACGGCGACCGTGCGAAGGCACACGACCAGTACGCCCTCGTCGACGCCTGGACGGCACTCGCCCGCGCCAACAAGGTCAACGCCGACCTCGACACCGCGCTCGCCGCCGCAGACCACGGCGACAAGGCCGAGGCGCTGCGCGCGGCCCGCGCCGAGTGGTCCCGCCGCCACACCGTGCACACGGCGGACGCTCTCGCCTGGGCCCTGCACGTCAACGGCCGTGACGAGGAGGCCCTGCCGTACGCCCGCCGGGCCACCGCCACCGGCTACCGCAACGCCGCGTTCCGCTACCACCGCGGGATGATCGAGCGGGCCACGGGCCACGAGAAGGAAGCGCGCACCCATCTGACGGCGGCGCTGGAGCTGAACCCCGGCTTCTCGCCGCTGGGCGCCCGCGAGGCCCGTAAGGCGCTCAAGGCACTGGAGGCCGCCCGGTGAGCCGCCGGTCCGCGACCCGTCGCCTCGTCGCCTCCGGTGCGGCCGTGCTCACGGCCGCCTGCGCGTTCGTGCTGGTCCCGTCGGGGGCGGCGAGCGCCCACCCCCTCGGCAACTTCACCGTCAACCACTACGACGGACTCGTCGCCGCCCCCGGCGAACTGCGCGTCCGGCACGTCGAGGACCTCGCCGAGATCCCGGCCACCCAGGCCAAGCCGGACCTGAAGAAGCTCGGCACCACCGAGTGGGCCCGGCAGCGGTGTGCGACGGCCGCCCGGGACAGCGAGGTCACCGTCGACGGCCGTGCGGTCACGCTCACCGCGCGCGGCAGCAAGGTGCGGGTGCGTCCCGGGCAGGCCGGGCTCGACACCCTCCGCGTGGAGTGCCGGCTGACCGCCCCGCTGCCCGAGAACGACAGCGTGACCCTCGGCTTCCACAGCGTGGCCACCTCCGCCGGTCCCGGCTGGCGGGAGATCACCGCGCGCGGCGACCGTATGACCCTCACCGACTCGGACGTACCGGAGAAGTCGCTGTCGGGCGAACTGACCAAGTACCCGGCGGAGTTGCTCTCCTCCCCCGCCGACACCACGACCGCGTCGCTCCGGGTCCGCCCCGGCGGCCCGGCCCTGACCGAGACGGGCGGGGACGCTCCCGCCGCCTCCGTCCTCCCGCGTGGCGCCGACCGCTGGACGCGGGCCCTGGACTCCCTGGTAGCCCGCAACGACCTCACCTTCGGCTTCGCCGCGCTGGCGATCCTGATCGCCGTCGTCCTGGGCGCGATGCACGCGCTCGCGCCGGGCCACGGCAAGACACTGATGGCCGCGGTGGCGGCCGCCCGGGGCGGCAAGGCCCGGATGAAGGACGTCCTCCCGCTGGCCGCCTCGGTGACCGTCACCCACACCCTGGGCGTGGTCACCCTCGGCCTCCTGGTGACGGCCGGCTCGGCGGCGGCGCCCTCGGTGATCGCCTGGCTGGGCATCGCCAGCGGCGCGATGGTGACGGCCGCGGGGCTCACCCTCGCACGACGGGCCTGGCACAACCGGGCCCACGCGCGCGGGCACACGCAGGGTCACGACCACGGGCACGGTCACTCGCACGACGACCGCCACGGGCACGACCACGGGCCGGGGCACGGTCACGGTCACGGTCACGGTCACGGTCACGGCCACGATCACGGGCACGACCACCCGCACGACCACAGCCACCCGCACGAGACAGCCGACGCGCACGAGCGCCCGCTGGTCCTGGCCGCCGCACACAGCCACACCACCTCAGCGGCCCCCGCCACCACCTCCCCCGCCCCCTCCACGACCCCCGCGCACGACCACCCCCACCCCCATACGCATACGCATACGCACGACCACGACCACGACCACGACCACGACCAGAGCCACTCCCTCACGCACTCGCACGGCGGGTTCACCCACACCCACGCCACCGCACCCACCCTGCGCGGCACGATCCTCCTCGGCTTCGCCGGCGGGCTCGTGCCCAGCCCGTCCGCGGTCGTGGTGCTGGTGGGCGCCGCGGCGCTCGGGCAGGCCTGGTTCGGGCTCCTGCTCGTCGTCGCCTACGGCGTCGGGCTGGCCCTCACGCTGACCGCGGCCGGCTTCGCCGTCGTCAAACTGGGTACCGGTGTCACCCGGGTGCTGGACCGGCGTCCGCGGTGGACGGCCAGTCCGCTCCTGGCCCTGGTACGCAGGACCGCGCCCCTGGGATCCGCGCTCGTGGTCGTGGCCATTGGGGCCGGATTGGTGCTCAAGGGGGCCGCATCCGCACTCGGCTGAGCTACTTTTGTGGAGAAATCTCGCGGATGCGAATGGGGGACGCCCGTGTCCGAAGAACCGGGCAGTGAACGTCTGATCGCGGGCCGCTACCGTCTCCTGTCGCCGCTCGGCGAGGGCGGCATGGGGACCGTGTGGCGTGCCCGCGACGAGGTGCTGCACCGCGAGGTCGCGGTCAAGGAGGTACGGGCACCCGCCGGGCTGCAGGGATCCGAGATCGAGCGGATGTACGCCCGGCTGGAGCGGGAGGCGTGGGCGGCCGCCCGGGTCGCCAACCGCAACGTGGTGACGGTGTACGACGTGGCCACCCAGGACGGCCGTCCCTGGATCGTCATGGAGATCGTGCGGGGCATCTCCCTGGCCGAGCTCCTGGAGGCGGAGGGTCCGCTCTCCCCGCAGCGGGCCGCGCACATCGGCGCCGAGGTGCTGTCCGCGCTGCGGGCCGCGCACGAGGCCGGGGTGCTGCACCGGGACGTGAAACCGGCCAACGTGCTGATGTCGAACGACGGCCGGGTCGTGCTGACCGACTTCGGTATCGCCATGGTCGAGGGCAGCTCCGCGCTGACCATGACCGGCGAGGTCATCGGCTCGCCCGAGTTCCTGGCGCCGGAGCGGGCGCTGGGCCGCACGCCCGGCCCCGAGTCCGACCTGTGGGCGCTGGGCGTCCTGCTGTACGCGGCGGTCGAGGGCCACTCCCCGTTCCGCCAGAACACCCCGCTCAGCACCCTGCGGGCGATCGTCGACGAGGAGTTGCCGCCGCCGCTGAGGGCCGGTCCGCTGGCCCCGGTGATCGAGGGACTGTTGCGCAAGGACCCGGCCGAGCGGCTGTCCGCCGAGCGGGCCGAGCAGGACCTGCGGGTCGTCGGCGCGGGCGGCACACCGCGCGCGGACTTCGGGCCGGAGTCCTCGTTCGCGTACCCGCCGACCGTCGCCCGACAGCAGCCGCCGCCGACCTCGCCGGACCCGTCCCAGTGGACGCAGCCCACCCCGGCGGGTGGCCCCACGGCGCCCACGACCGCCCCCGGCGGACCCACCGGACCGCGCCGCAACCGCCGCGCGGCCGTCGTGCTGGTGGCGGGCATCGCCGCCCTGGCGCTGGCGATCGCGGGACTGACGTACACGCTGCTGAACGGTGACGACGGGGACAAGACCGAGGGCGGAGGGACCAAGAACGAGACCTCCGCGCAGGTTTCACCCTCGGTGAGCGACACCGCGCCGCAGGACACCGGAAAGCCCGAGCCCACGCCCAGCGAAAGCCGTGAGTCCACGTCCGCTGCCCCGGCGCAGTCGGTGAAGGTCTCCCTGGCCGGTTCGCACACGGAGTACTCCGGCACCTGCCCGCCGGCGCGGGACGACGCGCCCGCCTTCACGGCGACGTTCACGGTGGGCACGCTGCCTGCCGAGGTCAGCTACCGCTGGGTGTCGCGGGACGGCGACGTCATGGACGCGGGGTGGAAGACCCTCTCGTTCCCGGACGGCGGCGACAGGACCAAGCAGGACACGGCGTTCGTGACGACGAACGACGACAACGGCAGCTTCGAGAACGAGATCAGTGTCGAGGTCCGCGATCCCGTGCACACGACGTCCAACTCGGTGCCGTTCTCGGTGACCTGTGAGTCGGAGGCCCCGTCGGACGAGGCCTCCCCTTCCACTTCGGAGTCGCCGTGACGGCGCCCGCGCTTTCCTGACGGTCAGGCCAGGCCGTTGAACACCGGCAGATAGCCACCGGACTGGCCGGCCGCCTTCGGGTGGTACGACTCGCCGATGTTGAGCAGGTTGAGGCTGTTCAGCCAGGGGCTGCCGGAGCAGAGCTCGTGGCCGGTAAAGGTGCCTCGGACGTCGCCGAAGGCGAAGCCGTGGTCCGCGGCCCTCTTGGCGACCGCGGTGTCCAGGTAGTCGGCCGCGTCGTTGATGGCCTTCCGCTTGGTCTCGGAGAGGCCGACGCAGGTGGCGCCGAGCTGGTAGAAGCGGGGGTAGCCGAGCACGACCACGCGGGCGGACGGTGCCTTGGCGCGGATCGCCGAGTAGACGCTGTCGAGCCTGCCGGGGAGCGTCGAGTCGACGTACGCCCTCGCGGTGTCGATCCGGGACAGGCAGGAACTGTCGGACTGGAGCACACAGGTCGTCATGACATCGGAGAAACCGGCGTCGTTGCCGCCCACGCTGATCGAGACGAGGGCGGTGGCGGAGTTGAGCGGGGTCAGTTGACTCGCCAGAACATCACTCGTTCGGGCGCCCGAGCAAGCGGTGAAGTCGAAGGACGAGGGTGAATGGGCGGCGGCCCAGAGGTAGGGATACGCCTTCGCGCTGCGCTTGCAGTCACCGCTCGCGGAGAGGTAGCTGCCCGTGCCCACCCCGGAGGAGTAGGAGTCACCGAGCGCCACATAGCCGCCGGTTGCGGCGAGTTGGGACGCCTGGGCGGTGGCCGCGCCGGTGAGCGCGGTGCCGACGGCTAGGAGGAGAGAGCTGACGAATACGGCAAGTCGGGAACATCTCATGGAACCTCCTTTAGCAGGATCTCTGCCATAACTGTCGTAGCAACTACGCGTGTTGACGGGAAGTGTCCATGCCAAGTCTTTTCGGTCGTTTGCGCGAGTGACCGACCTGTTCGCCGTGACCTGAACCAGCGTTCCTGACCTGCTTCAGGCGCCCCCGGGAACGTGCGCGTCTTGACGGCCCGGCGGGGCTGAGCGACATTGAAGCCCGGCATCCGGCGCTTCGGGGGGCAAAGTCGCCAATGCGGACCACACGCGTCAAGGCATCGTCAAGAGATCTGTCGCCGCTGCTCGCCGGCGCCGCGACGGCCGTAGCGGGATGCGGCGCGCTGTTCGCGTTCGCCGACTCGGACTCACCGCTGCGCGGCCCGTTCACCCTGTTCTTCCTGCTCGCCACGCCCGCGGCCGCCATCGCCGCCGGGCTGCGCGGGCTGGAGCCGTTCGGTCGTCTGCTGACCGCGGTCGCGGGCTCGGTCGTCGTCAACATGCTGGTGGCCCAGGGCATGCTGGCCGTGCACCGCTGGTCGGTGCGGGGCGGGCTGGTGGCCGTGACCGCCCTCAGCGCTCTCGTGCTCCTGCCGTCCGTGGTGCGGCGAATGCGCGGGACCGTGCGCGGGCGCGCGCCCCAACTCACCGACGGCCAGGGATCCGTAACGGTCAAACCATCAAAAACGTGAGGCCTCGTTCCAGGTCTTGCCATACAGGCTCAATCATCAATACCGTCGTACATCTCACCCGCATCGGCCCATCATCAAGCGGCTCCAGGGGAGGGCTCAGGACCGCGATGGATTCCGGCGCGGGGCGCGGTAGGGGGGTGCCGTGCTCGGTGACGCACTTGTGACCGGGCCGTGCCGCGAGACCGGCTGCCGTTTTCCGGGGCCGGCCAGCTTTTGCCAGCTCACCCGGCACGCACGGAGATCGCCTCCGGCATGCCTCGGGTGAGAACCCCCCTTTCGAACCGGACAAAGAACCGGGCTGCCCAGGGGCGGGCGGTCCACCGGACGAGAGGGACCAGACCCATGAGCTCAGTTCTGCGCCCGGCCAGTACGGGCCACGATCCGTCAACAGCCGGTAAGTACCGTCCGATCTCCTCTCACCTGGCGATCACGCCACCGGTGAGCGTCGTGATTCCCGCCATGAACGAGGCGGAGAATCTCCCGTACGTCTTCAAGACCCTTCCGGCCTGGATACACGAAGTGGTCCTTGTGGACGGCAACTCCACCGACGACACCGTCGAAGTGGCCCGCTCCCTGTGGCCGGACGTCAAGGTCGTCGAACAGCGCGGCAAGGGCAAGGGCGACGCGCTGACCACCGGGTTCCAGGCCGCCACCGGCGACATCATCGTGATGGTCGACGCGGACGGCTCGGCCGACGGCAACGAGATCGTCAGCTATGTCTCCGCCCTCGTCTCGGGCGCGGACTTCGCCAAGGGGTCCCGGTTCGCCAACGGAGGCGGCACCGACGACATGACCTTCATCCGCAAGCTCGGCAACTGGGCGCTGTGCACGGCGGTCAACCGCAAGTTCGGCGCCCGCTACACGGATCTGTGCTACGGCTACAACGCGTTCTGGCGGCACTGCCTCGACAAGATCGAGCTGGACTGCACCGGCTTCGAGGTCGAGACCCTGATGAACATCCGGGTGGTGAAGGCCGGCCTCAAGGTGCAGGAGATACCGAGCCACGAGTACCTCCGCATCCACGGCACCAGCAATCTGCGGGCCGTGCGGGACGGGCTCAGGGTGCTCAGGGTGATCCTGAGCGAGCGCTCCAACCGGCGGGCCCTGCGCCGCCGGCCGCAGCACTCCCCGCTGCTCGACTCGGTCCGGGGAGAGGTGTCTTGAGCGGTCCCGACATCTCCGTGGTGATCTGCGTCTACACCGAGGACCGCTGGGAGGACATCCTCGCGGCGGTCTCCTCGGTGCGGGCGCAATCACACCCCGCGCTGGAAACACTCCTCGTCGTCGACCACAACGCGGCGCTCCTGGACCGGCTGGCCAAGGAGTACAAGGAGCCCCAGGAGACCCGGGAGGTGCGGGTGCTCGCCAACGCGGGCCCCCGCGGTCTGTCCGCCGGCCGCAACACCGGGATCGCCGCGGCGCACGGCGACGTCGTGGCGTTCCTGGACGACGACGCGGTGGCCGAACGGGACTGGCTGCGGCACTTCGCCGCCGGTTACGCCGATCCGCGGGTGCTGGCCGTCGGCGGCCGTACCGTGCCGATCTGGGCGTCGGGCCGCCGGCCGGCCTGGTTCCCGGAGGAGTTCGACTGGGTGGTCGGCTGCACCTACCGGGGGCTTCCCCCGGGCCGGGTGCGGGTGCGCAACGTCCTGGGCGGCAACGCCTCCTTTCGCCGCAGCGCCTTCGACGCGGCGGGCGGCTTCGCCACCGGTATCGGACGCGACGGCGACAAGCGGCCGCTGGGCTGCGAGGAGACCGAACTGTGCATCCGGCTCACCCGGGCGAGACCGGAGGCGATCCTGCTGATCGACGACCGTGCGGTGATCCACCACCGGGTGCCCGAGACACGTGAGCACTTCGGGTACTTCCGGACGCGGGCATACGCCGAGGGTCTGTCGAAAGCACTGGTGGCCCGAAGTGTGGGCACAGACAAGGGACTTGAGTCGGAGCGCCGGTACGCGACGCGGGTACTGCCGGCCGGGGTGGCGCGCGGTCTGCGGGACGCCCTGCTGGCCCGTCCGGGCGGCGCGGGCCGCGCGGGCGCGATCGTCGCCGGGGTGCTGACGGCGGCGGGCGGGTATGTGGTGGGCAGTGTCCGGGCGCGCCGCGGCACCACCACCTTCTCGGTGGCCGGGATCGACGGCGGGATCGAGGGGGAAGCGGATGGCTGACACGCCGGTGCCGATCCTCATGTACCACGCGATCGCGGCCGAACCGAACGAGGCCACCCGGGAGTTGTCGGTGGCCCCGGAGGCCTTCGCCGAGCAGTTGGCCGTGCTCGGCGAACTGGGGTTCACCCCCGTCGACACCGCCCGTCTCGCCGCCCGTTGGCGCTCCGGACGCCCGCTGCCCGCACGGCCCGTCCTGATCACCTTCGACGACGGCTACGAGGGCGTGCACCGGCACGCCCTGCCCGTGCTCGCCAAACACGGCTTCGCGGCCACCCTGTTCGTCTCCACCGGCTGGATCCGGGGCGCGTACGACACCGGGGGCGGCCTCGACACCATGCTGGACTGGGACCAGATCCGCGAACTGGCCGCGGCCCGCGTGGAGATCGGCGGACACAGCCACACCCACCCGCAGCTCGACCAGCTCGACGACGCCACGCTGCGCCACGAGCTGATCCAGTGCAAGGAGATCGTCGCCGACGAACTCGGCACGGTCCCGGCCTCGTTCGCCTACCCCTACGGCTACTCCAGCCGCCGGGTGCGGCAGGCGGTGCGGGAGACGGGGTACGGTCAGGCGCTCGCCGTCGGCAACGGGCTCGCCCGCCGCCGGCAGGGGCCGTACGCCCTGCAACGCGTGACCGTGCGCCGCAGCACCGGCATCGAGGAGTTCGAACGGCTCGTCCAGGGCCGCGCGATCGCCCGGAACTTCGCCCGGGACCGTGCCCTCACCAAGGGGTACGCCCTGGTCCGCAGAGCACGCCAGGTCCGCCGGAAGGCCATCCGTTCCCGTGTCTGACACGACCACGACCACGCCCGAGGACACATCGCCCAAGGACACCTCGCCCGCGACCAAGGCGCCCGAGCGGTCGGGGCGCCGGCTCCGGCTGCCCGGCCTGGGCCGGTCGCCGGGGGGCAGTCAGCTGTTCCGCAACGCCTACGCGCTGATGCTGAACACCGGCATCTCCGCGGTGCTCGGCCTCGGCTTCTGGCTGGCCGCCGCCCGCTACTACTCCGAGTCGGCGGTCGGCCAGGGCTCCGCCGCGATCGCCGCGATGAAGCTGCTCGCGGGTCTGACCGCGGTGACCCTGACCGGCGCGCTCGCCCGCTTCATCCCGGTCGCGGGCCGGGCCACCGCTCGGCTCATCTTCCGGACGTACGCGGGCAGTTCGGTGATCGTGGCGGTGGCCGCGCTGGTCTTCCTGCTCACCCTGAACCTGTGGGGGCCGTCGTACCGCTTCCTGCACGGGCCCCTCAACGGGCTCGGCTTCGTGGTGGCCGTCGTCGCCTGGTCGCTGCTGACATTGCAGGACGGGGTGCTGACGGGGCTGCGCAACGCGCTGTGGGTGCCGGTCGGCAACACCGTGTTCTCCGCGGTGAAACTGGGGCTGCTGGCCGCGTTCGCGGTGGCCCTCCCGACATCGGGCGTGTTCGCCTCGTGGGTCGCGGCGATCGCCTTCTCCGTACTGCCGCTGGGCTGGCTGGTGTTCCGGCGGCTGGCGCCCCGGCACATCGAGGCCACCGACGAGCACGCGCGGCCACCGACCCTGAAGGAGATCGGGCGGTTCCTGGCGGGCGACTACACCGGCTCGCTGTTCTCGCTGGCCGTGGTCTACCTGGTCCCCGTGATCATCGCCTCGCAGGTCAGCTCCGAGGACAACGCGTACTTCTACATCACCACCACGATCGGCGGCACGATCAATCTGCTCGCCATCAACATGGGCGCCTCGCTGACCGTGGAGGGCTCCCACGACCCGCGCCGGCTGGCCTCCAACACCCGGGCCGCGCTCAGGCGGATGGCCCGGATCATGCTGCCGGTGGCCGCGATCCTGTTCGTCGGGGCACCCTGGATCCTCGGCGTGTTCGGCGCGGGCTACGCGGACGCGGCCACCGGGCTGCTGCGCTGGTTCGCGGTCGGCGCGGTGCTGCGGGTCGTCATGGAGACCTACTTCGCGGTGCTGCGGGCGCAGAGCCGCACCGCCGGACTCGCCTGGATGCAGGGCCTGTTGTGCGTTCTGGTGCTCGGCCTGACGCTTTTGCTGCTGCCCCGCATGGGCCTGATCGGCGCGGGCGTCGCGGAGATCTCCTCGCTCGCGGTGATCGTGGCGATCGCCGCGCCCAAGCTCTACAAGACCGTCCGGGGCGGGCCTGGCGACCGGCCCGAGGACGCGGCGCCGGACGGGGACCTCGCCGACCTGGGGGCGCGCGAGGTCCCCGCTCCGACCGGGCCGCTCCGGCGCGGACCCGGCTGGGCGCTCGACCAGGACACCCTGGCCCTCGGTGTCCACGTCGACTTCGACCACCTGGAACGCCGGCCGGACGTCCGCCCGGGCCCCGGCACACCGCCCACCGGCACACCCGTGGAGCCTGAGGACCGACGTCCGGCCTGGGCGTGGGCGCCCGAGCTGGGGCTGCCCGTCGAGGCGCGGGAGCCGGGCTCCGAGGCATCGCTGGGTCCGGCGGAGGCCGAGGTGGACGCCCCGTTCGAGCCCCGGGAGGAGATCGCGCGGGGCGCCGAGGCGGCCGTACGGGAAGAGCCGCCCGTCCCCGCGAAGGCAGTCACCGGCGAAGCGGCACCGGCGCCCGCGCGTGGGGGGCCCACCCGCGTCGGGGTGATCCTGGGCTGTCTGCTGACCGCCGCGCTGCTCCTCTACTGGGTGCCCGCGCTGCGGCTCGGCGAGGCCGACCTGGACGAGATGGGCGGGCTCGGGTTGATCTCCGTGCTGCCCCTGCCCACCCTGGCCGGAGCGGCGCTGCTGGTCGTGGTGTTCGCGTCGCTGCTGTGGCTCGGGCGCGAGCACCGGGCGCTGCTGCTGCTGACGCTGCTGGCCACCGTCGTCTCCCTGCACGCGCTGCCCGCCGTGATCGAGACGGAACCGCGGTTCGCGACGGCCTGGCAGCACCTCGGGTTCATCGACTACATCGACCGGACCGGGTCGGCCGTGCCCGACCTGGACGCGCGCTGGAGCTGGCCGGGATTCTTCGCGGTGGCCGCGTTCGTGGCCAAGGCCTGCGGGGTCGGCGACCTCACCGAGGTCATCCGCTGGTGGCCGACCGCCATCCAACTCCTCTACCTGGCCCCGATGTTCCTGCTGGTGCGCTCGATGCGGGCGAGCTGGCGCGCCAAGTGGACCGGCATCTGGATCTTCGTGCTCAGCGGCTGGGTGGGGCAGGACTACTTCTCCCCGCAGGGCTTCACGTATCTCCTGTACCTCGTGTTCGTGGCGATCCTGCTCGTGTGGTTCCGGGCACCGGGCATGATCTGGGCGAAGCGGCGGCCCGGCGAGATCGAGGTCGAGCCGACGGACCGGCGTCAGCGGGCCGTGCTGCTGGTGATCGTGATCGGCCTGTTCGCGGCGAGCGTCCCGGCCCACCAGCTCACCCCGTTCGTGATGCTGGGCGTGCTGGCGGTGCTCGTCCTGGTCGGCCGCAGCGAACTGCGGGGCCTGCCCATCCTGTTCGGGGTGCTGGTGGCCGCCTGGGTGGGCTTCATGGCCGAGCCGTACTGGTCCGGGCACTTCGACGAACTGTTCGGCGGGGTCGGCGGGGTCGGCAGCAATGTGTCGTCCTCGGTGTCCGGCCGGATCCAGGGCGGCAGTTCGACGCACAAGCTCGTGCTGTACGTGCGGGTGCTGCTGGCCGGCGGTGTGATGGCCTTCGCCTGCTGGGGCTGGTGGCGCCGACGCTGGCACCGCTACCGCGAACGGTCGCTGCTGGTCCTCACCTTCGTACCGTTCCTGGGCTTCGGCATGCAGTCGTACGGCGGTGAGATGGCGCTGCGCGTCTTCATGTTCGCCCTGCCCGGCTCGGCCCTGCTCGCCGCACTCGCCCTGTTCCCGCGCACCGGCGTCACCGTCGAAGAACGCGACAAGGACCGGGTGAGCCTCGCCCCGCTGGCCGCGCTGATGGCGGGACTGATCCTCATGGGCGGTTTCCTGGTGGCGCGTTGGGGCAACGAGCCGTTCGAACGGATCCGGCCCGGCGAGGTCACGGCCATGGACTACGTGTACGCCCATGACGATCCGACGGTACGGCTGCTGTGGCTGAGCAACGACACGGTGAACAACGTGACGCCGGCGATGCCGTGGGGCACCAGGGACATGGAGAAGGTCCAGTACGTGCCGACGCTGGCACCGCCCGACCCGGTGCTGGTGTCGGGTCTGGTCAAGGCGTTGAAGGACGCGGGCCCGAACTCGTATCTGATGATCAACCGCAGTCAGGTCGTCTATCTCCAGCTGGACGTGGGCTATTCGGACAGCTGGGAACCTCGGCTGGTCAAGCACCTGGACGCGCGGCCGGAGCTGAGGAAGGTCCTCGTCAACGACGACGTGACGATGTACACGCTGCGCAAGCAGCCCGAGGGCAAGGTCCCGGCCGCGGCCCCGGGCCCGATCGGGCCGCAGGTGACGTGGACGCCGTGGTCGGTCGTCGGGGCGCTCGCGGCGCTCGCGCTGATCGTGCTGCTGACGGCACGGGAGGTCGTCCGGGTCGCGGTGCGGCCGAGCGTGCGGCAACTGCGGTGGCTGCAGAGCAGCTTCTGGTTCTCGCTGCCGTTGCTGGCGGTGCTGTTCGCCGCGCTGGTCCAGCGGTTCCTGACGATGAAGTAGGAGTCGTCGTCGGTGGAGTAGGGCTCGTTGTCGGTGGAGTAGGGCTCGTTGTCGGTGAGGCAGGGCGCGTTGTCGGTGAAGCGGGGATCGCCTCAGCGCGGGCCAGGTGAAGTGGCTCAGCCGGACCGCCGGTCGAGCCACTTCACCTCGTACGCCTGCATCTCGAACCGTCTGCCGTCGACCTGGGCGCTGATCTGCCGGTCGAGGGTGTTGACGACGAGGGCCAACGTGTCGGTCGCCAGGACCCGCACGTTGGGTACGTCGTCCTTGGCGACGGACACCGTCCGGTAGGCGGTGCCGGGCGGGAACTCCGCGCCGAAGCGGGAGACGAGGTCGTACAGGGGAAGCTTCGCGCCGCCGCTGCCCCCGTCGGTCGGGGTCCACAGACAGCCGGGACAGTCGGTGCCCTTCTCCCGCTCCGGGTTCCAGTAGAAGCCGGAGGAGGCGCCGCCCTTGACCATGGCGATCATCCCGGTGGCCTGGACGGCGACCCGGCGGGTCTCGGACCAGCCCTTGCGTTCGTCGTTGGCGTCGCCGGGCTCGACGTAGTACTCGGCCCACCACAACGGCAGGTCGCCGGTCCGCGCCCGCACCCACTTCCCCACCGCCGTGAACTTGTCGGTGGCCGCGAACTCGTCGGGCAGCAACTCGTCGTCGTTGGTGTAGCTGGAGCCGTCGACGACCACGAAGTCGGCGCCTGCCTTGTGCCGGTTCCAGTAGGCGAAGGCGTCGAGGATCCGCTGGTCCATGGCGCCCCAGGGCCCCTTGAAGGTGGTCGAGGCGTCGGCCGAGCGCGGGTCGACGCTGTCCATCACCAGGTACGGCCCGCCGACCTCGATGTCCTTGTCGACACCCTTGAGAGCCTTGTAGACCAGGTTGTAGAGCCTGGTGTAGCCCTCGTAGTCCCAGCGGGCCTCGGCGTCGTTCCAGAAGCCCTTGAACTCGTTCCAGACGACGAAGTGGCGTACGTCCGGATAGCGCTTGGCGACGGTCGCGGCCAGGTCGGCGAAGTCCTGGTAGTGGTCGGGAGTCGGCGAGGTCTCCAGGGCGGCCTGGCTCCAGTTCGTGTTGCCGACGCCTGCCTTGCCGCCCTTCATCCAGTCCGGGGAGCAGCACAGGGTGATCACCGGGGTGGCTCCGGAGGCGCGCATGAAGTCGACCCGGCGGTCCATGGCCCCGAAGTCGTAACGGCCCTTCACCGGCTCGGGGTTGTCGGCGCCCCAGCCCATGATGTGCTGGTTCTGCGGCAGGCCCCCGGCATTCGACAGCCGGTCCTCGACACGCCGGGTGGCGGCGCCGGCCCCCTCGTCGGCACTGAACTGGGTGTGCGTGAAGCCCCAGCCCACCTCGGGCTTCGCCGCACCGGCGGGAGCCCTCGGCGTGCCGTGCACCTTGTCGCCGTCGCGTGAGGTGCCCTCGGTGCCGCCGTCGTTCCCGGGAAGCGTGTTGAGCAGGGTCACGACCAGGGCCAGCGCGGCCAGGCCCACACCGAGCAGCGCGGTGAGACGCCACCGCCCGGCCCCCGAATTCCACCCATGACGTCCCATCAAGGGCAACGGTAACCGGCCCGACACCCGGCCGGGCAGATGTCGTAGCCGCACAGCTCTGTAACAGGACGGACGCCGGGACGGAGGGGACGCAGAGGACACAGGGGACACAGGAGAAGCACGTGACACCGGCTCCCCGGCTGACGCACCGACACCGACGCACCGACGGCACGGCTGGTGCGCCGAGGACACGACCAGCGTGCTGAGGGCCCGGCCGGCGCACGGACGACACGACAGGTGCACTCCGGTGCGCTACGGAAAGCGGGTGCACGAGGCCCGAACGTGCCGGATCATGGCGGGCATGTCTGCGAACCCACACGACGCTCTGCCGATCCGGCTCAACGTCGACGACAGCGACTCGCCGTCCGACGTCGTCGACGCGCTGTTCCTCGGTCGCTTCGCGACGGGCGAGCAGCCGTACTCGCACGCGGCCAACATCGACCGCGTGCGCTCCGGGGCGACCCTCCTGCCGCCGGACGCCCGTGTCCTGCGCATGGCCCGCGACGACGACCGCAGCGCGACGCTGGCCGAGGGCGACGGCTGGACCCTGCTGATCTCCCGCTGGAACCGGGGCGCGGACGTCACCGTCACAGCGACCACCGCGGAGCTCGCGGAGAAGGTCCTCGAGCAGGCCACCGACGGCGCCGCGGACGAGCCCGAGCCACAGCCGGAGAACGTGACGATGGGCTTCTGGTACGTCTCCCCGAGGCGTGGCCCGCACCGCACCACCCGGCAGATCTCCGCGGGCACCTGGGACGAGGTGCGGGCCAACTACACCGCGCCCGTCGCGGACGCGATGGACGTCCTGATGAAGACCACCCCGGAGGACATCGCCGGCCGGCTGCTGCTCCTGCACGGCCCGCCGGGCACCGGCAAGACGTCGGCACTGCGGACGCTCGCGCGGTCCTGGCGGGACTGGTGCCAGGTGGACTGCGTGCTGGACCCCGAGCGGCTGTTCAGCGACGTCGGCTATCTGATGGACATCGCGATCGGCGAGGACGACAGCACGGGCAAGGGACGCTGGCGGCTGCTGCTGCTGGAGGACTGCGACGAGCTGATCCGCGGCGAGGCCAAGCACACCGCCGGCCAGGCGCTGTCCCGGCTCCTCAACCTCACCGACGGCCTGCTGGGCCAGGGCCGCAACGTCCTGGTCGGCGTGACGACCAACGAGGACCTGGAGCGCCTTCACCCGGCCGTGGTCCGCCCAGGCCGGTGTCTGGCCCGTATCGAGGTGGGGCCGCTGACCCGACGGGAGGCCGTGAGCTGGCTGGGCGACGAGGAAGGCGTGGGCCGCGAGGGCGCGACACTCGCGGAGCTGTACGCGCTGCGGCGGGGCACCTCGCCGACGTCGGTGCCGGAGCCCCGGCCGGAGACGGACGCGGGGCTGTACCTGTAGGGCGCGTGCTTTGATGGAGGTATGACCCTGTTCGTCGGCACGTCGGGGTGGCAGTACAAGGACTGGCGGGGCGTGCTCTACCCCGCCGGGTGCCCCACGCGGCTGTGGCTGGAGGAGTACGCGGCGCGTTTCGCGACCGTCGAGATCAACAACGCCTTCTACCGGCTGCCGTCCCGGGAGAACTTCGAGGCCTGGCGGGAACGCACCCCGCCGGACTTCGTGGTCGCGGTGAAGGCCAGCCGCTATCTGACCCACATCAAACGGCTGCGGGACCCCGAGGAGCCGGTGCACCGTCTGATGAGCCGCGCGGCTGGCCTCGGCGACCGGCTGGGTCCGGTCCTGCTCCAGCTGCCACCGACCCTGCGCGCGGATGCGGAGCTGCTGGACACCTGTCTGTCCTGCTTCCCGGCCGGCACGACGGTCGCGGTCGAACCGCGCCATGACTCGTGGTGGACGTCCGAGGTGCGCGAGGTGCTGGAATCCCACGGCGCGGCCCTGTGCTGGGCGGACGTCCGCTCCCGCCCGTCGACCCCGCTGTGGCGCACCACCGACTGGGGCTACGTCCGCTTCCACGTCGGCCGCGCCCGGGCCTGGCCCCACTACGGCCGACAGTCACTGAGGAGCTGGGCCGAGCGGATCGCGGACACCTGGACCGAGGGCGAGGACGTGTTCGCGTTCTTCAACAACGACCCGAACGCGGCGGCGGTGAAGGACGCGGTGGTCTTCGCAAGGGCGGCCGACAGAGCGGGACTGCCCCCCTACGCGCACACCGTGAACATTCACCGACCTGAGCAGCCCACGACCGGCCTCACCCTCCACCGGCCCCGCTCACCCCGCCCCGTAAGCCGCCCGCAGGGCGTCCCGTACCGCGACAAGCGCCGCGTTCTCGTCCAGGCCCAGACGCCGGACCCGCTCGACGTACGCCTGGGCGGCCGACGCCGCTTCGCGTTCCGCCGCCGAGCCCGCGGCGGCGACATACGTTCCGTTGCGCCCCCGCGTCTCGATCACCCCGTCCGCCTCCAGCGCCCGGTACGCCTTGGCGACCGTGTTCGCGGCCAGGCCGAGCGACTCGGCCAGCCCCCGGACGGTGGGCAGCCGGTAGCCCACCGGCAGTTCTCCCGAGCGCGCCTGCTCGGAGATCTGTGCCCGTACCTGCTCGTACGGAGGGGCGCTCTCATCGATGTGGATCTTCAAGGTCACGCAGGCGATTGTCCCGCACCCGGGGGAAAATGAGAGGCACCGGTACGCGTCTCCCCCGTAGCGTGCGCCCATATGACCATGACTGTGCGCGACCTCCGACCAGGCGTCCGGGCCGACTTCGAGGGCTTCGCCCGTGTCCGCCATCTCGCCCTCCCGTTCTATCTCGTCACCCCGGACTCCCTCGCCCACGACCTCGCCCACGCGCATCCCGACTCCCACTACCGCCCCCTGGTCGCGGAGGAGGACGGGGAGGTGATCGGCACCGCCCAGGTCGGGATCGTGCACGAGAGTCCGGAACCGGGCCAGGGCTACGTCAACGTGTACGTGCACCCGGAGCGCACCGGCCGCGGCGCCGGTTCGCAGCTGGTGCGTGCCGCCGAGGAGTACCTGGCCGGCCTGGGGGCGACGAAGCTGTTCGCCTGGGTCCTGGACGAGCCGGACAACCGTGCCTTCGCCGAACGGCACGGCTATCGCGGCAGCCGCTCCGCCCACTTCCTGCGCCTGGACCTGGCGCACGGCACCCTGCCCCCGCTCCAGGACCCGCCACCGGGAGTCGAACTGCGTACCGGCGCCGACTTCGCCGACGACCCTCGCCCGCTGTTCGCGCTGGACTCGGAGACGATGTCGGACGAACCGAGCGACATCGCCTACGAGTTCACCGACTACGAGGCCTGGCTGGAGGACACCTGGAACCACCCCCTCCTCAGCCGCGAGCTGACCTCGGTCGCCGTGGTCGACGGCCGCCCGGTGGCCTTCAGCGCGGCCCGCACGGACGGCGGCACCCGCTACGGCACCGTCATGACCGGCACCGCCCGCGCCTTCCGCGGCCGCGGCCTGGCCAAGCTCGCCAAGACCGATTCCCTGCACCGCGCCCGTGCCGCGGGGTTCACCGAGGCGTTCACGGGAAACGACACCGGCAACGAACCGATGATCGCGATCAACAAATGGTTCGGCTACGAGATCTGTGCAACGGAGATGCGCCATGTCCGCGAACTCACCTGACCCGAAGTCCCTCGTGGAGGTCGTCCTCGTCAAGGCGGGCCGCACGAAGATCCGTTACGGGGCCCAACTCCTCGGCGACGACGGCACCCGGATCGCGGTCCGCGCCCCCTGGGCCGGCGAAGGCGTCCGCGACTTCGGCTTCGTCCGCTTCGAGCCGGGCGATGTCTTCACCGAGTACTACTGGCGCGACCGCTGGTATGCCGTGAAGGAGGTCCGCGACGGGGTCGGCGCCCTGAAGGGCTGGTACTGCGACATCACCCGCCCGGCCGCACTCTCCGGCGCGGAGCTCGTGGTCGAGGACCTCGACCTGGACCTGTGGGTCTCCGGCGACGGCACGGACGTACGCCGACTGGACGAGGACGAGTTCGCCGAGAGCGGTCTGGCGGACCGGGACCCGAGGGCCGCGTCCGCCGCCGTGGCCGCGCTCGACGAGCTGGAGGCGCTGGCCCGCGAGTCCGGCCTCGCCGGGCTGCTCGGCTAGCAGCTTCCGCCCCCGGCCGCACACCGTCCCCCCCCCCCCCCCCCCCCCCCGCCGCTCACCCCACCGTCGCCACCGCCACGTACCGCTCGTCGTCCACGTCCCTCCCCCACAGCCGCGCGTCGTCCGAGAGCCGGTCCACGCGCACCTGACCGCCGAGCGGCGTGAGCAGGGCGGTGAGCCGGTCGGCGGGTATGCCGACGGGGTGGGACGTGCCCCACAGGCCCTCGACGAGGACCAGCCGCCCGCCGGGGCGCAGCAGCTCCCGCCAGTGCCGCAGGGCCCGGCCGGGGTCGGGCAGCGCCCACAGCACATGCCGGACGAGCACCACGTCGAAGCGCTCCTCCCCCACCGGCGGCTCCGCCGCGTCGCCGACGAGGAACACGGCGTCCCGCCCGGCGAGCTTGGCGCGCGCGAGGGCCACCATGTTCGGGGACGCGTCCACCCCGGTGACGTGGTGTCCCTGCTCGGACGCGAGGAGCGACAGACTGCCGGTGCCGCAGCCGAGATCGAGGATGTCGGCGGTGGGTCCGGGCAGCCAGTCACGCAGCCGTTCGGCCCAGGCGTGGCGCACCTCCGGGTCGCGCAGGCCATGGTCCGGTTCGTCGTCGAAGGACTCGGCCCGCCTGTCCCAGTCGACATCCGTCGAGGTCATGGCCGGGTTCGTGGCATCACTCTCGTTCGTCATGGGCCCAAGAGTGACACCCGCCACTGACACCCGAATCGTGACACCGGCCACTGACAGACCGGCAACCGATGAGCAACTCTCCCTGCACGGGTCTACCTCCGTGAAAACACGGAACTCGGTAGCCCTGGAGGAGGCAGCCATGCGCCGTATGACCGTGCAGAAGCCCCTGAAGAAGACGGACTCCCGGGTCCGTGAGGAGGCCGACGAGCGCCCCGCGGGACGCCCGGAGGTCCGCAAGGACATCGCACGCACCTGGTGGCCGGAAGCGTGAGCGTGAGGGCCAGAGCCCCTCAGCCCAGCCGCTTGCGGTAGTGCACGCGGTCGTACGGCCCGTCGACGCGCCGCTCCACGACCTCATAGCCGAACTTCGGGTAGATCTTCTGGTTCTCCCACATCATCGCGTGGGTGTAGAGCCTGACCTCGGGGAGGCCGAGCTCACGCGCGCGTGCCTCGACGAAGTCCAGCAGCCGTCGTCCCACGCCCTCGCCCTGCGCGTCGGGGTGGACGGCGAGGTTGTCGAGGTACAGGTGATCGTCGCGTTCCTCGATCACCACCAGACCGGTCACGGGGTCTCCCGTGACGAAGACCATCCCCGCGGCCACGTTCGCCGCGTGGTCCCGCTCCATGGGCTGGGGCACCCTCCCGATCCGCTCGATGTAGTGGCGGTACGCCGCGTCGGTCACGGTTTTCACGGCCTGTACATCGCCCGCCGTGGCGGGCCGGATCTCCTCGCTCGTCATACACGCACGCTACCCATCTGACCGAGCCCGACGGAGTCCGAGGTCGCCGCCCGAGCCGCCGGGGCCTGACCGGCGGCTCGGGCCGGACAGCCCCCGACGACAGGAGTCGGTTCAGCTGAACGCCGACGCGCAGGTCGTGGGCTTGGCGTGGGCCGGGTCCAGCGCGTTGGCCACCTCGTGGAAGGCGATCCGGTCGAACAGCCCGATCGCCACGTGCTCGGACAGGTCGACCGGGCACAGGTCCTGCAGCAGCACGTTGTGCACGTCGGATCCGCTCAGGAACTGGCTCCGGTACGGCGTGACCACCTCGTCGTACCTGGTGGCGAGGACCGTGTAGCGGACGCCGGGCACCGTGTCGCCGCCCTCGTTGAGCCTGGCGAGGAAGGCGGAACCGGCCACCTGGTCGGCGAGGGCGGGGGTGTTGGTGGTGAGCAGGTCCCCGATGCCCGGGAAGTACGGCAGCAGTCCGGTGAGCCCGGAGAGTGTGGTGCCGTGGTTGATGGGTGCGATGCCGACGAGGGCGTTCACCTTGGCGGCTCCGCCGAGGAACTTGAGGTAGTGGCGGGGCATCATGCCGCCCTGCGAGTGGCCGACGAGGTCGGTCTTGTCGGCGCCGGTCGCCGCGAGCACCCTGTCGACGTATGCCTTCAACTGCTCGGCCGACTTGTCGATGGGACCGAGGCCGTAGAAGAGCGGGACGCCGGAGAGCCGGCCGTAGTCGAAGGAGAAGACGCAGTAGCCGCGGTTCTCCAGGTACGGCGCGAGGGCCAGCCAGTTGTCGACGGAGTTTCCGAAGGTGCCGTGCACGAGGACGACAGGCCGGGGGTGGGCGGCGGAGGGCTTGCAGGAGTAGTCGTTCCAGCCGGCGTCAGGACTGTCGGCCGCCTGGGCGGTGGCGGGGACGACGGCGGCCGCGGCGGTCAGCAGCAGCGCGGTCAGGGGTCTGAGCACTCGTTTCCAGGGCAGCATCGAGTGATCTCCTTGCGGCTCAAGGGAGTTGCGACGGCTCTACGCCCTGTGATCCGGATCACAAGAATGCTGTTCACTCGTCAAGTTACGGGCGAGTAGTGCTCTTGTGAAGTTACGCGTCAGTAAAAACTTCCAGTGGTAACCAACGACGGCAGGTGCCACTGATGCACCGCCACCAGGTACGTCACCAGGCGGGCCTGATGGGACCATGGGGAGCAATACGCCCCAATCGGTCACGCAACGCGCGCACTTCAGCCTCACCGAGCAGCGCGGCCCACACCCCGACGACCTCCGCCGCCGCCTCCTCCGCCGCACGAGTGCAGGCCCACCCCCGCCCGGTCAGCACGACCAGCCGGGCCCTCGCGTCCTCGGGATGCGGCCGGCGCTCGGCGTACCCCTTGCGCACGATCTCGTCGACCAGCTGACTGGCGGCCTGCTTGGTCACTCCCAGATGCGCCGCGAGATCGGTGACCGTCGCCCCGTCCGGGGCGAGCCGGGCGAACGCGAAGCCGTGCGCCGGCCTGACCCCCTCGAAACCGCGGGCGACGACACCCTCGTGAATGCGCTGCGTGAGCTCACCGGCGACGGCGAGCAGGGCGGCGGACAGGGCCATGGCGTCGGAGTTCTGCACGGGTGCATTGAAACACCCTTGACGAATTGGTCAAGCTGCTTGACTATAAGCTCAATTAGTCAAGCTGCTTGACCACTTGCCCGGTTCCGCATCCCGCGACAGGAGACAGCCATGCCCGTCATCCGCCAGTCCGAAGCCGTCACCCACGAGATCCACGGCGCCCGCTTCGTCTCGTACGCCACTCCCCTCACCGGCAGCAAGGAGCTGTGCGCCTGGCGGGGCGAGATCCCGCCCGGGACCAGGGCTCCCGCGCACACGGTGAACCGGGAGGAGATCTTCCACCTGCTCATCGGCGAACTGCTGATCACCCTCGACGGCCGCACCGACCGGCTCACCGCGGGCGACACGGCGATCATCGGCCGCGGAGCGACCGTCGCCATCGAGAACCCGACCGACCACACCGCGATCTCCTGGGTCACCACATCCGTCGGCCTGGAGGCGGAACTGGCCGACGGCACACGCCTCATTCCGCCGTGGGCCAACTGATCCCCGGGCCCGGAAGACAGGCCTGCGCCGACGGTCCTCCCCAAAGACGGTCAGTCAGCCAGAGCCGCTGGACGTACAGCCTCCGGCCCGAAGCGTCGGCGGGCACGGTCGGCGGCGGCCTCGGCTGCGCGGGCACGGGCATCGCCGGGATCCAGGGACAGCTGCCAGTAGGCACTGCCGGCCGGCAGCAGATCGTCAGCACGGATCGCGAAGGAGCGGACTCGTGCCCGCTGCAGCCCGAGGGCGCTCAACAGCCCCAGGGCGGCCGCGGCGAGGGCGGGTGAGTGATTGGTCGGTTCCGGCAGCGTGTGCGTGCGCGTGGTGGAGCTGCGGTCGGCGTACCGCACGGTGAGGGTGATCCGGCCGGCGATCTGGCCTTCGCCGCGCAGGCGCCCGCCGATCTGGTCGGCGAGTCCCAGGACGGCCCGGTGATGCCACGCCGGTTCAAGGCAGTCCCGCTCCAGCACGAGATCGGCGACCAGGTGCGCCGCCGGTTCCGACCTACCGACCGGGCGGGGATCATGGCCGCGGGCCCGCTCGGCCAGCAGCCGGGCCGAACCGGCGCCGAGGAGTCGCTGCAGGGTCGCCGCGGGTACGTCCGCGACCTGGCCGATGGTGTGCAGCCCATATCTGTCGAGCGTTTCCGCTGTCGCGCGGCCGATCCCCGGCAGCGCGGTGACCGGACGGGGATACAGCCACGTGGCGGCCTGCCCGTCGCGGACCCAGGTGGTGTCTCCCGGCGCGGACGCGTCGGCCGCCATGGCGGCCAGCATGCGGTTGTTCGCGAGCCCGGCGCTGCTGTCGATGCCGTAGAGGGCCTTCAGCCTCATCTTCGCCAACTGGACCAGGTCGTAGGGGGACAGGTCGAAGTATCTGAGTGCCGACGTCAGGTCGAGCTGGACGGCGTCGGGCCGGACAGCCTGGACATGAGGAGTGATACCAGACATCAGTTCGATTACATCGTCGTACTGAGTCTCGGTCAGTGCCGCGTGCAGGTGGAGGTGGGCAATGTGCCGCTGACGCGTGGTCATCTCGCTCATCCCGCGCTCCCCGGGCTGCGATGGCCGAACTTCTTCAGGTCGGCCGAGCGGGTGCCGGCGGGCTGGAGGTCGGCGTAGGGGTGCAGGCGGGCGCCGGTGGTGCCGTTGGCCAGGGTCCGCTGCGGCTGGGCGGGGGTCGGGGACGGATGGTCGGCGCCGAGGAGGGCAAGGGCGGCCTCGGGGCCCTCGTCACGGCGGGCGGCGGCGATCTCGTCCAGGTCCCAGGCCATGGTGCCGACGACGGTGCGGCGGGTGCCACGCACCTGGACCGTGCCGCGCACCAGCAGCAGTCCACTGTGGAAGACCGTGTGCGCGCAGGCCGGATGGGAGTCCTCGAAGAAGGCCAGGTCGACCAGGCCGGAGCCGTCCTCCAGGGTGACGAAGATGATGCGCCTGCCGCTGGCGATCGGCGGGGTCTGGGTCGAGGCCCGCACACCGGCGACCAGGACCTGCTGACCGGCGCGCAGTCCGGCCAGGTGGGCCGCGTCGGTCGCGCCGATCTCCCGCAGCAGTCGGTGATGGTGCTCCATCAGGTGCTTGGAGACGTCGATGCCGAGGGTGTTCAACTCGGCGCTCAGGGCTTCCCGTCCGGTCATCTCCGGCAGACCACTCGGCTCCGCTCCCCCGACCGCGCCCGTTTCGATGGGCAGTTGGCCCTTTCCGGCGGACCGGGCGCGGGAGGCCCGGTGGAGTTCGGCGATCTGCAGGAGCAGGTCGCGTCGCGTGAGGCGCCCGTCGTGGAGACAGGTCAGGGCGCCGATCTCGGCGAGGCGTTCGGCGACCGGTCGGCTGGGGTGGGCCCGCTGCCAGAAGTCCGACAGCGATCCGTACGGCTGCCCCTCCTCGATCCGGGCGCACTCGCCCTCGCTGATGCCGTGCACCGCTGAGAGAGCGAGGCGTACGCCCCACTGCTCTCCATCGGCCTTCTCCACCGTGTGCTTCACCTGGGAGTGGTTGATGTCGACGGGCAGAACGGGAACATCGCGCCGACGGGCGTCGGAGACGAGGACCCGCTTGGGCCACATCCCGGGATCGTGTTCGAGCAGGCCGGCCAGCAGAAACGCCGGATAGTGCGCCTTGAGCCACGCGCTCTGCAGGGCCGGTACGGCAAAGGCGACCGCGTGGGCGCGGCAGAAGCCGTAGGCGCCGAAGGCCTCGACGGTCTTCCAGACCTCGTCCCGCACGGTCGTGCCGTAGCCACGGGCCCGCGCTCGGCGATGGAACCAGTCCTTGATCCCGGGCAGTCGGCCCTTGTCCCCGAGTGCCCTCCGGGCGATCTCCGCCAGTGCGCGGTCGCAGCCGGTCATCACGGCGAAGGTCTCGATGATCTGCTCGTGCCAGATGGTCACGCCGTAGGTGTCGGCGAGCACCGGCTCCAGGTCCGGGTGGGCGTACGACGGTGTGCCGCCGTGCCGGGCGGCGATGTACCGCTCGGGCATGCCGCCGGCGACCGGGCCGGGGCGGAAGAGGCTGATGTCGGCGATGACGTCCTGCGGGTCGCGGGGCTGAAGCCGGGACAGCAGGTCCTGCTGGCCGGGCGACTCGAGCTGGAAGAGACCCAGGGTCTGGCTCTCCTGGATGAGCTTGAACGCGAAGACGTCGTCGAGCGGCACCTGCTTCGGGTCGTCCAGGTCGATGTGGCTGCCGGTGGTCCGTTCGATCTCGGCGACGGCGTGGGCCATCGCGGACTGCATGCGCACTCCCAGGACGTCGAGCTTGATGTTGCCCAGCGCCTCGATCTCCTCCTTCGCCGCCATCGCCATGGGGTAGTCGCCCTGTGGCGTGGGCTGCACCGGCAGCCGGTCCAGGAGCGTCGCGTCGCTGATGACCACGCCGCAGGGGTGCATGGCCATGCCGTGGACCAGGGAGTCGAGGCCTTCGGCGAGCTCCCACAGCGGTCCGTACCGGTGCGCCTCGGCCGCCAGCTGCCGCAGTTCGGGCAGTTCGGCGAGGGCGCCGGTGATGTCGGAGGCTCTCAGGTGCGGGAAGCTCTTGGCGATCCGGTCGACGTCCGCGGGCGCGATGCCGAGCGCGAGGCCGGTGTCCCGCAGGGCGCGGCGGGCGCGGTAGGTCTCGGGCATCGCGGTGACCGCGACCCTTTCCTTGCCGAACCGGTCGAAGATCGTGTCGTAGCACTCGAGCCGTCGGGCGGACTCCACGTCGATGTCGATGTCGGGCAGCGAGGCCCGGCGCACGCTCAGGAAGCGTTCGAACAGCAGGCGGTGGTCGAGCGGGTTGGCGGTGGCGATGCCCAGGGCGTGGCAGACCATCGACCCGGCGCCCGAGCCGCGGGCCGCGACTCTGATGCCCTTGGCCCGGATGTCGGCCACGACCTGTCCGACGGCGAGGAAGTACGGGTCGTAGTCGAGCTCGGAGATCACGGCGAGTTCCTCGTCCAGCCGGTCGAGCGCCGCCCGGTCGCGGTCGAGGCCACGGCGGGCCATGCCGGCCTCGCACTGCCGGCGCAGCAGTTGTGCCGCTCCCCCCGCTCCCGGCTCGGCGCCGAAGAGCGACGGCTCCGGGAAGTGCGGTGTGCCCAGCCCGAGGTCCGCTTCGGGGTCGACGGTGCACCCGGCCGCCGTGGCTGCGGTGTCCGCCATCAGGAGACGTGCCCGCCGGACGTCCGTTCCGGCGCATTCGGAGATCATCTGCGCGACGACCGTCATCGCCCGCTCGTCCTTGAGCCAGCGCTGTCCGCTGTCCAGGCGGCGCCTGTCGATCGGCCGCAGCAGTCTCGCGGCGTCCAGGACGTCGGCGAGGCGGTGCTGTTCGGGGTCGGCGTAGCGGACGGCGTTGGAGAGCACCGCGGTGGTACGGGTGCGGTCGGCCAGCGCCAGCGTCCGGGCCGCCAGCCGTAGCGATCCCGGCCCGACGCTGAAACGTTTCTGCGCAACAGCCTCCAACCTGACTCCACTCCCGAAGATCTCCCGCCAAGGCGCCAGCAGCTTCATCGCGACGTCCTCGCGACCGGCCGCCAAGGCCCGCACCGGCTCCGAGAGCGGCCCGAGCAGGACGGTCAGGCCGGGACCGCCGTACTCACGCAGCGCCTCCCACGGCACCACCACCGGTGCCGCGCCGGACGCGGTACCGGCATGGGCGGCCGACGTGATGCGGCACAGCCGCGCCCATCCCGTCCGGTTCTGCGCGAGCAGCACGAACCGCAGCGGCGGCTCGATCACGTGCGCGCCACCACGCGCCGGGGTGCGGCGCCGCCGGGGAGGCGGCGGGGAGGTGAGAGCCTCCACCGCCAGGTCGACCCCGAAGACCGGCCGGACCCCGGTCCCGGCGCACGCCTGGGCGAACCGGACGGCTCCGGTGACCGTGTCCCGGTCGGTGAGCGCGAGTGCCGTCACACCCCGCTCGGCGGCCCGCCGGACGAGATGCTCGGGGTGGGCGGCGCCGTAGCGAACGGAGTAACCGGACGCGACGTGCAGATGGGCGAAGCCCGCCATGCCGCACCTCCATCACTCCACCCCTTTTCGGCCATATACCCGCTACATACCGATATGCTCATCGTACTCTCGTTCGATTACTCTAACCCCACCAGCCCCCGGTCAGCGACTTGATTCGAACACACAAACGATTCTTTGGCGAGTCGAACAGGAACCGAAAAGGCGCCGGCCCGTCACCTCGTCCACGGGGCAGATCAGTTGCTCTCGCGGACTCTCCTGGAGGCCGCTCACACGTCGCGGCGCCTGACGACCGGCCGGCGGCAGCGACCGCGGACGCGGGGGTACGCGTCGACGTGTGCCGCAGCGGGAAGCAGCGTCCCGTGCCGGCCGACATCGACCTGTCCGCCTACCGCATCGTGCAGGAAGCTTCAGCATCATCGGGATGCGGGAGCGGGTCGGCCTGCTGCACGGCCGGCTCAGCGCCGGGCCCCGCCCCGAGGGCGGCTTCCGGGTGGCGGCACGCCTGCCGCCACCCACGCCCGCCGGAGTTCCGGTGGAGGCCCGATGACGCGCCGGGTGTGACGCGTCGTCTGATCGCGGACTTCGTCAAGCGCCCCGCGGATGTCCCGGAACTCCCCCCACGGCCGGCAGAGGGCATCACCGAGCGGGAACGGGAGGTACTGACCCTGGTCGGACGCGGCCGGTCGAACACCGAGATGGCCGAGGACCTCTTCATCACGGTGGCCACCGCCAAGTCACACGTGTCGAGGCTGCTCGCCGAACTGAGCGCGCGGGACCGGGGCCAGCTCGTCATCACCGCCTATGAGGCAGGGCTCGTGCCGCTGCGCGACCGGCGTCCTCGTCATTGGTCCGCCGTACGGCATTGATCCGCCTGTACGGCATTGATCCGCCCGTACGGCACGAAAGTCCCGCCCCTCGTGCGTGGGGCGGGACTTCGTCGGGCCGCGATCACGGCCGTGCCGTACTACCGCGTGGCCGTCAGCCGATCTCGGCGCCGAAGGCCGAGAGCGCCTCCGTGACCGGCTGGAAGAAGGTTTCGCCGCCCGAGGTGCAGTCGCCGCTGCCGCCCGAGGTGAGGCCGATCGCGTTGCTGCCGGAGAAGAGCGAGCCGCCGCTGTCGCCGGGCTCGGCGCAGACGTCGGTCTGGATCAGGCCGTTGACGATGTCGCCGTTGCCGTAGTTCACGGTGGCGTCCAGGCCGGTGACCGTGCCGTCGTGCACCTGGGTGGTGGAGCCGCTGCGGGTGACCTTCATGCCGACGGTGGCCGCGGCCGCTCCCGTGATCTTCTGCGTGGAGCCGTTGTAGAGGTTCACCTCGCTCGGGTGGGCCACGTCGCCGGTGTACTTGACCAGGCCGTAGTCGTTGTCCGGGAAGCTCGACTCCTCGTTCTGGCCGATCGTGTCGCCGCTGGAGTCGGACCAGGTGGAGATGGACTCGGTGCAGTGCCCGGCGGTGATGAAGTACGGCGCGCCGTCCTTGACCACGTTGAAGCCGAGCGAGCAGCGTCCGCCGCCGCCGGTGATGGCGTCGCCACCCGCTATGAAGGGTTTGAACTCCCCCTTCGTGCGCTGCAGTTCGGTGGTGGCGCCGAGTCCGTCGACGACCTTGGTCAGCTTCGCCCACTGGGCGTCGGAGACCGTGCGGTCGGCGGTGACGACCACCTTGTTGGTCGTCGGGTCGGTCGCCCAGGCGGTGCCGGGGATGCTCGCGTCCTGCTTGAGGGTGCCGTGGGCGCTCTTCAGCTCGGCGAGGGAGTTCTCGACGACTCTGGCCTTGGCGCCGGCCGCCTCGACGGTCTTCGCCGCGGTCTCGTCGAGCACGTTGACCACGAGGCTCTTGGTCTTCGCGTCATAGAACGTTCCCGCCGCGTCGGCGCCCAGGTCCTGACCGAGCGTCGAGGCGAGCTTTCCGGCCGCGAGGGCCGAGAAGGTCTGGGGCGCCGGGGACTTCGCCGGCTCGCTGGCGTTCGCGGACTGGAAGGTGACACCCGCGGCGACCAGTGCGGTGACGCCCGCACCTGTCAGGGCCACTCGTCGCCTGGATATGCGTCGGTGCTTCAACTCGCGTCCTCCTGTGGGGGGTCGGTCCGGATGGTTGTGGGGACCTCGGGACCGAAAGGCTGGTTGGCGAGCGCCCACTCTTCCGAATTCCACAGGGGGCGCACAAGGGTGACTTCAGGACGCGCGTAGAACGCGGTTGCGCGCCCCTCCGTTTTTGACGGTCCACGGTCACGCCAGGCCATTCGCGCCGCAAACACTACGGGCGAGTAACTCTCATCAACCCGTGAGGACTAGTCCTGTCTTGAAATCGACCCCTGCGTATCGGGGTTCGCATGGGCCTCGACGGGCGGGAGTTGCTCCTGCACCGGTTGCAGCGACTGCCGCACCGGCTGCCGACGAACAAGGGCGAGCCCCCGCACGAGAGTTCGTGCGGGGGCTCGCTCGCTGCCGGCTGCGGAGCCTCGCGGTGGCGCGGCCGGTCTAGAAGACGCTCACGCCATAGGCGTTCAGGGCCTCCACGACCGGCTGGAAGAAGGTCGTGCCGCCGGAGCTGCAGTTGCCGCTGCCGCCGGAGGTCAGACCGTAGGCGACACCGTTGGTGCCGTAGAGCGAACCGCCGGAGTCGCCGGGCTCGGCGCAGACCGTGGTCTGGATCATGCCGTAGACGACGTCGCCGCCACCGTAGTTGACGGTCGCGTTGAGGGCGGTCACCCGGCCGCTGTGGATGCCGGTGGTCGATCCGTCACGGGTGACGGTGGTGCCGACGCTCGGCGTGCCGGCGCTGGTGATGTCGGTGTTGCCCGCGGTGCCCGCCTTGGCGACCGACGAGTTGGTGTACCGCACGATGCCGTAGTCGTTCGTCGGGAAGCTGGAGCCCGACGTGGTGCCGAGCGTGGTGGTGTGACCGGAGTTGGACCACCACGTGCCGGCGCCGTCGGTGCAGTGACCGGCGGTCAGGAAGTAGTAGGTGCCCGCGCTGTCACGGACGTTGAAGCCGAGGGAGCAGCGCCAGCTACTCGCATAGATGGCGTCGCCGCCTCCGATGTACTTCTGGAACGTGCCGCTGGTGCGCTTGATCGTGAGCGCGTCGGCGTTGGCGCCCGCCTGCTCCTTGATCTTCGCGATCTCGGCCTGGGAGACCGTGCTGTCGGCGGTGACGAGCACCTTGCCGGTCTTGCTGTCGACGGCCCAGGCGGTGCCCGGGACATCGGCCTTGAGCACCGAGCTGCTGACGCTCTTGAGCTCGGAGGCGCTGAACGTGGGAGTGTCGGACGCGTTCGCGCTGGGGACCGCGATCGCGGCGGCGGCCACGAGGCCGGTGGTGACGGCGGTCAGCCGAGTGCGTCTCGCGATGCCGCTGCGGGGAGTGGTGCGCTTGATCCTCACTTTTCGTTCCTCCACATGGGAAGTCGGGGGCCCTCGTGGGGTTTGGGCCCGTGAGGCGCAGCCAGGGCGCCGACCGCCCGAAATCCGGACACGCCGTGCCCCTGACAAGCGCTGAGGGGGAGTATTCGGCCGAACGGACGGTCGGCGCAAGGGCGCCTTTCGGCCGTCAACCTTTGAACGATCTTTACGATCCCGGTGACCGTACCGCCCCTCGGAGCACGTTCCGCTCCCCCGCCCCGACCGCGACGGCCAGGGAGTTCCCCGGCGGCGGCAAGGGGCAGACGAAGTGGTCGGCGAACGCGCACGGGGGCAGCAGCGCCCGGTTGAGGTCGACCGTCGTACGGCCCTCGGCGTCCGGCGCGGCGGGCCGCAGGAAGCGGAACCGGTAACTGCTGTTCCCGCCCGTCGTATCGCCGAACACCGCCCACAGCGAACCGTCGGCCTCGACCGTCACCTGGAGCGTCAGTTCCTGTCCGGCCAGGCGGAAGGCCAGTTCCCCGCCGAGGCCGAGACCGCGCGTGCGGCCGTCCGCGTTCTCGACGCGTACGGTGCGGCTCTCCCCGTACGGCGTGAAGCGCCCCGGCACCGACCAGCGCGGATCGTACGGTGTGGCCTCGATGCCCCGGAACGCCTCGCGTGCCGGAGCGGCGGGGTCGAAGTCGCGTACACCCCACGCTCCTTCGCGCACCAGCACGACCAGGCGGCGCTCACCGTGCCCGACCCGGGCGGCCGCCACCGGCCCGGGGTCGGCGGTGAGCCGCACCGCGCCGTCGAAGGGCCGTCCGTCCACGCTCAGCCCGTCCGCCTCGGCGGCGGTCAGCCGCACCGCGTCGCCGTCGGTGGTCCACGTCCCGGGGATGTCCGGAAGTCGCCCGTCCGGATAGTCCTCCAGCCAGTGCGTTCCGGTGAGCGACAGGGGGCCGTAGGGCGCCGACACCGTCTCGACGCGGTGCTCGTGCCACTGCTTCCACGCCTCGGATGCGTCCGTCGTCATGTCATCAGCCCTTCCTCAGCGGGTCGGAGAGCCCGAGGTGGGAGCGCAGAGTGGTGCCCTCGTACGCCGTGCGGAAGGCCCCCCGCTCCTGGAGCAGCGGCACCACCCGGTCCACGAACTCGTCGAGCCCGCCCGGGGTGAGGTGCGGGACGAGGATGAACCCGTCGGCGGCGTCCCTCGTCACGAACTCGTGGAGTTCGGTGGCGACCGCCTCGGGGGTGCCGATGAAGGACTGCCGGCCGCTCGCCTCGATCACGGTCTGCCGGATGGACAGGCCCTTCTCCTTCGACAGCGCCCGCCACTTCTCGGCGATCGCCACGGTGTCGCCACGCCGGGTCCGCCCCTGTGTGATCGACGTGTCCGGCACCGGGTCGATCTCGGGCAGCGGCCCGTCCGGGTCGTACGACGACAGGTCGACGCCCCAGATCTGCTCCAGCGTGAGGATCGCGTTCTGCGGGGAGACCTGGCGGCGACGGATCCCGGCGGCTCGCTCCTGTGCCTCGGCTGCCGTGTCCCCGAGGACGACGGTGACACCGGGCATGATCTTCAGGTCGTCGGCACCGCGGCCGTACTTCTCCAGACGCCGCTTGACGTCGGCGTAGAAGGACCGTCCGGCCTCCAGGGTGCCGTGCCGGGTGAAGATCACGTCGGCCGTGGCGGCGGCGAACTCCCGCCCCTCGTCCGAGTCCCCGGCCTGGATCACGACCGGGTGCCCCTGCGGCGGGCGCGGCAGGGTGAACTCGCCCGCGATGTCGAAGTGCCGCCCTCGATGCGCGAAGGGGCGGCTCACGCCGTCCGGTGTCCAGGAGTCCCACAGCTCCCGTGCGGTGGCGACGAACTCGGCGGCCCGGGTGTACCGGTCGGCCTGGTCGAGGTATCCCCCACGGCGGAAGTTCTCGCCGGTGAACGCGTCGGAGGAGGTGACCACGTTCCAGGCGGCCCGGCCACCGCTGAGATGGTCCAACGTGGCCAGCCTGCGGGCGAGTTCGTACGGTTCGTTGAACGTGGCGTTGACGGTGGCGGCCAGACCGATGCGGTCGGTGACGGCGGACAGCGCGTTCAGCACGGTCAGTGATTCCGGCCGGCCGACCACGTCCAGGTCGTGGATGCGGCCCTTGTGTTCGCGCAGCCGCAGCCCCTCGGCGAGGAAGAAGAAGTCGAACAGGCCGCGTTCCGCGGTGCGGGCGAGGTGTTCGAAGGAGGAGAACTCGATCTGCGACTTCGAGCGCGGGTCGGTCCACACCGTCGAGTTGTTGACGCCGGGGAAGTGCGCGGCGAGATGGATCTGCTTCCCGCGCCTCCCCTGCCTCTGCGAAGGGGTGCGTACGGTCATGACGCTCCCCCTGTCACGGCGTACCGGTTGACGGGCCGGGCCAGGCCCAGGTGCTCCCGGAGTGTGCTGCCCGGGTAGAAGGTGCGGAACAGGCCCCGGTGTTGCAGCAGCGCCACCGTGCCGTTGACGAGTCGTTCCAGGTCGCGGCGGGGCTCGGCGGGCGTGAGGTGGAAGCCGTCGACGGTCCGGTCCGTGTACCAGGCGGTGATCAGGTCGGCGAGGTCGACGGGACCGCCCCGGTACAGCGGGCCCCGCGCGGTCTGCCGGGGGCCGCCTCCACCGTGGCCCGGCTCGGCCGCGTGCTCCCCGTCACCGAGGTCGACGACAAGGCATGCGAGCACACACAGGTCATCGGGATTCCGGCCGAACTGCTCGGCCGACTCCCGCACCTGGTCCCGTACGGCGGCGGCGTGCGCGGCGCTCACGGCCCGGACCAGCACCACGTCGGCGTACCGTGCCGCCGTCCGCCGGGCGGGCCCCTCGGTGGCGTCGACCACGCGCACCGGGTGCCCCTGCGGCGGCCGGGGCACGATCGACGGCCCCTTGACGGAGAAACCGGAGCCGGTGAAGTCGACGTGGTGCAGCTTGTCCCGGTCGACGAAGCGGCCGGTCGACACGTCCCGTATCTCGGCGTCGTCCTCCCAGCTGTCCCACAACCGCGCGGCCACGTCGGCTACTTCGCCGGCCTCCCGCCACAGCTCGTCGGCGGGGGCGGCGGACCGGCGGCCGAACAGGCGGGCCTCGCCCTCGGTGGTCGACACCTCGATCCGCCAGCCGGCCCGGCCGCGGCTGGCCCAGTCGAGGGTCGCCACGGCGGCCTGGACGTGGAACGGCTCGGTGTGGGTGGTGGTGACCGTGGGCACCAGGCCGATACGGCTGGTGGCCGGGGCCACCGCGGACAGGACGGCGAGCGCGTCGGGCCCCGGGCGGGCGAGGGTGTCGTCCAGGGTCACGAAGTCGAGGCCGCCGCGCTCGGCCAGCCGTGCCAGGCCGACGTAGGAGCCGGCGTCGTACACCGTCGGCTGGTCGACGGCGGCGGCCAGGTGCAGCGGGCCCCGGCCGGGCGATGAGGTCATGGGGGAAGCCTTTCTCGGCAGGTCGCGGAGGACCTGTTCGCAGGGGACCCGGTCTCGGAGAACGCGGTCTCAGGGGACCCGGTCTCAGAGGACCTTGGAGAGGAACGCGCGTGTGCGGTCGTGCCGCGGCCGGTCCAGCACGTCGGCGGGCGGGCCCTGCTCGACGATCCGCCCGTCGTCCATGAACACCACCGTGTCGGCGACCTCGCGGGCGAAGCCGATCTCGTGGGTGACGACGATCATCGTGGTGCCCTGGTGGGCCAGGTCCCTGATGACGTCGAGGACCTCACCGACCAGCTCGGGGTCGAGCGCGGAGGTCGGTTCGTCGAAGAGCAGCAGCCTGGGCTCCAGGGCCAGCGCCCGGGCGATCGCCACCCGCTGCTGCTGTCCGCCGGAGAGGCGCTTCGGGTAGGCGTCCGCCTTGTCGGCGAGGCCGACCCGGTCGAGGAGCCGGCGCGCGCTCTCGACAGCCTCCTGGCGGGGCCGCTTCAGCGCGGACACCGGTGCCTCGATGATGTTGTCCAGCACGGTGAGGTGCGGGAAGAGGTTGAAGTTCTGGAAGACGAAGCCGATGCGCGTGCGCTGCCTCAGCACCTCGCGCTCGGGCAGCTCGTGCAGGGTGTCGCCGGAGCGCCGGTAGCCGACCAGTTCCCCGTCCACGCTGATCGCGCCCCGGTCCACCTTCTCCAGGTGGTTGATGGTCCGCAGCAGGGTGGACTTGCCGGACCCGGACGGGCCCAGGATCACGGTGACCTCGCCGGCGCGCACGGCGAGGTCGACGCCCTTGAGCACGTCCAGGGGGCCGAAGCTCTTGTGCACGGACCTGATGTCGACCATGACGCTCATCGCGGGGATCCTTCGGGTAGGCGTGGATGTCTCATGCGGCCGCGCGCCCGGAGAGCGCGGTCAGGAACGTCAGCGCGGCCCGGGCCGTGGCGTCGTTCTGCCGGAACGCGGGCCCGCCGGTGCGCGGCCGGGTGAACGCGCCGGGAGTGCGGCCGTCGGTGTAGGGCCCGAGCGCGAAACGCCGGGGATGTGGCCGCCCTGCCCGGTCGAGGAGCCGTCCGTCGGCGGGATCCACCCGGAGCAGCCCGTCCGGTGTCTCGGCCGCCCCGTCGGCGTGCAGTGCGCGCAGCAGGGGGTCGCGGGCGCGCTCGACCGTCGGCTCGGGCAGCCGCGCCTCGACCAGCGCGCGGGCCTCGACGGAGAACCCGGGCACGGTGGCGCTCGACGCCCGGAACACCCCGCCCTCGGCGGCGACGGTCATGTCTGCGCCCAGGAACTTCAGGACGCCCGCGCGGGAGAGGGCGAGCAGCTGCCTGAGCCGGGGTCCGGGCGGTCCGGAGGCCAGATAGCTGAAGAAGCCGTGCCACCAGGGGCCCACGTCCCCGAGCCTGACCAACTGGCCGTAGACGGACAGCAGTCCGAGGAAGACCGCCAGGTCGGGGCTGTGCGCGGGATCGTGACGACGCCCCAGGTCCCGCTCGACATAACCCCGCAGCCCGTCCTGGAAGGCGTCGAAGGAGTCGTACCGCACTCCCTCCAGCGGGCGGTCCAGTGCGGCGAGGTCGAGCCGGTCGGCGGGGTCGGGCACGGCGGCGGCGACCAGGGCGGCCCGCCCCGCCGGATCGTCGACGGCCGCGTACTTCTCCTCGAAGACGCTCCAGGCCACGCCGGTCCGCTCGGGATGGACGGTGAACAGCCGGTGGTAGTGCGCGAAGCCCAGCTCCTTCTCCACCAGCGGCCACACGTCCCGCCGGAAGTCGAAGCCTCCCGGCCTGGCGAGCAGCCCGTTCACCTCGGCAGGGCCGAAGAACCGGGGCAGCGGCGGTCGTTCGCCGGTCCAGTCGTAGCCGATCTTCGAGTGGTACGGCACTCCGCGCCGCGAACCGACGTACAGGACCGGCTCCCGCCCGGACGGCACATAGGTGTCTTTGTCGTACCGCCCGCCCCGGCCCTCGGTGAGCAGCACCATCAGGTCGACAAAGGCGAGCCCGAAGCCGCGGACCAGGACGGGTTCGCCGGGTGCGAGCGGGGACAGGTCGCTGTCGGCGGTGAAGTCCGGCGGCAGGTGGACCAGCCCGTGGGCGCCCGCGTAGGCGGCCAGCTCGCCCTGCTGGTCGTCCAGTTCGGCGTCGAGGTGACCGAGGGCGAGCACCACGAGGTCGGCGTGGAGCGGGCGGGGGCGGCCCTCCAGCCACACCTGCTGGCGTCCCTCGGCCGGTCCGCCGACGCGCAGCGCCCGGCGCGGATGGTGGTGGACGGTGACACCCGGCGGCAGGGAGGCCACCGCCCGCTCGTGCACCCAGCGCAGATAGGCGCCCTGGATCCGCCGGTCGGCGAAGGTGCGCCCGTCGATGCCGGCCCACTCGTGCAGGGTGGGCCCCTCGGTGACGGGGCCGGCCATGTCGACCGTCTCGTCGGTGAACATGGTGACGTCCTCGGCGTGCGAGTTCATCCAGAGCAGCGACGACTGGGCCTGGCGCCAGATGCGTCCGGCACCCGGCGGATGCGGGTCGACGAGGTGGATGTCGAGGCCCGAACCGGCGTACAGCTCGGGTGCGTTGGCGGCGATCCGCTCGATCAGGCCGGTGCCCCGCGGCCCGCCCCCGACGATCACCAGGGAGGGTCGGTACGCGCTCATCGGGTGCGCTCCGAGCCGCGCGCGTAGTGCTTCTCGACGTAGTGCTGGCCGAGGCTGAGCACCGAGGTGACGACGGTGTACCAGACGGTGGCCACCATCAGCAGCGGGATGACCTGGTAGGTGCGGTGGTAGACGAGTTGCACCGAGTAGAGCAGGTCCTGGACCGCGATGACGCTGACGATGGAGGTGCCCTTGAGGGTGCCGATCAGCATGTTCCCGGCCGGCGGCACGATGGAGCGCATCGCCTGCGGGAGCACGATCCGCCACCATCGGCGCCACCGGCTCAGTCCGAGCGCCTGCGCGGCCTCGATCTGTCCGCGGTCGACGGAGAGGATGCCGCCGCGGACGACCTCCGCGGCGTAGGCGGCCTCGTGCAGGGTGAGGCCGATGACGGCGACGGTGATCGGTCCGAGCAGGTTCACGGTCTTCACGCCGAGGATCTGCGGGTACAGCGCCCCGATGTTGAACCACAGCAGCAGCTGCACCAGGATCGGGATCGACCGGAACAGCCAGACGTATCCCCAGCTGACGCTTCTCAGCACGGGGTTGGCGGACAGCCGGAAGGCGGCGAGCAGGGTGCCCAGCACGAAGCCGAGCACCATCACGACCGCGGTCAGCCACAGGGTGAGCCACAGGCCGCGCAGCACGGCGTCCGAGGTGAAGTAGTCGGCGACGACGTCCCACTGGAACGCCTCGTTGCGCAGCACGGAGTTGACGGCGAGCGCCAGGAGCACGAGCACGGCGACGGCGGCCGTCCACTGGCCGAACCGGCGTTGCGGGACGATCCGCAGGGACTCCGCGGGTTCCGGAATGTCCGGTGCGGCGGGGGCTTTGGCGAGGGTGTCGGAGGACATGCGAAGGCTCCGGGGCATCGAGTCGGGCGAACTCGGGCGGGTGCCTTCACACGGCGGTGCGCACGGACGCGACAGAGCGCGGCGCGGGATACGGCCGAGCCCCTCAGCAAGGCCGCACCTTGAGAGTACGGTGCCGTTTCCCGTCACTGTCAAGGCTGTCCAGAGTGTGAGCCGTACGTCTCAAGTCGGTTGACGCAAAACCGGATGCCTGTTCCACTTGGCCCATGCATCCACAGCAGTGGCTGGTCAAGCGCTCCCACATCGACTTCGGTCGCGTGTGGTCCTCTTCCTGTTGAGCTGACCCACTGCGCGCCCGGGATCCTCTGATCCCGCGGGCGCTTTCGCGTTCTCCCCTTCGCTTTGCCTTCACACGCGCTCCCCTCCCCTCACTCAGCGCCTTTCTTCGCCTTCTGCTTTCAGGAGACCGCACCCGATGCGCACGCCCATGCATGCCCGTAAAAACCTCTTTGCCGCTTTCACCCTGATCACCTCGGCGACCCTGTTCCTCACCGCGTGCGGCTCCGGTGCGGGCGACTCCACCGGTGGGACCGCCAACGCCGCGGCCCAGTCCGACGAGATCCCGACCAAGGACGTCGTCTCCGCCGTCAAGAAGGACCCGGCGGCGGCCAAGCTGCTGCCCTCCGGGACGCGGAGCCTCACCATCGCCGTCAGCGTCTCCGGCCAGCCGCCCGGCACCTCGATCCTGGACGACGGAAAGACCCTGGCCGGCCAGGACGTCGACTTCGCGAACGCCGTGGCCAGGGTCCTCGGCATCAAGCTCAAGACCGAACAGGCGAGCTTCGAGGCGATCCTGCCGGCCCTCGACAGCGGCAAGTACGACCTCGGCGTCGGCAACTTCGGTGTCACCGACGAGCGTCGCAAGACCATCGACTTCGTCACCTACATCAACGACGGCCAGGGCTTCGCCACCCGCGAGGACAGCAAGCTCTCCAAGGTCACCGACCTGCGGCAGCTGTGCGGCCTGAACATCGCGACCGGCGCGGGCACCACCTTCGAGGCGACCCTGGAGGACAACCGGCACCTGTGCACCGACGCCGACAAGAAGGCGTACAAGGTGCAGACCTACAACGAACAGGGGGCGATCTGGTCCTCGCTCCAGCAGGGCCGCAGCGATGTCGTGATGTCCACGATCAACGGCCTGCGCTACGCGGTCGCCCGCCAGGAAGGCGTGAAGTTCCTCAACGAGTTCCACCGCCTCGACGTCGGCTTCGCCTTCGAGAAGGGCACCAAGCTGGCTCCCGCGTTCCGGGCCGCGGTGAACAAGCTCATCGCGGACGGGACGTACGACAGGATCCTGAAGAAGTGGGGTACGACGGGCTCGGCGATCACCGCGTCACAGATCTCACCACCGGAACTGAAGAACTAGCGCCCGGCAGGACCCGCCGCACGCCGTCCTCCCCCGTCCCCTTCGGCCTGAGTCTCCGTCAAAACGGATATCGGCGGCCTGTCGTGGTTGGTCACGACCAGGTGAACTTTCCGTGGTCACTTACTCAGCGCGAGACACAGCCCGCACAAATGCGCCATCCACTGGGTTTTTTGAGGCCTTCACCGAGCCGGTGACGGACGGGCCCGACGATGGGGCACACGACGATCGCCCGTGGTGCGTACGGCGTTGAACTGCGAAGAACCGCGGTCTCGTACCGGTCCGGCCGTTCACCCGTACGCACCGGCCATCACCCGTACGCCGTGAAGAATCATATTTCACTCACAGTCAGCAGTTGTTTGCGGAACGACCCTTGGGACACCTGGACTCTCGACGGATTCGCTGTGCACCAGTACCGTCACAAACCCCCCGCTCGGCGTCTATCCACATGGCGCACCGTCCTCATCATGGATGACCATGGGGATGCGGAAAGCAAGAGAGACCGCTGTGAGAGGAGGCGTCCATGGGATCGGTACGCAAGGCGAGTGCCTGGCTCGGCCTCGTCGACGACAACGACGACGAGCGTTACTACGACGACGACTACTCCGAAGGGACCGAGCAGCCCGGGGAGGCCTGGGTCACGGACCCGCGGGTCAAGGTGGCGTCCGACGTCGCCGAGGAGAGAGGCCGCCGGATCGGCACGGTCACCCCGGACAGCTTCCGGGACGCCCGCGCCATCGGCGAGCTGTTCCGCGAAGGCGTCCCGGTCATCATGAACCTCACGGCCATGGAGGCGGGCGACGCCAAGCGTGTCGTCGACTTCGCGGCCGGGCTGATCTTCGGCCTGCGCGGTTCGATCGACCGGGTGTCCAACCGGGTGTTCCTGCTCACCCCCGCCGACACGGAGATCATCAGCGAGAAGTCGGCCGCGCACCGGACGGACGGTTTCTTCAACCAGAGCTGAGGCAGGGCCGCTCGCCGGCCCTGCCCCCGCAGGTCCCGATCCGTCTTCACCGGAAGGCGTCGAGTCCGGTGAGCGCCTTGCCCAGCACGAGCTGGTGCATCTCGACGGTGCCCTCGTAGGTGAGCACCGACTCGAGGTTGGTCGCGTGCCGCATCACCGGGTACTCCAGCGAGATCCCGTTGGCACCGAGGATCGTACGGGCGGTCCGGCAGATCTCGATCGCCTCCCGTACGTTGTTGAGCTTGCCGAAGCTGACCTGCTCGGGACGCAGACGGCCGGCGTCCATGCGCCGCCCCAGGTGGTGGGCGAGCAGAATCCCCTTGTGCAGTTCGACCGCCATGTCGGCGAGCTTGGCCTGGGTCAGCTGGAACCCGCCGATGGGCCGCCCGAACTGCTCCCGTGTCTTCGCGTAGTCGACAGCCGCCTCGAAACACGACCGGGCCGCGCCCATGGCCCCCCAGACGATGCCGTAGCGGGCGTGCGACAGACAGCTGAGCGGCCCGCGCAGTCCCGCGCCCTCCGGCAGTACGGCATCGGCGGGCAGCCTCACGTCGTCGAGCACGAGTTCGCTGGTGACGGAGGCGCGCAGGGACCACTTGTGCTTGATCTCCGGGGCGGCGAAACCGGGGGTGTCGGTGGGGACGACGAACCCGCGCATCCCGTCGTCGGTCTGCGCCCACACCACGGCGACGCCCGCGACGGACCCGTTGGTGATCCACATCTTCCGTCCGTCGAGGACCCAGTCGCCGCCGTCCCGTTTGGCGTACGTCCGCATCGAGGCGGGGTCGGAGCCGTGGTCGGGTTCGGTGAGCCCGAAGCAGCCGATCACGTCACCGGCGGCCATGCGCGGCAGCCATTCCTGCTTCTGCTCCTCGGAGCCGAACCGATGGATGGCGTACATGGCGAGGGAACCCTGCACCGACACCAGCGACCGGATACCGGAGTCGGCGGCCTCCAGCTCCAGACAGGCGAGCCCGTACTGCACGGCACTCGCCCCGGCACACCCGTACCCGCTGAGCGACATCCCGAGCGCCCCGATCCCGCCCAGTTCGCGGGCGAGGTCCCTGATCCCGGGCAGTTCCCCGCTCTCGTACCACTCCGCGACAAAGGGCAGGACCCGGTCCGCGGCCCAGTCCCGCACGGTGGCCCTGATCGCCAGGTCCTCCGGATCGAGCAGGTCGTCGATACCGAGGGGATCCGCGGGGTCGAACGGGGGCATGAGCACGTCCTCTCATAAACTAGCACCGCTAGTTACAGTCCGCTCCCGACGGTACGACGGACCGCCTCGCACGTCCAGGACCCACGCACGCGGGTGGGAGAGCGTCGCGTCAGGCGGAGACGCGGGACTCCGCGACCTCACGAGGCGCGGGGATCCCCGCCTCCACCGAGGCGGCCTCGCACTGCATGACCCGCGGCAACCGCAGCGCCATCACCGCGCCCAGCACCAGCAACCCCGCGCTCACCAGCAAGGTCACATGCAGCCCATGCACGAAGCAGTCCCGAGCCGTCCGCCGCAGGGCCACCCCGGCGGGCCCCCCGAGCCGCCCGGCGACCTCGTACGCCTCGCCCAGCGAATGCCCCGCGTCCGCCGACGCCGACGCCGGAACACCGGGCACCGACGACACCCCGGGCGTGTACGCCGCGTTCATCACGCTGCCGAGCAGCGCGATCCCGATCCCCGCGCCCAGCTGGTAGGAGGTCTCACCGATCGCCGCCGCCCCGCCCGCCTGCTCAGGCGGAGCCTCGCTCAGCATCGACTCGTACGCCCCGAACAGCGTCGTCTCCAGCCCGAAGCCGAGCAGCACGAACCCGGACAGCATGAGTCCGGGGTTGTCCTCGCCGCCCATCGCGGTCAGCAGCAGGACGGCCACCGCCGTCAGGCAGAACCCGAGGCTCACCATCCGCCGCGGCCCGAACCGCCGTAGCATCCGCGCCCCCGCCAGCCCTGCGGCCATCGCGGCGACGGTCAGCGGCAGCAGCCGGAGCCCGGTCTCCAGCGGGGACAGCCCCAGCACCAGCTGGAGATACTGCGCGGCGATCAGTTCGAGGCCCACCAGCGCGAGCATCGCCAGCACGATGCAGCCCACCGACGTACTGAACGCCGGCCGCGCGAACATCCGCAGGTCCACCAGCGGATGCGCCCGGCGCCGCTGCCGCCGTACGAAAAGAAGGATCAGAGTCGCGCCCACGGCCAGCGGCACCGCCGTGAACACGTCCAGCTCCCCGCTGCCGAGCCGCTTCACGCCCAGCACCAGGCAGAACAGCCCGGCCGCCGCCGTCAGCGCGCCGACCACGTCCCAGGGCCCGCGCCCGTCCCCCTTCGACTCGGGCAGCAGCAACCGCCCCACCGGCAGGCTGACCAGCATCAACGGAATGTTGATGAGGAACACCGAGCCCCACCAGAAGTGCTCGAGGAGGAAACCGCCGAGCAACGGACCGATCGCCGCGCCGACCGCAGCCACCGCACTCCAGATGCCGATCGCGAGCGCCCGCTCCCGCCGGTCCGGAAAGACCTGGCGCAGGATCGACAGCGTCGCGGGCATGATCATCGCGCCGCCGACCCCCAGCAGCGCCCGCGCCACGATCAGCACCTGGGCGGTGTCGGCGAGGGCGGCCACGGCGGAGGCGACGCCGAACAGGCCGTATCCGAGCAGCAGGATCCGTCTGCGGCCGACGCGGTCGCCGAGTGTGCCGAAGAGGATCAGCAGGGAGGCGCAGACGAGCGGGTAGACGTCGACGATCCAGAGCAGTTCGATCGCGCCGGGCCTGAGGTCCTCGGTGACGGCGGGGACCGCCACGTGCAGCACGGTCGCGTCGAGGGCGACCAGGAGCAGGCTCACGCAGAGGACGACGAGGACGACCCAGCGGTTGGCGCCGGCCCCGGCCGCCCGGCGGCGCAGCACAGCGGCGGCCGTGGTCGTCCCGGACATGCACGTACCTCCCAGATGTTCCCTCGCGTTCGGCGGGGCTCACGGGTGGGGACTCCCGTGACTCGGCCGGAGAGAAGCGGTGGTCTCCGGCCCGCGCAGCGAACGGCGAGTGACACGTCAGAGTACGCGAGTCCGCGTCGGAGCCGAGTGGCGGAGCTCTCACAGGCATACGGAACAGCTGTGGCCTACACCACTCCTCCCCTCTCTCCTCATCTCTCTCACCGAGCCGAGCCCCCACGGGCCGCCCGGTTCGGTCCGCGGTCGATAATCGGGCCCGTGACCGATCTTGAGACGCGCGGGGCCCGGCCCGGCGCCGCGACCCTGCGCCGCGCGGCCCCGGCCCTCCTCGGGTACGCGGCCGTGCGCGCCCTGGGGCTGCTGACGCTGGCCCTGTGGAGCGCCGCCCGCGACAAGAGCGCGTACACACTGCTGACCGCCCGCTGGGACTCGCTCTGGTACACGCGGGTCGCCGAGCTGGGGTACGGCTACGAGGTGCGCCTGCCGAACGGCGACGTGCACTCCAACCTCGCGTTCTTCCCGTTGCTGCCGTGGCTGGAGCGGCTGCTGGCGGCCACGACCCCGCTGTCGTACGCCGGCGCGGGCCTCGTCGTCGCTCTGCTCACCTCGCTCGCGGCGGCCTGGGGGATCTTCGCCGTCGCGGACCATGTGTACGGCGGTACGGACAACGGCGCGGAACCCGGCCTCGGCGGAGTGACGGCTGAGGGCGGGCGGGCGGGCGTCTGCGCGGTCCTGCTGTGGGCCGTACTGCCCGTCGGGATCGTGCAGTCGATGGCGTACAGCGAGTCGCTGTTCACCGCGCTGGCCGCCTGGTCGCTGTACGCGGTCCTGACCGGCCGGTGGGTGACGGCGGGCGCGCTGGCCTCGCTGGCGGGCCTGACCCGGCCGGTGGGGCTCGCGGTGGTCGCGGCGGTGTGGGTGGCGGCGATCGCCTCCTTCGCCCGCGATCGGAGGGCGGCCCCGGCGGCCCCGGACAGCAGACGGACCACAGCACGCGCCCTCGGGATGCTGCTCGCCCCGCTGGGAGCCGCCGCCTACGTCCTGTGGGTCGGCCACCGCACCGGCAAGGGCCCACTCGGGTACCTCGACGTCCAGGCAGGCTGGCGCAACGGCTTCGACGGCGGCTACGCCTTCGCCCGCTTCGTCGCCGACAAGTTCACGTCGTTCCCCTCGGCCATGGCGGGCGTGGGGCTGATCGTCGGGGTCGGCCTGATCGTCTGGCTGTACGTCGTCTGCGTCCGGCAGGGACAGCCACTGCCACTCCTGGTGTACGCGGGGGTCGTCACCGCCCTCGCCCTGTGCGCGTCCAGCTACTTCGGCTCGAAACCTCGCCTGCTGCTGCCCGCCTTCCCCCTGCTGCTGCCTCTCGCCCGGGCCCTGGACCGCGCGCGTCCCCGCAGGTCGGCGCTGGTTCTGGGCGGGGTCGCGGTGGCGTCGGCGGCGTACGGGGCGTTCTGGCTGAACGGCTCCGGTCCACCATGATCGACTACAGGGCGTGCACGAGCGTCAGTGAGCGCACGGGTAATTCCACCCCATGATTCGGTGAACGAATTCATAAGGGCCATATAACCCCCACCCAAAACGATCAAAGGAATTGAAGGGGGTACCCGGCCGGCATTGCGGATTCCTCGGAAATAAACCTCGCCGTGAGAGGAATCCCACATCACATGGTCATCACAAAGCCGTGGATTCGATCGGGGACTGAGCTCACTCGCTGTAACGTCGATTGGGTGCGTACCGAACGAAACCTCACCCGTCTGGACCGGGTGTTCGCCAGGCTCGACCGTGAGCCGGAACGACCGGCCCACCTCGATGTGCCGAAGATGAGCCGGCACCGAGTCGCGCTGCTCGCCGGAACCCTCGCGTTCTATCTGGCGATGGTGTGGCTCGTGGTGATCACCTCATGGCTGGTCCGTCTCGACTGGCAGGTCATGTTCTTCCGCCCGTACCAGCAGTGGGCGGAGATCCACTGGTTCGTCGACTACTACGTGGTGCTCGGCCAGCGCGGCCCCACCGCCGTCATGGTCGCGGCGTGGCTGGGCTGGCGCTCCTGGCGGCAGCACACCCTGCGCCCGCTGCTGACCCTGGGCGCCTCGCTGCTGCTGCTGAACATCACGGTCGGCGCCGCCAAGTACGGCATGGGCAGGCTCGGTCCGCACTATGCGACCGCCATCGGCTCGAACGAGATGGGTCTGGGCGGCGATATATTTCCCAGCGGCCACACCGCCAACGCCGTGGTGACCTGGGGCATCCTGGCGTACCTGGCCTCCACCCCGGGAGCGCGACGCACTCTGTCCGCCGTGTCCGCGGTGGTCTCGCTCGGCGTGGGCATGGCCACCGTCTACCTCGGTACGCACTGGCTCAGCGATGTGCTGCTCGGCTGGACCGCCGGCCTGCTGGTCCTGCTGGCGCTGCCCTGGTGCGAACCGCTGATCGCCCGCGCCGAAACCCAGATCTTCGATCTGCGCGACCGCTGGCGCGCCGGACGCGGCAGCCCGGCACCCGCGCCGCTCGCGCCGGTCGAGACGCCGGTGCGGCTCAAGCCGATCACCGTTCCGCAGAACGAGACCGCGGCCCGTTCCCCTCGGGCGCCCGCCTATCTGGCCCCGGGGCCGCACACGACCCGCTCGGAGCGCACGCCGGTCACCCCGGTCGGCAGCCGCCGGCCACCGCACCCGGACCGCGTCGCGCGGGGCGCAGGCCCTGCGGCCCGCCCGGTGACCGGCGGCTGACCTCCCGCACCACCGAACGCCTGGGACCACCCCCGTCCAGACAGGGGGCCCGGTACGCACAGCCCGGCGTCCGCACGGCGACGGCCCCGCTCCTCGACAGGAGCGGGGCCGTCGTCGTGTGCGGGACTCAGCCCTTCCAGGCCCGGGCCACGTGGCCGTCCTTCACCTCGAAGTTCAGGCGTCCACTGCGGTATTCCATGGTGATGACGGCCCCCGGCGGCAACGAGCGGACCGTCGACCACCCCCGCTCGCGGGCGAGCCGTTCGGCCCTTTCGGCGTCGAGGCCGGCATAGGTGTCCGGGCTGTCGTCGGGTTCGGCGGGAGGTGTCGGAATCGGTGCCATACGGCCACGCTAGGCGCTGGCCGACGACCGGGGAAGTCCGGACTTGTGCCGAACGTCACTCATCCGTCTCCGGTCACGCTTCTGTCACAGAACAACGACATCGTTTCGGCCTAACTCCGTCACACGTACGAGCGGTTTCGTACGCCTTCCGCTGGGATTCGAAAGTAATTCCCGCGTGTCGCACCGGCCGCGGGAAAAGCCCGGCGGAAAGTTCCGGAAGAACCGTCCCGGCCCTTTTCTCCTCACCGTTCCGAACGGGTCCACGGGAACCGACAACGCATAGCAAATACACGGTCGCGACACAGAACCCCCCGTACGCCACTTGTCGGAGCACGTGTAGACGCGAGCATCATCATGGCGACGGCTCGCGGGTACGCGTGGCGAGGGCTTCAGCGGGCTCGGGGTGCGACGAGCGAAGGGGCGAGCGAGCGATGGGGACGCAGACCGTGCAGGCGGCGGCACGACCCGAGGAACGGCAGACGCGCGGGCGTGTGATCGTCGACTGGCTGACCACGACCGACCACAAGAAGATCGGCCACCTCTACCTGATCACGTCGTTCCTGTTCTTCCTGATCGCCGGTGTCATGGCGCTGCTGATGCGGGCCGAGCTCGCCCGCCCCGGGCTGCAGATCGTGGACAACCAGCAGTTCAACCAGTTGTTCACGATGCACGGCTCGATCATGCTGCTGCTGTTCGCCACACCGAGTTTCGCCGGCTTCGCCAACGAGCTGATGCCGCTGCAGATCGGCGCCCCGGACGTCGCCTTCCCCCGGCTGAACATGCTGTCGTACTGGCTGTTCCTCTTCGGCGGCCTGATCGTGCTGGGCTCGCTGCTGGTGCCGTCCGGACCGGCCGCGTTCGGCTGGTTCGCCTACGCGCCGCTCAACGACTCCGTGCACTCCCCCGGGGTCGGCCCCGACCTGTGGATCATGGGTCTGGCGCTGGCCGGCTTCGGCACGATCCTCGGCGCGGTCAACTTCATCACCACCATCATCGGGATGCGCGCGCCCGGCATGACGATGTTCCGGATGCCGATCTTCGTCTGGAACACCCTGTTCACGTCGATCCTTGTCTTGATGGCGTTCCCGGTGCTGGCCGCCGCGCTGCTGGCCCTGGAGGCGGACCGGCGGTTCGGCGCGCAGGTCTTCGAGGCGGCCAACGGCGGGGCGCTGCTGTGGCAGCACCTGTTCTGGTTCTTCGGCCATCCCGAGGTGTACATCATCGCGCTGCCGTTCTTCGGGATCATCACGGAGATCATCCCGGTCTTCAGCCGCAAGCCGATCTTCGGCTATCTGACGCTGGTCGGGGCGACGATGGCGATCACCGGTCTGTCGGTGGTGGTCTGGGCGCACCACATGTTCGCGACCGGCGCGGTGCTGCTGCCGTTCTTCTCGTTCATGAGCTTCCTGATCGCGGTGCCGACGGGCGTGAAGTTCTTCAACTGGACCGGGACGATGCTCAAGGGCTCACTGTCCTTCGAGACGCCGATGCTGTGGGCGGTCGGCTTCCTGGTGTCGTTCCTGTTCGGCGGACTGACCGGGGTGATCCTCGCCTCGCCGCCGATGGACTTCCAGGTCACCGACTCGTACTTCGTGGTCGCCCACTTCCACTACGTCGTCTTCGGCACGGTCGTCTTCGCGACCTTCGCCGGCTTCTTCTTCTGGTGGCCGAAGTTCACCGGGAAGATGCTCGACGAACGGCTCGGCAAGATCCAGTTCTGGACGCTGTTCGTCGGCTTCCACACCACGTTCCTGGTGCAGCACTGGCTGGGCGCGGAGGGCATGCCGCGGCGTTACGCGGACTACCTCGCCGCCGACGGCTTCACCGCGCTCAACACCCTGTCGACGATCGGCGCGTTCCTGCTGGGCATCTCCACGCTGCCGTTCCTCTACAACGTCTGGAAGACCGCCAGGTACGGCGAGAAGGTCGACGTCGACGATCCCTGGGGCTTCGGCCGCTCCCTGGAGTGGGCGACCTCCTGCCCGCCGCCCCGGCACAACTTCACCACGCTGCCCCGGGTCCGCTCCGAGGCCCCGGCGTTCGATCTGCACTATCCCGAGTACGCGGCTCAGATCCCCCATCCCGAGCCAAAGAGCGAGCAAGCCGGTCCCGAGCGGTCCTGATCGCCTCGGTCAGCTCGGCCGGCTCCAGCACCTCGAACTCGAGGCCCAGCAACATCACGTGGATCACCATCACATCGAGGCTCGCGGCGCCCGTGCGCAGGACGCAGGCGTCCGGCCCGTCGGGCTCCAGCGTCCCGGCGGTCGGCGACACGTGTTCGGCGGCCTCCTCCAGCGGCACCAGCAGCCGGATCGCCGCGTGCGAGGCGTACACGCGCGTGGAGACCCCCTTGGAGACGTAGGCGGCGAGGTCGTCGGCGGGCGGCCTGCGCGGGGCGAAACGCGGGCCGTGCGGTGGCCTGGGAGTGACACGGTCGACGCGGAACGTACGCCAGTCGTCGCGGTCGACGTCCCAGGCAACCAGGTACCAGCGGCGCTCACTGCACACCAGTCGGTGCGGTTCGACGGTGCGGCGGCTGGGGGTGCCACCGTGATCGCGGTACTCGAAGCGGAGGCGCTCGGCGTCCCGGCAGAGGTTGGCGAGCTCGGTGAGGACGGCCGGGTCCACGGTGGAGGGGGCGGGACCGCGCAGCATCGGCACGGTGAAGGCGTTCAGGGCGCTCACGCGGCGGCGCAGCCGGCCCGGCAGCACCTGCTCCAGCTTGGCGAGCGCCCGCACCGAGGTCTCGCCGATGCCGTCGATGCCCTGCCCGGCGGCCGTGCGCAGGCCCACGGCGACCGCGACGGCCTCGTCGTCGTCCAACAGCAGTGGGGGCAGCTCGGCGCCCGCGCCCAGCTGGTAGCCGCCGCCGGTGCCGGGGCTGGCGTTGACGGGATAGCCCAGCTCGCGAAGCCGGTCCACGTCCCGGCGGACCGTGCGCGGGGTGACACCGAGGCGGTCCGCCAGATCGGCGCCGGACCATTCGCGGTGGGCCTGGAGCAGCGAGAGCAGACGCAGCAGACGTGCCGAGGTCTCCAACATGCGTCCGAGTCTGCCAGCGATCGCGGACAGCTTCTGTCCGCGATGGCATGGAGGCTGCTGCGGCGGCCCGGTGGGTCCTTGCGGCCGTCGGGCACGGTGGACGCCCGGTTCTGCGTGTTCGCCCTGCTCCTTCGGGTCGGCCGCCACGGCACGGGAGTGGCGACGGACCGACGACCGCCTAGGACCGGGCGAAGGACCGGGCCGAGCCCTTCGGGATGACCAGCAACGTGTCCGGGTACAGCAGCCCCGGACGAGGGCCGATCGATTTCCTGTTCACCGCGTAGAGCTTCTTCCAGCCGCCCTTGACGCCGTACTTGCGGGCGATCGAGGAGAGTGTGTCGCCGGTTTTCACGGTGTGCATACGGCCCTTGAGCCCGTAGCGCGCGGAGCAGACCGGCCAGGCCTTCCAGCCCTGCACGGCCAGCACCTTCCGGGCGACGGCGATCTGTTCCGTGCGGGTGGCCAGGTCCGCGCGCGGGGCGTACTTCAGGCCGCCGTACCCCTTCCAGGTGGGCTGCCAGAACTGCAGCCCCCCGTAGAAGCCGTTCCCGGTGTTCACATGCCAGCGGCCGCCGCTCTCGCACTTGGCGACGCAGCCCCAGGGCCAGTGGTCCTTCGCGCATTCGTAGGGCACGCGTCTGTGCGGCGGTCCGGGAACCGGCGGTGACGATGTGGCGTACGCAGCACCGGGGGCGAGGACGAGCAGGGCGGCGGCCAGGGCGAGCTCGATCGTCTTGGGGTACATCGGGCCACGCTATGCAGCCGGTGCCACGGGGCCGTCCCGGCGCGTCCGAGAAGCCCGGGGGCCCCACCCGGTCGGCGGACCGGATGGGGCCAGGTGCCGGGACGGCGGGGGCGAACCTCAGATGTCGAGGCGCTGACCTGGCGCGATCACGTCGGGATCACCGCCGATGGCGGCCTTGTTGGCGGAGTACAGCCGCTGCCAGCTGGTCCCGTGCCGGGCGGCGATGCCGCTCAAGGTGTCGCCCGCGCGGACGGTGTAGTCACCTCGGGACGAGCCCCGGGTGACGTGCTGCGCCGAACGCTCCGCTGCCCTGGTGGAACGCTCCGGAGCGTCGGCCGAGCGCTCCGGCGCCTTGTAGGGCTTCGGGGCGGAGTTCTGGGTCTCCGTACCGGAGGAGGAGGTCGCGGGCGCGTTCCCGGACGCTCCGGCCCGTGCCGAACAGGTGGGCCAGGCGCCCCATCCCTGGGCCCGCTGGACCTTGGTGGCCACGGCGATCTGCTGGTCCCTGGTGGCCTGGTCGGCGGTCGCCGCGTAGGCCGTGCCGCCGTACGCCCGCCAGGTGGAGGCGGAGAACTGGACTCCTCCGTAGTAGCCGTTGCCGGTGTTGATGTGCCAGTTGCCGCCGCTCTCGCACTGGGCGATGCGGTCCCACACCCCGCCGTCCGCCGCCGCGGCGTTGCCGGTCGCGGCCAGCACTCCGAGCGGGGCGAGCAGTGCCGCCCCGGCGAGAACCGCCGCGGTACGGGCCTGGCTCCTGCCGGGAGCCTTCTGCGCCTTACGAACGTTGTCGCGAGTGGTATCGGCACATTCGGACATGTAGTTCCCTCTCCAAGGACTCGGGGTCCCCCAAGGCGGTTCGCCACGGCCCGCGTTCGTACGCGGTCGTCGCGCTCCGCCCCGTCCGCCGGAAGGTGGTGCTGAAAGCCTGTGTGGTGCGGTCGGCGGACGTACCCGAGCGGTGCTGTCTGCACTCGGCGGAGAAATGTATGAGGGCGACCGGTCAAGATCAAGCAATCGCTTGTCCTCCCAGGCCAGTTCACCGTTACCGCGAGTACCGGCGATTTCCGGTCACCCACTTCATTCGTTGATTTCCGGATTTGTCGACCAGCCGACGCGGCGAGCTGTGACTCTGTTCACCTCTTCAACCCCCTTGCGCTTCCGTGGAGTTGACCATCCGCACCGACTTCCGCACCCTCTGCGACCTTGCACGTAGAGCGGTTCGATTCCATTCGGCGCGGAGCCGTGACTCCCGCCACAGCTCACCCGTTGTCTCATTCATGAGCCCGGGACCGGCCCGGCTTCACGGGCCGGGAGCCACCCGGTCCCACCACGCACCACATCCCGAGGGAGCCACCCGTGCCGCGCATGCTCGACGTCAGCGACGAGGTACGCGCCGAGATCGGCGACGAAGAGGCCGACCGGCTGCTCGCCGGAGAGAACGCCCCCGGCAGTTACGACTGCACGTCGTGCCGTACCCCGGGCGACTCCGCGCAGGAGCGCACCAGCACCGTCCTGTTCATCGGCGACGAGACCGCCGTCCTGGCCTTCGCCCACTCCAGCTGCCTGCCGTCCCAGGTCGTGCAGGTCACCGAGGAGCAGCTCCAGGGGGCGGTGAAATCCATCACCGGTGCCACCGTCGATTCGGAGCCGGACAGGAGCACGCCCGAGCAGGCCGTGCTCGGGGTGACCAGCGGGCTCGTCCTGATCGCCGGGGAACTGCACCCCGCGCTGGTCGTCGAGCCGACGGCGCCGATCGTGCGGCCCGGCGCGACGGGCTCCGGCGACGACTTCCTTCCGCTCCTGATCGAACAGGGGTTCATGCCGCTGACGGCCATCCAGTCCGTGCCCTCCGTACTGCACGGCTGGTCGGTGCTGTTGGCCGTGGGCCAGCTGCACGCGGTACTGCAGCCGTCACCGAACGGCGGGCAGCCGGTCGCCTGGTGGCAGGCGCACCAGCCGCTTCAGGTGACGGAGAGCTGGCGGGCCGCAGCCAACAAGCACCAGCAAGTACTGCTGTTCGCCGCACCGGTGGGGTCGATCGGCCGGCAGCCGCGCGAGGACCTGCTGCGGGGCGCGCTGGACAAGGCAGCGGCGAACGGGCAGTTGGTCGCGGCGGCGCTGCCGCTCGCGGGGACCTGAGCGGCAGCGGTTCCGCGGCTGGGGTGGCGCCCCTAAAGGGCGCCCCGGCCGCATCCCCGATGGCTCGGGGTCGTTTGGACATACGTGCACATCTACGACGTTCCCCGCCGCCAGCCCTACCAGTCGGTTCCGTCCGCGCGGTCGACTCAGGACCGCTTGGGCGGCCCATCGGCCACGCCGATCTACGACGCGCTCTACGCCGAGTACGTCAAGTCGTTCCGTTCGCTGCCGGGTGACCGCAGCGGCGAGGAGGAGCTGGGCTTCACCGCTTTCGGGAACACCCCGCACAGCACGGGCTCGTTCAACAACTCCTACAGCGCGTACAGCGCGGGGGCGTACAGCGCCCGGCAGCAGTCGCAGTGGCAGCGGGTGGGGCAGATCGGGCAGCAGCACAGCGCGCACAGCACCGGGATGCACCACGTTCCGGCGGCGCTGCCGCCCGGGCCTCGCAGGGGCGCCTGAGACGGTCCCGGGTGTTCGGCGGGTATGAGGAAGGGCGGCCCCGGTCGGGGCCGCCCTTCCTCATACCGGCGTCACTTCTTCTTGCCGCGCTTCTCGCGCACCCGCACCGAGATGTGGATCGGCGTGCCGTCGAAGCCGAACTCCTCGCGCAGGCGGCGCTCGATGAAGCGCCGGTAGCCCGCCTCGATGAAACCGGACGCGAACAGCACGAACCGCGGGGGCTTGGTGCCGGCCTGGGTACCGAAGAGGATGCGGGGCTGCTTGCCGCCCCGCACGGGGTGCGGGTGGGCGGCGACCAGTTCACCGAGGAAGGCGTTCAGGCGGCCCGTGGGGACCCGGGTCTCCCAGCCGGCGAGGGCCGTCTCGATGGCCGGGACCAGCTTCTCCATGTGCCGGCCGGTCTGCGCCGAGACGTTCACCCGGGGCGCCCAGGCGACCTGGCCGAACTCGGTCTCGATCTCCCGCTCCAGGTAGTAGCGGCGCTCCTCGTCGAGGGTGTCCCACTTGTTGTAGGCGATCACCATCGCGCGTCCCGCCTCCACGGCCATGCTGACGATCCGCTGGTCCTGGACCGAGATGGGCTCGGAGGCGTCGATCAGGATGACCGCCACCTCGGCCTTCTCGACGGCGGCAGCGGTGCGCAACGAGGCGTAGTAGTCGGCGCCCTGCTGGAGGTGGACGCGCTTGCGGATGCCCGCCGTGTCGACGAACTTCCAGATCACGCCGCCGAGTTCGATGAGTTCGTCGACCGGGTCGCGGGTGGTGCCCGCGATTTCGTTGACGACGACGCGCTCCTCGCCGGCCACCTTGTTCAGCAGCGAGGACTTGCCGACGTTCGGGCGGCCGATCAGAGCGATGCGGCGCGGGCCGCCGACCCCGGTGCCGAAGGTCTGCTCGGGGGCGTCCGGCAAGGCCTCCAGGACGGCGTCCAGCATGTCGCCGGTGCCGCGGCCGTGCAGCGCCGAGACGGGGTACGGCTCGCCGAGGCCCAGGGACCACAGGTAGGCCGCGTCGGCCTCGCCGCTCTGGCCGTCGACCTTGTTGGCGGCCAGGACCACGGGCTTGCCCGCCTTGCGCAGCAGCCGTACGACCGCCTCGTCGGTGTCGGTGGCGCCGACCTTGGCGTCGACGACGAACACGACGGCGTCGGCGGCCTCGATCGCGTACTCGGCCTGGGCGGCCACGGAGGCGTCGATGCCGAGGACGTCCTGCTCCCAGCCGCCGGTGTCGACGACCTTGAAGCGGCGGCCCGCCCACTCGGCCTCGTAGGTGACCCGGTCGCGGGTGACACCCGGCTTGTCCTCGACGACGGCCTCACGGCGGCCGATGATCCGGTTCACCAGGGTCGACTTGCCGACATTCGGGCGGCCGACGACGGCGAGGACGGGAAGCGGACCGTGACCGGCCGCCTCGATCGCGCCCTCGACGTCCTCGATGTCGAAGCCCTCTTCCGCGGCGAGCTCCATGAACTCCGAGTACTCGGCATCGCCGAGCGCTCCGTGGTCGTGCTCCTCGCCCGAGCCGTCGGAGTGGATGTGGTCGTTCATGAAGTCCGTACCTCGTTCATCGTGGTGATCGGTGGAGCATCCGGTTTCCTCCGGTTGATCCACTACTCAGTGTCGCCCAGCGCCCTCGTGGACGCCCGGCTTTTTTCACCGGCGGCCGGTCAGCCGCCTGGCGTTCTGCAGGTGCGCGGTGAGCTGCTTCTGGATGCGCTCGGTCGCCTCGTCGAGCGCCTTGCGCGTACGTCGTCCGCTGCCGTCGCCCGCCTCGAAGGGATCGCCGAAGACGACGTCGACGCGGCTGCGCAGCGGAGGCAGCCCCTTGACCAACCGTCCGGGCCGGTCGGAACTTCCCAGGACGGCCACCGGGACGATCGGTGCGCCGCCGCGTACGGCGAAGTACGCGAGCCCTGCGCGCAGCGCGGCGAAGTCTCCCTCGCCCCGGGTGCCCTCCGGGAAGATCCCGAGGCACCCGCCGTTGTCCAGCACGCCCAGCGCCTGGGTGATCGCCGTGCGGTCGGTGGTGTCGCGGTCGACCTTGACCTGCCCGATGCCGAGCAGGAAGGGGTCGAGCGGTCCGATGAACGCTTCCTTCTTGATCAGGAAGTGCGTCGGCCGCGGCGCCACGCCCATGACCATCGGGCCGTCGATGTTGTGGGAGTGGTTGACGGCGAAGATCACCGGACCGGACACGGGCACCTTCCAGGCACCCAGCACCCGCGGCTTCCACAGGCCGTACATCAGGCCGACGCCGATGCGCCGCCCCACCTCGGCGCCCTTCTCCGAGGGCACGGACGGACCACTCACTTCGCGTCCCGCTTCTCCTCGACGAGCGTGACGACGCACTCGATGACCTGCGCGAGGGTGAGCTCGGTGGTGTCGACCTCGACCGCGTCGTCCGCCTTGGCGAGCGGCGAGGTCTTACGGCTGGAGTCGGCCGCGTCCCGCTTGATCAGGGCCTCGCGGGTGGCGTTGACGTCGGCGCCCTTGAGCTCGCCGCTGCGCCGGGCCGCGCGGGCCTCGGCGGAGGCGGTCAGGAAGACCTTCAGGTCGGCGTCGGGCAGCACGGTCGTACCGATGTCGCGGCCCTCCACGACGATCCCCTTCTCGGCGCCGGCCGCGATGGAGCGCTGCAGCTCGGTGATCCGAGCCCGCACATCGGGCACCGCGCTGACCGCGCTGACCTTGGAGGTGACCTCCTGGGTGCGGATCGCGGCGGCCACGTCGGTGCTGTCGACCGTGATCGTGGGGTTCGCCGGGTCGGTGCCGGAGACGATGTCCGCCTTGCCGGCCACGGCGGCGATCGCCGACGGGTCGTCGGTGTCGATCCCGTTGGTCACCATCCACCAGGTGATCGCCCGGTACTGGGCGCCGGTGTCCAGGTAGCTCAGGTCGAGCTGCGCGGCGACGGCCTTGGACGTGCTCGACTTACCCGTGCCGGAGGGACCGTCTATGGCGACAATCACGGGCTGGGCGGCGCCGTTTTCCACGGGGGGACACCTTCCTGGTGCGGTGCGGTGGGGTGTGCGGGGCGCGATCGTGCCCTGCACAAGGTTACTGGCTCCCCGGGCCCCCTCTTACAGACGGATGATCGGCACGCTCGGGCGCGGGCGGTCACTGCCGGATGGCCCAGCCCCGCTCCTTCAGCGCCACCGTGAGCACGGGCGCCGCCTTCGGCTCCACCATCAGCTGCACCAGGCCCGCCTGCTGCCCGGTCGCGTGCTCGATACGGACGTCCTCGATGTTGACCCCGGCCATCCCGGCGTCCGCGAAGATGCGGGCCAGCTGGCCCGGCTGGTCGTCGATGAGGACGGCCACGACCTCGTACGCCCGCGGGGCGGACCCGTGCTTGCCGGGCACGCGGACCTGGCCCGCGTTGCCGCGCCGCAGGACGCCCTCGATGCCGACGGTGCCCTCCCGGCGCTTGTCCTCGTCGGAGGACTGCAGGGCGCGCAGGGCCCGGACCGTCTCCTCGAGGTCCGCGGAGACGTCCGTGAGGAGGTCGGCGACCGGCCCGGGATTCGCGGACAGGATGTCGATCCACATCCGGGGGTCGGAGGCCGCGATCCGGGTCACGTCCCGGATGCCCTGGCCGCACAGCCGTACGGCGGTCTCCTCGGCGTTCTCCAGACGTGCGGCGACCATGCTGGACACCAGATGGGGCATGTGGGAGACGAGCGCGACGGCTCGGTCGTGGGCGTCGGCGTCCATCACCACCGGCACCGCGCGGCAGTGCGAGACCAGCTCCAGGGCGAGGTTCAGGACCTCGGTGTCGGTGTCGCGGGTCGGCGTCAGCACCCAGGGCCGGCCCTCGAACAGGTCGCCGGTGGCCGCCAGCGGGCCCGACTTCTCGCGGCCGGACATCGGGTGGGTGCCGATGTACGGCGACAGGTCCAGGCCGAGCCCCTCCAGCTCGCGGCGCGGACCGCCCTTGACGCTGGCCACGTCGATGTAGCCACGGGCGGCACCCCGGCGCATGACGTCCGCGAGGACCCCGGCCACGTGGGCGGGAGGGGCGGCGACGATCGCGAGGTCGACGGGCCCCTCGGGCGCCTCGTCGGTGCCGGCGCCGAGCGCGGCGGCGGTGCGGGCCTGCTCGGGGTCGTGGTCGGCGAGGTGGACGACGACGCCACGCTCGGTCAGCGCGAGCGCGGCGGACGTACCGATGAGGCCGGTTCCGATGACAAGGGCGGTTCTCACTGGGCGATGTCCTTGCGCAGGGCCCCCGCGGCGCCGAGGTAGACGTGCGCGATGTCGGCGCGGGGCCGGGCGGACTCGATGTGCGCGAGGACCCGGACCACCCGGGGCATGGCGCCCTCGATGTCGAGTTCCTGGGCGCAGATCAGCGGTACGTCGGCGAAGCCGGTGCCGAGCTTGCGGGCGGCGGCCGCCGGGAAGTCGCTGTGCAGATCGGGCGTGGCCGTGAACCAGATGCTGATCAGGTCGTCGGCGGTCAGGCCGTTCCGCTCCATGATGGCGGTGAGCAGGGCTCCGACCTGCTCGTCCATGTGGCCGGCCTCGTCCTTGTCGAGTTGGACGGCGCCCCGGACCGCTCGTACCGCCACGGCGATGCTCCTTGCTGATGTACGGCTCTTGGTGTGTCCAGCGTAGTCAGCCCCCGTCGGTCCGGTATGCGGCGCCCGCCCCCTGAGACACCCTCCTCATACCTTGACAATGTGGTCCAATTCTCCCCACTCCGGCACTTGCGGGGAGAACACCCACGTGGGCGTGGCGAAGGGACTCGGTCCTGCGGTGCTTCTTCTTCGGTGCTTTCGGTGCCACGATGCTGCTCCGTCGGCAACGGCTGCCCGGCAGGCCGCTGCCGCTCGTCGGCGGGCCGGTCCTCACCGCTCTCGCCTCGTCCGGCCGGCCTCAGCCCTCTGGTTCTCACGCATCTTCGGAGTGACGACATGACCGACAGCCCCACGCGGCGCACCATCCTTCTCGCGGCGGGCGGGGCGGGCGCTGCGGCGCTGACCGCGGGCTGCGGCGAGTCCGGTGACGACAAGGCCTCCTCGAACGCCTCCCCCGGGCAGGAACTGGCCAGGACGACCGACATCCCGGTCGGCGGCGGCAAGATCTTCAAGGACGAGGGGATCGTCGTCACCCAGCCCAAGCAGGGCGAGTTCAAGGGATTCTCGAACATCTGCACACACGCGCAGTGTCCGGTGGCCGGCGTCTCGGACGGCACCATCAACTGCACCTGCCACGGCAGCAAGTTCAACATCACGGACGGCTCGGTGGCCCACGATCCGGCGACGCGACCGCTGCCCGAGAAGAAGATCACGGTGCAGGGCGACTCGATCCGCCTGGCCTGAGGACCACCCGGGCCGCCCGTTCGTCACCGGCCCGCCCTCCGGGCGTCCGACCAGCAGTCCGCCACCGGTCTCCTCCGGCGCCCGACGGGCGGTCACCAGCGGCCCGTCAGGCGTCCCAGAGCGCCCCGAACGTCGCCAGCTCGCTCTGGTACTCGATCCGGTCCGCCCACTGCCCGGGCCACACCTCCGCGCCCAGGTGCGCGCCCGCGAACGCGCCCGCCAGGCAGGCGATCGAGTCGGAGTCGCCGGAGGTGCAGGCGGCGCGCCGCAGGGCCGTCAGCGGCTCGTCGACGAAGAGCAGGAAGGACAACAGCCCGGTCGCCAGCGCCTCTTCGGCGATCCAGCCCGCGCCGGTGGCCAGGCACGGGTCGGTCTCGGGCGAGGGGGCCCGCAGCGCCTCCTGGAGACGGTCCAGGACTCCCACGCACTCGTCCCATCCGCGCGCTATGAACTGCTCGGGCGAGGGGTCGTGGCTGCGCGTCCACAGATCGCCGAGCCAGCGCTCGTGGTAGTGGCTGCGGTTCTCGTCCGCGTACGACCGCAGCAGCCCGGCCAGCGCGGCCGGCTCGGCCCCCTGCGCGAGCAGCCGTACGGCATGCGCGGTGAGGTCGGAGGCGGCGAGTGCCGTCGGATGGCCGTGAGTGAGCGCGGCCTGCAACTGGGCGGCGCCCGCGCGCTGTTCGTCGCTCAGCCCGGGGACGAGGCCGACGGGCGCGACCCGCATATTGGCGCCGCAGCCCTTGGAGCCGAGCTGGCTGGCGTCCTGCCAGGGCCGGTCCGGAAGCTCCAGCAGCTCGCAGGCCCTCAGACACGTGTTGCCCGGCGCCCGGTTGTTCTCCGGCGACCGGTTCCAGGCGATGAACTCCCGCCGCACGGGCTCCGCCAGGTCGGGACCGAGCACCCCTCGGTCCATGGCCGCCCGCAGGCCCCGGGCCAGCGCCAACGTCATCTGTGTGTCGTCGGTGACGATCGCGGGCGTCGGCAGCGCCATCTCCCGCCACGGCCCGCACTTGGCGAGGATCGACGGCACGTCGTTGAACTCGGTCGGAAAGCCGAGCGCGTCGCCGAGGGCGAGCCCCGTGAGCGCGCCGGTCGCGGCGCGCTTCGTGGCGGTCATGGTCATAGGTGGACGGTGTCCTTCCCGAAGTGATTGGAGGAGCGACGAGGCTCTTTTAATCGTCACCTTGACCATAAGGGGCGGCGGTGCGTACACGCAAGAAAGCGGCCGGCCCCGCCGCAACGGGATACCGGCCGCCTGCGCCTCAGCGGAACTCGCCGACGCCGCCACGGGGTTGCCTACAGATCGACTTCCTTCATCAGCATCCCGACCTCCGTGTTGGACAGCCGCCGCAGCCAGCCCGACTTCTGGTCGCCCAGGGTGATCGGCCCGAAGGAGACCCGGACCAGCTTGTCGACCGGGAAGCCCGCCTCGGCGAGCATGCGACGGACGATGTGCTTGCGGCCCTCGTGGAGGGTCACCTCGACCAGGTAGTTCTTGCCGGTCTGCTCGACGACCCGGAAGTGGTCCGCCTTCGCGTACCCGTCCTCCAGCTGGATGCCGTCCTTGAGGCGCTTGCCCAGGTCGCGCGGGATCGGACCCACGATGTGCGCGAGGTAGACCTTCTTCACGCCGTACTTGGGGTGGGTCAGCCGGTGCGCCAGCTCACCGTGGTTGGTGAGCAGGATGACGCCCTCGGTCTCGGTGTCGAGCCGTCCGACGTGGAAGAGCCGGGTCTCACGGTTGGTGACGTAGTCGCCGAGGCACTGCCGTCCCTCGGTGTCCTCCATCGTCGAGACGACACCGGCCGGCTTGTTCAGCGAGAAGAACTGGTACGACTGCGTCGCCACCGTCAGGCCGTCGACCTTGACCTCGTCCTTCTCCGGGTCGACCCGCTTGCCCTGCTCCAGGACGATCTCGCCGTTGACCTCGACCCGCGCCTGCTCGATCAGCTCCTCGCAGGCCCGCCGGGAGCCGTAGCCGGCGCGCGCGAGGATCTTCTGCAGCCGCTCCCCCTCCTGTTCGGCGCCCGGGAAGGTCTTGGGCAGCTTGACGTCCTTCTTGCCCGCGTACCGCTCGCGGTTGCGCTCCTCGGCGCGCGTCTCGTACTCGCGTGAGGTCGCCGGGGCCGTCCGCCTGCTCTGCTGGGGCCTCTTCGGGCCGCCCTTGGCGCCGCCGCGGGCCGCGCCGCCGCGACCGGCCTTCGGGCCCTCATGAGACGCGCTGGGTCCCACGTCGTAGCGGCGCTCCTCGGGGCGGGGCTTGCTGGGACGGCCCTGGCCCTTGCTCTGGCCCTGACTCTTGCTCTGACCCTGGCCCTTGCTCTGACCCTGGCCCTGCTTCTGGTCCCTGTTGTTGCCGGCCCCGCGGTGGTTACCGCGCCCACCGCTCTTGCCGCTACCGCTGCCGCTGCTTCGCATCAAAGTTCCGTCGTCGTCGGGTTCGTCGTGGGACCGTCGTCCGCGTCCGGGGCGTCCGGATCGAACGACGGTACGCCTTCCTGTGTCTCGGCCTCGATCGCCTCCGCCTCCGGGAGGAAGGGCGCGAGCTCCGGGAGCTCGTCCAGACCGCGCAGGCCCATCCGCTCCAGGAAGTAGTTCGTCGTCACGTACAGGATCGCACCTGTTTCGGGTTCCGTGCCCGCCTCCTCCACCAGACCGCGCTGGAGAAGAGTGCGCATCACGCCGTCGCAGTTCACTCCGCGCACCGCGGAGACCCGGCTGCGGCTGACCGGCTGGCGGTAGGCGACCACGGCCAGGGTCTCCAGCGCCGCCTGGGTCAGCCGGGCCTGCTGGCCGTCCAGGACGAAGCCCTCGACGGCCGGCGCGTACTCGGGGCGGCTGTAGAAACGCCAGCCGCCCGCGATCAGCCGCAGCTCGAAGCCGCGCCCCTGCACGGTGTACTCGTCGGCCAGCTCCCGCAGCGCGTCCCCGATCTGCCTCTTCGGCCGCTGGAGTATCTTCGCGAGGTGTTCCTCGGTCGCGGGCTCGTCCACGACCATCAGGACTGCCTCCAGGGCCGGTTTGAGATCGAGGTCGGCGACGGTGCGCAGCCCGGCCGGAACGTCGGTCGTGTCCTCGCTCACGCCTTCTTCTCCTTGGCTTCGCCGGCTTCGTCTCTGGCTTCGTCTCTGGCTTCGGCCTTGGGCACCTCGGGCGGCCGGTCGAACTCGTCGGTGACCCTCGGCGTATCGCCCCCGTCCCCGCCGGTCCAGCGCACCAGCAGCTCCCCGAGGGCGGTCTCCTGCTCCAGGGCGACGGCCTTCTCCCGGTACAGCTCCAGCAGCGCCAGGAAGCGCGCCACGACGGTCAGTGTGTCGTCGGTGTCCTCGATCAGCGCCCGGAAGGTCGCCTCGCCCCGCTCCCTGAGCCGTGCGACCACGATCTGGGCCTGCTCCTGGACGCTCACCAGCGGCGCGTGGATGTGATCGACGTACACCTGCGGCCGGGGCCTGGGCTGCATCGCCTTGACCGCGAGCTTCGCGAAGCCCTCCGCGCCGATGCTGATGACCACCTCGGGCAGCAGTTCGGCGTGGTGCGGTTCGAGTCCGACGGTACGGGGGTAGCGGCGGGCCTCGTCGTCGAGCCGGCCGCTGAAGATGTCGGCGATCTGTTTGTAGGCGCGGTACTGCAGAAGCCGGGCGAACAGCAGGTCCCGGGCCTCCAGCAGAGCCAGGTCGGCCTCGTCCTCCACCTCGGCTGCGGGCAGCAGCCGGGCCGCCTTCAGGTCCAGCAACGTGGCGGCGACGACCAGGAACTCGGTGGTCTGGTCGAGGTCCCAGTCCGGACCCATCGCCCGGATGTGCGCCATGAACTCGTCGGTCACCTTGGACAGGGCGACCTCGGTGACGTCCAGCTTGTGCTTGGAGATCAGCTGGAGGAGGAGGTCGAAGGGCCCCTCGAAGTTGGAGAGACGGACCTTGAAGACACCGTCGCCGGGTTCTTCGGGCCCTTCGGGCTCCTCGTGCTCCACAGGCGCGGAAATCTCCACTGGAGCGGGAGATCCGGCCTGAGCGGGCGGTTCAGCGGGAGTTGAGGGTTCAGCCGGAGCGGGGTGCTCCACCACCGGCGGTTCCGCCGGCGGAGCCGGGGCTTCCACAGGAACGGGAACTGCCCCCGGCCCTCTCCCCAGCGCACGCCTGCGACCGGCGGCTGCGCCGGGGCCCGGGGGAACGTCGTTCGAGGTCATGGCCCCCGCAGGCTACCGTTACCGCCCGCGCAGCCGTCGTACGAGGATGCTCGCGTCCCCGCGCGACTCCAGATCGGCCAGCACCACGGCGACGGCCTCGCGGACGATCCGACCGCGGTCGACCGCCAGCCCGTGCTCGCCCCTGAGCACCAGACGCGCGTGCTCCAGATCCATCAGCTCCTCGGCGGAGACGTACACGGTGATCTTCTCGTCGTGCCGCTCCCGTCCGCTCGGACGGCGCGAGGGGGCCCGTCCGCGCTTGCCGCGCGGCGCCGCCCCGTTGGCAGCCGAGGCAGAACCTTCCTGCGTCGCCTGACGACGTCCGGAGGGGTCGGCGCCCCGGCTGCGGGACTCACCGGCCCCGGCCGGCTCCGAGTCGGCCGCCACATGCTCCGCGCCGTCGCCGTCACCGCCCTGGGCCGGCACCGACTGCGGTGCGTCCTCGGACGTGGACGGCGTCGCCGTGACGGCGGCCCCGTCGGACTCCCCCGCGGGCGCCGGCACCCGGGCCTCGCCGTTGACCGGGCGCCGGGGAGCGGACGGCTGGAGCGCCGTGCCCCCTGTCGTACGGAACAGTTCGTCGGCCCCCGGCAGACTCACTCGGCGTGACACCGGGCGAGCACCTCCCTGGCGAGCTGGCGATAGGCGGCGGCACCGACGGAGTTGGACGCGTACGTGGTGATCGGCTCACCGGCGACCGTGGTCTCCGGGAAGCGGACCGTGCGCCCGATGACCGTGTGGTAGACGTGGTCGTCGAACGCCTCGACGACCCGCGCGAGCACCTCACGGCTGTGCACGGTGCGCGAGTCGTACATCGTGGCGAGGATCCCGTCGAGCTCCAGCTCCGGGTTGAGCCGCTCCTGGACCTTCTCGATGGTCTCGGTCAGCAGCGCGACACCACGGAGGGCGAAGAACTCGCACTCCAGGGGCACTATCACCTTGTGCGCGGCCGTCAGGGCGTTCACCGTGAGCAGGCCGAGCGAGGGCTGACAGTCGATCACGATGTAGTCGTAGTCGGCCAGCAGCGGCTTGAGGGCACGCTGCAATGTCGACTCGCGCGCGACCTCGGAGACCAGCTGCACCTCGGCGGCGGACAGGTCGATGTTGCTGGGCAGCAGGTCCATGTTGGGGACCGCTGTCTTCAGGAGCACCTCGTCGGCCGCCATGCCCCGCTCCATGAGCAGGTTGTAGACGGTGAGGTCGAGCTCCATCGGGTTGACACCGAGACCCACCGACAGCGCGCCCTGCGGGTCGAAGTCCACGAGCAGCACACGACGGCCGTACTCCGCGAGGGCGGCACCCAGGTTGATGGTCGACGTCGTCTTACCGACGCCGCCCTTCTGGTTGCACATCGCGATGATCGTCGCGGGGCCGTGACTGGCGAGCGGGCCCGGGATCGGGAAGTACGGCAGCGGGCGTCCGGTCGGACCGACGCGCTCACGGCGCTGTCGGGCGGCGTCGGGCGCGAGCGTGGCCGCGTACTCTGGATCGGGCTCGTACTCGGCGTCGGGGTCGTAGAAGTGCCCGTCGGGCAGTTCGTCGTAGTCGGCGAGTTGGTTGTGGGGCGCGCCACTTCCGTCGCCGGCCATGGCGTTCACGTGATGGCCATCCATGCTCTGGTGTGTCCTAGTCACCTGCGGACTCTGGTGGGCTGCGAAGGTGCGCACCGCGACGGAGCCGACAGCCTCGAACCCCTCGGGGTCCTGGGCCCCTGCAGGCATTCCTGGTTGACCACCCCCGGGAGAAAATGTCGACTCATTCACAAGTCGTCTTACCTCCTTGGTGACCAGGAAACTTCTAGACAGGTCGGCGTGGCACCATGCCGACGGTTGGCGACTCTATGGCGTGTCGGGCGTTTGCAGCAACACAATCCGCCGGACCCGGCAGGATGTGTCGGCAATGAAACATCCCTCTGTCAAGGGCGTACGGCCGTCGCACGGTGGGTTTCACCGGTGTACGAATCGGTTCAAGGGTTACGTTCGAGGCGAGTTGACCGAGAGCCGCAAAGTGACCATACACACACCTGGCCGGACCTTGTCGGGCAAGGTCCGGCCAGGTGCGCGGGGTTGACGACCTCTGTTGACGTATCGACCTTTACCAAAAGGAGACTTAAGGTCGTCGCTCAGCCGATCAGTGCGTCGAGCTCCACGTGCTCCAGGCCGTGCGCCTCGGCGACCTCGCGGTAAACGACCTTGCCGTCATGCGCGTTGAGCCCCTTGGCGAGCGCGGGATCCCGGCGCAGCGCCGCCACCCAGCCGTGGTCGGCGAGTTCGACGATGTACGGCAGCGTCGCGTTGGTGAGCGCGTAGGTGGAGGTGTTGGGCACCGCTCCGGGCATGTTGGCGACGCAGTAGAAGACCGAGTTGTGGACCGGGAAGCTCGGCTCGGCATGGGTGGTCGGACGGGAGTCCTCGAAGCAGCCGCCCTGATCGATCGCGATGTCGACAAGGACACTTCCCGGTTTCATGCGGGACACGAGCTCGTTGGTGACGAGCTTCGGGGCCTTGGCGCCCGGGATGAGCACGGCGCCGATCACGAGGTCCGCCTCCAGGCAGGCCTTCTCCAGCTCGAAGGTGTTGGAGACGACGGTCTGGATCTTCGTCCCGAAGACCTTGTCGGCCTCCTTGAGCTTGTTGATGTCCTTGTCGAGCAGGGTCACGTGGAAGCCCATGCCGATGGCGATCTGCGCCGCGTTCCAGCCGGAGACACCACCTCCGATGACGACGGCCCTCGCGGCCAGTACGCCCGGGACGCCGCCGGGCAGTACCCCGCGGCCGCCGTTGGCGCGCATCAGGTGGTAGGCGCCGACCTGGGGGGCGAGGCGGCCCGCGACCTCGGACATGGGGGCCAGCAGCGGGAGCGCGCGGCCGGGCAGCTCCACCGTCTCGTATGCGATCGCCGTGGTGCCGGACTCGACGAGGGCGTCGGTGCACTCCTTGGAGGCGGCCAGGTGCAGGTACGTGAAGAGCGTCTGGTCCTTGCGGAGGCGGTGGTACTCCTCGGCGATGGGCTCCTTGACCTTGAGCAGCAGGTCGGCGGTGGCCCACACCTCGTCGGCGGTCTCCAGGATCCGGGCGCCGGCCGCGACGTACTCGCCGTCCTCGATCGAGGAGCCGAGACCGGCACCCCGCTCGACGGCGACCTGGTGGCCGTGGCGCACCAGCTCGTGCACGCCGGCGGGGGTGATGGCCACCCGGAACTCGTTGTTCTTGACCTCGCGGGGGATGCCGACCTTCACGTCGATCACGGTCCTTGACTCAGAGAATGTGGGGGCATTACGAGACATACCCAGGCATGCTCGGGCACACCAGGACGCACCGCAGGAGAAGGCGCGGCAGAGCCAGTCTAATGAAGGCGTTCCCGCTGTCTAGCCTTTCATTGCATCAATCTTCAGCGGATGCACTACGGATTTCGCAGGCGTTAGCGTCTTGTTCCAGTTGAAGGGCCTGCTCCGGCCCCGGTTCGGCCGGTGTTTCGGGCTCCTGAAGCTCCTCGCCCAGCAGCCGCTCGGCCGCGCCCCGGTGCAGCGAGGCCGCCGCCGGATCACCGAGGTGCTCCAGCGTGTCGCCGAGCCGCAGCTGGAGCGCGGCCTGGAGACGGACGTCCTCGGCCCGGCGCGCCCACTCCAGCGCCTCGTGGCAGGTGCGCAGCGACTCCTCGAGGCGTCCGGCGTACTCCTGGACGCGCGCGAGTTCGCTCAACGCCCGCGCGTGGGCGGCCACATCGCCGTCCTTGCGGTGCCCGGCCGCCGCTGCCCGCCAACCACGCAGCGCCTCGCCGTATCGGCCCGCGAGTGTGTGTACGGCGGCGATACGCCCGTACAGCCGGGCGGCGTCGGCGCGCTCGTCCCGGGCCAGCCGCTGGGCGAGGGCGCGGCCGTACCAGTCGGCTGCCCGGTCGTAGTCCCCGAGCTCCTGGTGGGCGCCGCCCACGGATTCCATCGCACGGCCGGTCGCATACGGGTCGTTCGCCTCCCGCCCGGCGTCCAGTGCCGCCCGATATCGCGCCAGCGCCTCGTCCGTGCGGCCGGTCCGGGCGTCCAGGTCGGCGAGGTTCAGCAGCGCGGCGGCCTTCTCGCGGGGCAGCTTCCGGCGCTCGGCCACGTCGAGGACGAGGCGGTGGACTCCGTACAGGTCGGGCGCGACGGCCCGGGTGCCGCAGTGGGCCACCAGGGCCCGGACGAGCTGGGACATCAGACGCCGGGCGAGGGTGTCCAGCTCCCCGTCGGCGACCGCTAGGCGGGCCGCGGCGAGCAGGGCGGGCTTGCGGAGGGTCAGCCACTGGGCGGCCGCCCGGGGAGTCGGGAAGCGCAGCGCGCGCGGCATGCCCAGGAGCTTCTCGCGGGCCTCGGGGCTGTCGGTCTCGGTGATCGCCCGGCAGGACTGCAGCAGCCGTACGGTCCGCTCCAGCATGCGGGCCCGGGCCAGCTGCAGTTCGGCGGGCCGGTCCTCGGTCTCCGTGAGGGCCTTCAGCAGGGGGTGCAGACAGCCGGGAACCTCGTACTGCGGCAGCGGCGAGTCCACCGCCCGGAGCAGGCCGAGGGCGACGAAGTCGTCCAGGGCGGTGCGGGCGCCGTTCACCGAGCAGCCGGCCAGCGCGGACGCCGTGTGCGGGTCGACCAGCCCGGCCGGGGCGAGGGCGAGCAGGCGCAGGATCCGGGCGGCGGGGCTGGGCAGGGACGCGTACACGAGCCGGAAGACCCGGCTGAGCGGGGTGCCCTCGTCGCCCTCCGCGTGCAGCTGCTTGGCGAAGTCGGAGACGGCCGCCTTGGGACGGGCGGCGAGCCAGCCACCGGCCAGGGTCAGCGCAGCGGGCTGGGCCTGGCACGCCACGACCAGGCCCTCGGCGGCCCGCGGATCGACGGTGACGCGGACCGACCCGGTGTGCCGGGACAGCAGCTCCACCGCCGACTTGGTGTCGAGGCCGCCCAGGGTGCAGGGCCGGACGTCCGCGATCCCGGTCAGCGGGCCCCCGGAGACGGCGACGACCAGGCATTCCGGGGTGTCCGGCAGCAGGGCGTCGACCTGGGCGGCGGTGGCCGCGTCGTCGAGCAGGAGCAGCATCCGGCGGTCGCTGAGGGCCTCGCGAAGGGTCGCCGTGAGGTCGTCCTCGGCGGCTCCGGCCGGGGCGGGCGCCTCAAGCGCGGCGAGCAGTTCGCGGGCGGTGCGCTCGACCGGGACGGGCGTGCCGTCGGGCTCGCCGAGGCGGGCCCGCAGGACCCCGTCCGGGTAACGGTCCGCGACCTGCCGGGCGAGTTCCGCGGCGAGGGCGGTGCGTCCCGAACCGGGCCTGCCCGCGATGAGCAGCACGCGCGCGCGGGGGGCCTTGCGGCCGGAGATCGTATCCAGTCCCGCGCGCTCGATGTCGGCGCGCAGTTCCTTCAATTCCCGTGTGCGGCCGAGGAATTGGACGTCCGCGAAAACCCGTGCCGACAGCCGTGCACCGTCTGCGTCCACCGCCTGATCCGTCACGGGCCACACTCCCGTCCCACCGCACGCGCAAGCCCGCCGGGACTCCGGTTCGGGCGTTTCCAGAGCCTAGTTCACGCTCTGCTACCTTCCGGGCGGAGCGCGGCGGACACGTCCCCCGATCGGATCAGCCGATGGTCACACCGGATGGGAGATGTGAACGTTCCGGAACGGGGGTGCGGGCGTTCAGGAGTCGAAAGGACGCGCGGGCCACGGCGCCTCCGCCGGACGCAGTGCGTCGAGCCCGTCACCACCCCGCGCCGCGACCAGGGAAAGCACGCCCACCACGAGGCAGTTGTTGTGCAGGTCGCCCGCCAGCGCACCCCGGACGAGGTCGTCGACCGGCACCCGCGCGTGCTCCATGTCGGCCTCCTCGTCCTCCACCTCGAAGCGGTCCCCCTCGGCCTCGGACAGGCCACGGGCGAGGAAGATCCGTACGGCTTCGTCACAACCGCCGGGCGTGGTGTAGACGTCGGTCAGCACCCGCCAGTCCTCGGCCTTGACGTGCGCCTCCTCGTACAGCTCACGCTGGGCGGCGTGCAGCGGGTTCTCGCCGGGCACGTCGAGCAGGCCGGCCGGGATCTCCCACAGCCTCTGCCGCACCGGGTGGCGGTACTGCTTGATCAGCAGGACCCGGTCCTCGTCGTCGAGGGCGAGGACGGCCACCGAACCGGGGTGGACCTGGTAGTCGCGGTGGACCACCGAGCCGTCGGGCATGACCACCTCGTCCGTGCGGACGGAGGTCTTGTTGCCCACGAAGGGGGTCTCCGTCGACCGGATCCGCCACTCCTCGGGGGTGTCCTTGATCGTCATGCCTGTCCTTCCAGACGTACAGAAGCCACGCGGCGTACAGCGGCCGAAAGCCGCCTGACACACGGCGGCCACGCGCGAAAAAAAGCAGCCGGAGTGCTCACCTTTTGAAGGATCGCACCCCGGCCACCGTACAACTGGTGTGTTACTTCGAATTCTCCCGCGCGGCCTCTGTCCTTTGGACGGCCGCCTTCACGAGCCCGGCGAACAGCGGGTGCGGACGCGTCGGACGCGAGCGCAGCTCCGGGTGCGCCTGGGTGGCGACCAGGTAGGGGTGGACCTCGCGCGGGTACTCGACGTACTCGACGAGCTTGCCGTCCGGCGAGGTGCCGGAGAACAGGATGCCCGCCTTCTTCTCCAGCTCCACGCGGTAGGCGTTGTTCACCTCGTAGCGGTGCCGGTGGCGCTCCTCGACGTACTCCTTGCCGTCGTAGACCTCACGCACGATCGACCCCTCGGCGAGCTTGGCCGGATACATGCCCAGCCGCATCGTGCCGCCCATGTCGCCATCGCCGGCGACGATGTCGAGCTGCTCGGCCATGGTGGAGATGACCGGGTGCGAGGTGGCCGCGTCGAACTCCGTGGAGTTGGCGTCCGGGATGTCGGCCAGGCTGCGCGCGGCCTCGATCACGATGCACTGCAGGCCCAGGCACAGCCCCAGCAGCGGGATCCTGTTCTCGCGGGCGTAGCGGATGGCGCCGACCTTGCCGAGCACACCGCGGTCGCCGAAGCCGCCGGGGATGCAGATGCCGTCCACGTCCTCGAGCTGCTGGGCGGCGCCGGCCTGGGTCTTGCAGTCGTCCGAGGTGACCCACTTGATCGTCACGCGGGCCTTGTTGGCGAAGCCGCCCGCACGCAGCGCCTCGATGACCGAGAGGTAGGCGTCGGGCAGGTCGATGTACTTGCCGACCAGGGCGAGGGTGATCTCGTGGTCGGGGTTGTGGACGCGGTCGAGCAGGTCGTCCCAGGTCCGCCAGTCCACGTCACGGAACGGCAGGTCCAGCTTGCGGACGACGTAGGCGTCCAGGCCCTCGCCGTGCACGGTCTTCGGGATGTCGTAGATCGAGCGGGCGTCGGGGCAGGCGACCACGGCGGCCTCGTCGACGTCGCACATCAGCGAGATCTTGCGCTTGATCGCGGTGGGCACCTCGCGGTCGCAGCGCAGCACGATCGCGTCTGGCTGGATACCGATGTTCCTGAGAGCCGCAACCGAGTGCTGGGTCGGCTTCGTCTTCAGCTCACCCGAGGGACCGATGTACGGCAGGAGCGAGATGTGGACGACGAAGACGTTGTCACGGCCGACCTCGTGCCGGACCTGGCGGACCGTCTCCAGGAACGGCAGCGACTCGATGTCGCCGACCGTGCCGCCGACCTCCGTGATCACGACGTCGACCTCGTCGGTCGCCATGCGGCGGATGCGGTGCTTGATCTCGTTGGTGATGTGCGGAATGACCTGGACGGTGTCGCCGAGGTATTCGCCACGCCGCTCCTTGGCGATCACCGTGTTGTACACCTGGCCGGTGGTGACGTTGGCGGAGCCGTCCAGGTCACGGTCGAGGAAACGCTCGTAGTGGCCGATGTCCAGGTCGGTCTCGGCGCCGTCGTTGGTGACGAACACCTCACCGTGCTGGAAGGGGTTCATCGTGCCCGGGTCCACGTTCAGGTACGGGTCGAGCTTCTGCATCACGACGCGCAGGCCCCGCGCCTTGAGCAGCATGCCGAGGCTGGAGGCCGTCAGGCCCTTGCCGAGCGAGGAGGCGACACCCCCGGTGACGAAGATGTGCTTGGTCGTCGTGGCTGTGCTGTTTCGAAAAGCAGCGGTCGGCATGGCCAAGGCGGGGCTCCCGTGGTCGCGGTCTGGAGGTGCGGTGCGGCTGCCGAACCGGAGGCTCTCCGGAGGTGCCGTCGCTGCGGTTCGGGGGTTTCGTGCCCACCGGTCCACGGGCTACCAGGGTATCAGCGACCGGACGAGGTGGCTTCCGGCCACGCTCCGCACACAGGTCGCCACAGACCCGCACGCGCTTACGCTTTTCTCACCCCACGCTCACCCGTTCGGCCCGCCCGCGTTGCCCGGGGCGGCACGCAGATCATCTGCGTGCGTCGTATCCTGCTCGGACACTCGCTGCCGAGCCCGGCCGGCAACACGGCACCACCCCCGCCCGTAACCACCGGAACAACGAGAGCTCGTCAGTTCGTTGAGAGACAGTTGTCGTTTTGCCTCACAGCGGCACGACTGTTTTGATTCACCGCTCAACGACGCATTACCAAGACCCCCTTGACCGCACCAGCGACAGCCCCCTGTTCCGGGGGGTGACGTGGCCGTTCGACTGGAGTTGCACGTGGCCGGGCGCATCGAAGATTACGCACTCATCGGAGACATGCAGACCGCTGCCCTGGTCTGCCGGGACGGCACGGTGGACTGGCTGTGCCTGCCCCGCTTCGACTCGCATGCCATCTTCGCCGGTCTGCTCGGCACGGAGGAACACGGATTCTGGCGGATCGGCCCCGCGCACGCGTCCGACGCCGAGCCGCCCACCGCGGCCCGGCGCAGCTACCGCGGCGACTCGCTGATCCTGGAGTCCGAGTGGGACACCCCACGCGGCACGGTCCGGGTGATCGACTTCATGCCTCCGCGTGACGGCGCTCCGCAGCTGATCAGGATCGTGGAGGGCGTCTCGGGCCGGGTCCCGATGCGCTCGGCGCTCCGGATGCGTTTCTCCTACGGCCGGGTCGTCCCGTGGGTGCACAAGCACGAGGGCCGTACGGTGGCCGTCGCCGGCCCGGACTCCGTGTGGTTCGACACAGAGGCCGAGACGTTCGGAAAGTCGCTGACGACGTACGCGGACTTCACGGTCGCCCCCGGTGACCGGATCGCGTTCACCATCTCCTGGGAGCCCTCGCACAAGCAGCCGCCGCCGCTGCCGGAGCCCGAACAGTCGCTGGAGGCGACGGAGGACTTCTGGCGGGACTGGGTCGAGCACTGTACGTACCACGGCCCCTACCGCGAGGCAGTGGTCCGCTCGCTGATCACGCTGAAGGCGCTGACGTACGCCCCGACGGGCGGCATCGTCGCCGCGCCCACCACATCCCTGCCGGAGGAGATCGGCGGTGTCCGCAACTGGGACTACCGCTACACCTGGCTGCGGGACGCGGCCATCACCCTCTCCTCGCTGCTGCGCACCGGCTACCGCGAGGAGGCCCGTGCCTGGCGCGAGTGGCTGCTGCGGGCCGTCGCCGGTGACCCGGAGAACCTGCAGATCATGTACGGCATCGCCGGCGAGCGCGAGCTGGGCGAGGCCGAGCTGGACTGGCTGCCCGGCTACGAGAGCTCCGGGCCGGTCCGGGTCGGCAACGGCGCCGCGCACCAGCTCCAGCTGGACGTGTACGGCGAGGTCACCGAGGCCCTGCACCTGGCCCACATGACGGGTCTGGCCCGCAACGACTACGCCTCGCTGCTCCAGCTGAAGCTGATCCGCTACCTGGAGCAGCACTGGGACGAGCCGGACGAGGGCATCTGGGAGGTGCGCGGCCCGCGCCGCCACTTCGTGCACTCCAAGGTGATGGCCTGGGTCGCCGTCGACCGCACGATCAAGCTGATCGAGTCCGGCGACGCGGACGGCCCGCTGGAGAAGTGGCGTGAACTGCGCGACGACATCCACCGGGACGTGTGCGAGCGGGGCTACGACAAGGAGCGCAACACCTTCACACAGTCGTACGGCTCGAAGGAGTTGGACGCCTCCCTGCTGCTGATCCCGCAGATGGGCTTCCTGCCTCCGGACGACAAGCGCGTGATCGGCACGATCGAGGCGATCCAGCGGGAGCTGTCCACCTCGGACGGGTTCATCCTGCGTTACCCGACCTCGGGCGACAACGAGGGCGTCGACGGCCTGCCCGGCGACGAAGGCGCCTTCCTGGCCTGCTCGTTCTGGATGGCGGACGACCTCGCGATGATCGGCCGCGTGGACGAGGCCCGCAAGCTGTTCGAGAAGCTCCTGTCCCTGCGCAACGACCTCGGCCTCCTCGCCGAGGAATGGGACCCCCGTCTGCAACGCCAGGTCGGCAACTTCCCGCAGGCCTTCAGCCACGTGCCTCTCATCGACACGGCCCTGCGCCTGACGGCGTCGGGGGCGTACGGCGGCTGAGCGAGCCCTGAAAGCCGGGCCCGCCTAGGGTGGAAGCAGACAATGGCCCCTTCTCGGAAGGGGGCGGCCATGGCTTCCCTCTCGAAGGCGGGCGCGGCTCTCACCGCGTTGCGCGAGGATCTGGTCGGCGACGTGTTCGCCCCGGGGGACCCCGGGTACGAAGACGCCCGGACCGTCTTCAACGCCATGATCGACCGGCGGCCGGCGGTGATCGCGCAGTGCGTGGACGAGACCGATGTGGTGCGCTCGATCCGCTTCGCCCGAAGCCTCGATCTGCCGGTCGCGGTGCGCGGCGGCGGGCACAGCGTGGCGGGCATGGCGCTGGGCGACGGCTCGGTGGTGATCGACCTGCGTCATATGCGCGCTGTCACCGTGGATCCCGCGGCCGAGGCGGTACGGGTCGCGGGCGGCGCCATCATGAGCGACCTGGACCGGGCCACCCAGCCCCACGGCCTGGCCACCACCGGAGGCCGGGCGTCGACGACCGGTGTCGGCGGCTTCGTCCTGGGCGGCGGCACCGGCTGGCTGGACCGGTGCTGCGGACTGGCCGTCGACAACCTCCTGGGCGTGGAACTGGTCACAGCCGACGGCCGCCGGGTGCACGCGAGCAACGACGAGAACCCGGACCTGTTCTGGGCCCTGCACGGCGGCGGCGGCAACTTCGGCGTCGCGACCGCGATCACCCTGAAACTGCACGAGCTGCCGGAGTTCTCCATCGCGCTGCTGCTGTACCTCCCGGAGCACGGCCTCGAGGTCGCCCGTACCTACCGCGACGTGATCACGGCCGGCCCTGACGAGGCGGGCGGCGCCCTCATCCACCTCACCGGCCCGCCCGAGGAGTTCGTACCGCCGCACCTGGTCGGCACGCTGCTGTGCGGGGTGCTGCTGACCTACGCCGGGTCCGAGGCGGACCTGCGCAAGCTGGCCGAGCCGCTGCTGGCGCTGCCGCACGAGTCGGAGGTCGTCGGGGCGATGCCGTACGCCGACGTCCAGTGCATGCTCGACAATCCGCCCGGAATGCGGAACTACTGGTCGGCGGAGTATCTGACGGGCGCGCCCGACGACTTCCTGGCCGCCCTCTGCGCCCGGGGAGAGGCCCTGCCCGTGCCTACTGGCAGCATGCTCGCGTTGTTCCCCCAGGGAGGGGCGATCGAAGCCGGCCCGCACGAGTATCCCGCGCCCTACCGGGAGGCACCGTGGGGTGTGCACCCCTTCGGGCTCTGGGAGGACCCCGCGGACGACGAGCGATGCGTCCAGTGGGTTCGGGACGTCCGCGCCGACGTCCGGCCGTGGAGTACCGGCGCGGTCTATCTCAACTTCATCGGCGACGAGGGCAGCGACCGGGTCGTGGCCGGCGTGGGCGCCGAGAACAGTCAGCGGCTGGCGGAGGTGAAGCGGCGGTACGACCCCGACAACGTCTTCCGCTTCAACCACAACATCGGTCCGGCCTGAGAGCCGTCAGCTTTCCTGGGGTTTCCTGGGGTTTCCTGGGGTTTCCTGGGGTTTCCTGGGGCGGCTGCGTCCGGCGGACCGCCCCCGCGACGGTCCGGAGATGTCCCCGGAACGAGTCCGCGGGTAGCGTCCGATGCATGGACAGCCGCACGGACCAACGATTCGAGACCCACGGCGGCGGGATCACCGTGCAGCGCGCTCTCGAACTGCCGGGCCTGCGCGGCGGCCTGCCCGAGGTCCTCGCGGGCGCCGACCGGCTGCACCGAACCGTCCGCTGGGTACACGCGGGCGAGGTGCCCCACATCGCCTCGCTGCTCAAGGGCGGCGAACTGCTGTTGACCACGGGATACGGCCTCGGCACCCGCCCGGTCGACCAGCGCGTGTTCGTGCGCACCCTCGTCGAACGTGGCATCGCGGCCCTCGTCGTGGAACTCGGCCCGCGCTTCGCCCGGCTGCCCGCGGCCCTGGTGGACACGGCCCGCGCGGCCGGTCTGCCGCTGGTCCAACTGCATCGCGAGGTGCCGTTCGTGACCGTCACCGAGGAGATCCACACCGAGATCGTCAACGGTCACTACGCCCTGCTCCAGCGGGCGGAAGAGGTGCACCGTCGTTGCACGGAGGCCCTGCTGGGCCGCGGCGGGATACCGCAGGTCCTCGGCATCCTGGCCGACTTCGGCGGCAACCCGGTCTTCCTGGAGACAACGGACGGCCGGCTCCTGTTCGCCGCGGGGGCCGGCCCCGAGGGCACGGATCCGCTCCAGGTGTGGGAGGGGCTGCGCGGCCAGTACAAGGACACCCCGCCGGCCGGCTCGGTCCTGGTGGACGTTCCGGGCGGCGGGCCGGGGACGGGGGCGGTCCGGGCCCGCCTCGTCCTGCTGCCCGTACGCGCGCCGCTCGCGCCCGTGCACCGCATGGCCGCCGAACGGGCCGCCGGCATCCTGGCCGTGGTCCTGATGCAGGCCCGCCAGGAGGAGGAGCTGGCGGCGCGCGGACGCGGGGATTTCCTGACCGACCTCGCCGAGGGCCGAGTGGCGGCCCAGGACGCGCCCGCGCAGGCGCGCGTTCTGGGCTTCAAGCCGGGTGACAGCCCGCTGCTGCCCGTGGTGATGCGACTCGGGGACGCCCTGCCCCCGGGCGGCGGCTGGGCGGTCCTGGCGCGTGCGGTCGCGGAGGAGCTGGCGTCGTTGGGGGTGCCGGTCCTGTTGGGCGTACGACCGGTCGAGGGCCGTGTCCCGCTGCTGCTGGGTCTGCGGTCGGAGTCGGAGAGGTCGGCCGTCGCGGACCGGGTGGCGGCGGCGCTGCGGGCGGGTGTGGAGCGGGCCGGGACGCAGCGGCCGGGGGCGCAGCCGCCGGTGGTGGTCGTCGGGGTGGCCGGCGGCTGGGCGGCGGCGTCGGCGGGGCTCAGGCACGCGGCGGAGACGGCGACGGCGGCCCAGGGCCTGTCGGACCGCCCCTGGTACGACGCCCGCCGCCTGGACATCGACCTTCTGCTGTGGCGGCTGCGCGACCAACCGGACCTGGCGGCCTTCGTGGACCGTGCGATCGGTCCGGTCCGGGACCACGACCGCCGCTCCAAGCCGCCGCTGCTGCCCACCCTGGAGACGTATCTGGCGCACGCGGGACGCAAGGCGGAGACGGCCCGCGAACTCCACCTCAACCGGCAGACGTTGTACAACCGACTGGCGCGGATCGGGGAGTTGCTGGGTACCGATCTCGACGATCCGCAGACGGTACTGGCGTTGAGCCTGGCCCTGCGGGCACGCCGGCTGGTGCCGTAGTCCGGCGTTTCCAGTGCCTGCCGCGGGCTAGATCAACGGCCTGAGTTGGGTCAACTCGTCGTAGACGCTGAGGACTTGGGCGACGGTCTCGTCCTCGGAGGGCCAGGTGGCCGCCTGCCGGGCGCCCTTGTCCCGGAGCGACTCCTGACGCTCGGGGTCGCCGAGGAGGCGTACGACGGCGTCGGCGAACGCCTCGGGGTGTCCCGGCGGGACGAGTTCGGCCGCGTCGCCCACGAGTTCGGGGACGGCGCCGGAGGCGGTGGCGACGAGCGGCACGCGCGCGTGGAGCGCTTCCTGGGCGAGGACGGACCGCGACTCCCCGCTGTTCGGCAGCAGGGCGAGGTCGGCGGCGGCGAGCAACTCGGTGACGTCCTCCCGCCGTCCGATGAGCCGGACCGGCAGCCCCTCGCCCTCGATCCGCCCCTGCAACTCGGCGCGCGACGGTCCCTCTCCCGCGATCACCACCAGCGGCACGGGATCGAGGTGGCGCCACGCGCGCGCGGCGTCCAGCAGCATGTCGTAGCCCCGGTGCCGGTCGAGGGAGCCGACGGCCATCAGCAACGGACGCCCGGTGGCACCGAGTTCGGCCCGGATCTTGGCCTGCGGCCGGTCGGGGTCCTCCGGCTCGAGGGTCTCGCGCGGACCGGGCAGCGCCACGGCGGCGAGCCGCGCGTCCCGTGCTCCGGTACGGCGTGCCCGGTCCACGAGGGTGGAGGTGGTGCCGAGTACAACGGTGGCGGTCTTGACCACCCGTCGCTCCAGAAGCCGCAGGAAGTGGGCGCGCGCGCCCTCGGCGTACGCCCGGTCGTGCCAGGTGACGATGAGCGGGGTGCGCCGTCCGCTGAGCGCGAGCACGGCGCGGAAGGAGGCGTGCAGTCCGTGCGCGTGCACCAGGTCGGCGCCGGTGCACGCCTGCCGCAGCGCGGCCACGGACCCGGGGTCACTGCTGCGCGGCACGTGCACGTGTTCAGCACCGGCGCCGGTGAAGTCGTAGGCACGATCGGCCTCGACGGGGGCACACACGGTGACCCGCACGCCCCGCGCCACCAGCCCGGAGGCCAGGGAGCGCACATGCGCGCTGCTGCCGGCGTTGCCCCCGCCGAGCACCTGCACGGTGCGCAGCGGCGACTGGCCGGGCGGTGAGTGGCTGCTCACGGGGGTCACGTGGCCGGGGCTCCTGGTTCGGCGTCGGGCGGTCACGAGGAAACGTACAGAAGGTGTCGGGCGGAGGGGGTGTACCGCGCGCTTCCTACGCGTACTGCGTTCTGATCCAAGGATGCCAGTACGTACGGGTGTTCCGGGAACGCCGTCGGCCGTACGCCCTGACGGCACGGCGGCCGGGGTCACCCACACGAGTGAAGGAGGACATGATTCCGCACACATGTGCCCGCACTGTTCACCCTGGGGGACGCGCAAGCCACGCCCCGCGCGCGATCGGCCCCGCGAGCACAGCGGGTCGTCCGATCACCTTACGAGGAGACTCCTCGGCCCGGTGCGCGGCCGCTCGCCACTCGTCGAGCAGCAGGCGCCGAGCCCCGAGCAGCAGGCCTAGCCATCCGCCCTGGCCGTGGCCAGCAGCTCCTCCGCGTGGGCCCGGGCCGTCTCCGAGTTCTCCTGACCAGCGAGCATCCGGGACAGCTCCCGGACCCGCTCCTCCCCCTCCAGGACCTTCACTCCGGACCGGGTGACCGAGCCGTCGTTGGTCTTCTCCACCAGCAACTGCCGGTCGGCGAACGCGGCGACCTGCGGCAGGTGGGTCACGACCACCACCTGCGCGGTCTTCGCGAGCCGGGCCAGCCGCCGCCCGATCTCCACCGCGGCCTTGCCGCCGACACCCGCGTCGACCTCGTCGAAGAGATAGGTCGGCACCGGATCGTTCCCCGCGAAGACCACCTCCACCGCCAGCATCACGCGGGAGAGCTCACCCCCTGACGCGCCCTTGGCGATGGGCCGGGGCGGCGCCCCCGGATGCGGGGCCAGCAGCAGTTCGACCTCGTCGGCACCGGCCGGCCCGTAGGCGACCGCACGCCCGCCGACCTCGACACCCTCCGGGTCCTCGGTCTGCCGGATGTCGAAGGACACGCGCGCGTGCGGCATGGCCAGCGAGGCCAGCTCGGCGGTCACGGCGGCCGCGAACCGCTCCGCTGCCTCCGTCCGCGCGTCGGTCAACGCCTGCGCCAGCCCGCCCAGTTCGGCCCGCAGGGCGTCCCGTTCGGCGGTCAGCTCCCCGGTGCGCTCGTCGTCGCCGTCCAGTTCGGTGAGCCGCGTGGCACTGTGCTCGGCCCAGGCCAGCACCGAGGCGACGTCCTCGCCGTACTTCCGCGTCAGCGCGGTCAGCGCGGCCCGCCGCTCCTCGACGGCCGCCAGCCGCAGCGGATCGGCGTCCAGGTCGTCGGCGTACCCGGCGAGTTCCCCCGCCACGTCACCCAGCAGGATCCCGATCTCCCCGATCCGGTCCGCGAGCGCGGCCAGCGACGGGTCGTGCGACCGAACGGCGTCCAGAGCCCGCTGCGCGCCCGCGACGAAGGTCGTCGCGTCGATGCCCTCGGGATCCTCCGGGTTTCCGGCGAGTGCGGCGTGAGCGGCCGTGGCGGCGGACGACAGCGCCTCGGCGTGCCCGAGCCGCTCCGCCTCCTCCGCCAGCTCCACGTCCTCCCCGGCACGCGGTTCGACGCCGGCGATCTCGTCGAGCCCGTACCGCAGCAGGTCGGCTTCCTGAGCCCGCTCACGCGCGCGCGTGACGATCTCCTCCAGCTCCACGGACACCGCCCGCATCCGCCGATGGGCCTCGCCGTACTTGGCCAGCGGCACGGCGACGGCGTCCCCCGCGTACCGGTCGAGGGCCTGCCGCTGCCGGGACAGCTTCAGCAGCCCCTGCTGGTCGGTCTGCCCGTGCACGGCCGCCAGGTCGTCGGCGAGCTCGGCGAGCAGCCCCACCGGCACGGAGCGCCCGCCCAGGTGCGCCCGGGACCGCCCTTCGGCGGAAACGGTGCGACTGATCAGCAGCGCCCCGTCGTCGAGCTCGGCCCCGGCCTCCTCGGCCCGCACGAGGGCGGAGTCGCCGGCGGACATGCTGACCCGCCCCTCCACGACAGCGTTCTTCGCCCCGATCCGCACGAGCCCCGGGTCGGCACGTCCACCGAGCAACAGCCCGAGGCTGGTGACCACCATCGTCTTGCCCGCACCCGTCTCACCCGTGACGGCGGTGAAGCCGGGCGACAGCTCCACGACCGCGTCGTCGATGACTCCGAGCGACCGTATCCGCATCTCCTCCAACACGGACACGACCTTACGAGGTCGGAGAGGGGAAGTGCGACGGCCCCCGGTCCTGTGATGTGAAGGTGCAGGTAACGAATGCGCACAGCCGGCACTTGTCACCCAGGTGAGTGGAGGTGCCCCAGGGGAGCGGGGCTGTGTCGAACCGCTAGTGGGGCGCCCCCCGCCACCCGGAGACCGGCAGAGCGAACTTCGCCACCAACCGATCCGTGAACGAAGCGTGATGCAGCCGGGCCAGCCGCACCGGCACAGCCCCCCGCCGCACCTCGACGCGCGCACCCGGCGGCAACTCGACGGTCCGCCGCCCGTCACACCACAGAACCCCCGGCGGGATATGAGGCAGCACCTCCACCGCCAGCACGGAGTCCGGCGAGGTCACCAACGGTTTCGCGAACAGCGCGTGCGCACTGATCGGCACCATCAGCAACGCCTCGACCTCGGGCCACACCACCGGCCCACCCGCCGAGAAGGCGTACGCGGTCGACCCGGTCGGGGTGGACAGCACGATCCCGTCGCACCCGAACCCGGTGACCGGCCGCCCGTCGATCTCCAGCACCACTTCGAGCAGCTTCTCGGCGGACACCTTCTGCACGGCCGCCTCGTTCAGCGCCCAGTCGGTGTGCACGATGTCCCCGTTGCGATGCACGACCACATCGACGGTCATCCGCTCCTCGACCTCGTACGCCTTGCTCGCCACCCGCTCGACGACCCTGTCGAGGTCGTCCCGCTCGGCCTCCGCGAGGAATCCGACGCGCCCCAGGTTGACGCCCAGCATCGGCACCCCGGACGCCCGGGCGAACTCGGCGCCACGCAGAAGCGTCCCGTCACCGCCGAGCACGATCAGCAGCTCGCATCCGTCGAGGCACTGGGGAGTCGCCTCCTTGACCAGCTCCACCTCGCTCGGCAGCGGCAGGTCGGCGGCCTCGTACTCCAGGACGCGTACGCCGATGCCCTCGCGCAGCAGCCCCTTCACCACCAGTTCGGCGCTGCGGATCGCCGCGGGCCGCCCGGTGTGGGCCAGCAGGAAAACAGTACGAGCTCGGTTCTGGCTCAACGCGGCCCCTCCGCCACTGCACGGTCAACGTCAGCCGGGTCCAGTTCGGGTGCACCCGACCGCAGCCACAGAAAATACTCGACATTCCCGGACGGCCCGGGCAGCGGACTGGCGGTGACACCCTTCACGCCGAGCCCCAGTTGCCAGGCCCGCCCCGCCACCGCGCGCACGGCGTCGGCGCGCAGCTGCGGACTCCGTACGACTCCCCCACTGCCCAGCCGCTCCTTCCCCACCTCGAACTGCGGCTTGACCATCATCACCAGGTCGGAGTCCGGCTTCACGCACCGCGCCAGGGCGGGCAGTACCAGTCCGAGCGGGATGAAGGACAGATCCCCCACGACAAGATCCACTGGTTCCCCATCAATCACTTCGAGCGTCAACTCGCGTACGTTCGTACGGTCCTTGACGGTGACGCGTTCATCACTCCGAAGAGACCATGCGAGTTGTCCGTATCCGACGTCCACGGCGACCACGTGCGCGGCTCCCGCCCGGAGCAGAACATCCGTGAAACCCCCGGTGGACGCGCCGGCGTCCAGCGCCCGCCGCCCCTCGACGACAAGCCCCTCCGGTACGAACGCCGTGAGCGCGCCGGCGAGCTTGTGGCCGCCGCGCGACACGTAGTCGGGGTCGCTGTCGTCGGCCGAGACCACGATCGCCGCCGCGGTCTCCACCTGGGTGGCGGACTTGGTCGCGACGGTCTTCCCGACGGTGACCCGCCCGGCGGCGATCAGCTGCCCGGCGTGCTCGCGCGAGCGCGCGAGTTTCCGGCGGACCAGCTCCGCGTCGAGACGGCGACGTGCGACTCCTGCCACGTTCGGTTCAGCTCCTGTTTCGTACTGACTGGAAGGCGGGGCCCGAAGGGCCTCGTTGAGGTGCGGTGGTCGGATGACGGGCGGGCGGGGGCACCGGAGGTCCCGGGCGGGCGTCGAGCGCGGTGAGCGCGTCGCGCAGCCCCCGGTGTACATCCTCGTACACCTCGACGTGCCCGTCTGTGGCGAGGTGGTCGGCGTCTCCGAGCCGAGCCAGCTGGGCGTCCACCTCGGCGTTCCCGGTGGGGGCGCGGGGGACGGCCAGGGGGGCGGGCGCCGCCGGGTCGTAGTCCGATTCAGCCTGGCCGTCCGGTTCGTCCGGGACGCGCGCATCGGGAACTTCGGGTACGTCCGACACGTCGCGTACGTCCGGCACTTCGCGTGCGTCGGGTACGTCGATCACCTCGGGTGCGTCAGGTACGGCCGTCGGAGCCGGTACATACGTCGAGGTCGGGGCGTCCGACGCCGGAACCTCCGCTTCCGCCCGGACCGCGACCTCGGGCACTGAGTCGCTCATGCCCAGACGCTACCTCGTAGCCCTGGGGTAACGTCGATCGCGATGGCCACGATCGAGGAGTGCCGCGCCGCACTCGAAAAGCTCTCGGACACCCTGCAGACCGCCGAGGGGGACGTCCGCACTGCCGCGGCCCTGGACCGCTCGGTGAGCTGCCACATCACCGACCTGGACGTCACCTTCGTCGGTCGGCTCGTCGACGGCCGGATCGAGGTGGCGGACACGCTCCAGGGGCCGCCACCGGAGAAGGCCCAGATCAGACTCGCCATGGCGGGCGACGACCTGGTGGCCCTGGTGAACGGCGAACTGAACTTCGCGAAGGCGTGGGGTTCGGGCCGGGTGAAACTGGAGGCAGGTCTCAAGGACCTGTTCCGCCTCAGGAAGCTTCTGTAGCCACCGCACCCGTCCGAGCCTTGCGTGCCGCCGGCACCACCAGCGGCGTGCCCGTCTCCGGATCGTCGATGACCTGGCAGCGCAGTCCGAAGACCTCCTCGACCAGGTCGGCGGTGACGATGTCGTTCGGCGCGCCCTCGGCGACGACGGTGCCGTTCTTCAGGGCGATCAGGTGCGTGGCGTACCGCGCGGCGTGGTTGAGGTCGTGCAGGACGGCGACCAGTGTGCGGCCCTGCTCCTCGTGCAGTTCGGCGCACAGGTCGAGGACGTCGATCTGGTGCTGGATGTCCAGGTAGGTCGTCGGCTCGTCGAGCAGCAGCAACGGCGTCTGCTGGGCGAGCGCCATCGCGATCCACACCCGCTGGCGCTGGCCGCCGGACAACTCGTCGACATAGCGGTCGGCGAGTTCGGCGACCCCGGTCTGCGCCATCGACTCCTGGACGACCCGCTCGTCCTCGGTCGACCACTGCCGCAGGATCCCCTGGTGCGGGTACCGGCCGCGGCCGACCAGGTCGGCGACGGTGATCCCGTCGGGTGCGATCGACGACTGCGGAAGCAGCCCCAGGGTGCGGGCGACCTTCTTCGCCGGCATCGACTGGATGACCTGCCCGTCGAGCAGCACCCGCCCCCGGCTCGGCTTGAGCATCCGTGACAGCGCCCGCAGCAGCGTGGACTTGCCGCACGCGTTCGGGCCGACGATCACCGTGAAGGAGTTGTCGGGTATCTCCACCGACAACTCCTCGGCGATGACCCGCTGGTCGTAGGCGAGCGTCACGTTCTCGGCGGACAGGCGGTTCACAGTGCTCCTTCGGTTGTTCAGCCCGTTACGGGCGCTGCTGTCGACGCTCATATCCGGCCCGCCTTGCGCTCGATGACCAGCAGCCACAGCAGGTAGACCCCGCCGAGCGCGCCGGTGACCACGCCGACGGGCAGCTGGTCGGCACCGAACGCGCGCTGCGAGAGCCAGTCGGCGGTGACCAGGAGGGTGGCACCCATGCACAGGGACGGCAGCAGGTTCGGTCCGGGCGAGCGGGTCAGCCGACGGGCCAGTTGCGGCGCGGTCAGCGCCACGAAGCTGATCGGTCCGGACGCCGCGGTGGCGGTCGCGGTGAGCAGGACGGCGACCACGAGCAGCATCATCCGGAGCCGCTCGACACGCACCCCGAGGGCGTACGAGACGTCGTCGCCCATCTCCGTCATCCGCAGCCCGCGCGTGTTGGCGAGGACGAGGGGCACGAGCACGGCGCACAGCCCGAGCAGGGGCCAGACCTGGTCCCAGTCACGGCCGTCGAGCGACCCGGTCATCCAGACCACGGCACTGGCCGCGTCGGTGAGGTCGGAGATGGTGAGCAGATAGCTGTTGAGCGCCGTGAGGATCGCCGCCACACCGATGCCGACCAGCACCAGCCGATAGCCGTGCACCCCCCGCTTCCAGGCGAGCAGATAGATGGCGAGCCCGGTCACGATTCCGCCCAGGAGCGCCCCGGCGGTGACCTGGGCCGCGTTCCCGGACATCAGCACTATGACGATCAGCGCACCGGCCGCGGCCCCCTGTCCGAGCCCGAGCACGTCCGGACTGCCCAGCGGATTACGGGAGATGGCCTGGAACAGCGCACCCCCGAGTCCGAGCGAGGCGCCTACCAGGAGTCCGACCAGGACCCGCGGCAGCCGCAGATCGTTGATGATGATCTCCTGGCTCGCGCTGCCGTTGCCGACCAGCGTCCTGAGCACGTCGGCGGGCGGGATCGGGAAGTCGCCGGTGCCGATCAGCACGACACTCGCGGTGAGCGCGGCGAGCGACAGGATTGCGACGACGGCGACAGCACGGGCGTCCAGCCGGATCGACAGGCCGCCGCGGGTCCTGAGGGCACGGGTGGTCTTCACAGCTGGGCCAGCCTCCGCCGACGTACGAGAAAGATGAACACGGGGCCGCCGATGAGCGCGGTGACGATCCCGACCTGCACCTCCGCGGGGCGCGCGACGATCCGGCCGAGGACGTCGGAGCCCAGCAGCAGCACGGGCGACAGGATGGTCGCGTACGGCAGGATCCAGCGCAGGTCGGGCCCGGTGAAGGACCGCACGACATGCGGGACCATCAGCCCCACGAACACGATCGGCCCGCAGGCGGCGGTCGCGGCCCCGCTCAGCACGGTCGCGGCGAGCATCGACAGCGCCCTGGTGCGGTTCAGGTTGGCGCCCAGCGCCTTGGCGGTGTCGTCACCCATGGCCACGGCGTTGAGCGGCCGGGCCAGGGCGAGCGCGAGGACCGAGCCGGCCAGCAGGAACGGCAGCACCTGCGTGATGGTCGAGCCGGTCGCCGAGGACAGCGAACCGACCGTCCAGAAGCGCATCCGGTTCAGCGCCGCGTTGTCCAGGATCATCACGGCCTGGAGATAGCCGTAGAGCGCGGCGCTGATCGCGGTGCCGGCCAGCGCGAGCCGCACCGGCGTGGCCCCCCGGCTGCCGCCCAGGAACCAGACCAGAGCCCCGACAGCGGCCGCGCCGAGGAAGGCGAACCACACATACCCGCTCAGCGAGGTGACCCCGAGGAAGGAGATCGCGGTGACGACAGCGGCGGACGCCCCCGCGTTGATGCCGAGCAGCCCGGGATCGGCCAGCGGATTGCGGGTGAGCGCCTGCAGTACGGCGCCGGACAGCCCGAGCGCGGCGCCGACGAGCAGACCCAGCACGGTCCGCGACAGCCGGTCGGCCACGACGACGTCGGCGTACGTCCCCGAATCCTCGAACAGCCCGTGCCAGACCTCGGGGACGGAGAGCGCCTTGGCGCCGATCGCGATGCTCGCCACCGCGACGATCGTCAGCATCACGACCGACACGAACAATCCAACGACTCGTATCGCCCTGCGGTTCGGGGGCGCGGGGGCGGTCTCCGCGCGCTGTTCGGGGGGACTGTCGACCAACACGTAGTTAGGTTAGCCTACCCTCGCATTCAGTCACGATCCGGTGCCACGAACGTTCGTGGGCCTTTCACGGGCCAGTCACGGGTACGGGCCATGGGTTCACAAGCCCAGCCGTGCCAGCGCCTTCCCCCCGTCCAGCTCGCACACACCGTCCCCGGCCGCCGTCCAGGCCGCCGCGCACAGTGCCCGCAGCCCGTCCAAGGCCTCGCCTCCGCCGCCGAGTTCCAGCGTCTCGGCCCCGGCCGTCGCCGTCCACCCGCCGCACCGGAAGCCCTGCCCGTCCTCGGTGACCTCCGGCTGCCCGGTGAGCAACCCCCGCAGATCGGCGTCGACATACGTCGGCCGGTGCTGCGGCGGCGCGGCCAGCAACTGCGGCCCATCCGTGACCCCGGTCAGGACGAGCAGCGAGTCGACCTCCCCGTTGAACGCCCCCTCGATGTCCGTGTCCAGCCGGTCCCCGACCACCAGCGGCCGCTCGGCACCCGTCCGCAGAATCGTCTCCCGGTGCATCGGCGGCAGCGGCTTGCCCGCCACCTGCGGATCAGCACCGGTCGCGATCCGTACGACCTCCACCGCCGCGCCGTTGCCCGGCGCGATCCCACGCGCACTCGGGATCGTCAGGTCGGTGTTGGACGCGAACCACGGCACCCCGCGCGCGATGGCATAGCACGCCTCCGCGAACCGGCCCCACGGCAGGTCGGGCCCGCCGAACCCCTGCACCACCGCCGCCGGATCGTCGTCCGCCGACTCCACCGGCTCAAGGCCCCGCTCACGCAGCGCCACCCGCAGCCCCTCGCCACCGATCACGAGCACGCGCGCACCGGACGGCACCTGCTCGGCGATCAGCCGTGCGACCGCCTGCGCGGAGGTGATGACATCCGACGACCCCGTCGGTATGCCCAGCTCGGTGAGGTGCTCGGCCACGGTGTCCGGCGTGCGCAGCGCGTTGTTGGTGACGTACGCGAGCCGCATCCCGCCGTCGCGCGCGGTGGCCAACGACTCGACGGCGTACGCGATCGCGTTCCCGCCCGCGTACACCACCCCGTCCAGATCGAGCAGCGCCGTGTCATACGCCTCACTCAGGGCCTGCCCACTGCCCTCGGGCCTCGTCCTGACGCCCTGGCTCATTCCGCATCGCTCCTCGTTCGACGGATTTCCCCCGATCATCCCGCATGCCACTGACACACGTACGATGCCGGGATGAACTCAGCAGGTCACTCGGAAGCAACGGCGCCCCGAGGCCTGGAACTCACCCCGTTCCGAGGCCTGCGCTACGACCCCGACCGGGTCGGCAACCTGGCCGCCGTGACGTCCCCCCCGTACGACGTCGTCGTACGCCCCGACGGAGTGCACCACCTGCAGTCCGCCGACCCGCACAACATCGTCCGGCTGATCCTCCCCCAGGCCACGACCCCCGCCGAACGCAACGCACAGGCGGCCCGCACTCTGCGCCGCTGGCTGTCCGAAGGAGTCCTGACCACCGACTCCCAACCGGGCCTGTACGTCTACGAACAACGCGACGGCGACGGCCTGCTCCAGCGCGGCGTCATCGGCGCCCTACGCCTGTCGGAGCCGTCGGAGGGCGTGGTCCTGCCCCACGAGGACGTCATGCCGCACGTCGTCGCCGATCGCGCCGCCCTCATGCGCGCCACCTCCGCGAACCTGGAGCCCCTGCTCCTGACCTACCGCGGCGACGGCGCCGCGTCCGCCACCGCCGAGGTCGTCGAGCGCCTCGCCGAACAGCCCCCGCTGCTCGCGACGACCACGGAGGACGGCCACAGCCACCGCCTGTGGTCGGTCACCGATCCGTCCGACATGGACCGCGTCCAGTCCGACCTCGCCCGCCATCAGGCCCTCATCGCCGACGGCCACCACCGCTGGGCCACCTATCGTCGTCTACGCGCGGAGCACCCCTCCCCCAGCCCCTGGGACTACGGCCTGGTCCTCCTCGTCGACACGGCCCGCTACCCGCTGCGCGTCCGCGCCATCCACCGCCTCCTGCACGGCCTGCCCGTCGCGGACGCGGTGACCGCCCTGGACGGCCTGTTCCGCGTCCACCGCCTCGAAGTCCCGTTGGCGCAGGCGCTGGACGCACTGGCGGACGCGGCCCGCGAGGGCAACGCGTTCCTGCTGGCCGGCGACGGTGCCTTCCACCTGATCGACCGCCCGGATCCGGCCCTGCTGTCCCGCACGGTCCCCGCCGAGCACCCCGCCGCCTGGCGCACCCTCGACGCGACCGTTCTGCACGCCGCTCTCCTCGACCACGTCTGGCACATCCCCGAGGACGACCCCGCCCGCATCACCTACATCCACGACACGGCGGCCACGGTCGAGAAGGCCGAGCGTGACGGCGGTACGGCCGTCCTGATGCACCCGGTCCGCGAGGACGTCGTCCGCGATCTGGCCCGACGGGGCGTCACCATGCCGCGCAAGTCGACATCGTTCGGGCCGAAGCCGGCGTCAGGCCTGGTACTGCGCGCGCTGGACGTGTAGCGGCAGGGACAGCAGAAAGGGTGGGACCCCGGAACCGGGATCCCACCCTTCACACAAGGCCGTCAGTCCTTGCCGTCGTCCTTGTGGTCGTCGTTCACGTCGTCGTCCTTGTCGTCGTCCTTGTCGTCATCCCAGTCGCCGTCCTCGGCCTTCGCCACGGCGGCTTCCTGGGGCTCGACGTCGTCCGAGCGCTCGCTCTCGACCGCCCCCTCGGCCTCGACCGCCCCCTCGGCCACGACCTCGTCCTCGTCCTCGTCAAGGGCGTCGACGAATTCGACTCCGTCGAGCTCGGCGAGCCGGTCCGAGGCGTCCGTGCTGCCGTCCTTGTCGGCCTCAACGGCCTTGGCGAACCACTCCCGAGCCTCGTCCTCCCGCTTGGCGGCAAGCAGGGCGTCGGCGTACGCGTACCGCAGCCGCGCGGTCCACGGCTGTACCGAGTGAGAGGCCAGCTCGGGGCTCTGCAGCGTCACGATCGCCGCGTCCAACTGCCCCATGTCACGCCGGGCGCCGGCCGCGACGAGCCGCATCTCCACCTGTCCGGCCTTGTCGAGCTTGTGCACCTCGGCGGTACCGGCCATGTCCAGCGCCTTCTCCGGACGCCCGAGCCCACGCTCGCAGTCGGCCATGACGGGCCACAGGTCCACGTTCCCGGTCATCCGCCGCGCTGCCCGGAACTCCGCGAGCGCCTCGCTGAACTTCTGGTTCGCGTACGCCGCGAACCCGGCCGCCTCGCGCACGGCGGCAACCCGCGACGCCAGCCGCAGGGCCACCTTGGAGTAGCCGTAGGCGCCTTGGGGGTCCTCGTCGATGAGCCGGGCCACCATCACCAGGTTCTTGGCGACGTCCTCGGCGAGCCCCTTCGGCAGGCTCTGCAGCTCCTGCCGTACGTCCTTGTCGATCTCGTCGCCCGTGACGTCCTCGGGGATCGGCAGCCGCCTGATCGGCTCCCGGTCCCGGTCACGCTCGTCACGGAAGCGCCCGCCACCGCGTCGGTCGTCGCCGCCGCGCCGGTCATCACGCCCACGGAAGCCACCGGGGCGGTCACCCCGGTCGTCCCTACGCGGCCCACGGGCACCACGGTCGTCCCGCCCCCGGAATCCGCCCCGCTCGCCACGGCTGTCATCACGGCGGAAGCCACCGCGGTCGCCACCGCGGTCATCGCTCCGACGATCATCCCGACGATCGCCACCACGGTCCCTGTCACGATCGTCACGCCGGAAACCACCACGATCGCCACCGCGGTCACCGCTGCGATCATCACGACGGAAGCCACGATCACGGTCGTCACTCCGGAACCCACGGTCCCGGTCCCGATCGTCACGGCGGAAACCGCCACGGTCACCATCACGGCGGTCGTCAGTACGACGGTCATCAGTACGACGGTCATCACGCCGGAAGCCACCACGATCGCCACCGCGGTCATCACCGCGACGATCGTCACGGCGCCCAAAGCCGGCACGGTTGTCGTCCCGTCGGAAACCACCACGGTTGTCGTCCCGGCGCTCCCCACGGTCGTCGCGGCGGAAGGTCGGACGGTCTCCATCACGACGGGGACCACGGTCACGATCGTCCCGACGCGGCCCGGCGGGGCGATCGTCCCGACGCGGCCCCGCAGAACGGTCATCACGACGGGGCCCCACGGGGCGGTCATCCCTACGCGGCCCCGCAGAACGGTCATCCCGACGCGGCCCCACGGCGCGGTCATCCCTACGCGGCCCCGCAGAACGGTCATCCCGACGCGGACCCGCGGAACGGTCGTCGCGACGGAAGGCCGGACGCGGTCCACGATCGCCTTCACGTCGGTCATCCCGCCGGCCGTACCCGCCGCCCCGGTTGTCGTCCCGACGGAAACCACCCCGGTCGCCACCACGGTCGTCGCCCCGACGATCATCACGGCGATCGTCGCGACGGTCATCCCGCCGGTCGTCACGCCGGAAACCACCGCGGTCACCACGGTCACCACTGCGGTCGCCAGCACGGTCACCACTGCGGTCATCGCTAGGACGGTCGTCACGACGACCGTAGCCACCACGGTCGTTGTCGCGACGGAAACCACCACGATCTCCGCGGTAGCCCCCTCGGTCACCCCGGTCACCGCCGCGATCACCACGGTCACCACTGTCCCGTCGCCGCTGGTCGCGCTCCGGTCGATCGTCGGGAGAGTTGGTGGACATGGGTGACTCCTGTCTTCGGTACCGCAAGTCATTCTCGCGCAGCCGGGTACCCGACGCGCTCTGGAAAAACAAAAGGACCCCTGGTCCCAGCTGAACGCTGGTGACCAGGGGTCCTTCCAAAAATTGTTCGGCGGCGTCCTACTCTCCCACAGGGTCCCCCCTGCAGTACCATCGGCGCTGTAAGGCTTAGCTTCCGGGTTCGAAATGTAACCGGGCGTTTCCCTCACGCTATAACCACCGAAACCCTATTGGTTTCGAGCGAACAAGCACACTTTTCAGTTGGTGTTCTGCTCTAAGCCGGCAACGGTCGTTGCCTCAGAACTAACACAGTGGACGCGAGCAACTGAGGACAAGCCCTCGGCCTATTAGTACCGGTCACCTCCACACGTTACCGTGCTTCCAGATCCGGCCTATCAACCCAGTCGTCTACTGGGAGCCTTAACCCCTCAAAGGGGGTGGGAATACTCATCTCGAAGCAGGCTTCCCGCTTAGATGCTTTCAGCGGTTATCCCTCCCGAACGTAGCCAACCAGCCATGCCCTTGGCAGAACAACTGGCACACCAGAGGTTCGTCCGTCCCGGTCCTCTCGTACTAGGGACAGCCCTTCTCAATATTCCTACGCGCGCAGCGGATAGGGACCGAACTGTCTCACGACGTTCTAAACCCAGCTCGCGTACCGCTTTAATGGGCGAACAGCCCAACCCTTGGGACCGACTCCAGCCCCAGGATGCGACGAGCCGACATCGAGGTGCCAAACCATCCCGTCGATATGGACTCTTGGGGAAGATCAGCCTGTTATCCCCGGGGTACCTTTTATCCGTTGAGCGACGGCGCTTCCACAAGCCACCGCCGGATCACTAGTCCCGACTTTCGTCCCTGCTCGACCCGTCGGTCTCACAGTCAAGCTCCCTTGTGCACTTACACTCAACACCTGATTGCCAACCAGGCTGAGGGAACCTTTGGGCGCCTCCGTTACTCTTTAGGAGGCAACCGCCCCAGTTAAACTACCCATCAGACACTGTCCCTGATCCGGATCACGGACCCAGGTTAGACATCCAGCACGACCAGACTGGTATTTCAACGACGACTCCACCTGAACTGGCGTCCAAGCTTCACAGTCTCCCAGCTATCCTACACAAGCCGAACCGAACACCAATATCAAACTGTAGTAAAGGTCCCGGGGTCTTTCCGTCCTGCTGCGCGAAACGAGCATCTTTACTCGTAGTGCAATTTCACCGGGCCTATGGTTGAGACAGTCGAGAAGTCGTTACGCCATTCGTGCAGGTCGGAACTTACCCGACAAGGAATTTCGCTACCTTAGGATGGTTATAGTTACCACCGCCGTTTACTGGCGCTTAAGTTCTCAGCTTCGCCAAGACGAATCCTGACTAACCGGTCCCCTTAACGTTCCAGCACCGGGCAGGCGTCAGTCCGTATACATCGCCTTACGGCTTCGCACGGACCTGTGTTTTTAGTAAACAGTCGCTTCTCGCTGGTCTCTGCGGCCACCCCCAGCTCGAGGAGCACGTCCTCTCACCAGTGATGGCCCCCCTTCTCCCGAAGTTACGGGGGCATTTTGCCGAGTTCCTTAACCATAGTTCACCCGAACGCCTCGGTATTCTCTACCTGACCACCTGAGTCGGTTTAGGGTACGGGCCGCCATGAAACTCGCTAGAGGCTTTTCTCGACAGCATAGGATCATCCACTTCACCACAATCGGCTCGGCATCAGGTCTCAGACTATTGCCAGGCGGATTTACCTACCTGACGTCCTACACCCTTACCCCGGGACAACCACCGCCCGGGATGGACTACCTTCCTGCGTCACCCCATCACTCACCTACTACAAGTCTGGTCCGTCGGCTCCACCACTTTCCTTTCCCCGAAGGGTCCGGAACGGCTTCACGGACTTAGCATCGCCTGATTCAATGTTTGACGCTTCACAGCGGGTACCGGAATATCAACCGGTTATCCATCGACTACGCCTGTCGGCCTCGCCTTAGGTCCCGACTTACCCTGGGCAGATCAGCTTGACCCAGGAACCCTTAGTCAATCGGCGCACACGTTTCCCACGTGTGTATCGCTACTCATGCCTGCATTCTCACTCGTGAACCGTCCACCACTCGCTTACACGGCGGCTTCACCCGGCACACGACGCTCCCCTACCCATCACAGCGGGCGTTGGCCCTCATGCTGCAATGACACGACTTCGGCGGTACGCTTGAGCCCCGCTACATTGTCGGCGCGGAATCACTAGACCAGTGAGCTATTACGCACTCTTTCAAGGGTGGCTGCTTCTAAGCCAACCTCCTGGTTGTCTGTGCGACTCCACATCCTTTCCCACTTAGCGTACGCTTAGGGGCCTTAGTCGATGCTCTGGGCTGTTTCCCTCTCGACCATGGAGCTTATCCCCCACAGTCTCACTGCCGCGCTCTCACTTACCGGCATTCGGAGTTTGGCTAAGGTCAGTAACCCGGTAGGGCCCATCGCCTATCCAGTGCTCTACCTCCGGCAAGAAACACACGACGCTGCACCTAAATGCATTTCGGGGAGAACCAGCTATCACGGAGTTTGATTGGCCTTTCACCCCTAACCACAGGTCATCCCCCAGGTTTTCAACCCTGGTGGGTTCGGTCCTCCACGAAGTCTTACCTCCGCTTCAACCTGCCCATGGCTAGATCACTCCGCTTCGGGTCTTGAGCGTGCTACTGAAACGCCCTGTTCGGACTCGCTTTCGCTACGGCTACCCCACCCGGGTTAACCTCGCAACACACCGCAAACTCGCAGGCTCATTCTTCAAAAGGCACGCAGTCACGACGCACCAAGCAAGCTTGATGCGCGACGCTCCCACGGCTTGTAGGCACACGGTTTCAGGTACTATTTCACTCCGCTCCCGCGGTACTTTTCACCATTCCCTCACGGTACTATCCGCTATCGGTCACCAGGGAATATTTAGGCTTAGCGGGTGGTCCCGCCAGATTCACACGGGATTTCTCGGGCCCCGTGCTACTTGGGTGTCTCTCAAACGAGCCGTTGACGTTTCGACTACGGGGGTCTTACCCTCTACGCCGGACCTTTCGCATGTCCTTCGCCTACATCAACGGTTTCTGACTCGTCTCACGGCCGGCAGACCGTAAAAGAGAGATCCCACAACCCCGCATACGCAACCCCTGCCGGGTCTCACACGTATACGGTTTAGCCTCATCCGGTTTCGCTCGCCACTACTCCCGGAATCACGGTTGTTTTCTCTTCCTGCGGGTACTGAGATGTTTCACTTCCCCGCGTTCCCTCCACTTGCCCTATGTGTTCAGGCAAGGGTGACAGCCCATGACGACTGCCGGGTTTCCCCATTCGGACACCCCCGGATCAAAGCCTGGTTGACGACTCCCCGGGGCCTATCGTGGCCTCCCACGTCCTTCATCGGTTCCTGGTGCCAAGGCATCCACCGTGCGCCCTTAAAAACTTGGCCACAGATGCTCGCGTCCACTGTGCAGTTCTCAAACAACGACCAGCCACCCATCACCCCGAACCAACCGGTTCGAGTGCACTGGGGCCGGCAACTGAAGATCCAGACTCTCAAGCCCGTACCCTCAGACACCCAACAGCGTGCCCGGCATCCCTGCCGCTTCCCTCAACGTTCCACGCTCCGAAGAGCAGTACTGGAAGGAGAAGACGATCAAGTATGCCGAATAGTCAACGTTCCACCCTTGAGCAACCAGCACCGGACATTCGCCGATGTACTGGCCTCTGACCTCACCCCGGAGGGATCGGTAAGAAGTGCTCCTTAGAAAGGAGGTGATCCAGCCGCACCTTCCGGTACGGCTACCTTGTTACGACTTCGTCCCAATCGCCAGTCCCACCTTCGACAGCTCCCTCCCACAAGGGGTTGGGCCACCGGCTTCGGGTGTTACCGACTTTCGTGACGTGACGGGCGGTGTGTACAAGGCCCGGGAACGTATTCACCGCAGCAATGCTGATCTGCGATTACTAGCAACTCCGACTTCATGGGGTCGAGTTGCAGACCCCAATCCGAACTGAGACAGGCTTTTTGAGATTCGCTCCACCTCACGGTATCGCAGCTCATTGTACCTGCCATTGTAGCACGTGTGCAGCCCAAGACATAAGGGGCATGATGACTTGACGTCGTCCCCACCTTCCTCCGAGTTGACCCCGGCGGTCTCCTGTGAGTCCCCATCACCCCGAAGGGCATGCTGGCAACACAGAACAAGGGTTGCGCTCGTTGCGGGACTTAACCCAACATCTCACGACACGAGCTGACGACAGCCATGCACCACCTGTACACCGACCACAAGGGGGGCACCATCTCTGATGCTTTCCGGTGTATGTCAAGCCTTGGTAAGGTTCTTCGCGTTGCGTCGAATTAAGCCACATGCTCCGCTGCTTGTGCGGGCCCCCGTCAATTCCTTTGAGTTTTAGCCTTGCGGCCGTACTCCCCAGGCGGGGAACTTAATGCGTTAGCTGCGGCACCGACGACGTGGAATGTCGCCAACACCTAGTTCCCACCGTTTACGGCGTGGACTACCAGGGTATCTAATCCTGTTCGCTCCCCACGCTTTCGCTCCTCAGCGTCAGTAATGGCCCAGAGATCCGCCTTCGCCACCGGTGTTCCTCCTGATATCTGCGCATTTCACCGCTACACCAGGAATTCCGATCTCCCCTACCACACTCTAGCTAGCCCGTATCGAATGCAGACCCGGGGTTAAGCCCCGGGCTTTCACACCCGACGTGACAAGCCGCCTACGAGCTCTTTACGCCCAATAATTCCGGACAACGCTTGCGCCCTACGTATTACCGCGGCTGCTGGCACGTAGTTAGCCGGCGCTTCTTCTGCAGGTACCGTCACTTTCGCTTCTTCCCTGCTGAAAGAGGTTTACAACCCGAAGGCCGTCATCCCTCACGCGGCGTCGCTGCATCAGGCTTTCGCCCATTGTGCAATATTCCCCACTGCTGCCTCCCGTAGGAGTCTGGGCCGTGTCTCAGTCCCAGTGTGGCCGGTCGCCCTCTCAGGCCGGCTACCCGTCGTCGCCTTGGTGAGCCATTACCTCACCAACAAGCTGATAGGCCGCGGGCTCATCCTTCACCGCCGGAGCTTTTAACCACCATTCAGGAGAATGGAAGTGTTATCCGGTATTAGACCCCGTTTCCAGGGCTTGTCCCAGAGTGAAGGGCAGATTGCCCACGTGTTACTCACCCGTTCGCCACTAATCCCCACCGAAGTGGTTCATCGTTCGACTTGCATGTGTTAAGCACGCCGCCAGCGTTCGTCCTGAGCCAGGATCAAACTCTCCGTGAATGTTCTCCCGTAATCGGGATGACACCACGAGAGCGGAACAGCCAGGCGGAATAAGCCCGGCCGTTCACAGCGTCCTCGCTGTGTTTTCTTCAAAGGAACCTCGCCCCAACCGGAAATCCGGCCGGAGACGGGGTATCAACATATCTGGCGTTGACTTTTGGCACGCTGTTGAGTTCTCAAGGAACGGACGCTTCCTTTGTACTCACCCGAGAGACTCTCTCAGGCTTTCCTCCGGGCGCTTCCCTTCGGTCTTGCGTTTCCGACTCTATCAGATCCTTTCGGACCCGATTCCCTGCCGGAGGGGATTTGCCGGAAGGTCTTGGCTTTCGCCTGTCGGCCTTTCGACATTCACTACGTTAGCCGATTCCCGAGCCAACTCATAATCGAGCTCCGCAGGTTCCGAATTCAGACGTGCGGACACGTCGAACTCGCCCCCGCTGGGAGGGAGTCGTAGGTAGTGGGTTGGCCACTTCCGGCTGCAGGCGATCGCCGTACCCGGTTCAAGCGGCTGGAGCTACATTACGCATCTTGGGAAGGCGCGTCAACTTCGGCGACGCCTCGGTACGTGGGCCCGATAGGGGCTCACGGTCGGGTCGTTGGCGATCCAGAAGCGCCAGGGGTGGACGCCTCCGTCGCCGGCCACTCCGGTGCGAGGGCCGTTCAGTACCTGGTCAGAGGGGACGGGCGTACCGGTCAGGACCCGTAGCGGGGTGTCATGCGGAGTGCAGGCGTCCGTACCGTCCAGGGCGCGGTCCACGCCCAGGGCCGTCGCGAGGCGGGCCGGTCCTTTGGCCAGTTCCTTGTCGTTTCGGGCCGACAGCCGACGTTTGCGCGCCAGTTCGGCGCCCTCGACGATCTCGCCGGCGCGGAGCAGAACCGCACTCGCCCTGTCCGCGGGGCCGCACACCAGGTTCATGCAGAACCACATGCCGTACGTGAAGTAGACGTACACGTGCCCGGGGGGACCGAACATCACGCCATTGCGGGCTGTGCGACCGCGATAAGCGTGCGAACCGGGGTCGTTCGGACCGTCGTAGGCCTCGACCTCCGTGAGGCGGAGGGCGATCGGACCGTCCGGCGTGGTGTGTACGAGGGTGCGGCCCAGGAGGTCGGGGGCGACTTCCAGGACAGGTCGGTCGAAGAACTCCCTGGGGAGGGGCGTACGGTCGGGGGTCGCGATCATGCCGTCCGAGGGTAGTGCAGACGGGTGAGCGCAGCGGGGTGGTGCGGGGGCGTTCGCCTTGTCAGGGTGAGGACGCGGAACCGGCCGCGACCGGAACGCGTTTCTAAGGATCAAGGATCCATACGAGAGGGAGAGACATGGCGTTCAAGAAGCTGCTCGCGAGCCTGGGGGCCGGCGGGGCTTCGGTGGAGACGGTGCTGACCGAGGTCAACGTCGTTCCGGGTGGTGTCGTCCAGGGTGAGGTACGGATCCAGGGCGGGTCGGTCGACCAGCAGATCGAGGCACTGTCGGTCGGCCTGCAGGCCAAGGTCGAGGTCGAGAGCGGTGACCAGGAGTACAAGCAGGACATCGAGTTCACGAAGCAGCGGCTCGGCGGCGCCTTCGAACTGAAGGCGGGCGCCGTGCACGCGGTGCCGTTCGGGCTGGAGATCCCGTGGGAGACGCCGATCACGACGATCGACGGGCACTCGCTGCCGGGGATGCACATCGGAGTGAGCACGGAGCTGGAGATCGCCCGGGCGGTGGACTCCGGTGACCTGGACCCGGTCAACGTGCACCCGCTGCCCGCGCAGAAGGCGATCCTGGACGCCTTCATCCAGTTGGGCTTCCGGTTCAAGAACGCGGACATGGAGCGTGGCCTCATCCGCGGTACGCGCCAGCGGCTGCCCTTCTACCAGGAGATCGAGTTCCTGCCGCCGCAGCAGTACCGCGGCCTGAACCAGGTCGAGCTGAGCTTCGTCGCGGACGCGAATGCGATGGACGTCATCCTGGAGATGGACAAGAAGCCGGGTCTGTTCAGCGAGGGCAGTGACACCTTCCGGTCGTTCCAGGTGGGTCTGCACGACTACCAGGGCACCGACTGGGCGGCGTACCTCAACCAGTGGCTGTCCGAGGTCGGCAGCAAGCGCAACTGGTTCTAGGCTCGGAAGCACAGACTCCAGAACCGATCAGGAGGTACCGAGGTGACCGAGCTCAAGAGGCGGCCGCTCCCCCACGACTTCCATCCGCCCGTGCCGTCGTTCACGGTGGCGAGCGAGGACGTCGCGGAGGGCGCGACGCTCAAGGACGCTCAGGTCCACGCGGCCGGCAACACCTCGCCGCAGCTGCGGTGGGAGGGCTTCCCGCCCGAGACCAAGAGTTTCGCCGTGACCTGCTACGACCCCGACGCTCCGACGGGCAGCGGGTTCTGGCACTGGGTCGTTTTCGACATCCCGTCCTCGGTGACCGAGTTGCCGGTGGGTGCGGGCAGCGGCAAGTTCGAGGGCCTGCCGGAGGGTGCCGTACAGGCGCGGAACGACTTCGGGACGAAGGACTTCGGTGGTGCCGCGCCGCCGCCGGGGGACGGACCGCACCGGTACGTGTTCACCGTGTACGCCGTGGACCAGGACAAGCTCGGTCCGGACTCGGACGTCTCTCCCGCCGTCGTGGGCTTCAACCTGAGGTTCCACACGATCGCGCGTGCCCAACTGGTGGGTGAGTACGAGGTGTCGGCCGACGAAGCCTGACGTTCGTGGAACGTTTGCCCGTCCCTGGTCTTGGAAGTGATCAGGGGCGGGCACTTTTTATTTCGTTGTCCATCTCGGCGTGCCCGGCCAGAGTTGATCCCAGTCCGCCGTGGGGTGGGCGGGTGCACACGGGAGGTGGGCTGGTCATGCGGGACACGCTGGTACTGAACGCGAGCTTCGAGCCGCTGTCGACGGTGACGTTGAACCGAGCCGTCGTTCTGGTGCTTCAGGACAAGGCCGTCGTCGAACAGTCCCACCCCGAACTGCGCATGCGCGGAGCCGCGGTCGACATACCGGCGCCCCGGGTGATCAGGCTGTGCAGGTACGTGAGGGTGCCCTTCCGAAGACAAGCTCCGTGGTCGAGGCGGGGTGTTCTGGTGCGGGACCGGCACAGGTGCGCGTACTGCGGCAGGCGGGCGACGACCGTGGACCACGTGGTACCGCGGTCGCAGGGTGGTCAGGACACCTGGCTGAACACGGTGGCCTCGTGCGCGCAGGACAACCACCGCAAGGCGAACCGGACTCCGGAGGAGGCGGGCATGCCCTTGCTGCGGCTGCCGTTCGAGCCGACTCCGGCGGACGCGATGCTGTTGTCACTGGGCAACGAGGACCTGGGGGCTCTGCCGGACTGGCTCGCGCGGGAAGCGGCGTAGGGCCGGGGTAGGGCTGAGGTCATTCGGGCTGCGGTCGTTCGGCGGCTGCGGGTGGTTGGTGGCTGCGGGTGGTTGGTGGCTGCGGGTGGTTGGTGGCTGATAGCGCAGTTCCCCGCACCCCTTGGGGGGTGCGGGGAACGATTGTTTCAGGGCGGTGCTAGTCGATCGACGGCTTCTCTCGGCGTTCCGTGCCCCCGTTACCGGAGTTGCCTCCGCCCGAACCGCCGCCCATGCCACCGAAGTTGCCCATGGCGCCGGACAGGCCCTTGAGGGCGTCGCCGATCTCGCTGGGGACGATCCAGAGCTTGTTGGCGTCGCCCTCGGCGATCTTCGGGAGCATCTGGAGGTACTGGTAGGAGAGGAGCTTCTGGTCCGGGTCGCCTGCGTGGATCGCCTCGAAGACCGTACGGACCGCCTGGGCTTCGCCCTCGGCGCGCAGGGCGGCGGCCTTGGCCTCACCCTCGGCGCGCAGGATCTGGGACTGCTTCTCGCCCTCCGCGGTGAGGATGGCGGCCTGGCGCGTACCTTCGGCGGTGAGGATCGCGGCGCGCTTGTCACGGTCGGCGCGCATCTGCTTCTCCATCGAGTCCTGGATGGAGGTGGGCGGTTCGATGGCCTTCAGTTCCACGCGGTTGACTCGGATGCCCCACTTGCCGGTGGCCTCGTCGAGGACACCGCGCAGGGCCGCGTTGATCTCCTCGCGGGAGGTCAGGGTCCGCTCCAGGTCCATCCCGCCGATGATGTTGCGGAGCGTGGTGACGGTGAGCTGCTCGATCGCCTGGATGTAGCTGGCGACTTCGTAGGTCGCCGCCCGGGCGTCGGTCACCTGGTAGTAGATGACGGTGTCGATGTTGACGACCAGGTTGTCCTGGGTGATCACCGGTTGGGGCGGGAACGGCACGACCTGTTCACGCAGGTCGATGCGGTTGCGGATGGTGTCTATGAACGGGACGACGATGTTGAGTCCCGCGTTGAGTGTCCGCGTGTAGCGGCCGAACCGCTCGACAATGGCCGCGCTGGCTTGCGGGATGACCTGGATCGTCTTGATCAAGGCGATGAAGACCAACACCACCAGGATGATCAAGACGATGATGACCGGTTCCATCGTGTTCCCCGACCCCTTCTCCGCATCGCTTTCGGAAGATCTTATGGTTGTTGAAGATCTTGCTGGTCGAGTCTGACAGACCGTCGCGTACCTTGTGACCGTTCCGTTCAGTTACGTCATGCCTCAACTGACAAGGTCACATGACGATCGCGGTGGCGCCCTCGATCTCCACGACGTCCACTTCTTGACCTACTTCGAAGGCGTGGCCGGTGTCCAGGGAGCGGGCGGACCAGACTTCGCCTGCGAGCTTGATCCGGCCGCCGGAGCCGTCGACGCGTTCCAGGACGACGGCCTGTCTGCCTTTCAACGCGTCCACGCCGGTGGCGAGTTGGGGTCGTTGTGAGCGGTGCCGGGTGGCGATGGGCCGTACGACGGCGATGAGGGCGACCGAGACGATCACGAAGGTGAGCACCTGGACGACCACGCCTGCGCCCAACCCGGCCGCGATGGCGGCGGCCACCGCGCCCACCGCGAACATGCCGAACTCCGGCATCGCGGTCACGACGAGCGGGATTCCGAGCGCTGCCGCGCCGACGAGCCACCACACCCATGCGTCGATGTCGTTCACGTGGTCATGGTAGGGCTGCAAGTCCCGCCGCCGACAGGGCGCAGAGTGCCTGGGAACAGCTTCTTACCCGGGTTTTCACATGGTCGGGTGGGTTTCAGGACAGCGGGAGGCCGTGTGCGGTCCAGCGGTCTCCGACCTGTTCGACGACGAGCGGGAGACCGAAGCAGAGGGAGAGGTTGCGGGAGGTGAGTTCGAGTTCCAGCGGGCCGGCCGCGAGCACCTTGCCCTGGCGGATCATCAGGACGTGGGTGAAGCCGGGGGCGATCTCCTCGACGTGGTGCGTGACCATGAGCATCGAGGGCGCGATCGGGTCGCGTGCGAGGCGTCCGAGGCGGCGTACCAGGTCCTCACGGCCGCCGAGGTCGAGGCCGGCGGCGGGCTCGTCGAGGAGCAGCAGCTCGGGGTCGGTCATCAGCGCACGGGCGATGAGGGTGCGCTTGCGCTCGCCCTCGGAGAGCGTCCCGAACCTGCGGTCCACGTACTCGGTCATGCCGAGGCGGTCGAGGAAGGCGCGGGCGCGCCGCTCGTCCACGTCCTCGTACTCCTCCTGCCAGCCCGCGGTCATGCCGTAGGCGGCGGTGAGCACGGTCTGAAGGACGGTCTGGCGCCTGGGGAGCTTGTCCGCCATGGCGATGCCGGCCATGCCGATGCGCGGGCGCAGTTCGAAGACGTCGGTGCCGGGGGTGCCGAGGGTCTCGCCGAGGATGGTGGCGGTGCCCTTGCTGGGGTAGAGGTAGCTGGACGCGACGTTCAGGAGGGTGGTCTTGCCGGCGCCGTTCGGGCCCAGGATGACCCAGCGCTCGCCCTCCTTCACCGACCACGAGACCTGGTCCACCAGAGCCCGGCCCTCGCGGACCACGGATACGTCCTGAAGCTCCAGAACATCGCTCATGAGCGCGTTGTCTCCCCTTGCAGTGTGGCCGGTCTCGGCTGTCGGTTCGCCTGTGGCTCGGTCCGCCGCGCCGATGGGCGCAGCCCTCGAAGAAATCTACGCCACCGGTCCCCCGCTCCATTCCATCGGTCCGGTCCTTAGGGTGGAGGCATGCTTTCGGAACCACGTTCAGGACGCCTTGCCGCCTGGGGAAATGCCCTGTTGGCCGGACTTGTCTCGCCGGACGACGCCGTTCTCGCCATCGTGGGCGAGGACGCCGTGCACCGGGTGGAGGGGCTGCCGGGTGAGTCGGCGCCCGTCGGTCTCACGCTCGCGTTGGGGCGGCTGCGGTCGCTCGGGGTGGCGGGGCTGCGGATCGCCTTGCCCGCGCCCGGGCATCCGCTGGGGCTGAGCGGACCGCCGGAGTTCAATGCCCGGGCGTTGGACGCGGAGGAGGCCGTGGTCTGTCACGGGGCCGCGCTCGGGCTGGTGCCGGAGGTGTACGAGGTCGGCCCCGAGGGCGATGTGCATGCCGAGGTGATGTGGCATGTGCTTCCCGTACGGGAGGCGCCGCCCGCGGACGTGCCGTCTCTCGGGGAGGCCGAGCGGGAGCTGGCGGAGGCGCTGCGGGATGCGACCGAGGTGCTCACGCGGCTGGACGTGGCGGGGTCGGGGCCGGTGGCGGAGGCCGCGGTCGAGGCGTACCGGGCGCGGGCGGAGCGGGGCCGGGAGGTGTTGGCGCCGGGGTATCCGCCGCGCGCGGTGCGGGTGCTGGAGTTGGCGCAGCGGGTGGGGCTGCTTGTCTCCCTGGCGTACGGGAACGGGCCTGGGGGCGCGGTCAGCTCCGCTGAGATGAGGGCGCGTGCCGAGGCTCTGCGGCCGGTGGAGCGGACGGCTCGACGGGCGGCTGTCGCCTCCTACAACGCGTATGTGGAGGAGCGGGAGAGGGGGGTGCGGTGAGCGTCGGTCGGTGGGGGATCGCTTGTCGGTGTGGGCGTTCACAGCCGATATGGGGATCAGCCCGGGATTCGAACGCCTGCCCGTGCGGAACATCCGGCCCGCAAAAGGACCGGCCTCCCGGGTGGGCCGGGAGGCCGGAGGTCACTGCCCGTTCGGCGACGGGTGTCAGCGGTTGATGCCGAGGTTGCCGAAGGCGGGGTTCAGTACGCCGATGACGTTCACGCTGTTGCCGACCGCGTTCACCGGGATGTGCACGGGAGCCTGGATGAGGTTGCCCGAGGCGACGCCCGGGGAGCCCACGGCCTTGCCGTCGGCGTGCGCGTCGGTGGCGGAGGCCATTCCGGCACCGGCGGCGATCAGCCCGCCGGCCACCATCGTCACGGCCGCTGCCTTCTTCAGGTTCTTCACTTCTGAGCCCTCCCTAGCGATTGCCGCGGCAGTCGCCGCAGCACGCACTGGAGAACGGCGGAGATCGGCGAAGGATGCGCCATTCGGGGGACATTCCCACGACGGTATGAATCTCAGACCGGAGTGGAACGCTCCGTATTGCCGCGCGGAGCGCGCACCGGGCGCGTTTCAGCCGGTCACGCCATGGCGTACGGCCCACAGGGCCGCCTGGGTGCGGTCGGACAGGTCGAGTTTCATCAGGATGTTCGAGACGTGCGTCTTGACGGTCTTCTCGGAGAGGACCAGGGCGCGGGCGATCTCCCGGTTGGAGCGGCCGTCCGCTATCAGCCCGAGCACCTCCCGCTCCCGTTCGGTGAGCGAACCGCCTCTGCCCTGCCCCGAGTTGGTCTCCTCCTGGGACAACAGGGCGCCCGCCACCTCCGGTTGGAGGAGGATGTGGCCCGCGTGGACGGAACGGATGGCCCCGGCCAGGGCGTCGGGGTCGACATCCTTGTAGATGTATCCGGCGGCGCCGGCGCGCAGAGCCGGGACGACCGTGCGCTGCTCGGTGAAGCTGGTGACGATGAGGACGCGCGCGGGGTTGTTCAGTTCGCGGAGCTTGCGCAACGCCTCGACGCCGTCCATGCCCGGCATCTTGACGTCCATGAGGACCACGTCGGGTTTCAGTTCCTCGGCGCGGGCGACGCCCTCGACGCCGTCGGCCGCCTCGCCCACGACCTCGATGTCGTCCTGGACCTCGAGGAACGTGCGCAGTCCCCGGCGGACCACCTGGTGATCGTCGACGACCAGCACCTTGATCGGGTCAGCCACCGGGAACCTCCAGTTCGATCGTGGTGCCCTTGCCGGGCGCCGATTCCACGGTCAGTGTGCCGCCGACCCCGCTCGCCCGGTCCCGCATGGAGACCAGGCCGAGGTGCCGCCCCGCGCGGCGTACGGTCTTCGGGTCGAAGCCGCTGCCGTCATCCGAGACCCGGAGCACGGCACCGCTGCCGCGTCGGTCGACGGTCACGTCGACATGTCCGGCGCCCGAGTGCCGCAGGGCGTTGTGCAGTGCCTCCTGAGCGACGCGGAGCACGGCTTCCTCCTGGGAGGCGGGCAGAGCGCGGACGCCGTGGCCGAGGAAGGTCACGCGTGCGGTGTGCGCCCGGTCGAGGACCTGGATGTGGGTGCGGAGGGTCGCGACCAGACCGTCCTCGTCCAGTGCCGCCGGGCGCAACTCCACGACCGCGGCGCGCAGTTCGTCGGCGGCCTCGGCGGCCAGAGCGGCCACCTGCTGGAGTTCGCCCTTGGCGCGGGACGGGTCACGGTCGACCAGGGCCGCGGCGGCCTGGGCGGTCAGGCGCAGGGAGAACAGCTTCTGGCTGACCGCGTCGTGCAGTTCGTGGGCGAGCCGGGAGCGTTCCTCCGCGATGGTCAGCTCGCGGCTGCGTTCGTACAGGCGGGCGTTGGTGAGGGCGATCGCCGCGTGCTGGGCGAGGATCCCCAGGAGCTCCGCGTCCTCCTCGGTGAAGCCGCAGCGGTCTTCCGGCTCGGGGCTCGGGAGGCCATCCTCGTCAGGACGCAGCTTGTTCGCGAGGAACAGGGCGCCGATGACCTCCTCGCCGTCGCGGATCGGCAGGCCCAGGAAGTCCGACATCTCGGGGTGGGCGGAGGGCCAGCCCTCGAAGCGGGGGTCCTTGCGCACGTCGGCGAGGCGCTCCAGGCGGGCCTCCTGCAGCATCGCCGCGAGGATGCCGTGCTGGCGCGGGAGCGGGCCGATGGCCTTCCACTGGGCGTCACTGACGCCGTCCACCACGAACTGGGCGAAGCCGCCGTGATCGTCGGGCACGCCGAGCGCGGCGTACTGCGCGTCGAGCAGTTCGCGCGCGGAGGCGACGATCGTCTTGAGGACGTCGCGCACCTCCAGGTGCCTGCTCATGGCCAGCAGCGCGGAACTCACCGCGGCGAGGCCGGACCGGGGGCCTTGACTCATGCCCTCACGGTACCGGCGGGGTGTGACAGTCCGTATCGGTCCAGTGGCGGCCGTCGTCTAGGGCGCGGGACCTAGGGCGAAGGGCCTCGCCGGTCTGCGGCTCGCGTCCGAGGCGGACGGGGCGACCGGGTTCCTACGTTGGGGGCAGGCCGATCAGGAGGCATCGAGGACGAGGGGCGTGTGTCATGCCGGTAGCGATCATCACGGGAGCCTCGAAGGGGCTGGGGCGGGCGCTGGCCGATGCCCTGGCCGGACGTGGCTGGGATCTGGTGCTCGACGCCAGAGGCGCCGAGACCCTCACGGAGGCGGCCGGCGTCGTGTCCGCGCATGGGAGGCGCGTGACAGCCCTGCCAGGGGACGTGACGGACCCCTCCCACCGCGGCGAGCTGGTGGCGGCGGCCCGGAAGCTGGGCGGGCTCGACCTGCTGGTCAGCAACGCGAGTGCGCTGGGTGCCGAACCGCTGGTCCGGCTGGCGGGGCTGCCGCTGGAGGGACTGCGGCGGGCGCTGGAGGTGAACGTGGTGGCCGCCCTCGGCCTGGTCCAGGAGGCGCTGCCCATGCTGCGGGCCTCCGAGGCGGGCGCGGTGATCACGGTCAGCTCGGACGCGGCCGCGGAGGCGTACGAGACGTGGGGCGGCTACGGGGCGTCGAAGGCGGCCCTGGACCATCTCGCGGCGGTGCTGGGCGAGGAGGAGCCCGGGTTGCGGGTCTGGGCGGTCGACCCCGGGGACATGGCGACGGACCTGTACGCGGTGGCCGTACCGGAGGACGAGGACCCGCGGCCCGAGCCGGTGACCGTGGTGCCCGCGTTCCTGCGGCTGCTGGACGCGCGTCCCGCGAGTGGGCGGTACGGGGCTGTCGCACTGATGGAGTCACCGTGACGCTGGCGGCGAAGGTGCCTCAGGAGTTGTCGGCGCGGGTGCCTGCCGAGCAGCGTGGGCGCGGGCGTGACCGGGACGCCGTACGACTGCTCGTGTCGCGGGGCGTGGAGGTGTCGCACCACGCGTTCGTGGAGCTGCCCCGGCTGCTGCGGGCGGGGGATCTGTTGATCGTCAACACGTCCCCCACGCTGGCGGCGGCCGTGGACGGGCGGATCGGGCACGCGCGCGTGGTGGTGCACTTCTCCACCTGCGGGGACGACGGGCGATGGGCCGTCGAGCTGCGGGATCCCGACGGAACGGGCACCACGCGCGCGCGTGCCGGCGGGCCCGCGGGGACGGAGGTGCGGCTGCCGGCGGGGGTACGGCTGGTGCTCGAGGATCCGGTGGGCGCGGGGAGCGAGCGGCTGTGGTGGGCTCGGGTGTCCGTCGCGAGGGGCTCGGGGATCCTCGGGCTGATGCGGGAGTACGGGCGGCCTGTTCGCTACTCCTACACCGAGCGGGACCAGCCGTTGTCGGTGTACCAGACGGTGTTCGCGCTGCCGTCGTCGGACGGGTCGGGCAGCGCGGAGATGCCGAGCGCCGCGCGGCCGTTCACCGCGCGGCTGGTGGCGGAGCTGGTGAGCCGGGGTGTCCGGTTCGCACCGGTCACGCTGCATGCCGGGGTGGCCTCGGCGGAGGCGCACGAGCCGCCGTATCCGGAGCGGTTCGCGGTGCCGGAGTCCTCGGCGGAGTTGATCAACGCGGTGAGGGCGGGGGCCGGGCGGGTCGTGGCGGTCGGTACGACGGCCGTACGGGCCGTCGAGTCGGCGGCCGGTCCCGACGGGGTGGTACGCGGTCGTGCGGGGTGGACCGATCTCGTGGTCAGCCCGGAGCGCGGGGTGCGGGTGGTGGACGGGCTGTTGACGGGCCTGCACGAGCCGGAGGCCTCGCATCTGCTGATGCTGGAGGCGATCGCCGGACGGGCCGCGGTGGACCGCGGTTACGAGGAGGCGCTGCGCGGGCTCTACCTGTGGCACGAGTTCGGGGACGTGCACCTCGTCCTCCCGCCGGAAGGACCTCACACACAGCATTGCGCCAGCAACTGGTGGTGAGGTTGCTGTCCGCCCGATGTGAGCCCGGACATAGGGCGCACATCACGTACGAAGAGAAATAGGAGACAAAGGGTTCACACCTGAACGGGGCAGACGTTCTAGTCTGTCCCGTTTTGCCCTTCCCCGATCCACTACCCGGGGTCGTAGGTCACACCTTTGCCTGGGCATTTTGCTGCCGCTAAGAATGGCTCCCGTCGCTCGGCGCCGCGGGTTCGATCCGCGGCGTTTGTGCCGGAAGCACCCGTCCCCCACGGGACGACGAGCGACCTCCGCGCTATTCGAAGAGGTCCACTCGCATGCTCCAGAACATCAAGGCCCGAAGTCGCAACCTGAAGAACATCAAGGCCCGAAGTCGCAACCTGACCAAGACGCACAAGATCGCGATCGCTGGTGTGACCACACTCAGCGCCGCCGCCATAGCGTTCACCGCGGTTCCGAGCGGACAGACGACCACGTCCGAGGCTGCCGCCCCCGCACGCGTCGCCTACAGCTCCGAGCAGCTCAAGGGTCTCCAGTCGGGCGTCACCGAGCAGCTCGCCGGTGCCGGCCTGCAGGGCAAGAGCGTCGACGCGCAGGCCAAGGCGAAGGCGGCGACCCAGGCCAAGGCCAAGGCAGAAGCGGACGCCAAGGCCAAGGCTGCGGCCAAGGCCAAGGCCGTCGCGAAGAAGAAGGCCGCCGCGGCCGCCGCCAAGAAGAAGGCCGAGCAGGCCCACAAGGCGAAGAAGGCCGCGAGCCGGTCCGCCAAGCGTCCGCACCTCAAGACCGTCGCCGCGAAGTCCTATGCCAACAACCTCAACGGCTGGATCAGGGAATCCCTGGACATCATGAAGGCCAAGGGCATCCCCGGTTCGTACAACGGTCTGTACCGCAACATCATCCGGGAGTCCTCGGGCAACCCGAACGCGATCAACAACTGGGACATCAACGCCATCAACGGCATCCCGTCGAAGGGGCTGCTCCAGGTCATCCCGCCGACCTTCAAGGCGTACCACGTCGCGGGCACGTCCTGGAACATCTACAACCCGGTCGCCAACATCACCGCCGCCGCCAACTACGCGGCCGACAGGTACGGCTCGATGGACAACGTCAACAGCGCGTACTGAGGCCGCGCGGACCTCTTCACGCCGAAGGGCGGCACCCCCACCGGGGTGCCGCCCTTCACTGTCGTACGGAGACGATGCCGTACGGAGGCGATCACTTGCGCATGACCTCGGGCTCGTGGCGGCGCAGGAAGCGGGCCACGAAGAAGCCGCAGATCACACCGAGGACGATCAGGGCGGCCATGTCCATGCCCCAGGCGCCGACCGTGTGCTCCCACAGCGGGTCGTTGCCGCCGCCGTCCTTGGGCGGGCTGATCTTGTTGAAGTCCAGCGTGGCGCCCGCGGCCGCGACCGCCCAGCGGGACGGCATCAGATACGAGAACTCGTTCACGCCGACCGCGCCGTTCAGAGCGAACAGGCAGCCGGTGAACACGACCTGGATGATCGCGAACATGACCAGCAGCGGCATGGTCTTCTCGGCCGTCTTCACCAGCGAGGAGATGACCAGGCCGAACATCATCGAGGCGAAGCCCAGGGCCATGATCGGGATGGAGAGTTCGATCATGGTGTTGCTGCCCAGGACCACGCCCTCCTTCGGGATCTCCCGGCTGGCGAACCCGATGACGCCGACCAGCAGGCCCTGGAACACGGTGATCAGGCCGAGCACGAACACCTTGGACATCAGGTACGCGGAGCGGGACAGGCCGGTGGCGCGTTCCCGCTCGTAGATGACCCGTTCCTTGATCAGCTCACGGACGGAGTTCGCGGCACCCGCGAAGCAGGCACCGACCGCGAGGATCAGCAGGACGGTGGTGGCCGTGCCGTTGGGGATGATCCGGCCGGTCTTCGGGTTGGCCGGGTTGGGCAGCAGGCTGTTGCCCGAGTCGATGAGCAGGCTCACCGCGCCCAGGACCGCCGGCAGGATCACCATCAGGGCCAGGAAGCCCTTGTCGGAGGCGATCACCGAGGTGTAGCGACGCACCAGGGTGATGAACTGCGACATCCAGCCCTGCGGCTTCGGCGGCTTCATCGCCTGCATGGGCGGCATCTGTACGGACTGTGGCGCGACGGCGTCGATGTCCGCGGCGTACATCTGGTAGTGCTGCGAGCCCTTCCAGCGGCCCGCCCAGTCGTAGTCGCGATAGTTCTCGAAGGCGGAGAAGACGTCGGCCCAGGTGTCGTAGCCGAAGAAGTTCAGTGCCTCCTCCGGCGGACCGAAGTAGGCGACCGCGCCGCCGGGCGCCATCACGAGGAGCTTGTCGCAGATCGCCAGTTCGGCGACGGAGTGCGTGACGACGAGGACCGTACGGCCGTCGTCGGCGAGACCGCGCAGCAGCTGCATGACGTCGCGGTCCATGCCCGGGTCGAGGCCGGAGGTCGGCTCGTCCAGGAAGATCAGTGACGGCTTGGTGAGCAGCTCCAGGGCAACCGAGACGCGCTTGCGCTGGCCGCCGGAGAGGGAGGTGACCTTCTTCTCCTTGTGGATGTCCAGCTTCAGTTCACGCAGCACCTCGTCGATACGGGCCTCGCGTTCGGCGCCCGTGGTGTCGGCGGGGAAGCGCAGTTTGGCCGCGTACTTGAGGGCCTTCTTGACGGTCAGTTCCTTGTGCAGGATGTCGTCCTGCGGGACCAGACCGATGCGCTGACGCAGCTCGGCGAACTGCTTGTAGAGGTTCCGGTTGTCGTAGAGGACGTCGCCCTGGTTGGCGGGCCGGTAACCGGTGAGCGCCTTCAGGAGCGTCGACTTGCCGGAACCGGACGGACCGATGACCGCGATGAGCGACTTCTCCGGGACGCCGAAGGAGACGTCCTTGAGGATCTGCTTGCCGCCGTCGACCGTGACGGTCAGGTGACGGGCCGAGAAGGAGATGTCACCGGTGTCGACGAACTCCTCGAGCCGGTCGCCGACCAGGCGGAACGTGGAGTGGCCGACGCCGACGATGTCGTTCGGGCCGAGCAGCTGCGAGCCGCCCTTGGCGATCGGCTGGCCGTTGACGTACGTGCCGTTGTGCGAGCCCAGGTCATGGATCTCGAAGCGGCCGTCGGGCGTGGCGTGGAACTCGGCGTGGTGGCGGGAGACCTGGAGGTCGGAGACGACCAGCTCGTTCTCCAGCGCGCGACCGATCCGCATCACACGGCCCAGCGAGAACTGGTGGAACGTGGTCGGGCTGCGGTCGCCGTAGACCGGCGGCGCCCCCGCGCCACCACCGGGAACCTGCTGCGCGTACACCTCGCCCGGGCCCTGCTGCTGCGGGACCTGCGGCGCGGCCCCCTGCTGCGGCTGCTGCCAGCCGGGGTGCGGGGCCTGCTGCTGCGGTACCTGCTGGGGCGGTGCCTGTTGCTGCGGTGCCTGCTGGGGCGGGGCCGCCGCCCAGCCGGGACCGGCGCCCTGGGCCGCGTACGGCTGCTGTTGGGGCTGGGCCTGCGGCGAGGCGACCGCGGCGGCGGCCGCCGAGATGTCCAGGCGCGGTCCGTCGGTCGCGTTGCCGAGGTGCACGGACGAGCCGGGGCCGATCTCCATCTGGTGGATCCGCTGCCCCCGCACGAACGTGCCGTTGGTGCTGCCGTGGTCCTCGACGACCCAACTGCGGCCACCCCAGCTGATCGTGGCGTGCCGCCACGACACCCTGGCGTCGTCGAGTACCACGTCCCCCTGCGGATCACGACCGAGGGTGTATGGCCTGGACGCATCGAGCGTCCAGGTCCGTCCGTTCAATTCCAGTACGAGTTCCGGCACTCCATGCCCCACTGAGTAGTCCCCCGAGTTACCCCCATCACAGGGAGTCTAGGGATGTCGAACATCGTCGGGAACTATTTCAGGCTCGTCCCTCTGACCGAAAGCCGGGCCTTGCGAAGAAGGGGTACGTCCGTTTCGACTGTTTCCGTTGACGGGGTTGAAACCGGCCCGGAGAGTGGTAATCCACGCGAGGGGGACATGCGCGGCAACTCGGCCGTGCAGCGGATCGGGGGGTCTGCCATGAGTGCGTCCATGAGCGTCGGGACCGCGAAGCCGGGCGCGAGGCTGCCGTGGGGCGACATCCTGCTCGCCGCGATCGCCTCCGTGAGCTGGGCGTTGATCGGGATGGCGGGCACGGCGGCGCTCGGTCTGCATCTGCTCGAAGCCGATACGGCGAGCTCGCTCGGCCCGATGACCGCGGCGGTTGTGGCTCTCGGTGCGGGTGGTTCCGTCACTCCGTCCGGCGATGTCTCCGCGTTCGGGCTGAAGGGCGCGGAGGCGGCGACGGCCATCGAGATCACGCCACTTGGGGTCAGCCTGGTGGGCGGGCTGCTGTTGTCGTGGTTCTTCTTAAGGTCCCTGCGGACGGCCGGAGTGGTGATCGCCCCGTCCGAACTCCTCGCGCGCGCGGGCGCGGTGGTCGCGGTGTTCGTGGCGATGCTGGGCGGGCTGGTCTGGGCGGGGCACGACGTCATCACGATCGACGGAAGCTCGCTGGGTCTGGACGACTTGCCCGGTGGTGGCGGGGGCGGCGGCATCGAGATTCCCGGAGTGGGCGACATCGGGGACATCGGGGGGCTGCTGCCGGACCAGATCGGCGGCCTCATCGACGCGAAGGCGGCGGTCGGTTTCACGGTGGACACCGCGCCGACCCTGCTCGGCGGGCTGGGCTGGTCGGCCGGGATCCTGCTGATCGCGCTGCTGGCCTCGCGCCGGACTCCGCTGCCGCACGGCTTCGAGGTCGTGCACAGGGTGGTCCGGCCGGCCGCGTCCGCCCTCGTCACCGTGTTGCTGGTGGCGGTGGCCGCGGGGTTCGCCGCGGCGGCGTACGCGGCGATCGGGGACGACCACCCGAAGCGGATCGCGGGAGCGGCGCTGCTGGGCGCGCCGAACGGGGTGTGGCTGGGCGTCCCGATCGGCCTGTTCGTGCCGTGGGACGGCAGGGCGACAGGCGAACTGACCCGGCTTCTGCCGACCCCGCTGGACGACCTGTTGGGCAACGGCTCGAACCAGTCCATCACGCTGGGGCGCCTGGCCGAACTGGACGGGCGGGTGTGGCTGCTGGGGGTCGCGACAGCGCTGATGATGCTGTTGGCGGGGGTTTTGACGGCTGCGCGGACGCCGGCGGCTGCGCGGACGCCGGCGGGGGCGGGGGGCGCTCCGGATGCGGGGGCAGCTGGGGTCGGGGGCTCGGGACACGAGCCGCACACGAGACCGGCCGGGCCCGGGAACTCGGGGTTCGCTCCCGATACGAGGCCGGCCGGGGCAGGGGGCTCGGGACTCGATCCGCGGACGAGGTCGGCCGGGCCTGGGAGCTTCGCGGGTGTGGGGTCCGGCGGGGTGCGGGGTCCTGGGGCCCTCGGTTTCGCGGGGCGGTGTGCCCTGCGGCTGGGGGTCGCGACCGCGTTGACGTTGCCCTTGCTCGCCTGGCTGACGGAGGTGTCGGTGGACGCCTCGCTGTCCGTGCTGGGCTTCGACGCGTTCGGCGCCGGAATAGACCTCCACGGGCATCTCGGTACGGCGTTGCTTCTCGGCGCGCTGTGGGGTGCGGTCGCGGGAGCCCTCGGGGCGCTTCTCGCCCGCGCGACGGGTGCGGCGGGGCAGCGGGCGGCGCCCCTGGCACGGGGGGACGTGGTGGGGCTGCGGAGTGCGGGGGCGCCTGGGCCGGAGGACGGGCGGCGTGTCCGGTACGGGGGCGAGACCGGTGGGCCGTACGGGGGCGAGCCGGGGAGTCGCTCTGCGGCCGGGGCTGGGGCCAGGGATGAAGGGCCGTACGCCGGTCAGGCCGGGCAGGCGTACGGCGGTGAGCCTGGACGGTCCTACGGGGGTGATGCGGTTGATCCGTACGCGGCTGAGCGTGGGGGTACCGAGGCGGGCGGGTCCGGGATGCCGCCGTACACCGGCGCGTCCGGGGGCCCGCCGTACGCAGGTGAGTCCCGAGCGGGATCGAACCCGTACCCGGCGGTGCCCGGAGATCCGTACGCCGGTGAGCCCGGGCCCTATTCCCCCGGCTCGCCGCACCGGCCGCCGAACCCGGCCACCGATCCGTATCTGCGGATGCCGGAGGAGTCGCGGGAACCGCAGGACGCGCGACCGCCGGAGACAAGGCCGGCACTCGGGGCTGAGTCGGCCCCAGGGGCGGGGCGCCGGCCCGATGTCGACATGTACGGCTCACCCACGGTGGTCCGGCCGCTCGGGCCGCCTGTCCGCAAGCCCCGCAAACCTCCCGAGCCGAGGTCCGAAGACCGCCCGCCGTCCACACCGGACGACGGACCGCCTCCGCCTCCGCCACCACCACCGCTACCCCCACCACCACCGCCGCCCCCGCCCTCTCCCCCGCCGCCGGGGAGGCCGAAGCGGGGACGACCCTGACCCGGCGCACGCGCGTCCCCAACGCCTCGGGTCCCGATGCCTCGGGTTCCTGGCTCCTCGGGCCCCTGGCACCTCGGCCTCTGGCCGTGCCGGTGACACCACGTCCGGAATCGTCCCCGCCCCTCCCGCCCCTCCCGCCCCTCGCGCCCGGACGGAGTCGACCGGCGGGCGACGCCGTGGTCGCGCGGGCTTCGACTGCGGGTCGCCTCGTGACCGTCGCCGCGGTGGTCCGCGCCACGCATTGGTGGTCGAGACGTAAGGTCAGGGCCACCGGCCCGCCACCCAGTGTTCCCTGTCCGTCAGACGGACCTCGGGAGCGGAAGGCACTGCGTGCCGGATACGGTGGGAACACCATGAGCGCTTCGCAGACCTCGCTGTCCTCCGACGCCCCCACCCTTCTCGTCAAGATCTTCGGGAAGGACAGGCCGGGCATCACGGCCGGACTCTTCGACACCCTCGCCGCCTACTCCGTCGACGTGGTCGACATCGAGCAGGTCGTCACCCGTGGCCGCATCGTTCTGTGCGCGCTCGTGACCGCACCGCCCCGCGGGCTGGACGGCGATCTGCGCGCCACCGTCCACAGCTGGGCGGAGTCGATGAAGATGCAGGCGGAGATCATCTCCGGCCGCGGCGACAACCGGCCGCGTGGGCTGGGGCGTTCCCTGGTCACCGTGCTCGGACATCCGCTGACCGCGGAGGCGACGGCGTCGATCGCCGCTCGTATCACCCGGGCCGGCGGCAACATCGACCGTATCTTCCGACTGGCCAAGTATCCCGTGACGGCCGTGGAGTTCGCGGTGTCCGGTGTGGAGACGGAAGCCCTGCGCACCGCCCTGGTGACAGAGGCGGCGGCGCTCGGCGTCGATGTGGCGGTGGTCGCGGCCGGTCTGCACCGGCGGGCGCAGCGCCTGGTCGTCATGGACGTCGACTCGACGCTCATCCAGGACGAGGTGATCGAACTCTTCGCCGCGCACGCCGGGTGTGAGGACAAGGTCGCCGAGGTGACCGCGGCCGCGATGCGCGGTGAGCTGGACTTCGAGCAGTCGCTGCACGCGCGGGTGGCGCTGCTGGAAGGACTGGACGCGTCGGTGGTGGACAAGGTCCGCGCCGAGGTGCGGCTGACGCCGGGGGCGCGCACGCTGATCCGCACGCTGAAGCGGCTCGGCTTCCAAGTCGGTGTGGTGTCGGGCGGCTTCACCCAGGTCACCGATGATCTGAAGGAGCGGCTGGGGCTCGACTTCGCCCAGGCCAACACGCTGGAGATAGTCGACGGGAAGCTGACCGGCAAGGTCACCGGCGAGATCGTGGACCGTGCGGGCAAGGCACGGCTGCTGCGCCGGTTCGCCACCGAGGCGGGCGTACCGCTCTCCCAGACGGTGGCGATCGGTGACGGTGCCAACGATCTGGACATGCTGAACGCGGCCGGTCTCGGGGTTGCCTTCAACGCCAAGCCGGTGGTGCGGGAGGCCGCGCACACCGCGGTGAACGTCCCGTTCCTGGACACGGTCCTGTATCTGCTGGGCATCACCCGCGAAGAGGTCGAGGCGGCGGACGCGCACGTGGAGGACTGAGCAGGACCTCGTACGAGAACCGAGCAGCACTACATGTGTGAGGGGCCCAGCGCTGCAGGGCCCCTCAGGCATGTCTCTGGCGTGTCGTCTCGCGTGTCGTTGGGACCAGGTCAGTCGGACGGTGCCCAGTAGTCGAGGAGAGTGGCCACGCCCGGCTCCAGAGCCTTCCAGGGGCCGCTGAACGACAGGACGGCGAAGGCCGCGGCCGGGAAGCCGCGCAGGCTCATCCGGTCACGGGCGTCGCCCTCGGCCGAACCGGCCAGGATGTCCGCGAGGCCCTGCACACCCGGGTTGTGGCCCACCAGGAGGACGTTCTGCGCGTCGTCGGGGGTTTCGTTGAGCAGGGCGATCAGCTCACCGGGCGAGGCCTCGTAGATCCGCTCCTCGTAGACCGTCTTCGGTCGGTGCGCGAACTCGTGGACGGCGAGTTTCCAGGTCTCGCGGGTCCGGGTCGCGGTGGAGCACAGGGCCATGTCGAAGGAGAGGCCTGTGTCGGTCAGCCTGCGTCCGGCTTCGGCCGCCTCCATGCGGCCCCGATCGGTGAGCGGCCGCTCATGATCGGTGACCTGGGGCCAGTCGGCCTTCGCATGCCGGAAGAGGACGATCTTGCGGTGTTCTGCGACGCTCATGGGATCCAGCTTCGCATGAAACAGGCCATGGGGCGCGAGGAGTTGACGGGCGGCTCCGGCCGTGCTCAGCGCGATATCAGCTGCTGGAGGCGCTCGAAGAGCCGGGTGACGGCGGGGTCCCCGGTTGCCGCCTGGGCGTCCGTCGGGTTCAGGATCAGCGCCAGCAGCACGATGAAGGCGAGCGTCGGCAGCGCCAGCGCCCACCAGGGCAACCGGATGTCGACGCCGGCCCGGGAGGCCGGGTGGGGCCGGGTGTGCGTAGGGGCCGACATGGGTGCCTCCGCTGCTCTTCGAGTGGTCCGTGGTCCGCCGTTCGCGGCCACATCTCGAAGCTACGGAGTCCGTGCCCCTCAACCCATCCGGTGATCCACCCAGTTGACCCTGACACTCACCCCCTAGGGGATGGTGGTGCCAGCCCCACCCCTGGGCGGAACGATCAGGTCACGGCGAGGCGATCGTCGCGATGATGGCGATGATCACGAAGATGGCGAGGAACGAGCCGAAGACCAACAGCATCTTCTTCTGGCCGTTCTGGGGGTTCGGATCGAGCACTGGCATACGGCAAGTCTCGCACCGGTCCCCCGCGACCGTTCGCCGGGGGTGAGGTCAGGGGCTCCGGCACCGGCTCAGCGGGCTGCCTCGTCCTCCACCGTGCGGTTGCGTCCCGCGAGGACGCCCACCACCATCTGCGGCACCATCAGGGCCGCCATCAGGGCGATCGGCAGGCCCCAGCCCCCGCTGCCCTGGTAGAGCACGCCCACCAGGAGCGGGCCCGGGATGGAGATCAGATAGCCGGCGCTCTGCGCGAAGGCCGACAGCTGAGCGACGCCGGCGCCGGTCCGGGCCCGCATCCCGACCATCGTGAGGGCGAGCGGGAAGGCACAGTTGGCGACGCCGAGCAGCACGGCCCAGGCCCAGGCGCCGCCGGCCGGCGCGAAGTACAGGCCCGCGTACCCCGCCAGACCGCAGACGCCGAGCACGAGGACGATCGGCCCCTGGTGCGGCAGCCGGGTGGCGACCCGCGGGATGACGAAGGCCAGCGGCACGCCCATGACCATCGTGACGGCAAGCAGCAGACCGGCCGTGCTCGCGGGCACGCCCGCGTCCCGGAAGATCTGCGCCATCCAGCCCATGGTGATGTAGGCGGCGGTGGCCTGGAGGCCGAAGAAGACGGCGAGCGCCCAGGCGGTGCGGCTCCGGGTGATCCGTACCGCGGCCGGTGCCTCCTCGCGCGCGGGTTCGGCCGCCGCGGAAGCGGGCGATCCGGTGCTCCGGTCCCGTACGAGCGGAATCCACGGCAGCATGGCGGTCGCCGCCAGGACGGCCCACACGGCGAGCCCGGAACGCCAGCTGCCGCCCAGCGCCTCGGTGATCGGCACGGTCACGGCCGCCGCCGACGCCGTGCCGAGCGCGAGGGCCATCGAGTAGAGGCCGGTCATGGAGCCGACCCGGTCCGGGAACCAGCGCTTGACGATGACGGGCATCAGGACGTTGCTGACGGCTATGCCCATGAGGGCGAGGGCGCTGCCGGCCAGGAATCCGGGCGCGCCACCCGCGTACGGCCGTATGAGCAGGCCCGCCGCGATGGCGGCCATGCCCGCGCACACCACCGCGCCCGCTCCGAAGCGGCGGGCCAGTCGCGGAGCCATGCCGCCGAAGACGGCGAAACAGAGCGGGGGTACGGAGGTGAGGAGTCCGGCCACGCCGCCGCTCATGCCGAGTCCGTCGCGGACCTCTTCGAGGAGCGCGCCGAGACTGGTGATGGCGGGGCGCAGGTTCAGGGCGGAGAGCACGATGCCGACGACGACCAGACGGGTCGCCCACGCGCGTGTGGCGTCGCCTGCGGGCACGGCGGCTCCCTGGAAGTCGCTGGTGGCCGAACCGCGTGAACCGGGTGCGTGCGGCGTATCGCGTACGTTCGGGGCTTTCGTCGTCCGGGTTTCCTCGCTAGCCATGCGGCCCATCATAGGATCATGGGATGATTGGTTGTCCATTCCCGGGTCGCCCGCATCGGCCCCGCCCGTGCGAAGGTGTGCCATGCCTCTGAGCCATCCCCGCCGCTCGGCACTGTCCGAGCAGGTCATCGCCGCGCTGCGGCACGAGATCGCCTCGGGCGAGTGGCCGGTCGGCTCCCGGATCCCGACGGAGCCCGAGCTGGTCGAGCAGCTCGGGGTCGCCCGCAACACGGTTCGTGAGGCCGTCCGCGCGCTCGCGCACAACGGCCTGCTGGACATCCGTCAGGGCTCGGGCACCTATGTCGTGGCGACCAGTGAGCTGGCGGGAGTGATGCACCGCCGCTTCGCGGACGCGGACCCCCGGCACATCGCCGAGCTGCGGTCCACGCTGGAGTCGTCGGCCGCGCGACTCGCCGCCGAGCGGCGCACGGAGAAGGACCTCAAGCAGCTCGACGCGCTGCTGGTGCGACGCGAGGAGGCCTGGGACTCCGGCGACGCGGAGGCGTTCGTGACGGCGGACGCGACCTTCCACCTGGCGGTGGTGGCCGCCTCCCACAACGACGTGATGTCCGCGATGTACGCCGATCTGGGCGAGGTGCTGCGGGACTGGCTGCGTGAGGACGTGGGCGCGGAGCTGACTCCGGAGACGCACATGGACCACGCACGGCTCGTCGACGCGATCCGCGCGGGAGACGCCCCGGCGGCGGCGGAGGAGGCCGCGAGCTATCCGTTCCTGTGCCGCCCCGGCCGGTTCGGCTCTCCGGCCGGTCCGGCGGCGGCCGACGGTCCTACGGCTGACGGTCCTACGGCTGACGACGGTGGCTGACCCACACCGAGCGGACCTCCTTCCAGCAGCGGCCGGTCAGACGTACGGTCTGCGCGGGCCCGGCCGCGAGCGCGGCACCGTCGGTGTCGATGTCCCACCAGCGGTCGCACTCGATGTGCAGGCTGACGAGGTCGACCGGCACATAGGGGTTGTGGCAGTAGGCGCTCACCCGGGAGCCGGTGATCCGGCTGTGGCAGGTGGCGCCGAACAGCTCCGGGGCGGCGGCCTTCCGTGCCTGCACGCGCGCGTGCGGCCTCACGTCGTCCGGCATCGCGTCGTACGGCAGGGACAGCACGAGACAGACCGCGACGGTCACTGAGGCCAGGCTTCGGAACAGGCACACAAGGGGACCTCCGCGGCCGGGCTGGGGAGGGGAGCGTGTGGTGAACGCCTACTCCAGAGTGCGCGGTCGTGGCCGCTGCCCGCCCGGTCGAATAGGCCGAACGGTTGATGGGTGCGGGCCCGCGTCCGAAAGGACAGCGGGCCCGCACCCATCAACCGTGTCGAAGCGGCGGCGTCACGCACCGACCGCGTGCAGGCCGCCGTCCACGTGGACGATCTCGCCCGTGGTCTTCGGGAACCAGTCACTCAGCAGCGCGACGACGCCCTTGCCGGCCGGCTCCGGGTCCTTGAGGTCCCACTCCAGCGGGGCGCGGTTGTCCCACACGGCGGCCAGCTCGGCGAAGCCCGGAATGGACTTGGCGGCCATGGAGGCGAGGGGGCCCGCGGAGACGAGGTTGCAGCGGATGTTCTGCTTGCCCAGGTCGCGCGCCATGTAACGGCTGGTGGCCTCCAGGGCGGCCTTCGCCGGGCCCATCCAGTCGTACTGCGGCCAGGCGTACTGCGCGTCGAACGTCAGGCCGACGACGGAGCCGCCGTTCTGCATCAGCGGCAGGCAGGCCATGGTCAGCGACTTCAGGGAGTACGCCGAGACGTGCATGGCCGTGGCGACCGACTCGAACGGCGTGTTGAGGAAGTTTCCGCCGAGCGCGTCCTGCGGCGCGAAGCCGATGGAGTGGACGACGCCGTCGAGCCCGCCGAGCTCCTCACCGACGATGTCGGCGAGCCGTCCGAGGTGCTCGTCGTTGGTGACGTCGAGCTCGATGACCTTGGTGGGCTTCGGCAGCTTCTTGGCGATGCGCTCGGTCAGCGTGGGGCGCGGGAAGGCGGTCAGGATGATCTCGGCACCCTGCTCCTGGGCCAGCTTGGCGGTGTGGAAGGCGATGGAGGACTCCATCAGCACACCGGTGATCAGGACGCGCTTGCCCTCGAGAATTCCACTCATGGTGATCAGTGACCCATTCCCAGTCCGCCGTCAACGGGAATGACGGCTCCAGTGATGTACGAGGCGTCGTCCGAGGCGAGGAACCGCACCGTCGCGGCGACTTCCTCCGGCCGCGCGTACCGGCCGAGCGGCACCTGCGACACGATGCCGGCGCGCTGCTCGTCGGTGAGGATCTTCGTCATGTCGGTGTCGACGAAGCCGGGTGCGACGACGTTGAAGGTGAGGTTGCGGGAGCCCAGCTCACGGGCGAGGGAGCGGGCGAAGCCGACCAGGGCGGCCTTGGAGGCGGCGTAGTTCGCCTGCCCCGGGGAGCCGTACAGCCCGACCACCGAGGAGATCAGGACGACACGGCCCTTCTTGGCACGCAGCATGCCGCGGTTGGCGCGCTTGACGACCCGGAAGGTGCCGGTGAGGTTGGTGTCGATGACCGAGGTGAAGTCCTCCTCCGACATCCGCATCAGGAGCTGGTCCTTGGTGATGCCCGCGTTGGCGATCAGCACCTCGACCGGGCCGTGCTCGGCCTCGATCTCCTTGTAGGCCTGCTCCACCTGCTCGGGGTCGGTGATGTCGCACTTGACGGCGAGGCAGCCCAGTTCGGTCAGGGCGGCCGGCGGCTCGCCCGAGCGGTACGTGATGGCGACCTTGTCGCCGGCGTCGGCGAACACGCGGGCGATGGCGAGGCCGATGCCCCGGTTGCCTCCGGTGACGAGAACCGAGCGGCTCAACGGATCACCCTTTCGATAGCGGTCGGACACACCCGCCCGGACACCTGGATGACAGGCGGCTTCTCCCCGAAAACCTATCGGTCGAGGCCCGCGCGCGGACAATCGGGCGCCCACAGTGGGAGACTGTCAGTGCTGTGGGATCCCTACAGGCCAGCGGTACGCGGCGACCGGTGGCGGGCCGCCGCCGGGCTCTCACTCGTCGCCGGACCAGCGCTGATCCGCCCGGGCCAGTTCGTCGCACAGGATGTGCAGGGTTCGGTCGAACAACACCCCGCGGTGCGACAGCACGTTCCGGGCCAGGACCAGCTGCTCCAGCAGCCGACGGTCCTCGACCGGAAGGTTCAGGTGGCCCTGGCAGCAGGCACGGAGCATGGGACCGACCTCGATGGTGCGGAACACCTCCTCTGGGCGCGTGCGGTATCCGGCCGGAGGCCGCTCGACGTAGCAGGCGACCAGCTCGGCCACGGGCCTGGTCGCACCGGACAGGGCACGCAGCGCCAGGCGCTGGCGAGTGTCCTCGATCCACGGCAGCAGCACCCGTGCCTGGGCCTGGCTGACCAGGATCTTCAGGTGATCCGACCGACTCTGGTCACCACACCAGACCGCAGGGTGGACACGTGAGCGGCCGTCCCAGGCCTGCAGCAGCCCGCGTGCCCAGGCAGGGCGCAGCCCGGTCGCCGGCCGGTGCCCGGAGCCGACGACCGAGAAACCCGTCAGGGGTGGCACCGGCGGGGCTGCCCGGACGCCGCCCAGGCACGCCCGCAGGCTGTCCTCCAGCGTGCCCTGGCTACCGTCCCACCGCCGCGCCAGTCGCCAGCCGAGCACCGGGTCGGGCCCGCACACCTCGCTGACCACCTCGTCGCGGACCGCACGCAGGATGCGGTCGCGCGGTACTTCTCCGTGTCGGTGGGCAGTGCGGGAGGCATCGGTGCCGACGGCCGAGACGACCGTCGCGCTGTCGAGCCGGCCGAGGGTCCCCCACCACCAGTGCACGGCCGAAGTGGCCAGGTCGAGTTCGAGTTCATCGGGCATCCGGCGCGGAAGATCCTCGAACCGTGCCGTCACCAGCAGCCGGGGACGATCCTCGGGCGGCAGACCAGCCTGTTTGGCCGCCGCGCTGAGCGATCGGATCAGGCGGGCGACCTCACGACCACGCTCCTGCTGCGGCTCCCCGGTGCCCGCGCTCCGCACCGACTCTTCCCAGGCGCGGACGCCGATCACCGGCCGCCACCGCCGGTCGGGGGCGATGAGCGTGTCGACGGCCTCTCCCGGAGCCACGGACAGTTCCTTAGCCAGTCGGGTGAGGAGTCCGGACTCCGGCCCTTCAAGGGGCTCGGTCAGCGGCTCCGGCGCACTGCGCTGACGGGGGAAGACCGGTTCCCACCCGATGTCGAACCCGTCGTCGTAGTCCTCCAGGAGAGGCAGATCGTCCAACGCCCAGCCCGTCGGCTCCGGCGCGAATTCCGGAAGCGGGGTTGCGGGCGTCCCCAGCTCGGACGGCGCCGGTACGTCCAGGCGGTCGGGTGAGGTACAGAGCGCCACGCGGTGCAGTTCCTCCGCGTAGCCGCCCTCGACCAGATCGTCTGGGAGGAGCCAGAGGCAGTGCAGGCCTGCCGCCAGATCGGCCGCGATGCGGCCGATCTGGCGTCGCACCCCGGGCAGTTCGGACAGTGCTCGGGCGCTCAGTTCCACGCGTCACCCTCCGGCCGCGCGGGCGCGTGCCGCCCGGAAGGTGACGGCGTCCACGGCGTGTCCGCCCGGCAGGGAATCCAGCACCCCGAGAAGGTCGAGCCGACCCAGCCAGAGCCTGGCCTCCTCCAAGGGCCGCTCGATCGCCGCCGCGACGTCGTCCAGGGGCACGCCTTGGTTCTCGTCGACGTAAGAGGTCCACATACCGAGGAGTTGCTCATCCTGGCTGTCGAGTCCGGTGTGCTTCCAGTGCGTGGCGAGGTTGCCCGGTTTCCCGATGGCATGGTGTACGGCTTCCAGCGAACTGTCCAGAGTGGCGCCCTTGACCGAGACCTCGGTGATGGCGAGCTCCACCCAGGGAGCCCAGCCGCCCGTAACCCGGATCAGGCTGCTGCGCTCCATCCTCGACACGAACGGGCACTCGGGCCAGGCTCGCAGGCTGTCCACGGTCCACCGTTCAGGATGCAGGAACCGCACCGGCAGTCGTGTGCCCTCCCGGGCGTCGTCCGTCAGTGCCCCGGTCGCGAGCGCGTCGCCCAGCAGGAACACGGAACGGTTGCCGGCGTGTTTGCGGACGGTGGAACGCACCCGCACGTCGGCCGCGGGTCCGGCATGTTCGGCACACAGCTGAACCGCCGTGGTGAGTTCCTGCCTGTCCAGGCTGGACAGGTCGGCCACGAGGACGTAGTTGCGGCGCAGCCGGGAGGCGTCCGCGAGCGCGACGCGCAGGTCACCGGGTTCCTTCACTTTGCGTACGTCCACTCCGCGGGCCTCGGCGAAGGCCTCGGCGGCCCTGATCATCAGAGGCGGCCGATACGACTCGGTCACACCGATCAGGGTGACGCCGGGCTGGGCCGCCTCATGCAGCTGGCCCTCGGTGAGCGGGCTGTAGCGCTGGATGCCGTCTCTGGCGTCCCGTCCCAGAAGCCGGCGCGCGGCACGAGGGTCGTAGTCGTACGGAAGGCTGAACTCCGTCTCCTTGAGCTCCAGTTCCAGTTCCTCCCGCGTGCCCAGCATGTTCACCACGTTGGGGCTGCGCACAGCGAACCTGGACCGGTCGCCCAGCTGGACCAACAGGCCCAGGCCCACCATCTCGGTGAGGTAGATCTCGACCCGCTTCACCCCCAGTTCGTCGAAACCTCGCGGCCAGGCATCCCGCGCCAGGTCGAGCAGTTGCTCGGCCGTGTAGTCACCCCGGTACTTGTCGGCGAGACTGCGCAGGGCGATCACCAGGGTGAGGACCCGATAGCGGTCCTCCAGGTTGATGGTGAAGCGGAGCCGCTCCGCCAGACGCCGCCGGACCGTCTCGGAGGCGGCGACGCTCTGGACGTCCTCCTCGGTGATCCGCATCGGCCGTTCAGGCTCCGGGTGCGGGCGCCCCTGGAGAGTGCGGACGAGTTCGCTGCAGAAGATCTGCACCAGATTGGCCTGGTAGTTGGTGATGGCGAGGATCCGCCACACGAGCTCGGGGCGGTCGAAGACGAAGCCCAGGGCCGCCATAGGCTCGGTGACCAGCCGGACCGCGGCGTGCGGCTTGAGCGGACCTACCAGAACGTCGGGGCCGCCATGGGCAGTGGACACGTTCGACAGGTCGCCGAAACGCTGCACCTGGTGGAGACCGGCGAACACCACCTTCAGGCGCCGGTTGGTTTGTTCCATGAGCTGCTGGAACCGCTTGACGTTCTGGAACGTCGACTCGCCACCGCTGCGGAATACTCGCCGCGAGTCGGCGGTGAGGAAGGCGTCCGCCTCGTCCGCAAGGATCAGCAGTCGTCGTGACTCGTCCGCATCCAACCAGTCACGAATCCGTTTGGCCACCACATCGGGACCGCCGCGCTCGGACATCTTCACGTCGAAGACCTGACGTCGCTTGAGCCCCTCGGCCAACAGCGACCAGATCTGCTCCGGAGGTTCCGCCTGACCGATCTCGGCCTTCAGCAGATCGAGGTAGACGGCGACGTTGGACTCCGACCGGCTGGGAAACAACTCGGCCACACGTTGCAGCAGTGCGGACTTGCCCAGCTGCCGTCCGCCGTAGAGGAAGAGTCCCCCGTTGGGGTCCATCACCTCCCGCAACTCGTCGTCCCGCCCGTAGAAGACCTCCGGGGGTACTAGTCCAGCGACAAATGGGGTGTAGGGATTGTACGAGGTCCACGGCAGCGTGACCCGCTGCAGGGAACGGAACGAGCGGGGAGCCCGGGCCACCATCCAGCCGAAGACGGCCGGGTCGATGACCAGTGCCTGCTGGGCCTGTCCAGACGCCGCCTCGACGAGAGCGTGTCGGCCGGCGAAGCCCAGCGGATGGAGGTACAGCACGATGTTCGCGTCGACGTCGGCGTCCTCCAGGTGCGTCAGCGGTCCGCCCGCTCGCTGTTCCTCCCACACGAGCAGGATCGTGTACGAAGTGGCGCGGGAACCGAGCGCGGCGACGTAGCCGCCGTCCTCAGCGACGGTCGCACGGACCTTGAGCCGACGGACGCCCTGGCCGGGGCGGTCGGAGTGGAGCTGGCCGACCGGTTCGAGGCCCAGCAGGCGCAGTACGCGCGGTATGTGCTGCTGCCACTCGCTGCTGCGCCCCTTCTTGGTGCACAGCGCCTGCCAGGAGTCGAGCGCCTGCTCCGCGGCCGGGGTCAACCGCTCGCCGGAATCGTAGTTGCGGACCCACCACGAGGCGTGGACTCCCTCACCGCCGACCTGGGGCATGCCCGGGCCGGTGAGTCCGGACACGAACTCGACGAGTTCGGTTCCGTCGTGCTCGGGACGGTCCGGGAGGCTGTGCCCGCCGCTCGCCAGAGCCAGGAACTCCTGGGCGGTGACGGTGTCGCCCTCATCGATGAGCGCCCGGATGCGGTCGTGGTCACTCTCCGTAAGAGCGCGTTCCGGATCGAGGCGGAGGCGGTCCAGGTCCTGGAGCAGTCGCCCGGTCGATTCCTTGACGAGACCGGCTAGGTCCTGCACCAACTGAGCCAGTCGCTCACGTGCGTACCGGTAGCGTCCGGCCTCGTCCCCGTCGGCGAACTCCTGGAGCCGGCCGGTCAGGTTTCGTTCGACGTCCGGTGCCATCAGGTTGAGCGTGCGGATCTGGGCGAGGAGTCCGGCGGCTCGTCGGTGGTATTCCGCGGTGCGGTCGCGCCAGCCCTTCTCCGCCTCACGGCAGCGACGGGTCGCCACTTCGGCCCAGTCCTCCGGCAGGGACGCCATGAGGGACGGGTTCCGTTCGACCCACGCGATCAGCCCCTTGGCGAGGTGCAGGTCTCCAGCGTCCAGGTAGGTGCCGAGAGCGGCGTCGGGTGACGCGGGCGCGAGGAGCGCGGCCATCGCCCGCGGGGTGCGCGGGTCGCCGAGGTCGGGCTGTCCGTCGACGTCCCTGGGGAGGTCCGGCGCGAGCAGCAGGCAGTCGGCGGACGGAACGTGATGGGACGGCGCGCGTCCCACCGACGTCCCGGTATCAGCAACGGACTGGCCGACGAGCCAGTCCCGCAACAGGCCCAGAGCGGCTCCGCCCACGCCGGGCGGCGACCCGTACGACTCCAGTTCACCGATGGCGTTGGCCAGCTGGGGCAGGTCACTGCCCTGCGCGGCGCCACGACTGCGGATCGCCGCGGCCACGGCGTCAGCCTTAGCCAGCAGTTCACTCACGGATCGCACGGCAGCGTGGAGCTGACGCAGCGCTCCGGAATGGATCGCCTCCTTGGCCTGCTTCGGCGTGCGGAAACGGCTGTCGGCCTCCTCAATGAGACGGTCGACGTACTCCGGTCGTCGCAGGTTCTCGCTCAGTACGGCCAACGGTGCCGGGTCGCCCCCTTGGGCCCACGCCACGACCGCCTTGAGCGCCTTGTGCGGCGTACCCGACGGTCCGGTCAGATACTGCAGCACGCGGGAGGCCCGCTGGTACTTGATCTTCCGCCGCGGCAGGTCCTCCAGCAGGACGCGCGCGGACTCGCCGAGATCGCGCAGTGTGACGGCGTCACCCGGGTCGGCGAGGTCACCGATGGCACCGGGGCCGAAGGTCCGGCAGTCGCGTACCGCCGCGACCAGCACGGTGAGCAACTTCTGCCAGGGCTCGGGCAGTCCGGACGGCGTGACGAAGTCGCTGACCAGGGCATGCGGCCAGCCCGCGGTCAGGCCTGCTCGCAGGGCCGCGACCGTTGCGACGATTGCCGCCTCGCGGTCCTCTGCAACGCGCTCCGGCGTGATGTCGTGGTCGATCTGCACCTGCGTGGCCTCGTCGCTGCCGACGCAGCCGAAGGCCGCGGCGGCGAACGCGAGCGCCTGGGCGCGCGGCTCCGGTTCCTCGGACGCGGCCGTCATCCAGTAGGCGTGCGGCAATTGGCCCCGTCCGACCAACCGCGCCACAGGCGGGTCCTGGCTGGTCTCCCAGGGAACCGCCGGATCCCAGTCCGCGTGGGCCATGCCGACGGGCCAAGCCACAGGGGCGGGCGGGGCCTCGTCCGTGACCATCGACGGGTCGTCCTCGGTGGCCAGGGGGACGACCGGCTCCGGAGCGTCCGCGGTGGGCTCCAGCACAGGAACGTCCGGCTCCGCGGAGCCGTAGGCCTCACCGGGGTGCGGAGACGACCGGGGGGGCCGGAGCTTCCGCAGCAGCCGCCGTCTGTACGGCTTCCACCGGTTGCGTCGTCTCGCCGGCCTCGGTCACACCGTCGGAGTGGGAGGGTTGCGGTGCCACCGTGGCGGCTTCGTCACGGGTCGACTCAACAGGCTCGGCATCGAGGACGTCCTGTCCGACCACCACGGAGGGCTGAGGCGCCGGGGCGGCGGCGTCCACCGCCGCGTCCAGTTCTGTCGCCGGGGAGAGGTCGACCTCTTCTTCCGACTCCGCCGACGGAACGGCCGCCTCACCAGGGCCGCTCTCCAAATCGGCGATCTGCACGGCCAGTTGATTCAGAGCCTGTTCCAAATGCGCGGCGACAGAGGCGTCCGAGACGGCGATCAGCGTCTTCAGCTGGGCCTCCCGCTGACGCAGGTCTTCCAGTCGGCGCCTGCGCTCTTCCGATTCCACGGCTTCCAGGCGGTCGAACTCGGCCTCCAACTGCGCGAATCCGGAATCCACGTCCCACGTTCCACCGGCCCCGGACACGCTCTCGGCCAGCAGAGTGCGCCGCCGCCGCCAGCCGTCGACCGCGTCCGATGTCCACCCGTCCGCCGGAAAAACGCGCCCCTCGCTCATCAGCTGGGCCGTCTCGCGCAGGGCTCGCGCCAACTCGTCTCCGTGGGAGCGCAGTCGGTCGGCGGAGTCCCGGAGGTCACGCAGCTTCCCGTCATCCGAGGTTCGGGAGTCCTGCTGCTCTGGCGGCGTCATCGTGGCGGCTTCCGCTTTCTTGTCAGGCTCGGTGGGCGGGGCGGGCACGCGCAGTGAGGGGCCGACGTCCCGGGCCCCGGACGGTGGTTCGCTGTCCGCCGCGCGGAAGTACGCCTCCGGACGGCGCGTGGCGAGGGCCGCGGCCGGCATGTCCCTGAACTGCGGGTGCAACAGACCGTGGACGACGCATCGCGCGAACTCCGGGTCGAGCACCTCCAGCATCAGGACAAGTTGGTCTGCGGACGGCTCGGCCACCACTTGTTCGGGAAAGCCGTAATCCACCCTGAGGGCCCTGGCCGTGATGACCAGCGCACAATGTGCGACGTCGGTCAGCTGGGATTCCCTCGCCCTGGTCAACCACACCCGCGCAGACTGCGCCTCCTGGCGAGTGACTGGCTGTGCCACCGCGGTGGCCTTCCGGTGCACACATCTTCGCTGCCGCAGGCACGCGTGCCGCGTCAATAATCGCCGCATACGGACGTCATCCAGCGACAACGACCATGTGCGGAACTCAAGTCCCCACCCCTCCATGCCCAAATATTGGCATGAGTATCTGACAGTGCGTGAGGCACTTGCGGATCAGATATGAGAAGCGTGCACCGGAGGGGGCGAGATCACCCGGCTCGATCGGAAACGGACACGGTCACCTGCCGCGGTGGCGCATCATGGCACTTCGGTACGCCGGCTCGGAGATGGCGTGCCTGCCAAACGGGGTCGAAGAGGAGGAGGGCCACCGTGCCCCATGAGATCGACGCGACATTTCTCGCACTGCCCCTACGCGCCCTCGCCGACGCCGCCCTCGCCCGCGCCCGTGCCCTCGGCGCGCAGCACGCGGACTTCCGGTTCGAGCGGGTGCGCAGCGCGTCCTGGCGGCTGCGGGACGCCAAGCCCTCGGGCTCGTCGGACACCACCGACCTCGGGTACGCGGTGCGGGTGGTGCACGGCGGGACGTGGGGGTTCGCGTCCGGGGTGGATCTGAGCCTCGACGCCGCCGCCAAGGTCGCCTCGCAGGCGGTCCAGATGGCCAAGCTGTCCGCACAGGTGATCAAGGCGGCCGGGTCGGACGAGCGGGTTGAGCTCGCCGACGAGCCCGTGCACGCCGAGAGGACGTGGGTCTCGTCGTACGAGATCGATCCGTTCGGCGTGCCCGACGAGGAGAAGTCGGGGCTGCTGGCCGACTGGAGCGCGCGACTGCTGGCGGCGAGCGGGGTCAACCATGTGGACGCCTCGCTGCTCACCGTGCACGAGAACAAGTTCTACGCCGACACCGCCGGGACCGTCACCACCCAGCAGCGGGTACGGCTGCATCCGCAGCTGACCGCCGTGTCGGTGGACGAGTCGAGCGGCGAGTTCGACTCCATGCGGACCATCGCGCCGCCGGTGGGGCGTGGCTGGGAGTACCTCACGGGCACCGGCTGGGACTGGGAGAGCGAACTCGAGCAGATCCCCGAGCTGCTCGCCGAGAAGATGCGCGCGCCGAGCGTCGAGGCGGGGCTGTACGACCTGGTGGTCGACCCGTCCAACCTGTGGCTGACCATCCACGAGTCCATCGGACACGCGACGGAACTGGACCGGGCGCTGGGCTACGAGGCCGCCTACGCCGGCACCTCCTTCGCGACCTTCGACCAGCTGGGCAAGTTGCGCTACGGCTCCGAGCTGATGAACGTGACCGGGGACCGCACCGCCGAGCACGGCCTGGCGACCGTCGGATACGACGACGAGGGCGTCGAGGGCCAGTCCTGGGACCTGGTGAAGGACGGCACGCTCGTCGGCTACCAGCTGGACCGGCGGATCGCGAGGCTGACCGGGTTCGAGCGGTCCAACGGATGCGCGTTCGCGGACTCCCCCGGGCACGTGCCCGTGCAGCGGATGGCCAACGTGTCGCTCCAGCCGGACCCGGCCGGGATGGCCACGGAGGATCTCATCGGGGGCGTGGACCGCGGGATCTACGTCGTCGGTGACCGGTCCTGGTCGATCGACATGCAGCGCTACAACTTCCAGTTCACCGGGCAACGGTTCTTCAAGATCGAGAACGGGCGGCTCACCGGGCAGCTGCGGGACGTCGCCTACCAGGCGACGACCACCGACTTCTGGGGCTCGATGGCCGCGGTGGGCGGTCCGCAGACGTATGTGCTGGGCGGCGCCTTCAACTGCGGCAAGGCCCAGCCGGGGCAGGTCGCGGCGGTCTCGCACGGCTGTCCTTCGGCCCTCTTCAGGGGCGTCAACATCCTCAACACGACCCAGGAGGCCGGTCGATGAGCGTCAGTGCAGGACTCGGCTGGGGGGCCGGGGGTTATCCCCCGGTAAAGCACAGCCTGAACACCACGCAGGAGGCCGGTCGATGAGCTCTCGTACTAACAAGCCTCACGAGATCGTCGAGCAGGCCCTCGACCTGTCCCGGGCCGACGGCTGTGTGGTGATCGCCGACGAGCAGTCGACCGCGAACCTGCGCTGGGCGGGCAACGCGCTCACCACCAACGGTGTCACGCGCGGGCGCACCCTCACCGTCATCGCCACCGTCGACGGCCAGGAGGGCACCGCTTCCGGGGTCGTGTCGCGGTCCGCCGTGACCGCGGCGGAACTGGAGCCCCTGGTGCGGGCCGCCGAGGCCGCCGCGCGCGGTGCCGGGCCCGCGGAGGACGCGCGGCCGCTGGTCACCGGCGTACCGAACTCCCCCGACTTCCAGGACGCGCCCGGCGAGACCTCGTCCGCCGTGTTCGCCGACTTCGCGCCGGCGCTCGGTGAGGCGTTCGCACGCGCGCGTGCGGGTGGCCGCGAGTTGTACGGCTTCGCCAACCATGAGCTGGTCTCCAGCTATCTCGGCACGTCCACGGGACTGCGGCTGCGGCACGACCAGCCCAACGGCACTCTGGAGCTGAACGCCAAGTCGCCGGACCGGACGCGTTCGGCGTGGGCGGGACGGTCCACACGGGACTTCAAGGATGTCGACCCGGCGGCGCTGGACGCCGAACTCGCCGTACGCCTCGGCTGGGCCGAGCGGCGGATCGCGCTGCCCGCCGGGCGGTACGAGACGCTGCTGCCGCCGACCGCCGTGGCGGACCTGCTGATCTACCAGATGTGGTCGGCGTCGGGCCGGGACGCGGTCGAGGGGCGCACGGTGTTCTCCCAGCCGGGCGGCGGCACACGCGTGGGCGAGCAGCTGAGCGAGCTGCCGCTGACGCTGCGCAGCGATCCGAACGAGCCGGGTCTGGAGTCCGCGCCCTTCGTGCTCGCGCACTCCTCCGGGGGCGACCAGTCGGTGTTCGACAACGGTCTGCCGCTCGCGGCCACCGAGTGGGTGCGCCGGGGCGAACTGAGCAGCCTGCTGACCAGCCGGCACAGCGCGGAGCTGACCGGGCTGCCGGTCGCGCCGGGGATCGACAACCTGATCCTCGACGGGGGCGAGGACCGCTCCCTGGAGGAGATGGTCGCGAACACCGAGCGCGGGCTGCTGCTGACCTGCCTCTGGTACATCCGCGAGGTCGACCCGGCGACGCTGCTGCTCACCGGCCTGACCCGGGACGGCGTGTATCTCGTGGAGAACGGCGAGGTGAGCGGCGAGGTCAACAACTTCCGGTTCAACGAGTCCCCGGTCGGTCTGCTGGGCCGGGCCGCCGAGGCCGGGCGCACGGAGAAGACGTTGCCGAGGGAGTGGAGCGACTGGTTCACCAGGGCCGCGATGCCCGCGCTGCGGATCCCCGATTTCAATATGAGCTCTGTCAGTCAGGGCGTATAACCTCGTAGGCGGCTGTCTCTCGACCGCCCCAAGAGCATTTCGACTGCACGAAGATCCTCCAAGGAGATACGAGAACCGTGACGGACATCGTCGACGAGCTGAAGTGGCGTGGGCTGTGGGCCCTGTCCACTGACGAGGACGCTTTGCGCAAGGCGCTCGCGGACGGTCCCGTCACGTTCTATTGCGGTTTCGACCCGACCGCGGCCAGCCTCCACGTCGGCCACCTGGTGCAGGTCCTCACCATGCGCCGGCTCCAGCAGGCGGGCCTGCGTCCGCTGGCCCTGGTGGGCGGGGCGACCGGCCAGATCGGCGATCCCCGCCCCACGGCCGAGCGCACCCTGAACGACCCGGAGACGGTCGCGAACTGGGTGACCCGGCTGCGCGGGCAGATCGAGCCGTTCCTGTCCTTCGAGGGCGAGAACGCCGCGGTCATGGTGAACAACCTGGACTGGACGGCCGGCCTGTCCGCCATCGAGTTCCTGCGGGACATCGGCAAACACTTCCGCGTCAACAAGATGCTCACCAAGGACTCGGTCGCCCGGCGCCTGGAGTCCCAGGAGGGCATCAGCTACACGGAGTTCAGCTACCAGCTGCTCCAGGGCATGGACTTCCTGGAGCTGTACCGTCGGTACGGCTGCACGCTCCAGCAGGGCGGCAGCGACCAGTGGGGCAACCTCACGGCGGGTCTCGACCTGATCCACAGGCTGGAGCCCGAGGCCGAGGCGCACTGCCTGGCGACGCCCCTGATGGTCAAGGCGGACGGCACCAAGTTCGGCAAGACCGAGGGCGGCGCCGTCTGGCTCGACCCGGAGATGACGACGCCGTACGCGTTCTACCAGTTCTGGCTGAACGTGGACGACCGGGACATCTCGACGTACCTGCGCATCCTGTCCTTCCGGTCCCGCGAGGAGCTGGAGGAGTTGGAGAAGCAGACCGAGGAGCGTCCGCAGGCCCGTGCCGGGCAGCGTGCGCTGGCCGAGGAGCTGACGACGCTGGTGCACGGCGCCGACCAGACGGCCGCCGTGATCGCCGCGTCGAAGGCGCTCTTCGGTCAGGGCGAGCTGGCGGAGCTCGACGAGAAGACGCTGGCCGCGGCCCTGTCCGAGGTACCGCACATCCAGGTCGCCGAGCTCGCTCCGGTGGTCGACCTGTTCGCCGAGGTCGGCCTGGTCGCCAGCAAGTCGGCCGCGCGTCGGACGGTCAAGGAGGGCGGTGCCTACGTGAACAACGCGAAGGTGGCCGCCGAGGACGCCGTCCCCGCCAAGGAGGACCTGCTGCACGAGCGCTGGCTGGTGCTGCGCCGGGGCAAGAAGAACCTGGCGGCGGTCGAGGTCACGGGAGTCTAGGCAGTACGACGACGCGACGTGACGGCGGGGACGGTCTTCCTGAGGGAAGGCCGCCCCCGCCGTCGTACCGCCGGCTGTCAGGTCCGCTCTTTGTCGCGGCCGAGCGTGGCCATGTACGCCATGTCGCCCAGGGCGACGATGACGACCGCGGCGACGAGCTGGAAGAGGTGCCGCCACCAGTCGATGCCGGACGTGGCGTCGACGCCCGCCGCACGGGCGATCGCGTTGCCGACGATCGCTCCGAGAATGCCGCAGATGGTGGTCAGCCAGAGAGGGCTGTGCTGCTTGCCGGGGATGATCGCCTTCGCGATCAGGCCGAGCACGAATCCCACGATGATCGCCCACAACCAGCCCATGGCTGCCTCCTCGTACGGCTCGACGTGAGCATTACGCCCAGTGTCGGCCCGACTGCGGTACGCCGCATGTCAGGTACCGCCGTACGCGATACGGCCGGAGCGGTTGGTCCTGTTTGGATGTGCCCCGGTCTCGTTGACGACGCAGCCGCGGCGTAACGTGGGGGCTGTGCGGGTTCTCCTCCTCGACCAGGGGCGGACCTGGTGTCGGGGCGGGGTGGGGCCGATGCGGGCGGATGGTGGAGTGCGATGCGGAAGCAGCATGGCGGCGGCGGCAACGCCCAGGTGTTTCGGATCACCGGAGCCCGGACGGGGCTCGAGGAGGACGTGCGGGGACGGCAGCGCCGGTATGTCATCTCGATGGCGATCCGTACGGTGTCGGTGATCCTCGCGGCCACTCTCTGGAACGTGGAACGGCACGTCGCGATCGTCGCGCTGGTGCTGGGAGCGGTCCTGCCGTACATCGCCGTGGTCGTCGCCAACGCGGGGCGGGAGAACGCGCCGTCGCTTCCGTCGACGTTCGTGAACGTGCCGACGCGGCCGATGATCACACCGCCGAGTGCCGATGAGGGGTTCCCGGAATCCGGCGAGGGACCCCCCGCGGAGGACGTCAAGGCCGACTCCGGGCAGGGTGTACGGAACGAGCCGCGCGACCGGGCGTGATCATGGCGCATCCCTGTCGGGTGCCTCCCAACCGGAAGTCAGCCCCCCACCAAGCTCAAGAAAAGCTCAGATCAATCACGTTGTTCCGGTGCCGGGCGACGGGTCTCCCGTGACATACTTCGTAGGCGCTCCGCATCCCCCGTCGGAGCGACAGACCGACGCCGGGCAGCTCCCCCCGTGGCTGCTCGGCGTCGCCTTTTCTCCGCACCGATCGGGTTAGGGTCGGGCTTGTGATGGTCCCTGATCCTGATGCGCCGATCTGTTCCGCCAAGGGCTGCCGTGCCGCCGCCCTGTGGGTGCTCGCCTGGAACAACCCGAAGATCCACCCGCCGGAGCGCCGCAAGACGTGGCTGGCGTGCGAGGAGCACCGGGAACATCTGTCGCAGTTCCTCGGAGTGCGGGGGTTCCTGAAGGACGTGGTGACGTTCGAGGACTGGACGGCGCGGGAGAGCTCCCAGGACGGGTCCTGGGACAAGCCCTAGCCGCCGATCGCCGACATCGGCCGGTCCGGCTGGACGAACGTCGGGTCGTCCAGGCCCGCGCCCGCCTTCTTGCCCCACATCGCGAGGCGCCAGATGCGGGCGATCTCCTCGTCGGGGGCGTCGGAGCGCAGGGCCGCGCGCAGGTCGGTCTCCTCGCGGGCGAAGAGGCAGGTGCGTATCTGGCCGTCGGCCGTGAGGCGGGTGCGGTCGCAGGCCGCGCAGAACGGGCGGGTGACGGACGCGATGACACCGACACGGTGCGGACCGCCGTCCACGATCCAGCGCTCGGCGGGGGCCGAACCGCGCTCGTCGGAGCCCTCCGCGGTCAGTTCGAAGCGGGTGCGCAGGGAGGCGAGGATGTCTCCCGCGGTGATCATGCCGTCGCGCTTCCAGCCGTGCTGGGCGTCCAGGGGCATCTGCTCGATGAAGCGCAGTTCGTAGTCGTGTTCCACCGCCCAGGCCAGGAGGTCGGGGGCCTCGTCCTCGTTGAGTCCCGGCATCAGGACCGAGTTGACCTTGACCGGGGTCAGGTCGGCGTCGCGGGCGGCTTCCAGGCCCGCGATGACGTCCTCGTGGCGGTTCCTGCGGGTGAGGGTCTTGAAGACGTCCGGCCGCAGTGTGTCCAGGGAGACGTTGACCCGGTCCAGGCCGGCCGCCTTCAGGGCGGACGCCGTGCGCTTGAGGCCGATGCCGTTGGTGGTGAGGGACATCTGGGGGCGCGGCTCCAGGGCGGCGACCCGCTCGACGATGCCGACCAGGCCCGGGCGAAGCAGCGGTTCGCCGCCGGTGAAGCGGACCTCCTCGATACCGAGGGTGGTGACGGCGATGTCGATCAGGCGGACGATCTCGTCGTCCGTGAGCAGGTCCGGCTTCGCCAGCCACTGCAGGCCCTCCTCGGGCATGCAGTAGGTGCAGCGCAGATTGCACCGGTCGGTCAGCGAGACCCTCAGATCGGTGGCCGCCCGGCCGTACGTGTCGATGAGCACGTGGGTCCCCTCCCTCGCGGATCACAGGTTTTCCGACACCTGCGAGCCTACGCGACGCCACTGACATCAACAGAGCCCGATCCCACGACGAACGAAGCGGCCGCGTCGTAGGGAGCTACGACGCGGCCGCTCAGGGGGCGGATCGGAGCCGGATCAGTGGGCGCCGGTTCCGGTGAGGGACCGGACCTCCAGCTCCGCGTACTTGGCGGCGTCCGGCTCCTCCTTGGACAGGATCGTGCCGAGCCAGCCCATCAGGAAGCCGAACGGGATCGAGATGATGCCCGGGTTCTTCAGCGGGAACCAGGCGAAGTCGACGTCGGGGAACATCGCCTTGGGGTCACCGGAGACAACCGGCGAGAACAGCACCAGGGCGACGGCCACGACCAGGCCGCCGTAGATCGACCACAGGGCGCCCTGGGTGGTGAACCGCTTCCAGAACAGGCTGTAGAGGATCGTCGGCAGGTTGGCGGAGGCCGCGACCGCGAAGGCCAGGGCGACCAGGCCGGCGACGTTCAGGTCGCGGGCGAGGGCGCCCAGGAGGATGGAGACGGCGCCGATGCCGATGGTCGCCAGCCGGGCCGCCCTCATCTCCTGCTTCTCGGTGGCCTGTCCCTTCTTGATGACGTTCGCGTAGATGTCGTGGGCGAACGACGAGGACGAGGCCAGGGTGAGGCCGGCGACCACGGCGAGGATCGTCGCGAAGGCCACCGCCGAGATCGTGGCGAGCAGGATCGCGCCCCAGGTCGAGTCGACGCCGCCGAGGTGGAGGGCGAGCAGGGGTGCCGCCGTGTTGCCGGACGGGTTGGACGCGATGATCTCGTCCTGGGAGATCAGCGCCGCGGCGCCGAAGCCGAGGGCGATGGTCATCAGGTAGAAGCCGCCGATGATGCCGATGGCCCAGTTCACGGACTTCCGGGCCGCCTTGGCGTTGGGCACCGTGTAGAAGCGGATCAGGATGTGCGGCAGGCCGGCGGTGCCGAGCACCAGGGCGATGCCGAGGGAGATGAAGTCCAGCTTGGTGGTGCCGTTCGCGCCGTACTGGAGACCGGGCTCGAGGAAGGCCGAGCCCTTGCCGCTGTTCTCGGCTGCCGTGCCCAGCAGGTCGGAGATGTTGAAGTTGAACTTCAGCAGCACCAGGAAGGTGATCAGGATGGTGCCGCCGATGAGCAGCACGGCCTTGACCATCTGGACCCAGGTGGTGCCCTTCATCCCGCCGATGGAGACGTACACGATCATCAGCACGCCGACGAGGGCGACGATGCCGATCTTGCCCGCGTCGGAGGTGATGCCGAGCAGCAGCGAGACGAGGACGCCCGCGCCCGCCATCTGGGCCAGCAGGTAGAAGATCGAGACGACGATCGTGGAGGTGCCGGCGGCGGTACGGACCGGGCGCTGGCGCATGCGGTACGCGAGCACGTCGCCCATGGTGTAGCGGCCGGAGTTGCGCAGCGGTTCCGCGACCAGGAGCAGGGCCACCAGCCAGGCGACCAGGAAGCCGATGGAGTAGAGGAAGCCGTCGTAGCCGAAGAGGGCGATGGCGCCCGCGATGCCGAGGAAGGACGCGGCCGACATGTAGTCGCCGGAGACCGCGAGGCCGTTCTGGAAGGCGCTGAACTGGCGGCCGCCGGCGTAGAAGTCGGCGGCGTCCTTGGTCTGGCGGCCCGCCCACACGGTGATGACGAGCGTCGCGAGGACGAACACCGCGAACAGGGAGATGATCAGTGGCCGGTGCTCGCTGGCCTCGCCGGCCGCCAGGGTGATCGCGAGGCTCATGCGCCGCCCTCCATTCGGGTCTTGATGGCCTCGGCCTTGGGGTCGAGCTTCGCGGCGGCGTGCCGCGAGTACCACCAGGCGATGAGGAACGTGGTGAGGAACTGGGCGAGGCCGAGGACGAGGGCCACGTTGATGTTGCCGAAGACCTTGGTGCCCATGAAGTCGCCCGCGTAGTTCGACAGCAGGACGTACAGCAGGTACCAGGCGATGAAGCCGATGGTCAGCGGGAAGGCGAAGGAGCGGTGGGAGCGGCGCAGTTCACCGAACTCCGCGCTCTCCTGCACCTCGGTGAACTCCTCGGGTGAGGGGAGTTTGTGTGTCTCTTTCGAGGGTGGCGGTGCGTCGGTGGCCACGGAGTCTCCTCGCGGTGCGGATGCGGTTGTGACGGGGATCGGGGGCGCGTGTCCTCGCGCTCCCTGCCCAAGGTCACGGCGGCGCGCAAGGACCGGTTCAACAACGAGGGCGTCTTTGTGAAGTCACCTCCAATAGTTATTGCTGGCCAGCGACTTCGGAAGATAGCTTCGGGACCGCACCACCCGTCATGTACCTGCCCGAGCACCACCTGTGCCTCGGGCCGGTTTTGTTTCCGGATGATGTGGAGACCCCATGCCTCATCTGCGTTCCAGACGCCGACTCGCCCTCGCCGTCCCCGTCGTGCTCTCGCTGACGGCCTCGCTCGGCTTCCTGCCCGCGGCGGCGTCGGCCGCGCCCCGTGCGGACAGCGCGGCCCGGGCGACGGACGCGCCCGACCTGGCGTATGTCGTCAACACCAGGCTGGACCGCGGCACGATCGCGTCGGTGAAGAAGGCCGTCCCGGCGGTCGGCGGCACCGTCGTGACCACCTACGAGAAGATCGGCGTGATCGTCGTCCACTCGTCGAACCCCGGCTTCGGCAAGGAGATCCGGGCCGTTCGCGGGGTGCAGTCGGCGGGTGCCACACGGACCACGCCGCTGACCGCGACGGGGACGACGGACGAGGGCGCGGCCCGGTTCCTGTCGAAGGAGCAGGCCGCGAAGGTGGCGAGCGCCTCCGCCCGCACACCGGACAGCGAGCCGCTCGAGGCCGACCAGTGGGACCTCCGCGCGATCGGCGCCGACAAGGCAGCGAAGATCAACCCGGGCAGCCGCAAGGTGACCGTCGCCGTGATCGACACCGGCGTCGACGACAGCCATCCCGACCTCGCCCCGAACTTCTCCGCCGGCCAGTCGGCCAACTGCGTCGGCGGCGTCGCGGACACCAGCGCGGGTGCCTGGCGCCCGTACACCGCGGAGGACTACCACGGAACGCATGTGGCCGGTGAGATCGCCGCGGCCCGCAACGGCATCGGCGTCGCCGGAGTCGCTCCCGGCGTCAAGGTCGCCGGCATCAAGGTCAGCGACCCGGACAACGGCCTCTTCTACCCCGAAAGCGTCGTGTGCGCCTTCGTGTTCGCCGCCGACCACGGCGTGGAGATCACGAACAACAGCTACTACGTTGATCCTTGGATGTACAACTGCATGGACGATCCGGATCAGAAGGCGATCGTCGACGCGGTCAACAGGGCGCAGCTGTACGCCCAGAAGAAGGGCACGCTCAACCTGGCGTCCGCGGGCAACTCCAACCACGACCTGGACTCCGACGCGATCGTCGACGACACCAGCCCCGACGACTCCACGCCGGTCGCGCGCACCATCGACCCGCACGAGTGCTTCGACGTGCCGACGCAGTTGCCCGGTGTCGTCACGGTCAGCGCGACGGGCGTCCAGAACCTCAAGTCGTACTACTCCTCGTACGGCAAGGGCGTAGTGGACATCGCGGCGCCGGGCGGCGACCGGCGCTACCAGCTCCCGGACACGCCCTCCAAGGACGGCCGCATCCTGTCGACGATGCCGAACGGCGAGTACGCCTTCCTTCAGGGCACGTCGATGGCCTCGCCGCACGCCGCCGGTGTCGCCGCGCTGCTGAAGTCGAAGTACCCGCACGCCACCCCGGCCGTGCTGCAGGCTCTGCTCAAGGCGCAGGCGGACAACCCCGGTTGCCCGGCCTCGTACGACCAGGACGGCGACGGAACGCAGGACGCGGTGTGCGAGGGCGGCAAGCGCGTCAACGGCTTCTACGGGTACGGCATCGTCAACGCGCTACGCGCGGTGAAGTGAAGTAGCCGCCTTTCCCATGGCATCCCTCTCCCCCGACGTCCAGGACATCCCTTTCCCCGGACCTCCCTTTCCCCGGGACGTCCCCGCCGCTTCGGACTTCCCGCACGGCTCGCTCGTACCGCCAACGAACTGGAGACCCTGACACCATGACCGCGCCTCACCCGCGATACCGCCGAGCGCTCACCGTCCCGCTCGGAATGGCCATGGCCACGGCGGTGGCGTTCCTGCCCAACACCGCGGCCGCGGCCGATGTGCCCGGCACCGTCGCCGATGTCACCGGCGCCGTGAACGACGTCCTCGCGTCGGCCACGGCCGCGGACGCGTCCGCGCTCAGCTACGTCGTCAACGTCCGCCCCGGGCACGGTCCTTCCGCGCAGGTGAAGAAGGCCATCACCGAGGCCGGCGGCACGATCGTGACGTCGTACGACCAGATCGGCGTGATCGTCGTCCACTCGTCGAACCCGGACTTCGCCAAGACGGTCCGCAAGGTGCGGGGGGTCGACTCGGCCGGCAACACGCGCAACGCGCCGCTGCCCGCGCAGTCGACGACCGACCTGGGGACGCCGAAGGCGCTCAGTGCGACGGCGGTCGCCGCCGCCGAGGCCAAGTCGGCCGCCGGGCAGGACCCGCTGGAGTCCCAGCAGTGGGACCTGGCGGCGATCAAGGCGGACAAGGCGCACGAGAAGTCGCTGGGCAGCCGCAAGGTGACGGTCGGCGTGATCGACACCGGTGTCGACGACACCCACCCCGACATCGCGCCGAACTTCGACCGGGCCGCCTCCGTCAACTGTGTGACGGGCAAGCCGGACACGACCGACGGGGCGTGGCGGCCGAGCTCGGCGGAGAGCCCGCACGGCACGCACGTGGCCGGTGAGATCGCGGCCGCGAAGAACGGCGTCGGCATGACGGGCGTGGCGCCCGGGGTGAAGGTCTCCGGCATCAAGGTGTCGACCACCGCCGGCTACTTCTACACGGAGGCCGTGGTGTGCGGCTTCATGTGGGCGGCCACGCACGGTGTCGACGTCACCAACAACAGCTATTACACCGACCCCTGGTACTTCAACTGCACGGACGACCCGGACCAGAAGGCGCTCGTGGACGCCGTCTCGCGAGCCTCGCGGTACGCGGAGAAGAAGGGCACCGTCAACGTCGCCGCGGCCGGCAACGAGAACTACGACCTCGCGGCCGACGAGATAACCGACCCGTCCTCGCCGAACGACGGCACGCCCTCGGACCGGGTGGTCGACCCGTCGAAGTGCCTTGACATACCGACCCAGTTGCCGGGTGTGGTGACGGTCGCGGCGACCGGCGCGAAGGGCCTCAAGTCGTCCTTCTCCAACCACGGTCTGGGGATCATCGACGTCGCCGCTCCCGGTGGCGACTCGACGGCCTACCAGAAGCCGGAGGCGCCCGCGACGGACGGCAGGATCCTGGGCACGCTGCCCGGCGGCAAGTGGGGCTACATGGCCGGTACGTCGATGGCGAGCCCGCATGTGGCGGCCGTCGCCGCGTTGATCAAGTCGACGCACCCGCACGCCTCGCCCGCCCTGGTGAAGGCCCTGCTGTACGCCGAGGCCGACGCGACGCCGTGCACGAAGCCGTACGACATCAACGGCGACGGCAAGGTCGACGCGGTGTGCGAGGGCTCGAAGAACCGCAACAGCTTCTACGGCTGGGGTGTGGTGGACGCACTGGACGCGGTGACCAGGTAGGTCCATATATTGATTGGGTCAATACTGCATAGTGCAGTCATGACTGCAATCAAGTCCGCCTGGTCCGCGGTGGGCGGCGACCCCGCCCGCCTCTCCCGCGTGTCGACCGTGGAGCGGGAAGGCTCTCTCCAAGGGCGCCTTCCCGTACGGGAGTTGGCGCGGGCCTGCGTGGGCGCCTGCGCGCTGGCCGCGGCGGAACTCGGGGCCCGGCGGGCCGGGCTCCCGGCGGTGCCGCGGGTGCGGGTGGACGACGGAGCCGTCGCGACCGCGTTCGTCAGTGAGCGGCATCTGCTGGTGGACGGGCGGGCGCCGGTCACCTTCGCGCCGCTGTCCCGGTTCTGGCGGACGGCGGACGGGTGGGTGCGCACGCACGCGAACTATCCGCACCACCGGGAGCGACTGCTGACAGCACTGGGGCTGCCCGAAGAGCCGTCTGCGGTGAAGTCGGCACTGGCCGAGCGGTCCGCCCTGGAGGTCGAGGAGACCGTGTACGCGGCCGGCGGCCTGGCCGTCGCGCAGCGCACGCCCGAGGAGTGGGCCGCGCACGCACAGCGGGCCGCGGTGGCCGCCAGGCCGCTGGTGGAGCGCGGGCGTACGGACTCCGCGCACGCGCGCGTGCTCGCTCCCCTGGACGCCGGCACCGGCGCTCCCCTGCTGCCCGCCGCCGGCCTGCGCGTCCTGGACTTGACCCGGGTCATCGCGGGTCCGGTCGCCACCCGCACCCTGGCCCTGCTGGGCGCGGACGTGCTGCGCGTGGACGCCCCGCGACTGCCCGAGCTCCCCGACCAGCACGCCGACACCGGGTTCGGGAAGCGGTCGACCACCCTCGGCCTCGCGGCCGACCGACACACCTTCGAGGAACTGCTCGCGACGGCGGACGTGGTCGTCACCGGGTACCGGCCGGGCGCCCTGGACCGGTTCGGCCTGTCGGCCCAGGCTCTCGCCGAGCGACGGCCCGGGGTGGTCGTGGCGCAGTTGTCGGCGTGGGGCGGATACGGGCCGTGGGCCGGGCGGCGCGGATTCGACAGTCTGGTGCAGGTGGCCACCGGGATCGCCGCGATCGAGGGGTCGGTCGAGCGGCCGGGTGCGCTGCCGGCCCAGGCGCTGGACCACGGGACGGGGTACCTGCTGGCGGCGGCCGTGCTGCGGGCGGTGACCGAGCAGTCGTACGACGGTGGCAGCCGCTTCGTACGAGTGGCGCTGGCGCGCACGGCCGAGTGGCTGCTGCGCGACATCGGGCAGGACCGCGCGGAAGGTACCGCGGTCGGTACGGCGTACGACGGGCCGGGGCCGTGGCTGGCCGAGTCGGACAGCACGCTCGGGCGGCTGCGGTACGCGCGCTCGCCGGTCTCCTTCACGGGCGGGCCGGCCGACTGGACGCGGACGCCGGGGCCCTGGGGGTCGGACGCGGCCCGCTGGACCTGAGCCGCGGGTCGGCCTGCGCCGTACTCGCCGCAGGACTCACGCCCAACTCGCGGGCGGAATACCGTATCCCCAGGTATTTTCCGGCACCTGCCCCGTCCGGGGCGGGGTGATGAGCGCCGCGCGGGTCGCCGTGAGGCAGTGGGCCAGGGACGAAGGGTCAGACTCCCGCCGCCCCCAGCAGCGCGCCCGCCGCGTAGGTCACCCCCATCGCCAGCGCGCCGCCCGCGACGTTGCGCAGCATCGCCCGCCCCGGCCTCGCGGCCCCCAGCCGGGCGCTGCTCCAGCCGGTCAGGGTGAGCGCGGCGAGGACCGACACCACCGTGACCGGCACCCGCCAGTCCGCTGGCGGCAGGACGATCGCCAGCAGCGGCAGCAGCGCCCCGACCGTGAACGCGAGGAAGCTCGCCCACGCCGCGTGCCACGGGTTGGTGAGGTCGTCCGGGTCGATGCCGAGCTCCACGCGCGCGTGCGCCCGCAGCGCGTCCCGTTCGGTCAACTGGACGGCGGCCTCCCGGGCCACCTCACGGGTGAGCCCCCGTTCCGCCAGCAGCTGGGTCAGCTCCTGCAGCTCGGCCTCGGGCTGCTCGCGCAACTCCCGCCTCTCCAGCGCCAGGGCGGCCTTCTCCGAGTCGCGCTGGGTGGAGACGGACACGTACTCCCCCGCCGCCATCGACATGGAACCGGCCAGCAGACCCGCAAGGCCGGCCGTGAACAGCGTGGAGCGGTCCGCCGTGGCGCCGGCCACGCCGACCACGAGGCCGGCGGTGGAGACGATGCCGTCGTTCGCGCCCAGGACCGCCGCCCGCAGCCAGTTGAGGCGCGCGCCGAGCGCTCCGCCGTGGGCCTCGTCATGAGTGGGTTCGGTCACACCCGGAGGATCGCACTCCCGGCGTCGGCCGTCCCACACCGACGCGGATCCGCGTCGAGGGCCCGCGCCGCGTGCCTCGAGCGGGTCCGGAGCGGGGTGGCGCGCGGGTGCGCCCGGGGACGAACCCTCCACCGTGCAAAGGGACTTCGGGGCGCTACGGCCCGACCGCCCCGTCGAGTCTCGAACAGGCGGGCGCCGCCCGGGACCTGACGGACGGGTACGGGACGGCGCTGTCAGTCGTGGCCCGTATCCTCAGTGACCATGCTCGAAGACCGCACGACCGCAGCGTCCTCCGCCACGGAGTGGCCGGCCGCGTATCCGAAGGGATACGCGGTCGTTGACGTGGAGACCACCGGCCTTGCCCGCCACGACCGGATCATCTCCGCGGCCGTCTACCGCCTGGACGCGCGCGGCGAGGTCGAGGACCACTGGTACACCCTGGTCAACCCGGAGCGTGACCCGGGCCCGGTGTGGATCCACGGTCTGACGAACGACGTGCTGGAAGGCGCGCCCCTCTTCACGGACATCGCCGAGGAGTTCTCGAGCCGCCTCGACGGCCGGGTACTCGTCGCGCACAACGCGGTCTTCGACTGGCAGATGATCGCCCGGGAGTACGCGCGCGCGGAGCGCGAGGCTCCGGTGCGGCAGCGGCTGTGCACCATCGCGCTGTCCAAGGAGCTGGGCCTGCCCCTGCCCAATCACAAGCTGGAGACCCTCGCGGCGCACTTCGGCGTCGTACAGCAGCGTGCGCACCACGCGCTGGACGACGCGCGGGTGCTGGCGGAGGCGTTCCGGCCGAGCCTCAGGGCCGCCGCCACCGGCGGGGTACGCCTGCCCCTGCACGAGTGCCGGCCGCTGACCGAGTGGTCGGACGTACCGGCGCCCCGGATCGGGCAGCAGGCGGGCCCGGGGGGCTACGGCAGCTACCGGCAGACCAGCTGGCGCCCCGCCCGCAAGAGGCCCGCCTGCCCCTATCCCAACCCGGGCCGCTACGAAGACGGCAAACCGCTCAAGCAGGGCATGCGGATCGCCTTCTCCGGAGACACGTCCATCGAGCGCGACCTCCTGGAGGACCGCGCGACCGAGGCCGGCCTGCATGTCGCCACCAGCATCTCCAGGCTGACCAGCCTGCTCGTCACCAACGACCCGGACTCCGGCACCTCGAAGGTGGTCAAGGCCCGGCAGTTCGGCACCCCGGTCGTCGACGAGGCGGCGTTCGGGCAGCTGCTCAGGGATGTCGAGCCGGCCACGGCGCCGTGACCGTACGGACGGGTGATTGCCGGGCGACTCGCCCGCCGTCGCCTCGCTCCCACGGCACCGACGGCCCACCCTGTGGCGCATGGCGACATGTGAAGTCTGCGGCAACAACTACGGAATGACCTTCGAGGTGCACGCGCAGGGCGCGGTGCACGTCTTCGACTGCTTCTCCTGCGCGATCCACCGCATGGCTCCCCTCTGCGAGCACTGCCGGGTGCAGATCATCGGCCAGGGCGTCGAGGTCGAGGGCCACTGGTACTGCGGCGCCCACTGCGCCCGCGCGGAGGGAAAGGCGGGCATCGTCGACAAGGTCTGACACCGGACGGTACGAAGCGGCCCCCACCGCGATGCACCCCACGACCGAGTTGTACGGTCGTGGGGTGTACCGCTTCCTTCTGTCCCGGCAGTGGGTGATCCTCACGCTGGTCGCCCTCCTCCTCATCCCCACGATGATCAGGCTGGGCATCTGGCAGATGCACCGCTACGAGGAGCGCACGGCCCGCAACCAGCTGGTCTCGAACGCACTGTCCGCCGAGCCGGTACCGGTGGAGAAGCTGACCTCGCCCGGACACGTCATCACCACCGACGAGCGCTACCACAACGTGACCGCGAAGGGCCGTTTCGACACCGATGACGAGGTCGTCGTGCGCCGCCGCACCAACTCCGACGACGAGGTCGGCTACCACGTCCTGACCCCGTTCGTCCTCGACGACGGCAAGGTCCTGCTGGTCAACCGGGGCTGGATCCCCGCCGACGGACCGAGCCAGACCGCGTTCCCCAAGATCCCCGCACCGGCCCGCGGGGAGACCACCGTCACCGGGCGGCTGATGCCCGACGAGACGACCGCGGCGAGCGGCATCAAGAACGTCAAAGGACTGCCCGACCGGCAGATCATGCTGATCAACAGCGCGCAGGAGGCCCGCCGCCTCGGCGCGGAGGTGCTCGGCGGCTACATCGCGCAGACGGCTCCGGAGCCGAAGGGCGACGTCCCGGAGCTGGTCGGCAGGCCCGGCAACGAGGACGCGGCACTGAACTACGCCTACGCCATCCAGTGGTGGCTGTTCGCCGCGGGCGTCCCGGTCGGCTGGGTGGTCCTGGTCCGGCGCGAGCTGCGCGACCGGCGAGAGGCGGCGGCCGAGGAGCAGGCCACGGAGGAGACGGAACCGGCGGCGGTGTAGTCGCCTTCACGACTGGTCGGTGTAGTCGCCCGCGCGACCCGGCGGCGTAGTCGCCCGCGCGCCCCACCCCCATCACCACTCCACCCGCCACCACCCGCCCCACACGTCATGTCACCCGCCCGGTCCCGCCCCGGATTGGTGCGCCCGGGGGACGGGAACCCGCACTGCGTGCACCCCCGCATCGAGGACTACGCCATCATCGGCGACGAACAGACGGCCGCCCTGGTCGGCCTGGACGGTTCTGTCGACTGGCTCTGTCTGCCCCGCTTCGACTCGGCCGCCTGCTTCGCCAGGCTCCTCGGCGACGAGGACAACGGCCACTGGCGGATCGCTCCCAAGGGCAGCACAGGCCGCTGCGCCCGGCGCGCCTACCGCCCCGACACCCTTGTCCTCGACACCGAGTGGGAGACCGACCAGGGCAACGTGCGGGTCACCGACCTGATGCCGCAGCGGGAGCGCGCCCCCGACCTCGTACGCGTCGTGGAAGGTCTCAGCGGCCGGGTCACCGTGCGCAGCACCCTGCGGCTGCGCTTCGACTACGGCACGGTCATGCCGTGGGTGCGCCGGTCGGACGGCCATCGGGTGGCCGTCGCGGGGCCCGACTCGGCGTGGCTGCGCAGCGAACCGGAGGTGCACACCTGGGGCGAGGACTTCGGCACGCACTCCGAGTTCACGGTCGCCGAGGGCGAGAAGGTGGCGTTCGTCCTCACCTGGCATCCCTCGCACGAGCCGCGCCCCCCGCTCGTCGATCCGTACGAGGCGCTGGAGAGCAGCGTCGCCGACTGGCGGGCGTGGGCGTCCCGCTGCCGCTACGACGGCCCGTACCGGGACGCCGTGGTCCGCTCGCTGATCACCCTCAAGGCCCTCACCTACGCGCCGACCGGCGGCATCGTGGCCGCGGCGACCACCTCGCTGCCCGAGGAGGTCAGCGGGGTGCGCAACTGGGACTACCGCTACTGCTGGCTGCGGGACTCCACCCTCACCCTGGGCGTCCTGCTGTCCTGCGGCTACCACGAGGAGGCCGAGGCCTGGCGGAACTGGCTGCTGCGCGCGGTCGCCGGCGATCCGGCGGACCTGCAGATCATGTACGGCCTGGCGGGTGAGCGGCGGCTGCCCGAGTTCGAGCTGCCGTATCTGTCCGGCTTCGCCGGCTCCAGGCCCGTCAGGATCGGGAACGGAGCCGTCGACCAGCTCCAGCTGGACGTGTACGGCGAGGTCATGGACTCGCTGTCGCTGGCGCGGGCGGCCGACCTGCCCGCCACCAGCGACATGTGGGCACTGCAGCGCGCCCTGATGACGTTCCTGGGGTCGGCCTGGCGGCAACCGGACGAGGGGCTGTGGGAGGTGCGCGGGGGCCGCCGCCAGTTCGTCCACTCGAAGGTGATGGTGTGGGTGGCCGCCGACCGTGCCGTGCGCGCCCTGGAGTCGAACCCGGAGCTGCACGGCGATCTCGACGACTGGCGCGCGATGCGCGACGAGGTGCACCGGGAGGTGTGCGAGAAGGGCTTCGACCCGGAGCGGAACACCTTCACCCAGTCCTACGGCTCGCGCGAACTCGACGCGGCGCTGCTGCTGATCCCGCGCGTCGGCTTCCTGCCGCCCGACGACCCGCGCGTGATCGGCACCATCGACGCGATCCGCGAGGACCTGGGCCACGGCGGCTTCCTGCGCCGTTACAGCGTCGGGGAGAACGGTGTCGACGGGCTGCCGGGAGACGAGGGCACGTTCCTGGCGTGCTCGTTCTGGCTGGCGGACGCCCTGCACATGACGGGCCGCACGAAGGAGGCCCGGGAGCTGTTCGAACGACTGGTCGGGCTCGGCAACGACGTGGGCCTGCTGTCCGAGGAGTACGACCCCGTGGCGGGCGTCCAGCTCGGCAACGTTCCGCAGGCGTTCAGCCACATCGGCCTGGTCAACACCGCCCTCGCCCTGTTCGGGGGCGAAGGGGCAGGATAGGGGCCATGGATCTTGGACTGAAGGACCGGGTGTACGTCGTCACCGGAGCCACCCGCGGTCTCGGCAACGCCGCCGCGCGCGAACTCGTCGCCGACGGGGCGAAGGTGGTCGTCACGGGGCGGGAGGAGAAGGGTGTCGCCGAGGCGGCCGCCGCGCTGGGGCCGAACGCGGTGGGGGTCGTCGCGGACAACGCCGAGCCGGCGGCCGCGGAGCGGCTGATCGCGGCGGCGCGGGAGCACTTCGGCGGGTTCGACGGTGTTCTCGTCAGCGTCGGAGGGCCGGCGCCGGGGTTCGTCGCCGACAACACGGACGAGCAGTGGCAGACGGCGTTCGAGTCGGTGTTCCTGGGGGCGGTGCGGCTCGCGCGGGCGGCTGCGGCCGAGCTGGAGGCCGGTGGTGTCATCGGGTTCGTGCTGTCCGGGTCGGTGCACGAGCCGATTCCCGGGCTGACGATCTCCAACGGGCTGCGGCCGGGGCTGGCCGGCTTCGCGAAGTCACTGGCCGACGAGCTGGGGCCGCGGAACATCCGGGTGGTGGGCCTGCTGCCGGCTCGTATCGACACGGACCGGGTGCGTGAGCTGGACGGGTTGTCCGCGGATCCGGAGGCCACCCGGGCGGCCAACGAGTCGCGGATTCCGTTGCGGCGGTACGGGAGGCCCGAGGAGTTCGGGCGGACGGCCGCGTTCCTGCTGTCGCCGGCGGCCTCCTACCTGACGGGCGTCATGGTGCCGGTGGACGGCGGCATGCGGCACGGGTTCTGAGCGGAACGGCGGGTCAACCGACCCTTTCCGGGCGGTGCTTGACCCCGCTGAGCCGGACCTCCGTCGGCAGTGACGCCAGGCCCGCCGAGTTCCGGGCGCGGGTGAGCGCGCCCTCGGTGAAGTCGTGCAGGGCCGTTCCCGGATCCACGTGCGGTTCCAGTTGCAGCCGTACGCGGGCCTCGGGGGCGGTCGGGCGGCCGGTGAGGTGCGTGTGGGCGCGCGCCACGCCTTCCAACTCACCCGCCTGGCCTGCCAGTACGCCCTCCAGTGCGCGACCCCGCAGCAGCGCGCCCGCACCGTCGCCGGTGTCCACGAGAACCTGGGTGAGACGGCGTCGGCGCAGTACCGCCGTCAGCCACCACAGAGCGAGCAGGACGAGGACGGCGAGCACCGCCAGGACGGTCGGCCACCACCAGTCGGACTCCCGCCAGCGCGTCCGCTCGGCGTCGGAGAGCAGCACGTCATGTCGGCTGTCGTGGATCCACCAGGAGGGGGCCGAGACGCCCAGTCCGATGGCGAGCACGGAGCCGCCGAGGACGACCAGGACAAGGCCGACGACTCCGAGCAGTACGCGGTTGACGATCCTGAGCACCGCCCTCACCCCTTCCGTCCGGGTCGTGCCACATGCACCGACAGCGCGGGCGGGCGGGCCGCTCCCAGTCCACGGATCGCCTCGGTGAGCGTGGCGTCCAGGTCGGCGCGTACGTCGTCCAGCTCACGGAAGTGGGAGACCGCGCGGACGTCGGCCCGGGCGCGTTTCACCCGCACCCGTGCCGACTGCACGCCGGCGACCTCCATGGCCCGGTCGCGGAGCACCATCGCCGCCGCATCGCGGTGCAGTCCCGCGCGGACGTCGGTGTGGGGGCGCCGCATCGGGAGCACGGCACGCAGGCCGGGGGTGACCGCCAGCACGATCAGCCACAGGCCGAGGGCGGCGGCGACGCCCGCGCCGACGAGCACCCAGATGTCGTCCAGGGGACGCTCGGCGAGCTGCTCGGCGAGGTTCCGGCGCCAGGCCATGGCGTCCCGGCCGGCCCGTACGGCGGCGACGTCGTACAGGAAGGCGCCCGCGACGACCAGGAGCAGCAGCGCCACGATCCCCGCCGGGACGCGGCGCGCCGACCAGAAGCGGCCGCTACCGCGCGCCTCGTCCGTCTCGGCGGCCGGTACGGGTGGAGCCTCGTACTCCCCGCCGGTATCGGCCGGCTTCTCGATGACCGGCAGTCGTTGTGTGGTGCCCTCGGAACTCTGGGGCTCGCTCATCGCGTCCTCCCCTGTGCCGTGCCGTACGCCGTCGCCGGGTGCAGCCGCTCCACCTGAACGGCGACCTCCGGCACTTCCATGCCCACCAACGCGCCTACCCGCTCGACGACGTGTCGACGCACCGAACCGCATCGGGCGCCGATGTCGCAGGGATAGTCGAGTTCCAGGTGCACGCGGACCCGCGCGGCCCCGTGGTGGACGACGACGGAGGCGTGCGGGGGCGAGGCGGCGTCGGGCAGTTCGCCGAGGACCTCTCGCGCCGCCTGTCCGGCGACCTTCGCGACGACCCGGTCGGCGATCCGGGTCGCACCCCGCTCCCCCGGCGGAACGACGTCCGGAGGTTTTCGGAGCTCACCGGCCCCACCGGTCACGGACGTCATCTGGGCCGGTCGCGGCGGTCGTCACGGGTACGGAAGAAATCGCCGAGGTCCAGGTCCCCCTCCAGGAACCGGCCGACGACGAATCCGATGGCGCCCAGGGCGGCGACCAGCACGAAGGCGCCGAACCCGCCGAAGTATCCGGCGAAGCCCAGCGCCATGCCGGCGATCATGCCGACCACGGCCATGCTCATGGCGACTCCGTTTCGATTGTCGGTCGTCGGTGCGTCACTGGAGTCGGGTCTCCGGCTCCTCGTCCTCTTCCTCCGGCAGCTTCACGTCACTCACCGCGATGTTGACCTCGACGACCTCAAGACTGGTCATCCGTTCCACCGCCGCGATGACGTTCTCGCGTACCGCCTTGGCCACGTCCGCGATCGATACGCCGTAGTCGACGACGATCTCCAGGTCGAGCGCGGTCTGCACCTCGCCGACCTCGACCTTCACCCCGCGTGTCGCGGCCTTGGACCCGCCGGGCACCCGGTCCCGTACGGCACCGAAGGTGCGGCTCAGTCCGCTGCCCATCGCGTGCACGCCGAGGACGTCCCGGGCTGCGAGCCCGGCGATCTTCTCCACCACTCCGTCGGCGATGGAGGTCCGGCCCCGATTGGCCGGGTCCCCGCCGCCTCGCCGCACGGTCTTGCGGGTCTGTACCGGCGTCTCGCCCTCGGAGGTCTGCGTCCGGTTCGGCTCCGTGATGTCACTCATCGCCGTACGTCCCTTCCGATCGTCCTTTGACCACCGTAAGTGGGGTTGCGCGATCGCGCGCCAGGGATGCGGCAGGCTGGGGCAATGACAGTGGACCGGTGGACGCAGACCGTACGGCATCAGCTGGGGCTGGGCAGGTTGCTGCCCTTGGGGGACGCGCGGGACGGCGCGTGGATCTCGGAGGCGGCGGCCGACGCGGTGCTACGGCGCGCGGCCGAGAGCATGAGGGACGTGCGGCTGGGCGCCGTGCGGATCGGGCTCGCGGACCCGGAGGTCGGTCACGAGTCCGCCGTACCGCCGCCGCCCAGCGCCCTGCCGCCGGGCCCGCTGCGGGCCACGGCCGAGTTCGCCGCCACGGCGAACGAACCGCTGCCGACCGTCGGAGCGCGGCTGCGGGCGGTGCTGGTGGCCGCGGCGGAGGGACTCGGTCTGGCGGTGGCGGAGGTGGACCTGCGGGTGACGGATCTGATCGATGCGGCGGACGACGAGCCGGAGCCTCTTCCCGTACCGCCGGAGCCTGCCCCCGCCGTGTCGAGCGGGGACGACGACGAGGGCCACGCGGCCGACGCGGCCCTGTCCGTTCCGGGCGTGGCCCATCTCACCGGCACGCTGGGGCGCCCGGTGCACGTCGAGGAACGGCCGAGGGAGACGGCCGCCGCCCTGCCTCGCCGCCATGTCCGTGTGGAACTGGCGGTTCGCGCGGACCACCACCGGGCACTGGACGTGGCCCGGGAGGTCCGCGCGAGGGTGGGGCAGGCGTTGCCGGATCACCCGACGGTGGCGGTGCTGGTGACCACGGTCCGGTGAGGACAGGGGCCGTCGAGGGGTGTACTCGCCGACGCGGGCGGAAGGATCGGTGGCTGTCGAAGGACCGGTGGCCTTCGAAGGGCTATTCGCCCACGCCGGCCAGGTCCCGCAGCCGTCGGGCCTGCGCGGCCCGCTCCGCGGTGCGCTGCTCCTCGTAGTCCCGGTCCGATGCCCCGCGCAGCAGTGCCTTCGTCTCGATCACCGCGTCCCTGGGGGCGGCGAGGATCGCCGAGGCGAGGTCCCGTACCGCTTCCGCCAGTTGGTCCGCGGGCACGGCGACATTCGCCAGGCCCGTGCTCACGGCCTCCTCGGCGTGCACGAACCGCCCGGTCGCGCAGATCTCCAGCGCGCGGGCATAGCCGACCAGTCCCACCAGCGGATGCGTACCGGTCAGGTCCGGCACGAGGCCGAGGCTGGTCTCGCGCATGGCGAACTGCACGTCGTCCGCGACGACGCGCAGGTCACAGGCGAGCGCGAGCTGGAAGCCCGCCCCGATGGCATGCCCCTGCACCGCGGCGATGGACACGATGTCGCTCCGTCGCCACCAGGTGAAACCTTCCTGGTACTCGGCGATGGTCGCGTCCAGCTCGGCGTCACCACCCCGTGCGAGGTCGACGAACGACGGCTCGCCGTCGAAGCCCTCGGGCGTGAACGCCTGCCGGTCGAGTCCGGCGGAGAAGGACTTGCCCTCGGCACGCAGCACAACGACACGGACCGACCCCGGCAAGAGCCGCCCGGCTTCGGCCAACGCCCGCCACAGAGCGGGGCTTTGGGCGTTGCGCTTGGCCGGGTTGGTCAGCGTCACCGTCGCGATCGCGTCGTCGACGGTGAGCTGTACGCCGTCCTTGTCGAATGCGGGAACGTCGGGAACGACGTCCTGATCGGGCGAAGCCATGCGGCACCTCCGGTGAGTGCGGTCAACAGAGCGATGCTAAGTGACTGCACAGTAACCACCCGGTCGGTCAACCGACCGACCGGGTGGCCACCATCGAAGCCGATGGGCCGCCCGGGTTCAGGACGACGCGGCCTTCTTGCCCCGCGTCGCCCCGCCACGCCCACGGAGCGTGACGCCCGATTCGCTGAGCATCCGGTGTACGAAGCCATACGAGCGGCCGGTTTCCTCGGCCAGTGCCCGAATGCTCGCACCGGAGTCGTACTTCTTCTTCAGGTCTGCCGCGAGCTTGTCGCGCGCGGCGCCGGTTACCCGGCTGCCCTTCTTCAGAGTCTCGGCCACCCGGTCCTCCTCATGGGAAGTGCGCTCTGGTCTCCTCATGATCACCCCTCCGGCGCTTCATGGCCACCCATTCGGCAAGGTCCGTGAGACATGGTTTTGACGACAGGAGCACGTCCCCACATACGGAAGCCGCGATTCCAGGACTTGGCGTTCGTACCGCCGAACGGGTTCTTTCACGAAGTGCCAGGTCACAGACGTGCGACGGCCGAGCCCTTGTCGATAAAGGACTCGGCCGGGAAATCGGTGTAGGACACACTTCGGTACGAGGAGATCTCACACAGATGATGGATCACGGATCGGCCGAATGATCCATACGCAGTGGATCACGCCTTCGATCAAGCGTGCCGACCGTCAGGCGAGGGCGACGAGGTCCGCGTAGTCGGCACCCCAGAGGTCCTCGACACCGTCGGGCAGCAGGATGATCCGCTCCGGCTGGAGCGCCTCGACGGCGCCCTCGTCGTGGGTGACCAGCACGACCGCGCCCTTGTAGGTGCGCAGCGCGCCGAGGATCTCCTCACGGCTGGCCGGGTCGAGGTTGTTCGTCGGCTCGTCCAGCAGCAGCACGTTCGCCGACGACACCACGAGGGTCGCCAGCGCCAGACGGGTCTTCTCACCGCCGGAGAGGACCCCGGCCGGCTTGTCGACGTCGTCGCCGGAGAACAGGAACGAGCCGAGCGTCTTGCGGACCGCGACGAGGTCCAGGTCGGGGGCGGCGGAGCGCATGTTCTCCAGGACCGTCCGCTCCGGGTCCAGGGTCTCGTGCTCCTGGGCGTAGTAGCCGAGCTTGAGGCCGTGGCCCTCGATGACCTGTCCGGTGTCGGGCTTCTCGGCGCCACCGAGGAGCCGGAGCAGGGTCGTCTTGCCCGCGCCGTTCAGGCCCAGGATGACGACGCGGGAGCCCTTGTCGATGGCCAGGTCGACGTCGGTGAAGATCTCCAGCGAGCCGTACGACTTGGACAGTCCCTCGGCCATCAGCGGGGTCTTGCCGCACGGGGACGGCTCCGGGAAGCGCAGCTTGGCGACCTTGTCGGACTTCCGCTCGGCCTCGAGACCGGCGAGCAGCTTGTCGGCGCGGCGGGCCATGTTCTGCGCGGCGACGGTCTTGGTGGCCTTGGCGCGCATCTTGTCGGCCTGCGAGTGGAGGGCGGATGCCTTCTTCTCGGCGTTCTGCCGCTCGCGCTTGCGCCGCTTCTCGTCCGCCTCGCGCTGCTGCTGGTAGAGCCTCCAGCCCATGTTGTAGACGTCGATCTGGGAGCGGTTGGCATCCAGGTAGAAGACCTTGTTGACGACCGTCTCGACCAGGTCCACGTCGTGGGAGATCACGATGAAGCCGCCGCGGTAGGTCTTGAGGTAGTCGCGCAGCCAGACGATCGAGTCGGCGTCCAGGTGGTTCGTCGGCTCGTCGAGCAGCAGCGTGTCCGCGTCGGAGAAGAGGATCCGGGCCAGTTCGATACGACGGCGCTGACCGCCGGAGAGCGTGTGCAGCGGCTGGCCGAGCACCCGGTCGGGCAGGTTGAGCGCGGCGGCGATGGTGGCGGCCTCGGCCTCGGCGGCGTACCCGCCCTTGGTGAGGAACTCCGTCTCCTGGCGCTCGTACTGCCTCAGCGCCTTCTCGCGGGTGGCGCCCTGGCCGACCGCGATGCGCTGCTCGTTCTCGCGCATCTTGCGGATCAGCACGTCGAGGCCGCGCGCGGACAGGACGCGGTCACGGGCGAGGATGTCGAGGTCGCCGGTGCGGGGGTCCTGGGGGAGGTAGCCGACCTCGCCGGAGCGGGTGATGGTGCCGGCGGCGGGGGTGCCCTCGCCGGCCAGGCACTTGGTGAGGGTGGTCTTGCCGGCGCCGTTGCGGCCGACCAGGCCGATGCGGTCGCCCTTGGCGACACGGAAGGTGGCGGACTCGATGAGGACGCGCGCACCGGCGCGCAACTCGATACCGGAGGCGGAGATCACGGACAGACTCCAGGGCGGATGGGGGCAGGATGGGCGGCTGAGGACGTTCCCGCCGTCTAATGCGCGAGGAGAATGGCCATGAGGCCAGTCTAACGGGGTCGTGCAACCACTTTTTCTGCGTTCAGGTGTTCGAGCGACGTACTCGGGCGGGCCGTCGCGTCCTCGGCGGTGGGACGTCGCCGCCTTTGGTGAGGCGTCGTCAGTGCTCTCGTGAGGCGTTGTCAGTGGTCGCTGCGAGACTGGACAGCGGACGGAATTTCCGACATGTGGTCACAAGGGAGTGATCGGGATGGCAGGTACGAGCGGCGGGCGTCCGAGCATCTACCCGACCCTGCTCTACGCGGACGCGAAAGCGGCGATCCGGCAGCTGACGGAGGCCCTGGGCTTCACCGAACTGTCGGTGTACGAGGGCGAGGACGGCTCGGTGCTGCACGCCGAGCTGGCGCAGGGCAACGGCGCGGTCATGGTCGGCTCGAAGGGCCGCGGCGGCCTCTTCGACGCGGCGATGAAGGACTCGGGCACCACAGGGGTCTACGTCGTCGTGGACGACGTGGACGCACACCACCGGCGTGCCGTGGACCACGGCACGGAGATCATCATGCCCCCGACGGACCAGGACTACGGCTCACGGGACTACATGGCCCGGGACGTCGAGGGCAATGTGTGGAGCTTCGGCACGTACGCGCCCGACACAGGAGGCTGACGGCCGGGCGGTTCAGCTGCCTCCCGTGTGCACCTGGAAGGCGGCGCGACGCACGGCCTTGGCCAGGGCCGGGTCGGGGTGCGCGGCGGCGAGCGCGACCAGCACCTGCACGGTGCGCGGGTGACCGACGGCACGCACCTCGTCGAGGAGCGCGGGGACGGTCGGTTGCAGCGCGGACTCCAGATGCCGTACCAGCATCGGGGCCTCGCCGTGATCGGCGACGGCGGCGGCCGTGTCGACCCACAGCCAGGTGGCCTCGTCCCGGGTGAGGACCTCGTGGGCGTCCTCCGGGTCTATGCCGTCGTGCTCGGCGAGCCACAGTAGGGCGTACGGGCGCAGTGTGGGCTCGTCGGCCACGGAGCGGACATCGTGCTCGGCGGGGGCGCCGACGACGCGCAGGGCCTCGAAGGCGAGGCCGCGCAGCAGGGCGTCCTCGCCGCGGGCGGCGCCGAGCAGCTCGGTGACAGCGTTGCCGACGGGGCGGGCGGCGAGCCAGGCTCGGTATTCGGCGCGGGCCGCGTTGGGGCGAAGCTGGGCGCAGCCGCGCAGCATGCCCTCGGCTGCCTGCTCGATGTTCCCGGCGGGGCTCTGCGCGGCCACGCAGATCTGCTCCAGCTTGACCCAGACCGCCCAGCTGCCGAGCGGGGTGAGTGTCGCCTGCCCGTCGCCGTAGGTGAGCGCGCCGACGGAGGCGAGGGCCCGCAGAGCCCAGTCGAGAAGGGGCGCGAGAGGGGCGAGGGCGACGTCGGCGACGGGGGGCGGCTGGGGCGGTTCGGGGCGAGCCGGTACCGGCTGGGGGCCGTAGGGAATCTCGCAGCGCTCCGTGCGCAGCTCGGTGACCCGCTGCTCCAGGAGGTCGAGGAGCTGTTCCACGGGGACGGGACCGGCGGACAGCTGGAGAAAGGAGAGCACCTGCGGCATGGCCGAGACGACCTCGGCCACGGCGGACGGTTCGTGACCGGAGGGCTCGGGGAAGGCGAGCGACCAGGCGTCGAAGAGGGCGACCCAGCCGCGCAGTACGGCACTGTCGTCGCGGTTCCAGGCGCGCAGCCGCCAGCCGGGGCGGGCGCTGTCGCCGTGCACCTCGATGAGGCCGGCCAGGCGGGCGGTGTCCCAGTCGGCCCGGACCTGAATTGGGGTCAGGCCCAGGTCGGACGCCGCCTGTTCGGCGGTCTCGTCGGAGAGGGTGCCCTTGCCCTCGGGGCTGGCTCCGTCGCGGCCGGGGCGGAGTGCGGCGTCGGCCCACCGCGCGACGCGGGCCGCGGCGGCCAGACCTGAGCGCGCCATTCTGGCCAGTTCCGCGGGGGCGGGGGTGCCCTCCGGCGGGCGGGGTGCGGGGCGGCTCGGGCGCCGCTGGTTCACAGCTCGGGGGGCGGCGGCCAGGGGTCGCGGGCGGACGAGTCGAAGCCTGGAGTCGCGCGGGATACGGGACGTCACAGGTGCAGTCTTCCGGTTGACAGTCCGAAAACCCAAACGGAATGCCAACGCGGGCGGCGGCGAGGGCGGAAGCAGGGCCCTCGTGTATGGACTCAGGCCGAGATCAGGCCAGTGGTACGGCGTTAAACGGAATCTTTGCTACCGGGGTCGGGAGAGACGCGGCGACGAGGGGACGAGGGGCGAAGCAGCGGTGAAGAGAGCCGGCCGAGGGGCGGCCGAGGAGGGGGAATCGCGGCGGGTGTGTCACATCAGAGGGGTCAGGAAGCGGCGCAGTGCCTCTTCGTAGGCCTCAGGGTCGGCGTTCCACATGGCCGCGTGCGGGGCCTGGCGCACGGTGTGGAGGGCCACGCGGTCGGGGTGGGCGGCGGCGAGGCGACGGGACGGACCCCAGGGGGCCACCCGGTCGTCGGGGCCGTGGAAGATCAGGGTCGGTGCCAGGGCACGGCCGGGCGCGGCGACATCGGCGTCGGCGCCGACGAGGGGATCGGCGGACATGCCGGTGCGGCCCTGTGCGGCGCGCACCGCGAGCGGCAGCAGGACGCCCGGGGTGTGGCGGGCGGCGGCCAGGGCGCGCAGCGTCGTCTGCCAACTGAGCACCGGGGAGTCCAGCACGAGGCCCGCGATGCGTTCGCTCAGTTCCGAGCGCGCGGCGGCGCGCAGCGCCATGGTGGCGCCGGTGGACCAGCCGTGCAGGACGACCCGGCGGGCGCCGTGGGCCACGGCGTGCCGGATGGCCGCGTCCAGGTCGTGCCACTCGGTCTCGCCGAAGTGGTTCAGCCCGTCCGGTCGGCGGGGGGCGCCCGGGTCACCGCGGTAGGCGAGGGCCAGCACCGGGAAGCGGTGGTGGTGCAGGAACTCCATGATGTTCATGGGGTGTTCGCGGGTGGTGCCCAGACCGTGCACGGCGATCACCCAGGTGTCCCGGATCCCGGGCACGAACCAGGCGGGCAGGGTGCCGAGTTCGCCGGGGACGTCCATGTCGGTGTGGTCCAGGCCGAGCGCGGTGGCCGGGTCGCCGACGTGGAGGCTCGGGGTGAGCCAGACCTTGTCGCCGGGCTTCACCGTGCCGTGAGTGACGCGCTCCAGGCGTCGTACGACGGTGTCCGCGGAGCGGGTCTCCGTGCCGAGGACGGGACCGACGACCGCGTGCGATCCGTCTCCGACGAGACCGTACGTTCCCGGGCGCAGGGCGGCCAGGTCGCGGGTGACGGTGATCCGGCCCGCAGCCGTGGCGTGCACGGTGAGCCGGGGATCCGTGGGCAGGGGGAGGCCGGGCGGCGCCTTGAGTGCGGCGTCGCCGGCGAGTCGGCCGACGACGACGCTCGCCGCGCCGGCGGCGAGAACTGCGGTGACGGCAGCGGCCGTCGCTTTGACAGTGCGCACCCGTCCAGTGTCCAGGCCCACCCCGTCACCGGCCAGCGGGAGGACGGCTCGGAGTGACCGCTCTTGCCGGGCGTCCAGGCGACCATGCCACCCGTGGCCTCAACCCCGCGGGCCACACGCCGCCCGAAGCCTCGGGCCTGCGGCCTCACCCCCGCAGCCTCAACCCCGCTGTCCGTACCCCCGCAGCCGCTCCCCCGCCTCCGTCACCTGTGCCTCGGTCAGCAGCGTCGGCGACATCCCCGGGACCGAGGAGGCCGTCAGCCACAGGCGGCACATCCACTCCAGCTGGGCCGTGCGGTCGTAGGCCTGGTCGAGGGTGGCGCCGTGGGTGAGGGTGCCGTGGTTCTGGAGGAGGCAGCCGGAGCGGTCGACGAGGGCGTGGAGCATGTTCTCGGCCAACTCGTCGGTGCCGTACGTCGCATACGGGGCAACCCGGACGGTCCCGCCGAGCGCGACGGTCATGTAGTGGACCGCCGGGAGCTCGGAGACGAGCGTCGAGACGGCCGTGGCGTGCACGGCGTGGGTGTGGACCACGGCCCGGGCGTCGGTGGTGCGGTAGACCGCGAGATGCATGGGCAGCTCACTGGTGGGGACGAGCGTGCCGAGCACCTGGCGGCCGTCGAGGTCGACGCCGGTGACGTCCGTCGGCGTGAGCCGGTCGTAGGGCACGCCCGACGGCGTGACCAGCACGGTGTCCTCGACGCGCACGGAGACGTTGCCGGAGGTGCCGACGACCAGTCCGTCGGAAACCGTCCGGCGGGCGGTGGCGACGAGCGCCTCCCAGGCATGCGCCTCCTCGGGGCGCACACTCCTCCCCCGCGGCTCCCGCACATCCTGTGCGCCCTCACTCGCGCCTCGTACGCCCCGCGGGTCCCGCTGCTCCTCGACCATGTGCCGATCCTGCCAGGCCCGGCGTCAACTCGCCGTGGGGCGGGGGCACTTTAGGCCGGAATCCACCCTTCCGAAAGGTCACGTACCGCCACATAAAGACTCTTTGATCGCTTGGCCGGAGATCACCGAGTATTCGGTGATCTTCCAGTAGCCTCTGGGTGATTTGTCGTGTACGTCGCCATTCCCGGGGGACACATGGCCCGTGATCGCACACCGTTCCGCCGCCGGAGCGCCCTGGTGGCGTCCGTGGCGGCGCTCGCCGTAGGGGGCGTCGCTCTCGCCGGGACGCCGGCCTCGGCGGCGGACCCACCGAAGGGACACGACGTCTCTTCCCACCAGAGGAACGTCGACTGGCAGAAGGCAAGGACGAACGGCGCCAGGTTCGTGTACGTCAAGGCGACCGAGTCCCACACCTATCGCAACCCGTCCTTCGACCGGCAGTACAACGGGGCCCGCGACGTCGGCATCATCCGCGGGGCGTACCATTTCGCACTGCCGGACAGGTCGTCGGGCAGGACACAGGCGGCGTACTTCGTGCGCAACGGCGGCACCTGGAGCGCCGACGGCTGGACGCTGCCGCCCGCGCTCGACATCGAGTACAACCCGTACGACAAGCGACACAAGTGCTACGGGCTGAGCAAGGCCGGGATGGTCAGCTGGATCAAGTCGTTCAGCGGCGAGGTGAAGCGGCTCACGGGCCGCCGTCCGGTGATCTACACCACCGCCCACTGGTGGAACACCTGCACCGGCGGCAGCCGCGCCTTCGCCGCGAACCACGCCCTGTGGGTGGCCCGCTACGACTCCGCGGACGCGGGAGCTCTGCCGACGGGATGGTCGTTCTGGACGCTCTGGCAATACGCCAACAGGGGCGGCCTGCCGGGGGACCAGAACCTCTTCAACGGATCCCTGAACGAGCTCAGAAAGTTCGCCAGGGGCGCGTAACCAAGGGGCACTTGGGCCGCACGGGTCCGGTGGGACTCGGCCGGACCCGGCGGTGCGATAACCATCGCTCCCGGACACCGTGTGGCCTGCTTCAGTTCATCTTCCGTTCATTCAGGTTACTTACGTTCGTCCGGCCAATGACTTCGAACGATTGCCTGGGTAAATGGAAAACTTCTCGCTGATCCTCGCGATTGTGGTCGTAACCGCACTCGCGTTCGATTTCACGAACGGTTTCCACGACACCGCCAACGCGATGGCCACGACCATCTCGACCGGCGCACTGAAGCCCAAGGTCGCGGTGGCCATGTCCGCCGTGCTGAACCTTGTGGGTGCCTTCCTCTCCGTGGAGGTCGCCAACACGATCTCCAAGGGTCTCGTCGACGAGAGCGGAATACGTCCCGAGGTCATCTTCGCCGCCCTGGTCGGCGCGATCCTCTGGAACCTGCTGACCTGGCTGGTGGGTCTTCCCTCCAGTTCCTCGCACGCCCTCATGGGCGGTCTGATCGGCGCCACCATCGCCTCGGCGGGCACGGGCGCCGTCCACGGTGACGTGCTCGTCACCAAGGTCCTGATCCCGGCGATCGCGGCCCCGATCGTCGCGGGGCTCGCGGCGATGCTGGCCACCCGCCTGTCGTACTCCCTCGGCCGGAAGGCCGACGGCAAGGCCGCCGAGAAGGGCTACCGCGCCGGGCAGATCGCCTCCGCCGGCCTGGTCTCCCTGGCCCACGGCACCAACGACGCGCAGAAGACGATGGGCATCATCACCCTGGCCCTGGTCGCCGGCGGTGCCGTCGCCCCCGACTCCGACCCGCCCACCTGGGTCATCCTGTCGGCGGGCCTGGCCATCGCGCTCGGCACCTACCTCGGCGGCTGGCGAATCATCCGCACCATGGGCAAGGGCCTGACCGACCTTCAGCCGCAGCAGGGCTTCGCCGCCCAGACCAGCGCGGCCACGGTCATCCTGGCCTCCTCCCACCTCGGCTTCTCCCTCTCCACCACGCACTCGGTCTCCGGTTCGGTGATGGGCGCGGGCCTCGGCCGCAAGGGCGGCGTCGTCCGCTGGTCGACGGCGACCCGGATGTTCGTGGCGTGGGGTCTGACCCTGCCCGCCGCGGCCCTGGTCGGCGCGCTCGCCGAGTACGTGACCGGGCTCGGGGACTACGGCACGGCCCTCGTCGCCGTCTTCCTGATCGCTTCCAGCGCGGCCATCTGGAAGGTCTCCCGTCGCGAGGTCGTCGACGCGAGCAACGTCAACGAGCCCAGCGGGACCGGTGAGCCGGCCGGTGTGGTGACCGCAGCGATCGCCGCCGTGACCCCGCCCCCGGCGGGCACCGTCACCGAGGAGCTCACGGCCACGATCCCGGCCCCGACCGCCGCGGCCACCGACGCCGCGACACCGCCGGCCACGACCACCGTCTGAGCCCGGTCACCCAGGCACCCACCGGCACGAAGGAAGAAGCAGTATGAAGATCGACTGGGCGGCCCTCGGCTCCGTCTTCGGCGTCAGCCTCGTGGTCACCGTGGCCCTCGTGGCCCTGTTCACCCTCGGCATCATGGGCCTGTCGCGCCGCGAACGGGCCACGGCCCAGGGCGACTCCGCCGCCCTCGCGGTCACCGGCGCGTACGCGTGCTTCGCGGCGTGCGCGGCCGCGGTGGCCTACGGGATCTCACTGATCGTCGCCTGACCTGCGACACCCGGACGACACATGGGGTGCGGGACGGTTCGCCGTCCCGCACCCCATGTCTTTTGTGACGGCTGTGACCGCGCGCGTGTGGGTCTCAGCACACTCTCCCTTCGCAGGTCAACGGCAAGTTGACGGCCCTTCCAAGTGCGTGGTGGACTGCCGGGGCCATGTACGGCGGCAGAAGAGGAAGCCGGTGCGAGTCCGGCGCGGTCCCGCCACTGTCACCGGGGTAGAAAGCCCCGGGAGCCAGGAACTCTCGCCGCCGGTCTCGTCGAACCAGGGCGTGGACACCCTGAGTGAGGACATATCGCCATGCTCGGCTGCCGTTCGAGATCCCGTAGCTGCGCCCTGTCTGTGACAGCGGTCGGCTGAGCCCATGCGTGCCGATCGCGTCTTCGCGTACGGCGCCGCCGCCGGCCTCCTCGGTGACCTGCTCCTCGGTGATCCTCGCCGTGGGCATCCGGTCGCCCTGTTCGGGCGGGCCGCGGGTGCCGTGGAACGGGTGTTGTGGCGGGACCACCGGGGCTGGGGCTCTCTGCATGCCGTCGTGTGCGCCGGTGGCGCCGTCGCGCTCGGGTCCGCGGCCGTTCGTGCCGTACGTACCTCACCCGCCGCTTCCGTCGCGCTGACCGGCGCCGCCACCTGGGCGGTCGTCGGCGGGACGTCGCTCGCGCGGGAGGCCCGGAGCATCGGGCGTGCGCTGGAGGCGGGGGATGTCGCCGCGGCGCGGGCGCGGCTGCCGCATCTGTGCGGGCGGGATCCGCAGGCGCTCGACGCCGACGGGATCGCGCGCGCGGTCGTGGAGTCGGTCGCCGAGAACACCTCCGACGCCGTGGTGGGGGCGCTGGTGTGGGGAGCGGTCGGCGGGGTCCCCGGGCTTCTCGGGTTCCGGGCCGTCAACACCCTCGACGCGATGGTCGGTCACAAGTCGCCCAGGTACCGGCGCTACGGATGGGCGTCCGCGCGGCTCGACGATGTCGCGGGCTGGCCGGGGGCGCGGCTGACCGCCGTCCTCGCGGCGCTCGCGGGACCCGATCCGCGAGGTGCCGTGCGCGCCTGGCGGGCCGACGCGGCACAGCATCCCAGTCCCAACGCGGGGCCCGTGGAGGCGTCGTTCGCGGGCGCCCTCGGGGTGCGGCTGGGCGGGACGTTGTCGTACGGGGGCCGGGTGGAGCACCGGCCCGTGCTGAACGGGGAAGGGCGGGCCGTCACGTCGCACGACGTCGAACGGGCGGTACGCCTCTCGGGGCGCGTCGGCCGGCTCGCGCTCGTCGTCAGCGTCGCCGCACGACTCGCCGCACGACTCGTGACCGGGGAACGAGCGAAGGGGCGTACGCCATGAACGGTGGTCTTCTGGTCGCCGGCACCACCTCCGACGCCGGCAAGAGCGTCGTCACCGCGGGGATCTGCCGGTGGCTGGTGCGGCAGGGCGTCAAGGTCGCGCCCTTCAAGGCGCAGAACATGTCCCTCAACTCGTTCGTGACGCGGGAGGGCGCGGAGATCGGGCGGGCGCAGGCCATGCAGGCTCAGGCCTGCCGGGTGGAGCCGACCGCGGCGATGAACCCCGTGCTGCTGAAGCCGGGCGGTGAACAGAGCAGTCAGGTCGTCCTGCTGGGGAAGCCGGTCGGGGAGCTGAGTGCTCGCGGCTATCACGGTGGGCGGCAGCAACAGCTTCTCGGGACCGTCCTCGACTGTCTCGCTCAGTTGCGGGGCACGTATGACGCGGTGATCTGTGAAGGGGCCGGCTCTCCCGCCGAGATCAACCTGCGGCGGACCGACATCGTGAACATGGGCATCGCCCGCAATGCGCGGCTTCCCGTGCTCGTGGTCGGTGACATCGACCGTGGGGGCGTCTTCGCCTCCTTCTTCGGGACCGTCGCGCTGCTCTCGCCCGAGGACCAGGAACTCGTCGCCGGGTTCCTCGTCAACAAGTTCCGGGGGGACGTCAGCCTGTTGGAGCCCGGGCTCGACATGCTGCACGGGCTGACCGGGCGGCACACCTACGGCGTCCTGCCCTTCCGGCACGGCCTCGGCATCGACGAGGAGGACGGGCTGCGTGTCTCGCTGCGCGGGACCGTACGGGAGTCGAACCTCTCCCCGCCCGTCGGCGAGGACGTCCTGCGCGTCGCCGTCTGCGCGGTCCCCCTCATGTCCAACTTCACGGACGTGGACGCGCTGGCCGCCGAACCCGGCGTCGTCGTGCGGTTCGTGGACCGGCCCGAGGAGCTGGCCGACGCCGATCTCGTGGTGATTCCGGGTACCCGGGGCACGGTCCGTGCCCTGGAGTGGCTCCACGAGCGGGGGCTGGCCGAGGCCATCAGGCGCAGGGCCGCCGAGCAACGGCCCGTCCTCGGCATCTGCGGTGGCTTCCAGGTCCTCGGCGAGCACATCGAGGACGACGTCGAGAGCCGTCGCGGGCATGTGGACGGGCTCGGGATCCTGCCCGTCCGGGTGCGGTTCGCCCGCGAGAAGACCCTCACCCGGCCCGTCGGGGAGGCCCTCGGCGAGCGGGTCGAGGGGTACGAGATCCATCACGGCATCGCCGATGTCACGGGCGGGGACACGTTCCTCACCGACGGCCAGGGGCACAGCCTGGACGGCTGCCGGGTCGGCCAGACCTGGGGCACCCACTGGCACGGCTCGCTGGAGTCGGACGGCTTCAGACGGGCCTTCCTGCGCGAGGTGGCGGCCGCCGCGGGCCGCCGTTTCGTGCCGGCCGCCGACACCTCGTTCGCCGCGCTGCGCGAGGAGCAGCTCGACCGGCTCGGCGACCTGATCGAACAGCACGCGGACACGGACGCGCTGTGGCGGCTCATCGAGTCCGGCGCGCCGCAAGGACTGCCTTTCATTCCACCGGGAGCGCCCGCATGAGCACAGTGTTGTTGTTGTCGACCGCCGACACGGACCTGCTGGCGGCCCGGGCCGCTTCGGGTGCCTCGTACCGGATCGGCAATCCGACCCGGGTGGACGTCACGGAGGAACTGCCGGGACTCCTCGAGGGCGCGGACGTCGCCGTCGTACGACTGCTCGGTGGCAAGCGGGCCTGGGAGGACGGGCTGGCGGCCCTGAAGGCGTCCGGTGTCCCGACGGTGCTGCTGGGCGGGGAGAGCGTTCCCGACGCGGAGTTGATGGCCGAGTCGTCGGTGCCCGCCGGAGTCGTGGCCGAGGCGTTGCGGTACCTCGTGGAGGGCGGGCCCGACAACCTCACCGAGCTGGCGCGCTTCCTGTCGGACACCGTGCTGCTGACGGGTGAGGGGTTCGTCGAGCCGCGGAAGATGCCCGAGTTCGGGGTGCACGGAGAGCGTGCGCTCGAGGCCGGCCGTCCGACCGTCGGCGTGCTCTTCTACCGGGCCCATGAGCTGAGCGGCAACACCGCCTTCGTGGACACGCTGTGCGACGCGATCGAGGCGAGGGGCGTCAACGCCCTCCCCGTGTACTGCGGTTCGCTGCGCGACGCGGACGCCGGGCTGTACGAGATCCTCCAGAAGGCCGACGCCCTGGTCGCCACCGTCCTCGCGGCCGGCGGCACCCACGCCTCGCAGGCCTCGGCCGGCGGTGACGAGGAGGCCTGGGACATCGGAGCCCTCGCCGACCTCGACGTCCCCGTGCTGCAAGGGCTGTGTCTGACGTCCTCCAGGAAGGCCTGGGACGAGTCGGACGCCGCCCTGTCCCCCATGGACGCGGCGATGCAGGTCGCCATCCCGGAGTTCGACGGACGCCTCATCACCGTCCCCTTCTCGTTCAAGGAGCGGGTCGACGACGACACGGCCGACGTGCCGGTGTACGTCGCCGACCCCGAGCGGGCCGCGCGGGTCGCCGGGATCGCCGTGCGGCACGCGCGGTTGAAGCACAAGCCGAACGCCGAGAAGAAGCTCGCGCTGGTCTTCACCGCGTACCCGACCAAGCACTCCCGGGTCGGCAACGCCGTGGGTCTGGACACGCCCGCTTCGGCGGTGCGGGTGCTGGACTCGCTCCGGGACGCCGGATACGTCGTCGAGGGCCACCCCGACAACGGCGACGAGCTGATCCACCGGCTGATCAACGCCGGTGGCCACGACGTCGAATGGCTCACCGAGGAGCAGCTGGCCGCCGCCCCGGCGCGCGTGCCGCTGGCCGACTACCGGGCCTGGTTCGACACGCTCGCCCCGGACCTCAGGGACGGCATGCTGGACGCGTGGGGCGAGCCACCGGGCAGCCTGTACGTGGACGGGGACGACATCGTGCTCGCCTCGCTCCAGTTCGGGAACGTCGTCGTGATGATCCAGCCGCCGCGCGGCTTCGGCGAGAACCCGATCGCGATCTACCACGACCCGGACATGCCGCCGTCGCACCACTACATGGCGGCCTACCGGTGGCTGGAGAACAGTTTCGGCGCCGACGCCGTCGTCCACATGGGCAAGCACGGCACGATGGAGTGGCTGCCGGGCAAGGGGCTCGGGCTCAGCGGCGGCTGCGCCCCCGACGCCGTACTCGGTGAACTCCCGCTCATCTACCCCTTCATCGTCAACGACCCCGGCGAGGGCACCCAGGCCAAGCGGCGCGGGCACGCCACCGTCGTCGACCATCTGGTGCCGCCGATGGCCCGCGCCGACACGTACGGCGACCTGGCCAAGCTGGAGCAGCTCCTCGACGAGTACGCGCTCGTCTCCGACCTGGACCCGACGAAGGCGCCGGCTGTGCGGGCGCAGATCTGGACGCTGGTGAAGGCGGCCGAGCTGCACCACGACCTGCATGTCGACGACCAGCCGGACGACGACTCCTTCGACGAGTTCGTCATGCACATCGACGGCTATCTGTGCGAGATCAAGGACGTGCAGATCCGGGACGGTCTGCACATCCTCGGTGGCGGTCCGGTCGGCGAGCCTCGGGTGAACCTCGTGCTCGCCGTGCTGCGGGCGTCCCAGGTGTGGGGCGGGCAGGCGAACGCGCTGCCGGGCCTGCGGGCGTCGCTGGCCGAGCACTTCGGACTGGTGGAGAAGGAGCTGCTCGCCGAGCCGGGAGCGCCGCTCAAGGTGCCGGTGGAGCTGACGGACCTCGTCGAGGGGCCCGCCCGTTCGGCGGCCGACGCGGTCGACCTGCTGGAGCAGCTGTGCCGGCGGTTCGCCGAGGGCATGGAGGAGCGGGGCTGGGCGGTCGCCGAGAGCGCGCCGCTGGTGCGCGAGGTGCTCGGCACCGAACTCCCCGCCGCCGTCGCCGTGCTGGAGTTCGCCTGCGCCGAGGTGGTACCGCGGCTGGCCCGGACCACGGACGAGATCGACCACATCCTCAAGGCGTTGAGCGGTGGTTACGTACCGGCCGGCCCGTCGGGCTCCCCGACGCGCGGGCTCGTCAACGTCCTGCCGACCGGCCGCAACTTCTACTCCGTCGACCCCAAGGCCATTCCGTCCAGGCTGAGTTGGGAGGTCGGCCAGTCGCTCGCCGACTCGCTGGTCCAGCGCTATCTCCAGGACACCGGCGAGTACCCGAAATCCGTGGGCCTGACGGTGTGGGGCACGTCCGCCATGCGCACCCAGGGCGACGACATCGCCGAGATCCTCGCGCTGCTGGGCTGCCGCCCGGTGTGGGACGACGCCTCGCGCCGGGTGACCGGCTTCGAGGTGGTCCCGCCGGCGGAACTGGGCCGGCCCCGCATCGACGTCACGGTCCGTATCTCCGGTTTCTTCCGGGACGCGTTCCCGCATGTGGTCGGGCTGATCGACGACGCGGTGCGGGCGGTGGCGGAGCTGGACGAGACACCGGAGCAGAACTACGTGCGCGCGCACGCCGACGCGGACACCGCCGAGCACGGTGACCGGCGGCGCGCGACCGCCCGGGTCTTCGGCTCCAAGCCGGGCGCGTACGGTGCCGGGCTGCTGCCGCTGATCGACGCCCGCAACTGGCGCAGCGACGCCGACCTCGCCGAGGTGTACGCGGTGTGGGGCGGCTACGCCTACGGGCGCGGGCTCGACGGGCGGGCCGCGCGCGGCGACATGGAGACGGCGTTCAAGCGGATCGCGGTGGCCGCGAAGAACGTGGACACCCGCGAGCACGACCTCGTGGACGCCGACGACTACTTCCAGTACCACGGCGGCATGGTCGCCATGGTCCGCCATCTGACGGGCACCTCACCGGAGGCGTACGTCGGCGACTCGGCGACACCCGACCAGGTGAAGACCCGCACGCTCGGCGAGGAGACGCACCGCGTGTTCCGCGCCCGGGTGGTCAACCCGCGCTGGATGGCGGCGATGCGGCGGCACGGCTACAAGGGCGCCTTCGAGATGGCGGCGACGGTCGACTACCTCTTCGGGTACGACGCGACGGCCGGGGTCGTCGACGACTGGATGTACGAGAAGCTCAGCGCCGAGTACGTCTTCGACCAGGAGAACCGGGACTTCATGAAGAAGTCCAACCCCTGGGCGCTGCGCGGCATCACCGAACGGCTCCTGGAGGCCGCCGAGCGCGGGCTGTGGGCCGAGCCGGACGCGGACACCCTGGAACGGCTGCGGGCCACCTACCTGGAGCTGGAAGGCGATTTGGAGGGCGACGACAAGTGAGTACCCCGTTCCCGTTCACGGCCGTCGTCGGCCAGGACGACCTGCGGCTCGCGCTGCTGCTGAACGCCGTGTCCCCGGCGGTCGGCGGAGTGCTGGTGCGCGGCGAGAAGGGCACCGCCAAGTCGACGGCGGTGCGGGCGCTCTCGGCGCTGCTGCCGGAGGTCTTCGTGGTCCCCGGCTGCCGTTTCTCCTGCGACCCCGCCTCACCCGACCCCGACTGCCCGGACGGACCGCACGAGACCGGCGGCGGCGCCCCGCGTCCCGCCCGCATGGTCGAACTCCCCGTCGGCGCCTCCGAGGACCGGCTCGTCGGCGCCCTCGACATCGAGCGGGCGCTCGCCGAGGGCGTCAAGGCCTTCGAGCCGGGGCTGCTCGCCGACGCGCACCGCGGGATCCTGTACGTCGACGAGGTCAACCTCCTCCACGACCACCTGGTCGACCTCCTCCTCGACGCGGCGGCGATGGGCGCCTCGTACGTCGAACGCGAGGGTGTCTCCGTACGGCATGCCTCGAAGTTCCTGCTCGTCGGGACCATGAATCCCGAAGAGGGCGAACTGCGGCCGCAGTTGCTCGACCGGTTCGGGCTGACCGTCGAGGTCGCGGCCTCGCGGGAGCCCGACCAGCGGGTGGAGGTGGTACGGCGGCGGCTCGCGTACGACGACGACCCGGCCGGCTTCGCCGCGCGGTGGGCGGACGAGGAGGCCGCCGTACGGGCGCGGATCGTGGCGGCACGAAAGCTGCTGCCGTCGGTGCGGCTGGGCGACGGGGCGCTGCGGCAGATCGCGGCGACCTGTGCCGCGTTCGAGGTGGACGGCATGCGGGCCGACATCGTGATGGCGCGGACGGCGACCGCGCTGGCCGCGTGGGCCGGGCGGACGGACGTGCTCGCGGAGGACGTACGGCAGGCCGCGCTGCTCGCGCTGCCGCACCGCAGGCGACGCAACCCCTTCGACGCGCCCGGACTCGACGAGGACAAGCTCGACGAGACCCTGGAGGAGTTCGGCGGCTCGGACGACGAGGATCCGGAACCCGACGGGCCCGGTCCCGACGGAGACGGCGGGGGCGGCGGACAGCCGCCGTCCGAGGGGCCCGAGGGCGGCGACACCGGTGCGCGGCCCGAGGCCGGGGAGCAGGACGGGGAGCCGCAGTCCCCCGGCGGCGGCTCGGGTGAGCAGCAGCCGACGCGGGCCTCCGAGCCCTTCCGTACCAAGGTGCTGAGCGTGCCCGGACTCGGTGAGGGTGCCGCGGGAAGGCGTTCGCGGGCGCGGACCGAGCAGGGGCGCACGACCGGGGCCCGGCGGCCCCGGGGGGCGCTGACCAAGCTGCACCTGGCGGCGACCGTACAGGCGGCGGCGCCGCATCAGCGGGCGCGCGGTCGGTCGGGGCGTGGGCTGGTCGTGCGGCGGGACGATCTGCGGCAGGCGACGCGGGAGGGGCGCGAGGGCAATCTGGTGCTGTTCGTCGTCGACGCCTCCGGGTCCATGGCGGCCCGGCAGCGGATGAGTGCCGTGAAGGGTGCCGTGCTGTCCCTGCTGCTGGACGCCTATCAGCGGCGGGACAAGGTGGGGCTGGTGACCTTCCGGGGTTCGGCCGCCGAGGTGGCGCTGCCGCCGACCTCCTCCGTGGACGCGGCCGCGGTGCGGCTGGAGTCGCTGCCGACGGGTGGCCGGACGCCGCTCGCGGCGGGTCTGCTGCGGGCGCACGAGGTGCTGCGGGTGGAGCGGCTGCGGGATCCGGCCCGGCGGGCGCTGGTCGTGGTGGTGACCGACGGGCGCGCCACGGGCGGCCCGGAGCCGGTGGCGCTCGCCGGGCGTGCGGCCCGGCTCTTCGCGGCCGACTCGGTCGCCTCCGTGGTCGTGGACTGCGAGTCGGGGCCGGTGCGGCTGGGGCTGGCCGGACAGCTCGCGGGTGAGCTGGGCGGCACGGCGGTGACGTTGGACGAGCTGCGGGCGGACTCGATCGCCGGTCTCGTCAGGGAAGTTCAGGGCGATTCGAGGAGGGCCGCGTAATGCCGCAGGGACAACCGAGTGTCGTACCGGAGGACGGACTGACGACCCGTCAGCGGCGTAACCGGCCGCTGGTCGTCGTGCACACGGGCATCGGGAAGGGCAAGTCCACCGCCGCTTTCGGTCTCGCGCTGCGGGCCTGGAACCAGGGGTGGCCGATCGGGGTGTTCCAGTTCGTCAAGTCGGCGAAGTGGAAGGTCGGCGAGGAGCGGGCGCTGCGGGTGCTCGGGGACTCCGGCGAGGGCGGGTCCGTCGCCTGGCACAAGATGGGCGAGGGCTGGTCCTGGGTTCAGCGGGACTCGCAGATGGACAACGAGGAGAAGGCCCGGGAGGGCTGGGAGCAGGTCAAGCGGGATCTGGCGGCCGAGACGTACCAGCTGTACGTGCTGGACGAGTTCGCCTATCCCATGCACTGGGGGTGGATCGACACCGACGAGGTCGTCTCCGTGCTCCGGGACCGGCCCGGAACCCAGCATGTCGTGATCACCGGACGCAACGCCCCCGAGAAGCTGGTGGAGTTCGCGGACCTCGTCACCGACATGTCCAAGGTCAAGCATCCGATGGACGCCGGGCAGAAGGGGCAACGGGGCATCGAATGGTGACGTCCTCCGTCCCTCGGCTGGTCATCGCCGCGCCCTCCTCGGGCAGCGGCAAGACCACCGTCGCCACGGGGTTGATGGCCGCGTTCGCCGCGCGGGGGCTCGCCGTGTCCCCGCACAAGGTCGGGCCGGACTACATCGACCCCGGGTACCACGCGCTCGCGACCGGGCGGGTGGGACGGAACCTCGACGCGTATCTGTGCGGGCCGGAGTTGGTCGGGCCGTTGTTCGCGCATGGCGCGCGGGGCTGTGACATCGCCGTCGTCGAAGGGGTGATGGGGCTGTACGACGGGGCCGCCGGGGAGGGTGAACTGGCGTCCACCGCCCATGTGGCGAAGCTGCTGCGGGCGCCGGTGGTGCTGGTCGTCGACGCCTCGTCGCAGTCCCGGTCGGTGGCAGCGCTGGTGCACGGGTTCGCCTCCTGGGATCCGGAAGTGCGGATCGGGGGCGTGATCCTCAACAAGGTCGGATCGGATCGGCACGAGGAGCTGCTGCGGGAGGCGTTGGAGTCGGCCGGGGTGCCGGTGCTCGGTGTGCTGCGGCGGGTGGCTCAGGTGGATACGCCGTCGCGGCATCTGGGGCTGGTGCCGGTCGCCGAGCGGCGGGCTGAGGCCGTGGATGCGGTGGGTGCCATGGCCGCGCAGGTGGTCTCCGGGTGTGATCTCGAGGGGCTGCTCGGGCTGGCGCGCAGTGCGGGGGACTTGTCCGGTGCGGCTTGGGACGCGGCTGAGGTGCTGGTTTCTTCGCCCCCTCCGCCCCTTCCCGTCCCGTCCCTGGGGGCTGCCGCCCCCAGGCCCCCGCTTCGGCCTGAACGGCCTCGTCCTCAATCGCCGGACGGGCTGAGTGAAGCGGACGGGCGTTTCAAGGAACTGCCCGCCGTGAGAGTCGCCGTCGCCGGTGGTCCCGCCTTCACCTTCTCCTACGCCGAGCACACCGAACTTCTCACCGCGGCCGGTGCCGAGGTCGTCACCTTCGATCCGCTCCGGGACGAGCAACTGCCCGACGGAACAAGTGGGTTGGTGATCGGCGGCGGGTTTCCCGAGGTGTACGCCTCCGAGCTGTCCGCCAACGAACCCCTGCGCAAGTCCGTCGCGGCGCTCGCGGAGAGCGGTGCTCCCGTCGCCGCCGAGTGTGCCGGGTTGCTCTATCTCTGTCGTGAGCTCGACGGGCTGCCTATGTGCGGAGTGCTGGACGCCACCGCGCGGATGAGCGAACGGCTCACGCTCGGGTACCGGGACGCCGTGGCCGTCAGCGACAGCGTGCTCGCCGAGGCCGGGACGCGGATGCGGGGGCACGAGTTCCACCGGACCGTGATGGAGCCCGGGGCGGGGGAGGTCGCCGCCTGGGGTGTGCGCACCCCCCGACGGCGGCTCGAAGGTTTCGTACAGCAGGGTGTGCACGCGAGTTATCTGCACACGCACTGGGCGTCCGAGCCCGGTGTCGCCCGTCGGTTCGTGGAGAGGTGCCGGACGTCATGAGCAGCAGACTGATCGGAGTCGGGGTAGGGCCCGGGGACCCGGAGCTGGTGACCGTCAAGGGCGTCAACGCTCTGCGGGAGGCCGAGGTGGTCGTGGTCCCGGTGATGGCCGCGGCTGACGGGAAGGACGGCGGCGAGCGGGGGCGTGCCGAAGCGACCGTCCTGCACTACGTGCCCGAGGAGAAGGTCGTACGGGTGGTGTTCGCGCTCAACGAGCGCAGTGACCGGGCGCGGCGGGAGGCCGCCTGGGACGCGGCCGGGGAGCGGGTCGCCCGGCTGCTGGAAACCCGGGGCTCCGTCGCCTTCGCGACCATCGGCGATCCGAACGTGTACTCCACCTTCACCTATCTCGCGCAGACCATCACCGAGCTGGTGCCGGGCGTGGTCGTGGAGACGGTGCCCGGTATCACCGCGATGCAGGACCTCGCGGCACGCTCGGGGGCCGTCCTCACCGAGGGGACCGAGCCGCTCACGCTGGTACCCGTCACCGCCGGGGCCGCCGCGCTCAAGGACGCCCTGAACGGGCCCGGGACCGTCGTCGCGTACAAGTTCGGGCGGCAGTCGCAGGAGGTGGCCGAGGCGTTGCGGGAGACCGGGCGGATCGACGACGCCGTGTGGGGGTCGGCACTCGGACTGGAGTCCGAGTCCATCCGGCCGGCCGCCGACCTCGACGGTGCTCCGCTGCCGTATCTCTCCACGCTCATCGCACCCGCTCGGCGCGACGGCGGCCGGGGCGGCAAACTGTGAGCCCGTCAAGAACCACGGGGTCAGCCCGCGACTCCGACCACGAGCCAGATGAACGCCACCCCCGCGATCGTGCACAGCAGGGTCGAGCGGGCGGGGTGGTCGTGGTGGGCCTCGGGGAGGATCTCGGCGGCCGCGAGATAGAGGAGCGCGCCGCCGAAGAAGCCGAGATAGCTGCCGAGCACCCCCTCCGGGATCGTGAACAAGAGCGTGGAGGCCGCGCCCGCGACCGGGGCCGCCGCGTCCGCGAACAGCATCGCCAGGGCTCGGCGGCGGGCGTTCCCGTACAGACTCGTGATCGTGTACGTGTTGAAGCCGTCCGCGAAGTCGTGGGCGACGACGGCCAGCGCGACCGCCGCGCCCATGCCGCCGCCGACCTGGAAGGCCGCGCCGATCGCCACGCCGTCCATGGCGCTGTGACCGACCATCGCGGCCGCCGCCGTCAGACCCACCTCGGGGGCCCTGCCCTCGTGAGAAGCGCCGTCCTCGGCGCCGTGCGCGGCCTGCCGGCCGGCGAGCAGGCGTTCCACCATGTGGGCCAGCAGGAATCCGGCCACGAACAGGAGCAGGGCGGCGGGGACACCGAAGACCTCGGTGCCGGCCGCGTCCAGCGCCTCCGGCATCAGGTCCAGGCCGACCACGCCGAGCATCAGGCCGCCGGCCAGGCCCAGCACGAGATGGCGGCGGTCGGTCACCCGCAGTGCCGTCCAGCCGCCCGCCAGCGTCATCAGGAACGCGCCGAGCGCGACGAAGACCGCCATGTGCCCTTGGTATCCGATCAGGGCCCACTCACGCACCTCCGACCCCAGCAGCACTGAACTTCCGTACGAGAGGACCCGAACCCATGGCCGATGCCCCCACCGGCAAAGTGACCTTCGTCGGTGCCGGCCCCGGCGCCGCCGACCTGCTGACGATCCGTGCCGCGCGTGCCATCGCCGACGCCGACGTCGTGATCTGGGCGGCCAGCCTGGTCCAGGCGGAGGTCCTCCAGCACGCGCGCGAGGGCGCGGAGATCCTCGACTCGGCGACGATGTCCCTGGAGGACGTGGTGGCCGTGTACGAGCGGGCCCTGGCGCAGGGCCTGCGCGTGGCCCGTATCCACTCCGGCGACCCCGCCCTGTGGGGCGGTACGCAGGAGCAGCTCGACCGGTGTGCCCGGATCGGCATCGCGACCGAGGTGATCCCGGGTGTCTCCGCCTTCTCCGCCGTCGCGGCGCTCGCCGGGCGCGAGCTGACCATTCCGGAGGTCGCCCAGTCCGTCGTGCTCACCCGGCTCGGCGGCGGCAAGACGCCGATGCCGCCCGGGGAGGAGGTGCGGGAGTTCGCCAAGCACGGCACCACGATGGCGATCTTCCTGTCGGCCGCGCGCAGCGGGCAGCTCGTGCGGGAGCTCCTTGAGGGCGGCTACCCGACCAGCACACCGGTCGTCGTCGCCTACCAGGCGACCTGGCCGGAGGAGCTGATCGTGAAGTGCACGATCGGCACGCTGGAGGAGACGGTCAAGGAGCACAAGCTCTGGAAGCACACCCTGTTCCTGGTCGGCCCGGCACTCGACGCCGAGGGCACCCGCTCGCACCTCTACCACCCCGGTCACTTCCACGGCTACCGCAAGGCCGACCCTCAGGCCCGCAAGGCCCTGCGCGCCAGGGGTGCCGGCACGTGAGGGACCGTCCGATCACCGTCGTCGGTACAGGGACGGGGGCGCCGCTGCCGCCCGACGCCGCGGCCGCCGTGGCCGGGGCGGGCCTGGTCGTGGGCGGCCGACGCCATCTGGCCGCCGCCCCGGTGACCGCGGACGCCGAGCAGGTGGTCCTCGGTGCGCTGGCGCCGGCCCTGGACACCATCGAGCGATATCTGGACGACGAGCGGCAGCCGGACGGCGAAGAGCATCCGGACGGCGAGCCGCATGAGCCGCGCCCTGACCGGCCGGGCCCGGTGGTCGTGCTGGCCTCCGGCGACCCCGGGTTCTTCGGGATCGTCCGGGTGCTGGCGGAGCGGTTCGGCGCCGAGCGGCTCGACGTGCGGGCCGGTGTCTCGTCCGTCGCCGCCGCCTTCGCCCGCCTCGGGCTGCCCTGGGACGACGCGGTCGTCGTCAGCGCGCACGGGCGCGAGCTGCGGACGGCGGTCAACGTGTGCCGGGCCCGGCCGAAGGTCGCCGTGCTGACCGGGCCGGGCGCGGGGCCGGCGGAACTGGGGGCCGCGCTCGGCTCCGCCGCGCGGGTCCTGGTGGTCGCCTCCGCGCTCGGCTCCGAGGAGGAGCGGGTGGAGCGGGTGACACCGGCCGAGGCCGCGGCCCGGGACTGGGGATCGTCGGTGAACGTCGTGCTGTGCCTGGACGAGGCACGGGCGCTCGGCGCTGTGCGTACGGTCGCCGGACCGCCCGCCGGACCCGCCGGATGGGCCCTGGCCGAAGAGGACTTCGCGCACCGCGACTCGATGATCACCAAGTTCGAGGTGCGGGCACTGGCCCTGGCCCGGCTCGGGCCCCGCCTCGGCGACCTGGTCTGGGACATCGGCGCGGGGTCCGGGTCGGTGGCCGTGGAGTGCGCGCGGTTCGGCGCGGCCGTGACCGCGGTGGAGAAGACCGGCGACGGGGCCGGGCGGATCCGCGCCAACGCAGCCGCGCACGGCGTCGACGTGCGGGTGGTGCACGGGGCGGCGCCGACCGTGCTGTCCGGCCTGGACGATCCCGACGCGGTGTTCGTCGGCGGCGGAGGGCGCGAACTGCCCGCCGTCGTCACGGCGTGCGCGCGGCGGGCCCGGCGGACCGTCGTCGTCGCGATGGCCGCGCTCGACCGGGTGCCGGCCGCGCGGGCCGCGCTCACCGACGCCGGCTTCGACTGCGACGGGGTGCTGTTGCAGTCGTCCCGGCTCGCGCCGCTGCCGGGGGACGTGACCCGGCTCGCGGCGACGAATCCCGTTTTTCTGCTGTGGGGCGTCCGGCCCCCGGCACGGCCTGAAGGAGCAAATCAGTGATCGGCCTCATTTCCGCCACCGCGGCAGGCGCGGCCGCGCGGGACCGGCTGGCCGCGGCCTGGCCGGACCGGACGCGCGTGTACGAGGGCCCGGTGGGGGACGCCGTACGGGCCGCGTTCGCCCAGTGCGAGCAGCTCGTGTGTTTCCTGGCGACGGGGGCGACGGTCCGGCTGGTCGCGCCGCTGCTGGGCGACAAGGCGTCCGACCCGGGCGTGGTGTGTGTCGACGAGGGCGGCCGGTTCGCCGTGTCGCTGGTGGGCGGGCACGGCGGCGGCGCCAACGAACTCGCCTGCGAGGTCGGCGAGTTGCTGGGTGCGCACCCCGTGGTGACGACGGCCACGGACGCGGTGGGGGTGCCGGGGCTCGACACCCTCGGGTTCCCGGTCGAGGGGGATGTGGCCGGAGTGTCGCGGGCCCTGCTCGACGGCGAACCGGTGGCTCTGGAGGCGGACTTCGGCTGGCCTCTTCCGGCCCTCCCGGTCACCGCGGAAGGGGCGTACGTGATCCGGCTGACGGATCGTCTGGTCGAACCCGCCGAGCGTGCGGTCGTGCTGCGTCCGCCGTCCCTCGTCGTCGGCGTGGGCGCCTCCAGGGGCGCCCCGGTGGAGGAGGTGCTGGGGCTGGTCGAGGCCGCGTTGCGGGACGCGGGACTGTCGGCCCGTAGCGTCGCCGAACTCGCCACCGTCGACGCCAAGGCCGAGGAGGCCGGGATCGTCGAGGCGGCCGAGCGCCTGGGCGTGCCTCTGGTGACCTACTCGGCACCGGAGTTGGCCGCCGTGCACGTGCCCAACCCCTCCGACGCGCCGCTCGCCGCCGTCGGCACCCCGTCCGTGGCCGAGGCCGCCGCGCTCGTCGGTGGGGGTGAACTCCTCGTCCCCAAGCGGAAGTCGGCGGCGGATCCCGCCATGGCGACCTGTGCCGTCGTACGACGGCCCGCACGTGGCCGGCTCGCGGTGGTCGGGCTCGGACCGGGCGCCCGGGACCTGCTCACGCCCCGCGCCAAGGACGAACTGCGGCGTGCCTCCGTGCTCGTCGGGCTCGACCAGTACGTCGACCAGATCCGCGACCTGCTGCGACCGGGCACCCGGGTCCTGGAGTCGGGGCTGGGGGCCGAGGAGGAGCGGGCTCGGACGGCCGTCGAGGAGGCCCGCAAGGGGCAGGCGGTCGCGCTGATCGGCAGTGGGGACGCCGGCGTGTACGCCATGGCCTCCCCCGCTCTCGCGGAGGCCTCCGACGACATCGACGTGATCGGCGTACCGGGCGTCACCGCCGCCCTCGCGGCCGCCGCGATCCTCGGCGCCCCGCTCGGCCACGACCACGTGTCCATCAGCCTCTCCGACCTGCACACGCCGTGGGAGGTCATCGAGCGGCGGGTGCGGGCGGCGGCCGAGGCGGACATCGTCGTGACGTTCTACAACCCGCGCAGCCGGGGCCGCGACTGGCAGCTGCCGAAGGCGCTCGCGATCCTCGCCGAGCACCGGGAGGCGACGACGCCGGTCGGTGTCGTGCGCAACGCGTCGCGGCCGGACGAGTCCGCCCGGCTGACGACCCTGGCCGACCTGGACCCGGCGACGGTCGACATGATGACGGTCGTGACCGTGGGCAACACCGCGACCCGGCGGATCGCCGGGCGCATGGTGACGCCGCGCGGCTACCGCTGGCAGGAGAGCCCTCGGGACGCGCAGGAGGAGGCCAGGTGAACCGTGTGGTCCACCCGATCGAGCAGGAGTCCTTCCGGCGGCTGCGCGCGCGCCTGGACACCTCGCACTTCCCGCCGCTGACGCGGGCGGTCGTGGAGCGGGTCATCCACTCCGCGGCCGACCTGGAGTACGCGAACGATCTCATCATGGCCGAGGACGCGCTGGAGAAGGCGCACGCCGCGCTGCACGCCGGGGCGCCCGTGGTCGTGGACGTGGAGATGGTCGCGGCCGGGATCACCCGGCGGGAGACCGTCTGCCGGCTCAGGGACGCCGAGTCGGGGCCCGGGCTGACCCGTTCGGCCCACGCGATCCGGCTGGCGTACGAACAGGTCGGCCCGGGCGCCCTGTGGGTGATCGGCAACGCCCCCACCGCTCTGGAGGAGTTGCTGACCCTGGACGCCTCTCCCGCGCTGGTCATCGGCCTGCCCGTCGGTTTCGTCGGCGCGACCGAGTCCAAGGCCGCGTTGCGGGAGAGCGGACTGCCCGCCGTGAGCAACGTGTCCGAGAAGGGCGGTTCGGCGGTCGCCGCCGCCGCGCTCAACGCTCTGCTGTACCACCCCGATTCGCATCCCGAGGAGCAACAGTGACCACCCCGCCGCCCGCCCTGCTCATCGCCGGCCACGGCACCCGGGACGACGCCGGAGCCGAGGCGTTCCGCGACTTCGTACGGCGCCTGGGCAGCCGCCACCCCGAACTTCCCGTCGCGGGCGGCTTCATCGAGCTGTCCCCGCCGCCGCTGGGCGACGCGGTCGCCGAGTTGGTGGAGCAGGGGGTGCGCCGGTTCGCCGCCGTACCGCTGATGCTGGTGTCCGCCGGACACGCCAAGGGGGACATCCCGGCGGCGCTGTCCCGGGAGAAGGAACGGCACCCGGGGATCTCGTACAGCTACGGCCGCCCGCTGGGCCCGCACCCCGCGCTGCTGAGCGTGCTGGAGCGACGGCTGGACGAGGCGCTCGGCGGGTCGGTGCGCACGCCCGCCGACCGGGCCGACGTGACCGTGCTGCTGGTGGGGCGCGGTTCCACGGATCCCGATGCGAACGCCGAGGTGCACAAGGCGGCCCGGCTGCTGTGGGAGGGGCGCGGCTACGCGGGCGTGGAGACGGCGTTCGTGTCGCTGGCGGCGCCGGACGTGCCGAGCGGCCTGGACCGGTGCGCGAGGCTCGGGGCGCGGCGGATCGTGGTGCTCCCCTACTTCCTGTTCACCGGGATCCTGCCGGACCGGGTGCGGCAGCAGACGGAGGGCTGGGCGGCGGCGCACCCGGAGGTCGAGGTACGGTCGGCCGATGTCATCGGTCCGGAGCCGGAGTTGCTGGATCTGGTGTGGGAGCGGTACGAGGAGGCCGTCAAGGGCGACCTGCGGATGAACTGCGACTCGTGCGTGTACCGGATCGCGCTGCCCGGCTTCGAGGACAAGGTCGGGCTGCCGCAACAGCCGCACTTCCACCCGGACGACGACCACCACCACGGGCACCACCAGCACGGAGGACACACACACTCCCATGCGCACTGAGGGACATGACCTACGCCACCACGGCGACGCCGAGGTGCGTGACGCCGGCTCGGCGGTCGTCGACCTGGCCGTGAACGTACGCGCCGACACCCCGCCCGTGTGGCTGCGGGAGCGGATCGCCGAGTCGCTGACCTCTCTCGCCGCCTATCCGGACGGGCGGGCGGCGCGGGCGGCGGTGGCGGCGCGGCACGGGCTGCCGGTGGAGCGGGTGCTGTTGACGGCGGGTGCCGCCGAGGCGTTCGTCCTGCTCGCGCGTGCCCTGAAGGTTCGCCGGCCGGTCGTGGTGCATCCGCAGTTCACGGAGCCGGAGGCGGCGCTGCGGGACGCCGGTCACCCGGTCGACCGGGTGCTGCTGCGGGAGGAGGACGGTTTCCGGCTGGATCCGGCGGTCGTTCCGGAGGACGCCGACCTGGTGGTGATCGGCAACCCGACGAACCCGACGTCCGTGCTGCATCCGGCCGCCGCGATCGCCCGACTGGCGCGTCCCGGGCGGACGTTGGTGGTGGACGAGGCGTTCATCGACGCGGTGCCGGGCGAGCGGGAGGCGCTGGCCGGGCGGACGGACGTCCCCGGCCTTGTGGTGCTGCGCAGCCTGACCAAGACGTGGGGGCTGGCCGGACTGCGGATCGGTTACGTGCTGGCCGAGCCCGAGACCGTGGTGGAACTGGAGCGGGCCCAGCCCCTGTGGCCGGTGTCCACGCCCGCCCTCGCGGCGGCTCAGGCGTGCGTCTCGCCGCGGGCGCTGGCGGAGGCGGGCCATGCCGCCCACCGCGTCGCCACCGACCGGGCCCATCTCGTGGCGGGCCTGGAGGAGTTCGGCGCCGACGGGCTGCGGGTGGCGGGGCCCGCCGAGGCGTCGTTCGTCCTGGTTCGACTGCCGCACGCCCTCGCCGTACGACGGCATCTGCGCGACCTCGGGTTCGCGGTCCGGCGCGGGGACACCTTCCCGGGGCTGGACGAGCGGTGGCTGCGGCTGGCGGTACGGGACCGGGTGACCGTCAACTCGTTCCTCCAGGCGCTGGACCGGGCGATGGCTCTCGCGCAACGCTGAGCCCAACTACCACCCGCTCCCGTGTGCCGTCCGGGAAGCGGATCTCCACGGTGCCGTCCTCGGCGACCGACGCGCCCGCTCCGGTACGCAGCGCGTCCGGGTCCGCGCTGAGCACCACGAGGGTGACCAACAGCCTTGCGCCGTCGGCCAGTTCGAGCTGAGGTGTCGCCGAGTGGCGCCCGACGGCGTTGGTGCCGAGGGACGTCGCGACCGTTCCTTGGGCGCCGTCCCATCCGTACAGGCCGGTGATCGCGCTGCTCAGGCCGTCCGCGCGGCGGGCAGATGCCCGGCTCGGGCCGGTTTCGGCGACCGGCGGCGCGGTGTCGTCGGCGACCGCCCAGCCGCCTTCGCGGACCGGAGTTCCGGGCGGGACGTCGAGGCGGTGGACCCGCACCTCCCACGGGCCGTGGACCACGCTCACCGTCTCGACGCGGTGCCCCCGCGCCCGGTGCCAGGAGGCGGCACGCCCGCCCGAGGCGCCGAGCGGGTGGATACGGCCGCGGGGGGACGGCGTGCCGTCGGGGGCCAGCAGGGCGATGTGGTTGTCCGCACCGGTGCTCGGGGCGCCCGGGGTTTCGGGGGCCGTCGCGCTGGAGTATGCGAACCGGGCGTAGTGCGGGCTCTCCTCGGCGGTCGCCGGCGGGGGCGGGAACCGGTCACTGCCGTGGTTGACGAGGCGTACGATCCCGTCGGCGGCGGTGGAGTGCAGGAGCCAGCCGGGGGCGGGCAGGGCCAGGCGTACGTCGGCCGTGTCCACCGGGGAGGGCTCCTCGGGTGCCGTCCACACCGGGTGGTTCTCCGGCAGGAGCAGGCCGAGGAAGGCCTTGCTCGCCCAGTACGGGGAGGCGGGGCCCGAGTAGCGCTGGGTGACGGGGAGGAAGGGGCGGTACCAGCCGAGGGTGAGCAGACCGCGCTCGTCCGGCACGCCTCGCTCGGCGAAGTGCTTCAGCGCACCCGAGGCGAGGCGGCGGGCACGGCCCGGCGGTAACGGGGAGGCGTCGGCGAGGGCGCCCGCCCACAGCGGTGCGGTGGTCGCGAAGCGGTAGGTGAGGGAACGGCCCTGGTGCACCGGGGCGCCGTCGGAGCCGAAGAAGTGCTGGTGGACGGAGAGGAACTCACGCAGGCGGGCGCGGTGCCGGGCCACCGTGGCGGGGTCCGCGCGCGGCCCCGCGATGCGTGCCCACAGCACCGGGTACAGATGCAGCGCCAGGGCGTTGTAGGAGTCGAACTTGCGGCCGTCGCCGTCGGTGTACCAGCCGCCGCCCCGGTACCAGTCGTCCAGGCGGGCGAGCCCGGCGTCGATCTCGGCGCGGCTGTGCGGGGCGCCGACGGAGGCCAGGAACTCCTCCGCGATGACCTGGAACAGGCGCCAGTTGGAGTCGTTGACGTCGGCGCCGACGAACCCGCCCAGCCAGTCGGCGACCTGGTCGCGTACCCGGTCGTCGAGGTGATCCCACAGCCAGCGGCGGGACTCGTGCAGGGCGATCGCGATGGACGCGGCCTCGACCATGGGCTGGGCGCGGTCGGTGATGGGCGGCCAGCGTTCGTCGCCGCGCGGGTCGGTGCCGGCGGCGAGTCCGGCCGCGTACCGCTCGATGAGGGCGGGGCCGACGCGACCGCCCGAGCCCGCGATGCGGAAGGCGGCGAGGAGGAAGGAGCGGGCGAAGCCCTCCAGGCCGTCCGACCAGGGCCCGGAGTGGCTGGCCGGCCCGGGCAGCCGGTACTGCGCGAACCCCGGGGAGGCGTACGGCAGCAGCCCGTCGAGGAGGCGGTCGGCGATCGCCTCCCAGTGGGCGCGGGTCCAGCCGGTGATCGGCGAGAGCAGCGGGTCGGGTGCGGGAAGGTCGGGAAGGTGCGTCGGGTCGTCGGGCAGCGACACATGCGGCGCGGTCATACGGGGCTGAATCCTCCGTGTCGGTCAGATGGCGGCCAGTGCTGCGGCGCCCCTACAGGGACGTGGGGCCGCATCCATGTGCGGCTCCCCCCGGGGGCGCGAGCAGCCACAGGTCACCCGCAGTGGCCCGACGGCCTCGGCGGCGCGGCGACACTGCGGCGAACGACGATGTGCGTCCCCAGCAGATGGTGGCTCGCGGCGGCGTTGTCGGGGTCCCGCAGGGCGATGCGTACCGCGGCGCGGCCGAGTTCCTCGGCGGGGGTACGAACGGTGGTGAGGGGCGGGTTGAAGTCCTCCGCGAGCGGAATGTCGTTGTAGCCGACGACGGAGATGTCGTCGGGGACGGTGAGCCCCGCATCGGCGATCGCGCGCAGCGCCCCCGCGGCGACCATGTCGTCGCCGGCGAAGACAGCCGTGAACTCCCTTGTCTCCTTGAGCAGTTCGGCCATAGCCCGCAGGCCGGCCGCACGGCCGAGCCCGCAGTCGACGACCTGCGCGGCCTCGGGTGGCAGGCCATGTTCGGCGAGCGCGGCCCGGTAGCCGGTGACGCGGGCGTCGAGCGCGGTGTTCCCGGGCAGCCCGCCGAGGAAGACGATCCGGCGATGACCGGCCGACAGCAGGTGTCCGGTGATCGCCCGCGCCCCCGCCTCGTTGTCGAACTCGACCACCAGTGCGGGGATGTCGGGATCGGGCGCGGGTCGCCCGCACAGCACCAGCCGGGCGCCCGTGGAGTCGAGGGCCTGCGCGTAGTGGGCGACGCGCTCCCGGTAGGCGTCGTCCTCGACGACCCCGCCGACCAGGATCACAAGGCGCGCGCCCTCCTCCCGCATGAGCTGCACGAACTCCATCTCGCGCTGCGGGTCCCCGCCGGTCGCGCCGACCACGCACAGCCAGCCCCGGTCGGCGGCCTCCGCCTCCACGCCCTCGGCGACCTGGGCGTAGAACGGGCTGGTCACCTGGCGGACGACGACCGCGGCCATCTTGCGGCCGCCGCCGACCAGGGCGCGGGCGTGCGCGTTGGCGACGTAGTCGAGGTCGCGGGCGGCGCGCAGCACGCGGGCCCGGGTCGCGGCGGGCACCGGGTGGTTGCCGCTCAGGGCGCGGGAGGCGGTCGCCATCGACACGCCCGCCCGCTCGGCGACATCCCGGATCGTGACCCGCCGCTTGGACTCCATGTCGCTCCCCATCCCCCGCGTCTCCTCTTCCACCGGCACCCGCCGTCCACCGGTACCCGGTCACGTGTTGGCGTCGTAGTCCTTCGCGAACTCCTCGGCCATTCTGTCGCCGCCCCGGGAGCGCCACTTCTTGACCGCCCCGTCCCACTCCGACAGCGGGACGCGACCGGCGACGATGCCGGTGACAGTGTCCTCGAGCAGCGCCTTCAGTGTCGTGCCCTGGGCGTTCTTCGTCCGGGACTGCAGGCCGTAGGAGGCGTTGCGGATGGCGTGCGGGACGGTCTTGATCTGCCAGGCGTGCAGCGCCCGTACGGCGTCGGGCATGCCCGGCACGAACAGCACCTGGGGGCCTTCGGCGAGGTACTTCAGCGGCAGGTTGACGTTGTTCTCCACCTCGCCGAGCTTGGTGGGCTGCGGTGAGCCGTCCTTGCCGCGGGTGAAGTGGGTGCCCTCGACGCCGTAGTGGACGAGCTCCCACTCCTTGCTGCCGAAGGGGGCGGCGAGGTAGTCGAGGATGCGCAGCAGCAGTTCGACGCGTTCCTTCTTCGCCTTCTTCAGCACGGTGTAGCCGAAGGAGCGGCGGGCGGCGACGATGCCGCCGGGCTCACCGCCGACGCTGTACGGCAGCGCTGCGGCCGGGGTCAACTTGCCTTTCGACTCACGGTACTTGGGCAGGTAGGCGCCGAAGCCGTCCTGCATGGAGCCGACCGTGCCGTTGTAGTAGAGGGTGGTCAGGTCGATCTGCGAGATGGACGTGGCGTCCGGATGGTAGGAGCCCGCCTTGCGCAGTCCGGCCTGGAAGGCGATGGCCGCCTTGAAGCGTTCGTCGGCCCAGCCCGGCTGGAAGGTGCCGTCCTTGGTGACGGCCCACTCCTGGGGCGCGTTGTGGGCGGCGGAGTGCACGCCGTTGCCGAAGAGGGAGCCCTGGGCGGCGCCGAGCGCGTACGTCCGTCCGCTGGTCGCCCGCTTCGCGACGGCGGCGAAGTCGTCGGCGGTCCAGCCGTCCTTCATCCCGGCGTCGGCGAACATGCCCTGGTTGAGCCAGAGGGTGGAGCCGGGAAGCGGGCGTTCCAGGGGGATGCCGTAGATACGGCCGCCGATGCGGCCCATGTCGCGCCAGGCGTGGGTGGGGATGTTCGCGAGGTTCGGGTAGTCGGTGATGGCCTCGCCGGACAGGTGCGACGTGAGGTCCTCCGCGCGCCGCTGCACGAACTCGGCCTCGCGCGGCAGGACGAACCCGGAGAAGAGGTTGATGATGTCCGGCAGGGTGTCGGCGTCGCCGGCCATCACGGTGGCCATCTTCTTCTGGTAGTCGGCCTGGGAGACGACCGTGTACTCGATCTTCACGCCGAGGGCCTTCTCGACGGCCGCCCAGAAGTGGTTCGCGGAGGCGGGCTTGGGCGGGGTGCCGAAGGAGACCGACATGACCTTGACGGTGGATCCGTCGCCGGGCGTGCGAGCGACGGACTTGACCAGGTCGGAGGGGTAGGCGGAATAGCCGGCCTGGACACCGGCGTCGGTGGGGGCCAGGTCCGGCTTGGGACCGGTGGCGGGGCGGTACGCGGGCCAGGGGGCGAGCTTCTTGCCGGCGTTGGAGACGTCGCTGTCGCCGGAGCTCGTGGAACAGGCGGTCAGCAGGGTGGGCGCGGAGACTGCGGCGCCGACCGCGGCAGCGGAACGCAGCAGGGTACGGCGGGAGATGCTGGGCATGAGCGGATGACCTTTCTGGACACGGCTCTTGACGGCCTGTCAGCTCTCGGGACGGGTCAGCTCTTGATGGCGCCGGTGAGCACGCCCTTGGTGAAGTACTTCTGCAGGAACGGATAGACGAGCAGGATCGGCACGGTGGCGATCACCAGCACCGCCATCTGCACCGTCTGCGGGGCGGTGACCGTGCCCTCACCGGTCGTCGCGTCGGTGAGTCCGGAACCCGCCACCACGTAGGTGCGCAGGACCTGTTGCAGGGGCCAGTGGTCGCTCTCCAGGTAGAGCGAGGCGTAGAACCAGGAGTTCCAGTAGGCCACCGCGTAGAACAGCCCGACCACGGCGAGCGCCGCCTTGGACAGCGGCAGGACGATCGAGACCAGTACCCGCCAGTCCCCCGCCCCGTCGAGCCGGGCGGCCTCGTACAGCTCCTCCGGGATGCCCTGGAAGAAGCCGCGAAGGACGACGAGGTTGAACACGTTCACCAGGACGGGCAGGACCAGCGAGGCGTAGTTGTCCAGCAGGCCCAGCTCCTTGACCAGCAGGAAGCTGGGGATCATGCCGGGCGGGAAGAGGAACGTGAACAGGATCAGCAGCAGCGCGGGCCGGGCGCCGAAGACGCCGGGGCGGGACAGCGCGTAGGCGAGGGTCACCGTGCACACGAGGCTGAGCAGGGTGCCGACGATGGTGACGCCGGCGCTGACACCGAGGGCGTGGGTGACGATGCCGCCTTCGAGGATGTCGCGGTAGGCGTCGAGTGTGGGATCGGTCGGCCACAGCACCCAGCCGCCGTTGGCCACGACCTCGTCGGTGGAGGCCAGCGAGGTCGACACGATGACGAGGAACGGCACGCAGACCAGCAGCACGACGGCGACGAGCGCGAGGGCTTTGGCGGCCTGGGTGAGCGGCTTCGGCTTCTCCAGCCAGCCGGGCCGGACAGCGGTGCGGGTGCGGGCACTCACTTGTAGACCCCCTGTTCGCCGAGGCGGTGGGCGACCTTGTTGGCGGCGTAGACGAGGAGGGCGCCGATGACGCCCTTGAACAGGCCCGCGGCGGCGGCGAATCCGTAGTCGCCGCCGACGATGCCCTGGTAGTAGACGAAGGTGTCGATGATCTCGGCGGTCTCGGGGCCGACCGCGTCGCGCTGGAGCAGCATCTGCTCGAAGCCGACGGAGAGGATGTCACCGAGCCGCATGATGAGCAGCAGCACGACCACCGGGCGGATGGCGGGCAGGGTGACGTGCCAGAAGCGCCGCCAGGGGCCCGCGCCGTCGATCGCGGCGGCCTCGTACTGCTGCTCGTCCACCTGGGCCAGCGCGGCCAGGAAGATGATCGTGCCCCAGCCGGCGTCCTTCCAGATGACCTGGGCGACCACCAGCGGCTTGAAGGCGTCGGGGTTGCCGATGATGTCGACGCTTTGCAACCCCATGCCGTCCAGCGAGGAGTTGAGCAGGCCGGTGTCGCCGAGCAGCTGCTGGAAGAGGGCGACGACGATCACCCACGAGATGAAGTGCGGCAGATACGCCACCGACTGCACGAACCGGCGCACCGAGCTCCAGGTGAGGCTGTGCAGGAGCAGGGCGAGGCCGAGCGGCACCGGGAAGTAGAAGACCAGCTGGAGGACGGCGATCCAGACGGTGTTGAGGACGGCGGCCCAGAACTCCCCGTCCTCGAACATCCGCTGGAAGTTGCCCGGGCCGACCCAGGGGCTGCCCCAGAGACCGTCGAAGGGGACGTACTCCTTGAAGGCGATGACGTTGCCGACCAGCGCTCCGTAGTGGAACAGCAGGAAGTAGGCGAGGCCGGGCAGCATGAGCAGAAAGAATGCACGCCCTTGAAAACGTTTTCGCTTCGGATGCGCGCCACCGGTTGGGTGAGGAGTTACGTCAACCTCCTCTGTACCTGCATGTTCCCGCAGTACTGCGGCCACGGGTCCCCCTCATGTCTCGAAGTCGGAGTGAGGGGAAGTTAAAACGTTTTCATCGCGCCGTCAACAGCCCTGACACACAAGGACTGTTGACGGCGGAGATCCTGAACCGGTCAGCTCCTGCCGCGTCCCGCCGCCGCGACGGACTCTCCACCCGCGATGACCAGGGCGATCACCTGGCCCGCCGGGTACGGGGTCATCGAGCCGACGCCGGTCAGGCCAACTCCGTTTCGGTGGGGGCGCCTTGAGGGGTCACGCCGATGGCCGGAGCGTCGGCGGGGCGGGGGCGGCGCGGCGTGACGGGGACGGCGCGCGCATGGCGGGGACGGCGCGCGTGACGGGGGCATTCGAAGACGCCTGTAGATGCCTCGCGGGTCGCCTTCGCCGGACTGGCCCGTGGCGTGCCAGGATCCGGTCGCGCCATCGGGCGGGAGGCCGTCGTCACGGGGCGGCTGTCGCACCGGGCGGCCGTCACACCTGGCGGCCGTCGTCACGGGGCGGCCGTGGTCACGGCGAGGCCGTCGTCACCCGCCGGTTGTCGTCGTCTCTAGCCCGCGACCCGCCCGTTCACCACCACCCGCGACGGCGCCCCCAGCACGCGCACATCCGTGCGCGGGTCCTGTTCGTACACCACCAGGTCCGCCGGCGCTCCCTCCGTCAGCCCGGGTCGGCCCAGCCATGTGCGGGCGCCCCAGGCCGTCGCCGAGAGGGCGTCCAGGGGTGGGATCCCGGCGGTCACCAGTTCCGCCACCTCGGCGGCGACCAGGCCGTGCGGCAGGGTGCCGCCCGCGTCGGTGCCGACGAAGACCGGGATGCCGGCGTCGTAGGCGCCCCGGACGGTGTCGTAGCGGCGTTCGTGGAGCCTGCGCATATGGGCGGACCAGCGGGGGAACTTGGCCTCGCCGCCGTCGGCCAGCTTCGGGAACGTGGCGATGTTGACCAGCGTCGGGACGATCGCGACCCCGCGGGACGCGAACAGGGGGATCAGCTCCTCCGTGAGACCGGTCGCGTGCTCGATGCAGTCGATGCCGGCCTCGACCAGGTCCCGCAGGGAGTTCTCGGCGAAGCAGTGGGCGGTGACCCGGGCGCCGAGGCGGTGCGCCTCGGCGATGGCCGCCTCGACCGCCCCCCGCGGCCAACTGGGCGCCAGGTCGCCGAGGTCACGGTCGATCCAGTCGCCCACCAGCTTCACCCAGCCGTCACCGCGCCGCGCCTCCCGGGCGACGTACGCGACCAGGTCCTCCGGTTCGATCTCGTGCGCGTAGCCCCGGATGTAGCGGCGGGTGCGGGCGATGTGCCGGCCCGCACGGATGATCTTGGGGAGGTCCTCGCGGTCGTCGACCCAGCGGGTGTCGGAGGGCGAGCCGGCGTCCCGGATGAGCAGGGTCCCCGCGTCACGGTCGGCGAGCGCCTGCTTCTCCGCCACGTTCTCGTCCACGGCCCCGCGCGGGCCGAGACCCACATGGCAGTGGGCGTCGACCAGGCCGGGCAGCGCCCAGCCCTCCACGGTACGGACGTCACGGGCGCCGACGGGGCGGTCGTAGGAGATCCGGCCGTCGACGACCCACAGGTCGTCGCGAACGTCCTCGGGCCCGACCAGGACCCGGCCCTTCACGTGCAGTACCGCGTGATCGCTCATGCCCTGCACCTTAATGAGCGGCCCGGGCGGTCAAGGCCCCCAGGTGGTGGTCCCGCGCACGCGGGGGTCGGCGCCCGCCCGGGCCGCTCAGCCGTCGTCGTCGGCGGCGGCGTCGTCGTCGGCCTTGTCCGACGGCGTCGACTCGACCTCGGCCATCGCCGGGTCGAGGAGGCGGGAGAGGAAGTGGCGGGTGCGGTCGTGGCGGGGGTTGCCGATGACCTGTTCCGGGGTGCCGTCCTCGACGACCGCGCCGCCGTCCATGAAGACGACCCGGTCGGCCACCTCGCGGGCGAAGCTCATCTCATGGGTGACGACCATCATCGTCATACCCTCGTCGGCGAGCATGCGCATCACCGCGAGGACGTCCCCGACGAGTTCCGGGTCGAGCGCCGAGGTCGGCTCGTCGAACAGCATCACCTGGGGGCCCATGGCGAGTGCGCGGGCGATCGCGACCCGCTGCTGCTGCCCGCCGGAGAGTGAGGAGGGGTAGGCGTCCGCCTTCTCGGCGAGACCCACCCGCGCCAGGTTCTCGGCGGCCACCTTCGCGGCCTGCGCCTTGCCGCGCCCGAGCACCCGGCGCTGCGGCAGCGTGAGGTTCTCGGTCACCGTGACGTGCGGGAAGAGGTTGAACTGCTGGAAGACCATGCCGATACGGCGGCGTACGGCGTCGATGTCGACGTCCGGGTCGGTGAGTTCGGCACCGCCGACGAAGACCCGGCCCTTGGTGGGTTCCTCCAGCAGGTTCACGCACCGCAGCAGGGTCGACTTGCCGGACCCGGACGGGCCGATCACACAGACGACCTCGCCCTGGCCGATCTCCAGGTCGATGCCACGCAGGACCTCGTTGTCGCCGAAGGACTTGTGCAGGCCCTGGACCTGGATCTCCGGTCGGCTCATTTCACGGCCTCCTGGGCCTTCGCCTCCATACGGCGTACGACGAAGCCGAGCGGGATCGTGACCAGCAGGTAGCACAGTCCGGCGACGAGGATCGGCGTGGAGTTGGCGGTCGTACTGGCCAGGTCCCGGCCGTACTTGGACAGTTCGCGTTCCTCCAGCGTGACGCCGAGGAACAGCACCAGCGAGGAGTCCTTGAAGAGCAGGACCAACTCGTTGGTCAGCGGCGGGAGGATGATCCGGAACGCCTGCGGGATGACGATCGAGACCATCGCCCGCGCGGGTGAGAAGCCCAGCGAACGGGCCGCCTCCAACTGCCCCTTGGGCACGGCCTGGATGCCCGCGCGGATCGTCTCCGCCATGTACGCGGCGGCGACCAGGCCGAGCGCGAGGGCGACCTTGCCGTAGGTGCCGCCGATGATCTCCGTGCCCGGGAAGGCGAGGGGGACTGCGACACCGATGAAGATGAAGATCAGCAGGGCGGGCAGGCCGCGGAAGATCTCGATGTACACGCCGGCGAACCAGCGGTACGGGCCCACCGACGACAGCCGCATCAGGGCGATCAGCATGCCGAGCACGAGTCCGACGACGAAGCCGGACAGCGTGTAGAGCACGGTGTTCTTGAGCGCCAGGGTGATGACGTCCGGGAACATCTGCTCGGCGATGTCGGCCTGCGCGAACTGGTTCTTCAGCCGTCCCCAGTCCGCCGAGACCGCGAAGGCGATCACGGCGGCGACGAAGACGACGTACTGGGCGCCGCGCGACAGAGTGCGCTTCTGACGCCGGGTCAGGCCCTTTTTCCTGGGCTGGAGTGGTACGTCCGTGTCAGTCATGGGGTCAGGACGCGGACGGGGAAGCGGACGGGGAGGCGGCGGACTCGTCGTACGGGCCGATCCACTTCTCGTACAGCTTCTTGTACGTGCCGTCCGCCTTGGCGTCCGCGAGCGCCTTGTTGACGGCGGCCAGCAGCTTGGCGTTGCCCTTCTTCACCGTGAAGCCGTACTGCTCACCGGTGTTGAGGTTGTCGACGACCTTGTAGGCGTCGGCGGTGGCCTTGGTCTTCAGCCAGCCCTGGACGACCGGGTAGTCGATGACGACCGCCTTGACCTGACCGGTGCGCAGACCGTTGAGGACGGCGTCGGAGGACTCGAAGGAGACCGCGTCGAAGCCCTGCTTCTTGACGTAGTCCTCGCCGGTGGTCTGCGCCTGGGCGCCGAGCTTCACGCCCTTGGACTTCACGTCGGCGAGGGAGTTCACGCCGGCCTTCTTGTCGACCAGGACGGCCTGGGTGGCGTCGAAGTACGGGTCCGAGAAGTCGACGTTCTTCTTGCGCTCCTCGGTGATGGTCATGCCGGCCGCGGCGAGGTCGCACTGGCCGGCGTTGAGGAAGGCGCCGGTCTTGAAGTTCTCGAACGGCGTGTCGAGGATGTCCTGCTTCACGCCCAGGTCCTTGGCGACCAGGTCGACGAGGGAGACGTCGAAGCCCTGCACCTTGCCGTCCACCTCCGACTGGAAGGGCGGGTACGGCAGATGCGTGCAGGTGGTGAGCTGACCGCCCTTGACCAGTTCGACCCCGCCTGCGGCGGTCTTGGAACCGCTGCCTCCGTCGTCGGTGGAAGTACAGCCGGAAGCAGCGGCAGCCAGGAGCACCAGCCCGGCCGTCGCGGTGGTGGCGGCCAGGACGCGGGTCCGGCGCCCGATGAGCGTGTTCACGGCGGGCCTTCCTAGGGGGGACTAAGGGTTCGATTATAAGGAGAAGTTTGAGTCTCTCAAACCAAAACGATGGTCACGCGGCTGCCCGACCTAAGAAGTAATCGGTCGGAGGTGGACGAAAGGTGCCGGTTACCCTCGTCTCGTCTACCCCGAGAGTGAAGAGAGCACCCCCGTGACACATCCGTTTCTGGACCTGGCCCCGTTGACCGCGGCGCACTTCGCGTCGATCGAGGACCGCGTGGCGCGGCTGTTGAGTACCAGGCAGGACGTGGTGATCACGCAGGGCGAGGCGCTGCTGCCGCTGGAGGGCGCGATCCGTTCCGCCGCCGGGCCGGGCACCACGGCCCTCAACGTCATCACGGGCCCTTACGGGCAGACCTTCGGCGACTGGTTGCGCGACTGTGGCGCGACCGTGATCGATCTGGCGGTGCCGTTCCACACGGCGGTCGGCGCCGAGCAGATCCGGGAGGCCTTCGCCGAGCACCCGGAGATCGACTTCGTCTCCCTGGTGCACGCGGAGGCGGCGACCGGCAACACCAACCCGGTCGCGGAGATCGGAGACGTCGTACGACGGCACGGTGCCCTGTTCTACCTGGACGCCGTCGCGTCGATCGGGGCCGAGCCGGTGCTGACGGACGCGTGGGGCGTGGACCTGTGCGTGATCGGGGCGCAGAAGGCGATGGGCGGGCCCGCGGGTGTCTCGGCGGTGTCGGTGAGCGAGCGGGCCTGGGCCCGGATGGCGGCGAACCCCGGGGCGCCGCGACGGTCGTACCTCTCGCTGCTGGACTGGAAGGACCGATGGCTCGACGGCGGCCGGAAGGCGCTGCCGCACGCGCCGGCCCAGCTGGAGATGCTGGCGCTGGAGGCGTGTGTCGAGCGGATCGAGTCGGTGGGTCTTGACGTGGTGATGGACCGGCACCGTCGTGCCGCCGAGGCGACCCGGGCGGGTGCGCGGGCGCTGGGCGGAGGCATCGAGCCGTATGTGCACGAGGACCGTGAGGCCGCGCCGGTCGCCACGACCCTGCGGGCGCCGTCGGGAGCGGTGGCGTCGGAGTTGGTGGCCCGGGCACTGACGTCGGACCCGGCGGTGCCGTTGGTCGCGGGCGGGGGCGCTCTGGCCAAGGAGATGATCCGGGTCAACCACTACGGGGTGGACGCCACACCGGGAGCGGTGCGGGCGAGCCTGGCGGCACTTGGGGGCGCGTTGCGGGAGAACGGCCTGGGCGTGGATGTGGAGGCAGCGTTGCGAGCGGCCGAGGGTGCTTGGCGGTAGCCCTCGGTAGGGGGTGAGGGTGCGCGGCGGCAGCCCGCGGTAGGGGTCGAGGATGCGCGGCAGTAGCCCGCCCGGCGGCCGAGGATGCACGGCCACAGCCGTCAGTCGCGGTCGAGCGCTCGGCGGTGGTTGCCGGCGGCGGTCGGGATGCGGGGCCGCAGTCGTCGGCCCGGGTCCAACGCTCGGCAGCAGTCGCCGGCGCCGGTCGGGAAGCGCGGGCACAGGCCTCGGCGCAGGTCGAGTGCTGCGCGGTAGTCGCCGACGGCAGCCGGGACGCCCGCCCGCAGGCCTCGGCCCGGGTCGAGCACTCTGCGGCAACAGCCGTCGGCAACGCTCCAGCCCTCGGCCGCAGTTGCCGACGGCGGTCGGACTACGCGGCCGCAGGCCTCGGCGACGGCCGAGCACTCCGCGGCCACAGCCGTCGGCAACGCTCCAGCCCTCGGCGGCCGTTACCGACGGCAGCCGGGATGGCTCGCCCGCCGGCCCCGGCGACGGCCGAGCACTCCGCGGCAGTCGTCGGCCGCGCCCCCGGGGGCCTCGGCCGGAAACGCCGGACAGGTGGAAAATCCCCGTGCCATGCTCGCTCCATGACCACCGACACCAACTCACCCCTCACCCTTCCCGACGGCCGCCCCATCCCCCTCATGACCGGTGAGGAGCGGCCCATGCTGGAGAGCTGGCTCGCCTTCCACCGGGCCACGCTGGAGCTGAAGTGCGCCGGGCTGGACGACGTGCAGGTGCGGACCGCCTCGGCCGAGCCGTCGTCGCTCACCCCGCTCGGGCTGGTACAGCACCTCGCCGAGGTCGAGCGGAACTGGTTCCAGCGAGTGGCCGCGGGACTGGACGTTCCGCCGGTGTACGGGAAGGGGAACGGGTACGTCCTCGATCCCGGGCGGGGTCTCGACGAGGCGCTCGCGGTGTGGAGGCGCGAGATCACCCGGGGGAACGAGGTGTGCGCGGGACTGTCGCTGGACGACACCGGGCGGATCGCCGACGGGCCGATGGCCGGTCTGGAGGTCAGCCTGCGCTGGGTGTACGTCCACATGATCGAGGAGTACGCGCGGCACAACGGCCACGCGGACATCCTCCGGGAGCGGATCGACGGAGTGACCGGAGTCTAATTCCGGATTAACTCCCGGCGTAATATGGGACACATTAGAGAATGCATTCGCGAACAGCTTCCCGTATTCTTCTGCCCGCTTTCACTCGACCTAAACGCAAAGATTCTGCGAACGCCGAAGGGCGCAATTCGGGTAGATCTCGTGATGGTTACACGGCTGTGACGCGTTACACATCGTGATGCATTTGCCCCTTATCTGACGATCAAACCAGTCGATAAGGGGCCATGTTCGGGCGCCCGTACGCGCCCGCGTGATAACACAGATCGCGCCCGTACGTAACCCCCCGCGGCGATGCATTTTTCAATTTCCCTCGGTAAATTCAATTCGCATGACTGCCGCACAAGCAGACCTGCAAATCGACCGTCCGTCGGTGGCGGACGGCGCCGCGCTGTGGCGGATGGCCAGGGACTCGAAGGTCCTCGACCTGAACTCGTCCTACAGCTATCTGCTGTGGTGTCGTGACTTCGCCGCCACCTCGGCCGTGGCGCGCGACGAGCACGGTGAGCCGGTCGGCTTCGTCACCGCCTACGTCCGGCCGGACCGCCCGGACACCCTGCTCGTCTGGCAGGTGGCGGTGGACGAGTCGCACCGCGGCCGCGGGCTCGCCGCCGCCCTGCTGGACGGGCTGGTCGCACGGACCGTGACCGAGCGCGGGCTGACCACCGTCGAGACCACCATCACGCCGGGCAACACCGCCTCCGAGCGCCTGTTCACGTCGTTCGCCGAGCGCCACGGCGCCCGGCTGGAGCGCGAGGTGCTGTTCGAGACGGCCGTGTTCCCCGACGGGCCGCACGACCCCGAAGTGCTCTACCGCATCGGGCCGCTGTCCCGCACCCCCTCCGCCTGACCCCTGTCTTCGCCTGACCACCGCCGCTGCACCCCACGCAACGAGGAGCGATTCGTCGTGACCATCACCCAGCCCGACCTCAGTGTCTTCGAGACCGTCGAGTCCGAGGTACGCAGCTACTGCCGCGGCTGGCCCGCCATCTTCGACCGTGCGCAGGGCAGCCGCATGTACGACGAGGACGGCCACGAGTACCTGGACTTCTTCGCCGGAGCGGGGTCACTGAACTACGGCCACAACAACCCCGTCCTGAAACGGGCGCTGATCGACTACCTGGAGCGCGACGGCGTCACGCACGGGCTCGACATGTCGACCACCGCCAAGCGGGCCTTCCTGGAGTCCTTCCAGAACCTGGTCCTGCGGCCGCGCGACCTGCCCTACAAGGTCATGTTCCCGGGCCCGACCGGCACCAACGCCGTGGAGGCCGCGCTGAAGCTGGCGCGGAAGGTGAAGGGGCGCGAGTCGATCGTGTCGTTCACCAACGCCTTCCACGGCATGTCCCTCGGCTCGCTCGCCGTGACCGGCAACGCCTTCAAGCGGGCCGGGGCCGGCATCCCGCTGGTGCACGGCACGCCGATGCCCTTCGACAACTACTTCGAAGGCACGGTGGAGGACTTCCTCTGGTTCGAGCGGCTCCTGGAGGACCAGGGCTCGGGCCTCAACAAGCCCGCCGCGGTGATCGTGGAGACCGTGCAGGGCGAGGGCGGCATCAACGTGGCGCGCCCGGAGTGGCTGCGCGCGCTGTCCGAGCTGTGCGAGCGGCAGGACATGCTGCTCATCGTCGACGACATCCAGATGGGCTGCGGGCGGACCGGTGCCTTCTTCTCGTTCGAGGAGGCGGGCATCACGCCCGACATCGTCACCGTCTCCAAGTCCATCAGCGGCTACGGCCTGCCCATGTCGCTGTGCCTGTTCAAGCCCGAGCTGGACATCTGGGAGCCGGGCGAGCACAACGGCACCTTCCGCGGCAACAACCCCGCCTTCGTGACCGCCACCGCCACGCTGGAGGCGTACTGGGCGGACGGGTCCGTGATGGAGAAGCAGACCCGCGCCCGCGGTGAGCAGATCGAGCAGGCCTTCATCTCCATCACCGAGGAGAACCCCGCCGACGTGAAGGAGTACCGGGGCCGCGGCCTCGTGTGGGGCCTGGAGTTCCACGACAAGGACCGGGCCGGACGGGTCGCGAAGCGGGCCTTCGACCTCGGCCTGCTCATCGAGACGTCGGGCCCGGAGAGCGAGGTCGTGAAACTGCTCCCGGCGCTCACCATCACGCCCGAGGAACTGGACCAGGGCCTGAGCGTCCTGGCCCGGGCCGTCCGCGAAACGGCCTGATCAACACCAGCACGACCGACACATCCGTCATCCATCTAGGAGGCATCGCAGCACCGTGATCGTCCGTTCGTTCAAGGACATCGAAGGCACCGACCGGCACGTGAAGGCCGAGTCCGGCACCTGGGAGAGCAAACGCATCGTTCTCGCCAAGGAGAAGGTCGGCTTCTCCCTGCACGAGACGACCCTGTACGCGGGTACGGAGACGTCGATGTGGTACGCGAACCACATCGAGGCCGTCGTGTGCGTCGAGGGCGAGGCCGAGCTCACCGACGACGAGACCGGGCAGAAGTACACCATCACGCCCGGGACCATGTACCTGCTCGACGGCCATGAGCGGCACACGATGCGGATCAAGGAGGACTTCCGCTGCATCTGTGTCTTCAACCCGCCCGTGACCGGACGGGAGGACCACGACGAGAACGGCGTCTACCCACTGCTCACCGAGCCCGAGGAGGTGTGACATCACCATGACCGCCACCACGCACAGTCCCAGTGCCTCGGTCACGGACCTCTACCCCAGCCGCGGCGCCACCGAGGTGGCGATCCCGCGCCAGGACCCGGTGGTGTGGTCCGCGCCCGGCGCGGTCGGCCCGATTCCCGGCCCCGACCTCCAGTCGTTCGAGCGCGACGGTTTCCTCGCCATCGACCAGCTCATCGGGCCCGACGAGGTCGACGTGTACCACCGGGAGTTGGAGCGGCTCGTCACGGATCCGGTGATCCGCGCCGACGAACGCTCGATCGTCGAGCCGAAGTCGCAGGAGATCCGGTCCGTCTTCGAGGTGCACAAGATCAGCGAGGTGTTCGCGAACCTCGTGCACGACGAGCGGATCGTCGGCCGGGCACGGCAGATCCTCGGCTCGGACGTGTACGTCCACCAGTCGCGGATCAACGTCAAGCCGGGCTTCGGCGCCAGCGGCTTCTACTGGCACTCCGACTTCGAGACCTGGCACGCCGAGGACGGTCTGCCGAACATGCGGACGGTCTCGGTGTCGATCGCGCTCACCGAGAACTACGACACCAACGGCGGCCTCATGATCATGCCGGGGTCGCACCGGACGTTTCTCGGGTGCTCGGGGGCCACCCCGAAGGACAACTACAAGAAGTCCCTGCAGATGCAGGACGCGGGCACGCCGTCCGACGAGGCGCTGACCAAGATGGCCTCCGACTACGGCATCAAGCTGTTCACCGGCAAGGCCGGTTCGGCGACCTGGTTCGACTGCAACTGCATGCACGGATCGGGCGACAACATCACGCCGTTCCCGCGCAGCAACGTGTTCATCGTGTTCAACAGCGTGGAGAACAAGGCCGTCGAGCCGTTCGCGGCTCCGGTGCGGCGACCGGAGTACATCGGCGCGACGGACTTCACTCCGGTGCGGTAGGTCGAGTTCGGCCGGGGGTCCGGGTGTTGTCCCCCGGAACATGCGGCATCGGCGCGACGGACTTCACTCCGGTGCGGTAGGTCGAGCCCTGGGGGTGTCCCCGGAGTATGCGGCAACGGGCCACGGGACCTCACCGCGGTGAGGTGACCCCGGGCCCGTGGAGCGGGCGGTGTCACAGGCGTAATCGGCTATACGGCCACGCCAGTGACACCGCCCGCTCCAGTGCGTTCGGTGTGTTCGGTGTGTTTAGGGCGATCCGTACGTTCAGCCGGACAGGACGTCCAGCAGCCGGTCGACGTCGTCGGACGTGTTGTACAGGTGGAAGGAGACGCGCAGGTTGCCCGCGCGCTCGGCGGTCTGGATCCCGGCGCTGTTCAACCGGGGTCGGCGGTCACCGAGCCCGGGGACGGAGACGATCGCCGAGCCGGGAGCGGGCACGGGCTCGTGGCCGAGGGCGGCCAGTCCCGTGCGGAAGCGGTCGGCGAGGGCGAGGTCGTGGGCGTGCAGGGCGTCGACGCCGAGTTCCTCGACGAGTTCGAGGGAGCGGCGCATCCCGGCGTAGGCGGCCAGATCCGGAGGCAGGTCGAACCGGCGCGCGGAGTGGGCGAGTTCGGCCAGGGGGCCGTAGCAGCTGTCCCACGGGTTCTCCCCCGCGACCCAGCCGGCCAGGATCGGCGTGAGGCCGCCGAAGTCCTCCGAGCCCCCCGAGCCCGCCGAATCCTGCGAGTTCTCCGGTACGACGAGGAAGGCCACCCCGTGCGGGCCGAGCAGCCACTTGTAGCCGACCGAGACGGTGAAGTCCTGCGCGTCGGCCTTGATCGGCAGCCATCCGGCGGACTGGGAGACGTCCACGTACGTGCGGGCGCCGTGCTCGCGGGCCGCCTCCCGGAGCGCGGGCAGGTCGGCGATCCGGCCGTCGGCTGACTGTGCGGAGCTGACCGCAACGAGCGCGGTGCCCGGGCGGACCGACTCGGCGAGCCGCTCCAGGGGCACGGCGCGCACCTTGAGGTCCCCGCGGGCGTGGAAGGGGTTCACGACGGAGGTGAAGTCGCCCTCGGCGGTGAGTACTTCGGCGCCCGCGGGCAGTGAGGCGGCGACCAGCCCGGTGTGGGCGGAGACCGAGGACCCGGCCGCGACCCGGCCGACCGCGACGCCGGCCAGCCGGGCGAAGACGGCCCGGGCGGTCTCCACGTCCTCGTACAGCGGGTCCAGCGGGCTGCCCTCGGCCCGCAGCAGGGCCGCCTCCTGGAGGGCGGCCACGGTACGGGCGGGGAGCAGCCCGTTGCTCGCGGTGTTCAGAAAGGTGTTCTTCGGGGCGAACTCGGCGCGGACGAGGCTCTCGAAGGTCTCCATGAGACCACTGTGAGCCACCGACCACCCCTCGTCCATTACGCAGTTCTACGAGGATTCGCCAAGCGATGCTTATACGTCAGCCCCGACCTGCACGTCTCCCGGTGCGGCGGCACGGCTCAGTGCTGCGGCACCGCGCACCCGTCCGGACCGCACGCCTGCGCGCCGCCCTCGTCGATCAGCTTCAGCGGTGACCGCTCGCCCCACGCCTCGGTCAGCGCCTGCGCGAAGACCTCGGCGGGCTGGGCGCCGGAGACACCGTACTTGCGGTCGAGGACGAAGAAGGGCACCCCGTTCGCCCCGAGCTGGGCTGCCTCACGCTCGTCGGCGCGGACGTCTGCCGCGTACGCGGTCGGGTCGGCGAGGACCGCGCGGGCGGCGTCGGCGTCCAGGCCCGCGGCGACGGCCAGCTCGATCAGCCGCTCGTCGCCCTCGGAGAAGACGGACCGCTCCTCGGCGAAGTTGGCCGTGTAGAAGGCCTGGATGAGCTCGCTCTGCCTGCCCTGCTCCTTGGCGAGGTGGAGCAGCCGGTGCATGTCGAAGGTGTTGCCGTGGTCGCGGTCCCGGGTGCGGTACTCCAGCCCCTCGGCGGCGGCCTGCGCGCCCAGGTTCTCCTCGCCGGCCTGGGCCTGCGCCTCGCTCATGCCGTACTTCTTGGTGAGCATCGCGAGCACCGGCTGGATGTCGTCCTTGGCGCGACCGGGGTCCAGCTCGAACGACCGGTGCACCACCTCGACCTGGTCGCGGTGCGGGAAGGCCTCCAGCGCCTTGTCGAAACGGGCCTTGCCGACGTAGCACCAGGGGCAGGCGATGTCCGTCCAGATCTCGACGCGCATGTCTCGGTCTCCAGGTCGTACGGGTACGGAGGCTCCCTCCGCCGAGTGCGTGAACGTTAAAGCAACGTGGTTCATTCCCGAACGTGGTTCATTCCCGGGTGACGGGTTGCAGGGCCGTACCGATGCCGGCGCGCCAGTGGCCGGGGTCGACGCGGAACTGGAACAGCTTGACCGTGTCCGATCACGCAGCGGAGGACGTGCCGGTCACGGACGTGGTTCCCAGGCGGCTGAACTGTGCCCGGTAGGCGCTCGGGGTCAGTCCGGTCCGCCGCACCACATGGGCGCGCAGCGAGTCGGCGGTGCCCAGGCCGCAGGCGCGGGCCACCTGGTCCATGGACAGGGCGGTGGTCTCCAGGAGCTCCTTCGCCCGCTCGATGCGCTGGTGGAGCAGCCACTGCAGCGGGCTCACACCGCTCTCGGCGTGGAAGCGCCGGGTGAGGGTGCGCACGGAGACGCCCGAGTGCCGGGCCAGTTCGGCCAGGGTGAGCGGCTTGTCCAGGTTGCGCATGGCCCAGCCGCGGGTGTCGGCGCAGGCGGTCCCGCGCTCGGGCGGCAGCGGGGTCTGGGTGAACTGCGTCTGGCCGCCGGGGCGCACCGGGGCGACGAGGGCGAGCCGGGCGACCTTGTTGGCGACGGCGGCGCCGTAGTCGGTGCGGATGAGGTGCAGGCACAGGTCGATGCCGGCGGCGTAGCCGGACGCCGTCAGATACGGCCCGTCCTGCACGTACAGCACGTCCGCGCAGAGTTCGACCTGCGGGTAGCGCGTGCGGAGTTCCTCGGCGTGCGCCCAGTACGTCGTGGCCTTGCGGCCCTGGAGCAGGCCCGCCTCGGCGAGCTGGAAGGCGCCGGTGCACAGGGCCGCGATGCGCTTGCCGGTGGCGGCCGCCTCGCGGACGGCGGCCACGATCCGCGCCTCCGGCTCGAACGGCGCCCCGGTGCCGGCGACGAGCACCGTGTCCGCGTCCCGCACGGCGTCCAGGCCGTGCGGGACGTACAGGTCGAGGCCGCCGCTGGTGGGCAGCGGGCCGGGCTCAGCCGTGCAGATGACCACCTCGTACCCCGGCCGCCCGTCCCGCTCGACCTTGCCGAAGAGCATCTCCGGGATGGCGAGGTTGAACATCGAGACGGGTGAGGGCGCGATGACCGCGATGCGGTGCGGGCTGAGCTGCTCGGGCATGGCCAGAACCTCCGGGCATATGGCATTGCGGCCACTACTGTACGGCGGCGGAGATCCGCAGCATGGAGTCATGGCCACGAAACAGTCCCGGAGCCCCGACCGACTCGCCCTTCCTGAGCGCGAGTTGGGTTCCAGGAGACCCTCCTCCGCGCTCACTCTCACCGCCGCCCTGCTCGGCTTCGCGCTGATCTGCCTCGACGCGTCGGTGGTGAACGTGGCGCTGCCCGCGATCGGTTCCTCCCTCGACGCCGGCATGTCCGGCCTGCAGTGGGTGGTGGACGCGTACACGCTGGCCTTCGCCGCGCTGATGCTGTCCACCGGGGCGTTCTCGGACCGCGTGGGAGCGAGCCGGGCGTACGCGCTCGGCACCACCGTGTTCACGCTCGCCTCGGTCGCCTGCGGACTGGCACCGAATCTGCCGGCTCTGATCGGCGCCCGGGTGGTGCAGGGTGTGGCGGCGGCCGTCGTGCTCCCGGCCTCACTGGCGCTGGTGCGGCAGGCGTACACCGATCCGGCCCGGCGGGCCCGCGCGGTGGCCCTGTGGGCGGCCGGTGGTTCGGCGGCGGTGGCGCTGGGCCCGGTGGCGGGCGGTGCGCTGACCACGGCGTGGGACTGGCGGGGGATCTTCTTCGTCAATCTTCCCGTGGGGGCGCTGATCCTCGTCCTGCTCCTGCGGGCACCGCGCTCCGAGCGCCGTCCGGCACCACTGGATCTGCCCGGCCAGGTGACGGCGGTGCTGGCCCTGACGGCTCTGGCGTTCGCGGTGATCGAGGGCGGAACGGCGGGCTGGGCGGCGGGAGCGGTGGCCGTCGTCGCCGCGGTCGCGTTCCTGCGGATCGAGGCGCGCACCCCGCACCCGGTCGTCCCCCTCGGCCTCTTCCGCGACCGGACCGTGGTCGCGACGGTCGCGACGGGAGCGGCGGTCAGTGTGGCCTTCTACAGCATGGTGTTCGTCTTCTCGCTCTTCTTCCAGCAGGTGCAGGGCCGTTCGGCGCTGGCCGCCGGGCTGATGTTCCTGCCGATGACCGGGCTCATCGCGGTGACGAACGTGGTGGCGGGCAAGCTCGCCGGCCGCCACGGCCCCCGGCTGCCGATGCTGGTCGGGCAGGGGCTGGCCGTCGCGGGACTGCTCGGGCTGCTGTACGTCGACGCGGGCACCCCGCCCGCTCTGGTGGCGGGGCTCCTCGTGCCGATGGCGCTGGGCTGCGCGCTGACGGTGCCGCCGCTGACCGCCGCGATGATGGACGCCGTGCCCGCCGAACGGGCGGGCCTGGCGGCCGGGGTGCTCAACGCGGCGCGACAGGTGTCCGGGGGCCTGGGCATCGCCGTCTTCGGGGCGCTGGTCTCCGACGGGTTCGTCGAGGGGATGCGGCTGAGCCTGGCCGTCAGCGCGGCCCTGCTCGTGGTGACGTTCGCCCTCAGCTGCCGTCTCGCAGGTCGTCCGGCCAGGTAGGCCGGAACTCGATGTGGTCGTACGTCACGACACACCCCGCCCCCATCGGCGACTGTGTCATGAAGCCGACGAGGGCGGCGCCGGTCTCCTCCTCGTCCCCGAGGGTGAAGAGCCGGACGAAGGTCCAGCGCTCACCGTCGCGGGAGGCGTGAAAGGCGAAGGCCCGCCCGGTGCGGCTCACCCGCAGCCATACGGAACTGCCGTCCACGGCGAAGGAGTTGGCGTCGTCCGAGTGCCCCCGGGTGACCACCGTGCAGACGGTGGGCACGTCCGGGGAGAACTCCAGACACAGCTTCGCCCACGCCCGCTCACCGACATGGACGTACAGCACCCCGGCGTCGAAGGCCGCGGCGAACCCGACGGTGACCCGGGCGATCAGCTGGAAGTCGCCCACGGGTGACCCGAGCAGCCGGGGCGCGTCGGAGGCGGGGTCCAGGCCCTCGCCGGTGGGCGTGACGAAGCGGTCCTGGCGGGGTCCGGCCCATCCGGTGAGGACACCCTCCTCGTGGGACCAGTTGCCGTCGGGGCCGTAGGTGCGCAGGGGGAAGGGGAGTTCGGGAAGTTTCACGTCCATCATCGGAGTTTCCCAGTTTCCCCTTCTCCGCGCGGCCCTTGTGCGATCAGCGTTCGAGTCGGCCGTTGAAACGGCGGGGCAGCCCGAGCGGGTTGTCGTCCCGCAGCTCCGCCGGCAGCAGCGCCTGAGGCGCGTTCTGGTAGGCCACGGGCCGCAGCCACCGCTCGATCGCCGTACCGCCGACGGAGGTCGACGTGGAGGTCGTGGCCGGGTACGGCCCTCCGTGATGCTGGGCCGGGGCCACGGCGACACCCGTCGGCCAGCCGTTGACCAGCACCCGGCCGGCCAGCGGGGTCAGCTCCGCCAGGATCTCCGCGCCGCGTCCCTCACCGGCCGCCTCCTCCGTCGACAGATGGACCGTCGCGGTGAGGTTGCCCGGCAGGCGGGAGAGCACGGCCTGGGCCTGGGCGTCGTCGTCGTAGCGGGCCACGACCGTCACCGGGCCGAAGCACTCCTCCAGGAGGAGGTCGTAGGCGCCCTCGGTGGCCAGCTTGTCCGCCGCCACCGTCAGGAAGCCCGCGCTCACCGTGTGCTCGCTGCCCGCGCCCGGCGTCACCGGGGAGTCGACGTCGGGGAGTTCCACCCGCTCGGCCACGCCGGCGACGAAGTTGTCCCGCATGCGGTGGTCGAGGAGGACTCCGGCCTCGGTGTCGCTGACGGCGTCGGTCAGGGACTTCAGCAGGCGGTCGCCGGACGCGCCGGACGGTGCGAGGACGAGGCCCGGCTTCACACAGAACTGGCCGACGCCCAGCGTCATCGAACCGGCGAGACCCGCGCCGATCGCCTCGGCCCGTTCCGCGGCCGCCGCCTCCGTGATCACGACGGGGTTCAGCGACCCCAGCTCGCCGTGGAACGGGATCGGCACCGGACGCGCGGCCGCCGCGTCGAACAGCGCGCGGCCGCCCCGGATGGATCCGGTGAAGCCCGCCGCGGCGATCAGCGGGTGCTTGATCAGCTCGATGCCCGCCTCGAAGCCGTGCACGAGACCCACGACCCCCTCGGGGATGTCGTGCCCGGCGGCGGCCCGGCGCAGCACGGACGCGACCAGCTCGGACAGCGCCGGGTGGTCGGGGTGCGACTTGACGACGACCGGGGAGCCCGCGGCCAGCGCGCTCGCCGTGTCGCCGCCGGCGACCGAGAAGGCGAAGGGGAAGTTGGAGGCCGAGTAGACGGCGACCACACCGAGCGGCACCTTGTAGCGGCGCAGGTCCGGGATCGGCGGCGTCGCGGTGTCGTCGGGGTGGTTGATGACGACGTCCAGGAAGGCGCCCTCGTCGACGATGTCCGCGAAGGCCCGCAGCTGGTAGCAGGTGCGGGCGAGTTCGCCGGTCAGCCGCACCGGACCGAGCGCGGTCTCGGCGTCGGCGGCCTCGACGAGGTGGTCCTTGGCCGCCTCCAGACCGTCGGCGGCGGAACGCAGGAACGCCGAGCGCACGGTTCGGTCGGCCAGCGAGCCCCGCGCCGCGTGCGCGGCGCGGACGGTGGCGTCCACCTCCTGGGCTGTGGCCTCCACCGCAACCTGCTCGCGCTGCTTCCCGGTTCGGGGGTCGACACTCCAGACTGGTGCTGCTGCCACCGCGGGTCCCTCCAGGTATGTCTTGCGTATGTCTTGCGCTGTAATGCCGCAGTATCTGGGCCATCCACCAGGGCGTTCGATATGCTGAACACTGTCTCTGATGGTGAATATGCTGTTGGAGACTATTTCCCGTCGAACGAAGGGGTCAAGGGCGATGTCGGCAGCCGAGACAGGCGGCGGGGCGCAGGTCAAGTCCGCGGTACGGACCGTTGAACTGCTCGAATACTTCGCCGGACGCCCCGGCATGCACTCCCTGGCGGCGGTCCAGGAGGCCGTCGGCTACCCCAAGTCCAGTCTGTACATGCTACTGCGCACACTCGTGGAGCTGGGCTGGGTGGAGACGGACGCCACGGGCACCCGGTACGGCATCGGCGTAAGGGCACTGCTGGTGGGCACCTCGTACATCGACGGCGACGAGGTGGTCGCGGCCGCCCGGCCGACCCTGGACCGTCTCTCGGACGACACCACGGAGACCATCCACCTGGCCCGTCTGGACGGCACGAACGTCGTCTACCTCGCCACCCGCCAGTCGCAGCACTACCTGCGCCCCTTCACCCGGGTCGGCCGCCGCCTGCCCGCGCACTCGACCTCCCTCGGCAAGGCGCTGCTGAGCACCTACCCGGACGAGCAGGTCCGCAAGATGCTCCCGGAGACCCTGCCGGCGCTCACCGAGCACACGATCACTGATCGGGAGAAGCTCATCGAGGAGCTGCACCAGATCAGGGAGCAGGGCTTCTCCGTCGACCGCGAGGAGAACACGCTGGGGCTGCGCTGCTTCGGCGTGGCGATCCCCTACCGCACGCCCGCGCGGGACGCGATCAGCTGCTCCGTGCCGGTGGCCCGGCTGACCCCCGCCCACGAGCAGATGGTGAAGGACGCCCTGTTCGACGCCCGTGACCGGCTCACGCTCGCCACTCGGAGGCTCTGAATCGATGGAGATCGCACTGCGCGAGGTCCACGACAGCGACCTGCCGGTCTTCTTCCGGCAGATGAACGACCCGGAGGCCGTCCGCATGGCGGCCTTCACCCCGAAGGATCCCGCCGACCGGGACGCCTTCGACGCCCTCTGGAAGCGGATCCGCGCCTCGGACGCCGTCGCCCGGACGGTGCTGGCCGACGGTGACGTGGTCGGCAGCGCGGCGGTGTACGGGGAACCGGGCGAGCGCGAGGTGACGTACTGGGTGGACCGCGCGTACTGGGGGCGGGGCGTGGCCACCTCGGCCCTGCGCGCACTGGTGACCGAGGTGCCGGAACGCCCGCTGTACGCCCGCGTGGCCGCCGACAACGAGGGCTCCCTGCGCGTCCTGGAGAAGTGCGGCTTCCGGGCGACGGCACGGGCGCGGGGTTTCGCGAACGCGCGTCGCGAGGAGATCGACGAGGTCGTGCTGACCCTGCGGGGGTGAAGGCCCGTGCCCGCCGGACGGAGTTCGTGAACGCCCCATGTGTTCATGAACGTCCGATGAGAAATCCGGCGGAAGGGAACGATCCGATCGTCCTTGCTCGTCCTTCAGAGCGGGATGAACAAGACGATCAGGCGCGCCTCCGTCCTCACGCTGCTCCTGGTGCTCGCCCTGCTGGTCCGGGCGACCTGGGTGCAGTTCTACGACGGCCGGGCGCTCGCGGACGACAAGGACAACCGGCGCAACGCGATCGAGACGTACGCGGAGCCGCTCGGGAACATCATCGTGGCCGGCAAGTCGATCACCGGTTCCGCGCAGACGAAGGGCAGCGATCTCAAGTACAAGCGCACCTACACGGACGGCCCGCTGTACGCGGCGGTGACGGGCTACGCCTCGCAGGCGTACGCGCCCACCCAGCTGGAGGGCGTCTACCAGGACCTCCTCAACGGGACGGACAACCGGCTGAAGACGGTCATGGACACGGTCACCAACGAGCGGGCCGAGCCCGGCAACGTGGTGACGACCGTCGATCCGGACGTGCAGAAGGCGGCGTACGACACGCTCGGCGACAAGAAGGGCGCGGCCGTCGCGATCGACCCGAGCACGGGCAGGATCCTCGCGGTCGTGTCGACGCCGTCGTACGACCCCTCCTCGCTCACCGCCGCCAACACCGCCGGTACGGCCTGGGGAAAGCTGACCAAGGACTCCGACAAGCCACTGACCAACCGGGCGCTGCGCCAGCCGCTGCCGCCGGGCTCCACGTTCAAACTGGTCGTGGCGGCGACCGCGCTGGAGGACGGTCTGTACTCGTCGGTGGACGAGAAGACGGACAGCCCGAACCCGTACAAGCTGCCGCAGTCCAACAGCGTCCTGGCGAACGAGAACCCGTCGGCACCCTGCGAGAACGCCACGATCCGGGTGGCCCTGGAGTACTCCTGCAACAACGTCTTCGCGAAGATGGCCGTGGACCTGGGTGAGGACAAGATCCGGGCGACGGCCGACAAGTTCGGCTTCGACGACGCGACGCAGGACGTGCCGGTGCGCGCGTACGAGAGCGTGTATCCGAAGGACATGGACCAGGCGCAGACGGCCCTGTCAGGCATCGGCCAGTTCGATGTGACGGCGACGCCGCTGCAGATGGCCATGGTGTCCGCGGCCATAGCCAACGACGGCAAGCTGGTCTCGCCGCATATGGTTTCGCAGATCACCGACAGCGGCGGTTCCGTCCTGGAGAACTACGACGACGACGCGGACACCAAGGAGATCGTCAGCTCCTCCACCGCCGAGCAGTTGCAGTCGGCGATGCAGACGGTCGTCGAGGAGGGCACCGGCACGAACGCGCGGATCTCCGGTGCGACGGTGGGCGGCAAGACCGGCACCGCCCAGCACGGCGAGAACAACAGCCAGACGCCGTACGCCTGGTTCACGTCGTACGGCAAGGCCGATGGCAAGGAGGTCGCCGTGGCGGTGGTCGTGGAGCAGTCGAACGCGGCGCGTTCGGAGGTCAGCGGCAACGGGCTGGCGGCTCCGGTGGCCAAGGCCGTGATGGAAGCGGCGCTGAAGAACTAGGTGCGGCGCCGAAGGACTGGATGCGGCGCTGGAGAACGGATCGGTGCTGAGGTCCGGATCGGCACTGGAGAACGGGCGGAAGCCCCGGCAGGGCGCCGGGGCTTCCGCCCGTTCTCACTTCGCGCCGAGGATCTGCTCGATCGGGTCGATCGCGAAGTACACCAGGAACAGGGCGGCCGTCCCCCACAGCAGCCAGTGGATCTCCTTCGCCTTGCCGAGGACCGTCTTGAGCAGGACGTAGGAGAGGAAGCCGGCGCCGATGCCGTTGGTGATGGAGTAGGTGAACGGCATCACGGCGATGGTCAGGAACGCCGGGATGGCGATCTCGTACTTGTCCCAGTCGATGTTCTTGACCTGGGTCATCATCAGGAAGCCGACGGCGACGAGGGCCGGGGCCGCCGCCTGGAGCGGGACGATGGTGAGCAGCGGGGTCAGGAACAGGGCCAGGGCGAACAGGCCGCCGGTGACGAGGTTGGAGAAGCCGGTGCGCGAGCCCTCGCCGACACCGGCCGCCGACTCGATGTAGGAGGTGGCGGAGGAGGACGAGGACGCGCCGCCCGCGACCGCCGCCGCGCCGTCGATGAGCAGCACCCGCCCGAGGTTCGGCACCCTGCCCTGATCGTCCAGCAGTCCGGCCTCGGCGCTGACGCCGACCACCGTGCCCATGGTGTCGAAGAAGTCGGACAGGATCAGCGTGAAGACCAGCAGCACGACGGTGATGGCGCTGGTCTGACCGAAGGCGCCGAACAGGCTGAAGTGGCCGATGAGGCCGAAGTCGGGCGAGGCGACGATGTCGTCCGGGATCTTCGGCGTGGTCAGGCCCCAGGTCTTGATGTCGGCGATCGAGTCGATGACGATCGCGACGACCGTCATGGTCACGATGCTGATGAGGATGGCGCCCCTGACCTTGCGGGCGAGCAGTCCGATCGTCAGCAGCACCCCGAGACAGAAGACCAGGATCGGCCACCCGGTGAGGGTGCCGGTGGCGCCGAGCTGGACCGGGACGGTGGTGCCCGCCACGTCGGGGATCCGGCTGACGAACCCGGCGTCGACGAAGCCGATGAAGGCGATGAAGAGACCGATGCCGACGCTGATCGCCTGCTTCAGCGACTGCGGGATCGCGTGCATGACGGCCTCGCGCAGCCCGGTCACCACCAACACGCAGATGAGCAGGCCCTCGAGGACGATGAGGCCCATCGCGTCGTCCCAGCTCATCAGCGGGGCGATCTGGAAGGCGACGACCGCGTTCAGTCCGAGGCCGGCCGCGAGCGCGAGCGGGAGGTTACCGCCGATACCCATGATGATCGTCATCACGGCGGCCACCAGGGCGGTGGCGGTGGTCAGTTGGACGGCATCCAGCTGGTGGCCGAACTTGTCCTTCGCGCTGCCGAGGATGATGGGATTCAGGACAAGGATGTAGGCCATCGTGAAGAAGGTGGCGAGGCCGCCGCGTATCTCCCGGCCGAGGGTGGACCCCCGCTCGGAGATCCTGAAGAACCGGTCGACGCCGTTCGCCCCTGGTGGCGGGCCACCTGGCCGGTCGGTCGGCTGCTGCGTCACGGACATGGTCGTTGCTCCTTGTTGCCTGAATGATCGGTGTGCGGATGCTGGCTGGATTGTTCCGTCGTTGAACCGTTTTCAGGTTTTCTCCGTGTTACGGAATCAGAGTCGCGCCGGTCAGAGGGTGTTCGAAGGCCCGTACGAACCATGCGCACGATCGCTGCTACGCTTCCGGATCCCGAACCGGCCTACGCCGGATGATCACATGTCATACGCATGACACGCACAGACGGCATCCGTCTGCCGGATGCCCGAGCCGCCGTGAGGAGAGGTCGCCCGTGGGCACAGTCGTCGACGACGCAGCCTCCGTGGAGTTCCACGCCTTCTTCGAGCGTCACTACGCCGAACTGTCCCGTCTCGCACATCTGCTGACCGGTGAGGCGGACGCCGCCGACGACCTGGCGGCGGACGCCCTGCTGGCGTTGTGGCACCGCTGGGACCGGGTACGCGCGGCCGACCATCCGGCGGCCTACGCGCGCGGTGTCGTTGCCAACCTGGCCCGCACCCGGATCCGCAGTGCCGTCCGGGAGCGGCGACGGGTCGCGCTGTTCTGGTCGCAGCGCGAGGAGAAGACCGAGAACCCGGACGTGGCGGGCGTGGTCGACGTGCAGGAGGCGTTGCGTAGACTCCCGTTCCGCAAACGCGCCTGCGTGGTGTTGCGGCACGCCTTCGACCTCTCGGAGAAGGACACCGCGCTCGCTTTGGGCGTCTCGGTCGGTACGGTGAAGAGCCAGACCTCCAAGGGGATGGCCGAATTGCAGCGGTTGCTCGGGGCACCGGCAGCTCCGCGTCAGGTGCGCGCTGCGATGGTGCGCACCGGTGACGCCGGAGGAAGGGACCGATGATGATGCGGCGGGACGTGCACGACGGGCTGCGCGCTCGGCTGCACGAGGTGGCCGGGGCACACGAGCCCGACCGCGCGCGCATCCTGGCCCGGGTCGAGCGCGGGATGACCGAGCAGACCCGCGCCGACCATCGGGAGGCCCGTCCGCCGGTGTTCGGCTGGGTGCGGGTGGTCGGCGCCACCGCCGCGGTCGCGTGCGTGCTCGGGGTCGGCGGCTACGCGGTCGCCTCCGCGGTCAGGGACGAGGCTCCCCCTCAGGCGGTCGACGTCTCACCGACGCCCACACCGTCGCCGGACGCGACGAGCCGCGCGCCCGCCCCGCCGGCGGACCCGACACCGAGCACCACCCGGGAGCCCGACCCGCCGAGCAAGTCGCCCACTCGATCGCCGAGTTCCGCCACTACCGCGCCGCCGTCCGCCTCCGGCACCGAGGACGGCCCGCTGTGGTCGGACGGTTCGGTGGACCCGCACAGCAACGAGTTCTGGGCGCAGAGCAACGTCACCGTGAAGACGAGCGAGAAACTCACCGCGCTCACCGTCCGGTTGAAGGTCAGGCAGACCGGCGGGGTGACCTCGGCCGGTGCCTGGCGGTCCGCGCCCGAGGGCGACTTCACGGCGACGGTGGCCGAGCAGGACGGCTACCTCGTCTACACGTGGGTGCTCAAGCAAGGCCGTACGGTGTGGCCGGGCCAGTGGGTCTTCGCGGGCCAGTACGACCACGACCGCGGCGGCCGGGACGCGAAGGACGACACCTACACGGTCAGCGGCACCGCGGGCGGCGGGCAGCGCGCCGTGGCCGGCGACTTCGCCGCCCGTGGGAGCGACGAAGGCGACTCCTGAAAAAAGCCGACGCTGCGGCAACCCTTTCCTCGGCGGTGGCGACCAGGGAACATGGTCCCTGGATGCCGGCCTGGCCAAAGCCCCCCTTTGGGCCAGACCGGAAGCACTGGTCGAGCCCCCCTCGGCCGGTCACGAGGACGCCCCCGCCGGTGACGACCGGCGGGGGCGTTTCGCACCCCCAGGGGCGCGGGAAGACCTGGGCGACCAGCCGGACTTGGTACGGCCCCGGCGGCGCCGGCCGCCGCTCGATGCCGCCCGCGAACCGCACTCAGTGCATGGTGGCGCCGATGGTGGTGGACCCGGTGGTCAGGAACGTGGTGGAGGGCAGGGCCCCGTCCGGCTTCCGGGCCCCGTAAGCCGACGTCGCGTCGGTCGACCTGAAGACGGGCGTGCTGACACCGCTGTCCCAGTTGTTCGCCGCGGAGACGGTGGCCGGACTCAGCTCGGACAACCCGCCCTGGTTGCTCACCGCCAGGTTCCGGGCGAGCCGGGCCTTCCCCGTGGCGAAGAAGAAACCCGCCTCGGCGTTCGCGTAGGCCGTGTTCCGGTTGAGCACGATCGCGCCCGGGTTGGAGTTGTCGGTGAACCCGTGCAACGCGTTGTCCCAGGCCGCGTTGTGGTTGACGACATGCGCGACGGTGGCGCCCCCGCCGCCCAGCTTGAAACCGTTCCCGTTGCCCTCGAACGCGGAGTCCCCCCACCGGTTGCGGCCGTTGCCGAAGGCCCAGGTGCGCTCGACGGTGACCGACGAGGAGAACTGCCACAGGTCGAGGCCGTCGTCGGAGTTGTCGTACAACCGCGCCCCGATGATCCTGTTGCCGGTACCGGAGCCGAACTTCACGGCGATCCCGTCGGCGTTCTGCCCGTGCCCGGCGGCGTCGTAGTTGCCGTGACTGTCCAGGTTCTGCACGAGGTTGCCGGTCGTGCCGTCGCCGCGCAGCGTGAAGCCGGAGTCCCCGTTGTCGGCGGTGACCAGGTTTTTGAAGACACCGCCCACGGAGGACGTGGCCACGAAGCCCTGCGCCGGGGAGTTCTGGAAGGTGAGGTTCTGGACGGTCCAGTAGTCGCCGTGGATCCCGGCCAGCCAGGAGCCGTCGGGCAGCTCGGACCCGTCGATCCGCACCTTCTCGGTACCGTACGCCCGCAGCGTGATCCGGGCCGAACCGGTGCCGTCGGCCGTGGACTTGAGGGCGGCCGCCGGGAAGTACGTGCCCCCGCGGACCTGGATGACGGTGCCGGCGACCGCGTTCCTGACCGCCGACTCCAGCTGCGCGGTGGTGGACACGGTGACCGTCGACGAGGCGGCCTGCGCTCCGACGCCCGAGAGGCCGAGGTACACGCCGCCCGCCCCCGCGGCGACGGCCACCACCGCGGCGATCGACAGGGTCCGTGTCCTGCGGTGACGTCCGGTGCCAAGACGCACGAAGCGTTCCTTTCCTGGGGGATGGGGGCGAAACGGGCCGGAGGGGCCGCCCCGGCCCGTTTCTGGGATCTGGTCGCCACCGCTGACCGGAAAGGTTGCCGCCGCCCGGCGAAAACGATCGAAACTTTCGATCCCCGCGGTCCAGCCCGCACCGATTGACGCGCTGTGTCACTCCTATGACACTCCGAGGACACAGCGACCCAACAGAAACCCCCACAGTCCCACAGGATGTGTCATGCGACCCCCCAGACGCCGTACCGCCCGCACGCTCCTGGTCCCCTTCCTGGCGCTCCTCCTCTCCCTCCTCTCGATACCTCCCGGCACCGCCCATTCAGGAGCGCCACCCGTGAAGCAGCCCAAGTACGCCGGGTACCTCTTCACCTACTTCACCGGCGAGGGCACCGCCGACGGCGAACAGATCCGCTACGCCCTCAGCCGTGGCAACGATCCGCTGCACTGGCGGGAACTGAACGCGGGCAAGCCGGTCCTGACGTCCACCATCGGGGAGAAGGGGCTGCGCGATCCGTTCGTCATCCGCTCCCCCAAGGGCGACAAGTTCTTCCTGATCGCCACCGACCTCAGGATGTACCAGAACAGCAGCGGCAGCTGGGACGACGTCCAGCGGCACGGCAGCAAGTCGATCATGGTGTGGGAGTCCACGGACCTGGTCCACTGGACCGACCAGCGCCTGGTGAAGGTCGCTCCGGACAGCGCGGGCAACACCTGGGCGCCGGAGGCCTACTGGGACGACTCCCTCGGTGAGTACGTCGTCTTCTGGGCGTCGAAGCTGTACGCCGACGACGATCCCGACCACAAGGGATCGACGTACAACAAGATGCTCTACGCGACCACGAAGGACTTCCGCGACTTCAGCGAGCCGAAGGTCTGGGACGACCCGGGCTACTCGGTCATCGACTCGACGGTCGTGAAGAACAAGGACACCTACTACCGCTTCACCAAGGACGAGCGGGACCCGACCTCCAGCTCGCCGTGCGCCAAGTTCATCACCGGGGAGAAGTCGACCAGTCTGACGTCGACCAGGTACGACCTGGTCGCGGACTGCATCGGCAGCGGTGCCATGGACCGCGGTGAGGGCCCGACGGTCTTCAAGTCCAACACCGAGAAGAAGTGGTACCTCTTCATCGACGAGTACGGCGGCCGGGGCTACGTCCCCTTCGAGACCACCGACCTCGACTCGGGCAAGTGGACCCCGTCCACGAACTACCAGCTGCCCGCGAGCCCCCGGCACGGCACCGTCCTCCCGGTGACGCAGAAGGAGTACGACCGGCTCCTGGCCGCGTACCCCTCCACTCCCGCCTCGCTCATGGACGCGACGGCCGAGGGCCAGAAGGGATACGCGATCGTCACGGAGGCCGCGTCGAAGGCCGTGCTGCCGATGGAGCCCGGTACGGATCTGCGCCGACTCGCTCCGAAGCTGTGGGTGGGCAAGGGGGCGACGGTCAGTCCGAGGTCCGGTACCCGCCGGGACTTCCGCACACCGCAGAGGTACACCGTGACGGGCGCGGACGGCACAAGGCGCACCTGGACCGTCGAGGCGGTCCGCACCGGCAGCCCGACGCTGCCCGGCCTCAACGCCGACCCGGACGTGCACTACCTGAACGGCGAGTACTGGATCTATCCGACGACGGACGGCTTCCAGGGCTGGAGCGGCACGCGGTTCAAGGCGTACTCGTCGAAGGACCTGGTCCACTGGAAGGACCACGGAGTCATCCTCGACCTGGGTCCGGACGTGAGCTGGGCCGACAAGAACGCGTGGGCGCCGGCGATCGCCGAACGCGACGGCAAGTACTACTTCTACTTCTGCGCCGAGCAGCAGATCGGCGTGGCGGTGGCCGACTCCCCCGCCGGTCCCTTCAAGGACGCCCTGGGCAAACCCCTGGTGGCGAAGGGCGGTTCACTGAGCGGCCAGATGATCGACCCGGCGGTGTTCACGGACGACGACGGCCAGTCGTATCTCTACTGGGGCAACGGGCACGGGTACGTGGTGCCGCTGAACGACGACATGACCTCGTACGACGCTTCGAAGGTGAAGGACATCACCCCGGACAACTTCCGCGAGGGATCCTTCGTGATCAAGCGGAAGGGCACGTACTACTTCATGTGGTCCGAGGACGACACCCGTAGCGAGAACTACCACGTCGCCTACGCGACCGGACCGTCCCCGCTCGGCCCGTGGACCAAGCGGGGGACGATCCTGTCCAAGCGTGCCGAGTACGGCATCCTCGGCACCGGGCACCACTCCGTGGTGAACGTCCCCGGCACCGACGACTGGTACGTCGTCTACCACCGGTTCGCCGTGAACGGCCCCGGAAAACCGGGCGGCGACGGCATGCACCGCGAAACCACGATCGACCGCATGGAGTTCGCGGCGGACGGCACGATCAAGCCGGTGGTGCCGACGCTGGAGTCGGTGAGGCCGGTACGCGGGATCAGCTGACGAAGTACGTCGGGTTCGGCAGCTTGTACGTCCGGTCGGCGTAGCCGCCGTCGAGGTCGGAGTACTGGTCGCCGAAGTTGGCGACGACCTCGTACCCGAGGTCCTTCTCGATGTGCTTCCGGGTGCCGGACTTGTACTGCACCGTGGTGCAGGTCCAGGCACCCGGGGTGGCACAACCGCTCAGGTAGGACGGCGGGTTGGCGGCGTTCTTCAGGAACATGTGGTCGGCGTCGAGGTTGATGTCGGCGCCGATCTTCTTCAGGTTCTCGACGGCCGCCGAGCGCTGCGCCTCGCTGAGCCCCGAGTTGTAGAACACCTCGACGCCCTTCTTCTCGGCGTACCGCACCAGTTCGGGGCTGCCGAAGACGGCCGGGCGGTCGGCCTTGTTGACGTAGGCCGCCCAAGTGGCCGAGTTGTACGTGTAGTTGTAGCGCTTCTCGTAGTCGAGGCTGAGCAGCAGCGTGTCGTCGATGTCGAAGACGACCGCGGGCTTCTCGCCCCTGTGGTGGGCCTTGCGCGCCGCCTGGTCGAGGTACTTCCTCGCGGCGGCGTCGATCCGCGCGAGATCCTTGGCGTACGGGCTGTCCGGGGACGCCTGGTACACACCCTCGGCGTCGGGCGTGGTGCCGTAGTAGGTGTCGATGTCCTTGACCAGCAGCCCGATGTTGTAGGGCTCGTGCGTGGAGTTCGCCGTGGACTGACCGGCGGTGGCCGCGCCGGCGCCGTACAGGGCGCCACCGGCGACGACACAGGCGGCGCCGACGGCGGCCGCTTTGAGGGACTTCCGCATGGAATCTCCGGATCTGATGGGTGATTGATGCCCCAGGTCAGGGCACTGTCTACGCGCATCACACGCTCGGCGCGAGCCCCGTTATCCGATCGATACGCAGCCCATGGTGGGGGCATTGCCCACCCATGAACCGGGGTTGGCCATCCCTTGACCTGCCTCTCCTAGGGTCGGTAGCCGCAGCTGCGAACGGGGGCACCCATGGATCGTGAAAAGCTCGGGCGGGCGCTCCAAAGCCTTCCGGAGGAACCACACCATGACGGATCGTCCTTCCAGCAGGCCTCTCTCCCCCCTTGAACAGCGCGTCCTCGCCGAACTCCTCTCGGAGGATTTCAGCGGCGTACACGAGCTCAGAAACCAGCTTGCAGAAGCCCGCGTCACGGGCCACTGGGGGTCTGAATCTCCGAGTGTCGACCTCGAAGTGCCTTCCCGGGTTCCTGAGGCGCGGATCAAGGACGGCATCATTCCGGCTTCCGGCACGGTCACGGACAGCTCGGGCCGGCTGTTCGGTGAACTGCTCGTCTGGGTGAGCGGCGGAAGGCTTTCGGCACTCGAGTTCTCCTGGTACGGCGACACCGCTCCAACCGAACTTCCCGATCCTCAACTCGTCACCGTGACCGTCTCCGGATGACCACCACACCGTTGATCAGATGACAAGCAAAAGGATCGGGAATTGACTGACGCATTCTTCCTCGCCGCACGGTCGACCGGCAGCTCACCAGTTCTCCTCTCGGTCTTCTTCCTGGGCGGCGTCGTCGCCCTCTGGAGTGGAGTGAGCTGGGCTTTCGACATCCGCGGTATCACCACCCGGCGGGCCGAGCGGATTCGCCAGAGAAATGCCGACATGTGGGCGACGACGGGGCAACTCGGCGGGTCGCCCAGCATCTTCGCCGCACCCGGCTATCTCCGGTTCCTGGGCGCACTCATGGCAGTCGCAGGCATGCTCATGCTCCTGGTCACGTACGCCCTGTGGCACCTGGGCTGAGATTCCGCGCTAGTTCATGGTCGCGCCGATGGTCGTGCTGCCCGTGGTCAGGAACGTGGTCGCGGGCAGGGTGCCGCTCGAACCGCGGGCGTTGTACGTGCTGCTCGCATCCGTCGACTTGAAGGCGGGGGTGGATACCCCGGAGTCCCAGTTGTTGCCGGAGGAGACCACCGAGGAGCCCTTGCTCACCGAGCCGCCGCCGTTGCTGACTGCGAGGTTCTTGCCGAGGCGGGCCGCGCCGGTGGCGAAGTAGTAGCCCCACTTGGCGTTGGCGTAGGCGGTGGTGCGGTTGATGACGATGGCGCCCTTGTTGGAGTTCTCGGTGAAGCCGTTGCCCGCGTTGTCCCAGGCTGCCGAGTTGTTGATGACGTGTGCGACGACCTCGCCGTCACCGCCCAGCTTGTAGCCGTTGCCGTCGCCCGCGAACGCGGAGTCGGACCAGCGGTTCTTGCCGTTGCCCATGGCCCAGGTGTGTTCGACGGTGACGGGCGAGGAGAACGACCAGAAGTCCAGACCGTCGTCGGAGTTGTTGTAGAGGCGGGCCCCAGTAATCAGGTTGCCGGTGCCGGAGCCGAACTTCACGGCGATGCCGTCGGCGTTCTCGCCGTGGGTGGCGGCGTCGTAGTGGCCGTAACTGTCGATGTTCTTCACGGTGTTGTTGACCGTGCCGTCGCCGGTGAGCGTGAAGCCGGAGTCGCCGCCGTTGATGGTCTTGATGTTGTTCCAGACCGTCCCCGTGCAGGACTGGCAGACGACCGCGCTGTCCGGGGAGTTCTGGAAGGTGATGTTCGAGACGTTCCAGTAGTCCGCGGTGAGCTTGAAGATCCAGTCGCCCGAGGGGAGCGAGGAACCGTCGATCTTCACCGTCTCCGAGCCGTACGCGGTGAGCGTGACCGGTGAGGACGAGGTGCCGTTGGCCGTGGACTGGATCGTGGCCGTCGGGTAGTAGGTGCCGCCGCGCACCTGGATGACGGTTCCGGCGGTGGCGTTCTTGATGGCGTTGGACAGGTCGGTCGAGTTGCTGACGACCACGGTCGCGGCCTGGGCCTGGGTGGGGAGGACGGCGAGGCCGGCGCCGAGGGTCAGGGCCGCCAGGGCGGAGAGAGCGGTACGACGGGACATGGAGTGCGGGTCCTTTGCCTCGTTCGGATGGGGGGAGTTGTTCGCGGGGGAAAGGCGTTCGGATGGGGCGAGTCAGAGGACGCGGTCCAGCCATGTGAAGACCTCGTCCTGCATGCGGTCGACGAAGACGTGTCCGAGGTCGGGCCAGGTCTTCAGACGCAACCGCTCCTCGGCGTGGCGCGAGCGCCAGACGGCGCGCAGTTTGTCGTGGGCCACCCGCACGCCGTCGGCGGGGAAGAGGGTGTCCAGCGCGCCGCTGAAGAACAGCATCGGCCTGGGTGCGGCGATGCCCGCCACGTCGGGGAAGTCGAGGAACCGGGGAAGCCCGGGGTGGAGCATGTAGTACGACGACTGCCCGCGCAGCGTGTTGTTGCCGGGCACCATCATTTCCTTCAGGCCCGTCATCCAGCACACGCTCGCCGCCGCGGCGATGTCGTCGCTGAGCGCGGCCGTCTGCCAGGCTCGGAAGGCGCCCATGGAGAACCCGACGGCCGCGACCCGGCGTGCGTCCACCCGGTCGAGGCCGGCCAGGAACCCGGCGGCGCGGGCGTCCTCGCGGGCCATGAGCCCGGCGAGGGAGGAGCCGAGGTTGTAGAAGTTGGAGGCGAGGGCCTGCTGTTGGTCGTAGGCGAGCGGGCCGCGGTCTCCCCAGCCGAGCGCGTCCAGGCAGAGGACCACGTATCCGCGCCTGGCCAGTTCGTCGCCGACGAAGCGTCCGCTGAAGTACTTGTCCGCCCACGCCTGCGCGGAGGTGAGGCGCGTGTCGTCGTACCAGGGCCGGACGAGTTTCTCTTTGCCGATGTCGAACGTGGCCCCGTGGTCGTGGAGGAGGAGCACGGCGGGGAAGGGGCCGGGGCCGTGCGGGGTGAGCAGGACGCCGCGGACGCGTTCGTAGCCCGTCAGCGCGAGGGTCACCAACTCCCTTGTGTATCCCTCCTCCTGGGGTCCCGGGGTGAATCGGGGCGCGTACGGTGTCCCGTGCTGCGGGGCGACGAGGAGGTGGTCCTCGACCTTCGAACGGGCGGCTCGACGCCACGCCCGGAAGTCACGGACGGGTGAAGTGCCCCAGGCGAGCGGGAAGTTCAGCCCGTCCTTCAGTGCCGGGTGGAAGTCGGGCAGGTTGCCGGCCACCAGGTCCGCCGCCTGCGCGGTCCCGGTGCCGCCCGTGAGGAACGCCGCGGCGGCGGCCCCCGCCACGAACGTGCGGCGTCCGAGCGGCTCACTCATACGACCTCCCGGTGCCGGCGTGCTTCAGGACGTACCGTTCGACCGCCGGTCGGGACGTGAGGGGCCGGTAGTCATAGGTGTCGGCGGGGTCCCAGCCGACGTCACTCGTGAGACCGAGGCCGCTCGCCACGGCGTTCAGGCGGGCGGGGCGGCCGTTGAACCAGGAGCCGGTGTCCCGGAAGTGGTCGCCTCCGTAGTCCGCGACGGCGAGGGCCGAGGAGCCCCTCGGATACCGGAAGACGTTGCGCTCGGAGAAGATCGCCGACTCCAGGCCGACGCCGAGCGCGTACAGCGTGTCGGCCGTCCGCCCCCGGTAGACGTTGTTGACGACGTGCACCTGGCCGAAGCGGACCCGGGGGCCGCGCTGCACGATGTCCGTGAAGAGGTTGCGGGCGAAGGTGACCTTGAGGTGCCCGCGGTCCCGGTCGCCGCGCCCGTCCCCCGAGCCGATGAGGAGCGCCTTGTCGTGGTCGGTGAAGCGGCTGTCGGAGACGGTGACGAAGTCCGAGCCGTCCTCGATGTCCAGCAGCCCGTCGTGTCGCTGGACGTGCTCCCCGTGGAAGCCGAGGGGTGCCTCGCGGTCGGGGAAGCGGCCGTCGGTGAACGTGCAGTGGTCGACCCAGATGTTCCTGCCGGTGATCACGGTCATCGCGTCGAAGCGGGCGTTCCAGTTGCCCTGCGTGCCGTCGTCCGGGGACCAGGAGGTGAAGTGGTCGACGGGTGCTTCCAGTTCGAGGTTCCGGACGATGATGTTGGTGCCCGTGTTGACGGTCAGGAAGACGCCGAGGAGCCGCGCGGAACCGCCCGCGCCCACCAGGGTGGTGTTGCTCGGTACGGTCAGCTGGATCTGCAGTTTCTCGTTCGTCGACCCGGTCTGCCGGAGCTGACGCTGCTGTTTGCAGTAGTCGTGGCGGGTGTCGGACCAGGTGCTGCCGTCCGCACCGAAGCAGGACATGTACTTGGCGAGGTCGTACCCGGGCGCGTAGTCCTGCTCGCCGAGCAGCGATCCGTCCGCCGCCTCGTGGCCGTCGATGTCGCCGACGACCCGGATCACCTTGGGCGCGCTGGGCTCGCCCTTGTTGGCCAGCGCCTCCTTGAGCTCGGCGCGGGTGCGCACCGTCCAGGTGGTGCCGCCCGCCCCGCCGGTGGTGCCGGTGCCGGAGGCGGCCCAGCCGACGGGGGTGCGGGCGGCGGAGGTGGACGCGGAGGCCTCGGTCGGCACCAGCAGGAACGCGCAGGCCAGCAGGGCGCCGAGGGCCCTACGCACGGGGCCGCCAGTCGCCGAGGTAGGCCGACCTGGTGTGCGACACGGCTTCCGCCCGTCCGAGTTGAGGCCGGTTCTCCGGCACCGTGATCTCCGCTCCCGGCCCGGTGTTGCGGTACTCCCAAAACCGCATGGTCTGCCAGGGATACGCCTCCCGCATGTTGGTGTAGGGGGTCACCGCGTCGATCCCGGGACCGATCCGGGTGTCCCGCACGACGAGGGACGGCCAGGCGGTCGTCTCGTACGTCGGCACCCAGGGGCGGGCCAGTTTGTACGCCCCGTCCTCGGCGGCGGAGGTGATCCGGGAGCGGAGCGCCAGGATGCCGTGCGGGTTGGCGCGGGCCGTGGAGGGGGCGAAGACCATGCCCTTGGGGGTGAAGTCGACGTCCCGTCGCAGCGTGTGGAAGTGGCAGTCCTCGAAGACGGCGGTCGCCCGCCCGAAGACGAAGTCGACGTCGCCCTCGATGTGGCAGCGGTGGAAGTACTGCCGGTCGAACACGTCGAGCGCGGTCGTCTCGACGAAGAGGGTGTCCTGGTGGGCCAGCAGGCGCACGTTCTCGAAGTGGGTGCGGTCGCCGTAGGTGTACGCGGCCACCGCCTGGGTGCCGGTGATCTCGGGGTGGTCGGCGCGCAGCCAGTCGTTGGCGAGGGTGAGGTCGCGGACCCTCAGCCCTCGGGCCGCCGAGGTGAAGGTGGCGGAGCCGGCGGTGCCGTACGTGGTGCCGTCGGGCTTCTTCGTGCCGTTCGCGTTGTCGTAGACGATGACGACGTCGCGCGGGTCGCGGGTGGCGCCGCGCAGGGTCAGCTCGGCCTTGTCCGCGGCGATGGAGATGACCTCCCGGTACGTCCCCGGGTGCACGACGATCGTCCAGCCGGGCCCTGGCACCGCGTCGACGGCCGCCTGCACGGAGTCTCCGGGCCGCACGTGCAGGACCCGGCGGCCGGTGGCGGATGCCGAGGCGGAGGCGGAGGCGGAGGCGGAGGCGACGGGAGTGGCGCCGACGGCGACCAGGCCTGCGGACAGTCCCGTCAGGAGGGTGCGCCTGCGCATGTCAGCACCCCCGCTTCCATGGCCGCCAGTCACCCAGATAGGTGGCGCGGGTTGCCGACTCGGCCTGTTCCGCGGTGAGTTGGGGACGGTTCGCGGGCACGGAGATCTCGGCGCCGGGGCCCGTGTTCCGGTACTCGGCGAACCGCTGGCTCTGCCACGGGAAGCTGTCCGACATGTTGGTGTAGGGCGCGACCGCGTCGATGCCGGGGCCCAGCCAGGTGTTCCGCACGGTGAGCGACGGGCGGGCGGTGGTGTCGGAACTGGGCACCCACGGGCGGGCCAGTTTGTAGTGGGCGTCCGGGGCCTCGCTGCCGACCCGGCCGCGGACGACCAGGTATCCGCGTGGGTTGGCGCCGGCCGTCGAGGGCGCGAGGACGAAGCCGTAGGGGGCGGCCGTCAGGTCGGTGCGGTTCAGGGTGCGGAAGTGGCAGTCCTCGTAGACCGCGGTCGCCCGGCCGAAGACGAAGTCGACATCGCCCTCGACGTAGCAGTGGGAGTAGTACTGGCGGGCGAAGACGGCCAGGGACATGGAGTCTGCGTACAGGGTGTCCTGGTGGCCGAGGAAGCGGCAGTGGTGGAAGGCAGAGCGGTCGCCCCGCACCTTGATGGCGACGGCCTGGGTGCCGGTGATCCCTGGGTGATCGGCGCGCAGCCAGTCGTTGGCGAAGGTGATCCAGCGGGCGGTGAAGCCGGCTGCCTGCACGGTCGTGGTGGCCGACCCGGTGGTGCCGTAGGTGCCGCCGCCCGGCTTGGGGGTGCCGGCCGCGTTGTCGTACACGATCACGACGTCCCGGGGGTCCTGGGAGGCGCCGATCCAGGTCGCCTCCGTCCGGGTGGCGTCGACGGCGACGGTCTCCCGGTAGACGCCCGGTGCGAGGACCAGGGTCCGGCCGGTGCCGGTCGCGGCGGTCACGGCGGCCTGGACGGAGGTGAAGTCGCCGCGGCCGTGCGGGTCGACGTACAGGGTCTGCGGGGTGAGGCGGGCCGTGGGCGACCCGTACCGGCCGAAGGGGCGCTTGCCGCCGGCGGCCCGCGCGGGGTTCGCCCCGACCGCGAGCGCGGCGCCTGCCCCGGCACTCGCGAGCAGCAGTCCCCTTCTGGACAGGGGGAGTTGGAGGTGGTGCGAGGGCATGCGGGGCTCCTTGGATGTGCGGCGCGGCAGCGTGGCTCGGTTACTTCCTCGCGTGGGGATGTGGGGGCCGGGGCGGAGCGCGGTCCGCCCCGGCCGGTCGGTGCTTCTGTCAGCGCAGTCGGCCGGCGCCCGCGCCGCAGTTGACGATCCCGGGCACCGCCTTCGCCGGGTCGACCTTGGTGCGCAGGGTCGGCTTCCAGCCCGCGCCGGACGGGAGGGTCTCGCCGGGGATCTCCGCGTTGTGCACGGCGATCAGGTCGACGGGCTTGCCGTTGACGTAGTTGTCGGCGGCGGTGACCGGCGACTCGTTCCACCGCTTGAGGACCTTCGCCGCGCTGACTCCGGTGGGCAGCGTGAACGCGTTGTGCTCGGCGACGAGTTGGGACTCCTTGCCGATGCCGTAGCTGTAGGCGTATCCGGAGTCCGCCACGAAGTGGTTGTTGTACGAGTCGACCTGGCCGAAGCGGACCCGGGGCGCCCGCTCGACCAGCTTCGAGAACAGGTTGTGGTGGAAGGTGACCTTGAGGTGGCCCCGGTCGCCCGCCGCGGTGGACTCGCTGTCGCTGTTGCCGATCAGGATCGTCTTGTCGTGCTCGGTGAAGACGTTCCAGGAGGCGGTGACGTAGTCGGCGCCCCGGACGACGTCCAGTTCGCCGTCGTGCTGCTGGTAGAGCATCCCGAAGTAGGTGGGCGCCGCGCTGTCGGGGTGGCTGCCGTCGGTGAACGTGTTGTGGTCCAGCCAGACGTGGGTGGAGCCGTAGACGACGGCGGTGTCGTACTCGGAGTTCCAGTTGCCCTTGGCGCCGTCCGTCGGGTCCCACTGCGGGAAACAGTCGATGGGGCTCTCGAAGGTGAGGTTGCGGACGATGACGTTGTCCACGGCCTTGATCTGGAGGCTGGCGCCCTTGAAGCCGGCGTTCTTCCCCACCCCGATGATCGTGGTGTTGGCCGGGACGTTGGCCTTGATGGTCTGGTCCTGGTTGGCGGCGGAGACTCTGCGCAGGCCCTCGGGGCTGTCGGCGGGTTCGGCGCTCAGGTCGGTGTCCAGGCCCCATGCCTCGGGCGCGTACTTCTCCAGATAGGCGTCGAAGTCGTAGCCGGGCGCGGCGAGGGAGGCGCAGCCCTCCGACACCGCGTCGATGGTCCCCTTCACCTTGATGATCTTCGGCGCGCTGCCCCCGGCGGCCAGCGCTGCCTTGAACCCGGCCCAGGTCGTCACGGTGTAGACGTGGTCGGCGTCGGCGGCGGCGCCGCCGGTCGTGCCCGTCCCGTACGAGGCCCAGCCGTCGTTCGCGGCGAGCGTCCCCCGGGCGGGGTCACGGGGCTGGGCCTGGGCGGCGGGGCCGGTGGCCGTCAGGGCGAGGGCGGTGCATCCGACCAGGGCGATGGTTGTGGCATGCCCATGCCATCTCTGTGTGTTCACTGTTCGGCTCTCTCTTCCGGATCGGAGTGGTTACGCGGAGGCCTGCGGCCAGCTGATCCAGGACGCGGGGATCTCGTCGTCGAGCCGACGGACCTCCCGCGGGGTCAGCACCCGGGTACGCAGCAGTTCCCGGGCCACCAGCCGGGCCACGGCGATCGCGCCCGGCGGGTTGAAGTGCGTGTTGTCCTGCTCGGTCGCGGTCCAGTTGAAGTACGTCTTCGTCTCCTCGACCCCCAGCTTCTGCCACAGCGCGAGGGACAGGGCCTGGATGTCGAGCAACGCGACCCGCTCCCGCTGGGCGAGCGCACGCATCGCCGCCGGATAGTCGCCGTGGCTCGGCACGGCGTTGCCGCTCGCGTCGAACCTCCTGCGTTCGACGGGCGTGGCGAGCACCGGCCGGGCACCACGGGCCCGGGCGCCGTCGACGTACTGGCGCAGATGGTCCTGGTACGTCGTCCAGGGCTCCGTGTAACGAGTCGGGTCTTCCGCCTTCTCGTCGTTGTGCGCGAACTGGATGACCAGGAAGTCGCCGGGCCGGATCGCGCCGAGAATGACGTCGAGCCGTCCCTCGTCGATGAAGCTCTTCGAACTCCGCCCGTTCACGGCGTGGTTGGCGACGGGCCGGTCGCCGTGCAGGAAGAACGGAAGCGCCATGCCCCACCCGGTCTCGGGTGCGGCGTCGGCGTACTTCTGCGCTGCGGTGGAGTCACCGGCTATGTAGAGCGTGCGAGGCCTCTTGTGGGAGGCGGAGGCCTGGGCGCTCCCCTGGGCCGCGAGGGCGGCGAGGGGAACAGCGGCAAGAGCCGCGGAGGTGACCTGTCTGCGGGTGAGCGACACGACGATGTGCCTTTCTCGACAGTCCTGCTAGATAAAAGGGCCTTTCGAAAGGGGGGTGGTGCCCCCGCGCCCCCGAAGGGGCGCGGGGCCGTGCCGATGCGTGTTCTCAGGCCTTCTGCTCGTTCCACTCGGCCTGGGCGGTGTTCAGCTGATCGGCCAAGGTGTCCAGGAAGTCCTTCGCGCTCATCTTGCCGAGCAGGACCTTCTGGAAGTTCGGCTCGTTGTCCGACTTGGAGATGGTGTTCCAGTCCGGGAGGTAGTACGGCAGCTGCACGATCGTCGTGGAGCCGTCGGTCAGCGCGGCCGCGGCCAGTTTCGTCGGCTCGGCCTTGGCGATCCACGCGTCCTTGGCCGCGTCCAGGTTGGCGGGCACCTGACCCGCCGACTCGTTGAACTTCGAGCTCTCCTCGTGCGAGCTGGCGAACTCGATGAACTTCCAGGCGGCTTCCTTGTTCTTGGAGCTCTTGAACAGTCCGAGCCCGTCCACGGGGTTCGACACCTGGACCCGCTTGCCGCCGGGCCCGGTCGGCTGGGGAATACCCCGGAACTTCCCGGCTCCGAGCGCCTTCACATGGTCCTGGTAGGAACCCAGGTTGTGGTTCAGCATCCCGATCGTGCCGGAGTCCCACTGCGCGACCATCTTGGTGAAGTCGTTGTTCAGGTCGGCGGCCGGGGTGACCTTCTTGTAGAGCTTGGCGTACTTCTCCAGGCCCGCAATGTTCTTCGGGTCGTTGACGGTGGTCTTCTCACCGCTCGCGTCCCAGAACGAGGTGATGCCGGACTGTCCGTACATCGCGTCCAGCGCCTGGGCGATGGAACCGGCGCCGCCTCGGATGGTGTATCCGAACTCGTTCTTGCTGGCCTTCGTGAGCTTGTCCGCGGCCGTGTAGAAACTGTCCCAGGTCGTCGGCGCCTGAAGTCCCGCGCTCTTGAACAGGTCGGTGCGGTAGTAGAGGACGCCGTTGTTGGCGGAGGTGGGGATCGAGTAGAGCTTCTCGTCCCGGCCGCCGGCCGCCTTCAGCGACTTGACCATGTTCTCGTTGAGCTTGCCGTTGAGGGCCGACTTGGCGAGCCGGTCGTCCAGCGGGTCCAGCGCGTTCTGCGCGGAGATGGACGCGATCATCGCCGCGCCGACGCCGCCGACGTCCGGCAGACCGCCGCCCTGGATCGCGGTGTCGACCTTCGACTGGTAGTCGGTGGAGGGGATCCCGACGTACTCGACGTCGATGGACGGGTTCGCCTTCTCGAAGTCGGCGATGACCTCCTTCCAGATGTCGGTACGGACACCGCCGTTGTTGTCCCAGAAGACGATCTTGCCCTTGCCACTGCCTTCGGCGCCCTTGTCACCGCCCGAGCCGCTGCCGTCGTCACCGCAGGCGGTGGCGGTCAGCGCGAGGACGGAGCCCAGGGCGACGGCTGTGGCGACGCGCCTGCTTCTGCGGATGCTGATCTTCATTGGTCGGCTCTCTTCTTCTTTCTGGATCCAGCGGAGATATGAAGTTGTGGGGGGTCTGATGTCCCCCGGCACTGGGAGGGCCGGGCGACTCACCGGCGGGCGTGCGGCGCCCATCCGTCCGCGCCCTTGAGGTAGTCGGTGACGGTGTACGACCTCGCGTCGGTGTCGCTCAGCTGCGGCCGGTCCGCGGTGACCGCCGCCCCCGCGCCGCGATTGCGGTACTCGGCGAACCGCGCGTCCTTCCACGAGAACCCGCCCATGTCGGTCCACGGGGCGGCCTTGACCGCGGCGGGCAGTGCGGTTTCGCGGATCACCACCTGGGCGACCGCGGCCGGTTCACCACCCGGGTGCCAGGGCCGTCCGAGGTGGAAGGTCCCCTCCGGCGCGTCGCTCACGATCTTCGACCGGGTGATGAGGAAGCCGTACGGGTTGCCCGTCCACGTCGAAGCGGCCGTGATGTAGCCGTTGTTGCTGTCCGAGCCACGGCTCAGCGCGCGGATGACGGAGCGCTCGACGACGGTGGTCGCGCGTCCGTAGACGAAGTCGACATCGCCCTCGATGTACGAGTCGCGAACGTAGACCCGGCTGATCACGTCCAGCTTGGGGCTGTCGGTCATCAGGGTGTCCTGGTTGCCCAGGAAGGCGGTGTCCTCGAAGACGATCCGGTCCCCGGTCGTCTTCATCGCGAGGGCCTGCTCGCCCTTCAGCTCGACCGCGGCCTCGTCGAAGTCGTTGCTGAAGGTGAGGTTGCGGGCGGTGACGTCGTTCGCGGCGATCCGTACGGTCGCGCTCCCCGTGGAGCCCCCGTACTCGGCGGGCGTGTCGTGGACGATGACGGTGTCCGAGCGATCGTGTCCGGTCCCGAGCAACTCGATGTTCGGCTTGGTCGCGGGGATCAGGACCTTCGCCCGGTAGGTGCCCGGCGCGATCGCGATGGTCACCGGCACGGCGTTGGCGTCGGGGACGGCGTCCACGGCGGCCTGGACGGTCGGGTAGTCGGCCGGGACCCGAAGCGTGACACCGATCTGCTTCTGCGGCCCGGAGAAGCGCTTGACCACCGCCGGAACAGCCGCGGCCGGGTCCAGCCGGTAGTCGTAGAAGTCACGCGGGTCGAAGGCGGCGCCCCACTCGTCGTGCCGGCCCGTCGTGTTCCTCAGGATCGACCCGCGCTGCACCAACTCCGCGGTGGCGTCGGCCTGGTAGGGGTGCTGGACGTCCCGGTAGTAGCTGTTCTCGATGACCATCCTGGTCCGGCCCCGCGACCAGTTCCCGTACGTCCACACCGGATCACCGGGATCCACCTGTGCCGTCAGGTAGTTGTTGTAGAGGTGCGCGTAGGCGGCGTTGTCGACGGAGGGGTTGCGCTGCTTGGTGTGCGCGAACCAGTTGTGGTCGATGGTGATCTGCGTCTTGACGTCGGTGGTCCAACCGAGGCCGAACGTCTTGTTGTTGTTCTCGAACCGGTTGTAGGAGACGGTCACGTACTCGCTGTCCTTGCGGACGTCCAGCTGCCCGTCGCAGATGTTCGAGAAGCGGTTGTGGTCGACCCACACGTGATGGACGGTGTCCATCTGGATGCCGTCGAAGTCGGTGTCCTTGCAGTCCCAGTTGCCCGCGATCGCCGAGTCACGGATCGTCAGATTGCGGATGATCACGTTGCTGGTACCGGGGTTGAGGTGCAGCTCGCCGTGGACGATCTCGCCGGTGTCCCCCACGCCGACGATCGTCTTGTCCGAGGCCACGACGATGTCCGCGCCGAAGGGTTCGACGGCCAGCGCCCCCGACACCCTGATGACGTACGGCTCTTCGGCCGCCGCGTACCGGGCCAGCGAGGCCGGGTCGGTGACGGTGACGACCTTGCCGCCCGCACCGCCGCTGGTGCCGCCGGCCAGCGAGGCGAAGCCGTGCGGCCGGTCGGTCAAGCGGTCCGCCGTCGTCGGGGACCGGTCGACGGGCGCGGCCTCGACCTGTCCGACGGACCCGAGGCTCAGCGCGGCCACCAGGCCGATCACGGCAGCCAGGGCCTTGCCGAGCCCAGGTCTCGGCAAGCGCTTGCTCCGGAAGTGCGTCATTGCGGCTCCCAACAGGCGTACAGCGGGGGTTCGACAGGCGTGCGGGTGCGGTGCTCTACAGGTCGGTGATCCGGAACCGGGTGAAGCTCGCCGCGCCGGCGTGCCCCGGCCCGGCCGGTGCGACGGAGAACAGGCCGAGCAGGGCGCCGACCCACCGCCAGGGGGTGGCGGCGAAGACCGGCCCGGAGGGGCGCGGGCCGTCGCCGACGTCGTAGAAGAAGCGGCAGCGTGCTCCGGTGCCGATCTCGATCCGCAGCCTCGCCCGTCCCTCGGGCGCGAGGCGCGGGTGGTCGGCGTCGCGCTCCGTCTCCGCGACCGCCTCGGCGAACCGGTGCACCAGGTGCACGGTCCCGTCGGTCCCCCGCTGGAGTCCGATCCAGCCGAAGGCGTCCCCGAGGACGGCGAGCCCTGCCCGCGCCCCCGGCTCCTCACCGTGCAGCGTCAGCTCCACCTCGACCACGGACGGGACGCCCGGCAGCCGCTGGGTGAGGACGTTCGGCAGTTTGCGCAGGTCGTGCAGGTCCACCGAGCGGGAGCAGGAGAGTCTGAGGCCGTCCCCGGAGTGCTGGGTGGCCCAGCCGTCCTGCGGGTTGGCCGTCCACTGCCATTGACGGCCGAACCGTCCGCCGGGGAAGTCGTCGTCGGTGGCGGGCTTGGCGGGCGGCTGCGGCGGCAGGTCGGGCCGCCGGTGTACGGCGACGGGGGCGCCGTCGGAACCGAGCACCGGCCAGCCGTCGGCGCCCCAGCTCATCGGCTGGAGGTGGACGACCCGGCCGTAGGCGCCGCGCTGCTGGAAGTGCAGGAACCAGTCCTCGCCGGACGGGGTGCGCACCCAGCCGCCCTGGTGGGGGCCGTTGACGTCGGTGTCCTTCTGCTCCAGGACGATCTTCTCCTCGTACGGCCCGAAGAAGTCGCGCGAGCGGAAGGCGCCCTGCCAGCCGGTCTCCACGCTCCCGGCCGGGGCGAAGATCCAGAACCAGCCGTCGTGCCGGTAGAGCTTGGGGCCTTCGAGGGTGAACCAGCCGGGGATCCGGTCGCCGTCGACGATCACCTTGCCCTCGTCGAGAAGTGACGCGCCGTCAGGGTGCATGCGGTGGCCGGTGAGCCGGTTCTTGATGCCGGAGCGCGACTTGGCCCAGCCGTGCACCAGATAGGCCTCGCCGGTCTCCTCGTCCCACAGGGGGCAGGCGTCGATCAGGCCCTTGCCCGCCTTGAGGAGGTGCGGGCGGGTCCATGGGCCGCGTATCCCGGGGGCGTTGACCTGGAAGATGCCCTGGTCGGGATCGCCCCAGAAGATCCAGAAACGCTCGTCGTGGTAACGGAGTGCCGGTGCCCAGACCCCGCAGTCGTGCCGCGGGGTCCTGAACTCGCCCGCCGGTTCCAGGCGTTCCAGGGCGTGGCCGACCAGGGTCCAGTTCACCAGGTCGCGGGAGTGCAGGAGGGGCAGGCCCGGGGCGCGGCCGAAGCTGGACGCGGTGAGGTAGAAGTCGTCGCCGACGCGGACCACGTCCGGATCGGACCAGTCGGCGTTCAGGACCGGGTTCGTGTACGTCTCGGCGGTCACAGGTTCACCGCCTTGCGTATGAGGGCGGCTGCCCCGTCCCGGTCGAGGCGGCCGTCGGCCACCACTGTCACGATCCGTCGTACGACGGTGTCGCCCGGCTCGATCGGCAGCCGCTCGTCGAACGCCAGGGACGAGCCGACGCCCGGGTACTCGGCGGTGCGCACGAACCACGGGTCGCGGCGGGTCTGTTCGGTGGCGCCGGCGAAGACCAGGGTCCAGGTGGAGCCGGCCAGAGCGAGCCAGTCGGCGCGGGTGCCGTGGATCCCGGCCTCGCCCTCGGTGCCCGCGGTGAAGACCCGCGGGGCCTCGCTCTCCTTGCGGGCCCGCCAGAAGTAGCCGCCGTAGGCCGCGCCGGGGCGCCCGTTGGTCGCCGGGGAGCCGATCGACAGGGGGCCCTGGGTGACGTTGGTGAGCGAGAAGGTGAAGTCCAACGCCCATGCGGAGTCGGTGAGTTCGGTGGCGGCGACGGTCCGGCGCTCGCGCAGTAACTCGGCTCCCGGGGCGACCCAGCGCAGCTCCTCCACGAAGCCGTCGGGATCGCGCAGCTGGAACGAGGTGTGGCGCTGGACGCCATGGTTGTCGAGCTCGGTCGGGCCCTGGTCGCGGACGTAGGTGCGTCCGCCCCAGAAGTTGATCCCCTCGACGTCGGGAACGGCTACACCGACGCCGAGGTGGTGTGTGTGGTCGGCGGGGCTGAGTTCGGTGACCGCCGTGCCGGCCAGGGTGGTGACGGGGTGCAGATAGGGGCGCGGGGAGAGCCGGGCGGGCAGCTCGGGCCGGGTGACGTACCGGCCGACCGGCCGGCCCGCGACCCGCAGCACCGGCGTGTCGTTGCTCGTCATCAGGTGCTCACCTCTTTCGGTAGGGCCCAGGTGGCGCCGAGCTCGGAGAAGAGGGCGAGGTCGTCCGCGGAGGCCGCGACGAAACCGTCGACTCCGGGCACGACCCTGCGGTCCTCTCCCGGCAGCAGATGCCAGGCGTTCTCGGGCAGTGGGGCCGGGTCGGGGGCGCTGCGGATCGCCTCGACGACCTTCATGAAGGCGCCGGTCTCGTCCGGCGGCACCAGCAGGTCGACACCGTCGGTGAGGTGACCGACGAGGTTCTCCAGCAGGTCGGTGCGGCCGTACTCGTACTCCTCGGGGCCGTGGTCGGCGCGCTGGAGCAGGACGCGGTCCTGCTTGTACCAGAAGGTGATCCGGCCGCTGCCGCCGTGCACGACGACGTACGGATCGTCGGGGTCCTCGGCGCACAGGGTCGCGGCGACGGTGACCGGGAGCCCCCGCGTGGTGGTGACGCGCACGCAGGAGGTGTCGTCGGACTCGATGTCGTTGGCGCGCAGCAGCTCGGTCTCGATCCCGGCGACGTCCTCCGCGTGCGAGGCACCGGCCAGCGCGAGACCGGTCGCGACGGCGTGCGCCAGCGGGTTGGTCAGCGCCCCGTCGATCACGTCGACGCCGTTCAGCCGCCGCTTGCCCGCCCAGGGTGCCCGCCGGAAGTACGACTCGGGGCGCGCCCAGGCTCCGGCCCCGCCGACACCGACCACCTCACCGATCGCGCCCTCGGCGATCAGCTCCCGGATCGCGGGCACGGCGTGCGAGCCCAGCGACTGGAAACCGACCTGGCAGACCACCCCGGCCTCGGCGACCCCGTCCGCCATCCGCCGGAACTCGGCGTAGGAGGGGGCGGGCGGCTTCTCCAGCAGCAGGTGCACGCCCCTGCGTGCGGCCGTCAGCGCCAGGTCGGTGTGGGTCGGGATCGGCGTGCAGACGACCGCGATCCGGGCGCCGGTCGAGTCGAGGAGGGCGCCGAAGTCCGCGGACTGCTCGGGCGTGCCGAGGCCCTCGGGGAGCTCGTCCGCGGTCAGCGGGTTCAGCTCGCAGATGCCGGCGAGCCGGACGATCCCCTTGTCCTGGAGCCTGCGGATGTTGTCCAGGTGCCAGCGGCCGTGGCCGCGCGCTCCCGCCAGGACGATGTCTGTGCTCATGGGGTCCTCCCTGCGCCCGCGCCGCGTGCCACCTCTCGGTCGGCCGCATCGGCGCTGTCGATCTTTGTGTGCAGGGTAGGTGTCCAGCCGACGTCCGCCGTGAGGTCACGCTCGCTGCCCGAGTTGTAGGCGTTGTAGATCGTCAGCAGGTCCACCGGATAGCCGTTGAAGAGGGTGCCCGTCGCGTGCAGGGCGGTGCCGTTCCAGCTCTTGACCAGGTCGGCGACCTCGATGTGGCCGGGGGTGTGGAAGGCGTTGTTCTCGGCGAAGACCGCCGACTCGGTGGACACACCGACGGAGTAGCGGTAGTCGTGGGCGTCCTCGGGGACGACGTACCGGTTGTTGTACAGGTGCACCTGTCCGAAGCGGACCCTGGGCGCCCGCTGGACCACCGACTCGAACTCGTTGTGGTGCAGGGTGACCCGGAGTCGGCCGCGGTCGCCCGTCACCGTGTCGCCGTTGCCGATGAGCATCGCCTTGTCGTGGTCGGCGAACCGGCTCCAGGAGACGGTGACCAGGTCGGAGCCGCCTGTGATGTCCAGCAGGCCGTCGTGGCGCAGGTAGTTGCGGCCGAAGTAGGTGGGTTCCTTCTCGTCCGGGTGGCCCTTGTCGGAGGCCGTGACGTGGTCGACCCAGACGTGGGTGGCGCCGTTCAGCCACAGGGTGTCGTACGCCGTCTTCCAGTCGCCGAGGCCGCCGTTGTTGGGCTGCCAGACGGGGAAGCAGTCGTAGGCGTCGCGCAGTTCGAGGTTGCGGATGATCACGTTGTCCGCGTCCTTGACCTGGAGGCTGCCGCCCTTGAGGACGGCCTTGGAGCCGAGGCCGACGATCGTGGTGTTGGAGCCGACCGGCAGGACGACCCGCTCGGCCTGCCTGGCCGCCGACGCCTGGCGGGCCTCCTCCTGCGGGCCACTGGGCTTGGCCGACCCCCAGGTGCGCGGGTCGTAGGCGGCCAGGTACTTCTTCGTGCGGTAGCCGTCGGTGGCGTAGTCGGCGCAGTCCAGGCGGTCGCCGTCGTCGTCGGTGTTGGCGTCGATGGTTCCGGCGATCTTGATGATCTTCGGGGTGTCGCTGCCGCCGTCGAGGGCGCGGACCAGGCCGGCCCGGTCGGTGACCGTGTACACATGGGCGTCGTCGGCTGCCGAGCCGCCCGTGGTGCCGCCGTCGGCCCAGGCCCAGCCGTCGTTCTCGGCGAGGACGTCGCGGCTGATGTCCCGGGCCTCGGCGTGCGCCGGTACGCCCAGGAGCCCCAACAGCGCGCCCACGACGGCTACCTGACGGATTCTCATCCCTTCACCGCCCCCGCGCTGAACCCGGTGATCAGCCACTTCTGGATGAAGGCGAACACGATCACCACGGGTACGGCCGCGATGATGCCGCCCGCGGCCAGCGCGCCGAGGTCGACGCTGTCCGCGCTCATCAGGGTGTTGAGGCCGACCGGGATGGTCTGCTTGCTCTGGTTGTTGAGGAACATCAGGGCGAACAGGAAGTGGTTCCAGGAGTGCACGAAGGCGAACGAGCCGACGGCGATCAGACCGGGCCGCAGCAACGGCAGGACGACGATCCGGAACGCGGTGAATCGGTTGCAGCCGTCGACCCAGGCCGCCTCCTCCAGGGAGTACGGCACGTTCTTGATGAAGTTGCTGATCAGGATCATCGACAGCGGCAGCTGGAACACCGTCTCCGCGATGATCACGCTGCCCAGTGAGTTGATCATCTGCAGTTCGGCGAAGATCTCGAACAGCGGGACCAGCAGCAGCGCGCCCGGCACGAACTGGGAGCACAGCAGGGCCAGCATGAACGCCTTCTTGACCCGGAAGTTGAAGCGGGCCAGGGCGTACCCGCCGGCCAGCGCGACGAGGGTGGTCATCAGCAGGGTGGCGACACCGACGAGCAGGCTGTTCTGGAAGTAGGTGCCGAAGCTGCGGTCCGTCCACACCTTCTCGAAGTGGTCGAAGGTCATCGGCCAGGGCACGAGCGAGGTCGAGCCGGCCGGGCGCAGCGCGAAGAGCAGGATCCAGTAGAAGGGGATCAGGGTGAAGACGAGGTAGATCGACAGCGGCAGATAGACCTGCCAGCGCGGCACCTCGTCCCAGTTGCGGCCGGCCTTGAGCGGGCGCGGGGGGTCGGCGGGCGCGTGCGCGGGCGCGGGCGCCGCCTTGGTGGCCTCCTTGGTGATCACTTGTCCGTACCTCCGAACTTGCTCAGCCGCAGATAGACCATCGAGCAGAAGAGCAGGATCACGAACGCGACCGCGGTCAGGGCGGAGGCGTAGCCGAAGTTGTGGGCGTCGACGCTGGTGTTGGCGATGTACAGCGGGAGGGTCGTGGTCTCGCCCGCGGGTCCGCCGCCGGTCAGGGTGTAGAGCAGGTCGACGTTGTTGAACTCCCAGACCGCGCGCAGCAGCGTGGACAGGACGATGGCGTCCTTCAGATGGGGCAGCGTGATGTGCCAGAACTGCTTGATCCGGCTCGCCCCGTCGACCTCGGCGGCCTCGTAGAGGTCCTTGGAGACGGACTGGAGGTCGGCGAGGATCAGGATCGCGAAGAACGGGACTCCGCGCCACAGGTCGGCGACGACCGCCGCCGGGAACACCGTCGAGGTGTCCGACAGCCAGCTCGTCCCGTAGCTGCCGATGCCCATGTCCGCGAGGTAACGGGTGATGCCCGTCTGGGAGTTGTAGAGCAGCACCCAGATCGCGGAGGTCAGCACACCGGAGACGGCCCACGGCGAGAAGACCATCGCGCGGCCGAGCCCCCGCCCCACGAAGGTCTGGTTGACGATCAGCGCCAGCGCCAGACCGAACAACAGCTGGAGCCCGACCTCGACGACGACCCACTTGGCGCTGAAGGTCAGCGTGTCCCAGAAGACCGGGTCGTCGGTGAAGGCGTGGACGAAGTTGTCGAAGCCCGCGTAGCCGTTCCGCCACGGTTTGGTGGGGTTGTAGTTCTGCAGGCTGTAGTAGAAGACGCTGATCACCGGGTAGGCGATGAAGCCCAGCATCAGCAGGGCCGCCGGGGCGATCAGCAGGTACGGCAGCCTGCGCGGCGTGGCGGAGGCCCGGCGCCGCCGGGGTGGCGCGGGCGGCTTCGCCACGGCTGCGGCTTGGGCCATGACAGTTCTCCGTTCTCGTGCGTCTGGTGCAACTTGTGCGTTTCGTGCGGGGAAGCGCTTACTGTGCGGCGTGCGAGAGGCCGGCCGTCCTGGTGGGGGTCGGCCGTGAGGTGGTGCGGTGGTGACTCCTGGTGCTGTGCCGTGTCTTTGGTGCCGGCTGTGCTGTGGTGCGGTCGTTCAGCCCGCGTACGGGTCCTGCACCTTGCCCGGGCGGGCCAGGAACTCGAAGTCGCAGCCGGTGTCGGCCTGCGTGATCTGCTCGTTGTAGAGCGCGCCGTAGCCGCGTTCGTACCGGACGGGCGGCGGCGTCCAGTCCGCCCGCCGACGGGCCAACTCCTCGTCGGCGACGTGGAGATGGAGGCTGCGTGCCTCGACGTCCAGGGTGATCGGGTCCCCGGTGCGGACCAGCGCGAGCGGTCCGCCGATGTACGACTCGGGGGCCACGTGCAGCACACAGGCGCCGTAACTCGTGCCGCTCATGCGGGCGTCGGAGATGCGGACCATGTCCCGCACGCCCTGCTTGAGCAGGTGGTCCGGGATCGGCAGCATCCCGTACTCGGGCATCCCGGGGCCGCCCTTGGGTCCGGCGTTGCGCAGCACCAGCACGCTGTCCGCGGTGATGCCCAACTCCGGGTCGTTGATGGTGCGTTGCATGGTCCGGTAGTCGTCGAAGACGACCGCGGGCCCGGTGTGCGCGAGCAGGTGCGGCTCGGCGGAGATGTGCTTGATGACGGCGCCGTCCGGGCACAGGTTGCCGCGCAGCACGGCGACCCCGCCCTCGCTCGCGACCGGGTTGTCCCGGGGCCGGATGACGTCGTCGTTGTGCACCTGCGCGCCGGTGATCTGCTCGCGCATGGTGTCGTACGAGACGGTCGGCCGCTCCAGGTGGAGCAGGTCCGGGATCCGGGACAGGAACCCCGGCAGCCCGCCGGCGAAGTGGAAGTCCTCCATGAGGTACGTCTGTCCGCCGGGCCGTACGTTGGCGAGCACCGGCACCGTGCGGGCGATGCGGTCGAAGTCGTCGAGGGTGAGCTTCACTCCGGCCCGGCCCGCCATGGCGATCAGGTGGATCACGGCGTTGGTGGAGCCGCCGAGGCCGAGGACGGTCGTCACCGCGTCCTCGAACGCGTCACGGGTGAGGATGTCGGAGAGTTTGCGGTCCTGGTGGACCAGGTCGACGATCCTGAGGCCCGCCGCGGCTGCCATCCGGTCGTGCCCGGAGTCGACGGCCGGGATGCTGGAGGCCCCCGGGACCGTGACGCCGAGGGCTTCCGCGGCGGCCGTCAGCGTGGACGCCGTACCCATCGTCATGCAGTGGCCGGGTGAGCGGGCGAGGCCGCTCTCCAGCTCGGTCATCTCGCAGTCGCCGATGAGGCCGGCCCGCTTGTCGTCCCAGTACTTCCACATGTCGGTGCCGGAGCCGAGGACCTCGTTGCGCCAGTGCCCCGGCAGCATGGGCCCGGCGGGCACGAAGACGGCGGGCAGGTCGGCCGTCGCGGCGCCCATCAGCAGGGCCGGCGTGGACTTGTCGCAGCCGCCCATCAGCACGGCGCCGTCGACCGGGTAGGAGCGCAGCAGCTCCTCGGTCTCCATCGCGAGCATGTTGCGGTAGAGCATGGGGGTCGGCTTCTGGAAGGTCTCGGAGAGGGTGGAGACCGGGAACTCCAGCGGGAAGCCGCCCGCCTGCCACACGCCCCGCTTCACGGCCTGCGCACGGTCGCGCAGGTGGACGTGGCAGGGGTTGATGTCTGACCAGGTGTTGAGGATCGCGATGACCGGCTTGCCCAGGTGCTCCTCGGGGAGGTAGCCGAGCTGGCGGGTGCGGGCGCGGTGGCTGAAGGAACGCAGGCCGTCGGTGCCGTACCACTGGTGGCTTCGCAGTTCCTCGGGGCTCTTCTTGTTCCGCGGCTGGTTCATATGGACCACCCGGAGGCGATGGCGGCGACCTCGGCACGTTCGCCCTCGGGCAGCTGCCGGCTCGGCGGGCGGACGTCGCGGCGGCACAGGCCCAGGGAGGCGAGGGCCTCCTTGACGACGGTGACGTTGTTGGCGGAGCCGTTGGCCGCGCGGAGTTCCTCGAAGCGGCGAATCTGCTCCCAGACCTTCATCGCGGCCGGATAGTCACCGGCTCGAAGCGCTTCGATCATGTCCAGCGAAACGGACGGGGCGACGTTCACGAGGCCCGAGGTGAAGCCGGTGGCGCCCGCGGAGAAGTACGAGGGGGCGTAGGGCTCGGCGAGACCCGCGACCCACACGAAGCGGTCGAGGCCGGCGTCCCGGGCGAACGCCGCGAAGGCGGCCGCGTCCGGGACGGCGTACTTCACACCGATCACGTTGGGGCAGGCGTCGGCGAGTTCGGCGAGGCGGGCACCGCGCAGCTGGGTGTTGCGGATGTACGGGACGACGCCCAGCTCGGGCACCGCCTCGGCGATCGCGCGGTGGTAGTCGACCCAGCCGCTCTGCGAGACGTACGGGTGGACCGGCTGGTGGACCATGACCATCTGGGCGCCGAGCTCCCGGGCGTGCCGGGCGGAGGCGACGGCGGTCGGCACGTCGTGCCCGACCCCGACAAGGATCACGGCACGGTCGCCGGCCTCGTCGACGGTCCACTCGGTGACCAGCTGCCGCTCCTGCGGGGTGAGGGCGTAGAACTCCCCGGTGTTGCCGTTGGGGGTGAGGGTCCTGACCCCGCCGTCGAGCAGACGGCGCAGCAGGGCCCGGTGGTTGTCCTGGTCGAGGCTTCCGTCCTCGGCGAACGGGGTCACCGGGATCGCCACCACGTCGGCCAGAGCCGTCCGCTGGGTCTCGAACGAGATCGTCATGCCTGACCACCCTCTCCCTGGACCTCGGACTCGGACTCCGCTTGCGGAAAAGCCCGTTGCACGAACGACCCGATGTGCGCGTGCAGCGCGAGTGCCGCGCCGTCGGCGTCACCGGCGAGGGCGAGCCGCAGGATCTCCCGGTGCTCGCCGGCCTCCCGGTCCCAGGACGGCGACGCCGCCCAGGCCACGGCGGAGACCAGGGCCGCCTGGTCGCGGACCTCGTCGAGCATCCGGCCCAGCAGCGGGTTGCCGCACGGCAGGTACAGGGCGCGGTGGAACTCCCGGTTGGCGAGGGAGCGTTCGGCGGTGTCCGTGGCCTCGTCGGCCCGGGTCAGCGCGTCACGTGCGGCGTCGAGGGAGGCCCCGCGCCGCACCGCCCGCTTCAGCGCCTCGGGTTCCAGGAGGAGCCGCACGTCGTAGACCTCGCGCGCCATGTCCGCGTCCACCATGCGCACCGTGACGCCCTTGTACTGGTTCATCACCACGAGCCCGGTGCCGGCCAGCGTCTTGAGCGCCTCGCGCACCGGGGTCTTGGAGACCCCGAACTGCGCGGCTAGTTCGGTCTCGACGAGGGCCTGACCGGGCGTCAACTGCCCGGTGAGGATGCGGTGTTTGATCCCTTCCAGCACGTACTGCGTGCGGGAGGGGATCGGCGTGGGCACAGAGGTCATGCGCGCCTCTCGGATATCGCGTATCGGATCTCACGTATCGCGTCTCATATATGACGTACGAAGTACGACGGGGTTGAAGGTAGGGAGGGGGTGTGTGTTTCGTCAATGCTTCTGACAAAGGAAGGTGGGGTTTCGGCAAAGACCCGTCGGCCGGTCGGGCTGCTTCACCTGTTCGCTTACGCAATGCAGACCTGATGACGCCCTGAACCCGGAAGGGTTCAGGGCGTCTGGATCAGCGTGCCGACGCGATGTGGCAAAGCACAGGTCACCGCCTCGGCGACCACCGCGGATCCCGCCCGCTCAGCCCCACCGCCCGGTCGAGGAGCGGGGCGTCCGCGGGGACGGGGACGACCGGACCGAAGATGCCGCCTCCGTCGTCGCCCTCCTCTGCGGCGGCGCGGAGGAAGTCGTGCGACACCTGGAGCACGGTGGGGTCGGGGGCGTAGGACTGCCCTGTCGCGCGGGCCAGGTCCCAGCCGTGGATGGCCAGTTCGTCGGCCGCGACGGCGGCGGCGACCGCGCCGGGCAGGTCGACGCCGCCCGCGCGGGTCATGCCGGTCCAGGCTGCCGGGTCGCGCCAGGCGTCGGCGAGTTCTTCGAGGGCCTTCGTGAGTTCCTCGCGCCAGCCGGGTCCGATGTCGGGCACGGCGGTGTTCGGCGGGGTCTCGGTCGTGGCCCCCAGGTCCTTGCGCGCCGCGTCACGGAAGGCGACGGCCAGACCGGTCAGGTGCCCCAGCAGGTTGCGCACCGCGAGGTCCGGGCACGGCGTCGGGTCCGCGAGCTGCTCGTCGGTCACGCCCTCCGCGAGGCGGGCGACGATCCGGGCCTGCGGTTCGAGGTCGAAGGTCGTCGGGTCGGTCATGTGCTGCTCCTCAGGGAACCAGGATGCGGGATGCGAGCTGTCCTCGGAGGGTGGACCGGCCCCACGCCCCGAACTCATCGCCGCACCACGCCCCGAACTCATCGCCGCACCGCGACCCGGCTCGCTGCGTCCGCACGAACTCGCCGGCGTCCGGCCGACAGCCCCTCAGCGGAATCCGTCCGGTCCCCCGCACTTCTAGGGCACCTGCCCGATCCGTACGCCCCCTCCTTAGCCGCACGATGACCAGGCATGACGACGAAACGTACAAGGGCAAGGGCACGGGCACGGACCTGGCCGGTGGTGCGCGTCCTGCGCGACCGCGAGGCGGGGCTGTACCTCGCCGGAGTCGTGGTCTCCGGCTTCGGCACGTCGGCGCTGTGGCTGGCGTCCGGCGTATGGGTCAAGGAACTCACCGGGTCGGACGGACTTGCCGCGCTGTGCCTGCTCGCCCTGTGGGCACCGACCCTCGCTGGCCCGCTCCTCGGCACGCTCGCCGACCGGTTCCGCCGCAAGCCGCTGCTGATCGGCGTGAACCTGTCGCTGGGCGCCCTCCTGCTCACCCTCCTCACCGTCGGCTCGGCGCGGGACCTCTGGCTGCTGTACGCGGTCCTGTTCGTGTACGGCGCCGCCGGCGTCGTCCATGACGCCGCGGAGTCCGCCCTGGTCGCCGCCGCCGTGGGCCCGTCGCTGCTCGGCGACTTCAACGGACTGCGGATGACGGCGAGCGAGGGCGTGAAGCTGGTGGCCCCGCTGGCCGGAGCCGGCCTCTGCGCGGCCTACGGCGGTCCGAGCGTCGCCCTGCTGGACGCGGTCACCTTCGTCCTCGCCGCGGGCCTGTACGCCGCTCTGCGCGTCCACGAGGAGAAGCCCGAGCGGCCCGCGAACGGCTGGCGCGAGCGGACCGCCGAGGGGGCCCGGCATCTGCGGAGGTGCCCCCGGCTGCGGTCGCTGGTCCTGGCGGGCGGCGCGACCATGATGTGCGCGGGCGTCAACGGGGCGTTGATCTACGCCGTCGTCGAGGGCCTCGGGCACTCCCCCGCGTACGCCGGTGTGCTGTACGCCGTGCAGGGCGCCGGCTCGGTCGTGGTCGGCCTGGCGTCGGGCCCCGGGCTACGGCGACTCGGGACGCACCGGTTCGCGGCCTGCGGTATCGCCGTCACGGCCGTCGCGGTGGCGCTGCGGGCCGTTCCGTCGGACCCCCTGGCCCTGGTGTGCAGCGCGGCGATCGGCGCGGGCCTGCCCTGCGTGCTGATCGCCGCGCTCACGGCCGTGCAACGCGAGACGCCGGGTCCGCTGCTGGGCAGGGCGGTCGCCACGGCCAACACCCTGATGTTCGCGCCGAACGTGCTCGGGCTGGCCGTGGGCGCCGCCCTGGTCGCACCGGTCGGCCACCGGACCCTGTTGGCCGTCCTCGGCGCGCTGTGGCTGCTGACCGTGGTGCCGCTGCTTCACAGCCCGGCGAGCGCCTCCCGGGCCGTCTCCAGGTCGCCGTCCGACGCCAACCCGGCGTGATACAGCCGCAGTTCCGTGGCTCCCAGCTCCCGGGCCCGCACCGCGTCCGCAGCGAGCGTGCCGGGGCTGCCGCCCATCCCGGAGACCAGCCCGAAGTTGGCGGCGACCACGGTGTCGGCCCGCCGGTGCTCCGCGAACGGCGTCAGCGGGGCGGTGCCGCCCGCGCACGGTACGACCACGCCGTCCGCGACGGACAGGATGTGCGCGGGATCGACGCCCGGGTTGGCGCCGACGTGGTAGGTCACGGGGTCGGCGTGCAGAAGCACCTGGAACCCCTCGGGAGCGGCGGCCCGGACGGCGGCGACGGCCGTCTCCTGGAGCGTGCGGGCGATGTCGTCGCGCCACGCGCGCGTGGCGGCCGCGTTCGTCTCCCCGAGCAGCTTCTCGACCCCCGCCCAGCCTTCGTCGTCGGGCGCGCCCCGCCACACCGGCGCCAGCGCCTCGCGTACGGCGGCCGCCAGTTCGTCGGCGTCCAGGCCCTGAAGGCCGTAGCCCCCCCGGCAGGTCGGGCAGAAGCAGAGCGCCATCAGGTACTGGCCCGCGTCCCCGAGGCCGATCCCGGCGGTCTTGTCGTGGGCGTGCAGGTGCTGGAGCCCGTACCAGCCGAGGGACTCGAGTTCGGTGCCGGCCGCTCCGGGGCGTACGGCGGCCTCGGCGGCCAGGTCGACCAGGTATGCGCGGGTGGCGGGCTGCGCGATGCAGGGGGCCCACGGGTAGCGGTCGCCGTAGGCGTTGACGACCGAGGTGTCCGGGTGCTCGGCGCCCAGACGGGAGTTGTGCGCGAGGACGACCCAGGTGTGCACCTCCAGACCGGCGTCCGCGAGCGCGCCCGCCGCCTCGCCGAACGCGTCTCCGGGGGCCCAGTCGCCGGCGGCGTACGGGCGCAGCTCCCGCCCCGCCCACCGGTCGTCCGTGGGGTACAGCACGGCCGCGTGTTCGGCGGTGACGATGCGGTGGCGCGGGTGGCGGGGGGTGAGCGCGCGCGTGGAGTGGTAGGCGGCGGCCAGGGTCACCTGCCGCACTCCGAGCGCGGCGATGCGTTCCGCGGCTTCCGGGTCCCCGTTGACATCCCAGGGGTAGACGAACGTCGACGCCTTCACCGGGTTCCTCCGAGGATGCCTCGGCCTCGGCCTTCAGGCCCGGGAGGAATCGGACTCCTGCGGAGCAGGGCAGGAAGCGGGACTTCGCCCATAGGGCGAAAAACCGTCCACCTGCTCGGGTAAACTGCATGCCGTGCGTTGCGAGAACCAAGCGCGTACACCGTGTTGATCGAGAGCCAAGACAGCACATGCACCTCCAAGCTTTGTCGTACAAACCGGGCTGGTTTCAACCCGGCTGGTGTTGATCGTGGAAGGACCTGTCGGGTCGCTGACCCGCAGGCTGCGTGAGCCAGGAATCCCCCTGCTTCAGCTGGGGGAGGATTCAATTGCCCTCGTCCAGCAGGGCGTATCCCCGCTCGACGATCTGGGCGAGCTGTTTCACATGATCCTCGCTCGGCTCGTGCAGCGGGGGCCGCACCTCTCCCACGTCGAGTCCGCGCATCCGTACGCCGGCCTTGACGAGGGCGACGGCATAGCCGCGGCCCTGGGCGCGCAGGTCGACGAAGGGCCGGTAGAAGCCGTCGAGGAGACGGTGGGCGGTGGCGTCGTCGCCGGTCTTGTGGGCCTCGTAGAAGGCGAGGGCGATCTCCGGGGCGAAGCAGAAGACGGCGGAGGAGTAGAGCGTGATGCCGATGCCGCGGTAGGCGAGCTGGGTCTGTTCGGCGGTCGGCAGCCCGTTGAAGTAGAGGAAGTCGCCCGGAACCTCGGTGCGCACGGCGCTGATGATCCGCTGCATCAGGTCGAGGTCGCCGAGGCCGTCCTTGAAGCCGATGATCCCGTCGGTGCGTGCCAGCTCCACGACGGACTCCGGGGTGAAGACGGCGTTGTCGCGCTGGTAGACGATCACCGGCAGCGGGGTCGCCGCGGCGACCTCCCGGTAGTGCCGCAGCAGCCCCTCCTGGCCGGCGACGACCAGGTAGGGCGGCATGGCGAGCAGCCCGTCCGCGCCGGCCGCCTCGGCGAGCCGCGCGTACCGCACGGCGAGCGCGGTGCCGTATCCGGCGCCCGCGACGACCGGCACCCGGCCCGCCGCCTCCGCCACCGCCGCGCGCACGCACGCCTCGAACTCCTCGGGCGTGAGCGCGTGGAACTCCCCGGTGCCGCAGCACGCGAAGACGGCGGCGGCGCCGGCCTCGATCCCGCGGCGCACATGGGCGCGGTAGGCGTCCAGGTCCACCGAGCCGTCGGGGCCGTAGGCGGTGACGGGGAAGAACAGCGGCCCGCTGGGAATGCCGAGTCGAGTGGCGAGGGGGGCTGACGTCACGGGCTCTCCCTAGAACGAGCGCTCACGTTTATGATTTGCATCCATATCTATGAACGACGCCAGCCTAGGGATTCCCGTTGGGGCCGGTCAAGCGCCCAAACACGCATCACAGAGCGGATCCGCCGGGTTCGCGCCACACTTGACGGAGGACACCCACGATCCATAGCGTGTCCACGCATGTGAATGGGATCCATGCATGCGGCCGTCGACTCAAGGAGACCCGAGGATGCCAGCTCCCCGCACCGTTCTGCTCACCGGCGCCGCCGGCGGGCTCGGCACCCTGATGCGGAATCTGCTCCCGGCCTTCGACTACGAGCTGCGCCTGCTCGACGTGCGCCCGATCGAGGGCGACCCGGACGCCATCACCGCGGACCTCGCCGACAAGGACGCCGTGCGGGAGGCCGTGCGGGGTGTCGACGCGATCATCCACCTCGCGGGCATCTCCCTGGAAGCCCCCTTCGAGAAGATCCTCTCGGCGAACATCGCGGGCACGTACAACCTGTACGAGGCCGCCCGCGAGGAGGGCGTGAAGCGCATCGTCTTCGCCTCCTCCAACCACGCGGTCGGTTTCACCCCGCGCCCCCAGGGCGACGACCCCCTCATCCCGATCGACACCCCGCGCCGCCCGGACACCTTCTACGGCCTGTCCAAGTCGTTCGGCGAGGACCTCGCCCAGTTCTACTGGGACAAGCACGGCATCGAGACCGTCTCCGTCCGCATCGGCTCCTGCTTCCCCGAGCCGACCAGCGTGCGCATGCTGTCGGTGTGGATGAGCCCGGCCGACGGCGCCCGCCTCTTCCACGCGGCCCTGACCGCCGAGAACGTCGGGCATACCGTCGTCTACGGCTCCTCCGCCAACACCCGCCTGTGGTGGGACCTGAGCACCGCGCGGGCCCTCGGCTACGAGCCGAAGGACGACTCCGAGCCGTACGCCGAGAAGCTGATCGCCGAGCAGGGCGACTTGGACCCTGACAACGTGGGCCACGCCTACCTGGGCGGCCACTTCGTCAGCGACCCGCCGATCTGGCCGTACTGACCCGGCGACCGCACGGACCGACGCGGCGCACCGACCCGCCGCACCGACGCGGCGCAAAACCATCGTTCGCGGCGGCAGGCGGGCACCGAACGGGCCCGCCCGCCGCCGCATTCGGGCATCCGCGCTGCCCGATCGCGCGCCTCCGCTCCCTGCCCCGCAGGTCCGAGACGGTCACGCCGTCCCGTGAACGGGCACACACGGGCAGCATCGAGCCCGCAACAGGCCTGGTCACTGCCGCGCACCCGCTGTAGAACTTTCCCCCATGGGCCCCACCGGGCCCGAACGGGCAGGCAGGCACGGAAGCGGGTGACGGGTATGGACACGAGGACGGCGGAAGAACGCCAGCGGGAGATCGTCCGGGTCGCCCGCGCCACCGGTTCGGTCGACGTCTCCGCGCTCGCCGACGACCTGGGCGTGGCCAAGGAGACCGTACGGCGGGATCTGCGCGCCCTGGAGGACCACGGCCTGGTCCGCCGCACCCACGGCGGGGCCTATCCGGTGGAGAGCGCCGGCTTCGAGACGACGCTCGCCTTCCGCGCCACCAGCCACGTACCCGAGAAGCGCCGGATCGCGGCCGCCGCGGCCGAGCTGCTCGGGGACGCCGAGACGGTCTTCGTCGACGAGGGCTTCACCCCACAGCTCATCGCCGAGGCACTGCCCAGGGACCGGCCGCTGACCGTGGTCACCGCGTCCCTGCCGGTCGCGGGCGCGCTCGCCGAGACCGAGAACACCTCCGTCCTGCTGCTGGGCGGCCGGGTCCGCTCCGGCACCCTCGCCACGGTCGACCACTGGACGACGAAGATGCTGGCCGGCTTCGTCGTCGACCTCGCCTACATCGGCGCCAACGGCATCTCCCGCGAACACGGACTGACCACCCCCGACCCGGCGGTCAGCGAGGTCAAGACACAGGCCGTCCGGGCCGCGCGCCGCACCGTGTTCGCGGGCGTCCACACCAAGTTCGGAGCGGTCAGCTTCTGCCGGTTCGCCGACATCGGCAGCCTGGAGACGATCGTGACGAGCACCCTCCTCCCCACGGCCGAGGCCCACCGCTACTCACTGCTGGGACCCCAGGTCATCCGCGTCTGAACAACCGACTCACCCCTTCGCAGGGCACCCTGACGCCCCGCGACGCCCTTTATCTCCTCATATGCCTTTCTCCCCATACGTCCAGGAGCGATCCATGCGAACCCAGAGCCGACGACGGCCCCCGCGAGCCACGCTCGCCATGGCCGCCGCAGGGACGCTGCTCGCCCCGCTGCTCTCCGGCTGCTGGGTCGGAGCGGGCGGGTCCGGGTCGGGCGGCAACTCCATCAACGTCCTGATGGTCAACAACCCCCAGATGACCGAGCTGCAGAAGCTCACCGCCGCCCACTTCACCAAAGAGACCGGCATCAAGGTCAACTTCACCGTCCTGCCCGAGAACGACGTCCGCGACAAGATCAGCCAGGACTTCGCCAACCAGGCCGGCCAGTACGACGTCGCCACCCTCTCCAACTACGAGATACCGATCTACGCCCGCAACGGCTGGCTGCACGAGATGAACTCCTACGTCGCCAAGGACCCGGCGTACGACGAACAGGACGTCCTCAAGCCGATGCGCCAGTCACTGACCGGCGACGACCACAAACTCTACGGCCAGCCCTTCTACGGCGAGTCGTCCTTCCTGATGTACCGCAAGGACGTCCTGGCCCAGAAGGGCCTGACGATGCCCGCGCACCCGACCTGGACCCAGGTGGCCGACCTGGCCGCCAAGGTCGACGGGGCCCGGCCCGGCATGAAGGGCATCTGCCTGCGCGGCCTGCCGGGCTGGGGCGAGGTCATGGCACCCCTGACCACGGTCGTGAACACCTTCGGCGGCACCTGGTTCGACAAGGACTGGAAGGCACGGCTCGACTCCCCCGAGTTCGAGAAGGCGGTGAAGTTCTATGTCGACCTGGTCCGAGAGCACGGCGAGTCCGGCGCCGCCCAGTCCGGCTTCGCCGAGTGCCTCAACAATCTGACCCAGGGCAAGGTCGCCATGTGGTACGACGCCACCTCCGCGGCCGGATCCCTGGAGGCGGCGAACTCCCCGGTCAAGGGCAAGCTCGGCTACGCACCCGCCCCCGTCGAGAAGACCGAGTCCGCCGGCTGGCTCTACACCTGGGCCTGGGGCATCCAGGACGCCTCCCGCAACCCCGACAAGGCCTGGAAGTTCATCTCCTGGGCGTCGAGCAAGCAGTACGAGCAACTGGTCGGCGACCAGATCGGCTGGGCCAACGTCCCGGCCGGCAAGCGCGCGTCGACGTACACGAATCCGGCCTACGCCAAGGAGGCCGCCGCCTTCCAGGAGATGACCAAGAAGGCCATCGAGGGCGCCAAGCCCAACGACCCCGGCGTGCAGCCGCGTCCCGCGCCCGGCATCCAGTTCGTCGGCATCCCCGAGTTCACCGATCTCGGCACCAAGGTCTCCCAGCAGATCAGCGCGGCCATCGCCGGACGCCAGTCCGTCGCATCGGCCCTGAAGAAGTCCCAGCAGCTCGCCGAGCGGATCTCCGAGGAGTACGAGGGACGATGACCGCGACCGCAACGGCTCCGACAGCCACCACTCCCGTACCCACCGTGCGGCAGCCCTCCGCCCGCCTGCGTGCCTGGGCCACCCGCGCCCCGCTGCTCCCCGCCCTGATCTTCATGATCGTGGTCACCCAACTCCCGTTCGTGGCCACGCTGGTGATCTCCTTCTTCGACTGGAACGCCCTCTATCCCAAGGCCCGCCACTTCACCGGCCTCGACAACTACCAACAGGTGCTGACCGACGCCGACCTGCGCCAGTCCGTGTGGACGACGGTCCTGTTGACGGTCGCGGTGGTCCTCGCCAGCCTGATCCTGGGACTGGCCCTGGCACTGCTCCTTGACCGGAAGTTCCGCGGCCGGGGCGTGGTCCGCACGCTCCTCATCGCCCCCTTCCTGGTGGTCCCGGTGGCGGCGGCCCTGCTCTGGAAGCATGTGCTGTACAACCCTGAATACGGCCTGCTCAATGGGTTGTTGCACTATGTGGGCGGTCCACAGCCGGACTGGATCTCCAACACCCCGCTGCTCGCGGTCGAGGCCTCCCTCGTCTGGCAGTGGACCCCGTTCATGATGCTGATCCTGCTGGCCGGCCTGCAGAGCCGCGACCAGCAGCAGATGGAGGCGGCGAGGGTCGACGGCGCGAGCAACTGGCAGATCTTCCGTTATCTGACGCTCCCGCACCTGCGCCGCTACCTCGAACTCGGGGCGCTCCTGGGCTCGATCTACATCGTCCAGAACTTCGACGCGGTCTTCACGATCACGTCCGGCGGCCTGGGCACCGCCAACCTCCCCTACACCGTCTACCAGAGCTTCTACCAGGCCCACGAGAACGGCCTCGCCTCGGCCGCCGGCGTCCTGGTGGTCATCGGATCGATCATCATCGCGACCTTCGCCCTGCGCGTGGTGTCGTCCCTGTTCCGCGAGGAGGTGGGTCGGGCATGAGCGGCATCGCCGTACGACCGCGCAGTGGCCGTCGTAAAGGATCGGGCCTCGGCCTGGTGGCCTGGCTGCTGGGGATCGTCTTCTTCCTCCCCATCGCCTGGATGGCCCTGACGTCCTTCCACTCGGAGCAGGACGCGGCAACCAATCCGCCCTCCTTCGGGGCCGCCCTCACCCTGGACGGCTACCGCGAGTTCTTCGGCACCGGCGGCGGCGCGAGCCCCTGGCCGGCGCTGGTCAACTCGACGGTGGCCTCGCTGGCGTCGACGCTGTTCGTGCTCCTCCTGGCCTTCCCGGCGGCGTACGCGCTGTCGATCCGGCCGGTGAAGAAGTGGACGGACGTCCTGTTCTTCTTCCTGTCGACGAAGATGCTCCCGGCCGTGGCGGGCCTGCTGCCGATCTACCTGTTCGCGAAGAACACCGGCATGCTCGACAACATCTGGCTGCTGGTCATCCTCTACACCTCGATGAACCTGCCGATAGCGGTGTGGATGATGCAGTCCTTCCTCGCCGAGGTCCCGGTCGCGGTGATCGAGGCGGCGAAGGTCGACGGGGCGCCCCTGCCGACGATCCTGGCGCGCGTGGTGGCCCCCATCGCCCTCCCGGGAATCGCCGCGACAGCGCTCATCTGCTTCATCTTCAGCTGGAACGAACTGCTCTTCGCCCGCGTGCTGACGGGTGTGGTGGCCGAGACCGCCCCCGTCTTCCTGACCGGCTTCATCACCAGCCAGGGCCTGTTCCTGGCGAAGGTGTGCGCCGCGTCGCTCGTGATCTCCCTGCCGGTGCTCGCCGCGGGGTTCGCCGCCCAGGACAAGCTGGTCCAGGGCCTGTCGTTGGGAGCCGTGAAATGAAGGCCGCCGTCATCGAGTCCGTGGGCCGTGCCGTCGTCACCGAGGTCCCGGACCCGACGCCGGGACCCCGCGAGGTCGTCGTCGAGGTCGCCGCCTGCGGCCTGTGCGGCACCGACCTGCACATCCTCCAGGGCGAGTTCGCACCGAAGCTGCCGATCGTGCCCGGGCACGAGTTCGCGGGCGAGGTGGTCGGGGTGGGTACCCAGGTCACGGAGGTCGCGGTCGGCGACCGGGTCGCGGTGGATCCCTCGCTGTACTGCTACGAGTGCCGGTACTGCCGTACGGGCCACAACAACCTCTGCGAGAGGTGGGCCGCGATCGGCGTCACCACGGCCGGGGGCGCGGCGCAGTTCGCGGTGGCCCCGGTGGCCAACTGCGTGAAGCTGCCCGAGCACGTGCGCACCCAGGACGCGGCACTGGTCGAACCGCTCTCCTGCGCCGTCCGCGGCTACGACGTCCTCCAGTCCCGCCTCGGCGCCCACGTCCTGATCTACGGCTCCGGGACGATGGGCCTGATGATGCTGGAGCTCGCCAAGCGGACGGGGGCGGCGAGCGTGGACATGGTGGACATCAACGAGCAGCGCCTGGCCACGGCCCAGCGGCTCGGGGTGTCGTCCTCGGCGACCGGCGCCGACGAACTCGACCGGCCGCAGGGCTGGGACCTCGTGGTCGACGCGACCGGCAACGCGGCGGCGATCCAGGACGGCCTGGGCCGCGTGGCCAAGGCGGGCACCTTCCTCCAGTTCGGCGTCGCCGACTACGCGACGCGGGTGACGATCGACCCGTACCGCATCTACAACCAGGAGATCACCATCACCGGCTCGATGGCGGTCCTGCACAGCTTCGAGCGGGCGGCGGAACTGTTCGCGAACGGTGTCCTGGACCCGGAGGTCTTCATCAGCGACCGCATCCCGCTGGACCGCTACCCGGAGGCACTGGACCAGTTCAAGGCGGGGGTGGGGCGGAAGATCGTGGTGGTGCCGTAAGCGGACTCCAACGGGGCGGATCGGGGCGGCGGGGGCGAAATCCACTGGAGGCCGCCGCCGCCGAACCCATACCCTCCCGGACATGGCCGGCCCCCACGGATTCAGCTACGAGGCGCACGCGAACGGCACCGTCCACATCTCCCACCACCATCACCTCGCGACCACCCTCAAGGGTGCCCGCGCCGCACGGTTCCTCGCCGAGGTCGAGTCAGCGTCCGACCCCCAGCTCGTCATGGCCCGCTGGACCGGTAACTACAAACGGGGCAACGAACGCGCCGCCCGCGCCCACCCCCGCAACAGCCGCTGAGCGACAGCGACCCGATTGGCCCTCGGTAAGGGAACGGTAAAACGCCTTCGCTCGTTCAATGGGGCATGACAGCTATGACCCCCGGCTCGAACATCCCCCTCTCCGCCGCCCGCGTGACGGTGGACGTCGCCGCCCCGGTGCGGCTCGACGTATCGGGCCTGCTGCTCACCGCCGACGGCAAGGTGCGCTCCGACGACGACTTCATCTTCTACAACCAGCCCACCGGCCCCGGCGTGACCTACCGCTCGGGCGGCGGCACGGCCCCGGACGCGATCACCGTCGACACCTCCGCCGTCCCCCCGGGCATCGAGAAGATCGTCGTCACCGCCAGCCCGGACGCGGCCGGCCAGACCTTCCAGGGCATCGAGCCGACGGCCACCATCCGCAACGCGGACGACAACAGCGTGCTGGCCACGTTCACGCCCCCGCAGCTGGGCACCGAGACGGCCCTGGTGATCGTGGAGGTCTACCTCCGCAACGGCGCCTGGAAGGCCCGCGCGGTCGGCCAGGGGTACGCCAACGGCCTCGCGGGCATCGCCACCGACTTCGGCGTCTCCGTGGAGGAGCCCGCCGCCCCGGCCGCCGCTTCCGCCCAGCCGGTGGCTCCTCCCCCGCCGGCCATGCAGCCCCCGGTGGCGCCGCCGGCCCCGCCGCTCGACCCGCGGGTCAGCGCGCCCCCGGCCCCCGCCGCGCCCCCGGCCCCGCCCGCCCCCGTCCCCGGCGCCGGGAAGATCAACCTCGACAAGGGCCGGGTCAGCCTGCAGAAGAACCAGACCGTCTCCCTGGTCAAGGGCGGCCGCCCCCTGCTGTCCCAGGTCAAGATGGGCCTCGGCTGGGAACCGGCGTACCGCGGCAAGGACATCGACCTGGACGCCTCGGTCATCGCGTACGGCCCGCAGCGCAACCACATCGACAGCTGCTACTTCGGCAAACTGTCCATCGTGAACGGCGCGATCAAGCACTCCGGCGACAACCTCACGGGTGAGGGCGGCGGCGACGACGAGGTGATCGTGGTCGACCTCGGCCGTCTCCCGCAGGAGGTCACCGGCCTGGTCTTCACGGTCAACTCGTTCTCCGGCCAGAAGTTCACCGAGGTCGCCAAGGCCTACTGCCGCCTCCTGGACGCTGCGACCGGCGAGGAACTCGTCCGCTTCGACCTCACCAACGCCGAAGCACAGACCGGCGTGATGATGGCGAAGCTGGTCCGCCAGTTCTCCGGCGAGTGGGACATGACGGCGATGGGCGACTTCGTGAAGTCCCGCACGGTACGGGGCATGGTGAAGCCGGCGGCCCAGTCCCTGTAACCACCGCCACGACCACCGGGGCGCCCCCGTCGCAGGGGGCGCCCGGCGTTCAGCTCTCCGCGTCCGCCGTTCCCGGTCTCAATCCCTCCGTCAGCAACGACACGTACCGCCGGATGGTCTTCCCCTGCCCGTCGGCCAACTCCGACGCCGTGGCGACTCCGTGCGCGAGCCGCAGCACGTCGACCGGATCGACGTCCGCTCGCAGGGTCCCCTCCCGCTGTGCCGCCTCCACCAGCCGCGTCGCCGCCGCCTTCATCGTGCCGGCGCACACGGTGGCCGCGGCCGAACTGCCGTCCGTGACGGTCGACCCCAGCAGCGCCCTCAGCCCACGGACCTGGATCATCCCCACGCCGAGTTCGTTCAGCCACTCCACCAGGGCGTCGCCCGGCGGCAGCCGCGCCGCGATCTCGTCCGCGCGCGCCGCGATCGCCTCGATCCGGTCGACGTACGCCTCCTCCAGAAGCGCCTGGCGCGTGGGGAAGTGCCGGTACAGCGTGCCGGTCCCGACCCCGGCCCGCTTGGCGATGTCGTCGAGGGACGCGCCTTCCCCGTGCTCGGCGAAGGCCTCCGCCGCCACCTCCAGCAACCGCTCGTAGTTGCGCCGGGCGTCCGCACGCATGGGCCTGACCTGCGCCATCCACAAACTCCTCGCACCGGGGACCCTGTGCGCACCTTACGAGCAAGGGCCCCCGTACGAACAGCGCCGGCCAGGTCCTCACATCTTCGTGGCCCCCGCTGCCAGGTCCCGCAGGAAGTGCCGTGCCCCGACCAGGAACACGAGGATCAGCGGGACGACGCTCATCAGTGCCCCCGCCATCACCAGCGAGTAGTCGGTGTTGTACAGGACGTTCAGGTTCGCCAGAGCGACCTGGAGGGTGACCTTGTCGGGGTCGATCATGACGACCAACGGCCAGATGTAGTCGTTCCAGATGCTGATGAACGTGAAGATGCCGAGGAAGGCGAGGGCCGGCCGGAACAGCGGCAACGCGATCTGCCAGTACAGACGGAAGAAACCGGCGCCGTCGATCCGTCCGGCGTCCAGCAGCTCGTCGGGCAGCGAGTTCTGGGCGTACTGGCGCATCCAGAAGATGCCGAAGGCGTTGGCCGCTCCGGGGATGATCAGCGCCTTCAGTGAACCGGCCCAGCCGAACGCGGCCATGGTGACGAACTGCGGCACCAGGGAGAGCTGCGCGGGAATCATGTACGTGATCAACAGCGCGCCGAAGAGGAGCTTCTTGGCCGGGAACTCGTACTTGGCGAAGGCGAACGCGGCCAACGAGTCGAAGAACAGCACCAGCGCGGTCCCGAGCACCGCGGCGACGACGGTGTTGAGCAGCGAGCCGAAGAAGTCGACGGTGTCGAGCACCCGCCGCATGTTGTCCAGGAGATGCGGTCCCGGTATCAGCTTGGGCGGGTACTGGTAGATGTCCTCGGTGGTGCCGGAGGCCATCACCACCAGCCAGTAGAAGGGGAACAGCGAGATCAGCGCACCGAGCACCAGCACCCCCCGGACACCGGCTCGGGTGAGCCTGCTGCCGGAGCCGATGGCGAGGCCCGCACTTCCGGTCGTCCTCTCGTCAGCGGCCATTGCGTGCCCCCTTGCGGCGCAGCAGGCGGGCGAGGCCGGAGCGGTCCTCGCTGTCGGAGCCGGAGACCAGCCGCCAGTTGATGAGCGTGAAGACCGCGATGATCGCGAAGAGGAGCCAGCCCATCGCGGCCCCATAGCCGAACTGGTGCTCCTTGAAGGCCTTCTGCCACAGATAGAGCACGATGGTCATACCTTCCTGGCCGGGCCCGCCCGTGGTCCCGACGTCGCCCGACTGGAAGAGCACCTGGGACTCGGTGAAGATCTGCAGGCCGTTGATGGTGGACGTGACGGCGGCGAAGACGACCACCGGACGCAGCTGCGGCAACACGACCCGGAAGAGGGTCTGCCAGCTGTTCGCGCCGTCGACCCGGGCGGCCTCGAAGTGCTCGGTGGGGATGGCCTGGAGGCCGGCCAGGAAGATCAGGGCGTTGTAGCCGACCCACCGCCAGATGATCATGATCGAGAGGGACAACTTGATCCCCCACTCGGAGGACAGCCAGCCCACACCGTCCACCCCGACCAGTCGCAGCGCCGAGTTGGCGAGGCCCGTCTGGGCGAAGACCGAGCCGAAGACGACGGTCATGGCGACCATCGAGGTGACGTTGGGGATGAAGTACGCCACCCGGTACGCGCCGGTGAACCGGACCTGCGAGTGCAGCAGGAACGCGAGCACCAGGGCCAGGAACAGCATCGGCACCGTGGACAGGAACCAGATCTCGAAGGTGTTGAGCACCGAGTGCCAGAACACCGAGTCCTCGAGCAGCCAGCCGTACTGCTTGAGGCCGACGAAGCGCATGTCGCCGATGCCGTCCCAGTCCTGGAAGGACAGGTACAGGGAGAAGACCACCGGGAAGGCGCCGAAGACGGCGAACAGCACATAGAACGGGGAGATGGCGAGGAGGGGCCCGACATGGCGTCGGCGTCCGCCCGGGGCGGTGGCGCGCACGTCGCGGCCGTCCGCCCGCTGTCTGCCGTCGGCCGTGGGGGCACCGGCGTCCGCCGGGTCGGCGACTGTGGTCACGTCAGCTCACCCCCAGCCGGGACAGCGTGGTCTCGGCGGTGTTCACCGCGTCCCGCCAGGCCCGTTCGGGTTTCTTGCCGAGGGATTCCACGTTGGTCAGCTCCTGGAAGAACGGGGTGTTGGCGGTCTCCTCGTACGGACTGAAGTAGACGACCGGTGCCTTCTGGGCGGCCGGGCCGAAGACGTCGATGGGCTGCTGACCGCCGAAGAAGGGGTCGGGCTTGTGCATCGCGGGGTCGGCGTAGGCGGCCGGAGTGGTGGGGAACAGGGCCATCTCCTGGTAGCTCTTGAGCTGGTTCGCCGGCCCGAGCAGCCACTTCACGAAGGCGAAGGCGGCCTCCGGGTCGCGGCAGTAGCGGGTCAGGGTGACGTAGGACCCGCCGTAGTTGGCGGGGCCGTCCGGCATGGTGGTCAGCCGCCAGGCCCCGGACGTCTTCGGCGCGGAGTCCTTGAGGCCGTTGATGGCCCACACAGCCGTGGTCATCGTGGCGACCCGGCCGCCGCTCATGGCGGCGTTGAAGTCGGGAGTGCCGTCCGTGATCCTGGCGCTGAGTCCCTGGCGGAGCATCTCCACGGACAGGTCCCAGGCGTGCCGGATGTGGGGCTGGTCGCCGATGAAGCGGTTGTCGGCGTCCACGAACTGCTTGGGGCTCTGGAGCAGGACCTGTTGGAAGACGTTGCCGACGTTGCTCACCAGGTACGGCTTGCCGGGCCCCTTCGTCCGGAGCGTCCGCCCGGCGGCGAGGAACTTCTCCCAGGTGGAGATCTCCTCGGCGACCTCCCGCGGCTCGTGGGGCAGTCCGGCCCGCCGGAAGAGGTCCCTGCGGTAGTAGAGCGCCGTGGGGCCGGCGTCGAGAGGGAAGCCGATCATCCGGCCCGTCGGGGTGAAACAGGCTTTCCACTTCCAGTCGAGGTACTGGTCGCGGACGGAGTCTGCGCCCAGCGTCCGCAGGTCGAGGAACTCGTTCTCGTCGGGGAAGAACGTGGCGAGGTTGTCGGAGTTCACGACCGTCAGGTCCGGCACATAGGCACGGGCGGCGAGACTGGTGCGCACCTTCGAGTCGATGTCGCCGTCGGGGATCTGGGAGCCCTTCACCCGCAGCCCCGGCACGCCGGGCACGGCGCGCCTGGCGGTGGCGAGCAGTTTGTCGCTGAGCGAGCCCTTCCAGTACCAGAGGCTCAGGTGGTCGGTGCCCGCGGAGGCCGAGCCGTCGTCCGCCCCGCATCCCGACAGGCCCAACAGGGCTCCGCCGACACCGCCGAGGGAAGCCCCCAGCAGACGTCTACGGGAGATCGTTCGGTGTTCCATCGGCGCGCACTCACTTTCCGGGCACGGCTCGGCCGGGGCAGGGCGCTGCCGCGGGCCCGTCTGCGGGGTGGGGGGAATCGAAGACAACGATGTCGACCGGTGGTTCCGGGCTCGGGGCCGACAGCGACGTGGGGGTTCTTCAGGGGCCGTGAACGTTCACGTGAACGTTGCCGTCGAGTATCGGGGTGGCCGAAAAGCAGTGTCAAGGGACCTACGTCGGCAATCTGCTGACGCACCTTCAACGGCCGGGCGGCGTCAGGCGGAACCCCGTACCACAAGTTCGGGAATCACCCAGGCGTCCGCCCCGTCGAGCGGCTCCTCGCCGGCCCGCAGCCGGGCCACCTGCTCGACGGCCAGGCGTCCCAGCTGTCGTTTGTCGAGGTGCAGGGTGGTGAGCGCGGGTTCCACCAGTTCACCCAGCGAGAGTCCGTCGAAGCCCATGACGGCCAGGTCGTCGGGGACCCGACGGCCGCGGCGACGGGCGGAACGCATCGCGCCGACGGCGATCAGGTCGTTGAACCCGAAGACCGCGGTCATCTCGGGCCGCGCGTCCAGGAGTTGCTCCATCCCGGCCTCGCCGCCGGCCAGACTGTGCTCGGGACACTTCACGATCCAGCCGTTGTCGACGGGCAGGCGGTGCCGCCGGATCTCGGCCAGGAAGGCCTCCCGCCGGGGGCCGGGGGCGTCGGGCCGGTCGCCGTCCAGCATGCCGATCCTGCGGTGCCCCGCGCGGACCAGGTGGGCGATGCCCTGCTCCAGGCCGGCGGCGGCGTCGATACCCACGGCCGCGAACCGGGTCTGCTGCGGGCCGCGCTCCAGCAGCACCAGCGGCACACCTCCGAGGTGCCGGGCGAGGACGTCGTCCTGGTTCTTGAAGTAGCCCACGACCGCGTCCGCCTGGTGGGACAGCACGTCGAGCGCCTCCCGCTCCCGCACGTGGTCGGTGCGGGAGTCCCACACCACGACCTGCCAGCCGCGCTGTTCGGCGGCCTCCAGCACCCCGGCGGCCACCTCGGGGAAGAACGGGTTCATCAGGTCCGGGATCACCAGCCCCGCGGTCACGGTCCCCTTGCGCACCAGCCCCCGCGCGAACCGGCTGGGCCGGTAGTCCAGCAGCCGTGCCGCCTCCAGTACCCGCTCCTTCGTGGCCGGGTCGATCTCGCCCTTGTCGTTGACCGCACGGGAGACCGTCTGACGGGACACTCCCGCCAGCCGGGCGACATCGTGGATGGTGGCCCGGCGGCGAGGGCCGTCGGACACGTCGGTACGCGGTTCCCGCTGCTGGTTGTCGGCCCACACGCTGTGCACTGTATCCGGCCGTCGCGGCCACGGTGCCGGAGCCGGGGCTCCGAGGCTCCGAGGCTCCGAGGCTCCGAGGCTCCGAGGCTCCGAGGCTAGAACAGCGCGCTGTACGCGTTGAGCGCCGGCTGCCCGCCCAGGTGGGCGTAGAGGACGGTGGAATCCCGCCCGATCTCCCCGCGACGGACCAGGTCGATCATCCCGGCCATCGACTTCCCCTCGTACACGGGGTCGGTGACCATGCCCTCGGTCCGGGCGGCGAGCCGCATCGCCTCCAGGGTCGACTCGTCCGGGATGCCGTACGTGCCCGCGTGGTAGCGATCGTCCAGCTCGACGTCCGCCTCCGTCAACTCCTTCTGTGCGCCGATGAGTTGCCCGGTGTTGTGGGCGATCCGCGCGATCTGCTCCCGGGTGCGGGCGGGCGCCGCCGACGCGTCGACACCGAGCACCCGGCGCCGCCGACCGCCCGCCTCCTCCAGCGCACGGAACCCGGCGACCATGCCGGCCTGCGTGGAGCCGGTCACCGAGCACACCACGACGGTGTCGAAGAAGACGCCCGACTCCCGCTCCTGCTCGGCGACTTCATACGCCCATCCGGCGAAGCCGAGACCGCCGAGCGGGTGGTCGGAGGCGCCCGCGGGGATGGCGTACGGCTTTCCTCCGCTCTCCTCGACCTCCCTGAGCGCCTGCTCCCAGCTGTCCTTGAACCCGATCCCGAAGCCGGCCTTCACCAGCCGTACGTCGGCCCCGGCGAGCCTGCTGATCAGGATGTTGCCGACCTTGTCGTACACGGCGTCCGGCCAGTCCACCCAACTCTCCTGCACCAGAACGCACTTGAGTCCGGCGCGGGCGGCACAGGCCGCGACCTGGCGGGTGTGGTTGGACTGCACCCCGCCGATCGAGACGAGCGTGTCGCAGCCCTTCGCGAGGGCGTCGGCGACCAGGTACTCCAGCTTGCGCGTCTTGTTGCCGCCGTACGCGACCCCGGAGTTGCAGTCCTCGCGCTTGGCCCAGAGGGAGGCGCCGCCGAGGTGGGCGGTCAGGCGCTCCAGGGGGTGAACCGGGGAGGGGCCGAAGAGGAGGGGGTAGCGGTCGTACGAGGAAAGGGACATGGGTCCTCCCGGGGTCGGGCTCAGTCGCCGTCGGTCAGATCGACGAGGTCTGCGAGGCTCCGCCAGATCTCCGCGGTGACACGGACCGCCGTCTGAGCGTCACCGGCCGCACAGGCCTCGATGAGCTGCTCGTGCAGTCCGGCCGAGCGGCAGCTGCTCTCGCCGAAGCGGCGGCGCTCCAGTCGGCGGATGAGCGGGGTGTAGCGGGCGATGGTGGCGGCCGCCGCGTGGTTGCGGGCGACCCGGACGATGACGTCGTGCAGGGCGTCGTCCGCGCTCAGGGCCCCGTCGACGTCACCCGCGCCGACGGCGGCGGCGAACCGCTCGTTGGCCGCGCGCATCGCCTGGACGTCCGCGGCGAAGAGGCGGGGCACGGCGACCCGGGTGGCCAGCTCGTGCATGGCACCGACCACGGCCGCCGCGTCCCGTACGTCGGCTGCCACGACCGGGGTCACCCGGGTGTAGCTCTGCGGCTTGCTCTCCAGCAGCCCCTCGTCGACCAGCCGCGCGAAGGCCTCGCGCACCGGCGCCCGGGACAGCCCGAGCCGCTCGGCGAGCTCGGCGTCGCGCACCACGGCACCGGGTTCGAGCTCCCCGGCCACGATGGCGTCCCGGATGGCTTCGTAGGCGCGGTCCCTGAGGAGGGTGCGCCGGACGGGTCGTATGGCCTCCACGACTGAAATGTTAGATGTCGATCATGGAGGCGGGCAAGGGTGTGGCCCGCACCCCCCGTAGAAGTGCGGGCCACGACTTTGCGGCTCAGGCTGCCTCGGACATCCAGGGCCAGTCGGCGTCCCGCGCCGATTCGAGCAGCGGAACCATCCGGAAGGCCGCGTCCGAGAGTCCCCCGAAGGTGTGCCGGTTCCCCTTGCCCGACGGGCCGTGGCCCGCCCGGTATCCGGCGAGGTTCCAGGTGTAGACGGGCACGTTCGCCGGGACCTGCTCGGTCGGGTCGCCGTGGTGGCTGAAGGCGTACTGCTCGTCGGTGACGATCAGCACCCGGTCGTGCTTCTTGTAGTGGCGGCGCACCGCCGCGCTGGTGTCGGTGCCGCCCAGGTCTCCGAAGCGGCCGAGGATCTTCAGCACGGACTCGCCCCGGCGGTACTTGATCTTGTTGCTGCTGGTGCCGAACTCGACGAGATCCGCGTCCGCCGCCCGCAGCGCGAGCGCCGTACCGAAGATCGCCGCCGCGTCGGCGCGGTTGAGCTCCGAGCGGTCGGACAGCCGCGCCCACATCGAGCCCGACCGGTCGACCAGCACCAGCGTGCGGCCGGGCAGCGCGGGCACGTTGGCCAGCGAGTGGCCGAGTGCCTGCTCCAGCGGGTACGACCAGCGCAGCGAGGGCGCGTGCTGGTACGCGGCGAGGTACCGGAAGGGGAACTGCCGGGAGCGCGCGACCTCCGCCGGGTCACTGATCTTCGCCGCGACCCGGGCGGCCACCTCGTCGGAGACACCTGCCTGGTCGAGGTTCCGCAAGTTGCGGACCAACGCCATCGACCCCATGGAGGGCACGACCGCCTCCCAGGCCGCCTTGTCCATCGGCCCCTGCAGCCAGCCCGCCAGCGCCTCCCACGTCATCCCGGCCGCCGCGAGCCGCTCGGCACCGTGGTCCGACAGGACGACCGCGCGCCGCTCGTCGACCGGCAGCGCCATCAGTTCGCGGTGCGCGGTCAGGACCCGGTTCGAGGCGGGCGGTACGGCGGTGTCCGGGTTGTGCCGCCGGTCGAGGGCGTACTGGAACAGCTCGCCCTGCCACGGCTTGTCCGGGTCCGGGGCCGCGTGCACCAGGTTGAGGATGTCGCCGAAGCGGTAGCCCTTGGACGCGGTGTCGTACTTCAGCAGCGACTTGCCGTGGTAGAGGCGGCGTACGGCGTCGGCGATCCCCCGCTTGACGGGCTTGGGGACGTTGCGGCCGTACGTCGCCGTCCAGTACGCGAGCAGCTCGCCGGGCTCGTCGGGACGCCGCAGCACGGAGGCCACGACCTGGCGGTTGGCCGGGCCGTCGGTGGCGCCCGCGTCGAGGCGTGCCTTCACGTACTCTGCGGCGCCCACGAGGGAGGCCGTACGGAGGTTCCCCTCGCCGCGCAGCCAGCCGAGCAGGCCGGCGGTCCAGGCCGGGTCCTCGACGGCGAGCCGGCGTACGAGCTTCGCGAACCGGTCGTCGCGGTCGGCACCGGTCTCGTAGAAGGTCTGCTGAGAAACGAAGTTGGCGACCGCGAGAAGGAAGAGCTCGGACCGTGCGTCGCGCTCGCGGCCCCGGCCGCCCTGGTAGGTACGGAGCACTCGGCCCGTGGAGGTGACCCGGGAAGTGGGCTGTGCCCGGGCCGCCTTGGAGTTGAATCGCGCCATGATGAATTCCCCCGAATTCTGGTTCTGTTTCGGAGGGAGGCGCAGCAAAAGGAGGGTGCCCGAGTTCAGGGGTCGGCGACGGGCTTTTACCCGGACGCTCTGCCGAATTGAGCTACACCGACCCGAAGTCGGTGACGAGGACTCGAACCCCGCAACCTTCCGATCCCAATGAAGTAACCGCTGCCTGCGCACCGGGCACCCACCATGTGCTGCGCCTCCCGAGATCAAATCGGCGGCGGCACTGATTCACTGAAAGGGAAGTAGCCGCAGCCTGCGCACCGGGAGGTGCCATGAAGTTGTGGTGTCCAGAGATCGAAGTCGGCGGAACCGACGTAGGTGCTCTAACCCCTGAGCTACACCGGCCTGTTGTACCGGTGGCGGGACTCGAACCCGCGGCCGCCCCATTATCAGTGGAAGTAGGTCCTGCCTTCGCACCTGGACGTGCATAACCTTAGGAGGACGGCCGCGGGTCGGGCGAGCGAATTAAATTCAGGGAGATGGTCAGCCGCGCTTCTGCCGCTTCCAGGGCCCCGTGATCTCCAGCATGATGCCCGGCGTCTGGATGTTGGCGTACAGCGTCCGGCCGTCGGGCGAGAAGGTGACGCCCGTGAACTCGCTGTATTCCGGGTCGGCCTCGGTGCCGATGTTGAGTTCGTTGCGGGCGATGGGGTACGTGCGGCCGCTGTCGGTGGCGCCGAACAGGTGCTGGACACCCTCGCCGTCCTCGGCGATGACGAGGCCGCCGTAGGGGGAGACGGTGATGTTGTCGGGGCCGTCGAAGGCGCCGTCGACGGAGGGGTCGGGGTTCACGCCGAGCAGGACCTTCAGGGTCAGGGTGCGGCGCTTGGGGTCGTAGAACCAGACGGCGCCGTCGTGCTGGACGGGGCTCTCGTCACGGGCGTAGGAGGAGACGATGTAGGTGCCGCCGTCGCCCCACCACATGCCCTCGAGCTTGCGGGCGCGGGTGACCTGGCCGTCGGTGAACTGCTTGCGGACGGGCACCGTCTTGGCGTCGCGGTCGGGGACGTCGATCCAGTCGACGCCGTAGACCGTGCCGATCTTCGTGGCGCGGGAGAGGTCGTCGACGAACTTGCCGCCGGAGTCGAAGCACTTGAAGGCCTGGAGGACGCCGGCGTCGGCGGCGAGGGTGCGCAGTTTGCCGCGGCCATGGCGGAAGCCCTCCGGCGGGGTCCAGCGGAAGAGCAGGCCGTTGGGGCCTGAGGCGTCCTCGGTGAGGTAGGCGTGGCCGCGCTTGGGGTCGATGACGACCGCCTCGTGGGCGTACCGGCCGAACGCCTTGACGGGCTTGGGGTCGCGGTTGGCGCGGCGGTCTTCGGGGTCGACCTCGAAGATGTAGCCGTGGTCCTTGGTCATGCCGTTCTGGCCGGCCTTGTCCTCGGTCTCCTCGCCGGTGAGCCAGGTGCCCCAAGGGGTGCTGCCGCCCGCACAGTTGGTGGAGGTGCCGGCGACGCCGACCCACTCGGCGACATGGCCGCCGGGGCGCACCTCGACGACCGTGCAACCGCCGGACGCGGCCGGGTCGTAGACCAGGCCCTCGGTGAGCGGCACCGGGTGGGGCCAGCTGGCGCGCGGGCCCTTGAGCTCGTGGTTGTTGACGAGGAGGGTGGCGCCGCGCGGGCCGTCGAAGGTGGCCGTGCCGTCGTGGTTGGAGGGGGTGAACTCGCCCGACTCCAGCTTGGTCTTCCCGCTGTAGGTGATGACGCGGTACTTGAATCCGGCGGGCAGCGCGAGGATGCCGTCGGGGTCGGGCAGCAGCTGTCCGTAGCCGACCCCGTGGTGCCCGGCCGTCGATTCCGTTCCGGTGTTGCCGGCCTCCGGGGAGGTCTCCGTGGACGCGAGGGCGTTGGGGGCGGTGGCGAGGGCGCCGACGCTGCCCGCCAGCGCGACACCGGCACCGGTGATCGCGGAGTTTCTGGCGAAGTCCCTGCGGGTGAGCGACATGGTGTCTCCTGTGACGGTGGGCGTGCCCGTGGCGTGGAGGGTGGCGGACCTCGGTCCGCGCCACGGTCCCGCCCGTGCCTGAACGGCGGTTGAACACCGGGCGACGCCAGGGGACCCGCTTCCATGAATCCGTACGCGCTGCCCCACCGGAACCAAAAGAGGACCCCACCGTGGGTTCAAGCCCGGCCCCGGCCCGGAAACCCGGCTGAGCCGGGATGTCGCCAGGAGAAACCCGCTTCAGCGCGGATGCCGGCCTCGGTCCGGACCCCGGTCCGGCCCGGGATCACCCTCAGCCCGGACCCGCTCGGAACCTGACCCGAAGAGACCCAGCCCGGGCCCGGAAACCGGCTGAGCGGGACCTCGTCCCGGAGACTTTCCTCCACCAGGGCCCCGCCCGAGGTCAAGCCCCGGCCCGGACAGCCACCTGAACCCGGACCGACCGGGGACCCGCCTCAGCCCGGGCCCCGCCCGACCCCGAAACCTGGACTCCGCCCTCGCCCACGTCCCCCTGCTGCCTCAACCCCCTTGCTGCGACCGCGCCTTGAACGCCGCCTTCCGCGCTTCCTTCGCGATCCGCTTGTCCGGGTGCAGGCGCCCCATCGCCTCCAGGACGTCCGCCGCGGCCGGGTGGTCGACCCGCCAGGCCGCCGTGAAGAAGCCGCTGTGCTGCTGGGCCAGGCCTTCCACGAGTTCTCGCAGCTCGTCGGAGTTGCCCTCGGCCGCCAGTTGGGCGGCGACCGTGTCGACGGTCAGCCAGAAGACCAGGTCCTCGGAGGGCGCGGGTACGTCCGGGGCACCCCGCTCGGTGAGCCAGACCCGGGCCAGGCCGCCCAGTTCGGGGTCGTCGAGCACTTCCCGCAGGGCCGGTTCGGCCTCGTCGCCCACCAGGGACAGCGCCTGCTGGCATCGCAGCCGGCGCAGCGGCGCACCGGCGTCCAGGCCCCGCGCCGCGGCCAGCAGCTCCCGTGCCGCGGCGAGGGAGTCACGTCGGGCCAGCCACCGCTCGGTCTCGGCGTGGGCCGCCGCCGGCGGGAAGGTCGCCGTGCCGTCGAGCAGCGCGTCGGCCCCCTTGTCCGCGAGGTCGCCGACCGCGGGCGCCTCGAACCCGGCCTCCTGGAGCCGGGCCCGCAGTCCGTACCGGCCGAGCGGGGTCAGCCGGACCATGCCGTATCGGGAGACGTCGGTGTCGTCGAGGGCCGCGGGCTCCTCCTCGGTGTCCGCCATCAGCGTCTCGTCGACGGGCTGGTACTCGACCAGCCCGACCGGCTCCAGCAGCCGGAACTGGTCGTCCAGCCGCATCATCGCGTCGGACACCTGCTCCAGCACGTCGTTGGTGGGCTCCCCCATGTCGCTCGGCACGATCACCGAGGCGGCCAGCGCGGGCAGCGGCACCGGGCCCTCGGCCGGTCCGTCCTCGGTGACGGTGAGCAGGTAGAGGTTCCCGAGCACGCCGTCCAGGAAATCCGACTCGGCCTCCGGGTCCCAGTCCAGGGAGGAGAGGTCGACCTCACCGCCCGCGTCGACCGCGTCGACCAGGTCCTCCAGGTCCGGCACGCTCGCGTCGGCCAGTACCGTCTCCAGCGCGCCCAGCCACACCGCGAGCACGTCGTGCGGGGAGCCGCCGGTCAGCAGCGCCAGGTCCTCGCCGGCCGCGACGGTGCCCGCCTCCTCGTCGACGATCTCGACCAGTCCGGTGTCGACGGCGATCCGCCATGCCTCGCTCGCGTAAGCCGCCGCGTCGTCGCCGGTCAGGCCGAGGAGCTCGGCCGCCGCCGGCAGCTGTTCGTCGACGAGTCCGCCCCCGGCGTCGACGCGGGTGTCCGGGCCTGCCCAGCGGGCGAGGCGCGCGGCACGTGACAGCAGTGGCGTGGACAGCGCGTCCCGCGCCAGCTCCGCTTCGGGGTGAAGCCGCACCGGCGGCAAGGGGGAGCTGTCTGACATCGGTTGGTTCTCCTAGGGACGTGTCCTACCACTCAACCGCTCAGCCTAGACGGATATCCACCCATGCCGCCCGGTTCATCTGCCGGTCGGCCGGAGTACATGGCCGGATCCTTGACAACTGGCCGGACCACGCAGGAGATTGACGCGCGTAGAAATCAGCTGGACATCTGTTCACTGTATTTTCTACGCGCGTCGCCACCGCCCCACAGGTCGCGGCTCCCGCCGTTCCCCGCACCACCCTCGTCCCGGCGCCCATGTACGTCCCCGGAGGGATCCCGTTGCCGAACAAGTCTTCCGCCCGTCTCGCCGCGCTCACCGTCGCCGCCGTCTGTTCCGCGGCGTCCACCGTGGTCCTCACCTCCCCCGCGCACGCGGACTCCGTGCGCATCCATGACATCCAGGGCACCACCCGGATGTCGCCGTACGCCGGACAGCAGGTCACGGACGTGGCCGGAATCGTCACCGGCGTGCGCACCTACGGCTCGTCCAGAGGTTTCTGGATCCAGGATCCGAACCCGGACGCGAACCCGGCCACCAGTGAGGGTGTCTTCGTCTTCACCGGTTCCGTGCCGAAGGTCGCGGTCGGCGACGCGGTGACCGTCTCCGGCACGGTCTCGGAGTACGTCCCGGGCGGCACCGCCACCGGCAACCAGGCGCTGACCGAGATCACCAAGGCGACGGTCACCGTCGTTTCCAGCGGCAACCCGGTCCCGGCCGCCACCGTCATCACCGCGAGGTCGGTGCCGAGCGCCTACGCGCCGGCCGGTGACGCGGCCGCTAGCGGCTCGGTCAACGGTCTGACTCTGCGTCCGTCGAAGTACGCCCTGGACTACTACGAGTCCCTGGAGGGCATGAACGTCCAGGTGGCCGACGCCCGCGTGGTCGGCGCCACCGACCCGTACACCGAGCTGTGGGTCACGGTGAAGCCGCGCGAGAACAGCGACCGCCGGGGCGGCACGGTCTACGGCTCCTACGACTCACAGAACACCGGCCGGCTGCAGATCCAGTCGCTGGGCGCGACGGCCGACTTCCCGGTCGCGAACGTCGGTGACACCCTCCGCGGCACCACCGCGGGCCCGCTGGACTACAACCAGTTCGGCGGCTACACCCTGGTCGCGAACAGGATCGGCACGCTCGGGAGCGCCGGGCTGAAGCGCGAGACCACCGAGAAGCAGAAGAAGGGCGAACTGGCGGTCGCGACGTACAACGTCGAGAACCTCGACCCGGGCGACGCCACCTTCGACGCGCACGCCGCCGCGATCGTGCACAACCTTCAGTCGCCCGACATCGTGTCCCTGGAGGAGATCCAGGACGACAACGGCGCGACGAACGACGGCACGGTCGCCGCCGACCGGACGGTCACGAAGCTGATCGACGCGATCGTCGCGGCGGGCGGCCCGAGGTACGACTGGCGCTCCATCGATCCGACGAACAACGCGGACGGCGGCGAGCCGGGCGGCAACATCCGTCAGGTGTTCCTGTTCAACCCGCAGCGGGTGTCCTTCACGGACCGCGCGGGCGGCGACGCCACGACCGCCGTCGGTGTCACCAAGGAGCACGGCAAGGCCGCGCTGACCCTCTCCCCGGGCCGGATCGACCCGGCGAACACCGCCTGGGCCAACAGCCGCAAGCCGCTGGCGGGCGAGTTCGTCTTCCGCGGCCGTACGGTCTTCGTGGTCGCCAACCACTTCAACTCCAAGGGCGGCGACCAGGGCCTGACCGCGCAGTACCAGCCGCCGGCGCGCAGCTCGGAGACGCAGCGCCACCAGCAGGCGACCGTGGTGAACGGGTTCGTCAAGGACATCCTGGCCACGCAGAAGAACGCGGACGTCATCGCCCTCGGCGACATCAACGACTTCGAGTTCTCCGACACAGCCAGGATCCTGGAGTCCGGCGGAGCGCTCTGGTCGGCGGTCAAGTCGCTGCCGAAGAGCGAGCGTTACTCGTACGTCTACCAGGGCAACACCCAGGTCCTCGACCAGATCCTGGTCAGCCCGTCGATCCGGCGTGGCTGCGACTTCGAGTACGACAGCGTGCACGTCAACTCGGAGTTCAACGACCAGATCAGCGACCACGACCCGCAGGTGCTGCGGTTCCAGCCGTAACGCTCCGGGCTCAGGGCTGGCTGAACACTCCGTCCAGCCAGCCCTTCCAGGCGGTCTCGACCGCCTTCGCGTCCGCGCCCGGCGCGAAGTCGTGGACACTGATCCCGACCGGGTAGCCCCAGTGGTTGCGCCCGAAGACGCGCAGCAGTGTGTCGTCGGTGCGCAGCCCGATGAAGTACGGGTTGCGGAAGTCCAGCGCGGCGTCGAGGACTTGGTCCTCGGGGCCGCGGGCCCGGATCCGCGCGCCCTCGGCCGTGTCGTCCGCGAGCCCCAGGGCCCGGCCGACGGCGGCGAGGGCGTCTGCTCCCTTGGAGCTGTCGGGTCCGTCGAACGTGGTGAAGGCGACCTGGCGGCCGTCGAAGTGTTCCAGGTACTGGCGCAGGGTGTGCAGGTAGAAGTCGGTGTGCCGGCCCGCCGCGTCGTACTGGTTGTCCCAGTCGTCCACGAAGATGCCGCTGTGCACGTACCGCACCCAGGCGCGGCGGCCCTCGTCGCGCGGTTCGATCGTGTAGTCGAGCTGGTTGAGGGTCTGTTCGGAGATGCCCTCGACGTCCTCGACACGGTTGGTGTAGCGGTGCGGCGGATCCCAGGCGGTGATGGTGGAGCCGAAGGGGCCCTTGCCGCCCTCGCGCGGCTCGGGGGCCTCCATCGGCCACAGCCAGCCGCCGGTACCGGCGGTGACGGCCTCCCACACCTTCTCGGGTGAGGCGTCGACCTCGAACTCGCGGGCGATCTCGAATTCCTTGGACATGGCGGGCTCCTGCTTACTGTGTGTCGAGTTCCGGGGTGGTCTGGTCCTTGACCGTGGGATGGAGTGCCAGGACGATCCGGTGGTCCCGGCCGCCCTCGGCGTCCGGGGAGTCGTACTTGCGGATCAGCGCGCTCACACCGGCGGTCAGTTCCTGGGCGAACGCGGCCCGGTCGGCGGCCGAGGCGAAGCGGACCTCGCCGTCCAGCGCGTACGTCGCCAGCCGCTTGCGGGCCTTGGCGGCGCCGGTGACCAGCGAGCCGACGTCCCGCACCAGGCGGGCGCCGAGAGCGAGCATCCAACGCGCGGAGAGCTGGTCCCGGAAGCGGTCCGGGTCCGGCTGTACGGCGGCGAGCGCGAGCGGCGAGATGACGTACGACGCGGCGGTCGCGCGCATCAGCCGCTCGGTGACGTTGCCCTTGCGGCGTTCGCCGGCCAGCTCGACCAGGCCGTGCCGCTCCAGCGCCTTGAGGTGGTAGTTCACCTTCTGCCGGGGCAGTCCGACCTGGCCGGCCAGCATGGCGGCCGACGCGGGGCCGGCCGTCAGCTCGGCGAGCAGCCTGGCCCTTATGGGGTCCAGGGAGACGGCGGCGGCCTCGGGGTTCTCGATCACGGTCACGTCCAGCATGGGTCCACGGTCCCACCGAAAACTTTTTCTGTCCAGACGGTTCTGATTTTCGGTGAGATCTCGATACGGCTCTTGATACGCCTCTCGGTACGGCCCGCCCGGCGCCGTCAGTCCGGCACGAGGCCGAGGGCGTGGTCGTACCGGCTGACCGTGCTGCTCTTCAGCCCCGGCCAGGTCTGCACGCGCTGCCACTGGGCGGTGGCCGAGCCGACCCCGTGGCCGGGCGCGGCGAGCGCGTCGATGTGGGCCTGGGCGCTCTCCCACTCGGCGTAGTTCAGGACCCTGGTGCCGTCGGTGCCGACGTGGAAGTGGGCGGAGATGCCGCCGTGGCGCGGGTTCGGCTCGCTCTCCAGCGCCTCGAAGACGGCGTCGACCCAGGCTCGCTGCCGATCGGGGTCCGGCCCCTCGAACTCGATGTCGACGATCACGACGCAGCCCGGCACCCGGGCGGGGCGGTCGTCCCGGCCGCCGCTGCGGTAGCGCCGGTAGCGGTCGAGCCGTACGCGCTCGATCCCCGGCACGAGGGTGTCGATCTCGTCGACCCGCTCCTGCCGGTGGGTCTTCACGAAGGCCCCGTAGTCCTGCTCGCTCCGCCACTGCGAGTGGTGCAGCAGGGTGGAGCCGTCGTGCCCTGTGTAGACGTGGTAGCCGAGGAGGCCGGGGGCGGGCCAGGGCCGTCGGGTCCAGGTGCGCGCGATGGCGTCGACCGTCTGCCGCTGACGCTCGGGCGTGCCGACCCGCCAGGTACTGAAGAAGGGGGCGCCGACGTGGGGGTGCGTGAGGTCGGGTTGTGTGTCGGTACGGCGGGTCATGGTGGGCTCCGTCGAGTGGTGGGAATCGGTACGGGATGCGCGCACCCACCACTCTTCGACCTCAACCAAGATTCAGGTCAAGTGACACATTCGGGCGGCGGCCCCGGGCCCGGCCCAGGACCCACCGAGGCGCGGCACCCGCCTGCGTCGAAAAAGGCGCCGACGTCACCCCTCAGGGCAACACCGGCGCCTTCGTCACTCCGCGCTCACCTCCCGTGTCGGCGTCGCCGCAGCACCCCCACCGCGACGACCGCGCCCGCCCCCGCCGCCACCCCGGCGACCAGCACCGGCCGCGGATGGCGACGGCCCTTCTCGACCGCGTTGCGGACCGGAACGGGAAGGTTGTGTTCCACGGTGTGGGCCCGGTGCTGGAGGCCGTGCTCCACGGCGTGGGCCTTCTCCTGGACCGTATGACCGGTCTGCGCCGCCGTGCTGCGCAGCTGGACCGTCATCGCGCCGGCCTTGTCACGCAGGTCGGCGGCCCTGGCCAGGGCGCGGCCCTTGACGTCGGCCTTCCCCGCCAACTCCTCGACGGTGTCGCCGAGTTCGCCACGGGTCCGCTGGATCTGCTCGCGCAGTTCGTCGGGCCCCTTGGCGCCGACCTGCCGCGCCGCCTCACCGCCCGACTCGTGATCGTTCGCTGACTTGTCCATGTCCGTCATCGGTGCGCCCTTTCCCTGATCTCCTCGACATCGGCCTTCACGCTGCCGAGCGCCTCCTCGGGCGTGGGCGGTGTGGCGCGGCGCAGCTGGGCGCGGCCGGTCGCCGCGAGCAGGGCCGCGAGGGCGAACAGCACGCCCGTCACGATCAGTGCCGCGGCCCACACGGGCAGCACCAGCGAGAGCGCGGCGGCGCCCGTGGCGGAGAGGGCGAGTAGACCGGCGTAGCCGACGGCGCCCGCGGCACCGAGCAGCCCGCCGCCGCGTCCCGCGCGACGGCCCTTCTCGGCCAGTTCCTCCTTGGCGAGTGCCACTTCCTGTCGTACGAGCCGGGAGATCTGTTCGGTGGCCTGTCCGACGAGCTCGCCCACCGAATGATGTTCGTCGTGTGTCAGCCTGGGGGCCGTGGTCCCGGTCACGGTTCCGCCTCCTCTCGGTATGGGAACTCCCGGGTACCCCTGCCCGCCGCCGATTACCCCTGCGTCGCTCCCCCGCTACTGCTGCGGTCCGGCGCCGGAACCGCGCTCGCCCAGCCGGGCCAGCTGTGTCTGGAACCAGTCGAGTCGCGCCTGCAACAGGGCGGCCTCCGCGGCGAGTTCGGGCACACCGAGCCCTTCGGCGGTGCCGAGGCCGGCGGTCGGCAGAGGGGTGCCGGTGCCGGCCACCACGCGCAGGCCGTCTCCGGCCAGCCGGGCGAAGGCGGCGAGCGAGACCGACGTACGGCCCCGGAGGCAGCCCGCACAGGAGGGGACGAGCGCCCATCGGCCCGGGTGGCCCAAGCCGGCGTCGGCCAGGGCGGACGCGACCGTGCCGCAGACGCAGGGACCCACGGTCGCCGTACGGACGCGCTGCCGGGCGTAGCGGAAACCGCGTTCGAAGCGGAGGTAGCGGCCGAGCACGGACACCTCCAGCAGCACGGCCGTGCGGTGCTCGGCCGTGCACAGCAGCCCCTCGGCCACCGTGCGGTCGTGCACGCAGTGGAAGCCGCAGTCGCAGCGGCGGTGCGGTGCCCGGTGCCGCAGGCCGTAGACGCAGGACGCCTCGGCCAGGACTCCGTACGGCAGCGCGCCACCGAGCGACACACCGGTGAACCCGGCCCGGGCGCCGTCCTGGGACAGCACCGGGTGGGCGATCTTGTATCCGGTCGGCGGCTCCGTCGGGCGTTCCTCGGGGAGCCGCAGCCTCATCGGGCGGCCGGAGCCTCTTCGGATGCCTGCGGTTCCTTGATCTCCTCGGGGAGTTCGAGCTCTTCCTCGGGGACCTGCGGCCGCTCTTCCGCCACTCCGGTGGCGAGTGCCTTGCCGAGCTTCATGAAGCCTCCCTTGACCAGGGGCCGATGACCGTCCTGCCATGGTGACCCATCAGAGGCCGACTTGCACATAGGGCCTACCGCCCGCGCGACGACCGGCAACCAATCAGCAGTCCTTACCTATATCTCGTAGGAAAATTAAGTAGAGCTTCACTGTCGGTGGGCCGAGACTACCCCCATGACCACACCTCGGCCCTTCGGCCGCACCCTCTGCGCCATGATCACTCCCTTCACCGAGGCCGGCGCGCTCGATCTCGACGGCGCGCAGCGGCTCGCCGACCGGCTGGTCGCGGACGGCTGCGACGGGCTGGTGCTGTCCGGCACCACGGGCGAGTCGCCGACCACGACGGACGCGGAGAAGGCCGCCCTGATCACGGCCGTACGCGAGGCCGTCGGCGGTCGCGCCTCGATCGTCGCGGGTGTGGGCACCTTCGACACCCGGTACACGGTCGAGCTGTCCCTGACGGCCGAGAAGGCGGGCGCGGACGGCCTGTTGGTGGTGGCCCCCTACTACAGCCGGCCCCCTCAGGACGCCGTCGAGGCCCACTTCCGGGAGATCGCCGACGCCTCCGGCCTGCCCCTCGCGCTCTACGACATCCCCGGCCGCACCGGCACCCGCATCGAGCCGGACACACTGCTCCGGCTGGCCGAGCACCCCCGGATCGTGGCGGTCAAGGACTGCTCCCACGACTTCCTGGCCGCTCAAAAGGTCATCTCCCGCACCGAGTTGGCGTACTACGCGGGCTGCGACGAGCACAACCTCGCCCTGTACGCGGTGGGCGGCGCGGGATACATCAGCACGGTCGCGAACGTCGTACCGGCGCACCTCCGAGCGGTCCTGGACGCGTTCGAGGCGGGCGACACCCCCGTGTCCGCCCGCCTCCAGCAACGCGCCACGCCGCTCATCGAGTTGATGATGGCGGCGGGCCTGCCCGGCGCCGTCACGGCCAAGGCCCTCCTGGGCGAGCTCGGCCTGCCGGCGGGCCCCGTCCGCGCACCGCTGCGGCCAGCCGGCCGCGAGGCGGTCGACGGGCTGCTGGCGGCGTACGAGTCGCTCACCGCGGGTTGATCAGCGGCGCGCGAAGACGGGCTCCCACTCCTGCCGGTCGGTGCTGCTGTTCGGTTCACGGACGCCGCTCAGCGGTACGACCTTGTCGCTGCCGATCGTGACCAGCACGAGCTGGGGCCGGTATTCCTCCTCCAGGCTCGTGACCCGCTCCCACGCGATGAGCCGCTTGTCGTCGGCCCAGGCGAGCAGCTCGCCGCCGCGAATCCTGGTGATCTCCTTGTTCGTCAGGGGATCCCGGATCGAGGAGTACGACTTGCCGGGGGAGCCGGCGACCTCCTTCGTGAGGCCGAGGGCGGCCAGCCTGCCGTTCGGGGACAGTCGCGCTTGGACGTCCGACCGCAGGTACCGTTCGTTCGCGGGCGCGGCGACCTTGGCGCCCTTGAGGTCGTAGAACTGCTGCAGACCGTCCCGGCCACCGATGACCTGCGCGTACATCCGGTCGCCGGCCCGGCTGAAGGCGAAGTCCTGGCGGGCGTTGATGTCGCGGTCGGGTGCGACCGGGCTCCAGGAGCCCTGGCCGGACGCCACGTCGAGATCGTAGAAACCAGATCGGCTCGACCGGCCGAACTGGGACATCCAGGCGGGCTTGCCGCCGTCGGCCGACTGCACCTCGACGCGCAGATCGGGGTTCTCGTCGTACGTCGTCGCGACGATGCGGCGCCCGTCGTACGAGAACGCGAGCCCGCCGACTCCGTGCGCGACCGGGATCCACCGCTCGACCTCCCCCGTCGTGAGGTCGAGCATGCCGATCCGGCCGGCGGGCAGGTTCCGCTCCAGCACGGCGGCGGTCTTCAGGCCGGGGGCGACGGCCACGAAGGACCACCGCGGGTCCTTCTCGTACGTCCCGGTCTTCGGGTCGAGCAGCCAGTACGTGCGCACGGAAGTGCCCTTGCCGCCGGAGGCGCGGTGGGTCTCCGCCGTGTAGTACGCGGCCAGTACCGCCTCACCGGCCCCGATCAGGTCGCGCGGCGGGGACTGGTCCGGGTGGGCGTTGATCCCGCCCTGCTGGACGATTCCGGCGGGACGTACGTCGTCCTTGCCGGAGTCCAGCAGCGGCACTCCCACGGCCACGGCGACCACGGCGGCGGTGGCCGTGGCCACGGCGACGAAGGCGCGGGTCCGCCGACGCCGGCGGACCGCCAGCACCCGGTCGGCGAACCCGATCCTCGCCGGAGCCTGTTCCGCGGCCTGCTCACGCAGCGCCTCGCGCACGAGTTCCTCGACGTTCATGGACGCACCTCCACGGGCGAGAAGTCACGGGACCGCTGCTGCCCGGCGTCGGGCGGCCCCAGGGCGGCCAGTTCGGGCGCGAGGGTGCGCAGCCGGGCGAGTGAGCGATGGGTGGTGGACCGGACGGTGCCGACCGAGCAGCCCAGCAGCCGGGCCACCTCCGCCTCGGGGAGGTCCTCGAAGTAGCGCAGCACCAGCATGGTCCGCTGACGTGCGGTGAGCCGGGACAGCGCCTCGCGCATCACGACGCGCAGTTCGGCCGCGGCCGCCGCGTCGGAGCCGCTCGCGCCCGCCTCGGGCGGCTCCGCGACGGTGACCTCCCGTCCGCGCCACTTCAGCCGCCAGCGGCTGACCTGCTGGCGGTAGAGGATCCGTCGTACGTAGGCCTCGGGCTCATCGATCCGCTGCCACTTGCCGGCCGCCTTGGCCAGCGCGCTCTGCAGCAGATCCTCACCGGCGTGCCGGTCTCCCCCGCACAGCAGCACCGCCGTCTTCAGCAGCGCCGACGACCTGTTGTCCACGAACTCCCGGAAACTCTCCAGCTCCGCGGCATCCATCGTCACCTTCTCTTCCCCGACGGCACCTGTGTTCCGCCCCTGTGCCCCTTGTGACGCGCACGGCGGCACGCCGCTATGCCACCTCCGGAAGAAAAATCCTGGAGCCCGAAAACAACATGGCCGGCACGGACGGCACGGCCAGCACGGACGGCGAGTGGCCGAGGACAGCGACGGGACGAGAAGGGCCGGGGCCCGTACCGCTGGTGCGTGCGGTACGGGCCCCGGCCTCACCGACGGGCGGCTGCGATCAACTCCGTGGAGGTACGGGGTCAGTTGTGGCTGTGCAGGATCTCGTTCAGGCCGCCCCAGACCGCGTTGTTCGGGCGGCCCTCGACCCTGCCGGTGACCGAGTTGCGGCGGAACAGGACGTTGGAGGCGCCGGACAGCTCACGGGCCTTGACGATCTGCCCGTCGGGCATGGTCACGCGCGTCCCGGCGGTGACGTACAGCCCGGCCTCGACGACGCACTCGTCACCGAGCGCGATGCCGACGCCCGCCTCGGCGCCGATCAGGCAGCGCTCGCCGATGGTGATACGGACGTTGCCGCCTCCGGACAGCGTGCCCATGGTGGAGGCACCGCCCCCGATGTCGGACCCGTCGCCGACCACGACGCCCGCGGAGATGCGCCCCTCGACCATCGACGTGCCGAGGGTGCCCGCGTTGAAGTTGACGAAGCCCTCGTGCATCACGGTGGTGCCCTCGGCGAGGTGCGCGCCGAGCCGCACGCGGTCCGCGTCGGCGATCCGGACGCCCTTGGGGGCGACGTAGTCCGTCATCCGCGGGAACTTGTCGACGGACGTCACCTGGAGGTGCAGGCCCTCGGCGCGGGCGTTCAGCCTCGCGGTCTCGACGTCGTCGACGGCGACCGGGCCGAGCGAGGTCCAGGCGACGTTGGCGAGGAAGCCGAACATGCCGTCCAGGCTCTGCCCGTGCGGCTGGACCAGCCGGTAGGAGAGGAGGTGAAGCCGCAGGTAGACGTCATGGGCGTCGATCGGCTTGGCGTCGAGGGAGGAGATGACCGTGTGGACCGCGACCACTTCGACGTTCCGGCGGGCATCCGGTCCGATCGCCTTGGCGGCGCCCTCACCGAGCAGCTCGACGGCCCGCTCGGCGGACAGCCGCTCCGTGCCGGACGGGCCGGCCTCTGCGGTGAGTTCCGGCGCGGGGAACCAGGTGTCGAGAACGGTGCCGTCCGCGGCGATGGTGGCAAGCCCGGCGGCAACAGCGCCGGTGGTACGAGGAGCAGTCGTGTCGGTCATGAGGGCAACCTAACCGGCGGGGGCCCACGGAGGCGAACCAGCGAACGGTGCGTCTCAGGGGCCGGGCGGTCGGACCGGGGCGGGACACTCCTGCACCGCCCGGGGAGGGATCACTTCCGGGCCGACCGGAGCTGGTCCCGGGCGGCAGGGGGTCCAGGGTCGGCGCCGTCGGTAGGGCCCTCGCCGTCGGTAGGGACCTGGGTCGGCGCCGTCGGCAGGGGAACCAGGGCCGGAGCCGTCGGCGAGGTCGGCGCCGACGCGCGGCGCCGCGTTCCCACCGCGAGGACCGCGCCACCCGCCAGCACTCCCGCCCCCGCGCACAACGGCCACAACACACCGGGTGCCGCCTCGTACACCGCCCCGCCCGCCGGCGCGGCCAGCACCACCCCGCTGATCGACACCCCGGCGTACAGAGACTGGAACCGTCCCTGGACATGCTCCGGCGCCTGATCGGCGACGTAGGCCGTCGCAGTGGTCTTGTACAGCAGCTCACCGATCGTGAGCAGCCCCATCATCACGACGGCCGTACCGATCCCCACCCCGGACAACAGCACCCCGTACCCCGCGCCGACCAGCAGCAGCCCCGCTCCGACGACCCGCAGCGGCGGCACCCGGCGCAGCGCGAGCGCCGCGGGCAGTTCCAGGCACAGCAGCACCCCTCCGTTGACCGCGAGCAACGTGCCGTACACCCGTGCGTTCATGCCGTGGTCGTCGAGGAACATCGGAAAAGTCGAGTACTGCTGCCGGTAGACGACGTCGACCACCAGGATCGCCACCAACAGCACCACCACAGCCGGCCGTGCCCGCAACGCCGCCCACACCCCACCGTTCCCGCCGTCGCCCCGCGCGGCACCGGGCCGTCCCGCCCGCCCCCGGGCCGGCACCACCCGGGCCGTCCAACAAGCGAACCCCACACTGGCCACCCCTTCGGCCACGTACAGCCAGTCGTACGACAGCTCGGTCGCGACCACCGCACCCAGCACGGGCCCGATCGTGAACCCCCCGTTCGCCGCCGCCCGGACCACCGCGAACGCCTGCCGCCGTGCCCCCTCGGGCACGATGACCGCCACGAGCGCGGAGTTCGCGGCGCGCTGCACCCCGGACGCGTACTGCGTGACGGGCAGCGCGGCGAACAGCGCGGGCGTCGGCACAAACGGCACCGCGGCCAGCACCAACCCCGACACGGCGGCCGCCACGAGCAGCACGCGCCGGTGCCCGAACCGGTCCCCGTACCAGCCGCCGGTGAAGTTGCCGGCGACGAGCCCGACTCCCCCGATGCCGCTGAGCAGCCCCGCCTGCCCCGCGTCGAGCCCGCGCGGCCCGGTCAGGTACAGGAAGGTGAACGCGAAGCTGACGCTCACCACCATGTTGGCGAAGGTGCCGCAAGCCAGCAGCCACACGGTCCGCGGTACATCCCTCAGCGCGCCCACCCGTCCCACGCCCCCCCCGGTGAGTTCCTTTTGGGAACTCACTATGGCAGGGTGACAGCCTCGGGTCAACGCACAGCAGGCGCGAGGGAACAGGAGGGGTCATGGCCCGCAGGACGAGCCTGGAGGAATCCACCTGCGCCATCGCGCAGGCGCTGGACGTCGTCGGCGACTGGTGGACCCTGCTGATCGTGCGGGACACCGCGCGTGGGGTGCACCGCTTCGACGAGCTGCAACGCGAACTCGGCCTCTCCCGCAAGGTGTTGACGGAGCGGCTGCGCCTACTGGTGGAGGCGGACGTGCTCACCCGGGTGCCGTACCAGGAGCGCCCGGTGCGTCACGAGTACCGGCTCACCCCGCGCGGCCGGGCCCTCCTGCCAGTCCTCATCGCCCTTCAGGACTGGGGCGACGCCTGGGTCCTGGGAGACGGGAGCACCACGGCGACGGCGGCGGAGGCGTCCGCGGAGGCCCGCCGCGTCCACGAACTGCTCGGCACCCGCGTCCCCGAACTGCACCTGCTCGACCACACGGGCGCGCCACGCGACCCCGTCGCGGCGGACACCCCGTACACCGTCCTGTACTGCTTCCCCGGCGCCTACGCGCGCGCCGACGCCTATCCGCCGGGCTGGTCGGAGATCCCCGGCGCCCCCGGCTGCACCCTCGAGTCCCGCACCTATCGCGACCGGCAATCGGAGTTCACCGCCGCGGGCGCCACCGTGCACGGCGTCTCCACTCAACGCCCGGACGAACAGCGGGAGTTCGCGGACCAGGAGCGGATCGACTTCCCGCTCCTGTCGGACGCGGGGCTGGCCCTGATCGCCGCGCTGCGCCTGCCGACGTTCCGAGCGGCGGGCGCGAGCCGTCTCAAGCGGCTCACGCTGGTCGTCGACCGGGAGCGGATCGTGCGGGACGTGCAGTATCCGGTGACGGACATCGCGGCGAGCGTGACGACGGCACTGGCGGCGGTCACCCGTCCCGACGGCCGGCCCTGACCCGCCGACCCGCTGAACTGATGACGCGCCGACCCGCCGACCGCCCAGTGGATCACCGGACATCGGGGATGACCCGCCCGAACGCCTCCCGTGCGAATCCCTCGTCGTACGGCGCGTCCGTCAACAGCACCTGGAGGCAGATCCCGTCCAGCAACGCGACCAGCGCCCGCGCGGTGACCGGGTCGGTGCGGTGCGCGAGCACGGTCGCGAGGCCGTCGGCCCATTCGGCGGCGACCGGGCGCAGGGCGGGGCGGCGCAGGGCGGCGAGGTAGAGCTCGCACTCCAGCTCGACGCCGGTGCGCTCGCCGGCCAGCCACTCGCCCAGCAGTCCGGCGAGTTCGGCGGCGAGGTCGGTGCGCGGGTCGGACAGGCTGCCACGCGCGGCGACCACCTTGTCGAAGCCCTCGCCCGCCTGTCTCAGGGCGGCCACCATCAGCTCGTCGAGCGTCTTGAAGTGGTACGTCGTGGAGCCGAGCGGCACATCGGCCTCGGCGGCGACGGTGCGGTGGCTCAGCCCCGCGAGGCCCTTCTCCCCCACCACCCGGATCGCCGCGTCGATGATCCGCTGCCGCCGGTCGGGGTCGTAGCGCCGGGCCATCAGTGCGCGCCACCCAGGTTCAGCACCACCACGCCGACGATGATCAACGCGATGCCGCCGGCCTTGGCGAGGGTCAGCCCGTCCCCCAGGAACACGATCCCGATCGCGGCGATGGCCGCGGTGCCGACCCCGGCCCAGATCGCGTACGCGGTGCCGATCGAGACGGTCCGCAACGTCTGGGCGAGCAACGTGAAGGAGACGACGTAGCCGAGGACGGTCAGCAGCGAGGGCACCAGCCTGCTGAAGCCGTCGCTGTACTTCATGGCCGTCGTCGCGGCGACCTCGACGGCGATGGCGCCGGCGAGCAACAAGTATCCCATGTGTACGAGCGTACATATCGGCGTCGCCCAGTCGGTTCACGGTGTGCCCCTTGTCCAGGTGACCGCCGGTTTCCGATAGTTGGACCCGGCCGCGATGTGGAAACCGCTCGCTTCGACCCCCTGACGGGAAGTCACCTGCTCCACTAGTGTTTCACCGTTCACTTACTTCCCCATTACGTGCCGCAGCCGTCGCCTCGGGCGCCGCTGGAGGAACCTCGCATGCCACAAAGCAAGTCCCGGCCCCCGAAGAACTCCCCGTGGGAGAACGGCTGGGTTCCGGACACCTCCCGGGTACCGGGAACACGTCGGCTCTGGCTGGCCGGCGTGCTGGCCATAGCCACCGTCGTCACCTGTGTGACGGCCATCGCCCTCACGGACCAGCACACCGAAGCCAAGTCACCCGCCAAGGACGGAACGCCCGCCGTGGACCAGAGCGGCCCGGGCCTGATCTCCTACGCAAGCAACTCCCCGAGCGGCGAGGCGGTACCGTCCGCTCCTTCGGGCAGGAAGAGCGGTTCCCCCTCGGCGCGGTCCACCACCACGACCGCCCCGGAACCGCAGGGTTCGGCCTCCGCCGCGCCGACGCCCAAGCCCCCCGCCCCGCACCCCACTTCGTCCGCCAAGCCGTCGACCACCTGGCGTTCGGTCCGCTCGGTCAACTACCCGGACCGCTACTGGCACGTCAACGGCAGCTACGTCGGACTCGACCAGGTCAGCTCCGCCTCGGCCCGCCGGGACGCCACCTTCGAACTGGTCAAGGGCCTCGCCGACGCCTCCTGTTACTCCTTCGCCACGTCTGGCGGCTCCTACCTGCGCCACCGCGCGTTCGTCCTGCGCGTGGAACGCAACGACGGCTCCGGACTCTTCCGGCAGGACGCCACGTTCTGCCCGCGGACCTCGCGGGTGTCCGGCGCGGTCATGCTGGAGTCGGTCAACTACCCAGGCCGTTTCCTGCGCCACAAGAACTTCACCCTGCGTCTCGACCCGTACCAGTACGGCGGGCCGTACCAGTCGGACTCCGCGTTCCGGCTGGTGGGCGGGCTGGCCTGAGCCCGGACACACCAGTGGCCCCCGGCACCTGGTGCCGGGGGCCACCGCATGGCCGTACAGACGGTCTCAGACGTTGAACCCGAGCGCCCGAAGCTGCTCCCGCCCATCGTCCGTGATCTTGTCCGGACCCCACGGCGGCATCCACACCCAGTTGATGCGGAGTTCGTTGACGATGCCGTCGGTGGCGGACTTGGCCTGGTCCTCGATGACGTCCGTCAGCGGACAGGCCGCCGAGGTCAGGGTCATGTCGATGGTCGCGATGTTCGCGTCGTCGATGTGAATGCCGTAGATCAGGCCGAGGTTGACGACGTCGATGCCCAGCTCGGGGTCGACGACGTCGTACAGGGCCTCTCGGACTTCTTCCTCCGAGGCCGGCTTCATCTCGATGGTCTCGCTCATGCCGTCTTCCTTTCGGCGTCGGCCTCGCCCAGGGCCTGGGCCGTCGCGTCCTTCCAGGCCATCCAGCTCAGCAGCGCGCACTTCACGCGGGCCGGGTACTTGGAGACCCCGGCGAACGCGACCGCGTCCTCCAGGACCTCCTCCATCGCGTCGTCCGGCTCGATGCGGCCCTTGGACTGCATCAGCTCCAGGAAGGTCTCCTGGATCTTCTGCGCCTCGGCAAGGTCCTTGCCGACCAGCAGTTCGTTCAGCACGGAGGCCGATGCCTGGCTGATGGAGCAGCCCTGCCCCTCGTACGAGACGTCGCTGATCGTCGTGCCGTCGTACTTCACGCGCAGGGTGATCTCGTCGCCGCACGTCGGGTTGACGTGGTGCACCTCGGCGTCGCCGTCCCGAAGACCACGCCCGTGCGGGTGCTTGTAGTGGTCCAGGATGACTTCCTGGTACATCGAATCCAGCTTCACGGTCTCAGCTCACGTCCCTCAGCCGAAGAAGTTCCGTACGTGCTCCAGCCCGTCGACCAGAGCGTCGATCTCGGCCGGCGTGGAGTACAGATAGAACGACGCTCGCGTGGTCGCAGGAATTCCGTACCGCAGGCAGACGGGGCGTGCGCAGTGGTGACCCACGCGTACCGCGATGCCCTGCTCGTCCAGAACCTGGCCCACGTCGTGCGGGTGGATGTCGCCCAGCGTGAAGGAGATCGCCGCGCCCCGGTCCTCGGCCGTCGTCGGGCCGATGATCCTGAGGCCCGGGACCTCGCCGAGCTTCTTCACCGCGTACTCGGTGAGCGCGTGCTCATGGGCGAGGACCTTGTCCATGCCGATCGCGGACAGGTAGTCGATGGCCGCGCCCAGACCGACCGCCTGCGCGATCGGCGGGGTGCCCGCCTCGAACTTGTGCGGGGCGGGAGCGTACGTCGACGAGTGCATCGACACCGTCTCGATCATCTCGCCGCCGCCGAGGAACGGAGGCAGGTCCTCGAGGAGCTCCTGACGGCCCCAGAGGACGCCGATGCCGGTCGGGCCGCACATCTTGTGGCCGGTGAAGGCCACGAAGTCGGCCTGCAGGGCCTGCACGTCCATCGGCATGTGCGGCGCGGCCTGCGAGGCGTCGATGCAGACCAGCGCGCCGACTTCCTGCGCACGGCGCACTATCGCCTCGACCGGGTTGACCGTCCCCAGGATGTTGGACACCAGCACGAAGGAGACGATCTTCGTCTTCTCGGTGATGATCTCGTCGATGTTGGAGAGGTCGAGGCGCCCGTCGTCGGTCAGGCCGAACCACTTCAGCTTCGCGCCCGTGCGCTGCGCCAGCAGCTGCCACGGCACGATGTTGGAGTGGTGCTCCATCTCCGTGATGACGATCTCGGTCTCGGAGTCCACGCGGTAGGGCTCGTCGGCCCAGCCCAGCATGTTCGCCACGAGGTTGAGCGACTCGGAGGCGTTCTTGGTGAAGATCACCTCGTCGCGGCTCGGCGCGTTGATGAACGCGGCGACCTTGTCACGCGCGCCCTCGTACAGCGCCGTGGCCTCCTCGGCGAGCACATGCACACCGCGATGGACGTTGGCGTTGTAGCGCTCGTAGTACTCGTTCAGGGCGTCCAGTACCTGGCGCGGCTTCTGCGAGGTCGCCGCGTTGTCCAGGTACACGAGCTTCTGACCGTCGTGGACCGTACGGTCCAGGATGGGGAAGTCCTTGCGGATCGCCTCTGTGTCGAGGAGGCCCGGCAGCTGTGTCACGCGGATACGCCACCCTTCGTGTATGCCTCGTAGCCCTCGTTCTCCAGCTTGTCGGCCAGCTCGGCGCCGCCGGACTCCACGATCCGGCCGGCGGAGAAGACGTGGACGAAGTCGGGCTTGATGTAGCGCAGGATGCGCGTGTAGTGCGTGATCAGCAGGGTGCCGACCTCGCCGCTCTCGCGGACGCGGTTGACGCCCTCGGAGACGACGCGCAGCGCGTCGACGTCCAGGCCGGAGTCGGTCTCGTCGAGGATCGCGACCTTCGGCTTGAGGAGCTCCAGCTGAAGGATCTCGTGGCGCTTCTTCTCACCGCCGGAGAAGCCCTCGTTCACGTTGCGCTCGGCGAAGGCCGGGTCCATGTTGAGGCGCTCCATGGCCCCCTTGACCTCCTTCACCCAGGTGCGCAGCTTGGGGGCCTCGCCGCGGATCGCGGTGGCGGAGGTGCGCAGGAAGTTGGAGACGGAGACGCCGGGGACCTCGACCGGGTACTGCATCGCGAGGAACAGGCCCGCGCGGGCGCGCTCGTCGACGGACATCTCCAGGACATCCTCGCCGTCGAGCAGTACGGTGCCGCCGGTGATCGTGTACTTCGGGTGCCCCGCGAGCGAGTAGGCGAGCGTCGACTTGCCGGAGCCGTTGGGGCCCATGATGGCGTGCGTCTCGCCCTGCTTCACGGTGAGGTCGACACCCTTGAGGATTTCCTTCGTGCCGTTCTCGACCTCGACGGTGACGTGCAGGTCTCGGATTTCAAGCGTTGCCATGGGTGCCTCAGGACTCCTGGGTGAGGGAGACGAGCACGTCGTCCCCTTCGATCTGTACGGGGTATACGGGGACGGGGCGCGTCGCGGGCAGGCCGGACGGCTTGCCGGTGCGGAGGTCGAAGCTGGAGCCGTGCAGCCAGCACTCGATCTGACAGTCCTCCACCTCGCCCTCGGAGAGCGAGACGTTCGCGTGGGAGCAGATGTCGTTGATCGCGAACACCTCTCCCTCGGTGCGGACGACGGAGAGCGGCGTGCCGTCGAGTTCCACCCGCTTCGGGGTGTCCTCCTCCAGCTCGCCCAGACCACAGACGCGTACGAAAGCAGCCATCAGACCGACGCCTCCAGCTCCTCGTCGATCTTCACGAGGAGGCGCTCTTCGATGTCGTCGACACCGATCTGCTGGACGAGCTCGGCGAAGAAGCCACGGACCACCAGTCGGCGGGCCTCTTCGGCGGGGATGCCGCGGGCCATCAGGTAGAAGAGCTGCTCGTCGTCGAAGCGGCCGGTCGCCGAGGCGTGTCCGGCGCCGACGATCTCGCCGGTCTCGATCTCCAGGTTCGGCACCGAGTCGACCCGGGCGCCGTCGGTCAGAACCAGGTTGCGGTTCATCTCGTACGTGTCCGTGCCCTCGGCCTTGGCCTCGATGAGGACGTCGCCGATCCACACGGCGTGCGCGCCGTCGCCCTGGAGCGCGCCCTTGTAGGCGACGTTCGACTTGCAGTGCGGGGTGTTGTGGTCGACCAGGAGGCGGTGCTCCTGGTGCTGGCCGGCGTCCGTGAAGTACAGGCCGAACAGCTCGGCCTCGCCGCCGGTGCCGGCGTAGGCGACGCGCGGGTGCAGGCGTACCAGGTCGCCGCCGAAGGTGACCACGAACGACTTGAAGGTGGCGTCACGGCCGATCAGCGCGTTGTGCTGGCCCACGTGCACCGCCTTCTCGTCCCAGTCCTGGACGGAGACGACGGTCAGCTTGGCGCCGTCCCCGAGGACGTAGTCGACGTTGGCGGCGAGTACGGCGTCACCGGTGTGGTCGATGACGACGACGGCCTCAGCGAAGGCTTCGAGCTCGACGACCTGGTGGGCGTAGGCGATCCCGCCCTCGCCGTGCACGGCGATACGGATCGGCTCGGCGAGGACCGTCTCCTTGGGGACGGTGATCACGCCGGCCTTCTCGAACGCCGAGTACGCCTGGGCGGCGATGCGGTCCGCCGGGGTACCCGCCCTGCCGAGGCGGGCGTCGTCACGGCCGACGGTCTCGACCCTGACGCCCTCGGGCGCCACGATGTCGACCTTCAGGCCGTCGCCGGTGGCGACCGCGGTGCCGTCGTGCAGCCCGCGCAGCCGCTCCAGCGGGGTGAACCGCCACTCCTCCTCACGGCCGTGCGGGACCGGGAAGTCCCGCACGTCGAAGGACGGGGGCGCGCTCATGCGCGTGGCGACGGTGGACTCGGCGGCCACCGCGATCTGGCCGGCGGTTGTACTGCCCACCGGGATGTTCTGAGCCTCAGCCATGGCTGTCGGTCTGCTCTCTTTCCTACGTCGGAATTCGCTAGCTGGTCGTGGTGGGGCGGGTCTTAACCGACCGCGCCTTCCATCTGCAGCTCGATCAGCCGGTTGAGTTCCAGCGCGTACTCCATGGGCAGCTCCTTCGCGATCGGCTCGACAAAGCCGCGCACGATCATGGCCATCGCCTCGAACTCGGTCATGCCCCGGCTCATCAGGTAGAAGAGCTGGTCGTCGCTGACCTTGGAGACGGTCGCCTCGTGACCCATGGACACGTCGTCCTCGCGGACGTCCACGTAGGGGTACGTGTCGGAGCGGGAGATGGTGTCGACGAGCAGCGCGTCGCACAGCACGTTGGACTTGGAGCCGTGGGCGCCCTCGCCGATCTCGACGAGACCGCGGTAGGACGTACGGCCGCCACCACGCGCCACGGACTTCGACACGATGTTGGAGGAGGTGTTCGGCGCCATGTGGACCATCTTGGAGCCGGCGTCCTGGTGCTGGCCCTCACCCGCGAAGGCGATGGAGAGGGTCTCGCCCTTGGCGTGCTCGCCCATCAGGTAGACGGCCGGGTACTTCATCGTGACCTTGGAGCCGATGTTGCCGTCGATCCACTCCATGGTCGCGCCCTCGTACGCCACGGCGCGCTTGGTGACCAGGTTGTAGACGTTGTTCGACCAGTTCTGGATGGTCGTGTAACGGCAGCGGGCGTTCTTCTTGACGATGATCTCGACGACCGCGGAGTGCAGCGAGTCCGACTTGTAGATCGGTGCCGTACAGCCCTCGACGTAGTGCACGTAGGCACCCTCGTCGACGATGATCAGGGTCCGCTCGAACTGGCCCATGTTCTCCGTGTTGATACGGAAGTAGGCCTGGAGCGGGATCTCGACGTGCACGCCCTTCGGCACGTAGATGAAGGAACCGCCGGACCATACGGCCGTGTTCAGCGAGGCGAACTTGTTGTCGCCGACCGGGATGACGGTGCCGAAGTACTCCTTGAAGAGCTCCGGGTGCTCCTTCAGGGCCGTGTCGGTGTCGAGGAAGATGACGCCCTGCTCCTCCAGGTCCTCGCGGATCTGGTGGTAGACGACCTCGGACTCGTACTGGGCCGCGACACCGGCGACGAGGCGCTGCTTCTCCGCCTCCGGGATGCCGAGCTTGTCGTACGTGTTCTTGATGTCCTCGGGCAGGTCCTCCCAGGACTCCGCCTGCTTCTCCGTGGAACGCACGAAGTACTTGATGTTGTCGAAGTCGATGCCGGACAGGTCGGAGCCCCAGTTCGGCATGGGCTTCTTGCCGAACAGACGCAGACCCTTGAGACGGAGCTTGGTCATCCACTCCGGCTCGTTCTTCTTCGCGGAGATGTCGCGGACGACGTCCTCGTTGATGCCGCGCTTGGCAGAGGCGCCGGCCGTGTCGGAGTCGGCCCAGCCGTATTCGTACTTGCCCAGGCCCTCGAGCTCGGGGTGGGCAGTCTCCGTGGGGAGAGTCATGCGGGGTTCCTCCCGGCCGTGCTTGCAGATGCGTTGTCAGACATGTGGGAAATCTTGGGGATGAACGTCGTGCAGACGCCGTCGCCGTGCGCGATGGTCGCCAGTCGCTGGACGTGGGTGCCGAGCAGCTGGGAGAAGATCTCGGTCTCCGCCTCGCAGAGCTGCGGGAACTTTTCCGCGACGTGGGCCACCGGGCAGTGGTGCTGGCAGAGCTGCTCGCCGACCGGTGCGCTTCGCGCCGTAGCAGCGTACCCGTCCGCGCTCAGGGCCTTGGCCAGCGCTTCGGTCCGCTCTTCGGGGGCGGCGGCCTCGATGGCCCGGCGGTAGGCGGTGGCCTGCTCGGCGATCCTGGCGCGGGCGAAGGCGACGACCGCCTCGTCCCCGCCGAACCGCTCCTGGATGAAGCGCAGGGCGTCCGCGGCGAGCTTGTCGTAGGACTGGTCGAAGGCGTCGCGACCGCAGTCGGTGAGTGCGAAGACCTTGGCGGGCCGGCCGCGCGTGCGCGCTCCGTACACCCGCTGCTCGCGCGCCTCCACGACGTCGTCGGCGGCCAGTGCGTCCAGGTGCCGGCGTACGGCCGCCGGGGTGAGTCCCAGGCGTCCGGCCAGCTGGGTCACGGTCGAGGGCCCGTGGTCCAGGATGGATCGCGCGACACGGTTGCGCGTCGAGCGCTCCCCTGTCGCGAGCTCCTCCTGAGGGGCCCCCGTGGGGGTCTCCCGAGCCTCGCCGACGTTTTTCACAACGCCATTGTTGCGTAATTCCTCGGAACCAGGCAAGCCACGTCCGGCCGACCGGGCGGTGCCCTGCGTCACTTAGGTTCACCTAATCTGACCTGCGGGAACGATCTCCGCTCGAACAAACAGGTGGCGCCGCCCTGCCCGGTCGGGGAGACTCCCGAACCATGTCCATACCCCCTCCGACCGGCCCTCTTGTCACCCGGGACACCCTCGCCACGCAGCTCACCGAGCTCGGTGTCCGCCCCGGCGAAACCCTCCTGGTCCACTCCTCGCTCAGCTCCCTCGGCTGGGTGTGCGGCGGCGCCGTGGCGGTCGTCCAGGGACTGCTCGACGCGCTCGGTCCGGCCGGCACACTCGTGGTCCCCACCCAGTCCGGCGACCTCTCCGACCCGGCCGTGTGGAGCAGCCCGCCGGTGCCCGAGGAGTGGTGGGAGACCATCCGGGCCACGATGCCGGGGTACGACCCCCTTCTCACGCCCACCCGCGGGGTGGGCGTGATCCCCGAGACCCTGCGAACCTGGCCGGGCGCCCTGCGCAGTGCTCATCCGCAGACCTCGTTCGCCGCCGTCGGTCCGCGTGCGGCGGAGATCGTCGAGGGGCACGCGCCCGACTGCCGGCTGGGCGAGCGGAGCCCGCTGGCGCGGCTGGAGGAGCTCGGCGCCCGGGTACTGCTGCTCGGCGCCGACTACGCCACCTGCACCTGCTTCCACCTCGCCGAGTACCGCGTGCCGTCACCGCTGGTGAAGGTGGGCCGGCCGGGCCCGGCGGGCTGGGAGGTGGTCACCGAGGTGTCGATCGACTCGGACCGGTTCGACGAGCTGGGCTACGACTTCGAGCGGGACGAGGGACGGCGTTCCGTCGTACGGGGGCGGGTGGGCGCGGCCGACGTACGGCTGTTCCCGGTGGCGGACGCGGTGGCGTACGCGCAGCGGTGGCTGACGCTGCACCGGTCCTGGGAAGAGATCTGAGGCTCCGTCCGGGCCGGGGCGGGTGGGCCGGGGTGGCCCGGGGTGGAGATCTCGTACCCGCCGGTCTGGACCGGCGCCCGCGAACCTAGACTCTGGACCCATGCGAAGTGAGCCCGTGGTCCAGGTCCACGCCTTGGTGAAGCGGTACGGCCCGAAGACCGCGGTGGACGGCCTCGACCTGGTGGCCCGGGCGGGCGTGACCGCCGTCCTCGGACCCAACGGGGCCGGCAAGACGACCACGGTCGAGACCTGCGAGGGGTACCGCAGGCCCGACTCCGGCACGGTGCGGGTCCTGGGCCTCGACCCGGTGCGACAGGCCCGCGAGCTGCACCCCCGGATCGGGGTGATGCTGCAGGCCGGGGGCGTGTACTCGGGCGCCCGGGCGGACGAGATGCTGCGCCATGTGGCCAAGCTGCACGCCCACCCGCTGGACGTGGACGCGCTCATCGAGCGCCTGGGGCTGGGCAGTTGCGGCCGGACGACGTACCGGCGGCTGTCCGGCGGGCAGCAGCAGCGGCTGGCGCTCGCCATGGCCGTCGTGGGCCGCCCTGAGCTGGTGTTCCTGGACGAGCCGACCGCGGGCCTCGATCCGCAGGCCCGCCACGCCACCTGGGACCTGATCCGCGACCTGCGCGCCGACGACGTCTCCGTGATCCTCACGACCCACTACATGGACGAGGCCGAGCAGCTCGCCGACGACGTCGCGATCATCGACGCGGGCCGGGTCATCGCCCACGGCTCCCCCGAGGAGCTGTGCCGCGGCGGCGCCGAGAACACCCTGCGCTTCAGCGGCCGCCCCGGGCTCGACGTCGGGTCCCTCCTCAAGGCACTCCCGGCGGACTGCACGGCCGCCGAGCTGACGCCGGGTTCGTACCGCGTCGGAGGCAAGATCGACCCGCAACTACTCGCGACGGTCACCTCGTGGTGCGCGCAGCACGGGGTGATGCCGGAGAAGATCTCCGTCGAACGGCACTCCCTCGAAGACGTCTTTCTGGAGCTCACGGGCAAGGAGCTGCGCTCATGACCAGCGCCACCACCGCCACCGCCACCGCCACCGGCGCCTACGCGCCGAAGCCGGGGGCCGCGCCGCTCCCCCGCATGATCGTCGCCCAGGCCGCCCTGGAGACGAGGATGCTGCTGCGCAACGGCGAGCAGCTGCTGCTGACGGTCGTGATTCCCGCCCTGCTGCTGCTCCTGTTCAGCTCGGTTGACATCGTCGACACGGGTGCCGGCGAGGCGGTCGACTTCCTCGCGCCCGGCATCCTGGCGCTGGCCGTGATGTCCACGGCCTTCACGGGCCAGGCCATCGCGACGGGCTTCGAGCGGCGCTACGGCGTCCTGAAGCGCCTCGCCTCCTCCCCGCTGCCCCGCTGGGGCCTGATGACCGCGAAGACCCTCTCCGTCCTGGTCACCGAGATCCTCCAGGTGATCCTGCTGACGGCGATCGCCCTCGCCCTGGGCTGGTCGCCGCACGGCAACCCGGTCTCCGTCCTGCTCCTGCTGGTCCTCGGCACGGCCGCCTTCTCCGGCCTCGGCCTGCTGATGGCCGGCACGCTCAAGGCGGAGGCGACCCTGGCCGCCGCCAACCTGGTCTTCCTGCTGCTCCTCGTGGGCGGCGGCGTGATCGTCCCCCTGGACAAGTTCCCGCCCGCCGCCCAGGACGTCCTCGGCCTGCTGCCGATCTCGGCCCTGTCGGACGGCCTGCGGGACGTGCTGCAGCACGGCGCCGGCGTCCCCTGGGGCGACCTGGGGATCCTCGCCGCGTGGGCGGTCGTGGGACTGGCCGCGTCGGGGCGGTTCTTCCGGTGGGAGTAGCCCTCCGCGGGACCCTAGTGAAAGCGTGCACAAGCGGCCCCCTACGATGGAACGCGTGCCGAACCTGACCCGCGCCGACGCCGTAGCGGCCGTCCGCAACCCGCTCGCCTTCATCGCCGAACGCTGGACTCCGACCCCTCGGACGGTCCGGCGGGCGGCGCTCGCCGCGCTCGTGATGTCGGTGCTCATCGTGGTCACCGGTGGTGCGGTGCGGCTCACCGGATCGGGGCTCGGCTGCCCGACCTGGCCCAAGTGCACCGACGACTCGCTGACCGCCACCGGCGCGATGGGCTTCCACGGCGCCATCGAGTTCGGCAACCGCATGCTGACGTACGTGCTGTGCGCCGCGGTGGGCTGGGCCATCATCGCCGCCCGGGCCGAGAAGCCCCACCGGCGCGGTCTGACGCGGCTGGGCTGGGCCCAGTTCTGGGTCGTGATGAGCAACGCCGTCCTCGGCGGCATCGTGGTCCTGGTCGGCCTCAACCCGTACACGGTCGCGGCGCACTTCGTGGCGACGTCGGCCCTGATCGCGATCGCCACGGTGATGTGGCAGCGTGCCCGCGAGGGTGACGCGCCGCCCCGTCCGCTGGTCGGCGGGGCCGTGCAGCAGCTGGTGTGGTTCCTGGTCGCGGCGGCCGTCCTGCTGATCCTGGTCGGCACGGTGGTGACCGGCGCGGGCCCGCACGCGGGCGACTCCAGCGAGGTCGAGCGGATGCCGGTCAACTGGGAGACCGTGAGCAAGGTGCACGCGGTGCTGGCCTGGATCGTGGTGTCGCTGACCTTCGCCCTGTGGTTCGTCCTCAAGGCGGTCGACTCCCCCAAGGGCCCGCTGCACCGCACCCGCGACCTGTTCCTGATCCTGCTCGCCCAGGGCGTCATCGGCTACGTCCAGTACTTCACGGACCTTCCCGAGCTGCTGGTCGGCCTGCACATGCTCGGCTCGGCCCTGGTGTGGATCGCCGTCCTGCGAGTCCTGCTGGCGCTGCGCGAACGTCCGGACGCGGAGGCCGACCTGCCGGGGCCTTCGACCGAGGCGGCCCTGACCCGGGCGTGACTCCCCGGCCGTAGGCCGCCGCGGTCACTCCAGCCCGTACACGCGCCCGGCGTTGCCCGCCGCGATCATCCCCGCCACCCGCTGGGCGTCCGTCTGCGACCACGCGCCCTCGGCGACCCAGGTGCCGAGCACCCGTCCCAGGGCCTCACGGAACAGGCAGGCGCCGACCACGTGCAGCTCGGGCAGGCCCTGGGCGCCGCTGGAGAAGAGGATCTTGCCGAAGGGGGCGAGCTCCAGGATCTCCGCGAGCACGGTCGCGGCCCGGGCGCCGGTGCGCACCAGGGCGGCGCCCGAGTCGGCGTAGACGTGGGAGAAGACGCCGGCGAGGTGGGCGGCGTGCCGGTGGTACGGGTAGCTGTACAGCAGCACGAGATCCGTGCCGAGGCCCGCTGTGGCCCGCACGAAGTCCGTCAGCAGCACGGGATCGGTGCGGTCGATGCGCAGGCCCGGTTCGCCGAGACCGGCGTGGAGCTGGAGGGGCCTGCCGGAGGCGACAGCGATCCACAGCAGGTGCCGCAGCAGCACCGGATCGCGCAGTTCCCCGCCCACCCGGCGGCCGGCGAGCCAGCGGCCGGCCGCGCCCCGCACCTCCCCCGGCCCCGGCGGCTCGGGCGCCAGCGCGAGTCCGTGCCGTACGCCCGCCACCGAGGTGAAGGCCACGGCGTTCGCGGCGGCGCCGTGCACCGACTCGGCGAGGTTGGCGAGGAAGGACTCGACGGTGCCGGAGGTGTCGGCGACCTGTTCGGCGAGGGGTTCCAGCCGCACGATCTCGCGGGCCTCGGCGGCCGCCGTGCCGGCCAGTTCGCCCGGTCCGGTGAGGTCGCCGGGCAGTCCGGTGTCGACCAGGTACGTCGTGATGCCGCTGCCGCGCAGCAGGCGTCGGCCCGACTCCAGTACGCCGAGTTCACGACGTCGGGCGAGATAACGGGCGGGCGGACAGTGCGCCTCCAGGCCGAGGAGCGGGGGGCACCAGCGGCGTACCGCGAAACCGGTCTGGGTGTCGAAGAGGGTCGTGCCCGGCGCGGGCGGGCCCTCGGAGCGGGCCAGCTGGGCCTCGAAGGTGCCGAGTCCCAGCTCCGTCCTCAGTACGCCGTGGCAGTACTGGTCCACCAGGGACGGCGTTTCGATCATCCGGACTCCCGCGAGTGGACCACGTCCGAGGACCGTGTCCTCCTACGGTCCTCCACGGGTCCTAACGGGTGAACCGGGTGTCAGGTGTTGCTCGGACCGCCCACCTGGATCCCGGCCATCCGGGTCCACTCGTACGGACCGGTCCGCACCTTGGCCGCGAACTCGCCGTCGAAGGCCTCGTGGACCGTGATCCCGGACTTCGCCACGGCCTTCTCGGCGATGTCGTACGACGGGGCCACCAGGTCGCCCCAGCCGCCGTCCTCGCCGACGAGCACGATGCGGGCGCCGCGCTCCCCGAGGTAGGCGACCTGGCCCTCGGCCCCGCCGTGCGCCTTGGAGAAGGCGCCGATCTGCTTGGCGAGGCGGGCCGCCCTGCGCTCGGCACGTGCGGCCTGCTTGGCGTCGGTGCCCTCGTCAACCTGCTGCGTGTCTGCCATGGCCAGGATGCTACCGACGGGTAGAGGGAACGGCGACGGGCGGGGTGCGTGGCCTTGACCACGTACCCCGCCCGTCACGGGAAATCTTGGGAGGGCTCAGGAAGTCAGCGCAGGAAGGGATCGACCGCGACGGCCACGAACAGGATCGACACATAGGTGATCGACCAGTGGAACAGCCGCATCTCCTTGAGCTTGACGCCGGTGACCTCGGCCCTGGCGCGTTTCTGCAGCCCGTGCGCCTCCCACAGCCAGAAACCGCCCGCCAGCAGCGCGACCGCCGTGTAGAACCAGCCGGTGTAGCCGAGCGGCGTCAGCAGCAGCGACACCCCGACCATCATCCAGCTGTAGAGCACGATCTGCTTGGCGACCACCTTGTTGGAGGCGACGACCGGCAGCATCGGCACGCCCACGCGCGCGTAGTCCTCCCTGACCTTCATGGACAGCGGCCAGTAGTGCGGCGGGGTCCAGAAGAACATCACGAGGAAGAGGATGACCGGCGCCCACGACAGGGAGTTCGTGACCGACGACCAGCCGATGAGAACGGGCAGGCACCCGGCGATCCCGCCCCACACGATGTTCTGCGAGGTACGGCGCTTGAGGATCATCGTGTAGACGACCACGTAGAAGAGGAGCGCTCCGAGTGACAGCCAGGCCGACAGCCAGTTGACCGCGAGGCCGAACAGCAGGGTGGAGACGACGGCCAGGGTGATGCCGAAGGCGAGGCACTCGCGCGGGCTGACCATGCCGGTGACCAGCGGCCGCTGCGAGGTGCGGTCCATGAGCGCGTCGATGTCGCGGTCGATGTACATGTTGAGCGCGTTCGCGCCACCCGCGGAGAGGTACCCGCCGAGGCACGTGAGCAGCACCAGCCCGAGGTCGGGGACACCTTGCTGCGCCAGGAACATCACCGGCACGGTGGTGATGAGCAGCAGCTCGATGATCCGAGGCTTGGTCAGAGCTACGAACGCCTTGACACGGGCCCCGAACGGCCGGTGGCTCGGGCTCTGGCTCGCACCGAGTACCCCCGCTGGACGGGATTCGACGGCCGTCACGCACACCCCTACAGAGACATCCCAGCAAGCCTCAGCCGTGTGAAGTCCCGGTAAAGGCTCGCGCGTACCACGCCACTGTAGACGTTGCCCAGACCCCGACATTCGCGGGGGTCGGATCGTGTTCGGGCGGCCCGCTGAGAAGAGCCGGGAGGCACTCGATTGAGCACTCGTACGAGCGGCTCCGTATTCACCTGCCGAACAGGGAACGGCCCAGTCGGGAGGCGGATCCCGAAGACTCCCGGCAGTCTGGAACGGCTCGAAAAGGCCCACGTACTCACGGGGGTAGGCTCGACAACGGCCGGGGCGTCCAGTGCACCGGCAATTCGACATGCGTGACATGTGGAGAGGAGCCCTGACCCAGGGTGAGCACCAAGCCGACCACCACAGACCTCGAGTGGACCGAGTTGGACCAGCGGGCCGTCGACACCGCCCGCGTCCTGGCCGCCGATGCCGTACAGAAGGTCGGCAACGGCCATCCCGGTACGGCGATGAGCCTGGCGCCTGCCGCGTACACCCTCTTCCAGAAGGTGATGCGGCATGACCCGGCGGACGCCGACTGGGTGGGCCGGGACCGCTTCGTGCTGTCTGCCGGCCATTCGTCCCTGACCCTCTACACGCAGCTGTACCTGGCCGGTTTCGGTCTGGAGCTGGAGGACCTGAAGTCGTTCAGGACGTGGGGGTCGAAGACGCCGGGGCATCCGGAGTACGGCCACACCACGGGTGTGGAGACGACGACGGGCCCGTTGGGGCAGGGTGTGGCCAACGCGGTGGGCATGGCGATGGCCGCCCGTTACGAGCGCGGTCTGTTCGACCCGGACGCGCCCGCCGGTGAGTCCCCCTTCGATCACTTCGTGTTCGCGATCGCCGGTGACGGCTGTCTGCAGGAGGGCATCTCCGCGGAGGCGTCCTCGCTGGCCGGTCACCAAAAGCTCGGCAACCTCATCCTGTTGTGGGACGACAACCACATCTCCATCGAGGGCGACACCGAGACAGCTGTCTCCGAGGACACTGCCAAGCGCTACGAGGCGTACGGCTGGCATGTGCAGCGGGTGGCCGCCAAGCCGGACGGCGACCTGGACCCGCACGCCCTCTACGACGCCATCGAGGCCGCCAGGCAGGTCACGGACCGGCCCTCCTTCATCGCGATGCGCTCGATCATCGCCTGGCCCGCCCCCAACGCCCAGAACACCGAGGCCGCGCACGGCTCCGCGCTGGGCGACGACGAGGTCGCGGCCACCAAGCGCGTCCTGGGCTTCGATCCCGAGCAGACCTTCGAGGTCGCCGACGAGGTCCTGACCCACACCCGCGCGCTGAGTGAGCGGGGCCGTCAGGCCAGGGCCCAGTGGGAGAAGTCCTTCCAGGAGTGGCGCAACAACAACGCCGAGCGTGCGGCCGAGTTCGACCGGATCGCCGCGGGTGAGCTGCCCAAGGGCTGGGAGGACAAGCTTCCGGTCTTCGAGACGGGCAAGGGTGTCGCGACCCGTGCCGCGTCCGGCAAGGTGCTGCAGGCGCTCGGCGCGGTGATCCCGGAGCTGTGGGGCGGCTCGGCCGACCTGGCCGGCTCCAACAACACCACGATCGACAAGACGAGCTCCTTCCTGCCCGGGGACAACCCGCTGCCCGAGGCGAACCCGTACGGCCGCACGATCCACTTCGGCATCCGCGAGCACTCCATGGCCGCGGAGATGAACGGCATCGCCCTGCACGGCAACACCCGTATCTACGGCGGCACCTTCCTGGTGTTCTCCGACTACATGCGCAACGCGGTGCGCCTGTCGGCGCTGATGCACCTGCCGGTCACCTACGTGTGGACGCACGACTCCATCGGCCTGGGCGAGGACGGCCCCACCCACCAGCCCGTCGAACACCTCGCGTCCCTGCGCGCCATCCCGGGCCTGAACGTGGTCCGTCCGGCGGACGCGAACGAGACCGCGATCGCCTGGCGCGAGATCCTGCGCCGCTACACCAAGGTCTTCGGCAAGGGAGCCCCGCACGGCCTCGCGCTGACCCGTCAGGGCGTGCCGACGTACCAGCACAACGAGGACGCGGCCAAGGGTGGTTACGTCCTGTTCGAGGCCTCCACCGGGACGCCGGAGGCGATCCTCGTCGCGACCGGTTCCGAGGTGCACGTCGCCGTCGAGGCCCGTGAGCGGCTCGAAGCCGACGGTGTGCCGACGCGGGTCGTGTCCATGCCGTGCGTGGAGTGGTTCGAGGAGCAGGACCAGGGGTACCGGGACAGCGTCCTGCCGCCTGCGGTGAAGGCGCGTGTCGCGGTCGAGGCCGGGATCGGTCTCACCTGGCACAAGTACGTGGGAGACGCCGGACGCATCGTTTCCCTGGAGCACTTCGGTGCTTCGGCGGACGGCAAGGTGCTCTTCCAGGAGTTCGGCTTCACCGCCGAGAACGTGGCGGCCCAGGCCCGGGAATCGATCGCCGCAGCCCAGCGCTGACGCTCATATACGACACGTAGGAGATGCAATTTCCATGACAGACGCACTCAAGCGCCTCTCCGAGGAAGGCGTGGCGATCTGGCTGGACGACCTGTCGCGCAAGCGGATCACGTCCGGCAACCTCGCCGAGCTGATCGACCAGCAGCACGTCGTGGGCGTCACCACCAACCCGTCCATCTTCCAGAAGGCGATCTCCGAGGGCGACGGTTACGACCAGCAGCTCTCCGACCTCGCCTTCCGCAAGGTCACGGTCGAAGAGGCCATCCGCATGATCACGACGGCGGACGTCCGCGACGCCGCCGACATCCTGCGGCCGGTCTTCGACGCCACCGGCGGCCAGGACGGCCGGGTCTCGATCGAGGTCGACCCGCGCCTGGCCCACAACACCAAGGCGACGACCGCCGAGGCCCGGCAGCTGGCCTGGCTGGTGGACCGTCCCAACACGCTCATCAAGATCCCGGCGACCCGGGCGGGCATCCCGGCGATCACCGAGGTCATCGGCCTCGGCATCAGCGTCAACGTCACGCTGATCTTCTCGCTGGAGCGCTACCGCGAGGTCATGGACGCGTTCCTCGCGGGCCTGGAGAAGGCCAAGGAGCGCGGCCTGGACCTCTCGAAGATCCACTCCGTGGCGTCCTTCTTCGTGTCCCGCGTGGACACCGAGATCGACAAGCGGATCGACGCGCTCGGCACCGACGCCGCCAAGGCCGCCCGCGGCAAGGCCGGCGTCGCCAACGCCCGTCTCGCCTACCAGGCGTACGAGGAGGTCTTCTCCTCGGACCGCTGGAGCACGCTGGAGAGCGCGGGCGCCAACAAGCAGCGTCCGCTGTGGGCGTCGACCGGTGTCAAGGACCCGGCGTACAAGAAGACCATGTACGTCGAGGAACTGGTCGCGCCGAACACGGTCAACACCATGCCGGAGGCGACCCTGTTCGCCACCGAGGAGCAGGGCGAGATCCGCGGCGACGCCATCTCGGGCACCTACGAGCAGGCCCGCGCCGACCTCGACGCGGTCGAGAAGCTCGGGATCCCGTACGACGAGGTCGTCCAGCTCCTGGAGGACGAGGGCGTCGAGAAGTTCGAGTCGTCCTGGAACGACCTGCTCAAGTCGACCGAGGCGGAGCTCCAGCGCCTCGCCCCTTCGGAGGGCTGAAGCCTTGGCTCCTATTTCCGGTCCCGGAGCGAACCCGCTCCGGGACCCCGCCGACCGACGGCTCCCGCGTATCGCGGGGCCGTCGGGCCTGGTCATCTTCGGCGTGACGGGCGATTTGTCACGAAAGAAGCTCATGCCCGCCGTGTACGACCTCGCGAACCGGGGTCTGCTGCCTCCGGGTTTCTCGCTGGTCGGTTTCGCCCGGCGTGAGTGGGCGCACGAGGACTTCGCTCAGGAGGTCCACGACGCCGTCAAGGAGCACGCCCGTACGCCGTTCCGTGAGGAGGTCTGGCAGCAGCTCATCCAGGGGATGCGCTTCGTCCAGGGCACCTTCGACGACGACGACGCGTTCGAGCGCCTGCGCGGCACCATCGAGGAGCTGGACAAGGCACAGGGCACGGGCGGCAACTTCGCCTTCTACCTGTCCGTGCCGCCGCGCTCCTTCCCCGTGGTCATCCAGCAGCTGAAGAAGCACGGGCTGGCGGACCAGCAGGGAGGCTCCTGGCGGCGCGCCGTCATCGAGAAGCCCTTCGGCCACGACCTGAAGTCGGCCGAGGAACTCAACAAGGTCGTGCACGAGGTCTTCGCCCCGGACCAGGTCTTCCGTATCGACCACTACCTGGGCAAGGAGACCGTCCAGAACATCCTGGCGCTGCGCTTCGCCAACACGATGTTCGAGCCGATCTGGAACCGGTCCTTCGTGGACCATGTGCAGATCACGATGGCCGAGGACATCGGCATCGGCGGCCGGGCCGGCTACTACGACGGCATCGGCGCCGCCCGTGACGTCATCCAGAACCACCTGCTCCAGCTGCTGGCCCTCACGGCGATGGAGGAGCCGTCGTCCTTCGACGCGGACGCCCTCGCCGCCGAGAAGACCAAGGTGCTCGGCGCGGTGAGACTGCCGAAGGACCTCGGCGTGGACACCGTGCGCGGGCAGTACGCGGCCGGCTGGCAGGGTGGCGAGAAGGTCATCGGCTACCTCGAAGAGGACGGCATCGACCACAAGTCGAAGACCGACACCTACGCGGCGATCAAGGTGGAGATCGACAACCGGCGCTGGGCGGGGATCCCCTTCTATCTGCGCACCGGCAAGCGGCTGGGCCGCCGGGTCACCGAGATCGCGGTCGTCTTCCAGCGGGCCCCGCACTCCCCCTTCGACCACACGGCGACGGAGGAGCTGGGCAAGAACGCGATCGTCATCCGCGTCCAGCCCGACGAGGGCGTCACGGTCCGCTTCGGCTCCAAGGTGCCGGGCACCTCGATGGAGATCCGGGACGTGTCCATGGACTTCGCCTACGGCGAGTCGTTCACGGAGTCCAGCCCGGAGGCGTACGAGCGCCTCATCCTCGACGTGCTGCTCGGGGACTCGAACCTCTTCCCGCGCACCGAGGAGGTCGAGCTGTCCTGGAAGATCCTCGACCCGATCGAGCAGTACTGGGACAAGAACGGCAAGCCCGCCCAGTACCCGGCCGGCACCTGGGGACCCGTCGAGGCGGACGAAATGCTCGAGCGAGACGGACGGAGCTGGCGCCGGCCATGAAGATAGACCTCACGGACACCACGGCCAGCAAGGTCAACAAGGCACTGGTGCAGGGCCGGCGGGCCATCGGCACCCCGGCCGTCGGCATGGTGCTCACGCTGGTCATCGTCACGGACGAGGAGAACGCGTACGACGCTCTGAAGGCCGCCAACGACGCCTCGCACGAGCACCCCTCGCGCACGCTCGTGGTCATCAAGCGCGTCTCACGTTCTCCCCGCGACCGGACCCAGTCACGACTGGACGCCGAGGTGCGGGTGGGCGCGGACGCGGGCACCGGCGAGACGGTCGTCCTGCGGCTGTACGGCGATGTCGCCCACCACGCCCAGTCGGTCGTCCTGCCACTGCTGCTGCCGGACGCCCCGGTGGTGGTCTGGTGGCCGGTGAACGCGCCCCTGGACCCGGCACAGGACCCCCTGGGCGCCCTCGCCCAGCGCCGGGTCACCGACACCTACGCCTCCGAGCAGCCGGTACGGGACCTCGGTTCCCGCGCGGACGCCTACACGCCCGGGGACACGGATCTGTCGTGGACCCGGATCACGCCCTGGCGTTCGATGCTGGCGGCGGCTCTCGACCAGGTGACCTGCGAGGTCGAGGCCGTCGAGGTGGAGGGCGAGGAGTTCAACCCGAGCTGTGAGCTGCTGGCGATGTGGCTCGCGGACCGGCTGGACGTCCCGGTGAAGCGTTCGCTGTCGTCGGGCCCCGGTCTGACGGCGGTCCGGATGCACACCGACTGCGGCCCGATCATCCTCGACCGTGCCGACGGTTCCCTCGCCACCCTCTCCATCGAGGGCCAGCCGGACCGTGCGGTGGCGCTCAAGCGCCGCGAGACGGCCGAGCTGATCGCGGAGGAGCTGCGGCGGCTGGACCCGGACGACACGTACGCGTCCGCGCTGCGGTTCGGGGTGGAGCGGTTGAACACCTCGCACGGGTCGCACGGGTCGCACGGGTCGCACGGGTCGCACGGGTCGCACGGGTCGCACGGCAAGGGTGCCGAGGTGCCCGACCCGGAGCCGGCCGCTCACGAGCACACCAGCTCGGAGGGACCGGTGGCCAAAGGAGCCGAAGGAGCCAAGGGAGCCGAAGGAGCCAAAGGAGCCGAACGAGAAGGGGCCGCCGCGGTCCCTACTCCCCTTGAAGCGGCTGCGAAAGCACCCGCGAAGGAAGCGGCGGCGCAGGCTCCGGTGAGGAAGGCGGCGGCGAAGTGAGCACTCCGCAGCTGGTCGTGCACCACGACAAGGAGCTGATGGCCCAGGCCGCCGCGGCCCGCCTGATCACGAAGGTCGTGGACGCGCAGGCCTCGCGCGGCACGGCCTCCGTGGTCCTCACGGGCGGCCGCAACGGCAACGGGCTGCTGGCCGCCCTGGCCGCCGCGCCCGCCCGGGACGCCGTCGACTGGGGCCGCCTGGACCTGTGGTGGGGCGACGAGCGGTTCCTGCCCGAGGGCGACCCGGACCGCAATGTCACGCAGGCCCGCGAGGCCCTGCTGGACGCGGTGCCGCTGGACCCGAAGCGCGTGCACGCCATGCCCGCGTCGGACGGACCGTACGGGTCCGACGCGGACGCCGCGGCCGCGGGTTACGCCGAGGAGCTGGCCCGTGCGGCGGGCCCCGAGAACCACGGCTCGGTACCGACGTTCGACGTCCTGATGCTGGGCGTGGGACCGGACACCCATGTGGCGTCCCTGTTCCCCGAACTGCCGGCCGTCCGGGAGACCGAACGCACGGTGGTCGGCGTCCACGGCGCTCCGAAGCCTCCGCCGACCCGCGTGACCCTCACGCTTCCGGCGATCCGGGCGGCGCGCGAGGTGTGGCTGCTGGCGGCGGGCGAGGACAAGGCCGAGGCCGCGGCGATCGGCCTCTCTGGCGCGGGCGAGATCCAGGCCCCGGCGGCGGGCGCACGCGGCAGGCAGCGCACCCTGTGGCTGCTGGACTCCGCGGCGGCCTCGCAGCTGCCGCGGGCGCTGTATCCGCCGGCGTCGTCATGAACCGACACTCGGCGTTGTCATGAGTTGAGGGACGGCGTTGTCGTGAGCTGAGGGGCGGCGGAGGTTCTCGCCTCCGCCGCCCCTCAGCCGCGCGAGGAGGCGGCCTACTTCACCGAACCCGCCATCACGCCCTGCACGAAGTGCCGCTGGAACGCGAAGAACACCACCACCGGCACCACCAGCGACAGGAACGCGCCGGGTGCCAGGACGTCGATGTTGCTGCCGAACTGACGTATCTGGGACTGGAGTTCCACGGTCAGCGGCTGTGCGGAGCCGTCCGCGAACAGCAGGGCGACCAGCATGTCGTTCCACACCCACAGGAACTGGAAGATGGCGAGGCTGGCGATCGCCGGCCGTCCCACCGGCAGGACCAGCCGGGTGAAGATCCGCCACTCGCTGCCCCCGTCCATCCGGGCCGCCTCCAGCATCTCCTTCGGCATCTCGGCGAAGTAGTTGCGCAGCAGGAACACCGCGAACGGCAGCCCGTACGCCACGTGGAAGAGCACCACACCCGGAATCGTCCCGAACAGCCCCAGCTGCCCGAAGAGTTTGGCGACCGGGAGCAGTCCGATCTGGACCGGCACCACCAACAGCGCCACCACGACCAGGAAGACGGTGTCCCGCCCGGGGAAGTCCAGCCAGGCGAACGCGTATCCGGCGAGTGCCGCGAGGACCACCACCAGGACGGTCGTCGGCACCGAGATCAGCACCGTGTTCCAGAACGACTGGATCATCCCGGAGTTCTTCAGCAGCGCCGAGTAGTTGTCGAAGGACAGCTGCCCGGGGCTGGCGAACACGGTCCACCAACCGCCCCCCGCCGTGTCCTGGGCGGACCGCAGCGAGGAGAGGAACAGTCCCGCGAGCGGGGTCACCCAGACCAGGCCGATCACCACGAGGAAGGCCTGCACCAGACCGTTGGCCAGGCCGCGTCGCACGGCGTTCATCGCTGACTCCCTCGGAAACGACGGACGTTGAAGACCATGGCCGGGATCACCAGAAGCAGGAGCAGAACCCCGAGGGCACTGCCCAGGCCCTGGTTGTTGCCGCCGCCGAACGACACCAGCCACATCTGCGTGGCGAGCACGGTCGCGTCCTCCTGCACCGGCCCGGGCGCGATGATGTAGACGAGGTCGAAGACCTTCATCACGTTGATCACGAGGGTCACGAAGACCACGGTGAGGACGGGCGCCAGCAGCGGCACCGTGATCCGCCGGAAGATCTGCCACTCGTTCGCCCCGTCCATCCGCGCCGCCTCCAGCGCGTCCCGGGGCAGCGCCGCGAGCCCGGCGCCGATCAGCACCATCGCGAAGCCGGTCCAGATCCACAGGTACGCCCCGATGATCGCCGGGGTGACGAGCGCGGGCCCGAGCCAGGAGACGCCTCCGTACGGCTCGGCGAAGTTCGACGCGGGCAGCTTCACCGTGTACGAACCGGAGTCGAGGCCGGTGAAGCGGAAGGAGCCGTCGGACGCCGTCGTCGTACTCGCGGCCGTCTTCCCGTCGCCGCCGACCGCCTCGACCTTCGTCTGCGGCAGCCCACTCTCCCGCCGGTCGACCTTGCCCTGCTCCCCTCCCCCGCCGGGTGTGAAGTCGAGGTAGACCACCCCGCGCAGCTCGTCCGGCGCCGCCGCGCGTGCGGCGGCCGGGTACGCGGGCTCGGCCCCCGCGGGCAGTTCCTTCGGCGGGACGCCGACCAGGCCGAGGGTCACCGAGTCCCCGGGGGAGACGGTGGCGGTCGTCCGGTACGAGCCGTCCGGCTCGCCCTTCAGTCCGTGGCCGTCGCGGGCGCGGGCCGTCGGGTACGGCGAGGTGCCCGCGAAGGCGTCGTGCACCGAGACGACGGCGGCGTTCAGGACGCCCTTGTTCGGGTCCTCGTCGTAGGCCAGCCGGAAGATGATGCCGGCGGCGAGGAAGGACACCGCCATCGGCATGAACAGCAGCAGTTTGAAGGCGGTCGCCCAGCGGACCTTCTCCACCAGCACGGCGAGGATCAGGCCGAGGCCGGTCAGCAGGGCGGGAGCCACCACCACCCAGATCGCCGTGTTCCGGACGGCCTTGACGGTCGCCGGGTCACGGAACATCTCGGTGTAGTTCTCGCCGCCCACAAAACGGGTGCCGGACGCGTCGAAGAAGCTGCGGCCGATCGAGAACAGCACGGGATAGACGACGAGCGCGCCGAGCAGGAGCAGGGCGGGGAACGCGAACAGGACGGCGATGACGCGTCCGCGCCGCCGCGTGCGCCGGGCGCGGACGGCGGGACCGGAGGGCGGAGCGCCCGCCTCTTTCACAAGGGTCGCGGTCATGGCCGGTCAGCCCTTGTACGCCTTGGCGGCCGCGGCTTCCAGCTGCGCCGCGGTCCCCTTCGGGTCCGACGGGTCGCGCAGGAAGTCCTGCAGCAGCTTCCACTCACCGGCGCCCTTGGTGCCGCCGAAGGCCGCCGGGGCCTGGTCGGACATGTCGAAGCGGACCGAATCCCCGGCCCCGACAAGGGACTTGGCGGTGGCGCGGGTGACGTCGTCGCCGTACGTGGCGAGGTCGAGCTTCTTGTTCGGGGACAGGAAGCCGCCCGCCTTCGCCCACACGGCCGCTGCCTCGGGGGTGGCCAGGTACTCCAGGAGCTGCATGCCGGCCTTGGCGTTCTTGCCGTCCTTCAGCACCACGGCCGCGTCACCGCCGCTGACCACCGGGGCCTTGCCGCCGTCGACCGCCGGGAAGGGGAAGAAGTTCGCGTCCTGCCCGATCGCCTTGCCGAACTGGTCCTTGGCGACCCCGGCGACGAAGTCGCCCTCGTAGACCATGCCGGCCTCGGGCTCGGGCCCGAACACCTTCTCCACCGAGCCCGGGAAGTCGGTGTTGAGCGCCCCCTTCTGCCCGCCCGCCAGCAGCTGCTTGTCCTTGAAGAGCTTGCCGAGCGTGTCGAGCGCCTTGACCACCGACGCGTCGGTCCACTTCAGCTTGTGGGTGGCCAGGGCGTCGTACTTCTCGGGTCCGGCCTGGGAGAGGTAGACGTTCTCGAACCAGTCGGTGAGGGTCCAGCCGTCCTGCCCGGCCACCGAGAAGGCGGCGAGACCGGAGTCGGAGACGACCCGCCCGGCCTTCAGCATCGCGTCGTACGTGGCCGGCGGCTTGACCCCGGCCTGGTCGAGGGCGTCGGGGCTGTACCAGACCGTCGACTTGTGGGCGGCCTTGAAGTAGAGGCCGTAGAGGGCGCCGTCGACGCTGCCGTACTTCTTCCACACGGGCGCGTAACCCGCGTCCACGGACTGCTCGGTCGTCTTCGACAGCGGCTTGAGCCAGCCCTGCTTCGCGAACTGCTGCAGGACGCCGACCTGCGGGACCATCACCACGTCGGGCGCGTTCCCGCCCTCGATCTTGCTGCCGACGACGGTGGAGACGTTGTCCCCGGTGGACACGAACTGCGTCTTGGCGCCGGTCTTCTCGCCGAAGGCGTCCAGCACCTTCTGGAAGTTCTTCTGCTCGCTGCCGGACCAGACACCGGCCACGGTGACCGTCTGACCGCTGAGCGCCTTGTCGCCGCCGCCCGCCGAGACGGGGCCGCCTCCGCAGGCGGTGGCGCCGAGTGCCAGGGCGAGGGCGGTGCAGCTCGAGAGCAGGGTCGTACGTCGTCGCATCATCGTTGATGTCCCTTCGAGGGGTGAGAAGTTGACGGAAGGCAGGGGGAAGTCGACGGGTAGTCAGGAGGGTCGGAAGAAAGTCAGAGCTGGTCGCTGATCCACCAGGCGGCCGTCGAACCGGGGAGCACCCCGGCCGGGCAGGCGCCGCTGGACAGCAGAGGGGTGCCGGAGACCGGCGCGGGCGCGGGCGCCGTACCGAAGTTGACGGCGCAGACCAGCCCGTCGCCGCGGGCGAAGCCGAGGACGCCGGGCGGGGTGTCCAGCCAGCGCAGCGACCCTTCGCCCAACTGGGGCAGCGCGGCGCGCAGTTGGAGGCCGTCGCGGTACAGGTGCCAGAAGGAGCGGGTGTCGGCGAGGGCGCGGTCGGTGGCGTACTCGGCGAAGTACTCGGGCTGCGGCAGCCAGGGCTTGGCGCTGTCGGCGCCGGAGGTGAAGCCGAACGGGGACGCCTGCCCGGACCACGGCAGCGGCACCCGGCAGCCGTCACGGATGCGGGCCCGGCTGCCGGTGCGCCGGAAGATCGGGTCGGTGAGCACGTCGTCGGGCAGGTCGACGACCTCGGGCAGGCCCAGTTCCTCGCCCTGGTAGATGTACGCGGCTCCGGGCAGCGCCAGCATCAGCAGCGCGGCGGCGCGGGCGCGGGCGGTACCGAGTCCGCTGCCGTCGGTGGCGGGTTCGCCGTAGCGGGTGACGGTGCGGACCTGGTCGTGGTTATTGAGGACCCAGGTGACCGTGGAGCCGGTCCCGGCGATGTCCTGCATGGCCTCGGAGATGACCTTGCGGAAGGCGTCGGCGTCCCAGGAGGCGCCGAGCAGGTCGAAGAAGAAGGCCTGGTGGAGCTCGTCCGGGCGGACGTACCGGGCGTGTTCGCGGGCGGTCGGCACCGAGACCTCGCCGACCAGCAGCCGTTCCCGGCCGTCGCGCGCCGCGTATTCGTCGCACACGGAGCGCCAGTGCCGCCATACGTCGTGCACCTCGGGCTGGTTCCAGGCGAGCGGGTTGACCGAGTCGCGGGTGCGGGCGTCGGCCTCCGGGTCCGGGGAGTCGGGCAGTTCCGGGTGCTTGAAGAGGCCGGCGGCCACGTCGATGCGGAAGCCGTCGACGCCCCGGTCGAGCCAGAAGCGGAGCACCCGGTCGAACTCGGCGCCGATCTCGGAGTTGCGCCAGTTCCAGTCGGGCTGCTCGGGGGCGAACATGTGCAGGTACCACTGGCCGGGCCGCCCGTTCGCCTCGGTCACCCGGCTCCATGCCGGGCCGCCGAACATGGAGTGCCAGTTGTTGGGCGGCTCGGCACCGTCCGGGCCGCGGCCGTCGGCGAAGTGGAAGCGGGCGCGGGCCGCGCTGCCGGGAGCGGCGGCGAGCGCCTCCTGGAACCACGGGTGCTCGCTGGAGCAGTGGTTCGGGACGATGTCGAGGAGCACCTTGACGCCGAGTCGCCGGGCGGCCGCCATCAGCAGGTCGAACTCGGCGAGGTCGCCGAAGGTCGGGTCGACGTCGCGGTAGTCGGCCACGTCGTAGCCGTGGTCGTGCTGCGGCGAGGGGTAGAAGGGGCTCAGCCAGATCCCGTCGACGCCCAGCTTCTTCAGGTACGGCAGTCCGGCCCTGACCCCGGCGAGATCGCCGATGCCGTCGCCGGTGCTGTCCAGGAAGCTGCGGACATACACCTGGTAGATCACTGCGTCGCGCCACCAGCGGCGGTACTTGCTCGACATGCATGCATGTTAGGTAGACGTGTCGTGAGGGTGTCAATGAAAGAAACAGAAGCTACTGCCGAGTTGGCGTGACAAAAGGGGCCCTACAGGGGCATTGTGAAGCCAGATGAGATAGCCGCGTTACCTAACAGGTAACTACGATCGCTATCGACTGGAGACGGCCGCGAGCTCCCGCGCCAGCCGCCGCACCGCCGCCGCAGGCGTCTCGCGCCCGGTCATCGCGTCGTGCACGACCGCCTGCACCACCAGGCTGACCTGGTCGTAGCGGGGGCTCTTCGGCCGCGGGGCGGCCCGGACGACGCTCGCACGCAGGGTCGGCAGGTACGGGAACTCCCGCACCAGCTCGGGGTCTTCGTACAGCGCGGCACGTACCGGTGGCAGCGCGCCGCGTGTGAGGACCTGGCGCTGGACGGGCTCGCTGGTGAGGTACGCGATCAGACGCGCGGCCGAGTCGGGGTACCGCGCGTGCGTGCTCACGGCCAGGTTGGAGCCGCCGAGGACGCTCCTCCCCGGCCCGCCGGGTCCGGGCAGCGGCACGGCGCCGATCTTCCCGGCGACCTTCGACCCCCTGGCGGAGGCACCGACGTACGCGTACGGCCAATTACGGAGGAAGAGCAGCCGTCCGTCCTGGAAGGCCTGCTTCGACTCCTCCTCCTTGTACCTCAGCGCCTGCTTCGGGATCCAGCCCTCCCGCACGCCCCTGGCGAGGAACCCGATGCCCTCGCGGGCGGCGGCGGAGTTCACAGTGACGCGTTCGCCCTCGTCGCCGAGGATCGTGCCGCCCGCCGAGTAGACGGCCTCGGCCGCGTTGACGGTGAGGCCCTCGTAGGGGAGGAACTGGCCGGCGTAGCCGTCGAGACCGTACTTCGGGGCGATGGTCTTCGCGTCCCGCTCCAGTTCGGCCCAGGTGCGCGGCGGCCGGACGCCCTCCTTCGCCAGGATGTCCTTCCGGTACAGCAGCAGTCCGGCGTTGGTGACGTAAGGGACGGCGTACAGCTGTCCGTCGTAGGTCGCGGTGTGCTCGACCGGCTTGAGGAAGGACTTCAGCGGGAAGCGGTCGCGCGGCAGCGGGCGGATCCAGCCCGCTGCGGCGAACTCCGAGGTCCAGTTGACGTCGATGTTGAGGACGTCGAACCGGCTGCGGTCGCCGTCGCGCAGGTCGGTGGCCATCTGCGCGTGCGTCTCGTCGGCGGAGTCCGGGAGCTCGACGAGGGTGACCCGCTCGCCGGGATGGGTGCGGTTCCAGCCCTGAAGCAGGGGGCCCAGATAGCCGGTGAGATCTCCGGCGGTGGCCACGGTGAGCGGCCCACGGCCACCCGCGGGCCCGTCATCGGCGTGCGCGCCGGAGGCGACGTACCCGGTCAGGACCACCGCGAGAACGAGAAGGCCCCTACCGGCGGCGTGAATCCACCGCATAGGTTCCTCCCTGTACACCCGGCACCTGACACCTGACACATGCCGAGTGGCGCCGGGCGCCCTCGCACGAGTCAGAGGCCATGTATACCTGTTAGGTATGGGCGATACTAGGGCCCGGAGCACATTACGCGACTAGGAGGACAGCACGAGTGCGCCTGCCCCTCCTGGCTCTCCTCGCGCGCGGACCGGCCCACGGCTACGAGCTCAAGCACGACCTTGAGCAACTGCTGGGCTCCGCGTACCCTCAGCCGAACGTCGGCCAGATCTACGTCACCCTCGGCCGCCTCGAGAAGACGGGACTGATCGAGGGCGAAGAGGTCGAGCAGTCGAGCCGGCCCAACAAGAAGATCTACCACCTCACCGACGCCGGGCGGGAAGAGCTGCGCGCCTGGTACGAGGAGACGGCGGACGAGCCACGGGTGCGGGACGAGTTCTTCATGAAGCTGGCCCTCGCCCCGCAGACCGGTCTCGCCGACCAGATCGCCCTCATCAACAAACAGCGGCGCCAATACCTCAACACCATGCGCGACCTGTCGAAACTGGCCGCCACCGAGAACCGGGACAACCGCGTCGCCCACCTGCTCATCGAGGGCGCGATGCTGCACCTTCAGGCCGACCTCGACTGGCTGGAACGGTGCCAGGAAGAACTGGAAGAGCTGGAGGAGCTGGAGTGAACGACAGCCCCGCTCCCGTGCTGCGCGCCGAGGGCCTGGTCAAGACGCACCACGGCGAGGGTGCCCCGGCGCATGCCGTGCGCGGAGTCGATCTGCGCGTACGGCAGGGCGAGTTCGTGGCGATCACCGGGCCGTCGGGGGCCGGCAAGTCCACGCTGCTGCACCTGCTGGGCGGTCTGCAACGACCGGACGACGGCAGCATCTGGCTGGACGGCGAGCGCTCCGACACGTGGAGCGAGGCGCGCTGGGCCGTGGAGCGCAGGAAGCGCATCGGGATCGTGTTCCAGTTCTTCAACCTGGTCTCCGATCTCTCGGTCGCCGACAACGTGGAACTGCCGGCGCTGCTCGCCGGGTCATCCCCCAAGCAGGCCCGCGCCGAGCGGGAGGGTCTGCTGGCCGAGCTGGGACTGACGGGCAAGGAGCGGAGCATGCCCGGCGAGCTGTCCGGCGGTGAGCAGCAGCGGGTCGCGCTCGCCCGGGCCCTGGTCAACCACCCGCCGCTGCTGCTGGCCGACGAGCCCGCGGGCAGCCTGGACAGCAAGGGCACCCGCGAGGTGACCCGGCTGCTGTCCCGCTTCCACCAGCGGGGCCAGACGATCGTGCTGGTCACCCATGACGCGCGGCTGGCGAGCGCCGCGGACCGGGTGATCAGCTTCTTCGACGGGCGGATCGCCGACGACGCGGACATCCACGGGACGCCGTCGCGCGGCACCGGCATATCCGGTGTGCTGGAGCTCAAGGAGTGACATGCGGGTGCGGGACTGACATGCGTAGGTACGACGGTGCCTTCGCGGTGCGCGAAACGAAGGGCTGAGCCCGTGCGAGCCACCCTGCGCTGGGCGCACTCCGATCTGCGCACGCACCGCGGCGAGGCGCTGTTCCTCGTCCTCGCCACCGCCGGCATCGTCGTCTCGCTGCTGCTGGCCACGGCCCTGTTCGGGTACGCCACCAATCCCTGGCAGCGGGTCTTCACCCAGGCACACGGCGCGCACGTGTGGCTGCACACCGGCCCGTCGACGGATGTACGCGAGGCAGCGGGCCTGGACGGCGTCGAGTCGGTCTCCGGTCCCTACCCGACCGAGTCCGCCACCCTCGCCTCCCGCGGCGCCCGCGCCTCCGTCGAACTGCGCGGCACCTCGGGGCGGCCCACCGTCGGCCGTCCGCTGGTCACCTCCGGCCACTGGCTGGACGCCGGCACCCCGGACGGCGTCGTCCTGGAGAGCCGCCTGGCCCGCGCCCTGCTGGCCGAGCCGGGCGACACCCTCAGCGTGCCCGGCACGGCACGGAGACTGACCGTCCTCGGCATCGCCGACAGCGCCGAACCCCGCTACCGGCCCGGGGAGCAGCCGGGGCTCGTCTGGGCGCTCCCGTCCGCCGTGCGCGACCCGGGCGGCCAGGTGATCGGGCTGCGCCTATCGGACCCCGACGACACGGACTACGTCGTCCAGCGCGCCGTCACGGTCCTCGGCTCCGGTGCCGTCAGCGAGGTCTCCACCTGGCAGCAGGCGCGTGCCGAGGCGCAGGGCGACAGCCGGCTGCTGGGGCAGGTGCTGGGCCTGTTCGGCCTCGGTGCGCTGATCGCCGCCGGACTCGCGGTGCACGGGGCGATCGCCACCCGTATCCGGGGCCATCTGCGGGACATCTCGGTGCTGAAGGCGATCGGCTTCACACCGGGCCAGGTGGTCCGCGTCTTCCTCTTCCAGCACATCGCCTACGCGCTGCTCGGCGCGGTGGCCGCGGCGGCGCTCACCCAGGCACTGGGCAGCCGCCTCCCCGGACGTCTCGGGGACGCGGTCGGTGTGTGGCAGGGGCTGCCGGGGCACACGGTGGCGCTGTTCGCGGTGCCGGTGGCGGCGGTGCTGCTGATCGGTGCGACCACCGGACTCGCGGCATGGCGGGCGGGGCGGGTGCCTCCGGTGCCGGTGCCACGGCCCGCGGCACCGGCGGGCGGGCGGCTTTCGTCCGTGGCTCGCCGGGCGCTCGGGCTGCGGCTGCCGCCCGCGCTGGTCCTCGGCTGGCACAAGGCGTTCGCGAGGCGCCCGCGGTCCTTGGCGACGGTGGCCCGGCTCGCGTTGCCGCTGCTGCTGATCGTGGTCGCGATGAGCGCCTGGACCACCATCGACCGCTTCCAGAGCAGGCCCGAACAGATCGGTGTCCCGGCCGCGCTCTCCGTCCGCGCGGACTCCGGCCTCGGTGAGCGGGACACCCGTCGCCTGCTGGAGCGCGACCCGGGCGTCGCCGCCGCCTACCCGGGTGTGGAGGTGGCGGCCCTGGTGCCGGGTCAGACGGCCACCATCGCGCTGCGCGGCCTCGGCACCCACCGGCAGCCGTACCCGTACGCCCTGGCCCAGGGCCGCGCCGCGCGGGGCCCCGACGAGGCGGTGGCCGGGCAGGGGCTGCTGGACCTGCTCGACGTGCGGGTGGGCGACTGGGTGCGGATGACGGTGGGCGACCAGCCGCAGATCCTGCACATCGTGGGCCGCAGCATCGAACCGGAGAACGCCGGCCGGGTCATCTCCACCTCGCTGGACACCCTCCGCGAGAACGACCCGGGCCTCGGTCCCACCCTCTACCAGCTGCGACTGCACCCCGGCGCGGACCCACAGGCGGTCGCCACCCGGCTGACCACCGCCGGGCGCGGTCACCTGGACGTACACACCGTGCCGAATCCGGCCGACGGGCTCTCGCCGCTGCGCGGGGTCGTGGTGGGCCTGATCGTCGTCCTCGCCCTCATTGGGCTGATCGAAGTGCTGACCGCGATCGGCGGCACCGTGCGCGAGGGCGAGCGGGACCTGCTGGCGCTCAAGGCCATCGGCCTGTCCCCACGGCAGATCACCGCGGTCACCGTCACGGCCACCGGCTGTACCGCGCTTGCCGCGGTCCTCGTCGGTACGGCCCTGGGCGCCCCGCTCGCCCACTGGCTGATCGACGCCCAGGGCAGGTCGAGCGGTATCGGCGCCGGGATCGCCCAAGGACCGTCCCTCGCCCTGCTGGCGCTGTTCGGCGCGGCCGCCGTACTGGGGGCGGCCGCGCTCGCCACGGTGCCGATGTCCCGGGCGGCACGGCGTCGGCTCGCGGACACCCTGAGCGCCGTGGCCTGAGCAGCGCCCCCGCACCTACGGCGGAGGCGCACTCTCAGGAGGGGCCGCCTCCTCGCTCGCTCAGTCCCGGCTGCGCAGCTCCCGGTAGGCGGCGACCAGGGCCTTGGTGGAATGGTCCAGGCCGGGTACGTCGGTGCCTTGGGTGAGGGCGGGTTCGACGCGCTTGGCGAGGACCTTGCCGAGTTCGACGCCCCACTGGTCGAAGGAGTCGATGTTCCAGACGGCGCCCTGCACGAACACCTTGTGCTCGTAGAGCGCGATGAGCTGGCCCAGCACCGACGGGGTGAGCTCCCTGGCCAGGATCGTGGTGGTGGGATGGTTGCCCTGGAACGTCTTGTGCGCCACCAGCTCCTCGGCCACACCCTCCCCGCGTACCTCGTCGGGGGTCTTGCCGAACGCCAGCGCCTGCGTCTGCGCGAAGAAGTTCGCCATCAGCAGGTCGTGCTGCGCCCGCAGCCCCTCGCTCAGCCCGTCGACCGGGCGGGCGAAACCGATGAAGTCCGCCGGGATCAGCTTGGTGCCCTGGTGGATCAGCTGGTAGTAGGCGTGCTGCCCGTTGGTGCCGGGCGTGCCCCACACCACCGGCCCGGTCTGCCACTGGACCGGGTGCCCGTCCCGGTCCACCGACTTGCCGTTGGACTCCATGTCCAGCTGCTGCAGATACGCCGTGAACTTCGACAGATAGTGGCTGTAGGGCAGCACCGCGTGCGACTGCGCGTCGTGGAAGTTGCCGTACCAGATGCCCAGCAGGCCCAGCAGCAGCGGCACGTTGGACTCGGCGGGCGTGTTGAGGAAGTGCTCGTCGACGATCCGGAAACCGTCCAGCATCTCCCGGAAACGGTCCGCCCCGATCGCGATCATCAGGGACAGACCGATCGCCGAGTTGTAGGAGTAACGACCCCCCACCCAGTCCCAGAACTCGAACATGTTCGCCGTGTCGATGCCGAACTGGGACACCTTCCCCGCGTTCGTCGACAACGCCACGAAATGCTTCGCGACAGCCTTGTCCTCACCGAGGCCGCCGGGGCCGTTGAGCAGCCAGTCGCGGGCCGAGGTCGCGTTGGTGATCGTCTCGATCGTGGTGAACGTCTTCGACGCGACGATGAACAACGTCTCCGCCGGGTCCAGGTCGTGGATGGCCTCGTGCAGGTCGGCCCCGTCCACGTTCGACACGAACCGGAAGGTCAGCGACCGGTCGGTGTACGCGCGCAGCGCCTCGTACGCCATCGCCGGACCCAGGTCCGAGCCACCGATACCGATGTTGACGACATTGCGGATCCGCCTGCCGGTGTGCCCCGTCCACTCACCCGAACGCACCCGCCCGGCGAAGTCACTCATCCGGTCCAGCACGGCGTGGACCTGCGGCACCACGTTCTCACCGTCGACCTCGACCACCGCACTCGCCGGAGCACGCAACGCCGTGTGCAGCACGGCCCGGTCCTCGGTGATGTTGATCCGGTCACCGCGGAACATGGCGTCCCGCAGCCCGAACACGTCGGTGGCGACGGCCAGTTCCTGCAGCAGGGCCAGCGTCTCGTCGGTGACCAGGTGCTTGGAGTAGTCGACGTACAGATCACCGACCCGCAGCGTGAATGCGGTGCCGCGGTCCGGAGCGGCGGCGAACAGCTCGCGCAGCCGCACCTCCCCGAGCTCCTCGCGGTGCTTCGCCAGAGCGGTCCACTCGGGCCTCTGGTTGAGTCTGGTACGGCCGTCTGCGTTCATGGAGGACTTCAGCCTTCTCTCGTACCTGTGCCTGCTGCCCCGCTGCCGTTGCCAACCTAATTGATCAGCGCGGGGCGTGAGCTGTCGTGGCGTCGTCGTCGGGCGCAACAACGGATACGTTCACCTTGAGCGCGGGTATCAGCGAGGCGACGGACAGGACGAAGAAGGCGGCCGCGAGCAGGGCCGGGGTGTTCAGGCCCCAGGCGGTGGCCACCGCCCCGCCGAGCAGGGCGCCCAGAGGCGCGCCGGCGACCGCCAGGGTCCGGAAGGCGGCACTGACCCGCCCCAGGGTGTCGGCGGGGGTGCGCTCCTGCATCAGCGTTCTGGTGTTGACGTTCCACAGCATGCCCATGAAGCCGAAGACGCCCATGGCCGCCGCCAAGGCCACCGGACTGGGCACCGAACCCATGACCACCAGCGCACCGATCTGCACGGTCCCCGCGAGCACCACCGCGCGCAGCCGCCCGAGGCGGGCGACGAGCCGGCCGCTCGCCACTCCCCCGGCCAGGCCACCTATCGTGTAGGCGGTCATGGCCGCCGCATAGCCCGCGGTGCCCGCGTGCAGCCAGCCCGTCACCAGGAGCACCAGGCCGGCGATGAGGGCACCCATGCCGATGTTGCACAACGCCGTGGCGGCGCACAGTCCGCGCAGTGCCCTGTCCTGTCCCAGGGCGCGCAGCCCTTCGGCGATCTCGCGGCGCAGGGTGCTGCCCGCCGGTCTGGGCTTCCGCTCGGGCAGGCCGGTACGCAGCGACGCGACCAGGGCGGCCGCCACCAGGAAGGTCACCGCGTCGGCTGCGAAGGGCATCGCGGCACCGGCCATCAGCAGCAGCGGCACGAGGGGTGCCCCCAGCAGACCGGCCGCGATCTGCTGGCCGGTCATCAGTCGGGCGTTCGCGCTGCCCAGAGCGTCGCGGTCCACCAGGGCGGGCAGCAGGGCGGTGGCGGCGTTGTCGAAGAGCGTCTGGAGTGTGGTGAGGGCGAAGGCCAGCGCGATCAGCAGGCCGATGGAGGCCTGCCCGAGCACGACGGCCACCGCGAAGCAGGCGACCAACAGACCTCGTACCGCGTCCGCCGTCCACATCGCGCGCCGCTGGTCCACGCGGTCGGCGACGGCGCCGCCGAGCAGCCCGAAGATGATCCAGGGCAGATAGCCGCAGGCGGTGACCGCCGCGATGAGCAGGGGCCGGCCTGTCAGTGTCGCGGCGAGCAGGGGCAGCGCGGAGGTCCGCAACGCGTCGCCGAAGCTGGAGAGCACGGCGGCGCTCCACAACCGCCCGAATCCCCCACGCCACGCGGGCGCGCACACGCCCCCCGTCTCGACCGTCGCCACGAATCCCCCTCCGGTTCGCCGATGAACAAACCGTAGAGGGCACCACTGACAATCGGCCTCGGCCGGGAATCCGGCGGCCGACGCTCCGAACGACTCCGGCCAGGCATCTGGATGCCCGGCCGGTTCTCAACTCCTAGATCTCGCCCCGCAGTTTGGCGAGCGCCTCGGCGAGGATCGCCTCGCCGTCCGCGTCGCTGCGTCGCTCCCGCACATAGGCGAGGTGCGTCTTGTAGGGCTCGGTGCGCGGCGGGTCCGGAGGGTTGTCCCGGTCCTGCCCCGCGGGAAAGCCGCATCGCGGGCAGTCCCAGGTTTCGGGGACCTGCGCGTCGCTGGCGAAGCTGGGCTGCGTCTCATGCCCGTTGGAGCACCAGAAGGAGATGCGCAGCCGGGGCGCGGACTCGCCCCGCTCGGCCTCGCCCATCGGCCCCGCCCCGACCCGGCTTCCTCGGATCGCGTTGCCACTTGCCACGGTCGTAACTCCCTGCGTGATGGTGCCGCAAAGCGAGTCGGCGTTTCGCTTCACTGCGAGCGCCTCAGTCTACGTAAGGCCCAACGCGCGTCCAGTGATTGGAGTTACAACCCCCATACACAGACGCAAGCCCCATGATAGGCCGCGCTCAGCTGCGCGTACCGTACATGGGGCCTTACGTGCGGAATGGACGTGCTGCGTGTGCGACGCTGATCAGTTGTTCACCTTCATCAGGATGCCGAGCACCACAATGCACGCGAACCACAGCAGACCGACTACCACAGTGATGCGGTCCAGGTTGCGCTCGGCGACCGAGGAGCCACCGACGGACGACTGCATACCGCCACCGAACATGTCGGAGAGGCCGCCGCCCTTGCCCTTGTGCATCAGCACCAGCAGCATCATCAGCGCGCTGAAGACGATCAGGGCGATCGAGAACCCCATAACCACAGCTGGACCAACTTCCTCGGATCTGGATGGACGACGGGGGCCGAAGCTCTGTCCGTGAGCTGTGCACGCTCTCTTCGGAGCCCTCGGCCCCCGCAAGGGTACGACGGATTGCGCCTACCGCATACTCACTGGTCGCGGAACCGGACGATCTTGACGAACTCGTCGGCGTCCAGCGAGGCGCCGCCGACCAGGGCGCCGTCGATGTCGGCCTGGGCCATGATCTCGGCGACGTTGCCCGACTTCACGGAGCCGCCGTACTGGATGCGGACCTGGTCGGCCAGCTCCTGCGTGTACAGCTCGGCGATCTTGCCGCGGATGGCGGCGCAGACCTCCTGGGCGTCCTCGGCGCCGCAGACCTTGCCGGTGCCGATGGCCCACACCGGCTCGTAGGCGATCACGACGGTCCCGGCCTGCTCGGCCGGGAGGTCCTTCAGGCCGCCCTCGACCTGGGTGAGGGTGTGGGTGACGTGGTTGCCCGCCTCGCGGACGTCCAGTTCCTCGCCGACGCACAGGATCGGGGTCAGGCCGTGCTTGTAGGCGGCCTTGACCTTGGCGTTGACGAGCTCGTCGGTCTCGTTGTGGTACTGGCGGCGCTCGGAGTGGCCGACCGCCACGAAGCTGCACTTCAGCTTGGCCAGCATCGGGCCGGAGATCTCGCCGGTGTAGGCGCCGCCGTCGTACGCCGAGATGTCCTGGGCGCCGTACTTGATCTTGAGCTTGTCGCCGTCGACCAGGGTCTGCACGGAGCGCAGGTCGGTGAAGGGCGGCAGGACGGCCACCTCGACGGCGTCGTAGTCCTTGTCGGCCAGGGCGAAGGCGAGCTTCTGGACGTGCGCGATGGCCTCGAGGTGGTTGAGGTTCATCTTCCAGTTGCCCGCCATCAGCGGCGTGCGCGTGCTCATAGGGTCAGTCCTCCAGTGCGGCGAGGCCGGGGAGCGTCTTGCCCTCGAGGTATTCGAGGGAGGCGCCGCCGCCGGTCGAGATGTGGCCGAATGCGTTCTCGTCGAAGCCCAGGATGCGGACGGCCGCGGCGGAGTCGCCGCCTCCGACCACGGTGAAGCCCGGGGAGTCGAGGAGGGCCTGGGCGACCGCCTTGGTGCCCTCGGCGTAGTCGGGGTGTTCGAAGACGCCCATGGGGCCGTTCCAGAAGACGGTGGCGGCGTCGGCGAGCTTCGAGGCGTAGAGGTCGCGGGTCTGCGGACCGATGTCCAGGCCCAGCTCGCCGGCCGGGATGGCGTCCGCGGCGACCGTGTTGGGGTTCGCCGGCGCCTTGGTCTTCAGGTCCGGGAACTCGGTGGAGGTCAGCACGTCGACGGGGAGGACCAGCTCGACGCCGTTCTTCTCCGCCCGCTCGATGTACTCCTGGACGACCGGGATCTGGTCCTCCTGAAGAAGGGAGGAACCGACCTCGTACCCCTTGGCCTTCAGGAAGGTGAACACCATGCCGCCGCCGATGAGGAGGCGGTCCGCCTTGCCCAGCAGCTGGTCGATGACGGCGAGCTTGTCGGAGACCTTGGAACCGCCGAGAGCGACGACATAGGGTCGCTTGACGTCCTCGGTGAGCTTCTTCAGGACGCCGACCTCGGCGGCGATAAGGTAACCGGCGGCGTGCGGCAGCCGGGCCGGGAGGTCGAAGACCGAGGCGTGCTTGCGGTGGACGGCGCCGAAGCCGTCGCCCACGTACACGTCCGCGAGGGCGGCGAGCTGGTCGGCGAAGGCGCCGCGCTCGGCGTCGTCCTTGGAGGTCTCGCCGGCGTTGAAGCGCAGGTTCTCGATGACCGCGACCTGGCCGTCGGCGAGACCGCCGACGGTGGACTTGGCGGATTCGCCGACCGTGTCGGTCGCGAACGCCACCTCGGCACCGAGGAGTTCACCGAGGCGCGCGGCGGCCGAGGCGAGCGAGAAGGCGGGGTCCGGGGCGCCTTTGGGACGGCCCAGGTGCGAGGCCACGACCACCTGGGCGCCCGCTTCGGCGAGGGCCTTGACGGTGGGCAGGACGGCGCGGATACGGCCGTCGTCCGTGATGGTGGTGCCGTCCAGCGGCACGTTCAGGTCGGCGCGGACGAAGACCCGCTTGCCGCCCACACCTTCGGCGAGAAGTTCGTCGATCGTCTTCATGGAGGGGACTCCTGGGGAGGGCTCGTGATGCTCGTGATCGTGAGAGGGCTGATCTGTACGCGAGTCAGGGCTCGGACAGCGCGTCCCTGCGCTGCCCGAGCCCTGACTCACACCGAAGTGCCTGCTCTGTCGATCAGAGCTGGTTGCCGACGAAGACCGTCAGGTCGACGAGGCGGTTGGAGTAGCCCCACTCATTGTCGTACCAGCCGATGATCTTCACGCTCTTGCCCTGCACCATGGTCAGGGAGGAGTCGAAGGTGCAGGAGGCCGGCCAGTTGACGATGTCCGAGGAGACGATCGCGTCCTCGGTGTAGTCCAGATAGCCCTTCAGCTCGCCCTGGGCGGCCTTCTGGAAGGCGGCGTTGACCTCTTCCTTGGTCACCACGCGCTCCGTCTCGACGACCAGGTCGGTGACGGATCCCGTCGGGACCGGCACCCGCATCGCCATGCCGTTGAGCTTGCCCGCCAGCTCCGGGATGACCAGGCCGAGGGCCTTGGCCGCGCCGGTGCTCGCCGGAATGATGTTCTCGGCGGCGGCGCGGGCGCGGCGCAGGTCCTTGTGCGGGAAGTCCTGGAGACGCTGGTCGCTGGTGTAGGCGTGGACCGTGGTCATCAGCCCCGAGACGATGCCGAAGTTCTCCAGGAGAACCTTGGCCATCGGCGCCACACAGTTGGTGGTGCAGGAGGCGTTGGAGATGATGTGGTGGTTCGCCGCGTCGTACTTCTCTTCATTGACGCCGAGCACGATCGTGATGTCCTCGTCCGAGGCCGGAGCCGAGATGAGGACCTTCTTGGCGCCGCCGGCGATGTGCTTCTCGGCGTCGGCCTTCTTGGTGAAGATGCCGGTCGACTCGATGACGATGTCGACGCCCAGCTCGCCCCACGGGATGTCGGCGGGGTTGCGCTCGGACAGCACCTTGATGGTGTGGCCGTCGACGGTGATCGTGTCGGCGGTGTGCGACACCTCGGCCTTGAGGCGGCCCAGGATGGTGTCGTACTTCAGCAGGTGAGCGGTGGTCGCGGTGTCACCCAGGTCGTTGACAGCCACGATCTCGATGTCTGCACCCTGCTCCAGCAGCGCGCGGAAGTAGTTACGACCGATGCGGCCAAAGCCGTTGATGCCTACGCGGATCGTCACGAAACCGATCTCCTCGTTGGTACGCCGGGTTCGAATCCGGCGAGCTGTATGGGATGTCCCCGACCGCCTACGACCCTACCTCCCTGAGCACGCCGTGGTGACATCGAGATGCCCCATACACGGCGAGGCGGTCCGTACCCGCCAGTAGGGGTACGGACCGCCCGAGCCCGAAGGCCTGATCACCCGATTTTGCTACGTGGTGTCACCCCTGGTTGACCGGGGGCGTCATCCTTCGAGCGCCGCGAGCGCCTTCCTCACCAGAGCCGTCCGATCGGCCGCCGAGGAGACGTGCTCCAGGCCGAAGCCCAGCAGCACCGTGTCGTCCGTGGTGACCGCTCCGTAGGTCTGGAAAAGGGCCCCGGTGCGCGCCCAGTCCTTGAGGACCGGCGGGCTGCCCGGAGGCGGTCCGGCGACGCTCCAGGCGCCCAGCGAGGTCTCGAAGCCCTCGGTCTCGGTGGCGGTGCCCCCGACGACCAGTGAGGCGTTGTCCGCGAGAACGCCGTGGCCGCCGCTGCCCGGGTCGGTGACGTAGCTGACCGAGATCTCGACGGACTTGCCGGCGTACGCGCTCAGGTCGAAGGCAACCTGCTGCCAACCGTCGGACGAGCCGGTGAAGGCGTTCCACGCACCGGTGGTGCCGGTCGCGACGCAGCCGTCGTTCGTCACGGTCAGGTAGTGCTCCAGCTGCGGGTGCCCGCCCACGTAGTACCCGGCCGAGCACTCCGCCGGCACGGTGGTGCGGGTGGCACCGCCCGTCTCGGGGAGGGTGGTCCAGTCCTCGGTGCCGGTGGTGTGGGCTTCGACGATCACGTTGTCGTAGCCGGGCTCGGTGTCCCACAGCAGCTGGGAGCGCAGAGCGGGTTGGTCGGCCGCGGTCACGCCCGTGAGGTCCACGGTGCGGGTGAGCCGCTTGTAGGAGTCGTCGTTGTGGACGGCGGCCGCCATGTAGTCGCCCGCGTAGGGCCCGTACGGGTTGATGGTCCCGGCGAACTGGCCGGCGCCCGCACTCGCGAACTGGGGGTACTTGTCGGCGGGCAACTCGTCGGACGTCACGCCATAGGTACCAGCCCGGTCCAGCGGGTTGCCGGCCGCGGGGCCGAGCGCCCCCGTGAAGCCGCCAAGCCTGCCGGAGCCGGTGAAGCCGGTGGCCCCGGGTGTCGACGTACGCGAGTAGGCGCCCAGGTAGTACTGGCTGAAGTCGTCCGACGGGGTGCCGTCGGCGAGGTCGACGCTGCCGCCGGCCAGTTCGCCGGCCTCGACCAGTTTGCCGCCCTCGTTGAGGAAGGCACGCAGTTCGAGCTGGGTGGCGATGCCGGGGGTGCTCGCGCCCGTGTAGTGGACGACGGTGTCGAAGTGGTTGAGCACGCCGAGCGCGTCGGGCGCGCCCCGAGCGGCGACGTCCCAGACGAGCGCCTTGCGGCCGGCGCCCTTCAGCGCGTCGACGTAGGTCTGCGCCTGTGTGGCGGCCGTTCCCTCCTCGGCGACGACGAGGACGTCCGCGCGGGGCCGTTCGGCGATGGTGTAGGTGAAGTGGTCGCTGGAGACGTTCTTGCCGCTCTTCGTCTCGCCGGTGAACCACACCTCGACCTGGTCGCCCGGTTCGCCGTCCTGGACCTTGGCCCGGTACTCGTCGAAGTAGAGGTTGTCCTCGCCGCCGTAGGTCTCGCCGCCCTTCCAGGGGCGCAGCGTCTGGTCGTACGTACGGCCGTTGACGCGGTACTTGAGTTCCTTGTCGCGCACCGCCTTGCGGACGACGACGGAGACCTCCTGGTCGGCGCCGCGCGAGTACGACGTCGTGAACGGGGCCGGGGTGAAGTCGGCGGCGCTCCGGCCGACCGAGGACTTCGGCTGGTCGGGTCGTGCGGCGGACTCGGCGACGGAGAGCGCGAACGGGATGTTCTTGGCGAACTCCTGCTGGATCAGCTTCTCGTCGTCCGGGAAGTTGAAGACCGACTGGCAGTCGGCCGCGTTCCAGGCGTCGTCGGGGTCGATGTTCGACGCGGTCTCACAGGTCGACATCTCGGGGGTGAACAGCGCCGTGCCGTTGACGTTCGCCGCGTGGCCGTCGGCCTCACCGTTGGTGGTGTACAGCTCCGAGGAGACCTGGGGGTGGTAGCCCGGGATCGCGGAGTTGTCGGGGGTGCCGGCGAGCGCCTTGTAGAGAACGTCGTCGGGGGTGTCCGTGGCCACCTGCCAGCCGACTCCGTAGAGGAGGAGTTCGGCGGCGGAGTGGTAGTTGATGCCGTAGGTGAACCCGATCCGCTTCTCGAAGGCGTCCAGGGCCTTGGTCTCCGGCTCGGAGTTCGGGCCCGCGCCGCGGTAGGTCTGGCTGGTGGGGTTGGGCGAGGAACCCTCGTCGTCGTAACCCCACTTGTAGGCGAAGTTGCGGTTGAGGTCGACTCCGTCGCTGGTGCTGATGCTGCCGTCGCCGTTGTTGTCACGCAGGTTCTTGCGCCACAGGCGATTGTCGGTGTTCTGAAAGGTGTAGTCGTAGCCGTCGGGGTTGGCCGACAGCACGAACCACAGCTCGGTCGAGTCGACGAGCTTCTTGATGCGCTTGTCCGTCTTGTAGTTGTCCAGGTAGTGGTGCATCAGCCGGCGGGTCATCTCCGGCGTGATCCACTCACGCGCGTGCTGGTTGGACATGTAGAGGACGGAGGGCTTGGAGCCGTCCGCGGACTTCTTGGCGCCCTTGGTCAGCTTGAGGGCGAGGATGTCCTGGCCGCCCACCGTCTTGCCGATGGAGACGACCTTGGTGAGGCCGGGGTTCTCCTGGCCGGTCCTGACGATCTCCTCCTTCAGGCCGCCGCTGCCGCTGTACGGGCGGAACACCCCGTCGGCGGCCGCTTCTACGCGGTTCTCGGCCTTGGCGGACAGCTTGTGTTCGGTGAGGTGGACCCCTTGGTCCTCAAGCCTGTCGGCCTGCTGGTCGGTGAGGTAGACCTCGACGGTGGCCTCGCCCTTCGCGGGCACCTGCTCACCGAGTTCGTGGCCGTCCTGACCGGCCGCCAGCAGCAGGGGTACCTGTTGCTGGGTGACCTCGGCCCGGAAGACCTTGACCTCGTTCGGATCGGGAGAGCCGGGATTGTCCGCGGCCTGTGCGACGGGTGCGACACCCGCACCGCCCAACAGAAGCGCGCCGACAGCGAGGATCGGTCTCGCTCTTCGTCTCATGAACCCCCCTAGCGTGGGTTCGCCACAGCAGCGAACTGATGCCAGGCTCATGACAGTCCATGATCGAGTCAAGGGTGCCTCAACGACACACAAACGCCGGTGACGATCACCCAAGTGGGCGTCGGCACCGGCGTGTTGGACTACGGGATTCAGCCTACGAGGTTGTCGGCCAGGTCCTCGCTGAGGTTGGCATCCGTCCCCGCGATGCCGAGGTCGGAGGCCCGCTTGTCTGCCATCGCCAGCAGTCTGCGGATACGGCCGGCCACGGCGTCCTTGGTCAGCGGCGGGTCGGCGAGCGCGCCCAGTTCCTCCAGCGAGGCCTGCTTGTGGTCCATGCGCAGCCGTCCGGCGGCGGCGAGGTGCTCGGGGACGTCGTCGGCGAGGATCTCCAACGCGCGCTGCACCCGGGCACCGGCGGCGACGGCCGCGCGGGCCGAGCGACGCAGGTTGGCGTCGTCGAAGTTGGCGAGACGGTTCGCCGTGGCCCGCACCTCGCGGCGCATCCGGCGCTCCTCCCAGGCCAGCACCGACTCGTGGGCGCCGAGGCGGGTGAGCAGGGCACCGATCGCGTCGCCGTCCCGGACCACCACCCGGTCCACGCCGCGCACCTCGCGGGCCTTGGCGGCGATCGACAGCCGGCGGGCGGCGCCGACCAGGGCGAGCGCGGCCTCCGGGCCCGGGCAGGTCACCTCCAGGGAGGAGGAGCGGCCCGGCTCGGTGAGCGAGCCGTGCGCCAGGAAGGCGCCACGCCAGGCCGCCTCCGCATCGCAGGTGGCCCCCGAGACCACCTGCGGGGGCAGGCCCCGGATCGGACGGCCCCGGCCGTCGACCAGGCCGGTCTGCCGGGCCAGCTGGTCACCGCCGGCGACAACCCGAACGACGTAACGCGAGCCCCGGCGCAGTCCGCCGGGCGCCATCACGATCAGCTCGGAGCTGTGGCCGAAGATCTCGAGGATGTCCCGCTTGAGGCGGCGGGCCGCCATGGCGGTGTCCAGCTCCGCCTCGATCACGATGCGCCCACTCACCAGGTGGAGGCCGCCGGCGAACCGCAGAATGGCGGAGACCTCCGCCTTCCTGCAGCAGGTCCGGGTGACGGGGAGCCGGGAGATCTCATCCTTCACCGCTGCCGTCATCGCCATGGGCCGATCCTTCCATGCATCCGAAAAATACGGTCGTACGCGGCGGCCAGGAGCTCCGGGTCGTGCCGTGGAGTTCCGTCCGGCCGAGCCACCGGGGCCAGCTCGACCGCGGCACCGAACCGCTCGGCGGCCTCGATAAGCACATCGCGGTCGGGCACGGCGGCCTCGTCGGCCAGCACCACGTCCAGGGCGAGTTTAGGGGCGTGTCGACCCAAAACCTCCAAATGACGCTGCGGGGAGAAGCCGTCGGTTTCTCCCGGTTGCGGGGCGAGGTTCAGGGAGAGCACCCGGCGCGCCTTCGTCTGGGTGAGCGCGTCGAGGAGCTCCGGCACGAGCAGGTGCGGGATGACCGAGGAGAACCAGGAGCCGGGGCCGAGGACCACCCAGTCCGCGTCGAGGACGGCCGCCACCGCCTCCGGCACCGCGGGCGGGTCGTTCGGCACCAGATGCACGGACTGCACCTCGCCGGGCGTGAGAGCGACGGTCGCCTGCCCCCGGACGGTGTCGATGTCCTCGGGTCGGTCCGGGTCGTGGCCCTTGACCAGGGCCTGGAGCTCCAGTGGCACGGCGGACATGGGCAGCACGCGGCCGTGCGCGCCCAGCAGCTTGCCGACCAGGTCGAGGGCCTGGACATGGTCGCCGAGCTGTTCCCACAGGGCGACGATCAGCAGGTTGCCGACCGCGTGTTCGTGCAGGTCGCCCTGTGACTGGAAGCGGTGCTGAATGACCCGGGCCCAGGTCTGGCCCCAGTCGTCGTCGCCGCACAGCGCGGCCAGGGCCTTGCGCAGGTCGCCGGGCGGGAGCACGCCCAGCTCGTCGCGCAGGCGCCCGCTGGAGCCGCCGTCGTCGGCCACGGTGACTACGGCGGTGAGGTCGCCGGTGATCCGGCGCAGCGCGGCGAGCGAGGCGGACAGGCCCATGCCACCGCCGAGGGCGACCACCTTGGGCTGGGCACCGCGGCGGCGCGGTTTGGCACCCCGTGCCTCGACGGGCCTGCTCGCGCGCCCCTCGGGGACGGCCCGGCGCAGCCGGCTCGGCCGCGGACTACGTTCCGTCATTCCCGTCCCATGTCCCGGTGCACGACCACCGTCTCCACACCCTCGGCCACGAGCCGCGCGGCGAGCTTCTCCGACGTGGCGACCGAGCGGTGTTTGCCGCCCGTGCAGCCGATGGCGATCGTCACGTACCGCTTGCCCTCACGGCGGTAGCCGGCCGCGATGAGCCTCAGCAGCTCGGCGTACCGGTCGAGGAACTCCTTCGCGCCGGGCTGGTTGAAGACGTACGCGGAGACCTCCTCGTTGAGGCCGCTGAAGGGGCGCAGCTCCGGGACCCAGTGCGGGTTGGGCAGGAAGCGCATGTCCGCGACCAGGTCGGCGTCGACCGGGAGGCCGTACTTGAAGCCGAAGGACATGACGGTGGCCCGCAGCTCGGGCTCCTCCTCGCCGGCGAACTGGGCGTCCATCTTGGCGCGCAGCTCGTGCACGTTGAGGCTGGAGGTGTCGATGACCAGGTCGGCGTCGCCGCGCAGCTCGCGCAGCAGTTCACGCTCGGCGGCGATGCCGTCGACGATCCGGCCGTCGCCCTGGAGGGGGTGCGGCCGGCGCACCGACTCGAAGCGGCGTACCAAGGCGTCGTCGGAGGACTCCAGGAAGACGATCCGGCGGGTGACCTGCCTGCCGTCCAGGTCGGCGAGGGACTCGCGGAGGTTGTCGAAGAAGCGGCGTCCGCGGACGTCGACGACGACCGCGATCCGTGCCACGTTGCCCTGCGAGCGGGCGCCGAGCTCCACCATGGTGGGGATCAGCGCGGGCGGCAGGTTGTCGACGACGAACCAGCCGAGGTCCTCCAGACACTTGGCCGCTGTCGAGCGGCCGGCCCCGGACATGCCGGAGATGATCACCAGCTCGGGGATGGCCGCCTCGGGGACCCCGGGTGTTTCGTTGGCCGTACTCACTTGTGCTCCGTCTTCGTGGCGCTCTTCGTCCTGTGCGTCTTGCTGTGCGTTCTGCGGGGCGTCCTGCGTCGGGTCCCGCTGTGCGGGATCATCGCCCGTTTCCTTGTGCGTGCGATCTCGTCGCGCTGTGGCCTGCTCGTCGTGCTCCGTCATGTCTCCTGCCCCCGTCGTTCGTCCGGGGCGCCCGCGGACACGGGCTCCCCAGGGGCATCCGCCGTCGTCTCGGGTGCCCCGTCCTCGTCGTCTTCCATGATCTCGCCGGTCGCCGTGTTGACGGCGGGTGCGGCCGGGGACGCCCGGACGAAGGCCGCGGCGACGCTTTCGGCCGTTTTGCGGCCTATGCCGGGTACCTCGCAGATCTGGTCGATTGTCGCGGACCGCAACCTCTTCACCGAGCCGAAATGCTTGATCAGCGCCTGCTTGCGAGTGTCGCCGAGGCCCGGTACGTCGTCCAGTGGGCTCGACCTGAAGCGCTTGGCGCGCTTGGTGCGCTGATAGGTGATCGCGAAGCGGTGGGCCTCGTCCCGGACCCGCTGAAGCAGATAGAGGCCCTCGCTGGTGCGGGGAAGGACCACCGGGTCGCCCTCGTCGGGCAGCCAGACCTCTTCCAGACGCTTGGCGAGGCCGCACACGGCGATGTCGTCGATACCGAGTTCGTCGAGGGCCTTCTTGGCGGCGGCCACCTGGGGCTGCCCGCCGTCGACGACGACCAGCTGGGGCGGGTAGGCGAAGCGCTTCGGGCGGCCGTCCTCCTCGGTGAGGCCGTTGCCCGGGCCGTCCGCGTCGGGGTTCTCGTCGTCGGCCCACTCCCCCGTCCGCTCCTTCTCGGCGAGGTAGCGCCGGAAGCGGCGGGTGATCACCTCGTGCATGGAGCGGACGTCGTCCTGGCCCTCGAAGCCCTTGATCTGGAAGCGGCGGTACTCGCTCTTGCGCTGAAGGCCGTCCTCGAAGACGACCATGGAGGCCACCACGTCGTCGCCCTGGAGGTGCGAGATGTCGTAGCACTCGATCCTCAGCGGTGCGCTGTCGAGGTCGAGGGCCTCGGCGATCTCCTCCAGGGCACGCGAGCGCGTGGTCAGGTCGGAGGCGCGCTTGGTCTTGTGCAGACCGAGTGCCTGATGGGCGTTGCGCTGCACGGTCTCCATCAGGGCCTTCTTGTCGCCGCGCTGTGGGATGCGCAGGGACACACCGGAACCGCGGCGCTCGGTGAGCCATTCCTGGACGGGCTCCACCGGGTCGGGCAGGGCCGGGACGAGGACCTCCCTGGGGACCGCGTCGCCCTTCTCCTCGCCGTAGAGCTGCTGCAGAGCGTGTTCGACGAGGGCCCCGGTGGTGACCTCCTCGACCTTGTCGGTGACCCAGCCGCGCTGGCCGCGCACCCTTCCGCCGCGTACGTGGAAGATCTGCACGGCCGCTTCCAACTCGTCCTCGGCGACCGCGATCAGGTCGGCGTCGGTCGCGTCGGCGAGTACGACCGCGCTCTTCTCCATGGCCTTCTTCAGGGCCTCGATGTCGTCGCGCAGACGCCCCGCCCGCTCGTACTCCAGGTCCTCGGCAGCCTCCGTCATCTGCTTCTCCAGGCGGCGCAGATACGTGCCCGTGCGGCCGGCCATGAAGTCGCAGAACTCCTCGGCGAGCTCCCGGTGTTCCTCGGCGGACACGCGGTCCACACAGGGCGCGGAGCACTTCCCGATGTAGCCGAGCAGACAGGGGCGGCCGGTGCGGGCGGCGTTCTTGAAGACGCCGGCCGAGCAGGTGCGGACGGGGAAGACCCGCAGCAGGAGGTCCACGGTGTCGCGGATCGCCCAGGCGTGCCCGTACGGCCCGAAGTAGCGGACGCCCTTCTTCTTGTGACCGCGCATCACCTGTACCCGCGGGAACTCCTCGTTCATCGTCACCGCGAGGTACGGGTAGCTCTTGTCGTCGCGGTACTTGACGTTGAACCGGGGGTCGTACTCCTTGATCCAGGAGTACTCCAGCTGCAGCGCCTCGACTTCCGTGGACACCACCGTCCACTCCACGGACGCGGCCGTGGTGACCATGGTGCGGGTGCGGGGGTGCAGGCCCGCCAGGTCCTGGAAGTAGTTCGCCAGGCGCTGGCGCAGGCTCTTCGCCTTTCCGACGTAGATCACCCGGCGGTGCTCGTCACGGAACCTGTACACCCCGGGAGAGTCGGGGATCTGTCCCGGCTTGGGGCGGTAGCTGGAGGGGTCGGCCATGTCTCACACCCTACTGGCGAGGACCGACAGCGCGGCGATCCTGTGGACAACGCCGAGCCCGCCGGAACGACCGGGATGGCGGGGACCGGAACCACCGACTTGAGACCGGCGCGAGGGAGAGTCGAGTCTCTGCGGATACAAAGGGGGGCGGCCGCTCCGGACGGGGCGGCGGTCATCGGTCGAAGGGCTGCGGACATGCGGCAGACACGGATCGAGAAGCGAAGGCGGCCGGGCCGTCCCGGCCACGCCACGGACGACCGGACCACGGACGGCATGTACTCGCTGCGCGATCTGCTCGACCCGCGCGACCCCGACATCGTGCGCGCCAAGCGCGCCTCGCGGGCACAAGGCGATGGACCCCGCTCCTAGGGCGGCGGACCCCCATAGAACCGGACGGATGCCTTCCCGTCCGAACCCGACCGCCCGGAGCATACGCGACGTCACCGAGCCCAGGCTCCCCCTCCTGGACCACTCCCGCCGCGTACGCCCCGGGCGGTCGTATGTCCGCTCGGGACCCGCGCCCCGGCAACCGTGCGGTCACGGCGTGCCCGCGATCAGGGAAGTGCCGGCCCTCGACGAGTGAGCATGAACTCGGCCAGGAGCCGAGGCTGTTGGGCATCAGGTGTTGTCGGGACTTGGTCAACACGCTTCAATGCGGGGGAACTCGGGGCCCTGAACGACGGCGTACGGATGTGAAGACCCCCGACGCCGGCTCAGTGGCCCCGGCACCTCCCTCGAACGGTCTGACCAGCCGTTGTGCCCCTTCACAGAAAGGCCCCTGCATGCCGCACGCCACACAGCACGGGGACGTCGCCACCTTCGCCACCGCGGAACTGGACTCGGCCCTGCGTGGCGGCCCCTTCCACGTAGCGCTGCGCGCCGCGATCGCCGCCCGCGGACTGCCGCTGCAGCGCGTGCAGCACCATCTGTCACGTCACGGGGTCAAGGTCGGTGTCACCAGCCTGAGTTACTGGCAGCAGGGCGCCCGGCGCCCCCAGCGCCCGGAGTCGCTGCGGGCGGTCCGCGCGCTGGAGGAGATCCTCCAGTTGCCGGAGGAGTCACTGATACGGCTGCTCGCCCGCGCCGACGAGGAGCCCGGGGCACAGCGGACCGCGGCCCGCTCGTACCGTTCCCTCGTGGCGGCATCGGACGTGCTCGAACAGTTGCTGGCCGAACTGGGATCGCCGCTCGACGGCGGCCTGCACGCCCTCGGCCACCATGAAAGGGTACGGATCGGGGCGCGCCGCGAGCTGGCCGGGCGCGAGTCCCACCACATCGTGCGCGCCCACCGGGACGGCGTCGACCGTTTCATGGCCGTCCACCACGGCGACCCGGGGTGCGCGCCGGAGCGCACGGCCATCCATGCCCTGGAGAACTGCCGTACCGGACGCGTCCGTTCGCACACCGACACCGGTGTGCTCGTGGCCGAATTGCTCTTCGACACCCGGCTGCGGGCCGGCGACACGTACCTCTTCCGCTACGGCGTCGAGGACGGCACGGCGGGCGTGTCGCGCGAGTACGTCCGCGGATTCGGAGCCGCGGGCGGCCAGTACGCGCTCCAGGTCCGGTTCGACGCGGACGCCCTGCCCGTGCGCTGCCACCGGTTCACCCAGCACTCGGCGGCGGCGCCTCGCAGTGGCCGCCAGGAACTGGCCCTCACCGGGCAGCACCACTCGGTGCACCTTGTCGAGCCGCGGGTGCGGTCGGGGATCGTGGGGATCGCCTGGGACTGGGAGTGAGCGTTCCCGGCGTGGTAGGGAGGCGGCCGCGGCCGACGTAAACGCTTGCGCAAGCGTTTACGTCGGCCGCGGAATGAGATACGTTCCCGATGGCCGAAAGCCCGAAGGCCCGCACGGCCCGATGGAGGGGGACCTCATGCCGACCATGGCCGACGTCGCACGCAGCGCCGGCGTGTCCGTGGCGACCGTCTCGCACGTGCTCAACGAGACACGACCGGTGCTCCCCCACACCCGCCAGGCCGTGCTGGACGCCATCGACGAGCTCGGTTACACGCCCAACACGCTCGCCCGCTCCCTGGTGACCTCGCGCACCCGGTCCATCGGGCTCGCGGTGTCGGCGATCAGCAACCCGCACTTCACGGACATCCTCCAGGGCGTCGAGACCGGTGCCCTGGAGCACGGTTACAGCCTGTTTCTCGCCGATCCGCACGACGATCCCGTACACGAGCGCAAGGTCGTCCAGCTCCTGCATGAGCGGCGAGTGGACGGCATGATCGTCGCGCCCTCGGCGGACCCCCGCGAGCTCGTCTCCTACCTGCGGCGTCACGACGTGCCGACCGTGTTCCTGGACCGAGTCGTCGACTCCCCCGGAGACGAGTCCCCGCGCTTCGACCAGGTCTGCGCCGACAGCGCCGCACCGACCGCCGACCTGGTCGCCCACCTCGCCGGGCTCGGCCATCGGCGGATCGCCCTGGTCGCGGGTCGGCCCGGGCTGAGCACGACCCGTGAGCGGATCAACGGGTACCGGTACGGCCTCGCCGCCGCGGGGTTCCCCTACGACGAACGCCTGGTCGTGCACGGCGCCTCCGAGTCGGCCGGAGGGCAACGGGCCACCGCCTCGCTGCTGTCCCTCGCCGTGCCGCCCACCGCACTCGTCACCGCCAACAACGTGATGACCCTGGGCGCCCTGCGGGCACTGAGCGAGCGGGGCCTGTCCGTACCCGACGACATGGCGCTGTGCTGCTTCGACGACTTCGACTGGGCCGACCTGTTCACCCCCCGGCTCACCGCGGTCGCCCAGCCCGGCAAGGAGATCGGCGCCCAAGCGGTCCGGTTGCTCCTCGAACGCCTCGCCGTACCGGACCGGCCCGCCCGGACCGTTCGGCTGACCTGCACCTTCGTCCACCGCACCTCGTGCGGCTGCCCCGGCGAGCCGGAGCGGTCCGCGCAGCCCGAGAGAGGAATCGTCCCGTGATCGTCGTCGCCGGTGAGGCCCTGATCGACCTGGTACCGCAGGGCACGGGTGCCCTCGCGAGCCTTCAGCCGGCGCTCGGCGGGGGCCCCTACAACACGGCCGTGGCACTCGGCCGCCTCGGCTCCCCCACCGCCTTCTGCTCCCGCACCTCGCGCGACGCCTTCGGCGAGGCTCTCCTGGACAGGCTGCGGCGTGCGGGGGTGGACGTCTCCGCCGTACAGCGCGGCGCCGAGCCGACCACCCTTGCCGTCGCCACGATCGACGCGCACGGTTCGGCCGCCTACTCCTTCTACGTCGACGGCACCGCCGACCGGCTGTTCACGGCTCCCGCTGAACTGCCCGAGGGGACACGGGCGGTGTCCTTCGGTACCTGCTCACTCGTCCTGGAGCCGGGTGCGAGCGCCTACGAGGAGCTGCTGCGAACCGCCGCCGGGCAGGGCGTGTTCACCGCGCTGGACCCGAACATCAGGGCCGGGCTGATCCCCGACGCGGACGCGTATCGGGCTCGCTTCAAGAGCTGGCTGCCGTCCGTGTCGCTGCTCAAGCTCTCCGAGGAGGACGCCCTGTGGCTGGGTGGCACCCCTCGCGAGTGGCTGGCCGCCGGCCCCTCGGCCGTCGTGATCACCCAGGGCGGCGACGGGCTGACCGTTTTCACACGGGACGGCTCGGTGCACTCCGTGCCGGGCGAGAAGGTCGACGTGGTGGACACGATCGGCGCGGGCGACACCGTGAACGCGGCCTTGCTGCACGGTCTTTCCGCACGGGACGCGCTGTCCGCGGAGGCGCTCGCCGCTCTGGGCGCCGACGGCTGGACCCAGCTCCTGCGGTTCGCGGCCCGCGCGGCAGCGATCACCTGCTCCCGCGCGGGGGCGGAACCGCCGTACGCCGATGAACTGGACGGCTGACAGGCGACGTGGAGCCTGCGGCGGCTGAACCAGAACCGGCCGGGCGGACCGCGCGTCCCAGGCCCGTGAGCCCGGGTCGCGCGGTCCGTGCAGCCAGGACGGGCGCGCCCGGGCTCAGGCTCTGCGGGCCCGGGTCGTCTTCTTCGCGGCTGCCGCCTTCTTCGTGGCCGAGGCCGCCTTCGTCGTGGCTGTGTTGTTGGCGGTTCCCGTCTTGGCCGTCGCCGTCTTCTTCGCCGTCGACTTGGCCGCGACCGTCTTCTTGACCGCCGACCTGCGCGAGGCCTTCACCGGTGCTCCGTCGCTGATCCGGTCGGCGCCCAGCACCTCCCGCAGGAACTTGCCCGTGTGGCTGGCCGGGATCCCGGCGACCTGCTCCGGCGTGCCCTCGGCGACGACCAGACCGCCGCCGGCGCCGCCCTCGGGTCCCATGTCGACGACCCAGTCGGCGGTCTTGATCACATCGAGGTTGTGCTCGATGACGATGACCGTGTTGCCCTTGTCGACCAGGCCGGACAGGACGGTCAGCAGCTTGCTGATGTCCTCGAAGTGCAGACCGGTGGTGGGCTCGTCCAGGACGTAGACCGTGCGCCCGGTGGAGCGCTTCTGCAGCTCGCTGGCGAGCTTCACGCGCTGGGCCTCGCCGCCGGACAGGGTGGTCGCGGCCTGGCCGAGGCGGACGTAGCCGAGACCGACGTCCTTGAGCGTGTTGAGGTGGCGGGCGATCGAAGGGACGGCTTCGAAGAACTTCGTCGCCTCCTCGATCGGCATGTTCAAAACCTCGGAGATGGACTTGCCCTTGTAGTGGACCTCCAAGGTCTCCCGGTTGTAGCGGGCTCCGTGGCAGACCTCGCACGGGACGTACACGTCCGGGAGGAAGTTCATCTCGATCTTGATCGTGCCGTCGCCCGCGCAGTTCTCACAGCGGCCGCCCTTGACGTTGAAGGAGAAGCGACCGGGCATGTAGCCGCGGACCTTCGCCTCGGTCGTCTCGGCGAACAGCTTGCGGACGTGGTCGAAGACGCCGGTGTACGTCGCCGGGTTGGACCGAGGGGTGCGGCCGATGGGCGACTGGTCGACATGGACGACCTTGTCGACGAGGTCGTCGCCGTCCACGCGCGTGTGCCGCCCCGGGACGTTCCTTGCGCCGTTGAGCTCGCGGGCCAGGTGGGTGTACAGGATGTCGTTGACCAGCGTGGACTTGCCGGAGCCCGACACGCCCGTGACCGCGGTGAAGACGCCCAGCGGGAAGGACACGGCGATGTCCTGGAGGTTGTTCTCGCGGGCGCCGTGCACCGTGAGCTGCCGGGACGGGTCGAGGGGGCGCCGGATGTCGGGCAACGGGATGGACTTCTTGCCGGACAGGTACTGGCCCGTCTGCGACTCGGCGTTGGCCAGCAGCCCCTCCAGGGAGCCGCTGTGCACGACCTTGCCGCCGTGCTCGCCGGCGCCGGGACCGATGTCGACGACCCAGTCCGCGACCTTGATGGTGTCCTCGTCGTGCTCGACGACGATGAGCGTGTTGCCCATGTCGCGCAGCCGGACCAGGGTCTCGATGAGCCGGTGGTTGTCGCGCTGGTGCAGACCGATGGACGGCTCGTCCAGGACGTACAGGACGCCGACGAGACCGGAGCCGATCTGGGTGGCCAGGCGGATGCGCTGGGCCTCGCCGCCGGAGAGGGTGCCGGCCGCGCGGTTGAGCGAGAGGTAGTCGAGGCCGACGTCGACCAGGAACCGCAGTCGCTCGTTGACCTCCTTCAGGACGCGCTCGGCGATCTTCTTGTCGCGGGCGTCGAGCTTCAGCTCGCCCAGGAAGTCCGCGCAGTCACTGATGGACATCGCGGAGACCTCCGCGATCGACTTCCCCATGACCGTGACCGCGAGGACGATCGGCTTGAGGCGGGTTCCCTCGCAGGTGGGGCAGGGGACCTCGCGCATGTAGCCCTCGAAGCGCTCACGGCTGGCGTCACTCTCGGCCTCGCTGTGCCGGCGCTTGACGAAGGGGACGGCACCTTCGAAGGGCGTGGTGTAGACCCGCTCGCGCCCGTAGCGGTTGCGGTAGCGGACCTCGATCTGGGTCTTGTGACCGTGCAGCAGGGCCTTCCTGGCACGCTGCGGGAGGCCCGCGAAGGGGATGTCCGTACGGAAGCCCAGCGCGTCCGCGAGAGCACCGATCAGCCGGCCGAAGTAGTCCTTGGTGTGGCCGTGCGACCAGGGGTGGATGGCGCCCTCGTCGAGGGACTTGTCCTCGTCCGGGACGATCAGCTCCGGGTCGACCTCCATGCGCGTGCCGATGCCACTGCAGTCGGGACAGGCACCGAAGGGCGAGTTGAAGGAGAACGAGCGGGGCTCCAACTCCTCGAAGGACAGGTCGTCGTACGTGCAGTACAGGTGCTCCGAGAACATGCGCTCGCGCTCGGGGTCGTCCTCGGGGAGGTCGACGAAGTCGAGCACGACCATGCCGCCGGACAGGCCGAGGGCCGTCTCCACGGAGTCGGTGAGGCGGCGCTTGGCGGAGTCCTTCACCGTGAGGCGGTCGATGACCACCTCGATGGTGTGCTTCTCCTGCTTCTTCAGCGTGGGCGGGCTGGAGAGCTGGACGGTCTCGCCGTCCACCCGGGCACGGCTGTACCCCTTGGTCTGGAGGTCGGCGAAGAGATCGACGAACTCGCCCTTGCGCTCACGCACGAGCGGGGACAGCACCTGGAAGCGGCTCCCCTCCGGCAGCTCCAGGACCCTGTCGACGATCGCCTGCGGCGACTGGCGCGAGATCGGGCGGCCGCACTCGGGACAGTGCGGCTTGCCGATGCGGGCGAAGAGCAGCCGCAGGTAGTCGTAGACCTCGGTGATGGTGCCGACCGTCGAGCGCGGGTTGCGCGAGGTCGACTTCTGGTCGATGGAGACCGCGGGCGACAGGCCCTCGATGAAGTCGACGTCCGGCTTGTCCATCTGGCCGAGGAACTGGCGGGCGTACGAGGAGAGCGATTCCACGTAGCGCCGCTGGCCCTCGGCGAAGATGGTGTCGAAGGCCAGGGAGGACTTGCCCGACCCGGACAGGCCCGTGAAGACGATGAGCGAGTCGCGAGGCAGGTCGAGCGAGACGTTCTTCAGGTTGTGCTCGCGCGCGCCACGGACGATGAGACGGTCGGCCACGCCGGTCCGCACCTTTCTTGAGAGAAGTGACAGGGGCGAGGCCCCCGTGCTTTTTCAGACTAGGGGGAGCCACTGACAACGCCGGTCGGATTCCCGGATGGCATAACAATCCCCGGACATCCAGCATGCCCGACGCCACAACCGACCCTATAGCACGCACATTCGATTTCCGGCACTCGTTCACCACCTTCACCCAAAGGTGTGGCGGGGTTAGTGTCAGGGCCATGATTGATCACGCTCATGACCTGGCGTCTGTACGTGACGCGACGGAGCGGCTGCTCACCGCAGTCGCCGAACTGGACAACGCGTCGGTGACCGAGCCGTCACGGCTCCCCGGCTGGAGCCGCGGCCACGTCCTCGCCCACCTCGCCCGCAACGCGGACGCCCTCGTGAACGTACTCGACGGGCGCCCGATGTACGCGTCCGCGGACGCCCGGGACTCCGACATCGAGCGGGACGCCTCACGCCCGCTCGACGTGCAGCTCGCCGACCTGCGCGAGAGCACGGCACGGTTCCAGGAGACGGGGGCCGCTCCCGCGGACTGGGCGCGCACGGTCGCGCTCCGCAACGGGGTCACCGACTCGGCTTCCCGGGTGCCGTTCCGGCGTTGGATCGAGGTGGAGCTGCACCACGTGGACCTCGGCATCGGGTACGAGCTGGAGGACCTCCCTGAGGAGTTCGTGGAGCGGGAGACCGGCTTCCTCGCCGAGCGCTTCACAGGGCACCCCGGGGTGCCGCCGACACACCTGACGGACGGCACGCGCGCGTGGACCACGGGCCGCCGGGACACCACCTCGCCCGAGGTCACCGTCACGGGCCCCGCGCCCGACCTGCTCGGCTGGCTCTGCGGCCGGCGCGGCGGCTCCGGACTGACGGTGGCCGGCGGCTCGCTTCCGGCGCTCCCTCCGCTGTAGCCCGCGAACGGTCTCCGGGCCGCCGCCCCGCTATAGGCTGATCGCTATGACGTACAGCGGACAGGTGACGGTCGGCGGCCCGGCGGACGTACACGAACTCAAGGACCTGATGATCACCAAGATCGCGGTGGGTCCGATGAACAACAACGCCTACCTGCTGCGCTGCCGGACCACGGACGAGCAACTTCTGATCGACGCGGCGAACGACGCGGACACGCTCCTCGGCACGATCGGCGACGACGGCATCGCATCCGTGGTCACCACGCACCAGCACGGCGACCACTGGCAGGCACTCGCCGACGTCGTCGCCGCCACACGCGCGCGTACGTACGCCGGCCGGGACGACGCCGAAGGCATCCCGGTACCGGCCGACGTCCTGGTCGACGACGGCGACATCATCCGCGTGGGGCGCGTGGAGCTCACCGCGCGCCACCTGGTCGGTCACACGCCGGGGTCGATCGCCCTCGTGTACGACGACCCGCACGGTCATCCCCATGTGTTCACCGGGGACTGCCTCTTCCCCGGAGGTGTGGGCAACACCCGTAAGGATCCGAAGGCGTTCGCCAGCCTGATCCACGACGTCGAGACGAAGATCTTCGACGCTCTCCCGGACGAGACCTGGGTCTACCCGGGACACGGCGACGACACCTCCCTGGGCGCCGAGCGACCGCACCTGCCGGAGTGGCACGCGCGCGGATGGTGAGCACGAACGTGATGCGTACGGGGTGGTGAACCCGTCGCATGGGGCGCGCGCGAGGAGCATTGCCCTCGCGCGCACGCACCCCGTGTGAAACGTTCACACGCGCCGATGTCTCGCGCGCGCTCCCGGCGCACTTGGTTGCGCAGTCAACTGGGTGGAGCCCCGTGCAGGGTGACGGCTCCTGCGCGGTACGGGCCGCCGGTCTTTCGATCCCCGCCCTCGACCGGCGGCCCCGGCACTTCTCTCGTAGCGCGTTCACAAGAACGCAACACCCGTTCCCACCATGCGGACAGTTCCTGCCGTGACCTCGACAAACGGGACGGTCGACTGTCAATCTCCCGCCATGCCTCTTGCCTCGCGCGCGCTGCGCCGCACCGTCGCCGCCGCGACCACAGCCCTGCTCGCCACCGCTGTCGGCTGTGCTCCGCAGCCGGAGGAGAAGGCCGCCGACACGCCTTCCGGGTCGGCCGGGACCACCTGTGCCAAGGGCGAGCTGGCCACCAAGACGTCCGGCAAGCTGACCGTCGCCACCGACGAGCCCGCGTACGAGCCATGGTTCAAGGACGACAAGCCGGCCGGCGGCGAGGGCTTCGAGTCGGCGGTCGCGTACGCCGTGGCGAAGCAGCTCGGCTATGACAAGAGTGCCGTGGTCTGGCAGAGCGTCCCCTTCAACAAGGCCTTCGCGCCCGGTGAGAAGACCTTCGACTTCGACATCAACCAGGTGTCGATCAGCGCTGAGCGCAAGAAGGCCGTCGACTTCTCGTCCGGCTACTACGACGTCCGCCAGGCCGTCATCGCGCTCAAGGGCACCAAGGCCGCGAAGGCGACCAGCATCGCGGATCTGAAGGGCCTCAAGCTGGGCGCCCAGGTCGGCACCACCAGCCTCGACTACATCGACGACCTGGTGAAGCCGAACCAGGACGCGGCCGTCTACGCCAAGAACGACCAGGCCAAGTCCGCGCTGAAGAACGGCCAGGTCGACGCCATCGTCACCGACCTGCCCACCGCGTTCTACATCACCGCCGCCGAGGTGACGGACGCGAAGATCGTGGGTCAGTTCGAGAACTCGGGCGGTACGCCGGAGCAGTTCGGGCTCGTGCTCGACAAGGGCAGCGCGCTCACCTCGTGCGTGACTGACGCCGTGGACACCCTGCGCGAGAACGGCACGCTGGCGAAGCTGGAGCAGCGGTGGCTGTCCGACGCCGTCGACGCCCCGGTGCTCAAGTGACGGTCACGAAGGAGGAGTCCGGCCAGGAGGACGCGGACGACAAGGGCGGCATGCCCGCCGACGGAGGCGACGGGTACGCCCCGTCGCGACGGCGGCTGGAACGCGAGGCCTACAAGCGCGCCCGGTCCCGCCGCGCCACGGCCATCGCCGCGCTCTCGACCCTGGCGACCGGTGTCGTCCTCTACCTCGTCGTCGTCAACGCGCCCGGCTGGTCGCGCACCCAGGAGACGTTCTTCAACGGGCAGTACGCGCGCGAGGCGCTGCCCAAGGTCCTCGAAGGGCTGTGGCTCAACGTCCGGCTGCTGCTGATCTGCGGCGCCGCCGTACTGGTCCTCGGGATGCTCATCGCCATCGCCCGCACCCTGCGCGGTCCGGTGTTCTTCCCGCTGCGGGTCCTGGCCGCCGCCTACACCGACTTCTTCCGCGGGCTGCCGCTCATCATCAACCTGATGATCGTGGTCCTCGGTGTCCCCGCGCTGCGGCTGCAGGGTGTGACCGTCGATCCGGTGCTGCTGGGCGGCACCGCGCTCACGCTGACGTACTCGGCATACGTGGCCGAGGTGTTCCGCGCCGGAATCGAGTCCGTCCACCCCTCGCAGCGCGCGGCGGCCCGCTCGCTCGGCCTGTCCAACCGGCAGGCGCTGCGGTATGTCGTGCTGCCGCAGGCCGTGCGCCGTCAGGTGCCGCCCCTGTTGAACGACCTGGTGTCCCTCCAGAAGGACACCGGTCTGGTGTCGATCGGCGGCGCGATCGACGCCGTTCGGGCCGCGGACATCATCGTGGGCCGCAGCCTCAACTACACGCCGTACATCGTCGCGGGCCTGGTCTTCGTGGCGCTGACGATCCCGATGACCCGGTTCACGGACTGGGTGACGGCCCGGATGGACCGTCGCCGGGCCCAGGGAGGAACGCTGTGAGCGACACACCCGTGCTGCGCATGCAGTCCGTGCGCAAGACCTTCGGCGACACGGTCGTGCTGCGGGACGTCGACCTGGAGGTGGCCCCGCACACGGTGACCGCGCTGATCGGCGCCTCCGGCTCCGGCAAGTCCACGCTGCTGCGGTGCGCGAACCTCCTGGAGGAGATCGACGACGGCGCGATCTGGCTGGACGAGGAGGAGATCACCGACCCGCGTGTCGACCAGGACGCGGTACGCCGCCGTATCGGCGTGGTCTTCCAGGCGTACAACCTCTTCCCGCACCTGACGGTCCTGGAGAACATCACGCTCGCCCCGCGCCGTGTGCACGGTGCGTCCCGTGCGGAGGCCGAGGCCCGCGCGCGTGAGCTGCTGGAGCGGCTCGGGCTGGGCGGCAAGGCCGGTGAGTATCCGGACCGGTTGAGCGGTGGTCAGCAACAGCGCGCCGCGATCGTGCGTGCCCTGGCCGTACGTCCGAGGCTGCTGCTGCTCGACGAGATCACCGCCGCGCTCGACCCGGAGCTGGTGGGGGAGGTTCTCACCGTCGTCCGTGATCTGAAGGGCGATGGCATGACCATGGTGCTGGCCACACACGAGATGGGCTTCGCCCGCGATGTCGCCGACCAGGTCTGTTTTCTGGACTCGGGGGTGGTGCTGGAACGGGGCACCGCCGAGCAGATCTTCGGCGATCCGCAGCAGGAGCGTACCCAGCGCTTCCTGCGGCGGATCGTGGAGGCGGGCCGGCTGTGAGGAGCCCGCTGGGCACGTAGGTCCTTACGCGCCGGCCTGGCCCGTCCTCGCCAACGCCGCGACGCGCTCGACGCCGAACACGTACCCCTGCACGCCACATCCCGCGATGACACCGTCGGCACGCAGCGAGACGTACGAGTGGTGCCGGAACGACTCGCGCTGATGGACGTTGGAGATGTGGACCTCCAACACCGGCAGTCCGTCACAGGTGTTGAGCGCGTCCAGAATCGCGACCGACGTGTGCGAGTAGGCCGCCGGGTTGATCACGATCCCGCAGTGGTTGAGCCGTGCCTCGTGGATCCAGTCGACCAACTCCCCCTCATGGTTGGACTGCCGGAAGTCCACCGTGCCGCCGTGCGCGGCCGCAGCCTTGACGCACAAGGCCTCGACGTCGGCGAGTGTGTCGGAGCCGTAGATCTCCGGCTGGCGCTGGCCGAGCAGGTTCAGGTTGGGGCCGTTGAGGATCATGATCGGGGCGTTGGCCAGGATGCGGGGCACGGTTCCTCCGGTCCGTCAGGGGGCGATCCGTCCAGGACCGCTGCTCGGACACGGTCTATCACGGTGTGCGCGGGAGAACGGCCCCTGCCCTCGTGGGATGACGACACCGGCGCATCATCGTCACCTCCGCACGCGTGCCGCACCTCCGCACGCCCCCGTAACCCGCAATCACTGTGGGTAGTTGATCCGACATGCGCCACGTACGCTCCGTAAGGGCCCCCTCCATGCTGCGGCTCGCGACCGCCTCGCTCGCCGGGACGGCCATCGAGTTCTACGACTTCTTCGTCTACGGGACGGCGGCGGCGCTGATCCTGGGGCCGCTGTTCTTTCCGACGTTCTCGCCGCTGGCGGGGACCCTGGCCGCCTTCGGAACGTTCGGCGTGGGGTTCGTCGCACGGCCGCTGGGTTCGGTGCTGTTCGGGCACATCGGGGACCGGCACGGGCGCCGCCCGGTCCTGGTCGCCTCTCTGCTGCTGACCGGTGTCTCCACCGTCGCGGTCGGCTGTGTACCGACGTACCACACGATCGGTGTGGCCGCTCCGGTGCTGCTGTTGGTGCTGCGCTTTCTGCAGGGGCTGGGGCTCGGCGGGGAGTGGGGCGGTGCCGTGCTGCTGACCGCGGAGCACGCGCCCGTCGAGCGGCGCGGCCTCTGGTCGAGCTTCCCGCAGGTCGGTCCCGCGCTGGGGTTCCTGCTCGCCAACGGTGTGGTGCTGGCACTGTCCGCGACGCTGACGGAGGCGCAATTCGCCCAGTGGGGCTGGCGGGTGCCGTTCTGGGCGGCCGGGGTGCTTGCCGTGGCGGGGCTGTGGCTGCGGTCGTCCATCACCGAGAGCCCCAGCTTCCTCGGCATCGACGACCACGCGCGCGTGCCGTTCGCCGATGTGGTGCGCGACCACTGGCGACTGGTGCTGCTGACCGCCGGGGCCCTCGCGGTCGGGTACGCGATCTTCTACGCCGTCACGACCTGGTCCCTCGCCTACGCGACCGAACGGCTCGGGGTGAGCCGTACCGTCATGCTGACCTGCATCATGGCCGCGGTGCTGGTGATGGGCTCGCTCACGCCGGTGGTGGCGCTGCTCGGTGACCGTTACGGTCGGCGTCCCCTGTGCCTGGCCGGGTGCGCGGCCGCCGCTGTGTGGATGTTCCCGATGGTCGCGCTCCTGGCGACCGGTGAGCCGTTGCTGATGTTCCTCGGTTTCCTCGGGGCGTTGCTCGCGTTCATCACGATGTTCGCGGTGATCGCCGCGTATCTGCCGGAGTTGTACGAGCCCCGGGTGCGCTGCACGGGTGCCGCGGTGGGCTACAACCTCGGCGGGGTCGTGGGAGGCGCGCTCACGCCGATCGTGGCGACCGCGCTCGTCGAACAGGGCGGCCGGGTGCCGTGGGGCGTGGGTGCGTATCTGACGGGGATCGCGCTGCTGAGCCTGGGGTGCTTCGCGCTGCTGCCGGAGACGCGGCCGGTGCCGGTGGTGGCGGCACGGCCTGTCATGGATTGATCGTCGGCTCCAAGTACTCGGCGAACAGCACCAGATGCACGCCTCCGTGGCCCAGGCGACCGCCGGTACGGTCAGGCCGGCCCCGGGAGCGGTGGTCGGCAATGCGCCGCACACCTCTCCCGGGGCCGGTTGTTCCTACGTCCGACGCGGTCAGGCCTCGATGCTGTCCTTCGGAGCGCCTTCGCTCTCAGCCTGCGCCGCCTCGGCCGCCTGCTTCTTGGACGCCCTCAGGCTGGTGATCGTGGTGACGATCAGGACGGAGCAGATCACGCCGAGAGAGACCGGGATGCTGATCTCCGGGACGTGTACCCCGGACTCGTGCAGCGCGTGCAGGACCAGCTTGACGCCGATGAACCCGAGGATGATCGACAGACCGTAGCTGAGGTGGACCAGCTTCCTCAGCAGGCCGCCGATGAGGAAGTACAGCTGCCTGAGCCCCATCAGAGCGAACGCGTTGGCGGTGAACACGATGTACGGGTCCTGGGTCAGGCCGAAGATCGCGGGGATCGAGTCCAGGGCGAAGAGCACGTCCGTGGTGCCGATCGCGAGCATCACGACCAGCATCGGGGTCATGATGCGCTTGCCGTTCTCCTGGATCCACAGCTTGGTGCCGTGGTACCGGTCGGCCACGCCGAAGCGCTTCTCCACCGACTTCAGGAGCTTGTTCTCCTCGAACTCCTCGTCCTCGTCGTCGGCGCGTGCCTCCTGAATGAGCTTCCAGGCGGTCCAGATCAGGAAGGCACCGAAGATGTAGAAGACCCAGGCGAAGCTGGCGAGGATGGCGGCACCCGCGGCGATGAAGATCGCCCGCAGAACCAGGGCTATGAGAACACCGACGAGGAGCACCCGCTGCTGGTACTGCGACGGCACCGCGAACTTCGCCATGATCAGGACGAAGACGAAGAGGTTGTCGACGCTCAGCGACTTCTCGGTGATGAAGCCGGCGAAGAACTCGCCGGCGGGCTGGCCTCCGCCGAAGATCAGCAGGCCGAGCCCGAAGAGTCCGGCCAGCGCGATCCAGACGATCGTCCAGATCCCGGCTTCCTTGATGGACACGTCATGCGGTTTGCGACCGATGAAGAAGTCGACCGCGATCAGGGCGGCCAGCCCAATGATCGTGAGAACCCACAGGTTCAGGGAAACATCCACTTGCGCCTCCGACAGTACGTAACGGCAGGAACCAGCGTCGTCGCGCTGCCGGAGGTCTCTTCCACCCAGGATGGGCCGACGCCCCGGGATCAGGCCTGATCCGTATTGACGGGAACGCCGCAGTCGACAGGGAGTACTCCCCTCCGTGAGGAAGACGGTACCCCAATTACCAAGGAAAGGTAAAGCGATTGGCAAAAGAAAGGTCAAAATTCCTGGTCAGATGACTTTACGTGCGCTTGGTACGGGCGGCGGCGACCTGACTGAGCACCTGCTGGAGCACCTGGCTGCCTACAGGCACGAGCGCGGGCTCGTACGTCCAGGCGTGTCCGACCCAGGGATCGGCAAGGTGGTCGTCGGGCACCGGCGTGAGCCGCAGCAAAGAACGCCACAGTGGATCGAGCAAGGGACCGTAGGCGGTGGCCTCGTCACGGTCCGCGACCATCATGAGGTGGACACCGACGGCTGGGCCCTCGTCCGCGAGGTACCGCAGCTGGTTCACCGCTCGGTCGTCAAAGCCGTGCGGGAAGTCGTTGACGATCAGCAATTGCTCGGCGGGGTCGAGGTCGGGCGGGAGCGAGTCGGCGGCGCCACCGCGCACCGCCATCTGCACCAGGTCGACCCGCTGGGTCAGCCGGGCCAGGACATCCGCGACCCCCGCCGCTCCGATCGCGGGCGGCGCCGCGAGGACACCGGCCCGCACCAGCGGGAGGAGCGGCTGCGCGCCGGACCCTGCGGCGTCGATGACATGCACGGTGAACTCACCCGCCGGGTGGACCGCGAGCAGCCGGGCCGCGTGTGCCACCGCCGCCTCCATCGCGAGGCGCCGCAGGTCGTGGGTGTCGGTGAAGGAGCCGTCGAGCGAACCGGCTGGCCCGCTGTCGATCCACAGACCACGTTCCAGCGGCAACCGCACCAGCATCGGAACACGCAGGTCAGGAGCCTCGGGCAGATGGAGATCGCCCATACGCAAGGCCATGGGGATCTCCATCGGCACCCGATAGGCGTGCCACACGGGGTTGTCCCAGCGCGCGAAGGCAGACGGCAGCGCCGGCTCGACGACCTCGGCCTCCGCGGTGAGCTGGGCGAGGTCCCGGTCCAGGGCGGCTCTGGCCTGGTCGACGAGCTGGGCGTGCTTGGCGCGGGCCGCCTCCCGTGCGGCGTCGCCCTGTCCGCCGATCCGGCTGCGCGGGTCGGACAGGACCTGGTCGAGTTCCTTCTCCATCCGCGAGTCGGCGAAATCGACGGCGCTGCGGTACGCGGCCGTGGTGCGGGCCAGGTCCTCGAACATGCCCCACACCTGGTTGTAGAGCCGCTCGTCCATCGACCAGCCCGTCGCGTCGCCCGCGACCGGCGCTGCGGGCTGCCCGGGCGGGGCGGGAGGCGCGCTGGGCGGGGGTGGAGGCGGCGCCGCATTCTGCCGACGCGGGTGGCTGTAGTCGATCGGGCCGCCCGAGGTGGGACCGGTGGGCTCGGTGACCGCGGGCGGATCGGCGTAGGGGGAGGCGGAGGGGTTCGGTGCTCCGGCCGCGGGTGAGGTGGGCGACGATGCGTCGGCCGATGTGCCCTGCGGGGCGTAGGGCGAGGCGAGATGCTGCGGTATGCCGGGGGCAGGACTCCCGTACGGAGGCATCGGCTGTGGTGATTCGGGGCCGGGGGCGATCTCGGGTGCCGGTCCGCCCTGGTCGGCGACGGGCGCAGGCGCGGCCCCCTGACGGGAGCGGTCGGCGTCTGTCGGGCGCGGCGGGGCCTGGACTGACCGGGCCAGCCCCTGGGTGACCGCTGCGTCGATACCGCTGGCGAGTTGGTGGGCCTGGGGCAGGCCTTGGTCGGTGAGAAGCTCGGCGAGGCCGCCCGCGTACCCCTGACCGACGGCCCGCACCTTCCAGGCGCCTTGCCTGCGGTAGAGCTCCACGGCGACCACGGCCGACTCGGCGTCCAGCCCCGTGATCGTGTAGCTGGCGATCTCGGTGCCGTCGAGACCGGTGACCGCCACGAACGGGGCGGCGACCGCACCGAAGCGGACGGGACCCCCGGTGCCCGGCGTGGGCAGGGCCAGCAGCACGCTGACCCGGTGCCCGGCCTCGGGCACGGCGCCGAGATCGATGGCGAGACGGTGATCGGCCGCCGCCTGCCGGGAGACCTCCAGCCCCGGCAGGGTGGGAGCGCCCGGATGGGCGACCCACTCGACGCCGTGCACCTTGCCGTGCTCGTCGCCGATGGTGGCTCCCGCCACGACCGGCGTGCCGGCCGAGACCCGGATCTCCAGACGGGCCTGGGAGAGCGGGTGGTTCTGTCCCCGCGCCAGCTCGGCCGTCATCGCCTTCTCCCCCTGTGTGTCGCTGTGTGGTGTCGGCGCCGCTCGCGGGCCTACAGGTGAGGCAGGATCGCGGGCATCAGGTCCTGGAACGTACGGCCGTTGGCCGGGGTTCCGAGGGCCGTCATCGTCCAGCCGGGGCCCGTGCGGTGCACCTTGGCCATGATCTGGGCCGTGTAGGCGCCACCACCCGCGAGCGTGTAACGGGCGAGCTCTTGGCCGTTGGTCTCGTCGACCAGACGGCAGAACGCGTTCTGCACTTCCTGGAAGGTCTGACCCGTGAACGAGTTCACGGTGAAGACGATCTGGTCGATATGGACCGGCACCCGCGACAGGTCGACAAGGATCGCCTCGTCGTCGCCTCCCTGGCCGACACCGCCGACGAGGTTGTCACCGGTGTGGCGCACCGAGCCGTCGTCACTCACCAGATGACGGAAGAAGACGACGTCGAGCGGCTGTTTGTCCGCGAAGAGCACCGCGGACGCGTCGAGGTCGATTTCTCGGGTGCGGGAGCCGAAGAGGCCGCGCCGGGGCGCTGCCTGCCAGCCGAGGCCCATGCGCACGGCTGTGAGGCTGCCCCCGTCGTCCTTCTGCAGGCTGATGGCCTGACCCTTGGTCAGATTCACGCCGCCGCCGGGCGCGCCGCCCTTGGATACGTCCACCACGCGCTGGTCCCCTCTCGTGATTCCCCTGTTGCCGCGGGATCCGCGGATGTCCAGAACCTTACGCAGGGCCACTGACAGTCACGTACCCTCGTCCGCGCTTTGTGTCGGTGTTGCAACACAGCGCGTACGCGCCGCAGGCCCGAGGGCCTCACGGGAGCCGGTCCGTCAGGCCAGCCCGGCCTCCCGCATCTGGCGCAGCTCCTTCTTCATCTCGGAGACCTCGTCGCGCAGTCGGGCCGCGATCTCGAACTGGAGGTCGCCGGCCGCGGCACGCATGCGCTGTGTCATCTCCTCGATCTGTTCGGCGAGTTCGGCCGCCGGACGGTCGGTCGGGACCGTCTCCTTGCCCTTGGCGGCCTTGGTGCCCTTGGCCGCCTTGCCGCCGAGTGCCGGCACAGGTGCCTTGGTGCCCTTGTCGTCCTTCGACTTGCGGTAACCGGAACCGAGCAGCTGCTCCGTGTCGATGTCCTCGCGTGCGATCTGGGCCACGATGTCGTTGATCTTCTTACGGAGCGGCTGGGGGTCGATGCCCCGCTCCGTGTTGTACGCGACCTGCTTCTCCCGGCGGCGGTTGGTTTCCTCGATGGCCTTCTCCATCGCCGGGGTGATCTTGTCGGCGTACATGTGGACCTGACCGGAGACATTGCGCGCCGCGCGGCCGATGGTCTGGATGAGGGACGTTCCGGAGCGCAGGAAGCCCTCCTTGTCGGCGTCGAGGATCGCCACCAGGGACACCTCGGGCAGGTCGAGGCCCTCGCGCAGGAGGTTGATGCCGATCAGGACGTCGAACTCGCCGGAGCGCAGCTCGCGAAGAAGTTCGACACGGCGCAGGGTGTCGACGTCGCTGTGGAGATAGCGGACCTGGATGCCGAGTTCCAGGAAGTACTCGGTGAGGTCTTCGGCCATCTTCTTGGTGAGCGTGGTGACCAGGACGCGCTCGTCCTTCTCGACGCGCTCCCGGATCTCGTGAACCAGATCGTCGATCTGGCCCTCGGTCGGCTTGACGACGACCTCCGGGTCGATCAGACCGGTGGGGCGGATGATCTGTTCGACGGCGCCGTCCGCGCGCGAGAGCTCGTACTTGCCCGGGGTCGCGGACAGGTAGACGGTCTGCCCGATGCGCTCCTGGAACTCCTCCCACTTCAGGGGGCGGTTGTCCAGGGCGGAGGGCAGCCGGAAGCCGTGGTCGACGAGGGTGCGCTTACGGGAGGCGTCGCCCTCGTACATGGCACCGATCTGCGGGACGGTGACATGGGACTCGTCGATGACGAGCAGGAAGTCGTCCGGGAAGTAGTCGAGCAGGGTGTTCGGCGGGGAGCCGGGCGAACGGCCGTCGAAGTGCATCGAGTAGTTCTCGACACCGGAGCAGGAGCCGATCTGGCGGAGCATCTCCAGGTCGTAGGTGGTACGCATGCGCAGTCGCTGGGCCTCCAGGAGCTTGCCCTGCTTCTCCAGGTCGGCCAGGCGCTCGCCCAGCTCCTTCTCGATGTCGTTGGCGGCCCGCTCCAGGCGCTCGGGGCCCGCTACGTAGTGGGTGGCCGGGAAGATGTACAGCTGCTGGTCGTCGCTGATGATCTCGCCGGTGAGCGGGTGCAGCGTGGACAGGGCCTCGATCTCGTCGCCGAACATCTCGATGCGGACGGCGAGCTCCTCGTAGACCGGGAAGATCTCGATGGTGTCGCCGCGCACCCGGAAAGTTCCACGGCTGAACGCCAGGTCGTTGCGTGTGTACTGGATGTCCACGAAGCGGCGCAGCAACTGGTCCCGGTCGAGCTCGTCGCCGACCCGGAGCGGGACCATCCGGTCCACGTACTCCTGCGGAGTACCGAGGCCGTAGATGCAGGAGACGGAGGCGACCACGACGACGTCACGACGGGTGAGCAGCGAGTTGGTCGCCGAGTGGCGCAGCCGCTCGACCTCCTCGTTGATCGAGGAGTCCTTCTCGATGTAGGTGTCCGACTGCGGGACGTACGCCTCGGGCTGGTAGTAGTCGTAGTACGAGACGAAGTACTCGACGGCGTTGTTCGGCAGCAGCTCTCGGAACTCGTTCGCCAGCTGGGCGGCCAGTGTCTTGTTCGGGGCCATGACCAGGGTGGGGCGCTGGAGCTTCTCGATCATCCACGCCGTGGTGGCGGACTTGCCGGTGCCGGTGGCGCCGAGCAGTACGACGTCCTTCTCACCGCCCTCGACGCGCCGGGCCAGGTCGGCGATGGCCGTCGGCTGGTCGCCGCTGGGCTGGTAGGGGCTGACGACCTCGAAAGGCGCCACCGTGCGTTCGATGTGGGAAACGGGCCGCATGTCATCAACCGTACGACCCCCCACTGACAACGCGGCCCGATCAGCAGTTTTGCGAGCGCACGGGGCCGGGGTGCCGGGGCTGGTGACGGGGGTGGCGCGTCAGCGGTTCTGGGGGGTGCGGGAGGTGTAGTGGTCCGCCTGGCGGCCGGCCCGGAGGTCGGGGTGGCGGATGGTGGAGTGCGAGACGAGTTCGCTCGCGGGTATGCCCGGCTTGTTCTCCGCGGGTGTCCAGACGGGCTTCCCCATGACCATCAACGGGTCGAACAGCACCACGACGCCGGCGAGCAGGAGGAAGGCGAGGGGGCCGATCATCATGGGCGCGAGCAGTGAGGCGGGCGAGTCGCCCGAGGTGGGGGCCGCCGTGCCGTGGAGATGGACGCTGAGGGAGGCCATGCCCGTGTAGTGCATACCGGTGACCGCGAGCCCCATGATCAGGCTCGCTCCGACGCTCCACAGGAAGCCTCTGACCTGACCGGCCGACCACAGGGCGGCGGTGGCGGCGACGACGGCTATCACGACGGACACGGCGACGGTGAGCGTGTCGTACTCCAGCTTGCCGTTGAAGCGCATACCGGCCATGCCGAGGTAGTGCATGGTGGCGATGCCCAGTCCGGTGACGGCGCCCCCGGTCATCAGGGCCGTCCCCCTGGCTCCTCGGTAACCGACGATGAAGATCCCGACACCCACCATGACGATGGCGACGCCCAGGCTCGCGTAGGTGGTGACCCTGTCGTAGTGGATCGGGGCCTGCTCGATCGTGAAGCCCATCATCGCGATGAAGTGCATGGTCCAGATACCGGAGCCGATCGCGGCCGAGCCGAGGGCCAGCCAGCCGAGGCGCCAGGAGTTGCCGACGAGCATGGACCGGGTGGTGCAGCGCAGCCCAAGAGCACCGCCCAAGCAGGCCATGAGGTAGGCCACCAGCGGTGTGACGAGTCCGTAGCTGAATCCGTCGACCGTGCCTTGCATGCGCGGCTACCCTTCCGCCTTCTACGTCATGGAATTTTCTGTTGTGCACCCCTTCCCAGGACCATCCAGGCGGTCAGGGCTGAGGCAGAGAGTATGTCTCCCACCGGAATGGTCGAACGACTTTCCGGCAAAGAAACACGGCCTTGCCCCAGTTGTGCGGTACCCGTGAGCGGACTTGGGACAACACCATTCAAGTTGTGGTCATCCTGTGCCCGTCTGCCGTTGACCGTCTGCTGTCACAGTTGTGCTGTACGTGTTCGCTCGACGCGAGGAGTACGCATGCACGCGCGCGCAATTGCCGCCACGACCACCGCGCTCCTGGGGACCGCAGCCCTCCTGCTTCCGCTCTCCCACGCCCGGGCCGACGGGGACCGGGGAAGCCCCACGGTCATCGCCCACCGGGGCGCCTCCGCCTATGCGCCGGAAAACACCCTGGCCGCCGTCGACAAGGCGGCCGAGATGGACATCGCCTGGGTCGAGAACGACGTCCAGCGCACCCGGGACGGCGAACTCGTCGTCCTGCACGACGACAGCCTGCAGCGCACCACCGATGCCGAGGAGGTCTTTCCCGAGCGGGCTCCCTGGAAGGTGAAGGACTTCACCGCGGCCGAAGTCGCGCGCCTCGACGCGGGAAGCTGGTTCAGTCCCGCGTACGCGGGCGCGCGCGTGCCGACGCTCCAGCAATATGTACATCGTGTGGAGATCCATCACCAGAAGCTGCTTCTGGAGGTCAAGAACCCGGAGCTGTATCCGGGCATCGAGAAGCAGACCCTGAAGCTCCTGAGCAACGAGGGCTGGCTCGACCAGCGGCATCTCGCGGACCGGCTGATCGTGCAGAGCTTCAGCGCGGACAGTGTGCGGACCGTCCATCAGCTGAAGCCCGGTGTCAAGACCGGCTTCCTCGGTACGCCGTCCGTGGCGGACCTGCCCGCGTACGCCGCCTTCGTCGACCAGATCAATCCCTCGTACGGCTCCATCTCCGGCGGGTACGTCTCCGCGGTCCACGCCTTCACGGGGGCGCACGGCAGGCCGCTGGAGGTCTTCACCTGGACCGTCAACGACGAGAACACCGCCCGGCTGGTGACCGGGTACGGCGTCGACGGCATCATCAGCAACAAGCCCGACGTGGTGCGCGACGCCCTGCCCAGCGCCTGACCCCGGCGTCGCCCGGGGAGCTTGCGCGGGTGGCGTCCGGCACTTCGAGCGTTGTCAGTGGCGGGTCGTACGGTGGGTCGCATGAACAGCCACGGGCAGTACGAGCAGCAGGTCGTGTGGACCGTCGTCGCCACCGACATCGGTCCGCTTCTGCTTGCCGCGACCCGCGAAGGCCTGGTCAACGTCGTCTTCCACGCCACGGACACGGTCCGCGACAAGGCGCTCGACCGGCTCGGGGCCCGGCTGGGCGGGGAGCTGGTCGAGGCACCCGACTCCCCGCTGCTGGCCGAGGCGATACGCCAGCTGCGGGCGTATTTCTCGGGTGAGCGGCACGACTTCGAGCTGCCCCTGGACTGGTCGCTGATCTCCGGCTTCAACCGACAGGTGCTGCGCGAGCTGGCGTCCGGCGTGCCGTTCGGCACGGTCGTGGGGTACGGCGATCTGGCCGGCCGGGTCGGCCAGCCGGGTGGTGCCCAGGCGGTGGGGGTGGCGATGGGTTCCAATCCGCTGCCGGTCGTCGTGCCCTGCCATCGGGTCGTCGAGAGCGACGGCGGCATCGGCGGTTTCGGGGGCGGGCTGGAGACCAAGCGGAAGCTGCTCGCGCTGGAGGGAGTCCTTCCCGAGCCGCTGTTCTGAGCCTCCTGGCGCTGTCGACGGCATTCCCGCTTCACTCGCTCCCGACCGCGACCGCCGACCGCCGACCGCCGACCGCCGACCGCAACGGCTTACGACCTGCCTGACGTGTGGGGGCCACGCCCGCATGCGTGGCCCCCACACGCGCTAGTCGTAGTGCCGGGCTTCGAAGACGTTGCCGTCGGGGTCGCGGAAGTAGAAGCTGCGTCGGGCCATTCCGCGGGCGCCGAAGGAGTCGTAGGAGATGTCCGAAACAGGGACCGACCGTTCCTCCAGGCGGGCGCGCAGTGTCTCGAATTCGTCGCCGGGCATGGCCAGGCAGACGTGGTTGACCGGGTGGCCGGCGCTGTCGGCGGCGCCGGGCACCATCTTCATGTGCTCCGCCGTGGAGAGCGGCATGAGATCGAGGATGGTCTCGTCATTGAGCCGTACGGAGGGGAACGGGGCCGCCCCGGCGGCGAAGTCGGTGAGCCGCACGGGTTCCATGCCGAGCGTCTTCTCGTAGAAATCGGCCGACGCCACCGGGTCGTGCACCCAGAGGACGACGTGGTCGAGACGTGTCGTGTTGTCCGTCATGCGGCCCAGGCTGGTGGCGTCCCCCACAGGGTGCAAGTGTTTGACCGGGCGTGCCGCCCGCCAGAGATGAGGAAGACCGACCGACAGGAGGCAGGCTCGTGGTGCTGGTGCTGTCCGAAGAAGTGCGGGACGCGATCGACGCGCGTCGACCCGTGGTCGCCCTGGAGTCCACGATCATCGCGCACGGGTTGCCGCGCCCGCGGAATCTCCAGGTGGCTCTGGAGCTGGAGGACGTGGTGCGGCAGGAGGGCGCCGTCCCCGCGACCATCGCCGTGCTGGACGGTCGGCCTCATGTCGGCCTGGACAAGCAGCAGTTGGAGTTGGTCGCGAACCAGGACGGCATCCGCAAGCTCGGTCACCGGGACCTGCCGCTCGCGATGGCCTCCGGGGCGAGCGGGGCGACGACGGTGTCGGCGACCGCGCTGTTGGCGGCTCTGGCGGGCGTACGGGTGTTCGCGACGGGTGGGCTCGGGGGGGTGCACCGGGAGTGGACCGTGACCCAGGACGAGTCTGCCGACCTCGGACTGCTGGCACGCACGCGGATCACCGTGGTGTGTGCGGGCGTGAAGTCGATTCTGGACGTCCCGGCGACGCTGCAACGGCTGGAGACCCTGGGTGTCGCGGTGGCGGGCTACGGCACAGACCGGTTCCCCGGCTTCTATCTGTCCGACTCGGGGCATCCGGTGGAGTGGACGCTGGAGACTCCTCGGCAGGTGGCGGACGTCATGAAGGCTCAGGACGCGCTCGACGGCCCCGGGTCGGCGCTGATCGTCGCCAATCCGGTCCCCGAGGCGGAGCAGCTGGATCCCGACCTGCACGCGCGGGTGCTCAACGAGGCGCTGCACGCCTGCGGGGAGGAGGGGATCACCGGGCAGGCGGTCACTCCGTTCCTGCTCGACCACCTGGTGCGGCACACCGAGGGAGCCTCGCTGAGCGCCAATCTGGCGGCGGTGCGCGGCAACGTACGGCTGGCGGGACGGATCGCGGCGGCCTGGGCAGGCACGTGACCGCGGAGCGGCCCCGGCTCGGTGCGGTCGGCGCGACGGATCAGCGGCCGACCCGAACGGTCCGTCCCGAGGGTGCGCTGCTGGTTGTGGGGGACGTCATCACGGACGTCGTCGCCCGGCATCGCGGTCAGCTCGCCCCGGGCACGGACACCGTCGCGACGATCCGGACGGTGCCGGGCGGAGCGGGGGCCAACGTGGCCTGCTGGGCCGCTCACCAGGGGCGCTGCGAGGTGCGGCTGGTCGGACGGGTGGGCGCGGACTCGGCCGCCTGGCACGAGCGGGAACTGGTCGCCTGCGGGGTGCTGCCCGGGCTCGTCGTAGATCCGCAGGCTCCGACCGGGACGGTGATCTGCCTTGTCGATGCGGACGCGGCGGCCGAGCGGACGTTCCTCACCGACAGCGGGGCATCGTTGCGGCTCGCGCCCGAGGACTGGTCGGACACGCTGCTCGACGGGGTCGCACGGCTGCATCTGTCGGGCTACCTGCTGTTCTCCGAACCGAGCCGGGCACTGGTGACGGTCGCCCTGGCGGCGGCACGCGCGCGCGGGGTGCCGGTGAGCCTGGACCCGGCGTCGGCCGGCTTCCTGATGGCATTGGGAGTGGATCGTTTCCTCTCGCTCGTCGAGGGCGTGGATCTGCTGTTGCCCAGTCGGGACGAGGCGTGCCTGCTCACCGGGTTGCCCGATGCGGCGGACGCGGCGGCCAAGCTGAGCCGTCACATCCCGCTGGTGGTCGCCAAGCAGGGTGCGGAGGGTGCGCTGGTGGCCCGGTCAGGCACCGTCGTCGCCCGCGTGCCAGCCGTACCGGCGACCCCTCGCGACACCACCGGAGCCGGCGACGCCTTCACCGGCGCCTTCCTCGCGGCCCTGCTCATGGGCGTCACCCCCGAGGACGCGGCGGCGGAGGGCTGCCGGGCGGGCGCGTCGGCGGTGGAGGGGATTGGGGGGCGGCCTCCGCGGGTGGGGTGAGGGAGCGGGGCCCGGCCTGCCTGCACCGGTCGACACGGAACTCACGGGACCACACCGGCCGACACGGGAACGCACCGGACCACACTGCCGACTCCGGCCGACTGCGATCGACTGCGATCGACTGCGATCTACTCCGAGCGGCTCCGGCCGGCTCCGAGCGACTGCGGACCGCCACCTCGCACCTGTTGTGCACCGCCCGCCGTCCCACCGCGCCGGCGTCAACTTCCGCCGCTCTCCTATCCCTTGCGTCCCCACGCCGAGATCATCGGGGCCGTGGCGAGGTCCATGCCGCCGGAGGCAACGTTCGCGAGGTGGCGGTCGATGTCCCGGGCCGTGGCGATGCCCGCGGTGACGAGTTGGTCGCGGATCTGGCGGACGGTGGCCGATTCGAGGGCAGCGCAGGCGGGTGAGCTGACCGGGAAGTAGGCGTCGGCCTCCACCTGGCGCAGACCGGCCTCGCGGAGCAGCCGCGGCAGCCTGCGCCCGTAGGCCAGATCGGCGCCCCGGTCGGCGAGGAGTTGGCGGAAGCCCTCCCGCAGCCGGTTCGCGAGTTGCTGCTCGGGGCCGTGCTCGTCGGGGCAGAGCAGCGGCTGGAGGGCCGGGTCGGCGTCCTCGACCAGGAGGCGCCCGCCTGGTCGCAGGGCCTTGACCATGGACCGCAACGCCCTTTCCCGGTCCGGCACATGAACGAGGACGAGCCGGGCGTGCACCAGGTCGAATCCCTCCTCCGGCGGTTCCTCGGCGCCCACGTCGTGCACCCGCACGTGCACCGGCTGGCGGGCGACCGCGGCGACCCGTGAGGTGTCGATGTCGGTCGCGAGGACCCGCCCGGTCGGGCCCACCTTCTTGGCCAGCCAGGACACCACTGAGGTACCCCCGGCCCCGACCTCCCAGCAACGCCAACCGGGTCCGACGCCGAGGCCCTCGATGTGTCGGAAGGTCGTGGGGTCGAAAAGGGTGGCGAAGGCGTCGAAACGTTCCCCCGCCTCGGTCTGCCGGTTGTCGAGGAGATACCCGTCGGTTCGCGTCATACCGCGATCATCCCAGTTGCCCGGCTTGTCCGGAGCGGTTGACGCGACGCGACTCCTACGACGAGAGGGCCGCGCTCCCGTCGGCGCACGACCTGAACACCTCCCAGCGGAAGGCCCCCGTCGGCTCTGCGCCGGACGGTCCAGGTCCGTCCGGCGCACAGCCGACGGTCCCGCCCCCGCTTCCCGTCTCCAGGCGTCCATGTCCGGGCGTCCGTGCGCCCGTGTCCGCGCGTCCATGCCCGTGCACCAAACCGTTGTCCACAGCCGGGAACCAAGCGGAACGTCCTGCTCCCACAGGCTTACCCACCGCTCACCCCGAGCTGGCAAACTGGCACGCCAGGGCGCGGGAGTGCGGCGCGGGGGAGATCCACGCAAGGAGATCCAGATGTCCATGGCAGGGAATCTGCGGAAGGTCACGAGCCTCGGCAGGGTTGGCGGCCTCCGCAAGGTGGCACGGCTGGCCCGGCGGCGCCCCCGCGTCGACCTGAGCCATCCGGCCAGGTCTCCGCTGGGCACCTCGGTGGTCAACTGCGTGTCCTATCGGGAGGGTGTCCGGATCCCCGCCGGCAGAGATCTGGTCGACTCGGTGGAACAGGTGCGCAAGAACCGCGACGGGTTCCTCTGGCTCGGTCTGCACGAGCCGACGGACCAGGAGTTCGCGGGTGTCGCCGAACTCTTCGACCTGCACCCGCTGGCGGTCGAGGACGCGGTCGAGGCGCATCAGCGCCCGAAGCTGGAGCGCTACGGCGAAACGGTGTTCGCGGTGTTCAAGACGGTCTGCTACGTCGAGCACGAGGAGCTCACGGCGACCAGTGAGGTGGTGGACACCGGCGAGATCATGGTGTTCGTCGGCGAGGACTTCGTGATCACGGTGCGCCACGGGCGGCACGGTTCACTGGGGCCGTTGCGCGAGACGCTGGAGGCCTCGCCCCAGCAACTCTCCAAGGGCCCGGCGGCGGTGCTGCACGCGATCGCGGACCATGTGGTCGACGACTACCTGCACGTCACCGACTCGGTGCAGGAGGACATCGACCAGGTCGAGATGGCCGTGTTCGCGGAGAACGGCGCGCGGGTGGACGCGGGGCGCATCTACCAGCTCAAGCGGGAACTCCTGGAGCTCAAGCGGGCCGTCGTGCCGCTCGGACGTCCGCTCGAGGAACTCGCCACCCGACCGATGCGGGTGGTCGATCCAGAGATACAGGCCTACTTCCGTGATGTCTCCGACCACCTGCTGCGGGCCAAGGAACAGATCGCCGCCTTCGACGAGCTGCTCAACTCCATCCTCCAGGCGCATCTCGCCCAGGTGACGGTCGCGCAGAACGAGGACATGCGGAAGATCACCGCATGGGCCGCCGTGGTCGCCGTACCGACCATGGTGTGCGGCGTGTACGGCATGAACTTCGAGCACATGCCGGAACTGCACTGGCGGTACGGCTACGGCCTGATCATCGGCGTGATATCCGTCGCTTGTGTGTTGTTGTACCGGGGATTCCGGCGCAACGGCTGGATCTGACACGGGCGGGACGGAGTCCGTCAGGGGCCGGTCAGGAGGCGGTCGGGGTCGGGGTCGGGGTCGGGGTCGGGGTCGGGGTCGGGGTCGGTCAGTGGTGGCCGGCGGTCCGGGCGTAGACACTCTCGGCCCAGGTCGCGATCTGGTCGTCCGTGAGGTGCTGGGCCAGGTCGGCCTCGCTGATCATGCCGACCAGGCGCTTGTCGTCGATGACGGGGAGCCGACGGATCTGATGCTCCTGCATCTCGTGGAGCACCTCACTGACATCGGCGCTCGCGTCGATCCAGCGGGGCGTCCCCTGGGCCATCTCGCCCGCGGTGACCTTGGCCGGGTCGTGACCCATGGCGACACAGCCGACGACGATGTCGCGGTCGGTGAGGATGCCGCAGAGCCGTTCGTTCTGGTCGCTGATGGGCAGGGCGCCGACGTTGAGGTCGCGCATCAGCTGGGCGGCTCGGTCCAGGGTCTCCCCTTCGGGGATCCACTGGGCGCCGCGGTGCATGATGTCTCCGGCGGTGGTCATGGAGTACCTCCCGGTGCCGGACGGCCGGCGCGGAGCGGGGTGGCACCGCAAGTCCCGGCGCCGACCATTCTCGCGGCGCCGGGAGGCGTACGCACTCGGAGAGGGCTCAGGCAGAGAAGCCCACGATCTTGGGCGGGACGACACGGATGATCACGCGGACCTCGTCGTCCTTCTCGGCGGGCGGGTCGATGCCGAGGTACTTGTGCGAGAGCTCGTGCGGGAGTCGCTTGTCCTCGTCCGGGAGGATCTCGGCGGTGCCGCGAATCTCGACCGAGGTGTAGGGGTTGGCGAGCCGAAGACCGAGAGGCTCGCATGGGGGTCGCGGCGCAGGTTGCGCACCTTCTGACGTCCGTCGGTGGAGGAGAAGAGCACGGGGAACGGGCCTCGGTCAGCCGTTCCAGGCGGGGTGGCGTGGGTCGTCGGCGCGTACCAGGACATCGGCCGTGGTGGCCGGGTCGGTCTCGGTCTCGTAGCGCTCGAAGGCGGGCAGCGTCCAGTGGTCGGACTCGGGGGTGCGGCGTCGCAGGGCCCCCGCCGAGAGAAGCACGTGAAGGGTCAGATCGAAGGGGAACCAGTGGTGCAGCAGGAGGGGGCCGTGCAGCAACAGGAACCCGTCGGGCGGGAGTTGGACGTACGGGCTGCGGGTGGCCCGGTCGGTGGCGGGGTCCCACAGGTCGGGCAGGACCCGGCCGTCGCCGCCGGGTTCGAGGGGGCCGAAGACCTCGCGCCACAGGGCGCCGGTGTCGAACCAGCCGGTGTAGTAGGCCTCCGAGTCCTGGTGCCCGTATTCCAGGCGGAGCGAGGCGGGGCGCAGAAAGCCCTGTGTCCCGACGACCAGCGAGGCACGGCCGCGTATGCGGAGCGCTTCCGATACCCGTTCGGCGAGGTCGCCGGGGCGGGCCGCGGGCGCCCCGTCGAAGGCGATGCGCGGCCAGGGGCTGCCGTCGGCCGGTTTCAGGTCGAGCAGTCGTTCGGCGAGCTGTTCGCCGAGCCGGTCCCAGGTGATCGCTTCGAGTCGCACACGGCCCATGATGCGTCAGGTCGCGTTCAGGCCGTGGCGTGGCCATGGGGGCTGCCGCCTCGCCACGGCGGACCAGGACGGGTGGAGGGCGTAGTTCCGGGGCCGGAAGACGGGAATGAACCCTGCATGGCGCACCTCGCAACTCCCCCTCCCCCTACCGGATCCCGAACCGGTCCTCTCGTCGTCCAGCCGCTGCGGAGACGACAGTGCGCGGACTGCCGGAGCGGGCCGTTGTCGCTGCTCGTCGTCGAGGACGGAGCGCCTCGGTGCCTCGACTGTGCCGATCTGGGGCATCTGGTGTTCCTGCCGCGCGGCGACACCGCGCTGACGCGCCGGACCCGGGAGGAGAGCACGTTGTCGGCGGTGGTCGTGCGTTTCAACCGGCGCAGGGGGCGGTACGAGCGGCAGGGCGTCCTGGTCGAGGAGGCGGCGCTCGCGCGGGCCGAGGCACGGTGCCTGGCCGACGCGGAGGCACGGAGCCGGCGCCGGGTGCGGGACGCCGCGCGGCGGGCGACGGCGGACGTGCGGTTCACGGATGCCTTCGCGGCGGAGATACGGCGGCTGTTTCCCGGGTGCCCGCGGGCGCGGGCACGGGAGATCGCCGAGCACGCCTCGGTGCGGGGCAGCGGCCGGGTGGGGCGGAGCGCGGCGGGGCGGGCGTTGTCGGAGGGGGCCGTGACTTCGGCGGTCGTGGCGTCCGTACGGCATGTGGAGACGCCGTACGACCACCTGCTGATGAGCGGGATGGCGAGACATGAGGCGCGGCGGCGGATCGCGGGGGCGGTGGAGACGGCGCTCAGGGGGTGGCGGGAGGACGTGGACGTCGTGGAGGTGTCGGCCGGGTGAGAGTTGGGCCAGGGCTGTCGCGCGGAACGGGTTCGGGGGCGCCGCAGGAGTGGGTGTCCTCCGGACGAGTCGTGAGCGACGAGCCGTGGGTACGGGGCGTGGGTACGGGGGCGTTCCACCTGGACGTCGCGTCTGTTCCCGGGTCCTCGGGGTGCTCGGGCATGGCCGGGCGGGTTGTTCGGGGATTCACTGGTGGTGACAGTGACGACGGTGGAGGGCGGGCCGCGGCTCCGCCGGATGCGGGAGTGGGTGTCGGCGTGATCGATGGGCCGTATTTCGTACTGATCGTGGTGGGTGTGCTGGGGACCGGTTTGGTGGCGGGGGTGTTCTGCGGGTTCTCGACCTTTGTGATGCGGGCGCTGGCCGCGTTGCCGCCCGCTCAGGGCGTCGCCGCGATGAACGCGATCAACGTGACCGCGGTGCGGCCCGCGTTCATGCTCGTGTTCACCGGGTCGGCCGTGGTGTGCGCGGTGATCGCGGTGGTGACGTTCGTGTTGTGGCCCGACGGAGGGACGGTCGAGTTGCTGGTGGGCAGCGCGCTGTATCTGTTCGGCGTGTTCGGGCTGACCATCGTGGCGAACGTGCCACGCAACAACGCGCTGGCGCAGCTGGACCCGGGCACCCGGGAGGCTGCCGCGTACTGGCCGACGTACGTGCGTGAGTGGACGATGTGGAACCACGTCCGCACGGTCGCCTCGGCCGCCTCGGCCGGGGCGTATCTGCTGGCGCTGACCTGAGCGCGAGCTGGATCCCCGCTGGGCGTGGGCCTGCCCAGCCTGCGAGAAAGCGCCGTCGAACGCCCTGCGCGGGTGCCCGACGGGACGTATCGTGGCCGAAAGACGTACCGGGAGAAGTCCCGAACGACGACCGGACCCCGCACCGGACCCCGCACCGGACCCCCCACCGGACGAGGTATCGGTCGATGTACCGGGCTACCTGGCAGAAGCAGTGCCGAAAGAGTGCCGCCCGATGACGCACGGCCACGTCGGACGCGCAGCCGTCGCACGCGCAGGCAAGGAACACACCCATGGCCGACCCCAAGGGATTCATGACCACGCCCCGCCAGGACTGGCCGCGCCGGCCGGTCGAGGAGCGGGTCCGGGACTGGGACGAGGTGTACGTCCCCGGGGCACTGCTGCCCATCGTCAGCAAGCAGGCGGATCGCTGTATGGACTGCGGCATCCCCTTCTGCCATGACGCCTGTCCGCTCGGAAATCTGATCCCCGAGTGGAACGACCTCGTCTCCCGGGAGGACTGGAGGGCTGCCTCGGACCGGCTGCACGCCACCAACAACTTCCCTGAGTTCACGGGCCGGTTGTGCCCGGCACCCTGCGAGGCGGGCTGTGTGCTGGCGATCAACCAGCCCGCGGTCACGATCAAGAACGTCGAGGTCGCCGTCGCCGACCGCGCCTGGGAGCTCGGTTTCACGCCGCCGCGCCCGCCGGAGCGACTGTCCGGGCGGACGGTCGCGGTGATCGGCTCGGGACCCGCCGGCCTCGCCGCGGCACAACAGCTGACCCGTGCGGGGCACACGGTCGCCGTGTACGAGAAGGACGACCGGCTCGGCGGGCTGATGCGGTACGGCATCCCCGAGTTCAAGATGGAGAAGCGCCATCTGGAGCGGCGGATCGAGCAGATGCGAGCCGAGGGGACGAAGTTCCGTACGTCTACAGCGGTCGGACGGGACATCGGCGCCGCGGAACTGCGTGCGCGCTACGACGCCGTGGTGATCGCCACAGGCGCGACAGCCTGGCGTGAACTGGACGTGCCGGGGCGAGAGTTGGCCGGAGTGCGACAGGCGATGGAGTATCTGCCGCTGGCCAACCGGGTACGCGAGGGGGATCTGGAGGTCTCGCCCATGTCCGCCGCCGGACAGCACGTCGTCATCGTCGGCGGCGGGGACACGGGTGCCGACTGTCTGGGTACGGCGATACGGGAAGGAGCCGCGTCCGTGACCCAGTTGGACATCTACGTCCAGCCCGGCGCCGAGCGCGACGAGGACGCCGAGCCGTGGCCGACGTATCCGAAGGTCTACCGGCTGTCGGCCGCGCACGAGGAGGCGCGGGACCTGCGGACGGCACCGGCGGCGAACGCCGACGCACGGCTGTTCGCGGCGTCCACGCTCCGCTTCACCGGGGACACCGACGGGCATGTGCGGTCACTGCACCTGGTGGAGGTGGACGCGCGGCGGCGGCCGGTGCCGGACAGCGGACGCAGCCTCCCCGCCGACCTCGTGCTGCTCGCGCTCGGTTTCTCGGGGCCGGACCAGGAGGACGGGCTCGTGCGTCAGCTGGGGCTGGAGCTGGAGCCTCGTGGGACTCTCTCGCGGGACGCCGGGTTCGCCACGAACGTCCCCGGCGTGTTCGCCGCGGGGGACGCCGCACGGGGACAGTCGTTGATCGTGTGGGCGATAGCGGAGGGGCGGGCGGTGGCGGCGGCGGTCGACCGCCATCTGACGGGAAGTTCGCGACTGCCGGCACCGATCGGTCCGTACGACCGCCCCATGGCCGTCTAGCGGCTCACCCCGGCCTGCCGGAGTCGGACACGGCATGGCCGTCCCGTCGCGGTGACGTACCGCTCCGGGCGGAAGGCGGCGAATGTGGCGGAAGCAGCGGAAGCAGCGGAAGCAGCCCAGCGCGGATGCGGCGGAAGAGGTGGATGCGGCCCAGCGGGGCCGCATCCAGTAGCGGCAGATGCGAGGGGCGCGTCAGCGGCGCTCGTCCGTCCCGGCCACCTTGGCCGTCGCCAGGGCCACCCGGTTCCAGGTGTTGATCGTGAGGATCAGGGACAGCACACGGGCAAGTTCCTGGTCGTCGAAGTGGGCCGCCGCTCGGGCGTAGACGTCGTCCGGAACGCCTGCGTCGGCCACGCGTGTCACCGCGTCCGTCAGGGCGAGGGCGGCCTGTTCCTTCTCGGTGAAGAAGTGGCGGGCCTCGCGCCAGACCGCGACCATGTGGAGCCGGTCCTCGGTCTCACCGGCCTTGCGGGCGTCGTTCGTGTGCATGTGCAGGCAGTACGCGCAGTGGTTGAGGTGCGAGGCGCGGATCTGGATCAGCTCGACCAGCGCCGGGTCGAGGCCCTCCCGGGCGGCGGCGTCGAGGCCGACGAGAGCGCGAAAGACCCTGGGGGCGGACTTCCCGAGGTCCAGGCGAGGGCCGGCCGTGGTGTGTCCGCCTGTGCTGGAGCCGGAGCCAGTGTGGGTGTCTGTGTCAGTCGTGTTCGTCGTCATGTGCATCAACCTACGATCGGGAAAGACCGTCTGTAGGGTGCATTTCCATGGATGAATCATGGGTCAATTCCGCGGAGGGGATCGGTGCCGACCTGCATCTGGAGCTGTCCGGCCCCGGCGGTCGGCGGGCCGCGCTCATCGGGGCGCTGCGCGAGGCCGTACGCAGCGGGCGGCTCGCCCCCGGCACCCGGCTGCCGCCGTACCGTTCGCTCGCCGCCGACCTCGGGGTCGCCCGCAACACGGTGGCCGACGCCTACGCGGAGCTTGTCGCGGAGGGCTGGCTGACCGCTCGCCAGGGCTCGGGCACCCGGGTGGCGAAGCGGGCCGAGCCGCTGGGACACGCCGTACGGGTGGCTCGTCAGGGTCCTCCCCGCACGCGTGGCCCCCGGCACGATCTGCGCCAGGGCACCCCGGACGCGTCGTCGTTCCCGCGCGCGGCCTGGCTCACCTCCTACCGGCGGGCTCTCCAGCAGGCGCCCAACGAGGTGTTCGGGCCCGGCGACCCGGTCGGCCGCGTCGAGTTGCGGGAGGCTCTCACGGAGTACCTGGCACGCGCGCGAGGTGTGCGCACCGAACCGGGCCGGATCGTGATCTGCTCCGGTTTCGCGCACGCGCTGCGGCTCCTGTTCGGCCAGGACCGGGGCGGCGGGGGCGGCGTGCTGCGCGGTCCCCTGGCCGTGGAGGCCTACGGGTTGGGCTTCCACCGGCAGCTCCTCCGGGCCGCCGGGGTACGGACCGTGCCGCTTCCCCTCGACGAACACGGCGCGCGGGTCGACGGGCTCGGCCGCGAGCGGGCCGTGCTGCTCACGCCCGCGCACCAGTTCCCGACGGGCGGACCGCTGGATCCCGAGCGCCGGGCCGCGGTCGTCGACTGGGCACGCGCACGTGGGACGGTGATCCTGGAGGACGACTACGACGGCGAGTTCCGCTACGACCGCAAGCCGGTCGGCGCCGTCCAGGGCCTCGATCCGGAACGTGTGATCTTCATCGGCTCGGTCAGCAAGAGCCTGTCGCCCGCGGTGCGGCTGGGGTGGATGGTGCTGCCGGAGCGGTACGTCGACGAGGTACGCGCGGCCAAGGGGGAGCGCGAGGCCTGGGCGAGCGTTCTCGACCAGCTGAGCCTCGCCGACTTCCTGTCCTCCGGGTCCTACGACCGTCATGTGCGGCGCATGCGTCAGCGGTACCGCGTCCGTCGGGACCGGCTGGTCGCGGCGCTCGCCACGCACGCGCCGCACGTCGAGGTCACCGGTGTCGCGGCCGGCCTGCACGCGGTGCTCAGGCTGCCCGCGGGTACCGAGCGGTCCGCGGTGAAGGCGGCCGCCTGGCAGGGCGTCGCCCTGGAGGGCCTCGCCGAGTTCCGGCACCCGGAGACCGACATGGCGGCGGGCGACGGCCTGGTCGTGGGGTACGCGACGCCCTCGGAGCACGCGTACGCCGCGGCGCTGGACGCGCTGTGCGCGGCGCTCCCACCGGAGGAGACGCTCACGGCGGACCCTGGGCGCGGATGAGCCACGCACTCCCGTGTACGAGTACGAGTACGAGCGGCCCTGCACCCCCTCGTGGTGGGGCGCACACGGTGCACGCGACAGCGGTGCTCAGGGCTTGCGTGCCACCGCCCCGTACCCGGGAATGACGCCGTCGTCCTGACCGGGGACCGGGTCGCCCAGTTCGGGGTGCCACAGCTGCGGCACCTCGACGCCGGGTTCGACGAGTTCCAGGCCGTCGAAGAAGCGGGCGAACTGCTCCCGGGAGCGCAGCGCCAGGGTGACGCCGACCGCCTTGAGCTTCTCGGTGGCCGCCTTCGACTCCTCGGGCGTGAAGTCGGCCGTCGCATGGCTGACCACCAGGTAGCTGCCCGAGGGCAGTTCGGACAGCAGCCGCGCCACCAGCTCGTGCGCACCGTCCTCGTCGGAGACGAAGTGCAGCAGTGCGATGAGCGAGAGCGCGACCGGCCGGCCGAAGTCCAGGACCTTCCGGGCGCCTTCGAGGATGGCGTCCGGGTCCCGCACGTCGGCCTGCAGGTACTCGGTCACCCCCTGGTCCGTGCCGCGCAGCAGAGCCGCCGCGTGGGCGAGCACGATCGGGTCGTTGTCGCAGTAGACGACCCGCGCGTCGGGGGCGACCCGCTGGGCGACCTGGTGGAGGTTCGGTTCCGTGGGGATGCCGGTGCCGACGTCCAGGAACTGGCGGACGCCGTGTTCGGCGAGCCAGCGCGTGGCCCGGTGCATGAAGGCCCGGTTGACCCGCGCCATCACCGGCACCCTCGGATCGAGGGCCAGCATCTGCCGGCCCATCGCCTCATCGACGGGGTAGTTGTCCTTGCCGCCGAGGTACCAGTCGTACATCCGCGCGGGATGCGGCCTGGTGGTGTCGATCTCGGCGGCGCCGAGAGGGTCCTGCCCGGTCATGAGGCACTCCGTAAGATGCAATGGATATTCAATAAGACGCAATGGGTGTTCAATTCAGCACCAAAATTAAGGAAGTTGAGCGAGGGAGAGGCAATCAGTCGAGAGAACGGCAATCGGTCAGGAGAGGAGGAAGTCGGCCTCCCCCGCCTTGGCGCCCTCGATGAAGGCGGTCATCTCGTCCGTGGTGTAGATCAGCGCGGGGCCGTCCGGGTCGGTGGACTGACGGACGGCGATCCGGCCGTCGGCGAGCTTCATCGCCTCCAGGCAGTTGCCGCCGTTGCCGCCGCTCCAGGGCTTGTGCCAGCCCTCGCTGCCCAACTCCCTTGCGGGCATGCCGTTGTAGACGCGTCGGCGCGGCTTGATGCGATTCATTCACAGCTCCTTGCGGAGATCCCGGAGGATCTCCTTCGTGCGATGTGCAGTAGCGGCCTGCGCCGCCATGCGGTCCATGACCTCGAGGTGGGTCGCCACCTCGGCGCGCGCGTCCAGATAGACGGCGCCGGTCAGGTACTCGCTGTAAACCATGTCCGGGAGTTCCGGCACGGCGAATCGGAAGAGTACGAAGGGGCCGTACGTGCCCGGGTGCGGCCCGTTCGCGAACGGGGCGACCTGCAGGGTGACGTTGGGCAGCTTCGTCGCGTCGAGGAGCTTGTCGATCTGCGCACGCATCACCTCCGGGGTGCCGACGGAGCGGCGCAGTACGGTCTCGTCCATCAAGACCCACAGCCGGGGCGCTTCCTGACGGGTGAGCAGTTCCTGGCGCTGCATGCGCAGGTCGACATGGCGCTCGATGTCGTCGGGGCTGGTCTGCCCGATGGCGCCCGACTTCAGGACGGCGCGGGCGTAGTCCTCGGTCTGCAGCAGGCCGGGGACGAAGTGCGGCTCGTACTGCCGGATGAGGGCGGCCGCCCCCTCCAGGCTCACATGCATCGAGAACCAGCCGGGCAGGACGTCGTGGAACCGCTGCCACCAGCCGGGTCGGTTGGCGTCCTCGGCCAGTTGGACGAACGCGTCGGCCTCGTGGTCGGAGATGCCGTAGGCCTTCAGAAGGAGTTGGAGGTACGGGATCTTGAGCCCGACCTCGGCCATCTCCATCCGGCGGACCGTGGCGGGGGCGACCCGGAGTATGCGGGCGGCTTCCTCGCGCTTGAGTCCCGCGCGTTCCCGCAGGTCCAGAAGGCGCCGGCCGAGGACGACCTGGCCGACCGTAGGCGCGGACCGCGGCTCGCTCACCCTGCACCTCCACGAAGTCCCTGATCAGACGGCCCCTGGGGAGCGGGCCGGTCACCAAAGCACGCTGACAGCCCGGCGGCGCCATGCGAAGACCTATGTGAAGGTCTGCACGGATACGTACCGATCTTCGTTGATCCCAACTGGCGCCGCTCGACGTGCTGTTGCCAGCAGTGTGCCACGGCCCTTCACCGCGTCACACAGCACTCTGCATTTTTCAGAGTGACACTTGCCAAGTGTTCATGGCGGGGCGATAGTGGCAAGCGTGATTCCGCCCGCGCCCTTAGGAACAGACGCCGCAGCAGGCCGCCCCCTCGGCCTCGGTGCCGATGGGATTCCCCCCGCTCGAGCCCGTTCGAGAGCGGACGAGGGAGTGGGCCCCGAGCCGGCCGCTGCCGAGCGCCGGTTCCGGTTCGAGCTGGCCGCGCATCCGGGTTCTCCCGCGCAGGCCAGACGCCTGACACTGGCGCGCCTGACGGGCTGGGCGGTCTGCGCGGACACCTGCGACTCGGCGGCCCTGGTGGTCACCGAGCTGGTCACCAACGCCATCGTGCACACCGCGAGCAGCCGTGTGGTCTGCGAGCTGCACGACGGTGAGGACCTGGTGCGGATAGCCGTGCGTGACGAGGGTTGCGCGCCGGGTGAGCCTCACCCCTCACCGCAGCGGCCCGAGGAGGAGCAGGGGAGGGGACTGCTGCTCGTCGACGCCCTCTGTCACGCCTGGGGAGCCCATGAGCACGGCCCCGGTCTGCTGGTCTGGGCGGAGCTCCCTCGCAAGGGCGACATACCTCGCGAGTCCTCCGACCCCCGCAACGACCTGGGCTGGGGCGCCCGCCCGAAGCCGGGCCCGTCCGGCAGCCCGGGAAGCGCCGCCGCGCCCCAGGCGCACGCCGGCGCCGACCTGAGCGTGGATGCGCCTGCGGACATGGAGCAACGTCACGGCATCGCACCCGAGACCGGTGGCACTGCGGGTACTCGGCAGCACGGGACGGAGGCCGAATGGGCATAAGGGCGCGGGCCGGCGGCGGCCCGGTACTGAGCCTGGACACACTGGTCCGGCTCGGACACGGGCCGCGCACCTCTCAGGCCCCCCGGCGACTGTCCGTACCCGAGGGCATGACGGCCCCGATGGGCTGTGACGCGGTGGTGGTGCCCGCGCGGTTCGGGCCCCGGCTGATGCCGCGGCTGCCGCGGGTCGGGTGCGTGTACGCCGACGAGGCGCACTGGTGGTGGATCGTTCCTGCAGACTCCGACTTCGCCCTGGAGTGGCCCGCCCCCGCGCAGTACGCCGCCGGGGCGGTCGTACCGGACGCTCCGACCGAGCCGGGTCTGATCCACCGGCCGGAGGGGACCATTCCGTACACCCCGCCGATACCGCTCTATCTGGCGCTGTGCCGGCTGACGGGCACGACGCCGACGTGGTCGAGACCGGTCAGCGCGTAGGTCGCCTCCAGGCTTCCACCGCAGGCCCCCTCCCCTTCCTCCTCCCCTTGACCCTCCTCTTCTCGCCCCTCTCGGCTCCCCCTCTACGGACGTGCGCCTGCGCCTCACCGGATGTGCGCCCGCGTGCCCCGACCGCCGCGGCACACGCCCTGCCCGTGACGAGTCCGCCCCGCGATAGTGGCCGTTCGTCCACGATCAGGGGAGGTCGACGGTGGGAAAGACGCGCGACGCGGATCAGGGCGGCGCGGGCACACCGGAGGTGTCCGAGTCGGAGCAGCTGCTCTTCGGCGGACCGTTGCGCTACGACATGGGCTGGAACTCGCACGCGGACGCGTTCCTGGAGCTGAACTTCCGGGCCATGGTGACCCGTCTCCCGTCCCTGCTGACGGCGAGCTTCCGTCTCGCCTGGCAGGCCGACCGACGGGCCGCCCGGACCGTGCTGGCCGCCGAGGTGGGCCGAGGTCTGACGCAGGCCGTGAGTCTCCTGGCCGTCAACAGCGTGCTGGGCCGGCTGATCGGCGGCGGCGTCCTGGAGGACCGGTTGCGCGGCGCCGTCCCCGCCCTGGTGGTGATGGCCGCCGCGATGCTGGTCGGGGCGCTGCTGCGGGCCGCGTCGACCTACGCCACCGGGGGGCTGGAGCCCAAGGTGGAACGGGTGGCGACCGAGCGCTATCTGGAGCGGGCGGCGACCGTGGAGCTGGCCGCGATCGAGGACCACGCCTTCCACAAGCTGCTGGACACCGCTCAGTACGGCGCCTCGTCCGCCCGGCGGATGATCTCGTACGCCACTCGTGTGGTGAACGCGATGATCTCGCTGATCGCGGCGGCGGGCGTGCTGACCGTGCTGCACCCCGCGCTGCTGCCGCTGCTGGTGACGATGACCCTGCCGAGCGCCTGGAGCGCGCTGACCATGGCCCGCCGGCGCTACGAGTCCTTCCACGCCTGGGTGCAGCACGCGCGCGCGGGGCGACTGCTCGGCGCCCTGCTGATCGAGCCGGAGGCCGCCCCGGAGATCCGCGTGCACGGTGTGGGCCCGTTCCTGCTGCGGCACTTCCGCGCGATGTCGGAGACGGCGGAGGCGGAGCAGGCCCGCCTCGCCCGGCTGGCGGCCCGTACGGGACTGATCGCGGCGGCCTGGACGGGCCTGGCCACGGCGGCGACGTACGCCACGCTCGGCGGACTGCTGCTGGCGGGTGCGATGGCGCTGTCGGTGGCGGGGACGGCCGTGATCGCCATCCGCACCGGCTCGCAGAGCCTGGACACGCTGGTCGTGGAGGTGAACGCACTGCACGAGGAGGCGCTCTTCGTCGGCGACCTCCAGCGTCTTTACGTCGAGGCTGCCGAACGGGCGATCCCGGTGGGCGGGGTGGCCCTGCCGGCCGAGCCGCGCGAGATCCGGTTCGAGAACGTCTCCTTCACCTACCCGGGAGACGCGACCCGTCCCGCCCTCGACGCCGTGACCCTCAGCTTCCCGCTCGGCAAGATCGTGGCGCTGGTCGGCGAGAACGGCTCCGGCAAGACGACCCTGGTCAAGCTGCTGGCCGGGCTGTACGCCCCCGACGGCGGCCGGATCCTGTGGGACGACGTGGACGCCGCCGGCGCCGACCGGCACCTGCTCGCAGAACGGGTCGCGATGGTCGCCCAGGACTTCAAGCGGTGGCCCTTCACCGCCCGCGTCAATGTGGCGGTCGGCCGTTCCTCGGCGCCGCTCACCGACGAGCGGCTCACGGAGGCGGTCGCGGAGGCCGGGGCCGAGGAGGTGGTCGTGGATCTGCCGCGTGGTCTGGACACCCTGCTGGCCCGCAACTTCAGCGGCGGCCACGAGCTGTCCGGAGGTCAGTGGCAGCGGCTGGGGATCGCCCGGGCCGCGTACCGGCGCGCACGCATCCTGATCGTGGACGAGCCGACGGCGGCCCTGGACGCCCGGGCGGAACTGGAGGTCTTCGAGAAGATCCGCGCTCTGGCAGGCACCGGGCAGACCGTCATCCTGATCACCCACCGGCTGGCTTCCGTCCGGCACGCGGACCTGGTGCACGTCCTGGAGCAGGGCCGCCTGGTGGAGTCCGGCACACCGGACGAGCTACTGGCGACCGGCGGGGTCTACGCGGAGTTGTACTCGCTCCAGGCGGCACAGTTCACGGCGAAGATCCCCACGCGGGCGACCGCCCGGACGCCGCAGGTGCCGGCCCCGAAGGCGGGCTGACCTCACGCGACGGCGTCGGCCGCCTCACCGCTGCGCACGATCACCAGGAACGTGTCCGTCGCGAGGTCCATCACGACCTCGGCGGGCAGTCCTTCAAGTCGCCGAGCGTGCGCGAACTCCTCCGCCGGCCACGAGCCTCGCGGCCCACCTGCGGGAAAGCGTTCGAGCACTGTTCGCCCGTTCACCACCCTGCACCTCCAGAAAGCGTCGTACTTGTAGGAGTTAACGCCTTCCAGGGGGTGAACGGGTCGGTCAGTTGCGGGACTGAGACGTACTCGACACCAGTTCAGCACGCAGCGTGAGAATCCGGTTACCGAACGGTCACTTCCGCCACCTTTCGTGTCGCATCCCGCACTCATAGTGACACCGAAAGCGCTCACTGTCCGCAGGCGCCTCGCATGCCGACGCGCGGGCGATCTTCCGCGGCCGCCCTCGGACACGTGCTTTTTCAGGTGTCGTAGTCCTGGATGCGCCTGCCGTGGCTCCGGTCGACGAGGGTCGGCAGCCGCTCCGCCAACTCCGTCACCACCGCGGGGACGTCGATCGTCAGCAGTTCGCGGTCGCGCATCAGGATCCTTCCGTCGACGATCGTCGTACGGACGTCGGCGGAGCGGGCGCTGTGCACGAGGGTCGCGGCGAGGTCGTGGACGGGCTGGGTGTGCGGGCCGGTGAGGTCGACGAGGACGAGGTCGGCCCGCCGGCCCGGCGCGATGCTGCCGACGGCCTCGCCGAGACCGACCGCCCGGGCACTCTGCAGGGTGGCGTGGTGCAGGGCCCGCCGGGAGGTCAGCCAGCGCGGGTCGCCGGTCGTGGACTTCTGGACCAGTGCGGTGAGCGCCATCGACTCCCACACGTCGAGGGAGTTGTTGGAGGCCGCTCCGTCGGTGGCGAGCCCGACGGGCACCCCGATGTCGTGCAGGGCGCGGACCGGTGTGGTGGTGGGCCAGGCGAACTTGAGGTAGCCGCGGGGCGCGGTGGCGACGGCCGTACGCCCTTCGGCGCCTTCGAGGAGTGGGAGGTCGCGTTCGACGATGCCGGTGCCGTGGGCGAGGAGGACGTCCGTGTCGAGGATCCCGGTGCGCTTGAGGACCTCGATCGGAGTGATGCCGTGCCGGGCGAGGCTGGTGTCGGTCTGCTCGCGGTTCTCGGAGGCGTGGATGTGCACGGGAAGGCCGTGCGCGTGGGCGAGTTCGGCGGTGGCGGTGAGATCGGCGTCGTCCACGGTGTAAGGGGCGTGCGGGGCAAGGGTGGTGGTGATGCGGCCGTCGGCACCGTCACGGTGTCGTAGCGCGAACTCCAGTGACCTCTCCCGCCCTTGGGGCCCTTGAGAGGAGAAGTACGCCTCCCCGAGGTGGGCGCGGATCCCGGTCTCGGCGACGACGGCGGCCACCGCGTCCATGGCGAAGTAGTGATCCGCGAAGCAGGTGACGCCGCCCCGGATCATCTCGGCGCAGGCGAGCCTCGCCCCCAACTCCACGTCCTTCTCGGTGAGGTTGGACTCCATGGGCCAGACGACGTCGTTGAACCACTCCTCGGTGGGCAGGTCCTCGGCGAGGCCGCGCAGGGCGACCATCGGGGCGTGGGTGTGGCAGTTGACCAGCCCCGGCAGGGCGATCTGGCCGCGCGCGTCGAGACGTTCACCGGCCGGCCGGTCCGCGACCGCGGCGGCGGTCGTCACGGACGCGACGAGTCCGTCCCGTACGACGATCGCGGCGTCCTCCTCGAACCCGATCCGCTCTTGATCGTCGTGCACGAGGACGGTGCATCCGGTAATGATGAGATCAGCGGGAGAGCCACTCATGACGCCAACGTACGACGCCGTAGTCGCCTGGCGTGAGCCGAACCGCGCATCCCGTCACGGCTCTGTCACCTCCTTGGCCGGACCGGCACCCTGGCCTCACCACAGCCCGCCCGACGGCTTCTGGAAAGGAGCCCGGCATGCTCGTAGGCACCTGGAACCTGGAGAACCTCTATCGTCCCGGCGGCCCGTTCGGCCCCGAGGACAAGGCCGCGTACGAGGCGAAACTGGCCGCCCTCGCCGCCGTGATCACAGAGCTCGACCCGACGCTGCTGGGTGTGCAGGAGGTCGGGGAGCCGGAGGCGCTGCAGGACCTGACCGAGATGCTGCACGGCGACTGGAGCGTCGCGCTCTCCCGGCACCCGGACCCCCGGGGCATCCGGGTCGGCTTCCTCAGCCGTACGCCGTTGCGGGTGCTGTCGGACACGAACGGCTTCCCGGCGAAGCTGCGTCCGGTGCAGTCGGACGACGACGGGGCGACGGTGGGGCAGGCGGGCCGCGGCTTCCTGGCGGTGGAGGCGGACACGGAGATCGGGCCGCTGCGGGTGGCGGTCACCCACCTCAAGTCGAAGCTGCTGACGTATCCGGGCAAGCGCTTCCAGCCGCACGACGAGGGCGAGCGGGCACGGTACGGGGCGTACGCGCTCTACCGGCGGGCGGCGGAGGCGACGACCCTGCGGGCCCTGGCCGACGAGCTGCTGGCAGGCGAGGGCCGCGAGCGGGACGTGGCGGTGCTGGGCGACCTGAACGACGAGGTGCAGGCGGCGACCACCCAGATCCTGGTGGGCCCGCCCGGCTCGGAGATCGGCACCGGCGGCTTCCAGACGCCCGACCGGGGCGACGCGGTCCGGTTGTGGAACGTGGCCCCGCTCATACCCGCCGAGCAGCGCTACTCCCGCATAAACTTCGGCCGCCGCGAACTCATCGACCACGTCCTGGTGAGCCACCGCCTCGTCCACCGGATCACGAAGGCGGGCACGGGCCTGCCGGACGACGGGGCGCCGCGGCTGCCCTCGGTGGGACCGGATCCGGCGGAGCGGCGCGGGGAGCCGGGGTCGGATCACGCACCGGTGTGGGTGCGGGTGGGATAGCGGTGCGTGGCCTCAGTGCGACTCCGGAGCCATAGCCCTTGAGTCACCCCGCCGCGGGTAGATCGGGCATCCGCAGGCCCCCGCGCCCGCCCTCCTTCGCCAACTCGGCCAGCAGTTCGGTGAGGCGTTCGGTGTGCCGCGCGGTGAGCCGGCCGGTGTCGTCGAGGTGCACAGCGCAGGCGGTGGTGGTGTCGACGAGCCGTTCGAGGGTGGTGGCGATCTCGTCCGCGCCCTCCGAGTGCCGGGCGAGAGGCGGGAGTTCGGCGGCGGCGAGGGCAATGGCGGTGCGGGCCTCGGCGAGGGCCCGGTAGGCCTCACGGCGGAGGGTCCAGCGGACGGCACGGCTGTCGGAGTCGGGGTCGGAGTCGGTGCTGGGGTCGGTGCCGGCGGTGGAGTCGGTGGCAGCGCGCAGCCGTTGCAAGCTGGACTCCCCCGATGCGTGGGCGTCGGACTCGCGCGGCGCGGGGTCGTCGGACTCCCGCAGGACATGCGCCAGGTACGCCCGTGCGGCGGCTTCCGCCGTTGCGAGCCGGGAGCGTACCCCGCCGGCCCGCTGTCCCGGCATCGGCAGGTGGCCCACGATCAGCACGATCGCGCAGGCCAGCAGCGTCTCCCCGATCCGGCCGGCGGAGGCCTGCGGCTCGCCGCCGACCATCACCAGCGCCAGCACGAGGACGGTGACGACGGCGGTCTGCGCGGCGAAGTGCCGGGTGGCGACCGGGATGAGGGCACCGCTGACGGCCACGAGGGCGATGAGCCCTTCCGGCCGGGGCAGCACCATGGCGAACCCGGCGAAGACGAGGGCCCCGAGGACCGTCCCGGCCGCGCGGCACAGGACACGCGAGGCGAGTGGCCCCAGGTCGGGCTTGACCAGGAAGACGGTGGTGGCGGGCAGCCAGTACCAGTGCTCGTGCAGCCCGTACCAGCGGGCCTGGTGCAGGGCCTGGGCGACGCCGACGCTGGCCCCGAAGCAGAGGGCGACCCGCAGCCCGTACTCACGCCCCCCGACCCCGAACACGGTGCGCAGCAGGGCCCCCGTGCCTCGCCTTCGGGTGTGCAGGTCGGAACCCTTGGCCCGGTCGAAGGCCTCGGCGGCGTGCAGCAGGGCGTCGTCCAGGGCGCGCAGCCCGGGCGCCGACCGCGACGGCGCCGGCAGAGGCCCGGTGTGCGTGTTGTCGCGTACGGCGGCGGCGAGGCGCCGGGGCCCCGCGGAGGACCGCGCGGAGACGTCCTCCCCGGCCCAGGCCAGCGCGGTCGCGGCCTCGGCGAGCGGTAGCGCGGCGGCGTACTGCGCGTGCAGCCGGCGTTCGGCCGCCGAGCTGGCGTAGCGCCGCAGCCGGGGCCCGGCGAGCGCGTCCTGCGCGTGATCGAGCGCGGCGGTCAGCGCCACGCGGCGGGAGGTGGCGTCGGGTGTACCCGCGGCGTCGAGAAGCGCCGCCACGGCGTCGTAGACGGCGGCGACGGCCTTCCGCTCGCCGTCGAACCGGAAGTCCCCGACGAGGCCGCCGGGCGTGGGCAGAACCAGCCGCAGCCCGAGCAGCCACCCGGCCCCCACCAGGTAGGCGAGCGCCCGCTGCCACCCCGGCTCGGGCAGCGGCATCCCGGCTCCGATGGCGGAGGCGACGAGCCACTGCGTCCCGGCAGCCGAGGCGACGGGGCCGACGGCACTGACGCCCCCGGCGACCAGCCCGACGAAGGTGAGCAGCACGGTCAGGGCGACCGCCCCGACCTGCGCTCCCGTATACGTCCCCATGAGCAGCCCGCAGGCTCCGGCGAGCGCGGGTACCCCGATCCGCCGGACGGAGGCCCGTCGGCTGCCGGGGCGGTCGTTGATCCCGGCCAGCATGGCGGCGATGGCCGCGACGACCCCGAGGGAGGTACGGCCGACGAGCACGGCGGCGAGAAGCACCGGCCCGGCGGACAGCGCGCCCCGCACGACCGCGTTCCAGGGCACGGGCCCGCGCTGGGCACGGAAGGCATGGGCGAGCCAGGGCGGAAGGGGCAGAGCGGCGGGGCGGGACACGGGGCTCCTGTCGTCTGGACGAGGCGGGGGTGAGCCTGCGGGCGACGGTGGCCGGGCTGGGGGTCTGGGCCGTGGGGGGTGCGGCCCGTGTCTCCACGGTAGATCGCGGTCTTGGAGGAGATGGAACGGATGTATTTCGGCGATGTGACGATTGTGGGCAGGGGCGGTTTCTTTATGAACGCAATTGCCGGTGACGGGTGCTGGAGTCTGTCGGCGCCTGAAGCTGCCGGAGCCGGAAGCTGCCGGTGCCGGAATCGGTCCGTGCGAAAGGGAGCCGCCCCCTGGAAGACCGGAAGAGAAGCGGGCCCGGAGGCGTAGCCTGCCCCCGGGCCCTGTCGAGCCGCCATATGCACACGCCGGCACGCTTGAGGGCTCAGGTCAGTCGTGATGTCGTCGCGTCCTGCCTTTGGACCACCGCACATCGAGCTGTGCGGGCCGGACTTGAACCGGCAATTCGACGTTCTGGAGCCTGAGCCCGGTCGATCCGGCGATCGGCGGCGAATACTGAGTCTGGAGCGAGAGTCTGAGATTGAATGCGATCCGCCCCTGATGTTCTGGCGGGTACGGACCGCTTCGTCACGACAAGCTTCAGATTCAGCTTGCGCTCCTCGCGCACCCCGGCCACCAGGGCCGGGGAGTCATTGTGGTGTCCGGCGCCCCGGACAGGGGGTTGCTTTATCCGAAAAGGTAGCCGAAGACAGCGTCCCCGACCCGCTGGTCGACGACGTCCGTGCCGTTCGCCTCTTCCCGGGCGAATTTCACGGCCTGCTGCACTTTCTCCACCCGGTCGAGGAGTTCATTGACCCGACGTGCGGGAAGGGCTCCCGAGAACTTCACGGTCGTCCAGTACCCGACCGGGATGTCCTCGTAGTAGACCTCGACCTGCGCCGGATGCTTCTCGGTCGCGTCCGCCTTCACATGGTTGCGCGGCACCTTCTTCGTCCGCAGCGTCCGCACCGGCTCGGTCTTCCACGCGTCCGTGGACGGGTCCTGCGTCCACGACTCCGACGCGTCGAGGACGGGCAGCTTCCGTACGAAGGTGTGGAGATCCACGAGCTGCTTCTCGAGGAAGAGCAGATAGGACACGGGCACGTCGGCGAGCAGTACCCGCCCGTCCACCGTGACGTCCGCGCGGGCGGCGCAGTTGGACCAGTCCTTCGTGGCGGTCACGTCGAACAGCCGCGTCAGGGTGGTGGCGGTGTCCCGCAGCACGTCCTCCGCCTTCACCTGCACCCGCGTCGACTCGGGCGGCAACTGCTCGCCCTCCTCGTCCTTCGGCTGGTAGGTACGCGAGATTCCGGCCAGCAACGCCGGCTTCTGCAAGCCGTGATGAGCCGCCGTCAGGTCCTGATGCGCCTTGGACTTGATGCCCTTCTCGACTGCGATGATCTGATTGAGTTTCGCCACGACGGAAACGGTAGCGGCTTCAACTCCGCGGCCTCAAAGCATTATTTCTCGAAGAGACGCCGGGCTTTTTCCACACCTCTTGCCAACGCCCCCGCCAATTCACCGGGATCGGCGCTGTTGAGTTCCGCGATGACGCCGTCGACGCCCCGCAGTCCGGCCCGCTCCAGCAATCGCTTCTCGTTCGTCACCCACTCCCCGCGCGCGGCGAGCACACCGTGGCCCGCCTGTGCGGCGGCCGTGGCGATCGCGCCGGCGACTTCCGTGAGGCGGCCCGCCGGGGCGTGGTTGGCCTCGGCGTACGCAAGGGTGGCGAGGGCGGTTCCGTGCCACCGCTCGGCGGCGGAGGTGCGAAGTTTCTCCGGGTAGGCGGCCGGGCGGGGAAGTTCGCCTCGCAGCACGCGGTTGACGGCCAGCTCGGCGACGACCAAGTAGCTGGGAATTCCCGCCAGATGGAACAGCAGGGGCTCCACCCGGAAGCGTCCCTCCTCCGCCTCCGCCAACTCGTGCTCCACCACGTCGAGATCGCGGTAGTGCACGTCTACGCGCTGCCCGTCGATCGTCAGCCACGCTCCCCCGTTGAACACGCCCCCGCCCCAGCCGCCGATCTCGGAGACCTCGCCCTCCCAGCCGAGGGCGCGCAGGTCGGCGGGCTCGAAAGGGCCGCGGTAGTAGACGGCCAGATCCCAGTCGCTGTCGGGCTTGTGGGTGCCCTGGGCTCGGGAGCCGCCGAGGGCCACGGCCCGGGCGGTCGGGAGGGCGGCCAAACGGTCGGCTGTGGTGCCGAGGAAGGCGGGGTCGGAGAGGGTGGGGTCGGGGCGGGTCGGCATGACGGAAGCGTACGTAGGGCACCGTACGGCGGGTCGGGCCCCGGGAAATTCGGATGCGGTTCCGGCCAGGGATCCGGATGATCGGCGGGTTGTCCACCGCCCGGCTCAGGAGCTCACGTGATCCAGCGCGTCACCGTCCCCGCCCTCTTCCCGCCGCCGGTCTACTCCCACGCCTCCGTCGTCGAGGCCGGCACCAGGCTTGCGTTTCTCGCCGGGTCGGTACCGCTCGACGCCGACGGGAAGTTGGTCGGCGCGGGAGACCCGGTGCGGCAGGCCGAACAGGTGATCGCAAATCTCCGTGAACAACTGCGCGCTGTCGGGAGCGACCTGGACCATGTGGTGTCGACCGACGTGTACGTCGTGAGCGGTGAGCCGGCGACGCTCTCCGCCGTCTGGGGTGTGGTCGAGGCGTCCGCGCTCAGTACCGGGCCGCACTCGTCGACGCTGCTCGGCGTGGCCTGCCTCGGCTACACGGGGCAGTTGGTGGAGATCACGGCGACGGCCGTGGTCCCGGAGGCCCAGCCCGCAAGCGAGTCCGAGGATCATCGAAGTGGGTGACCAGGGAAGCCGCCGTCCGCGCGTCGATGCGTCACGTGACCGCCACCTGCTCCCGACGTCACCTCGGCGGCGCCCGCCGTTCTGGGCCCCGACGTCACCCCACCAGCACCCGCCGTCCTGCACCCTGACGTCACCCCACCGACGGCGGCCCCCACACGCGCCCCTTCGGCACCGGCTTCGCATAGCTCCCCGCGCGGCTCGTCGTCAGGCCGAGCGTGACCAGGGACTCCGCGAGCTTGACCGCCGCGGCGACCCCGTCGACCACCGGAAGCCCCAGCTTCTCCCCCACCATCCGCTCCAGTCCGGTCATCCCGGCGCAGCCCAGCACCAGCACCTCCGCCCCGGCGCGGCACGCCTGCTCGGCCGCCGCCAGGAACGCCGCCTCCGTACGCGCCCGCTCCCCGCGCCCGTCACCCGCTCCGTCACCGAGGTCGAGGACACTCAGCCCCGTGCCCACGACGGCGGCGCAGTTGCGCCCCACACCCGCCAGTTCCAGGCTGTCCTCGATCTGGCCGCACGACCGCTCCAGCGTGGTGACGACCCCGTACCGGCGTCCCAGCAGGCAGGCCAGATGGGCCGCGGCCTCGGTGATGTCGACCACCGGTACGTCCACGAGCTCCCGCGCTCCCTCCCGTCCGTGCTCGCCGAAACCGGCCATGACCACCGCGTCGTACGGTGGGCCCTGGTAGGTGCGCAGCAGGTCGATGACCGCCGCGGCCGACAGATAGCTGTCGAGCCAGCCCTCCGCGGACTCGGGTCCCCAGGCGGGGGTCAGCCCGGTCACGATGGTGCCCGGGCCGGCCGCGGCCCGGGCACCTCGTACGATCTCCTCGGTCATCTCCTGCGTGGTGTTGCAGTTGGTGACGACGATCCGCACGTTTCTCAGACCTCCACGGACTTCTGGGACACGGCCACGGAGTCGGCCGCGCGGTCGGCACGGCACAGCGCCACGTACAGTGCGGCGGCCAGCGCCGTGCCGATGAACCAGGAGTACGGCGCGACGTCGCTGAAGGTCTTCACCAGCGCGAGCACCGCGGCGACCGCCGCCGAGGGCAGGAACGCCCACAGGGCCTTGGGGTTGACGCCCCTGGCGTAGTAGTAGCGGGATCCGGGCCGGCCGTCGAACAGTTCGTCGACGTCGATGCGGCCGCGCTTGACCCAGTAGTAGTCGACCATGATCACGCCGAACAGCGGGCCGAGGAAGGCGCCGAGGCCGCCGAGGAAGTAGTTGACGACCGTGGGGTTGGAGAAGAGGTTCCACGGGGTCACCAGCAGCGCGACGACCGTGCTGATCATGCCGCCGACCTTGAAGGTGATCTTCTGCGGCCAGACATTGGCGAGGTCGTAGGCCGGGGAGACGAAGTTGGCGACGATGTTGACGCCCATGGTGGCGATGGCGAAGGTCAGCGCACCCAGTACCAGCACCCACGTGTTGCCGATCTCGGCGACGAGGTAGGCGGGGTCGGTGATCTCCTTGCCGAACACCTCGTAGGCTCCGGCGGTGACGATGACCGACACGATCACGAAGGCCGTCGAGTTGACCGGCAGCCCCCAGAAGTTGCCGCGCCGGACCGTCTTGTAGTCGGGTGCGAAGCGGGAGAAGTCGCAGAAGTTGAGCATCAGGGTGCCGTAGGTGGCGAGGATCAGGCCCACCGCGCCGAACCACTGCCGCCACTGCTCGCCGACGGAGACCGGGTGCGGGGTGCTGGTGAGCGAGATGGTCCAGCCTGCCTTGGCCAGGATCCACACGGCCAGCGCGATCATCACGACCCAGATGGCCGGTCCGCAGAAGTCCTGGAACTTCCGAATGGACTCCATGCCCTGACTCATGATCGCCGCCTGGACCAGCCACAGCGTCACGAACGACACCCAGCCGAGCGCGTCGAGCCCGAGGAACGGGCTGTGCGTCCAGGACTCCAGGCCCGGCCAGGCCGCCAGCAGCATCACGTTGACGGCGATGGAGGCCAGGTAGGTCTGGATGCCGTACCACATGATGGCGATGACGGCCCTGATCAGGGCGGGGATGTTGGCACCCCAGACACCGAAGGCGATCCGGCTGACCACCGGGAACGGGACGCCGGTGCGCTGCCCGATGCGGCCCATCATGTTCATCCCGGCGTAGATGATCACGAACCCGACGAGCAGGGACGTGAAGATCTGCCAGACGTTCATGCCCAGGAAGAGCAGTCCGGCTGCGAACGTGTAGTTGCCGAGGTTGTGGACGTCGGACATCCACATGGCGAAGAGGTCGAAGACCTTCCAGTTGCGCTTGCCCGCGGGGGCGAGGTCTTCGTTGGTGAGCCGCGGATCGGGGACGAACGCTGCTGTGCCGGTGGCTTCGGCAGAGTCGGCGAGGGACACGGGGGCCTCCATGAGCGAGTGGAGCCGGCGACGCGTTTGGTATACCAAACTGCCGACATGGTCCTCTCGTCAACCGTTCCGACCGATGTCGCTGTTGTTAACGCTCCGTAAAACACCCTCGGAGTCGGCGAAGATGGGCCCATGAGCTCCATGACGAAGATCGAGCCCCTCGGCGCGGTACGCGAACGCGTCCTGGCCACGCTGCGCCAGGAGATCATCGCGGGCCGTCTCGGCCCCGGCGACCGGCTGGTCGAACGGGAGCTGGCCGAGCGCTTCGGGGTCTCGCGCGTCCCGGTCCGGGAGGCGATCCGCGCCCTGGTCGCCGAGGGCTTCGTCCACTTCGAGACCCCGCGCCGCACGGTCGTCCGCCGCCTGACCCCGAACGACGTCAAGGAGCTCTTCGAACTACGCGAGGCGCTGGAGGTCTACGCGGCCGGACTCGCCGCCGCCCGCGCCACACCCGAGGACCTCGCCGAGGTCGAGGCACTCCTGGACGTGGCCGCCACCGCGACCGAGGCGGGTGACGCCGAGGCCATCACCGACATCAACAGCCGCCTGCACGACCGCATCCTGGCGATGGCGGGCAACAGCCTGCTGATCGAGGCCCTGGAACCGGTCGCCGGCCGCCTGCGCTGGATGACCCGACGCAACGAGGAGTGGCCCCAACTTCTCGTGGAGCACCGCGAGTTGTACGAGGCGATCGCCTCGGGCGACCCGGAGCGGGCACGCGCCCACGCACTCACGCACGTTCAGACCAACTACCGCTCGACGGTACGGCAGTTGTTCGGGGACACCGGCGAACTCTCCTAGCGGGCCGCGTACTTGTCCGTCGCCGCCATGAGCGCCTCCGCCATGCTCGGCGCTCCCGCGTTGTGGCCCACGTCGTCCACGACGACCACCTCACTCCCCGGCCAGGCGTGATGGAGCCGCCAGACGGTGCCGAGCAGGTTGCCGAGATCGAGGCTCCCCTGAACGAGGGTGCCCGAGATTCCCTTGAGCAGCGGGGCGTCGCGCAGGACGACGCCCTCGTCGTTGCCGTCGCCCAGGAAGTGGTCGTTGCCGAAGTAATGGGTGACCGTCCGGGCGAAGGCCATCCGGAACACCGGGTCCTCGTACCGCGGGACCGAACGCGGCGGTGCGGGCACGATCGCCGTCTCCCAGTCGGTCCACGCCCGCGCGGCCCGCTCCCGCACCGCGGCATCCGGCGACTCGATCAGCCGGTTGTACGCCGCCGCGAGATTCCCGTCCCGCTCACCGGCGGGCAGCTCGCCGACGAACCGCTCGAACGGCTCCGGAAAGATCTTCCCGAGCCCCTGGGTCAGCAGGGCCACTTCGGCGTTCGCCGCGGTCGCGATCCCCGTCAGCACCAGCTCGGACACCGCCCCCGGATTCGTCTGGGCGTACCTCAGCCCCAGCACCGACCCCCACGACACGCCCCACACCAGCCACCGCTCGATCCCTAGGTGGCGGCGCAGCAGCTCCAGGTCGGCGATGAGGTGCGGGGTCGTGTTGACGCTCATGTCGGTCTCGTACACGCCGGCGTGCGGCGTCGAACGCCCGCAGCCGCGCTGGTCGAGCAGCACGATCCGGTACACGGCGGGGTCGAACAGCCTCCGGAAGTACGGCGTACAACCCGAGCCCGGCCCGCCGTGCAGCACCAGCGCGGGCTTGCCGCGCGGGTTCCCGCAGGTCTCCCAGTAGACGCGGTTGCCGTCGCCGACGTCGAGCATGCCGTGGTCGTGAGGTTCGATCTCCGGGTAGAGGGCCATCCGGGGACCCTAACCGTCGTACGTGTCCCCGTCGCCGCATTTTCAGCGCCGCAGGTGGGGTCACGTCGCGGCGCGTCAGGTCGGCTCGCCTCGGGCCGGGCCGGGGAGTCCGGCCGCCTCGGCCGCCGTCCTCAATACCTCCCGCAGCATCGCGGGCGTGAGGCGGCCGGTGAAGGTGTTGCGCTGGCTGACGTGGAAGCAGCCGAAGAGCTCCAGGCCGTCGAGCGGAACGTGCGTGCCGTGGCCGAAGGCGGGGCGCGGCCGGGGCACCGTCCAGCCCGCCTCGGCGAACGCAGGCAGCGCGGCCTGCCAGCCGAAGGCGCCCAGGACGACCACGGCTCGCAGGGTCGGCCGCAGCAGGTTCAGCTCCTGGACGAGCCAGGGCCGACAGGTGTCCCGCTCCTCGGGGGTGGGCTTGTTGGCGGGTGGGGCGCAGTGCACCGGCGAGGTGACCCGCACCCCGTGCAGCTCCAGGCCGTCGTCGGCGGAGACCGAGGTGGGCTGCGAGGCGAGCCCCACGTCGTACAGCGCCTCGTACAGCACGTCTCCGGAGCGATCGCCGGTGAACATCCGGCCGGTGCGGTTGCCGCCGTGCGCGGCCGGAGCAAGGCCGACGATCAACAGCCGGGCGTCCGGCGGACCGAAGCCCGGTACCGGCCGGCCCCAGTACGTCCAGTCGGCGAAGGCCGCGCGCTTGACGCGGGCCACCTCCTCCCGCCAGGCGACCAGCCGAGAACAGGCCCGACACCCGGCGACCCGCTCGTCCAGCCCTGCGAGCCCGGCATGCTGGACAGGTCCACCGGAGCCGACGGGGTCGACGGCTCCACCGGGTCCGCCGAGTCCGCCGGGTCCGCCGGGGTCGACGGGTCCGCCGGGGTCGACGGGTCCGTATTGTCCGGAACGGCCGCTGGTGTCCATACCCACCACCGTACGAAAGCCCTGGCCTCCACCCCGATCCGGTCCACCGGGAAAACCCTCCTGGCCCCGCGGCCCGGGGTACTAAGGTCGCAAGCATGGCTGTGGAGCACGCGGACGACGACAGGACGAGCGGGACGACCGGCCCGGACCCGAACCGCCGGACCGGCGATGCCGCCGCCGCGGGCGCGACGGGTGCCGACGGGAACAGTCCGGAGTCCGCCCCGGCCCCCACCTCGGGTGCCGGACCGCAGGAGGGGGACGCCAAGATCGCCGCCGCCGTGGCCGCAGCGGAGGCGGCCGGTCCGAAGACCGGTGAGACCGTGCGTCTCGACAGCTGGATCTGGGCGGTCCGGCTGGTCAAGACCCGTTCCATGGGAGCCACCGCCTGCCGGGGCGGCCATGTCCGGGTGAACGGCGAGCGGGTGAAGCCGGCCTACTCCGTGCGCGTCGGCGACGAGGTGCGGCTCCGCGGAGAGGGCCGGGAGCGGATCATCGTCGTCAAACGGTTGATCCGCAGGCGGGTCGGCGCCTTGGTGGCCGCACAGTGCTACGTCGACAACAGCCCGCCGCCCCCGCCCCGCGAAGCCATCGCCCCGGCCGGTATCCGTGACCGAGGCGCGGGCCGCCCGACCAAGCGCGACCGCCGCGAGCTGGAACGCCTGCGAGGATTGCTCGGCGGCGACCACCCCGAGGATCGCTGACAGCAAAGTCCACGGACAGCTCGTCCCCGATCGGACCTCACCGGCGGCGATCTGACGACGAACGTGACCGTCAGGCACAGCGAACAGCGACCCGGCGGAGCAACCCCAACAACAGCGGCGACGGTGGCTTCCGGGGAAGAGAAGACCCGGACACCACCGCCACCGCCGTCACCGTCGCCGTACGGTCGTCGCACAGCCGCGGCTCGCCCCCCCCAGATCACGGGGATCGCGGGGCTCACCCTGCCTCACGCCTGTCGTCGCACCAGCCGCAGCAACCGCGTGTTGCTGTCCCGCCGCGCCCAGGCGATCAAGGCGAGCGGCACGATCAGGATCAGCGGTGTCGCCGCGTTCTCTCCGCCGAAGACGGTGACCTGCACGACGAACGCGCCCACCATCAGCGCACTCAGCGCCACGGCCGCCACCGACTGGAGCACCGGGATCAACAGCGCGATTCCCCCGGCCAGTTCGAGGACACCGATGGTGTACATCCCCGCACTGCCCCAGCCCATCTTGTCGAAGCCCTCGACTGCCGACGGGTGCGCGATCAGCTTGGGCAGCGCGCTCGCGATCACGTAGAAGAGGGCGAGGACCACCTGAAGGCTGCGCAGGGCGATCCGGGCACGGCGCCCGCGGGCGGTCGGGGACTCGGCGACGACTGTGCCGGAGGTGGCGGCGGGGGTGACGGCGGGGACGGGGGCGGTGGTCTCGGACATCGGGTTCTCCTGTGGGAAGCGGTTCGTTGTGCTGTCACAGGGATAGACCGAGCCGTACTCCGAAACTCATCGCTGTACCGTGCCCCGAACCCCTGTGCAGTGCCCCGAAAGCCTTCGCCGTCTCGCGCGCGAACTCACCGCCGCTGCCCCCGAACTCACCGCCGCACGGCACGCACCCAGATCCGGTCCTCCGTCAGATACCTGTCGACCTTCAGTCCGGCCTCCGCGAGCGCCTCCTCGAACTGTTCCTTCGTCAGCGGACGGGCCCGGAACGTCTGGGTCCAGCTCGCGTCCGGAAACTCGTACTCCGCGTGGACCGCGTTGACCCCGTCGCCGAGCGGCTCCGAGGAGGCGATCCGTATGGTGAAGCCGGAGGGGTCGATCCGTTCGCGCGGCACGTTCGTGTGGTAGTCCTCGCCCTCCCGCTGGATCAGCACGCAGCCGTCCGGTGCGACATGTCGGACGCAGGTACGCAGCAGCCCCTGCCGCACCCGGACGTCTCCGGTGTGCACGAGGAACGACGCGAGCGTCACCACGTCGAACGTCTCGCCCAGGTCGAGGTCTTCGATGGGGCTGCGTATCGTGCGCGCGCCTTGGACGCGCTCCAGCATCTCGGCGGACTCGTCCACCGCGGTGACCGTGAAACCCCGCTCCAGCAGGGGGTGGGTCATGCGCCCGACGCCGCTGCCCAGTTCCAGGATGCGCGCCCCCGCCGGCACGGCACCGGCGATGATGTCCGGCTCGGGCCCCACCGGAAGCCGTGCGTAGAGCTCGACCGCACAGCCGTCCGGAGTGATCGCCCCGGGGCCGGTCCCCTCATGTCCCGCTCGCATTTTCAGCTCCATGCCCGCCCAACGGCCCGCATGGGCACGGCCGTTCCCGCCTCGCACACATTCACCCGTCCGAGTGGCGCTCAGGGGCATCGGCACCAACTCGCCCTCACCGTGCGGTGGTTCACATCGGGAACCAGCCGTGCCCGATGTACCAGTGCCCGCCGGCCCGCAGGTGGTCGCCGACGGCCCGTTCCACGGACGTCCGCCGCGGCAGGCTCTCGACCGGCAGCTCCGGGTCACCGAACACGAACTGGACCGGTTCCGTGTCCGCCGGCGCCGTGTCTTCGCGGGCGACCCGGAAGCGCTCCTGGAACCGGACGACGTTCGAGTCCTCGGGCAGGTAGCTCCGCAACTGCGGGTCGAGCAGCCAGGAGTGGCAGAGCACGGTCCGGTACGTCTCCTCGGGGTAGTGCCGCGCGAAGAACTCGCCGGCCCGCGCCAGCGAACGGTCGCAGGCGGCGGGTGACAGCGGGCCACGGAAGTCGGGAACATGCAGGTTCAGACAGGGCGTGCCAGGGGCCACGTCCAGTCCGGCCGCCGCGAGCACCGGAGCCGTACGCTCCCCGTGCCGCGCCCGTTCGAACTGCAACCGGCCCAGTTGGTACAGCTCACCCCGGAAGTGGTGGATGAGCCACCGCGGGGCCTGCACCCCGGCTCGTCCGTGCCGCCTGCGGTACACGGCCATGTTCCGCCCGAGGTCGGCGAGGGTGCGCCGGGAGACCTCGGCGGGGATGCCCCGCTCACGGTGGTGGGCGCGGGTGTGGGGAAGCGCCGCCACGAACACGTACGCGGGGAAGCAGCGCCGCAGGGCGCCCGAGGCCCAGTCGAGCTCCGGCACGTCGACCGCGGCGCCGATCTCCCCCATGTCACGGACGAGTTCCTCGACCGACGCCTCCAGGAACCGTCGCAGCTCCGGGTCGTCGGTGACCCTGCGGCCCATCCGGACGAGGTCGTTGATGTCCTCGTGCGGAACGGCCAGGTCCAGCAGCACCTCGGCCAGCTCATCGGCATCCGGAAGCACGCGACGACCCCCTGTTCGGACCTTGTGGTGAACGGTTCGGACGCGGTGGTGCACGCCCGTTCCGAAGGGTACGTTGCAGAGAGGAACGGTGATCGGTATGCGTACGGGCAGTGAGCCGACGACCGCGCGCAGTGCGCTGCGAGCGCGGTTCTGGCTGAGCGTGTGGGGTGTCGTCTGGGCGCTCTTCGGTACGGCCGCGTTCGCGCTGGCCGGGCGGCCCGGGTGGGCGATCGCGTGCGGGGTGCTGTGGCTGGTGATCACCGCCGACCTGGCCCTGATCGTCAGGCACATGCGCCAGGGGCCGCACTACCAGCCGGGCCCCGACATCCCGCCGTACCGGCCCCCGGGCAAGGGGCGCCGTTAGCGAAACGGACCGCTGCCTGACTGGCCCCCACGGGACGTCACTGCGGGGCACGTCCACGAGTCCCGCAGCAGACGGAGCCGTGCCGTGTCCGCGCAAGTGTGCGCGCACGCATTACGCCTCGAAGCGTGCCGCCTTCAGGAACTCCGGCTTCGGGTCCAGCGCGGCGGCCAGCCGGAAGTGACGCCTGGCCTCCTCGGGCCGGCCCTGACGCTCGTAGGTCCGGGCGAGCGCGAAATGCGCGAACGCGTTGTCCGGCTCACGCTCCAGGACGATGGTGAACTCCAGCTCCGCGGGTCTCAGTTGTGCGGCGGCGAAGAAGGAACGCGCGCGCAGCAGCCGGGCCGCGGTGTTCTCGGGGTGCGCGGCGATGACACCGTCGAGCAGCTTCACCGCGCCCCGTGGGTCCCGCGCGGCGAGCAACTGCTCGGCGGCACGGAAGTCGATGACATGCGTCTCCGGAGTACGTCCGGTCGATCCGCTGGTCTCGGGCACGGCTGAGTCCTTCCCTCACTCCAAGGGTTCAACGCCCGGGCGGGGGGCCGCTATTCCTGAGGGCCCTGGGCCGCGTGGGCTCTGCGGACGAGGTCGGCCCACACGTCCAGGACCCTTCGCCGCAGGTCTTCCAGGGCGACGTCGTTGTCGATGACGATGTCCGCGATCTCCAGGCGCTTCTCCCGCGTTGCCTGGGCCGCCATGCGCGCGCGTGCGTCCTCCTCGGTCATGCCGCGCAGCCCGACGAGGCGGTCGAGCTGGGTCTCGGGGGCGGTGTCGACGACGACCACGACGTCGTACAGCGGCGCGAGGCCGTTCTCGGTGAGGAGCGGGACGTCGTGGACGACGACGGCGTCCTCGGCGGCGGCGGTCTCCAGTTCGCGGGAGCGGACGCCCACCAGGGGGTGGACGATCGAGTTCAGGACGGCGAGCTTCTCGGGGTCGGAGAAGACGATCGAGCCGAGCCGGGGCCGGTCCAGGCCTCCGTCGGGCGTGAGTACGTCGGTGCCGAAGGCCTCGACGACCGAGGCCAGGCCCGGCGTTCCCGGCGCGACGACCTCGCGCGCGATGCGGTCGGCGTCGACCAGCACGGCACCGCACTCCACGAGCAGCCGTGACACCTCGCTCTTACCGGCACCGATTCCGCCGGTCAGGCCCACCTTCAGCATGAGCGGTAGCTTAGGGCCTGGCACCGACAACGCACCCCTTGGGCCTCGGCCCGGTTCAGCCGTCGCCCTCCCGCTCCGCCAGGAACTTCTCGAACTCGAGGCCGATCTCGTCCGCCGAGGGGATCTCCACGGGTTCGGCGAGCATGTTGCCGCGGGACTCGGCGCCGGCGGCGGCGTCGTACTGGTGCTCAAGGCCCTGGACGAGCGCGACGAGTTCCTCGTCGCCCTCCTGGACCTGGCGGTCGATCTCGGTCTGCGTGCGGTGCGCGTCCGTGCGCAGGGCGTGCGCGATGCCCGGAAGGACCAGACCGGTTCCCGCCGTGATGGCCTCCAGGACGGTCAGCGCCGCGTCCGGGTACGGGGAGCGGGCGATGTAGTGCGGGACGTGCGCGGCGACACCCAGGACGTCGTGGCCGGCCTCCATGAGGCGGTATTCGACCAGGGCCTCGGCGCTGCCTGGCACCTGCGCCTCCTCGAAGGGGCTGCGGTGGCCGGGGACGAGCTCCGTGCGGTTGCCGTGCGGGGTGAGGCCCACCGGGCGGGTGTGCGGGACGCCCATGGGGATGCCGTGGAAGTTCACCGACAGGCGGACGCCGAGCCGCTCCACGATCTGCTGGACGGCCGCGGCGAAGCGTTCCCACTCCACGTCCGGCTCTGGCCCGGACAGCAGCAGGAAGGGCGCACCGGTGGCGTCCTGGACGAGCCGCACGTCGATGGTGGGCTCCTCGTACTCGGCCCAGCTGTCGCGCTTGAACGTCAGCAGCGGGCGGCGTGCGCGGTAGTCCACGAGCCGGTCGTGGTCGAAGCGGGCGACGACCTGGTGGGGCAGCGAGTCGAGGAGCCGGTCGACGATCTGGTCGCCGGTCTCGCCCGCGTCGATGTAGCCGTCGAAGTGGTAGAGCATGACTAGTCCGGCCGACTCCTGGGCGAGCGCCATGTCTACGACGGCGAGGCCCTTCGGCTCCCATGCGTACAAACCCTGCGGATCAAGCACTGTGACCGCTCCTCCTCGTGTTCGTACTCAACAACGCGGCGCAGGACATGGGCATTCCCGTCCGAGGCCCTGATCAGGCACCTCGGACCGGGTTTTCATGAGACGAGGGCGAGGCCAACTCCCCGAGCCGCGCGGGGAACCGGGCGACAAGCCCCCGCCGACCACGGCCGGCACGACGAACTCGCGCCGTGCCAGACCTGCTCCTGACCTGCTCCTGAACTACCCCGCGAGGGCCGCACGACGAGCCCGCCCCGGGCAACGCTGAAGGGCCGCACCTCGAAAGGTGCGGCCCTTCAGTTACCGGTCAATCCCAGCGGAGAGCGTTCAGCTCTGGCCGCCGGCCAGCTTCTCGCGCAGCGCGGCAAGCGCCTCGTCCGAGGCCAGCGCGCCGGACGTGTCGGCACCCTCGGAGGAGTACGAACCGCCACCGCCGCCGCCGCCACCGGAGCCGGACGCCGCCGGAGCCGCGGCTTCGCCGCCACCCTCGGCAGCGGCCTTCTCGTCCGCCTCACGGGACTTGATGACCTGCGCCTGGTGCTGCTCGAAGCGCGTCTGCGCCTCGGCGTACTGGGTCTCCCACACCTCACGCTGGGACTCGAAGCCCTCGAGCCAGTCGTTGGTCTCGGGGTCGAAGCCCTCGGGGTAGATGTAGTTGCCCTGGTCGTCGTACGACGCGGCCATGCCGTACAGCGTCGGGTCGAAGTCGACCGTGGACGGGTCGGCACCAAAGGCCTCGTTGGCCTGCTTCAGCGAGAGGCTGATGCGACGACGCTCGAGGTCGATGTCGATGACCTTGACGAAGATCTCGTCGTTGACCTGGACGACCTGCTCCGGGATCTCCACGTGGCGCTCGGCCAGCTCGGAGATGTGGACCAGACCCTCGATGCCCTCGTCCACGCGGACGAACGCACCGAACGGAACCAGCTTCGTGACCTTGCCGGGCACGACCTGGCCGATCTGGTGGGTGCGGGCGAACTGCTGCCACGGGTCTTCCTGGGTCGCCTTCAGCGACAGGGAGACGCGCTCGCGGTCCATGTCCACGTCGAGGACCTCGACGGTGACTTCCTGGCCGACCTCGACAACCTCGGAGGGGTGGTCGATGTGCTTCCAGGACAGCTCGGAGACGTGGACCAGACCGTCGACGCCACCCAGGTCCACGAAGGCACCGAAGTTGACGATCGAGGAGACCACACCGGAGCGGACCTGACCCTTCTGGAGGGTCGTGAGGAACGTCTGGCGGACCTCGGACTGGGTCTGCTCCAGCCAGGCACGGCGGGACAGGACCACGTTGTTGCGGTTCTTGTCCAGCTCGATGATCTTCGCCTCGAGCTCCTTGCCCACGTAGGGCTGGAGGTCGCGAACGCGGCGCATCTCGACCAGGGAGGCCGGGAGGAAGCCACGGAGGCCGATGTCGAGGATGAGACCACCCTTGACGACCTCGATGACGGTACCGGTGACGATCCCGTCCTCTTCCTTGATCTTCTCGATGGTGCCCCAGGCGCGCTCGTACTGGGCGCGCTTCTTCGAGAGGATCAGGCGGCCTTCCTTGTCCTCCTTCTGGAGAACAAGGGCCTCGATCTCGTCACCGACGGCGACGACCTCGTTCGGGTCGACGTCGTGCTTGATCGAGAGCTCGCGGCTCGGGATAACACCTTCGGTCTTGTAACCGATGTCGAGCAGGACCTCGTCCCGGTCGACCTTCACGATGACGCCGTCGACGATGTCGCCGTCGTTGAAGTACTTGATCGTCTCGTCGATCGCGGCGAGGAAGGCTTCCTCGTTACCGATGTCGTTGACCGCAACCTGCGGGGTCGTTGCGGTGGTCTCGGTGCTGCTCGTCATGTGGGAAAGGGCTCCGGTACGGACATTGAAGTCGTAGGTACTGCTTACGCCGGGAGCCCGTTTCGCTCTGAAGAAGCCGGACAGCCTAGGAAGCGCCACACCAGAAAACTCTGGCGGCGCCTCGACAACCGAGGGGACATACAACAGATGCGAGCGCAGCCTGCTACGTCTGAGGAGCGCAAGCTCGCAGCGCAACTTGTAGCATACGGGGGCAGCCGGACAGGGTCAATGCGCGAAGGCGCACACCCGGGGCGGATCGCCGCATACCCGGCACAAATCCTGTCTCACGAGGCCACGCGGGCCCGATGACGTCCCAGTCGTGGCGTCACCGCGACAGCCGGGGCGGGCGGGCCCGCACATTAATACGAGGGAGCCGATCATCCAAGAGCCCGAAGCGTCCGAGCCGGAAGCCACCCGGCGCACGGCCGGTGTCACGGAGAGTTCCCGGGCCAACCGGGGCTGGTGGGACCGCAACGCGGACGAGTACCAGGTCGACCACGGCACGTTCCTCGGGGACGACCGTTTCGTGTGGTGTCCCGAGGGCCTCGACGAGGTGGAGGCCGAGCTGCTCGGTCCGCCGGAGGAACTCAAGGGCCGGGACGTCCTGGAGATCGGCGCCGGCGCGGCCCAGTGCGCGCGCTGGCTGGCCGCCCAGGGCGCCCGTCCGGTCGCCCTGGACCTCTCCCACCGCCAGCTCCAGCACGCGCTGCGCATCGGCGGCTCCTTTCCTCTGGTGTGCGCCGACGCGGGCGCGCTGCCCTTCGCGGACGGCTCCTTCGATCTGGCGTGCTCGGCGTACGGGGCGCTGCCGTTCGTCGCCGACCCGGTGCTGGTCCTGACGGAGGTGCGCCGGGTGCTGCGTCCCGGCGGCCGCTTCGTCTTCTCGGTGACCCACCCGATCCGCTGGGCGTTCCCGGACGAGCCGGGCCCCGAGGGGCTGTCGGTCGCCTCCTCGTACTTCGACCGCACTCCCTACGTCGAGCAGGACGAGGAAGGGAACGCGGTGTACGTCGAGCACCACCGGACGATCGGCGACCGGGTGCGGGACGTGGTGGCCGGGGGCTTCCGCCTCGTCGACCTGGTCGAGCCGGAGTGGCCGGCCTGGAACACGTCCGAGTGGGGCGGCTGGTCACCGCTGCGCGGGAACCTGATCCCCGGGACCGCGATCTTCGTCTGCGAGCGGGACTGAGCGCCCGCGTGCGCGCGTAGGAGGGGACGGAACGCACGCGCGCGTGGGGAGACTTTTCACGGGCGTACGACACTGGGGGCGTGATCCGTTACGACGCTCTGGACGCCCTCCCCGTACGTGGGGCCCTGCCCGGCCTGAACGACGCCCTTGAGGGGCACGGCACCGCCGTGCTCGTCGCGCCGCCCGGTACCGGCAAGACGACGCTGGTGCCGCTGGCCCTGGCGGGGCTGCTGGGCGAGGGGTCCGCGCGGCGGGTGGTCGTGGCCGAGCCCCGCCGGATCGCGGCGCGGGCGGCGGCGCGACGGATGGCGTGGCTGCTGGGCGAGAAGGTCGGCGACAGCGTCGGGTTCACCGTGCGCGGGGAGCGGGTCGTCGGGCGCCGCACGCGCGTGGAGGTCGTCACGACGGGGGTGCTGCTGCAGCGGGTGCAGCGGGACCCGGAGCTGGCCGGTGTCGACGTGGTGGTGCTGGACGAGTGCCATGAGCGGCATCTGGACGCGGACACGGCGGCGGCGTTCCTGTGGGACGTGCGCGAGACGCTGCGGCCGGAGCTGCGGCTGGTGGCCGCGTCCGCGACGACCGACGCGGACGGCTGGGCGCGGCTGCTGGGCGGGGCGCCGGTGGTCGAGGCCGCCGGTGTCTCGTATCCGGTGGAGGTGGTGTGGGCCGCGCCGGTGCGTCCGGTGCGGCCGCCGCACGGCATGCGGGTCGATCCTGCGCTGCTGACGCATGTGGCGTCGGTGGTGCGGCGGGCGCTGGCCGAGCGGGAGGGGGACGTGCTGTGTTTCCTTCCCGGGGTGGGCGAGATCGCGCGGGTCGCCGGGCAGCTGGGTGGTCTCGGTGCGGTCGACGTGCTCCAGGTGCACGGGCGGGCGCCGGCGGCCGTACAGGACGCGGTGCTGGCTCCCGCTCCGCGGCGTCGGGTGGTCCTCGCGACCTCGGTGGCCGAGTCCTCGCTGACGGTTCCCGGGGTGCGGGTGGTCGTCGACTCGGGGTTGGCGCGGGAGCCGCGGGTCGATCACGCGCGCGGGCTGAGCGCGCTGACGACGGTGCGGGCGTCGCAGGCGGCGGGGCGGCAGCGGGCGGGGCGGGCCGGGCGTGAGGCGCCGGGGGCGGTGTACCGGTGCTGGGCCGAGGCGGAGGACGGGAGGTTGCCGCGCTTCCCTTCCCCGGAGATCAAGGTGGCCGATCTGACGGCGTTCGCCCTACAGTCGGCGTGCTGGGGGGACCCGGACGCTTCCGGGCTGGCGCTGCTGGATCCGCCTCCGGGCGGGGCGATGACGGCGGCGCGGGGCGTGTTGACGGCGATCGGAGCGGTCGACTCCGCCGGGCGGGCCACGGAGCGGGGCCTTCGGCTGGCACGGCTGGGGCTGCATCCCCGGTTGGGGCGCGCGTTGCTGGACTCGGCCGAGGTGGTGGGGGTGGAACGAGCGTCCGAGGTGGTCGCGTTGCTGAGCGAGGAGCCACCTCGCGAGTACGGGGACGACCTGGCGGCCGCCGTGCGGTCCGCGCGGCGTGGAGGCGACGCCTACGGAGGGCGGTGGCGTGCGGAGGTCCGACGGCTGCGTGCCCTCGCCTCTGAAGCCACGAAGGCCACGGGGGCTACGAAACCCATGGAAGCCGAAGAAGCCGCAGACGCTCCGGAGACGAGGCACGCCAGGGAAGCCACAGGAGCTCAGGGAACTACGAGCGCCTCGAGGTTCGCCCCGCCCCACCGGGTTCGTCTTCCGGTGGATCCACCGATGAACGCCGGGGAGGACGGTCTTGTCGGGTTCGTCGCCGCGCTGGCGTTCCCGGAGCGGGTCGCCAAGGCCGACGGCGCTTCCTACCTCATGGTCTCCGGCACCCGCGCCGAGGCCGGCGAGGGCACCGCCCTGCGCGGCGCCCCCTGGATCGCCGTAGCGGTCGCCGACCGGCCCGTCGGCAAGGGGCACGCGCGCGTGCGGCTCGGGGCCGCCGTGGACGAGGGCGTGGCCCGGCTGGCGGCGGGCTCACTGGCCGACGTGCGGGACGAGGTGCACTGGGCCGACGGGGATGTCGTCGCGCGGCGGGTGGAGCGGCTGGGGGCCGTCGAGCTGACGGTGCGTCCGCTGCGCAACGCCGATGCCGGACTCGTACGGAAGGCGCTTCTTGAGGGGCTGCGGCTCGAAGGGCTCGGCCTGTTGCGGTGGTCGGCCGAGGCGGTCGCCCTGCGGCAGCGGCTGGCCTTTCTGCGGCTGCGCCTCGGGGAGCCGTGGCCCGACATGTCCGACGAGGCGCTGCACGCGCGCGTGGACGAGTGGCTGGAGCCCGAACTGGGCCGGGCCCGGCGGCGCGCCGACCTCGCGCGGATCGACGCCGGTGCGGGGCTCGCGCGGCTGCTCCCCTGGTCCTCCGGTGACGCCGCCCGGCTCGACGAGCTCGCACCCGAGCGGATCGCCGTACCGAGCGGGTCCAGGATCCGGGTCGACTACGGGGATCCCGCACAGCCCGTGCTGGCCGTGAAGGTGCAGGAGATGTTCGGGCTGCAGGAGTCGCCCCGGGTCTCGGGGATGCCGTTGCTCGTGCACCTGCTGTCCCCCGCCGGACGGCCCGCCGCCGTCACGGCCGACCTCGCGTCCTTCTGGAAGGACGGCTACAAGGGCGTACGGGCGGAGTTGCGCGGCCGGTATCCGAAGCATCCGTGGCCCGAGGACCCGGCCGCCGCCGAGCCGACGCGGCACACCAACGCCCGGCTCAGGCGGTGACCGGCTCCGGTTCGGTCGTCTCGGCCGGGGCCGGGTCGCCCGGACGTCGGCCGCGGGCCTCCAGATACAGCGACAGCGACAGCAGCAGGACGCCCAGGGCGAGGAAGCCCCAGGGCAGGTACGAGGTCAGCAGCAGGACGAGGGTGCGGTTGGACTTGACCAGGTCGACGGTGCTTTCGATGTAGTCCTCGCGCATCTTCACGTGGCCGGCGAACGCCGTCACCTTCTCCCGGCCGCCCAGCAGGGTGCCGCCGCGCAGTTCCTCCTTGTGGATCTCCTCGCCGTAGACGGGGGCGCCGGTCAGCGGCTCGACCCAGAACTTGCGGACCGTGGTGTACCAGCGGGTGGTGCCGGTCTTGGCAACCGTCTCGGGGGTGATGCCCGCGACGGGCATGACCTTGGGGAACGCCACCTTGGTCCAGGGGATGGTCTGCTCGAAGTAGTAGACCTCGACGCCCCGGAAGTCCTGGGTGCCCCGGTAGTGGATGGGCGACGTGACGCGGGCCTGCGCGTCGAAGTACTCGTAGTCCCGTTTCTCGGTCAGGAACGGCCACTTGAACTCGATGCCCTCGCGTTTCACCGGGTCGCCGTCGACCATCTCGCCGGTGGCGTGGACGGGTTCCTGGCTGTGGGCGTCGAAGATGTACCGCTCGGTGATCTTGGAAACCATCTTGCCGTCGGGACCCTGGACATAAGAGAGGCCGTCCCAGACGACGACGTCCTTGCCCGCGGTCTGCTCGATCCGCTCGGAGGCCTCCACGTTGCCCTTGAGCGTCTGCACGATGGTGACCTTGGGGACCTTCTTCTCCTTCATTCCGTCGTTGTAGTCGAGGAGGGTCGCGTCCTTCGCCTCCAGCACCATCTCCTGGTACTGGTTCGCCGGGATCTTGGCCAGGCGCGGGAAGGCGTACCAGCGCAGCAGCGGGGACAGCGCCGCGAAGAACACGGCGAGGGCGAGCAGGACGAGACTGGTCTTACGGCGCATCTCGGTCTCCCTCCCGGGGCGTTACGGGCGTGCGGGCACCGTCGTCAGCATCGGTTTCGGGGACGTTTTCCCGGTCGGGGAACCCATGGCCGTGATGGTCAGGACCAGGGCGAGCGCGACGGCGAGGCCGGTCGCGGCGGCGATCAGTGCGCGCATGCCTGCCTCCGGGCGAGCTGGAACTGATGCATCGTCAGGTCCGGCACCGTAGCAACGGGCGGGTGAGATGAGAACACCGCGCACACACAACGGCGGCGCCCGTCCGAAGAGGGGCGCCGCCGTGAGGGTCGTAGACGCTACGCGCTGGGACTGGCCGATGCGCTGTCCGAACCGCTTGCGGACGGGGACGGGCTCGGTGAGGACGTCTCGGCCGCCGCGACGGTGAGCGGGACGTTGATCGCCGCGCCGCCCGGGGTGGTGATGCGGAGCATGTACGTGCCGGCGGTGTCGTCGGCGTACAGCTTCGGCAGTTTCAGCAGGCCGTCCTTGTCCGTCTCAAGGCCCGTGAGGGTGCGTACGGTCTTGCCGTCCGCGTCCTTGAAGTAGGGGCCCTTGTCGTTCTCGGTGGGGTCGAGAGCCGACTTGATCAGGGTGGCGGTGGCCGCGACCTGGTCGGCGACCTTGCCCTTGTAGGTGGCCTTCACCTCGACCTGGTCGGCGAACTCGCCGCCCGGGGTGCAGGTCAGCGCGGTGTCGCTGGTGCGGGTGAGGGTGTCCGCGGTGCGCTCGGTGACGGTGGCCTTGTAGTCGAGGGCACTGATGGTGCGGCCGACGACGGTGGCGCGGACGGTGAAGTCCCCCGTCTTCTCGCCCGCCTTCAGCGCGGGCGCCACGGCCACGCCGGTGTTGTTGGTGACGACCGTGGCGACGCTCTCGCCGCCGGTGAAGGTGGTGTCGGTGTCGCCGACGACACTGAAGCGGACGCGGACCTTGGCCACGGCTACGCCGAGCTTGGTCTCGGCACGGGTGCTGATCTTCTGGGTGAACGCGTCACCGGCGGCCGCGGTGAGCTTGGCGGTGCCCGCGTCCTCCAGGTGGTCCACCGTGTCGGTGGGGGTCGGGGGGGTGGTGGGCGGTGTGGACGGCGGCGTCGTGGCCGGCGGCGTCGTGGCCGGCGGCGTCGTGGCCGGCGGCGTCGTCGCGGGCGGCGTGGGGCTCTGAGTGCCGCCACCGGGCCTGTTGCCGGGCCTGGTCGGCTCGCCCGAGGCCGGCGGGGACCACTCGGGGGTCGACTCGCTGCGGCCGTCGCTGCGGTTGCCGGGAACGGTGCCCGTGCCGTCCGGGATCTCGTGGGTGCCCTTGCGGTAGTACTCCAGCCACGTGCGGACCGTGTTCAGGTAGTCCTGCGAGTGGTTGTAGCTGAGGACCGCGCTGTCGAGGTCGGCGTCGGTGGACAGGTCCCAGCCGAAGCGGCACAGGTAGTGGCCGGCCGCGAGCGCCGCGTCGTAGACGTTGTTGGGGTCCTTCGTGCCGTCGTCGTTGCCGTCGCGGCCCGCCCACGCCCAGGTGGACGGGATGAACTGCATGGGGCCGACGGCCTGGTCGTAGGCGCTGTTGCCGTCGAAGGCACCGTTGTCGGTGTCCTTGATCAGCGCGAAGCCGTTGCCGTCGAGCTGCGGTCCGAGGATCGGCTTGAGCGTAGTGCCGTCCGCCCCGACCTTGCCGCCGCGGGCCTGGCCCGACTCGACCTGGCCGATGGCGGCGAGGAGCTCCCAGGGCAGGTTGCAGCCGGGCTTGGACCCCCGCAGTTCGGCGGCGGCCTTCTTGTAGGCGTCGAGGACGGTCGCGGGAACGCCGGCGGTGGTGTCCTGGGGGGCGGGCGTGCCGACGGTCGGCGAGGGGTTCGGGCTGTTGAGCGGCGGCAGGTCCGTGTAGTAGGGCGAGTTACCGGTCGCGCCGTCGTCGGCGGTCGCGTCGGGTGCGGTCTCCGCGCCGGTGGTGGCTGGTCTGCCCTGGTCGCCGGCCGTCACCCCCGGGGCCTGAGAGGCGGACAGAGCCGCGACCGCGGCCGCGGCCACGGCGGTGGTTGCCGCCCCCTTGCGCAGCCTCCTGCCGAATTGCGCCGCCATAGAGTGAGCCCCTCCCGTGGACGCCGAGCGCCCGTCTTCGTCTGCCGGTATCGCCACGTCGTTGCCGTCAGTCGTTCTCAAAAGCTGTTGTCAAAAGCCGTTGTCAAAAGCCGTTGTCGACAGTTGCTCTCGATCTGTTGTGACGAACGGCCCGTGGTGCGGGTTGCCCTCGTTCCGCTTTTGCGTGCTTTGTCCGCGTGTTCGGCCGCGCGCCGACGCGGCGACCCAGGCGACCCTACGACAACTTCCTTTCCGCGGGCACCCGTTCGTGCCCGACTTTCACCAGTTGGCCACGTGCGGTGGCGCCCCGTTGCCTGCGCGCCATGTCCCGCATACTTGGCTTCGCTGATCACCGGGCCCACCCGCCCCTGCCAACGTCTGCCGCGAGGAGCCCAGTTGCCGTTCACTTTGAGCCACGCGGCGGCCGTCCTGCCCGCCGTACGCGGCGACGGGAGCGGCCGCGGGTCACTGGTACCGGCCGTACTGGTGGCGGGTTCCTTCGCGCCCGACTTGACCTATTACGCGGCGAGTGCGGTGTCCGGGGCCATGGAGTTCGGCGAGGTGACCCACTCGTTCCCCGGCGTCTTCACGATCGACGTGCTGCTCGCCTGGGCGTTGGTCGGGCTGTGGCTGCTGGTGCGTGAACCACTGGTGGCACTGCTGCCACGGGCACGGCAGAGCCGCGTGGCGGAGCTTCTGCGCTGCGGGGCGCCACGCGCGCGGGTGGGGCGGTCCGCGGTGCTGTGGTGGTACGTCTCCGCCGCGCTCGGCGCGCTGACCCATGTGGTGTGGGACGCGTTCACGCATCTCGACCGGTGGGGGATGCGGCTGTTCCCCGTCCTGGGACGGGAGGTGGCGGGCTCCCCCTTGTACTGGTATCTGCAGTACGGCGGCTCGGCGGTCGCCGCCGTCGTCATCGCCGTGTTCGTGGTGCACGCGCTGCGGCAGTCGTCCGGTACGGCCCCGGTGGTGGGGGTCGCGGCTCTGTCGGTACGGGACCGCTGGTGGGCCGGTGCCGTGATCGGCGGCTGTGCGGTGGTCGCGGCGGCGCAGCGGCTGACGCGCTGGTGGGACTACTGGGGGTCCACGGCGAAGCCCTGGGAAGTGATTCCGACGCTGTGCTTCGGAGCGGGCGCGGGGCTCGTCCTCGGCCTGCTGCTGTACGCCGTGGGAGTCAGGGTGTGGCGCCCGGTCCGGGTCGCTCACGATCCGGGAACAGCGGCCGGAGAGCGGAGCAGGTCCGCTCGCTGACGGCGGTGAACACCGTGGAAGCGGGCAAGGGTCCTGACCGTGGCGGCAGGCCGGGGTCAGGGCAACGGCGTACGACAGTGCCGAGGCGCAACGGGGACGAGCCCTGCACCGGCCGACGCGCACGCCCCAAGCCCCCGGCCGACGCACGACCCAAGTCCCGGGCCGACGCACGCCCCACGACCCGTCCGACACGCACCCCAACACCCGTCCGGGGCCCGGCACACGACCGGGCCTGGCTGCGCCCCAGCCCACGCTGCCGTGGGACGACGTGCGCAAGGCCGCGGCCTCCCGGCTGCCGTGGGACGGCGTACGCGAGGCCGCTGCCTCCCTGCACACGACCGAGCCCGGACCCGGCAACCCGCGCCCAGGACGGGCCCCGTCGCACCCGCGCGCCGGGGGCCGATTGCCGCCGGCCCCCTGCTCGGTTCCGCGACTCTCCGGGCCCTAGTGGGCCGCCGATTCCCAGTCGGCGCCGGCGCCCACCGACACGCCCAGAGGGACGGTGAGCTCGACAGCGGCCGCCATTTCCCGGCGGACCAGTTCCTCCGTGGCCGCCCCTTCGCCCGGGGCGATCTCCAGGACGATTTCGTCGTGGACCTGGAGGAGCATCCGGGACTTGAGGCCGGCCTCGCGCAGGGCCTTGTCCACGTTCAGCATGGCGATCTTGACGATGTCCGCCGCGGTGCCCTGGATGGGGGCGTTGAGGGCCATCCGCTCAGCCGCCTCACGCCGCTGGCGGTTGTCGCTGTTGAGGTCGGGGAGGTAGCGGCGGCGCCCGAAGAGTGTCGCCGTGTAACCCGTCGCCCGCGCCTCGTCGACCGCCCTGCGCAGATAGTCCCGTACCCCGCCGAACCGCTCGAAGTACGCGTCCATCAGGGCACGGGCCTCCGCCGCCTCGATGTTCAGCTGCTGGGAGAGGCCGAACGCCGACAGGCCGTACGCCAGTCCGTACGACATCGCCTTGATCTTGCGCCGCATCTCCGCGTCGACCGCGGTCGGCTCGACCGCGAAGACCTGCGCGGCGGCCGTGGTGTGCAGGTCCTCGCCGGAGGTGAACGCCTCGATCAGGCCCGCGTCCTCGGAGAGGTGGGCCATCACCCGCAGTTCGATCTGGCTGTAGTCGGCGGTCATCAGCGACTCGAAGCCCTCGCCGACGACGAAGCCACGGCGGATCGCCCGGCCCTCGTCCGTGCGGACCGGGATGTTCTGCAGGTTCGGGTCGGTGGACGACAGGCGGCCGGTCGCGGCAACCGTCTGGTTGAAGGTGGTGTGGATACGACCGTCCGCCGCGATCGCCTTGATCAGGCCCTCGACGGTGACGCGCAGCTTCGCCTGCTCGCGATGCCGGAGCATTATCACCGGCAGTTCGTTGTCGGTCTGGGCGGCCAGCCAGGCCAGCGCGTCGGCGTCGGTGGTGTAGCCCGTCTTGGTCTTCTTCGTCTTCGGCAGTCCCAGTTCACCGAAGAGCACCTCCTGGAGCTGCTTGGGCGAGCCCAGGTTGAACTCGTGACCGGCCGCCGCGTGCGCCTCCTTCACGGCCTGCTGCACGGCACCCGCGAACATCTGCTCCATGGCCTCCAGGTGGGCCCGGTCGGCGGCGATGCCGTGCCGCTCCAGCCGGGCCAACAGCACGGAAGTGGGCAGCTCCACGTCACGCAGGAGGCCCGCCGCGCCGACCTCCTCGAGGCGGGCCTCGAAGGCCTCACCCAGGTCGAGGACGGCACGGGCCTGGATCATCAGGGCCTCCGCCTCGGCACCGTCGTCCGCGCCGAAGGTGAGCTGGCCGTCGGCCGCGGCGGCGGGGGCCAGCTCACGGTGCAGGTACTCCAGGGACAGCGCGTCCAGGTCGAAGGAGCGGCGGCCCGGCTTGACCAGGTAGGCGGCGAGTGCCGTGTCCATGCCGACGCCCGCGATCGTCCAGCCGTGTTCGGCGAAGACCCGCATCGCGCCCTTGACGTTGTGGAAGACCTTGGGCCGGCCGGCGTCGGCGAGCCACGCGGCGAACGCCGTCTCGTCGGCCTCGTCCAGCTGGGACGGGTCGAACCACGCCGCCGCTCCCCCGGCCGCGGCGAGCGCCACCTCGGCCACCGAACCGGTGCCCAGCGCCCAGGTGTCGACGGTGGCCACACCGAGGACCTCGCCTGAGTGCTCGGTGAGCCACGGAGCCAGCTCACCGGTGCCGAGCACCGAGCCGTCGAGCTCCACACCGCTCTCGACGACCGGCGTCGACTCGGCCTCCTCGGCGCCGGGGTCGACGGCGAGCAGCCGTTCACGCAACGACGGGTTGCGGATCTCCAGGGTGTCCAGGACCACCGCGACCGCCTTGCGGTCGTACGGAGCGCGCTCCAGGTCGGGGACCGTCCTGGGCAGCTCGACGGTACGGACCATCTCGGTCAGCCGCCGGTTCAGCTTGACGGCCTCGAGGTGCTCGCGGAGGTTCTGCCCGGCCTTGCCCTTGACCTCCTCCACGCGCTCGACCAGCTCCGCGAAGGAACCGAACTGGTTGATCCACTTCGCGGCCGTCTTCTCGCCGACGCCCGGGATGCCCGGCAGGTTGTCGGACGGGTCGCCGCGCAGGGCCGCGAAGTCGGGGTACTGCGCGGGCGTCAACCCGTACTTCTCGAAGACCTTCTCCGGAGTGAACCGGGTCAGCTCCGAGACGCCCTTCGTCGGATACAGCACGGTCGTGTGCTCGCTGACCAGTTGGAAGGAGTCACGGTCGCCGGTGACGATCAGCACCTCGAAACCCTCGGCCTCGGCCTGCGTGGCGAGAGTGGCGATGATGTCGTCCGCCTCGAAGCCGTCGACGGCGAAGCGCTGCGCGTGCATCGCGTCGAGCAGTTCACCGATCAGCTCGACCTGCCCCTTGAACTCGTCCGGGGTCTTGGAGCGGTTCGCCTTGTACTCCGTGAACTCCTCGGAGCGCCAGGTCTTGCGGGAGACGTCGAACGCCACCGCGAAGTGAGTGGGCGCCTCGTCACGCAAAGTGTTGGCCAGCATCGACGCGAAGCCGTAGATCGCGTTCGTCGGCTGGCCCGTCGCGGTCGTGAAGTTCTCCGCGGGCAGCGCGAAGAACGCACGGTAGGCCAGCGAGTGCCCGTCCATGAGCATCAGGCGGGGGCGCGCGCCGTCGGCGGTCTTGTCGGTCTTCTTCGATGCTGTTTCTGCCACGACCCCGATCCTGCCACGTGCCACTGACAGTGCGGCCCGCCCGCCCCCGACGGCCGCCCCCGAGACGGCGCCGCCCACCGCGATCGTCGCTCGTGCCGCCGCCTCGCCCGGCCTCGATCGTTGTCACAGGCTCGTGCGAGTATTTCGGAGAAGTGCTGGGGTCCGGGACACCACCCGGAAAAGACACCGCACAGGTGTACGCGGCCAGGAAATCCCAGGAAATCCCAGGGAACCCAGGGAACAAGGAGAGCGCGCGATGGCAACGAAGCCGCCCAAGGCAGATCCCGTCCAGGACGCGCCGCAGGTCGCCGAGCCGAAGCACGCGGCCGCGGGGATCCCGGCCGTCGGACACAGCCTGCGCATGGCGCAGCAGCAGATGGGCGTCAGGCGCACCGCGCTGACCCTCCTGCGCGTGAACCAGAAGGACGGCTTCGACTGCCCGGGCTGCGCCTGGCCGGAGCCGGAGCACCGGCACGCGGCGGAGTTCTGCGAGAACGGCGCGAAGGCGGTCGCCGAGGAGGCCACCCTGCGCCGGGTCACCCCCGAGTTCTTCGCCGCGCACTCCGTCGCCGACCTCGCGACCAGGAGCGGCTACTGGCTGGGACAGCAGGGCCGGCTCACCCACCCCGTGTACCTCCCCGAAGGGGGAACGCACTACGAGCCGGTGACCTGGGAACGGGCCTTCGACATCGTCGCCGAGGAGATCACCGCCCTCGCCTCCCCCGACGAGGCCCTCTTCTACACCTCCGGCCGCACCAGCAACGAGGCCGCCTTCCTCTACCAGCTCTTCGCGCGCGAACTCGGCACCAACAACCTGCCGGACTGCTCCAACATGTGCCACGAGTCGTCCGGCTCGGCCCTGTCCGAGACGATCGGCATCGGCAAGGGCAGCGTCCTGCTGGAGGACCTCCACAAAGCAGACCTGATCATCGTCGCCGGCCAGAACCCGGGCACCAACCACCCGCGCATGCTCTCCGCTCTGGAGAAGGCCAAGGAGAACGGCGCCCGGATCATCAGCGTCAACCCGCTGCCCGAGGCCGGCCTGGAGCGCTTCAAGAACCCGCAGACCCCCAAGGGCCTCACCGCCGGCGCCGCACTCACCGACCTGTTCCTGCAGATCCGCATCGGCGGCGACCAGGCCCTCTTCCGCCTCCTCAACAAGCTGATCCTCGACAGCGAGGGCGCGGTCGACGAGGAGTTCGTACGCGAACACACCCACGGCTACGAGGAGTTCGCGGCGACCGCCCGCGCCGCCGACTGGGACGAGACACTCACCGCGACCGGCCTGTCCCAGAGCGAGATCGAGGAAGCCCTGCGCATGGTCCTCGCCTCCGAGCGCACCATCGTGTGCTGGGCGATGGGCCTCACCCAGCACAAGCACTCCGTGCCGACCATCCGCGAGGTCGTCAACTTCCTTCTCCTGCGCGGCAACATAGGCCGTCCGGGCGCGGGCGTGTGCCCGGTGCGCGGCCACTCGAACGTGCAGGGCGACCGCACGATGGGCATCTTCGAACGCCCCGCCCCCGCGTTCCTCGACGCCCTGGAGAAGGAGTTCGGCTTCGCACCGCCCCGCGAGCACGGCTACGACGTCGTACGGGCCATCCGCGCCCTGCGCGACGGCGAGGCGAAGGTCTTCTTCGCCATGGGCGGCAACTTCGTCTCCGCCTCCCCCGACACCGACGTCACCGAGGCGGCCATGCGGCGCGCCCGGCTGACCGTGCACGTGTCGACCAAGCTCAACCGCTCGCACGCCGTCACGGGCGCGCGCGCCCTGATCCTGCCGACGCTCGGCCGCACCGAACGCGATCTCCAGGTCGACCCGAACGGGAAAAGCACCGCGCAGTTCGTGACCGTCGAGGACTCCATGGGCATGGTGCACGCCTCCCGAGGCCGCCTGGATCCCGCGAGCACCCATCTGCTGTCCGAGCCGGCGATCGTGTGCCGCCTCGCCCGCCGGGTGCTCGGCGAGAACAGCAAGGTCCCGTGGGAGGAGTTCGAGAAGGACTACGCCACCATCCGCGACCGCATCGCCCGCGTGATCCCCGGCTTCGAGGACTTCAACGCGCGCGTCGCACACCCCGGGGGCTTCGCGCTCCCCCACGCCCCCCGCGACGAACGCCGCTTCCCGACCGCCACCGGGAAGGCCAACTTCACCGCCGCGCCGGTCGAGTACCCGAAACTGCCGAAGGGCCGCCTGCTCCTGCAGACCCTGCGCTCGCACGACCAGTACAACACCACGATCTACGGCCTCGACGACCGCTACCGGGGCATCAAGAACGGCCGCCGGGTGGTGCTGGTCAACCCCGACGACGCGCAGTTGCTCGGGGTGACCGACGGGGCGTACGTCGATCTCGTGAGCGAGTGGCGGGACGGCGTGGAACGGCGGGCTCCCGGCTTCCGGGTCGTGCACTACCCCACCGCGCGCGGGTGCGCCGCCGCGTACTACCCCGAAACCAACGTCCTCGTGCCGCTGGATGCCACGGCGGACACCAGCAACACCCCGGCCAGCAAGTCCGTCGTCGTACGTCTGGAACAATCGGCGACCGACTGAGCGTTTGCTCAGCCACCAGGTTGGCATGACGAACGGAGCCGGGCCCCATGGGTGAGCAGCAGCACGTGAAGTTCCCGCAGGAGGTCATCGACGAGTACGCCGCACTCGGCGTCGACCTGCAGGCACTGTTCTCCGCGGGACACCTCGGCACGCGCATGGGCGTGGAGATCGTGGAGGCGTCGGCGCAGCGCGTCGTCGGGACCATGCCGGTGGAGGGCAACACCCAGCCGTACGGACTCCTGCACGGCGGCGCCTCCGCGGTGCTCGCCGAGACACTCGGATCCGTGGGGTCCATGCTCCACGGAGGAAGCTCCAAGATCGCGGTCGGCGTCGATCTCAACTGCACCCACCACCGAGGCGCGCGCTCCGGACTGGTGACCGGAGTGGCCACACCCGTGCACCAGGGGCGGTCCACGGCCACGTACGAGATCGTGATCAGCGACGAGGACGGACGACGGGTGTGCACCGCACGCCTGACCTGTCTGCTGCGGGACGTACGGCCCGCCGACGAAACCCGGATGCGCGCGACCGACTGAGCCCTGGCCCGACCCCCCATACCGGCCTAGCGTCGAAACATGACCGCGGGAGGAACCCCAAGGACGGCGGCACTACTCGGATTCGGCCTCGGACTGGCGCTCCTGACGGGCGGCCTGCTCACCGGATGCGGCGACTCCAGCGCACCCGACGGGGCGCCGGGCGAAGCGCCGAGCGGGATGGCGGGCGTGCCGGGCGGCGCCACCACCGGAACCCGCTCCCCCACTCCCGAGACCACGTCGCCACAGGACCTGTGCACCCGGATCGTCACGTACTGGTCCCGCCGCCAGTTGAAGGACGACACCTACGGCGACTACCAGTCGATGGGCCTGTCCAACGGCCAGTACGAGATCCTCATGGACGCCGTGGACGCCGCCCGCGCCGAGTGGAAGCGCGGCGACACCAAGGCCGCCGAACGGTCGATCGACCGCACGGCACGCACCGGCTGCGAGAAGTGGTACCGCAACGGCGGCCCCGGCAAAGGCCCATGGCAGTGAACGGTGCCAGGCGATCCGTGATCCGTGATCGGCAATCGGCGCCGTGACCGGTGACCGGTGACAGACAACCGGTGACCGGTGATCGCCGCGCACGTCACGGAATGCGCGCATGTACCGGCAAACGCCGGACCCACTTCCCTGAGCGTAACTCTACGTAATACGCGCGCAACGAAGGCCCCTGACCCCACCGCGGTGGCCCCTCGCACCCACACCACCCCACACATCGCCCGCGCCATCGACATCAGCTATTTCCTGTCATCACCAAAAGCCCAGAACGCTACTGAAACCATCACGGCCCACCCTGCGGGTTCTCAACATGCGGACTGGTCGAATCCGCACAAATTCCACGCAATCACCCAACTGCGTACCGCTCTGCATTACGTCGTGTCATAACAAGAGCGTCACAGCCTTGGCCAGACACTCCTCCGCGTTCCCCCCACCCGCTTAGAGTCACGCCCAGTCACCGCGCCAGCGGATTCGAAGTCATTTCGACCCCAGCGCCCGACTCGGTGCGTTCCACGGGGAGCCGCCGTGCCAGGGAAAGGACCTGATTCGTGCGTCAACGTTCGATCATCGCTATCACCGCCGCACTCGCGGCGGGATCGCTGACACTCACCGCCTGTGGCTCGCGTGACGACGACGGCAAGAGCACCAGCGGCGACAAGACCACAGTTGTGATCGGTGTCGACGCCCCCACCACCGGCGACCTGTCGGCGCTGGGCCTCGGCATCAAGAACTCCGCCGACCTGGCCGCCAAGACGGCCAACAAGGACGAGTACGTCAAGGGCGTCGAGTTCAAGATCGAACCCCTCGACGACCAGGCCCAGCCCTCCGTCGGCCAGCAGAACGCCCAGAAGTTCATCAGCGACAAGGACGTCCTCGGCGTCGTCGGCCCGCTGAACTCCAGCGTCTCCCAGCAGATGCAGAAGCCGCTCAGCGACGCCGGACTGACCCAGATCTCCCCCGCCAACACCGGCACGGAACTCACCCAGGGCGACGGCTGGAAGACCGGCAAGTCGGTCCGCCAGTTCAAGACCTTCTTCCGCACCGCCACCACGGACGAGATCCAGGGCGCCTTCGCCGCCGAGTACCTGTACACCAAGGCCGGCATCAAGAAGACGTACCTGATCGACGACCAGAAGACCTACGGCGCCGGCCTCGCCGCCTCCTTCAAGGCGAACTACACCAAGCTCGGTGGCAAGATCGTCGGAAGCGACCACATCAACCCCGACGACCGCGACTTCAACGCCGTCGTCGCCAAGATCAAGAAGACCGGCGCCGAAGCCCTCTACTACGGCGGCGAATACCCCGCCGCCGCCCCCCTGAGCCAGCAGCTCAAGGACAGCGGCCAGAACATCCCGCTCATGGGCGGCGACGGCATCTACTCCGGCGAGTTCCCCAAGCTCAACAAGAAGGCCGACGGCGACCTCGCCACCAGCGTCGGCAAGCCCGTCGAGCAGCTCCCGTCCGCCAAGGAGTTCATCGCGAACTACAAGAACGCGGGCTACAAGGACGCCTACGAGGCCTACGGCGGCCTCACCTACGACGCCACCTGGTCCATCATCGAAGCCGTCAAGCTGGCAGTCGAAGGCAACGACGGCAAGCTCCCCAGCGACGGCCGCAAGGCAGTCCTCGACGCCATGGCCAAGGTCAAGTTCGACGGCGTCACCGGAGCCATCTCCTACGACGAGTTCGGCGACACCACCAACACCCTCATGACCGCCTACAAGGTCAAGAACGGCGCGTGGACGCCCGAATACAGCGCCGCCCCCAAGGTCGGCTGAACGAAGCCCAGTAACCAGCCCTCCCAACGCACACATTGATCCAGGCCGCGCGGGAGCGCCCACCAGCGCTCCCGCGCGGCGCCATATCCGAACCACTCCACGGAGGCCCTGCGGTGAACGAACTGCCGCAACAGCTGGCCAATGGACTCATCCTCGGCGCGATGTACGGACTCATCGCGATCGGCTACACGATGGTCTACGGCATCGTCCAGCTCATCAACTTCGCCCACGGCGAGATCTTCATGGTCGGGGGCTTCGGGGCCCTCACCGTCTATCTCTGGCTCCCCGAAGGCTTCGCCCTCGGCGCCGCAGTACCCCTCATGATCCTCGGCGGCATCCTCGTATCCGTCGCCGTCGCCACCGCCGCGGAACGCTTCGCCTACCGGCCCCTGCGCACCGCACCACGCCTGGCACCCCTCATCACCGCCATCGGCCTGTCCATCGTCCTGCAACAGGTCGTCTGGATGTGGTACCCCGACGCCAAGAAGGACCGCCCCTTCCCCCAGTTCGACGGCGGCCCCTTCGACGTCTTCGGCGCCAACATCCAACGCGGCGACCTCTTCGTCCTCATCGCCGCACCCCTCTGCATGATCGCCCTCGGCCTCTTCGTCACGAAGACCCGCTCCGGCCGCGGCATGCAGGCCACAGCCCAGGACCCCGACACCGCCAAGCTGATGGGCATCAACACCGACCGCATCATCGTCATGGCCTTCGCCATCGGCGCCGCGTTCGCCGCCATCGCCGCCGTCGCCTACGGCCTCAAAAACGGCCAGGTCGGCTTCCGCATGGGCTTCCTCATGGGCCTCAAAGCCTTCACCGCCGCCGTCCTCGGCGGCATCGGCAACATCTACGGCGCCATGCTCGGCGGCCTCGTCCTCGGCGTCGCCGAATCCCTCGCCACCGGCTACATAGGCGACATACCCGGCATGGACCTCTTCGGCGGCGGCGCCTGGAAGGACGTCTGGGCCTTCGTCCTCCTCATCCTCGTCCTCCTGATCAGGCCACAAGGCCTGCTCGGCGAACGCGTCGCGGATCGGGCGTGATACCCATGACCACCAACACGAACACCGCCACCAGCACCACCACCAAGGCGCCCCACGCGACCCCCCTGATCCCGCTGCCGCCCACCGCGGCACGCGCCATCACCGTCGCCGGCTCCGCCACCGCCCTCGTCGGCACCTTCCTCGCCTGGACCTGGACCGAGGAATTCCCCGGCAACCTCACCGTCACCGGCTACCCCGGCGGCCTGCAGATCCTCACCCTCGTCGGAGCCATCCTCACCCTCCTCTTCACCCTCTCCGGCCAAGGCATCCGAGGACTGAACTGGCTCACCCCCGGCGGCACCAACAGCCCCGTCCGCCTCCTCACCCTCGGCGTCCTCGGCACCACCGGCTACTCCATGGGCGCCATCAGCGACGAACTCGGCGGACTCGTCAACCTCGAACCCGGAGCCTGGGTCTCCGGCATCGGCTCCCTCATAGCCGCCATAGGCGCCTTCGGCCTCCCCGCCGACCAGCCCTACGACGACAACGACCCCACACCAGGCCTGTGGGGCAGGATCCGCCACACCCTCGCCGCCCCCGACCCCAGCCGCGCCAAGGACCTCCCCAGCTGGGCCGAGATCCTCATCATCGCGGCCGGCTTCGGCGCCGGACTGTACGTCTTCGCCTACGGCATCGGCACCGAATACTCCGAACTGTTCATCGGCTTCCTCATCATCGCCGCGTTCGGATTCACCGCCCTCACCCGAGCAGGCCTCCTCAAACGCCTCTCCACACTGACGGCCAAACACCGCAACGTCACCCTCACGGCAGCCTTCGTCGCCGCGATCTGCTTCCCCTTCACCCAGGGCAACGACCAGTTCGCCCTCATCGGCGCGAACATCCTCATCTTCGCCACCGTCGCCCTCGGCCTCAACGTCGTCGTCGGACTCGCCGGCCTCCTCGACCTCGGATACGTCGCCTTCCTCGGCGTCGGCGCCTACGCCGCCGCCCTGGTCTCCGGCTCACCCCAGTCGACCATCGGCGTCCACTTCCCGTTCTGGGCAGCAGTCCTCACCGGAGCCCTCGCCTCACTGATCTTCGGCGTCGTCATCGGCGCCCCCACCCTGCGGCTGCGCGGCGACTACCTCGCCATCGTCACCCTCGGCTTCGGTGAGATCTTCCGCATCACCATGAACAACCTCAACGGGAACAGCGGCCCCGACGTCACCAACGGCTCCAACGGCGTCCCGAACATCCCCGACCTGGAGATCTTCGGCTTCAACCTCGGCCTCCCCCACGACGTCCTCGGCCACGAACTCACCCGCAGCGGCAACTACTACCTGCTGATGCTGCTGTTCACCGCCATCGTCGTCATGGTCTTCCGCCGCTCCGCGGAATCCCGCATCGGCCGCGCCTGGGTCGCCATCCGCGAAGACGAGACCGCCGCCACCGCCATGGGCATCAACGGCTTCCGCCTCAAACTCCTCGCCTTCGCACTCGGCGCCTCCCTCGCCGGCCTCGCCGGCACCGTCCAGGCCCACGTGTCCTACAGCGTCACCCCCGAGCAATACCAGTTCGCCGGCCCCGTACCACCCAACTCCGCCTTCCTCCTCGCCGCCGTCATCCTCGGCGGCATGGGCACCATCAGCGGCCCCGTCATCGGCGCCGCACTGCTCTACCTCATCCCGGCCAAACTCCAGTTCATGGCGGACTACCAGCTGCTCCTCTTCGGCATCGCCCTGATGCTCCTCATGCGCTTCAGGCCCGAAGGCCTCGTCGCAGACCGCAGGAAACAGCTCGAATTCCACGAAACCGGACAACTCGACGTACCCAAGGACACCCCACTGCCCGAAGGTGCCACCGGCGTCGCCAAGACAGGGACGTGACCGCGATGACCACCACAACCACCGCCCCCACCACCGTCCTCGACGCCAGCGACGTCACCATGAAATTCGGCGGCCTCACCGCCGTACGCTCCGTCGACCTCACCGTCAACACCGGCGAGATCGTCGGCCTCATCGGCCCCAACGGCGCAGGCAAAACCACCTTCTTCAACTGCCTCACCGGCCTCTACGTGCCCACCAGCGGAACCGTGAAGTACAAGGGCACCGTCCTGCCACCCAAGCCCCACCTCGTCACCCAGGCAGGCATCGCCCGCACCTTCCAGAACATCCGGCTCTTCGCCAACATGACCGTCCTGGAAAACGTGCTCGTAGGACGCCACACCCGCACCAAAGAAGGCCTCTGGTCAGCACTCCTGCGACTCCCCGGCTTCAAAAAAGCCGAACAGGAATCCCGCGAACGAGCCATGGAACTCCTCGAGTTCACCGGCCTCGCCGCAAAAGCCGACCACCTCGCCCGCAACCTGCCCTACGGCGAACAACGCAAGCTCGAAATCGCCCGAGCACTCGCGAGCGAACCCGGCCTCCTCCTCCTCGACGAACCCACCGCCGGCATGAACCCCCAGGAAACCCGGGCCACCGAGGAACTCGTCTTCGCCATCCGCGACAAGGGCACCGCCGTCCTCGTCATCGAGCACGACATCCGGTTCATCATGAACCTCTCCGACCGGGTCACCGTCCTCGTACAAGGCGAAAAACTCGTCGAAGGCACCGCCGACATCGTCCAAGCCGACGAACGCGTCATCGCCGCCTACCTCGGCACACCCTTCGAAGGCGCACCAGGCACCGACGAAGTCGCCGAAGTCGAAGCCGCCGAAGCCCAGAACACCAGGGAAGGAGACGCCACATGACCGCACTGCTCGAGGTCGAAGACCTCAGGGTCGCCTACGGCAAGATCGAAGCCGTCAAAGGCATCTCCTTCAAGGTGAACGCCGGCGAAGTCGTCACCCTCATCGGCACCAACGGCGCCGGAAAGACCACCACCCTCCGCACCCTCTCCGGGCTCCTCCAACCCCTCGCCGGACACATCAAGTTCGACGGCAAATCACTCAACAAAACCCCCGCACACAAAATCGTCGCCCTCGGACTCGCCCACTCCCCCGAAGGCCGACACATCTTTCCCCGCATGACCATCGAGGACAACCTCCGCCTCGGCGCCTTCCTCCGCACCGACAAAGAAGGCATCGAAAAGGACATCCAGCGCGCCTACGACCTCTTCCCCATCCTCGGGGAACGCAGAAAGCAGGCCGCGGGAACCCTCTCCGGCGGGGAACAGCAGATGCTCGCCATGGGACGCGCCCTCATGTCCCGACCCAAACTGCTCATGCTCGACGAACCCTCCATGGGCCTCTCCCCGATCATGATGCAGAAGATCATGGCAACCATCCAGGAACTCAAGAGCCAGGGCACCACCATCCTGCTCATCGAGCAGAACGCCCAAGCCGCCCTCTCCCTCGCCGACCACGGCCACGTCATGGAAGTCGGCAAGATCGTCCTCTCCGGCAGCGGAGCGGACCTCCTCCACGACGAGTCGGTACGCAAGGCGTACCTCGGCGAGGACTGAGCGCCACACCGGGTATACGTCGAGGCCCGCACCCCCTTCCGGGGGCGCGGGCCTCGTCGGCGTACAGGGGCGAAACGTCAGCCCTTGTTGCCCTTCTTCTCGTCCGCATCCGCGATGACCGCCTCGGCCACCTGCTGCATCGACATCCGACGATCCATCGACGTCTTCTGAATCCACCGGAACGCCGCCGGCTCCGTCAGCCCGTACTCCGTCTGCAGAATCGACTTCGCCCGGTCCACCAGCTTCCGGGTCTCCAACCGCAGAGTGAGGTCCGCGATCTCGTTCTCCAGCTCCCGCAGCTCCGTGAAGCGCGAGACGGCCATCTCGATCGCCGGAACGACATCACTCTTGCTGAACGGCTTCACCAGATACGCCATCGCACCGGCGTCCCTCGCCCGCTCCACCAGGTCGCGCTGCGAGAACGCGGTCAGCATCAGCACCGGGGCGATGCGCTCCTCCGCGATCTTCTCGGCCGCCGAGATGCCGTCGAGCTTCGGCATCTTCACGTCCAGGATCACCAGGTCCGGCTTGTGCTCGCGGGCGAGCTCGACGGCCCGCTCACCGTCACCGGCCTCGCCCACGACGCTGTAGCCCTCTTCCTCCAGCATCTCCTTGAGGTCGAGCCGGATCAGGGCCTCGTCCTCGGCGATGACGACACGGGTCGTCAGCGGAGGCACGTGCGACTTGTCGTCGTCGGGCGCGTCTACGGGCTGGGGCGACTCGGGGGCGGTCACGGGGGCTCCTCGTTACGGGCCGGGCAGGTACTGCTGTTCATGCAGCCTACCTAGAGGCGGAGGGCTACGGTGACCCGGTACACTCACGGAAGTGCCAAGCCGGGTTGGCGGAATAGGCTTACGCGGATGTCTCAAACACATCTGTCCGAGAGGACATACGGGTTCGAATCCCGTACCCGGCACTTTGAAAGCGGATGTTCCCGTTCTCGTGAACATCCGCTTTTTGCTGCGCTCAGTCACGATCAGTGACGCAGAGTGCTCGTATGAACTTTCACGGCACTGAGGTACGACAGAAGGCCCTCACCCTCCTGCGCAGCGGCACGAAGAACGCCGAGGTCGCACGGCACCTGAACGTGCCGCTCGGCACCGTCGGCTACTGGAAGCATCTGGACCGAGCGAAACGCGGCGAATGCCCTGGCAAGCACGATCCCAAGTGCCCCCGCTGCGACGGACGGGACCTCGATGAACCCGCGTATAGCTACCTGCTGGGCCTGTATCTCGGCGATGGGCACATCAGTCACTACTCCGAGCATCGAGTGCCCAACCTCATGATCGCCTGCACCGAGTCGTGGCGCGGCCTCATGGACGACTGCGAGCAGGCCATGCGCGCAGTCTTCCCCGACAACTCCGTCTGCCGCGTCCGCAGGACCGGCTGCAGCAACGTAAAGGTCTACTCGAAGCACCTGCATTGCCTGTTTCCCCAACACGGCCCCGGCAAGAAGCACGAGCGCCTCATCGCCCTGGTCCCCTGGCAGCAAGCCATCGTCGATGCGCACCCTTGGGAGTTCATCCGCGGCCTCATCCACTCCGACGGATGTCGCATCACCAACTGGACCACCCGCCTCGTAGCCGGTGAGCGCAAGCGCTACGAATACCCCCGCTACTTCTTCGCCAACAAGTCGGACGACATCCGGAAGCTCTTCTCCGACACCCTCGACAAGGTGGGCGTCGAATGGACCACCCTTGCTCGCGGTAGCGACCCCTTCAACATCTCCATCGCCCGCAAAGCCTCAGTCGCACTCATGGACGCCCACGTAGGCCCCAAGCACTGACGCTCTACTTGTCGTCCTCGCCGATGTGATGCACCCGGACCAGGTTCGTCGAGCCTGAGACGCCGGGTGGGGAGCCGGCCGTGATGACCACGCTGTCGCCCTTTTCGCAGCGGCCGTACTTCAGCAGCAGCTCGTCCACCTGGTCGACCATCGCGTCCGTGGAGTCCGCCTGGGGGCCGAGGAAGGTCTCCACGCCCCAGGTGAGGCTGAGCTGGGAGCGGGTCGCCGGTTCGGGGGTGAACGCAAGGAGCGGGATCGGGGAGCGGTAGCGGGACAGTCGGCGGACGGTGTCGCCGGACTGGGTGAAGGCGACGAGGAACTTGGCGCCGAGGAAGTCGCCCATCTCGGCCGCGGCTCGGGCGACCGCGCCGCCTTGGGTGCGGGGTTTGTTGCTTTCGGTGAGGGGCGGGAGGCCTTTGGCGAGGAGGTCTTCCTCGGCGGCTTCGACGATCTTCGCCATCGTCAGGACGGTTTCGATCGGGTGTTTGCCGACGCTCGTCTCGCCCGAGAGCATCACCGCGTCGGTGCCGTCGATGACGGCGTTGGCGACGTCTGAGGCTTCGGCGCGGGTGGGGCGGGAGTTCTCGATCATGGAGTCGAGCATCTGGGTGGCGACGATGACCGGTTTGGCGTTGCGTTTGGCGAGTTTGATGGCGCGCTTTTGGACGAGTGGGACCTGTTCGAGGGGCATTTCGACGCCGAGGTCTCCGCGGGCGACCATGATGCCGTCGAAGGCGGCGACGATGTCGTCGATGGCTTCGACGGCTTGGGGTTTCTCCACTTTGGCGATGACGGGGAGGCGGCGGCCTTGTTCGTCCATGATGCGGTGGACGTCGTCGATGTCGCGGCCGCTGCGGACGAAGGAGAGGGCGACGATGTCGAAGCCGGTGCGCAGGGCCCAGCGGAGGTCGGCTTCGTCCTTGTCGGAGAGGGCGGGGACGGAGACGGAGACGCCGGGGAGGTTGAGGCCTTTGTGGTCGGAGACCATGCCTCCTTCGATCACCGTGGTGTGGACGCGGGGTCCGTCGATGGCGGTGACTTCGAGGCAGACTTTTCCGTCGTCGACGAGGATGTGTTCGCCGGGGGTGACGTCGGTGGCGAGGCCGGGGTAGGTGGTGCCGCAGGTGTGGCCGTTGCCTTCGGTGTTTGCTTCGACGGTGATGGTGAAGGTGTCGCCGCGTTCAAGGAGTACGGGTCCTTCGGTGAAGTGGCCGAGGCGGATCTTCGGGCCTTGAAGGTCGGCGAGGGTGCCGACGCTGTGGCCGGTCTCGTCGGCGGCCTTGCGTACGTGCCGGTAGCGCTCCTCGTGTTCGGCGTGGGTGCCGTGGCTGAGGTTGAAGCGGGCTACGTCCATTCCGGCTTCGACCAGGGCTTTGATCTGGTCGTACGTGTGGGTGGCGGGGCCCAGTGTGCAGACGATTTTTGCTCGGCGCATGAGGTGACCCTAGGGCTTACCGGTGGGTAGGGAATTGGGTGTGCATGACTACTCGACGACCTTTGGGTGACGGGGTATCGACAAGTGTTGAATTGTGCGGCGGGGTGCTCCGATGAGCATTCGGCGGGCGAATTCCTGTGCGATCACGGGGTGCCTTTCGGATGCCTTTCGGGTGCCTTTCCGCTGGTGATCCCGGCTGGGAGCACTGCTGGACGCACTGCCGGGGTCACAGCTGTGGGGGTGCCATGGTGAATCGGGCGTTGACCTGGGCGTGGACGTGTTGGCGTTGGGGTTCGAGGTCGAGTGGGGCGGCGGCGGTCTCTTGGGGGGCGCCGTAGGCCATGGAACGCATGCGGCCGCCGGCGGCTGCGGGGTAGGCGGGCGGGGTGTTCTCGGCGCCGATGTCGGCGAGTTCCACGAGGGCGGCGAGGGTGGTGCCGAGTGCTTCGGCGTATTCGCGGGCGCGTTGTACGGCTTCGCGTACTGCTTGTTGTCGGGCTGTGCGGTGGGCTGGTGAGTGGGGGCGTAGGGCCCACCAGGGGCCGTCGACGCGGGTGAGGTCGAGGTCGGCGAGGCGGGTGGTGAGTTCGCCGAGGGCGGTGAAGTCGGTGAGTTCGGCGGTGATGTGGACGCGGCCGTGGTGGGCGTGGATGCGTTCGCCGCGGCCTTCTTTGAGTTGCGGAGTGATGGAGAAGGCGCCGGTTTCGAGTCGCTCGACTGCTTCGCCGTAGGTCTTGATGAGGTTGAGGGCGGTGGTGTTGCGGCGGGTGAGGTCGTCGAGGGCGGCGCGGCGGTCTTTGCCGCGGGAGGCGACGGTGATGCCGATGCGGGCGATCTCGGGGTCGACTTCGAGGTGGGCTTCGCCGCGGACGGCGATGCGGGGGGCGTCGGGAGTGCCGTAGGGGACGGCGGGTTGGGGGTCGTCGGGTGTCGGGGTGGTCATACGTCCCACTCTGTCACTTCTTACCTGCGTGGGGATGTGGCTGGTCATCGGATCGAAACCTGTGGGGGCTATTGCGTTGCGGCGTGTACGGGTCAGAATCTACGCGCGTTGTTGACCATTGCCGGAGGGGATCGAGCCATGCCGTTGAATCGTCGGAAGTTTCTGAAGAAGTCGGCTGTGACGGGTGCGGGGGTGGCGTTGGCCGGTGCGGCGGCGGCTCCGGCGGCGGAGGCCGCGGAGGCCGCGGAGGCTTCGGATGCGGAGAAGGGGTATGGGCATCGGCCGGTGAAGCGGTATGCGCTGACGGTGATGGGCACGACGGATCTGCATGGTCATGTCTTCAACTGGGACTACTTCAAGGACGCGGAGTACGCGGACGCGCAGGGCAACGCGCAGGGTCTGTCACGGATCTCGACGCTGGTGAACCGGGTCCGTGAGGAGAAGGGCCGTCGGAACACGCTGTTGCTGGACGCGGGCGACACGATTCAGGGCACGCCGTTGACGTACTACTACGCGAAGGTGGATCCGATCACCGCGGACGGTGGTCCGGTGCATCCGATGGCGGCGGCGATGAACGCGATCGGGTATGACGCGGTGGCGTTGGGCAACCATGAGTTCAACTACGGCATCGAGACGTTGCGCAAGTTCGAGGAGCAGTGTGATTTCCCGCTGCTGGGGGCGAACGCGTTGGACGCGAAGACGTTGAAGCCGGCGTTTCCGCCGTACTTCATGAAGACGTTCCATGTGAAGGGTGCGCCGCCGGTGAAAGTGGCGGTGCTGGGGCTGACGAACCCGGGGATCGCGATCTGGGACAAGGCGTATGTGCAGGGGAAGTTGACGTTCCCGGGTCTTGAGGAGCAGGCGGCGAAGTGGGTGCCGCGGCTGCGGTCGATGGGTGCTGACGTGGTGGTGGTGTCGGCGCATTCGGGGTCGTCGGGGACGTCGTCGTACGGTGACCAGTTGCCGTATGTGGAGAACTCGGCGGCGTTGGTGGCGCAGCAGGTGCCGGGGATCGACGCGATTCTGGTCGGGCATGCGCATGTGGAGATTCCCGAGCTGAGGGTGACCAACGCGCAGACGGGCAGGTCGGTGGTTCTGTCGGAGCCGTTGGCGTATGCGGAGCGGTTGTCGTTGTTCGACTTCGAGTTGGTCTTCGCGAAGGGTCGTTGGTCGGTCGAGTCGGTGAAGGCGTCGGTGCTGAACTCGAATTCGGTGGCGGACGATCCGAGGATCACGAAGCTGCTGAAGGACGATCACGATGTCGTGGTGGCGTATGTGAATCAGGTGGTCGGTACGGCGACGGAGACGTTGACGACGGTGGAGGCGCGGTACAAGGACGCGCCGATCATCGACTTGATCACGAGGGTGCAGGAGGACGTGGTCCGGGCGGCGTTGGCGGGTACGGAGTACGCGTCGGTGCCGGTGATCGCGCAGGCGTCGCCGTTCTCGCGGACGTCTCAGATCCCGGCGGGTGAGGTGACGATCCGGGATCTGTCGAGTCTGTATGTGTACGACAACACGCTGGTCGCGAAGTTGATGACGGGTGCGCAGGTCAGGGCGTATCTGGAGTATTCGGCGCAGTATTTCGTGCAGACGGCGGCGGGTGCGGCGGTGGATGTGGAGAAGCTGACGAACGCGGGGGGTCGTCCGGACTACAACTACGACTATGTGTCGGGGTTGTCGTACGAGATCGACATCGCGCGGGCTGTGGGTTCGCGGATCAGGAATCTGTCGTACGGGGGTGTCGCGTTGGACGATGCTCAGCAGTTCGTGTTGGCGGTGAACAACTACCGGGCCAATGGTGGTGGTGCGTTTCCGTATGTGGCGTCGGCGAAGGAGCTGTGGTCGGAGTCGACGGAGATCCGGACGCGGATTTCGGAGTGGGTGACGGCGAAGGGTGTGCTGGATCCGAAGGACTTCGCGTCGGTGGACTGGAAGTTGACGAGGGACGGTACGCCGGTGTTCTAGGGGTCCGGGGGTTGTGTGCGTGAGGGACGGTGGGAGGTTCTCCCGTCGTCCCTCTTCTTTTACCGGCCGTCGATGAGTGGTGTGAGGGCTCGAAGTGCCTGCCGTGCGTGCGGGACCTGTGGGTGTTGGTGGAGGCCGAAGGTGGTGAAGGCGGTGCGGGTGGGCAGGCGGTAGGGCTCTTTCGGGGTGAGGGTGTTGAGGATGGTGGCGCTGCGCCAGGCGGCGAGGCCGAGGTCGGGGGTGCCGATGCCGTGGGTGTGGCGTTCGGCGTTCTGGACGTAGACGGCGCCGGTGACGACGGGGTCGAGGACGAGGCGGAACTGTTCGTCGATGCGGGGGCGTTCGCGGTTGTCGCGCCGTAGGTAGGGGTCGAGGCCGGCGAGGATGCGGTCGAGGGGGCGTTCGCGGTAGCCGGTGGCGAGGACGACGGCGTCGGTGGTGAGGCGGGAGCGGGTGTTTTGCTGGGTGTGTTCCAGGTGGAGTTCGATCTGGGTGGTGGCGATGCGGCCGGCGGTGCGGACGTGGACGCCGGGGGTGAGGACGGCGTCGGGCCAGCTGTCGTGGAGGGTGCGGCGGTAGAGCTCTTCGTGGATGGCGGCGATGGTGTCGGTGTCGATGGCTTTGTGGAGCTGCCATTGGGTGGTGATGAGGCGGTCGCGGGCGCTTTCTGGGAGGGCGTGGAAGTAGCGGGTGTAGTCGGGGGTGAAGTGTTCGAGGCCGAGCTTCGAGTACTCCATGGGGGCGAAGGCTTCGGTGCGGCCGAGCCAGTGGAGGTTTTCTTGGCCGGTGGGGCGGTTGCGGAGCAGGTCGAGGAAGACTTCGGCGCCTGATTGTCCGGAGCCGATGACGGTGACGTGGCCTGCGGCGAGGAGGGTGTCGCGGTGGTCGAGGTAGTCGGCGGCGTGGTGGACGGGGACGCCGGGTGTCTCGACGAGGGGTTTGAGTGGTTCGGGGATGTAGGGCTCGGTGCCGATGCCGAGGACGACGTTCCTGGTGTAGGTCCGGCCGAGGGCTTCGGCTTCTCCGTCGGTGTCGAGTTGGGTGAAGTCGACTTCGAAGAGGTCGCGTTCGGGGTTCCAGCGGACGGCGTCGACCTGGTGGCCGAAGCGCAGCTGGGGGAGGTTGTCGGACACCCAGCGGCAGTAGGCGTCGTATTCGGCGCGGTGGATGTGGAAGCGCTCGGCGAAGTAGAAGGGGAAGAGCCGGTCTCGGGCCTTGAGGTAGTTGAGGAAGGTCCAGGGGTTGGCGGGGTCGGCGAGGGTCACCAGGTCGGCGAGGAAGGGGACTTGGATGGTGGCGCCGTCGATGAGCAGGCCGGGGTGCCAGTCGAAGGTGGGGCGTTGTTCGTAGAAGACGGTGTCGAGGTCGGGGAGGGGGTGGGCGAGGGCGGCGAGGGAGAGGTTGCTGGGGCCGATGCCGATGCCGACGAGGTCGCGGGGTGCTTCGGGTTGGTGGTGTGGGGGGTGGGGCGTCGGGGTCATCGGGGGGTGGTTCCTTCCACGAGTTTCAGGAGGCCGGTGAGGTCTTCGGGCCTGGTGTGGGGGTTGAGGAGGGTGGCCTTGAGCCAGAGTCGGCCGTCGAGGCGGGCGCGGCCGAGGACGGCTCTGCCGTCGTGGAGCAGTTGTCGTCGTATGCGGGCCACGGTGTCGTCGGTGGCGCCGGTGGGCCGGAACAGGACGGTGCTGATGGTGGGTTGGTCGTGTAGTTCGAGGCCGGGGTGGTCGTGGACGAGGGCGGCGAGGGTGTGGGCGTGGTCGCAGACCTGGTCGACGAGGGTGGCGAGGCCGGTGCGGCCGAGGGTCTTGAGGGTGACGGCGATTTTGAGGACGTCGGGTCGGCGGGTGGTGCGCAGGGAGCGGCCGAGGAGGTCGGGGAGGCCGGTTTCGGTGTCGTCGTGGGCGTTGAGGTAGTCGGCGTGTTGGTTGAGGGCGGTGAGGTCGTGGGGGTTCTTGACGGTGAGGAGGCCTGCGGCGATGGGTTGCCAGCCGAGTTTGTGCAGGTCGAGGGTGATGGTGTCGGCGGCTTCGAGGCCGGTGAGTTTGGTTCGGTGCCGGTTGCTGAACAGGAGCCCTCCGCCGTAGGCGGCGTCGATGTGGAGGCGGGTGCGGTGGGCGGCGCAGCGGGCGGCGATGTCGGGGAGGGGGTCGATGAGTCCGGCGTCGGTGGTGCCTGCGGTGGCGGCGACGAGCAGGGGTCCTGGGACGGTGGTGAGGGCTTCGTCGAGGGCGGCGGGGTCGAGGGTGCCGGCGGGGGCGGGGACGACCACGGGTTCGGGCAGGCCGAGGAGCCAGGCGGCGCGGGGCAGTGAGTGGTGGGCGTTGGCGCCGTGGACGAGCCGGATGCCGGGGCCGTGTGTTTCGCGGGCGAGGAGGAGGGCGAGTTGGTTGGATTCGGTGCCGCCGGTGGTGATCAGGGCGTCGGTTGCGCCTGTTTCCCGGGCGAGGGCCGAGGTGACCAGGTTTTCCAGTTCGGAGGCCGCGGGGGCTTGGTCCCAGGAGTCGAGGGAGGGGTTGAGGGCGGAGGCGGCGAGGTCGGCGGCGGTGGCGACGGCGAGGGGTGGGCAGTGCAGGTGGGCGGCGCAGCGGGGGTCGGCCGGGTCGGCGGCGCCTTCGGTGAGGGTGTGGACGAGGCGTCGTAGGGCGTCGGGGTCGCCGTCGGTCGGGAGGATGTCGCCGACGGCGTCGCGTACGCGTTCGGCGACGGCTGTGGGTCCGCCGGCGGGCAGGGGGCCGCCGCGGGCCTGGGTGCCGGAGTGCAGTGCGTCGAGGACGGTGTAGAGCAGTGGCCGCAGGGCGTGGGGGGCGTGGTGGCCTGAGGCGAGCGGCGGTGTGCTCATCGTTGTCCTCCGTGGCGCTGGGTGGGGCGAGTTCCAGCTTGAGCGCGGTGGCCGGGGCGCGCCCGGGGAGTTCAACGATCCAGACCCGAATGGGGGTACTCCCGTACGGGGAAAACGTGTTGGGCTCGGTTCGGCCGTGGAGGTCGTCCGAGGGGTGGTGTGTTGTGAGGTTGATCGTCCTCGGTGCTGCGGAGGCTGGGGAGGACGATCAGCCTCGGGGGGTGGGTGCTAGTGGTCCCTGACTCGCAATGCCCGTGTGAGGTCGTCGAGTTGGTCGGCGAGTTTGCGGCGCAGGGCGGGGGTGGGGGCCGTGTCGCGCAGGCATTCCTCGCCCTGGTGCAGGGTGTGGGTGTCGACGGCGTGGGTGGGGAAGGCCCAGCGGCCGGCTGCGTCGGCGATGGCGGGGCCTCGGCGGGCGGCGACGGCGACGGCGTCCGGGAAGTAGCGGGGTACGTACTCCTGTACCAGGTCGGCCTGTTCGGGCTGCCAGAAGCCCTGGGCGGTGGCGGTGAAGAGGTAGTTGGAGAGGTCGTCGGTGGTGAACATCGACGCCCAGGCCTTCGCTTTGGTGTCCGGGTCGGGCAGGGCGGCGCGGCAGCGGGCGGCGCCTTCCTGGCCGGTGGCGCTCGGGTCGCGTTCCAGTTCGGCGGCGATGGCGGTCTCGTCGGTGGCGCCGAGGACGGCGAGGCGGGCGAGGACGCGCCAGCGCAGTTCGGGGTCGAGTTCCGGGCCTCCGGGCACGGTGCCGTCGGTGAGCCAGGCGGCGATGGTGTCGGGGTGGGCGGCGACGTCGATGTGGTGGCGTACGGCGATCAGGCGCAGGCCGGGGTGGTCGCCGTCCTCGGTGCGGCGGATGAGGTCGCGGCACAGGGCGGTGAGGGTGGCGAGGGCGGCGGGGCGTTCCTCGGGGGTGAGGTAGCGGTCGGTGATCTGGGTGGAGGCGAAGGCGAGGACGCCCTGGACGAGGGCGAGGTCTGTTTCGTGGGGGAGGTGGGTGCGGGCGGCTTCCAGGTAGGCGGTGGGTGGGAGTTCGGCGTCGCGGACGGCGTCCCTGAGCGCGTTCCAGACGACGGCGCGGGTGAGTGGTTCTGGTAGGCCGGCGAGGGCGGCGCCGGCGGTGCGGAAGGAGTCGGTGTCGAAGCGGATCTTGGCGTAGGTGAGGTCGCCGTCGTTGAGGAGGAGCAGGGCGGGGCGCTTGCCGATGGGGTGTGGCCCGCCGGATTCGGTCTGCGGGATGTCGAGGTCGAGGCGTTCGCGCAGGGCGAGGTGGTGGCCTTCGCCGGCGGCGTCGCGGTCGTAGAGGCCTACGGCGATGCGGTGGGGGCGGCTGCCGGTGTGTTCGACGGTGAGGGTGCAGGTGCCGGCGTCGGTGGTGATGCGGGGGGTGAGGGTGTCGACGCCGGTGGTGCGCAGCCAGGCGTCGGCCCAGGCGTGGACGTCTCGGTCGGTGTGGGCGGCGAGGGAGTCGATGAAGTCGGCGAGGGTGGCGTTGGCGAACTTGTGGCGGGTGAAGTGGGTGTTGATGCCGGCCAGGAAGTCCTTCTCGCCGAGCCAGGTGACCAGTTGCCTGAGGGCGGAGGCGCCCTTGGCGTAGGAGATGCCGTCGAAGTTGAGGAGGGCGGAGGCGGTGTCGTCGACGTTCTCGGGGGCGACGGGGTGGGTGGTGGGGCGTTGGTCGGCGTCGTAGCCCCAGGCTTTGCGGGCGACGCCGAAGTCGGTCCAGGTGTCGGTGAAGCGGGTGGCTTCGGTGAGGGTCTGGTAGCCCATGTACTCGGCGAAGGACTCGTTGAGCCAGATGTCGTCCCACCAGCGCAGGGTGACGAGGTCGCCGAACCACATGTGGGCCATTTCGTGGGCGATGACCATGGCGCGGGTCTGGCGTTCGGTGTCGGTGACGGCGGAGCGGTAGACAAACTCGTCGCGGAAGGTGACGAGTCCGGGGTTCTCCATGGCGCCGGCGTTGAACTCGGGGACGAACGCCTGGTCGTAGGAGTCGAAGGGGTAGGGCTCCTCGAACTTCTCGTGGTAGCGGTCGTAGCACTGGCGGGTGATGTCGAGGAGTTCGTCGGCGTCGGTGTCGAGGTACGGGGCGAGTGAGCGGCGGCAGTGGATGCCGAAGGGCAGGCCGCGGTGTTCGGTGCGTACGGAGTGCCAGGGGCCGGCGGCGACGGCGAGGAGGTAGGTGGAGATGAGGGGGGTGGGGGCGGCTTGCCAGCGGCCTTCGCCGAGGTGTTCGGTGATGCCGTTGGCGAGGACGGTCCAGTCTTCGGGGGCTGTGACGGTGAGGTCGAAGACGGCTTTGAGGTCGGGCTGGTCGAAGGCGGCGAAGACGCGTTGTACGTCGTCCATGAAGAGTTGGGTGTAGACGTAGGTCTCGCCGTCGGTGGGGTCGGTGAAGCGGTGCATGCCTTCGCCGGTGCGGGAGTAGCGCATGCTCGCGTCGACGCGCAGTTCGTGTTCGCCGGGGTTGAGGTTTTTCAGGGAGAGCCGGTTCTCGTCCAGGGTTTCCGGGTCGAGGGGGTGTCCGTCGAGGGTGACGGAGCGCAGTGCGGCGGGCTTGACCTCGACGAAGGTGTCCGTGTGGTCCTGGTCCGGGCGGACGGTGAACCTGATGACGGTGCGGGAGTCGAAGGTGTCGTCCCCGGCGGTCAGATCGAGGTCGATCGTGTAGCGGTGGACGTCGATGAGCCTGGCACGGGTCTGCGCTTCGTCGCGCGTCAGTACGGACATGCAGGCCATGCTGCCTGATGGCGTTGGCAAGGCACAGGGGCGGATCGGTACGCGCCCTATGTCCGGTCCTGTTCGAGCTCCCCGGTGTGCGCCCCTTGTGGGCGCGGGACTGGAACCCGGGCGTCCGGGTGGGGCGGGGTGGGGTGGGTCGGGGTGGGGCGTGGCGGAGTTGGGCGGGCCGCGGTTTCGTCGGCTGCGGTGTGGTCCTTGGCGAGGGCGCGTAGTGCGCGGACCTCGTGTTCGAGGGCGCGGTGGCGCTGGTGGGTGTCGAACAGGTAGCGGACCTTGGTGCGCAGGGCCCAGGGGTCGACGGGTTTGGTGAGGAGGTCGGCGACGCCGAGTGCGAAGGCGGCGGAGGTCAGTTCGTGGTCCGGGTCGAAGCCGGTGAGCAGGAGGACGGGGATGTGCCGGGTCTGTTCGAGGCGCCGCAGGTAGCGCACGACGTCGAGGCCGCTGACGCCGGGCATGCGCACGTCGAGCAGGAGGAGGCCGACCTGGCCCCGTAGTACCTGTTTGAGTGCCTCGTCGCCGCTGGTGGCGCGGCCCAGCAGGTAGCCCAGGGGGGCCAGGGCGCTTTCCAGCGCGTACAGGGTGTCCTCGTGGTCGTCGACGATGAGGATCCTGGCATCCGACGGCATGGCCCGACGTCCCTCCCTTGTGGACAGACCAGCTTATGTCCGATGAGCTGACGGGGAGTGCTCGTCAGCTGACAAGGAGTGCACAGCGCAGCATGCCGCTTGGGGGCCCTCGTGTCACGTCCTCGGGGGGTCCGTTCAGGCCTGTAGAAGGTCGGTCCGAGGCGGGTTGAGGACGGTTCGAGGCGGTTCGAGGTGGTTCGCCTACCGTGTCGAGCCGTTCACGGTGTCCTCGGCGATGCTCTCGTGGTGCCTGATCACCTCGGCGATGATGAAGTTCAGGAACTTCTCGGCGAACGCCGGGTCGAGTTTCGCGTTCTCGGCGAGGGTGCGCAGTCGTTCGATCTGCCGGGCCTCGCGGTCCGGGTCGGCGGGCGGGAGTTGGTGGCGTGCCTTGAGGTGGCCGACCTGTTGGGTGCACTTGAAGCGTTCGGCGAGCATGTGGACGACGGCCGCGTCGATGTTGTCGATGCTGTCGCGCAGCCGGGCGAGTTCCTCGCGGACCGCGGGGTCGACGTCGCCGGTTCGGGTGTTGCTGGTGGTCATGGGCGACCACATTACGGGGCGTGCGGGCGTTCGATCATGGGTGGATCGTCGGGGTCGGGGACCTGGTTGCTCCAGCCGCCGGGGACGGTGCGGCCCTGCTGGGCGCGGAAGCGGACGGGGGCCATGCCGACGCGGCGGGTGAACAGGCGGGAGAAGTAGGCGGGGTCGTCGTATCCGACGCGGCGGGCGACGGCCGCGACGGGCAGTTCGGTGGCGGCGAGGAGTTCCTTGGCGCGGCCGAGGCGGATGCCGAGCAGGTAGTCCTTGGGGCTGCAGCCGGCGCCGCGGCGGACGGCGGTGCGCAGTTCGGCGGGGGTCATGCCGTGCCGTGTCGCATGGTCGGCGACCGACAGCGGCAGGCAGGCGTCACGGGCGAGGGCTTTGAGGACCTGGTCGCCGTCGGGGGCGAGGTCGGCGCGGGCGCGGCGCAGGGCGACGAGGAGTTCGTGGACGGCGGCTCCGGTCTCCACCTCCAGGAGGGGGTTGTCGCGGCGGGCGGCGCGGGCGATGCGGGTGACGACTGCGCGCGGGGCGGTGGCGTCCGTCAGGGGCACCACGGGGCGGTCGGGTTCGATGTAGCCGAGTTCGGTGTACGTGGCGGTGGCGGGCCCGGTGAAGTCGACGAAGCCCTCGTCCCAGCCGGTGCCCGGGTCGGGTGCGTAGTGGTGCGGGACGCCGGGGGTGAGCCACAGCAGCGCGGGTGCGGTGACGGTCGTACGGCGGCCGTCGGGGCCCAGATACCAGCCGGCGCCGGCGCTGATGACGACGGCCACGTGGTGGTCGAGGGTGCGGGGGCCGACGGTGGGCAGGGGGCCGTGCTGCAGGCCGACGCCGAGGCAGACGAGGCCGAGCCGGTGCTGGGCGGGGCCGGGCGTGAGAAACCGCATCCAGGTGTGGTACATCCGCGGGCCTCCCGGGTCCCTGTGCTCCCGCTGTTCGTCCGAGCGGCGCCGTGTCGTCCGGCGGCCCTCGCGTCGAGGCGGCCGTTTTCGTCCAAGCAGCGCCGATCTTTGTCCATGGACGTGATCACCGCCAGGGGGTGAGGGTGGAGCGCATGAGTGAGTTCAGGGTGGGGGACGGGGACTTCCTGCTGGACGGGCGGCCGGTGCGGCTGCTGTCTGGTGCGCTGCACTACTTCCGGGTGCATGAGGCGCAGTGGGGGCATCGGCTGGCGATGCTGCGGGCGATGGGCCTCAACTGCGTGGACACGTATGTGCCGTGGAACCTCCACGAACCGCGCCCCGGCGGGTTCCGGGACGTGGAGCGGCTGGGCCGGTTCCTGGACGCGGTGCGGGAGGCGGGCCTGTGGGCGATCGTGCGGCCGGGGCCGTACATCTGTGCGGAGTGGGAGAACGGGGGGCTGCCGCACTGGGTGACGGGTGCGCTGGGCACGCGTGTGCGGACCCGCGACGAGGGATTTCTGCGCCCGGTGGAGCGCTGGTTCCGGCGGCTGCTGCCTCAGGTGGTGTCCCGGCAGGTCGACCGCGGCGGTCCGGTGCTGCTGGTGCAGGTGGAGAACGAGTACGGCAGTTACGGCTCGGACGCGGGGTACCTGGGCCGGCTGGCCGATCTGCTGCGCTGCGAGGGGGTGACGGTGCCGTTGTTCACCTCGGACGGCCCGGAGGACCACATGCTCACCGGTGGTTCGCTGCCCGGCGTGCTCGCGACGGTGAACTTCGGCTCCCACGCGCGCGCGGCGTTCGAGACGCTGCGCCGGCACCGGGGGTCCGGGCCGCTGATGTGCGCGGAGTTCTGGTGCGGCTGGTTCGACCACTGGGGCGGGGAACATGCGGTACGGGACGCGGCGGACGCCCAGGCGGCACTGCGGGAGATCCTGGAGTGCGGGGGCTCGGTCAATCTGTACATGGCGCACGGGGGCACGAACTTCGGGGGCTGGGCGGGGGCGAACCGGGGCGGCGGCGATCTGCACGACGGTCCGCTGCTGCCGGACGTGACCTCGTACGACTACGACGCTCCGGTCGACGAGGCCGGGTGCGCGACGGACAAGTTCTGGCTCTTTCGCGAGGTCCTGGCCGCGTACGCGGACGGCCCGCTGCCCGATCCGCCTCCTGCGCCCGCGCGGCTGGGTGCCCCGGCCGCGGTGGATCTGACCGGGTGGGCGTCGCTCGGTGCCGTGGTCGACGCCCTCGGGGGCCCGGAGACCTCGTCTCCCGTGCCGCCCACCTTCGAGGAGCTGGATGTCGACCGGGGGGTCGTGCGGTACGAGGTGACGGTGCCGGGGCCGCGGCAGCCGTACCCGCTGTCCGTGCGTGGGCTGCGGGACGTGGCGGTGGTGTACGTGGACGGGGAGCGGGCCGGGACGCTCACCGAGGACGACGACCGTCTCAAGGAGCCCGTCGCCGGGTACGCGCGCGTGGAGCTGTGGGTGGAGTCCCTGGGGAGGGTGAATTACGGTCCCCGGATCGGCGAGCCCAAGGGGATCACCGGGGGGCTGCTGCACGAGCGGCAGTATCTGCACGGGGTACGCGCGCGTGGGCTGCGTCTGGACGCGCTGGACGATGTCACGGGGGTCGCCCTGGGTGCGCTTCCCGGGGACTGCGGCCCGGGCCTGTACCGGGGCACGGTCACGGTCCGGGGTGCCGGGGACGCCTGTCTGGAGCTGCCGGGCTGGACGCGTGGGTTCGTGTGGATCAATGGCTTCAACCTCGGCCGTTACTCGTCGGCGGGTCCTCAGGAGACGCTGTACGTGCCCGGGCCGGTGTTGCGGGAGGGCGTCAACGAGGTGTGGGTGCTGGAGTACGAGGGGGCGTCGGCGGGAGGGGTGGTGCGCGCTCCCGCGCTGAGGGCGCGGTGACCTCGGCGGGCCTGACGGCCGGGGCGGGCCTCGGCGGTTTCGAGGACCGGTAGCGGCCGGCAGCCGCGCCGAACGGACCGGAGAGGTTCCGGCCGCGTGCCCGTACAGTGGAATCGGGTTCAGGGCGTCTTGGGGGTACGGGCGTGGCGAACGACGGACCGGTCGAGCACGGCTATCCGCACCTGGAGACGGTGCGGGACGCCATCACCGCTTTGTACAAACGGTTGTCGTACGACACCGTGCAGACGTTCGCGACCAGCGTGGCCCCCGCCGACGTGGCGTTCTGCGACACCGACGACCTGTATCTGGGGGCGCAGCGGGTGGCCCGCGAGCTGGTGCGGCACTACCGGCTGCCGGACGCGCGGCTGGTCGTGAGCTTCCGGGAGATGCGGCACGCGGCGAACGTCGAACTCACCGCCGGGCCGGAGTACTTCGTCGAGCTGAACGACCGGTTCCGCACCCATCGCCGGGACATCGGCGCGGCCCTCGCGCATGAGGTGATGCACGTCTATCTGCACCGCCTGGACCTGTCGTTCCCCGGCACCCGCGAGAACGAGATCCTCACGGACACGGCGGCGACCTACCTCGGTGCCGGCTGGCTGCTCCTGGACGCGTTCCGTCAGGACGCGGCGTCGTCGCAGAAGCTCGGGTATCTCACGCCGGAGGAGTTCGGTTACGTCCTCGCCAAGCGGGCCCTCGTCTTCGGTGAGGACCCTTCGGTGTGGTTCACCAGCCCGCAGGCCTACACGGCGTATGTGCGGGGCATGGCGCTGGCCCGGCAGGACGAGCAGCAGCCGCCGCTGACGGCGGCGGGGTGGACGGGGCGGCGGCGCTACGCCCGCGACCGGCGCCACGCGCCCGGTCCGCAGCCCGGTGTCCCCTACGCCTTCACCCCCGACGGCGGTGGGCTGCGGGTGTCCTTCCCCTGCCCGACCTGCCATCAGCGGATCCGGGTGCCGGTACGGGGGAGGGTGAGGGCGCGGTGTGCGTTGTGCCGGACGGTGCTGGAGTGCGACACGTAGGGTGCGCGGGCGAGGACGAGTGGTGCGGCCCCGTGGGCTCGGGAACGAGTGGTCGGGAGCGGCGTCCGTTCAAGCCCCGTACACCGCGCCCGGCACCTCCGCCTCGGCCAGCAGTTTCAGCGTCGCCTCGCCCGCCTCTCCGGGGCTCCACCGCGTGCCCTTGTCGGCGGTGGGTCCCGGGCGCCAGCCCTCCATCACCGTGATCCGGCCGCCCTCCGCCTCGAAGACCCGTCCGGTGACCCCGGCGCTCGCCGGGGAGCCCAGCCAGACGACCAGGGGGGAGACGTTCTGGGGGGCCATGGCGTCGAAGCCGGCGTCGGGCGCGGTCATGGTGGCGGCGAAGGTGCGTTCCGTCATCCGGGTCCGGGCCGCGGGGGCGATGGCGTTGACCTGGACGCCGTAGCGGCGCAGCTCGGCCGCGGCCACCAGGGTCAGTCCGATGATCCCGGCCTTCGCGGCGCTGTAGTTTCCCTGCCCCAGCGAGCCCAACAGCCCGGCGCCGCTGCTGGTGTTGACGATCCGCGCCTCGGGTGTGCGTCCCGCCTTGGTCTCGGCGCGCCAGTGTGCGGCGGCGTGTTTCAGGGGCAGGAAGTGGCCCTTCAGATGGACCCGCAGGACGGCGTCCCAGTCGTCCTCGTCGAGGTTGACGAGCATCCGGTCGCGCAGGAAGCCGGCGTTGTTGACGAGGGTGTCGAGACGGCCGTACGTCTGCACGGCGGTCGCCACCAGGGACGCCGCCCCCTCGCTCGCGGCGATGTCGCCGCCGTGCGCGACCGCCTCGCCGCCGGCCGCGCGGATCTCCGCCGCGACCAGCTCGGCCGGGCTGTCGGCGCCGGGGGTGCCGTCGAGTCCGACGCCGAGGTCGTTGACGACGAGGCGGGCGCCCTCGGCGGCGAACGCCAGGGCGTGGGCGCGGCCGAGTCCGCGGCCGGCGCCGGTGACGACGACGACCCGTCCGTCACAGAGTCCGCTCATCTCACGTCTCCTTGTTGACAGTTGCCGCGTCCAGAAAGGCGGGCCGCTCCCCGCCTCCGTGGACGAGCAGGCTCGCCCCGCTGATGTAGGCGGCGGCGTCCGAAGCGAGGAAGACCGCCGCCGCTCCCACGTCCGACGGCTCGGCCAGGCGGCCGAGCGGGACCGTGCGGGAGACGGCCGCGATGCCCGCGTCGTCCCCGTAGTGCAGATGTGACTGCTCGGTGCGGACCATGCCGACGACGAGGGTGTTGACGCGGACGTCCGGCGCCCACTCGACGGCCATCGAGCGGGCGAGGTTCTCGAGCCCCGCCTTGGCCGCGCCGTACGCGGCGGCGCCGGGCGAGGGACGGCCGCCGCTGACGCTGCCGGTCATCACGATCGAACCCCTCGCCCGCTTGAGGAGGTCGTACGCGGCCAGGGACACCGTCAGCGGCGCGAGGAGGTTCAACTCCAGGATCCGGACGTGCCGTTCGGGTTCGGCCTCGGCGAGCAGGCGGTAGGGGGCGCCGCCCGCGTTGTTGACGAGGACGTCGAGGCGGGGCAGTTCGGCGAAGAACCGTCGTACGGCGTCACCGTCCCGTACGTCCAAAGGGGCGAACTCCGTGTTCGGCAGGGGGACTTGTGGTGGTCTGCGCGCACAGACCACGACCTCGGCACCCGCGGCCACGAAGGACCGCGCGATGCCGGCACCGACACCGCGGGTCCCGCCGGTGACGACCACGACCCTCCCGTTCAGCTCCATTCACCGCTACCCTTCACCTAACAAACGTTTGGTGGAAAGGTAGCTGATGCGCCCATGGGTGTCTCCACCTCGTCCCCGGAAAAGGGGCCCGGAAATAGCGGAATCGCCGTCGTCACAGTCGACTTCCCGCCGGTGAACGCACTGCCGGTGGACGGCTGGTTCGCGCTGGCCGACGCCGTGCGCACGGCCGGCCGCGAGCCGGAGGTCCGGTGCGTGGTGCTGGCAGCGGAGGGGCGCGGCTTCAACGCGGGCGTGGACATCAAGGAGATCCAGGCACGTGGGAAGGGCGCGCTGCTCGGCGCCAACTCCGGCTGCGCGGAGGCCTTCGCGGCCGTGTACGAGTGCGAGGTGCCGGTGGTGGCGGCGGTGCAGGGCTTCTGCCTGGGCGGCGGCATCGGTCTCGTGGGCAACGCGGACGCGATCGTGGCGAGCGAGGACGCCGCCTTCGGACTGCCCGAGCTGGACCGGGGAGCGCTGGGTGCGGCCACTCACCTGTCCCGGCTGGTCCCCCAGCACCTGATGCGGGCGCTGTACTACACCTCCCGCACGGCGACCGCGGCCGAGCTGCATGCGCACGGCTCGGTGTGGCGGGTGGTGCCGCGTGAGCAACTGCATTCTGCCGCAATGGAGTTGGCCCGTGAGATCGCCGCGAAGGACGGCAGTCTGCTCCGGCTGGCGAAGGCCGCCATCAACGGCATCGACCCCGTGGACGTGCGGCGCAGCTACCGCTTCGAGCAGGGCTTCACCTTCGAGGCCAACCTCAGCGGCGTGGCCGACCGCGTCCGCGACAACTTCCGGAAGGAAGGTGCGTAGGTGAGCGACAAGACGATGACCGCCGACGAGGCCGTCTCCCGGCTGGCGAGCGGCATGACCCTCGGCATCGGCGGCTGGGGCTCCCGGCGCAAGCCGATGGCCCTGGTCAGAGCGCTGCTCCGGTCGGACATCACCGACCTGACCGTCATCTCGTACGGCGGTCCGGACGTCGGCATGCTGGCCGCCGCCGGACGGATCCGCAAGCTGGTCACCGCGTTCGTCACCCTCGACTCGATCCCTCTCGAGCCGCACTACCGGGCGGCCCGGGAGCGCGGCTCGCTCGACCTGACGGAGATCGACGAGGCGATGTTCCTGTGGGGCCTGCACGCGGCCGCGAACCGGCTGCCCTTCCTGCCGGTGCGGGCCGGGATCGGCTCGGACGTGATGCGGGTCAACCCGGGCCTGCGGACGGTGACTTCGCCGTACGACGACGGGGAGACGTTCGTGGCGATGCCGGCGCTGCGGATGGACGCCGCCCTGGTGCACATGAGCCGCGCGGACCGGCAGGGCAACGGCCAGTACCTCGGCCCGGACCCGTACTTCGACGACCTGTTCTGCGAGGCGGCGGACACCGCGTACATGTCCTGCGAGCGGCTCGTGGACACGGCCGAGCTGACGAAGGAGGCCGCGCCGCAGACCCTGCTGGTCAAACGCCACACGGTCACGGGCGTGGTCGAGGCCCCGAACGGCGCCCACTTCACGTCCTGTGCCCCCGACTACGACCGGGACGAGGCGTTCCAGAAGCGGTACGCGACCACGCCGTGGGCTCAGTTCGCTGCGCGGTTCCTCGACGGGGACGAACAGGCCTATCAGTCGGCCGTCAGGGAGGAGACATGAGCGCCGTCACCCGCGCCGAGTACTGCGTGATCGCCTGCGCGGAGGCCTGGCGGGACGCGGGCGAGATCCTGGCGAGTCCCATGGGCGTGATCCCGTCCGTCGGCGCCCGGCTGGCCCGCCGCACCTTCGCGCCGGACCTGCTGCTGACCGACGGCGAGGCGATGCTCGTCGGCCCGGACGGCACCGTCGAGGGCTGGCTGCCGTACCGGCAGCACCTCACCCTGGTCGCCGGCGGACGCCGGCACGTGATGATGGGCGCAAGCCAGATCGACCGGTACGGCAACCAGAACATCTCCTGCATCGGCGACTGGGCGAGGCCGAAGCGGCAGCTGCTGGGGGTGCGGGGAGCCTCGGTCAACACCCTGAACAATCCGACCAGTTACTGGGTGCCCAGGCACTCCCGGCGGGTCTTCGTCGAGCGCGTCGACATGGTGTGCGGGGTGGGGTACGACCGCGCCGCCGAGCATCCGGGGACGGCCCGCTTCCACCGCGTCCCGCGGGTCGTCTCCGACCTCGGTGTCTTCGACTTCGCCACCCCCGACCACTCGATGCGGCTGGCCTCGCTGCACCCCGGCGTCACCGTGGACCAGGTCAGGGAGGCGACCGGCTTCGAACCGGCCGTCCCGGACGAGGTGCCGTACACCCGTGAACCGACGCCCGAGGAGCTGGCGTTGATCCGCGAGGTGATCGATCCGGCGGGTGCCCGCACTCGTGAGGTACCGGACCGGGAGGACGGCTGATGGAGACCGCACTGACCCGGCTGGTCGGCGTCCGGTATCCGATCGTGCAGACCGGGATGGGCTGGGTGGCGGGCCCCCGCCTGGTCGCGGCGACGGCCGGCGCGGGGGCACTGGGGATCCTGGCGTCCGCGACGATGACCCTCGACCAGTTGCGGGAGGCGATCCGCGAGGTGGCGGCCCGCACGGACGCGCCCTTCGGGGTCAACCTCCGGGCCGACGCGGCCGACGCCGGCGACCGGGTGCGGATCATGATCGAGGAGGGGGTGCGGGTCGCGTCCTTCGCCCTCGCTCCGTCTGCCGAGCTGATCGCCGAACTGAAGGGGGCGGGGGTCGTCGTCATCCCCTCCGTCGGCGCCCGGCGGCATGCCGAGAAGGTCGCCGGGTGGGGCGCGGACGCGGTGATCGTGCAGGGCGGCGAGGGCGGCGGACACACCGGGGACGTGGCGACGACGGTGCTGCTGCCGCAGGTGGTCGACGCGGTCGGGATACCGGTCGTGGCGGCGGGCGGCTTCTTCGACGGGCGGGGCCTGGTCGCGGCGCTGGCCTACGGTGCGGCCGGGGTGGCCATGGGCACCCGCTTCCTGCTGACCTCGGACTCGACGGTGCCGGACGCGGTGAAGGCGCGGTATCTGGCGGCGACGGTGCGGGACGTGACGGTGACGCGGGCGGTGGACGGTCTGCCGCACCGGATGCTGCGCACGGAACTGGTCGACGCCCTGGAGTCCTCCGGCCGCACACGCACGCTGCTGCACTCCGTGCGCCGGGCAGCGGGCTTCCGCAGGCTGTCCGGGCTCACCTGGCGGCAGCTGATCCGCGACGGCCTCGCCATGAAGCACGGCAAGGACCTGACCTGGAGCCAGGTGCTGCTCGCCGCGAACACGCCGATGCTGCTGAAGTCGGCGATGGTGGACGGCCGTACGGATCTCGGTGTCATGGCGTCCGGGCAGGTCGCCGGGGTGATCGACGACCTGCCGTCGTGCGCGGAGCTGGTGGAACGGATCATGAAGGAGGCTCAGGAGGTACGGGAGCGGCTGAGAACCGCTCCCTGAGCTCACACCCTCTCGATGATCGTCACGTTCGCCTGTCCGCCGCCCTCGCACATCGTCTGGAGGCCGAACCGGCCGCCGGTGCGCTCCAGTTCGTGCAGCAGGGTCGTCATGAGCTTGACGCCCGTCGCGCCCAGGGGATGCCCGAGAGCGATCGCACCACCGTTGACGTTGACCTTCTCCGGATCCGCGCCCGTCTCCTTCAGCCAGGCCAGCACGACCGGCGCGAAGGCCTCGTTGATCTCGACGAGGTCGATGTCGTCGATCGACAGGCCGGTCTTCTTCAGGGCGTGGGCGGTGGCCGGTATCGGCGCGGTCAGCATGCGGATCGGGTCCTCGCCGCGCACGGACAGATGGTGCACGCGCGCGCGGGGCCGCAGCCCGTGTTCACGCACCGCCCGCTCCGAGGCGAGCAGCATGGCCGCCGACCCGTCGGAGACCTGCGAGGAACAGGCCGCGGTGACGGTGCCGCCGTCGATGACCGGCTTGAGCCCGGCCATCTTCTCCAGCGAGGTGTCCCGGCGCGGCCCCTCGTCGACGCCGACCTGGCCGTACGCCGCGATCTCCCGCTCGAACCGCCCCTCGTCGACCGCCCTCAGCGCCCGCCGGTGCGAGCGCAGCGCGAACTCCTCCTGGTCCTGCCTGCTGATCCCCCACTTCGCGGCGATCATCTCGGCGCCCGCGAACTGGTTCACCGGCCGGTCCCCGTACCGCGCCCGCCAGCCCTCGCTGCCCGCGAACGGGCCCTGGGTGAAGCCGAGCGGCTCGGCGGCCTGCCGGGTGGCGAAGGCGATCGGGATCTGCGACATGTTCTGCACGCCGCCCGCGACCACCAGGTCCTGCGTCCCGGACAGCACGCCCTGCGCGGCGAAGTGCACGGCCTGCTGCGAGGATCCGCACTGCCGGTCCACCGTCACCCCCGGCACCTCCTCGGGCAGCCCGGCCGCCAGCCAGCAGGTCCGCGCGATGTCCCCGGCCTGCGGCCCCACGGCGTCGAGGCAGCCGAACACGACGTCCTCCACGGCGGCCGGGTCCACGTCGGCCCGCGCGACCAGCTCCTTGAGCACATGCGCTCCCAGGTCGGCCGGGTGGACCCCGCTCAGTCCTCCCCCGCGCCGCCCGACAGGCGTACGGACCGCTTCGACGATGTAGGCCTCGGCCATGACAACTCCCTCACAGGAAAGGGCATACGAAAGGGCTATGCGCGTACGGCGATCCCGTCCAGCACCATCGACAGGTACTGCCGGGCGATCTCCTCCGGGCTGTGCTGTCCGCCGGGCCGGTACCAGGACGCGGCGACCCACACGGTGTCGCGCACGAACCGGTAGGTGAGGCGGACGTCGAGGTCGGACCGGAACACCTCGGCGGCGACCCCGCGCTCCAGCGTGGACAGCCACGCCTTCTCGAACCGGCGCTGCGACTCGGCGAGGAACGCGAACCGTTCCTGCGCGACGAGCTGTTTGCTCTCCTTCTGGTAGATCGCGACGGCGGCGCGATGCCGGTCGATCTCCCGGAACGACTCGGTGACGAGGGCTTCGAGGGTTTCGCGCGGGCCGAACTCGGCGCCCAGGACGGTGCCGTAGCCGTCCCAGAGCTCGTCGAGGAAGGTCCGCAGGATCTCCTCCAGCATCGATTCCTTGGAGTCGAAGTGGTAGTAGAGGCTGCCCGCGAGCATGCCCGCGTGGTCCGCGATCTTGCGTACGGTGGTGGCGTTGTAGCCCTGGTCGGCGAAGACCTCGGCGGCGGTGTCGAGGAGTTCGCGGCGGCGGGCCCGAGGGGCGGCGGGCGCGGGTTTCCTGACGGCGGTCACCTGGGGCTTCTTCTTGGTCGGCACGGGTCCATTGTGGTCGCCCCCGCTCGTCAGGCGTGCTGACTGCTGACGGAGACGACCTCTCCGGTCAGGTACGAGGAGTAGCCCGACGCCAGGAACACGATCACGTTGGCCACCTCCCAGGGTTCGGCGTGCCGCCCAAAGGCCTCGCGCTGCGTCAGCTCCGCCAGCAGTTCGGGAGAGGTCACCTTCACCAGGTGGGGATGCATGGCGAGGCTGGGCGAGACGGCGTTGACGCGCACCCCGAACTCGGCCGCCTCGATGGCCGCGCACCGGGTCAGTGCCATCACGCCCGCCTTCGCGGCGGCGTAGTGCGCCTGTCCCGCCTGGGCGCGCCAGCCGACGACGGAGGCATTGTTGACGATCACGCCGCCGGTGTCCCTCATCCGCCGAAGGGCGGCCCTCGTGCATCGGAACGTGCCGTTCAGCGTCACGTCCAGGACGCGCGACCACTGTTCGTCGGTCATGTCGACGAGGGCGGACGTGCCGCCGAGGCCGGCGTTGTTGACGACCACGTCCAGTCGTCCGTGCTCTCGCAGTGCCTCGTCGAACAGTTCCCGCACCTGGCCCTCGTCGGTCACGTCGCACGGCATCGCGGACACCTGTTCCGCGCCGAACTCGTCGGCCAGCCGGGCCTGGTACTCCTTCAGCCGCCGCGCGTGGGCGTCGCTGAGCAGCACCCGCGCCCCCTCCTCCAGGAAGCGGCGGGCACTCGCGCCGCCGATCCCGGCGCCCGCGGCGGCCGTGATGACGGCGGTCCGTCCGCTCAGCAGCCCGTGCCCGGGCACGTACTCCGGAGTCTCGACGCCTGTCATGGGGCCACGCTAACCTACCAAACACTTGTTAGGGAAGTGCCGTCGAAGGGCTGCCGCCGATGGATCTCGCCTTCACGCAGGAAGAAGAGGCCTTCAGGGCCGAGGCCCGCACCTGGCTGAAGGCCCATGTGCCGCCCGCTCCCCTGCCCTCCCTGGAGACGGAGGAGGGCTTCGCCGCGCACCGCGTGTGGGAGGCCGAACTCGCCGCGGACCGCTGGTCGGTGGTCGACTGGCCGACGGTCTACGGCGGGCGGGACGCGGGCCTGGTCCGCTGGCTGCTCTTCGAGGAGGAGTACTACGCGGCGGGCGCGCCGGGCCGGGTCGGCCAGAACGGGGTCAGCCTGCTCGCGCCGACCCTCTTCGACCACGGCACGGAGGACCAACGCGCGCGCGTGCTGCCGCCCATGGCCACCGGCGAGGTGGTCTGGGCGCAGGCCTGGTCGGAGCCGGAGGCGGGTTCGGATCTGGCGTCGCTGCGGTCGAGAGCCGTCCGCACCGCCGGAGGCTGGCTGCTGTCCGGACAGAAGACCTGGTCCTCGCGGGCGGCGTTCGCCGACCGCGCGTTCGGCCTGTTCCGCAGCGACCCGCAGCCGGCCAAGCCGCACCAGGGACTGACCTACGTGATGTTCGACCTGCGGGCGCCCGGCGTCACCGTCCGCCCCATCCGCCGCCTCGACGGCAGACCCGCCTTCGCCGAACTGTTCCTGGACGAGGTGTTCGTGCCGGACGAGGACGTGATCGGCGAACCCGGTCAGGGGTGGCGGGTGGCGATGTCCACGGCGGGCAACGAGCGCGGGCTCACGCTGCGCTCCCCCGGCCGCTTCCTGGCGGGCGCCGGCCGGCTGTGCGCGCTGTGGCGGGCCCAGGGCAGCCCGGACGCCGTGCGGCATCGCGTGGCCGACGCCCTGATCGGCGCCCGCGCCTACCAGCTCTTCACGTACGCGGCCGCCTCCCGGCACCTCGACGGAGCGGTCCTCGGCCCGGAGTCCAGCCTCAACAAGGTGTTCTGGTCGGAGTACGACATCGCGCTCACCGAGACGGCCCTCGACATCCTGGACGCGGCGGGCGAGCCGGCCGACACGGAGTGGGCCGAGCGGTATGTGTTCGCTCTCGCCGGCCCCATCTACGCGGGCACGAACGAGATCCAGCGCGACATCATCGCCGAACGCCTGCTGGGCCTGCCGAAGGGACGCCGGTGATGCGGTTCCTCCCGACCACCGAACAACGTGCCTTCGCCGACTCCCTGACCGCCCTGCTGACGGCCGCCGACACCCCGTCCGTCGTACGGGACTGGAGTCGCGGCGACCGGACGGGCGGACGCGCGCTGTGGTCCCGTCTCGCCGAGGCGGGCGTCTTCGCCCTGGCGGTCCCGGAGGCGTACGAGGGGATGGGATCGCGGCCCGTCGAACTCGCCGTCGCCTTCGTGGAGTTGGGGCGGCACGCGGTGCCGGGGCCGGTGGTGGAGACGGTGACGGCGGCGACGCTGCTCGCGGCGCTGGACGACCCGGGCCCGGCCGAACGCCTGCTGCCCGCGCTGGCCTCGGGCAAGTCGGCGGCCACGGTGACCCGGGGCGGGTACGCGCTGGACGCGGACGCCGCGGACGTACGACTGAGGGTGTCGGGACCGGAGAGCGCGGCGGCACCGGCCCGAGCGGCGGAGTCCGCCGCCGAGCTGCGTCTGGCCCCCGCGCCGGGCCTGCCGCGTCCCTCCCTCGACCCCGCCCGCCGGCTCTTCCCCCTCCCGCCCGGCGGGGAGCTCCTCGCCGCGGGCCCGCAGGTCACCGCGGCCGTGGCGCACGCCCTGCGGATCGCCCGGCTCACCACGGCCGCCCAGGCCCTCGGTGTCGGCCTCGCGCTCCTCGACAGGACCGTCGCGTACGTCAGACAGCGCACCCAGTTCGGTGTCCCCATAGGCTCGTTCCAGGCCGTCAAACACCAGCTGGCGGACGCCAAGATCGCCCTGGAGTTCGCGCGGCCCCTCGTCCTCGGTGCCGCGCTGACCATGACCGGGCAGGACATCGCCGCCGCGAAGGTCACGGCGTGCGAGGCGGCGTACGCCACCGCCCGTACGGCTCTCCAACTGCACGGCGCGATCGGCTACACCGCGGAGTACGACCTGTCGCTGTGGCTGACCAAGGCCCGCGCCCTGCGCACCGCCTGGGGAAGCCCCGACGAGTGCCGGGCCGCCGTCCTCGGCAGCGGCGATCGCCCTCAGTGGTGGTGATCGCCGCTCGTGACCTCCCGGTACTCCTCCACCGTCGGCTTGTCGATCCGCGTCTCCGCACCGAACATCGCCCGCGCCAGCCGGGCCCGCACCCGCTGGGAGACCTTGACCTGCCGTCGTACCCCGCCCGCGTCCACGAGCGGACCGATCTCGTACGCCGGTTCCTGCTCGTGCTGGGTGAGGGTGAACAGCTGTCCCTGCGAAAGAGGTTCGTGGATCTCGACGTACTCGCCGTGCGGCAGCCGCTTGATGGTGCCGGTCTCCCTGCCGTGCAGCACCTTGGCCCGGTCCCGGCGCTGCAGACCGAGACAGACGCGCTGGGTGACGACGTAGGCGAGCACCGGCACCACGAACACCGACACCCGTACGAACCAGGTGATCGCGTTGATGGACAGATGCAGATGGGTGGCCACGATGTCGTTGCCGCCGCCGATCAGCAGCACCGCGTACAGGCTCAGCCAGGCCACTCCCAGGCCGGTGCGCACGGGCACGTTGCGCGGCCGGTCCAGGATGTGGTGCTCGCGTCTGTCGCCGGTGACCCATGCCTCGATGAACGGGTACAGGCCGATGGCGAGCAGGATCAGCGGAAACAGGGAGAAGGGGATGAAGACGCCCAGTTGAAGGGTGTGGCCCCAGGCGTTGATCTCCCATCCCGGCATCACCCGGATCAGTCCCTCGGAGAAGCCCAGATACCAGTCGGGCTGGGCACCCGTGGTCACCAGGTCCGGGCGGTACGGCCCGAAGGCCCACACGGGGTTGACGCTGGCGACGCCGCCCATGATCGTCAGAACGCCGAAGACCAGGAAGAAGAAGCCGCCGGCCTTGGCCATGTAGACCGGCAGGAAGGGCATGCCGACCACGGACTTCTCGTTGCGGCCGGGCCCCGGGTACTGCGTGTGCTTGTGGTAGAAGACCAGGATCAGATGGGCGACCACCAGGCCCAGCATGATCCCCGGCAGCAGCAGCACATGGATCGGGAAGAACCTCGGAATGATGTCGTGCCCCGGGAACTCCCCGCCGAAGAGGAAGAAGGACAGATACGTTCCGACGATCGGGACGGACAGGATGGCGCCCTGCGCGAAACGGACGCCGGTGCCGGACAGCAGGTCGTCGGGGAGCGAGTAGCCGGTCAGGCCGGTCAGGATGCCGAGGAACAGCAGCGTCCAGCCGAACATCCAGTTCAGCTCGCGGGGCTTGCGGAACGCGCCGGTGAAGAACACCCGCATCATGTGCACGAGCATGCCGGTGACGAAGACCAGCGCCGCCCAGTGGTGGATCTGCCGGATCAGCAGCCCGCCGCGCACGTCGAAGCTGATGTCGAGCGTCGACTCGTACGCACGGGTCATGATGACGCCGTTGAGGGGCTCGTACGAGCCGTTGTAGACGACCTCGACACCGCTCGGTTCGAAGAACAGCGTGAGGTAGATCCCGGTGAGGATCAGGACGAGGAAGCTGTAGAGGCAGACCTCGCCGAGCATGAAGGACCAGTGGTCCGGAAAGACCTTGCGCATGTTGGCCTTCGCCAACGCGTATAACCCGAGCCGTCCGTCGGCCCAGTCGGCGACTTTCTCCCCCTTGCCGGGAGCCTCCCCGCGCGCCGTGCCGGCCCGCCCCGCTCCCCCGTTCACCGATCGTGCGCCGTCCATCCTCGTCGCCTCCCCGTCGGATCAACCCCAGGGTTACACGACAGTACGGCCAAGCCAACGGGGCGGCCAGTCAGGTGGGCCGGACGATTCCCTGCTCCCGCGCCGCCCTCAGCCACTGCGGGAACTCGCCCAGAAGACGGTCGTACAACTCGGCGTCGGACATCCGCCGGGGGTCGGCTCCGGCGTGGAAGAACCCGGCGTTGTCGATGACCCTCCGGTCCGGCACCGCCAGGTCGTCGAGTCGGCGCAGGAAGTCGAACTGGCGGCTGCCCGGATCCCCGAAGCCGATGAACTGCCAGAACAGCGGCAGCCGTGCCGCCCGGCACACGTACTGTTCGGCAACGGACCTGCTGCTGGGCCCGCCGTCGGTCTGGAAGACCACGAACGCGGGGTCCTTCGAACCGCTGTCCAGATGGTGGTCGATGACGGCGTCCATCGCCACGTGGTAGTTCGTCCGCCCCATGTGCCCGAGGCCGGCCGCCAGCCGCTCGACGCACCCCCGGTGGTCGGCCAGGGAGATGTCCGCGACGACGTCGATGTCCGTGGAGAAGAACACCACCGGCACGGTTCCGTCGTCGTCGAGGTGCGCCGACAGCCCCAGCACCCGCTCCGCGAGCGCCTGCACGCTGCCGTTCTTGTAGTAGCGCCGCATGGACCCGGAGTGGTCGACGACCAGGTAGACCGCGGCCCGCAGCCCGTCCAGGCCGTGCCGCTCCAGTGCCGCCCCGGCGCTCTTGTACAGGCTGACCAACGCGGGCGCCGTCTCCGTCACCTTGCGCAGACTGATCGCGGACATCGGAAGTCCCCCTCGCTCACCGAACCGTCCGCCGACGCTACGGCACCGCGCGACCGTACGCTTGGGCACCATGAAACGTGCCGGTCTGCTTCTGCTCGCCGCCGTGCCCCTCGTGGTCGCGGCGACGGTCTACGCCACGACGGCGATCCCCTTGGACGGGGACGCCGGGGGCGACGGGGACGGCGGAGCGCGGGCGAGCACGAGGCCGACGGCCGCTGCCCGTACACCGGCCGTGGCCGCGCCGACCGCCCGTACGCCGGCCGTGGCCGCACCGGCCGTGGGTACGCCGACCGCCCGTAAGCCGGCCGCGCGTACGTCGGCCGCCCGGCCCGCGAGCCTGGCCGACCCCGGCAAGAAGGAACTGGCCCAGCGGTTGGTGGCCAGCGCCGAGAACTCCACCCTCGACTGGCGCGCCGCCTATGCCTACATCGAGGACATCGGTGACGGACAGGGCTACACGGCCGGCCTCATCGGCTTCTGCACGGGCACCCACGATCTGCTCACCCTCGTGCAGACCTATACCGACAAGCACCCCGGCAACGGCCTCGCCCGCTACCTCCCCGCCCTGCGTGACGTCGACGGCACGGACTCCCACGACGGTCTGGACCCCGGCTTCACCGCGGCCTGGAAGGCGGAGGCCGCACGTCCCGCGTTCCGCAAGGCCCAGGACGCCGAACGCGACCGGGTCTTCTTCGACCCCGCGGTCCGCCGCGCCGAGCAGGACGGTCTGGGTGTCCTCGGCCAGTTCGTCTACTACGACGCGCTCGTCTACCACGGCCCGGGCAGCGACCCCACCAGCTTCGACGGCATCCGCGCCGCGGCCGTGCGCCGCGCGGCCACCCCCGCCCGGGGCGGCTCCGAGAAGGCCTACATCGAGGCCTTCCTCGACGTCCGTCGCGCCGCCATGGACACCCTGCACCCCGGCACGGACACCAGCCGCGTCGACACCGAACAGCGCCGCTTCCTGGACGAGGGCAACCTGCAGCTCACCACCCCGCTGGAGTGGAAGGTGTACGGGCAGACGTACAGGGTGGCGTAGGCCCTGTAGCGCTGTAGCCCTGTCCGCCTAGGAGGCGCCCCACCTCTCCCGCAGCACCCGCTCCGCCGGCTTGCCGTGCGGTGTGTAGGCCAGCGCGGCCGGGGTCTCCCCGCTGTCCGGCCAGTCGTCCCACATCCACCAGCACACCCCGGCCCACCACGGGCGGTCGGTGAAGGTGTCCAGCAACGCCCGGTAGGCGGCGGCCTGTTCGGCGTCGCCGGTGCGACTGCTGATGTCCCAGGCGTACGGCGCGGGCGTGGAGCCGTGCTGGCTGACGTATCCCGCCTCGGTGAACAGGATGCGCCGGTCGTGGCGTCGGGAGAACGCGGCCAGTTCCTCGCTGATCGGTTTCCAGGCGCGGCGCAGCCGTGCGGTGTCGTCGGTGGGTCTGCCGGACAGTGGCCAGTAGGCGTCGATGCCGATGAGGTCGAGCTCCTTCCAGAAGCCGATCCTCGTGTACTCGTCGTAGTTGGCCGCGTAGGTCAGAGGGCCGTCGTAGTGCCGGCGGACGGTGTCGACGACCCGGGTCCACGCCTCGCGATCGCCGGAGACCCCGGCGAGTTCGGTGCCCACCGCGAACTGCTCGGCGCCCGTGTCGGCGGCGAGGTCGGCGTAGTGGGTGATGAAGCGGCGGTAGGAGGTGAACCAGGCGGCGCGGGCACGAGGGCGGATCCCGGCGCGATCGCCGTCGCCGGGCAGGTCCACGTGCGGCTTGAACATCACCTTGAGGCCGGCCGTGTGGGCACGGCGCGCGATCCTCCTCAGGCTCGCGTCGCTCGCGGTCTCCTCGGTGGGACGCATTAAGGAGTCGGTGCGCCGGTGCTGGTACCAGGTCGGGGTGAGGGTGACCCAGCGTGCCCCGGTCGCCCTGATGTCCCGCAGATACCGGCCGGCGGCGGGGCTGTCGTAGTCGGTGCGGTACCAGGAGGGCAGGGTGATGCCCCGCATGGTCCCCGTCGGCTCCTTCCCGCGGGAGGAGCCGGTGGCTGTGCACCCTCCGGCGGCGAGGAGGACCGCCACCGCGGCAGCGGCGACGGTCCTCCTCCGCGCGACCGGTGCTCTCACAGGCTCGTCGGGCTGACGAAGGTGTAGCCCAGGGCCTTGATGCCGTCGATCGTGTCCTTGAGGGGCTGGGTCGGGTAGTACGGGTGTTGAAGTGCTCTCCCGGCTGGAGCCGGGAGATTCCTGCTTACCTTGCGGCAGCGGGCTTGACGCGCTTGGCGCGCCTGACGACTGCCCTCCCGGCAGCCGGGACGAGCGCGAGGCCCATCCGGTACAGATGCAGGACGTTGCGGGCTGCGTTGTGGTCGGCGTTGCCCGACCATCCGCAGTCCGGGTTCTTGCACACGAACACGGCCTGGGACTCCCGGCTGCCGGGCGTGGTGCAGCCGCACGCCGAGCAGCGCCGGGAGGTGCCGGGGGCGGGGACCTTGACCACGGTGCCGCCGAGCTGTGCGGTCTTGTACGTCAGCATGGTGACCGTCCGGCCCCACGCCTCCCCACTGATGGAGCGGTTCAGCCCGGATTTCCGGGCCACGTTCTTCCCCGGCTCTTCGATCGTTCCCTTGGCGGACTTGACCATGTTCGTGATGGTGAGTGCTTCGACCACGACCGTGCCGTACGTGCGGGCGATGGCGGTGGTCGTCCGGTGCTGCCAGTCCAGGGCCCGGCACTTGGCTTTCGCGCGCAGTCCTGCGATCTGGTCGTAGGTGCGGTGCAGCCGGCGGCTGGTGCGCTCGCCTGGCCTGCACGTTCACTTGGTTTTCGTCACCAAGTTCAGGCGGAATGCGTTCACGGACGCCATGCTGACCCGCACCGAAGAGATCATGCGGGAGGTCTGCGCCGACTTCGAAGCCGAGCTGAAGCAGTTCAACGGAGAACAGGACCACGTGCACCTGCTCGTGCACTACCCGCCCAAGCGCGACCCCGCCTATCCGGGCGGGCAGCGCTTCCTGGCGACCGGGCGGACGACGTACCCGGTGGGTGGCTGGTACGACGTGCGGGTCGAGCAGCGGGGGCGGTGCTGTCGGTGTCGGTGGGCGGGACGCCGCTGGTGACGTTCACGGACGCCGAACGGCCTTACCACCGGGGCCGGGTGGGCGCGTACTCGGAGGACGCGACGGTGGAGTTCGAGGGCCTGGAGGCGAGTTCGGGCTGAGGGCCGGAAAAGCCGACGGCGCCTGCCCCTCGTCCGGTCGGGGACTGAGGGGCAGGCGCCGTCTCGGGGGGTCCGGGGGCGTACCCCCGGATATCCCGCCCGTACGCCTTTGTACGGGACGTCTGTCGATCCTGCGGATCAGACCATCAGCGAGCGGTCCGTCGGGCGGATCGGGGCGTGCAGCTCGCTGCCACCCGTCAGGAAGCGGTCGACCCCGCGGGCGGCCGAGCGGCCCTCCGCGATGGCCCACACGATGAGGGACTGGCCGCGGCCGGCGTCACCGGCGACGTACACGCCCGGCACGTTGGTCTGGAAGTCGGCGTCGCGGGCGACGTTGCCACGCTCGTCGAGGTCCAGGCCGAACTGGTCGACCAGGCCGTTGTCGCGGTCGGTGCCCGTGAAGCCCATCGCGAGGGTGACCAGCTGGGCGGGGATCTTGCGCTCCGTGCCCGGCTTCTGGGTCAGCTTGCCCTCGACGAACTCGACCTCGGTGAGGTGCAGCCACTGGACGTTGCCGTCCTCGTCGCCCTCGAAGTGGGTGGTGGAGACGGAGTAGACCCGCTCGCCGCCCTCCTCGTGCGCGGACGTGACCTTGTACAGCATCGGGAAGGTCGGCCAGGGCTGGGAGACCGGGTTCCGGTCGTCGTTCGGGCGGGGCATGATCTCCAGCTGCGTGACCGAGGCCGCACCCTGGCGGTGGGCGGTGCCCACGCAGTCGGCGCCGGTGTCGCCACCGCCGATGACCACGACGTGCTTGCCCTCGGCGGAGATGGGGGGCGCCACGAAGTCGCCCTCCTGCACCTTGTTGGACAGCGGCAGGTACTCCATGGCCTGGTAGATGCCCTGGAGTTCACGGCCGGGGACCGGGAGGTCACGCGCGGTGGTCGCGCCGGCGGCGATGACGACCGCGTCGTACCGCTTCTTCAGGTCGCTCGCCTTGAGGTCGCGGCCGATCTCGATGCCGGTGCGGAAGCGGGTGCCCTCCGCGCGCATCTGCTCGATACGGCGGTTGATGTGCCGCTTCTCCATCTTGAACTCGGGGATGCCGTACCGGAGGAGGCCTCCGATGCGGTCCGCGCGCTCATAGACGGCGACGGTGTGGCCGGCCCGGGTGAGCTGCTGGGCGGCGGCGAGTCCGGCGGGGCCGGAGCCGATGACCGCGACGGTCTTGCCGGACAGCCGCTCCGGGATCTGCGGGGCGACGTCACCGGTCTCCCACGCCTTGTCGATGATCGAGACCTCGACGTTCTTGATGGTGACGGCCGGCTGGTTGATGCCGAGCACACACGCCGACTCGCAGGGCGCGGGGCACAGCCGGCCCGTGAACTCCGGGAAGTTGTTCGTCGCGTGCAGACGCTCGGAGGCGGCCGCCCAGTCCTCGCGGTAGGCGTAGTCGTTCCACTCGGGGATCAGGTTCCCCAGCGGACAGCCGTTGTGGCAGAACGGGATGCCGCAGTCCATGCAGCGGCTGGCCTGCTTGCTGATGATCGGCAGCAGGGAGCCGGGGACGTAGACCTCGTTCCAGTCCTTCGTGCGCTCTTCGACGGGGCGGGTCTTGGCGACCTCACGGCCGTGGTTCAAAAAGCCCTTCGGGTCAGCCATTGATCGCCGCCTCCATCATCTTCTCGGTGATCTCGGTCTCGGTGAGACCCGCTCGCTCGGCGGCGTCCTTGGCGGCGAGCACTGCCTTGTACGTACTGGGGATGATCTTGCTGAAGCGCTCCACGGACACGGTCCACTCGGCGAGCAGCTTCTCGGCGACCGTCGAGCCGGTCTCCTCGGCGTGCCGGCGCACCACGTCGTGCAGCCACTGCTTGTCGGTGTCGTCCAGCGCCTCGACCGCGTCGACGTTGCCCACGTTGACGTTGTCGCGGTTCAGGTCGATGACGTACGCGACGCCACCGGACATGCCGGCCGCGAAGTTGCGGCCCGTCTCGCCCAGGACGACCGCGTGACCGCCGGTCATGTACTCGCAGCCGTGGTCGCCCACGCCCTCGGAGACGACCGTCGCGCCGGAGTTGCGGACGCAGAACCGCTCGCCCGACCGGCCGCGCAGGAACAGCTCGCCGCCGGTCGCGCCGTACGCGATGGTGTTGCCCGCGATCGTCGAGAACTCGGCGAGGTGGTCGGCGCCCCGGTCGGGACGGACGATCACCCGGCCGCCGGAGAGGCCCTTGCCGACGTAGTCGTTGGCGTCGCCCTCCAGGCGCAGCGTGACACCGCGCGGCAGGAAGGCGCCGAAGGACTGGCCGGCGCTGCCGGTGAAGGTGATGTCGATGGTGTCCTCGGGCAGGCCCGCACCGCCGAACTTCTTCGTCACCTCGTGGCCGAGCATGGTGCCGACCGTGCGGTTGATGTTGCGGATGGCGACCTGGGCGCGCACCGGCTGGGCGTCGGTCGCGGAGTCCGCGGCGAGGGCGTCGGCGGCGAGCTTGATCAGCTCGTTGTCGAGCGCCTTCTCCAGGCCGTGGTCCTGCTCGATCACCCGGTGCAGTGCGGAGCCGTCGGACAGCTCGGGCACGTAGAAGAGCGGAGCCAGGTCCAGGCCCTGCGCCTTCCAGTGGTTGACCGCGCGGGTCACGTCGAGCGTCTCGGCGTGACCGACGGCCTCCTCGATGGACCGGAAGCCCAGCTCGGCGAGGATCTCGCGGACCTCCTCGGCGATGAACTGGAAGAAGTTCACGATGTATTCGGCCTTGCCGGTGAACCGGTCCCGCAGGGTCGGGTTCTGGGTGGCGATGCCGACGGGGCAGGTGTCCAGGTGGCAGACGCGCATCATGACGCAGCCGGAGACGACGAGCGGCGCGGTCGCGAAACCGAACTCCTCGGCGCCGAGCAGCGCGGCGATCACGACGTCGCGGCCGGTCTTCAGCTGGCCGTCGGTCTGCACGACGATGCGGTCGCGCAGGCCGTTGAGCAGCAGGGTCTGCTGGGTCTCGGCGAGACCGAGCTCCCAGGGGCCGCCCGCGTGCTTCAGCGAGGTCAGCGGGGAGGCGCCGGTACCGCCGTCGTGGCCGGAGATGAGCACCACGTCCGCGTGTGCCTTCGACACACCCGCCGCGACCGTGCCGACGCCGACCTCGGAGACCAGCTTCACGTGGATCCGCGCCTGCGGGTTCGCGTTCTTCAGGTCGTGGATCAGCTGGGCCAGGTCTTCGATGGAGTAGATGTCGTGGTGCGGCGGCGGGGAGATGAGGCCCACGCCCGGCGTCGAGTGACGCGTCTTGGCGACCCACGGGTACACCTTGTGGCCGGGCAGCTGGCCGCCCTCGCCGGGCTTGGCGCCCTGGGCCATCTTGATCTGGATGTCGTCCGCGTTGACCAGGTACTCGGAGGTCACACCGAAGCGGCCGGAGGCGACCTGCTTGATGCTGGACCGGCGCGCGGGGTCGTACAGCCGGTCGGCGTCCTCGCCGCCCTCACCGGTGTTGGACTTGCCGCCCAGCTGGTTCATGGCGATGGCGAGCGTCTCGTGGGCTTCCTTGGAGATGGAGCCGTACGACATGGCGCCGGTGGAGAAACGCTTGACGATCTCGGACGCCGGCTCGACCTCGTCGATGGAGATCGGCTGACGGTCCCCGGCCTTGAAGCCGAACATGCCGCGCAGCGTCATCAGACGCTCGGACTGCTCGTTCACGCGCTCGGTGTACTTCTTGAAGATGTCGTACCGGCCGCTGCGCGTCGAGTGCTGGAGGCGGAAGACCGACTCCGGGTCGAACAGGTGCGGCTCGCCCTCGCGGCGCCACTGGTACTCGCCGCCTATGTCGAGGGCACGGTGGGCGGGCGCGATGCCGCTGGCCGGGTACGCCTTCGCGTGGCGGGCGGCGACCTCCTTGGCGATGACGTCGATGCCGACGCCGCCGATCTTGGTGGCCGTGCCGCTGAAGTACTTGGTGACGAACTGCTCGTCCAGACCGACCGCTTCGAAGACCTGGGCGCCCCGGTAGGAGGCGACCGTCGAGATGCCCATCTTGGACATGACCTTCAGAACACCCTTGCCGAGGGCGTAGATCAGGTTGCGGATGGCCTTCTCGGCCTCGATGTCCGACAGGAAGGTGCCGGCGCGGACCAGGTCCTCGACCGACTCCATGGCCAGGTACGGGTTCACGGCGGCGGCGCCGAAGCCGATGAGCAGGGCGACGTGGTGGACCTCGCGGACGTCACCGGCCTCGACCAGCAGGCCCACCTGGGTGCGCTGCTTGGTGCGGATGAGGTGGTGGTGGACGGCCGCGGTGAGCAGCAGCGACGGGATCGGCGCGTGCTCGGCGTCCGAGTGGCGGTCCGAGAGGACGATCAGGCGGGCGCCGTTCTCGATGGCGGCGTCGGCCTCGGAGCAGATCTCCTCGATGCGCGCGGCCAGGGCGTCGCCGCCGCCGGAGACGCGGAAGAGACCGGAGAGGGTCGCGGCCTTCATGCCCGGCATGTCGCCGTCGGCGTTGATGTGTATGAGCTTGGCCAGCTCGTCGTTGTCGATCACCGGGAAGGGCAGGACGACGCTGCGACAGGACGCGGCGCTCGTCTCCAGCAGGTTGCCCTGGGGGCCCAGCGACGAGCGCAGGGAGGTGACGAGCTCCTCGCGGATCGCGTCCAGCGGCGGGTTGGTGACCTGCGCGAACAGCTGGGTGAAGTAGTCGAAGAGCAGCCGCGGGCGCTCGGACAGCGCGGCGATCGGCGAGTCCGTGCCCATCGAACCGATCGGCTCGGCACCGGCCTTGGCCATCGGCGCCAGGATGACGCGCAGCTCCTCCTCGGTGTAACCGAAGGTCTGCTGGCGGCGGGTGACGGAGGCGTGCGTGTGCACGATGTGCTCACGCTCGGGCAGGTCGGACAGCTCGATCTCGCCGGCCTCCAGCCACTCGGCGTAGGGCGCCTCGGTGGCGAGCTGGGCCTTGATCTCGTCGTCCTCGATGATGCGGTGCTCGACCGTGTCGACGAGGAACATGCGGCCGGGCTGCAGCCGGCCCTTGCGGACGACCTTCGCGGGGTCGATGTCGAGGACGCCGACCTCGGAGCCGAGGACGACCAGGCCGTCGTCGGTGACCCAGTAGCGGCCGGGGCGCAGTCCGTTGCGGTCGAGGACCGCGCCGACCTGCTTGCCGTCGGTGAAGGTGACGCAGGCCGGGCCGTCCCAGGGCTCCATCAGGTTGGAGTGGAACTGGTAGAAGGCGCGCCGGGCCGGGTCCATGGAGTCGTGGTTCTCCCACGCCTCCGGGATCATCATCAGCACGGAGTGCGGCAGGGAACGGCCGCCCAGGTGCAGGAGTTCGAGGACCTCGTCGAAGGACGCCGAGTCGGAGGCCTCGGGCGTGCAGATCGGGAAGACCCGGTCGAGGGCCTTCTGGTCCGCTCCGAACAGGTCGGAGACCAGCTGGGACTCGCGGGCGGCCATCCAGTTGCGGTTGCCCTTGACGGTGTTGATCTCGCCGTTGTGCGCGACGAACCGGTACGGGTGGGCCAGCGGCCAGCTCGGGAAGGTGTTCGTCGAGAACCGCGAGTGGACCAGCGCGATCGCGGAGGCGAAGCGGCGGTCGGACAGGTCCGGGAAGAAGGGCTCCAGCTGGCCGGTGGTCAGCATGCCCTTGTAGACGATCGTCCGCGCGGACAGCGAGGGGAAGTAGACGCCGACCTCGCGTTCGGCGCGCTTGCGCAGCACGAACGCCGTGCGGTCGAGGGCGATGTCCGTCGAGGAACCGTCGGTCACGAAGATCTGCCGGAAGGCGGGCATCGTGGAACGGGCGGTGGCGCCGAGGAGCCCGGGCGCGACCGGCACCTCACGCCAGCCGAGAACCGTCAGGCCCTCGTCCGCGGCGATCGTCTCGATCTGTGAGACAGCGTCCTCGGTGCCGTCCTCCGGCAGGAAGGCGATGCCTACGGCGTACGCACCGGCCGCGGGCAGCTCGAACTCGGTCACCTCGCGGAAGAAGGCGTCCGGCACCTGGGACAGAATGCCCGCGCCGTCGCCCGAGTCGGGCTCGGAGCCGGTGGCGCCCCGGTGCTCAAGGTTGCGCAGAACCGTGAGCGCCTGCTCGACCAGCGCATGGCTCGCCTCGCCGGTGAGGGTGGCCACGAAGCCGACGCCGCAGGCGTCGTGCTCGTTGCGGGGGTCGTACATACCCTGCGCAGCAGGGCGAGCATCCATGAACGACCAGTTCTGGCCATTCGTGGAGTGCTGGGACGGCTGGCGCGGCGTACGCATCGGCTCTCCCGTCGTCGTCATGTGGCATATGCAGATTGCCGAGGGACGACGTTGGCCCTCTGCGTGAGTGCAAAATTTCGTGCAGGTTACATGATGGAGCGGTTCTCGGGAACCGGATGCTCCGTTCCAACATGCGGACGCCACGCGGGTGCGAGGGGGTGTCGCGCACATGGCTTGAAGTATGTGGGGACCGAGCGGGACAGGTCAGTGTCCGTCGGCCCAGGGGGCGGAGGGGGCGACGTCGCCCACCCCGCGAGTGCGCCGCAGGCGTCATTGCCCACAGCGCTTACGGCTCATGCCCGGTGGTTAAGCATTCGAAACCAGCGAGTAACGGCTACTTATGCGGCCCAACGCATAACTTGTAGCCGAACTATCCTACGGCCGTTCCGAACAGACTGCCCAGGGCGTACGTCACACCGGCCGCCGCACCCCCGAGAGCGAGCTGCCGCAGCCCGCTGAACCACCAGGTTCGCGCGGTCACCCTGGCCACGACGGCACCGCACGCGAACAGCCCCAGGAGCGCGAGCAGTACGGCGGGCCACAGAACGGTGGCGCCGAGCAGATACGGCAGCACGGGCAGCAGGGCACCCAGCGCGAACGCCCCGAACGACGACAGGGCGGCGACCAGCGGCGACGGCAGGTCGCCGGGGTCTATCCCGAGTTCCTCCCGTGCGTGTATCTCCAGCGCCTGCTCGGGATCGCGGGACAACTGCCGGGCCACCTCACGCGCCAGCCCGCGCTCGACCCCCCGCCCCTCGTACAGGGCGGCGAGCTCGGCCTCCTCGTCAGCGGGATGCTTCCTCAGCTCCCCGCGCTCCACCTCCAGCTCGGCCTCGACGAGCTCGCGCTGCGAGGCGACCGAGGTGTACTCGCCGGCGGCCATGGAGAAGGCGCCGGCTGCGAGTCCCGCGAGGCCGGTGATGACGATGGTCTGGTGCCCGACCGAACCGCCCGCGACACCGGTCATCAGGGCGAGATTGGAGACCAGGCCGTCCATCGCGCCGAAGACGGCGGGGCGCAGCCAGCCACCGTTGACGTCCCGGTGCGTGTGATTGTCGCGGTGCGCCTCGTGCAGCGCGGCCTCGGTTTCGATGAGCGCCATTCCGGTCCCCCAGAAGCTTTTTTGGACTGATTCCACTTTTTGACAACGCACACACTACGCTTCGACATTCCCGCCCACCAGCAAGGAAAGGCTCGGCTAACCTGCGGCTTTGCCCTCGGACGCTCATTCGATAGAGGTACCGCACAGATGTCGACCGGGTGATGATGAAGCCTCCTAGGCTCCGGCGAACCACTTGGGTGGGACACATCCGCAAAGGGTTTCGCGCCCTGTGCGAGACCCCCGTCGGAGGAGGCCGCGGATGGCATCCATCGCCTGCATTCCCTCGAGCCCGGCGCCCGGGAACGCCGCCGACCTCCGCGAGCGGGCCCGCGGCGCGCTGCTCGGCCTGGCCGTCGGGGACGCCCTCGGAGCCCCCGCGGAGAACATGAAGCCCTCCGAGATCCGCGCCCGCTGGGGCCGTATCACGGGCTACGTCACCGACACCCCCGCGGGCACGGACGACACCGAGTACGCGATCTTCTCCGGCCTCCTCCTGGCCCGGCACGGCTCCGCGCTCACCCCGGCCCATGTGGAGGGGGCCTGGCACCTGTGGATCGCGGACCGCGCGGAAGGCCCCTTCCGGGGCGCGGGCTTCAGCGAACGCGGCACTCTGGAGAACCTGCGCCGGGGCCTGGCCGCCCCCATCTCCGCCCAGCACCGCCACGCCTGGAGCGACGGCCTCGCCATGCGTGCCGCCCCCTTCGGCGTGTTCGCCGCGGGCCGCCCCGCCGAGGCCGCCCGCCTGGTCGCGATCGACGGCTCGGTGAGCCACGACGGCGAGGGCATCTACGGCGGCCAGGCGGTGGCGGCAGGGGTCGCGGCGGCGATGGCGGGCGCCTCGGTCATCGCGGTGGTCGCCTCGGCTCTGGCGGTCGTCCCCGACGACTCCTGGACGGCCCGCTCACTGCGGCGTGCCGTGACCGTGGCCCACCGAGGCGAACGCGCGGTCCGCTCCGCCGTGGTCATCGGCGGCTACCCCTGGACCGACCTGGCCCCCGAGGCGGTCGCCCTCGCCTTCGGGGCCTACGCGTCGGCCGACGGCGACTTCGTCCAGGCGGTACTGACCGCCGTCAACATGGGCCGCGACGCCGACACCACGGCGGCGGTGGCGGGCGCCCTGGCCGGCGCCACCCGCGGCGCCTCCGCGATCCCGGCCGACTGGGCCTCGGCCATCGGCCCGGCCCGGGGCAGCTGCCTGCCGTCGATGGCGGGCCACCACGTCCTGGACGTGGCGGAACTGCTGACGCCGGGCGAGGACGGCCGGTGGGGCGCCGGCGGATTCGTACCGAGCGAGGATGCGGGACGAGCCGACACCTCGCTGCCGCCCACCCTGCCCTTGCGGGCGCACGGCGAGACAGAGGTCGCCTCATGACACCCCCCGCCCCCTGGGACGAGACGACGCTCACCCTGGGCACGACCGAACCCGCGGCCGCCGACGGCGAGGACCCACCACCGGGGCCACCCGCACCCGACAACGAAAGCGGCACGGTTGGTGCGGGTGGGAACAAAGAGGCCGAAGGCGAAGCCGAGGCCGTTCACATCACAAGCCGCCGCATCGAAGGCCTCCTGCTCGGCCTGGCCGCAGGCGACGCCGCCGGCTGGCCCGCCGCCCGCCATCGAGCCGCCCGCATGCCCGACTGGACCCGCCGCCTCACCCGCGAACTCGACACCTTCGCCGAACAGAACGCGACCACGACCCTGCCCGTCCCCATCGCCCTCAACCAGGCGCCGGAGCCCCTGCGTCTCGGTCCGTCCGACGACGCCGAGTGGGCGGCCTTCGCCGCGGAGGCCCTGCTGCGGGCCGGCGACGACAGCGCCCTCGGCGACCTGAGCCGACAGCGACGCACCCGCGCCGCGATCGACCTCACCTGGAACGCCGTGGCGAGCGAGGTGGCCGCCGCCGCGAACCGCGCCCCCGAGATCGAGTCCGCGGTCCTCCCCCTCCGCGCCCGCATCTCGGTCCGCGCCGGCCTCGGCAACCTCGCCGCCGGCCTGCGCCCGCCCGCCACCGGCCACGACAACCCGCACTACTTCGACGACGCGGCCTGCGTCCGGGCGTGCGTCCTCGCCGTGGCCCACCCCGGCGACCCCCGACTCGCCGCCGACCTGGCCGAGTTCGACGCCCGCTACACCCAGGACGGCGACGGCGTGCACGGCGCCAGGGCGATGTCGGCGGCCCTCGCCCTGGCCCTGGCCGGAGCCGACGTCCACACCTGCACGACCGCCGCCCTCGCGGAGCTCCCCGAGTCCACGGAGATCGGCCGCAACGCCCGCCACGCCCTCACGCTGGCCCGTGACGCCGAAAGCACCTTCGCCCTGATCCCCCTGCTGGAACACCAGATCGTCGACCACGTCTACAGCTACGGCATCGCCGCCGCCGAGACAGTCCCGGTCGCCCTCGCCCTGGCCACCGCCGCGAACGGCCGGATCGCGGAAGCGGTACCCGCGGCGGCCTGCCTCTCCCGGGTCGCCGACTCGGCCCCCGCCCTGGCCGGCGCCCTCACCGGCGCCCTGGGCGGCGGCGCGTCGATCCCCGCCTCCTGGCGCGCCGCCTGCCGCACCCTCTCCGGCTGCGCACTGCCCCGGCTCACCGGCACGGACCTGGTGGAACTCGCCGAACTCCTGGAAGCCGCACAACCAGCCCCACCAGAGGGATGATTCAGAACATGACGCCCAAAACTGAAGAAAGTCGAGAAGTGAGCCTGGACGAGCGCATCGCCGGCGCCCTGGTCGGCGCGGCCGTCGGCGACGCGCTGGGCGGTCCCGTCGAGGGCTACTCCCCCGCGCAGATCCTGGAACGCCACGCCGGCCGCGTCCACGGCGTCGTCGGCCCCTGGAACGGCGACACCTGGCGCACCGCCCGCCCCATCGCGCCGTACCACAAGGGCGACGGCCACGTCACCGACGACACGTTGATGACGCACGCACTGGTACGGGTCTACGCCCAGGTCCGCGACCACCTGGACGCGTACGCGATCGCGGAGCACCTGGTCCCCGACCTGATGACCACCCCGCGCTGGATCCCGGAGCTGGAGGCGGAGGCCCTTCCCCTGCACCGTGTCTTCCTCGCGGAGAAGTGGCTGGTGGCGAGGCTCCACTACGGCCATGTCGACCCGCGCGAGGCCGGCGTCGGCAACATCGTCAACTGCGGTGCCGCGATGTACATGGCCCCGGTCGGCCTGGTCAACGCGGCCAACCCCCCGGCCGCCTACACGGAGGCCCTGGACATCGCGGGCGCCCACCAGTCGTCGTACGGCCGGGAGGCGGCGGCCGTCCTCGCGGCGGCGGTGGCCGCGGCGACCACACCGGGCGCCGGCCCCGACTCGGTCGTCGCCGCCTGTCTGTCCCTGGCGAAGGACGGCACCCGGGAGGCGATCGAGAAGGTCTGCGAAGCCGCGTCCCACCACACGGACTTCGAGTCGGCGCTGGGCCCGCTCCGCGAGGCGGTCGCGCCCTACGACACGGTGGGCCCCGACTACCGGGCACCCTCGCTGGGCGCCCGGCGCCCGTCGCGTCTGCACGCCATCGAGGAACTCCCCATCGCGCTGGGCATGTTGCTGGTCTCCGGCGGCGACTACCGGCACGCGGTCCTCGGCGCGGTGAACTACGGCCGCGACTGCGACTCCATCGCGACGATGGCCGGCGCGCTGGCGGGCGCCCTGGGCTCCCCGGTCCCGGAGGACTGGTCGAAACAGGTCTCGGAGGCGAGCCGTCTGGACCTGTGGGCGCCGGCGGCCACCCTGACGGCCGTCACCCGGGAGATCTTCGAACGGGACGTACGCCGACGCCGCACCCACGAGCAGGCACTCACCCTCCTCGGAGGCACCGGGTGCTCCGCCTGACCTGGGTCCAGCCGGAGGACCTCCTCGGCCACGAACTCCGTCAGGCGACCCAGGACGGCCGTGAACCCTCGGCGATCGCGTCCCGCTGGAAGGCGGCCGGAGGCCGACAGGCCCCGGAGACGGCGGGCGCCTCCCCCTGCCGCGTCTCCCGCGGTCTGCGCAGCCTGGCAGTGGATCTCCTGGACGAACTGGCGGACCTGCCCAGCCCCTTGGCGGACCGGGAGCCGACGGACCTGGACCGGATCAAGTCCCTGTGCCCGGACTGGCCGAGCGAGGCCGGCGGACGCGGCCGCGCCCATCCCGACGCCCACGCCACCGACCACGTCTCGGCCCAACCCTCCACCCATCCCGACACCCATGTCACCGCCCGGCCCACCGCCCCCACCCGGGCCCGCCTGGAAGCCGCCTGGCTGGGCCGAGCCGTCGGCTGTCTCCTGGGCAAACCCGTCGAGAAACTCCCTCTGGCAGCCATCCGCCAACTGGCCGAATCCGCTGGAAACTGGCCCCTGACCAGGTACTTCACAGCGCGAGGAGTCCCCGCCGCCCTGCTGATGGCACACCCTTGGAACCGCCGCTCGGCCGCCACCTCCCTCGCCGAGAACATCGACGGCATGCCCGAGGACGACGACCTCAACTACCCCCTCCTCAACCTCCTCCTGCTGCGACGCCACGGAAAAACCTTCACCACCAGCGACGTGGCGGCCCTCTGGCTCGACGAACTCCCCGCCGGCCGCACCTTCACCGCGGAACGCGTCGCCTACCGCAACCTCCTCACCGGCCTGGAACCCCCGCACACCGCCCGCCACCACAACCCCTTCCGCGAATGGATCGGCGCCCTGATCCGCGCCGACGTCCACGGCTGGACCAACCCCGGCGACCCGGCCGCCGCGGCCGAACAGGCCCACCGGGACGCCACCCTCACCCACACCGCCAACGGCGTCTACGCACCGATGTTCATCGCGGCCACCATCGCCCGCGCGGCCACCGGCACCACCGACATCCACACCGCGCTGCGCACCGGCCTCACCGTGGTCCCCCCGGCCTCCCGCCTGGCCCGAGCCGTCCACCACGCCCTCGAACTGGCGGGCGGCCAGCAGGACTTCGACATCGTCGTCGACGCACTCCACGCCGCCCACGCGCACACCCACTGGGTCCACGCCGTCCCCAACACGGCGCTGATCGCCGCCGCCCTCACCCACGCGGACGGCGACTTCACGGGCTCCATCTGCCGTGCCGTGTCCGGCGGTTGGGACACCGACTCCAACGGCGCCACCGCGGGCAGCGTCGCCGCTCTCCTCGCCGGCACCCCCTGCGCCCTGCCCGACCGCTGGACGGCCCCGCTGAAGAACCGTCTGTCCACCACCATCGGCGACTTCAACGGCATCGGCTTCGACACGCTCGCCCAGCTCACCCGCACGCTCACCCGCCCGGAGGCACCCCGCCCATGACTCCCATCGCCGCGGAGCACGTCAAGCCCCAGAGCCCTCTCACCGGTCTCCGTGTCCTCGACCTCGCCACTCTCTTCGCGGGCCCGCTGGCCGCCACCATGCTCGGTGACTTCGGTGCGGAGGTCATCAAGATCGAGCACCCCACCAGACCCGACCCGTCCCGGGGGCACGGCCCGTCGAAGAACGGCGTGGGCCTGTGGTGGAAACTCCTCGCCCGCAACAAGCGCACCATCACCCTCGACCTCTCCACCCCCGGCGGCCGCGCCACCCTCCTGCGCCTGGCCGCCACCGCTGACGTCGTCATCGAGAACTTCCGCCCCGGCACCCTGGAGAAGTGGGACCTCGGCTGGGAGGAACTGTCCGCCGCCAACCCGCGCCTGGTCCTCACCCGGGTCACCGGCTTCGGCCAGTTCGGCCCCGCCGCCCACCGCCCCGGCTTCGGCACCCTCGCCGAGGCGATGAGCGGCTTCGCCGCGATCACCGGCGAACCGGACGCTCCCCCGACACTCCCGCCCTTCGGCCTCGCCGACTCCATCGCGGGCCTCGCCACCGCCTACGCCGTCATGACGGCCCTCGCCGCCCGCGACCGCACGGGCGAAGGCCAGGTCGTCGACATGGCGATCATCGAACCGATCCTGACCGTGCTGGGCCCACAGCCGACCTGGTACGACCAGCTCGGCCACGTCCAGCCCCGCACCGGCAACCGCTCCCAGAACAACGCCCCGCGCAACACGTACCGCACGGCGGACGGCACCTGGGTCGCCGTCTCCACCTCCGCCCAGTCGATCGCCGAGCGGGTGATGCGGCTGGTGGGCCGCCCGGAACTGATCGACGAACCGTGGTTCGAGACGGGCGCCGGCCGGGCCGCCCACGCCGACGTCCTCGACGAGGCGGTCGGCACCTGGATCGCCGCCCGCACCCGCACCGACGTCCTGGCGGCGTTCGAGAAGGCGGAGGCGGCCGTCGCCCCGATCCAGGACGTCCGGGACGTGATGACCGACCCGCAGTACCAGGCCCTGGACACCGTCACCACGGTCGACGACCCCGAACTGGGCCCGCTGCGCATGCAGAACGTCCTCTTCCGGCTGTCCGCCACGCCCGGCGCGATCCGCTGGGCGGGCCGGCCGCACGGCGCGGACACGACGGAGGTTCTCACCGAACTGGGCCTGACCGAAGCGGAACTGGCCGCCCTGCGCGAGGCGGGCGCCGTATGACAGCGCCCCCGCTCACCTGGCTGTACGCCCCCGGCGACCGTCCGCAGGTCGTCGCGAAGGCCCTCACCGCGGGCGCCGACGTGGTCGTGGTCGACCTGGAGGACGCGGTCGCCCCCGACCGCAAGGACTACGCCCGCGCGGCCACCGCCGAACTCCTCACCGAACCGCAGCCGTTCCCCGTCCACGTCCGCGTGAACGCGCTCGGCACACCCGGCGCCGACGCGGACCTGAAGGCGGTCGCCGCCCTCCCGGGCGTGCGCGGACTGCGCCTGCCCAAGGTGACCTCCCCCGAGCAGATCGTCCGCGTCGCCGAGGACACGGCCCCCGCCGACGGCGGCGCACTCCCGCTGTACGCCCTCCTGGAGTCGGCCCTGGGCATCGAGCGGGCCCACGCGATCGCCTCCTGCCACGCCGCCCTGCGCGGAATCGCCCTCGGCGAGGCGGACCTCCGCGCCGACCTGGGCGTACGTGAGGACGCGGGCCTCGACTGGTCCCGCTCCCGGGTGGTCGTGGCCGCACGGGCGGCGGGTCTGCCCCCGCCGTCCCAGTCCGTCCACCCCGACATCGGCGACCTGGAGGGCCTCGCGGCCTCCTGTGCCCACGGCCGCACCCTGGGCTTCCTCGGCCGCGCCGCCATCCACCCCCGCCAGCTCCCGGTCATCGAGCGGGCCTACCTGCCCACACAGCGGGAGATCGAGGAAGCGGAGATGATCATCAAGGCGGCGACCGCGGACCCGGGCGCCCAGGCGTTGCCGGACGGCAGGTTCATCGACGCGGCGGTGGTGTCGGCGGCGCACCGCACCCTGTCACTGGCCCGCCGGACCTGACCACCGCCCACACACGATGAGGGCGCCCCGGAATCCCAGGGCGCCCTCATCGTCGTACGACGTGACGTCAGCTCTTCTTCGCCGACTCGGCCTCGTTCTTCACACCCGCGTCGGCGTCGGCATCCGCGTCCTTGTCCGGGGCGGCATCCGTGTCGGGGCCGGCTTCGGCGTCCGCGTTCTCGTCGCTCTTCGCGTCGGCTTCGGCCTCATCACCATCACCGGAGGCACCGTCCGCGCCGTCCGCAAGGTCCCCGGAGTCCGCGCCGTCGGCCGTACCGTCGGAGACACCCGGCTCCACGACGGCCTCCCGCCCCGGCCGCTTCTTCTGCGACAGCACGATGTACACCACCGCGAGAACGAACACGACCAGCGCGGTCCAGTTGTTCAGCCGCAGACCCAGGATGTGGTGGGCGTCGTCGATGCGCATGTACTCGATCCAGAACCGGCCCACGCAGTACGCCGCGACGTACAGCGCGAAGGCCCGCCCGTGTCCGAGCTTGAAGCGGCGGTCCGCCCAGATCACCAGCGCCGCGACACCGAGGCACCACAGCGACTCGTACAGGAACGTCGGGTGGTAGGTGCCCGGCACCCGTCCGTCCGCCGTCGACGTGATCTTCAGCGCCCATGGCAGGTCGGTGGGCTTCCCGTACAGCTCCTGGTTGAACCAGTTGCCCCAGCGGCCGATCGCCTGCGCGACGGCGATACCGGGGGCGAGGGCGTCGGCCCACGCCGGCAGCGGGATGCCCCGGCGCCGGCAGCCGATCCACGCGCCCACCGCGCCGAGCGCGATCGCGCCCCAGATGCCGAGGCCGCCCTCCCAGATCTTGAAGGCGTCCACCCAGTCACGGCCCGAGCTGAAGTACAGCTCGTAGTCCGTGATCACGTGGTAGAGCCGGCCGCCGACCAGACCGAACGGCACGGCCCAGACCGCGATGTCGGCCACCGTGCCGACCTGGCCGCCCCGGGCGACCCAGCGCCGGTTGCCGAGCCAGACGGCTACGAAGACGCCGATGATGATGCAGAACGCGTAGCCGCGCAGCGGAATGGGGCCGAGATGCAGCACCCCGCGTGACGGGCTGGGAATGAAGGCAAGTTCCATGGCAAGGTCGACGCTACCCTGCCGGGCCGCGCGCACGGCAGGCAGCCCGGCTACGGGTCCATAACAGGCGGGTGGTGAAGCCCTCCGGCGCCGCTTATCCCTTGTCGGCCTGCTTCACCAGTTGCTTCAGCTTCGCCGGGGTCATCGTCCGGTCCTGGTAGATGTTCTTGCCGTTGAGAAGCACCGTCGGCGTGCCGCTGAAGCCGCCCTTGCGGAAGGCCGCCGCGGACTTGTCGACCCAGCTGTTGTGCGTCCCCTTCTCGACACATGTGCGGAACGCGGGCGTGTCGAGACCGTCGACCTTCGCGGCCAGCTCGATGAGCCTGCCGTTGTCGGCGTAGCCGTCGTCGGTCTCGGCGGGCTGGCTGTCGTAGAGCACGTCGTGGTAGGCGGGGAACTTTCCGAGGTCCTGCGCGCAGGCCGCGGCGTTGGCCGCGTTGCGGGATCCGGTGCCGCCCAGGTTGCCGTCGATGATCGTCGCCAGGTGGTACTCCGCCTTCAGCTTCCCGGCGTCGGTCAGCTCGTGGATGGCGGGCCGGTACGCCGTCTCGAAGGCCTTGCAGGCCGGGCAGCGGAAGTCCTCCCAGACCGTGAGCGTCGACTTGGCGCTCTCCTTGCCGACCGGGATGGCGAGGCCGTCCTTGCCCTGTGCTCCCGAGGGCACCACGAGCGGGCCCGCGTCCTTGCTGCCGTCGTCCTTGCCCGCGTTGGCCGCGACGACACCGATCACCGCCGCGAGCCCGAGGACGCAGACCACGCTCGCGCCCACGATCAGGACCCGGCGGCGCCTCTCCGCGGACTTCTGCTTCTCACGCTCGACCGCCAGACGCTCCCGGGCGGTGCCTTTTCTCGCTCGATTCTTCTCGCTCACATCCCGCAGAACGAACCGGGGAGGCGCACCGCGCCTCCCCGGTCCCAGGTCCACCCGTTCGAGTGACCCGTACGACATGTCCCGACTTGTTACGCCTTTCCGCGCACGCCCTGGGCGAGCTCCCCGGCAAGCGCGCGGACCGCCTCGACACCGGCCGCGTCGTCCGGCGCGTCCAGCATCCGCTTGACGAAGGCCGAGCCGACGATCACGCCGTCGGCGAATCCGGCCACCTCGGCGGCCTGCCCGGCGTCGGAGACCCCGAGGCCGACACAGACCGGCAGGTCGGTGCCCGTGGCCCGGGTGCGCTCGACCAGGTCCTGCGCCTGCGCGCCGACCGACGCGCGAGTGCCGGTGACCCCCATCAGCGAGGCGGCGTAGACGAACCCACTGCCCGCCGCGGTGATCTTGGCGAGCCGTTCGTCCTTGCTGCTGGGCGCCACCACGAAGACGGTCGCGAGGCCGTGCTTCTCCGCGTGCTCCCTCCACAGCGCCGACTCCTGCACGGGCAGGTCGGGCAGGATGCAGCCCGCCCCGCCCGCGTCCGCGAGTTCGGCGGTGAAGCGCTCGACGCCGTAGCGGTCGATGGGGTTCCAGTACGTCATCACGAGCACCGGCTTCCCGGTCGCCTCGTGGGCCTCCCTGACGGTCCGCATGACGTCGGCGATCTTGACGCCGCCGCGCAGGGCGATGTCGTCGGCGGTCTGGATGACCGGTCCGTCGAGGACGGGGTCGCTGTGCGGCAGACCCACCTCGACGATGTCGGCGCCGCCGTCGAAGACGGCCTTGATCGCCTCGATGCCCCCGTCCACGGTCGGGAACCCGGCCGGGAGGTAGGCGATGAGCGCGGAACGCCCCTCCGCCCTGGAGGCGGCGAGGGTGTCTGAGAGCAGCTGACGCTTTCCACCCATGGATGCGGTCCCGCTCACTTGACGTCCCCCTCGATCTCCGCGGTGTCGTTGTCCGCGTCAGCGGCGACCTCGGCGTCGGTGTCGTACAGGCCGAAGTAGCGGGCGGCGGTGTCCATGTCCTTGTCGCCGCGGCCGGACAGGTTGACCACGATCAGGCCGGCCCCGCCCAGCTCCCGGCCGACCTCCAGGGCGCCGGCCAGCGCGTGGGCGCTCTCGATGGCCGGGATGATGCCCTCGGTGCGCGACAGCAGACGCAGCGCCTGCATGGCCGCGTCGTCGGTGACCGCGCGGTACTCGCCGCGGCCGATGTCCTTGAGGTAGGAGTGCTCGGGTCCGATGCCCGGGTAGTCCAGACCCGCCGAGATCGAGTACGGCTCGGTGATCTGGCCCTCCTCGTCCTGGAGGACGTAGGAGCGCGAGCCGTGCAGGATGCCCGGCTCGCCCGCGGTGAGCGTGGCCGCGTGCTCGCCGGTCTCGACGCCGTGCCCGGCGGGTTCGCAGCCGATCAGGCGGACGCCCTCGTCCGGGATGAAGGCGTGGAACAGACCGATGGCGTTGGAGCCGCCGCCGACGCAGGCCACGGCGGCGTCGGGCAGCCGTCCGGCCTGCTCCAGCAGCTGGCGCCGCGCCTCGACGCCGATCACCCGGTGGAAGTCGCGGACCATGGCGGGGAAGGGGTGCGGTCCCGCCACGGTGCCGAACAGGTAGTGGGTGCGGTCGACGTTGGCGACCCAGTCACGGAACGCCTCGTTGATCGCGTCCTTCAGCGTGCGGCTGCCGGACTTCACGGCGATGACCTCGGCGCCGAGCATGCGCATCCGGGCCACGTTCAGCGCCTGCCGCTGGGTGTCGATCTCGCCCATGTAGATGGTGCACTCGAGGCCGAACAGCGCACAGGCGGTGGCCGTCGCGACACCGTGCTGGCCGGCGCCGGTCTCGGCGATGACACGGGTCTTGCCCATGCGCTTGGTGAGCAGGGCCTGGCCGAGCACGTTGTTGATCTTGTGCGAGCCGGTGTGGTTGAGGTCCTCGCGCTTGAGGAACACCCGGGCGCCACCGGCGTGTTCGGCGAACCGCGGGACCTCGGTGAGGGAGCTGGGCCGGCCGGTGTAGTGCACGAGCAGGTCGTCGAGCTCGCGGGCGAACTCGGGGTCGTGCTTGGCCTTGTCGTACTCGACGGCGACCTCGTCCACGGCGGCGACGAGTGCCTCCGGGATGAACTTGCCGCCGAACGCGCCGAAGTAGCCGTCGGCGCTGGGGATCCGACCCTCGGGGTCGGGGATGAAGAACTCGCTGGGCATGCGGAAACCTCACGGTGAGTTTGGGACATACCGAATCGCCGTGGGGGCGGGGTGGTCAGTCGGCCGCGAGCCGCGTGTGGCTTGTCGCGCCCACACGGCAGAGCCGCACATTCAGAACTGCCCCCGCGCCCCTAAAGGGCGCGCTGCCATCGACGGCCGTTCACCTGACCGGGTTCGTCACCGATGACGTACCGGACCCTCCGCCCGTGCACCCGACGTGCCGGCGCACGGCAGCCTCGGGGACGGCAGCCACGCGCGAGGCGGGCGTACCGGTCCACGGTCGTCACAGTGAGAGTCATCGGCGCCAACCCTACTCGGGAATCAACCGCGCCCGTGCCGCAGTGCGGGGTGTTCGCCGGCCGCGACCAGGTCGGAGACCGCGGTCTTCGGGTCCTTGCCGGTGACCAGGGACTCGCCGACCAGGACCGCGTCGGCGCCGGCGTTGGCGTACGCGATGAGGTCGTGCGGGCCGCGGACACCCGACTCGGCGATCTTGACGATGTGGGCGGGGATCTCCGGAGCGATCCGCTCGAAGGTGCCGCGGTCGACGTCCAGCGTCTTCAGGTTGCGGGCGTTGACGCCGATCACCTTCGCGCCCGCGTCCACCGCACGCTCGATCTCGTCCTCGTCGTGCACCTCGACGAGGGGGGTGAGCCCGATGGACACCGCGCGCTCGATGAGGGACTCCAGGGCCGACTGCTCGAGGGCCGCGACGATCAGCAGCGCGAGGTCGGCGCCGTAGGCCCGGGCCTCCCAGAGCTGGTAGGAGGTGACGATGAAGTCCTTGCGCAGTACGGGGATGTCCACCCGCGCGCGCACCGCCTCCAGGTCGGCCAGCGAGCCGCCGAAGCGGCGCTGTTCGGTCAGGACGGAGATGACGGCCGCGCCGCCCGCCTCGTAGTCCGCGGCGAGCCCGGCCGGGTCGGCGATCGCGGCCAGCGCGCCCTTGGACGGGCTGGAGCGCTTGACCTCGCAGATCACCTTGACGCCGTCGCCGCGCAGGGCGGCCACCCCGTCCTTGACGGCGGGGGCCTTCGCCGCGCGATCCTTGAGCTCGTCGAGGCTGACGCGCGCCTGCCGCTCCGCGAGGTCGGCACGGACTCCGTCGATGATCTCGTCGAGCACACTCACGCGAGCGGCCCCCTTCCAGACGGTTGACTGTTCAAGCGGTTCGGCTTTCGCCACCGGCCCGCCCCATCGGGTGCGGGCGAGAAGAAAACCGATGGTCACTGCGATGGTATCCGGAGGAAGGCGTAGGCCTCACATCCGGTTGACGTCGGTCCCACTACCTGGACCTCCGCCAATTGATCAAGGGTGGAGCCAGCCACCGAACGGCAGGTTCCGGACAACCGAGAAGACCAGCAGCAACGCGCCCAGGGTCCAGACGAGCGCCGGAGCGGGATCGATCCGCAGCGGGCGTCCGCGCACCGCGTGCGCCACCCAGACGGTCCACAGGACGGCGAACCCCAGATAGCCCAGGACGGCCGCGGCGTTGTCGTGCAGCGCCGTCAGGAAGTCCCCGTGGACGAAGGCGTGCGCGCTGCGCAACCCGCCGCAGCCCGGGCAGTACAGGCCGGTGTAGCGCAGCAGCGGGCAGACGGGGTAGTGGCCGGGCTGATTGGGGTCCACGGTCCCCACGTACGCGAAGGCTCCGGCGACCGCGGCGAGGATCCCCACGGGCACCGCCAGCCGACCCACCATGCTCCCGGCGTCGGAGGGTGCCCCTGTCGCCCTGTGCTGGCTGTCGGCGTTCACGTCAGGCATTGTGCCGCGCCCCGGCCGTGCACGCGCGGGAGGGGCGGCCCCGACGGCACCGCCGGGTCGCCCCTCCACGAGCGCGCTTGTCGCGCCGTCGGTCTTCAGCTCTCCACGCCGGCCGGCTCGCGCTGCTCGGCGCCGCTGTGCACCGGGTGGGCCTGCTTCGGCATGCCCAGGCCCATCGCGCTCATGATCCAGCCGACCACGCCGCCGAGGACCGTGATCGCCATACCGGCCCAGAAGCCCGCCGGCTGGGCCAGCACCATGAAGGCGCCCGCCACGCAGAAACCGATGATGACGATCGTGACACCGGTCCAGGCGGCCGGGGTGTGACCGTGGCTGCTGCCCGCCATGACTTGCTCCTCGTTGCTGTGTACGTGTCTGAGCCGGACGCTCACGGTCCATCATCCCGTACGCCCGCGTGCGGGCTGTTCGGGGGTCGCCCTCGCGTGCCCGGCCGCCGGACGCCCGTGCTGTCGGGGCGGACCCCGTCGGTGTCCGGGCGGATCGGGACCTACGCCCCGGTGGGGTCCTCGCCCCGGTCGAGGGCCTTCCACAGCTCCTCGGGCCGGTCGGGGTCGACGACGGCCGTACGGCGGGGGCGGGGAGCGCCCGAGCGTTCGTAGCGGCCGGACATCGCGGGCCACAGGCGGCCGTAGCGCAGGGCGAGCAGCCCGGCGAGGAGGAGCAGGAGGCCGCCGACGGCCGCGACATACGGCCAGGCCGTGTGGGTCAGCGAGTCCACGGTGGCCGAGGTGTCCCCGGAGGCCTCCGCGGCCTTCTCGTCGAGCGCGGAGGTGTCGGACGCGCCGAGCAGGGCCGCGGCGATCGTGCCGGCGCCGGAGAGCGCGAGCAGGGCGGCCACGGCGAAGCGGCCGGTCCTGCGGACGGCGAAGACGGCGACGAGCGCGGCGAGGCCCACTATGGCGAGGGCCGCGGGGACGCCGGTGACGTCGCTGCCGGTGGCGGTCAGCGGGAAGTCGCCGCCGGCCACCGTCGCGGTGCCCTGCGACCACTGCTGTCGGGTGGCCAGCAGCGCCACGGCCGCGCCGAGCGCGCCGGACAGCAGAGCTATGGCAAGGCTTCGGCGGCCGGCCCGGGCGGGGCCTGCGGCTTCGGAACGAGGGTGCGGTACAGCAGTCACGTACCCCACTATCGCCTGAACCCCGGGCGAACGGTCACCCGGGGCCGAGTGAGAAGCGCCCCATTGTCGGCGATGCGCCCTACTTGCCCAGCCGGTTGGCCGTGTGCACCGCGCGCAGCACCGCCGCCGCCTTGTTGCGGCACTCCTGGTCCTCGGCGACCGGGTCGGAGTCGGCGACGATGCCCGCGCCCGCCTGGACGTACGCGGTGCCGTCGCGCAGCAGGGCCGTGCGGATGGCGATGGCGGTGTCGGAGTCGCCGGCGAAGTCCAGATAGCCCACGCAGCCGCCGTACAGGCCGCGCCGGGAGGGCTCCAGCTCGTCGATGATCTGCATCGCGCGGGGCTTGGGCGCGCCGGAGAGTGTGCCCGCCGGGAAGCAGGCCGTGAGCACGTCGAAGGCGGTACGGCCCCCGGCGACCTTGCCGGTGACCGTCGAGACGATGTGCATGACGTGCGAGTACCGCTCGACGGACATGAAGTCGACGACCTCGACCGAGCCCGGCTCGCAGACCCGTCCCAGGTCGTTGCGCCCCAGGTCGACGAGCATGAGGTGCTCGGCGCGCTCCTTGGGGTCCGCCAGCAGTTCGTCGGCGAGGGCCTGGTCCTCCTGCGGGGTGGCCCCGCGGTGCCGGGTGCCGGCGATGGGGTGGACCATCGCCTGCCCGTCCTCGACCTTCACCAGGGCTTCCGGGCTGGATCCGACGATGTCGAAGCCGTCGAGACGAAGCAGGTACATGTATGGCGACGGGTTGGTCGCCCTGAGGACCCGGTAGACGTCCAGCGCGCTCGCGGTGCAGGGCGTTTCGAAGCGCTGGGAGGGGACGACCTGGAAGGCCTCGCCCGCGCGGATGCGCTCCTTGACGTCCTCGACGGCCTCCTGGAAGTCGGGGCCGCCCCACAAGGCCGTGTACTCGGGGAGTTCGGAGGGCGGCAGGACGGCCGGGGGCTGGGCCACCGGCCGCGAGAGGTCGGCCTCCATGGCGTCCAGGCGGGCCACCGCGTCGTGGTACGCCTCGTCGACACCCGTGGCGAGGTCGTTGTGGTTGATCGCGTTGGCGATCAGCAGGACCGAGCCCTCCCAGTGGTCCATCACGGCCAGGTCGCTGGTGAGGAGCATGGTCAGCTCCGGCAGCCGCAGGTCGTCCCGCTCGCCGGGGCCGATCTTCTCCAGGCGGCGCACGATGTCGTAGCCGAGGTAGCCCACCATGCCGCCGGTGAAGGGCGGCAGGCCTTCCTGGTGGGGGGTGTGCAGGGCCTCGATGGTGGCGCGCAGGGCGGCGAGGGGGTCGCCGTCGACGGGGACGCCGACGGGTGGGGTGCCGAGCCAGTGGGCCTGGCCGTCGCGCGCGGTGAGGGTGGCGGCGCTGCGGACGCCCACGAAGGAGTAGCGGGACCACTGGAAAGCTGTGCGGCCGTTCTCCGCGGACTCCAGCAGGAACGTGCCGGGGCGCTCGGCGGCGAGCTTGCGGTAGAGCGCGACCGGGGTGTCGCCGTCGGCGAGGAGCTTGCGGGTGACGGGGATGACCCGGCGGTCGACGGCCAGCTTGCGGAACGTGTCGAGGTCCATGGCGGCTGACCTTACTGAGCCGACGACGGCGCGTCGGAATCGGCGCCCTCGACGGCCTTGAGGACGTCCTCGTCGAAGCAGGTGCGGGCGCCGGTGTGGCAGGCGGCGCCCACCTGGTCGACCTTGACCAGCACGGTGTCGGCGTCGCAGTCGAGGGCGACGGACTTGACCCACTGGAAGTGGCCGGAGGTGTCGCCCTTGACCCAGTACTCCCGGCGGCTGCGGGACCAGTAGGTGCAGCGGCCGGTGGTGAGGGTGCGGTGCAGCGCCTCGTCGTCCATCCAGCCGAGCATCAGCACCTCTCCGGAGTCGTACTGCTGGGCGATGGCGGGCAGGAGGCCGTCGGCGCTGCGCTTGAGGCGCGCGGCGATCTCGGGGTCAAGGGTGCTGGGCGCGGGCGTGCTGGTCATGGTGGCCATTGTGCCGCGCGCCACTGACCGTGACGGTGGTGCGTCCACTGGGCGGACCCGGTGGGCGGTCGTAGGCTGACACCATGTCCACTTTCGCCAAGCGTGAACGGCTCCTGCTCGCCGACCTCTTGGAAACCGCGGGTCCCGAGGCCCCGACCCTCTGCGAGGGCTGGCAGACCCGGGATCTGGCCGCGCACGTGGTGGTGCGCGAGCGCCGCCCGGACGCCGCCGGCGGGATCCTGATCAAACAGCTCGCGTCCCGCCTGGACAAGGTGATGGAGGAGTTCGCCGCCAAGCCGTACGAGGAACTGATCCAGCTGATCCGGACCGGCCCGCCGCGTTTCTCGCCCTTCCAGCTCAAGCAACTGGACGAGGCGTCGAACACGATCGAGTACTACGTCCACACCGAGGACGTCCGCCGGGCCCAGCAGGGCTGGACGCCGCGCGAGCTCGACCCCGTCTTCCAGGACGCCCTGTGGTCGCGTCTGGAGCGGACCGCCCGTCTGATGGGCCGCGGCGTCCCGACCGGCCTGGTCCTGCGACGCGCGGACGGCCGTACGGCGGTCGCCAACCGGGGCACTCCGGTCGTGACGGCGACCGGGGAGCCGTCGGAGCTGCTGCTGTTCCTGTACGGCCGGCACGACGCCGCCAAGGTGGAGCTGGACGGGGAGAAGGACGCGATCACCAAGCTGCACGGCGGAAAGCAACTCGGGATCTGAGAGGGCCGGTCATGATCAAGGTCGCGATGACGAGCGTGTACGTCGACGACGTCTCCAAGGCCCACGCCTTCTACACGGAGGTCCTGGGCTTCGAGACCCGCGTCCACATGGACCTCGGCGGCGGCACGCTGTTCGTCACGGTGGGCGCTCCTCAGGGGGCCCAGCAGGACCTTCAGCTGCTGCTGGAGCCCGGCCAGGGGCCCATCGCCGACCCGTACCGCAAGGCGGTCCGCGAGGCGGGCCTGCCCTGCATCGTGTTCTCCGTCGACGACATCGAGGCGGAGTACGAGCGGCTGCGGAAGCTGGGGGTCGAGTTCGTGCAGGGCCCGCAGGAGCAGGGGCCGGTGATCATGGCGGTGCTCGACGACACGGTGGGGAATCTGGTGCAGTTGGCGCAGCCGAAGGACTGACGAGGGTCAGCGGGGCAGTTCGGCGCGGCGCAGGTCCCCGACGCACAGCGCGACCACGCCGCCCAGCCCGCACACCCCGGCGCTGACGACGAACACGGGGCCGGTGCCCCAGGCCCCGATCGCCGCGGCGGACACGGGCATGCTCAGCGGGGCCAGACCGAGACTGACGAGGCTGGTGACCGCGGTGACCCGGCCGAGGAAGGCGGGGTCGGCGTGGGTCTGCAGCAGGGCGTTGCACATGGCTCCGCTGAGCCCGGCGAGCAGCCCGATGAGCAGCGCCGTGCCGACGGCCGCGACGACGCCGGGCACGTAGGCGAGAGCTCCGATGGCGACGGAGCCCGCCAAGAGGGCGTGACCGGCGACCTGTCCGGCGTGCGGCAGCCGTCCCCGCACGGTCAGCAGGAGCGAGACGGCCCCCGCACCGACACCGAACCCCGCGAGCACCCAGCCCATCCCGGCGGCACCCCAGCCGCGCTCGTCGGCCAGCAGGGTCAGGCCCACGTTGAGCGGTGCGACGAAGCCGAGGTCGCCGAGGGCGATGGCGAGCGTCAGCGGGGCGAGGACGCGATGGCGGCGGATGTAGCGGAGGCCGACCACCAGGTCGCTCCAGGCGGTGGTGGCGGATGCCCCGGTGGCGTCCTGGGGCAGCTCCCTGACCCTTACGGAGATCAGCAGCGGCACCGACACGGCGATCAACAGCCCGGCGAGCCCGAACGCGGCCCCCGCACCCCCGAGCACCACGCCGAGACCGCCGAGCGGGGCGCCGACGATCACGGCGAACCGGTACGCCAGGCCCCGCATCCCCTGCACCCGGGCGAGCTGTCCCTTGCCGGTGATACGCGCGGGCAGCGCGCCCACGGCCGGCACGAACACGGCGTCGACAGTGCCGAAGACCAGGGCGAGCACGGCCAGCGGCCACAGTCCCGGGCCGGTGAGGAACAGCAGCGCCGCCACCGCGAGGACGGCCGCGCAGCGGGCGGCGTCGCTGCCGATGACGACCCGGCGCGGACCGAAGCGGTCGGCGATCACGCCTCCGCCCAGCATCAGTACGGCGCGTGGCAGTGCGCTGACCGACATCACCAGTCCGGCCTGCGAGGGGGTGCCCGCCTGTACGGCGGCCCAGGACAGGGCGATGTAGTAGACGCCGTCGCCGGCCATCGACGAGGCGTACGCGCCCAGCCACCGCAGGACGTTGGGGTCGCGATGGGCAGGTCTGTCACCCAGGCCGACGGGGGACGCGGACGTGGCGGTCACAGCGGAGCGTCCTCTCAGGTGCGGAACGGGAAGCCGTACGTGTGCACCGCGACGTTCTCGCGGCCCTCGGTGTCGTCGGCGGCACGGCCGCGTTCCTCGTACCTGCGCACCAGGGCGCACATCTCCTTCGACAGCTCGGCCAGTTCGTCCGGCGTGAGCCTGAGCAGCCACTCGGAGGAGTCGGAGGCCGTCGTCCACGCGTCGCTCCAGTGGGCGCGCTCGTCGAGGTAGCGGCGGTACAGGTCGGAGCGCTGCTCGAAGAAGAGCCTGCTGGCCGCGGTGTGGGCGGCGGCCTTCTCGGGGGCGTCACGGAAATCCTGGTCGCGGATACTGACCCCGTCCGAGGCCGGCTCCCACCACCGCTCCCGGCCGTCCGCGCTCTGCGCCTCGGTCTCCTCGATGAGGCCGTGCTCGGCCAGTTTGCGCAGGTGGTAGCTGACCAGTGAGACGGCCTCGTCCACCTGGTCGGCGAGCTGCGAGGCGGTCGCCGAGCGCGCGATGATCAGCCGTCGGTAGAGCTGCGCCCGCAGCGGGTGCGCGAGCGCCTTCAGCGTTCCCACGTCGGTGATCCGGCGGTCTCTCCATTTGGCTGCCATGCTCGGCACCGTAGACAGAAAGGAAAAGTTGCACAATCTTTTTTGCGCAACTTCCCTTTCGCATCCCTTCAAGCAGAAACCCCGGCCGCGTTCAGGCGACCGGGGTTCACATCGCCGCCGACGACATCAGTCGGCAGCGTCACCTCACCGGATGCCCCGACTCCCGCAGCACGTCCTTGACCTGCCCGATCCGCAGATCGCCGAAGTGGAACACGGACGCCGCGAGCACCGCGTCCGCGCCCGCCGCGACGGCCGGCGGGAAGTCCGCCGGCTTGCCCGCGCCGCCGGAGGCGATCACCGGGACCGTCACATGCTTGCGGACGGCGGCGATCATCTCCAGGTCGTAGCCGTCCTTGGTGCCGTCCGCGTCCATCGAGTTGAGCAGGATCTCCCCGGCGCCCAGCTCGGCGGCCCGGTGTGCCCACTCGACCGCGTCGATGCCGGTGCCCTTGCGTCCGCCGTGGGTGGTGACCTCGAAGGAGCCCGACCCGGTACGGCGCGCGTCCACCGACAGCACCAGCACCTGACGGCCGAAGCGCTCGGCGATCTCGCGGATGAGATCGGGACGGGCGATCGCGGCCGTGTTGACGCCCACCTTGTCGGCGCCCGCCCGCAGCAGCTTGTCCACGTCCTCGGCGGTCCGGACACCGCCGCCGACCGTCAGCGGGATGAACACCTGCTCGGCGGTACGGCGCACCACGTCGTACGTCGTCTCACGGTTGCCCGAGGAGGCGGTGATGTCCAGGAACGTCAGCTCGTCGGCGCCCTCGCTGTCGTACACCCTGGCCATCTCGACGGGGTCGCCCGCGTCGCGCAGGTTCTGGAAGTTCACGCCCTTGACGACCCGTCCGTTGTCCACGTCCAGGCAGGGGATCACTCGTACCGCAAGGGTCATGCCGCGCCCTCTCCTCGGAACGCCTCCACCTCGACCTCGACGACCAGGCTGGGGTCCACGAAGCCGGAGACGATGATCATGGACGCGGCCGGTCGGACGGCGTCGAACAGCTCCTTGTGCGCCCTGCCGACGTCGTCCACGTCCCGGGCGTGGGTGAGGTACAGCCGCGTCCGCACGACGTCCTCCCGGCCGAGCCCCAGTTGCCCGAGCGCCGCGAACGCGACGTTGAAGGCGTTGACCGTCTGCTCGTACGGACCGCCGCCGGCGATCTCGCCGTCCACGATCGAGGTGCAGCCGGAGACCAGCACCAGGCCGTTGGGCAGTTCCACCGCGCGGGAGTACCCGAAGGTCTCCTCCCAGGGCGCTCCGGTGGCAACGCGTCGCAGCTCGCTCACCGGGCCACCGCCTCCAAGGCCTCTTCGAGGGTGAACGCCTTCGCGTACAGGGCCTTACCGACGATGGCGCCCTCGACACCGAGGGGCACCAGCTCGGCGATGGCCCGCAGGTCGTCCAGCGACGACACGCCACCGGAGGCGACGACCGGCCGGTCCGTCGCCGCGCACACGTTCTTCAGCAGCTCCAGGTTCGGGCCCTGCAGCGTGCCGTCCTTCGCGATGTCGGTCACCACGTATCGCGCGCAGCCCTCCTTGTCGAGCCGCTCCAGCGTCTCGTAGAGGTCGCCTCCGTCGCGGGTCCAGCCGCGCCCGCGCAGGGTCGTCCCCCGTACGTCGAGACCGACCGCAATCTGGTCGCCGTGCTCGGCGATGATCTTGGCGACCCACTGGGGCGTCTCCAGGGCGGCGGTGCCGAGATTGACCCGGGCGCAGCCGGTGGCCAGGGCGGCGGCCAGCGTGGCGTCGTCGCGGATGCCGCCGGACAGCTCCACCTTGACGTGCAGGTCCTTCATGCGCTCGGCGACCTCGCCGATCAGGGCGCGATTGTCACCGGTGCCGAACGCGGCGTCCAGGTCGACCAGGTGCAGCCACTCGGCGCCCGAGCGCTGCCAGGCCAGGGCGGCCTCCAGCGGGGAGCCGTACGAGGTCTCCGAGCCGGACTCGCCGTGCACGAGCCGGACCGCCTGGCCGTCACGGACATCCACGGCGGGGAGAAGTTCGAGCCGTCCTGAGGGGGTGGAAGACATCAGAGGGTTCCGATCCAGTTGTTCAGCAGCTGCGCTCCGGCGTCGCCGGACTTCTCGGGGTGGAACTGGGTGGCCCACAGGGCGCCGTTCTCCACGGCGGCCACGAACGGCTTGCCGTGCGTCGCCCAGGTCACCAGCGGGGCGCGCATCGCCGGGTTCGCGACCTCCAGGCTCCAGTCGTGCACGGCGTAGGAGTGCACGAAATAGAAGCGCGCGTCCGCGTCCAGGCCCGCGAACAGCTCGGAGCCGTCCGGCACGTCCACGGTGTTCCAGCCCATGTGGGGCACGATGTCGGCCTCCAGCGGCGCGACCGAGCCGGGCCACTCGTCCATGCCCTCGGTCTCCACTCCGTGCTCGATGCCGCGCGCGAACAGGATCTGCATGCCGACGCAGATGCCCATGACCGGACGGCCGCCGGACAGGCGACGGTCGATGATCCAGTCCCCGCGGGCCTCCTTCAGGCCCTTCATGCACGCGGCGAAGGCACCGACACCCGGCACCAGCAGGCCGTCCGCGTTCATGGCCGTGTCGAAGTCACGCGTGATCTCGACGTCGGCCCCCGCGCGCGCGAGGGCACGCTCGGCGGAACGGACGTTGCCGAAGCCGTAGTCGAAGACGACCACCTTCTTGGATGAGCTCAACTCCACACCTCCAGCCTCATGACACCGGCGACGAGACACATCGCGGCGCCGATGGAGACCAGCACGATGAGGTTCCTCGGCATCTTCTGCTTGACGAAGGAGTAGACGCCGCCGAGGAGGAAGAGCCCGAAGACGATCAGGATGGTGGACAGCCCGTTCACAGCGCCCCTCCGTTCGCTTCTCCGCCCGCGCGGCGCAGAGGTGCGGCCATCGTCCTCGCCTGCGGCCCGGCGGCCGCGCGTGCGTCGCTCACAGCGCCCCTCCGTTCGCTTCTCCGCCCGCGCGGCGCAGAGGTGCGGCCATCGTCCTCGCCTGCGGCCCGGCGGCCGCGCGTGCGTCGCTCACAGCGCCCCCTTCGTCGAGGGCAGGATGCCGGCCGCGCGCGGGTCGCGCTCGGACGCGTACCTGAGGGCCCGGGCGAGCGCCTTGAACTGGCACTCCACGATGTGGTGCGCGTTGCGTCCGTAGGGCACGTGGACGTGCAGCGCGATCTGGGCCTGGGCGACGAACGACTCCAGGATGTGCCGGGTCATCGTCGTGTCGTACTCGCCGATCATCGGCGCCATCTTCTCGGGCTCGGTGTGCACGAGGTAGGGGCGGCCCGACAGGTCGACGGTGACCTGGGCGAGGGACTCGTCCAGCGGGACCGTGCAGTTGCCGAAGCGGTAGATGCCCACCTTGTCGCCGAGCGCCTGCTTGAAGGCGGCGCCCAGCGCGAGGGCGGTGTCCTCGATGGTGTGGTGGGAGTCGATGTGCAGGTCGCCCTCGGTCTTCACGGTCAGGTCGAACAGACCGTGCCGGCCCAGCTGGTCGAGCATGTGGTCGTAGAAGCCCACGCCCGTCGACACCTCGACCTTGCCGGAACCGTCGAGATCGATCTCGACGAGGACCGAGGTCTCCTTCGTCACTCGTTCAACGCGGCCTACGCGGCTCATGCGCTCTCCTTCTTCAACTCACGGACCGCGTCGAGGAACGCGTCGTTCTCTTCGGGGGTTCCCGCGGACACCCGCAGCCAGCCGGGCACGCCGTTGTCCCGGACCAGGACGCCCCGGTCGAGGATCTTCCGCCACATCACGTGCGCGTCGTCGAACCGGCCGAACTGCACGAAGTTGGCGTCCGACGCGGTGACCTCGTAGCCGATCGCCCGCAGTTCGGCGACCAGCCGGTCCCGCTCGGCCTTCAGCTGCTCGACGTACCCGAGCAGGGTGTCGGTGTGCTCCAGGGCGGCCAGGGCGGTCGCCTGGGTGATCGCCGACAGGTGGTAGGGCAGCCGTACGAGCTGGACGGCGTCCACGACCGCCGGGTGCGCGGCGAGATAGCCGAGGCGCAGGCCGGCCGCTCCGAACGCCTTGGACATCGTCCGCGAGACGACCAGGTTCGGCCGGCCCTCGATCAGCGGTAGCAGCGAGTCGCCGTGGCTGAACTCGATGTACGCCTCGTCGACCACGACGATCGCCCCGGCAGTCGCGGCCTTCGCGGCCTGCGCGGCCTCGTACAGCGCGAGGACCGTCTCCGGCGGGACCGCGGTGCCGGTGGGATTGTTGGGGGTGGTGACGAAGACGACGTCGGGCTGGTTCTCGGTGATGGCCTTCTCGGCGGCGGCGAGGTCGATCGTGAAGTCGTCGTTGCGGGGCCCGGAGATCCAGCCCGTGCCCGTGCCGCGCGCGATCAGGCCGTGCATCGAGTACGACGGCTCGAAGCCGATCGCCGTACGGCCCGGTCCGCCGAAGGTCTGCAAAAGCTGCTGGATGACCTCGTTGGAACCGTTGGCCGCCCAGACGTCGGCCAGGCCGACCTCGTGACCGGCCGTGTCCGTGAGGTACTTGGCGAGCTGCGTGCGCAGCTCCACCGCGTCCCGGTCCGGGTAGCGGTTGAGGTTCCTCGCCGCCGCGCGCACCCGCTCCGCGATCCGCTCGACCAGCGGCTCGGGCAGCGGGTAGGGATTCTCGTTGGTGTTCAGCCGTACCGGGACGTCCAACTGGGGCGCCCCATAAGGGGTCTTGCCGCGCAGCTCGTCCCGTACGGGGAGATCATCGATTCCGAAGCTCACTTGCTCTCAGGCACCTTCCACCCGAACCTTGCTTTGATCGCCGCGCCGTGCGCGGGCAGATCCTCCGCCTCCGCCAGCGTGACCACGTGATGCGCCACGTCGGCCAGCGCGTCCTTCGTGTAGTCGACGATGTGGATGCCGCGCAGGAAGGACTGGACGGACAGGCCCGAGGAGTGGCAGGCGCAGCCGCCGGTGGGCAGGACGTGGTTGGACCCGGCGGCGTAGTCGCCGAGGGAGACCGGCGCCCAGGGCCCGACGAAGATCGCGCCCGCGTTGCGCACCCGGTCGGCCACAGCGACCGCGTCCGCCGTCTGGATCTCCAGGTGTTCGGCGCCGTACGCGTCGACCACCCGGAGGCCCTCGTCGATCCCGTCGACCAGCACGATCGCGGACTGCCGGCCGTGCAGCGCGGGGGCGATCCGGTCCTCGACGTGCTTGCTCGCGGCGACCTGCGGCTCCAGTTCCTTCTCGACCGCGTCGGCGAGTGCCACGGAGTCGGTCACGAGCACGGCGGCGGCCAGCGGGTCGTGCTCGGCCTGACTGATCAGGTCGGCGGCGACATGCACCGGGTCGGCCGTGTCGTCGGCGAGGACCGCGATCTCGGTCGGGCCGGCCTCGGCGTCGATGCCGATCTTGCCGGTGAAGTAGCGCTTGGCGGCGGCGACCCAGATGTTGCCGGGGCCGGTGACCATGTTGGCGGGCGGGCAGGACTCGGTGCCGTACGCGAACATCGCGACGGCGGTCGCGCCACCGGCGGCGTACACCTCGTCGACGCCGAGCAGGGCGCAGGCGGCGAGGATCGTCGGGTGCGGCAGCCCGTCGAACTCGGCCTGTGCCGGGGAGGCGAGCGCGATCGACTCGACGCCGGCCTCCTGTGCGGGGACCACGTTCATGATCACGGAGGACGGGTAGACCGACCGGCCGCCGGGCGCGTACAGCCCGACCCGCTCGACCGGGACCCATTTCTCGGTCACCGAGCCACCGGGCACGACCTGGGTGGTGTGGGTCTCGCGCCGCTGCTCACGGTGGACGAGCCGGGCGCGGCGGATGGACTCCTCCAGGGCCGCGCGCACGGCCGGGTCGAGTTCCTCCAGGGCCCTGGTCAGCGCCTCGGCCGGCACCCGCACCGACTTCAGCCGGACGCCGTCGAACTTCTCCGCGAAGTCGATCAGTGCCGCGTCGCCCCGATGATGCACGGCCTCGCAGAGCGGACGCACCTTCTCCAGGGCGGCCTGAACGTCGAACTCGGCTCGGGGCAGCAGGTCGCGCAGGGCGGGGCCCTCGGGAAGGGCGTCGCCACGCAGATCGATTCGAGAGATCACGCGGTCAATTCTCTCAGACCGGGATCGGGCACTGTTCGCGCGTATCAATGGCTGATACAGATCCCGGAGGAGATCTGGAAGATCCCCTTCACGCTGAGCGTTCGGGGCGTCACCCAGCGGGCATGAACGGTTGTACGGGGCAAGGAAACTCTACTGAGGAGGAAGGAAGTCTGGTGACCGAGGGCGCCGGCGTCCGGGACGGGGAACTGCCGGGCGATCTGACTGCCGCCGAGACCGGAATGTGGCAGGCATTCCGCAACGGCAGCGTGTACGACCTGAGCAGCGGCGACACGGTGGTCGACGATCCGCACGGCGGCCATCCCTGGGGCCCCGACCGGACCGTGCGGGCACGGATCGTGTGCTGGCTGCTCCTGGACGGCCCGCCGGCGCTCGCCGGCCGCGTGTCCTCCCTGAAGCTCGTGGGCGTGCAGATCAGCGGCACCCTGGACCTCGCGGGCGGCACGGTGGTGCCGTATGTCGAGATGCGCGACTGCCGCTTCGAGCGGGACGTCCTGCTGCCGGAGGCCCACTTCACGACCGTGCGGCTGGTGGACTGCTCGGTGCCGCGCCTGGAGGCCGCCCGGGTGCACACGGAGGGCGATCTGCACCTGCCGCGCTGCCGCTTCCACAACGGCGTACGGCTGACCGACGCGCAGATCGGCACGGACCTGCTGATGAACCAGGCGGTCGTCTACCGCGACCGCAGCGGCCGTTCGATCGCCGCCGACGGCATGACCGTCGGGCAGGACCTCCAGGCCGAGATGCTGGAGTCGCACGGCGAGCTGAGTCTGCGCAGCGCCAAGATCGGCGTCTCGCTGAGCCTGCGCGGCGCCCGGCTGGTCAACCCGTACTCACCGCTCGCCCTGAACGCCCCCCAACTGACCGTGGAGCGCTCGCTGTACCTCACCCCGGCCGGCCTCGGCGCCACCCAGCCGAGCGGCGCGACCCCCGCACGCGGGACGCGCGTCCAGCGCTTCGAGTGCCAGGGCGGACTACGGCTGGACGACGGGCGGTTCGGGGACGCGGTCGATCTGGAGCGGGCCCGGTTCACCTTCACCGACGAGCAGGAACTGTCGCTGCGCCGCGTGCAGACGTCCGAGCTGCGCTTCCTCGGGGAGCGGCCGGCCCGGGGCATGGTCGTGCTGTCGGGGGCGCGGGTGGTCAACCTGATGGACCGGGCGGACGCCTGGCCGGGGCCGGGCCGCCTGCACATGGGCGGCTTCAGCTACGAGAACCTGGTGCCGCGTGGCCCGTTCCCGCTGAACGACCGGCTGGAGTGGGTGGCGGCGGCGACCGCCGAGTACAACCCGGAGCCGTACGAACGGCTTGCCACCGTGCTGCGCGCCGGCGGCGAGGACGAGGACGCCCGCGAGGTGCTGCTCGCCAAGCAGCGCCGGCGCCGCGAGAGCCTGCCGATCGCCGCCAAGCTGTGGGGGTACGTCCAGGACTGGACGGTCGCCTACGGATACCGGCCGGGGCGGGCCGCCGTATGGATGGCGGTGCTGTGGGCGGCCAGTTCGGTGGCGTTCGCGCACGCCGACCATCCACCGCTGAAGAGCGGTGAGCATCCTCCGTGGAACCCCGCTCTGTTCTCGCTGGATCTGCTGCTGCCGGTCATCGACCTCGGACAGGTCGGGTTCTGGCGACTGCGCGGCGGCTGGCAGTGGCTGGCCGCCGCGATCATCCTGCTGGGCTGGATCCTGGCGACGACGGTGGCGGCGGGGGCGACCCGCTTGTTACGGCGTAGCTAGGACAGGTCACCGGCGGCGTGTAACGGGAGGGGCTGGTGGTGCCACAGTTGTTGAACGGTCACCTTTTTGCCTTCCTTTGACCTGGGCGCGTACAACTTTCCGCGAGTTGGCCGTTCCCGCTGGCGCCCGCGTGACCTGCGGACCTTCAATGGTCGACACCATGGCTCTGCTGCCCCCCTTCATCCGCGGTTCTCGGATGCCCCGGAAGCCCTCGCGCCACGCGAGCGGACTGCCCGCCGACGACGAGGTGCTGCTCGACGCGCCCGACGACCGGCTGGGTCTGGCTCTGGTCGCGGCCGCTCGCGGCGAGTACGGCCCCGTGTCCGCGCTGCTGACCGCCACCCGCGCGAGCGCGGACTGGGAGAACCGCGATCGCTACGCGCGAAGACTCGCGACCTTCGCCCGCTCCCGCGACGAGTGGTACGAGGCCTGGCGCACGGCCGCTCCGCACGACCCGGACGCGCTGCTGGTCGGCGCGCAGCTCGCGGTGGACCGGGTCTGGCGGTCACCGGCGCGGGCGGAAATGCTGCGCGAGGTGAGCCCGTTGATCACGGCCGCCGGGCACGGCGACCTTCGCGATCCGGTGCCGTGGCGGATCGCGCTGGACCACGCGCGCGGCTCGAACGCGGGACACAAGTACTTCGAGGAGCTGTGGGAGGCCGCGGTCCGCCGCGCCCCGCACCACTACGGCTGCCATGTCGCGGCCATGCGGTATCTCGCCTCTTCCTCGCAGGGCTCCCTGCCCGCGTGCTTCGACTTCGCCGAACTGGCCGCGCACGACGCCCCGGCCGACTCGCTGGTCCAGGCGCTGCCGGCCCGGGCCGCCTTCGCCTGTCTCACCGCCGCTCCGGCCGACGGATCAGCCGGCTCCCGCGGCCCCGAGGTCACTCGGGAGCGGCTGGACGCGGCAGCCGACCGGGCGATCGCGCTCTCCGCCCGCTTCCCGGCGGCCGACCCGTGGCCCGCCGAGGTCCGCAACAAGCTGATGTACGTCCTGGTGCGACTGGAGCGCTGGACGGACGCCGCGGAGCAACTGCACCAGATCGGCCCGTACGCCACCTCCTTCCCCTGGGGCCGGTTCTCGGACGATCCGCTCGCCGGATTCCTGGAGATCCGCCACGAGATCCGGGACCGGATCCGGGACGAGACCCGGCGGCGGACCGCTTCCCCCCATCCACGAAGTGAGCACGGCGAACGTGCCCGCTCCGGCGACCACTAGGCTCTTGCGTCGTGACCACCGTGCGGCTCCCGCTCTTCCCCCTGAACTCAGTGTTGTTCCCGGGGCTCGTGCTTCCTCTGAACATCTTCGAGGAGCGCTATCGCGCCATGATGCGCGAGCTGCTGAAGACCCCCGAGGACGAGTCACGCCAGTTCGCCGTCGTGACGATCCGCGACGGCCACGAAGTGGCGACGACCTCACCCGGCCTGCCGGACCAGACGGCCGTACCCGAGCGCGGACCGGCGGCGGGCTTCGGCGACGACCCGATCAAGGCATTCCACGGCGTCGGATGCATCGCGGACGCGGCGACGGTCCGGGAGCGGCCCGACGGCACCTTCGAGGTACTGGCGACCGGCACCACGCGGGTGCGCCTGCTGTCCGTCGACGCGTCGGGCCCGTACCTGACGGCCGAGCTGGAGGAGCTTCCGGAAGATCCGGGCGACGAGGCGGGGGCGCTGGCCGAGGGGGTACTGCGGTCCTTCCGGCAGTACCAGAAGCGGCTCGCGGGAGCCAGCGAGCGGTCCCTGTCGACCGGCGCGGACCTGCCGGACGAACCGTCCGTGGTGTCGTACCTGGTGGCCGCCGCGATGATGCTGGACACCCCGACGAAGCAACGCCTGCTCCAGGCCCCGGACACCGCGTCCCGGCTGCGCGACGAGCTGAAACTCCTTCGCTCGGAGACGTCGATCATCCGTAGTCTGCCGTCGTTGCCGGCGTCGGAGCTGACGCGCGGCCCGACGAGTCTCAACTGACGCACGACCTCCGGGAAAACAGGCGGGATCATGCCGCGATGGCGAAGAAGACGAAGAAGCAGCAGACGGGCGGTACGCCCGCGACGGTGGCCCTGACCGCGGCGGGCGTGTCGTACACGGTGCACTCCTACGACCACGACCCCTCCCACCCGTCCTACGGCGAGGAGGCGGCCGAGGCGATGGGCGTCTCGCCGGAGCGGGTGTTCAAGACCCTGGTGGCGGACGTGGACGGGGCCCTGACGGTCGCGGTGGTCCCGGTGGCGGGCCAGCTGGACCTCAAGGCCCTGGCCTCCGCGGTCGGCGGCAAGCGCGCCACGATGGCCGACCCGGCCCTCGCCGAACGCACCACGGGGTACGTACGCGGCGGCATCTCCCCGCTCGGTCAGCGCAGAAAGCTGCCCACGGTCCTCGACGCGTCGGCGTCCGCCCACCCGACGATCTGCGTCTCGGCCGGCCGCCGCGGTCTGGAGGTCGAACTCTCCCCCGCGGACCTGGCCGACCTCACGGACGCGGTGGTGGCGCCCATCGGGCGTGCGTGACCCGCTCGAAGAGAGCCGCTTCCTCGGTCGAACCGCGGATGGCGCGTCCCGAAGAGCCGCTCCCGCCACGGCAGGCGAAGGCCTGGCGGGATTCAGGGCCCGCCGGACAGACCTGGCACGGTCCGGTCAGGCCTGGCACGGTCCGGTCAGGCCGGCGGGGCTCCGTACGGATCCTTCGGGACGGGGCCCTGCTCATAGGGGCCCTCGGGCTCCGGATCCCGGGGCCCGAACAGGGCGGTCAGACCCAGATGCACCACCATGGCCGCCAGCGACCACGCCAGAAGTGCCCCCTTGGTTCCCAGCTTCAGCGGCGCGGAGAACGTGACTCCCTTGCCCGCGGACTTCGCGTGGGCGATCACGTCCTGGGCCGGCCCGAGCCACACACCGAGCCGCCAGGCCAGCAGCGATCCCAGCAGCCCTCCGACACCGAGCGCCACCACCAGCGGCACTCCCCCGCGCCTACGCAGCAGGAAGACGGCGAGTGCGCTCAGCGCGCCGAAGGCCAGCCCCAGCAGAGTGAACGTTCCATCGACACCGACCGCCTGCTCGCCCTCGGATTCCTTCAGGTAGACGACCCAGCTCTTGTCGACCACGTCACCCACCAGCGGGACGTGCGGGGCCAGCCACCACCACAGCACGCCCAGCAGCGCCCCGGTGATCGCCACCGCCACCGTGATCACGGCAGCTTCCCGCACTTCGGTCTTCATCCCGGGCCCATCCTGTCCGTACGAACCGTGCGCGCCGTACGACTGGTCCGGCACGGGAGCCACATACCCGGGAGGCGGCCCCTGCCACGCACTGTGCGCGGGCTGTTCATGGGGCGGTGGCGGAGGAGTCAACGGTGCGGTCACCCTGACATCGTGCCAGGCCCGCCTGTGCGGCGCGTCACCGGACGGCTGCCCGGCGGTACGCCCAGGTGGCGACGGCCAGCGACACCACGCCGACTCCGCCGCAGACGGCGAGATCACCGAGTACGAAGGCCCAGTCCGGGTGCGGTCCGAAGGTGCGCGCGAAGGCCTCGACGCCGTACGTCGACGGCAGCAGATCCCGGGTGAACCGCACCGCCTCCGGCATCCGGTCCGCGGGCAGGACCCCCAGCAGCAGCGCCGCCGACATACCGAGCTGTCCGAGCAGCGTGGCCAGTTCCGGGCGCGGCGCGAGCAGCCCGAGCGCGGCCCCGAGCCCGGCGAGCGCGGCGCCCGCGAGCGGGATGACGGCCACCAGGACCCACAGGTGCGACATCGGCAGCCCGAACAGCACACAGCCGAACACCGCGGTCACCACGGTCCCCGGCACCGTGAAGGACGCGTACGCGCCCGCCGCGCCGAGCACCACCGCCGCCGGGGGCACCGGCAGCGTGGCGTAGTGGTCCAGTCCGCCGCTGGCCCGCAGCTGCCCGAAGTACTGCGCGAGCAGGTTCAGCGCGACGAAGGCGACGACCAGCACCGACGACCCGGCCACGACCGCCTGCGCCTCACCGCCGCCGTCCACGACCCCGCGCATCAGAATCATGATCCCGATCGACTGGAAGGTCGCCACGAACAGCAGCGGGATGCGCGCGACCCGTGCCCGGGACAGCTGCGCCCGGTACACGGCCGCCATTGCCGGCCACAGCCGCGCCCGGGGCCCGAGCTCGGCCGCTTCCCGGACCGGCTCCTGAGCGGCCAGGGCACTGCCCGGCAGAACCTCGGCGGGTACGACACTCACCTCGTGCGGCTCCCCTCTCTCGGTCTCACTGCGGCAGTCGTCCTGTTGCGTACGGATGTGACGGTCCGGGCACTCAACGTGCTCACGCCTTCACCAGCCCCTGCTGCGCGGCACCGCCCAGGGCCAGGTACACGTCCTCCAGGCTGGGCGTGGCGAGCGTGAAGTCGTCCAACGCCGCGAAGGCGGCGCCGCCGGTGACGGTGGCGACGACCGCGCGGGCCTCGTCCGGGGCGAGTCTGAGGGTCCAGCGGCGCCCGGACTCCACGGACCGGTCGCGCAGCGCGGCGACCTCGGGCACGTGCAGCGGAGCCGTCTCCCGCCACACCAGGTCGACCCGCACCTCGCCGGCGACCTGTTCCTTGAGTCCGGTCGGAGTGTCGCAGGCGATCACCCGGCCCCGGTCGAGGACGGCGACCCGGTCGAGGACGGTCTCGGCCTCGATGACGTTGTGGGTGACGAGCAGGACGGTCGCACCATGTTCGGCCCGGCGCCGGTCGACCGCGCCCCAGACCGCGCGGCGCGCCACGGGATCCATGCCGGTGGTCGGCTCGTCGAGCACGAGCAGCGGCCGCTGCCCCACCAGCGCGGCGGCGAAGCAGGCCAGTCGGCGCTGCCCCCCGGACAGCTTCTTGAGCGGCCGCCCGGCGAGCGGCGTGAGGCCCAGCTCCTCCAGTACGGCGTCCCGCTCGGTGCGCGCCCGTCCCGCGTCGAGTCCGCGCAGCCGGCCGGTGGTCTCGGCGGCGAGGGACACGGTGAGTTCGTCGAGGGCGGAGGACTCCTGCCCCAGGTAGGCGAGGATCCGGGCGGCCCGCTCCGGGTGCCGGACGATGTCGTGTCCGAGGATCTCGACACTCCCCCGGTCGGGCCGCATCAGCCCGGTCAGCTGCCGCACGAGGGTGGTCTTCCCGGCGCCGTTCGGCCCCAGCAGCCCGAAGATCTCACCGAGCCGGATGTCCAGGCGTACGTCGTCGGTGGCTCTCACCTCGGATGTCGCGGGAACGCCGCGCCGACCCCGTACCGCCGGATAGGTCTTGGTCAGCCCGCGCACGGCGCATACGACATCACCACTGTGCCGAAGTGCCGGTGCCGCGCGCGTACTCACAAGTGACGAGACTACGGGGTCCGCCGCCCCGGCCGGTTCCCGGGGCGGCCCAGAAGGGGGAATCCAGAGGTAAGGATCTCACTCGGCCGCGGGCGCGTGGCCCGCCGCCGTCCGAACGTCGATCTCCCGCCAGAACCCGGCCCGGATGGCGTACCGGTCGTGCTCGTCGATCTGGTCGTCCTTGTGGGCGAGCAGCCCGAACCGGGCCGCGTACCGCAGCAGCTCGCCGTCGATGCGGTGCGGGACGCGCGGATACATCCCGGACAGCTTCTGCAGGTTGGCCCCCTGGTCCCCGAGCCGCTCCATCCATCTCCGTGCGAACACCTGTCCGACCTCGTACGGGTCCCCGCCGACCGTGGTGATGTCCTCCTCCCGGTCGGCCCACCGCTGCTCCGCCGTGGTCAGCTGCGCCAGCGTCGGCATGGACGCCACCTCGGGAGGTTCGGAGGCGGCGCCGGGTCGGTCGACCCAGCCCTTGTCGGAGGACCAGCGCAGGGTCGCGGTCTGGGGCGGCTGGGCGGGGTGGACACCGGGAGCGCGCAGCGCGGCCAGGTCCTTCGGCGTGGGTACGCCCTTCGGAGCCGGCGCCGGCTCCTCCGCGCCGTTCTCCGAGGCGCCGGCCGTCGTGGGGTGCTCGGGCTCCTCGGCGGGCCGCTCCGCCCCGGAGGAGAGGCCGGACTCGGGCAGCGGCGCCGACAGGATCGCGGCGATCTCGGGCCGCGGCACGGGCGGCGGCGCGCAGATCCCGCCGAGGTCCTTGGCGCGTACCGCCTTGGTGATCCAGGTGCGGTCGAGTACGCGCCGCTCGTCGGCCTCCGCGACCAGGTCCTCGGACTGGTTGTAGTCCCCGTCGGCGGCCTGCACGGCCCACAGGTGTACGGCGACGCCGTGCTCCTTGGCCGCCATCATGCCCGGGAGCAGGTCGCCGTCTCCGGTGACCAGGACGACGTCGGAGCAGGCGCGGTTGCGGGCCAGCTCCGTCAGCTCGGCGTGCATCGCGGCGTCCACGCCCTTCTGGGCCCACCGTCCGTCACTGCGGGTCAGCGCGCCGAGCCGGACGGTGACCCGGGGCATCACGCGCAGTCTGCGGTGTTCGGGCTGCGGGACGCGGTCGGGGGCGCCGTCGAACCAGTAGATGCGCAGCAGCGGCCGTTCCGTGTCGGACTCGGCGCGTTCGCGCAGTCCCTGGATGAGGGCGGCGTGGTCGACGGTGATACGGGATCGCGAGGGTTCTCCGGCAAGGAGACTGGCGGCGGCCCCCAGCAGATACCCGGCGTCCACCAGGACGATGCAGCGGTCCACACGACTCACCCTCTTCCCGGGAGGTTTGCTTCGGGCTTGCTTCGAGTCTGCCCGACCGCGCGGGGGTTAACGGCCCGAACTCGATCTTCGGCGTGGCGTTTCGGCTCCTCGCGCTCCGACAAGCCCTGTCACAGACGGTAATTATCCGACATGCGCTCTTTGTCAGCCTATGTGAATCTGGTCCCGGCCCTGGCCCCTAGATCCCCCACAGGAGGCACCACCATGGCCAAGAACAAGAAGCAGGACCGGAAGCAGCCCCGGGCCGAGCGCCCTCAGCAGCCCGCCCGCCAGTCGTCGATGGAGTCGCAGGCGGAGGAGCACACCACGCAGGCGACGCCGGGCGACATGGCCCGCAAGGGGCGTCACAAGCGCTTCGGCCACAACTGACATCCGCGCGACGGGCTGTTGATGCCCAGGTACGCACTGAGGGGCGCATCCGAGATGGGATGCGCCCCTCGCACACGTCAAGAGCCTGCCGTCAGCCCGCCAGGCAGGACGGGCCCAACAGCACCTTCAGGTCGCCGAACAACGCCGGGTCGGGCTTGACCCGGTGGCGGTCGAGACGCAGCACGGTCGTCTTGCGCGGGCCCTGGAGCTTGATCCGGACCTCGCTCTCGCCCTTGTGGTGACTGAGGATCTCACCGAGGCGGCTGACCATGGGCGGAGTGACCCGGGTGGCCGGGATGGTGAGGATCACGGGCGCGTTGGTGCCCGCGTTCGACAGGTCGGGCACCTGGAGTTCCATGGCGACCAGGCGCGGCACGTCCTCGCGCTTGTCGAGGCGGCCCTTCACGAACACCACGGCGTCCTCGACGAGTTGGGTCGAGATGAGCTGGTAGGTGGCCGGGAAGAACATGCACTCGATAGAACCGGCCAGGTCCTCCACCGTGGCGATGGCCCAGGCGTTGCCCTGCTTGGTCATCTTGCGCTGGAGGCCGGAGATGATGCCGCCGATGGTGACGACCGCGCCGTCCGCGTGCTCGCCTCCGGTGAGCTGGGCGATGCCGGCGTCCGCCTTGTCGGACAGCACGTGCTCCAGACCGAAGAGCGGGTGGTCGGAGACGTACAGGCCGAGCATCTCCCGTTCCTGGGCGAGGAGGTAGACCTTGTCCCACTCCTCGGTGGCGAACTCCACGTCGAGCCCGAAGCCGGGCTCGTCGCTCTCCGCCTCGCCCATGCCGCCGAAGAGGTCGAACTGCCCCTCGGCCTCCTTGCGCTTGACCGCCACCACGTTGTCGATCATCGGCTCGAAGTGCGCGGTGAGGCCCTTGCGGGTGTGCCCCATGGTGTCGAACGCGCCCGCCTTGATCAGCGACTCCGTGGTCCGCTTGTTGCACGCGACCGCCTCGACCTTGTCGAGGTAGTCGGGGAAGGAGGCGTACTTCCCCTTGGCCTTGCGGCTCTTGATGATCGACTCGACCACGTTGGTGCCGACGTTGCGCACGGCTTCGAGGCCGAAGAGGATCACGTCGTCGCCCTGCGCGGCGAAGTTGTGCACCGACTCGTTGACGTTCGGCGGCAGCACCTTGATGCCCATGCGCCGGCACTCGTTGAGGTAGACGGCCGACTTGTCCTTGTCGTCCTTGACCGAGGTGAGCAGCGCGGCCATGTACTCGGCGGGGTAGTTCGCCTTCAGATACCCGGTCCAGTACGAGACCAGGCCGTACGCGGCGGAGTGCGCCTTGTTGAAGGCGTAGCCGGCGAAGGGCACCAGCACGTCCCACAGTGCCTGGATCGCCTCGTCGCTGTAGCCGTTCTTCCGGGCGCCCGCCTGGAAGAGGACGAAGTTCTTCGCCAGTTCGTCGGGCTTCTTCTTGCCCATCACGCGGCGGAGGATGTCGGCCTCGCCGAGCGAGTAGCCGGCGATGATCTGGGCGGCCTTCTGCACCTGCTCCTGGTAGACGATCAGGCCGTAGGTGACCGCGAGGACCTCTTCGAGGGGCTCCTCCAGCTCCTTGTGGATCGGGGTGATCTCCTGGAGCTTGTTCTTGCGGAGCGCGTAGTTGGTGTGCGAGTCCATGCCCATCGGGCCCGGACGGTAGAGCGCCGAGACGGCGGAGATGTCTTCGAAGTTGTCGGGCTTCATCAGGCGCAGCAGGGAGCGCATGGGGCCGCCGTCGAACTGGAAGACGCCGAGGGTCTCACCGCGCTGGAGCAGTTCGAAGGTCGTCGGATCGTCGAGCGGCAGATCGAGCAGCTGGAGGTCGATGCCCTTGTTGGACCTCACCATCTTGACGGCGTCGTCCATGATCGTCAGGTTGCGCAGGCCGAGGAAGTCCATCTTGAGCAGGCCGAGCGACTCACACTGGGGGTAGTCCCACTGCGTGATGGTCACGCCGTCCGTGTGCCGTACCCAGATCGGGGCGTGGTCGACGATGGGCTCGCTGGACATGATGACGCCGGCGGCATGCACGCCCATCTGCCGGACCAGGCCCTCGACGCCCTTGGCGGTGTCGATGACCTTCTTGACGTCCGGCTCGTTCTCGTACATCGCGCGGATCTCGCCGGCCTCGCTGTAGCGCGGGTGCGAGGGGTCGGTGATGCCGTTGAGGTCGATGCCCTTGCCGAGGACGTCGGCGGGCATGGCCTTGGTGAGGCGGTCGCCCATGGCGTACGGGTAGCCCAGGACGCGCGCGGAGTCCTTGATGGCGTTCTTCGCCTTGATCTTGCCGTACGTGCCGATCATGGCGACCTTGTCGGCCCCGTACTTCTCCGTGACGTACCTGATCACCTCGACGCGCCGACGCTCGTCGAAGTCGATGTCGACGTCGGGCATGGAGACGCGCTCGGGGTTGAGGAACCGCTCGAAGATCAGGCCGTGCGGGATCGGGTCGAGGTCGGTGATGCCCATGGCGTACGCGACGATCGAGCCGGCCGCGGAACCACGGCCCGGACCGACCGCGATGCCCTGGTTCTTGGCCCACATGATGAAGTCGGCGACGACGAGGAAGTACCCCGGGAACCCCATCTGGATGATGACGTCCATCTCGTACTCGACCTGCTTCTGCCGGTCCTCGGGGACGCCGCCGGGGAAGCGGCGCTCCATGCCCCGGCGGACCTCCTCCTTGAACCAGGTGACCTCGGTGAAGCCCTCGGGGATGTCGAACTTCGGCATGAGGTTCTTCGCCTCGAACATCCCGGCGGTGTCGATCTGCTCGGCCACCAGAAGGGTGTTGGCGCAGCCCTCCTGCCAGGCGTCCGAGGAGTCGATGGCGTACATCTCGTCCGTGGACTTCAGGTAGTAGCCGGTGCCGTCGAAGCGGAAGCGGTCCGGGTCGGAGAGGTTCTTGCCGGTCTGGATGCACAGCAGCGCGTCATGCGCTACCGATTCGTGCGCGTACGTGTAGTGCGAGTCGTTGGTGACCAGCGGCGGGATGCCGAGCTTCTTGCCGATCTCCAGGAGGCCGTCGCGGACCCGGTGCTCGATGTCGATGCCGTGGTCCATCAGCTCAAGGAAGTAGCGGTCCTTGCCGAAGATGTCCTGGTATTCGGCGGCGGACTTCAGGGCCTCGTCGAACTGGCCGAGGCGCAGCCGGGTCTGGAGCTCGCCGGAGGGGCAGCCGGTGGAGGCGATGAGCCCCTCGGACCACTGGGAGATGGTCTCCTTGTCCATCCGGGGCCACTTCTGCAGCCAGCCCTCCGCGTAAGCGTCCGAGGAGAGCCGGAAGAGGTTGTGCAGGCCCGTCGAGTTGGCCGCCCAGATCGTCTTGTGGGTGTAACCACCCGAACCCGAGACGTCGTCGCGCTTCTGGTGCGGCTGGCCCCACTGGATCTTGCGCTTGTTGCGGCGGGACTCGGGCGCGACATACGCCTCGATGCCGATGATCGGGGTGACCCCGGACTTCTTCGCGGTGTGGAAGAAGTCGTACGCCCCGTGGAGGTTGCCGTGGTCGGACATGGCGATGTGGGTCATGCCCATCTCGTTGCACGCGTTGAACATGTCCTTGAGCCGCGCGGCACCGTCCAGCAGCGAATACTGGGTGTGGACGTGCAGGTGCGTGAACGGCGGCTTTGACACGGTTTCGGCCTCCAAGGCAAACAGGCGTCGACGGGGTTCCCGACGGGCTGCGAACAGTCCGGGGGACAGCGTCGAAGTCTATGCCTCGGCGCTGACACCCAGCGGGCTCCCCCGCGTACCTTCATGTGAAGAAGAACGGGCACTCCGGCCGGCCGCCACACGTTGGTCCCGGCGGGAGATCCGGTCCCCCTCGAAACGCACATTCCGTACCAGGAGGCACCCAGCGATGTCGGTCCCGCAGCTCAACGACGAGCACCGCGGCGAGGAGATCCTCGCCGTCTTCGACACCGCCTTCGGCCGGCTCCTGGCCGCCGACCCGGCCGCGTTCCGCGTGAAGTTCCGGAAGATGGCGGCCTCGGCCTTCGCGTTCTACCGGGGCACGGCCGCCCTCTTCTACCACGACCTCGACGCCGAGAACGCCGGGCGGGGTGGTGGGAGGATTCTCAGTGGCCCGTACCTGGACGAGCGCACCTCCCGCGTGTGGATCCACGGCGACCTGCACGCCGAGAACTTCGGCACGTACATGGACGCCAACGGCCGGCTGATCTTCAACGTGAACGACTTCGACGAGGCGTACGTCGGCCCCTTCACCTGGGACCTCAAGCGGTTCTCCGCCTCCATCGCCCTCATCGGGTACGCGAAGGCGCTCGGCGACGACCAGATCACCGAGCTGGTGGAGGTGTACGCGGGTGCGTACCGCGAGCGGATCCACGCCCTGGCCACCGGCGCCAAGAGCGACGAGGTGCCGCCCTTCACCCTGGACACCGCCCAGGGCCCGCTCCTGGACGCGTTGCGCGACGCCCGCTCCCTGACCCGTTTCGGGCTGCTGGAGTCGATGACGGAGATCCGTGACTTCGAGCGCCGCTTCGCCCCGGGCGGCGGCTCCATCGAGCTGGACGCGGCTACCCGCTACAAGGTCCTCGCCGCCTTCGACGGCTATCTGGAGACACTGCCGGCGACCTCACTGGCCCGCCCCGACTCGTACCGTGTGAAGGACGTCGTCGGCCGTCGCGGCATCGGCATCGGCTCGGCCGGCCTGCCCTCGTACAACATCCTCCTGGAGGGCCACAGCGACGCCCTGGAGAACGACGTCGTGATCTACATCAAGCAGGCCCAGACCCCGGCCGTCTCCCGCCACATCACGGACCCGGCGATCCGGGACTACTTCCAGCACGAGGGCCACCGCACGGTGATCTCGCAGCGCGCCCTCCAGGCGCACGCCGACCCGTGGCTCGGCTGGACCGAGCTGGACGGCTCGGGCCAGTTGGTCGCCGAGGTCTCGCCGTACGCCGTGGACCTCGACTGGGGCGACATCGACGACCCGGAGGAGATCGCGGCGGTCGTCGCCGACCTGGGCCGGGCCACCGCCACCATGCACGCGGCGGCGGACGACCAGTCCGGCGAGTCCCTGGTGCCGTTCTCCACCGAGCGCGCCATCGACGCGGCGATCGCCGCCGACGAGGAGGGCTTCGCGGGCCTCCTGGTCGACTTCGCGCACGGATACGGGGCACGCGCGCGTGCCGACCACCAGACCTTCGTGGACCTGTTCCGCAACGGCCGGATTCCGGGTCTGTGACGATCCGCTGTCGGTAGGCCCACTCACAGGGATCCTTTAGGGGTCCCTTACCGGCCCGCGTGACAGACTCTTCTCCGCTATGGACATATCCGGGACTCAGCTCAGAGCCGTACGCGCGGCACTGTTCACGGCACTCGTCGTGACACTCAGCAGCGCGTCGCACGTGCTGCTGTCCCGGGTCCCGCTGCCGCTGCACACGGTGGCCGCGATCGCGGCCGTCGTGTTCGTGGTGGCCTACGCCCTGGCGGGCCGCGAGCGCGGCTTCGGGCGGATAGCGGCCCTGCTGATCCCGCTGGAACTGGCCGCCGACACGGTGTTCACCACCGGCCAGCACGTCTGTTACGGCGCGGCCGGCGGCCCGGTCACCGGTCCCCTGCGCTCCGTCGGCTTCGACGTGCTGTGCGGCGGCGGCACCGGCCTCGGTGCCCCGCTGGCCCGGGTGACCGGCACCGAGACCGACCGGCTCGCGGGGCTGCTCGCCCACGCCGATCCGGCGACCACCTGGCTGCTGCTCGGCGCGCATGTCGGCGTCGGCCTCCTCGCGGCCGCCTGGCTGCGCCGCGGCGAGCGGGCACTGGCCCAGCTGGTGCGGGCGGTGGCCGCGACCACGTTCCGCCCGCTGCTGCTGGCGGTCGCGGCCGTGACCGTGCGCACGGCCCCCGAGCCGCTCCCCGCGCGGCGCCCCGACCGCCGCACGACCACCGCGCGCGAGCGGCTCCTCGTGCACTCCCTGGGACGGCGTGGTCCGCCGTGCCCGGTCGCGTTCGCCCACGCCTGAGCCCGAGCCGGACCTCGGCACGAGCGGCACCGAACAGCGGCTGAGCACCGGCCGGACCCCATACGTATCCCGCACACGACCACGTCCTGTGCGCGTCCCCTACGGAGAACCACCATGAGCAAGCGGAACAGCCAGTCAGCGAAGACGGCCGCCCGGGAACGGCTGCGCGCGGAGCGCGAGCGGCAGGCCAAGCGCGACAAGGTCAAGCGGCAGGCCATCGTCGCCGGTTCGGTCGTCGCCGTGCTGGCGCTGGCCGGCGGCATAGGTTACGCCGTCGTCCAGTCGCAGAAGCCCAGCCACTGGGAGGCCATGAAGGACGAGAAGGTCGTCGCTCCGGCCAACACCACGGGCACCGACGGCACCACCGTGGTCTTCGGCAAGAGCAGCGCGAAGAAGACCCTCAAGATCTACGAGGACCCGCGCTGCCCCGTGTGCGCGCAGTTCGAGCAGACCGTCGGTCCGACGGTGAAGAAGGACGTCGACGACGGCAAGTTCAAGTTCCAGTACGTCGGCGCCACGTTCATCGACAACAAGGACAACGGCGAGGGCTCCAAGAACGCGCTGAGCGCCATGGGCGCCGCGCTGAACGTGAGCCCCGAGGCCTTCCTCGAGTACAAGACCGCGCTGTACTCGAAGAAGTGGCACCCGGACGAGACGACGGACAAGTTCAAGGACGACGCCTACCTCATCAAGGTGGCGGACACCGTCTCCGCGCTGAAGGGCAACGCGAAGTTCCAGGACGCGGTCAAGAAGGGCACCTACGACGCCTGGGCGATGGCCATGTCGAAGACCTTCGACGACAACAAGGAAGGCGTGACCGGCACTCCGGGCTTCGTCATGGACGGGAAGCAGCTCAACAACGGCAGCCCGCTGATGACCGTGGCCGACTTCGACAAGGTGGTGGGCGCGGCCCTCAAGGGCTGACCTCGACGGGGAATTCCAGCCTCCGCGTGAAGAGCGGGCGAACTTTCCGAGTTCGCCCGCTCTCGGCACATACCGATCAGTAACCTGATCGGTCGTGACCAGTCGATACAGATCATCCGAGAGCGCCGGTTCAGCCAACTCCCTGTCCCCGCGCCGCCGTACGGTCGTCAAGGCCGCAGCCGCCTCCGCGGTGCTGGCCGGTCCGCTCGTCGCCGCCCTGCCCGCGCGGGCCGCCGCCGACACCCCCGCCTTCCTCCACGGTGTCGCCTCCGGGGACCCGCTTCCCGACGGCGTCCTGCTGTGGACCCGTGTGACGCCCACCGCCGAGGCCATACCCGGCTCCGGGCTCGGCCCGGACACTCCGGTCGACTGGATCATCGCCGACGACAAGGCGCTGACCACCGTCGTCGCCAAGGGTTCGGTCATCGCCACCGCCGCCTCCGACCACACCGTGAAAGCCGACGTACGGGGCCTGGCGCCCGCGACGGACTACTGGTTCCGTTTCTCCGCCGGTGGCACCGACTCCCCCGTCGCCCGCACCCGCACCGCGCCCGCCGCCGACGCCGCCGTGGCGGGCCTCCGCTTCGGCGTGGTCTCCTGCGCCAACTGGGAGGCCGGCTACTTCTCGTCGTACCGCCATCTCGCGGCCCGCGGCGACCTGGACGCCTGGCTGCACCTGGGCGACTACATCTACGAGTACGGCACCGGCGAGTACGGCACCCGCGACACCGTCGTACGGCCGCACGCCCCGTCCCACGAGATCCTCACGCTGGCCGACTACCGCGTCCGGCACGGCCGTTACAAGACCGACGTCGACCTCCAGGCCCTGCACAGCACCGCGCCGGTGATCGCGATCTGGGACGATCACGAGTTCGCCAACGACGCCTGGTCGGGCGGGGCCGAGAACCACACCGAGGGCGCCGAGGGCGCCTGGTCCGCCCGCCAGGCCGCCGCCAAGCAGGCCTACTTCGAGTGGATGCCGGTGCGCACGGCCGTCGCGGGCACCACCTACCGGCGGCTGCGCTTCGGCAGGCTCGCCGACCTGTCGCTGCTCGACCTGCGGTCCTTCCGTTCGCAGCAGGTCGCCGTCGGCGACGGCTCGGTCGACGACCCCGACCGTACGATCACCGGACGCGCCCAACTGGACTGGCTCAAGGCCGGATTGAAGGCGTCCGACGCCACCTGGCGGCTGGTCGGCAACTCGGTGATGATCTCGCCGTTCGCCATCGGCTCCCTCTCCGCCGACCTGCTCAAGCCGCTCGCCGAGCTGCTCGGCCTGCCCCGGGAAGGCCTCGGGCTCATCACCGACCAGTGGGACGGCTACACGGACGACCGCCGCGAACTGCTGGCCCACCTGCGCTCGAACGCGATCCGCAACACCGTCTTCCTGACCGGCGACATCCACATGGCGTGGGCCAACGACGTGCCAGTGAATGCCGGCACGTACCCGCTGTCAGCCTCGGCCGCCACGGAGTTCGTGGTCACCTCGGTGACCTCCGACAACCTCGACGACATCGTGAAGGTCCCCGAGGGCACGGTCTCCGCGATCGCCTCGCCGATCATCCGCGCCGCCAACCGGCACGTCCACTGGGTCGACACCGACCGCCACGGCTACGGCGTCCTGGACATCACCGCAGACCGCGCGCAGATGGACTACTACGTCCTGTCCGACCGCACGAGCCCCAACGCGACCTCGTCCTGGGCTCGTTCGTACCGCACGCGCACCGGCACACAGAAGGTCGAGCGCACCTACGACCCGGTGTAGAAATTCCGGGCGCGACCGGAAGGATCTTGGTAGCGTCGCACATCTTGTCGAATCGTCGCACTGGCGAATCCGACAGGCTCATTCATGATTGGAGTCACATGGCCACCCCCCAAAGTGTCCTGACGAAGACCGCGGTGCTCGGCGCCGCCCTGGCCCTCGCCGGGCTCACCGCCTCATCCGCTCAGGCACAGGAAGCCACGGCGGCAGCGGCACCGGCGTACGTCAACCTGACGACCGCCAACAGCACTCCCGTGTACTCCCAGCCCAGTTCCTCGTCGACGAGGTACCGCACGGAGCCGAGGGGCACGACCCTGCGGATCCAGTGCTCGACCACCAAGACCCCCTCGGGGAACATGTGGTTCAGGATCTACGACTCCCAGCCGACCGGCTGGGTGTGGTCCGGGCACTTCCCGTCGCAGGTGCACCCGCCCAAGGAGTGCTTCCCGGGCTAGGTTCTGCGACGTTCCACAACGCCGGTAGTCGCAGGTGAACGCAGGTGAACAGACGGGCCCGGGGCATCCGACAGATGGCCCGGGCCCGCTGCTGCAAGCCCCTCGCCCCGGCGCGGGGTGACCGCTACAGCGAGTCGAGGAAGCCGAGCGCCACCCGCCAGGTGGCCTCGGCGGCCTCCTCGTCGTAGTCCGGCAGCTCGGGGTCGGTGTACAGGTGCCCGGCTCCGGCGTATCGGTAGACCTCGACATCGGCGCCGGTTCTGCGCATCTGGAGATACCAGGCGGTCAGCCAGTCGTCGGTCTCGAAGGGATCCGGCTCGGCCACATGCAGCTGCACGGGCAGTTCGTCCACGGTGGCGTTCGCCGCGATGTCCGAGGTGCCGTGCAGGAGAAGCAGACCGCGGGCCTTGTCGTCGCCCAGCGCGAGCGTCTGCGCGATTGAGGCGCCGAGCGAGAAACCGGCGTACACGAGCCCCCGCTCCGAGTAGGGCGCGGCGGCCAGTACGGCCTGCTTGAGCAGTTCGTCCTTGCCGATCTCGTCCTTGAAGGCCATGCCCTCCTCGACGGTGTCGAACGTGCGCCCGGCGAAGAGGTCCGGCGTCCACACCTCGTGCCCGGCGGCGCGCAACCGGTCCGCCGCCGCGGCCACGGCAGGTCTCGGACCGTAGGTCGAATGGAAGAGCATGATGTTCATGAGGCCATGGTGCCAGCCGGGTACGACACCGGGGATCCCGCCTCGGGAACACCTCCCTACCCAGATCGCGTCCGAAGTCACATGTTCATGAGGGCCCGGGGACGGTTACGTTCGGAGGCATGGAGAACGTACTCCGCCCACTGATCGTGGTCGGCGGCTCGGTCCTGCTCACGCTGATCATCGGCTGGGCCACCGACCTGCTGCTGCGCAAGGCCGACGGACGACATCACGAGACCCCGATGTGGGGTCTGCTGCGTCGTGGCCGCATCCCCTACCAGCTCGTACTCTGCGCGGCTCTGCTGAGAGGGTCGTACGACGAGGCGCAGCTGTTGGAGCGGCACGAGGCCGCGACAGGGCGGGCGCTCACGCTGGTTCTCATCGGGGCCACCGCCTGGCTGGTGATCCGGATCACCGCCGCGGTCGTGGAGACGACCTACAGCCGCTACGCGCGCGCCCACCGCGACCCGGCCCGGGTCCGGCGCGTGCGGACCCAGGTGACGCTGATCATGCGCGTGGTCTCCGCGGTGGTCGGCGTGGTCGCGGCGGCGGCGATGCTGCTGACGTTCCCCGCGTTCCGCGCGGCCGGCGCCTCGCTGCTGGCCTCCGCCGGAATCCTCGGCATCGTCGCGGGTGTCGCCGCGCAGTCGACGCTCAGCAACATGTTCGCGGGGCTGCAGATCGCGTTCGGCGACATGGTGCGCATCGGTGACACGGTCGTGGTGGACGGCGAGTGGGGCACGGTCGAGGAGATCACGCTGACCTTCCTGACCGTGCGGACCTGGGACGAGCGGCGGATCACGATGCCCGTCTCGTACTTCACGTCCAAGCCGTTCGAGAACTGGTCGCGCGGGACCCCGCAGATGACCGGCATCGTGTACTGGCACCTCGACCACATGGCCCCCATGGAGGCGATGCGCGAGAAGCTGCGCGACATCCTGCGCGAGTGCCCGGCCTGGGACGGCCGCGCCTACGGCCTCGACGTCACGGACACCACTCCGAACACCATGCAGGTACGGGCCCTGGTGACCGCCAAGGACGCGGACGACATCTGGACGGTACGGGTCAAGGTCCGCGAAAGCATGATCCGCTGGCTCTCCGAGGAACACCCGTACGCCCTCCCCCGCGTCAACACGGCCGACGCGGCCGTTCCTCGCAGCCGAAGCAACGGCGGGCAGCCCCTCGACGGAGCGACCCCCTCCCGGGACGGCACAAACCACCGCCGCCTTCACGAAGCACCACGAACCGGACCTGGTCGCTGAACCTGTCCGCTTCAGCTCGGCCACCACGAACAGACCGAAGTCCGTCGAGCCCGGCGCCCTCACAAGTCGGCCCCGGGCTCGGCGGGTTCGGGCCGACGGGAACTGGTCCAGGCCCCTGAACCGGCCCCAGGCCGCTGAGTCCGGGACGGCCGCAGACGGGCCGGGAGCAGGTGGTGCGCGGGTGGTGTGCGGGTGGGAGACAGCACGGGGCCGGTCCCCCCACGGCGCCGCACCCCGACACTCACCTCAAGCTACGCACATCAAGATGCCGAAGCACCCGGTCCACCACCTCCGGATCCGCCCCGGGTTCACTCCGCGCCGCCAACACCTCGTGCCGCGCCGCACTCAGCATCTCCCCCTGGATCCGCCGCACCCGCTTGAGCCTGCGCACCCGCTGCACATGCGCCTCCCGCCGCTCCTCCTCCCCCAAGTCGGGACTGATCCGCACCCCGATCTCGAAGGCCCGCCGCACCATCTGCTCGGACAACTCCTCCGACAGCTCCTCCACCGCCTCGATCTCCCGGAGCCTGAGCTTCGCCGCCTTCGCCGCCCGAACCGCCAACGCCTTCTCGAACTCCTTCTCCCGATCCGTGTCGGCCCGCACCCCCAGCCGCTTCACGAGCCACGGCAACGTCAACCCCTGAAGCACCAGCGTCGCCATGATCACCCCGAACGCGATGAACACGATCTCGTCCCGGTCCGGAAACGGCGCGCCCTCATCCGTCTTCAACGGAATAGCCAGCGCCAACGCCACCGAGGCCACCCCCCGCATCCCCGACCACCACATGACGACGGTCTCCCGCCAACTCGTCGGGATCTCCTCGTCGTAGTCGCGCCGCGCGTGCAACCGCTTGGTCAGCCAGGTCGCCGGTATCAACCACAGCAGCCGCACGAACACGACCACCCCCACGACCGCCGCCGCCCACCCGAGCATCTCGGCCCACCGCCCGGACGCCGTCCTGATCGCGTTGTGCAACTCCAGCCCGATCAGCCCGAACGCCACGCCCGTGACCAGCGTGTCGACGATGTTCCAAAAGGTGTGCCCGGCCAGCCGAGTCAGCACATCGTCGGCGTCGGTCGCGTACTCGGCGAGGAACAACGCGGTCGTGAGCACGGCGAGCACCCCGGACCCGTGGAACTCCTCCGCCAGCACGTACGAGGCGTACGGCACCAGCAGCGTGAGCCCGATCTGCAGGGTGGCGTCGTCGAGCAGGTCCATCAACTTGTTGGCGCCCCAGCCCAGCGCCAGCCCGACCGCCACCGCGACGACGGCGGACAGCACCAGGTCGAGCCCGGCCTTCCACGGCGAGAACGCGCCGGTCACGGCCGCCGTGATCGCCACGTTGTACAGCACGATGGCCGTGACGTCGTTGAAGAGCCCCTCGCCCTCCAGAATGGACACCAACCGGCGTGGCAGCCCGAGTTGCCCGGCGACAGCGGTCGCGGCGATCGGGTCGGGCGGTGCCACCAGCGCGCCCAGCGCCACGGCGGCGGCGATCGGCAGCCCGGGCACGATCGTGTTCGCGACGACGGCCACGGTCACCGTGGTGACGAAGACCAGCGCCACGGCCAGCAGGAGGATGGGCCGTATGTTGGCCGTGAACTGCCGCCAGGACGTGCGTCGCACGGCGGCGTAGAGCAGCGACGGCAGCAGCGCGGGCAGGATGAGATCCGGCGGGATGCTGACGTTCGGCACGAATTCGAGCAGGGCGAGGACGATCCCGAAGAGCGTCATCAGCACCGGCGCCGGCAACCCGAGCCGGTCCCCCAGCGGGACGCTCACCACAGCCCCGAGCAACAACACGAACAACAGGGCCAACTGATCCACGGTCAGTGCTCCGGGGTGTCTCGACGTTCACACAGCGGACCTCGAACCTGCCACGCCACCGCGCTCACCTGCCCTTGCGGAACCTTCGGTCACAGAACGCGGCGCATGGCCCGGTGCGGGATCCCCGCGTCCGCGAACTCCGGGCCGTAGGACACGTATCCCAGCCGTTCGTAGAACCCCGTCGCGTGCGTCTGCGCGTGCAGATCCACAGCGGTGAGTCCACGGGCGCGGGCCGCTTCCTCGATGGCCCCGACGAGCGCCGCCCCGACCCCGAGTCCACGAGCGGCCTTCGTCACCGCGAGCCGTCCCAGCGACCCCACGGACAGATCTCCGTCGGTCGTCGCCGCGGCAGCCTCTCCGTGCAGCAGCCGCCCCGCGCCGAGCGGTACGCCGTCCTCCCGGACCGCCAGGACATGCACGGCGTCGGCGTCGTAGGCGTCGTACTCCAGGTCCTCGGGGACCCCCTGCTCACCCACGAAGACCTCCTTGCGCACCGCGAAGCACGCCTCCCGGTCCGCGAGGTCCTCGGCGACGCGCAGCGCGTACGACGTCGAGCTCATGCGTAAGTCTCCTCGCGAACCTGGTCCAGGGCCTGCTGCAGGTCGTCCGGGTAGCCGCACTCGAACTCCACCCACTGACCGTCCCCGGGGTGCTCGAAGCCGAGCCTGACGGCGTGCAGCCACTGGCGGGTCAGCCCCAGTCGCTTGGCGAGCGTGGGGTCGGCGCCGTACGTCAGGTCACCGACGCAGGGATGGCGGTGCGCGGCCATGTGGACGCGGATCTGGTGGGTGCGCCCGGTCTCCAGCTTCACGTCGAGCAGGGAGGCGGCGCGGAACGCCTCGATCAGGTCGTAGTGCGTGACCGAGGCCTTTCCTTCGGCGGTGACCGCCCACTTGTAGTCGTGGGTCGGATGACGGCCGATGGGCGCGTCGATGGTGCCGCTGGTCGGGTCGGGGTGGCCCTGGACGAGCGTGTGGTAACGCTTGTCGACCGTGCGCTCCTTGAACTGGCGCTTGAGCGAGGTGTACGCGTACTCCGACTTGGCCACGACCATCAGGCCGGAGGTGCCCACGTCCAGGCGATGCACGATGCCCTGGCGCTCGGCGGCGCCCGAGGTGGAGATGCGGTACCCGGCGGCGGCGAGCCCGCCGATCACGGTCGTCCCGGTCCAGCCCGGCGAGGGGTGCGCGGCTACACCGACCGGCTTGACGATCACGACCACGTCGTCGTCGTCGTGCACGATCTCCATGCCCTCGACCGGTTCGGCGACGATCTGCACGGGCGCGGGCGCCTGCGGCATCTCGACCTCCAGCCAGGCCCCGCCGTGCACCCGCTCGGACTTCCCGACCACCGACCCGTCGACCGTGACCTTCCCCGCGGCGGCGAGTTCGGCCGCCTTCGTCCGGGAGAAGCCGAACATGCGGGAGATGGCGGCGTCGACGCGCTCGCCCTCCAGGCCGTCGGGAACGGGCAGGGTACGGACCTCGGGAATGGTGCTCACCCGTCGAGTATGCCGGACGGGCCGGACCACCCCGTACGGAGCCTGTGGACAACCCCTCCCGGACCTACGGACTCAGTCCTTGTGGACGGTGCCGTCCGGGTCGAGCCCCCTGAACGAGAGCAGCACGATCAGGATGCCGCCGCACACGATCGCCGAGTCGGCGAGGTTGAAGACCGCGAAGTGCTTGGGCGCGATGAAGTCGACGACCGCGCCCTCGAACACGCCCGGCGAACGGAAGATCCGGTCGGTCAGGTTGCCGAGCGCGCCGCCGAGCAGCAGGCCGAGCGCGATCGCCCAGGGAAGGCTGTAGAGCTTGCGGGCGAGCCGGGCGATGACCACGATCACGGTCGCCGCGATCATCGTGAAGATCACGGTGAAGGCCTCGCCGAAACCGAAGGCCGCGCCCGCGTTGCGGATGGCCTCGAACCGCAGCCAGTCCCCGACGATCTCGATCGGCGCGTGGTGCTCCAGCTTGGCGACCACGATCATCTTGCTGATCAGGTCGAGGGCATAGGCGAACGCCGCGACCGCGAACAGGACGGCGATCCGCCGCTTGCCCCTGGGTCGCGCGCCCGCGTCCTGCCCCGCCGAACCGGAATCCGAACCGGAATCCGGACCGGACGACTGCTCCGGCTCGGCCCCAGCCCCCTCCGGGGAATCCGGCGTACCGATGATCCGCTCCGCCTCTGCCACGTGAGTCCCTCAACCTAGGTACCTGACTGAGGACGAGAGTACGGCACGCCCACCGGCACCCGGGTACTGGTCAGTACCGGCGTTCCTGCTTCTGCTTGCACTCGACGCACAGGGTGGCCCGCGAGAACGCCTGCATCCGTGCCTTGCCGATGGGGTTGCCGCAGTTCTCGCACAGGCCGTAGGTGCCCGCGTCGAGCCGTCCCAGGGCGCGCTCGGTCTGGATGAGCATCTCGCGCGCGTTGGCGGCGAGTGCCAACTCGTGCTCGCGCGTGATGTTCTTCGTGCCGGTGTCCGCCTGGTCGTCGCCGGCTCCGTCCCCCGAGTCCCGCATCAGGCCCACGAGGGACTCCTCGGAGGTGGTGATCTCGTTGCTCAGCCTCGTCGCCTCCGACTGCAGCTCGGCGCGTGCCTCCGCGACCTCTTCCGGGGTCCAGGGGTCCTCGCCGGGGCGCACCGCGAGCTCGCCGGGCTCCGCTGCGGCGACGCGCACGCGCGCCTTGGGTACGGCGGTCTGCGCCGCCGTGGCCGTGCCAGGGGTCTTCTTCGCAACCACGGTCGTGGCTCCCGTCTGCTCCGCGGCCTCGGCCGCGCCCGTCTTCTTGGACGTGCTCTTCCTGGCCGCAGTCGTCTTGGCTGCGCCCTTCTTCTGGGCGCTCTTCGTAGCAGCGCGTTTCATGGCCGCACCCCTCGCGGAGGAACCCTCCTTGGACGCACCCTTCGCGGAAGCGCTCTCTTCGGACGCACCCTTCGCGGAAGCACCCTCCTTGGACGCACCCTTCGAACCCGCGCTCCCTGAAGAGGCGCGTTTCGTGGAGGCACTCCCCGCAGACGCCTTCCCCGCAGACGCTCTCCTGGTCGAGGCGCCCTCCGTCCAGGCGCCCTCCGTAGACCCGCCTTTCCCGGCAGCACTCTTCTTCGCGGCCGTCTTCTTCCCAGCCGCCTTCTTGGCCACGGCTCTCCTCGCCACGGCCGCCTCGTCCCCCTCTGCTTCCCGGGCACCCGCGCCCTCGGCACCCGCCTTCCCGGCCGCCGCCTTCCTCCCGGCCGCCGTCTCGCCGCCCTCCCCCTCCTCGCCCCCTGGTCTCTCCGCCACCTCTTCCCCGACCGCCTTCTTGGGAGGAGCCCCCGTCGAAGCCGCAGCCGTCTTCCTGGAGGCAGTTTTCCCAGACGCCTTCTTCCCCGAGGCCGTCCTCCCCGAGCCCTTCTTCTCGGCAGCCTTGTCGACATCAGCCGTCGTCCCAGGGGTCTTCCTCCCCGGTGCCGCCTGATTCCCAGCCGCCTTCTTCGCGACAGCGCCCTCGGCGGCCTTGCCCCCCACCCCCGTCCCCGTCCCCCCGGCGGCCGCCTCGTTCGCGACGGCGTCCTTCACCGCGGTACCCACTGCCGGACTCACCGCCGTATGCACCGTCTGCACAGCCTTGCTCTCCCGCTCGGCCGCACCCCCCTGCACGCTCTTCATCCCGCCGACGCCCCTGGCCGCACCGCCGGAGGCACCCGGGGACCCGGGCGCCGACTGCTGTACGGCGGTCTTCTTCGCCACCATGGCCGCGGCCCCTTCACATATTGTGATCTTGCACGTGAATCGTGCTGGGACGATAAATCGACTTCAGCCCCGCGGCAACGGGGCAAACCGCCCGAATCACCACCTCGCGGAAGCCGTGCGGCAAACCTGCATGCGTTGTGCCCAGCTCCCCGCCGGGTAATCCGCCGGGCGGGCCGTCCCAGGATCCGAACCAAGGCACCTCGCCATTCGGGTCACGCCGGGCGCCGCCGAGCCCCGCAGCCCGGCGCCGGAAAACCGGTCGGCCGCTGTCCTCGCGGCGCCGTACACTGGGCGGAGCGAAAAGCGTGGATGGGGACGAGTAGCGGCGTACGCAGCCCAGAGCGACCCGGGGACGGTGGAAGCCCGGGGGCGAGCGCGACGTGAAGATCACCCCGGAGTCGCCGGAAGAAAGCCGCAGAGACCCACCAGCGGCGAGTAGAACCGGCATCGCGACCCCAATGAGGGGGCTCACCGGCGTGCAAGGCGCACCGGAGAGCCAAGGAGGGTGGTACCGCGGGAGCGCGCCGAAAGCGGCGCAGGAATGACACAGCTCTCGTCCCTCCGGACGGAAGGCAGCAAGTCCGCCGGAGGAAGCTCGCTGATGACAACGCCGACGTACCGCCAGGTGCCCGCCCAGGTCGACCTGCCCGCGCTCGAGCACGCGGTGCTCGACTTCTGGCGCGAGCAGAAGATCTTCGCCAAGACCCTGGACCAGTCCGAGGGCCGCCCCGAGTGGGTGTTCTACGAGGGCCCGCCCACCGCCAACGGCATGCCGGGCGCCCACCACATCGAGGCACGCGTCTTCAAGGACGTCTTCCCCCGCTTCCGCACCATGCGCGGCTACCACGTGGCCCGCAAGGCCGGCTGGGACTGCCACGGTCTGCCCGTCGAGCTGGCGGTGGAGAAGGAGCTCGGCTTCAGCGGCAAGCAGGACATCGAGGCGTACGGCATCGCCGAGTTCAACGCCAAGTGCCGCGAGTCCGTGACCCGCCACACCGACGCGTTCGCCGAGCTGACGACCCGCATGGGGTACTGGACCGACCTCGACGGCGCCTACCGCACGATGGACCCGGCGTACATCGAGTCGGTGTGGTGGTCGCTCAAGGAGATCTTCGACAAGGGCCTGCTGGTCCAGGACCACCGCGTCGCCCCCTGGTGCCCGCGCTGCGGCACCGGCCTGTCGGACCACGAGCTGGCGCAGGGCTACGAGACGGTCGTGGACCCGTCCGTGTACGTCCGCTTCCCGCTCACCTCCGGCCCGCTCGCCGGCGAGGCCTCGCTCCTGGTCTGGACGACGACCCCCTGGACGCTGGTGTCCAACACGGCAGTCGCCGCGCACCCCGAGGTCACCTACGTGGTCGCGACGAAGAGCGCAGAGGGCACAGAGGGCACAGAGAAGCTGGTCGTCGCCGAGCCGCTCGTCGGCAAGGCGCTCGGCGAGGGCTGGGAGACCACCGGCCAGACCTTCACCGGCGCCGAGATGGAGCGCTGGACGTATCAACGCCCGTTCGAGCTCGTGGAGTTCCCGGAGCCCGCGCACTACGTGGTGAACGCCGAGTACGTCACGACCGAGGACGGTACCGGCCTGGTCCACCAGTCCCCCGCCTTCGGTGAGGACGACCTCAAGGTGTGCCGCGCCTACGGCCTGCCGGTCGTGAACCCGGTCCGCCCGGACGGCACCTTCGAGGAGGAGGTCCCCCTGGTCGGCGGCGTCTTCTTCAAGAAGGCGGACGAACGGCTCACCGAGGACCTCCAGCAGCGCGGCCTCCTCTTCAAGCACATCCCGTACGAGCACAGCTACCCGCACTGCTGGCGCTGCCACACCGCGCTCCTCTACTACGCGCAGCCGTCCTGGTACATCCGCACCACCGCCATCAAGGACCGTCTCCTCCAGGAGAACGCGAACACCAACTGGTTCCCGGACACGGTCAAGGACGGCCGGTACGGCGACTGGCTGAACAACAACATCGACTGGGCGCTGTCCCGCAACCGCTACTGGGGCACCCCGCTGCCGATCTGGCGCTGCGAGGACGACCACCTCACCGTCGCCGGCTCCCGCGCGGAACTCACCGAGCTGACGGGCACCGACCAGTCGAACCTCGACCCGCACCGCCCGTACATCGACGACGTCACCTTCGCCTGCCCGCAGTGCGAGAAGACCGCCACGCGCGTGCCGGAGGTCATCGACGCCTGGTACGACTCGGGTTCGATGCCGTTCGCGCAGTGGGGCTACCCGCACAAGAACAAGGAACTGTTCGAGGCGCGCTACCCGGCGCAGTTCATCAGCGAGGCCATCGACCAGACCCGCGGCTGGTTCTACACGCTGATGGCTGTCGGCACGCTGGTCTTCGACAAGTCGTCGTACGAGAACGTGGTCTGTCTGGGCCACATCCTCGCCGAGGACGGGCGCAAGATGTCCAAGCACCTGGGCAACACCCTTGAGCCGATCCCGCTGATGGACCAGCACGGCGCGGACGCGGTCCGCTGGTTCATGGCGGCCGGCGGCTCCCCGTGGGCGGCCCGCCGCGTCGGCCACGGCACGATCCAGGAGGTCGTCCGCAAGACCCTCCTGACGTACTGGAACACGGTCGCCTTCCAGGCCCTGTACGCGCGCACGTCCGACTGGGCGCCCAGCGAGGCGGACCCGGCCCCGGCCGACCGCCCGCTGCTGGACCGCTGGCTGCTGTCCGAGCTGCACGCCCTCACCGACCAGGTCACCCAGTCCCTGGAGGCCTACGACACCCAGCGCGCCGGCAAGCTGCTCTCGGCGTTCGTCGACGACCTGTCCAACTGGTACGTACGCCGCTCCCGTCGCCGCTTCTGGCAGGGCGACAAGGCCGCGCTGCGCACGCTGCACGAGGTCGTGGAGACGGTCACCAGGCTGATGGCCCCGCTGACTCCGTTCATCACCGAGCGGGTCTGGCAGGACCTGGTGGTCCCGGTCACCCCGGGCGCCTCGGAGTCGGTGCATCTGACGTCATGGCCGGAGGCGGACCTGACGGCGATCGACCCGGAGCTGTCCCAGCAGATGCTCCTGGTGCGGCGCCTGGTGGAACTCGGCCGCGCCACCCGCGCGGAGTCGGGCGTGAAGACGCGTCAGCCGCTGAGGCGGGCGCTGATCGCGGCGACGGGCTTCGACGCTCTGAACCCGCAGCTGCACACGCAGATCACCGAGGAGCTGAACGTCGAGGCGCTGGCGTCCCTGAGCGAGGTCGGCGGCAGCCTGGTCGACACCACGGCCAAGGCCAACTTCCGTGCCCTGGGCAAGCGGTTCGGCAAGCGCGTCCAGGACGTGGCGAAGGCCATCGCGAACGCGGACGCGGCGGCACTGTCGCTGGCGCTGCGCGCGGGCACCGCGTCGGTGGAGGTCGACGGCGAGACGGTCACCCTGGCTCCCGACGAGGTGATCATCACGGAGACCCCGCGCGAGGGCTGGTCGGTGGCGTCCGACTCGGGTGCGACGGTCGCACTGGACCTGGAGATCACGGAGGAACTGCGGCAGGCGGGCCTGGCCCGTGACGCGATCCGCCTGATCCAGGAGGCCCGCAAGAACAGCGGCCTGGACGTGGCCGACCGCATCGCCCTGCGCTGGACGGCGACGGACCCGGCGGTGATCGTGGCCCTGACCGAGCACGCCGGCCTGATCGCCGACGAGGTCCTCGGTACGGACTTCGCCCAGGGCGAGGCGGACGACAGCTACGGCACTCCGTTCACGGACGAAGGCCTCACACTGACGTTCCGCCTGCGCAAGGCGTAAGCCGAACGCACAAGGGCCCGGTCTCCCGTCTCGGGGAGGCCGGGCCCTTGTGACGTTCAACGCCGCCAGGACACGCAAAAGGGCGGGGCCCCGGATCGAAATCCGGGGCCCCGCCCTGAACGCTTCCGACATCTACGTCGTACTACCAACCGTCAGTTGTCCACCAACATCAGTTGTCGTCCTCGTCGATCAGGAAGCCACGCATCGGCGAGGGAGCCTGCCCCATCGACGACGGGCCCTGCGGCCGTACCGGCGCCATCGGCTGGGTCATGGCCGGGGACATCTGCTGCTGACCGCCGTAGGACGGAGGAGCAGGCGACGGCCCGCCGCCCATCGACTGGTTGCCACCGTACGACGGGGCGCTCGCACCGGCCGGCGCCATCGACGGCGCCGGGGACGGCGGCAGCGACGCGGCAGCCGGAGCACGCGGCGGGGCCAGCGAGTCGTCGGCCTGAGTCTCCAGCTGACGCAGCTGCGACTCCAGGTACGACTTCAGGCGCGTGCGGTACTCGCGCTCGAAGCCACGCAGGTCCTCGACCTTGCGCTCCAGCGTGGCGCGGGCGGACTCCAGGGAGCCCATCGCGACGCGGTGCTTCTCCTGCGCGTCCCGCTCCAGGGCATCGGCCTTGGCACGGGCGTCACGCTCAAGACCCTCGGCACGCGAACGCGCCTCGCCGACGATCTTGTTGGCCTCGGAACGCGCCTCGGCGATCGCCTGGTCGGCGGTCTGCTGGGCGAGCGAGAGGACACGGGCGGCGCTGTCGCCACCAGGGCCCTGACCGGGGCCGCCCATAGGACCGCCCATGGGGCCACCCATCGGGCCACCCATCTGCTGCTGCATGGGGGGCTGGCCACCCATCGGGCCCTGACCCATGGGCCCCTGGCCCATCGGACCGGGACCCTGCGGGCCGCCCTGGCCACCGGGGCCGGCGGGCAGCTGCGGCGCACCGCTCGGCAGCTGGGGCGGGCCACCCATGGGGCCACCCATCTGCTGCTGCGGCGGGCCAGATATGCCGGCTGGCACCGGAGCGCCGGGACCGCGCATTCCCTGCTGAGGCATACCCTGCTGAGGCATTCCCTGCTGGGGCGGCATGCCCTGTTGCTGCTGTTGCTGCTGGTCCTGCGGCGGTTCCGGAGGCTTGCGCATGTTCTGCTGGTTCTGGGCAGCAGCGCGCGTGGCCGCGGCCAACTTGGCGCGCAGGTCCTCGTTCTCGCGAAGCAGTCGGGTCAGTTCGGCTTCAACCTCGTCGAGGAAGGCATCGACCTCGTCCTCGTCATAGCCTTCTCGGAGGCGGACGGTCGTGAACTGCTTGTTCCGCACGTCCTCGGGGGTCAACGGCATCTCTTCACCTCAACGTAGTCGTCGGCATTCGGCAAGACCGTATCGTTCACAGCCGGCTCACGACGGAGATCAGGATGTAGACGATGATCATCAGTACGAAGAAGGACAGGTCGAGCGCCACGCCCCCGAGACGCAACGGCGGGATGACCCGCCGTAGAAGCTTGAGCGGTGGATCAGTGACAGTGTAAGTGGCCTCCAGAACGACCACCATCGCCTTGCCGGGCTGCCACGAGCGGGCGAACTGGAAGACGTAGTCCATGACCAACCGGAAGATGAGCACGATGAGGAAGCACATCAGCGCGATGTAGACGACATCCAGGACCACGCTCATTACTGGTGCTTCCCTCTCCCCTGTTTCCGTGCTGCTGGGTACTGCTTGTCCCGCTGTTTCCGGTCGTGCGTCTCAGCTCTGGTTGAAGAACCCGCCCTCTGCGATGCGGGCCTTGTCCTCCGCCGTGACATCGACGTTAGCAGGCGACAACAGGAACACCTTCTGCGTCACCCGCTCGATGCTGCCGTGAAGACCAAACACCAAACCGGCCGCAAAGTCGACAAGTCGCTTGGCGTCGGTGTCGTCCATCTCGGTCAGATTCATGATCACCGGGGTGCCCTCACGGAAGTGTTCCCCGATGGTACGGGCCTCGTTGTAGGTTCGAGGGTGAAGTGTGGTGATCCGGTAAGGCTCTCGTTCCGACACGACCTTGGGCATGATCACCGGTGCGTTCTTCTCCAGACTTGCGCGTTCTTGTGTGATGGATGCCACGGGCGCGATGCGCGCCGGCCGCCCGGATTCCGCGGCGAGCGAAGCGGATCGGGGCACCGGCTCGCGCGGCACCGAAGGCTGTACGACTCGTACCGATTCGTCCCTTTCAGACTGAAGCGCCTGGTGGGACTGGTGCGAGCCGTGCGACTGGTGTGACGGCTCATGCCGTCGACGGTCCCGCTCGGGCTCCGGGTCCAGTTCGGGTTCGAAGTCGTCATCGGGGTCAAAACCGCGGCCGTCGTACCCATCGTCCTCCACGAGGCCGAGGTAGACCGCCATCTTGCGCATCGCGCCGGCCATTGCTCTGAGTCCTCCGCTCTGTGGTGGATCGACTGACTGCTGCCAAGTGCCCGCGATCCACGAGGTCGTTATGCCCGCTTTTAAGCGGTAATGACCATATTTTCGGCTGTGGTCCGACTTCCTGGCGACGTTACCCGAGCCTGGGGCGGACTCCGAGTACCGAGGTGCCAACGCGTACATGTGTCGCTCCGGCCGCCACGGCCTGCTCGAGGTCCGCACTCATCCCTGCCGAGACCATGGTGGCAGTCGGATGGCCTCGGCGCAGGTCAGTCGACAAATCCATCAACCGCTCGAACGCCGCCTGTTGACGCCCCGCATACTCGCCGGTGAGCGGCGCGACGGTCATCAGTCCGTCCAGCCGCAGACCCGGAGCCTCGGCGATGAGGCCGGCCAACTCCTCGATCCCGCCCGGCGCCACACCACCTCGCTCCCCCCGCTCATTCTCGCCCGCGTCGAGGGCGACCTGGATCAGGCAGCCCACCTCGCGCTCGGTCCGTACGGCCTCCTTGGACAGGGCCGTCACCAACTTGGAACGATCGACGGACTGCACAAGATCCGCGTAGCCGACCACGGATCGCACTTTGTTGGTCTGCAACTGGCCGACAAAATGCCAGGAAAGCGGCAGATCCGTACACGCGGCGGCCTTTGGGGCCGCGTCCTGGTCACGGTTCTCGGCCACGTGCCGCACGCCGAGTTCCGACAGCATCCGCACGTCGCTCGCGGGATACGTCTTGGTGACCACGATCAAGGTCACCTCCGCGCGCTCTCGCCCGGCGGCCGCGCACGCTGAGCCGATGCGCTCCTCCACGTTCGCCAGATTCGCGGCGAGTTCGTCCTTACGTTCCGTCATGCCCCATCAGTCCAGCCAGACATAGCTCGCGAGCCGTCCCGTGGTCCGGTCGCGGCGATACGAGAAGTGGTCCCCCGACTCCAGCGTGCACACCGGCGACTGCTCCCGGTCGCGCACCCCGAGCCGTTCGAGTTGCGCATGCACTCCGGCGGCCACGTCGACCGCCGGAGTGCCCCAGCTCGTCCGGGCGTGCGCCGTCGGTTCGACGGCGGCGACCTCGGCGCGCATCTCCTCCGGCACTTCATAGCACCGGCCGCAGACGGCGGGTCCGGTGCGGGCGACGATCCGGGACGGTTCGGCGCCGATTTCGATCATGGCCCGGACGGCTGCCGGGACGACCCCTGCGACCATCCCGGGCCGCCCCGCGTGAACGGCGGCGACCACCTGGGCGACCGGGTCGGCGAGCAGGACGGGTGTGCAGTCCGCGGTGAGCACGGCGAGGGCCACTCCGCGCCGGGCGGTGACGACCGCGTCGACCGCGGGGACCGCGGAAGCGGAGCCCCCGGGTCCGTCGACCACGAGGACGTCCGACCCGTGCACCTGATTCATCCAGACCACCTGGGCGGGTTCGAGGCCGAGGGACTTGGCTGCCAGTTCACGGTTGGTCCGTACGGCGTCGGGGCCGTCGCCGACCGCCCCACCGAGGTTGAGCTCCTCGTACGGAACGGCGCTCACCCCGCCCCACCTGTCGGTGAAGGCGAAGTGCGCGCCGCTCACGGTGTCGCGCTGTCTTATCACGTCAGGAGAATCACTTGAGGAAGTCCGGTACGTCCAGTTCCTCGGCCGCGCTGTCCGTGTAGGACCGCGACGGCGGAACCGGCGGGGAGACCTGGATGTCGGCCACGGGCTCCGGAGCGGACTCCTGCTCCTCCTTCGGCGTGACGCTGCCGAGCGAGCCGAAGGTCGGACGGCTCTCGGGCTGTCGTACCGGAGTGGGCTCCTCGCGGCGGGCCGAGGACGACGAGGATGTCGAACCCAGGACGTTTTCCCGGCGGGCCGGCGGCTGGCCGCCGTCGAAGCCGGCCGCGATCACGGTGACCCGCACCTCGTCGCCGAGGGCGTCGTCGATGACCGCGCCGAAGATGATGTTGGCCTCGGGGTGAGCGGCCTCGCTGACCAGCTGGGCGGCCTCGTTGATCTCGAAGAGACCGAGGTCGGATCCGCCGGAGATGGAGAGCAGCACGCCCCGGGCGCCGTCGATGGAGGCCTCGAGCAGTGGCGAGGAGATCGCCATCTCGGCCGCCGCCACGGCGCGGTCGTCGCCGCGGGCCGAGCCGATGCCCATGAGGGCCGAACCCGCCTCGGACATGACCGACTTCACGTCGGCGAAGTCGAGGTTGATCAGACCGGGGGTGGTGATGAGGTCAGTGATGCCCTGAACACCGGAGAGCAGGACCTGGTCCGCCGACTTGAACGCGTCGAGGACGGAGACCTGGCGGTCCGAGATGGACAGCAGCCGGTCGTTCGGGATGACGATGAGGGTGTCGACCTCTTCGCGGAGTTCGGCGATGCCGTCCTCGGCCTGGTTCGCGCGACGCCGTCCCTCGAAGGTGAACGGGCGCGTGACCACGCCGATGGTGAGGGCGCCGAGCGTGCGGGCGATGTTGGCTACGACGGGCGCGCCGCCGGTGCCTGTGCCACCGCCTTCACCGGCCGTCACGAAGACCATGTCGGCCCCCTTGAGGACCTCCTCGATCTCCTCGCGGTGGTCCTCGGCGGCCTTGCGGCCGACGGCCGGGTTGGCTCCGGCGCCGAGTCCGCGGGTGAGTTCACGGCCGACGTCGAGCTTGACGTCGGCGTCGCTCATCAACAGCGCCTGTGCGTCGGTGTTGATGGCGATGAACTCGACACCCTTGAGACCGACTTCGATCATCCGGTTGATGGCATTGACACCACCGCCGCCGACACCGATGACCTTGATGACTGCGAGGTAGTTCTGCGGTGCTGCCACGTCGAAGGCCTCTCGCCTCGAATTACGTTGCCGCCGCCTCACGGGTGTGAACCCGCGGTCCGACGACAGATGCCGAATGGGACGGTCCATAACGCCGACCCGAACCCTAACGCTGAAGTTTAGGGTTACCAGTGTGTCTGTTCCCTGGAGTCTTCTGAACAGGACACTAAGTCGACAAGTGGCGCACGTTCAACGAACACGCCGAACCTCCCGTTTTTCTTTTCACCCTATGTGATCAGGCGTAGCACTGCCCAACCAGGGTGCTGGCCTGCGCGGATGTGCGTCAATTCCCTGATGACGCAGGCGCGGTGGGGACGCTGACATCGAAGTGCCGCGCGCCGGGGGTGGCTTTCATGAGAGCTGTGAGCGTACGGGCCTTGGCGGCACCCTTCTCGCCGCTACCCCACGCGACGGTGCGACCGCCTCCCAGGTCCAGCGAGATGTCGTCGTACGAAAGCACCTTGACGGTTCGGGTGTCACGGGCGACGGCGGCCGGAAGGGCGCCGGCGACCTGGACCGCCTCGCGCACCAGCCGGTCCTCGCCGAAGCGGCGCAGGCTCGCGGTGCGCGAACCCGGCTGCGAGAGCGTCAATTCCAGTACGGGGACGCCATTCGGCGCCCGCGAAACCGTAGCGAATCGGACACCTTCATCGTCCACTTCAATGAAGTTTCGACCCTTTTGGACAAGGAGAACCGGAGTACGCTCAGTCACGTCCAGTCCGATTTCATGGGGCCAGGAACGCACTACCTCAACCGAGTCAATTCGGGGCAATCTTCGGCGCAGTCGTGTCTCAATCGCCTCAGTGTCGACGGAAATCAGCGGCGCCCCGACCGGCACGTCGGCCGCCTTACGCACCTGCGCGGGCGTCAGGACCCGGGTCCCGGAGACGGACACCTCTTCCGCCCGCAGCCACTGCGAGCCGTACAACAGCCAGACAGTGCCCGCGCCGAGGAGAACCAGCGCGACGGCGAGAATGATGATCACACGAAGGGGGGGTGGTGTGAACCTCCGGGTGGGCGGCGGGCCGGACGACTTCTGCTGGCGTTCTCCGCGCTCGGCGGTCGTCGATCCGGCCACGCTCCCTGCCTTCCCTCATACGTGCCTAGCGGTGTGCACGACTCGCGGCGATCGCCTCGTACACCATGCCGACGAGCAGGTCGTCGGCGTCCCGGCGGCCGAACTCGGCGGCGGCGCGGGACATCTGGTACAGCCGGTGCGGGTCGGCGAGCACGGGCAGGACATTCTGCTGGACCCACTGGGGGGTCAGTTCCGCGTCGTCGACCAGCAGTCCGCCGCCGGCCTTGACCACCGGCTGGGCGTTCAGCCGCTGTTCGCCGTTGCCGATGGGCAGCGGGACATAGGCGGCCGGGAGTCCGACGGCGGAGAGCTCGGCGACGGTCATCGCGCCCGCGCGGCACAGCATCATGTCGGCCGCGGCGTACGCGAGGTCCATCCGGTCCACGTACGGTACCGGGATGTACGGGGGCATCCCCGGCATCTGCTGCACGTGCGGCAGTTCGTTCTTCGGGCCGACCGCGTGCAGGACCTGGATCCCGGCCTGCTGGAGCCAGGGCGCGACCTGCTGGACCACCTCGTTGAGCCGACGGGCGCCCTGCGAACCACCCGAGACCAGCAGCGTCGGCAGGTTCGGGTCGAGCCCGAAGGCGGCCCGGGCTTCGGGGCGTACGGCCGCTCGGTCGAGGGTGGCGATGGCCCGGCGCAGCGGGATGCCGATGTAACGGGCGTCCCGCAGCTTGCTGTCCGGGGTGGAGACGGCGACCTTGGCGGCGTACCGGGAGCCGATCTTGTTGGCGAGGCCGGGCCGGGCGTTCGCCTCGTGGATGATGATCGGCACGCCCAGACGCTTCGCGGCGAGATAGCCGGGCAGCGCCACGTAGCCGCCGAAGCCGACGACGGCGTCCGCCCTGGTGCGCTCCAGGATCTGCTCGGCGGCCTTGATCGTGCCGCGCAGCCGGCCCGGGACGGTGATCAGCTCAGGGGTGGGCCTGCGTGGCAGCGGTACCGCGGGGATCAGCGCGAGGTCGTAGCCCCGCTCCGGTACGAGCCGGGTCTCCAGGCCGCGCTCCGTGCCCAGGGCCGTGATCCCCACGGTCGGGTCCTGCCTGCGCAGGGCGTCCGCGAGGGCGAGCGCGGGCTCGATGTGGCCGGCGGTCCCCCCACCGGCGAGTACGACATGCACCGAAATTCACCGCTCTCCGGACGAGCGCGCCGCCGAGGCACGCCGTCGCATCGTGTTCCATCTCCGGGGCCCCCGCACAGGGCCCCCCGCGCGCTTTCTGCCAAAGCGGGTCTGCCGCATGGAAAGCGCCATCCGCGCAGCGGGGTCCTCACGCGCGAAGGCGATCAGGAGCCCGATGGCGAACATGGTCGGCAGCAGGGCGGAACCCCCGTAGGAGAACAGCGGGAGGGGGACACCGGCGATCGGCAGCAGGCCGAGCACCGCACCGATGTTGATCACCGCCTGCGCGATGATCCAGGTGGTCACACCTCCCGCGGCATACCTCACGAAGGGGTCCTCCGTGCGTCCGGCCACGCGGATACCCGCATAGCCTAGAGCCGCGAAGAGGGCGAGCACGGACAGCGTCCCCGCGAGGCCCAGTTCCTCACCGGTCACGGCGAAAATGAAGTCCGTGTGCGCTTCCGGGAGTTGACCCCATTTCTCCACACTCGCACCGAGCCCGGACCCGAAGAGTCCGCCGCTGGCCAGGGCGTAGATGCCGTGCACGGCCTGCCAGCAGTCGGCCACTCCGGACTTCGGCTCGGTGGCTCCGATGCACTGGAGGCGGGCCATCCGGTTGGGGCTGGTCTTGATGAGGATCACACCCAACGTGGCGGCGACCGACAGCACGCCGACGAACAGCCGGGTCGGAGCGCCCGCCAGCCACAGCACACCGAACAGGATCGCGGTCAGGATGATCGCCGTACCCATGTCGCCGCCGAGCATGATCAGTCCGAGCAGCATGAAGGCGACCGGCACGAGCGGCACCAGCATGTGCTTCCACTGGGCCAGCAGCTTCCTGTCCTGCTTGCGGGCCATCAGGTCGGCGCCCCACAGCACCAGCGCCAGCTTGCCGAACTCGCTGGGCTGGATCTGGAAGGAGCCGCCGAGCGAGATCCAGTTCTGGTTGCCGTTGACCGACATCCCTATCCCCGGCACCTGCACCAGGGCCATCAGGAAGACGGCGCCCGCCAGGATCGGGTAGGCGAGCGCCCGGTGCAGCTTCACCGGCATCCGGGAGGCGATCAGCAGCAGCACACCGCCTATGACGGCCGCGAGGAGTTGCTTGCGGAAGAAGTAGGAGCCCGGCAGGGACATCTGCAGCGCTGTGATCTGGGAGGCCGAGTAGACCATCACCAGACCGAGCACGATGATCAGCAGACTGCCCCCGAGGATCAGGTAGTACGCGGTGAGCGGCCGGTCCCAGGCGCGGCGGGCCCGCGTGTACAGACGGAGGAACGGGTTCTCGCGCACCGTCCGGGGGGCGACGGGCCGCGCCACCCGCCGCTGCACGGACGGCCGTCCGGTACGGCTACCGGACATCGGCGTCCTTGCTGTACGTCGGCCACGTGTGCGTGGCCGGGTTCGCGAGTCCCACGCGTCCCTCCCAGGGTCGCCCGGCAGGCGGCCGGGTCATAGGGGGTGTCTGGTGCTCCCGGCGTCGAGCTCGCGAACCGCTTCCGCGAACGCGTCACCGCGCTTGTTGTAGTTGGCGAACATGTCCATGGAGGCACAGGCCGGGGCCAGCAGAACCGTGTCGCCCTCGACCGCGAGCCGCTTCGCCTCCTGGACTGCCTGGAGCATCGCCCCAGTGTCGGTCCGGTCGAGGTCGACGACCGGTACCTCCGGGGCGTGTCGCGCGAGGGCTTCCCGGATGAGGGCACGGTCCGCGCCGATCAGGACGACCCCGCGAAGTCGCTGTGCAGACCTGGCGACCAGCTCGTCGAAGGACGCGCCCTTGGCCAGCCCGCCGGCGATCCAGACGATCGACTCGTACGCCGCCAACGAGGCCTCCGCCGCGTGGGTGTTGGTGGCCTTGGAGTCGTCGATGTACGTGACTCCGGCCACGTCGGCGACCTTCGCGATGCGGTGGGCGTCCGGGGTGAAGGCCCGCAGGCCGTCCCGTACGGCCGCGGCGGGCACCCCGTAGGCGCGCGCGAGAGCGGCCGCCGCGAGGGCGTTGGCGATGTTGTGCGGGACCGGCGGGTTGACGTCGGAGATCTCCGCCAACTCCTGGGCGTTCTTCTGCCGGTTCTCCACGAAGGCGCGGTCGACCAGGATGCCCTCCACCACACCGAGTTGGGAGGGGCCGGGCGTGCCGAGGGTGAAGCCGACGGCTCGGCAGCCCTCCTCGACATCCGCTTCGCGCACCAGGTTCTCGGTCGCCTTGTCGGCGACGTTGTAGACGCAGGCGACCTGATTGCCCTCGTAGATATGGCCCTTGTCGGCGGCGTACGCCTCCATGGAGCCGTGCCAGTCGAGGTGGTCGGGCGCCAGGTTCAGGACGGCGGCGGAGTGGGCGCGCAGGGAGGGCGCCCAGTGGAGCTGGTAGCTCGACAGCTCCACGGCGAGGACGTCGTACTGCTCGTCGCCGAGCACCGCGTCCAGCAGCGAGACGCCGATGTTGCCGACGGCGGCCGTGCGCAGGCCCGCCGCCTTGAGGATCGAGGCGAGCATCTGGACGGTGCTCGTCTTGCCGTTGGTGCCCGTGACAGCCAGCCAGGGAGCTGCTTCCCGGCCTTCCCGGCCGCGCAGCCGCCAGGCGAGTTCGACGTCGCCCCAGACGGGGACGCCGGCCTGCGCGGCGGCGGCGAACAGCGGCTTGTCCGGCTTCCAGCCGGGTGTGGTGACGATGAGTTCGGTGCCCTGCGGCAGGGTCGCGCCGTCGCCGAGGCGCACGGTGATGCCCAGGGCCTCCAGTTCGGCGGCCTGGGCGCGGGCCCGCTCGTCGTCGCCGTCGTTGACGACCGTGACGACGGCGCCGAATCCGTGCAGCACCTTGGCCGCCGGGATGCCGGAGACACCGAGTCCGGCGACGGTGACGCGTTTCCCCTGCCAGTCGGTCACTTTTCCGCCGCCCATCCCGCGTAGAAGAGACCCAGTCCGACGATCACACAGATGCCCTGGATGATCCAGAAGCGGACCACGACAAGGACTTCGGACCACCCCTTTAGTTCGAAGTGGTGCTGGAGTGGCGCCATACGGAAGACCCGCTTGCCGGTGAGGCGGAACGAGCCGACCTGGATGACGACCGACATGGTGATGAGGACGAACAGGCCGCCGAGGAGAGCGATCAGCAGCTCGGTGCGGGAGCAGATCGCGAGACCTGCGAGCACACCGCCGAGGGCCAGCGAACCGGTGTCCCCCATGAAGATCTTGGCGGGCGAGGTGTTCCACCACAGGAATCCGAGACAGGAACCCATCAGCGCGGAGGCGATGACCGCGAGGTCGAGCGGATCACGCACCTCGTAGCAGGCGCCCGGGTTCGTCAGGGTCTCGCCGTTGGCGCAGGACTCCTGGTACTGCCAGACACCGATGAAGGTGTAGGCGCCGAAGACGAGCACGGAGGCGCCGGTGGCCAGACCGTCCAGACCGTCCGTCAGGTTCACGCCGTTCGACATCGCGAGGATCATGAACAGCGCCCAGACCACGAACAGCACGGGGCCGATGGTCCAGCCGAAGTCCGTGATGAACGACAGCTTCGTGGACGCCGGCGTCTGTCCCCGGGAGTCCGCGAACTGGAGCGAGAGCACCGCGAAGGAGATGCCGACGATCAGCTGGCCGGCCATCTTCGCCTTGGCCCGCAGACCGAGCGAACGGCGCTTGACGATCTTGATGTAGTCGTCGAGGAAGCCGACCATGCCCATGCCGACCATCAGAGCGAGAACCAGCAAGCCCGAGAAGGTCGGAGGGGGCGTCTTGGCCTCGCCGAGTCCGGTGAACACCTTGGACAGGAAGTACGCGGCGACCGTCGCCAGGATGAAGGCGATACCACCCATGGTCGGCGTACCGCGCTTGCTGCCGTGGGTGCGCGGGCCGTCGTCGCGGATGTACTGGCCGTAGCCCTTGCGCGCAAGGAGCTTGATCAGCAGCGGGGTGCCGATCAGGGTCAGGAAGAGGCCAATGACTCCTGCGAACAGGATCTGCTTCATCATCGGGCGGAAACCTCACCCTCGGCACCGGTCTCGACGAGCGCCTGCGCCACGCTCTCGAGCCCGACCGACCGGGACGCCTTCACGAGTACGACGTCTCCCGGGCGCAGCTCGCTGCGCAACAGGTCGATCGCCGCCTGTGCGTCGGACACGTGCACCGACTCCTCACCCCACGAACCCTCGTTATATGCGCCCAGTTGCAACCAGGACGCTTCCCTGCCCCCGACCGCGACGAGCTTGCCGACATTGAGCCGGACGGCCAGCCGTCCGACCGCGTCGTGCTCGGCGAGCGCCTCGTCCCCGAGCTCGGCCATCTTGCCGAGCACCGCCCAGGTCCGCCGCCCCCTGCCCATCGCCGCGAGCGCGCGCAGGGCGGCTCGCATGGACTCGGGGTTCGCGTTGTAGGCGTCGTTGACGACTGTCACGCCGTCCGGGCGCTCGGTGACCTCCATACGCCAGCGGGAGAGGGAGCCCGCCTCGGAGAGCGCGGTGGCGATCTCAGCTACGGACATGCCCAGTTCGTGGGCGACGGCGGCCGCGGCGAGCGCGTTCGACACGTGGTGCTCACCGTACAGGCGCATGGTCACTTCGCTTGCACCGGAGGGTGTGTGAAGCCTGAAGGCGGGCTGTCCGCTGTCCGTGAGTCGCACGTTCTCGGCACGTACGTCCGCTTCGCCGGACTCTCCGAAAAGGATCACCTTCGCCTTCGTCCGGGATGCCATGGCCCGTACGAGGGGATCGTCCGCGTTGAGGACCGCCGTGCCGTCCTCCGGCAGACTCTCGACGAGTTCGCCCTTGGCCTGCGCGATCTGCTCGCGGCCGCCGAACTCGCCGATGTGCGCGGAGCCGACGTTGAGGACGAGGCCGATCTTCGGGGGCGTCAGCTCGGCGAGGTAGCGGATGTGGCCAATGCCGCGGGCGCCCATCTCCAGCACGAGGAACCTGGTGTCCGCGGTGGCGGACAGGGCCGTCAGCGGCAGCCCGATCTCGTTGTTGAGCGAGCCCGGCGTCCACACGGTCGGCGCCGCGCGCTGGAGCACCTGGGCAATGAGGTCCTTGGTGCTGGTCTTGCCCGCGGACCCGGTCAGCGCGACCAGGGTCGCGCCGAGCCGTCGTACGACGTGACGCGCGAGGGCGCCGATGGCCGTCTGGACGTCCTCGACGACGATGGCGGGCACGCCGACGGGGCGGGACGCCAGTACGGCGACCGCGCCCGCTTCGACGACCGCGCCCGCGAAGTCGTGGCCGTCCACGCGCTCGCCCGCGAAGGCGACGAAGAGGCTGCCCGGCTCCACCTCACGGGAGTCCCGGACGACCGCTCCGGTGACCTCGACGGACGGATCCGGTATGTCGTGTGTCTGCCCGCCGACGACTGCTGCGATCTCGGCGAGGGAGAGGGCGATCACAAGTTCATCCCTGGGTCTTCTGGATAGCTTCGCGAAGCACCTGGCGGTCGTCGAAGGGACGTACCACCCCGGCGATGTCCTGGCCCTGCTCGTGGCCCTTGCCCGCGACCAGCACGGTGTCGCCGGGCCGGGCGCGGGACACGGCGGCGGCGATCGCGGCGGCCCGGTCCTCGAAGACCTGGACCTCGCCGCGCTCGTGGGCCGGCACGGAGGCCGCGCCCTGAAGCATGGTCGCGAGGATCGCGAGGGGGTCCTCGGAGCGGGGGTTGTCGGAGGTCAGTACCGCGGTGTCGGCGTGCCGGGCCACGGCGGCGCCCATCGGCACCCGCTTGGTCTTGTCCCGGTCACCGCCACAGCCGAGCACCACGTGCAGCTGCCCCTCGGTGACCTTGCGCAGGGCGCGCAGGACGGATTCGACGGCGTCGGTCTTGTGGGCGTAGTCGACGACCGCGAGATAGGGCTGCCCGGCGTCCACCCTCTCCAGGCGGCCCGGTACGCCCGGCACGGCGCCGATGCCGTCGGCGGCGGTCTGCGGGTCGAGGCCGGCGGCGGCGAGGGTGACGATCGCGGCAAGGGTGTTGGCCACGTTGAAGGGCCCGGCGAGCGGCGAGCGGGCGGTGATCCGCTCCTCCTTGGGGCCGATCGCGGTGAACGTCGAGTCCAGGGGCCCGACTTCGACGTCCTCGGCCCGCCAGTCGGCGTCCGGGTGGCCCTCGGCGGAGAAGGTGACGACCGGGACGGTGGCCTCCTCGACCAGCCGGCGCCCGTACTCGTCGTCGAAGTTGACGACGCCGAGCCTGCTGCGTTTCGGCGTGAACAGCTGCGCCTTGGCCTGGAAGTAGTCCTCCATGTCGGAGTGGAACTCCATGTGCTCCGGGCTCAGATTGGTGAAGACACCGAGATCGAACACACAGGCGTCGACCCGCCCGAGAACCAGGGCGTGGCTGGAGACCTCCATGGCGACCGCCTCGACGCCGCGCTCGCGCATGACCGCGAACAGGGCCTGGAGGTCGGTGGCTTCGGGGGTGGTGCGCTCGGACTTGATGCGCTCGTCGCCGATACGCGTCTCGACGGTTCCGATCAGTCCGGTGGCCCTGGCCGTTCGCAGGCCGCCCTCGACGAGGTAGGCGGTGGTGGTCTTGCCGGAGGTACCGGTGATGCCGATCTGGAGCAGATCGCGGCCCGGGTGGCCGTAGATCGTGGCCGCCAGTTCGCCCATCAGCGCACGCGGTTCGGCGACGACCAGCACCGGCAGCCCGGTGGCGGTTGCCCGTTCGGCGCCCGTCGGGTCGGTCAGCACGGCGACCGCGCCGAGGCCGGCGGCCTGGGTGACGAAGTCGGCGCCGTGCAGGCGGGCGCCCGGGAGGGCGGCGTACAGGTCTCCGGGGCGGACGGCGCGCGAGTCGTGGGTGATGCCCGTGACCTCGGCGGCGCCGGCCGGATCCGTCGGCTTTTCGGCACCCAGCTGATCGGCGAGCTCCACGAGGGGCGTTGCGGAGACCTGGACCGGCCGGGGCGGTCCCTGATATGTCACGGGTGCGCCCTTCTGGGTGTTTTGGGGCTGATCAGGGTGTGGCACGGCGGTGAGCGTACCGGGCGCACCGGCCTCGGAGCGAAGTGAGGGGCGGGGCGTTGCCTGGTTCCCGGAATCGGGGGTGATCGTTGTCACGAGGTGGTTCCTGGGTGCTCGGTACTGATCAGGATGTGGGGTCCTGACTGGTCGGGACGGAGCCCGGCCGGTCAGGGTTTGTAGCTGACCGGGAGGCTGGCGGCCTTGGCCCCGGTCGGCGGGATCTGCAGCGACTTCAGAGCGAACTCCATGACCTGTTTGTAGACGGGTCCGCAGATCTGGCCACCGAAGTAGTTGCCCTTGGTGGCGTTCTGGATGGCGCAGTAGACGGTGATGCGGGGCTTGTCGGCGGGCGCGAAACCGGCGAACGACGAGGTGTAGCCCTTGTACTTGCCGGTGGCCGGATCTACGCGGTTGGCCGTGCCCGTCTTGCCCGCGACCCGGTAGCCCGGGATACGCGCCTTGGTGCCGGTGCCCTCCTCGTCGTCCACGACGGACTCCAGCATCCGGGCGAGGGTCTTGGCCGTCTTCGCGCTCACGACCCTTGTCTCCTTGGGCTTCGCGGCGGGCGTGAAGCGTCCGTCCGGTCCCTTGGTGCCGCGCACGAGCGAGGGTTCGACGCGTACGCCGCCATTGGCGATGGTCGAGTAGACCGAGGCCGCCTGCACCGCGTTGAGGGACACACCCTGGCCGAAAGGAATCGTGAACTGCTGAGAGGTCGACCAGTCGCCGGGCGCCGCGAGGATGCCCTTCGTCTCGCCGGGGAAGCCGAGCCCGGTGTAGCTGCCGATGCCGAACTTGCGCAGGTACGAGTAGAGGACCTGGTTGGCCTGCCGCTGCGTCTTGCCGAGCTGGCCGGTGGCGAGGATGGTGCCGATGTTGCTGGACTTGGCGAGCACGCCGTTGAGCGTGAGGTACCAGGTCGGGTGGTCGATGTCGTCCTTGAACAGCCGGTCGCCGCGGTGCAGCCGGTTGGGCACGACGACGTGGGTCTGCGGGGTGGCGACGTTCTGCTCGAGGACGGCGGCCATCGACATGACCTTGGCGGTGGAGCCCGGTTCGAAGGCGTCCTGGAGGGCGGCGTTGCCCATGTTCACCGAGCTGGCCTTGGACAGGTCGTTCGGGTCGAAGCCGGGCGAGTTCGCCATGGCGAGGATCTCACCGGTCCGGGTGTCCTGCACCATCACATAGCCGCGATCCGCTCCGGACGCCTTGACCTGCTCCGTGATCGCGTTCTGCGCGGCCCACTGGATGTCGCGGTCGACGGTGAGCTCGACATCGCTGCCGGGTACCGCGGGAGTCTCCGTGGAGCCCACGGTCGGCACCTGGCGGCCTCCGGCCTGGGCGTAGCGGATCTTGCCGTCCTTGCCGGACAGCAGGCTGTTCAGCTGCTGCTCGACCCCTCCGGCGCCCTTGCCCTCGGCGTCGACCCAGCCCAGTATCCCGGCGGCGAGATCTCCGTTCGGGTACACCCGCTTGCTGGTCGGGACGGCGAGGACGCCCGAGAGGGCGTTGACGGTGCTCGGGTCCGTCTCGGCCTTGTCGGCCAGCGCCGTCTTCAGGTCCTTGATCTGCTTCCAGACCTGTGGGGTCTGGCGATAGGCGAGCACGGCGTAGCGCAGGTTCGGGTTCGCGGGCCTGAGCTTCTTGACGAGCGTGTCCTGTTCCACACCGAGGATCGGGGCGAGGAGAGCGGCCGCCTGCTCGGGCCCGTCGTCGACCTTCAACTGCTTGCGGGTGAACAGCGTGGGGTCGGCGGTGATGGTGTACGCGTCCACGCTGGTCGCGAGGGCCACGCCGGCGCGGTCGGTGATCCCGCCCCGGTCGGCGGCCAGGGTGTAGCCGACATACCGGTTCTGTTGGGCCTTGGCGGCGTACGTGCTCGCGTCGACGGCCTGCACCTGGAGCAGTCGTACGACGAAGGCGATGAGTACGAGGGCGAGCGCGAGGCCGACCATGCGCAACCGGGGGCGCGGGCTGCCCAGCCGGATGGCGTTGGGGGCCGCAGGGCGGGGTGCGGAGCGGGGCGCCGGGCGGCGGGGCGGGCGGGCGCCGGGGCCCGGGCCGCGCCGGGCGGCGGGGCGGACGGGACGCTCGGGTCGGGCCGGCCGGGGCACGCGGCGGCGCGGTGGTTCCCTGTCGGACACTTCCGTCACCTGCCGGGGGTCGGAGTCGGGGTCGTAAAGGACGGGAATACCGGGGTCGCCCCGGCCGGCTGGGCGGGTTCGGGGGCGGCGGGGCCGGGCGTGGGCGTCGGCGTCGGCGCAGTGGCCGCCGGGACGGCGGGGTCGGTCGCCGGGGTCGGCCGGGTCCCGATGCCCATCGCTTCGGGGGCCAGAACGAGCGGGATCCGTGCGGAGGCCGGCTCGGCGCCGGCGGCGGGGCTCGGTACGCCCCTGACGGTGCCGTCGGGGTTCAGGAAGGCCGGGTCGCCGCCGGGCACCATGCCGAGTTCGCGGGCGCGGCGCTGGAGGGCTTCGGGAGCCGAGTAGGCGTCGATGTCCCGTTGGAGCGCCTGTTCCTCGTCGGTGAGGTCCGTCGTCCCCTTCTGCACGTCGTCGAGTTTGAACGAGCCTTCGGAGAGGGCGGAGTTCAGCATCAGCAGCCCGATGAGGCCACCGCCGAGGAGGAGTACCACCAGCAGGACGAAGGGGGTGCGGGCGGCTTGGCCGGAGCCGGCCGTGACCGGGATGAGCCGCGCGAGCCGAGCGGCCCTGCCCCTCAGTCGGGGTTTCCTGCTCACTCGCCCTCCCCCTGAGTCCCCTGAGTGCGGATGTCCGACCTGCCCACCCCTGGCTTCGGGTCGCACCGGACCGCCGGCCCCTGCGCCTGCCTCACTCGATGTCCTCCCTGATGCGCTCGGCTCCGCGCAGTCGCGCCGGTGCCGCCCGCCGGTTCTCGGCGATCTCTTCCTCGGTGGGAAGTTCGGCACCCCGCGTGAGCAGCTTGAGCCGCGGCTGGTAGCGCTCGGGGACGACCGGCAGCCCGGCGGGCGCGGTGGTGGCGGCGCCGGCCGCGAACACCTGCTTGACCAGTCGGTCCTCCAGCGAGTGGTACGACAGGACGGCGATCCGGCCGCCCACGTCCAACGCCTTCACCGCGGCCGGGATCGCCCGCTCCAGGACGGAGAGTTCACCGTTGACCTCGATGCGCAGGGCCTGGAAGGTGCGCTTGGCCGGGTTTCCGCCGGTGCGCTTGGCGGCCTGCGGCAGGCTGTCGCGGATCAGCTCCACGAGCCGCGCGCTGTTGCTGAAGGGCTCCTTGTCGCGCTCCCGCACGATCGCGGACACGATCCGCTTGGCCTGCTTCTCCTCGCCGTACGCCCTGAGGATCCGGACGAGTTCACCGGCCGGATAGGTGTTGAGAACCTCGGCGGCGCTGATCCCGGTCGTCTGGTCCATGCGCATGTCGAGCGGGGCGTCCTGGGCGTAGGCGAAGCCGCGGTCGGCCTCGTCGAGCTGCATGGAGGAGACACCGAGGTCGAAGAGAACACCTTGGACGCGCGGCACACCGAGGCGGTCCAGGACCTCGGGCAGCTCGTCGTACACCGCGTGGACGAGGCCGGCGCGCTCTCCGTAGGGCGCGAGCCGCTCGCCGGACAGGCGCAGGGCCTCCTTGTCCCGGTCGAGGGCGACCAGCCGGGCCTCGGGGAATCGCGCCAGCAGGGCCTCGCTGTGGCCGCCGAGGCCGAGTGTGCAGTCGACGACCACTGCTCCCGGCCGCTCCTCCAGGGCGGGTGCCAACAGGTCCAGGCACCGTCGGAGCATCACCGGGACGTGTCGACTCTCGCTCAAGGGGCCCTCTCAGGTCCGGCGCGGGCCGTACGCACCGCCGGGTCCCCGCCCGCTCATGAAGGGGAGGTCTGCCGGCGCCGGGAGCGTCAGCCGACCGGGAGCGGGAGGAGGCCGAGCCGTACGTACGCGCCGCGCACGTAGGGGGATCTCCGGAAAATCGCCGGGATCTCCAGGGAAAAACAGTCCGCTGGGAGGCCTCGCCTCCCGCTTCGCGTCACTTTAGTCCACGGTCTCCCGCGGTCAATCAACCGGCCTGCGCGTCGCGCCTGCGGGTGCGGTCGATACGGCGAATCGGGAAGAATCACTCGTACGGTCACACTCGCGCCCCCGTGTGGGTTAGCTCACAACAAGACTCAATGGCGTTCTTTGTCCACTCTCACGCCGGGCCAGGATCGAGCGTGACCAGTACCGTGATGGCCATGACGACTTCCGCATCGGTTCCCGCAGGTCCCGAAGCCGCCATAGTCACCGGCGGCACCGTCACCGACCGCCTCGTCGAGGCGAACGAGCGCTACGCGGCAGCTTTCACCGACCCCGGCATGGACGCCCGCCCCGTTCTGCACGTGGCCGTCGTGGCCTGTATGGACGCCCGGCTCGACCTGCACGCCGCGCTCGGCCTGGAGCTCGGGGACTGTCACACCATCCGCAACGCCGGCGGAGTCGTCACCGACGACGTGATCCGCTCGCTCACCATCAGCCAGCGCAAGCTCGGCACCCGCAGCGTCGTCCTGATCCACCACACGGGCTGCGGCCTGGAGGCGATCACCGAGGACTTCCGCAACGACCTGGAGATGGAGGTGGGCCAGCGTCCGGCCTGGGCGGTGGAGGCCTTCCGGGACGTCGAGCAGGACGTACGGCAGTCGATGCAGCGGGTGCGGACCTCGCCCTTCATGCTGCACACCGACGACGTACGCGGCTTCGTCTTCGACGTGAAGAGCGGCCTGCTGCGCGAGATCGACCCCGCGTAGACGTCGGGCAGGCCCCTTCGTCCGCATTGGGTGGGCCCGCCCGTAGGCATCGGGCAGGCCCACCCAATGCGTCGGACTGAGCCTGCGCAGCCCCCTGACCATCCGCCGCAGCTGTCGTTTCGCTGTTAATTCCCGGCTCCGGGGTACTCAAAAGACCGCAAGCCCTGACATATCGCGGGCAGTTGTCCACAGGCGAGTGACACGAAACGGTAACGGCAGCAAGAATGCGGGTGTGACGTCACGCGGAACTTTCCACGTGTGGTGTCCGTGTTTCGGGGTGGGTCAGTCGCGCATCGAGTGCGTCGGCCCGGAAAGAACGGGCCGAGGAGGGCCGGGTGACGACCTATGACGATCGAGCGAGCCTCACTGATCTGACCGCCACTGTGGAGCGTGTCCGCAGTTCGGTGGAGGGTGTGATCGAGGGCAAGCCCGAGGTCGTACGGCTTTCGCTGACCGTACTGCTCGCCGAGGGACACCTTCTGATCGAGGATGTCCCCGGCGTCGGCAAGACCATGCTGGCCAAGGCACTCGCGCGGTCCATCGACTGCTCGGTGCGCCGGATCCAGTTCACACCCGACCTGCTGCCCTCGGACATCACCGGGGTGTCCATCTGGGATCAGCAGCGCCGGGACTTCGAGTTCAAGCCGGGCGCGATCTTCGCGCAGATCGTGATCGGCGACGAGATCAACCGGGCCTCGCCGAAGACGCAGTCGGCGCTCCTGGAGTCCATGGAGGAGCGTCAGGTCACCATCGACGGGCAGACCTACGAGCTGCCCAGCCCCTTCATGGTGGTCGCCACGCAGAACCCGGTCGAGATGGAGGGCACCTACCCGCTGCCGGAGGCCCAGCGCGACCGCTTCATGGCCCGCGTCTCCATCGGCTACCCGAGCGCCGAGGCCGAGCTGGAGATGCTCGACATCCACGGCGGGGTGAACCCCCTGGACGACCTCCAGCCGGTGGCGCACGCGCACGAGATCGTGAAGCTGATCGACGCCGTCCGCGGCGTCCACGTCGCCGACCCGGTCCGCCGTTACGCGGTGGACCTGGTCGCCGCCACCCGCACCCACCCGGACCTCAGACTCGGCGCCTCCCCGCGCGCGACGCTGCACCTGCTGCGCGCGGCGAAGGCGTCCGCCGCCCTGAGCGGCCGGGAGTACGCCCTGCCGGACGACGTGCAGGCGCTCGCCGTCGCGGTCCTGGCCCACCGTCTGCTGCCGACCGCCCAGGCCCAGCTGAACCGTCGTACGGCCGAGCAGGTCGTGCAGGAGATCCTGCAGCGCACCCCGGTGCCCGCCGCGCCCCAGCAGGGCGGCATCGGCCTGGGACGCGGCGCGACCGCGTTGGGCGCGCAGCCGCCGCGGAGGCTGTGATGACCTCCGGGGGACCCGGGCAGGCGGAGGCGGATCGCGGCGAGAAGGGCGGGATGCGCACCGCGCTGGCCGGTCTGACCACCCGTGGCCGCTCCTTCTTCGCCGCCGGTGTCGCCGCGGCCATCTGCGCGTACGTCCTCGGGCAGAGCGACCTGCTGCGGGTCGGGCTGCTGCTGGCCGCGCTGCCGCTGATCTGCGTCGCCGTGCTCTTCCGTACCCGCTATCGGGTGGCCGGCAGCCGTCGGCTCTCCCCGGCGCGCGTACCGGCCGGCAGCGAGGCCCGCGTCCATCTGCGGATGGACAACGTCTCGCGGTTGCCCACCGGGCTGCTGATGCTCCAGGACCGGGTGCCGTACGTGCTGGGCCCGCGCCCTCGCTTCGTGCTCGACCGGGTGGAGCCGGGCGGCCGCCGCGAGGTGTCCTACCGGGTCCGCTCCGACCTGCGCGGCCGCTATCCGCTGGGCCCGCTGCAACTGCGCCTGACCGACCCGTTCGGGATGTGCGAGCTGACCCGGTCCTTCTCGACGTACGACACCCTGACGGTGATCCCGCGCGTGGAGCCGCTGCCGCCGGTGCGGCTCAGCGGTGAGGCGAAGGGGTACGGCGACGGTCGGCACCGCTCGCTGGCACTGGCCGGCGAGGACGACATCATTCCGCGCGGATACCGCTACGGCGACGACCTGCGCCGGGTGCACTGGCGCTCCACCGCGCGCTACGGCGAGCTGATGGTGCGCCGCGAGGAGCAACCACAGCGCGCCCGCTGCACGGTCCTGCTGGACACCCGGGGCCTCGCCTTCCAGGGCGCGGGCCCCGATTCGGCCTTCGAGTGGGCGGTGTCGGGCTCCGCGTCGGTCCTGGTCCACATGCTCGAACGGGGCTTCTCTGTACGGCTGCTGACGGACACCGGCACCTCGGTGCCCGGCGAGGGCGCCGACGGGTTCGCGGGCGTGAGCCAGGGCACGGCGGACGCGGCCGGGCTGATGATGGACACCCTCGCGGTGATCGACCACTCGGACGGCGCGGGTCTGTCCCGGGCCTACGACGTGCTGCGCGGCGGCAACGAGGGACTGCTGGTGGCCTTCTTCGGCGACCTCGACGAGGAGCAGGCCGCGATCGCCGGCAAGATGCGGCAACGCAGCGGCGGAGCGGTCGCGTTCCTGCTGGACAGCGACAGCTGGGTGCGGGAACCGGGCGATGTGTCCGACCCGTTGGGGGGGAGCCAGGAGCGGCTGCGGATGCTGCGCGAGGCGGGCTGGACGGCACTGAACGTGCCCCGGGGCGCCTCGCTGGACAACCTGTGGCGCCAGGCGGAGCGGGAGCGCACCGGCGTCGGTGCGCTCGGCACCGGGGAGGGATGGTCATGAGCGGGCGGGTACGACTGGCGCTGTGCGCCTGGGCGGCCACGCTGATGTCCGCGTGCGCTCTGCTGCCGTTGGTCCGGCCGGCCACCTGGATCGTGCAGGCCGCCTTCCTGCTGGCGGTGCAGTCGGGCGTGGGCGCGGCGACCCGGCGGGTGCCGCTGGCCCGGCCGCTGACCGTGGCCGCGCAGGCCCTGGTCGCGCTGATGCTGCTGACCCTGACCTTCGCGCGCGAGCAGGCGGTCGCCGGGCTGGTTCCCGGCCCGGACACCTTCGTACACTTCGCCGACCTGCTGCGACAGGGCTCGGACGACATCGCCCGGTATGCGATCCCGGCGCCGCTGGAGTCCGACGGCATCCGGCTGATGCTGGTCGGCGGAGTGCTGATCATCGGGCTCGCGGTGGACGCCCTGGCGGTCACCTTCCGCAGCGCGGCCCCGGCCGGCCTGCCACTGCTCGCGCTGTACTCCGTCGCCGCGGGACTGTCCGACGGCGGCACCGACTGGCTCTGGTTCCTGGTCGCGGCGGCCGGCTACCTGCTGCTGCTCCTGGCCGAGGGGCGGGAGCGGCTGTCGCAGTGGGGCCGGGTCTTCGGCGGGGCCGCCCGTGTTCCGGGCGAGGAGTCCGGGGTGGTGGCGCCGGTTCGTACCGGGCGGCGCATCGGTGTGGTCGCGCTGGGCGTCGCCCTCGTGGTGCCACTGGCCCTGCCCGCGATGAACGGCGGCCTGCTGGACGGCGCCGGGGCGGGCGTGGGCTCCGGCAGCGGGGGCGGCGGCACGATCTCCGCGGTCAACCCTCTGGTCTCCCTGCGCGACAGTCTGAACGTGGACGAGGACCGGCGGGTCCTCTCCCTGCGTCCCGAGGCGGACACGGACGTCTCCAACCTCTATCTGCGGATCGTGTCCCTGGACGACTTCGACGGCACGACCTGGAAGCCGTCCAAGCGGTCCATCACCGCCGTACCGAAGGGCGCGTTCCCAACCCCCATCGGCCTCGGCCCGGACGTCAAGCGCACCGAGATCGAGACGACCGTCTCGGCGGCCGACTGGTACGCCCAGGACTGGCTGCCGATGCCGTACCCGCCCAGCGGGGTGCGGATCGGGGGGAACTGGCGCTACGAACCCGAGGGCATGACGCTCGTCGGCGACCACGGCCAGAACACCCGTGGTGCGACGTACCAGGTGAAGAGCCTGGACGTGCAGCCGACGGCCGAGCAGCTCGCCGCAGCACCGGAACCGCCCCCGGCCCTGACCCGCGAGTTCACCGAGCTCCCGGACTCCCTGCCGCCCATGGTGGGGGAGACCGCTCGCCAGGTCACCGCGAACGCGACGAACCCGTACGAGCAGGCGGTCGCGCTCCAGGACTACTTCGCTGTGACCGGCGGCTTCGAGTACGACACCCAGGTACAGGTCGGCAGCGGCTCACAGGCCATCGCCCGCTTCCTGCGGGACAAGCAGGGCTTCTGCGTGCACTTCTCCTTCGCGATGGCGGCGATGGCCCGCTCCCTGGGCATACCGGCGCGGGTCGCGGTGGGTTTCGCACCCGGTTCCCCGCAGGCGGACGGGTCGGTGTCGGTGGGGCTGAAGGACGCCCACGCCTGGCCCGAGCTGTACTTCGAGGGCGTGGGCTGGACCCGCTTCGAGCCGACCCCGAACCGGGGCACGGTGCCGTCGTACACCATCCCGGACGCCTCCGGCAGTACGCTCCCGGACACCACCCAGCCGTCCGAGTCGGCAAGCACGTCAGCCTCCGCCGCGCCGTCGGCCAGTGAGACCTGCACGCCGCAGCAGCGGAAGGTGGACGGCTGCGCGAGCCAGTCTCCGCAGGCCGCGCCGGCCGGGAGCGACGACGGCCCGAAGTGGTATGTGCTGCTGATGTGGGTCCTCGGCGGCCTGGCCGCCCTGGCGATCCCCTCGGCTCCGATGCTGTGGCGGCTGCGGGCCAGAGCCGCACGGCTGGGCGGGCACGGCCGCGGCGAGGCCGATGTGGCGCTGACCACTCTGGCGGTCTGGCAGGAGCTGACCGACACGGCGTGGGACGTCGGGATCGAGCCGGACGAATCACAGACCCCGCGCAACGCGGCCGCCCGGATCGTCCGGCTCGGGCATCTCGACCCGGCGACGGCTGCCTCGGTGCACCGGGTGGCGGACGCCGTGGAACAGGTCCTCTACGCGCCGCGGCCGCGCCCGACGACGGGCCTCGCGGACGACGTCCGCCGGGCGGTCGTGGCGCTGCGGAGCACGGTCAGCGGGACCACCAGGCTGCGGGCGGTGGTGGCCCCGCGTTCCGCCATACGAGTGGTGTGGGCGTTGTCGGAGTGGTGGACCGGTCTCACGGCCCGCGTGGCGCAGGCTCGGCCGAGCCTGCGTAAACCGTCGGGTCAGGAGAGCTGAGGCCGTCGGCCGTCCCCTGGGGTCTCCTCGACTGAGGCAGGAGCCAGGCTCCACAGCAGAGAGCGGGCCCCAGGTCGCATCGACCCGGGGCCCGCTCCTGTCCGTCCGAAGCTCACCGCTGCCCACCCCGACAAGGCCGCTTCGCATCCCCCGATACCGGCCAGGTCGCCCCGCCGCGGCCATGCGTGAGGGGGTGACCACCCATCGGATGGTCACCCCCTCACATGTCTGCGAGAGCTGTTCGTCGAGCTAGTGGCCCTGTTCGTCACGGCGCCGCTGCCAGCGCTGTTCGATCCTGTCCATCATGGAGCGCCGTTGCCGTCCCTGACGGCGTGCCTGTGGGCCACCGGCCTGTGGGCCACCGGCGGGCTGTTCGCCCGGCTTGGGGGCCTTGCGCCAGCCGGTCACCGCGAGCACCGCACAACCCAGCATGACCAGGAAGCCCACCACGCTGAGCCAGACCTGCTTGGCGACCATACCTGCCATGAGGAGCGCGATACCCACGAGGAAGCCCGCGACCGCCTGGTAGACCCGTCGCCGGGTGTACGTGCGCAGCCCGCTTCCCTCAAGCGCTGTCGCGAACTTGGGATCTTCGGCGTACAGCGCTCGCTCCATCTGCTCGAGCATTCGCTGCTCGTGCTCCGAGAGCGGCACGGAGTCCTCCTCATCGTGCAGTCGCCGGGGCGACTAGGGGGTCCCTTCAGGATAGGCAGGGAATCGCCCCCGTGAAACCCGCCCCTCTGCGCCAATTGGCCAACCGGATCCCGCCATGAAGTCCCGGCTCGCTGAAGATTCCATTCCCCAGCGGCCGACCCGTCATGCCGGGCGGTCTCCCTCGATCATACGGCGCGAGGCGCGCGATCGGGTGGCCTGTGGCGTACTCCATGTGCACACAAGTACCTGATCAGCGACGCACCCCTCCGCCCGGCACGGAGACGGCTCAGGCCTCGTCGGCCCCGCGGGCCTCACCGAGCACATGCAGTTGTGTGGCCACGGAGTGGAATGCGGGGAGCTCGGCCGCTGCTTCCTCCAGCTTGAGCAGGGCCTCCAGGGCGCCTGGCTCGGTGTCCACCAGCACGCCGGGGACGAGGTCGGCGAAGACCCGCACGCCGTGCACCGCGGCGACCCTGAGGCCCGCGCCCTCGACCAGGCCGGTGAGCTGCTCGGTGGTGAAGCGGTGCGGCACGGGGTCGCTGTCGCCCCAGCGGCCGTTCGGGTCGCCGAGGGCCTGCTGGGCCTCCTTGAAGTGGCCCGCGAGGGCACGCGCGAGCACGGCGCCGCCCAGGCCCGCGGCGAGCAGGCTGAGGACGCCCTCGGCGCGCAGGGCCGCCACCGCGTTGCGGACGCCCTCGGCGGGGTCGTCCACGTACTCCAGGACGCCGTGGCACAGCACCGCGTCGTAGCCACCGCGCTCGACAACGTCGAAGAGGCCGTGGGCGTCGCCCTGGACGCCCTTCACGCGGTCCGCGACGCCTGCCTCGGCGGCGCGACGCTCCAGAGCGAACAGCGCGTTCGGGCTGGGGTCGACGACGGTGACGCGGTGGCCGAGGCGGGCCACGGGCACCGCGAAGTTGCCGCTGCCGCCTCCGGTGTCGAGGACGTCGAGCGACTCCCGACCCGTGGCCTTGACCCGACGGTCGAGGGCGTCCTGGAGGACCTCCCAGACCACGGCGGTACGGAGAGAGGCGCGGGGGCGCATCGGGTCCGACACGGCAGTTGACTCCTCGGCGCGGCACCGCCTCTTGCGCGGCGGAGCTAACGGGGCGCCTCCCCGCCCCGGCGCACGGGAGGAGAAGGCTTCAGGCCTTCCCCACCCTATTGCCTCCGGTGCCGCGGCATTGCCTCCGGTGCCTCGGCCTGTCACCGCGGTGCCGCACCCTCCCGCACGTCCCCTCGCACCTCGCGGCGCGCCGCCCTCGGGTCAGCCGGCGTCGAGTCAGCCGGCGTCCGGGAAGTCACGGTCGGCGAGGTCGCCGTCCGCCGGCGGGTCGGTGTCCTGGCGGGGCTGCGGCAGGACGGGCTGGAGCACCAGCATGCGCTCGACGAGGCGCAGGAACATCGCCGCGTCACGTATCAGGTCGTCTGCGTCGCGGCGGCTGGCCGCGCCCTGGATGCCCGCCTCGGCCCGGGCACGGCGCCTGGCTCCGGAGGCGAACAGCACGCTCCACTCGGCGAGTTCGGGGGCTATTTCGGGGAGCACTTCCCACGCGCTCCGGATGCGGGCCCGGCGTCGGGGCGTGGTCTCCGGGCGGCCCCGGGCGGCGAGCACGGCGGCGGCGGTGCGCAGGGCCGCCAGGTGGGCTGTCGCATAGCGCTCGTTCGACGTTTCCAGGGCGGTGGCCTCGTCCAGTCCGGCGCGGGCCTGGGCGAGCAGATCGAGGGCGGCCGGCGGAGCGGTGGTCCGGCGCAGCACAGGGTGCACGTCGCTCGCCGGGCCGGCCAGTGAGGGGGCAGGGCCGGTGGCGCGGCGCCGGTGAGCGGCTGCTGCGTGATAGCTGGCCATGACGAACCTCCTGTCGTCTGTGTGACGGCACGCCCTGATACGGGATGCCGTATGTGCCCATCGTGCGGTATGGCACTGACAATCCGTTGTGACCTGGCCTTTTGCTTCAAACGAAGGTTCGAGTCACTTCTTGCACTGGCCAGTCGGTTCAACAAAATGCCCCGACTGCCCACGGAGCTGACCCTGTGAGTACTTCGGTGACTCCTCGGAGCCCGGCTCCTGTGAGAATCAGGACCATGGAAAGCAGCAGCATCACGCCGGGTGTCAGCACACGCCGCGAGGCCACCCGGCAGAAGCTCTACGAGGCGGCCGTCACACTCATCGCCGAGCAGGGGTTCTCCGCCACCACCGTGGACGAGATCGCCGAACGCGCGGGGGTCGCCAAGGGCACCGTCTACTACAACTTCGCGAGCAAGTCGGTCCTCTTCGAAGAGCTGCTGCGGCACGGAGTGGGCCTGCTCACCGCCTCCCTCCGGGAAGCGGCCGAGCGGACCGACCGGGGCGGCGGCGGCAAGGTCGACGCCCTCGACGCGATGATCCGCGCGGGTCTCGTCTTCATCCAGCGCTACCCGGCCTTCACCCAGCTGTACGTGGCGGAGTTGTGGCGCACCAACCGCGCCTGGCAGTCCACCCTCATGGTGGTCCGTCAGCAGGCGGTGGCGGTGGTCGAGGGTGTGCTGCGCGAGGGCGTGGAGAACGACGAGTTCAGCGACGAGATCGATATCCAGCTCACCGCGGCCGCGCTGGTCGGCATGGTGCTGGTGGCGGCCCTGGACTGGCAGGCGTTCCAGCCGGAGCGCTCCCTGGACGACGTGCACGCGGCGCTGTCCCGGCTGCTCCAGGGGCGGGTGAGCGGGCGCCGCTGAGGAGGGCCCCCGAAGAGACGCGCAAGAGCAGAAACACGAGAGCAGACACGCAAAAGCCGAGACGCAAAAGCGGAGACACAAAAGCGCCGGTCCGATGTGGCCGCGTCCCCCGCGGGCCACCTCGAACCGGCGCTCCCTTGTGCTTCCCCCGTGCTCCCCCGATTTCCCCCGTGCTCCCCGTGCCCCCGTTGGCCCCCGTTCGGCCGTCCCCCGGTCCCCCCGTGCCTCGCTCCCGCCGGCATCGACCGGCGGAAGGAGCGGATCCAGGGCCGCTCCGTTCCGGCGCCCCGTGTCGCCGGTGCCGGAGCCGCGCCCCTTTTCCGTGCCCCTACTCTCTCGTTCACCCAGGTCGGCCCCCATCCGCGCGGGTACTCAACTCACCCCCTAGGTACGTGTACTCAGACCTGCGCACGCGGGCCCAGGCCGCCGCGTCGCCGACTGGATACGATCGCGTCCGTGTCCGTACTCCCTTTGGTCTTCACCAGCGGCTGGGCCAGCGGCGTCAACGCGTACGCCGTGGTGGTGCTGCTCGGCGTGTTCGGCGCGACGGGACTGAGCGACGACGTCCCCGAGACGCTGCAACGCCCCGAGGTGCTCGTCGTGGCGGGCCTGTTGTTCCTGTGCGAGGCCGTCGCCGACAAGATCCCGTACGTCGACTCGGCGTGGGACGCGGCGCACACCGTGATCCGGCCGGTCGCCGGTGCGTGGGTCGGTGCGCTGCTGGCGGGGCAGAGCGGTTCGCTGTCCGATGTGGCGGCGGGCTTGATCGGTGGTTCGACGGCGCTGGCCAGCCACACGGTGAAGGCCGGCACGAGGATGGCGGTCAACGCCTCCCCGGAGCCGTTCAGCAACATCGTGGTGAGTCTCGCCGAGGACCTCGGGGTCGGCGTACTCGTCACGTTCGCGATGTTCCATCCGATGGCCGCGGCGATCATCGCGGGCGTGGTGCTGCTCACCGGACTCGTCGTGCTCTGCTTCCTGGTCTCCAGGATCCGGCGGTTCCTGCGCCGCAGAGCCCGACGGCGTGAGGAGCGACGGCTCGCGGCGGGGGCCTGGCAGCCGCCGCCCTGAGCCGGGGAACATCGCTGGTCACAGGCCCGCGACCGGATTGTCGGTGGCGGCCGATAGAGTCGCGGTCATGGCACGGATTGCGGTGATCGGCGCCGGGACGGGCGCGATGGCGGCCGCCGCCCGGCTGGCCGTCGCGGGCCACCGGGTGACGGTGTACGAGCGTACGGAGACGTACGGCGGAGCGGTGCGCCGCCACGAGCGCGACGGCTTCTCCTTCGACACGGGCCCGGGGCTCCTCCCCCTCCCCGCGGTCTACCGCGACCTGTTCGTCAAGACCGGCAAGGAGCCGCTCGAGGCCTGCGTCGAGCTGACTCAAGTCGACCCGTCGGCACGGCACGTCTTCGCGGACGGCACCCGGTTGTCCGTGCCCAACGCCTCACGCGCGGGCGTCGTCGGGGCTCTCGACGAGGCGCTCGGGTCGGGCGCCGGGCAGCGCTGGGGCGACTTCCTGGTCCGGGCCCGGGAGGCCTGGGACCGGACCCGCCGGCCCCTCCTGGAGGAGCCGCTGTGGCCGAACTGGTCGGTGCTGGCCGACCGCGAGCCCTATCCGGCGGTCCCCCACAAGCGCCTGCTGCGCACCCGCAGGGCCACGACCCTCGCGGAGATCGGCACCTGGGAACTGCGCGACCCCCGTCTGGCTGCCCTCCTGGAGAGCCACGCCCTGGCGTACGGCTTGGACCCGCGAACGCTCCCGGCGAGCGCGGCCGTGCTGCCGTACCTGGAGCACGCCTTCGGTACCTGGTATGTCCGCGGCGGCATGCGGGAGTTGGCGCGCGCGGTGTATGAGCGGTGCGTGGCCAGGAAGGTCGAGTTCGTCTTCGGCGCCGAGGTCACCGGGATACGGGAGAAGGACGGTCGGGCGGCGGGAGTGGAACTCGCGGGCGGTGAGGTGGCGGAGGCCGAGTTCGTGGTCGCCGGCGTCGCGCCGGAGGTGCTGAGCCGCGTCGTCCGCGGCACGGAGGCACGGGGCGCGGAAGAGGTGCCGCCGCAGCGCGGACTGCCGAGCCGGATGACGGTGCTGCTGGCGCTGCGCGGCGGGCGCCCGGAGGGGGCGGCGCACCGGACCGTGGTGCACACGGATGACCGCGAGAGCGAGTTGGACCACCTGTTCGGCACGGCTCCCGAGACGCCCTGGCGCCCGACGGTCACGGTGCTGCGGCCGGACGACCCCGGGCTCGTCCCGGACACGCAGCACGAGGCCGTCACGCTCACCTCCGTGGTGCCGGCCGGTCGGCCCGAGCCGGAGGTGGTGGCCCGGTACACCGAGGCCATGACGAGGGCCGCCGAGCATGCCGTACCGGAGCTGCGCGAGCGCCTTCTGTGGCAGGAGGTCCGTACCCCGGCCGACATCGCGGACGCGACGGGCGCGGAGGGCGGCGCCGTTCCCGCACCGGCGCTCGCCGCGGGGGACGGCCGTCTGCTGCACCCGTCCAACAGCACGGCGATACCTGGCCTGTTCACCGTCGGCGGCTGGTCACATCCGGGCGGTGGTCTCCCGCACGCCGGAATGTCGGGCGCGCTCGTCGCCGGACTCATCGTGGAGGGGCCGGAGTTCCGGGGTTCCCAGTGAAGGCGTGACACCCCGGCCGCGGAACGCTCTAGAAGCGGTACTGCTCGTCGAACCCGTTGCCCTGGTTCTGGTTCTGGTCGTGGCCCTGCTGGCCGTACTGCTGCTGCTCCTGCGGGAAGTCGCCGTAGGGGTCGTCGGTGCTGCGCTGTTGCGGCACCCACACCCCGCCGGCCGGGGTGTCGCCGTAACTGCCGGTGGCGTACTGGTCCTGGCTGTAGCCCTGCTGCCCGTACTGCTGCTGGCCGCCGTAGGAGGTGTCGTACGCGGCGCCGTCGTAGGTCTGGGTGCCGATGTACGGGTCGGAGTAGGCGGCGTACTGCTGCTGGCCGGATGTGTCGTAGCCGTACTGCTGCTGGTCGTAGCCGGTGTAGCCGTCGTAGGAGTACGACGGGTCGGCGGCGGCCGTCGCGTACTGGTCCTGGGTCTGACCGGCGGTGGCGTAGGACGCGTCGGCGGCGGCGTACCCGGGGTCGTATATGCCGTAGGAGCCGGTTTCGTCGGGCAGGGGCTGCGGCTCGTACACGGAGGTGTTCTCGGCGGCCGTCGCGACGGGGCGGGCGGGCGTGAACACGTCGTCGCGGTCGTACTCGTCGTCACCGCCGTAGGCACCGGCGTCCTGGCCGAAGTCGGCGTTCCGGCCGTAGCCCGCGTCAGCCGCCTCGAGGCCGGTGACCTCCAGGGCCGGATCCTGTCGGTCGTCCCTTCCGCGGCGCCGCTTACTGACGTCGGCGCCCGGGCGGCTGACCGCCCAGCCGGACGCAAAGCCGCGGCGGAAGGAGAGCGTGACGTAGGTCTGGCCGATCGCGAAGGCAACGGCACCCAGTGCGATGACGACCACGGACGGGATCAGCACGCCGAGCACGACGCCGAGGAAGCCGGCGAAGGCGAGCAGCCGCCAGCGCAGGCGTGCCTTGTACTGCAGCAACACCTCGCCCAGCAGCCACAGCGCGACGATGCCGAACGCGATGTAGAGGACCGTCCAGCCCATGTACGCCCCTCTCACAGTGGCCGTTACGCAGTGTGTCGTATGCCGGTGCGACCGGTCTAGGCCTGGGGCGGGTTGTGCAGTCCCAGGTTCTCGTAGATCTCCAGCGTCGCGGTGGAGTTGTTGAGCGTGATGAAGTGCAGTCCGGGCACTCCCTCGGACAGCAGCCGCGCACAGAACTCCGTGGCGAATTCGATACCAATGGAGCGTACAGCCGCCGGATCGTCTTTGACTGTGAGGATCCGCTCTTTCAGGGCGGGCGGGAAGGCCGCGTTGGTGAGGGACGGAATCCGAGCCAGCGTCTTGGCGCTGCCGATCGGCATGACCTCGGGGATGATCGGGGTCTCGCAGCCCGCGGCCGCGACCCGGTCACGCAGCCGCAGGTAGTCCTCCGGCTGGAAGAACATCTGCGTGATCGCGTAGTCCGCGCCGGCGCGGCACTTGTCGACGAAGTTGCGCACGTCGACGTCCCAGTCGGCGGAGCGCGGGTGCATCGCGGGGAAGGCCGCGACACCGACGCAGAAGTCGCCGGACGCCTTGATGAGTTCGACGAGCTCGGCGGCGTAGGTGAGGCCCTGGGGGTGCGCCACCCAGTCACCCATCGGGTCGCCGGGCGGATCGCCGCGCAGCGCCAGCATGTTGCGGATACCGGCGTCCGCGTACTGCCCGATGATGTTGCGCAGGTCGGCCACCGAGTGGTCCACCGCGGTGAGGTGGGCGATCGGGGTGAGCGTGGTGTCGGAGGCGATCGCCTCGGTCGCCTTGACCGTGCCCGCGCGGGTGGAACCGCCCGCACCGTAGGTCACGGAGACGAAGTCCGGCGCCACGGCCTCGACCCGGCGCAGCGCGTTCCAGAGGTTCCGCTCACCCTTCGGGGTCTTCGGGGCGTAGAACTCGAACGAGTACGTCGTCTTGCCGGTCGCGAGCATGTCACGCACGGTGCGGGCGTGGTCCGACCTGGTTGATGCGGTGCCGAGGGCCATACCCGCAGGTTAGTCAGGGTGCGGCGGTCCCCCAACCGGATCACGGAATTTTGACCGATTTGTCTATTTACTGTCCACCCATTGGACGGACAGGTAATACAAGCTGGCCGGGCGGTGTCACCAGGCCTGGCGCAGTCGCTTCGCGAACTCCGCGGCCGCCGCTCCCGGGTCGTCCGCCTCCGTGATCGCCCGGACGACCACGACTCTGCGGGCGCCCGCCTCCAGCACCTCGTCGAGGTTGCCGAGATCGACGCCGCCGATGGCGAACCAGGGTCGGTCGGTGCCGACGGAGGCGGCGTACCGGACCAGGTCGAGGCCGGGGGCATGGCGGCCTGGCTTGGTGGGGGTCGGCCAGCACGGGCCGGTGCAGAAGTAGTCCACGCCCTCCTGGACGGCGGCCGCGGTTGCCTCCGACCCGGCGTGCGTGGAGCGGCCGATGACGACGTCGTCGCCGAGGATCGCGCGGGCGGCGGGCACCGGAAGGTCGCCCTGGCCGAGGTGCAGGACGTCGGCGCCGGCGGCATGGGCGACATCCGCCCGGTCGTTGACCGCGAGGAGCCTGCCGTGCCGGGCGCAGGCGTCGGCGAACACCTTCAGGTACTCGAGTTCCTCCGCCGCCTCCATGCCCTTGTCCCGCAGCTGCACGATGTCGACCCCGCCGGCCAGGGCGGCGTCCAGGAACCCGGCGAGGTCGCCTTGTCGCTTCCGGGCGTCCGTGCAGAGGTACAGCCTGGCGTCGGCGAGCCGGGCGCGGGCGGTGCTGTCGGGCATGGGTGGGTCCCCCGTGGTGGATGGCGTACGGGCCGCGGGCCGCAGTCGACCACGACCGTGGCCTTCGTGGGCCACGGCCCGTACGTCGGGCGATGTTCAGATCAGCAGCGTGCTCGGATCAGACGGCGAGCGCCTGGGCGCGGCGCTTCACCTCCGTGCCGCGATTCTCACTCAGCGCCTGTGCGGGGGTTCCGGGCAGGCTCGGGTCGGCGGTGAAGAGCCACTCGAGCATCTCTTCGTCGGTGAAGCCGTCGTCCCGCAGGAGCGTCAGGGTGCCGGTGAGGCCCTTGACGACCTTCTGCTCGGCCCCGTCGATGAAGGCCGCGGGGACGTGCAGCGCGCGGTTCTCACCACGGCGTACGGCGATGAGCTGGCCCTCCTTGACCAGCTGTCGCACACGCGTCACCTCGACATCGAGCATCTCTGCGATGTCGGGGAGGGTGAGCCAGGCGGGTACGAGAGCATCGATCTTTGCGTCAATCTCGGTCACGGGACAAGCGTGCCATCTCGCACTGACAGTCGGAAGCCAGCAGCGCCCGACCTGCGGTTTTTCCTACGGCGTGGCCGCCTTCAGGGGCCTTGCCGAGTCGGCCAGCAGCGTGGGGTCCAAGGGCGTCCCCGCCTCGATCAGCCGCCGCCCCTGCGCCAGGTCCCGGGGGCGTCCCACCGCCAGCAGGGCGACCAGGCGGTTCTCCCGCAGCCAGCACACCGACCAGGCCGGGCCGGACGGGTCGCCGCGCCACAGGGTGGTGTCGGCGGACGCGTGGTGGCCCGCGTACTGCACGAAGCGCCCGAACTGCTCGGACCAGAAGTACGGCACCGGGTCGTAGACGGCCGGGGGTTCGTCGGTGGCCTCGCCGACGATGTTCGCGGCCACCGTGCGCGGCCCCTGGAGTGCGTTGTCCCAGTGATGGACCAGCAGGCGCTCGCCGTACCTGCCCGAAGGGAACGACGCACAGTCACCGACCGCGTAGACGTCCGGTTCGGAGGTGTGCAGGCGCTCGTCGGCGACGACCTCGCGGTGGGCGCCGAGGGCGATGCCGGATCCGGCGAGCCAGGCCGTGGCGGGGCGGGCGCCGATGCCGACGACCACGGCGCCGGCGGGCAGCCGCGAGCCGTCGTCCAGGAGCACGGCCCCGGGCTCGACGCGCGCCACGCGCGCGTGGGTGCGCAGAGCGGCACCGGCGTCGGCGTACCAGGAGGCCATCGGGGCGGCCACCTCGGCGGGCAGCGCGCCGGCCAGCGGTCGGTCCGCGGCCTCGACGACCGTCACCGCGCAGCCGGCCTCGCGCGCGGCCGTGGCGAACTCGGCGCCGATCCAGCCCGCGCCGACGACCACGATGTCGTGCTGCCGGGCGAGTACCGGGCGCAACCGCTCGGCGTCGTCCAGGGTCCGCAGCAGATGGACCCCGGGCACTGTCTCCGCGCCCGGCAGCCGGATGGGTTCGGCGCCGGTCGCGAGGACCAGGACGTCGTACGGCACCGGCCCCTCGGCGGTGTCCAGCCGGTGCGCGCCGGGGCGCACGCCCAGCACCTCGCGCCCGAGGCGCAGTTCGATGCCCAGGGCCTCGAAGTCGACGTCGAAGGCGACGGCCTCGGCCTTGCCGAGCAGCACGGCCTTGGACAGGGGCGGACGGTCGTAGGGCTGATGGGGCTCCGCGCCGATCAGGGTCACGGTGCCGGTGAAGCCCTGTTCCCGCAGGGCGACCGCGGTCTGTACCCCCGCCATGCCCGCGCCCACCACGACGACACGCCGTGGCGTGGAGGTTCCCTGTTCCTGCGTCTGCTCGCTCACCTGATCACCATAGACAACTGACGGACAGTCAGTCAGGGGCATGCTCCGTGAGCTGCTCCACAACGCTCGTCCCGCTACCGGGCTGCGACTCCCACTCCCAGCTCTCCTCCAGCCGCACACGACCGTCGGACAGGTCGACGACCGTCGACACGCAGTGCCCCGAGGACGTCGTCCCGTCGTGCTTGAGCTGGACGTACCGGAAGTCCAGGCGGTCGCCCTCGCGCGTCCCCACCAGGTGCCCGCGGACGACGTCCCCGCCCGCGTACTCGGCCCAGATCTCGCCGTCCTTCTCGTGGTACGTGAACCGGGTGCGGGTGCCCACCTGACCTGGGGCCTGGTCGACGACCGGGGCGAGGGTGAGTCCGTCGAGCGATCGCGGCACGGGTGGAGGCTCCCTTACTGAGACGGAGGACGTCGGGCTAGGGTGGCCAACGTAAAGCACTCGCGGGAGCCCGGACGCACCGGGCTGAGAGGGAGGCTGGCGGCCTCCGACCGTACGAACCTGATCCGGGTCATGCCGGCGAAGGGAGGGGCTGGACGCCCATGTCGCGTACGCCAGATCCATCGGGCACCTCGGACGTCCCGTCGGGCACCTCGGACGTCCCGTCGGGCACCTCGGACGTCCGGTCGGGCATCTCGGACGTCCTGGTCGTCGGGGGCGGCATCATCGGCCTGGTCACCGCGTGGCGGGCCGCGCAGCGCGGCTTCGCCACGGCGGTCGTGGACCCCGAACCGGGAGGCGGGGCGGCCCGGGTGGCGGCCGGGATGCTGGCCGCCGTCACGGAACTGCACTACGGAGAGCAGACCCTGCTCGGCCTGAACCTGGAGTCGGCCCGCCTCTATCCGGACTTCGCCGCCGAGCTCACCGACCTCACCGGCCGTGACCTCGGCTACCGCCGCAGCGGCACCCTCGCCGTCGCGCTGGACGCCGACGACCGCGCCCACCTGCGTGAACTGCACGCACTGCAACGGCAGTCGGGGCTGGACTCCGAGTGGCTGTCCGGGCGGGAGTGCCGACGCCTGGAGCCGATGCTCGCGCCGGGCGTACGCGGCGGGCTGCGGGTCGACGGCGACCACCAGATCGATCCGCGACGGCTGGCCGACGCCCTGGTGGACGCCTGCGAGCGGGCCGGGGTCGTGTTCCACCGCACCTGGGCCGAGCGGCTGTCGGTGGTACGGGAGCGGGCGACCGGTGTCGTCACGCGCGAGGGCGTGGTGCTGGGCGCCGGGCAGGTGGTGCTGGCGGCCGGCAGTCTCAGCGGGCGCCTCACCGGGGTTCCGGAGGACGTCCTGCCGCCCGTGCGGCCCGTGAAGGGGCAGGTGGTGCGGCTGACGGTACCCGAGCGGTACGCGCCGTTCCTGAGCCGGACGGTTCGGGCGGTGGTGCGCGGCAGCCAGGTCTACCTGGTGCCGAGGGAGAACGGCGAGCTGGTCGTCGGCGCCACCAGCGAGGAGCTGGGCTGGGACACCACGGTGACCGCGGGCGGCGTGTACGAGCTGCTGCGGGACGCCCACGAACTGGTCCCGGGGATCACCGAGCTGCCGCTCACGGAGACCCGGGCCGGGTTGCGCCCCGGCTCCCCCGACAACGCGCCGCTGCTCGGCCCGACCGGTCTCGACGGGCTGCTGCTGGCCACCGGGCACTACCGCAACGGCGTGCTGCTCACGCCGGTCACCGGCGACACCCTGGCACACGCCCTGGTCACCGGTGAACTCCCGGACGAGGCCCGCCCCTTCACACCCAAGCGCTTCAGCACCGTCCTCACGGAGCAGCCCGTATGAACGTCTCGGTCAACGGCGAGCGGCGGGAGGTCGCCCCGGGCACCGCCCTCGACACACTCGTGCGGTCCCTCACCGCGGCGCCCTCCGGAGTGGCCGCCGCCCTCAACGAAACCGTCGTCCCGCGCGCGCGATGGGCCTCGACATCCCTCGCCGAGGGAGACCGCGTCGAAGTCCTCACCGCAGTCCAAGGAGGCTGACCCATGGCCGACAACCCCTTTGTCCTCGGCGGTACGTCCTTCACGTCCCGCCTCATCATGGGTACGGGCGGCGCGCCCAGCCCGGAGGTTCTGGAGCGGGCGCTGGTCGCGTCCGGGACGGAGCTGACGACGGTCGCCATGCGCCGGGTCGATCCGGGCGCGCACGGCTCGGTGCTGTCGGTGCTGGAGAAGCTCGGCATCCGGGTGCTGCCGAACACGGCGGGCTGTTTCACGGCCGGTGAGGCGGTGCTGACGGCCCGGCTGGCGCGGGAGGCGCTCGGGACGGAGCTGGTCAAGCTGGAGGTCATCGCGGACGAGCGGACCCTGCTGCCGGATCCGATCGAGTTGCTGGACGCCGCCGAGACGCTGGTCGACGACGGGTTCACGGTGCTGCCGTACACGAACGACGATCCGGTGCTTGCGCGCAAGCTGGAGGACGTCGGGTGCGCGGCGATCATGCCCCTCGGGTCGCCCATCGGGTCCGGGCTGGGCATTCGCAACCCGCACAACTTCCAGCTGATCGTCGAGCACGCGCGCGTGCCGGTGATCCTGGACGCGGGGGCCGGTACGGCCTCGGACGCGGCGCTGGCGATGGAGCTGGGGTGTGCGGGGGTGATGCTCGCCTCTGCGGTGACCCGGGCTCAGGAGCCCGTGCTGATGGCCGACGCCATGCGGCACGCCGTGGAGGCGGGCAGGCTGGCTCGGCGGGCGGGCCGGATCCCGCGGCGGCACTTCGCGGACCCGTCGTCTCCCACGGAGGGCCTGGCGGTACTGGATCCGGAGCGGCCGGCGTTCTGAGCGGCGCGCGACGGGTGGGGACCCGCGCCGGATTCCCGTCCCGCCTCCGCCCCGCATCCGTCCCGCCTTTCTCCCGCTCACCACCTGTTTCCCGTCGGTCAGGAGGCGGCCGGCTCCCGTAGCGGGCACCTCCGATGGCGGTTGTGGCGCTGTGGGTTGCGTCACAGGTCCGCTGCAGTCCCGCCTCGATCCTGGCCGAACCGGCGGTCGTGTCAGTCATGGCTCGTACACTCACCTGCGTGGATACGACCCTTCAGGACCCATTGGTCGGGCAGGTGCTCGACGGCCGCTATCGCGTCGACGCGCGGATCGCGGTCGGTGGGATGGCCACGGTCTACCGGGCCCTGGACACCCGCCTGGACCGGGTTCTCGCACTCAAGGTGATGCATCCGGCGCTGGCAGCCGACGCGTCGTTCGTCGAGCGGTTCATCCGCGAGGCGAAGTCCGTCGCCCGCCTGGCGCACCCGAACGTCGTACAGGTCTTCGACCAGGGCACCGACGGGTCGTACGTCTACCTCGCGATGGAGTACGTCGCCGGCTGCACCCTGCGCGACGTGCTGCGCGACCGCGGGGCGTTGCAGCCGAGGGCCGCGTTCGACATCCTCGAGCCGGTGCTGGCGGCGCTCGGCGCCGCGCACCGCGCGGGGTTCGTACACCGGGACATGAAGCCGGAGAACGTCCTGATAGGGGACGACGGTCGGGTCAAGGTCGCCGACTTCGGGCTGGTGCGGTCCGTGAACACCGTGACCAGCACCACCGGGGCCGTGCTCGGCACGGTCTCGTACCTCGCCCCCGAGCAGATCGAGCAGCCGGGCGCCGCCGATCCCCGCGTCGACGTGTACGCGTGCGGTGTCGTCCTCTACGAGATGCTCACCGGCGAGAAGCCGCACGACGGGGACTCCCCGGCGATCGTGCTCTACAAGCACCTCCACGAGGATGTGCCGCCGCCCTCGGCCCTCGTGCCGGGGCTGGCGTACGAGCTCGACGAGCTGGTCGCGTCCGCGACGGCCCGTAATCCCGACATCCGCCCGTACGACGCGGTCGCGCTGCTCGCGCAGGCGCGGGAGGCGCGTGCCGGGCTCGGCCCGGACCAACTGGACGCCGTGCCGCCGCAGGCGGTCTCCGTGGCGCACGACGGCACCGAGGACCGCACGAGCGTGATCCCGCGCTCGCTGACCGTGCCGCGCCCCCTGCCGGTCAACGAGGACGAGGACGCCGGGGCCACTTTCCATCGCACCAGTCGCTTCGAGTCCGGGCCTCCGCTGCCCTCGCGCCGCCGTTCCCGCCCGCCGGGCCGCCTGGTGGCGCTCATCGCCGCGGTGCTGCTGGTCCTCGGGGTCGGCGCGGGCGTCTGGTACATCAACTCCGGCCAGTTCACCCAGGTCCCGTCCGTGCTGGAGAAGACCCAGGCGCAGGCCCAGGACCGGCTGGAGGCGGCCGGGCTCGACGTCGGCAAGGTCGACCACGAGTACAGCGACACCGTGAAGCGGGGCACGATCATCACCACCGACCCGGCGCCGGGCGACCGGATCCGGGACAACGCCTCGGTGCGGCTCGTCATCTCCGACGGCCCCGAGACCGTGAAGGTGCCCGACGTGGAGGACTACCGGCTGGACAAGGCCAGGTCCGTGCTGAAGGAGGACGGACTGCAGCCGGGCATGGTCACCCGGGAGTTCAGCGAGGACGTGGAGAGGGGCTTCGTGATCTCCACGAACCCGAAGGCCGGGACCGAGCGGCGGGCCGGCTCGGCGATCGCGCTCACCGTCAGCAAGGGCAGCCCGATCGACGTCCCGGACGTCACCGGAGAGTCCGTCCAGGACGCGAAGGCGGACCTCCAGGAGGCGGGCCTGAAGGTGAAGGTCGCCTCCGAGCAGGTCAACTCCTCCGACTACGACAAGGGGCAGGTCGCCCGGCAGACACCGCGGGACGGCAGCACCGCCGCCGAGGGCGACACCGTGACGCTGACGCTGTCCAAGGGCCCGGTGATGGTCGAGGTCCCGGACGTGGTCGGTGACAACGTCGATGACGCCCAGTCCGAGCTGGAGGCCGCCGGCTTCGAGGTCGACAAGGACCGCGGGCTGCTCGGACTGTTCGGCGACACCGTCAAGAAGCAGTCCGTCGAGGGCGGGGAGAACGCACCCAAGGGGTCGACGATCACGATCACCATCCGCTGACCGGGCGGACCGGACCGCATGACACCCTGGATGCGTGAAGAGTCAACAGCCCGGCAGCGGAACCGGAACCCCCGGTACCGTGCGCAACCCCGTCGGCGGTCATGTCCCGGTGGCCGGCGGTCTCCACTCGGTGGGCCTGTCGTACGCCCATGACCTGAGGGCCGAGACCGTGCAGGTCTTCGTCGCCAACCCGCGCGGCTGGGCCACGCCCACCGGGAACCCTCGGCAGGACGAGGAGTTCCGGGCGGTGTGCGCGGCCGAGTCGATCCCGGCCTATGTGCACGCCCCCTATCTGATCAACTTCGGTTCGCACACCGAGGCGACCGTGGAGAAGTCGGTGGAGTCGCTGCGGCACTCCCTGCGGCGCGGGCGGGACATCGGGGCGCTCGGCGTGGTCGTGCACACAGGCAGCGCGACCGGCGGCCGGGACCGGTCCGTGGCGCTGAAGCAGGTGCGGGAGCATCTGCTGCCGCTGCTCGACGAGCTCACCCACGACGACGACCCGTACCTGCTGCTGGAGTCGACGGCCGGGCAGGGCGCCTCGCTGTGCTCGCGGACCTGGGACTTCGGGCCGTACTTCGAGGCGCTGGACGCCCATCCGAAGCTGGGCGTGTGCCTGGACACGTGCCACATCTTCGCGGCCGGCCACGACCTGACCGGGCCGAGCGGCATGCACCAGACGCTGGACCTGCTGGTCGACACGGTCGGCGAGGGCCGGCTCAAGCTGATCCACGCCAACGACTCCAAGGACGTGGTCGGCGCCCACAAGGACCGGCACGAGAACATCGGCTCCGGCCACATCGGCGAGGACCCGTTCCGCGCGCTGATGACCCACCCGGCCACCGAGGGCGTACCGCTGATCATCGAGACGCCCGGCGGCAAGGAGGGGCACGCGGCGGACGTGGAGCGGCTGAAGAAGCTGCGCGACGGCTGAAGTAGCTACGGGACGGCTGAAGTAGCCGCGGGACGGCTGGAACCCTGGCCCAGAGTCAGAGCTCGGGGCCGTCCCCCGGGCCCTCCTGGTAGGAGTAGCGCTGCTGCTTCCAGGGGTCGCCGACGTTGTGGTAGCCGCGCTCCTCCCAGAAGCCGCGGCGGTCGGCGGTCATGTACTCGACGCCGCGGACCCACTTGGGGCCCTTCCACGCGTACAGGTGGGGGACGATGAGCCGGAGCGGGAAGCCGTGTTCCGCCGTCAGCAGCTCGCCGTCCTTGTGGGTGGCGAAGATCGCGCGGTCGTCCGCGAAGTCCGCCAGACGCAGGTTGGAGCTGAAGCCGTACTCGGCCCACACCATCACATGGGTGACGGCGGCCGCGGGCGGGGCGATGTCCAGGACGGTCCGGGCGGGGACGCCGCCCCATTCGGCGCCGAGCATGCTGAACTTCGTGACGCAGTGCAGGTCGGCGATGACGCTGGCGTACGGAAGAGCGGTGAACTCCTCGTGGTTCCAGCAGTGCTTCTCGCCGTCCGCGGTGGCGCCGAAGACCCGGAACTCCCAGCGCTCCGGCCGGAACTTGGGAACCGGGCCGTAGTGCGTGACCGGCCAGCCACGCTGCAGCCGCTGCCCCGGCGGGAGATCGGGGTGTGCGACTCCTCCAGAATCGCGCTCTCCCCACTCGCGTTCCACCGGCTGACCCATGACTCCATCCTGACAGACCCGGGGCAGTGCACATGACCAACCCCCGCCCAATTCGGGCAATTAGAACTAAGTGTGCCCTTACTTACTAAGTGAAGACTTACTGGACGATCTTCGTGGCGGATGCAATCATGCGGCGCAACCTGCCAGTTCCCCACGGTTGGAAGGAGCCTCTGCGATGCAGGGCGACCCCGAGGTCATCGAATTCCTCAACGAGCAGCTGACCGCCGAGCTCACCGCGATCAACCAGTACTTCCTGCACGCGAAGATGCAGGAGAACTTCGGCTGGACGAAGCTCGCGAAGTACACGCGAAGCGAGTCCTTCGACGAGATGAAGCACGCGGAGGTGCTCACCGACCGGATCCTCTTCCTGGACGGGCTGCCGAACTACCAGCGCCTTTTCCATGTGCGCGTGGGGCAGACGGTCAAGGAGATGTTCGATGCCGACCGTCAGATCGAGGTCGAGGCGATCGACCGGCTCAAGCGTGGCATCAAGGTGATGCGCGAGAAGGGCGACATCACGTCGGCCAACATCTTCGAGTCGATCCTGGAGGACGAGGAGCACCACATCGACTACCTCGACACCCAGCTGGAGCTCCTGGAAAAGCTCGGCGACGCGCTCTACATCGCGCAGCTGATCGAGCAGCCGGAGAGCTGAACCGACCGAACCTAGGCGGCTTCCTCGAGTGCGTCCGCGCCCTCCGCTTCGGAGAGGACCGGCCCGCCCTGGTAGGCAGGCTCGCGGCGCGGGCTCGCACCACGGCCGAGGATGGCCTGGATCCGACGGACGCAGGATCCGCAGTCCGTACCCGCCTTGCAGGCGGAGGCGATCTGGCGGGGCGTACAGGCGCCGCCGTCCGCGTGCCGCTGGACCTGCGCTTCGGTCACCCCGAAGCAGTTGCAGACGTACACGCGGATTCACCTCCCGCCGCCGAGATCAATAAGGCTAACCTAACCTTACCCATCGCGTCGGATCCACAAAAGTGGGGTGGGGCGCGGATCGTATGTGATCCGCGCCCCACTTCGCGCCCAGGTAACAGGCGCCCCCGCTGATGATCTCCTACTGGTCCCGGTACATCTCCGCGACGAGGAACGCCAGGTCCAGGGACTGGCTGCGGTTCAGCCGCGGGTCACAGGCCGTCTCGTAGCGCTGGTGCAGGTCGTCGACGAAGATCTCGTCGCCGCCGCCCACGCACTCGGTGACGTCGTCACCGGTGAGCTCGACGTGGATGCCGCCCGGGTGGGTGCCCAGGCCCTTGTGGACCTCGAAGAAGCCCTTGACCTCGTCGAGCACGTCGTCGAAGCGGCGGGTCTTGTGGCCGGAGGCCGCCTCGTAGGTGTTGCCGTGCATCGGGTCTGTGATCCAGGCGACGGTCGCGCCCGAGGCACTGACCTTCTCCACCAGCTCCGGGAGCTTGTCTCGGACCTTGTCGGCGCCCATCCGGACGATGAAGGTCAGCCGGCCCGGCTCGCGGTCGGGGTCCAGGCGCTCGATGTACTGGAGCGCCTCCTCGGGCGTGGTCGTCGGTCCGAGCTTGATGCCGATCGGGTTGCGGATCCGCGAGGCGAACTCGATGTGCGCGTGGTCCAGCTGCCGGGTGCGCTCACCGACCCACACCATGTGCGCCGAGACGTCGTACAGGTGCCCGGTGCGGGAGTCGACCCTGGTCAGCGCCGACTCGTAGTCGAGCAGCAGCGCCTCGTGCGAGGAGTAGAACTCGACGGTCTTGAACTCCTCCGGGTCGGTCCCGCAGGCGTGCATGAAGTTCAGCGCCTGGTCGATCTCGCGGGCGAGCTGCTCGTAGCGCTGGCCGGACGGGGACGACTTCACGAAGTCCTGGTTCCAGGCGTGCACCTGGCGCAGGTCGGCGTAGCCACCGGTGGTGAAGGCGCGCACCAGGTTGAGCGTCGAGGCGGAGGCGTGGTACATCCGCTTCAGGCGCTCGGGGTCCGGGATACGGGCGGCCTCGTTGAAGTCGAAACCGTTGACGGAGTCGCCCCGGTACGTCGGCAGGGTCACGCCGTCGCGGGTCTCGGTGCCCTTGGAACGCGGCTTGGAGTACTGGCCGGCGATCCGGCCCACCTTCACCACGGGGACGGACGCGGCGTACGTCAGCACGGCGCCCATCTGGAGCAGGGTCTTGAGCTTGTTGCGGATGTGGTCGGCGGACACCGCGTCGAAGGCCTCGGCGCAGTCGCCGCCCTGGAGGAGGAACGCCTCTCCCTTGGCGACGGCCGCCATCCGGGCGCGCAGCTGGTCGCACTCGCCCGCGAAGACGAGCGGCGGATACGACTCGAGGTCCGCGATCACTGCGCGCAGAGCCTCGGTGTCGGGGTACTCGGGCTGCTGCGCCGCGGGCAGGTCTCGCCAGGTGTTGCCAGCGCTCGCGCTGGTCTTAGCGTTCACGGTCACGCCCTCAACATTACGGGGTCGTGTCGAGTCGTTTTCTCCCGGCTCGACAGGTGAGACACACCCACGCTCAGGTGCGCGTCGGGTAGGGTGCGTCGCATGTTCGCGCACTCGATCCAGACCTGGTGGTGGACCGCTCATCCGGCGGCCCACTGACTGCGCGTACGCAAGACTTCGCGAAGGCCGCCCGAGGGGCGGCCTTCGGCGTTTCCGGGGTCGTTCCTCACCGACATCGACATCGACCGCCGCCGCGTGGACGGCGGCGGCATCGACGGAACATCGACGGAAGAGGAACCATGGACCTGGCACGGCTGCTGCACGACCCCCGCCCCTTCGCCCTGCTCCGCCGCCGCACCCCCGGCCACGACGACCAGACGGTCGAGCTGCTGATCGGTCCGGTCAGCACGTACGACCGTCTCGCCGACCTCCCCGACCAGGGCCTCGCGCTCATCCCTTTCCGGCAGATCCGCGAGCGCGGCTTCGACGTCCGCGACGACGGGACGCCACTGGCGGCGCTCACCCCCGAGGAGACGTACGAGATCCCCCTCGCCACCGCCCTCGCCCAACTCCCCGCGCACGAGGTACGCGTCGAGGACGGCGGCTTCGACGTGGCCGACGAGGAGTACGCGGAGATCGTCGAGCGGGTGCTGCGGGAGGAGATCGGCGCGGGCGAGGGCGCGAACTTCGTGATCCGGCGGACGTACGAGGGCGGGATCCCGGGGTTCTCCAGGGCCGACGCCCTGGCTCTGTTCCGGCGGCTCCTCGAGGGCGAGCGGGGCGCGTACTGGACGTTCGTCGTGCACACCGGGGAGCGGACGCTCGTCGGGGCCAGCCCCGAGGTGCATGTGCGGATGTCGGGCGGGACCGTAGTCATGAACCCCATCAGCGGGACGTATCGCTATCCGGCCGACGGCCCCACCCCCGAGCACCTGCTGGACTTCCTCGCCGACGGCAAGGAGATCGAGGAGCTCTCGATGGTGGTCGACGAGGAGCTCAAGATGATGTGCACGGTCGGCGACATGGGCGGGGTCGTGATCGGGCCCCGGCTTAAGGAGATGGCGCACCTCGCGCACACCGAGTACGAGCTGCGCGGGAAGTCCTCGCTGGACGCGCGGGAGGTGCTGAAGGAGACCATGTTCGCGGCGACCGTCACCGGCTCGCCGGTGCAGAACGCCTGCCGGGTCATCGAGCGGCACGAGCCCCTCGGGCGGGACGGTGTCGCGCGCGGCTACTACGCGGGGGCGCTGGCACTGCTTGGCAGGGACTCGGGCGGCGCCCAGACCCTCGACTCCCCCATCCTCATCCGTACCGCCGACATCGACACGGACGGGCGGCTGCGGGTGCCGGTCGGCGCCACGCTGGTGCGCGGCTCGGACCCGGCGGGCGAGGTGGCGGAGACCCACGCGAAGGCGGCGGGGGTGCTGGCGGCGCTGGGGGTGCGTCCGGGCAGGCCGCGCGAGGAGTCCGCGGGCCCGCGACTGGCCGACGATCCCCGGGTGCGGGCCGCGCTCGACGGGCGCCGGGCGTCGCTGGCGCCGTTCTGGCTGCGGATGCAGGAGCGGTCCGAGGAGCTCTCCGGCCACGCCCTGGTCGTCGACGGGGAGGACACGTTCACGGCGATGCTCGCGCATGTGCTGCGCTCGTCGGGCCTGGACATCTCCGTCCGGCGGTACGACGAGCCCGGCCTGACGGAGGCGGTCCGCGCGCACGAAGGGCCGGTCATCCTCGGCCCCGGACCGGGCGACCCCGCCGACACCGCCGATCCCAAGATGCGTTTCCTGCGCACGCTGACCGCCGAGGTGATCCGGGAGAACCGGCACGGCGTCCTCGGCGTCTGCCTCGGGCACGAGCTGATCGCGGCCGAGCTGGGGCTGGAGATCGTACGGAAGGAAGTGCCGTACCAGGGCACGCAGACGGAGATCGATCTGTTCGGGCGCCGGGAGACCGTCGGCTTCTACAACAGCTTCGTGGCGCGCTGCGACGACGCGACGGCGGCCGAACTCGCCGCGCGGGACGTGCAGGTGAGCCGCAGCGACTCCGGTGAGGTGCACGCTCTGCGCGGATCCGGCTTCGCCGGGGTGCAGTTCCATCCGGAGTCGGTGCTCACCCTGAACGGGGCGTCGGTCGTGCGGGAGCTGGTGGCGCGGCTGCACGGCACCAGCACGTTCCCCGAGCGCCGGCCCGCCCTGTAGTCGAGGACGTCGTCCACCGTGGCGTCGGCGACCTGGTCGGCGGCGTCCACGGTGTACGCCCGTACCCCCGACTCCGGGCGGGCCCGTCCGACGGGGCTCAGCCGAAGAACACCCCCACCTCTTCGTACAGTTCCGGATCGACCGTCTTCAGCCGGGCCGTGGCCTCGGCGATCGGGACGCGGACGATGTCCGTGCCGCGCAGGGCGACCATCTTGCCGAAGTCGCGGTCCCGGACGGCCTGGATGGCGTGCAGGCCGAAGCGGGTGGCGAGCCAGCGGTCGAAGGCGCTGGGGGTGCCGCCGCGCTGGATGTGGCCGAGGACCGTGGTGCGCGCCTCGTTGCCGGTGCGCTTCTCGATCTCCTTGGCCAGCCACTCGCCCACGCCGGACAGCCGCACATGTCCGAAGGAGTCCAGCGACTGGTCCTTCAGCACGATGTCACCGTCCTTGGGCATGGCGCCCTCGGCGACGACCACGATCGGGGCGTACGACGCCTGGAAGCGGGAGGTCACCCAGGCGCACACCTGCTCGATGTCGAAGCGCCGCTCGGGGATGAGGATGACGTTCGCGCCGCCGGCCAGGCCGGAGTGGATGGCGATCCAGCCCGCGTGCCGGCCCATCACCTCGCAGACCAGGACCCGCATGTGCGACTCGGCGGTGGTGTGCAGCCGGTCGATGGCCTCCGTCGCGATGCCCACGGCCGTGTCGAAGCCGAAGGTGTAGTCCGTGCCGGACAGGTCGTTGTCGATCGTCTTGGGTACGCCGACGCAGGGCACGCCGTGCTCGTCGGACAGCCGGGCGGCGACGCCCAGGGTGTCCTCGCCGCCGATCGCGATGAGCGCGCCGACACCCAGTCGGGCGAGGTTCTCCCTGATACGGGCGACGCCGTCCTCCTGCTTGAGGGGATTGGTGCGCGAGGAGCCGAGGATGGTGCCGCCGCGGGGCAGGATGCCGCGCACCGCGGGGATGTCCAGCCGTACCGTGGCGCCTTCGAGCGGACCTCGCCAGCCGTCCCGGAAGCCGACGAAGTCATAGCCGTACTCCTGCACGCCCTTGCGGACGATGCCCCGGATGACGGCGTTGAGCCCGGGGCAGTCGCCGCCTCCGGTCAGTACTCCGACGCGCATGGAAGTGTCCCTTCGCCAGAGAAAGCCTGCGAAGGTCACGCTAATAGTGATCCAGGTCACTTCGGCATGGGTAGGACGGTCAATTCCGGTAAACGGTCAATCCCGGTGAGACACCCGCACGTTGATCACTCGTCGTCGAGCCCGCGCTCTATCGCGTACCGCACCAGTTCGACCCTGTTGTGCAGTTGCAGCTTGCCGAGGGTGTTCTGGACGTGGTTCTGGACCGTCCGGTGGGAGATGACCAGCCGTTCGGCGATCTGCTTGTAGCTCAGGCCCTTGGCGACCAGTCGCAGCACCTCGGTCTCGCGGTCGGTGAGCTGCGGGGCCCGGGGCTGGTCGGCGTCCGGGGCGCCGGGGGCCGGCTCGGAGGCCAGGCGCCGGTACTCGCCGAGGACCAGGCCGGCCAGGCCGGGCGTGAACACCGGGTCGCCGACCGCCGTGCGGCGGACCGCGTCCAGCAGTTCCTCGGTGGACGCCGACTTCAGCAGATAGCCGGTGGCGCCCGACTTCACCGCCTCCAGGACGTCGGCGTGCTCGCCGCTCGCCGACAGCACGAGCACCCGCAACGCCGGGTTGGCGGCGACCAGTTCCTTGCAGACCTGGACCCCGGGCTTGGCCGGCAGGTTCAGGTCGAGCACCAGGACGTCGGGCGCGGCGGCCTTGGCGCGGCGGACGGCCTGGTCGCCGTCGCCCGCGGTGGCGACCACGTCGAAGCCGGACTCGCCCAGGTCACGGGCGACGGCGTCGCGCCACATGGGGTGGTCGTCGACCACCATGACCCGGATCCGGTCCGGCCGGCCCTCGCTGTTGTCCGTCATCGCCTCTCCGCCTTCCCCCGTGAAGACCGCGTCTCCTTCGGTACTTTCAGTTCGACCTCCGTGCCCTGGCCGGGCACCGAGATCAGTTCGGCGCTGCCGCCGAGTTCGCGCAGGCGGCTCCGGATCGACAGGGCCACGCCGAGTCTGCCCTCGCCCTCGGCCTGCGCGAGCCGGCCCTCGGGGATGCCGGGGCCGTCGTCCCGTACGGTCACGATCACCTCGTCCGGCTCGTCCTCGACGAGAAGCCACGCGCGCGCCTGCTCACCCGCGTGCCTGCGTACGTTGTCCAGGGCGGCGCCGACCGCGGCGGCCAACTCCCTCGCGGCGGCCGGCGGCAACTGCACGGGCGCGCCGGGCTCGGCGAGGCTGACCCTCGCGGAGGCGTACGGCGCGAGCAGGGAGCGCAGGTCGACCGGCCCGTCGGCGTCCTCGTCGTCGGGCACCTCGACCGTCCGTACGACGGCCCCCTCGGCCGCGTCCTCCGAAGCGCGGGAGACCGGGACCAGCCCGCCGGAGACCAGGGTGCGCAGGGCGACCTCCTGTTCGCCGGCCATCCGGCCCAGCTCGGCCGCCTCGCCGCCCAGGACGGCACCGCGCCGCTGCACCATCGCCAGCACCTGCAGCACGCTGTCGTGGATGTCCCGGGCCAGCCGCTCCCGCTCCCGGGTCGCGGCCTCGATCTCCAGGGCACGGGCGAGGGTGCGCTCGGAGGCGCGGGCGACCTCGACGACGTAGCCGATGGCGATGGAGGCGACCCAGACCAGGATCACGTTGTGGACGGTGTCGCGGGCCGGGGCGCCGCGCTCGACCAGGTTGACGACGGCGACCGCGGTGGAAGCGAAGGCCGCCCAGCGCCAGCCGCCCTTGACCGCGAAGGCCAGCACCGAGCCCGCGGTCCATATGGACGGCAGGGTCGGGCCACCCTCCTGGATCCGGCCGGGCGCGTCGGCGAGGGGCGTCAGCAGGATGCCGGCGAGCGCCACGGTGAGGTCGGCGGCGAGGAACCGTTTGGTACAGGCCGCCGCGTTCGCGACCCGGGGGATGGTGGCCAGGGTCCAGCCGCACAGCACGACGTAGTAGGCGATGGCCACGCCTGGGCGGGCGAACTTGTCGTAGGCGGTGGCGAACAGACCCACCGCGTACAGCATGGTGAGCACCCGGTACGCGGTGAGCGCACGCCACAGCGGCTGCTCCACCGACATCCTCATGACCCGCTCGCGCTTGGCCAACTCCCCCACCCCCCGACCCGGACTGCCCCGTCCAGGACTACGACTTCTCTTTTTCGGCCTGTTCCTTCTCCGCCTGCGCGAGTGCGGCCCTGGCCGCCTTCTCCGCTTCCTTCTCGGCCTTCGTCGCCTCCGCCATCTGCCGCTTGGCCGCGGTCGCGTAGATGTCGACGTACTCCTGGCCGGAGAGCTTCATGATCTCGTACATGACCTCGTCGGTCAGGGCGCGCAGGACGAAGCGGTCGTGCTCCATGCCCTGGTAGCGGCTGAAGTCCAGGGGCTCGCCGATACGGATGCCCGGCCGCATCAGTTTCGGCATCACCTGGCCGGGCGGCTGGATCTTCTCCGTGTCGATCATGGCGACCGGGATGACCGGCGCGCCGCTGGCCAGCGCCACGCGCGCGAGGCCGCCGGGCTTGCCCCGGTAGAGACGGCCGTCGGGCGAACGGGTGCCCTCGGGGTAGATCCCGAACAGCTCACCGCGCTCCAGGACCTCGATGCCGCTCTTGACGGCAGCCTCGCCCGCGCCGCGCGCGCCGGAGCGGTCCACCGGGAGCTGGCCGACCCCTTTGAAGAACGCGGCCGTCAGCCGGCCCTTCACTCCGGGGGTGGTGAAGTACTCGGCCTTCGCGATGAAGGTGACCTTGCGGTCGAGGACCGCGGGCAGGAAGAACGAGTCGGAGAACGACAGGTGATTGCTCGCCAGGATGGCGGGACCCTCGGCCGGAATGTTCTCCATGCCTTCCACCCAGGGCCTGAAGGCGACCTTGAGCGGCCCTCCGATGGCGACCTTCATCGTGCCGTACAACAACCGAGTGCCTCCTGTGTCTGTCGGTCAGACCATATCCCGCAGCACTGTCAATGAGCCCGACGGCCCTGGTCGGTGTCAGTGCGGTCGCGTACGGTGAACATCACCTGGACTCGTTCACGCCCTTCTCATGAACAGGAGACCGAAGGTGCCGGTCCTCCCTGGAGCCGAGCCGTTCCGCCACGAGGGCGGGGAAGCGGGTGTCCTCCTCTGTCACGGCTTCACCGGTTCCCCCCAGTCGCTGCGCCCCTGGGCGGAGTTTCTGGCCGGGCGCGGTCTGACCGTCTCGCTGCCCCTGCTGCCGGGCCACGGCACACGCTGGGAGGACATGCAGCTCACCGGCTGGCAGGACTGGTACGCGGAGGTGGACCGCGAGCTGCGTGCCCTGCGCGAGCGCTGCTCGCAGGTGTTCGTGGCGGGCCTGTCGATGGGCGGCACGCTCGCGCTGCGGCTGGCCGCGAAACACGGGGACACGGTCAGCGGTGTCGTCGTCGTCAACCCGGCGAACCGTATGCACGGGCTGGCCGCGCACGCCCTCCCCGTGGTCCATCACCTCGTCCGGTCGACGAAGGGCATCGCGAGCGACATCGCCAAGGAGGGCAGCACCGAGCTGGGGTACGACCGGGTGCCGCTGCGCGCGGCGCACTCGTTGCGGTCGTTCTTCCGCCTCGTCGACGGTGAGCTGCCGCAGGTCACCCAGCCGCTGCTGGTCCTGCGCAGCGTCCAGGACCATGTGGTGCCGGGGGCAGACTCCGCGCGTGTCCTGAGTCGGGTCTCGTCCACGGACGTACAGGAGTTCGTGCTGGAACAGAGTTACCACGTCGCGACGTTGGACCATGAGGCGGACCGGATCTTCGAGGAGAGCTACTCGTTCATCAGCCGGCTCGCCCCCAGCATCGGCAAGGAAGGGACGGCCGCCCGTGGCTGAGCACGACTCCGATCGCGAGGAGCGCGAGGAGCGCGAGCCCGAGGAGCAGAGCGTCCCGTTCGACGAGGCCGCCGCGTGGGCGGCCATCGTCGCCGGATACGGCGAGGAGCCGCCGGACCCGCCGGGCGTCAAGCCCTTCAAGTCGGTCGAGGACCTGGCGCTGCTGGAGACCGAGACGAACGACGGCGGTCCCCAGGCAGCCGGGGACACCAAACGGACGAAGGAACCGAAGGAAACGAAGGGACCAAAGGAGGCGAAGGAGGCCGGGGCGGCCAGGGAGGCCACAGACTCCCCGGACTCCCCCGACTCCCGTGACGAGAAGCCCGCGAAGCCCCTCGGCGGCTCGGTCGCCTTCGCGCCCGGGGTGGGCCCGCGGGACTACAGCATGCCGGAGCCTGCCGACGAGGACCTCGGCGAGGACGACGAGGGTCACTTCGTACCGCCGGAGCCGCCCCCGCTGCCCGCCGCCGACACCACCGCGAAGTTCGCCTGGCTGGGCGTGCTCGGTGGGCCGGTCCTGCTCCTGCTGGCGGTCCTGCTCGGCTGGGAGATGACCTGGTGGCTGACCACGGTCGGCATCGGCGGTTTCCTGGGCGGCTTCGCCACGCTGGTCCTGCGGATGCGCACGGGCGAAGAGGACGACGACGACCCCGGGCGGGGAGCCGTCGTCTAGACCCCGGGCCGGGAACCGTCGTCCGGATCTCGGCCGAAGGAACTCCGCCAGGCCTCAGTTCGCTGGAATTCTGAGGGCGGCCAGGACCGGAAGGTGGTCCGTGGCCGCCCTCAGGTCGGTCTCCGTCACCCCGGGGTGGCCGAGCGGGACCCCGCAGCCCAGCACCTCGATGCCCTTCGTCGCGAAGATCGCGTCGATGCGGCGGTGCGGGTCGGTGCGGATCCAGGTGTGCTCGCTGCCCCAGGGGGCGGTCGCCCAGCAGTCCTGGAGACTCTCGGCGAGACGGGCGAAGGTGCGACCGCCGGGGCGTTCGTTGAGGTCGCCGCCCGCGATCGCGTGCTCCGCGCCCATTCCGGCGAGCCGGTCCAGGAGCATCCCGCCCTGCGCGTACCGCTCTTCCTTCTCGAGTGAGAGGTGGCAGCTCAGCACGCCGAGGCGGGCGCCGCCGAACCGTACGACCGCGGTCGCGAAGCCGCGCCGGTGCCGGCCCGGGGTGAGGGGGAGCAGGACGTCCTCGGTGCGTTCGACGGTGGCCCGGAGCGTACAGAGGATCGCCGGGCCCGCGGCCGTGCCGCCACCGGAGAGGATCACCTGACCGGACGCCGTCGCGAGGCGGGCCAGCTTCTTGCGCCAGCGGAAGAAGCGGGGCGCTTCCTGGACGAGGACCAGGTCGGGTGCGCAGGCGCTGATGACGCGGGCGAGGGCGGTGGTGTCGTCGCGCATCGAGCGGATGTTGTAGCCGAGGACACGGATGACGGCGGAACCATCGGGTTCGGTACGGGAGTTGGGGAGCAGGGGTGGCGTCACCATGCCGTCACGATACGTGGTGAGCGTGGGTGGAGGGGGCAGCGACAGGTCGTACGTCGGCTGCGGGGTTCGTGAGGGCTGTCGCGCTCACGCGGCGGAGCCGCACAGGGACACAGCCCCGCGCCCTGGAAGGACGCGGGAACTGCCGTACCTCCGAAAGGTGCCCTACATGATCGGGTCGGGCTCCCGGGCCAGGTCGGCCGCGCCCACCAGTCCCGCCTTGTTGCCCAGCTGGGCGGCGATGACGTCCGCCACCGGACGCCAGTTGCCGCCCACCAGCCAGCGCTTGTACGACTTGCGGATCGGGTCGAGGACCAGTTCGCCCTCGTCCGAGAGGCCGCCGCCGACGATGAAGGCGGAGGGGTCGAACAGGGAGGCGAGGTCGGCGAGGCCGGCGCCGGCCCAACGGGCCAGCTCCCGGTAGGAGTCGACGGCGACCGGATCGCCCTGACGGGCGGCCATGGAGATGTGCTTGCCCTCGATGCCTTCGGGGGTGCCGTCGCCGAGGCCGAGCAGGATGTCCGCGTTCTCGGGGGTGGCGTTGGCGCGCTGCTTGGCGTATCTCACGAGGGCGCGCCCGGAGGCGTACTGCTCCCAGCAGCCCTGCGAGCCGCAGCCGCACAGCAGCCCGTCCGGCACCATGCGGATGTGGCCGAACTCGGCGGCCACGCCGAAGTGGCCGCGGCGCAGCTTGTTGCCGATGATGATGCCGCCGCCGAGGCCGGTGCCGAGGGTGATGCAGATGACGTTGCGGTGGCCCTTGCCGCCGCCGAACTTGTACTCGCCCCAGGCGGCCGCGTTGGCGTCGTTCTCCACGACGACCGGAAGGCCCACGCGGGCCTCGACCTTCTCCTTCAGCGGCTCCTGGCGCCAGTCGATGTTCGGCGCGAAGTAGACCGTCGAGCGCTGACGGTTGACGTAGCCGGCGGCACCGATGCCCACGCCGACGATCTCGTGCCCGACCCGCGCCCCGTCCACCGCCGAGGCTATGGCGTCCACGATGCCCTCGGCCGTGCCCGGGGTCGGCACCTTGTGGGTCGAGAGGATGTTGCCTTCCTCATCGACCACGCCGGCCGCGATCTTCGTGCCGCCGATGTCGACGCCGATGGTGAGTCCCATGAATCCCTCAGTTTCGGTCGAGCCCCGCTATGGCCAACCGTACCCGAGGCCCTGTCGTCGGGTCCCCGTCGTCCGCCCGGTGGGCAGGCCCTCACTGGGCAGGCGGGAAGCCGGCGACAGGCGGTCCGAGGGCTCAGTCCAGGTCGATGCGTTCGCCCGGGCCGGGCTCGTCGCCCTTGCCGTCGCGGGGCTCGTCCAGGTCGCGTGGGTCGTTGTCCCGGGCAGTCCAGCGTCGCTCCTGGGCCTGGACGGCCGACCGGTACGCCGCTAGCAGCTCGTTCCCCGCGGCGGCGAGATGATCGAAGATGTCCGGGTTGCGCTCGATCACGGGTTCCACGGCGGACTTGGCCTGCTGGACGACCTGCTTCACGACCTGCTGGGCGGCCGGACCGGCGACGGCACCGAGCAGGGGGGACTGGAAGCCGGACAGCTTGTCCGCGACCGTGTCGACGAGCTTGCGCAACTCCTCGGCGGCCGAGCCCGGCGGCGGACCGTACTGGGTGCGTCGGCGGGCCTTCTCCGCCGCGAGGTCCTCGGCGCACGCCGTCGCCCAGGCGTCGGCGTCGGTCGCCCGCACCTCGTCGACGGTCTCGCGCCCGCCCTCCTCGGACTGGGGGAGCTCTTCGCTCATGACGGACTCCTGACTACGGTTCGTCTCTACGACGTTACCCGAACGGGCGTATCCGGTTCACCGGGTCCGCGGCCAGAGTTCCGGGTCCGGCGCGAACCGGATGCGCAGCTCGCCCTCGCGCAGGGCGGCGCCTGCGACGGTGCAGCGGCGCAGGGCGGACGGCAGCGGGACGATCCGGCGGCACCGGCCCGCGCTGACGACGAGTTCGTCGCCGCGCCGGATCAGGTCCAGCTCGTCGCGTATGGCGCCGGGCAGCGGGATGTGCCAGACCAGCACCCCGTCCTCGGCGAGCCGGTCGGCCACGGGCCACTCGACGGTGGAGGTCGTGTCGTTGACCCCGGGGACGGCGAGCGCGTCGAGGTCGTCGGTGCCCCGGGGGTCGTGGCCGAGATGGGCGACGGTCCGGACGTCGTACGCCGCCCGCCACTCGTCCAGGGTCTTGCGCTGCTGCGCGATCAGATGGGCGGACCAGGTGTCCTGCGCGGCCTCGGGCAGGACCCGGCTCGCGACCAGGACGTCGGGCCGCAGGCCGCGCAGGGCGAGGGCGAGTCCCGCGCCGCGGACGGCGTCGGCGCCGGCCGGGCCGGGTTCGGCTGCCAGCCGTACGACGGTGTCGCGGTCGGCGAGGACCGCCTCGACGGCCGCCAGCTCGACGTCCCAGCGGGCAGCCGTCTCGTACAGCCACTCCGAGGGCATGGGCACGCCGGCCAGCCGGCCGAGGACGGGGCGCAGGGCGCGGGCCGCCTGTCGCTCGCTCGGCAGCAGGCGGCGCAGGTAGCGGCGCAGCTCCTCGGGCAGCGCGAGGAGGGCGAGCGCCTGCGGGATGGGCGGGAGGTCGACGACCACCAGGTCGTGGGCCTCGCTGAGGACGGCGTCCCGCAGGGCGCGCAGCAAGGAGAGTTCCTCGGCACCGGGGAGGGGGGTGACCTCCTCGGGGTCCAGGGGGGAGGCGCCGAGCAGGTCGAGGGCGGAGGCGGCGCGGTCCTGGAACGCGGTCAGATCGTCCCGGAAGCGTTCGACCGCGTCCGGACGCCAGGCCGTGAGGTTCGGCGCGACCTGCCGGGGGGCCGGGCCCGTCGCCGTGCCGAGTGCCGCGCCGAGGGTGTCGGTGCGGTCGGCACCGAGGAGGATGGTGCGGGTGCCCTCGCGGGCGGCGGCGAGGGCGGTGGCGGCGGCGACGGTGGTACGACCGCTGCCGCCGGGGCCCGTGATCAGGATGGTGCGCATGGGGGTGACCGTAACCGAGGCGGGGGCGCGGCCGCGTCGGGCCGGTGCCCCGCTGCCGATCAGGCCTCCTTCGACTCCACCCGCTTCTTCAGCCCCGCCAGCGCCCGGTCGATGATGACCTTCTCCGCCTTGCGCTTGATCATGCCGAGCATGGGGATCTTGACGTCGACGGTGAGCCGGTAGGTGACCTCCGTCGCCCCCGCGCCCGCCGGCTTCAGGAGGTAGGAGCCGTCGAGGGACCGCAGCATCTGGGACTTGACGAGGGTCCAGGAGACCTCGTGGTCGCCCGTCCAGGTGTAGCCCAGGGTCTGGTCGTCCTTGATGGCACCGGCGTCCATGACGAGACGGACGTGCTCGGCGCGGCCCTGCGCGTCCGTCTTGAGGACCTCCGCCTCCTTCACCTCTCCGGTCCAGTCCGGGTAGCGGGCGAAGTCGGCGATCACCGCCATGACGTCGGCCGGTGGCGCCTCGATCGTGATGCTCGAGCTGGTGTGTTCCGCCATCGCCGTGGCTCCTCCAGATACGGGCCGGTACTGAGGTCGTCGTGCGCACGTGTGTGCAGCGTGAAGGCTACCGCGCAGCCGACCAGCCGCCTTCACCCCCGTCCGCCCCGGTCACCGGGAAACGCTCACCACTCCAGCGCCCACGGCTGTCCGCTGCCCGCGAAGTGCCCCACGTTCACGCATTCGGTCGCTCCGATCCGCATCCGCCGGGCCAGCGGCTGGTGGACATGGCCGAAGAGCGCGTACCGGGGCCGGGTGCGGCGGATCGCGTCCAGCAGCGCCCGGCTCCCCCGCTCGAAACGGCGCGCGACCGTGTCGTAGACCAGCTCGGGCACCTCCGGCGGGATGTGCGTGCACAGCACGTCCACCTCGCCCACCGCCTCGATCTTCGCCGCGTATTCCTCGTCGCTGATCTCGTACGGCGTCCGCATCGGCGTCCGCAGTCCCCCGCCCACGAAGCCGAAGACCCAGCCCCCGATCTCCACCCGCTCCCCGTCCAGCACCGTCGTGCCGGGCCCGGCGTACTGCGGCCAGAGAGTAGGCATGTCGACATTGCCGTAGGTGGCGTACGTCGGTGTCGGGAACGCGGCGAACAACTCGGCGTACTGCTTGCGCACCGCTTGCTCGATCACGTCCGCCCGGTCCCCGGCGACCCCCGCCCACAGCCGGCCCCCGAGCTCGCGCGCCTCCTCGAAGCGGCGGGCGGTGCGCAGTTCGACGAGGCGGTGGGCGTTCTCGGCGCCGAAGAGGTCGGGGAAGATCCCGCGCGAGTGGTCGGCGTAGTCGAGGAAGAGGACGAGATCACCCAGACAGATCAGCGCGTCCGCACCTTCGCCGGCGCGGGCCAGGTCACGGGCGTTGCCGTGCACGTCGCTGACCACATGGACGCGCGTCCTGTCGTTACCGGGCGGTGTGGGTGCCATGACGATCAAGGGTAAGGGTGTGCGGCAAACGTGAACAGTGGCGGCGGGCCTTGCGGTTACTGGCCAGTCAGTTAGTGCGTCGACTACTGTGCGCGAAGAAAGACAACGAAGAAACACCACGAAGAAACACCAATCCGTGTGACGCGACGAACATCTCGCCGGGCCCCCTGTCAAAGAAGCCATACCGGCGGGTAACGTCCGGGCAGTCCAGTCGTGCTCAGGATTTCAACCACCGAGCCCCCCACGGCCCGTGGTGAGGCCCTTGAGCACCTGCCCGAGCCTTGGACCCACACCGTCGCAGCACACAACGTCGTGGCGCCGGCGCCCTATGAGGAGCAGCAGTCTTGCGCGAGTTCAGCCTTCCGGCTTTGTACGAGGTCCCTTCGGACGGCAATCTCACCGACATCGTCCGGAGAAACGCCGCGCAGCACCCGGACGTCGCCGTCATCGCCCGCAAGGTGGGCGGCACGTGGCAGGACGTGACGGCCACCGTGTTCCTCACCGAGGTGCACACGGCCGCGAAGGGGCTCATCGCCTCCGGTGTGCAGCCCGGTGACCGGGTCGGTCTGATGTCCCGCACCCGCTACGAGTGGACGCTGCTGGACTTCGCGATCTGGAGCGCGGGCGCGGTCACCGTGCCGGTGTACGAGACCAGTTCGCCGGAGCAGGTGCAGTGGATCCTCAGTGACTCGGGGGCCACCGCCTGCGTTGTCGAGCAGGGCAGCCACGCGGCCACCGTCGAGTCGGTGCGCGAGAGCCTGCCCGCCCTCAAGCACGTCTGGCAGATCGAGGCCGGCGGCCTGGACGAGCTGGGGCGGCTCGGGCAGGACGTCACCGACGAGGCGGTCGAGGAGCGCTGCTCGCTCGCCAAGGCCGACGACCCGGCGACCATCGTCTACACCTCGGGCACCACCGGGCGCCCCAAGGGCTGTGTGCTCACCCACCGCAGCTTCTTCGCGGAGTGCGGCAACATCGTGGAGCGGCTGCGGCCGCTGTTCCGCACCAGCGACTGCTCCGTCCTGCTCTTCCTGCCGCTCGCGCACGTCTTCGGCCGGCTCGTGCAGATCGCGCCCATGATGGCGCCGATCAAGCTGGGCATGGTCCCGGACATCAAGGAGCTCACGGACGAACTGGCCGCCTTCCGGCCGACGCTGATCCTGGGTGTGCCGCGCGTCTTCGAGAAGGTGTACAACTCGGCGCGCGCCAAGGCGCAGGCGGACGGCAAGGGCAAGATCTTCGACAAGGCCGCGGACACCGCGATCGCGTACAGCAAGGCACTGGACACGGCGTCGGGCCCGTCCCTCGGGCTGAAGATCAAGCACCGGACGTTCGACAAACTCGTCTACAGCAAGCTGCGCGCGGTCCTCGGCGGCAAGGGCGAGTACGCCATCTCGGGCGGCGCCCCACTGGGCGAGCGCCTGGGACACTTCTTCCGCGGCATCGGCTTCACGGTCCTGGAGGGCTACGGCCTGACCGAGTCCTGTGCCGCCACCGCCTTCAACCCGTGGGACCGCCAGAAGATCGGCACGGTCGGCCAGCCGCTGCCCGGCTCGGTGGTGCGGATCGCGGACGACGGCGAGGTGCTGCTGCACGGCGAGCACCTGTTCAAGGGGTACTGGAACAACGAGGCCGCGACCGCGGAGGCGTTGGCCGACGGCTGGTTCCACACCGGTGACATCGGCACCCTCGACGAGGACGGCTACCTGAAGATCACCGGCCGCAAGAAGGAGATCATCGTCACGGCGGGGGGCAAGAACGTGGCCCCGGCCGTGATCGAGGACCGGATCCGCGCGCACGCGCTGGTGGCGGAGTGCATGGTGGTCGGCGACGGACGGCCCTTCGTGGGCGCGCTGATCACCATCGACGACGAGTTCCTGGGCCGTTGGGCCGCCGAGCACGGCAAGCCGGCCGACTCCACCGCGGCGTCGCTGCTGGCCGACGCGGACCTGAACGCGGCGATCCAGGCCGCGATCGACGACGGCAACGCCGCGGTGTCGAAGGCGGAATCGGTGCGGAAGTTCCGCATTCTCTCCTCCCAGTTCACGGAGGACTCGGGCCACCTCACGCCGTCCCTGAAGCTCAAGCGCAACGTGGTGGCGAAGGACTACGCAGCCGAGATCGAGGCCATCTACCAGAAGTAGCCCGGCCCGGCCCCACGACGGCTCATGGCGCGGTGTCCTCCACCAGGACCCGCGCCATCGTCCGTTCGGCGAGCGCGGTGATCGTCACGAACGGGTTCACCCCGATCGAGCCGGGCACGAGCGAGCCGTCGGTGACGTACAGCTTCGAATACCCCTTCACCCGGCCGTAGTTGTCGGTCGCCTTCCCCAGCACACAGCCGCCGAGCGGGTGGTACGTGAAGTCGTCGGCGAAGATCTTGTTGGAGGACCCGAACAGGTCGTACCGGTAGATCGTCGAGTTCGCCGCGTTGATCCGGTCGAACAGCTTCTTCGCCATGCCGACGGAGACCGCGCTCTGGGCGGCGGACCAGCCGAGCCGCACCCCGCCCGTGCCGCTGTCGTACGAGAACGACGCCCGTTGCGGGTTCTTGGTGATCGCCAGATAGAGGCTGACCCAGTGCTCCAGTCCCGCCGGCAGCGGGGCGATCTCGGCGAAGACCGGGTTGGCCGCGTTGGCCCAGTCGTCGATGCCCATCACCGGCATGGTCGACTGGTTGGCGCCGACGGTGTCCCACAGGTGGTTGGCCCGCCCGAGCATCACGTTCCCGTTGGTGCCCCAGCCCGCCCCGACGCTCGCGTCCAGCCTGGGCAGGGTGCCCGTCGCCCTCGCCCGGACGAGGAGTTCACTGGTCCCGACGCTGCCGCCGCCGAGGAAGAGGTACGTGCAGCCGTACTGCTTGGTCTCGACGACCGCGCCGGTGTCGTCGATGCGGTCGGCGGTGAGGACGTACGTTCCGTCGCTCGCCCGGCTGATCGCGCGCACCTTCTCCATGGTGTGGATGGTGACGTTGCCCGTGCCCAGCGCCTGCGCCAGATACGTCTTGTCGAGGCTGCGTTTGCCGTGGTTGTTGCCGTAGATGACCTCCCCTCCGAGGGCCGACTTCGTCGCCGTGCCGGCCGCCTCGCGCTGCATGTAGCCGAAGTCGTAGACGCTGGGGACGAAGGTGGTCTTCAGCCCGGTGTTCGCCGCGTGCTTCCGGGAGACGCGGGAGAACTGGTACCACTCGGTCGACTCGAACCAGGCGGGGTCGACGTTGTTGACGCCGAGCATGGCGCGGGCGCGCGGGAAGTACGTGGAGTACATCTCCGTCGCGTCGACGGTGGGGAACTGCTCGGTGAAGTAGGACTGGAGCGGGGTGACCGCCATGGAGCCGTTGACCAGGGAGCCGCCGCCGACCCCACGGCCCACGAAGACGGACATGTTGTCGAAGTGCACGCGGTCCAGGACGCCGGGGTAGCGGCTGATGTCCCGGTTGACGACGTCCAGCCACAGGAAGGAGGCCAGCGGCGCCTCGGTGCGGGTGCGGAACCACATGGACCGCTGGTCCGGGGCGGTGGTGGAGCAGAAGATCTTGCCGTCGGGACCCGGGTTGTTCCAGAGCCGGCCCATCTCGATCACGAGGGTGCGGATGCCGGCCTGGCCGAGTCGGAGGGCGGCGACGGCTGCGCCGTAGCCGGAGCCGACGACGATCGCGGGGGCGGTTTCCACCGCGTCGGGTTCGGCCGCCCGGGCCGACTCGAGGCCGACACGGGTGAAGCCGAGGGTGGCGGCGGTCTGCAGGGCGACCATGCCCAATATGTGACGTCGAGTCAGCTGACGTTGCATCAGTTTTGCTGTCATGTGCGCAGCATGTGCGGATTATCGCGTTCCGCCTAGTACCGCGGCAGGATTGGATCGGACCTTTGAAGGGCTCTTTGCGGAGTCCCTCACAGCAGAGCCCTCAGCTTCTCGGCGAGCAGGTCCCAGCGCCACTTCTCCTCGACCCAGGCGCGCCCCCGGTCCCCCATCCGCCGGCGCAGTTCGGCGTCCCCGAGGAGCACGACGATCCGCTCGGCGGTCTCCTCCACGGAGCCGCCGCGCACCACCCAGCCGCTCTCGCCGTCGAGGACCGCGTCGGGAGCGCCGCCGGAATCACCGGCGACGACGGGCAGCCCGGTCGCCGAGGCCTCCAGGTACACGATCCCGAGCCCCTCGACGTCGAGCCCGCCCCGCCGGGTCCGGCACGGCATCGCGAACACGTCCCCGGCGCCGTAGTGCGCGGGCAGTTCGGCCCAGGGCACGGAACCGGTGAAGCGGACGGAGCCGGCGACCCCGGTCCCCCGCGCCAGCCGGCGCAGATCCTTCTCGTAGGGTCCGCCGCCGACGATCAGCAGCACGGCGTCCGGCTCGGCGGCCAGGATCCGGGGCATGGCGAGGATCAGCGTGTCCTGCCCCTTGCGCGGGACCAGCCGGGAGACGCACACCACCACGGGCCGGTCGGTCAGCCCGAGCCGGGCTCGGACCTCGTCCCCGCCGGAGCCCGGGTGGAAGGTCTTCTCGTCTACCCCCGGCGGCAGCTGCGTCATCCGCCCGGCAGCGTCCGGCGTCAGCGCGGTCGCGATCCGCGAGCGGGTGTACTCGCCGAGGTAGGTGACGGTGTCCGTGGATTCGCCGATCCGGCGCAGCAGCTGCCGGGCGGCGGGCAGCTGCGCCCACCCGGCCTCGTGCCCGTGGGTGGTGGCCACCAGCCGCTCGGCGCCCGCCTTCCGCAGCGCCGGCGCCATCAGCCCGAGCGGCGCCGCCGCCCCGAACCACACCGACGTGCACCCGTGTTCGCGCAGCAGCCCGACGGCCCGCCGGGTCGCCCCGGGCGTCGGCAGCAGCATCGTGGTGGCGTTTCGTACGACGGTGAAGGGCTGCTCCGCGTCGAACGCGGCCGTCGCCTCGGCCCCCTCCCGGCCGCGCTTCCAGGTGGAGGCGTACACGACCAGCCGCTCGGGGTCGAGCCGCAGCGCCATGTTGTGCAGGAACGCCTGGATCCCGCCGGGCCGGGGCGGGAAGTCGTTCGTGACGACGAGAGTCTTGTGCATCGCGGCCGACCCTACCGAACCGGCCGCTCCCAGCCGCCCGTGGCCGTGCCTGTGGCACGCTCACAGCAGGGCGGGACATCATGTTCCCCTCAAGACAGGAAATCGAACGGCAGGGGATCACGTGGAGACGACGGGCGCGCGGCGGTCACTGACCTGCCTGCTGCTGACCTGGGGCGTGACCAGGCTGCTGCTGTTGCTCTTCGTGTTCAAGGTGTACGTCTTCCCCGGCCCGGACGTCACCAGCGACGTGTCGGTCATCTACCAGGACTGGTACGACGTCCTGCGCACCGGCACCTTCCCGCTGGACGACGTCACCTGGCAGTACCCGCCCGCCGCCGCCCTCGCGATCCTCTCCCCCGCGCTGCTGCCCGGCCTCGACTACGCCTCGGCGTTCTTCGTCCTCGCCTTCCTCGCCGACCTGGTCGTGCTGGCCCTGCTGGTGTACGCGGGCCTGCGTCCGGGCAAGCGGCTGCGCGGCGCCTGGGTGTGGGTGGCGGGCGTCCCCCTGCTCGGCCCGACCGGCTACGCGCGCTACGACGTGATGGTCACCGCGGTCGCGGTCGCCGCCCTGCTCGCCGGGTCCCGGCACCCTCGTCTGATGGGGGCCCTCGCGGGATTCGGGGCGATGCTGAAGGTGTGGCCGGCGCTGCTGCTCCTGGGCACCCGCGGACGCGGCATCTGGGCCGCGGCGGCGGTGACCGTGTCCGGGCTGGCCGCGCTGTTCGCCGTCACGATGCCGGGCGCCTTCGACTTCCTGACCTTCCAGCGCGACCGGGGTACCGAGGTGGAGTCGCTCGGCTCCCTCGTCTTCCATGTGGCCCGGCACCACGGCTGGGGCGGCGAGGTGCTGCTGAACTACGGCTCGGTCGAATTCCTCGGCCCGTGGGTGACCGTCGTGAGTACGGTCGCGCTCGGGCTGACCGGCATGGCCTTCGGCTGGCTGCTGCTGTGGCGGCTGCTGGCGACCCGGTTCGAGGCGCACACGACGGCCGACGCGGCGTTCGTGGCGGTGCTGATGTTCACCACCACCAGCCGGGTGATCAGTCCGCAGTACCTGGTGTGGCTGGTGGGCCTGGCGGCGGTCTGCCTGAGCTTCCGGGCGAGCCGGATGGTCGTGCCGGCGGCCCTGGTACTGGCGGCGTGCTTCGTGACCGTGCTGGAGTTCCCTCTCTGGTTCGCGCACGTCGTGGCGAGCGACCCGCTCGGCGTCGCCCTCCTCGCCGTACGCAACGGCCTGCTGGTGCTCGCCACCCTCGCCGCCGCCCGCGTCCTGTGGCGCGCGACGGTACCGAAGCCGACGACAGCCCTGGCCCCCGATCAGGCCGCCCCGGCCAAGGAGGCGTCCGCCTCCTCCTGAGCCGACCGGCCCGGACCGGACCGGCCTCAGCCCAACTCCGCCCGCAGATAGTCCCGCCACCGCACGGTGAACTCCTCCGGTGTCGTGTCGAGCACCCTGCGCATCGCGTCCTCGACCGCGCCCGCCCGCGTCTGACGCGTGCCCACGGCCCGGTAGAACTCGCCGAGCCGCGCCTCACCCCATTGGTCGGCGATCATCCGGCAGGCCATCCAGCCGCCCTCGTAGGCCTGCGCCAGACCGGTCGCGGCCCCGCTGAAGCCGAAGTCCCGGTCGGAGGGCAGGGCGTTCGGCACCTCGCCCCCGCTCACGGACTCCGACAGCTCCGGCGCGGCCTGCGCGGGCGTACGCCCGCTGTCGCGATAGCCGACCCAGTCCGCGTACCCCTCGGACAGCCACAACGGCGTCGCGGGCGTGGTGTCGGCGCGGGTGGCGACATGGGTGGTCTCGTGGGTGAGCACGACCTGCTTGCCGAGGGCGCCGAGCACGCCGTACGCCTCGGGGTTGACGATGATCCGGTCCGCGGGCGCCCGCGCCGGGGCGCCGGTCTCGCCGGTGGTGACGGCCGCGATCCCGCGGTACCCGGAGGCGGGCGAGCCGAGCAGGCCCGCCATGCCCGCCAGCGACTTCGGCACCAGGACCACGACGTGCCGGGACCAGTGCGTGCCCCACGCGTCCGACACGGCGGGCACCGCGTGGTCCGCCAGGTCCGCGTAGGAGTGCAACGCCTCACTGCTCTGCCCGACCCCCAGGACCAGGCTGTGCTCTCCGCGTACGGCGATCACCTCGCCCTGCTCCCACAGCTGCTGGGAGGCCTTCCGGGCGGGCCGCTCGGCGTCCACGTACCACTGTCCGCCCGCGTCCAGGGACAGGTCCAGGACGCGGGCGACGGTGACCGGGGCCCGGTCGTAGCCCTGGACGCGATAGCTGAGTTCGGCGGTGGCGGTGGCCGTGTCGGCGGTACGGTGCAGGGCGGTGACGCGGTAGGACCAGGCGGCGAGCGGGACCGCGCCGAGGTTCCCGAACCAGCTCAGCGCGCCGGTCCGCACGAACGCCGCCCGGTCCCGGTCGAGCACCGCGGTCGCCCGCCTGTCGAGGACCCGCTGCACCTCGGCCTTCGCGCTGTCGGTGGCGGGCCCGCCGCCACAGCCCACCAGGGCCAGCAGCAGCGCCAGGCACAACGCCACGACTCCACGTCCCGACGCCCGCCCTCGACCTGCCACGCTCCGATCGTACGGGGGCGTGGGCGCGCGGTCAGACCCGTGTGACGGTCGCGCCCGGAATCATGTCCACCGGGTCGTAGCGCACGGGGGCCCCGGGGTAGGGCGCGTGGATCACCTGACCGTCGCCCATGTACATCGCGACATGGCTGGCGTCGTTGCGGTAGGTGACCAGGTCACCGGGCTGGGCCTGGGACAGCGGGACCTGACGGCCCGCGAAACGCTGGGCCTGCGAGGTGCGCGGCAGGGAGACGCCGGCCTGCGCGTACGACCACTGCATCAGGCCCGAACAGTCGAAGCCGGAGGGCCCGTTGGCACCCCAGACGTACGGCTTGCCGAGCGCGGAGCGGGCCGCGGCGAGGGCGGCCTCGGCCCGGGACGAGGCCGGGGCGGCGCTCCCGAGGTCGGGCAGGTCGGCGCGGGCCGAGCGCCCGGAGCGGGAAACCCGGTCGTAGGCGGCACGCTCGTCGGACGGCAGGGAGCCGAGCAACTGCCGGGCCCTCGCGAGCTTCTTCTCGACGGTCCGCTTGTGGGAGGCGACGGCCTTGCGGCTCTTGTCCAGCTCGCCGAGCTTGCGGGTCGCCTCGGAGCGCTCCTGGGCGAGTTCGCGCATCGCCGTCTGGAGGTCCTTGAGCTCCTCGGCCTGGTGGACGCTGATCCGGTCGAGGGCGGAGGCCTTGTCGAGGTAGTCGTCCGGGTCGTCGGAGAACAGCAACGCGAGGGAGGGGTCGAGACCGCCGGAACGGTACTGGGCGCCGGCCAGCGAACCGAGCGTCTCCCGCAGGGAGTTGATGTGCTCCTGCTGCCGGGCGATCCGGTCCTGGGACCCGCCGACCTCCTCGCGGAGCGCGTCGGCGTTCTCGTCGGCCTCGTTGAAGGCCTCGGTGGCCTTCTCGGCCTCCTCGTAGAGGCGGTCCACCTCGGCACGGGTGTCGTCGTGCGGTGCGGCGACGGCCGAGGTGGCCGGGAGGACTCCGAGGGCCGCGGCCGCGGCTGACATGACACAGAGCGCTGCACCGGCGCCCCGGTCGAACCCGGACGGTGCAAGACGGCGATGGGACCCCACGGGAAGCCGCACTCCTTCCGACTGGCGGACAGGGAAACGCGGCAGACAGTAGCCCCGCGCAGGGGGCACCACCAAAGACCTCGGGGGACGAATAAAGCGACGCCCCGCCTCAGACGCAGGTCATGGGCGGGGCGCGGGGTCAGGTCACCTCACCGTGATTCGCCCGTTCGGGCGGCACGGTGTGTTGATCTTCCAGAAGTCCGAGAGGTCCGAGAAGGGCGGACCGGGCAGGACGGTCAGACCCGGACACCGAACATGAACGGGCCGCCGATGGTGCCCATCGACTCGTAGCGGACGACCGTGCCGGTGCGCGGCGCGTGGATGATCTGGCCGTTGCCGGCGTAGAGCCCCACGTGGTGCAGGTCGTTGAAGAAGAAGACGAGGTCGCCGACCTGGAGTTGGCTCTGCGAGTAGATCTTCGTCCCGATGGTCGACTGCGCCTCGGAGGTGCGCGGGATGCCGACGCCGGCCGCCGCGTACGCCCGCGAGGTGAGGCCCGAGCAGTCGTAGGAGCTCATGCCGGTGGCGCCGTAGACGTACGGCTTGCCCAGCTGGCTCTGCGCCCAGGCGTAGGCCGCGCCGGCCCGGCCGGAGGCGGCGGTGCCGGAGCCGAGGACCTCACGCCCGCTGTCGCGGCTGGCGCGTTCCTGCTCCGCCTCGAGCTTGGCCTTCTCCGCGGCCGTCAGCGAGTTGTAGAGCGTGCGCGCCTCGGAGAGCTTCGTCTGGACCTGCTGCTTCTTCTTGCCCAGTTCGGTGCGGGTGGAGGCGAGGTCCTTGAGCTTCTCGGACGCCTCGGAGCGCTCCTGGGCGAGCTCGCGCTGCTTCTCCTGGATCTTCTTCAGCGCCTCGACCTGCTGAGCACTCAGCTGGTCGGCGGTGGACGCCTTGTCCAGGTAGTCGTCCGGGTTCGACGACAGGAAGAGCTGGAGGGAGGGGTCGACGCCGCCCGAGCGGTACTGGGCGGCGGCCGCCAGGCCCATGGAGTCGCGCAGCTCGTTGAGCTCGTCCTGGCCGCGGGCGACGTTGTCCTGGATGGTGGAGATCTCCTTCTGGAGCTTCTCCTGCTTCTCCTTGGCCCCGTTGAACTTCTCGGTGGCCTGCTCGGCCTCCTCGTAGAGCTTGTCGACCTTCGCCTTGACCTCGTCCTTGCTCGGCTTCTCGCTCGGCGCGGCGTTGGCGGCCTGCGAGCTCAGAGCGACGGCAGCGGCTGCTGCTGTGGTCAGCACGGTCACGCGTGCACGGCTCGGTTGTTTGGGTCGACGATGGGACGCCACGGAGGTGAACTCCTTCTTTTGAGTGATCACCCGCTCGGAGGTTCGAGCCCAGACCTTAGTGACCCTCTTGTGATCAGTTCAAATCCTCACGAGAAAAACTTCGTCACACCCTGCATTCTTTGCACTCAATTCACATGGCGTTACGCTCGATTGACGCTACGTTGCGTGACAGAGCCGTCAATTCGGGCAATAGGTCCGCACGTTGACCTTCAGGACAGTCGCTTGAGAAGCACCACGGAAGCGACCGGCCGCGCCCCCGCCCGGGCCACCCCGTCGGCCACCTCACGGTCGGTCGACGCGACGATGACCGGACGCCCCGGAGGCTCCGCGCGCACCAGCTGGCGGATCAACTCGTCGGCGGTGACACCCGGCTTGGAGAACAGCACCCGCACCCCGCGCGGCGGCGCCAGCAGCACCGGCGCGGCCAGCTCGGCCCCGTCGAAGACACAGGTCACCTCGGCGCCGGTCTGCGCGGCCAGCTGCGAGAGCTGCCCGAGGAGCCGGAGCCGCTGCTTCTCCAGGGGCATCTGGGGATAGCCGGTCTTGGTGACGTTGTAGCCGTCGACGACAAGATGGGCCTGCGGAAGCGCGAGCAACTGGTCGAGGATCGCCGGGTCGTTCTCGGACAGCGCCCGCGCGGCGATGTCCTTCGGGGTCATGCGCCCCGGTTCGACCGCGTCCACGGTCTCCGCCGGCCGCACGGACACCGGCGGCAGCGCGAGCTCCCGGCGCAGCCCCTGGGTGGCGTCGAGCAGGGTGTCCAGAAGCAGCCGTACCCGCATGTCCTCGACGCTGCGCCCCTCGCGGGCCGCCCGGCGGGTGGCCTCCAGGACCGCCTCCGCCTCCCCGAGGCGCGCCTTCAGCCGTCGGGTCTCGCTCTCGGCCGCGGACAGCTGGGACTGGCCCTCGGAACGCAGGGTCTCCATCTCGCCGTGCACCTTGCGCAGCGCCGCCTCGCCCCGCTTGACGTCGCTCACCGCCGCGCGCAGTTTGCGGTGCAGCGAGTCGGCTTCCTTCTTGGCCGAATCCAGCTCGGTGCGCAGCCGCTCGGTCTCGGTCCGGGTATGCTCACGGGCCCGGTCGAGCTCCTCGCGCAGTCGCTCCAGCTCGGCCCGGTTCTCCTCCTCGACCCGCTCGGCGTCGGCCCGCTGCGCCTCCTCGCCGGCGGCCGTCACGAGCTTGACCCAGTCGGTGGGCCGCAGCACATAGGCCGCGGCCGCCACGTCGAGCGGGTCCGCGGCCGGGGGCGGCGAGCCGGAGTCGAGGGCGCCGGACAACTCCGGCTGCGCCTCTCTGAACTTCTCCCCGATGCGCTGCCGGAACAGCGGATCGGTCTCCAGGGCGGCGGCCATGGCATTGCCGGCGAACTTGGCGCGCCGGTTCGGCGCGAACCGGGCGTACTGCCTGAGCTGGGCCGGCAGCTCCGCGACGGTCAGCCCGCCGAAACCGTCGGAAACGATCTGCACGACCCGGCGGCGCACGCCGTCGGGCAGCGGACGGTCGAGCACCTCAGCGGCGCCGTCGGCCGGCCCCCCGCCCGTGCTCTCCACCATCGTCACCCCAATGCCTGTGCGGGGCCGGCTCCCGTCAGGAGCCGGCGCCCGGCCTGTCCACGAGTTCCACCTGGTCCACGGCGTTGCACCAGCGGCAACGCACCGACTCGATCGTCTCACTCACCACGTCACGCTCCTCGACCTTCGGCTCTCCGGCCAGATCGAGGTGGACGTACTCGACGACCTTCGACGAGCGGGTCACATCGAAGCGGGTGAGGTTGCCGCAGAGGGTGCAGCGCCACCGTGTCGTGGTGGTCGGCAGGGGAACCGTCATCGTGACTGTTCGCTTCCTTCTGGTGTCGGTACGTGTGGTGCCGGTGGTTCTGACGTCAGTACTTCCGAAGTCAGCACTTCCGATGTCAGTACTGATGTCAGTTCTGATGTCAGTTCTGATGTCAGTACTTATGGTGCCGGTATTTCTGGGTGCTTCCAGTGTCGACGACGCGCCGGAGTCTCCCGGTACGTGTGGCTCGTTACCCTACGGCCTGGCGAGGACTCGCCGCTCGGCCGTCCAGGGCGGCGAGGCGGTCTCTCCCGTTGTGTCCCCTTGCGTCATGCTCTGTGTCCATGATCAGAACCTGGAGCGAGACAGTCGGCAGGGCGCGCAGATCGGTCCGTAGGTCACCGGCACCGGTCACCTACGGGCTGATCGCACTGTGCTGTCTGCTCTTCCTGATCGGTCCGGCCGCCGGCCTGAATCCGGCCTACGGCTCCGGCGACACGCTGCTCACCGCGCAGCGGGCCTACTTCCACCGCTGGGGCGTGCTCCCCACCGAGCTGTTCGAGGGGTCACCGCGAGCCGCGCTCACGCCCGCCACCGCCCTCTTCGTGCACGGCAGCTGGGTGCACCTGCTGGGCAACATGCTCTTCCTCTACGTCTTCGGGGTGATGACCGAGGAGCGCATGGGCCACGTCCAGTTCACCCTCTTCTACGTCGGCTGCGGCTACCTCGCCCTGCTCGGTTACGCCGCCGCCAACGCGGACTCCGAGCAGTCCCTGGTCGGCGCGTCCGGGGCGATCTCGGCGGTCCTCGGAGCGTTCCTGTACCTGTTCCCCGGGGCCCGCGTGACCAGTCTCCTGCCTTTCCTTTTCTTCCTGCCGCTGCGCTTCCCCGCCTGGGTCGTCCTCCCCTTCTGGGCGGCCCTTCAGTGGCTGGCGGCGGGCCAGGCGGCCGGGGGGCCGGGGGTGGCGTACCTGGCCCACCTGGTGGGGTTCGGGCTGGGGTTCGGTTACGCGTGGGTGCGGTTCGGACGTGGGACTAAAGTGAGATCCGCCCCAGCTCCGGCTCCCGAGGGAGAGAACCAGCCGTGATCACCGCGATCGTGCTCATCAAGACCAGCGTGGACCGGATCCCCGAGATCGCCGAGTCGATCGCCTCGCTGGAGAGCGTGAGTGAGGTCTTCTCCGTCACCGGGACGTACGACCTGATCGCCATGGTGCGGGTGCGGCGGCACGAGGACCTGGCGGAGGTCATCCCCGGCCGGATCAGCAAGATCCCCGGCGTGGAGGGCACGGACACGCACGTGGCGTTCCGTACCTACTCGCAGCACGACCTGGAGGCGGCGTTCGCGATCGGGCTGGACTCCTGACCCACTGAACACCGCCTCACCGTCCCAGCGCCCCAGGCCCTACGGAACCTCAGGCCCCAGAGCGGAACGCTTCTCAGACGGCCGGCACGCAGCGGCCGTCCTCCGTCCGGTACCGCCACTTCGCGCCCTCCCGCACGAGCTCCCGCACCGCGGTGACGAAGCGCTCCACATGCTCGTCCGGGGTGCCCGCGCCGAAGCTCACGCGGATGGCGTTCAACGACTTCTCGCCGGGCGCGGCCTCGGGCGCGCCGCACTCGCCCTGGGTCTGGGGCTCGCTGCCGAGCAGGGTGCGGACCAGCGGGTGGGCGCAGAAGAGGCCGTCGCGGACGCCGATGCCGTACTCGGCGGAGAGCGCGGCGGCGAAGTGGGAGCTGTTCCAGCCGTCGACGACGAACGAGATCACGCCGACCCGGGGGGCGTCGTCCCCGAACAGGGACAGGACCCGGACCTCGGGCACCTCGGCGAGGCCGGTGCGGACCTTCTCGATCAGGTACCGCTCGCGCTCGACCAGGGTGTCGAAGCCGGCCTCCGTCAGCGCCTTGCAGGCGGCGGCGATGGAGTAGGCGCCGATGACGTTGGGCGAACCCGCCTCGTGCCGGGCGGCACTCTCGTGCCACTCCACGTCCACTCCCCCGTCCTCGCGTCGCGTGACCTTGCGGCTGGCGCCGCCGCCCGCGAGGTACGGGTCGGCCGCGCGCAGCCAGTCGGCCCGGCCGGCCAGGACGCCGGAGCCGAAGGGGGCGTACAGCTTGTGCCCGGAGAAGGCGATCCAGTCGACGTCGAGGTCCCGCACCGAGACCGGGTGGTGCGGGGCCAGCTGAGCGGCGTCCAGGACGATCCGGGCGCCGTGGGCGTGGGCGGCGGCCGCGAGCTCCCGTACCGGCCACAGCTCCCCGGTGACGTTCGAGGCGCCGGTCACGCAGACCAGGGCCGGGCCGTGCGGGTCCCGCTCGGCGAGGGCCCGCTCCAGGGTGGCCACCGCCTGCTCGGGGGTGCGCGGGGCGTCGAGGTAGCTGACCCGGGCGTGCTGCCAGGGCAGCAGCGAGGCGTGGTGCTCGGTCTCGAAGACGAAGACCTGACAGTCGGCCGGAAGCGCGGCGGCGAGGAGGTTGAGGGAGTCGGTGGTGGACCGGGTGAAGACCAGCTGGTCGTCGGCGCGGCAGTCCAGGAACTCGGCGACCGTCCCGCGGGCGTTCTCGAAGAGGTCCGTGGAGAGCTGGGACAGGTAGCCGGCGCCGCGGTGCACGCTGCCGTAGTAGGGCGCGTAGGCCGCCACGTCGTCCCAGACGCGCTGCAGGGCGGGCGCGCTGGCCGCGTAGTCGAGCGCCGCGTAGGTCACCTCGCCACCCGTGACGAGCGGAACGGTGACATCGCTACCCAGAACAGGCAGAGGGGCACAAACGGACTGGGCGGCGACAGCGGTGGGGACAGACATGGCGAACTCCCGTGAGTGGCAGCTGAGTTCCCACGCGAGCGGGTACGGCTCGAGCGTGGGTGAAGGTGAAAAAGGGGGTGCGGAGGCGGGGCTCTGCGGCCCTATCGCATTCGCTGGCTCACGGAAGGCTCCTCGACGACCAGGACCCCTGGTGCGCTCACTCGGAAGAGTGCGAGGGGTCCGCGCTTGCCGCAGACCTCGCTGCCTGCGGCCTGGTCTTCACCCGGGGCACCCCGCCACGGACGGAGGGTTGCCGGACAGTCGGCCGGGGCCTCATGACTGTCACTCATGACCTGGTGCAAAAACGTACGTGAGTGATCGTGGTCCCGCAACCCGTGTCCGGATCGCGGGACATCGCCACGTCGTCAGGCGTTGCTGGCCGCCGCCCAGCGCTCCAGCGTCCGCTTGGCCGCACCGGAGTCGACGGACTCCGCGGCCTTGTCCATGCCGGCCCGGATCTGCTCCGTCAGCGGCGCCCCGGTCGGCTCCAGCGCCGCCAGCGCCGCCGCCGAGTTCAGCAGGACGGCGTCCCGTACCGGCCCCTTCTCGCCGTCCAGGAGGCGGCGGGCGACCTCGGCGTTGTAGGAGGGGTCGGCGCCTCTCAGCGCTTGCACCGGCACCAGTTCGAGGCCGACGTGCCGCGGGTCGAAGGCCTCCTCGGTGACCTTGCCGTCGCGCACGATCCACACCCGGGAGGTGGCCGTGGTGGTCAGCTCGTCGAGACCGTCGTCGCCGCGGAACACCAGCGCGGACGAGCCGCGCTCGGCCAGTACACCGGCGATGAGCCCCGCCATCCGGGTGTCGAAGCAGCCGATCGCCGAGGCGGTGACCCGGGCGGGGTTGGTCAGCGGGCCGAGCAGGTTGAACGACGTCGGAATCCCCAGATCCCGCCGGACCGCGCCGACGAACCGCATCGAGGGGTGGAACCTGGCCGCGAAGCAGAAGGTGATCCCGGCCTCCTCCACCACCCGGGCCACGCCCTCGGGCGACAGGTCCAGGTTGATGCCGAGCTTCTCCAGCACGTCGGAGGATCCGCTCGCCGAGGACGACGCCCGGTTGCCGTGCTTGACGACCTTCGCCCCGGTGCCCGCGATCACGATGGCGGACATCGTCGAGATGTTGACCGTCTTGGCCCGGTCGCCGCCCGTGCCCACGATGTCGACGGCCGGTCCGGGGATGTCCAGCGGCTGCGCGTGCGCGTACATCGCGTCGACGAGACCGGTGATCTCCTCGACCGTCTCACCCTTGGCCCGCAGCGCCACCATGAAGCCCGCGATCTGGGCGTCCGTGGCCTCGCCACTCATGAACCGGTCCATGGCCCAGGCCGTGTCACCGGCGCTCAGGTCCCGGCCGCCGAGCAGCGCGCTCAGCACCTCGGGCCAGGAACGGCCCGCCGCGGTGCCGCCTCCAGCGGGGGTCACAGCGCTCATAAGCCGCTCCTGGTTCGGTCCCGTACGCCGGGACACCGTTCTTCTCGTCGGCTCCACCCTATCCAGCGCCGGGCACGGCGAAGGGCCCCCGTCCGAAGACCGGACGGGGGCCCTTGCCGTGGTGTGGCGACGCGGTGGATCAGTGGTGGCCGTGGCCGCTGGTGATCTCCTTGTACTCCTCGACGCTCGGCTTGGGGATCTGCCCCTCCTCGCCGTAGTACGCCTCGCTGAGCTTGGCGCGCAGCTTCTCGGAGCCCTTCACCTTGCGCTCCACGCCGTTCTCGTCGACCGTCGGGCCGATCTGGGCCGGCACGTACTGCTCGTGCGCGGTGAGCGTGTGCAGCTGCTCCTGGCTGAGCGGCTCGTGCACCTCGATGAACTCACCGTGCGGCAGACGCTTGATGATGCCCGACTCGCGGCCGTGCAGCACTTTGTCCTTGTCGCGGCGCTGGAGGCCGAGGCAGATCCGCTTGGTGGCGATGAATGCGAGGACCGGTCCGACGAAGAACGCGATCCGGACGAACCAGGTGATGGCGTTGATCGACAGGTGGAAGTGGGTGGCCCAGAGGTCGTTTCCACCACCGATCAGCAGGATCATGTACCAGGTGATCCAGGCGACGCCGAAGGCCGTACGCGTCGGGGCGTTGCGCGGGCGGTCCAGGATGTGGTGCTCACGCTTGTCGCCGGTGACCCAGGACTCGATGAACGGGTAGACCGCGATCGCGACCAGGACCAGCGGGAAGATGATCAGCGGGATGAACACGCCCAGGACGAGCGTGTGCCCCCAGAAGTTGATCTCCCAGCCCGGCATGACACGGATCAGGCCCTCGGAGAAGCCCATGTACCAGTCGGGCTGGGCGCCGGTCGACACCTGGTCCGGACGGTAGGGACCCATGGCCCAGATCGGGTTGATCGAGGCGATCGCCGCGATGGCCGCGATGACACCGAAGACCAGGAAGAAGAAGCCTCCGGCCTTCGCCATGTAGACCGGCAGCAACGGCATGCCGACGACGTTGTTGTTGGTCTTTCCGGGACCCGCGAACTGCGTGTGCTTGTGGTAGAAGACCAGGATCAGGTGCGCCACCAGCAGGCCGAGCATGATGCCCGGCAGCAGCAGTACGTGGATCGAGTAGAAGCGGGCCACGAAGTCGCCGCCCGGGAACTCGCCGCCGAAGAGGAAGAACGACAGGTACGTGCCGACGATCGGCACGGACAGGATCGCGCCCTCCATGAAGCGGACACCGGTGCCGGACAGCAGGTCGTCCGGGAGCGAGTAACCGGTGAAGCCGGTGAACATGCCCAGGACGAACAGCAGGAAGCCGAACAGCCAGTTGACCTCACGGGGCTTGCGGAACGCGCCCGTGAAGAACACGCGCATCATGTGCACGAACATGCCGGCGAGGAAGATCAGCGCCGCCCAGTGGTGGATCTGCCGGATCAGCAGACCACCGCGCACATCGAAGGAGATGTGCATGGTCGAGTTGAACGCCTCGGACATCAGCTGTCCCTGCAGCGGGACGTAACTGCCGTGGTACTCCACCTCGTTCATCGACGGGTGGAAGAACAGCGTCAGGTACACACCCGTGAGGATGATGATGATGAAGCTGTAGAGGCAGACCTCACCCAACATGAACGACCAGTGGTCGGGGAAGATCTTGCGCATGTTGGACTTGGCCAGGGAGTAGATCCCCAGTCGGCCGTCGGCCCAGTCGGCGACCTTCTCGCCGGCCGGTGCCTTCCCGCGGGAGCGGCTCGCGTCCCCCGAAGAGGGATTCGTGTTGCTGGCTGTAGTGCTCATCCGCGCTCCCAGAATGCAGGACCGACAGGCTCATCGAAGTCGCCGAGCGCCTCGAGGTAGCCCGCGTCGTTCACGCCGATGCGCAGCTGCGGCAGGGCGTGACCGGCGGGGCCGAAGATCACCCTGGCGCCGTCGGCGAGGTCGAAGGTTGACTGGTGGCAGGGGCAGAGCACGTGGTGCGTCTGCTGCTCGTAAAGGGAGATCGGGCAACCGACGTGGGTGCAGATCTTCGAGTACGCGACGATGCCCTCGTGCGACCACTCGAGCTCGCGCTTGTCCTTGATGTTGTCCGGCTGGATCCGGACGATCATCAGGGCCGCCTTGGCGATCTCGGTCTGGAACTCCTCGTCGTGCTCCTCCAGGCCCTCGGGCTTGGCGAAGGTCAGCGAACCGACCGCGACGTCCGACGCACGCAGCGGCTCGTTGGTGTTCATGTTGACGAGCAGCTTGCCCTTGGACCACAGGGTGTGGCGGAGCTTGGTCCCGGGGAGCGGCCCGAGGTCACGCAGGAGCATGACGCCGGACAGCGGGAACAGGGCCAGCGCGCCGAACATCGTGTTGCGGATCAGCTTGCGGCGACCGAGCGCGGACTCCTTGGCGCCTTCCGCGAAGTCCGCGTGGACCTTCGCGCGGACCTCGGGGGATGCCTCGATCGGGTGCCGGTCGTCCGCGACCTCCACGTCGGACATCAGCGTGCGGGCCCAGTGGACCGCCCCCGCGCCGATCGCGAACAGCGCCACGCCCAGCGTCAGGCCCAGCGCGAAGTTCAGCGCGTTGACGTGCCCGATCGGGAAGACGTAGATCGCCTTGTCGTGCGGGATCGTCACATACGAGGCGATGAAGCCGACGGTGGCCAGCATCGACAGCGTGAACAGCAGGGCGACCGCGCGCTCGGACCGCCGGGCGGCCCGCTCGTCGATGTCCTGGACCCGGTGCTCGTGGGGCGGCAGGCCGGGGTCGGCGAACGGGTTCTTCTCGTCCGCGACGCCCACCGCGCCGTGCTCGTGGTGTCCGGCGGAGTGCTCGGCCGGCAGGTTCTCTTCTGGAATGTCTTGGCTACTCATGACTTCTTGGCCTTTGCGGTCCGAGCGGCGACCCACACGGCGACCGCGATCAGCGATCCGAGGCCGAAGATCCAGCCGAACAGGCCCTCGCTGACCGGACCGAGTCCGCCCAGCTCGAGACCGCCGGGGCTCTCGGTGTCGTCACCGTTGACCGCGTCGAGGTACGCGATGATGTCCTGCTTGTTCTGCTCCGACAGCGTGCTGTCCGGGAAGGAGGGCATGTTCTGCGGGCCGGTCTGCATGGCCTCGTAGAGGTGCTTCGGGTCGACGCCCTCGAGGTCCGGTGCGAACTTGCCGTGCGTGAGCGCTCCACCCTTGCCGGTGAAGTTGTGGCACTGCGCGCAGTTGGTGCGGAACAGCTCGCCGCCCTTGGCGATGTCGGCGCCCTCGGGGCCGTACTGCGAGCTGGTCGGGACGGACGGGCCCGCGCCCAGGGAAGAGATGTACGCGGCGAGCTGGTCGATCTCGGCCTGCGTGTAGATGTTCTTCTTCTTCGGGATCTGCGCGCCTGGCTGCTGGGCCGGCATACGGCCGGTTCCCACCTGGAAGTCGACGGCCGCGGCGCCCACGCCCACGAGGCTCGGACCGTCACTGCTGCCCTGACCGCCGGTGCCGTGGCAGCTGGCGCAGCCGACGGCGTAGAGCTTCTTGCCCTCGTCGATGGCAAGCGACTGGGCGGTTTCGTCGGCCGCAGCCTTGTCCGTGGGTGCGAACAGGACGTACAGCCCCCCGGTGCATGCCAGCGCGAGGAGTAGTACGACGACCGCCGCCAGCGGATGGCGTCGTCGTGCGGAGAGCTTTTTCACGGATTACCCCGGTGTCAGGATCTTCTGCGTCGATGCTTCTGGAATTGCGGGAGCGGTCCCGGCTACTTGATCAGGTAGATCGTGGCGAAAAGGCCGATCCAGACGACATCGACGAAGTGCCAGTAGTAGGACACGACGATCGCGGCGGTCGCCTGCTCGTGCGTGAACCTCTTCGCCGCGTAGGTGCGGCCGAGGACGAACAGGAAGGCGATGAGGCCGCCCGTCACGTGCAGGCCGTGGAAACCGGTGGTCAGGTAGAACACCGAGCCGTACGGGTCGGAGGACAGCGAGATGCCGTCCTTCTTCACCAGCTCCGTGTACTCGAAGATCTGACCGCCGATGAAGATCGCACCCATGATGAAGGTGACGATGAACCAGCCTCGGAGCTTCTTCACATCACCGCGCTCGGCGGCGAACACGCCGAGCTGGCAGGTGAGTGAGGAGAGCACCAGGATCGTGGTGTTCGCCGACGAGAAGGGCACGTTGAGAGCGTGCGCCTGCTCCTTCCAGTGATCAGGACCCGTCACCGATCGCAGGGTGAAGTACATCGCGAAGAGGGCCGCGAAGAACATCAGCTCGGAACTCAGCCAGATGATGGTTCCGACGCTGGTGAGGTTCGGCCGGTTGACCGACGGGTGCGCGTGCCCGGTATCTACTGTCGTTGCTGTCGCCACGACCGACATTATGTCGGTCGCTTATCCCGCCCTCACTCCGGGGGGTGCCGTTCGGAGTGTTCGCAGCTCGTGCTGTGCCCGGAAAGTGCCCGGATGGACCATGGATGCGGCGTTCCGACAGGTGTTGACGAACTGCTCGAGGGAGTAGCATCCGCGGCATCGGGCTGAGCCCGTCTGGGTCCGTACGACGCCGATGTCACGGAGGAAGCATGCAGCCGACCGCCACCGTGCTGGTCTACAGCGACGACTCCAACACCCGCGAGCAGGTGCGGTTGGCCACCGGCCGCAGGCCCGCTCCGGATGTGCCCGTGGTGGAGTTCGTGGAGTGTGCGACTCCGGCGGCTGTGCTCAAGGAGCTCGACAGGGGCGGCATCGATGTCTGCGTCCTGGACGGCGAGGCCGTGCCGATGGGCGGCATGGGGGTCTGCCGGCAGATCAAGGACGAGGTCTTCCACTGCCCGCCGGTGCTCCTGCTGATCGGCCGGCCTCAGGACGCATGGCTGGCCACCTGGAGCCGTGCGGAGGCCGCTGTGACGTTGCCCGTGGATCCGGTGGAGTTCGCGGCGGCGCTGGCCGGGCTGCTGCGGGAGAAGAAGGCTCTGAGCGCCTGAGACCCGGCTCCGGGTGCGATGCGGCGGCCGGCAGCCGTGGGAGCTTGTCGCGCCCACGCGGCGGAGCCGCCTTCCGATACGGCGCGGAGCCCCTCTTGGTCCGCTGCCGCCGGGTCGGCTCTGGACGCGGCTCTAGACGCTCTGTGGCCGCAGTCGTGCCGCTTCCTCCGAGCTCGGGCCCTGCGGGTCGCCGGCCACCAGGGCGCTGCCGCCGCGCCACTTGTCCCAGTCGAGGTTCCACTCGCCGAAGCCGTTGCCGAAGGTCTCCATGGTGTTGCCGGCCGAGTTGATGACCTTCACCACGTCGCCCTCACGGACGGTGTCGAAGAACCACTCGGCGTTGCCGGTGCTCATGCCGGTGCAGCCGTGGCTGACGTTGGCAGAGCCCTGGGAGCCGACCGACCAGGGGGCGGCGTGGACGTACTCGCCGCTCCAGGTGACCCGGGTGGCGTAGTAGACGGGCAGGTCGTAGGAGTCCGAGGAGCCCTCGGAGATGCCGACGGTCGCACTGCGCATACGTACGAAGTACTCCTTGCCCAGTACGACCTTGACGCCGTTGCGGGTGTCGAAGCCGGGCTTTCCCGTGGTGACCGGGATCTCTTTTATGACCTCGTCGTTCTTGTAGACGGTCATCGTGTGTGACGCGGCGTCCGTCACCGCTATGACACTGTCGCCGGTGGTCAGCTTGAGCGGTTTGCTCTTGCCTCCCCACAGGCGGTCGCTGATCTTTATGCCCTCCAGGTTGCTGCGGACCTGGACGACGGCGTGGGCGGGCCAGTACTCCTTGGGCCGGTAGTGGAGTTCCTTGTCGTCCACCCAGTGCCAGGCGCCCTGCGCGGCGGGTGTGGAGTCCACCTTGAGGGCCCGTTCGACGACGGCGCGCTGCGCCTTGTCCCTGACGGGCTTGTTCAGCTTGGCGGTGATGGGCTGGCCGACGCCGTACTCCCCCGTCTTCGGCCCGAACGTCACGCCCAGGCGCTTCTGCGTGACGGGCTTGCCGGTGGTGAAGGTGAAGGTCTTGCGGCCGGGGGCCCCGTCCTCGTCCTCGGTGCTCACCCGGACCTTGTAGTGGGCGTTGGCGGCCAGCGGGGAGGTGCTGTGCCAGCGGGTGCCGTCGGCGGAGAGTTCGCCCGCCACATAGCGTCCCGTGGCGTCCAGGGCCGTCACGTCCGTGATGCGGCCGTCGTCGTCCTCGGCGGTGACTTCCAGGGGCTTGTCGGGGTCGGCTTTCTTGCCGTCCTCGTCGGGGCCGTTGAAGGCGATCTGGTCCGCCGCGTCGTACGGCTCGGCGGATAGCGAGTGGTCGTCGCTGCTGCAGGCGGCGACACCGACGCCCAGGGCGGTCAGCAGCAGTGTGCAGCCGACGGCCGTGCGCGCTCCTATGCCGCGAAAGGGCTCATCGTGGTTCATGACCTCAAGCTAGGAAGCTTTGTCAAGCACGGCGCGCTGGGTAACTCGGACGGGGTACCGATTGTGCTGCAAAAGCAGGAGCCCGGACGCTCCTCTACGGAGTGTCCGGGCTCCGGAGAGCTCGAGCTGTGCTACTGGGTGCGGTTCTCACCGCGGTAGTACTCGAAGACCCAGCCCCAGAGGCCGATCAGAAGCAGCGGCGCCGAGAAGTACAGCAGCCACCAGCCGATCGCCACGCCGAGGAAGCCCAACGCGCCGCCGATGGCGAGGGCGAGCGGCTGCCAGCTGTGCGGGCTGAAGAACCCGACCTCACCGGCGTCGTCCGCGACATCGGCCTCTTTGTTGTCCTGCGCGCCGGCGTCCACCCGCTTGGCCGTGAAGCCCAGGTAGAAGCCGATCATGATGGACAGGCCGAAGGCCAGGAAGAGGGCCGTCGTGCCGGCCGGCTCCTTCGACCACACGCCATAGACGATCGCCATGGCGAGGATGAAGACGCTCAGCCAGATGAACATCCTGCCCTGGATCTTCACTTGCCGGCCTCCTTGCCGCCGTTGCCGGCCAGAGCCTTGTCACCGTGACCGGCGTTCTCCAGCTGGTCGAGCGCGGCGATCTCCGGGTGGTGCAGGTCGAACGCCGGGGATTCGCTGCGGATCCGCGGCAGGGTGAGGAAGTTGTGCCGGGGCGGCGGGCACGAGGTCGCCCACTCCAGCGAGCGGCCGTAGCCCCACGGGTCGTCGACGTTGACCGGCTTGCCGTACTTGGCTGTCTTCCACACGTTGTAGAGGAACGGCAGGATCGACAGACCGAGCAGGAACGAGCTGATCGTCGAGATCGTGTTCAGGGCCGTGAAGCCGTCGGCCGCGAGATAGTCCGCGTAACGACGCGGCATGCCCTCCGCACCCAGCCAGTGCTGGACCAGGAAGGTGCCGTGGAAGCCGATGAACAGCGTCCAGAACGTGATCTTGCCGAGGCGCTCGTCCAGCATCTTGCCGGTCATCTTCGGCCACCAGAAGTGGAAGCCGGAGAACATCGCGAAGACCACGGTGCCGAAGACGACGTAGTGGAAGTGCGCGACCACGAAGTACGAGTCCGAGACGTGGAAGTCCATCGGCGGCGAGGCCAGGATGACACCGGTCAGACCACCGAAGGTGAAGGTGATCAGGAAGCCGGTCGCCCAGAGCATGGGGGTCTCGAAACTCAAGGACCCCTTCCACATCGTTCCGATCCAGTTGAAGAACTTCACGCCCGTTGGCACGGCGATGAGGAACGTCATGAAGGAGAAGAACGGGAGCAGGACGCCGCCGGTGACGTACATGTGGTGGGCCCACACCGTGACGGACAGGCCGGCGATGGAGATGGTGGCCGCGACCAGGCCCATGTAGCCGAACATCGGCTTGCGGGAGAAGACCGGGATGACCTCGGAGATGATCCCGAAGAACGGCAGCGCGATGATGTACACCTCTGGATGGCCGAAGAACCAGAAGAGGTGTTGCCACAGCAGGGCGCCGCCGTTGGCGGAGTCGAAGACGTGAGCGCCGAACTTCCGATCCGCCTCCAGCGCGAACAGCGCGGCGGCGAGCACGGGGAAGGCCAGCAGGACCAGGACCGCGGTCAGCAGCACGTTCCACACGAAGATCGGCATGCGGAACATGGTCATGCCGGGGGCGCGCATGCAGATGATGGTCGTGATGAAGTTGACCGCGCCGAGGATGGTGCCGAAGCCGGAGAAGGCCAGGCCCATGATCCACAGGTCGGCGCCGATACCCGGCGAGCGGACCGCGTCGGAGAGCGGGCTGTAGGCGAACCAGCCGAAGTCGGCCGCACCCTGCGGGGTGAGGAAGCCGCCGACCGCGATCGTCGATCCGAACAGGTACAGCCAGTAGGCGAACATGTTCAGCCGCGGGAACGCCACGTCGGGCGCGCCGATCTGAAGCGGCATGATCCAGTTCGTGAAACCTGCGAACAGCGGCGTCGCGAACATCAGCAGCATGATCGTGCCGTGCATCGTGAACGCCTGGTTGAACTGCTCGTTCGACATGAACTGCAGGCCCGGACGGGCCAGCTCGGCGCGCATGAACAGCGCCATCACGCCACCGATGCAGAAGAACGCGAACGACGTGACCAGGTACAGCGTCCCGATCGTCTTGTGGTCAGTGGTCGTCAGCCACTTGATCACCACGTTGCCGGGCTGCTTGCGCCTGACCGGCAACTCGTCCGTGTAGTGGGGCTCCGCCGCCGCGGCACCCTGGGGTTCGTTGAGGATGCTCACAGGTTGTTCGTCTCCCGGTTCTTCTCATGGGCCGTCTGCTCGATGCCCGCGGGAATGTAACCGGTCTGCCCCTTCTTGGCGAGGTCCTTGAGGTGCTGCTCGTAGCGCTCAGGGGAGACGACCTTCACGTTGAACAGCATCCGGGAGTGGTCGACGCCGCACAGTTCGGCGCACTTGCCCATGAAGGTGCCCTCCTTGTTCGGAGTCACCTGGAAGGCGTTGGTGTGGCCCGGAATCACGTCCTGCTTCATCAGGAACGGCACCACCCAGAAGGAGTGGATGACGTCACGCGAGGTGAGGACGAAGCGAACCGTCTTGCCCTTGGGGAGCCACAGGGTCGGGCCGGGGTTGCCGTTCTGCGGGTTCTTCGTGGCGGGCGTACCGACGTCGTAGACACCGCCGGCGTTCGCCGGGAAGGCCTCCTTGAACCTGTCCGGAATCGCGTCCAGGTTCTTGTCGGTCTTCGCGTCACCGGTGGAACCGGCGACGGGCTCGATGTAGTTGAAGCCCCAGTTCCACTGGAAGCCGACGACGTTGATCGTGACGTCGGGCTCCTCCTTCAGACTGAGGAGCTTCGACTCGTCGCGGGCCGTGAAGTAGAAGAGGACCGAGACGATGATGAGCGGGACCACTGTGTACAGCGCCTCGATGGGCATGTTGTACCGGGTCTGTGGAGGGACCTCGACCTTGGTGCGGCTGCGCCGGTGGAAGATCGCACTCCACAGGATCAGACCCCACACCAGCACGCCGACGGCGAGCGCGGCGGCCCATGATCCCTGCCACAGGGAGAGGATCCGCGGAGCCTCTTCGGTGGTCGGGGTGGGCATACCAAGGCGGGGGAAGTCCTCGTATGTGCAACCGGTTGCGGTAGCCAGGACCAGGCCCGCGGTCAGTGCCTGCAGCAGCTTCCGCCGCATCGGGCGCCGCGGCGAGCGGTCGGAGCCGTTGGGACTCACGTAGCGCCTTCCCGAGAGTCTCGCCCGCGCGGTCGGCTGCGGCCTTCTCGCTGGTCGGTCGCCGCCCTGCGTCGGGCAGGGGTTTGGATGTTTATGCGGACCAAACCCTAGCCGACGCCGTTCGGGGGTTCGCGGGGAGGGTGGCATACGCGCCGCGGGTCGCCCCGAAGGGACGGGACGCGCGCCTGATAGCTCGGGGATGCGGCTTGTGGTGCGGGTGCGGGTGGTTTGTGGTTCGTCGCGCAGTTCACCGCGCACCTCGGGGACATCGCACCGACCGGCGGCTTAGCGTTGCCGTGTGGCCTACTTCGATGCTGCTTCCGGCGCTCCCCTTCATCCCGTCGCCCGTCAGGCGCTACAGGCTTCGCTCGACGAGGGGTGGGCGGATCCCGCACGTCTGTACAGGGAGGGACGCCGGGCACGGATGTTGTTGGACGCGGCGCGGGAGGCCGCCGCCGAAGCCGTGGGCTGCCGTACGGACGAACTCACCTTCACCTCCTCCGGATCCCGCGCGGTGCACACCGGGATCTCCGGTGCTCTGGCCGGCCGTCGTCGCGTCGGACGCCACCTGATCGTGTCCGCTGTCGAACACTCCTCGGTAATTCATTCGGCCGAGGTGTTCGAGGCGGGCGGTGGATCGGTGACCGAGGTGCCGGTGCTGCGGACCGGCGCGGTGACCGTGGATTCGTACGAGGGCGCGCTGCGGGCGGACACCGCGCTGGCCTGTCTGCAGTCGGCCAACCACGAGGTGGGGACGGAACAGCCGGTGGAGGCCGTCGCCGAGGTGTGCCGGGCGGCGGGGGTGCCGTTGCTGGTGGACGCGGCGCAGTCGCTGGGGTGGGGTCGGGTGCCCGGTGACTGGTCCCTGTTGGCCGCGAGTGCCCACAAGTGGGGCGGGCCCTCCGGAGTCGGGCTGCTGGTCGTGCGCAAGGGGGTGCGGTTCGCTCCTCAAGGGCCCGCGGACGAGCGGGAGTCGGGGCGTGCGGCCGGGTTCGAGAACATTCCGGCGATCGTGGCGGCGGCGGCCTCGCTGCGGGCGGTACGGGCCGAGGCGGCTCAGGAGTCGCTACGACTGCGGGAACTGACGGAGCTGATCCGGTCGCGGGTGCCGCGGCTGGTGCCCGATGTGGAGGTGGTCGGCGACCCGGAGCGGCGGCTGCCCGGGATCGTCACCTTCTCCTGTCTCTATGTCGACGGGGAGACACTGCTGCACGAGCTGGACCGCTCCGGTTTCTCCGTCTCGTCCGGATCGTCCTGTACGAGCAGCACGCTGACGCCCAGCCATGTGCTGAAGGCGATGGGCGTCCTGAGTGAGGGAAACGTGCGGGTTTCGTTGCCGGCCGGGACGACGGCCCAGGACGTCGAGCGGTTCCTGGAGGTGCTCCCGGGGGCGGTGGCCGACGTGCGGGAGAAGCTGGGGGCGCCGGTCGCCACCGCGACCTCCGCACGGGCGGACTCCCTGGTCGTGGACGCCCTCGGCAGGCGGTGCCCGATCCCGGTGATCGAACTGGCGAAGGTCATCGGGGACGTACCGGTGGGCGGCACGGTCCGGGTCCTCTCGGACGACGAGGCGGCCCGGCTGGACATCCCGGCCTGGTGCGAGATGCGGGGCCAGGAGTATGTCGGTGAGGAGCCGGCGGACCACGGGACGGCCCATGTGGTCCGCAGGGTGACCTGACCTGACCGTCCCGGGGCGCGGGGACCGTGCGGCCTGCCCTCGCGGACCCGCTGCCCGGGGCGAAGGCCCGTCCGCCGGAGCGGACGGACCTTCGCCGGGCGGGATCAGGCCAGGTGCGTGCGGACCTCCGTCGCGGCCTCATCGCCGTAGGCCTTGGTGAAGCGGTCCATGAAGTGGCCGCGCTGGAGCTGGTACTCCTGGGTGCCGACCGTCTCGATGACGAGGGTGGCGAGCATGCAGCCGACCTGGGCGGCGCGCTCCAGGCCTACGCCCCAGGCGAGACCGGAGAGGAAACCGGCGCGGAAGGCGTCGCCGACGCCGGTGGGGTCGGCCTTGCGCTCCTCCTCCGCGCAGCCCACCACGATCGGGTCCTCGCCTTCGCACTCGATGCGCACGCCCTGCGCGCCGAGGGTGGTGACGCGGTGGCCGACCTTGGCAAGGATCTCGGCGTCGGTCCAGCCGGTCTTGGACTCGATGAGGCCCTTCTCGTACTCGTTCGAGAAGAGGTACGTCGCGCCCTCCAGCAGTATCCGGATCTCGTCGCCGTTCATCCGGGCGATCTGCTGGGAGAAGTCGGCGGCGAAGGGGATCGAGCGGGAGCGGCACTCCTCGGTGTGGCGGAGCATCGCCTCCGGGTCGTCGGCACCGATCAGGACCAGGTCGAGACCGCCGACACGGTCGGCGACCGTCTTCAGCTCGATCTGGCGGGCCTCGCTCATGGCACCGGTGTAGAAGGAGCCGATCTGGTTGTGGTCGGCGTCGGTGGTGCAGACGAAGCGGGCGGTGTGCAGCGTCTCGGAGATGCGCACCGATTCGGTGTCGACGCCGTGCCGGTCCAGCCAGGCGCGGTACTCGTCGAAGTCGAAGCCGGCTGCGCCGGCCAGGATCGGCCGGGTGCCGAGCTGGCCCATGCCGAAGGCGATGTTCGCGCCGACGCCACCCCGCCGGACATCGAGGTTGTCGACCAGGAAGGAGAGCGAGACCGTGTGCAGTTGGTCCGCGACGAACTGGTCGGCGAAGCGGCCGGGGAAGGTCATGAGGTGGTCGGTGGCGATGGAGCCGGTGACTGCGATGCGCACGGTGTTGACTCTCCTGTGAGATAAGCAGGGGCGCGCGATAGCGCTCAGTGGAGGGCGGGTTGCGGGCGACGGGAGGGCGGATTGACAGTTCACGCTACCGGGTCGGCGAGGGGCACTGAAGCAGCCGAAACTACCCGATAGTAGATCTTTCTTCGCAGGCGTGTGCGTGCCTACGGTGCCGCTATGACGAACCTCGAGCTTCACGCTCCCGCTCTGGCCGGCCTGGAGGGCGACCTGGCGTCGCTGCGCGGCGACTGCGCCCGGATGGTCCCCCACTGGTCGGCGCCCGACCGGATCGTCTCCCTCCCGGTCTCCCCGTCACTCATCCACGGCGTGACCGTGCCGTCGAGGTCGGCCCGGCTGCTGGACGCGATGTCGGAGTACGGCGACTGAGGCGGCGCTCTTCAGGGAACCGCGCGCTCCCCCGCTGCGTCCCATCGCTGTCCCCCGTAAAGGGGATGCGGGATACGACCCGGTGGCCGACCTTTTTGACAGGGTCGGGTCAGGGTCAAGGGACAGAAGCGCAGCCGAAGGAGCGATGCGGTGAACACCGAGCGACCCGACAACGACGACGCCGACGGCTCCGTGGAGGAGCGGGGCGCCGGTGGCTCCACCGAGGAGCAGGGCGCCGCGGAGACGAAGGGCGCAACTGCTGAGGCCTCCGACGCCGCGCAGTCTTCCGGAGCCGGCTCTGTCGAGGGCGGTGCGGAAGACGCCGGTGCGAGCACGGGCGGTGCTGAGGAAGCCGGTGCGAGCGCGGGCGGTGCAGGCGCGGCCGGTGCAGGCGCGGCCGGCGCGGCCGGTGCGGAAGAGGCTGGTACGGAAGAGGCCGACGCACGCGCGGCCAGCACGGAAGACGCCGGTGCGATAGAGGCCGACGCAGGCGCGGGCGGTGCGAGCGCTGCCGCTGCGGGTGAGGCCCACGCGGGTGAGGCCGGTGGTGAGGAGACCGGTGCGAGCTCGGCCGGCGCGGAAGAGGCCCGTGCGGAAGAGGCCCGTGCGGCGGAGGCCGGTGTAGCCGCGGCCCGTACGGAAAAGGCCGGCGAGGAAGAGGCCGGTGCAACCGCGGCCCGTGCGGAAAAGACCGGAGCCGGCGTGAGCCGCCCCGACGGCGCCGGTTTCGACAAGGCCCTTCCCGACGACGCCCGTGCCGAGGATGCGCGTCCCGACGGCGCCGTCGCCGAGGGGCCCGCGTCCGTCCCCTCCCTCGTTCCCCATGCCGAGATCCCCCGGGACCATGACGCCGAGGGCAGCGGCGGCGGAGTCCGCTCGGGGCGGCACCGTTCGCCCGCCGTCGTCGTCTCCGTCGCCGCCGCCGTGCTGCTGGTCGGGGGCGGTGGGGCGTACTTCGCCACGTCGGCCGCCGACGGATCCGCGGGCGCGGGCGGGCGTACGACGTCCGGGGCGTCCGGTGACGGCACTCCCCCGCCGCTCGCTCTGGACGGCTACTCCGAGGGCGGCGGCGGTACGAACGGCATCGCGCCCGGAGAGCCCAACCCCTACGGCGTCACCTACCGCGCCGACGGCACGCTCCCCGACGGCCCCGGCTCGGCGCCCGTGTACCGGACGCAGGGCCAGGTGAGCGAGGGCGAGGTGGCCGAACTGGCCCGGGCCCTCGGGGTCGACGGGAAGCCCGTGGCCACGGGGCAGGCCTGGACGGTCGGGGCGAAGGACAGTATGGGAGCGAGTCTCCAGGTGAACCGGCAGGCGCCGGGCACCTGGACCTTCCACCGCTACTCCCCCGGCACCGACAACTGCCAGGGCGCGACCACGTGCGCCAAGACCCCCGCCGATCCGAGCGGTGACCCGGTGAGCGAGGCGGTCGCGAAGAAGGCGGCCGCGCCGGTCCTGAAGGCGGCGGGTCAGGACGACACGAAGCTGGACGCGAGCCGGACCCTGGGCGCCCAGCGGATCGTGAACGCCGAACCCGTGGTCGGCGACCTGCCCACGTACGGCTGGACGACGGGTGTGACCGTCGACGCGCAGGGCCAGGTGCTGAGCGGCAACGGCCAGTTGAAGGCGCCGGTGAAGGGCGACACGTATCCCGTGCTGAGCGCGAAGGAGACGCTGGCGCTGTTGAACGCGGCGCCCGGGTCCGGCCACCGCATGGGCATCGGCGGCTGCGCCACTCCGGTACCGATGAAGGACCGGCTCGAAGCGCCCTGTGGCTCTTCCACCGCAACCCCGGCGAAGGAGACGCTCACGGTCGACAAGGCCGTGTTCGGGCTGGCCCCGCACACCGTGGACGGGCGTCAGGCGCTGGTGCCGTCCTGGCTCTTCGACGTACGGGCGGCGGGCGCCCAGAACGACTTCACGGTGACGTATCCGGCGGTCGACCCGGAGTACGTGACCTCGCCCACACTGTCCGCGCAGCCGAGCAGGCCGTCCACACAGCCGTCCCAACCGGGCGACCGGCCGACCGCCGCACCGGCTCCGCGGAACGTCCACGTGGACGGCTACACGGCCGAGGGGCGGGAGCTGACCGTGACCTTCACGGGCGGTGTGTGCGCCGACTACAAGGTGACCGCGAGCGAGAGCGGGGACGAGGTGACCGTGAAGGTGACCGAGACCCGGTGGCCGGACAAGGTCTGCATCATGATCGCCAAGGAGTTCCAGAAGACCGTGCAGTTGGACGAGCCGCTGGGCGACCGGGCGGTCGTGGGCTCGGACGGCAAGGGGATCCCGCTGCAGAAGGCGGGGGCACGACTGCCTCAGACGTCCGAAGCGCGCTGACCCGAGGACGTCCGGGACGGGACGCGACGACCCCGTCCCGGACATGCGCGAAGGCGGCGACCCTGTCGGAGGGGGTCGCCGCCTTCTCGCTGTTCAGCTGCCGGTGGGGGTCAGCTGAAGGAGTCGCCGCAGGCGCAGGAGCCGGTCGCGTTCGGGTTGTCGATCGTGAAGCCCTGCTTCTCGATGGTGTCGACGAAGTCGATGGACGCGCCGCCCAGGTACGGGGCGCTCATGCGGTCCGTGACGACCTTGACGCCGTCGAAGTCCTTGACCACGTCGCCGTCGAGGGAACGCTCGTCGAAGAAGAGCTGGTACCGCAGGCCGGAGCAGCCGCCGGGCTGAACGGCGACGCGCAGCGCCAGATCATCGCGGCCTTCCTGGTCGAGCAGGGCCTTGACCTTCGCCGCGGCGGCGTCGGACAGGATGATGCCGTCGGTGACGGTGCTGGTCTCGTCCGATACGGACATCTACATCTCTCCCGGGTTGTACGGAGACTGCCTTGCCGACGGTTGCAACCGACGGGGCCGCGGATTCATTCCGGGCCGAGGACTCGGATTCCCACTTCTTTCCTTTTCCTGTCATTCATGCTCGCACACCCGCGCTCATGCGAACAGCGGCCTCCATCCCCGGTGCCGGGATTCACGTCACATCGACGTTATGACCATCGTCAAAGTGACGTGAAGCGGGTTATCATAGATAACGTCAATTCGACGAAAAGTAGAGAAAAGTAGAGGGTTAGTGTCGTGACCACCGTCCAGACCCCGGAGCTCGACGTACAGCCGACTCCTCTTGCCCTGCTGCTCCTCGGCCGTGAGGCCGACCCGAAGAGCGAGCGGGGTGTCGAGTGTCCCGGCGACCTGCCCTCGCCGTCCGACCCGGACCTGGTCGAGCGCGCCCGCGCGGCCAAGGCGAAACTCGGCGACAAGGTGTTCGTCCTCGGCCACCACTACCAGCGCGACGAGGTCATCCAGTTCGCCGATGTCACGGGCGACTCCTTCAAGCTGGCCAAGGACGCGGCCGCCCGCCCGGAGGCCGAGTACATCGTGTTCTGCGGTGTGCACTTCATGGCGGAGTCCGCGGACATCCTGACGAGCGGCGACCAGAAGGTCGTGCTGCCGGACCTCGCCGCCGGGTGCTCGATGGCCGACATGGCCACCGCCGAGCAGGTCGCCGAGTGCTGGGACGTGCTGACCGAGGCCGGCATATCCGAGCAGGTCGTGCCCGTCTCGTACATGAACTCCTCCGCGGACATCAAGGCGTTCACCGGCAGGCACGGCGGCACGATCTGCACGTCCTCGAACGCCCAGCGGGCCCTGGAGTGGGCCTTCGAGCAGGGGTCGAAGGTGCTGTTCCTGCCCGACCAGCACCTCGGCCGCAACACCGCCGTGCGGGACATGGGCATGTCCCTGGAGGACTGCGTCCTCTACAACCCGCACAAGCCGAACGGCGGGCTGACCGCGGAGCAGCTGCGCGACGCGAAGATGATCCTCTGGCGGGGCCACTGCTCGGTGCACGGCCGCTTCAGCCTGGAGTCGGTCGAGGACGTGCGCGCCCGGATCCCCGGTGTGAACGTGCTCGTGCACCCCGAGTGCCGTCACGAGGTCGTGGCCGCGGCGGACTACGTCGGCTCGACCGAGTACATCATCAAGGCGCTGGAGGCGGCTCCGGCCGGCTCGAAGTGGGCCATCGGCACCGAGCTGAACCTGGTCCGCCGCCTCGCGAAGCGTTTCGCGCCCGAGGGCAAGGAGATCGTCTTCCTCGACAAGACGGTCTGCTTCTGCTCGACGATGAACCGCATCGACCTCCCCCACCTGGTGTGGACCCTGGAGTCCCTCGCCGAGGGCAACCTGGTCAACCGGATCGAGGTGGACCAGGAGACCGAGGCGTTCGCGAAGCTGGCGCTGGAGCGGATGCTCGCCCTGCCGTAACCGGCACTCGCTCACGGCGGGGCGGGCGTGGAGCGCCCGTCACCGCCGGGCCCGGATTTTTGCCAACGATTTCCAGCCACCACGGCAACCTTCGTGTCCTCGGTGGCGACACGGGGGGGGTAATCGGGCCTGCGAAGGGGACCACGTGAGCAAGAGAACAGCCGCCCCGCGCCACCGGCGGGGCGTACCGAGCGGTCGCCGTCGGCCTGTCCTGATCGCCGTACTGGCCACCGTGCTCACCGGAGGGGTGGTGCTCGGCGCGGCCCTGTTGGCGCGCCCCGGTGCCACCCCGGTGGTCGGGGCATCCACGCCGTCGCCCACGACGTACCGCACGCAGTCGTCGCCCACCGCAACCGAGCAGGCGTCCCCGTCCGCTTCCGCGTCACCGTCGGTCTCCGCATCACCGACGAAGCCCGCGAAGAAGCGGAGCCCGGTTGCGGTGAGAGCCTCCGGCCCGTCCACACCCCGCACCTCGTACGGCGCCTGGCCCACCGCCTCCGGTGAACGCGGGGTGACCGCGACCATCGAGGTCTCCGGCACCTATGACGGCGGTCTGAAGCGCTTTAGCGGCTCCGGCAGCCTCGGCACCGACGGCCAGTCCGAGGACCAGGGCCCCCTGTTCGAACTCGCCGACGGTGCCGTGCTGCAGAACGTGATCCTGGGCGACCCGGCCGCCGACGGCGTGCACTGCCTGGGCAGCTGCACCCTGCGCAACGTCTGGTGGGAGGACGTCGGCGAGGACGCGGCCACCTTCAAGGGCACGTCCGCCTCGGCCACGTACCTGGTCGACGGAGGCGGTGCGCGAAACGCGGACGACAAGGTCTTCCAGCACAACGGCGCCGGCACGCTGACCATCAGGAACTTCCAGGTGGCCGCCTTCGGCAAGCTCTACCGCTCCTGCGGCAACTGCGGCACCCAGTACCGGCGCCACGTCGTGATCAGCGGCGTGCGGGCGGCCGGCCCCGGCAAGGTGCTGGCCGGCATCAACGCCAACTACGGGGACACGGCCGTCATCTCGGGTGTGACGCTCACGGGCGGCGCCAGCCGGGACATCACCGTGTGCGAACGATTCCGGGGCAACGACAGCGGCGCCGAACCGACCGAACTGGGCAGCGGCCCCGACGGCACGAACTGCCGCTACAGCGCCTCGGCCGTCACCTACCGATGATCCGCGTCGGCAGCGCACGCACCGAACGAGGAGGGCCGGGTCTCGTACGAGACCCGGCCCTCAGTCACTCACACCCCGGCCGGCTCGGGTGTCTTCTCCGGCTCGGCGGCCTGCCTCTTCGCCGCCCGCTTCTTCGCCCGGCGCTCCTTGCGGAGCTCCAGCATCGCGTAGAGCGTCGGGACCAGCAGCAGGGTGAGCAGGGTCGAGGTGATCAGACCGCCGATCACGACCACTGCGAGCGGCTGGGCGATGAAGCCGCCCTCGCCGGTGACGCCGAGGGCCATCGGCAGCAGGGCGAAGATCGTGGCCAGGGCCGTCATCAGGATCGGGCGCAGCCGGTGGCGGCCACCCTCGACGACCGCCTCGACGACGCCGTATCCCTGCTTTCGGTACTGGTTGATCAGGTCGATCAGCACGATCGCGTTGGTGACCACGATGCCGATGAGCATCAGCATGCCGATCATCGCGGGGACACCCATCGGGGTGCCCGTCGCCACCAGCAGCCCGATCGCGCCCGTCGCCGCGAACGGGATCGAGACCAGCAGGATCAGCGGCTGGGCCAGCGAGCGGAAGGTCGCGACCAGGAGCATGAAGACGATCGCGATCGCCGCGAGCATCGCCAGGGCAAGGTTCTTGAACGCGTCGTCCTGGTCCTGGGAGACCCCGCCGATCTCGGCCGTGGCGCCCGCCGGGAGCTTGAGCGAGTTGAGCTTCGACGTCAGGTCGGCGCTCACCGCGCCCGTGTTGTCGCCGGTCGGCTTCGCCGTGATGGTCGCGGCGCGCTGACCGTCGATACGGGTCATCGCGACCGGGCCGTCGACCAGCTTCACGTCCGCGATGTCACCCAGCTTCACCGGACCCAGCCGAAGGTTCCGCAGCGCGTCCAGCGTCCGGGCCGGCTTCGCCGACCTGATGACGACGTCCCGCTCCGTGTCGTCCAGGATCGCCTGGGCCGCCGTGGTGCCCCGGACGGCTTGGCCGACGGCCGCGCCGAGGGTCTGGTCGTTGAAACCGGCCGCCGCCGCCTTGGAGTTGGCCTTGACCGAGATGCGCGGGACGCTCTGCGAGAGGTCGCTGGTGACGTCCGTGACGTCGTCCAGGCCGGCCACCGTCTTGCGGACCTCCTCCGAGGCCTCGCGCAGGACGTTGGCGTCGGCGGACTTCACGACCACGCTCAGGTCCTGGCTGCTGAAACCGTCACCGGCGGCGACCGTGGTGGTGCCGATGCCGGACAGCTTGTGCAGGCCGTCCTCGATGGCGTTCTGCACGTCGTCGAACGACGCCGAGTCGTTGAGCATCACCTGGTACGACGCCTGGTTGGTGTCCGTGCCGCCGCCGAAGGCCGCCAGGAAACCGGAGGAGCCGATGGTGACCTGGTAGTCCTTCACGCCCTTGGTGGCGGAGAGCAGCTTCTCGACCTTCTTCGCCTGGGCGTCGGTCGTGGCCAGGCTGGCGCCGGGCTTCAACTCCTGCTTGACGGTGAGGACTTCCTGCTCGCCCTGGTCGAAGAAGTTCGTCTTCAGCAGCGGCGCCATGCCGAAGGTGCCGACGAGGATGACGGCCGCGAGCGCCAGGCTCGTCAGACGGCGCCGGGTGGCGAACCGCAGGACGGGGACGTAGAGGCGCTGGAGCCTGCTCCTCGCCTCCTTCTCCTCGGCCTGGCGGCGGGCCTCCTCCGCGTCCTCGGGGGTGCCCTTCGGGACGCGCAGGAACCAGTACGACAGGACCGGGACGACCGTCAGCGACACCAGCAGGGAGGCCAGCAGGGCCGCCGTGACGGTCAGGCTGAACGAGCCGAACAGCTCGCCCACCATGCCGCCGACCAGGCCGATCGGCAGGAAGACCGCGACCGTGGTGAGCGTCGAGGACGTCACCGCGCCGGCCACCTCACGGACCGCCTTCAGGATGGCGTCCTGGCGCTCCTCGCCGTAGCCGAGGTGCCGCTTGATGTTCTCCAGCACCACGATCGAGTCGTCGACGACCCGGCCGATGGCGATGGTCAGCGCGCCCAGCGTCAGCATGTTCAGGGACAGGTCGCGGGTCCACAGCACGATCAGGGCCAGGACCACGGAGAGCGGGATGCTCACCGCCGTGACCAGCGTCGAGCGGATCGACGCGAGGAAGACCAGGATGACGAGGACCGCGAAGAGCAGACCGAGCGCGCCCTCGGTGGTCAGGCCCTCGATGGCCTTGGAGACCGCCGGGCCCTGGTCGCTGACGACCGTGACGGTGGCGCCGGAACCGACGTCCCCCCGCATGTCGGACAGCTTGTCCTGGACCGCGTCGGAGATGGCGACCGCACTGCCGTCGTGGTCCATGGTGACCGTGACCGCGAGGCTCGGCCTGCCGTTCGTCCGGGTGATGGAGTCGGCGACGGCCTGCTGCTGCTCGACCGCGGCCATGTCGGCGAGGCGTACGGGCTTCTTGGTGCCCTGGCCCGTGACCATCAGGTCCTGGATCTGCTTCAGCGAGGTGAAGCCGCCGCCCACCTGGACGGTGCGGTTGCCGCCGTCCTCGTCGAAGGAGCCGGCCGGGACGGTCGCGCCGCCCGCCTGGAGCGCCTGCGAGAGGTCCTGAGCGGTCAGACCCGCCTTCGCCAGCTTCGCGTCGTCGGGGGTGACGGTGACCTGGAGGTCCCGTACGCCGTCGACGGTGACCTGGCCGACGCCGTCGATGTCCTTCAGAGCCGGTACGACGGTCCGGTCGAGCCGGTCGGACAGGGCCTGCTGGTCCTGGTCGGAGGTGACGGCGAGGACGACGGTCGGGATGTCGTCCGTCGACCCGGCGACGACCTGCGGCTCCACGTCGTCCGGGAGCTGGACGCGGGCCCGGTTGACGGCCTGCTGGACGTCGGCGACCAGCTGCGGGGTGTCGATGCCGTAGTCGAAGGACGCCATGATCAGGGCGTTGCCCTCGCTCGCCGTGGAGGTGACGGACGAGATGCCGTCGACTGCCTCCAGGCTGTCCTCGATGGGCTCGACGACCTGCTTCTCCACGACGTCGGGAGACGCGCCCTGGTAGGGCGCCAGCACGGACACGACCGGCAGTTCGATGGTGGGCAGCAGTTGCTGCTTCAGCTGCGGGATCGCGATCGCCCCGAAGGCGATCGCGATGATGGACATCAGGCCTATCAGGGCCCGTTGCGCGAGACTGAATCTCGACAGCCAGGACATGGGGTGAGGGTCTCTCCTCTGGAGCGGCAGAAGTTCACGCGGCCGCACATGTGAGCGCCCGCCCCTACACCCTGTGCCATGCGGGGGTGCCGATCCGTAGGCCCCAGGTCCAGTTCCTTATGCGGCGCATACTCCGGGCGCAGTACGGCGAGGTCGAGCTCACTCCACCCTTGGACGTACCAGGCCCGACTCGTACGCGATCACCACCAGCTGGGCCCGGTCCCGTGCGCCCAGCTTGGACATGGCCCGGTTGACGTGCGTCTTCACGGTGAGCGGGCTGACCTCCAGCCGCTCCGCGATCTCGTCGTTGGAGTGCCCGCCGGCGACCTGGACCAGTACCTCGCGCTCCCGGCCGGTGAGCGCGGCGAGGCGCTGCGCGCGGGCGGGGTCCCGCTCGTCGTCCGCCGCGTCGCCCTGGGCGAGGAAGCGGGCGATCAGACCCTTGGTGGCCGCCGGGGACAGGAGGGCCTCGCCGCCGGCGGCGATCCGGATGGCGCTGAGGAGTTCGTCGGGTTCGGAGCCCTTGCCGAGGAAGCCGGAGGCGCCCGCGCGCAGCGACTGCACGACGTAGTCGTCGACCTCGAAGGTGGTCAGGATGACCACGCGGACATGGGCGAGGGAGGCGTCGGCGCTGATCATGCGGGTGGCCGCGAGGCCGTCCGTGCCGGGCATCCGGATGTCCATCAGGACGACGTCGGCGCGCTGTTCCCGGGTCAGCCGCACCGCCTCCGCTCCGTCGGACGCCTCGCCCACGACCTCCATGTCGGGCTCGGAGTCGACGAGCACGCGAAAGGCGCTGCGCAGCAGGGCCTGGTCGTCGGCGAGCAGGACACGGATGGTCATACGGGCTCCCCCGGCGTTCCGGTGACGGCTGTGCTGGTCTTGACCGGCAGGATCGCATGGACGCGGAAGCCGCCGCCGTAGCGGGGACCGGTGGTGAGGGTGCCGCGCAGGGCGGTCACCCGCTCCCGCATGCCGAGCAGGCCGTGGCCGCCGCCGGTCTGCGGGGCGTCGTCCTCGCCGGTCCCGTTGTCGAGGACGGTGATCTCGATGTCCGGTCCCACCCGGACGACGCTGACCTCGGCCTTCGCCTGCGTCCCGGCGTGCTTCTGGACGTTGGTGAGGGCCTCCTGGACGATCCGGTAGGCGGCCAGACCGACGGCGGCGGGCAGGGTGGTGCCGTGGTCGGCGCGGGCGACCTCGACGCGCAGTCCGGCGCTGCGGAAGGTGCCGACGAGTTCGTCGAGCCGGTCCAGGCCGGGGGCGGGTTCGGTCGGCGCCTCCGGGTCCCCGGACTGGCGCAACAGGCCGACGGTGGCGCGCAGTTCGTTGAGCGCGGAGCGACTGGCCTCCCGTACGTGGGCCAGGGCCTCCTTGGCCTGGTCGGGCCGCTTGTCCATGACGTGGGCGGCGACCCCGGCCTGGACGTTGACCAGGGCGATGTGGTGGGCGACGACGTCGTGCAGGTCACGGGCGATGCGCAGGCGTTCCTCGGCGACCCTGCGGCGGGCCTCCTCCTCACGGGTGCGCTCGGCCCGTTCGGCGCGCTCCCTTATGGCGTGGACGAAGGCGCGGCGGCTGCGGACCGCGTCGCCGGCGGTGGCGCCGATGCCGGTCCAGGCGAAGATCGCGAGGTTCTCCTGGGCGTACCAGGGGAGCGGGCCGGCGAGCATGGAGGCGCCGGTGAGGACGGTCATGGTGAGCAGTCCGGCGCGCCAGGTGGTGGGGCGGTCGGTGGTGGCGGCGACGGTGTAGAGGGCGATCACCGCGGACATGGCGACGGGGGCACGCGGGTCGCTGGTGACTGCCTCGACGAGGGAGACGGTTCCGGTGAGGGCGAGGACCGTCAGGGGGGCTCGCCGGCGGAACACGAGGGCGACCGAGCCGAGCACGATCAGGACCAGGCTGAGGGTGTCGGGGGTGCGCAGGCCCCAGCTGACGTCGCGCTCCGAGTGCGGGTCCACGAACGAGCCGGCCACCATGCAGACGAGGACGCCGGCTGCGATCGCCGCGTCCAGCGCCATGGGGTGCGCCCTGACGTGACGCCGGGCGCGGTCGAGGGTGCTCACGTCTGCCAACGGTACGGGGGCCCCGACGGGGGCGGAACGGGGGCCACCTGTACGTTTCCTGTCTGCCTCAGGTGCGGAGCCGGGCTTGCGGAAGGCGGGGGCTCAGCCCGGGATCAGCCCGTCGTCGCTCAGTAGTTCCTGGACGTCCTCCAGGGTCGCGTCCTGCGACGGGAGGATGAGTTCCGACGGTTCCAGGGAGTCGTCCGGGAGCGGCTCGCCCAGTTCGCGGACCTTGGACAGCAAGGCTTCCAGGGTGCGGCGGAAGCCGGGGCCGTCGCCGTTCTCCATCTCGGCGAGCAGCTCGTCGTCCAGCTTGTTCAGCTCGGTGAGGTGGCCGTCGGCCAGCCTCACCTGCCCCTCCCCCATGATCCGTACGATCATGTCGCCCTCCTCAGGCGTGGGCCCTACTGTTTGTCCCTGCTCGTCACACTGTGCGACTGCTTGTCACTGCTTGTCACTGCTTGTCGAAGCGGGGGGTGTCCTGCGGCTGCTGCTGGGACTGCTGCTGGCTCGTGCCACCTTCGAGGGCCTGCTGCCCGGAGGTGCCGCCGGCCAGCTCCGCCTTCATGCGCTGCAGCTCCAGCTCTACATCCGTACCACCGGAGAGCCGGTCCAGCTCGGCCTGGATGTCGTCCTTGTGCATGCCGGACTGGTCGTCGAGCGCGCCGGAGGCGAGGAGTTCGTCGATCGCTCCCGCCCGGGCCTGGAGCTGCGCGGTCTTGTCCTCGGCGCGCTGAATGGCCAGGCCGACGTCGCCCATCTCCTCGGAGATGCCGGAGAACGCCTCGCCGATCCGGGTCTGCGCCTGGGCCGCGGTGTACGTGGCCTTGATCGTCTCCTTCTTCGTACGGAAGGCGTCGACCTTGGCCTGGAGCCGTTGGGCCGCCAGGGTGAGCTTCTCCTCCTCGCCCTGCAGCGTGGAGTGCTGTGTCTCCAGGTCGGTCACCTGCTGCTGGAGCGCGGCACGACGGGAGAGCGCCTCACGGGCCAGGTCCTCGCGGCCCAGCGCCAGCGCCTTGCGGCCCTGGTCCTCCAGCTTGGACGACTGCGACTGCAACTGGTTCAGCTGGAGTTCCAGGCGCTTGCGGCTGGTCGCCACGTCGGCGACTCCACGGCGCACCTTCTGCAGCAGCTCCAGCTGCTTCTGGTACGAGTAATCGAGGGTTTCGCGCGGGTCCTCGGCCCGGTCAAGGGCCTTGTTCGCCTTCGCGCGGAAGATCATCCCCATACGCTTCATGACACCGCTCATGGGCTTCGCGCGCCCCCTTCTGACGGACTCCAGCTCAGCTGCTGCGACAGAACCCACAGTACGGGCCCTGCATCCATTACCGCACTGTTCAGGGACTGATGCGCTCATCCCCAAGGACGACTGCGCCAGGCCCCGCTCCCGCGTAAGGAGTAGGTGACCTTCAGGGTGAGCACCGGGTCACCGAGTGAGTATTGGGTCACCGACGTCCCCATCTGTCCCCAGTACAGACGACTGGTGTTGCCGGATCGTTCCCCACCGGGCTGGGGTCCATGCCCCCGCACCCCGTACCCTTGGTTTTTGTGTTCCGTAGCCGTGCGAAGGATGAGAAGGCCCCCGCCGCCGACAAGGCGCCGCTGACCGACTCCAAGCTGACCCGTGACCCGCAGGCCCCGAAGGGCCGGCCCACACCCAAGCGGAGTGAGGCCCAGTCGGTGCGCCGCAGCGTGGCCAACACGCCGACGACGCGCAAGGAGGCCGCCAAACGCCAGCGCGACGAGCGCCGCGTCCAGATGGACAAGCAGCGCCAGGCCCTGGCCACCGGCGACGAGCGGTACCTGCCCGCGCGTGACAAGGGCCCCGTGCGCAAGTTCGCCCGCGACTACATCGACTCGCGGTTCAACGTGGCGGAGTTCTTCCTGCCGATGGCCGTGGTCATCCTCGTGCTGAGCATGGTGCGGGTGGGTTCGCTGCAGAGCATCGCGCTGCTGCTGTGGCTGGTCGTGATCGTGCTGATCGTGCTCGACTCGATCCTCACGGGCTTCCGCCTGAAGAAGCGGCTGGCCGAGCGCTTCCCGGACCAGGGCCGTAAGGGCGCGGTCGCCTACGCGCTGATGCGCTCCCTCCAGATGCGTCGGCTCCGACTGCCGAAGCCGCAGGTCAAGCGTGGAGAGCGGCCCTGAGCACGACGCCGTTCACCGGGGGCGCGGCGGATGCCTGGCTGAACAAGCTGGGTGAGCTGCGGGATGTCGTACGACAGGAGCTGGTGGCCCGGCAGCTCGACGAGCAGATAGCCGGGCGGTTCCCGGTGGGGCGACGGCTGCGGGTACTCGACGTGGGGATGGGCCAGGGCACGCAGGCGCTGCGGCTGGCCCGGGCCGGGCACCAGGTCACCGGGGTCGAGCAGGATCCCCAGATGATCTCTGTCGCCAGGGAGGCGCTCGCCGCCGAGCCGGAGGGGATCCGGGCGCGGATGCGGCTCGTCCAGAGCGACGGCCGGGACACCGGGGTGCACTTCCTGCCGGGCAGCTTCGACGTGGTGCTGTGCCACGGCGTGCTGATGTACGTCGAGGAGCCGGATCCGCTGCTGGCGGGGCTGGCCCGGATGCTCGCCCAGGGCGGGCTGCTCTCGCTCCTCGTGCGCAACGGGAACGCGCTGGCGATGCGGCCGGGACTGTCCGGGGACTGGGCCGGGGCGCTCACCGCCTTCGACACCACCGCCTACCTCAACCGGCTGGGCCTCGACGTCCGGGCCGACCGGCTGGAGACGCTGACCGCGACGCTCGCCGGCATCGGGGCGCCTTTGCAGGCCTGGTACGGCGTGCGGGTCTTCACGGACACGGCGGCGGACGGGACGGATGTCCCGGACGACTTGTCGGATCTGCTCGCGGTCGAGGAACGGGCGGGGCGCTCGGACCCGTATCGCGGAGTGGCGGCCCTGCTGCATCTGTGCGGAGTGCGCGGCTGAGCCCATGCAGGCCGCCCCTGGCCGCCCTGGCCCCCCGGGATGTGACACCGGCGAGCAGTGAGAAGGGGCGACCGGTGCACGGCCGCCCCCGCCCCCCTATGCCTCTTCCGCCGCGCGCAGGCTCATCGGCCCGTAGATCTCCGTGGCGTCCTCGAACAGACGCACCTGTTCCGCGCCGCCGGCCAGCAGGTCCTTCCAGTACTCCCCGAGCCAGGACTCGGCGTCCCCCTGCGTGGTGAATTCCTCGGGCTGCACCGCGGGCTGGACCTCCGCCCCGTCGGCCGTCTCGAATCGCCACGTCCATGCCGCCATGTACGCCTCCCACGTCTGAGCACGAGCAGAGCAGGAGCCGGATCTTGGTCCGGCTCCTCTCCGCACCCTATTCGCTCCGCTGGGTCAGCTGTGCAGAACCGGGGGAGGTTCACGATGCGGCGGAGCCGCATGTAGCGGCGGTCCCGCGTCCCTCGGGGGACTCGGGCGCGCACGAGCAGCGGCGACCGGCGAGAATCGGGGCCGTGGAAGCAACTTTGCTCGGTACCGGCGCCCCCGCGGGGCTTCCCCGCCCCGACTGTCCCTGTGCTGTCTGTGCCACCGCCCTCGGGGTGGCCGCCCGGGCGGCCACCGCGGTGCTCGTGGACGGGACCTTGCTGCTCGATCTGACGCCCGGTGCGGCGTTCGCGGCGGCCCGGGCGGGGCATTCGCTGAGCCGGGTACGGCAGGTGCTGCTGTCGCATCCGCACGACGGGCCGGCGGTCGAGGTGCCTGCGGGGCTGCCGCAGCCCGGACGGGTGCCCGACGGGCGGGAGTTGGCGCTGCTGACGGGGCATCGGGTGCGGGCGGTGGCGATGGACACGCCGGGCACCGGGTACGCGGTGGCCGGGCCGGGCGGGCAGCGGCTGCTGTACCTGCCGCCCGGGGGTGCGCCCGCCGGACTGGAAGAGGGTGCCACGGAAACGTACGACATGGTGCTCGCGGATGTCGTGGGGCGGCCGGACGCCCTGGCGCGACTGCGGGCCGTGGGGGCGGTCGGGCCCACGACGGACGTGATCGCCGTGCATCTCGACCACGACGCTTCGCCGGGGCCCGAGATGCGACGCCGGCTGGCCGCGGCGGGGGCGCGGGCGGTGCCGGACGGGACGACTCTTGCGGTGGGCGTGTACGAGGACGTACCGGATGTGCCGCGGCGGACGCTGGTGCTGGGCGGCGCCCGGTCGGGGAAGTCGGTGGAGGCCGAGCGGCGGCTGGAGGCCTTTCCGGACGTGCTGTATGTCGCGACCGGCGGTTCCCGCAACGAGGACAGCGAGTGGGCGGCCCGCGTCGCCGCGCACCGGGAACGGCGGCCGGGGTCGTGGCGTACGGCCGAGACGTGCGACCTGGTGCCGCTGCTGAAGGAGGACGGGCCGCCGTTGCTCGTGGACTGTCTGTCGCTGTGGCTGACGGACGCAATGGACGCCGTCGGGGCGTGGGACGACGCCCAGTGGGCCGACGGCGGCGAACGGGCGTTGCGGGCGCGGGTACGGGAGTTGACGGAGGCGGTCCGCGCCACCGGGCGGACCGTGGTCGCCGTGTCGAACGAGGTGGGCTCGGGGATCGTGCCGGCCACCGCGTCCGGACGGCGCTACCGGGACGAACTCGGGCGGCTGAACGCGGCGTTCGCGAACGAGTGCGAGCAGGTGCTGCTGGTGGTCGCTGGTCAGGCGCTGGTGCTACGGGGCTGACGCATCGCGGCGGGCGATGAGTCGGTAGGTGTTCGAGAAGCGGGTGCGTCCGAGCAGGGGGGCCAGGGCGTGGTCCAGCGCCTTCGCCGCGGCCACCAGGGGGCTGGTCGCCCACGGGGGCAGATACCGGGGCAGGGACAGGGACAGCGCGGCCGACAGGTCGTGGGGGAGGTGCGCGGCCCGGCGGTCCGTCCTGACGATCGTGCAGCCCTGGGACTCCAGTTCCGTGCACAGGTCGTCCAGGGACAGCAGCCGCAGCCGGCGGGCCCGCGGGAGCCATCGTTCGCCGAGGAGTGAGGCGAACGCGCACTGCGGGTCGGGGGCTTCGAGCAGGAGGTGACCACCGGGACGCAGGACGGCCAGCGCCGCGTGGAGTTCCTCGCGGGGGTCCGGGGTGTGCGGCAGGTGGTGGAGCATGCTGACCACGTCATAGCGGGCGCGCAGCCGGGTCGTGATCCGCGGGTCCGTCAGGAGCCCCACATGGGCCTCCTCGACGTGCTCGGCGCGCCGGGCCAGCTCGACCCGGTGGGTGGCGTCCAGGCCGTCGAAAGACGTGTAAGGGAAGAGCTCCTTCGCCGCCTTCGGGAAGCGGGCCTCGCCGGTGCCGACGTCCAGCCAGCTCTCCGGCTCGGGGAACGGCAGTATCGCCCGGGCCGTGGAGCGCAGGCGCCGCGCGGAGAGGGCGGACGGTGCGGGCATGGGCGGCTCCCGGAGACGTATGACAATCCGCTGCAAAACGGAACGTATGGGATGGCGATCTGGAGCGCAACGACGTCGCTCCGTCGTCGTGGCGACATGACGCCGTCGTGTTCGATCGCGGCCGGTACTGTTCGGCGAATGAGCTCGCTTAATCTCGACGACTTCACCGATCTGATCGAGCGCCCCGACGGTGGTGTGCGCCGCGACGCCGAGGCGCGCCGGGAACGTCAGATCGTGCCGCCCGGAGCACTGGGCCGCCTCGACGAACTGGGTGAGTGGCTGGCCGCGGCACAGTCCGCCGTGCCGGTACGCACGGTCGACCGGCCGCGGGTCGTGCTGTTCGCCGGGGACCACGGGATCGCCGAACTGGGCGTCTCGGCACGACCCGCGGGCACCGCCGCGGAGTTGGTGCGGGAGGTCCTGGAGGGCGGCCGCCCGGTGTCGGTGCTCGCGCGGCGGCTCGGGGTGCCGGTGCGGGTGATCGACATGGCGTTGGACTGCGCGCCGGAGGCCCTGCCCGGCGAGGTCACGCGGCACCGGGTGCGGCGCGGCAGCGGGCGTATCGACATCGAGGACGCGCTGACCCTGGAGGAGGCGGAGGCCGCCTTCCGGGCCGGGGTGGCGGTGGCCGACGAGGAGGCCGACTCCGGTACGGATCTGGTGGTGCTCGGCGATGTGAGCGTGGGCGGCACCACGGCGGCGGGCGTGCTGATCGCCGCGCTGTGCGGGACGGACGCGTCCGTGGTGACCGGGCGGGGCGGTCAGGCCATCGACGACCTCGCGTGGATGCGCAAGTGCGCGGCGATCCGGGACGCGCTGCGGCGGGCCCGGCCGGTGCTCGGGGAGCAGTTGCAGTTGCTGGCGACGGTCGGCGGGGCGGACCTCGCCGCGATCACCGGGTTCCTGCTGCAGAGCGCGGTGCGGAAGTTGCCGGTGATTCTGGACGGGGTCGTGGTGGCCGCGTGCGCGCTGGTGGGGCAGCGGATCGCGTTCCGGGCGCCGGACTGGTGGCTGGCCGGGCAGAGCAGCGGGGAGCCGGGGCAGGCGAAGGCGCTGGACCGGATGGCCTTGGAGCCTCTGCTGGATCACGGCGTGACCGTCGGGGAGGGCGCGGGCGCGCTGTTGGCGTTGCCGCTGGTACAGGCCGCGGCGGCGCTGGCCGCGGAGCTTCCTGAGAAGCCGGAGTTTTCTGAGAAGCCGGAGGATTCGGGAGAGCTGGAGGGGCCCGAGGGACTGGAGAAGACCGAGGGGTTGGAGGGGTCCGAGGGGTTGGAGAACTCCGGAAAACTGGAGGACTCCGGCGAGCTGCGAAAGGACGGGGCACCGGGGAAAGAGGCGTAGCCTCCGGCCGGTTCGGCACCGTGGGACCACGCGGTCACGGCCGGGCACCGACGCGGCCGGGCGCCCTCACGCCCCGGCGCCGCCCTACGCCGCCGTACGCCGTCGTGGCTGAGCGTCACGGCGGTGGAAAACGGGCATGATCCCCATTCATGGGAGATGTCCGAATTGCCACGGAACAGGACCGGCCCCGCACCCCACCGGGTACGACGGCCCGACCGGGTACGTCGGCCCCACCGACCGTGCCGGACCGGCACGCCACGGTGGACCGGCGGTCCACGGCCGCTTCGCGGCGGGCCGCCGGGCTCGCCGTGTGGTACCTGCGTGCCGTCGCGTTCGTCAACTTCCTCAGTGCGGTGTGGGTCTCCCTGGGGCAGGACGTGCGCCGCCACAACCAGGAGAACTACTTCACGCCGTATCTGCTGACCGCCGGCTTCGCCTCCGGTGTGTTCACGGTGTTCCTCGCGATCACCATGGGGCGGCGGAAACGGGCGGCCTGGATCCTGAACCTCGCGCTGGCCGGGCCGTTCCTGCTGCTGTTCGGCTGGGCCATGGCGGCCCCGGAGGTGCGGCAGTACGCCCAGAACTGGATGTCGCTCGTCCTCACCTCCGCGTTCGTGGCCGCGCTGCTGGTCGGGCGGCGGGAGTTCTACGCCAAGGGCGACCGGTCCAACCCGAAGCTCGCCGCCGCCGTCGCGGTCGGCGGGCTGCTGGTGTCCTCGCTGCTCGCCGCGCTGCTGGTGACGGTCACCGACCAGGCGCCCGGCCCGTCCGCCTTCGCGGAGCGCTGGCGCTACGGCACCCTGCGGCTGGTCTCGGTCGCCGCAGACGACTCCCACCTCCCCGGGATCGCCCCGCCGAACTGGGTGAACGTCGTCGTCAACGTGCTCAGCACGGTCCTCGTCCTCGCCGTCCTGTACGCCGCCTTCCGCTCCCGGCGGGCCGTGGACCCGCTCACCGAGGACGACGAGCGACGGCTGCGGGCGCTGCTGGAGCGGCACGGTGAGCGGGACTCGCTCGGGTACTTCGCGTTGCGGCGGGAGAAGAGCGTCGTCTGGTCGCCGACCGGCAAGGCGGCCGTGGCGTACCGGGTCATCGGCGGGGTGTCGCTGGCCTCCGGTGATCCGCTCGGCGACCCGGAGGCCTGGCCCGGCGCGATCGAGCCCTGGCTCGCCGAGGCGCGGGCGCACGGGTGGATCCCGGCGGTGATGGGCGCGGGCGAGGAGGCGGGAACCGTGTACGCGCGGCACGGTCTGGACGCCCTGGAACTCGGGGACGAGGCGATCGTCGAGGTGGCCGAGTTCACGCTGGAGGGGCGGGCCATGCGGACCGTGCGACAGGCCCACAACCGGGTCGGCCGGGCGGGGTACGCGGTGCGCGTCCGACGGCACGAGGACATTCCGGCCGCCGAGATGACGTGTCTGCTGGAACGCGCCGACGCCTGGCGGGACGGAGCCACCGAACGCGGGTTCAGCATGGCGCTGGGGCGACTCGGGGATGCGGACGACGGGCGGTGCGTGATGATCGAGTGCACCGACGCCAGGGGCGAGTTGAGGGCCCTGCTGTCCTTCGTGCCCTGGGGGCCGCACGGGCTGTCCCTCGACCTCATGCGGCGCGACCGGAACTCCGACAACGGCCTGATGGAGTTCATGGTGATCGAACTCCTGCGCCGCGCCCACGAGATCCAGGTCACCCAGGTCTCGCTCAACTTCGCCATGTTCCGGTCGGTCTTCGAACGTGGCGCACGTCTGGGTGCCGGGCCGGTGCTGAGGCTGTGGCGCTCGCTGCTCAGCTTCTTCTCCCGCTGGTGGCAGATCGAGTCGCTGTACCGCGCCAACGCCAAGTACCGGCCCATCTGGGAGCCGCGGTTCCTGCTCTTCGAGAAGAGCGCGGACCTGCCGCGCATCGGCATCGCGTCGGCGCGCGCGGAGGGGTTCCTCCAGGCGCCGGGACTGCCGAAGCTCACGGCGACACGGACGTGACGAGGACGGAGAGGGGGACGGGGGCGGGGACGGAAACGGGGAGCACCCGATGAAGACGCTCACCCGCTGGGTCCGCGCCGAATGGGGGCTGCTGTACGTCACCGTGCGTGAGCCGCTGCTCCGGCGCGGGTGGCGGGCGATCCCGATGACGATCGGCGCGGTGTGTCTGACGGCGCTGCTGCACTACGTGCAGAACCAGTCGTGGGGTTACCGGTTCGTGCAGGACATCGGGGCCGTGCGCGCCGTGGATCCCCTGTGGCCGGCGCTGCTGCGCACTCCTCTCTCCCTGTTCGTGCCCGCGCTGGACCTTCCCGTGTGGGGTGCCCTGGCGCAGCTCCTGCTGGTGTTCGGGATCGCCGAGATCTGTCTGGGCCGGTGGCGGACGCTCGCTCTGGCCTACGCGGCCACGCTCGCCGGGACCCTCTACGCGCGCCTGGGCATCCGGCTGGGCCCCGACCACGCCCTGGGCCTGCCCGGCTCGGACGCGTACGTGGTGGACACCGGCCCGTCGGCGGCCGTGGTGGGCCTCGCGGTGTTCCTGGGTTGGCGCTACGGCGCCCGTGTCACCGCGGGCGGGGTGATCGCGGCGATGGTGGTCGAGGCGGTGGTGGCGGAGAACCTGGCCGGCAAGGAACATCTGGCGGCCATCGCGGTGGCCCTGGTGCTGTGCGGGGTGTCGGCCCTGCGTCACCGGCGGGCGACCACCGGGTCCGGCTTGCCGCCGATCAGGTCCTGAAGCCTGCGGCGGGGGCCCACCCAGCGGCGGTCGTGACGGTAGGCACGCAGGATCGCCTTCGCGCGGGCCCGCGGGCGACGCCGGTAGAAGCGCTTGGCCCAGAAGGAGCCGGGGCGGGCCAGGCGGACAAGTCCGAAGAGACCGACAAGGGGGATGATCACGCTGAAGATCGCCATGCGGACCTTGCCCTTGCTCAGCACGAGCAGGGCGAAGAGGAAGTTGACCACCACGCCGGAGATGACGCCGCCGCGGTCCTGTAGCTCCTCCTGCGACATGTCGTCGACGCCGAACGGCAGGAACCCGACGAGGGCCAGGCCAACGAGGGCCGCCGTGAGCACCACCACCTCGACGCTCTGCCGGCCGGCCTCGGTCCAGTAGACGTCGTCGAGGTGCAGGATCAGCGCGAACTCGTCCAGCACCAGGCCCGTGCCGATTCCGAAGACGACCGCGAAGGCGGACGAGCCGAAGCCGTGCCGATGGCTGGCGACCGCCCCGAAGCCGCCGAGGACGGTGAGGATGATCCCGGGGACCACGTGGTGGATGTGCACTCCCCCGGTGCTGACGTTGCCGAAGGGCCCCTTGCCCGCCCGGATCATGCGGGTGATGACCCGGGTGATCAGGAAGGTGAGGACGAAGGCGGTCAGGGCCAGCAACAGCGGGAGTTTGCCCGGTTCGACGATGTTGCGCTGCAGCCAGTGGCCCATGCTCCCAGTCTTCCTGGGGGCGGGGAGGGCCGCCCGGCGGATGTGGCGTCCGGGCTAGGACCGTGGCGGAGATGTTTGTGGGGCGGACGGGGCGAACATTGCCTGCCGCGGCACTGGCTAGTCTGCGGAGGTGTCCATGGTCCTGCCGCTCGACGGTTTCCGTTTCGCCTTCGGCACCCTCAGTGTGCTCCCCGTCAGGGTGAGCCGCTGGGACCGGGAGGCCGCCCGGGGCGGAATGCTCTGCGCTCCGCTGGTCGGAGTGGTGCTGGGGGGCCTCTCCGCCGCCGTCGGGCTCCTGCTGCTCCTCCTCGGTGCCTCGTCCCTCCTGGCCGCCGTCGCCACCGTCGCGGTGCCCGCCGTCCTCACCCGGGGTCTGCATCTCGACGGGCTCGCGGACACGGCGGACGGGCTCGGCAGCGGCAAGCCCGCCGAGGACGCCCTGCGGATCATGAAGCAGTCGGACATCGGGCCCTTCGGGGTGATCGCCCTCGTCCTCGTCCTGTTCGCGCAGGTGGCCGCGCTGTCGCAGCTGTACGGCGCCTCGTGGACCGGGGGCGCGGTGGCCGCCGTCGTCTCGGCGACCGCCGCACGCCTCGCGCTCACCCTGGCGGCCCGCGCCGGGGTGCCGGCCGCGCGGCCGGAGGGGCTGGGCGCGGCGGTCGCGGGCGTGGTCCCGGCGCGCGCCGCCCTGCTCACCGCCCTTGGCACCGTCGTGGCCGCCGCCGGCGCGGGCGCGCTCCTCGGGGCGTACGACATCGGTCGCACGGCACTGTCGGTCGTCGTCGCCGTCGGGATCGCCGAACTCCTCCTGCGGCACTGCACCCGGCGGTTCGGCGGAGTGACCGGTGACGTGTTCGGAGGGCTCGCCGAGACCGCGGCCACCACCGCGCTCGTGGTGCTGACGCTGAGGTGAGCGCCGGGGTGGTCAACAGGCCTCGCGCCACACCCCCAGTTCGTACTTCTTGAGCATCGAACTCAGCTTCAGGCGACGGGAGTCGGCGCAGAATCGGTCGGTCGGCAGTTCGTACTCGACGTGGAACACGGCCTTGTCCGCCGTGATGAAGGGCTTCAGGGCAGCGCATTCCCCGTACTGGGCGCACTGTTCGTTGACCGCGAAGTCGAAGTCGGCCACCAGCTGCGGGATCTGGTCGAGGTCGTTCTTCAGGCCCACGGCCAGACCGCGGTCGTGGGCCAGCTCGGCGACCAGCCGGTTGTAGCGGAGCTGGTCCGAGGCCGTCAGCGGGAAGCCGGTGCGGTTGCGGTAGCCGTCCATGTTGTCCGGCTCCACCGCGTCGAAGCCCTTCTCGCGGCACATGTCGATGCGGGCCGCCATCAGGGGCTTCAGAACGTCCGTGCGACGGATGTCGAGCCAGCGCTCCCCCTTCCAGCCGTTGCCCTTGCCCAGCACCGACCTGGGGAACTCGTCGGCGTCGGGCCGCCAGTCCTCCCAGGCCCCGGTCGAGAGGTAGCAGATCACCTTGCGGTCCTCGTCGTGCAGCGCGGCGACCGTCGCCCCGGACTGGTCGAAGCCGTCGATGTCGTAGACCGGGACGTCGACGCCGGTGTCGACACGGCCGCTGAGCTGCCACTGCCAGGCCACTCCCGGGTGCGGCCGCCAGCGGTCGCCGGCCTGCCCGCCGGCGTCCCGACCGGGGGCTGTCGTGCAGGCCGTCAGCAGCAGGAACAGGGCAGCGAACAGGGCGGGGCGTCTCACCGGGCGGGCTCCAGAGTGTGCGGGAAGTGGTGTTTCACCTCCAAGGATGATCTACGGGGCGGGCACGTTCCCCCGGGTCCGCCTTCGTAGAGCTCAGGACCCGTGTGAGCGGCAGCGGTCCCGAGCGTAGGCTCATGCCGGGGCTTTGCCCGCCCTGTCAAGACCGTTCCGCAGGAGGGCTCCAGGGTCGCTTGTCGGGCCCGGTCGACCCACCCGTGTTCGGCCACAGCACACTTCAACGGAAGCGAGATTTCACCACCGTGACTGCTCTCACTCTCAGTACCGCCGCGGCGCCCGGCCTGCGGGCCGACGCGATCGTGATCGGTGTTGCCAAGGGTGCCGAAGGCCCGGTCGTCGCACCGGGCGCCGAGGCCGTGGACAAGGCGTACGACGGCAAACTCGCCGGCGTCCTGGAGACCCTCGGCGCCGCCGGTGCCGAGGGCGAAGTGACGAAGCTGCCCGCACCGGCAGGCTTCAAGGCGCCGCTCGTGGTGGCGGTGGGCCTGGGCGCCGAGCCCGAGAAGGACTCCGGGTTCGACGCGGAGGCACTCCGCAAGGCCGCCGGTGTCGCGGCCCGCGCCCTCACCGGCACGAAGAAGGCCGCGTTCGCGCTGCCGCTCGCGGACGCCGCCGACGCCGGCGCGGTCGCGGAGGGCGTACTGCTCGGGGCGTACAGCTTCGACGCGTACAAGGCCGGCGCGGCCGCCAACAGCAAGGGCGCCAAGGCCAAGAACGGCAAGGCGCCGCTCGCCGAGGCCGCGCTGCTCGGCGGCAAGCCCCGCGACCGGGAGTACAAGGCGGCGCTCGAACGCGCCACCGCCGTGGTCGAGGAGCTCAACCGCGCCCGCGACCTGATCAACATGCCGCCGAACGACCTCGACCCCGAGGCGTTCGCCGCCGTCGCGCAGACCGCGGCGAAGGAGCACGGCATCAAGGTGCAGGTGCTCGACGAGAAGGCCCTGGTCAAGGGCGGCTACGGCGGCATCCTCGGAGTCGGCGCCGGGTCGGCGGCGGGTCCGCGGCTGGTGAAGCTGTCGTACACCTCCTCCAAGGCGAAGAAGCACCTCGCCTTCGTCGGCAAGGGCATCACGTACGACTCGGGCGGCATCTCGCTGAAGCCGGCCGGTCACAACGAGACGATGAAGTGCGACATGAGCGGGGCGGCAGCGGTCTTCGCCGCGGTCGTCGCCGCCGCGCGGCTCGGCCTGGAGGTCAATGTCACCGGCTGGCTGGCGCTGGCCGAGAACATGCCGTCGGGTTCCGCGACCCGGCCGGGTGACGTGCTGCGCATGTACAGCGGCAAGACGGTGGAGGTGCTCAACACCGACGCGGAGGGCCGGCTGGTCCTGGCCGACGCGCTGTGGGCGGCGTCGGAGGAGAAGCCGGACGCGATCGTGGACGTGGCGACGCTGACCGGCGCGATGATGCTGGCGCTGGGCAGCCGGACGTTCGGGGTCATGGCGAACGACGACGCGTTCCGCTCCGCGGTGCACGAGGCCGCCGAGGAGGTGGGTGAGCCGGCGTGGCCGATGCCGCTGCCGGAACACCTGCGCAAGGGGATGGACTCCCCCACCGCCGACATCGCGAACATGGGTGAGCGGATGGGCGGCGGACTGGTCGCCGGGCTGTTCCTGCGGGAGTTCGTGGGTGAGGGGATCACCTGGGCGCACCTGGACATCGCCGGGCCCGCGTACAACGACGGCGGCCCGTTCGGCTACACACCCAAGGGCGGTACGGGTACGGCCGTGCGCACGCTGGTCCGGCTGGCCGAGCTGACCGCGGCGGGCGATCTGGGCTGAGTCGTGGTCGGCGGGGCCTCGCGTGCGGGTGGTGCGAGGCCCCGCCGGCCGACTGCCCGGTGTGTGGTCACAAATGAGCGTGGTGCGTCTCACAGCCCGGCCCGGCGTCTCTTTCACCGGCGACAGGTGCGAAGATGGGGCTCGGCAGGACAGGGCCCCCACCGAAGGGCCGAAGAACGAGCGGCCGGACACCAGCCGCCGACCGGTCACTGGAGACCGGCGTGGCGCACATGCATGGAGGACGTGACGTGGCGAACGACGCCAGCACCGTTTTCGACCTAGTGATCCTCGGCGGTGGTAGCGGTGGTTACGCCGCGGCCCTGCGCGGGGCGCAGCTGGGCCTGGACGTCGCCCTGATCGAGAAGGACAAGGTCGGCGGTACCTGCCTGCACCGGGGTTGCATTCCCACCAAGGCCCTGCTGCACGCGGGCGAGATCGCCGACCAGGCCCGCGAGAGCGAGCAGTTCGGTGTGAAGGCCACCCTCGAGGGCATCGACGTACCGGCCGTCCACAAGTACAAGGACGGCGTCATCGCGGGCCTGTACAAGGGTCTGCAGGGTCTCATCGCCTCGCGCAAGGTGACGTACATCGAGGGCGAGGGACGTCTGTCCTCGGCGACCTCCGTCGATGTCAACGGTCAGCGCGTCCAGGGCCGCCACGTGCTCCTCGCGACCGGCTCCGTGCCGAAGTCGCTGCCGGGCCTGGAGATCGACGGCGACCGGATCATCTCCTCCGACCACGCCCTCGTGCTGGACCGTGTGCCGAAGTCGGCGATCGTCCTCGGCGGCGGTGTCATCGGCGTCGAGTTCGCCTCCGCCTGGAAGTCCTTCGGCTCGGACGTCACCGTGATCGAGGGCCTGAAGCACCTCGTCCCGGTCGAGGACGAGAACTCCTCCAAGCTTCTTGAGCGCGCGTTCCGCAAGCGCGGCATCAAGTTCAACCTGGGCACCTTCTTCTCGAAGGCCGAGTACACCCAGGACGGTGTCAAGGTCACCCTCGCCGACGGCAAGGAGTTCGAGGCGGAGGTCCTGCTGGTGGCCGTCGGCCGCGGCCCCGTGTCCCAGGGCCTGGGCTACGAGGAGCAGGGCGTCGCCATGGACCGCGGCTACGTCCTGGTCGACGAGTACATGCGCACCAACGTCCCGACCGTCTCCGCCGTCGGTGACCTGGTCCCGACGCTCCAGCTCGCGCACGTCGGCTTCGCCGAGGGCATCCTGGTGGCGGAGCGCCTGGCCGGTCTCAAGACCGTTCCGATCGACTACGACGGTGTCCCCCGGGTGACGTACTGCCACCCCGAGGTCGCCTCCGTGGGCATCACCGAGGCCAAGGCCAAGGAGATCTACGGTGCGGACAAGGTCGTCGCTCTGAAGTACAGCCTCGCGGGCAACGGCAAGAGCAAGATCCTCAACACCTCGGGCGAGATCAAGCTCGTCCAGGTCAAGGACGGTGCCGTGGTCGGCGTCCACATGGTCGGCGACCGCATGGGCGAGCAGGTCGGCGAAGCCCAGCTGATCTACAACTGGGAGGCGCTGCCCGCCGAGGTCGCGCAGCTCATCCACGCCCACCCGACCCAGAACGAGGCGATGGGCGAGGCCCACCTGGCCCTGGCCGGCAAGCCCCTCCACGCGCACGACTGACCCTCGGTCGACGAACTCCGCGACGAACACAGACTTCCGCAATTTCGTAAGGAGCAACCGAAACCATGGCGGTTTCCGTAACCCTTCCGGCGCTCGGCGAGAGCGTCACCGAGGGCACCGTCACCCGCTGGCTGAAGGCCGAGGGTGAGCGCGTAGAGGCCGACGAGCCGTTGCTCGAGGTCTCGACCGACAAGGTCGACACCGAGATCCCGTCGCCCGCCGCCGGTGTCCTGGCGTCCATCAAGGTCGCCGAGGACGAGACGGTCGAGGTCGGCGCCGAGCTGGCCGTCATCGACGACGGCACCGGCGCACCGGCTGCCGCCCCGGCCCCCGCGGCCGAGGAGGTCGCCGCTCCGGCTCCCGAGCCCGAGCCGGCCGCCCGGCCGTCCACCGAGCAGGCCGCCCCGGCGCCCGCTCCCACCGCGGAGGCCGCTTCCGGCGGCGGCAGCGCCGAGGGCACGGACGTCGTCCTGCCCGCGCTCGGCGAGTCCGTCACCGAAGGCACCGTCACCCGGTGGCTGAAGGAGGTCGGCGACTCCGTCGAGGCCGACGAGCCGCTGCTCGAGGTCTCCACGGACAAGGTCGACACCGAGATCCCGGCGCCCACCTCCGGTGTGCTGCTGGAGATCACGGTCGCCGAGGACGAGACGGCCGAGGTCGGTGCCAAGCTGGCCGTCATCGGCGCCCCGGGCGCGGCTCCGGCCGCCGCACCGGCCCCCGCCGCCCCGGCTCCGGCCCCGGCTGCCGAGGCCCCCGCTCCGGCTCCCGCCCCGGCCGCCCCCGCGGCCCCGGCGCCGGCCCCGCAGGCGCCCACGGCTCCGGCCCCGCAGCAGCAGACCACCCCGGCTCCCGAGCCGGTCCCGTCCGCTCCCGCGCCCGCGCCCGCCGCAGCTCCGGCTCCGGCCGCCACCTCCGGTGACGACGGCGCCTACGTGACCCCGCTGGTGCGCAAGCTCGCCGCCGAGAACGGCGTCGACCTGGCCACCGTCAAGGGCACCGGCGTCGGCGGCCGGATCCGCAAGCAGGACGTCACCGCCGCCGCCGAGGCCGCGAAGGCCGCCGCAGCCGCTCCGGCTCCGGCCGCCGCCGCTGCACCGGCCGCCAAGAAGGCGCCGACCCTGGAGGCCTCTCCCCTCCGCGGCCAGACCGTCAAGATGCCGCGCATCCGCAAGGTCATCGGCGACAACATGGTCAAGGCGCTGCACGAGCAGGCGCAGCTGTCCTCGGTCGTCGAGGTCGACGTCACGCGTCTGATGAAGCTGCGCGGCCGGGCCAAGGACTCGTTCGCGGCCCGTGAGGGCGTCAAGCTCTCCCCGATGCCGTTCTTCGTCAAGGCGGCGGCCCAGGCGCTGAAGGCGCACGCGCCGATCAACGCCAGGATCAACGAGGCCGACGGGACCATCACCTACTTCGACACCGAGAGCATCGGTATCGCGGTGGACTCCGAGAAGGGCCTGATGACCCCGGTCATCAAGCACGCCGGTGACCTCAACATCGCCGGTATCGCCAAGGCCACGGCGGAGCTCGCGGGCAAGGTCCGCGCCAACAAGATCACTCCGGACGAGCTGTCCGGCGCGACCTTCACCATCTCCAACACCGGTTCGCGCGGTGCGCTCTTCGACACGATCATCGTGCCGCCGGGCCAGGTCGCGATCCTCGGTATCGGTGCCACGGTCAAGCGTCCGGCGGTCATCGAGACGGAGGAGGGCACGGTCATCGGCGTCCGCGACATGACCTACCTGACCCTCTCCTACGACCACCGTCTGGTGGACGGCGCCGACGCGGCCCGTTACCTGACCGCGGTCAAGGCGATCCTGGAGGCGGGCGAGTTCGAGGTCGAGCTCGGCCTGTAGCCCCCAGCGGCAGCTGTACGGTGCCCCCGCCCGGAGTTTCCGGGCGGGGGCACCGCTTTTCCCGTCTCGGCCGAAGACTCCCAGCTGAGAGCGTGTAAGCCTCGTCTCACCTGCGCGAAAGCACCCCCGTGCGACCCTCCCGGACGTGTACTCGGCCGTATTGTCTAAACGTCAAACGCGCCAGGGGCCGAGGGGCGGCCCCTCCCTAAGGAGCTCTCATGACCGCGCCCGTCGTCCACTCGCTGCGCGAACAGATCCGCGAGCACATCGTGGAGGGGATCGTCAGCGGCCGCTGGCAGCCGGGCGAGCGGATCGTGGAGCGGCGGATCGCGACCGAGCTGGAGGTCAGCCAGACTCCGGTGCGGGAGGCGCTGCGCGAGCTGGAGTCGCTGCGGCTGATCGAGTCCGCGCCGAACAAGGGCGTGCGAGTGCGCAACCTGACGGCGGCGGACCTCGAGGAGAGCTACCCGGTCCGGGCCGGTCTGGAGGCGATCGCGGCGGAGCTGGCGGCGGTGCGGCTGGCGGAGGACTGCTCGGCGCTGGAGCCCCATGTCTCCGCCCTGTACGACGCCGACCGGGAGGCCGACGGCACGGCCCAGGTGCGGCACACGGTGGGTTTCCACCGGGAGCTGGTCCGCGCGGCCGGCAACTCGGTCCTGCTGCACACCTGGGAGGGCCTGGGCATCGAGGTGTTCACGGCCTTGTCGATCCGCTGGCTGGGGACGGTGCAGCAGTCGTACGCGGAGGAGCACGAGGAACTGGTGCAGGCGTTCCGGAGGCGGGACCCGAGGATCGCGGAGCTGGTGAAGGCGCACGTGCTGGGATGCGCGCCGCGGGCCTGACGCAGCCGAGCACACCCCTGCTCACCTGCGAAAAGTCCCAACTGGCCCGGCACGGCGTGCCTGGTCGAAAGGCACCCCGTGCCTACTTTCTCGTTATCAAGAAGTTTTACCCCGCAACCCTTTGATCGATCATCGATCAGGGAGTTAAGGTCACCGACGGGCCACGCGGCGCAAGCCGCAAGGTGTCACAGCACCGAGGCCCTCGCCCTGTCCTGCCAAAGACCAAGGGCAACCCCGAACCCTTACCGATGAGGGAACCCCCCTTTCGACGGAGGAAGGCGGCGACATGACCGACCCCCACGCCATCCAGCCGAGCGCGCTCGACCAGCTCCCGGACCGGGACCCGGAGGAGACCGCCGAATGGCAGGCCTCCCTGGACGCCGTCACCAAGGCGGCCGGGCCGCACCGTGCCGCGTACCTGATGCGGCGCACGCTGGAGCGTGCCGAGGGCAACGGCATCGCGCTGCCCAAGCTGCTCGAGACGGACTACGTCAACACCATCCCCACCGCCGGCGAGCCGTCCGTGCCCGGTGACGAGGAGATGGAGCGGAAGATCACCGCGTGGAACCGCTGGAACGCGGCCGCGATGGTCACCCGGGGCGCGAAACACGGAGTCGGCGGCCACATCGCCACCTTCGCCTCCGCGGCCTGGCTCTACGAGACCGGCTTCAACCACTTCTTCAAGGGCAAGGAATCCCAGGAATCTCCTGGGTCCGGCGACCAGCTCTACATCCAGGGCCACGCCTCCCCCGGCATCTACGCCCGCGCCTTCCTCGACGGCCGGCTGGACGAGTCGCACCTCGACAACTTCCGCCAGGAGGCGGGCGGCAACGGCCTCCCGTCGTACCCGCACCCGCGCCGGCTGCCCTGGCTGTGGGAGTTCCCGACGGTGTCGATGGGCCTCGGCCCGCTGTCGGCCATCTACCAGGCGCGCTTCAACCGCTACCTCACCAACCGCGCCATCAAGGACGTCTCCGCGTCCCACGTGTGGGCGTTCCTCGGTGACGGCGAGATGGACGAGCCCGAGTCGACGGCGGCCCTCGCGCTCGCCGCCCGCGAGGAGCTCGACAACCTCACCTTTGTCATCAACTGCAACCTGCAGCGCCTCGACGGCCCGGTCCGCGCGAACTTCAAGATCGTGCAGGAGCTGGAGGCCCAGTTCCGCGGCGCCGGCTGGAACGTCGTCAAGACGCTGTGGGGCACGGCCTGGGACGAGCTGTTCCAGCTCGACACCACCGGCGCGCTCGTACGCCGCCTGCGTGAGGTACCCGACGCCCAGGTGCAGACGTACCAGACCCGCGACGTCGCCTACATCCGCGAGGACTTCTTCGGCTCGGACCCGGCGCTCGTCGAGATGGCGAAGCTGCTGAGCGACGACAAGATCCTGGAGTGTTTCCACCTCTCCCGCGGCGGCCACGAGGCCCGCAAGGTGTACGCGGCCTACAAGGCGGCCGTGGAGTTCAAGGGCGCACCGACGGTCATCCTGGCGCAGACGGTCAAGGGCCACACCCTCGGCGAGGGCTTCGCGTCGAAGAACGCCAACCACCAGATGAAGAAGCTCTCGGTGGACGAGTTCAAGTCGATGCGGGACCTGCTCGAACTGCCCATCTCGGACAGCCAGTTCGTCGACGGCGTGGTGCCCTACGGCCACCCGGGCGCCGACTCCCCCGAGGTCCGCTACCTCCAGGAGCGCCGCGCGGCCCTCGGCGGCCCGGCCCCGGCCCGCCGCGTCCACCCGGTCGCCCCGCTGCCCGCCCCGGCGGACAAGGCGTTCGCCTCCTTCGACAAGGGCTCGGGCTCGCAGAACGTGGCGACCACGATGGCCTTCGTCCGGCTCGTCAAGGACCTGGTCCGCGACAAGGAGACGGGCAAGCGCTGGGTGCCGATCGTTCCCGACGAGGCGCGCACCTTCGGCATGGAGTCGCTGTTCCCGTCGCTCGGCATCTACTCGCCCAAGGGCCAGACGTACGAGCCGGTCGACCGCGACCAGCTGATGTACTACAAGGAGGCCAAGAACGGCCAGATCCTGAACGAGGGGATCACCGAGGCCGGTTCGATGGCCGACTTCATCGCCGCTTCGACGTCGTACGCGACGCACGGCGAGACGATGATCCCGTTCTACATCTTCTACTCGATGTTCGGCTGGCAGCGCACGGCCGACCAGATGTGGCAGCTCGGCGACCAGCTCGGCCGCGGCTTCCTGGTCGGCGCCACGGCCGGCCGGACCACCCTGACCGGTGAGGGCCTCCAGCACGCCGACGGGCACTCCCCCGTCATCGCGGCGACCAACCCCGCCGCGCTGTCGTACGACCCGGCGTTCGCCTACGAGATCGCGGCGATCGTGAAGGAGGGCCTGCGCCGGATGTACGGCGAGGCGGCCCCGGGCGAGGACCAGAACGTCTTCTACTACCTGACCGTGTACAACGAGCCGATGCCGCAGCCGGCCAAGCCGTCCGGTGTCGACGAGGGCATCGTCAAGGGCCTGTACCGCTTCAACACGGCGGAGTCGGCCGGGCTGTCCCCCATGGCCAACGCCCCGCGGATCCAGCTGCTGGGTTCCGGTACGGCGATCCACTGGGTCCTCAAGGCGCAGCGGCTGCTCGCCGAGGAGTGGGGTGTGGCCGCCGACGTGTGGTCCGCGACCTCCTGGACCGAGCTGCGCCGGGACGCGCTGGAGGCCGACGCGGACCTCCTGCGCGGCGAGGAGCGGATCCCGTACGTCCGTCGGGCGCTCCAGGGTGCCGAGGGCCCGGTGCTCGCCGTCTCCGACTACATGCGCCAGGTCCCGGACCAGATCGCGCAGTGGGTCGAGCAGGACTACTCGTCGCTGGGCGCCGACGGCTTCGGCCTCTCGGACACCCGTGAGGCGGCCCGCCGCCACTTCGGTGTGGACGCCGAGTCGGTCGTCGTGGCGGCCCTGGCCCAGCTGGCCCGCCGCGGCGAGGTCAAGGCGGCCGCGGTGAAGGAAGCCCGGGAGAAGTACGGCCTGTAGGGCATCGCTTCCGTTCGGAGGGGCACGGCGTTCTCGCCGTGCCCCTCCGTCGTGGGTGACGTCGGTGTCGGTGGCTCCCGGCATCATGAACGTATGCGTGCCGCCCGTCTCATCAAAATGGTGTTGCTGCTCCAGTCCCGGCCGTCCATGACCGCCGCCGAGCTGGCACGGGAGCTGGAGGTGTCCGAGCGGACCGTCACGCGCGACGCGCAGGCGCTGTCGGAGGCGGGGGTGCCGGTGTACGCGGACCGGGGGCGGGCGGGTGGCTACCGGCTGATCGGCGGGTACCGCACCCGGCTGACCGGGCTGGCACGCAGCGAGGCCGAGGCGTTGTTCCTGTCGGGAGTGCCGGGGGCGCTGCGCGAGATGGGCCTGGAGGACGTGGGCTCGGCGGCCCGGCTGAAGGTCTCCGCGGCCCTGCTCCCGTCGGTGCGGGACGCCTCGCGTACGGCGGCGCAGCGGTTCCATCTGGACGCGCCGAGCTGGTTCAAGGAGCCGAAGACACCCGAGTGGTTGCCGGCCGTCGCGGACGCGGTGTGGGACGACCGGCGGATCACCGCGCGCTACTGGCGCGGCGAGGGCGAGGTCGTGCGGGAGCTGGAGCCGTACGGGCTCGTCCTGAAGGCGGGTGTCTGGTACCTGTGCGCCCGGGTGGCCGGGCACGGGTCCTACCGGGTGTACCGGATCGACCGGTTCACGGCGGTGGAGGCGGGCGTGGAGCGGTTCGCGCGGGACGAGGAGTTCGACCTGCCGGGTTTCTGGGAGGAACGGGCCGAGCAGTTCGCTCGCTCCATCCTGCGCGCCGAGGTCGTCGTACGGCTGTCCCGGGACGGCTTGCGGGCCCTGCCGTACGCCGTCGACGGCCCGTCCGCCCGGGAGGCGCTGCAGGCCGCCGGTCCCCCGGACGCGTGCGGGCGGGTGACGGTGACCCTGCCGGTGGAGTCCGAGGAGGTCGCGCACAGCCAGCTCGCGTCACTGGGGCCGGAGGCGGAGGTACTGGCGCCGGAGAGTCTGCGGGCACGTTTCGCCAAGGACGCGATACGCCTTGCCGCCCTCTATGGGACATAGCGCCGTACGGGACATAACAATCCGTCGCACTCCACGTGCGCCCCACCCTTCCAGGGCCGATGCTGGACCCGTGATGGACGAGACGGAGTTCTGGGAGCTGGTGGACGCCACCCGCGAGGCCGCCGACGGCGACCCCGAGGAGCAGGCGGACCGGCTGGTGGACCGGCTGCTCCAGCTGGATCCGGACATGGTCCTCGACTTCGCCCGTCACTTCGAGGCCCGCTACAACCGCGCGTACACCTGGGACCTGTGGGGCGCGGCCTGGGTCCTGCTGGACGGGGCGAGCGACGACGCCTTCGACTTCTTCCGGTGCTGGCTGATCGGCCAGGGCCGCGAGGTCTACGAGGGGGGCGTGCACGTCCCGGACGCGCTCGCCGACCTCCTGAACGACTTCGACGAGGAGCTCGACGGCGACGGAGAGGAGCTCGGCTACGCCGCGGACGAGGCCTACGAGCAGCTCACCGGTGCCGTCGCCCCCGACCTGGGCATCCCGCCCGCGCCCTCGGAGCCGGCCGGGACCCCCGTCGACTTCGAGAACGAACGGGCGCTGGCGGAGCGCTACCCCAAGCTGTGGGAGCGGTTCAGGGACTGAGGGTTATGCGGTGGCCCGGCGGCGGGTGGGGTCCGTCGGGATGTACGCCTGCGCCTGGTCGGCTGTCGGGCCGACCCGCACCGCGTGGTGCATCGGCGCCTTGTTGGCCTGGTCGAGGGCGGACGCCGTGACGGCGGCCGGCCCCAGGACGACGGTCGCGACCGCGCAGACCACCGTCCACACCCGCCTGTTGCCGCTCATGCTGCTGTTCATGATCCCCACCTCCGGTCGGCTTCTGGTGAAGACCGTAGGGAGCGGATCTCGCAGGACCCTGCGCACGGGCTGTGCCCCTCCTGTGGATCTCGGCACCCGCCTCACGTCCTGCCCTGGAGCCGTGCCGCCAGTTCCCTGATCGCCTGCAGCCGGGCGTGGAGGGCCGCGCCGGGGCAGGTCGTCCTGTAGGCGTCGTCGTGGCCCGCAAGGGCGTGCAGCAGGGCGGGGGTGCCGGACGGGTACCGGCTGAGGCTGTTGCTGGAGACCAGGCGGACCTTCGCGCGGGGGTCGATATCGGCCAGGCCCAGCTTCCAGGCGGCCAGCGCGGCGATCGAGTCGGTCATCGCCTTCGGCACCGGAACACCGGCGGTGAACGTGCCGAGGGCGGCGATGCCCGTGGTGCGGTGGTTGAAGCCCTGGGTGTGGGCGCCGGTCACCGGCCGGCCGGGGCCGCCCGCGCGGCCCTCGTAGATGGTGCCGCAGCGGTCGACGAGGAAGTTGTAGCCGATGTCGTCCCAGTCCCGGGCGTCGGTCTGGCCCGCGTACAGGTAGCGGATGATGCGGGGCGTCTCGGCGCAGTCGTAGCTGTTGGGCGAGTCGGTGTGGTGGATGAAGACGGCGACGACCTTGTCGTCGTAGCGCGGCGGCGGCTGGGGGCGGCGGGTGTCGTCGTCCAGCCAGGCCGCGCGGGGCCTGATGGGCGGCCTGGTCGCGAAGTGCGGGGCGGCGGCCCGGGGGGTGACGGCGGTCTGCCGGGCGGCGTGGGCCTCGGCCGCGTGCTCGACGCCCCGCGCGCACAGCACCAGCGCGCCGGCCGCGGCCAGGCCGGGCAGGCAGCCCAGCAGCACGAGTGCGGCGCCCGGTATCCGGCCCGTGCGTCGTCTCCGTGCCCGCCGCTGTCGCCGCGGTCCTCGCGAGACACACATGCTCCCACTGTCGGCGGGATCCGGTGCGCCCGCGATGTGTGCTGTGCCACCCGGTGGAACCATCGTCCGGGTCCGCGACGTTTTTCCAGGTGCACGCACGCGTGGCCGGTTCCGGTGGCCACGCGCGCGCGTGACTGATCACTGGGACCGTCCCGCGCGTACTAGGAGAGACGCCCTCTGAGGGTCCGACAGAAAGGCGGCTCCGTGGACCTGCTCGACATCCTGCTGTTGCTGGTGATCTTCGCCTACGCGGCGTCCGGCTACCGGCGCGGACTGGTGGCCGGCTGCGTCTCGTTCGCCGGTTTCGTGGGCGGCGCGGTCATCGGCGTGTGGGTGCTGCCGTGGATGATGGACCTGGCCACACCGGGGACGACCGCGGCGACGGTGACCGCGGTGCTGACGGTGCTGGTTCCGGCGGTGGTGGGGCACGAGCTCGCGGGGCGGCTGGCGCTGAAGCTGCGCCGGGAGCTGGACCGGGGAGTGCTCAGGGCGGCCGACGGGGTCGGCGGGGCCGCGGCCAACTCGGTGGCGGTGCTGATCGTGGCGTGGGTGGTCGCGAGTGTGCTCGGCGCGTCCTCGTCCCCGCTGGTCACGACCGCGATCCGGGACTCCGCCCTGCTGGGCGCCGTCCAGGACACCATGCCGGACACGACTCCCGCCTGGTTCTCGCGGGCCACGTCCGCGCTCACCCAGGCGGGCTTCCCGCAGGTCTTCAACCCGTTCGAGAACGAGTCGACGGCCGAGGTCGCCAAGCCGACCGGCGACAGCGTCACGGCGAGCGCGACGAACGCCGCCAAGCGGAGCACCGTGAAGATCGAGGGCGTCGCGGGCACCCAGGGCCGCGAGGGCAGCGGCTTCGTGTACGCCCCGCAGCATGTGATGACCAACGCGCACGTGGTGGCCGGCATCGACAGTCCGAGCGTCCGAATCGGGGGTGTGGGGCGGACCTACGAGTCACGGGTGGTGCTCTTCGACCCGAACAGGGACGTGGCGGTGCTGTACGTCCCCGAGCTGAGCGCCCCGGTGCTGAAGTTCGACGGCAACGCCACGCGCGGCGACTCGGCGGTGGTCGCCGGCTATCCGCAGGACGGCGACCTGAACCTTCAGGCGGCAACCGTGGCGAACCGGGTGCGGGCCACCGGCCAGAACATCTACAGCGACGCGACCGTCACCCGCGAGATCTACTCGATCCGCTCCACCGTCCGCCCCGGCAACTCCGGCGGCCCGCTGCTGACCACCGGCGGCCAGGTGTTCGGCGTCGTCTTCGCCCGCTCCACCTCGGACGACGAGACGGGGTACGTGCTCACCGTGGCCGAGGTCGCCGGCGACGCGGAGCGCGCGGCGGACGCGACGGCACCGGTGGACACGGGCGACCTGGTCACGTCCTGAGGGCCGCGGATCCGTGGGGCGTCGCGCAGGGGCCCCGACGCCGTACGAGCGCCACCACCGAGCAGGTCAGAGCGTGCGGCCCATGAGCACGTCGTCGACGTAGGCGCCCTCCAGCAGGAACTCCTCGGGCAGGATCCCCTCCACCACGAAGCCCTCGGACTCGTACAGCTTGCGGGCGGGGGTGTTGTGCCCCAGCACGCGCAGGGTGAGCCGGCGCGCCCCCTGCCCCCGGGCCTCCTCCTGCGCGGCCCGCAGCAGAGCCCGGCCGACCCCCGCGCCGCGCGCCTCGTCGGACACGACGAGCCCCTGGATCTGGCGGACGTGGGCGTTGCAGGCGAGGGAGGTCGGGTATGCCAGCCGGATGTAGCCGACGAGGGTCCCGGCCAGTTCCGCGACGAGGTGGTCCCGCGGCCCGAACCGCTCGTTGTAGAAGGGGTCGTACGGCGGCCGGGGGCGCGGCTGGACGGAGTGCAGCGGGGACCAGGCCTCGCGGTCGAGGCGGCCCAGCGTCTCCTCGTCGTCGGGGGCGGCGCGGCGTATGTGGGGTGTGTGGGGTACCGGCATGACGGTCACCCTAAGTCGGAGCACCGACGGACCCCGATCGGGCCGGAGTGGGACGGCTGAGCGAGGATGGCGCTCATGACAGGTTCGCGAATCGCGGTGGCCGGTGCGTCCGGTCTGATCGGCGGTGCTCTGGTGCGGTCCCTGACCGCGGACGGGCACGAGGTGGTGCGTCTGGTCCGCCGGGCGCCCCGGACGCGGGACGAGGTCCGGTGGGACCCCGCGGGGAAGTACGTCGACCCGGCCGGGCTCGCCGGGTGTGACGCCGTGGTCAACCTGGCCGGGGCGGGTGTGGGCTCGCGCCGCTGGACGGACGCGTACAAGGCGAAGATCCGGGACAGCAGGGTGCTGGGCACGGCCGCCCTCGCCGAGGCGGTCGCGTCCCTGGACGAGCCGCCGCGGGTCTTCGTGAACGGCAGCGCGATGGGCATCTACGGCGAGACCGGTGACCGGCCCGTCGACGAGGACGCGCCGCCCGGGGAGGGTTTCCTGCCCGAACTGTGCGTGGAGTGGGAAGGCGCCACGGCACCGGCCCAGGAGGCGGGCGTACGGACCGTGTTCACTCGAACGGGTCTGGTGGTGGCCCGGCAGGGCGGGGCCTGGGGGCGGCTGTTCCCGCTGTTCCGTGCGGGGCTCGGCGGGCGGATGGGCGACGGGCGGCAGTACTGGTCGTTCGTCTCGCTGCACGACGAGGTCGCGGCGATCCGGCATCTCATCGACACCGACGGCCTGTCCGGGCCGTTCAACATCACCGCTCCGCGGCCGCTGACGAACGCTGAGATCACCGCGGCGATGGGGCGGGTGCTGCGCCGGCCGACCCTGTTCGCGGTGCCCGCGCCGGTGCTGCGGATCGCGCTCGGGGAGATGGCCGGGGACGTCCTGGGCAGCCAACGGGTGTTGCCGATGCGGCTGTTGGAGTCGGGGTTCACCTTCGCGTTCCCGGAGATCGAGGAGGCGATCCGGGCGGCCCTGTGACATCTGCGATCGAATGCGACCGTCGTGCGACCGTGCCCTGTCGATGCGCGACTGTCCCCGACCGATCACGGCCCTACCCTCGACCCGAACTCGGGTAATCCTGAAGCCAGTTGGAGGCAGGACGTCTCCACCGGCCGCGCAACCTCGAGGAGGGGCACGTGCTTGAGCCCGCGTACCAGGTGGACGTCGTGATCGTGGGGGCCGGCGTCGCCGGGCTCTCCGCGGCGCATCGACTGACCAGCGCCGGAGTGACGACCGCGGTGCTGGAGGCCGCCCCATGGGTCGGCGGCCGCATGTCGACGGAGAAGGTCGACGGCTTCCGGCTCGACCGCGTCGGACAGCTGCTGTCCACGGCGTATCCCGACCTACGGCTGACGCCAGGGCTGGACGCCCTGGTGCTGCGCCCGTTCGCCCCGGGTGTCCTGCTGCACAGCGACGGACGCCACCACCGGGCGGCCGCCCTCGCCCACCCTGGGGGCGCAAGGGGCGCACTCCATACGGTGCGCGCCCTGGCAAGCGCCCCCAGGCCGTCCGTGGCGCCGAAGGGCCGGGTACTGCCGCGGCAGGCCTCCGCGTCCAGGGACTGGGGTGATCCGGCGCCGGCCGCCGCGCCGCGAGGTCGGGGGCTTCCTCGGCCGGGCACCCCGTCGAGGGGCCGGGCGGGTTCTCGGCCCGTCGGCGCTCCCGGCGCCGTCCGCAACGCCCCCCGCGGCACGTCCCCGCTCGGCACCGCCGTCGACCAGGCACGGCTCGGCGCCGCGCTCACCCGGATCGGGGGGCTGCCGGTCGAACGGCTGCTGAGCCGGCCCGAGTTGCCTGCCGGACAGGCCCTCGCGGAACGCGGGGTGCCCGCCCGCACGATCGACGGCTTCCTGCGCCCGCTGCTCGCCGCCCTGCTGTGCGACCCGGAGCTGACCACGTCCAGCCGGTGCGCGGACCTCGCGCTGCGGGCCTTCGCCCGGGGGCGCCTGTGCGTGCCGGAGGGCGGTGCCGAGGCGCTGCCGGAGCTGCTCGCGCGGACGCTGCCCGCGGGCACCGTGCGGACCGGTGTCCGGGTCACCTCGGTCTCCACGACCTCGGTGAGGACCGCCGAGCACGGTGAGATCCGCTGCCGTGCGGTGCTCCTGGCGACCGACGCGCGGGCCGCGGCCGGGCTGCTCCCCGGCCTGCGGGTGCCGGAGTTCCACCCGGTGACGGTGGTGCACCACTCGGCGGACGAGCCGCCGGCCACGGGGGCGTCCCTGCTGCTCGACGCGGACCGGGGCGGCCCGGTCGCGCACACGGCGGTGGTCAGCCGGGTCGACCCGTCGCGCGCACCGGCGGGCCGCACCCTCGTCTCCTCGACGGTCCTGGGACGGCCCCCGGCCGACCTCGACGCCGCCGTACGCACGCATCTGGCACGCCTGTACCGCACCTCCACCCGGCGCTGGGAGACGCTCGCCGTCCACCACACCGCCGAGGCGGTGCCCGCCATGCGGCCGCCGCACGACCTGCGCCGTCCGGTACGGCTGCTGGCGGGCCTGTACGTGTGCGGGGACCACCGCGACACCAGCACGGTCCAGGGCGCGCTGCACTCGGCCCACCGGGCGGCGGCGGCGATCCTGGCGGATCTCGGGTCGGCCGGTTCACTGCACAGGGCCGACCCGCTGCCGACCGCCCGAGCCGCCTAGCGGGAGGTCAGCCGAGCGCCGCCACCTTGTCCCGGTAACCCCTCACCGGCGCCGCGTCCTTGTACGGCTCCAGCCTCCGCTCGAAGTCCCGTACGTACTCGATCGCCCGGACCGAGCGCATCTCGACCGCCGCGCCGGCCGCCTCGGCGCCGAGGGCGCAGGCCTGGTCGAGTTCGCCGAGGCCGAGGCGGGCGGAGGCCAGGACGACCCGGCTGAAGAGGCGGCTGCGGGCGTAGGTGGGGGCGCGCAGTTGCAGGGAGCGTTCCGCGTGCTGGGCGGCCGCGCGGAACTGCTGGAGGTCCCGGTGGCAGTGCCCGAACTCGTCGGAGAGCTGCGCCTCGTCGAAGAACCGCGCCCAGTGCGGGACCTCGTCGGCGGGGCGGGCGGCCTCCAGCGCGCGTTCGGCCCGCACCAGGGAGGCGGTACAGGACCGCACCTCGCCCAGGACGCCATGTGCGCGTGCCTCGACGGCGTGCAGCAGCGCCTGGACGAGTGGCGGGGCGTTGGTCCCGACGCCCTGCTGCGCCACCCGGGCGAGCTGCACGGCCTCCCGCCCGTGCCCGAGGTACACGGCCTGCCTGCTCATCGTGACCAGCACATAGGAGCCGTACGCCCGGTCCCCGGCCGCCTGCGCGAGGCGCAGCGCCTGCACGAAGTAGCGCTGGGCGAGACCGTGCGCCGCGATGTCGTACGACGTCCAGCCCGCGAGCCTGGTCAGGTCGGCGGCGGCGGCGAACAGCCGGCGGCCGGTCTGCTCGCCGTAGGTGCCGCGCAGCATCGGCTCGCACTCGTGCTCCAGGTAACGCACGAGGGCCTGCCGGGCGTGGCCGCCGCCGTACATGTCGTCGAGGGAACGGAACAGCTCGCCCACCGAGCGGAGGGCGGAGATGTCGCCGCCGGTGACCTTGTGGCCGGGGCCGCGCTCGGCATGGCCGCGCTGCCGCGGGACGGCCGGGCGGCCCTGCGGGGCCACCCGGAGGGGCATCTCGCCACGGGTCACCCGGTCGTCGGGGCGGCCGATCAGCCAGTCCCGGCTCGGCACCACCAGCCCCGCCGGGGTGAACGCGATCTTGCGGAGCTCGGCGTGACTGCCGGAATCCTTGCGCCACAGCCCGCTGACGATGTCGACGGCCTCCTCCGGGGAGGCCGCGAATTCGAGGCCCGCGTAGACCGGTGCACACGCGTCCAGCCCGAGGTCCTGGGCGGAGAGCCTGCGGCCGAGGCGACGGGTGAAGACCTCGGCGATCAGCGCGGGGGTGGTGCCGCGGGGCTGCTGCCCGCGCAGCCACCGGGTCACGGATGTCTTGTCGTATCTGAGGTCCAGCCCGTGTTCGAGACCGAGCTGGTCCACTCGCCGGGCGAGACCCGCGTTGGAGAACCCCGCTTCTGCGATGAGCGCGGCGAGCTGGCGGTTGGGAGTGCGCTGCGCGGGTCGTTCCGTCATCTGCGGTGCGGTCTCCTGCCTTCGGGCCTCGCGGCGGCCGCTGCGGTGCCTGCGTTGCCCGGATTGCCTGTGAGCAGCCCTTATGGCCTCTGCGAACGGCGCGAATGTAGCGGAGAGTGAGGAGTCGATCGCACACTTCGATGTTCGTTCATCCGATCGTGTGAGGATTGGCCATCGGGCTGACGTCCGGTTGCCGGTCGTACAGTGGCGTAGGCACGCCTCGTGCCTTACGACCTTCTAGGGAGGCGCTTGTCGTGAGTGGGTTGCGGTTCGTCCGCATGGGGTTCGGTGCGGACCTGGTCGACTACCAGGAGGCGTGGGACGAGCAGCGCCGGGTGCATGCCGCCCGATTCGCCGACGAGGTCCCCGACACCGTGCTGCTCCTCGAACACCCGCCGGTCTACACGGCCGGCCGGCGCACGGCGGACAACGAACGACCGCTCGACGGCACCCCGGTCGTCGACGTCGACCGCGGCGGCAAGATCACCTGGCACGGCCCGGGCCAGCTGATCGGCTACCCGATCCAGAAGCTCCCGCGTCCGGTCGACGTGGTCGCGCACGTACGACGTCTCGAAGAGGCCCTGATCCGTACGTGCGCGGAGTTCGGCCTGGAGACCACCCGCGTCGAGGGCCGCAGCGGGGTGTGGCTGCTCGGCGAAGCCCGACAAGCGGCAGCGCAGGGCCCGCAGCTCGGCGGACTGTCCCTGGACTTCGACCCGCGTCTGCACGACGAGGAGTTCGACCCCCGCATGAACGGCCCCGAGTACGCCCCGTCCAACGCGGGCCAGCGCCGCGAGGACCGCAAGATCGCGGCGATCGGCATCCGCGTGGCCAAGGGCGTCACGATGCACGGCTTCTCGTTCAACGTGAACCCGGACAACAAGTGGTTCGACAAGATCATCCCGTGCGGCATCCGCGACGCGGGCGTCGCCTCCCTCGCGGACGAGCTCGGCCGGGACGTGACGATCGACGAGGTGCTGCCCGTCGTCGAGCGGCATCTGAAGGACGTACTCGAGAACGCGGAACTGAAGCCGCGGGAGATCGAGAAGGCGACCGCCTGAGCCCGGGAATGGGCCCCGCAGTGCGGCCCCAGTCCTGGGGGCGGCCTCACGTGTAGGGCACAACAAGCACGGGCGTACGCTGGTGTACACCGAAGAATCGAAGATTACTCAGAGCAATCAGCAGGGAGCCGATGTGTCCGCAGTCGCACCCGACGGACGCAAGATGCTGCGCCTGGAGGTCAGGAACGCCCAGACCCCCATCGAGCGCAAGCCCGAGTGGATCAAGACCCGGGCGAAAATGGGTCCCGAGTACACCAAGATGCAGAACCTCGTGAAGAGCGAGGGCCTGCACACCGTTTGCCAGGAAGCCGGCTGTCCCAACATCTACGAGTGCTGGGAGGACCGCGAGGCGACCTTCCTCATCGGCGGCGACCAGTGCACCCGGCGCTGCGACTTCTGCCAGATCGACACCGGCAAGCCCGAGGCCCTGGACCGCGACGAGCCCCGACGGGTGGGCGAGTCCGTGGTCACCATGGACCTGAACTACGCCACCATCACCGGTGTCGCGCGCGACGACCTGGAGGACGGCGGCGCGTGGCTCTACGCCGAGACCGTGCGTCAGATCCACCAGCAGACGGCGGACCGCGAGACCGGCCGCACCAAGGTCGAGCTCCTCGCCCCCGACTTCAACGCCGTCCCGGAGCTGCTCCAGGAGGTCTTCGCCTCCCGGCCCGAGGTCTTCGCGCACAACGTCGAGACGGTCCCCCGGATCTTCAAGCGCATCCGCCCCGGCTTCCGCTACGAGCGCTCGCTGAAGGTCATCACCGAGGCCCGCGACTACGGCCTGGTCACCAAGTCGAACCTGATCCTCGGCATGGGCGAGACCCGCGAGGAGGTCAGCGAGGCGCTCCAGCAGCTGCACGACGCCGGCTGCGAGCTGGTCACCATCACGCAGTACCTGCGTCCGAGCGTGCGCCACCACCCCGTGGAGCGCTGGGTCAAGCCGCACGAGTTCGTGGAGCTGAAGGAGGAGGCCGAGCAGATCGGCTTCTCCGGCGTGATGTCCGGCCCGCTGGTCCGGTCCTCGTACCGCGCCGGTCGGCTCTACCGGATGGCCGTCGAGCAGCGTGAGTCGGCCGCTCCGCAGCGAGGCGCCTCCTACGTCGCCTCGCAGGCCGTGTGACCTGCGCGACAAACCGACGCCCACCCCTGCCCGGCAGCGAGTGAGGCAAGCGTGTGAATTCGCGCACAAGTAGCTACCGGCCAGTAACGGCCGATTCGACGCGGTCCTGACCGTTCTCGCAGATGAGGACGCCCATCAGGACCGCGTCGGCTTGCGAGGTCCACGCATCAAGGTTTCATTGGTGTTTGACCGGCTGGTCATGCCCTGGTAACACCAATCAGTGACCCTGTCTTTACACCACGTGCACCCGTACCCGAAGCGGTATCAAGGGGGACCTCCATCATGCAGGCCGCGCCCGTTCGCGCCACAGCGATTCCTTCGTTCACCGACGCGCTCCGCGTCGTCGAATCCCTGCTCATGAGCAGCGGCCAGCGCACCGCTCGCCGCAACGCCTGGACGTCCGTGCTGGAGGACCGCCGCCGCGCCAAGGACAGGGTCGAGGCGCAGCGTGTCCTGGAGCAGACCTTCGCCGTCCGTCCCTGACACACCCCTTTCGCCGTCCCGCGGGCACTGCCGTCGTCGGCGCTTGTGGGGGCACGTAGACTTCGTGCCATGGCGAGGAAGGACACGGCAGCGAACGCTGCGGACCCCGGGCGACTCAAGCAGATCGCTCTGACCTACAAGATGACTCGCAAGGCCGACAAGAAGATCGGTCTTGTACTCGCGGCTGTCGGAATCGTCACCTTCGGTGTCTTCCTCGCGATCGGTTTCTTGATCGGTCACCCCGTATATCTCGGCATCCTGGGCCTCCTGCTCGCCTTCCTCGCGTCGGCGATCGTGTTCGGGCGCAGGGCCGAGAGGGCAGCCTTCGGGCAGATGGAGGGACAGCCGGGCGCCGCGGCGGCCGTACTGGACAACGTCGGCCGGGGCTGGTCGACGACCCCCGCGGTCGCGATGAACCGCAGTCAGGACGTGGTGCACCGGGCGGTCGGCAAGGCCGGCATCGTGCTGGTCGCCGAGGGCAACCCGAACCGGGTGAAGAGCCTCCTGGCCGCCGAGAAGAAGAAGATGAACCGCATCGTGGCCGATGTGCCGGTGCACGACCTGATCGTCGGCACGGGTGACGGCCAGGTCGACCTGAAGAAGCTGCGCACGACGATGCTGAAGCTTCCGCGCGTACTCACCGGTCCCCAGGTCACCGCGACCAACGACCGGCTGCGGGCGCTGGGCGACCTGATGAGCAACATGCCGCTGCCGAAGGGGCCGATGCCCAAGGGCATGAAGCTCCCGAAGGGCGGGCCCAAGGCCCGCTGACTGCCTCCCACGTCAGAAAGGGGGCGCCCGGATCACTCCGGGCGCCCCCTTTGTCGTTCTGCTCGACCGTCCTTCTTGGTCGCTCTTCTTGCGTCCTTCTTGCTCGTCCTCCGCCATACGAGGAGTACGGCTGTCGGATACGACGGTCAGATCCGTACCTCGACCGTGCGGGCCAGCCGGTCGTGCAGGCCGCGGCCGTCGCGGTCCCAGATCAGGGCGGGGACGGCCAGGCACAGCAGGGCCGTGCGGAGCAGCCCGCGCCAGGGATTGACCCTGCCGGTGTCCTGGGCGACCACCCGCACGCCGAAGAGGCGCTTGCCCGGGGTGAAGCCGACGGTACCGACCGTGAGGGCACCCATCACGAAGAAGACCAGCAGCGCCCAGTTGGAGGTCGTCTGGTCATAGCTCTGAGTGATCAACTGGGATGCAATCAGGACGCTCATCGCCCAGTCCGCCACCAGCGCCCCGAGGCGCCGCCCCGGGCGCGCGATCGACCCCGGCCCCTCCTCCGGCAGTCCGAGGTCCTCGCCCCGGTATCCGAAGGCGACACCGGCCTGCTCGGCGGTCGCGCGGGGCCCCGAGAGCCACGAACCGATTGCTTCCCTCTTGTCCACGCGTACACCGTACTGCGCCCGTTTCGCGATACGGACAGGTGGGGTTGGAGTGGGCCGCGTCCGGTTAACTTGTGCGAAACAAATGGGTCACGCCTGAGAAATCACCCGTCCCTAGGGTCGACGACAGCGTGTGCCACCGCACTGGCCGCACGAACGAACTACCACCCCGGCTCGACCGTCGGGAGTAGGAGGAGCTGGATGTTCCAGAACGCCGACGAGGCCAAGAAGTTCATCGCGGACGAGGGCGTCAAGTTCGTCGACGTCCGCTTCTGCGACCTGCCAGGCGTGATGCAGCACTTCACGCTGCCCGTCGAGGCGTTCGATCCGGACGACGAGCTCGCCTTCGACGGCTCGTCGATCCGTGGCTTCCAGGCCATTCACGAGTCCGACATGGCGCTGCGCGCGGACCTGTCGACCGCCCGCGTCGATCCCTTCCGCCGCGACAAGACGCTGAACATCAACTTCTTCATCCACGACCCGATCACCGGCGAGCAGTACAGCCGTGACCCGCGCAACGTGGCGAAGAAGGCCGAGGCCTACCTGGCGTCGACCGGTATCGCGGACACCGCGTACTTCGGCCCCGAGGCCGAGTTCTACGTCTTCGACTCCGTCCGCTTCGCGACCAGCGCGAACGAGTCCTTCTACCACATCGACTCCGAGGCGGGTGCCTGGAACACCGGCGCCGTCGAGGACAACCGTGGTTACAAGGTCCGCTACAAGGGCGGCTACTTCCCGGTCCCGCCGGTCGACCACTTCGCAGACCTGCGTGCGGAGATCTCCCTGGAGCTGGCCGCCTCCGGTCTCCAGGTCGAGCGTCAGCACCACGAGGTGGGCACCGCCGGCCAGGCCGAGATCAACTACAAGTTCAACACGCTGCTCGCCGCGGCCGACGACCTCCAGCTCTTCAAGTACATCGTGAAGAACGTGGCCTGGCGCAACGGCAAGACCGCGACCTTCATGCCGAAGCCGATCTTCGGTGACAACGGCTCGGGCATGCACGTCCACCAGTCGCTGTGGACGGGTGGCTCCCCGCTGTTCTACGACGAGGCCGGTTACGCGGGCCTGTCGGACACCGCCCGCTACTACATCGGCGGCATCCTCAAGCACGCTCCGTCGCTGCTGGCCTTCACCAACCCGACGGTGAACTCGTACCACCGCCTGGTGCCGGGCTTCGAGGCCCCGATCAACCTGGTGTACTCGCAGCGCAACCGCTCCGCGGCCATGCGTATCCCGATCACCGGTTCCAACCCGAAGGCCAAGCGCGTCGAGTTCCGTGCGCCCGACTCCTCCGGCAACCCGTACCTGGCGTTCTCCGCGCTGCTGCTGGCGGGCCTGGACGGCATCAAGAACAAGATCGAGCCGGCCGAGCCGATCGACAAGGACCTGTACGAGCTGGCTCCCGAGGAGCACGCGAGCGTGGCGCAGGTCCCGACCTCCCTGCCGGCCGTCCTCGACCGCCTCGAGGCCGACCACGAGTTCCTCCTCCAGGGCGACGTCTTCACGCCGGACCTGATCGAGACGTGGATCGACTTCAAGCGCACCAACGAGATCGCGCCGCTGCAGCTGCGTCCGCACCCGCACGAGTTCGAGCTGTACTTCGACGTGTGATATCGCCCCAGGTCAGAGCGGGTAACCGTGCTCCTGGGCCGCCTGTGGGCCGTCGGCCGCTCCTCTCTCAGCGAAGAGGGGGGCGACCGACGGCCCAAACTACCTCGGCGGAGTCGCGGATGGGTGCATAGGTGGTCATTCTGGTCATATGACCACACCGCCCCCAGCGAACCCTATAAACCCAGATGTCACAAAGCGCGTGGAGTACCTCTGGGAAGAACTCCGTGACGAGCGCGCCAACCAGTACGCCAGCGTGGACGCCATCCATGTGGTGTGCACGGCTCTGGTGGGTTTCCAAAGTGTTCTGCTGACGCTCGTGCCCAGCGTCGGACTAGCGATTGGGTGGCGTCTGGCGTCAATGATCGCTCTGTCTCTAAGCGTCGCGGTCTTCCTCTGGACGCTCCTTAGGAGACCTCCTGGCGTCCCCAAGCAGTGGTGGCAAAGGAGTGGCGGAACCCTTACCACGATCGATCCTAATCACCTCGCGACACTGATCCAGAAACCATCGGACGATGTACTCCTGCGGCTCTACCGTGCGGAACGCGCAATGGTGAAACAGAACCTGCTGTGGCTGATCAAACCGAAGCGCGTACTGATGAACCTAGGCGCATACTTGTTCGTGGTGGCCCTCTTCATCTTGGGACTGGGTTCTGTCATCGAGTGGTCCGGAGGCAAGTAGAAAATGAGTACTCTGTTCACGATGCCAACACATGAACGCCGGCACTTCCGGGCAAACGCAGACGCCAGGGCCGAGCAGGCCGCAGAACAGCTTGACGCGGAAGCCACCGAGGAGCAGACCGAGTGGGTCACTCTCCCTGATGGCTCTCGAGAAATGCTCGTGCTGCCACCAGCAGACGACCTGATCACCTACCTTGGTGCCCCAACAAGCGACGACGATGATTAGACCGTCGCCGCGATCCATGCATCGCTACGCTTCACCCAGCGCTTGATCCACGGCCTTGCGCGCTCGCGCCTGGCTATTGGGCATGAGGTGCGTATACGTCCGCAAGGTGAACCCTGGATCGGCGTGACCCAGGAACTCGGCAAGCGCTTTCACGCTCTCCCCCGCGTCCAGAAGCACTGACGCATAGTAGTGCCGTAGGGCATGCATGCCGTGATCGCGTGACTGTGTGAACTTCTCACCCGGCAACCGCTCCGGAATAACGCCAGCGGAGACCAATGCCGGTTTCCACAGGTACATGTTGAAGTAGTTCCGGTTCAGCGCCTTACGCTCCCGCGAGTAGAACAGCAGCTTCGCTGTGACCGGTGGCCCGTCCGGGGTCTTCCACGGCAAGGTGACGTCGATAGGGGGCCGACGGGTGATGTGCGCGGCAAGCGCATCCGACACCACGTCGGGAAGCGGAACGTCTCGCAGCTTGCCGCCCTTGGGTGGGGCGAACACCATCTGTGGGCCGACCAGCTTGACCTGTCGCATGACGTGCACCACTCCCCCGACGAAGTCGACTTCGTCGACGGCCAACCCGAAGATCTCCCCCTGCCTCAGACCGCACCCAGCCCCGACGTCGACGGCCGTCGCGTACTGGCTCGGAAGTCCGCCCCGGACGGCGACCACCCGATCACGCGTCCACGGCTTGATCTTCCGCCGGTCCAGCTTGGGCGCCCGTACGGAGCCTGCACGGCAGGGATTCCGGGTCAGAATGCCGTCATCCACGGCGGCGCCGAACACGGCGGAGACGTTGGCGAAGACAGTCCGCTGATACGAGGGTGCCATGCCGGAGTCTGCGAGGGCCCGTGCCCACGTGCGGATATGGCCGGGTTGGAACGCGCTCAGGGAGCGAGAACCGATGTAGGGAAAGGCGTGCAGCCGGAACCTCAGCTCCATGTTCACGATGGTGGAAGGGTCCGTGGTCTGGGATGCCAGCCATTGAGTCGCGAACTCCCTGAACGTCTCCTTGCCGGCCGACGGGTCGATGTACTGGCCTCGGGTCATGTCAGCCGCGATCTGCGTCAGCCAAGCCTCCGCGAGACGCTTCTGTTTGTCCGGGAACGACTTGCTGCGCTCGCTTCCGTCCGGAGCGACGTAGCGGGCCCTGTAGCGCAAGCCCGTGCCGTAACGGTCGGTCTTTGTCCTGATCGTCTTGCCGTTGGATGCCGTCTCGGTCTTGTACCAACGGTCTTGGATGTGGCCAGCCATACGGCGGCGGTCCTCTCGACATGCAGCAGGGAGAGACACCCGCGGCGGCTCTCCCTGCTGTCTGGGGCGTGGTTGGCTACGCAGCGCCCTGGCAGGCGCTCTTGCGCTGCATGACGTAGGCGCGCACATCGGCTGGGTCGTAGCGGAGGTGCTTACCGATACGGAACCCGGGGGGTCCGGTGCGCTTCCTGCGCCACTGGTAGACGGTTTCGAGCGGCACGCCGAACATGTCGGCGATGTCGTCGGGGGTGAGGTACCGGTCGGGGAGGCCGCCTCGGAGAGTGGCGAGGGGCGCGGGGGCTATCGGCTTTGCCATATGGACTCCAGGGGGGAGGGCGAGGCCGCGTTGTCCGAGGTGCGGATTTCTGCGTCATTGCGTCATCAGCGTCATTTAGGCTTCTGACCTGCGACTTTGTGTGACGTAGCGGCTAGGGGGTGCGTCATCGCAGCGTCATGGTCTGCGTCATCGGATGACGCAGATGACGCAGGATGACGCAGACTCCGCCGTCTGCGTCATGCCTGTACCCGCAGGTCAGGGATCGTTTTTCGGCTTTCATGACGCAGATGACGCAGCGTCTTCCCTCTTAGGACAAGAGAGGGGGTGTCTGTTGCGGTGCGGTGCCGCCTCGAAGCGTGAAGAAGGAGCCGCTGCGCGGCGCGACCTTGGGCGGCGTTCCGCCGAACAGCAAGAGGAGCACGCATCGCCGCTGGTGCTCTTCTTGCTTGTCCGGGCGTGCGGATCGCGGGTTAGAGCATCCGCTTCTGCTCGTGTGGGGGCGGGGTGGCCGGGCGGGTCATTTCGAGGTAGCGGCCCTCGCTGGTGCGGCCCGTGTCGATGAGGACACCGCGAGCGGCAAGCGTCGGCTGGAGGCGCTTGAGCCGGTCGGAGAGGACTTTGCCCGTGGTCGGCCAGCCCTTGGGCAGGGGACGGCAGTCCTCGCCCGCGTAGAGGCGACTGAGGCAGTGCAGCCACTCGGTGGAGGTCATCCGCTGCGCCGCGCCCGGATCGATGGTGTCGGCATACTTGAGGACGGTCTGAGCGAGGAGATCACCCTCGATCACGTCGTCGTTCAGGTCGTCCAGACTGGCCCGGTACGCGGTGAGCGCCCCGAGGCCGGTTGCCGCGTCGAGCTGCGCGCACAGGTGGGCGAAGTCCGCCATCCGCAGGTCGGTGGGGGTCTCCGCCTCGGCTGCACGGACCTTGACCGTGAGATCGAGGAGAGAGCCGAGAACGACGGGCAAAACCTCCGCGTACTCCGCCCACAGTTCGGCCTCGGTACGCCGGACACGGGGCCGCTCCAAACGCAGCGGCAGAAGCCGTTCCGCCAGGTCGGGGCGGATGACGCCTACATCGATGCCGGTGAGGAGCAGGGGGCGGCGGTAGCCGACGCGGAACACGTCCCCGTCGGTGAACAGGGCCCGCTTGACGCTCTCTGCTCCCGTCACGATGCAGCACATCGCGTCGGACAGATCCGGCGTCATGTGGGAGAGGTTGTCCAGGGCGGTGACCCATCCGGCCGCCACCGCCGCGATCAAGTTCTCCTCATCCTTCGGCGCCCGCCGAAGGTCACCGCTCATGCCCTCGATGATCCGCACGAGCATCCGCCCACCCGTGGACTTGCCCGCGCCCTGCGGCCCCGTGAGGAACGGAGCCGGTACGGGCACGGACGGCCCGAGGCAGCCGATCAGCCATGCGATGGCCAGGCACTCGGTCTCCGCGTTGGCGAAGTTACACAGACGCATCAGCAGGTCGATGCCCTTGCCGTCGGTGTCCTTGGCCGGCAGGGGCAGTTCCCCGGTGAGCTGGGTGCGCCGCCAGCAGACTTCGCGCGGGTCGGGGGTGAGGATGTCCCAGCCGCTGGGGTGGATGCGAACGGACTGCCCGTCGTCGCGGCCCAGGTCCAGCCACGTCGCCCCGTCGAACCCGGGGGCGACGCGGATGTTCACGGCGTGCGTGTCCTCGTACAGCGCGAGCGCTTCGATCAAGTCCAATGCCTCCTTGAGCGCGGTCCCGTTGAACACGCCGACCCCGTCCCTGTACATGCCGACGATGAGTTCTTGGCGGTGGCTGCCCGTGGTGCCCTGGGAGCGCATCGGCCGGGCCACGGGGTGGCCGTTGCGCTGCGCGTACACGGTCCCGTCGGCGGTGCGGAAATAGCGGAAGTAGGCCTGCGCGTAGTCCGCGATGACTTCGCGGGCGGGATTCTTCTCGTCCTCAGACATGGCTCAGTCCCAACGTGGTCAGGGCGTTGGTCCACGCGTCGGTGCAGTGCCGGGCCGATTCGCCCTTGGCCTGCGCGGCGCTGAACAGCCGCGTGGTGTGCGCCTCGGTGAGGCAGCCGCACCGGCCGTGCGTGGAGAGCACGGCGAGGAACGTCCGGTAGACGGTGGCGTGCACCGCAGTAGAAGCCGCGGTGATGCGCTGCTCTGCCATGGCGATGCCACGGTCCAAGTAGGCGGGCGTGCGGTGAGGGCACTCCCCACCCCTGGCCATTGCGGGCACGGTAACGGCCGCCGGTCGGACTGCGGTGGGCTCCTTCACGGCCAGCGTGCGGACGATGTCCGGCAGGGCGGTCATGGTGCCGGTGCCGGGGCCCAGCCACCGGGCGTAGGACATGGTCGACTTGATGTCGACGCCGGGGCGGACCGCGTTGTGCGACGACATGGCGCCCCGGTAGATCCAGTGCTCACCGCGCGTCGTCTCCACGACCCGCGTGGCGGGCAGGGTCTCGCGGGCCCAGTCGACGGCCGCCACGTTGTCCAGGTCCACCACGATCAGCCCGGCGGCGCCGGGGTGATACGCCACGGTGACGGCTCGCCGCCATGCGGCCGTCCACGGCGGGGAGGTGAGGACGGCCGGGTCGGTGGTGGCGGCGGCCCAGGCGTGGCAGACGCCGGGGCACCGGCACGGACCCGCGCTCTTCATGTTCGGCCGGCCGCCGCACGCGTTGTTCGCGCACCGGTGGCAGTTGCCGAACGGCGCCTTGCCCGCACGTAGGGGCAGCACCGGCACCCCGTCTGCCGCCAGCGCCAGAGCGGTCTGCAGGGGTTCGGGCAGCGTGCTCACGCGGCCACCTCCAGCCGGGGGGCGAGGGTGGCGAGGTAGGCGCGTGCGATCCACTCGGTGTAGGCGGGCGGGAGCGCCTCCCGGAGCCTCAGGTGATCGGTCGACCAGTTGATGCCCTTGGCCGCGCGGATCTCCTCGACGGTGGCCTTGCCCCCGCCGGCGCCGTACGCGGCGACGTAGGGGCCGTCGCGGTAGACGCCGTGGCGCCAGCCGCGCACGTAGCCCCGGTGCTGGGGGTGGGCCGGCTGCGCGGTGGTCCAGCCGCCCAACTCGAAGTAGCGGTGCATGAGCACGCCCAGGCCGAACATCTCGCCGCACAGGCGCAGATCTTTGCGGACCTCGGAGCCGGCCACGTTCTCCATTACGTACGGCCGCCCCGTCGACTCCAGCGCGGCCCGGGTCGGGGCGATGAGCCGGGGGTAGGTCCGGCCGATGGCCGCGTTACGCGCCCGGTTGGTGCCCTTGGTCGGGGCGCCCTCCCCTTGGCACGGCGGGGAGGCGTGGATGAAGTCGAATTCGTGGCCGTGGGCGCGGATGTACTCGATCGCCTCGCCCTGGTGGAAGACGTCGCCGCAGTAGTCCGGCTGTGCCTGGATGTCGACGCCGGTGACGTGCACTCCGGGGATCGCGCGCTTGATGCCCTTGGTGGCGCCGCCGATGCACGAGTAGGCGTCCAGCACCCGGAAGCGCGGGAGGAACGTGTCCGGCACTCGCCGGATGATGGTGGGTTGCGTCATGCTGGGAGACCTCCAACAGGTCTGTTGCGGACGGGTTGGACAAGAGCGGCCCCGGACTTTGGCGAGACGGGGGCCGCTCTTGGCGTAGCTAGCCGTAGAACTTGTTGCGCTTGATCACGGCCTTGCGGATATGGAAGGTGTTGCCGCCCTGGTGGCCAGTGCTGAAGACCTGCACGGCGATCCATCCGCCGAAGATGACGGCGGCGAGGGTGATCAGTTGGGTGATGAACGCGGTGAGGGCCGCGATGAATGACGTGAGCAGCAGCAGTCCGCCGCACACGGCGAGGAATCCGACGCCCCCGAGGGCGACGTTCACCGCCGCCCGTGAGACGGGCGGCTTGGCCGCGAGCGGTTCGGGCTGGGCGGGGTTGATGGCGTAGCCGGTGACGACGCGGCCGTCCGGGAGGACGATGCTCGCCACCGCCGGAACGGCCTCCGGCTGCACGTGCACCATCGGCGTCGGCGTGGCCACGGCGCGTGGGAGCGGGGTGGGCTGGTGGACGGTCACGGCCCGTTCGGCGGGCGCGTGGCTGTGGTGTTCGGGGTACATGCGGGGTCCCTTCCGGTGCTGGGTCGGGGTGGCGGGGTGCGCCCTTGAGAGGGCGTTGTGGAGGGGGTTGGGCAGGGGCCGCGGGCCCCCTTTACCGGCCTTACCTTGCAGGTCAGAGCCCTCTACCTGCCCCTCTACCGGGGTAAAGAGCCCCCTCTACTCCGAGGCGTCTACGAAGAGCCACGGGCGGCGGGTTGGAGGGGGCGCCCGGTAGGGGGCGGGGTAGGGAGGGGGCCCTTTACCTGCCGGTGCTCAGCAGGACTTCGGCGGGCACGGCGGCTTCGATGTCGCGCCGCTGGTATCCGGCGCCGTTCGCGCCGCTGATCTTGACTTGCTTGCTGGTCCGCTTAACGCCGGCGCTCTCCAGTTCTGAGGCGAGGCGCTCGGCGTTGAAGTCGCCGTAGACGTCCTCATCGAGGTTGACGAGACCGGCGAGCAGGTCGGTGGTGAACATGCGCGGCGAGTGCCGCATGACCTCCAGCGCGTCGGAGACGATCGCGGGCACGGTCAGACCGGCCGCGTCGGCTGCGGCGGTGACGTCGCCGGCCGCGTCGCCGGTGAGCTGTCCGGCGGCCTCGCGCAGGGCGCGGCCCTTGCGGCACAGCGTGGCGAACGTGGGGCCGTCGAGGTAGTCGGCGCGCACGGTCACGTACGAGGCGGGACCGGTGACCAGCACGCCGACGCCCTTGTGGTCCTCGGACAGCACGGACGCATCGGCGCCCTGTGCGGCCTTGCCCTTGCCGAGGACCATGTCGGAGCTGGTGCGGTCGACGACCTGCGTCGAGTAGCGGATGGTGATGATCTCCCGCAGCTTCGACGGTACGGACTCCGCGTCGGGGCGCTGGGAGGCGAAGTTGGAGACGAACCCGGCGGCCGGACCGCGGCGGGCGACGCGGCACAGGTCGTTGATGACCTGCTCACGGTCCTCGCGCTCCATCGCGGTGAAGTACTCCTGCAGCTCGTCGATGGTCACGAAGATGACCGGCAGGTTGTACTTGACCATGATGTCCGGGGTGAGCTTGCCCTCCGGGCACACCGAGGTGGGCAGGTCCCGCAGCAGCGCGAAGCGGCGTTCCATCTCCGCCAGCAGCTCTTGCAGCATGGCCTTGAGCGCTTCGATCGCGTCGTCTTCGGCGCCCATGATCAGGCGGTGGGCGACGGACTTCATGGGCATCCAGTCGGCGCCGCCCTTGCCGTCCGCGACGTAGTGACGCACGTAGGCGTCCAGCAGACCGGCCGCGGTCAGCAGCCGCTGCGAGAACGTCTTGCCCCGCCGCGGCAGACCGCCGAAGAACATCGACTGCCACATCACCGGCACGCTGATCCGGTTGCCGCGGGCATCCTGCCCGAAGGGGACCGCGTCCCAGATGGAAAACTTCTCCACCTTCTCCAGCGGGGACGGGTTGAGCGGACCGAGGTAGGGGTCATCGTCGGCCACCCACATGGAGACGCGGCCGGCGTTGCCGCCCTTGGCCGCGCGGACGCGGGACATGATGACCTGGATCTCGTCGACTCCGAGTTCTTGCGCGATGACTTCCCGCTTGGCGAGCACGTCGGAGGCGGTTTTGCCGCCGCCGCGGGGCAGGTCGAAGATCACAGCCCAGCCGCGGCCGTCACGGACCGGACCCATGGTGCACGCCACCCGCGGAAGGTCCTTCTCGTCCTTGCCGGCGCCGCTTTTGAGGAGGCCGGCGGCCCGCAGGGCGTCGTTGAGCTGCTGCGCGGACATGTCCACCCGCAGCGGCGGCGCGGCCTGGTCGAGGAGGCGGGTTTCCTTTCCGCGGCCCAGGTAGGCCAGCGGGGTGACGACGGCGGCGGCCGCTCCTGCCTGAAGCAGCGGCGGCGCCAGCGCTATCCCGACGGCCGCCGCGGTGACCGCCGCGGCGGCGGCCCCGAACCGCCAACGCCGGGTCTGGGTACGGGCGTAGTGCGCGGCCTGCAACCGGGCGGCCAGGTCGATGTCTTCGGGCCGGGCCTTCACCTGCACGCGCAGGGCTTTGACGGTGGCGCTGTGGTCCTGCGCGGACAGCGTCGGCCACAGACCGGCTGTGGCCCGGAAGAAGCCACGCGCGGCCAACAGCACCGTCTTGACCAGGTACTTGGGGGTGCGGAAGCCGTGGTAGCGGGTGTGCCACCAGGTGAGGCGGACGAATGCTCGGGTGTTGGCGAGGACGGCCGCGCGTGAGCGTGCCCATGCGGGCAGGACGGGGGCGTCCGGGACGGTGAGCCAGTCGGCCAGCGGGTTGTCTGCCCGGTCGACGGCCTCACCCTCCGCCGGGGCGTCCGGGCTTGCCCGTACGGCCGCCAGGGGCGGCTTGGTGAGGTCGACCGGTGCCCCGTCGGTGCGGGGGGTCCGGTGGTCGTCGAGGTGGTGGACGGTTCCCATGTCGGGGCCGTCCGGGGCGAGTTCGGTCATGAGGGAAGGTCTCCTTACTGGCCCGAGGGGGCGGGAGAGGGGAAGGCAGGGCCGCGGTCGTTCCGGGCGCGGTTCTCGATCGCGCTGAGCTGGGACGGCTCGGTACGCGGGCCGTCGGCCCAGCAGAACGGGCGGATACCGCTCGCGGCCTTGTGCACGCGGATCGCGGCGCCGGGCGGCGCGTCGGGCAGGGCGTAGACACGGCCTCGTTCCAGGGAGGCCAGCAGCCGGGCGCCGTGGTGCTCGCAGCCGTCGGCCCCGGCGTTGTGGACGTCCAGCACGGTCACGGCGACCGGCCCGGCGCAGGGCGTCGGGTCCTCCGGGTGGGCGGCGGGGCAGCGGCGGTCCATGCTCACCACCAGCCCGAGGACTTCTTGGCGGCCTTGGCGGTGGCGGCCTCGGCCACGATCCGCCCCCGCTCCTTCTGCAACGCGGTGATCTCGGCCGTCAGCCGGGTCAGGACCGAGTCCCACACGGTCTCAAGCCGCCGTTCCTGACGGCCGGTGCTCTTGCCCCGCATCACGCGGTAGGAGCCACCTGCCAGAGCACCGAGGACCGCGCGGCGTTCGGCACCGGTCAGCGGCCACATCTCCTCACGGCGGACCGCTTCGAGCTTGCGCTGTGTGTTCTGGATCTCGCGGTCCAGACGGCGGGTGTCGGGCTTACCCATGGTCAAGCACTCCTCGGAGAGTCGGAGTTGTCGGGGAAGGCGCAGCTCCCGCACATGCCGAGCGATGGGGGGATGACGTATCCGGCATCCCGAAGGCACTTGGGGCAGGTGCGGCGCGCGGTATTGGCCTTGGCCAGCGCCGCCCACCGGCCGGGCGTCATGGGCCGGACCGGTTGGGCCAGGTCGACGCGGTAGAGGTAGGCGACCAGCGGCGGCCGGCGGCGGCGCGGCCGCTCCAGTTGAGCGGCCACGTCCTGACCACCGGGGCGCAGGTCCAGGGCGCGGAGTTGGCGGCGGGTGGCGTAGCCATCCGGGGCCAGGCGCCACCGGAACACCGGCAGCGCCCCCACTACGCGGCCTCAGCCGATGCGGCGCGTTCGGCGAGCAGGGTGTCCCGCAGCGATCGGGCGTTCGCCGGCGACGTGCGCACCGCGCGGCGAATGCCCTCGCCGGTCACCTTCTCGTCAGGCCAATCGGCCGTCACCTTGCGCGCTTCAGCGAGCAACTGATCCGGCGTGCGCTTCGGTCGACGCGGCTTCGCCGCATCCGGGACACGGCCCGTGGCGCGACGGGGGGAGGTCGACTCAGCGGCTACCGCGCGCCGCTCGATCGAGGCGACCGGGGCGGGGTCGACCGGGAGCGGCTTGAGCGGAGGAGTCGACTTGCCCAGGTCGACCGCGACCGGATCGGGCACCGTGAGCCGGGTGAGCGTGACGACCGGGTCCGGACTCGATTCGGGCAGGTCAGCCATAGACCGTTTCATATCGGTCTTGACTGATTCCTCCGCATTAGTGACTGGGGTGGGATCGAAGGCGATGCCGCCGAACATCGAGGCGAGCGCGGCGTCCGCACCGGCGGTGACGCGGTCGCGCTGCACGTCCAGCAGCCTCGATCCGAGCGCCACATCCCCGACCCCGACCTTGCGGGCCAGGCGCCACGATTTCCGCTCGGACCACTTCTTGACCCGGTCACTGGGGTGCTGGGTGGCGCGGGCACGATGGTAGGCGAGCGCCTGCACCAGATCGGCCGTGCGCCGCTCGTTCTCCGCGTCGCGGCCGTCGGTGTGCACCACGATCCGCCGGGCCAAAAACGCCATGCCCTCAGCTGAGACGGACATGCCCATCGGGGTCAGGGCGTAGATGACCGTCCGCCCGGGGTCGGGGGCGGCCATCGCTCCCATCACGGCGGCGGCGGCCGGCAGCGCCCACAGCCCGAGCCGGACGATGCGCGGGGAGGACTGGCCCAGCATGGTCAGTCCCAGCAGGACCAGGGCGAGCACGGCGGTGGCACCCTCACCGGCGGCGAGCGCCCCGAGCGCGGTGCCCTTGCCGTAGGCGTGGCCGATGTTGCTGTACGTGCCGATCCCGCCGAACACGCCCGTGGCCAGCATCGGCACGAACGCGGCCGTCAGGACACCGATCTGTACCCGGGTCAGTTTCGTACTGCTCATCGGGTACCCCCGGCGGTGAGCAGGGCGGCGAGGATGAGCAGGGCGCCGCCGGTCATGGTGAGGTCGACCGCACGGCGCAGGCACGTGAACTTCACGACCGCCAGCCGGGACAGGCCTGCGATGTCGGCAGCCAGGTCACGCGCGACCGCGTCGGTGATCTGCTCCGGCGTGAGGGTCGCCCACAGCGGGAAGCCATGTCGGCCACCCAGGTTGGGGCGCACCGACCGCAGCAGCAGACCGGCCGCCGCGACCAGCAGCACCAGACCGAGGCCCCCCGTGACGATGCCGGGCCAGTTCAGCGGCACATCGCGGGCGATCGTCCAGGCGCCGGCGAGGACCGCGCCGACGAACGCCAGCAACAGCGCGGTCTTGGTGTCGGTCCGCGTGATCTCCGCCTTCACCTCAGCGTGAGCGGCGGTCAGGTTCCTGTCGGTCGCGCTCATGCCGCGCCCCCGGGAAGGCTCGTGTCGGCCGCGCGGTTGACCAGCGCGACCCGGGCGGCGAGCGCCCGGCGGCGGGCCCGGCGGATGCGGCGGGCGTCCAGCTCGGTCGGGGTGCGGTCGAGGGTGAGGATCTGCGCGTCGAGCAGGTCGACGTCCGCCAGGATGACGGGCATCTCCTGCTCGATCGCGTCCAGCTCAGCGGCCGTCGGCTCCATGAAGTCGGCGAACGCGGTAACAGCGTCCTGAACAGTGACGATGTGCTTCATTGGGTCGCGTTCTCCCTCGCAGGTGGTACGGCCCGAAAGCGGCCCCGGAGTTGCACCTCCGGGGCCGCGCGCCGTTGATGATGGAAGGCCGCGTGAACCACACGCGGCGGTGAAGCATGGGGTGCGGTTCTACTCGCTGTCGGTGTCCTCGGTGCTGACGCCCTCGCCCATCACGACGTCGCCGTAGACGACACCGCCGGACACGCCCACCTGGTCACCCAGCACCACGGACCCACCGAAGGTGACGTCACCGTCACCGAAGTTGAAGACGGCTCCGCTCTTTTTGTCGCCCATGAGGGCCCCTCTCGGATGTGAGCTCGGGTCTTTCCCGGCTCCCCTCAGCGCTGCTCGTACGAGACGAGCAGCGGAGGCAACCGGCCGCAGCAGTCGAGCTGCGGAAAGGTCGAGTCGCGCTGTACTCGCACGCAGGGACAGAACCCCACGCACGCCGCCCTCTTGCTCGCAGAGGTGGGGCGGCTTCCCTCAGCACGCTGTTCAGTTCTCAAGGCACAAGCGCTCACTTCGTACTCACCCCACGGGGCGGGGCTTTCCTCCGAACACATCCTTAGGGTTCCCTAGGGTTCCCTGCGGTGTCAAGCAGTAAGCTAGGGAACCGCAGGGAAGAGCAGACAAGGGAGCTGACGAAATGGCCGGTCAGGCCGACAATCGGGCGCCGTACGCAAAGATTGCCGCCCACTACGCAGAGCTGATCGAGTCCGGCCAGCTACCGCCGGGATCACTCCTGCCCAGCATTAAGAACCTCTCGGAGGAGTGGGGCGTGAGCACCGCAACGGCCGAGAAGGCGCTACGCAAGCTGCGCAACGAGGGTCTAGTCAGGGGGATCCATGGGATCGGGACGGAAGTTCTGGACCGACCCGCTCCCATGTCCTCGGGATCTCAACGTCAGGACCGGGGCCGCCGTACTGGCTCAAGTTGGGGATCAGGCGAAAGGTCCGACTCGCACCAGGCCGCTGTAGTGCCTGCGCCTCCAGACGTGGCGCAGGCACTCGGCATTGAGCCGCGCTCCGACGTGATCCGCCGACGCCGGGTGTACAGGGACCGGCACGGCATCGTGGCGCACAGTACGTCTTGGATCCCGGCTCGGTACGGGAAGCTGATCCCGCAGTTGGCGGTGAGCGAGCGACTGACCGGGGGTACATCGCTCCAGCTCATCGCCGAGTTGACCGGCCTCCCGATCACTCATCGAATCGACACCGCCTCAGCGCGCCTGTTGACAGCGGAGGATGCGCAAGTCCTGGAGCTGGATCCTGAAAATCCGCCCACGGAACCCGTGGTCGTGATGACAGCGAAGTTCATCGACAGCGAGGGCAACGTCGTGGAGTACGGCGTCGACCTTGGAGGCCCCGGTCGCACCTGGCAGACAGAATCGGAAGTTTCCCCGTGACAGCCATCGACGACACGCTCATGAGTGTGCTGGAAGATCGCATGGGCACTCTGCTTGCCGCTCGCCGTACTGGCCAGCTCACCCCCGAAGCCGAAGCGGAGATGTCTGCGATCTCCCAGACCCTCACGAGACCGATGCCCACACGCCCTCCGTTCTGCGTCCTTATGGCCGGCCTCCCCGGTTCCGGCAAAACCACCCTCTCCCGCACCCTCACGGCGCGCGGGTTCCTGCGCCTGTGCCCGGATGAGGAGATGTACCGACGTCACGGGGTGTACGGGGTGGACTTCCCCCGAGGTACTTTCCCTACCCTAGAGCGTCCGGTCCTTGAGGACCTGGCGGTTGAGCTACGGGAACTACTTCGAGCAGGTCACGACGTCGTGGTCGACCATGGCTTCTGGACCCCGGACGACCGCAACCGATGGCGAGCCATGGCGACCGAAACCGGCGCAATCCCGGTGCTCGTCTATCTCGAAGCAAGCCACGATGAACTCTGGTCCAGGGTCAGCAAGCGCAATGAGGCTCACGCACACGATCCAAATTCGATCTACTTCTCCGAAAGTGACCTTCGGCGGTACCGCACCCGCTTCGTACCTCCTGGACCGGACGAACCACATCTCACGTACGACGGCGATCCTTCGGCCGTGATCGCTACGCTGGACGCCGTCTGACCCTGAGGCGCGCGTCCCCACCATGGCATGGGCCAGCAGCAGCCTCCGTGCACGGCTGAGCAAGGTCAGCGGCCGAGCGAGCACAACAACTCTCCCGGTCCGGCAGGATGTTGCGGCATCATCAGATCATGGACTTGCAGGGGATTGGCGCCGTCTCGGCTGCCACTGTCGCAGCCGTAAGCATTCCCATCACTGCTCTCGTCGGACGCTGGCAGATGCGAGGCGCCATGCGCGCCGCAGAGGAGACAAGTCGGGCAGCCGTCACCCAGGCCAACTCGGCTTACCGCGCCGCCCTTGACTCTGTCCGCGCGGAAGCATCCAACGCACATTCTCAGTGGCGTCGCGGCCTACGCCGCGACGCATACGCAGCACTCCTTCTTGCAGCTCATAACGTGGAGACCGCAGGCACCCTTCTCACGTCGGGCAACCTTGCATGGCGCGTCGAACAGAACGTGTTCGCCACTCAGAATGCTGCAATTTCCGAGGCAATGACTTCCGTGCGAGGAGCCGCACTCGTCGTGCAGCTAGAGGGTCCGGACACTCCTGCCACATACGCCGCTTCGCTGGTGAGTGCTTGCGGGCACTATGTCGATGTACACGTACAGAAGGCCGAAGCAGATCAAGCCGAGTACGTCATCCGGACTGAATGTGCCGCAAGACCCCCAGACGATCCACTTAACTCCTTCCTTGACATAACCAGCGAAATATCATCAATAGTCACCAGGTATTCGCCGGACGACGAGTCTCTAGACCATGACTTAGGCAACGAACTCGGACCATCGCGTCTACGTGAACTGCAGGACACTGCCTTAAGCCTCCTGCGCGAAGTGCCAGACTTTCGCAGTTATGGGATTGTGCTGCTTGTAAACGAAACGACGCATCCACAGGTGCTATTCGACTCGTTGATGAACAGCCACAGCACCCTGTTGCAGGCTCGGGGGGATTTTCTTGCTGCTGCGCGCGATGCTGTGGACAAAGCGTCTGACGGCACTAGCTGACGGCAACACCGGCGCACGTTGCTGTATTCGGGTGGCCAGCCGCACACGGGTCAGAGCAGGCAGAGAAAGCCACACCCTGATCACTGGATCACCCGGATGAACTCCTAAAACGGTGCCCCTACGACCGTCGGGCACATGCGGGCTATCGCTGCTTGGCTTCCTGCTCGACAGTCACTTGAACAGGAAGGTTCACCCTTACTCTTTCGAACTCGTCCGGCAGGCGACCGTTGGGGCTGCCTGCCGTAAGAGCACGGCTAGTCCCTTTAGTGCGACCGCCTGGCCGACTTCTCCCTCGACGCAACCACAGCAGTTGCAAGGTCGCGGCTCACAGGCAGACCTGGACTACTCACTGTCTGCGTCTTCTTCTGCCATCGCATCCGCCATCGCATCCCACTCGACTTGCTGACGTATCTTGGCAGCTCGCTCATCCTCAAGAAACTGCCTTGCGCTCTCAGGGCGGACCATGCGAGAGACCAGCGGAGTCACCTCTTCCAGCACTTCAGCCGAGGGGAGCTGTGGCGATTCAGACCTCAGCAATGACGGCTCCGCGCCCTGCTTGGTTGTGCTGATAAGGATGCGCGTCTGCCAGGAGCACACGATCAACCGCGGTCCCCGCCTGCGGAGGTCGGCGATGCCGACGAGGGTCCATCGCGCCTCCACCGAGGACCAGACGTGGTCCTCGATGCTGTGTGCCTTTGCCTCCCCGATCTGCTCCAGCGAGCCGAGCGGCTCGTTGATCCAGCCCCGGGCGATAGCGGGACCCTCATCGTCCGCTTCCGTATCGATGCACTCGAAACGGGCCCTCGTTAGGTTTGTGTGACGGAAACGCGAGCTTCGCATCCGCCTGAATGCCTCGCGCCCTATGAGGCGAGCAGTGTTTGGCGATTCAAGTACTGCTTTGACCGCGTCATTATCCGGTGCCGTCCCCTTAGTGAAACGATCGACCAGTTCGTTCATGTTCGTAAGATGAACAAACCGATCCTCTATCCCTGCAAGATCTTCATTCATTGGGTGCCGATAAGGGGCGCCGTTGCCAAAGTCGTGAGTGTTGGCACTGACGAAATAGATCGTCTCGTCGGGGTGAGCCCGCGCGTAACTGACCGCGGTGAGCCAGATTGCTGCGTCCCTCGCTCCAACCTTATGACCCTTGTTATCTGCATCGGCGCCTACGAGCTTGCACGGAGGTAGAACGTTCATCTCTCGGGCCAGCGCCTCGTCGAGGATGTCTGCGTCGGCCGCCAGATTGTCGGCAACTGACTCAAACCGCTGACGCCAGTGGCGGGCATACCGGTCGATGTCCACGCGGGGGAGTTCCTGCGGCAGGGACCACGGGGTGTCTTCGGCGATCTTCTTCCACGCTGCCGAGGCCGCCGCGTACCGTTCCCGATATGGGTTGACGCGCTGGGCCACAAGCTCCTCCAGCGCTACCGAGGGAATGCCCACCTTCTCTGCGCCCGCGGCCCGAATGGTCTTGAGCAGGTCTGTCGTGACGGTGTCTGGCCCTTTGAAGAGGATGTTCGCGTCCAGAATGATCAAGGTGAGTGGCTCCGCCTTCCTCGGATCGGGGTCCTACGGCCACACTCTCTCAAGATCTGACAGCCGGGCACAGCCGGTGGTCGAGAGTGGAAGCGGCCGAGCGGCTTCCCCCACATGAGCCATGCGAACCGCCGGGCCGTCTCTGGGCCGTCCGGGGGCGGCCAACGACTACCAACGACGACAGACAACGACCGCGTTCCCGCCGGTCAGAGCGACTCCGCGACCAGGGCTCCAAGGTAGCGGCGCCGCACCATCACTTCTTCGACGTGTGATCGGACCACGCCTCCCCGCGTGAGCCGTTCGGCGCCCCCGCTCCTGATTACTCAGGGCGGGGGCGTCGTCGTATGGTTTCCTGCACAGCTGTTCGAGACGAATGACGGGGGATGCGGGGATGCCCGAACAGGACGACGCGGAGCGGGAGTTCGACCTCAGGTGGGCCGACAGCGCCGAGCACAAGGAGCCTTCCGCGCGGGCCCGGATGCTGGCCGCGCGCTGGAAGGAGAACCCGCCTCGGCCGCAGCCGTTCCGCGCCGATCCGGATAGCTCGGGACCGCGCCGGTCCTCGTGGATCTCGACGGTCGTCGTGCTCGGGAGCGTGGCGGCGATCATTCTGCTGCTGGGGTACGCGAACTTCCGGGCGCCGTACTAGCCCCCCACCGGCTCCGTAGTCGGAGATTCCGGCCGTCACCCCCGACCTGAGCCTTTGCTGGTCCTAGAGCTGATCGCGACCGCTTCATGGCTGGGGCGGGTGCACACTGGGCTGTGGGACGAGTGCCTGAGTGCGGGGTGATGCGAGATGCAGAGCCGCTTTAGGAGCGACCGACGACTGACCGTGCGGATGACGGTCACCATGTTTCTGCTGGGGCTGCTGTACGTGGCCTTCGTCGTCGCGCTGATCGTGCTGCTGAAGTCGTGGCTGTTGGTCGTCGGACTGATCGCGGTGATGTTCGTCGCGCAGTTCTGGTTCTCCGACCGGATCGCGCTGTTCGCGATGCGCGGGCGAGTGGTGCAGCGGGAGGAGTATCCCGAACTGCACGCCGTGGTCGACCGGTTGTGCGCGATCGCCGACATGCCCAAACCGGTGATCGCCGTGTCGGCGATGGACATGCCGAACGCGTTCGCGACCGGCCGGAATCCCGACAACGCGGTCGTCTGCGTCACCACCGGTCTGCTGCGGCGGCTGGAGCCCGCGGAGCTGGAGGGCGTCCTCGCGCACGAGCTGTCGCACGTGGCGCACAAGGACGTCGCGGTGATCACCATCGCGTCCTTCCTCGGGGTGATCGCCGGGCTGGTCGTGCGGTTCGCCTTCTACTCGCAGATCTTCGGCGGCGGGCGCAGGGACCAGAACACGGCTGTGATCTTCGCCGCCGTGATGGGGGTGTCGGCGGCCGTGTACGCGATCAGCTTCCTGCTGATCAAGGCGCTGTCCCGGTACCGGGAGCTGGCGGCGGACCGGGCGGCGGCGCTGCTCACCGGCCGCCCCTCGGCGCTGGCGTCCGCGCTGACCAAGGTCTCGGGCGACATCGCCCGGATCCCGACCAAGGACCTGCGGACGGCGCAGGCCTTCAACGCCTTCTACTTCACCCCGGCGCTGGGTTCCGAGCCGGGCGTCGCGCGGCTGTTCTCGACCCACCCGAGTCTGGAGCAGCGGCTGGAACAGCTGGGCAGGATCTCCGGCGAACTGGGTGAGGCGACGACCCCGGGGAGGGCAGGCTGAGGTGGGGCTGCTGGACATCCTGCTCGGCCGTACGAAGCCGGTCGTGCCCGATCTCGACCAGCTCTTCGCGCTGCCCTCGGCGGCGGTGACGCTGGAGGCGACCACCTCCTTCACGGCGACCGGGCGCGGCGCGGTGTGCTTCGCCACCGTGGAGGGCGCGGCCTTCGAGCAGACCCACCGCGAGGTGCAGGCCCTGCTGGACGCGGACACCGACCGCGACGGTCCGCCGGTGGAACTGCGACGGGACGAGTACGGGTACTCGTGGCTGGTGTCGGAGCGCGCCCCCGACCAGCTGCCGCTGCTGGTCAACGATCTGCACGCGGTGAACAGCTCCATGGAGGTCAACGGCTTCGGGCCGCAGCTGCTGTGCTCGCTGGCCGGGTTCCAGGACCCCCAGGGCCGGTCGCTCGCGCTGGTCTACCTGTACAAACGGGGCACCTTCTACCCCTTCGCGCCACTGCCCGCTCAGGGACAGCGGCGCGACAACGCGCTCGAGCTGCGGGTGAAGGCGGCGCTCTCGAACGACGTGCGGATCGAGCAGGACCTCAACCGCTGGTTCCCGGTGTGGGGCGCCCCCGGTCTGTGACCGGGGGCCACGGCCGGGTACGGCGAACCGGGTGACCTCCCTTGACGGCCGTCGTGCCGCCCGATTGTCAGTGGTGTCGGGCAGGATGCCCTCACGGAGGACGTGACGGGCGAGGGCGGAGGCCGGCATGGGCGGCGGGGAGCGGTACATCGACGTGGCGGAGCGGCGGGCGCGGCTCGCGCTGCGGCACCGGCTGACCGCGGCGGCCCGGGCGGCGACCCCGGAGGAGGTGGCCGCCTCCCTGGTCGCCCTGCACGGCACGGATCCCGCGACGGTGTATCTGGCGGTGGGCGCACGGCTCGCGGACCCGGCGCGCACGGTGCGGGAGACCGGCCGGGCGCTGTACGAGGATCGCGCGCTGGTCCGGATGCACGGCATGCGGCACACCGTCTTCGTGTTCCCGACGGACCTGACCGCGGTGGTGCACGCCTCCACCGGGCTCACGGTCGCGGCCCGGGAGCGGGCCGCGCTGCTGAAGCACATGGCGACGGCCGGGGCGCCGGACGCGGCCTGGCTCAAGGAGGTCGAGGAGTCGGCACTGGCCGCGCTGGCCCGGCGCGGCCAGGCGACGGCGGCGGAGCTCGCCAAGGACGAACCGCGTCTGCGGGAGCAGTTCGTGTACGCGGCCGGGAAGCGCTACGAGGGCGTCCACACCGTCTCCACGCGCCTGCTGAAAGTGCTGGGCGTCGAGGGCAGGGTCGTCCGGGGCCGGCCGCTCGGGTCCTGGACCTCCAGCCAGTTCCGCTGGGCGGTGGCCCCCGCGCACCCCGAACTGGACCCGGCCGAGGCCCAGGCGGCCCTCCTTCGCCGCTGGCTCACCGCCTGCGGCCCGGCCACGGAGGCCGACCTGAAGTGGTGGACCGGATGGCGGGTCACGGAGGTCCGCCGGGCCCTGTCGGCGATCGGGGCACAAACGGTGTCCTTGGACGAGGGCGTCGGCCATGTCGTCGACGGCGACACCGACCCGGTGACGGGGCCCACGGAACCCTGGGCCGCGCTGCTGCCCGGGCTCGATCCGACGGCCATGGGGTGGCAGCAGCGGGACTGGTACCTCGCGCCGGAGCTGCGGAGTGCCTTGTTCGACGGCAGCGGCAACGTGGGGCCGACGGTGTGGTGGAACGGCCGGGTGGTGGGCGGGTGGGCCCAGCGGCCGGACGGCGAGATCGTCTGGCGGATCCTCGACACCGACGGCGTGGGCCGTCAGGCGCGGGCCGCGATCGCGGTGGAGGCGGAGCGGCTACGGGGCTGGGTGGGGGCGACGAGAGTGACGCCGCGGTTCCGGACGCCGCTGGAGAAGGAGTTGGCGAGCTAGGAGCGGGAGCGGCCATACGGAAACGGGCTGTACGGCAACGGGCTTGTACGGGAACGGCCCACGCAGGCGTGGGTTGTACGGACGTTGGATGTACGGGCGTTGGAGCGGGCGGGCGTTGAAGCGGGCGGGCAACGGCGCCGGGCGCCCTGAGTACACAGGATGCCCGGCGCCACGGCTCACCTCGAGTACCGCATCAGCGCCCGCACCATGTGGCACGTGGTGTCCGACGGCGGATGCACACCGATCATCTCGGCAGCGCTCCGGATCGTCTCGTTGCGTGCCTGGTTGGGCAGGTACACACCCGAGTCGAGCAGGGCGATCGCAAGGCGCATCGCCTTGAGACGCCGGTTGTGGCTCACGTACCACTCACGCGGACGCCCCGGGGGCAACGGCCGCTTCTCCACCGGCCCGTAGGGCATGTCGAGCAGAACGGCACGCTTCGCGGTGGACTGGGTCGGCAACGGCTTCGGCTTCAGTGCGGCAGCGGGCACAGGCATCCTCCTGTCGCGGTCAGGGCGCCACGCCGGGGACATCGGCGAACCCGGCAACACCCTCGAACACTGCTTCTATTCTACTGCCCACCACTGACAAAAGGCCCTGGCCACAAGGGCTTTCGGGGTTGCTGGGGCGCACGTGGAGAACGGGTTTTCGCGTACCGTGGGCGGCATGGAAATCTGGATCAACCCGGCCTGCTCCAAGTGCCGCAGCGCCGTCTCACTGCTCGACGCCGAAGGTGCGGACTACACCGTCCGCCGCTACCTGGACGACGTACCGAGCGAGGACGAGATCCGGGGCGTACTGGACCGTCTGCGTCTCGAACCCTGGGACATCACGCGGACCCAGGAGGCCGTCGCGAAGGAACTCGGGCTGAAGGAGTGGCCGCGTGACGAGAGCGCCCGCGGCCGTTGGATCGAGGCGCTCGCCGCGCACCCGAAGCTGATCCAGCGTCCGATCATCACGGCGGAGGACGGGACGGCGTTGGTGGCCCGCAGTGACGAGGCCGTGCGGGATGCCGTGTCCCGTCGCTAGCCGGCCCGCGCACCAAAGGACACCCCAACTCCCATGTGACGCAGGTTACTTCAAGTGACTCCTGTAACCGCTGAGTAACATCGTTCGGTATCTCGTACATAGCGGCGCACGCTCCCCGACCTCCCAGGAGGCGCGCATGTCGCGTAGGAGAACTCTCGGCACCAGAAAGAAGATCGCGCTGCTGGTGAGCGCGGCAGCGGTGGCGGGAGGTGGCGCCTTCGTCATGGCGAGCACCTCGAACGCCGCCGCTCCGCAGACGGCCGCGGAGTCGACCGTCTGTCAGGGCCTCGCCACCGCCCTCGGCAACAACCAGAAGTTCATCGCGGATCAACAGGCCGCTCCGGACGCCCAGTCCGAGGCCAGGATCGCCAACCGCGAGGCGGTCATCGCTCAGATCGAGCGCCAGCAGGAGGGGTCCGGTTGCGTCGCCGGGGAGTCGGCTCAGGGCTCCCAGGCCACGCAGCCCTCGCAGGCGACGCAGCCCTCGCAGACCGCTCCGCCACCGCAGGCCGGTCAGCCCGCGAACAGCGCCCCCGCCTCGCAGCCCCCGGCCGCGGGGAACGGTGGCGATGCCGCCGTCACCGGAGAGCAGGTGTGCAACGGCTCGACTGTCACCCTGTCCGGCGAGGACGGCGCCCCGGCCGCGTCCAGCAACCAGTTCCCGGCGGGCACCAGGTTGAAGGTCACCAACCTGGACAACAACAAGTCCACGACGGTGGAGGTCACCTCGGTCTCCGGCAGTTGCGCCCTGCTGAACAACGCGGCCTTCGAACAGGTCCGTGAGCCCGGCAAGTTCCTGATCCGCCGAGCCGTGATCGAGAAGGTCGGGTGAGGCTGTCCACGTAGGAAACCGCTGAGGCGGCGGCCCAGGGCCCGGCGCCGGACGCGGGTCGGTCACCGGCTTCACTACGGAGGGGAAGCTGGCGGCCGCCTCCTGGAGCGGGAGCCAGTCGAGGTCCGGGACCGCTTCCCCGCGTGAACGGGGTTCGGGAGGCCGCCTCGGAGGGTTCCCGAGCGGGGCTCCTGACCCCGTGCAGGGCTTCTCAACCGTTCCTAATCAGTGAGCAGGAGTGAGTCTTGGACCCATACCTGGTCGCTGCGGACATCCCGACCGGTGTTGGATGTCCTGGTCGCCCGCTTTCGCTCCGTGTCCGGTGACACGGATCGCGTCCGTGGTCCGGGGCTACGGGGGCGGGGTCCCTCACGCCGCCGGGTGTCCGGTCGGGCCTGGACGGTCCGATGCCCACGACGATCACTCTGGTCGTCGTGGGGCGGTGCCGTCCGTCGCCTGATCGGATGCCCGAGGGCGCGTCGCCCGACCGCGATGCTCGCCGCATCGTGCCGGGACGTCTTGCGAGTCGGTGTGGTCAGTGGTTTCTGCCAGTGCTGGGCACCCCACCGGCTCGTGTAGGCGGGGTCGACCGCAACGATCGCGATGTTCTGTTCGGCGGCCATCGAGATCAGCCGGGCTTTCAGTTTCGCGGTGGGGAAGCGGGAGAGCAGGCGGCGGAAGCGTTTGTTGCGGCCGTGCTTCTCCCGGCTTGTGCCCTCGCGGAAGTCGAGGTCCTCGATGGCGATCGCGGCCACCCCGCAACGGCGCGTGTAGTGCAGCAGCCGGGTCAGGGCGTGCCGGATCTGCGCGTCCCGGTGCTGGGCGGTGCCGGTCAGGTCGTAGAAGTAGCGCTGGGGTTCGCCGACCGGGTTGCCGTGCACGTCGAGGTGCCAGCAGGCGAGGTGGTCGTCGTTCATGTCCACCGCCACCACACCCCGGGCCAGCGCCGCCTCCCATGGCAAGACGGGGGTGGCGGCGCGCTGCCAGGAGGCGGTGACATACCAGCGTCCGCGTACCGGGTCGTGGTGGATGCGGTAGGCCACCGCCCGGTTCGCGGCGATCCGGTCCAGCCACTCCTGCCCTCGATGCTGGAACCGTACGGTCGCGTCCAGCAGATACCGGCCGTGGGGTGCGTTGGCCAGGTGGGCCAGCGGGGCCGGGAGCTTGAGGGAGACCTGCCCGGTGTCGGTGACACGGATCGTTTCGTTGCCGAAGCGTTTGCCGGACTCTCCGTCGGCGGCCAGGAACATCCGCTCCGCCCGCCAGCGCTCCCTCCATTCCTGCTCGGCCAGCCCGGCCGCCTCCAAGTGGTGACGGGTGTTCGCGAGGCGTTTGCCGCCGCGCACCACATGCACCCGGCCCGCCGCCCAGTCCGCCTCCACCACCGCGAGCCGGCCCTTCAACGTCTGCAGGCGGCGGGACTTGGCATGCCACTCACCACGCGAACCGTAACCGCGTACCAGGCCGTCCCTCTTGTCGGCCTTGGCACCGAGCGGCCGGGACAGCCGCGCCTCGACCGAGTCGATCTGCCTCCGCAGCCAGGCCATGTGGGCGGCCTGTCCACGCCGCGCCAGCGCCCACTGATCATGCGTGGCCTTGGTGATACTGCCCGCCCAGCGTGCCGAGGACTTCCCTGTCAGCTCGCGCTTGCGCACCGCCCAGGAGGCCGCATCATGCGCCGGCCCCTGCCGGGACCGTACAGCGAGATCCCCGGCCGCCAGCGAACCCAGGAACATCCCCACCCCGGCAAGTACAGCCGCGTCCGACTCACTCACCCGCAGCCGGTCCCGCACCGCCACACCGGCCGGACCGGGCACCACGAACGCCGCCACCAACTCCCTCAGCCCGCCCACCCGTCCACCCCCGCCCGCGGCTCGAAGGCCCCCTGTCACCGCAGTCAACGAGCACCGCCCGCAAAGGTCACCCATTCGATGAGGGAACTTCCGTTCCCTACGCCCCACCACACCCCAGACACTCACTCATGCATGCCAGAACACACTCGTGCACTGTTCCGCGGCAGCAGTTCACAACCCCATCGCATACGAGCCGTCTCCGAACCACTAGCTCCGCCGACCGGGTCCTCACGCCGTGAGTCGTGACACAGAACGGCCCGGTAACACGGGGTTCACACTCGAGCAATGATCGGGAAATCGCCTGTTGACAGGCTGCCCGGCATCAACCGCGGCGTCCCAGTGCCGCAGCGCCGCAGCACCCGCACGTGCGTGTAGACACACCCCGAAGGAAGTGGCCCGTGACCTTCAAGGCTGAGTACATCTGGATCGACGGCACCCAGCCGACGGCCAAGCTCCGTTCCAAGACGAAGATACTTGCCGACGACGCCAAGGGTGCCGAGCTGGGGATCTGGGGCTTCGACGGGTCTTCCACGAACCAGGCCGAGGGCCACTCCTCGGACCGTGTCCTCAAGCCGGTCTTCTCCTGCCCGGACCCGATCCGCGGCGGCGACGACATCCTCGTCCTGTGCGAGGTCCTCAACATCGACATGACGCCGCACGAGTCCAACACCCGTGCCGCGCTCACCGAGGTCGCCGAGAAGTTCGCCGCGCAGGAGCCGATCTTCGGCATCGAGCAGGAGTACACGTTCTTCAAGGACGGCTACCCGCTCGGCTTCCCCAAGGGCGGCTTCCCGGCCCCGCAGGGCGGCTACTACTGCGGTGTCGGCGCCGACGAGATCTTCGGCCGTGACATCGTCGAGGCGCACCTGGACAACTGCCTCAAGGCGGGCCTCGCCATCTCCGGCATCAACGCCGAGGTCATGCCCGGCCAGTGGGAGTTCCAGGTCGGTCCGGTCTCCCCGCTGGAGGTCTCCGACCACCTGTGGGTGGCCCGCTGGCTGCTCTACCGCACCGCCGAGGACTTCGGCGTCGCCGCGACGCTGGACCCGAAGCCGGTGAAGGGCGACTGGAATGGCGCCGGTGCGCACACCAACTTCTCCACCAAGGCGATGCGCGAGACCTACGACGCGATCATCACCGCCGCCGAGTCGCTCGGTGAGGGCTCCAAGCCGCTCGACCACGTCAAGAACTACGGCGCCGGAATCGACGACCGCCTGACCGGTCTGCACGAGACCGCCCCGTGGAACGAGTACTCCTACGGTGTCTCCGACCGTGGCGCCTCGGTCCGTATCCCGTGGCAGGTCGAGAAGGACGGCAAGGGCTACATCGAGGACCGCCGTCCCAACGCCAACGTGGACCCGTACCTGGTGACCCGCCTGATCGTGGACACCTGCTGCTCCGCCCTGGAGAAGGCCGGCCAGGTCTGATCCGCGGCTGATCCGCACCGCGTCTTCGCGAGGGGCGCCCACCGCCACGGTGGGCGCCCCTCGCGTATGCGTTCCCCGTCGGCCGACGTCGCCTACTTCACGCCGAGGTGCGTCCAAGCTGTGGAAGGAGGGTCCTCTTGACGCCGTCCGTCTGCTTCAATGAACCCATGGCCAGCTTCCAGAGGAACACCGCGACGGGTCGCCACGACCTGGAGCCGTTCTGGCCTTCCCGTCAGCACCACGACTTCGACCGGGTGTGTTGCCGCGCGACGAACGCGCCGGCCCTCTAACGCCGTACTTCCCGGCCTTCGGCCAGCGCGACACGACGTACGTCCCCTCGACGACTCCTCGCGCGAAAGAGCTGACACTCATGGCGACCACTCGTTCCCTCTCCGCCGCCCGCACCGCCCCCTCCGTCCCCTCCCCCTCGGCCAACGGCTCCGCCCGGCACCGTCTGCGTGCCGTCGACCGGGACGAGGTGGTCGAGATCGCGGGCTTCCTACCTCCGGGGGCCACCTGGCTGCCCGCTCCCCCGCACACCCTGCCGACGCTGCCCGGTCAGCCGCCGATGGTCGGCTACCTGGTGCTGGTGCCGGCCGACCAGCAGCCGCCGTTCCTGCCGACAGCGGTGCCCGACCGTCCGGACACGCCGGTGGTACCGATGGTGCCGGAGGCCGGCGACAAGGCCGCCGGCGCGGTCGACCCGCTCGTCCGGGTCGACACCGTGCAGCGCACCGCCGCGGTGGACGGACGTGAGCTCGACCTCACCTACCTGGAGTTCGAGCTGCTCGCCCACCTCGTCGGCCACCCGCACCGGGTGCACACCCGCGATCAGCTGGTCACCACCGTCTGGGGCTACGGACACGTAGGCGACGGCCGTACCGTCGACGTCCACATCGCCCGGTTGCGCCGCAAGCTGGGCGCCGAGCACCGCCGGGCGATCCAGACGGTGCGACGAGTCGGCTACAAGTACACGCCGCCGACCGGGCGTTGATCTTCTGCCGGTTGGTTCCCTGGCCGGCGGGACCGGGGCAGGCCCCGGCGGCCAGGAGTGTATCTGGCACCACCCCTGACCGGCCGTTCAAGCCCCGTGTCCGGTGGCGGTGCCTCGGCCAGACTGACGGCATGACCATAGAGACGAAGAGCGACAAGGGCCACACCCGGGTGCGGGGGTTCGTTCGGGCGGCGCTGCGGGGACTCGGGCTGGCACTCGTGGTGTTGCCGGTGGCGGTGGTGCTGTTCACGTTGTCGCTGGTGTCGATCGCGCTGATACCGATCGGGGTCGGGATCGTCACCACACCGTGGGTGCTCACGGGGGTGCGGGCGTTCGCGGACCGGCGGCGGATCCTGGCGGCCGAGTGGTACGGGGTGCGGATCCCGTCGGCGTACCGTGCGATGCCCGAAGGCGCCAACCCGTGGACGCGCACCTTCGGGATGCTGGGCGACCCGGCGACCTGGCGCGACCTGAGGTGGCTGCCGGTGGACATGACGGCCGGGTTCCTCACCGCGCTGCTGCCGGCCGCGCTGCTGCTCTACCCCTTCGAGGGGTTCGCGCTGGCGGCCGGGCTGTGGCGGGTGTTCCCCGACGACGTCTACTGGTACGCCTTCGTGCCGGTGACCGGGCAGGTCTCCGCGTTCGGCGCCGCCGCCCTCGGGCTGGTCCTGCTCTTCTTCGCCCACTTCCTCACTCCGCGACTGCTGGAGGTCCACTTCCAAATGACCCGGGCCGTGCTCGCCTCCGGCCAGGGCGAACTGTCCGAGCGGGTGAGGGTGCTGACCGAGACCCGGCGGGACGCGGTCGACACCTCGGCTGCCGAACTGCGGCGCATCGAGCGGGACCTGCACGACGGGGCACAGGCCCGGCTGGTCGCCATGGGCATGGACCTCGGCACCATCGAGGTACTGGTGGAGAAGGACCCGGAGCAGGCCAAGCGGCTGCTCTCGCAGGCCCGCCAGTCCTCCGCCGAAGCACTCGCCGAACTCCGCGACCTCGTCCGTGGCATCCATCCCCCGGTGCTCGCCGAACGCGGACTGGGCGACGCCGTACGGGCGTTGGCGCTGCGGCTGCCCCTCACCACCGAGGTGGACGTGGACCTGTCCGGCCGGGCGGACGCGCCGGTGGAGTCTGCCGCGTACTTCGCCGTCAGCGAGGTGCTGACCAACGCGGTCAAGCATTCCGGCGCCGACCGGATCTGGGTCGACCTGCACCACGTCGACGAGGGCGGGGGGATGCTGCGGATCTCCGTCACCGACAACGGCAAGGGCGGCGCGGTGATCGAGGCCGGTTCGGGCCTGGCCGGGGTCGAGCGACGGCTGGGTACATTCGACGGCGTCCTGGCCGTCAGCTCTCCCGCGGGCGGTCCCACCATGGTCACCATGGAGATCCCTTGCGCGTTGTCCTAGCCGAAGACCTGTTCCTGCTGCGCGACGGCCTCGTCCGGCTCCTGGAGGCCTACGACTTCGAGATCGTCGCGGCCGTCGAGACCGGGCCCGAGCTGGCCCGTGCACTGGCCGAACTGGAGCCGGACGTCGCCGTGGTCGACGTCCGGCTCCCGCCGACGCACACCGACGAGGGCCTGCAGTGCGCGCTCGACGCCCGCCGGGCCAGACCCGGGCTGCCGGTACTGGTGCTGTCCCAGCACGTGGAGCAGCTGTACGCGCGCGAACTGCTCGCCGACGGCACCGGCGGGGTCGGCTATCTGCTCAAGGACAGGGTGTTCGACGCGGAGCAGTTCGTGGATGCCGTACGACGGGTCGCGGCGGGCGGGACGGCGATGGATCCGCAGGTGATCCAGCAGCTGCTGTCCCGGCGGGCGGCCGACGACAAACCGCTGGGCCGGCTGACCCCGCGGGAGCGGGAGGTGCTGGAGCTGATGGCGCAGGGCCGGTCCAACGCGGCGATCGCGGCGCAACTCGTCGTCACGGAACGGGCGATCGCCAAGCACACCTCCAACATCTTCATGAAACTGGGACTTGAGGTGTCGGACGACGACAACCGGCGCGTCCTGGCGGTTCTCGCCCATCTGGACCAGGACCACTGAAAACGGACCCTGATGCGCACGTGTCGTAGAGGATCAACAACTCTCGGTATCCCGGAGGAAGTTGACACCTCAGTTGGCACACGAATCTCTCACCAATTTCTGAGACGGCTGAACACCCGTGGGGCCCCCCGCGTATGAAAGGGAGCCGCTTCACTCCTGTCGGGCGCCTCGATGCTGCCCCGCAAGGAAGTCAGAGGAGTTCCATGGGACGCAACACACGTAAACGCCGTTCGTCGATGGCCACCAAGGCCGTAGCCGCGTCGGCGGCCCTAGCGCTCGGGGGGGGCGGGCTGATCTGGGCGAACTTCTACGCTTCGGCACACGAGTCCAACGACGGGGCGCAGAACCAGACGAAGGCCGCGAGCGCGCAAGTCGCCACGATTCAGTGCCCGGACGTCGGACAACAGCTGACTGACGTACCTGACGGCGCGCGCGCCGGAGTCGACAAGGAGCTGGCCGACCTCGACAAGCAGATCACTGAGGCGTACTCCCGCCTCGCCTCCACGCGTCAGGCGCAGACCGGTGACTCGGGCTTCGTCAACAACTCGATTCTCGGTCCGCTGAAGTCCAAGAGGACCGCGGTCATCGACCGGATCGGGATCGATATCCGGCGCGTGGGCGGCAACGCTCCGGGCAACCTCGCCGAGCTCGCCGAGTGCAAGGGCATGGCAGCCGAGCAGCCGGAGACCACCGCCGGTGGTCAGGACCAGGGTCAGGACCAAGGTCAGGACCAGGGTCAGGACCAGGGGCAGGACCAAGGGCAGGACCAGGGCCAGGACCAAGGGCAGGACCAGGGCCAAGGGCAGGACCAGGGCCAAGGGCAGGACCAGGGTCAGAACCAAGGTGACAACGGCAACGGGGCCGCCGGCCCGGTGGCCGCCGACTTCGTCGACATCAACCAGGTTCAGCCCAACTCCCGGGGCCTGCAGAACGGGTTGGCCGCCAACGGCGGCGGTGGTTCCGCCGGCACCTTCACCACCAAGTGCGGTGTCAACGAGAACAACCTGTTCAACAGTGACAACCTGATCGTGGCCCCTGGTGTCGACAACGGCGCGCACCACACGCACGACTACGTCGGCAACCAGGGCAACACCGCGTTCGCCAGCGACGACGACCTGACGAAGGCCGGTACGTCGTGCGAGAACCAGGGCGACAAGTCCACCTACTACTGGCCAGTACTGCGTCTGCAGGACGGGACTCAGGAGTTCGACGCCGGTGACCTGGGCGGTGGCGCCGAGGGCAACGTAGGCAAGATCCTCAAGGCCAGCCAGGCCGAGATCAAGTTCGTGGGCAACAAGAAGAGCGACGTCGTCGCGATGCCGAAGCTCCTGCGCATCATCACCGGTGACGCCAAGGCGTTCACCAACGGCGACGCGAACGCCAACACCTCGTTCAGCTGCACCGGCTTCGAGGACAGGCAGGTGACGGACAAGTACGTGATCTGCCCCGAGGGCAGCCAGGTGGTGCGTACCTCGAACTTCCAGAGCTGCTGGGACGGCCAGAACATCGACAGCGCCAACCACCGTGACCACGTGGCCTTCGTCCAGCAGGACGGCAGCTGCCCGAACAATTTCAAGGCGATCCCCCAGCTCCAGGTCCGCCTGGTGTACGACGTGCCGGCCCCGACCGTCGAGAACGGTCAGGTGAAGGCCCCGTACGCCGTGGACGGCTTCCCGGAGCAGCTGCACAAGCCGATCACCGACCACAACGACTTCATCAACGTCATGGACGAGAACCTGATGAACAAGGTGGTCACCTGCATCAACGACGGGCAGAACTGCCAGTAGCAGCTGACGTGATCCAATGAAGAAGGCCGGTGACGGAGTTCCCGTCACCGGCCTTCTTCGTGTGGGTCAGCCGTCGTGTCCGGCGTGCGACGCCTCCTCGCCCGGGGAGTGCGAGGAGTGCGAGGAGTGCGATGTCCCCTCCTCCAACGTGCCGCCCAGCCGGCCGCGCAGCGACGCCACCACATCCTCGTGGCCGACGGCCACCCATTTGCGACCGACGAGGTAGAAGCCGCCGTAGTCCTTCGCCCCGTTGATCCACTCGCGCTGGCCGCGGTCGGTGGCGAAGGTCGCGAGGATGAACTTGCCGTCGGGGTTCTTGCAGATCGCCTGCCGGATCTCGTCGGCGTCGGTCTGCATGTCCGGTGTGCACTTCACCTCGGCGGCCAGGTGCTCCAGACTGCCGGTGGCCGCCTCTGGTACGGCGGCCTCTTTTTTCGTGTCGCCGGAGCCGCAGCCTGCCAGCGCCAGCACCAGCGCCGCGCCGCCCAGCGCGAGTATCGGTCGGGTCAGCCTCATCTGTTCCTCCGGTCGCATGTATCAGACCATGCCTCAGGCGGCCCCGGCGAGGGGCCCGTCCCCTTCGATACGGCTGTGAAGCCCGCCGCGCTCAAATCGGATGCCCCGATGAGCACGCGCATGCCAAGGTGGCCCGATGAACCGAGACTGGGAAGATCGCGTGACCGCCGCCTGGGCGACCTTCGACGACTACGCGGAAGAGGACGCGGCCGACTTCCGAGCCGTGATCGACACCCTGGTCGCCGAACTGCCGGCCGACAGCCCCCTCGGCCCCTTCGAACGGGCCTGCGCCTGGGACTCGACCGGTCACTCGGACCGGGCCGTGCCGCTGTACCAGGAGGCCCTCGCTCGCGGACTGAGCGGCTACCAGGGCCGGCGCGCGAAGATCCAGCTCTCCAGTTCGCTGCGCAACGTCGGGCGGGCGGAGGACGGTGTCAAGCTGCTGACGCCCGAACTGGACGCGTCTTCCGACGAGTTGGACGACGCGATACGGGCCACTCTGGCGCTGTGCCTGTCCAGCCTGGGCCGCGATCGTGAGGGCCTGTCCCTCGTGCTCGGCGCCCTGGCCCCCCATCTGCCGCGGTACCAACGGTCGATGGCGAACTACGCCCGGGCCCTGGTCACGCCGGAGGCATGAGTCACCCGGGTGGTGGTGACCATCCGCCGATTCGCTCGTTCTGCTGAACGTGCAGTCACAGGATGTCGCCCCGCGCCCCGGCCGCCCCTCCTCCTCCGCAGCCTCGTCAGCCTCGTCGTGCGATCCGCTCGTGGACGTCGAGCAGGCCGAGGCCGCGCTCGTCGAGCACTATCCGCGGCTCGTGCGGCTCGCCTATCTGGTGCTCCCGCCGGGTCTCGGCCGGGGCAGGCGCGTCCTGACAGCGCACGCCCTCGCCCAGCGTGCCCTGCCCCGCGGCCGCACGCCCGCGCCCGTGATCCCGGCCCAGTCCACCGGCCGTGACGGTGACCCGGGGTACGCCCTCGTCCGCCTCCAGGTGCTGCGTACGGCACTGGAGGCGGGCCTGCCGCTGAGGCGCCTGGCCTGGCCCAAGCGCTCCCAACTGCCGCCGGCCCTCCCCCAGGTCTGGGGGCTCAAGCTGTTCCCGCGCTCGGGAGGCGCCGACGAACTCGCCCTGGACCAGGAGCTGTCGGCCCTGTCCGGCCCGGCTCGCGCCGCGTATGTGCTGCGCGGCCTGGAGAAGCTCCCGGACAGCGACGTACGCAAGGTGCTGAAGGCCGCGGGTGTCGACGGCGTGGACGCCGCACTGAGCGAGGCGGGCGGTGTCGCCGCACGGTACGAGCTGCTCGAATCCCCCGAGTTCGACCCCTGTTCGCTGCAGGCACGGCCCACCGACCTGATGCGGCGCAGGCAGCACACCAAGGCGGCGCTCGCCGCGGTGGCGGCCGTCGCCGTGTGCGGGGCGCTGCTCGGCCTGCCCGGCGACGGCTGGGGCCCCAACGGCGCCGCCGCACCCGCGTACGCGCGCAACCCGGCCGCCCAGGCCGCCCTGGACCCGGCCAGGGTGACCAAGGTCGCCGCCACCGCGTGGGAGACCTCCGCGCGCACCGACTTCTCGGTGTGGCCGGCCCGCGGCGGCCTCACCGGCGACCGGGCACTCCTCCGCCGCGCCCTCGCGGTCTGGGCACGCCCCGGTGGGAGCGTCCGGGTCTCCGCGACCCCCGGCACCCCGTCGGGCGGCCCGGCCGGACCGCCCCAGCTGCTCTACGCGGGAACCGTGGACGCCGTGCGCGTCGTGATCCTCTACGACGGTCTGCGCATCGCCCGGTACGCGGAGTCGAAGGACAGCACGAAGGGGGCCGCCCTCGACTTCGCGCGGGTCGACGGTGCGACCGGTGCCGAGGCGAATTCGGTGGTGCTGAGCCGGACCGACGGCAACGTCCGCTATCTGACGGCTCCCTGGGTGAAGCAGGCGGCCGAGCGGGACCTGCTGAAGCCGGGCTCCGGGGCGATGGACCTCTCCCTGACCGGCGGCGTCACCGCACCCCTGTCCGGCCCGGCCGCCCAGAGCGGCACGTGCACCTCGTGGAACGTGCTCCAGCTGACGGACGTCTCCGGCAGCACCCGGCTGATGACAGACCTCAACGAGCTGGTTCCGGCCCACCTCACCACCGGCCGGCCCGGCTCGACACACGAGGCGTCCGCGGCCGCCGGGCTGCGTACCTGGGCCCCGTTCGCCTGCTCCCTGTCCGCCGTGCGCGCCGCGGGCGTACGCGGCGTGAACGCCTGGGAGTACGCCACGCAGCCGCTGCCCGACACGAGGGGCTCGGCCGCCTGGGCGTGCACCCGGGCCGAGACCTGGCGGGGCGACGGCACCCGGGTACTGGCGCAGTTCCAGACGCCGGGCGCGGCGTCCGGGGCGGTCGCGACGATGGCCGAGAACGTGCCGGCCTGCGGCCCGCGCGACCCGCATGTGCTGGCCGGGGTGTTGTGGAAGTCGGAGGCGGGGTCCTGGTACCTGCTGGCGGCCGGCAGCCGGGGCACCACGTCGATCACGGCGACGGGCGCGGCCGGCGGGACCGCACAGGGCAATCTGCTGACCGTGAAGACCAAGCAGGGCGCTCGGGCCGACCTGAAGGGCACCCTGCGGGGCGGGCGGTCGATCAACGGGCTGGGGTAGTCCGTGCACTGGCTGCCACGGACGGACCGGTCGCCGGCGGGAGCGGCGCCTTCGACGTCGAACTCCCCTGCGGCGGGCGGACGTTGAGGGTCGCGGCGGACCCGGTGCCACGGACGTAGGGTGCGGGTCTCGTGCCGAATATGTGAACACCGCTGGCCGGTCCGGTCCGTTCGGGGCCGGATCCGATCGGTAAGGTGTTCGCATGACTACCGAGGTACGCCGCAGAATGGGTGTCGAAGAGCGGCGGCAGCAGTTGATCGGCGTCGCGCTCGACCTCTTCAGCCGCCGGTCGCCGGACGAGGTCTCCATCGACGAGATAGCTGCGGCGGCGGGCATCTCACGGCCTCTGGTCTACCACTACTTCCCCGGCAAACTCAGCCTGTACGAGGCCGCGTTGAAGCGCGCCGCCGAGGATCTGGCGGGCCGGTTCGTGGAACCGCACGAGGGGCCGCTGGGGTCGCGGATGCTGCGGGTGATGCGGCGGTTCTTCGACTTCGTCGACGATCACGGGCCCGGTTTCTCGGCGTTGATGCGCGGCGGTCCGGCGGTGGGCTCCTCGGCGACGAACGCGCTCATCGACTCCGTACGACAGGCCGCGTACAACCAGATCCTTTCGCATCTCGGCGTGCCGGATCCGCCCGCGCGACTGGACATGGTCGTCCGCTCGTGGATCTCGCTCGCCGAGTCGACGGCACTGATCTGGCTGGACGGGCGCCGCATCCCGCGTGCCGACCTGGAAGTGCAGCTCGTACACGACTTCGCCGCGCTCGCGGCCGTGAGCGCGGCGCACGACGAGGAGATGAGCGGGCTGCTGAACCGCATGCTCAAGGACGAGCCGGGCGACGGGCCGTTCGGCGACCTGGTGACCCGGCTCATCGCGCTGGCGTCCTAGAGCTCCCCAAGGCTTCCCAGGGCTCTTTCCCCGCGCCTAACGTTCGAACTTCCGGTACGACGGGTCGAGTTCGCGGGTCTCGGCGGAGGCGTGCACCGTCAGGCCGTCGGTGGGCTCGACGTACTTGCCCAGCAGCTCCAGAACGGCCTCGGTGAGCCGCGCCCTGGTCTCGTCGGTCCGGCCGGCCAGCAGGGCGATGGTGACATGGACGATGGCGTGCCCCTCCGCCTCAGCTCCCACGATGTCGTCCTCGGTCCGCAGGATCCGCGTCTTGCACGCCTCCAGCCGTGCGGCCGCTGTCTCGACGACGACGGGGTGCAGCTCGCGGGCGAATCCGCGCCAGTCGACGTGGTCGAGCCCCGAGGAGACTTCGACGATGATCTGCGGCATGGGCAGGCACTCCTGTTCTCAGGCGGCGGACCTGCCCACCCTAGTTCTTCAGTTGCAGCGCCAGCATGGCGATGTCGTCCTCGCGTTCGTGGCCGAAGCAGGCCAGCAGGGTGTCGCACAGGGCGGCCGGGCCCGGCAGGGCACCGCAGGCGGCCGAGCGGAGGTGTTCCATCGAGACCTCCAGGTCCGTGCCCCGGGTCTCGATCAGGCCGTCGGTGACCATGAGGAGCCGGTCGGTGGATTCGAGGTACAGCTCCGTGGGCGGCGGGTGGGGCAGGCCCAGGCCGAGCAGCGGGCCCGCGGCCTTGGCGTAGTCGGCGACGCCTACGTCCCGGATGATCAACGGCGGAATGTGGCCCGCGTTGGCGATCCGGGTGCGTCCGGTGCCGGGGTCGATCAGGGCCAGGCAGACGGTGGCCGTGACGTCGGGGTGGTAGTGCTGGAGCATCCGGTCGAGGCGCTCGGCGAGCACCGCGGGGTCGCTCTCGTCGACACAGTAGGCGCGCAGCGCGTGCCGGATCTCGACCATGACGGTGGCCGCCTCCAGCGAGTGCCCCACGACGTCGCCGACCGCGGCGAGCACACCCTCGGGGGCGCGCAGCGCGGCGTAGAAGTCGCCGCCGATCTCGGTGTCGCGGGACGCGGGCACATAGCGGACCACGACGTCGACGCCGGGCAGCTCGGGCAGCCGGTGCGGCTGGGGCAGGAAGCTGTGCTGGAGAGTGAGGGCGACATGGCGCTCGACCTGGTACATGAGCAGCGGTTCGGCGGCGAGCGCGGTGGCCTGGGCGAGCCGGGCCAGCAGGGCCTCCGCCTCGGGGCCCGCCCGGCGCAGCCCCCGCGTGGGCACGGCCAGGCACACCGGGGACTTGCCGTCCTGGGTGAGAACCAGCGCCAGCCGGGCGTCGTGCTGCACACCGGGCCGGAAGAACCCGGCGGGCCACAGCGGCGCGGGCACCGTGGTGATCTGCACCCCGGCCTGCCCCCGGGCGAGCCGCCGCAGCAGGCCGGCGACGGTCAGGTGGGCGCTCTCGTCCGGCAGCGCGACCGAGGTGCGGTCCCGGGAGAGGCCGCAGTGCAACTCGTCGTCCTGGTCGAGGACGAAGACGGCGGCGGGAGAGCCGATGAGCCGCGCGGTGCCCTCGGCGGCGGCGTCGGCGAGTTCCCGCGGGGAACGCGCGGCCTGGATGGTGACGATCGTCTCCGAGAGCAGGGTCAGCCGCCGTACCAGCGCCCGGTCGTCGGCCCGCAGGCGAGCGCCGCGCGCCGCCCCCCGGACCGCCGCCTCGATCTCCTCGGGCTCGGCGGGCACCGTCAGATACGCCTCGGCGCCCTCGTCCAGGCCCTGGCAGCGATTGCCCGGAGGCACCGTGAGGGCCGAGAAGTGCACGACGGGCAGCCCGGCCGTGTGCGGCCGCTCCTTGAGCAGACGGCACAGTTCGAAGCCGCTCATGTCCGGCAGGTTCACGTCGATCAGGGCCACATCGGGCAGGCTCCCCTTGCGCAGCCGTGCGTCGACTTCGGTGAGCGCCTCGCCACCGGTGGCGACCGGGACGACCCGGTGACCGGCACGGCTCAGCACGGCGGCCATGGCGTACCGGCTGTCCGCCACGTCGTCCACGACCAGGACGGTCGTACCTGTCCGCTTGCCGTCGACATCCATTTGCCAGCCTTTGGACACACCGGTGGGACAGACCGGGGATCTGGGTCTGCCCCACCAAGGTAATGCCCTTGTCAGGAAATCGGGGAGAATACGGCCACGGTCCGCCCCGGAACGGTGAACGTGCCCGACGCCCGCCGACAGGACATTGACGCGCGATCTTCGGAAGGGCTGTCAGGCCCGCGTCCACCACACCGTCGTGTCCGCCGGCAGCTTCGCCTCGCCGTCCGTCTCGGCCACTTCGCCGCTGGCGAGGAGCAGCCGGCCGTACGCCGGAGTCGTCACCGACTCGCCGCCGGTGTTGGTGACGCAGACGAACTCGCCGCGGCGGAAGGCCAGCAGGCCCTCGGGGGCCTTGAGCCACTCCACGCGGTCGCCCGCGCCCAGGTCGGGATGGTCGCGGCGGGCGGCGAGGGCGGCACGGTACAGCTCCAGCGTGGAGCCGACGACGCCGGTCTGCGCCTCGACGCTCAGTTCGCCCCAGCCGATCGGCTGCGGCAGCCAGCTGCCTCCGTCACCGAAGCCGTACGACGATCCCGTGCGCGTCCACGGGATCGGCACCCGGCAGCCGTCCCGGAAGCCGTCCTGGCCGGCGCCGCGGAAGTAGGCCGGGTCCTGACGGACCTCGTCCGGCAGGTCGACGACGTCCGGGAGGCCGAGTTCCTCGCCCTGGTAGACGTACGCCGAACCGGGCAGCGCCAGCATGAGCAGGGTGGCGGCGCGCGCCCGGCGCAGGCCCAGGTCGCGGTCGCCCGCGGTGCGGATCTGGGTGCCGAGGCCGGGTGGGTTGGCGAAGCGGGTGGCGTGGCGGGTGACGTCGTGGTTGGACAGGACCCAGGTGGCGGGGGCACCCACCGGGCGCATGGCCTCCAGGGTCCGGTCGATGACCTCGCACAGCTCGGCCGCGTCCCACTCCGTGCTCAGATACTGGAAGTTGAACGCCTGGTGGAGTTCGTCGGGACGGACGTAGTTGGCGGTGCGCTCGACCGTCGGTGTCCAGGCCTCGGCCACGAAAACGCGCTCGCCCGCGTACTCGTCGAGAACGAGCCGCCACTGGCGGTAGATCTCGTGCACGCCGTCCTGGTCGAAGAACGGCATGACATCGTTGCCCAGCAGCTTCACCTGATCATGGGATCCGAGGTCCGGGAGCCCGTCCGCCTTCACCAGGCCATGGGCCACGTCGATACGGAAGCCGTCGACACCCATGTCGAGCCAGAAGCGCAGGATGGAGCGGAACTCGTCGCCGACGGCGGGGTGTTCCCAGTTGAAGTCGGGCTGCTCGGGGGCGAAGAGGTGCAGGTACCACTCCCCCGGTGTGCCGTCCGGTTCGGTGACCCGCGTCCACGCGGGGCCGCCGAAGATCGACTCCCAGTCGTTGGGCGGGAGTTCGCCGCCCGCGCCCTTGCCGGGGCGGAAGTGGTAGCGCTCCCGCAGCGGTGAGCCGGGGCCCTCGGCGAGGGCCCGCTTGAACCACTCGTGCTGGTCGGAGGAGTGGTTGGGGACCAGGTCGACGATGATCCGCAGGCTCAGACCGTGCGCGTCACGGATCAGCGCGTCGGCGTCCAGGAGGTTGCCGAACATGGGGTCCACGGCCCGGTAGTCGGCGACGTCGTAGCCGGCGTCGGCCTGCGGGGAGGCGTAGAAGGGGCTGAGCCACACGGCGTCCACGCCGAGGTCGCGCAGATACGGCAGCCGGGTACGGACACCCTCCAGGTCGCCCATGCCGTCGCCGTTGCTGTCGGCGTAACTGCGCGGATAGACCTGGTAGATCACCGCGTCCCGCCACCAGTCGCGGCGCCCCGCGACGGTGACGACAGCTGCTTCGCGAGAGGAGGTGGGGGCCTGGTCGGCGGAGTGGTGCTGGCTCATGACGTCCTTGGTACGTGAAGGGGTATTTCGGTCATCGAGTCTTGTGTGTGTACGGCGGCGGGTGACGAGGCAGCCTCGGGGTCCGGGTTCCCCTTTGGGGGAGGATCCCGCGGCCGCCGCCCGCCCGGGCAGGCTCGGGGGTCCGTCCTGACCGCGGTGTTCGCAGGCCGACGGCGAAGGTGTACTTCGTGTCGGACAGCATGAACGTGGCCGCGGAGGCGACCTCGCCGAAGGCGGTGAGGAAACTGTAAAACGCCGCGACCGCCAGGCCCGACTTGGCGATCGTCAGGATCAGCCGCGCGGACGTGCCGAACGGGGGCAGCCCGTCGACGCGTCCCGCCTCGTCGATCTCGAACGGGATGGTGTCGAAGTAGCCCTTCGCCGCTCTCGCCGCGGCGGGTTCCCCGTTTCGGGGCGGCCGGAGAATCCGGCTCGGTCACGGCGGTGGTCTCGACAGTGGTCGTGCTCATGGGGACTCCTGCCTCAGATCGCGAGCTGCTCGTCATGGGCGGTTCAGCCAGCGGCGGTAGAAGGAGGTGAAGACGATCAGGATGTCAGCAGCAGGATGCCGTAGGCGGCCGACTGCGCGAAGTCACGCGGCTGCTGTCCGAAGTCGAGGTAGCACGCCCAGGTGACGAGGATCTGGGCGTCGGGGGCGGTGTTCCCGCCCAGCGGGAAGACGATGGCATCTGCGGCAGGGCAGCGAGGGCCTGGTCGGCCTGATCACTCCGGAGCCGGAGAACTCGATGTTCCCCGCTTTGGCCCAGGTCATCGGCCAGGCGCTGACCAGGCTGGGCTACACGCCCGTGCTGGCCACCCAGACCCCGGGCGGCTCCACCGAGGACGAGCTCACCGAGATGCTCGTCGACCGGGGCGTGGCCGGAATCATCCACGTCTCCGGGCTGTACGCCGACACCACCGCCGACACGCAGCGCCACGAACAGCTGTGCGCCCAGGGCGTTCCCTTCGTCCTCGTGGACGGCTTCTCGCCGCAGGTGCAGGCGCCCTTCATCCCCCCGACGACCGGGCCGCGATGACGCCGGCGGTGACCCATCTGGTCTCCCTGGGGCACACCAGGATCGGCCTGGCGCTGGGGCGACCGAAGCGGTTCATGCCCGTGCAGCGCAAGATCGAGGGCTCCGTGCGCACCACGCAGGACCTGCTGGGCCTGGCCACGACGTGATCGTGTCGTAGCTTCCAGCCCGCTTCCGCGTTGAGGAGGTGCGTCCCGGACCCGACCGAGGGATGATCGGTGGGACATGGCTTTTCTGGCACACTCTGCCCCTATGGGCGAGACGACCGTTACGACACAGGATGGCCGCGAACCGGCCGTTCCGTCCCCCGCCGCGACCGAAACGAACCGGGGCTTCCTACGCCGACTGCGCACTCCGCGTCGGCCTCGCCTCTGGTTCGAGATCCTGCTGATCGCGGTGAGCTACTGGACGTACTCACAGATCCGCAACGCGGTCCCGGAGCAGCGGGCCGAGGCGCTGCGCAACGCCGACTGGATCTGGAAGGTCGAGCACGGTCTCGGCGTCGCCGTCGAGCAGTCGGTCAACCACACGGTGAACTCGATGACATGGCTCATCGTGGGCATGAACTACTACTACGCGACGCTGCACTTCGTGGTGACGCTCGGGGTACTGGTCTGGCTCTACCGCAGTCATCCCGGTCGCTTCGCCGCGGCCCGTCTCGTGCTCTTCGCGACCACCGGGGTCGCCCTGGTGGGCTACTACCTGTATCCGCTGGCCCCGCCGCGTCTGATGAACGGCAGCCACTTCGTCGACACCGTCATGGTCCACCAGACCTGGGGCTCGATGGCCTCCGGCGACCTGAAGCACATGTCGAACCAGTACGCCGCGATGCCGTCGATGCACATCGGCTGGTCTGTGTGGTGCGGTCTGACGATCTTCGCGCTGGCGTCGGTGCCGTGGGTGCGGGTGCTGGGCATGCTGTACCCGGCGCTCACCCTGGTGGTCATCGTCGCCACCGCCAACCACTTCTGGCTCGACGCGGTGGGCGGCGTCCTCTGCCTGGCCTTCGGCTTCACCGTGGCGCGGCTCTGGTACGGCGCCCTGCCGTACGCGCTGCCGCGCCGGGTCCCGGAGAAGGAGAAGGAGAAGGGGACGGGGAAGAAAAAGGGGACGGAGAAGGAGACGGGGACGGGGACGGGAAAGGGCAAGGAGACGGACCGCCCCTTGCTGCCGACGAGGGTGTAGCACCGCCCCTCGGGCGGCGGCCCTCGGGCGTCGAGCGTCGGGCGTCGGGCGTCGGGCGGCGGCCCTCGGGCGTCGGGCGTCGGCTCAGCCGCCGTAGAACAGCTCGTCCACCACGCCCCGGGCCCGGCGTGCCGTCCGCCGGTAGTCGTCCAGCATGTCCCCGACGTGCCCCGGGCCGTACCCGAGGTAACGCCCCACGGCGGCCAGTTCGCGGACCTCCGACGGGAAGGTGTCGCCGGCCCGCCCCCGCACCAGCATCACCGCGTTGCGCACCCGGGTCGCCAGCACCCACGCCTCGTCGAGGGTCGCGGTCTCCTCCGCCGTGAGGAGGTCGGCGGCGCGGGCGGCGGTGAGGGCGGCGCGGGTGCGGGTGGTCCGCAGTCCGGGCACCTGTGCCCCGTGCCGCATCTGCAGCAACTGCACGGTCCACTCGACGTCGGACAGCCCGCCGGGCCCGAGCTTGGTGTGCAGTTTGGGGTCGGCGCCGCGCGGCATCCGCTCCGACTCCATGCGCGCCTTCAGCCGCCGGATCTCGCGTACCGCGTCGTCGTCCAGCCCTGCCGGCGGGTACCGCAGCGGATCGATCAGCTCGACGAATCGGCGCCCCAGCTCCTCGTCCCCGGCGACGTGTTCGGCCCGCAGCAGGGCCTGCGCCTCCCAGACCAGGGCCCAGCGGCGGTAGTACGCCTCGTAGGACTTGAGTGTGCGGACCAGCGGCCCCGACTTGCCCTCCGGCCGCAGATCCGCGTCGATCAGCAGCGGCGGGTCGGCGCTCGGGATCTGCAGCAGCCGGCGCATCTCGGAGACGACCTTGTTGGCCGCCTGGGAGGCCTCGCGTTCGTCGACGCCCTCGCGGGGCTCGTGGACGAACAGCACGTCGGCGTCGGAGCCGTACCCCAGTTCGTGGCCGCCGAAGCGGCCCATGCCGATGATCGTGAACCGGGTGGGCAGGGTCTCCCCCCAGTTGTCCCCCACCACCGCGCGCAGGGTGCCCGCGAGGGTGGCCGCCGTCAGGTCGGACACCGCGCCGCCGACCCGGTCCACGAGGGCGCCCTGGTCGGCCTCGGCCTGCTGGGCCTCGGTGCCGTAGGTGCCGACGATGTCCGTGGCGGTCGTACGGAACAGCTCGCGGCGGCGGACGCCGCGAGCGGCCGTGACCGCCTGTAGGGCCCCGTCCGCGCGGCCGACCGCGGCGAGGATCTCCTGCTCCAGGTGGGCCCGCCCGCGCGGTTCGAGGCCGCCGCCGTCGCCGTCGCCGAGCAGGGCGACCGCCTCGGGCGCGCGCATCAGCAGGTCGGGGGCGAGCCGGCCGGCGGACAACACGCGCGCCAGGTTCTCCGCCGCCGCACCCTCGTCCCGCAGCAGCCGCAGGTACCAGGGCGTCTTGCCCAACGCGTCCGACACCTTGCGGAAGCCCAGCAGTCCCGCGTCCGGGTCGGCGGAGTCGGCGAACCACCCCAGCAGCACCGGCAGCAGGGTGCGCTGGATGGCGGCCTTCCGGCTCACGCCGGACGCCAGCGCCTCCAGGTGCCGCAGGGCCGCCGCCGGGTCAGCGTATCCGAGGGCGACCAGCCGCTCCCGGGCCGCCTCGGGACTCAACCTGGCCTCGCCGGAGGCGAGTTGGGCGACCGCGTCGAGCAGCGGACGGTAGAAGAGCTTCTCGTGCAGTCGCCGTACGACGCCGGTGTGCCGTTTCCACTCTCGGATCAGCTCGGTCACCGGGTCGGCGCGCAGGCCCAGGGAACGGCCCAGCCGCCGCAGGTCGGCCTGGTCCTCGGGAACGAGGTGGGTGCGCCGCAGCCGGTAGAGCTGGATGCGGTGTTCCATGGACCGCAGGAAGCGGTAGGCGTCGTCGAGCTGTACGGCGTCGGAGCGCCCGACGTACCCTCCGGTCGCGAGCGCCTGGAGTGCCTTCAGGGTGGTGCCGCTGCGCAGCGAGACGTCGGCCCGTCCGTGCACCAACTGGAGGAGCTGCACGGCGAATTCGACGTCCCTGAGGCCGCCCGGGCCGAGCTTCAGTTCGCGTTCGACCTCGGCGACGGGGATGTTCTCGACCACCCGGCGGCGCATCTTCTGCACGTCGGGGACGAAGTTCTCCCGCTCGGCGGCCTTCCAGACGAGGGGCTGGAGGGCTGCGACGTACTCCTCGCCGAGGTCGATGTCGCCGGCCACCGGGCGGGCCTTGAGCAGGGCCTGGAACTCCCAGGTCTTGGCCCAGCGCTGGTAGTAGGCGAGGTGGCTGGAGAGCGTGCGCACCAGGGGGCCGTTCCTGCCCTCGGGGCGGAGGTTGGCGTCGACCGGCCAGATGGATCCCTCGACGGTGGTCTCGGAGCAGATCCGCATCATGTGCGAGGCGAGCTTGGTGGCGGACCTGACGGCCTTGTCCTCGTCGGCGCCCTCGACACCCTCGCCGACGAAGATGACGTCGACGTCGGAGACGTAGTTCAGTTCGTGGCCGCCGCACTTGCCCATCGCGATCACCGCGAGCCGGCACCGCGCGGCGTCCTCCGGCGCGGCGGCGCGGGCCAGGGCGAGGGCGGCGCGCAGGGTCGCGGTGGCCAGGTCGGCGAGCTCGGCCGCGGTCTCGGAGAGGTCGGTGGTGCCGCAGACGTCCCGGGCGGCGATCGACAACAGGCAGCGCCGGTAGGCGACGCGCAGGGAGACCGGGTCGGTGGCCTCCGCGAGGCCGTCCTCGAACTCCTCCACACCGGGGTGCAGGTCGCGCGGCTCGTACATGAAGAGGACGTGCCAGTCGTTCGGGTGCCGGGCCAGGTGGTCGGCGAGCGCGGCGGACGCTCCGAGCACACCGAGCAGCCGGTCGCGCAACGGCTTCGCCGCTATCACCGTGTCGAGCAGTTCACGCCGGGCCGTGGGATCGGGCTGGGCCTCCAGCAACCGTACGAGGCCGTGCAGCGCGAGATCGGGGTCGGCGGTCGCGCCCAGCGCCTCCAGCAGGACCGGGTCGCGGCTGATGGGTGCGAGCTCCACGCTGTCGAGCAGGCGTTCGGCGGCGGAGGGATCGGTGAAACCGTGCCGCAGCAGTCGCGTGAAGGTACTGCTCCTGCGCCCCGGCGCCGTCATCCCGGCCTCCTGTCCGATCAAGGTCGTACGCGCCCGAGCCTAACCGGAGAGGTGGCGAGAAGCGCCGGGGTGTGCGCCGATGAGTTGTGACAGCTCGGCGGGTCTGTACCGGGGCGGCCGGGGAAGGCCTGGGGGTAGGACATGTCTGGAGGGCCAACTGATGACGGACAAGGACACGGGGACGGATGCCGCCGTCGGCGCCGGCGCCGAGACGGGTGTGGGTCCAGGTGAGGGCACGGGTGCGGACGCCGGGCGGACCCCCGCGTCCCGGCTCGATCCGCGGTACAGCGACGAGACGGCCGTCGCGATCCCCTGGCCGGACGCCGAGGCGCTGCTCGCCGCGGCCGAGCTGTTCTGGATCTCGACGGTACGGCCGGACGGGCGACCGCACGTGACCCCGCTGCCCGCGGTCTGGGCGTACGGCGCGCTGCACTTCTGCACCGGCCCGGACGAGCGCAAGGCGAAGAACCTCGCACACAACCCGAACGTCGTGCTGACGACCGGCACCAACATCTGGGACATGGGCTACGACCTGGCGGTGGAGGGCGAGGCGGTGCGGGTGTCGGACGACGGCCGTCTGCGGGAGCTGGCCGCCGCGTGGGAGACCAAGTACGGCGACTTCTGGCACTTCGAGGTACGGGAGGGGTATTTCCACCACGGTCCCGGACACGCTGTCGTCTATGCGGTGGCGCCCCACACGGTTTTCGGCTTCGGTAAGGGGGAGCCGTTCAGCCAGACGCGGTGGCGGTTCGTGTGACGCGACCGGGTGGCGGGACGCGGGTGACGTACGACGAAGGAGTCGTTCCATGCACATGAGCCTCGAAGTGGTCCTGCTGCCGGTGTCCGACGTGGACCGGGCCAAGGAGTTCTACCGGGACAAGGTCGGCTTCCACGTGGACCTCGACGGGGATGTGATGCCGGGCGTACGGATCGTCCAGCTGACCCCGCCCGGCTCCGGCTGCTCGATCGCCCTGGTCGACGGCCTCCAGGTGCCGACGGGAACCCCGCAGCCGGGGACGTACCACGGCCTCCAGCTGTGCGTCACGGACGCGAAGGCCGCGTACGAGGAACTCACCGCTCGCGGCCTCGACGTCAGCGAACCCCAGCAGTTCGCCCCGCAGGACGGCGCGACCTTCATGTACTTCAAGGACCCGGACGGCAACGGCTGGGCGATCCAGGAGTACCGCCGCCGGCAGAGCGAGCCGCTGCACAAGGTGCTGGCGGATCTGGCCACACGGGGCGAGTGACGGCCGCCGGCATCAGACGCGCCCGCTCTGCGCGTACCGGCACCCTTCCAGCCTGCGGTACCACCAGACGTGGGGGCGCCACTCCCGACGGTCGAGGACGAACGGGTCCGGCAGGGTACGGGCGAGATAGTCGGCGTCCAAGGCGTCGACCAGGCGCCCCAGCTCGGCGCGGGCCCGCGGAGGCAGGTTCCGCAGTGCCGTGCCGAGCATGTCGCGGGCGTGTCTGACGTCCCTGAGGAAGCAGCCCCGGCAGTCGCAGTCGTCCAGGTACGGGTACCGGATCCCCCGCCCCGGCGGACTCAGGAAGGCCCGGTAGCGGCGCAACGCGGCGTCGGTGACGCCGGGGAAGACGTAGTAGTCGGCCGAGAGTGCCTCGTACCGGTGAATCGCGAGACTGGTGCGGGCGGAGAGGCCGTGGATGCGGTCCGGAACGGGGGTCTGCCAACCGCGCGGACGGTGACGAAGCCGCTGCGTCCCCCGCAGCGCGCCGGGCCGGTTACGCGGCATCGGCCTTTCGGTGAGGGGTCATGGGGTCATTGTGCCGGCGAGCGCCCTCATCGAGAAGATCACCAGGGGCCACTGAACCGTCAGCCCTCCGTCTCCGGCAGGTCGAAGCGGGCCAGGTCGTGTAGCCAGGCGCGGGCCGTGCCGTCGGACGGTGCGCGCCAGTCTCCGCGTGGGGAGAGCGAACCGCCGGCCGAGACCTTCGGCCCGTTCGGCATGGCGGATCGCTTGAACTGCGCGAACGCGAAGAAGCGACGGCAGAACACCTCCAGCCACTGCCGGATCTCGGGCAGGTCGTACGCCACCCGCTTGGTCTCCGGGAAGCCGGGCGGCCAGGCGCCGGCCTCCGCGTCGTGCCAGGCGTGCCAGGCCAGGAAGGCGATCTTCGAGGGCCGGAAGCCGTAGCGCAGCACGTGGAAGAGGGTGAAGTCGTGCAGCGCGTACGGGCCGATCTTGGACTCGGTGGACTGCATCTCCTCGCCCGGTACGAGTTCCGGGCTGATCTCGGTGTCGAGGATCGCGGCGAGCGTCTTCCCGGTGTCCTCGTCGAACTGGCCGCTGCCGATGACCCAGCGGATCAGATGCTGCATCAGGGTCTTCGGGACGCCCGAGTTGACGTTGTAGTGGCTCATCTGGTCGCCCACGCCGTACGTGGACCAGCCGAGCGCAAGTTCCGACAGGTCACCGGTCCCGAGCACGATGCCGCCGCGCTGGTTGGCGAGCCGGAACAGGTAGTCGGTGCGGAGCCCGGCCTGCACGTTCTCGAAGGTGACGTCGTACACCGGCGCGCCGGAGGCGAACGGGTGGTCCATCTCCTTCAGCATCAGCCGCGCGGTCGGCGTGATGTCCAGCTCGGCCGCGGTGACGCCGAGGGAGCGCATCAGCTTGTGGGCGTTGTCCTTGGTGTGGTCGCTGGTGGCGAAGCCCGGCAGGGTGAAGGCCAGGATGTCGGTGCGCGGGCGACCCGCGCGGTCCATCGCCTGGGCGGCGACGATCAGCGCGTGCGTGGAGTCGAGGCCGCCGGACACGCCGATGACCACCTTGGGGCCGCCGATCGCGGCGAGCCGCTGCTGCAGTCCGGCGACCTGGATGTTGTACGCCTCGTAGCAGTCCAGGGCGAGCCGGTCGGCGTCGGCGGGCACGAACGGGAACCGTTCGAGGCGGCGGCGCAGCCCCAGGTCCGTGGCCGGCGGGTCGAGTGCGAAGGACACCGTCCGGAAGTCCCCGGTCCGCGCGGCGTGCGTACGGCGGTTGTCGTCGAACGTGCCCATCCGCATCCGCTCCTGCCGCAGCAGGTCGAGGTCCACGTCGGCCACCGCGTACTGGTCGCCCGTCGGGAAGCGGTCGGACTCCGCCAGCAGGGCCCCGTTCTCGTAGATCAGGGTCTGCCCGTCCCAGGACAGGTCGGTGGTCGACTCGCCGAGACCGGCCGCCGCGTAGACGTACGCGGCGAGGCAGCGGGAGGACGCCGAGCGGCACAGCAGCTTGCGGTCCTCGGCCCGGCCGACCGTGATCGGGCTGCCCGAGAGATTGACGAGGACGGTCGCGCCGGCCAGGGCGGCCTCGGCGCTCGGCGGCACCGGGATCCACATGTCCTCGCAGACCTCCGCGTGCAGCACGAGGCCGGGGACGTCCGCCGCCTCGAAGAGCAGGTCCACGCCGAACGGCACGGCCTCACCGGCGACCCGGATCGTCCCGCCGCGCTCGTCGTCGCCCGCGGCGAGCTGCCGGCGCTCGTAGAACTCCCGGTAGTTCGGTGGGTACGACTTCGGCACGACGCCGAGGACCCGGCCGCGGTGCACGATCACCGCGCAGTTGTAGATCCGGTTGCGGTGGCGCAGCGGGGCGCCGACGACCAGGACCGGCAGCAGGTCCGCCGACCCCTCGACCACGGTCCGGACCGCCTGCTCGACCTCGTCCAGCAGAGCGTCCTGCAGCAGCAGGTCCTCGATCGAGTAGCCGCACAGGCCCAGCTCGGGGAAGACGGCGACCGCGACCCCGTCCTGCGCGCACTCGCGCGCCTGGCGCAGGACCGCTTCGGCGTTGGCCGGCGGGTCCGCGATGACGGTGTGGCCCGTGCACGCGGCGATGCGGGCGAAGCCGTGCTGATAGACCGACCAGAAGTTCAACGGGGCTTCCTCGGGAGAACGGGAGAACGGGAGAAGGGGACGGGCGCACGGCCAGTGTAATCGTCAGAGCGACGCGATGGGCTGACGGCCCTTCCCGTAGCACAGCCCGCCCCGCACCGTTCGCGCTCCGGGCGAATCCGGACAGGGGGCCGCCACTGCGCTACGACTGATGGCGACGAAGGAGAAACAGTGACTGGCTGTTCGTCGCCGCCACCCTCGCCGTCGGCGGCGTCAGCAACGCCCTCTTCGCGCTCGCCCGCGCCGGCCGTTCGCGCGGGCGTACACGCGAGCGCCCGCTTCCCGACGAACCCCGTCGGGAAGCGGGCGCCCATGGCCCTGCCGCTGTCGTCAGCGACGGCGGTACGACTCCACGTAACCGCCCCCGGGCGTACCCACGCCGGTGACGTCGTCGTAGCCCTTCACGGCCTTGAGCGAGCTGTCCGCGCCGAGAGTGCGGACGGAGGTGAGCAGGCCCTCGGACGCGTCGTAGCTGTTGGCGTAGTCGACGCGGGCCACCGCGAGGCCGGAGCCCGTGGGGTTGTCCGTGACGTCGTGGTACGCCTTCGTGCCGTACTTCGCGTAGATCGACGGGTTGGCGAAACCGATCGCCCTGCCGCCGCGCGCCTGCTGGGCGAGCGCCTGGACCGCCGCGATCACCGGCGAGGCCAGCGAGGTGCCGCCCAGGCGGTACTCGCTGTACTGCTGCGACCCGTCCGGGAAGGTCTGCGTCTGGCCGACCTTGAAGCCGGTGTTCGGGTCGGCGATCGCCGCGATGTCCGGGACGACGCGGTTGCCGGCGGCGCTGTTGGCCGTGGCGAGCGCGTTCGGGACGACACCCTTCTGGTAGAAGGGCTCGGCGACCGTCTTGCTGGTGCCGCCGCCCGCGCCCGAGGTGAACGCGCCGGGGAAGTCGGTCCAGCTCTTGCCGTCCGCGGACAGCGTGGCCTTCTCGGTGCCCCAGCCGGTCTCCCACAGGTACTTGTCGCCCTTGCCGACCGCCAGCGAGGTGCCGCCGACCGCCGTCACCCACGCCGAGTTGGCCGGGGTGTCGACCTGCTTGGTCCCGGTGTTGGCGACCTCGTCGCCGTTGTCACCGGAGGAGAAGTAGAAGCCGATGCCCTCGACCGCGCCCAGCTGGAAGACCTGGTCGTAGGCGGCCGCGAGGTCCGGCGTCTGGTTGGCCTCGATGTCGCCCCAGGAGTTGGTGACGATGTCGGCCAGGTGCTTGTCGACGACCTTGCCCAGCGAGTCGAGCAGGTCGTCGTCCCCGCAGGAGGCGGCACCGACGTACGTGATGTTCGCGGCGGGTGCGACCGCGTGCACGGCCTCGACGTCGAGGGTCTCCTCGCCGTACCAGCCGGAAGCGTCACAGGCCTCGGTGTTCGTGTACTTCTTGGGCAGGACCTGGCGCAGCTGTCCGGTGGCGTAGGCCGCGTCGCCGTGCTTCTTCGCGTAGGTGGCCGCGTCGTAGGCGATGGTCGGCGAGGCGTACGCGTCGGTGATGGCGACCCGCACGCCCTTGCCCGTGTAGCCGCCGGCGCCGTACGCGGCGCGCAGCTGCTTGCCGGTGTAGCCCTGGACGGCGTACGGGATCTTCCCGCCGTAGGCGTTTGGCAGGGTGCTCGCGGGGTTCGAGCCGTAGTACGAGGAGAACGGTCCGGCGTTCTTGAACACGGCCGCCGGAGCGGGCAGTTGGTCCGCGTGCCGCGCCACGTGCGGTGCGTTGTCCAGGCCGGTGACGGTGAGGACGGCGCCGCCCAGGCTGTCCGGCGCGGAGGCCGTCTTCGCGGGCGCGCGGTAGGTCTTGGAACCCTTGGCGTAGTTGTGCAGTTGGGTGCCGAAGGCCTTCTCGGCGGCGGCCACGTCACCGGAGACGGTGAGGTAGTGCGGCGTGACCCCGGTGACCTTCAGACCGGCCGACGTCAGCCACGCCTTGACCGCGGCGACCTGCGCCTTGGTGGCGCCGAAGCGGTCCTGCGTCTGCTGGGCGCTCAGGTACTTGCCGTATGCCGCCGCGGTCGGGTCGGACACGGCCTTCGCGTACGCGGCGAGGCCGGCGGCGTCCCGGCCGGCGAGGTAGACCCGGGCGGTGACCTGGGAGGCGTCCGCGGTGGCGCCCTTGTCGGCCTTGGCCGTGGCCCAGGCGGGCCTGGTGCCCGCGAGCGTGTCCCGGCCCGTGTTGTCCGCGGCGTGCGCCGCGGGTATGCCGAGCGCCAGCGCACCGGCGAGCATGGGCAGTGTCGCTGCCATGCTCACCCCGGCGCGCACCTTGGCGCGTTTGGATCTCATGGAACCCCCTGTGCGGTTCGACGCGAGTGGATCACTCGACGGTGGCCACTCTCGCGACGAACCGTTCATGCCAGGGGAATGCAAGAGCCAAGAAGGGGCCAAGTAACCTAATGACATGGCCATTTGAGGGTTAACCCGGCACGGAGACCGAGGGATAACCCGCTATGGACGCGCTTTCGCGTTCCGCTCCTTCAACATGCCCGCCATCAGATCGATCTCCGACTGCTGCGCGGCCACCATGCCCTGCGCGAGCCGCTTCTCCACCCCGACCGTGCACTTGTCCACGCAGCCCTCGGCCATGTGGACGCCGCCCTTGTGATGGTCCGTCATCAACTGGAGGTAGAGGACCTCGGCCTGCTTGCCGCTCAGCGTGTTCAGCTTCTTCAGCTCGCTGTTGGTCGCCATGCCCGGCATCAGCGCCCCGTCCTTGCCGGCCGGCATGTCCCCCATGTCCATCCAGGTCATCGGCGGGTTGGCGGACACCTTCGGCAGCCCCCACAGGTCGAGCCAGCCCAGCAGCATGCCGCGCTGGTTGGCCTGCGTCTGCGCGATGTCGTACGCGAGACGGCGCACCTCCTCGTCGTCGGTGCGGTCGCGCACGATGTACGACATCTCGACGGCCTGCTGGTGGTGCACCGCCATGTCCCGGGCGAACCCGGCGTCGGCGGACTCGGCGCCCGGAGCGCCGTCCGAACTCCCGTCCTCGGCGACGGCGTAGCTGATGGCGCCCGCCGCGACCAGCACCCCGGCCACGGCGACGGCCACTCCCGCGAACCTCACTGCGGCAGACCTCCCGTGCACGCGGCGCCCGGCTCCGGCGTCTGCTCACCCTGCACGAACTTCTCGAAGAACTTGTCGACGTTCGGGTCGTCGGCACCGGTCACCGTGCGCTGGTGCCCCCACGCGGTCAGCATGATCGGGTCCTTCTGCTGGTCGTCCGGGCTCATCAGCGTGTACGGCGTCTTCTTCACCTTCGCCGCGAGCGCGTCCACGTCCGCCTTCGAGGCCTTGCTGGTGTACGTCACCCACACCGCGCCGTGCTCCAGCGAGTGCACGGCGTTCATGTTGTTGAGGTCCTTGGTGTAGACGTCGCCGTTGCAGTTCATCCAGACCTGGTTGTGGTCACCGCCGACCGGGGGCTCCGTCGGGTACTTCACCGTCTTGGCGACGTGGGTGCGGCCCAGCGTCCCCTTCCACGTCTTCACACCGTCCGAGCCCGTGACGAAGTGCCCCTTGCCCTTCCCGTCGGCCGCCGTGCTGCCGCCGTCGTCGGACTGCGACCGTACGAGGACGACCGTGCCCACGACGAGACCGACGACGACCACCACGCTCGCGGCTATGGTCAGGACCCGGTTGCGCCGCTCCCGGGACTGCTCGGCGCGCCGCATCTCCTCTATGCGCGCCTTGCGCGCCGTGCCACTGCCGTCTTTGGCGCTGCTGTTCTTGGCGGAGCCCATGAGATGTCCTTCTGGGGGAAGTGGGGCCGGTCGGTCAGCTGATCGTAATAGGGAGGGAAAGGGCTCTCGTGGCGAGGGCGCGGGATTGGCCGTGACCGCTCGGTCATGGCCGAAGCAAGGGCCTGAGGATCCCGGCATTACGGATGTGGGTGCGAGCAGGCAAGATGGGCAGCGGAGCAGTACACCTGCCGCATGGGAGGCGTTCACACCCGGGTCGATTTCCCGATCATGGTGCGCAATGCGCACGAAACGCGGTTGTGGTGGGATGCTCAGGTGCCCGACCGCCTCCCGTTGGACCGGAAAAAGGCGGCCTGACCAGCAAGGATGGGGAAGCGGAAGATGGACAAGCAACAGGAGTTCGTGCTCCGGACATTGGAGGAGCGCGACATCCGGTTCGTACGCCTGTGGTTCACGGACGTGCTGGGCTTCCTCAAGTCCGTCGCCGTGGCCCCGGCCGAACTCGAACAGGCCTTCGACGAAGGCATCGGTTTCGACGGCTCCGCGATCGAGGGCTTCGCCCGCGTATACGAGTCCGACATGATCGCCAAGCCGGACCCGTCGACGTTCCAGGTCCTGCCCTGGCGCGCGGAGGCCCCCGGCACCGCCCGGATGTTCTGCGACATCCTCATGCCGGACGGCTCACCGTCCTTCGCGGACCCGCGCTACGTGCTCAAGCGTGCCCTGGCCCGCACGTCCGACCAGGGCTTCACGTTCTACACCCACCCGGAGATCGAGTTCTTCCTGCTGAAGGACCGCCCGCTGGACGGCTCGCGCCCGACTCCGGCCGACAACTCGGGTTACTTCGACCACACCCCGCAGAACATCGGCATGGACTTCCGCCGTCAGGCGATCACCATGCTGGAGTCGATGGGCATCTCGGTCGAGTTCTCCCACCACGAGGGCGCCCCCGGTCAGCAGGAGATCGACCTGCGCTACGCCGACGCGCTCTCCACGGCCGACAACATCATGACGTTCCGCCTGGTCATGAAGCAGGTCGCACTGGAGCAGGGGGTCCAGGCGACCTTCATGCCGAAGCCGTTCTCCGAGCACCCGGGCTCCGGCATGCACACACACCTGTCGCTGTTCGAGGGTGACCGCAACGCGTTCTACGAGTCGGGCTCTGAGTACCAGCTCTCGAAGGTCGGACGCTCCTTCATCGCCGGTCTGCTCCGGCACGCGGCGGAGATCTCGGCCGTCACCAACCAGTGGGTGAACTCCTACAAGCGCATCTGGGGCGGCACCGAGCGCACCGCGGGCGCCGGCGGCGAGGCCCCCTCGTACATCTGCTGGGGCCACAACAACCGCTCCGCCCTGGTCCGGGTCCCGATGTACAAGCCCGGCAAGACCGGCTCGGCCCGTGTCGAGGTCCGCTCCATCGACTCCGGCGCCAACCCGTACCTGGCCTACGCGCTCCTCCTGGCCGCCGGACTCAAGGGCATCGAGGAGGGCTACGAGCTTCCCCCGGGCGCCGAGGACGACGTCTGGGCCCTCTCCGACGCCGAGCGCCGCGCGATGGGCATCGAGCCGCTGCCCCAGAACCTGGGCGAGGCACTGACCCTGATGGAGCGCAGTGACCTGGTCGCCGAGACCCTCGGCGAGCACGTCTTCGACTTCTTCCTGCGCAACAAGCGCCAGGAGTGGGAGGAGTACCGCTCCGAGGTGACCGCGTTCGAGCTGCGGAAGAGCCTGCCGGTGCTGTAGGTACTGGTCACGGCGCGGTGCTGGTCCGTTTCCGCGCCGCTGATCGCGTGTGCCGCTGATCCAACGCGTCGGGGCCGACAGTCGTTCGACTGTCGGCCCCGAGGCGTCTCACTGCCGGATCGGCCGCTGTGGCAGCGCGGCCCGGCGTGGAGGGATCGCGCAGGTCGGTTCCGTGCGGGCGGTACCGCACGGTTCGGTGCGGCTCAGTACCGCACGGCCTCCATGTCCTGCGGGACGTGGGAGGCGACCACGCGTTCCCGGCCGCTCACCGGGGTCCGGCGGCGGTCCACGGCGTACGCCGCGCCGGCCACCGCCAGTCCGAGCACGGCCAGGGCCGCTCCGGCCGTCGCCGGAGACGTCACGCCGAAGCCGGCGGCCAGTGCGACGCCGCCGATCCACGCGCCCCCGGCGTTCGCCAGGTTGAACGCGGCCTGGTTGGCGGAGGACGCCAGGGACGGGGCGGCCGAGGCCTTCTCCATGACCATCAGCTGGAGCGGGGAACCGGTGACGAACGCCGCCGAGCCGAGCAGTACGACCGCCACGGCCGCGCTCCAGGCCGTGCTCATCAGCACCGGGAACAGCGCCAGCACCGCCACCAGCGACACCAGTCCGCCGAACAGCGTGCCCCGCAGCGAGTGGTCGGCCAGCCGGCCGCCGAGCAGGTTGCCCGCGGTCGCGCCGACACCGAACAGGGCCAGCAGCAGCGTCACGCTGGAGTCCGCGTACCCGGCGGCGTCGGTCAGCATCGGCGTGATGTAGCTGTACGCGGCGAAGAGGGCGCCGAAGCCCGCGACGGTCGTACCGAGCGCCAGCCAGACGGGCAGGGACTTCAGCGCCGCGAGTTCGCCGCGCAGGCCCGTTTCGGGGGCCGCCGTCCGGTCGTGCGGGATCAGCAGGGCCAGCGAGGCGATCGCCGCCAGGCCGATGGCGCCGACGCCGAGGAAGGTGGCCCGCCAGCCCAGGTGCTGCCCCATGAGCGTGGCGACGGGGACACCCGCGACGTTGGCGACCGTCAGACCCAGGAACATCAGGGACACCGAGCGGGCCTTGCGCTCCGGCGCCACCATCGTGGTGGCGACGACGGCGCCCACGCCGAAGAAGGCGCCGTGCGGAAGGCCGCTGACGAAGCGGGCCGCCAGCAGCCAGTGGTAGTCGGGGGCGAACGCGGAGAGCACGTTGCCCGCCACGAACAGCGCCATCAGGCCGATCAGGACCGTGCGGCGGGGCATCCGCGCGGTGACGGCGGCCAGCAGCGGCGCGCCGATCACCACGCCGAGCGCGTACGCCGAGACCAGATGTCCGGCGGTGGGGATCGAGATGCGCAGATCATTCGCGACGTCGGGCAGCAGGCCCATCATCACGAACTCGGTCGTACCGATGCCGAAGGCGCCCACGGCTAGGGCGAGCAGGGCCAGGGGCATGAAGAGACCATTGCCTTTCAAAGGGAGTGCAGAGTTCCGTACGTCTTTCTTATGTTCAATTACGGAACAAAGCCGCCCTGGCCCGGTATTCCAGCCGTCCCGGTCAGGACGACGTGTCGACGCTCACACGCGCCGCGACCGGCAGATGGTCGCTCCCGGTCGCCGGCAGCGTCCACGAGCCCTCGGGCTCGATCCCCTTGACCAGGATCTGGTCGATCCGCGCCATCGGGAACGAGGCCGGCCAGCTGAACCCGAACCCGCTGCCCGCCGCACCCTGCGTGGAACGCATCTGCGAGGTGACGCCGTTGAGCGCGCGGTCGTTCATCGTGCCGTTCAGGTCACCGAGCAGCACGACCTTCGTGAGCCTCTCGTCGGCGATGGCCTCGCCCAGCGCGTCCGCGCTCTTGTCCCGCTGACGGGCCGTGAACCCGGCCTCGATCTTCACCCGAACCGACGGCATGTGGGCGACGTACACCGCGACCTGCCCCGCGGGCGCGGTCACGGTGGCGCGCATCGCGCGCGTCCAGCCGAGCTTGATGTCGACGCCCCTGACCCCGGTCATGGGGTACTTGCTCCACAGGCCGACCGTGCCCTGCACCGAGTGGTACCTGTACGTCGACGCGAGCGCCTTCTCGTACACGGGGACCGCCGAGGTCGTCAGCTCCTCCAGCGCCACCACGTCCGCGCCGGACGCGGCCACGTCACGGGCGGTGCCGGCGGGGTTCGGGTTGTCGGCGTTGACGTTGTGCGTGGCCACGGTGAGGTCGCCGCCGGTGCCCGCCTTGTCGCCGAGCAGCCCGCCGAAGAGGTTCAGCCAGACGATCGTCGGCAGCAGCGCCGCGATCAGCGCGGTCGCCGACCTGCGCACCACCGCGAGCACCATCAGGACCGGGACGCACACACCCAGCCAGGGCAGGAAGGTGTCGATGAGGCTGCCGAGGTTGCCGATCGCGTTCGGGATCTGCGCGTGCAGCAGCATGATCAGGGCGACCAGGATCGCGAGGGTGGCGAGCACCAGGCCCCGGCGCCAGATTCCCCGGTCGTCCCGCCGGCCGGCGAACAGACGGTTCGCCAGCCGGTTCATCAGGCGCCGGGTCCGGTTTCCCCGAGGCTCGTGACCCGAGCCCTGGTTGTCCGTCTCCGTCATGTACGCCTGCTGCGCCATACCGTCGCCTCACTGCCCGCCGTGCACACCGTTCGCCCCCCGTGTCCTACGACCCTAGGGGATGAACGGCACCTTCCTGTCCGCCTCTGGGGCGGCCGTACGGGCACGATGACGTACAAGTCGGCGGCGCCAGTTCCGGTCACGGGCGGGGAAAGCGCGCTCTGTGACGAAACACGCACATGCGGACCACGGACCAACTGACCACGGACCACTGACCACGAACCGCGGGCTACGGACTACGGACTACGCCGGCTGGGAACTGACGGGTGGTGAGCTCGCCGGTCGCAGTCCTTCCAGGAGTGCGTCGACGAGTTGCTCCGACAGGCCCTCCGGGAGGTCGGCGTCCGGGCGCATCACGGTCCGCACCAGCATGGGGCCGACGAACAGGTCGTTCATCAGCTCGACGTCTATGTCGGCGCGCAGTTGGCCGCTGCGCTGCCCGCGACGCAGGATCTCGACCTGGAGCCGACGGCGCGGCTCCACGACCGTCGCGTGGTACGCGGTCCAGATCTTGGGGCTGCTCTTCATCTGGGCGTAGACGTTGTGCAGGAGCACGGACGAACGGGTCATCAGGCCACGCCGACGCAGCTGTTCCAGGAGGGCCACGAGGTCGTCGCGCATCGAGGTGCCGGGAAGCTCGGGTTCCGGCGGCTCGGCCGCGCGTACGACGTCGACGAAGAGCTCCTCCTTGCCGCTCCAGCGACGGTAGATGGTGGCCTTGCCGACTCCCGCGGTACGGGCGATGCGCTCGATGGACAACTCCGCGAGCGGCACGCCCTCCTCCAGGAGCTTCACCACCGCTTCGACGATGGCGTGCTCCACGGCCTCGCTCCGGGGGCGGCCCCGGGCGGGGCCCTCCTGCCGGGGGCTGCTGTCGGCGAGACCGCTCACGTCCATCACGTCGCTCCGTCCTTTCCTGGGCTGTGGTGATTGTCCCCGGTCCACGCTGACACGCTGCCCACCGTCCGCGACCGGAACCGGTCGCCGGCTACTCCGAGGCCACCAACTCCTGCTTCTCGTCGCCCTTCTGAGGGGTCGGCGGCTTTCCCGGCAGATATACGGCCACCACGATCGCGCCGACCACCGCGACGCCCGCTCCCCACAGTGCGGTGACGTGCATCGCGTGCAGGAACGCGTCGTTGGCCGGGTCGATGAGGGCTTTGCCCCGCGGGCCGAGCTTGGCGGCGACTCCCAGGGTCGCCTCGATGGACTCTCCCGCGGTGTGCCGCAGGTCCGCGGGCAGCAGGCCGAGCTTGTCCTCGATGCCGCCGCGGTACGCCGTGGACAGGACCGAGCCGAGGACGGCGATACCGAGGGCGCCGCCGACCTGGCGGAAGGTGTTGCTGAGCGCGGAGGCGGAGCCGGCCTTCTCGCGGGGCAGGGCCTGCATGATGACGACGCTGACCGGGGTCATGATGTGCGCCATGCCGGTGCCCATGAGGAAGAAGATCACCTCCAGGAGCCAGATCGGCGTGTCCGCCTCCAGGGTGGCGAACGCGGCCAGCATCGCGGCGATGACCGCCATGCCGCCCGTGGTGGTGGCCCGGTATCCGAAGCGGTCCACGACCAGCCGGGCGCGTGGCGCGAAGATCATCTGGGCGGCGGCCAGCGGCAGCATCAGCAGACCGGTCTGCAGCGGGGAGTAGCCGCGCACGCTCTGGGTGTAGAAGACCGAGAAGAAGGTCACGCCCATCAGCGCGAAGAAGACCAGCGCGATGGCGGCGATCGCGGCCGAGAACACCTTGTTCTTGAAGTACGTGACATCGATGGACGGGTGGCTGCTGCGCTTCTCGAACACGACGAAGGCGACGAGTACGGCCAGACCGGCGCCGATGGTCGCGAGGACGGTCGCGTCGGTGAAGTCGGCGAGCTGGCCGCCCTTGATGATCCCGTAGACGAGCAGGACCAGGCCGACGACGGACAGCACGACGCCGACGGGGTCGATCCGGCCGGGGTTCGGGTCGCGGGAGTCGGGCACCAGCCACAGCATCAGCGCGAGGGCGAGGACCACGATCGGCACGTTGATGAGGAAGACCGAGCCCCACCAGAAGTGGTCGAGCAGGACGCCGCCGGTGATCGGGCCGATGGCGATGGCCAGTCCGACCCCGCCCGCCCAGATGCCGATGGCCTTGGGCTGCTCCTCGCGCTCGAAGACGTTCATGAGGACGGCGAGGGTGGCGGGCATGACGAAGGCGGCGCCGAGGCCCATCACCGCGCGGAAGGCGATCAGCTCGCCCGGCGAGCCGGAGGTGGCGGCGAGGGCGGAGCCGATGCCGAAGACGAGGAGACCGCCGAGCAGCACCCTCTTGCGGCCGAGCCGGTCGCCGAGGAGGCCCGCACTGAAGAGGAGCCCCGCGAAGACCAGGGTGTAGGCGTTGATCGCCCACTCCAGCTCGCTCTGGGTGGCGCCCAGGCCGGTCGGGGCGGGGGTGGAGATCGTCTTGATGGCGACGTTCAGGATCGAGTTGTCGAGCACCACGATCAACAGGCTCAGCATCAGCACACCGAGGATCGCCCAGCGGCGCCGGTGCACCGCTTCCGGTATGCGGGAATCAGGGACTGCAGAAGTCATACGGTCGAGACTAGAGCAATTTCGATACGACACCGTCTCGTATCGTAATCCTTTACCGAGGCCTTACGTGCCGGAACGCTCACACCGCCCTCCCCTAGCCCTCCCTGGCACGAGGTGCCACCATGGAGCTGATCCGGGGACGCCGTCAGGGCGCCTCGAGATGACTGAAGGAGCCGTTGTCATGACGCAGCTCTCGGCTGCCCAGCCTGCACCGAACAGCACCCCCGACGGCAGCGGCAGGACGCTGTACGGGGGCAAGAGCACGCGCCGTATCACCGTTCGCGACCTCACCGCCGCCAAGGAGCGGGGCGAGAAGTGGCCCATGCTCACCGCGTACGACGCGACGACCGCGTCCGTCTTCGACGAGGCCGGCATCCCGGTCATGCTCGTCGGCGACTCGGCGGGCAACTGTCACCTCGGGTACGAGACCACCGTGCCCGTCACCCTCGACGAGATGACCATGCTCTCCGCGGCGGTCGTCCGAGGCACCCAGCGCGCCCTGATCGTCGGCGACCTGCCCTTCGGCTCCTACCAGGAGGGCCCGGTGCAGGCGCTGCGCTCGGCGACCCGACTGGTCAAGGAGGCCGGGGTCGGGGCGGTCAAGCTGGAGGGCGGGGAGCGCTCGCACCGGCAGATCGAGCTGCTGGTGGAGTCCGGGATCCCGGTGATGGCCCACATCGGACTCACCCCCCAGTCCGTCAACGCCATGGGCTACCGCGTCCAGGGGCGCGGCGAGGAGGCGGCCCAGCAGCTGCTGCGGGACGCGAAGGCCGTGCAGGACGCCGGGGCGTTCGCGGTGGTCCTGGAGCTGGTTCCGGCGGAGCTGGCGGCCGAGGTGACCCGGGTGCTGCACATTCCGACGGTGGGAATCGGCGCCGGCCCCGAGACCGACGCGCAGGTACTGGTGTGGACGGACATCCTCGGTCTGACGGGAGGCCGGGTGCCGAAGTTCGTGAAGCAGTACGCGAACCTGCGTGAGGTCATGGGGAACGCGGTGAAGGCGTTCGCGGAGGACGTGGTCGGCGGCACGTTTCCGCTGGAGGAGCACTCCGTCCACTGAGTTCCCGCTGGAGGAGTACTCGGCGCACTGAGCCGAGCTGAGCCACTGCGGCACCATGGCAGCCCGCCGATCTTCCCCCGTCGGCGGGCTGCCCCGTTGGGACTACCGACCGTCCTGAGGGCTTCGGCCTGCGGTTCGACAGATCCGTATCCCTCGCACCGGCCGAAAACAACCCAGGCCCCGTCCAGCGTGGGTGGTGGCGGACAAGGGCTACTCCTCGCGGAAGGTCCGTGCCTACCTGCGACGTCGCGGCATTGCCTGCACGATCCCCGAGCGGGCCGATCAGATCGCGGGCCGACGGCGACGTACGTCCGGACACCAGCCCGACAATGTCGCCGTCGCGGTCGTCGGACAGCTGCGCGGCATCGGCCCTCAACGCCTCCTCGACCTCACGCAACGGTTTGACCCCCCGTACTCGTCCGGCCGGGCCGCCTGAGACGGTTGGATGATGCACGCACTTAATGGAACAAGGCCCGTCACCCGCACCGCGTCCGTCCTGGCGGCATTACTGCTGCTACTGTCCGGGGCTCTCGCCGCCTGGCCCGGACAGGCTCACGCGGCATCGTCGCCCGCGGACGAGTTGTCGCCCGCCACGTGGAACATGCAATACAGCCGGGACAACTGGAACAAGGCCTGGGAGTTGGGCGGGCCGCACCACGTGGTCGCGCTTCAGGAACTGCCGCAGGCTCTGCCCGCGGAGGTCCAGGGACAGCAACCACGGGTGCAGGGGAACGTCGAGCGTTACACCTGGCAGAGGGGAGATCGCCAGCGCTACCTCTACGTCCTTCGGCAGCCGTCACGGACCCTCGGTATGGTCACGTCTTTTCAGTCGGACGTGTATTTCGAGATCACCGCCCCCTACCGGTCGATGCTGGCGGTGGTCGACATGACCCGTAGCATGATGTTCGCCTCGGCTCACGCGTCCGCCGGGCGCCGCGCCCCGTACAGCCCCGCCGGTGCGGACGCGCCCGCGCTCCTTCGCCGAGCCGAGGACACTGCACGGATCGCCGGAATCGACTGGATGGTGCTGGGCGACTTCAACCGTGAGCCCCGGCAGCTGTTGCCGGACATACCGAACGGCAGCCGCATCTACAACAGCGGTCGGGCAACCCATCGAAGCGGCCACGAGTGGGACTACGGCGTGTCCAACGTGACCACCGACCGGTGGCGGGCGGGTGTCGGGCCGAACGCGGCCAGCGACCACTGGCCCGTCGAGTTCGGCACGCTGCGGGCCGCCGGGGAGCACGGAGTAGCGGTCCACAACGTCGGCAACGGCGAGGATCTGGGCGTCTGGGGCCCCGGGTCACGCGACGGCACCCCCGCGAGCACCGAACCAGTGTCCTCGAACCGGGACGAGGACTGGGTGTTCCAGCCGTCCGGTGTCTCCCAGGACGGCAAGAAGAAGACGTTCCGGATCGTCAGCATGACGTCACCGCCCGACAAGCCCAAGTGCCTCGATGTCGAAAACGGCCCGTTGGGACGGCCCGGCGATCGCTACGTCCTCCAGGACTGCCGCCCCCTCGAGCACCCTCCGGGCCTCCCGGACCTTGGCGCCAGCCAGAACTTCAGCCTGACCTCCCCTGACCCGCGCCTTCCCAACATGCACGTGCTCACCAACGAGGCCACCGGCTTCGACGCCTCCGTCCTGGACCGGGCCCCGGCCCTCGGACACTGGATCGGCCAGGGAGACAAGCACCCGGAAGACGCCCGCAAGTACTACTTCTACCTGAACCCGGTGACGGCCGGTCCCTCGTAACCAGTCCCGCGAAGTCCCACCCCCGGCCGCAGCCGCCCCGGCGGCTGCGGCCTCACGACCGTGACGCCCTGGGCGTACGGCTCCCCTTCGCGGCCACGCGGCGGCGCCGTCGAGCGGGGCCTCTGGTTCGCAGTGGCGTGGACCGTCGCGCTGTCCACGGTGGGCCGCTACGGCTTCTCCTCGCTGAGCGTGCGGCACAGCGGCGTCACGCACACCTCCGCGCCAGGGGGCGTCCGCAAAGTCGCGTTGGAGCAGCCCGCGGTTCGGGGTGCCGGCTTTGTTTACGCTGTCGATCGCTCGAACAATGGGCGGCAGGACACCACGCCTACCGGGAACTGCGCGCCGACGTGACGGCCTCGACCCGCTCCTCACTCGGCGCGGCGCCCTCCAGTTCGCACCAGACCGTTTTGCGGTCCGCCCCTTGTTCCACGCCCCAAGACCGCGCGAGCGCGGTGAGGAGAGCGAGGCCGCGGCCGGACTCTTCAGTGGCGGTGGCATGCACGAGTACGGGCAGGGCGCGCGGATCGGGGTCGGTGACCTCGACGCGGGTGCGGCCGCGGTCCGTGCCGGTGACTCGGACGGCCACCGGGGTGCCCTCGCCGAGAATCGATGACGTTCGTCACCAACTCACCTGCGCCGGAGTACTGGGCGATCCTGCACGAGTCGTTGATCGTCGATCCGATCCTGCCGCCCCAGGAGATGGCCGGCGACTTCCCCGGCGCCGCCCTCTGGCGCAAGTCGAGCTACAGCAACGGTGACGGCGGCGACTGCGTAGAGGTCGCCGACAACCTCGCCGGCCTCGTCCCCGTGCGCGACTCCAAGGCCGTCCCCGACGGCCCCGCCCTCCTCCTCACCGCCCACGCCTGGGCCCCCTTCGTCGCCGCGCTCAAGGACGACGAACTGACCGGCCGGTGGGCAGGCCTGTTTCGCGCACGGGGCGGAGCCCCCAGCGACGGTCGTACCCGCTGTCGGTGCCCTGTAGGGGCTGTCGGTCCCCTGTAGGTGAGTGTCGGCGCGGTGTAGGCGGTTTGTCGGTGGTGCCTGACACCGTCCTTGTCATGACGCGAATCGACAAGAACCCCAACGACGGGAAGACAGCCGTCACCGTGCGGGGGATGGTCAAGCACTATGGCGAGACCAAGGCGCTGGACGGCGTCGACCTGGACGTGCGGGAGGGCACCGTGATGGGTGTGCTCGGGCCGAACGGCGCCGGCAAGACCACCCTCGTACGCATCCTGTCCACCCTGCTCGCCCCCGACGCCGGCCAGGCGACGGTGGCCGGATACGACGTCGTGCGGCAGCCGCGGCAACTGCGCCGGGTGATCGGACTCACCGGGCAGTACGCATCGGTGGACGAGAAGCTTCCCGGCTGGGAGAACCTCTACATGATCGGGCGGCTGCTCGACCTGCCCCTCAAGGAGGCCCGCAGGCGCGCCGACGAGCTGCTGGAGCGGTTCTCGCTGACCGACGCCGCCAAGCGGCCGGCGAGCACGTACTCGGGCGGCATGCGGCGGCGGCTCGACCTCGCCGCCTCCATGATCGGGCGCCCGGAGGTGCTGTTCCTCGACGAACCGACCACCGGACTCGACCCTCGCACCCGCCAGGAGGTGTGGACCGAGGTCAAGGCCATGGTCGGCGACGGGGTGACGGTCCTGCTGACCACCCAGTACATGGAGGAGGCCGAGCAGCTCGCGTCCGAGCTGACCGTCGTGGACCGCGGCAAGGTCATCGCGAAGGGCGCCATCGACGAGCTGAAGGCGACGGTCGGCGGCCGCACGCTGCGGGTCCGGCCCGCCGATCCGATGCAACTGCGGCCGCTCGCCTCGGCGTTGGACGACCTCGGCATCACCGGCCTGGCGACCACCACCGTGGACGCCGACAGCGGCACCGTCCTGGTCCCGATCCTCAACGACGAGCAGCTGACCGCCGTGGTCGGCGCGGTCATGGCGCGCGGCATCACGCTCTCCTCCATCAGCACCGAACTCCCCAGCCTGGACGAGGTGTTTCTGTCCCTCACCGGCCACCGCGCCAGTGCCCCACAGGACACCGTGCCCGCCGAGACCCGCGAGGAGGTCGCCGTATGAGCGCCGCCACCGCCACCACGACAGCCGACGCCGACGCCCGTATCCCGCTGCGCGGCCACCTGCGCCACACCGGCGCGCTGATCCGCCGCAACCTGCTGTGGATCCGGCAGGATCCCGAGTCGATGTTCGACGCCATCCTGTTCCCGGTCATCTTCACCCTGCTGTTCGTCTACGTCTTCGGCGGTTCCATCGGGCAGTCGCTCGGTGGCGGCCAGGAGGCCTACGTCCAGTACGTCGTGCCCGGGCTGATGGCCATGATGGGCATGAACATGGCCCAGGGGGTCGGCACCGGCTTCAACACGGACTTCAACAGCGGAGTCATGGACCGGTTCCGGTCCCTGCCGATCGGGCGCGGCTCCGTGCTGTTCGCCAAGATCGCGGTGGAACTGATGCGGATGCTGATCGCGACCGCCGTTCTGATGGTCATCGGCGTCCTGGTCGGCTTTCACATCACCAACTGGGCCGGACTGCTGGCCTCCGTGGGTCTGTCCGCGGTGTTCGGCTCGGCCCTGATGTGGGTGTTCCTCACCCTCGGCGTGGTCATGAAAAGCGCACAGTCGGTGCAGGCGATGGGCTTCCTGGTGCTGATGCCGCTGCAGTTCGGCTCGTCGATCTTCGCGCCGACCCAGTCCATGCCGGGCTGGCTGCAGAACTTCACCGACTACAACCCGCTGTCCTCGCTCGCCGACGCGGCGCGCGGACTGATGGTCGGCGGCCCGGTCGCGCACGGGCTGTGGGTGACCCTCGCCTGGTCGGTGGCGCTCACCGCGGTGATGGCCCCGGTCGCGATCCACAAGTTCCGCACCAAGAGCTGACGTCCACGATCAGTCCGCGTCAAATGCGCGTCAGATCCGCGTCAGATCCGCGTCAGACCAGGGCGGCGGCCTCCTCGGGAGAGAGGCCGCCGCCCTCCTCGTACGCGGCCTCGTACTCCTCGTCGCCGAGCACGGCACGGGCCGCCGTCGCGGCCCGGTCGTGGACGTCGCGCTCCAACGAGGAGGCGACGTGGGTGGGCGGCAGGGCGGCGTCCGCGGCACCGATGCAGCGGGCGGCGTCCCGGGCGCGACGGCCGCCGTCCACGCCGGCGAGGCCCAGCGCGGCGATCGTCAGATACGAGGAACGCATCTGGGGCGCGATCGTCCGGGACAGCTGATCGGCGGCCAGCTCCAGCGCCCGCCGGATCTTGACCAGGGACTCCTCGGCGTGTCCTTCGACCGCGTCCAGGCAGGCCTCCCCGCCCAGGATGAACGCGTCGAAGACGACGAAGTGGGCGATGCGGAACTCCTCGCGGAGCAGCCTGAACTGCTCGCGCGCCTCGGTGAGACGGCCGGTCATTCCGAGCCGGCCCGCGAGAAAGAGCCGGGCGGGGGGCACGGCGTCGCTGCCCGGACCGTCCTTCAGGGCGACCACGTCCCACAGCAGGCGCTCACCGCGCTCGGCCTGGCCGGCCTCCATGAGGGCGCTGCCCAGGCGCGCACTGAGGACGGCCTTCTGGGCACGGGCGCCGAGCCGTTCGGCGTACTCGATCGCGGCCTCGTAGTCGGCGGCGGCCGCCCGGTGGTTCCCTCTGCGCTCATGGGACTCGCCGCGGGCGGAGAGCGCCTCGGCGGTGCCCCACAGGTCCCCGAGACGCCGGTAGATCTCCAGCGCCTCGTCGGCGTCACGGGTCGCGTCACCCGCCCAGTCGCTGCGGTTGGCGAGCAGGTTGGCGCGCATCTGCAGGCTCGTGGCGAGCTCCCACTCGTAGCCGGGCGCCTCGCGGCAGGTCCGGACGCTCGCGTCGACGATCGCGCGCACCCGGTCCATGTCGGCGGTCAGCATGACGGCGAAGTACCAGAGGGAGCCGGGGCTGCGGCAGGTCTGCGGGTGGCCGGGCTCGTAGGTCGCGGCGATGACACGCAGCTTCTCCTGTGCCTCGGGGGTCTGCCAGGCGTCCAACTCCGTGTCCATCGTGAACAGATGGACGAGGTGCAGGCCCCGTCGGGCCTCCTCGAGGACCTCGCCGGTCCAGGGGAGCGGCACCTCCGTGCAGCGCTCCCACACCGGGGCGGCGTGACGGACGGGGCGGGCGAAGGGGTTGGGGCCGAGGGTCTGCACCTCACGGGACCAGTTGCGGGCCTCGATGCGCAGGTCGCGCATCTGCCAGTACCAGGCCAGCGCGAGCACCAGGAACAGCGCCTCCTGCTCGTCGCGCAGCGCGACGGCGTGGCGCAGGGCGGTGCGCATGTTCTCGTGCTCGCGCTCCAGCCGTTCGATCGCCGCGAGTTGGCGGTAGCCGCGCAGTAACGGGTCCGTGACTCCGGCCAGTTCGCGGTAGTGCGTCAGGTGCGCGCGCTCCGCGTCCGGGCGCCGCCCGGCCTCGTCGAGGCGCTCACTCGCGTACTCGGCGACGGTCTCCAGGAGCCGGTAACGCATCCCGCCGTCGCCCGAAGGAGCCGCCACCACGAGGGACTTGTCGACGAGTGAGCCGAGCGCCTCCAGCGCGGCCGGCCCGCACACGGCCTCGGCGGCGGCCAGGTCGCAGCCGCCCGCGAACACCGACAGCCGTCTCAGCACGTCCCGTTCGGCCTCGTCGAGCAGCTCCCAGGACCAGTCGACGACGGCCCTGAGCGTCTGCTGGCGGGGCAGGACGGTACGGCTGCCGGAGGTGAGCAGGCGGAAGCGGTCGTCGAGCCGGTCGGCGATCTGACGCGGGGTCAGCATCCGTAGCCGGGCGGCGGCGAGCTCGATGGCGAGGGGCAGGCCGTCGAGGCGCCGGCAGATCTCCGCGCAGGCGTCGGGATCCTCCTCGACACCGAAGCCGGGCCTGGCCGCCGCGCCGCGCTCGGCCATCAGCCGTAGCGCGACCGGCTCGGGCAGCGGCTCCACGGGGCGCAGCAACTCCCCCGGTACGCCGAGGGGTTCACGGCTGGTGGCCAGTACCGTCAGTCCGGGGCAGCGCTCCAGCAACTCCTGGACGAGCCGGGCGGCGGCGCCGACGACATGCTCGCAGTTGTCGAGGATGACCAGCATCCGGCGCCTGCCGCAGTGTTCGGCGAGCCGCTCGACGGGGTCGTCGTGCCGCTCGCCCCCGGCGGCCCGCATGGCCTCCGCGCCGGCACCGTACAGCACGGTCTCGCGCGCGCCCACGGCGGTGAGCACGGCCTCCGGTACCGCGTCCGGGTCGTCGACGGGCGCCAGCTCGGCCAGCCACGCCCCGTCCCGAGCCGCGTCCCGGACGGTCTCGGCGACCTCCTGCGACAGCCGTGTCTTCCCCGCCCCGCCGGGCCCGAGCAGCGTGACGAGCCGCGCCGCCGAGAGGTCCCCCCGGATCGCCTCGATGTCGGCCTCCCGGCCGACGAAGGAGGTGAGTCGGGCACGGAGGTTGCCCACGGGCGTCGCGGGCTCGGCAGCGCCGAGAGGAACACCGGGGCCGACGCCGGGCGCCCGGGCGGCCGAGGCGTGCGGGACGGTCCCGGGGCGGGGCGGCGGGGCGGACGGGGCGGACGCGGCGCTGTCGGCGGCGCCGGTCGAAAGGTGCAGCAACTCGCCGTGCAGGTGCCTCAGTTCCGGCCCCGGGTCCGTCCCCAGCTGGTCCGCCAGCAGTCGGCGTACGTCCTCGTAGGCGGCCAGGGCCTGTGCCGTGCGGCCGGCGTCGCGCAGGGCGCGCAGGCGCAGGGCCTGGAGGGACTCGTCCAGGGGGTGGCTGTCGCACAGGGCGGTCAGTTCGGGCAGGGACTGGTCGGCGTGGCCGAGGGTGAGGGCGGCGGTGTGGCGGGCGCGCAGCACGTCGAGGCGCCGGGTCTCCCAGCGGGCCGCCTCGGCGGTGCGGTCGGGAAGGTCGGCGAGGGCCGGTCCGCGCCACAGGGCGAGGGCGTCGTCGAGGACGACGGCCGCCTTGGCGGGGTCGCCGTCGGCCAGCGCCCGGGTGCCGTCGCCGGCCAGCCGCTCGAAACGGTGCAGGTCGATGTCGTCGGGCGGGGCGGTGAGACGGTAGCCGCCGTCGACGGAGGCGACCGCGTCCGCGCCCAGCGCCCGGCGCAGCCGGCCCACCAGCGCCTGCAGCGCGCCGGTCGCGTCGGCGGGCGGGTCACCGTCCCACACCTCGTCCACCAGAAGGCTGGTGGGTACGGTGCGGCCGGGCCGCAGGGCGAGGACGGTCAGCAACGCACGCAGCCGCGCCCCGCCGACCGGGACGGACGTACCGTCGGGGCGAAGTACCTGGGTGGTGCCGAGTATGCGGTAGCGCACGGGGTCCATTGTCTCCGGTGGCGTCGGAGCCGGTCACGTGGTTTCCGCGGTGTGGCGGGTACCGAGGTGATCGGCCGGTGATCGGCGGCGGGGTCGCGGCGGGCGTGGCCGAATGGAACCGGGAGACCGGAACCCCTGGGGCACTCCGCGACGTTCTCCCCGTACGCCCGGTACGGTCGGGCAGTCCCACTGCGTGCACGACTGTCCAGGGAGCCCCATGACCACCGCCACCACCCGTCACAGCGACCGGCGGATCAGCCCCGTCTTCGTCGGGATCCTAGCCGTCACGGCGGTCACCGGCTGGGCCACCTGGACCGGGTTCGCGGCACAGCCCGGCGTGGCCGTGTTCCTGTTCGTGACGGCCGCCTGGATCGTCTCGCTGTGTCTGCACGAGTACGCGCACGCCCGCACCGCCCTGCACAGCGGCGACATCTCCGTGGGCGCGAAGGGCTATCTCACGCTGAACCCGCTGAAGTACACGCACGCCCTGCTCAGCATCGTGCTCCCGGTGATCTTCGTGATCATGGGCGGTATCGGGTTGCCCGGTGGTGCCGTGTTCATCGAGCGGGACCGGATCCGGGGGCGCTGGCGGCACAGCCTGATCTCGGCGGCCGGTCCGCTGACGAACGTCCTGTTCGCGATCGTGTGCACGGCCCCGTTCTGGCTGGACGCGCTGGACGGGGTGCCGTCGGACTTCCGGTTCGCGCTGGCCTTCCTCGCCCTGCTCCAGGTCACGGCCGCGATCCTGAACTTCCTGCCGGTGCCGGGCCTGGACGGCTATGGGGTCGTCGAGCCCTGGCTGTCGTACAAGATCAAGCGCCAGGTGGAGCCGTTCGCGCCGTTCGGCCTGCTGTTCGTGTTCGCGCTGCTGTGGTTGCCCGCGGTCAACAGCGCGTTCTTCGACGTGGTCGACGCGATCCTGAAGAGCCTCGGGATCAGCGATCTGGACACGTACTGCGGGCAGGAGTTCTACCGCTTCTGGCAGGGCACGAACGAGTTCTGCTCGGTCAGCCCGTGACGGACTTCCGGTCCTTCTCGCGCTTCACGTAGTACCAGCACATGTTGGACGAGAGGCCCGCGAGCAGTACCCACACGATCCCGAGGAGGTTGCCCCGCGTGAAGGAGACGACCGCCGCGGCGACGGCGAGGACGCAGACGACAAGGGCGTAGAGGGCCAGGCGGGGCATGCGGGGGTTCTCCTGTCGGGGGACACGGGCCGGGTTCGACCAGTGTCCCCCATCCCCTCACACGTCCGTGACCCGCAGTCCCGCGTGCGCCTTGTAGCGGCGGTTCACCGAGATCAGGTTCGCGACCAGCGACTCGACCTGGTGGGCGTTGCGCAGGCGGCCCGCGAAGACACCGCGCATGCCGGGGATCCGGCCGGCCAGCGCCTGGACGATCTCCACGTCGGCGCGCACCTCGCCGAGGACCATGACGTCCGTGTCGATCTCGTCGATCTCCGGGTCCTGCAGGAGGACCGCCGAGAGGTGGTGGAAGGCGGCGGTGACCCGGGAGTCGGGCAGCAGGGCGGCGGCCTGCTCGGCGGCGCTGCCCTCCTCCGGCTTGAGCGCGTAGGCGCCCTTCTTGTCGAAGCCGAGCGGGTTGACGCAGTCCACGACGAGCTTGCCGGCCAGTTCCTCGCTCAGGGACTCCAGGGTCTTGCCGTGGCCGTCCCAGGGCACGGCGACGATCACGATGTCGCTGCGGCGGGCGGTTTCGGCGTTGTCGGCGCCCTCGACGCCGTGCCCGAGTTCCCCGGCGGCGGCCTCGGCCCGGTCGGCGGCGCGCGAGCCGATGATCACCTTCTGGCCGGCCCTGGCGAGCCGGTAGGCGAGTCCCTTGCCCTGCGGGCCGGTGCCGCCGAGCACGCCGACGACGAGCCCGGAGACGTCGGGAAGGTCCCAGGGGTCCTTGGCGGGGGCCTTCTGTGCATTGTCGGTGTCGGTAGAGGTCATGGGCCGACTTTACGTCCGCCCGGTCGGCCTCGATCGGTCAGGTGAGCGGGGTCACGGGGACCCGCTCGAGGGCGCTCCTCACCGCCTGCCCAAAGGGGCGAATTCGGGGTGAACCCGGGGTTCCGAACGCTCGCGTGCGGCAGGATGCGGTCGCATGGATGCCGTACGGGTCGCATTGCTGCGCGAGGTGCTCGCCGGGACCGAGTGGTTGGGGGCCACGCGGCGGTTCGCGGGGACGCTGCGCGCGTCCGTGGTGTCGCACGGCGGGGGGCTGCTGCTGGTGGGCGGCCCGGAGTACGAGCCGTGGCATCTCGCGGCCCATCTGGTCGACGAGGCGGCGTGGTCGGGGACGCCGGAGCTGGCCCCGACTCTCGTACGCCAGGACGCGCGCCCGTCGGACCCGGCCCATCTGGCGGTCGGGCCCGGGAGGCTGGCCGCGGCACGGCGTGGCGAGACGCTGCTCGTGGTGTCCCCGACGGAGCCGACGGCGTCGCTGCTGGAAGGGGTGCACGACGCCCGCCGGGCCGGGGCGACGGTGCTGGCGCTGGGCGGGGGCGCGGGCGGCGGGGGCGAGGGGCGCGGTGCGGGCGAGTTGGCGGCGATGGCGCACGAGGTGCTGGCCGTCCCGGACGGCGCGGAGCTGGACCTGGACACCGTGCAGCATCTGGTGAGCGCGGCGGCCGGGGAGAACGCGGTGCCGTCTCCCGCACGGGGGCGCCGGCGTTTCCGGGACAGGTTGTCCCGGCTGGCGGACGAACTGACGGCACCGCCTCCGGCCCGTTGGTGACTCGTACCCGCTGCCCCGAACAGAGACCGGGCGAGCTGCCCCGAACGGAGGCCGGGCGAAAAGCAGTTGCCCGTCAGGGGCGGGCGTCCAACGATGGCCCGTCGTGACCGATGACTCCCCCACGCCTCCCGTTCCCGTCGACGCCCCGCCCTCCGGGCTCCGTGCCCTCCTCCCCGATCTCGCTCCCTGGCGGGCGTCCGTGGACTTCCGACGGCTGTGGTTCTCGGGGCTGATCTCCAACTTCGGGACGTTCCTGACGTTCGTCGCGCTTCCGGTGCAGCTGAAGGAGCTGACCGGGTCGGCCGCGGCGGTGGGGGCGATCGGGGCGGTGGAGCTGGTGCCGCTGGTGGTGTTCGGGCTGTACGGCGGGGCTCTCGCGGACGCCTTGGACAAGCGGAAGCTGATCGTGTGGACGGAGGCCGGGCAAGGTCTGCTCTCCGCCGTTCTGCTGCTGAACGCGCTGATGCCGGCGCCCGCCGTCTGGCCGCTGTATGTCGTCGCCGCGCTGTCCTCCGCCCTGTTCTCCGTGCAGCGGCCCGCGCTCGACTCGCTGTGGCCGCGGATCGTGGCCCATGACCACATGCCGGCGGCGGCCTCGCTGAACTCGCTGCGCTGGACGGTCGGCGGGGTCGCGGGCCCGGCGGTGGCGGGTGTGGTCGTCGCGTACGCGGGCCTCGGCTGGGCGTACGCGGCGGACGTCGCCACCTTCGTCGTCTCGGTGCTCCTGGTCGTGCGCATCGCCGCCTCCCCCGCCTCCCACGAGGCCGCGAAGCCCTCGTTCCAGGCGATCGCCGAGGGTGCCCGCTACGCGTGGCGCCGCAAGGAGCTGCTCGGCACCTATGCCGTCGACCTCGCGGCGATGTTCCTGGCGATGCCGCTCGCCGTGCTGCCGTTCCTCGCGGACGAGTTGGACGCCGAGTGGTCGCTCGGGCTGATGTACTCCTCGGTCCCGGCGGGGGCGATGCTGGTGAGCCTGACCAGCGGCTGGACCTCACGGATCCAGCGGCACGGGCGGATGGTGGTGCTGTCGGCCGCGCTGTGGGGCCTGGCGATCGCGGGCGCCGGGCTGGTCGGCAACGTTTGGCTGGTGCTGCTGTTCCTGACCCTCGCCGGCGGCTGCGACATGGTCAGCGGGATCTTCCGCGCGGCCATGTGGAACCAGACGATCCCGGACGAGCTACGCGGCCGGCTCGCCGGGATCGAGCTGCTGTCGTACTCGGTGGGGCCGACGCTCGGCCAGGTGCGGACCGGTGGTTTCGCGGTCTGGCTGGGGGTGCGGGCGTCGGTCTGGTCGGGCGGGCTGCTGTGTGTGGGCGCGGTCGGGCTGCTGGCCCTGTGCCTGCCGAAGCTGATGACGTACGACGTGCGGACGAACGAGCACGCGGTGCGGCTGCGTGAACAGCGTGCGGCAGCCGCACCGGCCGAGGCGGCGTAGCCGGAGGGTCAGTCGTCGTCCCGGTCCGCCGCCGGGGCGTCGTGCCACTTGGGGTCGTTCTCCCACTCGAGGTTGCGCTCGCGGGCCGTGGCCATCGCGTGCTCGGCCTCCTTTCGGGTGGCGTACGGCCCGAAGCGGTCCTTGGCCGGGCACTCCGGCCCCTCCTCGACCTTCTGATGCTCCAGGCAGTAGTACCACTCGCCCGGCTTTCCGCCCGTGCGCTTCTTGAACAGGGCCATGACCGGCTCCTTTCGCCACGGACATGGTGCCCCACGTCCGCTGGTTAGACTCGCTGGCATGTCTGGCCAGTCGCTGCTCGTACCAGGGGAGCTGTCTCCCACCCGTTCCGTACCCGGAAACATCCGCCGGCCCGAGTACGTCGGCAAGCCGGCGCCGACGCCGTACACCGGACCGGAGGTGCAGACGCCCGAGACGGTCGAGGCGATGCGCCTGGCGGGCCGGATCGCGGCGCGGGCCATGGCGGAGGCCGCGAAGCTGATCGCGCCGGGTGTCACCACCGACGAGCTGGACAGGGTGGCGCACGCGTACATGTGCGACCACGGCGCCTATCCCTCCACGCTGGGCTACCGCGGCTTCCCGAAGTCCCTGTGCACCAGCGTCAACGAGGTGATCTGCCACGGGATCCCGGACTCGACGGTGCTGCGGGACGGCGACATCGTCAACCTGGACGTGACCGCGTACATCGGCGGAGTGCACGGCGACAACAACGCCACGTATCTGGTGGGGGATGTCGACGAGGAGAGCCGGCTGCTGGTGGAGCGGACCCGGGAGTCCCTCGACCGGGCGATCAAGGCGGTCCGGCCGGGCCGGCAGATCAACATCATCGGCCGGGTCATCGAGTCGTACGCGAAGCGGTTCGGGTACGGCGTGGTCCGGGACTTCACCGGACACGGGATCAACTCGTCGTTCCACTCGGGCCTGATCATCCCGCACTACGACAGTCCGCACGCGACGACCGTCATCCGCCCCGGGATGACCTTCACGATCGAGCCGATGCTGACGCTCGGGACGCACGAGTACGACATGTGGGACGACGGCTGGACGGTCGTGACGAAGGACCGTCGGCGGACGGCCCAGTTCGAGCACACGCTGGTGGTGACGGAGTCGGGGGCGGAGATCCTCACGCTGCCGTAGCCGTGTCGTAGTCCTGCCCGTAGCCCTGCCGCAGCCGTTCGGGCGAGGAGTTCCGGCTGCCCGCCCGAACGGCTGTCCCTGCCGTTCGCCGTCCCGGTCACCGCTCCAGGAACACGCGACCGCCGACCTCCACCCAGCCGCCGGGCTGCGGGGCGGTGAGGATCTGCGAGCCGGCGCCCTGCGTGATGTTCAGGGCGCGGCCCAGTCGGTCGGTGAGGAGCAGGGCCGCCGCGCCGGTCGCCTCGTCCTCGTCGATGCCGTCGTCGCGGCCGGGGAAGGCACGGGCCCGGACCCGGCCGGCGGACTCGTCCTCCCAGGCCCAGGCGTAGATCCACTCCCCCGGCGGCGGGACGGTCAGGTCGTCGACCTCGGCGGCCGTGGCGTACTGGCGCAGGGTGCGCGGCGGGGCCCACTCGGCCCGCGCCTCGATCCAGCTGAACTCGCCGTCCAGGCGGGTGCCCACGACTCCGGCCGGGGTGACCAGTTCGGGCACGTCGAGCAGCCAGGCCAGGCCGACACAGGGGTGGCCGGCGAACGGCAGGCGCAGGGTCGGTGTGTAGATGTCGATGACCCCGCGCTCGGGGTCGTCCACGAACACGGTCTCGCTGAACCCGAGTTTCCCGGCGAACTCCTGCCGCTCGGCCGGGTCGGGCAGGACGGAGCCCTCGCGGACGACGCCGAGTTCGTTGCCGTATCCGCCGTTCGCTCCGCAGAAGACGCGGAGCACGTCGTAGTCAGTCACGCGGAAAATTGTGCCCGGAGTGGCGGACCCGCGCCGACCACTCGTCCATGACCAGCGGGTTGAGGTGGTGCGGCGCCCGCGCACGGGGGCGTTTCCGGTGCCCCCGAAGCGGAATCTTTGAATCTCCTTTGACCTGCCTTTGACGTCTGTTTTGAGCCTCCGTGATCAAGTCGTGCCCATACAGCGTCCATGAGAGCTGAATCACGGCACATGGGGGTATCACACAGGTAAGGCTCGGATAAGTTAGGTGAGCCTCACCAATCCTTGTGAGCCCCGTCACGTGATTTTTCAGCCAGACACCGGGAGCCCGAAATGCGCGCCGCCAGACTCTCCGTCGTCACCGCCACCGCCGCCGTGGCGGCTCTGACAGCCGTCACGGGGTGCACCGAGAAGGGCAGTTCCGACAGCAGCGGTGAGCGCGTGATCAACGTGACCGCCACCGACGACAAGTGCGAGATCTCCAAGAAGGAGTTCCCGGCCGGACACCTGGAACTCGCCATCGAGAACAAGGGCTCCAAGGTCACCGAGGTCTACGTCCTCTTCCCGGACGATCGGATCGTCACCGAGCGGGAGAACATCGGCCCCGGCACCAAGCAGAAGGTCACCGCCGAGGTGAAGGCCGGCGACTACCGGATCGCCTGCAAGCCCGGCATGAAGGGCGACGGCATCCGCCAGGACGTCAAAGCCACCGGCGGCAAGGTCGCCAAGCGCGACCCCCGCCTCGACAAGGCCGTCGCCGCCTACCGCACCTACGCGCAGGAACAGGCCGACGAGACGCTGCCCAAGGCCGAGGCGTTCGCCAAGGCGGTCAAGGACGGCGACATGGAGGCCGCGAAGAAGGCCTACGCGCCCTCCCGGATCGGCTGGGAGCGCACCGAGCCGGTCGCGGAGTCCTTCGGCGACATCGACCCGAAGGTCGACGTCCGCGCGGACGGCCTGGAGGACGGCCAGAAGTGGACCGGCTGGCACCGGCTGGAGAAGGCCCTCTGGCAGGACAAGAAGATCGGCGCCACCGAGAAGACCCTCGCCGACCAGCTCGTCACCGACCTGACGGACTGGCAGAAGCGGGTCGGCAAGGCCGACATCACCCCGACCTCGATGGCCAACGGCGCCAAGGAGCTCCTCGACGAGGTCGCCACCGGCAAGGTCACCGGCGAGGAGGAGCGCTACTCGCACACCGACCTCGTCGACTTCAAGGCCAACGTCGAGGGCGCCGAGAAGTCGTACGAGCTGCTGAAGCCGGTCGCCAAGGAGAACGACGCGCCGCTGGTCACCGAGCTGGACAAGCAGTTCGCCGCGCTGAACACGCTGCTGGACAAGTACCGCGCCAATCCCTCGTCCTACGACTTCGTCTCGTACGACAAGGTCGGCGAGGCGGACCGCAAGAAGCTGTCGGACGGGGTGAACGCGCTCGCCGAGCCGCTGTCCAAGCTCGCCGCCGCCGTCGCGAAGTAGGGAAGCAGGGAAGCAGGAACAGTGGAAGCAGGGGACGACGTCATGACGGACGACACCCAGGACACCGCCGCGCCTTCCCGGCGCGCTCTGATCGGCTGGGGCGGTGCCGGGCTCGCGCTCGGCGCCGCCGCGGCCGGCGGCGCGGTGGCGATGACACGCACCGGCGAGTCCACCGACGACGCGGCCCCGGCCGGCGCCGAGACGGGCGCCGCGGTCGCCTTCCACGGCGCCCACCAGGCCGGCATCGCCACGCCGGTGCAGGACCGGCTGCACTTCGCCGCGTTCGACGTGACCACCGACGACCGCGCCGAGCTCGTCCAGATGCTGAAGGACTGGACCGAGGCCGCGCGGAGGATGACCGGCGGGCAGGCGGTCGGCGAGGGCGCGTACGGCGGGCTCGCCGAGGCTCCGCCGGACGACACCGGGGAGGCGCTGGGGCTGAAGCCGTCACGGCTGACCCTGACGATCGGCTTCGGGCCCGGCCTGTTCGACCGGTTCGACCTCGGGGACCGACGGCCCGAGGCCCTGGTCGACCTACCCCAGTTCGCCGGCGACAACCTCGACAAGAACCGCAGCGGCGGCGACCTGTGCGTCCAGGCCTGCGCGGACGACCCGCAGGTCGCCGTGCACGCGATCCGCAACCTGGCCCGTATCGGCTTCGGCAAGGTCGTCATCCGCTGGTCGCAGCTCGGCTTCGGCAAGACGTCCTCGACCACGCCGGACGCGCAGACCCCGCGCAACCTGATGGGCTTCAAGGACGGCACCCGCAACATCGCGGGCACGGAGACCGACCGGCTGAAGAAGTTCGTGTGGGCGGACTCCGCCGACGGCTCCGCGTGGATGAGCGGCGGCTCCTACCTGGTCGCCCGCCGTATCCGGATGCACATCGAGACCTGGGACCGCACCTCGCTCCAGGAGCAGGAGGACATCTTCGGCCGCGACAAGGGCGAGGGTGCACCGGTCGGCAAGGCGAAGGAGCGCGACAAGCCGTTCCTGAAAGCGATGAAGCCCGACGCGCACGTCCGGCTCGCCCACCCCGACTCCAACCACGGGGCGACGCTGCTGCGCCGCGGCTACTCCTTCACCGACGGCACCGACGGTCTGGGGCGGCTGGAGGCGGGCCTGTTCTTCCTCGCCTACCAGCGGGACGTGCGCGAGGGATTCATCCGCGTGCAGCGCAACCTCGCGACCGACGCGCTCAACGAGTACATCCAGCACGTGGGTTCGGCGGTCTTCGCCGTCCCGCCGGGCGTCCGCGACAAGGACGACTGGTGGGGCCGGACGCTGTTCTCGAAGGAGGCGTAGCCCGTGTTCTCCAACTATCTGATCGGTCTGCGCGAGGGGTTGGAGGCCAGCCTCGTCGTCTGCATCCTCATCGCGTACCTGGTGAAGACGGACCGCAGGGAGGCGCTGAAGCCGGTGTGGGCCGGCATCGCCATCGCCGTGCTCATCGCCCTGGGCTTCGGCTGCGTCCTCGAATTCGGCTCGCAGGAGCTGACGTTCGAGGCGCAGGAGGCGCTCGGCGGCTCCCTGTCGATCGTCGCGGTCGGTCTGGTGACGTGGATGGTGTTCTGGATGCGGCGCACCGCCCGGCACCTGAAGTCGGAGCTGCACGGCAAGCTGGACGCGGCTCTCGCGATGGGCACCGGCGCGCTGGTGGCCACGGCGTTCCTCGCGGTCGGCCGGGAGGGGCTGGAGACGGCCCTGTTCGTGTGGACGTCCGTCCACGCGGCCGGCGACGGCACCCCGCGTCCGCTGATCGGCGCGGCGCTGGGCCTGGCGACGGCCGTCCTGCTGGGCTGGCTGTTCTACCGCGGGGCGCTGCGGATCAACCTCGCGAAGTTCTTCACCTGGACGGGCGGCATGCTCGTCGTCGTGGCCGCGGGCGTGCTGGCGTACGGCGTCCACGATCTCCAGGAGGCCGATTGGATCGCGGGTCTGACGGACAAGGCCTTCGACATCAGCGACACCATCCCTCCGGACAGTTGGTACGGCACGCTCCTGAAGGGTGTCTTCAACTTCCAGCCCGACCCGACGGTCCTCCAGGTCACGGTGTGGCTGCTGTACCTGGTCCCGACGCTCGCGCTGTTCCTCCTCCCGGTAGGGTTCGCCTCCGGGAAGGGGAAGGTGAAGGAACCTGATGAGCAGGGATCGCGGCCCTCTAAGGCTCCGCAGGCTTGACCGGAGCGCACTGATAGCGGCCTCACTGACCGCTTTGTCGTTGACAGCGAGCGGCTGTGTGGTGGTCCACGGGGAACGGGAGGTACTTCCCGCGTCCACCCGGGCGGAGGCCGCCAGGGCTCTCCGGCAGTTCACAACCGCGTACAACGCGGCCGACAAGGCGTACGACAGTTCGCTGGACGCCGACCATGTCACCGGCGCCCTCTCCGACATCGACAAGGCCCGGTTGAAGGCCGGCGCGGTGAACAACCCAAACGGCAACCCGACGCACACGGCACTGAAGCTGTCGGACGCGAAGTTCACGATTCCGAAGAAGGCGGGCTGGCCACGCTGGTTCGTCGCCGACGCGGCCGGCAACAAGGGCGGCACCGCGCGGTGGCTGATCGTGTTCACCCGGGGTGGCCTGGACGAACCATGGCAGGCGGCCTATCTGACGCTGGTCGCGCCGGACCAGGTGCCCAAGTTCAAGAAGGACGCGGACGGCTGGGCCGAGACCGTGCCCGTGAACTCGGCCGAACTCGCCGTCGCGCCCGGGGACTTGAGCAAGGACTACACGACGTATCTGAAGAACGGCGGGAAGTCCTTCGCGGCCGGTCCGCACACCGACCAGTGGCGTGCGCAGCGCAAGAAGAGCTCCAAGCGGCCCGGCCTCGCCACCCAGTACATCGACGAGCCGCTGGCCAGTGGCGACTACGCGCCGCTCGCGCTGCGCACGGCCGACGGCGGGTCGCTGGTGTTCTTCGCCACGCACCACTACGAGAAGCAGACGGCTGCCCCGAGCTCGTCGGTGCCCGACCCGGGTCAGGATGTCCTGGCCCTGACGACCGGTGAGATCAAGCAGTCGCTCACCATGGAGTTCGTCTCCAACGAGGTGGCTCTCGACCCGGCGAAGGGCTCGAAGGTGAACCTGCTGGGGCGGATCCAGGGTCTGACCTCGGCGCAGGGGTCGTAGCGGATCCGTCGGCTCAACGGCGTGAGGGCCAGGCCGCGTTCGCGTGGTCGGGCTCCTCGCCGATGTGGCGGGCACAGGCGTCGGTGAGGACTTCCAGGAGGGTCAGCGGGTCCGGCAGCGGGTGTTCGAGGCCGCGGACCCAGCTCACCCTCTGGTCGCCGGGGAGCCGGGCGGGCGGGACGAGGACGTAGGAGCCGCGGCAGTGCCAGCGCAGGCCCGGGTGTTCGTCCATCGTCTCGGGGTGGCAGTCCAGTTCACAGGGCCACCACTCGTCCTCGTCCTCGGGGGTGCCGCGGGTGAGGGTGAAGAAGAGCAGCCTGCCGTCGTCGCTCGCGGCCACCGGGCCGACGTCGATGCCGGCGTCGAGCAGCCGCTCGAGGGCCTCCGCACCGGCTTCCAGCGGCACGTCGAGGACGTCGTGCACCATGCCGGTCGCGGTGATGAAGTTGGCCTGTGGCTGATGGCGGGCCCAGCGCTCGATCTGCGCGGGGTCGGTGGTCGACTGGGTCTGCCAGGCGAACGACACCGGGTGCCGGGCGGGGGTGGGACAGCCGACGCGGTCGCAGGAACAGCGGTAGCCGGGCGCGGGATACGCGGCGGGGGCGAGCGGCAGGCCCGCTCCGGCGGCGGCGAGCAGCAGGGCCTCACGGCCGCCCTCGTCCGCGGCGGCCTCCTTCGGGCGGCGTCCGCGCAGCCATTGGGAGAGTTTGCCCTGCCGGCCGGTACGGCCGCCGAACTCCGCGCTCATCTATCCCCTCGCCTCGCTGTCGTGCGGAACAGCATGCCCCATTGTCCCACCATCCCGTGCTCCGGGGGGCCGGAGCCGACAACTGGGCCAGGTGGGACGAAGAGCACAACTGAGGGGTCAGCGGGGCCCGATACCGTGGAGGGCGTAGTCGACGAGGGTGTCGGTGTACTCGTAGGAGATCGGGCCCGTGTACTGGAGCCAGCGCTGGGCGAGGGGTGAGACCCACAGTTCGAGGGCGATACGCGGGTCGATGTCCTGGCGGACCTGTCCGGCCTCCTGCGCGGCACGCACCCGGTCGACGTACAGCTGGAGCGACGGTTCGAGGAGCTTGGCCATCATGATCCGCCCGAGCTCCTCGTTGACGACACCTTCGGCGGCCAGCGCGCGGGAGGGAATCTCGAACCGGGGGTCCTGGAGCTGGTCGACGGTGAGCCGCAGCACGGTCTTGAGGTCGGCGGCGAGGTCGCCGGTGTCGGGGATCTTGAACGCGTACTCGGGCCCAGCCTCCCGCGACGCCTGCTCGGAGAGGTCGAGGAAGGCCTCCAGCAGGACGTCGGCCTTCGACGACCACCAGCGGTAGATCGTCTGTTTGCCGACGCCCGCGCGGGCGGCGATGCCCTCGATGGTCGTCCTGGGGTAGCCGACCTCCCCGACGAGGGCGAGGGCGGCGTCGTAGATCGCACGGCGGGACCGCTCGCTGCGTCGGGTGGTGTCGGGGGCGTGGACGGACTTCTTGACAACCATGGCTCGAATTTATCAGTTGACAAGACGGATCGTCTCGCCGGACAGTGAACTCTGAACCGAGACGACCCGTCTCGTCATCGTTAAGGAGACCCCCATGTCCCGTGGTGGATCAGGAAACATGCTGGGAGTCGGCGGCACCCGCAGCAACCTCGGCCGCAAGGCGCTGCGGGGCGGTGGGCGCGGCAGGCAGATCGGCGGCGGCCTCGACCCCCAGGCCCAGAAACGGGAGTTGCTGCGCAGGCTCCAGGAAAATCGCCAGGAGGAGGCCGGCGAAGAGACGACGTGACTAACGCTCCGCCGGGGGCCAGTCGTCGCCCCAGTCCGCGTCGCGGGCCGCCTTGTAGAGGTCGCCGTGTCGCTTGGTGACCGTGCGGCGGCTCAGCCGCTCGTCGGTCTCGCACAGGTCGAGCAGGACCTGGCCCTTGCGGATCTGGGGGCGCCGGACCACCCGGGAGGGGGCCGGCGTCACCGGGAAGCGGGCGGCGGCGACATAGGAGAACTTCTCGTCCTCGTAGGCGAGGGAGCCGCCCTTGATCTGGCGGTGCAGGGAGGAACGGCTGACCCGGGCGGAGAAGTGGCACCAGTCCTCGCCGGGGACGATCGGGCAGGCGGCGCTGTGCGGGCAGGGCGCGGCGACCTGGAAACCAGCGGCGACGAGTCGGTCACGGGCCTCGATCACGCGGGCGTAGCCGTCGGGAGTGCCCGGTTCGACGATCACGACGGCCTGCGCGGCGGTCGCGGCGGCGTCGACGAGAGCGGCGCGGTCCGGGGCGGTGAGTTCGTTGAGGACGTACGAGACGGTGACGAGGTCGGTGTCGTCGAGCGCCGTTCCGATCCGGGAGCGCTGCCAACGGACGTCCCGCAGAGCCGGATTGGCGGCGGCCACCTCGCGCCCCAGGGCGAGGGCGGGTTCGGACCAGTCGATCACGGTGACCGGCCGCACCCCGTCCCAGGTGGCACTGACCGCCCAGGTCGCCGCGCCGGTGCCACCGCCGACATCGACATGGCCGGCGGGGACCCACTCGGGTACGGCCGCCGCGAACGCGTCCAGAGCCGACCGTACGGCCTCGAAGGTGGCGGGCATCCGATAGGCGGCGTACGCGGCGACGTCCGCGCGGTCCCGGAGGATCGGGGTGTCGGTGGGAGTGGCGCCCCGGTAGTTGGCGATCAGACGCTCCACCGCCTGCGCTGCCTGCCGGGCCGGAAGCCCGTCGAGCAGCACGGCAAGGGCGGCACGCAGGGTCTCGGCCGGGGCTACGGGGGCGTTCACCCGGCGATTCTATGACCGCCGCACTTCGCGTTTCCCACCGGCCAACCGGCCCGGAACCGCGCACGCTCCCCCACCCGCGTACGACGGAAAGGTGACTGGACGGGCGGACCGTCCGCCCGACGGGACGAGGGTTTCGCCCATCGGCACCCGCGCCCGCGTACGGCGGGAAGGGGACGGGACGGGGGTGTCCGCCCGCAGCGGTTGTCGCGTCAACACCGCCCCCTCACCAAGAAACCGATTCCGCGACGTTCCGAGGACGGACACCCCCGTCCCGGCCCCAACCCACCCCCGAACCGCAGGCGCTACAGCCACCCCCACCGAACCCGCACAGGCGCCGCAGGCACCGCCCCACCGAACCCCGCACAGGCGCCGCAGGCATCACCTGCCCCCACCGCCGGAGGCACCCGCACCCACACCCACCCCCCCTAAGCCCCCCGCACAGCCCGAGCCACCCGCGTCCCCGCAGCCGCCCGGGGCCGGCTGTCCGGCGGCCGTCTCCTCGGATGGACCGAGTTGGCCAGCAGGACCAGGAACGTGTCCGAAGCCCGGTCCAGCACCAGTGACGTGCCCGTGAAACCGGTGTGCCCGGCCGCTCCCCGTCCCGCAAGTTCACCCATGAACCACGGCTGGTCGAGGGCGAAGCCCAGGCCCGGCGGGGTGAGCAGCAGTTCGACGAAGTCGGGGCCGAGGATGCGGGCCGGCCCCGACGAGCCGCCCGCGAGCAGGGTGCGGCAGAACACCGCCAGGTCCCGGCCGGTCGAGAACAGGCCCGCGTGACCGGCCACCCCGCCCAGCGCCCAGGCGTTCTCGTCGTGGACCTCGCCCCGCACCATCCCCCGGTCGGTCTTGGCCCAGGGCCGCCGCTGGTCCTCCGTGGCCGCCGCGTCGGGACAGGGTCCGAAGCGGGTCGCCGTCATGCCGAGCGGGCGGGTGATGCCGTGATGGACGAGGTCGTCGAGGGTGCGGCCGGTGACGCGTTCGAGGACGTACTGGAGAAGGAGCGGGTTCAGGTCGGAGTAGGTGTACGTGCCGGGCCCCCCGGCCGGGGACTCCGCGCGCAGCAGCGCCAGGCGTTCGTCGGCGTCCAGGCAGTCGTACAGCGGGAGTTCGGGCCGCAGTCCGGAGGTGTGGGTGAGCAGTTCCCGCACGGTGACGCCGTGTTCGGCGGCGGCCCGGAAGTCCGGCAGGAACGCCCCGACCCGCGCGTCGATGCCCAGCGTGCCCCGCTCGATCTGCTGGACGGCGGCGACGGCGGTGAACAGCTTGGTGAGGGAGGCCAGGTCGAAGGGAGTGTCGACGGTCATCGGAACGCGCGCGTCGGGCGGGAGTTCCACGCCGGCGTCCGCCTCGGGGTCGTAGGACGCGTAGCGGACGGCCCAGCCCGCCGCCTCTTCCACGGCGATCACCGGACCGCGCCCGGCGACCACCACGACGCCCGGCGCCCACGGGCGCTCACCGGTCGTGAGCTCGTGGACGTCCGCGACGAGGCGCCGCAGTTCCCTCGGGTCGAGTCCGGCCCGTTCCGGTGTGTCGTGGCGCAGTCTCGGTGCGCTCAGCTCTCCTCCTCCACCTTCTCCACCTTCGGCTCCGGTCGAGCGGGGTGACCCCCACCCTCCACGATCGCACGTGTGTTCCAAGGACGGCACATTCCCACGAAGCAGGCACCCGCCACCAGTACGGCAGCCAGTTGGACGAGCGCCATCGGCACGGCGGTCTGCTCGCCGGCGATCCCGACGAGAGGCGCGGCGACCGCGCCGACGAGGAAGGACGAGGTGCCCAGCAGCGCGGAGGCGGCGCCGGCGGAGTGCTCGACCCGCATCAGGGCAAGTGCCTGGGCGTTGGGCATGGTCACGGCGATCGCGGACATCACCACGAACAGCCCGACCGCGATCGGAGCGAGCCCCACCTCCCCGAAGACACCCGTCGTCATCAGCAGCAGCGCGGTCGCCGCGAGCCCGAGGACCACGAGGCCGACGGCGAGCACCTTGTCCAGGCTGACCCGGCCGACCAACAGCTTGCCGTTGATCTGGCCCATGATCACCAGCCCCACGGAGTTGGCGCCGAACAGCAGGCTGAAGGTCTGCGGGGAGGCGCCGTAGATCTCCTGGATGACGAACGGGGACGCCGAGATGTAGGCGAAGACGACGACGAAGGCGAAGCTGCCGGTGAGGACGTAGCCGCTGAAGACGCGGTCGGCGAGCAGGGTGCGCATGGAACGCAGGGCTTCTCCCACGCCGCCGCCGTGCCGGTCGGCCGGGGCGAGGGTCTCGGGCAGCCGGGTCCACACCAGGACGGTGAGCGCGATCCCGACGACGGTCAGGACGACGAACACGCCCCGCCAGTCCGTCACCCGCAGGATCTGCCCGCCGACGAGCGGCGCGAGGATCGGGGCGACCCCGGAGATCAGCATGAGGTTGGAGAAGAAGCGGGCCATGGCCACGCCCTGGTAGAGGTCGCGTACGACGGCCCGAGCGATCACTATCCCGGCCGCGCCCGCGAGGCCCTGCGCCAGCCGGAAGAGGACCAGGAGTTCGACGGTGGGCGCGAGGGCGCACACGGCGGTCGCGACGACGTAGACCACGAGGCCGATGAGCAGGGGGCGTCGACGGCCCCATCGGTCGCTCATCGGGCCGACCACGATCTGCCCGAGGGCCATGCCGACCAGGCAGGCGGTGAGGGTGAGCTGGACGGTGGCGGCGGGCGCGGCGAGGGACTCGGTGACCGCCGGGAGCGACGGGAGGTACATGTCCATCGCCAGCGGGGGCGTGGCGGTGAGGCCGCCGAGGAGGAGGGTGACGAGGAAGCCGGTGCGGCGGAGGCCGGGCGGCGGCGGACCGGCGGGGCCTGTCGCGCTCGGTACGGACGACGGCTTCGGCGTCGTGCCGGTGTGTGCCACGGCCGACTGCGCCTCGTGCGGTGTCGACGCCCCACGCTCGGGCATGTGCCCCTCCCTCTCCGGTTGATCCGCCACCTATGCTCTCAGCTCGTACAGAGTGCCGAGGGTCACGTGAGCGAGGGTGGGGCCGGATGACGGAGGAGAGCGTGCGCTGGGGGATCCTGGCGACGGGCGGAATCGCGGCGGCGTTCACCGCGGAACTCGTGGATCTGCCGGACGCGGAGGTCGTGGCGGTGGCCTCGCGGACCGAGGAGTCGGCGAAGGCGTTCGCGGAGCGGTTCGGGATCCCGCGGGCCTACGGCGACTGGGAGGAACTCGCGCACGACGAGGACGTCGACGTCGTGTACGTCGCCACCCCGCACGCGGCGCACCGGGCGGCGGCCGGGATGTGTCTTTCGGCCGGGCGGAACGTGCTGTGCGAGAAGGCGTTCACGCTGAACGCGCGGGAGGCCGAGGAACTGGTCGCGCTGGCGAGGGAGCGCGGGAGCTTCCTGATGGAGGCCATGTGGATGTACTGCAACCCGCTGATCCGGCGTCTCGCAGGCCTGGTGCGGGACGGCGCCGTCGGCGAAGTGCGCAGTGTGCACGCCGACTTCGGCCTGGCGGGGCCCTTCCCGCCCTCGCACCGGCTGCGCGACCCGGCGCAGGGCGGCGGCGCGCTGCTCGACCTCGGCGTGTACCCGGTGTCGTTCGCACAGCTGCTGCTCGGTGAGCCGGCGGACGTCTCGGCGCGGGCGGTGCTCTCCGACGAGGGTGTCGACCTCCAGACGGCCGCGCTGCTGTCCTGGGAGGGCGGCGCGCTCGCCTCGGTGCACTGCTCCGTCGTCGGCGGTACGGCCACCACCGCCTCGGTCACCGGGTCGCAGGGCCGCATCGACATCCCGTACGGCTTCTTCCACACCGACCGCTTCGTGCTGCACCGCGACGGCCGCGACCCGGAGGAGTTCACGACCGGCCCGGCGGACCGGGGCAGCCTCAAGCACGAGGCCCTGGAGGTGATGCGGGCCCTGCGCGCGGGCGAGACCGAGTCCCCGCTGGTGCCGCTCGACGGCACGCTCGCGGTGATGCGCACGCTCGACGCGATCCGGGACCAGGTCGGCGTCCGCTACCCGAGCGAGACGGAGCTCAGCCCGGCCTGACCCGCACGACCCTGCCCCGCACAGCCCTGCCCCGCACGACCTTGAACCGCACAGCCCTGACCCGCACGCCGACCCAGATCCGCACGCCGGCCTGGGCGCCGGGGGCCTCCCGTACGCTGCGGGCCCATGAATGCCATGCGAAGTGCCAAGGATTCGAGGGTCGCGGTGGTGACCGGCGCGGGTTCCGGCATCGGCCGCGCGGTCGCCGTGGAACTGCTGGGCGCGGGTTGGTCGGTGGCGCTGGCGGGCCGTCGGCCGCAGATGCTGGAGGAGACGGCGACGCTCGCGCCCAAGACCCCTGACGGCTCCGCGGGTGCCTCGATCGCCGTCCCCACGGACGTGGCACGGCCGCAGGAGGTGGCCGCGCTGTTCGCCGCCACCGTGGAGCGCTTCGGGCGGGTGGACCTGCTGTTCAACAACGCGGGCACGTTCGGTCCGGGCGGGGTTCCGGTCGAGGAGCTGGCCTACGACGCCTGGCGGCACGTGGTGGACACCAACCTGAACGGGGCCTTCCTGTGCGCGCAGGCCGCGTACCGGCAGATGAAGGAGCAGCACCCGCAGGGCGGCCGGATCATCAACAACGGGTCGATCTCCGCGCACACGCCCCGGCCGCGCTCGGTGGCCTACACGGCGACCAAGCACGCGCTGACCGGCCTGACCAAGTCCCTGTCGCTGGACGGGCGGCCGTACAACATCGCGGTCGGGCAGATCGACATCGGCAACGCGGCCACCGACATGACCGAGCGGATGGGGACCGGGGCCCTCCAGGCGAACGGGGAGGTCGTGCCCGAGCCCGTGATGGAGGTGGCCGATGTGGCGCGCACGGTGCGGCACATGGCCGAGCTGCCGCTGGAGGCGAACGTGCAGTTCGCGACGGTGTTGGCGACGGCTATGCCGTACGTGGGACGCGGCTGAGCCACGCACTCAGGTCGTCACGCGCTCAACCTTCACAAATTAAATTGTGGATTCCGCACCATTCAGGCCGGTCACGCGCATATGCTCTTCATATCCTCCACGGGAGCTTCACACTTGGGGGATATGAGTTCCGTTGACCGCTCCCGAGGGGGGAGGCGGCAGCCGCTTCACCACACCGGGTGGGGGTGGACCTCGCGTGGGACCGCGAGGTGCGCACCGGTGCGGTGGAACGGCTGCCGCTTTCATACGGAGAACGGGATGGGGCCACTCACCGCCCCAGGATCCGGTCGACCTCCGCCAGCTGCTCCGCGGTGAGCGGCCCCTTCTCCAGCGCTCCCGCGTTCTGCTCGGCCTGCGCGACCGAACGGAAGCCGGGAATCGGCACCGTGCGCGGACTGCGCGCCCACAGCCAGGCGAGGGAGCCCTGCGCGAGCGTACGGCCGTCGCTGGTGAGGATCTCCCGGAGCGCGTCGACGCGGGCGAGCCAGTCGGGGGCCGCACCGGAACCCTCGTCGAAACCCTCGAGCCAGGCCGGCGGCCGGCTGCGGATGTCCCCGGCCTCCAGCGCACCCTGGCGTTTCCCGGCCAGCAGCCCCATGGCGAGCGGACTGCGGTTGATGCTCGCCAGGTTCGACTCCTCGCACAGGGCGAGCATCTCGGGCGCGTCCTGCAACACGTTGATCGCGTGCTGTACGGCCGTGCAGTGCTCACCCTCCGCGAACACCGCCGCCCGGGCCGGATCGTCGGTGCTCCAGGCGTACGCCCTGATCAGCCCCTCGCGTACGAACTCCTCGCAGGCCTCGCGCAGTCGGGCCGCCTGGTCGGGGTGGGCATCGGAGATGTGCAGCTGGTAGAGGTCCACGTGGTCGGTGCCCAGGCGGGTGAGCGATGCGGTGAGGGCGCTGCGCGCGTGGTCGGGGGAGGCGTCCTGCCCGACCCGGGTCCGGGTGTGCTCGTCGAAGAGGTTGCCCCACTTGGTGGCGAGGACCACGTCGTCCCGGCGCTTGCCGAGGGCCCGGCCGAGGACGCGTTCGCTGTGGCCGGCTCCGTACGTGTCCGCCGTGTCGAAGAACGTGACGCCCAGGTCGAGGGCGCGCCGGATCGCCCGTACGGACTCCTCGTCGTCGACCTTGCCCCAGCCGAGCGGCTGTCCGTCCGGTGACTGCCATTCGCCGCCGATCGCCCAGCAGCCGAAGCCGAGGGCGCTGACCTCGATGCCGCTGCGGCCCAGCGTCCTGGTGGTGGTGGTCTTGTCGGCTCCGTTGGTCCTGGTGGTCCTGGTGGTCCCGTTGGTCTCCATGCCCGCGCACGCTAGGAGTTGGAGTGCACACCAACGCAAGCCCCCTGCCGCGGGTTTTTCAGGCCTGGCCGGTCTCGAAGCGGGAGATCCTGCCGTCGTCCGCCACTGTGAACTGCCACTTGGTGCGCATCTCGCCCCAGGTGTCGTTGCTGTAGCGGGCGAGGATCGCGCGGCCGCCCCGGGACTCGTTGTCGACCTCCAGGTGGCCGTGCGTGGAGAAGATCTCCCGGTCGGTCCACTCGTCGAGGTCGCGGTCGAGACCGTCGTCCGCCATGGTCGCGCCGGGGGCGAGGAGCGCCTGGAAGGCGTCGCGGTCATGGGCGTTGACGGCGGTGACGAAGGCCCGTACGACCGGGTCCCTCAGTCTGGCGGTCTGAATCGTCATGCCAGTCACACTCACACCGCTCCCCCGGCTCCGCCACCCGAACGGCAGCCCGGGGGCGCCCGGGAGGTGTGAGGGGTGCGACGGTGGACACGCGGAGGGGGTTGTTTCTCTGCTGACTGTGCTTGTCGGCTGTTTCTGCTGTCTGTTCCAGGAGACATGGTGACCTCATACGACCGACGTGATCTGGGCCTGCTGCTGCTCCGGCTGGGCACCGGCGGGGTGCTCGCCGCGCACGGCGCGCAGAAGCTGTTCGGGTGGTTCGGCGGGCACGGGCTGGAGGGCACCGGCCAGTTCTTCGAGTCCGTCGGGTACGAGCCGGGCAAGGAGAGCGCGGCGGCCGCGGGGCTGGCGGAGGCCGGCGGAGGCACACTCCTGGCGCTGGGCCTGGCGACCCCGGCCGCCGGTGCGGCGGCGGCCGGCGCCATGACGGGCGCGGCGGCGGTGCACGCGCCCAACGGGTTCTTCAACCAGGGCGGCGGCTACGAGTACGCGGCGTCCCTGGGGCTGATGGCCGCCGGTCTCGCCGTCACCGGGCCCGGCCGGCTCTCCCTGGACCACGCGCTCGGCCACGCCGTCAACCGGAACTGGATGGTTCCGGCGGCGTTCGCGGCGACCGGGCTGGCGACGGCGCTGGTGGTGGGCGCGCGGAACCGGCGACTGCGGAAGCGGGAGGAAGGCGAGCAGCAGGCGTTGTTCGAGGAGACGTTCGACGAGTAGCGGCGACGGGTGAAGCCGGGCAGCCCGCCGCGGACGAAGACGGACGGCCGGCCTCGGACAACGACGGGCGGCGGGGACGGACGCGGGTGATGGAGGCGGGTGACGCCGTCTGTCGGGGCGGGCCGGCCGCGTGGCAAGCTGCCCGCATGACTGATCAGGCCGCCCCGTCGGACGTCCCCGCCGACCTCTGGTCCACCATCGACGACCTGTACGCCTGGCTCGACGCCAACAGTCCGGTCGACGGCCAGGCGGGCCTGCTGCTGCGCATGCTGAAGCTGTCGGAGGAGGTCGGCGAGGTCTCCGAGGCGGTGATCGGGGCACTCGGCCAGAACCCCCGCAAGGGCGTCTCGCACACCTGGGAGGACGTCCAGAGCGAGCTGTGCGACGTGGTGATCACCGCTCTGGTGGCCCTGCGCACGCTCACCCCGGACACCCGTGACGTCTTCACCCGGCACCTGGCCCGGTTGCGGGAACGCTCGCTGGGCTCTCCGTCCGCAGCCTGAGCACGGTGCCCTCGCCGTTGGCCGACAGCAGCAGGGAGCCGTCCCAGTCGGCGGCGAGGCCGGCGAAGCGGCGGGCCCAGCCCGGCATGCCGCCCGCGAACAGGGCGGGCTCGGTCACGGGGACGACGCCCGGGGGCGGGCCGACCGGCAGGTCCTCGGCCTCGGTCCGGCGCTCCCCCGTGGTCAGGGAGACGGACGTCAGCCTGCGGTGCGCGGTCTCCACCGTGAACAGCTCGCCGCCCAGGACCGCGAGTCCCTGCGGTGCCCCGAGCCCGTCCGCGAGGACCGTGGTGGTCCCGTCCTCCTCGATCCGCAGCACCGCCCCGCGCCCTTCGTCGCTCACATAGCAGCGCCCCTCCGCGTCGAAGGCCACGTCCACGGGGTGGTCGAGTCCGTCGGCCCGCACGGTGAGGGTGTCGGTGTCGTCGAGGGCCACCACCCGGCCGGCGTCCGCCTCGGCGACGACGAGTGATCCGTCCGGCGCCACCGCGATGCCGAGCGGCCTGCGCAGTCCCTGGGCCCGCTGCCGGGTGGTCCCGGAGGCGGGGTCGTGGGTGCGGACCTCGCCGTACTGCGAGGTGTGGTGCAGCAGGCCGCCGTCGGCGGCGACACCGTGGGCGAACGGCAGCAGGGAGAGGGTGGTCACGCCGGCCGGTTCCAAGCCGTCGGCACCGCTGCTCGGCTCGCCCTCGTGGGAGAGCGCCGGGCTCGCCAGCCGGTAGTGGTCGGCCGCGTACACGGTCCCGCCGAGGTCGACCGTGACGCCGTAGGGGCCGTCGAAGCCGCGGGGGACGATCTCGCGGGTACGGCCGTCGGGGTGCAGTTCGGTGATGCCGCCGCCCGCGTAGCTGGAGACGAACATGCGGTTCTCGGTGTCGAAGGCCGCGTTGTCCAGGCCCTTCAGGCCGCTGGTGACGAGGGTGCGGGTCCCGGAGCCGTGCAGGTCGACGCGGGTGACGATGCCCTCGACGCCCCGGGACAGGACGTGCAGGACACCGCCCTGGTCGAAGCGGACGGCGACCGGCTGGTGCACGTCCTCGGCGACCAGCTCGGGCCCGCCGACGTCCGGGGGAATCCGCCAGACCTGGTTGGTGATCATGTGCGGGTAGTACAGGTGGCCGTCCGGGCCGCGCTGCATCGCGTTGCCGAGAGCGAGGCCCTCGGTGAGGACGACCGGATCGCCGCCGTCCGGGAAGAGCTCGAGGAGCCGGCCGTCGGGCTTCATCTCGTTGACGAAGAGCCGGTCGCCCACGCAGGTGATGCCGTTGGGGTTGATGACGTCGTCGGAGACGAGGGTGTACGTCCCGTCAGGTGTGCGGCGCCACACCCGGCCGGGGACCAGGTCGGCGATGTACATCGAGCCGTCCGCGCCGAAGGCGAGGTCGTCCGGTGACTGGACCGGGCCGTCCATCGGCACGATCACGTCGAGGTCCCCGGTGGCGATGTCGAGGGCGCTGATCCGCCCGGCCAGGAACTCGGCGACGTACAGGCGCCCGTCGGGGCCGAAGGCGACTCCGTTGGAACCCCACAGCGGGTTCGGCGGGCCGAGGCGGCTGGCCCGCCAACGGGCGCTGGTGGGGCGGTGGGAGCCGGTGTCGTCGAAGCGGCTGGGGCGCACGGCCGGGGCGCTCATTCGGCACCGGCCAGGACGTCGTCGAGGCCGCCGTCCCGGCGCCAGCGGGCCAGCAGTTCGTGGAAGACGACCGGTCCGTCGCCGAACTGCTCGCTGCGCTCCCGGGGCCGGCCTTCGTTGTTGTAGTAGCCGGGGGTGCACTCGGCGTGGAACCGGTAGAGGTCGGGCGCCTTCTGACGGATCGTCGCCACCCACTCGCCCTCGGCCTCGGCGCTCGGTTCGACGTACGCGGCTCCCCGTTCGTGCGCCTCGGCGACGACCGCGGCGATGTGCGTGGCCTGTTCGTCGAGGATGTGGACGAAGTTGACGGCGGACGCGTTCTGCATCGGGCCGAGCTGGAAGAGGTTGGGGAAGCCGTGGGTGTAGAGGCCGTGCAGGGTGCGCGGGCCGCCCTGACGCCAGGCGTCCTGGAGCGCGAGTCCGCCGCGGCCGTACGCGGGCAGCTGTCCGGAGAGCAGGCCGGAGACGCCGACCGCGAACCCGGTCGCGAAGATGACGCAGTCCACCTCGTACTCCACTGAGCCCACGACGACGGCGGTCTCGGTGATCCGCTCGACGCCGTGCGAGTCGGCGGTGTCGACGAGGGTGACGTCGGGCCGGTTGAAGGCCTGGAGGTAGTGGTCGCTGAACGTGGGCCGCTTGCACATGTAGCGGTACCAGGGCTTCAGCTTCTCCGCGGTCTCCGGGTCCTCGACGACGTCCGCCACCCGGTCGCGGATCTCGTTCATCTTCTGGAAGTCGGCGATCTCGTAGGCCCGTTCGCGTTCCTCGACCGGGACGTCGGTATAGGCGTTGGTCGGAATGAGCTTCTCCTGGAGCCGGGCGCTGCTCGTCCAGGAGTCGTTCACGAGGTCCTGGTCCGTGCGGACCCCGGTGACGACCTTGAGGAAGTTGTCCCGGCGCTCGCGCTGCCAGCCCGGCTTCAGGGAGCCCGCCCATTCCGGGTCGGTGGGGCGGTTGTCGCGTACGTCGACGGAGGAGGGCGTGCGCTGGAAGACGTACAGGCGGCGGGAGTCGGCGGCGAGGTGGGGCACCACCTGGATGGCGGTGGCGCCGGTGCCGATAAGGGCGACGCGCTTGTCGGCGAGCCCGGTCAGTCCGCCGTCGGCGTCGCCGCCGGTGTAGGCGTAGTCCCAGCGGCTGGTGTGGAAGGTGTGGCCCTTGAAGGTCTCGATCCCGGGGATGCCGGGCAGCTTGGGCTGACTGAGGGTGCCGCTGGAGACCACGACGTAGCGGGCCCGGATGCGATCGCCCCGGTCCGTGGCAACCAGCCACTCCGACCCGTCCTCGTCCCAGCGCAGTTCGGTCGCGCAGGTCTGGAAGCAGGCCTCCTCGTAGAGCCCGAAGTGGCGGCCGATCGCCCGCGCGTGCTGCCGGATCTCCTCCCCCGGCGCGTAGCGCCACTTCGGGACGTAGCCGACCTCCTCCAGCAGGGGCAGGTAGATGTACGACTCGATGTCGCAGTGGATGCCCGGGTAGCGGTTCCAGTACCAGGTGCCGCCGAAGTCGCCGCCCTTCTCGATCACCCGGATCGACTCCACCCCGGCCTGGCGCAGCCGTGCGGCGGCGAGCAGACCGCCGAACCCGCCCCCGACGATCACCGCCTCCACCCGGTCGTGCAGGGGCTCGCGGGTGAACTCCCGGTCGGCGTGCGGGTCTTCGTCGTAGGACTCGAACTCGCCGGCGACGCCTTGGTACTGGCCGCTGCCGTCGGGGCGGATACGACGGTCGCGTTCGGCGCGGTACTTGGCGCGCAGGGTCTCGGGGTCGAACCCCAGGTCACTCGGGTCAGGGAGGGAGGGGGTGGGGGGAACCGGCATGTCTCTCCTCGGTCGCGGGTGTCTTCACTCTACTTAGTGTTTGCCTGACTCAAGTAACCGTATTTTTCGCCGTGTTCGGCCGGATCCGCTCGTTCGGTCCGCGCGCCCTCATCAAGCGCCATCGAGCGGTATCGAGGCAGTTTCGCTGCGGCTTCGCGCGGTCAAGCCGGTGTCCAGTGGGCGTTGCCAGACTCGGGGCGGCGCGGCGGCTGCGGATGCCGTCGGCGATCCGGAGTGATGCAGATGCTTCCGTCACCCGACGCGGAGACCGAAGCCGAGACGCCGCCGCGGGTGGCCCGGCGCTGGCCGCTCACCGTACTGCGGGCCTGCACCTGTGTCCTGCTGCTGCTGACGCTGGCGCAGCCCGTGCTGGCCGGGATGTTCATCACCGGCGACACCGATCTGCTGGACGTGCACGCGCTCAACGCCACCCTCGTCTCCGTCATGAGCTGGCTCACGGTCGCCGCCGCCGTCACGCTGTGGCGCCCGGGCGGCGGTCCCGCGTGGCCGATCGGGCTGACGTTGCTGATCGCCGGGCTGGTCGAGGCGCAGAGCGGGTTCGGCTACGCCCGGCAGTTGTCCCTGCACATCCCGCTGGGCGTCGCGCTGGTCGCCGGACTGACCGCGCAGACGTACTGGGTGTTCGCCCACCGGCCGGGCAGCCCTACAGGGAACGGGAGTTGATGGCCATGCGGCCGAGCCGACGGACCCTGTTGAAGGCGGCCACCGCCACCGGGCTGGCCGCGGCGGGCCTCGGCACCGCGGGGTGCGGGGCGCTGACCCGGGAGGTGTCGGGGGAGCAACTGCGCAGCCGGGCGCGGCTGCCCGCCCCCTTCCGGGTGCCGCTGCCGGTGCCGGTGACGGCGACCCCCACCCGGGGGCCGGACGGCACCGACCACTACGAACTGGTGCAGCGCGCTGCCCGCGCGGAGATCCTGCCGGGCCTGCGGACCGAGGTGTGGGGCTACAACGGCCGGTTCCCCGGGACCACCCTGGTGGGCCGGTCGGGGCGGACGACGACGGTACGGGTGCGCAACGAGCTTCCCGTGCCGACCTCCACCCATCTGCACGGCGGGGTGCAGGCTCCGGACTCGGACGGCTCCCCGCTGGACCTGGTCCTCCCGCCGGGGTACGCCTCCGGCGCGGGCTCTTCGGCACACAGCGGGCACGGGGCGCACGGGTCGCAGGCCGGACACATGCGGACCCGGCCGGGCGACTGGACGTACTCGTCGGGAGCCAAGACGTACACGTATCCGCTGGACCAGCCGGCCGCGACGCTCTGGTACCACGACCACCGGATGGACTTCAGCGCGCCGCAGGTGTGGCGCGGGCTGGCCGGGCTGTTCCTCGTGCACGACGACGTGGAGGACGCTCTGCCGCTCCCCCGGGGCGAGAAGGACGTCCCGCTGATGATCTGCGACCGGGCCTTCGAGGAGGACGGCGCGTTGCGCTACCCCTCCCTGGACCCCTCGCTCACCGGTGAACCGGGGGTCGAGGACGCGTACATGGAGGGGGTGACGGGGGATGTGGTGCTCGTCAACGGGGCGCCCTGGCCCGAGTTGGAGGTCTCCGCCACCCGGTACCGGTTCCGGATCCTCAACACCTCCAACGCCCGCCGCTACCGGCTGGCCCTGGAGCCCGGTCCGCGCGAGGGCGCCGCGTTCGTGCAAGTGGGCAGCGACGCGGGGCTGTTGGATCGTCCGGTCACGCACGACTCGCTGCCGGTGGCGCCCGGGGAGCGCTTCGACGTGGTCGTCGACTTCGCCGGGTATCCGGTCGGCTCGACCGTCACCCTGGTCAACACTTTGGGGACGGGAGGCACGCGTTCGGTGATGCGGTTCCGTATCGCCCGCCGGGAGCGGGAGACCAGCCGGGTTCCGGAGCGGCTCGCCGGCGTGGCGGCGGCCCGGGCCGAACGGGCGGTGGCGGAGCGGCGGTTCGACTTCCGGCTCACGTCCGGGAGCGGCGGGGAGCTGTGGACGATCAACGGCCGGCCCTTCGACAGCGCGCGGGTGCTCGCGCGGCCCAAGCTCGGCACGGTCGAGCGGTGGCGGTTCAGCAGCGACTTCCACCATCCGGTCCATCTGCACCTGGCGCACTTCCTGGTGGTCGCCCGGGGCGGCGGATCCCCGCTGCCGAGTGACGCGGGCTGGAAGGACACGGTGGACGTGCGGCCGTACGAAGTGGTGGACGTGCTGGTGCGGTTCCGCGGGCACCGGGGGCGGTACATGGTCCACTGCCACAATCTGGAGCACGAGGACATGGCGATGATGGCGAACTTCGAAGTCGTCTGACCCGAGCGGTTGTACGACTGCTTCGCGATGCCGGCGCTCGCCGACCGTGCCGGTCGAGCCGCCGTAACCGACCGCGCGCACCAGGCCGACCGGTGGCGGGGGCGACGGCTCGTGGCGAAGCCCGGGTGGGGCCGGACCTCCCACGGCCGTCGGCTCACGCGGCGAACATGTCCAGCACCCTGCGTCCCGGCCCGCGCTGCGGGCGGTCGAGCAGCAGGTCCCCGCCGAGGATGGCCCGCTGGAGCCGCTGGAGCCGGGGCGAGGGATCAAGGCCCAGGTCCTCCACCAGGCGGTGGCGCAGCTTGGTGAAGGTCGCCAGCGCCTCGGAGGGGCGGCCGGAGCGGTAGAGGGCGATCATGTGCTGGGCGTGCAAACCCTCGTGCAGGGGCTGACGTGCCGTCAGTACCACCAATTCGGTGAGGAGTTCGGCGTGCCGGCCCAGGTACAGCTCGGCGTCGATACGGCGCTCCAGCACACCGAGCCGGCTCTCTTCCAGGCGCACCCGCTCGATCTCCAGCAGGGCGCCGCAGCGGATGTCGGCGAGGGCCGGGCCGCGCCACAGGTCGAGCGCCTCGGTGTACACCTTGACCGCGGCCTCGTCCTCGCCGGTGTCGAAGAGGCGCTGGCCGTCGGCCGCGAGGCGGTCGTACTCGAGTACGTCCACGCAGCCGGTGGGCACGATGAGGCAGTAGCCGCCGTGCCGGTAGACGAGGATCTCCTTGGCGTTGCAGCGCCCGGCGACCGAGGCGTCGATCAGCCGGCGCAGCCGCAGGATGTAGGTCTGGAGAGTGGTGGACCCGGTCCGCGGAGGGTTGTAGCCCCAGAGCTCCTCCATGATCATCGACACCGGAACCACTCGGTTGGAGTGCAGCGCCAACAGGGCCAGGATCTGGCGCATCTTGGCCGCTGACGGCAGGACCGGGGCGCCGTCCTTGTCCGCGTTGAGCGGCCCCAGCAGGGTGATATCCATCTGGTCCCCAGGTGGCTAGGAAGGGACGTACGAGCGCTCGGTGCCCCCGTACTTTGCGTAGTACATCGACAGTCCCATGGGCGGGACCTCGGCCGACAGTGCAGGCGTCCCCGGTCCGCGGTGACCCCGTCAGGGCGCCGACTATGAAGGATTCACGGCTTGTTGGGGAGACGGGACGGGCGAGTCGGCCCGGATGCGGTGACCGTTCGAATACCATGCGTGCGGGTACGTGCGCGGCATCACGGCCGTCGGACGGGGGAGGTCTGGCTTGATCCGCATCGTTATCGCCGAGGACATGCACATGGTGCGCGGTGCCCTGGTGGCACTGCTGGAGATGGAACCCGATCTCAAGGTGGTCGCCCAGTTCGATTCCGGGGACCGGTTGGTGCCGACCGCGCTGGAGTTGCTGCCGGACGTCGCGATCGTGGACATCGACCTGCCGGGGCTGGACGGGCTCAGTGCGGCCGACCTGTTACGCACGGCGGTGCCGACGTGCCGGGTGCTGATCCTGACGAGCCTCGGGCGTCCCGGTACCTTCCGGCGGGCCATGGCGGCGAAGGTGTCCGGGTTCCTGCTGAAGGACGCGCCGCCGGACCAACTGGCCGACGCGGTACGGCGGGTGGCGGCGGGGGGCCGGGTGATCGACCCCCAACTGGCGCTGGCCGCCTGGGAGGTCGAGGAGAACCCGCTGACGCGGCGCGAGGTCGAGGTGATGAAACTGGCCGCCGACGGAGCGGAGGCGATGGAGATCGCCACCCGTCTCTTCCTTTCCATCGGCACCGTCCGCAACTACCTCACCAGCGCGGTCACCAAGCTCAACGCCCGCAACAGAGTGGACGCGATCAGAATCGCCGAGGACAACGGGTGGCTGACCTGAGGGAGGCGGGAGCGGGAGCGGCGGACGGCGGACCCGCCGCCGACCCGGACAGCGGGCAGCTGCTGTGCGAGATGGAGCCGACCGTCACACGATCGGGCCGACCCGGCCTCGTGCACACGGCCGCAGCCGAGTCGTGCGGCTGGGTGACGCGCGTCGACCTGTTCGGGTTCAGGGGTGGGCGTGGTTCGGCCGGGGGGAGGTCGTCGGGGTGCGGGGGACCTCGGCGGTCAGGCGGAACCAGCCGGCGGCGTCCGCTCCCGCGGTGAGCCTGCCGCCTATCTCCTCGACGCGGGTGCGGAGGTTGCCGAGGCCGCTGCCACCGTCCTGGGAGCCGGTACGGCGGGTTTCGTCGGCCCCGTCGTTGGCCACGACCAGGCGGACCAGGGGGCCGTCCGGGCCGCTGGCCGGGCAGGCCTCGATGACGCAGTGCTGCGCCTTGCTGTGCCGCAGGACGTTGGTGACGCCCTCGCGGATCACCGTGGCCAGCACCGTCCCGGCCCGGTCGGACACCGGGCCGCAGTCCAGGTCGATCCGGGCCTCGATCTCGGCCGCGGTCAGCACGTCCTCCGCGGAGGCGGCCTCGGCGTCCAGGGACATCTCGCGGTAGCCGCGGGCCACCGACCGCACGTCGGCGAGGGCCTGTCGGGAGATCTGCAGGATGCCGACCAGTTCCTCGCGGGCGCGCTCGGGCCGCGTGGCCACCAGACGGAACGTCAGCTCGCTCTTGAGAGTGATCGCGGACAGCCCGAATCCCAGCAGGTCGTGCAGGTCCCGGGCGAAGCGGAGGCGCTCGCGGGCCACCGCCATCTCCGCCAACTCCTCGCGTGCCCGGTGCACTTCGGCCACCAGGTTGGACAGCCGGGTGAGCCCGTAGACGATGAGACCGGTGAGCACGGTGGAGACGACGAGGTAGGAGGAGTCCACCCACCCGGTGCCGTCGACCACCGCGGCCAGGCCCGTCACCGCGACGATCACCCCGAACGCCACCCAGCAGGCGGGTGCCGCGATGATCAGCAGGGACGATCCTGCAAGAAACCCTCCCATACCGCCCCAGGTGACACCGAAGAACAGCATGGGGACGTACGTCAGGACGGCCTGGCCGAGCAGTGTCCAGAGTCCGTACCGCTCCCTGAACCGCTCGGTGCCCGGGTAGCTGTGCACGGTCTGGATGGCGAACAGCGCGACGCTGGAGAAGATGCAGCCCGCCAGCAGCCAGGGCCCCGGATCACTGCCGATCACGTTGAGGACGGCGATCAGCACGAACCCGCACAGCACCATCAGGACGATGGCGAAGGCCAGTTGCGGAGGCAGGGTATCGCGCTGCTGTCTATCGGAACGCAGAAATCCCCGCGGCATCCACACACTCCCCCGTTGATGCTCACATCCGTGCGGTCATACTAGACGGCTGGAGACCGCGGTGGTGGCCCTGGCCCGGACCTTCTCCCGCTGTTCAACCGCGGCCGCCGCAGCGGAACGTTCCGGCCAGTCGGAGCCGTTGACGGGGACCCGCTCGTCGAGGTGGTGCGCATGACACCGCCGCTGCTCGTCGGAGAGCGGCCCGAGGACGAAGGACCCCACCGGCGACTCGGCCCGCCAGTCCAGTCCGAGCGCCCCGGCGCACACGGTGACGTCCTCGCTGCACACCGCGCAGCAGGCCAGCCCCATCGCGGAACCGACCAGGTAGAACGTCTGGATGAGCGCCCCCACGTGCTTGAGCACCAGCGCGTACGCCAGTCCGCTGTACTTCCACGACAGGCGCTGGAAACGCGAGGTCAGGGTGATCAGCACGGGCGGCGGTGTGGTCAGTGCCGCGGCCGCCATCGCTCCCGCGGACAGTTCGCCGGCCGCCACCGGGTCCTCGTTGACCAGCACCAGACAGTGGTCCTGCGGGTCGTAGTAGTGGATGCCCGAGGGCAGTCCGGGGCAGTCCCGGACGGTGAGGTAGAGCTCCAGGTCGTAGGCGGCGCCGCCGGTCGGGTACGGGCGGTCGCTGGCCGGGTAGGCGGTCTCGCCGTCGCCGACCATGCCGGTCGAGCGGACCCGTGCGGCCCGGTAAAGGAACTCGCCGAGGGTGCGCAGGCTCAGTGCGGACGTCCCGTACTCGCGCACGGAACGCCGTCCCTCCAGCGCGGTCGTGAACGGAGGGTCCCGGTCCAGGAGTTCGTCGAGGTCGGGCCTCGGCAGCCGGACCACCGGGCCGCTCGGCGGGTTCTTGACGGCGGGCTGCGGCTTGATCTGCGCGGCGTGCGCGAAGGTCGCGCCGTAGTCGCCGTCGTCGCGGCCCATCACCGAGCGGGTGTGGAAGAGCATGTCGTCGGCGGACCAGGTGCGCAGCACGGGGTCCTGGTCCTCCTCGAAGTCCCCGTCGGCGTTCGGCGCCACCAGCACCATCCCGGTGCCGATGAGGTAGCCGAGGATCTCCCGCACCACCGCACGGGCCAGCGGGATGTCGTCGCCGGCCTTGTCCGCGGAGACGGGCCGGCCGAGCGCCGCGACCACCCACTGGGCCTCGGGCCGGTGCAGCAGCACCCGGTGCAGCGACAGCGGGGACTCCAGCTGGAACAGGTCGCCCTCGCGGCGCAGCACCGCGAACCGGGACAGCTTCAACAGGGCGCCCTCGGGCGGGGGTTCGGGGCTGAAGCGGGCGGCATGGGTGAGCGGGACGGCGGACAGCAGCACCTGACCGTTGTCGGCGAAGGCGAGGGAGCGGACTACCAGGTCCTGGAGCCGCAGCAGCGCGCGCTGCCAGGACCGGTGGCCGCCGCCGGGGGCGACGTTGTCCAGGCTGACCGGCCCCAGGCTCATCCGGCGCAGGGTCTCCACCAGGCCGGGTTCCGGGTCGCGGACCCGCAGGTCCGACCAGCGGCCGTGGAGTTCCACCGCGGTGCCGTCCTCGGCCGTTTCGACACGGACGTCCTCACGCAGGGACCACAGCGTCGTGATCGTCTCCGGGTGGTCGTGGTCGTCGATGCGGGGTGAGTGCAGCACGGTCGGCTCCTGGGGGGAAGAGGGGCGGATCAGACGAACAGCGGCACGGGGTTCAGGTCGGCGCGGGCGACGGGCTCCGGCAGTCGCCCGAGGGCGACGGGGACGTCGTAGAGCCTGCCGGGGGCGAACCGGGTCCAGAACGAGCGCAGTCCGGGGACCAGCACCTTGACGACGGGCAGGCCGACGTCGGGGCGGGTCTGGTCGAGGACGAGCAGGTCGAGTCCGCGTGCGCGCACCGCCGCGGTGACGGCGGTGAGGTCGTCACGCAGGTCGGTGCCCGTGGGGAAGGAGAAGTCGGCCAGGGTTCTCGCGGCCGTGGAAGCGGGCCGGAGGTAGGGCTGGTTGCCCGTCGTCGCGCCCCGCCACCAGTGCAGCAGTTCGGGGTCGTTCAGGGCGTAGCCGCCGCCGTCCGGGCGGGCGTCGACCGCGGCCGGGAGCAGTTGGTTGAGCTCGGTCAGGGCCCGGCGCAGCGCGATCCTTGCGTCGAGGTGCGCGCCGAAGCCGAAGACGATGTCCTCGGCCGCCTTGTCGGTACGGCGGGACAGCGCGGCGAACACGGGGATGCCGAAGTCCGAGGTGAGGTCGAGCGCCCACACCTCGCGGCGCAGCCCCCGGTGGACGTCGATCAGCTCCTCGGTCCACAGGTCGGCTCCCGCACGCAGGTCCAGGGCGGGCCGGGGGGTGCGGTTGTACCACCACAGGGCGACGGCGTCGCGCTCGACGAGTTCCAGGAAGCCCTGAAGGACGGCGTCCTCCAGGCTGCTGCCGGCCGCGTTGCCGTTGGAGTCGGCGTGCATGAAGCGGCGGCCCGCGACGGGGTCGTGGCGTTCGGCGGCGGTGGCGAAGTAGAGCAGTGCGGTGGGCAGCATCCGGTGGCGCTGCCCGGTGAGCGACCAGACGGGGGTCCAGTCGACCTCCGCGTCCTCGTCGAAGCGTTCGGGGACGTGGTGGAACCCGGAGTGGGTGGCGTTCCACGCGTCGCGGCCGGCGTACTGCTCGTCGGCGTACAGCTGGCAGGTGTCGGGGTGTACGGCCATACCGTCGAGGTCCCGGTAGCGGGCCCGGATGCGGTACTCGTCGCCGTGCAGACAGCCGGAGTAGCGCTCGACGGCTTCGCACAGCGCGCTGACCTCGGCGTCCAGCGCGGTGACGCCCTTGCCGCCGTTGACCTGGCGCAGGCCGCCCAGCAGCGCGGTCAGGCCGGTGGCGCCGGAGACCGGGTTGGGGCCGGAGTTGAAGCTGTTGAGGAACGCCGGGCCGCCCTCGATCCGGGTGATGTCGGCGACGACACCGGTGACCGGGCTGACGAGGTGGCCGTACGTGTCGAGCATCTGCTGTGCGGAGCGGGAGCGGTGGCCCCCGCCGCCGCCCGGTGCCTTGGGCCGGGACCGAGGGACGACGGGGGCCATGGCTCTCTGGGCGCCGAGCCCCGGGTCGCCGCAGTCGGCGCACTGCGGCCGGCGCCGCACGACGTGGTGGCGGGAGCCCAGGGTCAGGGTGTCGAAGGTGAGCACCCGGTCCTGGCCGGGGTGGTGGCCCGCCAGCCACTTGGCGGCCTCGATCGCGGCGAGGTGCAGTCCGGCGCCCAGGGTGCAGGGGATGCCCGCGGCGGGGCCGGGCACCGGTCCGGTGCGGCCGAGGGCGGCGCCGACCTGGGACTCGACGCCGCGGTGCAGCCGTACCGGGTGGGCGAGGCAGGACCAGCAGGCGCCGGTGCCCGGGCGGAAGACGGGGCCGACCCAGATGGTGGCGCCGCTGGGCTTGACCAGCAGCCAGGGCCGGCCGTTCGCACGGTGTTCGGCGTCCAGGGCGGCCAGTTCCGGGGCGAGGTAGTCGTCGCAGATGACGACGGTGAGGGCGGCGCCGGGGGCCGGATCGGTGGTGACGGCGAGCCCGGAGGCCCGCAGTGCGCGGGCGGCGTACGCGGCGTCGAAGTCTCCGACGGTACGCAGCTCCACGACGGTGGACGCGGTCCGCAGTCGGGTCCGGTGTCCCTCGAGGCCCGCGAGTTCCCAGTAGGCCTCGGCGCTGTGGTTGGCCGGCTCGGAGCAGTGGTGCTCCCGGTACTCGATGAAGCCGGCGTCGGCGAGTTGGGCGAGAAGGGCGGTGAGCCGCTCGGCGGGCAGCGGTTCGGGGCTGTCCCGCAGCAGCGCGGGCAGGTCCCGGCTGCCGTCGAGCAGCGGCACGACCGCTTCCAGATGGGGTGCCCTGAGGGCGGTGATCCCGTGTTCGGAAATCAGATAGGTCGCGTCGTCCGGCACCACCTCCGCACGGAGGTGGCGCCGGAACCCGATCAACGTCCGGTTCATGAGGCGGAGTTGCTCGCATAGCAGAGAGTGAACATGGCGGGCCGGGTATGGGGTGCCGTCAGCACTTCGATCACCAGGTCCATGGGCTCGTCCTGCCCGGTGTACGGGAGGAACGTCTCCTGGTGCTGCTGCGGCGTGTTGGTGGAGCGGCTTTCCTGCGTGACGACCTGACTGATGTGCGTCATGGGGAAGCTCCTGCGTCGAAGGTGTGGTGCCCGGTGCGGACGACAACCAGCATGCGGGGCGGGCGGATCCGGGCACAGTCAAGGCGTCACCGGCCCCTTGTGAGGAATTCACACGTCCTCACGACCACTGTTCGGTCCACCGACGGTCCACTTGCCTGCCAGTCCCTGCCTGCATGGTCGTCGCAAAGGCTCCAGCCCCAGGACGGCTTCAGCCGCGAGAACCGCAGAAGGAGGGAGGACCCATGGTGGCCGCGGACCTGAGAAACGATGCGGAGCGGTCTCTCGACCAGCTCTTCGACTGGTGCTGCGCGGGCACGGGGGCCCGGCCGCCCGGCCGGCCCGGTGTGTTCCGCTTCGTCGTCACGACCCCTACCGGTACCCGCACCCGCTATGTGACCAGCACGGACGAGGGCGCCTCGGTGCTGAGGACCGCGCCGTGCCCGCCCAACTCCACCGTGACGGTGAGCCAGGAGGACCTGACCCGGCTGGTGCTCGGTGACCTGCGCGGCTCGCTGGCCTTCGCCACCGGCGCCCTCCAGATCGAGGGGGACGTCTTCCTCGCGATGACCTGGATCGACCAGCTGAGGAGGGGACTGTGACCGTCCTGTCCCAGGAGAGCGTCCCGGGCACGGGCGAACCGGGGTCGGCTCAAGTCCCCGCGGAGCCCGCCCAGTTGACCAACGGCAGCGGGCGGCTGGCCGAGCTGCGGCATGTGAAGCAGCAGGCACTGGCCGGACCCGACCCCAAGGCCACCGAACGGCAGCACGCCCGCGGCAAACTGACCGCGCGTGAGCGCATCGGGCTGCTGCTGGACGAGGGCTCGTTCACCGAGATCGAGGGACTGCGCCGGCACCGGGCCACCGGCTTCGGGCTGGAGTCGAAGAAGCCGTACTCGGACGGCGTGATCACCGGCTGGGGCACGGTCCACGGCCGTACGGTCTTCGTCTACGCCCATGACTTCCGCATCTTCGGCGGCGCTCTCGGCGAGGCGCACGCCCAGAAGATCCACAAGGTGATGGACCTCGCCGCCTCCGCCGGCGCCCCGCTGGTCAGCCTCAACGACGGGGCGGGCGCCCGGATCCAGGAGGGGGTGACGGCGCTGGCCGGGTACGGCGGCATCTTCAGCCGCAACACCCGCTCCTCCGGGGTCATCCCGCAGATCAGCGTGATGCTGGGCCCGTGCGCGGGTGGCGCGGCCTACTCCCCCGCCCTGACCGACTATGTGTTCATGGTCCGTGAGACCTCACAGATGTTCATCACCGGCCCGGACGTGGTCCGCGCGGTGACGGGTGAGGAAATCAGCCAGAACGGGCTCGGCGGAGCGGACACCCACGCGTCGATCTCGGGCGTGGCGCACTTCGTGTACGACGACGAGGCCTCGTGTCTCGAAGAGGTGCGCTATCTGCTGTCGCTGCTGCCGCAGAACAACCGGGAGCTGCCGCCCCTCGACGCGGGCGACGACCCCGACGACCGGGTCTGCGAGGCACTGCTCGACCTGGTGCCCGAGGATCCGTCGCGGCCGTACGACATCCGGAAGGTGATCGAGGAGATCACCGACCACGGTGAGCACTTCGAGGTGCAGGCCGGGTGGGCCGGCAGCGTGGTGTGCACGCTGGCCCGGCTCGGCGGGCAGGTCGTGGGCATCGTCGGAAACCAGCCGCAGTCCCAGGCCGGGGTGCTGGACATCCACTCCTCGGAGAAGGCCGCGCGGTTCGTGCAGACCTGCGACGCGTTCAACATCCCGCTGGTGACGCTGCTGGACGTGCCGGGCTTCCTGCCCGGGGTCGACCAGGAGCACGGCGGCATCATCCGGCACGGCGCCAAGCTGCTGTACGCGTACTGCAACGCCACGGTGCCGCGGATCCAGGTGATCCTGCGCAAGGCGTACGGCGGCGCGTACATCGTCATGGACTCCCGGTCGATCGGCTCGGACCTGTCGTTCGCGTGGCCCACCAACGAGATCGCGGTGATGGGCGCGGAGGGCGCGGCCAACGTGGTCTTCCGTCGGGAGATAGCCGCCGCGGACGACCCGGAGGCGGAGCGGGCCCGGCTGATCGCGTCCTACAAGGACGAGCTGATGCACCCGTACTACGCGGCCGAACGCGGCCTGGTGGACGACGTGATCGACCCGCGGGACACCCGCCGGCTGCTGATCACCTCCCTGCGGATGCTGCGCGCGAAGCACGCCGAAGTACCGGCCCGTAAGCACGGAAACCCGCCGATGTAGGGGCGGTTCGGGTGGGCGGCGCACCGGATGGGTAGGTCCGGTGCGCTGTCCGTTCGGCGCCAGATCCTCCGTAACACCACACTCTCACTGAGGAGTTCCGATGAGTCACACCCTCCCCTGGTCCAAAGGGCCGGCGGCCGGGGCCGGAGGCGGTCAAGTCGTCGTCATGGCATCCCGGTTGAAACTCAAGTCGATCGTGCGTGTGCCGCGTTTCTTCATCCTGTCCGGGGGCGTCTACAAGCAGGCGCAGAACTCCCCCGGGAACGTGGGGATCTCGCTGCGGGCCGACCCCTGGCACAAGACGTTCTGGACGCTCTCGTCCTGGGAGAGCCGGCAGGCGCTGCAGTCGTACATCCAGACCGATCCGCACCTGTCGGTGATGACGAAGCTGAAACCGGCCATGCGCGAGTCGCTGTTCACCTCCTGGAAGCAGGACGCCGCACTGCCGCCGAACTGGGAAGAGGCCGACCGGCGGCTGGCCGAGCAGGAGGCGCGCCGCGCCGCCGCCGATCCGCAGCCCGGGTGACGCGGCTCGGCTGACGCGGCACACGCACCGGCACGCACACACGCGGGTACGCACATGGGTACGGGTACGACGGCAGGGGACGCCGTCGTACCCGTACGTCTTTCACTTCGTCGTCAGTTCGCTCACATGTACCGCGGTCGGGACGCCGGCCCGAACAGGTGGCCCACCGCGTCGGCCAGCCGGCCCGCGCCGACGCCGTACCGCTGGGTGCGCAGGACGAACCTCAGGTGCGGCCGGGCCGGATCGAACTCGTCGGTCAGCAGCGGCGGGAGCAGCGCGGCCGGGGTCCGGCGCACCAACTCGGCTCCGGTGCGCAGCAGTTCGACACCGGGGCGGCGCAACGGGCCGGGCAGCCAGTCGAGGACCGGGATACGGACGTCGACGGGCTCGTCCGGGTACGGGTCGGGGCCGGGCACCAGCCGGCGTACGGACGCGGGCGCCGCGGCGAGTTCCTCGGCCAGCAGGCTGACGGTGTGTTCCGCCCCGTCGAGGACGACCAGCACGTTGCGCCGGGCGGCGAGGTGGGCGGTGAGCGCGGCGGCGTCGGCGGCCTGGGGCCAGATGCCCACGGGCCGCCACCGGCCGGGTCCGGGCCTGCTCCACAGCATGCGGCGGCTGCCCTCGAAGACGACCAGGGTGCTGCCGTGGCGTTCGGTGGCGACGGTCTGCGCGGTCAGTTCCGTCCGCGATGTCTGCGCGGTCTGTGCGGTCTGTGCGGTCTGTGCGGCCGTCATGGTCACACCGACTTCGCGACGAGGGCGAGCGGCAGGTGCCGCAGCACAGCGCCCGCCGGCGCCCACGGCCACGCGGGCACATAGGCCTTGGCCGGTTCGCGTTCCATCGCGCGCACCAGGAGTGCGCAGCCCTTGTCGGTGTCCATGATGAACGGCGTCTTGTCCAGGTGCTCGTTCATCTCGGTGCGGATGTAGCCCGGGAACAGCGCGGTGACCTTCAGCGGGGTGCCGAGGACGTCGGCGCGGATTCCGTCGGCGAGGGTGGCGAGGCCGGCCTTCGAGGCGGCGTACGCGGTCAGGTGCCGGGGCATGCCGCGGGCCGCGCTGACCGAGGACACCACCACGAGGTGGCCGGAGCCCTGGTCCCGGAAGGTCTCCATGGCGGCCTCGCACTGGGCCAGGCCCGCGAGAAAGTTGGTCTCGGCGGTGGCCCGGTTGACCTCGAACCGCCCGGTGCCGACGGAGGCGCCCGCGCCGAGGCCGGCGTTGACGACGATCCGGTCCAGGCTGCCGAACTCCCGCCGCACGGAACGGAAGGCGGCCGCGGTGGCCTCGTAGTCGCGTACGTCGAGTTGACGCACCGTCACCTGGATGCCCGGGTAGGCGCGGGTGAGTTCCTCGCGCACCTCCTCCAGTTTGTCCGCGCGGCGGGCGCACAGGGCCAGGTTCCTTCCCCGCGCTGCCAGTTGACGGGCCATGCCGCGGCCAAGGCCCGAACTCGCCCCGGTGATCAGGATGTTCTTGCGCATGTCTCCTCGTTCCTCGGGCCGGGATCAGCCCGTCGCTGCGGCGGGTGCGGGTGCGGGAGCGTCGAGGGCCGGCTGGGGGCGCGGGGCGGCCGAGGCCCGGGCGAGGCTGTGCAGGACGGCGATCCGGCGCCGTTCGGTGCGGTCGAGGCCGTGTCCTCGTACGCAGGCCGCGACGGCGATCTCGTCGGCGCGGCGCCGGATGAGGCGGGCGCTCTCCTCGTCGGGGCGGCCGTAGGTCCGGCCGGCCCGTTCGCCGAGCTGCTCCATGCGGGCCCGCGCCCGGCCGCGCAGGTCGGCGATCTGGGCGCTGCGGGTCCGTCCGCCGGGCGCGCTGGTCAGCCGGGCGCCGAACACCAGGCGCGCGGTGGCCCGGTGGGGCACGACCTCGCCCTTGGGCAGGATCCGTTCGGCGCCGTGGATCATCACGGGGACGACCGGGATGCCGGTGCGGACGGCGAAGTAGAAGGGGCCGTCGTTGAACGGGGCCAGGCCGCCGCCGGTCCAGCGGGTGCCCTCCGGGTACATGCACAGCACGTCGCCGCCGTCGAGGACCTCCGTCATGGCGGCCAGGGCGTTGCGGTCCGGGTTGTCGCTGTCGAGCGGGATGCAGCCGACGCTGAGCCGGACCAGCCGTTTGACGGGGTGGTGGAAGTTCGCGGCCTTGGCCGGGAAGTAGACGTGTTCGCCACGGGCGCCGTAGAGAACGGTCTCCAGCAGGTAGTGGTCGAAGAAGCTCAGATGGTTGGAGACCACGATGAACGGTCCCTCGGCGGGGATGTGGCCGATGCCCTCCACCGAGTCGACATGATGTCTGGCGACCCAGTGGCGGAACGACGTGGACAGCGTGTCGTTGATCTTGAAGCTTCCCTTGTGCGGGTCCATCGACGGGTCATCCCTTCCCTCGGGCCCCGGGGGCGGCGGCTGCGCTGCTCGGGGCCTGTTCGTGCTGGAGGGCGCGGCTCATCCGGATCGCGGACTGGCGGCGCCGCTGGGTGCGCGGGTGGTCGGCGGGGGCCTCGATGACGCGTTCCAGGGCGGACAACGCGGCGGTGGGCCGGTCGGCGGCCAGCAGGGCTTCCGCGTGGCCGAGGACGTAGCGGGTGTCGCCCCGGCCGAGCCGGTCGGCGGCCTCCAGGTGGGCGACGGCGAGCTCACGGCGGCCGCCCAGCAGGCCGGGCGCGGACAGATGCCAGCGGCCGAGCAGGTAGTTGGCCATGAGGTGGTTCGGATCGCGGCGCAGCGCCTCCTCGGCGCCGGCCCGCAGCCGCCACAGCGCGGCGGCCTTCACGGGCAGCGCACGGGTCTCGTTGCGCAGCGCGGTCAGCCGCAGCCGTCCGACCCGCAGGTCGATGTTGTGCGGGTCGCCGAGCCGCCCCAGGTCGAGCAGGAGCGCGGCCTGCGCGTACAGGGTGCTGTCGGGCAGCGGGTCGGTGCGGCTGAGGAGCGCCTCGAAGACCCGGTCGAGATGGCGGGCGGCGGCCCGTGCCGAGCAGGGGCCGGCGGACCACTCGGGGTTCCTGGCCTGCCCGACGAGGGTGGTGAGGGCGGTGTGCCCGGCCCTGACCCGGTGCCGGACCGAGTGCTCGATCGGGTCCTGGGGCAGCAGGGGCCCGAAGACGACCCGGGTGCGGCGGCCGTCCGGCCACAGCGCGACGGGCAGGACGGGCGCCGCGGCCCGGTCCCCCGCCGACACGGCCTCGGCCACGCCCCGGACCACCACGGTCTCGTCGTAGGCGAGGGCGTTCAGCGCGTCGGGGCCGTCGAGCCGGCGGGTGGGCCTGCCGCGCACCGCGAACAGGGCGGTGTTCAGCGGGCGTTCGCCGTCGCCTCCGGCGAGCACCACGAGGGGGCCGTGCGCGGGAACGTGCTCCAGGCCCTCGACGGCCGCCGGTAAGCCTCGTACAGCGTGCTTGTTCTGCTTGAGCATGGCCGACCTCCCTGGTCCGCGCAGTCCTACGGAGTGAAGTGGGGGTGGTGCGGTGCGTCGGCCGCCGGGGCCTGCTCCGGGCCCCGGCGGCCGGGCCGTCAGGCGCGTACGGGCTCCTCCTCACGCGCCTTCCGCTCCGCCTCAAGCGCCTCCGGCAGCGCCATGTAGCGGCCCGTGAGACCGGCCACCAGCAGGCCGACCAGCACGACGATGTAGACCCAGGTGAGCGCGTTGCCCCAGCGGACGTCGTCGGCGTACAGGCCGAGCGCGGCCATCGACAGGATGCTGAGCGTGACGTCCGTCAGGAAGCCGGCCCGCATGCGGTGCAGGTCGTGCTCCCACAGGGCCTGCCAGGCGCCGGCGCCGAAGGCGAAGAACCAGGCGCCGAGCATCCGGGCGTCCAGCGGGTCCAGCTGCCAGGCCCAGGCGTCGCCGACCGCGTCGGGGGCGATCCACAGGGCGAAGGCGAGGCCCCACAGGACGGCGCCCATGATCGCCGTGGGGATGCTGACGTCGGCCCTCATCGGGGCCGGGCCGCGCGGGTCGGCGACCTTGGGGCCGGTGTTGTGGACCTTGTAGACGAGGAAGCAGGTCACCTGGAACACCGCCAGGGAGGCCAGCCACAGCCAGGCGAAGACACGGGCGAGCGCCGGGCCCTCGGTGAAGTGGAACTGGTCGGCGTACACGCCCGCCAGCACCAGGGCCGACAGCAGCAGGGTGATCGGGGCGAAGACGGTGCCGCGGGCGCTCGTCCAGTCCTTCTCCGGCAGGGTCAGCAGGAACATCGTGCAGGCTCCCGCGTAACCGGCGCCCAGCGCGGCGGCGCTCAGCGAGTTACCGGTCTCCCAGGCGAAGAAGTCGCCGGTGCGGGAGCTGAGGAAGTAGAGCGGGACGAAGGAGAGCGCGCAGTGGATGAGCACCGGCCAGAAGAACAGGCTGCGCAGCCAGGGGTGGACGGGCCGGGCGATCCGCTCCTCGGAGCGGACCGGCTCGATGGTGGTTGCCATGGGAAAGGTCACCTCGTGACGGTGGGAGGGGTGGACGGGGCGGCGGAGCTGTCGGGACGGAGCAGACGCAGGGTCAGCTGGGCCTTGCGCGCGAGGTCGACCCACGACGCGTAGCTGAACCCGAGCCGGTAGCCGCCCGAGGTCGGGGAGTTGATGCGGTCGAGCGGGACGAGTTCGCCCCGGGCCAGCTGCTCCAGCTGGGCCAGCAACCGCTCGTAGGTGGGGGCGGTGAGGAAGCCGGTGCCGGGGTCGTCGGGCGACGCGGCGACGGGCTGGGTGCTCTGCTCACGCTCCCCGGGTACGGCGGGCTCGTCGTCGTCGACGATGGAGTCGTCCCGGCGGATGCGCAGCGAGTAGCCCCAACCGCTCTCGACCTGCGGGAGCTTGACGCGGACCAGGTCCAGCCGGGCGGCGGACTCGTTCTCCTGCTCCGCCGCCTCGGCCCGCATCCGGGCGATCACCTCGACCGAGCGGATCGCGCCGTCGGCGCCGTAGAAGAAGGGGACGCCGGGCCGGGCGACCGGGATGTCGGCGTCGGCGCAGCCGACCCCGTCGATCACCGCGAGGACCTTCTCGTCCTCGGTGACCTTGTCGAGCGGCTTGACGACCAGGAAGGCGGCGCCCTCGGCGGGTGTCAGGCCGTCGACGTCGTGGCCGGCCTCCTTGAGCCTGCGCTCGAAGAGATGGGTGAACTCGGGGGTGAGGTTGGCGTGCACACCGCCGACGAGGGCGACGTCGCACTCGCCCTGTTCCAGGTTCCGCTTGGCGAGGCCGAGGGCGGTGCCGAAGGAGCACAGGTCGTCGTCGATGACGACACCCGGGCCGCGCAGGTCGAAGATGTTCTGGATGCGGCCCGCGGTGATGTTGTCCATGTAGCCGGGCAGCGCGTTCTCCCGGGTGAGCGGGATGTAGCGGTGCACCTCGCGGGTGTAGCTCTCGACCAGTTCGGCGCGGGTCTTCTCGTCGAGCGCCCGGTACTCCGGTACGTCCTGAAGGGCCCGCTCGAACTCCACGAGGCGGATCCGGAAGTTGCGGGTCAGGCCGGATTCGAGGCCGCAGGTCGCGCCGACGAAGACACCCGCGTTGACCCGGTCGGCGGCGGGCGCCCCGTACTCCTCAAGGGCCTGCCCGGCCGCCATCACCGACAGCAGCTGCGCCCGGTCCAGGTCCTCCAGCACGTTGGGCGGGATGCGGTACGTCTTCCACGGGAAGTCCAGGTCGGTGACGACTCCGCCGCGCCAGGTGCCCTCGGGGTCGTAGATCTCGGCGGCGTCCGGGTGCCAGCGGTCCTCGGGGAAGCCGGTGACGCCGGCGCCCGGCGCCCGGTCGCCGACCAGGCCCTCGGTGTCCCGGGAGAACGGGGCGACGCAGCCGATGCCGAGCACCGCGAGCGGGGCGTTGGCCGTGCTGCGGCTGCTGTCGGTGTGGCTCTGCTGCTCCAGGGCGGCGTCGGCGTGGTGCACGGCGTCGTACTGCTCCACGATGACGCTGGTGTTGACGCCGCCGAACCCGAAGGCGTTGGTCAGCGCCCGGCGCGGCCGGCACTCCTCGGGCGCCTGCCACGGCTCGGAGGCGACCGGCACCCGGAACGGCGAGCCGTCCAGCTTCATCGCCTCGGGGGCCCGGGTGAAGGCGTGCGTGGGCGGCACCGTCTCGTGCTGGAAGGCGAGCAGGATCTTCAGCAGGTTGGCCATGCCGGCCGCCGAGAAGGTGTGCCCGATCTGGGCCTTGACCGAACCGAGCCGGATGGAGCCGGGCTCCGCCCCGGAGTCCGCGTACAGCTGCTGGAGGGAGCTGACCTCGACGAGGTCGCCGGTGGAGGTGGCGGTGGCGTGGGTCTCGATGTAGTCGAGCTCCCCCGGCCGCGCGTCGGCGAGTTCGAGGGCGCGGCGCATCGCGGCGACCTGGCCGCGCGAGGACGGGGCGTAGATCGCCTTGCCCTTGCCGTCGCAGCGGGTGGCGACGCCGCGGATCACTCCGGCGATGGTGTCGCCGTCGCGGACCGCGTCGCTGAGCCGCTTCAGCAGGACGGTGCCGGAGCCCTCGCCGTTGATCAGGCCGCTGGCGCCCTCGTCGAGCGGGGTGGAGCGGGTGGCGGACAGGCCGCCGATCTTGGCGAAGCAGACGTTGCCGGTGATGTTCATGTTGCCCTGCACACCGGTCGCCAGGACCATGTCGTGGCTGCCGTCCTGGAGGTACTTGACGGCGGTGTCGATCACGGTGAGGCCGGAGGCGCAGGCCGCGTCGCCGATCGCCGCCGGACCGGGCAGCCCGATCACCCGGGCGACCGCCTTGGCGACGCTGACCTGGAAGACATGGGCGGCGGGCCCGGAGTCGGCGTCGTACAGCCGGTTCTTCACCGCGGCCGGGAAGCCGCTCTCCAGCGCCGTTCGCTGCCCGCTGTCCAGCGCCTGGAAGGCCTCGCTGTTGCGCAGGTGGTGCAGCACCTCGGTGGCGCGGAAGGTGAGCGAGGACTCCATGACCTGCTCGTCGCCGAGCATGTTGCCGACGAACAGCGCGGTGTCGGTGGTGCTCAGCCGGCTCGGGCTGTACCCGGACATCCTGAGGGTCTGCAGGACGGTGTCGAGCACCATCAGCTGGGTGCGGTTGAGCTCGCCGACGGCCTCCCGGCCGATCCGGGTCAGTTCCTCCAGGCCCGAGGGGCCGGCGTAGTCGTCGAGGAAGCCGCCCCAGCGGCAGTACGTCTTGTCGACGACGCCCTTGTCCTCGGTGTGGTAGTCCTCCCAGTTCCAGCGGTTTTTCGGCGGCGAGTCGATGCCGATCCGGCCGCCCAGAATGTTCTGCCAGAACGTGTCGGCGTCGTACGAGTTCGGCGGGAAGACGCAGCCGTATCCCACCACGGCGATCGGGTCGAAGCCCTCGAAGTCAGTCCCAGGCACGGAGCTGCCCTTTCTGCTGGTGGCCGTCCGGCGGCCGGGGGGCCACGGAGGCGATGGCGAAGATGTGGTCGGTGACCCGGCCGTAGCGGACGGAGACCCGGTGGCCCGGATCCGCCCCCGCGGGGAGGGTGATGTCGAACACTCCGGCGGCGGAGTCGGCCGCGCGCAGCCGGGCGGTTCCCCAGCCGTACGCGAAGCCGATGCCGTACGCCTTGAGCAGTGCTTCCTTGACCACCCACAGCGCGGTACCGCGGTGGCCGGTGTCGAAGGCCTGGAACGCGGTCTCGGCCAGGGCGACCTCGCGGTCGGTGAAGACGGTGCGCCGCAGCGCGGGGCTGAAGCTGCGCAGCGGTTCCACGTCGACGCCGACCCGGCCGCCGTGGGCCAGGGCGCACACCGCGAACCGGAGGGTGTGCGCGAGCGAGATGTCCGTGACGTGCCGGCCGACGGTGCCGGCCAACTCGGGCGTACGGGAGGACAGTTCGGGTTTGCCCGCCCGGCCGCCCGGCTTGTTGCCGAGGACGGCGAGTTCGCTGGGTGTGACGGGCAGTCCGGCCCGTTCCAGGGCCAGACACACCAGCCGCTTGGCCGCGACCCTCCCGGCCAGCCACTCCACCCGCCGTTTCGGTACGGCGATGCGGCTGAGGACCGGGAGTTCGGCCGGCGCCAGGTAGTGCGCCCGGTAGGCGGCGGGGGCCGCCGCGTAGTCCCCGCGGACCTGCGCGATGGGGAGCCACTCGATGGTCACGGCGCCGCCCCCGGGCAGCGGGGTTCCGCTGCCCGGCAGGGCGGTCTCAGTCCAGGAGACCTGTATCGCCCTCATCACGCCCCACCTGTGTCACGACTAGGTCCTGGATCTCGCACAGCGGGTGGCCCGCCGCGTCGAGGATCCGGGTGCTGATGCGCAGGTCTCCGGGTTTTCCTCCTTGATCGGGTGCGACGGGTGCGACGGTCGAGTCGGTGTGCACGGTCTCGCCGGGCAGCGGGACGCGGTGGAAGCGCATCGCCGCGATGGAGACCGGCACCACATGGCTGCCGAGGTGGTGGTAGGCCCACAGCAGGGTGGAGCGCCAGGCGTTGTCGATGACGATGGGCAGGGTCCGCAGCCGGGGCGTGGGGGCGGCGGAGAACAGTCCGCGACCGGCGTCGACCACGATCTCGCTCACCATCCGCCCGTCCTCGATGTCCCCGACGAACCCGATCCGCCGCACCTGGCGGAAGCGCGGGCCGAAGGTGATCTGCCGGGCGGCCCGCTCGTAGAACCGGTCGATGTCCAACTCGGTCGATTTCTCTACGAGTTCGGCGAGTTCCGGGTCGGGTGCGGGCGCGTTGGCCGGTTGCTGTGCTTGCGGTACTTGCTGTCCTTGGGGTGCTTGCGGTGCGAAGACGTACGTGCCGCGTGAGTGCACCCGGTCGGCCTCCAGGACCCGGCCGTCGGCGGTGACCAGGTCGGAACGGATCTCCGCGCGGACCCGGCGGGTCCTGTCCGCCCGTTCCTCGTCCGTCCGTTCCGCGTCCGCCTCCATTTCCGCCTCGAACCGCAGGTCGAGGGGGAAGTTCGGCAGGTGTTTGACGAACTTCAGGAACTCGATGTTCTCCGCCGCGACGACCGTGTGTCCGGGGACCAAGAGCCCGGACGCCTGCACCTGCCCCTCGATGTGCAGCACCCCGGGGAAGGTGCCCGCTCCCTTGACCCGGTGGTCGTCGAGGTAGCGGTCGGCCCGGGGATCGAGCCGTTTAACGGCCCGCACCCGAGTGTCGGTCACCTCCAACACCCGGTCCAGCAGGGGCAGTTCGAAGCGGTCCCGGACGCTGCCGTCGGGGCCGACGGGGACGGCGACCTCGGTGTGCGTGGCGTCCATCGAGGCGTCCTGGCCGCCGTAGCTGTTCTTGCCGATCTCGCCGAAGACCAGCACCTCGGGGTCGTCGCCGCCCTGGAAGACCTCCCGGGCGAAATGCTGCACACCCTCCTCGACGCCCAGGTAGCGCAGCCCGCGCACCTCCTCCTGGACCCGCCGCACCGCCTCGGTGGCGGCCATGCCGACGTCGGCCCAGCCGGTCCAGCACAGGGTGAAGACACGCATGTCGGGGTTGCGGCGGGCAAGCAGCGCGCTGAGCTTGGAGACGAGGTCGGCGCCGGCGGTGTAGTCGACCTGGCCGTCCATGCCGAAGCGGCCGAGGAAGGAGCCGAAGAAGCCGAAGAACTTCAGCTGGTCGTTCTTGACGGCGTGCCAGAGGTGATGGGAGCCGTCGGCCTTGACCCGGACCACGTGCCGGGCGTGGTCCAGGGACTTCTTCGGCACGGTGGCGACCGAGTCCAGGCCGGCGGCGTGCACGACGCCGTCGATCCGTCCGTACCGCTGCCGTACCGAGTCGATCGCCGCGGTGACCTGCTCGCCGTCGGAGACGTCACAGACCTCGTAGACCGACAGCGGGTTGATGGCGTGCAGTTCCTCGATGTTCCGGTACAGCTCACGGGCGTTGGCGAGGGCCGCGAACTGCTTCTTCGCCTCGACCGGGGTGATGGCCGGGTTCTTCTTCTTGGCCTGCGGGAACCAGCCCTTGCCCAGGCGGGCGAAGGCCTCGTCGTCCAGCGCCATCCAGTCCTCGGTGCCCTTCGCCGGGCGGGTGCGGCCGAGGATGACGACCCGCACGCCCTCCAGCCGGGCGAGTTCCTTCGCGCATTCGTACGTGATCCCGCGCGAGCCCCCGGAGAAGACGACGACGCTGCCGGGGTCGAGACGGAGGGGCTGTTGCCGTTCGTTGGTCGTGATCTCGTGCGGGACCACCTGGACGATCTTGCGCAGTCCGCGGAGGTGGCCCACCTCGACGGTGGGTTCCGCGTCGGTGGTGATCTCCGCGAGCAGGAGGTCCGCCGCGCCGGCCGCGTCGCCCTCGGTGAAGTCGACGACCTTGACGCGGGTGTCCGGGAGTTCGAGGTCGAGGCTCTTGGCGAAGCCCGCGGTGAGGCCGCCCAGGGGGTCCATCGCGCCGTCGGACTCCAGGCCGAACACCCCGCCGACCGCGGTGGCCGCGAAGTAGCCGCCGTCGCCGCCGGCCTGCGCGAGGTCGGCGAAGTAGGCCTTGGCGGCGAGGAGGTTGACGGTGAAGTGCTGGTCGGCAATAGAGCTCCAGTCGGCGGCGGGCCGGTCGAAGGAGGTGGTCGCGGCGACCGGGTCGGGGCCGGGTCCGTAGGGGTGCAGGTTGACGACGACCTGGACTCCGCCGTCCGTACGGGCGGTCGCGAGTGCCCGGGCCAGCGAGTCGGGGTCGGTGAAGTCGGCGCGGGCGGTGGGCCATTCGTCCAGGCCGGTGCTCGCGGAGCTTCTGATGGGCCCGGCGCCGTCCGGTGCGACGACGTACGGCCGTGCGCCGCGCTCGGTGAGGCGCGGGAGCACCTCACGGGCGAGGGCCGTGTCCTGTCCGGTGATCACCACGACCGCCTTGCCGTCCAGGGAGAACGGTGTGGCGTCGGGGTGGTCGAGAGGGCTCTCGACCGCGAGGGGGACGTATCGTCCGGCGATGCGGTCGATCGTGCGCTCCAGGACAGGCGGCAGCACCGGCCGGGCGGGTGCTGCCTCGGGTATGTGGCTGTCGTCGGAGCCGTCGCCGCCCGTACCCGAGGTGCCGCCGCCGCGCGGGCTGCGTCCGCTGGCGGCCTGGAGGCCGGCGACGAACTCGGCGATCCGGTTGAGGGTGTTCAGCGACGAGGAGTCCACGTCCTCCACCACCGGAAGCCCCAACACCTCCCGCACCTCACCGAGAATCTCCGCCTGCTTCACCGAGTCGATCCCCAGATCCGCCTCCAGATCCAGATCCGCCTCCAACAGATCAGCCGGATAACCCGTCTTGGCCTCCGCCACCTCCCACACCACACGCTCCGCCTCGGCCAACTCCGCAGCCGTCGCCTCGGCAGGCTCATCCGGTACGGGGGTGTCCTGTACGGATGTTGCCGCTACGGATGTTGCCGCGGGCTTTTCCTGGGCCGGTGCCGTCCGTGCGGGTGCTGCCGGGGCGGGCCGGGTCGCGGCCTGGAGGTCGGCGACGAACCCGGCGATCCGGCTGAGGGTGTTCAGCGACGAGGAGTCCACGTCCTCCACCACCGGAAGGCCAAGCACCTCCCGCACCTCACCGAGGATCTCGGCCTGCTTCACCGAGTCGATCCCCAGATCCGCCTCCAGATCCAGATCCGCCTCCAACAGATCGGCCGGATAACCCGTCTTGGCCTCCGCCACCTCCCACACCACACGCTCCGCCTCGGCCAAATCCGCAGCCGTCGCCTCGGCAGGCTCATCCGGTACGGGGGTGTCCTGTACGGATGTTGCCGCTACGGGTATCGCCTGGGCCGTGGCGGGCTCGGGCCCCGCGGCGGTCTCCCGTGCCGTCGCGGCAGGGGTGCCGGTGCCACGGGAGGCGTCCGCGAGCTGGTCGAGCAGGTGGCCGAGCGGGGCGTCCGCCTCGGTGGAGACGGTCGTGTCCGTCAGGCCCAGATGCGCGGCGAGCGCGCCCGCCAGCTCCTCGCGGACCCGGGTGCTCAGCCCGAGGCCCGCGCCCATCAGCTGGGCGGGGTCGAGAAGTCGTACCGGATAACCGGTGTAGCGGGCGGCGACCTTGAGGAGGTCCTCGCGCAGTTGCGCGGTGGTCGGGGCGCTGTCGGCGGCCGGCTCCCGCGCGGCGGGGGTCTGCTCCTCGGTCTCGCCGCCGGTCAGTCCGTGCACCTCGGCGAAGGCGGTGAAGCGGCGCATGCTCTCCACCGCGCCCAGCGACTGGATGTTGGTCGGGGTGACCAGGGCTTCCTTGTCGGAGCCGGCGAGGATCCGCTCGGTCAGCCCGGACAGGATCGACTTGGGGCCGACCTCGACGAAGCTGTTGTGGCCGTCCGCGTGCAGCCGGCCGACCAGGTCCTGGAAGCTGAACGGCGTGACCAGTTGGCGGGCCAGCAGCAGCGGCAGGTCCTGGACGTCCTGCTCGGTGTAGTAGTCGCCGATCACCGTGGACAGCACGGGGACCTTCGGGGCGTGCCAGTCGAGCGCGGCGAGGGTGCGCTCCAGATGCGGTACGGCCTCCTCCAGCAGGTCGGAGTGGAAGCCGTGCGAGACCCTGAGCCGGGTTGCCTTGATACCGCGTTCGAGGCACAGCGCGGCGGCCCTGTCGATGGCGTCGGAGTCGCCCGAAAGCACGGTCTGGTCAGGCGAGTTGACCAGGCTCTGAACGAGGTAGCCGCCCTGGCCCCCGCGCAGCAACAGCAGCAGCCGGGAGAGCTGTTCGCGGCTGCGGTCGCTGTCGGTCTGCAGGCTGAGCATGCCGCCGCGCCGGGCCTCGGGGATGACCTTGACGGCCAGGCCCCGCCCGTACACCGCGCGGACGCCGTCCTCCAGTGAGAGCGCCCCTGCCGCGACGAGGGCGCTGATCTCGCCCAGGCTGTGCCCGATGTGGGTCTCGGCGGTGACGCCCTGACTCTCCAGCAGCCGGTGCGCGACCATGCTGCCGGCGAAGATCGCGGGCTGCATGACGACCGGGTCCTGGAGTTCCTTCGCCGGGTCGTTGCCGCCGGAGCTGAACATCCGGCTGGTCAGGGTGTGCCCGGCCAGGGAGCGGTAGGTCTCGTCGATCCGCTCGAACGTCTCCGCGGCGACCGGGTTCTCGGCGGCGAGGTCGGCGAACATGTCGGGGTACTGCGCCCCGTGGCCGGGGAACAGGAAGGCGGTGCGCAGGTCGACACCCGTGGTGCCCAGGTAGACACCCTGGGCCTGAAGGGCCCGTCGGCTGGCGGCGGAGACCTTCTCCCCGCTGCGGGCTTCGGTCGGTGTGATGGTCACTTTTCTCTACGTCCCCTCAGGCCAGTACGTTGTGCCGCCGGGCGGCGTCAGCGAGCAGTTCGACGGCGCGGTCCACGTCCTCGGTGGTCATGGCGGCGGTGACGGTCGCCCGGAAGCGGGCACGGCCCTTGGGCACGGCCGGGAAGATCGCGCCGGAGATGTAGAGGCCGTCGTCCACCAGTTCCTTGGACATGCGCAGCGCGGCGATGTCGTCGCCGACGAGGATCGGGATGACGGGCGTGACACTGCCCAGCACCTCGAAGCCGGCGCGGATGAGTCCGGAGCGGAAGCGCATGGTGTTCTCCCAGAGCTTCTCGGTGCGCCACGGCTCGCGGCGCATCAGCTCCAGGGCCTTGAGCACGCCGGCCACGGTCGGCGCGGGCAGGCTCGCGTTGAACATGTAGGCGTGCGCCGAGTGGCGCAGGAACTCGACGATGTCGTGGCTGGCGGTGACGAATCCGCCCACCCCGCCGAGGGTCTTGCTGAAGGTGCCCATCGTGATGTCGGGGATGATCCCGTAGTGCTCCCCGGCGCCCCGGCCGTTCTCGCCGAGGAAGCCGGTGCCGTGGGCCTCGTCGACCATCAGCATCGCGCCGTACTGCTCGGTGAGCCGGTGGATGTCGTCCAGCGGCGCGATCTCGCCGTCCATGGAGTAGACGCCGTCGACGACGACGAACTTCTTCTTGGCGTCGGCGTTGCGCTTGAGGACGTACTCCAGTTTCTCCATGGAGTTGTGGGCGAAGATCTTCACGGCGCCCTCGGCCAGCCGGCAGCCGTCGAGGATGCTCATGTGGTTGATCTGGTCCGTGATGACGATCGTGTCGCTGTCGCACAGCGCGGAGATCGTGCCGAGGTTGGCCATGTATCCCGAGCTGTAGGTGATGGCCGCCTCGGTGCCCATCCACTCGGCGAGCTTCTCCTCCAGCTCCAGGTGGAGCACGGTGGTGCCGTTGTTCAGGCGGGCACCGCAGGCTCCCGAACCGTAGGTGTCCAGGGCGTCCTTGACCGCCTTGTTGATCTCCGGGTGTCCGGCCAGACCGAGGTAGTTGCCGCTGGTCAGCATGATGACCTCGCGGTGGTCTATCTCCGACCGGCCGCCGGGAGCGGCGGTGAAGGGCATTTCGAAGGTGTAGAAGCCGCTGTCCTTGAGGTCCCGGATCCGGTCGTTGACGGACGCGAGGGTCCGGGCGTACTCATCCGTGATCATTAGTGATTTCCCCTCTCGGTGCGTCGCGCACCACCTCCGGCGAGCCGGACGGGCGGGGCGACCGTCACCCGACAGAGGGCACGAATCGGTGTGCGGATACCGGCCATACGCGCCGTTTCACTCCCACCCGCCGGGCCGCTACCCCGGATGCAGAGCCCGGCGACCAGGGGTCCAGTGGCCTGCGACTCGACTGTGGGACACAGGAGTTCAACAGGTCCCTACGGGGAGGACCGAGGAGGTTCGACGTGGCCGGTACGACCGTCCGGGCTCAAGTACCCGAGTCTTCCACCGAGTTGGTGGAAGCCTGCCGCGCGGGCGACCAGGCGGCCTGGGGGCGCCTCATCCAGAGGTACCGCCCGATCGTCTGGACGGTCGCCCGTTCGCACGGGCTGCGCCCCGCCGACTGCGAGGACGTCTGCCAGGTCACCTGGCTGCGCGTCATCGAGAACGTCGGCGCGCTCAACGACCCGTCCAGGCTCGGCGCCTGGATCGTCACCACGGCCCGCCGTGAGGCGCTCAAGGTGTCGGGCAACGGCGTCAAGTACCACCTGGTCGACGACCTCTCGGAGTTCACCCATGAGACCGGGCACCACCAGGCCACCCCGGAGGAGACCGTCCTCAGCAGGGCGGAGGGCGATCTCGCCCGGAGGGCCATCCGGCATCTGCCGGCTCAGCACCAGGAACTGCTGGGATTGCTGCTCCGCGATCCCCCCATGAGCTACGACGCGATCAGCGCGGCTCTCGCCATGCCGCGCGGCTCCATAGGCCCCACCCGCAACCGCATTCTCCGGCAAGCCAGGGATTTCCTGCGCGACATGTGAGAGGACGAACCATGAGTGCCCAGACACAGGGCCATCCCGTCCGTACTTTCGTCATCGCCGCCGTGGCGATGTTCATCACCTCCCTCGACAACCTCGTCGTCACCACCGCGCTGCCCGCGATCCGTGACGACCTGAACGCCGGGCTCGACGAACTGGAGTGGACGGTCAACGCGTTCACCCTGACGTTCGCCGTCTTCCTGATGACGGGCTCCGCACTGGGCGACCGCTTCGGCCGTCGTCGACTGTTCATGATCGGTACCGCGATCTTCACCCTGGCCTCGGCCGGGGCCGCCATGTCGGACACCGCGAACGAGCTGATCCTCGCGCGCGCCGTCCAGGGCATCGGCGGAGCCATCGTCGTCCCGCTGACCCTGACCCTGCTCTCCGCGGCGGTACCGCCCGCCAAGCGCGGTGCGGCGCTGGGCGCCTGGGGCGCGGTCGCCGGTCTCGCGATCGCGCTCGGCCCGGTGGTCGGTGGCGCGATCGTGGAGGGCGCGTCCTGGCAGTGGATCTTCTGGGTCAACGTGCCGCTCGGCCTCGTCCTGCTCCCCCTGTCCAAGGTCTGGCTCGCCGAGAGCCGGGGTGCCAGCGCCAAGCTCGACCTGGTCGGCACGGCTCTGCTCAGCGTCGGTCTGTTCGGTGTGGTGCTGGGCCTGGTCCGCGGTGGCGCCATCGGCTGGACCTCGGGCGAGGTGCTGGCCGGCTTCATCGCGGGCGGCGCGCTGATCCTCGCCTTCCTGGCCTGGGAGAACCGTGTCGAGCACCCGATGATGCCGCTGGGCCTGTTCCGCGGGCGGGCGTTCTCGATGACCAACCTGGCCTCGGTACTGATGTACTTCGGCATGTTCGGCGCGATCTTCCTGGTGGCGCAGTTCCTGCAGACCGCTCAGGGCTACTCCCCGCTGGAGGCGGGCCTGCGCACCCTCCCCTGGACGGCGATGCCGATGCTGGTCGCCCCGGTGGCGGGCGTGCTGTCGGACCGCCTCGGCGGCCGCAACATCCTCGCGATCGGCTTCGTCATCCAGTCCGTCGGCCTCGGCTGGTTCGCCCTGGTCGCCACCCCGACGGTCGGCTACGGGTCGCTCGTGGCCCCGTTCGCCATCCTCGGCGTAGGCATGTCGCTCTTCTACGCCCCGGTCGTCAACATGGTCTTCTCCTCGGTCCGCCGCGACCAGGAGGGCATCGCGTCCGGCGTGAACAACGCGGGCCGCGAACTGGGCGGCGTCCTGGGCGTAGCGGTCCTGGCTGCGGTGTTCGCGGCGCAGGGCGGCTACGAGACCCCGCAGCACTTCGTGGACGGCATGATCCCCGCGGTGTGGGTGGGGGCGGCGGTGGTCCTGGCGGCCGCGGTGGCCTCGATGCTGATCCCGAGCGGCCTCCGTCCCGTGGGTGCGGCGGCGGAGGCGGAGGAAGCGGCGGCGGCAGCGGCGGCGGCAGCCGCAGCGGCCGACGCACAGCCGACCGTCCAGGAGACCGGCAAGGCGTCGCAGGTCACGGTGGCGTCCTGAGCCGAGCCCGAAGACAGGGGCGCGCGGCTCCCTGAGCCGCGCGCCCACCCGAACCGGGCGGCCGGTCCACATCCCCCGGGGACCGGCCGCCCACGCACACCCCGTGTTCCGAGCTTCCTGGCCCTACCCCTGTTCCCAGCCCCGTTTTCTTTCCAGTCTTTCCAGCCTTCCAGCCTTTCCAGATCGGAGACTCCTGTGTCAGCAGACTCGATGTCCGTCGAAGAGAGCCTGTGGAAAGTCGTCTCGGGCTCACCGACCCCGGAGGAACTGGCGGCCGTGACCGTGGTCCTCTCCATGCTCTTCCGTCAGGCCGAGACCGAGGCGGCCCCCGCACCCGTCATCCCGCTCGCCCGCTGGAGGCACGCCACCGCCCCACGCACGGCGGGTTCCTGGCGCGCGCCGGAGCGCATCGCTTCGTAGCGAGGTACGCCGGTGGAGCTCCGTTGTTCCATCCGTTCTGGAAACTGGCCGGTCCCGGCCCGGGTCGCCCCTTCCAGGGTCGCTCCCCGGGCAAGGCCGGAACGTCGGCTACGACGCGCTCGGGCCCGGAGTCGCCGGCCCCACGCCGCGCAACGACTGAATGGTCCCCCCGAGCTTGGGACGAAGCTTCTCCAGCACCTCCGGCTTGGCACCCACGGCCCACTGCGGGCCGACCAGGTACTTGCCCCCGTACACGGAGGCGGCATCAAGCCAGGTCAGCTTGTACTTCTCCGCGGGGAACGTGGTGATGCGGTAGTTCCCCTGCTTCGTCTTGCACTGTCCCTCGCGCAACTCGTCCGCCTCGATACGTATCTCGGCCTTGCACCCGGTCAGCGCGGCGATCACCTCGACCTTCGCTGGGGCCACGACACCGGCGACGGGAGCGGAGGACCCTTCGGCGGACGCCTTGGCATCCCCCGCCCCGCCCCCTTCGGACCCCCCGCACGCCGCGAGCAGCGGCAGCAGAGCCAGACTCCCGACCAGCGCGGCACCCCGCGTCAGCAGACGGGCATGGTGCACTGCGAGGCCGGCACGCCCTCGCTGCGACTGCTGTGGCACGTCCCTCTCCGTATCCGGTCGACACCGTCCCGAACCGCACGAGCGGACGGGCATACGACTACGGAAGGGATACGGGCGAGCGGGGGCGAGCGTTCACCCACCTCGGACACCTCGGACGTCAGCAGGGTCCGGTGGCGAAGGCCACGAACGCGGTCCGCTTCGCCCGACGGGTGCCAGACGGGTCGCGACGACGGTGAGTACGGCTCGAAGCGACCGGAGGCCGCTAAGTCACCCTGCCCGGCGTACCGACCGGCTTCACCGACCTGGACTCCCCTCGCCAAGCACCGCCACGGCCCGACCGCGACCATGACCGTCGCCTTCGAGGGCCCACTACTCCCGCTTCGTCGACATGGCGCAGTCCTGACGCGTCTCCTGCGGGGTCTCTCGACATTCGTGTCGCCCTCGCACGGCTGGTGCCGGATGGAAGTCGGATCCAACGTGGCGCGGAGACATACAGGTCGCGCCTGTACCTCGTTCGCGTTGAAACGCCGACGTCTGGAAGGCCAAGCGGCCACGCCGGGAACAGCCGGTCCGGCGCCGCGGTTGCATCGTCCGGGGGACCGGCGCCGCACGGGCGGGGAACACGGAGACCACAAGGTCGTCCGCCCGACCATGATCCGGGCCCCATCGCGGTAGGCCTGCCGCGCACTCGGATCAAGACGTATGTCTGCAGGAGGACTGATTCATGGCTGACCGGCCCTTAACGCTCATGGCAGTACACGCCCACCCCGACGACGAGGCCACCGGAACCGGAGGGGTCCTCGCACGGTATGCGGCGGAGGGCATCCGGACGGTTCTCGTGACGTGTACCGACGGCGGTTGCGGTGACGGACCGGGGGGTGTCAAGCCAGGCGATCCCGGGCACGATCCGGCGGCGGTGGCCTTGATGCGCCGTCAGGAACTTGAGGCGAGCCGTGACGTCCTGAAGATCAGCGATCTGGAGCTGCTGGACTACGCCGACTCCGGGATGATGGGCTGGCCGAGTAACGACGCCCCCAATTCTTTCTGGCAGACCCCCGTGCAGGAGGGCGCGGCCCGACTCGCGGAACTCATGCGGCACTACCGACCTGATGTGGTCGTCACCTACGACGAGAACGGCTTCTACGGCCACCCCGACCACATCCAGGCCCATCGGATCACGATGGCGGCGCTGGAGATGACCGCGCTGACACCGAAGGTGTACTGGACCACGATGCCCCGCTCGATGATGCAACGGTTCGGCGAGATCATGCGCGAGTTTCATCCGGACATGCCGGAGCCGGATCCTGCCGAGGCCGCCGCGATGGCCGAGATCGGCCTCCCCGACGACGAGATCACCACGTGGGTGGACACCACCGCGTTCAGCGGTCAGAAGTTCGACGCGTTGGCCGCGCACGCCAGTCAGGGCGAGAACATCTTCTTCCTCAGGATGGGCAAGGAGAGGTTCGGCGAGTTGATGGGCCTGGAGACCTTCGTACGGGTCCAGGACGCCACCGGCGCGGCCGTACCCGAGACCGATCTCTTCGCCGGACTGCGCTGATCCGCCCGTCCGATCGGCCCGGGAAAGCGCATCGACCGCACGGCGCGATCGAGCGGGTCACACACCCGGAGGCCTGTCCAGGCGGGTTCCGCTCCGGCGGCCCGCGGGGACAGGCCTCGCCGGCGGCGTCGACGCGTGCACAGTCGTCGTGATCGCCCGCAGTACGCAGGAGGCCGTGGTCGTCAACCTGCCGAGCCTGTACGTGCTCCGGTCCGGGCAGGAGTAGCGCCCCGGCCGGCGTCGAGCAGACCGGCCGTGTTCACTCACTCCGCGTCCGCGACGACCGATCCGACGCGTTCGGCCAGGCCCGGGTCACGTCGGACCAGGAGGGTCGCGTAGCAGACGGCGGCGAGGAGGGTGGCCAGTGCCGCGTACGGGAACCAGCTGTACGGGGCGGGCTGTCCGGGCTTGGCGAGGTAGTAGAGGGGGATCAGGACGGCCAGGGCACCGACCGCGGGCAGCACCAGGTGCCGCACGATCCGGAACTCCTGCGGACGGTATCTGCGGTAGTACAGCGGCAGCGCGATGTTGGACGCGAGGTAGACCAGCAGGATCAGGATGGCGCCCAGACTGGAGGACTCGGCGAAGAACACCACCGGGTTCATCTGACCGCCGTCCCCGAGCACATGCCCCAGCCCCCAGCCCCCGATGATCAGCAGCGCGGTGACGGTGAAGGTGACGATCGCGTTGTTCGGCGTACGGCGGGTGGGGTGCACGTAGCCGAAGAAGGACGGGAGCAGCCCCTCGCGTCCGGCGTTGAACACCAGCCTCGCCTGGGAGTTGATGCCCGCGATCAGCACGCCGAGGGTGGAGGTCAGGCCGCCGACGTAGGCGAGGATCGCCAGCGCCCCGAGCGTGTGCTGGGCGACGTCGACGAAGGGGATCCGGGACTCGCCGAGCCGCTGCACGTCGTAGCCGAAGCCGGTCACCGTGGCGTAGGAGAAGAGGATGTAGCTCACCGTCATGATCGCGACGGAGGAGAACACGGCGCGGCCGACGTTGCGCCGCGGGTTCTCCGTCTCCTCGGCCAGTGCCGCCGAGTTCTCCCAGCCGATGAACAGGTACACCGCCAGCGGGAAACCCGCCGCGAGGCCCTTGATGCCGTGGGTGAGGTGGGAGGGCAGGAACGGAGCCACCGAGAGGTCACCCCGGTGCTCGACGATCGCCGCGACCGAGACCACGACCAGCACGAGCATCTCCACGCCGAAGAAGTAGCCGGCCCACTTGGTGGACACCACGATCCCGCGCAGCATCAGCACCACCGCCAGCCCAGTGAGCAGCAACGTCCAGATGATCCACGGCAGGTCGACGCCGGTGTAGTGGTGCAGGGTGATCTGCATGAACCCGCCCGAGATCGCGATGACGGAGGCCATCGCGATGATGTAGCCGAGTCCGGCGAGCAGAGCCGTGGTCACCGCGCTGACCGGCCCGAAGGTCTTGCCCACGAAGGTCGTGAAGCTGCCCGCCGAGGGGTGCGCCCGGGAGAACTCGGCGAGCGTGTTGCCGAACAGCGCGACCGCCACCCCCGCCGCCACGATGGTCAGCGGGGACGCGACGCCCGCGGTGGTGGCCAGGAAGGCGAACCCGAAGAAGAAGCTCATGGCCGGGCCGACGTTGGCCATCGTGGCGGCGGCGATGTCCGCCATGCCGAGGACGCCGCCACGCAGCCGCTCGGGCGTGCCGCCGACAGGACCCGACGTCGACGACGGTCCGAGAGGTCCGGGGTCAGGCATGGCGACAGCTCCTTCTGAAAGAGCGCTTTGAGCGGTGGCCTTGGGGGCCTTGAGGGGGGCCTTGAGGGTGGCGGCCTTGAGAGGAAGAGGGAGAAGAGGGAACAGGGAGGGAGGGGAACGGGAAAAGGGGGAAGGGGGCGGGTCAGTCCGGCGCGCCGGCGTACCGGTGTGCCTTCACCGCTCGTACCGCCGGGTCCATGGCGCCCCGGGTGAGTTCGTCGAGCAGGTCGGCGTGGCAACGGTTGCGGGCCTGTACGACCACGGGGTCCGGCGCGGGCCGCAGCAGGCACTGCTTTCCGAGCAGGTCGGCGGCGAACTCCCGGATCCCGGCGCCGCCGAGCGCCTCGGCGAGGTCGAGGTGGAAGCGGGTCTCCAGTTCGAGCAGCCGTGCCGGGTCGTCGGCCAGGTCCATCTCCTCGACCAGCGTCCGCAGTCCGTCGAGCCGACCGTCCGGGAGTTCACCCGCGGTGTGCGCCACGAGCCCGCACTCGAGCAGCAGGTGGAAGGCGTCCAGTGAGTCCGCCTCGTCGGCGTCGTGCAGCACGGCGACGACCGCGTCCCATTCGGCCGCGACGAAGGTCCCGCCCGCCCGGCCCCGACGGCGGTCGAGCAGGCCGTCCTGGCACATGGCCTCCAGCGCGCGGCGCACAGTGATCTCACTGATCCCGAGCTCCTCGGCGAGGACACCCGCGTCCGGCAGCCGGTCCCCCGGTGACACGGACCTCAGACGCACCCGCAGGGCGATCCGGGACCGGACGAGCTCCGCTCCCGTGGGGCCCCGGCCGGCGAGGACACGCGTGTCCCAGGGCCCACCGACCGGCGCCGGGCGCGCGGGAACCGGCTGGCTGTAGGGACCGAACTTGCCCGCTGCATTCACCACGACGCCACCCTAACGGCCTGCGGAAAGGGGGCAGGGCCGACAGCGACAGCAACGACGACGGCGTCCGCACGGAGGGTCTCGCGGCCATGCCGCGGTGTGGTGCATGGGGGCTCCCCAGGGACTGGGACCGGAAGACGGGGGCGACGCGGGGTGCTGACATGGGGACGGCGCGGGAGGGGCGACACGGGGACAACGCGGTGACCGGGCCCCGCTCGGCGCCGGTTGCGGCCACGGAACGTGTCCGGCCGCGGTTCCGCGTTGCACGAAAAATAGAGCAAGATGAACAGTTAAACAAGACTGTTCTTTCTGATCGTACTGAACTAATTTCCAGACGTCCCTGGTCCGCACTCCCCAACGGATGTCGAGATGACCACACGTCCCCCTGCCCCCGCTCCCTCCACCACGGATCCGCAGGTCACCCCCGCGGCCGACTCCGGCCTCCAGGCCGGACTGAAGAGCCGCCACCTGTCGATGATCGCGATCGGCGGTGTCATCGGCGCCGGCCTGTTCGTCGGCTCCGGCTCCGGCATCGCCGCCGCCGGCCCGGGCATCCTCGTCTCCTACGGGCTCGTCGGCGTCCTCGTCGTCCTCGTGATGCGGATGCTCGGCGAGATGGCCGCGGCCAACCCCACCTCCGGTTCGTTCTCCGCCTACGCGGACCGCGCACTCGGCAGCTGGGCCGGCTTCACCATCGGCTGGCTGTACTGGTTCTTCTGGGTCGTGGTGCTCGCCGTCGAGGCGACCGCCGGGGCCAAGATCCTGGCCGGCTGGATCCCCGCGGTGCCCCAGTGGGGCTGGGCACTGATCGTCATGATCGTCCTCACCGCCACCAACCTGGTCTCGGTCAGCTCCTACGGCGAGTTCGAGTTCTGGTTCGCCGGCATCAAGGTCGTCGCCATCGCCGCGTTCATCGTGATCGGCGGCCTCGCGCTCTTCGGCCTGCTGCCCGGCTCCGACCACCCGGCGAGCGGCTTCTCCAACCTCACCGCACACGGCGGCTTCCTGCCGAACGGGCCAGGCGCGATCCTCACCGGCGTGCTGATGGTCGTCTTCTCCTTCATGGGCAGCGAGATCGTCACCCTGGCAGCGGGCGAGACCGCCGACCCGCGGGCCGCAGTCACCAAGGCGACCAACAGCGTGATCTGGCGGATCGCGGTGTTCTACCTGGGCTCGATCCTGATCGTGGTGTCACTGCTGCGCTGGGACGACCCGGCGATCCTCAAGGACGGCTCGTACGTCGCCGCCCTCAGCTCCATCGGCATCCCGCACGCCGCACAGATCATGAACACCATCGTGCTGACCTCGGTGCTGTCCTGCCTCAACTCCGGCCTGTACACCGCCTCCCGCATGGCCTTCTCGCTCGGCCGCCGCAACGACGCCCCGGCCGCCTTCGGCCAGACCACGAACCGCGGCGTACCGCGCGCGGCCATCCTCGCCTCGGTGGTCTTCGGCTTCGTCGCCGTCGCCTTCAACTACCTGTGGCCGGACACCGTCTTCCAGTTCCTGCTCAACGCCTCCGGCGCGATCGCCCTGTTCGTCTGGCTGGTCATCTGCTTCTCCCAGCTGCGGATGCGCAAGATCATCGAACGGGAGTCGCCGGAGAAGCTGGTCGTACGGATGTGGCTCTACCCGTACCTGACCTGGGCCACCATCGCCCTCATCACCTTCGTCCTGGGCTACATGCTGACCGACACGGCGGAGGGCGGCGGCCGCGACCAGGTGGTCCTGTCCACCGCGGCGGCCGTGGGCGTGGTGGTGTTCGCGCTGGTCCGGGAACGGGTGTCTGGAAAGAACAGGGCGAACGAGACGGAGGACAGGGTCCACTTGTCCTGACGGCTTCGGTTGTCGGGACGGCTTCGGGTGGGACGGTCTGGGCCGACGCCGGCTCGGGCCGTCCCACAGCAGTTCCGCAGGCATTCCGCGGAGAATCCGCAGGGACTGCGCGGTGAGCCCGCAGGGAAAACAGGGAATCCGCTGTCAACCACACAGCACGTTCGGGCAACTCTTGCGCAGACGGGCAAGCACGACGGAGATGAGAGGCGGCTGCGCCCGGCCGGGTCACCCTGGTCACCCCGGGCACCCCGGGCACCCCGGTTGCTGGATCCCCCGTGAAGGCCCATCAACCAAGCCCTGCTCCCTCCCTCCGCCCTTCCCTCCTCCCCCTCCCCCGGACTGCCTGCCATGCTGCGACGCCGAACACCCGTGGCCACCGGCCCTGAGCTTGACGACCGCCAACTCCACCGAACCCTCACCGAGTTGCGCCCTTCGCAGCAGATGCACGGCCTCGGAACCGGGGCGACCCGCCCGCTATGGATGCCCGCGGCCGAACTGCTGCGTGCCACGGGCCGCGACTGGGACCGACGGGTGCACCGCATCTCCGTACTGGCACACATCCTGCCGCCGGTCGTCACGGACCGATGGGTCAAGGACTCCCCACGGGACCCCGACGCCCTGGTCGTACGGGCTTGCACACGGGTCGCCCAGGTGAAGGAGAAGACCGACTGGTCGGACGTATGGGATGTGTACGGCGACTGCCGGCGAGCGGCAGAGGCCGTCCCGGAGGACCCCACCCCGTGGCTGGCCGTGCTGCGGCTGATGTACTCCTGCGGATCCCCGCCGCACGCAGCCGTCCCGGTGTGGACGGAGGCGATCACCCGCGACCCGTGGAACCGCACCGCCTACCACCAGATGCTGCGCCACCTCTCCCCACGCGGCCACGGAACGCTCATGCAGATGATCGACTTCGCAGAGCGCTGCACGAGCCAGGCCCCTCACGGATCACCAGTGGCCCTACTCCCCCTCGCAGCCAGGGTCGAACTCGTCGCCTACCGAACGGCCCACGACACCGCCGGCTCCTTCGCAGCCGACGGACACTGGTACGAACCCCAGGCGGCCGTCGAGGCCAACACCGCGCTGACCAGATGGTTCCACACGGACACCCCACCGCACGCCGAAGCACTGGCCGACCTCAACCTGCTCGCGTTCGCGCTGACCAGAATGAAACGCACCGCGGACGCCACCCCCGTCTTCCGCCGCATAGGCCGCCACATGACCACCCACCCCTGGGACCTCGTCCCCGACGCCACCAGAACCTTCCGGTACTGGCAGGACCGGGCACGAGCCTGACCTGACGTCCCGTCACAGGACCTGAGACCGGGCCGCTTCGGTACCCGCGTTGCTGGTCGGGAGCGCCCATAGGATGCTCACAATGTTGGCCGGAGGAAAGTCCTGAGCTCGGCGGCGTGGCCCGACATCGCCACCTTCCAAGGCACGGGATCCGCCTCGGCGATCTCCCGCCACAGCCGGTCCACGGCGACAGCAAACACTCCCAGCGCCTTCGGATCGGACTCACGCCACGACGGAACACGCTGCACCCACGAGACCGCACGCACGGCCGGTGCCCCAGCCTCCATGATCCGCAGCGTGAGCATGAACGGGTCGATCCAGGCCGCTCCCCGTGTGGGCCACGCCCAGTCGATCAGGCGCGCCCTGCCCCGGTGGATGAGGACATTGTCCGAGGCGAAGTCCGTGTGCAACAGCGTGTCCCCGGCGAACAGCTCCGCCTGTCCTCCCTCCGCATACCTCCCCCACCGATCCTCCGCCGTCTTCAAGCCGAGGCCGTCGGGCGCGGTGACCTCCTGCAGCTCAGCGAGCGCGGCCAGGACCAGAGTGAGGTCATCCATGGTGGTGTAGTCGGCGTGGCGGCCGTCGACCGCCTCGTAGCCGAGAAGCACCCAGCCGCCTGCGGCCACGTGCCACAACAACCTCGGGCAGGCCGCAGGCAAGTAAGGACTGATCGCGATCTCCCGCTCCTGAGAGACAACCTGAGGGTTGTCGGCGGGGATGCCCTTGACGAAGACGCGGCCGGTCTCGGTGTCGAGGAGAGCGGCGATGGCACTGTTGATGCCGCCGCCAACTGTGCGGACGGCCGTGATGCGGCCGACCTCGACGGTGACCGCCTGGCGGGCGGCGGCGGGCAGCTCGTGGAAGGCAACGCGAGACATGGACACGGGGCGCAGTTCCTCAGGGAGTACGGGCCAACGGGACGCTGCCCCGGCCAGCGTAGGCCGAGGCAGCGCTGGGCGGCGATCCGGTCTAGTACGGGTTGTCGTCACCGGCCGAGCAGTTGCACTCGGCTGCCTTGGCGATGTCGTCGTCCACGTCTCCGATGATCCGGAACTCACCCTTGCCGATGGCGGGAACCTGCACGGGGACGGGCAGGGTGCCGCTCGCGGCGGCCACCGGGCGGCGGCCGATGGTGACCATCACCGGCTCGAGCCTGGGCAGCGTTGCGGTGGATGGAGTCATGATCCGTAACCTCCGTGTTGGCAGTAGAGCGATCGGTTGTCCCCCGCCTCCTGGTAGAGCTTCGCCAGCGGCCGGCACGTCCCGCATGTGGCGGCCTTCGTGCAGCCGGAGCATCCACCGGTGCGGAGCTGTAGGGACTCGGCGATGGCGCCGAGTCGAGGAAGACCTTCGAGGCCTTCCGTCATGAGGTTCACGCTCGGGTCGCGGCCGACTTTGCAGATGGACGCGATTCCGTGGGGATTGACGTGGAAGAAGGTGTGGCCGGCGTTGCACCCGTTGAAGACGCTGCGCGGCCTCAGGTGATCGGCAGCCTGCGCCGCAAGCGGGTTCGCTTCGCCGTCGATCGTCGGCGACATGCTCGAATACACCTGGTGCGGGAAGCCCCATCGTTCCTCTGCGAGCCGCACCATGCTGTCCAGCTCGTGCGCGTTGGAGTCGGACACGATCACGTTGAGCCGTACGGGCAGGCCGGCCTCTCGCGCCGCGTCGAGACCGCGCGTGAACCGGGTCCATGCGCCGCGGTTACGGGTCACCGCCTCGTACGTCTCCTCGGTCGCGCCGTACAGGCTGACCGTGAGCCGGTACGGGCGGTAGCGGGAGAACAGGTCGCGTATGGCCGTCTTGTGGAGCTGGGATCCGTTCGTCGATACCTGCACCATCAAGCCCAGCTCGTTTGCGTACTCGTACGCCGCGGCGAACTGCGGGTCGATCAGCGCCTCGCCACCGGTGATCTGCAACCACAGCACCCCGGCATCACGCAGCATTTCCAGCAGCCGCTGCTTGTCCTCCCATGACAGCCCGGCGAACCTCTTCTCGCCGAGGTAGCAGAAACCGCAGTCGTAGTCGCACCCGAGATTGATCTCCCATGACGCCTTCACGAAGTCATACGGCGACGGCTCGCGGATGAGCGCTACGGCGGACAGGTCGCCTTCCGGCAGAGTCATCCCCCATGCTTGGGAGGCTGCGGCGTGCAACCAGGCCGGTGTCTCCCGACCTTCGCTGGCCGCGTTACGCAACTCCTCGTAACTCGACGGATGGATCTGGACGCCCTGGGCGTGGCCAGGGCGCAGGACGAGGTACTGCCCGAGGAACGGGCTGGCGAGCAGGCTGTGCATCGGGTTCCTTCATGGTCGGGCGGACGTGGGGTGAGCCGAAGGTGGCGGCCCCCGTTGCCCGCAGCGAGGAGCGGCTGGCTACCGGAGCCGGGGTGAGTCAGGAGCGACGCTGGTCTGTCAGACACCGCGGGGAGCTAGCCGTTCAAGACAGGCGCGCAGGGCTGCCGACGGCACAAGGTGGCCAGAGCCCGGCAGGTCAGGGCGAGGTCTTCAACGTGGACAGCGGCCGTGCGGTGGTCCGGGCCCGGCCCGTCGGCGAGAGCCTTGCGAGTGCGGACGAGGAGCCAGCGCACGGTCTCACGGTCGCTCGTGTCCTCCGGGTGCCCTTCGATTGCCGCCTCCAGCTCGGCAGCCAGCAGTCCCACGGCCCCGCGCAGGTAGCCGGTCAGTCGGTCTACCTCGGTCCGGTCTGGGACCTTGGCAGGTAGCGCGTTGGTCAGCTCCAGGGCCTCCGTCCACGTCTGACGGAGCATGCCGAAGTCGAGTGGCCGACCGTCAGTCACTGTCGGTCTCCTTCGCCGCGGCCAGGCGAAAACGCCCCACGTTGACCAACTGCGCAACCGCGTCGGCCTGACAGACAGCTGCGGGTCGCTCCGGCGGCACGCACCAGGAGGAGCGGACCAGGTGCCAACTTGAGTCGATGGCCGGGTGCGGCACGCCAAGGAAGCTGTTCGCCACGAGGCAGGTCGTGTCGGCCACCCGCCAGCTTGCACATGCGCTGGACGGGACCAGGAAGTAGTACCGGCCTGACCGCCGGTCGACGAACACCGGCCCGCCGTGCAGCACCGTGGCCAGGTACTCGTCGACCTGGAATCGATCCTCGCTGCAAGCAGCGGCGTACACGACGTCGGCCGAGACGCGAATGGCGGAGAAGGAAACACCGCAGCGCAGCAGGGCGACGTCCATGGCCTGCCACTCGGCGCGCGCCCGGGCCGGATCGTCGGCAGCCTGCAAGAGCCACTCGGTGACGCCCAGCTCGTCATCGACGCGCGTGTGCACCAACATCCCGTCTTCTGGGTCCTGGGTTGTGGTGCTTCCGGTTTCTCTACTCATCGCTCGGCCTCCGCGACCAGGTGCAGCGCCGAGTGAGGTGACATAGTGCTCTGGCCGTTGCCCCGGATGCCGGGCAGCAGGTGGCTCCAGCGCTCGTCGAATACCTCTGGCGGGGCGACCGTGTTGGCCGTGGAGTCGATGGTGTTCACCGTGTCTCCGTCTCTGATCGGCCGTTCCGGGACATAGGAATGCCCGGACCCGGTATGGCGTACGGAACTTCAAGGGCCGCCCGGCCGAAGGGGGAGCCTGGTCACGGTGTCGGACCGGGGCCGGGCGGCTTGATGATTAGTGAACACTCCGTCACGCACAGTGGGTACGGTGAGAGGCAGTTGAAGAGGTATACGCGGTTTACAGCCCCGGACGGGAGGCGGTCTTGGCGGCGTCGAGAGATCCCAACTCCCGCCTGCGCGACACCATTGACGCGGTCGGCTGCACGTACGAGGCACTAGCGAGGTACGTCCGGCGAATCGCCGCCGAGAACGGCGAGCTCCTCCAGACCAACAAGTCGGCCGTCTCCCACTGGGTGAACGGCACGCGCCAGCCCACCGGACGGACCGGGCAGTACCTCGTCGAAGCCTTGTCCCGCCGGTCGGGCCGGACCATAACCCATAGCGAGATCGGCCTCCGTGCACCAGACCCCGACGGGCCGGACGAGGGAGATCCAGTCCTGGCCGCCACCGACCTGGGCCGGGCCGATGTCGAACGTCGCCGCTTCCTCGCAGTGGCCGCCTTCACCACGGCCGGCGTCGCCATGCCGCTCGCCCACGACCACGAGGCCACCGCCCGCATGCTCCGAGCCCGCACCGGCACGTCCGTGGTCGGGACAGAGGACGTGGATGTCGTACGCCAGATCACCGCGGCCTTCAGCGCGGCCGACGAACGCCTCGGCGGCGGCCACGGCCTGACCACGGTCACCGCCTACCTGGCCGACACCGCCGCCCCGATGCTCCGGGGCCGCTACCCGAGCGAATCCTTACGACGGTCAGCCTTCGGTGCCGTGGCCGAACTCGCCTACTTGGCAGGCTGGAAGCACCACGACCTCGGCCAGGAAGGCGCCGCTCAGCGCTATTACCAGGTCGGCTACCAACTCGCGTGCGAAGCCGACCCACACGGCCACGCCGCCTGGATGATGAGAGCCCTCGCCCACCAGGCACTCAGCCTCAAACAACCCCACCACTGCGTCGCCCTCGTCGAAGGCGCCCTCAATCGAGGCCTCGGCCACATCGACAGTCAGACCGAAGCCCTCCTTCACATCACCCACGCTCGCGCCTATGCCGCCACCGGCGGGAAGCCGGCAGCGGCCCGCGCCCTGCTCGCCGCAGAAGACGCCCTACTACGCGACGGCGGCCCCCAGCCCAGCTACTCCCATGTCAGCGGCCCCGCAGCCGGCACCGTCGCCAGCCACACCGCCCGCACGCTCACCGACCTCGCCGACCACATCGGCACCGAACAACAACACCGCGACGCGCTGATCCGCTGGGACCCCGAAAAGTACAAGCGCGTCCACGCCCTCACCTACGCCGACCTCGGCGACAGCCTCGCCGCCCAGGCCCGCGCCGACGAGGCCGTAGCCGCCTGGTCCCAGGCCCTCACCCTTATGGAGGGCATGACCTCAGACCGCACCCGCAAGGCGATCACCTCACTCCGCTCCACCCTCTCCATCTACCAGCGCCGCAAAGTGCCAGGAGCCACCGAGCTCGCCCGCCGCGCACGCGAAGTGCTGGCCTAAGCTGCCCACCAACTGGCCGATGAAGGGACGCAACCGTGGCTCAGCCGAAGACCGACGATCAGCCCAAAGCCCTGCCGCCCGCCCTCGAATCCATGACCCTGCTGGTCGCCGCCGTCATCGTCCACGACACGACCACCAACCGAGTCGTCCTCCTCCAGCGCAGCCAGAACGCCAAGTTCGCCCAGGGCATGTGGGACCTCCCCGTCGGCAAAAGCGAGCCCGGCGAGCCCATCACCGAAACGGCCGTACGCGAGCTGTACGAGGAAACTGGCCTGACCGTAAAGCCGCAGTCCCTGAAGGTCGCCCACATCATCCACGGCGCTTGGGGCGTCGAAGCCCCCAACGGCTTCCTCACCGTCGTCTTCACCACCCACGAATGGTCCGGTGAACCGGATAACAGGGAACCGCGCAAGCACGCCAAGGTCTGCTGGGTCGACGCCGACTCCATCCCCCAGGAGTTCGTGGATACCACCGCCAGCGCCCTCAACCGCTACCTCACCGACGGACCCCAGGTTTCGCTCGACGGTTGGTGAGAGAGGCGACCGCCGCTTCATACTGCGCAGGTGAGCGTGTTCTGCTGCCCGGCTCCAAGGCGTACTACGACAGGAAGCACAAGGAAGGCAAGGAGCATCAGCAAGCGGTGCTCGCCCTCGCCCGCCGCCGGACCAATGTCCTGTGGGCAATGGGCCGAGACAAAGCACCGTTCCAAGGTGCCCCCGCCCTGCCAGTGGACCGCCGCCAGCCACCTCAACGGAAGCTCTCTGTGGCAGATCCATCCGATGCGAGTAGACACAGATTCACTGCGCCCACTTATTCTGTCATCTTCATGTGCGCGTCGTTGATATCTTCTAGAGTCGGTCCATGACGAACACGCCCTTCAGGGACACTGCGAAGGCGCTCGCTGAGCGCATGGACTACATCGCCATGCAGGTTGGCTGCGACAGGGCGCGCTCCCATAGTTGGTGGCGCAACGTCGTGGAACACGGCCCGTGGAAAGGGCAGCAGGGGCGCACAGCACCGCCGACACCCGACGAGTGGGCCGGGATCGCTAAGCTGTTCGGCACGACCGAAGACCAGGTGTGCGCGATGATCTCCGCCGACTGGTTCGGCGTTCAGCCTGGCACCGACGTCTCGGCCCGTGTCATGAAGCTCGCACCCTTGTTGGACGAACTGACCGAGAAGGAAGCCGAGGCGCTCGGCGTCATCGTCCAGAGCATGAGATCACCTCTGACTCCCCACCACCCTCGCCGCGTGGTCAAAGTGCCGAGGAAGCGTGATTAGTCGGGGTCCCGCACGGCTTTGCTCCCGGGCATAGACCGCTCAGTATCGGTGAATACACCTGCCCGAGCCCTCCCCCGCCCCCTCCACGTGATCGACACCCTCACCTAGGATGGCGAGCACCATCTCAGCGGCCCGACGGGCTTCCTGATCCGCCCGCGCGGCGGACTTCGGAGGACATGCCCCCACCCGCACGAGTCTTTTTCGTGCTGCCTGGGGGCATTTTCTTGCTGTTCCGTGAGTCCGCGGCATCCGTGGCCGCCCGCCTCCTCGAAGGGTCGCTGGCGCTGCATCTGACCGAGAACTTCCGTCACCAGCACGGCCGAAGCCCCGCACAGGCGGAGATACGGTCCTGGCAACGCAGTCTGCCGGCGCTCGTCAACGCGCTGATCGAGGCCGGGCTCGACGACGTGGAGGTCCTCGTCGAGTACAGCTTGCCCCTCACCAGCAAGCGCGCGGACGCCGTACTCGCCGGCGTGCACCCGACCACAGGCGAACCGTCGTACGTCGTCGTGGAACTCAAGCAGTGGAGCGCCGCCTACCCGGAGGAGGACGAGCCACTGCTGTGCCGCATCGACGCGTACGCGCAGCCCGTACTCAATCCGATCGAGCAGGTGCGGGGCTACTGCGAGTATCTGCTGTCGTTCAACGGGGCATTGGAGCGGATGCCCAACTCGCTGGCCGGCGTGGCATTCCTGCACAACGCGACCGAGTTCCAGATCGCGGGGCTGAGGAGCGTCGAGGAGAACCAGTACGGCCGGATGTACACCGGTGAACAGCGCGGCGCCTTCCTCAACTTCCTGCGCTCACGGCTCGCCGCAAAACCAGGCGCACAGGTGGCCGACGTGCTGCTCGATGCCAAGGTACGGCCGTCGAAGCAGCTGATGTCCGTCGCAGCAGACGAGATCCGCGACCGCGAGCAGTTCGTACTCATCGCCGAGCAGCGGGTCGCGTACGAGCAGGTGATGTCCGCCGTCCGCAAAGCCAAGCGCGGCAACCACAAGCAGGTGATCGTGGTGACCGGCGGCCCCGGATCCGGAAAGAGCGTGATTGCGCTATCGGTCCTGGGTGAGCTGTACCGCCGCGGAGTACCCGCACTCCACGCGACCGGATCGCAGTCGTTCACCAAGACAATGCGCAGGGTCGCCGGGCACAAGAAACGTGAAGTGCAGCAGCTGTTCAAGTACTTCAACAGCTTCATGGACGCCGAGCCCAACGACCTCGACGTGCTGATCTGCGATGAGGCCCACCGGCTGCGGAAGACCTCCGCCAACCGCTACACCAAGGCGGCGCTGCGTACCGGACGACCCCAGGTGGCCGAACTGATCGACGCGGCCCGGGTCCCCGTGTTCCTGCTCGACCAGCACCAGGTGGTGCGGCCCGGCGAGATGGGGACCAGGCAGGAGATCGAGCGTGCCGCCGCCGCGCAGGACCTGGACTGCACGGTCGTGGAACTGGACGGCCAGTTCCGGTGCGGCGGCAGCGACGCGTACGAGAAGTGGGTCGTCGACCTGCTCGGCCTGGACGGCGGCACACCCAGCCAGTGGGAGCCCGACGGCAAGCTGCAACTACTGACCGCCGAAACCCCGCAGGAGCTGGAGGAATTCCTCGTCGCGCGCCGGGAGGAGGGCTACGGCGCCCGCATGTCGGCCGGCTACTGCTGGAAATGGACCACGAAGATCACCCCCGACATGACGACACTCCCCGAAGACGTCGTGATCGGCCAATGGTCCCGCCCCTGGAACCTTTACGGCGACCGGTCCGTGCTCGGCGCACCGCCCGCACCTCTCTGGGCCACCGACCCGGCCGGCTTCGGCCAGGTCGGCTGCGTCTACACGGCGCAGGGCTTCGAGTACGACTGGTCCGGCGTGATCATCGGTCCCGACCTGGTCTGGCGAACGGACCGCTGGGTCGTGGACCGCTCGGCCTCGAAGGACCCGTCTTTCACCAAGGCCACACCAGATGATGACGTCGACCGGCTCATCCGTAACACGTACAAGGTGTTGCTGACGCGGGGAATGGTCGGGACGATCCTCTACTCGACGGACGCGGAGACCCGCGAGAAGCTGCGGTCGCTCGTCCATCCGGCATCTCGGGCCGAGGTACCGGCGCTTGTGTAGTGCCGCATGTGCGAATGCTCTCCCCTTGTGACCGGGCTGTGCACCGCCGGGTGGCGCGGCCGTCCGCCGCCCGTGACGGACTCCGGTGCCGATGCCGCCACAAGAGGCGGCGCACTTCCTGTACAGGCCGGCAGCCGCAGGAGCTTGAGGGCGTCTGCCACAGCTCGCGAGAACCGGCCTGAACGTGGGCATCCGTCGGGCCGCAGTGACGAGGCTTTAAATCTGTCGAAGGGGCCGCTAGCCCGCACCACCCGGCCGCCGGAGTACGAGCGCCGCTCGGCGCTGTGACCGTAGAGTGATCACCTGTCGGATGCGGCCCGACGGGCTTCCCAGTGGACATGCCCCCACCCGCACGAGTTTGTCGTGCCTAGGGGGATTTCCTCGTGCTCCTGCTGCAGCTTCCTGCGGTGGACCTTCTCAGACTTGATCAGCGGCGCCTGCTGCTGTCCCATCTGGCCGCGCGCTGGCTGTCTTTCAAGAAGACAGAAGTAAGCGACGGGGAGAAGGCAGCCTGGAAGGAAAGCCTCATACAACTCGCCACCGACCTGGTGAGCGCGGGCCGTGGCGATGTACGGATGCTCGTGGAATGCGAGCCCGAGGGTGCTGACGCACCGGTGGATGTCGTACTGGTGGGACGGCACCCGGAAACGGATCGGGAGTCGGTCCTGCTGGTGGAACTCAAGCGGTGGAGTTCGGTCTCGCACAGCATCAAGAGGCCCGAAAGGGTCGACGTTCCCGGCTATGCGAGCCCCAAGCCGCACCCCAGCGACCAACTCCAAGCCACATATGACTACTTCACTGGTGACGAGGGCCCGCTCAAGGGCATGCAGATCGAGTACGCAGGCCTCTCCTACTTGCACAACGCCCGCGATTCCGATGTGGCCCCCTTGTTCTCGGCCCGCACCTCCACGGGACCGCACGCGTTGACCATCACGGCCGACTCGCGCGCCAATCTCCTCGACGAGTTGCGAGAACGCTTCGCGGAGAACGGAAGTGCCTCTGCGGCGGAGATGGTTCTGCAGCGGCTGGCAATCCGGACTACACCACTGCTAGCCGCGATGATGTCGTCGCGAGGCGAAGACACGGTTTTCACCTTGCGAGGTGAGCAGCGTCGAGTCTTCCGAGACATCCATCTGGCCGTCAAGCGTCTTCCAGAGAACGAAGAACGTGCCGTCTTCATCGTCGAGGGAGGGGCCGGGAGCGGCAAGAGCGCGATCGGACTGGAGCTGCTGCAGCGCTTCTCGGCCGCAGGAGGAAACGTCAAGTACGCCAGCGGCTCCCGTGCGTTCGACGCTGCGATGAAGAAGCACGTCGGCTACGAAGATGGTGAGTTCCAGGACAGGTTCGCCTTCTTCAGTAGCTTCATCACCCCGCCTCAGCCGCCGTTGGATCTGCTTATCTGCGACGAAGCACACCGCCTGCGCGCGCGCTCGACGTCCCGCTACCTGCCGGAGGAACAGTGGGGGAAGCAACCTCAGGTGGATGATCTCCTCGACGCCGCCCGTGTGACCGTCTTCCTGCTGGACGGAAGCCAAGTCGTACGTCCCAATGAGGTGGGGACGGCGGACCTGATCCGGAAAGCCGCGGAGAATCGTCACATCACGCCCAGGACGTACGAGCTCCACAAGCAGTTCCGCTGCGGAGGCAGCGACCGCTATCGCGACTGGGTCCACGATCTCCTCGGCATCTCGGACCGCGAGCCGGACAGCTGGATACCCGACGGCCTCATGCACGTCGAGGTGGCGGACAGCCCGGAGGAACTGGAGCGGATCATCCTGGAGGAGAACGAGGCAGGAGCGAGTGCGCGTATGGTCGCGGGTTTCTGCTGGCCGTGGACGCCGCTGCGGAAGGACAAGACGCTGGAGTCGGATGTGCGCATCGGGGACTGGCATCGCCCGTGGAACGTCAAGGGAGACAGGCCCGGTGCGAACGACGCGCCGCCCGCCAAGCTCTGGGGGGTACGACGCGAGGGCGTCGGCCAGATCGGCTGCGTGTACAGCGCGCAGGGGCTGGAGTGGGACTGGTGCGGCGTGATCATCGGTGACGACATGGTCTGGCGCGAGGACCACTGGGAGTACCGGCGCGCGGCATTGACCCGCGACAAGGAACGCGGGGTATGGCGAGTGCGGAGGCCAGGTTCGGCGGACGAGAGCATCCGGTCCAGGAACAACAAGCGGTTCGACGAATGCGTACGCAACGCCTATCACGTGTTGATGACCCGGGCCAGCCGCGCGACGGTGCTGTATTCGACGGACGCCGAGACTCAGGCGTACCTGAAGAGGATGGTCGGCCCCGTCGAGGACGACGGCCTGCGTCCCACGTGGCACAGCCTTCCGCCTGAAGCACACGGGGTCCGGCTTCCGCCGGTGCCGAAGCGCGGGCGTAGGAGAAGGAAGCGCCTGAAGGCCGGCCCGCAGGATCTGCAGCTGAGCTTCGAATCTCTGAGCTGAAAGTCAGGTTCAGTGGTGGGGTCCGAGGACCCCACCACCCTGCGGCTACAAACCGCAGACCCGTGCCGCCGTCTGCACAACGCTCCACAGCGCCTTGGCCACGAGGCCGGCGGCGATACGGAGCGCGAGCTCGCGGTGCCACGCGCGCTGCGTCTGTGCGTTCTTGTCGGAGGCGCTGCTCATGCAACAACCCTTCTGCAAAGCCGCGAGGTAGCCCCCCGCCAAGGCGGTAGAACGGGTCCTGCCCTACCGGGCGGTCCACACCACCGAAGTGGCGTCCACAAGGGATGCGCTCCACTGCCGAGCCTGTGCAGTTCCGACCGCACCTTCCGAAGAAGAGACACGGCACGAAGCAACCGTAGCCGAACTCCGTTGATCTCGCTGAGGTTTGAAGCCCAGCGACGCGGTCGGGGCGTCTCCGAACACGGTCCCAGCCGTGCCAGGGCATCTGGTAGACCTGGTACGCCTGATCGTGTGGTTGCGGCCGACTCGGCACAAGCACGAGGAAGCTTCGCATGCGCCAATCACGGCGCGTGATGCGCCACTTCTTTCAGAGCGAACTGAATGGAGAGTCGACGTGAGCGAATGGGAAATTCCGGCCGGCTGGGCGTGGGTCCGTTTGGCGGACGTACTCGGTGACCCGCTCTTCAACGGTCGATCCGTAAGGACCACAGCCGATGGATTTCCGTTTCTACGTCTTACGGCACTCAAAAGAGGAGGCGTGGACTTCTCCGAGCAGAGAAATGGCGCGTGGACGAAGGATCAAGCCGCACGATTCCTCGTCTCCGATGGAGACTTTCTTGTGAGCCGTGCGAACGGATCTCACGATCTTATCGGGGCGGGGGCCCTCGCGCGACATGTACCTTATCCCGTAGCATTTCCCAGTACCATGATTCGCGTCAGATCACATCCAGCGGTCATGATTCCAGAGTATCTGGCGAGCATCTGGGAGTCCTTACTCGTACGGCTCCAGATCGAGAAGGCCGCGCACACCACCGCCCACCGCGCCTACACGATCAGCCACAACGCCTTGGCAGATATACGCATTCCTTTGCCGCCAATAGCAGAACAACGGCGGATCGTCGAGAAACTGGAAAATAATCTCACCCGTCTCGATGCCGGACAATGCAGTCTCCAGCACGGGCTCTCACTCATACCGGAACTCCGCTCAGCGGTCCGAAAAACTGCGATTTCGGGACGCGTCCCATTTACCTCCACTCCCGCCCACTGGAGATGGGGAAACCTTGGCGACGTCATCGCGCGGATCGAGACAGGTAGATCACTTCCCCGCGAACGTCGACCTGCCCAGGAAAACGAGTGGGGCGTAATAAAAGCCAGCGCCATGACGTGGGGGAATTTCAACAACGATGAACACAAGGCCGTTCAGGCCGGCACGCACATCGACCCACGGCACGAGATAATGCAGAATGACATATTGGTCAGCCGCGCCAACACCGCCGTCCACGTAGGCGCTTCGGTCCTGGTTGGCGAATGTCGCCCGCAATTGCTACTGAGCGACAAGAGCCTTCGCCTTGTCCCGAAGGAGGGCATAGAGAAGACATGGCTCATCCACGTTCTTTCATCCCCCTATGTCCGCAAACAGATCTCAAGTATGGCCACTGGCACCCTGAAGTCCATGCGCAACATCACTCAGCAGAACCTAATGCGTGCACAGATCCCTATCCCGCCCCGCGAGGAACAATTAATAATCGGCGATGCGATCAACGATGACCTCAAGCGCATTGACCGGCTGACGGAGCAAATAGAGTCACTCCAATTTCAGTCGGAGCATCTAAGGCAGTCTCTGCTGACTCGCGCCTTCGAGGGGCAACTCGTTCGCCAGGACCCCGCCGACGAGCCGGTCAGCGCCCACCTCACTCGCATCCGAGCCGAGTGGGAAGCCCAAGGACGCAGGAGGCAATCCATGCCTCGGCGTCCCCGCCGGCCGAAGCCTTCACCATCCTCACCCCTTGCCCACACCGCTATTCAGCTGGAGTTTGAGCTTTGAGACGCACATTACCCACCCTGGCGGGCAAAAAGGCCAACCCGCTCGCCGCCAAGCTCTGGGAATATTGCAACGTCCTCCGTGACAACGGTTTGTCCACCGCCGAGTTCGTTGAGCAGCTCACGTATCTCGTTTTCCTCAAGATGGCTGACGAGACTACCGCCAGACCCTCCTCAGGGACGAAGGAACGCGCCGCCCTCGTGCCAGTGGGATACGACTGGCAATCTCTGATGGAAAAGACGAGTTCGGGACTCGGAGACCAATATCGCGTCATCCTCGCCGAACTTGCCAAGGAGGACCCGGCCACTGCAGTTGGCACTCTCTTCGCCGGGAGCCAGAATCGCATCCCGAATGACAACCTCCTCCGGGAATTGATCGTCGATCTGATCGACGCAGTGGACTGGAACGGGCTGCCCTTCCATCTCACGGCCGACGCATTCGAGGCCCTACTCGCCAAGAGCGCAGAAGACATCAAAACAGGCGCGGGCCAATATTTCACTCCACGCCCGCTCGTCAATGCAATAGTAGATGCGGTGCAGCCGCGACCGACCGACACCATCACAGACCCTTCCTGTGGTACTGGTGGTTTCCTCATCGCCGCACACCACTACATTCTCGAGCATCACGCAGACGAACTAGCCTGGGACGAAAATCGCGCCATCGGCTCGGGCCGAATCTGGGGACAAGAGCTGGTCCCGAATACAGCGCGTCTGGCTGTGATGAATATGCTGCTGCACGGCCTGGGATCCGCCACCGGGCAGTCGCTCGTGGAGACGGAGGACGCTCTCCTCACACAGCCGAGTCGACACGCCTCCCTCGTCCTCGCCCATCCGCCGTTCGGCAAGAAGGCTGCGATAACGGCTGTGGACAGAAACGGTGTGGCGGGAAAGGAGGACGTTCACTACCCACGCAACGACTTCCTGATCACCACCAACAAACAGGCCAACTTTCTCCAGCACATCATGTCGTTGATGGAGATGAACGGGCGCGCAGCCGTCATCGTCCCCGACAACGTACTGTTCGAGACCGGCACTTGTTCGACGCTGCGCCGTCGCCTGCTCGATGATTTCGACCTGCACACGATTCTGCGACTGCCTACTGGAATTTTCTACGCCAGCGGCATCAAGGCGAATGTTCTGTTCTTTGACAAGGGTGCCCGCACCGAAGGAAAGCCCAACACCTCAAAACTCTGGGTCTACGACTTGCGAACTGGCCTGCAGTTTTCTCTCAAGCATAAACCACTGCAACAAGCTGATCTTGCCGAGTTCATCGAAGCTTACCTACCGGGAAAGCCTCGGACGGGCAGGGGTGAGACGGAGCGCTTCAGGTGTTTCTCCTACGACGAACTGATCGCCCGTGAGCATCTCAACCTGGACATCACCTGGGAGGAGGACGCAAATCTTGATGGCACCCACAGCGCCCCTCCCCCAGGAGTGATCGCCAGGGAGATCGTCGAGAACCTGGAGGCCGCCCTGAGCCAGTTTGCTGCCGTCGCCGATGAACTGGGTAGGGACCCCTTGCCTCAGCCGGACACGCAATAGCCCTACCTGGGCAGCGAGTTGGCCGATACCGAACGAACAGGAGCAGTCGGTCGCACTGTGCAGGCCAGAGCGAGGCGGGGCCTGGGACTCCGTGGCCAAGCCCGCATCCATCGCTCCGGCCTGGAAAATCAGTCCGATCCGAGGCTGTAGCGACTACGGCCGCACAGTGCTCTGTGGTACTCGACGCACTCTTCGTCGATGGTGTGCTCGGGGTGGCGTTTCAGTGGGCTGATCAGTTCCCCGTCTCTGCTTCGCCGGACGTTCCAGTCCTCGTCGATGAAGAGGAAGAGCCTGTCGAACTGGACATGATGGTTAGGGCAAAGACACAACAAGTTGGACAGTTTGTCTGGTCCGTCGTGCGGGGCTCCGAGCCCTTGGATATGCGCAGCCTCGCTGTAGTGACCGAAACGTGTCTCCAGCCGCACTCCGCATACCTGGCAGCCCTGCTGGTAGAGCAACTTGATGTCCTCGACGAGGCGGAGGTCCCGATCGGGGCGCGACGAGTTCACCGGGCGACGCATTCCGCGCCCCATGGCCTCATCCGTTCCCTCTCGCTCCCCGGCCTCCTCGCCTGCGTTCCCACTGGCATGGCCGTACCCAGCCAGGCCGAGTCGGGTCAGCAGAGCCCCCTGGTCGACATCCTGGAAGTAGGTGGTGCAGAGCAGGCCGATCGCTTCGGCACGGGTGAGCGGCTGCTTCAGCAGCTTCGCCACCTCTGGCCGAAGACCTGCCGCGATGTCGGACTCAGCCGAGGCCGTCGCCAACGCCGAGTCGAGCCCCTCGCCTTCTGCACCTTCCACCTCCCACAATCCGCTGCTCCGCAGGTGCCGAAACGGGTTCTCAGGTGCAGCCCCCGTACCAGAGCCGCCGAACTCCAGGAGAAGTGGACTGATCTCGGTCTTGAAGTCGCGCCAGGACACAAGGCGGCTCTGCCCCGATACGAGACGGCTGATGGACCACAGCAGCGTCAGCGATCCGTGGCGCGTACGCGCCTCCTCCGGCACGCTGGCGTCCAAGGTCCCGAGAGCGCGAAGTAGCTCTTCGCGGCCCAGCTTGACCGCCGCCGCCACAGCAGCTTCTCCGCTCGTGGGTTGGCCTACGGGGGTTGCGTTCCCGGCCACCAGCGTGTCAAGCAGTCCCAGGTGACGCCGCCGCTCAGCAGCCCGCACCAGTCTGAGGTAGCGCACCTCCTTCCCCAGTGCCAGCGCGCTCAAGATAGGAGCCGCGGGGATCTTGAACTCCACGACATCGCCCAGAGCCATGATGTGTTCCCAGGTCCGCCCATCCTTCTGCTCCCCCCATATCGCTCTGGCCAACTCGGGATTGCGGAGCAGCCCCAGAACGCGGGCTTTGGCGATGAAGTTCTTCTCGGCGTAGAACAACACCTCGTCGCCGACCCTCCGATCCCGCAGGGCGGTTCCTTTGGCGTGCTTCGTCTTGAGAGGCGTTGCCCCCCACAGCCGGGCCAACCCATCGGGGAATAGTCGCTTGAGTTGCTCCGCGTCCTCGCCCAGGACGTGTTCATACTCCGCGAGCCAGATTCCCTTGCGTATCGAGCGATCGAAGTTCCTGGGCCCACGCACGTCGGGCCCGCCCCTGGGCTGCAGCAGCCACTGCACCGAGTCATCGGCTTCCCTGCCGGGGTCCGTACCATCCCGATTGTCCGTTGCTGCGTCGGCCTCGAAGATCGGGCGATCGCCATGCTCATTCCCCATGGCGATCAGATTTTCATACTAACGAGGGCTATCCGTCAGGGACTTGACCCAGCAGTCCCGAACGGCTCCGCTGAAGAGGCGGCCAGTCACTCCCGTATCCGAGGTCGATCACCGACGTGAGCCAGCACCTTCCGTACCTCAACCGCTACGATCTGAGCGGGGCATTTTGCTGCCTGAGCAGCAGCAATCGGCACAGAGCGACACGAAGCGGGGATGGCACATGCGGGACGGCCGGTGGACCGCGGTCACCGACTCCGAGTTCCAGCATGAACACAGGGGCCTGGAGGCCATCCGCGAGAAGCTCCCGGACAACGACCCATGGCGGGGTTGGTCGAACTTCACCTTCACCGCTCACACCGGCCACGTCAGGGAAGTGGACCTGCTGGTGATCGCCCCGGGCGGCGTCCACCTGATCGAGCTGAAGGACTGGCACGGTTCCGTCGAGTCCCGCAACGGCACCTGGCTGCAGACCCAGCCCAGCGGCCGGCAGATCCCCCACGGCAATCCGCTGCACCTGGCCAACAAGAAGGCCAAGGAGCTGGCCGCGCTGCTGCAGCAGAACGGCGAGAGGGTGTGGGTCTCGGAAGCCGTCTGCTTCACCGACTCCTCGCTGCGCAACCGACTGCCCGCCCACGACCGCAACGGCGTCTTCACGGTGCACCAGCTCACCGAGATGCTGAAGGAGCCCCCGAAGGACGAGTACCGCCGGATCGACGCAGCCCGCTCGCGCCGGATCAAGGCGGCGCTGGAGCGCATCGGCATCGCGCGCAGCGACGCCGAGTACAAGGTCGGCCCGTATCTGCTCAGCCGGAAGGCGTTCGACTCGGGCCCGACCTGGGCCGACTATCTGGCCCAGCACAGTGAGCTGCCAGAGGCCGCTCGCGTCCGTGTCTATCTGCGCGAGCGCGGCTCCGACGCAGAGCTGCGCGCATCCGTCGAGCGTGCCGCGCGCCGTGAGGCCGCTGTGCTGCGCCACTTCCGGCACCCCGGTGTCGTCCAGCTCAAGCAGTACGACCCCTCCGGCCACTCGGCGGGTCCTGCCCTGATCTTCGACTTCGATCCACGGACGCTGCGCCTGGACGAGTACCTGATCCAGTACGGCGAGAAGCTGGACATCCTCAGCCGGATGGCGCTGGTGCGGCAGCTCGCCGAGACGGTGCGCTCGGCGCACGGCCGTCGGATCTTCCACCGCACCCTGGCGGCCCGTGCGGTCCACGTCATCCCGCGCGGCCGTACTCGCCGGGGAGAGTCCGAGAGCGAGACCGGCGCCTGGTCCAGCCCGCACCTGCAGATCTCTGACTGGCAGGTCGCCGTCCAGCGCAGCTCCGAGCACGGTGTGGCCGGCAATGGCGAGCGGTTCGCACCCACGACCTTCTCGCGAGCGGGCGCGCATCTCGCCGAGGGCGCGGACCCGTATCTGGCCCCGGAGTTGACCGCGCTCAGGCCTGATCCGGTGGCCCTCGATCTGTACGGACTCGGCGTACTCACCTATCTCCTGGCCACCGGCAGGCCCCCGGCCGCCAGCCAGGCCGAACTGGTGGCCCGCTACGAGGCGGGCGAGGGCCTGCGCCCCAGCTCCGTGGTGGACGGCCTCTCCCCGTACATCGACGAGCTGGTGCAGGCGGCCACGGCCTACGACGTCTCCGCCCGGCTGTCGTCGGTCGACGACTTCCTGGAGATGCTGGAGGTCGTCGAGGCGGACCTGACCGAACCTCCGTCGGCCGAGGCCCCACGCCCGGCCGAACCCGAGAAGGACCCCCTGGACGCGGTGGCGGGCGACGTGCTGGCGGGCCGCTGGGAGGTCAGGCGCCGCCTCGGTACGGGCTCCACGAGCCGTGCGTTCCTGGTGCGGGACCTGACCGCCGGCCCGGACGTGCGCTTCTCGAAGTCTCTGGCGGTGCTGAAGGTCGCGACGTCGGACAGCCGCGGCGAGGTGCTGCGTCGCGAGGCCGAGATGCTGGGCCGGCTACGCCCGGACTCCCGGGTGATCCGCCTGGTCGAGCCGGAGCCGCAGCGCATCGGCCCGCGCACGGTCCTGGTCATGGAGTACGTCGGCGACGAGCGCGAGGAGAGCGCCGAGCCGTCCGCGCCAGGCACGAAGCGCCGACGCCGGGAGGAGACGGTCGCCCGGCAGCTGCGCGAGTTCGGCCGTCTGTCCGTGGACCAGCTCGAGGCGTACGGCGACTACCTCTTCGGCGCGGTGGACTTCCTCGAGGGCGAGGGCGTGTGGCACCGCGACATCAAGCCGGACAACATCGCGATCCGTATCCGCCCGAACCGCACCCGCGAACTGGTGTTGATCGACTTCTCGCTCGCGGGCTACCCGGTGAACGAGACCGCGGCGGGCACGGACGGCTACCTCGACCCGTTCATCGGCACGCTCACCGACCGCTCTGTCTACGACGCCCACGCCGAGCGATACGCCCTGGCCGTCACCCTGCACGAGATGGCCTCCCGCGAGCTCCCGGTGTGGGGCGACGGCAAGGTCTCGCCACGCCAGACCGACCCGGAGAAGGAACCGCACCCGAGAATCGCCGCCGACGCCCTGGACCCGGCGGTACGGGACGGCCTGGTCGCGTTCTTCCAGAAGGCACTGCACCGGGACGCCTCCCAGCGCTTCCCCGACCTCAAGCCGATGCGGGACGCCTGGAAGAAGATCTTCCTCGCCATGGACGAGGCGAAGCCCTCGTCCCGCCGCCCGTCACGGCACGTGGCGTCACCCGCGCAGGGCGAGGCGGCGCAGCAGCCCGCCCCGGACGCGGCCATCCCGGAGGCCGAGGAGGAGAGCGCCGAGCAGCAGCGCGAGCGGCTGGCGGACCGCGTCGACCGGGACACCCTGATCTCGTCGTCCGGCCTGAGCCCGGCCGCGGAGTCGTTCGTCTACGGCCTCAGCGTCAACACGGTGGGTGAGTTGCTCGACTACAGCCAGCGCCAGCTCGTCAACGCCCCTGGTCTCGGGGCCAAGACCCGCAAAGAAGTCTTGAACCGCATCAAGCAGTGGCGCCTCAAGTTCGCGGAGAAGCCCGCCGCGCCGCTCACTCCCGAGGGTCGCAAGGCCGCGAAGGAGGAACTGTCGGCCGCCGAGGCCGCGGCGGCCGACGCGGTGGCGGCGAACGGCGGCGCCGGTGCGGATTCGCTGCCCGAGCGCGCACTGCGCAGCGTCAGCCTCGACACCCTCGCCACGGTGTTCGTGCCGCCGCTGCGCAAGGACGGCTCGAACCACAACGAGTGCGAGATGGTGCGGCTGTTGCTGCGCCTGCCCAACGAGCATGGCGTTCTGCCGTCGGAGGTCGGGGTCTGGCCGACGCAGACGGACGTCTCGCGCGTACTCGGGCTGTCGCGGGGCCGCATCCCGCAGATGCTGAAAAACCAGCGGACCCGCTGGAAGAAGCACGCAGCGGTACGGGCACTGCGCGCCGAGGTCCTGGATCTCCTCCACGACCTGGGCAGGGTCGCTTCGGCTGCGGAGATCGCCGACGCGCTGACCGTGCGGCGCGGGACGCAGCTCCAGGAGCGCGAGCAGCGCCGGGCGCTGGCCTTGGCCGCCGTACGAGCCGTGGTGGAGGTTGAGCAACTCGTCCCGGAGGAGGCGGAGTTCGGGCACACCCCGAACCGCGACGCAGCCGACGAGAGCATGGGCGCGGGCTTGTTGGCGCTGGAGGTGGGCGCGGAAGACGCACCGGACACACCGTCCGCGCCGGGACTGCTCGACTACGCCCAGCGGCTCGGCCGTATCGCCGACCGGCTGGCCGGGCTCGACACCCTGCCGACGGCGGCGACAGTGGTGGCGGAGCTGGGTGCCGTGCCGCCTCCGAGTGCGGCGGTGCAGTGGGACGACAGGCGCATGGTGGAGATCGCGGTGGCCGCCTCCCGCCATGCCGCCGCGACGCCCCGCCTGGAGATCTATCCGCGCAAGCTGCCGCTCGTACGAGCGCTGCGCCTCACCCAGGCCGGCCTGGTTCCGCTCATCCCGGGTATGCCGGAGGCCGAGCAGCCGGGCCTGCCGACGGACGACGTCCACGAGCGAGTCCGGGCCCGCTTCCCGGAGCTGCTGAACGAACGCGGCGGCCATGCCCTGCCCACGGGCGGCCCGCTGACGAGGGCCCTGCGGGAGGCCGGCTTCGACCTGGTGCTGTCGACGCGCAAGAGCACGGGGACGCTGCGCTACCTGCCGAGCAACCCGGACGGCGGGTCGATCTATCTGTCGTCGGACGCCCGACGGCAGCCGACGGGCACCATCTCCGCGCACCGCTATTCCGACGACCCGGATCTCGCGGCGGCGGGCACGGCCGAGGACCGATTGAAGGCCTCGGCGCGGCGGGATGGCTTCCGCGTGCTGACGGTGCCGACGGAGTGGGCGCGAAAGGCGATAGACGAACTCGGGCGCGACGACTTCGGCGGCGGTGCTGTCGTGGTGTCGGTGGCCGACCTGTTCGTGCAGGCGCTGCACGAGTTGGTCGACCCTCGGCCCAAGCCGACGTGGGAGACGATCCTGCGTGCGGATGTGGCGAAGGCCGGGACGCCAGGGGCGATGAAGTTCGCCGAGTATGCGGGGACGGCGTGGGGACTGGTGGAGCCTCGGATCGGTGAGCTGCTGATGCCGGGGGGCGGCAGCACAGGTTCTGGGAACAGTGGCAGGGGCGGGTTGGCTGCTCCGTTGCTGCTGACGGACGGCGGGGTCTTCGCGCGGTACGACGCGATGGGCGTACTGGAGCGGCTGGCGGAGCGGTCTCGGGGTGGTGGTCGGGCGCTGTGGCTGCTGTGTCCGCAGAGCGACCCGGCCCGGCCGCCGCGGCTGGGGACGGTGGCAGTGCCGTATCAGTCGGGACTGGGTGAGTGGATCGTGCTGAATGAGTTCTGGGTACAGAACGCGCACCGCGCGAAGCCGGAGAGTGCCGTGGCTGGCGGCACGCGGGGATGATGCGCTGAGCGCGTGTGCCGCATGCGGGGCCACTCGCGTGGGGTGGGGATGACGACAGGAGACGTGACCAAGTGATCGACCGCAAGTCCAAGGCACTGCTGACGGACCTGATCAAGCAGGTGAAGGCGGTCGAGGTCGACCTGGGCCAGCAGGTACGGGACGGCGAGACCGTCCTGAAGCCGCTGCGCACGGAGTACGGCAAGCTGCAGAAGGCTGATCCCAAGGGGAGCCCGAAGTGGGATGGGTGGCTGGAGGAACGGCTGGCCGAGCTGCCGGAGGAGCGTGCCGAGGTGGTGCGGGCGGCGGAGGCGGTCGCTGGGCGGCTGCGGGCCGAGTATGACCAGGCGTTCAAGCTTGGGCGTACGGGAGCTACTTGGGGCGCTTGGCTGGAAGAGCGGGTCACGCAGGTTGCGGTGGCGTGGGTACTGGGCACTGTGTTCGTGCGGTTCTGCGAGGACAACCGGCTGATCCCGGAGCCGTACCTCACGGGCCCGGATGCCGAGCGGCGGGATCTGGCGGAGGCCCGGTACAGGCAGTACGTCGAGGAGGAGCCGGACCCGACGTACCGAGGGTGGCTGGAGCGGGCGTTCGCGGAGTTGGGCTCCGGCCAGGCCGGCAAGTTGCTGTTCGACAAGCGGCGTAACCCGCTGTACCAGATCCCCGTCTCGCACGACGGGGCGCGGGCGCTGGTGGAGTTCTGGCGGGAGCGCCGGGAGGACGATGAGCTGGTCCATGACTTCACCGATCCGCTGAGCGAGGACGGGACAAAGGGGTGGGACACGCGGTTCCTCGGTGATCTCTACCAATGGCTGTCAGAGGCCGCACGGAAGACGTACGCGCTGCTGCAGACGCCGGAGTTCGTGGAGGAGTTCATCCTCGACCGAACGATGGATCCGGTGGTGCGGGAGCTCGGCGGGCGGTTCAGCGAACTCAAGATGATCGACCCTACCTGTGGGTCAGGCCACTTTGTGTTGGGCGCGTTTCGGCGAATGGTGCAGCTCTGGGCGAAGCGGCGTCCTGACAGTGACGTGCATGAGCGGGTGCAGGCAGCGCTTAAGTCAGTGCACGGCGTGGATATCAACCCGTTTGCAGTGGCCATCGCTCGATTCCGACTTCTTGTCGCCGCAATGGCAGCCGCGGGTGTACGAACGCTGGCAGAGGCCGGGCAATACGACTGGCCAATCCATCTGGCAGTGGGCGACTCGCTCATGAAAGTTCGCCAGTTCGAACTGACTTTGATCGGCGAGGACTCAGGCGATCCACTGGCGGAATTCACGTATGCCACAGAGGACGTGGACGATTACCCTGCAATCCTGGAACAGGGGCGGTATGACGTGGTGGTGGGGAATCCGCCCTACATCACCGTCAAAGACAAGAAGCTGAACGCGCTGTACCGACAGTTGTACGCGTCGTGCGCAGGCACGTACGCCCTATCCGTTCCATTCGCCGAGCGATTTTTCCAGCTAGCGAAGAGGGGTGAGCCTTCTGGTCACGGCTATGGCATGGTGGGACAGATCACCGCGAACTCCTTCATGAAGCGGGAGTTCGGGGCCAAGCTGATTGAAGAGTACTTCGCGCACAAGGTAGAACTGACTGAGGTCATTGACACTTCGGGTGCATACATTCCCGGACACGGGACTCCAACAGTCATTCTGGTGGGCAAGCGACGCGCAGGAAGTAACCGTTCGGATTCCATCCGTACTGTGCGCAGCGTCCAAGGCGAACCTTTTGTGCCAGACAACGGAGAGGATGGGCTTGTCTGGAACGCAATCGTCAATCAGATCGACAATCCAGGATCGGTCAGCCAATGGGTCTCGGTTGATGACCTCAACCGCGGGCATTACTTTGGCAAGCAGCCTTGGATTCTGACTGATGGCGGCCTGGAAATGGTGGAGCAAGTTGAAAAAAGCTCCCCTCAACGCCTTGAAGCACGGTCAGACGCCATCGGTAGGACCACGCACACCGGTTTGGACGACGCCTTCTATTTGTCACCGTCGGCAGCTAAGACTCAGGCATTGCGTGAGAAATGCGTGGCCGTGGCGCGTGGCGATGTTGTTCGTGACTTCACCATCGGCCCGGACATCATGACAGTCTTCCCCTATGACGCAGATGGCGAACGTCGCGAGCTCAGCTCGAAGGAACGAGCGTATCTTTGGCCGAATCGCACCGTCCTACGTGAGCGCGTAGATTTTGGCCAGAAACCCGCAGAACGCGGGCTTCGCTGGTTCGACCACAGCATGTTCTTCCCGAAGCGCTACCGTTCACCACACTCCATCGCCTTCCCATTCGTCGCCACTCACCCCCATTTTGCTCTCGACCGTGGGGAGAAAGTCTTCAACCGCACTGCACCTGTCATAAAGTTGCGGGACGGGTCCAGCGAAGAGGCGCACCTGCAACTGCTAGGCCTACTCGGCAGTTCGATCGCCTGTTTCTGGCTCAAAATGGTGAGCCATAGCAAGGGGACCGAAGGCCACCAGTCCGGGATCAAGACGGAACTCTGGGAGCAATTCTACGAGTTCACTGGAACGAAACTTCAGCAGTTTCCCCTGACCTCCGAATATCCAACCTATCTTGCCACTTCCCTCGACGCTCTTGCCCGGAAACTTGCTGTCGCCAGCCCTTCCTCTGTTGCGGATGAAGGAACACCGAGCGCTTCCAACTTCCGCGAAGCCCGGGCCAAGTGGGAGCGCGCCCGCGCCCTCATGATCGCCCTCCAAGAGGAACTGGACTGGCAGGTCTACTCCCTCTACAACCTGCACTCCGAAGACCTTCGCGCTCCCGAATCCGAGGTCCCCGAACTCGCCCTCGGCGAGCGGGCCTTCGAGATCGTGCTGGCTCGGCGGGTCGAGAAGGGCGAAGCGTCCGACGAGTGGTTCAAGCGGCACGGATCCACCCTCATCACCACCCTCCCCGACCACTGGTCGGATGCATACAAGGCCACAGTCCAGAAGCGCATCGACGTCATCGAGTCGTCCCGCGCCATCGGCATGGTCGAGCGCCCCGAGTACAAGCGCCGGTGGGCGACCGAGGGTTGGGACGCACTCCAGGAGAAGGCCCTGCGTTCGTGGCTGCTCGACCGGATCGAGAACCGCGAACTCTGGTTCCAGGACGGCCAGCCGACCATCCTCACCCGGGCACAGCTCACCTCCACTCTCTCCCTCGACGAGGACTTTGTCTCCGTCGCCGAGCTGTACGCCCCCCGCAAGGAACTGGCGACCGTCGTCGCGGATCTTCTCGCTAACGAGCATGTCCCCTTCCTCGCCGCTCTGCGTTACAAGCCCACCGGCCTGAGGAAGCGCGCCGACTGGGAGCAAGTCTGGAATCTCCAGCGTCAGGAAGATGCCACCCCGGACGAACCCTCCAAGCGGAAAATCCGGGACTCGATCCCCGTACCGCCGAAGTACACGTCGGCCGACTTCCTCAAGCCGTCCTACTGGCGTGCCCGCGGGAAGCTGGACGTTCCGAAGGAGCGGTTCACCTCCTACGCCACCGGCGCGATCTCCGGCACCCCGGACTTGTTCGGTTGGGCGGGCTGGGACCACCAGGAGCAGGCCCAGGCCCTCAGCACGTACTTCACGAACCACGACGAACTGTCCGACGAGCAGATGACCCCGCTGCTCGCCGGCCTCCTCGAACTCCAGCCGTGGCTCACGCAGTGGCACGACGAGTTCGACGCCCTTTACGGCGGCTCTCCCGCAGCCTTCTTCGCGGGCTACCGAGCGACCAAGCAGGGTGAACTCGGTCTGACCGACGACGACTTGCGTGCCTGGCGTCCCGGGAAGCCGACCAAGGGCTGATCACCCCGGCGTGCCCTCCTCCCCACCTTCCCGCGCGGAGGAGGGCACGCCACCATCCCGCACGGTCAACGGCTCGGCCGCGTTTACCCGTAGCGCCGGGCCATCGTCCAGCCCGAGCACAACCGCGAGTCCACCAGCCGCGTACGGCTCAGTGCGAACCGTACGGACAGCACGCCACTCGCCCCACACCCGTACCCACTGGCCGGGCCGCACCATGACCGCCGCGACCTCTCTCCCGACGGGCTCGACCACAATGTCCGGGGCCTTTAGCTCAGCCCACACGGTCTTCCCGATCCCGGCCTCGCGCTCAACAACTCCCCAGCGGTGAGCCAACGCCTCAACGAGCAACAGCCCGCGCCCGCCGGTCTCGTCGTCTCCGGGCGCCCGCACTTCGGGCCTGCCCGGGCCCGCGTCGCTGACTTCCAGCCGCAACAGCCCGTCCTCCGGCGATCTCGCGATCCGTACGCCCACCTGCCGATCACTGGGTACCCGCACGCGCAACGCATTGGTCACCAGCTCCGAGAGCACCAACTCTGCCGATTCCAGGACGTCGTGACTGACGCCCCAGCTGCTGAGCACGGCATGCGCCAGCGCCCGCGTTCTGGGCACGCAACGACGGCTACGGGCAAACCGGAAGATGACTTCGTTATGTGCAGCCATGGCACATCCCCCCAGGGGATCGACTCGCGGTCGGAGCCCCATGAAGACGGCAAGTTGAGCCGTGGGACACCGATGTCCATGACCAGCAGCATGTACGCGCATCACTCGAATCTGCAACGTTGCCAACTAGGATGGTGGCAATCTTCCACCTTTCGGGTTAATCCCACCCTGCCGCGTCCACAGCTCTGCTAAAGGTGTTGGCATGCTTGCGAAGAGCACCACCCCGAACCCCTCGACCGTTCTTGGCCGCCAACTTGGGGACGAGCTACGCCGATTGCGGGAGGCCGCAGGGCTGACTACCACTCAGGCAGCTGAAGCGCTCGACTGCACCAAGGGCAAGATCAGCCGGATCGAGAACGGTCGGGTGGCGGTCCGTCTCCCGGACTTGACCGCGATGCTGCACGCCTACGACGTGACGGATCCCGAGCTTCGCGAGCGGTTGAGCAACCTTGCGCGCAACGCCAACCGCCGTCGCAGGCAAGGGTGGTGGAACCAGTACGGCTCGGTCCTTGCTGACACATACCGCGACTACATTGCACTTGAAGCCATGGCCGGTGAGATCCGCACCTTTCAGGCACAGCTTGTTCCTGGCTTGCTGCAGATCCCGGAGTACGCCCGTGCCGTGACGGTGGCTTCGCGCCAGTGGCAGACGGCAGACGAGATCGAGAAGTTCGTCCAGGTTCGCCTCGCCCGACAGGAACGACTCGGCGGCGACTCCCCTTTGCACCTCTGGGCGGTGCTGTCAGAAGCCGTTCTCCTCCAACAGGTCGGCGGGCCCACCGTAATGCAGGCGCAGTTGGAGCACCTTCTTGCTACTTCCGAGCATCCCAACGTGACCATCCAGGTCCTGCCGTTCTCGCGCGGAGCCCACGCGAGTATGTTCGGCCCGTACGTAGTACTGGGTTTCCCTGAGGAGGCAGCGCTCGACGTGGTGCTGGCGGACAACCCGACCGGCTCAATCTGGATGGAGCGGGAGGCGGAAGTAGCCCGTTACCAAGAACTGTTCGACGCCGCTCGCACGTCCTCCCTCTCTCCGATGGAATCCCGGGCTGTCATTCGACGCAGGGCCAAGGAGCACAGAGCATGAATCGCGCACGCCACAGCACGCCGGACCTGTCGGGCGCGACGTGGCACAGCAGCACGTACAGCGGCGGCAACAACGAGTGCGTCGAGATCGCCGACAACATCCCCGCCCTCATCCCCATCCGCGACAGCAAGCACCCCACCGGCCCGGTGATCGCCTTCACTCTCCACGCCTGGCGCCCATTCATAGCCCACCTGAGCTGAACCCGACGGCCAAGAGCTGTCAGCACGGGGCCACCCCCTCCCCCAGCCGGCGCTTGCCCACGGCACCGAGCCTCACCTCAGCCACACACCACCGGCTGAGCCGCCGCGACGCTGTGCCATGAGGATCTTTGTGCGATAGAACGGAAGTCCCATCGCCCTATCCTCTGGGCGAGTTGGAACGAAGGGACCTGTCCTGTGGGGCTGTCGCCAGACCTGAAGGTCATTGCCGAGGGCATGATCAAGGCGTCCATGGGCATGGTGGACACGGTCATGGTCGGCACCCGGGACACCGCCATCGCGCTCTTCCACGAACTCGACCGGCAGCACGGCATGGCCGGGGACGACGATGCGGGGAGCGCGTTCGCCAAGGTCTACAAGTCGGCGGCCGCCACCACGCTCGACAAGATTGGGTTCAGCGCGTACGTGATGGGCGAGACCGGCAAGGGGCTGATGCGTAACGCCCGCGAGTTCATGGCCCGGGAGAGCCGCGTCGCCTCCGCGATTCTCGAGAAGCAGGTGGATCTGACCGCCGGCATGGGCGATCCCGGGGCGGACTGCTCCGAGAGCTTCCTCGGGCTGGGGCAGGAGCTTCCGGAAGTCGTCGGCGACACTGCCTGGTACGACCAGTACGCGCCGGGCGGCATGAGTGACCGCTTCCGCGGCTCGCCGGAGAAGCTGCGGGATGTGGCGGATACGTGGCGCCGGGGCGGGAAGCTGATGGTGCGATTCCTGGAGGACGCGCAGGCTTGCGCGCACACTGCCGACAAGGCGCACTCCGGGGAGGCCGCGGACGCGTTCCGCCGTTACTTCCAGGGCTTCGTCGGCTTCGCCACCCCACCGGAGCGGGCCCAGTCGGAGGAGCCTCTGGTCGCCAATCTCGTGGCCGCGTGCAACCAGCTCGCCAAGGCCTGCGACCGATACGCCGACCATGTCGAAGCGGCCAAGAAGAAGATCGTTCAGAACCAGGCGGATCCCTTTCACATCGACGCACCGTGGGACTCGCCCATGTTCGGCGGCAATGGTGACGACGGCGGGCTCCTCGACGCCGTGCTCGACGACCCGTGGATCCACCGGCTCGGCGATGTCGCCAACGCTCTCGACGACTCCGAGAAGCGGGTCAAACTCCCCCAGGGCTCGGACGATCCCCCCGGCCTTCCCGGACTGCCGCTGCTGCCGGTCCCCGTGCCCGTACCCGTACCCGTGGCACTCGCGTCCTACAGCGGTGGCCTGCCGGGTGTCATGCCGGCCGCCTACCGGGATCCCGACACCAATGTTCCGTACAAGGACCCGCTGGCACCGGTACCGGGCACCACCCGGTTGCTCAGCGTCGGCGAGCGAAAGGCGTTCACGTCCTGGGTGAACACGCTGCGCCCCCTGGGCTTCGGAGGAAAGGGCACCAGCACGACTGATCCCGCCAACGCCTACCAGCTGCGGACTGCCGGCTACCCCGAGCGGATGATCCCTCTGCCCGCGGAGGCTCGGAAGGGAGCCATCGCCGCGGACGGAATGCGGCCGGCCGACGGCTACATGGTCGACGCCAAGCACGTGAAAGACACGGATGAAGAGTGCAGAAAGAACTCATGGCGCACACCGGACACCTTCGACCTCCAAGACAAGTACGACAAGAACGGGAAGAAGAAATGGAGCAAGAAGGACATTCTCGTCGGAAAGGATGAGGACGAACTCGGGGACTACGAGCAGGCCATGAAGCAGCATGAGCAGATCCGTGGTCTGGAGATCATCACCAACGACAAGGACGCAGCCGCCTACTGGCAGACGCTCATGGCGGCGGAGAGTGTCAAGGGCACCTCCCGGTACGAGCCGTAGCTCAGGACGACAAGGACCTATCCCATCGTGGACCTCGACGAATACCAGACGACCTACCTGCTCTACGCACCCGCCAAGAACCCCAGTGGCTGGAACCTCGACCTGGCCGCATTCGGCAACGCTCTCCAGACCGCGTTCCCCGAAGTCCGCTACGAGACGCGGCAAGGCCGACAGGTACGTCTCTCCTTCTGGGCCGTGACGGAGGACGGAATCGAGTTCACCGGCTTCGCGAGCAACGAAGGCCGTGACACCGTCGTCCTCACCGACAACACCCCCGATGAAGCCGCCGTCTTCATCGCCTGGCTCCGCGACTCCTACCTCCCCTCCCCCGACCTGATCCGCTTCAGCTCCGAGCCCGCCGTGGAAGAGGGCATCGAAACCGACTGGCGGATGCCCGCAGGCGGAGACACAGCGCGCATCGCTGAGGAACTGAAGCAGCACATTCAGGTCGTCGAACGCTGACGATCCCGCTCTGACCATCGCACTCGCCCCTTCCCCGTCCCTCCGTGCGCGTTACGATCAGGGACTGGCACCCTCAAGCTGCAGGAGCACCGCTTCGGTGCCCTTCTGCGGCGAAGGCGATGCTCGACTTCACGGCTTCTGCGCTGAAGGGTGCGTCGCAGAAGGTGTGAGTGAGCATTTCGTCAGACGTTCCCAGGCTGCCGAAAGGTGCGCGTCTGTGAACATGCGCTGCTTGCGGGGTGTCCACTTCTTCACGTATTCGGCGGCCGTGGCATAGGTCGCTGGGCGGGACACGAGCACTTCCGATGCGAAGAGGAGCGTACCGAGTAGTTCCATGCCATACGGGTGCTCATATCCGTCGACGAGCTGCTCGAGGCGCTCAATCGCAGCACTGAACTGCCTGTCGGGGCTGAGGAGTTCAGCTGCGCGAGCCACAGCTTCCGGCGCGGGTGACAGAGGGGCTGAGGCTCCTCGCGTGCCGTCTCCGTAACCGCTGATGTAGTGCCCCTCAAGTGCAGCAATGGCACGGTCCAGACTGGCCGAGTAGGGGCCGTAATGGCCTTTGGTAAAGCGCAGGCCGAGATCGAACCCTAGACGTTGCAGCAGATAGACGACCTTATGGGCCTCCAGCAGAGTCGTCTGCCGCTCCATGGAGAAGCCCCCGGCAAGTCCGCGTTTGATGTACCGGTCGAGGGCGACCAGGAAAGCCGCACGCTCACGGTTGAGTGCAGGAGGCTCCTGGTTGTTCGGCATGGCAGTCGCTGGCGGAGCACCGTGCGGGGGGAAAACCCGTACCTCGACGTCCGGCAGATCGCCCAGCGCGGCGATGATCATAGGGTGGACATCATCCCAGGCCAGCCCTCCGTTGCCACATCCCAGCGGAGGTACGGCGATGCTACGGACCTGCCGTTCGACAATGACGCGCCGGAGATCATTCAGGCCTTCCCGCACGTCTTCGAGACGGGATGGCGAGCGCCAGTGCCGCTTGGTCGGGAAGTTGACGATGTACCGAGGCCTGACTGAATCGCCTCGATCATGGACGTGCATGGAACCGGGCTGCACCTCGCCCCCCGCACACGCCTTCTCATACGCCGCGAAGTTGTCCGGGTAGGCCCGCTTGAACTGCAGAGCGATTCCCTTGCCCATGACACCGACCGTGTTGACGGTGTTGATCAGAGCATCCACTTGCGCAGTCAGGAGGTTACCCTCCGCATAGATGATCACGGCTGCCTTCCCTCCTTCTCCCTGCTGGGCGGCTTCGTCTCAGTAATACCAAGCGGGTCTGACAATCACGTCGAGCCGGAGGCCCCGGCCGTCCAGGAGTTGCCGTACAGCATCCGTCCGTGACCGCGTCCGCGCTGCCAAGTGGGTGATGGCCGCGACGGGAACACGCTCGTGTACGAGGAACTCCGCCATGCGCCGTCGCATGCGATCAGGATCTTCAGGACTATTGTTCCATCGTTCCCGCTCCATCACCGACCAGTCCACGTGGCTGCCCAGACGCGCCATGTCGCTTTCGATCTCGGTGATGTCTGCCGCGCAGTTTCCGTCGCTGAACACGCTGACGCAGCCGGCCCGCATCAGTCTTCGGGGAGTCGTCACCAGGTAGACCAGCGGATCCTGGCCGTCCGCATAGGTCTGCACCGCTCCCTTGCTGATTTTGTACAGCATGGGTGAGCGAGGGGCGAAGTAGAACGGCACGTAGTCGGCGACCACTCCGCCCGGGAGCGGGTCGACCTTCCGTAAGCGTCGCCGCTCCTTGATGAGCTGGTCTCCACACTCCACCTGGAGGCTGCGGTCCTCACGCACTATGCGGTCACAGGCGACATAGCCCTGATCCAGCACATTGGGCAGGTTGCTGATGTGCGTGAAGTGAAAGATGGGGCGATCCTCTGGAGACAGCACAGCGGGAGGGTATCCGATGGTCACATCAGCCACCCGGGCCATGCGCTGACCGTCGGGTTGAAACAGCACTGCCTCACCGGCACCCGACTGGCCCGCACCGCTCGCGTCGGCCTGCACCCGACGTCTCCTGCGCGTCGTACCCACCCGTTACGATCGAAGACGGTCCGCAGCCGTGTGAACAGCGGCGGACGGTACTTCCGGGACAGCGTGCGGGGCTGAGCGTCACGCGCCGTCCCCGGTCGTGGGGGGCCGCGTCGTGGTGCCCTGTGGACGCAGGCTTAGTAGACGGACAACAGGAGACGCGAGACAGAGATGGCCCCGACCGCCGCCACGGCCCCCCTCCTCCGCGATGTCATCGACATCAAGACGTCCATCTCCACGTCGGACTTCGTCCTGAAGCTGGCCGAGGCCGTCACCGAGGAGGGCGCCGAACGGGCGCTGCGGGACTACGTCGTCACCGAGCGCCTTCTCGAGAACTTCGACGAGGCGCTGAGTCTGATCAAGACCGCGCTGGACGGGCAGACGTCGAAGGCCGCGTATCTGCACGGATCGTTCGGTTCCGGTAAGTCGCACTTCATGGCCGTGCTGCACGCCCTGCTCCGGGGCGACCAGGCCGCACGTGCTCGGACCGATTTCGATCCGGTGCTGGCCAAGCACGAGTGGCTGAGCACCGACGGGAAGAAGTTCCTGCTCGTGCCGTATCACATGCTCGGGGCCAAGTCCCTGGAGCAGCGGGTGCTCGGCGGGTACGTCAGTCACGTCAAGGCACTGCATCCCGAGGCGCCCACGCCGCAGGTCTACCGGACCGACTCCCTCTTCGCGGACATCCGCGCGCTGCGGGATCGTATGGGAGACGACAAGTTCATCGAAGGGCTCGCCGGAGCCGCCGACGGCGAGGGCATCGTCGATGCCGACGACGAGTGGGGCGACTCCTTCGCCTGGACCCCGACGCTCCTCGACACCGCCCTCGCCGCCGAGGAACTGGACGGCGCCGAGGTCAACCTCAACCTGGTCAACCCGACCACCCCGGCCGAACTGCGCGCCAAGCTGGTGCACGACGCGAGCACCAGCTGGTTCCCCGGCTTCGCGAAGAACGCCGCCGAGGACGAACACGGCTTCATCTCGCTCGACGCCGGCCTCGCCGTCATCGCCGAGCATGCGAAGTCGCTGAAGTACGACGGGCTGATCCTGTTCATGGACGAGCTGATCCTCTGGCTCGCCAACCGCATCCACGATCAGAAGTTCGTCTCCCGCGAAGCCGACAAGATCACCAACTTCGTGGAGGGCGCCGACTCGCGCCGCGCCATCCCGATCGTGTCGTTCATCGCACGTCAGCGCGACCTGCGGGAGCTGGTGGGCCAGGAGGTCTCCGGTGCTGCCGAGACCGCGATCCAGGACAGCCTGAACCTGGCTTCCGGGCGCTTCGACAAGATCACGCTGGAGGACCGCAACCTCCCGCAGATCGCCCATGCCCGTCTTCTGAAGCCCAAGGACGCGGAGGCCGCCGCCCAGCTCGACGCGGCGTTCGCGAAGATCAAGCGGGTCGGACCGCAGGTGTGGGACGTCCTACTGGGGTCCGACGAGGGGACGACCGGCGCCGACGAGTCGTCGTTCCGGCTGACCTATCCCTTCTCCCCCTCCTTCATGGACACCCTGGTCCACATCTCCTCGGCGCTGCAGCGCTCCCGTACCGGCCTGAAGCTCATGGGCCAGCTGCTGGCCGATCACCGCGACGACGCGACGCTGGAACAGCTCATCCCGCTCGGTGACCTCTACCCGGTCATCGCCGACGGCGGCGACCGGCCGTTCGTCGACAGTCTGAAGGTGGAGTTCCAGGCCGCGGACAAGCTGTACCGCACCAAGCTGCGGCCCTACCTCCTGGCGATGTACGACGTCACCGAGGAAGACATCGAGCGCTACCGCCACCGCCGCGAGACCGTCACCGACCAGGGGCTCGTCCAGCGGTGCAAGGCGTTCGTGGGTGACGACCGGCTGATGTGCACGCTTCTGCTGTCCGCACTGGCGCCCAGCGTGCCCGCGCTGCGGGACCTGACGATCCGGCGGCTCGCGTCCCTGAATCACGGCTCGGTCATCTCCCCCATCCCGGGGGCGGAGGTCGGCGCGATCCAGTCGAAGGTCGACGAGTGGGCGTCGCGGTTCGCGGAGATCAAGCCCACCGGCACCAAGGCCAACCCGGGCGTACGGCTCGAGCTGGCGGGCGTGGACGTGGACTCCGTCATCGCCAACGCCAACGTCAACAACAACCGAGCCAACCGCCGCTCCCTCGCCAAGCGACTCCTCGCCGAGGAGCTGGGCATCGACCTTCAAGAGCGGCTCACCGCGGACGAGCTGAAGTTCGTCTGGCGGGGCTCGAACCGTACGGTGGAGGTCATCTTCGGCAACATCGCCGACCACGACGACCTGCAGGACCACGACTTCGCGCCCAGTCAGGACGGGCTGTGGCGGATGATCATCGATCTGCCGTACGACGAGGGCGAGTACGGGCCGCGCGAGGACGCAAACCGCATGGCCGACCTCCGCCGGCTTCCCGGCACCCGGCCACGGACGGTGGGGTGGATTCCCACGCATCTGTCCACCGGCCGCTTCCAGGACTTCCAGCGGCTGGTCGTCATCCACTACGCACTCGCCGACCAGCGACGCTTTGACACCAGCTACGCGCAACATCTGAACGCCGACAACCGGGCCCGAGCCAAAGCGCTGCTGGAAGACCAGCGCGAGACGCTCACCAAGACAGTGAAGGCGGCCTTCAAACAGGCCTACGGCCTTGCGGCCAAGAAGCCGGGCGACGTCAACCCGGACTTCAACGAACACCTCGAGCCGCTGCCCGACGTTCCTGAACTGCGCGTCTCCATCGGGCAGTCCCTGCACGACGCGGCCCGGCACGTGGCGGGCAAGCTGCTGGCCCACCAGTTCCCCGCGCACCCGGACTTCGACCCCGACGGCACGGGTACCGTCGTCAAACTCGCCGACGCGCGGACCGTGTTCGGGCACATCCGCGCCGCCGCGGAGGCCGGTGACCGGCAGGCCGAGATCCCGGCCAAGGAGCGTCCGCTCATGCGGCGCATCGCCGCACCGCTAGGGCTCGGCCAGCAGAAGGAGGCGTACTTCCGGCTCTCCACCCGCTGGCCGGAACACTTCGCCCTTCAAGCGCGCGGCGAGGCCGGTCCCGGCGACCTGAGCGTCGTGCAGCTGACCGAGTGGATCGACCGTCCGGCGCCGATGGGCCTGGAGCCGTTCCTCGCCAACCTGGTCATCGCGTCGTACGCGGAGATGGACGACCGGGTCTGGGTACGGGCGGGTGCGTTGCTCGATCCCTCGCCCGAGCTCTCCGCGATCAAGCCGCAGGACGCGCTGCGGTCCCAGCCACTGCCGGAGGAACACGTCTGGGAGGAGTCCGGACGCCGCTACTGGGAGATCTTCGGTGAAGAGCCGCCCAGGCTGCGCCGGGGCCGGATGGTCGGGCAGTTCGCCCGGCGGATCACTGAGCGAGCCCGCACGTACCAGCCGCATGCGGCGGATCTGGTGGCGCAGCTGGAGAAGTACGCGACGCTGCTCGGCCTGGACGGCACCGACGAGTCCGGCCGGCTGGCGATCGCCCGCCGGGCCCGGGACCTGCTGGACGAGTTGCGCGTGCTGGATCAGGGCGCGGCCGGCGGTTCGGCTGCGGCCAAGCAGGTCATCTCCGCATTCGCCGGCTTCGATCTCGGCGACGTGCCGACAAGCCGCTACGGTGCGTCGATCAAGCAGGCCGAGGCCGTCGCGGCCGCCTTGGCCACCGCGGCTTGGGACATGCTCAAACTCGCGCCCAACTACGGGCCACAGGGCGAGGCCGTGCTGGAGGAGTTGCGCGGCGCGGCGCGTGTCGATCAGCGCACCAAGGATCTCAAGGAGGCGCTGCTTGAGGCACGGCGGTCCATCGTCGCCGTCATCGAGCGCAGCCAGGCACACACCGCCGATCCGCGCAGGGCGTACGCCGCGCCCACGCCGACGGAACCTCTCACAAAGCCCGACGCGATCAGCCTGAGCACCGACACCAGCCAGCCGCCCGTGCCCTCCACCCACCCTGACACCGAGGGCGGACGACGTACGGGGCGCCGCTCGGGAGGGGGCCTGACCACGGCCTCCCGTGCGCTGGCAGAGTTGCGGGCCGAACTGGCCGAACTGGCGGCCTCCGAGCCGGACGTAGAGATCGAGATCAGTTGGCGGGTCGTGGAATGAGTGAGAGGCAGCGGGCGGAAGGGGCGTGGGAACAGTGAGTACGGCGGCTGTGACCACCACCAGCGCGGTGCGGCTCAACGCCGCGACCATCACCCAGTACCTGGCGTCGCAGCCCGGTCTTGGGCCGGGTAAGCGTCGGGTCGTACTGCTGCGGGCCGCGCCCTCGTGGGAGGGCCCGGACGAGCTGGTCTGGGGTGAGCAGCGGCGGGCCACGGTCGCCGCGGCGCCTTCTCCTCTCGGCGTGTACGAGCTCCTCCTCGCGCACCAGAAGCCGTCGGCCACCGGGCCCGAGGTGCTGGTGGTGCTCACCGACCGCGAGGAGGCGGAGCTCGGCCCCGATCTGCTGGCCAAGGTGCACCGGCAGCGGGTCAACGCCGTCGACACCTGGGACGTCGTACGGGAGGCTTTCGGTGCGAGCGCCTTCGACCACCGGCTGTTCGAGGAGAACTGGGCTGCCGAGTCGCTGCTGGACGCCACTCCCCCGCACGGCGGATGGCCGAAGCTGGCGCGCGGTGTCCTGACGCGACGCGAGGCGCTGACCTCGCTCGCTCTGCGGAGGCTGGGGATCGGCCGCTACGATCCGGACGCCGAAACCTCCCGCTCCGCGGCGGGAGGCGGTGACGAACTGGACATCCACACCCTGCTGCGATGGTCACTCGTGCCTGGCGGCCCCGAACGGCTCCTGGCGCTGCGGGCGCCCGAGCGAGCCGGGCTCGTGCAGTTCCTCGGCGAAGCGGAGCAGGCCGGGCGCGCGGGGCAGGCCCTGCTCGCCCTCGTGACAGCGGAACACGGGCCGGACGCCGCCGCGTTCGGTCTGGTCTGCGCGGCGCTGTGGGGACACGCCGACGCCGCGGCGGACGCGGAGGACTACCGGGCACGAGGGCGGGCCGAGCGCTGGTTCGGAGAGGAACCACCCGCCCAGGGTGAGCACCTGGACGCCCTCGCGGCGGCCTTCGGACGGTCCTGTGAGGAGTTCGTCTCCGCCCTGCTGCTGACGGGACGGTCGGACAGCGACGAGGCGGCGGAAGCCCGGCGGCTGACCGGCTCCGTACTCGACCGGGCAGCCGCCCTTGCGCGCCTTTTCGGAGCGGAACGGGCTGCGGGAACAAGTCCCGTGCTGGCGGCAGGACTTGAAGCACGCTTCACCGCTGCCGGCGAGGCGCTGTCGAGCCGCGCACCTGAGCACATCACACCCGCGGTGAAGGACCTCAGCCGACACCGGCTCGCCCGGGATCCCGACTACAGCGTCCGTATCGAGCGGGTGCGCATGGCGCAGCGACTGGCACGTTGGCTCGCGACCGATCCGCCGGTCGAGACCAATACGGTGGCGGATGCCATCGGCCGTCATGTCACCGAGACGGGCTGGGTGGACCTGGCGCTGGAGCACATCGAGTCCGGGGGCGACCCCGATCCGGCGCTCCGGGCCGCGTACGACGCTCTGTGCGCCGCGGCGCACGAACGTCGGCGCGAGATCGACCGGCACTTCGCCCAGATGCTTGCCGTCCGGACGGCGACCGACCGTGGTCCCGGCAAGATGCTGGCCGTGGAGACGTTCCTTCCCGAGGTCGTCGCTCCGGTGGTGAAGGCCGGAGAGCGGAGGGTCCTGCTCCTCGTGCTGGACGGGATGAGCGCCGCCATCGCCGCCGAGCTCGGCGAGCAACTGCGGGACCACTGGGTCGAGTACGACCCGGTGTCCGGTGCGGCGGACTCCCCGCGGCGCCGAGCCATGGCAGCCGCTCTCCCCACCATCACGGCCGTGTCGCGAACTTCGCTGTTCGCAGCGCGGCTGATGAAGGGCACGCAGGCCGACGAGAAGAGGCTGGTTCCCGCCCACCGCTTCTGGGGCGGAGAGGACGTGGCGGTCTTCCACAAGGACGATCTGCGCGCCGAGAGCAGTGGTGAGCCGTTCGGGGCCGAACTGCACGACGCGCTCGTCGGCGACCGTACGCATGTGGCGGTGGTCCTCAACACCGTGGACGACCGGCTCGCGTCCGAGCAGAAACTCGGTGACGGTGCCTGGCGGCTGTCCGACATAGGGGGGCTGCGGGCGCTCCTCAAGTCTGCCGCGGACCAGGGCCGGGCGGTGATCCTCACCAGCGACCACGGCCACGTCATCGACCGGCGCGCGGCGCGAGTGGACGCCGAAGACGTGCGGTCCGCGCGGCACCGCGGCCCCGGAGGTCCGCTGGTGGAGCAGGAGATCGTACTGAGAGGCCCTCGGGTTCTCGACCCGGAACCGGAGAGCGAGATCATCGCCCTCTGGGACGCCGACACCCGCTACACGTCTCGCAAGGCCGGCTATCACGGTGGCGCGTCCCTGGCCGAGTTCGCCATCCCGGTGCTGGCCTTCCTGCCCTTCGGGGCGAAGCCGCCGAGTGGCTGGCGGGAGCTGGGGAACCAGCAACCGAGCTGGTGGTCACTGGCCTCGCAGGGACCGGAGCAGGCATCGCGGGCCCACGCCGCCGCGACCTCGGCACCGGCACCGGAACCGAAGAGGTCGCCCAAGAAGGCCAAGAGCGAGGCGGAACTCGCCAAGAGCCACGACGCGCTGTTCGACGTGGCGCTGGTTCCTTCGGGACCGGAGGACGGCGCTCTATTGTCCGTAGCCCCAGTCTCTCCGAGTGATGCCTTGGTCGACGCCCTCCTGAAGTCCGAGGTCTTCACGGCACAGGTGCAGTTGCTCGCCCGTAAACCGGATCTTGCTCGGGTGCAAAAGGCCGTACACGCTCTGCTGGACGCGGGCGGAACCCTGCCGATGACTGCTCTCGCCCAGCGCGTCGGGCTCCCCGCGAACCGGCCGGCCGACGGCTTCGCCGCCGTGCTTCGGCAGTTGCTCAATCACGACGGTGTCCAGGTCCTGGAGACGCTGCCGGACGGGCGGACCCTGCGGCTCCACATGGGACTGCTGCGGGACCAGTTCGAACTCAGCTGAGCGCAAACGGCGAGGGCGGCCCCTGTCCGGGGGCCGCCCTCCGGCTTCCGCCTGCGTCAGGTGAGTTGGCGCAGCAGACCCACGAACTGGCGCAGCTCCTCGCTCCGCTGCGGCGACAGCGGCTCCGGGTCGAAGTGCGCGATCTGATTGCGAATGCCTCGTACTCGGTCGAGCTGGTGCACGAACTGAACGCGGTTCACCCCGGCCCAGCCGAGCGTCTGCCAGTTCTGGTCCGCCGCGGCGCACAGAGCTTCCTTGCGGTGGCCCTGTTTGTTCCTCTGGTCTCCGTCCAGCAGCATCACGTACTGGCCGAACATGAGGTCCGCGATCTTCCCGGTTTGCTGGTCGTTGCGCTGGACGGCGCGGACAGCGTTCTCGCCGAGCTTCGCGCCGAGGCACTTGCGGAGCCGGAACTCAATCTCTCCGACCACGAAGAACGGCCAGGCCGTGGAGTCGAAGCGCTGGGTGATGTCTGCCGCGGTGACGATGCCGCTGATCTGTCCGCTGTTCGCCCTGACCAGCACGTATCCGTGCTGGCAAATAGTGGGGAGGACGGAGAAGAAGTCGTCATGGGCGTGGACGACCGGGGGGTCCTCCACGATTGCGTTGGCAAGTGCTGCCTCTTCTCCCATGGCATGCACCTTGGCGACCGAGCGCCAGGTGACCACGCCGACCACCGTGTACTGGCCCTCCAGAACCGGAACCTGGGAGTAGTTGTGCGTGTGCATCATGTACGTCGCCTGGGTGAGGTCATCAGCGGGGGTGACCGAGGCCAGCCCGGCGTGGGCGCACGGCAGGTCGCCGATCCGCAGAGGGTGCTGCGGCAGTGCGCCGGGCAGCAGCCCTGCCTCGTCCTCCTGGTCCTCGTCCGCACTGGCGGACTCTGTGGCGGCGGACTCCCGGGCCACGATGAGAATCTCGGACTGGCTGCCGCAGGTGGCGAAGTACGGCACAGTCGACAGACCGGCGTCCTTGAGGATCCGCTCGATATGCAGGATGGCCTGGTCGTTACGGAACCGGGTGTTGAAGCATGTCAGGAGCTCAACCAGAGGTATGCGCCGGCCTTTGAGCGCCAGCAGTTCTTCGTCGGAGGGCGTCCGGAGCACGACCGCGTCACCCGGCCTTCACGTCGCGGAAGACGGTGCGCTTGCCCATGGCCGACATGACCAGTTCGAGCAGTTGCTTGGATCTGTTCTCGTAGAACTGCTCGAAATCGCCCGAGTGCAGCGCGGCAGGCTCGATGAGGTGAGTGCCGATGACGTCGTCGAACCACTCGGGTCGCATCCCCGACTCGAGCGCGAGGTTCTTGAGGTAGCCGGCGGGTGATCCGTTCATGCTTTTGCTGGCCCGCAGCGACAGGGGCGTCTTGTTGATGATCGAGTTCGCCCTGTTGCCGTAGGTCCGGTAGTTCTTGTCGATCCACGCCTTCGGGAAAATCTGGCGCACCTCCACGCTGTACTCCGCCAGGCGCGCGGCGTTCAGGGGTGCTTCCGTGAAGTACCAGTCCACCGCCCCCTGCTTGACCAGAAGGGCATAAACCCCCTTGTACGCGGCGCTGTTGCGCGTGCTGAGGGTGTCCAGCCGGTCATCCAGGAAGGCCGCCTCGGCAATGGTGTCGGGGACGACTTCAGTGTTGCCCTGGAGTCGTTCGATAAGTTGCTCGACGTCGCGGGTGAAACGGCTTTCCGTCGATCCCCCGTACATCTCGCCGAGCACACCGCACCAGTACCACTGAGTGAGCAGTTCGTCGGCCTCCACCGTTTCGGTCTGCTCGCCCAAAATTGTGCGTACGGCAGCCAGCGGTACAAGCTGAGTGCGATACGGCAAATCCTGGGTGCGCACGATGCACTGCCGCTCCAGGAAAGTCCCCACCCACTCGAAGGCTTTTGCCACCCGCGGAGCGAGCAGGCTGAAGTCCGCGAGAGGTAGTTCCAGCAGGTCACGACGCTTGCAGGAGACCGCCGCCCGCGGCTCCTGACGCTTGCGTTCCCAGGTTCGGACGAGCGCCACGGCCTGGAGGAAGTCGCTACTGCTGAGCCCGTCCTCGACACCGGCCTCCATGCGGCCGAACACCGGGTATGACGACGTGAGGCCCTTCTTGATGTCCGACCAAACGTCCGGGAGTTTGTAGTAGTCGCCGTGCTCGGCCACGTACTGCTGGTTGCCCGCGTAGGTAGCCGTCAGCAGTTCGAAGACGTTGAGCGGCACACCACCGGTGTTCACCCGCTCGAACACAGCACAGACCGCGTCCATGGTCGTGGAGGCCGCGAGCTTGATCATCGGGACCTGGAACGACTGCATGCGGTTGAGCACGTGCATCTGGAACTGTCCCCAGAAACCCCAGTTCGTGACGTCGACCTTCACGTACTCCTGGTGCCAGGCATTCACCCGCTCGGTGTCGAACACAAAGTGGAGGGGGAAGTAACCGGCGGCGCACTCACCTTCGACGGTGCTCAGGTCGATGAGGTCCCTGCGGTTGAAGCCGGTCTTGAGGATCTTGTTCTCGGGTACGGACACGATGGCGTCGTCACGTTCGGCGGGTGGCCCGATGGCCTTGGCAATGTCGACGTAGTACCAGCGCCGCAGCTCCTTGCCCCGAGCGTCCACCGTCTCCACCGGGCGATCCCGGTGCAAGGCCTGGAAGAGGGAGGTCAGCCGCTGCTGGCCGTCGAGCAGCAGCAGGTCGGGCACCCGGCCCTCCGCATCCTCGGCGCCCTTGAGTGTCCGGGTGCGGAACAGTGAGGTGCCGTTGGTCTGCAGCGCCATCACCACCCCGAGTGGGTAGTCGAGTGTCACCGTAGCGATGAGCGCCCTGATGCGCTCGTCGTCCCACTTCCACTCACGCTGGAAGTCGGGGAGCTGTAAGGCGCCGGAAGCGACGTCCGCAAGGGCGTCGCTGAGTTTCAGGCTGTCGAGTGCCACGCTTTGTCTTTCCGTCTGTGACCGAACGCTGCGTCACCGCCCCGTTACGGCGGTGAACATGCCATTGGATCAACGGGGTTGGCGACAGTCAAGGCATTCGCCGACACCGCTGCCGCACGTCGGCATCAAACGATCCCGGCCCAGCGGTCGAGCGGTCCGAACTGCGGTCCGAGCGTGTTGGTGTGCTGCCCGTTTCGCCCTGCGCCCCCGTGGTCTCAAGCCGATGGGAGACTGTTGGGGTGAGTACAGACAGCCCTGGCCAAACCGGACCCGTCAGTGCCGCCCGGCGTCGTGACGTGATCGATGCGCTGCGCCGGGGAGCCGTCCCTGAAAGCGGACTCGACCTGCTGGCCACCGGCCTGGACCGATTCCAGAGTGCCCTGGACTCCGAACTCGACGCCGTGGCGTCCGGCGCGTCGGTGTTCAAGGCCGTACGCGGCGAGTACGGGTCGGGAAAGACCTTCTTCGCACGGTGGCTCGGGGAGCGTGCAAAGCGGCGCAACTTCGCCGTCGCCGAGATCCAGGTCTCCGAGACGGAGACTCCGCTGCACAAGCTGGAGACGGTCTACCGACGCCTCACCGAGCGGCTGGCCACGCCCGGCTTCCCCCCGAGCGCACTCCGGCCGGTTGTTGACGCCTGGTTCTACGCCCTTGAGGAGGACGCCCTGGCCGCGGGTGCGCCCGAGGAGGATCTGCCGGCAAGGGTGGAGCAGCTGATGACGGCCCGGCTCACCGAGGTGTCCCGGCACGCCCCGTCGTTCGCGACGGCGCTGCGGGGTTACCGTACGGCCCTCGAGTCCGGAGACGAGGCCACCGCCTCCGCCGTCATGGCGTGGCTGGGTGGACAGCCGCATGTGGCCGCCGCGGCCCGCAGGTCCGCGGGGGTGCGCGGCGACCTGGACCACTTCGGCGCCCTGGGGTTCCTTCAGGGGCTCCTCACCGTGCTGCGCGACTCTGGGCACGCGGGCCTGTTCGTCGTGCTGGACGAGGTGGAAACCCTGCAACGGGTCCGGTCCGACGCCCGTGACAAGGCGCTGAACGCGCTGCGCCAACTCATCGACGAGGTGCACTCCGGACGCTTCCCCGGCCTCTATCTGCTGATCACCGGCACGCCGGCGTTCTACGACGGCCGACAGGGCGTGCAGCGTCTGGCTCCGCTGGCCCAACGGCTGGCCACCGACTTCACCACTGATCCGCGCTTCGACAACCCGCGTGCCGTGCAGCTCAGGCTGCCGGGCTTCACCCTCGACTCGCTGATCGGGCTAGGCCTGACCATCCGGGACCTGTATGCAGCCGGGTCCTCGGCAGCTGAGCGAGTCAAGGAGGTCGCAGACGACGTATATGTCGCCGACCTGGCCAAGGCCGTTGGCGGGGCGCTGGGGGGCAAGGTGGGGGTAGCGCCTCGCCTGTTCCTCAAGAAGCTCGTTGGCGACATCCTCGACCGCGTGGACCAGTTCGAGGACTTCGATCCGCGCAAGCACTACGCACTCACGGTGAACGCCTCGGAACTGACCGAGGTCGAGCGCAACGCCGCGGCGGTGGACAGCGCCGATGATGTCGAGCTGGACCTCCCGTGATCGACTTGACGCCCGATCCGATGGACCTGCTTCACCCGGGATTGGTCCATCACGTCGTGAACACATTGGGCTGGCCCCGCCTGCGGGCCCTCCAGGAGGAGGCCATCCCTCCCCTGACAGACGGTGCGGACGCCGTGCTGATCGCGCCCACCGCAGGCGGGAAGACCGAGGCCGCGTGCTTCCCCCTGCTCTCGCGGATGGCGCACGAGAAGTGGGACGGCACCTCGGTCCTCTACGTGTGTCCGCTGAAGGCGCTGCTCAACAACCTGCTGCCCCGACTGGAGATGTACACCTCCTGGCTCGGGCGCTCAGCCGCGCTCTGGCACGGCGACGTCACGCAATCTCGCCGCAAGCGCATCCTGCGCGAACGGCCGGATGTACTGCTGACCACTCCCGAGTCCCTTGAGGCCATGCTGGTCAGCGCAAATGTCGACCACCGGATGTTCTTCTCCGGGCTGCGGGCGATCGTCGTTGACGAGGTGCACGCTTTCGCGGGCGACGACCGGGGGTGGCATCTCCTGGCCGTGCTGGAACGGCTGGAGCGGGTGGCCGGGCGCCCGGTGCAACGGGTCGGCCTGTCCGCGACCGTGGGCAACCCGGAGGAGCTGCTCACCTGGCTGCAGGGAGCAAAGGCCGGGCGTGGCAAGGCTCAGGTCGTCGCGCCGCACCTCAAGGAGAAAGTACAAAAACTGCCCCCTCCCGGGGATGTCCAGCTCGACTATGTAGGGTCCTTGGCCAATGCGGCGACGGTGATCGCGGCATTGCACCAGGGAGAGAAGCGGCTGGTCTTCTGCGAATCGCGCAAGCAGGTCGAGGAACTCGGCGCGGCACTCCGCGTGAAGGGCTTGACCACTTTCCTGTCCCACGCGTCGCTGTCCGCCGACGAGCGGCGGCGGGCGGAGGAGGCCTTCGCGGAGGCTCGCGACTGCGTGATCGTCTCCACCAGCACCTTGGAACTTGGCATCGACGTCGGCGACCTCGACCGGGTCGTCCAAGTCGACGCACCAAGCACCGTGGCCTCGTTCCTACAGCGGCTGGGCCGGACCGGCCGACGGAATGGATCCAGCCGCAACTGCCTGTTTCTCGCCACCGACAACGCAGGCATCCTGGCCGCGTCGGCACTTCTGCTGCTCTGGTCGCGCGGCTGGGTGGAGCCGGTCGTCGCGCCTCCGGAGCCCCGGCACATCGCCGCGCAACAGGTGCTGGCGCTCTGCCTCCAAGAACATCGGGTCGGTGACCGGCTGTGGCAGGAGTGGTGGGGAGGTCTCGGTCCGTTCGGCCCTTCCGCCGAGCCGATCGTGCGCCACTTGGTCGAAGAGGGCTATCTGGACCGGGACGGCGAACTGCTGTTCATCGGCCCGGAGGCCGAAAAGCGGTTCGGTTACCGGCACTTCATGGACCTGACCGCGGTCTTCACCGCCGCCCCGGAGTTCGCTGTGCTGTCGGGCCGCACCGAGATCGGCACCACTGATCCCGTGCTGCTCACGGACGAGGTCGTCGGCCCTCGCCGACTTCTGCTCGCCGGCCGCAGTTGGCAGGTGACGTACATCGACTGGTCGCGCCGCCGCTGCTTCGTCGAGCCGGTGGAGAGTGGCGGGCGGGCCCGCTGGGGCGGTGTCGGCCTGACCCGCACCGCGTCGTACGAACTGACACGGGCAGCCCGCGAAATCCTGCTCGGTGCCACCCCGCCGGTCAGGCTCACCCGCCGTGCCGAAAGCGCCCTCGCTCGCGTGCGCGATGAGAACGCCGAGTTCGTCTACCGCGACGGCACCGTCATCATGCGCGGAGGCCACGACACGAATGTCCGGTGGTGGACATGGGCGGGCTATCGCACCAACGCCACCCTGGCCGCGACCCTCTCCAGCATTGCCGACCCCCTACAGCGTCCTACAGACACCTACGTCCGACTACGCGAGGACATCACCCCGCAGGAATGGAGAACGGCCACCGCACACGCCGCCGACCATCTGTGCCTCCCGGCGGTGGATCCCCGTGCGCTGGCAGGACTGAAGTTCAGCGTCGCTCTCCCGCCGCGCCTCGCCGAGGCCACACTCGCAGCCCGGCTGGCCGACCTGGCCGGTGCCACCGCCTTGCTCCGCGAGACCATCAGGTTCACCGCCCGATGATGGAAGACGTGCTGCGCCACCAGTCGGTCCGCGAGGCTCAGCATTCCGAGAGGGCCGCCGTCAGACACGACCGGGACGGCGGTACGTCAGCACTCCTCAGGTGCCGTGAGGACAGCCGCGCGTGGGTCCTCGGCGCCGACGAGGAGCCGGGCCGCGGCTCCGACCGTGTCGGCCTGGCGGAGAAGTGCCACTCCTCAGCCCCCGACAAGCGCGACAAGCTTGATGAACACCAGGTCCGGATCGCCCCTGAGATCCACGACCTCCTCGAGGTCCTCGACCTGACGCTCGCCGGCCAGCACGAAGAACCCGTTGGTCAGGAAGGCACGCTCGGCGATCTCGGCCTGGCGCTGCCAGTCGATGTGGCGTGGCTCGCGCAGGCGGTAGCCGTTCAGGTCTGTCTCGGCGTCGTCGGGGCGGACGAGGCCGTTGTAGCGGTCACTGGGGCGGGTGTTGTGGCGGGCGGCCTCCTCGCGGATCCGGAGTCTGATCAGCTCCCGTACGGTCATCTGCTCGGGAAGCCCGGCGACCTCCCAGTCGGTGAGCGGTTTGCCTGCCGCGGTCTCGTCCCGGAATGTCACGGTGGCCATCAGGCACCTCGCTTGATCTGCGTGAGGATGGACTTGTCGGTGATCTCGGTGTCGGCGGCCAGCAGGAATGCCTTGCTGAGGATCAAGGAGAGCCGGTCGTCGCCGAACGGCAGGAACACCTTGCCGTCCCCCGGGCGCCGCGCCGGGACGATGCACAAGTAGCTGTCGTCCGGTTCCATCAGGATGTTGGCCGAGCCCAGGTGGATCTTGTACGTGCGCAGGTCGCCGCGGACGGTCAGGAAGCGGCCGTCGAGCGTGCACCGGGCGGCGATCTTCAGGCGCGGCAGGATCCGCTGAAGGACGTCGCGGCGCGATTCGGCGCTCTCCGTCAACTCGGCGAAGGAGGCCCGCTCCCAGTAGGCGCGCTCAAGGCCTCCGTCGGTCCAGTCGGGATCGGCGGCGATCGAGGTCACGCCGACGAAGAGGTCCACGTCGCGCATCGCCTCGCTGAACACCAGCGGGGGCACGTCGGCGAGCGGTGCCTCGTGCCAGGCACCCTCCACCCGGCGGTCGAAGCGCACCTGGTCAGTCGATGCCAGTTCGTCGTTGCCCGCCCAGTCTGCCCATGTGTGGAAGAAGCGGACCCGCCACTCCCCCGCCGCCATGGTGCGCTCGGCCTCGTCGCCGTCCCCGTCGTTCCAGGGGCCGAGCAGGTCGCTCTTCCAACCACGGGCCCGGAACAGGGCGAACATCTTGCGGTAGTGCACGAGGTGCGCGGCGAATCGGTTGGAGTAGACGCGGGTCTGCTCCTCCGCCGGTGTGAGGAGGTAGATCTCGCGGAACGCCTGCTTGAACGGCTGCCGGATCCGCCGTTCGACGAGCAGGTCCCGCCAGGCCCGCACGGTGTCCGGCTCGGAGCGGAGGGGATGCCACAGCCGTACGGAGGCGTCGTCGGGCGCGTCGGGAAGGCGAGCATCCAGAAGGTGCGCGGCGGGCACGTGCGCATCAGGAGAGGGCGCATCAGGAAGGTGCCCATCGGGCACGTGCTCGTCCGTCTCGGGCAGTACGGCCCGCCACTCGCCGGGGGCGACCTCGATCTCCCAGATCAGCCGGCGTACGAGGGTCCGGGCGAGGGGGTGCCCGGCCAGCTCAGTGCGCCACCAGCCGTACGGGTGGACGGCCTCGACGGTGAAGCCGCCCTCCAATGCGCGTACGAGGGTGACGAGTTGGGCGTTGACCCGCTTCACCAGGTCGCGCAGCTCCTTGACCAGGGCGGCGTGGTCGCGGCGGACCGGTGCCGGGACGCCGCGCAGCGGGCGGCCGTCCTTCTCCCAGGTCAGCGTGGCGGTGTCGGTGACCGTGACGACGGCCTGGTAGTCGCCGGCCGTTCGGCGCAGGACGCCACACGGGGCGGAACCGCTGAGGGACGCGGTGTCGAACTCCAGCCTCGGCAGTCGTAGCGCGACGTCGGTGCGTTCGGCCAGGGCCGCGTCGACCTTCTTCAGCATCTTGTCGAGCTGCTTGGGCACCCCGGCGTGCCGGACGGTCCCGCGCACGGTGCGGATCGCGGTCACCAGCTCGGGCGTCGGGAAGTCCTGCGCGGCGCGGACCACCTCGTACAGCAGGGCCTGCGACGGAAGCGTCTTCGCCGCCGTCGGGGCGACGGCGATGCCGGGCAGGAGCCGCTCGAACAGCTGCGGCAGCCAGGGTTCGTCGCGCATCAGCGCCACCCGCAGGGCCTGTCCGAGCGAGGTGATCTCCCGGTCCGTGAACGCCTTGTCCGCCCGGTAGGGGATCTCGCCCGCCCGGATCGCGTCGGTGCGGTCGGCGGCCGCTTCCAGCGCGCGGCGGGCGAACGCCACGTAGGCGGGGTTGTCGGCCGACCTGCGCCACGCGTGCGCCATGGGCGAGACGAACCTGTGGTCCCGGTCGATCTCGGACAGCAGCGTCTGGTCGGCGGGGGCGAGGCCGGCTATCACGGCGAACTCGTCCGCCACGATGGGGCCGACGTCACGGGAGAGGCGTTCCACGGCCGCGCGCAGTGCCGTGTCGCCGGCCAATCCCGCCACCGCGAGCAGCGCGTACGGCTGGCGCACGGTGTCCTTCTCCAGCCAGAACCCGACCAGGGCGCGGGCCGGTTGGGACACGTCGGGCAGCGGTCCCGTGCAGTGCTTCAGCGCGTCCAGGCCGATGGTGAGGTCCGCCCAGCCGTGCTCCTCGCACTTCTCGACGAGCGCCTCGAACATCCGGCGGCACGCGTCGGGCGTATAACGCGGCTGCCGCTCCCTGGCCGCGTGTTCGACCGCGAAGCGGACCCTCGTCGTCGCGTGTGGGGCCGAGGCGCCCACCCGGTAGGCCGCCACGAGCAGACTGCCGAGCTCCTCGTCGGAGACCTGCGACAGGTCCGGGCGCCTGTCCCGTTCCTCAAGTTCCCGACCTCCCTCAAGTTCCCCACGTCCCTCATGCTCCTCGAGTGCGCATTCCGGGTCGGTCGTCAGGACGCGCATCAGCCGGGCGACGAGGCTCATCGGGCACTCCTCTTGATCTGGTGGAGGATGGTCGCGTCGGTGATCTTGGTGTCGGCTGCGAGCAGGAATGCCTTGCTGAGGATCAAGGAGAGCCGATCGTCCTCGAACGGCAGGAACACCTTGCCGTCCCCCAAGCGCCGCGCCGGGACGACGCACAGGTAGGCGTCGTCGGGCTCCATCAGGATGTTGGCCGAGCCCAGATGGATCCTGTACGTCGTCAGGTCACCGCGGACCATCAGGAAGCGGCCGTCGAGCGTGCACCGGCCGGCGATCTTCAGGCGCGGCAGGATCCGTTCCAGTGCCGCGCGACGGACCTCGGCACTCGCCGTCAGCGCACCGAACGTGGCCGTGCGCCAGTACACGGCATGACGGTCCTCGCCCCGGTCGGTCCAGTCGGGGTCGGCGGCGATCGAGGTCACGCCCACGAACAGGTCGACGTCGCGCATCGCCTGGCGTGCTCGGTGGCGCGGGTCAGCATCACCGCGACCTCGTCGGGCGTCCAGCCGCGCACCCTCGAGATCAGGGGCTCGATCTCGCTGTCGTACTCCCAGAAGCTCGTGTTGTCGAAGCAGGCGGCCAGCATGAGGCACAGGACCGCGGCCCTGCCCTCCTCGTCCGCGCAGGCCGCGAGCCGCCCGTCGATCTCGGCCTGCGTCGCCGCGCCCGTCGCCCTGGATCGCCGGTACTCGTGCCCCATGTACCGACGGAACTCGGTGCGCTGACGTTCCAGGAGGTCGACGAGCCAGCGGACGCGGTCGAGGGCGGCGGACCGCACGTCGTCGAGCGAGTCGTTCCTACAGGATTCGGCCACCAAGGCGTCGTACAACATGGCCGGATGATGACAGAGGGGACTGACAACAGGATCAGATGCATGATGACGCCATGAACCATGGCGACCAGCGCTTCCACGTCATCGTGCTGTCGAACTTCGCGAAGGGCTTCGACAAGTACGCGTTCTCTTACGGTAAAGCGGGGATTCCGGAGAGTACCTATCCCGACCGGTTCCACCTGCTGACCCGTGCGGAGTTGGGAATCGGCATCGGCAAGGCGCGACGCCTGCTGGACCGTCTGGCCATTCCGGGCGACCGGCTGCTGGTGCTGGAAACCATGGTGGACCCCGACAAGCTGGTGCCCAACGTGTCGACCGGCCTCGGCATGGAACTGCACGAGGCCCGCATCCGGTTGTCAGCAGTCCACGAACTCGACCAAGCAGGCGACGAGTTCACTCTGCGCCCGACAACCGTCGAGGATGCGATGGCGGCCTCTCTGCACCTGCACGGTTCGGCACTGCGACGCTACGCCGACACGCGACCGCGCTCGGTGTCGCTTCTGCCAGTCGCCTCCGCCTGCCAGGCCCGGTGTTCGTTCTGCTTCTCCGCGGCTTCGATCTCCAGCGACCAAGCGCCGGCACGGGTCCCGTGGGACGCGGTTGCCCACTGGCTGGAGCGTGCCCGTGCGGCGGGTGCCGAGCGTGCAGTGATCACTGGGGGTGGGGAGCCCACGCTCATACCGTTCGAACAGCAGCTGCGACTGGTGTCCGCCTGCTCGGCGGCCTTCCCGAAGGTCGTCCTGATCACCAACGCGCACACCCTGGCGAAAGGCCGGCATGCTGACCGGGCCGTCCGTCTCGCGGCCCTGAGCGGCGCGGGCCTGAGCGTGCTGGCGGTCTCCCGGCACCATCAGGACGACGCCGTCAGCGAGCGGCTGATGATGCTGCGCACGCCGGTGAGCTCTGTGATCGACACCTGGCGCGGGGAACGTGACCGCTGGCCGGGGCTGCGGATGAGGCTGATCTGCGTGCTCCAGCACGGCGGCGTCGCCGACGCGGCCGATGTCGCCGACTACCTTTCGTGGGCTGCGGCTCTCGGTGTCGAGGAAGTCTGCTTCAAGGAGCTCTACGTATCCACCAGCACTGAGTCGCTCTACTTCGACCGCGCCGCCAACGTCTGGAGCCGGGAGCACCAGGTCTCGCTGTCCATCGTCACCGGGTTCGCCGAACAGCACGGTTTCGAACTGGCGAGCCGCCTGCCGTGGGGCGCGCCGGTCTACCACGGCAGCTGGGACGGACGGCCGATGCGGATAGCCGCGTACACCGAGCCCAGCCTGCTCTGGGAACGCACCAGCGGGATCGCACGCAGTTGGAACGTCATGGCCGACGGGCGCTGCTACGCCTCCCTGGAAGACCGGGCCAGCGAGATCGTGCCGGAAGGCGCAGCGGCATGAGGTTCGCGGAGTTCCAGGAATTCCGGCAGCGGCAACTCAGTGCTTCCTCGTCGCTTCTGGACGCCGCCGAGACCAACGTGTACCGGGTGCTTGCTCCGGTGCGGCCGGAACCGCCGACCGACATGAGTACGGTGCACCGGTGCGATCTCGCCCGTGCCTGGCTGCGGCGCTTCGAGTTGCCGGAAGAGTGGTCCGGCCACGCCATGGTCTGTCGAGGGGTCCGGCACGGGCTCGGTGTGGTGTTCCACTGGCTGCGCGCCGCGCACGCGCGGTTGTGGCTGCCCAGCGACGTGTACCCGGTGTACTTCGAGCTGGCCCGCGCTGCGGGCCTGGCGCCCGCGTCCTACCCGACGCTACCGGCGCCGGCCCTTCCGAGGTCGCCGGCGGACCACCGGCCCGAATACCTGCTGCTCGCCAACCCCAGCAAGCCGCTCGGCCGTTACCTGTCCGATGCCGAGTGCGCCGCGGTGATTTCGTGGTTGCGGGAATCACCACGCCGCCGCCTGCTGATCGACAGCGTCTACGACCTTGGAGTCCCGTTCGCCGCCGGCACACGGCGATTGCTGGACACCGGTTGTGCGGTCCTGCTGCATTCGGTCACCAAGGGATGGCTGTGGCCACGCACGTTCGGCGTGGTCCTGCTGGGGCCGGCACAAGCCGAATTGGCCGCAGGTTTCCGGGCGGATCCGCCGACGTCGGCACAGCTGAGGCTCGCCGACCGTCTGCTGACCGAGCACCGCGACGTGCCCCGGCAGGTCGTCGACGAACTGGCCGTACGGGCTGAGCGGTTGTTCGAACGGTTGCCGGACGAAGTGCTCGAGGCGATTCCCACGGCGAGCCGGACTTGTTCCGGCAACTACTTCTTCCCGGTTGAGATCCCAGCGGAGACGCTCCAGCGCGAGTGCGGTGTGCTCGCCATGCCGGTCAGCGTGTTCGGGGAGAGCAGCTGGTCCGGCTCCATCCTGACCAGCCTTGCTGACGCTTTCGGCCCGACGCCGACGGTGGCGCGATGAAGCAGCCGGCCCACGCAAGGCTATGACCTGCACAAACGTGCAGGGAGGGCGTTTCCGTGAGGGCTGACGGCGATGTCGCGAGCAACTGGCTTCTCGCTATGCCGCTGATACCCGAAGGCCCGTGACAGCGGGCCTCCCCGCGTGACGTGGATCACCACGACGGGAAAACCTGTTGCCCGACCCGGGCGTCTAGCAGGTGTGAGATCAGTCAGAGCAGCGCTGCACGAGGTGGACGAGGAGCGCCTCGTCCGGCTGGTGGCAAAGGGCGACCGTGCCGCGTTCGAGGAGCTGTACCGGCGTACGTCGCCGTGGATGGTGGTGCGGCTGCGCCGCCGGTGTGTGGACGAGCAGATCGTCGCGGAGGTCATGCAGGAGACCTACTTGGCGGTGTGGCGCGCGGCAGGTGCGTTCGCCGGGACCGCTGTCGGGGGGACGGCCACCGGTTGGCTGTGGACGATCGCGGCACGCCGCCTGGTCGACGCGTTCCGGCGCAGGGCTCACCACGCGGAGCCGCCGCCGGCCGCCGCCGCGCCCGAAGTGGCACCCGCCGCCGAGGAGTTGGCGCTCGCGGAGACCGTCGGCGGTGACGTCGGGGACGCGTTGCGGTGCCTCGCGCCGGAGCTGAGACAGGTATTGCAGGCGATGGTGCTCGACGGGCTGTCCGTCCGGGAGACCGCGGTCCTGCTCGGGCTGCCCGAGGGCACGGTCAAGACCCGTGCCCGCCGGGCCCGTATCGAGATGCGGAGGGCGCTGGCATGAGTATCGAACACGCATCGAAGCGGATCATCGAGGGATACGTGCGCGGCGGCGCGGACCTCTCCGCCGACGAGGTGTGGGCAGTGGAGGCGCATCTGGAGATGTGCCGGGTGTGCCGTGACCGGCTGTCCGCCGCTGTCGGTGCCGGGGCGCCCGACGTGGCGCGGCTCGTCGACACCGTGTGGTCCGGCCTCGAACCCCGACTCGCGGTCACCGCCACGATGCCGCGCCGACGGCGCTGGTCGGCGCGGCTGTCGAGGTGGATGACCCCCGCGATGGTGCCCTGGCTGGCCATGGTCGTGGGCATGACGCTGCTGGCCCCGCTTCTCGACCTGGCCTACACCGGCTCCGGCGAGGTGTCGTTGGTGCTGCTGCTCGCGCCGGTCCTGCCCGTGCTCGGCGTCGCGGCGTCCTGGTCGCGCGGTCTGGACCCCGCCTACGAACTGACGGCCTCGGTGCCCAGGGTGGGGCTCCATCTGGTGCTGCGGCGCACCGCGTCCGTGCTCGGTGTGGTGGTCCCCGCGCTGCTGGTGGGCGGCTGGGCGACTGGAGTGATGGTGGTGCAGTGGTTGCTGCCCTGTCTGGCCTTCACCTCGACGACCCTGGCGCTCGGCGGTGTCGTCGGTGTGACCCGCGCCGCCTTCGTGCTGGCGGCCGTGTGGGCCGGTGTGGTCGTGGCGCCGACCCTGGCCACCAGCCGTACGACCTTCGCCCTGCAGACGGGCGGTCTGCCCGCGTGGGGGCTGATCCTCGCGGTCGGTATCGGCGTCGTGATTGCCCGCAGAGGCGCGTACACCGTGCTGGAAGCCCATCGATGACCATCAAAAAGAACATGGGAAAGGGACACCACATGACGTCCGCCGTGAGCGCGGCCGACATCGCACCGACGGCCTACGCCTGGGAGATCCAGGCCACCGGGCTGAAGGTCAGGGTCGGTAGGAACCGGATGGCCGTCGACGGCCTCGACCTCTCGCTGGGCGTCGGCGTCCACGGACTCCTCGGCCCCAACGGGGCGGGCAAGACCACCCTCATCCGGACGCTGGCCACCGTGCTGCGCCCCACCGAGGGCAGCCTGGAACTGCTCGGCGAGTCCGTGACCGGCATGGGCCAGCACCGTGCGGTGCGCCGCCGAATCGGCTATCTGCCACAGGAGTTCGGCTACTACAAACGCTTCACGGTGCGCGAGTTCGTCGAGTACATGGCGTGGCTGAAGGAGGTGCCCAAAGCAAGCATCCCCGCGGCGGTGCAACGCGCCGTGGAACGGGTGGGTCTGGCGGACCGCGCCGACGAGAGGATGAAGGCCCTGTCGGGCGGCATGGTGCGCAGGGTCGGTATTGCCCAGGCCATCGTCAACGACCCGCCGATCCTGCTCCTCGACGAGCCGACGGTTGGCCTGGACCCGGCGCAGCGGCTGCGCTTCCGCGAGCTGCTGCAGGAGTTGGGTACGGACACCTGCGTGCTCGTCTCGACCCACCTGGTGGAGGACGTCGCCGCCGCCTGCACCGACGTGGTGCTCTTCGCCGAGGGCCGACTGGTCTTCCAGGGCCCTCCGGACGAACTGGCCTCGGTGGGCGGCCCGGAGCACGTGGGTGACAGCCCGCTGGAGCGCGGCTACTCGGCCATGCTGCTCAACCCTGAGCAGGAGAGGGGGACTTGGTGAACGGCCGCGTTCTGCGCATCGAGTTGAGGCGTTCGGTCGCCCCGTTGGCGGGCGTCGTGGTCCTGGTACCGGCGCTGACATTCCTGTACGCACTGGACGGCACCTGGTGGAGCGGCACCACGGCGTGGACGGCCCAGTGGACGCCGCTGGCCATGAAGACCCGCTCCCTGCTGTTCTACCTGTGGCCGCTCACCATCGGGCTCGGGGCGCTGCAGGGACTGCGCGACCACCGCTCGAAGATGTCCGAGCTGCTGACGAGCACCCCGCGGCCCGCCCGGCACCGCGCGGCCACCTTGGCGGTCGCGACGGCTATCACGCTGGCCTCCGCTTTCGCGTTCCTCGTCCTCGTGGGCGGGGTCCAGGTGCTCGCCCACACCGAGTACACGCACCTCGGGTGGCTGCCCATCTCGCTGGTGGGGGTGCTCTTCCTCGTCTCGGGGGCCGTGCTGGGCATGGGGGCCGCGAGGGCCCTGCCATCGCCGCTCACCCCGCCCGCGCTGGCCATGGGCGCCTTCGTGTTCACAGCCCTCATACACATGTCCCTGGGCCGGACGGAGACGGGCACGACGAACGGGGTGCCGAGCACGGAGCCGAACCGGATCTCGCTGCTGTCACCGACGCTGGAGGACGTGCGCGAGGCGTTCGTCACGCTGTCCGCCCCCGTGCACGTCGGCCAGACGATCTGGCTGCTCGGCATCGCCGCGACCGGCTTCGCACTGCTCGTCGCCGCGACCCCGCGCGCCCGGCTCACCGCCCTGACGCCCGTCCTGGCGGGTGCGGCTATCGCCCTGCTCGTCCTCCCCGCCGACGCGCGCCGGATGTACGTCGTCGACAAGGCCGCCTCGGAGCTGGTGTGCGACGGCCCGGTGTGCGTGACGAAGACGCAGCAGGCACGGCTCGCGGACCTCGCGGGCCCCGGCAAGGAGGCGCTGCGTCTGCTGCACGGTGCCCTCGGTGATCAGGCGCCGGACTCGGTCCGGGAGAACACCGCCGTACTGCCGGAGGGCTCCACGCCGCGGTGGTCCCGCAGCACCGTGCTCTTCGACTTCGACGACGACATCGTCGCCACCGCGAAGGGCGAGGAGCTGACCTGGGCCCTGATCGCCAAAGGCATGGTGCCAGGGTGCACCCCCGTCGGCTGGAGCGGCATGGGCGGAGACGAATACGCGCGGACCGTCGCGCTGGGCTGGGTCCTCGGGGAACTCAAGCCGCTCGGCGGCCCGTCGGCACGTTTGCCCGCCCGGACCGAAGCCGAGACCCGCACGGTGTGGAAGGAGCTCATGGCACTTCCACGGGCCGAGCAGCTCTCGCGGATCAACGCGATGCGCGCCGCGGCACTCTCCTGCAAGGGTGACGCGTTCGACGCGCTGAAGGGCGGTGCGTCCCGGTGAGATGGCTGACGCTGTATGCGCGCTCGCGTCAGGTACCCGCGTCGCTGGCCGCGGTGCTGATCGGCGCGGTGACGGTGTGGGCACTCGCCCGGGACGGGAACGCGGGGCCCGTTGATCCGCGCATGCCCGTGCTCGTCCTCACCACGGGGGCGATGGCGGTCTCGGTCGGGCTCGGCGGGCAGGACCTCGCGCTGGACCGGACGGCCGCGATCCGCTGGATTCCCCGCAGAGCGGCGCACGTGCTGCTCGGCGGTGTGGCCGTCGCCGCGTCGCTGCTGACGGTGCAGACCATGGGCGTGTCCATGGCCACCACCACGTTCGTCGTCCGGGACAGCGCGGGCCTGATGGGACTGGTCGCCCTCGGCGCGGCGCTCTCGGGCGGCCAGTACGCATGGACGCTGCCGTTCGCCTGGCTCTCGCTGGTGTTCCTCGCCCCGCCCCCGACGAGTACACCGATGCACGTGGCGATGTGGATGCTGCTGCCTCCCGGCACGGCAGCGGGCACCTGGACAGCCCTGGTCCTTACGGTCGTCGGCACCATGGCGTACGCCGTCGCGGGTCCGAGAAGGTAGCCGGACCCCGAAACCCTCGGACCCCGAAACCCCCGGACCGGGAGACCGCCGGGCCGCATCGGCAGGCTGATCACGGCGATGCCGCGGTCGGTGGCCGCGTACACGACCAAGCCCCTGATCCAGGAAAAAGGGGCTGACCAGCATGTTCCCTGGCCATGGGCCCTTGGGGGCAGACGAGTCGGGCTGTACGCCGGGTTCTGTCGCCCGGTCGCCTCGCGGCGGCCGGGGAGACGGCCATCCATCTAGGGCCGACGTTGCCGCCGGCCTCGTGCGGTCTACCCGAGGACTCGGGCGGGCGGCCCTCGAACGTCCTCGCAGAAGCACCTTTCCAATCCTGGAAAGGCGCTTCCTTTTGACCTTGCTCCGGGTGGGGTTTACCTAGCTGCCCAGGTCGCCCTGGGCACTGGTGGTCTCTTACACCACCGTTTCACCCTTACCGGGGGCCGAAGTCCCCGGCGGTCTGTTTTCTGTGGCACTGTCCCGCGGGTCACCCCGGGTGGCCGTTAGCCATCACCCTGCCCTGTGGAGCCCGGACGTTCCTCGGGAAGTGTCCCGTCAGGGGCACTCCACGCGGCCGTCCGCCCGGCTCGTCTGCCGTGTCGACCATGCTACCCGGCGTGTGCCTTTGACCGGACCGTCAGGATCATCAGGGGCAGCAGGCGCAGCAGGTCCGGCGGCCGTCGCCAGGACCGAGCCCGCCAGGATGAGGGTGAAGGCGATCGCGATGCCCGTCGTGAACGCCTCGTCCAGGAAGAGGGCTCCCGCCGCCACCGCGACCGCCGGGTTGACGTACGTGAAGACCGTCGCGCGGGTCGGGCCGACCTCCTTGATCAGTTCCAGGAAGCCGACGAAGGCGAGGGCCGTGCAGATCACGCCCAGTCCGAGGAGGGCTGTGAGGACCGATACCGACGGCGTCTCGCTGGGCCAGGTCATTGCCGCCGCCGGCGCGTAGACCAGGGCTGCCAGCGCCAGGCAGGGGGATATGAGCTGGAGGGTCGGGACGTCCTTCAGCCAGCGGACGGCGATCAACGGCGCCGTCGCGTAGCCCAGCACCGTCAGGAACACCTCCGCCAGGGATCGGGCGTCGCCCCCGGTCAGGTGCGGCACGGTGAGGACGCCGACGCCCGCCAGGCCCAGGGCGAGGCCCGTCACCCGTCGTAGGCCGAGGCGTTCCGTGTCGCCGAAGAAGCGGGCCAGGAGCACGCCGACGATCGGGACGCCCGCGATCAGCAGACCGGCGGTCGAGCTGGACAGGTGGCGTTCGGCGTCGGTGAGGGTGAACCACGGGCCGACGATCTCGATGCACGCGAAGGCCAGCATGGGCAGCCAGTGGGTGCGGACGGTACGGATCAGGCCGCCGCCGCGTATCGCGAAGGGGAGCAGGAGGGCGGCGCCCAGGGCGCAGCGCGTGAACACCACCATGGACGTGGAGAGCGGGGCGTCCACCGCCACCTTGATCATCAGGTAGGGGATGCCCCAGACCACTCCCATCAGGGAGAACAGGAACCAGCCGCGTGCAGTCATGCGGCCATGTTCGCCGCGTCAGCAGCGGCCGTCTTGAACGCTGTTGCGGTACACCGCAGGGGTGACCCCGAGGACCCTCCTGAACCAGCGGGTCAGGTGTGCCTGGTCGGCGAAGCCCACCAGGCCCGCGACCTCGGCCGGCTTCAGTCCGGACTCCAGCAGACCGCGGGCCCGGTGCACGCGGTACTGCGCCAGCCAGGCGTACGGGGGGATCCCCATCGTCGTACGGAAGGCTCGGAGGAGTTGGTAGCGGGACATGTCCAGGTCGGCGGCGAGGTCGGCGAGGGAGGGGGGTGCCAGGAGGTCGTCGGCCAAGCGGTCGCGTACGGCGTGGGCGATGTGGTCCGCGCCGGGGATCGTGTCGGGGGCCGGGCGGGACGTGGAGTGGCGGCGGGCCAGGGCCGTGAGCAGCCACGGCACGCGGGACTCCGTCTCCAGCGGGTCGGGGCAGGTGCTGAGTTCGGCGTGGGCGCGGCTGAGGGCGGTGGCCAGTTCGGGGTCGTCGAGGAGGGGTTCGCGGAAGTGCGGGACGCCGCCGCCGAGGGTGCCGTCCGTGAGGAGGGAGGGCGCCGGGTACAGGGCTCGGTAGGCGTAGCCGTCGGACGCGGCGGGGCCGCCGGTGTGGATCTCGCCGGGGGCGAGTACGACGATGGAGCCGGGGCCGGGGCGTAGGTGGCCGCCGCGGTAGGCGATGACCTCGGAACCGTCCACGCACACGCCGATGCTGAACTCCTCGTGCGCGTGGGAGGCGTACACGTGCCGGTCGAAGCGGGCGGTGAGGAGGTCGAGGGGCGGTCCGCAGCGGCCGAGGCGGGCCCTGGTCCATCGGGCCTGTTCTTGTGTGGTCACTGCTTGAACCCCCCGTACCGCACCCCGTGTCGCGCCACCGCACAGGGGATCAGAGGAAGTCCGTCGTGTCCAGGTCGAAGGCGAAGGGCTCGGGGAGGGTGAGCGGCTTACCGAAGGGGAGGGTCGAGTGCTGGCGGTATTGATCCTTCTGCGGGTCGCTGAACAGCGTGATCGAGGAGGCGTCGCGGTCGACGAGCAGGTGGAGGGGGACGCCTCCGCGGGCGTAGCAGCGGCGTTTGGCCTCGCGGTCGGCTTTGGGCCTGGTGGACGTCACTTCCAGAACCATGGCGACGCCGTCGCAGGGCATCCATGAATCGGCGCCGCGGTAGAGCCGCAGCTCCGTAGGGGCGAAGGTACCGTCCGGGATCACATGATCCTTCGGCCAGCCGCCTCCGCTCTGCAACTTCAGTCCCTTGTTGCCGGAGTAATCCATGTCCGTTCGGGAGCGCCTGATGACCTGCTTCACGATCTGGCTGATGTAGTGCTCGTGATCCCCGTCCGGCGGCGGCGTCACAACGATCTCCCCCTCGATCAGCTGCGCCCGGAAGCCCTCCGGGGTGTCCAGGGCGAGGAAGCCCTCCAGCAGGACCTCCGCCTGCGTGAGCGGCTCATGGGCCATGGCAGTCATGTCACGCCCCTCCTTCGGTCGCTCGCCAGACTGGGACATCGGCTGATCACCTGTCCGTGAGATCGGAAACCGTTCCCTCGATCGTGGCACAGGAGCTCCGCCCTCGTCAGGCGGCGAGGCCGCGGCCTTGACCCTGCCGCGACGTCAGCGTCTGTACTGGTGCCATGAGGATCGGAGAGCTCGCCACCGCCGTCGGCGTCACCACGCGGACCGTCCGGCACTACCACCACCAGGGGCTGCTGCCCGAGCCCGAACGGCTCACCAACGGCTACCGCGACTACACGCTCCGGCACGCCGTCGTGCTGGCCCGGATCCGGCGGCTGACCGAGTTGGGGCTGGGGCTCGCGGAGGTGCGGGACGTGCTCGCCGAGGACGCCGGGAAGGATCTCGTCGAGGTCCTGACCGAGCTCGACGAGGATCTGGCGCGTCAGGAGGCGGCGATCCGGGAGCGGCGCGCGCGGTTGCGGGACCTGCTGGAGGACGGCGCGCTGCCGGCCGAGGGGCCGGTGTCGCCGGAGCTCGCGGTGCTGTTCAGCGAGGTGGGGCAGGTGCCCGACTCCCCCATGGCCGCCAAGGACCGGGAGGTCCTCGCGTTGCTCGACACCGCGGCGACCCCCGAGGCCCGCCAGAAGCTCATCGGGGTGGTGGGCGGCGTCTTCGGCACGCCCGACAGAGCGGAGCGGGCCCGTGCCGCGTACGCGCTGCTCGACGCCCTCGTCGACGCCGACCCGTCCGACCCGCGTGTGGACGAGGCCGCGCGGGCCCTCGCCGACTGTCTGCCCGGTGAGCTGCTCCCGGAGGCCGGGATCGACGAGGCCGGCATCGATGACGACCACAGTTTCCTGCGTGCCGTCTACGCCGACTTCGCGCCCGCGCAGGCGGAGGCCGTCCGGCGGGCGCTGAGGATCATCACGGAGGGACGGTCATGAGGACAGCGGGCGTTCTGGTCCGGCATGAGCTGCGGATGTTCGTGAGTCTCGCGCTGTGGGTGGCGAGGAGGAGTCACGGCGCGGGCGGCGGGCGGGCCTTCGGGTACGCGCGTGGGCAGGGTGCGGTGATGTCCGGACTCGCGTTCGTGGGCGTGGTCGAGACGCTGACGATGTCGGTGCTGCTGCGGGACTATCCGACCGTGCACGGCGTGGTGTTGGTGCTGGACGTGTACGCCGTCGTCCTCGTCGTCGGACTGCACGCGGCGAACGTGGTCCGGCCGCATGTGCTGGGGCCCTACGAGCTCCGCGTCCGCCGGGCCGTCCACGTCGACCTGCGCATACCACTGGAGCGGATCGCCTCCGTGCGCCGCGAGTTGAGGTCCGTACAGGAGCGGACCGACGGTGAACTCGACCTCGCCATGGGGGCGCAGACCTCCGTCACCCTCGAACTCAACGAACCCGTCGACCACTTGACGTTCCTCGGTCGACGACAGGAGGTCAGCCTGGTCCGATTCCACGCCGACGACGCCGACGCGCTCGTACAGGCCGTCAGGCAGGCGCGAAGCGCACCGTCGCCGCTGCCGGATCGGCCCGCGTGAGCCGTACCCGCAAGCGCTCCCCCAGCGGCAGCGGGGCTCCATCGCCCTCGATGCGGCCGATGATCGCCGGGGACTCCAACTGCACGGTCCCGACGGCAGGTTGGCGTTCCTCCACGTCCACCACCCACCCGTCGAACACCTCCCCCACCCGGTCCTCGAGCAGCGCGGCCTCGATGAGGTCGACGCACCCCCGCTCGACGACGCCCGCGCGCCGGCCGCCGTCCGCCATCTCGCCGCGCAGCGCGTCGAGCGAGGCGAGCACCCAGTCGGGCGGGTCCTGGCCGGCGACGGCGGCGAGGCAGATCTCGGCGGCGTAGCGGTCGACGAGGCGGCGCAGCGGGGCGGTGCAGTGCGCATAGGGCGCGGCGACGGCGGCGTGGGTGGTGATCTCCGGGAGTTCTCCGTCCCGGAAGGGCGTGTAGCCGGCGCCGCGCAGGAGGGTCGTGCACTCCTGGAGGAAGGCCGCGTGCCGGGGCTGGTGCGGGTCGAGGGAGCGGATGAGCCTGTCGTACGAGACGTGGTGCGGCCAGTCGATGTGCAGGGCGTGGGCGGTACGGCGCAGTCGGCCCACCGCGCCGTCGGGGGCGGCCGGGAGGGTGCGGAGGACTCCGGTGCCGTACGGGATCATCAGGTCCGCCGCCGCCATGCCGGTGAGCAGGGAGATCTGCGCGTTCCAGGCCTCGGCGGGGAGCGGGGCGCGGTACGTGAGCTCGTAGGTGTGGTCCCGTTGGACGATCTCCTGCTCGGGCACGTTGAGCGAGATGCCGCCGCGCTCGACCTCCAGCGCCTCCCGCAGCACGCCGATCTCCTTGAGGAGCGCGAGCGGCTCCTCCGCGACACCGGAGTCGATCTCCCTCTGTACGCCCGCGTAGTCGAGCCTGGCTCTGCTGCGGACGAGGGCCCGGTGGGCGTCGACGGCGACGGTACGACCGTCCGCGTCCAGGTCAAGGGTCCACAGCGCGGCGGGGCGGACCTGGTCCGGGAGCAGGCTGGCGGCGCCCTCGCTCAGGACGGCGGGGTGCAGCGGGACCTTGCCGTCGGGGAAGTAGAGGGTGGTCGCGCGCCGGTGGGTCTCCGCGTCCAGGGCCGTACCGGGTACGACGAACGCGGCGACGTCGGCGATGGCGTACCGGACGCGGTAGCCGGTGCCCCGCCGGGACAGGTGCATCGCCTGGTCCAGGTCGGTGGAGGCGGGAGGGTCGATGGTGAGGAACGGGATGTCCGTGGCGTCCTCGGTGGGGAGCGCGGGTGCCTTCGCCGCACGCTCGGCCTCGGCGAGCACCTCCGGCGGGAAACGCTCGGGCACCGCGAGTTCGGCGCGCAGTGCGGTGAGGGCGGCCCGGAGCGAGGCTTCGGGTGCGCCGGTCACGCGGATGCGGCGGCGGGGCATACAGCGAGCGTAGGGCCTGTCCGGCGGATCAGCTCGGAGGAAAGCCACAGAGCGTGACAAGCGCAGGTGAGCGGGGTGATGGGGGTGCTCCGTGCGAGGTTGTTCGAGCGTGGGGAAGCTCTCAACGGCAACGCGAGGGAGGGAGTCGATTCGCGCCGCCTGTTCGTCCCGGCGCTGAAGCCGGTACTGCCCTTCGCTGAAGCCGGTACCACTCGTCACTGAGGGCGGCCCACCCCTACAACTCTCGTACCACCCAAGGCTGTTGTGTCATTCCAAGGGTGGAGCAAGGTGCGGCCCGAAGGGGGATCCGCACGCGTGGCCCGTTCCTGAAAGATCCTTCCTGTCCGAACATGTGACCGGAAGGATCGATATCGTGCGCAGACCACGTCTCGCGCCCCTGTTGGCCGTGGGTGTCACGGCAACGCTGGCTCCCGCACTCGCCACCTCGACGGCCACCGCCGCTCCGGCCGCCACCCCGTCGACCGCCTCCCCCTCCGCCGTGTCCTCGTCCGCCCTCTCCTCGTCCGCCGCCAAGGGCGCGCTGGACCGGTACGTGAAGCAGAAGCCGCGGTGGAAGCGGTGCGAAGCCGAGTCTCCGGCGGAGTTCGAGTGCGCCACGATCAAGGTCCCTCTGGACTACCGGGATCCTGGGGGCAAGCGGATCGACTTAGCCATATCCCGGATCAGGAGCACCGCGCCCGGCAAGCGGCACGGCGTCCTGTTCTCCAACCCCGGCGGCCCTGGGGGTCCAGGGCTCTACATGCCGCTGGGGATGCAGGAGAACCTCCCCAAGTCCGCACAGCAGAAGTACGACCTCATCGGCTTCGACCCGCGCGGCGTGGGACGGAGCAGCCCGGTTTCCTGCGATCTGACGCCGGAGGAGGAGAACTGGCTGCGGCCGTACAAGGAGGAGACGTTCGACAAGGACGTCGCCTGGGCACGGGACGTCGCGAACAAGTGCAGGGAGAAGGCGGGCGACACGCTCCCGCACATCACCACGCGCAACACCGCTCGCGACATGGATCTGCTCCGGGCGATCCTCGGTGAGAAGAAGATCTCGTACGTGGGTATCTCGTACGGCACCTACCTGGGCGCCGTGTACACCCAGCTCTTCCCGGGCCGGGCCGACCGGTTCGTGCTGGACAGCGCGGTCGATCCGGGGCGCGCCTGGCGAGGGATGATCCAGTGGTGGGCGGAGGGCGCCGAGCCCGCGTTCGACCGGTGGACCGAGTGGGCCGCCGAGCGCTCGGAGACGTACGGCCTCGGTGCCACCCCCAAGGAGGTCGACCGGACCTTCTGGGGCCTGGTCGCACAGGCCGACGAGTCGCCCATCGAGGTCGAGGGGCAGCCGGCCACAGGTGATGACATCCGGAGCGGAATACGCAGCGCGGTCTTCACCCCGAAGTACGCCACCGAGGCGATCGTGGAGCTGAAGAAAGCCGCGGCCGACGAGCCCGCCTCCGCGAAGAAACTCGCGGCGTTCGCCGGATCCGAGAGGACCGGGACCGGCACGGCAGGCGACGCCGCCGATGCCGCCGATGCCGCCGATGCGCCGGCCGACAACATGACGGCGAGCTTCTGGGCCGTGGTGTGCGGCGACAACTCGGCCGCGTGGTCCCGCGATCCTGAGAGCTACCGGCAGGACGCCATCGAGGACAAGGTCCGTTACCCGCTCTACGGTGACTTCGCGTCCAGCATCAAGCCCTGTGCGTTCTGGGACAGTTCCGTGGAACCGGCAACCACGGTGCACAACAAGGTCGGTTCCCTGGTCGTCCAGAACGAGTGGGACTCGCAGACCCCGCTGCCCAGCGGTCAGGCCCTGCACGCCGACCTGAAGGGCTCGAAGATGGTCACCGTCCTCGGCGGCGAGGGCCATGGCGTCTACCCGAGCGGCAACGCGTGCACGGACGGCACGGTCAACGACTACCTGCTCACCGGCAGGCTTCCGGCGAAGGACGTGACCTGCGAGGCGACGGCCGACTCGAACGCGGAGGCACGGAAGAACCAGAAGCGGGACGCGCTCCCCGGGTCTCCGCTCACGGAGCGTGCCCCGGACCGTTTCTGAGCCCGGTCGCATGGACCGTCGCCGTACGGGTCATTGCCGCGTGACCCATTGCGGCACGACGCATTGCCGCATGGCCCATTGCCGCATGGCCCATGACCGAACGAGCCATTGCCGCATGACCTGTTGAAGACGGGGCGGGGCCTCCTCGCGGGGTCCCGCTCCGAGCGGGATGCGGTAGCGCAACCTGCTCGCCACTGCTATCTCGCCACTGCCATGTGGTCGTCACACCGCGGTCGTTCCGTCAGCTGGTGCTGTCAAGCCCCGGTCGACGGCGTCGGCGTGGTCTCTCAGCCAGTCGATCTCACGATGCAGCCAGGACCCCGGGCCGATGACGCGTCCCGCGCGGTTGTGCATGTCGCACTCGGCCTCGACCCGGGCGGCGATGCGCCCGCCGAAGCCCCGACGGCGCTCGGCCTCGAGGCCGTACACGTCGAGGAAGGTACGCAAGAGGGCCAGTTGGCGGTCGAGGGGGCCGGCGATGTCGGGGCCGAGCAGCCACAGCCAGGCGACGTAGGCGAGGTCACGCGTGCGGGGGCCGGGGGCGGCCTGGTCGAAGTCGAAGACACGGACGGGAAGGCCGTCCACGAAGGCGACGTTGAGAGGGGAGAAGTCGTTGTGGCACACCGTCTCCTCGTCACCCGCGATCCGCGTGCCGGCGGTCGCGTCGTGCAGTCGGCGCAGCAAGTGCGCCGCCGCGGTGATCTGGGCGGGCGACCAGTCACGGGCCCGGAAGGCCGTCACGACCTCACCGTGCTGGAAGCTGAGGATCTCGCGGCCCTTGGCATCGATGCCGAGCAGCCTTGGCGCGGCGTCCGTGCCGACGTCCTCGAGATGCCGCAACAGCCGGTGCACGAACGGCGAGTGCGGCCCGACCGGCCGTCGCACCGTGTCCCCGACACGGACGACCCCCACCGTGATCCGACCCCCGGTCAACGGAATCTCAGGCTCCTGTTCCATTCGCGTCAGCATAGGCACCGTGGCGACCGATCGAGCCGTGAATCCGGTCGACCGTGGTCGTGAGACCAAGCCATCCGCAGGAATCCGCAGGCAGCCGCACGGATCCGCGGGCAGCCCTACAGCGCGGGGCGCCCCGGTGGCACGCCGTACGCTGTTCCGGAGCTCAACCGAAGGAGATCGATCCCGTGCTTGTCCTGCTGCCGCCCTCCGAAGGCAAGGCGTCCTCCGGTCGCGGTGCCCCGCTGAAGCCGGAGTCGCTGTCGCTGCCGCAGCTCGCCGAGGCCCGTGCGGCCGTGCTCGATGAACTGGTCGAGCTGTGCGCCGCCGACGAGGACAAGGCGCGCGAGGTGCTCGGGCTGAGCGAGGGGCTGCGCGGCGAGATCGCGAAGAACACGGAGCTGCGCACGGCGGGCGCACGGCCGGCCGGGGAGATCTACACGGGGGTGTTGTACGACGCCCTCGACCTGGCCTCCCTGGAGACGGCGGCGAAGCGGCGCGCGGGCCGTTCCCTGCTGGTGTTCTCGGGGCTGTGGGGCGCGGTCCGGGTCACCGACCGGATCCCCTCCTACCGCTGCTCGATGGGCGTAAGGCTGCCCGGTCTCGGCGCACTGGGCGGGCACTGGCGTACGCCGATGGCGGCGGCGCTGCCTGAGGCGGCCGGGGACGGGCTGGTGCTGGACCTGCGGTCGTCGGCGTACGCGTCGGCGTGGAAACCGAAGGGTGAGGTCGCCGGGCGGACGGCGACGGTACGGGTGCTGCACGCGCCGACCCGGAAGGTCGTCAGCCACTTCAACAAGGCGACCAAGGGGAAGATCGTCCGCAGTCTGCTGTCGGCCGGGGCCATGCCGAAGGGGCCGGCCGAGCTGGTGGAGGCGCTGCGGGACCTGGGTTACGTCGTCGAGGTGGAGCCGCCGGCGAAGGCGGGGACGGCCTGGTCGCTGGACGTGTTGGTGACCGAGGTCCACTGAGCCCGCGAAGGCGCGGCGTTGCACTGTGCGCAACGACCTTTGCGCACAGTGCCGCTCCCGGGCACGATGAGGCCATGTCGCCCTCCGTGCCCTCCCCCATGCCCTCCTCCGTGCCCTCCCCGCCGTTGCCCGTGTCCGTGCTGGACCTCGCTCCCGTCGTCCCCGTGGTGGTCGTACAGGACGCCGCGGACGCCGTACCGCTCGCCCGCGCGCTGGTCGCCGGTGGGCTGCCCGCGATCGAGGTGACCCTGCGGACACCCGCCGCCCTCGACGCGATCCGGGCGATCGCCGCTCAGGTGCCGGACGCCGTGGTCGGCGTCGGCACGCTGATCACCCCGGAGCAGGTGCGGGAGTCGGTGGAGGCAGGGGCGCGCTTCCTGGTCAGCCCGGGCTGGACGGACGTACTGCTGACGGCCATGCGGGAGTCGGGGGTGCCGTTCCTGCCGGGGGTGTCGACGACGTCCGAGGTGGTCGCGCTGCTGGAGCGCGGGGTGTCGGAGATGAAGTTCTTCCCGGCCGAGCCGGCGGGCGGCACCGCGTATCTGAAGGCGCTGGCCGGGCCGTTGCCGCAGGCGCGGTTCTGCCCGACGGGCGGGATCGGTCCAGGGAACGCGCCGGAGTACCTGGCGCTGCCCAACGTCGGTTGCGTGGGCGGCACTTGGATGCTTCCCCAGGACGCGATCGAGGCGCGGGACTGGGAGCGGGTGGAGACGCTGGCGCGGGCCGCGGCGGGGCTCAGGGACGGTTCAGGGGCGCAGGTGTGACGTGTCGTTGAGGAGCCGGACGCTCGCGTTGCCGTCGGCGTAGTACGCCACCACCGACAGGGAGGCCGCCGACAGTTCCATGCGGAACAGGGACTCGGGCGGGGCACCGAGGGCGAGCCGTACGAACGTCTTGATCGGTGTGACGTGGGTGACCAGCAGGACCGTGCGGCCGGCGTGGGCCGCGACCAGTTTGTCGCGGGTGGCGGCGATCCGGGCGGCGGTCGCCACGAAGCTCTCGCCGCCGCCGGTCGGTTCTGCGTCCGGGTCGGCCAGCCAGGTGTTCAGGTCGTCCGGGTAGCGCTCGCGCACCTCACCGAAGGTGAGCCCCTCCCAGGCGCCGAAGTCGGTCTCCCGCAGCCCCTCGTCGATCGTGACGCCGAGCCCGAGGCGGGCGGCGACGGTCCCGGCGGTCTCACGGGTACGGGCCAGGGGCGAGGAGACGATCTCCTGGATCGTGCCGCGCCGGGCCAGCGAGTCGGCGGCCCGCTCGGCCTGTCCGCGCCCCACGTCGGAGAGCGAGGGATCGCTGCCGCCGCTGCCGGAGAACCGCTTCTGCGGAGTCAGCGGGGTCTCCCCGTGCCGCAGCAGCACGAAGGTCGCGGGTGCCCCCATGTCGGCGGGGGCCCAACCGGGCGAGGCCACCGCACGGGCGGCACGGACGTCGGTGCGGGCCTTGTCGCCCGCCGCGGCTCCTGGGAGGCCGGTCGACTCAGCGGCAGTCGCCGGGACATCGGGGCGGGCCCTGTCGGCCACCCTGATCCCCGGCAGACCGGACGGCTCGGCGCCCACCGCGGCTCCCGGCAGACCCGCCGGCTCCGCGGCCGTCGCCCTCGTGGCTGCCCGTGCGTCCCCCGCGTCCAGTTCGGCCGTGGATGCCGAAGCCGACCACCGCTCACCCCGCCCGCCCGCGTCCATCGCCTCGTTGGCCAGCCGGTCCGCGTGCTTGTTCCGCTCCCGGGGGATCCACTCGTACGTCACCTGGGACGGCGGGAAGACATGGGACGCCTCGGTCGCCAGGGGCTTCATGGCGGGGTGTTTGATCTTCCAGCGGCCCGACATCTGCTCGACGACGAGCTTGGAGTCCATACGGACGTGGACGCGGGCCGTCGGGTCCAGGGCGTGCGCGGCGCGCAGGCCGGCCAGCAGGCCCCGGTACTCGGCCACGTTGTTCGTGGCCGTCCCGATGTACTCGGCCGCCTCGGCCAGCGTCTCGCCCGTCGCCGCGTCGAGCACCACTGATCCGTAGCCCGCGGGCCCCGGGTTGCCCCGTGACCCGCCGTCGGCCTCGACGATGAACTCCCGCACGCCGTCAGTCCCTTACCGAATCGCTTACCGAAGTCGCTTACCCGACGTGGCTTACCCGACGCGGCTTACCCGACGCGGCTTACCGAAGTCGCTCACCCTAGGTCGCCCACTGAGGTCTCTCGCCGCGGCCGCTTACAGGCCGGACTCACTTACAGGCCGGACTCGGACGTGCGCACCAGGATGCGGCGGCAGTTCTCGCAGCGCACCACCGTGTCGGGTGCCGCCGCGCGGATCTCGTTGATGTCGGTGATCGCCAGCTCCTGCCGGCACCCCTGGCAGGAGCGCTGGTACAGCTTGGCCGCGCCGACGCCACCCTGCTGGTCGCGCAGCTTGTCGTAGAGCTTGAGGAGGTCCGCGGGGATCGTGCCCGCGATGACCTCACGCTCCTTCACGGCCGTGGCCGCGTCGCCGTCCAGCGACTCGGTGGCCGCGTCCCGGCGGGCGGTCGCGTCGTCGATCTTCGACTGGACGGAGGAGACCCGCTCGGTCAGTTCGGCGACCCGCTCCTGCGCGGACTCGCGGCGCTCCATGACCTCCAGGACCACGTCCTCCAGATCGCCCTGGCGCTTGGCGAGGGAGGTGATCTCGCGCTGGAGGTTCTCCAGGTCCTTCGGGGAGGTGACCGCTCCGGAGTCCAGACGCTGCTGGTCGCGGACGGCACGCTGGCGCACCTGGTCCACGTCCTGCTCGGCCTTGGTCTGCTCGCGGGCGGTGTCGCTCTCCTCGGTCTGCGCGGCCACGAGCAGGTCGCGCAGCTGCGTGAGGTCCTTGGACAGCGAATCGATCTCGGCGTGCTCGGGCAGCGACCTGCGCTTGTGCGCGAGCTGCTGGAGACGGACGTCGAGGTCCTGGACGTCGAGGAGTCGGATCTGGTCGGCGGGCGCGGCGTTCAGTTGGGGGCTCCCATGGGGTCAGAAGAAGAAGAGGGGCGCGAAGCGCTCGTGGGAAGAGGGGCAGCGGGCGACGGTTGGTCGGACGCCGCGTGGGCGGTCCAGGGATCGGTGACCGTCCTGGAGACATGGACCCTCAGGTCCCATCCCTCGCGGTCGGAGATCTGGTCGAGCTGCGCGGCGGCCAGCTCGCACCAGGGCCATTCGGTGGCCCAGTGTGCCGCGTCGAGCAGCGCGAGGGGGCTGGGGGCGCGGGACGCCATGAACTCGGACGCCGGGTGGTGGCGCAGGTCCGCGGTGAGGAAGGCGTCGACACCGGCCGCGCGGACCTGGTCGAACAGGCTGTCGCCGGAGCCGCCGCTGACGGCGATCGTGCGTACCGGTGCCTCCGGGTCGCCGGCCACCCGGATGCCCTGCGCGGTGGCGGGCAGCCGCTCGGCGGCACGGGCGGCGAGCTCCCCGACCGTCAGCGGGTGGTCCAGTTCGCAGATCCGGCCCAGGCCCCGGCGGCCCTCCGGGTCGGTCGGGTCCGGCACCAGCGGACGGACGACCCGAAGGTCGAGCGCGCCGGCGAGGGCGTCGGAGACACCCGGGTCCGCCGTGTCCGCGTTGGTGTGGGCGACGTGCAGCGCGATGTCGTTCTTGATCAGCGTGTGCACCACGCGGCCCTTGGAGGTGGACGCCGCGACCGTCGTCGTACCGCGCAGATAGAGGGGATGGTGGGTGACCAGCAGATCGGCGCCCAGCTTCACCGCCTCGTCCACGATCTCCTGGACCGGATCGACGGCGAAGAGGACCCGTGCGACCTGCTGGTCGGGGTCGCCCACGACGGTGCCGACCGCGTCCCAGGACTCGGCCCGCTCGGCGGGCCACAGGTTCTCCAGGGCGGTGATGACTTCAGACAGACGGGGCACGGGCAAAGGCTACCTGGCTGTTCTCCCCGGCTGAACCGGTGGCGCCGTCGGCCACCCCGCCCAGCACGGTCGTCCCGCGTTCCTCAGGCGAATCGTTCCTGGGCCATCCCTTTGTGTGAAGTAACGGTCCGCCGGTCCGACGCAAGTACGGACGAAAGCTACTTTCATCGCCGGAGGTGACCGAACGATGACAGCCTGTGTCATTGAGCCCACCACGGCGGACGAGCACGGCGGGACCCCGCAGGCAGGATGCGCGATCACGGTCGACGGCTGCTACGCCGCCAGGCTGGCGCGGGACGGCGACTCCCTGTTCCCGGAGCGCTGGACCCTGGACGGCCCGGAGCCCTACGCGGTGCCGCTGCCCGGCAACCAGCCGGAGGAGCCCGGCACCGAGGTCCAGCCGATGGGTGACGGGCGGGTGCTCATCCGACGGCTGGCGGCCGGGCGGCACATTTTCTCCCTGCTCTACCCGACCGGGCCGGACACCGGTGAGCTGCTGCTGGGGGCGGTCGAGTGCCGGGACGCGGGCACCCGGCTGCGGCTGCTGCCGCCCGCGCCGGGCGGCGACAAGGCGTACGCCCTCTCCGTGGGCCGGCACTCGAGCGCGGTGTGGCTGGTGGCGGGGGGCTCGGTCGGGCCCGAGCATCTCGCCGAGATCCCGGGGCGCTGCTCGGGCGGGGTGTGGCTGGACGGGACGGGGCGGATGCTGGCGCTGGACCGGGAGGTCGGCGGGCGGACCAAGACGGTCGTGGTGGACCTGGAGCGCGGCGGCGAGGTCTCACCGCTGCTGCAGATCGCGGCGGACAGCGACGACCGGCTGTTGCTCGCCGCCCCGGACAGCGGGCTGCTGCTGATCCGCTCGGACGCGCCCTCGCCGGGGCGGGAACGGCTGGGCTGGGGTGTGCTGGGCAGCATGCTGCCGGTGCGTTTCCCGGACTGCCTGCGGGAGGACGGCTGCACGGTGACGCCGTTCGCGATCCAGCCCGGGCAGGTCCTGATGCCGGAGGGCTGCGCGGTGGCGCTGCGGATCGACGGCCCGCTCGGCAGTTGGGTCGGTGTGTGGCGGCCCGCGACCCGGCAGGTCCACCACCTCCCGGCGCCCGAGGGGTGGTTGGCGGGTGCCGGGCACTGGACCGAGGACGGGGTGCTCCACCTGCCGTACGCGACGCCGGAGGCGCCGTGCGCGGTGGCACGGGTGACGGTGCCTTCGGGGGACACCGGAACGGCGGGGGACGGTGGTCCGGGGTGCCCGGGCGAGTGCGACGGTACGGCCGCGCGGACGGCGTCGGGGAACGCGTCCCCGGCGACGGCGGGATCGGGCGAGCCCTCGGAACCGGATGCTCCGGCACCGGTCGCGCCCCGTCCGGTGCCGTTGCAGCAGGCGCCGTTGGGGCCCGTGCGGCGGATCAGGCCTGAGGACAACCACGGCGCCTGATCCGGGCAGGTGAGCGGGGTGACGGGGGCGTCACCGCTCGGGGTCGTTCGAGCACCGGAAGCCTGCAACGCGCGTGCGGGAGTCGATGCTGGGCATCGGACAGTGACGTCGACGCGGCACCTGTCCGTGCCGAGCCCCGCCTCGACCGGGACGGCTCCGGCACGCTCCGCCGGGCAGCCGCTCGGCTTGTAACGAACTCGTGCCGGTTGGCGTGGCCGCCTGGATTCGACCCGTGGGATGACGGTTAAACTCGCCCGGCTGTAAGAAAGATCATGTTGACGGGGAGAGTTACTTCCGATGAACGACGCCAACACGAACCAGCCGACTTCCGACGTCCAGGAGCCCTCCGGCCAAGGCCGGCACCGGGGTCCGGTCGCGGTCCACGACGGTGAGGCGGCCCCCCAGGGCCGTCACCGCAAGCCGGTCGAACAGACCGAGTCGGCGGCCTGAACGAGACACGGCCCCGCCCCTGCACACAGGGGGCGGGGCCGTGGTGTGTGGTGCCCGTCTCATGTCCCGCAGCCGCCCTACTCCCGCTTGAGTCCCAGGACTTCGGCCGCCGCGAACGTCTCCCCGTCCGGTCGCCGCGCGTAGTGCGGGGTGAGATGCGCGTCCAACTCGTCGTACGTGAACGTGTCCTGCTTGCTGTCGAACTTCGCGGACACCCGCGGGCGTTCGACGATCGCCACCATTCCTCCGTGGACGACGAGCAGCTGGCCGTTGAGCCGGGCGGCGGCGGGTGAGGCCAAGTAGCCGACGAGCGGGGCGACATGCTCGGGGGCGAGCGGGTCGAGTCCGTCGTCGGGACGCTCAAGGCCGGCGAAGACGTCCTCAGTCATCCGGGTGCGGGCGCGCGGGCAGATGGCGTTGGCCGTCACGCCGTACTTGGCGAGCGCGAGGGCCGTGGAGGTGGTGAGCCCGACGATTCCGCCCTTTGCCGCCGCGTAGTTGGGCTGGCCGGCCGATCCGGCGAGGAACGCCTCCGAGGAGGTGTTCACGATCCGCCCGTACACCGGCCCGTCCGCCGCCTTGGAGCGTGCGCGCCAGTGCGCGGCGGCGAAGTGGGTGGTGTTGAAGTGGCCCTTGAGGTGGACCCGGATCACCGCGTCCCACTCGTCCTCGGTCATGGAGAAGACCATGCGGTCGCGCAGGATGCCCGCGTTGTTGACGAGGATGTCCAGCTTGCCAAACTCGGCGATCGCCAACTCCACGAGTTTCGACGCCTGTTGGAAGTCCGAGACGTCTCCGGTGTGGGCGAGGGCCGAACCGCCCGTGGCCCGGATCTCGGCGGCGACCTGCTCGGCGGGGGCGGCGGAGGCCTCGCCCGAACCGTCCCGGCCGGGCTGACCGTAGTCGTTGACGACGACGGCCGCACCGAGCCGGGCCAGCTCCAGCGCTTCGGCCCGGCCGAGTCCGCGTCCGGCGCCGGTGACGATCGCGGCGAGTCCTTCCAGCGGCAGCGACATACCGCGCCCTCAGATCTCGACGCAGGTACGGAGCGAGGTCCCCGTGCGCATCTGGTCGAGCGCCTCGTTGATCTCGGCCAGTGGCACCCGGTGGGTGATCAGGCCGTCCAGGTCGATCCGGCCGGCCCGCCACAGGGCGATGGTCCGCTCGTAGGAGCGCAGGACGTCCCCGCCGCCGTACAGGGACGGCAGGATCCGCTTCTCGTCGAAGAACAGCTCGAACATGTTGAGCTGGAGGAAGTCGTCCATGGCGCCCGCTCCGACGACGACGAGCGTGCCGCCGCGCCGGGTGTTGTCGTACGCCGTGCGGGCGGTGGCCGCCTTGCCGACGACCTCGAAGACGTAGTCGAAGCCCTCACCTCCGGTGACCTGCTGCTTGGCGTCGGGCAGTTCGTCCGGTGAAACGGCCCGCGTGGCACCGAACTTGAGGGCGGCCTCGCGGCGGGAGACGACCGGGTCGACGGCGACGATCTCGGCGGCGCCCTTGAGTCGGGCCCCCTGGATGGCGGAGATGCCGACCCCGCCGCAGCCGATCACGGCGACCGACGAACCGGCCTCCACGTCCGCGGTGTTGAGTGCGGCGCCGAGTCCCGTGGTGACGCCGCAGCCGATGAGGGCGGCGATGTCGAAGGGCACGTCGTCGGGGAACGGCACCGCGCAGCCGGCCTCGACGACCACCTCCTCGGTGAAGGTGCCGGTGCCGGCGAAGCCGAAGACGTCCCCGCCGGGGCGCTTGAAGTTGGGGGTGCCCGCGTTCATGAACCCGGCGAGACAGAGCTCGCTCTGGCCGCGCTTGCAGGCGGGGCAGGCGCCGCAGGCGGGCAACCAGCACACGACCACCCGGTCACCGGGCTTCAAGTGGCTGACGCCCTCGCCGACTTCGAGGATCTCGCCCGCTCCCTCGTGGCCGGGGACGAAGGGCGCGGGCTGCGGCAGGACGCCGTTCATCGCGGACAGGTCCGAGTGGCACAGTCCGGTGGCCCGTACCCGGATCCGCACCTTGCCCGGGCCGAAGCCCACCGCCTCGACGTCGTCGAGGACCTCCAGTTTGTCCTGGCCGGTCTCGTGCAGTACGGCTGCGCGCATGATGCGGCTCCCCTCAGCAGTGGACAGAGAAAGGGCGTTGGGCAGAGAAAGGGCGTTCTAGGAGCTAGGAGTGTTCGACGACGGTGTCGGCGAGGGCGGGCGCGTCGCCCCGCTCGGCGACGGTCACGGCCACCCGGACCGCCGCCGGGGAGTCCTGCCGCCACATCCGGATGCGCAGGGTCTCCCCCGGATACACGACCCCGGCGAACCGGGTGCCGTACGCGCGCACCCGCGCCACGTCCCCGCCGAGCAGGGTGTCGACGACCGCCTTGAGCGTGATGCCGTAGGTGCACAGCCCGTGCAGGATGGGCCGCTCGAAGCCGGCGAGCTTGGCGAACTCGGGATCGGCGTGCAGCGGGTTCCAGTCGCCGGAGAGGCGGTAGAGGAGGGCCTGGTCCTCACGGACCGGCCGTTCGACGGTCCGGTCGGGTTCTCCGACGGGGGCTTCGAGGCGGGCGGAGGGGCCGCGGTCGCCGCCCCAGCCGCCCTCTCCCCGTACGAAGATCTGGGCGTCGTTGGTCCACAGCGGGCCGTCGGCGTCGGCGACCTCGGTGCGCATCACCAGGACGGCGGCCTTGCCCTTGTCGTACACGGCGGCGATGCGGGAGGTGGCCGTCGCCCGGCCCTCGGCCGGGAGCGGACGGTGCAGGGTCAGACTCTGGCCGCCGTGCAGGACACGCGCCAGGTCGACCTCGACGCCGGGCATGGACAGTCCGCTGATCACCCCGGGCGAGCCCGCGCCGGCGACGGTGGCGAAGCTCGGCAGGACGTGCAGCCGGGACTCCAGGGTGTAGCGCAGTTCGTCGGCGTCGGTGGCGGGGCTGTCCTTGTCGGGGTTGGCGCCGGCGCCGATGCCGAGGTGGTAGAGCTGGACGTCCTTGGCGGTCCAGGAGAGCTCGCCGGAGCGGGGCTCGGCGGCCAGGGCCTTGGCGGCGTCGATGGGCATGAGGCTCCTGATCACGGGGTCTCGGGATCACGGCGGTCGCTGTCGGGAGAGACCTCGGTACGGCCGTCCGCACCGTCGGCCGCACCGAGGCGTCATCGGCCGATCTAGAACGCGTTCCAGTCCGGCGCCCCCTGTATAGCTGAGCGCTCCGCACTTGTGAAGACTCCTGACGAGGCGTCAGCTCGGGGTGTCGCGGGCAGTCGGGCCGGGCATGCCGTGACATTTGTCCCGCCGGAGTCCGTACAAGCGCCTCTGCCGTGCGGCACGGCTGGTCCGTAGCGTCGACGTCATGACAGCGACAGAGCCCACCGGACCCTTCACGGGGGCGGTCGAGACCCGGAAGTCCACCACCGTCCCGCAGCCGCCCGGCCTCGATGAGCCCGACGCGGGCACGCGGTGCGCGCCGCCTGGTTGCCGGGCCCTCGGTTCATACGCTGTGCTGTGGTACCGGTCATACGCTGTGCTGTCGTACCGGTGCGATGCCGGGAAGCTCTGATCGGGGGCGGGACATGTCGTGGTTGCGCAAGGTCTCGTGTCGCCTGGACGCGTGGCAACTGGCACACCAGCACGCGCGGGAGAACTGGCGGTTCTACCGGGAGGACAAGGAGAACAGGGACCGCCTCATGGCGGAGTGGCGCGCCGCACAGAAGGCCGGGAAGGCCGCGGAGAACCCGGGCCCGCCGCCGAGCGGCTTCAGCCTGCTGCCGTGGCTGCTGCTGGGGATGGGCGCGTTCTCCAACCTCTTCCAGGGCGACGCCCCGAACCCGTGGATCGGCGCGCTGGGTCTGCTCGCCTTCAACTCGCTCTACATCTACGTGGTGTTCCGCGCGTTCGTGCGGGTGACGCGGGAGGCGACCTCGACGCGGGTGGCGCTGGTACTGCTGGGCCTCGTGACCTGCGGGTTGGCCCTCGGGTACGGCGGCAACTGGCTGCTGTTCTTCCCGCTGTTCGGACTCGCGATGGGCGCGGTGGTGCGGCTGCCGCACCTGCGGTGGGCCGGTGCCGGGGTGGCGCTGCTGTCCGGCGTCGCCTCCGTCGCCCGGGACGGCTGGGGCCAACTCGACATCGCGTACGCCACCTGGATCTCGACGATGGTGACGGCGGCGATCCTGTCCCTGTCCGAGGCGGTACGGGAACTGCGGGCGGCCCGAGAGGAGCTGGCGCGGCGGGCGGTGGAGCAGGAGCGGCTGCGGTTCTCCCGGGACCTGCACGATCTGCTCGGTCACACGATGTCGGTGATCGTGGTGAAGGCGGAGGCGGCCCGGCGGCTGGCCGACCGTGACCTCACGGCGGCGTTGGACCAGATCACCGACATCGAGTCCGTCGGCCGCCAGGCCCTGACCGAGATCCGCGAGGCGGTGACCGGCTACCGCAACGGCAGCCTGATCACCGAGCTGGACCGGGCCCGCTCGGCCCTGTCCGCAGCGGGCGTCGAACTGGTGCTGAGCCAGTCGGGCCCCCCGCTGCCGCCGCAGACGGAGGTCCTGCTGGGGTGGGTGGTGCGTGAGGCGGTCACGAACGTCGTCCGCCACAGCCGGGCGGAACGGTGCGAGATCACGGTGGCGAGTGCGGCGGAGCGCGTACGGCTGACTGTGACGGACGACGGCACCAGTACGGAGTCCTCGGCGGCTTCGGCCTCGGCTTCGGCCTCGGCTTCTGCTTCGGCTTCGGCTTCGGCTTCGGCTTCGGCTTCGGCTTCGGCTTCGGGGGATGTGTGGGTGGGGGCGGGGTTCCGGGAAGGCCTCGGCGGCACCGGGCTCAAGGGGCTGACGGAACGCCTGGGCGCGGCCGGTGGGTCACTGACCGCCGGGCCGGGGACACGGGGCGGGTTCGCGGTGGCGGCGGAGCTGCCGGTGGAGCCGACGGAGTCGGTGGAGACGGTGGAGACGGTGGAGCCACTCGGGACGCCGGAGTTGGCGGGGACGCCGGAGTTGGCGGGTACGGATCCGTCGGCCCGCTGAGGACGCGGACGTGCCGCTGCGAACGCCGCCGCACCGCTCCGGTCCGGTGCGCCCACCCCGCTCTACGCTGGGGCCGTGAACGAGATGCCCCGTGAGCGCCGGCCCGCCAAGTCGATCAGGGTTCTGCTGGCCGAGGACCAGGGGATGATGCGCGGGGCTCTCGCCCTGTTGCTCGGGATGGAGGAGGACATCGAGGTCGTCGCCCAGGTGGCGGCCGGGGACGCGATCGTGGACGCGGCCCTGACCCACGGCCCGGACATCGCGCTCCTCGACATCGAACTCCCCGGAAAGAGCGGCCTGGACGCCGCCGCCGAACTGCGCGAGCAGGCGCCCGACTGCCGGGTGCTGATCCTGACCACGTTCGGCCGGCCCGGCTATCTGCGGCGGGCCATGGAGGCGGGCGCCGCCGGGTTCCTCGTCAAGGACGGTCCCGTGGAGGAGCTGGCCGTGTCCATCCGCCGCGTGCTGAACGGCGAGACCGTGATCGATCCGGCGCTCGCCGCGGCAGCTCTCAGTGCCGGACCCAACCCGCTCACCAGCCGCGAGCGCGACGCCCTCAAGGCATCGGCGGACGGCGCGACCGTCGCCGACATCGCCGCCCGCCTCCACCTCTCGGAGTCCACGGTCCGCAACTACCTCTCCTCCGCCATCGGGAAGACGGGCACCCGCAACCGCATGGAGGCGATGCGGGAGGCCCGCCGCCAGGGGTGGCTGTAGAGCGGGCGCACCCCGCAGCCGCCTTCGGCCGGTCCGCCGATTCGTGCGGCGCGGAAGCCGGCGCGCAACCGGGCGCGGACCACCAAGCCCCCAACGCCTGACCGGGTGGACCACCAAGGCCCCTCCTCGGCGGCTGACCGGGCGGACCACCAAAGCCCCCTCCCCGGCGCCTGACCGGGCGGACCCCCCCGGCGCCCCGCGGCCCACTCCGCCCCGCCCCCGCCCCACCGCCTCAGCCCGCGGACGTTCTCCGGGGCAGGGACACGAGCATCAGCGCCACCCCGCCCAGCAGCACCCCCGTCCCCACCCGGAACACCAGCGCGTAGCCCTCCGTCAGGGCCTCCGGGGTGGCGACGCCCGCGGTTCGGGCCGCCGCGATCGTCGACATGACCGCGAGACCCAGGGAACCGCCCATCGTGCGGGAGGTGTTGACGAGCCCGGACACCAGACCGGCCTCCCCCGGTGCCGCCCCGGATGTGGCCAGCGCGGCGAGCGGGGTCGTCGCGAGGCCCGCGCCGAGCATCATCAGGATCCCGGGGACCATGATCGCGGTGAGGTACGCGCCGTCCACCCGCAGCGTCGACTGCCAGCCGAACCCGGCCACCGCCACCGTCGTCCCCAGCACCGCGACGGTACGCGGGCCGAGTGTCCGCATGAACCGCGGTGCGAGCTTCGAGCCGAGGACCACCGCCAGCGAGCTCGGCACCAGCGCGAGTCCGGCGTCCAGCGGGGAGTAGCCGAGCACGTTCTGGGCGTAGAGGGTCAGGAAGAACCACATGCAGAACATCGCGAAGCCGCAGAGGAACATCGCCGCGTTCGCCGACCACACCGCCCGCACCCTGAGCAGTCCGAGCGGCATCAGCGGGGCCGTCGTACGGGACTCGACGACGAGGAAGAGGGCGATCAGCGCGAGACCGGCCGACAACGGCACGAGGGTGGCCGCCGCCGTCCACCCGGCGGCCTCGGTCTGCGAGATGCCGTACGCCAGCGTCGCGAGCCCCCCGGTCGCCAGCACCGCGCCCGGCAGGTCGAGGCGTCGTCCGTCGCCCGCGCGGCTCTCGGGCAGCCGGATCACCGACCCGAGCAGCACCACCGCCCCGATGGGCACGTTGATCAGCAGCACCCAGCGCCAGGACAGGACCTCCACCAGCGCCCCGCCGACAAGCCCGCCGGCGGCGCCACCGCCCGCGCCGACGGCCGTCCAGGTGGCGATCGCCCGGGCCCGGGCGGGGCCCTCCGGGACGGCGGAGGTGACGATCGTCAAGGTGGCGGGCGCGAGGACCGCCGCGCCCAGTCCCTGCACGGCCCGTGCCAGCAGCAGCTGCCAGCCGTCCTGGGCGAGTCCGCCGCCGAGCGAGGCCAGCGTGAACAGGCCGAGGCCGACCAGGAACATCCGCTTGCGGCCGTAGAGGTCACCGGCCCGCCCGCCCAGCAGCATGAACCCGGCGAAGGCGATCGCGTACGCGTTGACGACCCATTGCAGGCCCTGCTCGCTCAGTCCCAGGTCGGCGCGCATGGACGGCAGCGCCACATTGACGACGGACACGTCGAGCACGACCAGGAACTGTCCGACACACGCGAGCGCCACCACCAGCCAGGCGGGAGGCGCGGCGCGGCGACGGGCGGGGGCGATGTCCTCGGCTTCGAGCATGGATGGCATGCTCTCAACCGTCTTACGCCCCTTGCATCAGTATTTCGGCGCCCCTGACGACCGCCGGGCGAACGCAAGCTCGGGAGAGCCGGCACGCGGGCATCGTCCGCAGCCGAGGCTGACGCAGAGTCAGTTCTTCATGAGTAGGTCAAGAATTCGTTAGTACGCCAAAGCATCGGAATAGTTGCCCGGGCGCACGGGGTTCAGGCTGCACGTATACCGCACGGTTCAGCCGGCACAACCTCTCCCCAGGCCTGGAGGCCTCACTCAATGACGCACTCGTCGACCGACCAGCCCGCACGCGGGGTGAGCGGGGCCGTCGTCCCGGTGCTCGCGTTCGCGGGCATCGTGGTCGCGGTGATGCAGACCCTGCTCGTCCCGGTCATCAAGGACCTGCCGCAGCTGCTGGACACCGCCCCCAGCAACGCCACCTGGGTCCTGACCTCCACCCTGCTGTCGGGCGCCGTCGCCACGCCGATCATGGGCCGCCTGGGCGACCTGTACGGCAAGCGCCGCATGCTGATCTTCAGCCTCGCGGTGATGGTGGCCGGCGCCCTGCTCAGCGCCCTCACCAGCGATCTGCTCACGATGATCGCCGGCCGCGCCCTCCAGGGCTTCGCGATGGGCGCGATACCCCTCGGCATCGGTCTGATGCGCGACATGCTGCCCCGCGAGAAGCTCGGCTCGGCGATGGCCCTGATGAGCTCTTCGATCGGCGTCGGCGGCGGCCTCGCGCTGCCCGCCGCGGCCCTGGTCGCCCAGCACGCCGACTGGCACGCCCTCTTCTACGGCGCCGCCGGCATCGGCGTCCTCGCCATCGTCCTCACCCTCCTCGTCGTCCCCGAGTCCCCGGCCCGCGCCGAGGGCACCTTCGACGTCCTGGGCGCGATCGGCCTGTCCGCCGGTCTCGTGCTCTTCCTGCTGCCGATCACCAAGGGCAGCGACTGGGGCTGGACCTCCGGCACCACGCTCGGCCTGTTCGGCGCCGCGGCGGTCGTGCTCGTCCTGTGGGGCGTGATGGAGCTGCGCCTCAAGGCCCCCCTCGTGGACCTGCGCACCACGGCCCGCCCCGCCGTGCTCTTCACCAACCTGGCCTCGATCATGGTCGGCGTCTCGTTCTACGTCGTCTCGCTGGTGCTCCCCCAGCTGCTCCAGCTGCCGAAGGCAACCGGCTACGGCCTCGGCCAGTCGATGGTCACCGCGGGCCTCCTGGTGGCGCCGCTCGGCCTGACCATGATGCTGACGGCTCCCGTCTACGCCCGGCTGTCGGCGAAGTACGGCCCCAAGTTCACCCTCATCCTCGGCATGCTGATCATCGCCATCGGCTACGGCGCCGGCCTCGGCCTGATGAGCGCCCCCTGGCAGAGCCTCGTCATCGCGGTGATCCTGGGTGCGGGCATCGGCCTCGCCTACTCCTCGCTGCCCGCGCTGATCGTCGGCGCGGTCCCGGCCTCGGAGACGGGTGCGGCCAACGGCCTCAACACCCTGATGCGGTCCATCGGTACGTCGGTGTCCAGCGCCGTGGTCGGGATGGTCCTCGCCAACACCGCGAACGACGTGAACGGCGTGGCGATCCCGACCATGCACGGCTTCCGGGTCTCCTTCCTGATCGCGACCGCGGCGGTCGCCCTCGGCCTGGTCCTCGCCCTCTTCCTGCCCCGCACCCGCCCGGCCACCAAGCCGCAACTGCGGGCCAGCAGCGAGGAGGACGCCAACCTGGAACACGCCGAGGAGGCGCTGCGCGGCTTCCGCGGGCGGATCCTGGACGCCACCGGAACCCCGGTCCCCCGCGCCAAGGTCACCCTGATCGACCTCCGCGGCAGGCAGGCCGGCGCGACCCTCTCCGCCGAGGACGGCAGCTACGCCCTCACCGTCCCGGCCCAGGGCGCCTACGTGCTGGCCGCCCGCGCCGCCGGTCACGGCCCGCTCGCCTCGTCCGCCACCCACGCGGGCGACCACCGACAGGTCGACCTGGACCTGTCACTCCCGGGCGAGACGGTCCCCGCCTGACGTCCGGCATCCACGGGCCCACGCCCACGGCCTCCGCACCCCCTGTCGCATGCGCGGCAGGGGGTGCGGCAGCATGGGCAGCCCACGCACCCACACGCGCACAGTCCCGTTCACCCTGACGACCGACCGAAAGGACCCCCATGCCCGCGGTCCCCAAGCCCGAGATCCTGGCCGCCTTCGAGGCCGCGAAGGGCTTCATGCCGGTGCACGAGGGGCTCGCCCTGTACGCGGCGGCCGTCGAGGCCGGGCGGCTCGGGCTGCCGCTGCTGGAGGTCGGCACGTACTGCGGGCGGTCCGCGATCCTGCTGGCCGACGCGGCGCGCGGGGCCGGGGTCGTGGCGCTCACCGTCGACCACCACCGCGGCAGCGAGGAGCAGCAGCCGGGCTGGGAGTACCACGACCCGGAGACGGTGGACCCCGAGCTCGGCCTGATGGACACCCTGCCCACCTTCCGCCGCACCCTGCACCGGGCGGGACTTGAGGAGCACGTGGTCGCCCTCGTCGGCCGCTCGCCCCAGGTGGCGAAGGTGTGGGGCACTTCGCTCGGCCTGGTCTTCGTCGACGGCGGCCACACCGACGAGCACGCGGGCGCCGACTACGAGGGCTGGGCGCCGCATGTCGCCGAGGGCGGACTGCTCGTCATCCACGACGTGTTCCCGGACCCGGTCGACGAGTTCACCGGCCAGGCCCCCTACCGCGTCTACCTCCGGGCGCTGAAGTCCGGCGTCTTCACGGAGGTCTCGGCGACCGACTCACTTCGGGTGCTGCGGCGAACGGGGACGGGCCGCCCCTGATCCGCCCGCGGCGCGACCGACGCCTTCGGACCCCCGGTGCACCGTCGCCGTAGGTGTGTCTCCGGAGCTCGTGGTCGGCCCGTAAGGTGGCAGTCGTGTCGTACGTAGGCCCGGACTTCGATCCTCCCCAGCCCCGCCGTTCCCGGCGTCGCCCCCTGACTGTGGCGGTCGCCGCGCTGGTGCCGGGAGCGCTGCTCGGCTGGCTGGTGTACGAGACGGTCGGCGGCACGGGCGGGGACTCGAAGGCGACGGTCCGGACGCCCGCGTCGTCGAACGCGCCCGTCTCCCCGACGGTCTCCGAGCCGAGGAAGGCCGGGGACGGCAACGGCGAGCAGCCCAGCCCGACACCGCGCACCACGACGTCCGCGCCCGCCGCGTCCGGCCCGCTCAAGGGCAAGGTGATCGTCATCGACCCGGGGCACAATCCGGGCAACTTCAAGAACACGGCCGCGATCAACCGCAAGGTGGACATCGGGACGAACTCGAAGGAGTGCGACACCACGGGGACGGCCACCAACTCCGGTTACGAGGAAGCCCGGTTCACGCTGGACGTCGCCGACCGGATGCGCGCGATCCTCCAACGGCAGGGCGCCACGGTGAAGCTGACCCAGGACGGCGACCGGCCCTACGGCCCGTGCGTGGACGAGCGGGCCCTGATCGGCAACGAGGCGCACGCGGACGCCGTGGTGTCGATCCACGCGGACGGCTCGGCGGTCGGCAACCGCGGCTTCCACGTCATCCTGCCGGGCAGCGTGCACGCGGGCTCCGCCGACACCCGTGCGATCGTCGCCCCCTCGCGGGAGCTCGGCGAGCGCGTCGCGGGCACCTTCGTACGGGTCACGGGCAGCGCGCCCTCCAACTACATCGGCGGCGGCACCGGACTGGTCACTCGCACCGACCTGGGCGGTCTCAATCTGTCAACGGTTCCCAAGGTGTTCATCGAGTGCGGCAACATGCGCGATAGCAAGGACGCGGCATTGCTGACCAGTGGTGCCTGGCGGCAGAAAGCGGCGCAAGGGATCTCTGAGGGAATGGTGAGTTTCCTGCGCGGGTAGTGATCAGCGCGCTGATCCGGGCGGACCCCCGATCGGGCGGACGATAGTGTCGTCCCTACGATGAGGGGCCACCCCCTGCGCTTCACACCAGGGCCTGAAGGCGACATGGTGACAGCGACGCCTCTACCGACGACGAGACGACCTACGAAGGACCTGAAGTGAATATCCGCTCCCTCACTAGAGGCGACGGCGTGGTGATCGGAGCAGCGGTTTTGCTGTTCATCGCGTCGTTCCTCGACATCTACGCGATCGACGGGGCCCCCGACAGCGCCGAGCTCCCCAACTCCTGGGAGAGCGGACCGGTCCTGATGGGTGTCGTCCTCGCGGGCGTCATCGGTGCCGCCCTTGTCGTCGTCTCCCACGGCCTGCCGCAGGTCCCCAAGGTGGTCGGCCTCGACCTCGGTCAGTTCGGCGTCGCCTTCACGGTCTTCGCCGCCTGGACCGCGCTCGGGAACATCTTCGACCCGCTCGGTGGCACGGACAACGTCGGCTCCGCTTCGGACAATGGTGTCAGCGCCGGCATCGGCCTGATCCTCGCCCTCATCGCGACCCTGCTGATGGCGGCGGCGGCCGTCGCCACCCCCCTGGTCCCCGCCCTCAAGGGCGCCCTCATCCCCGCCCCCAAGCCCGCCGCCCCGCAGCCCTACGGCACCCAGCCCCCCGGCGGTTACGGCTACCCCGGTGCCCAGCAGGCCCCGTACGGCGGCCAGCCGCAGCCGGGTCAGCCGTACGCCGCCCAGCCGCAGCAGGCGCAGGCGCAGCCCCCGGCCCCCGCCGCGGACTTCTCGCCGTTCTGGTTCGCCGTGCCGGTGCCGCGTCCGCTGTTCGCGGAGGACGGTTCGCCGACGCCGATCGCCGAACTCGCCCCCGGTACCTGGTACCTGGCCGTGGAGCAGCGCGGTCCGGCGCTGGTCGCGCAGACGCAGGACGGCCGTCGCGGCGTGCTGCAGGACACCACGGGGATCCAGCGCGGCTGACGTCGCCGGCTTCGCGTACGACCACGGCCTCTCGCCCTTCCGGGCGGGGGGCCGTTGTCGTACAGTCGCTGCCCTGACCAGTAACTGACACATCGTCAGACTCCTGGAGGGCGTATGCGGCTCGGGCTGGCACTCGGTTACTGGGGTCGTGGTCCCGCCACGGACCATGTGGAGCTGGCCCGGGAGGCGGAGCGGCTCGGTTACGACTCGGTGTGGACCGCCGAGTCCTGGGGCTCGGACGCGTTCACCCCGCTCACCTGGATCGCCGCGCGCACCTCACGGATCAGGCTCGGTACCGCGGTCGCCCAGATGGCGGCCCGCTCGCCGACCACCACGGCGATGCACGCCCTCACCCTGGACCACCTCTCCGGCGGCCGGATGACGCTCGGGCTCGGTCTGTCCGGCCCGCAGGTGGTCGAGGGCTGGTACGGGCGACCGTTCCCGAAGTCGCCGCTGACCGCCACCCGGGAGTACGTCGACGTCGTACGGCAGGTGCTGCGGCGTGAGGCGCCGGTGGAACTGGACGGACGTTTCCACCCCCTCCCCTACCGCGGCCCCGACGCCACGGGACTCGGCAAGCCTCTGAAGTCCATCACCCACCCGCTGCGCCCCCGTCTGCCCGTCCTGCTGGGCGCCGAGGGACCGCGGAACGTGGCCCAGACGATCCGGATCGCCGACGGCTGGCTGCCGTTGTACTGGTCGCCGAACCGGCCCGAGGCGTACGGGGACGCCGTGCGCGACCTGCCGGAAGGCTTCCAGGTCGCCCCGATGGCCCAGGTGCGGGTCTGCGAGGACGTCGCCGAAGGGCTGCTGCCCGTCAAGGCGATGCTCGGCTTCTACATCGGCGGGATGGGCCACGCGGCCCGCAACTTCCACGCCGACCTCATGGGCCGCATGGGGTACGAGGAGGAGGCCCGGCGGATTCAGGAGTTGTTCCTGTCGGGCCGTCGGGACGAGGCGGTGCTGGCCGTGCCGGACGCGTTCGCCGACGAGATCTCCCTGGTCGGACCGCGTGAACGCATCGCGGAGCGGCTCCAGTCGTGGCGCAGGGGCCCGGTGACGGACCTGCTGGCCGTGGCACCGGACCGGACCACGTTGCGGGTGCTGGCGGAGCTGAACGGGTAGGCGCGGGCGGGGAGTTCGGCGGACTCAGTGGAAGACTGACACCGGGTCCAGGGTCAGTTCCCCGGTCGCGCCGTTCCAGACGCGGACCCGGCCGAGGCAGGTGGCCGGGAACTCGCCCTCCGCGTAGTCCTCGACCCGGAACTCCTCGCGGACCCAGTTCTCCCGGCAGGTGATCCGCACCCGCGCGGCCGTTGCGCCGGGGCCGTAGCGGGCCCGCAGCACGGTGCCGCCGCCGTCCGCGCGGTCGGCCGTGAACAGGCCGGTGACCAGGACGAAGTCCGACCGTACGGCGGTCAGCGGCGCCCCTGCCCGGTCCGGCGCGGCCCGCAGCCTCCTGGCGAGGGCCCCGTTGGGGTCGAGCCGCCCGGCGGCCAGGTCGGCCTCCACCACCCAGTCCCGGGCCCGCAGTCTCTCCATGATCAGGCTCAGCGCCTTCATCGGAGTGTTCTGCTCCAGGTACTCGACCACGCGTTCCTTGGTCTCGTCGTGCTGTGCCTTTCCGCCGGAGGCGCCGAAGCGGGCGAACACCCCGAGCCCACGGACGGTGGCGACCTTGGCGGCGACGGCCATCTCGTCGGTGTGGGGGATGCCGTGCATGTCGGCGATGTCCTTGACCCAGGTCTCGTTGACGTAGATGCACATGCCGGAGATCACCGGCCGGTCCCCCCGGCGCCCCCTGTGCGGAAGTCCCCAGCGCGTCACGGCGTACTGGAGCAGCACGCCCAGGCACGCCACCGTCCCGAACCAAACCGCCATCCACGGCCACCACAGGCTCCACCACTGACTGTCAATGACACCCACGGATCTCCTTGAACGCGTCGGAGAGCGAGGACCTGTCGGCGTCGACCACGCGGCCGCCGGTCGCGTCGGCGACCTTCCGCAGTGCGGCCGGGTCGGCCTCGCCGAAGTGGACGGGGAAGGTGGGTACTTCGCGTGCCCGCGCGCCGAGCCCGCCGTACCGGCGCAGGAACTCCTCGTAGCCGATGCCCGCGTTGTTCTCGCCGTCCGTCATCAGCACGATGGAGACGGGTCGTCGGGGCTCGTCGCGCAGGGCGTCGGCGGCGATGCGGTAGCCGTGGTCGAGGGCGGACCAGAGGGCGGTGGAGTCGCCGAAGCCGCCGTCGGCCACGGTGGCGTCGAGCGTACGGAGGTCCTTGTCGCCGCGGACGGTCACCGTGCGCTCCTCCAGCACCCGCCCGCCGAACCGCACGACGGTGAGCCGCTCCCCCCGGTAGAAGCGGGCGAACTTGCCGGTGGAGGTCGGGTCGGCGCCGCTGAGCCCGGCGAACGCGGCCCGCAGCGCGGCGATCCGCGGCCCGCGCATCGAGCCGGAGAAGTCCAGCACGAACACCACCTGATCGGTGGTGTGCCGGGCGGGGTCCCCGTAGTCGGCGACCAGGCGCTCCACGACGGACAGCCGGTCGGGGAGGGACAGCGCGTTGCCGATCGCCGCACGGAGCTGCGGCGCGGGCCGCACGTCCTGGTTCACCGGGCGCCGCCAGGTGCGCTGAGTGAGCTGTTGCTGCGCGTCGGCCCCGAGCAGCCAGTCCACCACCTTCCCGTACGCGGACCGCTCCCGGGTGTCGAGCAGCAGCAGCGGGAAGTCGGACAGCACCATGCCGTCCTCGGGGTACACGATCTCCAGGGGCTCCGGCAGTTTCTTCGTGGCGTTCAGGGACAGCAGTTCGGACTCGTGGGCGATCAGCGCGTCGGCCCGGTCCTGATGGCGTACGTAGGTGTCGACCAGGTCGCGGGAACTGGCGCCGGTGAGGGTCTGGCCGGAGCGGAAGCCACGCAACCGGTCGCAGGACACGTCCTGTTCGCGTAGCGCGCTGCCGGTGCCGACGGCCGCGGTGGCGACACCGACCAGGGCCGCCCGGCCGGTGTCGCTGGTGCGCGGGTCGGCCATCCCGAACCGTACGGTGCCGTCGGCGGCGGCGTCCGCGAGGTCCGCCCAGGAGAGGTGTCCGCCGGGGGTCCGGGACCGTAGGGTGCGCGCGGTCCCGGGGGTGAGGCCGACGACCACGGGTGAGCGCATGATCGCGGTCGACTCGGGCCGGGCCGCCTGGCCGCCCGAGTCCCGCAGTCCCAGCAGGAAGGAACGGTCGGACACGGGCCAGGCCAGGTCGTAGCCGTCGCTCCGGGCGTCCGAGAGGTCGGCCGTCGCCTTGTAGTCCATGGCCAGCCGGACGCCGGTGTCGTCCTCGAGCTGGCCCAACAGCGGTCCCAGGTCGGCGAGTTCGGGGCTGGCCAGGACCCGCAGGGTGATGTCGTCCTGGCCCTGTGTGCAGGAGGAGACGAGCGGGGCGAGCAGGGTCAGGGCGAGGCAGGCGGTGAGGGCGCGGGCGCGGCGCCGCCGGTGGCTCACGGGGTGTCCCGGACGGGCGGCGGGCAGTCACCCACGTAGGTGATGATCTTCTCCAGGACGTCCAGCTCGGGTTCGTACACCTTGGTCTGGTCGCGGTTCGGCGTCGGGACCTGTATGCCGTGGCCCGCGAGGTAGGCGTTGAGCTGCTCGCTGGTGCCGTCCTCGCCGTTGAAGCGGACGCGGAAGCCCAACTCGATGGCGCGTCGGCGCAGTTCGGGGTCGGTCGCGATCAGACTGACCAGCTTGTCGCCCTCGCCGCTGAGCGAGATGAGCTGCGGCTCGGTGAGGGCGTAGGGGGTGGGATAGAGCAGGACGCGGTTGGTGTCCTGGCGGTGGTGGTCGCGCTGGTAGTCGATCTGGTGGGCCAGGTACTGGTGCTCGTAGATCAGGGAGATCGGCGCGATGCTCTCGCCGAGAGCGGAGAGATAGCTGTCGGCCTGCTCGTCGGCCCACATGCCCTGGACGTCGATGAGAGGTTTGATGTGGGCGGCGACGGCCAGGGCCTTCTGGGCGGCCTTCTTCTTGTCGGGCTCGCCCGCGCCCGGGGTGCTGTTCCGGTTCTCCACGAAGGCGAGCGTGCTCAGGTAGGTGCCGGCCGCGTTGGACTCGCAGACGTTGGAGGTGCGGACCAGGACGCGTCCGCTGTTGCTGTGCGCTCCGCCCTCGTCGAAACCGATGCCGTTCCAGGTGTCGACCCGTTCCAGTGTGCCGTCCCGGTCCTGGTCGGCGGTGCCGTCCCGGTTTTGGCCGGCGGTGCCCCGCTCGCCGTCGGGGCCTTCCCGGCCGTCGAGCAGTTTCATGAACTCGCCCATGTCGAGGTCGTAGTAGAGCGTTCGGCCGCCGCCCTGGACCGGCTGCGGGGTGGCCACGCCCGCTCGTACCAGCGTCTCGGCGTAGTCCCGGAAGGTGCCGAGGACCAGCGGTGTGACGAAGGGCCGTACCGACCGCACGGAGCGGTCCTGCCGGTCGAGGATCAGCTTGGCCGCGAGCTGGCCGGACGGGAAGACGGCGTCCATGTCCGCCAGGGACTGGGTGGCGATGCCCCGGGAGCCGAGCCGGTGGATGTCGACCCGTATGCCGTGCTCCAGCAACAGCCGCCGCACCTCGGGGTCCCTGAAGTAGTCCGACTTGGAGGCCATGCGGGCCTCGATCGTGGCGATGGTCTCGAAGGGGCGCAGCGCGTTGCCGGAGAGGAGGAGCGAGATCAGCCCGGCGAGGGCCAGCGGGAGTGCGAGGGCCACGTGGCGCGGTAATCGCCGTCGCTCACGGTGCCGGGTGACCAGTCGGGGCTCCGCCAGTGGGCCAGGGGTCCCAGGGGTCCCAGGGGCGGACGGGATCTGCGGTCTGTCTGTGTCGGACACCGGCTCTCCTGCCTCTCCTGGGGGCAGGAGCATGAGCCATCATCTCGAACACCGGGCGCCGTCAGGAAGTATCGCGACGGAACGGATGGAGAATGGCCGGTCGCCGCCGCGGTCGTCTCCGGCCCCGCCGCGAACGCTCCAGGTTTCAAACAGGGATTCGGGGCCATCCGGAGGTCATGTCCTCTAGAAATCGCAGCGGCTCCAACTCTGCGGGGACGGTCATCGCGGTGGTCGCGGACATCATGGCCGTCATCCTCGGACTGTGGATCCTCATGTACCTGTTGGACGCGAACCGGGCCAACGACCTGGTGCAGTTCGTCCACGACGCGGCAGCCTGGCTCGCGGGCTGGTCGCGTGACCTGTTCACCTTCGACGAGGCCTGGGCACGAGTCGTGGCCGGCTACGGTCTGGCCGCCGTCGTCTACCTGTTCGTGGGCCACGCCATCGCCAACCGGATGCACCGACACTGACCGCCCCTGGTCGTGCCGGATCCACCGGCACCGAGACCCGGGTCGTACCCGATGCACCGGCACTGAGCCCGCCCCGGTCGTGCCAGGGGCTCAGGCGCAGCAGTCCGGGTCGAGGCCTCTCGGTAGGTGGTTGCCGCCGAACACCGTGCAGGTCGCCTCGTCTCCGCCGAGCGCGGCGACGGCGAGGAGCAGGGAGCCGGCCGTCCAGGTGGTCAGCTCCTTCGGCCAGAGGGCCTTGTCCTCGAAGACGTAGCCCGTCCAGTACAGGCCCGACTCGGGGTCACGCAGGTGCTGGATCGACTGAAGGATCTCCAGCGCCCGGTCGGACTCGCCCAACGCCCACAGGGCGAGGGCGAGTTCGGCCGACTCACCGCCCGTCACCCACGGGTTGGGGTCGACGCAGCGCACCCCGAGGTCCGGGACCACGAAACGGTCCCAGCCCTCCTCCACACGGGACTTGGCCTCGGCGTCCGTCAACGCGCCGCCCAGCACCGGGTAGTACCAGTCCATCGAGTAGCGGTCCTTGTCGAGGAACCGCTCCGGGTGCCGGCGGATCGCGTGCCGGAGTGCCCCGAGGGCCAACTCCCAGTCCGGCTGCGGCTCTTCACGCTGTTCGGCGATCGCGAGCGCACAGCGCAGTGCGTGGTGGATGGAGGAGGAGCCGGTCAGCAGCGCGTCCGTGACGGCGGTGCCGTCGTCCTCGCGCTTCCAGCCGATCTGCCCGCCCGGCTGCTGGAGCCGCAGCACGAACTCGATCGCCGCGTAGACGGTCGGCCACACGCGGTCGAGGAACATGTCGTCGCCGGTGGACAGGTAGTGGTGCCAGGCCCCGACGGCCACATAGGCGACGAAGTTGGTCTCCCGGCCCCGGTCGGTGACGTCGTCGAAGTCCCCGTCCATGTAGGCCGCGTACCAGGAGCCGTCCTCGTTCTGGTGCCGTGCCAGCCAGGTGTACGCCCGCTCGGCGGCCTCGTGCTCACCGGCCGCGTCCAGCGCCATGGCCGCCTCGGTGTGGTCCCACGGGTCGAGGTGGTGCCCGCGGAACCACGGGATCGCCCCGTCCTCCCGCTGTACGGCGAGCAGCCCGGCGACGGTCGCGGCGGCCTGCTCTGCGGTGAGGACCCCGGGCAGGACGAGGTGTTCTGTCCGGGGGGTGGTCACTGGGCGGCCGCCTCGGCTTCGGTCTCGGTCCCGGCGTCGTCGGTGTCCGACAGCCGGGGCAGGTGGGGCTTCGTCGCGTACGCCACGAAGCTCTTGCCGATCAGCGGGTTCAGGGCCTGTTCGGCGACTCGGGTCGCGAGCGGCTTCTTCATGATGTCCCAGACCAGCAGCTTGTGGTACGCCCGCACCGGCAGCGCCTTGTCGTTGTCGACGCCGAACGCGCACTTCAGCCACCAGTACGGGGAGTGCAGGGCGTGCGCGTGGTGGGTGCCGTACGGCTTGAGGCCGGCCTCCCTGATCCTCGCGAGGAGTTGGTCCGCCTTGTAGATGCGGATGTGGCCGCCCTCGACCTCGTGGTAGGCGTCCGACAGCGTCCAGCAGACCTTCTCGGGGCCGTAGCGCGGGACGGTGATCGCTATCCGGCCGCCGGGCCTCAACACCCTTACCATCTCGGCGAGTACGCCCTTGTCGTCCGGGATGTGCTCCATCACCTCGGAGATGATGACGACGTCGAAGGACTCGTCCGGGAAGGGCAGTGCGAGGGCGTCGCCCTCCATCGCGGTCGCGGTGGCACCCTCAGGGGCCTCCCCCGCCTCCTTCATCGCCGCGAACCACTTCGCGACCTCGCGTATCTCCTCGCCGTTCTGGTCCAGCGCCACGACCTGGGCGCCGCGCCGGTAGCACTCGAACGCGTGCCGGCCGGCACCACATCCGAGGTCCAGGACACGGTCGCCCGGGGCGAGCGGGAACCGGGAGAAGTCGACGGTCAGCACGTGGCCCTGCTTTCGCGATCGGATACAACGTCAACAACCTCTGCGACCGCCATGCGGCCGGGAAGCGCGGGCTCGGAGGGGCCGACGCCCTCTCCCGCGGCGGCGGCCATGGCCGCGCGGTACCGGGCCACCGTGCCCTCCGCGGCCTTCGCCCAGGTGAACCGCTCCAGCACGCGCTCGCGCCCCGCGCGGCCTAGCCGGGCGCGCAGTTCCGGGTCGCCCAGGAGCCGGCTCAGGCCCGCGGCCAGCGCTCCCGCGTCGCCCGGGGGTACCGCAAGGCAGGTCTCCCCGTCGGTCCCGGCGACCTCGGGGATCGCGCCGCCGGTGGTGGCCAGCAGCGGGGTGCCCGTCGCCATGGCCTCCGCGGCCGGCAGCGAGAAGCCCTCGTACAGCGACGGTACGCACGCGACCTGCGCGGAGCGCACCAGGTCGACGAGTTCGGCGTCCGAGATGCCCTTCACGAAGTCCACGGCGCCATCGAGGCCGTAGCGCTCGACCGCCTGGGCGACCGGTCCCGCCGTGGGCCGCTTGCCGACGACGACGAGGTGGGCGTCGGGGCGCTCGGTGCGGACCTTGGCGAGTGCCTCGACGAGGAAGACCAGGCCCTTGAGGGGTACGTCCGCGCTGGATGTCGTGACGATCCGGCCCGGCACGACGGGCACCGAGGGGTCGGGCGAGAACAGGTCGGTGTCGGCGCCGATGTGGACGACCTGGATGCTGTCCTGGCGTACCCCCAGGTGCTCGACTATCTCCTGACGGGACGTGCCGGAGACGGTGAGCACCGAGGGCAGCCGGCGGGCGACGCGCTTCTGCATCCGGGTGAAGGCGTACCAGCGGCGCACCGAGCAGCGGCGCCTGAAGCCGTCGGCGGCGTCCAGCTCCAACTGCCGGTCGACGGTGATGGGGTGGTGGATGGTGGTGACGAGCGGGGCGCCGATGTCGCCCAACAGCCCGTATCCGAGCGTCTGGTTGTCGTGCACGACGTCGAACTCGCCCCGCCGGGCGCGCAGTTGGCGGCGGACGCGGAGGGAGAACGTCAGCGGTTCCGGAAACCCGCCGGTCCACATCGTCGCCACTTCCAGAGCGTCTATCCAGTCGCGGTACTCGCCTCGCCCGGGGGTGCGGAACGGGTCCGGCTGGCGGTAGAGGTCGAGGCTCGGCAGTTCGGTGAGGGAGAGGCGGTCGTCGTGACCCTCGTCGAGGACGGGGTAGGGCTGGGAGCCGATGACCTCCACGCGGTGGCCCAGCCGGGCGAGTTCACGCGAGAGGTGTCGTACGTAGACGCCCTGGCCGCCGCAGAACGGGTTTCCCTTGTACGTGAGGAGTGCGATCTTGAGCGGTCGCCCGCCGTCGGCGGCGAGGTCCTGCCGGGACCCCGCCTGACTGGCCTCAGCGGTCACTCCGAGCCCCCTTCTGCCTGCACTGTCCCGCGAGACTACGACGGGACGCTAATCTAGAACAAGTTTCAGACTTGATCGTTAAGTCGGCTCTGAATCTACCGGCTGGTAGGGGTGCGGGGAGCAGTGGATCAGGTGATTCACGCCACGACCGGCCCACCCTGTCATGCTGTGTGATCACCGAGCCTCACCGAACGTCACGGAACGGGACCCATGCCTGTGGAAGCCAAGGCGAACAAGGCGCTGTCCTCGCCCCTCACCGAGCGGCAGGAGGCGCGCCGCCGCCGCATCCTGCACGCGAGCGCCCAACTGGCCAGCCGGGGCGGCTTCGACGCGGTCCAGATGCGTGAGGTGGCCGAGTCCTCCCAGGTGGCGCTCGGCACGCTGTACCGGTACTTCCCGTCCAAGGTGCATCTGCTGGTCGCCACGATGCAGGACCAGTTGGAGCACATGCACGGCACGCTGCGGAAGAAGCCGCCGACGGGCGAGTCGGCGGCACAGCGGGTGGCGGAGACCCTGATGCGGGCCTTCCGCGCGCTGCAGCGCGAGCCGCATCTGGCCGACGCGATGGTCCGCGCCCTCACGTTCGCGGACCGCAGCGTCAGCGCCGAGGTCGACCAGGTCTCCCGCCAGACGACGGCGATCATCCTGGACGCGATGGGCCTGGACGATCCCACCCCGGAGCAGCTCTCCGCCGTCCGCGTCATCGAGCACACCTGGCACTCGGCGCTGACCACCTGGCTGTCGGGCCGCGCCTCCATCGCCCAGGTGAAGATCGACATCGAGACGGTGTGCCGGTTGATCGATCTGACGGACCCGGACGGGAATTGAGCGCGCGAAGAACCTACGAGACGGGTTCCCTTCGCCGGTATTACCCGGATCAGGTGCTGGGGGTCGCCTTCCGGCCCGACCACTGCCTTCCGGCCTCTCAGCCCGACCGTCGACGTCGGCCACGGCGGATGCCTGAGCGTCGCGCCACAGTCGGCTACTCCGGTCGAACTCCCTCACTCGTCCCGTAGGCCACTTCCCATAGTAGAACGTTCACACGCAGACATAACCCCCCGATTCATGATTTTCTGCCTCCGGTGCGTGATCCCTACTCCTCCGGCGGGAACACCGGCTCCCCGCTCCCCAGCAGCGTGATCATGATGGCCTCCACCGGGCAGGCCTCCGCCGCCGCGAGGACCTTCTCGTTGGCGTCGGCCTCCGGCTCGACAGGGTTTGACTGGCGGCCCGCGTCGAGGCGGAAGCCGTCGGGGGCGTGGTGGACGCAGCTCGCGGAGCCGATGCACAACGAGCGGTCGACCTCGACCTGCCAGCGGTCACCCATGATCGCTCAGCCCTCCCAGCCGGCCGGGAGGTGGATCATCTTGTGCTCCAGGTACTCCCCGTAGCCCTCCGGCCCGAACTCCCGTCCCAGTCCGGAGTTCTTGTAGCCGCCGAACGGGCCGAGCATGTCGAGGCTGAAGGTGTTCACCGAGTACGTTCCGGTACGGACCTGTCGGGCGATCTCGATGCCGTGCTCGACGTCCGCCGTCCACACGCTGCCGCTGAGGCCGTAGTCCGAGTCGTTCGCGATCTTCACCGCCTCGGACTCGTCGCCGTAGGGCAGCAGACAGATCACCGGGCCGAAGATCTCCTCGCGGGCGATCCGCATCGAGTTGTCGACATCGCCGAAGAGGGTCGGTTCGACGTACCAGCCCCGGTCCTGGCCGGGCGGGCGCCCGCCGCCGGTGAGGATCTTCGCGCCCTCCTCCTGGCCGATGCGGATGTAGTCGAGGTTGCGTCGCTGCTGGCGCTCGGCCACCAGCGGGCCCACCTGCGTCGTCGGGTCCAGCGGGTCGCCGACCACCAGCGCGCCGGCCGCCGCCGCGAAGGCCTCGGCGAACTCGTCGTAGCGCGACCGGGGCAGCAGGATGCGGCTCTGCGCCACGCACGCCTGTCCGTTGTTCATCCAGGCCGCCGGGACGATCCCCGCCACCGCCGTCTCCACGTCCGCGTCCGGCAGTACCACCGCCGCCGACTTGCCGCCCAACTCCAGTGTCACGCGGGTGAGATGGCGGGAGGCGACCTCCATGACCCGCCGGCCGGCCGCCACCGAGCCGGTGAAGGAGACCTTGTCCACGCCGGGATGCCCGACCAGGTACTCGCTGACCTCGCGATCCGCGGGGAGGATGGAGAGCACGCCCTCGGGCAGCCCCGCCTCGCGGGTGATCTCGGCCAGCAGGTACGCGTCCAGCGGCGACTCGGGCGACGGCTTGAGTACGACCGTGCAGCCGGTGAGCAGCGCGGGCGCGAGCTTGGCGGCGGCCACGAACTGCGGGACGTTCCAGGGGACCACGGCGGCCACCACTCCCACCGGCTCGCGCCGCACGAGGATGCGGCCGAGCACGCCGGCGCGCGTCTCCTCGTAGGTGAAGTCGCGCGCGACCGTGATCGCCGAGTCCCACACCATCATCGCGCCGAGCGCCTGGGCGAGGACGCTCCAGGAGTACGGCGACCCGTTCTCGGAGGAGATCACCCGGGCGATCTCCTCGTGCCGCACGGCGATGGCGTCCTTGATCCGGGTGACCACCTCGATCCGCTCGTCCAGCGACATCCGCGGCCAGGGCCCCTCGTCGAAGGCCGCGCGCGCGACGGCCACCGCCCGGTCCACGTCCGCCGTCGAGGCGTGCGGCACGCGGCCGATGACCTCTTCCGTGTGCGGGGAGACCACCTCGATGACGTCCGTGCCCAGGGGGTCGGTCAACTCCCCGCCGATGAACAGCTGTCCGTGTTCCACGAGCTCGGTCATGGCGACTGCCTCCCCGGAGCGACTGTCTCTGACGGTTCATCAGATAGGGAACTGATACCAGTTCTACTCGGAGGAGTCCACGGGCGGGACGGGGACGAGACGATCGCCCCGGTCCGGAGGAGGAGGTCGTCCCGGGCTCCCATCGAAACGCGTTCTAGTTATACTCGGCCCCGCGTGGCCGGAACGCGGCGACAACGCTGCGATGGCGCGGCGATTGGGGAGCCCATGGCGCAGGTGTACGACCACGGCGGCGGCGTCCGGTCCCTCAGGGTCCCCATCCCGGACAACCCCCTCGGCCACACCCTGGTCCACGTCGTCGACACCGACCGCGGACCGGTACTGATCGACACCGGCTGGGACGACCCGGCCTCCTGGGACGCCCTCGCGGACGGACTGGCCGCCTGCGGCACCTCACCGGGCGAGATCCACGGCGTGGTGATCACCCACCACCACCCCGACCACCACGGTCTGTCCGGCCGGGTGCGCGAGGAGTCCGGCGCGTGGATCGCGATGCACGCGGCGGACGGCGCGATCGTACGGCGGACCCGCTCGACCCGCCCCGAACGCTGGTTCACCTACATGACGGCGAAGCTCGAAGCCGCCGGCGCCCCCGAGGACCACGTGGCGCCCCTGCGCACCGCCCGCCACCCCTCCTCCGTGCCCGGGCTGACCCCCGCGCTGCCCGACCGGGAGATCGTCCCCGGCGAACTCCTCGACCTCGCGGGCCGCCGGCTGCGCGCGATCTGGACCCCCGGCCACACTCCGGGCCATGTCTGTCTGCACCTGGAGGAGGAGCACCCGGCCGGGCTCCCGGGCCACGGCCGCCTGTTCTCCGGCGACCACCTGCTCCCCGAGATCACCCCGCACATCGGCCTGTACGAGGATCCCGACGACGCGACCGTGACCGACCCCCTCGGTGACTACCTCGACTCCCTGGAACGCGTCGGCCGCCTCGCCCCCGCCGAGGTGCTCCCGGCCCACCAGCACGCCTTCACCGACGCGGCGTCCCGCGTACGGGAGTTGCTCGCCCACCACGAGGACCGCCTCACCGGCCTGCTCACCCTCCTGGCCGAGCCCCTCACCCCCTGGCAGCTCGCCGAGCACATGGAGTGGAACCGCCCCTGGGAGCAGATCCCCTACGGCTCCAGGAACATCGCCGTCTCGGAGGCCGAGGCACATCTGCGACGCCTGGTGAAGCTGGGACGGGCGGAGGCGGTGCCGGGGAGCGATCCGGTGACGTACGTGGCCGTGTAAACCGGGCGCGACGCCCCGCGCCTAGGCCTCGTCACCGGCGGGCGGCCGGTGGGGCGTTGCGTACGGGCCAGTAGAGTGGGCAGGTCGTCATCATGCCCGTACGGGGGGAAGCCGGTGTGAATCCGGCGCTGGCCCGCAGCCGTGAGCCGTCCGTCGGGACGGCGAGCCGGATTGCCCCGCACGGACGTGACCGGCTCACGTGCACCGGCGACCGGCCGGTGTGCGGCACCGTCGAGGTATACGGAGCCGAGCCGCCGGGGTGTCCCGTGCTGTTTGGCTCCCCCAGGGAGAGGCACCCGCCGATCATGAACGTCCGCCGCAGCGCCCTGGTTCTGGCCGCCGCCACCGCCGTGATCGGCGCCGTCACCGCGCCCGCCGTCGCCGCCGGCCCCTCCCCGTCCGCGTCACCCGCGCCCCCGTCCGGGCTCTACGGCAGCACCGACCCGACGTACGACGGCGTCTGGCGTCAGTCCCTCGCGTTGCTCGCCCAGCACACCGTGGGCGTACGGCCCGCCGCGGCGGCCGTGGACTGGCTGACCGGGCAGCAGTGTGCGAACGGCGCCTTCGCTCCCTTCCGCGCCGACGTCACCAAGGCGTGCGACGCCAAGATCATGGTCGACACCAACAACACGGCCGCCGCCGTCCAGGCCCTCACCGCGCTCGGCGGCCACCGGGACGCCACCGGCAAGGCCGTCGCCTGGCTGAAGTCCGTGCAGAACACGGACGGCGGCTGGGGGTACGCGCCCGGCGGCGCCAGCGACACGAACTCGACGTCCGTCGTCATCGGCGCGCTGGCAGCCGTGGGGGACAAGCCCGCGCAGGTCGAGAAGGGCGGCCGGTCGCCGTACGACGCCCTGGTGAAGCTCACCCTGCCGTGTGAGGGCGAAGGGGCCGGTGCCTTCGCTTTCCAGCCGGACAAGAAGCGCAAGTTGGCGGCCAACGCGGACGCGACCGCGGCCGGTGTGGTGGGCGCGCTCGGCAAGGGGATGATGGTGGAGCCCGCCAAGAAGGAGGAGACCGCCGCCTGTTCGGACTCCGGCTCCCCCTCCCCGCGGCAGGCCGCCGCCAACGGCGCCGCCTACCTCACCAAAGCGCTCGGGAAGGACGGCCACCTCAAGTCCGCCCTCCCCGGCGCCACCGACCAGCCCGACTTCGGCAACACCGCCGACGCCGTCGTCGCCCTCGCCGCGCAGGGCGGGGCCGAGCAGGCCGCTAGGCCCCTGAAGTGGCTGGAGCGGAACTCGTCCGCGTGGGCGAAGCAGAGCGGGCCCGCCGCCTACGCCCAACTGGTGTTCGCCGCGCACGCGACGGGCACGGATCCGCGCGACTTCGGCGGCGCGGACCTGGTGAAGCAGCTCAACGCGACGGGGCCCGCCCTGCGGACGACGACCGAACCGTCCGGCTCGACCGGCGAGTCGGGCAAGGCCGAGTCCGCCACGGACGACGACTCGGGCAACGGGAACATCTGGTGGATGGTCGGCGCGGGTCTCGCCGCCGGGGCCGGCATCGGCTTCCTGCTCAGCGGCCGCAACAAGAGGAAGCGGCCGTGACCCGCCGCCGTGCCGCCACACTGTTCGTGACCGTCCTGTTCCTGCTGGTGGGGGTCACGGGCCAGGCGCAGGCCGCCGGTTACCGCTACTGGTCCTTCTGGGACCGCGACGGCGACCGGTGGACGTACGCCACCCAGGGCCCCTCCACCGCCCGCCCCTCCGACGGCGACGTCCAGGGCTTCCGTTTCGCGGTGAGCGAGGACTCCGGCGACGCGACACAGCCGCGCGGCACGGCGGACTTCGGCACGATCTGCGCGGACTCGCCCGCACGCGACGGCAGGAAGAGGGTGGCCCTGGTCATCGACTTCGGCACCAGGACGGACGCCCCCTCCGGCGAGAGCCCGCCGACGCGACGAACGGCATGCGCTGTCGTCTCCCCCGACGCCACGACGGCGGAGGCCCTCGCCTCGGTCGCCAAACCCCTGCGCTACGACACCGACGCCCTGCTGTGTGCGATCGCGGGCTACCCGAGGACCGGGTGCGGGGAGCAGGTGACGACGGGAAAGACGCCGGGGACCACGTCCAAGGAGCAGAACCCGAAGGAGAAGAAGGCCGCGGACCCGGCGGGCGGGGGACCTTCCGTGGGCCTGTTCGCAGGGGTCGCCGCCGTCGCCGTACTGGGCGCGGCGGCCGTGTGGCAGGCGAGGCGGCGCAGGGATGGGTCGTAGCCGCGAGCGGTCCGCGGACAGGATCGGCACCATCCGTGTGAAGCCGGTGTCCGGCCGCCGGCACCAGCGCCGCGCCGTGCTGCACCCCGGCGCCTGGTGGCTGTGGGCCCTGGGCCTCGGCACCGCCGCCACCCGCACCACCAACCCCCTCCTGCTGGCCCTCCTCATCGCCACCTCCGCCTACGTGGTGGCCGCCCGCCGCCCCGACACCCCCACCGCGCACTCCTACTCCGCCTTCGTCAAACTCGCCCTGGCCGTCCTGCTCGTCCGCCTCCTCTTCGCCGTGGTCCTCGGCTCCCCCATCCCCGGCACGCACGTGATCGTCACTCTCCCCGAAGTCCCCCTCCCCGACTGGGCGCAGGGCGTCCGACTCGGTGGCCGGGTCACCGCCGAGGGGCTCCTCTTCGCGCTCTACGACGGTCTGAAGCTGGCCGCGCTCCTCATCTGCGTCGGCGCGGCGAACGCGCTGGCGAACCCGGCCCGGCTGCTCAAGTCCCTCCCGGGCGCCCTGTACGAGATGGGCGTGGCCGTCGTCGTCGCCCTCACCTTCGCCCCGAACCTCATCGCCGACGTCCAGCGACTGCGCGCCGCCCGCCGTCTCCGCGGCCGCCCGGACAAGGGCGTCCGCGGTCTCCTGCACGTGGGGCTCCCGGTGCTGGAGGGCGCCCTCGAACGGTCCGTCTCCCTGGCCGCCGCGATGGACGCCCGCGGCTACGGCCGTACCGCCGAGGTACCCGCCCCCGTCCGCCGTACGACCGCTGCCCTCACCCTCGGCGGCCTGCTCGGCGTCTGCGCGGGAACGTACGGTCTGCTGACCGCCGAAGGCGGCACCTACGGTCTCCCCGTCCTGATCGCCGGGCTCGCCGCCGCCCTGGCCGGTCTACACCTCGGCGGCCGGCGTTCCCTCCGCACCCGTTACCGTCCCGACCGGTGGGACGTCCGCGCCTGGCTGGTCGCCGGGTCCGGTGCCGCCGTCGCCGCCCTGCTGACCCTGGCCGCCGCCCACGACCCGGAGGCGCTGCACCCCGGCGTGGTCCCTCTCGTCACCCCCAGCCTCCCGCTGTGGCCCGCGGCGGCCATCCTCCTCGGGCTCTTCCCCGCTTTCGTCGCACCGGCGCCGGTTTCCGTTTCCGCTCCAGCTCCCGCTTCCGGGCCCAGGTCTTCACTCCAGCCCTCGCTCAAGACCTCACCCAAGTCCTCACTCAAGGAACCGTCGTGATCCGCTTCGAGAGGGTCTCCGTGACGTACGACGGGGCCGCCGAACCCACCGTCCGGGACGTCGACTTCGAGGTGCCGGAAGGCGAACTCGTCCTCCTCGTGGGCCCGTCGGGCGTGGGCAAGTCCACGATCCTGGGCGCGGTCAGCGGTCTCGTCCCGCACTTCACCGGAGGCACCCTGCGCGGCCGGGTCACGGTCGCCGGCCGGGACACCCGCACGCACAAGCCCCGCGAACTCGCCGACGTGGTCGGGACCGTCGGCCAGGACCCGCTCTCCCATTTCGTCACGGACACCGTCGAGGACGAACTCGCCTACGGCATGGAGTCGTTGGGGCTCGCCCCGGACGTGATGCGCCGCCGCGTCGAGGAGACCCTCGATCTCCTGGGCCTCGCCGACCTGCGGGACCGGCCCATCGCCACCCTCTCCGGCGGCCAGCAACAGCGGGTCGCGATCGGCTCGGTCCTCACCCCGCACCCACGGGTCCTGGTCCTCGACGAGCCGACGTCCGCGCTCGACCCGGCGGCGGCGGAAGAGGTCCTCGCGGTGCTCCAGCGGCTCGTGCACGACCTCGGCACGACGGTCCTCATGGCCGAGCACCGCCTGGAACGCGTCCTCCAGTACGCCGACCAGGTCGCCCTCCTCCCGACGCCCTCAGCCGCGCCCGTCCTCGGCACCCCTGCCGAGATCATGGCCGTATCGCCGGTGTACCCGCCGGTGGTGGGCCTCGGCCGCCTCGCGGACTGGTCCCCCCTGCCCCTGACGGTCCGGGACGCCCGACGCCGAGCCGGTGACCTTCGGGAACGACTGACCGGACGGGAGGGAACGCACGACGAACCGGTTGCCGGCCTCGTCGCCGAACCCGACCCAGGCCCCGACCCCGGCCCCGGCCCCGTCGCCGTCGCCGTCGCCGTCGCCGAACCATTCCGGTCATCCGCTCCCCGCCCCACCACCACCGCCAACACCCCCGCTGCCGACGCCCCCGCCCGAGCCTCCCGCTGGCGCCTCCGCAAAAAGCCCCCGGCCGCCCCGGCCCGCACGGGCACACCCACAAGCGGCCCCCGCACGCCCGGGACACCCACACCCGGCACCCCCACAGCCGACGTCCGCTCCCTCGCCGTCCGCCGCGACCGCGTCCAGGCTCTCCGCCACATCGACCTCACCGTCTCCCCCGGCGAGACCGTCGCCCTCATGGGCCGCAACGGCGCCGGGAAGTCCACGCTGCTCGCGGCGCTCGTCGGGCTGGTCGCGCCGGCCGCCGGGTCCGTCCGGGTCGGCGGAGCCGTACCGCACCGCACGGCCCCGCGTGACCTCGTACGCCTGGTGGGTCTCGTACCGCAGGAACCCCGGGACCTGCTGTACGCCGACACGGTCGCCGCCGAGTGCGCGGCCGCCGACCGGGACGCGGGCGCCACGGCGGGCACCTGCCGGGCGCTGGTCTCCGAGCTGCTGCCGGGCATCACCGACGACACCCACCCCCGCGACCTCTCCGAGGGGCAGCGTCTCGCGCTCGCCCTGGCCGTGGTCCTGACTGCCCGCCCTCCTCTGCTGCTCCTCGACGAGCCGACCCGGGGCCTCGACTACGCGGCGAAGGCGCGCCTGGTCACCGTCCTGCGGGGGCTGGCGGCCGAGGGGCACGCGATCGTGCTGGCCACGCACGATGTCGAGCTGGCCGCGGAACTGGCCCACCGGGTCGTCCTGTTGGCAGACGGCGAGGTGATCGCGGACGGGCCGACGGCGGACGTGGTGGTCGGGTCACCGGCCTTCGCCCCGCAGGTCACCAAGATCCTGGCGCCGCGGAAGTGGCTCACGGTGGCCCAGGTGCGCAGGGCGCTGTCATGACCGCCGCGCACGACACCACCCGCCAGGCCCGCGCCGTCCGTCTCGGCCCTCGTTCCCTGCTCGCACTCGCCCTGGTCAGCGCGGTCGGCGCGGTCGCCTTCTGCTGGCCGTTCCTCGCCCCGCCCACCTCCCGGGTCAGCGCGCACGCGCAGGACGCGCCGTGGCTCTTCGCGGGCCTGCTGGTCCTCCTGGTCGCCGTCGTCGCCGCGACGATCTCCGAGTCGGGGCTCGGCCCGAAGGCGGTGGCGATGCTCGGCGTGCTGGCGGCGACGGGGGCGGCGCTGCGGCCGATCGGGGCCGGGACGGCCGGTATCGAGCCGATGTTCTTCCTGATGGTGCTGAGCGGGCGGGTCCTCGGCCCAGGATTCGGCTTCGTGCTCGGCTCGGTGACGATGTTCGCGTCGGCGCTGCTCACGGGCGGGGTGGGGCCGTGGATGCCGTTCCAGATGCTGGCGATGGGCTGGTTCACGATGGGTGCCGGCCTGCTGCCGGGTCCGGACCGCCTGCGCGGCCGGGCGGAACTGGGTCTGCTGGCCGGGTACGGCTTCCTCGCCGCCTTCGCCTACGGCACGGTGATGAACCTGGCCGGCTGGCCGTTCATGCAGCAGAACGCGTCGAACATCGCCTTCGCCCCGGACGCCGCGGTCCCCGCCAACCTGGCCCGCTTCCTCGCCTACTGTCTGGCCACCTCGCTGGGCTGGGACCTGGGCCGGGCCCTGGTCACCGTCGTCCTGACCTTCCTGATCGGCCCCGCGATCCTCCGCGCCCTGCGCCGCGCCACCCGCCGGGCCGCCTTCGAGACGCCGGTCGTTTTCGACGCGTAGCGCCGACCGGTTCCCTCACGAACACCGGCGGGACCGGTCCTCACCCTCGGCCCCGCCGCGTCCACCACGTTCCTGAAGTGGACGACTACAGCCGCTGAATGATCGTGCCGGTGGCCAAGGCGCCGCCCGCACACATCGTCACCAGCGCGAACTCCTTGTCCGTGCGCTCCAGTTCGTGCAGTGCCGTCGTGATGAGACGGGCCCCGCTGGCCCCCACGGGGTGCCCGAGCGCGATCGCGCCACCGTTGACGTTGACCTTCGCCAGGTCCTGTTCGAAGACCTGGGCCCAGCTCAACACCACGGACGCGAAGGCCTCGTTGATCTCGACGAGGTCGATGTCCTTCAGGGACATGCCCGCCTTCCCCAGCACCGCGCGCGTGGCGTCGATGGGTCCGTCGAGGTGGAAGTGCGGGTCCGCTCCGACGAGTGCCTGCGCGACGATCCGCGCGCGGGGCCGCAGCTTCAGTGCCCGCGCCATCCGTTTCGACGACCACATGATCGCCGCCGCTCCGTCGCTGATCTGCGAGGAGTTGCCCGCCGTGTGGACGGCCGTCGGCATGACGGGCTTGAGTCCCGCCAGCGCCTCCATCGACGTGTCGCGCAGGCCCTCGTCGCGGTCGACAAGTCGCCACATGCCCTGTCCGGCGCGCTGCTCGTCCTCGGTGGTCGGCACCTGGACCGCGAACGTCTCCCGTTTGAAGCGTTCCTCGGACCAGGCGACGGCCGCCCGCTCCTGGGAGGCGAGCCCGAGGGAGTCGACGTTCTCCCTCGTCAGTCCGCGGTGGCGCGCGATCCGTTCCGCCGCCTCGAACTGGTTGGGCAGGTCCACGTTCCACTCGTCGGGGAACGGCTTCCCCGGCCCGTGCTTCGATCCGGACCCCAGCGGGACCCGCGACATCGACTCGACGCCGCACGAGACGCCGACGTCGATGACCCCGGCCGCGACCATGTTGGCGACCATGTGCGAGGCCTGCTGGGAGGAACCGCACTGTGCGTCGACCGTCGTCGCGGCCGTCTCGTAGGGCAGGCCGACGGCCAGCCAGGCGGTGCGCGCGGGGTTCATGGACTGTTCGCCGGCGTGGGTGACCGTGCCGCCGACGATCTGTTCGACCGCGTCGGCGGGGATGCCGGTGCGGCCGAGAAGTTCACGGTAGGTCTCGCCCAGGAGATAGGCGGGGTGCAGATTGGCGAGCGCGCCGCCGCGCCTGCCAATGGGGGTGCGTACAGCCTCGACGATCACGGGTTCCGCGGCCATGGGGAGTTCCTCTCCTCCGATACCCGCGCGGCGCGGGGGCGTCCCGGCCCGGCCCGCCACGCGGAACTAGTACGTGTTCTAGTTCCGTTCCACCTGCAGTCTGCTGACCTGCCACCCGCAACCGCAAGGGGTGTGCAGGCAATTCGACGCGCCGCGCCTCTTGCTACTTGCGGAACCCGTTACTACCTTCACGGCGACCTCATTCCTGATGGTCCGTCAGAAGTATGCGACCAAGAACCCCAGCCGGAGTCGCCCATGCCCTGTCCAGCTTTCCCCGACGGGTTCGACTTCACCGATCCCGACCTGCTGCAACACCGCGTCCCCCTCCCGGAGTTCGCCGAGCTGCGCCGGGCTGAACCGGTCCGCTGGATCCCCCAGACGAGCAACCTCGCCGGGTTCCAGGACGAGGGGTACTGGGCCGTGACGCGGCACGCGGACGTCAAGTACGTCTCCACGCACCCGGAGATCTTCTCCTCGTACCTCAACACGGCGATCATCCGCTTCAACGAGCACATCGAGCGGGACGCGATCGACGCCCAGCGGCTGATCCTGCTCAACATGGACCCGCCGGAGCACACCCGGGTCCGGCAGATCGTGCAGCGGGTGTTCACGCCGAGGGCCATCCGGGCGCTGGAGGACAACCTGCGCTCCCGCGCCCTCGCGATCGCGGCGAGCGCCCGCGCCCGCACCGGCTCCTTCGACTTCGTCACGGAAGTCGCCTGCGAGCTGCCTCTCCAGGCCATCGCCGAGCTCATCGGCATCCCGCAGGACGATCGGGCCAAGATCTTCGACTGGTCCAACAAGATGATCTCGTACGACGACCCGGAGTACGCGATCACCGAGGAGGTCGGCGCCGAGTCGGCCACCGAACTCATCGCGTACGCCATGAACATGGCCGCCGATCGCAAGCAGTGCCCGGCGAAGGACATCGTGACCACGATGGTCGCGGCCGAGGACGAGGGCAACCTCAGGTCGGACGAGTTCGGGTTCTTCGTGCTGATGCTGGCCGTGGCGGGCAACGAGACCACGCGCAACGCCATCACCCACGGCATGCACGCCTTCCTCACCAACCCCGAGCAGTGGGAGCTGTACAAGAGGGAGCGGCCCGCGACGACGGCCGAGGAGATCGTGCGGTGGGCGACTCCCGTCAACTCCTTCCAGCGCACCGCCACCCGGGACACCGAACTGGGCGGCAAGCAGATCAAGAAGGGTGACCGGGTGGGGTTGTTCTACGCCTCCGCCAACCACGACCCCGACGTCTTCGAGAACCCGGACGTCTTCGACATCACCCGCGATCCCAATCCGCACCTCGGGTTCGGGGGCGGGGGCCCGCACTACTGCTTGGGCAAGTCCCTCGCCGTCCTGGAGATCGACCTCATCTTCAACGCGATCGCCGACGCGATGCCGACGCTGAAACCGACAGGGGATCCGCGTCGGCTGCGGTCGGCGTGGATCAACGGGGTGAAGGAGCTCCAGGTCAGCGCGGGTTGACGCACACCCCGAGTACTCGGGCCGACGGCTCCCGGCGCCGTCGGCCCGTCCGGGCTGCGCCCGGGGGCCGGAGGGGCTGGACATCGGATGCGGTTACGGTGCGCAGTGGCCGGGGCGGGCGTGGACGACGATCTGCGCGCCACGCACCCGGGTGCGCTCGCAGACCTCGAAGTCGGTCCTGAGCGTCTTCCGCTTGACCTCCTCCTGCGGGAACGGGTCGAGCGGCTGGCCGGAGGGGTCCGTCAGGGCGATGACACGGTCCGACGCCAGGAGGCGACGGCGGATCTCGGCGGCGGGGCGTTCGGTGCCCTGGAGGGTGCGGGAGACGGCCGGGGACTCGGCGAGCGCCAGGTCGTCGAGGCGGCCGTAGACCTCGGGGTAGGACAGCAGCCACTCGCGGCGCCGGGCCGGCATGAACAGCACGCCGTCGCCGTCGTGCGCGGTCTTCTCCACGGCGTGGGCGACCGCGACGACGTCGTCCTTGCGGCTCTCGGGCGAGCGGACCAGCAGCGACCACGGCAGCAGGACCGCGACGGCCACGGCCGCCGACAGACAGGCGGTCAGTGCGCGGGCGGCGGGGGCGAGGTGGTGCCGTAGCCCGACCGCCCGGGACAGCGCGGCTCCGGCCGGCAGCGCGAGGCCGGCCATCGCGTACAGCACGTACCGGTCGACGTACCACGGCTTGGCCAGCGACACGACCATCAGCAGGCCGGTCGGGGCGACCAGCAGCGGGAGGGAGAGGCGGGCCAGGGCGGCGGTCCCGGCATGACCCTCGCCCGAACTCTCATGGGTGAGGAACCGGCACAGCAGCGCGCCTGCCGCCGAAACGGCCAGGAACCGCAGCCACATGCCCACGCTCGGACGCCCGAGCCAGCCCAGCTGCGCGTCCGCCTGCCCCAGGCTCGCCCACGCAAGCGGCGACAGGCTCACGGCCACGCATGCCGCCGCGATCCCCCAGCTCCGCCACACCGCCCTCGGCGCACGCGACCACCACAGTGTCAGCCCGTGCGCCACCAGGGCAGGCGCCGCGAACTCATGCAGCCAGCAGGCGAGGGAGAGCGTGAGGCCGTACGCCGTCCACCAGCGGGGCCGCGTGCCGGGTGCCTCGGTGGCACGGACGAGGAAGTACGTCGCCCAGGTGACGCCCGCGGTGACCAGGGCGTAGGAGCGCCCCTCCTGCGCATACATCTGGGTGACCGGCAGCAGCGCGAAGACCAGTCCCGCGAGTGTGCCGGTCCGGGGCCCGGCGAGCCGGGTCCCGATCACCCCGACGCCGGCCGCGGCGAGGACGGTCGCAAGCACGGACGGCAGCCGCAGGGCCGCAGGACCGCCGTCCCACAGGCCGAACACGGCATGCATGAGCAGGTAGTACAGACCGTGCACCGCGTCGATGTGGTGCAACAGTCCCCACAGGTCGCCCAGCGACCGGTGGGCCACCTGGTAGGTGACCGACTCGTCGCGCCACATGCTGTCCTGCCGGCCGATCCCCCACAGGCCTGACCCCAGCGCGGTCACGGCCGGAACGAGGACCGCCACCGCCCGTCCGGTACGGCCACCCGGCCGGCCCGCACCGGGCGCGTCGGGCCGGGAGCCACCGCCCGGGAGCGTCCCCGCGGGGTCCAGATGCTGGGTGATGGTGACCTCCGGAGACATGGGGCCTGCTGGGTGCGGCACCTGATGATCCTTGCCCCGATGGGCCGCCCTCGGATCAACAGCCGTCGTCGCGTTCGCAGGTGAGAGGGCTCGAATGGGCCGGGTGGGACGGGAATCAACGGCCGAAGGGTGCCCGGTCGGCCTGCTCGGCCCGGGTGTCGGTCCGTCGCCCTTGTCCGGCGACGGCGGCCGCGGCCACGGCCGCCGCGCGTGGTCCCGTAAGCAGGTACGTCAGGCCGAAGCCCGCGCCGACCACGGCCGCGCCGCCGACGGCGTCGAGGACCCAGTGGTTGGCGGTCGCCACGATCGCGGACACGGTGAGCAGCGGATGCAGCAGGCCCAGGAGCCTCATCCACCACTTGGGCGCCAGGACCGCGATCACGATGCCGCACCACAGGGACCAGCCGAAGTGCAGTGAGGGCATCGCCGCGTACTGGTTGGTGACCTCGGTCATCGCGCCGTAGTCCGGCTTGGAGAAGTCCTGGACGCCGTGCACCGTGTCGATGAAGCCGGAGCCCGGCATCAGGCGCGGCGGGGCCAGCGGATAGAGCCAGAAGCCGAGCAGGCCGAGCAGGGTGGCGAGGCCCAGCGCGGAGCGTGCCCAGCGGTAGTGGGCGGGGCGGCGGACGTAGAGGACGGCGAGGATCGTGAGCGGGACGACGAAGTGGAAGGACGCGTAGTAGAAGTCGAAGAAGCCCCGCAGCCAGTCCACTTTCACCACGGTGTGGTTGGCCCAGCGCTCGATGTCGACGGACAGCCACTTCTCCAGCGAGTGGATCTGCCGGCCGTGGCTCTCGGCGGTGGTCTGGTCGGCGGTCACCACGACGCGGACCTGGCCGTAGGCGGCGTAGGTGACGCGGATGAGCAGCAGTTCCAGCAGCAGGCTCGGGCGGGCGAGGACCCGGCGCAGGAAGGGCAGCAGCGGGACGTGCCGGAAGCGGGCGGGCAGCTGTGGCGCGTACTCGGTGGGGACCGGTGACCGGTAGTGCGGCGAGGTGCGCGACAGGAACGGGACGACGGTGGCGGCGACGACGGCGGCCAGCAGCACCACGTTGTCCCGCAGGCCGTACAGCGCGGGCATGTCCGGCAGCATCATCTTCGCGGGCAGCGTCATCACCAGGACGACGGCGACCGGCCACACGTACCGGTCGGAGGTCCGCTTGCCGACTCGGCCGACGACCGCGAGCAGCACCCACAGCAGCTGGTGCTGCCAGGTGGTCGGCGAGACGGCGATCGCGGCGCAGCCGGTGATCGCGACGGCGAGCAGCAGCTGTCCGTCGCGGGCGTAGCGCACCGCGCGGCGCAGGCCGAGGACGGCGACGCCCGCGCCGAGCAGGAGGAAGAGACTGATCTCCAGCGGTCCGGACAGGCCCGTGCGCAGCAGGGCGCCGTGCAGGGACTGGTTGGCGAGGTCGTCGGCGTTGCCGCCCAGGCCGGTGCCGGCCAGGTGGTGCACCCAGTAGGTGTACGAGTCGTGCGCCATCGCCGCCCAGGCGACGACGGTGCATCCGAGAAACGTCAGGCCGGTGGAGAGCGCTGCCTTGCGGCGGCCGGTGAACCACAGCAGCGGTGCGAAGAGCAGCACGGTTGGCTGCAGGGCCGCCGCGAAGCCGATCAGCGCCCCGCTGGCGCGTTGGCCGCGTACGGCGAACAGGCCGAGCAGCACGAGCAGGACCGGGATGATGCTGGTCTGGCCGAGGTAGAGGGCGTTGCGTATCGGCAGCGACAGCATCAGCAGGCTGATCGCGACCGGTGCGGCGAGCAGGGAGGTGCGTCTGCTCACCGGCTGGGGCAGGGCGCGGGCGGCGACCAGGCCGAGGGCGACGACCAGCAGCAGGGTGCCGAAGGTCCAGCCCCAGCCGAGGGCCTGCTCGGCGGTTCTGGTGAGCGGCTTCAGCACCAGTCCGGCGAAGGGTGTACCGGTGAAGCTCGTCGAGTCGTACAGCGAGCCGTTCACATGGAGGACGCCGTTGGGGCCGACCCACGTCTCCAGATCCGTCAGCCGCTCGCCCCGGGGTGTCCTGAGGACGGTGGCCACCTCTCGTGCGGCGAGGACGGCGGCGACGAACCACAGGGCCAGCCGCGCCGCCCGCAGACGGGCCTGAGCAGTCACGGCCGGGCCGACGGCCGTCGCTCCGAGAGCTTCCACCGCTCGCCCGCTGTGCTCCGCGTTCGCCACGCCTCGTCGGCCTCCGCCCCGTCCACGTGTCGGATCGCCCTGCGAACTGGGAGGCTCGCGCCACCCCCGGAGAAGGACGCGTGCAGCCCCCTCTTCACCTGACGTCTTTTCCCCTTTTGTCCCGGATTGACGATAGTGCGCGGACGGAACGATTGCCTCCGCGGATCGCGAGAAGGATCACAATCCGCCCTCGTGGGAACCGCTCCGGAACTGGCCTCGAGGCCAGTTCAGAGCGCATTTACATGCCCCATGCATCGACTTGTGCGCGGACCGTGATCGGGGCATGCGCCCCTAAGGTCGCCCTTCGGCCTGTCCGCCGGCGCCGTCGCCCAGGCCCGTCCCTGTCCCCGTCGAAAGGTGGCGAGCGAAGTCTTGCCGACTGCCACAGTCGCCCCTCCCCCGTCTCCGGCCGCAGATCCGAAGAACGCCACCGTCACCGACCCCGCACTCGTGAAACGTGCCGTGCAGGCCGCCGCGCTGGGCAACGCGATGGAATGGTTCGACTTCGGTGTCTACAGCTACATCGCGGTCACCCTGGGCAAGGTCTTCTTCCCGTCCGGCAACCCGACCGCCCAGCTGCTCTCCACGTTCGGCGCCTTCGCCGCGGCCTTCCTGGTCCGCCCGCTCGGCGGCATGGTCTTCGGCCCCCTCGGCGATCGTGTCGGCCGCCAGAAGGTGCTGGCCGTCACCATGATCATGATGGCGGCGGGCACGTTCGCCATCGGCCTGATCCCCTCGTACGCCTCGATCGGCGTCGGCGCGCCCCTGCTCCTGCTGGCCGCTCGCCTGGTGCAGGGCTTCTCCACCGGCGGCGAGTACGCCGGCGCTTCCACCTTCATCGCCGAGTACGCCCCGGACCGGCGCCGCGGCTTCCTCGGCAGCTGGCTGGAGTTCGGCACACTCGCCGGCTACATCGGCGGCGCGGGCCTGGTCACGCTGTTGACGGCCCTGCTGTCCACCGACGATCTGCTGTCCTGGGGCTGGCGGGTCCCGTTCCTGATCGCGGGCCCGATGGGCGTCATCGGCCTCTATCTGCGGCTGCGCCTGGAGGAGACCCCCGCGTTCGCGGCCGAGGTCGAGAAGGCCGAGTCCCATCGCCCGAAGGTGCCGCTGCGCGAGATGATCACCGGCCAGTGGCGGGCGCTGCTGCTGTGCGTGGGCCTGGTGCTGGTCTTCAACGTCACCGACTACATGCTGCTGTCGTACATGCCGAGCTATCTGACCAGTGAGCTCAAGTACGACGAGACACACGGCCTGCTGGTCGTGCTCGGCGTGATGGCCCTGATGATGGTCGTCCAGCCCTTCGCGGGCGCCCTCACCGACCGCGTCGGCCGCCGCCCGGTCATCGCGGCGGGCTGCGCGGGCTTCCTGCTCCTGTCCGTCCCGGCCCTGCTCCTGATCCGCCAGGGCAGCCTGGCCGCCGTCGCGCTCGGCATGGGCGCGCTGGGGCTGCTGCTGGTGTGCTTCACGGCGGCGATGCCGTCGGCCCTGCCCGCCCTGTTCCCGACGCGGGTCCGTTACGGCTCCCTCTCGATCGGGTTCAACGTGTCGGTGTCCCTGTTCGGCGGGACGACTCCGCTGGTGGTGACGGCGCTGATCGGGGCGACGGGGAACATGATGATGCCCGCGTACTACATGATGGCGGCGGCTGTCGTCGGCGGGGCGGCGGTGTGGTTCATGACGGAGTCGGCGGGCAGGCCACTGCCGGGCTCGGCACCGTCGGTGGAGCGGTAGGTCTCTGCGCGGCCGGGGGCGGCAGTTTCTCCCTGCGCGGCCGCGGGGGGCTGCAGGGGGCTACTGGCCCCTACGGCCCGCCTGCCCGGCGCACGGGCCGGCGGCGGTCGCAGGGAACGGGCGGTCACCACGGCCGGACCCTACGGCTGGGCACTGCGGCCGCTCAAGCCACACCCGCGCCGCTCAGTTCGTGCCTGAGCCGATCGGCTGAAACTCGCCGAGGCGCGCCCCCTGACAGCGGTCCGGCACGGGACTATATTCGTTAGCGCAGCTAGTTAGCAGATCTAACTAGGCACATGAAAGGCACAGGTGTATGAGCGAGTCGCAGCTCTGGGACGACGTCGACGACTACTTCACCACTCACCTCACGCCCGACGACGAAGCCCTGGACGCGGCCGTCCGCGACAGCGAGGCCGCCGAGCTCCCGCAGGTCGCCGTCACCGCACCCCAGGGCAAGCTGCTCCATCTCCTCGCCCAGATCCAGGGCGCCCGCACCATCCTGGAGATCGGCACCCTCGGCGGCTACAGCACCATCTGGCTGGCCCGCGCGCTGCCCACCGACGGCCGCCTGGTCACGCTGGAGTACAGCCCCCGGCACGCCGAGGTGGCCTCCCGCAACATCGCCCGCGCGGGCCTCGACAAGCTGGTCGACGTACGGGTGGGCGCGGCGCTGGAGTCACTGCCCCAGCTGGCCGACGAGAACCCGGCCCCCTTCGACCTGGTCTTCATCGACGCCGACAAGAACAACAACCCGCACTACCTGGAGTGGGCGCTCAGGCTCACCCGCGAGGGCAGCCTGATCATCGTCGACAACGTGGTGCGGGGCGGCCGGGTGGCCGACGCGGACAACACCGCGCCGGACGTCCAGGGCATCCGGACCGCCCTCGAACTGATCGGCAAGCACCCCCGGTTGAGCGGCACGGCGATCCAGACCGTCGGCAGCAAGGGCTACGACGGCTTCGCGCTGGCCCGGGTGCTCGCGTAGGGCCTTCCGGCGGACAGTCCCTGGGACCGGTCGTCTCCGTCAGACCTCGTGGTAGAAGCCGACGTTGACACTGCGCGGGGCGGTGCGGTCCTGGATGATGATCTCGCCGCTGCCACCCTGGGGCAACGGGACCGTACCGCCGTAGGACAGGGGCTGCGCGTACTCGCCGACGGTCAGGCGGACCTCCGAGGACGGGTCGGGCTGGGAGCCCTGCAGCCAGGTCACCTGCCAGGTTCCTTCGGGGCCGCACAGGAACTCCAGATGGACCCGGGAGATGAACAGCCAGTCGTCCGGCGTGGAGAGCCGGCACACCGACTTGTCCCGGCCCAGCCGCAGCACGGCGCCCGGGTCACTGGGCGAGTCGGCCATGAGCATGCCGGCCGTGGCGCCCGCGTCCGCCGCGGAGACGGCGGCCATGGTGAGTTCGAGCACGTGCGCTCCTTCTGAAGTGCCTGAAGTGTTCCTATACAGCGGCCGAATGATAAATCGCCTGGCCATGGCACGTCCGGCACAATGGACACATGACCGAGCGAAAACCACCCGGTGTTCCGTTCGAGTCCTGGGTGGACCAACAGATCCGCGAAGCCGAGAGACGGGGCGACTTCGCCCAACTCCCCGGCGCGGGAAAGCCGTTGCCGGAAGTCACCGACACCACCTACGAAGAACTGTGGTGGGTCAAGCGGAAGTTGGCCCGCGAGGGTCTCTCCGTCCTGCCGCCCACACTGGCCCTGCGCAAGGAGGCCGAGGACACCCTCGCGGCGGCCCTGCGGGCACCCTCCGAGCGGCTCGTCCGCAAGCTCGTCGAGGACGTCAACGTCAAGATCCGGGACGTCATGTTCAAGCCGCCGCCCGGACCCCCGCTGGGACTGAAACCGTACGACGTGGACGAGGTCGTACGGCGGTGGCGGGAGCTCCGGGAGGCGGCTGAGTAGGCCCGTCGTAGGGAGTTGTACGAAGTCGGGCAGGTCATGACAGGTCGCACGAAGACGTACGGCTCCGTACGACCCCAGACGGAGCCGTACGGAGCCGTACGTCGGATGCGATCGGGTGCGCCCGATGTGATCTGGTACGTCCGATTCGATCGGGCGGTGCCGGCGTCAGAGCCGCAGCAGCCGGTCCGCCAGTTCGCGGTAGTCCCGCAGGGCCAGCCGGAGTTGCTCGGTGTCGGTGCTCGTCGCGGGCTTGCCCGCGTCGCCGCCGTCCGTGGACTGCCAGGCCCCGCGGAGCGTACGGCGCCGCTGGGTCACGGCCTCGGTGAAGCGAGCGGCCGCCTCCTCCAGTACGTGGTCGGCCTCCGCCACGGAGTCCCGCGGCCCGTCGACGAACCCGGCGACGGCGTGCTGGAGTTGCTCGGAGAGCTTGTCGCACTCGTCGCGCGGGAGCAGCCGACTGCCGTGACCGCCCGCTCCGGCATCGGAGGCGCCGAGGGCGCCGGATCCGTCGTGGGCCTCACGGCCACGGATGCCGTCGGGCTCGCCGCGCGTTCCGGTCCGGTCGCCGTGGGCGGCGTCGGCCTGGTCGCGGGTGACCGCCGGGCCCGGGCTGCCTGCCCGGCCCGGGGAGCTGTCGCGGCCCGCGGCGGTCTCGCCGCCGAACCCGCCGGGGCCACCGACCCCGCCGGCCTCGCCCGGCGCGGTGTCGGCACCGGACCCCATGCCGCCTCGTGCCGTGTCGCTGCCTCGTGCCGTGTCCCTGTCGGCCGTCGTGGCGCCGCGTGCCGCATCGGCCTCCCGCGTCCGGGTGTCCGGCTCGACCGGGGAAGTCCCGCGGGCCTTGTCACGGATCGCCGTCGTCGGGCCCTCGGGCCGCTCGGCGTGCGGGGCCGTCGAGGGCGCGTCCTTCGCCGGGTCGAGTCCGGGAGGTGTCGCGGGCCGGGTCGCCCGGCCCCTCGGCTTTCCGTCGCGCGGGGCGCCCTCGGCGCCCGGACCGGTCATTGCGTCCGTCATGTCACTCAACTCCCCTTCGCGTGGCGCCTGGTGAATCCGCGCGGCAGGTGGGCGCGCCCGTCACCGCGGGCGGGCGCCGTACCGCCGTCGGACCGTTCGACGAACTTCCGGGGCTGGGCCCGGTGTTCCTTGTGGTCGCGCTGGTCGCGGTGGTCCTCGTGCCGGGCGGGGCTCACCAGGTCCTCGAACAGGGCCCGGGCCTCGACCATGGCCTCGCGCATCTCCTCGGTGCCGGCGCGACCGTCACCGTCCTGCCCGGCGACCGCGTCCGCGCGGGCTACGCGGTGCACTCGCCGGTAGCCGTGCACATGGTGCGCGTGGTGCACCGACAGCGCGGCGAGTTGCTCCTCGTACTGCGCGCCGTCCGGGAAGCCCCGGGCGTCGGCCAGCTCGGCGAGCAGCCGGTCCGCCTCCGCCACGGCCTCCCGCGGTGAGTCGACGAAGCGCTCCTGGGCTGCCGTCCAGCGAGCCTCGTACTGCTCGCGTCGGCCCGGCTCCAACGGCCGCTCACGCAGCGACCCGTGCCGTTCCACGCGCTCGGTGAGTTCGCGCTCGGCGGCCTTGGTGTCCCCGTCGTGCCGGGACACGGCCCGGTCGTACTCGGGACCGAAGCGCCGCTTCAGGTTCTGGCCCCCGGGCCCGCGCCGGGCCCGCAGAGCCAGGACGGCCGCGACGATGACGACGGCCGCCACGATCACGATCAGAGCGATGATCACGCCTGTGGACATGAATGCCTTCCTGGGTTCTCGACCCAACCGGCTCTCCGTTCGGGCCGGTTCCGCGACCGGGTAGCCCGGGCGGCGCCTCTCAAACGGTCTCCTCATTCGTGTCGACGGCGTGCCGATTCGGCGCAGGCCCGCTCGACGGCCCAGTCGACGGCCCAGTCGACGGTCCGGTCGACGCAAGGGCGAACCCGAGCCACACAACGACGACCTGTACGCCGAACACTGGTTCCGCGGGAACCTCAGCCGAACCGGGGCACCGGGCGCCCGTCGTGCGGACGCTCCGCCTCCGACCCGCACAGCTCGCTGTTGAGCTCCTTCACCAGCTGCACCAGGTCCGTCGGCCTGTCCGGGCCCCACCAGTCGCCGAGGAGTTTGGCCAGCGACTCCGCACGGGCCTCGGCGAGCCGGTCGGCGACCTCGCTCCCCTGCTCGGTCATCACGAGGTCGAGGCCCCGGCGTTCGCCCAGCCGGCGCTCCTCGATCTGGCGGGCGGCCTCGATGACGACGGTCAGCGGGAGGGTGGTGCGTTCGGCGAGCACGGCCGGCTCGACACTGCCGTACCTCTTGATCCGCAGCAGCATCCAGCTCGCCGCGGGCAGGAGGTCGTACCCGGCGCGGGCGGTGATCTCCCGGTATATCTCACGCCGGCCCTCGCGGGTGCCGAGCACGGACAGCGCGCGGCAGACCTCGTCGTACGACGATCGCTCCACCGGGTTGCTGGCGAGGGTCTCCGTGACGTCCGGGGCCGTGACCGAGCCGCGCAGCGGGTCCTCCTTGAGGAACCAGGCCAGCACGAAACCGACGAGGGCGACGGGAGCGGCGTACAGGAACACGTCGGTGATGGACGAGGCGTACGCGTGCAGGGCCGGGGGGCGCAGGCCGGCCGGCAGGGCGGCGATACCTCGGGGGTCGGACTCCAGCGCGTCCACCGAGACGCCGGGCGGGAGCCGGGTGCCGCTGAAGGCGTCGGTCAGCTTGTCGCCGAGACGGTTCGTGAAGACGGTGCCGAAGACGGCGACGCCGAAGGAGGCGCCGATGGACCGGAAGAAGGTCGCGCCGGAGGTGGCGACGCCGAGGTCCTCGTACGAGACGGCGTTCTGCACGATCAGGACGAGGACCTGCATGACCAGGCCGAGCCCCAGCCCGAACACGAAGAAGGTGGCGCTCATGGCGGCGGTGGAGCTGTGCTCGTCCAGCCGGTGCAGGAGGAGCAGACCGAGGGTGGTCACACCGGTGCCGACGACCGGGAACACCTTCCAGCGGCCGGTACGGCTGACGACCTGTCCGGAGAACGTCGACGCCAGCAGCAGACCGAGCACCATCGGCAGCATGTGCACACCGGACAGGGTCGGGGTGACGCCCTGGACGACCTGGAGGAAGGTCGGCAGATAGGTCATCGCGCCGAACATCGCGAAGCCGACGACGAAGCTGATGACGGCGGACAGGGCGAAGGTGCGGATCCGGAACAGCTTGAGGGGCAGGACCGGTTCGGCGGCCCGCCGCTCGACGGCCACGAACGCGAAGGCCAGTACGACGCCCAGCACCGCGAGGCCCACGATCTGCGGCGAGCCCCAGCCCCATGTCGTACCGCCCAGGGACGCCACCAGCACCAGGCAGGTGGCGACGGACGCGATCAGGAACGTGCCGAGGTAGTCGATGACGTGCCGCGTGGACTTGCGCGGGATGCGCAGGACGGTGGCGATCACGGCGAGGGCGACGACGCCGACGGGCAGGTTGACGTAGAAGACCCAGCGCCAGCTCAGATGCTCGGTGAACAACCCTCCGAGGAGCGGACCGAGCACGCTGGTCGTCCCGAAGACCGCACCGAACATCCCCTGGTAGCGGCCGCGTTCGCGCGGCGGGACGAGGTCCCCCACGATCGCCATGGACAGCACCATCAGCCCGCCGCCGCCGAGACCCTGAAGAGCCCGGAAGGCGATCAGCTGGGGCATGTTCTGCGCGGCGCCGCACAGCGCCGACCCCACCAGGAAGATCACGATCGCGATCTGGAACAGCCGCTTGCGCCCGTACTGGTCGCCGAGTTTGCCCCACAGGGGGGTCGCGGCGGTCGAGGCGAGCAGATACGCGGTCACCACCCAGGACAGGTGGTCCAGGCCGCCGAGCTCACTGACGATGGTGGGCAGCGCCGTCGACACGATGGTCTGGTCGAGGGCGGCGAGCAGCATCCCGAGGAGCAGGGCGCCGATGGAGACGAGGACGTTGCCGGGTACGTGCTCTTCCCGCGCATCCGGCCTGCCTTGTCCGTCTTGCTCGCCCTGCCCGCCTTGCCCGTCCTGCCCGTCTCCCACCTTCCCGGTCACAGCGTGCGCGTCCCCGGCCATGAAGTCCTCCTGAGCGTCCCGTTTCGAGTTCCATCGTGATCGGTGTGACCAGTTATGGCCTGTTGAGTCCTTTTGGAAGCGGACGTTCCGGGGGCTCGAGGCGACGATGTGAAGGAGATCTGCATAACCTCTGAAGTTCGCGAGGGGAGGAGCGAACACGTGAACGAGTCGAAGGGGCACCTGTGCCCGGAGTGCGGAACGCCCAGGGCGGCCGACAACACCCCGTCCTGCGGCTGCACCCGACGAGCGTCCGACGCCCTGCGCGACGCGCGCACGGCGGAGGCGGCAGCGGCGGAGGACTTCGATCCGCTGCGGATACGCCCATATGTGGAACTGGAGCCGGACGGGGGGCCGGAGCCGGAGCTCGAAGGCGAGCGGGAGCAGGGGCTCGCGCCCGGAGGCGAGCGCCAGCCAGGGCCGGGGCCCCAAGGGGAGCGCCAGCCAGGGCCGGGGCCCCAAGGGGAGCGGCAGCCAGGGCCGGGGCCCCAAGGGGAGCGGCACTCGAGGCCTGAAGGAAAGTCGGACGCGGTACCGGGTGCCAGAGCGGGAACGCCGGATGCGGTACCGGGTGCCAGGGCGGGAACGCCGGATGGCACGACAGGGATGCCGGACGACACGGCGGGCGGGAGAGGCGGCAGGGCTGGAGTGCGCGGTGACGGGGGTGGAGCGCCGGGTGGCACGGCGACGTCGCCCGGCGCCGCGCGTGACGGGCTGCCTACCGCCCCGCCAGCTGCCTCGACCGACCTGGACGCCACCGCGGCGCTCCCCCGCGTAGACGCGGGCACCGAGGGCCGCGACCCCTGGCCCACCGTCCGAGGCCACGCCACACCCACCACACCGAACACCGACTCGTCCCACCTGGACGCCACCACTGCGCTCCCCCGCATGGACACGGGCACCGAGGAGCGCGACCCCTGGCCCACCGTCCGAGGCCACGCCACACCCACCACACCGAACACCGACTCGTCCCACCTGGACGCCACCACTGCGCTCCCCCGCATGGACACGGGCACCGAGGGCCGCGACCCCTGGCCCGCCGCCCGAGGCCACGCCACACCCACCACACCGAACACCGACTCGTCCCACCTGGACGCCACCGTCACGCTGCGCGCCGTGGACCCGACGTCCGCTCCTCCCGGGGCCGAGGCGCCCTCCGCGCAGGCCACAGGCGACGCGACCGCCGCGTTACCCACCATGAACGCGACAGCCGCACCCCGCGCCGCCCGCGTGACCGACACTCAGCGCGCCGCCGACGGGCCGCCCGCCGCAGGGCCGAACGGTGCCTCGGGTGCGACCCGCCCCGCCACCGTGCCCGGCGCATCCGACGCGACCGCCCTGCTCCCCACCGCCGACACCGCAGCAGCGCGGCCCGCCGCGGATCCGACCGGCACGCCGGGAGCAACCACCGCCGGCAATCCGGACCCAGACCGCCCAGCAGCCCACGCAGCAGACCGCGCGGCAGCCCACACACCCCCCTCGCGGCCCGCAGCCGACCCGCCGGGCGCAGCCGATGCCACCACCCTGCTGCCCGCCGCAGGCACGCCGCGTACGTCTCCGGCCGCAAGCGCGTCCCCTGCACGCCCCGCCGCAGGCACACCTGCCGCGCCGCCCCTCGACGCGACGTCCGTGCTGCCGACCCCCTTGGCGCCCCCGGCCACTGCTCCCAGCGTCAACGACCTGCGGATGTTCGACGCGGGCAGTGCAACGGGTGGTGCAAATGGCGGTACGGGCGACGACGCCGGGACCGTCGGATACCTGCCGGTCGAGGGCGATCGGCCTACGCGTCGGCGTCGCCGGACCGCTCTGCTCGCCGCCAGCGGAGCCGTCGTCGCCGTGGTGGCGGCCGCCGGGCTGGCCAGTGGACTGTTCGCGTACGAGACGCCCGCACGGGAAGGCGCCCCGCCGGAGGACGTCCGGGCGGCCGTTCCGGACACCTCGACCAGCGCGGCGTCGGTGTCCCCGGACACGGAGAGCGCGTCGGCGCCACCGACATCCGCCGCTCCACCCCCGACCAGTGCGAGCTCCTCGCCCTCCTCGTCGCCCTCGACGTCCGAGTCCAGCGCCTCGCCGAGCTCGTCCGCCTCCACCCCGACAGGGAGCCCGACGAGCACCGCCGACGGCGGCACCGACGCGGGGTCGGAGTCGGGCTCCGCCTCCGAGGAGGGGGTCGCGAACGGCGAACAGGGCGTCCCCGTCCTACGCCGAGGCGACAGCGGTCCCGAGGTCACCGAACTCCAGGAGCGCCTGCACCAGCGATTCCTGTACAACGGCGAGGTCAACGGCGACTTCAGCACCCAGGTCGAGGAAGCGCTGCGCAACTACCAGTGGTCCCGTGACGTCGGCACCGACAACCTCGGCGTCTACGACCTCGAGACCCGCGCCGCGCTGGAGAAGGAGACCTCGGAGCCGTAGGCCCGCCGGCTACTCGGAGGAAGGGACCGGCCCTGGCCGACGAAGGCGGCGGTCAGGCCGAAGAACGGGCCGGCCCGCCGGACGTGCGAGCCCGCCTGGCCGAGGAACGGGCCGGCCCGGCCGACGTGTGGAGCCCGCCTGGCCGACGAATGGGCCGCTCTGGCCGACCAATGAACCGGACCTGCCGACGTGGGGAGGCCACCTGCCCGACGAATGGGCCGGGCCGGCCGCCGAATGGGCCCGTCCGGCCGCCGAAGAAGCCGGTCCAGCCGACAAATGGGCCGGTCCAGGTGCGGAAAGAGCCCGTCCAGGCGCGAAAAGAGCGTCCAGGCGCGAAAAGGACCGGTCCAAGCGCGGAAAGCGCCGCCCCTAACCGACGTACAGCCTGATCGTCCCGTCCCCCGCCGACTCCACCCGCACCTCCGTCAGGTCCCGCACCAACGCGTCCGGCCGGTGGACGCCGGCCCTCGGGCCGACTCCGACGACGCGCATCCCGGCGTCGCGGCCGGCCTGGATGCCGGCGGCGGAGTCCTCGAAGACGACGCAGTCGGCGGGGGCCACGCCGAGTTCCGCGGCGCCCTTGAGGAACCCCTCGGGGTCGGGCTTGCTCGCGCCGACGGACTCGGCGGTGACGCGGACGTCGGGCAGACCCAGCCCCGCCGCGGCCATGCGCGCGGTCGACAGCGGGACGTCGGCGGAGGTCACCAGGGCGTGCGGCAGCCCGCGCAGGGACGCGAGGAACTCCGGCGCGCCCGGGATCGCGACGACCCCGTTCATGTCCGCGGTCTCCTCGGCGAGCATGCGCGCGTTGTCGGCGTGGTTGTGCTCCATCGGGCGGTCGGGCAGCAGCAGCGCCATCGAGGCGTAGCCCTGTCGGCCGTGGACGACCTTCATGACCTCGCCCTCGTCCAGCCCGTGCCGTTCGGCCCAGCGACGCCAGATCCGTTCGACCACGGCGTCCGAGTTGACGAGCGTTCCGTCCATGTCCAGCAGGAGAGCGCGGGCGGTGAGCACGGTGGGCGCGACGGGGGCCGTCATCGGCAGCTCCAAGGCACGGTGGCGAGGGGGCGCCGGGGTGTCTCCCGCTGTCCCCCGGAGGGACAAGGTGGCCCCGCCCGCCGGTCAGGGAGAACGAGCGGGAGCCACTTTGTTTCTTCACGGTACAAAACAAGTACGGCTTCCCGCTACCGTCTCCCGAAACAGTTCACACACCGTTCAGCTCAGCGGGCGGACCCGCGGCACCCGACCCACGGACCGTGGCACCAACCCACGGACCGCGGCGCCCACCCCCACGGACCCCCGCCGCTCAACCTGGCGGACACGCACGGCCCCCAACCGGCAAACCCGGACGGCCTTGACCGGCGAACCCGGACGCCCCTCAACCGGCCGCCGCCTCCCACAGGCTCCACACCCCGAGCCCCAGCATCAGCACCGCCGCGATCTTGGTGATCAGCCGCAGCGGCACCCTCTTCATCAGGGCCTTCCCGCCGACGATGCCGAGTCCGGCCACCGCCCACAGCGCGAGCACCGCACCAAGGCCGACGGAGATCGGGTCGTCGTAGCGGGCCGCGAGGTTGGCCGTCATGATCTGGGTCAGATCGCCGAACTCGGCGACCAGGATGAGCATGAACCCCGCGCCGGCGACCTTCCAGAAGGACTGGTTCTCCGGCTTGCGGATCTCCGCGTCACCGTCGGCCTCGTCCTTCGTCCTCAGCAGCACGGCCGCGCCGCCCAGGAACAGCACACCCGTGATCGCGTGCACGATCTGCTGCGGCAGCAGGGTCAGCACGCTGCCGGCCGCGACGGCCAGCACGACATGCAGCGCGAAGGCCGCGGCGACGCCCGCGAAGACATAGGAGGCGCGGTAGCGGGTGCCGAGGACGAGACCGGCGAGCGCGGTCTTGTCCGGCAGTTCGGCAAGGAAGACGACGCCGAAGACGACCGCCGTCACGGTGAAGCTGATCAAGGTTCCTCAATCGGTCGGGGCCGCCCCACCGAGAGTGCTGAGCCTTTCGAAGAGTTTCGAGTTCGAGTCTTCGAAGCGACACCTCGGCACGGCAGCGCACTCATCGCCCGTACCGGGACGGCACGGGCAGGCACTGCTTGCCGAAGGTCTCGCTGGCCGACCTCACGATCAAAGGATCGGAACGATCAAAAGATCCGAACGACCCAAAGGATCCGAGGTCCACCTCCGGGCGCCGGCTCAGACGAGCTGAGCAGTATGTCGACGGGTCCGGCGAAGAGCTACTCCCCTTCTGCGCCGTCCATCGTACGCGAAGCCCTCACGTCGCATGCCTTGTCGTGTCATGCTCACGTCACTAACTTCTCACCGTACGCACATCTCCCCGCAATGCGGAGTCGCGAGCATGTCCTCGCTCGCACTCCAACACCCCCACACCCCAAGGGAGTTCGCATGCCGAAGTTCTACGCGCGTCGACGGATCAGCATACTCGCGGCGCTCACCGGAGTCATGGCTTCCGTCGCGCTGTTCAACGGCCCGACCGCCTCCGCCGCCCTCCCCACCCCGGTCAGCGCCGCCACCGCCCGCACCTACCTCGCCTCGCTCACCGTGGCCACCGAGAACCGCACCGGCTACGACCGTGACCTGTTCCCGCTCTGGATCACCCAGTCCGGCACCTGCAACACCCGTGAGACGGTCCTCAAGCGCGACGGTTCGAGCGTCGTCACCGACTCCGCCTGCGCCGCCACCAGCGGCAGTTGGTACTCGCAGTACGACGGCGCCACCTGGACCGCCGCCTCCGACCTGGACATCGACCACCTCGTCCCGCTCGCCGAGGCCTGGGACTCCGGTGCGAGCGGCTGGACGACCGCCCGGCGCCAGGCCTTCGCCAACGACCTGACCCGGCCGCAGCTGATCGCCGTCACGGACAACGTCAACCAGGCCAAGGGTGACCAGGACCCGGCCACCTGGATGCCGTCGCGCACCGCCTACCGCTGCACCTACGTCCGCGCCTGGGTCCAGGTGAAGTACTACTACGACCTCTCGGTCGACTCGGCCGAGAAGAGCGCGCTCACGAACTACCTGTCGAGCTGCTGACAGCTGCCGACGAGCTGCTGGCAGCTGCCGGTCGCTGCTTTCGCGAATCTCTGACGCATCTCCGACGCCCGTCCCGTGCACCGCTCACACAGGATCCGCACACCGGGATTCCCGAACCGTGATCCCCGGAACCTCCCCGACCACCTCCGTCGTTCCGTACCGTACGGTGCGACGGAGGAGGGCGATCACGTGGCGGGACTGCGCCTGGGACCACTGCTGAGGTATGTCGACGGCTCGTCCGCGACCGTGTGGGTCGAGACGAGCCGTCCCTGCGCCGCCGAGGTGCGCTGCGCGGACGGAACCGGCGGCGAGGCCCGCTCCTTCCAGATCGAGGGCCATCACTACGCCCTCGTCCCCGTGACCGGCCTCACCCCGGGCACCACGCGGTCCTACGAGGTACTCCTGGACGGCAAGCGGGTGTGGCCGCTGCCCGACTCCCCCTTCCCGGACTCCGTCATCCACACCCCGAGCGAGGGCGCCCCCGTCCGCGTCGCCTTCGGCTCCTGCCGCTGGGCGGCGCCCCCGTCCGGCGAGAAGGACCCGGTCGGCCCGGACGCCCTGGACACCCTCGCGACCCGGATCGCGGCCGACCCCGACGGCGAACGGCCCGACGTACTGCTGCTGTTGGGCGACCAGGTGTACGCCGACGAGACCTCCCCGGCGACCCGCCGCTGGCTGGCCGCCCGCCGCGACCTGAACGACCCGCCGGGCAGCGAGGTGGCGGACTACGAGGAGTACACCCACCTCTACTACGAGTCCTGGCTCGACCCCGAGGTCCGCTGGCTGCTGTCCACCGTGCCCAGCTGCATGATCTTCGACGACCACGACGTCATCGACGACTGGAACACCTCCGCCGCCTGGCTGCGGGACATGCGGGAGACCGGTTGGTGGCAGCAACGGCTGATGAGCGGCCTGATGTCGTACTGGGTGCACCAGCACCTGGGAAACCTGTCGCCAGACGCACTGGCCGCCGACCCGCTGTACGCGACCGTGCTCGGAGCTCCCGACGGCACCGACGCGCTGCGCACCTTCGCCGCCGAGGCCGACGCCGACGCCGCGTCGGTGCGCTGGAGTTACCGGCGCGACTTCGGCCGCGTGCGGCTGCTGATGGTGGACAGCCGGGCGGCCCGCGTCCTCGACGAGCAGAACCGCTCGATGCTCCACCCCGGCGAGGAACTCTGGCTGCGCGAACAGGCGCTGGACTCACGGGAGTCGTACGACCACCTCCTCATCGGTACCTCGCTGCCCTGGCTGCTGCCCCACCTGGTGCACGACGCCGAGGCGTGGAACGCGTCGCTGTGCCGGGGCGACAAGGGCGCCCGCTGGGCCCGCTTCGGCGAGGACCTGCGCCGCAAGGCCGACCTGGAGCACTGGGCGGCCTTCCCGGCGTCCTTCGACGCGCTGGCGGCGTTGATAGCCGAGGCCGGTTCGGGACCGGACGCTCCGGCCACCGTGCTGGTGCTGTCCGGAGACGTGCACCACGCGTACGTGGCCGAGGCGAAGTGGCCTTCGGAGGCATCTTCCGGGGCACGTTCGGGGACAAGTTCGGGCACACCGGACGCCCGCGTCCTCCAACTGACCTGCTCCCCCGTCCACAACTCCATCCCGCTGTCGATAAGGCTCGGCTTCCGCTTCGGCTGGAGCGCGGTGGCCAGGACCCTCGGCCGGCGCTTCACCCGGCACGGCGGCTGCGGCCGGCCGGCGGTCAGCTGGCGGAAGACGGGCGGTCCCTGGTTCGGCAACCAGCTCATGACACTGACCCTGCGCGGCCGTTCGGCCCGGCTGCGACTGGAGCAGGCACAGGAGACGCGCGGGGCGAAGCCCCGGCTTGAGACGGTCGTGGAGTCCGAACTCGTCCCGTAATCGACGTGTTGGGCCCGTTTGTTGTGCCCGTGACCCGTGATGCTCGTGACGCGCCCCACAGTCCGTACCCCCGGGGGTCGGCTCTGGCGGCAGCCGACGGCATGATGAGGCGGACGGTCCACTTCCAGCCACCCCACGAGACCTCTCCGTCCTCCGCCCCCACCTTCCAGCCTCCGCCGAGCCGTATCCCCGCCACATCCCCGCCGTCCTCCGTCGTATCCCCGCCGCCCCACCGCCGACCTCTCCGCCGCAGCTCCGCCGCGAACGAGCCCCGTCACGCGCCCCACACGCCCGGGAGTACCTCTTGCCCGCACCGACCACGGACCACGTGCCCGTCTCCGTCGCCCTGGTCGGCGCGGGGCCCCGTGGCACCAGCGTCCTGGAGCGCCTCTGCGCCTCCGCACCGGAACTCCTCCCGCCCGACGCCCGGCTGACGGTCCACGTCGTCGACCCGGCGCCGCCCGGCCCCGGCCGCGTCTGGCGGACCGCGCAGTCGTCCGAGCTGCTGATGAACACCGTGGCCTCGCAGGTGACCCTGTTCACCGACGACAGCGTGGACTGCTCGGGACCGATCCGGCCGGGCCCGAGCCTGCACGAGTGGGCGGACGGGGCGCTGGGCCCGGACGACTACCCGACCCGCGCCCAGTACGGCCGGTACCTGGAGTGGGTGTTCGCCCGGGCGGTGCGGGAGGCGTCGTCGGAGCTGCGCGTCGAGACGCACACGGCACGCGCGGTACGGCTGGACGACGCGCCCGACGGCCGTCAGTCCCTCACCCTCGACGACGGCCGGGTCCTGTCCGGTCTGTCCGCCGTCGTCCTCGCCCAGGGCCATCTGCCGGTCGTCGCGGACCCGGCACTCCGGCGGCACTCCGCGTACGCCGAACGCCACGGCCTGCGCCACATCCCGCCCGCCAACCCGGCCGACGTGGACCTGTCTCCCGTCGCCCCCGGCGAACCGGTGCTGTTGCGGGGCCTGGGCCTCAACTTCTTCGATCACATGGCCCTGTTGACGACCGGTCGCGGCGGCCGGTTCATCCGCGACGGCCGGGAACTGCGCTACATACCGTCCGGCCGCGAGCCGCGGCTGTACGCGGGCTCGCGGCGCGGTATCCCCTACCAGGCGCGCGGCGACAACGCCAAGGGTCCCTACGGCCGTCACCTCCCGCGGGTCCTCACCGACGACGCGATCGCCCGCTTCCGCAAGCGCGCCGACTCCGGCGAGGCCCCGGACTTCCTCGCGGAGATATGGCCGCTGGTCGCGAAGGAGGTGGAGACGGTCTACTACGAAGGCCTCGTCGGGGACAGCGAGTTCGGCGCCACCGAGCTGTGGGCCACCAAGTTCGGACCCACGACCTTCCGGGATCGCTTTCTCGCCACCGCGCACGGCAGCCCCGAGGAGACCGCCGTGCTCGACGAGTTCGGCGTGTCCGAGACGGACCGCTGGTCCTGGGACAGGATCTCCCGCCCGTACGCGGAACGGGCCTTCCCCGACCCCGACGCCTGGCGGGAGTGGCTCCTTGACCACCTGCGCGAGGACGCCGCCCAGGCCGCGCTCGGCAATGTCGCCGGTCCGCTGAAGGCGGCCCTGGACGTACTGCGCGACCTGCGCAACGAACTGCGGCAGATCGTCGACCACGGCGGACTCGCGGGCACCTCCCGCCGGGACCACCTGGACCGCTGGTACACCCCGCTCAACGCGTTCCTGTCCATCGGGCCGCCCCGGCGGCGCATCGAGGAGCTGGCCGCGCTGGTGGCGGCGGGGGTGGTGGAGGTGCTCGGGCCGCGTCTCGAGGTCCGCGAGGAGGACGGGGCCTGGGTGGCGCACTCCCCCGAGGTGCCGGGTTCCGGCGTCCGCGTGAGCATCCTCATAGAGGCGCGGCTCCCGGAGCCGGACCTGCGGCGGACCGCCGACGAGTTGCTCGCCCGACTGCTGAAGACCGGCCAGTGCCGACCGCACCTGGTGGACGGCTACGAGACCGGTGGATTGGACGTCACACGGCGCCCCTATCGCCTGATTGACCGTCAGGGGAGCGCCCACGCAAGGCGGTTCGCCTTCGGGGTTCCCACGGAGGGCGTGCACTGGGTGACCGCGGCGGGGGCCCGGCCAGGTGTGGATTCGGTCACGCTTTCGGACGCGGATGCGGTGGCGAGAGGCGTCCTACGTGCAGTGGCAGGCGAAACACGAGGGGAAACAGAGACAAAGTCATGGCCAAATGTTGAACTTGCAAGCATTGATTAGGCGCACCTAACGTGGGTCCTCCGCTCGGTTCCGTCCCCAGACCGGTCCCTCCCCGGACCGGCCTCACCGAAGGAGTGCCCCCCACCATGACCGGACGCCTCAACAGCGCCCAGCCGTACGTCCTCGGCCTGTTCCGCATCGTCGTCGGCCTGCTCTTCGCGTGCCACGGCGCCTCCTCGCTCTTCGGCGTCCTCGGTGGCGCCGACGGCAACGGCGCCACGGTCGATGCCGGCACCTGGCCCAACTGGTACGCGGCCGTCATCGAACTGGTCGGCGGCTCCCTCGTGTTGCTCGGCCTGGGCACGCGCGCCGCCGCGTTCATCTCCTCGGGCTCGATGGCCTACGCGTACTTCAAGGTGCACCAGCCCAACGGCCTGTGGCCGATGGAGAACAGCGGCGAGGGCGCCGCGATGTTCTGCTGGGCCTTCCTGCTGCTGGTCTTCACCGGCTCCGGCGCCTTCGGCCTGGACCGGCTGTTCGCCAAGCGCTCGGCCGCCTCGGAGGACCCCGCCAGGCAGCAGTCTCCGGTGGCTGCCTGACCCGGCCGGACCTGCCGGACTCACCCGGCACCACGGCGTCCGTCCCGCTTGGGACGGACGCCGTTCTGCTGCGCGTTCCGGACTCCTCCCGGAACGCGGCAGCCGCGTGAACGCGCTGTGCCGATCACACGAGCCCCCGGTGAACGGGCCGTCACGCCCCAGGCGTACGCTGTATGGCTGTTATGGGCCGCCCCTGCCGCACCCCCGCGACGCCCGCGGCGACGCAGCACGGCCGACCACAGGGGATCACGGGGGATCAGGGGGAGTCGCGGTGTTCGAGAGTGTGGGGGCGTTGATCGGCAGTCCATGGATCTATGCCATGGTCGCGTCGTCGGTCCTCCTGGACGTGTTCCTGCCGGTCCTGCCGAGCGGCGTCCTGGTCATCACGGCAGCCACGGCGGCGGCCGCCGGCTCCGGCGCGGCGACCGGCCAGGTACCGCACGAGGTGCCCGACATCCTGGCGCTGATCCTCTGCGCGACCACCGCGTCCGTACTGGGCGACCTGGTTGCCTACCGCCTGGCCTGGCGCGGCGGCGAACGCCTCGACCGCGCGATCGCCCGCTCGCGTCGGCTGAGCAGCGCGCAGGAACGTCTCGGCACGGCCCTGGCACGTGGCGGCGGCGCCCTCGTGGTCCTCGCCCGCTTCGCCCCGGCCGGCCGCTCGGTCGTCTCCCTGGGCGCCGGAGCCGCCCACCGGCGCGCCCGCGACTTCCTCCCCTGGTCCGCGCTGGCCGGCTTCTCCTGGGCCGTCTACAGCGTCGCTCTCGGCTACTTCGGCGCCCAGTGGCTGGGCACGACCTGGCTGGCGACGGGAGTGTCGGTCCTCGCGCTGTTCGGCGCGGGCGCCGGGGCGGCGTACGTGATGCGACGGCAGCCGGAGGCGGTGGAAGTGCCGTAACGCGCGCGTGCCGTAAGGGGCGGCGCGGGTACAGCGCGTGTGCCGTAAAGGGCGGCGGACACAGCGCGCGGCAGGCCGGTGTGGGGGCAGCTCGCAGCGGGGCCGGCCTGCGTCCCGTATCCAGCCCCGGAAGCGGATCAAGCCCCGCGCACCCGGGATCGACCCGCGCTACCCCGCCCGCCGAGCGGCAACTCCCCGTACCTCAAGACCGGCCAGCAGCTCGGCCGTGGCCTCGGCGATCACATCGACGGCTCGGTCGAACACCTCCTCGTTGTGCGCGGCAGGCGCCCGGAAGCCGGACACCTTCCGCACGTACTGCAGGGCAGCGGCCCGAATGTCCTCCTCCGTCGCCTCTTCGGGCAGGACGGGCGGACGGAGTGTCTTGATGCTTCGGCACATACCCCCAGTCTCGCCCCTCGGACTGACATCTGTCCGCGCAACCCCGCCCCTGCGATGATCACCCGAGGCGGCCACCACGAAGGGGCCGACCGACGAGAGGATCCCCACCATGGCGCACGAAACGGCGAGCGATACGGCGAGCGGCACCGTGAGCGACACCGCACCGGACCTCACCGTCGCCGTCCTGGGCCCCGGCGGCACCGGCGGCCTGCTCGCCGCGCTCCTGGCCAGGGCCGGCCACCGCGTGATCTGCCTGGCCGGCGCGGAAACCGCCGACACCCTGCGTACGGCAGGAATCCAGGTCCGCAGCGCACGGTACGGCGACTTCACGGCCCGGGTGGAGGCGGACACCGCCCTCCGCGAACCGGTCGACGCGTGCGTGGTCGCGGTCAAACACACCTCGCTGGACGCCGCCCTCGACCGGGTCCCGCCCGCCACACCCGGCGACGGACTGCTCGTCCCCCTCCTGAACGGCGTCGACCACCCGGCGGCCCTGCGCGCCCGCTACCGTCCGGACCGTGTCGCCCCGGCCGTCATCCGCGTCGAGTCGACCCGCGTGGCCCCGGGAGTGATCGAGCACACCAGCCCGTTCGCCGAGGTGGACCTGGCGGGCGACGGGGTGCCCCGCGAGCGTCTCGACGCCCTGGCCCAGGCGCTCACCGCCGCCGGTCCGGCCGCCCGGGTGCTGGCCGACGAGACGACGGCCCTGTGGGCGAAGATGTCGTTCCTGGCGCCGTTCGCCCTGCTGACGACCCGTTACGGCCTCCCCGTCGGCGACATCCGCACCCGCCACCGCGAGGAGCTGACCGCCCTGGTGGAGGAGACCGCCGCGATCAGTGCCGCGTGCGGCGGCCCGGCGGATCCGGCGCAGGCGCTGGCCCGCTACGACGCCTTCCCGCCCGCCATGAAGTCGTCGATGCAGCGGGACGCGGAGGCGGACCGTCCACTCGAACTCGACGCGATCGGCGGGTCGTTGCTGCGCGCGGCGGAGCGGCACGGGGTGCCGGCGCCGGTGACGGCCCGTGTGGTCGCGGAGTTGAGGAACACCGGCCACTGAGCGGACTCCCCGCCCGGCCGATTTGCCGGAACGGCAAGAACGTTGGCGGCGGCTCCGGCCCCGTCGCAGGATCGTCGTACGAGCAGCCGTAGCACCGCCGCGGTTTCGCCCTGCCGGTGCTCCAGACGTACGGAGGACGACGTATGCCGCAGCCGGACCCCCAGCCCACGGACGCCATCCACCGCCTGATTCCCGGCCCGGCCGGCCGGATCCACCTGGTGGAGCAGGGCACGGGGCCGCTGGTCCTGCTGCTGCACGGATTCCCGGAGTCCTGGTACTCGTGGCGGCACCAGCTGCCGGTGCTGGCCGCCGCCGGGTACCGCGCGGTCGCGGTGGACGTGCGCGGATACGGGCGCTCCTCGAAGCCGGACGCCGTGGACGCGTACCGGATGCTGGACCTGGTGGCGGACACCGTCGCCGTCGTCGAGGCGCTGGACGGGCGGCCCGCGGTGGTCGTCGGGCACGACTGGGGCGCGACGATCGCCGCGCACAGCGCCCTGGTACGACCCGACGTGTTCCGCGCCGTCGGCCTGCTGAGCGTCCCGTACACCCCGCCCGGCGGCCCGCGCCCCACCGAGATCTTCGCTCAACTGGGCGGCGGTAAGGAGGAGTTCTACGTCTCCTACTTCCAGGAGCCGGGCCGGGCCGAAGGGGAGATCGAGCCGGACGTACGCGGCTGGCTCGCCGGTTTCTACGCCGCCCTGTCCGCCGACACCATGCCCGCGCCCGGCGCCCCCGACCCGCACTTCGTGAGCCCGGGCGGCACCTTGCGCGACCGGTTCCCCGACCGCGCGCCCGCCTGGCTCGGGGAGCACGAACTGGGCTTCTACGCCGGGGAGTTCGAGCACACGGGCCTGACCGGCGCGCTGAACCGGTACCGCGCCATGGACCTCGACTGGAAGGACCTCGCCGATTACGCGGGCGCGCCGATCACCCAGCCGTCCCTGTTCCTCGGCGGCTCCCTGGACGCCTCGACGACCTGGCTGTCCGACGCGATCGAGGCCTTCCCGACCACCCTGCCCGGCCTGCACGCCTCCCACCTCCTCGCCGGCTGCGGCCACTGGATCCAGCAGGAACGCCCCGAGGAGGTCAACGGCCACCTGCTCGACTGGCTGGAATCGTGCGGCCGCTCCGCCGGCGGCGACTCCGGCCGGTGAGGACTGAGCCGTCCGGTCACATCCGTACGCATGAACCTCCCGAAGCCACTCGCCACCCAAAATCGAACAGGCGTAGCATTGTGCTGTGGCAACGACCTATGACTTTCCGAGTGACCTCCTGGCCGGTCAGGAGGAGCTGCATCAGGTCCGGGCCGAGCTGTCGGCCCTGCTCAAGCGGCTCCCCTGGTCGGTCGAGCCGCTGGACGGCTTCAGTGACGCCAACGGCTGGCGCAAGGTGGAACGCCCCGCCTCCCCCGGCTGGACGGCCGACGAACAGGCCGAGGTGGAGAAACTCCGGCAGCGCGAGCACGAACTCGCGGTCTTCGTCAGCTGCCACCGCTTCTGGGCGGAGGTCGCCGCGGCGGAGCGCGTGGAGGCCCGTACGAGGCTGAAGCACGCGCACGGGGCTCGGGGGATCCCCGACGAGGAGAAAGCCTGAACCGCGAGGTCCTGAATCCTGGAGGTCCTGGACCGAGAAGGTACTGAACCGACAAGACCCCGGCCGTGATCGGCCGGGGTCTTGTCCTGGTGTGGGCGCGGACGGTTTCGAACCGCCGACATCCTGCTTGTAAGGCAGGCGCTCTACCCCTGAGCTACGCACCCGAGACGAGTCGACAGCCTACCCTGCTCGGGGCGCTGTCCCGCAAACCCGTATCGGGGCCGGTCCGCGACGGCCGTGTGCGGGGGTTAACCCCCCTGGGAATACGGGAGTGCGCTGGATCCCGCGGCAGGTCCTGGCTCCGTACGGTCAAAGGGCGAAGAGCGGAGAAGAGCGGGCGCGCGGAGCGCCGGCCGAGCCTTCGTCAGCCGTCCCAGGGGGAATTCGTCATGACCCGTTCCGTTGTCGCCCGAACCGTCGCCGCCGCCGGTGTCGTCACGCTGCTCGTCGTGGGGGCCGCCGCCTGTGGTGTCTCCGCCGGGGACGACAAGGACCCCGAGCACCGGTCCTTCGCGCTGCAGGGACGCACGCTCACCGTCGACTCCGACGACTCGGCGCTGGAGATCGTCGCCGCGGACGACACCCCGGCGGGCAAGATCGAGGTGACCCGCTGGTTCCGGGGCAAGGTCGCCGTCGGCAAGGATCCCAAGGTCACCTGGTCCATGCGGGACGACCGGCTGACGCTGCGGATGAAGTGCACCGGAGTGGTCGCCGACTGCGCCGCCCGCCACCGCATCGAGGTGCCGCGCGGAATCGCCGTGAAGGTCGTGGACGGCGACGGCAGCGTCCGGGCCCGGGGCTTCGAGGACGCCCTGAGCATCCGTACCGGAGACGGCTCCGTACGTGTCACCGACACCACCGGACCCCTGGAGCTGCGCACCGGCGACGGGTCGATCCGCGCCGTGGTCTCCTCGCGCAAGGTCAGCACGCGGACCGGCGACGGCTCGGTGCACCTCGAACTCGGCTCGGTACCGGACCTGGTGGAATCCCGCTCCGGAGACGGCTCCGTCACGGTGACGCTGCCCCGTGCCACGTACCGCGTGACGACCCGGACCGGCGACGGCGGAGTGGACGTGTCCGTGCCGCGGAGCGACTCCAGCTCGCACAGGGTGTCCGCGGAGACCGGCGACGGCAAAGTCACGGTCCGAACCGCGAACTGACCGGCCCGTGTGTTCGTCCTTAACCGGTGGGAGAATGACACTGGGCAGGACGGAACACAGCACGGGAGAGGGATGTGACGGCGACACCACCGCAGTCGGACTCGCCGTTCGTGCCGGGCGCACACAATCCCGTGCGGCTCGCGCACCATCCCGAGCCGGGACACCATCCCTCGCCGGGTCACCATGCGGCGCGATCCGCACACGAGCCCGTAGCGGCCCCACACGCCCCCGTACCGGGCGCACACCCCCTGCGGCTCGCGCTCCGCGACACCCTCACCCTGGTCGGTCTGCCCCTCCTCGCCGTGCTCGCGCTGCCCGCCACCTTCGCCGGCGGCGGCACCCGGCGCTGGTTCGGCGGGCGCGTGGAGAGCCAGCGGGCCGAGGCGCAGGCAGCGAAGGACGCCGCGGCGGCCGCGTTCTACGAGCTGGACACCGCCCAGCGCGACCTGCGGATCTCGATCGAGACGATCAGGGCCGTCGACGACTCCCCGGCCGCCCGGCGCGCGGTCTCCGACTTCGACGCGCTGGGCCGGCGCATCGACGAGACCAGCCAGCGCTACATCGAGGCCGTCGACGCCCACGACCTCGACCGGGACGACCTGGAGGCGTCGGTCGCGGCACACGCGCGTACCGAGCTCACCAAGGCCAAGGACGACCTGACCGGCGTCAAACGGGAGCTGGACCGCTTCGGCGACAGCCTCGGGCCGCTGCTCGGCAAGGCGGAGACGCAGCTGGCCAGGCTGGCCCCGGCGGTCGAACGGGCCCGGCAGGGACTGCTCGCCGCGTCGAACGCCCTGGACGCGGTACGCGGGTCGGGGCTGACGGCGGACGACCTGGCGGCACGTCTCGCCGCCCTCGCCCCCGAGCTCACAAAACTGAACCAGGGCGCCGGACAGCACGGCGTGCCGGAGACCCTGGAGCGCGCCGAACGCGTGGCGCGGGAGGCCGAGGCGGTCCGGGTGGAGGCCGAGCGGCTGCCCGAGCGGGCCGCCGAGATCGACCACCGGCTGGTCTCCCTGCGCACCCGTGCCCAGGCCCTCACCACCCGCGCGGGCCAGGTCGAGCCGGTCCTGAGCGAGCTGCGGCGGCGTTTCACCGCCGCCTGCTGGCAGGACCTCCAGCACGTCCCGGAGCAGGCCGCGGACCATGTGGCGCAGGCCGAGCAGAAGCTGCGGGAGGCCCGCGCCGCCCGTGACGCACAGCGCTGGCCGGACGCCACCGCCCTGCTGTCGACCGTTCGCGCGCTGCTGAACACGACCGACGAGTCCGTCTCCGCCGCCGGTGACCGGCTGCGCCGTCTGAACGCCGTCCAGAAGGATCCCCAGCAGGAGATCGACCGCACCCGCTTCGCCATCCGGGACGCCCAGCGCCTCGCCATGGCGGGCCGCAACACCCCCGACCCCCGGCAGGCCCGCCCCCTGGACGACGCGGTCGCCCGCCTGGAGCGGGCGATCGGCGCCCTGGAGGGCCGCCACCCCGACTACTGGCACTTCCTCACGGAGACGGAGGCGGTGCGGCAGTCGGTGGCGCGGGTGGTCGCGCAGATCCGCGAGGAACGCGGTTCTGCGACGCCGTAAGGCGCGCGGGCTGTATCGACTTGCGGCTCCGCCGCGTGGGCGCGAACCGGCCAAGGTGGTGCCGCGGACGAAAAGCGGCACCACCGGCGGAGCGCCTAGCTGCGGTAGCCGTAGTACGCCGAGTTCGGGTACGACGCGATCAGGCTCGACAGCGACCGACGGTAGGTGTCGGTGTCGTGGTAGGTCAGGTACGGGACACCGCTGGAGCTGCGGTACGTGGTCATCATGGAGTGGTCCTTCGACCCGTCCTTGTCGAAGTCCACCTGAAGCACGTCACCGAGGTCCATCTGGTACGCGTTCGGCAGCGCGGTCGTCCGCTTGGCGGTCTGGGTGAACCAGGACCACTCGTTGACGCCGATCCAGGTGTCGGATTCGCTCGTCTTGGAGTACCAGGTGCCGTAGTCCTCTGTGGAGCTGGTGACCTGCTTCCAGCCGCCCGCGAAGAGGGACTGGCTGAGGAAGTTGGTGCAGTCGCCGCCGGAGCTGTTGTAGCGCCGGTAGGCGGAGTTGTAGTTCTTCCAGTACTTCTCGGCGTACGTCGCCATCGCCGCGTAGTTGTACGGGGTCGTGGTGGCGAGGTTCTTGGGCTTGGACGGGGCGGGGTAGACGGTCGCCGACTTGGGCGCGTCGATGACGGCGGTCGGGCGGACGGCGGCCGCCGTGGTGGCCGGGGCGGGCTGGTTGACGGGGCGGGGGCCGCGGTCGGTGAGCCGTTCGCCGGTGAGCTGCCAGGTGCCGTCCCGGCGGGCGGCGAAGGTGAGTTCGTGGTGGGCGGTGAAGCCCGTGGTGGCGGGTTCGTCGCCGCGTATCTTCGCGTACGTCAGCGTGGTGGCCTCGGTGACCTGGACCGTGGCCGTGCCGCCGCTCAGGCGGGTGCTGTCGACGGTGACCGTGGTGTCCGCGTCGGTGTAGGCCTCGCCGAGCGCGGCGAGCCGCGAGCGGGTGTTCTTCAGGGAGGTCAGGGCGGTGTTCTCGGTCGTGGCCTGGGCGGCGGCGAGCTGGACGCCGCCGGTCGCCTTCAGGACCGTACGACCGGACGAGGAGCCTTCGAGCAGGGCTGCCGTGCGCTCGGTGAGCAGGGCGTCCGCGGCGCGGCCGAACGCGTCGGTGGTGGCCGCGGTCAGGACGGGGGCCGGGGTGCCGGCCGCGTGGGCGGCGGTCATGGGGAGCAGGGCGGCGGAGAGGGCCGACGCGACCACGGCGGCACAACGGGTTCTGCTCGTGACGGACTTGCTTGATCTCACTGGATGTCTCCTTGACGCGGGGGGTGGTTCAGCGCACGACCGTCGACCAGTCGGGGGACTGCGCGGGATCGAGTCCGCGCAGGCTCGCCAAGGTCTCCGGCTTCTGCACGTCCAGCCAGTCGGCCAGCTCCTTGAAGGACACGCACTTGACGTCCTTCTTCGTGCAGACGTTCTTGATGACCTGGTCGACGGCCTTCATGTAGATGCCGCCGTTCCAGTCCTCGAAGTGGTTGCCGACGAACAGCGGGGCCCGGCTGCCGTAGTACACGCGGTTGAAGCCGGACATGTAGGACTCGACGGTCTGTTGTTCCCACTGCGGGTAGTCGGCGGGGTTGCCGTCGGTCTCGCCGTCGGACTGGTTGTAGAGGAAGTTGAAGTCCATCGAGAGGCCCTGGTACTTGCCGCCCTCGTAGGGGAGCATCTGGAGCGGGAAGTCCCAGACGCCGTTCTTCTTGGCCGGCCATATCTGGAAGTCGCCGGAGGAGCTGGCGTCGTAGCGCCAGCCGTAGCTCTTGGCGGCCTTCAGCAGGTTCTTCTGGCCCTCCAAGCAGGGCGCCCGGCCGCCGGCGACCGCCTTCTTGAAGTCGAAGGGCAGCGGGTCGATGTCCTTGTAGCCGGTGTTGGTCTTCCAGTTCTCGACGAACGAGTAGAACTGGTCGATCTCGCTCTTCCACTCGGCGACGCTCCAGTCACCGCCGCCCTTGTCACCGCAGAAGTGACCGTTGAAGTGGGTGCCGATCTCGTTCCCGTCCTCGTAGGTCCTGCGGAGCTGTTCCAGCGTGGTGCGGATGTGGTCGCCGGTCGCGAAGTCGATGGCCGCGGAGCCCACCGGGTGCTGCGGCGGCCGGTAGAGCTTCGCCTTGTCCTTCGGGAGCAGGTAGATACCGGTGAGGAAGAACGTCATATGGGCGTCGTACGTCTTCGCCAGCTCCCGGTAGTGCGAGAACAGGCCGTCGCTGCCCTCCAGCGCGCCGTCCCAGGAGAAGACGACGAACTGCGGGGGCTTCTCACCGGCTTTGAGCGGCTTGGCCTTCAACTGCCCTTTCTGCGGGCCGGTGTAGGAGGTGGAGCCGTCCCCGAGAACCTTGGTCTTCCCGTCCCACTCGGGTTTCGCGGTCTCCTTCGGGGCGGCCTCGGGGGTCCTGGCCGTTCCGGCGGAGGCGGTGGGCGCGGTGTGGTCCTGGCGGGTCAGGACCAGGGAGCCCCCGACCAGGGAGGCCACGACGAGGAAGGCGGCGAGGGTCAGGACCTCCGGGCTGGCCCGGCGGCGGGGGCGCGATCTGCGGCGCCTGCCGGTGGACGTCTTCATGCGAGGCATGCGGTACTCATTCTGCGCGTGGGGTGCGGGGTGGGGGGGCGGTGCGGGTCTCGAAGGTCAGCCGAGGCCCATGGCGCCCGACCAGACGGCGTACGGGACGCTGTCGGCCGAGCTGCCGGCCAGGCCCTCGAGCGGCAGCGGCTCGAGGGACTTGGCCAGGTCCATGCGGTAGACGACGACCGCGGTCGACACGGACGCGGCGGTGCCGGCGTACCAGGCGGCCTTGTCGTCCTCGGTGGTGCCGGGCTTCCCGGCGGCGTCGAGGGCGGGGACGGTGGGATGGGCGGCGCGCAGGGAGTCGGTCAGCGCCTGGGACACCTCTTCGGCCACCTGGGCGCCGACCGCCCGGCGCGCGGTGGGGGTGTTCAGCCGGACCGTCGAGCCGTTGCGGGTGATACGGCGCACCGAGTACGGCTCGGTGTGCTTGCCCGCCGCGGCGAAGGTCGCGTAGCCGCTCGCCATCCGGATCGCGCTCGGTGTGGAGCTGCCCACGGACAGCGCGGGCACCTGCGGCCCCATGCTGGAGGCGAGCAGCCCGGCCGCCTCGGCGGTCCTGCTCACCTTGTCCAGGCCGGTGTCCATGCCGAGTTGCATGAACGGCGTGTTCACGGACGCGGCGAGCGCCTTGCCGAGGGCGATCTGCCCGTACGACCTCCCGCCGTCGTTGCGGGCGGCGACCGTCTTGCCGCCGCGGTCCCAGTACGGCCCCTCGGGCGTGGTGACGGGGACACCGTCGTCGCCGTCGTAGAGGGTCTGCGGGGTGACCGGCGTGGCGGGACCACCGCGTGTCTTGTGGACCCCGTGTTCGAGACCGGCCGCGTAGACGAACGGCAGGAATGCCGAACCGGCCTGCACGGTACTGGCGTTGGACTCGTTGTAGCCCTGCGTACGGTGGTCGGGTCCGCCGTGGACGGCGAGGATCCGGCCGTCGGTGGCGACGGAGGCGGCACCGTAGTGCACGGTCTTCGCCGCTTTCGGGTCGTCCTTCCTCGCCCGCTCGCGGGCCTTGGCCACGGCGTCGGTGAGAGCGGCCTCCCGCTTGCGGTCGAAGGTCGTGTAGATCTGGTAGCCGCCGAGGTCGAACTGCTTGTCCGAGATGTGCGCGGACTTCTTGGCGTACTGCTGCGCCAACTCCACCAGGTAGTCGCTCTGTTTGCCGGTGTCGTAGACGCGGGCGGACTTGAGCGGTTCGGGGAACGTCGTGTACTTGGCCCGCTCGGCCGGCGACAACTTGCCGATGTCGACCATCCGGTCGAGGGTCCAGGACCAACGCTCCACGGCCCGCTGGTGGTTGGCCTTGCCCAGGGTGGGGTCGTACAGGCCCGCGCCCTTCAACAGGGATGCGAGGAACGCGGCCTGACTGGCGTTCAGGCTGGTGACGTCCTTGCCGTAGTAGGCCTGCGCGGCGCGTTGGATGCCGTACGTGCCGCGGCCGAACCAGCTGGTGTTGAGGTAGCCCTCCAGGATCTGGTCCTTGCTCATCTGGTTGTCGAGCTTGAGGGCGATCATCGCCTCGTTGAACTTGCGGCCGAGGGTCTGGTTCTGCGTCAGGTAGACGTTCTTGACGTACTGCTGGGTGATGGTCGAGCCGCCCTCGGTGTCCCCCTCGCCGACGCTGCGCCACAGCGCGCGGGTCAGACCCTTGAAGGAGATGCCGGGGTCGGAGTAGAAGCTCTCGTTCTCCGCCGCGAGCACCGCCCAGCGGACGTCCTCGGGTATGTCCTCCAGCGGCATCGCCTGCCGCCGCACCCAGCCGGTGCGGGCCATGGGGGTGCCGTCGGACCAGAAGTAGACGTTGTCCTGCTGGGTGGCGTAGCTGTTCAGGTTCTCCGGTACGTCCGTGGCCGCGTAGGCGGCGCCCAGGAACAGCCCGGTCATGCCGACGGAGGCCAGGGCGACCCAGAGCGACTGGCGCGGGGAGGGGACCCAGCGGCGCCAACCGGTGCGGCCCTGCCGCGGGTAGGCGGGGCGGAGGCGGCGTAGCGCCGTCCACGGGGGCCGCTTCGACGCGGCCCGTCGACGGCGCGGGCGGCGATGGTCAGTCGGCCGGCCCGTGCCCTGTGCTGTCCCGGTCACGACCAAAAACTACCAACGATCTTCGCAGTTTCTTCATATAAAAAGTTGACCGGAACAACCACATACCGACCGGTAGGGAACATGACGACCTTGAGACGTTGGTCACACCCCTGTCGCGACGCGCGCCCGGATACCCTGATCGCATGCCTCGCTACGAGTACCGCTGCCGGACCTGCGGCGACACCTTCGAACTGAGCCGTCCGATGGCCGAGTCCTCCGCTCCCGCCGCCTGCCCCTTGGGCCACGACGACACGGTGAAGCTCCTGTCGACGGTGGCGGTCGGCGGCGCGGCCTCCGCCCCGGCGGCCGCGCCCCGGGCGAGTGGCGGTGGAGGCGGCGGCTGCTGCGGCGGGGGCTGCTGCGGCTGACGGCCGTTCGGGCCGGGCCTCCTCAGGTTCCCTTCAGCCAGGATTTCCTACCGTGCCCGCATGACAGCGATCGCAGCGCGGACGACCACCGACGGGGGTGCGGCCCCGCAATGGGTCAACGACCTCATGGACACGCTGGGCGCCCCCGGCGCTGGCATCGCCATCGCCCTGGAGAACCTCTTCCCTCCGCTGCCCAGCGAGGTGATCCTGCCGCTCGCGGGTTTCGCGGTCGGCAGCGGGCGGATGGGCCTGCTCGCCGTCCTGCTGTGGACGACGGCGGGTTCGGTGGTCGGCGCGCTGGCGCTGTACGGGGTCGGTGCGCTGCTCGGGCGTGACCGCACGGTCGCGATCGCGGCCCGGCTGCCGCTGGTGAAGGTCGCGGACATCGAGAAGACCGAGGCGTGGTTCCTGCGGCACGGCACCAAGGCGGTGTTCTTCGGCCGGATGATCCCGATCTTCCGCAGCCTGATCTCGGTGCCCGCGGGCGTCGAGCGCATGCCACTGCCGGTGTTCCTCGGCCTGACCACGCTGGGCAGCGCGATCTGGAACACCGCCTTCGTGCTCGCCGGGTACGCCCTGGGCGACAACTGGGCGCAGGTCACGTCGGTCGTCTCCGCCTACTCGAAGATCGTCCTGGCCGTGGCCGTCGTGGCGGTCCTGGCGTTCGTCGGCGTACGTCTGCTGCGGCGACCGGGACCGGGCCGTCGCGGGCGGGGCGGCCGGGGACACGCGGCCTGAAGGCCACCCCCTCCGTGGGCGCCCTCGAGAGCGCCCTCAGAGGGGCGACCCTCAGACCGTCCCCTGCCGCGCCACCCGCAGGAACTCCCGCAGGATCCGCTCCCCCGCGAGCACACCCCGCTCGGGAAGGGCGGTGATCGCCGGCGCGGTCCAGTCGGCCTCCGCCAGTTCGCCGTGCCCCGGGCGCCAGCCCTGGTCCGCGGCGAGGAGGAGGTCCGCGTCGAGGAGCGAGTCACCGGCGGCCAGGGTGAGCGCGGCCCCGGTGCGGCGGGCGACCTCGCGCATGGCGGCGCTCTTGGTGAGCGGCTTCGGGACGGCGTAGATCTTGCGGCCCTGGAGGGAGACCGTCCAGCCCCGGTTCTCCGCCCAGACCGCGAGTTCCTTCACCCACTCCTCGGGGAGGAGTTCACGCTCGACGACCAGGTAGGCGAAGAGGTCCTCGGCAATCCGGTGCTTGCGCACCCACAGTGGGTCGGCGGTCGCCATCAGATGCTCGCGCACCTCGTCCAGCGAGGCGCACTCCTCGGCCAGCCGCGCCGTCACCCGCGCGTGCCAGTCGGCGTCGGAGACACCGTCCACCAGGATGTGCCCGCCGTTGGCGCAGATCGCGTACGTGGGCTGCGGCCCTGGCAGGTTGATGCGCTGGTACTGCTTGCGGGTGCGGGTCGTGGTCGGCACGAAGACCGAGGCGTCCCCGAGCTCCGAGAGCAGTGCGGCGGCCGTCTCCGTCATGAAGGACAGCGGCTTGGCCTCGTGCACCTCGACGCAGAGCAGCCGGGGCGCCCGCGCGTCCGGCATGGTCAGCGCGAGGGCCGCTGCGGAGTAGATGAGCGTGCGGTCGAGGTCACTCGCCACCAGCACCGGCATCAGACCGTCACCGCCCGGCCGTCGGCGCCGGTCGCGCCCCGCGTGTACTTCGGGTGGATCAACCCCACACACGTGTACGGGAGTTCGGCGACCTCTTCCACCGGGACACCTCTCTGTTCGGCGAGCAGGCGTACGTGGTCCAGGTCGGCCCCCGCTCCGGCTCGCGCAAGGATCTTCCAGGGCACCCGGCGCAGCAGCACCCGGGTGGTCTCGCCGACGCCGGGCTTGACGAGGTTCACGTCGTGGATGCCGTACTCCTCGCTGATCCGCTCGACGGCCGCCCAGCCCTCCCAGGTCGGGGCGCGGTCGCCGGACAGCAGCTCCTTGGCCTGTGCGTCCACCGCGTCCAGGACCTCCGGGAATCGGGCGGACACCGCGTCGAGGAAGGCGACGGACACATCGGTGCCGGCGAGTTCGCGGTAGAACTTCGCGCCGTGGAAGTCGTCCGGTCCGACCAGGTCGGCGCGCAGCACCGTACGGGAGATCAGGCCGGACACCGTGGAGTTGAGGCAGGCGGAGGGAATCAGGAAGTCCTCCCGGGTGCCGTACGTCCGTACGCACGAGCCGGGGTCGGCCAGCACGGCTATCTCCGGGTCGAAGCCGGTGACGCCGTCGGAGGCCTCGAACTCCTTCAGGGCGTCGGCGAGTTCGCGGGTGATGGCGCCCTTGCCGGTCCAGCCGTCGACGAAGACGACGTCACGGGGGTCGTGGTGGGCGGCCAGCCAGCGCAGCGCGTTGGCGTCTATGCCGCGACCGCGCACGATGGAGACGGCGTAGTGCGGCAGGTCGAGCCCGTGCCGGAACTGGGCCCAGCGGCGCATCAGCACGCCGATCGGTGTGCCCGCGCGGGCCAGCGACACCAGGACGGGCCGTGGCGACCGTTCGGCGAGCACGATCTCGGTGACCGCGCCCACCGCCCGTGCCAGCCGCCCCGCCGACTCCTCCAGGGCGGTGTGGAACAGCTGCTGGTACTGCTCGCTGGGCTGGTACTCCACCGGCAGCGACTCGGCGTAGTGCGCGCCGCCGCTCTGGATGGCCTCCTCGCGCTCCTCGGTGGGCGCCTCCAGCGTCACGTCCGAGAGGTCCTGGAGCAGCCAGCCGACCTCGTCGGGCGGATACGAGGAGAAGGCTGGGCCGCGGAGGGGCTCGGGCAGCATGGCGGGCCTTTCGGGGACGTACCGGGGTTCGGGGACGTACGAGGGGACCACCGCGAGCAGGACCTGGGGCACGTGTGCCGCGAGCTGGGCCAACAGGCCGCCCGGCGCGTGCAGTTCAGGGGTGTCGGCGGCCGAGTCGACGACCGCGACGACGGCGTCGAAGCCGGCGCCCGCCACGTTGTAGGTGTAGCGCTCGCCGGGGCCGTCCGCCGGGTCGTCGTGCGCCGGGAAGACCAGGCGGCTGCGTATCGCGTAGCCCGGGTCGTCGACCGCGAGGACGGGCGAGCGGGTGGTGGTCGAGTAGCGCACCTCGGCGTCCGTGACCTGCTCCAGCTCGCGGGCCAGTCGCAGGGGTGCGTACATCAGCTCCTCGAAGCCGAGGACGTGCACTCGGTGCGCGTCGTGCGGGAGCGCCTCGGCGAGGCGTGCCGCCATCGCCGGGAGGGCGTTCTCCAGGCGTATTCGATGCGCGGGGGTGAAGCCGTGTCGTCCGCCGTCGGGGAGGCCGCGGGGCCAGCGCAGGTCGACTCGGGTGACGTGGTGGGGGGTCTCCGTGGGGGCTGGTCGCGCGGTTCCCCGCGCCCCGAGGTGGGTCGACTCGAACTCTGCCACCAGGGCTTGGCCCTTCTCCAGGACCCCCTCGGGCAGCCTTACGGTGCCCGACGCCGCTGCCACCAGGTCCACCCTCGCGCCGATCTCCCGGGCGAAGTCGTCCAACCGGCCCGCGTCCGCCTCCGAGCGCATGTCCACGAGGGCGACGACCACATACCGCCGCCGCGGATACCGCTCATGAAGATCCCGGACGGTGTTCAACACCGTGTTGCCGGTGGAGAACTCGTCGTCGACCAGCACCAGCGGCCCGTCGCCCGCCAGCAGGTCCGGGTCCTGGGGCAGCAGCAGATGGGAGGTGGCGTGCGAGTGGGACTCCTCGAAGCCGCCCGCCGTGTCCACCCCCGGGACCGGACGGCGGGTGGAGTGCAGATAGGGGGCCGGGCCCAGACCGTCCGCGACGGAGTGGCCGAGACCGGTGGCGGTCTCCGCGTACCCGAGGACGACCGCCCGGCCCGCCTCGTCGGCGCCCAGCAGGTCGCGCACGCGTCGGCCGAGGTCGAAGCCGTAGCCGTACACCACGGACGGCGACTGCGGTACGTGTTTGCCGAGCACATGGGAGACCAGCAGATGGGCCCTCTTGGGGTTGCGGCGCAGTGCCAGCCCCAGCAGGTCCGTCAGGTCGTCGTCGCCCAGGAGCTCGACGCCGAGCCGCTCGGCGACCCAACTGCCGGACCACACCCCGTCGTTCACTGCGTTGTTCATACGTCCCTTGAGTAGAGGCCGGTGGAGAGAGAGCCGGTTCAGGCCGGGATCCCGGCGGCGAGGAGCTCCACGAAACCGATGTCCTCGTTCGCCACCCCGAACACCTCGGCGCGCAGCACGGTCCGCTCCGCCCAGGCGCGATGCGGCTTCACTTCGTTCATCTTGTTCGTGTACGCCGACCTCAGCACCCCGCCGCCGCCCCGCTCGGGCCGCAGGATGTCCTGGGCGTCACTGAACTCCTCGTGACTGACCACCGACAGCGCGTGCACCGGCAGCACGTGGGAGGGGTGGATGCAGGTCTTGCCGAGCAGTCCGTTGGCCTGGTCCAGGGTGATCTCGCGCAGCAGCCCGTCCATGGAGTGCTCGATGAGCGCCTCACGCAGTTCCTCGGCCTGGCCCTCCAGGAAGGGGCTGCGGCGCAGCTGCGGCTTGAACATGCGCTCCTGCACGCGGAAGTACTCCCACACCGGTCCGGTCACCGTGAATCCGGTGCCGTCGGCCCGCCCCAGCATGTTCACCACGTCGGAGATCACGGAGGCGACGATCTGCACGTCCCACGCGGTCATGTCCGGGGCCCTGCGCAGACCGTACGAGGAGCAGAAGTCGGTCACGCCCAGGCGCAGCGCCAGCACCCGCTCGCGGTACTTGTCGACCGTGCGGGAGATGCCCTCCAGGGTCTGCACCCGCGACTCGCGGTACAGCAGCTCCGGCGACTCCAGCACCGGCATGGCGAACAGCCGCCGCCCGCCCTCGGCCTCGGCGTTCTGCAGGGCCTCCAGGAAGGGGATGCCGCGTTCCTCGGTGAACTTCGGCATCACGAAACCGGACAGCAGCCGGGCGGCCGGGCCGAGACGTCGTACGAGATCGGGGATCTGCTCGGGCACCCGCACCCGGATGAACAGCAGCGGGATGTCCGCGGGGCCGCGTTCGGCGAGGTCCGTGAACTGTCGTACCAGGTTCTCCTCGGCGTCCGCGACGTCCTCGTCGCCGATGGAGTCCTCCAGGCACAGCACCATCGAGACCACGCCGCGGCCGGTCTGCCTGACGATGTCGTCGGCGAGCCGTGGCCGCGTGGCGGGACTGTAGAGCGTGGCGCCCAGGGCCGCGGAAAGCAGCCGGGTCGGGGAGTCCGCGGTGAACGCGCAGGGCTCCCGGTGGAAGAGGCGCTGCCGCACCTCAGGGGCGATGTGCCCGAAATGACGCATGGTACTCCCCCGTGGTGGCCGAGCGGCCCCTGCGAGCGGTTCACAGGTGGCCGGTAATAGTACGTAGAGATCCATGTCAAGGGTTCCCGCCAGGCATGAATTTCTGGTAACGCGGGCGAACACAGCCGCGTTGACGGACCGACGGAATCTCCGGCGATCCGCCACCCCCGCGTTGTCGTGACCAGGACCGAGAAGGCAGGATGACGGTATGACGCACGCGATGCTGAAGGGGTCGAACGTCCCGCTCGCCACCACCACGGTACGCGCAGTACTGCGCTGGGCGCCTGGGCAGGGCGTTCCGGACGTCGATGCCTCGGCGCTGCTCATCGGCGCCGACGGCCGGGTGCGATCCGACGAGGACTTCGTCTTCTACAACCAGCCCCGGCATCCTTCCAGCAAGGTCTGGCGACTGGGCAAGAAACGCGTCGCCGAGGGCCTCACCGACACGATCCAGACAGATCTCGCCGGCGTCGAGCCCGACGTCACCCAGATCTACCTGGTGGCTTCGGCGGACGACGTCACCTTCGACCGCGTGCAGAGCCTGCGCATTCTGCTGTACGACGCCACGGTCGCCGATGGTGAGCCGCTGGCCTACTTCGACGTCCGGCCGACGACGGGCGAGGAGACCGCCCTGATCTGCGGTGAGCTGTACCGGCGTGGCGACGGCTGGAAGTTCCGCGCGCTGGGCGAGGGCTACTCCAACGGCCTGCAGGGTCTGGCGACCGACTACGGCATCTCGGTGGACGAGTCGGACGGCCTCGCGGACGGACCGGAGGAGGCGTCCGAGATCGGGGCGACCGCGATCGTCCCGGCCCCGCCCGCCCCGACCCAGCATGCCTCCGAGCTCTCCTCCCAGCCTCTGCCCCCGGAACAGCCGGCCGGCGTCCCCACGCAGCCGGCTTACGGCTACCCCCAGCAGCCCGCCGCCGTGGCCACGGTCCAGCCGTCGTACGGCTATCCGCACCCGACCAGCCCGCCCGCCTACGGCTACCCGCAGGCGACGGCCACCGCACCGGACCCGGAGTTCCGTCTGCCTCCGCAGGGGCCCCAGTTCATCGGGCGGTGACGAACCCGTCCTGCGGGGGCCCAGGACACCCGCCCCCGGGGGACGCGAGCGCGGAGCTCACCGCTCCGCCTTCGTCTTGAAGCCCCTGCCCCACTGCAGTCCCCACCCGTACAACCGGTCCAGCTCCGCCTGGAAGCCGTACACGAACTTCACCTCGCGCCGGACCACCATCTCGCCCTTCACGTTCTCTATCGTCACCACCGCGCAGGACCGGGCCTGGGGATGCCGCTCGTCGAGATGTATCTCGATCCGCGGCCCGTTGCTCGGGTACAACGTGACGATCGCGTGCGTACGGTCGAAGGCCGGCGTCTGGTCGTAGATGTAGACGAAGACCAGCAACCGCTTGATGGCGTCGCGGTGGTCGAGATTGACGTACATCGTCTCGCCGGACGCCGACCCGAACCGGTCGTCGCCGCTGAGTTTTACGTACGGTGCCCCGTTGATCTCGCCCAGGTAACCCCCCAGGGGCTGCACGACGCCCTTCGTGCCGTCCTGGAGTTCGTAGAGGCAGCCCAGGTCGAGGTCGACGTTGACCATGCTCTGGCTGTGCCCGAGGACCTCCGGCGGTTTCAGCGCCTTGAAGGGATGCCGGAGCAGGCTCTCCCGCGGGGACCCGCCCATGTCGGAGGTCCGCATCCGCCAGGCCAGGTTGACGCGCAGATGGCCGTTGGCCGCGCCCTGCTTGGTGAGGGAGACCTGGCTGTGCCGTTTGGTCAGTTCGATCGAGTTGGTGGCGGCGTCGCCCGAGTCGAAGTCGGTCTCGCGCCCGCGCCTCAGTCCGTCGAAGAAGCCCATTCCCGCCCCCACGTTCCACTTGAAGGAACCGCAGGCAATCGCGCACCCGCCGTCCTTGACGACCGACGGGGCGGCACCGGGGAGTCGTCCCCGACACCGCCCCGCACAGAGCGTTCCTCACTCAGAAGCTGATCACACCCCGGACGAGACCTCAGTCTTCTCGTCCGAGCCCGCCGCTTTTCCCTCGGCCGCTGCCAGGGCCTTGTTGCGGCGCACGGAGGACCAGAAGGACCAGGCGATCAGGACGACGCCGATGAGGCCGGTGATGACCTCGTGGATCTGGTACTGGATGGTGACCAGGAGGAGCACGGCCAGCGCGCCGATCGCGTAGTGCGCGCCGTGCTCCAGGTAGACGTAGTCGTCGAGAGTGCCCTGACGGACCAGGTACACGGTGAGCGACCGGACGTACATGGCGCCGATGCCGAGACCGAGTGCCATCAGGACGATGTCGTTGGTGACGGCGAAGGCGCCGATGACGCCGTCGAAGGAGAAGGACGCGTCCAGGACCTCGAGGTAGAGGAACATGAAGAACGCGGCCTGGCCGGCCAGGACGATCGCCGGGCGCTTCTTGCCGGTGCGCGCGGCCTCTTCCTCCTGCTCGTGTTCGCGTTCCTCCTCTTCCTCGAGTTTGTCCTCGAAGTAGCCGGAGAGGCCGCCGACGATCATGTAGGTGATCAGGCCGGCGATGCCCGAGATCAGGACCGTCTGTGCCTTGTCGGCATGCGCTCCGCCGTGCTGGTGAGCATGGGTGGCGAACGTGAAGGCGGTGATCAGCAGAACGATGAGGGCGATGCAGACCGACAGCATGTCGACCTTGCCGAGCTTGGCCAGCGGGCGCTCCAGCCAGGCGAGCCACTTGATGTCACGGTCCTCGAAGATGAAGTCGAGGAAGATCATCAGCAGGAACATGCCGCCGAAGGCGGCGATCGACGGGTGGGCGTCGGTGACGAGCTGCTGGTACTGGTCCTTGTCGTTGAGAGCGAGGTCGACCGCGTCTATCGGGCCGATCTTGGCGCTGATGGCGACGATGACGACCGGGAACACGAGCCGCATGCCGAAGACGGCGATGAGGACACCGATCGTGAGGAAGATCTTCTGCCAGAAGGCACTCATCTTCTTCAGGATCCCGGCGTTGACCACCGCGTTGTCGAAGGAAAGGGAGATCTCGAGGACGGAGAGGATCGCCACGATTCCGAAGGCGGTCCACCCCCCGTAGAAGACCGCCGCGACCAGGCCGAGCGCGGTGACCGCGAACGACCAGCCAAAGGTTTTCAGAAGCACTGGCTACCCAATCGTGTGTTGGGGGCTCCCCCAGACGAAGTCTGGGGGAGGGTTTCCCCCGCGCCGTACTCGGCTTTACTCAATATTGACCACGAGTCTAGAGTGCGGCCCTCCGACCGGACCTTTTGGGGCATCCGGCCGGAGAAAGCACAGGTCGGAGAGGTTGCGACTAGCTACGCACCACCCTCTCGAAGATCACCAGGAACGGCGAGATGTAACCGGAGGCCTCGACGGGCGTGGCCCGACCGGTCACGATCAACACGACTCCGGCGGCCAGGGCGCCGCAGTACATCAGAGCGTGGGCCAGCGGGCCGAGGCGTTCGCCGACTGGGGTCGTTTCGCTGCGCTGCTTCGAACTGGGCATAATGACCGGACTCCCGTCCTTCCACGGTCGGTGAGGTTCCGGAGAGCCACCTGCCTCGTTTCCTAGGCGCAGCAGGTGGCTCTCCTCGTTACGCCGAGGTGCAGCCACCCGCACTCAGCGTTACGAAACGTTGACTCCGAAGTCTAGAGCGATGCCTCGCAGCCCCGACGCGTACCCCTGCCCCACGGCCCGGAACTTCCATTCGCCCTGGTGGCGATAGACCTCACCGAAGATCATCGCGGTCTCCGTGGAGGCGTCCTCACTGAGGTCGTAGCGTGCGAGCTCCTGGCCGTCGGCCTGGTTGACCACGCGGATGAAGGCGTTGCTGACCTGGCCGAAGGTCTGTCCCCGGTTGTCGGCGTCATGGATCGAGACCGGGAACACGATCTTGTCGATCTGGGCCGGCACCTTGGACAGGTCGATCAGGATCGACTCGTCGTCCCCCTCGCCCTCACCGGTGAGGTTGTCGCCGGTGTGCTCGACCGAGCCGTCCGGGCTCTTGAGCTGGTTGTAGAAGATGAACCACTCGTCGCCGAGCACCCGGCCGTTGTTGCACATCAGGGCACTGGCGTCGAGGTCGAAATCGGCTCCGGTGGTGGAGCGCGCGTCCCAGCCGAGCCCGACCATCACCTGGGTGAGGTTGGGTGCGGCCTTGGACAGGGAGACGTTGCCTCCCTTGGCGAGCGTGACGCCCATGTTGCTGGTCCCTCCCCGAGACGGTACTTCTCTGCTTGTCCTGCACGTCCGGCGCCGCCCCCAAACAGGGCGACGCCGGACGGTGAGACCTTCAGCAGGTCAGACGTTCACGCCGAAGTCCTGCGCGATGCCGCGCAGACCCGAGGCGTAGCCCTGGCCGATGGCGCGGAACTTCCACTCCGCGCCGTGCCGGTACAGCTCGCCGAAGACCATGGCGGTCTCCGTGGAGGCGTCCTCGGAGAGGTCGTAACGCGCGATCTCCGCCTCGCCGGCCTGGTTCACGACGCGGATGAACGCGTTGCGGACCTGGCCGAACGACTGCTGGCGGTTCTCGGCGTCGTAGATCGAGACCGGGAACACGATCTTGTCGACGTCGGCCGGGACCGTGGCGAGGTTGACCTTGATCTGCTCGTCGTCGCCCTCGCCCTCACCGGTGATGTTGTCGCCGGTGTGTTCGACGGAGCCTTCCGGGCTCTTGAGGTTGTTGAAGAAGACGAAGTTGGCGTCACTCGCGACCTTGCCGGCCGGGTTCACCAGCAGCGCGCTGGCGTCCAGGTCGAAGTCGGTGCCGGTGGTGGTGCGGACGTCCCACCCCAGACCGACGATGACCGCGGTCAGGCCCGGGGCCTCCTTGGTCAGCGATACGTTGCCGCCCTTGCTGAGGCTGACTCCCACGAGTCCTCCATTGGTGTCCGGGGGCGGGGAGCCCCGTCGTACGTCTGATGTCGGATCAACGAGTCGATCCTAGTGACGGGTTCCCGCACCCCGCAGTCCCTGGACCCGAACAATCACAGGGTGTCGAGCGCCTTGACGTACTCGTTCAGGTCACGCGCGTCCGGCAGGGCGTTGACGACGGTCCAGCGGACTACGCCCTCCTTGTCGATGACGAAGGTGCCGCGCACCGCGCAGCCCTTGTCCTCGGCGAAGACGTCGTAGGCCCGGGAGACCTCGCCATGCGGCCAGAAGTCGCTCAGCAGCGGGTACTCGAGGCCCTCCTGCTCGGCGAAGACCCGCAGGGTGTGGATGGAGTCGTTCGACACCGCGAGCAGCTGGGTGTCGCGTTCGGAGAACTGCGGAAGGTGGTCGCGCAGCTCGCACAGCTCGCCGGTGCACACACCGGTGAAGGCGAAGGGGTAGAACAGCAGTACGACATTCTTGGCACCGCGGAAGTCGGACAGCTTCACGGTGGCGCCGTGGTTGTCCTTGAGCTCGAAGTCGGGGGCCTTGTCGCCGACCTGGATCGCCATCTCCTGGATGTCCCTTCGATGGGTGGGGCTGTTCGGGTGGCACCCACCCTAGGACGTGGCTTCGGACCACCCTGGGGACGCGGGGCCGGACGGCCGCCGCGGCTCCGAGTCGGGCCGGTCCGAAGGGCACTGCCTACGCGGCGATCACCGCACGGCATCGGACGGGCCGGCGATGCCGACCCGTCCGATGTCGTGCAGCTGTCGGGGTTACTTCTTCGTCTTGGCGGCCTTCGGCGTCACCAGCCGGCTGCCGCTCCAGTCCTTGCCGACGCTGACGCTCTTCGACGCGGAGAGCCCGGCGGTCGTCGCGGCTTCGGAGATGTCGCTCGGCTCCACGTAGCCGTCCCGGCCGGTCTTCGGCGTCAGCAGCAGGATCGAGCCGCCCTCCTCGATGTACGTGATGGCGTCCACCAGCACATCTGTCAGGTCGCCGTCCTCGTCGCGGAACCACAGCACCACGGCATCGGCTACATCGTCGTAGTCCTCATCCACAAGGTCGCTGCCGATGACTTCCTCAATGGCCTCGCGGAGTTCCTGGTCTACGTCGTCGTCGTAGCCGATCTCCTGGACCACCTGCTCGGGCTGGAACCCCAGCCTGACGGCAGGGTTCGTCCGCTCCTCCGCGTGGTCCGCGGTCGCGCTCACGGGTTGCCTCCTGATCATGTTTTGGTGAATGTCTCAGCCTCGCGCGTGCGCGAAGCGTTGGCCGTAGTCCACACGGGCCGGGCGGATCGCGCAAGTACCCGGCCGCCGAGACCGCCGAAACGGTGACTTTCCGGGCGGTGTCGCCTCAACTTACGGCACACCATCCCGACCCTGGGGTGACACAGCACACACCTTTCTGCCCTGTTTGGGTGTTTGGGAACCATCCATGGGGACCAAGCCGGAGACAGAGTCCTGGACCGCGTGCTGGACCAGGACCGGGTTACCCCACAGTAGAGGTGACGTTTGCCGCCCCGAGGTACACGATGGGGAACGGTGCAGGCATAACCGAAAACTCAGCGAACCCCAGGGAAATGCAGCCCTCTGACAGGTAAGGAACAGCGTGGCTTCCGGATCCGATCGCAATCCGATCATCATTGGCGGCCTTCCGAGTCAGGTTCCTGACTTCGACCCCGAGGAAACCCAGGAGTGGCTCGACTCCCTCGACGCCGCCGTCGACGAGCGCGGCCGGGAGCGTGCCCGCTATCTGATGCTGCGGCTGATCGAGCGGGCCCGCGAGAAGCGCGTGGCCGTGCCCGAGATGCGCAGCACGGACTACGTCAACACGATCCCGACCAAGAGCGAGCCGTTCTTCCCCGGCAACGAGGAGATCGAGCGCCGGATCCTCAACGCCACCCGCTGGAACGCCGCGGTGATGGTCTCGCGCGCCCAGCGGCCCGGCATCGGCGTCGGCGGCCACATCGCCACCTTCGCCTCCTCCGCCTCGCTCTACGACGTCGGCTTCAACCACTTCTTCCGCGGCAAGGACGAGGGCGACGGCGGCGACCAGGTCTTCTTCCAGGGCCACGCCTCGCCGGGCATCTACGCCCGCGCGTTCCTGCTGGACCGCCTCAGCGAGGGCAACCTCGACGCGTTCCGGCAGGAGAAGTCGAAGGCCCCGCACGGACTGTCCAGCTATCCGCACCCGCGGCTGATGCCGGACTTCTGGGAGTTCCCGACGGTGTCGATGGGCCTCGGTCCGATCGGCGCGATCTTCCAGGCGCGGATGAACCGCTACATGCACGCGCGCGACATCGCCGACACCTCGAAGTCGCACGTCTGGGCGTTCCTCGGCGACGGCGAGATGGACGAGCCCGAGTCGCTCGGCCAGCTGTCCATCGCCGCCCGTGAGGGCCTGGACAACCTCACCTTCGTGGTCAACTGCAACCTGCAGCGGCTCGACGGCCCGGTGCGCGGCAACGGAAAGATCATCCAGGAGCTGGAGTCGATCTTCCGGGGTGCCGGCTGGAACGTGATCAAGCTGGTCTGGGACCGCACCTGGGACCCGCTGCTCGCGCAGGACCGCGACGGCGTGCTGGTCAACAAGATGAACACCACGCCGGACGGCCAGTTCCAGACGTACGCCACCGAGACCGGCTCGTACATCCGCGACCACTTCTTCGGCGACGACCACCGGCTGCGCGCGATGGTCGAGAACATGACCGACGACCAGATCCTGCACCTGGGCCGCGGCGGTCACGACCACCGCAAGATCTTCGCGGCGTACAAGGCGGCCGTGGAGCACAAGGGCCAGCCCACGGTGATCCTCGCGAAGACCATCAAGGGCTGGACGCTGGGCCCGAACTTCGAGGGCCGCAACGCCACGCACCAGATGAAGAAGCTGACGGTCGACGACCTCAAGCGCTTCCGCGACCGCCTGCACCTGCCGATCTCCGACAAGGAACTGGAGTCCGGCGCGCCGCCGTACTACCACCCGGGCCGGGACTCGGAGGAGATCCAGTACATGCACGACCGCCGGCAGGGCTGCGGCGGGTACGTCCCCACCCGCGTGGTGCGTTCCAAGCCGCTGCGGCTGCCTGACGACAAGACGTACGCGACCGTGAAGAAGGGGTCCGGGCAGCAGTCCATCGCCACGACCATGGCGTTTGTACGGCTGCTCAAGGACCTCATGCGGGACAAGGAGATTGGCAAGCGGTTCGTGCTGATCGCGCCGGACGAGTACCGCACGTTCGGTATGGACTCTTTCTTCCCGAGTGCGAAGATCTACAACCCCCTCGGCCAGCAGTACGAGGCCGTGGACCGGGACCTGCTGCTCGCCTACAAGGAGTCGCCGCAGGGGCAGATGCTGCACGACGGCATCTCCGAGGCGGGCTGCACGGCCTCGCTGATCGCGGCGGGTTCGGCGTACGCCACACACGGCGAACCGCTCATCCCGGTGTACGTCTTCTACTCGATGTTCGGTTTCCAGCGCACCGGTGACCAGTTCTGGCAGATGTCCGACCAGTTGGCGCGCGGTTTCGTTCTGGGCGCGACCGCCGGTCGTACGACCCTGACCGGTGAGGGCCTCCAGCACGCGGACGGCCACTCCCAGCTGCTCGCCTCGACCAACCCGGGCTGTGTGGCATACGACCCCGCCTACGGCTTCGAGATCGCGCACATCGTGCAGGACGGCCTGCGGCGGATGTACGGCGGCTCCGAGGAGCACCCGCACGGCGAGGACGTCTTCTACTACCTCACCGTCTACAACGAGCCGATCCAGCACCCGGCCGAGCCGGCGAACGTGGACGCCGAGGGCATCGTCAAGGGCATCCACCGCTTCAGCGCGGGCACCTCGGGATCGATTCCGGCGCAGATCATGGCGTCGGGCGTGGCGGTTCCGTGGGCGATCGAGGCGCAGAAGATCCTCGCCGAGGAGTGGGACGTCAAGGCGGACGTCTGGTCGGCGACCTCCTGGAACGAACTGCGGCGCGAGGCCGTGGCCTGCGAGGAGCACAACCTGCTGCACCCCGAGGAGGAGCAGCGGGTGCCGTATGTGACGCGGAAGCTGACCGGCGCGGAGGGACCGTTCGTGGCCGTCTCCGACTGGATGCGGTCGGTTCCGGACCAGATCGCGCGGTGGGTGCCGGGGAGGTACCAGTCGCTGGGCGCCGACGGTTTCGGGTTCGCGGACACCCGTGGCGCGGCCCGGCGGTTCTTCCACATCGACGCCCAGTCGATCGTGGTGGGCGTGCTGACCGAGCTGGCCAGGGAGGGCAAGGTCGACCGGTCGGTGCTGAAGCAGGCGATCGACCGGTACCAGCTGCTCGACGTGTCGGCTGCCGATCCGGGGGCCGCGGGCGGCGACGCGTAGCGTCACGCTCGGCTTGAGCGGCGAAGCTCGAGAGAGTAAGGGGGGCGGAGCCTGGCGGCTCCGCCCCCCTTACTTGTTCCTTACGATGCGGACATGAAGGAACTGTCGGCGCAGGCCCGGTGGGAGCACCTGACGCAGCGGCCGCTGCTGGCGCTGGCCCTGCTGTTCGCCGTGGCCTATGCGGTACCGATCGTGGACACCTCGGCCGGGCGGTCCCTGACCATGGCGTGCACGGTGGTCGAGTGGGTGGTGTGGGGGGCGTTCGCGGCGGACTACCTGGTGCGGCTCGGGCTCACTCCGAGCCGGCGCGAGTTCGTCCGTACGCACTGGCTGGACCTGTGCGCGGTCGTGCTGCCGATGCTCCAGCCGCTGCGGCTGCTGCGGCTCGTCTCGACGCTGATGCTGGTGGGGCGGCGGGCACGGATGGCCTCGCAGATCCGGGTGACGACGTATGTCGCGGGAGCCGTCGTCGGGTTGCTGATGTTCGGGTCGCTGGCCGTGCTCTCGGTGGAACGGGAGTCGCCGGACGGGAACATCCGGACGCTGGGTGACGCCGTGTGGTGGTCCTTCACGACGATGACGACCGTCGGCTACGGGGACCACGCGCCGACCACCGGACTGGGACGGATCATCGCCGTCGGGCTGATGCTCTCCGGAATCGCACTGCTGGGTGTGGTGACCGCGAACATCGCCGCGTGGTTCATCGAGCGGTTCGAGAAGGACGACGTGGAGGAACAGCGCCAGACGGAGGCGATCCGGGACCTGACGGCCGAGGTACGGGCCCTGCGCGCCGAGGTCGCGGCGCTACGGGAGCCCCCGCTCCGACCTGACACGGCGTCGTCGCCCGGAGGCTGGCCCGGCGGCGTCCCGATCCTGACGGAACGGCGGCCTGAGGGCGGCTGAATCCTGAGGGAACGGCGGCCTCAGGCAGCTGATCGACGGAGCCAGTCATGAAGGTGGGCCCCCGGTCGTCCCACCGGGGGCCCTGCCCTCACCGACCCCGGGTCAGAACATGCCCGTGCCCGGGGTGGTCGCTCCGGCGAGCCAGATGATCGCCAGGAGCGTGTCAATGGCGCCCAGGACCACGGCCACCAGGGCCGGCAATGAGCGTGTGCCCGTCCAGGCACGACCCATGGCCAGCCAGCCGCAGACCACCGCCACAGGGCCGAGGATGATCCCCAGCACGAAGAATCCGGCGACGGCGCAGATGACTCCGATGATTCCGAGCGTCGCGCGATCCAGCCCGGTCCCTGACCTGGTGCGGCCACGTGAGCGGGGGTACCTGCGCGTTCCTTGTCCGAAGCCCGCCATCGTCAACTCCCTGAACCTCTTGGTTGATTCGGGTCGTTCCGGGTTCAATGACGCGAGTACCCACGCTGTGCTTCCCAATCCTGCGGACATCCTCGGACTTGCGGCGCGCCGCCCCCCTCCGGCAGCGCGCCGCAGTACCGATCCCCCTCCTCGCCGTACGAACTCCCCGAACTTGCCTGGGGAACATGCCGTACCCGAGGGCCTGACCACTGTGACGTGTGGTGCGTACCCAGTGGGAGGAATCTTTAGCGTTGTCACCCTGATGAGGGAACTCCGCCTGTTCCTCCCCCTGTTCGGCCCCGTTCGCCCCCTGGTTCCGCGGGGACGGCGCCCGCGTCAGATGTGCCCGACGCCCGCGCCCGCATCCGCGTTCGCGCCGCGCTTGGTGAGCAGCGCGACGAAGACGGCGACCACGGCGACCCCGGCGGCGACCAGAGACGCCAGGCTCATGCCGGAGATGAAGGTGTCGTGCGCGACGTCGCCGATCTTCGCGGCGACGGCCTCCGGCGTGTTCGGGGCGACCGGTGCCACACCTACCTGGACCGCCTCCGCGGCCTGGTCCAACTGGGCCGGAGGGAGCGGCGGAAGGCCCGCGTCCTTCCAGTTGCCCGCGAGGTCGCTGTCGACCTTGGAGGCCATCACCGCACCGAGCACGGCCGTACCGAGGCTGCCGCCGATCTGCATCGCGGCCTGCTGGAGACCGCCGGCGACGCCGGAGAGCTCCATCGGGGCGTTGCCGACGATGACCTCGGTGGCGCCGACCATGACGGGCGCGAGGCCGAGGCCCAGCAGGGCGAACCAGAGGGACATCACGGCGCTGCCGGTGTCCGTCTCCAGCGTGGACATGCCGTACATGGCGATGGCGGTGGCCGCCATGCCGCCGGCCAGCGGGATACGCGGGCCCAGCTTGGTGATCATCGCGCCGGCGAGCGGCGAGCCGACGATCATCATCCCGGTGAGCGGGAGCAGGTGGAGTCCGGCGTCGATGGGGCTCATGCCGTGCACGTTCTGGAGATAGAACGTCACGAAGAACAGGCCGCCCATGAAGGCGATCGCCATCAGCACCATCAGGACGACGCCCGCCGACAGCGGCACCGAGCGGAACAGTGCCAGCGGGATCAGCGGCTCCTTGACCTTCGTCTCCCAGAAGGCGAACAGGGCGAAGCCGACCACGGACACCACGACGAAGGCCCAGGTCTTGCCGTCGCCCCAGCCCCAGGCCGGGGCCTTGATGAGGGCCCAGACGAGGCAGAACATCGCGCCGGAGAGCAGCCCGATGCCGAGGAGGTCGAAGGAGCGGGGCGCGTTCTCGGCACGGTGGTCGAGCAGGATCAGCACGCCGAGGACGACGGCGAGCAGGCCGACCGGCACGTTGATGAAGAACACCGACTGCCAGTTGACGTGCTCGACCAGTACGCCGCCGAGGATCGGGCCGCCGGCGGTGGAGGCGCCGATGACCATGCCCCAGATGCCGATGGCCATGTTGAGCTTCTCGGCCGGGAAGGTCGCCCGCAGCAGGCCGAGCGCGGCCGGCATCAGCAGCGCGCCGAACAGGCCCTGCAGGACGCGGAAGGTGACGACCAGCGCGATGCTGCTGGACAGCCCGATGGCACCGGAGGCGGCCGCGAAGCCGACCACGCCGATCAGGAACGTCTGCCGGTGGCCGAAGCGGTCACCGAGCTTGCCCGCGGTGATCAGGGAGACCGCGAGGGCGAGGAAGTAGCCGTTGGTGATCCACTGGACGTCGGCGAAGCTCGCCTTGAGGTCGCTCTGGATGGCCGGGTTGGCGATGGCGACGATGGTGCCGTCGAGGGCCACCATCATGACCCCGACCGCGACGGTTATGAGGGTGAACCAGGGATGGCCGCGCAGCCCTGCGGCGGGGGACCCGTCCGACGGGGACGTCGATGCCTCGTCCCCCGGCCCCGTCTTGTCGATGGTGGTCTGACTAGTCATGCGTTCGAGATTAATGACAGCCACTGACAATTGACAAACTGATTCACAAGTCGGTAACTGTCAGGACACTCGCGTATAGCCTGAACTGGGCGGACGGTTCAGCGGACCGGTCAGCGAGCGGTTGGAAGGAGAGGCCCATGGAGACGGCGTCACGGCCGGGGTTGCGCGAGCGCAAGAAGCAGCGCACCCGGGACGCCCTGGTGCGGGCCGCCCTGGAGCTGTTCACGACCCGGGGGTACGACGGCACCACCGTCGACGACATCGCCGACGCCGTCGAGGTCTCGCAGCGCACCTTCTTCCGCTACTTCGCCAACAAGGAGGAGGCCGCTCTCGCCCTGACCGAGATGACGGTGGCGCAGTTCGTCGAGTCGGTGCGCGCGCGCCCGCCGCACGAGGCCCCGGTGCAGGCGCTGCGCCAGGCCGTACTGGAGGGGTGGGACACCCTCAACGACATCGTGGCGGAGGTCGTCCCCGTCGAGCTCCATCTGCGGATGTACCGGGTGATCGAGTCGACGCCCGTCCTGCTCGCCGCCCATCTGCGCCGCTCCGACGAGGTGGAGGAGGAGATCGCGCGGGTGCTCGCCGACCGGGAGGGCCTCGACGTCGAGGCGGATCCACGCCCGCGCCTCGCGGTGGCCGTGTTCAGCGGCGTGATGCGCGTCACGGAACGGCAGTGGAGCACCGGCGAGGACTTCAGCCTGGAGGCGATCCGGGAACTGACGGTGCGTTACCTCGAACACGTGGGGCCCGCCCTGACTGGAAACTGGCGAACGGGCTGACCCTGTCCCAATAACACCCCTTTTATACAAACGTGATTCACGCCACTTGGTTAACGCGATACCGTCTCGTTCTCCTAGTGTGTCCTTTCAGTGACTTCCTTCGACACCTCCCCGCAACTGAACGTCTGGCGCGCACTGCTCGCGTTGGCCGTGGTGTTCGTGATGCTGGCGACCACCGGCTGGACCGCACTGCGGACCCAGCGTGGCAGCTCCCCTCTCCAGGCCTCGCTCTCCGAGTGGGAGCACGGCCGCCTCCGCGGACACCACCTGCCCGACCCGGACACGGCCCCCGGACGCCTCGCCCGCTTCTTCGCCTCGCTCACCGCCCAGGAGCGCACCGCCCTCGTCGGCCGCTATCCGCTCGCGGTCGGCAACATGAACGGCGCCCCGGTCGAGCTGCGCTATCGCGCCAACCGGATGGCGCTCGACCAGGCCCGCAAGGTCGAGCGGAAACGGATGCACGACACCCGGCTCACCCCGAACGGCCAGCAGGACGCCGGCCGGCGCATGCACCGCTACGAGTCGTTGATGACCACGAACCGCCACATCCTGGCCTTCGACCCCGGCGGCTCGGGCCGGGTCGCCGAGGTGTTCGGGAACCTGACCAAGGCGGAGCGGGTCTCCGTCGTCGTCCCCGGAGTCGACACCGACCTGCTGACCTTCCAGCGCACCAGCCGCCGGTACTCCGCGCCCGTCGGCATGGCCAAGGCCCTCTACAAGGCCGAGCGCGCGGCGAGCCCGTCGACGCGTACGGCGGTCATCGCCTGGGCCGACTACACCGCACCCGCCGGGCTCGGCATCGACTCCGCCACCGCGATGCGCGCGGCGGACGGCGCGGTCCGGCTGAACGCGCTGGTGCGAGGCCTGCCCGGCAGTTCCCCCGTCTCCCTGTTCTGCCACAGCTACGGCTCGGTGGTGTGCGGCCTGGCCGCGCGCAGCCTGCCGGGCCGGGTGGCCGACATCGCGGTGGCGGGCAGCCCCGGGATGCGTGTCGCGAACGCCTCCCACCTGCGCACCTCGGCACAGGTATGGGCGATGCGGGACGCCGACGACTGGGTCCAGGACGTGCCGTACATGGAGGTCGGCGGGTTCGGTCACGGGGCCGACCCGATGTCCTCCGCGTTCGGTGCCCGGGTGCTGTCGGCACGGGGCGCCGACGGGCACAGCGGGTATTTCGTGCCTGGCACGGAAAGCCTGTCGAACTTCGCCGAGATCGGCATTGGCGCGTACCGCACGGTGCACTGCGCGGGCGATACGGAAGACTGTCGGACGGGTTTGTCCGGTACGACGACGGCCGGACGCGCGTAGAGACGCAGGAACCGCGGTCTGCGCGGGGAGGGGACGGAGAAGCTCGTGCCGCATACGATGAGCCGCATGGGTGACGTACTGGCCGGATTTCATGCCGCCTGGGAGTTCGAGTCCGACTCCGTGCTCATCCGCTACGAACGGGGGATTCGAACCCCCAAGCTGTTTCAGGCACTGGGAGAACGGCGGGTCCCACTGTCGGCGCTCGCCGGGGTGACGCTCACCCCCGGCAGACGCGGCACGGTGGTCCTGCGGGCCGAACCACGCCCCGGCGCCGACCCGTTGATGGAGGCGGCCGCGGGACAGCTCAAGGAGAGCTGCGATCCGTACCGCCTGGTGCTGCCGGCCCAGCGCGAGACGCTCGCCGAGTACTACGCCGACGAGTTGCGGGCGCGGCTGACCAGGGCGGACGACGGGCCGGCCGAGCGGTTCCTGGTGTCGGCACCCGAGGTCCCGTTGCAGTTCAAGGCGTACGACGCGAAGGCGTCCTTCGACGGCCGGATCGTGCACTTCCGCTGGTTCTGGACGGGAGCGTCGTCGGCCAAGTGGAAGGCCGGGGACCAGAGCTTCCCGGTCGCCGAGCTGACTGACGTCGAGTGGCGCTCCCCCGAGGTGTTCGAGGGGCACCTTCGGCTGCTGCGCGGGGAGGGGTCGCCGACACAGGCCGACCAGGATCCGGCGGCCGTCGTCTTCGGGCTCGGATACGGGCCGGTGCACGAGTCGTTGCCGTTCGCCGCCGCGGTGTTGGCCGCCGTACGAAACCGCTCGGCGGGGGACGTGGTCCCGGTCGCGGCGGCGCCGCGCCGGGATCCTGCCGACATCGCCGAGCGGATTCGTCACCTCGGGGAACTGCACCAGGCGGGGCTGGTGACGGACGAGGAGTTCTCCGTGAAGAAGGCGGAGTTGCTGGCGGAGCTCTGAGGCTCGCCGTCGGGTGCGGGGGCGCCGACGCTGGTCGCGCGGTTCCCCGCACCCCTGGGAGGGTCTACTCCCGTCCGGCGGAAGCGAACCGCATGTCGGCGTACCTGTCTCCCGCCACCTGCGCCGCGATCGGCTCCAGCAGTTCCAGCTGCTCCTTGGTGAGTTCGATGTGCGTCGCCGCGATGTTCTCCTCCACCCGGCTGGGCTTGCGGGTGCCCGGGATCGGGATCACCGGCAGGCCGTGCACCGCCGCCTGCTGCTGGACCCAGGCCAGGGCGATCCGTCCCAGGGAGGCGCCCCGAGCCTCGGCCACGGCGCGGACCGGCTCCAGGAGCGCCTGGTTGGCGGCCGCGTTCTCGCCGGTGAAGCGCGGTTGCTGGCGGCGGAAGTCGCCGGTGGTGAGGTCCTTGTCGGCGTTGACGAAGGACCCCGTGAGGAAACCGCGGCCCAGCGGGGAGTACGGCACCAGGGCCACGCCCAGCTCCCGGGCCGCCGGCACGACCTGCGCCTCGATGTCCCGGCTGAACAGCGACCACTCCGACTGCACCGCGGCGATCGGGTGGACGGCCTGCGCGGTCCGCAGCTCCGCGCCCGTGACCTCGCTCAGGCCCAGGTGCTTGACCTTGCCCTCGCGCACCAGCTCGGACATGACACCGACGGTCTCCTCGATCGGCACGCTCACATCGCGCCGGTGCATGTAGTAGAGGTCGATGACATCGACGTCCAGGCGCCGCAGGCTCGCCTCGACGGCCTCGCGAATGTAGGGCGGGTCGTTGCGGATGATCCGCCGGGTGGGGTCGTCCGGGGGGATCGCCAGGGCGAACTTGGTGGCTATGACGACCTCGTCGCGGTGCGCCTTGAAGAACGGGGAGAGGAATCGTTCGTTCTCGCCCGCGCCGTAGGCGTCCGCCGTGTCGTACAGGGTCACGCCGAGTTCCAGGGCCCGCTCCAGGGTGGCCCGGGCCTCCCCCGCGTCCGTGGGGCCGTACCCGAAACTCATGCCCATGCAGCCGAGGCCCTGCACGCCCACCTCGGGGCCGTCGTCGCCGAGCCGTGCCGCGGGGATCTTGCCGTTGGTCATCAGGACCTCTCCGACGCCAGGGCCCGCCCGGCGTCCGCGTAGAAACCGATCTTCCGGTCGAGGACCGCGAGCGTGTCCTGAAGTTCCGCGATCCGGGCGAGGACGTCCTCGCGGGTCGCCTTCAGCAGCTCGAAGCGGTCCCCATAGGTGTGGTCGCCCTCGCGCACCAGTTCGGCGTAGCGCACCATGTCGGCCACCGGCATGCCGGTCAGCCGCAGCTTGCCGACGAGGTCGAGCCAGTCGAGGTCGCGGTTGCTGTAGCGGCGCTGGCCGGTGTGCGAACGGTCGATGTGCGGCATCAGGCCGATCCGCTCGTACCAGCGCAGGGTGTGCGCGGTCAGGCCGGTGATCGCGACGACCTCGCTGATCGTGTAGCTGTCCTGGCCTGCCGGACGCCTGCGGGGGTGTGGCGGGGCGGCACAGCTGTCGGTCGTGGTACCCGTGGTCTCCATCACCGTCATGACCTCAACGCTAGATCCTTGGAGTGCACTCGAAGCAAGCGAACCGGTAAGAAATCGGCAGGACGCGGCTGGGGCACTGTGGCTAGCGTGCGGGCATGAGTCTCGTACGTCGTGCCACGGTCGAGGACGCGGGGGAAGTGCTCCGGCTGCGTCAGGTGATGATCGATTCGGTGTTCTCCGGAGCGAACACGGGGGCGTCGGCGGAGTGGCACTCCGCGTCTCTGCCGACACTGCGGGCCCGGCTCGCCGAGCCGGACGGGGACTTCGTGGCGTTCGTCGTGGAACACCCGGAGCGGCCGGGAGCACTCGCGGCCCTGGTGGCCGGGACCCTGGAGTACCGCATCGGGCGGGCCGACAATCCGCACGGCCGGGTCGGCCATGTCTTCAGCGTCGCCACCGACCCGGACGCCCGGCGCCGCGGGTACGCGCGCGCCTGCATGGAGGAACTGCTCCAGTGGTTCCGTGAGCGGGGCGTCCCGCACGTGGACCTGAACGCCTCCGCCCAGGCCGAACCCCTCTACGAGTCGCTGGGCTTCACCCGCAAGCCGGACCCCTCGATGCGGCTCAGCTTGTGAGCGGCTTAGGCTCGCCCCCATGTCCTTGCAGAGCCTCGCGTTGATCGAGAACTGGCCGGTCCCCACCGCCGCGGCGGCCGTCGTACGCGCCGACGGGACGCTGCTCGGCACCCACGGCCCGGCCGGGCACCGCTTCCCGCTGGCCTCGGTCACCAAGCCGCTCGCTGCCTACGCCGCCCTCGTCGCGTACGAGGAGGGTGCCGTCGACCTCGACGAGCCGGCCGGGCCGCCCGGGGCCACGGTGCGGCATCTGCTCGCGCACACCTCCGGGCTGGCCTTCGACGAGCACCGGGTGACGGCCCCGCCCGGGGAACGGCGGCTGTACTCCAACGCCGGGTTCGAGCAACTCGGGGAGCACATCGCGAAGGCCACCGACATCCCGTTCGCCGAGTATCTGCGCCAGGGAGTGCTGGAGCCGCTCGGGATGACGTCCACGACCCTGCAGGGCTCCCCCGCGAAGGACGGCGTGTCCACGGTGGACGACCTCCTGCGGTTCGCGGCCGAGATCCAGGCACCCCGCCTGCTCGACCCGCGCACCGTCGCCGAGGCGATGACGGTCCAGTACCCGGGCAGGAAGGGCGTGCTGCCGGGGTACGGGCACCAGAACCCCAACGACTGGGGGCTCGGCTACGAGATCCGCGACGGCAAGTCGCCGCACTGGACCGGCTCTTCGTCCTCTCCGCGCACCTTCGGGCACTTCGGGCAGTCCGGTACGTTCCTGTGGATCGACCCTGACGCGCGGGCGGCCTGCGTGGCCCTCACCGACCGCGCCTTCGGCCCCTGGGCCGTCGAGGCGTGGCCGGCGTTCACGGACGCGGTGCTCGCCGAGCTGTGAGCCGCCGGGCCCAGGGCCGGCCTAGGACATCTCCCACACCAGCAGCTCCGCGCCGCTCGTCGCCACCGCCTCCAGATCCTTCGCGTCCGCGATCCGCGCCGCGTCGCCCGGCCCCAACTGCGCGCCGCCCAGGCTCACTTCCCCGTGCACGACATGCACGTACACATACGCCCCGTCCGGCACCGCCGTCCGCTCCCCCGCCCCCAGACGCCGTACGTGCAGCATTGCGCCCGCTTCCGCGACGGCGTACGGCGTCGAGTCCGCGATGCCGTGGACGATCTCGTACGCCGGGTCGCCGCCGGGCTCCAGTGGGGCCAGCCACATCTGGACGAAGGCCAGCGGCGCCGGGCCGTCGTTGCGTTCCACGTGCCGCACCCCGGCCGCCGAGCTGAGCCGCTGGACGTCGCCGGGACGCACGACCGTCTCATGGCCGGCCGAGTCGCGGTGGGTGAGCTCGCCCTCGACGACCCACGTCACGATCTCGGTGTGGCTGTGCGGATGCTCGTCGAAGCCGGCGCCAGGGGCGAGGCGCTCCTCGTTGCAGGCGATCAGCGCGCCGAAGCGGAGGTTGCCGGGGTCGTAGTGCGGGCCGAAGGAGAAGGCGTGCAGCGACTCGATGCCCGCCTCGGGGTCGCCGCCTCGGTAACGCTCCGTCGCGTGCCGTACGTCCATCACGGCACCACGGTAGCCCTCACCCGCACCCGGCGACGCGCACTCCCGTCCCGATAAGGCAGTCTTGTCCCCGTGCCCGAACCAGAGACCCGCCGCCCCGACGCCGCCGTACCCGTCCACTCGCACCCAGCGACCCTGAAGCGGCTGGAGCAGTCGTCCGGCAGTCTCGCCGCGCAGGCGATCGCGCGCATGGACGAGACGCTGCCGTGGTACCGGGCCATGCCCCCGGAGAACCGTTCCTGGATCGGGCTGGTGGCCCAGGCCGGTATCGCAGCGTTCACCGAGTGGTTCCGGCACCCGGACGCGCCCCAGGCCATCTCCACCGATGTCTTCGGGACCGCGCCGCGCGAGCTGACCAGGGCCATCACCCTGCGCCAGACCGTCGAGATGGTGCGCACCACGATCGAGGTCATGGAGTCCGCGATCGACGAGGTGGCGGCCCCGGGCGACGAGTCCGTCCTGCGTGAGGCGCTGCTGGTGTACGCCCGCGAGATCGCCTTCGCGACCGCCCAGGTGTACGCCCAGGCGGCCGAGGCACGCGGCGCCTGGGACGCCCGGCTGGAGTCGCTCGTGGTGAACGCCGTGCTGAGCGGTGAGGCCGACGAGGGGGCGGTGTCCCGGGCCGCCGCGCTGGGCTGGAACTCGCCCGAGCACGTGTGCGTGGTGCTGGGGCCGGCGCCCGACGGTGACAGCGAGCTGACCGTCGAGGCCATCCGGCGGGCCGCCCGGCACGCCAAGCTCCAGGTCCTCACCGGTGTGCTCGGCGCCCGGCTCGTGGTGATCGCGGGTGGCAGCGACAACCCGCTGGCGGTGGCCAAGTCGCTGATCGGGCCTTATGCGCCGGGGCCGGTCGTGGCGGGACCCGTGGTGTCCGATCTGCTGGCCGCGACCCGGTCCGCGCAGGCCGCCGCCGCCGGGCTCAAGGCGTGTTCCGCCTGGCAGGACGCCCCGCGGCCGGTTCTGGCGGACGATCTGCTCCCGGAACGCGCGATGGCCGGTGACCCGGGCGCGCGTGAGCAGTTGGTGGAGGAGATCTACAGACCGCTGGAGGAGGCGGGGTCGGCGCTCCTGGAGACGCTCTCCGTCTATCTGGAACAGGCGAGCAGTCTCGAAGGCGCCGCTCGTATGCTCTTCGTTCATCCCAACACCGTGCGCTACCGGCTCCGACGTGTGACTGACGTCACCGGGTGGTCACCCTCCGATGTACGGTCGGCGTTCACGTTGCGCATCGCGCTCATCCTGGGGCGTCTGGCCGACGGTGATCTCCAGCTCTAGGCTTTTGTCGGGGGTCCACAAAACCCCCTCGTGTTCTTCGTCCCTGTCCTCACGGGCGGTCGTGGCCGTCCACAAGAGAGAGTGTGAGAGTGCTCGTACTCGTCGCTCCCGGCCAAGGCGCCCAGACGCCCGGCTTCCTGACTCCCTGGCTCGAACTCCCCGGTGTCCGCGGCACCCTCGAGGCGTGGTCCGAGGCCGTGCAGCTCGACCTGATCCGCTACGGCACCGAGGGGGACGCGGAGGAGATCCGCGACACCGCCGTGGCGCAGCCGCTGCTGGTCGCGGCCGGACTTGCCTCCGCGTACATGCTCTTCGACGACCCGGCGGACCTGCCCCGCAAGGTCGGCGCGCTCGCCGGGCACAGCGTCGGCGAACTGACCGCGGCCGCTCTCGCCGGGGTGCTCCCCGACGAGGAGGTCGTCCGGCTGGTCCGGGCCCGTGGCCTGGCGATGGCCGAGGCCGCCGCCGTGACCGACACCGGCATGTCGGCGCTGCTCGGCGGTGACCCCGAGGTGAGCGTCGCGCACCTGGAGAAGCTGGGCCTGACCCCGGCGAACGTCAACGGCGCCGGCCAGATCGTGGCCGCGGGCACGCTGGAGCAGCTCGCCGTGCTGAACGAGGACAAGCCCGAAGGCGTCCGCAAGGTCGTCCCGCTCAAGGTGGCCGGCGCCTTCCACACGCACCACATGGCTCCCGCGGTCGACGCGCTGGCGAAGGCCGCCGAGCCCCTGACGCCCGCCGACCCGAAGGTCACGTACGTCTCGAACAAGGACGGGCAGGCCGTCACCTCCGGTGCCGAGGTCGTGGCGCGGCTGGTCGGCCAGGTCGCCAACCCGGTCCGCTGGGACCTGTGCATGGAGACCTTCAAGGAGCTCGGCGTGACCGCGCTGATCGAGGTGTGCCCCGGTGGCACGCTGACCGGTCTCGCCAAGCGGGCGCTGCCCGGTGTGCGGACGCTGGCACTCAAGACCCCCGACGACCTCGACGCCGCTCGCGAGCTCATCGCTGCGACTGCTACACCTGCCGCTGACGCGGCGGGCGCCTGACAAGGAGCCTGGAGAGCATGTCGAAGATCAAGCCCAGCAAGGGCGCCCCGTACGCGCGGATCCTCGGGGTGGGCGGCTACCGCCCCACCCGGGTCGTGCCGAACGAGGTGATCCTCGAGACGATCGACTCGTCCGACGAGTGGATCCGCTCGCGCTCCGGCATCGAGACGCGGCACTGGGCGAACGCCGAGGAGACCGTGGCCGCGATGTCGATCGAGGCGTCCGGCAAGGCGATCGCCGATGCCGGGATCTCCGCCGAGCAGATCGGCGGCGTGATCGTCTCGACCGTCTCGCACTTCAAGCAGACCCCGGCCATCGCCACCGAGATCGCCGACAAGCTCGGCACCGACAAGGCCGCCGCCTTCGACATCTCGGCCGGCTGCGCGGGCTTCGGCTACGGCCTGACCCTCGCCAAGGGCATGGTCGTCGAGGGGTCCGCGGAGTACGTCCTCGTCATCGGCGTCGAGCGGCTCAGCGACCTCACCGACCTGGAGGACCGTGCCACGGCCTTCCTGTTCGGCGACGGTGCGGGCGCGGTCGTGGTCGGTCCCTCCGACGAGCCGCACATCGGTCCGACGGTGTGGGGTTCCGAGGGCGACAAGTCCGAGACGATCAAGCAGACGGTGCCGTGGAACGAGTTCAACGTCGGCGACGTCTCCAAGCTCCCGCTCGACAGCAAGGGCAACGTCAAGTTCCCCGCGATCACGCAGGAGGGCCAGGCGGTCTTCCGCTGGGCCGTGTTCGAGATGGCGAAGGTCGCCCAGCAGGCGCTGGACGCGGCCGGGATCAGCCCGAGCGAGCTGGACGTCTTCATTCCGCACCAGGCCAACGAGCGCATCATCGACTCGATGGTGAAGACTCTCAAGCTGCCGGAACATGTCACGGTCGCCCGTGACGTGCGCACCACCGGCAACACCTCGGCCGCCTCGATTCCGCTCGCAATGGAGCGGCTTCTGGCGACCGGCGAGGCGAAGAGCGGCGACACCGCGCTCGTCATCGGATTCGGGGCGGGTCTCGTCTACGCCGCCACTGTCGTTACCCTCCCCTAGGCACTGCGTGCCGGATCATCAGGTCCGGGACGGAGTCCGAACAGCCAACACCCCCTGGAAAACAACGAAGGAGCGCCCACCATGGCCGCCACTCAGGAAGAGATCGTCGCCGGTCTCGCCGACATCGTGAACGAGATCGCCGGCATCCCGGTTGAGGACGTCCAGCTGGACAAGTCCTTCACCGACGACCTGGACGTCGACTCGCTGTCCATGGTCGAGGTCGTCGTCGCCGCCGAGGAGCGCTTCGACGTCAAGATCCCCGACGAGGACGTCAAGAACCTCAAGACCGTCGGTGACGCGACCAGCTACATCCTCAAGCACCAGGCCTGATCCTCAGGCCGGTTGCCTGCCCCGCCACCCGGCGGTGGCGCCGTATGTCCCCGCCTCGTCGGGGGTAGTCCTCCCGATCCGTTGGAGAAAGAATTCCCGTGAGCCCGACCAATCGCACCGTGGTCGTCACCGGTATCGGCGCAACCACACCGCTGGGTGGCGACGTAGCTTCCACTTGGGAAGGGCTGGTCGCCGGCAAGTCCGGCGTCACGGTCCTGGAGCAGGAGTGGGCCGCCGATCAGGCGGTCCGCATCGCCGCGCAGATCGCCGTGGAACCGACCGAGGTCATCCCTCGGCCACAGGCCCGCCGCCTGGACCGTTCGGCGCAGTTCGCGCTGATCGCGGCAAAGGAGGCGTGGGCCGACGCCGGCTTCACCGGCAAGGCGGGTGAGGACGGGTCCGACGGGTCGGTCGACGCCGACCGGCTCGGCGCGGTCATCGCCTCCGGCATCGGTGGCGTGACGACTCTGCTCGACCAGTACGACGTGCTGAAGGAGAAGGGCGTCCGCCGCGTCTCCCCGCACACCGTCCCCATGCTGATGCCGAACAGCCCCTCGGCGAACGTGGGCCTGCTCGTGGGCGCCCGGGCGGGCGTGCACACGCCGGTCTCCGCCTGCGCGTCGGGCGCCGAGGCCATCGGCTACGCCATCGAGATGATCCGCACCGGCCGTGCCGACGTCGTCGTCGCGGGCGGCACGGAGGCGGCGATCCACCCGCTGCCGATCGCCGCGTTCGGCAACATGATGGCGATGTCCAAGAACAACGACGACCCCGAGGGCGCCTCGCGTCCCTACGACACCGGCCGTGACGGTTTCGTCATGGGCGAGGGTGCCGGCGTGATCGTCCTGGAGTCGGCCGAGCACGCCGCCAAGCGCGGTGCCCGGGTGTACGCCGAGGCGGTCGGGCAGGGCATCTCCGCCGACGCCCACGACATCGTGCAGCCCGAGCCGGAGGGTCGTGGCATCTCGAAGGCCCTGCAGAACCTGCTGGAGCGCACCGACCTGAACCCGGCGGAGATCGTGCACGTCAACGCGCACGCGACCTCCACGCCGGCCGGTGACGTGGCCGAGCTGAAGGCGCTGCGCAAGGTGTTCGGCGACGACGCGGACCACATGGCGGTCTCCGCGACCAAGTCGATGACCGGTCATCTGCTGGGTGGGGCGGGCGGTGTGGAGTCCGTGGCGACGATCCTCGCCCTGTACCACCGGGTGGCGCCGCCGACCATCAACGTGGAGAACCTCGACCCGGAGGCGGAGGCCAGCGCGGACATCGTGCGCGGTGAGGCTCGCAAGCTGCCGGTGGAGGGCCGTATCGCCGCTCTGAACGACTCGTTCGGGTTCGGCGGGCACAACGTGGTGCTGGCGTTCCGTTCCGTGTGACGGCGCCGTGAAGCCGTGAACTGGAAATGGCCCGGTCTCCCCTTGGGAGGCCGGGCCATTTGCCGTCGCTCTGGACGACCTGCTTTAGACGACCTGGTGGAGCCACCGCACGGGCGCGCCCTCGCCCGCGTATCTGAAGGGCTCCAGTTCGTCGTCCCAGGGCTTGCCGAGCAGCTTGGCGATCTCCGCCTCCAGGTCCGTCTCGCCGTGCTGGGACCGCGTCAGCGCGGCGCGCAGGCGGTCCTCCGGGATCAGGATGTCGCCGTGGATGCCGGTGACGGCGTGGAAGATGCCGAGTTCGGGGGTGCAGCTGTAGCGCTCGCCCTCGGCGGTGGCGCAGGGCTCGGCGGTCACCTCGAAGCGCAGCAGGTGCCAGCCTCTCAGCGCGGACGCCAGTTTGGAGGCCGTGCCGACCTCGGCCTGCCAGGAGAACTCCGAGCGCCAGGTGCCGGGCGCGGCGGGCTGCCGGATCCAGTCGAGGTTGACGCGTGTGCCGAGCACCCCGGCGATGGCCCACTCGACGTGCGGGCACAGCGCGCGCGGCGCGGAGTGCACGTACAGAACTCCACGTGTCGTCACCGGGACCTCCGGGCAGAGCGGGACATCTTGCCGACTGGCGGACGGCAGTCCGTGGCGGGCAGCCACGTTGAGGGCGAGGCTACCGTGCGGCGGCGCAAGGAGTGTGACGTACCGTCCGTCCGGATGCCCCGAAACGCCCGCCATTCACCCGGCAGGACGCTAGTACGGGTGCGAACCGTTGCGTGCCGCCCCTCGGGAACTCTCGCGCGTTGTTATGGAGGGACGGCCTTTTCCGCGATTTCTGTCATCACGGCCATCACAGAACGACACAGCGGCAGACCACACAGCACCCGACGACCGAGGGGACCAACCCGGATGCGCAAGCAGGGCCATGGCTCGCGTGCCGTTCTCGCCGCCCTGGCGGCGACCGTTCTGGGCGTCACCGGCTGTGACGCCGTCGGTGGCAACTCGCCCGGGCCGAGCGGCACCGGCGCCCAGAAGGCGAAGCCGAGGCCGGCCTGGGACAGCAGCCCGGCCTCGGTCGCGGCCGTGGGTGACTCCATCACCCGCGGCTTCGACGCGTGCGCGGTGCTGACGGACTGCCCCGAGGTGTCGTGGGCGACGGGCGGCAGCGCCGAGGTCGACAGTCTCGCCGTACGGCTGCTGGGGAGGGCGAAGGCGGCCGAGCGGAGCTGGAACTACGCGGTGACGGGGGCGCGGATGGCGGACCTGCCCGGTCAGATGGGCCAGGCGGCGGCGAGGAAGCCGGGGTTGGTTGCGGTGATGGCGGGGGCGAACGACGCCTGCCGGGCCAGCACCTCGGCGATGACCCCGGTGGCGGACTTCCGCGCCGACTTCGAGGACGCGATCAGGATCCTGCGCAGGGCCGCGCCCAAGACGCAGGTGTACGTGGCGAGTGTGCCGAACCTGAAGCGGCTGTGGTCCCAGGGGCGTACCAACCCGGTCGGCAAGCAGGTCTGGAAGCTGGGCATCTGCCCGTCGATGCTGGGCGACGCGGACGCGCTGGACGCGGCGGCGACCGAGCGGCGGAACACCGTGGAGCAGCGGGTCGAGGACTACAACAAGGTGCTGAAGGAGGTCTGCGCCAAGGACCGCCACTGCCGTTTCGACGGGGGCGCGGTGCACGACTACCGCTTCGGCACCGGCCAGCTGAGCCAATGGGACTGGTTCCACCCCAGTGTGAACGGACAGGCGCGGCTGGCGGAGATCGCCTACCGGGCGGTGACGGGCAAGAAGGCGTGACCGACTTGACCGACCTCATCGACCTCGCTGTCGGAACCCGGCGTGACCTGGGGCCGGTGACCTAAAGTTCCGCACATGAACGAACTCTTCGCCACACTTCCCGACGGCACCCCGGTCCATCGCTGGACCCTGGAGCGGGCGGGGATCCGGGTACGCGTCCTGTCGTACGGCGGGATCGTGCAGTCGGCGGAGGTCCCGGACCGGGACGGACGCGCGGTGAACGTGGTGCTGGGATTCGCGGACCTGGACGGCTATCTGACCCACCCGGAGCCGTACTTCGGCGCGCTGGTCGGACGGTACGCGAACCGGATCGCGGGCGGCCGTTTCACGCTGGACGGCCGGACACACGTGCTCGCGCCCAACAACCCGCCCAACTCCCTGCACGGCGGCGAGAGGGGCTTCGACAAGCGGGTGTGGGACGTGCGGCCCGTCGACCATGGTGTGCGCCTGAGCCGGGTCGCCGCTGATGGCGAGGAGGGTTTCCCGGGGCGCCTGGAGGTCTCGGCGACGTACACCCTGACGGAGTCCGGGGCGCTGCGGATCGCGTACGAGGCGGTCACCGACGCGCCGACCGTCGTGAACCCCACCAACCACAGCTACTTCAACCTGGGCGGGTCCGGCGGCGCGGGCGGGCACGAGCTGCGGATCGCCGCCTCCCGGTACACCCCCGTCGACGCGGACCTGATCCCGACGGGTGTCCTGCCGGAGGTGGCGGGCTCGCGCTTCGACTTCCGGGAGGCACGCGAGACGGGCGCCGGGTACGACCACAACTTCGTGCTCGACAAGGGCCTGACGGCGGACCTCGTGGAGGTGGCCGAGTTGTACGATCCCGCGTCCGGGCGGGTCCTGTCCGTCGCGACCACCGAGCCGGGTCTCCAGTTGTACACGGCGGACCATCTGGGCGAGCCCTTCGCGCCCGGCGACGGCATCGCGCTGGAGACCCAGCACTTCCCCGACTCCCCCAACCGGCCGGAGTTCCCGAGCACGGTGCTGTGGCCGGGCGAGGTGTTCCGGTCGGAGACGGTGTACGGGTTCTCGGTGCGCCAGGGATCCGCTTCTCGGTAAGGCCGGAGGCTGTCGGGAGCCGGAGGCCGTCGGGTCCCGCTGAACGTCGTGAACCCCGGCCCAGGGGTCAGGTCCCGGGCCGGGGCTGCTCATGGGGGAACTTGTCCCGGATCAGACGTTAATCGTCGCGGTGAGCCGGCGGTCCGTGATCGAGCGCCCCACCTGGATCTCGTACGAACCCTTCACAAACGACCACGCTCCCCTCGTCTCGTCCCAGATCTCGAAGGCGCGGCGCGGGAGTTGGACGGTGACCTCCGCGGTCTCGCCGGGGGCGGTCGTGACGCCGGTGAAGCCGGCCAGCCGGCGGGCGGGGCGGCCCGGGTCGGACTCGGTGGGCGCCAGGTAGATCTGGACGACCTCGCGCCCCGCACGCTCGCCGGAGTTGCGGACGCGGACCTTCACGGTGGTGCCGTGGACCTCGACGGACTCGTAGGTCCAGTCGGTGTAGCCGAGGCCGTGTCCGAAGGGGTACACCGGTGTCCTGCCCGCCTTCTCCCAGGCGGTGTAACCGATGAACACGCCCTCGCTGTAGGGGAGTTCACCGTCCACGGGGACGACCTTAGTGACCGGGGCGTCGGCCAGGGCGCCCCAGGTGGTCGGCAGCCGGCCGCCGGGTTCGTACGCGCCGGTGAGGACGTCGGCCAGGGCGGCGCCGCCCTCCTGGCCGGGGAACCAGCTCAGCAGGACCGCGGCGACCTCGTCCCGCCAGGGCATCTCGACCGGGGAGCCGGAGTTGACGACCACCACGGTGCGGGGGTTGGCGGCGGCGACGGCGTGCACGAGGTCGTCCTGGCGGCCGGGCAGGCGCAGGTCCTTGCGGTCGAAGCCCTCGGACTCGACGCGCTCGGTGGTGGCGACCACGACGACGGCCGTGTCGGCGGCCCGGGCGGCGGCCACCGCCTCGGCGATCAGTTCGTCGGGGTCGCGCTGGGGTCCCTGGTGGGCGAGGGTGAAGGTGATGACCCTCAGCGGGAGGTCCTCGGGGAGCCGGACGACATGGGTGAGGGAGACCGCCACCGGTCGGTCCGCAACGAGGTCTACCTGGGCGCGGGGCTCAGGGGCGCCGAAGAAGGTGATGAAGGGGTCGTCCTTGGCCGGGTGTTGGACCTCGTCGTAGTACGTGGTGCCGTCGACGCGCAGGACGAAGGCGCCGAGGCCCTTGATGCCGAAGGTGTGGCGGCCGGCCTCGCGCGGGGTGAACGTGCCGGTCAGTTCGATGGAGTGCAGGCGGTCGTGGGTGACGCCCTCGGGGAGGTCCGATCCCATCCACTGGATGTGGCCGTTGGGTGCGGAGCCGGTTCCGATGACGGTGCCGTCGGCGTCACGGCAGACCGCCCGCAGCTCGAATCCCTTGTCCGCGACGGCGAGTTCGGTGGTCGGGTCGGCGCCGACGGCGTAGCTGAGGCTGCCGTCGGGAAGGGCGGCGGTGAGGCCGTCGAGCGGGGAGACGACCCGGGCCGGGAAGACGACGGCGGAGCCGCCGCCGAGGACTCGGGCGTCGCGGGCGGCGGCGCCGATCAGCGCGACCGTGGACTCGGGAGGCAGGGGCAGGGCCCGGTCCTCGTTGCGGGCGAGGACGAAGGCGCGGCGGGCGATCTCGCGGACGAGTTCCTCGCCGTCGACGGTCTCGGGAAGGTCGGTGACGGCCGCGGTGGCGCCCTCCAGGATGCCGACGCGGGCGGCGAGACGCAGCACGTTGCGGACGGCCTTGTCGACCGTGGACTCCTCGACCCCGCCGTCCCTCACGGCCTGGGCGAGGGCCTCGCCGTAGACGGTGTCGGGGCCGGGCATGGCGAGGTCGAGGCCGCCCTCGATGCCGCCGACGGTGTCGCGGGCGGCGGTCCAGTCGGAGACGTTGACGCCGTCGAAGCCCCATTCGCCGCGCAGGATCTCGTTGACGAGGTAGTGGTGCTCGGTCATCGTCGTGCCGTTGACCGTGTTGTAGGCGGTCATGATGCCCCAGGGGTGGGCGTTCTCGACGATCGCCTCGAAGGGGGCGAGATACAGCTCGCGCAGGACGCGTTCGCCGACCAGGTTGTTCACGGTGAAGCGGTCGGTCTCGGCGTCGTTGGCGACGAAGTGCTTGACGGTGGTGCCGACACCTCCCGACTGGACGCCCTGCACGTAGCCGGTGCCGATCTCGCCGGTCAGGAAGGGGTCCTCGCTGTAGGCCTCGAAGTGGCGGCCGCCGAGCGGGGAGCGGTGCAGGTTGACCGTCGGGGCGAGGAGCACGTGGACGCCCTTGCGGCGGGCCTCCTGCGCGAGGAGGGTGCCGGCGCGGCGGGCGAGGGCGGGGTCCCAGGTGGCGGCGAGGGCGGTCGGGGAGGGCAGCGCGACGGACGGGTCGCCGGCGGTCCAGCGGACGCCCCGGACGCCGATGGGACCGTCCGACATGACGAGGGACTCCAGGCCGATCTCCGGCAGGGCGGGCAGGGACCACATGTCCTGGCCGGCCAGGAGCCGGGTCTTGGCGTCCAGGTCGAGCTTGCCGAGGGCCGCCTCCACGGCTTCCTCGATGTCCGGGGATGTCGAGGTTCGGGTTCCCGTCATGGCGGCGCCTCCTGGTTGAAGTCCGTGCGGTCCCTCCATCCTGCATCGCCCACCCTGTAGATCGGTAGGTTTCGTTATCCATACGTTATATTTGATGGGGTGGGGTGTCGTACGGTGACGGCATGAGCGCGCGAGTCAGGAGCGAGGAGCGGCGGGCCGCGATCGTCACGGCCGCGCTGGAGGTGATCGCGGAGCGCGGTTATCGGGGTGCGAGTCTCGCGGCGGTGGCCGAGCGGGTGGGGCTGACCCAGCAGGGGCTGCTGCACTACTTCCCGACGAAGGACGCGCTGCTGGTCGCCGTGCTGGAGAAGCGGGACCGCTGGGACGCCGTGCCGCCCACGCCCCTGCGGCTGGATCTGCTGGCCTCGCTCGTCGAGTACAACGCGACGCGGCCCGGCATCGTCCAGACCTTCTCGGCGCTGCTCGGCGAGAGCGTGACGGAGGATCATCCGACGCGCGGCTACTTCACCGAGCGGTACACGCAGGTGCGGGCGAACATGACGCAGGTGCTGCGCGCCGAGTACGGCGACCGGCTGCCGAACGGGCTCACGCCTGAGCGCACGGCCCCGCTGCTCGTCGCGGTGATGGACGGTCTGCAGTACCAGTGGCTGCTCGACCCGGACTCGGTGGACATGCCGGGGGCGTTCCGGGACTTCCTCACGCTGCTCGGCGAGGGCTGACCACCGCGCCGCCCGCCTCGCTGCGGCGGCACGACCGTCCCGTACGTCACATGTCATGGCGTGGACCACTTCCGTCACGCGATACTGCGGCCGTCGGCAGCAACGCTTCCCCACGGCGACAGAAGGGCCTGAACTGCCTTGACGACTTCTCTGCGGGTTCGGATCGGTGTCCTCGGACTGACTCTCCTGGCGGGCCTGGCGACCCCCACGACCACCGCGACGGCACAGACCGCGCCCTCGCCCACCGCCGAGGAACGGCGACTCGACCGGGCCGCGCCGCAGGAGATCCTCAGGCGGTCCGGATTCGACTCCCTCACCGCCGAGTTCGCGCGGGCGCTCGGCTCGGCCGGGTCCTACGCGCAGGCCCGCCGGGTCGTCGTACGCGAGGGGTCGGGGCTGTGGCAGCGGGCCGTGGGGCGGGCCCAGGGGCGAGGGCCGGCGGGCGGGGACCTCAGCCGGGACGACGACCGGCCGCTGTACTGGGCACGGCTGACGATGACCCGCGAAGTGCGCACCTGGGAGCCGCGGTTCGGCCTGACCAGCGCTCAACGGGTTGCTCTGCTGGACGAGTTGGAGCGAACCTCGCGCGGACAGACCACCGTGCGCCATCCACTGGGCAGGAAGAAGACCAAGCGGATCCTGGTCACCGGGTTCGATCCGTTCACGCTGGACCGGGACATCCGGATCTCCAACCCCTCGGGTGCCACCGCGCTCGCGCTCGACGGCACGGTGATCGAGACGGCGGACGGGCCGGCGCGGATCGAGACCGTGGTGTTCCCGGTGCGCTGGCAGGACTTCACGGCCGGGACGGTGGAGCGGACGCTGCGGCCGTACCTGAAGAAGGTGGACCTGTTCACCACCGTGAGCCAGGGGCGCGTTGGCCGTTTCGACGTCGAGCGGACCAACGGGGCCTGGCGGGGCGGCTTCGCGGACAACGACGACATCGGCGTGACCGGGACCGTCCCGGTCACCGACCCGGCCTCGCAGCCGCAGTGGACGACCACGACCCTGCCGTACGCGAAGATCGTGGCCGCCGGCACCGGACGGTTCCCCGTGTACGACAACACGCAGGTCACCGAGATCCCGGCGGGCGGCACCGACCCCGTCGTACGGCCGGACGGGCCGACGCCCGGATCGAGCGCCCGGGAGGGCGGCGGCGGGGACTACCTCTCCAACGAGATCGCCTACCGGGCCACGCTGCTGCGGGACCGACTGGGACTCCACGACGTGCTGCCGGGCGGGCATGTGCACACGCCCGTGCTGGAGTTCGGGGCCGGGAACACCGATCCGGCGACCGGGACGGTGACCGATCCGGGGTTCGTGCGCAACCGGCTGGACATCATCGCCCAGGTGCGGGCGATCCTGAAGGTGGCGGCGGAAGCGGACTGACGTCGTCGGCGGCGGCGTCCTCGCCGTCGCCGACCTCCTCTCCCAGCAGGTCGCGGGTCATCAGCGTGGCGCCCGCGACCGCGCCCGGCATCAGGAAGACCGCGACGAACGGCACCAGGAAGGCCACGGCCAGCGGGGTGCCGAAGCCCCACACCAGGGTCTTGCGGGCGCGCAGCAGGGTGAGGCGGTCGCGGAGGTCGACGCGGCGGCGCTGGAGGGCGACCGCGGTGAGCTCCTCGGTGAGGAAGAACCCGGTGACGAAGAAGCCGATCACCGGGACGACCGTCTGGCCGACGAACGGCACGAAGCCGCACGCGAAGAGCAGGACGCCCCAGACGGCGGCGCGCAGCACGATACGGAGACTGTCGCGGGCCGAGATCCACAGCTCGCGCCAGAGCGGCAGCCCGGACTCGGGTGCGGTGCCGTCCGGGGAGACGTCCCGGTCGACCTTCTCGGAGAGGTTCTCGTAGAAGGGCTGGCCCACGAGCAGCGTGACCGCGGTGAAGGTGACGACCGACAGGAGCAGGCCGAGGGCGAACAGGACGCCGGTGAGGAGACCGCGGAAGAGTCCGAGCCAGGGGCTCGACCAGTCGTCGGCGAACGGTGTCGCCCAGGCGACGAAGTCCTCGCCCCACAGGGCCAGCGCGACGAGTGCCGCCGCGTAGAGAACGAGGGTGATCAGACCCGGGAGCAGACCGAAGCCGTACTGCCTGCCGTGGCCGGCCATCCAGCGTTGGCCCTTCAGAAGGTACTTGAATCCCGTCCCGAGATCGCGCATGGGAAAACTCTATCGGGGCCGGTTCGTGGGCCCACCTGCGCGGGGCCATGCCGTGGCTGCGGCACCAGCCACCTGTTGTTGAGGTTGAGTCGAACGGGTACACCTCGTCGTACCGATCTCAGGAAGCCTCTTTAGGAGGTACGAACTCGACACCGGCGGCGCCCGCGGACAGCTCGGGCGGCCGGGCGGGCCTCGGTGGCCGACGGCCCCGGGGCCGTACCACGCGGGTGGCGGTTCAGGTGAGGAGAGCGAATGACGCAGGAGATCCACGGCACCGTCGCGGACGGATTCGAGGCGGTACGTGAGGAGTTCGCGGCGTTCGTCGCGGGGGAACTCCCGGATTACGAGGGTCAGTTGTGCGCGTATGTGCACGGGCGCAAGGTCGTCGACCTGTGGGCCGGTGAGGGCGTCGACGGCGGCTCGCTGTACGCGGTGTTCTCGTCGACGAAGGGGGCGGCCCACCTGGTGGCCGCGCTTCTGGTGCAGGACGGCACCCTCGAACTGGACCGCAAAGTCACCTACTACTGGCCGGAGTTCGCGGCGGAGGGCAAGGGCGGGCTGACCCTGCGGGACCTGCTCGCGCACCGGGCGGGCCTGGTCGGGCTCGACGCCGGGTTCACCGCACAGGAGCTGGCCGACGACCGGGCGGTGGCCGAACGCCTCGCGGACCAGCGGCCGTTCTGGCGACCTGGCACCGCCTTCGGCTATCACGCCCTGGTCATCGGCGCGCTCAGCGGTGAGGTGGTGCGCCGGGCCACCGGCCGCACCCTCCAGGAGGTGTACGAGGAACGGATCCGCGCCCCCCACTCCCTGGACTTCTTCCTGGGGCTGCCGGACGCGCTGGAGCCCCGCTACCGCCCGGTGCAGCCGATGACCCCGACGGCGCCCCAGCAGGCCGTCCTGGACGCGCAACCGAGCGGGCCGCACACGCTGTCCTCGATCGCGTTCAACACCCATGTGCCCGAGCCCGGGGACCTGGAGGGTCACGCCAACTCCCGTGCCGTGCGCGCGAAGGGGCCGGCGTCCGCGGGCGGGGTCGGCGCCGCGCGTGGGCTCGCCGGGATGTACGCGGCGGCGATCAGCGAGGTGGACGGGCGGGCGCCGCTGCTGAAGCCGGACACCGTCGCCGAGGTCGGGCAGATCCACTCCGTCGGCTACGACCTGGTGGCGCGGGCGCACAGGTCCTACGGCCTCGGTTTCCAGGCGACGGCGGAGGCCTGGTACCCGTTCCTGGGCGCGGGGGCGTTCGGGCACAGCGGAGCGGGCGGCTCGCAGGCCTTCGCGGATCCCCGCAGCGGGCTGGCGTACGGCTACACGCGCCGCCGGATGGCCTTCCCAGGCGGGGCGGCTCCGGAGAACGAGCGGCTGGTCAAGGCGGTGCACACGGCGGCGCTGGCGAGCTGATCGCGAGCAGGGCAAGGAGCAGGGGACGGGGGCAATGGGTAGGAGCCGGGGCAAGGGGCCGGGGGGGGGCCACCGCCCGGCCCCGATCGAGAGGCCCCCGGAGTCTGCCCGTACTCGACAGCGGTTCGCGGCGACATCACCGTGACGCCGCGCCGACCCGTTCGTTGGGTACGACGGAGGCCGCATCCCTGGACGTGGGGTGCGGCCTCTGTGCTGTCCGGCTGCGCCTACAGCTTGACGATCATCTTCCCCGTGTTGTCGCCGCGCAGGACGCCGAGGAAGGCCTCCAGGTTGTTCTCGATGCCCTCGACGACGGTCTCGCGGTACTTGAGCTCACCCGAGGCGACCCAGGGGCCGACCTCCTCGACGAACTGCGGCTGAAGGTCGGAGTGGTCGCTGACGAGGAAGCCCTCGATGCGGCCGCGGGTCGCGATGAGGCGGGCGAGGTTCTTCGGGCCGGGGGCGGGCTCGGTGCTGTTGTAGACCGAGATCATCCCGCAGACCGCGATACGGCCACCCTGGTTGAGGGAGCCGATGGCGGCCTCCAGGTGGTCGCCGCCGACGTTGTCGAAGTAGACGTCGATCCCGTCCGGGGCGGCGGCGCGCAGCTGCTCGGAGACCGGGCCCTCCTTGTAGTTGAAGGCGGCGTCGAAGCCGTACTCCTCGACGAGGAGCTTGACCTTCTCGTCGGAGCCGGCCGAGCCGATGACCCGGGCGGCGCCCTTCAGCTTGGCGATCTGGCCGACCTGGCTGCCGACGGCGCCCGCCGCGCCGGAGACGAACACCGTGTCGCCCTCCTTGAAGGAGGCGGTGCGCAGGAGCCCGGCGTAGGCGGTGAGGCCGGTCATACCGAGCACGCCGAGGTACGTCGACAGGGGGGCGGCGTCGGGGTCGACCTTGACGCCCTGCTTGGCGTCGAACGTCGCGTACTCGCGCCAGCCGCCGAAGTGCAGCACATGGTCACCGACGGCGATGCCCTCGGCCTCCGAGGCGACGACCTCGCCGACCGCGCCGCCCTGCATGGCCTTGCCCAGCTCGAAGGGGGCCACGTACGACTTGGCGTCGCTCATCCGGCCGCGCATGTAGGGGTCGACGGAGAGGTACTCGTTGCGCACCAGGACCTGGCCGGGGCCGGGCTGCCGTATCTCCGCCTCCGCCAGCTCGAAGTCCTCGGGCTTGGGCCAGCCGACGGGACGGCTGAGCAGACGCCATTCGCGGCCGGCGGAGGGGAGCGTGGGGGTGTCGGACATCAGGTGTGCGCCTTTCCTGCGAATGCTTCAGTACCTGAAACAACCATGCCTCTGAATATTTCAGGGTGTCAAGTAACGGGGTACCCTGGATCCCATGGCCACACCCGAGAAAACCCGTCGTCTTGATGCGCTGTCCATGGAGGTCGTCGAACTCATCGGCGACGTCGTGGCCCGTTTCTACGAGGACTACGAGGACGCGGCGGCGGAGCACACCCTGACCGGGGCGCAGGCGCGACTGCTCAGCCTGCTGTCACTGGAGCCGCTGCCGATGCGCAAGCTGGCCCAGAGACTGAAGTGCGAGCCGTCGAACGTGACCGGCATCGTGGACCGGCTGGAGTCCCGGGGCCTGGTGGAGCGGCGCGCCGATCCCACGGACCGGCGCGTGAAGCTGGCCGCGGCCACGAAGGAGGGCAGCCGGGTGGCCCGCGAACTCCGGGAGGGCCTGCGCTTCGCCCGGGAACCGCTCGCCGGCCTCTCCGACGGGGAGCGCGGGGCCCTGCGGGACCTGCTGCGCCGGATGCTCGACGTCGACGCGTAGGAGCCGACGGGTAGGAGCCGACGGGCAGGAGCCGGCGCGTAGTAGCGCGGCGCCGCTCGGTCGACGTCGGGACACCGGGCCGACAGATTTACAGAAGCGAACGTTTTACGTGCACCACCACTTCACGTGCACCACCACAGGAACCGGTCGCACGACCGAGTCGGGGTCGGTTCCGGGGTCGGGTCCGAGGTGGTCGGGGCGGCGGTGGGGGTCGGCGCCTGGGTCGGGTTCGACCCGCCCGGGGTCGTCGCGGAGCCGCCCGGGGCGGCGTCGGACGGTGCGCCGGCGTTCTCCGTGGGTCGGTCGGCGTCCTTGTCGGACGTGTCGCCCTTGCCCTTCTTGTCGTCCTTGGCGGACTCGGAGGCGGACGGGGACGCCGAGGGGTCGGGCGAGGGCGACTCGGCCGCCCCCGCTCCGGCCCCCTTCGGGCCGTCCGACGGCCTGCCCGTCCCGCCCGCCTCCGGGGAGGCGCCGCCCTCCACCGACTCGTCACCGGCCGCGGCCGGCTTCGGGACGGTGCCCGGGGCGTCCATGCCGAGTTCCGCGAGGCTCAGTCCGCCCGCGGCCAGCGCGAAGCCCGCGACGATCAGCAGCGTCCGGCGCCGGCGGCGTCGATGCGCCGCGGCTTTGCGATCGCGGCGGCTGGCGCCGCCGGCGGGAGCGTCGGGGTCCTCGTCGGCGTCGCCCTCGTACCCGCCGGCGCCGTCGTACTCCCCCTCCCCTGTGCCGTCGGAGTCTCCGGTGTCGTCAAAGTCCTCGGGTTCCCCGCGAGTTCGTGCGGCCCGGCCGCCACGGCCCCGTGCGCGGCGCCGCGCCGCCCGGCCGCCCGTCGGCTCCGTCACCGCCTCGGCCCGGTCGAGCACCGCCCCCGCTTCCGATCCGGCCTCCGCGCCCTCGGGGACCACGGCCTCCGCCGCGCCCTCGTACGAGAAGGCCGCGGCCCCGGCGTCGTAGGGGGCGTAGGAGGCCTCGTACGCGGCCGTGCGGGCCTCACCGGGATACCCGCCACCGTGGGTCCCGTCGGCCCCGTACGCGGCTCCGTACGCCTCGTAGGGCCCGGCTCCGCCCGCGACCGGCCCCGCCCCCGTGTGCCCCGTACCCGTCGGCCCGGACTGCGCGGGCGCGTGATCCCGTGGCGCGTGCGCGCGGAGTTGTTCGACGGAGGTGCCGCACCCCGGGCAGGCGAGAGCGCCGTTGAGGTGCCTGTGGCACGGCTGGCAGTAGTCCATGACGCGTGGAAGATTAAGTTCCTCCCAGACGGCCCTCATAGTCATAGCTGTGAAAGTTGTGTAGGGAAGCGGGCGCCTCGGCGTGGCCGCTTGCGACCAGGTCGGGACATCGCGGCGAAACCGCCGCCGAAAGCCTTGCCGAAAGCAGTGTCGAAACCGTTATGTGGTGGACCCATTGACACCCACCTCACACCGTCCTTACTGTCACGCCAGCATTTCGAACGTGTGACGAAATTTCGAACACACCCAGAGAACCGAACGAAGCAGACGACGCAGCAAGGGGCAACTGCCGTGCGCATCACCGGAATCAGCACACACGTGGTCGGTACGCCGTGGCGCAACCTGACCTACGTCCAGGTGCACACCGACGAGGGCATCACCGGCGTCGGCGAGACCAGGATGCTGGGCCACACCGACGCGCTGATCGGCTATCTGCGGGAGGCGGAGACCAATCACATTCTGGGCTCCGACCCGTTCGCCACGGAAGACCTCGCGCGGCGTATGAAGTACGGCGACTACGGGCGGGCCGGCGAGATCGTGATGTCCGGGATCGCCGTCATCGAGATGGCCTGCTGGGACATCAAGGGCAAGGCCCTCGGCGTGCCGGTGTGGCAGTTGCTGGGCGGCAAGGTCACCGACAAGGTCAAGGCGTACGCCAACGGCTGGTACACCACCGAGCGGACCCCGGAGGCCTACCACAAGGCCGCGCAGGGCGTGATGGAGCGCGGGTACAAGGCCCTCAAGATCGACCCGTTCGGCACCGGGCACTTCGAGCTCGACCACGAGCAGAGCCTGTACGCCGTCTCCCTCATCGAGGCCGTGCGCGACGCCATCGGGCCTGACGCCGAGCTGATGCTGGAGATGCACGGCCGCTTCTCCCCCGCCACCGCCGTCCGGCTGGCCAAGGACCTCGCGCCCTTCAAGCCCGCGTGGCTGGAGGAGCCGGTGCCGCCGGAGAACCTGAAGGCGCTGGAGAAGGTCGCCGCCAAGGTCGACATCCCGGTCGCCACCGGTGAGCGTATTCACGATCGCATCGAGTTCCGCGAGCTGTTCGAGAGCCAGGCCGTCGACATCATCCAGCCGGACGTCGGTCACATCGGCGGCATCTGGGAGACCCGGAAGCTGGCCGCCACCGCCGAGACCCACTACGTGCTCGTCGCCCCGCACAACGTCGGCGGCCCGGTGCTCACCGCGGCCTCCCTCCAGGTCGGCTTCTCCTCGCCGAACTTCAAGATCCTGGAGCACTTCAACGACTTCGCGGACGCGGAGATCAAGAAGGTCGTCAAGGGAGCACCCGAGGTGATCGACGGGTACTTCCACCTGTCGGACAAGCCCGGTCTCGGTGTCGAGCTGGACGTCGACGCCGCCGCCGAGTTCCCGCAGCAGCAGGCCCGCTTCGACCTGTGGGCCGAGGGCTGGGAGCAGCGCAAGCCGAAGGGCGCCCAGAAGTGAGCACCGCCGTCGTCATCGAGGCGCCCGGCGAGCACCGGCTGACCTCGCACGACCCCCGGCAGCCGGAGGCCGGGGAGGCGCTGGTGCGCGTCCACGCCGTGGGCATCTGCGGCAGCGACCGCGAGGTGTACCAGGGCAACCGGCCCGAGGGGTACGTGCGTTACCCGCTCACCCCCGGCCACGAGTGGTCCGGGACGGTCGAGGTCGTCGGTACCGGGGTACCGGCGTCCCTGGTCGGCCGCAAGGTCGTCGGTGAGGGCTTCCGCAACTGCCAGGTGTGCGACCGCTGCCACGCGGGCGAGACGACGCTGTGCACGGCGGGGTACGAGGAGACCGGGTTCACCGAGCCGGGTGCGATGGCCGCCACGCTCACCCTCCCGGCGCGACTTCTGCACGTGCTGCCGGACGACGCCGACCTGACGGCGGCCGCCCTGCTGGAGCCCGCCGCCTGTATCGCGGCCGCCGCGATCAAGGCGAACGCCCTGCCGGGCGAGCGGGTCGCCGTGGTCGGCACCGGGACGCTGGGCATGTTCGCCGTGCAGTTCCTGAAGGCCGGCTCCCCCGCCGAGCTGCTGGTCGTGGGCACCCGCAACGACCGCGAGGCGCTGTCCCGCCGGTTCGGCGCCACGGACTTCCGCACGAAGGACCAGCAGCTCCCCGAGGACTTCGACGTCGTCATCGAGACCGCCGGGTCCGCGTCCGCCGCGCGCACCGCCGCCTCGCTGCTCAGGCGCGGTGGCCGGCTGGTCCTGACGGGCATCCCGGCGCCGGGCGCCGACGGTCTCGACCCGACGGATCTGGTCGTACGGCAGCTGGAGGTGCACACCGTCTTCGGAGCACCGCCCGACGCCTGGGCGCACACGGTGCGGGTGTTCGCGGCCGGACTGCTCGAGCCGCTGCCGCTGGTCACGCACGAGCTGCCGCTGGCCGAGTTCCCGCAGGCCATCGAGCTGGTCGGGTCCGGTGACCCGAAGGTCGGAAAGGTGCTGCTGCGCCCCTAGACGTACGCCGGTCCGGCGGTTACCTGACGGCCCCCGGACCGGCGTACCCCACAGTCTTTCCGTCCCCTGAGCCGCGAACTTCGTCCGACATACCGAACACTAAGGACTCCTCGTGACCGACGCTTCCACCACGGCAGCCCGCAGGCCCGGTGAGCAGGCGCTCACCGCCCTTGGCCTGGGCGCTCCCGCCCTCGACCCCGCCGACGCCTCGCCGCACACCTTCCCCGGCGGCGGCCGCTGGCGCACCGAGATCCCCTCGTGCGAGGGTCCCGAGGCGCTGGCCGTCGTCCTCAAGGAGTCCTCGCGCCTCGACGTGCCGATCCACCGGATCAGCCAGGGCAGCGGCGTGTGGATGCTGACCGACGCCGAGATCACCGAGATGGTCGAGTCCACCGCCGAACGCGACATCGAGCTCTGCCTGTTCACCGGCCCCCGCGGCACCTGGGACATCGGCGGCTCGACCCGGACCGACTCGCGCGGCGGGGGCCTGCGGGCCCGCGGCCACGACGCGGTCGCCGGATGCGTCGAAGACGCCGTGCGGGCAACGGAGTTGGGCGTCAAGTGCCTGCTCGTCGCCGACGAGGGCGTGCTGTGGACGCTGCACCGGGCGCGGCTGGCCGGCATCATCCCGGCGGACACGACCCTCAAGGTGAGCGCCCTGATCGGGCCCGTCAACCCGGCCGCGTACGCGGTGTACGAGAACCTGGGCGCCGACTCGGTCAACGTGCCCAGCGACCTGACGCTCGATCACCTCACCGAGATCCGCCGGGTTTCCGGCGCCCCGATGGACATGTACATCGAGGCACCCGACGATCTCGGCGGCTATGTGCGGATGTACGAGGTCGCCGAGCTGATCCGGCGCGGTGCACCGCTCTACCTGAAGTTCGGCCTCTCGAAGGCCCCGGCGATCTACCCGTACGGGCACCATCTGCGTGACGTGACCCTGTCCACCGCCCGGGAACGGGTGCGGCGCGGCAGACTCGCCCTGGATCTGCTCGCACGGCACGGAGTTGGCGACGACATGGCACCGCTCGGCTCCCGGCTGCCTGGCGCTCTGCGTCGGTTCGATACGCCCTCATAACGTTCCGGACAACGCCCCTTCACAAAAGCCGACGCAGCCACACACAATCCCACACACCCTTTCTATCGGTCTCTCTTCTCATCGGCGCCAGGGAACGTGCGCACGGTGCAGGAACGAGCCCGCCCCGACATCAAGGATGATGATCATGCGTACCCGTCGAGCCGCACTCGCCGCCATATCCGCCTCCGCCTCACTCGCCCTGACCCTCTCCGCCTGCGGCCAGAGCGGCGAGGGAGGCAGCGAGGAGAAGTCGGGCAGCACCAAGGGCGCCACCATCGGCATCTCCATGCCGACCAAGTCCTCCGAGCGCTGGATCGCCGACGGCAAGAACGTCGTCAAGGACCTGCAGGCCAAGGGCTACAAGACCAAGCTGGTCTACGGCGAGGACGAGCCCGACCAGCAGGTCTCGCAGATCGAGAACATGATCACGCAGGGCGTCAAGGCGCTGATCATCGCGGCGATCGACAACAAGTCGCTCAACAACGTCCTCCAGCAGGCCAAGGACGCCAACATCCCGGTGATCTCCTACGACCGCCTGATCCTCGGCTCGAAGGACGTCGACTACTACGCGTCCTTCGACAACGAGAAGGTCGGCGAGCTCCAGGGCAGCTACATCGTCGAGAAGCTCGGCCTGAAGGACGGCTCCAAGAAGGGCCCGTTCAACATCGAGCTCTTCGCCGGCTCCAACGACGACAACAACACCAAGTACTTCTTCGGCGGCGCCATGAAGGTGCTCCAGCCGTACATCGACAAGAAGCAGCTGGTCGTCAAGTCCGGTCAGACCGAGCTCAGCAAGGTCACCACGCTGCGCTGGGACGGCGCCACCGCCCAGCGGCGCATGGACGACCTCCTGACCGGCACCTACAAGAGCGGCCGGGTCGACGCGGTCCTCTCGCCGTACGACGGCATCTCGATCGGCATCATCTCCGCGCTGAAGTCGGACGGTTACGGCTCCGCGAGCAAGCCGCTGCCCGTCATCACCGGCCAGGACGCCGAGGTCGCCTCGGTGAAGTCGATCAAGTCGGGCCAGCAGACGCAGACCGTCTTCAAGGACATCCGCAAGCTCGCCGAGGTCGCCACGAACATGGTCGACTCGGTGCTGAACAAGAAGAAGGTCGAGGTCAACGACGAGAAGACCTACGACAACGGGTCGAAGGTCGTGCCCGCGTACCTGCTGCAGCCCGTGAGCGTCGACAAGGGCAACTGGCAGAAGGAGCTCGTCGACTCCGGCTTCTACAAGGCCGGCGACCTCAACTGACCGACGGGCCCACTGGCAGCAACAGATTGGAAGGCACGACCATGGCGGGACCCGTCCTGGAAATGCGCTCGATCGTCAAGACCTTTCCCGGCGTCAAGGCGCTGTCGGACGTCACGCTGACCGTCCAACAGGGCGAGGTCCATGCCATCTGCGGGGAGAACGGGGCCGGCAAGTCGACCCTGATGAAGGTCCTCTCCGGCGTTCACCCGCACGGCACGTACGAGGGCGAGATCCTTTTCGAAGGAGACGTCTGCGAGTTCAAGGACATCAGAGCCAGCGAGCATCGCGGCATCGTGATCATTCACCAGGAGCTGGCCCTGGTGCCCTATCTCTCCCTCGCGGAGAACATCTTCCTCGGCAACGAGCACGCCACCCGCGGGCTCATCAACTGGAACGACACGCTCAAGCACGCCAGTGAACTGCTGCGCCGGGTCGGTCTCTCCGACCACCCGGAGACCCGCGTCGCCGACATCGGCGTGGGCAAGCAGCAGCTGGTGGAGATCGCGAAGGCGCTGTCGAAGAAGGTGAAGCTGCTCATCCTCGACGAGCCGACCGCGGCTCTGAACGACGAGGACAGCGGCAAACTCCTGGATCTCATCCTGGAGTTGAAGAAGCAGGGCATCACCTCGATCATCATCTCCCACAAGCTGAACGAGATCCGCAAGGTCGCCGACTCGGTGACGATCCTGCGGGACGGGCAGACCATCGAGACCCTCGACGTGAAGGCCTCGGACACCACCGAGGACCGGATCATCTCCGGCATGGTGGGCCGCGACCTCGACCACCGGTTCCCCGAACGCACCGCGTACGAGGGGAAGGTGGGCACCGCCCCGGCTCTCGAGATCCGCAACTGGTCCGTGCACCACCCGATCGACCAGCAGCGCAAGGTGGTCGACGACGTGTCGATCAACGTCAAGCGCGGGGAGATCGTCGGCATCGCGGGCCTGATGGGCGCCGGCCGCACCGAACTCGCGATGAGCGTCTTCGGCCGGTCCTACGGCCGGTACGCGGGCGGCCAGGTCCACAAGGACGGCACGGAGATCCGTACCAAGACCGTCCCGGAGGCGGTCAAGCACGGCATCGCGTACGTCACCGAGGACCGCAAGCACTACGGCCTCAACCTCATCGACACCATCAACCGCAACATCTCGCTCAGCGCACTGGGCAAGGTGGCCAAGCGCGGGATCGTCGACGAGCAGGCGGAGCGGCGGGTCTCCGAGGGCTTCCGCAAGTCCATGAACATCAAGGCGCCGACGGTCTCCGAGCCGGTGGGCAAGCTGTCCGGCGGCAACCAGCAGAAGGTCGTCCTCAGCAAGTGGATCTTCGCGGGTCCCGAGGTGCTGATCCTGGACGAGCCGACGCGAGGGATCGACGTCGGCGCCAAGTACGAGATCTACACGGTCATCGACCAACTGGCGGCCCAGGGCAAGGCGGTCGTCTTCATCTCCTCCGAGCTGCCTGAGCTGCTCGGTATGTGCGACCGCATCTACACGATGGCCGCGGGGCGGCTCACCGGTGAGTTCTCGCGGGCCGAGGCCTCGCAGGAATCGCTGATGCGCCAGATGACAAAGGACAAAGAGGTAACGGGATGAGCACGGATGTGACCGCCAAGACGCCGGCCCCGGCGCCGCCCGGCAAGGGCGGAGGTGCGGCCGCCGGCGGAGGCCTGCTGCAGCTCGTGCTGGACGGCCTGCGCCGCAACATGCGCCAGTACGGCATGCTGATCGCGCTCGGCCTGATCGTCGCCCTGTTCGCCGTGTGGACGGACGGCGACCTGCTGCTGCCGCGCAACGTCTCCAACCTGGTTCTGCAGAACAGCTACGTCCTGATCCTCGCGGTCGGCATGATGCTGGTGATCATCGCGGGCCACATCGACCTGTCGGTCGGTTCGGTGACGGCCTTCGTGGGGGCGTTCGCGGCCGTACTGACCGTGCAGCACGACGTGTCGTGGCCGGTGGCCGTGGTGCTGAGCCTGGTGGTGGGCGCGGTCGCGGGCTCGGTGCAAGGGTTCCTGATCGCCTATCTCGGCATACCGTCGTTCATCGTCACCCTCGCCGGCATGCTGATCTTCCGCGGTATGACGGAGATCCTCCTGGAGGGCCAGACCCTCGGCCCGTTCCCGGACGGACTGCAGAAGATCGGCAACGGATTCCTGCCCGAGGCCGGCCCCAACACCAACTACCACAACCTCACGCTGCTGCTCGGCCTGGCCCTGATCGTCTTCGCGGTCTTCCAGGAGGTCCGCGACCGCAGGCGCCAGAAGGAGTTCTCGCTCGACGTGGTTCCGCGGAACCTCTTCCTGCTCAAGATCATCTCCATCGTCGCCGCGATCCTCGTCGTCACGCTGCTGCTCGCCAGCTACAAGGGCGCGCCGATCATCCTGCTGATCCTCGGCGTGCTGGTGGTCGGCTACGGCTACCTCATGCGCAACGCCGTCTTCGGCCGCCACATCTACGCCATCGGCGGCAACCTGCCGGCGGCGAAGCTCTCCGGCGTCAAGGACAAGAAGGTCACCTTCCTGGTCTTCCTGAACATGGGCGCGCTCGCGGCCCTGGCGGGTCTGGCGATCGCCGCCCGCCTGAACGCGGCCTCACCGAAGGCCGGCCTGAACTACGAACTCGAGGCGATCGCCTCGGCGTTCATCGGCGGCGCGTCCATGAGCGGCGGTGTCGGCACCGTCCTCGGCGCGATCATCGGCGGTCTCGTCCTCGGTGTGCTGAACAACGGCATGAACCTCCTCAGCGTCGGCAGCGACTGGCAGCAGGTCATCAAGGGCATGGCCCTGTTGGCGGCGGTCGGATTCGACGTCTGGAACAAGCGCAAGGTCGGTTCGTAGAAGGACCGGGGCCCCGCCGACCGGCGGGGCCCCGGTCCTTCCCGGACTCGATTTTGACAGGAACAGCACAATGCTGTTCGCACGACTACGCACCGCACAGTACGGGGAGGCAACTCCCCTCATTCACGAGGAGCCGCACGTGGAACTGAGCAGACGTACCGTCATCGCCGGGGCGGCCGCCGCCGGTGTCACCGCCGCCACCGTCGGTGGCACCGCGCACGCAACGGGAGGCAGGACACCGGTGAAGGAGCTCTTCGGCAAGCTCGCCGACGGCACGAAGGTCTACCGCTGGTCGCTGGAGAACGGCGGCACCCGCCTGAAGGTCCTGTCCTGGGGCGGCGTCGTCCAGTCCCTGGAGATCCCGGACCGGCACGGCGAGTACGCCAATGTCTCCCTCGGTTTCGACAACATCGAGGACTACGTCGCCAAGACCCCGTACTTCGGCGCCCTGATCGGCCGTTACGGCAACCGGATCGCCAAGGGCCAGTTCACCCTGGACGGCAAGAGCTACCAGCTCTCCGTCAACGACGGCGACAACAGCCTGCACGGCGGCACCCAGGGCTTCGACAAGCACGTCTGGGACGTCGAGCCGTTCACCAAGGGCTCGGACGTCGGCCTGTACCTGCACTACACCAGCGTCGACGGGGAGATGGGCTACCCGGGCACGCTCAAGGTGAAGGTCACCTACACCCTCACCCGGCACGGCGACTGGCGCATCGACTACGAGGCCACCACCACCAAGGCCACCGTCGTCAACCTGACCAGCCACGTCTACTGGAACCTGGCCGGCGAGGGCAGCGGCTCCATCGAGGACCACGAGCTGAAGATCGCCGCCGCCCGCTACACCCCCACCGACTCGGGCCTCATCCCGACCGGTGAACTGGCGAAGGTCTCCGGCACCCCCTTCGACTTCCGCCGGGCCAAGGCGATCGGCGACGACATCCGCGCCGGTCACCCGCAGCAGATTCTCGCCCAGGGCTACGACCACAACTGGGCCCTCGACAAGGGCATCACGGCCAAGCCCGAGCATGTCGCGACCCTCCGGGACCCGTCCTCCGGACGCACCCTGAAGATCGCCACCGTCGAGCCGGGGCTCCAGTTCTACTCCGGCAACTTCCTTGACGGCACCCTGGTCGGCACCAGCGGCAGCACCTACCGCCAGGGCGACGCGCTCTGCCTGGAGACGCAGCACTTCCCGGACGCGCCGAACCACCCGTCGTTCGCGTCCACCGTGCTGCGACCTGGGCAGACGTACCGGACGACGACGATCCACTCGTTCGACGCGTAGGGCCGGCGGCGTTTTTCCGGACACGTTCCACGGACAGGTTTAGAAGTCATCGTTCTTTCACATCTGTTGAACGGTGTCACCACTGCCCTCGTATGTAAGGGCGGCCCGTGCTCCCCCGCGCGGGCCACCCAATGACGACGGGCCCGGTCGTCCCCGCCGGGCCCGCCCCATACGGAGGCTCTCCTTGGCTGACAACGTCACCTCGCTGTTCCGCAGCACCGCGGCGCACAGCCCGTCGATGGCGGCCTTGACGCGGGAGGGCGGCGAAGGGGCCGGCCCGGTCGACTTCTGCATTCCGTGCAACCCCTACTTCCCCACCCCCGCCATGTTCGACGAGATGGCGGCGCGGCTGCGGGAGATCATCACGTACTACCCGAGCAGCGCCGACACCATCACGGCCGAGCTGTGCAGCCTGCTCCAACTGCCGCCGCAGTGCGTGGCGATGGGCAACGGCTCGACCGAGCTGATCACCTGGATCGACCACCTCCTGGTGCGCGAGTCGCTCGCCATCCCCGTGCCCACCTTCGGCCGCTGGACCGACCAGCCGATGGAGACCGGCAAGCGGGTCGACATGTTCCCGCTCCAGGAGTCCAGCGGTTTCGCCCTGGACCTCGCGCAGTACGCCGAGTTCATCCGCGCCCGCGGCACCCGTGTCGCCGTGATCTGCAACCCGAACAACCCCGACGGCGGCTTTCTGCACAAGCACGCGGTCGTGCAGTTCATGGACGCGATGGCCGACCTGGACCTCGTCGTCATCGACGAGTCGTTCCTGGAGTTCGCGGACGCGGAGGTCGAACCGAGCGTCGTCCACGAGGCCATGCTGCGGCCCAACGTGGTGGTGCTGCGCAGCCTCGGCAAGAACTTCGGCCTGCACGGCATCCGGTTCGGCTATCTGGTCGCCAACCCGGCGCTCGCGGGCCGGATCCGTTCGATGCTGCCCAAGTGGAACCTCAACTCCTTCGCCGAGCACGTGGTGTTCATCCTGAAGGAGCACGGCGCCGAGTACGCGCAGAGCCTCCAGCAGGTCCGCCGCGACCGGCTGGACATGGCCGGCCAGCTCGCGTCCCTGCCCGGACTGACGGTCTATCCGTCACAGGGCAACTTCCTCTTCGTACGCCTGCCCGTGGGCGCCGAAGGCACCGTGGTCCGGGACCGGATGCTCACCGAGCACCGGATCCTCGTCCGCGAGTGCGGCAACAAGATCGGCTCCTCCAGCCGCTTCCTGAGACTCGTGGTGCGCCCCCAGGTGGACGTGCGTCGCCTGGTGTCCGGCCTGGAACAGGTGCTCTACGGGACCAGGAGGGGAGCCGCCGTGCCCGAGCTGGCTACCGGGACCAGCTACAGCTCGGGTACGGCGGCAGTGGACCGGTTGGTCGGCGCCACCAACGGGGCCGGCATGCAGGGCCTTGCCGCTCAGGCCATGTCCGCCGGCGGGCAGGGGCTCTCAGGCTCCCCGTCCATCGGCGGCGGCATGCCGATGCCTGCGGCGGCACAAGCCGGCCAGCCGGGCCGGCCGGCTCAACCCGGCGGTGCCGGGATGCCGATGCCGGCGGTGGCCCAGGTAGCGCCACAGTCGTTCGGCATCCCGGCTCAGGCTCCCGCCCAGGCACCGGTACCGAGCCAGATGCCCAACCAGATGCCCAACCAGATGCCCAGTCAGATGCCCAGTCAGATGCCGAGCCAGATGCCCACGCCGGCTCCGGCCCCGGTACCCAGCCAGATGCCGACACCGGTGCCGGCTCCGGCCCCGATGCCCAGTCAGGTGCCGCGTCCGGTACCGGCCGCGGCCTCCGCCCCTCCGATGGCCAGTCCGATGGCCAGCCCGATGTCGGGCCCGATGACCGCCCCCATGTCCGGCGGCCCGACCCCGCCCGGTGTCCCGGCCCGCGGTGGTCTCACCGCCGCCCAGGTCCGCGGCATGACCGGCCCGGCCCCCGTACCGGACCTGACGACGGCCCCGGCCACCGGCTGGCCCAACGCCCAGAGCTGGCCGAACGCGGCGGGGATGGGCCAGGCGGGGTGAGACGCGGTCACCACGGCGACGGGGTCGGCCGCCACTGCTGTCACCGCCGCCCGTTGTCGTTCAGCCGAGGCTGGTGAACGAGGCCGCGCCCGCGCTGGGCTGTCCGAGCGACAGGACCAGTAGCGGCGCGGCCTGCCGGGTCAGTAGGCGACGGGCCATCCGCTGCTCCAGTTCAGGAGGTTGATCCCGAGCTTGGGTGTGCCGTTGTCGTTGCCGTCGTAGTAGTGGTAGACGATCAGGTCCCCGTCGGCGTCGTTCATGATCGACTGCCCGCCCGGGCCGATGACGCTGCCGTGCGACTCCAGGACCGGGGTACCGCCGTTGTTCGTCATCGCGACGCCGTTCTTGTCGCGGTACGGCCCGGTGACGCTGCTCGCCCGGCCGACCTTGACCTTGTACGTCGAGCTGGTGCCGGCGCAGCAGGTGTCGTACGAGGCGAAGAGGTAGTAGGAGCCGTTCCGCTTGACGATGTACGGCGCCTCCACCGCCTTGGTTCCGGTCGGGCGGGAGGCGAGGGAGTACCGGGTGGTGTTGGAGGAGAGCTGCTTTCCGGTGGCGGGGTTGATCTGGATCATCTTGATCCCCGTCCACCAACTGCCGAAGGACAGCCACCACTTGCCGTCGTCGTTCACGAAGAGGTTCGGGTCGATCGCGTTGTAGTCGCTCGACGTGGTCGAGGCGTAGACGGTGCCCTGGTCGCTCCAGGAACCCGGCAGCCCGGTGCTCGAAGTCGCCAGTCCGATGGCCGACTTGTTCGAGCCGAAGGTCGAGACGGCGTAGTACATCAGGTACTTGCCGCCCTGGTACGAGATGTCGGGCGCCCAGGCCTCGGAGGCGTACGACGACCACCAGCCCGGCTTGCCGCCGAAGGCGTCGCCGCCGTTCGTGAAGTTGATCCGGTCGGTGGAGGTCTTGTAGCCGAGGCCGCCTCCGGTGCCGTACAGCAGGTACCGGCCCGAGGAGTTGCGGATCATCGTCGGATCGTGGACGACGACATCGCCGGTCACCCGCCCGGGGTTGGGGTACGCGGACGCCGAGCTGGGGATCAGGGCGAGCAGGACGGCGGCGGGGACGGCGAGGAGAGCGGCTCTGCGGGAGCTGCGGGTGGTCCGGGTGGTTCGGGAGGTTCGGGAGGTGCGGATCACGCGGGGCCTCCTGGAGGGGGGAGTACGGTTCCGTTTGTTCGGTATATCGATCACCGATCAGAACTTCGGACGGACCGTAGAATCGAACCCCTTGCGCGTCAATGGTCCGCGCAGCCCCAACCGCCCGCATCTGCACCCACACCCGCACACCGGAGTCCGCGACCCGGCGGGACTGCACGCCGGGCCGCGGACGGGGCGTCACCCGGGGCCGAAGTCCACTTCCAGTTGCTCGCGCCAGCCCGCGTCCGCCAGGCCCGCCCCGACCAGGACGTCCCGCCAGTCCTCCTTGGCCAGCTGGACGGCGTCGAGGAGACGGTCCACCCGGCCCCGGCCGCACAGCAGGGTGGCGGCCGCGATGCGCTCCTTGTCCTCCCGGTCGCCCCGCTCGGTCAGGTGGTGCACGAGCTCGGCGAGGAGCTCCCCCACCACCCGGCCGTCCCGCCCCGGAAAGTCCTTGGCGATGCGCTTCTCGACCCGCACGGTCAGCCCCATCGGCACTCCCTTTCTCCCTTTTTATCCCTTTTGTCACATCACGTTACCCCGACCGGGCGGCACGGCGTCTCACAAGCGACTTGACGGCCCGTCATTTTGCCCAACTGACAGCCCATCGACAGTCTCCCCTTCTAGGGTGCCGTGTTCATGACAGACACCTCCACGAACGACACGACGGAACCACAGGCATCCCACCCGATCGGTCGCCGCACCGTCCTGATCGCCACGGGCGCCACCGCGGCCACCCTCGCCGTCGCCGCCGTACCCGAAGCCCCCACGGCCCCCGCCGCGGACGCCGCACCCGCGGCTGCCGCGGCCGTCTGCACCCTCACCAGGGAGATGACCGAAGGCCCCTACTACCTCGACGGGCAGCTCGTCCGCTCCGACATCAGCGAAGGCAAGGCGGGCTTCCCGCTCAAACTGACCCTCACCGTCGTCGACGACGACACCTGCGTGCCGCTGAACAAGGCGCTCGTGGAGATCTGGCACTGCGACGCGCTCGGCGAGTACTCCGGCTTCGTCGGCGACAACGGCCACAACGAGCCCGACAACGGCACCTTCCTGCGCGGCGGCGTGCTCACGAACTCCAGCGGCGTCGCGAGCATCACCAGTGTCTACCCGGGCTGGTACCAGGGCCGCTGCGTGCACATCCACGTCAAGGTGCACACGAACGTCACGCTCACCTCGGACGGCTCGTTCACCGGCGGCCAGGAACTGCACACCGGGCAGCTCTTCTTCAACGAGACGATCACGGCCAGAGTCGGCGCGCTGTCGCCGTACTCGACCAACACGGTCCGCCGCACCACCCTCTCCCAGGACTCCATCTACGACGAGGGAGGCGCCGCGTCCGGCCTCCTCACCCTGACCGCCCTGGGCAGCTCACCGTCCACCGGCTACGCCGGCACGCTCACGCTGGGCGTCGAACAGAGCTGACGCGATTCCCGTCCCGTAGCACCCGAAGCACCCGATGCACCCGACGCGCCCTGGGTGACCGTATGTCCGGACGTACGGTCACCCGGGGCGGTTCCCCGTGCTCTTCACCAGGGACAGCCACCCCGGCAGGTCGACCTCGGCCCGTACCGTCTTGCCCGGCGGCGGCTCCCGGTCGACCACCTCCCACCGGTCGGCGAGCGCGTCCACGAGAAGCAGGCCGCGCCCCGTTCCGGCGAGCGGACAGGGTGGTCGCCGTCGTACGTCCGCCGGGGCCGGGGGACGCGGCTGCGGGCGGGTGTCGGTCACCTCGATGCGCACGCTGCCGGTGACGAGCGCCAGCCGCAACTCGAAGTCCCGGCCGGGTACGCGCCCGTGCGTCACCGCGTTCGCGGCCAGCTCGGCGACGATCACCGCGACGGCGTCGGAGGGGTCACTGCCGTGCGGGATGCCCCAGGCGTGCAGTTGGTTCAGGGCGAGGTACCGGGCCAGGCGGGCTCCGCGCGGGGTGGGACTGAGGCGCTGGGCGAACGTACGTACGGTGACCGGGCCTTGGGAGGTGGGAAGTGCTGCCATGCGCCCAATCTGGCGTGCCCGAGGCCCACTTCACCAGGTCGGAGGCGCGTACGCGGCGGCAGCGTACGCGGTCACGGACTGGACAGTACCGATGACTTTCCGTGACCCTGTGTGCGGGAGGTGACCGGTGGTGGTCGATGGAGCGGTGGGTGCGGTCGGGAGCGAGCCGGAGTCGTCCGACAGTCTGCGGACGTTCGGGGCGGTCGTCCAGGCCTTGCGCGAGCATGCGGGACTGAACCGGGGGGAGTTCGCGGACCTGGTCCGGTTCTCCAAACATACGGTGGCGTCAGTGGAGTTGGGGCGACGCATGCCGGACCCGGCGTTCGTTGACCGGGCGGAGGAGGCCCTCGGCAACACGGGGGCATTACGGAAGGCGGCGGGGCATCTGGCTCGGCAGCCGGGGTTGGCGGCTTGGTTTCGGCAGTGGGCGCGGATGGAGGCGGGCGCCATCACGCTGTACACGTACGAATGCCGGTTGGTTCCCGGCTTGTTGCAGACGGAGGCGTACGCGCGGCAGCTGTTCGACGATCAGCTGCCACCATTGCAGGACGAGCAGATCGAGGTGCAGTGGGCAGCACGAGCCGATCGGAAGCGGCTGCTGGTCGAGCGGCCCAACACCCAGTTCAGCTTCGTCCTCGAAGAGCAGTTGTTCCTGCGGCGCACCGGCGGAACGGAGGTGACACACGAACTCATCGGTCACGTTCTGGAGATGGCGGAGCTGCGGAACATCGAGATCCAGATCATGCCGTTGGTGCGCGAGTCGCACGCCGGGCTGGCGGGCCCCATCCAGTTGCTGGAGACGCCGGACGCCAAGTGGTACGCCTACAACGAGGGCCAACGCGGCGGCCTGCTCTTCTCCGACCCGAAAGAGGTCAGCGTCCTCCAAAAGCGGTATGCCAGGATGCGTGCACAGGCTCTCACCTCCGAAGACTCCGTGAGCCTGTTGCAGCGGATGCGAGGAGCGCTATGAGCACCAGTGAACTGACCTGGTTCAAGTCGACGTACAGCAGCAGTGGCGACGGCGACTGCGTCGAAGTAGCCGTCGCCTGGCAGAAATCCAGCTACAGCAGCGCATCCGGCGACGACTGCGTCGAGGTCGCCCTGACCCCCGCCACCATCCACGTCCGCGACTCCAAGAACACCCAGGGCCCGCGACTCGCCCTCTCCCCCGCGACCTGGACGGAGTTCGTGTCGAGCCCCGCGTGCCAGTGAACTGACCTGGTTCAAACACCTGCGTCGGCAGGCCACCCTCGCGCAGATCGCAGCCGGCTTCGGTATCGCCGTTGGCACCGCCCACGCGTACGCGAGGGCCGTACTCGATCTGCTGACCGACCGCGCGCCCGGGCTGCTGCGTGTGCTGCGCGAGGCTGACCCCGACTACGTCCTCCTGGACGGCACCCTCACCAAATCCGACCGGGTCGGCGACAGCCGTGCCGGCTATTCCCACAATCACCGCCGGCACGGCGTGAGCGTACAGGTGATCACCGACCCGGACGGGCGGCTGCTGCGCCCGACCGCGCGCACGACCTGACGGCGGCCCGCGCCCACCACATCCTGCGGATCTGCGAACGTCAGGGCATCCCCACCCTCGTCGACCGCGCCTACTTGGGAGCCAGCCCGTGGGTGACGACACCTCTCAGACGCCCACCTCGACGCGACCTCACACCAAGCCAACCGTCAACCGCGCGTTGTCTGAGGCACGTTCACCGGTCGAGCGCGGCATCGCACGACTGAAGTTGTGGCGGATCTTCCGCAGAGCGTGGTGCAGCCCGAATCGAATGTCGTCCATCGCCGAGGCCATCCTCACTCTTGAGCGGCAACGCTCTTCCCGGTCCTTGTCGCCAGCGAAGTCCCGAACGGTTACAACTACCTGGTAGCGGTCGAATGGGACGCCCTTGTCCGCTTCGTAGTCGTGGCCCAGTGCGAGTTCGAGCGCTGTATTGCCGAGGTTCCCGTTGTAGTTCACTGCTTCCTGACCGGTGAGGCGCAACCTACCACCAGAAATCTCGGCCATATCCGCCAGCAATGTCTCCTCGGGGCGGCCGGGATGAATGAAGATGTCGTGGTGGGCGGTCACGGATTCCGTTCCTATAGGGGTAGGTGATGTTGTAGTCGTCACCCACCACCATGGGTAGCCGATCAGGTCAAGCGGGGTGATGTCGGCGGCGTGATATCTCAATTTCGCTGCCGTGGCCGCTATCTGTCAATTTCTTCTTCTTGCGGATCATATGTGAGAAGATTGTGAGCACGCGCAAGGGACCTCAATGAGTCGGCGACCTCATTTTTCCTGGACCAGGAGATCGCGACGATGACGCACTCCTCGTTGCAGTGCACAGGCGAGGCCCACGGCGAGTCCTCCGCATTCTCAATGGTCAAGTCGTCATACGTGCGCAGAATGGCTTTGTAGAATTCCGTCACATTTGCACTCTTGGGGGAAATTCCCAACTCGCCGTCTGTCATAGCGTCATATTTTTGATACGCGATTCCAGCGTCAATTTCTCCGTCTTCCTGCCAGAAGGCCATATCGTAACTCAATGTAACTCCCAAATGCCGCGGTGTGGGTGCCAGGTATCCGGCACCCACACCGTTCAGCTGGATGGACGCCTAGTCGTCGAGGTGCTCACGTGACTTCATGCTACCGGGTGGGATCCATGAGTCGAATACTCCGACAAGCGTTTTCCCATCCTTCGTGGTAACTGTATTGCCCGGCTGGTTCAGCCAGTCGTCGAATTTCTTCTGGTCTGGATTGCGCTTGCCATTGCCTCCCTTGGTCTCAATTCCATACCAGCGGCCATTGATCTTGACCAACCCGTCGTACTTGCGAACCTTGAAACCCGGAGCTTGAACGGGTACTTCCTTCTGGATGACTGTCGCACCATCCAGCATGAGGTTTTCCCAAGTCGTCAGCTCGTCGTTCGATCCGTCTCGTCCCTCTTCTCCGTCACGCTTGGAATATTTCCCCTTGCTGTCGCGCGGGGCTACGCCGCCTGAATTGAGGATGGAAGTCTCGGCCTCGTACGCCTGGCGCCGCCACCCTGTGAGGCCGCCGACTCCGACGGCGGCGACCTGCGCGGCGAGTTCGTCGGCCGCGTCGGCGTAAAGGTCGGAGAGTTCCTCACAGCCCTGCTGGTGGAGCATGTACGAGGCGCGGTAGAGGCGGTAGGCGGGGCGGACGGGGAGGTACTTGTCGACGAAGCCGCCGACGCCGCCGTTTTCGCCGGTGAAGGCGTCGTGCAGATCCCCGGCGAGTACGCCGGGCGACTTGAAGACGTCGACGAAGGCGTTGCCGAAGATGTCGAGTGCTTCGCCAAGGCCGTCGACCTTGCCGTTACCGTTGTTGTCGCCCGGCACAGGTGTCCGACCGCTGGGGTCGGTGTACAGGGTGGGTGCGTTGTTGGCGTAGGCGTAGGTCGAGATGTAGGGGCTGTTCCGGTCGGCAGTCGCCGGGTCGGGGCGGTTGAAGCGGCCGGTGGTGGTGGTGTATTGGCGGGCGTGAAGGTCGAGGTTGCCGGTGGTGGCCTCGTAGCGGGCGCCCGTGTAGGACGGGGTACTGGCGGGAGCGCCGCTCGTGACGGTGTTGAGGACGCGGGTGCCGTACGGGTCGTAGGCCCAACGCTGGAGCAGGGCGCCGGTGCTGCTGGTGACGTCGACCGGCGAGCCCTGGGTGTCATGGTGGTAGTAGAAGACCGCACCCGCGCCGGTCTTGGTGGCGGCCGGCTGGCCAAGGGGGTCGTAGCGGTAGGACTGCTTGACTGCTCCTGCCCCGTCGTACTCCGTCGCCAGCATCGGCAGCGGCGCGTTGGGGTCCCACTCGGTGCGGTTGGTGACGGCACCGTCATTGGCTGTGCTGAGTTGGTTGCCGCTGGTGTCGTGGTCGTAGGTGTAGTCGGCGCCCGCGACCGTGGCGGCGGAGATCTGCCCGGCCAGATCGTAGGTGTAGGTGTCGGCTCCAGCTTTGGTCTGGTTGCCTTCCGCGTCGTATTCGTAGGCAGTGGTGGCCGGGCCGGACGTCGTTGAGGTGAGCTGGTCGGCCGCGTCGTAGGCGTAGCCGGTTGACGTGGTGCCGAGGGTGGAGGTCAGGCGGTTGCCGACCTTGTCGTAGGTGTAGGACGTGGTGCGGCTTGCCGGGCAGCCGGTCACGTCCGGCTGGGGGAAGCATCCGGAGGTGAGGCGGCCCGCTGTGTCGTAGGCGAGGTCGTGGCCGCCGGTGCCGACACTGGCCCGGGTGACGTCGACGTGGGTGGGCAGGCCCGCGGCGGAAAGGGTGAGCGCGGTCTTGGTGACCGTGGCGCCCGCCTTGGCCGAAGTGACGGCCGTCAGCTGGCCGGCCCGGTCGTAGGCGCGGTCCTCCGTCTCGGTGTTGGGCAGCGCCGACTTGGTGAGGTTGCCCGCAGCGTCCCAGGTGTAGGTGGTGGTGGCGCCGTCGGCCGTCATGGTGGAGGTGCGGCCGTCGTTGTCGTAGGCGTAGGCGATGGTATTGCCGTCGGGGTACTTGCGGGTGAGCATCTGCCCGGCGGCGTCGTAGGTGTAGGAGAAGCCGCGGGTCTTGGTGAGGTTGCCGACCGCGTCGTAGACGAAGTCTTCAGAGAGCTTCGCGTTGGCGCGTGCCGTCATCCGCCCAGCGTTGTCGTAGCCGAAGGTCGCGTCGGGCGTGGCGTCCGAGTAGTCGGTTTTGGTGGGCAGGCCGCGTGGGTCGAAGGTGTACGTGGTGGAGCCGCGGGGGGTGGTCTTCTTGGTCAGGTGGTTGTCGGCGTCGTACTCGTACGAGGTGACGCGGTTAAGCGGGTCGGTGACCGTGGTCAGTCGGCGTACCGCGTCGTAGCCGTAGGCGGTGGTGTGGTCGTTGGCGTCGGTGCGCTTTGTGATATTGCCGACGGTGTCGTAGTCATAGGTGGTGACCGCGCCGTCGGGGGCGGTGACCGTGGTGAGCTGGTCGAGTTTGTTGTAGCCGTAGGTGGTCACGCGCTTGTCGGCGTCGGTGTGCTTGGTGACGTTGCCGACCGCGTCGAACGCTGTGCTGGTCATTCCGCCGAGCGGATCAGTGACGGCGGTGGAATTGCCCGCCGGGTCATAGCCGTAGGTGGTCGTGTACTGGACGGGGTCGGCGCCGGTGACGTTGCCTCGCGGGTCAACCGCGGTGGCCTGGCGGCCGTCACCGTCGTAGGTCCAGCTCTCCTTGTTGCCCAGCGGGGAGGTGCGGCTGAGCAGGTTGCCGTCGGCGTCGTAGGCGTATGTGGTGGTTTTGCTCAGCTGGTTGGTGCTGCTGGTCAGCTGGTTGTTCTTGTCGTAGACGGAGGTGACGGTCTTGCCAGCTGCGTCGGTGACCTTGGTGACGTTGTCGTTGGCGTCGTAGGCGTACGTTGTGGGCTTGCTCAGCGGGTCGGTGACCACCAGTGGCCGGTTGATCGCGTCGTAGGTCGTCGTGGAAAACGCACCGGTCGGTCCGGTCACCTTCGTGCGGTTGCCCGCCGCGTCGTAGGCGTAGCTCGTGGTGTAGGCGGCCGGGTCAGCCCCGGTGACGTTGCCCCGCGGCGAGACGCTGGTGAGCAGGCGACCGACCTTGTCGTAGGTGTAGGTGGCTTTGTTGCCGGTGGCGTCGGTCTCCGAGGCGGGGCGCCCGCTGGCGTCGTAGGTGCGGGTGACGGACTTGCCCGCTGCGTCGGTCCCCTTTGTCAGATGACCGGCGTCGTCGTAGGTGTAGGTGGTGGTGTCGCCTGCCGGGTTCTCTGCGGAGGTCAGCTGCTCGGCGCCGTTGTACTTGTAGGTCGTGGTGCGGCCCAGCGGGTCGGTGGCCGAGCTGAGCAGTCCTCGCCCGTCGTAGGCGTAGTTGGTGGTGTAAGCGGCCGGGTCAGCCCCCGCTATGTTGCCGCGTGGGTCGGTCTTGGACGCGATCCGGCCGGCCTTGTTGTAGGTGAACGTCGTCTTCTCACCCAGTGGGGTGGTGACCGAGGTCCGGTTGCCCGCCGTGTCGTAGCCGTAGGTGGTGGTTTTGCCGCGTGGCGTCGTCACGGTCGCGATGGCACCCAGCGTGGTGTACGTGTAGGAGGTCTTGCCGGCCAACGGGTCTGTGGTGGACGTCAGCTGGTTCGACGTGTTGTACGTGTACGTCGTCTTGTTGGCGCGGCCGTCGGTGTGGCTGGTGATGTTGCCCGCGGTGTCGTAGGTCCAGCTCTCCTTGTAGCCGAGCGCGGTGGGCGCGCTGCGGGTGAGCATCCGACCGGCGCTGTCGTACGTCATCGACGTGGTGTTGCCGCGCTGGTCGGTGATGGCGACCGGCCGCAGGTAGCGGTCGTAGTCGTAGGTGACGCTCTTGCCGTACGGGTCGATCGTCTCCATCAGGACGTTGCCGGCATACACGTCGGTCCACACACCGCCGTCCGGGGCCGTAGTGTGCGACTCGCTCTTGCCGTCCCACGTGAATGTGGTCGTCTTGCTGTTCTGGTCGGTCTGGGACTTGATCCGGCCCGCGCTGTCGTAGGCGTTGGTGACCTTGCCGCCTGCCGGGTCGGTGTACGAGGACAGCCGCTTGTCGGTGCCGTACGCGTACGACGACGTCTTCCCGGCCGGGTCCGTGACAGACGTCAGCAGGCCGCCGGTGTAGGTGTAGACCACCGAAGTGCCGTCCGGCAGACTGACCTTGGACAGCAGCCCGTCGGTACCGGGCGTGAAGGTGGTGGTACGGCCGGCGGCGTCCTTGACGGAGGCGAGCTTGCCGGACGCGTACGTCAGGCTCAGGCCCTTGCCCGCCTTGTCGACCATGGAAGTGAGCAGGCCGGTGCTGTCGAAGGTCCGCTTGGTGTGATCCGGTGTGGTGATCGTGTACGTGCTCGTGCCCTTGACCAGCTTGGCCGCCGAGCCCGCCGGAGTGGCGTACGTGCCGTCGCTGGCCTGCGTGAACACGAACGACGCCCCGTCGCCCGTGCGGTAGGTCGCCTTCCCCGTGGCGAGCGTCAGCTTCGCGTCGAAGGGTGTGGCCCACCCGCGCCCCAACAGCCCGACGGCCGTCAAGTCCGAACGGTAGGTCCGCTCCAGGGCCAGCGGCACGCCAGGGCTGACAAGCGAGGCGTCGGTGAGCTGCTCATAGAACATGCCGGTCGCCGTGTTGACCGGGTCGGCGCGGTTGGCCTGCGCGTAGCAGGTGCAGATGCCCGCCTGCGCGCCGGGGATGACCGGGGTGTAGAACGCTGCCACCAACGGCGAGGTGGTCCCGCCCGGGCTCGATGAACCGTCGGAGGCGGTCAGGAAGACCCAGGCGTAGTACTTCTTGCCGTCCTGTAGCTTGCCGCCTTGCGCGTTGTTCGCCCACCAGAAGCACTGGTCGGTGGGATAGGAGTTGCTCGACCACCAGTCATAACACCAGGCCCCGGTCTCCGGAGTGTCGCCGCTGGGGTCGTCCGTGGCCTTCTTGATCTCCTGCTGGACTACCGGGTTGCCCGCCTCGTCCATGACGTACAGCCACATCCCGCTGTACGTCGATCCCCGCAGCGGCAACTTCACCTGCCCGCCGATCGACAAAAGCCCCGGGTACGCGGTCGCCCAGGCCGAGACCGACACCGGATTCCCAGGAGCCGCAGCAAGGCTCGGTCCGCCCGCGCCCGAGCCGGCGGCGGGACCGCGCTTGATGCGCTTCGCGTTCGGCCGACTGTGGGGCGTGCCCTTGGCCGTTCGCTCCGGCGCGTCCATGTAGGCGCGCATGGGCGACAGTTCGTGCCGCTCCTTCGCAACCTGTCTACGGCGCTCGGCCAGCGTCATGGCCTTGGGGGGTTTGGGCAAGTCCGCCGCCGTCCTGGCGCGAACGTTCGCGGCGGCTGCCGCGCCAGTGGTGGATGGTCGGTCCCGAGGTGCCGCCCACGAGGGGGCGACGCCTGCGGTGACCAGCAGTGTCAGGGTCAAGGCGGTTATGAAAAGTCTTCGCGCTTGTGTGAGCACGGTGCATCACCTGTGGTGCAGAAGTGAAAAGGAAGGGCCGAGTGATGCCTGGTCCGTGGGCTGCGTGAACTAACACAATGGGAAGAACTCGGCTAGAACAAGGCGGTGACCCAGCGTGAGTGGACCGCCTCCTTACTGGTCACATGATCGGAGAAGCCGTCATGGCCATCGGATTGGCGTGATCGCGACTACTCACGCCCTGGGGTGCACATCGCTTCATTGAGCTTCTTCGAGTTGGCCACCGATCAGGTGACGGCCCACGAAGCGCAAACGAACGAGGCCCCCCGAGCTGTTAATCGAGATGCCTGACGTCTCAACTACGCTGCTCGGTGGCTTCGTTGGTCATTTACCCTGCTGCACTCGACCTGGCCCGGGCCACCGCCACTCTCGCGCTGGCCATGGCCACCGGCACCACCGGCCTGCTCTCCGGCACCGAAGCGCACGCCCTGCCGGTCACCGATGGCTCCTTCAGCTTCAGCGGCGACGAGGGCGACTACATCAGCGGCGGCCAGTCCTACGCCTACGCGACGGCGTCCCAGGACCACATGAACGTCTCCGCCAACACCGACAACAGGGTGGTCACCCTCTCCGTCGACGGAGCGAACGGCGACTGGTGGACCCTCAGCCTCGGGGCGCCGTCCGGCAAGACCCTGACGCCCGGGACCTACACGGGAGCCACCCGCTACCCGTTCAACGAACGTACCGAACCGGGCCTGTCGCTCAGCGGCAACGGCCGCGGCTGCAACCAGCTCACCGGCACCTTCACCGTCTCCGCGGTGGAGTTCGGTCCCCAGGGCTACGTGAAGAAGCTCGACGCCAGCTTCGAGCAGCACTGCGAGGGAGGCACCCCGGCCGCGCGCGGCGAGGTCCACATCGAGAACCCGGCCCCGCCGGCCGAACTCGGCCTGGGCCTCGGCATCGCCCTGGACGGCACCGCGTCCTCCCTCAACGGCAAGGCCACCTTCCACGGCACGGTGAGCTGCGACAAGCCGGTGCGGGTGACAGTGGCGGGCGACGTCACCCAGGTGAAGAAGCGGGACCTCATCCGCGGTTCCTTCTCCACGTCGGTGTCCTGCACCCCTGGCGCCCCGGCCGCCTGGACCGGTACGGCCGTACCCACCGGCTCGGTCCCCTTCCAGAAGGGGGACGTCGAGGTCGAAGGCCGCGCGACGGCGACAGACCCGGACTACAACCAGCCGGTAACGGTCAACGAGACGGTGGCGGTCCGCCTCACCCGGGTCTGACCCACGTCCTGACGCACAGCCACAGCCGCACCTCCCGGCCCGGGCCCCGGTCCTCTCGAGGAGCGGGGCCCGGGCCGGGTCGCGTTGTGCGGCCATCGCGGAAGAAGCTCGCGGGCTGTTCCAGGAAGTCCAGTCGCCTGCGCAGTACCGCGTGCTGGTCGTGGTCAGTCCAGTGCGGGGCGTGTGCGGCGTGCGGTGTGTGCGGGCCGCCCGACTGCGGCGTACCAGACCAGGGCCGCGCATATGAAGGCCGTCGCCGCGGAGGTCAGTGACCTTGTGAGGGTGTCGTTCCGTGCGCCGGAAACGAGGGCGACGGCCATTGCCAGCGTCAGGGTGATGACGGGCAGCGCACGGGGGCTCCGCGTGGCGCCTGGCACGGCGGCCGGCGGCAGCAGCCAGGTTGCGAGGCCGTAACAGGCACAGGCCAACAGCGTGGCTCCCAGCACTTCGCTGGGCCGGTGGCCGCCGGCGGTCGCACTGTAGGCGGCGATGCAGGCCAGCCACAGCACACCGGCCGTGCCGACGTAGGGGCGGATGCGGGGGGAAACCACCAGGACGGCGGCGAGGGTCAGCACGGCGGGGATGGCCGTGTGCCCGCTGGGGAAACCCTGATCAAGGAGGTTCTCCGGCGCGCCCACCAGATCGGGGCGGGGCAGAATGGTCGATTTGAGCACATCCTGGCTTCCGGTCGTGAGAATGACGACCGCGAGCGCCGCGCATCCCTGCCGCCAGCACCGCCGCACCAGGGTGAGGACCACGATGACGGCCAGGCCCACCATCAGGGTGGGCTTGGCGCTCAATTCCAGCGGCGGCAGGGGCGTCGAGCCGTATTCCGCTCCTGACAGGGGGTAGATCCAGGCTTCTTCGCCGCCCTGTTTACCGAGACCGAACAGGGCGTTCTCGGCTCGTTGCCCCCACGGGGTGCAGATGGCGAGCAGATAAACCGTCAGGAACCCCAGGGTGTAGAGCAGAGCCGGCATCCACGGCCGTGTCGTACGCGACGGGCTGGGGTCGTCGGGGGCCTCGGGGGCCTGCCTCGAGGCCCCCGGTCGGTGCGCGGGCAGGGACGGGGAATCGTGCTGAGTCATCGCTCTGTTTCTTCCGTTGAGGGGAGTTCGGTCACGCACGTCATGCGGCACGCCGTGGGCCGCCGGGCTCGGCCGGCCCATCGGGGGGTCGCTCCTATTCGGCGAGTGCCTGCCCCTGTCGGCGCTGGGCGGCGATCGCCACGGCGGGGAGGGGTGCGATCAGCAGGATGAGGACGACCAGGTCCGGAAAGGACTGCATGAACGCGTCCGGCCGGACGACGATCGCCTGCGTGCGGACGATCGCGAACGCCGCGACGGGGATCAGCCACCGGTGGTCGCCGGTGGCGGCCGTCGCCACCCACGCGGCGATCAGCGCGACGACTTCGAGCACGAACAACCCGCGCTGGAAAGCCGGACTGACGGAGATGATGTGCAGGCCCCCGGCCACGAACATGGCGAGCACGACGGGGGCCAGCCAGCGGTACGAGCGGCGTCGCAGACGGCTGGGACGGCAGAGCGCCAGCACGGCGCACGCGGCGCACAGTGCCCCCGACAGCACCAGGTCACGGGCCGTTATCGGGGCGCCAAGACCGTAGTAACCCAGGCCCGCCTTGCCCTCGTCGCCGAAGAGGGTGCGGCCGTGGGACGTGGCGCCGGCCCAGATCATGGCTGCCGCGGCCGGCAGCGCGATCCACGGTCTGCCGCGCAGCAGGGCGATCAGGCAGCCCAGCGGGAGCAGCCCGTAGGGCAGCAGCCGTATCCGCGTGGGACCTTCGGCCCACGGGTACCAGCCGGAGAAGTGGAAGGCGATGGCGTGCTGTCCGGGGTCGATGTGCAGTGCCCAGTGCCACACATCCTGCAAGTACGGAACCAGCGCCAGCCCGGCGAGGGCCAGGGCGGCCAGATGGATGCCGTCCAGCCACCACGGCCGGGCCGTGTCGTCGACGACGGCACGGGCGCGGGCCTGCACCCCGGCGCGCACCAGGGCGGCAACTTCCCGCGGCGGGGGCCAGGAGCGGCCGGGATACGCCTCGGACAGGCAGGCCAGCACCTCCTCTCCCTGCCGGGAACGGTAGGGCTCGGGATAGGCCGCAAGCAGCAGACGATTCATGCCGGGGCCGCTCCGGCATCCCGCGAGTGTCCGATGACGACGGCCGCCGCCTGCTGCATCCGCAGCGCCTCCCGGCTGAGCGCCTCGGTGCCGTCCTCGGTGAGCCGGTAGTAGCGCCGCGCCCGCCCGTCCACGATCTCCTCATGGCCGGCGGCCACCAGCCCGGCCCGCTCCATCCGCTCCAGCGCGCCGTAGAGAGTGCCGACAGCGATCCGGAGCCGCCCGTCGGTGGCCTGCTCGGCAGCCTTGATGATGCCGTAACCGTGCAACGGCCCATCCATGAGTGCAGCAAGGATGAAGTACTGCGGTTCCGTCAAGGGCGGATTCCGTCTGGTCATGCTTCGAGCATATATCGAGCTACGAAATATATCTGCCAGCCCTGAGTGATCACCAGCAGCACCTCCACGCCCGCGGCGAGTGGTGCGCGTTGCTGGAGTTCGCGCTCCGCGGCCCGGCGCCTAGCCCTGCAGGTCGGGCAGACCGGCCTGCTCCACCTCCACGAGGGACAGCAGGCCGCCGAGCCCCGCGAACAGGGCGAGGCACAGGACCGTGACCGTGTCGCTGACCCCGCCCTGCTCGACGAGGTAGCCACCGATGAGCCACGCCTCCGCATGGCCGGCCGCGATGAGCAGATGGTTGCCGCGCTCCCTCAGCAACCGCATGCCCGCCCACAGCAGGACCGGCAACGACAGCAGACCGATGAGGCGCACCAGCAGGGCTTCCAGAAACCCTGAGCCCAGGGTGTCGCCGCCGGACTGAGCCACGTCGTTGGACCACTCCAGCAGAGAGGTCCACATCCAGTAGCAGACGACGGCCGCCAGTGCCGCCACGATCGTGCCCTTCACCCCACGAGACGTCCTGCTCTTCGCCATGCGCTCACCGTCGCACAGGGCGGGAGTGAGGGCCTGAGTACGAGTACTCAGGCCCTCACCGAAGCGGGCCGGGGAACGTGCCCTACTTCTTCGGGCACTCCTTCCACGCCATGTGGTACACCGTGCTGATGTCCCCGTCCGTCGAGTCCATCGTCATGAAGCTGACCTTGCCGGGCGACTGCGTGCCGGCGGTCACGCGGAGCTCGGTGTTGATGTTGAAGTTGCGCTGGACTCCGCAGGGGGCGTAGACGAGTTGGGGCCAGTCCGTGGTGTCGGTGGCCTGCCAGTTGTCGTCGCGGGGACCGGTGAAGGGGTGGTTCTTGGACACCGTGTCCGAGGAGCCCTGGAAGTAGTACGAGGCTCTCTGGTTGCCGGACGCCCCGCGCTGCAGCGAGGCGAAGCCGCGGTAGTCGGCGCTGGCGATGGCGTACGTGAAACCGCCCGGGACATGGACGACCAGGCTGAGTTGGCAGTTCTTGCGGAACGCCGTGGGGTCGGAGTTGCCGCCGGCCTGGGCGAGGTAGTCGCTGTAGGTCACGGTGAAGGCGGTGTTGTCCTCGGAGACGGCCACCGCGGCCGTGCCCTGCGGACAGCCGGAGCCGTTGACCGTGGCGACCTTGATGATGATCTTGTCCGGGGGCGGGTCCTCGAACGCGTCGGCCGGGCCCGTTCCAGGCAGTGCGGTGGTGAGCAGGGCGGCTATCGCGCCGCCCAGCAGAAGTCCACCAGCCATGGTCTCTCCTCGGGTTGGGGGGTGGCTGCGCCCTCGGCTTGTGAAGAATCGATGAGATTCCTGTGAAGACCGAGGGCGATCGCATCGTAGGGAGAGACACACAAGGCAGTCAGGGCGAACTCAAGCCATTCACATACGCCAATTTCACAGGGAAACGTGCACCGGCTGCGGCTCCTCGGCGGACCCGTTCCGCGCCGCCCGTTCCCTCAGGTGGGCCCGGATCGAGTACGCCAGGGCGGCGGCCCACACCGCGTACAGCGCGACGTACACGACCGCGCTGACCGCGCCCGGCGCCGCGATCCAGTCGCTCTCCAGGAGCGTTTGGACGTTGGTGACGATGATCACGCCGCCGACCGCGGAGCCCAGCACGCGCGGCGGGACCATGCGGACCAGCCAGGCGGCGACGGGGGCGGCGATCAGGCCGCCGAGGAGGAAGGCGAGTACCCAGGTCCACTTCAGGCCCTGCGAGCCGAGGGAGAGGAGGAAGCCGAGGCTCGCGGCGACGGCCACCACGAACTCGCTGGTGTCGATGGAGCCGATCACCTTGCGGGGTTCCATCCGGCCGCTGGCCAGCAGCGCGGGTGTGCCGACCGGGCCCCAGCCGCCTCCGCCGGTCGCGTCGAGGAACCCGGCGACCAGACCGAGCGGGGTGAGGAACCGCTTGCCCAGCGGTTTGCCCAGCCGGTCCTCGGGCAGGCCGCGCAGGGTGAAGCGGGACATGACGTACAGGCCGAGGCCGAGCAGGATCAGCGACATCGCCGGCTCGGCGACCTCGGTGGACAGCTTCGACAGGACCGTCGCGCCGAGGAAGGAGCCGACGGCTCCCGGCACGCCGATCTTCGCGACGACCTTCCAGTCGACGTTCCCGAAGCGCCAGTGCGAGGCGCCCGACATCAGGGTGGTGCCGATCTCGGCGAGGTGGACGGTGGCCGATGCGGCGGCCGGATTGGTACCCATGGCCAGCAGCAGCGTGGTGGAGGTGACGCCGTACGCCATGCCGAGGCTGCCGTCCACGAGTTGGGCGCCGAGGCCCGCGAGAGCGAGCAGGATGAGCGTGCGCAAGGTCGGTCCCGTCTTCCTGGGCCCCCTCGGGTCCTTGGACCCCTGGGCCCCCTGGCTTTCCTACCGGTTGGGTAGGAATGAACGGGACACAACCCTAGGGCGTCCGTCTGAAGACGGGTCGAGGGGGGCCCTCAGGGGTTCTCCCAGGCGGCCGGTTCGGCCGCCAGTCGCCGTACCGGCTCGGGCAGCGCGTCCGCGGCGAGGTCGGCGAGCGAGACGCCTTCCAGGATGCGGCGGACGTTGGCCCGCAGCGCGATCCACAACGGCAGCAGGGGCTCGGCGGATCCGGTGTACTCCAGTCCGGTGGGGCGTTCGCCCCGTACCGAGACGATGGGCCCGTCGACCGCCCGGATCACGTCCGCGACCGTGATCTGAGCGGCCTCGCGGGCCAGCCGGTAGCCGCCGCCCCCGCCACGTCGGCTGTCGACGACACCGGCACGGCGCAGATCACCGAGAATGCCCTCCAGGAACTTGTGCGGGATGTCCTGGACGACGGCGATGGCCTCCGCCTTCACCGGTCCGTCGTCCTGCCGTACGGCGAGCTCCAGCACTGCCCGTACCGCGTAGTCCGCCCGCGCCGAGATCCTCATAAGACAATTGTGCGGCGTCGGACCGTACAGAATGACCGAGCACCCACGGGTCGCGGAAGAATTCAGGCACAACAGGAGGCGCTCCCTTGGGGCTCAGCAGAAGAACTTTCAGCGTCCTCGCCGGTACGGCGGCGCTCGGCTTCACGCTGGGCGGCAGCGAGGGGACCCCGAACAGCGCCACCGCCTCCCGCAGGGTGCTCACCGGGCCCGCGCCGGGCCCGCCCGCCGCCGACGGGGTCCGGCACACGGTCGGCTTCGACCGGTACTCGCTGCTGGTGGACGGGCGGCGGCTGGTCCTGTGGTCGGGCGAGATGCATCCCTTCCGGCTGCCGAGCCCGTCGCTGTGGCGGGACGTGCTCCAGAAGATGCGCGCGCACGGCTACAACGCGGTGAGCGTCTACGTCGCCTGGAACTACCACTCCCCCGCGCCCGGCAGTTACGACTTCACGGGCGTGCGTGACCTCGACCTGTTCCTGCGGACGGCCGCCGAGACCGGTCTGTACGTGATCCTGCGTCCGGGCCCGTACATCAACGCGGAGGTCGACGGCGGCGGCTTCCCGGGCTGGCTGACGGTCACCGAGGGCCTGGCCCGCACCGCCGACCCGGCCTATCTGAAGCACGCCGACGAATGGCTCGGCGAGGTGAACAGGATCGTGGCCCGGCACCAGTTCACCCGGGGCACGGGCACCGTCCTGCTCTATCAGATCGAGAACGAGTACGACGTGTACGTCACCGAGCCGTCCGGCCGCGACTACATGTCCCACCTGTACAAGAAGGTGCGCGCCGACGGCATCGACGTACCGCTGTTCCACAACGACAAGGGCCACGACGGCAAGGGGCCCGACGACCAGGGCCCGAACGGCTACTGGACCCCCGGCTCCTTCGACACCGGGGGCGAGAAGGGGCACTGGCTGTACGGCTTCGACGGGTACCCCTCGCCCGAGCAGGTGCCGCCGGACTGGGGGCACTTCGGGCCCGGCGGTGCCAGGGGCGGGGCGACGGCGAGCCCGAAGACGCCCGGGTTCGTCGCGGAGTTCGGCGGGGGCGGGTTCGACCCGTGGGGCGGATCCCCGTTCCAGGGCAAGGGCTACGCGCAGGCCCGGCGTACCCGGGACGCGGCCTACGAGCGGCGCTTCTACCTGACCAACCTCGCCAACGGCATCACCCTGCACAACGTCTACATGACCTTCGGCGGCACCTCCTGGGGCTGGCTGCCCGCGCCGGTCGTCTACACCTCGTACGACTACGGGGCGGCCTTCGACGAGGGGCGGATGGCCACCGCGAAGCTCGCGCCGATGCACCAGACCGGGCATCTGCTGCAGCGCCAGCCGGACTTGGCCAGGCTGCGGCCGGCCGCGGCGGTGAAACCGGCGGACGAGCGGCTCAAGGCGTACCACCTGACCAACCCGGACACCGGCGCGCATGTGTACGTCCTGCGCAACGACAGCGCCGAACGCGTCACCACGACCCTGCCCGGCACCGCCTTCGACGTGCCGGTCTCCGTCCCGGCCAAGGACGCCCGGATGCTGGCGACCGACATGGATCTCGGGCAGTGGAAGCTGCGGTACTCCACCGTGCAGCCGATGTTCTGCGTGACCGCCGGTCGGCAGGACATCGCCGTGTTCGCGGGCCCGCGCGGCGAGATGGCCCAGGTCGTCCTCGACTGCGCGCTGGAGCCGACGACGACCCGGCTGGACCCCGATCCGGCCTGGGTGTACGACCGCGGTCTGCTGCGGGTGACCGCGCCGCTCGGCGCCGGCGGGCTGACCCGGGTGAAGGTGGAGGGCGGCGGGCACGACCGGTCGCTGCTGCTGCTCTTCGTCGACGACGCGACCTCCCTGCGGCTGTTCCCCCGCGACACCCCGTCGGGCTCGGTGCTGGTGTACGGCCCGGCGCTGGTGCGTGACGTGACCCTGCGCGACAGCACGGTCCAGCTGACCGGCGACACGGTCGCGGCGACCGGCCTGGAGGTGTGGGGTCCGCGCGGGATCACCGACGTCACCTGGAACGGGAGCCCGGTGCGGTCGAGGATCAGCGGCACCGGAAGCCTGCTGGCCCTGCGTCCGCTGCCGGGCGTGGGACGGGTCGCGCTGCCTTCCCTGGACGGCGGCTGGCGGCGCCGGACGGAGAACCCCGAGTCGGCGCCGGACTTCGACGACTCGACGTGGACGGTCGCGGACCGGAAGACGTCGCACAGCGTCACGCCCGTGCCCGACGGACAGCCGGTGCTGTTCGCGGACGACTACGGCTTCCACTACGGGGACGTCTGGTACCGGGGGCACTTCACCGCCGCCGCCGACGCCGTCGAGTCCGTCTCCCTCGCCTACAGCACGGGCACGCAGGGCCTGCTGATGGCCTGGCTGGACGGGGAGCCGCTGGGCACGCACCGGATGCCGGTGCCGGACAACAACACGGCACGGAAGGGAAGTTGGGCGGCCACGGCCACGTTCGCGGTGCCGGAGGAGGTGCGCGAGAAGCTGGCCGAGCGGCTCGCCGAGTCCGACGACGAGCGCGTTCTGTCGGTCCTGGTCCGGCGAATGCAGCACGACCAGGACGGCGAGGCGCTCGACACCCACAAGGTGGCGCGCGGGCTGACCGAGGTCACCTTCAAGGGGGCCTCGCCGAAGGTGAGTTGGCGGGTGCAGGGCGAGACGGGACCCGATCCGGTGCGCGGGCCGCAGAACAACGGCGGGCTGTACGGCGAACGCGAGGGCTGGCACCTGCCGGGGTTCGACGACGCAGACTGGAAGAAGGAGGAGAAGGGGGAGAAGGCGCAGCCGTCGCGCGCCGACCGCCGCCAGGGCGTCACCTGGTACCGGACCGCCTTCCGGCTGGCCGTCGCCCCGGGGACCGACGCCTCGATCGGTCTCGTCCTGGACGACGACCCGGCCCGCGCCTACCGCGTGCAGATCTTCCTCAACGGCTGGAACATGGGCCAGTACGTCAACGACGTGGGCCCGCAGCACACCTTCGTCCTCCCGAACGGGATCCTGCGCACCCGCGGTTCCAACACCCTGGCCCTGGCGGTCCTGTCCGACGGCACCACCGAGGCGGGCCCGAAGGACGTGCGGCTGACGCTGCTGGGCGCGGCGGCCGGAGGGGTGCCGGTGACACCGGTAACCTCCCCCGGCCGCTGATCCGCGGGTCCTACGCCAGCCGGATCACGTTCCAGGACAGCGGCTCCAGGACGGCGGTCAGGGTGCCGTCCGTCAGGGTCGTGCCCTCGACCGCGTGCGGGGCGACCCGCTCGGGGTCGTCCAGGGTGTTGCGGGCGTCCGGGTCGGCGTCGGCGAGGGCGCTGTGCTCGACGACCGAGGTCAGGCCGAGGCCGGCCAGGGCGACCTCCAGCGGGAGGGCCTCGGTGCGGCCACGGTTGACCGCGAAGACGGTGACCGTGCCGTCGTCGGCGCGTACGGCGGTGGCGTGCAGCAGGTCGGCCTCGCCGTACTTCTTCGTCTCGTACGTCGGGGAGTCGACGCGGACGTCGAGGACCTGGCCGCGGCCGTGCTTCGCTGCCTGCGCGAACGGGAAGAACGTCGTCTGGCGCCAGGCCGGGCCGCCCGGCTCGGTCATGATCGGGGCGATGACGTTGACCAGCTGGGCGAGGCAGGCGACGGTGACGCGGTCGGCGTGCCGGAGCAGGGCGATGAGGAGCGAGCCGAAGACGACGGCGTCCAGGACGCTGTAGTTGTCCTCCAGAAGGCGGGGGGCCTCCGCCCAGTCCCGCGCGCCGGAGTCCTCGATCTCGTGCCACTCCGAGATGTACCAGACGTTCCACTCGTCGAAGGAGAGGTTGATCTTCTTCTTGGACTTGAGCCTCGCGCCCACGTGGTCGGCGGTGGCGACCACGTTCTCGATGAAGGACTCCATGTCGACGGCGGAGGCCAGGAACGAGTCGACGTCGCCGTCCTCGGGCTGGTAGTAGGCGTGCAGGGAGATGTGGTCGACCAGGTCGTACGTCTCCTTCAGGACCGTTGCCTCCCACTCGGCGAACGTGGGCATGGACTGGCTGGAGGAGCCGCAGACGACGAGCTCCACCCTCGGGTCCATCTGACGCATCGCCCGGGCCGTCTCGGCGGCGAGGCGGCCGTACTCCTGGGCCGTCTTGTGGCCGGTCTGCCAGGGGCCGTCCATCTCGTTGCCCAGGCACCAGAGCCGGATCCCGAAGGGGTCCTTGTCGCCGTGCGCGACACGGAGGTCGGAGAGGGCCGTGCCGGCGGGGTGGTTGGCGTACTCCTGGAGTTCGAGGGCCTCGGCGACGCCGCGAGTGCCGAGGTTCACCGCCATCATGGGCTCCGACTGGGGGCCGACCTTGCGGAGGAAGCCGATGTACTCGGAGAGGCCGAAGCGGTTGGTCTCCGTGGAGCGCCAGGCCAGGTCGAGGCGGCGGGGGCGGTCCTCGGCGGGGCCGACGGAGTCCTCCCACTTGTAGCCGGAGACGAAGTTGCCGCCGGGGTAGCGGATGGCCGTAGCGCCGAGTTCGCGGACCAGGTCGAGGACGTCCGTACGGATTCCGTCCTCGTCGGCGGCTGGGTGGCCCGGCTCGAAGATGCCGGTGTAGACGCAGCGCCCGAGATGTTCCACGAAGGATCCGAAGAGCCGGGGGTTGACCTCCCCGACGGTGAAGGCGGGGTCGAGGGTGAAGCGGGCGGTGGTGCTCATGGGGTCCTTCCGGGGGGAGTTCTGTTCGTCGCCGGGTACGGGTGGTCCGGGGCTGCTCGCGCCCCCGCGCCGGAGCCGCACACTAGTGCAGTCCGGCGCTCCCGCAGCGGGTCACTGGCCCGCGAGGCCGGTGTGCGCGACACCCGCCACGATCTGGCGTTGGAAGAAGACGAAGACGATGATCAGCGGCAGGCCCGCCATGAGACCGCCGGCCATGAGCTGGGCCCACTGGATGCCGTAGGAGTTCATGACGGTCGCGATGCCGTTCGGCATGGTCATCAGGTCGGGGTTGTTGGTCACCATGTACGGCCACAGGAAGTTGTTCCAGGAGGCGATGAAGGTGAAGATGCCGACCGCCGCCAGGGAGGGGCGGGACAGCGGCACGACGATGGTGAAGAAGACCCGCCAGCGTCCGGCGCCGTCGATGAACGCGGCCTCCTCCAGTTCGCGCGGGATGCCCTGGAAGAACTTGTAGAGGATGTAGACCATCGCGGCGGGCGCGCACTGCGGCAGGATCATGCCCCAGTAGGTGTCGACCATCCCCATCTGCTGGACGGTGGTGAACAGCGGCACGCCGAGGACCGCCGGGGAGATCATCAGGCCCGCCATGACGACGCCCATCAGGACGCCCTTGCCGCGGAACTCGGTGCGCGCGAACCCGTATCCGGCGAGTGCGCTCACGAGCAGCACCACGGAGGTCACGCACACCGACACGACGAGGGAGTTGACGAACCAGTTGGTGATGTTGCCGGTCTCGAAGAGTGCCTTCCACCCCTGGCCCGTCCAGTCCTCGGGCAGCCAGTGCGGCGGCACCTCGACGGCCTCGGTCTCCGACTTGAGCGAGGTGAACAGGGCCCAGACGAACGGGGCGAGGAAGACGACGGAGACGGCCGCGCCGAGGAGGGTGAGGACGATCTGGCTGGGCGTCCAGGGCCTGCGGGGCTTGACGGGTGTCTCCGCTGTCTGTGTGGCGGTGCTCATCGGCCGCCCTCCTCACGGTTGCGCAGCAGCCACATCCGCGCGAGGGCGACGGCCGCGATGATCACGAAGAAGATGATGGAGATCGCGGAGGCGTAGCCCACGCGGTAGCTGGTGAAGCCCTCTTCGAGGGTGTACTGCACGAAGGTGCGGGTCGATTCCTCCGGGCCGGGCGAGAAGTCCATCATCACGACGGCCTGGTCGAAGACCTGGAGCGAGGCGAGGATCTGCAGGGCGATGACGAGGCCGGTGATGTGGCCCAGCATCGGCACCGTGATGTGGACCAGGCGGTGCCAGGCGTTCGCGCCGTCGAGCTTGGCGGCCTCGTAGAGGTGCGCGGGGATGCCCTGGAGGGCGGCGAGGTAGAGCAGGAAGCTGAAGCCGATCGTCCACCACAGGGTGCAGATGACGACGGCGAGCATGGCGTACGACTTGTCGGCCAGCCACGGCGTCTCGATGCCGAAGACGTGGTTGATCATTCCGGTGCCGGGGTTGAACAGCCACTGCCACAGGTTGCCCGCGACGGTGGAGGGCAGCAGGAACGGGGCGAAGAAGCACAGCCGCCACAGCCACTTGGCGCGCTCGATGTGGTGGGCGAGCATCGCGAGGAGGAACGCGAGGACGGTGATGCAGGGCACGACCAGGAGCGTGAAGTACGCGCTGTGGCCGAGCGAGTCCCACATCAGCGGGTCCTTGAGGGCCTCGCGGTAGTTGTCGAGGCCGATGAAGTTCGCGCTGTCGCCGGCGATGTTGGCGTCCGTGAAGCTGAGATAGATGCCGCGCAGCAGCGGCCAGATCACGAACAGCGCGAACAGCGCGAGGAACGGGGCGACGAACCAGCCGCCGTGCTGGAAGCCCTGCCCCCGGCGGAGGGTGGCACCGCGCGCGGCGACCTTGGCGCGCGGAGGTGCGATCGCGGTCTGGGCGCTGGTCGCCATCATGCGGCCGTACCTCCTTGCGCGGCGGTCCTGCCGTCCATGGGGTTCTTCATGGCGAGCAGCTGGGTGAGGGCGCCCTTCATCCTGCGGGCGACGGCCTCCGGCTTGGCGGAGCCCATCGTGGAGGAGACGACGATCGGGCCGACGCGCTGGGCGAGGATGCCGGTGAAGCCCGCGAACCACACCTTCGGCTCGGTGGCCTGGTGGTCCATGGCCGACACGTACTCGCTCTGCGGGTCCAGCTTCTTGTACGCGGCCGTGGACAGGGTCGGTGTGTACGCGGGGATGTGGCCGCCGGCCGCCCACTGCTGGGCGTGCTTGACGACATAGGCGGCGAGTTGGTGGGCGGCCTCGTTGGCGGGGCCGCCGCGGTCGGACTGGTGCGGCAGGACGAAGGCGTGCGACTCGGCGTGGGTGGCCTGCTCGCCGAAGACGGGCGGCAGCGGGGTCGCGCTGTAGTCGAGCTTCGCCCCGGAGAAGACCGGCACCGACCAGTTGCCCTCCCAGGTGAAGGGAGCGCCGTTCACGAACTGTTCGGAGTTGGCGGCACCGGCGATGGTGTACCCGTCGGTGATGTGCCGCCGCAGGAACTCCAGGACCTGGACAGCCTTGTCGGTGTCGAAGGTGACCTTGGTGTAGGCGTCGTCGAACCAGGTGCCGCCGAGCTGGGTGTAGAAGGCGACGAAGAACCACCACTGGAAGTTCTGGTCGTTGGCCCACAGACCGAGGGTCTGCAGCCCCTTCTTCGTGGCCTTCTTCGCCTCCTTGAGCACGCCGAACCACTCGTCGGTGGACGTGACCGGGACGATCCGGCCGTCGTCGCCGAGCAGGCCCGCCTTCTTCAGCACGTCCTTGCGGTAGAAGCAGAGTTGGACGTGGATGTCGAGCGGGAGCGCGTAGAGCTTGCCGTCGATGACGGCGCGCTTCCACAGCTCGGGGTTGAAGTCGGCTTCCCGCACGCCGTACTTGGCGAGCAGGCCGACGTCCCAGGGGTCCAGGAGGCGGCCGGGCGAGAAGCCGGTGACCCGGCCCAGGTGCATGACACCGAGGTCCGGTGCGCGGTTGCCCGCCGCCGCCATGGCCAGCTTGGTGTAGAAGGGGTTGCCCCACTGGAAGGTGGAGTCCTTCACGTCGATGCCGGAGTTCGCCTCACGGAAGGCGTCGAGCATCGCGATCATGTTGGAGCCGTCGCCGCCGCTGAAGAGGTTCCAGTACCTCACCCGGGTCCGCGAGCCGGCGGCGAGCGCGTCGGCGCCGGTACCGAGGGCGGCGAAGCCGAAGCTGCCCGCGACGAGTAACCCGCCGAGTCCGCCCATGAGTTGTCTGCGATTCAGGTCAGGCCGTCCCATGTGCCGCCCTCACATTCGCCCCACTGTTCGACATGTCGAATAACGCCCGTAACTTCGAACGGGACCGTAGATTCGAAGCGCTTGCGCGTCAATGCTTTGGACGCGACCCGCATGACGGGGACAGTTCAGGGCGCGTAACCTCGGAAAGCCGCCGAGCGGCCGACTCGCAGCGAGAAGGGGGAGGAGGAGAGGCGCGGTGACACACGCCCTCGCCCTCGACGCGTACGCCGACTCCTTCCGCACCGCGACCGCCGTGACGGCCGCCGCGGTGGCGGTCCTTGACGCCCTCGACACGGTGCGCGCCCGGGCGGGCGTCCTGGCCTCTGCGGCGCTCGCGGCGCCGTCCGCACCGGAGGTGAGGTAACTGAAGGAACGGATGACCCGGCAGCTCGGTGCGATGCGCCGGAAGAAGGAGATGCGCCGGCTCGCCGGTGTCCTCATCGGCCCGATGCGCGTCCCGGTACCCGCCGATCCCGGGGCGCTGTTCGACGCCCTCGTCGACTCCGTCAGCCGGTGGCGGGGCCGTGAGGTCGTGGTGCGCCGGGAGGTCTTCCCGCCGCACACCGCGAGCGGGCTGTGGCTGGAGGGCGACACCCAGGACATCGTCGTCGTCGACAGACGGGCCGCCCCGTGGCACCAGATCGTGATCTTCTGTCATGAGGTGTGGCACATGTACCAGCGGGACACCGACGCCCTGTCGCCGGCCGGAGACGGTCCTCCCCGGACCGTCGCCGCGCGCACCGACTTCAGCCTGGACGACGAGCAGGAGGCCGACCGCTTCGGCATGCTGATGGGCGGTCGGCTGCGGCCCTGGCTGGAGGCCCCCTCGGACCCCGACCCCGGGGCGGGCGACGACGCCCAGGACATCGCCGGACGCATCGGCGCCGCGCTCAACTACCGCGGAACCCGAAGATGAACGGCCTGATCAACTACCTCAGTTGCGGCGCCCTGTGGCTCGGACTCGTGGTCAAGGCCCCCGACCTGATACGACACCGGCACGACCCCTATCTGCGGGCGATCTGTGCCGTCCTGGGCCTGGCCGGGGTCTGCTTCTTCCTGGGCGCCGAGCCGACCGTCGCGGCCGTCAACCACCTCAGCCGCATCCCCAACCTCGCCGCCCCGCTGACCTACGCGTCGATCACCGCGTACAGCGCCGCCTCCCAGGTGCTGATCGTCTACTGGCGGGGCGGACCGCACGTGCACCGCATCACCCGCCGCTGGATCGTGGCGTACGCGTTCGTGCTGCTCGGCATCGCCGCCACCTTCGCCCTCGGCGACGCGCCGGAGGAACGCCGCACCGACCTGGACACCTACTACGCGACCACGCCGTTCATCGCCGAGATGATCGTGCTGTACCTGGCCGGCCACCTCGCCGCCGTCAGCGTCACCTCGGTGTCCGCGCTGCGCTGGGCCCGCGACGTGCGCGGCTGGCTGCGGGCGGGCCTGGTGGTGCTGGGCTGCGGAGCGCTGTGCAACGCCGGATACAGCGTGTCCAAGCTCGCCGCGGTGGTGGCCCGCTGGTCCGGACGGGACTGGTCGGGTCTCAGTACGACCGTCTCGCCGGCCGCCGCCGGCCTGGCGGCCCTGATGACGGTCGTGGGCATCCTGATCCCGCTGGTCGGGCCCCGGACCACGCGGTGGCGGCGGGCACGGCGGGACTTCGCGCGCCTGGAACCGCTGGAACGGGAACTGGACGAGGTCCTCACCCGCCGCGCGCTGCGGCTGCCCCGGCCGCGCTGGTCCTCCCCCGTCACCCGGCTGGTGTGGCGGCAGACCAGCATCAACAACGCGCTCGGCAGCCTCGACGCGTTCTTCGACCCCGACCTGTACGAGCGGACCCTGGAGGCCGCGACCCTGGCGGCCGCCGACCCGCGGCGGGCCGAGGCGACCGCGTGGGCCGCGGTCATCGCCGCTGCCGCCGTGGAGGAACGCGACCGCGACAGCCCCCTGCTGCCGCCCGGAGCGGAACAACGGTTCCAGGACCGGGCACCCGCCCCGGGCACCCTCGCGGACATCGCCGACGCGCTGGCCGTCTCCCCGCTCGTCGCGGCCGCCCGCGTCCGCGCCGGTACGTCCCCCACTGGTACGGCATGAACACGGTGCCCGCGGCGCACCTTCCCCCCACCGCCGCACCTCGTCCGAACGGAGTTCCCGGGCATGAGCCTCGTGGTGTATCTGGCGGCAGCGGTCTTCGGACTGTCCTGTGCGGTCCTGTTCCGCCGACGGCCGCTGGCCGCCTTACGGAACCCGCTGAAGCTGTCCACCTGCGCGTCGATCGTCCTCGGCGCCCTTGTCTTCGTCTGCGCCGCCCCGGTGACCCTGGCCGCCGTCAACGACGTCACCGGCATCCCCAACTTCGGCGCCCCGCTCACCTACGGCATGCTCTCGGCGTACAGCTGCTCCCTGCTCATCCTGCTGATCAACTGGCGGGGCGGCTCACCGGAGCGGATCCGGCATCTCTCGCTGCGGGCCGTCGCCGCGTACGGCACGCTGATCGTCGTCATCGTCGCGCTGTTCACGCTGTCCGACGCGAAGGTCGAGCGGCTCACCGACCTCGACACCTACTACGCGAACACTCCGTACATGCGCGAGATGATCGTGCTCTACCTGCTGGGGCACAGCGCGGCGATGCTGGCGATGTGCGCGGTGTGCGTCAAGTGGGGCCGGGAGGTCACCGGGCTGCTGCGGGCCGGGCTGTGGCTGATCCTGGCGGGCGCGCTGCTGGACGTGGTGGGTTTCCAGCTGGCCAAGTACACGGCCGTCGTGGCGCGTTGGACGGGTCACGACCTCGACGTCCTGTCCACCGGGGTGGCCCCGCCGATGGCCGCGCTGGCCGCGCTGCTGTTCTCCGCGGGATTCGTGCTGCCGAGGCTGTGGCCGCCGGCTCTCGCGCACTGGCACAGCGTCGAGGACCATCGCAGGCTGGCCCCGTTGTGGTCCCGGGTGCGGTTCGCGTCCACCGCCCCGAAGCCGCCCTCCGCGTGGTGGCAGTCGCCCCGGGACCGGCTGCGCTGGCGTGAGGTGTCGATCCACGACGCCCTGCTGGCGCTCGCCCCCTACTTCGACGACCGGATCCGCGAACGGGCCCTGGACGCCGCCCTGCGCGACGGCCGGGACGCGCACGCGGCCCGCCTGGCGGCCGAGGCGGCGATGGTGACCGACGCCGCCCGCCGCGCCGCCGCCCGGGAGACGCCCCTGGTCACACCGAGCGCCTACCGGCTGTACGCCACGGAGGTCTCCGGCACCGGAGGGCTGGTGGAGTTGGCGCAGGCACTCACGCGTTCGGCCCGCGTCACCGCCGTACCCGAAGGTACGGTGACGGCAAACCCTGGCTGAACACGAGGAGTTCCATGACGCGGAGAGCTGTCGTCATCGGTGCCGGCCTGGCCGGCATGCTGGCCGCGGCCGCGCTGTCGGGTACCGCGGACGAAGTGATCGTCCTGGACCGCGACGACCTGCCCGACGGACCCGACCACCGCAAGGGACTCCCGCAGGGCCGGCACGCCCATCTGCTGATGGCGGGGGGTCTCGCCGCCATGGAGGACCTGGTGCCCGGCGTCAGCATGCGCCGGCACCTGCTCGACGCGGGCGCCCACGACATACCGCTCGGTTCCGGTTTGGTGGCGCTCACCCCGGAGGGCTGGATGCGGCGCTGGCGTCACGACGGTCCCCATATGCTCGCGTGCAGCCGGGCGTTGCTGGACTGGGCGGTGCGCACGGCGGTGCTGGAGCACACCGAGGTCGAGGTGCGCCGGGCGCAGGTCCTCGAACTCACCTCCCGGGACGGGAGGGTTACCGGCGTACGGCTGTCGACTCCCCAGGGGGAGAAGGAACTTGACGCCGCGTTCGTGGTTGACGCCAGTGGCCGCGGCTCGCGTGTCACGCACTGGCTGGAGGGCCTCGGCGTCACGGACGTCCGTGAACGGACCGTGGACTCCGGGCTCGTCAACGCCACCCGGGTCTATCGCGTGCCCGAGGGCGCCGAGCGGTTCCCGCTGACGATCGTGCAGGCCGACCCGTACGTGAACCGGCCGGGGCGCAGCGGGATGGTGCTGCCCATCGAGGGCGGCCGGTGGATGGTGAGCCTGGCCGGCACCCGCGGCGGTGAACCCCCGGCCGACCCGGAGGGGTTCCTCCAGTACACCCTCGATCTGCCGCACCCCATCGTCGGTCGGCTCATCTCCGGTGCGGAGCCGCTGACCGACGTGCACATCAGCCGCAGCACGTCCAATGTCCGGCGCTATCTGGAGAAGGTGCCGCGCTGGCCGGAGGGGTTCGTGGTGCTCGGGGACGCGCTGGCCACGTTCAATCCGGCGTACGGGCAGGGGATGGCGGTGGCCGCGCTGGGGGCGCGGTTCCTGGGGGACGAGGTGCGGCGGGCCGGGCTGGGGTCCGCCGGGCTGGCGCGGCGGGTGCAGCGGGGGGCGGCGCGGTCGGTGGACGCGGCCTGGGCGTTGGCCGTGGGACAGGACGTCTGGTATCCGCAGACCCGAGGCGCGCGGCCGAACGCGGGAGACCGGCTGGTCACGCGGTACTCGCGGCGCCTGACGAGGGCGGCGACGGGATCGTACCGGGCCGCCGCCGCGTTGTGGGACGTGACCAGCCTGACGGCCGGTCCGGAGCGGTTGCTGCACCCGGCGACCGTGCTGGCGGTGCTCAACGGCTCCCTGCTGCCGCCGCTGCGGGAGCCGCCGTTGAGTGCCGGGGAGCGGGAGGTTCTGCGGGGGCTGGAGCGGATGGCGGTGTGAGACCGGTGGTCGGTTGCGGTGCTGGTGCCGGTTCCGGTGCTCGTGCCGGTGCCGGTTTCGGCGCTGGTGCCGGTGCCGGTTGGTGCTCACCGTTCGCCCCGGCGGCGCGACTGACCGCGGCCGGGGCGACGTAGGACGATCAGCCCGCGAAGGCCGGTTGCAGCAGGCCCTTGCCCGCGCCCGGGACCACCAGCAGCGACCCCGCCAGCGGGTGGGGCGCGTCCAGGCCGACCCGGGCCGTCGTGATGTACAGGTCGGTCAGGTCGGGGCCGCCGAACGCGCAGGCCGTCACCCGGGGGGTCGGGAGTTCGATCACGCGGTCCAGCTCACCGGCCGGGGTGTAGCGGCGTACCGCGGCGCCGTCCCACAGGGCCACCCACACACAGCCTTCGGCGTCGACCGTGAGGCCGTCGGGGAAGCCCGCGCCGTCCTCGATCTCCACCAGGGTCCTGCGCGCGCGGGTCCGTCCGTCCGTGAAGTCGAAGACGTCCACGCGCCGGGTCGGCGAGTCGATGTAGTACATCAGGCGGCCGTCGGGGCTCCAGCCCGTGCCGTTGCTGACCGCCACGTCGTCGAGGACCACGTCGGCCGTGCCGTCGCCGGATATCCGGGACAGCGTGCCGCCGCCGGGTGCCTCGTCGTAGCGCATGGTGCCGGCCCACAGGGAGCCGTCGGGGGCGACGGCGGCGTCGTTGGCGCGGCGGCCGGGGACGGGCTCGTGGCGCAGCCAGCGGAAGGTGTCGTCGGGGTCCAGGAGACCCACGCCGTCCCTCAGGTTGAGGACCAGGCCGCCGTTCGCGCGTGGCTTCACCGCGCCGACGTGCTGCTCGGTCGTGCGGGTCGTGCGGCTGCCGGACAGCGGGTCGTACGTGTTGATCCGGGAACCCAGGATGTCGATCCAGATCAGCCTGCCCGCCGCCACGTCCCAGGTCGGGCCCTCTCCCAGGGTCGCCTCCGCGCGGACCGCCACCTCGAACGCGTACGTCATGCCACCCTCCGGTGGCCGAGGCGCTCCGACAGTTCGGCGGCGCCCTTGGCGGCGAGCTGCTCCAGTTCGCCGCGGCGCTCGTCGCTCCAGCGGATCATGGGTACGGAGATGGACAGCGCGGCGACGACCCGGCCGGTGCGGTCCTGCACCGGCGCGGCCACGCAGGAGACGTCCGGGTTGGACTCCTGGTTCTCGACGGCGATCCCGCGCTGCCGGATCCCGGCGAGGGCCTCCCGCAGGGCGTCCGGGTCGGTGATGCTGTTGGCCGTCATCGCGACCAGGGCGGCGCCTTCCGGGATGCGGGCGGAGAGCTCGTGGTCGGGCAGGGAGGCCAGCAGCATCTTGCCGACGGAGGTGCAGTGGGCGGGCAGTCGCCGCCCCGCCGCGGAGACCATGCGCACGGCGTGCGTGGAGTCCACCTTGGCGATGTAGATGACGTCGGTGCCCTCCAGGATGGCCACGTGCACCGTCTCGTCGCAGGTCTCGGCGACCGAGCGGGCGACCTGCTGCCCCTCAGCGGCGAGGTCCAGCTGCTCGGCGTACCTGCTCCCGAGCTGGTACGGGCGCACCCCGAGGCGGTAGCGTCCCGGCTGGCCCGGCACCTGGACGATGTAGGACCGGGCGGCGAGAGTGGTGACCAGCTCGTGCACGGTGGTGCGCGGCAGCTGCAGCCTGCGCACGATGTCGGGGGCGGAGAGCGTCCCGTCCCCGTCGAGGAAGAGCTCAAGAATGTCGAGAGCCCGGGTCACCGCAGGTACAAGGCGTCCCACGACCGGCCCCCTCCCTTGTTTCTCAGGCGTCTGTGTTCGAGATTTCAACAGACGATCGGCATGACGAACACAGGCTAGTCATAGAGCTTTACCCGGGCAATGGGCGCGCGACGTCACTTCCGCCCCACCAGTACAACCTTTTCTCCGCTCCACGGTCTTACTCGTGGACATATGGTGATGATCTTTGATCACCGTCATGAGCTCCTCTGGGGGGAGCTTGCCGAGCCGTCGAGCTGTGGAGTGGTTGATGAAGCGGGATTCCCTTTTAACGCGCCGGGGACGTCTGAGACGCGACGCGACGGCGGTGGCCCTGGTGGCGCTGGGCGCGGGGGGCGGCTGGGCAGCGGTGCCGGTCGCGGCGGCCGACAGCGCGGTCGCCGGCAGTGCGGTCGCCGGCAGCGCGTGCGTGCCGACGGCGGGCTTCACGGGCTGCCGACTGTACGACTTCACCGGCGACGCGGCCGGCTTCCGGGTCCCGTCCGGCGTGACCGCGCTGGATGTGCGGGCGTGGGGGCAGGGCGGGGACGGCAGCGCCCTGGCGTTCGGCGGGGCGGGCGGCTACACGGCCGGGGCACTGAAGGTCACGCCCGGTGAGACGCTGTCCGTCGCGGTGGCCGGCCGCGGTTTCGGCGACGCGCGCGGCGGCGCCGCCGGGAGCGCCTCCGCCGGCGACGGCGGCAACAGCACCGCCATCCGCACGAGCGACGGTGAGGCGCTCGTCATCGCCGCCGGCGGTGGCGGTGCGGCACACGGCCGCGGCCCGGACCGCCAGGGCTACGCCGGTGCCGCCGGCGGTGAGAAGGGGCAGGACGCCTCCGAGCCGGCCTACGGCGGCAAGGGCGCCGACAAGGGCACCGCCGGCGCGGGCGGCGGCAACGGCGCCTCGGGTGGCAACACCTCCGCCGGCGGCCGCGGCGGCAACGGTGGGAAGGGCGGCGGTGGCGGCGGCGGTGGCGGCTACGCGGGCGGCGGCGGTGGCGCCGGAGCGCCCGACATCGCCGAGACCGGCAGCGGCGGTGGCGGCTCCAGCTACACGGCCCCGGGCCGGGTGAGCGGCGTACGGCTGCTGACCGGCGACCAGTGGAAGCCGGCCGCGAAGGACGACCCGTACTGGGCGCCCAACTCCGACCCGGTGACCTCGGGGATCGGCGAGGGCGGCGTCACCAGCACCCCTGGTGGCGACGGCCGCGCGGTGATCCAGTGGAAGGGTGCCGTCGCGCCCGCGACACTGAGCCCCGTCTCCGCCCCGGAGCAGTCCGTCGAGCCGGGTTACGAGGTCCCGCCGACGGCCGCGGTGGTCCGGGACAAGGACGGCAAGCCGGTCGAGGGCGTCTCGGTGAAGTTCACGATCGACGACCCCTTGAAGCGGGACCTGATCTTCGGCGTGCGTGAGAACGCGACGTCCGTCGTGCTGGCGACCGACGCCCAGGGCCGCGTCCAGACGCCGACCATCTCCACCGGCAGCAGGAAGGGCGACTTCACCATCCACGCGACGGCGCCGGGCGGCCTGTCGACGGACTTCGTCGTCCACGTGCGGAACCTGGCGAACGAGGTGAAGGTCCTCGAGGGCGACGAGCAGCAGGCCGAGCCCGGCCAGCCGTTCCCCGACGTGCTCCAGGCCCTGGTGACCGACGAGGGCAAGCCGGCCGCCGGCGTGAAGGTGAACTTCCGCGTCGACGGCCACGGCACGGGGCTCCCCAAGTTCGAGGGCAAGTACGCGGGCACCCAGGAGACGGCCGACGACGAGGGCACGGCCAGCTCGCGGAAGCTGGTCGCCGGTGACGAGCTCGGCACGTACACCGTCACCGCGTCCGTCGACGGCGGCGCGTCCGCGACCTTCACCGTCGAGGTCGTCGAGAAGGTCGAGACCGACCCGTCCGCGTCGCCCAGCGCCAGTCCCTCCCCCAGCCCGTCCGGCTCCGCCGACGGCGTCACGGGCGGCACGGGAGACGACAACGGTTCCGGCGGCACCGGCAATGACGGCACCGGTACCGGCGGCTCCAGCGACAACTCCTCGCCGCTCTCGGGCGCCCTGGCCGGCACCGGCGCGAGCGGCATCGGCCTGATGCTGGGCGTGGCGGCGGCCCTCGCCGCACTGGGTGTCGTGGCGGTCCGTTTCTCGCCGCGGCTGCGGGTGCGGTTGCAGAACCGCCGGTGATCTCCTGAACCTCTGGCGATCTCCCGGGTCCCTGGTGATCTCCCGACCTGGTGATCTCCCGACCGGGTGATCACCGACCGGGTACCGATCCCCCGACCGGGGTGCGGGGCGTGTGACAGCGCCCCGCACCCCGGTCGTCTCATGTGCCGCCCCGGTACGCCGGTCGTCTCACGTCCCGCCCCGGTACGCCGGTCGTCTCACGTCCCGCCCAGCCCTCTCGTCTCCCCCAGAATCCCCCGCAACCGCTGTGCCCGCAGCACCAGTTCGAGTTCGAAGCGCCGGTCCGGGTCGTCGATCTCGGGGCCCCACAGCTCGCGGATCTGTCGGAGCCGGTAGCGGACCGTCTGCGGATGGACCCCCAGTCGGGCCGCCACCTCGGGCGCCCCGCCCCGCGTCTCCAGCCAAGCCAGCAAGGTCTCCGCGAGCCGCCGTCCGTGGGTGGGACCGCAGTGGGTGAGGGGGGCGAGGCAGCGCAGGGCGAGGTCGTCGAGGAGCTCCTCGGGCTGGAGCAGGACCAGCGCCTCCGTGTACTCGGTGCAGTACAGGACCTCGCCCGCCGGAAGCAGCCGCCGTTCCATCAGCCGTACGGCCGCCTCGGCCCAGCGCAGTGACTTCGCCGCGTCGGCGAGGGGGACCGGGGGGCCGATCGCTCCCGCCCATCCCGTCAGCGCCCGGTGCAGCAACTCGGGGCGGCCGCCCGCGTCCGGCTCGGGCACGACCATGCGCGGCTGCTCGTAGTCCATGTCCAGCAGCACCCCCTGCCCCACCCCCTGCCCCACGGCGGGCGCGACCGCTTCCCGCGCCGGCCGCAGCAGCACGCCCACGGCGACCTTCTCCGGCAGTGGCCAGCCGATCCGGGCGGCCCGCTCGGTGAGGGCGTCAGCCGGGTCGCCGCGGTGGTGCTCGGCGAGCAGCAGCTCCATCAGGCGGCGCTGCAGACGTAATCGTTCCCCCGCCTGGCGGGCCGCCGCCTCCGCGTAGCCCCGTACGGACTGGTCGACCAGTTTGTCCAGGTACTCGTAGCCCGCGTCGACCAGTTCGTACATCGCCGGCGGCGGGATCTCGACGCGCTGGCCGATGTCGGCGAAACAGCGCCAGGCCAGCCGTACGCCCATGCGGTAGATCGCCTGGAGGGAGTCCAGGCTGCGGCCGTCGAGTCCCTCGCCCCGGCCGAACTCCTGGAAGACGCCGGGCGGCACGGTCGGACGGCCCGCCGAGTAGTCGGCGTTCTCGAGGTGCTGGACGAAGACCTCGATGGCGCGGCGGATGCCGACCAGTGCCATCGGCTCGCCCGACTCGTCGAGGACGACGGGCAGATGGGGGTACTCGCGACGGATCTCGCGCAGGATCTCCTCGGCGAGCGCGGGCGTCTCGGCCAGCGCGATCGCCGCGAACTGGCGCACCTGGTGCCGGGGGACGTCGTGCCAGGCCGAGCGGGTGATGGTTGCCGGGCGGGCCGTCACCGGTCAACTCCCTTGGTCTGTCTGCTCGTAGGTGACCAAGGGGGTGTTCGGCTGGTCGGGTGTCGCTTCGAGCAGCGCGACGACGCCGAGTGCCGCGCCCACGGCGAGGGCGGCGCCGAGCGCCATGGTCAGTGCGGCGGTGAGGAGTCTGGACATCGCAGGGTCAGCCTCTCTGTCCGGTTCGATCCGGAGGTCGGTGCCCACCCGGCGTCCCACCCTGCCTGTCGGCCCCAGTGTCGACAGGACATTGACACTCCGTCAAGGGGCGCCTACGGTCCTCGGCCCATAGAGCGGCCCGAACTCCGTCATCTGACGACCCTGGAGTGCCCGGATGCGCCGTACCCTGTCACCTCTTTCCCTGATTCTGCTGGGCCTCGGCACGTTTCTGCTGGTCCTGGCACCTCTGCTCGCCTGGTACGTCGAGCCACGAGCAGCCGTGAACCCCATCGACATCGACACCACCGCCGTCTACGAGGGCACCGGCAGCGTCTTCGACACCGAGAAGCTGAAGACCGTGCCCGACCAGCGGATCACCGTCACGCAGCGAGTGCGGGGCAACGTGGCCGAGAGTGAACGCAGCGGCCGGGCCGCCGTGTGGGACGTGACGACCACGGTCGACACCGACAAGTCGCTGCCGGCCGCCGATCCGCACGACGCCCTGGAGTTCGTCCCGCACCGCTGGGTGATGGACCGCAGGACCACGAAGCCGGTGCACTGCTGCCGGGAGAAGCCGTACATCGAGGGCGAGGCCTATCTGAAGTTCCCCTTCGACGTGCGCAAACGCTCCTACCAGTGGTGGGACAACTCCCTGGGATCCACGGTCACTTTGCGCTACCGGGGTACCGAGAAGGTCCAGGGGTACACGGGTTACCGGTTCACCGGCACGGTCCCGCCGTCGAAGGTGGGCACCAGGCTGGTGCCGGGCAGCATCGTCGACCAGGCCGGCCGGCCGCAGGTGCTGGCCGAGGAGTGGTACTCCAACCATGGCGTCGAGCTGGTCGTCGACCAGGCCACCGGCCGGGTGATCTACGCACAGGTGGGCCCGAAGCGCACCCTGCGGGCACCCGGCGCCAAGAAGGACGCGGTGGTGCTGCTGGACAGCCGGAAGGTCGCCTTCACCACCGACACCCAGAAGGAGGCGGTGCGGCAGGCCAGGCGGGACAGCGGTCAACTGCGCACGGTGGGCGAGACGTTGCCGATCGGTGCTGCTGTGGCCGGATTCGTCCTGACGGTCGCGGGGGGCGTTTTGGTGGTACGAGGACGTAAGCGCCCCGATTCACAAGAAACACCCGATACATACCGAGTTCCGCTCACGATGTGATGTGACGTCAGCTCCAACAAAGCCGGAAATTGTCACCTCCGTGAGTAGCCGTGGCGAACGGCTGGGCTAAAACTGTCCACCCACCCGAGCACAGACCGTCCACACCCGTCTCGCAGAAAACCATGAAGCCCCCCACAGGAACACACCTTCATCCCCCACGCAGTTCCGCACCCTTAGACGAGTTGGAGCGCTCATGCCCCAGCACGTGCCGTCTTCGGTGCACGCCGCCTCCCCCAGGGCGTCGCAGCACCCCTCGGCGCTCCCCCCACCTCCGCGCCGCATCGTCTTCCTCGCCCATCGAGATCTGGACAACCCTGCCGCCGGCGGCTCCGAGCTGCTGGTCGACCGGCTCGCCGACGGACTGACCCGGCTCGGCCACCAGGTGACCCTGCTGTGCGGCGGTCCGGCCTCGTACCGCGACTACCGGGTCGTGTCGGCGGGCGGCGAGTTCGGCCACTATCTGCGCGCCCGTTCCGCCTTCGCCCGTCAGGTCGGCGACTGCGACCTGCTGGTCGAGGTCTGCAACGGGATGCCGTACCTGGCGCCCCTCTGGCACCGCGGCCCCACCCTGCGCCTGGTCAACCACGTCCACACCGACCTGTGGACGATGCGGTTCGGCGGCCCGCTGGCCCCGGCCGCCCGGATCGGCCGAAGACTCGAACACTGGGCGCTGGCCGGTGCCGCCCGGCACCGGGGCCTGCTGGTCGCCGTCTCCCCCTCCACGGCCCACGCGCTGCGCGGGATCGGCGTCGACCGCGACCGCATCCGGGTCGTGCACAACGGGGTCGAGGAGCCGGGCCCGCGTGCCGAGCGCTCCCCCGAGCCGCTGTTCGTCGCGGTGGGCCGGCTCGTCGAGTACAAGCGGATCGATCTGCTGCTGAGACTGTGGGAGCGGGTGCGGCCGGTCACCGGCGGCCGGCTGCTGATCGTCGGCGACGGACCCGAGCGGCAGCGCCTGGAGCAACTCGCCGGTCCTGGCGTGGAGTTCACCGGCCATGTCTCCGAGGCGGAGAAGCACCGCCTGCTGTGCGCGGCCTGGCTGCTGCTGCACCCCTCCGCGGTGGAGGGGTGGGGCCTGGTGGTCACCGAGGCGGCGGTGCGGCAGACTCCGTCGATCGCCTTCGACGTGCCCGGTCTGCGCGACTCGGTGGTGGACGGCGAGACGGGCGTCCTCGCCCACGGTGAGTCGTCCTTCGCCGCTGCCTGGTGCGCGTTGACGCTGTCGGGACACCGGCGGGAGCTGATGGGCAGGGCGGCTCGTGACCGGGCGGGGCGCTATCGCTGGGATCGGACGGTGAGACAGTTCCGGGCGGTGGCGGGTGAGACGGTCCGGAGGTGGCCGCCGTGACCGGCATCGAGGACACGTCGGCACGGCGCGGCGGGGATCCCTCGGCGCCACGCCTCAAGGATCCCTCGATACGCCGTTCCCTCGCCCTCTTCCGGGCCTTCCTGCGTGAGCAGGACGACCCCGATGCCTGCTACTCGTTGCTCGCCCGGGACGCCGCCGACCAGGTGGAGGCCTACGACGGGCCGCTGGCCGGCCGTACGGTCGTGGACGTCGGGGGCGGCAGCGGCCACTTCACCGAGGAGTTCCGCAGCCGCGGGGCCCACGCCCACCTCTTCGAACCGGACGGCCGGGAGCTGGGTGAGAAGCCGCCCGACGGGACGGTGATCGCCGACGGGTATCTGCTGCCGCTGTACGACGGGGTCGCGGACGTCACCTTCTCGTCCAACGTGCTGGAGCACGTGGCCGATCCGCAGACCTTCCTCAGCGAGCTGATCCGGGTGACCCGGCCGAACGGGCTGATCTACGTGTCGTTCACCAACTGGCTGTCCCCGTGGGGCGGTCACGAGTGGGCGCCCTGGCACTACCTGGGTGCCGAGCGGGCCCGCGCCCGCTACCGGCGCCGTACCGGAAGGGCCGCCAAGCACACCCTCGGCGAGAACCTGTTCGCCGTGCACATCGGCCCGACCCTGCGGCAGGTGCGCGCCCGCGACGACGTCCAGGTCGTCTCGGCGCGCTCCCGCTACTGGCCGTTCCTCGCGGAGACCGTCGTGAAAGCCCCCGGGATCCGTGAGGTGGCCACCTGGAACCTCCTCCTCATCCTCCGGCGGTGTCCACCATGACGACGTCCACGGTCCAGGCCCCTCCTCCGGCGGCCGTCCCGAGCACCGCGATCATGTCGGGCCCGCCGGAAGGCCCGCGGTCACGGCGTTGGCTGCTGGGGTTCTGGGCCGTGGTGTTCGTGCTGTTCCTGGCGGTCCAGCCGGGCCGGCAGACCTTCGACACCAAGCTCGGCGTCACCACCGCCCCGGGCCGGTTCCTCTCCGACCTGGGCCAGTTGTGGCACGACCAGGGCTCGTTCGGCGGGATCCAGGACCAGTACGTCGGCTACGTCTGGCCGATGCTGCCGTTCTACTGGCTGGGCCACGCCCTGCAGTTGCCGGTGTGGCTGGTGGAACGGCTGTGGCTGTCGCTGATCGTGTCGGTCGCGTTCTGGGGCGCGCTGCGGCTGGCCGAGCGGCTGCGCGTGGGCACCGGGGCGTCCCGACTGCTCGCGGCCCTCGCCTACGCGCTGTGGCCGGTGTTCACCATCGTCATCGGCTCCACCTCGGCCGCCGCGCTGCCCGGCGCGTTCCTGCCCTGGGTGTTGCTGCCGCTGGCCGACGAGCGTCACAGCGCCCGGGTCGCCGCCCTGCGTTCGGCCCTGGTGGTCCCCTTCATGGGCGGCGTCAACGCGTCCTCGACCCTGGCGGCCCTGCTCCCGGCCGGTCTCTACCTGCTGTCCCGCCCGCCCGGCCCCAGACAGCGCAAGCTGATCGCCTGGTGGGTGCCGGGCGTGATCCTGGCGACGGCCTGGTGGTGGATCCCGCTGCTGCTGCTCGGCTTCTACGGCGAGAACTTCCTGCCGTACGTCGAGAGCGCCCGGACCACCACCGAGACCATGTCGGCGACGGAGGCGTTGCGAGGCGGCGGGAACTGGGTCGCCTATCTGCACCTGGTGGAGGCCTGGTTGCCGGCGGGCTGGACGGTCGCCTCCTCGGTGATCGTGATCCTCTGTTCGGCGTGCGCGGCCGGACTGGGCCTCGCGGGACTGGCCCGGCGGGACATGCCGGAACGGCGCTGGCTGGTGCTGACCGTGCTGACGGCCGCACTGGTGCTGCTCGCCGGGCACGGCGGCGCGTTCGGCGCGCCCTTCCACGGGGCGGTGCAGGACTGGCTGAACGGTGCTCTGGCCCCCTTCCGCAACATCTACAAGTTCCAGGTGGGTCTCGCCCTGGCACTGGCGCTGGGCCTGGCCCATGTGGTGGGCGTGGCGGCCGAGTCGCGCGGTGCCCGTCGGATCCGGGGCCGCCGGTTCGCGCCCCTGGTCGCGGCGGTCCTGGTCCTGCCCGGCCTCATGTGGCCGTATCTCAACGGCTCGATCCTGAACCCGGGTTCCTTCCAGGAACTCCCCACGTACTGGAAGGCCACGGCCGACTGGCTGGAGAAGTACTCCCCCGACTCGCGCGCCCTGGTCGTCCCGGCGACCGCGCACGGCATCTACTCCTGGGGCTCCCCCATCGACCAGCCCCTCGACGTGCTCGCCGACTCCCGCTGGGCGCAGCGCGACTACGTCCCCTTCGGCACCCCCGGCAACCGGCGCGCCATGGACGCGGTGGAGGAGTCCCTGCTGACCGGGGGCGAAGTCCCGGGTCTGGCCGACTACTTGAGCCGGGCGGGCGTCTACTACGTCGTCGTGCGCAACGACCTCGATCCGGACCAGATCGGCAACGTGCCGACCTCGACGGTGAAGCGGACCCTGGAACAGTCCGGCTACGAGCGGGTGACGGGCCTCGGCCCGCTCATGACCGGCGGCCGGATCGCCCCCGACACCCCGCTCCAGGTGGAGGGCCTGTACCCGAGGCAGCGGGCGGTCGAGATCTACCGTCCGGCCAGCGAGAGCGTGCCGCGTCCCGGGCAGGCCGGACTGACCCCGGTCGCCGACACGGCGGTGGTCTCCGGCGGCCCCGAGGCGCTGCTGCCACTGGCCTCCGAGCTGCGCGGCCGGGCGAGCGTCCTGACCGGCGACAACCATCCGGGGCTCGGCACCCCGCCGCTCCAGGTGGTCGGCGACGGGCTGCGCCGCGCGGACACCCGCTTCGGGCTGATCAACGCCAACACGTCGTACACGTACACCCGCGACGAACGCAACGCGTCCGGTGCCGCCCAGGACGCCGGCGGGAAACCGCACCAGATCCTGCCCACCACCGGCCTGGACCACCAGACGGTCGCCGAGCTGCGCGGCGCCCGCGCGGTCACCGCCTCCTCGTACGGCAGCTGGCTGTTCCACCTGCCGCAGTTCGACCCGGTGAACGCCTTCGACGGCAACCCGGACACGGCGTGGGCGGAGGGCGTGGCGGGCTCGCCGAACGGGCAGTGGCTGCGGATCGCCCTCCCCGACGACGCGTACGACATGCCGTCATCCTTCAAGGTCACACCGCTGCCGCAGGAGAGCGTGCGGTCGGCGGCGACCCGGGTGCGGGTGGAGACGGAGAGGGGGTCGCGCAGCAGCGTCCTGCGGCCGGACGGCTCGACGCAGAGCGTCAAGGCGCCCCCGGGCGAGACGAGTTGGATGAAACTGACGATCACCGACTCGGTGGCCCGGCGGGCCGGGCTCGCAGGTGCGGGCTTCTCGGAGATCGGACTGCCGGACGTCCAGGTGACCCGTCTGCTCCGGCTGCCCACGGACGCCGCGCGCACGGACGCCTCCGCCCAGGTCGTCTCCCTGCACCGCACCGCCGACCCGGCCGGGTTCTCCCCGACGGGCACGGAGGCGGGCCTGCACCGCACCTTCTCGACGGCCACGGCGGGGACGTACGAGGTGCGGGCGAACGCGGTCCCGGTCGCCGGCGAGGAACTCGACAAGCTGCTCTACGAGATCGCGCCCGACCAACGCGACCGCATCACGGCGACCGCCGACTCCACGGCGACGCTGGGCGCCGGACTGTCGGCCCGCAACCTGACCGACGGCGACCTGACCACGGCGTGGATCGCGGGCGACCGCCCGACCATCCGTCTCCGCTGGACCGGCAGGCAGCCGATCAGCGAGATCGTGCTGGCCCCCGCGGGCGGTCTGTCCAGCCGGCCCACCAAGGTGGACATCAGCTCCCCGGACGGCGCGGCGATCGCCGGGGTCGACGAGAACGGCGCGGTGCGCTTCCCGGCGATCACCACGGACCGCCTCGACATCACGATCACCGACACGGCCCCGATGACCCTGCACAACCCGGTCGCCGACGAGGACCTGCAACTGCCGGTCGGTCTCACGGAGGCGTACCTCCCCGCTCTCGACCGCTATCGCACACCCCAGCCGAAGGCCGACCGGACGTTCTCACTGCCGTGCGGCAAGGGGCCGGTGCTGGCGGTGGACGGTGAGGTGTTCCAGACCGGTGTGAAGGGGCGGGTGCGGGACCTGACGGAACGCCGCCCCGCACAGGTGACTGTCTGTCAGTCGAGCCGTGTCGGGGACGAGTTGGAGCTCACGGCCGGTTCGCACCGGGTCGAGGGCGGTGACGCCGGGCCCCTGACCCTGACCGACGTGACCCTCACCCGCGGCACGGTGACGGAGCCCGTGGCGGCGACTCGTGAGCTTCGGGTACGGGACTGGCTGGGCGACCGGCGCGAGCTGACGGTCGGCTCGGGAGCGGCGTCCTATGTGACGACGTACGAGAACTACAACGACGGCTGGCGGGCCACCCTCAACGGCCACGAACTCACGCCGCTGCGGCTGGACGGCTGGCAGCAGGGCTGGCGGGTCCCGGCGGGGGCGGGCGGCACGGTGAAACTGTCGTACGAACCCTCGACCACGTACGACGCCGGACTGATCGGCAGCGGGGCGGCACTGGCCGTCCTGCTGGGCCTGGCCCTGTGGCGCCGCCGCGCCCCCAACCCGGACGAACCGCAGCCGCTGCCGCCGCCGCCCGGCCTGTGGCTCGGCACGGTGGCGCTCACGCTGGTCGCAGCGGTGATCGCCGGGTGGTTCGCCCTGCTGGTCCCGGCCCTGGCGCTGCTGGCACACCGTCGGCACACACTCCTCGTCCCGATCGCGTTCGTCGCCCTCGCAGGGGCGGGGATCGCGGCGGCGACCGGGGCCGGAGAACCGGCGGGCAGGGAGCAGGGGGCGTTCGGGCACCTGGCCCAACTGCTCGCGCTGATCGGGCTGTTCGCGGGACTGGTGAGTGTGCGGGAGCCCGGTGACCGGGGCGGACCGCCGCCGGAGTCGGAGGCGCCGACCCGGCACCTGCCGCCGGTCCGGGACGAGAAGGGGAGGACCGAACCCGTATGACGACCACATCCACGCCGTCCACGCACAGCGCGTACCCACGGATCCCGTTCCCGGTCGTGGACGAGGTCGCCCGGCACTGCCTCCAGGAGGAGGAGCCGGAGACGGTCCACATCGAGGTGCACCTGCCGGGGCGGCTGGATCCGGCGCGGCTGCGGAAGGCGTTCACGGAGGCGCTGCACCGGCATCCGCGGATCCTCATGCGGGAGGCCGCGGGGCCCTGGTACCGGCGCCGGTACGAGTGGGAGCTGACGGCGGAGCCGGACCTGGAGGTGGTGAGCTTTCCCGCGCCGGGCCGGGACGCGTTGCGGGACGCGCGGACCCGGGCCCTCGTTCAGGCGCCGCCGCTGTCGTTGTCGCCGCCGATCCGGTTGGAGGTCGTGGAGGGGGCGGGACGCGCGGAGGGCAGTGAGGCACCCGTGGACGGTGGGGCGGCCCCAGCGGCCGCCGTTCCCCGGGGCGAGGCGACGGTCCTGTTCCTCACCATCAACCACACCGCCCTCGACGGCCCGGCCTGCCTCCGCGTCCTCGCCACCGCGGCGGAGCTGTACGGCGGCCGGGACAACTCCCCCGCCGCACCCCCCACCCGCGCCCCCGAACCCCCGCCACCTCCCCAGGACGCCCCCTCCAACTGGTCCCGACCCGCTCGCGTGGCCGCCGGCGCCCCCGAACTCTCCCCCGGCAACGGCCTCCTCGTCTCCGAACTCCCGCTCCCGCACCGCCCCAAGGGCTCCCCGTACACCGTGAACGACCAGCTGATGGTCGCCACGGCCCTCACCCTCGCCCACTGGAACAGGGAACACGGCGCCCGCCCCCGCCCCCTGCGCATCACCATGCCCGTCGACGACCGCCCCCGGGACACCACCATGCCCATCGGCAACGGCACCCGACTGGTCGAAGTCCCCTTCACGCCGGACGAGTTGACCCGAGCCACACCGTCCGACATGCCGGCGCTCCTGCACCGCACGGCGACCCGTACCCGCGCCCTCAAGTCCCTCCCCCGCCCCCAGCTCGGCCACGGCGCGTCCCTCCTCACCGCCCCGGTCGCCCCCGTGGCCTGGCGCGCCGCCCTCACCCGGGGGCTGCGCAGAGCCGCCGCGCCCTGGACGTCGACGACCCTGCTCAGCAACATCGGCCGCGTCCCGTACCCGCTGGACTTCGGCGCGGAAGCCGGCCGCGCGCACGCCGTCTGGTTCTCCGCGCCCGCCCGGATGCCCCGCGGCCTCACCGTCACCACCGCCTCCACCGCGGGCCGCCTCCATCTCGCCCTGCGCTGGTCGCGCTCCCTGCTCGGCCACGACGACGGAGCCCACCTGCGCGACCTCTTCGAGCACCATCTGCACACCACGGAGGTCAGCACATGACCACCACCGCCCAGCAACCCCCCAAGGACCTGCGGGACTTCTACGAGAACCCGGACGTCCCCGTCGCCTCCGGCGCGCCCCGCTCACTGCGCCAGGCCCGCATGCTGGCAGCCGCCCTCGGCCCGCCCGGCGGCACCGGCACGACCCGCACCGTCCTCGACATCGGCTGCGGCGACGGCACCGCCGCGGCCACCGCCGCCCCCCTCCTGACCGGCCACCGCGTCATCGGCGTCGACTGGTCCCAGGACGCCCTCAAACGCGCCCGCGCCCATCTGACGAACCCGGTCCGGGGTGAACTCACCGGCCCCGGGCTCCCGTTCGCCGCCGACTGCGCCGACGCCGTGCTGTTCAGCGAGGTGATCGAGCACCTCGTCGACCCGGACGCCGCGCTCGACGAGATCCGCCGCATCCTGCGCCCGGGAGGCCACCTCATGCTGTCCACCCCGAACCTGGCCGCCTGGTACAACCGCGCCCTGCTGCTGGCCGGAGTACAGCCCGTGTTCTCCGAGGTCAGCCTGCGGGCCGTGCACGGCCGGCCGGGCACGGAGGTGGTGGGACACCTGCGGCTCTACACCGCCCGCGCCCTGCGGGAGTTCGTCACGGCCGCCGGCTTCGAGGTCGTACGACTCGAAGGCGCACCCTTCCACGGGGTTCCGCGCCCACTGCGTCCGCTGGACCGGCTCGCCTGTGCCAGACCGGCCCTCGCGTCGATTCTGCTGCTGCACGCGCGAAAGACATAGGGGCCCGGGCGATGTGGTGGGGAGTGGCCGCGGCCCTGCTCGCGAACGTCCTCTACAGCACCGGATTCGTCCTGGAGAAGCGGGCGCTCGCCGCCCTGCCGGAGGTGAGTGTCCGGCAACCCGCCCGGCTCCTCGGGCTCGTGCTGCGCAGCCCGCTGTGGGTCGGGGGGTCGCTGGCGCTCGCCTCCGGGTTCGGCGCGCAGCTCGCCGTGTACCGCACGCTGCCGATCGCCGCCGCGCAGGGCATCTTCGTCTCCGGGCTGGTCCTGCTCGTGCTGCTGTCCTCCCGGCTGCTCGGCGAGGAGACCACCGGCCGCGAGCGCTACGCGCTGGGCGCGATCCTGCTCGCGCTGCTCATGGTCGTGCTGTCGCTGAACGAGGACTCCGACCGGGTCGGCCAGGAGGCGCCGTACCCGTTGATCCTGCTGGTGTGCGTGCCGTCGCTGGCCGCGGGCGTGTGGCTGTACAACTCGGCCGAGCGCCGCACCCGGCACCGCCACCGCGCGCCGACCACGGGCGTGGAGTACGGCGTCGCGGTGGGCCTGCTGTACGGCGTCAGCTCGCTCGCCATCAAAGGCGTGTCGAGCTGCCTGACGTCGAGCGGGCTCCAGAGCGCGGTCCTCGACCTGCTGCGCTCCCCGTACCCCTATCTCCTGCTCTTCACCGGCGCGTTCGGCCTGGTCATGTCGCAGGCAGCACTGCAACGCTGCCGGGCCTCGCTGATCGTGCCGGTGTGCACGACGGTGACCAGTCTGTTCACGGCGGTGCTCGGCACGCTGTCGTTCGGCGAGGCACTGCCGCACGACCCCCTCAGGCTCACCCTGCGCCTGGCGGGCACCGCACTCGCCGTCTCCGTGCTGCTGAGCATGCCCAAGCACGACAAGGCACGCCAACCATCCATCACCGCCAAGGAGTTGACCCCACCGTGACACCCGACGACCCCTTGCTGAACATCCTGGCGTGCCCGCTCGACAAGGGCCCGCTGCACCTCGTCGCACCGGGCGGTCCGGACGGCCCGCACCACGCCGAGGCCCTCTACAACCCGCGGCTGCGCCGCCGTTACCCGATCGTGGACGGTATCCCGCAGCTGCTGCCGTCCTCCGGGGAGCAGGTCACCGACGACGAACACGACGACCTCCTGAAGCGGATGACCCCGTGACGGGCCCCGCGCGCACCTGGGCGGCCCGACTGGCCCCCCATCTGCCCACCCGGCTGGTCGCCGCGGCCGCCCGGGCCGTGTACCCGCGCTTCGAACCGGAACTGGCACGGCTCACCGACCTGTGCCCGCCGGGCTGCGGCACGGCGGTGGACGTCGGCGGCTGGTACGGCCCCTGGACGCGGCGCCTGGCCGGACGCGCCCGCCGGGTGGTGACCGTGGAGCCGGTGCCGCATCTGGCGCGGCTGCTGACCTCGGCGGCCCCGCCGAACGTCCGGGTGATCCAGGCCGCGGCCTCGGACCAGCCCGGCACCGCCCGGCTGTGGCTGCCGTCGGACGACGCGGGCGACCGGGGGGTCTCCTCGCTGGTCCGCCGGGACATCCACGGCCGTGCGGTGGACGTGCGCTGTGTGGTCCTGGACGATCTGGGGCTGCGTGACGTGGACTTCATCAAGATCGACGTGGACGGCAGCGAGCTGGCGGTGCTGCGCGGGGCGACCGGTCTGCTGGCCCGCGACCGCCCCGCCCTCTTCGTCGAACTGGAGTCCCGTATCCAGCCGATCGCGCCGGTGGTGACGTATCTGACCCTGCTCGGCTACGACGGCTGGGTGCTGCCCCGCGACACCTGGGTGCCGCTCTCCGGCTTCCCCCTGGAGTCCCACCAGTCGATGGCCTCGTACGTGGTCACGCACGGCCTGCTGCGCCGCGTCCTGCCCTTCCGGGACCGCCCCCGGTACATCAACTCGGTGTTCTTCCTTCCCGACGGGCGCCGTCCTGGGGAGCGGCCGGTGCGCGACGATGAACGGCATGCCCTCAGGAAACCGTCCGAGTGACTCCTCCCCCGGCTGAAGCCGGGGGCTTCTCGTTACGCCGGGTTGGCGTCGCGACGGACCAGCCCGGCCCGTAATACGTTGGTGGCTGCCACGGTGTCGGCGTGCGCGTGGTGGCCGCAGGTGACGCAGTGGAACTTTTCCTGTGTGGGCCGGTTCTCCTTGGCGGTGTGCCCGCATTCGGGGCAGGTGCGGGAGGTGTTGCGGGGGTCCACGGCGATCACTTCCCGTCCGGCGCTTTCAGCCTTGGCGTGCATGATCGTCAGGAACACCCCCCATCCGGCATCGTTGATCGACTTGTTGAGCCCGGCCTTCACGGCGGCCCCGTTGGGCAGGAAGCCGCCCGGCCGGTCGGGGTCGGGCTTCGGTGCGGGGGCCCTGCTCATGTTGCGGATCTTGAGGTCTTCGTGCGCGATGACGTCGTGCGCTCGCACCAGGCCGAGCGCCGTCTTGTGTGCGTGGTCGAGCCGCTGGCGCCGCACCTTGCCGTGCAGCTGGGCGACCTTGTCCACCGCGCGCTGGTGGTTGGCGGTCCGGTCCTTCACCTTGCGGCGCGGGAACCGGGACAGGGCCTGCTGCGCCGCCTCCAGTTTCGCGGCCGCACGGCGGCCGTGGCGCGGACTGGGCACGAAATCGCCGTTCGAGTCGGCGAGGAAGTTGGCGATGCCCAGGTCGATACCGACCACGCTGCCGGTCGCGGGCAGCGGCTGCGGCTGGTCCTGCTCAGCGGTCAGCACGACGAACCACTTACGGCCCTCGCGCTTGACGGAGATGGTCTTGACCCGGCCGGCCACCGGGCGGTGCTGGTTGACCTTGACGTGGCCGACGCCCTGGAGGCGGACGCGGGTGACGGGGTCGTGCGGGGTGGAGTTCCACCGGCAGCCGTCCCCGTCCTTGGGGAAGTCCACCGTGTCGAACCAGTTCACCCCGCGAAAACGCGGATAGCCCGGGGTGTCACCGGACTTGACCCGGCGGAAGAACGCGGCGAACGCCTTGTCGAGACGGCGCAGGGTGGCCTGCTGTGAACTGAACGACCAGCGGCCCTGACGCTCCGGGTCGAACGCCCGGATCTCCTTGAGCTGCGCCGACTGCATCCCGTACCTGACGGTGGTCTTCGATGGGTGCCGCCAGGCGTCGCGGCGCTCCTGCAACGCCCCGTTGTACAGGGAGCAGTGATCTCGCAGCATCTCGACCAGCGCCTGCTCCTGGCGGACGGTGGGCCGCATGAGGAACTTGTACGCACGGATCACCCCAAGCCCACCCCCTCCGGTCAAGTCCCCTCGATCCTACTATACTTGGCGCATGTCACCGCGCTGGGAACCAGATCCCGACATCAGACGGGGAAACCACGTCATCTCCAACCTCCACGCCCACTTGGTGTTCGTCACCAAATACCGGCGTGAGATCTTCAACGACGACATGCTGACGCGCTGCGAGGCGATCATGCGGGACGTGTGCGAGAGCTTCGGCGCCCAGCTCCAGGAGTTCAACGGCGAAGGCGATCACGTCCACCTGCTCGTGCACTACCCGCCGAAAATCGCCCTGTCCAAGCTCGTCAACTCCCTCAAGGGCGTCAGCTCCCGATATCTGCGCGCGGAGTACACGGGCCGGATCAACCGGATCGGCACCGCATCCGTGTTCTGGTCCCCGTCCTACTTCGCGGGGTCCTGCGGCGGCGCACCACTGAGCATCGTCAAGGAGTACATCGAGAACCAGAAGCGCCCAGCCTGACCGTCGCCCCGAAGAGCAGAGATCTCCGGCGCTTCGCGCCTCCGGGCCGAGGATCGCATTCCCGCCCGGCCTGAAGGCCGGGATTCCCTGCGAAGAACAAGGGTGAAGTTCCCCGCTGAGCTGGACAGTCCGGACCAAGACGTTCGGGTCCCGGAGGCGCGGCCCAGGTTGAGTGGCAGGAGCACATGAGCAAGCGATCCACGCCTACGACAAGACCCCGGACAGCCACCTCGCCGGCCTCCACCTGCGCGCCTCGATGATCTGGATCAAGGACCTCACCCGGACCACCAACTGATCACGGCTCGATACGCGCCCTGGGACCGGGCTGGAAAACGTCCTGGCCTGCCGCCGTAAGGATCGCCGTCACGACCGCCGGCACCGACCCCGGATGCAGGCTCAGGAACAGGTTCGGTTCCACCAGCTCCAGCTCCATCACCCGCGGCTCCCCGTCCTCCCCGTCCACGAGGTCGACCCGGGCGTACAGCAGCTCGGGGGCGTCCGGTACGGCGGCCAACGCGCGTTCGGCGACAGAGAGTTCGGCCGGGGTCGGGGTCCACGGCTCCAGTCCCGGGTGGGCGACCTTGTCGGCGTCGTAGGCGGTGCCGGAGGCGAGGACGGCCCGCTTGCGGCTGGCGTGCAGCAGCCGCCCTCCGTAGAACTGCAACGCCCGCTCGCCGTGCAGGTCGATGCCCTTCATGTACGGCTGCACCATCGCGGTGAGCCCCTCCTCGTGCAGGTGCGCGAGATGGCGTACGGCGGTGTCGTGCTGCTCGGGCGTGTAGCGGGCGGCGTACCGGGCGCCGGCCCCGGAGGTCGGCTTGACGACGTACTCGTGGTCCGCGGGAAGGTCGACGACATCCCCGGGGGCGAAGTATTGGGTGGGGACGACGGGCACCCCGGCCGCCGCCAGCTCCCCTATGTACCGCTTGTCGGTGTTCCACCGCACCACCTGGGCCGGGTTGGCCAGCCGCGTCATCGTGCCGCACTTGAGCGCCCACGCCACGAACTCGGCGGCCCGCCAGCTGTAGTCCCAGGTGGACCGGATCACGGCGAGGTCGAAGCCGGCCCAGTCGACCCCGGCGTCGTCCCAGATCACGGCCTCCGCCTCGGCCCCGGCCGCACGCAGCGCCGCCAGCAGCACCGGCAGGTCACGGTCCTTGCTGGGCTTGGGCCGGGGGTCGTAGGTGACGAGGGCGATACGGGGCACGGCGGGCTCCTTCTCGAACGGTGCGCGACTGGCAGGCTAACCGGCGCCCCGGCAACCGCGACCACCTGGTTGACCCTCCCCATGGGTGAAGCCCCAGCATCGGTGGCGGGGAACAAAGGCAGCCGAAGGGCTCGGACGGGACCGGGGGCTACGACGCATGGACGGCCTGCTGACGATCGGCGCCTTCTCGAAGGCGTGCCGGCTGTCGCCGAAGGCGCTGCGGCTGTACGACGAACTGGGGCTGCTGCGTCCGGCGCGGGTCGACCCGGAGACCGGATACCGGTACTACGCGGCCGGGCAGTTGGAGCGGGCGCGCCTGGTGGCGTGGCTGCGGCGGCTGGGGATGCCGCTGGCCCGGATCCGTGACGTGTGCGCCCTCACGCCTTCGGCGGCCGCCGAGGAGATCCGCGCCTACTGGGCGCTGGTCGAGACGGAGACGGCCGCACGGCGGGACCTCGCCGCGTTCCTCGTGGACCAGCTGACAGCGGCACCGAGGAAGGACACCACCATGCTGGAACTGCGCTACTTCGCCCAGTCGGACCGCGGCCGGGTCCGCCCCGCCAACCAGGACACGGCGTACGCGGGCACCCGGCTGCTCGCGGTCGCGGACGGCTTCGGACCGGCGGGCGCGCCCGCGAGCGGCGCCGCCGTGGAGGCCCTGAGGTTCCTGGACACCGAGGACGTGCCGGCGGGCGAGGTCCTCAACCTCCTGGCGGAGGCGGTGCGGGGCGCGACGGAGGCGCTCCGTGACCTCGCGGCGACCGCCGGGGCCGGCCCGGAGGACATCGGCACCACCCTGACCGCCCTGCTGTGGACGGGCTCCCGCCTCGCGCTGGTCCACATCGGCGACTCCCGCGCGTACCTGCTGCGCGACGGGGCCCTCTTCCGTATCACCCACGACCACACGGTGGTCCAGTCGATGATCGACGAGGGCCGTCTCACCCCCGAGGAGGCCACCGCCCACCCGCAACGCGCCCTGCTCCTGAAGGCCCTGACGGCCGACACGCCCCCGGCTTTGGACCTCCGCCTGCACGACGTCCGCCCCGGTGACCGCTACCTCCTGTGCTCCGACGGCCTGTCCACCGTCGTCCCCGACGCCCGCATCCGCACCCTGCTGGCCGCCTCCCCGGCCCCCGACGAGGCCGTCCGCACCCTGGTCGACGAGGCGAACACGTCCGGCGGGCCGGACAACGTGAGCTGTGTGGTGGCGGACGTGGTGGAGCGGGCGGCCTGACCGGGCGAGGGCCCACCTCCCGGAGCCCCCAATCCCCTTGCTCCGTTATTCCGGAATAACGTAATGTCGAGGCATGGCTGATGACTCCCTTGCGGAGCGAGTCGCCGCGCTCGAAGAACGGGTGTCGCGGCTGGAGTTGGAACCGGCGGCGCCCCGGGACGACGTGTTCTGGGCGCTTGAGGGGCTACGCCGGCGACTCGACGGAGACGGGCAGGTGCTGTTCACCGGCGCGCTGGACCTGCCCACCGGCGAACACTACGAATGGCAGCAGGGCGCGGCGACGGAGGGACTGCTCGAAGCGAACTGGGCGGACCACGCCGCGTCCTACGCCGCGCTGGGACATCCGATGCGGCTCACCCTGCTGCGCGCGGTGCTCCGAGGGACCCGGTCCGCGACCGAGTTGCAGGAGACAGCCGGACTGAACACCACCGGGCAGCTCTACCACCACCTCAAGCAACTCACCGCCGCCGGCTGGCTCCAGGCTGGGGGGCGCGGCCAGTACCGGGTGCCCGCGGGCAGAGTGGTGCCGCTGCTCGTGCTGTTGTCCGCGGTGATGCCGGCGCCGGACCTGACGACTACGGAGGATTAGTTCATGAACCGACGGAAGTTCCTGGGCGGGACGGCGTCCGCGGCCGGCGTGTCGCTGTTACCCGGAACCGCCGCTGCGGCCGAGGGCGACCTGGCCGCACGGGTGCGGCGTCACCTGGACCGTGCGTTGGCCGCCGGCAGTCCCAGCGTGGTGTGCGGAGTCATCCGCGGCGCGCAGAGACACATAGCGGGTGCGTCCCAGGAGGGCCCGGCACCCGACGGCAGGACGGTGTTCCAGCTCGGCTCGATAGGCAAGACGCTCACCGCCACGGCTCTCGCACGGGCCGTACATGCGGGTACGGCCCGCCTCGACGCGCCGCTCGTTCTGCCCCCTGGGTTCCGCATCCCCCGCAAGGGCCCTCGTCGGATCACCCTGGCCGACCTGGCAACCCACACCTCCGGGCTGCCCTCGCTGCCGCCGAACCTCCTCGCGGAAGCGGATCCGTACGACCCGTACGCGCACTACACGCTGGACGACCTTGCCGCCGGCCTCGCCGAGACAACCCTGGGCACCGAGCCCGGCAGCGTCCACCAATACTCGAACCTCGGGTTCGGCCTGCTCGGCCAGGCGCTGGCCTTCGACGACGTCGACGCCATGCTGCGGCGCTGGGTGACAGCACCGCTGCGCCTTGCCGACACGACGACGGCCCTGAGGCCGGACATGGCCTCACGCAAGGCCATCGGTCACCTCGCCGGGGATCCCGTGCCCGACTGGCACGATTCCGTTCTCAGTGGCGCGGGCACCTCCCTCTACAGCACCGCGGGCGACATGCTCCGCTATCTCGGTGCACAACTACGTCCGGAGCGCTCGCCGTTGCGGGACGCGATCGAACTGACCCAGCGCCCCCACTTCACCGTCGACCAAAAACTGCGGCTCGGGCTCGGCTGGCACCTCAGCACGCTGTCCGGCGGCCGGACCATGATCTGGCACACCGGCGCCACCGGCGGATTCAGCACCTGTGCCGCGTTCAGCAGGCAGAGCATGACGGCGGTGGTGGGGATGGTGAACACCTACAGCGAGGAGACCGCCACCGAGCTGCGCCCGGTCGACGCACTGACCTTCTCCCTCCTCGCCGAACTCGACGAGGCGTGAACCCGTCTGCGGGGCGGTCGGCCCGCCAGGGGCGGCGTGATCGGCGCTCCGTCGCCGCCCGGCGCCAGGATGCGGCGGATTCCTCCTGGTGATCCGGCCCCGCCAGGCCACCTGCTCCCGCTCTACCGCTCCTCCTCCGGCTCCCAGTCCAGCAGCCGCACCTTCGCCACCGTCCGCACATGCTGGCGCATCGCCGTCGCCGCCTGCCGTGGGTGCTGTGCGGCGATCGCGTCCAGGATGGCGCGGTGCTGGGAGAGGGAGCGGGTGGGGCGGCCGGGCTGGCGGAGGGACTCGGTGCGGCTCTCGGCGATCTGCTCGGCGATGGAGCGCATGAACTCGGCGAGCAGGCTGCTGTGGGCGGCCGCCGTCACCGCCGCGTGGAAGAGGCGGTCGCCCTCGATCCCGTGGCCGTCCGACTCGATCTCCTCGGCCATGTGCGCGAGCGCGGACCGCATCGCCGCGAGGTCCTCCTCGGTGCGGCGTTCGGCGGCCAGTTCGGCGAGCTTCGTCTCCAGGGCCTCGCGGGCCTCCAGGACGTCCGGGAGGCGCCGGCGCCGCTCGACCATCTCCTCGACGGGCTCGACGTCCAGGCTGTCGCGGACCAGGTAGGTGCCGCCGCCGTGCCGTGCCTCCACCAGGCCCTGTACCTCCAGGACCACGATGGCCTGCTTCACCGAGGCCCGGCTGACACCCAGTCGCTGGGCCAGGTCGCGTTCGGGTGGGAGACGGTCACCGGCCTTCAGACCGCCCTCGGCGACGTACTGCCGCAGCCGGTCCAGTACCTGCTCGTAGAGGCGCTGTTTCGTCATGGGGCGCAGGGCGTCGGTCATGGGTCCCCCTCTCGTCCGGAGCGTAACACCGGGCTCGCTTGTGGCCGAGTGGCTGAGCCAATTTCTGCGCGACCCCTTGACGGGCGCCCGGGTCGCGCCCACGCTGATCGCCAACGCCCCCCAAGTGGCTCAGCCACTCAGCCACCTTTCCTGTGCCCCGCTACCGCTCCGGGACCCAACGACGGGAGCCCGTATGTCCCCCGAACTCGTCTCGATCCTTGTCCTGGTCGTGGTGTTCGTCATCGCCACCACGCGCTCCGTCAACATGGGCGCCCTCGCCTTCGCCGCCGCCTTCGGAGTCGGTGAACTCGTCGCCGACCTCGACGCGGACGGCATCTTCGCCGGCTTCCCCGGCGACCTGTTCGTCGTCCTGGTCGGCGTCACGTATCTCTTCGCCATCGCCCGCGCCAACGGCACCACCGACTGGCTGGTGCACGCCGCGATACGGCTGGTCCGGGGACGTGTGGCGCTGATCCCCTGGGTGATGTTCGCCCTCACCGGCACGCTCACGGCGATCGGCGCGGTCAGCCCGGCCGCGGTCGCCATCGTCGCGCCGATCGCCCTCAGCTTCGCCACCCGCTACCGCATCAGCCCGCTGCTCATGGGCGCGATGGTGGTGCACGGCGCACAGGCGGGCGGCTTCTCCCCGATCAGCATCTACGGCACGATCGTCAACGGCATCGTCGAGCGCGAGCATCTCCCCGGAAACGAGATCGCCCTCTTCCTCGCCTCGCTGTTCGCCAACCTCGCCATCGCGGCTGTCGTGTTCGTCGTGTTCGGCGGGCGGGCGTTGTGGGCGCGGGGAGCGGTGGCGGCGGACGAGGCCTTCGACACCGGTGACGCCGCCGAGAAGGAGACGGCCGGGGCCCCTGGTGACGCCCCCGACCCCGCGCGCCTCACCCCCGCCCGCATCGCCACCCTCGCCGCCCTGGTCGCCCTCGTCGTCGCCGTCCTCGTCTTCGACCTGGACGCCGGACTGACCGCGATCTCCCTCGCCGTCGTGCTGAGCGCCGCGTGGCCGGACGACAGCCGCGCCGCGGTGGGCCAGATCGCCTGGTCGACGGTGCTGCTGATCTGCGGTGTCCTGACGTACGTCGGTGTCCTGGACCAGATGGGCACCATCAAGTGGGCAGGTGAGGGCGTCGGCGGCATCGGTGTCCCGCTGCTGGCCGCGGTGCTGCTGTGCTACATCGGCGCCCTCGTGTCCGCGTTCGCCTCCTCCGTCGGAATCATGGGCGCGCTGATCCCGCTGGCCGTGCCGTTCCTCGCCCAGGGTGAGATCGGGGCGGTCGGCATGGTGGCCGCGCTCGCCGTGTCGGCGACGGTCGTGGACGTCAGCCCGTTCTCGACGAACGGCGCCCTGGTGCTGGCCGCCGCCCCGGACGTCGACCGCGAGCGTTTCTTCAGGCAGTTGATGGTGTACGGGGGCATCGTGGTGGCGGTGGTACCCGCGGTGGCGTGGCTGGTGATGGTCGTGCCGGGCTGGGGGTAGACCACAGACCGCAACAGCCGGTGTCCGTTCAGTAGTTAAGGAGTACGACGCGTGTCCTCTCTCTTCCCGGCCCTGACCGAGGCCCTGACCGAGGGCCTGACCCTCGTCTCGGCCGACGACTCGGCCCACGGCCCGGTCGACCGCCCCGCCCTGCGGTTCGGCGACCGCTCCCTGACGTACGCGGAACTCGCCGCCGTGGCCGACGCGCTGGCGCACCGGCTCACGGGCCACAGCCGGGTGGCCGTCTGGGCGACTTCGGAACTGGAGACCGCGGTCGCCGTGGTGGCCGCGCTCCGGGCCGGTGTCGCCGCCGTACCGCTCAACCCGAAGTCCGGGGAGAAGGAGCTCGGACACATCCTGACCGACAGCGAGCCCGCCCTGGTGCTCGCCGCGCCCGGCGACGAACTCCCGGCCGCGCTGCGGGACTTGCCTCGCGTCGATGTCGGCATCGACCCCGGCGCGGATGCGGGGGTGGCGGCTGGCGGCCCGCTCCCCGACACCGACGCGTCCGACGAGGACCCCGCCCTCGTCGTCTACACCTCCGGCACCACCGGCCCGCCCAAGGGCGCGGTGATCCCCCGCCGGGCGATCGCCGCCACCCTGGACGCCCTGGCCGACGCCTGGCAGTGGACCGGCGCCGACGTGCTGGTGCACGGGCTGCCGCTGTTCCACGTGCACGGCCTGGTCCTGGGCATCCTCGGCCCGCTGCGGCGCGGTGGATCCGTGCGCCACCTCGGCCGGTTCACCACGGAAGGCGTGACGCGCGAGCTGACCGACGGCGCGACCATGCTGTTCGGCGTCCCGACGATGTACCACCGGATCGCGGAGGCCCTCCCCGACGATCCCGCGCTGGCCAAGGCACTGAGCCGGGCCCGGCTGCTCGTCTCCGGGTCCGCCGCGCTGCCGGTGCACGACCACGAGCGGATCACGACCGCGACGGGGCAGCGCGTCGTCGAGCGGTACGGCATGACCGAGACCCTCATGAACACCGGCGTCCGCGCGGACGGCGAGGCACGCGCCGGAACCGTCGGCGTCCCGCTGCCGGGTGTGGAGCTGCGGCTCGTGGAGGACGACGGCTCACCGATCGCGTCGTACGACGGCGAGACCGTGGGCGAGATCCAGGTGCGCGGCCCGAACCTGTTCACCGGCTACCTCAACCGCCCCGACGCCACGGCCGCCGCGTTCACCTCCGACGGCTGGTTCCGCACCGGGGACATGGCGGTGCGCGACCCCGACGGCTACGTCCGTATCGTCGGCCGCAAGGCCACCGACCTGATCAAGAGCGGCGGCTACAAGATCGGTGCCGGGGAGATCGAGAACGCGCTGCTCGAGCACCCCGGCGTCCGGGAGGCCGCGGTCACCGGGGAACCGGACCCCGACCTGGGCGAGCGGATCGTGGCCTGGGTGGTGCCCGCCGACCCCCAGTCACCCCCGGCGCTCGAGGAGTTGGCCGACCATGTGGCCAGGCGCCTCGCCCCGCACAAGCGCCCCCGGGTCGTCCACCACCTGGACGCCCTCCCCCGCAACGACATGGGGAAGATCATGAAGCGGGCGCTGGGCCATGGCTGAGCGCCTGACCGCACGCGAGGTCCTGACCCTCGTCACCGACGAGAACACCTTCACCGAACTCCCGTACCCGGCACGGGACGGCGGCCCCGACGGGCCGCTCCGCTGGCAGGGCTACGACGCCTCGCGCGAGCGGGCCGCCGAACGCACCGGCGAGCAGGAGTCCGTCGTCTGCGGCACCGCGCAGGTCGAGGGCGTGACCGCCGTCCTCGTCTCCTTCGAGTTCGGCTTCCTCGGCGGCTCGCTCGGCGAACGCACCGGCGACCGGCTGGAGGCGGCGTACACGTACGCCCGCGAACACCGCCTGCCGGTGGTCCCGCTGATCGCCACCGGCGGCAGCCGGATGCAGGAGGGCATGCTCGCGCTGACCCAACTCCAGCGGGTGGCACGGCAGTCGACGCTCACCCGGGAGGCAGGACTGGCGCAGATCGCGGTCCTGCGGGACCCGACGACGGGCGGCGGCTGGGCCACCCTCGGCGCGGGCGCCGACGTGATCCTCGCCCTGCCCGGCGCCCAGGTCGGCTTCGCGGGCTCCCGGGTCCGCCCTGCGGACGCGGACCCGGCGGCGTACACCGCCGAGGCCCAGGTGGCCGCGGGCTCGGTCGACGCGGTGGTGGCTCCCGAGGAGCTGCGCCACACCCTCGGCCGGTGGCTGCGCCTGCTGACGGCACCGTCCCGAGAACCCGCGCCGGTCCCCGGACCCCTCGGCGCGACGGACCTCCCGGCCACCGGCTGGGAGGCGGTACGACGCACCCGCGCACCGGAACGCCCGCGCGCCGAAAGCTACTTGGACGCCTACTTCACCCATCGCCTCCCGATCAGCGGCGACCGCTGCGGCGGCACCGACCCCGAGGGCATGCGGTGCGGTTTCGGCGAGCACGAAGGCCGTACGGTCGCGTACGCCGCCCAGACCGGGACGGCGACCCGCCCGGCCGGTTACCGCACCGCCGCCCGGCTGATCCGCCTCGCGGACCGGCTCGGCATCCCCGTGCTCACCCTGGTGGACACCCCCGGCGCGGCCAACGACGCCGAGGCCGAACGGCAGGGCGCAGGCGCGGCGATCGCGGACGTGTTCGCCGCGGTGGCCGCCGCGCGCACACCGGTCACCACGCTGCTGATCGGAGAGGGCGGCTCCGGCGGCGCCCTGGCCCTGGCCGCACCGGGCAACACCTGGGCCACACCGGACAGTTACTTCTCGGTCATCGCCCCCGAACTCGCGGCCGCGATCCTGAAGCGCCCGGAGCGGGAGATCGAGGCAACGGCGGACCAACTCCGCATCCGGCCACAGGACTTGGCCGAACTGGGCGTGGTCCGGCATGCGGCGGGAGACAACCTCGACCGCAACCGCAACCGCAAGCACGGTTCGTAACGATGCCCCCCCGGGACAGTCCGGGGGCATCTTCCTTCAGTGGCCGACCGCGCCGACGATCTGACCTTGCTGACGCCGCACCCCGACGGCCTCCTGCACGCTCCCGACGCTCACGCTGCCACCGGGCATGCTGATCGCCTCCACGGTCGCCGAGCTCAGCGCCGCCCGGCAGATCGGGCTCCGTTTCATCGGCCTGGCCCGGAACCCGACCGTGGACCAGAGCCTGCGTGAGGCCGGCTGCGAGATCACCGTCCCGTCCCTGGCGCCGGTCCTGGAAGCCGCCCGCTCTCTCTGACGCGACCCCTTGGGGCGGATTTACAACAGAGATGGCACCTGAACCCCCCATTCGGCCGCCCCCCGCCCGGCCCACCACAAGGCGCGCCCCCTCCCGCGCCCGCCGCACGATGCCTAGGAGACCGCCGCTCGGCGGCCCACGGTCTGTGCTCTCGGGAGGACCTGCCATGACCGCCAGTCTGGAGCAGCTGCGCCGCTGTCACTTCGCCGTCGACCTGGGTGCGGCGAGGACGCGGGTGTACGTGAAGGGGGCCGGGCTCGTCGTCGACCAGCCGTCCGCCGCCGCCATGAACACCCGTACCGGCGCACTGATCGCGGTCGGCGAGTTCGCGGAGAGGATGACGGGCCGCACACCCGACTACATCCGCGTGGTCAGGCCCGTCTCCGGCGGCACGGTCGTCGACATCGAGATGGCGCAGCGCATGCTGCGGCACCTGATCGGGGACAAGGTCCGCCGCGCCCTGCGCCGCAAGCCCCGGCTGCGGGCCGCCGCCTGCACCCCGCACGACGCCGACCCGCTGGCCCAGCGCGCCACGATCGAGACGCTCGTCGGGCTGGGCGCACGGCGCGTGGAGCTCGTCGACACGCTGATCGCCGCCGCCGTCGGCTGCGGACTGCCCGTGGAACAGCCCGAGGCAACCATGATCCTTATGTGCGGGGCCGCCGCCACCCAGGTCGCCGTGATCTCCCTCGGGTCGATCGTGACCGCCGAGCGCATTCCCATCGGCGGCGAGGCAGTGGACCACGCGATCGTGCAGCACCTACGGCACCATCACGAACTGGTGCTGCCCAGCCAGTCCGTACGGCCGCTGCAACTCGCCCTCTCCGAGAACGGCCTGACCCCACACGGCCCGGCCTCCACCGAGATCCACGGCAGGGACGTGGCCACCGGTCTGGCCCGTTCCGTCCAGGTCGACACCGCCGCCGTCCGCGACGCGATCGAGACCCCGCTGACCGCCGTGCTCGACGGCATCGGCCGGGTGCTGCGCAACTGCCCGCCCGACCTGGTGGCCGACCTCACCGACCGCGGGATCATGATGGTCGGCGGGAGCGCCCTCCTCCCAGGGTTCGACCAGATGCTGCGCCAGGCCACCGGCGTACCCGTGCACATCGCCGATCGGCCCGACGTGTGCGCCGTGCAGGGCCTCGGCTACATGCTGGAGGGCAAGATCGCACCCCTGGTCCTGAACCCGCTGGCCTCCTGAGCAACGCCCGTACACCGCACACGCATTGACACACCGTCAGACGGCGAACCAGCAGCGCACGGTCGTCCCGGCCGCCCCCGTGTGCATCCGCACCAGGTCCGACACGAGGTTGACCATGAGCAGCCCCCGGCCGCCGCGCTGGTCGCGGGACGCGGGCCTGCGGCCCGCCAGCGGATCCGCCAGCCGCCCCTTGTCGCGCACCTCGCACACCACGTTCCCGTCCTGGGCCCACACCCTGAGCGCGCCCGAACCGCCGCCGTGCACCACGCTGTTGGTGGTCAGCTCGGCGGTGACGAGCGCGAGGTCCTGCAGCCGTACGCCGGTCAGGCCCAGCTGGGCGGCCGCGTCGGTGGCGACGTGCCGGGCGTGCGAGAGCGAGTCCGCGTCGAAGCTGAAGGCCGGCACGTCCGGGACGAGTGCCAGCGGCTCGTTGTAGCGGGCGACGACCTCGTCGGGGTCGTAGGCTCCGCTGTCCGACTGCGGTCCGGTGCCGGCGTGGATGATCGTGGGGTGGGTGGCGTACGCGTCCGCGATGACCTGCGGGGCCAGCCGCCGGGTGTCGTAGGGACACAGGATGCTCACCGTGCGGCCCGTGAAAGCCGCGTTGATCAGCGCCTCGTGCTGGACGCAGGCGGGGTACTCGGTGTCGCTGCGACCCGCCCAGATCGGCTCGCCGATGATGCGCACCCGGCGACCGGGCGGCTGGGCGTCGGCGAAGGCGCGCAGGACGCCGGGGATGATCCGGCCGGGGTTGCGCCCGGCCTCCGTCATGTCCATCAGGCGCACCGCGTCGGCGTCGGCGCCGAGTCCGTCCCGGATGAGGGCAAGGTTGTCCCCGGGTACGGAGACCGCCACCGGGTCGCCCACCCGCAGTCCCTCACGGATGAAGGACACGGTGCCCGCGAGGTACTCCCGCTCGTCGGCGTAGAACAACGCGGGGTGGACGAAGGGATCTCTGGGCCCGTCGGCGTCGAGGGGCTCGGCTGTGTCGACGGGGTCGAACGGCTCGAAGGGCTGGGTCGGCTCGAAGGGCTGGGTCGGCTCGAAGGGTTGGGCCACGGAACTCATGACTTCGCCACCTCGATCGACGACAGGTCGGGCCAGAACAGGTCCAGCACGCGTCGCAGGGCCGGCGGCGGTTGGTGCAGCACCATCCGCCGTCCGTCCCCCAGTTCCTGGGCGACCGCGGCCAGCGCCCCGACGCCCGCGACATCGACGAACGTCACGGCGGACAACTCCAGGTAGTACACATCCCCGTCCTCGCGCACGGCCTGCTCCAGCGCACGTTCCCACACCTCGTGCGTCGCCAGGCCCACTTCTCCCGACACGCGCAGCCCGCTGCGCGTGGTCAGCGGGGACACCGTCAGCTCCGGCGCCGCGCCAACGACGACGGACGGTGCCTGGTACCGGATTCCCACACCGTCTCCCCACTCTTCCCGGACGGAACGCACATACCCACATACCTCCCTGACATTCCTGCGGAAGGTGTGTAGGTCTCCGCACGGCGGGCAGGCGAACCCTCAGCGCCCCCTCACCCCTCCGAAAGCGGTCCGGTGGTAATGGGGCAGGCTACGTCATGAAGACTGTCCGTGAACTACAAGGCGGGGACATGACCTCAGCGGCACACACACCTCTCGCGGGGCGCGCGGACGCCCTGGTCATCGAGAGTCGCGTGGACGCGGGCCGAGCCGTGCTCGCTCCCTTAGGAGAACTGGTCCGCGGGTGCGCGGACATCCTGGCCGAGAAGCTGGCCGAGCTGCCGACAGGCCTGGGCCTGGTCGAACTGGACATGACCGGGGTGGTCTTCATGGACACCGCGGGGCTGCAGTTCCTGGAGACGCTCGGCGACTACGCCCATCTGCACGGGGTGCCGGTGGCGACCGTGAACTGGGACGGTCAGCCGCGCCGCATCCTGGAACTGGCCGGCCTGGACACCACCGACCCGCTGCACGCCACGCGCGCCGCGGAACCGAACCCGTCGTCCTCCTCGGTGGTGGCCCTGGAGCGCGCGGAGCAGTTGCGACTGCTGGAGGAGGAGGTCGAGCAGTTGCGCCACGCGATCGCCTCCCGCCCGGTGATCGACCAGGCCCGAGGCATCCTCATGGCCACCCAGGGCTGCACCTCCGAGGAGGCGTGGACGATCCTGCGACAGGCCTCCCAGCTCTCCAACACCAAACTCCGTGCGGTCGCCGCGGCGGTCACCGCCAGCACCGGGAGCGACGGCGCGCCGCCCCCGGAGCATGTCCGTACGGCGCTGAAGACGGCGATCGCCGACCGCGGACGCTGAGGTCGAGAACGAACTCGGCCTCAGCAGCGGCGACTTCCGGCACCAGCGACGGGCTCAGTAGGGCAGGATCCGCCCCGAAGGCGTCCTCCGGTCGATCTTCACATCGCGCGGAGCAGCGGGCCTACGGCTGACACGCACACGGATCTGACGGTTCATGACGCCCTCCTCAAGCCTTCGACGGGTACGAGGTGTGCCACCCCGCACCCGATGCGACCAGCCTCGTCCTCGCGGGGGCGAGGCACATCGTGCCCGTGGAGGCACCTGCCCTGCCCCCGGAGCAGGACCCGCGAGGGTCCAGCTACTCCCCGGAGAGGACGCCCGCCCCGCACATTCATGGGGGCGGGCCGCGGCCGGCCGTGCTTCGTCTTCGATCCCATTGCCCCCGGCATACCCCTCGCGATCCCGGCTGACTCCTGTCCCGCGCGACGCTCCGGCCGGAGGGCGAGAGACGTTACGCGCCGGAAACCTTGACGCGCACGATGCCGGATGCCACGATTCCGGCGCCGCGATGTTTACGTAAACACCGATCGTTTGTTCGAGAGTGTTTACGCAAACACCGCAGCGCGACCGGTGGAGCCGCAGCGACATCCCTGACCCCGGGCTTGGGGCACCCACCGGTCCTCCCCGACGGCCGCTCCCGCACGCGCAGACTCCCCCACGCGCCGAGCCGCCATCTCCTGAAAGGGCAAGCTGATGCGCAAGACCCCCGGCAGAACCCGCCTCACCCCCAGGCTTCGTGCCGTCTTCGTGGCCGTCGCGATCGCCGCGGTCAGCGGCACCACCCTGGCCGGCAGCCCCGCCTCCGCCGCCGCGCCGCGCATGGACACGACCCAGTTCAAGGGCGTCAACTGGGCCGACCCGCGCGACAACTTCGCCGACGACCCGGTCGTCCTGTCCGGTCTGTCGCTCTCCGACACCTACCGGCAGACGTACGCGAAGGCGACCCGGATCATCTCGGCGTTCCGCGCCAACCTCGGCGCCAACACCGTGCGGCTGCCCATCAACCCGTACACGGTCAACGGCTCCTACTGGAAGTCGTACCGCGGGGTCATCGACGCGGCCTCCGACCAGGGCTTCAAGGTCATCGTGTCCTACTGGGAGGGCACGGGCGCCCAGAAGGACGGCTTCATCGACAACGAGGCCACCTACTGGCCCATGTGGAAGACCGTGGTCAACGCCTACAAGAACGACAAGCGCGTCTACTTCGAGCCGATGAACGAGCCGCACGGCTACACCGACGCCGCATGGGCCGACATCGCCGCGAAGTGGCTCGCGACCTACCCGTCGGTCCCGCGCGACCGGGTCTTCGTCAGCGGCGCCGGCTACAACGACCACGTCACCTCGGTCTGCGCCGACCCGCGCCTCAAGGGCACCTACCTGTCCCTGCACCACTACGGCTTCTGGAAGGACTACGCCACCTACGACCAGTGGGTGGACGACCTCAAGGTACGCATCGGCGACTGCGCGAACCGGACCGTAGCGGACGAGTTCGGCGCCCCGATGACCACGGGCCTCGACTACAACAAGCCGGACGCCTCCAACAACTTCGTCAACTACGTCCAGGCCGTCACCGACACCTTCCGCGAGCTCAAGATGGGCTCCGTCTACTGGCCGGGCCTGCGCACCGACGACACGTACTCCCTGCAGACCCTCACCGGCCCCGCCGACCGTCCCTGGCTGGCCACCACCAACCAGTCCGGCGCCGACCGCCTCGCCTGGGCCTGGGGCCGCGGCAAGCCGGTCCAGCCCTGACCGAACTGGCCGAACTGGCCGAACTGACCGACTCGGCGACTGACCGACTCGCCGATTGACCGACTGACCGGCCTGCGGGACTGCGCGACCCGCGCGGGCCGTTCGACCGGAGAGGCCCCGCCCCGGAACAGGGGGCGGGGCCTCTCCCCTGTCCGGGCCGGACGACCCCCTGCTCAGGCCCTCGCCGGTGCCGGCCCGACCAGTTCGGACAGGACGTCGTCCATGGTCACGAAGCCGAGGACCGCGCCCCTCTCGCCGGTGACCGCGGCCAGGTGGCTGCCGTCGGCGCGCAGGGCGGTGAGGGTGTCGTCCAGCGGGGTGTCGATACGGACCCGGGTGACCGGGTGCGGGGCGCCGCGCGGAAAGGGCCGGTCGCGGTCGGTGACGCCGAGGGTGTCCTTGATGTGGAGGTAGCCCAGCAGGGCACCGCGGGGGCCGGTGACGGGGAAGCGGGAATACCCCGCGTCGGCCGCGGTCCGCTCCAGCTCGGCGGGGGTGACGGTGTGGCCGACGGTGCGCATCCGCTGTGCGGGGACGAGGATCTCCCCCACCGGACGCGTGCCCAGTTCCAGGGCGTCGCGCAGCCGTTCGCCGTCGGCCGGGCCGATCAGCCCGGCCTCGCTGGAGTCGACGACCATGCGGGCGAGCTGGTCGTCGGTGAACACGGACTCCACCTCGTCCTTCGGCTCCACCCGCAGCAGCCTCAGCAGCGAGTTGGCGAAGGCGTTGATGCCGAAGACGACGGGCTTCAGGGCCCGGGTGAGAGCCACCAGGGGCGGACCGAGCAGCAGCGCGGTGGCGACGGGCGCGGCCAGGGCGACGTTCTTCGGGATCATCTCGCCGATCAGCATGTGCAGATACGTCGCCACGGTGAGCGCGATGACGAACGCGATCGGATGCACCAGGCCGTCCGGTACGCGGGCCGCCGCGAAGCCGGGTTCCAGCAGGTGCGCGATGGCCGGTTCGGCGACCGCGCCCAGCACCAGCGAGGAGACGGTGATGCCGAGCTGGGCGGTGGCCATCATCGCCGAGATGTGCTGAAGACCCCACAGGGTCATCCGGGCTCGCTTGTTCCCCTCCTGGGCGCGCGGTTCGATCTGGCCGCGGCGTACGGAGATCATGGCGAACTCGGCGCCCACGAAGAAGGCGTTGGTCAGCAGGGTCAGAGCGCCGATGGCGAGTTGCAGGACGGTCATCGGGACTTCTCCCCCGCCTGGGCCGGCACCGGGGCCGGTTCGATGATGAGGATCCGGTCGGCGCGATGGTGTTCGACGTCCAGGACGTCGAGCTGCCAGCCGCCGAGGTCGACGGTGTCCCCCTTGGCGGGGATGCGGGCGAGGCGGGTGGCGATGAGTCCGGCGACGGTCTCGTACGGCCCGTCGGGCGCCGTCAGGCCTATGCCGGTGAGCTGGTCGAGGCGGACGCCGCCGTCCGCCTCCCACACCGCGCGGCCCTCGGCCGTGGCGGGGGCGGGGAGCAGGTCGGGCAGTTCGAGGGGGTCGTGTTCGTCGCGGACGGCGCCGACGACCTCCTCGACGATGTCCTCCATGGTCGCCACGCCCGCGGTGCCGCCGTACTCGTCGATGACGACGGCCATGGTGCGCATCGCACGCAGCCGCTCCAGCAGCCGGTCGGCGGGCAGGGTGTCGGGCACCAGCATCGGCTCGGTGGCGAGTTCCGTGACCGGTGTGACCAGGCGCCTGTCCGGCTCCAGCGCGAGAACGTCGCGGATGTGGACGGTGCCGACGACCTCGTCCAGGCTGTCGCGGTAGACCGGGAAGCGGGACAGGCCGGTGGCGTGGGTGAGGTTGGCGGCGTCCGCGGCCGTCGCGTGGGCTTCGAGCGCCTTGACGTCGACGCGCGGGGTCATCACGTTCTCGGCCGTCAGCTCGCCCAGGTGCAGGGTGCGCACGAACAACTCGGCGGAATCCGCCTCCAGGGCGCCCTCGGCGGCCGAGTGCCGGGCCAGCGCGACCAGTTCCTCGGGGCCGCGCGCGGAGGCCAGCTCCTCGGCGGGCTCCAGGCCGAAGCGCCGTACGAAGAGGTTGGCGGTGTTGTTCAGGTGCCCGATGAACGGGCCGAAGGCGGCGGTGAAGCCGCGCTGGGGACCTGCGACCACCTTGGCGACGGCCAGCGGCCGGGAGATCGCCCAGTTCTTCGGCACCAGTTCGCCCACCACCATCAGCACGACGGTGGACACCGCCACGCCCAGCACGCTCGCCACCGACGAGGCGGCACCGCCCAGGCCCAGACCCGTCAGCGGCCCGCGCAGCAGTGCCGCGAGCGACGGCTCGGCGAGCATGCCGATCACCAACGAGGTGACCGTGATGCCGAGTTGGGCGCCGGAGAGCTGGACGGTCAGCCGGCGCACGGCCTTCAGCGCGCCCTCGGCGCCACGCTCACCCGCCTCGACGGCCCGTTCCAGGTCACCGCGCTCCAGCGTGGTCAGGGAGAACTCGGCCGCGACGAAGACCGCGCAGGCCAGTGTGAGCAGGAGGGCCAGCAGGAGCAGCAGGACCTCGGTCACCGCGCCACCCCCGAACCCTCAGTGACCGCGTGACGCGGCCGACGGGGTGTGGCACGGCTGATACTGGGAGGCTCACCCATTGCGGTCCTACGACTCCTTCTCGGTACGACTTCCGTACGGCTTCCGTGCAGCTCGGTTCGGCGGGCCGAACGAGGGCGTTGCACTTCCGACCCATGGTAAAGGATGAGCAAAGTCGACGGCAGGCTCCTACGGCCGGCCGCCGAACAGACGCTTCCCGACCGCCCTCCGGGGCGGTGGGAAGCGCGGACAATTCACGGTGACGAGTGGCTGGTCTTGGGACAGTGCGGCTCATCCATGGCTGGTCTCGGGACGGTGCGGCTCTCATCCCGGAGTGACACGGCCGCGCCACGCACCGGACTCACCGCCGCGGGCTTCGATGAACTCCTTGAAGCGCCGCATGTCGCCCTTGACCCGCCGGTCCATCACTCCGAGCATGTCGGCTGCTTTCTCCGCCGGCCCGCTCGTTTCGATGTCCATGATGAGTTCCACGCGGGTGTGCAGGTTGTCCACGCTCTGGAAGCGCACCATGCCCATCTGCTTGACGTCGCCGCCGGTCGTGCGCCAGGCGATCTTCTCGTCCGCGAGCTGGTCCACGATCTCCGTGTCGAACTCCCGCCGCACGCCGCCGATCTTGGTGGTCCAGTGGTTGTGGGTGTCGTCGAGCTGACTCACCTCCTCGACGCCCTCCATGAACCTCGGGAACTCCTCGAACTGTGTCCACTGGTTGTACGCGGTATGGATCGGAACGGCGACCTCGACCGCTTCCTTCAGTGTGCTCATGGCCTTCGCCTTCCTCGGATTTCCGACGGGCGCGGATGCCCTCCCGTCGCGCGGATCATGGACGGTGAGCCGAGTACCCCGGATCGGCGCCGGCACCTGTGCTCACGTGCCCTCGCGCCGCATCGGCCCCCATGCCCCCTCCTGGTCGACCACCGCGGCCTGCGCTTCCTCCATGACCCTCTCGTCGATCCAGCTGATGGGCTGCACGTCCCGGACCAACGGCTCGTTGTCGGGCCCTCGCCCCTGCACCCGGCCGCGGAGGACCCATGGCCGTACTCCCGCGCCCTTCTCTCGTGGAAGGTGCGAGTAGTCGTAAAGACGGCGGGCGACCCACACCTCGACCGGCCGGTCCTCCCACCAGGACTCCACGTCGAGCGGATTGGCTGACAGCCCTGGCATGCGTACGCCCGTGAGGCCGTCCCTGCTCGCGGCGGATTCCTCGTCGGCTACGGGCCCTCGCGACCAGCGCACATAGAGGTGGGGGCTCCGTTCCACCAGCTCTGCCAGATCACCGAGGGTCCGCAGCACGGGCAGCTCGTCAGCAGCTCTCATCGCGTCGTCACTCCGTCCCTGTGACAGTCCTCGTCTCACCAGGTCACCGGGTACCCCGGTGGTCTCCCGGGGACACGCTTGCCCCGCGCTGCCTCCCTGCCGCGCGTCCATCCGGAGGTGTTTGGGGCATGGCAGCGGGGCTCGGAGCGATATCGCGTGATCTGGTGGGTAATCTCGCGCTGCTTCCGGGCCGATCGCCGCCCCTCAGACCAGCAGACCCATGAGACCCCAGCAGACCTAGCAGACCTAGCAGACCCAGACACCTCAGCAGACCCAGCAGACTCAGGAGAAGAGCCATCACCGAGCAGAAGCCGGGAGAGGCTGGGACCGCTCCGGGAAGCCAGCCCCAAGAGGCCGACCAGTTGAGGAACATGCTGCGCCGGCCCGAGTACCGGCGGGCGTTGGTGTTCTGCGGCCTGATCGGGATCCCGGTGTCCTTGGTCGCGTTCTGGTTCCTCGTCCTGCTCCATGAGCTGGAGAACCTGATCTGGAAGGACTGGCCGCACGATCTCGGGTGGACGGATCCGCCGTGGTGGTGGCCCCTCCCCCTGGCGCTGGTCTCAGGTGCGGTCGTCGCCCTGGTCGTCCTGCGGTTTCCGGGCCGCGGCGGGCACATTCCGGCGGCGGGCCTGCATTCCGGAGGGGCCTCGAGAGCCGCCGTCCCCGGTGTGGTCCTCGCCGCGTTGGCCAGCCTGCCGCTGGGCGCCGTGCTCGGGCCCGAGGCACCCCTGATCGCCCTCGGCGCCGGTCTGGCCCTGGCGTTCCGGGATCTCGCACGCGCTCCGGCGACCGAGGCGAGCACGACGCTGCTCGGTGCCGCCGGTGCCGCGTCAGCCATCGCCGCGATCTTCGGCAGTCCGCTCGTGGCGGCCGTGATGCTCATGGAAGTGGCCGGAGTCGGCGGACCGCAGCTGTTCACGGTGATGCTTCCGGCCCTGCTGTCCAGCGGGATCGGTGCCATCGTGTTCACCGGCTTCGGCCACTGGACGGGGCTGAAGACCGGGAGCCTCGACATCGGGCTGCCCGCCCCGCCACCCCTCGACACCGGGGACGTGGTCTGGTCGGCACTGATGGCGCTCGTCATCGGGGCGGCCGTCCACTGGATCGTGGTGGGCGGACGGATCGCAGCGCGCTTCGTGTCCGCGCATCCGTTGCGCAACACGGTGCTCTGCGCACTCGGCGCGGCGGGCTGCGCTGCTCTCTACGCCGGCATCACCGGCCGTTCGCCGTCCGAGGTCTCCCTGTCCGGCCAGGCCGCACTGACCCAGCTCGCCGAAAGCCCCCATGCGTGGCCGGTCGGCAGTCTGGTGGCGGTCCTGGCGTTCAAGGGGGTCGCGTACGCGCTCTGCCTGGGAAGCCTTCGCGGCGGTCCGACCTTCCCGTCCCTGTTCCTGGGCGGAGCGGCGGGCGTCCTGTTGTCGCCCCTGCCGGGACTCGGCGTCGTGGCGGGGATGGCGGCGGGGATGGCGTCCGCGTGCGCCGCCGCGCTGCGACTGCCCGTGAGCACGGTGGTGCTGGTCGTCCTCATGGTGGGCAACTCGGAAACGGTGCCCGTGATCGTGCTGGCCACCGTGGTGTCTTTCGTGACCACGGAGTTGCTGCCGCAGGGGCCCGGGATCCCCGCGTTCAGGCCGCGTGCCGGTCGAGCGCGTCGTCCAGCGTCGTCGCGGCCATGATGAGGGAGAGATGCGTGAAGGCCTGCGGGAAGTTGCCCAGTTGCTCGCCACTGGGGCCGATCTCCTCGGCGAACAGGCCGACATGGTTGGCGTACGTCTGCATCTTCTCGAAGGTGTAGCGGGCCTGCGGGAGGCGTCCCGCGCGGGCGAGGGCGTCGACGTAGAGGAACGTGCACAGGCTGAAGGTGCCTTCGGAGCCGCGCAGTCCGTCCGGGGAGGCCTCGGGGTCGTAGCGGTAGACCAGGCTGTCGGAGACGAGGACACGATCCATGGCGTCGAGGGTGTTGAGCCAGCCGGGGCTGCGGGGGGACAGGAATCCGACGCGGGGGGCGAGCAACAGGGAGGCGTCCAGGACGTCGCCGCCGTAGTGCTGGACCAGGGCCTGCTCCTTCTCGTTCCAGCCGCGCTCCATGACCTGTTCGAGGATGGCGTCCCGGGCCCGGGTCCAGCGGGCGGTGTCGGCCGGTCTGCTGAACTCGTGGGCCAGTTTCAGGCCGCGGTCGAAGGCGGCCCAGCACATCACCCGGCTGTAGGTGAAGTCCTTGCGTCCGCCCCGGGTCTCCCAGATGCCCTCGTCGGGCCGGTCCCAGGAGTCGGCGAGCCAGTCCAGGGTGCCGGCCAGGCCCTTCCACCCGTGATAGCCCGCCTGTTCACCGACGTCGCGGCCCTCGGCCAGCGCGTAGAGGGCCTCGCCGTAGATGTCGAGCTGGAGTTGGTCGGAGGCGGCGTTGCCGGCCCTTACCGGGGAGGAGCGGCGGTAGCCCTCGAAGTGGTCCAGGATCTCCTCGGTCAGATGGGGGTCGCCGTCGACCCGGTACATGATCTGGAGGGGTTCGCCGTCCGGTCCCTCGTGGGCGGCGAGGCGGTCGCCCAGCCAGTGGGTGAAGCGGGTCGCCTCCTCCACGAAGCCGAGGTCGAGCAGGGCCCGCACCGACAGGGAGCCGTCCCGCACCCAGGTGTACCGGTAGTCCCAGTTGCGCTCACCGCCGACCTGCTCGGGCAGTCCCATGGTGGCGGCGGCGACCGGCGCGCCCGTCGGGTGGTAGGTGAGGAGTTTGAGGGTGATGGCCGAGCGGTGCACGATCTCCGTCCAGCGGCCGTGGTAGCGCGAGGTACGCACCCACTCGTGCCAGAAGTCGATGTCCTGCCAGAGCTCTTGGGTGACCTGCTCGGTGGTGGGCGGCGGTGGCGCCTTGCCGCCCGGCGCGCAGACGGTGAACACCGCGGCCGTCGACTCCCCGGCGTTCAGGGTGATGGTGCCCCGGACGTCCTGCCCGTCCCGTTCGAGCGGGATGCCGCCCTGGAGGTAGGCGGTCATTCCCGGAGCGCGGAACGTCGCGGTGCCGGTGGTCAGGTCCAGTTCGTGGGTCGCGCGCGCGTAGTCGAACCGCGGCCGGCATTCGAGGCGGAAGCGTACGGTGCCCCGTACCGCGCGTACGACGCGCACCAGGCGGTGCCGGTCGGTCGCCGTCGGGCCCTGCTGGACCGGCATGTGGTCGATGATCTCGCCGACTCCGTCGGGTGACATGAAGCGGGTCACCACGGCGGCGGAGTCCGGGTAGTAGAGCTGCCGCCAGGTCCCCTCGGGGTGCTCGGGCGCGAGGAGGAAGTAGCCGCCTTTCTCGTGGTCGAGCAGGGCGGCGAAGACACTGGGCGAGTCGAAGCGCGGCGCCGCGAACCAGTCGATCACGCCCTGGGAGGTCACGAGAGCGGCGGTCTGCAGGTCTCCGACGAGCCCGTGGTCGGCGATGGGCGGGTAGCGGTCCATGGCGGTCTCCCTTTCAGGCTGCTTCAGCCGCTGTCCGCCCGGCACGGACGCGTCGACGCGTGCCCGGCGGTCCTTCTCGGTGGCCGAAGGTCACCGCAGTCGCTCCGCGATGTGGTCGCCGACGCGCAGGGCGTTGGCGATGGCGGTCAGCGACGGGTTGACCGCTCCGATGCTCGGGAAGAAGCTCGTGTCGACGACGTAGAGGTTGTCGACGTCGTGGGCCTTGCAGTTGACGTCGAGAGCGCTGCTTTCGGGGTCGTGTCCGAAGCGGACGGTGCCCGCCTGATGCGCGGTGGCGCCGATGGGCATGCCCTTGTGCAGGTAGATGCTGTGCGACAGGAGATGGTGCTCGTGCATGCCCAAGTGGCCGAGCATGTCCTGCAGTTTGTGCCGCAGACGCTTCAGCCCGGCGGTGTTGTTCTTCTCGTCGAGGGCCAGGTGAATGCCGCCGTCCCGGTCCAGGGTGACGCGGTTGTCGGCGAGGGGCAGGTCCTCTCCGCAGAGCCAGAAGTCGACCGCGTGGTGGGCGAGTACCTCGAACGGCATGTCGGGGGCGACGGTCCCGGCCCAGCGGGGCGCTTCTCCGTGGATCTGCTCGGAGTCGGACTTGCCGAGCATCTGGATGCCGCCGAGGGGGTACTCCCAGTCGTCGGATCCCAGGTACCAGTCGTGCAGCGCCAGGGTCTTCTGGAACCTGGTGCCGTTCGGTTCCCTGGACACGGCCATCAGGGCCAGGTTGTTGTGCCGCATGTAGTGCCGGCCCACCACGTCCGAGCTGTTGGCCAGGCCCCGCGGATGCCGGTCGCCCGCCGAACGCAGCAGCAGGGCGGCGGAGTTGACGGCACCGCAGGCGACGACCACCATGTCGGCGCTGAACTCCACGGTCGAGGCGTCCCCGTCCCCCACGGTCGCGACGACCGAGGTGACACTGCGGCCGGTCGGGTCCGTGTCGAGACGCCGCACGTCCGCGTGGGTGAGCAGCTCGACGTTGGGATGTTCGAGGGCGGGGTCGACGCAGATGACCTGCGCGTCGGACTTCGCGCCGACCAGGCAGGGGAAGCCGTCGACGCGGTCACAGCGTATGCAGGCGCTGGTGTGGGTGGCCCGGCCCCGGTCGTCCTGGGTGAGGTTCACCCCGATGGGGAGGTGGAAGGGGTGCAGGCCCTGCTTCTCCAGGTCGTGGCTGAGTTGCTGGATGCGCGGCTCGTGCTGGACCGGGGGGTGGGCGTACTGGGCGCTGGTGGGGCCCTCGGTCGGGTCCTCGCCGTGCCGGCCGTGGACGAGGTAGAGGTGTTCGGCCTGCGTGTAGTACGGCTCCAGTTCCTCGTAGCTCAGGGGCCAGGCGGGGGACATGCCGTCGTGGTGGCGCAGTTCACCGAAGTCCTCGGGGCGCATGCGGAAGAGTGCGGCGCCGTAGAACTTGGTGTTCCCGCCCACGTAGTAATTGACTTCCGGCGGGAACTGCTTTCCGTCTTTGTCGTACCAGAACTCCGGGGCGCGGTATTTGCCCTTGACGAAGACCGCGGTGGATTCCCAGTTGTCGCGTTCGCGGGGCAGATAGTCACCGCGTTCGAGAAGGAGGATCCGTTTTCCGGTGGGTGCCAGCCGGTGGGCGATGGTGCCACCGCCGGCACCGGTGCCGATAACGATGACGTCGTAGTGCAGTGCGTCGGTCATGCCGGCCACCGTCCTCGGAACGTGCTCCGGTCCTGCCCGTCGGAAAGGGGCTTTTCAGCCCGATCACCAACGTATCCCCGGGGGATGGTTCCGGCGAGTTGGACTGTTCGGGTGAGCACCTGCCTGACGGCCGCCCGGCCGAGGCCGCCCGGCCGTCACAGGATCGCGAGGGGATTGACCGGGGAGCCGGTCGCCGTGGGCAGCCGGAGCGGGGCGATCACGCAGAGGAACGACCAGCGGCCCTCCTCGGCGCAGATCGGGGCCAGGTCCTCGAACCGCAGGTGGTCGAGCAGATGCACTCCCATCGCGTGCACGGCGAGCACATGCACCGGGAACGCGACTCCGCGCACCGCGCTGGGGGCCGTGTCGTTGTTCCCGTCACCGCCGAGCACGGCCACCTGCCGTTCGGCCAGGAACTCCATGGCGGTCGGATGGAGTCCGGCACGCCCGCCGGCGACGTCCCAGGGGCCCAGCTCCTCCCGCCGTCGGCGGTGTCCGACCCGTACGAGGAGGATGTCGCCGCGGCCGACCCTGACTCCCTGACGTTCCTCGGCGGCGGCGAGGTCCTCGGCCCTCACATGCTCTCCGGGTTCGAGCCAGGGGACGCCGTGCAGCCGGGGGATGTCGAGGAGGACCCCGCGTCCGGCGATGCCGTCGCGGGCCAGGTCGACGGACAGGGCGCTCGCTCCGTCGGGCGACAGCGCGTCCGCCGCCGGTACGCCGCCGTGCAGGGTTCCGTCGTAGACGACGTGGCACAGCGCGTCGAGGTGGCTGTCCACATCGCCGTGGATGTTCATGGCGAAACGGTCCCGCGCGAATTCCAGGCCGCTCGAACCGGGATGTCCGTCGGCCGGAGCGGTGAGCCGGTGCCGGGCCGGATCGGCGTTGTCAGGTCCGGTACGGGTGTCGACGGGGGCGGCGAGCGACACCGTACGTCCCGTCCGCACCTCGCGAACGGCCGCCAGCACCTGTTCCTCGGTGATCGTGTCCAGGGCGCCCCGCCGCGAGGTGCCGCCGGGGGCCTTGGCGCGCAGATGTCGGTGGAGGTGCCGGAAGTCGGCCTCGCTCAGCTCGCTGGGCGGCCACATGCTCCCACCCTGCGGCAGATTCCGGGTCCGCGCACGCCGAGTTGCCGGGTTCGAGGGCCGCCACGTCAATGGAAGGGCGACGGTCGGGGTGACCGGCCGGCGCACCGCACCGATCCGCGGAGGTCCGGATGGACATGATCCATGTCCGAGCGGTCTGCCCGCCGGACCTCACGGAACGCACCATGGCCCTGCTGAGCGCCGAGCCGTGCGTGCTGAACCTGATCCTGCAGACGGGCACCGTACGCAACCCCGACGGCGACGCCATCGAGTGCGATGTCCTGACCGGAGCCGCGAACGAGGTGCTGCGCGGCCTGCGGGACCTCGGGCTGGAGCACCGTGGCTCCATCGTCCTCGATCCGGTGGACACGGTGTTCTCGGAACGCGCGGCCAGGACCGGGGCCGAGGAGCTGGGGGCCCGGTTGCGGGCACCCGTGTGGGAACAGGTGGAGGCCCGGATCCGGTCCGAGGGGAGATACCCGCCGAGCTTCTATCTCTTCCTGGTGATCGCCGGACTCATCGGCGCGGTGGGCATCATCACCAACTCGCAGATCCTCATCGTCGCGGCGATGGTGGTCGGCCCGGAGTACGCGGCCATCACCAGCATCGCGCTCGGTATCGACCAACGCGCCCGGCCGAGGATCCAGCAGGGCCTCATCGCGCTGCTCGTGGGCTTCCTGCTGGCCGTCGCCGCGACCTTCCTGTTCGCCCTCCTCGTCCGGGGTTTCGGGCTGCAGCCGGAGGCCTTCGAACTGGGGCTGAGGCCGGTCTCGAACCTGATCAACACCCCCAACTTCTTCTCGGCCGTGGTGGCGGTGCTGGCCGGCGTCGTCGGCATCGTCTCACTGGCCGAGGCCCGCACGAGCGCACTGCTCGGCGTCTTCATCTCGGTGACGACCATTCCGGCGGCGGCCGACATCGGGGTCTCGTCGGCGTTCGCCAGCTGGGACGAGGCCTGGGGTTCGCTGCTCCAACTGCTGCTCAACATCGTCGTGCTGGTCCTGGTCGGCACCGGCACGCTCAAGTGCCAGCGGGCGATCTGGCGAAGGGTGGCCGCACGCCGACACGGGCGCGCGGTCAGGCGGTCGGCGTAGCGGCGGACGGCGGGTCAGGAGTGCCGGTGTCCAGGAACTCGAGGATCGCGAAGGCGATCAGCACGATCACCAGCGTCCACACCACGACCGCCACGGTCGGGTAGGTCCAGGTGAACAGGACGATCGCGGCGACCACCACGATCACGCCGCTGATCCACTGCTTGTAGCGGTGGACGAACCGGCCGACCGCCCCCAGCGGGAGCCCCGCCGACACGGAGGCGTCCCGTAGCGCGCCGATGGCCTTGCGGCAGCCCGTACGGGTGAGGACGGCGACCCTGGAGGGGCCCATGAGGAAGGCACCGACGGCCGTCACCAGAGCCACCGCACCGAGCGCCCGCACGCCCGCGCGCAGGAACTTGACCAACGCGTCGTACACCGCGCCGGCGGCGGCCTCGGACGCCCCGGTGGGCAGATGGTCGAGGTAGACGGATCGTAGGACGCTGAGCGTGATGCCGAGCAGCAGCATGGCGGCGAACACCCCGAGGGCGGCCCCGATCAGGGCCCGGCGGCGGTGCACGGCCAGGTAGACGCCCGCGGCGCCGATCAGTACGGCGATGAGGGGGAGCCAACTGCCGACGATCTCCAGCACCCGCAGATACCACTTGATCTTGCCGACGTCCTTCGACGCGAACACCACGAACTGCGTGTGGACGGCCGGGATACGAGCGGCCGGCTTGAAGCCGGCGCTGACCAGCCGGTCCTTGACCTGGGCCACGATCGGTCCCACGTCGATGGAGACCTGGCCGTTCTCGACGGACACCACCGCGTCGGAGTCGCCCGTGAGGGTTTCGTCGAGCGCGGCGTGGGCCCTGCGGTTCGCGTCCACCCAGACGGTGTCGAAGGCCTTGCTGGAGACCACCCGCTCAACGGTGCCGCTGACCAGGCTCTTCAGGCCGCTGGTGATCGGGCCCTTCAGGTCGCCGAGCAGTGCTGCCACCTTCGGCGGGGCCCCCTTCTCATCCGCCGCCTTCTCCAGCTCCTTGACCAGTGCCTCCACGTCGACCTGCGCCAGGACCGCTGTGGTGACCCGTGCGGTGATCGCCTTCTGTACGTCCGGATTGCTCGCAAGCGGCCCGACGGTGGCGACATAGCGGTCCGTGTCCCGCACGATGCTGTTCGCCCAGACCGCGACGACGGCCAGCAGCGACAGCAGTGCGGCGAGGAGGATCAGCAGGACCGACCCCGTCGACCGGAACCAGTGGTGCCGCGGGGCCGGTGACCGTCCGGTGCTCTCCAGGGCCCGCACCCTGTGCCGCAGTTCGTCCAGCTCGTCGCGCTCCGGCGCCGAGGACCGCTGGTCGCCGGACTGGCCTGCGGGGGGTTCGTCCGGGCCCGGTGGGGGTGTGCTGCTCGTCATGGTCACAGGAGACCGGTGCTGCTGCGGCCCCGCGACCTGGGCGGTCCTGATGGCGGACGGGCCCGACGGGTCGAACACCCTACTGAGGTGCGGCGCCTTGCGTCCGGTGATGCAATGGAATTCGGAGGAAGGGGGAATTTCGATGTCACGATCACCGAGGGGTGAAGCCGTGAACGATGAATTCGCCGAAATGGGACCGATCGACTACGTGGTCGTCGAATTTCCCGGGAACCGAATGACGGGCGAGGGCTTTCCCCTCCTGGTCGACCTGGTGGATCGCGGCCTCATTCGGATCCTCGACCTGCTGTTCGTCAGAAAGGAGGAGGACGGGTCCGTGGTCGGTCTGGAAATCGCCGACCTCACCGGCGACGGGGCCCTGGACCTGGCCGTCTTCGAGGGCGCCTCCTCCGGACTGCTGGGCCAGGACGACCTCGATGAGGCGGGGGCCGCCCTGGAACCCGGCAACTCGGCGGGGATCCTGGTCTACGAGAACCTGTGGGCCGCGCCCTTCGCCACCGCGCTGCGCCGCGGCGGCGCGCAGCTGGTCGCCTCCGGGCGGATCCCGGTGCCGGCCGTCCTGGCCGCGCTGGACGCCACCGAGCCAGGCCGGCCGCCGGCGTAGTGGCTCCGCGGGCCAGTCCCGGTCGGCCGCCCGGGTAGTCGCCGGGCTTTGGCCGCGCGCGTTCACCGTGCTTTGGGGACGCCCACACTCAGCGGGCCGTGTGCTCACCGAAACGGCCGACGGCGGCCCGTACGCGCGTGAGCTGCGCCGGAAGATCGGCTGTGGCGTCCATGGTCATGCCCGGCTCGTCGGGCTCCAGGGGCTCCAGCGTCTCGAACTGCGAGTCGACCAGCCGGGCGGGCATGAAGTGGCCGGTGCGCCGGGACACGCGGTCCCATGCGGTGTCCCGGTCCAAGGCGAGGTACAGGCACCACAGCCGTCCGCGCGCGGCCGCACGCAGCCCGTCGCGGTAGGCGCGCTTGAGGGCCGAACAGGCCACCACCAGCCCCTCGCCGGCCTCGACGGAGTGGCGGACGCGGTCGGCGAGGGCCCGCAACCAGGGCTCGCGGTCGGCGTCGTCCAGTGCGCGGCCGGCGCTCATCTTGGCGACGTTCGCGGCGGGATGGAAGTCGTCGCCCTCGACGAACGGCAGGTGGAGCAGCTCGGCGACCGCCTTGCCGACGGTGGTCTTCCCGGAGCCGGTCACGCCCAGGACCAGCACGATCGGCGGTCCTTGGCCGGCCCCGGCGCCGGTCACGGGTTCTCGGGTTCCCGGCTCGCCGCCGTCTGCCGCAGATCCGCCTCACCGAGAGGCTGGAGGATCCCGCGGGTGTCCAGCCGGTAGAGCAGGATCAGCGGCGGTCCGACGAGCAGCACCGCGACGAGGGTGACCAGCATCAGCCAGCGCAGCGTCGTCGCCGCGCCGGCCGCCTGGGCCACGGTCAGCGAGGTCGGGATGAGATAGGGCCGCTGGGCGAGCCCCCACGCCACGACGACGAGAGCCACGCTGCCGACCGCGGTGAGCCTCGCCCATCCCGTCGCCATCCGGTACAGCAGCCCGGCCGTGACCACCGCGCAGACGCCGGCGGCCAGGACGAGAGCCAGGCCGATTCCGCTGGTCAGGCCGTCGTAGACGTACCGCGCGTCGTCGTGGGTCACGGCGAGGCCGACGACCGCCAGTACGGCGACGGCGACGAGGCTGCACCAGGCCCGCAGCCGGAAGTAGCCGACGAGGTCGGCGGCGTCGAAGCGGCGGGCGTCGGCGCTGAGGAACACCGCTCCGAGGAACGCGGTCGCGGCGACGGTCAGCAGCCCGGCGATCACGGAGGTCCCGTTCGACCAGGCGTCGGCGGACGCCTTCGTGCCGGGAACCACCCGGCCCGTGGCGAGTCCCCCGACCGCCGCTCCGAGGAAGAACGGCGTCAGCAGCGAGGAGACGGCGAAGAAGGCGCCGTAGACCCTGCGCCGGGCGAGACTCCGTGTGGGCTTGCGCAGGGCGAAGCCGGCGCCGCGCAGGACGAGTCCCACGGCCGCGAGCGCCAGCGGGAGCCACATGGCCGTGAAGATCGTCTGGAACAGGACCGGGAAGCCGGTCCACATGATGACCAGGACGAAGATGAGCCAGACGTTGTTGGTCTCCCACACCGGTGCCATGGCGTGGTCGATGAGCCACCTGGGGCGTCTGCCGCGTTGGGCGCCGCCCGCGAGGAGGTCCCAGAATCCGGCGCCGTAGTCCGTGCCCCCGGCGCACGCGTAGGCGGCCACCGCTGCCAGGAGCACCCAGGCGACGAAGTCCTGGATCATTCGTCCCCCCTGCTGTCCCTGCCTGCGGTCGTGGACAACGGGCGAGGTCCGTAGGGGGTGTCGCCCTCCAGGTCCTCGGCGGCGGCTCCCGCGAGCGCGTCCTCGTCGGCCCGCCGCCATCGGCCGCTCATCTTCAGCAGGATGGTCAGGAAGGAAGCGAGGACGAGCGCGTAGACCACCACGACAATGCCGAACATGGTCCACAGGGACGCCGCACGGGTGTCCGTCACCGCCTCCGAGACCCGCATGTTCTGGTAGACGATCCAGGGCTGCCGGCCGACTTCGGTGGTGATCCAGCCGCACTCCACGGTCAGCAGACAGGCGGCGCCGGCGAGCGCCGCGCACCGGAAGAACCACGGCGATCTGGGCAGGTCACGGCGGCGCAGCCAGCACCAGCCGTACCAGAGCGCGAGCAGGATGAGCAGGCTTCCGATGGTCACCATGATGTCGAACGCCCAGTGCGCGATGGTGGCCTGCGTCGCCGTCGGACGATCGCTCGCCGGGACCGACGTCAGCCCGGTGACCTTGGTGTCCGGGCTGAACCCCGCGAGGATCGAGTCCAGTTGGGGGATCTTGATCCCGCCGGAGATGGAACCGTCGGGATGCAGCCGCCCGAACATGTACTCCGGCACATGGGTGTCGGTCTTCCAGACGATCTCGGTGGCCGCGAACTTCACCGGCTGCTTGTGGAACACGGAACGGGCGATCGAGTCGCCGAGCACGAACTGCACGGGCGTGAGGATCGCGGCGACCGAGAACGGCACGGTGAAGCCGAGCCGGTGGTAACGGTCCCGGCGGCCCCGCAGCCAGCCGACCGCGTACACCCCGGCGACCACGTACCCGGCGGTGAGGACCACGCCGACCACGAAGTGCCAGTACTCGGGGCCGAACATCGGCGTGAAGACCGCCTTGCGCACGTCGACGTCCACGGGGTTGCCCGACTGGTCGAGGGTGAAGCCGCGCGGGGTGTTCATCCAGGCGTTCGCGGCCACGATGCCGAACGCCCCCATCAGGGCGGCCAGCGGCAGGGGCGCTCCGAGCCAGAAATGCGTCCACGGTTTGAGCCGGCGCCAGCCGTACAGGTAGATCGCGATGAGGATCGCCTCGAGGAAGAACGCCCACGCCTCGATACCGAAGCCGAGGCCGAAGACATCGCCCCACCGGCCCATCATGCCCGGCCACAGCAGACCGAACTCGAAGGAGAGCACCGTGCCGGTGACGATCCCGATGGCGAACTGGACGGCCATGACCGCCGACCACCGCCGTGCGAGCAGGAGGGCTACGGCGTCGCCCTTGCGCAGCCCGCGGTAGTGCATCAGGAGGGTGATGGCGGGCAGGGCCACGCCGAAGGGCACGAGCAGGATGTGGGCGCCCAGGGTGAAGGCCATCAGCTCCCGGGCCGGCAGGAGCTGTGGGGGGCCGTCCGCCAGAAAATGGTCGATCGCGCTGTTCACATGGGCCTCGGTGGCTCGTACCGGATGGCTGGGGGAAAGGGGGGTTCAGCCACCCGTGGCGAAACCGGGGAACAGCGTCATTCCGCCGTCCACGTAGAGCGTGGTCCCCACGACGTAGTCGAAGAGGTCGGACGCCAGCGCGGCGACCGCGTTCGCGATGTCGTCCGGGTCGCCGACACGGCGGTAGGGCACGAGTCGCAGGAGCTCGGCCTCGGCCTCGGGGGTGTCCCAGGCGCTGCGGTTGATGGGGGTGCGGATCGCTCCCGGAGCGACGGCGTTGACCCGGATCCCGTGCGGCGCGAGCTCCTGGGCGAGGGTCGTCATCAGCATCTGCACGCCGCCCTTGGACGAGGCGTAGTTCACGTGGCCCGCCCAGGGGATGATCTGGTGGACCGAACTCATGCAGATGATTTTCCCGGCGGAACGGGAGACCTCCGGGACGACACCGCGCCGCATGAATTCCTTGGCCGCCTCGCGGGCGCACAGGAACTGTCCGGTCAGATTGACGTCCAGGACTTTCTGCCACTGGTCCAGGGTCATCTCGGTGACCGGGGCATCGCGCTGGAGCCCCGCGTTCGCCACCATCACGTCGATGGTCCCGAACTCCTTGACCATGCGGGACACCATGTCGACGACCTGGTCCTCCTGCGACACGTCCGCCTCGTGTGCGTAGGCACGGACGCCGAGGGCCTCGATCTCGCGCACCACCTCTTCCGCGGCGTCCCGCCCTGCCACGTAATTCACCACCACATCGGCGCCCATACGCCCCAGACCGATCGCGGTGGCTTTTCCGATACCGGAATTCGCGCCCGTCACCAGCGCCTTCTGCCCTTTGAGAAGCTGATGGGCAGGGGGCTGGCGACCGTCACTGCCGCTGGTTTCCACTCGTGTCTCCCTGTGAGTGCCGATGCGGAAAACGCAGGATCCCGGAAAACGGGGATCCGCCCGACAACGAAAACACGGGTGAGCCGATACGGCCCGGTGGCACGTCTCCGGTCAGCCGCCAGGGGTGCTGTCCCACGCCGAACGGCGCAATTGCCCGCTCGCCGGCTGGAACGGCGCGGCCGACCAGGACACGCCCTAATCGGTGCGAGCCTCCCGGCCCGTTCCCAGGCACAGAGCCCAGATGACGAAGGCGTCCACGGCGATCAGCACGATGGACCAGACGGGTTGGTACGGCAGCCACATGAAGTTGGCGATCATCGCCAGGCCGGCCAGGGCGATTCCGACCACCCGGGCCCACGTCGCTCCGGAGAACACGGCGGCGCCCGCGAGAACCACCAGGACGCCGAGGGCGAGGTGGATCCAGCCCCAACTCGTCAGGTTGAAGGTGTAGGCGTAGTTGCCGGTGACGACGAATACGTCGTCCTGGGCGATGGCGGCGATTCCCTGGAATATCGCCATCACCCCGCCGAAGATCATCATGACCCCGGCGAAACCGGTCCAGCCGGACACCCACGCCCCTTCACCGCTACTCCTGGCACCGTGTCGGTGCATTCCGGTTGTTGTCATTTCGGGCTCCTCCCACGTAGACCACTGGAGTGTTGCCGCGGCCGATGGCCCACATATCAGCTTGGCACGAGAATCGCCGAACGGCAGAACGCCGACGATTACGCCGGTCGGCGCAGAGGCCGAGGTGCGAGGAAATTCGTCCGGTAGTCCAATGGAAGGGTCCGGTGCGCCCGGAAATCGCGCGCCGGCCGGGGAGCTGTTTGTCTCGCCTGCCTCCTGCGAGAAAGGAATCCGCCGTGCCAGGTCTCCTCCGCGGGGTCGCCCGCACAGCCGTAGTGGCCGGTACGGCGACCGCCGTGTCGAACCGTGTCTCCCGCCGCCAGCAGGGGCGATGGGCCCAGCAGGAATACCAGCAGGAATACCAGCAGGCACCGCCGCAGCCGGTGGGCTCCGCGGAGCCCCCGCCCGCCGCGCCGCCCGTCGACATGACCAGCAAGATCGATCAGCTGAAGCAGCTCGGTGAGCTCAAGGCTCAGGGTGTCCTCTCCGAGACCGAGTTCGAGGACCAGAAGAGCAGGATCCTCGCCTCCTGAGCCGGCTTCACGCCAGGCCGTTGACCAGCCCGGTGAACAGGGAGGGCAGGCGCGCCGCGGTGGGGACGATCAGGTGGGCGCGTCGGGGGTGGGCGCGCAGGCGTACCAGGGCGTCGGTGAGCAGGCGGTGGCGGCGTGAGGCCCGGCGCCAGGCGTGTTCGTAGTCCAGGGGCCGGCCGTCGCGGACGCAGCGAACGAGTTGGGCGGCACCGGCCAGGGAGAGGGAGATGCCCTCGCCGGTGAGCGCGTCGACGTAACCGGCGGCATCGCCCACCAGCAGGACCCGGCCGGCCACCCGGCCGCGGACCCGCTGTCGCAGCGGTCCCGCGCCGCGTACGGCCGAGGAGGCGTGCGCGGGCAGGCGGGCGGCCAGCGCCGGAAAGCCCGCGAGCTGCACGTCGAACGGTGCCCGCTCGGCGGTCAGGATGGCCACGCCGAGCAACTCGGGCCCCAGCGGGGTGACGTAGGCCTCGGCCCGCGCGGACCAGTGCACCTCGACGTGGTCGGTCCAGGGCGCGACGGTGAAGTGTCGGCGCAGCCCGTAGCGGGGTGGGCGCGGATCGGGCAGGCCCAGGCCGAGGTGCCGGCGAACGGGCGAGTGCAGGCCGTCGGCGGCGGCGAGGTAACGGGCTGTGAGCCCGGCCGCGGTGACACTGCCCGCGTCCTGCCGGACCGTCATCGCGTCGACCTTGACCGGATGCACCGGGACGCCCAGCTCCGCCGCCCGCCGGGCCAGCGCCGCGTGCAGGTCCGTACGCCGCACGCCCAGGCCGGGTCCGTGGCGGAAGCGGGCCTCGGCGTGCCGGGCGTCGGCGGCGTCGTCTCCGGCGGCGGCGAGGTAGCGGATGCCGCGCAGCGGGTGCCCGGGCAGGGCGATGCCCAGGTCGGCGAGAGCTCGCACCGCGCCCGGCATCAGTCCTTCGCCGCAGGCCTTGTCGACCGGTGTCGGCCGGGGCTCGGCCACGGCCACGTCGAGTCCGGCGCGGGCGGCATGGATCGCGGTGGCGAGTCCGGCGGGCCCTCCGCCGACGATCAGCAGGTCGAGCATGACGAGGTCGCGGAGGCCTCGGGTGGCGCGGACCGGGCCAGTGCCGCGTTCTCGCAGCGCAGCCGGACGGCCAGGAGGGGCAGGTTGAGCAGGGTGAAGCCGATCGCGGTCAGCCATGCTCCGTGGACCAGCGGCAGGGCGAGCCCCTCCACGACCACGGCGACGTAGTTGGGGTGGCGCAGCAGCCGGTACGGGCCTGCGCTGACCAGCGGCAGGCCGGGCACGACGATGACGCGGGTGTTCCAGCGCGGTCCGAGGGTGCTGATGCACCACCAGCGCAGCGCCTGTGCCCCGAGCGCGAGGGCCAGCATCGGCCAGCCGAGCAGCGGCTCGAAGGGCCGCGGGGCGAGCTGGGTCTCGGCGAGGCAGCCGACCAGCAGTCCGGTGTGCAGGGCGACCATCACCGGGTAGTGGCCGTCCCCGTACGCCACCCCGCCGTGCGCGCGGCTCCAGGCGGCGTTGCGGCGAGCGACGACGAGCTCGGCGACCCGCTCGGCGGCCACCAGCAGGATCAGTACGGTGTAAGCGGTCATCCCTCACCTACCAGCGCAGGAGCACGAGTTCGGAACTGAAGCCCGGCCCGAGCGCCAGCAGCAGGCCGGGAGTGCCGGCCGGGGGCGGGCGCAGGGCCAGGGTGTCGCGCAGGATGTGCAGCACGGAGGCGGAGGAGAGGTTGCCGACCTCGGCGAGGGAGCGCCAGGTCAGCTCCAGCGCGTCGGACCCGAGGCCGAGTGTCTCCTGGAGCGCCTCCAGCACCTTGGGGCCGCCGGGGTGGCAGACCCAGCCGGTGATGTCGTCCGGCTTGAGGTCGTGTGCGGCCAGGAAGGAGCGCACCTCCTCGCCCACGTGCAGGCGGACCAGTTCCGGCAGTTCGGCGCCGAGCACGATGGTGAAGCCGCTGTCGCCGATGTCCCAGCCGAGGGCGTCCTCGGTACCCGGGTACAGGCGGCTGCGGGTGGCCACCACCTGGGGTCCGGCGTACTCCTGGCGGCGGGGATGGTTCTGGCCGACGGCGACCAGCGCGGCGGCGCCGTCACCGAAGAGCGCACCGGCGACCATGCTCTGCGCGGAGCTGTCGCCGCGCCGCAGGGTGAGGGAGCACAGCTCGACCGAGAGCAGCACCGCGGCCTGGTCCGGGTGGCCCCGCAGATAGTCGTGGACCCTGGCCAGCCCGGCGGCACCGGCCGCGCAGCCCAGGCCGAACACCGGCACGCGCTTCACGTCCGGCCGCAGCCCGAGGCGCCCGGCGAGCCTGGCCTCCAGCGACGGGGCCGCGATACCGGTGACCGAGGTGGCGAAGACCAGGTCCACCTCCTGCGGGACGAGCCCGGCCTCGTCCAGGGCGGCTCGCAGAGCCTCCTCGCCGAGCCGCAGGCCCTCCTCGATGAACAGGTCGTTGGCCTGCCCGAAGCCCTCCAGGAAGGCGTACCGCTCCAGCGGCAGGGCGAGATGGCGGGTGCGGACGCGGGCCGTGGCGTGCACCCGGTCCAGCACACCGCGGTCCCGCTCCGGGGTACCGGCTCCGGGGAGGCACATCGCCGCGAGTGCGTCGGTGATCTCGCGCTGGTGGTAGCGGTGGGCCGGCAGCACTCCGTGGACAGCGGCGATACGCGTCATCCGGCAAGAATAGGGATGACCATGATGAATCTGTACGTATCCCACATCACCGGCATTTCGCGTGTGTGGCAGCGGGGGGAGCGAGCCGACCGCGCCTAGCATTCGGGGCGTGCGGACCCTCGGAGCCTCGGCAGCAACCCTGACCACCGCAGAGCCCCGCCGCCGCGGGCCCGGGCGCGGGGTCGGCCTGCTGCTGGCCACTCACCCCGCGCCCTGTGTGGCCGTGACCGCGGTGGTCGCGGCGCTGACCGCGGTGTCCGGGCGGGGCGGCGCCGGTACGGCGCTGATCGCGGCGGCGGTGCTCACCGGACAGCTGTCGGTGGGCTGGAGCAACGACCTGATCGACGCCGACCGGGACGTGGCCGCCACGCGCCACGACAAGCCCCTGGCGACCGGAGCGGCCTCCGCGCGGGCGGTGGCGCTCGCGGCGGGCTGCGCCCTCGCGGCGTGTGTGCCGCTCTCCCTCGCGAACGGGTGGCGGGCGGGCAGCGCGCATCTGGTCGGCGTGGCCGCGGCCTGGGGCTACAACCTCGGCGTCAAGCGCACCGCCTGGTCATGGCTGCCGTACGCGGTCGCCTTCGGGCTGCTACCCGCGTTCGTCACCCTCTCCCTGCCGGGAGCCCCGTGGCCGCACTGGTGGGCGTGGGCCGGCGCCGCGCTGCTGGGGGTGGGCGCCCACGCCGCGAACGTCCTGCCGGACATCGACGACGACCTCGCGGCGGACATCCGCGGCCTGCCCCAACGAGGTGGCCACCGCGGCGCGCGGGTGCTGGCGGCGGCGGCGCTGGCAGCGGGCTCGGCCGTGCTGGTCCTGGGCCCGGCGGGACCCGTCGGCTTCCCCGCACGGGCCGGGCTCGCGGCGACCTGCGCGCTCTCGCTGACCGTCGCCCTGTGGCCGGCCGGGCGAAGCCGGGCCCCCTTCCTCATCTGCCTGGCCCTGGCCGCCTTCGACGTCGCCCTGCTGCTTCTGCGCGGCGCGCGTCTCGCGTAGGCCTGCCTCAGCGAAAGCCGCCGACCGAAATACCAGCCCATAAGTGAACGAACAGGCACCAATCGACGTATCGAACTACAGACCCGCCCAACGGCGGGCCGGTGGACCAGCCCTACCGCACCCGTCGCGGCAGGGGGTTCCAGCGGAAAGAAGAACGTCATGAACCGCGTCGCCATCATCGCCGCGACCGCGACCGCCGTCGCGGCCCTCGCCGCCGGATGCGGAAGCTCCGGCACCAGCAGCTCATCGCCTCCGTCCAGCAGCTCGGCCTCCGCCACCGGCGGGTCCGCCGCCCTGCGGGCGCACAGCTCCCCCCTGGGCCAGATCCTCGTCGACGGATCCGGCCGGACCCTGTACCTGTTCCAGGCCGACAGCGGCACCACCTCGCACTGCTACGGCACCTGCGCCGCGGCATGGCCGCCCGACACCACCACAGGACGCCCCAGCACCCACGGCCTGAACGCCAGCAAGGTCGGCACCGCCCCTCGCAACGACCACACCACCCAGGTCACCTACAACGGTCACCCCCTCTACCGCTTCGCCCAGGACACCAAGCCCGGTGACACCACGGGTCAGGGCAGTACGGCCTTCGGCGGCGCCTGGTACGTGGTCAGCCCCAGCGGCACCCCGATCACCGGCACCGCGCCCAGCCCCTCCCCGAGCAACTCGGGAGGCGGTTACGGCTACTGACCGACGCCGGTCGGCTTGAGTACCGGCTGCCTTGAACACCAGCTGCCCACGCAGCCCCCCATCACCCAGGGTCTCGTGCGAAGTAACAGGGACAGCCCAGCCCCCTTATGACATGAGTGCGGTGCAATGACCCGAGTGCGGTGCAATCTTCTGTTGAATTCTGTCTGGACCATTGTCCGGCTGCGTTAGCTCCTGTAGCACTGTGCGCGGAGCTGTTCCCTCCATTCCCTTTTGCAACACCGGGAGAGCGCATGTCCCATTCCCTATGGAGTCGTGCAACCAGACTGGGCAGCGTGGTCTTCACCGCCGTCCTGCTGCTGTCGGCCACCGCGAAGGCGGGGGCCGACACGGTCCCCGCCGCAGACACCATCACTACCGCCACCACTGTCACCGTGGACGACTCCGTCCAGGGAAGCGGCCGGGACCAGTTCGACTACCACGGCTCCGGCTGGGGCCATGCGAGCGGAGAGGGCGCACCCGCCAATCCCTACGAGGGCACCAACAGTTGGACCGAGACCACCGGCGAGTCGGTCGACTTCGCCTTCACCGGCACCCAACTCACCTTCCGCGCGATCACCGACCCCGGCCATGGCATCGGCGCCGTCTCCATCGACGGCGGCGCCCCCGTCGACGTCGACCTCTACAGCGCCACCCGCACCGGCGACGTCCCCGTGTGGACCAGTCCCACGCTGCCCGACGGCGCGCACACCTTCACGCTCACGTCGACCGGCCGGAAGAACGCCGCTTCCAGCGGCACCGCGTTGGCCGTCGACCGGATCGACTTCGTCGGTGAGGCACCCGTTCCCGGCAAGACCGACGTCGCCGTGGACGGAGCCGGCACCGGCCGCGCCTTCGACGGCATCGGCGCCATCAGCGGCGGCGGAGGCAACTCACGGCTGCTCATCAACTACCCCGAGCCGCAGCGCAGCCGGATCCTGGACTACCTCTTCAAGCCCGGCTACGGCGCCGCCCTGCAGATGCTCAAGGTGGAGATCGGCGGCGACACCAACTCGACCGACGGGTCCGAGCCCAGCATCGAGCACACCAAGGGAACCGTGCACTGCGACAGCGGTTACGAGTGGTGGCTGATGGAGCAGGCCAAGAAGCGCAATCCGCACATCAAGCTGTACGGCCTGGCCTGGGGCGCCCCCGGCTGGATCGGCAACACGGACAACTCCCCGGGCGGCGGCGACTTCTGGTCCCAGGACACGATCGACTACCTGACCACCTGGCTGGGCTGCGCCCGCCAGCACGGCCTGGACATCGACTACCTGGGCGGCTGGAACGAACGCGGCTACGACATCGGCTGGTACGAGAAGCTGCACGCGACGCTCGCCGCCAAGCACCTCCCCATACAGATCGTCGGAGCAGACTCGGGCCTGGACGTCGCGGACGACATCGTCTCCGACCCGGACTTCGCCAAGTCGATCGACGTCGTCGGCGTCCACTACCCCTGCGAGGGCGGCGACGGCGGCAGCGCCAACACCTGCCCCAGCTCGTCCAACGCCCAGGCCACCGGCAAACCCCTGTGGGCCAGCGAGAACGGCTCCCTGGACGAGAACACCGGCGCCGGTGCCCTGATCCGCTCCATCACCCGCGGCTACCTCGACGGCAAGTTCACCGCCTATCTCAACTGGCCGCTGCTGGCCGCGATCTACCCCAACCTGCCCTACGACACGGTCGGCCTCGCGGTGGCGAACCAGCCGTGGTCCGGGGCGTACGACATCGGCACCAGCCTCTGGACGACGGCCCAGGTCACCCAAGTCACCCAGCCCGGCTGGAAGTTCGTCGACAAGGCGAGCGGCTACCTCGGTGGGGACCGCGTCAACGGCAGCTACGTCACCCTGAAGTCGCCGGACAACTCGGCGTACAGCACCATCCTGGAGACCTCCACCGCGAGCAGCTCCCGGACCGCCGACTTCACGGTCAGCGGCGGACTCCCGACCGGCAAGGTGCACATCTGGGCCACCGACCTCAAGTCCGCCGGCACCTCCGGCGCTTTCGTGCACACCGGTGACGTGACCCCCAAGGACGGGCACTTCAGCGTCACCCTCAAGCCCGGTTACGTCTACTCCCTGACCACAACCACCGGCCAGGGCAAGGGCAACGCCGTCAGCCCGAAGCAGGGCCACCTCGCGCTCCCCTACACCGACTCCTTCGAGCAGAAGACCCCCGGGCGGGAGGCGAAGTACCTGTCCGACATGCAGGGTTCCTTCGAGATCGCGCCGTGCAAGGGCGGACGCTCCGGCCAGTGCGTCCGGCAGATGGCCGCTCAGCAGCCCATCGAGTGGCAGGACGACAGCGACGCGTTCGCCCTCCTCGGCGACGTCGACTGGAAGAACTACACGGTCAGTTCGGACGTCTACCTGGAGCAGTCCGGCACGGTCGAACTCATGGGCCGGGCGGGTGACCAGCAGCGGCCGCAGTCCCACCAGGCGGGCTACTTCCTGCGGGTCGCCGACACCGGTAAGTGGTCGGTGGTCAAGAGCGACACCAGCGGCCGACTGACCACACTCGCCGACGGCACCACCCGGCGGCTCGGCACCGGCAGCTGGCACAAACTCGGCCTGAGCTTCAGCGGCACCACGATCACCGCGAGCGTCGACGGCAAGCCGGTCGGCGCGGTGGACGACTCCGCGTACGCCTCCGGGCAGGTCGGCATCGGCGTGGTCGGCTACCAGACCGACGAGTTCGACAACCTCAGCATCACCCCCGTGAAGCAGGCCGCCGATACCCCGGCCACACTCGCCGCGGACCTGCCGGCGACCATCCATCGGGGTGAGTCGGCCACCCTCAAGACCACCTTCACCGTCCCGGCGACGGGCGACTCGGCCACCGGCCTCACCCTGCGGTCCGGTGCCCCGGACGGCTGGACGGTCGCCGCCACCACACCGACGACCTTCTCGAAGGTCACACCGGGCCACTCGGTCACCGCCAGCTGGACCGTCACCGCCCCCACGGCCGCCGCGACCCCCGTGTCCGTCACCTTCTCGCCGCTCGCCACCTATGCCCGAGGCGGCGTGCAGCACTGGACGTACGGCACCGCGAAGACCGAGGTGCCGATCCCGCCGCCCACCGGCAGCCCCTACCTGAGCGACCTGTCGTTCGTCTCCAGCAGCAACGGCTGGGGCCCGGTCGAACGTGACAGCTCCAACGGCGAGCAGGCGGAAGGCGACGGACTGCCGATCACGATCCGCGGCACCGTCCACGCCAAGGGGCTGGGCACCCACACCGACAGCGACGTGGCGTTCTTCCTCGGCGGCAACTGCAGCCGGCTCACCGCCACCGTCGGTATCGACGACGAGGTCGCCCCGTACGGCTCGGTCACCTTCACCGTGACCGCCGACGGCCGGACACTGACCACGACCCCCGTGCTCACCGGCACCTCACAGCCCCTGCCCCTGGACCTCGACGTCACCGGTGCCCAGCAACTGCACCTCGTGATCGCGGACGGCGGCGACGGCAACGCCCACGACCACGCGGACTGGGCGGACGCCCGGCTCACCTGCGCGGGATAGGAAGGAGCAGCACAGCTCCGAGCGGGCGGCGGCCGTCACGGCGCCGCCCGCTCGGCATGCTGCCGCGCAGGACTGAACAGGGCCTGCGCATCAGGGCTTTGCCCAATTCTGGCTGATTGCTTGCCAATTCGCGCACGCGCATTTACCGATGCCTTACCGACGACGACCCAACCGGCAGAGTCGTTCGAAATTAAGAATTTCTTACGAATGGTCAGCGTGATCCGACCATGGAAAAGGTGTGGAACATAGAAGCAGGTCACAGGCGCGACCACGGCCAGATCTTCTCCCGTTCCAGCAACGTTCAATCAGCCGTTCCTGCTTGCGTTCAGAGAAGTCCCTAAAGTCCTTTGAGGCTTCGAAAGTAGGGATTCATGGACAGACCTTCCGTCCGGGCGCGCGGGATCACCAAATGTTTCGGCGACGTCGTCGCCCTCGACGGCATCGATCTGGATGTGACGCAGGGCCAGATACACGGCCTGGTCGGACCGAACGGCGCGGGCAAGACGACACTGCTCGGCCTCCTGCTGGGCCTGGCCGTCGCCGACGGCGGCCGCCTCGAGATCCTGGGTACCCCGGTCGGACGGGCGCTCGCCGCTCCCGACGGTGTCGCCGGCTTCGTGGACGGGCCCGGCCTCTACCCCTCGCTCACCGCCAGGCAGAACCTCGCCGCGCTGGCCGCCCTGCGCGGCAGCGCCTCGCGGACCGCGGGGATCGACGACGTGCTCGACCAGGTCGGGCTCACCGAAGTCGCCGACGACCGGACCCGCGGTTTCTCGCTCGGCATGCGTCAGCGGCTCGGGCTCGCCGCCGCCCTGCTCACCAAGCCCCGGCTGCTCGTGCTCGACGAACCGTCCAACGGCCTCGACCCGGCCGGCAAAAGGCACGTACACGGCGTCCTCAACCGGCTCGCGGCGGACGGAACCAGCGTCGTGCTGTCCAGCCACCGCATGGACGACCTCGAAGCGCTCTGCTCGGAGGTCACCATCCTCGCGACCGGACGGGTCGTCTTCTCCGGCCCGCTCGGCAAGCTGGCCGCCGAGAACCGTGAGCTCGACTACCGGTTGCTCACCTCCGACGCGCCGGCCGCCCGCCGGGAAGCGGCCGACACCGCCGGGATCCACGTCGTCGACGGCGTACGGCACGGCACCGGCGAGGGGCTCGTCGTGCGCGCGCTGGTGCCCGCCCTCGACGAGCTGGTGAAACGGCTCGTGCACGCGGGCATCGCGGTGCGCGAGCTCACGCCGGTGGTGTCGCCGCTGGAGGCCGCGTTCCTCGCCCTCACCGAACATCAGGAGGCCGGCAGATGACCGCGACCACAGTCGACGACCACGCTGCCGGTGTCAGCGCCGGCCGGGTCTCCGTGCCCCGCGGCTACCGCTTCGAGCTGGTCAAGCTCGTGTCGCAGTGGCGGATCCGCCTGCTCGTCCTCGCCTGCTGGATCGCGCCGGGGCTCTTCGTCGCCGCGGTGAGCGGGCAGAGCACGCTCCCCACCGACACCCTCTTCGGTCGCTGGATGCACGCCACGGGGTGGGCCGGGCCGCTGGTGATGCTCGGTTTCGCGGGTACGTGGGCGCTCCCGCTGCTGACCTCGGTGGTCGCGGGCGACGTGTTCGCCTCCGAGGACCGGCTCGGCACCTGGCGCCATCTGCTCGTGGCGGTCCGGTCGCCGCGCCGGATCTTCGCGGCGAAGGCGCTGGCCAGCCTCAGCGTCATCCTGCTGCTGGTGGCCGGGCTGGCCTGTTCCAGTGTGGTCGGCGGGGTCCTGGCGGTCGGCAACCATCCGCTGGCCGGCCTGGACGGCCACCAGTTGACACCGGGGGACGCCGCCGGGAAGGTCCTCCTCGCCTGGGTCTGCGTGCTCGCCCCGACCCTGGCCCTCGCCGCGATCGGACTCCTCGGGTCGGTCGCGCTGGGGCGGTCCCCGATGGGACTGCTGCTGCCGGCGCTCGTCGCGCTCGCGATGCAGGTCGCCCAGATGCTGCCGCTGCCCGTCGCCGTACGCCTCGCCCTGCCGGGCTACGCCTTCATCGCCTGGAACGGCCTGTTCACCAGCCCGGCACAGCTCGGCCCGCTCCTCATCGGTATCGCCGTCAGCCTGGTGTGGGCGGTGCTCGCGACCACGTTGGCCCGCCTGCTCTTCCTGCGGCGCGACTTCACCAACCTGTCCTACGACGGCTCGGGGCGCCGCGCGCTCACCACCGGACTCCTGCCGCTGGTCGTACTGGTCGCCCTCACGGTCACGGTCGTCGCCGTGGCGACCCCGTCCGTCGGTTCCGGGATCCGGCAGGACAAGGTGCAGCGGTCCCTGGCCACGGAGTTCGCCCACCTCTACCGCTTGCAGACCGAGCAGCTGAACCGCCCGGACGTCACCGAGGCGCGGCTGCGGGCCACGGCGGCGTGCAACAAGAGCGCCGGCCACGTCACCGCCGAGGGGCCGGGCAACGACTGGCGCTGCGTCGTCTCCTGGCATCTCCCCGGCGTCGAGGCCGTCGGTACGGCCGTCTACCAGCTCGACGTCACCTCCGACGGGCGGTTCGTCGCCGACGGCGACGGACCGAAGGAAGTCAACGGCTACTTCCTGGTGCGGACCCCGACCGGGGACGCGCCGAACCCGCTCTGGCAGTTCGACGGCAACGTCGACCTGCTGTCCACCGCCCCGAAGGGATAACCCCATGCAGGTAAGACGCCGCCGCAGGCGCGTCGAGGAGAAACGTTCCGGCTTTCTCGGCAGACGCCTCGGCCGCCGTACACCCCTGCTGACGGCCGGCACCACCGCCGTCGCCCTCCTCGCCGCCGGCACCGCTTTCGCCCAGACCCACCAGTTCGGCACCGACCAGGTCGGCCAGGTCACCGACCAGGGCCAGGTCATCTCCAGCGACCAGTACATCGCCCCGTACGGCGACCGCCTCGTCATCAACAACGGCAAGATCATGTCGTCCTCGGTCAGCCCGGACGGCACCCACCTCGCGGCCTCGGTCACGGACGGCGGGAGTGCGCTGTCCATCGTGGACCTGAAGACCTGGAAGGTGCAGCAACTCGTCGGCAGCTCCGCGTCGTCGACCCCGCGTATCAGCGGCAACGACGTGGGCCAGGAAGGCCCCACGTACTCCCCCGACGGTTCGCAGCTGTGGCTGGGCCAGACCGACGGCTACGCCAGGTTCACGGTGAACCCGGACGGCAGCGTCACGAACCCGACGTCCGTCAAGATCCCGGCGGACGGGGCCAAGCACGCTCTGGTGGGTGAGGCCGTGTTCTCGCCCGACGGCTCCACCGTGTACTCCGCCGTCAACGGCCAGAACCGCGTGGTCGCCCTCGACGCTGCGACCGGTGCCGTCGAGCAGAGCTGGGCCGTGGGCAACGCCCCGCGTGACATGGTCAAGGTCGGCGACAGGCTCTACGTCAGCAACGAGGGCGGGCGTCCCGCGAAGCCCGGCGACACCACCATCAACTCGTACGGCACCCAGGTGCCGGCCGACCCGAAGACGGCGGCCACCACCACGGGCACCGTGAGTGTCATCGACCTGGCGAAACCGTCCGCCGCCGTCGGCAGCATCAACGTCGGCCTGCACCCGACCGCGCTGTACGCCAAGAAGGGCGCGCTGTTCGTCACCAACACGGCCACCAACGACGTGTCGGTCATCAACACCGCGAGCGACAAGGTCGTCCAGACCATCGCCACCCAGCCGTGGCCGGAGGCGTCGGTGGGCTACGAGCCCGACGCGCTGACGCTCACCGACGACGGTCACCTGCTGGTGACGCTGGGCCGCGCCAACGCGGTCGCCGTCTACCGGTACACCAGCCCGCAGATGCCGGTCAGCTACGTCGGCCTGCTCCCGACGGACTACTTCCCCGCGGAGATCGCCACCGTCGGCAACCAGGTGGTCGTCTCCAACACCCGTGGCATCGACGCCCGCCGCCCCACCACCAGCGCCGGGCACGCCACCCACGACACCACGTCGAGCCTGCAGCGGTTCACGCTGCCGAGCGACAGCGTCATCAGGTCCCAGACGGCCAAGGTCTTCAAGCAGAACGGCTGGACCGCCGGCTCGGTGACTCGGGCCAAGGGCACCAGTCACGCGCAGCCGGTGCCGGTCCCGCAGCGGCTCGGCGATCCGTCGACGATCAAGCACGTCTTCCTGATCGTCAAGGAGAACCGGACCTACGACCAGCTCTTCGGTGACGTCCCGCAGGGCAACGGCGACCCGTCGCTGGCGGAGTTCGGCGAGAACGTGACGCCGAACCAGCACGCGCTGGCCGAGCAGTTCGGTCTGTACGACAACACCTACGACATCGGCACGAACTCCGCCGAGGGTCACAACTGGCTGATGCAGGCCGACGACCCGGAGTACACCGAGTCCTCGGCCGGTGAGTACCAGCGCAGTTACGACACCGAGGACGACGCTCTCGGCCACCAGCGGAGCGGCTTCCTGTGGACCGGCGCGCAGGCGGCCGGGAAGTCCGTGCGGGACTTCGGTGAGTTCCAGCAGTTCCTGACCAAACCGGCGGACGCGAGCTGGCAGAACCTGTACTGCGACGCCAAGAACATGGCGGCCACCGGGCAGGACACCGCCTACCCGCTGAACTCGTCCTCGCCGATCCCGTCGCTCAACAGCGTGTCGGTGCCCGGCTTCCCGAAGTTCGACACCAGCGTCCCGGACGTCTACCGGGAGCAGATCTGGAAGCAGGACTTCGAGAAGAACGGGCCGGCGAACCTGAACATGTTCTGGCTCTCCAGCGACCACACCGGCGGTCCGGCGAACGCGCCGGCCCAGGTCGCGGACAACGACCTGGCGACCGGCAAGATCGTCGACGAGATCTCGCACAGCAGGTACTGGAAGGACTCGGCGATCTTCGTCGTCGAGGACGACTCCCAGGCCGGCCTCGACCACGTCGACGGCCACCGTGCCCCGATCCAGATCATCAGCCCCTGGGCCCAGCGCGGCACCGTCGACAACCACTACTACTCGCAGATCACGATGATCCGGACCATCGAGCAGATCCTCGGGATCCACCCGATGAACCAGAAGGACAGCGCGGCCAGCCCGATGCGTGGGGCGTTCACCCCGCACCCGGTCTACACGCCGTTCAAGGCGCTGCCCAACCGGACCTCGCTGACCGATGGCCTGAAGACCCCGCCCGCCTGCGGCGTGGACACCCCGGCAGCCCAGGACCCGAGTGCGGCCGCCGTGCCGTCGGTGAAGGTGCCGGCGGACAAGCAGGCGCTCGCGGCGCAGTGGGAGACCTGGAAGTCGAAGCAGCGGCTGACCGGGCCCAGTGCCGTGCCCGACTACGCCAACCCCGCGCAGATGAACCACTTCACCTGGTACCAGACACACGACTGGAAGAAGGCGTACCCGGGCGAGGACAAGATCTTCGCGCCCAAGGACGTGCCCGGCGCCTACCTCCCGTCGTCGGAGTCCGACGGCTGACGCGGACTGATCCCCGCCGGGGGCCCCTGACCTGCGTCACCGCGGGCCAGGGGCCCTTTGCGCTGACGGGCTTCCGCGGCCTGTCGGGCGCTTCCGGCTTCAGCACATGGCGCGAGGGTCACCCGTTCAGGTTATGGTCACTGTCCGTATATATTCGGTTACTCTGTGCTAATAGTGCGGCTGTGGTGGGCCGTGGGTGGTCACGTTTCCCGGGATCCTGCCGAGGGCCTCTGAACACCCGGTGCCCCGAGCGAAGGCCGCTTGGACTGCACGGCGAGTGCGAGGCAGAGATGGGAATCACGTGATCAGACGAACAGCCTGGCGGGCGATGCTGGTGCTGAGTTGTACCAGCGCCCTGCTGGCGCCCATGGCGCCGGCCTCCGCCCAGACCGGCGAGGGCAAGCTGACGGTCAATGTGTTCAGGGAGTTCGCCGCGAAGGGCACTCTCGACCCGCAGATCCAGACCGCCCTGGCCGGCGCGACCATTCGCGTCACGAGCGACCATTCAGGAGAGACACGGACCTATCCGGTCGGCCCCGATGGGACCATCACCATCGACTTCGACACCTGGGGGCGCTCCAGAGGGAAGTACAAGGTCGAGCTGATCGACTGGCCGAACAAGTACAACCCAGCCACCGGCACCGGCTTCCTCCAGCCGGCGTTCGCCGGCACGGGACTGTCCTCCCACCTCAACTACGTGAACATGGAGGACGGCGAGGACGCCACGCTCAACCTGGCCGTGTGGAATCCCGACGACTACTGCCAGGACAACCCCACGCTGGCCACGGCCTGCCAGCAGGCGGCGACCAAGCCGGGTCAGAAGACGCTGGTCACCTTCCCGTACAACTCCCGCGGGGACACCCAGGGCAACGCCGCGAACCCAAGGCCGATCGCCACGGTCCAGAACACCGGCGCTCTCTACGGGCTGGCCTACCGCAAGAAGGACAAGCGGCTCTTCTCCGGCGCCTACGCCAAGCGTCACACCGAGTACGGCCCCGGCGGCCAGGGCGCGATCTACGTGACCGACCCGGCCACCGGCGGCGCCAGCGTGTTCGCCACGGTGCCGAACGCGGGCACCACCCCGCACAACCAGGGCAACCGCGTCGACGCCCCGTTCGCCAACCAGCCCGGCAAGGAGTCCCTCGGCGACATCGAGATCTCCTCGGACGGCTCGGAGCTGTACGTCGTCAACATGAACGACGGCAAGCTCTACACCTACGACGCGACGCAGCCCACCGCAGGCGCACCCAAGCGCACACCGGTCCAGATCCCGGACTCCGCCTGCTCACCTCCCGGCGACTGGCGGCCGATGGGCCTGGGGGTGCGCGACGGTGTGGTGTACGCGGGCGGCGTCTGCTCCGCCGAGAGTACGCAGGATCCCACCAAGCTGCGGGCGGTGGTCTGGACGTACGACCCCGCCACCGGCACGTTCGGCGCCGCACCCATCGTCGACGAACCGCTGAACTTCCCCCGCGACCCGGCTTCCGACCCGAATCCCGGCAACTGGAAGCCGTGGACTCAGGACAACCTGGCCAACTTCCCCATGGGCAACGTGGCCTACCCGCAGCCGATGCTCAGCGACATCGAGATCGAGCGCGACGGCGGCCTGGTCCTGGGCTTCCGCGACCGGTTCGGCGACCAGTCCGGGCTGGTGATCCCCAACGCCAACCCCAACGGACCCGTCGAGTCCACCGTCACCGGCGGCGACATCAACAGGGTCTGCCGCAAGTCCGACGGCACCTACCACTGGGAGGGCAGCGCCGACTGCCCCCGCCCCGGCGGAGGCAACGAGTGGTTCACCGGCGACACCTACTACACCGGGACCAGCCACCGGGAGACCGCGCAGGGCGCGCTCGCACTCCCGCTGCAGCAGACCACGATCGCCAGCACCACCCTTGACCCGTACCGCGTCATCAACTCCGGCGGGATCGGGTGGTTCGACCGGACGACGGGCCGACGTGACGCGACCCAGGACGGGTTCGGCGTCGTCTACGACACCGACGGCGGCTTCGGCAAGGCCCACGGCCTGGGCGACCTGGAACTGCTGTGCGACGAACCGCCGGTGCAGATCGGCAACCGGGTCTGGCTCGACGACGGCGGCGGCACCCAGAACGCCAGGTACGACGAAACCCTCGGCATCCAGGGCGTGACCGTCATCCTCAAGGATTCGTCCGGGCGGGTCGTCGCGAAGAAGAAGACCGATGCCAAGGGCGAGTACTACTTCGACCATCGCGACGGGCTCCTGCCGAACACCGACTACACGGTGGAGTTCGACAAGACCACCGTCGACACCAGCAATCTGCCTGGCGGCATCACCATCGCCGAGCTGATGTGGACCCGTCCCCTGCGCCCTGGCCCGGCAACCAATTCAGACGCCGAGCCGACCGGCGGCGACGAACAAGCCGCGACCGCGGTGGCGACGGTGACAACCGGTCCGCCCGGCTCGGTCAACCACGACCTCGACGCCGGGATGTGGGCAGGCACCTGACAGCCCGCACAACCCGCAGAACCGAGGGGCCAGGCCACCTTACGGAGCGGCCTGGCCCCTCGGCCTGTCTTCGACCTCGGCAGGCTCAGGACAACAGGGAGGCGCCGAGCGGACGCTCGGCCGAGAAGCCCGGCAACACCAAGAAGGTGCCCGACGCGGTCGCCGTGGCGAAGGAGGACAGCTCGTCGCCGTCGTCCAGGCGCTGTTGCGTCGCCACGAAGGTGCGCAGCTCGCGCTGGAAGCAGATGAACAGCAGCCCGCGATCGTCCGGTCCGTTGGCGTAGCTGTAGCCGCGCCGCAGCATCAGTCCACTGCCCGTGCCGCCCGGGTGGGCGCGGCGTGCGTGAGCCATGGCCGGGACCAGATACCGGCCCTGAGCGGACTTCGCGCCCAGATCCACGGGCGCGTCCGGGGCGCCGCCGCTCAGCGGCGCACCATCCTCGCGACGCCGGCCGATCGCCCGTTCCTGCGTTTCGAGGTCCTGGGCGAGGAAGCGTGCCACGTCCAGCCGCAGGCGTCGCACCACCGCGACCGTGCCGCCCCGCACCCTGGCCGGGGCCGGCAGCCACACCTCCCGGGCCAACTCCCGTTCGGTACGCGGGACGACGATGCCGTCCAGAAACCCCAGCAGATTGCGCACCGGCACCCGCTGTCCGGGTCGCGCGGTCGGCGCAGGGGGCCGGAACCCGTGCTGCGTCCAGCGCGCCGTCGCCGAGTGCTCCTGGAGCCAGGCTCTCAGGGCGCCGTCGGCCAGCGTCACGACCTGCGGGTCGGACGCGCAGACCTGGACCATCAGGTCGCCGCCCTGGACCGAGTCCGGCATGTCCTCCCGGGCGAAACCGGGAAGCTCGCGAGCCCCGGGCAGGTCGCCGTCCACGGCGGCGACGACGTGCGGGCCCACCCCCACGGTGACCGTCAGGTCCCCTGGCGGGAGTCCGCCGAGAGCCGCGTCGCCGCCCTGTGCACCGAGCGTGAGGACACGGGTGCCCAACTCGGCCAGGAGTCTCCCGCTCCGGCGCACGAAGTCGCTGCCCGGTACGTCCGGGTGTCCGGCCCCGGGCAGGTCGTAGACCGACAGGGCCACATGCTGCTGGGGCTGCGCCGGACGGTCCACCCCGGCTTGGCGAGGGCCCAGCGCGGATACGGTCACCATCCCCGCGGCGGAGGACGACCCGGCCTTCGAGGCTCCTTCGGGGGGCCCACCGTCCGGCGGAGCGGTCGGCCATCCCCGTGCGCCGACCGCGTATCCGGTGCTTCCGGCAGCCACCGTGGCGGCCGTGCCCCTCACCAACGCCTGGCGCCGCGACGGCCGCTCCTGCGTACCTGATTCACCCAACTGAGTACTGTCAGTAGTCATCCGGGCACTTTAAGCTAAAGTCCGCTGCCCTCACGGATCGGAAGAAACCCCACATGACGCCGCTCATCGCCCGCCGGACACCTCGCCGTTGGCGCGCTGCGACGCTGGGCGGTGTACTGTCCGCCGCGCTCCTGTTCGGCGGCTGCTCGGGCACGTCCACCACCGACAGCCATGGCCCGGCCGTTCCGGCCCGGCCCGCCACCATCCGGGTGCCTGCCCAGGCGGCGACGATCAACGCCGCGCTCGCCCGGGCCCGCCCCGGTGATCTGGTGCTCGTCTCGCCCGGCGTGTACCACGAGAGCGTCCAGGTGCGCACCGACCGCGTGGTGCTCCGGGGCACCGACCGCAACCGCGTCATCATCGACGGCCAGGTCCGACGCTCCAACGGCATCGTGGTCACCGCCGCGGGCGTCTCCGTGGAGAACCTGACCGTCCGCAACCACCTCCTCAACGGGGTCCTGGTCACCGGCATGAGCGACGCCGACGGCGGACTCGCCCGCGGCAGCGACGGCTACCAGCACCTGGACCCGGCCCGCTTCCCTCCCCTCGACGGCTTCCGCGTCCGCTACGTCACCGCCCACGCCAACGGCCTGTACGGCATCTACGCGTTCAACGCCCGGCACGGCGTGCTGGACCACAACTACGCGTCCGGCAGCGCCGATTCCGGCCTCTACGTCGGCCAGTGCAAGCCCTGCCACGTCCTCGTCCAGGACAACATCGCCGAACGCAACGCCATCGGCTACGAGGGCACCAACGCCAGCGGCCCGATCTGGGTGCTGCGCAACCGCTTCGCCCGCAACCGGGTCGGCATGACCATCGACACCGACTACCAGGAGGCCTACGTACCGCAGACGGGCGGCGTGGTCGCCGGGAACCTGGTCTCCGACAACAACGCGCCCGATACCCCCGAACAGGCCGACGGGGGCTTCGGCATCGGGGTCGGCATCGCAGGCGGGCAGCACAACACGCTCCTGCGTAACCGCGTCAGCGGAAACTCACGCGCCGGCATCGTGCTCGCCTCCCATGAGGACGTCCCCCCTCTGGGCAACCGGCTGGAGGACAACACCCTGTCCGCGAACGCGGTCGACGTCACCTACCAGGCCTCCGCCCGAGCCCCGGGCCAGGGCAACTGTCTGCGCGGCAACACCCTGCGCCGCACCCTTCCGGCAGACCTGTCGCGCACCGCGCCCTGCCCTCGGGGAAACAGCAGGACCTCCACCGCGCCGCACACGCGCACCGCTCCCCCACCGGTCGGGATCCCCTTCGTCGACGTGCCCGCGCCCCCGGGCCAGCCGCAACTCCCGCACGCGCGATCCGCCCCCGCAACCCCGGCGCTCCACCTGCCCGGCGACGTACACCCCGACCGCATCCCCCTCCCCGCCCCGGACCTGCTCGCCACCCGCCCCCGCCAAGAGGCGACCGCACGATGAGACCGCCACGCCGCCACACCGCACCCGCCCTTTTCGCTCGGAGCATGGCGCTCACCCTCCTGGTCCTGCTCAGCGGCTCAGCCTGCACGCAGGACAAGCCGCCCGTTCCGGCCTCCGCCACCACCGCCCCCGCACTGACCACCCCGCAGGCCGAGTTGCTCGCTCTCACCCGGTTCACGAACTACCGGCGCGGCGCGGCCCAGGTCACGGCGGACGTCCCGGTCCTGCGTGGTCACTCCGCCCGGCTCACCGGCCGCCTCGACTGGCGCCACGGGACCGGACTCGCGATCCTCCAAGGCAACGGCGGGGACCTCGAACACGGACGCCACCTCCTGCGCTGGAACCGCACCACCGTCTCCGTCCAGCGCGACTGGACCGGCGCCCTCCCCACGCACGCACCCCGCGACGGCTGGGCCCAACGCACGCTCACCGCTCAGACGTCCACCGTCGACACCACCCTGCTCCTGCTGCTCGGCCTGGCCGCCGACCGACCGGACAACGCCCAACTGCTCCTCCACAGCGGCGCACGCCGCCTCGGACGGGAGACCGTGGAAGGCGTCCCCACCACGGTCTTCGCAGGCCCGTCCACCCCCGCACCGGGGACGACGCGCGGCACACCGGGCCACACTCGCTACTGGATCGACGCCGACGGAGGCCTGCGCCGCTTCTCGGCCCGACCCAGTGGCGCCGGCAGCTGGCTGCTGGCGACGTTCACCGCGTGACCTCGTCCGCCCCTCACGGGTTGAAGCGTGGGGGCCCTGTGGGCCCTAGGTCCGCTTGTCCCGGTCCGGGCGTACCAGCAGCCCCCGTTCCAGGGCCACGACCACCGCGTGCGTACGGTCGCTGACGTCGAGCTTGGCGAAGACGCGCAGGAGGTGGGTCTTCACGGTGGCACGGACTTCAGCTCGGGAAGGCCGCGTTGAGACGGTCGTACGTCCGCATGGCGACGATGGAGCGCGAGTGGGTCTCACGGCCCATGTCCGTCAGGTTCAGGCCGAGCACCGGGGCCGCCAGGGCGAGCATGACGAGGACGGTGCCGGTCAGGACGGCGGCGGGGTGCTTGCCGACGGGGCGCAGTACCGCGGTGGTGAGGCGGCCGGGACCGGTCCTGGGCGGCCTCGTGGGCCGTACGGCCTGGAGGGTGTAGTCGACGCCGACGGCCAGACCGATCAGCAGGATCACGTTGGTGCCGATGCCCGCGTCCGGAAAGACGTGCGACGCCAGCATCGAGCAGCAGCAGGGTGATCAGCGTGACCGGCAGCGCGATCACCTCCGTGCGGGACAGGTCGCCGTTCATGCTGGTCGGCGGGGGGGGTCGCGCCGACAGCCTCGACCCGTTGAACCTCGGGTCCACCGACTGGTGGACCGGCCCGGCCCCCGGCTGCATGGGTGCGGCCGCTCTCACAGTCGTGGAAACGACCGGTTCAGGACGCACCGACAGGTCCGTGCCTCGACGGGAGACCGGCCACGAAAATGTGCAGGCTGACGCCAAGGGCCCACATGGGGAAGACCAGCTCGGACCAGGCGACGCTGCCCGACACGAGGAGCAGCGTCAGAGCGACGAGATAGCCAAGGAGGTAGAGCCAGCGCGGCAGGACGCCGAGCCGATGCCCGATGGTGGAGGTCGAGAAGGTGAACACCGCGGCCATGCGCATCGCGTAGGTCGTCAGGAGGCTGTAGGTGACATGACGGCCGAACGACGACCCTTGCAGCTTGGAGCCGGCCCCGGCCAGGTCGGCCGTGACCAGCAGCCCTCCGGCCGCCGCCGCGGCCCCGAAGAGAGTCGCCACGAACAGCAGACCGCTGCCCAGGAAGACCGTGGCGAAGAACTGGTCCTCGGCCTCTCCGATGCGTGCGCGCACAGCGCCCATGAACCACAGGAAGAAGATGCCTGCGAAGGGAATGAGGTTGAGCGCCGTCTGGACGGTACGCCGACGCGAGGGGTCGGTGACCCAGCTGGTGCCCACGTTGCCCGGCTCGTCCGGTACCGCCAGACGGACCAGAATGATGGCCGCGGCGAGCAGCAGGGCGAAGACGATCCCCACCAGTCCTACGGCACGTGGAGTGCGCAGCGCCTGCAGCTTTCTTTCCATGGGCGGTCGGTCGCTTCCTCTCCCGCGTCACGGATCGGCCGGGCGTGCAGCCACGCGCGGAAGCCCAGCGGGCGGCTAGGACCAGCAAGCACCGGTCTACGTCGACGTGCCACTGGGGCTGTCCATGCGGGTGACGTGGCGCAGGGGTGGAGTCCGCCTTGGCGGCGGACCTCACTGGCTGACGAGGCCGATCGGATGGTTCGCGTCACGGGGGCACACGGCGATGGTCAGGCGGCCGCGGCCCGGTGAGACGCGGGTCGGGGTGTTGGCGCCCCTGACCCGGCGGTCCTGCCGGTCCTCGTGCGGGATCCAACTGCTCGAACCGGAAGTCCATTCGTATTGGTCCGCTGTGAGGAGCGGGGTGAGTTCCGTGCCACAGGTGCCGCAGTCCAGAGGCCCGGGCCCCGTGAGGTTCCAGGCAATATAGCCGCCGACCTTCCAGCCGGGGGCAGTGGACAAGTCGTAGATGTACTGCGGGCCTTCTTCGCCCTCCGATTCTTCGTCCTCTTCGTCCTCTTCGTCCTCTTCGTCCTCCGGTCCTTCCCATGCGTCGATGCGGTCCTGGAGGGAGGGGTCAAGAGTCATGAAGTACGGGTGCTCGACGATCTCCTCGGGATGCAGCACACACGGGGACGGGACGAGTTCGGGGCGGCCGATCACCTCCGGGACCGGCTGCTCGGCCAGGAGCGTGCCGACGTCCTTGGAGTGACGCCGACGCATCTGTACGTGGAGCTCGTAGCGGCTGTCGCCGTGCCTCTCGAAGCCGCACCAGAACACCTGGAGCAGGTCTCCCTCCCCCGTATCGGGCAACCCGGGCACATCGCGTCGGTACAGCTGAGCCACGGCGAGCATCGGGATGGGGTCCGTGTCGGCGAGATGCGGGGCGTGCCGACCCCGCTTGAACCCGGCGAGTTCCTGGGCTTCCTCCGGGGTGGGCCCGCGTGGGTCGCGCCGCCGGGCCAGCTCCCGGATTTCCCGCTCGCGCACCACCTCGGAATAGCGGTAGCCGCTGCCGCGCTTGTGCGGGATCGTACAGACCGGCCAGGGCTCGTCAGCGGGCCACAGCAGCGGGCCACCGACGGAACTGTCATGCACGGTGGGAACACCGCGCCGCGGATGCAGACGAGTTGCGGTCCGGCGCATCGTTGCGAGTTCGGGGAAGGCTGCTTCTACGTCGACGGGGCGGGGCGGGGTGGTGCGGGCCATGAACTAGGGCTCCTCGGGGGTCGGGGACAGGTTCGGGCGGGGAGGTGCCTCAGGCCGGACGGGGACTCTGCCAACCTCAAGGCTTCCACCCCGGTATTGCGGTGCGTACCCCGCCGGCAGGGTTGTCGAGCCAGCCGGTCAACTCAAACCCCTTGTTGCCGTAGGCGGAGTACTCGAAGCGGATGGGCACGGGGTTCGTCCCCTGGTAGATCGGCGTGACGTCGTATTGGACGACCTCGTCGTTGTCCTCGTTGTCCACGGCCCTATACACCTTGTCTTCGATCATGTCCCGCTGGTACGGAGAGTTGGTGGGGAGCTGCGTTTGGGTGACCAGGTTGTGCTTGCCATTGTGGTGCTTGCCCGCGCCGCCGAGGCGGTCGGCGAGGAGGTGGCCGCGCGCCTCGTTGAACGCGGTCCCATGGCCGCGCCAGCCGGGTGGCGTGACCTTGCCCGCCTCAGTGCCCGTGTCAAGCATCTCGCGGCGGATACAGGCGGATATACCGGTGGGTCGGCCAAGATGATCCAGCGGCTTGTACCGGACGCTGCCACCCGACGCGTAGTGGTCCTTGCGGCACGGCGCCAGGCCGAGGGGGTCGTAGAGGTCCAGGGGATTGTCGACGTAGGCGACCGGGTTGGGCGCCGGCGTCAGGCCCAGCGGGTCGGGGCTGACGTACCGTGCGGTCTCCGGGTCGTAGTGGCGGAAGTAGTTGTAATGGAGGCCGGTCTCGGGGTCGGCGTACTGGCCGGGGTGGCGCAGCGGCGTGTGGGCGGTGGCGTCCGGGTTGACGGCTGTGGTGCCCCACACGGTCGCGCGGGTGTGCCAGGCGATCGCGCCGCTCTCGTCGACGAGCTCGGTCGGGGTGCCCACGAGGTCGGAGACGATGGCGAAGAAGCGGGAGTCGACCTCCTCGTCGGACAGGGGCTTGCGTTCGTACTGAATCAGCGGCCGGAAGCCGTCGTGGTCCCAGGTGAGTGTGGTGCCGGTGGCGGTCGTCGTCTGCTCGGCCAGGCGTGGTCCGTCCCACGTGAAGCGGGTCTCGTCGATGACCGAACCGGCCTCGTTCAGACGGTACTTGGCGGTGCGGCGGCCCAGCGGGTCGTACCGGTAGTGCCAGGTCGAGCCGTCGGGGGTGGTGCAGGAGGTAAGGCGGTTCTCGGCGTCCCAGGCGTAGTGCCAGACGTCGGGTTTGCGTGACAACCGCTTCTTGACGCGTTCGACGAGGCGTCCGGCGTCGTCGTAGCGGTAGTGCGTGTGTCCGGCGCGGATGAGACGGGTGCCGGTGTAGTCGCGCTCGCCACGCGCTGCGGGGTCCGCGGCTCCGTCCGGCCAGTCGGCAGTGCGCTGGTTGCCCGACGCGTCGTAGGCGTACGTCTCCGGGCCGGCGGGCCCGGCGGCGCGCAGGGGCCGGCCGATCGGGTCGAGAGCGTAGGTGGTGCCACGCCCGGTGACCTCTTCGTGGACGGCGGTGAGGTGGTCGTCGGCGCGGTAGGCGTAGCTGCGGGCGCGGATCCTCCGGCCCGGCTGGGCCGTGAGGCTCTGCCCCGTGAGCCGGCCCACGGGGTCCCAGTCCGATGTGAGGTGAAGGCTTTCGCCCACGGTGCGTTCGGTCTCACGGCCGAGGAGGTCGTGCCCGAAGGCGAGGGTGTGCCGGCCGTCGACGGCGAGGGCGGTGCGGTTTCCGACCTCGTCCCAGCCCAGCTCCGTCAGTGCGCCGGTGGGTGTGGTGCGCGAGATCCGCCGGCCCGCTGGGTCGTAGCCGAGGCGGAGGGCGGCGCCGTCGACGGTCTGGGTCAGCAGACGCCCCGCCACGTCGTAGGAGAACTCCAGGGTGCACTGAGGGCTTTCGGCCGCTGTCAGTTGGGACGCGGCGTCGTAGGAGAACGTGGTGCGCGTGCTGCCCACGGTCTTCGCTGCGAGCCGGCTGTTCTCGTCGAACTCGAACCCGATGTCCTGTCCGGCCGCGTTGGTGCGGGTGACGAGCTGCCCGGCCGGGTCGTAGGAGCAGCGGCTGACGCGGCCGTCGAAGTCGGTCTCCGTCAGCACACGGCCGACGGGATCGAACTCGTAAGTCCACGTCGATCCGGCCGGGTTGACGACCTGGACGAGGCGCTGCTCCGTGTCGTGGACGAAGGTGTGCGTGCGGCCGTCCGGCGTGGTCCGGGAGGAGAGCAGGTCGAACGGGCCGAATGTACAGCTTGTCACTCCGCCGAGCGGGTCGGTGTGGCGGAGGCAGTTGCCCTCACCGTCCCATTCCCATGTCTCGCTGCTTCCGTTCGGGGCGGTGCGCGCGCGGAGCCTGCCCTCGGCGTCCCAGACGAAGTGGCTGGACCGGCCGAGCGCGTCGGTCAGTTCGAGGGGCTGTCCGAAGGCGTCCCGGCGGCACACGGTGCGGGCGCCGCGGGCGTCCACAACGGCGACCGGAAGTCCTGCTGCGTCGGCTTCCAGACGAAGGGTCGCTCCGAGCGGGTCGGTGATGCTCTCCGGGGCTCCGGTGACGTGATGGGCGAAGCGGTGGATGGCGCCGTCCGGGCCGATGACCGCGGTGCGGTTGCCCCGCTCGTCGTACTCCAGTCGGGTCTCGGCGCCGTCCGGGCCGGTGAGGGAGACCGGCAGATGCAGGGCGTTGTAGGCGATGCGGGTGACGGCCCCGTCGGGGGCGGCGACGGTTATCAGGTTCCCGTCGTCGTCCCAGTCCCAGCGGGCGGTGCGCCCGAGCGGGTCGGTGTGGGACAGGAGGTGGTCACGGCGGTCCCACTGCTGGGTGGTGGTGTGCCCGAGCGGGTCGGTGATCGCGATGATCTGGCCGTGCCGGTTGGCGCGGTAGACCGTGGCGTGTCCGAGGGAGTCGGTGTAGGTGACGGCGCTGGTGCCGTCCTCGTGCGGATCGCCGTACAGCACACGGGAGTTGAGGATGCCGTCGGTGCCGCGGGTCTCGACCACCCGACCGACGGCGTCGTACGCGTACGTGAACTCGGTGGCGTTGGAGTCCCGCCAGCCGATGACGCGGTGGGCGTCGTCGTACGTGAAGCGCGTCGCGGCGTCGACGGCGTTGCGCACTTCGATCAGGTCCCCGACGTCGTCGTAGAGGAAGGAACGTACCTGCACAGGTTCGTCGTCGGTGAGTACCGACAGCCCGGTGACGCGGCCCTGTTCGGCGACGGAGTCGACCCGGACCTCGTAGCCTCCGCTGTGGGTGACGGTGAGCGGTACGTCGTGCTCGTCGCGTTCCACGTCGACGCTGTTGCCGTTGCGGTCCTCGACCCCCACCAGCCACCACACACCGTCCCGTGAGGCGGCGGGCTCGAAGTGACGTATGAGGCCGCTGTGGGGATCCTGCGCCGTCAGTACGTAGCTGCTGCCGCGCGTGACATAGGTGAGTGGCAGCCGCACGCCTTCGGCCGGACCGACCCGGTCGCCGGGCAGATCGGGCAGGCGCGGATAGGCGAGGGCGGAGCCGTCCTCGCGATACCACCAGTACCCGCCCAACGTGTCGTCCTTCTCCAGGCGTTCGTCGAGCGTGGCGGCCCACGACGGTCCGAAGGAGCGGCCTGCGGCGTAGCCGGACAGGTGGGTGCGGCGCAGCACCAGCGGCAGCACACCGGGCAGTTCCACATCGCTCTGGGCGAGGATCATCTGACCGCTGGCCATGTCGATCGGGTCGCCGCACGTCTCCTTGGCCTCGAGTTCGCGGGCCTGCCGGGACAGCTTCGCCGAGTCGATCTTCAACCCGTCGTCCGGCTTGCGTCCAGCGGCGGGAGAGCCTCCGCTTCGAGAACCGCCGCCCCCGTCGCCCTTGTTGACGTGGATGCCGTCGGCCCGGTTACGGACGTCGATGTCGTTGTGCTTGTGCAGCCGGGAGGTCGCCTTCACCCGGTCCGGTACGGTCTCCGCGACGTGCTTGGCCACCTTGCCAAGGGCCTTCTCCGAGCCCTTCAGCGCGCCGTGCAGCACGCTGTCGAAGGTCTGCGTGAACGGATCGCGGCCCTTACTCCGTCCGAAGGCCCCCTTGGCCCGTGACAGCGGCGAGGACGAGGCCAGGTGCAGCTCTCCGCCGTGCCGCGAGACCTTGCCCGCCCCGTCCTCGAACTCTGTGTGGTCGATCTTGGTGGTTTTCTGGCCACCTCCGGCCCCACTGCCGCCCGAACCGCCGCCTGCCGAGGCGAGCTGCATCCCACCGTGTCCACCGCGCCCGCCGCTTTCGCCGGTTCCCCCGGTGGCGGGCGGCATGGAGAACGCCCCCTCGGCCAGGTCGAGCACCATGTCCTCGACCATCGACTCCAGCTTGGCGTTGATCGGCTCGGTGATCTTGGCCAGGACCTCCTCGACGATCCGGTCCACGGCCTCGTCGATGATCCGCTTGATCACCTGGCGCATCGCCGCGATCTCGGCCGCGCCGATGACCGCGGACAGGCCGCCGGTCACGACGGCGAGCCCGACGGAGATGCCCAACGACCCCGCCATGATGGCGAGTTCGGCCTCGGCCTTGGTCTTCATGCCGAAGATGATGTCGGCGAGGGCATCGCAGGCATCTGCGAACAGGCGTGCAAGTTCAGGGAGTTTCTCCAGGTGGCTCGCCTTGACCTGGTTCCAGTGCGTCTCCATCGCGTCGACGGCCCAGCCCTCCGAGGAAGACAGGATCCGGGACACCGCCTTGTGCGCATCGCCGCCGTGGCCCTCGAACTGCTTCGCGAACTCCCGCATGGCGTCGGCCATTTCGCGGTAGTCGTCCTCATCGACGTTCGGGAAGTTGATCCCGATGAAGTCCAGAACCTCGTCCAGCCAGCCCGGAATCGTGTAGCCCATCCCCCGTTGTTCCCCCCGTGTCGCTCCGAGCGTGCTCGCGCTAGCCGAGTTCACGCGTTGCGGTTGAAAACCCTAGTCGATATCAGCACACCCGTGCGAGTCGCGAAGACGGCGAACTCCGCTCCCCACACTGGCGCTTGCATGACCGGCCACCGAGTTGGCAACAGGGCATGGCGCGCCTGCTGCGGTGGTTGTCGCGTGCGGAGGCTGTTTCGTGCTGCGGCTGTCACGACGACCCGCACGACAGGCTCAGCATCGACAAAAAACGCCTGGGACACGGGGCCGCCCTGCCACGGACATGCCGCAGGCGACGTCACCGCCTCTGCTCGTCGAGTGCGCCCTCCGTCGGCGGAACTGCCCTGGGCGACAGGCAGTTGCGGCCGAACGCCGGCCGCCGTCCGTCGGGGCCGCTCACGCGGCGGGCTGACCGACAGGGCTCGCCTCGCCGCCGACCCGGGCTGCCGCCCGCTGTGCATCGTGCCCACTGTCGGTGTCGCGGTATCCGTGGACGGACACTGCCCGTACGGAGCCGCCCAGCCGGTCACGGACGCTTTCGCCGACGACGACCACGAGTCGTCCCAGCGAGGCTCCACCCCGGATACTCGGGGCGGAGCCTCTGTGCCAGAAGGGCCGTTATGGCAGGTCAAAATGGGACGGGCTGTCGAGCCCGTCCGAAGGGGGCGTAACGGTAGCGGACGCCGTTGGTCAGTGCCGGTTCTGTTTCGCTCCGTCGGCCGGTTCGATCCAGACGTTCCTGAAGCGGACCTTGTTCCCGTGGTCCTGGAGCCGGATCGCGCCCGCCGCGGCCGATTCGGTTTCGCCACCGCCGGTCGGGCCGTCCACCGCGACATCGTCGTGGACTTTCCTGCCGTTCCACACCACGGTGATCCTGGCGTCTTCGGTCTTCTGGCCCGCGGCGTCGAAACGGGCCGCGCGGAAGACGATGTCGTACGTCAGCCAGGTTTCGGGTGCGGTGGCGGCGTTCAGGTCGGCGGCCTTCTTGGTGTAGATGGCCGCCGCCTCGTTCGCGGCGAGTTTCTCCACCCGAAGGAGTTCAGGATCTGGATCTCGTACCGCTCCTGGAGATAGATGCCGCTGTTGCCGCGGTCCTGCCGTGTACGAAGGGCACACGAAACCGTCCATGCTTTGTCCTCAAAAAGGAGAAACTGATGAGGAGCAAGGAGCCACGGCGTCGGATTGTCCACGCCGGGCCGTGAACGTGCTGATCGGGCGGTAGGGCATGACTGCGGCCGACGGAGCCGGCGTGCTGCCGGACCGCCGCGCCATCGGTCGTCCGCCTTCTCTTGTCGATCGCCTGCCGAGTGTGCAGATACTCGGCAGGCGATCCGACGTATCGCCTTCCTAACCCGTCTCCCGAACCCGCCTTCCGAACCCGTCCAGCTTCTTCCAACCCAGCGGAGCTCCCCCGTGGAAGACCGCGCCGTACGCCGACGCCGTCATGCTTTGTTCCTCCTGTTCTTTCTTCCAGGCATCGCCATGTCGTCCTGGGTCACACGCACCCCGGATGTCCGCGATCAACTGGGCTTGTCCACCGGGCAGATGGGCCTGGTCCTCTTCGGTCTGTCCGTCGGTTCCATGATCGGCATCCTGTGTTCCGGCCGTTTCGTGTCCCGGTTCGGCACCCGGCCAGTGATCACGCTCGGCACTCTCCTGATCATCGCGGGCACGGTCGTCATCGGTGTGGGCAGTGCCGTACCGTCGGCACCCCTGGTCGCCGCGGGGCTGTGCCTGTTCGGCGCGGGCATGGGCGGGGGCGAAGTGGCGGTCAATGTGGACGGCGCCGACGTGGAGCGCCTCACCGGGACCGCGGTGCTGCCCACGCTGCACGGCTGCTTCAGCCTGGGCACGGTCATCGGAGCCTCGGCCGGAATGGCGGCCACCGCCGCGGCATTCCCCGTCCCCTGGCATCTGGCCGTGGTCGCCCTGGTCGCCACGGGGATTCTGGTCCACGCCCTGCGTGCCGTTCCCGCCGGCATCGGCATCAGCGCCGCGCGGTCGACGCCGGGGCAAGGTCCGGGTACGGGTACGGCGCAACGATTGAAGCCGCAGGTGTGGAAGGACCGAAAGCTGCTGCTGATCGGCGCCATCGTGCTGGCCATGGCACTGGCCGAGGGCGCCGCCAACGACTGGCTGCCGCTGCTCATGGTCGACGGCCACGGCCTTGACGCCGCGATGGGCTCGCTCGTCTACGTGGGGTTCGCGGCGGCGATGACCCTGGGACGCTTCAGCGGCACATTCTTCCTCGGCCGTTTCGGGCGGGGCGCCGTCGTGCGCGCGAGCGCCGTCTCCGGTGCCGTCGGACTCCTCCTGGTCATCTTCTCCGACAACGCTGTCGTAGCGGCAACAGCCGTACTCTTCTGGGGACTTGGGGCCTCCCTCGGTTTCCCCGTTGCCCTGTCGGCGGCGGGCGACTCGGGCCCCGACCAGACGGCCCGCGTCTCGCTGGTCGCCATCATCGGCTACGTCGCCTTCCTCGTGGGGCCGCCCGCCCTCGGGTTCCTGGGCGACCACTACGGGCTGCGCTCGGCAATGGTGGCGGTTCTGGTGTTCGTCGCCTCGGCGATCCTGATCGCTCCCGCCGCCGACACCCGTGACCGCAGCACTGCCGCGGAGGTGGCCCAGCGCACGCCGCCCAGCACACATCCCGCAGGACAACACCGAGGACAACACCAAGGAGACCGCTCATGAGCCCGCAGGAAGCGTCCGGCACGATCGGCGTCCTCCTCCCCCGCGACATCCATCGGTCCGACGTCATCGCCTTCGCGCAGGAAGCAGACGCCTACGGCTTCGGCGAACTGTGGGTCGTCGAGGACCTCGGTTACCGCGGAGGGCTGGTCCAGGCCGCCACCGTGCTGGCCTGCACCAGCCGGATCCGCGTCGGAGTCGGGCTGCTGCCCGCCGCGGCCCGCAACGTCGCCTTCGCCGCGATGGAAGCGGCCACTCTCGCCCAGCTCCACCCCGGCCGCCTCGACATCGCGGTCGGACACGGCATGCCCGACTGGATGCGCAGTGTCGGATCCTGGCCTGCCAGCCCTCTGACGCTGCTGGGCGAGTACATCCACACACTCAAGACACTGCTGGCAGGCCGACCGGCCGATACGGACGGCCGATACATCCGGCTCGACGGGCTACGCCTGGACCCGTCGGTGCTGCCCGAGCACGTGCCCGACATCTTCGCCGGCGTGCGCGGCCCCAAGTCGCTCGCCGTCTCCGGTGAGGTGGCCGACGGCACCCTGCTCGCCGAGCCGGTGTCACCCGAGTACGTCCGCCAGGCCCTCACCAGCATCAACGCGCGGCGCCCGCACCGGCTCGCCGCCTACAACATCACCGTGGTCGACGACGACCCGCACGCCGCCCTCTCCACGGCACGGCCCGCCCTGCAACCCCTGGGCGATCCCGACTGGGCGCCCCACATCGTCCCCCTCGGCTTCCATGACGAGCTCGCCGCGCTGCGCCGCACCAGCAAGAACGCGCAGGAGTTCGCTCAGGCGATACCCGAGGAGTGGGCGGACCGGCTGGCCCTGACGGGCACCCCAGACCAGGTCCGGGCCCGCGTACAGGACCTCTTCGAGTCGGGCGTCACGACCGCCGTCCTCAGTCCGGTCGGCCCCGACTACCGGTCCGCGCTCGCCGGTCTGGCCAAGGTTCTCTGACAGACCTGGTCCACGTCTTCGCGATCGGCCACCTGTCACACCGGCCCCTGGCCCCCGACGTGGACCGGCGGCGCGCGCCTCCGCGCGCCGCTCACTGATCATTCATCGGCGCTCACGCGGTCCGGACGTCGTCCACCCGCTCTCCCTCCACCTGGGACGGCTCGGTCCTGGGGACGTCAGGGTGCTGCTCCACTGCCGAGCACTCGGCCGGTTCATCGCGCTCGCCCTCGGCCTGGGAGGGCGTGTGCGAGTACAGCCAGCGGTCGTAATCCGAGGCTCCGGTCTTCATGGCGGCCTCCCTTGGTCGCTCACCTCCCATGCCCCTCCCGGGCCCGCCGCAGTGCCGGAGCGGCCTGCGCCGAGCCGGGCTGGACGCGGGGAGGTGATCGAGCGTCAAACGCCGTTGTCAGTGCCTCCCCATAAAATGAAGTCATCACTCGGGGATCGTCGGAGGGGGAGCACAAACGTGTCCGCAAACAAGATCCAGCACAAGGTGAATCACGTCGCGCTGGTAGTGGACTGTTCGGGTTCAATGCATCCGCACCAGAGTCAACTCATTCGAGTCGTGGACGAGTTCGTGGCGGGGTTGAAGGCCGAGTCGGACAGCCTCGGCCACGAGACAAGGATCAGCCTCTACTCCTTCGACCACAGGGTGGAGAACCTGGTCTGGGACATGGATGTGAAGCATCTGCCGTCCATGCGGGGGCTGTACCGGGTCAACAATGGCGCTACGGCCCTCATAGAGGCTTCGCTGAAGTCCCTGGACGACCTGGACCATATCTGGGAGGAATACGGCGAGCACAGCTTCCTCCAGATTGTCGTGACGGACGGTGAGGAGAACGCCTCCGGCGGCGACAGGCGGCACGACGGCGACATGACCATCCTCGGCCCCTGGCTCGACAAGATCACGGCGAAGATGAACGGGCTGCCGGGCCACTGGACTTCCGCGATCCTCGTTCCGAACTCCCTGGCCAAGCGCACCGCCCAGAACTACGGTTTCCCGGCCGGGAACATCGCCATCTGGGACGCGGATTCCCAGAAGGGCGTCGAGGAGGCGATCGGCACCGTGCGCGCGGCCGCCACCAGCTTCCTCCGCGGACGAGAGCAGGGAGTGCGCGGCACGAAGAACCTGTTCACCGTCGGCCAGGACATATCGGTTGACGAGGTGCGCGCGAACCTCGAACCGATTCCGGCCGACAAGTACCGGCTCCTGAAAGTCGACAAGGAGGTCGACATTCGCTCCTTCGTCAACTCGCATCCGGGCGTGACGTACGAACGTGGTTCGTGTTACTACCAGCTGGGCGCCCGGGCTCAGGTTCAGCAGAACAAGGAAGTCGTCGTGGTCGAGAAAGACACCGACCGCGCCTATACGGGCGACGCGGCACGCAGCCTTTTGTTCGGTACGGATGTCCAGGGGACCGTCTCCGTGAAAGCGGGGAACAATCCCAAGTTGGAGGTGTACGTACAGAGCCGATCGGTGAATAGGAAACTCAAGCCGAAGACGCGTCTGCTCATCATGATCTGAAATCAATGGGTGAAGAACGGGCTGGTCCGGGAACAGCCCGCTCCCCTTGCTCGACACCACCGTGAGCAACATGCGTCGCCCCGTGCGGTCTCTTGCGGCACGGGGCGGCGTGAAGACCGGGGGTGCGTCGAGGACTTGGTGGAGGGGGAAGCCGGTCCGGAGGCTCCTGGGGCCAGGCGCTGTTCGGTCAAGAAGGCGTGGCCGGCGGTCGCCAAGGCGATGTGATGGTGCCGGCCAGGACAGAAGCGGCCTTCGCGGCCGGGGATCTCGCAGTACGTTCCCGGCAGCTCACCGGCTTCTACCCGACGATCACGTGGATGCCGTTCGTGATCGCCGATATGGCGCTGGCCCGCCTCGACCTGTCCGCGACCGCCGTGCAGCGCCGCCTGGCCGCGCTCGGCGCCGCCCTCACCGTGACCGCGTACGGCATGTCCTTGCTGCTGGCCGGCAAGGACGCGCTGAGGAGCACGGCGGAAGACGGGCCGTCGTCCGGCGGCTCCGGGTCGATGCCGCTCGACAGCGGGTCGTTCGAGCCCCAGGCATCGATGCTCTTGACGGCCGGGCCGCACAGCGGCACCACGTTCGACATCATCGGCAGCGTGGGAGTCGCGATCCTCGTGATCGTGGCGCGACGGTGGCGATGGACCGCCTGCCGCGGCTGCGCCGCCCGGCCACACCTGTCGTCGCCGTGGGCACCATGTCCCTGACCGCCTACGTCGGCCACTTCCTCGTACAGTCCGCTCTGGCCATACCCACCGGGACCAGCTCCCAGCAGTCCTGGGTGCCGCTGCTCATGTTCGTCCTCGGGGCGATCGTGTTCGCCGCGATCTGGTCCCGCTTCTTCCGCCGCGGGCCCCTGGAACACCTGCTCAACGCCGCCACCAAGCCGGCGAAGTACATCCGATGAGACCCGGCCGGGGTGGCTCGACCTGCACGTCCCACCCCGGCCCGGGCCGCTCACGGATCGGATCCGCCAAGCGGCTCAGCCCTTGCGCGCAACCAATACTTGGCTAGCCACATGTTTGCTGTTACGTTGATTATGTGTCCAGCCACCTAAAGGGGTGGCGGCGCGAGAGGAGTCGTCATGAAGGCCATCCTGTTCGACCGTTTCGGAGGCACGGACGTGCTGCACGAGGCGGACATCGAGGTCCCGCAGCCCGGCCCCGGGCAGATCCGCGTCCGCGTCAAGGCGGCCGGGCTGAACGCGCTGGACGGCAAGATCCGCTCCGGGGCGATGGAGGCCGCGTTCCCCACGCCGCTCCCCTCCGTCCCCGGTGGCGAGCTCGCCGGCGTGGTGGACGCCCTGGGTGAGGGCGTGCAGGACGTGCAGGTGGGCGATGAGGTGCTGGGCTGGTCGGACACCGGCTCGTACGCCGAGTACGCGCTGGCCACCACCGTGGCCCTCAAGCCCGCCGGCCTCGACTGGCAGCACGCGGTCGCGCTGCCGGTGGCGGGCGAGACGGCCGAGCGGGTCCTGAACCTGCTCGGCGTCGCCGCCGGGGAGACCGTACTGATGCACGGCGCGGCCGGAGCGGTCGGCACCCTGGCGGTCCAGCTCGCCACGGCCCGCGGAGCGCGTGTCATCGCCACCGCCGGCCCCGCCAACCAGGACTACCTCACCTCGCTCGGCGCCACCGCGACCCTCTACGGCGAGGGCCTGGTCGAACGGGTCCGGGCGCTCGTCCCCGACGGCGTGGACGCGGTGTTCGACCTGGCCGGGAAGGGAGCCCTGGAGGACTCCATCGCCCTGCGCGGCGGCACCGAGCGCATCGTCACCATCGCCGACTTCCGCGCGCACCAGCTCGGCATCACCTTCTCCACCGGTGGCCAGGAACGCTCGGCCGCCCGCCTGGCCACGCTGGCGCAGGACGCCGCGACCGGAAAGCTCGTCACCACCGTCACCGCCTACCCGCTCGACCAGGCCGCCACGGCCCAGCAGGTCAGCGACGCCGGGCATGTCCGGGGCAAGCTCGTCCTCACCCTCGACTGATCACGCCCGCCTTTCCCTCTTGTTCCGATCATCACCCGGCCATCACCGCACCGAAGGACCACTCATGCTGAACGCCCTGTGGACACCGACCACCGTCGGTGACATCTCCCTCCCGCACCGCCTGGTCATGGCCCCCATGACCCGTGACCGCTCCACACCTGAAGGCGTACCGACCGAGCTGAACGCCGAGTACTACGCCCAGCGGGCCTCGCACGCGCTCATCATCACCGAGGGAACCCAGCCCTCCGCCGACGGTCAGGGCTACCTCCTCACCCCCGGCGTCCACAATGCCGAGCAGATCGCCGGGTGGCGCAAGGTCACCGACGCCGTGCACGCGGCCGACGGCCGGATCGTCATCCAGCTGATGCACACCGGACGCATCGCCCACCCCGACAACACCCCTCACGGCCGTCAGCCGGTCGCCCCTTCGGCGGTCCGGCCGCAGGGCGTGATGTTCACCGCGTCCGGGCCCCAGGAGATGCCGACCCCCCGTGCTCTGTCGACGCAGGAGGTCGCGGCGACCGTCGACGACTTCCGCCGCGCCGCGGCGGCCGCCGTCGCGGCAGGCGCCGACGGCGTGGAGATCCACGGCGCCAACGGCTACCTGGTGCACCAGTTCCTGTCCGACAGCACCAACCAGCGCACCGATGGCTACGGCGGCTCGATCGAGGGCCGCATCCGCTTCGCCGTCGAGGTCGCCGCCGCCGTGGCCGCCGAGATCGGCGCCGACCGCACCGGCCTGCGCATCTCCCCCGGCAACCCCTACAACGACATCGCCGAGTCCGACACCGCCGAGCTGTATCCGGCACTCCTGCGCGCCCTCAGCCCGCTCGGCCTCGCCTACCTCCACGTGATGCACGCGGGCGACGAGGAACTGCTGGGCACCCTGCGCTCGCTGTGGCCGACCACACTGATCCTCAACCGGGCCGGCACCGACCTGCCCACCCGCGCCAAGGACGTCGACCACGGCACGGCCGACCTCGTCTCCGTCGGCGCCCTCGCGCTCGCCAACCCGGACCTGGTCGAGCGGCTACGATCTGACGCGCCGCTGAACACCCCCGACCCGGCGACCTTCTACGGCGGCGGAGTGGCCGGCTACACCGACTACCCCACCTACACCGTCTGAGGAACCGCATCATGCCCGCCCCCACACCCCGCACCCCCACCACGGCGAGCGAGGGGCCGATGAGCTACGCGATCTTCCAGCTCGCCCGCGCTCACCGCGCCCGCGCCGGAGCCATGCTCCGCGAGATGGACCTGCACCCCGGACAGGAACTGCTGCTGATGCAACTCCTCGACCGGGACGGGCAGACCCAGTCCGAGCTGCTCGAAAGCGTCGGCCTTGACCACTCCACCGTCTCCAAGTCCCTACGCCGCATGCAGGAGGCCGGCCTGCTCGTCCGTGAGCCGGCCGCACACGACCGGCGCGTCATGGTCGTCCACCTCACCGACAAGGGCCGTGCCATGCGCGAGCCCCTGGCAGCCATGTGGCAGGCCCTGGAGGAGACCTCCGCGCTGAACCTGTCGGCGCAGCAGGCAGAGGCCTTCGTCCGCACCGCCTACGCCATCACCGACGCGATCAACAGCCGCGCTGTCCCGGGGGAAGAGTCCGAGTAACTCCCCCCGTTTGCACCCCGGTTCCAGCCTGGAGTGCGCATCGTTTCGATTCCGGCGTTCCTGGGACGTGGACAGTGCTGCAGCCCACTCGGCTCACGAAGCCCGTGCTGAACGGAGCCAGGATCCCCGGCTGTCGCAAGAGACGTTGGGGCCGGTATCGCTCGTTGGGGACCCATCGGGCGAAGGTCTTGCGGGCGTGCCGGCTGGTGTGGCGCATGACGTCATGGTTGTTGAGCACCCAGGTGGCCGGTGCGCCTACGCCGTTGAGCATGGCAAGGGAGTCGTCGATGACCGTGCGGAGGTCCTTGGCGTCCCAGCTGGCCTTGAGGAAGTCGAAGTTGAACGCGGTGTGCAGGCCGCCGGGGCGGACGTAGGCGGCGAGGCGTTCGGGGGTGTCAGCCCAGGCTTCGGCGACGAAGGCACGGTGGCCGGGGAACTCGTCGGCGACCTTGCGCCAGGCGCGGTGGATGTCGTGGACCTCATGGCGGTCCCAAACGGCTCAGCACATGGACGGGCGCATACGGGAACTGCTGCGCCGGCATGGCGACCCCCTGGTGCGCACCGACGAAGGACACCCGCGGGCCGCCGTCGGCCGCCGGCAAGTCATGCTGAGGTTTCTCACCCCCGCAGATGCCCGGGGAGTGGGCCTAGGCTGTTGTCAGGCCCGAGAAGCAGGGGGAACAAGGGAACATGGCGATTGGGGGCAAGCCCATGTCCGGACGGCCCCGGCCGTCGATGGCGGATGTCGCCCGTCACGCCGGTGTCGCGCCGCAGACGGTTTCGCGCGTGTCCAACGGTCACACCAACGTCGACCCGGCGACCAGGCAGCGGGTCGTCGAGTCGATGCAGGCGTTGGGCTACCGGCCGAACGGAGCCGCACGCGCGCTCAAAAGCGGGCGGTTCAACACGATCGGTGTCATCACCTTCACGCTCAAGACGTTCGGAAACACACGCACGCTCGACGCCATCGCCAAGGAAGCCGCACGCGCCAAGTACGCCGTCACCCTCATCCCCGTGTCGGACCCGACCATGGGCAGGGTTTCCGGTGCCTACGACCGGCTCAGCGAGGCAGCCGTCGACGGAGTGATCCTCGTCTTCGAGGCGCATCTCCTGGACGATGCGGAGTTCAGCCTCCCGCCGGGGGTTCCGATGGTGGTCGTCGACTCCGATACCGGCCCCGGTTACACCGTCGTGGACACCGACCAGGCACAGGGCGCTCGGCAGGCGACGGAACACCTGCTGGAACTCGGCCACCAGCAGGTATGGCACATCGCCGGACCCCCGACCTCGTTCTCCGCGGCCCATCGCGTCGAATCCTGGCAAAGCACCCTGCAGAATGCCGGCATCGACCCGCCCCCGGTGCTGTACGGCGACTGGACCACCCGATCCGGATATCAGCACGGGTTGACTCTGGGGCGAAGGCCGGAGGTCACGGCGATCTTCGCCGCGAACGACCACATGGCGCTCGGGGTCATGCGTGCCCTGCACGAGCTCGGCCGCCGGATTCCCGACGACGTCAGCGTGGTGGGGTTCGACGACATGGAGGAGACCCATGCCTTCTGGCCACCGCTGACCACCGTGCGGCAGGACTTCGCCGCGGTCGGCCGACTCAGTTTTCAGAAGCTGCTGAGCAAGATCGGCCGCACCGGGCCCGACCTGATCGACAAGACCTTGGTCCCGACCCGGCTGGTGGTCCGCGCGAGCACCGCAGCGCCGCCGCCCTCACCGGAAGACGAAGCGCGGCGGTGCTGAGCCGTACGGGCCCGGCGAGGGTACTCGCAGGGCCCGTACGGTTCGGATCTGTGGTCGGATCAGTGGTCGAGGGGAACAGGTCCTGGTCCTGTCAGTGGTCGAGGGGAACAGGTCCTGGTCCTGGCATCAGCTTCTGGTCCACTGCTGGTTGCTGCTTCCGTTGCAGTTCCAGACATCGACCGCCGTGCCGTTGCCGGTGCCTGCTCCGGCCGCGTCCAGGCAGAGCGCCGGGTTCGCGACGCTGGTCACAGAGAGGTCCGCGTTCACGTTCCACTGTTGTGCCGCCGCGCCGGTGCAGTCGGAGATGATCACGGGATCTCCCGCCGTGGCTCCGGTACCTCCCACGGTCATGCACTTGTTGCCGTAGACGGTGAGTTGTTTGTCCGCGTTCCAGTTCCAGGTCTGGTTGCCGCCGTCGTTGCAGTCCCAGAGGTCGAGTTGGGTGCCGCTGGTCGTGCTGAACCCGGGCACGTCGACGCAGCGGCCCGAGCCCACTCCACGCAGGACCTCGCCGGGAGGCGCGGGCGGCAGGTCGTTGACGGGCGGGGTCGTGCCGAAGCCGTAGCCCCAGCGCAACAGGGCGACTCCGGTGGCGCTGTTGTCCACCAGGTTGCCCTCGGAGTCCAGCGACTCGATCGAGTAGGCGTCGCCGAACCTCAGCCCCGGCCAGTACACCAGTCCCATCCCCTTGCTGCGGGCGGTGTTGGCCACGGCCGCGAGGTACGAGGTGTAGATGTTGCCGTTCCACGCGCCGTAGTTCAGACCGATGGTCATCGGGGAGCCGGCCTCGTCGATGATGGTCCGGCCGGCGTACGAGCCGATCCGGGCTTCGAGGTCGGCGGTCCAGTCCGCCTGCTGGGTGTAGCTGGCCCAGAAGCCGTAGAAGTGCAGCGACAGCAGCGTTCCCCGCAGTTCGGGTGCCGCGCCGACACCGGTGACGTTGTCGTTGTAGCCGGTACCGCTGATCACGACACGGCCGCGCGGGACGTCCTTGTGCTGGGCCAGCCACCCACTGGTGACGGACACCCACTGGTCCAGGGTGTAGCCGTGCGGCTCGTTCATGGGCTCGAAGTAGACCCGTGGGTTGTGCTTGTACTCCCGCACCACGGTGTTCCACATCGTTTTCCAGGCGGCCGTGTCGTCGACCAGGCCGTCCTTGCTGGAGTCGGCCTCCCAGTAGCTGACGATGACCTTGTCACCGTAGGCCGTGGCCGAGTCGATCGTCGCCCGGTACGACTTCCACCAGTTGGTGCCCACGCTGGCCGGGTTGATCGGCAGTCGCAACGTGTTGGCGCCCAGGTTCTTCTTGAAGCCGCGCACCATGTGATCCGTGGTGCGGTACACGGTGCGGTAGTCGTCGGTCACCGACAGGCCGCTGGGCACCACTGCGTCACTGGCGTAGTTGTCCCGCGGGTCTGCCCAGTTCACCCCGCGGAAGTCACTGGTTCCACCCTTCGACGCAGGCTGCGCCGGCGTCTGCGAGGCGGCTGGCGTCTCGGCGGCCGACTGGGCGAGCGCGGGAGTGGTCAGGAACAGGAGTGTCGCGCCGAAGCCGGCCATGAGCACACTGGCCAGTCTTCTCGACCTCGTAGGGGTCTTGGTCATGTCGTCTCCAGTGACGGTAATCGCGGAGGGCGGAGTGCGGGTTCGTCACCTGAGCCGAGGCAGTGATGAACCAGGGTCCGGATACAGACACTCGGACCGTGTGAACCAGCCATGGTTACGTAACCATGGCCGGACATTGGCACGACGCCCGCACTGGTGACAAGACCCATGACGGTTCCGAAAGGCGACAGGCCGGCGGCGGGCCGGGCGGCGCCATGCATCGGGCTGCCGCCACAGGTCAGCCCCCAGCGCCACCTCGGCGACGATGTCGACACCGTCCGGGGTCACAGCATCGCCGTTGAACTCGCGGGGGTCCGTCGAGCAGTCGCGGCTCAGCCGCGTGGTCCCGCGCCGTGCAGGAGTGTGTCGATGACGAGTGCGGCCAGCGCGTCCGGGTCTTGCACGGCTGGATCCTGGTCGGCGCCCGGCCTGTCGAGGGCTTCGCTCAGGAGGGCGTAGTACACCTGCCGCGTCCAGTCCAGGTCCGCGTCCCGGGCGAGGAGTCCCTCGTTCTGTGCTCGTGTCAGGAGTTCGACGGTGTAGGTGTCGATCTCTGCCCAGAGGGCGGCTGCGGCGCTGGTATGGGGCGTGGCGTGACTGAGGGTGAAGCGCCAGGTGTTCTTGACTCGCAGGACGTTCGCAGTGACCCGGTACAGGGCCACGAGCGCGGGAGCGGAGTCGGGCCGGGCTTCCCCGATGGCGTCAAGGAGCTGCTGCTTCGCGGAGACGGCGAGCGCCTCCAGCAGTGCCTGCCGGTTCGCGAATCGGCGGTGCACCGTGATCCTGGTCAGCCCCGCTGCTTCGGCGATCTGCTCCATGGAGGCACCGGCGTCGCCGGCGAGGACCCGCTCGGCCGCCTCCAGAATCGCACGCACACTGCGCTCGGCATCTGCCCGCAGCGGTCGGCCCATAGCGGTCTCCCTGTCTCGTTCGTTTTCGTCCCCTGTAGAGGATACGTGAACGCTACGGGTATCCCGATAACTGATTCTTATCTGCCGCTAATGCACCTCCATCTGATACGTCCATGTTACGCATCGGAGGTCGCGCCACACCGCCCGACGGCTGACGACTCGACGAAGTCGCCGGTCAGGCAATGCTTTCGCCGGGGCAAGCCCGGAGGCCGTCGTCTTGACCTGAGAGAGCGGGACCCATTCGCCCTGGCGGATGACACGGTCGGGCGCCCGGGATGACTCCCGACGACATCACTGCTCCCTAGCTTCAGCACATGTCGATCACGCGGGAGTCTCCTCGCCGCCCCCGGCTCACCGGCGTCGTCGCTCCCAGCTCCGCCACCCTCGCGCAGCCCGTGACCTCCGTTCCGTATCCGAGCGGGAGGTCGCCGGACCCATGGGGGCCTTCAGACGCGTACGGCGGCGGGCCCGGCTCGACGAAGCCGCCGGCCCAGGAATAGCCCCACTCCCGCGCGCCCGCGGAGCATCCGCACGCGGAGCGCACGGCAGGTTCAACGCGCCGGGGGAGACCTCCGGCCCGACTCAAGGAATTGGCATGTCCTCAACCAATCGGCGTACCCGAATCTCCCGGCGGACCGCGATGGCGCTGGCCACCGTGTCGGTCGTCGCGGCTGTCGCCGCCACGGCACCGAGCATGGCCAATGCCGTGAGCGGCAGCTCCAGCGGCACGCGACACTCGGCCACCCGGACGCAGAACGCGGAGAGCGCCGGCACCGCCCCCAACCTGCGCGTCGAGGCCGCCAACGGCGTCACCTACCAGTACCGCCGCTTCGGCAACCCCAGCACCGGCAGCGTGCCCCTGGTCTTCCTCCAGCACTTCCGCGGCACCCTCGACAGCTGGGACCCCAAGCTCATCGACACCATCGCCGCCAAGCGCGAGGTCATCCTCGTGGACAACGTCGGCGTCGGCGGCTCGACCGGCACCACCGCCAGTACCGTCCAGCAGATGGCCCTGGACGCCATCGACTTCATCGACGCCCTCAAGCTGCCCCGCTACGACGTGTTCGGCTTCTCCCTCGGCGGCGAGGTCGCCCAGGAGGTCGCGCTGCGCCGCCCCTGGCAGGTCCGCCGCGTCGTCCTGGCCGCCACCGGACCCCAGGGCGGAGTGGACCAGCGCGCAACAGACCCCAACATTTTGCAGCGGACCTTGAAGGACAATCCGGGCCCCGAGGACTACCTCTTCCTCTTCTTCAAGAACACCGCCTCCAGCCAGGCCGCGGGAGGCGAGTTCCTGCAGCGTCTCGGGCAGCGCACCACCGACCACGACGCCCCCTCCAGCCTGGCCACCCGCGACCGCCAGCTCACCGCGTGGTCCGAGTGGGGCATCCCCGACAAGTCCAAGCTGGTGCGCCTGAACGCCCTCTTCCAGCCGGTCCTGGTCGCCGACGGCGAGAGCGACATCCTGATGCCCGCCAAGAACTCCCACCTGCTGGCCAAGCACCTCCCCGACGCCCGGCTGCACATCTACCCGGACGCCGGCCACGGCTTCCTCTACCAGTACGCCGTCACGTTCGGCACCGAGGTGAACGCCTTCCTCGACCGCTGACCGCACCTCGCCGCAAGACGGTCACCCGCGCCGACCGATACCCCGCCGGAGCCGAGCCGGCGGGGTATCGCCGTGCAACAGCCCGCTGACCTGGTCGACGCCGTGACCCACCGTAAGAGATACGTGAACGCTACGAATACTTCTTTAATTGATGCCCTGATGTTGCTTGTGACTTGAAAGCTGATACATTAGTGAAACTGATTGAGGGTTGCAGACACGGCGGCGGACCTCGGTACGACCGTCGTCCGCGTCCGGCACCGCGACCCCCACACCCCGCAAGCAGTCCTTGAGTCAGGAGCCCACAATGGCGACAACACGTCCGGTAGCCCTCGTGACGGGCGCGTCCTCCGGCATCGGAAAAGCAGCCTCCCTCGCTCTGGTCAAGGCGGGTTACGAGGTGGTCGGCACGAGCCGCAACACCGCGCACGTCACTCCTGTGAAGGGCGTGACCTTCCTCGACCTCGACGTGACCAGCGACGAGTCGGTGACGGCCGCGGTCGGCGAGGTGATCGACCGGTTCGGGCGGATCGACGTCCTGGTCAACAACGCCGGCATCGGCTCGGCGGGCGCCGCCGAGGAGTCCTCCGCCGCCCAGGCCCAGCACCTGTTCGACATCAACGTCTTCGGCGTCATCCGCATGACCAACGCCGTGCTGCCGCACATGCGCGCGGCGGGCAGCGGACGCATCATCAACGTCTCTTCCATCGTCGGGTTCATGCCGCAGCCCTACATGGCCGTCTATGCCGCCTCCAAGCACGCCGTCGAGGGCTACTCCGAGTCCGCCGACCACGAGGTCCGCGAATACGGCGTACGCGTCCTGCTCGTCGAACCCGCCTGGACCAGCACCGCCTTCGACGCCGCCAGCGTCCGCCCCGACCAGCCCCTGGACATCTACGCCCAGCGGCGGCAGATCTTCGAGGAGTACATGGCCGGAGCGGTCAAGGACGGCGACGACCCCGCCGTCGTCGCCAAGGAGATCGCCGCCGCGGCGACCGACGCCAAGCCGAAGCTGCGCTACACCGCCGGCGCCATGACCGGACGCGTCCGCACCATGCGCCGCATCGTCCCCTCCCGCATGTTCGACCAGCAGCTGCGCAAGCTCAACCGCCTGCCCGCCGCCTGACGTACCCCGCAGACACAGCGAGAAGAAACAGCGACAAGAAAGCGAAGTCCGGCATGAGCACCTATCTGGCAGACGCGGCCGAGGACCTCACCGTGGAGGGCCCCTCCGCGACCTTCACCTACCGGCGCATCGGCCCGCGAGGCGGCATCCCGCTGGTCCTGCTGAACCGGGTCCGGGGCACCCTCGACTGGTGGGACCCCGAACTCCTGGACCACCTCGCCGCCGCCCACGACGTGATCGTGTTCGACAACGTCGGCACCGGCTACACCACCGGCACACCACGTGACTCCGTCGAGGGACTCGCCGACTGCACCGTCGAGTTCATCGAGGCCCTCGGCCTCACCCAGGTCGACCTGCTCGGCTGGACCCTGGGCGGCACCGTCGCCCAGCACATCGCCCGCACCCGACCCCACCTGGTCCGCAAGCTGGTCGTGGCGGCCGCCAACCCCGGCGGCACGGTGCCCGGCGCTCCCGACCCGGACCCGAAGGTGCGGGCCACCATGACCAAGCCGGAGGTCTCCGGGGACGACCTGGTGTTCCTTTTCTTCCCGGAGACGGAGACGGGGCGCGCCGCCGGGTACGCGCACCTCGCCCGGGTGGCGACCCGGCTGGCCACCGGACGCCCCGACGTGTCCGAGGCGGCGGGCATGGGTCAGATCGCCGCGATCGGCAAGGACGCGGCGATTCCCTTCGACCAGGTGCGGACCGACCTGGAGTCCGTCAAGCAGCCCGTCCTGTACGCCACCGGCATGAAGGACGCGATGATCCCCGCGCTGGCCTCCTACACCGCCGTCCAGCACCTCCGCGACGCGACCCTCGTCGTCTACGGCGACGCCGGCCACGCCTTCCTCTTCCAGCACGCCGAGGACTTCGCCACCCAGGTGACGGCCTTCCTCTCCGACTGACCGCTGACCCGACCGCCGGAGCCACGGCAGTCCGAGCGCCTGCCCGAGCGAGGAGATACATCGTGCAGTCGACCAGCGTGCCGGCCCGCCGGGAGGTGACGCCGCTGGAGTTGGACTCCGACGTGGGTCGAGCTCGTCACCCGCCTGACCAGCGCCCCGTTCATCAGCATCGCCTCCATCCGCGGGCGCACGCGGGGTGGAGGGGACGAGATCACCCTGGCCTTCGACCTGCGCTACGCCAGCCGCGAGGAGGCGTTCTTCTGCCAGCCCGAGGTCGCGATCGGCATCGTCCCCGGCGGTGGCGGCAGCGACCGGCTGGCCCGGCTGCTGGGGCGGGACCGCGCGCTCGAAGCGGTCCTCACCAGCCAGGACTACGACGCCGAGCGCGCCGAGCGGTACGGATGGGTGACCCGGGCCGTCCCCGACACCGAACTCGACGCCTTCGTGAGCGGTGTGGCGGCGCGCATCGCCTCCTTCGACAAGGCGTCCGTCCTGGGCGCCAAGGCACAGATCAACCGGTCGACCCTGCCGCCGGTGGCCGATCTGCGCGCGTCCTGGGCGGAGTTCGCGGACTCGGTCACGTGGCCGGGATTCCAGGCCCGCGTGCCGCAGCTCGGCAAGCTCATCGCCGAGATCGGCGTCGAGGAGATCGAGCGGAATCTGGGCGACTACCTCGGCATCGCGAACCAGCAGGCATAACCACCGCCTGCTCACGAAGACGCCGCGCATGGTGCGCCGCGTCCGCTGCGAAGCCACCGCCGTGCATGTCGGCCGGCGCACCGCCTACGCCACCGCCACCGTCACCGACCCCACCAGTCGGCTCCTCGCCCACGCCACCACCACGTGCCTGATACACGCGCGTACCCGTGAACAGGCCACCCAGGGCACCTCTCCGACCGCCTGACCGGCGCCTGAACAAGGGCCAGGCACGGCACACCACCCACGATCCGATCAGTGACCCCTTCCCCCCACTCAACTCAAAGCAAGCAACAGGGACTTCTCATGGACCTCTCCACCAGCACCGTCCTCGTCACCGGAGCCAACCGCGGTCTCGGCCGCGCTCTCGCCGCAGAGCTGCTCGGCCGCGGCGCCTCCGTCTACGCCGGTGCCCGCAACCCCGACCAGGTCGACCTGCCGGGCGCCACGCCGATCGCGCTCGACATCACCGACCCCGCCTCCGTGGCGGCCGCCGCCGAGGCCACCGGTGACGTCACCGTCCTGATCAACAACGCCGGTGTATCCACCGGCAGCGACCTGCTCACCGGCGACCTGGACGGCATCCGCCGGGACATGGACACCAACTTCTTCGGCACCCTCTCGGTGGTCAGGGCCTTCGCACCCCAGATCGTGGCGGGCGGCGGCGGTGCCGTCCTCAACATCCTGTCCGCTCTGTCCTGGTTCAGCTTCCCGGACGTCGGCGCCTACTGCGCCGCCAAGTCCGCGCAGTGGTCGCTCACCAACTCCCTGCGCCTCCAGCTCGCCGACCAGGGCATCCGGGTGGCAGGGCTGCACGTCGCCTACATGGACACCGACATGACCAGCGCGGTCACCGCACCCAAGACCGCCCCCGCCGACGTCGCCCGCCTCGCCGCCGACGGCATCGCCGAGGGCGCCTACGAGATCGTCGTGGACGACATCAGCCGCCAGGTGCAGGCCGGTCTGGCCGGAGGCGTCACCGCCCTGTACCCGCAGCTGCCCTGACGAGCGGTCGACCGGCACACCGATGAGCGAGATCACCGACCCCTCCACCGGCGCCGCCGACGGCGCCGGCATCACCGCGGACCGATCAACGCGGCAGGTCATGACGCCGTAGCGGCTGCGGCGCTGTGGCGGAGAAGGGCCGCGAAGGACTGGGCGGCGGGGGTGAGGGCGTGGTCGCTCATGCGGACGAGGAGGATGCGGCGCACCGGGCCGGCGGGGTGCAGCGGCAGGATGCTGACGCCGGCTCGGATGCCTTCCAGGGCAAGGGTGGGGGCGAGGGCGACGCCGATGCCGGCGGCGACCATGGCCTGGGCCTCCTGGTAGTCATGGGCCTCGTAGGCGATCTGCGGCTCGAAGCCGGCTGCGTGGCAGCTGCGGGCGAGGGCCTCGGCCACCGGGTGGTGGTCGGCGCGGGTGATCCAGGGATCGTTCGCGAAGTCCGCGAGGGCGGCCGAAGGGCGGTCGGCCAGGGGGTGGTTCTGGCTGACGAGGAGGGCCGGGGGGTCGTCGACCAGTGTGGTGACGGCAATGTCCTCGCGGTCGATGCGGTTCCAGTCGTAGTCCCACATCAGGGACATCTCGATCTCCCGGTTCTCCAGCATCGCCCACAGGCCCGCGATGCGGGCGCTGCGCACCGTCAGCCGTACGTCCGGATGCGCTTCCCGGAAGGCGATCACGGCCCGCGGAAGGAGGGAGGCGCCGACGGTGGGGAAGGTTCCGACCCGGAGGGTGCCCGCGCGCAGTCCCGCGAAGTCGGCCAGCTCGTTCTCCGCGGCCGTCAGTTCGCGCTCGATCCGCTCCCCTCGCTCGGCCAGGGCGCGTCCCGCGTCGGTGAGGGTGACGCCCCGCGCATGGCGCTCCAGAAGGGGCTGCCCGGCTTCTGCTTCCAGGCGACTGACCTGCTGGGACACCGCTGACGGCGTGTAGTTGAGGGCCCGTGCGGTAGCGGTGACCGAGCCCCGGCGGGCGACCTCGGTGAAGAGCAGGATGCGCCGGACGTCGAGCACAGCGCCACCTCCAGCGTTAACTTCAGCTTAATACCCGTGCAGATTTCCGAGATTGTACTTCATGCTCTTCGCGCCCACTGTGGATCGCATCCCGCACGGAAGTGCCGTCGGGGTTTGCATGAGGAGACCGCTGTGTTGCGTCTGCAGGGCGAGATGATCCGCGGAGGAACCAGCAAGTGCTGGATCTTCGACCACCACGACGTGGTGGCGACCGGCGTGGACGCCGACACCCTGCTTCTCGCCGCCTACAACGCCGCCGACCCCCGCCAGATCGACGGTGTGGGCGGTGCCTCCTCGACCACCTCCAAGGCCGCGATCGTCCGGCGGTCGGCCGAGCCGGGCATCGACGTCGAGTACGCGTTCGCGCAGGTCGGTATCGGGGACGAGCACGTGGAATGGGCCAGCAACTGCGGCAACTGCGCCACCGCCGTCGCCCTGTACGCCGTCCACAACGGCCTGGTCCCGATCACGTCGGACTCCACCACGGTGCGGATGCTCAACGTCAACACCGGAGCCCGCCTCACCGGCGCCATCCCGACTCCGGGGCGTACGGCCCCCGAAGAGGGCACGGCGGTGGTGCCGGGCACGGCCGCGCTCGGTGTGCCGGTCCTGCTCGGTTTCCTGGACCCGGCGGGTTCGACCACGGGTCGTGCCCTGCCGACCGGCCGTGCCCTGGACACCCTCTCGGGGCCCGCCGGTCCCATCGAGGCGTCCCTCGTCGACGCCGGTGCCCCGGCCGCGCTGTTCGAAGCGAAGGCCTTCGGTCTTCAAGGCACCGAATCCCTGGCCGAGTTCGCCGCGGTGGTGCCCGCGCTCACCCTGCTGCGCCGTCAGGCCGCTCTGGCCATGGGCCTGGCCAAGGAGAACGATCCCGTCAGCCACGCCGTGCCGAAGGTCGGCGTCCTCGCCCGCCCCGCCGCCTACCGCACCACCGACGGAACCCAGGTCGGACCGGACGAGTACGACCTGGCCGTCCGCATGGTCTCCATGCACGCCCCCCACCCGGCGATCGGTCTCACCTCGGCCGTCGCACTGGCCACCGCGGCCACCACTCCCGGCACCCTCGCCCATCGCGTCGCCCGGCAGACCGCCGACGGCACGCTGCGCCTGGGCACCCCGGCCGGTGTCATCACCGCCCAGGCCGCCCCCGCAGCGGAGGGCGCCTCCCCCACGGTGTTCCTGCACCGCGCCGCCCGCCGCATCGCCCGAGCCGAACTCCTCGTTCCCGTCCTGGAAGGACGCCCCGCATGAGCCGCAACGACGCCGCCCCGGGCACCGTCACCGCTCCACCCGGCCGCATCCGCCGACTGCTGTCCCTGCTGTACGTCCAGTGCCTGATCGGTGTCTTCGCCGGAGCTGCCGTCGGCTGGTTGTGGCCGTCGTTCGGAGCCGACCTGAAACCCCTGGGCGACGGGTTCATCGCGCTGGTACGCATGATGATCGCGCCGGTCATCTTCTGCACCGTCGTCCATGGCATCGCCTCCATGGGCAACGCGCGTGCGGTCGGGCGGGTCAGCCTCAAGGCGCTGATCTACTTCGAAGTCCTGACCACCGTCGCCATGGTGATCGGCCTGGTCGTCGTCAACCTCGTCAAGCCCGGCAGCGGACTGCGCGTCGATCCCTCCACCCTCTCCACCGAGGGCCTGCCGCCGGAGGCCACTCAGAGCCACGAGAGCGTCTCCGCGTTCGTCCTCTCCAACATTCCGGACACCCTGCCCGGCGCTCTGACCGGCCACGAGATCCTGCCGGTGCTACTGGTCTCGGTCCTGTTCGGCTTCGGCCTGAACGCCGCCGGTGAGGCGGCAGCGGGGATCACCCAGGGCGTCGAGAAGCTGTCCAAGGTCCTGTTCACGCTCATCCGCTGGATCATGCGGCTGGCCCCGATCGGCGCCTTCGGCTCCATGGCCTTCACGATCGGCAGCTACGGTCTGGACACCCTGCGCCACCTCTCCCTGCTGGTCGGCTCCTTCTGGCTCACCGCCCTGTTCTTCGTCCTGGTCGTCCTCGGGGCGGTCATGCGGGTCAACGGTCTGCGCCTTCTGCCCTTCCTCCGCTACATCAAGGAAGAGCTGCTGATCGTCCTGGGTACCTCGTCCTCCGAGCCGGTGCTGCCGCGCATGATGGCCAAACTGCAGCACGCGGGAGCCTCCAAGCCGGTCGTCGGCATCACGCTGCCCGCCGGCTACTCCTTCAACCTCGACGGCACAGCGATCTACCTGACCATGGGCTCGGTCTTCCTCGCCCAGGCCCTCGGCATCGACCTCAGCCTCACCCAGCAGCTGTCGATGGTCGCCGTCATGTTGCTCACGTCCAAGGGCGCCGCCGGGGTCACCGGCTCCGGCTTCATCGCCCTGGCGGCCACCCTCAGCGCCGTTCCACACGTCCCCGTGGCCGCCCTGGCGCTCATCTTCGGCATCGACCGCTTCATGTCCGAGGCCCGCGCACTGACCAGCGTGGTCGGCAACGGCGTCGCCACCCTGGCGGTGGCCAAGTGGGAAGGGGAGCTGGACGAGGACCGCGCCAGGGCCGTCCTCCGCGGCGAGATCCCGTACACCTCCGCCCCCGAGGCCGATCACACCCCCGAGCCGCACGCCGATCCCGCGCCGGGTGAGAAGGCCGGGGACGCCGACGTCAAGGAAGCGGCCGGAACGGACCGTGCCCCCGTGGCGGCCGTCGGCTGACGTACCCACACAGCCGGTCCGGAGCTCGGGCTCCGGACCGGCTCTTCTCGCGTTCAGGCCTTCGGGCCGGCCTCCGCATGGGACCGAAGACGCGCGACAAGCCTGCCCGTTGTGTCTTGACGGTCTTCGCCGTGGGTGACCTGGGCGCCCATTGACCTGGTGCCACCGCTGATCGGTGCCACAGGACAACCGCCGACAGGTACGTCCGTACCGCGTTTCACCATCCGTGGGTGAGTACGTCGTCGAGGGCGTCGACGAAGACGTCGGCGCTCGTCGTGGTCAGGCACAGCGGCGGCTTGATCTTCAGGACGCACATCCGGTCCGACGTCGGCTGCATCAGCACGCCCAGCTCGCGTAGCCGTTCGCAGATGGCGGCTGTCTCCTCGGTCGCCGGCTCCCGTGTCTCCTGGTCCCTGACGAACTCGACGCCCAGATACAGGCCACTGCCGTGGACGGCCCCGATCAGCGGGTGCTTGTCGGCGAGTCGCAGCAGCCGCGTTCGCAGGTGTGCGCCGACCGTGCGGGCGTTGTCCTGGAGACCTTCGTCGCGGAGCACGTCGAGCACGGTCAGTCCGACCACCGAACTGACCGGGCTGCCGCCGGCCGATGAGAAGAAGTAGCCCTGCGAACGGTAGGCGTCGGCGATCTCGCGTCGGGTGATCACCGCCCCCAGGGGGTGGCCGTTGCCCATCGCCTTGGCGACAGCGACGATGTCCGGTTCGACGCCCTGCTGCTCGAAGCCCCAGAAGTGGGAGCCCAGCCGACCGTAGCCGACCTGCACCTCGTCGGCGACGCAGAGACCGCCGGATTCCCGGGTGGCGGCGTAGACCTGCTCGAGGTAGCCGTCGGGCAGAGCCATTCCGCCGGCGTTGCCGTAGTAGGGCTCGCACACGAACGCCGCCGGCGGGCGACCGGACCTGACCAGATCGGCGATCACGGCCGCGGCCTCGGGGCCGTAGAGGTGCGCCTCGGGGCCGCGGTGCGTGCCGCGGTAGCTGTTCGGTGTGGGGACTGTGTGCACCCACGCGGGACGGGTGGCCAGGGCGTTCGGGTTGTCGGCCGTCGAGGTGGAGATGGCGTCACCGGCGTGGGTCCAGCCGTGGTACGCCTCCTCCACCGCGACGACATCGCGCCTCTCGGTGGCGGCCCAGGCCAGCCGCAGTGCCAGATCCACGGCCTCGGAGCCGCTGTTGACGAGGAAGACGGTGTCGAGCCCGTCCGGCAGGAGCGCGCTCAGCCGCTCCGACAGCTCCACCACCGAGGCGTAGTGGAAACGGGAGTTGGTGTTGAGCCGCTGCCACTGCCGGTGCACTGCTTCGACCAGTCGCGGGTGACCGTGGCCCAGGACGGTCACGTTGTTGAGCATGTCCAGGTAGCCGCGGCCGCGGGTGTCCACCAGGTGGTGCCGCCAGCCTCGCTCGATCTGCGGAGGGGTTTCGAAGTAGTGCTCCTGCGCGGTGGCGAAAGACTTCACTCGGCGCTCCAGCAGGACGCTCTCCGGCTCCGTCGGCGTGTCCGCCACGGGGCGGTCCGCCCGGGGGAGGATCAGGCCGGTGGGATCAGGGCACATCGTCAGCCAGCCCGCGTCCAGCCCTGGCGGGATGAAGCGTGGTGCAATTCCCGTGCCCAGCCGGGACAGTTGCACATCCAGCCGATACCAGCCGCCCTGTGCGGCGACGGTGCCCAACCGCTGACCGGATACGACCACTCCCCCGTCGATGACCGCGACGGCCGGGTCGATGCCGTCGAGCACCAGGTGCAGCCCCCCGGCGGTCAGGGTCACTCCGTGCTCGGCGTGCCGGGTGACCGTGCCGGCCCATGGCGCGTGAACCGCCAGTGGGCTGGAGAGGTGCACCTCCACGCCGAGCGCGAGCGTGGCGCTCTGCTCCGTGGTGTCGACCCGGGTGCGGGTGAGACGGCACTCTCCGTGCCGGGTCAGCACGGCCGTGCCGCCCGAGGCGAGTGCCCGTGCGACCACAGCGGACTCCGCGTCAGGATCGAGCCAGCCGCCGCCGTGCAGCGCGTCGCTGGTGACGGACAGGTCGATCACCCTTGCTTCGGAGGGAAGTTCGGGGAGAAGAGGGTGGCTCGAGGTCGGCGGATCGCTGTGCGGGGCGGGTTCGCCGATCACCTGCCGGAAGTGGGCCGCCATCACCTCGGCCGGTATCGAGGCACCGGCCTCGAACATGGCCCACTCACGGTCGAGGGCCGCCGTGGCGTAGCCGTTGCCGGGGTCCTGCAGTGCGGCGTGCTGCCCGCAGACCACCAGCACGCAGCCGCGCAGCACGACAAGGGGCCACAGCACGTCCAGCTCGTCGCCGACGAGCGGCCGTACGGCGTGGAACGCGCGGACCGCGGGCAGCACCGAAGCCGGTGTGGCTCCGTGATGGTGCAGGACGGAAGTGCAGGCGACCGCCAGCTCGGCCACGGCCCAGCTGTGTGTGAGATCTCCGAAGTCGATCAGCCCGACCGGTATGGGGCGGCCGTCCAGGTCCGTCCGGCAGACCACGTTGTTGTCGGCCACATCGCCGTGAATGACCTGTACGGGAAGCCGCGCGGCGTGCCGCTCCACCAGTTGTTGTGCCGCGCGGGCGGCTCGCAGCACACGCTCGGCCCTTCGCCGGTCGACCATGTGCGGGGCCAGGGCCTCGACGACTTCGAGGGCGTTGCGCAGGTCCCACAGCATCGGCCTGTCCGGAGTCGGCATGTCGAAGCCTTCCAGGGCCGCGGTGACGCTTCCGGCAACCTCTCCCAGCCGCGCCACCACCCGCGGAGCCAGATAGCGGCTGTCCATGATGGGGTCACCGGGAACATAGTCGAGCAGTTGGCAGTCGTAGTCCTGGCCGTCCAGGGAGACGGTCTGGATGTGCTCCCCGTCGACTCCCACCAGGGCCCGCGGTAGCCGCAGCTCCGGCAGCGCCCGGGCGAGGCGCTCGGTGGCCTCGGACTGCGCCCTCAGTACCGCGCGGTCGATGACCGGGTTGAAGACCTTGAAGAGGTACCCGTGCTCATCCAGACCGGTGCGCACCCGGAAGTTGCGATCGTGGTTGCTGCCCAGTTTCTCGAGTGTTCCCTCGATGCCGAATCGCTCCGTGAGGAGGGCTGCGGCCCGCTCCTCCTCGATCGCGACCATCGGCACCACCAGCCACTCGGCGGAGGAGATGCCCATCGAATTCTCCGTTCATCACGTACTGCGGGCGGGCCTGGGCGGCAGTCCGCCCCGGGTGCCGTTTGCGGGGGGGGCGCGGAAACGGTGATCAGGGCGCTGCTCAGCCGACGTTCCAGAGGAACCGGTGCGTGTGAATCCCGAAGTAGGGGAAGCTCTCCACCTTTGTCACGCCCTCGATGGGACGCACGACGTCGTTGACGAAGTCCAGCAGGTCACGCGGATGCCGACTGACGGCCTCGGCGAACAAGTCGAAGGTGCCGGCGGTCAGGACGGTGTAGACGACCTCGTCGTGGCGTGAGAGTTCGTCGGCCACCGCTCGCGGATCGCCGTCGACGCGGAGCCCGAGCAGGGCCATGGCCTGCCCGCCCATGGCCATCGGGTCGGTGACGCCGACGACCTGCACCGCCTTGGTGTCGATCAGCCGCTGCAGCCGTTGCCGAGCGGCCGACGCCGACAGGCCGACCTTCGGGCCGAGATCGGCGTAGGGGATGCGACCGTCGGTCTGCAGTTCACGCAGGATGGCCCGATCGATGTCGTCCATGGGGACACCTCCTAGGTGCGCGAGCAGCTAAGCATGCAATCGATTCACGCGCAATACGTACAGAGCACCATCGATTCCGCCGTCGAAAAAATCGAATCGATCGTTCGGATCGTGGAAGTCACATGGCGCCGGACATGCAACCTGCCTCGTCGGCAGCCCTGCTCGCCGAGCGAGCCGGGCTGCCGGATGTTGTGGCCCCTGGGAAGTTGCACGCGACTCACGGTCGCGGCCACGTCTCTGGAAGACCGTGCCCGCCATCGGCCACGAGAGCCGATCCGGTGACGAACGACGCCGATTCGTGCGCCAGAAACATGACGCAAGCCGCGATCTCGTCCGGTGTGGCACTGCGTCCGATCGGGCCCGCCGCGGCGGCCGCTGCCTCGAACTCCAGCTGGGAGCCGGTCGCAACATAGCCGGGGGCCACGACGTTCACGGTGACGCCGTCGGCCAGAGACAGCTCGGCGACGTCGTCGCCTGCGTCCCAGCCCGATGCCACGGACGTCATGCCGGCGTTGTTCACCAGCACGTCGACGCGGCCCCAGCGGTCCATCGCGGCCTGCACCAGGGCGTCCGAGGCCCCGTCGATGGTGAGGTCGGCGATCACACCGACGGCGGCGGGCCCCACCTCCGCCGCTCGCTGGTGCACCCGCTCGGACGTCGCGCCCAACACGACGCGCGCACCCTCCGCGACCAGCCCCTTGGCCACCGCGGCACCGATTCCGTCAGGGGCACCGGCCCCGGTCACGATGACCACTCGATCTGCGAAACGTGCCATGAAAGACAGCCTTTACGGCAGTAGACCATCGCCCACACCCACCACGGCACCGGCCGGCCCTGTCCGACGGCACGGACAGGGCGCGGGGTCGACCACTGGGTCGCTGTGGGCCCGGTACCAGGCGGGAATCTGGGCGCCGGGGCGGGTGAACAGGCGGGCTTGACCGGCGGTCACAGCTCCTTCGCGTAGGTGTCCTGGTACGCCGCCCTCCCTCCGAACACGTTCAGGCCGACGTGTCCGCTCGTGTACGTCGTGTCCGTCACGTCGATGATCCGCTCGCCGTTGAGGAACACCTGGATGCGGTCGCCCTCGGTGAGGATGCGGACGGAGTAGGTGGTGCCGCGGCGGACCAGAGCCGGGACGCGGGCGAGGGCGGCGCCGTCCTCGAAGTAGCCGTTGGCCTTGGCGACCAGGCGGATCACGCGTAGGTCGGGGTCGATGTTGAGGCAGTAGGCGTCGGCGCCGTCGGAGGAGGCGCGCCAGAGGAGGGAGAGGGCGCCGCCCGTGTCCGGGGCGGGGCCGCCGAGCCGGACCAGAGTGGTGAGGTCCACGTCCGTCGCCGTGCGGGCCGAGATCTCGTGGGAGTCCTTGTCGAAGCTTCCGGCGCGGCCCGCGCTGTCCGTCGACCAGCGGCCGGCGGGAGTGATCGTCAACTTCCCTAGGTCCGAGCGGAATTCACCGCCGCTCGGGGCGGACACCAGCGGCTTCACACGGTCCACCAGGCGGAAGGTGCTGTCGAGCCTGTGCACCTTGAGCGACTCGATGTGCGCGGTGCCGCCCTTGGCGTAGAAGGCCATGCCGTCGGCGTCCGGGCCGGGGAAGATCAGGCTGGTCACGGCGGCCTGTCCGTCCGCGCCGAATGCCTCGACCGAGGACGAGTCGACGTACACGCGCAGGGTCGCGCGGCCGTCGGTCGTCTTCATCGGCGCGGTCGTGCGGCCCGTGAAGTACCGCGTGAAGTCGCTCAGGCCCGATGCCGAGCGGTCCACGAACAACTCCTGGGCCTCGGCGTCGTATCCGACGGTCGTGTGCTGGTCGTCGTCGGTCCGGAGCCGGAAGCCGATCTCCGTGGCGGTGCCGAGGATGATCTCGGCCTCGATCTCGTAGGCGATGCCCCGGACTCCCGCGAGCGGGTTCGCGGAGGTCGGGCCGACGGCGAGGTCCTTGCGGGTTGTGGTGGACGTGCGCAGCGTGACCAGCTCCGGGACCGGGCGCTGCGCCAGGCGTACGCCGTCGGCGGTGTCCGTGAGGGTCAGTTCGCGGGGGATGCTCAGCTGGCCGTTCCAGCCGCCGGTCGGGGCGCTGAAGGGGTAGTCCCAGTTGCTCATCCAGCCGAGCCAGACGCGGCGGTCGTCGGGCAGGCCGTAGAAGGACATGGCGGCGTAGTAGTCACGGCCTGAGTCGGCGCGCAGGACCGTGCCGGCCTTCTGGTCGGGAGTGAAACCGGTGCCGTTCCACTCGCCCGTGAAGTACTGGGCGGCCGAGCCGTTCGTGGCGCGTACGGCACCGGTGCTCAGGGTGAGGACCCACTTCACCTTGTCCTTGTCGCCGTCGACGGGGAGCGGGAAGAAGTCGGGGCACTCCCAGACGCCGGGTGTGGCCCAGTCGCCGTAGCCGAAGGAGCTGATCTGGGTCCAGGTGAGGAGGTCGGTGGAGGTGAAGAAGCGGATGTGGTCGCCGCCGGAGACGACCATCAGCCACTGGTCGTGGGCCTCGTCGCGGATGACCTTCGGGTCGCGGAAGGTCCAGCCGGCGTCTGGGCCGCCCGGGTTCTGCACGGCCGGACTCGAGCCGCCGTGCAGCTGCCATGAACGGCCCTTGTCCTTGCTGTACGCGATGCGCACGCCGGCGTTCCCGCCCGGCTTGTCCGGGTGGTAGCTCGTGTAATAGGCGATCAGGCCCGAGCCGCCGTCGAAGAGACCGGAGGTGTCGTCGGCGTCCACGACCGCGCAGCCGGTCCAGCAGTGGCCGTGGGCGTTCCAGGGCAGGGCGATCGGCAGGGGCTGCCAGTGGACGAGGTCGGTGCTGACCGCGTGCGCCCAGCGGCCCTCGTCCTGGTGGAAGAGGTGGTACTCGCCGTCGTGGTGCAGCAGGCCGCAGGGGTCGCTGGTGGAGCCGGTGAGCTGGGAGTAGTGGTACGTGGGGCGGTACGGCTCGGTGAAGTGGTCGGCGGTGCCGCGCACTTCGACGTTCTGGAAGTACGACGTCCCGTGCGCGGCCGCGGTGCCGAAGGCGGCGCCCTTGGTGCGGGACACGCGGGTCTTGAGCGCCCGTACGCCGTCCACGTACACCTCGATGGTGCTGCCCGTCGCGCGGGCCTCGACGCGGTACGTGCCTCCGGCCGTGATGCGCCGGACCGGGCCGGAGGCGGAGGCGAGGCGGGCGCCGGAGGAGCGGTCCAGCAGGACGACGGCGTCGCGGCCGGCTTCCAGGCGGGCTTCGTAGCCGCCGGAGCCGTTCGCGGACGCGCGCAGGACGAGGCCGGCCGAGGAGGAGCGGTCGCCGGGTGTGATGTCGGCCCCCGCCACCAGGTCGCCGTCGGTGAAGGGGGCCGTGCGCAGGCCGTTCTCGCCGCGGATGCCGCGCACGTCCGGGGTCCAGGTGCCGGAGCGGGCCGTCCAGCCCTGGAGGCCGGTGGCGAGGTCGGCCGCGGCGATGTTCTCGAAGGACACCTCGCCGGCCGAAGCCGTGACGGCGAGTCGGCCCTTCGTGTGGGTGGGGTCCTGGACGGTGATGACGGGGCTGTAGCCGTCGGGAGAGAGGAAGTTGGTCTGCCAGTGCACGCGCAGTTCGTCGTGTTCGGCTTCGACGCGCAGACGGTGGACCGTGTCGGCCTTGATGGTGGTCGCGTAGGTGCCGAGGGTGACGTCGCCGTCGATGCGGTAGAGCCTCAGCCTGCCCTGGCTTGGGTCGACTTGGACGCCGTAGCCGCGCGTGGCCGTGGCGTCGGTGCGCACCAGCAGCGAGGCGACGGCGGAGGCGTCGTGCAGGAGCAGGTCGGCCTGGAGCGCGGTGTCGTACGTCTTGGTCGTGGTGACGGCGCGGGCGGTGGCTCCTTGGGCCGGGGCCGCCCGCCAGCCCAGCGGACTCGCCGTCCAGGTGCCGCCGCTCGTGGTCCAGCCGGTGAGGTTGGTGGTGACCGAGGAGAGGGAGGGCGGGCCGAAGGTGACCTTGCCGCCCTGGGCGAGCAGACCCACCGAGCCCGTGTCGTGGCGGTGGTCCTCGGTGTGGAGGAGCAGCTTGCCGTCGACACGCACCGTCAGCTCGGGTCCGTCGACCGCCGCTTCGAGGTCGTAGGGCTTTCCGGCCTGCGCGCCCGGGAGTGCGGCGGTGGCGAGTGTGTCGCCGCCGGCCAGGTCGTAGAGCCGTACGCGGGCGCGGCCGGGGTCGAGGGCGACCGCGTATCCGGTCGAGCCGTCGAGGGCGGTCCGGAACACCAACGCGCCTACGGCGGACGAGGATTGGGGCGTGACGCGGGCCGCGTACGTGCCCTTGGCCGCGAGTTGCTGCTCGGACAGGGCGAGGGCGGGCCCGCGACGGCCGGCGGTCGCCTTCTGGCCGCCGTCCAAGGTGCGGGTCCAGGTGCCGGTGACGGGGATGGGGTCGGGAATCGGGGTGGCGGCGGGGGTCGCTCCGGCGGCGCTCGGGGCGGCGGCCCGTGCTGCGGGGAGGATGCCTCCGAGAGGCAGCAGGGTGGCGGCGGTTCCTCCGGCGAGCAGGAGGGTACGGCGGGACACGCTCATGGCGGCTCCTGAGGGAGAACAGGGGAGGGTGGGCCACGGCCCGCGGGGACGTCCACCCCGCGGGCCGTGGTCGTGTGCAAGACCGTCACGGCCACAGCGGCCGGGGTGCGTCGGTGAAGGCCGACGCCATCTGCCAGGCGTCGAACCGCTCCAGGGCCACATCGCCGTCGGCACCGATACCGACGCCGACGGCCTCGTCCGGGCGGGTGGGGTAGATGCGGGCGGTCAGGGCACGCCCGTTGGCGAAGATCTCCAGTGCGGAGTGGTCGACGAGGACCCGCAGGTCGACTCGGCCGTCGGGGTCCAACGGCAGCTCTCCGTACCGGGGTTCGGTGTCGACCGTCGGGTCGAGGCTGCTGGTCTCGCGGTGCAGGCGGAGGGTGCCGCTCGCCGCGTCGGGCGCCCGGCTCACCTCCACGACCGTGCGTTCCGCGCCGTCCGGTGTCTCGCGGAGCACGAGCCGGGCGGTCGCTCCGGGAGCGAGACGCAGGGTCGTCTCGATGTCCAGCTGGTCCCCGCGCACGGCGGGCAGCCGGGTGTACGAGTCGGCCGGCCGGCCCGGAGCGACCTCTACGCGCTCCCCCCGCAGCTCGGTCAGCTCCGGCACCGGGGCCTGATGCAGGCCGCCGTCCGTGGCGAGCGTGACGACCCTCGGCAGGGACATCACACCGCACCAGCCGGCCTGCGCGTTCGCCTCGTCCGTCCGGCCCTCCTGGAGCCAGCCGAGCATGATGCGTCGGCCGTGCTCGTCACGGGTGGACTGAGGGGCGTAGAAGTAGCGGCCGCCGTAGTCGAGCCGGTGGAGGCCGGTCGGGGTGAAGGCGTCGCCCTGGTAGCGGCCGGTCCAGTACAGGGGGTGGTGGGTGGCGCCCTCGTCCCAGGCGGAGAAGACCAGGGCGTCGGTACTGCCGGCCTCCTCGTCCTCGCCGAGCCGGAAGAGGTCGACGCACTCCCACAACGTGCCGGTCCAGTCGAGCTCGCCCCGGTTCTGCGAGGCGTCGCCGGTCAGCAGGGGGCCGACGTAGCGCCAGCTGCGCAGGTCGTCGGATTCGTACAGGAAGGCCGTTCCGCCGACGCCCCGGATTCCCGAGCCCACCAGCTGACGCCACACCGCGTTCTCGCCGGAACCCTCCCGCCAGACGCAGTGATCGCGGAAGGCCGTGATGTCGACGCCCTCGGGTGGGGCGGTGATGACGGGGTTGGCCGGGTCCTTGGTCCAGTACCGCAGATCCGCCGACCCCCTGGCCACGCAGGGGAGTTCATTCTCGCCGTGCCGGCCCGAGTAGACGAGCGTGGGCACTCCCCCGTCGTCCACCAGGACACCGGACCAACAGCCGTCGCGGTCCGGGCCGTCCGAGCCCGGCACCAGGGCGACCGGCTCGTCGGCCCAGTGCACGAGGTCGGTACTGGTGGCGTGGCCCCAGTGGATGCGGTGGTGGGCGGCGGCGAGCGGGTTGTACTGGTAGAAGAGGTGGTAGACGCCGTTCCAGTGACTCAGCCCGTTGGGGTCGTTGAGCCAGCCGCCGGGCGAGGTGAAGTGGAAGCGGGGGCGGTGGGGGTCGCGCGGGGCGCGCTCTGCCAGCCCCTCGGCGGTGGGACTGCCGGAGGGGAGGGTGAGGTCGTGGGTCATGCGGCGGTGGTCTCCGCTTTCTCGGTGGCGTCGGTGACGTCGGTGGCCTCGCCGTCCGGCCGGTCGGTGGCCTTCAGGACGCGGCGGGCGATGTCGGAGGCGGGTGCGCGCAGGTGGCAGCGCACCCAGTGGGGCTGGCCGTCGTCTTCGCCGACGATGTGGCGGACGGGGTCGGTGCGGCTGCACGTGCCGTCGTCGCCGTAGGGGCAGGACGTGGGGTTGAGGATCGCCTCGCGGAGCCTGGCGCGCTCGACGGGGTCGTAGCTGCCGGCCCGTTCGGGGTCGGGCACGGCGGACAGCAGCAGGCGGGTGTAGGGGTGGGCGGGGGCGTCCATCACCGCCAACGCGTCGCCGCCCTCGACGAGTTCGCCGGCGAACATGACCATCGTGGTGTCGGCGAGATAGCGGGCGGAGCCCAGGTCGTGCGTGATGTAGAGCATGGCGATGTTCCGCTCGTCGCGCAGGCGCCGCATCAGGTTGAGCACGCCGACGCGCACGGAGACGTCCAGCATCGACGTCGGTTCGTCGGCCAGGATGAGGCGCGGCTCCACCGCCAACGCGCGAGCGATGGAGACGCGCTGACGCTGGCCGCCGGAGAGTTCGTGCGGGTAGGACTGGAGCATGTCCTCGGTCAGGGCGACCGTTTTCATCAGCTCCCGCAGCGCCTCTGGTGCGGCGGAGCGGCCGTGCAGGACGAGGGCCCGGGTGAGGAAGTGCTCGATGCGGTGGACGGGGTTGAGTGAGCCGAAGGGGTCCTGGAACACCATCTGGACCTTGCGGCGGTACGCCCGTGACGCCCGGCGCCGCTCGGTGCGCAGGACGTCCTCGCCGTCGAGCAGCACCTGTCCGGCGGAGGGCTGTTCGAGGCGGGCGAGACAGCGGGCGATGGTGGACTTGCCGCTGCCGGACTCGCCGACCAGGGCGGTGATCCGGCCGGCCGGCAGGTCGAAGGAGACGTCGTTGACGGCGCGGACGCGACGCCGGGAGAAGACGGTGCCGACCTGGAAGTCCTTGGTCAGACCGCGCACGGACAGCAGGGGTTCGGTCATCGGGGGGCTCCTTCGAGGCTGCGGGCCACCCAGCGGCCGGGCGCGATCTCGCGCAGGTCGGGGATGTTCATGGAGCAGTCCGAGCGGTCCTCGGGACAGCGGACGTGGAAGCCGCAGCTGTCGGCGGTGCGCGGGGCGTCGAAGAGGCCGGTGAGTTCTTGGCGCGGGCCGGTCAGCGGCGGGAAGGCGTTCATCAGCGCCTCGGTGTAGGGGTGGAGCGGCTGGGCGAACAGGTCCTTGGCGTCGGCGAGTTCGACGATCCGTCCGCCGTACATCACGCCCATGCGGTCCGACAGCTCGACCATCAGGGACATGTCGTGGGTGATGAAGAGGATGGAGAAGCCCAGCTCCCGCTGGAGGTCGCGGATCTGCGCCATGATCTCCTGCTGCACGACCACGTCGAGCGCGGTGGTCGGCTCGTCCATGATCAGCAGCCGGGGGTGGAGTGCGACGGCCATGGCGATGACCACGCGCTGGCGCATGCCGCCGGAGAGCTGGTGCGGGTACGCCTTCAGCCTTCCCGGGTCGATGCCGACCAGCTGAAGCAGCTCGCCGGCCCGCTCCCGCGCGGCCCGCTTCTTCAGCTTCTCGTGGGTGGTGAAGATGTCGACGATCTGCTCGCCGATGGTCAGGACGGGGTTGAGGGAGTTCATCGCCGACTGGAAGACCATGGCGATCTCCCGCCACCGGAAGGCGCGCAGCTCCCGTGGGTCCAGGGCGAGGACGTCCCGGCCCTGGAAGCGGATGCTGCCCGCGGTGATCTCCGCCGGGGGCTTCAGCAGCCGCATCACCGCGTTGGCGATGGTCGACTTGCCGCAGCCGGACTCCCCGGCGAGGCCGAAGACCTCTCCGGCGCCGATGGTGAAGGAGACGTCGTCGGCGCCCACGACGGTGCGTCCGTCGCCGCGGTATTCGACGCGGAGGCCGTTCACCTCAAGTACGGGTTCCATGGCTCAGCCCCTCCTCTCACGGCGGGCACGGCGGTTGCGCAGCCTGGGGTTGGTGACCTCGTCGACCGCGTAGTTGACCAGCGCGAGCGCGAACGCGACGAGCGCGATGCACAGTCCGGAGGGGACGAAGGCCCACCAGGCGCCGGTCATCAGCGCGCCGTCGTTGCCGGCCCAGTACAGGTTGGTGCCCCAGCTGACGACGCTGCTGTCGCCGAGGCCGAGGAACTCCAGGCCGGCCTGGGCGCCGATGCCGAAGATCACGCAGCCGAGCAGCGTGGTCATCACCACGGACGCCATATTGGGCAGGATCTCGCGGAACATGATTCGCAGCGGGCGCTCCCCCGTGACGACGGCCGCGGCCACGAAGTCCTTGCCGCGGATCGACTTGGCCTGCGCGCGCAGGACCCGGGCCGAGCCCGCCCAGCCGGTGACGACGAGGACCAGGATCACGGTGGACGTCCCGGGCGGCAGGAACGCGGCCAGGATGATGAGCAGGGGCAGGCCGGGCAGCAGCAGGAAGATGTTGGTGACCAGGGTCAGCGCGTCGTCCACGATGCGGCCGAAGTACGCGGACGCCAGGCCGACGACGATGGCGACCGCGGTTGCCACGAGCCCCACGGTGAACCCGACGAAGAGGGAGCTGCGCGCACCCCACAGGGTGAGGGCGAGCACGTCCTGTCCCTTGGCGGTCGTACCGAGCCAGTGTGCGGCCGAGGGGGCCTGGCTGCCCGTGGAGTTGATGAGCGACGGGTCGCCCGGGACGAGGACGGGTGCGAGCAGGGCAAGGAGCGCGAAGAGAGCGAGCAGGACCAGCCCGGTCAACGCCTTCTTGCTGTCGATGAGCTGGCGCAGCAGTCCGCGCCGGCGGGACGTGCGCGCGGGGGCTGACGGCGTGGTGGCCGTCGCGATCTCGATGGCGGTCATGTCGGCAGCCTCCTCAGCGGACGCGGACGCGCGGGTCGAGGCGGACGTAGACGAGGTCGACGAGGAAGTTCGCGATCAGTACCGCCGCCGTGATCGTCAGGAAGATGCCCTGCATCAGCGGGTAGTCCAGGCCCTGGACGGCCATCAGCAGCTGGTAGCCGATGCCGGGGTAGGCGAACACGACCTCGGTGAGCAGCGCGCCGCCGACGACGAAGCCGAGTGCCATGCCGAAGTTGGTGACGGAGGGCAGCAGGGCGTTGCGGGCTGCGTAGCGGAACATGATCCGCGAGGGACTGAGCCCCTTCGCCTCGGCCATGGTGATGTAGTCCTCGGCCGCCGTGGCGATCATGGTGTTGCGCATGCCGAGCATCCAGCCGCCGATGGAGACCAGCACGATGGTCAGCGCCGGCAGCACCAGGTGGGTACCGACGTTGGAGAGGAACTCGCCGTTGAAGCCGGGGGTCAGTCCGACGTCGTAGGCGTGCCGCAGCGGGAACCAGTTCAGGCTCACCCCGAACAGGTACAGCGCGCCCATGGCCAGCCAGAAGTACGGGAACGAGCCGACGAAGATCAGCAGGGGCGGGAAGGCGGAGTCGAGGACGCCGCCGCGCCGCCAGGCGGCGACGATGCCGAGCAGGTTGCCGACGACGGCCGCGATGACGAGCGCGACGCCGCCGAGCAGCAGGGTCCAGCCGATCTGCGAGCCGATCACCTCGGAGACCGGGGTGGGGAAGCGCGTGATGGAGATGCCGAGGTCTCCGGTGAAGACGCTTTTGACGTAGGAGACGTACTGCTCCCAGAGGGGGCGGTCGTCGAGGCCGAAGAGTTTTCGCAGCTGGGCTATCTGGTCGGGCTGCATCGTGCCCTGGGCCTGCGCGAACATCCGCGAGACCGGGTCGCCCGGCATGAAGCGCGGGAGAACGAAGTTCAGGGTGACGGAGGCCCAGAAGGCGAGCAGATAGAACCCCAGGTTGCGCAGGATCAGACGCACGGGTCGTGCTCCCTGTCAGTGGGGGGGGTGAACGTGTGGCTCGGTGCGCGGGGACGGCCGCCCGGGAGGAGGGCGGCCGCCGGTCCGCGCGGGCGGCGTCAGCCCTTGACGGGCTTCAGCGACGTGAGCACGAGGACCGTGCTGCCGTTGCGGTTGCCGAGGGTGGCGTACGGGTTCTCCTCGGTGGGCCAGCCGGTGAAGCGGGCGTCCGTGTACGCGCCCCACTCGGGGCCGGTGAACAGCGGGACGACGGGTGCGTCCTTGTCGTACAGCTCCTGCAGACCGTCGACCTGCTTGCGCTGGGCGCTCTCGCTCGTGGCGGCGGCGAAAGCGTCGATGAGCTTGTCGGCCTTCTTGTCACCGAAGCGGTGGTAGTTCTCCGTGGCCTGCTTGCCGACCGGCTGCACCATCTTGGTCGACATCACGCCACGGAAGTACTCGTACGGTGTGGCGCCGTTGTTGCTCCACACGATGCCGGTGTCGAAGGTGCCGGTGTTGTACGAGGACGAGGCCGCCGACCAGTCGGGGGTCTTCACGGTGGCGGTGATGCCGACCTTCGCCAGGTCCTGCTTGATGATGTTGGCGACCGAGATCCAGTCGGAGGAGGCGGAGCCGACGGAGATGTCGAGCGTGAAGTTCTTGCCGTTCTTCAGCTTGCGCTTGCCGCCGCTCTCCTTGTAGCCGGCCGCATCGAGGGCCTTGGCCGCCGCGTCGGTGGCGTACTTCGTCCAGGCGCAGGACGCGGCGAGGTCCTTGTCGCGCCACTTGTCGTACGTACGGGCCAGACCCGTGCAGTCGGCGGGTTCGGCGTAGCCGTTCATCGCGACCTTGGTGATCTGGTCGCGGTCGACGGCCATGCTGAGCGCCTTGCGCACGGCCGGGTCGTCGAAGGGGGCCTTGGCGGTGTTCAGCTGCCAGTTGATCATGGCGCCGGTGGCCGGGAACCAGTAGTGGTTGTGCTTCTTGTCCTTGGCGACGAAGGACTTCTCGATGTCCGGGATGAACGACTGTGTCCAGTCCACCTCGCCGTTGGTGAAGGCGATGTTGGCGCTGTCGTTGCCGGAGAAGGCGAGCATCCGGATGCCGGCGATCTGCTGCTTCGCGGGCTGCCAGTAGTCGGGGTTCTTGCGCAGCTCGTACGACTGGCTCTGAAATTTCTCGATCTTGGCGTACGGGCCGGTGCCGACCGGGTTCGGGTTGGTGAACCTCGCCGGGTCCTTCACCTTTGACCAGATGTGCTTCGGCAGGATGTAGTGGCCGCCGATCTCGTAGAAGGCGGGCGAGAACGCCTTGTTGAAGGAGAACTTCACCGTGTGCGCGTCGACCGCGGTGACCTTGTCGAGGTAGTCGTAGCCGCCCAGCACCTTCTTCTGGAGCTCGAAGGTGTAGACGACGTCGTCGGCGGTGAGTGCCTGGCCGTCCGACCACTTGACGCCCTCGCGCAGCGTGAAGGTGAGGGACTTGCCGTCCTTGGCCTGATCCCACTTGGTCGCGAGCCACGGCGTGTCCTTGGCGTCCGCCATGCTGTGCACGACCAGCGGCTCGTAGACGGCCTCCTTGGTCATGGGGGCGGCCTGCGGGGAGAGCGGGTTGAAATTGCGCGTGAACGTCGCCAGATCCTCACGCGGGATGGTGAGCAGCTGGTTGCCGGAGGTGTCACCGGCGCCGGCGGCGCCCGAGCCACCCGTACAGGCGGACAGGACCAGGGCCGCGGCGCCGGTCGCGGTGACCGCTCTCAGGACGGCTCGTGGCCGCCGTGAAGATATGCGGGAGGGTGCCATAATGGAGACTCTTTTCCTCTCTTCAACACACAGGGCGAAGACGGGGATGGGATTCCTCGGCGGACTGATTAGCGGTCAGACCGACGAGCGTTCGAGCAGCGGGCAGTCGATCATCACCCGATGGGTGTCGAGCGGCTGCCCAGCTGCGAGAGCGGCGAGCATGTCGATGCCCTTGGTGCCCATGGCCTCGAAGGGCAGGGCGAGCGTCGTCAGCTTCGGCCGCAGATAGGCGGCGATGAGTTCCTGGTTGTCGAACCCCACCACGGCCACGTCGTGCGGGATGCGCAGTCCACGTTCCTTGATCGCGTCGTACGCGCCCATCGCCATCCGGTCGTTTCCGCAGAACAGCGCGGTCGGCCGGTCGCCTGCCGGGCGGTCAAGGAGTTCGCAGGCGGCGTCATAGGCGCCGTCGGCGGTCGCCCAGCCGGGGACGACGAGGGAGGGGTCGGGGGTGATCCCGGCCTCGCGCAGGGCACGCTCGTACCCCTCGCGCCTGCCGATGGCGGCCGGGATCGCCGGGTCGAGGTTGATCAACCCGATGCGGGTGTGACCGGCGCCCAGGAGCCGGCGGGTCGCCTTGTATCCGCCCGACACCTCGTCGGGCAGGATGCACGGCAGCTCCCCTTCGGCGTCGTAGCAGTTGACGAGCACCGTCGGCACCTCCCGGGCGGCCTTGGGGAGCGTGACGGCACGGTGCCAGGTCGTGGCGTACAGGAGCCCTTCCACGCGGTGCTCCAGCATCTGGTCGAGCGCGGCAGCCTCCTGGGCGGGGTCGCCCTCGCTCGCGGCGATCAGCAGGAACCTCCGCTCGCCCCAGGCGCGGCTCTGCGCGCCCGTGATCACCTCCCCCGCGAACGGGCCGGTCACGATCTCGGTGATCAGCCCGAACCACCCGCTGCGGTTCGCGGCCAGCGCCCGCGCCCCGGCGTTGGGCCGGTAGCCGAGCTCGTCGATCGCCTCCAGGATCCGCCGACGGGTCTCCTCGGGGATGGCGGCGCCGGGCTTGTCGTTGAGGACGAAGGAGACGGTGGTCCGCGAGACACCCGCGTGGCGCGCCACATCGCTCATGGTCACGCGCTGCGTCTTGTTCGTGGCCACTTCCAGTCCCTTTCGGCCGTCCGGAGGCGAGACAGCACCTCCGGTTTCGCGCTTTAATAACGCGCGTTACTTCCGTGTGGCAGGGAAGTTACGTCCGTCTTGAGCGGCATGTCAATACCTACCCGTGGGCCGCATCGGGCCACCGCCCCCGGTGCCCTTCGCCCCCGCGCTCGTCCCGAGAGAGGCAAACAACCACCAAGGCCCGACCCCAGGCAGGCCCCCAGCAGCGTCACCGTCCTCGGCGAGTGCGTCACCGACGCCTTCACCGACCCCGCCCGGTCCAGCTCCGATGAACTCGTGCTGCGCGCCCTGCCCGGTGGCGGCCCCGCCAACACCGCCGTCGCCCTCGCCCGGCTCGGTACCCGGACACGTTTCCTCGGGCGGTTCTCCCACGACGTCTTCTCCGGCGTCGACCTGACCGGCAGCGTGACCGCCACCCCGAGCCCAGCACCCTCCCCTCGCCGTCGCCGACCTCGACGACTCCGGCCAGGCCACCTACACGTTCCATGCCGACAGCGCCGCCGACTGGCAATGGACCGACGACAAACTCGCCGGCGCCCGGCTGGACGATGCGGCCTGCCTGCACACCGGCTCCCTGGCGCTGATGCAGCAGCCCGGTGGCAGCCGCATCGAAGCCAATCTCGCCAGGGCGCGCGAGCACGTCACCGTGTCCATCGACCCCAACGTCCGGCCCCTGCTCGTACCGCCCTCCGTCTACCGCGAACGCCTTCCCCGCTGGTGCGCCCTCGCCGACATCCTTCGCCTCAGCGAGGACGACCTCGCGCTGCTCCTGCCCGGCGTCGGCCCTGAGGAGGCGTGCGACACCTGGCATGCCGTCGGCGCGCGCCTCGTCGTCATCACCTTCGGCGGGCGCGGCGCCCTTGCCTCCCTCCACGGCCTCCGCGTCACCGTCCCAGCCCCGGCCGTGGAATTCGTGGACACCGCCGGCGCCGGGGACTCCTTCACCGCGGGCCTGCTTTACCGCCTCGCCGCCCTCGGACACCTTGGCGGGCGACTCGACGCACTGAGCCTCGAGGACGTCACCGACTCCTGCTCCTTCGCCGCTCGCGTGGCCGCCGTGACCTGTTCCGTCCACCGCGCGAACCCGCCCTGGGTGGACGAAACCCATCAATATACAATCGATCATGTATATTGATATACACCGCAGTGTGCATGAGGAGGCCATCTTGAGTCGCACCGTGATCGACCTCGACGACGAGGCACTGGAAGAAGCCGCCAAGGAACTCGGCACCACCACCAAGCGCGACACCATCAACACCGCCCTGCGCGAGGTCACCGCCCGCTACCGGCGCCTGCGCGCACTCGAAGACGCCCGGCAACTGGTGACCGACGGAGCCCTGGACATCGACATTCTCCTGAACAAGAACCAGTACCGGCCGTGACCGTCGCCGACTACCTCATCGACACCTCCGCCGTCGCCCGCCTCCTGCTCCGCCAGACCACAACTGAGTGGGACGACAGGATCGGCGCCGGCCTCGTCGCGATCTGCGACATCACCGAACTCGAGGTCCTCTACTCGGCCCGCTCAGCCGCGGACCGCGCGCGACTGAAGGCTGCACTCGACGCCCACTACGTGTGGTGCCCCATGCCTGACGGCATCTACCGCCGCTCCCGCATCGTCCAGGAACAACTGGCCACCAAAGGGGAACACCGCAGTGCGGGCCCCGTCGATCTCCTGGTGGCCGCCGCCGCGGAAGAAGCAGGCCTCACCCTGCTCCACTTCGACCGCGACTTCGAAACCATTGCTCGCACGACGGGGCAGCCGGTCCGCATGATCGACCTCAGGCAGTAGAGTCCGCGCGGTCGCACGGACGGGCGTCAAGCCTCTCGCCGACCGCCTACCCGAGGCGGTATGGCCTCGGCCTCGATGAGTTCCTGCAGGACCGCTGGGCCAGGACCCTGATCAACTCGATTCCGTCCGCCGTACGCAGTGACTCCATCAGGCGGAGTAAGTCATGCTGGGACAAGGCCATCGTGTCACCTCTCACTCAACGAGCTTCGCTACTCGGAGAGTTGCGCGATGGCCGCCCCATGACCAGGGGCTATGCAGAGATCGCTGCTACACCACTCGGCGGGACACCATCGAAAAGTCTGCTGCTGTCCGGCCTGCCATCTGTTCTCTCCTTCGGAAAGGACGTCGCGGGCGGCGGCCGGTCAGCCGCGTTGCCGGCGGGCACGCAGAGCGGCCCAGTGGCGCAGGCGCTCGGTGATCTGGGCTTCGTAGCCGTTGCGGGTGGGCTGGTAGTACGTCTCGCGGTCCATGTCGTCGGGGAAGTAGTCGTCACCGGAGAAGCCGTCGGCTGTGTCCGGGTCGTACTGGTAGTCCTTGCCGTAGCCGAGGTCTTTCATCAGCCGGGTCGGGGCGTTGAGGATGTGGGCGGGCGGCATGAGTGAGCCGGTGTGCCGGGCTGATCGGTGTGCTGCGTTGAAGCCGCGGTAGACGGTGATGGACTTGGGGGCGGTGGCTAGGTAGACGACGGCCTGGGCGATCGCCAACTCACCCTCGGGGGAGCCGAGTCGCTCGTACACGTCCCAGGCGGCGAGGGCCTGCTGGACGGCGTGCGGGTCGGCAATGCCGATGTCCTCGTTCGCGAAGCGGACCAGGCGGCGGGCGACGAACAGCGGGTCCTCGCCGCCGTCGAGCATGCGGGCGAGCCAGTACAGGGCTGCGTCCGGGTCGGAGCCGCGCATCGACTTGTGCAGCGCGGAGATCAGGTTGTAGTGGCCCTCCTGCGCCTTGTCGTACAGCGGGGCCCGCTGCTGGATGTGATGGGCGAGCCCGGCGGTGTCCAGGGTGGTTTCGGTGTCCGGGAGGGCTTGGAGCTGTTCGGCCATGTTGAGGAGGTAGCGGCCGTCGCCGTCGGCCATAGCGATCAGGGCGCGGCGGGCGTCGTCGTCCAGGGGCAGATGGTGGCCGGTGAGCTGCTCGGCGCGGTCGAGGAGCGTGGACAGTGCGGCTTCGTCGAGGCGTTTGAGGACGAGGACCTGGGTGCGGGAGAGAAGGGCGCCGTTGAGTTCGAAGCTCGGGTTCTCCGTGGTGGCGCCGATCAGGGTGACTGTGCCGTCCTCGACGTAGGGCAGGAAGCTGTCCTGCTGGGCGCGGTTGAAGCGGTGGATCTCGTCGACGAACAGCAGGGTGCCCTGGCCGATGCCGCGTCGGCTTCGTGCGGCGGCGAAGACCTTGCGCAGATCGGCCACGCCGGAGAAGGTGGCCGACACCGGCTCGAAGGCCAGGTTGGCGGCGTCCGCGAGGAGCCGGGCGATGGTCGTCTTCCCGACGCCGGGCGGGCCCCACAGGACGGCGGAGCCGAGGCGCTGCTGGGCGACCATGCGGCCCAGCGGGGCGTCCCGGGCAAGGAGGTGGTCCTGCCCGACGACATCTTCCAGCCGGGTGGGGCGCAGGCGGTCGGCGAGGGGCCGGGCGGGCTCCTCGTCGAAGAGCGGCATGGTCGCTTCGGTCGGTTCCATCGGTCTCTCGGGTCGGAGGCGGACGTGTGCGGACGTGGCGAGCCTTGCACGGGACACTGACAGACGTCGGCTCAGCCGCTCGTGGGGAAGCTCGCGGAACTCATCGGGCACCGGGGCGGTCGCGTCGCGGCAGTCGCTCGGCGACCAGGTCGTAGGAATTCTCGACCGCGTCGGTGATCAGCCGCTCGGTGATGCCGGGGCCAGGACCGAGCGAGATCCAGTGGCGTTTGTCGAGGTAGCGGCCCGGTGTGATCGAGGCGTAGCCGCGTACGTGCGCGCGGGCGTGTTCGGGGTCGCACTTGACCGTGATGATCTGTTCGTCCGGGTCGTCGGTGACGATCAGGAACACCTTGCCCGCGGCCGCGCTCACCGGGCCGCCCGTGCGCCGGTGCCGTAGGTGTGCGGGTCGACAGGCCGCTCGGCCCTGGGCAGGCGGGCGACGACGAGCCGGTAGGAGTCGGTGACAAGCTCCCTGACGAGCTCCTGGTCGACGCCTTCTCCGCTCTCCAGGGTGATCCAGTGCTTCTTGTTCATGTGGTAGCCGGGGGTGATGTGGCTGTACTGCTCCCGCAGGGCGTGGGCCTCGCCGGGGTCCGCCTTGAGGATCACGACGGGACGCCCCGGGACTTCGGTCATCAGCATGAACACCTTGCCGCGCACCTTGAAGACCTCCCAGTCGGGGCCGAAGGGATGCTCCAGCTGGGCTCCGGGAAGCTCCTCGGCGCAGGCGGCGGCGGTCTTGTGCAGGGTCGTTTCGTTCATGAACGTTTCCTTCATCGGGTGAGCGCGGGCTGGGCACCCCATGACGCGAGTGGCGCGCCGCGCGGTCGTGGCGGCGCCTCCCACTCTCTCCCCGAAACCGACATAAGGAGCGGTAGACTGCGGACACATGATGGTCGACAAGCGACACCCCAGCCCAAGCGGACGGGCTGAACCGGCCGCGGTTCCGCTGTACGGTTTCCAGCCCCCGGTCGGCACCCCGTACGGCCTTGAGGTGAACACCATCGAGGACTTCTTCGCCCAGCACGACGACTGGCCGTGGAGCCCGCCCCGTCCGGTCCGCGCCACCTTCCACTACCTCATCGCCGTCACCGAGGGCGAGCTGCGGCACGACGTCGACCACGTCACGCGGACCGTCGCCCCCGGCAAGTGGCTGTGGGTGCGCCCCGGGCACACGCTGTGCTGGCATCCGCCCGGCTCCGCCCGCGGCCCGTTCATCCTGTTCGAACCGGACGTGCTGCGGCCCGACATCGCCCGTCTGCTGGCCCCGCTCACCGCGCACGACGCCCCGGCCGTGCTGAGCCCGCAAGCCGATGACGCCGCCTGGCTCCAGCAGACAGCACTCCAGCTCCTGGACGAACACCGCGCACTCGGGCGCCGCCCCCTCGACATCCACCACGCTCTGCGCCGCAGCCTGCTCGAATCGCTGCTGCTGCGCCTGGCCAACATCCCGGGCATCGCCTCCATCGGTACGGCCACGGCCGGCGCGGGCCGCACCGACCGGTACGGACGCTTCCTGGACGCCCTGGAACTGCACTTCCGGGAGCTGCACAAAGCCACGGACTACGCCGAGCTGCTCGGCTGTTCGGTCCGCACTCTGAGCCGCGCGGCCCGGGACGTCACCGGCAAGGGGATACGTGAACTCATCGACGAGCGGCGCCTCTTGGAAGCCCGGCGCCTGCTGGGAGGTGCCCGATGGGACGCCCGGGCCGTGGCCGCCCACCTCGGCTTCACCGACCCCGCGAACTTCGGCCGCTTCTTCCGCGACCGCACCGGTCTCACCCCGGCCGCCTTCGCTGCCCGCGAGGCGAGGACCGGCGCGTGACGCAAACCCGGCGGAGGCGCCTTGCCCGTCAGGAGGAGATAGCTGCCTTCGCGGTCTGCGTGAACGCCCGGTGGGAGTGCCCGACGTGCCACTCGCCGTCGATCAGCCGGTACGCCTCGCGCCGGCCGTGCGGAGGTCGCGTTCGCAGACGGCAAGAACGTTGCCTGAGGGGTCGGTGAACCAGGCGAACCAGGGGCCGTTGGCGCGGTAGATCCCGTCTGAGTCGATCTGCACTCCCTCATAGTGCTCGAAATCCACGCCGCGTCGGGTGAGGTCCGCGACAGTACTGGGGAGGTCAGGGACGACGATGTTGAGGATGGTGAATCGTGCTGGTTGGTGGTTGCGGGAGGCGTACGCGACGGTGCTCGCACCGCCGGGGAGGCGGATGGTGAGCATCGCGTCCCGGTCTTCGACTTGCAGCCCGAGTACGTCGTGGTAGAAGGTGCGGGTCGATTCCAGGTCGGTCACGGTGAAGGAGCTGTAGGCGTCGGTTGCGGTGTCGGTGATCATGGGATCCTGACGTTCGGTCATTCGGGTGCGCTGGTGTCGCGGGGCGTGTCTCGGAGCTGATCGGTGCGGCTGGGACGACCACTGGCCGGATGCCGGCGGCACAGGCGGCCCCGCTCGCCATGCCGGAGGAACCCGGTCAGGCTGGGGACCACAGGCTGCGCCGCGGTCAGGAGGCGGTCCTTTCGGTCACGGTCTGGGAGAACGCCCAGTTGGAGTGCACGATGAGCCACTGGCCGTCGATGAGCCGGTAGCCGTGCGTGGCGTTCCAGGCGCGCCGCTGCTTCTCGTTGCCGTCCTCGTCGAGCACGTAGGTCTTCAGGTTGTAAGCCAGGACGGCGAAGTCGCCGCTGTCGCCGACGTGGACCGTCGGGTTGAGGTACTCGCTGCGCACGATGTGCGGGTTGGAGTAGATGGACGACAGCCACGCGACGGTCTTCTCCTTGCCGACGACGATGTTCTCGAGGATCGGGTCGAAGTAGCTCACCTCGTCCGCGAAGCCGTCCAGGTAGCCGCCCGGGTCGCCGACGCTGAAGCGTTCGTTGTACGACTTCTCCAGCTCGATGAGGGTCTTGCTGACTTCTTCCTTGTTGACGCCCACGGCGTCCTCCCTTTCTTTGTGCATGCCCCGGCCGGTGCCTGTCGGCGAACCAGGGGATGTGTTTCTTTCAGTCGTCCAGGACGACGACGTGCTTGCCCGGCGTGGTGCCGGATTCGAGGTCGGCCTGGGCGTCTCGGACTTGTTCCAGGCCGTGGTAGACCTTCGCGACCGGGACGTTGAGGCGTCCGGCGGCGATGGCCTGGAGCTGGTGGGCGAAGACGTCGGCCGGGAGGTCGCTGGCCTGACCGCCGTAGGAGGTCAGGCGTACTCCGAAGGGGATCATGAACGGGGTGAAGTCCGGGATGGACCACTGGCCTGCCAGGGCTCCGGTGAAGCAGACGGTGCCGTGCCGGCGGACGGTGCGCAGGGTGTCGGGGAGGACCGAGCAGCCGACCAGTTCCAGGGCGGCGTCGACGCCGTCGGGGATCAGCTCGCGCACCTGGTCGGCGAGGGTGCCGTTGTCGACCAGGGGATGGTCGACGCCCGCGGCCCGCAGTTCCCCGGCCCGGCCGGGGCTGCGGGTGGTGGAGATGACGGTGGCGCCGAGGTCCTTCGCGATGGTGGCCGCGCTCAGCCCGACCGTGGAGGTGCCACCGCGGATCAGCAGCGTCTGCCCGGCTTTGAGGTCCAGGCCGCGGGTCAGGGATCCGTAGGCGGTCTGGAACATCTCGGGCAGCGCGCCGACGACGTCCCACGGCAGGCTGGTCTCGAACGGGATGACCTGCCCGGCGGGGACGGTGAGGTACTGGGCGTACGCGCCGTCGTACGAGCGGCCCATGCCGCCCATCATCGTGGCCACCTGCTGTCCTGGCCGCAGCCCGCTGTCCTCGTCGGCCTCGTCGACCACGCCGACGCCCTCGATGCCGGGCACGCGCGGGTAGGTGACCACCGCGTCCGACTCGCCCTTGCGGGTGGTGACCTCGGACTCGTTGACGCCGAACGCCTTGACCTTGATCCGCACCCAGCCGGGCTTGCGGACGGGCACCGGCACATCCTTGATCTCCAGTGCGTCGAGGCCGCCGGGCCGGGTGACGACGACGGCCCGCATCGTCGCCGGTGCGGCGCCGCCGGTTGCTGTCGATTGGCTCATGCCGAGCTCCTTGTTCTGTTCGTCCCGCGGGAATGTGAAGGCGGAGCCGGGGCTCCAGGCACAGGTGCCCGGGTGATCAGTCAGTGGTGCCCCTGCGCCGTTCTGCATCTCGGGATCGCGCGGTGACCGTCAGGGGCGGTCGATGCCCTCCCACAGGTCGAGGGCCTGCTGGTAGTGGGCGGTGGCCTCGAAGGGCGGGTTGCCGACGCTTTCCGAGGTGGGTTTGTCCGTGACGGCGGGCCACAGCCTGGTCTGCTCACCGGTGGCGAAGTCGAGCACGATGTCGCGGATCCGCGTGTCACGCTCGGCCTGTTCGGCGCTGCGGCCCGGCTGTTCCTGGCCGACCAGGGCGTACATCTCGGTGCCGTGCACCGCGGGCGCGCCCTCGGCGGGCCCGATCATCAGGAGATGGGCGTTGCCGCCCGCGGCGGCGTGCGCCAGGGCGCCGCGAGCGGCCGGGAGCGCGAAGAGGTAGTCCGCCATGACCGCGGCGCGGACCTCGGCCGGGGTACGGCCGCCCTGGTCGTAGGCGTCGACGATCTTCTTGGCGCGGGAGCGGGAAATACGCCACCCCGCGACCTCGTCGACGACGCGGTCGAGGGTGTGCGGGTCGAAACGGTCGAGGTCGTTCGCCACCCACCAACCCATGTCGTCACTGGCCATGCTCAGCAGCACGTCGACATCACGGTGCGCGCCCGAGGCGAGGACGTCCATGGGATGGGCGTGCACCACCGCGCCGGGCTGCCCGATGTCCAGGACGACGCCGGTGGCCTTGTTGTCCACCCCGCCGCGGACTCCGAGGTCCGTCGGGGCGACCTTGCGCAGGGCGTCCCTCAGGGAGGTCGTGTCGAGGTCGAGCAGCTTCTCCGGGTTGTCCGCTACGCCGAGTTCGGTGACGAACAGGTGCGCGAGCTCCTCGGCCCACCAGGCCGGGACGCTACGAGCGGGCCCGCCGGAGAACCCGGCCAGTCGCCGGTACAGGCCGTCGGCGGAGGAGGCGCCGAGCAGACCGAAGGTGGAGTAGGCGCCGGCGCTGTGGCCATAGACCGTGACCTGGTCGGGATCGCCGCCGAAGTCGGCGATGTTCCACTGGATCCAGGTCAGCGCGGCGATGACGTCCTGGAGGAAGAGGTTGCTGGCCTCAGCCAGGGCGCCGCCGTGATGCGAGAGCGAGAGCGCGCCCAGGGCGCCGAGCCGGTAGTTGACCGACACACCCACCACGCGCCCCGACGCGGCGAGACCGGCGGCGTTCGAGGTGGTCTGCGTGTTCGCGCCGAACTCGAATCCGCCGCCATGGATGTACACGGCCACCGGAAGCGCCTTGCCAGCAGACTGCTCGGGAGCCCACACGTTCAGGTTCAGGCAGTCCTCGCCCATCCCGCTGTCCGCTTCGAGCCAGTCGCCGCTGTCGGGCTGGACAGAGACGACGCCCTTGCGGTCATAGGGTCGGTCTGGATCGAAGTCCGCGACCACGGGGCGGCGATACCGCTCGGCGGTGGCGTACGGGATCCCCCACCAGGACCGCACCCCTGGTGCAGTCGGAGCCTTGGGCGCGGTCGCGGTCATGACATGTCCTTCCAGGGCGGTTCGGGTGTTTCGCGCGGCGTGTCAGCGGCTGGTTGCGAGCGGTGACGTCTCCCATCGTTTCCTGGGATCCGACACAGCGCCCGGCGAGTGGCGGTCACCTGGTGGTCAGCAGGTGACACTTCGGGAACAAGATCCCGGTGCAGGCCGTGAACTTCTCCTAGCTGGCTGACGGCCGGATCGTCGGCGAACGGCGCCGGCCTGACCTCGCGCAAGAGGTCGGTCTCCTCTTCTTGATCCGGCGTCTTCATGCGAACAGCGCCCGCTGCGGTGAGAGCTGTACTCCCTGTCACCGAGACTCGTAGGGGTGCGGTGTTGCGGCTGCTGAGGCGGTCGAGGGAGATGCGCAGGAGGCGGCGCCCCTGGCCCGGATGGCTGTCGCCGGTCGTCAGGGCGGCCTGGCCCAGGAAGCCGCTGAACAGAACCAGATCCTCGGCGGTGAGATCGGGGCGCAGCAGGCCGTCGTTCGTCACGAACCTCGCCCGGCTCGCGATCGCGGTCGGCCGATGTCCTACTGTCCAAATCCCGCGGTCCCGAGACCCTGGCAGAGACAGTGGCCGAGCTCGGCCGGCGAGCCCGCGCCGCGACACCCGAGGAGGCGGCCCGCGCCGGTGACCGGGTCGTGGTGAGCATCCCGCCGCCTCCCTACCGGGAGCTTTCCCGCCGCCGCGCTGTCGGGCAAGGTCGTGCTCGACATCGGAGCGTCCGCGACGCGCCGTACGACGAACCCGACGACGGCCACGTCGGCCTTGTCGAACCACGTCACGTCGTCGGCGATCACCAGCAGCACGCGCTCGGCGGCCGTGGGCAGCGGACCACGTCTCGCCTCAGCGGTAGGCGTCGCTGCCCCGGGAGGAACGGGATGAGCAGAAAGACCGGCGGCTGTATGTGCGGGAGCCACCCAGCCCGGCCGCTCCCGCCCCGCCTGTCGGTCCTCTCTGGGCCGTTTCCAGTACGGGCTGTTTCGCGTCCCAACTCGGACCGCACGCCATTCGGACTGCGTCCGTGCCCCGCCGGCCCGGCAGGCCCGCCCACTCGAAAGTCCCTGGGCAGCACTTCCGGATCCTCGCGTCCAGCCAGCGTCCAGAATTCGACGTCCAGACGCTCGCACAACCCACCCACGACGCCATCCTCCAGCCGTGGGCTGACACGTCTGCGCAGGTCAAAGTGGCCGCAACTAACGCTGATGGCAACGAAGTCGAACTCACGAGCAGCGGATTCAGCCCCGTGGACCAACGCCCTGAATCCGCACCCCAGATGAGACGTTTCCGCAGGTCACAGGGGTGCATGGTGGGGCGGGTGGGACTCGAACCCACGGCCGACGGATTATGAGTCCTTTGGGGATCTTGGCGGGCCTTGTCGATCAACGCTCAAGCAAGACGTTTTTGCAGTTCAGAGCGGTTAGCCTCTGCCGATGCTTCGGAAGCCTTGTCGGTCTGTTCCTGTCCTTGTGGCCTCAACGCGGCCTCAATGAGGCCGCAAGGGGCAAGACCGACGGCGTCGAGAGTGATCTCGCCAGCTGGATAGGACCTCTCGAACTCGCCCGCGGCGGATTCCCCTACCGACAGGCGAGGCTCCACCACATGTGCGGGCGTGGAATCTCGTGCCCGTTTCCGCGGTGCCGATGTCTGGCTTGCCTCGGTATAGAGAGCCCTGGCGCGCCGGTCGTCGGCAGCCTCTCGGCCCGCCCCGGCCACCTCCCCGTCGGATCAGACCGTGAACTCCCGGATCACCACGTTCCGGAACACCGCCTGCCCGTCGATCGTGAACAGCGCCAGTGCGGTGTCGGACGGGTCGGGGAAGGCCTCGGTCGAGTGCACGTACCGGCCGTCGCCGACGAACATCTCGACGGACGTGCGGTCGACGAGGATCCGCAGGCGGACCGTGCCGGCGGACAGGTCGAACGGCGTGCGGCTCTCCTGCCAGCGGCCGGAGGTGTCGGGGCTCACGGTGTAACCGCGATTGACGAAGGCGTAGTCGCCGTAGACCCCCGCGTCGATGTGCCGCCCACCGTCCGACGACCGCCGCAACTGGAGCCCGGCGCCCACCAGTTGGTCCCAGGTGATCTCACAGGTCAGCTCGTACGCGGTACCCGTGTAGTCGAGCGGTCGTGTGCCCTCGACCGCGATGTCGCCGAGGTCCACCGTGCGCGACACATGGTCGTCCAGGGCCGCCACCGGCTGGGACGCCAGGTAATACGTACCCGACGCGTGCTTCAGTCGTACCTCGCGGACGATCGAGTCGGTGCCGTTGAAGCCGTCGCACTCGATGGTGGGCGTGGTGTTCGCGTAGTCCCAGTGGTTCATCCAGCCGATCGCATACCGCGCGTCAGGGTCCAGGACCCCGCTCGCGTCACGTTTGTCGAAGGTGACCGCCGCGTACCAGTCCCAGCCGTGGTCCAGCCACTGGGGATCGGACGCGTCGGCGGTGAAGGTCGTACCGTCGAAGGAACCCGTCCAGTACGCGAACGTGCTCGGCAGCCCGGAGCCCTTGCCGTTGGCGCTGACGCCCAGCACCCACTTCCAGGTCCCGTCGTCCGCCCTGATCCGGAACAGGTCGGGGCACTCCAGGACGCCGATGCCGCCCTTGATGAAGCCGCCGACGTACGTCCACGCCTTGAAGTCGGCGGAGTGGTAGAAGCCGACTTTGTCGTTCTCGGCGAGCAGCATCACCCACCGCCCGTGTTCCTCGTCGCGGATCACCTTGGGGTCGCGGAAGTCCCGTACGCCGGGGTTGGGGAGGACCGGGGCGGTGCCGTCGTTCGTGAAGGTGCGACCGTCGTCCGTCGAGTAGTACAGGTACTGGGCCTGGGTGACGTCGTCGGGCGCCATGGTGGCGAGGACGATCACGGCGCCCGCGCCGAAGCCCGCGGTGTTGCCGGTGTCGATCACGGCCGAGCCGGACCAGACATCGCCGTTGGAAGTCGTGTCCTTGGGCACGGCGATGCCCCGGTCGGTGAAGGAGACGAGGTCGGTGCTGGTGGCCAGGCACCAGGCGGTGCCGGCCGTCGTGCCGCCGGTCGAGTAGTCGGGGTTGTAGAGGTAGTAGTAGTGGTACTCGCCGTCGATCCAGACCGGGCGCTGCGGGTCGTTCATCCACTGGTCGGGGACCGTGAAGTGGTACTCGGCGCGGTAGCTGCCCGTGCACGCGGCGGTCGCCTCGCGGGGCACCGCCACCGCCGGTCTCACGAGGTCCGGCAGCAGAACACCGGCGGCGCCGACGGCCGAGGCCGTCAGCAGCGACCGCCTGGACAGTGTCTCCCCTGGGCCGAGCGAACTCCTCTTCATGCCACGCATCGTGCGGCTCCCTTCCCCGACGTCGTTGTCGGGATGCGGCTCACGTGATCCGGAACCGTATACCTAACTCGTTAAAGGTCAAGCCCTCGCGCACCGGCCGTTCGCAACTTCCCATCCGCATTTCCCATCCGCGCACATCCCTTGACAGGGCCGCAGCGGGGTTCTCATCATCGTGGAATCCGACTTCGGCTAACACGAGTTAGGCTCGCCGATGACCGACTCGCTCCTCTCCCGACGGGCCCTGATGCGCTACGGCGCGTACGGCGCCGGAGCCGCCGCTCTCGCCGGTGTCGCGGCCGGCTGGGACCGCCTCACCGCCGCCGACATCCCCGGCCGCGACGACGGCTCGCTCGTCATCGCCACCCTGGGCTCCGCCTTCAACCCCGAGGCGCAGCGCGCCCTGCGCGACGGATTCCGCGAGGTCCACCCCGACATCAGGATCCGCATCAACCCCGTACAGGCCTACGACTGGTCGGACTTCTTCTCCAAGATCCTCACCCAGATCGCCGCGGGCACGGCACCCGACCTCGTGTACGTCGCCACCGAGGGCGTGCAGCTCTTCGCCCAGCGGCTCGGCGTACCGCTGGACAGGTGGGCGAAGCGGGACGCGGCCGAGCTGCGCACGTACTTCGCCGACGTCCATCCCTCGCTGGTCGAGTCGATGATGTACGAGGGGAGCCTCTACCAGCTGCCGGTCGAGTTCAACGCCGCCGACATGTACCTCAACAGCCGGGTCCTCGAACGCGCGGGTGCCGACCTCCCCGACGACGACTGGACCCACGACGACTTCACCACGCTGCTGCGAGCGATGAAACGCAGCAACGGCGACCGGTTCACCCCGTACTTCTGGACCAACCGGCTGTGGGGCGGAGTGGTCCCCTGGCTCTTCGCCAACGACACCAACCTCCTCACCGAGTCCAAGGCCCCCGGCGGCGACTGGCTCTGGAACTCCTTCTATCCCGAGGCACAGCGGCGCGGCCGGGGCGGCGGCTACCGCTGGACGACACCCCTGGCCGACTCCGACCGCGTCGCGGAGGTCTACGACTACCTCTCCTCCCTCGTCCAGGAGGACCTGTGCACCCGGCCGGAGGGCGGCGACGGCCGCAACCTCGTCGGCGTCTTCTCCACCGGCCGCGTCGGTGTCACGCCCGCGGGCGGCTTCTGGGCGGGCGGCCTGCAGCAGGCGGGCATGAAACCGGCCGACTACGACGTGCGGTACTTCCCGCGCTGGCGCACCCGGCGTCACCAGTTCGGCGCCGCCGGGTACGCGATGCTGCGCACGTCGAAGTTGCGGGACGAGGCCTGGGAGTTCATCAAGTACACCGCCCGCAAGGACGTGATGACCCAGCTCTTCGCGGCCAACCAGACCACTCCGGCCCGCCGCTCCATGGTCGACGAGGCCCGCTACCGGGAGACCGGACCGGCCCACTGGCAGGTCTTCTACGACACCCTCGACAAGATCCCCACCACCGGCCCGATCCCGGCCCCGCCGCAGGTCAACGAGGTCGAGCAGCTGCTGATCAAGCACACCGGAACCGCCCTTGCGAGCCCCGGCGCGGTGCGTCCCGCGCTGCGCCGGCTGCAGGGGGACCTGGAGAAGGCCATGGAGCGTGACGTGTGACGAACACCGAGATCAGGCCCGTGGGGCCGGAGCCCGCCCGCACCCGCAGGAGCCGCAGGAACCGCAGGACCGGTCAGACCCGTAAGGCATCCGAGTCCACGGCCGCCACCACCATCCGCACCCAGGGCACCCGCCTCCTCGCCGTACTGTTCCTCGCACCCACCGTCGTCGGCATCGTCGTCTTCACGGTCGTACCGATCGTCGGCTCGGTCGTCCTCAGCCTCTTCCAGTGGGATGTGATCGACGACCCGCGGTGGGCCGGAGCGGCCAACTACCGGGAGATCCTTACCGATTCGACGGTCCTCGTCTCCTTCCGCAACACGCTCGTCTTCATGGTGCTCGCGGTCGCACTCCAGTTGCTGATCGCGCTCGTGCTGGCGATCGCGGTGAACGGCCGGATGCCCAAGTGGCTGCGGTCCGTGTTCCGTTCGGCGTTCTTCTTCCCGCTGGTGCTGTCCGCCGCGTCCATCTCGGTGGTGATGAAGTACCTGTTCAACCAGGACTTCGGCCCCGTGAACTGGTTGCTGGGCACGGTCGGTATCCCCTCGGTCCCCTGGCTGACCTCGGAGAACGGGGCGATGGCGGCCGTGGTCCTGGCGTACGTCTGGCAGCAGTTCGGCTTCTCGTTCCTGCTGTTCGTCGGCGGCCTGAACAACATCCCGAAAGAGGTGCACGAGGCGGCTTCGCTGGACGGCGCGAGCGGGGTGCGCAAACACCTCGCCATCACCCTGCCGCTGCTGTCGCCCACGCTGCTGGTGGCGTCCGTGGTCGGCATCATCAACGCCCTCCAGGTCTTCGAGCAGCCGTACGTCCTCACGGCGGGCGGTCCCGGCGACTCGACGCGCACGGTCGTGATGGTCATCTACGAGACGGCCTTCGAGCAGCTCCGCTTCGGCGAGGCGTCCGCCGTCGGCGTCCTGCTCTTCGCCCTGATCATGACGGTCACCGCACTCCAGTTCCGGCTCAGCCGGCGTTACGTCCACTACCAGTGAGCCGGGTGAGTCAGATGAGTACGAGTTCCCTCTCGGGTTCGGTATCGGGTCCGGCATCGGGTTCGATGCCGGGTCCCCGCACGAGCCCCACCGCCTCCCGCGTACGGCACGGACTGGCGCCCTGGGGCCGGATCGCAGGCCTGGCGCTGTGCGCCCTGCTGACGCTCGGCCCGGTCATCTGGACGGTGTCGACGTCACTGCGCACGCCGGCGGAGTCCTTCGACCTGCCGCCGAAGATCATCCCCACGGACCCCACCGTCGACGCCTACCGCGGGGTCTTCGACCAGATCGACGTCTGGCTGTACGCACTGAACTCCACCCTGGTGACCGCGCTGATCGCGGCCGGCCAGATGATCACCGCGGGCCTGGCGGGCTATGCCTTCGCCCGCCTCGAATTCCGCTTCAAGAAGCCGCTGTTCGCGCTGGTCCTGGCCACGATGATGGTGCCGTTGCAGGTCACGATGGTCCCGGTCTTCCTGGAACTGAAGACGATGGGTCTGACCGACACCCTGCTCGGGCTCATCGTCCCGGCCTTCCCGACGGCCTTCGGCACCTTCCTGATGCGCCAGTACTTCATGGGTATGCCCAAGGACCTGGGCGAGGCGGCGATGATCGACGGCGCGGGTCCGTGGCGCGTCTTCCGGTCGGTGTACGCCCCCCTGGCGGCCCCCGGTCTCGCCATCGTCGGCGTGCTGGCCTTCAACTACCACTGGAACGAGTTCTTCCGGCCGCTGATCCTCGAAACCTCCACCGAGAACCTCACGCTGCCCCTGGGCCTGGTCTCCCTCCAGGGCAACCTCGGCACCGGCTCGATCTCCGTCGTCCTCGCCGGAGTCGTCCTCTCCATGATCCCCGCCGTCGCCGTGTTCGTCGTCGGCCAGCGCCCTCTGCGCGAGGGCATCACATCCGCAGGAGTCAATCGTTGAGTTCCGTGAGCCGGTCGACCGACGCCAACAGCCCGCGTTTCAGGGTCCGCCCGCCGGCCAACTGGATGAACGACCCGAACGGCCCGTTCCGCTGGGGCGATCGATACCACGTCTTCTACCAGCACAACCCCGACGCCCCCGTACACACGAACGTTCACTGGGGCCACGCTTCCAGCCCCGACCTCGCCCACTGGGACGACCACGGGATCGCCCTGCGCCCCACGCCCGACGGCCCGGACGAGGCGGGCTGCTGGTCCGGCTGCGTGGTGGACGACGGTGGTGTACCGACAGCGGTGTACTCCGGGATCGACCACGACCACCAGGGCCTGAGCGCGATCTGTCTCGCCGTGGCCGAGGACGACGGCCTCCAGAAGTGGACGCAACTGCCGGTGCCGGTGGTCGCCGGCCCACCACCCGGCCTGGACGTGACGATGTTCCGGGACCCTTTCGTCTTCCGCTTCGCCGGACGCCGCTGGGCGCTGATGGGCGCCGGCCACGCCGACGGCACCCCGTCCGTCCTGGTGTACGACTGTGAGGACCTGTACGACTGGCGGTTCGCCGGGGTCCTGCTGGACGGCCGGGACCCGGCGGCGGCCCGCGCCTTCGGCAAGCGGGCGATCGGCTGGGAGTGCCCGCAGTTGTGGGCGACCCCCGGGGGCGACTGGGTGCTGGCAGTGGCTCTGTGGGACGGCGACCCGCTGAGCACCGCGTACATCACGGGGCGTCTGGTGGAGCAGGCGGACGGTGGACCGAGGTTCGCGGCGGGTACGGGCGGCGGCCCGCTGGACCTCGGCCGTGACTTCTACGCCCCCTCGGTCTTCCAGGACACGGAGTCCGGCCGCGCCCTGCTCTGGGGCTGGTCCTGGGAGTCACGGCCGCCCGAGGAGGTGGACCGCGCGGGCTGGTCCGGCGTCCTCACGGCACCCAGGGTGATGGACACCCACGAGGACGGCACGCTACGGGTCGTACCGGCTCCGGAGCTCGAACTACTGCGAGCGGCCGTCCCGTTCACGGCCGCACCAGGAACGCACCGGTCACTCCCCCTCGCGTACGACCTGCTGGTGACTGCCCGTTCAGCGGCGACCGTGAGTCTGCTGCGGGCCACGTCCGGGGCCGAACTGACCGTGCGACTCGACCCGGCGTCCGGCACGGTGACCCTGGACCGCACGGCCTGGCCACGCTCCCGCCCGGACGGCACGGCCCCCCTGGTCCTGCCGACCCCGCCGGGCGAGACCCTGACCGTACGGATCCTCGTGGACGGCTCCCTGCTGGAACTGTTCGCGGGTGACCGGGCGACGGCGACGGAACGGGTGTACCGACGGGACGACGACATCGCGGAGCTGACCGTGCCGGGGAAGGACGTCGAGGTCACGGGCTGGGAGCTGGTCCCACCGAACCCCGCGTGACGACGGCGCACTCCAGCCGCCGGGTGGTGACCGGCGGCGCGGTCCCGCTGTCGATGGCGTCCAGGAGCAGGCGGACGGCCGTCTCTCCCATCGCGCGATGGGGCAGAGCGACCGTGGTGAGGGGCGGGTTGAGGAAAGCCGCCATGTGTTCCTGGTCGTCATAGCCGACGACGGACAGTTCGGCGGGCACGTCGAGGCCCAGGCGCGCGGCGGCGTGGAGGACCCCCGCGGCGACCCGGTCGTTGTAACAGACGATCCCCGTGGGCCGCCGGTCGGCGGGAACACCGTCCAGCAGCCGCAGCGCGCCCTGGTACCCGGCGGCGATCTCCCCTCCCGTCCGCAGGATCCAGTCCTTCTCGGCGGTCAGCCCCACCGTCCGCAGCACGTCCCGGAAGCCGCGCAGCCGTTCCGCGGTCGCGATGTCGTCCAGACCGCCCACCAGGGCGACACGGCGGTGGCCCGCGTCGATCAGGAGGCGCGCGGCGCTACGGCCACCGGCCCGCTCGGCGGGGATGACGGCCGGGAGGGAGCCGTCCTCGGGGAGACAGTTGGCGAGCACGGCGAACGTGCGGTGCAGCCCTTCCGGGACTCGGGCGCGGCGCAACGACAGCGCGGCGTAGATGATCCCGTCGACCCTCCGGTCGAGCAGTTCGGCGACAGCCGCGTCCTCGGCGACGGGGTCCTGTCCGGAGTCGACGGTGAGTACCAGGTGCTCACTGCTCCACGCCATGTCCATGGCCCCGCGCAGCAGCCGCCCGGCGAACGGCGAGGTGGCGATCTCGTCCGTGACCAGACCGATCACGGCGGTACGACTCCGGCGCAGGCCACGGGCGACCGCGTTCGGCCGGTAGCCGAGCTGTTCGGCCGCCTTGCGGATCTTCTCCTGCGTCTCAGCGGAGAGGTTGCCCTGGGCACGCCCGTTGAAGACGAAGGACACGGCCGTGTGCGACACCCCGGCAAGCCGGGCGACATCCCGCGAGGTCGCCCGCTCAGCCCCGCCACCCCGCGTTCTCTCGACCCCGCCCATGCCTCGTCCCCGCCGAGTTTGCCTGATCAGGCAAAGCCTACCCGCGGGAGATGTCGCGGAGCCCGCCGCCGCAGACCGAATGGGACACCGCGGTGGAACAGCCGCTGACCTCGGCACGCCGGGGTACGGGTCGCCGTGCGACCGTGGACGTCCCACCGCCGTCCCTCGCGGCTGTCAGCACGCCCCAACGAGACTCGGCCTCGACCGCCCCCGACAACCGTCGGGGGCTCCCTGCAAGGCCGCTTTCTCTCGGGGCCGTTTCCTCACCACTTACCGGCCATGGCCAAGGCACATCCCGAGCGGTCCACAACCCAGAGGACCCCCATCGAACTCTTCGACCGCATGCTGACGCCGGACCGGCGGGCGCTCGAGATGCTGAGGGTTGAAGTGCGCACCGGAGACGGGACCGAGAAGGCACGCCCGTGCCGTCGGGGTCTACCGACTGTGGCGCGACGGCGGCTTCGCCGTCGCGCCCTCCTCCCCGGCTTCCTCGCCGACGCCTGCGGCATCACCACCGCGATCTGGACCGTCGCCGCCCTCACCGCCGTCTCCGGCCTGATCGTCGCCGTCCGCATGTACGAGACACACCCTCCAAAGCCCTGAGCCATACCCAGACGACTCGTCGGAGCCCAGTCTCCCGGGTACTTCCCCATACCTTCGGCCTCAGAATGGCCTCAACGCCGCAGCAGAGCCGACCAGGACACGCCTCACCAGCTACGTTTCCGGGCGCATACGTGCAGGTCAGAGCGACATCAGCCGACACAGGCCAACCCGGCGTCAAACTCGCGAGCAGCGGATTCAGTCCGTTGAGCGGGAGTTGACGGTCCGACACCTCACGAGGAACGTTTCCGCAGGTCAGGAGCCTGCACAGGTGGAGCGGGTGGGACTCGAACCCACGGCCGACGGATTATGAGTCCTTTGGGGATCTTGGCGGTCCTTGCGTTCCTACGCCGATCTAGGGTGTTTTTGCAGGTCAGATGGGCTTAGTCGTGGCGGTGCTTCTCGGCCCTTGTCATTCTGTTCCTGTCCTTGCGTCCCCAACGCGTCCCCAACGAGCCCCACAGGGATCCAGACCGAAGACACCGGGGATGATCGTGCCAGCTCCGAACAGGGTCCCGAACTCGCCCACAGCGGATTCCCCTTCCAACGCGCAGAGGCTCCGCCCCAGCACTCGGGGCGAAGCCTCTGTGGCCTCTTCCGCAGACCAGACGTCCGGCTGCGCGAAGGCGTGCTCGCAGACCGCCCACGCTGCCCCTTTGGCACGGCATCGGCTTCGCCGTTCCATGCTGCCGGCGCCGTGTCGTCTGGGTCACGTCCGTGCGCATGACCGGTGCCGCGGCCCTGCGAACGCCTGTCGGATCTCCGAGCACGCTCGTGGTCACCAGGAGGACGGAGGTGAGGTGCAGGTGACCACGGCAGGAAGTTGCCCGTTCTCGATCACCTGCCGCGGAAGTGACAGCCCGAAATGCTCACCGACGACTCTCATCACCCGGCGCTTCTCTTCGACAGGCGACAACTCCTCGTCCTCGCCCAGCAGGTCATCGATGCTGTCTTCCGGCGGGATGACTCCGGCCGCTTCCAGCGCCGGGCGCAGCAGTTCGGGCTGGGCTCCGACGGGGTCGTAGCCGAAGCCCAGCTCGAAGTGCAGCTGCAGCTCACCGTCGGCGAGGTACGTGAAGAAGGAGGGCGGATCGTCCGGCCGTGGGTCGAAGATCAGGACCTCGGCGTCGCGGGACGCTGCCGGGTCCAGGGCCCAGCCTTCACTGCCCACGCACTCCACGATGAACGACCAGTCGCCGCTTTGGCCGATGCGTCCGACGCAGTAGATCTGCGTGAGGTCGACCATGCGGTGTGCTTCCTGGATGGTGAGGGCGGGCCCGACCTACCTCGACCGGCTCATGGTCGGCCATACGTTCGGCCAGCTGCTGAGGGCTGAGGCCGCGGGCGCAGGTGATGTACAGGTCGGTGGCGCTCGGGCTCCTGCCACGCCAGGCATCGGCGATCCATGCGAGATCTTCAGGCATTGAGGTTCACTCCTTCCGTGCACAACGTGGTGTTGGTGGGGCACAGCGAGAACCAGTGCTGTGCCCCACCAACGGTCAGAAGACTGTCACGGCTTGGGAACCGTGCAATTCACGGTCGCCTTGGACGCATCGCAGTGCGTGAACTGGGGGAAGTTCACCCAGTACGGGTCCTGGTCGAGCAACCGGTACTTGCCGGAGAAGCCCCCGCTGAACGCTCCCCCCATCGAGGTGGAGTTGATCCATCCCGACATGGCCGAGCGGCCACACACTTCCTTCCATGTCGGAGCAGGCACACGGATGTCGTCGTACAGATGCCATTCACCCTGCTTGACCCGGGTGGCGTAGGTCTGCACGCAGTCGTTGCCGGTGTCGACCTCGTTCATGCCGCCCATGCCGGCGGGCATGCCCCCGGAGTTGTAGGTGGAGGCGTAGGCGAACTCGTCACATGACGCCTTGTCGGTCGAACTGATCTCGGGAACGGTAGTGGCGTCCGGGTTGCCATAGGTGGCCGCCCACCCGTCAGGGCAGATCACCTTGCGGTTGTCGTCCGGGTCACGGTTGTGCGCGTTCTTGTCCTCGGCAGGAAGAAAGAACAGTGGCTTGTTGGCTGCCTTGCTGCCGGGGTGGGTGGGCAGCTTGGACTGGATCAGCCACGCGTGTGCGACGGCCGGCGGCGTCTTGATGAAATTCATCACCCACGTCGGGATGTATTTGTAGAAGGTGCAACCCGGCGTGTCCGAGGAGATCTTGTCGCAACGGATCTGCGCGCCATCGGCCTGCCACCGCGTCGCGGACGCGTTGGCCACCGGCGAGTAGGCGGTGATCTTCGTGGACAGGTCCAGCTTGTCCGCGTTGTTCGCCGCGTTCCAGGTGTGGTTGATCTTTCCGACCGCAGAGTGCGAGAACGGATCCGCACCCGTCCACTCCAGTGCACCGTCCCACGACTGCGGTCCGTTGGAGCACCTGTCGGCCAGGAGGCAGTCGAACTCCACGTTGAGTGTCACCGAACCGAACTTCGGGTCGACCTCCACCGGCACGAGAACAAGTTGCTGTGTGAACGTCGCCGAGTTTGCGGCCACCCGCGTACACGCGAGGCCGCGGAGGCGCTGGCACGCTGCGGCGAGCGGGAGATCAGATGAGGTTCGTCGGTCTCCGTCAAGTCCTCGTATCCGCCTCGCCGAGACAGCCGGCGGGGAGAAACCGCAGGGCGTTCGGCAGGAGAGTCAGGACCCCTCACGATCACCCGGAAGGCCATCACCGTCTGGCCGATACTGACCTCGCACCGTGGCTGATCGCTCTGGAGACGGTTCAGTCGACGGCGTCGCGCAGCAGATCCCGCAGTTTCAGTGCCGCCGGTAGCGGGGCAACAGGCAACGCCACATGGACGGTTCAGGCACCATCGGGCGTTCCCGGCCTCGGCGCCCTCTCTCCTGCGCTCTCTTCGTTCAGGCGGCCGACCGCCCACGGCAAGAGTTCCTTCGCCAGAACAAGGCTGAACGGCCTGACCAGTGAGCGGAGTTCGGCGCAGGCCGTGGGACCGAGCGTGAGGTACGGGAGGGCGGCCAGCCTGTCGGTGGTGTGCTCGATCTCCTCCCTGCGCCGCACCCCTTCCTCGGTCAGCGCCAGGTCCGGTCCGTCGTCGAGCCATCCACGCTCACGTAGGCTCTGCACGGCCTCGCCCCACTGCTGCGGCGTCCATGCCCTCGAGTCGCGCAGGACCCCTGCATCGACGTCGCCTGCGGCGGCATGCGTGACGAGAGCTTCGATCCCGCTCAGTCCGGCGGTCAGCAGTGCCCCCACATGGCCGTCGCCACGGAACTCCCTCAGCAGAGTCTGCGCGTGCCAGAGCACGAGGTGGGGCTCGCTCGGCCACGACAGTGCGGCGTGCGCGGCGAAAAGTGGGCGGCCTTGCGGGTGGTGCACAGTCACTTCCGCTGCAGTACGGGCCAGTTCCGCCGCGCGGGCCATCGCCGGTGAGAAGACCTCCGCGCCGAGGATGCGGCGGAGCGTGGCATCGATCCCCGCGAGCCGGGCAGCGGTGAACTGCTGCGGCGTAGCGGCCTCCCATGCCGCGGGTATGGCCCGGCGCACCAGTTGTGGATTGAAGTTGTAGAACGTTGCGATGACCACCTCCGCAGAAGCCGCGCCGAGCGCGGCCGAACGGGACGCGAAGTACCCCGTCCTGGCGTCCACGCCCAACTCGCCGTACCGGCCTGCCGCTTCGGGCGAGAAGTAGACGGTCCCGTGGTAGGGCTCGAGGGTTCTCCAGGTCTCGCGCGCGTAGGCGAGGCTGTCGCGGGTCAGGTTCTGTGCCTGCGCCATGAGCGGCTCTCCGTCCTGTTGCGGATGAAACGTTGGTGTTCATCGAGCACATGAAGGCGGCGGGACACCCCGCGAAACGTACCGCCTGGTCGGTAACCTATCGGAGTGCGGCTCCGGCGACTACTGCCCTGCTGCCAGTTCTCCGCCGCCGGTCCACGAAGACCAGGACGACGTAAATCCGTCCTAGAAAGCGGAGTTGGCGAACCAGTGACTCAGCAGGTCGTCGTCTCCGTCACGTGCGAAGCTCGCCGCGTCGTGGTGCAGTCGGCCGTAGACGAGCAGCAACAGATCGGCGGCGGTTCCATGAACGGTCGAGTCGGCGGTTTCGGCAGCACCCGGGTTCGTGTCGAGCCCGAAGCCGTCGGGCCGCAGGCGGACAAGCCAGTTTTCCTCACCATCGGCCGCGCGGAAGCGGATGGCCTTGTCGGGACCGCGCAGGTTCTCGACGTGGGGCGCGAAGGAGGTGGCGAAGGGCAGATTGACGAGGAACTCGTCGACCCCGTCCACGGCCGATGGGCGGTCGATCGTGGGCCGGCGGCCCAGGGCCAGTTCGGCGTCGACCCGGTGCAACAGGGTCTCGAAGAGCATCCGGCGTGCCCAGAAGCGGGCGTGCTGATCGACGCCCCATGCCCACATGGGCAGGTCCGGGTCGGTGGCCGCGAAGGCTTGCGCTGCCACGGTCGCACTGTCGGTCAGCCAGTCCGGGTACTCTTCCCGCCGCTCCGGGAGCCGCAGGTCCACCTCCCGCGTGCGCGGGGGCTCCTGGATGCGCGCGTGCAGAAGACTCGAGAACCAACGCTGGACGCCACCGGTGTGCTTGACCAGGTCTGCCAGGCTCCAACCGGGACAGCTCGGCACGGCGTTCGTCAGATCGGCATCCTGGAGGGCTGCGACGAGTCGGGCGGTCTCCACCGCGATCGCGGCGCGGTGGTCGACCGGCGCGGGTCCGTGTGCGGGGCGGTCCAACGAGTTCATCGTGGGAGTCTTTCTCTGGGTGACGGCTTGGGGCGACCCCGGGTCGGCCGCCGACAGGCGGCAGAACCTGTCGCGCTGCAGGCGCTCAGCGGCGGGTGCCGGCACCTGTGGCTTCACGACCCTCTCGATGGTCGCACCCGCATGCGCGCCCCACCCACACGGGGATCCCTCGCCGTCCGTCTGGCGCACTTCGCTCGCGCCGCGTACTTCACGGGCACGAGCGGCATCGCGGTGCAGGGGCCGGCCGGCATGACGGGCGGGAGGCTGAACGTCGGAACGGTCAGGGGCGACTGCGACGCCTCCGGCCAGACGCTTGACCCACCGGGCGACGCAGCTGGACGGACGTGGCCGGCACGTCGCCGACGGCCAGCAGGGCGCAGGCGGTGTCGGTCGCCGCGCGGGTCCGGCGCTCTGGTGCGGGCAGCACGGCCGGCACCAGGCCGGCGGCGTACGCCAGGGCGCGGTCGACGTCGCCGGGCTCTCGGTGGATCCCGACCTACCGATGCCCGGAGTACGTCTCTTTTCAGCCATGCCTCTATGGCGTCCCTGGACGGAAAGGTACTTCCGTACTGGAGCATGCACCTGACATTTTGCATCCACCACTCGTTTCGTACGACCCGGCCGCTGCCCTCAGCACGGCTGGGCCGTCTCCGGAGGACGCATTGATACCCCACATATCCAGCCGACCCAGACGCACAATGGTGCTGGCGGCCACCCTCGGCGCCGCCCTCACGTTCGGCGCCCCGGGCGCCCTCGCGGGCACGCTCCCCGTCGTCCCCTCCACCGCGCCGGCCGCCAAGGCCCACGCTCCGGCCGCCGTGCCGGCTTCCCAGAGTGCGACCTGGGTGGCCGGCACGCGTGCCTACCTCGTGATCACCGCCCCCGGTGACAGTTCGGCGGTCCGCTCCGCGATCGCGGCCAACGGCGGCACCGTCTTCTCCAACTTCGACGCCATCGGCGTGATCGTCGCCCACTCGGCGTCCAGCGGATTCGCCGCCACCATGCGAGGCGTCGCCGGCGTGCAGCAGGTCGGTGCCACGCGCACCTCGGACGTCCCGGCCGACGCCTACAACCCGGCGCTCCCGGCAAATCCGTCCCAGGCCTCAACCCCGGCCGGAGAACCGGTCCGGGCCGACATGAGCCAGATCAAGGCCGACCAGGCCTGGGCCGTGAACCCAGGCTCCGCGTCCGTCACGGTCGGCATCCTGGACACCGGTGTGGACGACCAGCACCAGGACCTGGCGCCCAACTTCAACGCGGCCGACTCGGTCTCCTGCGCCTACGGCAAGCCCGACACCCGTGCCGGCGCCTGGCGGGACGTCGACACGCACGGCACCCACGTGGCGGGCACCATCGCCGCGGCCAAGAACGGCAAGGGCGTCGTCGGCGTGGCCCCCGGGGTGAAGATCTCCGCGGTCCGGGTCGCCGAGCCGGGCAACTCCTTCTTCTTCGCCGAGAACACCATCTGCGGCTTCGTCTGGGCCGGTGACCACGGCTTCAAGGTCACCAACAACAGCTATTACACGGACCCCTGGCAGTTCAACTGCCCGGACAACATCGACCAGGCCGCCATCATCGAGGGCGTCAAGCGTGCCCAGGAGTACGCCGAGAGCAAGGGCTCCCTCCAGATCGCCGCCGCGGGCAACGAGAACTACGACCTCGCCCACAAGACCACCGACGCCGCGAGCCCGAACGACTCGACGCCGGTCACCCGCACCATCACCAACGCCTGCCTCGACATCCCGACCGAGCTGCCGGGCGTGGTCACGGTCGCGGCCAACGGCACGGGCGTCACGAAGGCCTCGTTCTCGAACTACGGTCAGGGCGTCATCGACGTCGCGGCGCCGGGCAGCAACGTGTACTCCACCGTCCCCGGCGGCGGCTACGGCAGCAAGAGCGGCACCTCGATGGCCACCCCCCACGTGGCCGGCGTGGCGGCACTCATCGCCAGCGCCAACCCGGGCATCACCCCGGCGCAGCTCCGCGCCAAGCTGGCCGAGCAGGCCAACGACATCGCCTGCCCCTCGGACACCCGCTGCACGGGCACGACGGCCAACAACTCGTTCTTCGGCGAAGGACAGGTCGACGCCCTCAAGGCCGTCGGGACCACCCCGCCGACCGGCAAGTACTTCGAGAACCTCGCGGACTTCGCCATCAACGACAACGCGACCGTGGAGAGCCCGATCGCCGTCACCGGTGTGACCGGCAACGCCCCGGCCACCCTCAAGGTGGGTGTGGACATCAAGCACACCTACATCGGTGACCTGAAGGTCGACCTGGTGTCGCCGGACGGCACCGCCTACATCCTGCACAACCACGCCGGCGGCAGCGCCGACAACATCGCCCAGACCTACACCGTGAACGCCTCCTCGGAGGTCGCGAACGGCACCTGGAAGCTGCGCGTCAACGACAACGCCGCCTCCGACACAGGCAAGATCGACGCCTGGAACCTGACCTTCTAGCGCAGGGCCCAGCAACGCCCGCATACAGCACGCACAGCGCCGGCGACAGCTCCCCCGGCCCACGGCCGCGGACCAGGCGGGCTGCGGTCTGTCGGCCCGTGCTGCGAAGTGCTGGGGCGTTCAGTAATGCCTCGGACGGCCTGGGCAGGTGTGCCACTCACCGTGCGCCTCCCTGAGGAGCTGCAGGACCGTGTCCGCGCTGCCCGTACGGGCAGAGGGCTGCGGCTACGCGCGCCGCGGCCCCGGGGAGTCTTACGCACCGACTCTGCACAGCGGCCATCAGTCCAGGCCCTGACCCTGCTCCATCGCCTCCGACAACGGCTTGTCCTCCCTCCTGGACTCGATGATCTCCGTTCAGCGAGGTGGACCTTTGTGGTCAGTGCGCCGCGGGATCGCCGATGGCGTGGTCGGCCGGTTCGCCGGCCGGAGCCCCTTTTTGCGGGCCCCGGCCGCGTGCTGGTGAGCCCGCACGATCGTGGAGTCCACCGACACGGCCCAGGCCAGGTCATCATCAGCGTCGGCCTGGGCCATCAGCGCGGTGAACACCCGCTCCCAGGTGCCGTCGACTGCCCACATGCGCAGCCGGTTGTAGACGCCCCTCCAGTTGCCGTACTTCTCCGGCAGGTGGACCCACTGGGTTCCGGTCTGGAACTTGAAGGCGATCGCGTCGATCACCTCGCGGTGGTCACGCCAGCGGCCACCCCGTCTCGGTGTTCGGTCCGGGAGTAACGGCTCGATCCGCGCCCACTGCGCGTCGGTCAACGGCACAACCAGACCAATGACCGACTGATCCAAACGAAACTGCCTAGTTCCGTCGAGGGTCATAGCCGAGGAGGTCACATCGTGAGCCGTACGGTCATCGATCTCGACGACGAAGCACTGGAAGAAGCCACCAAGGAACTCGGCACCACCACCAAACGCCACACCATCAACGCCGCCCTGCAGGAGGTCACGGCCCGTTACCGGCGTCTTCGCGCGCTCGACGAGGCCCGCACCCTGGCGGCCGAAGGCGCGCTGGACATGGACCTCCTCCTGGACAAGAGCAAGTACCAGCCCACGAGCACGACAGGCAACGTCCCCGACACCAAAGCGGACAAGCGACCGCCGCCGACTACCTCATCGACACCTCCGCCCTCGTCCGCGTCCTGCTCCGCCAGAACACGACCGAATGGGACGACAGAATCGGCGCCGGCCTCGTCGCGATCTGCGACCTCACCGAACTGGAAGTCCTGCACTCAGCCAGCTCGACCGCAAACCGTACGCGGTTGAAAGCGGCGCTCGACGCCCACCACGCCTGGTGCCTCATGCCGGACGGCGTCTACCACCGCTCCCGCATCGTCCAGGAACATCTGACGACCAAGGGGACACCTGGGCCGTTTCAGTTCGGGCAGTTTCCGTCCGCGCGCACCAGCCCCTCACGTCCTGGTGCCGGTGCGATCAGGCTCCTCGAAGCTGTGGTCGAATCCGGTAGGCAGTCCCGGCCGGAGGCATTCCGGACGCCGAACCCAGAGCCTGCGGACCGAGGCCGACGGACCCCACTGAAACCCCGCGTCCCCAACACGTCCCCACGATCATGAAAATGAGGTCGAGGAGATGGTGCCGACTCGTCGACTCAAGCTCCGCTCGCCAGCATTCTCGCAGGTCAGCGCGACGTCTACCCGGCGAGGGAGCAAGATCCTCACCCTGCTCCGAACTCGCGAGCAGCGGATTCATTCCGTTCAGCGAAAGTTGACGGTCCGACACCTCACGAGGAACGTTTCCGCAGGTCAGCGACCTGCACAAGTGGGGCGGGTGGGACTCGAACCCACGGCCGACGGATTATGAGTCCTTTGGGGATCTTGGCGGTCCTTGCCGATCAATGCTCATTCAAGACGTTTTCGCAGGCCAGAGGGGCTAACCTCTGCCGATGCTTCGGAAGCCTTGTCGGTCTGTTCCTGTCCTTGTGGCCTCAACTCGGCCTCAATGAAGCCCCAAGGGGCCAGACCGAAGGCATTCGCGACGATCTCGTCAGCTCGGGAGGGTGCCTCGAACCCGCCCGCAGCGGATTGACCTTCCAATGCCCAAAGACTCGGCCCCGGTCAAACGGGCGCCGCTCGCGCGGCTTCGGCAGTTCACCTCCGTTCGCGCGGAGAGCAGCGCCCGTCGATCCACAGGCCGCGGATCCGCTCGGGCCATCCCCGCGTGCGCGAGGAGCAGTTGTGCCAGGCCTGATCCATCAGGTAGCCCGCGGGTCCATCCCCGCGTGCGCGGGGAGCAGGCCCGGGATGTTCAGGCGGCTCGCTACAGCGGGGGTCCATCCCCGCATCCGCGGGGAGCAGCGCGCGTCACCGGGGCACGAGTGCGCGCTCGGGGGTCCATCCCCGCATGCGCGGGGAGCATTTGGTGACGACCCGCCAGTGAGTGATCGTGCTGGGTCCATCCCCGCATGCGCGGGGAGCAGAACTGCCAGCCCAGCGACCGCACCCCCACCCGGGGTCCATCCCCGCATGCGCGGGGAGCAGACGATGTCTTCCACCTGGTCGATCTCGATCGGGGGTCCATCCCCGCATGCGCGGGGAGCAGCAGATTCCCGGCCTGCTCACCGCTGCCGGCTGGGGTCCATCCCCGCATGCGCGGGGAGCAGGAGACGGACTTCATGGTGCCGGTCGGGGTGTAGGGTCCATCCCCGCATGCGCGGGGAGCAGACGGGCCCGGTGCTCGCGATCGGGGCGATCACGGGTCCATCCCCGCATGCGCGGGGAGCAGCCCGTCGTCACGTCCGTCAGCCGGAGCGCCCGGGGTCCATCCCCGCATGCGCGGGGAGCAGCACCACCAGGTTCACGTTGATGCCGTAGTCGCGGGTCCATCCCCGCATGCGCGGGGAGCAGCTCAGCGGGCGGACGGTGACGGGCCGGGCACAAGGTCCATCCCCGCATGCGCGGGGAGCAGCAGTGGAACCTGGAGCAGGACAAGGAGCCCCTGGGTCCATCCCCGCATGCGCGGGGAGCAGGTCCGCCGCGACGAGGTCCGCTCCTGGTACGGGGGTCCATCCCCGCATGCGCGGGGAGCAGTTGTATCGCCTCGGCCCCGAGCGGTGGACGCTGGGTCCATCCCCGCATGCGCGGGGAGCAGCGCCGTACGGAGCATGGGCTTCATCGGATGTGGGGTCCATCCCCGCATGCGCGGGGAGCAGGGCGCCTTCCACGCCGCCAGCCGGGTAGCCGAGGGTCCATCCCCGCATGCGCGGGGAGCAGGTCTGATTGATGCCGACGAACGATCCGGGCCCGGGTCCATCCCCGGATGCGCGGGGAGCAGCAGCCCATCGAAACCCCGGACATGGGTAGCACGGGTCCATCCCCGCATGCGCGGGGAGCAGGTTGAAGTACCCGACCGACGCGGTGGACGAGTAGGTCCATCCCCGCATGCGCGGGGAGCAGGCTTCGTCGGACATCAGCGCCCAGCGCCACCAGGGTCCATCCCCGCATGCGCGGGGAGCAGATCCTACTGGCGTGTGACGGGGTGAGGAGCTTGGGTCCATCCCCGCATGCGCGGGGAGCAGCCCACGCCGGACTGCGCCGCCACGACGGTCACGGGTCCATCCCCGCATGCGCGGGGAGCAGCTGATCTTCGTGGTCGGCGGACGGTGGGGTGGGGGTCCATCCCCGCATGCGCGGGGAGCAGTGGCGCCGGCCTGGCGCGATATGAAACTCGACGGGTCCATCCCCGCATGCGCGGGGAGCAGCTGTTCAGGGATTCGGGATCCCGGGGGCTGCAAGGTCCATCCCCGCATGCGCGGGGAGCAGCCGTCCGCGAACCGGCGGCGGGCCTGCCCATAGGGTCCATCCCCGCATGCGCGGGGAGCAGTTCTGGACGCCGGGCACATGGTGATGGCCTCCGGGTCCATCCCCGCATGCGCGGGGAGCAGATCGCGGCGAACTCCGGGTCGTTGGCGAGCTTGGGTCCATCCCCGCATGCGCGGGGAGCAGTGCCAGCAGCGTTCGATGTGCGTCTCGGTCGCGGGTCCATCCCCGCATGCGCGGGGAGCAGTCCTGGGGTACAGGCCTTTGTCGTGCGGATCAGGGTCCATCCCCGCATGCGCGGGGAGCAGTGGGAGATCTGCTGGACGCTGACGCCGAATCCGGGTCCATCCCCGCATGCGCGGGGAGCAGTCGGCCGCAGACGGGTCGAGCTTGGCGATGGCGGGTCCATCCCCGCATGCGCGGGGAGCAGGCATCCTGTGCGGGCTGCCTAACCTGACCGCCGGGTCCATCCCCGCATGCGCGGGGAGCAGCCGTCTTGCGGCCGGATGGAACGCTCTGCCAGGGGTCCATCCCCGCATGCGCGGGGAGCAGAACGTGCGGCGGCTGCCGCGCTGGTCGTTTTCGGGTCCATCCCCGCATGCGCGGGGAGCAGAGCAGCAGGTCGTAGACCGGACCGCCCGGCTCGGGTCCATCCCCGCATGCGCGGGGAGCAGCCATTCTCTCGTCCAAGGACAATCCGAACAGCGGGTCCATCCCCGCATGCGCGGGGAGCAGCCCTTGATGTTGCCGCCCGGCGGACGCACGAAGGGTCCATCCCCGCATGCGCGGGGAGCAGTGCAGCCGGGCGTCCCGGCTGACGTCCTCCCTGGGTCCATCCCCGCATGCGCGGGGAGCAGTTCGGTGAGAACGGACGTCGCTGACCAGGCCGGGGTCCATCCCCGCATGCGCGGGGAGCAGTGGCCAAGCACCCCCTCGGCCCGCACGAACTTGGGTCCATCCCCGCATGCGCGGGGAGCAGAGGTAGAAGCCGGAGCGGCGCCGGTCGTGGTGGGGTCCATCCCCGCATGCGCGGGGAGCAGCTGGCGAGGTCCTGGTGCAGGTCCTGCAAGGCGGGTCCATCCCCGCATGCGCGGGGAGCAGCCGCTGAAGTGCGGTGACGACCTCTACGAGGCGGGTCCATCCCCGCATGCGCGGGGAGCAGCTCGGGGCGATCGATGATCAGGTGCAGGCGGCGGGTCCATCCCCGCATGCGCGGGGAGCAGCAGACAGCGTGGGACAAGGGGCTGCGGCCTGCGGGTCCATCCCCGCATGCGCGGGGAGCAGCTGTTCCTGTGGAATGCCGTCCTCAAGCCTGCGGGTCCATCCCCGCATGCGCGGGGAGCAGCCCTGGTCGGCCATGAACGCGCGGCCGCCGTGCGGTCCATCCCCGCATGCGCGGGGAGCAGGTCTCTTCAACATTGGTGAGCTCTTCGCGCGGGGGTCCATCCCCGCATGCGCGGGGAGCAGACTGCGTGACCTGGGGCTTCATGGTCGCCCTGCCCGGTTTCCCGAGCAGTTTCACCGATTCCGGCAAACAGGTCATAGCGGGAAGCTCGCTTGGCTCGCAGTGTTCAGCTGGCTCTGCCCGGTGGCAGAGCTGTCGGCGGATGATACGGCTTGCCGTGAGCCGCCACGCTGATTGCGCACGAATGAGATCCCCGGGCAGCGGATTTTCCTCATATGAACGTTGTGGCCTGCGTTTTAGCTGTATGCATCAGGTATGACGGGTAAAGGGGAGCCTCGGTCGGGATTGAGCGGGCGGTTGTCGGGACCGGTGCGGAGCGTGTGGGCCAAGCACGATCGGGATACCGAGGGCTGGTTGCCGCTGTGGTGCCATATGGAGGACAGCGGCGCTGTGGCCGGGTTGCTATGGGATCACTGGGTGCCGTCGAACGTGCAGAGCCTGGTGGCCGAGTCGTTGCCCGGCGGGGATGAGGATGCCCGGCGTCTGGCGGTGTGGCTGGCGGCCGTGCACGACATCGGCAAGGCGACTCCCGCTTTCGCCTGCCAGGTCGATCAGCTCGCCGACCGGATGCGTGGGGAGGGTCTTGAGATGCCCACCCAGCGTCAGTTCGGCCCAGACCGCAAGCTGGCCTCTCACGGTCTGGCGGGGCAAGTGCTGCTCGGTGAGTGGCTCGAAGAGCGTCATGGCTGGACGCGGAAGCAGTCCGGGCAGTTCGGCGTCGTTCCGGGCGGCCATCACGGGGTGCCTCCGGAGCATGGGCAGATCAAGGAGCTGGACGACCGCCCGCATCTGCTGCGTACCCCCGGGCTCAGCCGCCCGGTGTGGCAGCGGGTGCAGGACGAGTTGCTCGACGCGAGCGCCGACGAGTACGGCGTACGGGAGCGCCTCGGTGCGTGGCGGGCGGTGAAGTTGCCGCAGCCGGTTCAGGTGCTGCTGACGGCTCTGGTGATCATGGCTGACTGGATTGCCAGCAATCCCGAGCTGTTCCCGTACTTTCCGCAGGAGATCCACCGTACGGGCCAGGAGCGGGTGGCCGCTGCCTGGCGGGGGCTGAGCCTGCCGCCGCCCTGGCGGCCCGTCGAGCCGACGGGGGATGTGGGTGAGCTTTTCGCTTCCCGTTTCGATCTGCCGCCGGGGGCGAAGGTCCGGCCCGTGCAGGAGGCGGCGGTCCGGTTGGCGCGCTCGATGGCCGCGCCGGGACTGATGGTGATCGAGGCGCCTATGGGCGAGGGGAAGACGGAGGCGGCGCTGGCCGTTGCCGAGATTTTCGCGGCCCGGTCGGGAGCGGGCGGTGTGTTCTTCGCGTTGCCGACCATGGCCACCGGCAACGCGATGTTTCCCCGTCTGCTGGACTGGCTGGAGCGGCTGCCTGCTGAGGGAGGCACCCGACTGTCCGTTCTGCTGGCGCACTCCAAAGCGGCCCTCAACGACGAGTACGCCGGTCTGATGCGGGAGAGCCGGCAGCAGATCACCGCTGTGGACGCGGACGCCGAGACACTCGAGTGGCGGCCGGGGCACGAAAAGCGTTCCGCCCCGGCAGAGTTGGTGGCACACGAGTGGCTACGTGGCCGCAAGAAGGCGATGCTGTCGTCGTTCGTCGCGGGAACTGTTGATCAACTTCTGTTCGCCGGGCTCAAGAGCCGACACCTGGCGCTGCGCCATCTCGCGGTCGCGGGCAAGGTCGTCGTGATCGACGAGGCACACGCGTACGACACGTACATGAGCGTCTATCTGGACCGGGTGCTGTCGTGGCTGGGTGCCTACCGGGTCCCGGTGGTGGTGCTGTCCGCGACGCTGCCCGCGGCCCGGCGCCGCCAGCTCGCCGAGGCATACGCCGGAGCGGGCACCGCAGCCGGCTTGGGCGCTGGTGCCGCAGAGTTCGAGGCAGTGGCTCAGGCCGACGCCTACCCCCTACTGACCGCCGTAACGACCGGGCAGGTCCCCGTGATGGAGCGCCCCGATGCTTCCGCGCGTGGTGGTGACGTTCACGTCGAGCGTCTCGATGACGATCTGGGGGTCCTGTCCGACCGGCTGGCCGCCGAACTCGACGGCGGAGGCTGTGTTCTGGTCGTCCGTAATACCGTCCGGCGAGTCCTGGACACCGCCCGCGTGCTGCGCGAGCGGTTCGGCGACGAGCAGGTGACCGTCGCGCACTCGTGCTTCCTCGACATCGACCGGGCAGCCAAGGACGCCGACCTCCTGGTCCGCTTCGGCCCACCCGAGAAAGCGGGAGACCGGCGCCCGGTCAAGCACATCGTGGTCGCCAGCCAGGTGGCCGAGCAGTCCCTCGATGTCGACTTCGACCTGCTCGTCACCGACCTGTGCCCGGTCGACCTGCTGCTCCAGCGTATGGGGCGTCTCCACCGCCACCAACGCGGCGCGGAGCAGGAAAACCGGCCCGAAGGGTTGCGCAGGGCCCGCTGCCTGATGACCGGTGTGGACTGGGGTACCGATGTGCCCACGCCGGTGCGGGGGTCGGTCGCCGTGTACGGGGCGTACGCGCTGCTGCGCTCGGCGTCCGTGCTGCTGCCGCACCTTGAGGGTGCGCGCCGGCCGGTGCGGCTGCCGCAGGACATCAGCCCGTTGGTGCAGGGAGCGTACGATGACGGGCCGACCGGTCCCCAGGACTGGGCCGAGGCGATGGCGAAGGCACTGGAGCGGCACGAGCGGCACCGTACGGATCAGGCGGAGCGTGCCGATGTGTTCCGGCTCGGCGATGTCCAAAGGCCGGGGCGGCCGCTCATCGGCTGGATCGCGGCCGGGGCGGGCGACGCGGACGACACCCGTGCGGGCAGGGCCCAGGTCCGGGACAGCAAGGAGAGCCTGGAAGTCCTCGTCGTACAGCGCCGGACTGACGGGTCACTGGCCACGGTGCCGTGGCTGGACAAGGGCAGGGGCGGGCTGGAACTGCCCCTGGATCGGGTTCCGTCGCCGAAGGCGGCCCGGGCGGCCGCGGGCTGTGGGCTGCGTCTGCCGATCCAGTTCTCGTACGGCGAGGTGATGGACCGGGCGATCACGGAACTCGAAGAACTCTATGTGCCTGATTGGCAGGCGAAGGACAGCCCTTGGCTCGCCGGCCAGCTGATTCTCGCGCTCGACGCCGATTGTCAGACCCGCCTGGCAGGCTTCTCACTCCACTACAGCCAGCGGGACGGCCTTGAGGTGACCAGTGACTGAAGCGAGCACAGCACGCATGGTGGAAGACGAGTTGGTGTCCGAAGCGCCGTCCCGGGTGTCGTTCGATCTGACCACCCGGCCTTGGATACCGGTGCAGCGGCTGGACGGCACCCAGGCTGAGCTCTCCTTGCGCGAGGTCTTTGCTCAGGGAGACGGGCTGCGCCGGATCGTCGGGGACCTTCCCACGCAGGAGTTCGCCCTCCTGCGCCTGCTTCTCGCCATCGCCCATGACGCTCTCGACGGGCCGCGCGACATCGAGCACTGGTCGGATCTGTGGGCCGATGACGACTGCTTCGCACCCGTTCCTGGATATTTTGCCCAGCACCGTGACCGATTCGACCTGCTGCACCCGGTGACACCGTTCTTCCAGGTCGCGGGCCTGCGTACGGCGCGGGACGAAGTCTTCTCCCTCAACCGGATCGTCGCCGACGTCCCGAACGGCGAGCCCTTCTTCAGCTCCCGGCAGCCGGCTGTAGACCGGCTCGGATTCTCCGAGGCCGCCCGCTGGGTCGTCCACACGCACGCCTACGACACCTCCGGCATCAAGACCGGCGTCGACGGCGACGGCCGGGCCAAGGGCGGCAAGGTGTATCCGCTGGGGGTCGGCTGGGCCGGCACGCTCGGAGGTGTCTTCGCCGAAGGCAGCACCCTGCGGGAAACCCTGCTGCTGAACCTGATTGCCGCGGACACCACCGGCCTGCGGTTCGACGGGGACGACCGCCCCGCCTGGCGGCGGGAACCCTCAAGTCCCGGCGTCGCCGGACCACGGCACCCCTCGGGCGTACGGGACTTGTACACCTGGCAGACGCGGCGGCTGCGGCTCCACTTCGACGCGGACGGAGCGTACGGCGTCGTCCTCGGTTACGGCGACCCGCTGACTGCGCACAACATGCAAACCCGGGAGCCGATGACCGCGTGGCGGCGCAGCCCGGCGCAGGAGAAGAAGCGCGGTGAGGCGCTGGTCTACCTGCCGCGCGAGCACGACCCCGCGCGTTCCGCATGGCGGGGGCTATCTGCCCTGATCGTCAACCGGACGGAGAGCGCTCAGGGTTCCGAGGCCTCCCAGGGACTGCGGCCGGGTGTCCTCGAATGGGTGGCCCGGCTGGTGACAGAGGGAGAGCTGCCGCGCGGCTACCTCATCCGGGCTCGCGTCATCGGCCCTCTGTACGGCACCCAGCAATCCGTGATCGACGAGATAGCCGATGACCGTCTCGCCCTGGCAGTCAGGCTCCTCCATCAGCAAGACCGTGAGTACGCGCAGCAGGCCATCGACGCGGTATCCGACGCGGAAGGCGCCGTCACCGCCCTCGGTGACCTCGCCACTGACCTGGCCCGCGCCGCGGGCATCGAGTCCGACCCGGGCAGGGGCACCGCCCGCGATCTCGGTTTCGCCGCGCTGGACGGCCCGTACCGCACCTGGCTCCAGGACCTCGCCAAAACCGACGACCCGTACGAGCAGCGCAAGGTCTGGCAGCGGGACGTGCACCGCCTGATCGCACGGCTGGGCGAGCAGCAGTTGGCACAGGCGGGCGGCGCGGCATGGGAGGGCCGGACCGTCGAGGCGAAGAAGGGCTCCCTGTGGCTGAACTCCGCGCTCGCCGACCAATGGTTCCGCAGCCGCCTCAACAAAGCCCTGGGCCATCCGTTCTCCGACCCGGAGGCCGGTTCCGGCTCCGCGCCCGGATCTGACTCCTCTACTGCGAAGGAGCCCGCATGACCGGCGACACCGCCACCATGCCGACCGTCCGGCAACGGGTCGGACAGATCACCGGCGAGATCATCGCCCCTCTTCAACAGGGCTATCTCAAGGACCAGGCCCACGCGGTGGCGGCGCTGGCCAGGCTGCGCCGCGGAGCGGGCAGGAAGTACGAGCAGGTGCCGGACCTGTGGGGCCTGGCCGACACGAGCCCGCTCCACGAGAAACCGCAAAACGGCGGACGGGCCCCGAGCGAGGACGAACTGACCCGCGCTGAGGACGCCGTCCACGTCGCCCTCACACTGTGGGCACTGCACCAGCAGTCACGCGGAACGGCGATGCACCTGCGCGACCGCCGGGAGAAGCCGACGGGCCTGGGCGCTGCCGTGCGGGGGCTGATGCCAAAGGATGAGATCACCGAGCCGGTCCGTAAACGCCTGGTCCGCGCCGGCACCGCGCCGGATCTCCCCTCCCTCGCCCAGCGGCTCCGCGACCTCGTCCTGCTGCTGCGTGGCGAAGACATCGCGCTCGACTACGCGCTGCTCGCCGAGCAGCTTTACCGCTGGCAGCAACCGGGCGGCCAGGACGCCGTACGCCGCGCCTGGGGACGCTCGTTCCACGCCTACCGCGCCCCCGACGACGAGCACGATCCCGAAGACAGCGGGTCCAACGCTTCGCCCCTCTCCGCCGACACCACCGACAAGGACGCCTCGTGAACCGCATCTTCCTCGATGTACATGCCCTGCAGACCGTCCCGCCCAGCAACCTGAACCGCGACGACACGGGCGCGCCGAAGTCCGCCGTGTACGGCGGGGTGCCCCGGGCCCGTGTCTCCAGTCAGGCGTGGAAGCGTGCCACCCGCTCGTACTTCGGCTACGAGCACCTCCTGGACCCGAGCGAGCTGGGCGTACGCACGAAGAAGGTCGCCGAAGTCCTCGCCACACGCATCACCGCGCTGCACCCGTCGCTGAACGGTGCCGGGGCTCTCCTTCTCGCAGCTGAGGTGATCCAGGGGGCCACAGGGTCCAAGATCGAGGTGCCCAAGCGGAAGGCGAGCGAGGAGAAGGAGGCTGCGGAGGAACCGGCGCCTCAGTCCAAGTACCTGATGTTCCTCAGTGCCCGGCAGCTCGACGGTCTCGCCGCACTCGCCGTCGAAGGCGCGGCCGACATCAAGGAATTCCTGAAGAACAAGGACAACAAGGCCCGCGCCAAGCAGATCGCCGACACCCGTCACTCCGTCGACATCGCCCTGTTCGGCCGCATGGTCGCCGACTCCGCCGACATCAATGTCGATGCCGCCGTCCAGGTCGCCCACGCGATCAGCGTGCACCGGGTGGACAACGAATCCGACTACTACACCGCCGTCGACGACCGCAACACCGACGCGGAGCCCGGAGCCGGAATGATCGGCACCGTCGACTTCAACTCCGCCACTCTCTACCGCTACGCCGCGCTCGGCGTCCACCAGCTCGCCGCCAACCTCGGCGAAGGCCTGCGCGCGGACGAACCCCGCATCACTCCGGTGCGCCGAGCTGTCGAGGCATTCCTGCACGGTTTCGTCGCCTCCCTGCCCACCGGGAAGATCAACACCTTCGGCAACCACACCCTCCCCGACGCGGTCGTGGTCAAGCTCCGCACCACCCGCCCCATCAGTTTCGTCGCGGCCTTCGAGGAGCCCGTATCCGCCGAGCAGGGAAGCGGACATCTGCGGGAGGCATCCGCGCGCCTGGCGGACTTCATCCCCGACATCGAGCGGGCTTACGGCGACGAGGAGTCGACCCTGACCTGGGTGCTGCGCGTCGGCTCGAACACCGAGAAGCTCGCAGGAATCGGCACGGAGGCCGGCAGCCTGTCCGCGCTCGTCGAGTCGGTCGGCCACGCGGTCGCCGAACGCATGGAGAAGCCCGCATGAGCGTGCTCACCCTGCGGCTGGCCGGCCCCCTGCAAGCGTGGGGGGCCTCCGCCCGCTTCGTCCGTCGAACCACCGAGTCGGCCCCGACCAAGAGCGGGGTTATCGGCATGCTGGCCGCCGCCCAAGGACTCCAACGCGGCGACGACGCCGGGCTGGCACCGTTGAGCGCCCTGCGCTTCGGCGTCCGTATCGACCAGCCGGGCACGCGTGTACGGGACTTCCAGACCGCCCACCACGCGGTCACCGGCAAGTCCATGCCGCTCTCCGAACGCTTCTACCTCGCCGACGCCGTCTTCGTCGCCGCCCTCGAAGGCGACAACACGCTCATCACCGCACTCCACACAGCCCTGCGCGCACCGGTCTACCCGCCCTACCTCGGCCGGCGCTCCTGCCCGCCCGCACTTCCGGTCGAACTCGGCCTCCACCCCGACATCACTCTCGACCAGGCACTGCGGGACGAGCCCTGGCAGGCGTCCGCCTGGTACCAGAAGTGCCACGGCAGCCAGACCACGGTGCCGCTGGTGACCCTGCGGGAAGCCACCGGCGGCGAACGCGACGGGGAGGAAGACGTACTGCGTGACCAGCCGCTCAGCTTCGCCGCCGAACACCGTCGGCACGCCCTGCGCACCGTGGTCAGCACGACCCTGAACGTCCCCAATCCACGGGCGCAGGCCGCACGCACGCCCGCGCCCGGCCACACCGTGCCGCACCACGACCCGCTCAGTGCTCTGGAGGAGGAAACCGCCTGATGTATCTGACCCGTTTCCGCGTGAACACCGCGCGCCCGGGCGCCCGCCGGCTGCTCTCCTCACCCCAGTCGCTCCACGCCGCGGTCCTGTCGTCCTTCCCCGGCCTGCTACCGGCCGGAACCGACGGGCCCAGGGTGCTGTGGCGCCTCGACCACAACGCGCGCGCCGAAGTCTTCCTGTACATCGTCAGCCCTGACCGGCCCGACCTGACCCACCTCGTCGAACAGGCCGGCTGGCCCGCAGCCGCCCTCGACCCCGACACACCCGGCTGGCAGTCCCGCCCCTACGCACCGTTCCTCGAACGCCTCACCAAGGGCGACACCTGGGCGTTCCGGCTCACCGCCAACCCGGTGCACCACATCCGCCGTAAAGACGGCGAACCGACCAAGCGCACCGCCCACCGCACCCCCGTCCACCAGAAGGCATGGCTCCTCGACCGCCAAGAACGCTCAGGCTTCCGGATCGTGGAGAAGCCCGACGAGAACCGGCTATTGCCCAGCGGCACGACATATAAGGGCCACCAGCACCACGGCGACCGGCACGAGCTGACCGTCCGTGATCCACGCTCCCTGGCGTTCTCCAAGTCCGACGAGGCCGCCTCGAAACGGCACCGCGTGACGGTGGTCACCGCCACCTTCGACGGCCGCCTCGAAGTCACGGACCCCGAGGCACTGCGCCGCACCCTTACCCATGGCCTCGGCAAGGCCAAGGCCTACGGCTGCGGCCTGATGACCCTCGCCCCACTCACCACCACGACCGAGTGAGCCCGTGACGACCGTCGGCAAACGCACCGCACTCACTCCACGGCACCTCACCCGCACCGGAGAACGCCTCTCCTTCATCTACCTGGAACGCTGCACCATCCACCGGGACGCCAACGCCATCACCGCCGAAGACGCCGACGGCACCACCCACATCCCCTCCGCCACCATCGGCACCCTCCTCCTCGGCCCCGGCACCCGCATCACCCACCAGGCAATGAGCGTCCTCGGCGAAACCGGGGCAGGCGTCGCCTGGGTAGGCGAACACGGCGTCCGCTACTACGCCGGCGGCAGGGCCCTGAGCCGCTCCGCCGCCCTCGTCGAAGCCCAGGCCACCCAATGGGCCAACATGCGCAGCCGCCTCGCCGTCGCCCGCGCCATGTACCGGCTGCGCTTCCCCGACGACGACCCAGCCAGCCTGACCCGCCAACAGCTGCTCGGCCGCGAAGGCGACCGCGTCAAAGACTGCTACCGCACCCAAGCCGCCCGCACCGGCGTCCGCTGGTACGGCAGGAAGTACACACCCGGCGACTTCAGCAGCGGCGACCCCGTCAACCAGGGCATCACCGCCGCCGCCCAGTGCATGTACGGCATCGCCCACGCCGTCGTCGCCTCCCTCGGATGCAGCCCCGGACTCGGCTTCGTCCACTCCGGCCACGAACTGTCCTTCGTCCTGGACATCGCCGACCTCTACAAAACCGAGATCGGCATCCCCCTCGCCTTCGACATCGCGGCCGAAGCAGACGAGGACGTCGGCCCCCGCACCCGCCGCGCCCTACGGGACCGCATCAACGACACCGGGCTGCTGAACCGCTGCGTCAACGACATCAAACGCCTCCTACTACCGAATGACGACAGCGGCAACAGGCTCAGCGAGGAAGACCGCGTCACGCTCCAGACCGACGGTGGCCACCAAGTCGCCGCCGGACGGAACTACGGAGACGCCGAAGAAGCAGTCATCTGGTGACCGTCATCGTCCTCACCAACTGCCCGCCCGGCCTCCGCGGATTCCTGACCCGCTGGCTCCTGGAAATCTCGTCAGGCGTCTTCATCGGCAACCCGTCAGCAAGAATCCGCGACGCCCTGTGGGACGAAGTCCAGCAGTACGCCGGCCAAGGCCGCGCCCTGCTCGCCCACACCACCAACAACGAGCAGGGCTTCACCTTCCGCACCCACGACCACGCCTGGCACCCCACCGACCACGAAGGCCTCACCCTGATCCGCCGCCCGAACAGCAACGCCCCACCACAGAGCAGCAGACCCCAACCCGGCTGGAGCAAAGCATCAAAGCGCCGCCGATTCGGCAGGAACTAATTGATACGGATGCCCAAATAAAGCAAATTGCCGGAATCGATGAAAGTGCCTAGAAACCGAGCTGGGATGCGGTAAACACGCAGGTCGCGGAGCCTGCTCCCCACGCACGCGGGGATGGTCCCCCCGCCCTCGCCACCCTCACCCCCGAAACCGCCTGCTCCCCACGCACGCGGGGATGGTCCAGACCACCCATCCCCTACGTCCCCGTTGGTGTCCTGCTCCCCACGCACGCGGGGATGGTCCCAAGACGTGGGCGGCGCAGTCCATCCTCCGCGACTGCTCCCCACGCACGCGGGGATGGTCCCTTCCAGCGGAGGTCGGGCTGGTCGCGGATGGCCTGCTCCCCACGCACGCGGGGATGGTCCCACCCCTGCAAGGGCGTCCCGCGCCATCTGGGTCTGCTCCCCACGCACGCGGGGATGGTCCCTACGCGCTGACGTCCGGCTCGGGTGCCGGGGTCTGCTCCCCACGCACGCGGGGATGGTCCCTCGTTGCGCCTGGCCAGAGTTGGGCGCCGGAGCTGCTCCCCACGCACGCGGGGATGGTCCCTGGGCTATCCCTTGGGCGCCCACCGGTGATTTCTGCTCCCCACGCACGCGGGGATGGTCCCCCGCCGACGCAAGGCCCAAGAGGCCATGGCAGCTGCTCCCCACGCACGCGGGGATGGTCCCGCAACGCCGTTCACGCTGACACCGGCCCCCCGCTGCTCCCCACGCACGCGGGGATGGTCCCGGGCCGGGCCAGCGGGTGGCTTCCTTGAGCATCTGCTCCCCACGCACGCGGGGATGGTCCCGACTTCCCGGGGCGCGGCCGGCCCGGTCGGCGCTGCTCCCCACGCACGCGGGGATGGTCCCCCGAAGAGAGAACACGTGAGCCTCGACGCACACTGCTCCCCACGCACGCGGGGATGGTCCGCACGGTGGCCCGCCGCTCCGCACGGTCCACGTCTGCTCCCCACGCACGCGGGGATGGTCCTTCACCATCACGTCTGAGTTCGAAACGGGCGACCTGCTCCCCACGCACGCGGGGATGGTCCCGACGGGACCAACCGGGACTCCAATCTGACCGGCTGCTCCCCACGCACGCGGGGATGGTCCCTGCCCGCTCCGCTTGGTGGGGCCGGCCGCCATCTGCTCCCCACGCACGCGGGGATGGTCCCGACGACGGGCTGACATCCCATGGGACTGATGGCTGCTCCCCACGCACGCGGGGATGGTCCCCTGTGGGCGATCCTCGGCTTCGACATGCCGCTCTGCTCCCCACGCACGCGGGGATGGTCCCGCTGCTCTGCCGGTGGTGCGGGTGCTGCGGATCTGCTCCCCACGCACGCGGGGATGGTCCCGGCCCTGGGGCAGCAGCAGGGCACAGAGCAGGCTGCTCCCCACGCACGCGGGGATGGTCCCGCCTGGGCTGCGGCGGCCCGCACCTGGTCGCCCTGCTCCCCACGCACGCGGGGATGGTCCCGTTCGAACACCCTCGGTCTCCGGAGCCATCCGCTGCTCCCCACGCACGCGGGGATGGTCCCAAGCGCAAGGGCTACGTGTACATGGTGTCGGCCTGCTCCCCACGCACGCGGGGATGGTCCCCAGACCGCGTCGATACGGCCGTCGAAGTAGTACTGCTCCCCACGCACGCGGGGATGGTCCCGTCACCGTGACCGGGGTTCCCGGGTGCGGGCCCTGCTCCCCACGCACGCGGGGATGGTCCCCGTTGCCGTTGTTCCGGCCTGCGCCGCCGCCGCTGCTCCCCACGCACGCGGGGATGGTCCCCGGTCGGCCATCGCGTCGAAGCCCGGGGTCTGCTGCTCCCCACGCACGCGGGGATGGTCCCCGAGCCCCGGGGGGGGGTCTGCACGGTCGCGTTCCTGCTCCCCACGCACGCGGGGATGGTCCCCCCTGGCGTCGATCATGACGTGAGGTTCGAAGCTGCTCCCCACGCACGCGGGGATGGTCCCTGCGCCACGTCCCGCCCGAGGTCGTTCATGGCCTGCTCCCCACGCACGCGGGGATGGTCCCCAGAGGGGCTGTCGGACCTGGACCAGGTCGGCCTGCTCCCCACGCACGCGGGGATGGTCCCGGGACGCTGCGGGTGGGCTCCACCGGGGGCACCTGCTCCCCACGCACGCGGGGATGGTCCCGCCAACGGGTCGGTGACCACGTTCGCGTCCGGCTGCTCCCCACGCACGCGGGGATGGTCCCACACAGGGCTCGGGGTCGGCGCGGAAGCCGGTCTGCTCCCCACGCACGCGGGGATGGTCCCTGCTCGCGGATCTCGGTGACCGACGGGAGGGACTGCTCCCCACGCACGCGGGGATGGTCCCCCGCATCACGGTCGCCGCGGACACCGACAGGTCTGCTCCCCACGCACGCGGGGATGGTCCCTGCCCACCAGGACTCTGTCTCTTATGGACGAACTGCTCCCCACGCACGTGGGGATGGTCCCCGGTGCCGGGTGTTGCGCGCGGTGAAGAACAGCTGCTCCCCACGCACGCGGGGATGGTCCCCAGCCCGTCCACGTGGGATCCCACCCCAAGTGCTGCTCCCCACGCACGCGGGGATGGTCCCTCCATGAACTCGCGCTGCTCCACGCCCACCCGCTGCTCCCCACGCACACGGGGATGGTCCCCAGCGGTAAAGGGTGCGCTCACAGACCCCGACCTGCTCCCCACGCACGCGGGGATGGTCCCTGAGACTTCGTGGGCGCGGACCGAGTCCGGTCCTGCTCCCCACGCACGCGGGGATGGTCCCTGCCCTTCGCCCAGCCGAGGACGGGCTCGATCCTGCTCCCCACGCACGCGGGGATGGTCCCTACCGCGCGTACCGCTCGGGTGCCAGTACCAACTGCTCCCCACGCACGCGGGGATGATCGCGCCAGCTCAGAACAGGGTCCCGTACTCGCCCACAGCGGATTCCCCTTCCAACACAGAGGCTCCGCCCCGGCACTCGCGGCACTCGGGGCGAAGCCTCTGGATAAGTCCTGCCGTAGGCCCAGCCTGCCACGCTGACAGGTTACGAGGAAGGACCGTCACGATGACCGTTGCTCAGCTCGACCTTCTCGGTGCCGTGCGGCGCCCGGATGACGCTGTGGAGCCAGTCAGCTGGGACCGCAGGTGCCGACGTATCCGGTGTCCGTGTTCCAGTTACAGACCCGGAATCTCACGTCGAGGTATCCCGAACCCGACACCTTTTCGATCTCATGGTCATCGTCATATCCGTTTGGAGCATCTTCCCAGTCGAAATTTACTCCCCACCTTTTGCCTTTCCACTGCAGGACAGGCGCGTACGGTTCTCGCCAGTCTCCGCATCCCAACTCGAGGGAACTCCAGAAGAGTTCACCGCTATAGGTGATGTGGTAGGTGCTGCCGGATTCGGCGAAGGTCTCGTAGAAAATCATTGCGTGGCCGCACTTGTTCCCGCTACTTCTGGCAAGGACGGTCGTCGCGCTGGCGTGCGCGTCAGGGCTGGTTGTGACGAGCAGACTGCCGCTGGCAAGCGCCAGCACGAACATCCGGCCAGCGCGGCGCAAGATGCGCGAGGCTCGCTTGCGGGGCGAGGCCTTCCCGTCTCTCATGATCCGTCCCCCTCATCGCCGACCAACTCGAAGATAGGCCCGTCAACGTACCGATTACCTTGTGCCAAATTGAGCCTAGTTTCGGTCATACCGCTCCTCGTGACGAGGAACGGCCGACGCCACCCCGTCCTCTCCGCGTTCCGGAGGTGGTGAAGCGGCATTGGCAGGCGATGGCTCCGGTGTCGTTGCTCGTGGCACTCCGGAGGGAGTGCGGCATGGGCCGCGCTCCCTGGTCGAGTTGTACGGGGTCAGGTGGCCCTGGCCTTCGGACGGCGCTTCGTGGTCCCGCTGCGGGGGCGCGGTTTCGTGGCGGGTTGGTCGTCTGCTTCACCGCTGGTCTCGTCGGTGGGGCTCCGGTCCGGAGCGAGCTCGGGTTCAGGTTCGGGGCTTGGGTGCTGCGTCGCTTCGGGCTCGGCTTCCCCATCGAGCGAGGCTGCCTCGTGCAGGGTCTCCTCGCCAGCGACACCTTCCGGCTGACGGCCTTCGTCGACCTCGGGGGCGGGCTCGCGCTCGACCCTTCGGTCGGCGTCGGAGCCCTCGGCGCGCTTAGACTCAGCGTCCACTTCGATGCTGGTCGAGGCCGGCGGGGCGTCTCGCTCGGCGGTGACGGCGGCGAGGGCGTTATCGAAGAGGTCTATCCATGGCCGGTGACCGACATAGCGGGGCTTGTACTCGAAGGCGGGGAAAAGGTCGTTGCCAAGGGTGCGCAGGATGATGCGTTCGGGATCCTCGTCGTCCTCGGTGACGAGGGTGGTCGACTTGTTGTAGCGGTGCCCTTCGGGAAGGCGTGTGACGGCCTGCGCCTCGTAGACGGCTTGTTCGGCAGGGGTGGCCCCGTCGGGGAGCGGAGGTGCTGCGCTGCCGGTGATCCAGAGTTGGACGGTGGTTCCGCCGAAGATGGGGCGGAAGCCGATGCCTCGTCCGTCGCTGTAGATGAGGTGGGCTGCGCCGTCGGCGGGCGCTTCGGCGTCGATCGCCCAGTCTCCGCCGAGGTTTTGGGCGAGGTTGGCCGCGGCTTCTCGGACTGCGGCGTCGGTGATGAGCATGTGTGGTTCTCCAAGAGGTCTGCGAGTGAGGGCCCGCCCCGCAAGGGCGGGCCCGGTGTGGCTATGCGGCGCGTACTTCGTCGCCGTCGTCGAGGAGCATCGAGAGGGTGGAGCCGCTGTCCCAGTTCACGGAGAGGATGGAGAGGTTGGCGTCGAACCGGTGGACGGTGCCTTCGTCGCCGGGCCTGAGTTCGGTGTGCGAGTCGGTGGTGTGTACGAGGGCGATGCGGTCGCCCTTCTTGTAGGTCATCTGTGCTCCAGTCCTGAGGCGTTGGGGAAGGAAGTCGTGGTGGGCCGCCGGTTGGCCCCGCCGATTGGCGGGGCCGTTGTCGGTCGCCTGCTAGGCGTCGTGGTCGCATGTCTCGGTGGGGCAGGCTCCGCAGTCGAAGCAGTGGTCGCAGGCGCAGGCGTCGCAGCCCGGTTGCTGGCATCGGACGTCGTGGCTGCGGCAGTACGGGAATGTGAACGGTGGCTCTTGCATGTCTCCCCTCCCCTATTGGTTCCATTCTATATGCATTCAGGGGGGGGTTCAAGATTTTCTGAGAGAGTTTCCGCAGGTCAGGCCGCTATATCGCGTACCAGAGCTTCGACCTTCTGGATGGCCGCAAGGAAGACGGCCTGCGAGTGCAAGCGATCGCGCCGCTTCAGGGAGTCGCGCGCCTCGCGGACAGCCCGCGCGTGCAGGTTGCCCTCGTGCAGGGTGTCGCCGCACCGGATGAGCACGTGCGGGCCGAGGTCCCAGAGGATCGCGTTGACGGCCGCGCCCGCGGCCGCGAGGGGGTCTATGTCCGTCAGCGACCATCCGAACTGGTGTGGGTCGATGCCGCGTTCGCGCATGACCTGTACAGCGGCGCGGTACATGCCGCCAGTCCCGCCCGCGGGCTCGTCGAACTTCATGCCGGGCTCGAGCGGCTTGTCGTCGAGCAGCATCCTGGCCATCAGATAGGCGACCTCCGGTGGCGTGTGTATCTCGGCGAGGGCATCGTGAGCGCCTTCGGAGCGCATGACGGCAAGCAAGGCCCCGATCACGTCGGTGGTGGAGCGGAGATCTGGGTCGTCGCTGGTGGTCAGGTGCAGTAGCCCGTTGGTAACTGCAGCCTCGACGACCGCGCGTACGGCAGCGGCCCGCCGCGTGTCGGGCTTCTCATCGTCGACCCACTTGTGCAGAGGCGTGGCCCGGTCGATGAGGTCCGGTCGCATGATCCACCAACGGGCCCAGCACTCGCGGAAGGCGGTCAGCAGCTCGGCGTCGTCGAGGCTGAGCCACCAGTCGGCGGCAAGGTAGGCGTCCGGGCCACGCAGGGGCCACAGGGCAAGCGTGGCGACCACGCCGATGGGGATTTCGATGCTGCTCCCCCCGTGTGCGTGGTGCCAGGCGTAGTTGACGGCTTCCGCGATCTCGAAGGCGTGCGCGTGCGGGTTGCGCTGCGCCGGGCGGTAGTGGCCCAGCTTGGGCTTGACGACCGCGAGTGCAGGGCGAGGCGAGGCGGCGGGGATCGTCACGGGCGCGGGGGCCGGCGGAAGGTCGGCGAGATGCCTGCGGGTCGGGGTGACAGCGGTGGGCTGCGCGGCCGGCTGGTCGGGGTCGGCGAACAGGTCGAGTTGGCTCATGCTGATTCTCCTGGCTCGTAGGTCGACGCGGTGCCGCGCGTCGACCCACGTGGATGCTGGCCGACAGGCGTCACTGTCAACGGGCGTTCTGGATACGGCGGAGCAAGATGTCGGCGCCCTCGGTGCACCCGGCCTCGACAAGCGCCGCGTGCTGGAGGAGTTCCGCGAGGTCCTCCGCGGTGAGCTGCACGAGGACCTGGGTGAGGCTGAGGTGTCGCATGCTTGCGGCGCGGTAGGGGTAGCCGGTCGCGATGGTGAAGATGAGCCCCGGTATGAGCCGGTCGGTGTGCTCGTCAGTGAGGCCGAGTGGGCGGCCGACGCGGCGAATGGCCTCCGGGTCGCCGAGGACAGCGGTGTCCGGTACGGCCTCGTGGGCGAGCTTGGTGGCCGCCATCTCTCGGTCGAGATAGGCAGCCCAGGTGAGGCTGGCGTCAGCGTCCCGGCCAGCGGCCGTCAGGGTGGCGGCGATGAGCAGGGCCTTGAATCGGTCGCTCTTGAGTGCGAGGCCGAGATATTTAATGGGCGTCATGCCGGCGTTGGCGACCGCAGGATGGTGGGCCTGGGATCGAAACAGGCCGAGGACGGCCCGGAGGGCGCGAGCGGCGGCGTCCGGGTGAACGCCGAGTTCTTCAGCGATGCGAACGGACAGGGTGTGCATCGTGGTCGGGTTCACGTGGTCTCCAGAGGTCTGGTCGTGGGCTGGTTGAGGGTGGCGAGGTAGGCGTCAGCAGCCGCCAGGCGTGTTGGGCTGGTGACGAGTTCTTCCGACCAGACGCGCAGGGCGATGTCGCCTGCCGCGTCCTCGTCGGGTGCGGTGATGACGTAGGCGCAGTGGCCGGATGCCTCTAGTTCGGCGCACCGTCTGTCGTGGGCGGCGTCGTCACCGGGAGGGAGTTCGACGGTGACGACCTCCATTTCGGCAGGGGTCGGCTCCTGGTAGACAACCCACCACTGCCGTTCGGGTGGACTGGTCATGGCTCTCCAATGGCGTTGGTGGGCGCGTGTCAGACCTGGGCGTCCGGCGGGGAGTAGTGAGAGAGGAGTTCCGCCATCTCTCGGGCGATGTGATCCATGAGGGTGCGGATGCGCTTCCCGTCGCCGCGCAGATAGAGGGCCAGGTCGAGGACTTCGGGTGCGGTGGCGTAGTTGAGCAGCTGGCGGTACTGCTCGACGGTGAGGGGTTCGAGGTCGTCCGGGCGCAGCGCCCATGAGGCGATCACCGCGTTGTCGGCGAGGTGCATGGCTGCGCGGAGCGTGTCGGTGTCAGGCGCGCGGGCGATAAGGATGAGGAACATCGCACCGAAGTGGTGGGCTGGCGTGTTGATTGCCGGTATCGAGGGGCGAGCGGGCATGGAGGTCTCCGGTTGAGGATGGGGAACCGCTCCCGAAAGCTTCTTTTCTATGGGCATTCAGGGAATGTTGCGGCCCTGCCGTGAGCGAGTACGGGGTCAGTACTGGGGGATGTCGACCACGAGCGCCGTGGCGTTGTCGGGGCGGTCGTCCTTGCTGGCAGCGATCGCGTCGTCGACGAGGATCGTCGCGGCGTCCTTCGCGTCGTCGGCGAAGTCGAGGATTCCGCCGATGTCCGGACCGTGTTCCTCGAGCGGCGCGTAGACACCGTCGCTGCACAGCAGCAGTCGGCGAGTGTGCCTTCTTGGGATCGCCGCCGTACCGATGGAGCCAGTCATCAGGCAGGAGGTGATGAAGTTCCGGTCGTACCGTCCGGGGGCGCGTCCTCGACTTCGCAACTTCTGCGCGTAGTTGTGGTCTTGAGTGGCGGGCTCGGCGGTTCCTACCAGGGTCCCTCGATAGGCCCGCGCGTCGCCGGTCCAGGCGAGCCGGATATGGGGCGACCGGTGGTCGACCGTGGCGACGACCGCGACGGCGCTGGGGTCGGTACGGGGGTCGAAGTCCCAACCGAGTCCGCCTCTGGCCTGGACTCGCACCGCCGCCAGGGCGCGGGCGGGGTCGCCGTGCACGGCTGCGGCGCGAGCAAGGCGGGGCGCGAACGCCTCTGCGAAATGCTGGACGGCGGGACGGTCGCCGACCCCGTCGAGGACGACGAAGGCCCATCGGCCGCTGACCTTGTCTCGCGTGATCGCGTAGGCGTCACATTGGTAACGGCGCCCGCCGTGCCGCTGCACCGCGCTCACACTGGGCAATCTGATAGCATCGGCGAGCAGTTCGCCCGCTCGCCGGACGGCCTGGGCGCTGAGATCGGGCAACGGCATGAAGTCGCCAGCGGGGCTGACGGCCCCGGTGATGACGACGGGGCCGCGCAGGACAGGCGGCCGGCTTCCCCCTGTGATGCTCATCCACGCTTGTCCGGCGACGTCGTTTACCGACTGGTCGCTGCGTCCGACGTGCACGACCGCCTTGCGGCCGAGCGGATGGGCGCTGGGGTCCTGAACGTAGAGCCTGATGCAGGTCATCTGGTCGGCGTGGCGCGAGTCGAGCAGCAGCTCTTCGACTTCGCCGTCCGGGGAGACCAGCAGGGCCGGCGTTGTGGCGATCATTGGAGGGGTCCAATCGTTCGAGGGGGAAGGCCCCGGGGGTTGCCGGGGAGAGGGACCGCGATGTCGCGCTCGTCTTTCAGCGGGTGGACGTAGTAGTAGCCGGGCGGGTGCGTGCGCAGGTCCGCGAGCCGAGCGAGAAGGCGCAGGTCGGCGGTGAGCTTGTTCCAGATCGGGTCCGGCTCCTTGCACAGGTCGAACCGGAGGAGAAGTCGCCCGTCGGCGCCATGCAGGCGCCATAAGGCGTAGCCGGAGTCTCCGCGGGTGGCGACGAGGGTCCTAATGCGGGGCTCGATCGCGGCCGCCGTCACAGCCATGCGTCTCAGCACGACGCGAGCGAGGTCGCGAGTGGCTTCGCACACCTGCTGGTCCGCCAGCGGACAGGGGTCTTGCGCTTTCATGTGCCTCCTTGACGTAAGGCCGCCCGGCGGCCGGGATGTGGTGGTCACCGGTCGCCGGGCGGCGTCGTGGGTGGCGTCAGCCGACGGGAATGGCGGAGTTCTGCAGGTCCAGGAAGATGCAGGCGGCTGCGGCCGTCGGCAGGTGATCGGCCACGATCTGACCGTTCTTGTCCCACGTGAGGAGTTGGACCAGAACGTCGAGCAGCGGTTCGGGGAGCATCTGCCGCCAGTTGTCGTAGTCGGTGCCGGGGAACCACTCCTTGCAGGTCCCGCGGAGGGATCCCGCGATCGCTTCGGCCAGCCGGTCCGCTTGGGCGGAGCTGATCTGTTCGGTGCTCAGGCGCTGGCGGATGCTCTCGGGGCTGAAAGGGGCACTCACGGTCTCTCCTGACGGTTTAAGAAGGGGGGCTATCCCCCTCCTTATAGTTCTATTCTATATGCATTCGCGAAGGGGGCAAGATTTTCGATGGCTTTTCTTGATCACCGAAAAGCTTTATTTCCGCAGGTCAACACCCGTATCCGCAGAGGTGAGGTCGCGGATATGGAGGACGAGTCGCGCGCCCTCGACCACGTGCCCCATGCGCATGTCCGGGCCGACGACGCGCGTGTGGTCGTCGTCGTCCAGGACCCCTTGGTCCACCAGGCCGTCAATGCATGCCTTGAAGCTGGGGTACCAGTTGGCGGGGTCTCTCCTCTGCCTGTCCTCGGGGTGCAGGACACCGATGATGTGGACCCGTTCCAAGTGCGGCACTGCGCGCGAGGCAGCCCAGGCCGCGCGCCGCAGCACCCTGGTGATCTCCGCGCGCTGGTGATGGTGGAGCCGCTGGTTGGAGTTCAGGAGCGTCAGCCGGGGCGGCAGGGCGACCCTGAACTGGCGACCTGGCATCCCCTCGAACCAGTCCGGATGCTCGTCGCTCGGAACGACGACCGGGCGAATCGCTGCGGTCGTTGACAACTCTGCTGTCTCGGGGGCATATCCGCTCCGGCGCCGCACGCCGGCGTTGGTGATGGCCGACGCGTGCAAGGCGGAGATGAGCATGAGGCGGCGTCTCCGGCCGGTGGCAGCGTCGGCTACCAGGGCGCGCATGTCCCCCGGCTTGTACTGCTCGATCCTTATGCGGATGCTGTCGCGCGGGTCGCAGGCCACGAAGATCCGTCCGGGCTTGATATGGGTCACCCGCGGCCCCGATCAAGGAGCTCCGACAGGACCTTCGCCGCCATCGCCGCCGGCCACGCGACGATGACCACCGTGAGGTACAGGGCGACGGCGCCCGGCCGCAGTTGGCAGATCAGGCGCAGGGCCGGGTCGTCGGCAAGCAGCCTCCGGAAGGCGTTCGCAAGGACCACGACTCCCGCTGCCCACGCAAGGAGGACGAGCAGCGCAAACAGACCGGTCACGACTCCACCTTTCTGGTGTCGACGTGGACCCAGACGGTTCGAAGGACGCGGGCACGGGCGAGGCGCAGGGCAAGAGAGGCGGTGCTGCCGTTCCGGTGGGCCGCGAAGCCCGCGCAGATGGCGGGGGCATCGGTGCCGAGCGTGGCGTGGCAGACGATGTGCCCCTCCTCGGCGACGGCGTTGGCGATCATTTGTGCCACTCGCCCCTCTTCCAGGCACATGAGGTTGCCCGGCCGGAAGATGCAGGTGCCGCATCGCCCTGCGCAGATCCCGACGCTCCACGTCGCCCGGTCGGCAACATCGTGGCGCAGTCCGTCAGATGAGTACGTGGCAGAGCCGGTCATCGGTCGGCCCCCGGAGTGGCCGCGCGCACTGCCTCACCGGTGGCTGCCAGCAGCATCTCCATGCAGGCGGGCAACAGTTCGGGGTCGGGCGCGGTGAAGGCGGCCCCATAGAGGGCGAGCGTGGTCGCGCTGTCCCCGTTGGCGAACGCGGTGATGAAGCGTGCTGCGAAGAGGTGCGGTGGCGGGACGACGTCCTCGGGAGGGCTCCCGTTGGGGGTCAGGATGATCCAGGACGACGTCTCGCCGTCGAGTCCCTGCATCTTCGCCAGTGCTGCCTTCGCCATGACCGCGAGCCCCGTCGCGACGCCGTACATCAGCGATGGCGTCCCGGTTCGCGCAATGTCCGCCAGGACCTCCTGGGCATCGTCGTGGCGCCCTTCCGTCCAGTGGGCAACCGCCTCGACAAGGCGCTCGGTGATCATCGGGTGCGTCACTGGGCTGCCCCGTTCGTCGGCATAACGGGCACGGACCAGGTACCTGGCTGGCCCGGTACGTCTCGCCAGCCGTTCACCGCGTCCGGGGTTCGGGCGTCAGGTCGAATCATGTAGCCGTGCTCGATCAGCCGGTGACCGGCACTGGCCGGGCGGAAGCTGTCCCAGTCGAGGGTGAGGTCCACCAAGTCGTTGTCGTGCTCCTCGGCCAGAACTCGAATCCGGTAGCCGTCCGGTGTGCCGGTGCATATGGCGGCCAGTTGCTTCACTGCGGTTCCTTTCGGTTGGTCAGGAGACGTCGGGGAGTTCGAGCTGCTGCGCGGCCTCGTCCTCTGCGTCCAGCGGGTTCGGTCCGGGGCGGTAGTAGGGCAGGCAGCGAGGGCACTGCTGCTCTACGGCCCTGCGGTGTGCGCGCGATCCGGCGGCCGTGCCGCACGATTTGCGAATGACGGGAGCTGGCAGCTCGCTGGGGTCGGCGTCCGGCAGCTCGTGGATGATCACGCCGTTGAGCCAGATCCGACCGCCGCAGATGCCGGTGAACAGGCTTTTGGCTGGGACGACTTGTCGGATGCAAGCGGCCCGATAGGGGCAGCCGCCGCAGACATAGAGAACGGGTTCGCAGATGGCGACCAGTTCGATGCCGTTCTTCCATCTGTCGTCGGCAACGGCGAAGTCCTCGTCGCCGAAGCACGGGGCGTGGGAGGTGACGTGGGTGCCGATCAGGGTTCTTGCGCCGGTCACAGGACGGGCTCCAATCGCTGGCCGATCCACCGGGCGACGTTGACCGAGACCGCGTTGCCTGCCTGCGCGGTCTGCTCGGCCTGGTTGCCGTAGACGACGTACTTGGCCGGGAACCGCTGCCCTTCGAGCTGTTCGCGGGGCTTGAGCATCCGGAAGTAGCAGTCGTTGATGTCCGGGGCGTTTTGCACCAGAGCGGCTGAGTCGCGGGTGGAGAGGGTGTGGACGGGTTCGGCGGCCGTCTTCACCGCGGCCTTGCGGTACGGCACGACGAGGGTGTTCCGCGCACGGTCGGGGGCTGTGCCGGCGTGGGTGACGAGGCCGTGGTGGTTGCCCTGGGCGGTGACGACGCTGAGCGGGTCGCTCGCGGGGCTGGCGGTGGCGTGGTTGCGGTACTCGATGATGAACGGGTCCATCGTCAGGAGGGCTTCGCTCTCGCGGGTGGTGCGAGTACGCATCGGCACGTCGAGGGGGACGGCTTCGGTGTTCCACGAGCCGCCGGTCGGCACCAGGAGGGCGTCGCCCTGTTTCACCGTCCGCGCGGGCAGCGGCCGGTCCTCGACGCCGAACGCCCTGTCCCCGCCGTCTTTGCCGTGGGTGAGCGAGATCGAGTAGGGGCGCCAGGGGAACTTGCGACGGCCCGACCGGATGCGGTCCATCGTGGTGTCCGCAAGGGGCTTCTTGCGATCGCCGATTCTCTTCCCGAGGTCGCTCCAGTCGATGATGTCGCTGGCCGGGCGTACGTACGGCTCGACCATGGCGTGGCGGCAGCGGGTGTTGGGGCAGCGGTAGATGTAGTCGCGCCGGTACTTCCCGATGCGCAGGCCCTCGGTTTTGGTCCACGACTGGATCGCGTGCACGTCCTCACCGCAGTCGACGCAGGGAGCGAGCGGCCTGGGCTCCAGGTCGGGCTTGCGCATGGTCTTGAGGGTGAAGACCACGTACATCCGGTCACGCCACTGCGGGGCGCGCAGGTTGACGTCGTCGCCGACGTGGGCGCTGCTGACGCACACGATCTGGTACCGGTATCCGAGCAGTTCCATGGCTTGGAGCCAGGTCATGAACAGGATCCAGTCGAGGCCGAATTCGACGACGTTCTCGACGACGATGGCCTTGAACCGCTTCGCCTCAGCGGCTCGTACGACACACCAGGCGGTGACGCGAGTCGCCTCGAAGGCGTCCTTGCTCAGGGACTCCCACTCGTCGCGTTCCTCCTGGAGTAGGTCGAGCAGGTCGAGTTGGTTCGTCTCTCGGGGCTTCCCGCCCGCGGGGCTGATCTCGGTGCAGATGACAGATGCCCACAGGGCATCGGCCTTGGGCAGCATGCGCATCGGGAAGCCGTCGGTGAGGCTCATGACGGCGTGTTCACACTTGGGGTGGTTGGCGGCGTGCGTCTCGATAGCCAAGCGCCAGTGGTTGATGCCAAGGATCAGTTCGTGCCCGGCTTCGACGAGCCCGGTGCTGCTGCCGCCTGCGCCGCACAGCAGGTCGATAAAGGTGGCCATGGGAGTGGTCGGATCTCCAAGAGGTCATGCAGGGCCCGGCCCCGTGTGGCGGGGCCGGGCAGCGGTCGAGATCAGTGGGTGCGCAGGCCGCCGTGGGCCTTGGCGCGGCGGAGGAAGGCGATCCAGAGCCGCCATGTCGGGTCACCCATGGGTACTTCGGTGATGGCCACTCTCGGGTGGGCCTCGTAGGCAGTGAGGGCCGCGGTGATCTCGGTGACCGTCACGAGGGAACCGTCGTTGTACTCGAGCTTGTACCTGGGTATGCCTGTGGGCTTGGGCTCTGCGGCGTCCATGACGGCGCGGTACGCGCACGTGTACTCGGCGATGCGGTTGGTGGTGTTCAGGTCGTGCTTGACGCCGGGCTCAAGGTCCCTGTCCGTCAGCCCGTAGGCGGAGGGCAGCGGGATGGACGGGTAGGGCAGCTCGGCGAGCATCCCGAAGTGGCTCATCGTGTCCAACGCGCGCAGCCTTGGGGCCACCTCGAAGCGGAAGTGGTTCTCCTCCCCTTCGGCACGTCTGCCGTTGGGGGTCTGGATGTAGATGTCGTATCCCACGGGGTGTTCTCCAAGAGGTCTGCGACTGCCCGGCCCGACGTCGGACCGGGCAGCGCGGTCAAGGGCGGCCGGCGTGGCAGTGGTGGGCTTCGCCGCAGGTCATGAGCGCGGGGCCCGCATGCGGGCCTCCCACCGGAGTTCTTCGATGACGATCACGGTGAAGCCGGCGCCGACTCCGAGGGCGAACGCGAGGAGCGCGTGCATCACCGTCACCTCGCCACCACCTCGTAGCGAGCCGGGCAGGGCGGCAGGAGCTGCATGCAGACGACCAACACGGCGTGGGCGTCGTTGGTCGCGAGCGCGTTGTCCAGTGCGGCCCGGACCCGGGCTCGTTGGTCGTCGTCCTGCGGGTGGGCGATGATGCAGGCGCAGCGCCCCTTGCCCGTCTCCTCTGCCGTGTTCGACGGGACGGCTTCGGTGCGCGGCATCAGACGATCGCCTGCCCGGCGTGGGCAAGGTAGACGGTGGCGACCTCGCCGTTCAGCTCCCACACGGTGAGCGGCCAGTCCGTGCCGCCCTGCGCGTGGACACACGTCCAGCCCTTCTCCACCAGCTCGTGCGTGGCGTAGCCGTACTCCTTGATGGCCGCCTCGCGGTCGTTGAACGGGCCCTGGAGCAGCTTGGTCAACGGCTGGTGCTGCGCCGTCACGGCTTGCAGCTGGACGGAGACCAGGTCGATGACGCGAGGCGCGAGGCGCCGCTCGGTGACGAAGGACGTGATGGCCTGGATGAGCGGGACGACGTTGTTTCCGTGCTCCGACTGGTCTCCGCTGTCGGTGGAGTCGTAGACCAGCTCGTCGACGGTCGGGGTGTCGTCGTGAACGCGCTTGACGTGGAAGCCCTCCAGCGCGCCCGGGTCGATGGGCAGATCCTCGACCGAGGAGATCCACAGATGCGAGCCGTCGGTGAGCTCGGCGGTGATGGCGAACATGTTCCCGGACTCGACGTTGGTCACGAGCGGGATGCGCCGCAGCGCGGTGATGACCGGCTCGTACGCGTTCCACACGGTCCGCCACAGCGGGTCGTCGGTGTTGTTGTGCACGGGCATCGGGGCCATCGGCGCCAGTTCGTTGCTCACAGTTCCTTCTCCAAGAGGTCGTGTGCAGATCAACAGTACAGAGTTGGTATCTACTTCAGGGCAGATTGATGCACGCGGACACACTCACCGCATGCGGGCAACGAACACCAGGCGGGGGGCCTTGCGCCGCTCCTCTCGCACCTGCCGGGCGAGGGCGGTCCGGACTTCCAGCTCGTCGGCCCGCTGGTGGGCGACCTCGGCAATGTCCAGCGCCTGATGGGCGAGGTCGCGGGTCTGCATGAGTGCTTGGTGGTTCTCGCGGTGGTCGAGGTGGATCTCCGCGCCGCCGATGTCGTTGAGGAGTTCGCCGACGATCTCGTCACGCACCGGCTTGGCGTGCCCGAGCCCGCCGAGATTGCGTTCACACTCGACCAAATCCTTCAGGTCGGCGATCTGGATGAGCATGTCGCCGACCCCTTTGGGGTCTTGACGGTAGAGGTCGGCGAGGCGGTGGATCTGCTCGCGGGCGGCACTGCTGCTGTCGAGCATGAGCGTGCCCTTGTGTCCGCGACGAAGAATGGGCAGGTAGTTCATGTCGCCCTCCCGGTCGAGAGGAGGCTTCTCCCCCTCTTTGTAGTTCTATTCTATATGCATTATCGTGGATTTCCGCATTTCCTGGTGAAATTCCCTTTCGGGAGCCTAAGTTTTTCGCTGACTGTCGCCCTTCCGCGCCCGCACGGCCTCGCGCGCAGCTCTGCGCGCCTCTTCGGTCGCCTCCGGGTGCTCCTCAACCCGCCGGCGGCGTCTGGCGGCGTCCCCATGCCACTCATCCCAGAAGCGCCCGTGGGCCCGCTGTTCCTCCTCCTTGGCCTCCTCCTGCTCCCTCTGGCGTCCCGCGCGCGGGTTGGTGCCGCAGCCACGACAGGAGGCGGCGGGGCGTCCTCTGTGCTTCGCGCAGCCTCTTGGCGGCTCACCGCGCTGCAGGGCGGAGTCGTCTGGTGGAGCGGACGCGGGCTCCCCCGCGGCGTCAGCCGTGGGGGTAGGGGGTGAAGGAAGGACAGAGGAAGAACCAGGAAAGGAAGGGGTTCCATTTCTGGAACCCAGTGGGTTCCCCGCGTGGAACTCACCGGGTTCCACCGGTGGAACCCGGGCGTCCTCCCCATCTGGGTTCCGCCCGTGGAACCCAGGCCCCTCCCCCGGGTTCCCCGCGTGGAACCCAGCCTCGACCTGCGGCGATTCGGTCTTCTCTCGGCGAGCGGCCTCGCGGTCTTCGACGTCCTGATAGGTCATCGCAGGCTTTGCGGGGGCCGAACGCGTGACGCCGGGGCGGGCCTTGTTGGCGTTCTTCGGGGCTGCCTTGCGGGCCTCCAGGCGCTCCTTGAGCTCCGGCGTGGTCGGCGTGGGCGGTACCCCGAGGGGGAAGACCCGGTAGACCGCCGCGCGTCCCGCTTTGCCGGTCTCCACCCGCTCGACAAGCCCTTTGGCTATCAGCTCCGTGACGACGGTGATGGCGCGTTTGTCGGTCACACCGACCCAGGCCGCGAGGCGGGTAAGGCCGGGGCGCGCGAGGCGCGTCTCGTCGTCGGCGCTGTCCGCGATCTTCATGAGGGCGAGTTTCTGGCTCTGGCTGAGCACGTCAGGCGGCAAGTAGGCCGCAGCGATCATCAGTTGGATGGACACGATTCCCCTTGGGCGGTACAGGCACAGCGGCAGGACGGGGTGCCCCGCCCGGTCGTTCCCGGGCGGGGCTGAGACTCATGGGGTCGGGTCAGGCCGGCGCGATGTTGATGACCGCGGGCGTCTTCCTGCCGGTCTTCCGCCGAGGGATCGCCAGTCCTGCATCCTTGAGGTTCTTGACCATGCGGTTGACGTCCGGCGCCATCGGGACCGGGATTCCTGCGACCTCATGCAGGTCGACCATCGCCTCCACGTCGTCCTTCTCCTCGTCGTTGCCTCCGCGCCAGGACAGCCTGTTGGGGCCGTAGATCCCCTCCGGGGACTGGTCGAGCTTCTTGCGTGCGAACTTCTTTACCCTGTCGCCCTCGCTGGCGAGTTCGTGTCCCTTCACGTAGTCGATGAGCGCCCGTTCGCGGTCGGCGTCGTTGCGGATGAGCGCGGTCTGCTCGGGCACGCCCGGAGCTGTCCCGGGCCAGCACAGGGAGCGGAACGGGCAGTAGTCGCAGATGGCGTCCAAACCGGGCCCGTTGAAGTCGCGGGGCATCTCCTCCGGGCTGCCGGTCTCGCGCACACGTTCCACCCACCACTGGGCCTCGGCCGCGCGCTGGGGGTCGAAGTCGATCTCCTGGACGTGTTCCGCGCCGGAGTCCCGGTTGATGAAGCGGAAGCGGATACGAGCGATGTTCAGTGGCCCCAGGCGGGACAGATATCGCTGGCCGGGCACGTCCTCGAACCCGACCTCGAACAGCGCGCCCGCGTACAACTGGACCTGTCTCAGCTCGGCGGCCGTGGCCCCGTAGCGGAGAACGCGGTCCCACAGATACGTGGACTTGGTTTTCACGTCCTCTACGGTGACAACGTCGGCGGGTATCGCTGGTCTGTGGCGAGCGGGCAGGCGAGCGGCGGTCGCCGCGTCGAGCTGGACGACGTCGATGTGCCCTCGGATCAGGTCATCCTGGACGCTGCGTTCAACCAGCCATCCGTACTCCGTGCGTGCCGACTCCAGCAGCCCGTGGTGGATGAACGTCCCGAGGATCGCCGCTCGCTTGTCGGGATGATCGGTCGGAGTGACGCCGTGCAGGATGTAGGCAGCCCGTCGGCCACACACGGTGTCAGACGCTCCGAGCTGGGTCTGACGAGAGCGAGGGCGGCGGGCGTCCACGTCGTGCGCGGCATCCCAGATGGATGGCGCGATGCCGTCGACGGTGGCTACGGACATGGGGAGGTTCTCCAAGAGGTCAGCGTGGGCGGTCACTGCTCGGCGTCCGCGTCCTGCTCAGCGGCCTTGCGCTGGGCGGCCGCGCGGAGCTTGTCGGCGTCGGACAGCGGGCCATCCCCCATCTCCCGTCGCGGGCTGTCGAGTTCGGCCGCACGCTGCTCGGCGGCAGCCCGGACGGTGAGGATCTCGTCGTGGCTAAGGCGGTTCACCGGATCCGGGACGGCACGCCACAGCGCCTCGAGCTGCTTCCTGTCCGTGAGCCCGGCGACGCGGGCGAGCCAGGGCTGCACAAGGTCGCCGACGAGCGCGGGCATGATGCGCGGCTGGGACTGGACGGAGCAGCCCAGCCGGTTGAAGACCAGGTCCTCGATGGTGAAGTCCCGAAGCGTCAGCGGCTTCCGCTGATCGACACGCATCCGCAGTGACCGGACTTTTATGACCTGCGGGTCGGCGTTGCGCGTCATGCGCACCCAGCACGACGAATCGAAGCCCAGGTCCTTCTGGGCCGACACCTTCCACTCGCTCTTGTTCTGGATCGGCTGACCGTTGTCATCCGTCGCGCTTACCTGCTTGCCGCGGGCCAGCACGATGGCTATCCCAGGCAGTGTGCGCAACAGGTAGACGATCCTGTTCCACCGCTCCGTGGCGTCGTTCCACAGGTTCCGCCCGATGTCGTACGCCGCGTCCGGGTCCTCCTGCAGCAGCGCCCGGTTCTTCCTCGTCCGGCGGCCACGCTCGTACGTCCAGTTGGTGAGCATCCGCCACAGGGCCGATCCCGAGTCGATGGTCAGGACGACCGGAGGCTCCCCCGCAGCTGCCGCGCGCCGGGCCTCGGCATGCACGGCTTCCACCTGTTCAAGGATGTCTCGGTACGTGCCGTCGTGGTCAATGACCTCGTAGTCGGCGCCCTCGATGGCCGCGTACTCGTCCGCCGACCCTTCGTCGAGGTCGATCCAGTACATCTGCCCGATGCGGTCGCTACTGGAGAACTCGGCGGCCGCGTAGCTCTTGCCGGCGCCCTCCTCGCCCTCGATGAGCAGGAGAGGCCATGGGACGATCCCCGTCGGCTTGCGGGTCTTGAGTTTGACGGCGGGCGGCTTTGCGGTGCCCGCTGGTGCGTTCACGATCTGGCTCCAAGAGGTCGTGGTCAGTCCGTGCGCAGGGCCCGGACTTCGAAGAGGGCTGTCCACTCCGGGTGTTCGGCCAGCAGGAGCCGTACGTACCGGGAGCGGTAGTCGTTGTTCAGCGCGAACTCGTCGCCTCGGGTCGCCGCGCCGTACTGGTAGCGCAGGAGCTCGAAGAGCATCCCGATACCGATGCGGCCGAACCCCTTCTCCGCGCAGTCGGCGGTCATCCGGGTCAGCGCCCTGAGGACCCAGGGGTTGAGCACGTGGAACGCCTCAAATCGCTGCTGGATGGTCAGGCTGCCGACATCGGCGGGGTGGCGAACGGGCTGGATGGTGCTGAACAACGGCGGCTGTTCGATCAGCAAGACTCCTCCCCAGACATGGATCCTTAACATTGGAGTGTTGGAATCTATCTTTGGGTAGAGAGATTGTCGATCGACAGCGCGGCCGAGCACCCCTCTGGCGGCCCCCTGGATTGCTGCACGATCCCCCTAAGTCGACGTAGCGCACCCTCTCGAATGCGCTTCTATTCTATATGCAACCAGAGGTTGAATCAAGACGCTCAAGCCTCTGACCTGGGGCTATTTGGCGACTTTGCTCGCCGCCTTGCCTCGCGGCACGATCCTGGATCCGGGCCCGTTGTAACTGCCCTCACGCAGGGCGGCCAAGACCTCGCCGTCGATCGCCCAGTCCACCGCACGCGCACCCGCCTGTAGCGCGGGGGCATCTGCAACGACCGGCTCCAGGAGCCAGATCGGCGATCCGGACAAGCTGTAGTCGGCGGGCCGGAACCGGCCCGTGCTGATCGCCTTGCGTAGGAGCTCCCCGGACGGCAATTGGAACAGGGCCACCAACTCGGCCTGACCTACCAGCGGGGGGAGTTGCTCAACCTCCCTCACCCAGTAGCCCGGGGCCTGCTCCTTGATCAGCCGCTCAAGCTCGGTCTGATTGAGGTTCTTCGGGCGCGGGGTCGTCTCTCCGAAGCCCTTCACGAACTGGAGGAGCCAGTACGGCGATCCACTGATGATCTTGGCGTAGCGGTAGTCGAGGGTGTGATCCCGGCTGATCCACTGGCTGACCTGGAGCCGCCTCACGTCGTACAGCGCGGCGAACTCAGCTCCGCCGGCCAGGTACGGCTTCCTTCCCGCCGACGCCTTGCCCTCTGTCACTCCATCGCCTCCAGCTCACGTCTCGTTTGCATATAGATCGTAACCAGCGTGGAAGCAGAGTCCGCACCTCCCGAGAGGCGATAGGGTGGAGTCTCCAAGAGGTCGAAGACCCCCGTCGCGAGACGGGGGTCTTCTTCCATGCTGGGCTCTCGAGCTGCTCGACGTCACCTCATCGTGGGTCAGGTGCGCGGCAGGGTGAGCGACGTGCTCTCGTACTTCGGCGGACGGGCGCAGCCGAGCAGCCAGCCGAACCGAGGCGACAGGTGCTCCTCGGCGAGCCGGAAGACGCCGTAGTAGGAGAAGGTGGCGACCGGGGTCAGGACTCCCGTGACGGCCGTGGCGTCGAGATCGAGTCCGTGGCGGAGGGCCACCGCGACGAGCCAGCCGACCGCGGCCGGGACTCCAGTGCGCAGCAGCGAAGCGTAGACGTTCATGGGATGTGCTCCTTGGACTGGTGAGAGAGATCAGGCGAAGAGACGGCGCCAGGTCTCCGGGCCGGGGTAGCCGTCGGCATCGGAGCCGGTCCACTTCTGGGCATGCTGGAAGTCGGCGACGTTGAGGCGGTCCGCCTCACCCCAGTCGCGGGACGGGCCGACGCGGTAATGCTTGCCGTAGCCCTTGCGCACAAGCTGCTGGCCCAGCGAGAGAATCGAGGCGTTCGACTTGCCGGGGCCGAAGGCGGTGCGGCCGGGGAACGCCGGCGGGCCCGGATTGGGCGTCGTCGGCGTTGTGGTCGGCCACTTCGGCATAGGGCCCGGGTCGGTGTGCTGGTTCTCGGGCGTCTGGCCGTGGCCGTAGTGCCCGCCCTCCGCCTCCCAGGTGCGCTCGCTGCGGTTCGCCTTCCAGGCCGGGGCGCCCATGGGCCAGGTGTCCGGCACCCCCCAACTCCGAGCCCAGGCAAGGATCTTGTCGAGACCCTTGGCCGGAGTGTCCCGGACGGTCGCGTACGACTTCCCGTCCACGCGGCAGTACGGGAAGAACAACGTCTCGACTTGGATACACACCTTCCCGGTGCGGTTGGTACGAGTGCCGCCTGCGAGGTCGACGACCGACTTGGCCCGGCTGTTCGCCGGATAGAACTGGGCGGTCCTGCCAGTGAAGGGATCCCAGAGCAGGTGCGGCGCGACTCCCTTGCCGCCGCCGGTGAAGTACTGCACGAGCTTGTCGAATGACACGAGATCAGCCGGCTTGGCTGCGCTGGCGTTCTTGTCCCACGTGATGTGCCAGATGACGCGTGGGTCGTACTGCGTGTCGGTGGGTGCGGTGTCGCTGAGCGGGTGCCGCTCGGCTCCAGGCAGCCAGAGATCAGGCATGGCGCGTTCCTAGTTCTCCCCCGCGCCTGCTGTTCTGAGCCTACAGTCCGAGCTTGCCGGTCACGATCGCGACGATCACTCCCACGACCACGGGGGCGGCCAAGGCAGTGAGGGCCAATCGGCGTACGCTGCGGGCCTCTTGACGCTCCGTGTCGCGCTCTCGCTTCATGGCCGTGACGTCTTCCTCGACGGCCTTGATCCTGAGCTCGTCCGTGCGCCGATCGGCCGCGTATTGGACCTGTGTCACCATCTCGGCGAGCCTCGCGCCGAGTGCGGCGAAGTCAGCGCGCAGGTCGTCGCGCATCTGCTGCATGGCCCGCAGCAGTTCCCATGGTGTGGGGTCCTGGCCCTGAGGCTCGGTCACGGCGTCGTCCTCCATCGGGGCCCCGCGCCGTGTTCTCAGTCTAGGCCGTCTGTGCCCCAGGGATCTTTGTGCGATAGAACGGAAGCCCAAGCGCCCTATCTGGTGGGCGTGTTCGCCTGGAGGAGTTGCGCGTGGGATTGCCGCCGGACCTGAAGGTCATAGCCGAGGGCATGATCAAGGCGTCCATGGGCATGGTGGACACGGTCATGGTCGGCACCCGGGACACCGCTATCGCGCTCTTCCACGAGCTGGACCGGCAGCATGGCATGGCCGGGGACGACGAGGCCGGGCAGGCGTTCGCGAAGGTGTACAAGTCGGCGGCGGCCACGACACTCGACAAAATGGGCTTCAGCGCCTACGTGATGGGCGAGACCGGCAAGGGGCTGATGCGCAACGTCCGCGAGTTCATGGCTCACGAGAGCCGTGTCGCCTCCGCCATCCTCAACAAGCAGGTGGACCTGACCGCGGGTATGGGCGATCCCGGGGCGGACTGCACCGAGAGCTTCCTCGGCCTGGGCCAGGAGCTTCCGGAGGTCGTCGGTGACACCGCCTGGTACGACCAGTACGCGCCCGGCGGCATGAGCGACCGCTTCCGGGGTTCACCGGAGAAACTGCGCGATGTCGCCGTGTCCTGGCGTGCCGGCGGGAAGATGATGCTGCGCTTCTTGGAGGACGCCCAGGCGTATGCGCACACCGCAGACAAGGCGCATTCGGGCGAGGCCGCAGACGCGTTCCGCAGCTACTTCAAGGGATTCGTCGGCTTCGCGCACCCGCCGGATCAGGCCCAGCAGGACGAGACCTTGGTGGGTAATCTCGTGGCCGCGTGCCAGCAGCTTGCCAAGGCGTGCGACCGGTACGCCGACCATGTAGAGGACGCGAAGAAGAAGATCGAACAGGACAAGCTGGATCCATTCCACATCGATGCGCCGTGGGGTTCGCCGATCTTCGGCGGCAACGGGAACGACGGCGGGCTTCTCGACGCGGTCCTCGACGATCCCTGGATCCACCGGCTCGGCGATGTCGCTCACGCTCTCGACGCGTCCGAGCAGCGCGTCAAGCTCCCTGGCGGTTCGGATGACCGACCGGGGCTTCCTGGGCTGCCTCTGTTCCCGGTGCCAGTACCTGTGCCCGTGCCGCTCGTCCTCGCCTCGTCCCGCGGTCAGGCTCCCGGCATCGTGCAGATGAGCAACAGAGTCGACCCGTCCATCCCCGGTCAGGACCCCATCCCGCCCGAGCCCGGCGCCACCCGCCTCCTCAGCTCCGGCGAGCAGCCGCAGTTCCGGACGTGGCTGAACTCGCTCAACACCGGCGGCTTCGCCGGTGGCGGAGGCCCCGGCAACCCCGACAACGCCTACCAACTGCGCGTGGCCGGGTATCCGGAGCGCGAGTTGCCGCTCGTAGGTCGCAAGCGGGGTCTCATGGTGGACGGAATTCGTCCGGCCGACGGTTACCTGGTCGAGGCAAAGCACGTCCGTGACCCCGACTGCGAGAAGCGCAGCTTCCGCAGCATCGAGCGGGTCAACGAGACCCTCGCTAAGCCGGTGAAAGTGGATGCCAAGGGCAACCCGAAGTTTGATCCGCTCATCGACGGCATGTACCGCGGTGACGAGGCAGAGCTTCGCAGGTACAAGAGTGCGATGGCCAACCCGGCGAACTCCGAGATCCGCGGGCTTGAGATCGTGACCAACGGCAAGGACGGCGCACCGTACTGGGAGTCGATGATGGCCATGAACGGCGTCACCGGCACCGCGCGGTACGTACCCTGAGATCGAGGGACTTCTGTGGCAGTCGAGCACAACATCAGGTCGAACTTCGTCTTCGCTCCGCCCGAGGACAACCCGGGCGCGTGGCAGGCGTCTCTGGAGACGTTCAAGGATGCGCTGGAGAGGGCGTTTCCGGACCCGTTCCTGGACATGAACACGTCCTCGCTGCGCGACGCTCCGGTCCTGGACTTCGAGATCGAGGTGGCGCCAGAAGTCTTTGTAACGGGTACCGCCGCCATGCCCGCTCCGGACTACGCGCACATCAGCCTCGTCGATGTGACCGCTGACGAGGCGGCACTGTTCGCCCAGTGGCTCCGCGATTCCTTTGTGCCTTCACCGGTCAGCGTGCGTTTCCTCAGCAGCTTCGTCATGGAAAACGGCGACGAGACCCCCTGGCCCCTGCCGGCGACAGGCGACGCCGCGGCGATCGAGGCCGTGATGCGCGATCACCTGGCAGCGGCTGGCGCCGAGTAGGGCAGCGCAGTCAGACTTCAGACACCTGGTGGCTGACACCGCAATGGTGATCCGTCAGTACCGGCTGGCGACGGCCCTCCCTCACGGCGTTCTCCTAGAGGAACCATGGCCGGTGCACCTTCGCTGCCTTGAACCCGTGGCTTTCTTCACGGTTGTTGGTTCTGGCTCAGGTTTTGTGGCGGGTGACGCTCTGTCATTGCTCGACATCGAACATCGGGATGGACAGTGATGGCGGAGCAAGGAGTGTGCGAAGGCGGTTGAGGTCGGCTCGCCACTGCTTCCAGTCTTCCGGATCGACCCAGTTCGAGGCCGGTCCAGCCTCGTCGCTGATGATGCGAGCGAGGGCGTTGTCCGCGAGCGTCCGGAGATCGTCAGGGAAGGCGGGCATGGGTTCTCCAGGGCCGTAAGGTGTGTTGATTGGGCCGCCGCCAGGGCATTGCGCCGCAATCAGTGCGGCTGCCGCCACTGCTTCTTCTCCTTCGGTGAGCCAGCCGGTGGCGTCGACGGTGCGCGTGAGGACGCCACGGATCAGTGGTTCGCGTTTCTCGGGTTTGGCGTCGTCGAGAGCGTTGGCGAAGTCCGCGGCCGTGTCGTTGTCGAAGGGGCCAGTGTCCCAGGTGCCCATGTTGATCTCCTCGTGTAGTTGCGCCGGGATCTTCGCATCAGCCGCTGACATTGCGATCACTGTGCGAGCAGTACGCGCTTCCGCAGAAGGGCGAAGCCAGCACGCCCGAACATCTGACGCTTGAGCATCTTGATCCGGTTGACATGCCCCTCGACCGCGCCCGAGCTCCAAGGCAGGGTGAGTCCAGCGGTGACGGCGTTGAGGTCGCGGTCGATGCCGGCGGCGAGGGTGTGGAGGCTGGGCAGGTCGTCCTGCCGGACAGCGTCGAGCCAGGCTGGCAGGTGTTCGCCCTGGCGCTGGGTGAGCATTCCCGCGAAGGAGCGGACGTGTCGGGTGAGGGCGTCGAGCTCAGGACACTGGGTGCGGACGGTCTTGAGCTGGAGTTGTTCGGGCTCGGTGAGGGTCTCCGGGCGGCTGAGGATCCATCTGGAAACCGTTCGGGGCGACGGTGGCCGGGCGGTCACCGGTCGCGGTGAGGTGCGCTTCTTGTGCAGGTAGGCACGGACGCGCTGGTAGCTGCCTTTGTAGCCGAGCGGCACGATCTCCTCCCACAGCTTCCAGGCGTTGGTGCAACCCTCGTTCCACCGGTCGTCCAGGTAGGGCTTGTAGTCATCGAGGACCGAAGGCCGGTTCTGCCACTGGCCGGTGAACAGTTCCTCCGGGACCGCGGCCTCGGCGAGTTGCTTGACGGTCCGCCAGGTCATGCCGAGCTGACGCTGGATCGAGCGGCGACTGTGCCCGGCCTCCAGCAGTGCGTGGACAGCGGCGTGCCGGGCCCTGGTGCGGTCGGCGAACCGGTGGCCGGTCGGCCAGGGTGAGCCGGGCGGCTCCTCTTCTGGGGCGGGTTCCGGCTCGGGTTCGGGGGCGGCGGGGACCAGAGCTCGCAGGCAGCGACGGTGCTGGGCGACGGCCCGTTCGGCGGCTTCGCTCAGGTTGTGCCAGAGGTGCCACCGGTCCGCGACCTGGACAGCCTGCGGGGCGCCGACGGAGGCGCCTTCGGCGAAGAAGGGCGCTCGATCTCGGCAGATGACCTCAACGCCTGGCCGTTCGGCCAGCCAGGCCGCCAGGCTGGATGCCTCCCGGTCCGGCAGCAGGTCGATGGGGCGGCGCGTTTCGATGTCGACCAGGACGGTGCCATAGTGGCGGCCCTTGCGGGTGGCGTACTCGTCGACGCCGACCACACGCGGGGCGGCCACCTCGGGCTCGGGAAGAGCGTCAACCAGCCGAAGCACCGTGCTACGGCTGACGGACACCCCGAGAACGCGGGCGATGCGGGCCCCGGCCCGGCCCGCGAGGGCCAGACCGACCGAGGCCAGGGTGGAGCGCAGCCGTTCGGTCCGCTGGCCGTGTCGGCGTGTCAGGCCGGGTATCTGCTCGACGAAGGTACGGCGTGTGCAGCCCAAATTCCCGCAGGCGAACCGACGGACCCTCAGCTGGAGGACAACGCTTCGGCCACCGCTCGGAACATCAGCGGGAAACCGCAGGTAGGAACCATGAACACGGTTCGACCAGACTCCGCAGACCGGGCACACGGCGCCATCCGCGATGCATTGCGCATCAACGCGCACTTTCTTGATACTCACGTCCACCGACAGCACCGCGACGTCCGCGATCGACGGGAACAACAACTCCTTCAGCCGGAGTGCGACCTCTTCCACGGTCCCGAACTGTCGGCCCGACTGCCCTGTCCACGGACCAGTTTCGGGCGACTTCGCGTACGACTCGAAGAGGCTCGACTGCTACTCAGCGTGGCCGCGTCACAGAAGTTGAGCCAGAACCCGATTTTTGAAGTCACCAGGGTTCTTGCCAGGGCAGCCTCGGGATGCACGGTGCGCGGGCCCGCCGTGGGTCTGTGCAGGGAGGGCAAGGGGAGAGCCATGGCCAATGAGCTGAAGTACGGGGACGCGGTCAGCCTCGAGAACGGCTACTCGAACTGGACGGGCGGCTTTCTGGACGTCACCGCAGGCGCGCAGCCCGGTGCTGCTTTCGCGGTCCAGACGGCCTCGACCGCCCAGCGCAGCGGTCTCAGTGGCACTTGGAAGATCGCCTCGGCGAGCGGCAAGGCAGACGGAACAACCGTGACATCGGGAGACCTCGTCCACCTGGTGAACCAGTACGGCAACACGTCCTACCTCGACGTGAACGGCGTCCCGGGCGCCGCCTCCACCGGCGAAAAGTACAGCGTCCACACGTCGGCGACGCCAAACCGTGTGGGCACCAGTGGCGAGTGGTTCCTCTTCGCCGAGACCTCCTCGCCCCAAGACGGCGCCATCCGCGTCGGCGACGGGGTGCACATCCTGAGCAACTACAACAATGCCAGCGGAGGCTGGCTGGACATCAGCGGCGGCGGCGCGCCTGGTGGGAACGGCCTGCACACCGCCTTCACCAGCTACTACGCCAACCGCCAGAGCGGCTCCGGAGCCTGGCGCTTCGCCCAGGCATAGTCAGCCGTCGCACGCATGAGCGCCCTGCTCTCTGTTTGAGATGCTGTTGGCGATACCGGGACTGCGCTCTGTTCCACTGGCCATCGCGTGGAACAGAGCGCAGGCAGAACGAAGAGGGGCTACAAGGGGCGGACCATTTCTGCTTGCGGGCCCTTCTGCCCCTGGGTGACCTCGAACTCCACCCGCTGGTTCTCTTCCAAGCTTTTGTAACCGTTGGTCTGGATGGCTGAGAAGTGAACGTACACGTCCGCGCCGCCATCGTCCTGACTGATGAAGCCATACCCCTTGTCAGCGTTGAACCACTTCACAGTGCCTGTTGCCATCGGTCCCAGTCCTTCATTCGATGCCACGGCGCGATCTTGACGCCCCGGCCGCAGCCCAACAGAGCAGACTCCGGCACTTGATCATTTCCTTCCGCCGCGTGGAAATCCGCGATCCTCCCTGCACCTCACTCATGGGGATGAACCTCGCCGCGTCACGGCCCTCCGTGAGGTGGGACCGGGCCGGCCAACGGGTAGGCAATTCGCCAACGGCATCTGCTCGAGGGAGCGGGGTCCGTCACGGGCTCAGCCGAGCAGCGCCCCGTTACTGGTTCGCAGATCGGTGATCGGTTGTCCGCACCGCCCGCACTGCCCCCGGTACATGGGCGGCGCGGGGTTCTCGAAGTAGGTGCCCTCGAAGGGGAGGCCCTCGGCTGGACAGCCGCGCGTGCGGCAGATCGCGGTGAGTGTCGCGGACGGCAGGTCGGCGATCTCCGTGGGGTAGGGGTAGTTCATGTCGGTCAGCTCCCGATGATGAGGTACCAAACGCCGGTGGTGGTCGTGTTCGTACGGTTCACCCAGATCGTGAGGCCGCTCGCGGTCACGTTGGAGGCGGTGCACTCCACTACCGAGCCGGGGACGGAGGAACTGGCGGTCACGAAGGCGCGGAAGGTGGTGCCCGCGACACTCAGCCCGCTGACGGTGACGGATGTGGGCGTGTTCGCTGCGGGGTGGATCGTCGCAGTGCCGGTCACGATGTTCGGGGTCCGCAGGACACCGTCGGTGAACGTCATCTCGCGGGTGCCGCCGTACAAGGTGATCCCGGCGCCCCTGATGACCATGGAGTGGTAGCCGCCGCCCGCGTTGCTGCCGCGCGAGCCGTAGAGCGTGACCGTCGAGTCGTCGTTAGGGCCGCCGTTTTGAGCGGTGACGTGCGCGTGGCCGTCGAGCTGGTCGGAGGGCTCCAGTCGTACGAGACCCTTGCCGTTCACCTCCGGGGACCGCAGAGTGACGTCCGCCCTGCTACTGGCCACCAGGGGCGACTCCAGTACGACTTCGGGCTGCACCCAGGTACCCATGTCGACGACGGATGCGCGGACCCGCCCCGGTGACCTCTCCGACGAGGAGTCCGAGTAGATCTCCAGGGCAGGCTGGAAGTCGGAGGACGGGTTGAGGACGAGTCGCCTGCCCGTCGCTGCCGTGCGTACGGTCGCACCGGTAACGACCTTGCCGTTGATGGCGTCAGCGTCAAGCTTGTCCGCAGTGATCGCCCCGGCCCTGATGTGGGTGGCCTCGATCGAACCTGCGGCGATCTTCGTTGCCGTGATCGCGTTGACGGCGATCTTGTCGGCGGTCACCGACAGCGCGCTCAGCTTGTCCGTGGTGACGGCCAGTGCCGCGATCTTCTCGGCGGTCACAGCCAAGGACACGAGCTTGTCGGTGGTGACCGCTCCGGCGAGGAGCTTGGGCGCGGTGATGGCGCCGTCGGCGATCTGTACCCCTGGCACCAAGGGCCGAACGACTGCGTTGTCCCACAGCACCTCTCCAGCGGTCGACTGATACGACTCCACCCAGACCGAGGCCGTGGTGGTGTTCGCCGGCGCCGTGATCGTCGCGGCGGCGCGCTGCCAGGTGCCGCGGTTGGGGGTGTCGATCTGGGCGACACCGAAGCCGATGGTGGCACCCGTGCCGTCCAGCCACCGGGCGTAGAACTTCAGCGCCTGCCCCGCCCAGTCGGTGGACGCCCTGGCCTCAATGGCGAGGTAGAGCTGATCGCCACTCAGGACCGGAAGGCTGGTGAGGTTGAGGGAGCGTGTGGTGGCGGTCGCGGCTGCGGCATCGACGCGCAGGGCCTTCGCGGAGCCGTTGCCTCCGGAAACGACGGACCATTCGTTCTTGGCGATCGCCGCGGTGTAGGCGCCCTCGAACGACGGGTCGCTGAGCGCGTTGGTGCCGCCCGCGACAACCAGCTTGTCGGTGGAGATCGACGCGGCAGCGATCTCGGATGCCGTGACCGAGTTCGCGGCTATCTCTCTGCCCGTGACGGCGTCGGCTGCGATCTTCCCGGCGATCACCGAGTCGGCGGTGAGCGCGGCCGCGGTGACCGATCCGCTCACCAGGTTGGTGGCGTCGACGACACCAGTCTTGAGTGCCTCGATGGCCACGGCGTCGACCTGCATCACCGCCGTCGAGCCGGAGACGCTGGCCGAGATGTAGTTGAGCCACAAGTAGGGGGTGATGTAGCGGACGGCCTCGTGTACGGCTCCGGGCGAGCGCGGGTCGGTGTTGGTGCCGGCGGAGCCCGAGGCGCCGGTCGCCGCGCGGTCCTTGAGGTAGCCGACGACCGTGACCCAGCCGTCAGTGGTCGACAGTGAGCGTCCCGACGCCGCTATGTAGTAGTGGCTGTTCGGGGAGTTGGAGCCAGTCCGGTTGACCAGGGTGGTCTGGTCTGCACCGACTCCGAGGACGCCGACGTGCACCGAGTCCGGGCCGGAGCCGAGTTGGGCGGTGGCGCGGACGCGTGCGCTGATTCGGTACAGGACGCCGGGCTCGTACGGCACGAGGGTCGTGCCGCGCAGCCGGATGTAGCCCTTGGCCTCGCCGACGGTCTGGCCGGTCGGTGCGTCTGGGACTCCGGTGAGGTGGGCCCAGGTGGCGCCGACGCCCTGGGCGGTGGTCTGCCAGGCAGCGGCCTCGCCCATCGCGTCGACCAGGCGCTGGCTGGTGGCGTCCGCCAGCGCGCCGCCGAGCGCACTAAGGGTCACTGCGCCGTTCGCGAGTTTACCAAGGGTTACGGAGCTGGCGGCAAGCTTTTCGGCGAGCACCGCGCCGTCGGCGAGGGCGGTGGAGTTGACGGCCCCGAGTGCGAGCGCCGCGTCGGTGACCGCGCCGCGGGCCAGTTTGGTTTCGTCGATGATCGCGTTGCCGAGGTCGTCCGGTACGGCCTTGCGGGCCTGGCCCGGTACGGCTGTCGAGGGATCTCCGGCCGTACCGGAGGAGTTGACCGCGATCAGGCGCACCCACACGGTGTCGTAGGTGCCGGTGGCGATGGTGACGCTGCCGCCGACCGCCGTGTGGAACGCGGCCACAGGGCGAGTCGTGTCCGGCTCGGCGTCTGCGGTTGCGGAGATGTGGACCTGGACTTCGGCCAGGTCCAGCGGTGCTGTCTCCGCGTCCGTCCAGGTTCCCGGCCAGGTGATGGTCAGCCCATTCAGGGCTGACTCGACTGTCGGCGCCGTGGGTGTAGGGGGCGGCGGGCCGTTGTGGGCGATGAAGCCGACGGTGCCGTCGTCCTGGAGGCCGAGGCTGCCGCGCAGGGCGCCGTCGCTGTCGTAGACCTCGATCGCGCCGTCCTCGATCGACGAGTACGCCATGCGTGCGGTACGGGTGGTGCGGGTGAGCTGCCGCTCCAGTGCGGCGACGCGGGCGGCCAGGCGGGCGATCTCGCTGCTCACGCCGTTCCTCCCCCGTAGGTGAAGCGGTCCGCGCGCTGCAGCTGGATGACGGCCTGCTCGGGGTCCTCGCCGGAGGCTGGCCGGATCTGCCAGCCGACGATTCGGCACCAGGCGTCGAAGTCGGTCCACTGGTCGTGGACCCGGGCCCGTACGTCGTCACCGATCTGCCAGGAACCGAAGCGGGCCGACGGGTGATCGCGGACGGTGATCTCGGTGACCTCGCCAATGACCTGGCGGGAGATGCGTTCCGTGCGGGCGCGGGCGGCCAGCCGGTCGTTCGCCTTCTCTTCCGGCACCTCGAGCAAGTGCTCCAGCCGCAGCCGCCCGTTACGCACGGCGTCCACGGCGCGGCGCCGGTTTCGGCCCTCGCCGGCGCCGAGGGCGATGACGACCTGGGCGAGGTTGTCGGCGTCGTACTCGACCGGTACGGCCTGGACGATGTTCACGCCGGACTCGAAGTGGATGTCTGTGCGGCGGCGGCCGAGACGTGGCCAACCGATACGGACACGGCCCCGCGGGGTTCCGTTCTGCCAGGCGGCTTCCTCGGTCCACTCGGGGCCACCTTCGACGGCGACCATGTCCTCGATGACGTCGCCGAGCGAGGGGGTGTCCCACCAGTCGATCCGGTAGGGGTCCTCAGGAGTGCCGACCGTGGCCTTCGATGTGGTGTCGTCTACCTGGATGCCGAGTTGGCCGTCTGGCTGTTCCTGGCAGTACGCCCACACGTCGTGGATGACCTTGCAGGGGTCGGCGTAGGTGTAGGGGCCGCGTCCGTTGAGCTGGCCGTGGAGGTCGTAGCGCCGGTATGGGTAGGAGCCCCAGCCGGAGGCCTCGATGTGCAGCTGCTGGCCCTCAGGGTCGGCTCGCCAAATCAGGCCGCCCCACAGCAGTCGTCCGTCCCGCTCGGCGTAGATCTTGGTGTTGCCGGGGTCGAGCTGGGAGCGGACCAGATGGGCCAGGCGGGGTTCCACGGCTCCGGTGAGGCTTCCGGTCGCGGACAGTGCGGGCCCGAACTCGACGCCGGTCAGCGGCAGATCCCAGGCCAGGACCTTGTTGGTCAGCGCGTCGGTGGTGAGGTAGCGGTACGACGGCGACGCCATCGGGCGCGTCCTTGCTCTCCCCCGCGCCGTGGTGGGCTTGTGGTGGTGCGCGTCGTGTTAGAGGACACCTTCGGTGAATTCGACGTCGGCGATGATCGATGTCGAACCGTCGACCGACAGATCACCGGTCTCGGCCTTGGACATGTAGGTCTGCAGCGACAGCGTCTGGGTGGTGCCGCGCTGCACCCAACTGATGGTGATGTTGTCGGCGATGACGACGGTTTGGCGGCGGACGACGGATCCCTGGTTGTCGTCGATGACCGTGTTCTCGCCGAGGTCGGAGCCGAGCTTCGTCTGCATGGTGGCGAATACGTTGGCTCGGGCCATCCGGAGCCCGGCGATGGTGACGACAACCTTGGCCGAGACGGCCCAGGCCGGGATCGGGACCGCCCAGCTCGCCGCAGCCGGCCAGTTCCGCCATTTGTTGTCCTGGTACTTCAGCTCGCTCAGGGCGGACGGGTAGGCGGTGTAGAGCTTTCGGTCGCGCCGCGGGTTCGCGATCTGCCGCAGATCCGTGATCATGGCGTTGGTGATCGTGGCCGTATTCGCCGGGAGGTTGAGTCGGGCCAGCGGGATCGCCGTCATGCCGGACGGCACCGTCTTCGTCGAGGCGGAGACGCCGGACACCACATGGAAGTAGCCGATGTCGTCGGCGGCGGGATTTCGGTTTCCTTCGTACTCCGGGTCCTCGACGCGCAGGCAGATCAGGTCAGATCGAGCCGAGGAGCCCGTGGGAGCGATTGGCACGATGGCGTCGCCCACGTTGTACTGGGTGTAGGAGCCCTGGCCCCAGGCCGCCCCTCCCACCACGGCCGAGCCGTCGCCGACACGCACGCCGGCGCCGGGGGTGGCCCACTCTCTGACCTTCAGGTCGTTTCCTTCGGTCACGCCGGAGTTCCCGGACGCGAGGTCGCGGATCATCATCCGGAAGGCGCGCGCGGGGTGGGTGCCGCCGTGGGTCAGCATGGGCGGCTGGATCAGTGCCATCTACTGGTGCTCTCCTTATAGGGCTGTGTAGGCGTCGCGCCAGGACACCGTGAGACGGGTGGAGTTGGTGTAGTCCGCGCCGGTCCACCGGACTTCGCTGGTCCGACGGGGCGGGATCTGAAAGAGGTCCAGGCGAGATTCGGCAGACAGGGCGTACGCGGCGTTGCCGCCGTTGCGCAGCACCCAGCGTGTCCCGGGGCGGGTGTCGATCTGAAGGATGTCGCTCTCGCCCAGCGTCAGCGCGAGGTTGAGGACACGGCCGGTCTCCGTGATCCAGATGCGGGGATTCACGACCGGGCCCTTGATCGTCAAGGAGGGCCAGGCAGCCAAGTCACCGGCGTTGGTGACCCAGCCGGGCCGCTCCTGAGGATTTGCCACACCGGTCGTGATCGGTGCGGTCACAGGAGCGGTGAAGCCTTCCTCGTCGTTGTCGCGGGCGAGGGGCAACGTGGTCTGCTGCTCGTTGTCGTCGTGCCACTCGGGCGCGGTCGCGGTGAACTCCAGGGTGATCGGGATCCAGCCGTAGATGGCCTGCGCCATGGACACGGCCTCGACTCGGCGGACCCTGCCGTAGAGCCGTTTGGCGCTGGTACGGCCCGGCCACCAGAGCCGCAGGGTCTGCAGGGCGCCCGCGCTCTTCCGGGTTGCCGGGTCGGCGGCGGCCTGGTCGAGTGCGGCGAGCGCGTCGACGGCGGCCTGCGGGTCGCCCGGTGTGCGGATGCCGGCCTCAATCGTCACCATGCGAGGGCTGTAGTAGTCCACCCCTGGGAACGAGCCGTCGTCCGTAGGCAACTCGACGTCCTGGGCGCGGACTTCGGGTGTCCCCAGCCCGGTGATCTCGCTGACCGGGTACGGCGTGCCGGGGCCCATGAGGACGCCCGCGAAGTCGACCTGCCACTGCTGGGTGAACGTCGCCATCAGATACGGCCTCCTCGCTGGGCGTTCCGCAGCCGCCGCATGATCTCCGTGCCGACCCGGTCAGCTGCCTTGGCGTCGGCACCGCCGTTGACGGTCACGGGCATGGATCCGACGAGCGCTGTGGGCCGCTCCTCGCGGATGACGACGACTTGGACCGGGGCGGGCCGGGCGTCGACGAGTCGTACGAGTCCGCTGTCGCCCGCCGGAGTGAGCTGGTAGCCGAACCTGCTGGCCACGTCCGCCAGGACGGCCGTCGCCGATCGGCGCTTGTTCATCCCGAGCGGCAAGTACGCCTCCCCTCCGGTGGAGGGCTCGGCGAAGCGGATGATCCCGTTGTCGGTGGCGTACAAGCCGGCGCGAATACCGCCGTCCTCGTACGCGAGTTGTTTGTTGGCCTTGTCCAGGTCGGACAGGAAGCGCGCGGCCTTTTTCCCAAGCGCGTCCTTGATACGGGCCCGGCCGAGCGTGGCGATCTCGATGATTCGGTCCTCGTCGAGTTCTGTCTTCTCGGCCACGTCGTGGATTCCGGTCTTGTTGGAGGTGACTGCGGAGATGATCGCCACGAGGTCGGGGAGGTCATCGTCGGGGATGGCCTTCGAGGCGGCCCTGGCCTGGGTGTTGGCCTTCTTGGCCTTGCCCGGGGATTTTGCGGCTTCGGCGGCGATGTCCTCCGCGTCCTCGTCTCCCTGCTCCGCGAGCATGGTGGCCAGGTCTCCGTAGCCCATGGCCGCCAGCTTGGAGAGGTTCTTCTCGAACGCGGCCTGGTCCTTGACGGCCTGCTTCAGCTGGGCGGTGTAGTCGGACAGCGTGGCTCGTACGACCACGCCCAACTTCTCCAGGTCGTTGGTCATCTCCTTGACGTACTTGGAGCTGCCGGTCGCCATCTTGTGCGTGAGTTCGACGCCGTCCTCCCCCATGGCCTCCAGGGCGTCTGCAACGTCCTGGCCCGCGCGCCGGGCGACGGTGCCAAGGTCCTTACGCCACCGCTGGGCTCGCCTCACTGCCTTGTCGAGGTTCTTCTCGAAGAGCTTGAGGTCGAAGACCTCGGTCTCCTTGCCGCCCTTCTTCACATTCCGCATGGAGTCCGAGCGGATCGACGAGACCGAGACCAGCTCTGTCGAGCCGGAGGAGCTGTAGGACCAGCCGGTCAGCCCTCCGTCGGCGTACCAGTCAACGCTCTTCCCACCAAGCCGCCGGACGACTTCCTCGGTGATCGCCCGTGAACGGGTTCGCTTGTTATGGGCGAGCGGTATGTACGCCTCGGGGCCTGCCGCCTCTTCGGCCCATACCCGCCACGTTCCTTGCCGCGCGATCTGCGCCACGTGGTTCTCGCGGACACCTCCGCCGGCGTAGAACTCGAGAACGGAGCCGTTGGCTTGCTTGCTCGGCGCCTGGATGAAGTCGGGGACACCGTTGGCGTCGCGGTCCCCGGAGGTGGCCTGCCGTTTGATCAGGAACGGGATGACGATGGGCGGCGGCTGGTTCGTGGACACGTTGACGGTGACCGACTTGGTGCCGGGGATGTTCTGGACCGACAGCCCGATGGCGTCGAGCTGCACCTTGACTGCGGCCATATCGCCGGACAGCAAGGCGGACGTCAGCGCCGTTGCGGCCTCGGTGCCCTTGGTGGCGGCGACCTGCCGGATAAGGTCCAGCGCCCCGGACCATTCGGCGTTCGCGTCCTGTCCGGCCTTGGAGAACGCGGCCACGACCTTCGAGAGTTCGGGTGCCGCGATCGGTACGTCCGCTCCCCAGATGCTCTTCAGGGAGTCCATGGCTCGTTCGGTGTCGCCTGACAGAAGTGCGTCCTGGAAGGCTCCGGCGGCGTCCTTCCCTTTCCTCTTGGCGACCTCTGCGAGGAGGTCCATGCCCCGGCCGAACTCGCTCCGCGCGTCGCCGACGGACTTCTTCACCGCCTTGCGTAGATCGACCATGGCCATCTGCTCGGTGACCTTCTGGAAGGCGGCCGGGTCGTTCCGCTCCGATGCCTTGGCCCACGCGCGGCCGATCTCCTTGCCGTACTTCTCGGTGATCTCGGCGGTCTTCTGCAGGCCGAGCCGGTACGCCTCCGTGGACCGTTCCGCGTCCTCGGTCACGATGTCGCGCAGTTCGTCGGCGACCTTCGTCTTGCCCTTCTTCAGCTGCCCGACGAGTTCGTTGAGCATCGGGGCGGCGTCCACGCCGAGTTCCGCGAAGTGGTCGGCGAGGTCGTCGTAGCCGAACACCGCGAGTTCGGACAGGTTTCCCTGGAAGTCGCGTTGCGCCTGGAGCTGTTTGTGCAGCTCCTTCATGTAGTCGGACAGCTTCACCTTGGCGGTGTCGGCGTCCTTCCCGGCTTTGCGCATCGCCTCGCCCGCGGCGGTCTGTGCGTCCCTGAAGGCTCGGGACGGGTCGACAGCGGCACCGACGGCCTCGGCGAGTGCCTTCATCTCGTCGGTGATCTCGGGCGCACCGGTGCGGTCGATGTCCGCGAGGGAGAACAGGTCGAAGATGCCGCCGCTGGACTTGGCCTGCTGTTTGATCTTCGCCTCGACGATCGCCTTCTGTTGGGCGATCTCGGCTTCTTTCTTGACTGCCTCGGACCACATCTTGTGGCGCTCTTTGAGGGTCTTCTCCGCTTTGGAGTACTGGGTGATGCTCTCGTAATCGCCAGATACATCACCGGCTTTGGCCTTACCGGCGTACTCGTAGGCGTCCTGCTGAAGGCGGTTCTGGAGGATGGCGAGCTTCGCCCCGCCGGAGGTGATCGCGTCGATGGCCTCCGTCGTGCCGATGCCGACCTTCTCAAGGTCCTTCAGTGCGCCGTCAGCGGTGAGCTGGTCGTACAGCTTGTTGATGCTGGCCCCGGTCGTCGTCTCCTCGCGTTCCTGCTGCAAGGCTTGGACCAGCTCATTGGTGGCGTCCTTCGCCTTCTGCTTGGAGGCGGTGTAGGCGGCGTATCCGGCGATGCCGAGGGTGAGGACCGCGGCAAGGCCGGTGACCGCGAGGCTGGTGCCGGCCAGCACGGCGGGCATCACAGCGCCTCCGGCCTGGGTGGCGGCAAGAGCGGTACGGAACGCGGCGATCTGTACGGTGACCTTCGTGTAGGCAGCTCGGAGCAGGAGCAGTCCCGCAACGGACGCGGCGACCATCGCGAGGACGGACTTCATCGGTCCGGGCAGATCCTCGATGGTGCCGACGAAGGTATGGACGGCGGATCCAACGGCCATCAGTACCGGCAGCAGGGCTCGGCCCACATCGATAGCGAGGGCGCGGGCCTGGTTGGAGGCCAGCTGCCACTGACCAGTGACGGTGCCCGTCTGGAGGGCGTACGCCTTCTGCGTGGCTTCGGCGCGCGCCACTTCGTTGGCAATGCCCGCGTAGGTATGGGCATAGTTCTGTCCCCCGGCGGAGGCCAAGGCAAGAGCGGCACGTGTGGCGCGGATGTCCTTCCACATGTTCGAGATGCCCTCGGCGGTGTTTCCCGCCGCCCCGTTGAGCTTGTTGACGACCACGTACAGGCCGTCCTGTTCGACGGCGGAGGCGGCCGACTCGTAGCCCAGGTCCTTGACGGCCTGCTTGAGGTCCTGCGTCGGCTTCATGACGCGGGTGAGGAGCATGTTCAGTGCGGTCACGGCTTCGGCGGCTGGGATGCCGGTGAGAGTGATCGCGGCGAGCGCGGCACTCATGTCGTCGAACTCGACGCCGGCCGCCGCAGCCATCGGTACGACGTCGCCAAGCTGCTGCGCGAGTTCCTCGAAGGAGATGACGCCGTAGTTGACGGTCTGGAACATCACGTCCATGACGTCGCTGGCGTCCGACGCCGACAATCCGTACGCGTTCAGCACTCCAAGCAGCGCGCGCGCTGAGGTCTCCGACGTGGTCAGGCCCGCTGCCGCACCCCGAGCCGCGACTTCGAGGATCTGCATGGCGTCCGCGCCGTCGAAGCCGGACGAGACGATCTGATACAGGCCGTCGGCGAGCTGGTCGGCGGTCTGCGGCAGGCGGGTGGACAGCTCGACGATCTGATCGGTGAAGGCTCCGACGTTCTCGGACGTGATCTGTTGCGAGATCGTCAGCACGTTGGCCATTGCCCGCTCCAGCGAAATCGCCTGAGCCACGCCGACGCCGAGTGCGGCACCGACGAGCAGACCGTTCTTGGCGGTTCGCGCAGCCTGGGCGGTCCGTGCGGCGGCCAACTGGGCCTCAGCCCGAGCGACTTGCTGCGCCTGTCGCTGCGCGTTGCGTGCGGCCGTGGTCTGCGCCTCGTCCCGCATCCGCACTGCGGACACGGCACGGGCCTGGGCCGATGCGGCGAGACCGGTGGCGCGCGTCGCCGTAGCCTGGGCCGCTGCCGCCCGCCGCTGCGCTTCGGCGTGTTCCTGCGCGGCGCGGGCGGCGGCCGACTGAGCGGCAGCGGCGGTACGCGCGGCATTTGCGGCCCCGGCGCCAGCCGTGGCCTGTGCACGCGCGTTCATCGTCTGTGCCAGGGCCTGCGCCCGTGCGGCTCGCGCTCCCGTCGGCGCCACGGCGGCCTGTTCCGCTGCCGCGCGGCGGGCCGCTGTCGCTGCCACCGCTTGCGCACGGCCTGCACGTTCCTGGAGCGCGGTGGTCCGCTGCACAGCTTGGGCCACCTGTGCCTGGGAGCGAACCATCTGCGCCGACGCGGCAGCTTGGGCGCGGGCCAGATTGTCGCTGGCCACGCGTACCTGGTTCAGTCGGGTCGCTGTTCCATCCAACTGACCATCAAAGGCGCGCAGTTGCGCCGCTCCCTGCCGCAGACCGGTAGAGAGCCCGCCGGTTGAGGCGAGCAGGTTCACGTACAGGGTGTAGGCGCCAGCCACGTCAGGATGCCTCTCTGGGCCTCAGCCCGATTTTGAGCCCCCGCGCATCTGGTCCATCAGGAATGTGTTCGCGTTCCATCTCGATGACCTCGCAGCCCACGCAGCGGTGAGGCTCGGCCACGTACGCGAAGCGGTCGCCACCCTGGCTCTCGTCCCACTCGGCGGCCCGTGTCCCGCAGGTCTCGCAGACGCTGCGTTGATACGCCAGGTAGGCCATCGCCTTCGCCCGATCCAAAGCCGTCCACCGGCCCTCCCCCGCACCCATGAACTGCGAGTGCGGGAGTTTGTAGGCGTGGCACAGCTCCATCTCGGCCCTGAACTGGGCATCGGCGATCAGCCTTTTCCCAGGTCAGCCCTCATGGTCTGGTTGACCAGCAGCGCGGCCGTGAACAGGGCCTTGGCGTCCGCGTCGCTCCAGCTGTCGAGGAGTTCCTGTGCCTCCGCCTCGCTCATGCCGTCCACCGAGGAGGCCGAGACGAGAGCGGCGGGGAAGGTCTCGACGTTGTACTCGTGGCCGAGATCCGCCTGCTCCTCCGTGGGGGTGTGCTCGCGAAGCAGTTGCTCCCAGGCGGGTCGCGGCAGAGCCCGGAAGGTGAGCGTGAGGGTCCCGGCTGCCAGGGCTCGCCGGGCCTCGTCCAGCGCGGCTTGAGCGGCCAGCACATCCGGCTGGCCGACCGCCCAGGTCTCACGCTCGCCAGCTGGTACCTCCATTTCGGAGGCCCGGCCAAGGGCACTGGTGCGGGCCTTGGCCATGTCGAGCGCCGCATCGGTCACGCGCTGCTTCAGGTCTTGGTCGTCGAGGAAGGACACAGTGCGCTCGGGAAGTCGACGAGCCCGCAGACGGGCCATCTTGGCCGCCCAGTGCGGATCGCGGGCCACGGCATCGGCCGGCGGTTCAACGAAGGTCGTGGTCATGCAGCACCCCCGCCGATCAGGCCGCGGCCGGGATGGCCACGTCCTGGACGGGCTTGCCGGTCACGTTGAAGCTGACCTTGAACTTCGCCGGCTCGGAGGCCGTCGTGTACGTGCTCGACCGGGAGCCGACGCGCACCGGGAAGATGTCCATGGACTTCGACGCAGGGATGTCGCCCTTGCGGAGGATGACCACGTACCCCTCGACGCCCTTGGCAAGGAGTGTCTCCAGGGCGTTGTCCACCTTGTCTTCGTAGAAGGTGAGGCTGGAGTTGTCGGCCTTGTCCTCGCCGGGAATGTTGCCGGTGAACTCGGTCGCCAAGTCGGGTGTATCGATGGGGGTGTTCTCGACGGCGAAGCCCTCGATGTCGCTGATGGCCGGGGACAGGTCGGTCCCGTTGGTGCCGCCGAGCTCCGGACGGGTCGGGATAAGTTCCTTCGAGACGATGTCCTTCAGGAAGAAGAACTTCGTGGTGCCGCGACGGGTGAACCGCTGCTGTGACACTGATTCTCGCTCTCCGGGAACCGGTGTTCCGCAGCGTGCACACGCCGGGCCGGCCCTCATGAAGGGGGAATCGGCCCGTGCCGGGTGGCCGGGCGTCCGCGAGATGCCTCCGCGGTGAGGTGGCTGGAACGTCAGGACCCGAGAGTGGTCACAGTGAGGACGTACCGCTGGACGTAACTGTATACGCCGCCGCTGACGGAGATCCCTTCCTCCTTGTCCAGTTCACGGTCAATCACGGCGTAGCCGGTGATGGTGATGGAATTGGCGTAGCTGCCACTTGAACGCGCGAGAAGCGCGGTGCGGACCTTGTCGGCCATCCACTCGACCTGTTCGGCAGTTGAGGCGACCGAGGTGACCTGGATGAGCACGCGGGCGTCGGCGTCACCGTCACCGTACGGCGGGCCGCTCGTCGTCACACCCAACGGGTAGAGCACGCTGTAAGGGATCGCGGCGCCAGTGGGGGTACTTGATGCCGTAGGAGCGGTCCCGTACCCGCAGCTTCGGCCGGTTGCTGTGGCCAGCGTCTTCTGGATCGTGAGGGACACTTCCCTGCCGGAGACGGGCACTGCTTCTCCTCTTCTTCTTTGGGGGTGGCGATCTGCCGGCCGGTGGCGTAGCTGTCGCTCACGAGTCGTCGTCGATGGTGTCGCCGAGCGCCGCGATGAACAGCGGCCGGATCTCCTCGACAGCTGGCCCAACGTGCGGATAGGGCGGCTGGTTGTAGATGCGCCCCAGGCTGTCGGCACCGACGAAGCCGTACTCCAGGCGTCGGGCCTGGGGCTTGTTCGTGCCGACAACCGCCGTGACGGAGAACCCGTCGGTGGACACCTCGTGCGTCCAGGAGCGCCGGTAGTCGCCCGTGGGCGCGTTGGGGCCCGGCCGGCCGCTGGCCTTGGCCTTGATCCTGGTCTCCAGCAGCATCGCGTAGTGCTGGACGGTGGCGGTGACCTCAGGCAGAGTGCGCGCCGCCCTGGCGTCGAGCTGCGCGGCGATCTGGAACGCGTTGGAGTAGGCACCCGCAAGAGGGTGGGCGTTGGGGTGCGGATTCAGTGAGGACGCCAATGACTCACTGCCCGTCTTCCGGTTCCGGCTCGTCCCACTGGCCCAGAGCCCATTCCTGCAACAGGGCGAGCATGGCGCGGGTCAGCTCGTGCGGCCGGCCGTCCATGAGGTCGTGACGGTCGAGCGCGGCCTTCTCCAGTTCGGCGGGACTGATCGCGGACAGGAAGGCAGCCGCTGCCGGACCAGGGTCCGGTGGGTCGCCGATGACGACGTGCGCCAGGCCCGCGAACACACCGGTCGCCGTGGATCTCGGGGAGAGTTCGATGACCATCTGCGGTACGTCGCCCGTGCGGTGGGCCAGTGAATAAGCTGCGAGGTCCCGGGAGACGTCGTGACCGCCGATCTCCACGACGGCGGTATGCCCCTGCCCGGTGACGCGCACCGGCAGGGGCTCACCCTCGGGAGAAATAGGTTTTGAATTCTGATCTGTTGGCACCCATCTGAGCTTACGGGTATCTGGTGACAGCCCAGCTCGCCAGCCGCCTACGGAGGGGTGATCTCGTCGAGGCGAGTCACTCGAACGATCTCGACCGTGGACGCCTCCGACGGATCGAGGACCTGCCACACCCGATTCGCTGTCGCCGCGTGCTGGCCTGCTGCGGCCACGACCTCCACTCGGTCGTATCGAACGGGAACCGGCGCCGAGATCGGCGTGAGGAGCCGATACCAGCTGACCGTATCGTCCAGCCACTCCCGCCCGAGAACGTGCTGCGCGGTCACCTGGCCATGACCGGACAGGACAGCTCCCGGCCCCTCGTAGATTGCCTCCGTCGGCACGGGCCCCAGGAGACCGGTCGATGGATCGAGTTGGGGCGCTCCCGTTGGACGGGTGATCCGTACCGTGTCCACCAGCAGCGTCGACTCCAGCCTCTCTCGTTCCGCCTCCGTGTCGATCGGCGTGCTCACGAGGTGCCGCCTGAAGTGCTGGACTGCGTGTTCTGGTCCAGGAACGTCGTACGCACCACGGCCAGGGTGGAGGTCTGTCCGACGTCGAGGACGCGCCACGTACGGCCGACAGCCGCAGGATCGGCGGCGTTGACGACGCTCACCGTGTCCGCGCGCGACGCCACCGGGGCGTCTAGCGGCGTGATTAGCTTGTACTTCGAGGTGGAGTCGTCGACGTACGCCTGCCCTTCCAGATGCAGGACGATCCCAGGGTCACCGTTCGGAAAGATGCCGCCGTGACCTTCGTAGATGATGACGGGCGGGCCAGGTTCGTACTGACCCGTGTCGGGGTTGAAGACCGGCTCGCCATCCCTGCTGATACGTACCGTGTCAGTGAGGATCTTGCGTCCGATCAGGTCGCTGACGGCCCCCAGGGTCAGCCCTTCGGCAGGTTCGTTCATACGTTCGAGCGTAGTGCCGCTGGCTGGCAGTCTGAATCCCCAACAGCCGCTCACGCCTTGGAGTTACCCGCCTCCTTGGCTCCTTTCAATCAGGGTGCCGTTAATGAACGGCGAACCGAGTCACAAGTAGTTCTCTGTAGCCAACGTGACGGTCGGTCGCGGGTTCGACCCGGACTTCTACCTCTGCTCGAGGAGGGCAAACCGACCGGCGTGTCGCCGCAACGGGCTGGGACAGCACCAGTCGGCAGGCGTTCACGAGCTTGTCGGGCTCTCCCGGCGGGAGTTCGGCGCCGTCGCGGCGCAGGCAGCTTGCCGCCACGCGAATGCACCCCTTCAGGGACAGCTCGATGCCGTGCCGATAGTTGGAGTAGATCGGGACAGGCAGCGCATCGTTCGTGCCGTTGCAGATCCAGTGACTCGCGAGGATGTCGGCTGCCTGCAAGTAGCCGAGGGCTACGCCGAAGTCGTCCTCGTGGGGGCTGCCGATGACGGCGATGCTGTTCCAGTCCGAGCGCCGTGGGGGGCAGGCGGGTCGGGTCGTCGGGGTCTTCCAGTGCTTCGCTCACAGTCCCAGGGTGGCGGGCTCACTGGTTGACGCGCACGCATCTTTCGCGTGCCACGAGCTGGTGAACGAGGGGCGGGAGCAGGGCTGACCGGCTCTGCTCAGCACATGATGTGCCGCCCGTAGGGCACCAGGGGCTCAGCGAGCGGACGGTGGCAGACCTCGCAGAACGGGCCCCCGCCCGCGGGCCGGGGCATCGGCCGCACGGGCGGCAGCGGGGTGGGCTTCCAGGGCCGGGCCGGTCGGGTGACGGCTTCGTGGCGCCACCGTTCGGCCTGTTCCTGCTGGCGCCGGGCCTGGTCGGCGTCTCGCCGTACGCGGGCGGCCTGTTCGGCCAGGCGCTCGGTCATCGCGGGCGGGAACGTCACGCCGTCGGCGTCCAGGCCGAGGTCGGCGAGCGGGAAGCGTTCGCGGACAACTGGGTCGCCGGCACATGGCGGGTGGTGCGGTCCGAACAGGCGCAGGTTCTTCGTCCACCACTGCGTCCCGCGCTTGTGGGGTTCTCCGAGCCGGGCCTCGGCTGTTTCGTCGCGGTGGTAGAGCGTCCAGGCCGGGGTGCCCTCGGCGAACAGGACGTGTGGGATGCGGGTGTCCGGGCGCATGAACCAGACGTCCCGCACGCGGGCGGCGGCGTAGTCGCGGTGCCGGGCCTGCCAGAGTTCATCGGTGATCAGCTCGCGCTGGGCTTCCAGTGCGAGGCGGGCGCCGTCGTCGAGGACGACGTGGACGTCGGCGCGGCGGTCGCGATGCTCGGTCCACTGCTCCAACCGCACCCGGGTGACGTTGGGGAGGGTGGCCGCCCAGCGGGCGAGGCGGTGTTTGGCGTTGATGTGCCAGACGGTTTCGCGGCTGTGCCCGCCGGGCGGGGCGGTTCCGGCCGGGTGGGCGAAGTGGGGCCGGACCAGGCCGCCGATGCGGCCGCGGGCCAGCAGTGGCACCTTCGTGCCCGTCTGGGCGTCGATGCCGCGCCAGCAGTAGAAGCACACCACCCTCTCTCGCCGTCCGTAGCCGAGCGCCCGCCACTGTTCCAGGGGGCGGTCACCGATGTGGACCTCGGTCTGCGTCTCGGCAGAGACGCGCGAGGCGCAGGCCCTGGCCAGGGAGCGCGTCGCCATCCGGCGTGCCGCCCTCGGAGGACTCGGCGCGGCCGGGGATGACCTTGATGACGCGGTGCTCCTGATCGACCGTGCCCTTCACGACCAGCCCGACGCCGACGAGGCGGCCGTTTTCGCTGCCGCTGAGCAACTGAAGGGGCGGCGTCCCGAGTTGTTCGGCCAAGCTCGGGAGACTGTGCCGCCCGCTCCGGGCGGATCTCCCGCCGGTGGCCCTCCGAGGCGCGGAGGCACTCCACCCAGGCGCGGAGCGGCGGGTCTCGAAATGGCCCGACGACGAGGGCTCATCAGCGACTGACCACATCAGCGAGACATGGCTCTGGGACCACGCCCCCTCAAACCGTGGACGCTCTTCCGGACGCCGGTTGGGCTTGATCAGGGACCACGCCCTGGCGCGGCTCGGCCGTCGTCATCTCGTGGACACCGCCCCTTGCCGCTCGCGCCGGGTGCGGGAGGAATCCGATCCGCACCCACGAGGGAGACGTTGTGAGCGACTACCAGGTCCTCACCACCACCACGACGGTTACCGACGACCGGACGTGGCTGGCTTCGCTGGACGGTGTCCACGAAGCTCAGACGATCACCGTCGACACCACCAAGCTGACGACAGGCACCCACTTCACAGTGGGCACGCTCAACCAACCCCGCAACATCATCAAGTCCGGCGTCCCGCTGGGCAAGATCACCGCATCTGGTCTGTACGCCCCGTACAACTCCGCGGCCAGTGACGGCACCCAGATCCTCGCCGGATTCCTCGTTGCCGAGACCGCATTCACCCCTGGCTCCGTGAAGACCGCGGGCGCACTGCTGTGGCGCGGAGAGGTGTACGCGGCGAAGCTGCCGGTCGCTTTCGCGCCCCCGGCGGCCGCGAACACGACGGCATTCATCCACTACCGGTAAGGAGGCAGGCCCCATGGCACTTGAAATGCTTCTTGAGGCGATCGTCCCCGAGGACATCCAGGCGTTCATCCGAGCGATCACCACGCCGGAGGACTACCTCCTCACCCGCGAGGTGTTCGCCGAACGGAACATTGACAACGTCAAGTTCCGTACGAAGAGCAGCAAGCGGCGCGTCAACGCGGCGAAATTCCGCGCGTGGGAAGCCGCGCCGGCCCTCGCCAAGCGGCGTGCCGAGCAGGTCATCAACGAGGGCATGCTGCCCTGGGTCGGCCAGGAGCTGCCGTTCTCCGAGCTCCAGATCATCCTTTCCGCCGTCGACCGCGGCCAGGACACCAGCGAGTTCCTCGACCTGCTGTACGACGACCTCGAACAGCACGTGGAGGCCACGAAGGCAGCCATGGAGATCGCCGCGGGACAGATGCTGTCCACCGGCGTGGTGTCCCTGCCCGGGGTCGCCCTCGACGTGGACTGGAAGGTGCCGGCCGCCAACCGGCCGATGGTGGCGGTGCCGTGGTCCCAATCGGATGCGGCCACCCCGATCACCGACGAGCTGGCGTGGATCCAGTACCTGAAGAGCATCGGCGCCCCGCGTCCGGAGCGGGTCATCAGCTCGGAGAAGGCGTTGTCGCTGCTCGGGTCCACGGCGGAGTACCGGGCCGCGTTCCACAACTCGCCGTCCACCGAGCAGATCCCGACCGGGATGCTCGCTCCGGAGGAGGTCAACCGGGTCCGCGCCAAGTACAACCTGCCGCCCGTTACTACCTACGACGTGCAGGCGTACGACAGCAGTGACAACCTGGTGCGCACGACCCCGGAGTCGCTGTGGGCGATGATCCCGCCGCGCCGCGAACAGTGGGGCGAGACCCAGTACGGTCTGACTGCTGAGGCGATCGAGCTGCGCGGAAAGGGAGTCATCACTGCCGACGAGGCCCCCGGCATCGTGATCACCACTCACGTGCAGACGCGTACACCTGTCCAGCTGTCCACGATCTCTGCCGCTGCTGCGATGCCCGTGCTGTACGTGCCGGACATCCACATCGCCGCGACCGTTTTCTAAAAGGGGCTGGTCATGGCGAAGTTAGTGCGCACGGTGTTCGTACGAGACCTCGAGCAGGGCCCGATCCGACTGGAAGCGGGGGAGGAGGTTCCCGAGCGGCTGGCCCTACTCGTCCCGAACCCGGCCGCGTGGTTAGGGGAGGCTCCTTCTCCGGAGGAGGACACCCCGGACCCGATCGGCGCGGACGGTGAGGCGGGAGACACGCCCACCGCGGCGGAGCTGGAGCCGGAGCCCGCCAAGACTCCGAGACGACGCGCCGCGAAGACGGCCGGCACAGGTGCGTAGGTAGCGGCACATCACTAGTGAGGCTGGGCACCGCCACGGCGCCGAGCCTCACGCCGTACGACAGGAGCAACTCGTGGACGTCGCCGTACGCGCCTGGCTGCTGGCTCAGCTCGGCCCCACCACCGACACCTCCGACCTCGACGCACGCTACGCGCGGCTGACCTCCGCTCGTGCGGTCGCGAACGAGGTCTTGGCCGAGCGGCGCGCGAAGCTGCTCGCCGACCCGCTCCGCATGACCGTGGACGGCGTGGTCACCATCGACCAAAGCAACAACCTCGCAGGGCTTGAGCGCCAGATCGCGGCACTCGTGGACCTGGTCGCGCCGGACGAACTGGCCGAGGGAGAGGCAAGCATCGACCTCGTGACCGCGCCGCTGCTGCGCGCTCGCCGGGGCCGGTAGACCGGCGTGCCGTACGAGTGGTCACCGCTGGTGCCCGGAGATCCGGACGAGATCGCGCGCCGCGTCGCGACCGTACTCGAGGACTCCTGGCAGCGACTAGCCGCCAAACAGCGCGCCGTCCTCACTCGGTTCGCCGACAACCCGAGACGGCTGCACACCGTGGCGACATTGGAAGAGTTCAAGCAAGCGATCCGTGCCTTCCGCCAGCGCGTCGACCAAGAGGCCCGGCAGTTCGTCCAACGGCAGCTACCTCACCTTTACGCCCTGGGCGCTCAAGCCGCCGCTGAGGCGCTCGACGTGACCTTCACCTGGACCACCGTCCACCGCGACGCCCTACAGTCGCTCGCGTCCGACTCCTACGCCGATTTCCTGCGCCGCTCCCAGGAAGCCGAGCGAATGGCGAACCAGTTCTATCGGGCGGTGCGAGAGGCGGCCCGCCGAGAGATCCCGCTGCTCGCGGCGGGCAACATGACGGCGAAGCAGGCCGCGAAGAATCTGGCTGTCAGACTCGCTGCCGAGCACAACCTGACCAACGTCGTCTACCGCAACGGCGCTCGCGTCCCAGTCCGCGCCTGGGCCGAGGCCGCCACCCTCGCCAAGTCGGCCGTCGCCTACAACGCCGGCACTCTAAACCGGAGTCGCCAGGCGGGCGTCACGATGGTCGAGGTCTTCGATGGCCTCGACTGCGGCTGGACCACGCATCAGGACACCGACAAGGCCAACCGCACAGTGCGGACCGTCGAAGATGCTGCGGAGTGGCCGATCTCCCATCCGCGCTGTCGGCGAGGATTCGGCCCACGGCCGGATCTGACATCAGCCTGACATGTCCTGAAGTCACGGCTCACGCCTCCGGCCGGTTCTGCGCGCATGCGCGGTACACCCCACACACAGCCCTATCCGGAACACTGGCTAGGCGTCACCACCCCGCGGCTTTCGTCCTACGCGGGCCGTGAGCCGACGGTGCTGCGATCATCCCGTCATCGTCGAGACCGAGGCTGCGGAGCTGTTCGGCCACGTCGGGCCCGTCGGTGCTCTTGACCAACCAGTACAGCGCCTGCAGCGCGTCGGAGCCACCGCAATCAACTGCCTGACGGACCAGTTGTTTGGCACCGGTCACGTCGCCCGCAGCTTCCCGCGACCGCGCCAGCTCTGTCAGGGCGTCGGCGTCGCCGAGGAGCGCACTTTGCCGAGCCGCCTCGTGCGCTGCGCTGAGATCATCGATTGCCTCGTACAGTCGGGCCAGCATTTGCCAGGCGAACGTGTAGCCATCAGCCGCCGCCCGTCGATAGAGGGCGATCGCCGTCGAACGGTCCCCGGCTTGCACTCGCGCATCCGCCAGGCGTTCCAGGGCGAAGACGTTGCCACGGTCGACGGCCTGCCACAGAAGCCGGTCCGCGGCGTCGGTGTCGCCGGCGTCGGCGCGTAGCCAGGCCAGGTTGATCAGGCCCAGGTGATTGCCGCACTCTGCCGCCTCCCCCGCGGCCGCGTCGGCACCCGCCCGGTCTCCGACGATCTCTCTGAACCAGACCTGGCTCACAACTTCGGCGGTGTCGCTGTGCCCGGCGGCCGGGTGAAGCCGGTGGTCCATGACGTCAACACCGTCCACCGGGTTGTCCACATAGGACGAAAGGTATCGCCGCGCGAACGCGTTACCGCCATCGGCGGCCCTGCGAAACAACTCGACGGCCGTGGCGTGACGATCGCCGCTCCGCGCCAAATGCACCGCGGTATCCATCAGCCAAAGCGTAAGACCTCGGTGCTCGGACTCCCGTCGCACCCGGGCGGCGAGCTCATGATCACCGGACCGCATGGTGACTGTCATCAGGCCGAAGAACGCGTCGTTGTAGCCGCGATCCACGGTCACCCGGAACAGGCGCAATGCCCCCTCGCGGTCGCCGGCCCTATCGTGCTGCCAGCCCATTGCGGCCAGCTCGACGGGGTCGCCGCGGTCAGCGAGCGAGCAGGCCGCGTGGTACGCGGCATCGTGGTCTCCCAGTCGACACCGCAGTCCTACCAGGCGTCTCAGCGCACCTACGACTGCATGGTGGCCGGTAGGGTGGGCGTCGCCGCGGGCGGCGATGTCCTCGAGCAGGCGCACGGCTTCGTCGTCGTGGCCGGCTTCCTCCCGCAGGACGGCTACGTTCAGCGCCGCGAACGGGTCCCCGAGGTCCATTGCCTGCTCGTATGCGCGTTCCGCGCCGGCCCGGTCATCGGATTCCTTGCGTAGTTCGGCCAGATTGTGGAGGGCCGCCACGGCGTCGCTGGTGCCGACGGCGGCGAGGAGCACCCGCTCCGCGCCCTTGCGATCGCCAGCCGCCATCCTGGCGTCGGCGATACGCCTGCGCCAGTAGATTGGCGGCGCAGCCTCGTCGAGGAGTCGCTCGGCGCCTTGAGGATCACCGTCTTCGTCCCGCCGGACCGCGAGTTCACCCAGCGCGCCGCTGTATCCGAGATCGGCTATCGCTCTGAGTAGCCGTTCCTCGCCGTCGACGTCGCCGGCTTCCCGGCTTATTCGGGCCAGTTGCTGCATAGCGTGGGTGCTGCCGCGGTCGGCGGCACGCTGGTACAACCTGGCGGCGGCCGCCTGGTCACCGGATTGAAGCCGCTCATCCGCGCGGTGCTCCAGCCCGCGGGCGCTGCCCCGCTTCGCGGCCTGGCGGTACAGCACCTCCGCTTCTTCGGGCCGCTCGGCCTCCACGGCCATGTGGGCCAAGTGGGCGAATGCGTCAGGCTCGCCATGATCGGCCGCCACCTGGTACAGCCGTTCGGCGAGGCGCTGGTCTTTGCCGCTCTCCCGCCTGAGCACCGCTGAGGCCAGCTCCATGAGCACGTTCCGTCCACCGAGGTCGGCAGCTGCCCGGAATAGCCGTTCAGCCCGCTGCAGGCGACCGCGAGTCCAAGCGGACTGCGCGAGCCCCGCCAGATCAGCCGGGTCCGCGATGCCGGCGACGGCGGCGTCCCAGAAGCTGACTCGCGGGTATTGGTCGGCGCGCTCGATCCGGCCGAGTTGATCGAGGTAGTCGGTGAGCCGGTAGTGGGGGCCAACCCCTGATCCGTCCGAAGCGGCGACCAGCGGGCCGGGGACGCCGAGGCAGGGCTCGGCCAGTGTGGACAGCGCATGCTGGAACCAGTCCGCGTCCGCCTGTTCCCATGTGTCGGCAGTCAGGTAGCTCCGCGCCGCCCGGCGCAGGAAGTCCTCTGGAATCAGCCTGCCATGTCCCAGGCGCCGTGCGTCCATGGCAGCCCACACGACTGCTTGGGTCGTGGCGTCCGCCTGCTCGTAGCGCGCCATGAGGTGGGGCACCCCGGCAAGAAACTGGCACACCCTCGTTCCGGCGCGTGCCACGGCCAGCCGCAGTATCGCATCGGGCTCGGCGCGCAGTCGCTCCCGCAGCGCAGTCAGATCCCATCCGGTGAAGTCCTGGGGGACGTTAATGATCCGGGCGATGCGCAACAGCAGCCGTGCCGCTGCGTGGTCCCAGGCCGGTTCCCGGCTGATCTGGTCTATGTATCTCGGCCACATCGAGCCGAGCACCAGCAGCGGGCCGCGGGACTGATCCTGCACCAACTCGTGGAGGCGCGTGGCGACCTGCTCACCAACCGTCGGGGCAGCCAAAAACAGCTGCATCTCATCGAGCCAGATCACCGTCCGGGGGCGCAGACGGTTCCCCTCCAATGCCTCCAGCACCGCCGTCGGGCGGGTGGGGGCGAGCGGATGCCACACGAACCAGTCCGGCAACATGCTGCGCATCGCCTCCCAGCAGGCCCGACTCTTGCCTGTGGACGACTGCCCCACCAGAACCACCACCCGGCTGCCATGCTCGGCTCGAGCGATGTCGGCACGCAGCGCCTTGTCGTGTCGACGGGGCAGGTATCCGGGCAGTGGCGCGTTGCCCACCGACGGATCTGTGCTCGCCTGCACGGAGGGGTGCACACCGAAGGCCACAGCGTCCCCGTCACCGAGTTCGCTGATCAGGCGCCCCACGCAGTCGCGCCGTTCGGCGACGTGTCGTTGTCGACCATCCGGGAGGGCCCGGCGGTAGAGCTTCAGCGCGTGGTCGACCTCCGAGCCTTCTGCGCCAAGAGCCTTCACCAGGCTCTGTGCTTGGGTGTCGTCGTACGGCAGCTTTGGTCCCCGAAGCAGCTGGCTGACCCAACTTGGTGAGCTGTAACCCATCGCCGCAGCCAGCGTCCTCAGACTCCGGAAGTTGTTGGCTTTGTGGAGCCGATCGCAGTACTCCAGCCACTCGCGCATCGGGCCCGACCCGGGCCAGCCCGAACGATCGATCTCGGCCCCTCGCCCTTTGCGGCTCATGGAAATGGTCCCCCGTGGTGCTGTCCACTCGCTGTCCTGTGACTGTCCAATCTTCCCGGCTTCGTCACCGGTCAGGAGGCAAATCGCGAATGTCCATCGCAGTGCGGACAACAGAGGACAGTTCACGTCGGTTGGTCAGCCGATCCTGATCCGGTCAGCACGGAGCAGACGTCTCCACCGCCAGTTATCCCGGAGGTACCCCAGTGCACGACTTGATTGACTACGTCCACGCCGCGGGCGACATCGTCCGGATTGCCTCGGCCTTCACCGGTTTCCTGACGACGACAGGCCCGAGGCTCTTGGACGCCTACCGCCGACACTTCCGGCGGCCGCAGCGAGTCCTCACGAGTCCCACAGGCAGGGCGCCGTCCGCGGACATTTCGATGCCTCCTGGGCCGGACCGACAGAGGTGACGGATTCACGGTCGTGAGGGCCGGGGTCCGCTGGAAGATCGAGGGAATCAAGGACCTCACTCGAACCACTCCTTGATCACGACTCGATACGCGCCCTAGGTAGGGTCGTTGCACATCGACCAGGAGGGGAGTTCGCATGGCGAATGAGACCGTGGTGGCGCAGACGACCATCGATGACGAGGACAAGGCAACGGCACTGGCACGAGGCGCGGTTGAGAACCGGCTGGCTGCCGGCGCCCACATCGACCCGCCGTTGACCGCGGTGTACTGGTGGAAGGACAAGATCGAGACGGCCACCGAATGGCGGATCTCGTACAAGACGACCACCGACCGTCTCGCGGAACTTGAGGCGTGGGTGGCCCAGGAACACAGCTACGAGGTTCCAGAGTGGGTCGTCCTGCCGATCACCGGCGGTTCTGCGGCCTACCTGTCGTGGGTAGTCGAACAGTCGACCGCGAGGTAGGGCACAGACCACGACCGAGGAGCGGCGGCCGCACGGACCGTTGCCACGGCAGCCGCAAAAGTTCACGCCGCCAACTGCTGAAGATGCCAGGCGAGTTCCTTCTCTCGGCTGGCAAGCAATGTCGCAATGTCCTGAGCGCGCGACTTGCCCATGGTGTTCGGCCGGGCCTCCGCTGCGGCTGCAAATTGATGCGACACGTAGACACCTTGTTCGATGTCTCCCCCGCGCAGCAGTGCTGAGGCCAGGTCGCCCAGGACCACGACCCCTGAGTCCGGCAGTTCATCACCGAGACGGTTTACGGCGTTGTCGGCGGTCTCCGTCAGCTCCTGCCGCCTGAGCTGCCCGTACACCGACAACGACAGAGAGTCGAGGCGGTAGGGGGTCATGAAACGCACCCATGCCTGCTCGGTGGTGTGGTCCGCGAAGTCGTACACGGCCTGGGCGCGATCCAAGGCCCGCAGCGCGTCGATGTCGTCGCCAGCGGTCGCCGCTTCCTCCGCATAACGGCCGTGGACCCAGGCAGCAGCGGCAGCGTTACCCGGCCCCCGTACATCTTGGGCAGCTTGGGCCAGAAGCTTCATTGCCTTCTCCGGCGTGGCGGCCCCATAGCTTGCGTACGCCAGCGCCAACGCCCGCAGTGGGGGATGCCCGGCGGCCTCGGCGCACTCGCTCGTGACCTCGTAGTAGGCGCGCGCCCTCTCCGCGTCGCCCAGGTCCCAAGCTACCCACCCAGCCAAGGCAGCCGTCTCGCCAGCAGCAATGGTCACAGCGCGCTCGTGCTCGCCGACACGGGGCAGAACGGCGGTGATGGCGTCAAGGTGGTCCTCGACCCGGCTCTGGAGCTGTCGCGCCGTGAGGTGATGCTCGCTCACGTGGAGGGCAGCGGCGTGATCGGTGAGAGCGTCCACCCCGGTCGCATCGACCTTGGCCCCTCGTTTGAGAGCGTGCGCGAGGCGGCCCCATGGCTCAGCAGCGGCAGCTGCGCCGAGAACAGCGCCACCAATCAGTGTCCGGCGGTTCACGTCGTCCAGCTCCTCCCCTCCACGGCGGCATCCCTTCCTCCGCCGGGCGCGGGCGGCTGCCGCCTCCCGCTGTAACTGTTCAGGGGGTAAGCCGCAGGCCGTCGCAATGTGCGCAACCGTGTGGTCGGTGGGGATGTTCTGACCATGTTCGTACCGGTTGATCTCGCGGCGGGTCATGGTTTCCCGACCGGAGACAGTGTTGATCGCCTCTGCTTGTTCGTCCTGAGTGCGGCCCGCTTGCTTGCGCAGGCGGAGAAGTAGCTCGGCGAACGGATCTGCTGGCATGAGTGTGACCTCTGTCGGTGGACTGCACCCAATCATGGCTCCAGATCCCCCCGTTGGTTTCCCCCTTGACAGGCTTTTCCCCCTCTGGATTCCCCTGGCAGCTTGCTTGATAGCGCGGTGCGATAGGTCCATGACGTTCCGCAAGGCGTTCAACCACGAGGACGGCCGAGGGCGCTGCGACCAACGCGCCCAGGCCGGATCAGAGCGGGCGGCCATCCGTGACTTCGAGGTGGCCTTCGCTCCAGCCGACGCGCACGTTCGGCTCATGCGACGAATCACTCTGGCGCACCTGCGCCTTTGGGGTCTCACGGCACTGAATGACCCGGCCACGCTTGCGGTCTCGGAACTGGTGACCAATGCCGTGCGGCACTGCCACGGGAGCGAGATCGGGCTTCGGATTGTGAGTTCGGCTGAGGAACTGCGCATCGAGGTCACGGACGGAAACCCGACTCCGGCTCAACGAGGTGAGGTGGACGCTGAGGCGGAGAACGGCCGGGGGCTGTGGCTCGTCGCAGCTCTCTCGAAGGAGTGGGGTGTCAGCAGCGACGGCACGATGACGTGGTGCTGCCTCGCCCTCCCGCCGGCGGACGCTCGCGCCGTCAAAGCGCCGATGGCCCTCACCGAAGAGCCAGCGAGTCGCCGATCCGTTGGCACTGGTGAGAGGCCCACGCCTGCACCGAAATCGGACCGGACGCTTCTATCCGTCGGGACGCCCTGAACAGCCGTCGGGCCGCAGCTGCCTACCTCCCCAAGGTGTGTGCCCGGCCGCGGCTCGGCGGCCCCCATCCCCCATCGTGAGGTTCCCCGTGCTTACCGCCTTCTCCTTACGCCGTCGGAGAGCCGACGCCGTCTTCCGGGCGCTCGTCCCTCCCACTGGCCGGGGAGGTTCCGATGCCCGCCGCTGACATGCCCCTGATCGTCGATCTGGCCGGCCGCGATGACGAACTGCGTGCCCCCTTGGACGACTTGCGGCTTGGGCGCTGGTCCGCTGCACGCGACCTACTCAGGAGGACGGGTCCGGACTGGGAGCTGCGGACTTCGCGCAGCCTGGTGCTCTCTGTGGGTGCGGGCTCTCTCGGCGCGATCAAGGCTTGGCTCTCTGAAGAGCCCTTCTCTGCCGACGCGTTGATGATGTGGGCGAGAGTGCTCACCCGCGAGGCACTGCGCGCCATGGACGAAGGGCGAGACCGGGACCTCGTCCTCCAGGCCGGCGCTTTCGCGCGGGATGCCTGTTTCGGTGCTGTGGGTCGTTGGCCGGAGGATCCGGTGCCGTGGGTGGACCTGCTCCGTTTGGCCAAACTGCCCGTCGGCCGCGGGGGTTTGAGGTTGCTGGACCCGTACTTCATCCAACGCCTTCAGCTCTGGGGCCAGAGCATTGAGATGAACCGATGGGACGAAGCCCCCGAGAAGGCGTTGTTCCCCGGACCATGGCCCCTGTTACATGAGGCCGACCGGCGCCACCCCGGTAGCCGTGAGGCATACCACCGAATGCGGGAGTACGCCGAGCTTCGTGCGCCTTGGCTAGCTGTGGATTTCGCCCGTTGGGCGTCTGGCGGCGCTCTGGAAGATTCCGCGTCCGCGCTCCATATGTTGCCGCTGCACGCGTTCGTCACGGAATACCAGCGCCGACACGGCAGCGGGGAGATCGGCGCGCTGTCGTTCTGGACCTCGGATCAGATTCGGCACTATGCGCGCCGCGCCCGGTTCGGCTGGTTCGAGTCGACACCCCCGAAGCAGCGTTCGCGATTGTCGCTTTTGGACCTGAACTACCTGGCGTTCACCCTCGTCGCCTCGGGCGAGGACGGGGCCGCCGCGGTGTTCAACGAGATTGGCCCGTACGCCACCAGCGCGCCGTGGGAGACCTTCAGCACGAGTCTGCGCCGCGACTGGCACTCCGAGTTCCTGCGCATGCGGGCCTCCGTCGTACGGCCAAGAGTCCGTCATCGATGAACGTCCGGTAGCCGCCCACTCGCTCTCATACGCCCCGCCTCGTTTCGTCCCCTACATCACCTATGAGGATCACAAGTGCTCAGCAGTAGATCAGAAGCAATAGCGCATGACGACGCGGTCTTGGCCCAACTCGGGATCAAGGCCGAACTCTCCCGGAAGATGGGGGTGTTCGGGAACTTCGCGATCAGTTTCTCCGTGATCTGCATTCTCGCCGGTGGCATGTCCCTGTTCGGCTTCGGCCTGGGCCACGGTGGACCCGCGGTCATGCTGGGCAGTTGGGTCGTGATCGGGTTCATGACGCTGCTTGTCGGGGTCTCCCTGGCCGACGTGGTCTCCGCCTATCCCACGAGCGGGGGGCCGTACTTCATGGCCGACAAGCTCGGCGGGCCGCGCTGGGGGTGGATGACCGGCTGGCTGAACCTGCTCGGACTGTGGGGCGCGATCGCTGGCATCGACTACGGCGCTGCCGCGTTCATCGGCGCCTTCGCCCAGCTCCAGTGGGACATCACCCCGACCGGCACAACGACCATGGGCATCTTCGGGTGCATCCTGCTGGTGCACGGCCTGCTGAATGTATGCGGTGTACGCCTGGTGACCGTCCTCAACTCCATCTCCGTGTGGTGGCAGCTGGGCGGTGTCACGCTCATCGTCGGCACGCTCGCTCTCGCCCCTGTCCAGCACCGCTCGCCCGACTTCGTCTTCACCCAGTTCGTCAACGACAGCGGTTTCTCCAACCCGCTCTATGTGTGCCTCATCGGCAGCCTGATCGCCGGGTACACGTTCTGCGGGTACGACGCCAGCTCCCACGTCGCGGAGGAGACCACCAAGGCGCAGACCTCGGCCCCGAAGGGGATCGTGCACGCCATCACCGTGTCGTGGATCGCGGGCTTCATCCTGCTGGCGGGGATGCTGTCGGCGATCCAGGACTACAAGGGCACGCAGAACACGGCGACGGGCGTGCCCCCCGCCCAGATCTTCCTCGACGTGCTCGGCAACGTCGGAGCGAAGGCCCTGTTGCTGGTCGTGATCATCGCGATGCTGTTCTGCGGCAACGCTGAGGTGGCCGCCGCGAGCAGGATGATCTACGCCTTCTCCCGCAGTCGGGCGCTGCCGCGGTGGCAGACCTTTCGGAGCGTCAGCCCCCGCACAAAGACCCCCGTCCCGGCGGTGTGGCTGGCGGTGGTGATGCCGTTCCTGCTCGCGTTGCCCGCTCTGTGGTCTCCGGCCGCGTACGGCGCGATCACCGCGATCAACGCAGTCGGGATGACCCCCGCGTATGGGATTCCCGTCTACCTCGCCCTGCGCAAGGGCGACAGGTACGTGCCCGGCCCGTGGACGTTGGGCCGGTGGCGGCGCCCGATCGGCTGGATCGCCGTGATCTACGTCGTGGTCATCACGGTTGTCTTCTGCCTGCCCCAGACCTCTCCCGTGACTGCGGAGACCTTCAACTACGCCGGCGGGACTCTGGCGGTGGCCTTGGGGATCGCCTGGCTGACCTGGATCACGCGTGGCCGCCGCGACTATCAGCTCACCGCTCACACCACCGCGGCTGACCAGGCCAGCATGAAGGAGATCGTCTGATGGCTGACGGCGAAGAGCAGGGAACGGCGCCAGCCCCCGGTCTGACGACTTCAGACTCGAGGAACCAGCTGCGCCAGGACGTCGGCAGCGGGGAGATCACCAGAGTCCTCCTGGCCGTGCCGGACATGTACGGCCGGCTCAAGGGCAAGGTGCTGGACGCCGAGGTGTTCCTCGAGCGGATGGGCTCTGCGGCGGCGATGTGCGCCTACATCCTGGCGACCGACCTCGACATGACCCCACTCGACGACTACGACCTCACCGGCTGGAAGCAGGGCTACGGCGATCTCGCCGTCAAGGCCGACATTGGCACCGTGCGGATGTTGCCCTACCAGGTTGGGACTGCCGTCGTCGTAGGCGACGCCCTCAACCACGACGGTTCGCCGGTCGAGGTGGCGCCCCGGAACGTGCTCCGCCGCCAGTTGGAACGTCTCTCCGACGTCGGGTACCACGTCTCGCTGGGCATCGAGTCCGAGTTTTTGCTCCTGACGGGCACGCCGGACAAGATCCGCCGCGCCGGTTATCGCGACCTGCGCCCAGCCTGGCCCCGCAACCTCGACTACGCCCTCGGACATCCCCCGAAGATCAGCGACTTCTTCCGCGACCTCCATTCCGATCTGCGCCTGGCCGGGATCCCGGTCGAAGCGATCAAGACCGAGGGGGCGGCTGGCCAGGTGGAGGTCACCTTCGCCCACGGGGACCCGATGGCAGCGTGCGACGCGTACCCCGTCTTCCGCCTGATCTCAGACGACCTCGCCCAACGTCACGGTATGACGCCCGTCTGGATGGCCACGCCGTTCACTGGGACCGGCAGCGGGCTGCACCTGCACGTGTCTCTGTGGTCGGCCAACGGAACCGCCTTCACCTATCACCGCGGTCAGGACCTGCCCCCAGCGATGGAACGGGCCATCGCCGGCCTCATCTCCGGCATGCCGTCCCTGGCCCCTCTGTACGCGCCCTTCACCAACTCCTACAAGCGGTTCCGGCCGCATACCTTCGCCCCGACCCGTCACACCTGGGGCTTCGACAACCGAGGCTGCGCCGTACGAATCACCGGCGTCGGCAAGGGTGCCCACCTGGAGATCCGCCTGCCCGGGGCCGACGCCAACCCCTACCTCGCCCTCGCCGCATCCTGCGCCTCCATCACGCACGGCTTCCAAGACCAGCCCGAGTTGACCGACCCCTGCCACGGCGACGCCTACACCGCCCTCGCCGTCCCGATCGCCGCCACCCTTACCGAAGGCTCCGCCTACTTCAGCGGAGGCACGGTACCGCTCGCAGCGTTCGGCGAGACCGTCGTACGCCACTTCACCCGCGCCGCCCGAGCCGAAACCCAACGAGAGCGCACCCAGGTCACCGACATCGAACGGGAGTACGGGATCGGTCGAGCCTGACGAAGGTCCCTGGCGAATCTCCTGTTCGCGAGCCGCCATGAGCGAGGCCCTGCGCCGTCGGATGCCCGCCCGCGCTCCGCACGACCTCGCCGCCTGAAGGAGTCACCCCCTTTGCCTCAACACGCGTTGGCATCCCGCGCTGTGCCCTGCCAGTCGGCTGGTGCGGGGTGGGACCGCATCACAGACGTAGTGCTCGACCTGTTGTTCGAGCTGACCCAGCAAGTCGCCCGCTTCAGCGTCGCCGCCGACCCGTGGAGCCAGCTGGCCGTGTACGACGTCGACGACTTCGCCCCCTTCACGATGGAAGGAGTTGCATGAAGACGCGCTCCGGTCCCGGGAAGATCGGTATTCCGCCGTGGCAACAGCACCTGCAAGAGTTACCTGTCTACACACCGGGAGTTCGGCTCACCCGCGATGAACGTGCGCGGTACGCAAAGTCGGTCGTTGACGCGCACCGCGCGGGGGGATCCAAGCTGGGCATTGCCTCCTTCCTGGGCTGCTCCTTCGCGCTCGTGCAACGACTCCTCGACCTCGGGGAGGGCTTGGACGAGGCGGGCGAAGCCCATCAGGTGGAGAAGGTCCTACGCGCCCGTATCACCGACGGCACCTACCGGGTCGGTGATGTGCTTCCCTCACCGGAACGGTTGTGCGTGCAACTCGGTGTCCGCAACGACTCCGTGCGACGCGCTCTGGCCCGACTGGCGCAGGCAGGGCTCACCCTCGGCATCTCCGCTCTTGGCACCGTGGTCACGGACCCCGACACTCCTCCGACTGGATCCACCCTCCAGGTGCGCACGCGATCGGGGCAGATACAGACCTGGACCCTGCCGATGACGCAATCCCCGCACATCCGGGCCGTGATCACGGCCCGGATCAAGGACGGCACCTATCCGGAGGGCAGCAGGATCCCCGGCTTGAAGGCGCTCACCGAGGAATTCGGCGCCACCGAAGGCACGCTCAAGTCCGCGCTCAGACCGCTGAGGAAACAGGGAGTCCTCAGCGGTACTCGGCAGGAGGGGACGTTCGTCCATTCCTCTGCCCGCAGCCTTCTGGCCAGTGCCGAGCCGATCGGCACCGACCGCGAGGGGGCCTGACAGACGGTCGCCTCTGGAACCGCTCTCTTCGAGCCGGTCTCCAGAAGGCGGCGTAGGACACCAGCCCTTGGGAAAGCGGCCCCGACTCACTCCAAGGTCGAGGCACGGCACCCGGGGCCGGTGGCCGGGAAGCACCGTTCGACATAGCGGCCTCAATTCGCTCGCCGAGCACGCGCCCGGCTGATCTGCCCGAGCAAGTACCCACTGAGTAAATGGAGTTGACATGAGTCCTCGTATCGAGCACAGCACGAAGGCGACCCAGCCGACCGCCGCGACGCCGGACGGCTTCGACCTCGACGTCACCCTGGTCGAGGTCTCCGACACCGCCGGACTGATCAGCCTGACGGACGACGGCTGCGGCTCGACCTGCGGCGCCTGCACCACCAACGTCGCCTGACCTGACACGCACGTCATCCCAGGCCGGTGCCTTCGCACCTCACCGAGCGAAGGCACCGGCCGCCCGCCTGGACCACGGAGGTCGTGATGGCTTTGAGCACCGAGTTCCGCGCCGGGAAGACCGCTATCCTCCGTGCGGTCGCTCGGCCGGAACTTCCCGTATCCCCGTTCCCCGACCTCGATGACTTGTCCCCTTGGAGCGCGGCTGCCCGCCTCGCGTGGCTGCGCCAGGTGTGGTCCGAAGAAGACGTTGCCGAAGCCCTGGATCAGGCCAGCCCGGCGCTCGCCTCGCAGGTACGCGCGCTGTGCTCGGCCAGCAACCCGGCCGAGCGTGACGTGCGGCGTGCGGTCGCTTCGGTGGCCCGCTACGTCCTGCGCGCGGAACACCGGGCGACGCCTTTCGGCCTGTTCGCCGGCGTTGCCTCGGCGTCGATTGGGACACGGGCACGCGCGAAGTGGGGTCCGGAACACACAGCCGTCGGCCGGGCGAGTGCGGAGTGGCTGACTGCCGTCATCGAGCGGCTGGAGGCGTGCCCCGAGCTGCTTGAGCGGCTGGCGGTGGTCCTCAACAACACCACGGCGAGCCGTGGTGATCGACTCATCGTGCCGTACAAGTCCGACCGCCAAGGCGGCCGTAGGCGTGCGGTCGAGGCGTCCCTGTCCCTGACCGAACCGGTGAAGCTGGTCCTGCGCGCTGCCCGAGAGCCCATCCGTGTCGGGCTCCTCGCGGACAAGCTGACTGCCGAATTCCCGGCGGCGGGACCGGCGAAGGCCTACCGCCTTGTACGGGAGCTGATCCGGAACGAGGTGCTGATCACCAGCCTGCACGCTCCGAGCACCGAAACGGACGCGCTGGGATACCTGCTGGGCCAACTCGACACAGCGGGGGCGGACGGTGTGGCACCAATCGCCGCCGCAGTTCGTGAACTGCACGCCGTCCGTGACGACCTGAGTGATTGCGCCTCGCGCAGCGGCCGGACCCGAGCCGCTGCGCGCATGCGGGCTCAAGTTCCGGAGCTGCGCCGCCACCCCCTGGCTCTCGACTTACGCCTGGACGCAGAGGTCGAGCTTCCCAAAGAGGTCGCCCACGAGATCGCGCGTGCCGCCACCGTCCTGACCCGAGTCAGCGCCCATCCGTACGGGACGGCGTCGTGGAAGGCGTACCAACGCCGGTTCTACGAGAAGTACGGCATCGGCACGATGGTGCCGCTCAACGAAGTTGTCGCCGACAGCGGCACGGGCTTCCCCGACGGCTATCCGGGCACCCAAGACGACGGCCGCCCCTCCCGCCTGTCCGTACGGGACGACACCTTGGTACGGCTGGCGCAGACCGCCGTCCTCGACGGCCGCGACGAGGTCGTGCTTACCGACGAGCTGGTAGCCGCCATGGGGCTGGGGCCCGAGCGCCCGAGGGTGCCGCCGCACCTTGAAGTCAGTGTCCGAGTGTGCGCCGCCAGCACCGAGGACCTGGACCGCGGGCACTTTCGGCTGGAAGTCGCGAGCGTGTCACGTGGCGTCGGTGTCAGCACGGGCCGGTTCCTCAGCGTGCTGGCTCCCGACGCCCGCGAGCGGCTGTCAGCGGAACTGGCCGACCTTCCGACCGCGGACGCCGGCACCATCCCCGCCCAGTTGTCCTTCCCGCCGCTGCTGCCCACGAGCGCCCACGTCACCCGGGCCCCGCAGGTCCTGTCCACCGTGATCAGCGTTCAAGAGCACCGGGCCGCCAGCGGCGATGCGATCACGCCCGAAGACCTGGCGGTGGCCTGCGATGGGCGCCGTATGTACCTGGCTGCACCCGAGCGCGGGCGACGGGTGGAGGCCGTGGGAATGCACGCGCTGAACCTCAAGGAGCACACCCCGCCCCTGGTCAGGTTCCTCACCGAGCTGTCGCGCGCCCAATGCGCGCAGGTCACCCTGTTCGACTGGGGGGCCGCGAAAGCCATGCCGTTCCTGCCCCGATTGCGCTACGGGCGCACGGTGCTCGCCCCGGCACGGTGGCGGATGGAAGCGACCGAGCTGCCCGGCCGCGACCGCCCCAAGGCGCAGTGGGACACCGCTCTCGAAGACCTGCGGACCCGGAGACGGATGCCTCAGCGGATCGACCTCGCCGAGGACGACCGGCGCCTGCACCTCGACCTCCGCCAAGCCGGACATCGAACGCTGCTGCGCCAGCATCTGAACCGCGTCAACACGGCCGTCCTCGTCGAAGCCCCGGACGCCGACGCGTACGGGTGGTGCGGCGGCCGGGCGCATGAGGTCGTCTTGCCGCTCAAGGCGACGCGATCACCGGGGTGGCCGTCCTTGCCGACCCCCGTCCCGTCCCGCACCTTCTCCCCAGAGCAGATCCAGACGCCTGGCGTCTCGTCCCTGCTGCTGGCCACCCTGTACGGCGACCTGCGCCGCCAGGATGCTCTGCTCTCCCAGCAGCTCCCGGATCTGCTGGATCGACTCGGTGGGCCGCCGTGGTGGTTCATCCGTTTCCGTGACCCGGACCATCACCTGCGAGTGCGCATCGCGCTGCCCGGCCCCGAAGCCTTCGCCGAGACCGCCCGCACGATCGGCACCTGGGCTGGGGAACTGCGCACCACGGGCCTGCTGTCGGACATGCGCTTCCCCACCTCATTCCGTGAGATGGGCCGTTGGGGCTCGGGAGCGGCCTGGGATGCCGCCGAGGAGGTGTTCCGGGCGGACTCGCGCGCCGTCGTCATTCAGCTCCGCCAGATCCAGCGTCCGCAACAGCGTGCGCTGGTGGCCGCGCACACGATCTCCATCGCCACCGCGTTCCTCGGCAGCACCGAGGCAGCGATGCGCTGGCTGGTCGACCACATCCCGCCAGTCGCCCCCGTTCCGGTGCCACGTCCGCAATTCACCGAAGCCGTACGGCTGGCCGATCCGTCCGATGGCTGGTCAGTCCTGCGCGCCGTGCCCGGTGGACAGGCCGTCATGGAGGCGTGGGCCGACCGGGACGCGGCGGTCGCCGCCTACCGGCTGCACCTTCCCGGCCCGGACACCGAAGGCATCGTCCTGGACGACGTCCTCTCCTCACTGCTGCACGTCCACTTCGTCCGGCACGTCGCGGTCGACTTCCCCGAGGAAGAGGTCTGTCTCTACCTCACGCGCGCCGCCGCCCTGGCCTGGCTGTCGCGGAGGGCACGATGACGCACACCCTCGCGGTCAAGACAGTGGACGCCGTCGCCGACTTGCTCGCCGACCCCGCCACGGCACCGGCGGAATCGGACGCTGCGTTTTCACACCGCCAGCACCTCGCGTACGGACCCACCGGCATCGCCCTGCTGCACATCGAGCGAGCCGCCGCCGGCACGGGCTCGTGGCAACGCGCTCATGCCTGGCTCACCGCTGCTGCACGGCAGCCGTTCACCAGCGGACCCGACAGCCACCCCTTCTACGGCGCGCCCGCCCTCGCCCACGCCTTGGCCTGCGCCGCCGAACACATGCCGGGCGCCTACCAACGCGCCCGGGACTGCCTGGACCGCCAGATGTCTGCCGACGTTCGCCGCCGCCTGACCGCCGCGAACCGCCGCGCCGACGCGGGACGCCTTCCGGATCTCGCCGAGTTCGACACCATCCGGGGCCTGGTGGGCTACGGGGCCTACTTCCTCCGTCACGACCCGGCCGGGGCCGACGTCCGCGCCATCCTCGACTACTGCGTACGGCTCACCGAGCCGATCACTCACGAAGGCGAAGTCCTGCCGGGCTGGTGGACGCCGACCGGGCCATCCGGCCGACCCGACGACCGCTTTCCCGGCGGCCACGCCAACAGCGGCATGGCTCACGGCATCGGCGGCGCCCTCGCGCTGCTGGCCCTCGCCGCACGACGCGGCATTACCGTCAGCGGGCACCGGGAAGCCCTCCACACCATCCTGGCCTGGCTGGACCGATGGCAGGAGAAGACCGGCCCCGGCCTCGCCTGGCCGTACTGGGTCACCCGCGAGGAACTACGCAACGGCCACCTCGCCCCATCAGCGCCCAGGCGCCCTTCCTGGTGCTACGGCACAGTCGGCATCGCCCGAGCGCAGCAACTCGCCGCCCTCGCACTCGGCTGCGCCGACCGCCAGATCGAGGCGGAAGTCGCGATCGTGGCCGCGCTCACAGATATCGCACAGCTCAAGACCACCACGGACAACGGCCTGTGCCACGGCTTCGCCGGCCTCGCACACGTAGCGGCCCGGACCGCCACCGACGCCCACCCGTCGACGGCTGGACGACTCCGCGCGGCGGTCCCACCACTGCTGAGCGCGGTTTGCCCGCCGGGCACCGTCCCGGAAGACGTGGCCAGGGCGGTCACTCAGAACGAGGAAGCCGGACCCGGATTCCTGAACGGCGCTGCCGGCATGGCGTTGGCGCTTCTGGCCCCGGCCACCACCGCCCCACCCGCCTCAGCCTGGGACTCCTGCCTGCTCATCGCCTGATCCGCCGATCGAAGGACCCCGTCATGCCCCCGGACCGCTGGCATCAGCACCAAGTCACCTTCACCGACCGCACGACCGCCAAGCGAGCCATAACCGAACGCCTCGGCCCCGCACTGCTCGCGGCCGAGGAAGACGGGCAGCTCGTCGACTGGTGGTTCATGAACAAGCAGCCCTGGCCGCTGCGATACCGCGCAGCCAGGCCGTCCCCGTCGATCGAGGCGCTGCTGAGCGACCTCGTCCGGGACGGCACGGCCCAGTCGTGGACCCCTGGCATCTACGAGCCGGAGACCACTGCCTTCGGCGGGACGAAGGCCATGGACACCGCTCACGACTTGTTCCACATGGACAGTCGTCATCTGCTCACCTACCAGCCCGGACCCGGGCGGCTGGGACGCAGGGAGACGGCCGTCCTTCTGCTCAGCGCCCTGATGCGGGCCGCCAACCTGGACTGGTTCGAGCAGGGCGACGTGTGGGTGAAGGCCGCCGCGTTCCGACCGGCGACCGACCCCCTTGCCGGGGAGCGGGCCGCCGCCTTGGGCCCGGCGATACAGAAGCTGATGACCGTCGACACGCGCAGCCTGTGCCGTCCGACCGGCCCGCTCGACGGACAGACGGAGTGGGTTGCCGCCTTCGGGAGGACCGGAACGAAGCTCGCTCAGCTCGCCGCCGGCGGCGAGCTCACACGCGGCCTGCGAGCGGTCATCGCCCACCACGTGATCTTCCACGCCAACCGCGCAGGTCTCCCCTCGCACGACCAAAGCGCCCTGTTCAACATCGCACGAAAGGCAGTCATGGGATCGAGTGACAACACCGCGTCGTCCAAAGAGGGCACCCCCGAAACCACTAGCGTCAGGCCGGTGAATACCGACACGATGACCACGTCCGAGGCCGACGCAACGCAGCTCCGCAACGCCCTGGTCGACGAGATCCGCGAGTCCGGGTACGCCCGCACGCCCGCGGTCGAGACTGCCCTGCGCACCGTCCCGCGCCACCTGTTCGTGCCCGACGCCGCGCTCGAAGACGCCTACGCCAACGTGCCGGTCAACATCAAGTACGACAGCGACGGCACGTCGATCTCCTGTGCCTCACAGCCCGGAGTCGTCGCACTAATGCTGGACCAACTGGACGCCCAGCCCGGAGAACGCATCCTCGAACTCGGCGCTGGCACCGGCTACAACGCCGCCCTGCTCGCCCACCTCGTCGGCGCGAGCGGCCACGTCACGACCATCGACGTCGATGACGACCTGGTGGAAGGTGCCCGCGAGCACTTGGCCGCAGCCGGATTCACCAACGTGGAGGCGCTGACACGAGACGGAGCCCTCGGCCATGCCGAAGGAGCACCGTACGATCGGATCATCGCCACGGTCGGCGCGCACGGCGCCCCGCACGCCTGGATGCAGCAACTCGCGCCCGGCGGGAGGCTCGTCGTTCCCCAGCGACTCAAGGGCAGCGTGTCCCGCTCCATCGCCTACGAGCAGCGCGACGGCCGCTGGACCAGCGTCAGCAGCACGATGAACACCTTCATGCCGCTGCGGCGCGGCATCGCCGACGACGACCGCCGCGTCATCCCGCTCAGCACGGACGGCACCGTACGGCTCCAAGCCCCCGCCGGCCAGAGCATTGACGCCGACGCTCTGGCCGGAGTGCTGGAGCTGCCGCGCGTCGAGGAATGGACCGGGATGACGGTCCAGGCCATGGAGTCACCGGAGTGGATGGAGCTGTTCGTCTCCTGCTCCCTGCCCAGCGGCCTGATCCGGATGCTGTTCCCGAAGGAAGCCAAGGGGACCGTCCTCACCGAGGACCCCTACCCCTCGTCCACCGCGACCGTCGACAAGGGCGCTCTCACCTACCTCGCCCGCCGCCTGTCGGACCGGAAGACCCCCGAGGGCGGCAAACTCTGGGAGTTCGGAGTCATCGGCCACGGTCCCGGCAGTGACGAGCTGGCCGCGGAGGTCGCTGGAGCGATCCGCACCTGGGACCGCGAGTACCGCGATCGCGAGGCCACGTTCGAGATTCACCCCCTCGACGTTCCCGTGATCGAGCAGCGCCCCGGCCTCTTCGCTCTCGACACACCGCTCAACAGCATCGTCGTCGACTGGCGCTGACAACGGCCCGTACAGACAACTGCCCATGCAGAGAGGGGCGGTGTCCGTCGGCTATGTCGACGCGCGCCGCCCCGGCCCGTTCACTCATCGTGTCAACGTTGCCCGAGGGGACCATGGATCCGAACGGCCCAATAGCAGGACGCTTTCCGCTGATTGCGCGATTCCGGCCCGCCTGCCTTCCGCTGCCCAATCGGGTACGGTCCGTGACCGAGCTGGCCGCAAGAGCCGTGGAGCGGAGCGACCAGGGACTGGCCTCCACCGTTTTCAACCAGACGGCGCTCATCGCCTCCGACCTCGGCCTTCCGGATCTCGCCCGAGCGATGTGCCACCGGCACGCTGCGGCCTACCTGAGTTCCTGCCCGCTCCCGGCCATGGGTGCCATCCGCGCGCTGGAGCCCCTGGTCAACCTCGCCCGCTTGCAGATTCGCGCCGGCTGGCCCGACGAGGGCCGTCAGCGGCTGCTGGACCTGTATGAGGCGGTCGGCGCCGCCGCTGCGGTCTCCTTCGAGGGCATCACCGTGCCTGTCGACCTCACTTGCACCGAGGACGACCGGCGTGAGATACGGGCATGGCTGTGGCGTGTCGTCCTGGCTGACGGCACGCGCAGCCTCACCACGACAGGGCGATGGTCCGAGGCGTTGGCCCACATCGAACAACACCGAGGCGTGGGCACGAGGATGCTGGACGGGCGCCAAGTCGCCGTCATCACGGCTCTCACCTCTGGCCAGACCAGCCTTGCTGAGGAACTGCTCGCAGTTACCGCAGGGGGAGAGCCGTGGGAACAGGCCGTCACCGAGTGCCTGATGGCGCTGTGTCTCCGCGACGCGGGCAAACCAGCCGAGGACGCCTTGACGTCCTTGATGAACACCTACCTGAACCACGAGGCGAAGGCGGGTATGACCGTCTTCGACGTCCGTCTCGGGCTCACCGTCCTGGACGCCGTCGGATCAGCTGAGCATCCTGGGGCTCGCCGTCTCATCGACGATCTGTGTCGGCGAACAACGGAAGCGCGCAACGGATACGCGGCCCGCGAGATCCTGGCCCACCCTCTGTTCGACGCGCTCGCGAAGGACACCCAATCGCAGGACTGCGAGGACCTGCTTCGGAGCTGCGCGCTCGACTCGGGGATGCTCCCAGAAGGGCTACACCGAGACCTCGCAACCGCTCTGGATGCCAGTGAGATGGTGCTCAGCAACTCATTGGGGTGCCGTTAACGAGCGGCGAAACAGGTGACAAGTAACCCGTGAGTAGCCTTCCGGGCTCGCTGCCGCAGTAAATGCGTGCACCTCACCCGGGAGGCCGGAAGCCGCCGCCGCAGTAAATCCGCCATCTACTGCGGCAGTTCCGGACGTCCTACCGCTCTCGGGGTTCTGCTCGAACCCGGTTCGGCTGTGCGATTCGGAGGGGAGGGGACTCTCAGTGGCCGTTGCAATGCTCTGCATACACGATTCGGTGAGCTGAGAGGAGTGTCCGGTGCTGGACGATCTGCTGGTGGTGGGGTTCGACCCGCCCTCAGTTTCTCCTCGGCGGCCTGCTCACGGCGTTCGACCTCGGTCAGCGCGGCCTGGTCAGCGTCGCGCTTCGTGGTGATGAACTCGGCCAGCGCCTCGGAGTCGTCGAAGCCGAGGTCGCCGAGCAGCTTCTTCACGGCAGCTCGGCCGCCCTGGGTCTTCTCGCGAGCCAGCAGCCGCGACAGGTCGTCCTGCGTGACACCGCCGTTTGGGGTGCCGTTGGCCTCACCAGGCTGGTTGGAGTCGTCGTCGGGGGCGGGGCGCGTCATGTGTGAACCATCCACAGGTCTCCAGCGCCCCCGCGCCAGTGATCAGTGTAACGATCAGCTGGACTGGTCCGTTTCCTCACCTCTTTCTCTGCTGCGTACGGGGCTCAAGCCACGCAGGAGGTGGATCCGTCCGGGTTGCTCCGCATCCCGCCATCGTCTGCGCGTACGCCTCGGTGGTCTCGACGATGGAGTCGCAGCAGGGACAGCCCTCAGCGGTGACGCAGACACAGCCAGGGATGCAGCCAGCCTCCAACAGTCCGGCCGCGGACTTGTACATGGGAACGATCCTGGACACGGCGGAGGCTCCGCCCCTCGGGGCCACGGTGTATCGCCAGCGGGAACGGTAGACGGCAGCATCGGCGGTGTATCCGGGCATGGTGGTCATGATGATGCACGCCTTCGAGTGGGAGTGAAGACAGCCAGACGGTTTAGCGCGGCGGCACGCCGTAGACAAGGAGCACAGGGCTTGAGGCCGACGAGGCTGGTTGACCGCTTGATGGCATCGCCCAAGCCAACCTCCTGGTCGCTGATGAAGCCGGGCAGTCGCACCCGGAACGGCTTGTCATCGCTCATCTCGATCACCGCCGGATGTACGACGAGAGCTTCGTTACCAGGAAGGGGAACTCCTCCGTCACGTCCACGCGCACGAAGAAGGATTCGGTGACGTCGGTCGCACGGTTGTTGAAGTTGAAGACGACATCAACAACCCTGCGCACTCCGTTTCCCAGGGACGAAGAATGCACATCCACCGAGACGAGATGGGAATTCAGCGAGATCTGCTCGGCGCTCTTGGCGTAGATCAACGGGTAGCGCAGGACCAGATAGTTCAGGGCACGGTGTGCGTCGGTACCGCCCGCATTGTCGCCGACCAGAACCATGCGCTCAAACAGGTCCCGGGCAGCATCGTCGAACTTGTCTGGCAGGTTGTCAGGGTCTCTCGGGACGCTTCTCATGAGCGAGTCCGTGTCGAAGGAGTAGATCTGGTCGAAGTAAACGATCGGGATAACCAGCCCCCGCGCCAGTTCCGGTGGCGCCAGCGGGCCGCGCACACCCACGACTACGTCGACGTCGTCACGCTTTGGTGCCGGACGTACCGACTCGATAAGCCGCTCGATGTCAGCCAGGTCGCGAGGGACAAGAAGATACGTCTCCATTGACTCGATCACGAGCACCCACGCCATCTGCCGCGCGAGGTAGCGGTTCGCGGGGTCGCCCAATACCCGTCGCAGGACCTCAGGCTCGGTGAGTCCGCCCGTATTGGATACCCCGGCGACCTGCGCGAACTCCTTCTCGGTGGACAAACTCGGAAACTGCGGCTCGATCCGGCCTATGGCGTAGACGAAGGAGGGTCCGACCGACGACTCGGCGGGTGCGCTGTCGACATCGGCGGAGCGGGGAGCCTGCTGCGGCGTAACGGAGGATTCAAGCCGCGGGGCTTCCGTGTCCGCCTGTTCTTCCTGCGGGCTCTGCGCCGAGATGTGGGATTCCGGGCGGGTTGTTTCATGGGTCATTTCCCGACTCCTCATCAGCGTGCATGGCGGGCCAGAGAGGCGTACGCCGTTTGGACGGCTAGCAGTCGAGGTACGAGCGTGCCGGGATGGGCGGGCCTAGTCACCGCCTGCCTCAGATGGGCCGCGTCCACGGACGGGAACTCACTCCAGAGCAGTGCGAGTGCACCGGACACCATCGCAGTGGCGACACTGGTTCCGCTCCAGGTCACTGCCCCACCATCGGGAGACAAGCTGGTGATCCCGTCTCCCGGAGCAGCTATGCCTCGTTGGGCAGCTGAAGCCCCCAGGTTTGTCCAAGTGAGCGGCCGCCCGGATACATCAGTGGCGACAACGGGGATTACCGCCGGGTGGCGAGTAATTGCTGAACTCCCAAGCATTCCCTGGTTGCCGGCGGCTGCCACCACGACCACACCGTGCTGGGCCGCGAAGTCAAGCGCCGGCTCCAGTTCGTGATCGGTGTTGGACGACAGCGATTGGGGCCCGGCGCTGAGGTTAATCAAACGCGCCCCTGCACGGACCACCGCTGAGATTGCCGCCGCTAGCCGCGTCGGCGTCGCCGCAGCATGCTCGCCGAAGATCGGAACGACAAGCGAGCTGCACTCTGCGCAGATCCCGGGTGCCGCCCCGTCTCGCCGGGCGAAGAGCACCCCAGCGATGAAAGTCCCGTGTCGGCACGCGTGGCTCTCAGCGTCGGTACACCGTGCATCGCCGTTTCCCAAGATGCGCATCCGCGCTTCTGCCAACTCAGGGTGGCCTATGGCAACGGGGCCATCGAGTACTCCGACTGTGACGTTCGGATGCCCCGCAGTCCGCTTCATGAGCTCTGGCAGACCAAGGACGTCCAGTGGTGAGAGTGCACCCGACATCCGCATCCCGACTCCCCTCGTGGAGCCGCCGGGTTAAGGCCCGGCGAGAACAGCGCGCAGAGGCTCTTGGACCAGGAATGATTCACTGATTGCCTCATGCCGACGGAGCCCTCCCACCATCTGGCCAGTACTCAGTCCCCCTGCCGTTTCCGAGCACGGACCGATGTGGTGACCGGCTGGAGGCGGTGTGAAGTCGGCTTCTGGACCAGGGTTTTGCGCACGGCTTCGCGAGCCCGAGTTGAGGTGAAGATACTGCGCCAGTGCCCTCGCAGAGCAGGCCGGTTGCACTGAGGGAGATTGATCCAGGTGCCTTAGGCACTTCTTTCAGAAGCTGCAAGAGGTCGTGCCGTCAGGGTTACTGGACATGCCTCCGGCTTCTTGCATGCAGTATTCCTCGCAGATGGCTTCAGACCCCTGCTCGCACGTCAGCTTGCCCATCGGAACGATCTTCGTGTCGGTGGTGTGGTCTTGCCGCGCCATAGAGTATCGGCCAGAGGTCCTGTAGGCGGACGCTTCAGCGGTGAAGCCAGGCATAGTCATGATCATGCTTCCCTTCTTGGCGTCCTGGCTGCCTGGAAAATCCAGTGGATGAAAGCTGCAACTCGTTGGAGGCGCGACGCAGCCAAAGTCCGCAGCCAGCCTCACCATTGCCAGCGGTGCGGGCTCTGGGCGCGCGGAGAGGCGCACGTCAACGTTCAGCTCCGGACTGCCTCTCGAGCAAGCTTGAGATAAGCTTCCAGTTAAGATCAGCCAGTATGTAGAGTCTACATTCAGCAAGTTGCTTCGGCATGTCGAATCGTTGGCCCCATGTTCAGTCGGCTACTGAGCACACTGCAGATCTCTAATAGGCGGCGCCAGAAATATCAACCGCTCCGTCATTAAAGAGACGGCTCTCCGAGATCGCACGGATCGAGGTGGTGGCGTGTACGCCGCCGAAAGGTCCTGAGAGTCTCAGTTGTGTGCATGCTAAGTCGCTGCCACCCCGCGTGGGCCTCACTGCGCCGCCGTGCCAGTCACGTAGCCACTCTCCTCGACCTCAACAGCCGGAATCTCCGTTCTGGCGGCAGGCATGCCGAGGAAAGCCCGCACTGCCGCGTTGTCGCCCGTAGCGTCGGCGAGGCGAGCAGCAGCATCGAAAGCTCGTGCCTGGATGCGCTCGATCTCTTCCTGCGCATCGCCAATCGGGTAGCCAGCGTCGACGAGCATCCGGACGCCGGTCTCGACAGACAGCACACCGGCCCCGACGCCCTTGACTACTTCGTCGAGAACAGCGGCGCGGTCGGTCGGTGTGTGGGGACCCCACATGAGGCGTGCGGGCAGCGACTCCCCCGGGGGCCAGTCCTCTGCCTGACCAGCTTGGTGAAGGCGCTGCACCATGCGGAGCAAGAGGGCGTACTTGTGGTTACGAGCAAGGCGCATGGAGGCGACCAGTGAGTCCAATGGGCCGAGCGCGAGCTGCAATGCGTAGCCGGACGGCAGGGCAGTCGGGTCGAGGGTGCCGAGGCCAGCGGCGGTGAGGCGGCTGTTCGCGGCGATACGGTCCAAGATGTGATCGACGCGGGAGCGCAGTTCGGCGAGCTGCGCCGCGGTGTTGAGGACATCCATGCGTCCGTTGTCGTTGAGCTGCCACACGGTCCCGGCCCGCACCTTGATCGGGAGCGGCTGGCCGGTGGCGCGGTCAATGGGCAGTCGGGCGCCGGCCAGACCGATGATCGGCGAGCCGGTGGTAGCCGAAGCGCCGGAGCTGTCGGTGTCCGTGGCGGACAGTTCGTCGAGGGCCTGAAGGACGGTGGCCACGGTGGGCTTGCCCCAGTGCTCTCCGCTGGCGGGGATGCTGTTCGTGATGTGAACAACGGGTATGAAGTCCACCATCAGGTCGAGCCTGTCGAGGACTTCGCCGTCCGAGCGGACGCGGTACCGGGCCTTGTGCATCGGCAGGTCGTACAGCATGTCGGCATACTTGAGGTCGTCAAGCTCCCATTCCGCGTCGGTGAGATAGCACGTCCACGGGGAGGACCGGTTGGGCGCCCACGGGTAAGTGCGGGTGATGCGCCCCGTGTCGGCGTTGAGCGCATCGCCCGTGATCAGGATCGGGTCGCCGCCATCGGTGTACAGGTACTCGCGTGCCAAGCTGCCGTCCTTCACCGCGCCGCGCCGACTGGCCGGTCCAATCGCACCGAGTTCGTAGGTGACCCGCCGAAGCCTCGCCTTCAGCCCGCGCCGTTTGTCCTCAGGCAGCTCCCAGGCCAGGTGAACGCGCAGCGGGAACTCGGCACCGTCCTGCTCCCCGTCCTCCGGCCACTCGGGGAAGTACAGGCCCGGGTCCCAAGTACGCAATAGGACTCGGCCCTTCGCGGGATCCCACGCCAGGGTGTAGACGGCATCGCCCAGCAGGATCGCCGTTCGCTCGGCCTGCTGAAGGCGCAGCGGCAGCATTTCCTTCTCCGCCCAGGCTCTCAGCTTGTCCTGGACGGCCAGCGCAGCGGCTGCCTCGGTGGTCGGCTCGTCGTCCGTGTGCTCCGCGCCCGCAACGCTGATTACCTGCTGGGAACCAAGAAGGTAGCCGAGCGCGGTGTCGACCAGCTTGGAGGCGTCGCCGAGTTCCCTTCGTTCGATGCCCGCCTCGTCATCGCCAGTCACGGCGGCAACCTGGCCGGCCTGGTTGGAGTCGTACGCGGCCAGGAGCCGGTAGGCAGCCAGGCGTCGCAGGTCTTCGTCTGGCACCCAGGATCGGGTGAATTCCGCCCAGGTGTTACGGCCCGGTCGGCGCGGGTCGGCCATGGCTGGCTTGTAGTCCAGCCAGCTCCAGATATCGGTGATCAGCTCGCGCAGGCCCACAGTGCCCCTCCAGGCAGTCGGCCCCGCGCCGCAAGATCAGCCTACGGCGTGAAAGCAATCCTCCGAGCTGAACATCAGCGTCAACGGCTTCAGCGCAGGCGCCAAGGCTGCCTTCCACGAGGGCACCGCCTTTCTCACCATGGAGGGCACTGACCTGTTCTGCGTTGTCGATGACCGGGTCCGGCTCGACGACCTTCTATCCCGCAAGAAGCGGCACGCGAACGACACGGGCGACTGCTACTTCCCCGCGCATCTGATGCTCGACTAGCACTACAGACGCGTTGCCTCACAATGCCGGTGAGCGGCTCGCGCAAGCCCACAGCGCCCCTCCAGGCGGTCGCCCCCGCCGAGCCTCAACACTTGCGAGACGTCTTCTACGTCAGGCTTCCACAGTTAACAGCGCCGCGGGATCCGGAAATTCCGAGCAGCCGAAGGCTCCGGGGTCGAAGATTCCGTCATGAACAGCAACCTGCCGGATGATTGGTCCCCAGCGGACAATCCGTACTCGATCGCGCTCTCGGAATCGAGCTGGCTGCGTGCCACGGTCGCCTTGACCGTGGCACGCATGCACGGTGACGACGTCCAAGTCGGCTGGTTCAGCTCCCGGCAGATCGACGCACGAACACTGGTCGTCGCCCTGCGCCAGCTCCTCGCCGCGGTCAAGCTCGAACGGATCGCCCTCACAGACCTCGGCATGGATCCTGCGGTGATCACCGCACTCGACAACGCCGAGCAGGTCTTCCTTGACGCCCTGCCAAACATCAAGCACGTCCGCGACGGCCTCACTCACTTCGAGGACTGGGCCCGCGGCAACGGCGGCGGGCCGCAGGCAGACGCCCGCAAGACCACTGACCCACGCGACGTAGCCCGCGACTTCTGGAGCTTCGGCTACGACCCGACCACAGACACCGTCACCATGGGACCGTTCACCCTCTCCGTCAGCGCGGCAGTCCCCGCTGCCAATGCGCTGTGCGATGCGATCTACGCCGCGACACGCGCGGTCGACCAGCGGAGCACGGCCGAACTACGGGACCAAGTCGTCCAGGCGCTGACCGACGCGACGATTCCCTGCACTCCCCCCCCCGAGGACCCGGTTCGTGTGTCGCAGGGACAGGACATGCGGATCTGGCTCTCCTTCGAACTGGGCCGCCTTCCGGACGGACAACACAAGGAACTGGCAGAGCGTGTCGCGACGGCGGTGGCTCACGCCGGGCTTCGGCTGACGTCGTCGGCGTTCCCGGAGGCACAGGACATCTCTGACCGCCTGCTCGCTGGTGAACCGCTGCGTGTGGAGAGGAATGGCCCGTAGATCGGCAAGTCCCCATCGATACATCCGGGGCCATATCCTCCTGGGCAGTTTCCTCTTGGGGCCGTTTTCGGTCATGCGTCTGCCCTCGCCAGTTCAGCGGCGGCCGTCGAAGCGGTCGTCATCGGTGTCTGTGGGGAGGGTGTCGAGCTGGTCGGGGTCGGCTAGTTCGGTCAGCCCGTGCACGGCAGCGTCCATGCGGTCGGGGCTGTCCATTCCCTCGACCCAGGTGACCATCTGGCCTTCCAGCTCGGGGTATTCGCCGACGTGGTGCACGAGCTGCTGTTCGTAGAGCTGGGCCACGGGAGCGGCGCGGAGGCGTTTGCCGACCTTGGCGGTGACTTCCAGGATCATGGGCATGAGGAGCCCCTTGGTGACGCCTTCGCGGCGCAGCTGCTCCCACGCCTGGGTGACGATCTGCCGCGCCATGTCGCCGCCGTAGTTCTTCTCGACCACGATCGCGTCGGCCTTGAGTTCGAGTGCGAGACGGCATGCTGCCAAGCCCCAGTCGTTGGCGCCCATTGATCCAGATCGGTCGGCCAGGACGTACAACTGCCGGTCGAAGTCGCGGCCGACGCCGATGACGCCCGTCTCGTCGCCGACCGTGGACTCTCCGCCGGCGGGGTCGACGGCGACGACGATGCGGGCCATGTCGAGGCCGGAGAACTGGACAGCGTTGATACGGGCGGTCTCGATCCACTCCCGCCTCCAGACGCCTCCCTCCGGCGGACGGGGCTTCTGCAAGTAGAGGGCGGCCCAGACGCGTTCGCCGACTCGCCTGCGGGTCTTGGCGTGGTGGGTGACGTCGAAGCGTTCGGGCCACAGCGCCTCGCCAGGAGCGCGGCCGAGCGGGTCGTCGAGGCTGTCGGCGATGGCGGGGAGGTCGATGACCCGCCAGGCGTCGTGCTCGGTGGCGAGGATGCGTCCGGCGAGGTCATCTTCGTGCCACCGGGTCTGGATGAGGCAGATGGCGCCGACTGGTTCGAGTCGGGTCTGTAGTACGGAGGTCCACCAGTCCCAGGCGCGCTTGCGCATGGTGGGGCTGTCGGCGTCGGCCATGTCCTTGACCGGGTCGTCGACGATGGCGATGTGTGCGCCGCGTCCGGTGAGGCCGCCGCCGATACCGGCCGCGAGGAGGCCGCCTTCGCCGCCGACGATGTCGAAGCGGTTGGCGGCCTGGCTGCCTGTCTTGAGCTGGATGCCGAGGTCGTCGCCCCAGGTGTTGATGGCGTCCCTGATCCACCGGCCGTGGTCGTCGGCCAGGTCGGCGGAGTAGCTGGCGATCATCATGCGGTGGCCGGGATTGCGCCGCAGATACCAGAGGGGCGCCCAGCGAGAGGCCCGTCGGCTCTTGCCGTGCCGCGGGGGCATGGTCAGCATGACGCGGTCACATCGGCCTGCGGCCATGTCGATGAACGCCTGGTCGATGAGATCCAGGTGCGGCGCCTGCATCTCGCGCCCACCGGTGAGGACGGCGGCGAGTGCACCTGGGGAGCGGTCCATGGCGAGTTGGCGTTCGACGCGCACCAACTCGGCGCGCAGCGTGGGAGATGCGGCCCGCGCGATGGTGCGGCGCTGCGCTGGTGGAAGGGTCCTGTAGTGGGTGATGACGCTTTCGTGGTCGCGCGGGGTCATTCGCCGTCCGGTTCGGTGAGCGCGATCAGGGCGTCGAGTTCGTCGACGGTCACGGTCTCGACCTGGACCGGTCCGCCGTCGGGGCCGGACAGTTCCGCACGGACGGGCATGTCGAGGCCGAGCAGCCTTGCGCGGCGCTCCATGATCCGCAGGGTGCGGTCGATGGCGGCGAGGTCTTGGTCGCGGACGGCTTTCTTGTAGGCGACGAAGAACAGCCGGTCGAGTCGGTCAGCTTCCAGTGCGCGCAATTCGTCTACGTCGTCGTTGAGTTCGGCGCGGCGGTTGGCGAGTGCTGTGCGGACGTCCCGGCAAGCGGCATGGATCAGGGCCTCGTTGGTGGGCGGGTCCTGGTTCTTGCGGTACCGCTCGACTCCGTAGCCCTGCGGGTAGGCGATCCCGTCAGAGTTGACGGTCGGATCGGCGGCGAGCTTGCGGGCGATGGTCAGCCAGTCCACGCCGGCGAGGCGCAGGTCAATGGCGTCCGAGCGGCGGCGCGCGATGGCCGCACGCGCGGCTTTGTCGGGGCGTCCCACGGCGGGAGTCCTTCACAGCTCGGGTGCGCCCCCGCGCCCGTCACCATGATCGCACTCGGCAGGTCCTCGCCGCACCGAAGGCAGGCTGCGAACGTTGTGCAAATCGACGGCTTCCCGCGCCCCACAGCGATCATCACGGCACGAGCCATGGCAATCGACCAGGTTGCAACACACGGCTGTTTTGTCTGAGAAGCTGCGACAGCGTCTGCCGATTTCGCTGCTGCTGCGTCAGAGGCCAGCGTCCTTCTTGCTGGTTCGCTCCCGCCCGATGCCGGGTACGAAGCGGCCTGGCGTGGCCTCGTAGGCGGCGTACGCAGGGCCGTGCATCGCCCTGAGATACGGCTCCTCGACCACACGCACCTGCAGTTCAACGGCGACGGCCAAGGCGGCGAGAGCGGCCAGGGCGAGGACGTTCGGCACTGCCAGGGTGAGTCCGACGCCGGTGACAGCCATGGCAGCGAAGATGGGGTTGCGGACGCGGGCGAAGGGACCGTCGTTGACGAGCGCGGTGCGCTCTCCTTGGTCTACGCCCACGCGCCAGGACGCTCCCATAGCGCGTTGGGCGATCAAGGTACCGGCGATCCCGATCGCTGCGACGGCCGTACCGACCCCGTGGACGGCCGGGATGTGGCCGATGAGTGCGGGCAGACCTGCCAAGGCAGCGACGGGCGCGGCAGCGGCGCCGAGCAGGGCGGCGATGAACAGCACGCCGGCCCACCAGGAGACCGAGCCGGGAGTGCCGGACAAGCCGCGGAAGCCCGAGTCCCCGGTGCGGCGACGTTGGATCACCGCACGTACACCGAAAGCGGTCAGCAGCCAGAAGAGATACAGCGCCAGTGCAGCCCAAGCCCAGGCGGTCATCGGGCGTCCCCCTCGTTAGTGGGGGTGCAGCAGGCGCAGCCCGGAGAGCAGCCGCAGCTGTCCTCCGTCGACGCGTCGGCGATTCCCGCGATGGGGGCGGCGCAGCAGTTGTCGCCGCGCCATGCCTCGCGGCCTTCCTTGACCGCGACGGCGGCGATCACCAGGGCAGCTATGGGGTCGGCCCAGCTCCAGCCGAGCAGGGAGTTGGCGAGCAGGCCGACCAGTAGGACGGCCGACAGGTACGTGCACAGGAGGGTCTGCTTGGAGTCGGCGACCGCGGATGCGGAGCCGAGTTCGCGGCCGGCGCGGCGCTGAGCGGCAGACAGGAACGGCATGATCGCCAAGGAGAGGGCGGCCAGGACGATGCCCGGCGTGGAGTGCTCCGCTTCGCCCGTGCCGGTCAGAGCACGAATGGAGTCGACGGTGACGTAGGCGGCGAGGGCGAAGAAGGACAGCGCGATGATGCGCAGCGTGGTCTTCTCGCGGGCCTCGCGGACGGTGTGGTCGGCGGCGGAGAACTGCCAGGCGACGGCTGCTGCCGATGAGACCTCGACGACCGAGTCCAGGCCGAAGCCGATCAGTGCGGTGGAGGAGGCGAGGGTGCCGGCGGTGATCGCGACGATCGCCTCGATGACGTTGTACGTGATGGTGGCGGCGACCAGCAGACGTATACGCCGGGTCAGTTGGGTGCGGCGAGTCGGGGTGGGGCCAAGGGAGAGCGCCGTCATCAGCAGCAGTCCTTCTCTTCAGCGTCTACGCAGGTGCGGTCGGCTTCGACGGCGAGGACCGCGCCGAGTAGGTCGTCCAGGGCGTGGCCGAGGCGGGCGTCGGCGAGTTCGTAGCGCACGCGACGGCCTTCGGGGACGGCGACGACGATGCCGCAGTCGCGAAGGCAGGCGAGGTGGTTCGAGAGCCGGGTCCGGGAGATCTCCAGCTGGTCGGCCAGGTCGGCGGGGTGCGCGGGTGCCTTGCGCAGGGCGAGCAGGATGCGGCAGCGGATCGGGTCGGCGAGGGCGCGGCCGAAGCGTGCCAGGGCGTCGATGTCGGAGGCGATGGTCAGCACGACTTCAACGGTACACGGAAACCTGAATTCAGGAAACCATGTACCGCCGAATGTCTGCGCGAGGGTCAGTGCTTGTGCGGCTCGTCCCGGTGGATGGGGCCGTGCGGGTCCTCGCAGTGCGAGGTGTCACCTGCTCCTTCGCCGACCATGGCGACCTGCAGGACCTGTTCCGGGGTGTGGTCGACCTGGAGCGTGGTGTGGGTGATGCCGTAGTCGTGCTGGAGGAGTTCCTCCAGGTCGCGGCGGACGGCGTGGCAGTCGCCGCCGGGTTCGACCAGGATGTGCGCGGAGAGGGCGGACTGGCCGGAGGTGATCTCCCAGACATGCAGGTCGTGCACCTCGACGACGGCTGGCTGGGCGACGAGCTTGTCGCCCAGCGCGTCCGGGTCGACATTTGCGGGGGCGGCCTCAAGGAAGATCCGGCCGGACTCGCGCAGCAGTCCGTACCCGGCCTTGAACATCAGGGCGACGACCACGAGCGTGGCGATGCCGTCTGCGCGGGCGAATCCGGTGAGCAGCACGATCAAACCGGCCACCGCGGTGCCGATGAAGGCGAACAGGTCGTTGAGGATGTGCTGGTAGGCGCCCTCGACGTTGAGCGAGGAGCGGTTGGCCTTGGAGATGCACCAGGCGGCCGCGATGTTCACCACGATCCCGGCGAGGGCTGTGCCGAACACCAGCCCGCCCTCCACCTCGGGCGGATCGATCAGTCGGTGCACGGCCTCGTACGCGAGCCATGCGCCGAGCAGCAGCAAGGTCAGCCCGTTGGCCTGGGCGGAGAGGATCTCGGCGCGCTTGAGCCCGTAGGTGAAAACGCCGCGGGCCGGGCGGGCGGCCAGCCGCATGGCGATCAGCGCGAACACGATCGACACGGCGTCGGTCAGCATGTGCGCCGCGTCCGAGATCAGGGCGAGAGACTGGGCCATGACGCCGATGACGACCTCGCCCGCCATGAACACGGTGATCAGACCGAGCGCGATGCCCAGCCAGCGCCGGTCGGCGTCCGCCGAGACACCGTGGGAGTGCCCGGCGTGCCCTCCTCCTCCGTCCTCGTGTCCTGGACCGTGCCCGTGAGTGTGATCGCCCATGGTGTACGCCTTCCCCCTTCGCAGCGGATGCCTTGCCCGCAGTGAAACGCACGCATCGGCCAATCGCCAAAGGCTGCATCGGTGACCGTTGTCATGTCGGTTAACAAGCCTCTGACCTGCGGCAACTTGTCGACGGATGGAAGCGCCCGAGCGGCGGCGCCGGGAGCTCCACCCGTCGTGAACCAGCGGTCGGGGTGGTCGGTACCCTTCCAGGACGTACGAACCACGCAGTTCCGTCCCCCATCCATCACCCGTCCCCCGCAGCCCCCTCCGCTCCCCGCGACGAACTCCCTGAAGGCCACGATCTGATGCGTACGCACCGCTTGCCAGGACCCGGCTCGCCGGCGTCCGGCGCGCTGCGTGGGCTTCGGGCTGGGGTGCTCGCGGTGCTGTGCGTGCTGTTGCCGCTGGCCGGGCACGTGCTCTCGCAGTGCCACGCGCCCCGGTGGATCATCGTGGCCGCGACGGCGGCTGTCGCGCTGCCGGGCGCGGTCGTGCTGACGCGGCATCGGCTGACGGACACCCAGTTGCTGGGCGTGCTCGCCCTCGCGCAGCTCGCCTACCACGTCGCCTACTCACTGCCCGGAGCCTGCGCCGCGGTGACCGGGCAGGACAGCTCCGTCGGCGGTCTGGGCCGGCTGATCGAGCATGACGCGGCCGCCGGGCCGCCGCCCGGTGTGCTGCTCGCCGGCCATCTGATCACCCTGCTGCTCATCGCCCGCCTGCTGGGCGTTTCGGAGCGGCTGCTGTGGCAGAGCAAGTCCCTCGTGTTGGTCGTACGGCGTCTGCTGCTGTTCCTCTGGCCACTGCTCGGCGGCCGTGACGGCACCGGCCCGCAGGCTGCCTACCCCGAGACCACGTCGCCGCCGATGTCGGCCCTGCTCGTGCGGCTGCACGAGGGCCGGGCGCCGCCGTGCCTCGGGCACGGTCCGTTCGCCCTTCTCCGGCCGACGCCGATCGGCGCGCTCCGCCTGCCCTGACGGGCCAGACGCGAGGGCCGCCCGGCGGGCCGGTCCCTCCCACCCCGGTGGCCTGGCTGCCGGGGGTCACAGAGAGCTCCGCCTCATGTACGTCACTGACCGGCGTGCCGTCCGCACGGCGGCACGCGCCCTTGTTGTACCGGCCGTTCTGGCGGCCTTGGCCGTCGCCGCGCCGCAGGCCGCGGCCCACACCGAGCTCGACATCAGCAGTCCGGGCGCGAAGGCCCAACTCTCCGGACTGCCCCCGCGCGTCACGCTGACCTTCAGCGACGCAATGACTCAGAAGTACGCCAAGGTCGCGGTCACCTCACCGGACGGCACGTCGGCCGCCTCCGGCCTGCCGCAGGTCTCCGGCAAGACGGTCACTCTCGCCCTCGCACCCACCTCCCGCGCCGGTCAGTACACGGTGGGCTACCGGGTCGTCTCCGCCGACGGTCACCCCGTCTCGGGCTCCTACACCTTCACCGTCGCCGCGACCAACAACCCGAGTCCATCGCCGCGAGCCGAGGAGTCGACCGGTGCGTCTGCTCCCCGCGCCGCCCAGGAGTCCGCGCCGGACAAGACCGACGGGGAGTCCTCCGGCGCGACCGTCCCTGTCCTCGCGGGTGCCGGCGCACTGGCCGTGGCAGCCGCGGGTGCGTACGCCGTACGACGGAGGCGAGCCGGTCATGGCAACTGAGACCACCTCCAGGGGCGGGCGGCTGCCGCAGCTGTCGCTCGTGCTGGCCGGATCGGTCGGTCTGGCCGTCGCTGTCACGGCGGTCGCGGTGTGGGCCGGTGGCGGAGCCGCGCTCGAGATCCCCGGGATTCCGGATGCGGGTGCGACGACCGCATGGGGCCTGCCGGTTGCCCGTACCGTCGCCGACGCGGCCGCCGTCGCGACCATCGGCGCGCTGCTGCTGGTCGTCGTCCTGTTGCCGGGCGGCAAGAAGCTCAGTCAGACCCAGCTGCGCTACCTCAACTGGGCTGCCTCCGCTGCCGCGTTGTGGACCGCAGCGTCGGTCGCCGCGCTGGTGTTCACCCTCTCGGACCTGTTCGCCCAGCCGGTCGGCGAGATCGTGTCTCCCGCAGTGGTGGCGGACTTCGTCGCCACCGACGCCCAGGGACGCTCATACGCGCTGATGGCGGGAGCCGCCGGTCTGATCGCAACGCTCTGCGTGGGCATCGGCACGGCCCGCTGGGCCCGCCCGGCACTCGTCGTCGCGGTCGCCGGGATGCTCCCGCCCGCCTTCACCGGGCACTCCTCGGCGGCGGGCAACCACGACGCCGCCGTCACCAGCCTCGCCCTGCACCTGGTCGGTGTCGCGGTGTGGGTCGGCGGGCTCGTCTTCGTCCTGATCGTCGCCGCACGCCGGGAGGAGAACGCGGCGGACGCCGTCCGACGCTTCAGCCCGCTCGCCGCGTGGGCCCTGCTCGCGGTCGCGGCCAGCGGCGTCGTGAACGCCACGGTCCGATTCCCCTCCCTGGGCGAGGTGTTCACCAGCCGGTACGGACTGATGGTGCTCGCCAAGGCGGCGGCGCTCGCCGCACTGGGCGGCATCGGCTGGTGGCACCGCCGCCGCACGCTGCCGGCCCTCAAGGACGGTCGGTGGCACGGGTTCGTACGGCTCGCCGCCGGTGAACTCCTGCTCATGGCCGCAGCCATCGGTCTCGCCGTCGGATTGTCGCGCACTCCCGCCCCCGGCGCCGGTGACGCCGCGCTCTCACCCACCGAGGAGCTGCTCGGCTTCGCCATGCCGCCGCCGCTCGGCGACTTCCCGTGGACGCCGCTGTTCACCCAGTGGCACTTCGACCCGCTGTTCGCCTTCGGTACGACGGCTGCCGCGCTGCTGTATCTGGCGGGCGTACGGAAGTTGCGCGCCCGGGGCGACAAGTGGCCTGTCGGGCGGACGATTTCGTGGCTGCTGGGCCTGGCGGTGACCGTGCTCGCCACGATGAGCGGACTCAACACGTACGGCAAGGTGCTGTTCAGCGTGCACATGGGCCAGCACATGATCCTCGCGATGACGGTGCCGATTCTGCTCGTCCTGGGCGGGCCGGCCACCCTCGCCCTGCGGGCCCTGCCCGCCGCCCCGAAGGGGGAGCCGGACGGGCCGCGCGAAATGCTGACGAAGCTGCTGCACAGCCGGTATGTGAAGGTCATCTCGAATCCGGTGGTGGCGAGCGTGCTGTTCATCGGCAGCGCCTTCGTCGTCTACTACAGCTCGCTCTTCGAGACCCTGATGCGCAGCCACCTGGGCCACATGGTCATGCTGGTGCACTTCCTGGCCGTCGGGCTGCTGTTCTTCTGGGTCGTCATCGGCATCGACCCCGGACCGCGCCGACCGCCCCATCTGGGCAGGCTGTTCGTCCTCATCCTGACCATGCCGTTCCACTCCTGGTTCAGCATCTCGCTGATGAGCTCGACCGCGCTGATCGGCGAAGGCTGGTGGTCGGCGCTGGAGCGGCCCTGGGTCGAGTACCCGATGGACGACCAGTACGACGCCGGCGCCATCGCCTGGGCCACCGGCGACATCCCCGTCCTGATCACCACGATCATCCTCGCCATCCAGTGGGTCCGCTCCGACCAGCGCGAGGCCCGCCGCGTCGACCGGCAGATCGACCGCGGCGACGACAACGACCCGCTCGCCGCCTACAACGCCTACCTGGCGGGTCTGCACGCCCGCGACCGGCGACCCGCCCCGCCTACCCCCACCGAGGAACCATGAGCAAGCTGAAGAAGAACCTGATCGCAGCCGCCGTCCTCATGGCCGGCTTCGCCCTCGCCATCGGCTCCTACCTCCTACTCGCCCCGGACAACCGGAACAGCGGCGGCCTTGATGTGCAGCCGGCCGCCGAGGCGCTGCCCGTCCGCGATACCAGCCACCGCCTCACCGAGCCGAAGAAGAGCGAGCTGACGTTCGTCGAGTTCCTGGATTTCGAGTGCGAGTCGTGCGGAGCCTACTACCCGGCCGTGGAGCAACTGCGCAAGGAGTACGGCGACCGCGTCACCTTCGTCGCCCGCTACTTCCCCATGCCCGGCCACCGCAACGGCGAACTCGCCGCCCGCACCGCCGAAGCCGCCGCCCGCCAGGGCAAGTTCGAGGAGATGTACACCAAGCTCTTCACCACCCAGAAGGAGTGGGGCGAGTCGCAGGAGTGGAAGGAGTCCGTCTTCCGCGGCTACGCGAAGAAACTCGGCCTGGACATGGACAGGTTCGACGCCGACCTCGCCGACCCGGAAGTGGCCGGACGCGTCCAGGACGACAAGCGCGACGGCCTCGGCCTGGGCGTCCAGGGCACCCCGACGTTCTTCCTCGACGGAGAACGGATCACCAACCCCGCATCGTACGAGGCGTTCAAGGCGCTCATCGATGCCCGGCTGTCCGACTGACCGAGTGCGGAGGCACCATGCAGTACCTGATCGACCAGGTGCGTGTCTTCCGCGCCCGTGCGGCAGCCCACACGCTGCACCTGGCCGGCCTCACCCAGCACCACCGGCCACGGGCGATGTTCATCTCCTGCTCCGACGCCCGCATCGTGCCCGCCCTGCTCACCGCCGCCCGGCCCGGAGACCTCTTCGAACTGCGCACGTACGGAGGGGTGATACCGCCCTACGACGCGCAGGCGCCGACCGGCGAGTCCAGGACGGTCGAGTACGCGGTCAACGAGCTGAAGGTTTCGGACATCATCGTCTGCGGCCACTCGCACTGCGACGTCGTCACCGCGGCCATGCACGACAGCCTGACGGCCTCCGGCATCACGGAGTCCGACGACGATCCGGCCCCGCTGGCCGGAGACCTCACCGCCGCCGGGCACTGGCACGTGCTCGCTCAACTCGACGCCCTCAGCAGCTATCCGAGCGTCACAGCCCGGCTGGCCGACCGGTCACTGCACCTGCACGCCTGGTTCCACGAGATCGACACCGGCGCAACCCTCCAGTACCACCCGCGCGCCAGCGCCTTCCTGCCCCTGTGAACAGCCCCACCCGACCCGACGTCTACGACAAGGTGAACGCCCGTGACCTCCACCAGCCGGCTCGTCTACGACGAACGCCTGACCGCCCCAAAAACCTGGTGGCTCATCGCCGCGCTCTTCGGTATCTCCCTCGCCCTGGTCTTCCTTCCCTACGGGGGCATTGCCGCGCTCATCGCGCTGAGCATCGGCACCTGTCTGGCCGGGATGTACGTCAGCGGGCAGGGATCGACACGGATCCGGGTCACCGCCGACACGCTGTTCGTGGCCGACGCCCGCATCCCACTGACGGCGCTTGGACAGCCGGAGGCCCTCCACGGGGACGAAGCGCGCGCCTGGCGGACGCACAAGGCCGATCTGCGGGCCTTCATGGTGCTGCGCAGTTTCCTCCCCGGCGCCGTGCGCGTCGAGGTCCTCGACCCCGACGACCCCACCCCCTATCTCTACCTCGCCACCCGCACACCCGAGTTGCTGGCCGAGGCGCTCGCCACGCGATCGTAAGAACTCGAACAGGGTGCGACAGCATGCGTACGGTCCCCGGCCGGTAGGGGATGATGGGCGACCGTGCCACCTGATCACGTGACCGGGCACAAGGAACGTGCCGGAGCAGGCCGGGCCAGCCACGCGGGAGCGTGCGCGCGAGCCGGTGTGTTCGCCGTGCTCGGCACCGTACTCGCGACCTTCGGGCACCACGCGGTCGCCGAAGGCACGGTGTCCTGGCGGTTGGTGGCTGTTTTGATCGTGGCGCAGTTCTCGGTGGTCTGGCCGCTCGCGCGGCGCCGCTACGCACCTATCGCGACGGTCGTTTCCACGCTGGCGATGCAGGGGGTGCTGCATCTCGCGCTGTCCTACGCGGACGGCGACACCTCGATGGTGATGCCTCAGCACACGATGCACGCCGGTCATCTCTCCGCTGCCACTGGTGACGGACACTCCTGGCATCACGCCGGAGCGGCGATGACGACGGTTCACACGGCCGCCGCTGTGGTGGTGGCCTGGCTGCTGCACCGGGCGGACGTGCGGATGACGGCGGCGCTCGGCACGCTGCGCACGCTGGCCAGAGCGGCTGCGGCGGCCCTGGCCCAGGTGCTGCCGCGAGCGATCGCCGATCCGGACCGGGTGATGCCCCTGCTGCCCAGGCTGCGGACGGGTGCGTTCTTCGCGGTGGCGGCGCAGGCCTGGGAGGAAGTACTGGAGCACGTGGTGGTGCGCAGGGGCCCACCGCGACGGGAGCACCCTCCAGTCCTTCACCGGTCCTGGTGTCTGCGGGGCCGGATTCTCCCGTGTCTGCAAGGAGCTTCCCTGTGTCCATTTCCTCCCGTCCGCTGGCGTGTGCCGGCCGTCGTTTCGTCCTAGCCGGTGCCGTCGCGCTGACGGCCACGCTCGCCCTGGCCGCACCGGCCGCCGCACACGCGGAGGTCGAGGCCGACAAGCCTCAGGCCCTGGCGGAGAACGTCACCCTGAGCTTCGTCTCCGAGGCCGAGTCCGACTCTGCGGGCTTCACCGAGCTGCGCGTCGTCCTGCCCGAGGGCATCGCCCCCGCCGACGTCACCCTTGACGAGGGCCCCAAGGGCTGGAAGCTGACGGCCACCAAGGACGGCTACACCGTCGCCGGCCCGGCGCTGAAGGCAGGCGTCGACGGCGAGCACAAGATCAAGGTCCGGCAGCTGCCGGACGCGAAGGAACTCGCGTTCAAGACCGTCGAGACCTACAGCGACGGGGAGGTCTCCCGCTGGATCGAGCTGCCCACCGGCGGCAAGGAGCCCGAGCAGCCCGCTCCCGTGCTGAAGCTGAAGGCCGCGGCCCCGGGCGCCAAGCCGGTCAGCCCCAGCCCGACTGCGACGGTGAGCGCGACGCCCAGTGCGGCCGCCTCCACGCCTTCCACCGCCGCAAGCGAGTCGGACGCCTCGCCTGCTGCCAGTGACACGGCGGCCGACGAGGACGACGGCAGGTCCTCCGGCGCCCTGGTCGCAGTGATGGTCGTAGCCCTGCTCGTGCTCGGCGGCGGGGCCTGGTGGCTGGTCAAGCGCCGAGCTGCCTCCTCCAGCGAGAGCTGACGTTCGCCGTGGGTGCCTTGGGGCGGCACTGCCGTCGTCCCAAGGCACCGACAGGCACCACCGTGAACGTTCCTGGGTCGTCCGGCGTCACAGCGGTAACCGGACCCGAGGAGTCACCATGACCGCTGGACGTTCCCGTGCCCGATGCGTGGCCAGGGCCGCGCTGCTCGGCGCCTTCGTATGCGCGACCGCAGCCTGCGGCTCGTCGAAATCCGCCGAATCGACCGAACCCAACGAGCCGATGAGTACTTGGGAGGAACCGGCCTCGTACTCGTACACGTTGACGTCGAGCACCCAGGTCCTGGCGGGGACGTTCCGGGTGAAGGTGCGCAACGGGAAGGCGGCGGAGGTGGTCGGGCTGGACGAGGACAGCCGGAGGCAGGCGCAGGATCTGCCAGGCGACGTACCCACCATCGGCGAGCTGTTGAAGACACTGAATCGGGCCCGCAGCGAGGACGCTGACACGGCTGAGGCGGACTACGCCGCCGATGGCCACCCCCTGCGGATCTCCCTGGACTGGGACAAGAACTCCATCGACGACGAAGCCCTGTACACGATCAGCTCCTACGAACCGACCCCCGGCTAGCGCGACTCAACGCTCCCCACAGCACCGATCCGCAGGTTCCAGCGGCCGGACCGGCCGATGATTTGGAAGGCGGACACTGGCGGAACGTCGACGCGCCAGAACGACTGCTGAGGCGCGCCCATCGCGTGCAGCAGTGCTGCGCGCGCCACGGCCTGTTCGACCACAGCCACTACCCGGCCTGGATCGGCGGGCAGCTCTTCCAGCCAGGCGGCGATCCGGTGGCACACCTGCGCCACGGACTCGCCACCGTGCGGGGCCGCTTGCGGATCCGACATCCATACGGCGAGCCCGGCACCGTCACTGGCCGCGACCTCGTCCAGAGTCCGGCCCTGCCAGCTGCCCATGTCCATGTCCCGCAGGGCCGGCTCCATGGCGACGGCGTCCCATCCCAGGGCCTGGGCTGTCTGCCGGCACCGCTGCGAAGGCGCCGTCAGCCGGACGGTGGCCGCGGAAAGCGATCCGGCGACTCTGCGCGCCTGCCCCATAGCCCGCTCGTCCAACGCCGTGTCCCCACCGAAACGCACGTCGCGCTCCGTAGGGGCTGCGGCGCACAGCAGCGTGAGCCGGACGGTCATGAAGGGCCCTTTCCCCGAGGTCGGTTCATCGTAGGTGGCATACGCCATGTTGGCCGAAGTCCCTGTTGCCCCTACCATCTGGGGCGACAAGGACGACAGCGCCACGGAAGCCGGTGCAAGCCCGGCACGGTCGCGCCACTGTGTGCCACCCCGCCAGCCAGGCGAGGGTGGTGAGTCAGACCCAACGCTGTCGTCGAGTGCTCCACACGATGCGGGACGCGTAGTTCCCGAGGAGGTCTCGCCATGGCGCAGTCCACTGCCGCCCCCACCCCCACCACCCAGACCCTCACGCCGCTGCCGCTGCGGGCGATCGCCCCCTGGGCCGTCTTCTTCGGCGTCCTGATGCTGGTCCTGCTGTACTTCGTCGGCGCCGAGCAGGGCGCCACCGCCGTGGTCTCCGGTGAGGGCGTGCACGAGTGGGTGCACGACGCCCGCCACCTCCTCGGCTTCCCCTGCCACTGACGGAGCCCTCACCATGAACTCCGTCACCGTACGCACCTTGCTGGTACGCGGCATGCTCGCCGGCCTCGCCGCCGGCGTGCTCGCCTTCGTCTTCGCCTTCCTGGTCGGAGAAGGCCCCGTCGACGCGGCCATCGCGTTCGAAGAGGCCAACTCCCATGAACACGGCGGCGAGGAACTCGTCAGCCGCACCCTGCAGTCGACCGCCGGACTTGCCACGGGCGTGCTCGTCTTCGGCATCGCCATCGGGGGTATCGCGGCGCTCGCGTTCTGCTTCGCGCTGGGCCGCATCGGCCGGTTCGGGGCACGGGCGACGGCGGCGTTCACCGCGCTCGCCGGGTTCCTGCTCGTCTACCTGGTCCCGATCCTGAAGTACCCGGCGAACCCGCCCGCCGTCGGCAACCCGGACACCATCGGCAAGCGCACCATCCTGTTCGTGGGAATGATCGCCCTCAGTGTGCTGCTGGGCATCGCGGCGACCCTGCTGGGCCGCAGACTCGCCCCGGCGTGGGGCAACTGGAACGCCTCCATCGCCGCGGGCGTCGCCTTCGTCGCGGTGATGGCGGTCGCGATGGCCGTCCTGCCGCACGGGGACAACACGCCCAAGAGCTTCCCGGCGACCGACCTGTGGGAGTTCCGCCTGGCGTCGATCGGCATCCATGCCGTGCTGTGGGCCGGGTTCGGGTTGCTGTTCGGTTTCCTGGCCGAACGCGTCCTCGAGCCAAAGCCGGTCCGCGGGAAGGTCTCCTCACTGGCCGTCTGAACAGGAAGACATGCGGCGGGGCTACCGGGGGCGCGCCCGGTAGCCCCGCCGTTGCTGTGCCTGTCGGCCGGTCAGGCCGGTGTCGGGCGGATGGTCACGTCTTTGGCGACAGTGACCTGGTCGACGTCGGTGAGGCGCACGGTGACGTTCATGGTCCACACACCGGACAACGGAATCCGCAGCCGGTCGGCGGCAAAATAGCCTTTCCGGTCGACGAGTTTCGCATCCAGCGGACCGAGCTGCTGGGCCCGATGTGTGAGGGTGAGACGGAGTTCGGGAATAGCTATGAGGCCCCCGTCCGCTCCGTACACCACGGCTTCCACCGTGTTGTCGCCGACGCGCCCGGGTGCGAAGGTGATCTGCACCTTGCCGCTCCCGTTCGGAATCCCGGTGTCGAAGGGCACCATCACCATCCGCGCCGTGGGCGCCTGCGCTTCGGTAGCCGCAGCAGCGGTTTCCACGGCGGCGCGGCTGGGCTGGGTCCCGGTCAGAAGTGTGGTGATCGCCAGGACCACGACACCGAGGACGGCTTCAGCGGCGACCGAACGGCGCAGACTGCGCCGGTATCCGTCGGGGCCAGACAGGGAATCGGCAGGCGAATCAGCGCCCCCGGCCGCGTCGGGCGGAGCCAGCGGTCGAACCACGCTGTCCTCGCCGTCCGCTGTGCTCACGCTCGTCGAGGACGCCCCGACGGCGACGGCCTGTGCCACCCGCGCGGGTGCGGGTGAGGCTTGCGGCAGGGTTTCTACCGGCGGCTCGGGGACGAGTTGCGCGGTCCACTGGCGGGAGAAGGACGCCACCATCAGCACCACGACCACGGCTCCGGCCTTGAGGGCGAGGAGCCTGCCGTACTCGGTGGTGGTCACCGCATCCAGGGAGCCGACCTGGCGCCAGGACTGGTAGAGGCCGGTCGCGACCAGGACGACGACCGCGGCGAAGGCCAGGCGGGAGAAACGTGCGACCACCGACACCGGGACCGCCGTGCCAGTTGGTACTCGGTACAGCGCGACCGCCAACGCGACCAGACCCCCCAGCCATACCGCCATGGCCAACAGGTGCAGTACGGAGACGGGGATCGCCAGCGGGACCTGGATACCGGCGGAGGCGTGCTCGGCAGCAGCCCAGGTGAGAGCCAGACCGACGGCGAACAGCGCGCCCACAGCCTGCACGCCGGTCCCCAGGGGCCGTTGCTCAACAACCTCATCGGCCGCGGGCTCGACATCAGCAGCGGGCAGGGGCCGGGCGGTCAGGCGGGCGAGCCGGGTACCGAACCGTGTCAGGACAATGCCCACCGCGACGAGCAGTACCAGCCGTACTCCGAGAGCCATGCCGCTTCTGCCCGTGATGGTCTGGCCCATGAGCGACAGGTCGAACACCGAGGTGAGGCTCCTGCCGCTCTCGTACGGGCCGCGTAGGAGCAACAGGAAGAGGGTCGAGGCGGCAAGTGTCGCCCAGCCGGTCAGCAAGAGCTTGCGCAGTGGGCGCAGTCCAGCAGCAGCGGGCCAGCACGTCAGGACGAACAGGGCGACGCCGATCAGCAGGGCCAGGCCGCCGTAGGCGACGTAGCGGCCGATCTCGTACAGGCGGGCGGCAGCGGTGTCGTCCGTGGCTTCGGTGGCCACCACGGCCGTGGTGGCGGAGGGCTGTCCGATGGAGAAGGTGAACGCGCCGGAGATCGGGTGGCTGTCTGCGGAGACGGCCCGCCAGCCCACCGTGTAGGTACCTTGGGGCATCTTGCCAACCAGGGCCAACTGCGCGGTGTTCGGTTTGCCCGGTGCGTGCTTGACCGGCCCGCGGTCGACCCGCAGGTTCTTCGGGGACAGTACGCGCAGCGAGCCGTCGGAGAGGCGGACGGTTTCGGAGAAGGTGAGCGTGATCCGCTTCGGGGCCGTCTTGAGGACCGTGGAGTCCGCCGGGTCCGACCTGCTCATGGTGGCGTGGGCCGAGGCGGAACCTGCGCCACCGAGGAGGAAGGCGAGCACGGTGCCGACCAGGAGGAGGGCGGTCAGCGGTTTCCTGGTCCGGCGCGATGCCGTTTGCATGAAGCAGCCTCCAAGCGGCGGATCGTACGTCGCGGTCGCGGCGTGAGGGGAGAGAAAAGAGGGACGCCGTTACGACGCGCTCGGGGCCGCGCTCGGGCCTATGCCGCGCAGTTGCTGGATCTCACCGCCGAGCTTGGCACGGAACTGCTCCAGCATCGCCGGCTTCTTGACGCTGACGATCCAGCGCGAGCCGACCAGGTACTTGCCGCCATAGACAGCGGCGGAGTCCAGCCACGCCTGCTTGTACTTCTCCTCGGGGAAGGTGGTGATGAGATAGTCGATCTTCTTCGTGTGGCAGATGCCCTGGCGCAGTTCGTCCGCCTCGATACGGATCTTGGGCTTGCAGCCGGTCAGGTTGGCGATCACCTCGACCTTCGCCGGAGCCACGACCCCCGCTGCCGGGGCAGCGGTCACTGTCGTCGGCGACGCCTTGCTCTTGTCGGCGGCATCGTCCTGGCCTGCGCTGCAGGCCGTGGCCAACGGAAGGAGGGTCAGGCTCCCGGCCAGGGCTGCGCAACGAACCAGGCGGGCCGTGGGCGTGATGCGGCCGCTGCGTCCCCGCGACCGCTCCTGTGACTGCTGAGGCACGTCCTACTCCGTATCCGCGTATCCACGCTCTTCCTGTCCGAACCGACGGACAGGGGTACGACAAGGGGTACGGGTGAACGTAAGTGGCTGTTCACCCCGTATGTCATCGCGAGCCCGTGGGGCGGTCGGGACAACCGCCCCACGGGCCGGCACTCATGCCCAGGCGGGCGAGGGCTCGGGCTGGACGGTGTGGGCGTTGTGCAGGTCGGCCCAGTTCTGCAAGGCGCTCATGCAGGCGTGGTCGAGATGGCGCAGTCCGGCGAGGTTGAGCTCGACGGGCCGGTCGGGGGGCAGTTGCTCCAGGGTGTCGAGGATGTGCGGCAGACGCAGGAAGGTCGCGTGCCCGCGGATCCGCACCCGCACCGCGTCGTCACCGTTGTCGTCGACGTCGATGTGGACGTGCGAGGTCTCCCACGCCGCCTTGACCACCGACAGCAGCAGGCCGATCAGGACGCCTTCGAACATGTTGGTGACCAGGATCGCCCCTGCGGTGACCACCAGCACCACGGCTTCGCCCCGGTGCTCGCGCCACAGCGGGCCCAGTTCCTTGACGGGCATCAGTTTGAAGCCGGCGTGGATGAGGACCCCGGCCAGCGCGGCTGTCGGGATCATGCTCAGGGCGGAGGGCAGGAGAGCGGCGAACAGCAGCAGCCACACACCGTGCAGGACGCGGGAGACCTTGGTGCGGGCGCCCGCAGCCACGTTCGCGGAGCTTCGCACGATCACCGCGGTCATCGGCAGCGCGCCGAGCAGCCCGCATGCCGTGTTGCCAGCGCCCTGGGCCATCAACTCCTTGTCGTAGTCGGTTTTCGGGCCGTCGTGCAGCCGGTCGACCGCCGCCGCGCTGAACAACGACTCGGCGGAGGCGATCAGGGTGAACGCGACGATGGTGGTCAGCAGGCCGACGTCGGCCAGCTTCCCGAAGTCACCCAGCCCGGGCGGCTGGATTGCCTCTACCAGGCCGCTCACCTCGACCCGCGAGATGGGCAGGTCGAAGGCGAAGGTGGCGAGGGTGGCCGCGCCGACCGCGACGAGCGGGCCGGGCAACAGCTGCGCCTTGCCAGGCAGCTTCTTCCACAGCGTCATGATCGCGATGGTGCCGGTGCCGGTGGCGACCGCGATGAGTGCCGTGTTTGACATCAGGACGTCGACTGCCAGGTCGTACAGGCCCGCGACATTGGCCGTACCGCTGCCGGGGGCTTTTTGGCCGGCGAGCGTGTACAGCTGTCCGGCGATCAGTACCAGGCCGATGCCGGCGAGCATGCCGTGCACCACGGACAGGGAGATCGCCCTGAAGAGGCGGCCCAACCGAAGTGCACCCAGCGCGAGTTGGATCAAGCCGGTGGCCAGCACGATCACGCCGAGGGCGGGCAGGCCGTACTCGGTCACGGCGGTCAGGACGAGCACGGTCAGTCCGGCTGCGGGTCCGGATACCTGAAGGCTGCTGCCGGGCAGGAAGCCGGTGATCAGGCCGCCCACGATGCCGGTGATCAGGCCGAGTTCGGCCGGGACACCGGAGGCGACGGCGACGCCCACGCATAGCGGCAGGGCGACGAGGAAGACGACGAGGGAGGAGGTGAAGTCGGTCCGCAGCGCGGACCGCAGGGAAGAGAAAGGTGAGGTCATGGCGTTCTCTCTGTGGGGGAAGGAACGTCGCGTGAAGAGCGACCGAAGCGGACGTGCGGGACGTGTGCCTCGGCCGGTTACAGGGGCTTGAAGGTCCGGCTGCCCGGCGTGCAGGCCAGGACCTCGCCGGTCTCGACGGTGTAGAACCAGGCGTGCAGCCGCAGCCGCCCCGACGCGATACGCCGGGCCACGTAGGGGTAGCTGCGCAGGTGCTCCAGCTGGGTCAGCACGTGCTGCTGGGTGACGGCGGTGGGGTCGTCGCCCAGACCCTGGGTCTGCCAGGGCTCGTCGCCGGTGGCGCGGTATTCGGCCCAGGACAGCCAGCGGCGCAGCAGCGGCATCGTCTGGACGCTCTGCTCGCGCATCAGTCCCTGGACGGCGCCGCAGTGCGAGTGACCGCACACGACGATGTCGGGCACCTGCAAGACCTGGAGCGCGAATTCAAGGGATCCGGCGACGCCGCAGGCGGCCTGCGGCCGGTAGCGCGGGACGATGTTGCCCGCGGTGCGCAGTTCGAAGATGTCTCCGGGTCGGGCGCCGGTGAACATCGACGGGATCACCCGGGAGTCGGAGCAGGAGATGAACAGAGCCTGAGGCTGCTGGCCTCGGGCCAGCCGCTCGAACTCCTCCTGCTGGTCTGCGATCTTCTCGGGGAACGTACGGGCGTGCTCGATGAGCGATTGCATGATCGGCCTCGTGCTCTTCGTGGAAAGGGGAAAGGGCGCGAAGAGGGTGTGCTGCACCTGCCCGGTGCCCGCGTCATAGCGGGGCGTACGGGCCTGTGAGGGGATGCAGCACGCTGCCGATCAGCAGCGGAACGTCTGCAGGGTGCTCGGTGTGGGCGCTGTTCCGGCAGCCGGGTTCCAGGCGTCTCTCGCCGTACGCGGCTGGGCCGGGCCGGAGCCGGTGGAGGCGGTGGCGGTGGCCAGGTCGTAGGGCGCCTCATCCAAAGCCGGCGGCTCAGACGGGGACGGAGCCGCGCGGGGCAGCCAGGCGGGTGCGTCGGCCGTCTCCTCGTGATGCTCCGAGCCCGTGTGAACGCGCACCGAAACGGCCGCCGCTGCAAGCAGCTTCCGGGGCTCCGTCTCCACCGCTTGGGCGACGGGGGCTCCGGCGGCGGGAGCGGTGGTGGAGTGGTGTGGCGTAGCGAAGTGCAGCAGCACGGCCGCCGCCAGCAGCGCGACCGCTGCCACCATGCGCCGTATCACCACTGGACTCCCAAGACTTTGCTCTTGCCGACGCCGAAACGTTACCGGGCGCAGCTTCTCGTGCATGCTGAACTCCTGGGTAGAGAAAGTGAGATGGCCAACATCGCGCCTCGCGTTGCAGCGGCAATCTCCCAGTTGGGAGGGGGTTGCCCGATGTAGGGCCCGGATGAGGCAGGACCGCGGGAGGCCGCTATCCGAAGAGCGCCTTCAAAGCGGTGAGCGCACGCGGAGCGGGCGAGACGTCCGCTGAGGCAAGGTGTGTCAGTGGGATGGGATCGGCCTCGAGTTGGGCCGGTTTCGTCGGCGCGATGTGGGTGCGTGTGATCTCGGCGCGAACCAGCGCGCCGACGACGGCATAGACGTCCATGGGCATGGCAAAGCTCCTGCTGCTGCGAGTGGGAAGAGAGCGCGGCAGGCCGCGATCACGTCCCGGAGCCCAGATCGGGTGGGATGGTGACCGTGCGGCCCGGAGCTCCTCAGCAGCGCAGGACGACCGGGCCGGATGAGGCGACAGGCGCGAGGGAGCTTTTCGCTGTGGGTGTCGCGTCGCGCGTGGCCGGATCCGCGCCGGCGTGTGCGGCGGTGTCGGACACCGCGTTCCGGGGGGACAGATCGGCGAGCTGCCGCGGTCCGGGGGCGGAGGCGTCACAGGACTGCGAGGCATCCCCGTCCTCGTGATGTCCTTCGGCTCCAAGGCCGGTCACCACGGTGGGGGGCGTCAGATCACATGCGTGCGCTTTCGCGAGGGCGGCGCGCTGGCGGCAGCCGTCCAGATCGAGGGCCGAAACGTGGGCGAGGCCGGGACTGAAGGTCGCATGTAGCAGCGCGAAGAGGGCGAGCAGAACGGCAGCGCCCAGGCCGCGGCACGCCGCGGGTCGGGTGGGGCCGGTCGTCTTCCGCATCGGATCTCCTCGGGCGCTTTCTGCCAGGAAACCCCGCGCGGCGGCTGACGGCCCTTCGAATGAGCCCATCCACGGACGGATTCACCCGTTTCGGTGATCGGCCGCCCGGAGCGGTCCCTTTGTCACTTCCCCGAGGCGGCTGACAGGAAGGCTCTTTGAGCGCATGAAGGGTGGCACCCGGCCTCACACCCGCCCGACTCCCCATGCGTGCAATTAGTGAGTGATCGACTACCTTCTGTAGTGATGAGATTTTGGTCAGTACGCCGTGAGCGCCGTCCCGTGTCATGGACAGGGACGGCGCTGGTGGTGCTCCTGGCAGCTCTGGTGCATGTGCTGGGCTGTGCCCACGGCCCCGCCGCGGCGGGGGCGGGGCGGGCGGACGCCCTCCTCGTGGTCGCCACCGCGTCATGCAGCCAGCCGGCAGCGCCGAGCGGTTATTCGGCGCTCAAGGGCCTCGACCCCACTGAGGGTGGCGGGCCGCACTGCTGGAGTCTGGACGGACCAACGGCGCAACCGCCGCGCGACATCTCGCTTCTCGCCGAGGCGGCCCCCTCTCTGATGCCTGCCCAAGGCACCACCGCACTGCTTGGACAGTCAGGGGCTCAACTGCCCCAATCCCCCACTCCTCCGGCCTCCTCCGTCCAGCAGGAGCGTGCCCAATTGGGCGTATGGCGGACCTGATCGGCACCTGAGCTGCAGCCCCGGACGACACCCGCCCGCCGGCGACGGCTCCCGATCAGTCCACAGCCGCTTTCCACCACTCAACGGCCGGCAGCCGCTGATGCCGCCGGCCGCGGGAGAAGCACGCCATGAACCGGACAACGCCCACAGCAACAACCTCCACCTCACCCGCTCAGCTCCTCGCCGACACCAAACGCCCGAAACACACCCCGGCCGGACTGGTCGGCGACACACCCGTCCTCTGCATCGGCGCCCCCTTCACCGCCACCGGGCGCGGCTTTTGGACCAAGCTGGAAGGCCACAACCCCGGCGGCATCAAGGACCGCACCGCCCTGCACATGGTCCGCGCCGCCCGCGAACGCGGACAGCTGCTTCCCGGCGCCCGCATCATCGAGTCCACCTCCGGCACCCTCGGCCTCGGCCTCGCCCTCGCCGGCGCCACCTACGGCCACCCGGTCACCGTCGTCACCGACCCCGGCATGGAACCCCTCATGACCGGCCTGCTCACCGCCTACGGCGCCGAGGTCGACCTCGTCGACACCCCCCACCCGACAGGGGGCTGGCAGGAGGCCCGCCGCCACCGCGTCGAGAAACTCCTCGACGCCCACCCCGACGCCTGGTGCCCGGACCAGTACAACAACCCCGACAACGTCGCCGCCTATGCCCCGCTCGCCCACGAGCTCGTCGCCCAGCTTGGCCGCATCGACACGCTCGTGGTCTCGGTCGGCACCGGCGGCCACTCCGCCGGTATCGCCTCCGTCCTGCGCGGCTTCTTCCCCCACTTGCGGGTGGTTGGCGTGGACACCACCGGGTCGACCATCTTTGGCCAGCCCGCCGGGCACCGCCTGATGCGCGGGCTGGGCAGCAGCATCTACCCCCGCAATGTCGCCTACGACCTCTTCGACGAGGTCCACTGGGTCGCCGCCCCCGAAGCGGTATGGGCGGCACGCCGCCTGGCCCGCGACCACTACGCCACCGGCGGCTGGAGCGTCGGCGCCGTCGCCCTTGTCGCCCGCTGGCTGGCCCGCACCCTGCCCGCCGAGAACCGCATCGTCGCCGTCTTCCCCGACGGCCCGCAGCGGTACGTCGGCACCGTTTTCAACGACGCCTACTGCCGCGGGCACGGCCTCCTGGGCCACGTGCCCGCCGACGACCCCGACGAGATCAACCACCCCGGCGAACGGGTCGTGACGCGCTGGACGCGTTGCACCCACATCACCGACCCCCTCGCCTCGACCGGCCGAACCGAATCCGACATCCACGCCCTGGCGGGAGCCGTCCGATGAAGACCCTCTGGCGGCAGACCCTGTCCTTCCCACCCGCAGCTCGGCTCCTGATGGCCAACCAATTCGCCATCAACCTCGCCTTCTACATGCTCATGCCCTACCTCGCCGCCCACCTCTCGGGCAGCCTCGGACTGGCGGCATGGGCCGTCGGACTCGTACTGGGCGTCCGCAACTTCTCCCAACAGGGCATGTTCCTCATCGGCGGCACCCTCGCCGACCGCTTCGGCTACAAAGCCCCGATCTTGGCCGGCTGCCTGCTGCGAACCGTCGGCTTCGGCCTGCTCGGCTGGGTAGACAACCTCCCCGCCCTGATCGCTGCCTCCGCCGCCACCGGCTTCGCCGGCGCCCTGTTCAACCCCGCCGTCCGCGCCTACCTCGCCGCCGAGGCCGGCGAGCGGCGTGTGGACGCCTTCGCCACCTTCAACGTCTACTACCAAGCTGGCATGCTCCTCGGCCCACTCGTCGGACTGGCCCTGCTGGCCGCCGACTTCCGCCTCGTGTGCACCGTCGCAGCCGCGATCTTCGCCGTCCTGACCCTGCTCCAGACACGCGCGCTGCCCGCCCGCAGGAGCCGGACGGCCGACTCCGCACCGGGCAACGTACTGGCCCAGTGGCACACCGTCGTGGCCAACCGGCCCTTCCTCCTATTCGCCACCGCGATGATCGGCTCGTACATCCTGACCTTCCAGGTCTACCTCGCGCTGCCGCTGGCCGCCGACAAAGCTGTCGGGGACAAGGGGACGTGGGCAACGAGCGGGCTCTTCGTCGTCTCGGCGGCGGTCGCCGTTGTCGGACAACTCAAGCTCACCGGCTGGGCGAAGCAACGGTGGAGCCCCGCGCAGGCGCTGGTGCGGGGGCTGGCCGCGATGGGGCTGGCCTTCCTGCCCCTCGCCGTCACCCCGCCCGGCGCCACCGCCGCCATCCTGACTGCCCTGGTGGCGGCGGTGGCGCTGCTCGCGGTCGGCAGCGCGGTCGTCTACCCGTTTGAGATGGACACGGTCGTCACACTGTCCGGCGACCGCCTCGTCGCCACCCACTACGGCCTCTACAACACCGTCTCCGGACTCGGCATCACGCTCGGCAACCTCGCCACCGGTGCCCTGTGGGACTTCGCGGTACGCCATGACGTCCTCTGGCTGACCTGGTGCACGCTGGCTGCGACCGGGCTCGTCTGTGCCGCCTCCGTCGCCGCGCTCGCAAGCAGCGGACGGCTGGCCGTACGCAAGGAGCCGCAACTCGTCGCCGCCTGAAAAGGCAGGGGCCGGTGGCGGCCGGTCCCCTGCCTGCCGTGCTCGTCAGCCCAGGCGCAGCGCCGTGCAGCAATGAGTGGGCCGCCCGGAGGGCCCTTCACTCGACTGACCGACATTACGCAAAGGCACCGCTTAACATCACCCTGATGAACAGCCGGACGCAGCGCAGGCGCCGTGACGCGTGGTGGGCCACGCCCATCGCGGCGCTCTGCCCTGCCCTCGCCGCGCTGCTCACCGCTCTGGTCATGTGCCTGGGCTCCCCGGCCCACGAGACATCCGGCCATGCGTCGGCAGCCCCCTCCATGGCCGCCATGATCACGGCGAAGACACCGGCGGGCAGCTGGCCCACGCATCACGTGGTGGCATCAGCACACCCGGGCGACTGCCACTCCGGTGACGAGCGCTGCGCCCAGTCCGCGCACGGCGGACGCGCCGTACTCCCGGCAGCACCTCAGCCATTGCCGGTCGTCCTGCCCCGCGTGCCGAGCCTTGCCGCACCGGCTGCCTCCGCCCGCGCACCCGGTCCGTCTCCCACCCGTAGCGCCCCCGGTCTCCACGTCCTCCAAGTGCAGCGGATCTAGGCGGACGCCCGCGCGCCCGCGCGCAATCGGCATCCACCCATCCCCTTGTACCCACCGCCGTACGGCGGAGACGAGGACAACACAGCCATGAGCAAGACCAGCAAGAAGGCCGCCGACGTATCCCGCAAGGCCCGCATCGAGGAGATGCGCCGCGCCGAGAGAGCCCGCGAGCGCCGCAACCGCATCCTCACCATCACCGTCAGCACGGTCATCGTCGCCGGCCTCGCCGGCTGGGGCGCGTATGCCATCAACAACGCCAACGAGAAGGAGGAACAGAAGGCCGCCGCTGCGAAGAAGCCGGTCAGCGGCGAGAAGACCTGGGACGCCAAGAAACTTGGCCGTAACCACGTCGCCGAGCCCGTCAAGTACCCGATGCAGCCGCCCGTCGGCGGCAACCACAACCAGGCGTGGATGACCTGCGACGGCACTGTCTACACCAAGGCCATAGCGAATGAGAACGCCGTCCACTCTCTCGAACACGGCGCCGTCTGGATCACGTACAACGACAAGGCCGCCGACGCCGACGTCAAGACCCTCACCGACAAAGTGTCCAAGACCCCGTACACGCTGATGAGCCCCGACAAGACTCAGTCCGGGACGATCACGTTGTCCGCCTGGGGCCACCAACTGACCGTCGAGAAGGCGTCCGACGCCAGAGTCGAGCAGTTCCTGAGCAAGTACGTCCAGGGCGCACAGACCCCCGAGCCCGGCGCCGCCTGCACGGGCGGTCTGCCCGCCTCATGACCGACACGGCATTGAAGTCAACGGATGCGGACGAGGTTCAAGCATCCAGGCCATCCGTCACCCGGTGGCTGATCATCGGCGCGGCGGCCCTGGCCGCCCTCGTCCTCGCCCTGACGATCCTGACCACAACCAACGGAGCGAACGACCAGGGGATCGTGGCTCCGGCCGCCGACTCCGCCGATTCCGGCTTCGCACGCGACATGGCCGTCCACCATCAGCAGGCCGTGGAGATGGCGTACCTCGTCCGGGACCGCACCGCAGACGAGGACATCCGCCGCCTCGCATACGACATTGCCCAAACGCAGGCCAACCAGCGCGGCATGCTGCTCGGATGGCTCGACCTGTGGGGCCTGCCCAAGACCTCCCCGGACGGGTACATGACCTGGATGCAGGGCAGCGATCACATGAGCCACGAGGCGAAAGACGGCTCCCTGATGCCGGGCATGGCCACCAACACCGAGCTCGGCCAACTCGGCAAGCTCAACGGCAAGCAGGCGGAGATCCTCTACCTCCAGCTCATGATCGACCACCACATGGGCGGCATCGACATGGCCCGTGCCTGCGCTCGGCAGTGCGAGGTGGAGCCGGAAAAAAAGCTCGCGCAGGGCATGGTCGAGGCCCAGCAGTCAGAAGTACAGCTGATGACCGACCTGCTCAAGGAGCGGGGCACCGCACCCCGGAAGTGACCGCCCCTCGGTCGGACGTCACCCGGCGGTGGCGTCCGACCGCTCTCGAAGCCTGTCGCGGCAATTGGCTTCCCGGGGCGCCCGTCGTAGCTAGCGGCTGCCCGGTCGCCTTCGACTCGGCATCGTCCTGATCTGCACCCCGTGACGGCCACGCTCGTCGAACACCTCAGCTGGCCCACCACGTACGCGAGACAAGGGACGGCCCGACCGCCTCATGACGCCGTTGCCACGGCCGTAACGGTCGCAACTCGCGGGCGTTGTTGACTGTGGGGACAATGGGTCCATCCATCGCCCCCAGACGCCGTGCCGCTCCAACATGCGGCCGGACCGGAAGGAGCGGCATGAGACAGCCCAGGCTGGTCATTTTGGGTGCGGCGCTGTGTACAGCCGTAGCACTGGGCCTGGCAGTGCCACCTGTCGCCGTAGCCGTCCCCAATCAGTGCTCGTACCTCTCGTCGGCGTCTCGGCCCACGGTTATGTACGGTGACACCGGTGTGGGGGTCAAGCAGGCGCAATGCTTGAGCAACGCGTGGGGAGGTGAGCCGCCTAAGCTCACCCTCGACGGGGTCTTCGACTCGGTCATGCTGAAGAAGATCGAGTGGATCCAGGGCTGCCACGGTCTGCCGGCGAGCGGCGTCATCGAGGACCGCACCTGGCAAGTGCTGTACCACCCAGCCCTGGACTGCTACAACCCCTATCCAGCCTGAGCAACCGATTCCCCACCCCGAACGAGCGAGCACTTTGCGAGCCTGGTGAGGACGCTGGGGCGGCAACCAGGCCGGGAGATGGCAGTGGGGCCAGACGACATTCGCCCGGCCCCACCCGCCTCACATCAGTGACATCTGCTCGCCCTCACCGGGCCGCTTTGGCGGTACGTACTCGGGGGGCGCGTCGGGCGCGTTGCGTTCGGTGCGCAGCCACCAGGCGAACTGGTAGTTCCGGCAGGTCCGGAAACGAACTGACTTCCGGCGTGGCTCGTTCTCGGGGATGTTGTGCTCGCCCCATCCGGTGATGGGGCGAGCGTTCTCCAGGTACACATACAGGCCCGGCACCAGGGCGGACCCCTCCCACTGCTCTCCGGGTGCGCCCTCGAAGGCAAGGTGCGCGTTGTCGCTCCACCTCCATGGGTTCGGCAGCGCGCACAGATACCAGGCCAGGGGCGGGTTGCTCTCGGGGAGTTCGATCGTCTGGTGCCGGCGACTGACGTCCAGCCGGGGCCGGTCGGGCTGGCCGAAGCTTCGCAGGCAGTGTTGGTCGAGGGCTACGTGCCGCACACCCGCCAGCCACATGATGTGGTATCGAGTTCGTGATTCAATTTGGACCTGTATTGACTGCGACATCCGTTCCCCATTTACCCGTTTTAATCAGCGAGAGATTCATTTCTCTCTACTACCAATTTTATCAAATTTCCCACTAATTCCAGATGCCTGTCATGCCGGAAGCCGTTCGGGTAAGGCATATTGAATTCCTCTTCGAATGCCTTCTCGTATTCCTCTTTGGGGAGCGCGATGGGGCGGCGGCAGGTGGCCTTGATGTTGGAGCCGCTGAGGTCGGTGACCTGCACGTCCTCGAAGTAGCGGCGGAGCAGCGGCTCCAGGGTCTCGGGGGTGTGGAAACGCAGCTTCTGCCACTTCCCCTTGACGAAGTTCATCTCGACGTTGTCCTCGTCGAGGAAGCTCATCTTGGTGGTGGCGGTCTGGGAGGTGACCCGCTTGGCCTGCTCGTCCCGGAGTTCGCGGGCCAGGTTGCGTGTGCCCAGGCACACGACCCCGTCAGTTGAGCAGAGGGCGTTGACGGTGGTCATCACCCAGTGCTGGTAGTCGAGGGTGGTGGTGGCGTTGATGACGGAGTCGAGGACCACCACGTCGTACAGGCCGTTGGCCTGGATGTCTTTGTCGATGTCGCGGATCATGCCGACGACGGCGCGGATGTCGACGGCGTACGAGCCGTCCCGGCAGCGGTAGGGCTCGTAGTCGTGGATGTTGAAGCCCTTGGCGCGCAGGTGCTTGGCGTAGTCGCCGTACCCGGCGCCGAAGTCCACAACTCGGTGGGTGGGCTTGAGCCAGGGCGTGACCAACTGGTCCCAGGTCTCGGAGCCGTAGGCGAGCTTTCCGGCCTTGGCCTTGGAGGAGAACTTGCGGAGCCTCTTGGGCTGCACGATGTGCTGGTTCCACACCGGGGCCTTGCTCTCGATGGCGGTCCAGTCGTAGACGCCGTACTCGCCGGTGAGGTCGGCGTGGAGTTGGGCGGCGTCGGCGGATGTGACGGTCCAGGCGAGGAGGTCGAAGCGGTTGATGGAGGCGACGACGGCGTATTCGGCGTTGAGGACGATGCGGCCCTGGTCGTCGATGACCACGCTCCCCCAGGGGCCGTGGCCGGCGGTCATGTGCCCGATGGCGTTGACGAAGGAGAGGTTCTTTCGTTCCGCGACCCGGATGGACTGCCATGGAATCCAGGACCAGGCGCCGATGACGCCGGGCTCGGCGTAGACGACGCTGGCCTCGGTCTCGACTCGGTTGTGCAGCAGGTTGAACTGGATCTCGTCCTGCAACCTAACCTTCGTGCCCAGCATGACCGCGGGCGTGTGCGTCAGGCCGATGGCCTGGAGGCCCTTGGTTCTCTGGTGGCCCGCGACCAGCGTGCCGTCGGCGTTGAGAATGACGGGCTTCACGACACCGTGGCGGCGCAGTGACGCCTGGAGCCTGACGAACGCCTCCTCACTGAGGCGGCGCGGGTTGTAGTCCGCGGGGCGAAGCCGGTCGAGCGGGTACGCCTCGTAGAACGTCGTGGTGGGCGCGCTGCTCATGCCGCCTCGCCCTCCTCGTGGGCCTGCTGCAAGACGTGCCAGCCGAAGCCGAGGTCGCTGTTCGTGTCGTCCACGAACTTCGTGTAGATGGCGTTGAGGGCTTCGACCTCTTCGGAGGTGATCCGGACCCGCTTGGACTCCCACTGGAGGTAGCCCCACTGGAGGTAGTCGACGGTGGCTGCGGCACCGGTGCCCGAGCCGTCGGAGGTGAGTTCCAGTGTTTCGGGAAGGGAGGTGTTGTCGAGGAGCCGGTCCACGCTCTCGCGGTCGTAGCCGGTACCGGACAGGTCTGGGATCTCGGAGAGGATCTCGGCCAGGAGCACGCTGTCGTATCCGGCGAGGTCGTTGGTCCGGTTGTCGACGATGACGATTCGGGCCGCGGCGGCGTCGTCGACGTCGACCCAGGTGACGGCGATCTGTTCCCAGCCGAGCTGCTGGGCGGCTGCGTACGTGTGGTTGCCGGCCAGGATCTCGTTGTGCCGGCCGGTGAGCGAACCCTTGTTGACGACGATCGCGCGGTACTGGCCGTTGACCGTCAGCGATTCGGCGATCGAGGGCAGGTCGCCGTTGCGGGGGTTCCGATAGTACGGCGTGAGGTCCCCGGTGGGGACGGCGAGCGGCAGGAGCAGTTCGGGGATGTTGGCGGGCGTCGGGGTCACTGGGCGTCCCTTGTGTAGGCCGTTCCCCGCGCCCTACAGCTATTTCAGACTAGACGATCACGTCCGGCCGCGGCGGTCGCCGGAGCGAGGGTGGAGCTGGTGCGCGAGCCGCCGACCGTGCACCTTTTGCTGAACGTGGTGGATGGCGGCCGCCACCAGCCCGCAGCAGGGGAAGGCCAAGAGGCTGGCGAGGAGCACTCCGCCGCCGCCGAGCTGTGCAACGACCCAGTCGACGACAGCGATGGCCGCCATGAGCAGAACGGCCATCATGTCGGCGGCGAGGCGAAGAAGGGTTCGCATCACCGGTTGTTGCAGCGACAGATGCCGGACGGCAGGCACCAGGAGTCGCAGGACCGGCACCACACCGCCCCGGGTACGGGGGGTATCCGGCGCTCCGGCTCTGCGGGCGGTGTCTGCTCGGCGGTCATGCTCTGTGTCGCTTTCGTCGTCGGGGAGTTACGGCTGCTTCGAGATCCGTGAGGTGCCGGGCCGCGTCCGGATCCGGGCCTTCTGGGGCTTCGAGGCCCGGGTCCCGTTCGGCGAGGGCTCTAATCGGCGTCCCGTCCCGCTCGATGAGGAGACGTTGGTACAGCTCGCGGTCCTTTGGGTCTCCGGCGAAGTCCTCTGTGTTCATGGCGCTCCTGAGTGCACGGGGACCCGCCCCTGACGTGAGGCGGGGGCGGGTCCGGTCGTGATCGTGGAACTGGCGACGCTCCGGTGGCTCCGCTCAGGTGCGGGGCCGGTGCCCGGCGGGTAGGGCGCGGGGGATTGGCCACCCGCCAGGCACCGAAGGGGAGTGCCGCATGCCACGGCACGTTGGTGAGCCGGTTCCTCGGCTGAGGCCGCCCTCACCAACAAAGTAGAACGTATCACGCATCAGTGTTGGGATCTATTTTGGCCGCTCCGTACTCGAGCCCGCACGGCCGCTTCCTCGCTCGCCAGCGGTCTTGGCGTCGACGGCGAGGAGCGACGCTTCAAGCTCAACCAGGCGGGCCGTGACCATGAGGCGAGTGCGCACGTACACCGAACTACCGGCCCCCTTCATGAGGTCGGAGGCGGCGAGCAGGGTGAGGTTGTACGCCTCACTCAGGGCAGCCCCGTCGTTGTCACGGCGCGCCTTGAGCAGATGCACCGCAGCCTCGCGGACGAGTTCGGCCACCTCGGAGTCGTACTCCTCAAGGGCGTTGGCCGAGGCCGGCACGTCGAACAGGTTGTGGTTGATGTTGCGCATGGCCCGGATGTCGTTCATCACTGTGGGGCTCCGCAGAGAAGGGGGCGGCCCGCTGGGGGCCGCCCCGGGATGGACAGGTCAGGCCGCAACAGCGACCGGCTCGGACGGCGCCTCGGCCTCGGCGTCGTCCCCCTCCGGCTCCGCCGGGCTCTCGGGCTCCGCGTCGGCGGCCGCGGCGGCCTCCGGCTCCGGGGCGGGCTCGGCCTGCGTCTCCGGCTCGGCGTCGCCCGCAGCCGGGTCCAACTGGGCGAGTACGGCGTCGGCCTCGGCCACCAGGTCGGGCGCTGCGGCGGCGGGGTTGACCATGATCTCGCTGGCGTCGGCGTGAGCCTTCGCCTGACGGAGCTGGAACCGGGCCTTCTGCACGACGTCCGCGACCCGGTCCATCTGCTCAAGCCGCTTGCCGACCTCCCCCGCCAGAGCACGGGCCAGCTCCATGGGGTCCGCCTTGCCGATGCTGTCCAGCAGCGCCCACATCCCCTCGATCGCTTCGAGGTCGCTCTTGGTCTTGGCCTGCGCGCGGCTCCGCTCGGCCTTCTCCTCGGGGGTCATCTCGTCGACGTCGACCATGGAGTCCTGCGTGGCCGCCTTCTCCTGCTTGCGCATGGCGTAGGCGATGTGGACGAGCTGGTTGTCGTTCTTGTCGCCCTTCTTCCAGTCCTGGAAGACCGCCTTCTGGTTGTCCTTCGAGAGTGCGGCGATCTGGACGGCGGCCTGGGTGCCGATGTGTCCGAGGTCGACGGCGGCCTGGATCTCGGGCCGCAGGGCGAGCAGGGCGAGGCGCTGGTTGACGAACTGGACTGACTTGGAGAACGCCTTGGCGACGCTTGCGGGCGTGGCGCCCTCCTCCTCGTCCAGGACCTTCTTGAAGCCGCGCGCCTCTTCCAGCGGGAGCATGTCCTCGCGGTTCAAGTTCTCGGCCATAGCCTTCTTAAAGGAGTCCATGTCGGTGATCTCGGACTCGCCCTCAGACAGGAGGATCTTCGCCTCGATGGTGATGTTGTCCGCGAGTTCGTTGGCACGGAAGCGGCGCTCGCCGGCCACGAGCTCGTAGCCCTCCTCCACCTTCCGGACGACGATCGGCTGAAGGAGGCCGTGCTCCTTGATCGACTCGGCCAGCTCGTTCAGCGCGTCCTCGGCAAAGGCCTTACGGGGCTGGTTCGGGTTGCGGTGGATCTGGCGCATCTTCAGGGCGGCGTATTTGTGCGACATTTCGAGCTCCAAGAGGTCAGTGGGGGTGTCTCCCTTCCCCCTCCTTCTGGTTCTATTTTATATGCATTCAGGGTGGGGGTCCACAATTTTCGAGAAGTTTTTGCAGGTCAGAGGCATAGACGCGGGCCCACAGGCCCGCGCCCATTGATCACCTTCACAGCTCAACGCGCGACGACACCGCTCAAGCACTCGGCATCACGGTCGACCCGTTTCGGGTCGACTATCGACAGAGCCCCCAACGCGTCATGCGCGGCCTTCCCGTCCAGGATGACGTTCTCCACGCCATTGGACTCCTCCAACCGGGCCAGCACACGGTCCAGTTCGATCTCCACCCGTACCTCCCGCGTTGCAGCGTTCCGCCCCCGTAACGAGCCGCCGCGGTCAACTTAGATCCCTACACAGACGTGTTAGCGGCACACATTGCGGACCTTCAGGATGCCGGTCACGATCTCGCACCCGAGGAGGCGGTAGAGGGGTGGCGGCCCCGCATGCCAAGCACGCGCTTGCTACGACTGTCGTTACCGATCTTGCTTCGAGCAGTAACCTATTGTCAACCAGCATAGACATTAGCCTTGCGCATATGCCCGAAACCGGCGTGCGGCGGCCTAGTGCCGTATGCCTCTCTACCGGCAGCTGTGACCTCACAGCGATACTGAACGTGCACTACAAACTGCCGTCCACTGTCAGGCCGGGCCTGCCGGATCACTGAGGAGTAGCCAGCACCATGCCGCTTGGCCCGGACACGCCTCTCGCCAGCAAGCTCGCCGTGCTGCTCAGGAGGAAGCGCGGAGCAGACGGGAAGACGCCGAGTACACGCGTCATCGCTGCCGCTACCGCCCAGGCGCCCGGCGGCAAGCCGGCGATGACTCATCAGGTCGTCAACGACCTCCTGAACGGGGACAAGTCGAACCCGACGATCTCTCAACTTGCCGGTCTCGCACGGGCATTGAACTCTCCGGTAGCTTACCTACTCCCCGGTTACAACGGCCTGACCTCCCTAGCGGTCTACGAGAAGCACCAAGACGCCCGCGAGGCACTTCGACTTGTCCATGACCTGGGCGAGGCCGGAGCTGCCGAACTTCTGGAGGCTGCACGTGAGATCCGTCTGCGCCACGGACACAGCGATCTCACCGTCCCAGAAGTACCCGAGCCCCTTCACCCTGCTGCCGAACCACCGAGGCCAGGCCGGCGGAGGCGACTCAGCTTCACCGAAGCAGCTGAGCGGGCCGTCTCTGATCTGGAAGGAACCTGAACCATGGACGGCGTCGTCTTCGGCTTATGCGCTCTGTTCGGCTTAGCGGGCACCACACTCTCCGCCCGCGAGGCCTGGCGCCAGCGCACCCGAAACGAATACCGCATAGCCCGCTTCACCCGGGCCGCAGCGTTCGGCGTATGCACCGTAGGCGTCGCGCTCGCCGTGCCACTCGTTGAGGACTTCGTGGAATCGGCGACCGGCATGAACAACGCGGCCAAGCTCGGGGCGCACTTCTGCGCCATCCTGTGGTGCGGCAGTCTTCAGCTCATGCTCGTGGACTGGTCGTATAACCAGGACGTATTGAAGGCCAGCCTCTACGCACGTGTCGCCTTCGCAGTGTGCGTCCTCGCGGCGATGCTGCCGCTGTTCGTCAAGACCACCGGCGAGAGTGTGGAGTTCACGACCGAATACGCCACGGTGCCAGGCGTCACCGTCTATCTCATGGTCTACCTGGCCTACGTGGCCATCACCTGCGGCGAGATCGCGTTCCTGTGCTCCGGGATGGCTCTCGTTGCTCGGCGGGGCGGACACTCCTGGTCCGCTCGCGGCCTCGGCATGTCCGCGACGGCCGCCCTGCTCGGCGTGGCCTACGCCGCCAGCAAGGGGTCATACCTGGTGACCCACTACCTGGGCCACCCGTGGCCGCTGCGGCAGGAGGAGATCGTCTCGCCACTCCTGGCCGGACTCGCCGTGATCTCGCTGATCACCGGGCTGACCATGGCCATGGTCGGCAAGCGGCTCGCCTCGCGCAAGGCGGCCCTCTCAGCTGCCTGACAAGCTGGACAGCTTGCGCCAGTGGAGGACGACACGTCCCGGCTCGACAGTCCGGACCCCGCGGGCGCTCGCGGGAAACACTTCGACGTGGTCCAAGAGCAGGACGGCGATGGCCTTCTTCGATGCGGTCGGCGCGGTGTTCCACCACCTCACCAGGTCCTTCGCGTTGCCCAGCGAGAAGTTGGCCATCTGCTCCGCGTACCGGAGTCGCGAACGCGCAGTCTTCAGACTCGCCGTGATCTCACGATCGGCAGCCACGAACGAGTCGCCGCTGATCTGCCGCTGGCCGTAGAGCGTACCGGCCTCGGTCCGCCGCGCCACCAGGTCCTCGACCTCCCGGTTGATCTGCTTGGCCTGCTCGCGCACCGCGGCCTGGGCCTTGAGGATCTGGTCTCGGATGCCGGGCTTGAGGAGTTCCGCCACGACGTACTCGCCGACGTGGTTCTCCAAGAGCTCGGCGTCGATCCGGACTTCGCCGCAGCCACCACGCCCCTGTTTGTCCTTGGGACGACACCTGTAGCCAGGGGTCCCTGCATTGGAGCGAGCGCCCTGTAGGGCATTGCTGCACCTGCCACAGGTGCAGGCTCCGTCGGTCAGCACATAGTCGTACGGCGGCTCCGCGTCGGCCGTCTTGCGGCTCTGCTCGCGCGCTTGAAGGGCCTCGAACTCTTCACGGGTGATGACGCCCGGGTGGCCGGCGTCAACGAGTTCCCCGTCCTCGTAACGAAGCCCCGCGATCGCCGGATTGCGGAAGAGCCGTCCGACCGACGCGTCCTTCCACTCCCCGCCGAGCGTGCCTCGGTAGCCCTCCCCGTTCGCCCAGACGGCGATCTCCTGGTTGGATGTGGACTCGTCAACCAGCGCGCGACTCACCATCTGGCGCAGCGGGTCCACTTCGTCATCACGCAGCCGCTGACGCGACTGATCGTCGAAACCGTAGAGCCGTGGCATGCGGTGGTCCGTTCTCGTCTCGTGCGCCCTGCGGCCGCCCGACCCTAGGGCCACAGCACGTTGTCTGAACTGTGACTCAGGAAGATCGGCACCCTGAGGGCTACACAGATCACTGCACTGGTGGCGTCACCCCGAGTACTCGCCAAAGCGCAGCAGTCGGGACTCTCACCGTGCTGCCCAGAGGGAGCGTCTGCACAGGGAAAGACCCCGTCTTGATCAAGTTGTAAGCCTTGTGTGTGCCGATCCCAAGCGCCCGCGCTGCCGTCGTGACGTTCACGGTCGGCGGCAGCGCGAGTAGTTCTTCCAGGGTCATCTGGCCGGCCCCGGAGTCCGTGGCTACAGAAGCGTCCTTCGTTGTCATTCCCGTTGTCGCGTTCTCCCCCGCGCCAACATGTCGCAAGGATACTCCAACACTGGAGTGTTGGGGCAAGATAGACATCGGTTCGACAAGGACCGGCACAGAAGATGCACATGTGAAAGCCACGAAGGGGAGATTCGTGTTCAACCCCAGCTATTACCGGCGCTGCGCATGCCAGGTGCCTGCCGTCAATGACGACGGCACTCCGAGACTCGACGCCAACGGCGACCCGACGCTGCGCATGCTCGGAGCGAGCTGCCCGAAGCTCTCGCGCAAAGGGCACGGCACCTGGTACTTCACCATGGAACTCGAAGCGGGCGAGGGCGGGGAGCGTCAGCGCGCGAGGCGAGGCGGATTCACCACAAAGGACAAGGCGGAGGCCAAGGCGGCCGAGGTCTACCGCGAGCTCATCGGCGGCGCCGACGTCCTCAGTAACGCCACCGTCGGGGAGGACCTGCACGCGTGGCTCAAACGAAAGAAGGGCCTGGCTCGTACGACTCGCCACGGCTACGAGGAGCACGTCAAGCTGTACCTCCAACCTCACCTCGGCCACATCAAGCGGCGGGACCTCAAGCTGCGCCACGTCGAGGCCATGTACGACGCGATCGAGCGGGAGAACGCCGAGCGGCTCATCCACCACGGCAAGGTCGTCGAGTTACAGGAGGCACGCGACGCCGCCTACACCGCTTGGATACGTGCTGCAGGCATGAAGGAGGAGCGCCGCGTCACGCGTCGTGCCTATCTCGACGCCAACGCTGCGCTCCGAGACGGCCGCAAGGGCAAACGGAAGATCATCAGCGCCTCGACGATGCACCGCATCAATGCCACCCTCAGCTCGTTCCTCGGCAGCGGGATCAAGCGGGGCGAATATCCGACCAACTTGGCCGCGCTCGTCGAGCTGCCGGCGGTCAAGCGGCCCAAGGCTCTGGTCTGGACCCCGGAGCGGGTCGAAGAGTGGAAGCGCACGGGGAAAAAGCCGAGTCCTGTCATGGTCTGGACGCCGGAACAGACTGGCGAGTTCCTCGACTTCATCTGTGACGACCGGCTCTCCGCCATGTGGCACGCGTTCATCTTCCGTGGCCCTCGACGCGGCGAGATGTGCGCCCTGGCCTGGCCGGAGGTGAGCCTGCCCAAGTCGTGGTTCCGCATCTCTGCACAGATCGTCGAGATCGCCTACCGGCAGTACGACGAGGCCCCAAAGCAGGACAGTGTGCGCACCGTCACGCTCGACTCTCAGACTCGCGAGATGTGGCGGAAGTGGCGGATCGCGCAGGACCAGGAACGCCAGCAGTGGTCCGGTGAGCAGGCCTGGGTCGAGACCAACCGGGTCTGGACCCACGAGAGCGGGCAACCCCTGCACCCGGACTGGATCAGCCGCCGGTTCAACCGGCTCGTCGAGCTTTCTGGGCTTCCCCCGATCCGCCTGCACGACACACGGCACCTGTCAGCAACACTGGCCCTGCTGGGCAAGGCGGACATCAAGGTCGTCCAAGAGCGGCTGGGGCACAGCTCCCGCCAGATCACCTCGGACACGTATACGAGCGTCCTGCCTCAGCTCATGACGGCCGAGGCGGAATCCACGAGTGCGGTCGTGCCCCGGTCCCAGAAGAAGGATCCGGAACGAGAAGCGCCCTCCAAGCCGGAGGACCAGGCGGAGGCCCCAGAGACCGGCCTGGAAGCCGACGACGATGGCCCAGATGAGGGATTGCGTCCCGCCGCGTGACCTTCGGCCTCAATCCGGCCTCAACGCCATGACAGCATGATCGAAAAGGGCCGCCAAGATCCCTCAACTCCCCCGACCCTCCAGCAAAGTTGCTGGTCAGATCGATTCTCCTCGCGTAGCGAGTGGTGGGGCGGGTGGGACTCGAACCCACGGCCGACGGATTATGAGTCCGCTGCTCTAACCGGCTGAGCTACCGCCCCATAACGGCGTGTCGCGTACACGTGTGCGCGCCGTCTGCCGCAGCATAGCCGCTCATACGATCTCCTGCTTCGGATGGTCGACTTCGCCCGGCGCCCACGTCCTTGAGGACCGCGCCGCGTCGCGCACGGTTCCGCCGGACATGAAAAAGGACCCCGACGGGGCCCTCGTTCACGGTGCTCTCCCGACTGGACTCGAACCAGTAACCTGCCGGTTAACAGCCGGCTGCTCTGCCAATTGAGCTACGGAAGACCGAAGCTCCCCCGACTGGACTCGAACCAGTAACCTGCCGGTTAACAGCCGGCTGCTCTGCCAATTGAGCTACGGAGGATTGCCTCGTTGCATCGAACGTAGCTCCCTGGGTATTCGCCAGGGGGCGGGCGCTCGCTGCGACACATACATTAGCGCAAGCAGGGGGGTGCTCCGCCAATCGGTTCCCCTCCGGCACCGACACCAGGCCTAGGACCTACGCAAGGGAAGGGTGACCGCCATGCGCTACCGGCTCACGTTCGTCGTCGGGCTCGCTCTGGGTTACGTGCTGGGCACAAAGGCCGGGCGCGAGCGCTACGAGCAGTTGAAGAAGTCCGCACGCCAGGTCTCGCAGAACCCCGCCGTCCGCAACACCGCCGAGTCCGCCGCACAGCAGGGCCGGCAGTTCGCGGGCAAGGCGTATCACGTGGTGAGCGACAAGGTCGGCGACCGGGTTCCCGACTCGGTGGCACAGCGGGTGCGGAGCCTGCGCGAGCGCAACGCGAACGGCTCCGGCGAGGACGACTGGGGCACCAGCAACACCTGAGGAATGCCCGGGGAACAGGTTCACCCCTGCGGCCCGGCAGCGACACCCCTCGCAGTGCGGCAGAATTTTGGCCATGGGGATAGTCGCCGGGTTGGACAGTTCGCCCGATTTCACTCGCATCGTCGTCTGCGACACGGACACCGGTGCCGTGCTCAGGCAGGGGTATGCGCCACATCCGGTGGAGAACGCCGAGGGTGGCGGCCGGCCTGCCGACGTCGATCCGCAGGCCTGGCTGCTGTCCCTCGGTGAAGCCGCCGGTGGCGGACTCCTGGAGGGCGTGCAGGCCATCGGCGTGTCCGCGCAGCAGAACGCGGTGGTGCCGCTGGACTCCCAGGGCAACACCGTGCGGCCCGCGATGGTCGGCGGGGACAGGCGGGCGCAGGTCGCGGCGGCCGATCTGGTCGACGCGCTCGGCGGTCGCGAGGCGTGGGCGCAGGCGGTGGGCTGTGTTCCGCAGGCCGCGCAGCCGGTGACCAAGCTGCGCTGGCTGAAGAGAACCGAGCCGGACAACGCCCGGCGCTCCGCCGTCCTCCTGCAGGCGCACGACTGGCTGGTGTGGCAGCTGCTCGGTCGGCCGGTGCGCAGGACCACCGACCGGGGCGGCGCCTCCGGGACCGGGTACTGGTCGGCGGCCACCGGCGGCTACCGGCCCGACCTGGTCGAGCTGGCGCTCGGCCACCAGGCGATGCTGCCCGAGGTGATCGGTCCCTCGGACGCCGCCGGTACGACGCCGGAGGGGCTGTTGATCTCCGCCGGGACCGGGGAGACCATGGCCGCCGCCTTCGGGCTGGGCCTGGGGTTCGGGGACGCCGTGGTGTCGCTCGGGGCCTCCGGATCCGTGATGGCCGTCCATCCCGAGGCGCTCGTCGACAACACCGGGATGATCACCTCCCTGGCCGACGCGACCGGCATGCACCTGCCCGTCGTCACCACCCTGAACGCCGTACGGACCCTGCGCGGGGCCGCCGAGATGCTCGGGCTGTCCGACCTGGAGAGCCTGTCGGATCTGGCGATGAAGTCGACTCCGGGGGCCCACGGGCTCGTACTCCTGCCCTATCTGGAGGGTGAGCGGACGCCGAGCCTGCCGCACGCCGCCGGGACGCTGTCGGGCCTCAGGCGCGAGTCGATGAAGCCGGAGCATCTGGCGCGGGCCGCGTTCGAGGGCATGCTGTGCGGGCTCGCGGACGCGCTCGACGTGCTGCGCGGCCGGGGCGTGGAGGTGCGGCGGATCTTCCTGCTCGGTCAGGCCGCCGAGCTGTCCGCCGTCCAGGCCGCGGCGCCGGCCCTGTTCGGGACGCAGGTCGTGGTGCCGCAGCCCGCGGACTACGCGGCGATCGGGGCCGCCCGGCAGGCCGCCTGGGCGCTCGGGGTGTCGCAGGGCACGCTCGATCCGCGCAACCCGCCGGCCTGGCAGGGCGCGGCCGCGCAGGTGCTGGACCCCGGTGAGGAGCTGGCGGTGGGTCAGGCGGTGCGGCAGCAGTTCGTGTCGGTGCGCGAGCAGACGCATCCGGGGGTCTTCCGGGCGTAGCGGAAGGTAAGAAACCGGTAGGAGGCGTCCCCGGAGAGCCGTACGAGCCACCGCGTCGGCTTAATTCGGTTGAGGTAACGCGGGTGGAGTGTCCGACGATAGGGGCCAGGGGCAACCAATCCAATCGCCGCCCCACCGCCGACTCCGAGAGACACAGCGTGCTCATACGACTTCTGCGGACCTATCTCAGGCCCTACAGGAAACCCATCGCTCTGCTGGTGCTGCTGCAGTTCCTGCAGACCTGCGCCACCCTCTACCTGCCCACGCTGAACGCGGACATCATCGACGACGGCGTCGTGAAGGGCGACACCGGCTACATCCTGTCCTTCGGCGCCGTGATGATCGGCATATCGCTAGTACAGGTCGTGTGCAACATCGGTGCCGTGTACTACGGCGCCCGGACCGCCTCGGCGCTGGGACGCGACATCCGGGCCGCGGTCTTCGACCGTGTGCAGTCCTTCTCGGCTCGCGAGCTCGGCCAGTTCGGCGCGCCCTCGCTGATCACCCGTACGACCAATGACGTCCAGCAGGTCCAGATGCTGGCCCTGATGACGTTCACACTGATGGTGTCGGCGCCCATCATGTGCGTGGGCGGGATCGTGCTGGCGCTCGGGCTGGACGTGCCGCTGTCCGGGGTGCTGGTCGCGGTCGTACCGGTGATGGGCATCAGTGTGACGCTGATCATCCGCAGGCTGCGCCCGCTGTTCCGGTCCATGCAGGTGCGTCTGGACACGGTGAACCGGGTGCTTCGGGAGCAGATCACCGGCAACCGGGTCATCCGCGCGTTCGTGCGGGACGAGTACGAGCAGCAGCGCTTCCGGAAGGCCAACACCGACCTGACCGACATGTCGATGGGCACCGGCAACCTGCTGGCGCTGATGTTCCCCATCGTGATGACGGTGGTGAACCTGTCGTCGATCGCCGTGGTGTGGTTCGGCGCGCACCGCATCGACAGCGGCGCCATGCAGATCGGCGATCTGACCGCGTTCCTCGCCTATCTGATGCAGATCGTGATGTCCGTGATGATGGCCACCTTCATGTTCATGATGGTGCCGCGCGCGGAGGTGTGTGCGGAGCGCATCGAGGAGGTCCTGGACACCTCCTCCAGCGTCGTCCCGCCGACCGCCCCGGTGCGTGAGCTGCGCCGGCACGGCCATCTGGAGATCCGCGGCGCGGGCTTCCACTACCCGGGTGCCGAGGAGCCGGTGCTCAGGTCGATCGACCTGGTGGCGCTGCCCGGTGAGACGACCGCCGTGATCGGCTCGACCGGCAGCGGGAAGTCCACGCTGCTGGGGCTGGTGCCGAGGCTGTTCGACGCGACCGCCGGGGAGGTGCTCGTCGACGGCGTGAGCGTGGCGGCCATCGAACCGCGGCTGCTGGCGAGGACGGTCGGCATGGTGCCGCAGAAGCCGTACCTGTTCGCCGGCACGGTGGCCACGAACCTGCGCTACGGCCATCCTGACGCCACCGACGAGGAACTGTGGCACGCCCTGGAGGTGGCGCAGGCCAAGAGCTTCGTCGAGCGGCTGGAGGGCGGGCTCGACGCGCCGATCGCGCAGGGCGGGACCAATGTCTCCGGTGGTCAGCGGCAGCGGCTCGCGATCGCCCGCACCCTGGTGCAACGGCCGGAGATCTACCTCTTCGACGACTCCTTCTCCGCGCTCGACTACGCCACCGACGCGGCCCTGCGCGCGGCTCTCTCCCAGGAGACCGCCGAGGCGACCGTGGTGATCGTCGCCCAGCGCGTGGCCACCATCCGGGACGCCGACCGGATCGTCGTCCTCGACGAGGGCCGGGTCGTCGGCACCGGCACGCACCACGAACTGATGGCGGACAACGAGACCTATCGGGAGATCGTGCTCTCCCAGCTGACGGAAGCGGAGGCTGCCTGATGGCGGGGCCGGCGGGGCGGATGATGGCCGGGACGGGTCCCGACCAGCGTTCGATGGATTTCAAGGGGTCGGGGAAACGGCTCATCGGGCAGTTCAAGCCCGAACGGCTGACGATCTACGCGCTGCTGTTCTGCGTGGTGGTGAGCGTGGGCCTGTCGGTGGTGGGGCCGAAGATCCTCGGCAACGCCACGGACCTGGTCTTCTCGGGCATCATCGGGCGGCAGATGCCGGCCGGGGCCACCAAGGAGGAGGTCCTTCGGTCCATGCGGGAGCGGGGTGACGGCTCCGTCGCGGACATGCTCCGCAGCACGGACTTCACCCCCGGCAAGGGCATCGACTTCGGTGCCGTCGGCGAGGTGCTGCTGCTCGCGCTGATCGTGTTCGTCATCGCCGGTCTGCTGATGGCGGGTGCCACCCGGCTGGTGAACCGGGCGGTCAACCGGACGATGTACCGGATGCGCGAGGACGTGCAGACGAAGCTGTCGCGGCTGCCGCTGTCGTACTTCGACAAGCGGCAGCGCGGTGAGGTGCTCAGCCGGGCCACCAACGACATCGACAACATCGGGCAGACGCTCCAGCAGTCGATGGGCCAGCTGATCAACTCGGTGCTCACCATCATCGGCGTGCTGGTGATGATGTTCTGGGTGTCGTGGCTGCTGGCGCTCGTCGCGCTGGTCACCGTGCCGCTGTCGTTCTTCGTCGCCACCAGGGTGGGAAAGCGGTCGCAGCCGCACTTCGTGCAGCAGTGGCGCACCACCGGGAAGCTCAACGCGCACGTCGAGGAGATGTACACCGGGCACAACCTGGTGAAGGTGTTCGGGCGGCAGGACGAGTCGGCCGCGCTGTTCGCCGAGCAGAACGACGCGCTGTACGAGGCCGGGTTCAGGGCGCAGTTCAACAGCGGGGTCATGCAGCCGCTGATGATGTTCGTGTCCAACCTGAACTACGTGCTGGTCGCGGTCGTCGGCGGGCTGCGGGTCGCTTCCGGCACGCTGTCCATCGGTGACGTGCAGGCCTTCATCCAGTACTCGCGGCAGTTCTCGATGCCGCTGACGCAGGTGGCTTCGATGGCGAACCTGGTGCAGTCGGGTGTCGCCTCGGCCGAGCGGATCTTCGAACTCCTGGACGCGGAGGAGCAGGAGGCGGATCCGGTGCCGGGCGTGCGGCCGGAGGAACTGCGCGGGCGGGTGGCGCTGGAGCATGTGTCGTTCCGGTACGCCCCCGAGAAGCCGCTCATCGAGGATCTCTCGCTCACGGTCGAGCCCGGCCACACGGTCGCGATCGTGGGACCGACGGGAGCGGGCAAGACCACCCTGGTCAACCTGCTGATGCGGTTCTACGACGTCTCCGGCGGGCGTATCACCCTCGACGGCGTCGACATCGCGAGGATGTCCCGGGACGAACTGCGTGCCGGGATCGGCATGGTGCTCCAGGACACCTGGCTGTTCGGCGGCACGATCGCCGAGAACATCGCGTACGGCGCCTCGCGGGAGGTCACCCGCGGGGAGATCGAGGAGGCGGCGCGGGCGGCCCACGCGGACCGGTTCGTGCGGACGCTGCCCGACGGCTACGACACCGTCATCGACGACGAGGGCAGCGGGGTCAGCGCCGGTGAGAAGCAGCTCATCACCATCGCGCGGGCGTTCCTGTCCGACCCGGTGATCCTGGTCCTCGACGAGGCGACGAGTTCCGTCGACACCCGCACCGAGGTGCTGATCCAGAAGGCGATGGCGAAACTCGCGCACGGGCGTACGTCGTTCGTGATCGCGCACCGGCTGTCGACGATCCGGGACGCGGACACGATCCTGGTGATGGAGAACGGGGCGATCGTCGAGCAGGGCACGCACACGGATCTGCTGGCGGCCGACGGGGCGTACGCCCGGTTGTACAAGGCGCAGTTCGCGCAGGCGGTGGCCGAGGTGGACTAGCCGCTCAGCCGCTCCGCGGGGAGAGCCACGATGGCCCGTCAGTCGTCTGCCCGTCAGTCGTCTACCGGTCCGTCGTGGCTGGTCGCGCCCACCCCTAGGGGTTCGGAGCTGCTGGCGGAGTAGTAGGCAGGAGTGAGTTTGGGTGAGTGTGGGTGAGTGCCGGGGCCGGATGTGTGGGTCCGGTCGTCCGCGGTGCGCTGGGGGTGTTCTCTGCTGCCAAGGGGTGTTCTGAGCTCGCCCTTCTGAGGGGAACGGGAGTTCTTGGGTCGAATGGGTGACCTTTGCGGGTAGTGGTCGTTGACTGCGGTGACGGGGTCTTCGCATCGCGGTCGGGGGTGTACGGGTGGGTGGGCTGCGGGAGTTGGCGGCGTCGTTCGTGGTGCCCGGTCCGGCTGGGGTGGCGATCAGGGACCGGCTGCGGGTGAGCGGGGCGGACGCGGCGGTACTTGCCGGGGTGGGGGTGTTCCTGGGTTCGCTGGCGGCCGGGGATCTCGCAGTACGTTCCCGGCAGGGGCTGGCGCATGATGCGGCCTCGTGGGCGGTGCGTAAGCGGGAGTTGACGGGGAGGTCGTCGGCGCGTTGGGCGGGCAGTATCACCAAGGCCACGCATGACCAGTGGGCGCTGGCGAGGCGTGGGCAGGCCGCCCACATGGCCTGGCTGCGGCGGCAGATCGCGTCGGTGGAGGCGCGGCTGGGCCGGCCGCTGGGCGCCAAGGCGGACAAGCGGGCCGGGCTGGTGCGCGGGTATGCCTCGCGTGGTGAGTGGCATGCCAAGTCCCGCCGCCTGCACACCCTGGAGGACCGCCTCGCGAGGGTGGAGGCGGACTGGGTAGCGGGCCGGGTGCACGTGGTGCGCGGCGGCAAACGCCTCGCCTCCGCCCGCCACCATCTCGAGGCGGCCGGGCTGGACGAAGCGAAGTGGCGGGAGCGCTGGCGGGCGGAGCGGATGTTCCTGTCGGCCGACGGGGAGTCCGGCAAGCGGTTCGGCAACGAGACCATCCGTATCACCGACGCCGGGCAGGTCTCCATCAAGCTCCCCGCTCCGCTGGCCCATCTGGCCAACGCGCCGCACGGCCGCTATCTGCTGGATGCGACCGTACGGTTCCGGCACCGAGGTGAGGAGTGGCGTGACCGGATCACCGCGAACCGGGCGGTCGCCTACCGCATCCACCACGATGTGGCACGCGGGCGCTGGTATGTGACCGCCTCGTGGCAGCGTGCCGCCGCACCGGTGCTGCCGCTTGAGGCGGCGCTGGCGCGGGGGGTGGTGGGGGTGGACATGAACGACGACCACCTCGCCTGCTGGCGCCTGGATGTGCACGGCAACCCGGTCGGCGAGCCGCAGCGGTTCTTCTACGACCTGACCGGCACCGCCGCGCACCGGGACGCGCAGATCCGGCACGCCCTGACCCGGCTGCTCCACTACACGCGCCGCACCGGGGCAGCCGCGATCGCCATCGAAGACCTCGACTTCCGCGAGGGCACAAGCCGCGAGAAGCACGGCCGCAACAAACGCTTCCGCCGCCTGCTCTCCCGCTTCCCCACCGCGAAACTGAAAGCCCGGCTGATCTCGATGGCCGCCGAACAGGACATCGCCGTCGTAGCGGTCGACCCCGCCTACACGAGCCGGTGGGGTGCCCAGCACTGGCAGAAACCACTGACCACACCGACTCGCAAGACGTCCCGGCACGATGCGGCGAGCATCGCGGTCGGGCGACGCGCCCTCGGACACACGATCAGGCTGGGGGCACCTCCCAGGCCCTTAAGGCACTGGGGGAGGACGGCACCGCCCCACGACGACCAGAGTGATCGTCGTGGGCATCGGACCGCCCAGGCCCGACCGGACACCCGGCGGCGTGAGGAAACCCGCCCCCACATCCCCGGACCGCGCACCCGATGCGCGCCGCCCGGCCGTGGAGCGAAAGCGGGCGACCAGGGTGCCCACCACCGTTCGGGACACCCGGCTGAGCACAAGTCCTGGCAACAGGACTCACTCCCGCTCAGTCTTCAGGAACGCTTTCAGTCGAGGTATCCCCGCAGTTGATCCGCGAAGGCATGGTCCCGGAGCTTGTTCAGCGTCTTCGACTCGATCTGCCGGATGCGCTCCCGGGTCACGCCGAAGATGCGGCCGATCTCCTCCAGCGTGCGCGGGCGGCCGTCCGCCAGGCCGTAGCGGAGTTGGACGACCTTGCGCTCGCGTTCGCCGAGGGTGGAGAGGACCGCCTCCAGGTGTTCGCGGAGCAGCAGGAAGGCCGCCGACTCGACCGGGCTGGCCGCGTCGCCGTCCTCGATGAGGTCACCGAGGGCGACCTCGTCCTCCTCGCCGACCGGGGCGTGCAGCGAGACCGGTTCCTGGGCCAGCCGCAGGACCTCGCTGACGCGTTCCGGCGCCAGGTCGAGGTGATGGGCGACTTCTTCCGGCGTCGGTTCGTAGCCCCGCTCCTGGAGCATCCGGCGCTGGACGCGGATCACCCGGTTGATCAGCTCGACCACATGGACCGGGACGCGAATGGTGCGGGCCTGGTCGGCGAGAGCCCTGGACATGGCCTGGCGGATCCACCAGGTGGCGTACGTGGAGAACTTGTAGCCGCGGGCGTAGTCGAACTTCTCGACCGCCCGGATCAGGCCCAGGTTGCCCTCCTGGACCAGGTCGAGCATGGTCAGGCCGCGGCCGACGTACCGTTTGGCGACCGAGACGACCAGCCGCAGGTTCGCCTCGATCAGGCGGCGTTTGGCCATCCGGCCCAGGACGACGAGCCGGTCCAGGTCGAGGGCGAGCCGGCTGTCCAGGTCGGGTGCGGTGCTGAGTTTCTCCTCGGCGAACAGGCCGGCCTCGACCCGGCGGGCGAGGTCGACCTCTTCGGCCGCGGTGAGCAGCGGGATGCGTCCGATCTCCCGCAGGTACTGGCGGAACAGGTCCGAGGAGGGCCCGCTGGTGTCGGGCTTGGCGCGGGTCGGTTCGGGTGGTTCGACGGGTTCCGGCTCGGGGGCCTCGGCGGTCTCGACCACGTCCGGGGGTGGTTCCTCCAGCTCGGCCGGGGTCTCCGGCTCCGCCTCGGGGTGGTGCACGGCACGGCTCTGCGCCGGGACCGCGGCGAGTACGTCGGTCTCCGGATCCGGTTCCGTGTCGTCCGTCCCGATGTCGGTCTGGGTGAGGGTCTGGGTCTGCACGGGGGCGACCTCCAGGATGATCGCTGCTGAGGTGTGCGGCAGCGGTACTTCGGGGGCGGAGTCGACGGCCTCGCCGCTGTCCGTCCCGTACGCGTTGAGCGGAACCGCGGGGGTGTGGGATCCGCTGGGGACGGATCGGCCGCGCTCCGAGGACTCAGGCACCGGAACCCAGTGTGGAGTACGACACATCACCGCCACGAGGGGCGTGCGGTGACTTTTTGAGTCCGGCCCGTGACCGCGTGGTGATCCCGCCCGAGCGGTGTCCTCAGAGCGCGCCGGCTCCGTGCTCGCGTAGTGCCTGGTCGTACTGCTGGAGCACCCACAACTCGTTCTGTACGGCGGCCGACTGGGCCGGATCGCCGCCCGCGGCCAGCCGGGCCATCTGGGACTGGACGTCCCGGATCCGGCGCTCCACGGCGCGACGGCGGACCGTGACCAGCACCATGCCCGCGTACACCTCGTCGACCGTGCGCCGCATGATGGGCTCGACGGCCAGCTCGGTGACCATCGCGCGCACGGCGTCGTCCGGGGCGGTCTCGCGGACCCGGACGAGGTACTCCTGGGGGTCCTGTACGCCGAGTTCGGCGCTGCCCGCTTCCATGATCGCCGTGCGTACCGCCGCGTAGGGCGCGGCGGTGAACTCGTCGATGCCGTAGGCGTCGAACGCCGGTGAGACCAGGTCCGGACGCTGGAGGGCGAGTTTGAGCAGTTCGCGCTCGGTGGCGTAGACCGGGTTGCGCAGGTTCAGGGCCGCGCCGTAGGGGGCTTGACGCGGGGCGGCGTCGTACTGCTGCTGCCCCGGGCCGCGCGCCGGCGCCGGGCCCCGGCCGCCCCGGTCGCGGGCCCAACGGGCCAGCTGGGCCACCCGCTTGACCACGAACTGGGTGTCGAGGATGCCGAGCATGCCGGCCAGCTGGACGGCGACCTCGTGCTGGGCGCCGGTGTTCTTGATGCGGGCGACGATGGGCGCGGCCTCGTCCAGCGCGGCGGCCCGGCCGGCCGGTGTGTCCAGGTCGTAGCGGACGACGATCTGGCGCAGCGCGAACTCGAAGAGCGGGGTGCGGGGTTCCACCAGGTCGGCGACCGCCTCGTCGCCCTTGGCGAGGCGGAGCTCGCAGGGGTCCATGTTGTCGGGGGCGATCGCGATGTACGTCTCGGCGGCGAACTTCTGGTCGTCCTCGAAGGCGCGCAGGGCGGCCTTCTGGCCGGCCGCGTCGCCGTCGAAGGTGAAGATCACGCGGGCCGAGCCGTTGTCCATCAGGAGCCGGCGGAGGATCTTGATGTGGTCGCCGCCGAAGGCGGTGCCGCAGGTCGCGATCGCTGTGGTCACTCCCGCCAGGTGGCAGGCCATGACGTCGGTGTAGCCCTCGACCACGACCGCGCGGCTGCTCTTGGCGATGTCCTTCTTCGCCAGGTCGATGCCGTACAGCACCTGGGACTTCTTGTAGATCGCGGTGTCGGGCGTGTTGAGGTATTTGGGGCCGTTGTCCGCCTCGTACAGCTTCCGCGCGCCGAACCCGACGACCTCGCCGCCGATGTCGCGGATCGGCCACATCAGCCGGCCGCGGAAGCGGTCGATGGGGCCGCGTCGGCCCTCCTGGGCGAGGCCGGAGAGCAGGAGCTCCTTGTCGGTGAAGCCCTTGCCGCGCAGGTGGCGGATGAGATGGTCCCAGCCCTGGGGGCTGTAGCCCACGGAGAAGTGTTCCGCGGCGCCCTGGTCGAAGCCGCGCTCGGCGAGGAACTTGCGGCCGGTGTCCGCCTCGGGGCTGGTGGCCAGCTGTTCCGTGTACCACTGGGCGGCGGCCTTGTGGGCCTCGACCAGGCGGATCCGCTCACCGCGCTGGTGGGCGGGGTTGTACCCGCCCTCCTCGTAGCGCAGGGTGATGCCGGCCTGGGCGGCGAGGCGCTCGACGGCCTCGGAGAAGGAGAGGTGGTCGACCTTCATCACGAACGTGATGGTGTCGCCGCCCTCCTGGCAGCCGAAGCAGTGGAAGAACCCCTTGCTGGGGCTGACCTGGAAGGACGGCGACTTCTCGTCGTGGAAGGGGCACAGCCCCTTGAGGTTTCCGCCGCCCGCGTTGCGCAGCTGGAGGTACTCGGACACCACGGCGTCGATCGGGACCGCGTCCCGTACCGCCTTCACGTCCTCGTCGTTGATCCGTCCAGCCACGCGGTGATTCTACGGGGCAGAACTGACACTCCTGGGGCGAGGTGACCGACCCCCCGGCCGGGGGTCCGGCCCGCCGCGCAGCGGCAATGGGATGGAGCGCCCCCGGGGAATCGCAGCACGGGGACGGTGTGACAGTCGATCGCCGCGTGGGTTCACGGGATCAGACGCTCCAGCGGGACGTGCGGGTCGGCCAGCGCCTCGGTGTCCACCTGTGCCTTGGAGCGGATCAGCTGCTGGATCGGCTCTGTGACGTCCCACACGTTCACGTTCATCCCGGCCAGCACCCGGTTCTCCTTGACCCAGAACGCGATGAACTCACGCTTTCCCGCGTCTCCCCGGATCACCACTTCGTCGTAGGACCCCGGGGGCGCCCAGCCGGAGTACTCCATGCCCATGTCGTACTGGTCGGAGAAGAAATAGGGCACCCGGTCGTAGGTGACGTCCCGGCCGAGCATCGCGCGGGCCGCCGCCGGGCCGCCGTTGAGGGCGTTCGCCCAGTGCTCGACGCGCAGCCGGGTGTCGAAGAGGGAGTGGTGGAACGACGCCACGTCACCGGCCGCGTAGATGTGGGGGTCGGAGGTGCGCAGTCGGGTGTCGACGGCGATGCCGCCGCCGTCGGCTCGGTCGGCCAGCTCCAGCCCCGCCCCCTCCGCGAGGGCGGTGCGCGGGGCCGCGCCGACCGCCGCGAGGACGTCGTGGGCGGGGTGCTCCTCGCCGTCGTCGGTGCGGACGGCCAGCACCATGCCGTCCTGGCCGACGATCTCGGTGAGCTGGGCGCCGAAGTGGAAGCGGACGCCGTGCTCGCGGTGCAGTTGGGCGAAGAGGTTGCCGAGCTCGGGTCCGAGGACGCCGTGCAGCGGGGTCGCCGCGGGTTCGACGACGGTGACCTCGGCGCCGTACTCGCGGGCCGCCGCCGCGACCTCCATGCCGATCCAGCCGGCGCCCGCGATCACGAGGTGGCCGTTGTCCCGGCCCAGGGCCGCCAGGAGGCCCTTGAGGCGTTCGGCGTGGGCGAGACGGCGCAGGTGGTGGACGCCCGCGAGGTCGGTGCCCGGAACGTCCAGACGGCGGGGCTCGGCGCCGGTGGCCAGGAGCAGCTTGTCGTAGCGCACGAGCGTGCCGTCCTCGCCGAAGCGGACCGTCCTGGCCGTCCGGTCGATGGCATCCACGGTCTGCCCGAGGTGCAGTTCGATGTCGTTGCGCGCGTACCAGGCCGGTTCGTGTACGAAGACGCTGTCGCGTTCCTCCTTGCCCAGCAGATAGCCCTTGGACAGCGGCGGGCGCTCGTACGGGTGGTCGCGTTCGTCGCAGATCAGTATCACGCGGCCGGTGAAGCCCTCCGTTCGGAGCGTCTCGGCCGCCTTCGCGCCGGCCAGTCCGCCTCCGACGATGACGAATGTCTGATCCGCGTCGACCACGTGATGCCTCCTCGTAAGCGTGCCGCCACATGCGAGCGTCCCGCACGGAGTGTGATGCGGGAAGAGGGAGTGGCCCGATCAGGCCACGGAGGGTCACATTCGGGCACGCGTCATGTCACCCCTGTCGCTTCAGCATCACAGATGCCCGGTCAGACGGGCGTGAAGCGAACGCGCGGACGCGTCGGTGAGGGAGGCGATCTGATCGACGATCACCCGCTTGCCCGCGCGGTCGTCCGCCGCCTGGTCGAACAGGGCCCGGAACTGCGGGTCGAGGCCGTCGGGGGCGCGGGCGGTGAGCGCCTCGGCGAGCTCGGCGACCACGATCCGCTGGTCGGCCCGGAGCCGCTCCTGTTCGGCGCGCTGCATGACGTACCGGTCGGCGACCGCCTTGAGGACCGCGCACTCCAGGCGGGTCTCGCGCGGCACGACGAGTTCGGCGCCGTATCTCGTCAGCCGGCCGGTCCCTCCCCCAGTGCCTGAACGGCCTGGGCGGTGCCCCCACGCGGCGCGGGTGGCGGTCTCGGCGGCGAGGCAGAAGCGGCCGATGAGCTGGCTGGTGGCGTCCTTGAGGCGGGCCTGGGCGACGGCCGAGCCGTCGTAGCCGGACGGCCACCACTCCTGGTCCTGGAGCCGATCCAGGGCGGCCGCGAGTTCGGCGGGGTCGGTGTCCGCGGCGACGTACCGGCCGACGGCGACCGCGAAGACCTCCCGGCGTTCCGGTTCGGCGCGCAGGCAGTCGGGGTCGAAGTGGCCGGCGTGCAGGCCGTCCTCGACGTCGTGCACGGAGTACGCCACGTCGTCCGCCCAGTCCATGACCTGGGCCTCGAAGGTGGTACGGGTGCCGGGGGCGCCCTCGCGGACCCAGTCGAACACCGGGCGGTCGTCCTCGTAGACACCGAACTTCGGGGACTCGGGGTCGGTGGGGTGGGCGCCTCGGGGCCAGGGGTACTTGGTGGCGGCGTCCAGGGCGGCGCGGGTGAGGTTGAGGCCGACGGAGCCCTCGGCGACGAAGCGTTTGGGTTCGATGCGGGTGAGGAGTCTCAGCGACTGGGCGTTGCCCTCGAAACCGCCGCAGTCGTCGGCGAATTCGTTGAGGGCCTGTTCGCCGTTGTGGCCGAACGGGGGGTGGCCCAAGTCGTGGGAGAGGCAGGCCGCTTCGACCAGGTCGGGGTCGCAGCCGAGGGCCGCGCCCAGTTCCCGGCCCACCTGGGCGCACTCCAGGGAGTGGGTGAGACGGGTGCGGGGGCTGGCGTCCCAGGCGTGGTTCTGGGTCCCCGGTGTGACCACCTGGGTCTTGCCGGCGAGTCTTCTGAGGGCGGAAGAGTGCAGGATGCGGGCCCGGTCGCGTTGGAAGGCGGTACGGCCCGGTCGTTTGTCCGGCTCCGCGGCCCAGCGGGCGACTGACATCAGGTCGTAGCCGGGGGGCGGGGTGTGGGGCTCGTGTGCGGGGTCGGTGTCTGCGGTGCCTGTGCCTTCCATGGATCGACAGTAAGTGCAGGTGGTGACATTCGGGGGCTGTCCCGCGCCCCTTGGGGACGTCAGCCTCCCCGGCGTTTCACGTCAGGGATGTCAGCACCGGCGTTTTCAGGCCGACGCCAGCGCCGGTTCCGTCATGGCCGGTGCTGCCAGGGACTGGTCGTAGCGGTGGAGGAGGAGGCGGGCGAGCGCGGGGTGGGTGCCGAGGGGGGCCGAGGCGATCCAGGGGGCCTTGTCCGCGCACTGGGTCGAGAAGAGGCCGGGGGCCGTGAAGTAGGAGGCCACGGCCACCCGGTGGCGGCCTCGGGCGGCGAGCGCTCGGACGGCCGTCTCGATGGTGGGCTTGGCCGCCGAGGCGTAGGCGGGGATCACCGGGACGCCCAGGCGTTCGGCGAGGAGGTGGGCCGTGCGGCCCGTGTCGACCGCCGCGTCGGGGTCGCGGGAGCCGGCCGCCGCGAGGACCACCGCGCTGGTGCGACGGGTCGCCTCGTCCATGCGGGTGCGCCAGCCGGCCTCGACGAGGCGCTCGTGCAGGGCCTCCACGAGCAGCGGGTGCGGGCCGAGCGGCGCGGCCACGCGGGTGCGGGCCCGGGTGGCGGCGGCCATCTCGGGGATGTCCCGCTTGACGTGGTAGCCGCGACTGAGGAGCAGCGGTACGAGGACGGCGTCGCCGCTGCCCAGGGAGGCGAGCGTGTCGGGGAGCAGGGGCGCGTTCAGCTCGATGTGGCCGAGATGCACGCGCAGGCCGGGGCGCAGCTCGCGGACCAGGTCGAGGAGCGTGTGGACCGTGCTCAGGGTGCGCGGGTCACGGCTGCCGTGGGCCACGACGACGAGCGCGGGCGGCTCGGGGCGCCGCCGGCCGTCGAGCGAGACAAGGCCGAGCTGGGTGGCGAGCTGGCTGCTGATCCGGTTCATGATGTGCGCCGTACTGTCGAGGGTCGTGGACACGTCGCGAAGATCTTCCGACTTGCGCATCGCCGTCATGCACCGATGGTGACGGCGGGAGGTTGCCTTCCCATTGCACAGGAATGACGGGTGTTTTCCGGCGGTTCACGGTGGGGTGCTGGGGGTCTGTGAGGATCCCTGACCTGCGGTTTCGACGTCCGAAGTGAAGCTGGTCACATGGCGTCCGGCGAACCGGAGGGCCTTGGCGGTCGTCTCTGACTGTCGAAGGACCGACCGGGGAGGGACCGTCGATGCGTCTGCCGAAGCTGCGAAGACCCCGTCTGCCGCGCACCCTCGCCGGGCGGCGGCGGCTGGTTCGGGCGGTGATGGCGGGGTGCGTGCTGGCCCTGCTGCCGGCGACCTGGCTGTACGTCTCGACGGACGGCCGGCTGCGCACCACGGCCGACGCGCCGCGCACCGAGGTCGCCGTCGTCTTCGGCGCCGGTCTGTGGGACGGGGAGCCCTCGCCGTATCTGGCCCATCGGCTGGACGCGGCGGCGAAGCTGTACCGGGAGGGCCGGATCGAGGTGGTCCTGGTCACCGGCGACAACAGCCGCGAGGACTACGACGAGCCCGACGCGATGCGCGCCTATCTGAAGCGGCACGGCGTTCCGGACACGCGGATCGTGAGTGACTACGCGGGCTTCGACACCTGGGACTCCTGCGTCCGCGCGAAGAAGATCTTCGGCGTCGACGAGGCCGTGCTGATCAGCCAGGACTTCCACATCCGACGGGCGCTCGCGCTGTGCCGGGCGGCGGGTGTGAACGCGTACGGCATCGGGGTCGCCGCCAAGCACGACGTGACCTGGTACTACGGGGGCACCCGGGAGATCTTCGCGGCGGGGAAGGCCGCCCTGGACGCGGTGTTCGAGCCGGATCCCCGGTTCCTGGGGCCGAAGGAGCCCGGCGTCGGCCGGGCCTTGGCGGCGGCGCGCTGACGGAGCGGGGGCACGCCGAGGGGCGGGGGCGAGGCCGGACTCCCCGCCCCCGCGGGTGCCGTCACCGGCCGGTGAAGCGGGGGGCTCGTTTCTCCAGGAACGCGCCCATGCCCTCCTTCTGGTCCTCGGTCGCGAACAGGGCGTGGAAGACCCGGCGTTCGTAGCGGATGCCGTCGCGCAGCCCGGTCTCCAGGGCGCGGTCGACGCAGTCGCGGGCCGCCCTGACCGCCGTACGGCTGTACGAGGCGATCGTCGCGGCGGCGGCCAGGGCCTCCGGGAGGACCCGCGCGTCGGGCACGACCCGGGAGACCAGTCCGGCGGACTCCGCCTCCCGGGCGTCCATCGTGCGGCCGGTGAGGACCAGGTCCATCGCCCTGGCCCGGCCGATCAGCCGGGTCAGGCGCTGGGTACCGCCGATGCCGGGGATCACGCCCAGCCTGATCTCCGGCTGGCCGAAGACCGCCGACTCCCCCGCGATCACGAGGTCGCACATCATCGCCAGTTCACAACCGCCGCCCAGAGCGGGTCCGTTGACGGCGGCGATCTTCGGCGTCCGCAGGTCCGCGAACTCCTCCCAGGCGGCGAAGTAGTCCTCGGCCGCCATCTCCAGGGCCGTCTTCGGCGCCATCTCCTTGATGTCGGCGCCGGCCGCGAAGACCTGCTCCGAGCCGGTGACGACGAGGCAGCCGACCTCGGGGTCCGCGTCCAACGGGCGCAGGACGTAGAGGAGTTCGGCGAGGAGCTCGCCGCTGAGCGCGTTACGGACGTGCGGGCGGTGCAGCCGTACGGTCACCACGCGGTCGTGGCGTTCGACTTTCAGGGTGTTCATCGGTGTCCCCTTTCCGGGGTTCGGGGTGCCGTGATGCCGGGGTGCCGCCGGTCTACGAGTCCCAGATCGCGCCGTACGCCGGTATCCCGCGTCGCTCCAGGCCGTGCACCACCTGCCAGGTCAGCTTCTTGTTGGAGATGCAGATCACCGCCTCGGCGCCGAAGTCGCGGTACGCGTCGTACGCGAGGCGGACCATGTCGGGCTTGCCGTGCCGGGAGGTGTCCCAGACGAGGGCGTCCGGCTGGACGGCGAGGATCTCGTCGACGAGGGCGTCGCCGTAGGTCGTGCGGGGGTCGCGGGTCGCCCAGACCAGGCGGGAGGGGACCTCGCAGGCCAGCAGGTGGGGCAGGCAGGGGCCGATGCCGCTGCCCGTGGCCACGTAGACCACCTTGGTGAACAGTGTCTCGATGTTGGCGACCCCGGCCGTGGTGATGCCCTTCACCCACACCCGTGCGGGCATGTCGTCGATGAACGAGCCCGTCCAGTCGCCGGCCCGGGAGATGGTGAGCCGGAAGCCGGACTCGCCGGGCGAGGGGACGTTGGCGAAGGAGTGCCACTCCTTCAACGGGCTGCGGCTGACGGCGGTGGAGGAGCCCGCGAAGGGTGTCTCGCCGTAGTCGAAGCGGGCCAGTACGACGTGGGGCGAGGGCCGTTCGACGCGTACGTCGACCTTGCGCAGCCGCAGCCAGGGCAGGGCGACGCTGAAGGTGACGACGGCGAGGACGGCGAGCGGCACCGGGCCCGGGGTGGACAGCAGGGTGTGCGTCCAGAAGAGGGCGAGGGCCGTCCAGCCGCCGAAGCGGTGGATCTTCTCGAAATGGTCGTGGTGGCGGGAGCGGAAGGGCGGCAGAGCCGTGGCCACGATGACGGCCAGCAGGGCGACCAGGGTCCAACTGACGGCGATCAACGGGCCGTTGCCGCCGTCCGTCGTCACCGCGACCGCCAGGGCCAGGAACCAGCCCGCCCCGGCCAGCGCCCCACCCACATGGAGTCCGCCGAAGTGGTAGACCTTCCCCAGCGCCCAGCGGACCCGCAGCGGCCAGCTGGTCGGCGGCCGGGTGGCCAGCCGGAAGAGCGCGTTGACGACGTACTGCTGGCGGATCACGACCGCGAGGGCGAGGTTGGCGAGCGAGGCGTGACCGAGTGTCGGTGTGGTGAGCGGCCAACCGGCGTACAAGAACGCCAGGTTGGCGAGGATCACCAGTCCCGCCAGCCGGTTGTGGTGCATCAGGCGGGGGTGCTTGAGCAGCCGGCGGTGGGCGGGCAGGAGCGGCGGCAGGTCGACGGTCTCCCGGCGGAGGGACGTGGTCACCGGGCCACCGCCGTACGCCGCTCGACCAGCCGCAGCAGGGCCGGTTTGTCGATCTTGCCGCGGTCGGTCTCGGGGAGGAACGCGAGCGGCAGGACCTTCGACGGGACGCAGTAGTACGGAAGGGCGTCGGCCACCGCGCGGCGGGCCGCGTCCGGGTCGACGTCCGCCGGGCTGACGAAGGAGACCAGGGTGCGTGCGTCCTGTTTCAGGGTCACCGCGCGCACACAGCCCTCGACCGACTCCAGCACCGAGGAGACGGAGTCGAGTTCGACGCGGAAGCCGCGCACCTTGACCTGGTCGTCGGTGCGGCCGAGGTGTACGAGGTCACCGTCGGGGGTCCAGCGGCCGAGGTCGCGGGTGCGGAACATCCGGTGGTCGCCGCCGAGGAAGGGGTCGAGGGCGTAGCGCTCGGCGTTCAGTCGGTCGTCGCCCAGGTAGCCGGCCGAGACGCAGTCACCGCCCGCCCACATCTCGCCGACCTCGCCGACGGGCAGGGGGCGGCGGTCGGCGTCGAGGACGTACACCGTGTTGTTGGGGGTCGGGCGGCCGATGGTCAGCAGCGGTGCGGCCGGATCGTGTCGGCTCATGGTGTTGACGATCGTCGTCTCGGTCGGGCCGCAGCAGTTGAAGAAGGCCGCCCGCCGGGCCCAGCGGTCGGCCAGCGGGCGCGGGCAGGGCTCCCCGGCGACCGCGACCGTGCGCACCCGCGGGCAGCTCGCGGGGTCGACGCCGGACAACACGGTCGGGGTGGCGATCAGCACGGTGGCGGTCCGGGCGGTCGCCGCGATGTCCTTGCCGCGGATCACGAGGGTGCCGCCGTGGGCGAGGCAGCCGAGGATCTCCCAGGCGGCCATGTCGAAGGCGATGTTCAGCAGCTGCGCCACGCGGTCGCCGGGGCGGATGCCGAGGCCGCCGGGCTCGGTGAGCAGGATGTTGGCGACGTTGCGGTGGGTGACCTTCACGCCGTTGGGGCGGCCGGTGGTGCCCGACGTGAACAGCACGTAGCAGCCGTCGTCGGGGCGGACGGCGGGGCGGGTGACACGGGGCTCGGTGGGGCGCCGGGGGGCGGGGACGTACGGCATCGGCTCGTCGAGCGCGATCAGGCGGTGGCCGGGCGTCCGCGGTACGCGGTGGGCGTGCTCCATGAGGGTGAGGACCACTGCGGTGCGGGCGGCGCGAACGACGTGGGCGAGCTGGGCCGGGGGTGCCAGGGCGACGTCCTGGGGAACGTAGGCGGCGCCCGCCTTCAGGATCCCGAGCAGGCCGACGAGCATCGGGATCGAGCGGCGCACGAAGAGTCCGACGTGGTCGCCGGGGCGGACGCCCTCGCGGGTGAGACGGGCGGCGAGGGCGTCCGCGTACCGGTCCAGCTCGCCGTAGGTGATCGTCGCGCCGAGGTGTTCGGCGGCCACGGCGTGGGGCGACGCCAGGGCCTGGCGTTCGACGGCGTGGTGGATCAGGGGGTCCGGGACGGGGACGGCGGGTCCGTGGCCGTAGAGCCGGAAAAGGTGCTGGTCGCGAGGGGTCAAATGGCGCAGGGGCATGGTTGGGGGACCTCCTGGCTGGCTGACTTGCTGGCTGTTTCGAGTGACGGTCCGCCACACGCGGCAAGGCCACATGTGGAGGCAGCCGGGATGAAGCGGCTGGGGATGCCCGGGTGTCGAACGCCGTGCGGAGTCGCGCGCGAAAACCAGACTGCGACCGCTCAGCTTCAACTCTCAACAAGGCATGACCGGACACACATGGGATGAAATGAGCCACATCAGCCGACTTTCGCAACAGAGGCAACTTCCGTATCGGACTGCGACGACTCAGAGGTGGGCCGCTGTGCGCCTCACGGCGCCCGGAGGGGTGCGGGGAGGTCGCCGTCCCGGCCGCGTAACACGGATCCGCCCGGCGCGTAACACGCCCGAAGCACGCTGAGTGGCATGGAGAACTCCGTGACGCCCACGCACTGCCCGTACTGCGCCCTGCAGTGCGGGATGAACCTGACGCCCACGCCGGACGGGACCGTCGAGGTCAGCGAGCGGACGGATTTCCCGGTGAACCGGGGTGCGCTGTGCGGCAAGGGCCGTACCGCGCCGGCGGTGCTGGCGTCGAGCGTTCGCCTGACCACCCCGTTGGTGCGCTCCGCCGGCACGCTGGTGCCCGCCACCTGGGACGAGGCGCTGGACCGGATCGCCGAGGGGCTGTCCCGCACGCGTACGGAACATGGCCCGGACGCGTGCGGGGTCTTCGGCGGGGGCGGCCTGACGAACGAGAAGGCGTACACGCTCGGCAAGTTCGCGCGGGTGGTGCTGGGCACCTCCCAGATCGACTACAACGGCCGTTTCTGCATGTCGTCGGCTGCGGCCGCGGGAATCAAGGCGTTCGGGCTGGACCGCGGGCTGCCCTTCCCGCTGGAGGACATCCCGAGGACGGGGTGCGTGATCCTCGTCGGCTCCAACCTCGCGGAGACCATGCCGCCGTCCCTGCGGTTCTTCAGCGAGCTGCGGGAGAACGGCGGCACCCTGATCGTCATCGACCCGCGCCGCACGCGGACCGCCGAGCAGGCCGACCTGCATCTGGCGCCCCGCCCGGGCACGGATCTCGCGCTGGCGCTGGGACTTCTGCACCTGATCGTCGCCGAGGGACGGGTCGACGAGGCGTACGTCGCCGAGCGCACGGTCGGCTGGGAGGACGCCCGCGCGGCGGCGATGGCCCACTGGCCGGAGTACGTCGAACGGATCACCGGGGTGTCCGTTCCCCAACTCCGGGAAACGGTAAGGATGTTCTGCGAGCCGGAGAACGCGATGGTGCTCACCGCGCGCGGGCCCGAGCAGCAGTCCAAGGGCACGGACACCGTGGGCGCGTGGATCAACCTGTGCCTGGCGACCGGCCGCGCGGGGCGACCGCTGTCCGGGTACGGATGCCTGACCGGGCAGGGCAACGGGCAGGGCGGGCGCGAACACGGCCAGAAGGCCGACCAGTTGCCCGGCTACCGCAAGCTGGACGATCCGGCGGCGCGGCGGCATGTCGCCGAGGTGTGGGGAGTGGACCCCGACTCGCTGCCCGGGCCCGGGCGCAGCGCGTACGAGCTGCTGGACGCGCTCGGCACCGACATCAGGTCGCTGCTGCTGATGGCGTCGAACCCGGTGGTGTCGGCGCCGCGCGCCGCGCACATCGAGGAGCGTCTGCGGTCGCTGGACTTCCTGGCCGTCTGTGACGTGGTGCTCTCGGAGACCGCCGAACTCGCGGACGTCGTGCTGCCGGTCACCCAGTGGGCGGAGGAGACGGGCACCACCACCAACCTGGAGGGCAGGGTGCTGCTGCGCCGGCAGGCGATCACCCCGCCCGAGAACATCCGCAGCGATCTGCGGGTCATGCACGAACTGGCCGCCCGTCTCGGCGTGGAGAAGGGCTTCCCGACCGACCCCGAGGAGGTCTTCGAGGAGCTGCGTCGGGCCAGCGCGGGCGGACCGGCGGACTACTCCGGGATCACCTATCGCCGACTGGTTGAGGAGAACGGCGTGTTCTGGCCGTGTCCGGCGACGGACGGGGACAGCAGCGGGAACGGGGACGGGGCAGGCTCCGGGGGCGCCTCACCCGACGCGGGTGCCTCGCCCGACGCGGTGGGTGCCTCGCCCGACGCCGGGGCCGCCCCCATGCGGACGCCCGGAAGCGGTGACGCGGCGCCGGGCGACGACGCCCTCGACGGACCGCACCCCGGCACCCCCCGCCTCTTCCTCGACCGTTTCGCCACCCCTGACGGCCGGGCCCGTTTCGTCGCCGTCTCGCATCGGGCGATCGCCGAGGAACCCGACGACGAGTACCCGGTGCTGCTGACGACCGGGCGGGTCGTGGCCCAGTACCAGTCCGGCGCCCAGACCCGCCGCGTCGACGAGCTGAACGCCGCCGCGCCCGGTCCGTTCGTCGAACTGCACCCACGGCTCGCGGAGCGGCTCGGTGCCGCCGAGGGCGACCCGGTGGCCGTCGTGTCCCGGCGGGGCCGGGCGGTGGCGCCGGCCCGGATCACGACCACGATCCGCCCGGACACCGTGTTCATGCCCTTCCACTGGCCCGGCGAGGGCCGCGCCAACACCCTCACCAACCCGGCGCTCGACCCGACGTCACGCATGCCGGAGTTCAAGGCGTGCGCGGTGCGACTGGAGGCGGTGGAGTCGTAGGCGGGGCTGTGCCGGGCGGGGTTGGGCCGGGCCGGCGAAGGCGGTGACGTCGTAGGCGCCGAGGGATGCGGGACTCGCGGGGCCGCTCCGGCTCACACGGCGGACCAGTCGCCGCTCCCGATCACCTTCCCCCGGGCGCGCAGACCTACGGCGACGGAGGGCGCGGCGACGTACACCCATGCCGGTACGGCCCGCCCGTCGCCGTCGAGGACCACCTCGCGCTCCACTCGTTCGTAGAAGTTGCGCGGATCCCCCGGCGCGTACTCCTCCAGCCGGTCCAGCGCGACCAGCAACTCCCCGTACGCCTCGGGCAGCGCGGTGACGACCTCGCCGTACACCACTCCCCCGTGTTCCTCGACGGCGTACGGGTAGCCGGGTCCCTCGTACAGGACCGCGCCGTTGAGCCGGCCCGGCTCCTCGGACCGGGTGCGGCCGCGCAGGAAGAGGTCGTGATTGGGCTCGCCGGGGCGGAGGGTCCCGTAGACGAAGAAGGGCAGTTTCTGGGCGCTCACAGAAACGATTCTCAGTCCTCACACACCTGCGCATCAGCGCCATAGACATGGCATGTCTATGGCGCCTTGAATTTTGCTCAAGATCTTCGAACCCCCCACGTCACGCGCCACCCCACGCCCCGCGCCATCCCATGCCCCGTCGCGCCCCCACGTCTCGCGCCACCCCCACGCGCCGCCTTCACGCCCTCACGCCCTCACGCCCTCTCAGGCGCATTTCCTAGGAGACCTATGAGCCGGATACGGCCGTACGTCCGAGGTTCCCGTCGTCTCGCCACCGCCGGCGCAGCCGCCACCACCGCCACCCTGCTGGCCACCGCACTCAGCCCCGTCGCCGACGCGGCCGACCGGCCGACCCGGGCCTTGGCGATCGAGAACGCGGCGTCGGTGCTCACGGACCGGGCCGCGGCCCTGGGTCTCACCGACGCGCAGGACACGACCGTCCGGGACGTCGTGGTCGACGCGGACGGCACGCAACACGTCCGCTACGACCGTACGTACCACCAACTGCCCGTTCTCGGCGGTGACTTCGTGGTCCATCTGGCCCCCGACGGCAGCTACCGCAGCGCCAGCCTCGCCACGAAGGGCGTGCTCTCGCTCGCGAGTGTCACACCGAAGCTGTCCGCGCCGAAGGCCGCCGACCTCGCGGTGAAGGCGTTGCGCGCCGCCAACCTCGGCGAGACCCTGCGCAGGATCACCGCCAAGTCGCAGCTGGTCGTCGACACCCTGCACGGCACCCCGAAGCTGGCATGGCGGACGAACGCCGTCGCGCAGGACTCCCTCGGCAACCCCGCCGCGCGGACGATCCTGACGGACGCCGGGACCGGCACCCAGATCGACGCCTGGAGCATCATCGAGACGGCGTCGGGCGACGGCAAGTCCCTGTACGGCGGCACGGTTCCGCTGCAGACGACGCCCTCGGGATCGACGTACCAGCTGAAGGACCCGACGCGCGGGAACACGTACACCGGGGACGCGGCGAACCAGACCGACCTGTGCGTCCTGACGGTCTGCCTGAGCCAGGCCCCCTCGACGGTCTTCACCGACGCCGACAACCACTGGGGCACGGGCACGGCCGCCGACCGCGCCTCGGCCGCGGTGGACGCGCAGTACGGCACGGACCAGACCTGGGACTACTACAAGGACGTCCACGGCCGTAACGGCATCGCGGGTGACGGCAAGGGCTCGTACAACCGGGTGCACTACGGCAACAGCTACGACAACGCGTTCTGGGACGACACTTGCTTCTGCATGACGTACGGCGACGGTGACGGCGTGACATTCGGTCCGCTGGTGTCACTGGACGTGGCCGGGCACGAGATGTCCCACGGCGTGACGTCGAAGACGGCGGCGCTGACGTACTCGGGCGAGTCGGGCGGCCTGAACGAGGCCACGTCCGACATCTTCGGCACCCTGGTGGAGTTCCACGCCGACAACTCCTCCGACCCGGGCGACTACCTGATCGGCGAGAAGGTCGTCCGCTCGGCCTTCGGCCGGGACGCCCTGCGCCGCATGGACAAGCCGTCCGAGGACGGCGACTCGGTGGACTACTGGAGCAGTTCCCTCAAAGACCTCGACGTCCACTACTCGTCCGGAGTCGCGAACCACTTCGCGTACCTGCTGGCCGAGGGAAGCGGCGCCAAGACCATCAACGGCGTCAGCTACGACTCCCCCACCTACGACGGCTCGAAGGTGACGGGGATCGGCCGGGACAAGCTGGGCGCCATCTGGTACCGGGCGCTGACGGTCTACATGACGTCGTCGACGAACTACGCGGGCGCCCGCACGGCGACCCTGAACGCGGCGAAGGACCTCTACGGGGCCGGGAGCACGGAGTACAACGCGGTGGCGGCGGCCTGGACCGCGGTCAACGTGAATTGAATCCTCCCCTCCCTGAAGGGAGGGGATTCCTGGCTCAGGCCGCCTCCTGGAGCAGCGCTCCAGGAGGTCTTCCGCCATCGGCACCAGCCGGGTTGAGACCAGCCCGGACGAGCATCACGCGTGCGGAGTTCTTGTCCCGTGGGGACACGGCTCCGCACGTGGTGCAGGTGTAGGTGCGCTCACCCAGCGGCAAAGCGTGCTTGGCTCTCGCATCGCAGTGCGCGCAGTCCATCGTGGTGTGCGCGGGGTGGACCAGGCGGATGTCCCGCCCGTGCTTGCGGCCCATCTCCAGCAGAGCGGCCTTGGTGGCGCCGATGGCGGCGTCAGCGGCCTTGCGGGCCATGGTGGTCCTGGCAAGGAACTTCGGGCGGAAGTCCTCCACAGCGATGGCGTCGTGGTCGCGGACCGCCTTCTTGGCCCACTTACGGCCGGTGTCCGCACGCTGCCTGGCGACCTTCTTGTACGCCTTCGCCCGCAGTCTCTTCGCCTCGCGGTAGCCCTTCGATCCGGGTTGTCCCCTCTTCGGCTTGCGGCGGGCCATCATCCGGTCGTACCGGGTCAGCTTGGCCCGGGCCTTCCTGCCGTGCCCAGGGTGCGGCAGGTCGTACGCGTCGGAGGTGGTGGTCGCGGTCGCCTTCACACCCCAGTCGACACCGAGCACGCGACCGGTCTCCGGCAGGGGCTGGACCGGGGCGGGGACGACGAACGAGGCGTACCAGTGCCCGAGACTGTCCTGGTACAGACGCACCGAGGACGGCTCCCCCGGCAGGTCCCGCGACCACACCACCCTCACCACGATGCCGCCGGCCAGGTGCAGCCGGCCGTCCTTCAGCCGGAAGCCGCGCTTGGTGTAGTTGAGGGTCGCCAGCGCCTCGCGTTTGGTCTTCCACTTCGGCATCCCCGCCCGGCGCGCCATGGGCACGCGCTCGCGGAGGTCCTTGTGCGCCTTGGCACGTGAACGGCCGAAGTCGCGGATGACCTGCTGCTGGACAACCGATGAGCCCTCACGCAGCCACGGCGTACGGGCGCGGGCCTCGGTCAGCATCCTGTCGAGCTGCGCCGGACCGCACGTCTGTTTCTTCCCGGCCGCCTTGTTGTGCAGGTGTACAGCCCTGGACTTGGCGACACACTCGTTCCACACCCAGCGGCACCGGCCCCACTCCGCCACCAGGGCGGTGCCAGCCGTGGACGACACACGCAGCCGGTACGTGTACCGGGCATGCCCGGCATCCGTAACCACCCCCACCTGCACCATCTCGCCCCTCGCGATTCCCGGCCGGGACGACATGCCGTCCCGAACCCTGCGAAGGACCGTATGTACGACAGCCGCACACACGCACCCCAAACTCACAGCCACCACCCCAATCAGCTACCGCACACACGCGTGTTCGCGTCACCTTGGCGATCCCGACAGCGGTACGGGCGCTCCGCGCCCTGAACCGGGCAGCGACGCTCTGCATCGCGACACCAGGATGCGATTACCGAGGCGTGTCGGGCGCGGCTCACTGAGTAACGAGGCCGAGCGAATGGTCCGGGTCGCGTGGGCAGACGGCGATGATCAGAGGACCGCGGACCGGGGAGACATCGGGAGGGACGCTGGCGCCTGAGACGCGGCAGTCCCGCTGGTCCTCGTAAGGGATCCAACTGGTGGTACCGGGGTCCCATTCGCGTTGGTCCACTGTCAGGAGCGGGGTGACTTCCGTTCCGCACGCGCAGATGCGGGGCGTGCCGGCCGCGTTTGAAGCCGTCGATGATCTCGATCTCTGCGGCGGTCGGTCCGGAGCGCGGGTCGCGCCGCCAGACTTGCTCCAGGAGCTCCCGCTGTCCCACCACCTCGGTGTAACGGTAGCCGCCGGATCGCTTGTGGGGGATGGTGCACATCGGCCATGGCTCGTCTGCGGGCCACAGCATCGGTCCGCCGACCGAACTGTCGCCTGCCGTGGGGGGCCGCGCCTCGAGTGCAGCCAGGAGGCGGTCCGGCGCTTCGTGGCCAGTTCGGGAAAGGCCGCTTCTACGTCGACGGGGCGGAGCGGGGTGGTGCGCGGCATGGGCCAGGACTCCTGGGGCTCGGTTGCGGGCGGGGACTTCACGTGCTCAGGGTCTCCGCCCGAGGACAGCTGTGCGCCCCCGGGCGCGGCCCAGGGCGCGATCGTCCGGTCACGGCACGGCCGTCAGGGGTCACCAGACGCCGCCGTCACCCGTTCACACCCCCGCTCCTCCGCCCTTCGGAGCCTCTTTCGCTCACCTCCCCCAGACCCCGGTGACCAGCCGAAATGCCGGGCGTCTCCGGCCTCGGCGCCCGCTTGCTGACACCCATTCATCCCAATCCTGACGCTCCCTCAGGAAGCGGTTCCGGCTCCCTGCCATTTACCTCGGAAGGGCAGTCACCACCGAAACCGCTCGAGGGAGCAGCATGCGACGCACCGCCCGCCCGCTGACCGCAGCCGCGCTCGCCGCGGCCGCCGCGGGCCTCGCCGCCGTACCCGCGTACGGCGGCGACACCGCCGGCCTGGAGGTGTCCCCGTCCTCGGTCGTGCCGGGCGGGCAGGCCACGGTGACCACGTCGTCCTGCGGGCACGTCGGTACCGCGGCGGGCGACGCCGGAGCGGTGGGCGCCGGTGTCTTCACGCTGGCGCCCGGCGCCGACGAGGGTGAGGCGATCGGGCGGTTCCGAGTGCCGCCGAGCGCGCAGCCGGGGACCTACGAGATCGTCGCGACCTGTGCGGGGAGCGGCCGGCGGGTGACCGGTGACCTGGTCGTCACGCTGACGTCCCAGCGCGAGCAGGTGTATCCGCGGGGAAGTGTGAAGACGGGGGTCGGCGGCGCACTTGGCCCCGATCCCGTGCAGACCGCGGCCGGTGTGGCGGCTCTCGCCGTCGCCGCCGCGGGCGGTACCTGGCTCCTGCATCGCCGGGCGAGAGGCGACGGGATCTGACGGACACCCTCCGCTGTCCGTCCGCCGGTACCGCGTGTCCCCTCCCCCTCCGGGTCCGTCGCCCCTCGCGGCCCGGAGGGGGAACGGGGACCCCAGTAGAGGGACCCGGCAAGGAGAGAACGGGGCCCCGGCCAGAAGAGAGGTCGAGCGTCATGCGCAGGGTCGGGAACGTCACCATAGCGGCCGTCAGCGCGACGGCCCTCTGCACCGGGGCCTGGCTGCTGCGCAGCGGCGCCGAGACACACGCGCCGCCGCAGCCGTCCGCCGCGCAGGCGCACGCGGGCCGCGACACCGGGCAGGACACGCGGCGGTCCGCGGCGCCGGGCGCGCCCGCGCTGCCGGCCTCCGCGCCCGACCGGATCCGCATCCCCTCGATCCGGGTGAACGCGCCCCTGACGGGCCTCGGTCTCACCCCGGCCGGCAGTCTCGACGTCCCGCCCGCCGCGCGCGAGAACCTCGCCGGCTGGTACGAGGCCGGCACCACCCCCGGGGAGACGGGCACCGCGATCGTGGCCGGGCACGTCGACAACGCCGACGGTCCCGCGGTGTTCTACGACCTCGGTGCGCTGAAGAAGGGCGCCACCGTCGAGGTCGACCGGCGGGACGGCACGGTCGCCGTCTTCACCGTGGACGCGGTGGAGGCCTACGAGGCGAGGAGCTTCCCGGACGTGCGGGTGTACGGCGCCGCCGCGCGGCCCGAGCTGCGGGTGATCACCTGCGGTGGCGGCTACTCACGGAGCACCGGCTATCAGGGGAACGTCGTCGTCTTCGCGCACCTCACGGGCAGTCGCTGAGCCTGCCAGCAGGTTCACCCGTCCCCAGGCGCCCAGCGGCCCCAGGGCCTCGTTCAGGGAGATCCCCAGGGGCGTGAGCGAGTACTCCACCCGCGGCGGTACCTCGTCGTATGCCTCCCGGTGCACGATGCCGTCCGCCTCCAACTCCCGCAGCTGTGCCGCGAGGACCTTCTCCGTCACGCCGGGCAGCTCTCTGCGCAGCTCGCCGAAGCGGCACGGCCTGACGTTCAGCGCCCACAGGATGAGCACCTTCCACTTGCCGCCGATCACGTCCATCGCCGCGTCGATCCCGCAGACGTACGCCCCCGGCCGTCGTACGGTCGTCATGCCGCCCCTCCCCCGCCTGGACCCTTTCCCGGTGGTAACCACCCACTCTCAAGTACGTACTTGAGCAGGCCGTTGCCCTGCGACGAGCCTAATCGCCATGACTGACAACGCACTTGCCCCGCGCACGCCTTCCCCGTCCGCTCCCCTCGCTCCCCTGACCCTCCTCGGTACCGGCGCGATGGGCACCGCCCTCGCCCGCGCCTGGCTCGCCGCCGGCCACCCCGTGACGGTCTGGAACCGCACCCCCGCCCGCGCGGAGGCCCTGGCCGCCGAGGGCGCGACCGTCGCCCCGAGCGCCGCCGCCGCGGTGGCCGCGAACCGGCTGGTGGTCGCCTGCCTCCTCGACGACGCCTCTGTCCGCGAGGCCCTCGACGCGGCCGACCTCACCGGCCGGGACCTGGTGGACCTGACCACCGGGACACCCGCCCAGGGACGGGACCGGGCCGCGTGGGCCGAGGCTCGCGGGGCCCGTTTCCTGGACGGCGGGATCATGGCCGTACCGCCGATGATCGGGGCCGCGGGCTCCGGGGCGTACGTCTTCCACAGCGGTTCCGCCGCGCTCTTCGAGGAGCACCGGGACACGCTCGCGGTCCCCGCCCGGGCCACCTACGTCGGCGCGGACCCGGGGTTCGCCGCGCTGCACGACGTGGCGCTGCTGAGCGCGATGAACGGGATGTTCGCGGGCATCACCCACGCCTTCGCGCTGATCCGCCGGGAGGACATCGCCCCGAAGGACTTCGCGCCGCTGCTCGTGTCGTGGCTCACCGCGATGGCGCCCATGGCGCACGGGGCCGCCGAACGGCTGGACAGCGGTGACCACACCAAGGACGTCGTCTCCAACCTCGCCATGCAGGTCGCCGGCAACGCGACCCTGCTGCGCACGGCCGAGGAACAGGGCGTGAGCGCCGAGCTGCTGACGCCGTACATGGCGCTGATGGAGCGGCGCCTGGCGGAGGGTCACGGCGACGAGGACACCACGGGCCTGGTCGATCTGCTGCTCACCTCGGGAAAGCCCCAGGAGCTGCCCTAGGCGCGTCCTCCGTGTGTCCTCCGTGCGTCGTGCGTGCGTCCGGCGTGCGTCATGAGCGCATCCTAGGTGGCGGTGTGCGAGGACCGCGCGTCTCACAGTGCTCCCCCACCGCCCGCTCCGAACCCTCACACCCGCCCCCCGTCCCCGCTGAGGGCAGCGTTCCCCGCGGGAAACAGACGTGATGCGACCGGGTAACACCCACAACGCACGCTCCTAGACATGACCTCGAATACGCGTGTGGTGGTGATCGGCGCCGGACTCGCGGGCGTCCGTCTCGCCCGCCGGCTCGGCGAGCTGGGCACGCCCGTGACGCTCATCGGCGAGGAGGAGCACCGCCCGTACAACCGGGTGCTCCTCGCCGAAGTGCTGGCCGGGCGCTACAGCCCCGAGGTGATCGCCCTTCCGGCGCCCGCCGACCTGGTCCGCGCGCGGGTCACCGGCATCGACCGGGACGGGCGGACCGTCGAGTGCGCGGACGGTTCGAAGATCGCATACGACACACTGGTCCTGGCCACCGGCTCCAACCCGGTGCTCCCGCCGCTGCGCGGCCTGTTCACCCCCGACCACGTGCTCCCTGAGGGCGTCCACGCCTTCCGCACCATGGACGACTGCCTGGGCCTGTCCAAGGCGGTCCGGCCGGGTGCGAAGGCGGTCGTCATCGGCGGCGGGCTGCTCGGAGTCTCGGCGGCCCGCGCGCTCGCCCTGCGCGGCGCCCAGGTCGTCCTCGCCCAGCAGTCCGAGCGGCTGATGGAGCGTCAGCTCGACCCGTCCGCCTCGAAACTGGTCCGCCGGCACCTGAAGGACCTCGGCGTCGAGATCCACACCGAGTGCCGGGTGCGGGACGTGCGCTGTGTCGGCGGCGTGGTCCGCTCGGTCGAGATGGCCGACGGTTACGCCCTCGACGCCGACCTGGTGGTCCTGGCCTGCGGGGTCCACCCGCGCGTGGGTCTCGCCCAGGTCGCGGGCCTCGACGTGCGCAAGGGGATCGTCGTGGACGACGAACTCCGTACGTCCGACCCGCACATCCGGGCCGTCGGTGACTGCGTCCAGCACGACGGCACGGTGTACGGGCTGGCCACTCCGGCCCTCGAACAGGCCGACGCGCTCGCCGAGCTGCTCGCGGGCGAGGCGGGCACGGCCGGCGACCTCAGCGCCCGCTACACCGGCACCCGCTCACTCACCCGGCTCACCCTCGCCGGGCAGACCGCCTTCGATCTCGCCGCGTTCGGCGAGACGGAGGCTCTTCCCGGCGACGACGTGGTCCAGCTCGCCGACGCCACCCGAGGCACCTACCGCAAGGTCGTCGTCCGTGACGACCGCCTGGTCGGCGGGGTCCTCGTCGGCGAACTCGGCACCGTCGGCGCGCTCGCCCGCGCCTGGGAGGGAGCAGAGCCGCTCCCGTCCGACGGCGGCCCACTGCTCCACCTGCTCACCAACGACGGAGGCTCCTGATGACCGCCACCCCCGGGGGCACCCCCACGATCGTGCTCGTCGGCCATGGCATGGTCGGCCAGCGCTTCCTCGAAGCGCTCGCCGAGCGCGGCCTGACCGCCACGCACCGCGTGGTCGTGCTGTGCGAGGAGCCGCGTCCCGCGTACGACCGCGTCCAGCTCACCTCGTACTTCTCGGGCAAGACGCCCGAGGACCTCTCCATGACCGACATGGAGTTCATCAAGGACCACGGCATCGAGCTGTACGTCGGTGACCCGGCGGAGACGGTCGACCGCGAGGCGCGCCGGGTGACCGCCCGCTCGGGCCTGGTCGTCGACTACGACGTCCTGGTGCTCGCCACCGGCTCGTTCCCCTTCGTCCCGCCCGTCCCGAACAAGGACGCCGAGGGCTGCTTCGTCTACCGCACGATCGAGGACCTCCTCGCGATCGAGGAGTACGCCAAGACCCGCACCACGGGTGCGGTGGTCGGCGGCGGTCTGCTCGGACTCGAGGCGGCCGGTGCGCTGAAGGGCCTCGGGCTCACCTCCCACATCGTGGAGTTCGCGCCCCGTCTGATGCCGGTCCAGGTCGACGAGGGTGGTGGCGCCGCGCTGCTGCGCACCATCGAGGACATGGGCCTGTCGGTCCACACGGGCGTCGGCACGCAGGAGATCGTGGTCGACGAGTCCGGCGCGGTCACCGGCATGAAGCTGTCGGACGGCTCCGAGCTCGCCACCGACCTGGTGGTGTTCTCGGCCGGTGTCCGCCCCCGCGACCAGCTGGCCCGCGACTGCGGTCTGACGGTCGGCGAGCGCGGCGGCATCACCGTCGACGGGCAGTGCCGCACGGTGAACGACCCGCACGTGTTCGCGATCGGCGAGTGCGCGCTGGCCTCCGACGGCCGGGTGTACGGCCTGGTGGCGCCCGGTTACGAGCAGGCCGAGACCGTGGCCGCGACGATCGCCGAGGACGAGGCGGAATTCACCGGCGCCGACCTGTCCACCAAGCTGAAGCTGCTCGGCGTGGACGTGGCGTCCTTCGGTGACGCGCACGGCGCGGCCGAGGACTGCCTGGACGTCGTCTACTCGGACTCCCGCTCGGGCCTGTACAAGAAGCTGGTCATCGGCCGCGACGGCACGCTGCTCGGCGGCATCCTGGTCGGCGACGCGGAGGCGTACGGCACCCTGCGCGCGTTCACGGGTTCGGTACCGCCCGTCTCCCCCGAGTCGCTGGTCCTGCCGGCCGGTGCCGGGGAGTCCGTCCAGCTCGGTCCGTCCGCCCTTCCGGACGAGGCGATCATCTGCTCCTGCCACAACGTGTCCAAGGGCGCGATCCGCGGCGCGGTCACCGACCACCAGTGCACGACCGTGCCCGAGGTGAAGAAGTGCACCAAGGCCGGTACGGGCTGCGGCAGTTGCGTCAAGGTCCTCGGCCAGCTGGTCAACGCCGAGCTGGAGGCCAGCGGCGTCGAGGTCGACAAGGGCCTGTGCGGCTGCTTCTCGCAGACCCGCGAGGAGCTGTACGAGATCGTCCTCGCCCTGCGCATCAACACCTACCAGGACCTGCTGGACCGCTACGGCCGTGACGACGCCCGGGGCGGCGACGGCTGCGACATCTGCAAGCCGGCGGTCGGCTCGATCATCGCCTCCCTCGCCCCGACCATCGGCGCGAGCGGCTACGTCCTCGACGGCGAGCAGGCGGCGCTCCAGGAGACCAACGACCACTTCCTCGCCAACCTGCAGAAGAACGGCTCGTACTCGGTCGTCCCCCGTATCCCCGGCGGTGAGATCACCCCCGAGGGTCTGATCGTGATCGGCGAGATCGCCCGCGACTTCGGCCTCTACACGAAGATCACGGGTGGTCAGCGGATCGACATGTTCGGCGCGCGCGTCGAACAACTCCCGCTGATCTGGACCCGGTTGGTGGACGCCGGCTTCGAGTCCGGGCACGCCTACGGCAAGTCCCTGCGCACGGTGAAGTCCTGCGTCGGCCAGACCTGGTGCCGCTACGGCGTCCAGGACTCCGTCCGCATGGCGATCGACCTGGAGCTGCGCTACCGGGGCCTGAGGTCCCCGCACAAGCTCAAGTCGGCGGTCTCGGGCTGCGCCCGGGAGTGCGCCGAGGCCCAGTCGAAGGACTTCGGCGTCATCGCCACCTCCAACGGCTGGAACCTGTACGTGGGCGGCAACGGCGGCGCCACCCCGCGCCACGCGGACCTGCTCGCCCAGGACCTCGACGACGCCGAACTGATCAAGCTGATCGACCGGTTCCTGATGTTCTACATCCGCACGGCGGATCGCCTGGAGCGCACCTCGACCTGGCTGGAGCGGATCCCGGGCGGCCTGGACCACGTGCGTGACGTGGTCGTGGAGGACTCGCTCGGCATCTGCGAGGAGCTGGAGTCCCTGATGACGGACCACGTCTCGCACTACGCGGACGAGTGGGCGACGACCATCAACGACCCCGAGAAGCTGTCGCGGTTCGTCTCCTTCGTGAACGCCCCCGACACCCCCGACCCGGTCGTCGGCTTCATCCCGGAGCGCGACCAGATCAAGCCCGACCTGCCGCTGCTGTCGATCGGCATGCGGCCCACCGGAAACCCGGCCGACGTCCTGGAAGGAAGCGCCCAGCGATGACCCTGGCACCCGAGACGACCGACCTGAAGGTCCAACTCCAACTGGACGCGGGCGAGGACGCCTGGTTCACCGTCTGCGACCTGAGCATGATGCTGCCGGGCCGCGGGGTGGCGGCGCTGCTGCCGGACGGCCGCCAGGTCGCCCTCTTCCGCGACCGCGCGGGACAGCTGTACGCCATCGACAACCGCGACCCGTTCGGCGGCGCGGCGGTTCTCTCCCGCGGCCTGACCGGCACCCAGCAGGGACGGCCGTTCGTCGCCTCGCCCCTGCTGAAGCAGCGCTTCGACCTGGCGTCGGGGCAGTGCCTGGACGACGATGCGGTGCGGGTCGCCACGTACGAGGTGCGCGTGTCGTAGCGATAGCTGTAGCGGCGGTCGTAGCCGTTACGGCAGCCGCACAGACAATTTTCTTGACCGATCGTTCTCGTTGAACCTAGGCTGCGACACATGGCCAGGACCAAGGAGTTCGACCCCGAAGCCGCGCTGCAGTCAGCCCTTGAGCTGTTCTGGCAGCGCGGCTTCGAGGCGACGTCGATGTCCGACCTCGTCGAGCACCTCGGCATCGGCCGGGCGAGCATCTACGCGACCTTCGGCAGCAAGCACGAGCTGTATCTGAAGGCGCTGGACCGCTACCAGGAGTCCTGCGATCCGCGACTGGTGCGGGAGCTGTCGCAGCCCGGGCCCGCGCTGCCCGCCGTACGGGCGGTGGTACGCCGTTTCGCGGCGGAGTCCGTCGACGCGGACGGACGCCTGCGGGGCTGCTTCGTGGTCAACACGGCCACCGAACTGGCCCCGCACGACCCGGCCGCGGCCCGGCGGGTCGAGCACAGCTGGGACCACATCGAGACCCTGTTGCACTCGGCCCTCGTCCGGGCACAGGCCCAGGGCGAGCTGGGCGAGGACCGCGATCCGCGCGCCCTCGCCCGCGTCCTGCTGGTCCTGATGCAGGGCATGCGGGTCGTCGGCAAGGCGTCGGCCGACCCGGCCCGGCTGCGGGACGCGGCGGAACAGGCGCTGACGCTGCTCGACTGAGCCGGCCGTCCCGAGGCGCTCTCACAGGAGGCCTCGTGAGGGCCTTTCTTTACGCCTTTATATTGAACTGATCGGTCAAGAAAGAGGAGATCATGACCACCACCCGCTTCACCGGCAGGACCGCCCTCGTGACCGGCGCGGGCTCCGGCATCGGCCGCGCCGTCGCGCTCGCGTTCGCCGCCGAGGGCGCGAACGTCGTCGTCGCCGGCCGCCGTCGCGAACCCCTCGACGAGACGGCGGCCCTGATCGAGCGGGCGGGCGGCAAGGCGCTGGCCGTCACCGCCGACGTGACCAGCGCCGCCGATGTGACGGCCCTAGTGGCGGCCGCCGTGGACCGCTTCGGTTCGCTGGACGTGGCGGTCAACAACGCGGGTGTCCTGGAGGGCGGCGGGCAGCCCGTCGCCGACGTGGGCGAGGACGCCTGGCGGCGGATGCTCGACATCAACGTCACCGGCGTCCTGCTCGCCCTCCAGGCCGAGGTCCGCCAGATGCGCACCCAGCCCGGCGGCGGCGCGATCGTCAACATCGCGTCCCGGATCGGCGTCCACGGCCGCATCCCCGGCACCACCGCCTATGGCGCCACCAAGGCGGCCGTGTCCGTCCTCACCCGTGGCGCGGCCCTGGATCACATCGCCGACGGCGTACGCATCAACGCCGTCAGCCCGGGTGCCAGCGCGACGTCCATGTCCCTGCTGCCCGGCGAGACGGAGGACGAGCGCGCGCGGCGCATGAAGACGTCGGTCCCTCTCGGCCGCGTCTCCGCCGTCGAGGAGATCGCGGCCGCCGTGCTGTACCTGTGCTCGGACGACGCGGCCTCGGTGGTGGGAACGGACCTGGTGGTGGACGGGGGCTCCACGGCCTGAGAACCGGTGGCGGGGGTGTGGGTCCCCCCTCCGTCACACCTTCAGGGCGTCGTACGTCACCCCCGTGAGCCGCTCGGAAGCACCCCAAAGCCGTTCCCCCGCCCGGTCGTCGAGAGTCCACGGAGCCCGCCAGGACCGTCCCGGCGCCCCGCGCCACATCGCGAGGGACGGGCCGGTGAACGAGTCGGGGCGTACGTCGGGCGCGGTCGCCGCGTAGAGCGTGGGCAGCGCGCCGGCCTCGGCGGACTGGGCGAAGAACCGGTTGCCGATCCGCATGAACCGCTCGCTGCCCCTGCGGCCGGACATCCGGGGCCCCGCGGTCTGGAGGTTGGTGGCCGCGTACCCGGGGTGGGCCGCCGCCGCGACCACGTCGGAACCGTGCACCGCCAGCCTGCGCGCCAGCTCGTGCGTGAACAGCAGGTTGGCGGTCTTGGAGCGGGCGTAGGCGGTCCACCGCCGGTAACGGCGCTCGCTGTTGAGGTCGGTGATGTCGATGTTGGACAGCGCGTGGGCCGTACTGGAGACGGTCACCACGCGCGCGCCCGGCGTGCCGAGCAGTGCGGGCAGCAGCCGCCCGGTGAGCGCGAAGTGGCCCAGGTGGTTCACGCCGAACTGCGTCTCGAACCCGTCGGCCGTCGTCGCGTACGGCAGCGCCATCACGCCCGCGTTGTTGACGAGCAGGTCGAGCCGGTCGTACGAGAAGGCGTCCGCGAACTCCCGTACGGAGGCCAGGTCCGCCAGGTCCAGACGGACGACCTCCGCCCGCGCGCCCGGGACCTCGGCGGCCAGCCGGTGGCCGGCCTCGGCTCCCCGGGCCTCGCTGCGGCACGCCAGCACCACCCGGGCGCCCCGGCGGGCCAGTTCCCGCGCGGTGACGTACCCGATGCCGCTGTTGGCTCCGGTGACGACGGCGACACGGCCGCTCTGGTCCGGGACGTCCTTCTCGCTCCAGCCGGACATGGCCGACCTCCCTTGGCTGACGGGTGTGTTCAGCCTACGAGCGAGGGGCGCCCGCGTAATCGTCCGGAAGGGGACGCGTGTCCAGGTAGAACCATTCGGCTCCGGGGCCGGGGCCGGAGCTGGAGCCGGTGCCAAGGTCGGGGCCGTCGGGGCCGAGGTCGGCGCTCGGGGCGAAGGCGGCGGTTGGTGTGGGGGTTGAGGTGTGAGTGTGGGTGCGGGTGGGGGTGGAGGTGTGGGTGGGCGGAGGGGGTCGTACGGGTGTCTGCTGGGCGGTGGGGTCGGGTGTGGCCTGGGCTGATGCCGGACCCGGCATCAGCAGTTCCACCCGCAGCCCGCTCCCCCGCTGTTGCGCGGTGAACTCCTCGATCTGGCTGCGGCAGGCGTGGTCCAGGTGGGTGACGCCGGTCAAGTCGAGGCGGATCCTCGGTTTGCCGGAGGCCGCGGCGGCCTCCAGGGCCTCGATGACCTTCGGCAGGCGCAGGAAGGTCGCGTTGCCCGCCATGACGACCTTGGCGGTGTCGTCCTCGACGTGCTGCCGGATCACGGTCTGCGACATCCTGAGCGCGGCCAGCACGATCCCCGCCGCGAGTCCGATCAGTACGCCCTCCAGCAGCGCGGTGGCCACGATGACCAGCGTGGTGAGGGTCATCACCGCGAACTCGCCCCGGTCCTGGCGCCACATCTTCGGGAACTCCGCCGGTCCGAACAGCTTCCAGCCGCTGTGCACCAGAACGCCGGCGAGCACCGAGATCGGGATCAGCGCGAGCACCTGCGGCAGCAGCATCGCGAAGGCGAGCAGCCACAGCCCGTGCAGCGTCCGGGAGAGGCGGGTCTTCGCGCCCGCCTGGACGTTGGCCGAACTGCGGGCGACCACGGCCGTGATGGGGAGCGCGCCCAGGACGCCCGCGACGGTGTTTCCGGCGCCCTGTGCGATGAGCTCGGTGTTGTAGCGGGTGCGCGGACCGCTGTGCATACGGTCCACCGCGGCCGCCGTGAACAGGCTCTCCGCGGAGGCGATCACCGTGAAGGTGAGGATGGACGTGATGATCGCCGTGTCCGCGAGCCCCGCGAACTGCTCGGCGCCCGGCACCTGCACGGACGCGAGCAGATTGCCGACCTGGAGCGTCTTCACGTCCACGCCGGGCAGCGCGGCGACGCCGATGCCGATGCCGACGGCGACCAGCGCGGCCGGGATCTTCTTCGCCGGCCCGGGCACCTTCTTCCACACGAAGCTCAACACGATGGTGACGACTCCGAGCAGCGTGGCGATCATCGCCTGCCGGTCGGTCAGGATGTCGGCGACCAGCCCAGGGATCCCGGCCATGTTCTCGATCGGGGTGCCGGGCGCCTTGCTGTCGGCCATCGGGTAGGCCTGGCTGAACATCAGCGGCAGTCCGATGCCGGCCAGCATGCCCTGGACCACGGCGAGGGAGATCGCCTGGAACATCCGGCCGAGCCGGACCAGCCCGAGGACGATCTGCAGGATCCCGGAGCACAGCACGATCACCCCGAGCATGGCCACGCCGTGCTCTCCTACGGTCTCCGCGACCAGCGCGGCGAGTCCGGCCGCGGGGCCGCTGACCTGGAGCGTGCTGCCCCGCACCGCCCCGACCACCAGTCCGCCGATCACCCCGGAGATGATGCCCAGTTCGGCCGGCACCCCGGAGGCGACGGCCACACCGATGCACAGCGGCAGCGCGACCAGGAAGACGACGAGGGAGGCGGTGATCTCGGTGCCGAGGTCGGCCTTGGGGCCCTTCCCGGGGCGGGACATCGACGTCTCAGAGGCCGCGGTGACCTTGGTCGCTGTCCCTGTCGTTGCCGTGGTCCCTGCCCTTGCCGCGGTCTCCGTCGTTGCCGCGGTCTCCGTCGTTGCCGCGGTCTCTGTAGTTGCCGCAGTACCTGCCGCCGTCGACTTGGCAAAGTCCGCCGCGTCCGCCGCGTTCGTCGCGCTCCTGGTCGAGGTCGTCGCCCCGCCCCACGTCCGGCCCCGCGCGTGCGCCCCGCTCATCCGGTGTGCACCCGGAAGTGGCCGTCGTCGTCGAGTTCGTACACCCTCCCGGTGTCGATCTCGTAGTACCAGCCGTGCAGTCGCAGCTTGTCCTCCTCCAGCCGCTGCCGCACGATCGGGTAACTGCGTACCGCGGCCAACTGGTTGACGACGTTGCGCTGCGCCACGTCCGACAGGGACGGGGCCAAGGAACCCGCCGGGACGCCGTTCGCGCCGGCGAGGACCCCGGCCAGCTCGGGGCGGGCCAGGTCGAGCCAGGCGTCCACGCCCGGCAGCGCGGTCAGGTCGTCGCCGGACTTCAGCGCGCCCATCGCCCCGCAGTGTGAGTGACCACACACGACGACGTCCTGAACCCCGAGCACCTCCAGCGCGTACTCGATGGTGGCGGCCTCGCCCGACGCCCCGGGCCGCCCGTACGACGGGACGATATTGCCCGCATTGCGCAGCTCGAATATCTCGCCCGGCCGGGCGCCGGTAATGAGTGCGGGTATGACCCGCGAGTCCGAGCAGGTAATGAAGAGCGCCTCTGGATATTGCCCCTCGGCCAGTTTTTGGTATTCTCCGCGCTCGTCTTCGACCCGCTGCGTGAATGTACGGGCGCGGTCCAGCAGTGCCTTCAACTCCGCCTCCTCATCAGGGAGTTCGATGTGGTCTCCACACCGTAGGGGGGCGCACACCAGCGGAAGGTTAAGCGAACCCCAGAGCCCGGACAGAAATTGAACATTCTTTGTCGAGGAGCGCCCGGGTGCTGTCGTCTTGTAGCGTGTCAGTGCCAGGATGCGAAATGCGGATACGGGCTGTCTGGATTCACATCCATTTACGTATTCATGGAAAGACGGGACGCATGGGCCTACGAGTGCTGCTCATCGAGGACGACGAGACGATCGCCGAACCGCTCGCCGAGGGGCTCGGACACTTCGGGCTGACGGTCGATCACGTGGCCACCGGCACCGACGGCCTGAGAGGTCCGTACGGCGATGTCGTCCTGCTCGACCTGGGACTGCCGGACATGGACGGCATCGACGTCTGCCGGGGCATCCGACAGGTCTCCGACGTTCCCATCCTCATCCTCAGCGCGCGCGGAGAGGAGACCGACCGGGTGCTGGGCCTGGAGCTGGGCGCCGACGACTATCTATCGAAGCCGTTCAGCGTACGGGAGTTGGTAGCACGAGTAAGGGCGGTGACACGGCGGACCCAGTGGGCGGCGCAGGGTGCGGCCCACGGGACAGCACAAGGGCCGGCGCAGGAGCCTGTGCACGGTGCGCAGAGTGTGCAGGGGGCACCCGAGCCGACGGCGGCCGAGCCGGAACCGGCGCCGACGCCGGACTCGGCGGCGTCGGCGTACGAGCCCGGCCCGCTGGTCGTCGACCGCCGCACCCGGCAGGTCTGGGTCAGCGAGGTGCCGGTCTCGCTCACCCCCAAGGAGTTCGACCTGCTGGCGATGCTGACCGAGGACCCGGGCGCGGTCTGCTCCCGGCAGCAGATCCTGGACCGGGTGTGGGACCCGCACTACGAGGGCCCCACGAAGACACTGGACGTCCATGTCGCCGCCCTGCGACGGAAGTTGGGCCACCCCGGCTGGATCCAGACCCTGCGCGGGGTCGGCTTCCGGCTGGCGGTGCACACCGGCCCGAAGGAGGCCGCACACTTCGGACCGGGCGAGGGCGTGCACACCGGGCCGGTCGGGGGGCTGCACACCGGACCCGTCGAGGGGCTGCACACCCGGTCCTTCGACGGCCTGCACACCCGGCCCGCCGAAAGCCCGCACCCCCGGCCGGTCGGGGGCACGCACGCCAGCTGGGACGCCAGTTGGGACGCGCGGCCATGACCCGCCGACTGCTGGTCAGTTACCTCAGTCTGGCGGCGCTCGTCCTGCTCTGTCTGGAGATCCCGCTCGGCTTCCTGTACTCGCGCGGCGAGCGGGAGCGGGTGGTCACCGCGGCGAAGGACGAGGCCGAGTCGGTCTCGGCGTACGCGGCGCTGTCCCTCGCCACCGGGCGGGCCCAGCAGGACCTGCCCGGCCGGGTGGTGCACTGTGCCGCCCGGATCGGCGGGAAGGTGGTGGTCGTCGACGGTACGGGCACCCCCCTGGCCACCTCGCACCCGCTCACCGCCGAGACCTCGCACACGCTGGCCTCCCGCCCGGGCATCGCGGCGGCGCTGCGCGGCACGTCCACGGTGGACGTCCGCACCTCCACCATCGGCGGGGTCCAGTACCTGTCGGTCGCCGCGCCCGTCGGCCACGGCGTCCGGCCGGAGGGCGCCGTCTGGCTCACGGTGCCGACCCAGACGGTGCACCAACGCGTTCACCACATCTGGCTGTTGCTCGCCCTCGGCGGTCTCGGCGTCCTCACCGCGGTCACCTTCGCCGCGTTCGCCATCGCCCGCTGGACCGGCCGCCCGATCCGCGAACTGGAGCGCGCCACGCACGAGTTGGCGATCGGTGGGCGCGCGGCCCCGGTGACGGTGACCGTGACCAAGGGCCCGCCCGAAGTCCGCAGCCTGGCCGCCGCCTTCAACCGTACGGCGGCCCGCCTCGCCCATCTCCTGGACTCCCAGCACGCGTTCGCGGGCGAGGCCTCGCACCAGCTCAAGACCCCACTCGCGGCACTGCGGCTGCGCCTGGAGAACCTGGAGCCGAACATCTTGGACCGGGGCCGCTCCAGCCTCACCGCCGCCGTCACCGAGACGGACCGGCTCGCCCGCATGGTCGAGGGGCTGCTGGCGATGGCCAGGCTGGAGGAGGACGCGGCGACGCCCGGCCCGGTCGACATCGGCGCGGTCTGCGCGGAACGCCACCACACCTGGGCGCCGCTCTTCGCCCAACAGGGCGTTTTCCTGGTGCTGTTCGCGGGCGGCGTGGGCCCGGTACTCGCCTTGCCGGGGTCCATCGAGCAGATCCTCGACAACCTGCTCTCCAACGCGCTGCGCGCCTCCCCGACCGACACCACGGTGACCATCGAACTGCGTCCGCACGCCCCGTCCCGGCGCGCGCTGCGCGACGCCCGCGCGTCCTGGGTCGACCTGCACGTCACCGACGAGGGCCCGGGCATGACGTCAGAGCAGCGCGCCCGCGCCTTCGACCGCTTCTGGCGCGCGCCGGGCGCCCCCAAGGGCGGTACGGGCCTCGGCCTCGCCCTGGTCCAACGGCTCGCGCACGCGAGCGGCGGCGAGGCGAGCCTGCGGGCCGCGGGCACGGGCGGCCTGGACGCGGTGATCCGCCTGCCCTCCGCACGACCGTCGCCGAGCGGCCACACCATGGGCAGAACGGGCCCACGCCGCCGGGAGCCCGCACCGTTGCTGGGCCGAGAGCCGTCGATGACCGGGGGCAGCCACATGGACCGTACGCCCGTTTCCCAACGCGTCCGTGACACGTCCGCCCCGAGCCTCCAGGGCCCTTGACCGCGCCACCCCGCCGCCGATCGATGGCGGGCCGGTCACGTCACGATGTGGAGCTGGTGCCGCTGCCGGAAAGGTTCGGCGGTCGGCGCCGTCGGATTCTTATGGCGGGGGGCCGAGTGAAGCCAGCGCAGTGGGTTGTACTGCGCCGACCGCGGCCGAGCCGCGAAGCAGTTCGGCCAGGTCATGAGGCTGTGCCTGTTCATTGGTTGGAGCCACTGCTGCGATCCGGTCCAGCCGGAAGCCCCGGCCGGCCCGGCGCGTGCGGCACCAGCCGATGAGGTACCAGCGGCCGCCGGCGGTGAGCAGTCCGACCGGTTCCACGACGCGCTTGCTTTCGTGTCCTGCCGCATCGGTGTAGGACAGTTGCAGCACCGTGTTGGTGGCGAGGGCCTGCTCCACCGCGGTGCGGATCGCGGAGTCGCCGCGCGTCGGCAGGGTGACGATCCGTGCGGCGAGTTCCTGCGCCGCCGCCGAGGCGGGGCCGGTCATTGCGGCTGCGATCTTCTGGGCCGCGGTGCGGGCCGCGCCCGCGTAGGGGGTGGTGGAGTCGGCCGTGGCGAGCACGGCGATCAGTGCCGAGGCTTCGTCGGCGGTGAGGCGGATCGGGGGCAGGGTCATCGCCGGGTCGATCGACCAGCCGCCGCCTCGCCCGGGTATGGAGCGCACCGGGACACCGGTCTCCATGAGGGTTTGCAGGTCACGCTGCACCGTGCGGGTGCTGACGTCGAACCGCGTGGCGAGCGCCGCGACCGTCAGAGGCCGCGGCGCCGCCGCGCGCAGGTCCTCCACCAGCGCGTAAAGCCGGGCAGTTCGGTTCATGCCGCTGACGCTATCGTCACGCGGTGGCCAGGAATTTCCGTTCGCGTCCGAGTTCCCGGTCGGTGATGGTCAGGGGGAACAGGGTGAAGCCGTGCATCGCGCCGGCGACGACGCCGAGTTGCACGGGCGCACCCGCCGCCTGCCACCGTTGGGCCAGGAACAGCGAGTCGTCCAGCAGCGGATCCTCGGTGCCTACGACGATCCGGGCGGGCGGCAACCCGGTCAGGTCCGCGAACAGGGGCGACACCTTGGGATCGCGGCGCTGCTCCTGCCCCATCCCGGGCGTGAACAGCTCATAGCTGCCCCGGATCGCGTCGGTGTTGCTCAGCAACTGTCGGTCACCGAACGACCGTTGGCTCGGTGTCATCGACAGGTCGTAGGCGCCGAAGAGCAGGTGGGCCCCCCGGAAGGCGCCGGTGATGCCGTGTCGGTCGCGAAGGCGCAGCAGCGTCACGACGCTGAGGTGGGCACCGGCCGATTCACCGCCGATCAGCAGCCGGTCGGTGCCGAACTCGGCCACGGCGTGTTTCACCAGCCATCGGGCAGCCGCTTCGCAGTCCTCGGGCCCGGCGGGGAACGGGTGTTCCGGCGCGAGGCGGTACTCCACGCTCACCACGGCAAGCCGCGCCCCCTCGGCGAGCCGCCAGAGCCGCTCGTCCTGTCCGTCCGCGGAACCGAACGCCCAGCCGCCTCCATGGATGTGCAGGTAGACGCCGTCGACGTGGTCCGGCACGAAAACCCGCACCTTCACTCCGCCCTCGACAACGCGGTCTCGGCCGTGCGGCAGTCTGACGGGTGGCGTGTCACCGCCGAGCCGGTTGCGTCGCAAAAGCGCCAGCGTGGCTGCGCTCGGCGCCTGCCCTCGAGCCGGGCGGCTCGCGGCGGCAGCCTCAAATTGCTCGTTGAAGGCCAGGGTCTCGGGAAGGCAGTCCTCATCCGTGATCGTCATGCCGTCGACAGTCGCAGCCGACCGCGACAACACCCTGTCACCCTTTCTTTGTGAGCTGCGTCATGCTCCTGCTGTGCTCCTGGCGTGACCGGGGTCGAACACCGGGGCGTGCGTTGAGGCGGCCTGGCGACCGTCCTGCCCGACCTCACCCGCCGCACCCCACCGGCTGCCGTCCCCGTCGCCTTGTCTGCCCCGCGCAACGACGGGAACGACTTGGCACCCGTTGATCAGTCGGCCAGGTAGCGAGCCGATGCCGACGGAAGCACGGCCAGGAGACCAGCCACCTGCGTGCGACGTCAGCCGTCCGACGGGCGGACCACCGCCCGACGATCCTGGCAGCCGGTTTCAGGGGACTGCTCACGCAGGTAGCGGGACTGTTCCAGAGGGGTGAGAGCGGTGTCGATGGCCTCGCAGATGTTCTGGATCGCGTGGGCCGGGTCGGGCAGGTCGACGTTCCACAACTCGGCGGAGCTGCCCGTGCTGAGGGCCAGGTTCCGTCCGTCCGGGCTGAACGTCACCGCTCCGGGGGAGCGGGTCGGCAGGGTGCGTCTGATCTGGCTGGTGGCGAGGTCCCACAGGTGGACTCCGCTCGTTGCTCGCGGCCAGGGTGCGTCCATCGGAGCTGAAGGCCAGCGCCTCCACCTCACCGCTGAGACTGAAGCTGTCCTGAAGCTGACCGGTGCGTGCGTTCCACGTCTTCATGGCTCCCTTGGCGCTGCTCGCGGTGGCCAGGGTGTGCCCGTTCGGGCTGAACGCGAGGGCCAGCAGCATCCCGGCGCTCGGCTTGATGGTGCGCTGGGTCCGGCCGGTCGCCGCGTCGAGCAGCCTGACCTGTTCGTCACCCGCCCTGCCACGCGCGACGGCGAGTGTGCGTCCGTCCGGGGCGAACGCCATTGCCCTGACGGATTCGCCGTGGCCCGGGTAGGCGGTGCGCAGGGCACCGGTCGAAAGGTGCCAGATCCGAACCGATCCGTCATAGCCGGCGAGGGCCAGCCGTGTCCCGTCGGGACTGAACACCGCCGTGTCGATGTCGCCTATGGCGCGGCTTTGGCGAAGGCGGCCCGTGGCGACCTCCCGGACCTCGATCACGCCGTTCTCGGTGGCCCTGGCAGCCAGGGCGCGACCGGTCGGGCTGAACCCCACAGCTCCGAAGCGGAGAACAGTGACGCGCAGTTCCTCTTCCCGGAGTGCCGGGTCGGTGTCCAGAGCCAGTGTGCCGTCGCGATCGCCGGTACTGGCCTCCCAGAGCTGTACCGACCCACGGCCGGGCCACCCTTGGCGAACCGCAGCCACCGTGCGACCGTCCGGACCGAATGCCATGTCCGTGATGTACGCGCCCTCGTGGCCTCGCAGAGTCGTACGCGGGCGAGAGGCAGTCAGGCGGTGGACGCGAATGGTGGGGTCCGAGTTGCTGCTGGTGACCAGGGTGTGGCCGTCCGCGCTGAGGGCCACGTTCTTGAGTCCTCGTCCGTGGTGCCCGGCGGTCACGGTGCCCCGCGCCGCGCCGGAGGCGGTGTCCCACAGTCGCACCGTGTTCCCACGGCCCGGAATGGCGAGGGTCCGCCCGTCCGGGGCGAAGGCCAGTTCGCTCGACCCGACGGCACCGTCCCTGATGGTGCGCCGGACGATGCCGGTGGCCACCTTCCGCAGTTGCACCGAACCGTCGGTGCGGACAACCGCGTAGGTGCGGCCGTCAGGGCTGAAAGCCACTGCGTAGCCCTTGATTCGGCTGTCGTGGGTGGTCCGGGTGCGGCCGGTGGCAGCGTCCCACACCCGCACCAGTCCGCCGAAGCTCACCGCGAGAACGGTACGTCCGTCAGGGCCGAAGGCGACCGCCTCTGGGTCGGGGTGGCCGGTGAAGCCGTGCCGCTTGCGGCCGGTTGCCACGTCCCACACCCGCACAGTCGTCGCGGAAGCGGCGGCCACGGTACGACCGCCAGAGCTGAAGGCGATCCCGCGTATCGCACCGCCGGGGATGGTGAGGGTTCCGAGTTTCCTGCCGGTGACCGGATCCCACATGCGTATGACCCCGCCGGTGGCGACAGCGAGGGTGCGTCCGTCGGGGCTGAACGCGGCGACTTCGCCGGTGTCCTGGCCGGTGAACGTATGCCGGAGCTCGCCTGCGGGCAGATTCCAGATCCTCACTTTGCCGTCCCTGCTCTGAGTGGCGAGGGTGTGCCCGTCCGGGCTGAGGGCGAAGGAATCCACGGGTTCGGTGCCGCCGGTCAGGCGCTTGCGCAGCGGCAGCGCCGCGGCGGCAAACAGGGCGGCGGCGGCTTCACGGGTCGGGCTGGTTCGGTAGGCGTGCACGGCGAGCAGTGAAGCGAGGTCGGGCTCGGAGCCCAGCAACGCACCGGACTGGGCGGCCAGTTGCCGGGACTGGGCGAGGTGCTGGGCGGTGACCGCGCTCTGCCACTGCCCCACGGCGAGGCCGGCGGCGACGAGGGCGAGGCACAGGGCGGTGGTGACCGCTGTGAGCACCAGCCGGTACCGGCGACGGCCCTTCTGCTCGTGGTCGCGGCTGGCGTCGAGGAAGGCGTGCTCCACGTCGGTCAGGTCCTCGCGCGGTGCGCCGCCGAAGTGTTCCTGGGCGGCGGCGAGCCGGCTTCCCCGGAGCAAGGCGCCCTCCTCCCGACCCAGTTCCTGCCAGGCGTGCGCCACTTCGGTCAGGTTCCGGTGCACACGCAGGCGTTCGCGGTCTTCCTCGATCCACCCGCGCAGCCTGGGCCAGGCGGTGATCAGGGCCTCGTGGGCTATCTCGGCCGTGTCGCCGTCCAGGGTGAGCAGCCGCGCCCCGGCGAGTGCCTCCACCACTGGGGCGGTGTCGTCCCGGCCGGTGCCGGTCAGTTCCGCGCGACCGACGGGACGGCGGGTGTCGGGAGTGCCGTCACCGGGTGCGACCATGCGCAGCAACACCCGGCGGGCGGCAGCCGCCTGGCCTTCGGTGAACCGGCCGTAGACCTTCTCGGCGGTCTTGGCGATCGCGCCGTCCAGGCATCCGGCCGCCTCGTACCCCGCCATGGTCAGTGTCTTGCCGCGGCGGCGGCGCCAGGTCTCCAGCAACGCGTGGGACAGCAGCGGCAACCCGCCCGGCGCGTCGGCGACCTCCTTGACGAGTCGGGTGGTGAGGGCACGTTCCACGGTCAGTCCGGCGGCCGTGGCCGGCTTGACGACGGCGTCGCGCAGTTCCGCCTGGCTCATCGCTGCGACCAGGAGGTTGGCGTCACGCAGCGCCCCGGCCAGGCCGCGGTGCTCGGCGCACCGGCCGTAGAAGTCGCCGCGCACCGCCAAGAGCACCCGCAGGTGGTTCTCGGGCTGCCGGGCTGTCAGCAACAGATCGATGAAGCGAGCGCGCTCGCCCGCGTCGTGGCAGAGGGTGAAGACCTCCTCGAACTGGTCGACGATCACGAACGTGTCCGCCCCGGCGCTGCCGTCGCGGGGAACCGCGGGTGTGAGGAGGTGTGCGTGGCTGCGCGCAGGGCGTTCGCCCGGTGTCAGGATCCGGATCGCGGCCGGGCGCAGGCCCGGTTCCTGAGCGCGCCGCAGGACGGGTATCAGGCCGGCCCGCAGCAGGGAGGACTTGCCGCTGCCGGAGGGGCCGAAGACCGCGGCGAACCGCTGGCGGCCCAGCAGGTCGATCAGGTCGGCGGTGAGCTGCTCCCGGCCGAAGAACAGGTTGTCGTCCCCGGTGTCGAACCGTGCCAGGCCCCGGTACGGCGTGGGTGACGGGTCGTCATCCCGAGAGACGTCTCCGGCGGACTCCTCCACCGCCTCCTTCCACCGGGCCTCCCATTCCGCCAGGTCCCCACCGCACGCCCCCACATAGGCCAGGGCCACCGGCAGCGTCGGCAGCTGCTCCCCCGCCGCCGCCTGCGACAGCGTGGACACCGAGTAGCCCGCCCGCTGGGCCAGCGACCGGTAGGTGAGCCCGTCCGCCTCCGCCCTCAACTTGCGTAACTCGTACGCGAACCGCTGCACCGGACCCGCCGCCGGATCCACCGGCACCTCACGCCGCCCCGCCACACCCTCACCCCGTTCAATGTTCGGCCGCCAGAACGGTACTGCCGAACAATGGGCCGGCCGGTGAACTCGGTGATCAGCGCGCCCCGACCGGGGCCTGCCTGATCGAAGAGGACTCTGCTCACGCATGGAATCCCCACCCCTCGTCCCCCCTTCAGCGAAGCTGGGCTGGCTGGACGCGTTGCGCGGTATCGCCGCACTCGTCGTGGTGTTCGACCACTCGTCGTATACCTTCATGGCGGATTTCCGGCGGGAGTTGATGCCGCAGTTCAACACCAGCCGCTACGGCATCATGGTGTTCTTCCTGGTGAGCGGCTACATCATCCCCGCGTCGCTGGAGCGGCGGGGCTGCGTCCGGACGTTCTGGATCGGACGGATCTTCCGTGTGTACCCGCTGTGGGCGGCTGTCGTCACCGTGCTCCTTGCTGCCGGCCTCCTGGGCATTGCGGAGATACGTGACGTCGGTCAGCAGAGCACTGCCACCGTGGCTCTCGCCCACGCCACCATGCTCCAGGAGTTACTGGGGACACCGAATGTCCTGCTCGTCCTGTGGACGCTCTCCTACGAGATGTCCTTCTACTTGCTGGTCGTCGCTCTTTTCACGGTCCGCCTTCACCGCCAGTCCGCGGTGGTCGCGGTCGTCTTGGCCGCGCTCGCCGCTGTGAGCGTGACGGCAGGGGTGGCGCTGCCGGCCTCGGCCCTGTCCGGTCTGGTCGGCACCGGCCCGTTGATCGCGTTTGTCTCGATCGCCATGGGGGTCGCCATCTGCTGTGCGAGCGCCAGGTCACCCGTACTCCGGTGGTTCGGGGGCGTGTTGGGCGGGACGCTGGCGCTCGTGCTGGTTCCGTTCAACGGCACGGTCCCGCCGTGGGAGGGTCTGGTGATCCTCGCCGTGATGTTCCTCGGCACCGCCGTCCACCGTGCTGAGAGCGGTCAGAGCACCTGGCGCTGTACGGCCCGTACTGCCGTCATTGTGGTCGCCTGCGCCGTGGGGAGTGCGTACTGGTACGGCGACGACGACCACTTCACACGGCGCGGCTGGGTCATCGCGTTCCTGCTTGCCGTGCTCACCTTCGGTGCCGGACTGTTGTCGCGCCGTCGGCGCATACCGCGGATGCTGACCGGATTGGGCACGATCAGCTACTCGGTGTATCTGGTGCATCCGGTGCTGCTGGCGGTGATCGACAGCACGGTGGGCCGACGGCGGCAGGACAGTCTTGCGCTCGAAGTGCTGTTCTTCGCCGTGCTGTTGCCCCTGTGCCTGCTGACCTACCGCTACGTCGAGGCGCCGAGCCAAGCCTGGGGCCGCAGGGTGGCCCGCCGCGTGCAGCCACCGTGACGAGAGCCCGTGCCGCACCGCCTTTGCGGCGCCGCTGCTGCCGCGTTGGGCACCTGGCACCGCTGGCCACCCGGACGCGGACCTCGGACGTGCCGGTTCAGCGGCGGTCGGTGGCTCGTGGGTGCCCCGTGCCTGCGAAGGTGATCCAGCAGGTGTCACGGGCTGTGTCCAGGAGGTACCAGACGCGGCCACCGCCGGTCACCTCGATCTGCCACTGCTCGCAGATCTGTCCACGGTGGGTGCCGTGTGCCAGGCTGCCCTTGAGCCGGTGGTGCCGGGGCGTTTCAGTGGCCGGCCCTGGGTCGGTGCGCATGGTGGTCCAGGCGCGGTAGGTGTTCTCCCGGGCCTGTTGGGCGAGGCTCTCCCAGCCTTTGGCAGAGGCCGCGTCCGCGAAAGCGGACTTCCCAGTGGCCCATCGGCGCCGGTGGCGCGGCGCGGTCGCCGCGGCCAGCGGTCATGCGACATCCCGTGGGTCCGGCGCCGGCCCGTAGTCCTCGCCGTGGTCCTTGGTCAGTGCGGTGAGCAGTTCGGGATCGGAGTGGACCTCGGCGGTGTGCTGCCAGGCGATGAGCAGTTGGGCGACGGACGCGCTGTTGCCGATCGAGTCGGCGGCGCGCATGGTGTCGACCAGTTCGACTGCGAAGGCGTGGAGATCGGGCTCGGGCAGGAAACGGACCCAGGGGAAGGCGTCCGGCAGTATGTCGCGGAGCAGTTCGGTGCTTCCGGGCTCGCGGCGAGCCATCGCGGACAGCATCCGAGTAGCGGCCGATAGCACCGTCTGGTCCTGCTCGGCCCGCGCCGCGGTAGTGAGGACCAGGTCCTCGCCGTCTCTCCGGTGCAGGAGCAGTCTCGGGGATTCCTTGAGCCGGGCAAGCGTCTGCTTGTTCTTGTTCACCAGCTCGGAGAAGTTCACGGCGGCGTTTTCGATACTCACAACTTTGAAACTACTTCGAAACTCGCTGGGCCACCACCACCCACAAGTGGGGTGCAGGCCTGGCGGGAATGCGGCGGGACGAGAACGCGGCAGTAGCAACGCCGAAAGGACGGCACCCCCGCACAGGGTGTATGGCTGGCATCCTGACCTGGGAAGCCAGCCATTTCTCATGCCCTCAGGACACTCTCAGGGCACATCGCTTAGTACGGCTTCCATTATGTCGGCCGTCTGATCTGCCTCCGCCTCCCACAGATGCGTATAGACGGCCTTGCTCACGGTCGGCCGGGATACCCCGAACCTGCCCATTAGGTCAGACGCGCTGAGGAAGTTGGCCCCTACTTCGAACCCTTCGGCCGGGATGATGTCGGCGATACGCTCCTCCAGCGGACAACGGTCGACGAGTTCGCCCTCACGTACGACGCGCCACCGGCCGCCCCGAACCGGTTCGGCGACCCCGTCCGCCTGAAGCTTTGAACGCGCGAAGCACTACCCCACGCGAGACACCGTGATCACGCATGATGTCTCCAGCAGCTGGGAGGTGTGTCATCTGCAGGTCCACCTCTATCTGAACTTTCATCACCTCAGCGATCTGTAGGAAAGTCCCCCGACGGCTGGCATGTTGCGACACTCGCACCCCTCCTCGCCCATACTGTCAAGCTTCAAGAATCGCATATCATGCGGCCACCGAGAAGCGGGTTGGCGTTACGAGTTAATTGAAATGTTACTGCAATTTCGATCCCGCGCCACTCTTATAGAGAGTTCAGGAAAGCCGCCATCTCGTTCATGTCTATCCGGGCGCAATCGCGGGGGTGGATTACGATCGTTAGTGCGCGCGTAATTATGGATTTACGTGATCGCGCGACGAAAGAAAGGGCCACCATTTTCACAATACTCTCGTAATCCAAGTTATCGACTCTAGCGAGGTCTGACCCGATAACCGGCATTGATACACTTCTCCGATTTCCGGTTTCGTCAATTACGTCCCAAAGGCGACTCAAGCTAAGCCATAGTGCATCTACGCTAGACTGTGCTGCTAGATTGTTTCCCATCCGCGAATATGCGACACAGTAGTACCTCGTCTCAAATGAGCCCAGCACGGCGACTGTCCCTAGCGGGTATCGAGTTAGCCGTCCCTTAGGTTTCACCTCTCGGGTCTCTATACCTTCCGGCACGTACCCGTCGAGCGCGATGGTTAGGTCTCGGTCGAGTGCATCGACCTCCCCCGAGTAAACCCTCCGCAGAAATTGGGCCTGCACACTCGCGGGTGAGATGATTTCGGCGTCATTGGAATCCGTGTCGAATGTATCGGTGAAGCCGATGACTAGGTGCGAATCTTCTTCGAAAAGATCTCCCTTCTTTATCGTCACCTTGAATGTTGGGTTCTTTAATTCTCGGTCGACCGTGTTCTTGGGGAACGCTCGGATGATTCCAAATGCGAGGGAAGCAGAAATCACGATAAGAAGCGATCGGCCGCCTTGCAGCATACTCAGCGGGTATACGGCAAGTATCAACTGAACCAAGCCGGATATCCCGGCGAAGGTCACTGATGAATACGCAGCTGCGAGCTTAACGTTGCGATGTGTCGCGAAGTTACCAAACGCTGCCATTGGGCCTTGCGAATTTGATCGCATTAGAAAGGCGCCAAGACTACGCTGTTACCAGAGCCTAGAACCGATTTGATGACCGCCGAAACGCCCACCTTTGATGCGGACGATTGCAGTTGCGTCACGCTTGCTTGCGCTATGCGGAATCCCTCTTCGGTCACTGTCACCACGAGATCTGCATACTCTTCGGTTTTGATTTGAGTTTCGACGACGTTTTCTGGGCGGACAATATCAGCAATAATGCGACGCAGGAACAGTATTGAGCCTTCCCTGCTTTCGTTGTGGGTGTTGATCGTCACTGCACTAGGATCGTTAATTACGTATCGAGGGGTTTGGTTTTCTTCTTGGATTTGAGAGATCTGTGTGGTCAGGCTGTTGATTCGAGAAGTTTGGTCCCGTACGAGTGCGACTAGCTCGTTAAGGATTTCTGGAGTGTCGCGCTGAGGGATAGAAGGAGAAGGTCGAGACTCTCGGATAGCGTTTAATTTATCCTCGATGTCACCCCAAAACCTATCGAAAGTTACCTGTAGGCGATCAGATCCAATTACCGTCTCACATTTTTCGTTAAGGCATTTCACAAGTGTCCAAACTTCATCCCGTGATGTGCTTTCTGTGGCTTGGAACTGCGCGACTGGACCCGACAGATCCTTTACTTCGAGGTCGAGCAGAAATGGGGCTAGCATGCTTTCTCCCAGCTCACGAGAAAGCGCGCCTGCTTCAAAGTTAACCCAAGGCGCGTGCTGATTTTCACGCGTCACACAAACTATTCCAAAGCTGGAATCTTGGAGCTTGCTCGCGATCTTGTCTAATCCCCGCTCACCTTTGGAGATGTCCTGCGATGAAACGAAAGGGTCGATGCCCTGATTCATGAAAGGCAGCCAGTCTCGAAGGGCCTCAGCGCAAAGTCTGGAGGCTTCTCCGGACCAGCTCATGAAAACGCGCACTCGTTTGTCCCCCGTTCAGATGTCCTATGGTGCTTGCCGCCGGGATGCCGCCGATGTTGCCGTGCGTCTCGGCTGCGCTTGTCAACTGTAGTGGGCAAAGTCGTGAGGCGCTCTGCCTCCTGAAGGAACCCGCCCCGCCGCGCGCCTCGGGCCGTCTCTGGGCCGTCGAAGGGTGGCCTCAGCGACCAATGGCGACCAGCCCATCCCAGGCCAGCGGTGCTCCGACGTTGATCACGCAAGGTCTCTCCGAGCCGACGTCACTTCCTGCGCAACAGGCGCTTCGCTCCTACGTCGTTGCGCTGTGACCACCCGCGAAGAAGGATGCACACAGCCACGCCATGAGGGCACAACGAGGGCACAACGAGGGCACAACAGCTTCGGTCAGGTTCAACGGCAACCACGCAAACAAACGTCATTTGCCCAGTTCAGCGGCGGATCTTGACAGTCTCCGCAGATGATGCAGGAGAGGGCGGCACCCCCGCACAGGGTGCCGCCCTCTCTCGTGATCCGGAACCGCCGCCCATCGGTGAGGGTCGGTCGGGGACGGGCGGCGGTTCCGGGGTTCAGGTGAGGCCCTGCGCAGACCCTCAGTCCGTGCGCAGGCCAGCTCGGCCCGTACGCAGACCTCGTCAGGCAACGGCCGTACGCCTACCGGTGATCGCTCCCCGCGGACTGCGAAGCCGCTCGTCCCGCCTCGAGTCGGGCCACCGGGATCCGGAACGGTGAGCAGGAGACGTAGTCCAGACCCACCTCGTGGAAGAAGTGGACCGACTCCGGGTCACCGCCGTGCTCCCCGCAGACGCCGAGCTTCAGGTCGGGGCGGGTTTTGCGGCCCGCGTCCGCCGCCAGCTTCACCAGCGACCCCACGCCGTCCCTGTCGATGGTCTCGAAGGGGGAGACACCGAAGATGCCCTTCTCCAGGTAGGCCGTGAAGAACGAGGCCTCCACGTCGTCCCGGCTGAAGCCCCACACCGTCTGCGTCAGGTCGTTCGTGCCGAAGGAGAAGAACTCCGCCGCCTCCGCGATCTGACCGGCGGTCAGCGCGGCCCGCGGGAGTTCGATCATCGTGCCGATGGCCAGCTTCAGGTTCGTGCCCGTCGCCGCCTCGACCTCCGCGACGACCTGGTCCGCCTCCTCGCGGACGATCTCCAGCTCCTGGACCGTGCCCACCAGCGGGATCATGATCTCGGCGCGCGGGTCGCCCTTCGCCGCCTTGCGTTCCGCCGCCGCCTCCGCGATGGCGCGGACCTGCATCGTGAACAGGCCGGGGATGACCAGGCCGAGGCGCACGCCGCGCAGGCCCAGCATCGGGTTCTGCTCGTGCAGGCGGTGCACGGCCTGGAGCAGCCGCAGCTCGTTCTCGTGCGGCTCCTGGCGGGACTCCGCCAGGGCCACCCGGACCGACAGTTCGGTGATGTCGGGCAGGAACTCGTGCAGGGGCGGGTCCAGGAGCCGGACCGTGACCGGGAGGCCGTCCATCGCGGAGAACAGCTCCACGAAGTCCTTCTTCTGGAGGGGGAGCAGCGCCTTCAGCGACTCCTCACGCTCTGCCTCCGTGTCCGCGAGGATGAGACGCTCGACCAGCTCGCGGCGGTCGCCGAGGAACATGTGCTCCGTACGGCACAGGCCGATGCCCTGGGCGCCGAAGCGGCGGGCGCGCAGCGCGTCCTCGGCGTTGTCCGCGTTGGCGCGCACCCGCAGGCGGCGCTTGCGGTCGGCGAACGCCATGATCCGGTGCACGGCCTCGACCAGCTCGTCGGCGTCGTTGGCGCCCGCGTGCATCCGGCCCTCGAAGTACTCCACGACGGGAGACGGGACCACCGGTACCTCGCCGAGGTAGACCTTGCCCGACGAGCCGTCGATGGAGATCAGGTCGCCCTCCTCGACGACGTGTCCGCCCGGCACCGTCATCCGGCGGCGCTTGGTGTCGACCTCGAGCTCCTCCGCGCCGCACACGCAGGTCTTGCCCATGCCGCGGGCGACCACGGCGGCGTGCGAGGTCTTGCCGCCGCGGGAGGTCAGGATGCCCTCCGCCGCGATCATGCCGTCCAGGTCGTCGGGGTTCGTCTCGCGGCGGACCAGGATGACCTTCTCGCCCGAACGGGACCACTTCACGGCGGTGTACGAGTCGAAGACCGCCTTGCCGACCGCCGCGCCCGGCGACGCCGCGATGCCCCGGCCGACCTTCTCCACCTTCGCCTCATCGTCGAAGCGGGGGAACATCAGCTGCGCGAGCTGGGCGCCGTTCACCCGCTGGAGCGCCTCGGCCTCGTCGATCAGGCCCTGGTCGACGAGCTGCGTGGCGATACGGAAGGCCGCGCCCGCGGTGCGCTTGCCGACGCGCGTCTGGAGCATCCACAGCTGACCGCGCTCGATCGTGAACTCGATGTCGCAGAGGTCCTTGTAGTGGTTCTCCAGGGTCTCCATGATCTGCATCAGCTGGTCGTACGACTTCTTGTCGATCGTCTCCAGCTCCGCGAGCCAGACCGTGTTGCGGATGCCGGCCACCACGTCCTCGCCCTGGGCGTTCTGCAGGTAGTCGCCGTAGACGCCCTGGTGGCCGGAGGCGGGGTCGCGGGTGAAGGCGACGCCCGTGCCCGAGTCGGGGCCCAGGTTGCCGAACACCATCGAGCAGACGTTGACGGCCGTGCCCAGGTCGCCCGGGATGCGCTCCTGGCGGCGGTAGAGCTTGGCGCGGTCGGTGTTCCAGGAGTCGAAGACCGCGTGGATGGCGAGGTCCATCTGCTCGCGCGGGTCCTGCGGGAAGTCCCGGCCGGCCTCGGTCTTGACGATCTTCTTGAACTTGGTGACGAGCTTCTTGAGGTCGGCGGCCTCCAGCTCGGTGTCCACCGCGACCTTCTTGGCCGCCTTCGCCGCCTCCAGCGCGTCCTCGAAGAGGTCGCCCTCGACGCCGAGGACCGTCTTGCCGAACATCTGGATGAGGCGGCGGTAGGAGTCCCACGCGAAGCGGTCGTCGCCGGCCTGCTTGGCCAGGCCCTGCACCGACTTGTCGGAGAGGCCGATGTTGAGGACCGTGTCCATCATGCCGGGCATCGAGAACTTCGCGCCCGAGCGGACCGACACCAGCAGGGGGTCGTCGGCCTGGCCCAGCTTCTTGCCCATGCGCTGCTCCAGCGCGTCGAGGTGCGCACTCACCTCGTCACGCAGTGCCGCCGGTTCGTCGCCGCTGTCCAGGTAGACCTTGCAGGCCTCGGTGGTGATCGTGAAGCCGGGAGGCACCGGGAGACCCAGGTTGGTCATCTCGGCGAGGTTGGCGCCCTTGCCACCGAGGAGGTCCTTGAGGTCCTTGTTGCCCTCGGTGAAGTCGTAGACGAACTTCACGCCCTCAACGCTCGCGGCCGACTCGGCTGCACGGAGATCTTTGTTTTCCGACACGGGTCTCGACTCCTCGAGGACGCGGTGGCTGCCCTGACGGCCAGGAACATACCCAGATCGAAGGCACCTGGGTACGTCCACTTGCGCGTCATACGCCTGTAACCACTCGTCCGCCACCGGATCGAAAGTCAAAGCTTGGCAAGCGGAGACAGGATCATGTTTTCACTTCTTGAACGCAAGAGCGCTCACACTGCCGGAATACTGCTCATACGAGCGGCGTCGAGCCCGTCTGATTTCGATCGATGAACGATCAACGCGTGGCACTGAGTGCCACACCTTGGAGAAGTGCAGTCGATCACAGGCCGCTCATATGAGCGCAACCTCTATCAAGGGTGGCGATAATCACGCTGTCACAGACCCCGGGATTTCACCATGCGGACGCGTTTCCGGACCGGAACGCCGCCGGAAACGAGGTGGTCACACGCCCAGCGCCACCAGTCGTTCCTCCGCCCGCTGCGGCGCGTACAGGTGCTCCACCACCATCGCCCCTGCCCCGATCAGCCCCGCCCGGTCTCCGAGCCGGGAGGTGACGACGTCCAGATGAGCGGTGGAGCGCGGCAGCGCCCGCTGGTACAGCAACTCCCGCACCCCCGTCAGGAAGGGGGTTCCGGCCAAATCCCCCGCGATCATCAGAACGCCGGGGTTGAGGAGGGTGACGACGGTCGCCAGGACGTCCCCGACCTGCCGGCCCGCGTCCCGCGCGAGAGCCGCCGCCTCGGGGTGTCCGGACGCCAGCAGGTCCCGCACGTCCGAGCCGGACGCGGCAGGCACTCCGGTCTTCGCCAGCCGCCGGGCCACGGCGCCGCCACTGGCGACGGCGGCGAGACAGCCGTAGGAACCGCAGCGGCACAGCGCGTCCGCGCCGGCCGGGACCCGGATGTGGCCTAGGTCGCCGGCGCCTCCGTCGATGCCCCGGTAGACCGCCCCGTCGACCACGACTCCGGCGCCTATCCCCGTCGAGACCTTGACCAGCACGAACGCCGAGCAGTCGGGGTACGCGGTGCGCTGCTCCCCGTACGCCATGAGGTTGGCGTCGTTGTCGACGAGTACCGGTACCGCGGACGCGCCCGTGTGCTCGGTGAAGGCTCTCGCCAGACGGCCGCGTATGTCGTAGCCGTCCCAGCCCGGCATGATCGGCGGCTGCACGACCCGGCCCGTGTCGGTGTCGACGGGGCCCGGTACCGCGAGGCCGATGCCGCAGACCTCGTCCGCGCGGTGGCCCGCCTTCTCCAGGAGCTCGGCGAACCAGTGGCCCAGTTCGCCGAGCACCACGTCAGGGCCGTCCCCGATGGCCAGCGGGCCGGCGTGCTCCGCCAGGATCTCGCCGGACAGCGAGAGGACCGCGGCGCGCGCGTGCCGGGTGTCGAGGTCGGCGGCGAGCACGACGGCGTGGGAGTCGTCGAACTCCAGCGTGATGGAGGGCCGGCCGCCGAGCGGTGAGTCGACCGGGCCGCCGGCGCCCTCGCGCAGCCAGCCCGCGCGGAAGAGACGGTCGAGACGCTGTCCCACGGTGGCGCGCGAGAGACCGGTGGCCTGCTGGAGCGCACCGCGGGTCGTGGCGCGGCCACTGCGTACCAGTTCGAGCAGCTCTCCGGCGCCGAACTGACCTCGACCGGTCATGTACACCCCCTTGTGTTTCTCAACCTTGCATTACATATTGAGTTTTGCGTGTTAAATAGACGTAACCCTACGGTAGCCACAGCCGAACCGATCGGTCGGCCGTACGTCTTCGGGGAGCCCCGAGTGGATCGCAGTGCCCAGCTCATCGCCCGCCCGACGGAGCACACCGCCGTATACGATCCGGCGCCCACCAGACAGTCGCTGCATGTCAGGGCCGCCCGCGTGCTGGAGGGCAACTGGACGGGCCGGTCCACGGTCCCCTCACCCACCCTGTACCCGCACCAGTGGTCCTGGGACTCCGCGTTCATCGCGATCGGGCTGCGCCATCTGTCACCGCTCCGGGCGCAGACGGAGCTGGAGACACTGCTCGACGCCCAGTGGGGCGACGGCCGGGTGCCGCACATCGTCTTCAACCCCTCCGTAGCGCTCGACGCGTACTTCCCGAGCCCCGACTTCTGGCGCTCCTCGACCGCCGGGCGCGCCGCGGGCGCCCCGCGCACCGTACAGACCTCCGGCATCGTGCAGCCACCGGTGCACGCGCTGGCCGCCTGGCTGGTGCACCGCGCCGACCCGGGACTGTCCCGGGCGCGCGGCTTCCTCGCCCGGATGTATCCCCGGCTGGCGGCCTGGCACCGGTATCTGCTGCACCGGCGGGACCTGGGCGGGGGCTCCCTCGCGTCCGTCGTGCACCCCTGGGAACAGGGTATGGACAACAGCCCCTGCTGGGACGCCCCCCTGAGCCGGATCACCCCCGCCCCGGCCCGCTCCTTCCGGCGCGCCGACCTCGACCACGGGGCGGCGGAGGACCGGCCGACGGATCTGGACTACGGGCGGTATGTGCGGCTGGCCGCCGACTACCGGGACCGGGGCTACCGGGACGGGCCGGGCGAGGGATACGGGACAGGGCCGGGCAGCGACCGTGGTGCTGGTCCGGGCGCGAACCACGGGTCCGGCACGGTCGGAAGCCTGGGCCACGGGGCCGACGCGGGCGGGCCCCGGAACCACGGGGTCGACGGGGGCGAGTTCGCGGTCGAGGACCCCGCCTTCAACGCCCTGCTCATCGCCTCCGAGTACGCGCTCGCCCGGATCGCGCGGGAGCTGGGCGCGAGCGGTACGGCCCGGCACGCGCGCGCGGAACGCCTGACGGAGGCGCTCGTCGAGCGGCTGTGGGATCCGGCGTCCGGGATGTTCCTGTGCCGGGACGTGCGGGGCGGAGAGCGGCGGGGCGGGGTGCTGATCCCCGAGCGCAGCGTCTCCGGGCTGATCCCCCTCCTGCTGCCGGGCCTGCCGCGGGAGATCACGACGACGCTGATCCGCACCCTGAGCGGACCGCACTTCGGCCTCGGCGACACGACCCGCCTCGTCCCGAGCTACGACCTGCTCGGCGAGTCCTTCGACCCGCACCGCTACTGGCGCGGACCGGCCTGGTTCAACACGAGCTGGCTGGTGGAGCGCGGACTGCGCACGCACGGCGAGCAGACACGCGCCGACGCGCTGCGGGCGACGGCCCTGGAGTTCGCCGAGGCCACCGACTTCGCGGAGTACGTCGACCCGTACACGGGCGAGGCCTGCGGGGCGACCGGCTTCAGCTGGACCGCCGCGCTCGCGCTCGACCTGTTGCACAGCGACACCCGGGACGACACCAGAAACGACAGCACGGACGACACAGCAGAAGCACAAGTCACCACAGTCACGGCAGTCAAGGGAGGGGACCGGGGATGACGGACCGGCATCATCTGCTCGTGCACGGCGGGACGTTCGCCGCCGTCGGCGACGGAGGGGACATCAGCGGCCACCGGGGCGGCGGTTCCCCGGACGGGTTGTTCGTGCGCGACGCCAGGCACCTGAGCCGCTGGCAGCTCACCGTCGACGGCGCGGTGCCCGAGGCACTGTCGCCGGTCGCCGACGGGGACACCGCGCGCTGTGTGCTGGTGCCGCGCGGCGGTCGCCAGGAGCCGCCCGCGTACACGCTCTTCCGTGAACAGGCCGTCGTGGACGGGGCGTTCGTCGAGTCGCTGCGGGTGGCCAGCAACCGCCCGACGCCGACGACGGTCCGTCTCGCGGTCACCGCGGACGCCGACTTCACCGACCAGTTCGAACTGCGCTCCGACCACCGCACGTACACCAAGATCGGCGCCACCCGTTCCCGCCAGGTCCTCGACGACGGCGTGGAGTTCGCCTACCAGCGCGGTGAATGGCGGTCCTGTACGACGGTGACGGCCGAGCCGGCTCCGGACGGCGTCGAGGAGACCGGCACCGGAGCCCGCCGCCTGGTGTGGACGCTGGACCTTGGGCCGCACGGTTCGGCGGAGCTGACGCTGCGCGTGATGGCCCGCCCGCACGGAGACAAACGGGCCCGGCGGGTGCCGCGCTCCCCGGCCGCCGTGAACGAGCAACTCCAGTCCCTGGAAGGTGAGTTCGTAGAAGGCGTCGCCTTCCCGACGGGCTGGCCGGAGCTGGCCGCGGCCTGTGCGCGCGGTCTGGCGGACCTCGCCTCGCTCCAGGTGCCGGCGACCGGCCCGGACGGCGAGGAACTGCGGGTACCGGCGGCGGGGGCACCCTGGTACCTGGCCCTGCTGGGCCGGGACGCCCTGCTGACGTCCCTGTTCGCGCTCCCCTACCGGCCGCACCTCGCCGCCAGGACGCTGCCCGCGCTCGCGGCGACCCAGGCCACCGAGACCCACCCGGAGTCGGTCGCCCAGCCCGGCAAGATCGTGCACGAGGTCCGGCACGGGGAACTGGCGCACTTCGGGCAGGTGCCGTACGGCCGTTACTACGGCTCGGTGGACGCGACCCCGCTGTTCCTCGTCCTGCTCGGCGCGTATGTCGAGCACACCGGGGACACGGCCCTCGCCCGCCGTCTGGAGCCGCACGCCCGCGCCGCGATCAGCTGGATGCTGGACCACGGCGGGCTGACCTCGCGCGGCTATCTGGTCTACCGCGCCGACCAGGGCGGCCTCGCCAACCAGAACTGGAAGGACTCCCCCGGCGCCATCTGCTCGGCCGACGGCACCCGCGCGAGCGGCCCGGTCATGGCGGCGGGGGCCCAGGGGTACGCGTACGACGCGCTGCGCCGTACCGCGTGGGTGGCGCGCACGGCGTGGCAGGACGAGACGTACGCGGCGCTGCTGGAACAGGCGGCCGCCGATCTGCGGGACCGCTTCCAGCGGGACTTCTGGATGCCGGACCGTTCCTTTCCCGCGCTCGCGCTGGACGGGGAGGGCCGTCAGGTGACCGCGCTCGCCTCGGACGCCGGGCATCTGCTCTGGTCGGGGCTGCTGGACAAGGAGTACGGCGAGGAGGTCGGCCGGCGGTTGCTGGACCCGGACTTCTTCTCGGGCTGGGGCGTCCGCACGCTCGCCGCGGGACAACCGGCGTATCACCCCCTCTCCTACCACCGCGGTTCGGTCTGGCCGCACGACAACGCGCTGATCGCCCTGGGGCTCGCCCGCTACGGCCTGCACGACGAGGCCCGCTCGGTCGCCCACGCCCTGGTCGACGCGGCGACGGCGACCGGCCACCGGCTCCCCGAGGTCCTCGCGGGCTACGGCCGCGACACCCACGCGGAGCCGGTCCCGTATCCGCACGCGTGTGTACGGGAGTCCCGGTCGGCGGCGGCACCGCTGGCGCTGCTCACGGCGGTCGGGGGCGCCTGACGGCCCGGTTGGGGAGTGGTTTGCCCGGTGTTTGCCGAGCACAGGGCAAAAGGGCTGAACACCGGACGGAGGCGAACCGTACGGAAATGCGGTGCGTCCGCGCCCCCTCGGACCAGCCGCTCCGCCGGGCTTCGTACGGAAGGACCTTCGGGTGCCTGTCTTCACGCGCTTTCGCCGACCGCCGGCCACGGTCGACGGCACACCCTCCGCCTTCGTCCCGCCCGCGAGCAAGGAGGCGACGGAGGCGGCGCTCGAAGCGGCGCCGGACGAGGCCGCATCGGGCGACGTCGCGCCTGCCGAGGCCGCATCGGGCAAGGCCGTACCAGGCGAGGCCGCATCGGGCGAGGTTGTGCCTGGCGACGCCGTACCAGGTGAGGCCGTATCGATCGAGGCCGTACCAGGCGAGGTTGTGCCTGCCGAAGCCCTACGCGATGAGGCCGTACCGGCTGAGGCGCCACCGGCCGAGGCACCGCCGGCTGAAGCACCGCCGAATGAGGCACCACCGGCCGAGGCCGGAGCTGACCACTCCGGATCCGACGGAGCCGCGCCCGCCGCCGAGGACGGCGAACCCGGCGCAGGCAAGAGCGCCCCCCTCAGATCCCGCCTCGCGCACTGGCGTGCCTGGCGCGACCGCCACCCCACCGCCGCCCTGGTCCTCCACTGGTCGGCCACCGTGCTCGCCGCCGGTCTGGTGTTCGCGGGGCTGCTCATGCCGAACAGGGTCGCCGCGCTCCAGCCCAACCGGTTCACGCGGCTGCCCGCGGAGGCGATCGTGGTGGCGGCCGTGATGCTCGCCCTGCCGCGGCGGCCGCGGGTGATCCTGGCCGCGGTCTCCGGCACCGTGCTGGGTGCGCTGACGATCGTGAACGTCCTCGACATGGGGTTCATCGAGTACCTGGGCCGCAGCTTCAACCTCGTTCTGGACTGGGGTCTGCTGGACGACGCCCAGTCGTACGTCGAGGACTCGATGGGCCGGGCGACCGCCATCGGGGCGGCCGTCGGCGCCGTCGTCCTCGTCGTGCTGGTGCTGGTCCTGATGGCCCTGGCGACGGTCCGGCTGAGCAACCTGCTGGTGCGCGACACCCAGACCGCCACCCGGGCCACCCTGATCGCCGGCACCGTGTGGATCACCTTGTCCACCCTGGGCGTCCAGTTCGAGGGCATGCCGATCGCCTCCGACCGGGCCGCCGGAGCCCTGGCGATCCAGGCGAAGCGGGTCAGGGACACCGTGCGGGACGAGGCCGCGTTCGCGAAGGAGGCCAAGGCCGACCGCTTCGGCGCCACGCCGGGCGACCAACTGGTGCCGGACCTGCGCGGCAAGGACATGATCTTCACCTTCATCGAGAGCTACGGCCGCAGCGCGATCGAGGACCCGGGCATCGCGCCCGGTGTCGACAGGACGCTCGACGCCAGTACCGCGTCACTGGCGAAGGCCGGCTTCCAGGCCAAGAGCGGCTGGCTGACGTCGGCGACGTACGGCGGCAGCAGTTGGCTCGGCCACTCCACCACCATGTCCGGCCTGTGGGTCGACAATCAGCAGCGCTACCGCACCGTCACCTCCAGCGACCATCTCAGCCTCACCAAGGCCTTCAAGAAGACCGGCGACTGGGACACGGTCGGTGTGATGCCCGGAATCCAGAAGGGCTGGCCGGAACAGAGCTTCTACGGCCTCGACAAGGTCTACAACGCCTTCCAGATGGGCTACAAGGGCCCGAAGTTCAGCTGGTCGACGATGCCCGACCAGTACGCGCTGGAGGCGTTCCAGCGCCTGGAGCACGGCAAGAAGCGCGACAAGCCGCTGATGTCGGAGATCATCCTGACCTCCAGCCACCAGCCCTGGTCCCCGATCCCGAAGATGGTCGGCTGGGACGAACTCGGCGACGGCTCCGTGTTCGGGCCGATCCAGAAGGCCGGCACCAACCCGTCGGACGTCATCACCGACACCACCCGCTCCAAGCAGGAGTACGGCAAGTCGATCCAGTACTCGGTCACCAGTCTCACCCAGTGGCTGGAGCGCTACGGCACCGACGACACCGTCCTCGTCTTCCTCGGCGACCACCAGCCGATCGCCCGGGTCAGCGGCAACCACGCCAGCCGTGACGTGCCCGTCTCGATCGTCGCGAAGGACCCGAAGGTCCTCGACAAGATCGCCGGGTGGAACTGGACGGAGGGCCTGAAGCCCGCCAAGAACGCCCCGGTGTGGAAGATGAGTTCGTTCCGCGACCGCTTCCTGACGGCGTACGGCTCGACGCCCCATCCTTCCGAGGGCTGAGCGCTCCTGAACGGTTCAGCCCCCGGAGGTGTCCAGTTCGGCGTCCTCGCCGATGCCCGCGCAGTCGTACGGGTCCTTCAGCCAGCCGTCCGGCAGCACCACCCGGTTGTTGCCGGACGTACGGCCGCGGGGCCCGTCGGCGCCGACGGGCCAGGCCTGGTCGAGGTCCAACTCGTCGAGCCCGGACCGGAGTTCGGTGAGCGAGGAGGTGATCGCGAGGCGCTTGCGCATCTCGGAGCCGACCGCGAAGCCCTTCAGGTACCAGGCCACGTGCTTGCGGAAGTCGATGACCCCGCGGGCCTCGTCGCCGATCCACTCGCCGAGCAGGGTGGCGTGCCTGACCATGATGTCGGCGACCTCGCGGAGAGAGGGCCGCGCACTGCATCCATCAGTGCCTCCGGCACGGACCTCCGTACGCCCCTCGAAGGCCGCGACCAGGTCCGCGAACAGCCACGGCCGCCCGAGACACCCGCGCCCCACGACCACCCCGTCACAGCCGGTCTCCCGCACCATCCGCAGCGCGTCCTCGGCCGACCAGATGTCGCCGTTGCCGAGCACGGGAATCTCCGGGACGTGCTCCTTGAGGCGGGCGATGGCGTCCCAGTCGGCGGTGCCGCCGTAGTGCTGGGCGGCGGTGCGGCCGTGCAGCGCGATCGAGGTGACCCCCTCCTCGACGGCGATACGGCCGGCGTCGAGGTAGGTCATGTGGTCGTCGTCGATGCCCTTGCGCATCTTCATCGTCACCGGCAGGTCCCCGGCGCCGCTCACCGCCTCCCGCAGGATCGCCCGCAGCAGGTTCCGCTTGTACGGGAGGGCGGAGCCACCGCCCTTCCTGGTCACCTTCGGGACCGGGCAGCCGAAGTTCAGGTCGATGTGGTCGGCGAGGTCCTCCTCCGCGATCATGCGGACGGCCTTGCCGACGGTCGCCGGGTCGACGCCGTACAGCTGGATCGAGCGCGGTTTCTCGGTCGCGTCGAAGTGGATCAGCTGCATGGTCTTCTCGTTGCGCTCGACCAGCGCCCGGGTCGTGATCATCTCGCTCACGAACAGGCCCTTGCCGCCACTGAACTCCCGGCACAGGGTGCGGAAGGGCGCGTTGGTGATCCCGGCCATCGGCGCCAGCACCACGGGCGGCGCGACGGCGTGGGGACCGATCGAGAGCGGGTGGGTCATCAGGGACTCCGGGACGGACGTACGACAGAGGGCAAGAGCCCATTGTCCCCCACTCGGCCGACAGCTCTGTCAGTCCCGCCCGACCGGGCGTCGGCTCCGCCGCGCCACGTGAAGATCCTGCGAAAGTCATTAGTTAGACACACTATCGAAGTCGGCGTACTCTGGTGCGCATGCCCGAGCTCAGCCACCGCCGACGCATGCTGGTGCTCGCGATCTGCTGCATGAGCCTGCTGATCGTGAGCCTCGACAACACCGTCCTGAACGTCGCCCTGCCCTCCGTGCAGAAGGAACTGCACGCGAGCACGGCGGGCCTGCAGTGGACCATCGACGCGTACACGCTGGTGCTCGCCTCGCTGCTGATGCTGTCCGGTTCCACCGCCGACCGGCTGGGCCGCAAGCGGGTCTTCATGGCGGGCCTGGTCGTCTTCACGATCGGCTCCGCGCTGTGTTCCATCGCGCCGAACCTCGACGCGCTGATCGCCTTCCGCATGGTGCAGGCGGTCGGCGGATCGATGCTGAACCCGGTCGCCATGTCGATCATCACCAACACCTTCACCGACCCGCGTGAGCGCGCGCGGGCGATCGGCGCGTGGGGTGCGGTGGTCGGTATCTCCATGGCCGCCGGGCCACTGGTCGGCGGACTGCTCGTGGAGTCGGTCGGCTGGCGCTCGATCTTCTGGATCAACCTGCCGGTCGGCGTCGCGGCCTTCCTCCTCACCCTGCGCTACGTCCCCGAGTCCCGTGCCCCGAAGGCCCGCCGCCCCGACCCGGTCGGGCAGGTCCTGGTGATCGCGCTGTTCGGTGCGCTGACGTACGCGATCATCGAGGCGCCGACCGCGGACCTGGTCGCGGTACTGCCGTTCGCCGCGATCGCGCTGGCCGCGCTCGCGGGTCTGCTCTGGTACGAGCCCCGGCGGGACCAGCCCCTGATCGATCTGCGGTTCTTCCGGTCGGCTCCGTTCAGCGGCGCGACGGTGATCGCGGTCTGCGGGTTCGCGGCACTCGGCGGGTTCCTGTTCCTGTCGACGCTGTACCTGCAGAACGTGCGCGGCCTGGACGCCCTGCACGCGGGCCTGTGGATGCTGCCCATGGCCGTACCGACGTTCCTGTGCGCGCCGCTGTCCGGCCGCCTGCTCGGGACCCTCGGGCCGCGCGTGCCGCTGCTGATCGCGGGGGTCGCGATGACGGCGAGCGGCGTGCTGTTCGCCGCGTTCGAGGCCCAGACGTCGAACGGCACGCTGTTCGTCGGGTACGTGCTGTTCGGAATCGGCTTCGGCTTCGTCAACGCGCCGATCACCAATACGGCGGTCTCCGGGATGCCGCGCAGCCAGGCCGGGGTGGCCGCGGCTGTCGCGTCCACGAGCCGGCAGCTGGGGCAGACGCTGGGGGTCGCGGTGATCGGGGCGGTGCTCGCGGCGAGGGTCGGCTCCTCGTCGTACCGGGAGACGTTCGTGTCCGCCGCGGCACCGGGGTGGTGGGTCATCGCGGGATGCGGGTTCGCCGTGCTGGTGGTGGGGGCGCTGACCAGTGGACGATGGGCTCGCGGGACCGCCGAACGCACGGCTGAACGACTGTCGTCCAACGAGGTGCGTCAGGCCGCGGGAGTCGGCGCGTAGCTGCGTCAGGCAGCCTAGGTCGGCGCGTAAGCGCTTCAGGCTGCGCTGGTTGGCGCGTAGGTGCCTCGGGACGTGGGGGCGTGGGCAGAGCCCGGGAGTCAGCCGCGAGGCGAAACGGCCTCGCTCTCCATGTCCAGCTTGCCTTCCCCTCCCCCTCCCTCCTCCGGTCCCCCTTCCCTTTCCAGTCCCCTCTCCAGCTCCCTTTCCAGCGCGATCGTGTGCAGCCGCTCCAGCCGCCGCCGTGACTCCTCGTCCGAGGGCGCGTACGTCACCATGCGGGGACCTGCCTCCGGCCCCAGCCACAGGTCGGAGTGGTCGACGACGACACGGCCGACGTACCGGTTGAGGAACTCCTTGCGCCGCACCCGGTGCGTACCGACCTCGTGCCGCTCCCAGGCCTCGCGGAAGTCCGGGGACTCCGCGCTCAGCCGCTTCAGCAGCATCTTCCAGGCGGGCTCGGCGAGGTGCCCGGCCATCGTGGCGCGGAACCGGGCCGCCATCAGCCGCTGGGTCTGCTCCAGGTGCACGATCGAGGAGCGCCACTCCGCGTGCGTGTAGCAGAGGATCATGCAGTTGCGGTCCTCGGGCGGCACCGCGTCCAGGTCGCACAGCAGCAGCCCGTAGGTGCGGTTGTAGGCGAGGATGTCGTACCGGCTGTTCTGCACACAGGCCGGCACCGGCTCCAGCTCCTCCAGTACCGTCCGCAGCGCCGGGGTGACCGTGGAGCAGGTGGTGGCCGGCGTCGGGTCCACGGCTCCGGCGAGCTGGAAGAGGTGGGCGCGTTCACTCGGGTCGAGCAGCAGGGTGCGGGCGAGCGCGTCCAGGACCTGGACGGAGACCTGGATGTCCCGGGCCTGTTCGAGCCATGTGTACCAGGTGACGCCGACCGCGGAGAGCTGGGCGACCTCCTCGCGGCGCAGTCCCGGGGTACGGCGTCGGCGGCCACGGGGCAGGCCGACCCGCTCGGGGGCGATGTGCTCGCGGCGGTGGCGCAGGAAGGCGGCGAGTTCGTGCCGCCGGATCTCCGACACGGCCGTACCGGGCGGGAGTTGGAGCGCCGTATCCTGGGCCGTCGTCGTCATGTCCACCAGCCTGCACCTCCGCGGACCCTGTTTCCAGGTGGTTCTTCTACCAGGATAAGAAGACTCTGGTACCTGTCTGCGAGCGGTCGCAAGCTGATGGGCGTGACCGAAACCATCGCTTCGCACCAGGTCCGCCCATCCTCCGTGGTACCACCCGCGCTCGGCGGACTCGGACTGTTCACCGTGCTGCTGGCCGCGGCACTGCCCCTCATCGACTTCTTCATCGTCAACGTCGCCCTGCCCACGATCGCCGCGGACCTCTCGGCGGGCGAGTCGGTCCTCGAGCTCGTGGTCTCCGGGTACGGCCTCGCGTACGCCGTTCTGCTCGTCCTCGGGGGTCGTCTCGGCGACCTGTTCGGGCGGCGGCGTTTCTTCCTGGGCGGCATGGCCGCCTTCGGCCTGACCTCGCTGGCCTGTGGGCTCGCGCCCACCGCATGGACCCTGGTCGCGGCCCGGATCGCGCAGGGCGCGGCGTCGGCGGCGATGCTGCCGCAGGTGCTCGCCACCATCCAGGCGGCCACCGCGGGCCCCCGCCGCGCCAAGGCGATGGGTCTTTACGGAGCCACGGCGGGCCTGTCCATGGTGCTCGGCCAGATTCTCGGCGGCGTCCTCGTGGCCGCGACGCCGCTGTCGTTCCTTTTCGGCGCGGGCGGCGGCTGGCGGGCGGTGTTCCTGGTGAACGTGCCGGTCGTCCTCGTCGGCCTGGTCCTGGCGGCCCGCTCCGTCCCGGAGACCCGGGCGAAGCGTCCGGAGCCGGTGGACGTCCCCGGCACCGTCCTGCTGGCCGCCGCTCTCCTCACGTTGCTGGCTCCGCTGACCGAGGGCCGGGCGGCGGGCTGGCCGCTGTGGACGTGGCTGTCGCTGGCGGCGTTCCCGTTCGTGGCGGCGGCCTTCTACGCGGTGGAGCGCAGGGCGGACCGGCTGGGCCGTACGCCGCTGGTGCCGCCGAGTCTGTTCGCGCTGGTGTCACTGCGACGCGGACTGGTGATGATCCTGCCGTTCTCCGTAGGGTTCAGCGGCTTCATGTTTGTGATCGCGGTGGCCCTGCAACAGGGCGCGGGCCTCAGCCCCGTGCGGGCGGGTCTGGCACTGGCCCCCCTGGCGGTGACGTTCCTGTTCACCTCGATCGCCGGGCCACGGCTCATCGCCCGGTACGGCACCCGGGTGGTGACCGCTGGTGCCCTGCTCCAGGCGGTGGGCGTGGGACTGATCGCGCTGGCCGCCTGGCGTTCCTGGCCGGACCTCGGCCTGGTGGCCCTGCTGCCGGGCGGCGCGATCGCGGGCGTGGGGCAGGCACTGCAACTCCCGGTGATCTTCCGGATCGTGCTGTCCGAGGTGCCGCCCGCGCGGGCCGGCGTCGGCAGCGGCGTGATGAGCACCGCCCAGCAGTCCGCGCTGGCGCTCGGCGTCGCCACCCTCGGCACGCTGTTCCTCTCCCTCGTCCCGGGCCTGGGCATGCGCGACGCCCTGGTCATCACGCTTCTCGTGCAGCTGGCGGCGATCGCCCTGACCGGTCTGCTGAGCCTGCGCCTGCCGAGGACGATCGACTGAGGAAGGGAGGCCGGGTGCGTGGAAGTCGGGGCCCGGAGGCCGGTGTTCGGAACACGGGTTGGCGAAGCCCCGGTGAAGGATCCCCCGTTGATGTTGGTCTTGCTGCACACTCCTTGCTGCGTCAACCGAGTCACAGGGCCCGGCCTCTGGAGGCAGCATGCTGGAGAGCAACACGAGCAAGGTGAGCCGCTGGGACCAGCACGGGCGCGAGCACGTCGTGCGGGTGCAGCGTGCGGGAGTTCAGCGCACGATCAGATGTGACACGTGCGGCTGGCGCAAGCCGGCGCAGTTCCTGCCCTGGCTGAAGGCGGAGGAGCATCTCTCGGAGGCTCACCAGGCGACGGTGGATCCGGCGGCGACCTGATCCCCCGGGCCGCCTCCGGCGCTTCCCGGGGTCCGCTCCGATGACTTTTCGCGGCGAGACGGGTCGTACCTACGACGATCACCCGAACCGGAAGGCCCAGCGATGAGCGAGCTGCACGACACCCTGCGGCGACACGTGGACGACGGAGCGGTACCGGGCGCCGTCGGCATGGTGGCTCGCGGCGACGACGTCGAGGTGGTGGCCGTCGGTGGCGTGGACGTCGAGGGGAGCGCCCCGATGGCCCGGGACTCGATCTTCCGGATCGCCTCGATCACCAAGCCGATCACGGCGGCGGCGGTGCTGATGCTGGTGGAGGACGGTCTGGTCGGGATCGACGACCCGGTCGAGGAGTGGCTGCCGGAGCTGGCGAAGCCGAGCGTGGTGCGCGCTCCCGACGCCCCGGCGGACGACGTGGTCCCAGCGGCCCGCCCGATCACGGTCGAGGACCTGCTCAGCTCGCGCACCGGCTGGGGTTTCCCGTCCGACTTCTCGCTGCCGGCCGTCCAGGCGCTGTTCGAGGTCCAGAAGGACGGCCGCGCCCCGCAGGCGTACCCGGATCCGGACACCTGGCTGGCCGCGCTCGCCCGGGTGCCCATGGTGCACCAGCCGGGCGAGGCCTGGCTCTACGGCACCTCGTCCGACCTCCAGGGCATCCTGGTCGCCCGGGCGTCGGGCCGTACGCTCCCGGAGTTCCTGGCGGAACGGATCTTCGAGCCGCTCGGTATGAAGGACACGGCGTTCGAGGTGCCGGCGGCGAAGCGGGACCGCTTCACGAGCTACTACTCGACCGGCGCGACCGGCGCTCCCGAGCTCCTGGACGCTCCGGACGGCGGCTGGAGCACGGTCCCGGCGTTCCCGTCCGGTCAGGGGGGTCTGGTCGGCACGGCCGACGACTGGCTGGCCTTCGCCCGGATGCTCCTCGCCTGCGGCACCGCGAACGGGCACCGGCTCCTGTCCCCGACCTCGGTGAGCCGCATGACCACCAACCACCTCACGGCGCGGCAGCGGGAGATCGGCGCCCTCTTCATGGAGGACCAGGGCTGGGGCTACGGCGGCTCGGTCGACGTCTCCCCGGTCGACCCGTGGAACGTCCCCGGCCGCTACGGCTGGGTCGGCGGCACCGGGACCACGGCCCACATCGTCCCGCCCACCGGCACGGTCACCATCCTGCTGACCCAGGTGGGCATGCGGAGCCCGACCCCCACGCCCCTGATGCGGGACTTCTGGCGCTGCACGGCTGCGGGCTAGGGCGCCCGCAGCCCCCGGACCAAAAGCTCCACCACGGCCTCGAACTCGCCCTGAATCCCGGGGAGTTCCCATTTCCGTGCGTAGTAGGGGTTGTGGAAGCGGTCCGTCGCGTGGAAGACGGCGGCGGCGGCGGTCGCCGGGTCGGCACTCGTGAAAGCGCCGGTTCCGACACCCTCCCGGACGATCGCGGTCAGCTGTCCGACCAGCTCGCCGATGTGCTCGCCGACCGCGACACCGGCCTCGTCGAGCAGAGCCTTGTACGTCGCGAACAGTTCCGGATCGCCGACCGCCTTGCGGCGCTTGGCGGCGAACAGCGCCGCGAGCCAGTCCCGCAGCCGCGTCTCCGGGTCACCGTCCCCGGCGACGATCCCGGCCAGCACCTCGGTCGTCCGGTCCAGCCACCGCTTCGTCACCGCCTCCCGCAGCGCCGCCTTGGTCCGGAAGTGCCGGTAGACGCTGCCGTGGCTGACGCCGAGCGCACGGGCCACGTCCACCACGGTGGCCTTGGCCGGGCCGTGCCGGCGCAGCACCTCCTCGGTGGCCTCCAGGATGCGCTCGGCGGTCAGGGTCTCGGTGGTCGGTGGCATGGGTCAGACCGTACCCGGAGCGGGCATCACCGCTCGACGTGCGCCATCTGGGCCGCCGGGTAGCGCTCGCCGGCGGCGGCGTCCGCCGGCACCGCCTCCTCGATCGCCGCGAGGTCGGCCGGCTCCAGCGTGACGTCCAGCGCGCCGACGGACTCCGCCAGCCGCTCCCGGGTGCGGGCGCCGACCAGCGGCACGATGTCCTCGCCGCGGGAGAGCACCCAGGCGATGGCGATCTGCGCGACCGAGACGCCCTTCTGTTCGGCGATCTTCCGCAGCGCGTCGACCAGGTTCAGGTTGTGCTCGAGGTTGTCGCCCTGGAAGCGGGGCGAGTACGCCCGGAAGTCGTTGGCGGCGAGCTGCCGGTCGCGGGTGAAGTGCCCGGAGATCAGCCCGCGCGACAGAACGCCGTACGCCGTGACGGAGATCCCCAGTTCACGGGTGGTCGGCAGGATCTCGTCCTCGATACCGCGCGAGATGAGCGAGTACTCGATCTGCAGGTCGGAGATCGGGGCGGTGGCGGCGGCCCCGCGGATGGTCTCGGCGCCGACCTCGCTCAGCCCGACATGGCGGACGTACCCCTTCTCGATGAGCTCGGCGATCGCGCCGACCGTCTCCTCGATCGGTACGGCGGGGTCGAGTCGGGCGATCCGGTAGACGTCGATGTGGTCGACGCCGAGGCGCTGGAGCGAGTACGCGGCGAAGTTCTTCACGGCGGCCGGGCGGCCGTCGTAGCCGGACCAGCCGCCGTCCGGGGTGCGCAGCCCGCCGAACTTCACACTGACCAGGGCCTGTTCGCGGCGGACGGCGGGCGCGGTGCGCAGCGCCTCACCGATCAGCATCTCGTTGTGGCCCATGCCGTAGAAGTCGCCGGTGTCGAGCAGGGTCACGCCCGCTTCCAGGGCGGCGTGGATGGTGGCGATCGACTCGGCGCGGTCGGAGTCGCCGTACATCGCGGACATGCCCATGCAGCCGAGGCCGAGGGCGGAGACCTGGGGGCCTGTGCTTCCGAGGGTGCGCGTGTTCATCGTCATGGCATCCACCATGACATGACAGCTGACAGATTTCAATATCTGTCAGCTGTCAGCTGCCACTCGAAACGGTCGACCATCAGCTGTCGGCTCAGCCGCCGTACGCCAACTTCGCCCCCAGCACCACGAAGGACCCCGCGAAGCTCCGCCTCAGCCATGTCATCACGCGCGGGCGGGAGAGCACGTGGCTGCGCACGGAGGCCGCGAGCTGCCCGAACGCGAGGAACACGACGAACGTCACCAGCATGAACACCCCGCCCAGCATCAGCATCCGCCCCATCGCGTACGGCTCCTCGGGGCTGACGAACTGCGGCAGGAAGGCAAGGAAGAAGATCGTCACCTTGGGATTGAGGACGTTGATCAGTACCGCCCGGACGATCACCGCGCCGGAGCCGGACGGCTCGGCACTCTGGTCGAGGTCGATCGCCCGCTCGTCGCGCACCATGACCCACGCCATGTACAGCAGGTACACCACACCGGCGTACTTCAGGATCTGGAACGCGGTCGCGCTCGCGTGCAGCACGGCCGCGAGGCCGGTGACCGTGGCCAGCACGTGCGGCACGATCGCCAGTGTGCAGCCGAAGGCCGCGACGGCACTCGCGCGGCGGCCACGGGAGAGCCCGGCGGCCAGGGTGTAGACGAGCCCGGTACCGGGCGTCACGACGACGACAAGGGTGGTCAGCAGGAACGCGATGCTCATGCGTTCACCCTGGACATGCGTCGGCCCTTGATACAGGTCCACAACGGCACCCGTATCAAGGGCCAATCAAGCAGTCGACGGTCCTGGCAGTCGGTCTTGCTGCCAGGTCGACGGTCCTAGCAGCCGATCAGTCGGCTCGCCAGGTAGCCCTCGATCTGGTCCAGCGACACCCGCTCCTGCTTCATCGAGTCACGCTCGCGGACGGTGACCGCGTTGTCGTCCAGGGTGTCGAAGTCGACGGTCACGCAGAACGGCGTGCCGATCTCGTCCTGACGGCGGTAGCGGCGGCCGATGGCGCCGGCGTCGTCGAAGTCGATGTTCCAGTGCTGGCGCAGCGCCTGGGCGAGGCCCTTGGCCTTCGGGGACAGCTCCGGGTTGCGGGACAGCGGCAGCACCGCGACCTTCACCGGGGACAGCCGCGGGTCGAGGCGCAGCACCGTGCGCTTCTCCAGCTTGCCCTTGGCGTTGGGCGCCTCGTCCTCGAAGTAGGCGTCGAGCAGGAAGGCGAGCATCGCGCGCCCGACACCGGCCGCCGGCTCGATGACGTACGGGGTCCAGCGCTCCTGGGCGTCCTGGTCGAAGTACGACAGGTCCTGGCCGGAGGCCTTGGAGTGGGCGCCGAGGTCGTAGTCGGTGCGGTTGGCCACACCCTCCAGCTCACCCCACTCGTTGCCGCCGAACTGGAAGCGGTACTCGATGTCGGCGGTGCGCTTGGAGTAGTGGGAGAGCTTCTCCTTCGGGTGCTCGAACCACCGCATGTTCTCTTCGCGCAGGCCCAGGCCGGTGTACCAGTTCCAGCGCTGCTCCATCCAGTACTCCTGCCACGTCTCGTCCTCGCCCGGCTTGACGAAGAACTCCATCTCCATCTGCTCGAACTCGCGAGTGCGGAAGATGAAGTTGCCGGGCGTGATCTCGTTGCGGAAGGACTTGCCCATCTGCGCGATGCCGAACGGCGGCTTGCGGCGCGAAGTGGTCTGCACCTGGGCGAAGTTGGTGAAGATGCCCTGCGCGGTCTCGGGACGCAGGTAGGCGACGGAGCCGCTGTCCTGGGTCGGGCCGAGGTGGGTGGAGAGCAGACCCGAGAACTGCTTGGGCTCGGTGAACTGGCCCTTGTTGCCGCAGTTGGGGCAGTTCACGTCCGCCAGGCCGTTCTCCGGCGGGCGGTTGTGCTTGGCCTCGTAGGCCTCTTCCAGGTGGTCCGCGCGGAACCGCTTGTGACAGGAGGTGCACTCGGTGAGCGGGTCCGTGAAGGTGGCGACGTGACCGGATGCCTGCCAGACCTCGGGGGCCAGGATCACGGACGAGTCGATACCGACGACGTCCTCGCGCGAGGTCACCATGTAGCGCCACCACTGGCGCTTGAGGTTCTCCTTGAGCTCGACACCCAGCGGCCCGTAGTCCCAGGCGGCGCGCTGTCCGCCGTAGATCTCACTGCAGGGGAATACGAAGCCACGGCGCTTGCTCAGGCTGACGATGGTGTCGATCTTGTCGGCGGCCACGGTGCTCTCTTCATTACGACGACGGGCGAGGAAGCGAGATGCTTCAGAACGTGCTTCGGAGCATTGCTTCAGAGCGAATGCTTCAGGTTACCGGCGAGGGCTCCCCTCCAATCAAATCGGTTAGGGCTCCGACCCCTCTCGCCCGCCCCCTCACCTCCCTCTCACCTTCCTCTTCACCTGCCTTGTTGACAATCATTTCCAGATTAGTTGAAAATGACTGTCATGAACGTACGACGTCGCCTCATATCCACGGCAGCCATGACGGCCGTCACCGCGCTGGGCCTCGGTACCCTCTCCGCCTGCTCCACCGACAGTGCCGCCGCGGGCAACACGGACAAGTTCGACGTCGTCGCGTCGTTCTACCCGCTGGCCTTCCTCGCCCAGGAGATCGGCGGGGCCCATGTGAATGTCAGCGACCTCACCAAGCCCGGCCAGGAGCCGCACGACCTGGAGATCAGCGCCAAGCAGACCGCGCAGCTCCAGGAGTCCGACGCGGTGCTCTACCTCAAGAACCTCCAGCCCGCAGTCGACGACGCGGTGGCCCAGTCCGAGATCGGGACGAAGATCGACGCCGCCTCCCTCACCTCGCTGGAGAAGCACGGCAACGAGGTCGGCGGTCACGCGGCCGAGCACGACGACCACGCCGACGAGGAACTGGCCGGCCTCGACCCCCACATCTGGCTCGATCCGGTGCGCTACGCCCAGGTCGCCCAGGGTGTCGGCAAGGCCTTCGAGAAGGCCGACCCGGACCACGCGGCCGACTACAAGAAGAACACCGCCGCCCTGGTCACGAAGCTGAACGCCCTGAACACCCAGTTCAAGGACGGCCTGACGAACACGAGGACCAAGGTCTTCATCACCACGCACGCCGCCTTCGGCTACCTCGCCGAGCGCTACGGCCTGACCGAGGAGGCCATCAGCGGCCTCGACCCCGAGTCCGAGCCCAGCGCGAACCGCGTCAGGAACCTTGAGAAGATGGCGAAGGCCGACGGCGTCTCGACGGTCTTCTACGAGACGCTCGTCAGCGACAAGACCGCGAAGACCATCGCCGCCGACTCGCACCTCAGGACCGACGTCCTCGACCCGATCGAGGGCATCACGTCCAAGTCGAAGGGCGACGACTACTTCCAGGTCATGGAGTCCAACCTCAAGGCGCTGCGGACCGCACTGGGCGCCGAATGATCCCTACGGAGGACCTCGTGAGCGAGCCCGTCGTATCCCTGCGCGGCGTCCGCGCCGAGTTGGGCTCGCGCCCTGTCCTGCGCGGCATCGACCTCTCCGTGGACCGCGGGGAGGTCGTCGCGCTGCTCGGCGCCAACGGCTCCGGCAAGTCGACCGCGATCCGCACCGTCATCGGCCAGGTGCCGCTCACCGGCGGCGAGATCAGGCTGTTCGGCACCCCGCGCCGCGGCTTCCGGGACTGGGCGCGCGTCGGCTACGTACCGCAGCGCACCACCGCCGCGGGCGGTGTGCCCGCCACGGTCACCGAGATCGTCTCCTCCGGCCGGCTGTCCCGGACCCGCTTCGGCGTGCTGCGCAAGGCCGACCACGAGGCCGTACGCCGGGCCCTGGACCTGGTCGGCATGGCCGACCACGCCAAGGACTCCGTCAACGCCCTGTCCGGCGGCCAGCACCAGCGCGTGCTGATCGCCCGTGCCCTCGCCGCCGAACCCGAACTGCTGATCATGGACGAGCCGATGGCGGGCGTGGACCTGGCCAGCCAGGAGGTCCTCGCCCAGACGTTGCGGGACCAGGTGGCGTCCGGTACGACGGTGCTGCTCGTCCTCCATGAACTGGGCCCCCTGGAGCCCCTGATCGACCGGGCGGTCGTCCTGCGCGACGGCTGCGTGACGCACGACGGCCCGCCCCCGCAGGCCCTCGGCCAGCACGCCCTGCCCGGCCACGACCACGTACACCCGCACGCGGCTCACGACGCCGAACCGATCCGGACGGGACTGCTGAGCTGATGGACCTCCTGAACTACGCCTTCATGCAGCGGGCCCTGCTCGCGGCCGTCCTGGTCGGCATCACCGCCCCCGCGGTCGGCATCTACCTCGTCCAGCGCCGCCAGGCCCTGATGGGCGACGGCATCGGCCACGTCGCGATGACCGGCGTCGGCCTCGGCTTCCTGCTCTCCACGTCCCCGGTGTGGATGGCCATGGCCGTCTCCGTCCTCGGCACCGTGGTGATGGAGCTGATCCGCTGGTACGGCAGGACCCGCGGCGACATCGCCCTCGCGATGCTCTTCTACGGCGGAATGGCCGCCGGCGTGATGTTCACCAACCTCGCGCCGGGCGGCTCCAACGCGAACCTGATGTCGTACCTGTTCGGTTCCCTGTCGACGGTGAGCCCGGCGGACGTGACCGCGATCTGCTGGCTCGCCGCGTTCGTGCTCCTGATCACACTGGGCCTGCGCCGCCAGCTGTTCGCGGTCAGCCAGGACGAGGAGTTCGCGCGGGTCACCGGTCTGCCGGTGCGCGTGCTGAACCTGCTGACGGCGATCACCGCGGCGGTGACGGTGACGGTCGCCATGCGGGTCGTGGGCCTGTTGCTGGTGTCGGCGCTGATGGTGGTGCCGGTGGCGGCCGCCCAGCAGCTCACGCGCAGCTTCGCGGCGACGTTCGCGGTCGCGGTGGCCATCGGCGTGAGCGTGACGATCGGCGGGACCGTCACGTCGTACTACCAGGACGTACCGCCCGGCGCGACGATCGTGCTGCTGACCATCGGGGCGTTCATCGCGCTGACCGTGCTGGCGACCCCGCTGGCCCGGCGCCGCGCGCGGGCCCTCGCCGACCGGCAGCCTGCCGGGGACCCGGCGGAGTGCGTGATTCCGGCCAGCCGTGAACCCGGCGGGAAGGTCGGCGTCTGACCGTCGACAGGCCGGACTGGCACAATGGCCCGGCAGGTGCAGACGTGAGGAGGCAATCGGTGACGACCGCTGGACCGCCAGTGAAGGGCCGCGCGACCCGGCAGCGGGCCGCCGTGGCGGCGGCGCTCGACGAGGTCGACGAGTTCCGCAGTGCTCAGGATCTCCACGACATGCTCAAGCACAAGGGCGACTCCGTCGGGCTGACCACGGTCTACCGCACGCTCCAGTCGCTCGCCGACGCCGGCGAGGTCGACGTCCTGCGCACCTCCGACGGCGAGTCCGTCTACCGCCGCTGCTCCACCGGCGAACACCACCACCACCTGGTCTGCCGCGTCTGCGGCAAGGCCGTCGAGGTCGAGGGACCGGCGGTGGAGAAGTGGGCGGACGCCATCGCGGCGGAACACGGCTTCGTGAACGTGGCCCACACGGTGGAGATCTTCGGCACGTGTGCGGAGTGCGCGGCGAGGAAGTAACGCCGGCCCCGCTCAGGGGAACAGCTCAGGCACATGCGTTGGGGCGCCCGGTTCGTGAACCGGGCGCCCCAACGCATGTGCCTGAGCGTGTGCCCGGCTACTCCTGCTCGCCCTCCATGGCCAGCAGCTCCTCGTTCGGGATGGCGCCGCCGAAGCGCCGGTCCCGGGAGGCGAACTCCACGCACGCGCGCCACAGGTCCCGCCGGTCGAAGTCCGGCCAGAGCACGTTCTGGAAGACCATCTCGGCGTAAGCGCTCTGCCACAGAAGGTAGTTGGAGGTGCGCTGCTCGCCGCTCGGCCGCAGGAACAGGTCCACGTCCGGCATGTCCGGGTAGTACAGGTACTTCTGGATGGTCTTCTCGGAGACCTTCGACGGGTCGAGCCGGCCGGCCTTCACGTCCTCCGCGATGGCCTGCATGGCGTCCGCGAGCTCGGCCCGCCCGCCGTAGTTCATGCAGAAGTACAGCGTCAGCCTGTCGTTGCCCTTGGTCTGCTCCTGGGCGACCTGGAGCTCCTTGGCGACGGACTTCCACAGCCGGGGCATCCGCCCCACCCACCGCACCCGGATCCCGAGTTCGTCGAGCTGGTCCCGGGTCTTGCGGATGAAGTCCCGGTTGAAGTTCATCAGGAAGCGCACCTCGTCCGGCGAGCGCTTCCAGTTCTCCGTGGAGAAGGCGTACAGCGAGATGCTTCCGACGCCCATCTCGATCGCGCCCTGCAACACGTCCAGCACCCGCTCGGCACCGACCTTGTGGCCCTCGGTGCGCGGCAGCCCGCGTTCCTTCGCCCAGCGTCCGTTGCCGTCCATGACGATCGCCACATGCTTCGCGACCAGCTCACTCGGGAGCTTCGGCGCACGGGCTCCGGACGGGTGCGGTTCCGGCGTCTTGTACTCGCGGCGCTGGCGCCCCAGGATCCCGCGTACGGCCATGTGCTTCTCGTCTCCCTCTTGCTTTCGGCGCCTGCTTTCTCGCTTCCGGCGCCTACTTTTCCACGTAGCGAAGCGAGCGCAGCCCGCGCTCCAGATGCCAGTGCAGATAGGCGGACACCAGCCCGCTGCCCTCCCGCACATGCCGCGGCTCGCACGCGTCCGCGGTCTCCCAGTCTCCCGTAAGCAGCGCCCCGAGGAGTTCCAGGGTCTGCGGCGACGGTACGACACTGCCGGGCACCCGGCAGTCCAGGCAGACCGACCCTCCGGACGCGACCGAGAAGAACCGGTTCGGACCGGGCATACCGCACTTCGCGCAGTCGCTGAAGGTGGGCGCGTACCCGTTGACGGCGAGCGAGCGCAGCAGGAAGGCGTCCAGGACGAGGTGCGGGGCGTGCTCGCCGCGGGCGAGTGTGCGCAGTGCCCCGACGAGCAGCAGATACTGCTGCACCGCCGGCTCGCCCTCGTGGTCGGTGAACCGCTCGGCGGTCTCCAGCATGGCCGTCCCGGCGGTGTACCGCGTGTAGTCCGCGACGATCCCGCCCCCGTACGACGCGATGGTCTCACTCTGTGTGCACAGCGGCAGTCCGCGCCCGATCAGTTCGCTGCCCCGCGCGAAGAACTGCACGTCGACGTGGGAGAAGGGCTCCAGCCGCGCCCCGAACTTCGACTTGGTCCGGCGTACCCCGCGGGCCACGGCCCGTACCCGTCCGTGACCCCGCGTGAGCAGCGTGATGATCCGGTCCGCCTCACCCAGCTTCTGGGTGCGCAGCACGATGCCGTCGTCGCGGAACAGACTCATGGGAGCCATTCTCGCCTACGGCGAGCGGGCTCCGTGTTGCGAGTCGGCGGCGGATACCCCGGCGACGCCTCACGGCGACCGTGCCGCCCGTCGCGGAGCGGCCGATGTCGCCGCGGCGTCGCGGCCCGGGGCGATCCGAACGACTGCCCCCTAGGAGGCGTGTGCGGCCCGCCGGCAGCCGTACCGGGCGGCCAGCGCGTGGAACGCCGCCTTCGGCTCCCAGTGCCAGCCCGAACCCGGGTCGTCCGGCCGGTCCTTGATCGCTTTGGTGATGCCGTAGCTCGCCAGGTCGAGGTCGTGGCGCGGGTCGTGAGGGCGGTGTGGGGCGTCCGCGGTCACGAACTCGAAGGCCATCGCCGCGTACAGGCCCATCGACTCGAAGACGTCGAGCAGATCTGTCAGGTAGGCGGCCTGGACGCGCTCGCTGCGGACCAGGTCGCCCTTGATCTCCGGTGGGTTCTTGTCGTAGTCGACGATGTCCCAGCCCATACCGGCCGTCTGGGGCGCGCCGACGAACGCGCAGGTGCCGAACTCGGTGATCGCGAGGGGCTTGCCCCATCGCGAATGCCGCTTCAACTCCCTCACGTAGGCGTCCCGTTCGCGGAAGTACGAGTAGTAGTCGATGCCCACGACGTCGAACAGGTTCCAGTCGACCTGGTCGTCCTGGGCGGCGGCATAGCTCAGCCGGCCCCGGAAGACGGAGCGGCCGGTCTTCGCCGCCTTCGCCGTGAAACGGTCCAGGCGGCGCTGCATGAGCTCCCGGTCGACCGTGCCGTTCTGCAGGTTCTCGATGCGCTCGAAGACGTTCGCGCCGGGGATGATCCCCGGGACGAACAGCCAGAACTCGCAGCCCACGCTGAGCTCCACGCTCGCGCCCTGCCGACGCAGCCGCTCCGCGAACCGTCCGCTCTCCGCGAGGTGCTCGAGGATGTCGCGCTCCGGAACGTCCCCGAGGGTGGGCTGGAGCCAGACATGCAGTCCGAGTTCGGCGGCCTCGGCGGCCGTGGCCGTGAGGCGCTCCACACCGTCGCCGGTGACGTCGACGGTGTCCGCGTGCAGGTCGTCGCGGATGGCACGGAGGTCCGCGCGCATCCGGGCGGTGCTGAAGGCCGTGCCGGGGGTCTCGCCCTCCCCGACGGTGTACACGACCCCCCTTCGGGTCAAGCCTCCTCCCGCGGCCCCCGCTCCCCTGGCCCCCGCTCCCCCGGCCGCTGCCCGTCCCGCGGGCAGCACCGCCCCGGCCAGCCCCGCAGCCGCCGCTCCCGCCAGGAACCGCGCCCGGTTGATCCCCTTCGTCTTCTCCATGCGTCCACTGTGCCGGTCGTGGACGCGCCGGTCCGTCCGCCGATGGTCTACGGCTGGGCGACCAAGGGATGACCGATGCCCTACGTCAGGCACCAGAAGTCCGGCTCAGCCTTCCGCGACGATGCGGCGGGCGGCCTCCGCCTTCTCCTGGTGGGCGGTGCGCAGTTCCTCCAGGGCCTCGGAGTTCTTCTTGATGTCCGCCTTCTGGATGTCGGTCTCCGCCTTGAACCAGATGGCGAGAAGGCCGGTCTCCTCCTTGCAGAGCACGTCCGCGGTCGCGGTCCGCTTCTCCTTCGCGGAGATCTCGTCACCCTGGAACGCGGCGGTGTTCAGCGGGTCCATCGGAGAGGAATATCGGAATCCGGAACTCCGCATACACCGGGACCATTTCCGGAATCCTTCCCTCACCGCAGGGTCCGCGAGGGAGTCCTGGTAGCTCTCGTTGGCGATGCGGCTCGCGACCGCCGCGCCGGCCGGATCGTCGTACTCCTTGGAGAGCTTGGAGACCGACTGGCCGAAGCAGCCGTCGTCCGGTACCTCTTTCCCCTTGTACGTGAGCTTTTCGCCGCTGCCCTGCGGTACGCCCCGCTTGCCGTAGAACACCGAGAGGTCGTCCTTGGAGAGGCGGGGCCCTTCGGGCAGTTGGGCGGCGTCGCGGTTCGGGTGGTAGCCGAAGCGTGCCGCCTCGCTCGCGCTCGACAGCCCGTAGCGGCGGTCGGCGGGCCGGGGGGTGTCCGGGGCCTGCTCCGGCGGCTCGTAGGCGATGCCGTACGTCTTGAGGCAGCGCCGCGTCAGGACGTGCTGGGCCGACTCGATCGCGGTGTCCTCGGCGACCGAGTAGCTGTAGCGGGCCATCGGCAGGCGGTTGGTGTACGTGACCAGCCGTTCCGTCGTCGAACTGCCGGACGTGGTGGGGGTGTTGGCCGCCCCGGCCGGGGCGCCGCCCTCGCCCGAACCGCTCCCGGAGGAGCAGCCGAGCAGGGCGGCGGCCAGGGCCAGGCAGATGGGTGCCAGGCGTCGCACGCGGATCAGAACTTGTAGCAGTCGCCGTCGTAACGGCCGTACCCGAAGGACGCGTTGTTGTTGTACGTCTTCTGGAGGCGGCCGCCGGGACCGTTGTCGGTGCTCTTGAAGGCCGGGATGGAGTCGCAGGCGCCCGCGAGGTTGCTGTTGTAGTAGACGACCAGGTTGTACGGCGCCAGGTTGGCCGCGGAGGCGGCGTTGTTCTTGACGGCCTGCCCCTTTCCGGCTCCGGAACCGAGGAACGTGTAACCGTTCAGGCTGTAGTGGTCGAAGCCCACGAACACGGTTCTCGAACCCGCGGTACCGCTGTTGTAGTAGAAGACCATGCAGTAGGTCTCGGAGTCGGGACAGGTGAGCGAGGCCGAGGCCTGGGACTGCGGGGCCGTACCGAGCACAAGGCCCGCGGTGGCGGCGGCGGTGAGGCCGAGAGCGGCGAACTTGCGGCGCAGACGCATGACGAATCTCCTGTGTTGGTCGGACACGGATGATGCGGCGCGCGAGTTCCCCGCCGCGAAAGCGCCTGATCGTAACAACCCTTGATTCGTACGGGAATTGACTTCTTTTGGCGCTGTTTTCCGGAGGAATTCATTCCGGCCGAATCATCACGTTTGGAGCTGTCGGCGGGCACCAGTACGTCCCGGCCGAGAGCCACCTCACCGCGGCCGAGCGCCGCGTCACGCGTACCGGAACATCCTGGGCAGGCGCCGCATGTCGATGGCTGAGGCGCGGTCGTTCCAGGCGGACGGCCTGGGCCTGGAGCGCTGTTCGACGGGGAGCGGTGCGGCCGCGGCCCGGGCCTGGAACACCGCGATGACGGCGGCCAGTTCTTCGACGGTGGGTCGCCCGCGCAGAACCGTGACGAGGGGCTCGGACATGGTGGGCTCCTTGCAGGGGACTTGGAGGTCGCGTCGCGGTGGGCGGGGGCAGGAGTGGGGCCCGGGCCGGCCCACCGACCCGGGCGACCTCCTAGAGCGGGAGGTTGCCGTGCTTCCTGCCGGGCTGCGTCTCGCGCTTGGTGCCCAGGGCGCGCAGGCCGCGGATGATGTGCTGCCTGGTCTCGGACGGGATGATCACCGCGTCCACGCAGCCCCGCTCGCACGCCGAGTCGGGGCCGAGGACGGTGTCGTCGAGCGCGAGCGGTGGTCCGGGCACCGCGATGCGGGCCGTGGGCCAGGCGAGGTTGAGGTCGGCGCCGAGATGTCTGGAGCCCATGACGTCGTAGGCGCCGCCGTAGGCCTTGCGGGTGATGACGGTGATCAGTGGCACGGTGGCTTCGGCGTAGGCGTAGGTCAGCTTGGCGCTGCGCCGGACGATGCCGTTCAACTCCTGGTCGGCGCCGGGGCGGAAGCCGGGGACGTCCACGAAGGTCACGACCGGCACGTTGAAGGCGTCGCAGGTGCGGATGAAGCGGGCGGCCTTCTCGCAGGCGTCGATGTCCAGGCAACCGCCGTGCCGCAGGGGCTGGTTGGCGACGATGCCGACGGGGCGCCCGTCGACGCGGCCGAAGCCGGTGACGATGTTGGGGGCGAAGAGGGGCTGGGTCTCCAGGAACTCGTCGTCGTCCAGGGCGCTTTCGACGACCTGGAGCATGTCGTACGGCTCGTTGGCCGTGTCGGGAACGAGCGAGTTCAGCTCCGGCCGCAGTTCCGCCTCGACATCGTCCGTACAGCCCTCGGGGTCGGCCGGTGGATCCTCCAGGTTGTTGGAGGGGAGGTAGGACAGCAGCGCCCTGACGTACTCGATGGCGTCCGTCCGGTCGTGCGCCAGGTGGTGTGCGAGGCCGGACACGGTGCTGAGGGTCCTGGCGCCGCCGAGCTCCTCCGGGCCGACGCGCTCTCCGGTGGCGGCCTCGACGGCTTCGGGCCCGGACACGAACATGTACGACGCCTGGTCGCTCGTCACCACGAAGTCGCTGACGGCCGCGGAGTGCACCGCGCCGCCCGCGTGCCCCACGACCAGGGCGATCTGGGGCACGACTCCGGAGGCGAGTACGGCGCGACGGAAGATCTCTCCCCGGACGCCCACTGCGCCTGCGCCTGCGCCTGCGCCTGCGTCGGCATGGGCATGGGCATGGGCATGGGCATCGGCGTGGGCGTCGGCGTCGGTGCCCTGGATGGAGATGAGCGGGCATCCGGTCTTCAGGGCGAGGTCCATCACCTTGGTGATCTTCGCGCCGGAGAACTCGTCGAGGACGGCACCGAAAGCGGCGGCGTCCTGCGAGAAGACGGAGACCGGACGGCCGTCGACCGTGCCATAGCCGGCGACGACGCGGTCGGGGCAGCGACGTGCCACGGCGTCCAACTCGACGAAAGAGCCCTCGTCGAGCAGCAGCTCGACCCGCTCGCGGGCGCTGCTGACTTCGGTGTCCACAACGGTCATCCGGGTGTTCCTGTCCTTGAGGGTGCCCTGAAGAGCCTAAGGATCGTTGAACGATCCTTCAATAGCCTGGCACCGATCACACGCTCACACCCCGTATCGGACATCACTTCCGACTTCTTTCGGCCAGGGGATTGACGGAACCCGCGGGCGAGGGTATCAATTTGTGAGGATTGTTGAACGATCCTCTTCGTGGATACAGACGGACGAAGGCCGCGACGCGGCTGGGACCACCTCCCGGCCCGGCCCGGCCGACGCCCTCCGGCTTCGCCCCTCCGCTCCCGATCCCCTCGCGGGCGGAGCGCCGCGTGGCCACTCACCGTTTCCGGGCGGCCCGGGTCGCACCTACTCCCCGTGAGGCAAAAGATGCCTCCCTTCCCCGCACCTCGGGCGACAGCGGTCGCCGTGGGTGTCGACACCGTGGATCGTGCGACGTGGATCCTTCCGGCGGTCGCCGAAGCCGCCCGATCGGCCCGTCGGCAGGTCGCGTCGCAGCTGGCCGACTGGGGCTTGCCCCAGGTGGTCGATGACGCGACGCTGGTCGTCTCCGAGCTCGTCACGAACGCGGTCTGCCATGGGGCCGGCCCCGTCTGGCACGCGCTGCGCCGCGTACCGGGCGACGGCACCGCCGATGTGGTGCGCCTCGAGGTCGGCGACCACGGACAGGGCTGGGGCGGCATTCCCGCACCGCGCGCACACGAAGACGGCCTGAGCTGTGGCGGCCGCGGCCTGCCGCTGGTCGAGGCACTGTCCTCGCGGTGGGGTGCCTGGCGCCTGCCGCACGGCTTCGTGGTGTGGGTCGAGATGTCCGGCCGACCCCTGGTCGGCTCGCCCGGCACGGCCTACCCGCCCGAAATAAAACTTCATGCAGAAAAAGAACCCTTTCCCCTTGAGGGATCGTTGAACAATCCCTAGGTTGTTCCCACGTCGAGACCGGCCGACGGGCATGGCCGGTTTCCCCGTAGAGGCTGGAGACACGGGATGGACCGACCCATCACCAGCCGCCTCCACTCCCCTTCCCTCCTCCCGTGAGGTCTCCATGACAACCACGCCCACCAGTCCCCCTGCCGTCGCCGAGGACGCGACCGGCCGATTCGCCTGGTACCGGTCGTTCTCCCCGCAGGGGCGCCGCGCCTTCAAGGGAGCGTTCGGCGGGTACGCCCTCGACGCCTACGACTTCCAGGTGCTCCCGCTCAGCATGGTGGCCTTGGCTGCCTACTTCAGCCTCACCACGGCGCAGACGGGCCTGCTGACCACGGTCACGCTGCTGGTGTCGGCGCTCGGCGGCATTCTGGCGGGCCTGCTGATCGACCGGGTCGGCCGAGTGAAGACGCTCATGATCACGGTGGCCACCTACGCCTTCTTCACCGTGCTGTGCGGCTTCGCCGTCAACTACCCGATGCTGCTGGTGTCCCGGGCCTTCCAGGGCCTGGGCTTCGGCGGTGAATGGGCGGCCGGGGCCGTCCTGGTGGCCGAGTACGCCAAGTCCCGCTACCGCGGCAAGGTGCTGGCGTTCATCCAGAGTTCCTGGGCGGTCGGCTGGGGCCTCGCCGTGATCGTGTCGACGATCGTGATGGACAACCTCGACCCCTCCATCAGCTGGCGCGTGATGTTCTGGACGGGCGCCCTGCCCGCGGTGCTGCTGGTGTACGTGCGCCGCAACATCAAGGACGCCCCCGAGGTGACCGAGCGGCTGGCGAGCAAGGAGCCGCGGGTCCCGCTGTCGTCGATCTTCAAGGGCAGCCTCGCCCGCAAGACGCTCTTCGCGACGATCCTCGCCACCGGTGTGCAGGGCGGCTACTACACCATCGCCACCTGGCTGCCCACCTACCTCAAGGTCGAGCGCGGCCTCACCGTGGTCGGCACCGGCGGCTACCTCTTCATGCTCATCACCGGCGCCTTCCTGGGCTACCTCGCCGCCGGTTACATCACCGACGCGCTCGGCCGCAAGAAGACCTTCGCCCTCTTCGCGGTTCTCAGCGCGGGCCTGCTGCTGACCTACATCAACATCCCGCAGGGCGCCAACACCACCCTGCTGTTCCTCGGCTTCCCCCTGGGCTTCTGCGCCTCCGCCATCTTCTCCGGGTTCGGTGCCTTCCTGGCCGAGCTGTACCCGGGCCCGGTCCGTGGCACCGGCCAGAGCTTCACGTACAACGTCGGCCGCGCCGTCGGCGCCTTCTTCCCCACCGCGGTCGGCTTCACCGCGGGCAGCGCGGGCGTCGGCGGCGCCCTGATCTACGGCGTCATCGGCTACGCCATCGCTCTGGTCGCCCTCCTGGGACTGCCGGAGACCCGCGGTACCGAACTCACCTGAGGCACCCCGCCACAGGTGCGCATCGTCTTGCGCGGCGCCCCGGGGTCACAGGTCCGGTGACCCGTGACCCCGGGGCGCCGCCATGCACAGGAGAGGTTCCTCCCTTGCCCCCGAGAGCCGGCCGGACCCGCCGCACGAGACCTCGTCCTCGTCGCCGGCCCGATCCGCAAGCAGTGCGCCACCTCGCCCGGCCCAAGAACTGGCGAGTACGCAACAAACTCACCGCCGTCGTCCTGGTCCCCGGTCTCCTCGCCTGCTTCCTCGCGACCGTGAGCCTTTCCCGGACCATCGGCGATGCCGGCGACTACGGGCGGTTCGCCGCACTGGCCCGTCTCCAGCGCCCGGCCCTCGGCCTGGTCCACGCTCTTCAGGACGAGCGTGATGCCACGGCCGCGTTCGTCGCAGGACGGCGCGAGGGCTCGCACGGCGGCCTCGGCGAGCGGCGCGCCGCGGCCGACACCGCCGCCGTCGCCTACCGCGGGGCGGCCGGCGCCATCGACACCTCCGGTGATCCGCGACTGCGGACGGCGTTGCGCAGGGCGTCGGAGGAGTTGCGCACCCTTGGCGCACTGCGTACGGCGGTGGACGAGGCCGGGCTGACCCAGGGCGCGATCGTTTCCGGCTACACGGTCATGCTCAGCAGGCTGATGGACCTCGGCCCGGTCCTCGTCGAGCACAACGGCGGTGGCGCGTCCGCGCAACGGGCGCGGGCCCTCGACGCCCTGTCCGTCGCAGTGGAGAACACCAGCCGGGTCCGGGCGGAGCTCAACGCCGTCCTGACCAACGGGACGTTCCTCGTCGGCCAGTTCCCGGACTACGCCGGCGCGGTCGCCCGTCAGCAGGAGTCCGTGGACGACTTCCTTGCCACGACCAGCCAGCCGCAGCGCACCCTGTACGCCGACTCCGTCAAGGGGACCTCGGTCAGCGCGGCCCAGGCCATCCAGGAGCGGGCCGCCGAGCAGGCCCAGGCCAGTCGGATCAGCGTCGAGCCGGCCCGGTGGGAGAAGGTCTCCGGCCGCAAGATCGCACTGATGCGCACGGTCGAGTCCCGGATCCTGGACGAGCTGATCACCGTCAGCGACGCGTCGCACGCCTCCCGGCGGTCGGTCGCCTGGTGGGGTGCGGCAGGCATGCTGGCCATGTTCCTGGCGACCGGATGGGTGGTCACCGCGGTAGTCCGGTCGATGACGCGTCCCTTGAAGACGCTGCGAGCCTCCGCACTCGACGTCGCCCACCACCGTCTGCCCGAGGCGCTCGAACGGCTGCGGCAGGCGGACGCCGATGACCTGGGCGACTTCAGGGCCACGCCCACCCTGGTGGTGTCCGACGACGAGATCGGCGAGGTCGCCGAGGCGTTCGACGCCGTGCAGAGCGCAGCCGTACGGCTGGCCACCGACCAGGCCGCGCTCCGCTCGCACATCAACGGGATGTTCGTGCACCTCTCCCGTCGCAATCAGCATCTGGTGGGCAAGCTCCTCACCGAGATCGGGGACCTCGAACAGGACGAGCGGGACCCCGAACGTCTGGCGCGGCTGTTCCGGCTGGACCACCTGGCCACGCAGATGCTGCGTACCGACGAGAGCCTGCTGGTGCTCGCGGGTTCGGACGCCGGACGCGGCTGGGACCGCCCGATGCCCCTGTCGGAGGTCCTGCTCGCCGCGAGCGCCGAGGTGGAGCAGTACACGCGGGTCGTCTGCCGGCCCGCTGTCGAGGCGGACATCGCGGGTGACGCCGTGACCGACCTGGTGCACCTCCTCGCGGAGCTGATGGAGAACGCCACGCACTTCTCCGGCCCCCACTCCGCCGTCACCGTGACGTGCGGCGCGACGCACGACCGTGCCGCCGACCTGGTGATCTCCATCGTGGACGAGGGGGTGGGGATGACCGCCACGGACATGGCGGCCACGAACCACCGGCTGGCGTCAGTACGCGCCTTCGACCCCGAAGCGGGCCAGAGCATGGGCCTGTTCGTGGTCAGCCGCCTCGCGTCCAAACACGGCGTCTCGGTCGCCCTCGTCCCCTCGCCCCGGCAGGGGACGACCGCTCTGGTGCGGTTGCCCGGACATCTGCTGGCCAGGCCGGAGGATCCCTCCGCCGCGGCGTTCGGGCAGACAGTGGCCGAGGCCCCCACACAGACCCTCCCGTCACCGTCCTCACCCGGGGAGCCCGCGTTCGGCTCGGCGCAGGACTGGCTGGTCCACCGCCGTTTCTCCGACGGACTGCACACCGCCGCGAACCACACACCGCCATCCGTACCGTTCACCGCAGAAGGACAACCGTGATGCCGAGACCCGCTGTCAGCACGGTCGCCGTTCTCTGTTCGGCCCTGCTGCTCACCTCCGCCTGCACGGGGGAACCCGTGGCGAAAACCCGCGCCACCGTGGCCATCGGGTTCCTGGCCCCGCTGTCAGGGTCCTCGGCCACCGTGGGCGCCGACACCCGACGAGGTGCCGAACTGGCGGTGAGGATCGTCAACGAGGACCTGGCATCCGTCCCGCTGCCGCTCGGCCCGGGCCAGGGGCTTCCTCGGGCGAACCACCCGAGGATCAGGCTGCTGACCGCCGACACCGCCGCTTCCGGCGCGACCGGCGCCGGACAGGTGCGGCACCTGGTGAGCGACCAGGGCGCGGTGGCCGTGGCCGGCGGATACGAATCGGCGGTCACCCGAGCGGCCGCCGCGCGGGCCGAGGAACTGAAGGTCCCCTTCGTCAACGGCGGCTCCTCGGCGGCGTCGCTGACCGAGCGGGGCCTGGACTGGTTCTTCCGCACGGGCCCCTCCGACCTGAGCTATGGCCGGGTGGTGTTCTCGCTGCTCAAGGAGCGCCAGAGCGAAGGCACCGCCGTACGACGCATCGCTGTCGTGCACATGGACGACCAGTACGGCAACGACGGAATGTCCATGATCAAGCGCTTCGCCTCCCAGATCGACGGCGATGTCGTGGCCGACGTCGAGGTCGGCGCCAAGTCCACCGACCTTTCGGGGGCGGTGGAAGAGGTGAAGGCTTCGGCTCCCGATGTCGTCCTGACCCTGCTGTACACACCGCAGGCGCTCGCACTGAGCGATGACTTCCACGCCGCGTCGTACGAGCCGCCGGCCCTCATGGCCTTCGGAGCGGGCTATGCCGACGCGGACTTCGTCAAGAGGGAGGGAAGCGATGCGGAAGGCGTGTGCAGTCGATTCGCCTGGTCCGCGGAGCTGGCCGTGCGCAATCCAGCGGCCCGGGCCGTCGCCGCCCTCTACCGGACGACGTACCACCGCCCGATGAACGACGACGCAGCGCGCGCGTTCACGGCGGTGATGACCCTGGCCCAGGCGGTCGACGAGGCGGCTTCCCTCTCCCCCGCGGACATCCGTTCCGCCTTGGTGAACCTCGATGTCCCGGGGCGGGACACGATCATGCCGTGGGACGGCGTGAGGTTCGACGACAACCATCAGAACATCGGAGCCCGAGGCGTCGTGGAGCAGGTCCAGCAGGGGAGCTACCGCCTGGTCTACCCGTTCGACGTGGCCCGCGCGCGGCTGCGGTGGCCCATGTCGTAGGAGCCCATGTCGTAGGGGCCCATGTCGCAGGTGCCTCGTCCAGCGCTATCCGGCCTGGTGGTCCCGGTCCCCTTCGGCCGTGCCCAGTCCGGAGTGTGTCCGGACGAGTTCCTGCTCGGCGTCGTTGAGGTAGTCGGCGAGCAGGAGCTCCGCCTTAACGGTGGCGCCGGCCCTGAGGGCTGCGAGGATGTCCCGGTTGCGGGCCAGGTAGGGCTCGTGGAACCCGCGCAGACCGCCCATCGCGTGGAAGGCGAGGCGCAGTTCCGCCAGCACGCCACGCATCAGTTCGTTCAGGCGGACGCTCTTGCCGAGGGCCACCACCGCGTCGTGGAAGTGGGTGTTGGCGGTGCCGACCCGGAGCCAGTCGCCTGCCTCGGCGGCTTGTTCCGCCTCGGCGACAGCGGCCTCCGCACCGGCCAGATCGTAGGGCGGGTTGCCCAGGTGGCGGACCACCGCGCATTCGATGAGCCGGCGCACCTGGTAGATGTCGATGACGTCCTGGACGGTGAGCATCCGGACGAAGACCCCGCGATTGAGCTCGTGGACCAGCAGCTTCTCGTGCGTGAGCAGCCGGAACGCCTCGCGGAGGGTGTTGCGCGAGATCCCGAGCGCTTTGCCGATGGTGTCCTCGGAGAGCTTGCTGCCCGGCGCGAGGTGGCCCTCCGAGATGCGGGTGCGCAGGATGTCGGCGACCCGCTCGGCGGTACTGGAGCGCCCCAGCAGTACGCGATCCCCCACCAGCACGGCCGGATCCAGCTCGGCAGCCATATTCTCGGTCCTCCCCGTCGTGATGCTCCGAGGGTCAGTCAACCGAAAACTCGAGGATGAGACAACACAGATCTTGTCGGATTGTTCAACAATACTCTAGTCTGAGGTGGTGGACGCTCAACCCGTCCTCGGCTTCCCCTGTCGAAAGGATCGCCCGGTGGCAACCGTCGCTCATCCCGCAGCCCTGAGCCCCGCCCAGGCCCGGGAGCTGTTCCGACACGGCACGAGTCGGCCCACCGCCGGGTGGTGCGGAGGCTTCACCCAGGTCAACCTGATCACGGTGCCCGCCGACTGGGCCTACGACGTGCTGCTGTTCTGTCAGCGCAACCCCCGGCCGTGCCCGGTGCTCGACGTCACGGACCCCGGCTCGTGGTCCACCACACTCGCCCCGGACGCGGACCTGCGGACCGACGTGCCGCGCTACCGCGTCTGGGAGCACGGCCGGCTGATCGACGAGCCGGACGATGTGGTCGGTCACTGGCGCGAGGACCTGGTCACCTTCCTGATCGGATGCAGCTTCACCTTCGAGACCGCGCTGCACGAGGCGGGCGTACCACTGCGCCACGTCGACCAGGGCCGTAACGTCGCGATGTACCGCAGCGGCCGCGAGTGCCGGCCGGCGGGGCGGCTGCACGGCCCCATGGTCGTATCGATGCGGCAGGTCCCGGCCGACCTGGTGGACACGGCGATCCGCGTCAGTGAGCGGATGCCCGCGGTCCACGGCGGGCCGGTCCACACCGGAGACCCCGCGGCCCTGGGCATCGACGACCTCGCCCGTCCCGACTTCGGCGACCCGGTGGAGGCCGAGCCCGGCGACGTCCCGGTCTTCTGGGCGTGCGGTGTCACCCCGCAGGCCGCCCTGATGGCGTCGCGGCCTCCCTTCGCCATCACCCACGCTCCCGGACACATGCTGATCACGGATGCGCGGGACATCGACTACCGCATCGGTTGAAGCGGACCCAGGTGGTGAGTACGGAACATGTGCGGTCTCGAGGAGAACAGGCACCAGGGATGACAGACATCGTGATCGATCTCAACGCGGATCTCGCGGAGGGCTACGGACGCTGGGTCCTCACCGACGACGAGGCCATGTTGGAGCTGGTGACCAGCGCGAATGTCGCCTGCGGCTTCCACGCGGGCGATCCCGGCATCATGCGCCGGGTCTGTGACACGGCCGCCGAGCGGGGTGTGCGGATCGGGGCCCAGGTCTCCTACCGGGATCTGGCCGGATTCGGGCGCCGGGCCATGGACGTTCCCGCCGAGGAACTGGCCGCCGAGGTCGCGTACCAGATCGGCGCCCTCCAGGTGTTCGCCCGCGCCGCCGGGGCGGACGTCACCTATGTGAAGCCGCACGGAGCGCTCTACAACCGGGTGGTCTCCGACCCCGAACAGGCCGCCGCCGTCGCGTCGGGCACCAGGCTCGCCGACTCCCGACTGGCCGTGCTGTGCCTGCCCGACTCGGCCATGCACCGAGCGGCCGCCGAAGAGGGGCTGGCCGTGGTCGCCGAAGCCTTCGTGGACCGCGCCTACACCGCGGCGGGCACCCTGGTCCCGCGCGGCACACCCGGCGCCGTGATCAGTGATCCCGCTCAGGTCGTCCGCCAGGCCCTCACGCTGGCCCGCGACGGCCATACCATCGCACTCACCGGTGAGCCGGCACGGATCCGGGCGAGGTCGCTGTGTCTGCACGGCGACACCCCCGGAGCGGTCGGCCTCGCGCTCCAGGTCCGCACGGCACTGCGGGACGCGGGAATCAGGCTGGAGGCGTTCGTATGAGACTGCTGCCGGTCGGACAGGACTCGCTGCTCGTCGATCTGGACGGCCCGGGCGAGGCACAGGCGTGGCATGCCGAACTGCTGCGCCGCATCGGCGCGGGCGCCCTGGCGCCGGTGCGGGAGATCGTGCCGGGAGAGAAGACCGTGCTGCTGTACGGCGTGCGCGATCTCCCCCGCTTCCAGGCGGAGTTGGGCCGCTGGTCCGCACCCCCGCCGGCGGCGGACAGCGGCGAGCTGGTGGAGATTCCCGTCCGGTACGACGGGGCCGACCTGGGCGTGGTGGCCGAGCTGTGGGGCATGAGTGAGGACGAGGTGGTACGGGTGCACAGCGGCGCCGAACACCGGGTGGCGTTCTCCGGTTTCGCCCCCGGATTCGCGTACATGACGGGACGGGGCGAGCCGTACGTCGTGCCGCGCCGGGCGGAGCCGCGCACCTCGGTGCCGGCCGGGTCGGTGGCCCTGGCCGGTCACTACACCGGCATCTACCCCCGCAGCTCGCCGGGCGGCTGGCAGTTGATCGGCAGGACTTCGGTGACGCTGTGGGACCTGGAACGGCAGCCTGCGGCCTTGCTCGTACCGGGCACCCGGGTGCGTTTCGTGCCTCTTTCCGAGGAGGTGGCCGCATGAGTGACGGCAAGGTGGAAGTGGTGCGGGCCGGTGCGCTGACCACCGTCCAGGACCAGGGACGGTTCGGCCACGCGGCGCTCGGCGTGCCCCGCTCCGGCGCCCTGGACCAGCCGGCCCACCGGCTGGCGAACCGGCTGGTGGGCAACCCCGCCGACGCCGCCACCCTGGAGACCACCCTGACCGGCGTGGCCGTACGCGCCACCCGGCCGGTGACCGTGGCCGTCACCGGGGCGCCCGCCCCGGTACGCGTCGACGGCCGGCCGGCGGCCTGGGGCAGCCCCGTCCACCTGCCGGCCGGTGCGGTGCTCGACGTGGGCACCGCCACCTTCGGGCTGCGCTGCTACCTCGCCCTGAGCGGAGGCATCGCCGTGTCTCCGGTCCTCGGCAGCCGCTCCACCGACCTGCTGTCCGGGCTGGGCCCCGCCCCCCTCAAGGACGGCGACGTCCTGCCCCTGGGCGAACCGGCGGGCGCCGGCCCACCCCCTCCCCACCTGGCCCTGTGGGACGGGCCCCCGCGTGAACTGGTGCTCCCGGTACTGCTCGGCCCGCGCGACGACTGGTTCACCGCCACCGCCGTGCGCACCCTCGCGGCGGGCCGCTTCTCGGTATCGCCCAACAGCAACCGCATCGCCCTGCGGATGAACGGACCCGCCCTGGAACGGGCGGTGGACGGCGAACTCCCCAGCGAGGGCATGGTGCTCGGCGCGGTCCAGGTGCCGCCCGACGGCAGGCCCGTGCTCTTCCTCGCCGACTCCCCCACCACCGGCGGATATCCCGTCATCGGCGTCGTCCCCGAGACCGGTCTGTCCGCCGCCGCCCAGGCCCCACCGGGCCTTCCCGTCCGCTTCGTACCGCTTCGTCACGCTGCGGACCGGCGCCCCGCGGTACAGGCACGGGCTGACGGGCTGACCAAGTTGAATCCTCCCCCAGCTGAAGCAGGGGGATTCCTGGCTCACGCAGCCTGCGGGTCAGCGACCCAACAGGTCTTCCACGATCAACACCAGCCGGGTTGAAACCAGCCCGGTTTGATACGGCAAAGCTTGGAGGTGCATGTGCTGTCTTGGCTCTCGACCAACACGGCGTACGCGCTTGGTTCTCACAACGCACGGCATGCAGTTTACCCGATCACGTGGACGGTATTTCGCCCTTGGGGCGAAATACCGCTTCCTGCCCTGCTCCGCAGGAGTCCGATCCCTCCCCGGCCTGAAGGCTCGGGCACCCTCGGAGGAACCCGGTGAACCCCGGCGACATGGAACGGCGAGGCTAGGCCCCCCGGAACCGTCGGACATAACGCGCCTGCCAGGGCGTCTCGACCGCGTGCCGGTCGTAGTGCTCGCGGACATAGGCGACGGCCTGCTCCGGCGGTACGCCGTCCAGGACCGCGAGACACGCCAGCGCCGTCCCCGTACGCCCACGGCCGCCGCCGCAGGCGAGTTCCACGCGCTCGTCGGCGGCCCGCTCCCACGCCTCGGTGAGCATCGCGCGGGCGGCCTCCCGGTCCTTCGGCAGCCGGAAGTCGGGCCAGCGGATCCAGCGCGACTCCCAGGCGACCTCGGGCGGCCGCCCGCCGAGGAGGTAGACGCCGTACGACGGTGCCGGCGCGTCCGCATCGAGCGGGCGCCGCAGGCCCCGGCCCCGCACCAGCCGCCCGGACGGCAACCGCAGTACCCCGGCGGCCCGTTCGCCCCACGGTGCCCGGTCCCCCCGGCTGTCCCCGCCCTCTTGTCTCGTCACGGGACCATTCGAACCCGGTGTCGGATCCCGGGCAACCGAATCGGCCGAGACGGTGGTCTGAAGGGCGAGGGAGGGTGCTTGATGCAGGCCGAACAAGAGGAACGGTTCCAGGAATTCGTCAGAGCGCGGTGGTCCCGTCTCGTACGGACCGCCTATCTGCTGACCGGCGACGCACACCACGCCGAGGACCTGACGCAGACCGCGCTCGCGAAGGTGTACCGCTCCTGGCGGCGCGTGTCACGCAGTGACAATCCAGAGGCTTATGTCCGACGGATTCTCGTCAACTGCAACAGTGACCGCTTCCGCAAGCGGCGGGTCACGGAGGCGCTGACGGCGGCGCCGCCTGAGATGGCGGCGCGCGACGCGATCTCGTGGGCCGACGAGCGCAGCGCACTGCTCGGCGCGCTCGCCGGGCTGCCGCCCCAGCAGCGGGCGGTGATCGTCCTGCGGTACTGGGAGGACATGTCGGGGGCGGAGGTCGCCGAGGTCCTCGGGTGTTCCCCCGGCACGGTGAAGAGCCAGGCGTCCAAGGGACTGGCGAAGTTGCGTGCGTATCCGGGGCTCGCGCAGGTCATGGACGGACCTGACCACGCCCGCACCGGCAAGGAAGAAACACCGTCCCGGCAGGGAGGTACCAGGTGAACGACGAACAGTGGCGGGGACAGGACGGCGAGGCGGACACCGACGCGGGCGTGAGCGGGGACTTCGAGGAGCACGTGCGTGAGCTGCTCGCCGAGGGCGCCTACACGATCCGGCCGTCGCCGGCCCCGTACCCCGAGATCCGCCGCCGGGGCGTGGTCGAGCGGCGGCGCCGGGTGGCGGTGGCCGGGGCGGTACTGGTGACGCTGGCCGCGGTGCCCGTGGGCGCGTACGCGCTGGGCGCGCCGGGCGGGGGTGCCCGGACGGCGGCTTCGAAGCCGTCGGCGAGTGCCACGCTCGCCACAACGCCGACGCCGACGTCCTCGCCGACCCCGACCGGGCCCGCCGGACCTGCCACACCGGGGCAGTTGCTCGACGGGATCACACCGGCGCAGGCTTCTGACGGGCTGGAGAAGTGCCTGGCCGACGACCGGAAGTACGCCTCCGGCCGCATGAACGACAGGGACCTGGGCACGGCCGACGGCTACCGGATCATCCTGGCGATGAACAGCACCGGCGACTCCAACGCGCCCGGCGACGGCATCTTCGTGGTCGCCGTGAAGGAGAAGCCGACGCAGACGCGGCTGATCTGCGACGTCAAGCCCGGTGACGATTCGGGGATCAACACCAGCCTCGGCGGGGACCGGCTGCCGGACTCCCCGCCCGTGCAGGCCGACATCAACGGCGGCAAGCTGTACCAGCAGTCGTTCCTCGACAAGGGCGCCTGGAAGCTGCCGTTCCGTTGGGGTGTGATCGGCACGGTCGAGCCGTCCGTGGCCAAGGTGACCGTCTCCTACGGCGGCGCCACCAGCGAGGCCGCCCTCGACCACGGCTGGTTCGTCGCCTCCGGCACCCTGAACCAGCAGGTCACCGTCGCACCCCGCATCAAGGGCTACGACGCCGGCGGCACGCTGCTCTACGACTCCGACAACGACGAGTCGTACGAGAAGACCCTCCCGTAACACCGGTACTCCGGGGGCGCCGTACAGGGGTCGGCGCCCCCGGGAGCCGGTCGGGCGGGACAGCCGTCGACCGTCGACCGTCAGCTGGTCCCCGGTGTCACCACCCCCGACTCGTATGCCACAACGACGAGTTGGGCCCGGTCCCGCACCCCGAGCTTTCCCATGATCCGGCTGACGTGGGTCTTCGCGGTCAGCGGACTGAGCCCCAACGTCCCGGCGATCTCCGTGTTGTTGAGCCCGCGCGCGACCAGCGCGAGGACCTCCCGCTCCCGCTGCGACAGACACTCGGGGCCGCCCCCGGTCACCGGCGCGGACGGGCTGCGCAGGAACCGTGCGATCAGCCGGGCGGTGGGCCCGGGCGACAGCAGGGCTTCCCCGGCGGCCACCGTGCGGATGGCGTCGAGGAGTTCAGCCGGACGGGTGTCCTTCACGAGGAACCCCGAAGCGCCGGCGCGCAGCGCCTCGACGATGTTCTCGTCGGTGTCGTAGGTGGTGAGGACCAGGACCCTCACCCCGGCCAGGTCCTCGTTCGCGGCGATCAGCCGGGTCGCCTCGATGCCGTCGAGGTCGGGCATCCGCAGGTCCATCACCACGAGGTCGGCCCGGGTGGCGGCGGCCAGCCGCGCGGCCTCCCGCCCGGTGGCCGCCTGCCCGACCACCTCCATGTCCGGCGCCGACTCGACGAGCATCGCGAACGCCTCCCGTACGAGGGTCTGGTCGTCGGCGAGCAGTACCCGGACGGTCATCCGGTCCCCCGTTCGAACATGGCCGAGGCGAGCGGCAGGACGGCGGTCACCTCGAAGCCGCCCCCGCCCCGTGGTCCGGCGTCGAGTGTGCCACCCACGCTGCGGGCCCGCTCGCGCATTCCGACCAGCCCGTAACCGGGGGCGGTGCCCGGCGTGGGTCCGGTCCCGTCGTCGGTGACCGCCAGACGCAGGGCGCCCTGAGCCTCGTACAGCTCGACGCGTACGGCGGGTTCGGGGCCCGCGTGCCGGACCGCGTTGGTCAGCGCCTCCTGCACGATCCGGTAGGCGGCGGCGCCCACGGCGGGCGGGGCCTGCCGGACCCGGACCTCGGGCTCGACCCGGGCGCCCGCGAGCCGCGCGGCCTCCACCAGGTAGGTCAGTCCGTCGAGGCCGGGCAACGGGCCGCGGGACTCTCCGTGTTCGGCCGCCCGCAGCACGTCCAGCGTCGTACGGAGTTCGCCGCGTGCGCTGCGGCAGGTCTCGGCGATGTCGTCGAGGGCCTTGGCGACGGTCTCCCGGTCGAGACGCTCGGGGTCGGCGGCCAGGACGTGCGCGGCGACGGAGGTCTGCACACCGATGACGGTGATGCTGTGCGCGAGCAGGTCGTGCAGGTCCCGGGCGATCCGCAGCCGCTCCTCCGCGACCCTGCGGCGGGCTTCCTCCTCGCGGGTGCGTTCGGCTTTCTCGGCGCGGTCGACGATGGAGGAGACGTACCGGCGGTAGTAGCGGACGTCGATGCCGCAGAAGATGACGGCGACGATCCATCCGGAGATGTGCAGGAGTTCGAGGGCCTGCTCGGTGTCGACGATGAGCATCACGCTCAGGGAGACGGCGAGGACGGTGGCGCCCGCCAGGACCGTGCGCAGGGGACGGCCGGTGACGGCGACCGTGTAGAGCGCGACGAAGGCCGCCGGTGTGGGTGCGTCGTGGTTGTTGTCGAGGGCGTAGTACGGCACGACCAGCGCCACCACCGCGGCGAGGACGAGCATCGGGCGGCGTCGCCGCCACGTGATCGGCACATTTGCGGCGAGCAGCAGCGTCCAGCCCAGCGCGTCCGGGCTGTTGCCCTCGTCGAGGGTGTCCGGTCGGCCGCCCCCGCGGGTGAGCAGCATTAGGCACACGGTCGTCACGGCGAGAGCCAGGGCGAGCAGTGCGTCGTTGCGGGCGCCGTGCGGTGCTGTCCGGGGGTCGCGGTTGATCGCCTCCATGATCCGCTCGCCGAGGCGGGGGCGGGTCGTCGCTCTCGTCGTCTGCTGCACCGGCTCATCCTGCGTCACACGGGCGCCCCTCCGGGAGGGGAGGGGCGCCCCGCGGGTGCGTGAGCTCACACCGGCTCCGGCTGCCGCTCCGGCCGCACCGGCGTCTTGGGTGCCCGCGACAGGCTTCCCGGCCACCACACCCGCCGCCGCAGCGCCACGCTCGCGCTGGTGACCAGGTAGGTGCGGACGAGGAAGGTGTCGAGGAGCACGCCCACCGCGATGACGAAGCCCAGCTCGACGAGTTGGACGAGCGGCATGCTGGTGAGCACCGCGAAGGTGGCGGCGAGGACGAGTCCGGCGGAGGCGATGACCCCGCCCGTCGTGCGCAGCGCGGTGAGCGCGGCGGCGACGGGTTCGGCGCCGTTCAGGGACTCCTCCCGCATCCGGTGCATCAGGAAGATGCCGTAGTCGACGCCGAGGGCCACCAGGAACACGAAGGACAGCAGCCCCAGCCCCGGGTCCGTGCCCTCGAAGCCGAACACCGGCCCGAACACGAGCCCGGCGATGCCGAGGGCCGCGCCCCACACCGCGACCACGGCGGCGACCAGCAGCAGCGGCGCGACGAGCGAGCGCAGCAGGGCGACGAGGATCAGCAGGACGGAGACGAGGACGAGCGGGACGACGATCATCCGGTCCCGGGCGTTGGTGTCCTTCAGGTCGAGCTGTTCGGCGCTGGGCCCGCCGACGTAGGAGCCGTCGAGTTGGTCGCGCAGGACCTCGATGGTGGCGGTCTCGCCCGCGGACTCGGGCGGGGAGCCGGCGGTGACGGCGATCTCGGTCCAGCCTCCCCCGCCGCGGCCGCGCTCGGCGCTGTCGACGCCCCGTGTGCCGCGGATCTCGGCGAGGGTGGCGTCGGCCCGGTCGGTGGGTGTGATGACGGTGAGGGGCCGGGTGCCGTGCCCGGGGTAGGCGGCGGCCAGGGTCTGCATGGCGGCGACCGCGTCGGGCTTGCTGGTGAAGGAGTCCTCCTGCTTGAGAGCGCCGGGCAGGTTCAGCGCGCCCAGGGCGAGCGCGCCGAGCAGCACGGCCCCGCTCGCGAGGACGGTCAGCGGCCGGCGTCCGGCGGAGCTGCCCATCGCGGCGAACAGCGACCGGCGGGCCTTGGGCGTACTGCCGTAGCGCGGCACGAGCGGCCAGAACACCCGCCGTCCGAGCAGCACCAGGAGCGCGGGCAGCAGGGTCAGCATGGCGGCGAGGGCGCACAGCACACCCACCGTGCCCAGCGGCCCCATGCCCCGGCTGCTGTTGAGGTCGGCGGCGAGCAGGCACAGCAGCCCGGCTGCGACGGTCCCGGAGGAGGCGAGCACGGCCGGCCCGCAGCCGCGCAGGGCGGCGGCCATGGCGTCGTAGGGCCGCTCGACGCGCCGTAGTTCCTCGCGGTAGCGGGAGACGAGCAGCAGCGCGTAGTCGGTGCCGGCGCCGAACACGAGGATCGTCATGATGCCGGAGCTCTGGCCGGACACCGACGTGCCGAAGCCCTGGTTGAGTCCGTAGGCGACGCCCATCGACAGGTAGTCGGCGACGCCCGCGACGGCGAGCGGCACGAGCCACAGGAAGGGGCTGCGGTAGATCAGGACCAGCAGCAGCGCGACGACCGCGGCGGTGGTGTAGAGCAGCGGCCCGTCGAGCGAGTCGTAGACCTCGTTCGCGTCGGTCGCCAGCGCCCCCTCCCCGCCGACGTCGACGCTCAGTCCGTCCGAGCCCCTGGCGATGTCCCGCACGTCGTTGACGAGCGCGTCACGGGCGTCCTCGTCGGTCCCCGGCTCGGTGCTGGCGACCGGGTACATCAGCGTGGTCCCGTCCTCGGACGGAACGCCCCGCGGCTCACCGGTGAGCCGGTGCGCCCCCGCGATCCGCTCCAGCTGCTCGGCGGCGGTCGCCCTGTCCCGCGCCGTCAGCCCGCCGTCCCGGTGGTACACGACCACCATCTCGGTGGCCTCCCCACCGGGCAGCCGCTCCTGGATCTTCGCCACCTGTGTGGAGTCGGCACTGGCCGGCAGATAGTCCACCGCCCGGTCCCGCTGCACGTCCGCCAGCTTCGCCGCGAACGGCGACGCGAGCGCCAGCACGACGACCCACAGTCCGAGCACGAGCCATGGCACGCTCCGTCGGCGTCTCGATGTCCAAGCCCTCGCGGCCCTCATACGACGGCCCTCCCCTCGGTCGGTGTCCGGTTGGGTTCCAGACTTCCGGCGGGGCGGGGGCAAGTCGTCGGGCGGGAGGGCGAGTTGGGGCGTACTGCCCGGGGTGACGGTGGCCCGGGACTACTCCCTGGGGAGTAACGGCGGGCGTGCCGCGACGGATGACGACGGGCCGTGTCGGACCGCGACCCGCTACGACGGCGTTCGGGCCGCCGCCAGCAGTCGGGTCACGTCGTCCGTGCAGATGGTCAGCGCGGCGCCCACGGTGGTGAGGGCGTCGCGTTCGGCGGGGGTGTACGGACCGTCGGCGAGGGCGATGCGCGCGCCCTGGACGAGGATCGACTCGCGGCCGGCCGGGGCGAGGTGGGCGGCCAGCGGGTCGAGGGCCTCGTGGAGCTCTATGGCGAGGCCCGTTCCGCAGGGGCGGTCGTAGAACCGGCCGGTGTCGGCGGCGAGGGCCTCGACCAGGGCCTCCAGCTGCTCCTCGGTGCAGTCGTCGAAGCCGGCGGCGCGGACCGTGGCGGCGGCGGTCTCCAGGGACGTACGGGAGCAGGTGCCGCCCGCCGCGAGGACCGCGAGGGCGACGGTGTGGACGGCGTCGCGGAGCATCGCGGAGAAGCGGGTGGTGGTCGGGTGGTCGAGGACGTCGGTGCCGAAGTGGCTGCGGCAGGCGGCGCACTCGACGACCGGGCCGGTCTCGCCGCGCGGGACGACGGGCATACCGAGGAGGGTGAAACGGCGGCGCCCGGTGAGCCGCTGGTAGTTGCGGTCGCCGCCGCAGCCGGGGCAGAAGAACTCGCCGTCGCCGACGGTCGTCCACGCGGTACGGGTGCCCAGGAGGCGCGCAGGCCTGGCGGCAGAGCCGGTTCGTCCCCGTCCTGGCAGCACGTCGCACCTCCGTAACCCCGCGGCAACATCGCCGCGCTTGCGTGATGTTAGCCACATCCGCCAGGTGGAGTCATTACCCTGGAGGAGACCTTTCCGTGACCTCCACAGGGATTGGCCGGTATACGACGGGGCCCCGCCCGCCGTACGAACGGCGAACGGGGCCCTAAACCGCTGGTGAGGCTGATCAGCGTGCCGCGCGGTTGACGGCGGAGACAACCGCCTTCAGTGACGCACGTGTCGTGTTCGCATCGATGCCGATTCCCCAGATGACCTTGCCGTCGATCGCGCATTCGATGTAGGAGGCGGCCTGTGCGGAGGCACCCTCGCTCATCGTGTGCTCCTGGTAGTCCAGCAGGCGGGCGTCGATCCCGATGCCCTGCAGCGCGTGGAAGAACGCGGAGATCGGACCGTTGCCGGTGCCGACCAGCGTGGTCTCGACGCCATCCACCTCGGCCTCGACCGTGAGCGTGTCCACGCCGTCCTTGTCCGTCGTCGACTGCCCGTTCCTGACCTGGATACGGCCCCACGGGTTCTCGGGGTTGGGCAGGTACTCGTCCTGGAAAGTGGCCCAGATGGCGCCGCCGGTGACCTCGCCGCCCTCGGCGTCCGTCTTGGCCTGGATGAGCTTGGAGAACTCGATCTGCATCCGTCGCGGCAGGTCCAGCTTGTGGTCGTTCTTCAGGACGTACGCGATACCGCCCTTGCCGGACTGCGAGTTGACCCGGATGACGGCCTCGTAGGAACGGCCGACGTCCTTCGGGTCGATCGGCAGGTACGGCACGGCCCACTCGATGTCGTCGACGGTGACGCCCTTGGCGGCCGCGTCGGCCTCCATGGCGTCGAAGCCCTTCTTGATGGCGTCCTGGTGGGAGCCGGAGAAGGACGTGTAGACCAGGTCGCCCACGTACGGGTGGCGCGGGTGGACCTCCATCTGGTTGCAGTACTCCCACGTACGACGGATCTCGTCGATGTCGGAGAAGTCGATCTGCGGGTCGACGCCCTGCGAGAACAGGTTCATGCCCAGGGTGACCAGGTCGACGTTGCCGGTGCGCTCGCCCTGGCCGAACAGGCAGCCCTCGACGCGGTCGGCGCCGGCCATCAGCGCCAGCTCGGCGGCGGCGACGGCGGTTCCGCGGTCGTTGTGGGGGTGGACGGAGATGACGACGTGCTCGCGGCGGGAGACGTTGCGGCTCATCCACTCGAAGCGGTCCGCGTGCGTCGACGGCGTCGAACGCTCCACGGTGGCGGGCAGGTTGAGGATGATCTCGCGGCCCGGGCCGGGCTGGTAGACGTCCATGACCGCCTCGCAGACCTCCAGCGCGAAGTCCAGCTCGGTGTCGGTGAAGATCTCCGGCGAGTACTGGTATCCGAACTCGGTCTCGGGGCCCAGGTGCTTCTCGGCGTACTCCATGACCAGCCGGGTGCCGTCGACCGCGATCTGCTTGATGTCGTCCTTGGAGCCGCGGAAGACGACCCGGCGGAAGACGGGAGCCGTGGCGTTGTACAGGTGGACCGTGGCGCGCTTGGCGCCCTTCAGGGACTCCACGGTCCGCTCGATCAGGTCCTCGCGGGCCTGGGTCAGTACGGAGATGGTGACGTCGTCGGGGATCGCGCCGGGCTCCTCGACGATGGAGCGCACGAAGTCGAAGTCGGTCTGGCCGGAGGCGGGGAAGCCGACCTCGATCTCCTTGTAGCCCATCTTGACCAGCTGGTCGAACATCCGACGCTTGCGCTCGGGCGACATCGGGTCGATCAGGGCCTGGTTGCCGTCACGCAGGTCGGTGGAGAGCCAGCGGGGAGCGACGGTGATCCGGTTGTTCGGCCACGTGCGGTCCGGGATGTCGACCTGGTCGTACTGGCCGTACTTGTGGATCGGCATGGAGGTGGGCTGCTGGCGGTTCGCCATGATGCGGGGGCTCCTCGAAGGCGGGTCCTGAAGGACGGCCGACGGCGGAAACGCCAAAACTCCGCGGGGAGGGGGTCGGCCTCGATTACAGGCCCTCGCCGCGGCAGCTAAGGAGAAGCAGCCCGAAACGCATGATGCCGCAGCCTAGCCGAGCCGCACCCGACGCGCGGGCCCGTATCAGTATGCGGGACCGCCCGCACAAGAAGGGGCCTATGGGGCAAAAAGTGCGCTATACCACTTCGCCGCCCATCGCGATGCCCGTTGGCGCCCCATTTCACCAATCATGGTTGCGGGTAGTGACAGCGCCATAACTCAGTGCAATGGTGCCCGGCATGACCACCAACGGGGGCTTCGAGCCCGTCTTCTGCACCATCGTGCCACCCCACCTCCTCGACAGGCTCGCCCGCAGCGAGGACCCGGCCCTGTCCGGCCCCGCCCGCCGGACCCTGCTCCGCGACGCCCACGAACGCGGCCGCCGCCGGGTGAGCGCCGAGTTCGGCCTGTCCGCCGCCCCGACCACGAAGGCACCGGCGGACCAGCCGCTGCGCACCCTCTACGACGCCGGGCACAAGACCGACCTGCCGGGCACCGAAGTACGCGCGGAGGGCTCGGAGCCCGGCCAGGACGCCACGGTCAACCGCGCCTACTCCGGCCTCGGCGCCACCTTCGACCTCTACCTCAAGGCCTACGGCCGCCACTCGATCGACGGCGACGGCCTGCCCCTGGACGCGACCGTCCACTACGACGAGAACTACGGCAACGCCTTCTGGAACGGCGAGCAGATGGTGTTCGGCGACGGTGACGGCGAGATCTTCCTCGACTTCACCATCCCGATCGACGTCATCGGCCACGAACTGACCCACGGCGTCACCCAGTACACGGCCAACCTCACGTACTTCGGGCAGCCGGGCGCCCTCAACGAGTCGATGTCCGACGTCTTCGGCTCGCTCATCAAGCAGTACACACTCGGCCAGACCGCCACCGAGGCCGACTGGCTGATCGGCGCGGGCCTGCTCGCCCCGCGCGTCACCGGCAAGGCCCTGCGTTCCATGAAGGAGCCGGGCAGCGCGTACGACGACGACGTCCTCGGCAAGGACCCGCAGCCCGCGACCATGGACGACTACGTCCGCACCGGCCGCGACAACGGCGGCGTCCACATCAACTCCGGCATCCCCAACCACGCGTTCTACCTGGCCGCCACCGCGCTCGGCGGCTACGCCTGGGAGAAGGCGGGACAGGTCTGGTACGACGCCCTGACCGGCGGCGAGCTCACGGAGCGGGCGTTCTTCGGCGACTTCGCCAAGCTGACCGTCAAGGCCGCGCGCGAGCGCTTCGGCGACGGCGGCGAGGAACTCCAGGCGGTGGAGAAGGCGTGGGAGCAGGTCGGGGTGCGCATTCTCTGACTCCGTACTAGACAGGAACCATGCGTATTCAGGTACGGCGCACGGGCGGGTTCGCGGGCATCGAGCGGCATGCCGAGGTGGACACCTCGCGGCTGCCCGATGCCCACGAATGGCACGCCCTCGCCGAGAAGGCATTCGCCGCGGGGCGGGGCACGCCGCCGATCGGGGTGCCGGACGGCTTCGGCTACCAGATCACGGTGGACGGGAAGACGGTGTACGCGGCCGATCCCCGGCTCACGGACGAGCAGCGCAAGCTGATCTCCCGGGTGCTCAAGGAAGGCGCGTAACTCGTTCTTCGCGCCTGCCCGTTGACTTCCCTACCCGCCAGTACCGATGATCCGGCGCATGGCGACGAACCCGATACCCCAGTTCCCGGACGGCTTCCTGTGGGGCGTCTCGACCTCGGCCCACCAGATCGAGGGAGCGGCGGGCCGGCGTGAGCCGTCCGTCTGGGACGCCTTCTCGGCCGAGCCCGGGCGGGTGAAGGACGGCTCCACCGCGGCGGTGGCCTGCGACCACTACCACCGCTACGGCGAGGACGTGGCCCTGCTGGCCGGCCTCGGTGTGGACGCGTACCGCTTCTCCATCTCCTGGCCGCGGGTGCGCGCCGAGGGCGGCCTGGACTTCTACGACCGCCTGGTCGACGAGCTGTGCGCGGCGGGCGTCCGCCCGGTCCCGACCCTCTTCCACTGGGACCTGCCGCTGGCCCTCGAGGAGGCGGGCGGCTGGCTGGAACGGGACACGGCGTCGCGCTTCGCGGAGTACGTGTCCGTCGTCGCCGACCGGCTCGGTGACCGCGTGAAGAAGTGGATCACGATCAACGAGCCCGCCGAGCACACCCTGTTCGGGCACGCGCTGGGCGCGCACGCGCCGGGCAAGCGGCTGATGTTCGACGCGCTCCCGGCCGCCCACCACCAGTTGCTGGCCCACGGTCTGGCCGTGCGGGCGCTGCGCGCGGGCGGCGCCACGGACATCGGGATCGCCAACTCGCACGGGCCGACGTGGCCGGCGTCGCGGGAGCAGGCCGACCTGGAGGCGGCGGGCTTCTACGACCTCCTCCTCAACCACCTGTTCTCGGACCCGGTCCTGCTCGGCGAATACCCGGAGGGCATCGGCGAGTTGATGCCGGGCGACGTGACCGACGACCTCAAGATCATCGGGGAGCCTCTCGACTGGTACGGCGTCAACTACTACGCGCCGACCCGGGTGGGCGCCCCGCAGGGCGCGGACATCGAGTTCGGCGGACTGACGATCCCCGCCGAACTCCCCTTCTCGGTACGGGAGATCGAGGGCGTCCCGGTGACGGACTTCGGCTGGCCGGTGGTCCCGGCGGGCCTGACCGAACTGCTCACCGGTCTCCACGAGCGGTACGGCGACCGGCTCCCCCCGATCGTCATCACCGAGAACGGCTGCTCCTACGAGGGCGTCGACGACCAGTCCCGGATCAGCTACCTCGACGGCCACATCCGCGCCCTGCACGAGGCGTCGGAGGCGGGCGTGGACGTCCGCGGCTACTTCGTGTGGTCGCTGCTGGACAACTTCGAGTGGGCGGAGGGGTACGCGCGACGGTTCGGGTTGGTCCACGTGGACTTCGAGACCCTCGCCAGGACCCCCAAGTCGTCGTACGGGTGGTACCAGGAGCTGCTGCGCGCGCAGCGCTCCGACTGAAACCCGGGCCACCGGCCCGTCCCGACCGTCCGGATTCCTTCTCCCCCCTGCGGGGGACGCGTCCCCCGCCCGCGGGGGATCTCCCCCCGCCGTCCGACAGCTGTACTGAAGCAGTCGGAGACAGACGGTGGATAGGGGTTGCGATGCGAACGGGCAACAGACGTCGGCGGACGGCAGCGGTGGCGGTGGTGGCCGGGATTCTCGCCCTGACGGGAACCGCGCCCGCGGCGCCGACGACGGCGATGGCGGCGGTGACAACAGACGGGGCGGGGCCTCGCCAGGGCGACATACTCGACGCCCTCCACTCGTTGCCCGGCCTGCGCGTGATCGAGGAGCGGCCGGCCGCGGACCCGGAGTACCGCTTCTTCGTCCTGGGCCTGCGCCAGCCCGTCGATCACGCCCGGCCGTCGGCGGGCACCTTCGAGCAGCGCCTGACGCTGCTCCACAGATCGGCGGACCGTCCCACGGTGCTGTTCACGACGGGTTACGACCTGCCGCTGTCACCGCGTCGGACCGAGCCGACCGTGCTGCTCGACGGCAACCAGATCGGCGTCGAGCACCGCTTCTTCGGCACCTCCCGGCCGACGACGGAGGACTGGTCGCGGCTGACCGTCCGGCAGGCCGCCGACGACCACCACCGTGTCGTGCGGCTGTTCAAACAGCTGTATCGCGGGACGTGGATCTCGACGGGCGGCAGCAAGGGCGGGATGACCTCCGTCTACCACCGCCGGTTCCACCCGGACGACGTGGACGGCACGGTGGCGTACTCGGCCCCGAACAACGTCGACGACCGCGACGACTCCGCCTATCTCCGGTTTCTGGAGACCGTGGGCACGGCCTCCTGCCGCGAGGCCATAGCGACGGCGCAGCGGCAGGCGCTCCTGCGCCGGGACGAGATGGTCGCCCGTTACGAAGCCTGGGCGGCGTCCACGGGTGACACGTTCCGGATCGTGGGCAGCGCCGACAAGGCCTTCGAGACGGCGGTGCGACGCGCTCCGCTGATGTTCTGGCAGAACCGCGGGGCGTCGGCCTGCGCCACCGTGCCGGCCCCGGACGCGTCGACCGACGAGCTCTACGCCTGGCTGGAAACCACCTCGGTGCTCCCGGTCTACGCCGACCAGGTCGCACAGGACTACATCCCGTACTTCTACCAACTGGGCACTCAGCTGGGGTACTTGACTGTCCCCACCGCCCATCTGAAGGGCCTGTTGCGCTACCCGGACGCCACCGAGCCGCGCAACTTCGTGCCCCGTGACATCCCGCTGCGCTTCGACCACCGCGCGATGCCCGACATCGACCGCTGGGTCCGCCAGAAGGGCAGCCGGCTCCTCTTCGTCGACGGCGCCCAGGACCCCGCGGTGGCCGAGCCCTTCCGTCTGGGGCGCGGCACCGTCGACTCCCGCCGCTACCTGGCTCCCGGCGCCGATCACCACACCACCATCGCGGCCCTCGCCCCCGGGGACCGAGCGGAAGCCACGGCCATGCTCCTGCGCTGGGCGGGCGAACGCCGTGGCCTGTCCTAGAAGCCCAGCTTGCGCAGCTGCCGAGGGTCGCGCTGCCAGTCCTTCGCGACCTTCACGTGCAGGTCGAGGAAGACCGGCGTCCCCAGCAGCGCCTCGATCTGCTTGCGGGACTTGATGCCGACGTCCTTCAGCCGCTTGCCCTTGGGGCCGATGATGATGCCCTTCTGGCTGGGCCGCTCGATGTAGACGAAGGCGTGGATGTCGAGGAGTGGCCTGTCGGCGGGCCGGTCCTCGCGGGGGATCATCTCCTCCACGACGACGGCGATGGAGTGGGGCAGCTCGTCGCGCACGCCCTCCAGCGCGGCCTCACGGATCAGCTCCGCGATCATGACCTGCTCGGGCTCGTCGGTGAGGTCACCCTCGGGGTAGAGGGCCGGGCCCTCGGGAAGCATCGGGATCAGCAGGTCCGCCAACAGGTCGACCTGCTGGTTCGCGGTCGCCGACACCGGGACGATCTCCGCCCACTCGATGCCGAGCTCCTTGCCGAGCTGGTCGACGGCGATCAGCTGCTCGGCCAGCGTCTTGGAGTCGACGAGGTCCGTCTTCGTGATGATCGCGACCTTCGGGGACTTCTTGATCCCCGCGAGTTCCTTCACGATGAAGCGGTCACCGGGGCCGAGCTTCTCGTTCGCCGGCAGACAGAAGCCGATCACGTCGACCTCGGCCCAGGTGGTCCGTACGACGTCGTTCAGCCGCTCGCCGAGCAGCGTGCGCGGCTTGTGCAGCCCCGGGGTGTCCACCAGGATCAGCTGGGCCTCGGGCCGGTGCACGATCCCCCGTACCGTGTGCCGCGTCGTCTGCGGCTGGTTCGCGGTGATCGCCACCTTCTGCCCGACCAGAGCGTTCGTGAGGGTGGACTTGCCCGCGTTGGGGCGGCCCACGAAGCAGGCGAAGCCGGCGCGGTGGGGGACCGACGACGACGCCGACGGCTCGGATGACTGACTGCGAACGCTCATGGCGCCCATTCTCCCTGATCCAAAGAGCCCCGCCGCACAAGCGTCCGCCCCCAGTCCTCCCCGTGAGCTTTCCGAAACCCCCACGCAACGAAACGTGGCGGAAACACCCCCGTGCACAACTCGAAACTCACGCCGGTGACCCTCTGACGAGCCCCCACACCGTTGGAGACGACCGTGACCCTCGCCGCGCCCCTGGCCGTAGAGCGCATAGACACCGGCGACACCGCCTGGCTGCTCGCCGCCACCGCCCTCGTCCTGCTGATGACTCCCGGCCTGGCCCTGTTCTACGGCGGCATGGTCCGCACGAAGAGCGTCCTCAACATGCTGATGATGAGCTTCGTGTCGATCGCCCTGGTCACGGTGGTGTGGCTGGCAGCCGGATACTCCCTCGCGTTCGGGGACGACATCGGCGGCGGGATCATCGGCGGGCTGGAGCACGCCGGAATGTCGGGCCTCGGCCCCGACAGCGTCCACGGCACCGTCCCCACCCTCCTGTTCGCGACCTTCCAGCTCACCTTCGCGATCATCACGGCCGCCCTGGTCAGCGGCGCGATCGCGGACCGCGCGAAGTTCGGCGCGTGGCTGCTGTTCGTGCCCGTCTGGGCGTTGCTCGTATACGTTCCCGTCGCGCACTGGGTCTGGGGCCCGGGCGGCTGGATCCTCGAGCGTCTCGGTGCCCTGGACTTCGCCGGCGGACTGCCCGTCGAGATCGTCTCCGGCGCCTCCGGCCTGGCGTTGTGCCTGGTCCTCGGCCCGCGGCTGGGCTTCAAGAAGGACGCGATGCGCCCGCACAACCTCCCCATGGTGATGCTGGGCGCGGGTCTGCTCTGGTTCGGCTGGTTCGGCTTCAACGCCGGTTCGGCCCTCGGCGCCAACGGCCTGGCCGCCGCCGCGTTCCTCAACACCCTCGCGGCCGGCTGCACCGGTCTGCTCGGCTGGCTGTTCGTGGAGCAGAAGCGCGACGGCCACCCGACCACGCTGGGCTCCGCCTCCGGCGCGGTCGCGGGCCTGGTCGCGATCACCCCGTCCTGCGGTTCCATCTCCCTGCTCGGCGCCCTGGTCGTCGGTCTCGCCGCCGGCACGGTCTGCTCGTACGCCGTGGGCTGGAAGTTCCGGCTGAACTACGACGACTCCCTGGACGTCGTCGGCGTCCACCTGGTCGGCGGAGTCATCGGCACGCTCCTCATCGGGGTCTTCGCGGTCGAGTCGATGACCGACGGGCCCGAGGGGCTCCTCTACGGCGGGGGCCTGGCCCAGCTCGGCAAGCAGCTGGTGGCCGTGCTCGCCGTGGGGACCTACGCCTTCCTCGTGACGTACGGCATCGGCAAGCTGATCGACAAGACCGTGGGCCTGCGTGCGAGCGAGGACCAGGAGTACACCGGCCTGGACCTTACGGTGCACGCCGAGACCGCATACGATCACGGCGTCCTGGGCCACGGCGCCCCGGTCACCGCGTCCGTCCTTCCCTCCGCGCAGAAGGTCAAGCCCCAGGCATGAAGCTCATCACCGCGATCGTCAAGCCGTACCGCCTCGACGAGGTCAAGACCGCTCTCCAGGAGCTCGGTGTGCACGGTCTGACCGTGACCGAGGCCAGCGGCTACGGCCGCCAGCGCGGCCACACCGAGGTCTACCGGGGCGCCGAGTACCAGATCGACCTGGTCCCCAAGGTCCGGATCGAGGTCGTCGTCGGGGACGCCGACTCGGACGCCGTCATCGACGCGATCGTCAAGGCCGCGCAGACGGGGAAGATCGGGGACGGGAAGGTGTGGGCGCTGCCGGTGGAGACGGTGGTGCGGGTACGGACGGGAGAGCGCGGGCCCGACGCGCTCTGATCAGCAGGACCGCTCCCACCGGCAGGACCACGGCCAGGAGCGCCGCCACCAGCCACGGCAGGGCGAAGAAGGACGCGCTCGCCGACTCGCGGGTGTCCTGCGCGCTCGCCGTGAGCGTCACGTCGCCCCAGTCGAGCTGGGGCGCGCCGCGCCAGGGTTCGCTGAGCCGGACGCGCTGACCGGGCAGCAGCTCGGCGGGGATCCTGGCCAGGTCGCGGGCCAGCAGCGTCCGGCCGAACAGGCCCCGCGCCCGTAGCTCCACCTTCGGGTCGAGGGTGACGTTGCCGGTGTTGTGGAGGGTGTAGGAGATCGTCGCGGTGCTGTCGCCGAGTCCGGGGACGAGCGGTTGGTCGTGGGTGACGCGGACGTTCTCGACGGCGATCGCGGGGAGTACGGGGCCACCGACGCGGAGGTAGACGCGGGCTCCGACGGCCCGTTGCACGCCGAGCGCGACGGAACCGTCGCCCTGGTCGACGCGTTCGTCGAGTGCCACCACAGCGCCCGGATGGTCTCCGGGTTCGGCGTCCGCGGGCACGCGGAGCGTGAACGGCACGGTGACCTTGCCGTGCGCGGGGACGGTGACCCGGGTGCGGGCGGGCTTGGCCCACGCGCCCACCCCCCGCTGCTTCTCCTTCTGCGTCCGTACGGCGAATCCACCGTCGCGGGCGGTGTTGTAGGCATCGGCCGCGTAGAGGCGGAAGGTCAGCGGGCGGGCGGTCTTGTTGGCGACGACGACCTTGTCCCTCAGGCGCGTACCGGGGTCGGCGGAGAGGTAGAAGTACGGGCGCTCGGCGATCTGCGAGGAGGCCGGGAAGACGGACCAGCTGCCGTTGTCGGCGGCCCGGGCGGGACCCGCGGTCATGGCCAGGAGCAGCAGGCCCAGGAGGAGGACGGAGAACTTGCGCATGGGTGCGGCCCCCCACTGACGTGGTTGTAGGCACGGGCGGGTGCGGGCGCCCGTGCCGTCGGAATCAGGTGAGCGTGAGGGTGAGGACGCCGGAGTACGAGCCCGGAGGCGTGAACGCCGGTACGTCCAGGGAGAGTCCGGCATCCACGGTGAACTCACCGCCGGTGCTCGTGCCGTCCGGGGCCGACGCGAGGGTCGCCCCCGAGGTGCCCACCGTGCCCGCTGAACCCGCCTTGCAGGTGCTGGGGCTGCCGGCCTTGGTCGCGCAGGACGGGGTCCAGCTCAGCTTCCCGGCGTCGATCTTGGCGCCGGGATCGGTGAGGTTGGCGCCGGTACCGGTGAAGTCGGTGACCTTGCCGGTCAGGGACCAGCCCGCGGGTCCGCCCCGGAAGTCCTTGACGGTCACCGTGTTGAGGTCACCGGTCGATGCCCCGCCCTTGCCGAAGTCGACCGCCGACAGCGAGACGGCGTCCCCGGCCTGGGACATGGACAACGTCCCCGCCTTCACGGTCGTCGTCAGCTTCTGGCTGCCGGCGGGCACGGGCGGTGTGGTGCCGTTGACGACGTAGGCCGCGGGCCCGGCGCCCTTGTCCGCGTTCCAGGAGGCGCCCTCGTACGCGACGATCCCGGTCGTCGTCTTGTCGTTGACCACCAGCGAGCCGCTGAAGGCGCCCTGGGCGCCCGCGGTCACGGTCGCGGTGTCCTGGGTCTGCTTGCCCCCGGAGCGTCCGGCCAGTGTGACGGTCGCGCCCGCCGTGAAGCCGGTGCCGTTGACGGTGACACCGTCACCCGCGTTCCCGGAGGCCGAACCCAGCGTGATGGCACGCTGGTTGACCGGGGTCGAGTCCGTCGCGGTGACGGTCTCGGAGACCGGCGCGGGCGGAGTGATCACCGTGCACGGGGTGTCCAGCTCCAGGATGTAGCTGGTGTGGATGTTGTAGTCGCCCGGCGAGAGCGTGATCGCGCCGGCCTTGGTGACCTTGAAGGTGCCGGTCATGGAGAACGACGGGAAGGGGGCCTTGCCGGGCACCGGGTCGTTCTTCTTCGGCCCCGCGACCGTCACGTCCCCGGTCTGCGCGCCACCGAGGGTGACCTTGCCGGTCGGGGTCATGATGTCGGCCGGCAGGTCGAGCTCGGTGGGGTTGCCGGCTGCCGCGGTGACCACCTTGTACGTCACGGTGACCGTGTCGCCGACCTTGGGGCTGGTGTTGTCCACCGAGACGCTCGCGGTGGTGGTGCCGTCGATCGGCGGAATGCCCGCGATCGCGGGCGGGATGCAGTGCGTGGCGAAGTCCACGTTCGTGCCCGCCGCACCGGCCGGGCAGGCCAGCGCCCCGCTCGCCGTGACCGCGACCGCGGTCACCGCGAGCAGCGACGCCAAGCGGCGCCGGCGCGGTCTTCGGAGTGTCGGACCCATGCTTGCCCCCTCCTGAGGGATGCGGGCGCAGCGGCTCGTCTGCGCCGACAGGAGGCCATTGATGTGGAGGCCGCGTGAGAAGTCAATGCAGATGCCGCAGAAACCTGACGGGCTATCAGTTTCTGCGGCATCCGGAACAGATCACTCAGTCGATCACTCGGCCGGACACGCGGCGGACATGCGGCCGGCCGCCCTTCCGGACACTCAGTCGAACACGAACGGGCCCGGTGACTGCTTGGCGCTGGCCGTACAGGTGACGGAGATCCCGAAGATGGTCATCTGCAGCGAGCCGCCGTAGAACTCCAGACTGTCGCCGGAGGCCACGGTGCCGCTGAGCGGACCGACGGTGACCGGGCTCTGGGCGGCCATGGCCGGGTTCTTCTTCCCGCTGAAGACGGTGGTGCCGCCGCTCGCCTTCACCATGGTGAGCTTGGACGTGATGGAGTCCGCCGCCAGTGCGAGCGGTGTCTTGATGGCGGTGGACGAGAGGGTGATGGTGGCCGAGGTGCCGTTCTGCGTCGCGGTCAGCGTGGCCGCCCCGCCGCCGAACAGTCCGCAACTGGCGTTGATGGTCGCCGTCGTCGGGGTGACGGCGGCCGCGGTGGGCGCGAACGTGAGACCGGTGACCGCGAGGGCCCCGATCATGACTGCCGCACCCGTGGTCGTGCGCTTGCCTCTCATGGGGATGAGCTCCCTTCCTGTCGTCTGGGAGTGCGCGTTGACGGCCGTCGGCCTGGCAGTGGGTGCGGTCAGCTGCGCGGCTTGAATCTGATGGACCGTCAGGGGATACCTTCATTGATGCGCGGGGGGCAAGCGCTTGCAAGGCTGATTTCCGGCCTACTCGCTCAGCCCGTCCGGTGTTCGGGGCGGGGCAGTTCAGGCCCGAAGGGGGGCCAGGGGCACGCGGCCCCTGGCGGGGGTGAAGGGGCGGGTAGGGCGGTAGGGGCGGGGCCTCCAGGACCTCAGCCCGCCGGGACCGTCAGCCGCACGGCGCCGTCGGGCCCCGCCACCAGGACCGGCGTCTGGGCGCCACCGAGGTCCCGCACCGCCGCGAGGTCCTCCGCGGAGGCCCGCTCCGCCTCCGTCACCACCGCCGCCGCCTCCAGCGACGTCGCCCCGGACGCCACCGCCATCGCCACGGCCGTCCGCAGCGCACTCAGCTTCAGCGAGTCCAGGGCCACGGTCCCGGCCACATACGTACGGCCCGTCTCGTCCCGCACGGCCGCCCCCTCGGGGACACCGTTGCGGACCCGCGCCGAACGGGCCAGGGTGACGATCTTGCGGTCCTCGGGGTCAAGCGCGCTGTCAGTCATGAGGTGAGCATACGAAGAACGCCGAGGCCGTCGGCGGGCCAGGGTTCACGCACGGTCGAGCCGAAGCCGCTCCGCGCGCGGCAACCCCGCCACCACCAGGTCGTACGAGTCCTCGACCAGCTCCCGCACCAGCCCGTCCGGCAGGTCGCCGTCCACCGTCACCGTGTTCCAGTGACGCTTGTTCATGTGCCAGCCGGGGACGATCAGTCCCGGGTGTTCGCCCCGCAGCCGGATCGCGTCCTCCGGGTCGCACTTGAGGTTGACCGTGAGGGGACGGGCGTCCAGCGTGGTCAGGGCGAAGAGCTTGCCCAGCACCTTGAAGACCGAGATCTCCGGCCGGAACGGGAAGTCCTCCACGGCCTCGTTGAAGGACAGACAGAACGCGCGCAGCTCCTGGGGTGTCACTCCGGCTTCTTCTCCTCGTCCTCCGGCGGCCCCGCCGGGTCCACCGGCTCCACCAGCACCGTCACGATCTTGTTCCGGCGGCCCGCCGAGGCCTCCGCGGTCAGCCTCAGTTCCCGGCCGTCCGGAAGCCCGACGACCGACGACGCCCCGGCGATGGGCACGCGGCCCAGGGCCTTCGCGAGCAGGCCGCCGACGGTCTCCACGTCCTCGTCGTCGTACTCCTCCAGGCCGTACAGCTCGCCGAGGTCGGTGATGTCGAGGCGGGCGGTGACCCGGTGGCGGTCGTCGCCGAGGTCCTCGACGGGCGGGAGTTCGCGGTCGTACTCGTCGGTGATCTCCCCGACGATCTCCTCGAGGATGTCCTCGATGGTGACGATGCCGGCGGTGCCGCCGTACTCGTCGATGACCACGGCCACGTGGTTGCGGTCCTGCTGCATCTCGCGCAGCAGGTCACCGGCGTTCTTGGTGTCGGGGACGAAGGCCGCCGGGCGCATCGCCGTCGACACCAGCTCGCTCTCCGCGTCCCGGCTGATGTGCGTCTTGCGGGCCAGGTCCTTCACGTACACGATCCCGACGATGTCGTCCTCGTTCTCGCCGGTGACCGGAACACGCGAGAAGCCCGACCGCAACGCCAGAGTCAGCGCCTGACGGATCGTCTTGTACCGCTCGATGACGACCAGGTCGGTCCTCGGGACCATGACCTCCCGTACGAGCGTGTCGCCCAGCTCGAAGACCGAGTGCACCATGCGGCGCTCCTCGTCCTCGATCAGCGACTCCTTCTCCGCGAGATCGACCAGTGCGCGCAGCTCCGCCTCGGAGGCGAAGGGACCGCGACGGAAGCCCTTGCCGGGGGTGAGCGCGTTGCCGATGAGGATGAGGAGGGACGGGATCGGGCCCATGATCCGCGCCAGCGGCAGCAGGATGTACGCCGCCGCTGTCGCGGTGTTCAGCGGGTGCTGGCGGCCGATGGTGCGCGGGGAGACACCGACGGCGACGTACGACACGAGGACCATCACCCCGATCGCGACCAGGAGCGCCTCGGTGGTGCCGTCGAACTCCCGCAGACAGGCGTAGGTGACGAGCGCGGCGGCCGCCATCTCGCAGGCGACGCGCACCAGCAGCGCCACGTTGAGATAGCGGGTCGGGTCGGCGGCGATCTGGGCGAGCTTGGCGCTGCCGCGACGGCCGGTCCGTACGGCCTCCTCGGCGCGGAAGCTGGAGACGCGCGCGAGGCCCGCCTCCGCACAGGCGGCGAGCCACGCGACGACGACCAGGGCGACGGCGCCGGAGACGAGGGCGGGGCTCATGAGACGGTCGGGGCGGGGGACGGGCCGGTCAGGCCCTTCTCCGCGCGCCAGCCGTCCACGATGGCCGCCTGGAGGCCGAACATCTCGGCCTTCTCGTCGGGCTCCTCGTGGTCGTAGCCCAGCAGGTGCAGCACGCCGTGGACGGTGAGCAGCTGGAGCTCCTCGTCCATGGAGTGCTGCGTCTCGGCTTCCTCGCCCTGCTTCTTGGCGACCTCGGGGCACAGCACGATGTCGCCGAGGAGTCCCTGCGGGGGCTCGGCGTCGTCCTTCGACGGCGGACGCAGTTCGTCCATCGGGAAGGACATGACGTCGGTCGGCCCCGGCAGGTCCATCCACTGGATGTGCAACTGCTCCATGGCGTCCTCGTCCACGACGATCACCGAGAGCTCGGAGAGCGGGTGGATGCGCATCCGTGCGAGCGCGTAGCGGGCGATGTCGAGGATCGCCTGCTCGTCGACCTCGGTTCCGGACTCGTTGTTGACGTCGATCGACATGGTCGCGCTGGTCTACTTCCGCTTGTTACGGGCGCCCTTGTGGGTGCCGTTCTCCGTACCGTTCTGGCTGTCGTACTTCTCGTACGCGTCGACGATACGGCCGACCAGCTTGTGCCGTACGACGTCGTGGGACGTGAGCCTCGAGAAGTGCACGTCGTCGAGGCCTTCGAGGATGTCCTGAACCTGCCGCAGACCGGACTTCGTGCCGCTCGGCAGGTCCACCTGGGTCACGTCACCCGTGATCACGATCTTCGAGTCGAAGCCGAGACGGGTGAGGAACATCTTCATCTGTTCGGGGCTGGTGTTCTGTGCCTCGTCCAGGATGATGAAGGCGTCGTTGAGCGTACGGCCACGCATGTAGGCCAGCGGCGCGACCTCGATTGTCCCCGCCGCCATCAGCCGCGGGATCGAGTCGGGGTCCAGCATGTCGTGCAGCGCGTCGTACAGCGGGCGCAGATACGGGTCGATCTTCTCGTAGAGCGTGCCCGGGAGGAATCCGAGCCGCTCTCCCGCCTCCACCGCCGGGCGGGTCAGGATGATGCGGTTGACCTGCTTGGACTGCAGGGCCTGCACCGCCTTGGCCATGGCGAGGTAGGTCTTGCCGGTGCCGGCGGGGCCGATGCCGAAGACGATCGTGTGCTTGTCGATCGCGTCGACGTACCGCTTCTGGTTGAGGGTCTTGGGGCGGATCGTGCGGCCGCGCGAGGAGAGGATGTTCTGCGTGAGCACCTCGGCCGGTGTTTCCTGGCCGTCGCTCTCGCCGTTCTCACTGGCTCTGAGCATGGCGATCGAGCGTTCCACTGCGTCCTCCGTCATCGGCTGTCCGGTGCGGAGCACCAGCATCATCTCGTCGAACAGGCGCTGGATGAGCGCGACTTCGGCGGCCTCGCCGACCGCGCTGATCTCGTTGCCCCGGACGTGGATGTCGGCGGCCGGGAAGGCCTTCTCGATCACGCGCAGCAGGGAGTCGCCGGAACCCAGCACGGTCACCATGGGGTGCTGGGCGGGGACGGTGAACTGCGCTCTGGCCTGCCCCTGCGCGGGTGTGTGAGCTGTGGGTGTCTGAGTCATGGGCCGGCGCTGTAGGCCTGCGGTTCCTCCTCGTCACGGCCGCGTAGCTGAGAGCGGCCTCGCGATACCAAGGGTACGACGGTGCACTGACAACGCCGTAGGGCTTTTCCCTGCCTGTGCCGGGAGTCCGGGGGCGTCGGCCCCGAGGACGCTCATGTCGACCGGCCGAACCCGATCGTCGGCACCGCCCGCCGCAACGGCCACGGCCGCCCGGCCTCCTCCGGCACCAGCCCCGCCAGGAACCCGTACCGCCGCAGCGCCACCGGCTCCTGCCCCTCCACCGACTGCACTTTCCGCCACCACGCGCCGATCTCGGACCATCCCGGCGCCGACAACGAGCCGCCGAACTCCTGCACCGACAACGCTGCCGTGAGCCCGCCGAACGCCAGCCGGTCGGCGAGCGGCCACCCCGCCAGCGTTCCGGTGACGAAGCCCGCCACGAAGACGTCCCCCGCGCCGGTCGGATCGAGTGCCTCCACCGCGATGGCCGGCACCTCCGCCGTCTCCCCCGTCCGTCGGTCCACCGCGTACGCCCCCTCCGCACCGAGGGTGACGACGGCGAGCGGTACGTGAGCGGTGAGCGCGTGCGCCGCGGCCCGGGGGCAGTCGGTGCCGGTGTACCGCATCGCCTCCTGAGCGTTCGGCAGGAACGCCTCGCAGTGTTCGAGATCGGCGAGCCCCGCCAGATCCCACGCCCCGGTGTCGTCCCAGCCGACGTCGGCGAAGATCCTGGCGCCCTTGCCCGCGGCCTGGGCGATCCAGGAAGCGCGGGTGCCGGGAGTGAGGGAGGCGATGGCGGCACGCGCGCGCGGGGGGCAGTCCGGCGCGGGTTCCTCCGGGGGCGGCTCGTGGCCGTGGGAGACCATGGTGCGCTCGCCCTCGTACGCCATGGAGACGGTGACCGGGGAGTGCCAGCCGACGACCGTGCGGGAGGGGGCGAGGTCGATGCCCTCACCCTGCTCCAGGGTGTCCCAGCAGTACTCGCCGTAGTGGTCGTCGCCGAACGCGGCCGCCAGCGAGGTGCGCAGGCCGAGCCTCGCCAGCGCGGTCGCCATGTTCGCCACGCCTCCGGGGCTCGACCCCATGCCGCGGGCCCAGGACTCGGTCCCGCGCACCGGGGCGGAGTCGAGCCCGGTGAAGATGATGTCGAGGAACACGGGGCCGGTGAGGTAGACGTCCCAGGGCGGGTCGTCCGGCCTGCGCAGGGCGGCCAGCGGGTCGACCCTGGGCTGGTCTCGGTGGTCCTCTCCGACGGACGCGGTGGACGCGATCACGGTGCGCTCCCTGACGAGGTACGGATCAGGCCAGTCTGCACCACGCCACCGACAACGCGCCGTCGTCACACCGGAGCCGGGCCGAGCGGCAGGTCGGGGCCGGGCCCGCCGCCCGGGGCCCCTGGACCAGCCCGTCCACCCCGTCCACCCCGTCCAGGCCGACCAGCCCGACCGCCCGACGATGCCTGACCCATCGGCCCAGCACCCGGCGGCCCATCCCCCGGCGGCCCGTCTACGCGGCCCCTACCAGCGCGGCACAGCCGGCGTGACCCACTCCGGGTCCGCGACCCGCATCGCCGCCGCGTCGTCGCGCTCACGCAGCGACCCGTCGTCGTCGAACCACCGGCGGTGCAGGAACGCGAGCTTCTCGCGGTCGAGTTCGACGCCGAGGCCGGGTGCGTCCGAAACGGTGACCCGGCCGCCCTCGAAGGTCAGCCGTTCGGTGAGGACGTCCTCCGACTGCCAGGGGTAGTGGGAGTCGCAGGCGTGGTGGAGGTTCGGGACGGTGGACGCCACATGGGTCATGGCGGCCAGCGAGATGCCCAGGTGGGTGTTGGAGTGCATGGACACCCCGACCCCGAACGTGCGGCAGATCGCGGCCAGTTGCTGCGTGTTGCGCAGCCCGCCCCAGTAGTGGTGGTCGGAGAGCACCACCTGGACGGCGTCCCGGGTGAACGCCTCCTTGATCTCCGCGAAGGTCGTCACGCACATGTTGGTGGCGAGCGGCACTTCCGTTCGCGCGGCGACCTCGGCCATGGCCGGCGTTCCGAGGGCGGGGTCCTCCAGGTACTCGAGGACGTCCTCGAGCTCCTTCGCGACCTTCAGTGAAGTCTCCACGCTCCAGGCCCCGTTGGGGTCCAGACGCAGCGGGTGGCCGGGGAACGCCTCGGCGAGTGCCCGGACGGCCGCGATCTCCTCGTCCGGCGGGAAGACCCCGCCCTTGAGCTTGAAGGAGGTGAAGCCGTACCGCTCGGTGAACCTCCGGGCCTGCTCGACGACCCCGGCCGGATCGACGGCGGCACCCCAGTCGTCCTTCTCGGCGACCACGCCCGCGGGGTGGTCGGCCCACCGGTAGAAGAGGTACCCGCTGTACTCGACCGTGTCCCGGAGCTTGCCGCCGAGCAGGGCGTGCACGGGCAGGCCGAGGGACTTGCCGAGGGCGTCGAGGCAGGCGACCTCGAAGCCGGAGACGACGGACAGGCGGAGCTTGTCGGCGGTCTGGACGCCCCGCAGTCCGCCGACGTCGACCTGGCCGGTGACGCGGGCCCCGTCCACGGCCACCTCTTCGGCGACGACGAACAGGCCGCCCAGATCACTGACCTGACGCCCGATCAGCTTGGTGGCGAACGGTCGTGCCAGCTCCAGGTACTTCGTGTCGCCGTAGGTCTCGCCGACACCGGTGACCCCGTCCGCCGTCACGACCTCCACGATCAGCCGGGGGGTGTACGGCTGGTGCACGCCCTGGGTGTTCAGCAGCGGCGGATCGGCGACCAGGATCGGCGTCAGCCGTACCTCGGTGATGGTGAGGTCGCGGGTCACAGGGCGGCTCCTACGAGATCGAGTCCGGTGGTCAGCAACTTCTTGAGCTCGGCCAGGTCGGCGTCCGAGGGATCGGTGAGCGGGGCACGCACGGGTCCCACCGGGGCGCCGCGCAGTCGGGCCGCCGCCTTCACCAGGGACACGGCGTATCCGGGCACCCGGTCGCGGAGTTCGACGAGCGGGACGTAGAACTCGTGCAGCAGCTTGTCGACCGCGCCGTCGTCGCCGTCGCGCAGGGCGGTGAAGAAGGCGTTCGCGATCTCGGGGGCGAAGGCGTGGACCGCGGAGGAGTAGGCGGGGACGCCGACCGTGGCGTAGGCGCGGGCCTGGATCTCGGCGGTGGCGGCGCCGTTGAAGAACAGGAAACCCTCGGGGGCCGCGAGCGTGAGGCGTTGCAGCCGGTCGAGGTCGCTGTGGCCGTCCTTGAGACCGATGACTCCGGGGATCTCGGAAACCCGCCGGAACGCCTCGACGCCGAAGGCGACCTGCCCCCGCTGGTAGGCGATGAGCGGCAGCCGGGTGCGGGCCGCGATCTGCTCCAGCTGGGCGACCAGGCCGTCCTGCGGGGCGGCGACCAGGTAGTGCGGCAGGACGAGGAGGGCGTCCGCCCCGGCCTCCTCGGCGATGCGGGCGAAGCGGGCGGCCTGTGCCCAGCCGTAGCCGATCCCGGCGACGACGGGCACCCGGCCGCCGGCCTCCTCGACCGCGATGGTCACGACCTGGCGGTACTCGTCCTCGTCCAGGGAGAAGAACTCGCCGGTGCCGCAGGCGGGGAAGACGGCGCCGGGGGCGGTGGCGATCCGGTCGGCGACATGTGCGCGGAAGCCGTCCGGGTCGAGGGAGCCGTCGGCGTGGAAGCTGGTCAGCGGGAACGACAGCACGCCGTTCGCCATGCCCTCCCGCAGTCGCCGGGTCACGGCGTCCGTCTCGGGATTCACCCTCAATCATCTCCCCATGTAGACGTCATCTACGTATGAAGATGAAGGTTAGATAAGCGAACGAAATCCGTCAATGGCCCGGTCGCTCCCGATTACGATCGACACATGTCAGAGACAGCCGGCGTCCGTGAAGTGAAGTCGGCCGCGCGCACGGTCGAACTGCTCGAACTGCTCGCCGCCCGCGGTGACCGGCCGGCGCGCCTTCAGGAGCTCGCGGACGCGCTGGAGGTGCCCCGCAGCTCGATGTACGCGCTGCTCCAGACCCTGATATCGCGCGGCTGGGTGCGCACGGACGTCACCGGCTCCCTCTACGGCATCGGCATGCACGCCCTGCTCACCGGCACCAGCTACCTCGACTCCGACCCGCGCGTGCGGGTCGCGCGGCCGTATCTCGACGAGGCGTCCCAGGCGCTGGGCGAGACGATCCACCTGGGGCGGCTCGACGGGCGGGGCGTGGCCTATCTGGCGACGCGCGAGTCGCACGAGTACCTGCGGACCATCAGCCGGGTCGGGCGCCGGCTGCCGGCCCACGCGGGCGCGCTGGGCAAGGCGCTGCTGGCCGAGCGGCACGACACCGAGGTGCCCGAGGGACCCTACGAGGCGCTCACCCCGAACTCGCACACCGACCGGGCGTCCCTGCTGGCGGACCTCGCCGCCGTGCGGTCCCGGGGTTACTCCGTGGACCGGGAGGAGGGCGTCCTCGGCATCGTCGGCTTCGGCTTCGCCCTGCGGTACGAGTCCCCCGCCCAGGACGCCGTCAGCTGCTCGGTGCCGGTGGCCCGGCTGACGCCGGAGCACGAGGCCCGGATCGTCGCGGTGATGCGGGAGATCAGGGCCAAGATCGAGGCGACGGCACCGGGCGCGGGGGGCGCCCCGCGCTGGCGGTAGCCGCGGGGATCCCACCCTCGACCACCTGGAAAAGGTGCTCTTCTACCCGACCCCACCCGCCCCAAACACAACGTGCGCCACATCACACCCCCCGCGTTTCTTCTCCCAACCGCGTGCTTGATACAAATTGCCCGCGCGTTCCTGTCCGTCGACGGCCTGCGCCCAACCCCCTTCTGAGCCGCTTCTTTCGCATGCCCTGGGAACGCCCGTGTTCGCCCGCACCACCACGCCCTGGCCCCTCGTCGCCCTTTTCACGGCCGGGTACCTCGCCCCCTACCTCCTCCCCACCACCGTCGGCAGGCTGGACTCGGGACTCCCCCTGTCCGCCACGCAGGCGGGCGCCATCGGCAGTGCCCTGCTGCTGAGTTCGGCCTCGGCGGGCTTTGCGCTCGCCTCCCGCGTCGAGCGGATCGGCGCCCGGGCCCTGGCCCGCGTCGGGCTCACGCTGGCCGTCCTCGGCTACGGCACCGCCGCCCTCACCTCGTCCGTCCCCGCGGTCATCGCCGGCGCCGTGCTGGGCGGCCTCGGATCCGGTACGGCCACCACGGTCGCCGCCACCGGAATCGCCGCCCAGCCGGACCCGCACCGCATCACCACCCTGGGCCTGCTGAGCGTCTCCGCTCTCGCGGGCGTGGTCTACCTGACGGTGCCGCACCTCGGCCCCGGGCACGGCCAACCGCCGGCCGCGATCGCCCTCACCGCCCTCGCGGTCTGGCCCGTGACCGGACGCCTCCCGGAACGTACGGCCACGACCCGCCAGGTCCGCCGCACGCGGGACCCGCTGCCCCATCTCCCCGCCGGGCTGGTCCTGGCCGCCGCGCTGCTCCTGTGGTCCCTCGCGCAGAACTCCCTGTGGGGCGTCAGCGGCCGCATCGGTCTCACCCAGGCCCACCTCTCCGAGGCAACCGTCGGTGCCGTCTTCGCCGTGGCTCTGGGCGCGGGGCTCCTGGGAGTCCTGGGCGCGGGCGCGCTCGGTCCGCGACTCGGCCGGGCCCTGCCCGTCGGCGCGGGGACCGCCCTCATCGCGGGCTGTATCGCCCTCAGCGCCTCCGCCACCGATCTGACCGGCTTCGCGACCGGCGAGATCGCCTGGAACACGCTCTACCCGATCGTCCTGTCGTACGTTCTCGGCCTGGCCGCCTCCCTCGACCCGCGCGGGCGTTGGGCGGTGCTGGTCGGTTCCGCGTCCTCGCTCGGCACCGCGGCGGGCCCGCTGACCGGCAGCCTGCTGTCCGCGCAGGCCGGCTTCCCGGCGATGGGCGTGATCCTCGCTCTCGGGCTGCTCGTCATCACCCTGCCGATGACCGCCGTGGCCCTGCACACCACCGGACGCCCGCTGCTGTCCCGTGCGGTGCGGCTGCGGGGCGGCACGCCCTCCCTCGTGGTCGCCGCGTCGACCGGCACCCCGGCGGACGCGCTGCCCCAGGTCGTTCCCGAGCAGCCGGTCGTGGAGATCCCGATCGACGCCCCGGCCGTCCCCGCCCGGCAGGCCTACGACACGGCGGGCCCCCGACAGGCGTCGGGCACCCCCGGAGCCTGACGCCACCGCGCCCACCGGACTGGCCCCCGGCGGCGGTTACGAGAACTCGTACGCCTCCACCTCGGCGAGGTAGCGCGCCCGCCGCTCCTCGTCGTGCTCCAGGAAGGACGCGACGAAGGAGTTGCGGGCCAGCTCCCGCAGCCGGTCCTCGCCCAGGCCCAGCGCCTGACGTACGGCGTCGAAGTTGTCGCCGGCGTAACCGCCGAAGTAGGCCGGGTCGTCGGAGTTGACCGTGCACAGCAGCCCGGCCTCCAGCATCGCGGGCAGCGGGTGCTCGGCGAGGACGTCCACGGCCCGCAGCCGGACGTTGGACAGCGGACACAACGTCAGCGGTACCCGGTCCCGGACCAGACGGGCGACCAGCGCCTCGTCCTCCATGCACCGCAGCCCGTGGTCGATCCGTTCCACGCCGAGCACGTCCAGGGCCTCGGTGATGTACTCCGGCGGCCCCTCCTCACCGGCGTGCGCCACCCGGCGGAGGCCGAGGGCGGCGGCGGCCTCGTACACCTCGCGGAACTTGACCGGCGGATGCCCGACCTCGGCCGAGTCGAGCCCGATGCCGACGATCCGGTCGAGGTGGGGCTTCGCGGCCTCCAGCGTCTCGAGCGCCGACTCGGCGGACTCGTCCCGCAGGAAGCACATGATCAACTGCGTGGACACTCCGTGGTTGACCTCACTGCTGCCCAGCGCCCGCCACAGCCCCTCGACGACCGTCCCCATGCCGACGCCCCGCGCGAGATGCGCCTGCGGGTCGAAGAAGATCTCCGCGTGCCGTACGCCCTGGGTGGCGGCCCGGGCGAGATAGGCGTTGGCGAGGTCCTCGAAGTCCCGCTCGGTGCGCAGGACGGCCATGAGCTCGTAGTACAGGTTCAGGAAGGACTGGAGGTCCTCGAACTGGTACGCCTTGCGCAGCGCGGCCGTGTCGGCGTACGGCAGCTCGACGCCGTTGCGGGCGGCCAGCTCGAACGCCAGCTCCGGCTCCAGGGTGCCTTCGATATGGAGGTGCAGTTCTGCTTTGGGGAGGGACATCGAAGCATCGTACGGCTGCTCTATCGCCGTTTCGGAACCGGGACGCGCAGGAGATCGTGGGCGACGGTCAGCTCACCCTCGAAGCCGGCGGCCCGGGCCTGTCGTTCGAAATCCTCGGGCTCCGCGTACCGCTGGCTGAAGTGCGTGAGCACGAGATGCCGTACCCCGGCGTCCCGCGCGACGCGAGACGCCTGACCCGCCGTCAGATGACCGTGGTCTACGGCCAGTCGCTCGTCCTCGTCGAGGAAGGTCGACTCGATGACGAGCAGGTCGCAGCCCTCGGCCAGCGCGTGGACTCCGTCGCACAGCCGGGTGTCCATGACGAACGCGAACCGCTGTCCGCGCCGCGTCTCGCTGACGTCGTCGAGGCTGACGCCGTCGAGAACGCCGTCACGTTGCAGGCGGCCGACGTCCGGACCCTTGATGCCGTGCGCGGCGAGCCGGTCGGGCAACATGCGGCGGCCGTCGGGCTCGACGAGGCGGTAGCCGTACGACTCCACGGGGTGGGAGAGCTTGCGGGCCTCAAGGGCGTAGCCGCCCGGCGTCGCGATCACCCCGTCGGCCGCGACCGGTGCCTCGACGATCTCGACCGTCTCGCGGTAGGCGGTGGCGTACCGCAGCCGGTCGAAGAACCGTTGCCCGGAGCGCGGGTAGTGGGCGGTGACCTCGTGCGGGACCTTGTCGAGGTTGATCCGCTGGATGACCCCGGCGAGGCCCAGCGAGTGGTCGCCGTGGAAGTGCGTGACGCAGATCCGGTTCAGGTCGTGCGCGGCGACCCCGGCGCGCAGCATCTGGCGCTGGGTGCCCTCGCCGGGGTCGAAGAGAATGCCCTCGCCGTCCCAGCGCAGCAGGTAGCCGTTGTGGTTGCGGTGCCGGGTCGGGACCTGGCTCGCGGTGCCGAGGACGACCAACTCACGTACGGACACGATGACTTACCCGGGGGGCCACTGCATGCCGCGACCGCCGATGATGTGCGCGTGGGCGTGCCAGACGGTCTGGCCGGCGCCGCTGCCGGTGTTGAAGACGATGCGGTAGCTGTCCAGCTTCTCGTCGTCGGCGACGGCCTTGGTCTCGCGCAGCACGTCGGCGGCGAGTTCCGGGGCCTCGGTGGCGAGCGCGGCGGCGTCCACGTGGTGGGCCTTCGGGATCACCAGGACGTGGGTGGGCGCCTGGGGGTTGATGTCCCGGAACGCGACGGTCGTGTCGGTCTCGCGGACGATCGTCGCCGGGATCTGACCCGCGACGATCTTGCAGAACAGGCAGTCGTCCTGCGGTTCCCCTGCCATGGTCCCTCCGGGGGTTGAGCGGATGATCTCGTGCGGGCATCGTATCGTCGCCGGGTGCGGGTGATCGGTGGCTGGTCGCGCCCACGCGGCGGAGCCGCACATCGATACAGCCCCGCGCCCCTTTAGGTGGGCAGACTCGGCGGTGTCTTTGCCGGGCTGGCCTCCAGCGCCTCCAACGCCAGCCTCACCGCCTCGTCGAGTTGTACGTCCCGTCCCGCCGCGTAGTCCTGCGGGCGCTGTACGACCTCGACGTCCGGGTCGACGCCGTGGTTCTCGACGCCCCACTCGTAGTTCTCCAGCCAGAACGCGTACTTCGGCTGGGTGATCAGCGTGCCGTCGACCAGCCGGTACCTGCTGTCGATCCCGATCACGCCGCCCCAGGTGCGGGTGCCGACCACCGGCCCGATCCCCAGCGCCTTGATCGCCGCGTTGACGATGTCCCCGTCGGAGCCGGAGAACTCGTTGGCGACGGCGACGACCGGCCCGCGGGGCGCGTCCTGCGGATAGCTGTACGGCCGCATCCCGCGCGGCACCGCCCAGCCGACGATCCGCCGAGCCAGTTTCTCGATGACCAGCTGGGAGGTGTGCCCGCCCCGGTTGTCACGGACGTCGACGACCAGGCCCTCGCGGGCGACCTCGACCCGCAGGTCGCGGTGGATCTGGGCCCAGCCGGGCGCCTGCATGTCGGGGACGTGCAGATACCCGAGGCGGCCACCGGACTTCTCGTGCACGTACGCCCGCCGGTCCGCGACCCACGCCTGGTACCGCAGGGGTTCCTCGTCGGCGAGCGGGACGACGACCGCGTGCCGTACCTCACCGCCGCCGGACGGCGAGATGGTCAGCTCGACCGGCTTGCCCGCCGTACCGACGAGGAGCGGGCCGGGCCCGGTCACCGGGTCGACCGGCACGCCGCCCACCGCGACGATCGCGTCCCCGGCGCGCACCGCGACGCCGGGCGCGGCGAGCGGGGAGCGGGCGCCGGGATCGGAGGTCTCGGTCGGCAGGATGTGGTCGATGCGCCACTGCGCCGAACCCTGTGGGCCGTCGTCGTGGCGGGAGATGTCCGCGCCGAGGAGTCCTTGGCGGGCGCCGCCGCCGTAGCCGCCGCGCGGCATGACGTAGGCGTGCGAGGTGCCGAGCTCACCCTGGATCTCCCAGAGCAGGTCGACGAGGTCGTCATGGGTGGCGACCCGGTCCAGGACGGGGCGGTAGCGGTCCAGGACGCCGGTCCAGTCGACGCCGCTCATGTCCGCGCGCCAGAAGTGGTCCCGCATGACGCGGCCGGTCTCGTCGTACATCTGCCGCCACTCGGCGGACGGGTCGACGAGTTGCCGGATCCGGGTGAGGTCGACGGTGATGTTGGTGTCGCTGTCGTCGTCGTTGGAGGCGCGCCGGTCACTGGGGACGACCTTGAGCCGCCCGTCGGTCCACAGCAGGACCCGCTTGCCGTCGCCGCTGACCGCGAAGTGGTCGACGTCGACGGCGAGATGCTCGATGCGCTGCTGGGCGAGGTCGTAGCGCTCCAGCTCGGTGTGCGGGTCCGGGTCGTCGGGGGTCGCCCGGGAGGAGCCGAGCACTCCGCGCACCGGGTGCCGCAGCCACAGCACCCCGTCCTTCGCGGCCCGCAGGTTGGAGTAGCGGGCCGCCTCGACGGGGAACGGCACGATCCGGTCGGCGAGGCCCTCCAGGTCGATCCGGGTGGCCGGGGTGCCCTCACTGTCCGGGGTCTCGTCCTTGTCCGGTGCCTCGAAGGGACGGCCGTGCCGTTGCGGGCCGAACGGCGAGGGCGTGGTCGCGGCCAGGGTGATCAGGTGCGGGCGGTCGCCGACCACGAAGGCGAGGTCGAAGACGTGCTCGTCGTAGACCGGGTCGAAGGAGCGGTTGGAAAGGAAGGCGAGGTGTCGGCCGTCGAGGGTGAAGGCCGGGGAGTAGTCCTGGAAGCGCAGCGGGGTCGCCTCGGTGACCGACAGGTCGGTGGTGTTGGCGAGTCGCAGCTGGCGCAGCGGGCGCGGGCCGGGGTGCGACCAGGCGAGCCAGCTGGAGTCGGGCGAGAAGGCCAGGCCGGAGACGTCCCCGTCCTCGCTGCGGTCGACCTCGCGGACCTCGCCGGTCTCCCGCTCGACGAGCAGCACGCGCCCGTCGTGCGCGGCGACGGCGGCCCTGCTGCCGTCGGGCGCCATCGCCAGCCCGAGGACGCGGCCGAGCTGTCCGGCGGCGAGGCGGCGCGGGGTGGAGCCGGGGGCCAGGCCGGTGGCGGGCGCGAACTCCAGGGCGTCGTCGCCCTCCGCGTCCGTCACCCACACCACCCATTCCTCGCCGTCAGCGCGGAAGGTGCGCGGCAGCCGGGCCCGTACGCCGGGCTCGGCGGCGAGCGCGCGGGTGGGGCCGGAGCGGTGGGTGACCCAGTGCACGGCACCGCGGACGCCGATCGCGCTGCCGCGGGCGGTGTGGTCGGGGGCGCCGGAGCCGAACCAGCGGGCGGCGTTCACCGGGAAGGGCTGCCGGTCGACGCGTTGTCCGCCGAGGCGGATGTCGAGCCGGCGTGGCTCGGCGCCGTCCAGGTCGTCGAGGATCCACAGTTCACCGGCACTGGCGTACACGACCCGGGTGCCGTCGCCGGCCGCGTGCCGGGCGTAGTAGCCGTCGAGAGGTGTGTGACGCCTCAGGTCGGATCCGTCGGGGAGGGAGGAGTACAGCGCGCCGACGCCTTCGTGGTCGGAGAGGAACGCGATCCGGTCCCCCGCCCACACCGGGTACTCAAGGTTCCCGTCGAGCTCTTCGTGCAGCCGTACGAACTCTCCGTCGCCCTCCCGGTCGATCCACAGCTTGCCCGCCGTGCCGCCCCGGTAGCGCTTCCACCAGGCCGCCTCGCGTCCCACGGACGTGCACAGCACGACCGGGCCCGAGCCGCTGTGGGCGACGTCGCCGACGAGGCCGTACGGCAGTCGGGTGGCCGGTCCGCCGTCGAGCGGGACGGCGTGCGCCCACTTGCGGCGCAGGTTCGCCTGGCCGTGTGTGGTGATCACGAGGACCTGGCCGTCGGGGGTCCAGCCGCGTACCTGGGTCTGCCGACTGCCCCAGTGGGTGAGGCGCTTGGCGGGGCCGCCGTCGGCCGGGGCGATGTGCACCTCGGGAGCGCCGTCGCGGGTGCTGGTCCAGGCGACGGTCGTGCCGTCGGGGGAGATCCGGGGGTGGGCCACCGGCATGTTGTCGGCGCTCACCCGCCAGGCGCGGCCGCCGTCGAGCGGGGCGAGCCACACGTCGTCCTCGGCGGTGAAGGCGACCAACTCGCCGTGCAGATGCGGAAACCGGAGGTACGCGGGAGAGGGCGACGTCGCTGGCTGTGTCACCCGGTCACCCTATGCACGCGCGTCGCCCGAGAACAGGGGTTTCGATCACTTGACCAACCACCGCCGCCGGAAGATCACTTGCCCTCGACCGGCCGGCACGAGGGGTCGACCTGGCACCAGACGGTCCTGGTGACGGTCACCGTGACGGTGGGCCCGGGCTGTCCGGGCTGTCCGGGCTGTCCGGGCCGGCTGACGGGCGGGGTGGTCTTCGTGTCGCAGTCGCCGAGCTCGCTCACGTGGAACCACTGTCTGCCGTCGATCTTGGCGGTCAGGTCCCCGCGCACACAGGCGCCGCTCACGGCACGCGTCACCTTGCCGGTGACGGCGATGTCCTTCCCGTCGTCCGTCTCGCCCTTGCAGTCGACCTCGGCGACGGTGTTCTCGGTCGCGCTCGGGCTCGCCCCGTCGTCGTACGAGGCCGTGCAGTTGAGCCACCGCACGTCGGCCTTCTGCCGCTCCAGCTCGGCCGTCACGGTCTGATCGGTCGTGAAGGCCACGGTCGCGGTGTTCAGCCCGCCCGGCTCACAGGCCACGGCCCCGCCCACGGCGACCACGGCAAGTCCCGCCACGGCCACCACTCGCGGTCCGCGTGGCCGACGCCAAATCCGTCTCAACGCCCCCATGAAGGGCAGCCTGCCACCGTCCGGCCCACGACGGTAGAGCGCATACGGACACTCGCGCGCCCCGGAGCGCCATCGCCGTCAGGTGCGCAACAGCAGCCACTCCTGAAGCTCCACCAGGTTGCCCTCGGGGTCCTTGAGGTGGGCGACGCGCATCCGTTCCGTCATGGGGGCCGGGCCGTGCAGGAGAGCTGCGCCGCGCGCGGTGATCTGTTCGCAGTAGGCGTCGAGGTCGTCGACGCGCAGGACGACCAGGGAACGGTGACCGGTGGCCGTTTCACCGAGCTCGCCGAGCACCTCGGCCATCATGACCCGGTCCTGGAGGGCGACACCCGCCGCGCCGGTGGCCGCGCTGAACTTCTCGTACGGTCCGTCCGCCGCCCCCGACTGGGGCTTCAGGCCGAGGACTTCGTCGTAGAAGCGGTAGCAGGCGGCGAAGTCGGTGACGAGAAGCCGTACCTGTGCGAGTTCCACCGTGTTCCCCTTGTCGTTCAGGGTTGTTCAGGGTTGTTCAGGACCAGCGGCCGGTGCGGCCGAGGAGCAGTGCGGTCGCGGCCGTGCCCGCGGTCGAGGTACGCAGCACGGTACGGCCCAGGCGGTACGCCGTCGCGCCCGCCTCCGCGAAGAGCGCCAACTCCTCCGGGGAAACGCCCCCTTCGGGGCCGACGACCAGCACGATCTCGCCGTCGGCGGGGAGTTCGGCGGTCGCCAGCGCCGCGCTGCCGTACGCGCGGTCCTCGTGCAGGACGGCGGCGAAGTCGGCCTGGCCGAGAAGTGCCGCGACCTGCTTGGTCGTTGCCGCTTCCGCGACCTCGGGGAAGCGGACCCGGCGGGACTGCTTGCCGGCCTCGCGGGCGGTGGCGCGCCACTTGGCGAGCGCCTTCGCACCGCGGTCGCCCTTCCACTGCGTGATGCACCGGGACGCGGCCCACGGCACGATCGCGTCGACTCCGGTCTCGGTCATCGTCTCGACGGCCAGCTCGCCCCGGTCGCCCTTGGGCAGCGCCTGGACGACGGTGATGCGCGGCTGCTCCGGCGGCTCCTCCAGGACAGTCTCCAGGCCGCAGACGACCAGCCGGTCCTTGGCCTCGGCGGCCTTGACGAAACCGTCGACGAAGTGCCCGCGCCCGTCCGTGAGGACGACCTCCTCACCGGGCCGCAGGCGCTTCACGGAGACGGCGTGCCGTCCCTCCGGACCGTCGAGGACGAGCTCTCCGCCACAGAAGTCGGGGAGTTCGAGCGGATCGACCACGAAGACCGGCGCGGTCATCAGACGTCACCCGTGGCCGGGCAGGACGACAACGCCGTCTTCGCGGCGGCCAGTTCGGCCACCAGTACCTCGACCAGCTGCCCCGCGGGCAGTTCGCGAGCCATCCGGTGGCCCTGTCCCGCCCACAGCGCCATGCCCTGCGAGTCGCCCGCCTTGGCGGCCGCCTTGCGCAGCGGCGAGGTGAGGTGGTGGATCTCCGGGTAGGCGGCCGGCGCGTACGGACCGTGCTCGCGCAGGAAGCGGTTGACCAGGCCGCGGGCCGGGCGGCCGGAGAAGGCGCGGGTCAGCTCCGTGCGGACGAACAGGGGGTTGGTCAGCGCGTGCTTGTGGACGGCGTTCGCGCCGGACTCGGCGGTGGCGAGGAACGCCGTGCCGAGCTGGGCGGCGGCGGCGCCCGCGGCGAGTACGGCGGCGATCTGGCTGCCGCGCATGATGCCGCCGGCCGCGACGATCGGGATCCGTACCGTCTCGCGGATCTGGGCGACCAGCGACAGCAGTCCGATGCCGGAGCCGTCGGTCTCGGGGACGTCCCGGTGGGTGCCCTGGTGGCCGCCCGCCTCCACGCCCTGCGCGATCACCGCGTCGGCGCCGGCCCGTTCGACCGCGAGGGCCTCCTCGGCGGTGGTCGCGGTGACCAGGGTGAAGGTGCCGGCCCGGCGCAGCGAGTCCAGGACGTCCGGGGCGGGGACGCCGAAGTGGAACGAGACCACCGGTACCGGGTTGTCGAGCAGCACCGCGAGCTTGGCCTCGTAACCGTCGTCGCGGCCACTGTCCTTGTCGCCGAGCTCGGTCTCGTACCAGGTGGCCTCGCCGGCCAGCTGGTGGGCGTAGACGTCGACCGCGGCGGGGTCCGCGTACTCCGGCTGCGGCAGGAAGAGGTTCACGCCGAAGGGGCGGGTGGTGAGGCTCCGCAGCTGCTTGATCTCCTGGTACAGGCCGTCGGCCGTCTTGTACCCGGCAGCGAGGAACCCGAGCCCGCCGGCCTCGCACACGGCGGCGGCGAGCGTCGGTACGGAGACGCCGCCCGCCATGGGGGCCTGCACGATCGGATACGGGAAGAGATCGGTCAGCGCGGAGGACATGACGGCATGTTGTCACGTCCTCCGAACAAGTCCGAATCCGGCCTTCCGCCTGGCACAGGCCGACGGCATCTCCGAACGGCAGGGCCCCGGGCGGTGCCCCGAGGGCCCCTCAGAGGTGCCCTCGACGCCCTTCGGACCCTGCCCGTCGGCGGGCGTCCTCAGCGACCGTTGAACGCGTCTTTCAGTCGTGAGAACAACCCCTGCTGCCCTGGCTGGAACTGCCCCGTCGGGCGCTCCTCGCCCCTCAGCTTGGCGAGTTCGCGCAGCAGCCGTTCCTGTTCGGGGTCGAGCTTGGACGGGGTCTGCACCTCGACGTGCACGATGAGGTCGCCGCGACCGCCGCCGCGCAGGTGCGTGACACCGCGGGCGTGCAGCGGGATCGACTGGCCGGACTGGGTGCCGGGCCGGATGTCGACCTCCTCCAGGCCGTCCAGTGTCTCCAGCGGGACCTTGGTGCCCAGGGAGGCCGCGGTCATCGGGAGGGTGACCGTGCAGTGCAGGTCGTCGCCCCGGCGCTGGAACTGCGAGTGCGGCAGCTCGTGGATCTCGACGTACAGGTCACCGGCGGGACCGCCACCGGGCCCGACCTCGCCCTCGCCCGCCAGCTGGATCCGGGTGCCGTTGTCGACACCGGCGGGGATCTTGACCGTCAGCGTGCGACGGGAGCGGACCCGGCCGTCGCCGGCGCACTCCGGGCACGGCGTCGGGACGACCGTGCCGAAGCCCTGGCACTGCGGGCAGGGGCGCGAGGTCATGACCTGGCCCAGGAAGGACCGCGTCACCTGCGACACCTCACCGCGGCCGCGGCACATGTCACACGTCTGGGCGGTCGTGCCCGGGGCCGCGCCCTCACCACTGCAGGTGGTGCAGACGACCGCCGTGTCGACCTGGATGTCCTTCGTGGTGCCGAAGGCCGCCTCGTCCAGCTCGATCTCCAGCCGGATCATCGCGTCCTGGCCGCGCCGGGTGCGCGAGCGCGGCCCGCGCTGCGACGCCGTACCGAAGAACGCGTCCATGATGTCCGAGAAGTTGCCGAAGCCACCGGCGCCGAAGCCGCCGGCGCCACCGCCGCCCGCCTGCGAGAGCGGGTCGCCGCCGAGGTCGTAGACCTGCTTCTTCTGCGGGTCCGACAGCACCTCGTAAGCGGCGTTGATCTCCTTGAACCGCTCCTGGGTCTTCGGATCGGGGTTGACATCCGGGTGCAGCTCGCGTGCGAGCCGCCGGAAGGCCTTCTTGATCTCTTCCTGCGACGCGTCGCGGCGCACGCCTAGAACGGCGTAGTAGTCCGTGGCCACTTACGACTCCGCCAGGATCTGTCCGACGTACCGTGCCACTGCGCGTACCGCTCCCATCGTTCCCGGGTAATCCATGCGGGTCGGTCCGACCACGCCGAGCTTGGCGACTGCCTCGCCGCCCGAACCGTAACCGACCGAGACCACAGAAGTGGAGTTGAGTCCCTCATAGGCGTTCTCATGACCGATCCGTACGGTCATGCCCGAATCCCCAGCCTCGCCAAGCAACTTGAGGAGCACGACCTGCTCCTCCAGCGCTTCCAGGACGGGTCGGATCGTGAGGGGAAAGTCATGCCCGAAGCGGGTCAGATTGGCGGTGCCGCCGATCATCAGCCGCTCCTCGTTCTCCTCGACGAGTGTCTCCAGGAGGGTGGAGAGCACCGTCGCGACCGTGCCGCGGTCCTCGATGTCGAAGGCCTCCGGCAGGTCTTCCACCAGCTGCGGGACGTCGGTGAAACGACGGCCCGCGATCCGGCTGTTGAGCCGCGCCCGCAGATCCGCGAGCGGACTCTCGCCGAACGGCGCCGGACAGTCGACCATCCGCTGTTCGACCCGCCCGGTGTCCGTGATCAGCACGAGCATCACGCGCGCGGGGGCGAGTGACAGCAGCTCGACGTGACGCACGGTCGAACGGGTCAGCGAGGGGTACTGCACGACGGCGACCTGCCGGGTCAGCTGCGCGAGCAGCCGCACGGTCCGAGCCACGACGTCGTCGAGGTCGACGGCGCCGTCGAGGAAGTTCTGGATGGCGCGCCGTTCTGGCCCGGTCATCGGCTTGACGCCGGCCAGCTTGTCGACGAAAAGCCGGTACCCCTTGTCGGTGGGGATCCGCCCGGCGCTGGTGTGCGGCTGGGCGATGAACCCCTCGTCCTCCAGGGCGGCCATGTCGTTGCGGACCGTCGCCGGGGAGACGCCGAGGTTGTGCCGCTCGGTGAGCGCCTTGGACCCGACGGGTTCCTCGGTGCCGACGTAGTCCTGGACGATGGCGCGCAGCACCTGGAGCCTGCGTTCACTCAGCATCCGCGCACACCTCCAGAAGTCGTCCCCCAGTCCCCTGGGCGCCTGGCCTGGCACTCGCCATATCCGAGTGCCAGAGTTCCCCGGCCAGTGTACGGCCGTGAGGTACGCCCCGGGCAAGGGCGGTCCCACGAGACCGTGCCCGGACGTGCCGCTCTGGTTAGCGTCGCGGTATGACGGTGACTTGGGAAGAGCTGGGATGGGAGCGCCTTGCGGACGGGGTCGGGCGATGCCGGCTCCCCGGCTGGGACTGCACGGTGGGGCTGATCGTCGGCGAGGGCAGCGCCCTGGTGGTCGACGCCGGGTCGAGCCTCCAGGAGGGCGCACGGCTGCGGGCGGGGGCGGAGGAGCTCGCCGGTCACCGTGTGACTCATCTCGCGCTGACACACCCCCACTTCGATCACGTGTTCGGCGCGGCGGCGTTCGCCGGGGTGGAGATGTTCGGCGCGGTCGGCATCGACACGGTGTTCGACGGCCGGTCCGCGCGCGAGGAGCTACGGGCGGACGCGGTGCGCAACGGCCTGGCGGCCTCCGCGGCGGACGAGGCGGTCGACGCCCTGGTGGTGCCCCGGCACCGGGTCTCCGGCGAGTGGACCCTCGACCTGGGCGGCGGCCGGCAGGTCATGCTGGCCAACGTGGGCCCCGGCCACACCGCCCACGACCTCGTGGTCCTGGTGCCGGGCTCGCCGGAGGTGGTCTTCTGCGGTGACCTGGTCGAGGAGTCCGGCGAGCCCCAGGCGGGCCCCGACGCCGTACCGTCGCACTGGCCTGCGGCTTTGGACCGGCTGCTGGAGCTGGGCGGCGAGGACGCGCGGTACGTGCCGGGTCACGGAGCGGTCGTGGACGCGGGGTTCGTGCGGGCGCAGCGGGGCGCGCTGGCGGGGCGCTTCGGCGTGTCGCGGTGACCCGTACGGCCGGACGGCCGAGTTTTCTCCTATCGTCATCCGAATGCGCCAGTACTCTCCGGACCTGACCCCGCCGTGGAAGAAGCCCAAGCCCGCGCCGGAGGTCCCGGCGGAGCCCGGCCTGGTGGTCGAGGAGCCGGGGTCGGGTTTCTGCGGTGCGGTGATCCGCTGCGAGGCGGGCACGGTCACCCTGGAGGACCGCTTCGGCAAGCACCGGGTCTTCCCGATGGAGCCCCGGGGCTTCCTCCTTGAGGGCCGTGCGGTCACCCTGATCCGCCCGACCGGGCAGGCTCCGGTACGTCCCTCCCGTACCGCGTCCGGTTCGGTCGCCGTGCCCGGCGCACGCGCGCGCGTGGCCCGCGCCGGGCGCATCTACGTCGAGGGCCGGCACGACGCCGAGCTGGTCGAGAAGGTGTGGGGCGACGACCTGCGCGTCGAGGGCGTGGTCGTGGAGTACCTGGAGGGCGTGGACGACCTCCCGTCCATCGTGGCGGACTTCGCGCCGGGCCCGGACGCCCGTCTGGGCATCCTGGTGGACCATCTGGTCCCCGGCACGAAGGAGTGGCGCATCGCGGAGTCGGTGACCAGCGAGCACGCCCTGGTGGTGGGCCACCCGTACATCGACATCTGGGAGGCGGTGAAACCGTCGGCCGTGGGCATCCCCGGCTGGCCTCGGGTACCGCGCGGGCAGGACTGGAAGACCGGGGTGTGCCGGGCGCTGGGCTGGCCGGAGAACACGGGCGCGGTGTGGCAGGCGATCCTGAAGCGGGTGGGGTCATACCGGGACCTGGAGCCGGAGCTGCTGGGACGGGTGGAGGAACTGATCGACTTCGTCACGGCGCCGGGTGAGGGCTGATTCAGGCCGTCCGGCGTTGTCAGCCCGTCCGGCGTTGTCAGCCCGTCCGGCGTTGTCAGCCCGTCGGCGTTGTCAGCCCGTCGGCGTTGTCAGCCCGTCGGCGTTGTCAGGGAGCCGGTGGCGAACCCTCAGTCCACCAGATCCCGCACCACCGCGTCCGCCAGCAGCCGCCCCCGCAGCGTGAGCACCGCGCGGCCCGCCTCGTACGGCTCCTCCTGGAGGAGCCCGTCGACGAGCGCCCGGCGGGAGGCCTTGAGTCCGGCCTCGTGCAGCAGATCCAGCGGTACGCCCTCCAGCAGCCGCAGCTCCAGCAGGATCCGCTCCACCCGGCGGTCCTCCTCGGACAGGAGCTCGCGCCCGGCGCCCGGCGACCGCCCCGCCGCCAACGCCCCTGCGTACGCTCCCGGGTGCTTGACGTTCCACCACCGCACGCCGCCCACGTGGCTGTGCGCGCCCGGGCCCGCGCCCCACCAGTCGGCGCCGCGCCAGTACAGCTCGTTGTGGCGGCAACGGCCCGCTTCCGACGTGGCCCAGTTGGAGACCTCGTACCAGTCGAAGCCCGCAGCGGACAGGGTCTCCTCCGCGATCAGATAGCGGTCGGCGTGGACGTCGTCGTCGGTCATGGGGACCTCGCCCCGGCGGATCCGGCGCGCGAGCTGGGTACCCTCCTCGACGATCAGCGCGTACGCCGAGACGTGGTCGGGGCCGGCGCCGAGGGCCGCCGCCAGCGAGGCCCGCCAGTCGTCGTCGGACTCGCCGGGAGTGCCGTAGATCAGGTCGAGGTTCACGTGCTCGAAGCCCGCCGCGCGGGCCTCCGCGACGCACGCCTCCGGGCGGCCCGGCGTGTGCGTGCGGTCCAGGACCTTCAGCACGTGCTGCCGCGCGCTCTGCATGCCGAAGGAGATCCGGTTGAAGCCGCCCTCCCGGAGCGTCGCCAGATAGCTCGGGTCGACCGACTCGGGGTTCGCCTCCGTGGTGACCTCCGCGTCGGCCGCGAGGCCGAACTCGTCGCGGATCGCGCCCAGCATCCGCACCAGGTCGTCCGCGGCCAGCAGGGTGGGTGTACCACCGCCGACGAAGACCGTACGGACCTCTCGCGGGTCGTCGCCGAGGACCTTGCGGGCCAGCCGGATCTCGTCGGTCAGGGTGTCCGCGTAGTTGTCGCGGGAGGCGAGGACTCCGCCGGTGCCGCGCAGCTCGGTCGCCGTGTACGTGTTGAAGTCGCAGTAGCCGCAGCGGGTCGCGCAGTACGGGACGTGCAGATAGAACCCGAGGGGACGGTCGGCCGCCCCGGCGAGCGCGGACGCGGGCAGGGCGCCGTCGTCGGGCACGGGCTCACCGTCGGGGAGTGCGGAAGGCATGTCCCCCATTGTCCCGCACCGGCGGGGGTACCCATTCCGCCTGCGGGACCGGGCAGGAATCCCCTTCCAGGACCCCCTGTTCCGCCTGCCTACTCCGCCTGCAGGACCAGCAGCGCCAGGTCGTCCTCCGGCGGCCGCGCCCCGAACTCGTGCACCAGCCGCTTGATGCGCTCCGCGATCAGTTCCGCGTCGAGCCCCGTACACCCGGCCAGCGCCTGAGCCAGTCCGTCCTCGTCGTCGAACTGGCGTGAGCCGCTGCGCCGCTCGGTCACCCCGTCCGTCACCATCAGCAGGCTGTCACCGGACCGCAGCTCGAAGGTCTCGCTGGTGTACGTGGCGTCCTCCATGACCCCGAGGAGGGTCTGCGGACGCGCCGCCGTACGCACCTCGCCGCCCGCTCCGAGCAGCAGCGGCAGCGGATGTCCGGCGGAGGCGAGGGTGCACCGCACGCCGCCGTCGAACGGGGCCAGCTCGCCGTAGAGCAGGGACAGGAACCGGGTCTGCGGGCCGTCGCCGGGGCCGGGCGGCCGGCCGCCCGCCGAGGCCAGCGCGCGCGCCGCCGCGTCGGCGACCTCCGTCGCGTCGTCGAGGAGCAGCTGGTTGAGCCGGTCCAGGACGTCGGCCACCCGGTAGCCCTCGCGGGCCAGCAGCCGCAGCCAGGGCCGCGCGAGGCCGATGACCACGGCGGCTTCGGGCCCCTTGCCCTGGACGTCCCCGACGGCGAAGCACCAGCGCCCGTCGCCGGCCGGGAAGAGGTCGTAGAAGTCGCCGCTGGGCCCGCCCTTGTCGCACGGCTCGTACACCAGGGCACTGCGCACCCCCGGTATCTCGGCGACCGAGCCGGGCAGCAGGCCGCGCTGCAGTACGGCGCTGATGGTGGCCTGCCGGGCGTACTGGCGGGCCGCGCCGACGGCGAGGGCGACGCGGCGGCTGAGGTCCTCGACGAGCCCGGTGATCTCGTCGGGGAAGCTCAGCAGTCCGGCCCGGCCGATGACCAGGGTGCCGAGCGGGCGGCCGCCGGCGGTCAGGCGGTAGGCGAGCGCGGAGCCGTCCGGGCCGAGTGCCTGCGCCGGCCAGGGGAAGGGGGCGGGTCCGGAGCGGGCCGGGTCGGGCGGGTGCGGAGGCTCCTTCTCCAGAGCCTGCCGGAGCTCCTCGATGCGGTTCTCGCTGCCGTGCCACACCCGGGCCAGCTGCGGCCCGGTGCCCGCCATCCCGTCGGCGGTCCAGCCGGCCCGGCCGGTGACCTCGTCCTCCAGCCACACCGCGCACCAGTCGGCGAGGCGCGGCACGATCAGCTGTCCGGCGAGCGCGGCCACCAGGTTCTCGTCGAGCTGCCCGGCGAGCAGGTCGGAGGCCTCGGCGAGGAAGGACAGGGCGCCCCGGCCCAGCCAGTCCCGTTCCTGCTCGGTGCGCTGCGGCTCGGGGGCGAGTATCCCGGCGACCCGCAGCCCGCGCTCCCCCGCGTAGGCGGCGCCTTCCTCGGCGGTCGGGGCGGCGTGCGCGGGCAGCCGCGCCCACACCGTCTTGGCGCCCGTGCGGTAGGTGACGCCCCAGGACTCGGCGAGCGCGGCGACCAGCCGCAGCCCGCGCCCGTGCTCCGGTGACTCGTACGACGGCTCGGCGTCGCGCGGGGCCCGTGAGGGATGGTGGTCCAGGACCTCGACGACGAGGGCACCCGTCTCGGCCTCCAGCCGGCAGTCCACCTCGACGTCGGTGCCCGCGTGCACCACGGCGTTGGTGACGAGTTCGCTGACGACGACCACCGCGTCGCCGGCCAGCCGGTCACCGAGGTGCTCGGTACCGGGCAGCTCGCGCTCGCGCCATTCGGCGAGCGCGGCGCGTAACAGGGCGCGGGCGGAACCCGGGGCGAGCGGGCTGCCGGGCAGGGTGGCGTGTGTCTCCGCCCGCTCCGCGCGTGCGGGCGCGGAGCCGACGGGCGCAGAGCCGAGGGGCGCGGAGCCGACGGGCGCGGAGCCGACGGGCTTCGGACACGCTTCAGTGACCGGACGTACCTCAGCGCCCGGGAGCACGTCGGTGGCCGGATACGCCACGGCGCGCGGGGGCGCGTCAATGGCCGGATATGCCTCGGCGCGCGGGGGCGCGTCGGGGTGCCCTCGTGGGGGCGCTTCGGCGCGCTGACGCTCGTCGGCACGCGGGTGCGCGCCCCCGGGCACAGGCGCATCAGAGGCACGGGAAACGGTCTCCCGGTGCGTCGGAATGGCCCCCATGGGCAGCTCCCCGAACGGTTCGGACGAATACACCTCAGTCGATGCCGACAGAGTGACAGACTGGCCCCGCCCATAAGCGCCGAGTTACCGAAGTGGGCCGCCATGAGTGAGAACAGTGCTACGCGAGTGCTCGAAGACGAACACGAAGATGGCCAGATTCGAGCATCGGATCTGCGCCCGCTGCTCGCCGCGATGACCGCGGCCCGGGACGGCGACTTCTCCAAGGTGCCGGAGTCGGGGCACGGTCTGGTGGCCGAACTGGCCGCCGTCTTCAACCAGATCATGGACCGCAGTACGCACTTCAACACCGAAGTGCAGCGCGTGAAACGGGAGTTGGTCCGGCACGGCCGCCTCGACGAACGGATCGACGCCAGCCCGGGCCAGGGCGCCTGGACCTCCCGGGTCAACGACGTCAACCAGGTGCTCGACGCCCTGGTGGCCCCCGCGGCGAACGCGACGCGGGTCCTGGACGCGGTGGCCGGCGGCGACCTCACCCAGCGGGTCGACCTGCACGACGGCAGCCGGCAGTTGCGCGGTGACCTGCGCCGTCTGGGCCGGGCCGTGAACAAGATGGTGGACCAGCTCTCCCTGTTCACCGGCGAGGTGACCCGGGTCGCCCGCGAGGTCGGCACCGAGGGACGACTCGGCGGCCGGGCCAAGGTGACGGGCCTGTCCGGTAGTTGGCGGGACGTGACCGAGGCGGTCAACACGATGGCGTCCCGGCTGACGGCCCAGGTCCGCGACATCGCCCTGGTGACCACGGCGGTGGCCCGCGGCGACCTGACCCGCACGGTCACCGTCGAGGCCACGGGCGAGCTGCTGGAACTGAAGCTGACCGTGAACACGATGGTCGACCAGCTGTCCGCCTTCGCCGACGAGGTCACCCGGGTCGCCCGCGAGGTCGGCACGGAGGGTCAGCTGGGCGGCCGGGCGCAGGTGCGGGGCGTGTCGGGTGTGTGGAAGGACCTCACCGACAACGTCAATTTCATGGCCTCGAACCTGACTTCCCAGGTCCGCAACATCGCCCAGGTCACCACCGCCGTCGCCAACGGCGATCTGAGCCAGAAGATCACGGTGGACGCACAGGGCGAGATCCTGGAGCTGAAGTCCACGATCAACACGATGGTCGACCAGCTCTCCGCCTTCGCCGACGAGGTCACCCGCGTCGCCCGCGAGGTCGGCACCGAAGGAAACCTCGGCGGCCGGGCGCAGGTGCGAGGCGTCTCCGGCGTCTGGAAGGACCTCACCGACAACGTCAACTTCATGGCAGACAACCTGACCTCCCAGGTCCGCAACATCGCCCTGGTGTCGACCGCCGTGGCGCAGGGCGACCTCGGCAAGAAGATCACGGTGGAGGCGAAGGGCGAGATCCTCGAGCTGAAGACCACCATCAACACGATGGTCGACCAGCTCTCCGCCTTCGCCGACGAGGTCACCCGCGTCGCCCGCGAGGTCGGCACCGAAGGAAACCTCGGCGGCCAGGCCCAGGTGCGAGGCGTCTCCGGCGTCTGGAAGGACCTCACCGACAACGTCAACTTCATGGCGGTGAACCTGACCTCGCAGGTCCGCAACATCGCCCAGGTCACCACCGCCGTCGCCAACGGCGACCTGTCGAAGAAGATCACCGTCGACGCGCGCGGCGAGATCCTCGAACTGAAGGACACCGTCAACACGATGGTCGAGCAGCTGCGCGCCTTCGCCGACGAGGTGACCCGGGTGGCCCGCGAGGTCGGCACCGACGGCCGGCTCGGCGGTCGCGCCCAGGTGCTGGGCGTCTCCGGCGTCTGGCGGGACCTGACCGACAACGTCAACTACATGGCGGACAACCTGACCTCCCAGGTCCGCAACATCGCCCAGGTGGCGACCGCCGTCGCGCAGGGCGACCTGTCGAAGAAGATCGACGTGGACGCGCGCGGGGAGATCCTGGAGCTGAAGACCACCATCAACACGATGGTGGACACGCTGTCCTCGTTCTCCTCCGAGGTCACCCGGGTGGCCCGCGAGGTGGGTTCCGAGGGCCAACTGGGCGGACAGGCCCGGGTGGAGGGCGTCTACGGCACCTGGAAGCGCCTCACGACGAACGTGAACGAACTCGCGCTGAACCTGACGACCCAGGTCCGCGCGATCGCCGAGGTGGCCTCCGCGGTGGCCCAGGGCGACATGTCCCGCTCCATCACCGTGGAGACGCAGGGCGAGGTCACCGAGCTGAAGGACAACATCAACCTGATGGTGGCCAACCTCCGCGAGACGACCCGCGCGAAGGACTGGCTGGAGTCCAACCTGGCCCGCCTGGCCGCGCTGATGCAGGGCCACCGGGACCTGATGGAGGTCGCCGACCTCATCCTGCGCGAGCTGACCCCGCTGGTGAACGCCCAGTACGGCGCGTTCTTCCTGGCCGACCCGGACGAGGACGGCACCTCGCTGCGGACCACCGTGCCCGCGAAGGGTCTCGCGTTCATCGCCGGGTACGGGGCCGCCCAGGAGGCCACCGTCGAGACCGGCGGGCTCCCCGTGCACGGTCTGGTGCGCCAGGCGGCCCGCGAGAAGAAGCGGATCCTCGTGGAGGAGGCCCCGCCGGGTTACATCAAGATCAACAGTGGTCTGGGGGAAGCGGTCCCGGCGAGCGTGGTCATCATCCCGATCCTGTTCGAGGACAAGCTGCTCGGCGTCATCGAACTGGCCTCCTTCTCCCGCTTCTCCGACGTCCACCTGGCGTTCTTCGACCAGTTCGTGAACACCATCGGCGTCGCCATCAACACGATCATCGCCAACTCCCGTACGGAGTCCCTGCTCGGCGAGTCCCAGCGCCTGGCCATGCAGCTCCAGGAGCGCTCGGACGAACTCCAGAAGCAGCAGGCGGAGTTGCAGCGCTCGAACGCCGAACTGGAGGAGAAGGCAGCTCTGCTGGCCACGTCCTCCCAGTACAAGTCGGAGTTCCTGGCGAACATGTCGCACGAGCTGCGCACGCCCCTGAACTCGCTGCTGATCCTGGCCCGTCTCCTCTCCGACAACCCGGACGGCCATCTCTCCGACCAGGAAGTGCAGTTCGCGACGACGATCCACCGCTCAGGTTCGGACCTCCTCCAGTTGATCAACGACATCCTCGACCTCTCGAAGATCGAGGCGGGCCGGATGGACGTACGCCCCAAGCGGCTCCCGCTCATCAAGCTGCTGGACTACGTCCACGCGACGTTCCGCCCGCTCACCATCGACCGGGGGCTCGCCTTCGAGGTGGCGGTCGGCGAGGACGTACCGCGCGAGATGCACTCCGACGAGCAGCGTCTCCATCAGATCCTGCGCAACCTGCTCTCCAACGCGATCAAGTTCACCGCCTCGGGCCGCGTCGAACTCCGCGTCAACCGTGTGAAGGACCCCGAGCACAACTACGTCCAGGGCAGCGACGAGGTGATCGCCTTCGCGGTCTCCGACACCGGCATCGGCATCGCCCCCGAGAAACTCCCGGTGATCTTCGAGGCGTTCCAGCAGGCGGACGGCACGACCAACCGCAAGTACGGCGGCACGGGGCTGGGGCTGTCCATCAGCCGCGAGATCGCGGGCCTGCTGGGCGGCCGTATCGTCGCCGAGAGCGAACCCGGCCAGGGGTCCACCTTCACGCTGTACGTCCCGGTCGTCAGCCCCGGCCACCCGGCGACCGGCCCGGTCCCCGAGGACCGCACGCCGCCGGTGCCGGAGCAGCTGTCGACCGAGCCCTACGCCGCCGTCCACGAGGCGGACGACTCCTGGCCGGCGCCCACCAAGCTGGAGGCGTGGAAGTGGGGGCGGGCCGGCCAGGTCCTGCCCGGGCGCCGGGTGCTGATCGTCGACGACGACATCCGCAACGTCTTCGCCCTCACCCACGTCCTGGGCCGGGTCGGCATGCCGGTCCTCTACGCGGAGAACGGCCGCGAGGGCATCGAGACGCTGGAGCGCAACCCGGACGTCGAACTCGTCCTGATGGACATCATGATGCCGGAGATGGACGGCTACGAGACCATCGCCGCCATCCGCCGCACCCCGCGCTGGACGGGCCTGCCCATCGTCGCGCTCACCGCGAAGGCGATGCCGGGGGACCGCGAGAAGTCCATCGCCCGGGGCGCCAACGACTACGTGCCGAAGCCGGTGGACGTCGACCAGCTGCTGACCGTGGTGTGCGCCCTCCTGGACCCCGAGAGCGTGGGCGATCCGCGCGCCACCGCCGTCGAGGAGGCCGCGGTACCGCCCACGGACGACTGAATGAGGTCGGTCACATGAGCGCTGAGACAACGTCCGAAGAGGGAGCCGGCATCCTCCTGGTCGACGACATGGAGGACAACCTGATCGCGTTGGAAGCGGTCCTGGCATCCCTCAACGAACCCCTCGTCCGCGCACGTTCGGGCGAGGACGCGATGAAGGCACTGCTGCGCCGGCGGTTCGCCCTCGTCCTGCTCGACGTACGCATGCCGGGCATGGACGGTTTCGAGACCGCCGCCCACATCAAACGGCTCGACCAGACCAAGGACGTCCCGATCATCTTCCTGACCGGCGCGGAGGACGACTCCGGCTACGCCTTCCGCGGCTACGCGACGGGAGCGGCGGACTATCTGACCAAGCCGTTCGACCCGTGGGTGCTGCGCGCGAAGGTCACCGTCTTCCTGGACCTGCACCGCAAGAACCGGCAGTTGGAGGGGTTACTGGCGCGGGAACAGGGTGCCGAGGGGGAGTTGAGCTGTCGACTGGCGGCTCTGGAGAGACAGCTGACCGACACTCCGGATGTCACCGCCCTGCGCACCCAGGTCAGGGAGCTACGGCACCTTGTGAACAAGGGGCACGGGATCTGACCCCTCAGGGGCGCGGGGCTGTGTCGATGTGCGGCTGCGCCGCGTGACAGGCCACGCACCACCCGCAGCCGCCGAACAGTCCCCCGCCCCTCCCTACGCCTCGCGCGACCCCGCGTACATCTCGTCGATCAGGTGCTTGTACTCCCGCTCCACAACCGGCCGCTTCAGCTTCAAGCTGGGCGTGATCTCACCGTGCTCGACGTCAAGATCCCTCGGCAGCAACCGGAACTTCTTGATCGTCTGCCACCGCTGAAGTCCCGTGTTGAGCTCCTTCACGTACCCCTCGACCATCGAGACCGTCGCCGGCGCGGCGACAACGTCCGCGTACGACTTCCCCTCCAGCCCGTTCTCCTTGGCCCAGTCGAGGATCGAGACCTCGTCCAGCGCGATGAGCGCCGTGCAGAAGTTCCGGTCGGCCCCGTGCACCAGGATGTTGGACACGTACGGGCACACCGCCTTGAACTGCCCCTCGACCTCCGCGGGCGCGATGTACTTGCCGCCGGACGTCTTGATGAGGTCCTTCTTGCGGTCGGTGATCCGCAGATACCCGTCCGGCGACAGCTCGCCGATGTCCCCGGTGTGGAACCAGCCGTCCGACTCCAGCACCTCGACGGTCTTCTCGGGCAGCCCGTGGTAGCCCTCCATGATGCCCGGCCCGCGCAGCAGGATCTCGCCGTCGTCGGCGATGCGCACCTCGGTGCCGGGCAGCGGCTTGCCGACCGTGCCGGTGCGGTAGGCCTCACCGGGGTTCACGAAGGAGGCGGCGGAGGACTCCGTGAGCCCGTAGCCCTCGAGGATGTGGATGCCGGCGCCGGCGAAGAAGTAGCCGATCTCGGGCGCCAGGGCCGCGCTGCCCGACACACACGCCCGCAGGTTCCCGCCGAACGCCTCACGGATCTTCGCGAAGACGAGCGCGTCGGCGACCTTGTGCTTGGCCGCGAGTCCGAAGGGGACGGACGCCGATCCGGTGTGCCGGAAGTTGTCCTGCGCGGCCTTGGCGTACTCGCGGGCGACCTCGGCGGCCCACTGGAAGATCTTGTACTTGGCGCCGCCGCCCGCACGGGCCTTCGCGGCGACCCCGTTGTAGACCTTCTCGAAGATGCGCGGCACGGCCGCCATGTACGTCGGCTCGACGACCGGCAGATTCTCGATGATCTTGTCGACACGACCGTCGACGGCGGTGACGTGACCGACCTCGATCTGGCCCGACGTGAGCACCTTGCCGAAGACGTGCGCGAGCGGCAGCCACAGGTACTGCACATCCTCGGCGCTGATCAGCCCGGTCGCGGCGGTCGCCTTCGCCATGTACGCCCAGTTGTCGTGCGGCAGGCGCACGCCCTTGGGGCGGCCGGTGGTGCCGGAGGTGTAGATGAGGGTGGCGAGCTGGTCCTTGGTGATCGCGCCGACCCGCTCCTTGATCAGGTCGGGGTCCTTCTCCAGCCGGGCGGCGCCGCGCTTCTCCAGCTCGTCGAGGGTGAGGATCCAGTCGGCGGTCTCGACTCCGGCCGGGTCGACCACGACCACGTGGGTGAGGTCGGGCAGCTCGGCCCGCTTCTCGACCGCCTTGGCGAGCTGGGCGGCGTCCTCGGCGATCAGCACCCGGCTGTCGGAGTCGGCCAGGATGAACGCGGACTCGTCGGCGTTGGTCTGCGGGTAGACGGTGGTCGTGGCGGCCCCGGCGCACATGATGCCGAGGTCGACCAGGATCCACTCGTACCGGGTGGAGGAGGCGAGCGCGACGCGCTGCTCGGACTGGACACCCAGCTCGATCAGACCGGCCGCGATGGCGTAGACCCGCTCGGCGGCCTGCGCCCAGCTCAGCGACTTCCAGTCGTCCGGGCCCTCGCCGGAGGCGGGTGGCACCGGGTAGCGGTATGCCTCGGCGTCCGGTGTGGCCGCCACTCGCTCCAGGAAGAGGTTCGCCACGCTCGGCGGTCGGTTCTCGATCAGGGTCTGTGTGTCGCTCACGACATCCTCCGGGGCCCGCGACAGCGCGGCTGGCTCAGTGCGGCTGGGGTCTTTGCGGCTTGGGTGGTGCGGCTGGGCTTGCGGCTGTTCTCACCCGCGAGCCGTTGTTTAACTCGCGAGTAACCATCGAGCAGAGTCAGGGTAAGGCGCGACCGGCCGGTGCGTAAGGGGCGACGGCCTGTCACTTTCCACAGAGAGCGACGCTACGCACGCGTAGGGGCCCACCGCGTCGACACGCGGCAGGCCCCTATTTTCGCGGTAAAGGACGGCTTACTTCTTGCCCTTGCCGGAACCCGCGCTGTCGTCGCTGGACAGGACGGCGATGAAGGCCTCCTGCGGAACCTCCACGGAACCCACCATCTTCATCCGCTTCTTGCCTTCCTTCTGCTTCTCCAGCAGCTTCCGCTTACGGGAGATGTCACCGCCGTAGCACTTGGCGAGGACGTCCTTGCGGATGGCGCGGATGGTCTCGCGGGCGATCACCCGGGAGCCGATGGCGGCCTGGATGGGGATCTCGAAGGCCTGGCGCGGGATGAGCTCGCGCAGCTTGGCCACGAGCCGTACCCCGTACGCGTACGCGGCGTCCTTGTGGGTGACGGCGGAGAAGGCGTCGACCCGGTCGCCGTGCAGCAGGATGTCGACCTTCACCAGCTGGGCGTCCTGCTCGCCGGTGGGCTCGTAGTCCAGGGAGGCGTAACCGCGGGTCTTGGACTTCAGGTTGTCGAAGAAGTCGAAGACGATCTCGGCGAGGGGGAGCGTGTAGCGGATCTCGACGCGGTCCTCGGAGAGGTAGTCCATGCCGAGGAGGGTGCCGCGGCGGGTCTGGCAGAGCTCCATGATCGAGCCGATGAACTCGCTGGGAGCGAGGATCGTGGCCCGGACGACCGGCTCGAAGACCTTGTCGATCTTACCCTCGGGGAACTCGCTCGGGTTGGTGACCGTGTGCTCCTTCCCGTCCTCCATGATCACGCGGTAGACCACGTTGGGCGCGGTGGCGATGAGTTCGAGGTTGAACTCGCGCTCCAGGCGCTCACGGATGACGTCGAGGTGCAGCAGGCCGAGGAAGCCGACGCGGAAGCCGAAGCCGAGGGCCGCGGAGGTCTCCGGCTCGTAGACCAGGGCGGCGTCGTTGAGCTGGAGCTTGTCCAGCGCCTCGCGGAGGTCGGGGTACTCCGAGCCGTCCAGCGGATAGAGGCCGGAGAAGACCATCGGCTTGGGGTCCTTGTACCCGCCGAGGGCCTCGGTGGCGCCCTTGTCCTTGCTGGTGATGGTGTCGCCGACCTTGGACTGACGGACGTCCTTCACACCGGTGATGATGTAGCCCACCTCACCGACGCCGATGCCGTCGGCCGGTGTCATCTCGGGGGACGAGACGCCGATCTCGAGGAGCTCGTGGGTGGCGCCGGTCGACATCATCTTGATGCGCTCGCGCTTGTTGAGCTGGCCGTCGATGACGCGGACGTAGGTGACCACGCCCCGGTAGGAGTCGTAGACCGAGTCGAAGATCATCGCGCGGGCGGGGGCGTCCTTGACGCCGACCGGGGCCGGGACGTCGCGGACGACCCGGTCCAGGAGCGCGTCCACGCCCAGGCCGGTCTTCGCCGAGACCTTGAGCACGTCCTCGGGCTGGCAGCCGATGAGGTTGGCGAGCTCCTCGGAGAACTTCTCCGGCTGGGCGGCCGGCAGGTCGATCTTGTTCAGTACGGGGATGATCTTGAGGTCGTTCTCCATCGCCAGGTAGAGGTTGGCGAGGGTCTGGGCCTCGATGCCCTGGGCGGCGTCGACGAGGAGCACGGTGCCCTCGCAGGCCGCGAGCGACCGCGAGACCTCGTAGGTGAAGTCGACGTGCCCCGGGGTGTCGATCATGTTGAGGATGTGCGTGTTGTCTTTGTCATGGGTGGGGGCCCACGGCAGACGCACGGCCTGTGACTTGATCGTGATTCCGCGCTCACGCTCGATGTCCATGCGGTCGAGGTACTGAGCACGCATCTGCCGTTGCTCGACCACACCGGTCAGCTGGAGCATCCGGTCGGCGAGCGTGGACTTGCCGTGGTCGATGTGCGCGATGATGCAGAAGTTGCGGATCTGAGCCGGGGTGGTACGGCTCGGCTCGGGCACATGGCTAGGGATCGCGGGCACGCAGGGTCCTGATTCTTGAGGCGTCCGCAGTGTCTGCGGTCTCGGGTCGGATCGATACGTAGCCTCCATCGTCCCACGGGTGGGGCGGTGCGATCGGTTTGGGCCACTCGGAGGGCCACTGGTACTCTGGGTGGCTGTGTCTCATGCCCTCTCAGCAGGAGGCACATCATCAAGAAATCACCGGCGCGTGGAGCGGACCGCAAACGGTCCTCGTTCTCGCGTGCCTGAACCTGTAGAGGCTCATTCGTGGCGAACATCAAGTCCCAGATCAAGCGGATCAAGACCAACGAGAAGGCGCGGCTGCGCAACAAGGCCGTCAAGTCCTCCCTGAAGACCGCGATCCGCAAGGCCCGTGAGGCTGCTGCCGCGGGTGACGCCGAGAAGGCAACCGAGTACCAGCGCGCTGCCGCGCGTCAGCTCGACAAGGCCGTCTCCAAGGGCGTCATCCACAAGAACCAGGCCGCCAACAAGAAGTCGGCGCTTGCTTCGAAGGTCGCTTCCCTCAAGGGCTGAACCCTTCTGATCTGACCGCCGGAGGGAATCGAGCGGGCCCTCTCTCATCCGCTCCCGTCCGGCACCCCGGAACCGCGCGCGGCCTGCGTTCGCCACGCGGGCGCGGATCCACCGTCTTGACCTGTTGAACCGAAGGCCCCGGCGCCTGCCCTTCCCCAGGGCGGGTACCGGGGCCTTCGGCGTGCACTGGGGCTTTCGGCTCGCCTTGGGGCTTCGGCTCGCCTTCGGGCGTCGGGCTTACGCCCAGAACTCGTTCGCCCTGTCGATGGACTCGACGCACTCGTCGAGGTCGCTGATCTTGTCTCCGACGATCCGGAAGACGATGCACCCGTTGTCGTCGATGCGCTTGCCGCCGCGCTCGGCCGAGATTCGGTGCACGGCGACCGCGTGACCCCGGCCGTCGACGAGGATGCTGTTCAACTTGACCTGCAGGGTCCCGCCGGTCTCCTCGAAGAGCCGGCCGTACATCTCGATGGTCGCGTCCAGACCCTTGAAGTCACCCGAGAGCTGGTGGCTGCCGGGAACATGATGCGTACAGTCCGCTGTCATCAGCCCGCGCAAGGTGTCCATGTCCCCACGCATGAAAGCCTCATATCCCTTGCGGACGAGCGCTGCGTTCGGGTGTTCAGCCATGACAACCGCCACCTCTCTGTTGCTCGGCGATTTCGGCTGGCCTGTCCGATTCTCCTCCGTATGGGGGCGGGGGCACCAGGGCAAGGGCGAGTCACACCGACTGACGCCGGAGCCGTCAGTCGGCAGGGGCGTCAGAGCCGCCAGAGCCGTCAGAGCCGTCAGAGCCGTCAGAGCCGTCAGAGCCGTCAGAGCCGTCAGAGCCGTCAGAGCCGTCAGAGCCGTCAGAGCCGTCAGAGCCGTCAGAGGATGGTGCCCGTTCCTACCCGCGTCCCCGAGAACGTGCCGCGCGCGCGATGGCGACGACGGCCTTCTCCAGGGCGTACTCGGGGTCGTCGCCGCCGCCCTTCACTCCCGCGTCCGCCTCGGCGACGGCCCGCAGCGCGACGGAGACACCGTCCGGCGTCCACCCCCGCATCTGCTGACGGACCCGGTCGATCTTCCACGGCGGCATGCCCAGCTCCCGCGCGAGATCGGCCGGTCGGCCGCCACGCGCCGACGACAGCTTCCCGATCGCCCGCACGCCCTGCGCCAACGCGCTGGTGATCAGCACCGGCGCCACGCCCGTGGCCAGCGACCACCGGAGCGCCTCCAGTGCCTCCGCGGCCCGGCCCTCGACCGCCCGGTCGGCGACCGTGAAGCTGGATGCCTCGGCCCGCCCGGTGTAGTACCGCCCGACGACCGCCTCGTCGATGGTGCCCTCGACATCCGCGACCAGCTGGGACACGGCGGATGCCAGCTCCCTGAGATCGCTCCCGATGGCGTCCACCAGGGACTGACAGGCCTCGGGTGTGGCCGAGCGCCCGGTCGCCCGGAACTCCCCCCGCACGAAGGCCAGCCGATCCGCCGGCTTGGTCATCTTCGGGCACGCCACCTCCCGCGCCCCCGCCTTGCGCGCGGCGTCCAACAGCCCCTTGCCCTTGGCTCCGCCCGCGTGCAGCAGCACGAGGGTGATCTCCTCGGCAGGCGCCCCGAGATAAGCCTTCACGTCCTTGACCGTGTCGGCCGAAAGATCCTGCGCATCGCGTACGACGACGACCTTCCGCTCCGCGAAGAGCGACGGGCTGGTCAACTCCGCGAGCGTCCCGGGCTGCAACTGGTCCGGGGTCAGGTCACGTACGTCCGTGTCGGCGTCGGCGGCCCTGGCAGCAGCCACCACCTCCCGCACGGCACGGTCGAGCAGGAGGTCCTCCTGGCCGACGGCAAGAGTCACCGAGGCGAGAGGGTCGTCATTCGCAGTCTTCCTGGCCATCGCGTAAAGCATCGCACGGGGCACTGACAACGAGTCCCGGCGGCGGACGTGCCGTCGTGCCCACCCCGGGCCCGCCTCATCGCATCCCACTCCGGCAGGCGCCCCTACGGCTCCTCACGCCACCCGTCCCACTCCCCCGCGAACGCGTCCAGCTCCCCGGGATCCAACCGCTCTTCCTCGTCGCCCAGGACCACCAGCCACTGCGCGTCCTCGGCGTCGTCCTCACCGGCCAGCGCGTCCCGGACGAGTCGCGGCTCCTCAGCCACCCCGAACCGCTCCGCGAGTGCCCCCGCCACCTCCTCCGCGGCATCACGGTCGGGCAGCACCAGCACATGTCTCACATCACTCACGCTGCCATTCTCCGGCACCGGCACGAAGGCACCCCCACCAGCGGGCGCACCGAAGGCCCCGCACCGGACAGAGAGCCCGGCACCGGAGACTGCGCGTCACAGCGGCCCCGCACATCCCGACGTCAGCCCTTGGGCACGATCTGTACATCCAAGTCGATCCGAATGCTCGGCCCCACCACCGCGATCCCCCGCGCCAGCATCGTCTGCCAGCTCACCGTGAAGTCGTCCCGGTGCAGCTCGGTCGTGGCCCGGCAAGCAGCCCGCACCTCGCCCTCCATCCCGTGCCCGAGCCCGAAGTACTCCGTGTCGAGCGTGACCGTACGCGTCACCCCGTGCAGCGACAGCGCCCCGGTGACCGCCCACCGGTTGCCGCCCTTGTGCACGAACCGCTCGCTGTAGAACTCCAGCGTCGGAAACCGCCGCACGTCCAGGAAGTCCGCCGACCGGAGATGGTCGTCCCGCATCCGCACGTTCGTGTCGATGGACGCCGCGTCGATCACCACGTGCATCGCCGACTGGTCCATCCGGTCACCGATCCGAACCGCCCCCGCGAAGGAGTTGAACCGTCCGCGGACCCGGGCCAGCCCGATGTGTCGTGCGGTGAAGCCGATCGAGGAGTGCGACGGCTCGATCTCCCAGTCGCCCGGCCCGGGCAGTTCCGGCGGCTGGGCGACCTGAAGGGTCACATCACCGAGCGAGGCGAGCGCGTTCTCGCCCACCATCGCGGTCGCCCGATACGGCGTGTACCCGTCGGCGGACACCGCGAGCCGGTACTCCCCCGCCGGCACCGTCGTCATGAACGACCCGTAGGGATCCGTGCCCCCACTGACCACCTTGCGGCCCATGGCGTCGCTGACCGCGAACTCGGCATGCGCCACCGGCTCGTTCACCGGGTCCAGCACCCGGCAGCTGAGCACCCCGGCACTCGGCGGGGTCTGCACCGCCGCAAGCGGACTCGCCCGTTGCACCCGGTTCGTACGGTTTCCCAGCCAGCGGCCGATCATCTTCGACGTCCCTGCGACTTGACATCACTGTTGCCGAAGACGCATTCGACCACTGATGAGGCATTCGAGGCAACAGGAGCTCACATCGCGGGAAACCGAACCGTCTGGCCCGTATTAGCCATTCCGGTTGCGATTTCGCACAGTCGGCACGGAGTCCAGCTCGATACCGAACCGCTCCCGGTACATACCCAGCACCTCCTCGTCCGTACCCAGTTCCCGCTCCTCCCGCACCCCGCCCGGGCCCGTCACCTTGGCGGTGCGTCCGCTGAGCGTGATCCTCCCCCCGTCCTGGGTCACCCGTGAGCAGACCAGCGACTGCGTGAAGTGCGAGGCCGGCGAGGTGCTGTGCCACCAGGCCCCGGCCACGAAATCGCCGAGCACCCGGGGCCGCGTCTCCAACCGGTACTGGGCCCTTCCGTCCACCACCACATCGAGGTCCGCCGCATCCACCCGGCTCCTCTCGGCCGCCTCCCTCTCCAGGGTCTCAGCTTCCGGCACCCCTGCCCCGGCCGTGCTGCTTTCCCCGGCCCCCTTCTCCTCCGTCCCCTTCTCCTCCTCCGCCCTCGTCTGCGCCGCGCCGTCCCCGCCTCGTACCCCTGCAAGGTCCGGTCCCGCCTCGGCGATCCGGAAAATGCCGCCCGGGTCCTGCTGCTCCTCCCGCGCCTCGAACGCCAGCGGATAGTGGCTGTGCGCCCCGAACCCGACGTCGGCCAGCCATGCGCCCCCGTCCACCGTCTGCACCCGGAGCGCGAGATGGTCGTACGGGATCCCGAGGCGCCCCTCGTCCCCGTACACCCGCGCCGCGAGCAAGTGGACGTCGAAGCCGAGAGCGGCGAGCAACGACCCGAACGCGCCGTTCAGTTCGTAGCAGAACCCGCCCCTTCGCGCGCCCACCACCTTGTCCAGCAGCCGCTTCTCCTCCAGCACGATCTCCTCGCCGAGGTGGACCGACAGGTTTTCGAAGGGCACGCTCTGAAGATGACGCAGCTGCAACTCGCGCAGCGCCTCAACGGTGGGCCGCACCGGTGGCTCGACGCCAATGCGGCGGAGATAGGCATCGACCTCTGTGGAATCCATGGCCTCAGTCTCGCGCCACCCTGAGCTCTCCGCCGCCCGTGCCCTCACCTCCCGCTACCGCGAGCGCTCCGTCCCGATCGGTTCGCAGCACCCTCGCGCCCCCGGCCTGCAGCGCCTCGACCGTGCTGGGAGCCGGGTGTCCGTACGGGTTGTCGGCACCACAACTGATGAGCGCCAGGCGCGGGGCCACCCGGCGTATGAGTTCCGGGTCCTGGTAGGCCGAGCCGTGGTGGGCGACCTTGAGCACGTCCACCCCGGCCAGCGCCATGCCCGCCGGTGACCGCAACAGCGCCTGCTGCGCCGGGGGTTCCAGGTCCCCGAGCAGCAGGAACCTCAGCCCCGCCGACCGGACCAGCAGAGTGACACTGGCGTCGTTCGGCCCCTCCGGATCCGGAGCCGGCCGCGGGGGCGGCCACAGCACCTCCCAGGACAGCTCCCCGGTACGCAGCCGCTCTCCGGCCACGGCACGCGTCACCGGAATGTGGCGGTCCGCCGCCTGCCCGCGTACGAACTCGGCCTGGTCCACGGGCTCCTCATAGCCCGTCGTGGCGATCGCGCCCACCGAACGTCCACGCAGCACCCCGGGCAACCCCGCCACGTGGTCGGCGTGGAAGTGGGTCAGCACCACCAGCGGCACCCTGGTGATGCCGAGCGCCCGCAGGCACTGGTCGACCAGCGCCGGATCGGGTCCGGCGTCCACGACCACTCCGGTGCCCTCGTCCGCCGCGAGCACCGTCGCGTCGCCCTGTCCCACATCGCACATCGCCAGCCGCCAGCCCGGTGGCGGCCACCCCGTGATCACCCTGGTCAGCGGCGGTGGCTGCACCACCACCAGCACGAGCAGCAGCCCGCACGCCCCGCACAGCCAGGGGTGCCTCAGCAGCCGTCGGCCGATCAGCAGGACGACCACCGTGACGAGTAGGAGCAGCGCCGCCCCTGCCCAGGTGTCGGGCCAGTCCACTCCCCCGCCCGGCAGGGCCGCCCCGGCGCGGGCGATCTGGGCGATCCACTCCGCGGGCCAACTCGCGCACCAGGCCAGCCCCTTGGCCACCGGCATCACCACCGGCGCGGTGGCCAGCGCCGCGAAGCCCAGCACCGTGGCGGGTGCGACCGCGAACTCCACGAGGAGGTTGCACGGCACTGCCACCAGGCTCACGCGCGCCGACAACACCACCACGACGGGGGCACACAGCGCCTGCGCGGCAGCCGCGGCGGCCAGCGCCTCCGCCAGACGCGGCGGCACCCGGCGCGCCCGCAGCGCGAGGCTCCAACGGGGCGCGAGCGTGAGCAGGGCTCCGGTGGCCAGGACGGAGAGCAGGAAGCCGTAGCTCCGGGCCAGCCAGGGGTCGTACAACACCAGCAGCAGCACGGCCGTCGCCAGTGCCGGGATCAGCGATCTGCGGCGACCGGTGGCGAGCGCGACCAGTGCGACTGCTCCACAGGCCGCCGCCCGCAGCACACTCGGGTCCGGTCGGCACACCACGACGAATCCGAGGGTGAGTCCGCCGCCCAACAGCGCGGTCGTCCGCAGCGACATCCCGAGGCGGGGCGCGAGCCCGCGCCGCTCGACGTGTTGGGCCAGCCCGGGCGGCCCGACGAGCAGGGCCAGGATGATGGTGAGGTTGCTGCCCGAGACGGCGAGCGTGTGCGCGAGGTCGGTCTCCTTGAAGGCCTCGTCCAGCTCCGGGGTGATCCGCGCGGTGTCCCCCACGACCAGCCCGGGCAGCAGCGCCCGCGCGTCCCCCGACAGTCCGTCCGTGGCCTCCCTGAGCCCGGCCCGCAGCCGGCCCGCGAACCGCTGCGGCGCCGACGGTGCGCCCACCACGTCCGGTGCCGCCCGGCCCCGTACCCGCAGCACGGCCGCGACCCGGTCGCCGCCCACCATCGCGGGCGCCAGCCGCGCGGTCACCCGCAGCCGGGTGGACGGCAGCAGCCCGAGCCACGGCGACCGTCCCGGCCCTTCGACGACCGGACGCGTGCCTGCCGTCGCCCCTTCTGCGGCAGTGCGCGATCCTCCTGTGATCCCAGCGGCGTCAGGCGGACCGGTCATCGCGGCAGCCGCGTCGACGAACACCAGCACCGGCGCGCGTGTCGTCACCGCCGTACCGTCAGCCGTCTCGACGCGTCGTACATCAGCGTTGATCAGCACCGACGTCGGCGCCGCGTGGTCCCCCCTGATCCGAGGCCGGGTGAGCCGGGGATCGGAGGTCACCTGAATGTCCGCGGTCACCGTGGCGTACTGCCGCGCCAGCGTCGGAACCGGCCCCCGCCGAAGGTCAGCCCCGTGGAGCCCGGCGGAGGCCGCGGCCGCCGCGACGCAGAGCAGCACGGCGGCGACCGAGACGTGCGCCCAGGTCACCCGCCCGGGACGAGCACGCACACGCGCGCACACCAGGAGGGCACCGCCTGCGGCGACGCACACGGCCACCAGGACGATCACCAGGTCCGGTGGCGCGCTCAGTGTCAGCGCGGCGGTCGCCCAGGCCGCGAGTGCGGGCGGGACCAGCCGTAGGTCCGTCGGTCCTTCCTGCCGTGGGTGGGCGGCTCCGAGCCGTTTTCCCGAGGTGGCGTGGACGGCGTGGCGTGGCGGGGAGGTGGCGGGTTCAGGCGGGGTGCGGGGCGTGCGCCTGGTGGGCGTACTCATGGCCTTACGAGATTTCGCAGGTCGGCGAAGCGGCGGTCACCGATGCCGTTGACCTCGCGCAACTCGTCCACCGAGCGGAAACCGCCGTGCTGGGTGCGGTAGTCGATGATGTGCTGGGCCAGCACCGGGCCGACTCCGGGCAGGGTGTCGAGCTGCTCCACGGTTGCCGTGTTGAGGAGGACGGGGGCCGCCGGTGCCGCCCCCGCAACGGCGCCGGCCGCACCGCCGACGGCGGGAACACCGCCCGAGCCGGGTACCGCGGGGACGACGGGGCCCCCGACGACCACCTGTTCCCCGTCCACCAGGAAGCGAGCACGGTTGAGGCCGTCGGTGTTCGTCCCCGGCCGCACTCCACCGGCCGCGCGCAACGCGTCCGCGACCCGTGAACCCGCCGGCAGACTATGGATTCCGGGCTCGCGCACCTTGCCACCGACATCCACGACGATCTCGGCGGCCGCCGTACCCACAGCACTCGGCACACCGTCCGGCGCGGCGGACGGTGTCTCCTCGCCGGGCTCCCCTGCACCGTACGGCTGGGCCGCCCGCACCACCTCGGGCGCGTGTACGGATTGGGTCCGGCCGGCCCAGAAGTGCTGCACGGCGAAGGCGCCGACGACGACAAGCAGCACCGTGAGCGCGAGCACACCCCGCCGCTCCAGACCGCATCGCGTCTGCAGCCACACCGGCATCCGCTCCCGCAGGGCCATCCCGACCCGTGCCCGCCGCCCACCCGCAGCTGTCCCGGCCAGGTCGCCGAGCCCTACGTCCCTGTCGTCCTCGGCGACGAAACCCCCCACGGCCAGGTGGTCGGGGGATGCCATGCCGCCCCGGACCACGTGGTCATGGTCACGAGACGCCACATCGCCCACAGCCGCACCGGAGGGCCGTAATCCCCCGTCGCCGACCTCGGAGACGTCAGTGGAGTCAGTGACCTCCGCGACATCCGCGGCCCGCTCTTCCCCACCCGGCGGCCCCTTCCCCGACTCCCGCCATTCCCCGGCGCGTTCGGCGAACAACGCCTGCGCCCTGCGGCGGAGCTCGTCGGCGGAGGCGTGCCGGTGTCGGGCGACGCCGCCGCGCGTGGGCGGACGGCGGTGACGGGTGCGGGTAGTGGTCCGTGCAGAGGTACGGGTCCGACCGTCTGAGGTGGGCCCGCGTCCGGGGCCGCTGGTCGCCGTCGCTGTGCGTGAACGTGATCGAAGTGCCATGCGCCGAGGATCTGACACCTCGCCACCATCGCGATGATCTTGGTCAATTCCCGGGGACTACCGCCCGGTTGTGGAAAACTCCACCACCCACACGAGTGAACGGCCCCCACCGCACACCCATGCCTACGCACACATAGACACCCGCGCCCTCGCCCGCCCACCACTCCACGTAATCCGCCACTCCACCGGACACGCGCACACCCACCACACCCGGGCCCCGTCTCAGCGCGGTGAGACCACGACTCCCAGCAACCCGGGCCCCGTGTGCGCCCCGATCACGGCCCCGACCTCGCTCACATGCAGATCGGCGAGTTCCGGCACCCTCGCCCGCAACCGGTCCGCCAGGGCAGTAGCCCGGTCGGGGGCGGCGAGATGGTGGACGGCGATGTCGACCTGTGCGCTGCCGGCCCGGTCGGCCGCGATCTCCTCCAGCCGGGCGATGGCCTTCGACGCCGTCCGCACCTTCTCCAAGGGCTCGATCCGTCCGCCGCGCAGCTGCAGCAACGGCTTCACCGCGAGCGCCGACCCGAAGAGGGCCTGCGCGGCACCGATCCGGCCGCCGCGGCGCAGAAAGTCGAGGGTGTCGACATAGAAATACGCGGACGTGCCCGCCGCCCGTTTCTCCGCCGCCGTGACGGCCTCGTCCACCGTGCCACCCGCCTCCGCCACCTCGGCCGCCGCGAGCGCGCAGAACCCGAGGGCCATCGCGACCATGCCGGTGTCCACCACCCGCACCGGCACCGGCGCTTCCCGCGCCGCTACGACCGCCGCGTCGTGCGTACCGGAGAGTTCGGCGGACAGGTGCAGGGAGACGATGCCGGTGGCGCCGGACTCGGCGACCCTGCGGTAGGTCTCGGCGAACACCTGGGGGCTGGGCCGCGAAGTGGTGACGGGCCGTCGCTTCTGGAGGGCCTGGGCCAGGGAGCGGGTCGAGATCTCGGTGCCCTCTTCGAGGGCCTGGTCGCCGAGGACCACGGTCAGGGGAACCGCGGTGATGCCGTGCCGCTCCATCGTCCGTTGCGGCAGGTAGGCCGTTGAATCGGTGACGATCGCGACATGGCGGGACATGAGCTGGAGGTTACCTGCCGTAGCGGGCACGCCGCAGCCCGGCCCCTCCCACCTGGGCACCCGTGTGCGGGATCAAGTCGTGCTCTCGGGGCGGGGCTTCTTCTGCCAGGGGTACGTGGGGCGCGGGCCCGGCGGGGTGATCGCGGGCCGCTCCGACTCCTCGGTGGTGCCGGCGCGGGGAGTCTCGGGCCAGGTCTGCTGAGCCGTGGTCCCGTCGGCGGTCCGGGCCTCGGGCCACGGGGGCGACGGTGTGGCGGTCGTGGGTTCCGTGGTCGTCCAGTGCCGCAGCGCGCCCGCCTCCACGTCGATCTGCGTGCTCAGCGAGTCCAGGTCGTCGTCGGCGAAACGGCGGGCTCGGTCGCGGCTGGCCCAGCGCAGTGAGTCCGCCGACTTGATGATGCGCTCGGTGCGCTCGCGCAGCCCGGGCAGCCGCTCGGCGAGCGTGGTCCGGTCGGGCTCGGACTCCAGGCGCCGGAGTTCGCCGTCCAGTTCGTGTCCGTGCGCGCTGAGCCGCTCGAAGAGGCCGAGGGACTCCTTGAGGGACTCGTCCTCGGCCACCCCCGCGCTCAGCGCCTCCTGGGTGGCGCGCATCGACGTGCGCAGCTTCAGCCGCAGCTGGGCGATCTCGCCCGCCGCACCGAACTGGGTGAAGGACTTGGCCCGCAGCGTGTGGTCCTCGACCGTGCGGCGGGCCTGGGTGAGGGTGCGGTCCACTCCGCGCTTGGCGGCGCCCACCACTTTCACCGTCGCATAGACGCCGAGCACCACGAAGAGCACGAAGAGCAGGGCGATTACTGCGATCACTGCTTCCACCAGCTCCTCCTCGACCGGCCTCGGCGCACTCCGCGCCTCTCTTCAACGGTAAACGCAACAGGCAGGCCCGGAGTTCCAGAAAAACCCCGAACCTGCCCGTAGGGGACGACCCCTATACGCTCACTCCCGGCCCGCGGACGAAGGCCGGCATCACTCATGAACGCCGACATCAGCCACGTAGGCCCAAGGCCCAAGGCGAAACGACCGCCTACGCCGGAACGATGTTCACCAGCTTCGGCGCCCGCACGATCACCTTGCGGATCCCCGCCCCGTCCAGCGCCGCCACGACCTTGTCGTCGGCCAGGGCGGCCTTCTCCAGCTCGTCGTCGGAGATGGACGGCGAGACCTCCAGGCGGGCCTTGACCTTGCCCTTGACCTGGACCACACAGGTCACGGTCTCGTCCACGACGTAGGCAGGGTCGGCGACCGGGAAGTCCCGGTGCACGACCGAGCCGGTGTGGCCCAGCCTGCGCCACAGTTCCTCGGCGATGTGCGGGGCCAGCGGCGCGACCAGCAGCACCAGCGGCTCGGCCACGGACCGCGGCACCGCCCCGCCCGCCTTGGTCAGATGGTTGTTCAGTTCGGTGACCTTGGCGATGGCGGTGTTGAACCGCATGCCCTCCAGGTCCTGGCGCACCCCGTCGATCGCCTTGTGCAGGGCACGCAGGGTGTCCTCGTCGGCCCCGGCGTCCACGACGGTCGGCTCACCGGTCGCCTCGTCGACGATGTTGCGCCACAGCCGCTGCAGCAGCCGGAACTGGCCGACCACCGCGCGCGTGTCCCACGGCCGGGACACGTCCAGCGGGCCCATCGCCATCTCGTACAGACGCAGCGTGTCGGCGCCGTACTCGGCGCAGATCTCGTCCGGAGTGACCGCGTTCTTCAGGGACTTGCCCATCTTGCCCAGCAGCCGGGAGACCTTCTCGCCCTGGTAGTAGTACGCGCCGTCGCGCTCCTCCACCTCGGCGGCCGGGACAGCGATACCCCGGCTGTCGCGGTAGACGAAAGCCTGGATCATGCCCTGGTTGAACAGCTTGTGGAAGGGCTCGACCGAGGAGACGTGCCCCAGGTCGAACAGCACCTTGGACCAGAAGCGCGCGTACAGCAGGTGCAGCACGGCGTGCTCGGCGCCGCCGACGTACAGGTCGACACCGCCGTGCGGCTGGCCCTCGCGCGGGCCCATCCAGTACTGCTCGATCTCCGGGTCGACCAGCTTCTGGTCGTTGTGCGGGTCCAGGTAGCGCAGCTCGTACCAGCAGGAACCGGCCCAGTTGGGCATGGTGTTGGTCTCACGACGGTACTTGCGCGGGCCGCGTCCGTCGCCCAGGTCCAGGGTGACGTCGACCCAGTCCTCGTTGCGGGACAGCGGGGTCTCGGGCTGGGTGTCGGCGTCGTCCGGGTCGAAGGTGCGCGGCGAGTAGTCCTCGACCTCCGGGAGCTCCAGCGGCAGCATCGACTCGGGCAGCGGGTGGGCGATGCCCTCCTCGTCGTAGACGATCGGGAAGGGCTCGCCCCAGTAGCGCTGCCGGCTGAACAGCCAGTCACGCAGCCGGAAGTTGACAGTGCCCTCGCCGATGCCCTTGCGCTCCAGCCACTCGGTGATGCGCGCCTTGGCGTCAGCGACGCCCAGGCCGTCCAGCGAGATCTCGGCGTTGGAGGAGTTGATGATCTTCGCGTCGTGCGCCCCGAAGGCCTGCTCCCACGTCGATGTGTCGGTGCCTCGGCCGTCGGTCGGCTCGACGATGCAGTGGATCGGCAGCTCGAAGGCGCGCGCGAACTCGAAGTCGCGCTGGTCGCCGGCCGGGACGGCCATGATCGCGCCGGTGCCGTAGCCCATCAGGACGTAGTCGGCGATGAAGACGGGGATCCGGTCGCCGTTGACCGGGTTGGTCGCGTACGCGCCGATGAAGACGCCGGTCTTGTCCTTGGCCTCGGCCTGCCGCTCGACGTCGGACTTCGAGGCGGCCTGCGCGCGGTACGCGGCGACGGCTTCGGCCGGGCTCGCGTGACCGCCGGTCCACACCTCGTGGGTGCCCTCGGGCCAGGTGTCCGGGGTGAACTTCTCGACCAGGGGGTGCTCGGGGGCCAGCACCATGTAGGTCGCGCCGAACAGGGTGTCCGGGCGGGTCGTGAAGACCGTGATGCGCTCGCCGTCGATCGGGAAGTCGACCCGGGCGCCCTCGGAGCGGCCGATCCAGTTGCGCTGCTGCAGCTTGATGGCCTCGGGCCAGTCCAGCGCATCCAGGTCGTCCAGCAGCCGGTCGGCATAGGCGGTGATGCGCATGTTCCACTGGCGCAGCTTGGCCTTGAAGACCGGGTAGTTGCCGCGCTCGGAGCGGCCGTCGGCGGTGACCTCCTCGTTGGCCAGTACGGTGCCCAGGCCGGGGCACCAGTTGACCGGCGCGTCGGAGGCGTAGGCCAGTCGGTACTCGCTCAGGACGTCGGCGCGCTCGGCGGCGCTCAGCTCGCCCCACGCGCGCGTGTGCCCCGGTACGGGACGCTCACCGGACTCGAAGCGGGCGATCAGCTCGGAGATCGGGCGGGCCCGGTCCGCCTCGTCGTCGTACCAGGAGTTGAAGATCTGCAGGAAGATCCACTGGGTCCACTTGTAGTAGTCCGGGTCGATCGTGGCGAACGACCGGCGCTTGTCGTGGCCCAGGCCCAGCCGGCGCAGCTGGGACGTCATGTTCTCGATGTTGGCCTCTGTGGACACGCGCGGGTGCGTGCCGGTCTGCACGGCGTACTGCTCGGCGGGCAGACCGAAGGCGTCGAAGCCCAGCGTGTGCAGGACGTTGTGGCCGGTCATGCGCTGGAAGCGCGCGAAGACATCGGTGGCGATGTAGCCCAGGGGGTGACCGACGTGCAAGCCCGCACCGGAGGGATACGGGAACATGTCCATGATGAACTTCTTGGGCCTGGCGACCAGCTCACGATCCCCGGCCAGGTCACCCGTCGGGTTCGGCGCCGCGTAGGTGCCCTCGGCGTCCCAGAAGTCCTGCCAGCGTGCCTCGATGTCGGCCGCCATGGCAGCCGTGTAGCGGTGCGGCGCGGCCACCTCGGCGGCGGCAGCGGGGTTCGTCTCGCTCATGATCCTCAAAGCTCCATCGATCGTCTCTGCCGGCGGCTGCGACATCCAAGAAACGAAAAATCCCCTCGCACAGGAGGGGACGCCGCGCCGATGCCGACCTCGGTCTCTCACCGGCGGTCGGGACTGATCAGCGCGGCCCGCTAAGCAGAAGGCGTACGGCACGCATGCGGTTAGGGTACCGCAGCCCTTGAGCAGGACGCGACGCGCTTACGTATGCCTTATAGGCACCGGGCGCCGCCCCCACGGACCACGTGGGCACGATCGGTCACACTGGACCACAACTGAATCAAGGTCAAAAGTTACTTCGCGTAACAGCTAGTAAGGGACACCGCAACGGCCTCATCGTCATTTGATAACAACGCAATAACTCAAACCTCGTACCGATCGGTATGGCGCCACTTAAAGTGCGGCAGCGGGACCGCTTTCCCGAAACTGCTCGGAGTTGCCCCCATGAACCCTCGTCGTAGTAACAGCACGCTTCCTCAGCCCGGCCGGTCGGCCTATGGGGTGGCGTCGGCTGTCGTCCTGCTCCTCATACCCGTAGTCGTGCTGGTCGGAGGTGAACGGTTCCGCGACTTCCTCAACTTCGGCGCGGGCGTACTGTCCCTCGTATCGCTCAGTTGTTCGGTGATCTGGGGATTGGTCGCCCAGGACCGGATCTTCCTGAACACGCGCCAACGGATCATCGGACAGGCCGTGCACCGGACGACCGCGGTCGCCTCGATCGCGTTCCTGCTGCTGCACATCACCACGAAGATCGCGCTCGATCACACACAGCTGATCGCCGCCCTGATCCCGTTCTCGCTCGGCATCACCGGAGTCGAGGGCCTGATCGGCCTCGGCTCCCTGGCCGGCCTGCTCATGATCTTCGTGGGTATCACCGGCGCCCTGCGCAGCAGGTTCGCCTCCCCCGCCCCGGTGGCGGCCCGCTGGCGGGCCATGCACATGCTGGCCTACCCGGCCTGGTGCGCGGCGCTGGTCCACGGCCTGTACGCGGGCCGCACGGCCAAGCCGATCTTCGTGATCCTCTACGGCCTCTCGGTGCTCGGCGTCACCGCCGCCCTCGCCCTGCGCGCGGCCCCGCGCCCGGTCAAGCGCAGGGTCGCCGACCAGATCGGCGCGATCATGGGGACCCCCGAGGAGCGGCCGGGCCGCGACGGACTGGACGCGAGCCGGGCCCGGATGGCGGCGGAGTCCACGGGCACGCTGCCGGGCTACGAGAGCCGGCGCGGGACGCCCTCCCGGACCCGCTCGAATCCCGCGTACGAGGCCCCCGCGGCCCCGGAGCCCGCGAACGGCTTCGCAGCGGCCTACCGCGCCGTCTCCACGCCCCGAGGGGCGGGTCAGCAGCAGTTCGCCGCCGACCAGACCGCGCGCATGGACGTGCCGCTGGACATGCAGCCCACAGAGGCGATCCCACGGATGGACGGCAGCGGCAGCACGTCGGGCAGCTGGCCCATCCCGTCCCCGCCGCCGGTCGGCGAGGCGCCCCCGTCGGCCTACGACCCGCTCAACGACACCGGATACAACATCCCGGCCTATGGCAATCCGGGCGCATCCGGTTATGGGTCAAGTGATGTGTACGACACCACTGAGACAAACAACCTCTACGGCGCGTACTACCCGGACGACACGTACAACAACAGCGGTCCCGCCACTGAACCATCGCCCGGTGCCGGGTACGACTTCGACGCACCGGGTTCGGGCGAACCTTGGAACATGCCTTCCGGAGGCTATAGGTGAACGAGGCCCTGCCCGACGTCCCCGAAGTCCGCGTGGTCGGCCTTCCCCAGCTCACGTCTGGCTTCGACCTTGTCGAGCGGCTCGATCTGCCCATGCACCTGAAGGTGCACGGGCCGCTCGAACCGATGGGCGGAGAGAAGCTCGCGCAGCTCTCCGAGCGCATCAACCTGAAGGGCCGCGGCGGCGCGGGTTTCCCCTTCCACAAGAAGCTGCGCTCGGTCGCCGAGGCGGCGATCAAGCGCGGCGTACGGCCGGTCGTCGTCGTCAACGGCAGCGAGGACGAGCCCGCCTGCCGCAAGGACACGGTGCTGATCAACCGTGCCCCGCACCTCATCCTGGACGGCGCGCTGCTGGTCGCGGAGGCGCTGGGTGCCCGCACGCTCGTGGTGGGGGTCACCCGCGAATCGACCCAGCGCTCCATGGAGGCCGCGCTCGCCGAACGGGGCCTCAGCAACAGCCGGAGGTCGGCGCTGCGCGCGAGCGTGCAGCGCAATCCGGTTCGGATGGTCACCGGCGCCGCCGCGTCGCTGATCCGATCCATCGACGGCGGTCCGGCGATCCCGCCCGGCCGCAAGGTCAGTGCCTCGCAGAACGGCGTCGGCGGCGCGCCCACACTGCTGTCGAACGCCGAGACCTTCGCCCAGCTCGCGATCGGCGCCCGTATCGGCCCCGAGCGCTACGGCAACACCGGTCTGTACGACGAGCCCGGCACCGTCATGCTCACGGTCTCCGGCGCGGTCGCCCGCCCCATGGTGATCGAGGTCCCCACCGGCGTGCCGCTGCGCTACGTCCTCCAGCTCGCCGGTGCCCCGCCGGTCCCGCAGGGCGTGCTGACCGGCGGCTACCACGGCAAGTGGATCGACTCGGCGACGGTCAACGAGGCGATCGTCTCCCGCAACTCCCTGGACGCGGTGGGCGGTGCGCTCGGCGCCGGCGCGATCCTGCCGATCAGTCAGGAGACCTGTCCGCTCGGCGAGTCGCTGCGCGTCGCGCAGTGGCTGGCCGAGGAGAGCGCGGGACAGTGCGGTCCCTGCTACCTCGGTCTGCCGGCCGCCGCGCGCGGCATGGAGGACATCATCAACGGCGGCGGACCGGCCGCCCTGGAGGCCCTCAAGCAGGTCGCCAAGAACGTGAAGCGGCGCGGCGCGTGTTCGCACCCCGACGGCTCCGCGATGTTCCTGGAGTCGACCATCAAGGCGTTCACGGACGACCTGGCCGCCCACGTCCTCGGAAACGGCTGCGGACGGCCCGTGGAGGGCGTTCTGCCGCTCTTCGAGGGCGGCAAGATGCCTACGGGCATCCCGGGTGGCAGCGAGGCAGAGGAGAACGGCCCCAGCCGCCAGAAGATCTACGTCGACTGGACGCTGTGCCGGGGCCACGGTCTGTGCGCGGACATCCTCCCCGAGGTCTTCGAACTCGGCGCCGACGGTTTCCCGACCGTCGCGCAGGCCCAAGTGCCGCGCTACGCCGAGGCGAAGGCGCTCCGCGCGGTCCGCCGCTGCCCCGCCCTCGCCCTGCGCATCGAGGAGGACACCCGCTCCCAGGGCGCGACCCGCAACAACCTGCCGGTCCTCTCCCAGGGCCGCGGCCGCCGGGCCCTGGGCCGCTGAGCGCGGGGAACGCGGACCGCGAGAAACGAGAAGAGGGGCCGCCTCCGGGAGAGACGGCCCCTTCAACTCCGGTCGCCCGACCGACGCTTGCGCCGGGCCGGACGGCCCTACCGGCGGGCCTCACAGGGGGTCCGTACGGCGAAGCCGCCACGCGCGGGACAGCCGCGTGAAAACGAGGAGGGCGACCCGTTCCGCGTTTTCCGCGGACTCAGGTCGCCCTCGCGCTTGTGGAGCTAAGGAGAATTGAACTCCTGACCTCCTGCATGCCATGCAGGCGCTCTACCAACTGAGCTATAGCCCCTCGCGGCCACGCGACGAAGCCGCATATTGACCGCGTCGCCCGGTTTCCCCGGCGACGACGCCAACTTTACCGGCCCACCGGGTGAGCACCAAATCGTTTCCACTCCGCCCTGATTCGTCACCTGATGTCCGCTTACGCGGTGACGAACGAATAGAACCGTTTGAGCGTGCAGTGCTCTTCGAGGAGCCGTCCGTAGATCGGCTCACCCTCCAGTTCACGGTACGTCTCGATCGGGTCGCCTTTTATGATCAGCGCCCGCGCGCATTCCTCGCACCAGTACTGGTACTCGGGGTTGACCGGTTCCATGTCCCGGACGATCGGCGTACCACTGCCACACCAGTCGCACTTTCGCCTGTGTGCACCCATCGATCAGCTCCAGCTGTGGCCGCAGGCCGTGCACACGTAGGAAACTCCCCCGTTGTCGCCGAGGACCTGAGCCACATGAACGGAACCGCAGGAAGGGCAGCTGAGACGGATGACCGTGTCCTGTGTCGCCGCTGCATCAAGGAGGTGGCCGACCTCCTTGAGGATGCTCGCAGGCATCACTGCTCCCTCCCGTAGGGCCGCGCTCCCTTCCGGCCGTTTGATTCTGCCACGGCCGGGCCAATACGGTCAGCGACGCCTCAGTACCAGTCCGGACACGGCACCCGCCGCGGCCGTCCCGGCCAGCGCGAACATGCACGCCAAAAGCGCCTCCGCAGAGGTATACGCCCCGGAGGCCGCCAGCGACTCAAGCCGGTTCAAGAACAGTGTGCCGAAGACCGCGACTCCGGTCAGCTGGCCGAGTTGTGTGACGGTGGCGAGCAGACCGCTGGCGTCCGCCGCGTACTCGGGCGCCACCGTGGCCAGAGCGCGGGTGAGCGTCGGACTGAAGGCGAGCGCGAGCCCGACGCCCACTCCGGCGTACGCGACGTACAGCAGCGCACCGCCGTCGTCACCGCCGCTCAGGTCCAGGCCCACGCCCACCAGGGCCAGCGCGGTGATCACGAACCCGGCCGGGGCCAGGGCGCGCTGCCAGGACGCGGGCCAGTTGCGCCAGGTCAGCCCGACCAGGCCGAAGACGACCGCGGTCGGCGCGAAGGTGAGGCCCGCCCGCAGCGCGCTGTAGCCGAGGCCGCCCTGCACATGCAGGGTGAGCGCGAACAGGAACCCCCCGTTGACGGCCATCACCGCGAGGATCCGGAACACGGCGAGGCCCATCCCCGGGTGGCGCAGCACCCGGGGCTCGATCAGCGGGGCTCCGCCGCGCCGGGCCAACCGCACCTCGTACGCGCAGAACAACCCGAACAACAGCGCGCTCGCCCCCAGCGACAGCCACGACCACAGCGGCCAGTCCTTTTCCTGCCCGAGCACCAACGGCACTGTGAAAAGCGACACGGCCGCCCCCAGCAGTACGAGTCCGGGCAGGTCGAGACCACGCGCCGGCTGCCGTCCCGCCGCGCCGTCTCCGGGCAGCAGGACACGCCGGCCGACCGCCAGCAGGACGAGGCCCACCGGAACGTTCACGAGGAACACCGGCCGCCAGCCGCTGCCGAACAGGTCGGCGCTGACCAGGATCCCGCCGACGACCTGCCCGGCGGCGGCGCCGACGGCGAGGACCGCCGAGTAGGCGCCGAGCGCCCTGACCCTGGCCTCGCCGGTGAAGTGACGCTGGATCAGGCTGAGCACCTGCGGGATCATCACCGCCGATCCGGCACCCTGCACCAGCCGGAACACGATCAGCTCGGTCGAGCCCTGCGCCAGACCGCAGGCGAGCGAGGCCGTGGTGAAGAGGGCGAGCCCGGCGAGATGGACCCTGCCGTGGCCGAACCGGGCGCCGAGGCGGGCGCCGGTGATCAGCAGCACGGAGTAGGTGATGGCGTATCCGGCGATCACCAGTTGCAGTTCGCCGCCCGACGCCCGCAGGTCGGTGCCTATGGTGGGCGCGGCGACGTTCACGATGAACACGTCGAGCAGCGCCATGAACTGGGCGGCCAGCACGAGCGCGAGCAGTGGCCGGGGCCGATTGTCAGTGCCGGGCGCTTTACTGATGGCACGGCTTGGAACGGGTGCGGGACCCGGCCCCGTCCTGGGAGTTGTCGTCATGCCGTTGAGCCTGGCGAGCTTCGAGTACGGGTGCCGAGAGCCCGCTGATGCTGGTACTGACAGCACCTGGCAGGGGACAGGTCGGGCACCGACGATGGGGGATGTGACGATGGGGACCACACAGCGCCGACGACCCGAGCTGGCCGCCTTCCTGCGCAGCAGGCGGGCCCGCGTGACCCCGGGGGACGTGGGCATGCCGCCGGGCTTCCGGCGCCGCACACCGGGGCTGCGGCGCGAGGAGGTCGCCCAGCTCTCGGGCGTGGGGGTCACCTGGTACACATGGCTGGAGCAGGGACGGCCCATCAACGCGTCCGCACAGGTCCTGGACGCCGTGGCGCGCACCCTGCGACTCGACGCCCCGGAGCGCGAGCATCTCTACCACCTCGCCGAAGTCCCCTACACGTCCTCTCCGGAGGCCCTCGTACAGACCGTCGGCCCGGAGATCCATGGCATCATCGACGCCCTCGATCCGCACCCGGCCGTCGTCTACAACTCGCGGTACGACATCCTGACCGCCAACTGCGCCTACCGCGACCTGTTCTACCCGGTGGCGACCCCGGCCGACGGCACTCCCAACGCGCTGTGGTCGCTGTTCACGGCGCCTGAGGAGGATTGCCCGCTGCGGTTCCGGGACGTGGAACTGCCGGTGATGGTGGCGACCCTGCGCGCCGCGTACGGGCTGCATGCCGGGGAGCCTGCCTGGGAGGGCTTCATACGCGGGCTGTCGACGGTCAGTCCCCTCTTCACGCGGTTGTGGGAGAGCGGCGACGTGGCGGAGCCCGGGAGGCGGGTGAAGGTCTTCCGGCACGCGGAGGTGGGCGAGCTGCGGATGACGTCGGTGTCGCTGTCGGTCAATGGCATGCCCGAGTGCCGGGTCGTCGTCTACACGCCGGACGACGAGGAGACGGAGCAGCGCACAGCTCTGTTGAGGGAGCGGCGGGAGTGGCCGCCGCTGGACATGAGAAATCCCGCCCCCTGAGGGACGGGATCTTCATCAAGTGATCTTTGACAACTCAACAGAGTGTCGATCTGTGGAGCTAAGGAGAATTGAACTCCTGACCTCCTGCATGCCATGCAGGCGCTCTACCAACTGAGCTATAGCCCCTTGTGCCACGCGGCGGAGCCGCATGGTGTCCCGCCCCGCTCAGCGGGGCGAACAAGAAGAACTTTAGCCTGCGACCTGCCGGAAAGTGAAATCCGGGTTCCCGGGCCCGTGGGGCCGTGTCCCGGAGGCCGGCGGGCCGCTCAGTCGTCGTCGCCGAGCACCGGCTCCGGGAGGGTGCCGGCGTTGTGTTCGAGGAGACGCCAGCCCCGAGCACCTTCACCGAGGACGGACCAACAGCAGTTGGAAAGTCCGCCGAGGCTCTCCCAGTGGTGGGCCTCCAGGCCGAGGAGACGTCCGATCGTGGTGCGGATCGTGCCACCGTGGCTGACCACGACCAGCGTGCCGTTCTCGGGCAGCTTCTCGGCGTGCCGCAGCACGACGGGGGCGGCACGGTCGGCGACCTCGGACTCCAGTTCACCGCCGCCGCGGCGCACCGCCTCACCGCGCTTCCACCCGGCGTACTCCTCGCCGTACCGGGCGATGATCTCCTGGTGCGTCAGCCCCTGCCAGGCGCCCGCGTAGGTCTCGCGCAGGCCCTCGTCATGGGTCACGTCCAGGCCGGTGAGCTCGGCGAGCTCGGCGGCCGTGTTCGCGGCCCGCTGGAGGTCGGAGGCAACGATCGAGTGGGGCTTGAGGGAGGCGAGCAGCCGGGCGGCACGGCGGGCCTGGCCGACGCCGGTCTCGGTGAGCTCGACGTCCGTGGTGCCCTGGAAGCGGCGCTCCACGTTCCACGAGGTCTGGCCGTGCCGCCAGAGAATGACGCGGCGGCCCCGGCCCGGTTTGCGTCCCGCGTCGGCGCCGGCGGGTGCGCTCACCGCAGCTCCCCGAAGTCGGCGGCGTCCTCCTCGGCCTGCAGCTTGGCGTGCTCCTCGGCCTTGCCGCGGGTCGCCGTGGCGTCGGCGGGCAGCTCGATCTCGGGGCAGTCCTTCCACAGCCGTTCGAGGGCGTAGAAGACGCGCTCCTCGCTGTGCTGGACGTGGACGACGATGTCGATGTAGTCGAGGAGGATCCAGCGGGCCTCGCGGTCGCCCTCGCGGCGCACCGGCTTGGCGCCGAGCTCCTTCGAGAGCCGCTCCTCGATCTCGTCGACGATCGACTTGACCTGACGGTCGTTGGGGGCGGAGGCCACCAGGAAGGCGTCCGTGATCGACAGGACGTCGCTGACGTCGTAGGCGATCACGTCGTGGGCGAGTTTGTCGGCGGCCGCCTGGGCGGCGGTGGTGATGAGCTCCAGGGAGCGGTCAGTCGCGGTCACTGCAAGGCTTTCGGTCGGCGGTCGATTGACCCCAAGGGTCTCACGGCCGGACGAGGGCACCCCACGTGATGGCCGCCGCACGTGGGGTGCCGCCCCTTGGTCAGGGGCCCGGCTAGGAGGACGCCGGCTTGTAGTCCTGGCCGAGGACCACGGCGACGTCGCCCGAGGAGACCGTGCCCTTGGCGACGGAGCCGGCGGGCAGGCCCAGGGTCTTGGCGACCTCGGTGGCGTTCTCCTTGTCGGCGGCGTCGGCGTAGACGACCTTGGACGTGGCCTGGGCGGCGGAGGCCGTGCCGCCCTCCAGAAAGGTGAAGCCACCGTTGAGGAGGACGACGCGGGCCTTCTCGGTGTTGTCCTTGACGCCGGTGGCGTTCTGGACGGAGACACTGACGGCAGCGTCCTTGTCCGGGCTCTTCGCGGTGCCGCCGAGGACGTCCTTGACGACGCTCGCGCTCGCGTCGGCGCTCAGGGTGCCGTCGTTCTGGACGGGCATCAGGGCCGTCCGGTAGTCGCCGCCCTTGGCGAGGTCGGCGAGCTTGGCGAGGAAGGTGCCGAGGTCGCTGTCCGTCAGCGGCGGGTCGAGGATCTGCGCGAGCGTCTGCACGGTGGTGGTCGCGGCCGTGGGGTCGGAGGACAACTTGCGCAGCACCGCCTGCATGACCTGCCCGAACCGCTCCAGCTGGGCGTCCTGGGCCTCCCCGGAGCCTCGGTAGGTGGCGTAGGCGACGGCCGCCTTGCCGCTGAGCGTCCGGCCCTTGCCCTTGCTCACCAGGGGCGCCTCGCCCTTGTTCTTGGCCTTCGGGTCGCGCACCTCGGCGTTGGTGTCCACGTCGATGTTCCCGACGAGGTCGACGAGGTTCTGCAGGTAGGGGGTGTCCAGACGCCAGGTGCCCTGGATGTCGGTACCGAGGACGGTGTCGAGGGAGTCGCGGGTGCCGGAGGAGCCGTCCTCGTCGACCGACTTGGCGAGGGTGGTCGTGGTGCCGTCGTCGTCCGTCACGACGAGGGAGTTGGGCAACAGGACGGTGGTGCCCCGTTTGGTGGTGGTGTTGTCGACGAGCAGGACCGTGGAGGTGCCGCCCTTCGCGGTGTTGTGCAGATGCACGACGATCACGTCGCGTTTCTGGGCGCTCGCGGCCGTCGCGGTGCCGGTCCTGCTGTCGGACGACGACGAGAGTCCGGGCAGCTTCCCGGCGTACCCGAGGTAGCCGACACCACCGACCGCGGCCAGCCCGAGGACCACGACGAAGGCGATGAGACGACTGCGGGCGCGGCGCTTGGCCTCCTCACGGCGCTCGGTGCGGTTCTCGGTGAAGTTCAGCCAGTCGATGACGTCCTCGGAGTCGCCGTCGGGCTCCTCCACGAACGCGAACTGCTCGGTGTGGTAGTCGGCTTCGTGCCCGTCTGCGGACGCCCGGCCGGGCTCGGCGTGACGGTCGCCGTCGGCTCCGGCGCGCTGGTCTGGCCCGGGGGCCACCGGTTCCTGGGCCGGACCGGCCTGCTGCGGGATGTAGGCGGTCTGTTCGGCGACGCGGGGCTGCTGCCCGGCGGCGGGGGTCTGGCCGTAGGGATCGTACGAGGGTGCCGGGCCGCCGCCGTGCCGGGTACCGGTGGCGTACTGATCGTAGGGCGGCACGGGCGCCTGCCGACCGGTGCCGTAGGGGTCGTACGCCGGGGCGGGCTGCTGCCCGCCGGTGGCGTACGGGTCGTATCCGTATCCCTGTTGCGCGTACGGGTCGTACGGCTGCTGGGCGTCCTGCTGAGACTGCTGCGGAGCCTGTCGGGACTGGGCCTGTTGAGGATGGGCCTCTTGCGGGTGGGCCTGTCGGTAGACAGGCCGGCCGTACTCGTCGTAGCCGACGAGCTCGTACTGGTCGTCCCCGTACCCCGCGTCGTATCGGTCGTTCACCGGTGCCCCTCTCGGCTCACTCGCCGCGGTACAGCTCGCGCTTGTCGATGTATCGCACGACTCCGTCCGGCACCAGATACCAGACGGGGTCGCCCTTGGCGACTCTCGCTCGGCAGTCGGTGGAGGAGATCGCGAGGGCGGGCACCTCGACGAGCGAGACACCGCCTTCGGGAAGACCGGGGTCGGACAGGACGTGGCCCGGCCGGGTGACCCCGATGAAGTGCGCCAGGGAGAACAGTTCCGCCGCGTCCCGCCAGGTCAGGATCTGACCGAGGGCATCGGCGCCGGTGATGAAGAAGAGGTCCGTGTCGGGGTTGAGCGCCTTCAGGTCGCGCAGGGTGTCCGTGGTGTAGGTCGGACCGCCACGGTCCATGTCGATGCGGCTGACGGAGAACTGAGGGTTCTCCGCAGTCGCGATGACCGTCATCAGGTAGCGGTCCTCCGCCGGGGAGACCTTGCGGTGGGTCTTCTGCCACGGCTGGCCGGTCGGGACGAACACGACCTCGTCCAGGTGGAACTGCGCGGCGACCTCGCTGGCCGCCACGAGGTGGCCGTGGTGGATCGGGTCGAACGTTCCGCCCATCACGCCGAGGCGTCGCTTGCCGGGGTTCGACGGGCCGCTGCCCGGGCCGACCGGCAGCCGCCTGCCGACGGTGTCCTGTCGGCCGTTCCCGGCAGCTCTCGCCCCACCGTTCCCGGTATCGCTCGCACCGTTCCCGGCGGCGTTTTTCGGGCGGTTGTCGGTCGTGTCGACCGGAACGTCCTGCGCGCCGTTCGGCGTGTCGTTCGCCGGACCGGTAGGCATGTCCTGCTCTCCCATGCGTGCAGACCCTACCGGCCCGGCCTGAGAGTCCCGGCCGACAGCTTCCCGGGGACGGCCCGGAAGGCCGCGCCCGCCGGACTCGTGCCGGAGGCCTGCCGGGCCGTTGCCCGGCTCAGCGGTCGCGGTTGAAACGGGTGGTGATCCACAGCAGAAGCAGCAGGATGAGGAAGGCGGAGCCACCGGTCACCAGCGGACTGAGGCTCTCGTGGTTGCCACCACCCTCCTCGCCCTCGGCGGCGAGGGTGACCAACTGGGCAGCGGTGCTGTGGAAGCTCATCTTCGGCAGAACCTATCCGGTGAGGGCGGGATAAAGATGTCGGCCCATCGTAAGCGGGCGGCGCAAGAGCGATCACAGCGGCTCCGCCGATGGGGAACCTTGGCGCCGCCTCAGTCGTCCTTCCGCTTGTACCCCCGCAGCAGGAACCACGCGGTCAGCGCACACCCCAGCATCATCACGACCAGGACGACCCGGAGCAGATCCCCGGACCCTTGCTGCTCGGCGGCGTTCGCGGCCTCGGTGAACCAAGCGGCCGGGGGGTTGTGCTCCATGGCGTGGAACTCCTTCGCTGTAGTGCCCGTCCACGGTATCGCCGCCTAGGCTGGGCTCTGCTTCGGGGGCGCAAAGGGCCGCACAAGGGTCCGCAAAGGCACTCACACGCACATGGGGGGAAGGCATGTCCGACGGCCACCAGCAGAACGGGCACGAGCACGTACCGAGCAGGCAGCGCAGGCGTTTCCCGGGGATCTCCTCGCGTGCGTACGAACACCCGGCCGACCGTTCCGCCCTGGTGGCGCTGCGGAAGCTGAGCGGTTTCGACACCATCTTCAAGGCGCTCAGCGCTCTGCTGCCCGAGCGCAGCCTCAGGCTGCTGTTCCTGTCCGACTCCGTGCGCGTGTCCGACGAGCAGTTCGCGCACCTCAACGACATGCTGCGGGACGCCTGTTACATCCTGGACCTGGAGAAGGTCCCGCCGATGTACGTCAACCAGGACCCGCAGCCGAACGCGATGTGCATTGGTCTGGACGAGCCGATCATCGTCGTCACCACGGGCCTCGTCGAGCTGCTGGACGAGGAGGAGATGCGGGCGGTCGTCGGACACGAGGTGGGGCACGCACTGTCCGGCCACTCCGTCTACCGGACCATCCTGCTGTTCCTGACCGGCCTCGCCCTCCGGGTGGCCTGGATCCCGCTCGGCAACCTCGCGATCATGGCGATCGTGACCGCGCTGCGCGAGTGGTTCCGCAAGTCGGAGCTGTCCGCGGACCGCGCCGGCCTGCTGGTCGGCCAGGACCTCAAGGCCTCGATGCGCGGTCTGATGAAGATCGCGGGCGGCAACCACCTGCACGAGATGAACGTGGACGCGTTCCTGAAGCAGGCCGAGGAGTACGAGGCCGGGGGCGACCTGCGCGACTCCGTGCTGAAGATCCTCAATGTGCTGCCGCGTTCCCACCCGTTCACCACCGTCCGGGCGGCCGAGCTGAAGAAGTGGTCCGAGTCCCGCGACTTCCAGCGGCTCATGGACGGCCACTACCCGCGGCGCAGCGAGGACAAGGACACCTCGGTGACGGACTCGTTCCGCGAGTCGGCGGCGAGCTACGCGACCAACGTCAAGGGCTCCAAGGACCCGCTGATGAAGCTGGTCAGCGACATAGCCGGCGGGGCCGGAGACCTGGGCGGGCGGGTGCGGCGCGGCTTCGGCGGCTTCGCGAGCTCGGCCCCGAAGGACCAGTCGGCCGACCAGCCGCCGACGGACCAGCCCCCGTCCGACCAGCCCCCGACGGACACCCCGCCGCGCGACGACGACTGACCGTACGGCCGCACGGCCGCACGGCCCGACGTGCGGCCACCCCGGCCACCCTGCCCTGCGCGCCACCTGCCCCCGTACGGCGCACCCTCGTACGGGCCGCCCGAGGGGCTCACGCCTTCGGTTGTGCGCTGGTCGCCAAAGACCCGCACAGCGCCGGCGCGCTGCCCGTCGCGTAGGGGTCCGTGCCGGCCGGGCCGCCCGCCTTCGCGGTCTGGCCGGCGAGCAGCGGGTGCAGACGGTTCGTGGAATCCTCGGCGCAGGACAGCGGCCCGGCCTGGACGTAGGAGACGACGAGCTGGGCCGTGCGCAGCCGCAGGTCCTCGCGGTCGAAGCGGAAGTGCAGCTCACGCCGGACGGTGAACAGCGAGGCCTCGGCCCCGGCGGCGGCGCCGGCGGGCCGCAGCGCGTAGACGAAGGTGTGGTCCGCCGTGACCTCCAGCGTGGAGGAGTCGGTCTCGGCGGCCTGCAGGGAGCCCTGGACGCGGATCTTCCGGTCGGCCAGCTCGGCGCCGGCGGGGTCGAAGCGAACCAGCCATCCGGTGGGCGCGTGCCGGCCGTCGGCGGTGGGCTGGGCGAAACTCTGGTCGAACTGGTCGAGTTGGTCGGTGTCGAGCAGGACGCGCACGGGGCGGACCCGCTCGCCGGTGAGGGTGTCCGGGTCGAGCGAGGAGCGGACCAGGTAGTCCTTGGCGGTGGTCAGGGCGGCCACCACCTGACTGTCCGAGAAGTGCGCGGTACGCCGCGAGGCCGGCAGCGGAATCCCTTTGGCGCCGACGCGGTACTGCGCGGCGGGGCTGTGCGCGTACAGGTACTCGGGGTCGGTGTGGCCGGGCACCTTGCCCTGCGGGGCGAGCGGGATCACCGTCATCCGCAGCGGCTCGACGGGTTGCCGGGCGGCGGGGGTCTGGTAGGGATGGCGGACGCCCATGTAGATCGCGGTGCCGAAGGCGACAGCGATCAAGAGGACCAGGATCAGGGCCTGCCGGGAGAGCCCGCGGCGCAACGGCGGCCTACGGCGTACGGCGGGCGCGTGGTCGGCGATGCGCTCCTCGGCGGAGAATTCCTGGAGGCGGGCAGCACGAACGAACGACTCGTCGAAGACGACGGATCGGTACTCGTCCTCGCCACCTCCGGGGCCGCCCTCGGGTGCACCCTCAGGTGGTTCTCCAGGCCCTCCCATATCTTCAGAGTAGGTCGCGGGAAGGTCACGTAAACGCCCTGGTACACGACAAGTTCTGACAGGTTCTCACCAGGAACCGTCAGGGACCCGGCCCATCGGTGCTCAGGGCGTGCGCGGCTCGGCGGGCACGGCTGGCCGGGAGTAGTCGGCGGATGCGGACGGTGCCGCCGCGGTGCCCTGCTCCAGCCCGGTCGAGGCGGGCGGCGGGACCTGGTCCCGGCCACCGGAGGAGGCACTCCGGTAGACCGCCGCGAAGGCCAGCGCCACCATGCCGATCCCCATCACGAGGGCGAGCAGCCAAGCGATGGGGCGGTGCCAGCGGGCGGGTTTGCCGTACGTCCCGGAGGCGCCGTAGCGGTCTTCGAGGACGTCGCTGTCGTCCAGGTCGTCGAGGTCCGGATCATGGCCGAAACCGCTGGGATCGTCGGGGCCGAACCCGTCCTCGTAGCGCTCGCCCCTGCCGAGGGCCGCTCGGCGGGCCTCGGCCTCGGATGCCTCCGCTCTCGCCTGCGCGGCGGCCAGGAGGCGCTCGACGGCGGTCGGCTCGTGCACCACGGCCGCCCGTACGAAGGCCTCGTCGAAGACCACGGAGGCGAACTCTTCGTCCGACACCCCGCGGTCGTGGTCGTCGTCGGGCTCCCAGCCGTCAGGGAACGGCGAACCCCCCACGTCCTCCGGCACGGTTCCAGAGTAGACCGGGGGGTTCGGTTTGGGCAGACGGTATGGAAATTCATCCGGTGGATGAGACGCCGTTTCCGCGGCCGGGCGGCGGTGCGGCGCGCATGCCGGACGCATATGCCCCGGCGCACGCCCCTTCCCGCGCCCGCACACCCCCGTCGAGCGCCTCAGCGCCGTACGTGCCCGTCCCCGGTGACGATGTACTTCGTGCTGGTCAGCTCCGGCAGGCCCATCGGGCCTCTCGCGTGCAGCTTCTGCGTGGAGATGCCGATCTCCGCGCCGAAGCCGAACTGGCCGCCGTCGGTGAACCGGGTGGAGGCGTTGACGGCGACCGTCGTGGAGTCGACCAGCTGGGTGAAGCGGCGGGCGGCCTGCTGCGAGGTGGTGACGATGGCCTCGGTGTGGCCGGAGGTCCACAGCCGGATGTGTTCGACGGCCTTGTCCAGCGAGTCCACCACCGCGGCGGCGATGTCGTAGGACAGGTACTCGGTCTCCCAGTCCTCCGGCGTGGCCTCGACGACCGTCGCCTTGGAGTTCTTGGCGTACGCCAGCACCCGCTCGTCGGCGTGCACGGTCACGCCCGCCTCGGCGAGGGCGTCCAGGGCGCGCGGCAGGAACTCGGGGGCGATGTCCTGGTGGACCAGGAGGGTCTCGGCGGCGTTGCAGACGCTCACCCGGTGCGCCTTGGAGTTGATCAGGATCTCGATCGCCATGTCGAGGTCGGCGTTCGCGTCGACGTAGACGTGACAGTTGCCGGTGCCGGTCTCGATGACGGGGACGGTGGACTCGCCGACGACGGTCCGGATCAAGGAGGCGCCGCCGCGCGGGATCAGCACGTCGACCAGGCCACGGGCCCGCATCAGCTCGCGCACGCTCTCGCGGCTCTCGCCGGGCACCAGCTGCACCGCGTCGGCGGGCAGCCCGGCCCCGCCCACGGCGTCCCGGAGCACCCGCACGAGGGCGCTGTTCGACTCGTACGCCGAGCCGGAGCCACGCAGCAGGACCGCGTTACCGGACTTCAGGCAGAGGGCGGCGGCGTCGACGGTGACGTTCGGGCGGGCCTCGTAGATGATCCCGACGACACCGAGGGGCACGCGGACCTGACGCAGGTCGATCCCGTTGGGGAGGGTCGAGCCGCGGACGACCTCGCCGACCGGGTCGGGCAGCGCGACGACGTCCCGCACGTCCGAAGCGATGGCCCGGACCCGCTCCGGGGTCAGGGTCAAGCGGTCGATGATCGCATCGCTGGTGCCGGCCTCGCGGGCCTTGGCGATGTCCCGGGCGTTGGCCTCGACGATCTCGCTCGTACGGACCTCCAGCGCGTCCGCGATGGCGAGCAGCGCGTCGTCCTTCTCGGCCCGCGGGAGCGGAGCGAGGTCGGCGGCGGCGGCCTTGGCTCGGTAGGCGGCCCGGGCGACCGGGGACATGGAGTCGTACGGCGAAAGCGTGGTCATGAGGGAAGCGTAGTGCGCCGGACGGGTGCGTCCACCGCTCATCCCACCCCCCGAGACAAGCCCCACAGAACTCGCAGACCCCCCAAAAACGGGTGCGGACCGGGGGCACGCCCTTCAGAAGGGGTGGACGCCAATCAGAATCAGAAGGTGACGCCCTTCAGAAGGGGTGCACGCCAACCGGTGTCGCCGGCGCCGGGCCGTATCCCTTGGAGATGCGCTGGTGGTAGGTCTGGCGGTCGATGACCTCCAGGCCGACGATCTCCCAGGGCGGCAGCCCCGCGGTCTGCCGGTGCTCGCCCCACAGCCGCAGGGCGACGGCCGCCGCGTCATGCAGGTCGCGGGCCTCTTCCCAGTACCGGATCTCGGCGTGGTCGTTCGCGTATCTGCTGGTCAGAAGGAAGGGATGGTCATGGGCGAGCTGTTCGAGGGCACGTCGGACCTCATTGATCGGGGCCTCCTCGCCGGAGACGCTCAGGGTGACGTGCCACAGACGCGGCAGGTCCTCGGGAGCGCCCTCGTAGCGGGCGCCGGCCGCGACGCTCGCCAGGGCACGCTCATCGCCGACCGCGCGCTCGGACATTCCTGCGGCGCCACCGCCGCGGGACGCCGCTACCCCTGTCCCAGGGCGCACTCGTCTCACGACGGCCTCCTTTACGCACAGAACGACCCGGGGGTCGGTCGGATTGTGTCCCTGAGACAAAGTTGAGCAGGCCGCAAGGGCTCGCGTGGCGGTTTTGCGGAACGTCCACCTCAGGGCGACGACCTTGCCGGGTCGTTCACCCCGTTTTCGGGTTCCGCGTGCCGTGATCAGGGGTGCAGGATCACCAGATCGTCCCGGTGGACGACCTCACGCTCGTACGCCGGGCCCAGCTCGCGGGCGAGTTCCCTGGTGGAGCGGCCGATCAGCCGGGGAATCTCCCTGGCGTCGAAGTTGACGAGACCGCGGGCCACCGCGTGCCCCTCGCCGTCCCGCAGCTCGACAGGGTCACCGGCGGTGAACTCGCCCTCGACGGAGGCGATGCCGGCCGGCAGCAGCGACTTGCGCCGGTCGACGACCGCCGTCACGGCGCCGTCGTCCAAGGTCAGCGAGCCCTGCGGGGTGGACGCGTGCTGCAGCCACAGCATCCGGTCGGCGGAGCGCTTGCCGGCGGGGTGGAAGTAGGTGCCGGTGTCGCCGCCCGAGAGCGCGTCGGCCGCGTGGACGGCGCTGGTGAGCACCACCGGGATGCCGGCCGCGGCCGCGATCCGGGCGGCCTCGACCTTGGTGACCATGCCGCCGGTGCCGACGCCGGCCTTGCCCGCACTGCCGATGTCCACTCCGGCCAGGTCGGCCGGAGTGCGCACCTCCGCTATCCGCGAGGTGCCCGGCCTGCCGGGGTCTCCGTCGTACACGCCGTCCACGTCCGAGAGCAGGACCAGCAGGTCGGCGTGGACGAGGTGGGCGACAAGGGCGGCGAGCCGGTCGTTGTCGCCGAAGCGGATCTCGTCCGTGGCGACGGTGTCGTTCTCGTTGACGATCGGCAGGGCGCCCATCGCCAGGAGCTTGTCGAGGGTGCGGGAGGCGTTGCGGTGGTGGGCGCGGCGGCTCATGTCGTCGCTGGTCAGCAGCACCTGGCCGACGCGGACGCCGTAGCGGGCGCAGGAGGCGGTGTAGCGGGCCACGAGCAGGCCCTGGCCGACGCTGGCGGCGGCCTGCTGGCGGGCGAGGTCCTTGGGGCGACGGCGCAGGCCCAGCGGGGCGAGCCCCGCGGCGATGGCGCCGGAGGAGACCAGGACGATCTCCCGCTCGCCTCCGCTGCGGCTCTTGGCGAGGACATCGACGAGCGCGTCGACCCGGTCGGCGTCCAGGCCGCCGGAGGCGGTGGTCAGCGACGAGGAGCCCACCTTGACGACGATCCTGCGGGCCTCGCTGACGGCCTGTCTTGCCCCTGCCACGTGCTGTCCGTCCCCTCGCGTCACTCCGGGTACCCGCCCGCAATGTACGCGAAGGGGCCCCGTTGACGCGCGTCGGTTCCAGTCTCCGGACAGCCGTCCGTGACCGCCCGGTCACCCGCCGCTCGGGACCGGCGGTGAGGGCCCCTCGGCGCCCCGGAACCTCAAGGAGCGCGGCGGCAGTCCCGAGGCGTCCGGTCATGCGCGTGTCGTCCCGTGGTCGGCGCGCGTTAACCCGGTCGTCCGTCATGCGATGACCTTGGAGTGACCGCAGTGCTCACACGTCTCCCCCGTCGACGGCTCTCGGCGAGGACGCGCCGGCGGTGGCCCGCCGTGCGGCTTCCCAGCCGCCAGACCACGGCCAGAGCGCTCATCGCGGCCGTTCTCGCCGCCGCGTTCGCCGCTCAGGCCGCGGCGGCCCTGCGCCCGCACATCCCGCTGCTGCTCGCCGCGACGACCGCCTCGCTGGCCGTGGAGGGCGTCCTGTACCGGTGGCAGCGGGACATGCTGTCGCTGTTCGCGAAGTCGCACGCCGATCTCACCGTGCGGCACGTGCTGCGCGACCTGCTGCTGGTCGTCGGCCTGCTGCGGGCCGGCGGGCAGGACCGGGAGACGGCCTACGCCCCGTTCATCGCCGGACTGCTCGTCTTCTACGCGCTGCACTGCGCGATCCAGGCGGTCTCCGTACTGGTCCGTCGCACCCGCACCCTGCCCGTCGTCACCCGCAACATCGACGCCCGCGCGCTGCGCCTGACCCCCGCGCCGCCCATGCTGCTGAGCCGCGCCGGTCACCGACTGCTGGCCTTCGGCCTCCCGTCGACGGCCGGGCTGCTGGCCACCACGGCGACCGGCGAACCGCGCTGCGCGGGCTTCGGTGTCGCCGTGTCGCTGGGGCTCGCGCTGATGGGCCTGTACGACCTTCTCGTGCGGCTGCTGCCGAGCCGTCGTCCGGCGGGCGAGCAGGAGGTCCTGGACTGGTTCGACGCGTGGCTGGCGGAGTACCGGCCGACCGTGGGCCTGTACTTCTCCGGCGGGGCGTCCTCGGCGTACCAGGCGAACATGTGGCTGGAGCCGCTCGCGAAGCTGGAGGGCCGGCCACTGATCGTGCTGCGCGAGCGGTTCATGGTGCAGAAGATCGCGGCGACGGACGTGCCGATCGTCTGTCTGCCGAAGGTGTCCACGCTGCTCAGGCTGGAACAGTCGACGCTCCAGGTCCTCATCCACCCGTCGAACTCCGGGAAGACGTCCCAGGTGCTGCGCATCCCCAGTCTCAAGCACACCTTCGTCAACCACGGCGAGAGCGACAAGCTGTCGTCCTGCAACCCGTACGCGAAGGCGTACGACGAGGTGTGGGTGGCGGGACCGGCGGCGCGCGAGCGGTACGCGCAGGCCGAGGTGGGCGTGGAGGACAAGGACGTGGTGGAGATCGGCCGCCCGCAGCTGGACGCCGTACGGCCGTACGCGGGCCCGCCGACGGGGCCCCGCGGCGGATGCTTCACCACCGTTCTGTACGCGCCCACCTGGGAGGGCTGGGACGGCAATCCCGGGAACACGTCGGTGATCGAGGCAGGCGAGAACCTCGTACGGGCGCTGCTCGCGGATCCGGGCGTACGGCTGCTGTACAAGCCGCATCCGCTGACCGGGTCGGTGGACGCGCGTGCGGGCGCGGCGGACCTCAGGATCCGGGAGCTGGTCCGGGCGGCGAACCGGGAGCGGTCGGGTCAGCGGCCGCCGGCCGACGGTGAACTCGCGCGGCGTGCAAAGGAGTTGGACCATCTCACCACGGTCTCCTTCCGGGCCCGGGCCGATCAGGTCGAGCGGATGCTGGCGCAGTCCGTGCCCGAGCCGGGGCGGGCGGAGGCGGTGGCGCGGGCCACGACGGCCTGGGAGGAGGCGTACTGGGCCTCGCTGCCGGAGTGGGAGCACCAGGTCGTCACGGACGCCCGGCCCGCGCTGTACGCCTGCTTCAACCGGGCCGACCTGCTGGTCAGTGACGTGTCGAGTGTGGTGAGCGACTTCCTGGCGAGCGGGAAGCCGTACGCGGTGGCCAACACCAGTGGCCTGACGGAGGACATGTTCCGCAAGGTCTTCCCGACAGCGGGTGCGGCGACCGTGCTGACTCCGGACGCGGCCGGGGTGCCACGGCTGCTGGACGCCGTACGGCACCCCGAGCGGGACGAACTGGCGCTCGCCCGAACGGAGTTGAAGCAGCGACTGCTGGGACCGGACGAGCCGGCCGCCCAGGTCCGTTTCAACGACGCCGTACGCGCGCTGTGTTCGGCGGCACGGGACCACCGGACCCGGATGGCGGAGCGACTGGCGGCGGAGATTCCCGCCCCGCGCAAGGAGGTTGTCACGGGACAGGAGGCCGCCGGTCAGGGAGCCGCGTCCACGTCCGGGCCGGCGCCCGCCGCACCGTCGCGGTGACCCGGACACGGCCCGGCCCGCCGTCGGGCCGGTGAAGCCGGACCGGCGCCCCACGCCCCGCCCGTGGGCGCCGGGGCCGCCCGGCAGGTCACGCGGCGGCGGCTCGTCCGTCCGACGCGCCGGGGCGGGTGAACAGGACCCGGCGGGCCTTGCGGCCCGCGCGGCGCAGGAAGGAGTCGAGCGGGTCCTCCCGGTAGCCCGGGACGAGTCGGGCCTCACGGGCTTCGGCGCGGTAGACCGCGTCGGGTATGCCCGCCCCGGTGTCGCGGAAGTAGGGGTAACCCAGGTAGAGGCGACGGCCCTTCCTCTCCAGGACGGCGGGAGCCTCGGTCTTGGCGCGGACGAACTTCACGACCTCCTCCAGGAGATCGGGCCGCCCGGCCGCCACCAGGTGCAGCCGCAGCCGCTCGTGGACCTTGAGCCTGCGGGCGATGTCGTCGTTCCAGTACGCGTCCATCAGCGGCTTCGCCAGTTCGAACTTGCGCCGCCGTACCTCTTCGCCGTCCTTGAGGAACTGTGGGCCGAACTGCGGGAGCAGCGTGACGAGGAAGGGGCGGACCATGAGCGTGTCCCGCTTCGGCCCCGGGGGGAGCAACTCCGCGAGGAGGGTCATCAGGGCGCTCGCGGAGTCGAAGCGCAGGCTGTAACCCCCGCTCCTGGTCACGTGCTTGCCGTCCGCACGGCCCACCAGGTAGTAGCAGGTGTAGTCGGCGAGCACGGAGACGCCGTCCGCCCGCAGATACGCCTCCATCGTGAACAGCGCGTCCTCGCCGGTCCACAGGGACTCGTCGAACCGCATGCCGTGACGTTCCAGCAACGCACGGCGGAACAGCTTCTGCGCGCTCAGCGTGAACTTGATGTTGGAGGAGAAGACGTCGGTGCGGCCCACCGTCTCGCCCCACATCGACTTCGGCGCACCGCGGTTGACGCCCTCGACCTTCCCGAGGACGACGTCCGTGCCGTTCTCGTCGGCCATGGCGACCATCCGCTCCAGGGCCTCGGGGCCGAGCCGGTCGTCGGCGTCGAGGAAGAAGACGTAGCGCCCGGACGCCTTGCCGAGGCCGACGTTGCGCGGGCCGCTCGGGCCGCCGGAGTTGTCCTGCCGGATCAAGGTGACCGGCATCGTGGCGCCGGCCGCGAACTCTTCCAGGTACTCCCCCGTGCCGTCCGTCGACCCGTCGTCGACGACGATGACCTCCATACGCGTCCGGTCGATGGTCTGTGCCTCCACGGATGCCAGGCACTCGACCAGATACGGCATCGCTTCGTACGCCCCGATGATCACAGTCACATCAGGCTGCGCAACGGTCACTCTTCCCCCTAGTCATGAAACTTTCCCCCGAATCGCCTCATTGGCAATCTGCTAGACGGACGGCCACAGAGAGCGGTTGCCTCTTCACCGGGCGTTCGTGATCCAGTTCACATGGTGAATCGACAGGTACGCGGGGAGGGATCGACGTCCTGAGAACACCCAGAACACCCCTACATACGCGGCTGGGCCCGGTTTTCGAGGATCACTCCTCGAAAACCGGGCCCAGCCGTCCATGACGTCGGATCAGCGCGCCGTCACGGCGTCACACCGTCACGCGATCATGTCGTCCGCGTCGCCGGCCGCCGACGTCCGCGGTGCGAGCATCGCGTCGGCCAGCCCCTCCTCGGCCTCCGCCACTTCGGCCGCCGTCCGTGACTCCTGGCCGACGTTGCGCGCCTCGGCCTTGATCGCGAGGTTCGCCACCGCGGTGTTGAACTGCTCGATTGAGGTCGGCTCGTCCGGGCCCAGCAGATACTGCTTCAGCTCGCCCCGGTCCTCGGCCAGCGGATCGGCGTCGGGAGCGCGGACCGCGTCCAGCAGCTCGCCCAGCTCGGCCGCGCTGTTGGACAGGATCACCGCGGCGCGCACCGCCGTGTTCTGCCGCTTGAACTCCTCCACGCCCAGCTCCGCGGAGTCCGTGACCGCGTACGGCTTGCCGCTCGCGATGAAGTCGGAGACCACGCTGGAGATGTCGGAGACCATCGCGTCGGAGACGTTGAAGCAGTCGTACAGGCGCGGCTGGGCGCCCGTGATGACCCGGTGCTCCCAGGCCGGGAAGGAACGCCAGTACGCGTCGTTCCACTCGGTCCGCAGCCGGGCGATCTCCTCGTGCTTCTTGACGTCGACCAGACCGTCACGGGTGGCCTCGGCCTCGTCGCCCTTCTCGTCGCGGCTGCCGACCACCTCGGCGATCCGGGCGTCGATCCGGGCCAGGTCCGCCTTGGCCTTCACCTGGGCGGCCGGGTCGGTGGTGAAGCGCGGGTCGGCGGCCCGGGCGGCGGCGGCCTTCCCGACCAGGGCGGTGATCCGCTGGTGGGCGGTCTTGGCCTGGGCGCTGCGCGTGCCGGTGAAGGGGTGCGGCTTGTACAGGACACGGACCGGCGGGTCGGCCTTGACCAGCTTCTTCACGATGTTCTCGCCCGCCAGCAGGATGGAGGTGTTGCCGGGGTTGTCGTCCCAGCCCTCCCAGGTGGGCGCGTACAGGACCGTGGGGCAGCCTCCGTCAGCGGCTTCGCCGGCGGGCGCCTCGGTCCCGCCCTGCCAGGTCTGGATCGGCGCCAGCTGCGGACGGCCGACCTCGACGATGTCGTCGTCGCGGACACCGACGTCGGCGATGGCGTAGCGGTCGCGGCCCGCCCGGCCCGCGGTCCACACCTCGTCGTAGACCTTGCTGAACGGGTTGACGCTGGCCAGCTTGTCGCTGTCGCCGTGGCCGATGAAGACGTGCTTCATGGTGGGGACGCGCAGCATGTGGATGTTCTTGCCGACGTTCGCCGCGTACATCGTGACCCGCACGGTGGACAGGTCCATGTTCATCAGGTGCACCCCTCCGGGCACGCAGACGACGGGGACCGTGGTGGGCGCCAGGTTGTTCAGGATGGCCCGCTCACGCAGGATGATCAGCGGCTTGGAGTCCAGCTGCTCCATGGTCTCCAGCCACATGTTGACCTGGTAGGCGGAGTCCTTGGAACCGGAGAAGTACAGCACCGTCTCGGGCCGGTACTCGCGCAGCCAGCCGTCGATCGCGGCCAGGACCTTCTCGGCGTTCGGCGGGATCTTGCGGCCGCGTACGTACGGCATCAGCGCGAGGACGTACAGGGAGCCGAGGACCAGCGTGACGCCGATGCCGATGAACCCGGCCAGGGCCGAGTCAAGTTGCGCGGAGACGAGTATGCCGACCACGGCCGCGAGATCGAGGTGGAGCATCTTCTCGGCCGAGCGGCTGAGCAGGCGCTTCGGCGGTGCGTCGGGGATGCGGATGCGCGCGGCCAGGTCGACGTTGCGGGTGGCGATCGGCATCCGCCGCCGGTTGCGGATCAGGGTCACCAGGGCGCCGTGCGGGGCCTGGAGGCCGTAGAACGCGATGAAGCAGGCGGTCGCCCCGTAGAAGATCAGGCTGTCCGAGAGGGCAAGCCGAGCCAGCAGCAGGATCAGCAGGAGTTGCCTGATCAGGAAGCGGATCGACAGCCCGGCGCGCACCTTGCTGAGGCGGTTGATCAGATAGCTGCCCTTGCGGTGCAGATAGTGGTCCGCCAGGTACGTCACGGCGGCCGCTGCCGCGAAGGCGGGAACGCTCGGGACGAGCGCGGCCAGCATGAGGGCGGGGTAGCCCGCAATCATGAGGACCGCCGCGGCCAGCTGGGCCGCGCTGCCCACCCGGGCGACGCGAATAGCGGTGGATATCACGGAGAACCTGCTCTGGGAGGGGTGCCGGTTGCCATTGCCGAAAAGGTCCGGAAAACGAATGGTGAAGACTCCGGGATTTTACGGCTCAGGCCCCTGCGAATGCACCGCGAACGGGCAGCCACAGAGGCCTGAACAACAGAGGACTATTTGCCGTTGATTATGCCATGCCGTCCTGGCGGTCCAGGACACTGGCCAGGGCCGCCTCGAAGCCGGAGGCCTGGCCGGCCGCCGCCGTCGGGTCCTGCTGGCGGACGTCGATGACGTGCCCGGTCAGCTCGGAGAGCAGCACGTCGAGCGAGGTACGGGCGACCGCCTCGGAGGACAGCAGGCTGCCCGTCGGCTCCTGGCCGAAGGCCTTCGTACGCATCGGCGTGGCGGTGCGCTCCGGGTTCACACAGTTCACCCGGATGCCGTCACCGGCCCACTCGTCGGACAGCGCCTGGGTGAGGTTCACCATGGCGGCCTTGGTCGAGGAGTAGAGGCTGTACTCGGCGCGGCCGCGGGTGTAGCTGCTGGAGGTGTACAGCAGCAGCTGGCCCTTGGTCTCGGCGAGGTACTTGTACGACGACCGGGCGATCTGCACCGGGGCCAGGTAGTTGACCTTCAGCGCTTCCTCGATGGTCGCGTTGTCGGTCTCGGCCAGCTTGCCGATGCGCAGCACGCCCGCGGTGTTGACGACGTAGTCGATGCGCCCGGTCTCGCCGTACGCCTTGGACAGCGCGTCGTCGACCTCCTCCGGGTTCTCGACGTGGGTGCCGGTGGTGGAGCGGCCGAGCGCGTACACCTTGGCGCCGTAGGACTCGGCGAGTTCCGCGATGTCCTTGCCGATGCCGTACGAACCGCCGAAGACGACGACCGTCTTGCCGGTCAGCAGCTCGCGGTAGAGCTCCTCGCCCTTCTGCTCGGGCGTGGCGGTGGAGGCCAGCTGGAACAGCTTGTCGGCGATGAAGACGTCGACCGGCTGGGTGACCTTCATGTTGTACTCGTCGCCCGCCACGACGTGGATCGGCACGTCCGGCAGGTACTTGAGCACGACCGAGCAGTCGTCCGTGGCCTGGAAGTTGGGGTCACCGGCGGCGACCTCGTAGGCCCGCTTGATCGTGGACAGCTTGAACGCCTGGGGCGTCTGGCCGCGGCGCAGCCGGGAGCGGTCCGGGATCTCGGTGATGAACTCGCCGTCCTCGCCGTGCGTGCGCGTGACGATGATGGTGTCCGCGGACGGGATGGCGACGTCGACGGCCTGGAAGCGCTCCAGGGCGATGACGCAGTCGTCGATGACGCGCCGCGACAGCAGGGGGCGTACGGCGTCGTGGAACAGGACGTTGAGGTCCTCGCCGTCCGCCAGCCCCTCGCCCAGGGCGGTGATGGCGCGCTCGGTCGTCTCGTTCCGGGTGGAGCCACCCTCGATGATCTTCTTGACCTTCTTGAACCCGGCCTTGGCGACGATCTTCTCGATGTCCGGTACATAGCCCGGCGCCATCAGCACGATGATGTCGTCGATCGAGTCGGCCTTCTCGAAAGTGGTCAGGGTGTGCTCGATGACTGCCTTGCCGGCGATCTTCAGCAGCTGCTTGGGGATCGACAGACCCACGCGCTGGCCGGTGCCACCGGCCAGGATCACTGCGGTGGTACGGGGCTTGGCTATGTGCTGTGACACAGGTTGACCTACCTTGGGGCGACAGGGAACGTGGAAATGGTCCCACCCCGGGTTACCGCTGTGCAAGGTGAGCGCCCTTCGCTGCATATGTGCGCGCAACCCGACATTCATCTTGCACCGCTGGTGATTGGGTGAGCCCGTTGCGCCGGACGGGTGACGGCCTGGAAATCGCTGTGAGTAACTCCACAGGCGTCAGCCATTGCGGAGCGTAACACTCGCCGCCTCAGTGTCGCCGCAACCTCTTCAGGCAGCGGTGTCCCAGCACCCGAATGAGCTCCTTGGACGAGGTCTGGTGAACCGTGCGCGGCCTGGCGCGCGCGGCGTGTCCGACGGGTGTCGCCGCGGCCGCCGCGAGCACGCCGTAGAGCGCCTGGGCGGCGACCTCGGGGGCGATCAGGGGGCTCTCGGAGGACTGCGCGGCCGGCTTCGGCGCGACGGACAGCAGCTCCGGGTCGCCCAGGACACGTACACCCGACGAGCGGATCCGCTCGGCCATCTCGGCGCCGATTCCGGCGGCGGCCTCCAAGGCCCACCGCGGGGTGCCGATCTTCACGTCCTGCGGGCCGGGAGCGCACGTGTACTTCATATGCATCACGGCGCCGTATCGGACGAGCTGGGAATAGAGCTCGTCGGGGAGTCCATTGCCGCGGAATTCCTTGTTAAGATTCCGCAGCATTTCGGTCTCGGCAAGGGTAAGGGAACGATTCGCCGCGTCCGGAACGGGCCGCAGTAAGTTCTCCGGCAGTCCGAGAAGTCGCTCGAAGGTGCGCATCAGCCCGCCGTGGTCGCGGTCGTCCACCACCACGACGGTGACCCGCTCCGGCCCGACCACCCGGGCCCAGCGTTCCACGAGCCGGTCATGCCGGTGCCGGCGCCAGAAGCTGGGGTTGGGCTGCTGGTAGGGGGCTTTGTGCAGCAGCCGGGTGCCCGTGGGGAGCGGGGCGATCGGCGGTTCGTCGTGTCTCGTACAGTCCGTCTCCATGGTCGGAGGACGGTAAGAGGACTGCCTGAGACGGTGCTGAGAGAGACCTGGGACACAGCTGAGTCCCAGGCTCCCGTCACACAGGTTCGGGTCGTACGCCGGACGAATCCGGGTCACACCAGACGGACGCCGGGCCTTCCCGCGTCGACCCGCAGCCTGGCCAGCGTGCTGGGCGTGGACTGCGGCTTGAGCACCGTGTCGACGACCCGGACCCGGGCGTCGACGCGGTCGCGGCGGATGTCGAAGAGGTGGTAGCCGCGGTGGGCGTCGAGCAGCTTCCAGTGCGGGTTGTCCGCCATGCGCGGGTCCCACTCCTTGTGGAAGGCCGTCTGGTCCTGGTCGCCGTTGCTGGAGATGGAGGTGCCGACGAACTCCGCGCCCACCGTCGCGGAGTCCGGCTTCTCGTAGTCCTGCTTGAGGTCGCTGATCATTGTCAGATGCCGGTCGCCGCTGAGCACGACCGGGTTGCGGACGTCCCTGAAGTCCCGCAGCAGCGCGTTGCGTTCGGCCTGGTAGCCGTCCCAGGCGTCGTAGTACCAGAGTTTGCCCTCGCCGATCTGCAGGTCGGTCTCGGCCATCATGATCTGCGAGGCGATCAGGTTCCACTGGGCGGGCGAGCGGCGCAGGCCGTCGAGGAGCCACTTCTTCTGCTGGGCGCCGAGCATGGTCAGCGACGGGTCCTGGGCGCCGGCCTGGCTGGTCGCCTGGTCGCTGCGGAACTGCCGGGTGTCCAGCACGTTGAGCCGGGCCAGGCGGCCGAACTCCAGGCGGCGGTACATCCGGATGTGCGGCCCGTTCGGCACGGCCGTCGCACGCACCGGCATGTGCTCGTAGTACGCCTGGTAGGCCGCGGTCAGCCGGGCCACGAACGCGTCGTGCGGCTGCTTGTCCGGGTCCTGCGGGATGTCGCCGGCGAAGTCGTTGTCGACCTCGTGGTCGTCGAAGCTGACCACGAAGGGCGCGTTGGCATGCATCTCCGCGAGGTCGGGGTCGCTGCGGTACTGGGCGTACCGGTTGCGGTACTGGGTGAGGCTGTAGGGCTCACCGGTGCCCTCGTGCCGCCGTACGGCCGTCGCCGAGGGCGTCGACTCGTAGATGTAGTCGCCGACGAACAGGACGACGTCGGGGTCCTGGGCCAGCATGTCGGCGTACGGCGTGAAGTAGCCGTGCTGCCAGTTCTGGCAGGAGGCGAGCGCGACCCGCAGGCTGCCGCCGGAGCTGCTCGGGGCGGGGGCGGTACGGGTGCGGCCGGTGCGCGAGAGCTGGCCGGCGGCGCGGAAGCGGTACCAGTACGTACGGCCAGCGCGCAGGCCCCGTACATCGACGTGAACGCTGTGCCCGTACGTGGATCGGGCGTGGGCGGTGCCCCGGCGGGCGACCTTCCGGAAGCGCTCGTCCTCGGCGACCTCCCACTGCACGGGCACCGTGGTGTCCGGCATACCCCCGCCGTTCAGCGGGTCGGGAGCGAGCCGCGTCCAGATCACCACGCCGTCGGGCAGTGGGTCCCCGGACGCGACTCCGAGGCCGAACACACCGTCGGGGAGCGTGGCCTCGGCCGCTCGGGCGGTGCCCGGCAGCCACAGCTGGGCGGAGGCCGCGGCGCCGAGTACGGCGGCGCCGCCGGCCAGGAATCTGCGTCGGTCGGGCGATACTGCTCCGGTCATCGGGCGAACTCCCCTGCCTCGCTTGCCTCTTGGACCCTTGGAAACTCGCCCGCCGGGCGGTCTGCCCGCTGAACATAGCCCTTCGCGTGCATGACAGATAGGAAGACATCGGACAACCCGTTGCGACCCAGGAACCACAAAGTGAACGTTAGTTGGTCGCAACGGGACTTACGTGTCGTCAGTTGATGTTTCGCCAGGCTTTGTTCGGCCGACGGCCCGGTCCGTTTCGCCGGGCTTTGTTCAGCCGACAGCCCGGTCCGTTTCGCCGGGCTGTTCAGCCGTCCGGGTGTCCGTCGGGGGCTCCGCTCAGTACGCGAACCCCGAGCCGAGCCTGGCGTTCGCCGCGACCGTGCCGAGGGTGCCGGCGCCGAAGGTGAACGAGCCCGTCGCCGTGATGCCGGACGCCGTCGCCCTGAACGCCCACACCGATCCGGCGTTCGTGTTCTCGCCGGGTGCGCCGACCGCGAGTTCGGCGCGGCCGTCGTGGTTCGCGTCCAGGAGACGGGCGCTCCAGCCGAAGAGGTCGGCCTTCTCCGCCGTGCCGGGCACGCCCTCGGTGTCCTGGCTGAAGGACTGGGCGCCGGTGCCGGTCAGACCAGCGGCGCTGCCGCGCAGCACGACCGCGCTGCCGGCGTTGGTCACCCCGTCGAAGTCCTCGCCGGGCACGCCCGCCGCGACGTCCGCGTAGCCGTCTCCGTTGACGTCGGCGACCGACACGTCGGCGCCGAAGGCGTCGTACAGCTCGGCGGCGCCCGGGACGCCGGGGCTGTCCTGATTGAGATAGGTCGGCTTCGCGCCGACGGGACCGTTCGCGCTGCCGGGCACGACGGCGATCCGGCCGCCCTCGGGGATCGGCGTCATGAGGTCGCTGTCGTAACCGTCCTTGCGGCCCACGACGATGTCGTCGAAGCCGTCCGCGTTCACGTCACCGAGGTCGACGGACTCACCGCCCTGCAGCCGCTGACCGTCGGCGCCGGCGACCCACACGCCCTGCTTGAGGCCGTCCGGCGTGCCCTGCCAGTAGGTGATGCGGCGGGCGTCGGGCTCGTCGCCGTCGTTCATGGTCCCGACGACGTCGTCGACGCCGTCGCCGTTCACGTCACCGGCGGCCAGGTCCAGGAAGCGCGGGTCGGAGTCGTCCTCGACGACCTGCTCGCCGCCGTTGGTGGCGCCGTCCCGCCCGAACGGGCCCTTGACGACCCGGAGTTTGTAGTAGTCCTCGACCGCCACGAGGTCCGCCGCCCCGTCACCGTCGACGTCGCCGACCGTGAGCGCGCCGTGCGAGCCGAGCATGGCCCACGAGCCCTCGTTGTTGCGGCCGGTGGCCAGCGAGGAGCTTGCCGAGAGCCCCTGGGCTCCGCCCCATATGACCTGCACAGAGCCGGAGTTGACGCCCCCGGACACGGTGTCCTCGCCGCTCACGCCGACGACCAGGTCCGCGTATCCGTCCTGGTCCAGGTCGGCGGTGGAGAGCGCGCTGCCGAACTCGTCGTCCGTCTCGGCGGCGCCCGGGACGCCCGCCGTGTTCTGGCTGAACACCTGCTTGGTCGAGGTCTTCAGCCCGTCCGCCGAGCCGTACACCACGGCCACGTATCCGGCCTTCGTCTTGCCGTCGACGGTCGCCTCGGGCGCGGCGACCGCGAGGTCCGCGTAGCCGTCGCCGTTGAAGTCGTCCTGCGGCCGGGACACTGCAGTGGAGGCGGAGGCGGAGGCGGTGTCGGCGGCAGAGGCCACCGGGGCGATGACGGCCGTGGTGACGGTGACGGCGGCCGCGAGTGCGAGCCCTCGGCCGATCCTGCGCTTGCTCATGGTGCTCCTGTTGTCGGGTGGTACGGGTGGGGGGATGCGCGAGGGAACCGCTCGGCGGGGGTGCGCGCGGGGGCGTGGTGCGGACACGCGACAGGCGTCGCGGCAGGCATAAGGACGGGCCGGGGCCGCACGCCCCGGGTGTGGCCCCGGTCGCGGGGCTCAGCGCGGGAACTCGTCGCCGAGCCGGGCACCGTCCGCGACCGTGCCGAGGGTGCCCGCGCCGAACGAGAACGAACCGGCCGCCGTGGCCCCGGCGGCACCGGAGCGCAGTACCCAGACAGCACCGGCGTACGCGTTCTCCGCGACCGCCGCCACGACCGGCTCCGCCCTGCCGTCGCCGTCGCCGTCGCCGTCGCCGTCGAGGAGGACGGTGTTCTCGCCGAAGCGGTCGCCCTGCTCGGCGGTGCCCGGCACCTCGGCGCTGTTCTGGCCGAACACCTTGGTGCCGGCGCCGGTCGGCCCGTTCGGTCCGGCGGGGACGACGGCGAAGGTCCCGGCCTGCTTCAGGGCCTCGACGGCCTCGTAGGGGTCGCCGGCCAGAATGTCCCCGCAACCGTCGCCGTCGACGTCGCCGACCGAGACGTCGTAGCCGAAGGCGTCCTCCGGCTCGTCGACGCCCGGCACGCCGGGGCTGTCCTGGGGGATCACCCGGGGTGGTCGGGACGCGGCGGGGCCGTTCGTGGTGCCGTCGATGACCCTGAGCGAGTCGCCGCCCACGACGATGTCCGCGCGGTGGTCGCCGTTGACGTCGCCGAGGGCCAGGGAAAAGCCGGCGCCGATCCGCTCGCCCCGCGCGTCCCTCAGGACGACGGGGGGCTGGAAGCCGTCGGTGAACCCGTCCCCGTCCAGGTCGGCCGCGGTCAGCTCGGACCCGAAGAGGTCGTCCGCCTCGGGCGTGCCGGGTATCCGGGCCGAGGCCTGCGTGTACACGTGCTTGGAGCCGGCCTCGAGCCCGCTCGCCGAGCCGTACAGCACAGCGACGTACCCTGCCCTGGCCTTGCCGCTCACCGTCGCGTGGGGAGCGGCGACGGCGAGGTCCTCGTAGCCGTCGCCGTTGAAGTCCTGCCGTACTCCCGGCGCCGTCTCCGCCGCCTGCACGACCGGCGACCCGGTGGCGCCGACCGCCAGCAGGGCGAGGGCGACCGTGACCGCACGTCGGCCGCTGCGTAAGGAAACAGGTTCGGGCACGTCGACTCCGGCTGTCGAAAGGGCAGCTGACTGCGGAGAGGTTCAAGATCCTCATCCGCACTGCCCAGTACGACGAGCCGGAGCGACGGTTGGTTGCCCTTCCGTATGCCGAAACTCTTCCCGGAGTCAACCGGTCCTTTCGGCGTGCCTCGGGGCTAGAACGGCTCGAAGTCGTCGAACTCCTTCGTCGCGTCGTCCCGTTCCGCCTGCTTGTCGCGGCGTCGCTGCGCGGCGGGCCGGGGCTCCTCGAAGCGGTGGTCCTCGCCACGGCGGCCGAGCATCTCGGCGCCGGACATCATCGACGGCTCCCAGTCGAAGACGACCGCGTTGTCCTCGGGGCCGATCGCGACACCGTCGCCGGACCGGGCGCCCGCCTTCATCAACTCCTCTTCCACACCGAGGCGGTTGAGCCGGTCGGCGAGGTAGCCGACGGCCTCGTCGTTGCTGAAGTCGGTCTGTCGCACCCAGCGTTCGGGCTTCTCGCCGCGCACCCGGAACAGGCCGTCGTCCTCGGGCGTGACGGTGAAACCGGCGTCGTCCACGGCCTTGGGCCGGATGACGATCCGGGTCGCCTCCTCCTTGGGCTTGGCGGCCCGCGACTTGGCGACCAGTTCGGCCAGCCCGAACGACAGCTCCTTCAGGCCCATGTGCGCCACGGCCGACACCTCGAAGACCCGGTAGCCGCGCGCCTCCAGGTCCGGGCGCACCATCTCGGCGAGGTCCTTGCCGTCCGGTACGTCGATCTTGTTCAGGACGACGATGCGGGGGCGGTTGTCGAGGCCGCCGTACTCACTCAGCTCGGCCTCGATGATGTCCAGGTCGGAGACCGGGTCGCGGTCGGACTCCAGGGTCGCCGTGTCCAGTACGTGCACGAGCACACTGCACCGCTCCACGTGCCGCAGGAACTCCAGGCCGAGCCCCTTGCCCTGGCTTGCGCCCGGGATGAGTCCGGGCACGTCGGCGATCGTGTAGACGGTCGAACCGGCCGTGACGACGCCCAGGTTGGGCACCAGGGTGGTGAACGGGTAGTCCGCGATTTTCGGCTTGGCGGCGCTCAGCACCGAGATGAGGGACGACTTGCCGGCGCTCGGGTATCCCACCAGTGCCACATCGGCGACGGTCTTCAGCTCCAGGACGATGTCCTGGAGGTCTCCCGGCTCGCCCAGCAGCGCGAACCCGGGCGCCTTGCGGCGGGCGGAGGCCAGCGCCGCGTTGCCGAGTCCGCCCCGGCCGCCCTGCGCGGCGACGTACGCCGTCCCGTGGCCGACCATGTCGGCGAGCACGTTGCCCGCCTTGTCCATGATGACGGTGCCGTCCGGGACCGGCAGCACCAGGTCCTGGCCGTCCTTGCCGGAGCGGTTGCCGCCCTCGCCCGGCTTGCCGTTGGTGGCCTTGCGGTGCGGGGAGTGGTGGTAGTCGAGCAGCGTGGTGACGGACTGGTCGACGACGAGGGTCACGTCGCCGCCGCGTCCGCCGTTGCCGCCGTCGGGCCCGCCCAGCGGCTTGAACTTCTCACGGTGGACGGAGGCACAGCCGTGACCTCCGCTACCCGCGGCGACATGCAGCTCGACGCGGTCCACGAAGGTGGTCATGGGATGTGCCTCCAGTTACGTACGGAATGTTCTTGGATCAACACGCGAAAGGCGGACCCGCTTCCCGGGAGGGAAGTGAGGTCCGCCTCGCGAAAGCTTCCGATCAGGCGACCGGAACGATGTTCACGACCTTGCGGCCACGGTGCGTACCGAACTGCACCGAACCGGGGAGCAGCGCGAACAGCGTGTCGTCGCCGCCACGGCCGACGCCCGCGCCGGGGTGGAAGTGGGTGCCACGCTGGCGGACCAGGATCTCACCCGCGTTGACGACCTGACCGCCGAAGCGCTTCACGCCGAGCCGCTGGGCATTCGAGTCGCGACCGTTCCGGGTGGACGATGCGCCCTTCTTGTGTGCCATCTCTCCTCAGTCCCTTACTTCGCAGCCGCGGGGATCTCAGTGACCTTGATCGCCGTGTACTGCTGGCGGTGGCCCTGACGACGGCGGTAGCCGGTCTTGTTCTTGTAGCGAAGGATGTCGATCTTCACACCCTTGTGGTGGTCCACGATCTCGGCCTGGACCTTGATGCCGGCCAGCACCCACGGGTCGCTGGTCACAGCGTCGCCGTCGACAACGAGCAGGGTCGAGAGCTCGACCGTGTCGCCAACCTTGGCAGTGGAAATCTTGTCAACCTCAACGATGTCGCCGACAGCAACCTTGTGCTGGCGACCACCGCTGCGCACGATGGCGTACACGCGGATCTCACTCTCTCGCTCGGGAACGGCACCCCCGCAGTCCAGCCACCCGGCACGCGAACGGCCTCTCCGGAGCACCCAGTGCCCTGGAGGATGAGGTTTACGGGGATGTGGCACGTCTAGGGACACGCCGACGGTCCAGGTTACGGGGCCGTGGCCGAAGGGGTCAAACCAGGCCCGGGTACACCGGCTCGCGGCCGGTGTACCCGGACGGCCCGGTTCAGCCGCCGAGGCTCTCCCGGTAGGCCACGCACTCCTCGTAGGAGGGCAGCAGGCCCTGCTCCTGGGCCTGGGCCAGGGTGGGTGCCTGCTCGTCCTTGGCCGAGAGCTGCGGGGTGAAATCCGCGGGCCAGTCGATGCCGAGGGCCGGGTCCAGCGGGTGGATGCCGTGCTCGCGCTCGGGAGCGTAGCCCTCGGAGCAGAGGTAGACCACGGTGGCGTCCTCGGTGAGCGCCATGAAGCCGTGCCCGAGACCCTCGGAGAGGTAGACCGCGTGGTGGTCCTGGTCGTCCAGGCGGACCGCCTCCCACTGGCCGAAGGTGGGCGAGCCGGTCCGGATGTCCACGATCACGTCGAGGACCGCGCCGCGCACACACTTGACGTACTTGGCCTGGCCGGGCGGCACGTCGGCGAAGTGGATGCCGCGCAGCGTGCCCCGGCTGGAGACGGACATGTTGGCCTGCGCCAGGTTGAACGCGTGGCCGGCCGCCTCGGTGAAGACCGGGGCCTTGAACCACTCGTGGAAGCTGCCCCGGCCGTCGGGGAAGACCTTCGGTTCGTGCACCCAGGCGCCGGAAATCGAAAGGGGTCGCATTGCAGGGTCCTCAGCTCTTCTTCTGCTGGTCGGTCAGGGCACGCTTGAGGCGCCCGACGGCCCGGCGCCACAGTGGACGCGGCGGGGCGGCCTGCCGCGCGGCGGGCTTGGCCGGCGGGGTGTGGCGGTCGATCACCCGGGCGGTGCCGTCGGCGTCCACCACGACGTCGATCGGGAGCCGGGTCCAGTGTGCCCCGCCACGGGCGGTGGACGGCACACCGATCCGAACGGCCCAGCGGAGACCGGTGAGTTGCTCCAGCGGCAGCGGGGCGCTCACGGTACGGCCGTCCACCACGGCGTCGGCGGGGAACTTGCCCACGTTCTTGCGCTCGAAGCGCAGCAGCACCGGGTCCGAGGCGTCCTTCGTGAGGTGCAGGGGCAGCGGGAGGCGGACGGTGGAGCCGTCGACCACGGCCGCGGCCGGGTTCATCAGCGCCACCGCCTCGCGCTCCAGCTTGCCGGTGTGCTGGTCGACGTCGAGGGAGAGGTTGCCCGGCCCGTCGGTCCAGTACGGCAGGACCAGCCGTCTCGGCTCGCCGGTGAGCGCGGCCAGGCGTCCGGCCTCCACGTCCTCGCCGCGCACCGCGCCGATCCGGGTCTCCTTGCTCCAGCCGCAGGACTTGATGCGCAGGTGCAGGTCCCAGATGCCCTTGGCCAGGGGCGCGCCCGCGGCCGCGGTCTCCGGGTCGAGGACGGCGCGTGCGGTGATCTGCTGGCGGAAGGAGCCGTGCCCGGCGTCCAGCCGGTGCCGTTCGCTGTCCAGCGGAAGGTAGTACTGGGTGGCGTCGTCGCGATTCCGGACCACCAGGTCCACGCCGCTGCTGTCCACGGGGGCGTCGAGGGTGACGCCCTGGCCCGCCAGGGCCTCCATCGACTTCTCGGAGAGCGGCAGGCCGAGCAGATCGCGGTCGCCGTCCCGGCGGAACGTCATCGGGACGCCGTCGACCTCGTACTCGGCGCTCAAGCCGATGTTCAGGGCGCCGTTCTCCCACGCCAGGAAGGTCAGGCTGCCGGTGGGTCTGATCCCGGCCTCCCAGTGGGCGAGCGCGCGGACGTCCTGGTAGAGGTCGGCGGCGACCAGACCGGCGACCACGCGCTGGGTCGGAGCCACGCAGGCGAAGACGCCCGGTCCGAAGCGTTCGGTGACGACGCCGCGGATCTCGCGGTAGAGCTCCTCGGCGTAGTCCTCGGGGAGCTTGAGGAGTCGGTTGCCGCGCAGCCGCTCGACCATCTCGACCCGCAGCCAGCGGCTGTAGAGCTTGTCGCGCAGCGGACCCGGTTCCGTGAGTTCCTCGACCACGTCGAGGGCCTCGCGGAGGTTCCCGAAGTAGCCGGCCGGGTCGAAGCGCTGGAAGCCGGCGTTGGAGCCGTCGTCCCGGGTGATGTGGTAGTAGCACAGGTAGTCGCCGAGGACGGCGACGCTCTTCGCCCGGAGATACGCCTCGACGACGAAGACATGGTCCTCCAGCCGGCGGCGGCCCTCCTTGAAGCGGATGTCGTGCTCGTTCAGGAACTCCCGGCGGAACATCTTGTGCGGAGTGAGGCTGTCGATCAGCGGCGCGTTCTCCACCGTGGCGCGCGGCCGGTTGACCCGGAACAGCTCCTGCGGGACCGGGCGGCCGATGCCCGCCATCTTGCCGACGACCACGTCGGCGTCGTTCGCCTTGCCGTAGTCGTACATCCGCTCCAGGGCCTCGTCGCCGAGCCAGTCGTCGTGGTCGACGAACATCACGTACTCGCCCTGGGCGGCGGCGATGCCGGTGTTGCGGGGGCGGCCGGACCAGCCGGAGGACTCCTGGTGGATGACATGGAGGTGGGGGTGCTCGGCCGCCAGCCGGTCCAGGCGGGCGGGCGTCTCGTCGGTGGAGCCGTCGTCGACGAAGACGACCTCGAACTCGTCGGGGGCGAGGCTCTGGCGTAACACGGACGAGACGCAGTCCTCGACGTACTTGCCGGGGTTGTAGACCGCGATGACGACGCTGACCTTGACCGTCACGCCGGATTCTCCTTCGTATGGGCCCGGTGGATCTCCGGGAAGGCCTCGGTGAGGGCCGCACGCCAGTCGCGCAGCGGCTCGATGCCGACCGCGCGGAAGCGGTCGTGGCCGAGGACGCTGTAGGTCGGTCGGGGGGCGGGGCGGGTGAATGCCTCGCTGGTGGTGGGGCGGACCCGGTCCGGATCGGTGCCGAGCAGGCGGAAGATCTCCCGGGTGAGGCCGAACCAGGTGGTCTCGCCGGAGCTGGTGCCGTGGTAGACCCCGGCCGGGGCGGTGCCGGCCAGGGCTCCGCGGCCGAGGGCGAGCAGCAGGCCGGCCAGGTCGGCGCTCCAGGTGGGCTGGCCACGCTGGTCGTCCACGACGTCCAGGGTCTCCCGCTCGCCCGCCAGGCGGATCATGGTGCGGACGAAGTTGGGGCCGCCCGCGCCGTACAGCCAGGCGGTGCGGACCACGTAGCCGCGGTCCGGGAGGGTCTTCAGGACGGCCTGCTCGCCGGCGAGCTTGGTGCGGCCGTACGCGCTGCGCGGAGCCGTGGGGGCGTCCTCGGCGTACGGCGTGGTGGCGTCTCCGGCGAAGACGTAGTCGGTGGAGACGTGGAGCAGGACGGCGCCGGTACGCGCGCAGGCGTCCGCGAGATGGGCCGGGCCGTCGCCGTTGACGCGGTGTGCCTCGTCCTCGCGGGTCTCGGCGTCGTCCACGGCGGTCCAGGCCGCGCAGTTGACGACCACGGCGGGGCGGTGACGCTCCAGTGCCTGCCGTACGGCCGCGGGGTCGGTGAGGTCCAGCGCCGCGCGGTCCAGCGCGACGGACGGCTCGCCCTCGGCGGACAACGCGGCCAGCACGTCCTGGCCGAGCATGCCGCCCGCTCCGGTGACCAGCCAGCCGGACGGGGAGCTTGCCTGTTCCTGTGTCGAGTTCATGCCTCTTCTTGTCTTCTGTTGTGCCGCTGTTGTGCCGCAACGCTCTTAGTGCCGCAAAGCAGGAACGGGCCCGGGCGGTCCCGGGCCCGTGGGGATGGCCGACGCGTCAGCTCAGCGCCGCGCGCTCCTTCAGCGGCTCCCACCAGGCCCGGTTGTCGCGGTACCACTGGACCGTCTCGGCCAGGCCCTGTTCGAAGCTCTTGCGGGGCTCGTAGCCGAGCTCCTCGCGGATCTTCGTGCAGTCGACGGAGTAGCGGCGGTCGTGGCCCTTGCGGTCCTCGACGTACTCGACGCTGGTCTCCCAGTCGGCGCCGCACGCCCCCAGCAGCAGCCCGGTGAGCTCCTTGTTGGAGAGCTCGGTGCCGCCGCCGATGTTGTAGACCTCGCCCGCGCGGCCCTTGGTGCGGACCAGGTCGATGCCCTGGACGTGGTCGTCGATGTGCAGCCAGTCGCGGACGTTGCCGCCGTCGCCGTACAGCGGGACCTTCCTGCCGTCGAGGAGGTTGGTCACGAAGAGCGGGATGACCTTCTCGGGGAAGTGGTGGTGCCCGTAGTTGTTGGAGCAGCGGGTGACGCGGACGTCCAGGCCGTGGGTGCGGTGGTACGACAGCGCGATCAGGTCGCTGGAGGCCTTCGCCGAGGAGTAGGGCGAGTTGGGCTCCAGCGGGTGGGTCTCGGGCCAGGAGCCCTCGTCGATGGAGCCGTAGACCTCGTCGGTGGAGATGTGCACGAAGGTCTTGATGCCGGCCCGGTGCGCCGCGTCGATCAGCGTGTGGGTGCCGACCACGTTCGTGCGGACGAACTCCGCGCCCCCGTCGATGGAGCGGTCGACATGCGACTCGGCGGCGAAGTGCACGACCTCGTCGTGCTCGGCCATCAGCTTGCCGACCAGTTCCGGGTCGCAGATGTCGCCCTGCACGAAGGCGAATTGGGGGTGCGCGCGCACCTCGTCGAGGTTGGCCGGATTGCCCGCGTACGTCAGCTTGTCCAGGACGGTGATCGCGACATCACCGGGCCCCTCCGGGCCGAGCAGCGTACGGACGTAGTGCGAGCCGATGAAACCGGCACCGCCGGTCACCAGGATCCGGGTCGGGTGGGCGGGGGAAGGGGCCGTCATGAAGAAATCTGCACCTTGCTGTGATCACCGAGCACGAGCCGGTGGGCCTTGGGGTTACGGGGAGCGGGCGTCACCTCGACGTCCCGCCCGATGAGCGAGGCCTCCACCCGGCGCACGCCGGTCACGGACGAACCGCGCAGCACGATGGAGTACTCGATTTCGCTGTCCTCGATCCGGCAGTCCTCCGAGACCGAGGTGAAGGGGCCGATGTACGCGTCGTTGACCACCGAGCCGGCACCGATGATCACGGGTCCGACGATCCGGCTGCCGCTGACCCGGGCGCCCGCCTCGATCCGCACCCGGCCGATGATCTCGCTGCCCTCGTCCGCCGTGCCCTCGTTCAGCGGCTCCACTGTCTCCAGGACGGACCGGTTGACCTCCAGCATGTCGGTGACGTTGCCGGTGTCCTTCCAGTAGCCGTGGATGGTGGTGGAGCGGACGTCGCGCTTCGCGTCGATCAGCCACTGGATGGCGTGCGTGATCTCCAACTCGCCGCGCCAGGAAGGCTCGATGGAGCGGACGGCCTCGTGGATCGCCGAGGTGAACAGGTAGACGCCGACGAGCGCCAGATCGCTCTTCGGCTGCGTCGGCTTCTCCTCCAGACCCACCACCCGGCCGTCGCCGCCGAGTTCCGCGACACCGAAGGAGGTGGGGTTGGGGACCTTGGTCAGCAGGATCTGCGCCTCGGGCCGCTCGGCCCGGAACTCGTCCACCAGACCGGTGATGCCACCGACGATGAAGTTGTCGCCGAGGTACATGACGAAATCGTCGTCGCCGAGGAAGTCCTGGGCGATGAGCACGGCGTGGGCGAGGCCCAGCGGCGCTTCCTGCGGGATGTAGGTGACCTTGATCCCGAAGAGCGAGCCGTCGCCCACTGCCTCACGGATCTCGTCCGCGGTGTCGCCGACAACGATGCCGACCTCGCTGATCCCCGCTTCGGCGATCGCTTCGAGGCCGTAGAAGAGCACGGGTTTGTTGGCGACCGGCACCAACTGTTTGGCCGAGGTGTGGGTGATCGGACGGAGGCGGGTGCCCGCTCCCCCGGAGAGCACGAGAGCCTTCACGTATTGCGCCCCAATACTGTGGCTATTCAGGGATTGGAAATCCCAGCTTGTCTTAATTTAACGGCAATCTCGGACCACATCATAACCACGACCTGATCACAGGTTCACCTTTCATTCACACATTCGAGTGTTGGCTGACGGCTCGTCGGCCGGAAATGAACGTGATCCGCCCCCGGTCGTCGGACCGGGGGCGGATCAGGTACTCCTTCTTACGGCGGGGCGTCAGCCCTCGTCGGCAGCGCTCGAGACGGACGGAGCCGACTTCTGCTCGGCCGCCACGGTCTTCTTCGACGTCGCCTTCTTCGCGGCCGTCTTGGCGGTGGTGGTCTTCGCCGCCTTCTTGGCCGTCACCTTCTTGGCGACCGTCTTCTTGGCCGCGGTCTTCTTGGTTGCGGCCTTCTTCGCCGGGGCCTTCTTGGCCGTCTTACGGGCCGTCTTCTTGGCCGGAACGGCTTCCTCGGCGGCGCCTTCGTCGACGCCGGCCTGCGCACCCGCTTCCGCGTCGGCTTCGGCACCGGCGTCGGTACCGGTCTCCGCGGCCGGGACGACCACCACGGCCGCCTCCTCGGACGCGGTGGGCGCGGTGGCCTTGCGCACGGCGCGGCGTCGCGGCCGGGCCGGGGCACCGCTCTCGGCGGGCGCCTCGGCCGGGGCCTCGGGCTGCTCGGCGGGCTCCGCGACCGGTGCCTCCTCCGCCTGCGGCGCGGACGCCGACACGGTCTCGGCGACCGTCACCACGGCTTCGGCCCCCGCGGGGGAACCGGCCGGCGCGGACACCTTGCGGGTGGCCCGGCGACGGGTGCGGCCCTTGGGCGCGGCCTCCTCGGCGACCGGCGCCTCGGCCGGAGCCTCGACCACCGGGTCCTCGGCGGCTGCGGGCGCGGCCTGCGCGACGGCGGCCTCGTGCGGCTGCACCGGACGCTCGACCTCTTCCTCGGCCGTCACGTCCTGAGCCGTCGGAGCCTCGACGCGCACGTCGGCCTCGGCCCTCGCCTCGTCCCGTCGGCCCCCGCGCCTGTCGTCCCGCCTCTCCTCGCGGTTGGGCGCGCCCGCCGGAGCCGACGCCCGCCGGCTCGCCCGGCGCCGCGTACGACCCCGGCCGGCCGCGGCCTCCGCCTCGGCGACGCTGCTGTACAGCTCCTCGTCGGGCGTGAACTCCGGCTCGGCCAGCGCCACCGGCTCGGCGGCCTCCGCGGCGACCTCGGCCTCGGTCTCCTCCAGGGCCTCGGCCGTGTCCACGACCGCCTCGTGCTCGTGGGCCTGCCCGTCACCGCCGCGCCCGCGCTTGCGGCGCTTGCCGCCGCCTCCGGCGGAGCTCGGCTGCTCCATGTGCACGATGACACCGCGGCCGTTGCAGTGGACGCAGGTCTCGGAGAACGACTCCAGCAGCCCCTGGCCGACCCGCTTGCGGGTCATCTGCACGAGGCCCAGCGAGGTCACCTCGGCGACCTGGTGCTTCGTACGGTCCCGGCCCAGGCACTCAAGGAGGCGCCGCAGGACAAGATCCCTATTGGACTCCAGGACCATGTCGATGAAGTCGATGACGATGATGCCGCCGAGGTCGCGCAGCCTGAGCTGACGCACGATCTCCTCGGCCGCCTCCAGGTTGTTCCTGGTGACCGTCTCCTCCAGGTTGCCGCCCTGCCCGGTGAACTTGCCGGTGTTGACGTCGACGACGATCATCGCCTCGGTCCGGTCGATCACCAGCGAACCGCCGCTGGGCAGCCAGACCTTGCGGTCCAGCGCCTTGGCGAGCTGCTCGTCGATCCGGTACGTGGCGAAGACGTCGACCTCGGAGGTCCACCTGGACAGCCGGTCCGCCAGGTCGGGCGCTACGTGCGAGACGTACCCGTGGATGGTCGACCAGGCCTCGTCGCCGCTGACGACGACCTTGGTGAAGTCCTCGTTGAAGATGTCGCGGACGACCCGGACGGTCATGTCCGGCTCGCCGTACAGCAGTGTCGGCGCGTTGGAGCTGCCGCCGTTCTTCGCCTTCTTCTGGATGTCCTCCCACTGGCCCTGCAGCCGCTCGACATCGCGGCGCAGCTCGTCCTCGCTCGCGCCCTCGGCGGCGGTGCGCACGATGACGCCCGCGTCCTCGGGGACGATCTTCTTGAGGATCGTCTTCAGCCTGGCCCGCTCGGTGTCGGGCAGCTTGCGGCTGATGCCGGTCATCGAGCCCTCGGGGACGTACACCAGGTAACGCCCGGGGAGGGAGACCTGGCTGGTCAGACGCGCGCCCTTGTGCCCGATCGGGTCCTTGGTCACCTGGACCAGCACCGGCTGCCCGGACTTCAGGGCGGACTCGATGCGCCGCGGCCCGTTGGCCATGCCGAGCGCCTCGAAGTTCACCTCACCGGCGTACAGGACGGCGTTGCGGCCCTTGCCGATGTCGATGAAGGCGGCCTCCATCGACGGCAGCACGTTCTGGACCTTGCCCAGGTAGACGTTGCCGACGTACGAGGTGGCCTGCTCCTTGTTGACGTAGTGCTCTACGAGCACGCCGTCCTCCAGGACGCCGATCTGCGTGCGCTCACCGCTCTGCCGGACGACCATCACGCGCTCGACGGCCTCACGGCGGGCCAGGAACTCGGCCTCGGTGATGATCGGGACACGGCGGCGGCCCTGCTCGCGGCCTTCCCGGCGGCGCTGCTTCTTCGCCTCCAGGCGGGTCGAGCCCTTGATGGACTGCACCTCGTCGGACGGCTCGGAGGGCTTGCGCGGCTCACGGACCTTGACGACGGTGCGCTCCGGGTCGCCGTCGCCCGGCTCGGCGTCGGTGGAGGAGTCACCGGCACGGCGACGACGACGCCGGCGCCGACGGCTGCTGCTGGATCCGGCGCCACCGGATTCCTCGCGGTCCTCGGTGTCCTCGTCGTCGTCCTCGGTCTGCTCCGCGGTGTCCTCGGCGTCCTGTGCGGCCCGCGTGCCGGACGTGTCGTCCGCGTCGGTGTCCTGACCGTCACCGGACTCGGCGTCGGCGGAGTCGCCCCGACGGCGACGGCGGCCACCCCGGCGGCGACGGCGACGCGAGCCGGTCTCCTCGGTGTCGTCCCCGTCAGCGCCGTCCTCGGCGGACTCCTCGGGCTCCTCCGGCTCCTCCTCCACGGCGGTGTCGGCGGCGGTCCGGTCCTCGGACTCCTGCGCGGAGCCGGAGCCCCGGCGGCGACGCCGACGCCGTCCGGCGCCCTGCTCCTCGGCGAACTCCTCGGCGGGCTGCTCGGCGGGCTGCTCGCTCTCCTCGGCCGCCTCGGGCTCCACCACGGCGGCGGCTTCGGCGGCGGCCCGCTGCGCCGTCTGGAACTGCGGCTCGGTGAAGACGGGCGCCTGGAACACGGCGACGGCCGGCCGCTTGGGCCGACGCGGAGAGTCGTCCTCGGCCTGCTCGGCGGTCCTGCCCCCGGCCGACTGCGCGGGCGCGGCGAACCCGGTCGCGGCCTTGCGGACGGCACGACGGCGGCGACGCGGTGCGGCGTCCTCGACGGGCGCCTCGTCGGCGGCGGGAGCCTCGATCACCTCGGCACGCCCGCTCTCGACGGCAGCGGTCTCCGGCTCGGGCGCGGCGGCACTCGCCGCGGCAGGCTCGGTCTCGGCGCCCTCGGGCGCGGACACCCGGCGGGTGGCACGCCGACGCGAACGACGCGGAGCGGCCTCCTCGGCCTCGGCGGCGGTGCCGTCGTCCGTCGTCTCGGTCACGTCCGGGAGGCCCACCGGCTCCCCGGCGTTCTCGGCGGTCTCGACGGCCTGCGCCACCTCGACGCTCTCGGCGCTGTCAGCGGCCTCGGCCGCCTTCGGCGCCCCGGCGGGCGCGGAAGCCCGACGTCCGGCCCGCCGACGCGTACGCCCGGCAGGCGCGGCCTCCTCGGCCACGGGCTCCTGGACCACTGTCTTTTCGGCCACGGCGTCGGAGGCAGTCGCGGTCTCCGACGTCCCGGTGTCCTCGGTCCCAGCCTCAGCAGCGACGGGCGCCGCCTCGGGCGCGGACACCCGGCGGGTGGCACGCCGACGCGAACGACGCGGAGCGGCCTCCTCGGCCTCGGCGGCAACCGTGCTTTCCTGCACTGCGTCCTCGGCGGACCCGGCGGACGCGGCCTGGTCGACGACGGTCACGGGTACGACGGTCTCGGCGGCCTCGGCGGACGCGGGCGCCCCGGCGGGCGCGGAGGCCCGACGCGTGGCACGCCGACGTGTCCGCCCGGCAGGCGCGGCCTCGGCAGCGCCCTGCACCTCAGCGGTCTCGGTGCCGGCGGCCTCGTCAGCCACAGCCACTGTCTCCTCGGCCTCAGTCGCCTCGGCACCCTCGATGCCCTCGGCGGTCTTCTCGTCCTCGTCGGTCACGAGGTCCTCGGCCTGCGCCGCCGCTATGGCGGGCGCGACGGTCTCCGCCGGCGCCTCGGCGGCGCCGACCGGCGGACCCGCAGGTCGGGAAGCGGCACGGCGCCGACGACGCGGCGGCAGGGTGTCGCTGGGGGTGTTCGGTTCGGAACCCTCGGTGGGTTCGGTCGGTTCGAGCATGCGGGCTTGTCTCCCGTCAGGCTCCCGGGCGCCGCGCTGGTCCGGCGTCGATCATGTCGATCGCCGTTGACGTCCGCGGCTCGCGCGATGCGCGGTGCCGCCGTCCGGGGCGCGGGCGCCGCACGGGAGCTCTCTGTGTCCTGTCTCACCGGTTCCGTACGCCGATTGCGTACGGCCTGGCGAAAGTCTTGTGGTCGGTGCGCTGCCCGACCCAGGTGGCTCCCGAGTCCGAGGGTGGCGCTACGACGTCCGTCCCTACGCGGAACCTTCCTTACGCCGACGCCGTCGCGGCGGCAGCGGGGGCGGCCGTGGATCGGGCCGTCACTGCCTCGCGGTCAGGCGCGAGCGGGTCGGTCACCGTGCCGGTCTCTTCATCGAACAGCCCCTGCGCCAGCCTGGTCACCGCTACGGGGACCGGCGGCGCCAGGTCGGCCACGGCGCGAAGACCGGACAGGACGTCGTCGGGTCGTACGGCAGGCGTCACGTGCCGAACAACCAGCCGCAGTATCGCACAGGGCTGGTCGGTAGGCCTATCAGCCTGGGAACTGTGTGTTTCGAGCTGGACCACCGCCGAGCGCGCGTCGAAGGTCCGGACGCCGTTCTTGGTCCTGCGCTGGACCTCGACCGCCTCGGCGGCGTTGAAGCCGGCCACCGCGCGTTCGGCCTCGGCCGGGTCCACCCCGTCCAGCCGCAGCTCCCACACGGAAGCCGTGAGCCGGTCGGCGAACCCCGAGGTCCGCGCCTCGACGGCGTCGATGACATCGAGACCCGCGGGCATCGACTCGTCGAGCAGAGCTCTCAGGCGCTCCGGGTCACGCGCCGCGGTGAGCGCGATCTCCAGATACTCCGCCTCACTGCCCGTGCCGGTGGGTGCGGCATTGGCGTACGACACCTTCGGATGCGGGGTGAACCCCGCCGAGTACGCCATCGGCACCTCGGCACGGCGCAACGCACGCTCGAAAGCGCGCTGGAAGTCACGGTGGCTGGTGAACCGGAGGCGGCCGCGCTTGGTGTAGCGCAGTCGGATGCGCTGCACCGCGGGTGCGGGCGGCGGGCCTTCGGGCTGTCGCTTGCCCAGTGTCGTTCAGTCCTTCGTGAGAGCGGTCGTACTACTACCAAGAGTACGTGTCTCGGCGCCCGTCGGTTCCCGCCGGTCCACCACCTCTGACTGCCCCGGCTCCCCGAAAAGCATGCGCCGGAAGTCGGCACGGGCCTGTCGTACGGACTCGCGGGCCGCGGCGAGAGCCTGCCGGGTGGCCCGTCCGACACTGCGCGCGGCCTCGGCGGCGGGCCGCAGGACGAGGTCCCGGATCACGTGTCCGACAGGCGTGAGCACCGTCCGGTACACCCAGCGCACCGGCTCCACGAAGATCCACCGGAAGAGGGTCGCGAGGAACCGTCCGACGGCGAGCGAGAGGTGCCCCGCGATCCGCCAGGCGTGCCTCAGGGCCTCCGCCACCTCCCTCCCCAGGACGGCGAGCACACGGCCGACCGGCACGAGGATCCAGCGCCACAGGGCGAGGGCGGGCAGGACGAACAGCACCCGGGTCACCCAGTAGAGAGTCATCCCCACCCCGGTGACGATCATGCCCAGGGTCCACGCCAGCCCCCTCGCACACCAGGCGATCGCGTGCCCGACCGGCGTCAGGATCCACGTGTACACCCACACGACGGGCACGACGACGAGGTGGCGCACCAGCCAGACCAGCACACCGAAGACACCGAGCCCCAGGGCGGCGAGCACCGCGCCGAGCCCCCGCAGCGCCCACATGACGGCATGTCCGACCGGAGTGAGCGCACGCGCGTACACCCACACCAGCCCGGCGCCGAGCCCCCGCAGCGCCCACACGACGGCATGCCCCACGGGAGTGAGCACGTACGCGTACACCCACGCCAGCCCGGCGCCGATTCCCCGCACGACCCACGCGAGGGCGTGCCCCAGGGGCGTCAGCGCATACCGGTACAGCCACCCGAGCGGCACCAAGACGAGCACGTTCCCGAGCCAGCCGAGAGCCCGTCCGAGCGGCACGACGACATACCGCCACAGACCGATGAACGGCCAGACGAACAGCGCCCTGCCGAGCCACGCCAGCGCCCGCCCGAACGGCCTGAGCACGGTGTCCCTCAGAACGCGCCCGACGACAACGAGCGCGTCCCACACCATCCGCACCGGCACGACCAGCACGAGCACCACGATCCGCACAGGGATCCGAATCGCAACGGCGAGACACCCTTCGGGTGTTGCCTGCTGCTGTGGCTGAGCCGGTGGCTTCTCGAGGTCCATGACGGGGTAGACGCCTGGAGTGGCCCGAACGGATCCCGTACCGCACTGTTTGTTCCACTCATCCTCGAAATCCCCACGCCGCAGCGACAACAGGGGGCCCGAGACCAGGCGTTCGCGTTGCGGGATGCGCCGACCGGATGAACAGTGGACTCATGGGCCCGGTCCGCAACGGATGAAGCAAGCACCACGCGAAGCGCATCTGGAACCACTATGGCCAGAATCTCCCGGCGACGCGCCTTCCACAGCGTCAACGCATCCGTCCTGGCTGCGACGCTCGCATTTCCAGCAGGGTTGACCGGCGCGATGACAGCGCTTCAGGGCTCCAGCGAGAGCAGAGCGCAGTCGTCACCCGCTGACACTCCCCCGCCTCCGCCCCCGGTGGACACGCCGCCTGACCCGAACACTCCCGAGTACCCGCCGCCTCCCGACAACACGCCGAGCGGGCCGGCGACGCCTCCGCCCCCCGACAGCACGCCCACACCGAGTGATACGCCGCCGTCGGATCCGGAGGAAACACCGCCCTCTGACCAGCCGTCACAGCCGCCGGGTTCCGATGGCGTGGACCCAGGGACGTCCGCCCTCCCTGCGGAACAGACGAGACAGATCGAAGACGTCACGAGGCGTCTGGACGCGACGAGGGACGAGGTCCCCGAGGAACTCGTGGCGACTGTTGACGAGTTGACGACCACTCTCGAGGCGGTCGAGTCCCCGCACACGTCGCCGCAGGACAGACAGGAAGTCATCGAGACCGTCACACACCTGACGACCGCGCTGACAGCCACCGGTGACGACAGCACACCCCCCAAGCTGCAGAAACAGCTGATCCCGCTCGTGAAGCAGGCGTCCTCCGCGCTGAAGACGGGTTACGACCCGCAGGTGCCGTCCGAGGCGCGGTCCTTCCTCCTCCTGGTCGTGAAGCGGACGACATCCTCGCTGGGCATGGTCTGTGACCCCGAAACGCCGCAGAAGCTGCGCGACCAACTGATCGCGACCTCGGAAGTGGTGAACCGCACGGTGAGTTCGGGAGTGGTGAACCACACGGTGAGTTCGGGGACGCTGAGCCCCTCCGTGGGGGCGCGGTCCGGCACGGAGAAATCCGGTTGGTTCGCGATGCAACTGAGTGCCGCGGTGCGGACAGCCGCAGCCCAGCCGATGCCCCGGGAGAAGCGAGACGCCCTCGTGGGGACCGCGTACGAGCAGAGCAAGCAGCTGAAGGTCCTCACCGACCCCAAGACGTCGTCGAAGGACCGGGCCGAAACCGAGCAGGACATGGAGGATCGGTCCACTCAAATGCGTGACCAGCAGGCGGATGCCACTCCGGATACAGAGTCGGAAGACCCTCTGGGCAAGGCGGCCGAGGGCTGCACCAACGCCATATTCGACATGAAGCCAGAGCACACACTCGCCCAGAGGCTCAAGAACCTGATTCCCGAGAGCTGGTCCCTGGAAGGAGTCAAGGACTTCTGGAAGACCCAGGAAAAGGGGAACAAGCAGCTCGACGTCTACGTCCAGTTGCAGAACGACACACACGTCCACGCGCCCATCGAGATCTCGTCACTCGTCATCAAGCTCGCCGAGCTCGTTCCGAGGAGCGAATTGCAGTCCGCCATCGGCCCTCCGGATTCCGCCAGATGCCTGTGGACGGCCACGTATCTCGACCAAGATTTCGGGGTCACCGTCGGGAGCTGGCTCGAGTAGACCGCGCCGCCGTCAGGCACCGGAAGAACTCAGCAGTTCCGTGAAGGACACTTCAGAGTTCGCCTGCGCCTTCGCAGCCCCGTATCGCTCCAACTCTCTCTTCTCCTCCTGCACCAGACGCCTCTCCCCTTCGAAGTGGAACGACGAGATGGACGACGTGGGGTCGCGCCCCGGAATCCAGGTCGCCGTCACATAGCGCGGACCGCGCGTCAGATTGACGAGGTTGTTGTTGTGCCGCACCCTGCCGTGGTAATAGATCTGCTGGCCACATCCCTCTTCCGGGCGGCAGTGGTATCGCCCCGCGTCCACATCCCACGAATAATGAGGAGTTTTGAACTCCTCCTCGTCGATCTTCCCCCGGTCCTTCCTCATGTATGAGATCCTCAAGTCGACGCTCACCACGTCGTACTTGTACTTCTTGGGCAACTGGACCACGTGCCTGAGCGTGTATTCCTCCCCGGTTTCGAGCCGGTTGCCGGGTCCGTAGAAATGCCCGCTGCTGATCGTTCTGTACGCGATCTGGCCGACGTGGAGTTCCGCTTCTCCGGAGTCCTTTCCCCGCTGGCCCGCGCTCTTTCGCCACTCCCGCACAAGGCCCCTGTTGTTTGCATTTTTGTAGTAAATGGCAACCCTGCCACGGACCGTATACATGTCATTGAGGACGTACACCGGAATCCCTCCGGTGTTCTTCATGGAGAGCGTGATCGGAACCTGCAGGAACGGATACTTACTGTCCATCCGCGACTTCCCGAACTCCGCCTTCACCGTGAGATGCATCGGGGCCGCCGTGGGTTGGTACATGGTCGAATACGCCAGGCTGACGCCGGTCAGGAGCGCGGTGGCGACCACTCCGGCCGCGAACCTCTTGGGCTGCGGGACGCCCTTCCACGATCTGTCGCGCACAAGAAGGCACAGTGCCCACAGCGACCAGCACCACAGGGGCATGAACACCAGCGCATAGGGAGTGAACTCCATCTCCTCGAGCCACATGAACAGCAGGAGACTGTCGGTGGCCAGCGCGATGAGCACGCCGAACAGGACGATCGCCCCGGAGGCCCGGAACTGCCGCCTCCCCCCGTAGTCGAGGGCCGCGAGTGCCGACAGGCCCTGCAGCGCGCCGGACAGGACGAACAGAACGCCGCTGAGGCGTTGCGCGAAGGTCAGGGCCCCGGAGGCGTCCGGCCACCCGATGACCGTACTGAGGGCCATGGACGCGAGCAGACCTGCGACCATGAGCAAGGTGACCGCGCGCCTTCTCCCCGCACGGTCGGGCCACGTCCCGCTGTCACCTCCCCGCCAGCAGAAGGATGCCGGATCCTCCAGATCCAGGTCCTCCGGGTAGCCGAGGCGCCCGAGGATCCTCCGCAGGTCGCCCGCTGACCAGGCTCGGCCCGCCGTCTGTCCGTCCACGTGGACCCGACGCAGCCCACGGCTGTCCGGCGGCTCGACAACGACCCAGGGACGGATGCTCCTCATTGCCCCAGGCTCGAACCCGGAGCAGCCCGATGCATCCGGGGCTACACCGTTCGGCTCCTCGGGGGCCCGGGCGGCGAGCACTTGCCAGGACCATGACCGGCCTGCCCTGGGACCTCGGCGAAAGCCCAGGCAGTATGTGCCCATGATTACGCTCACGAAGGAAGACGGCCCGGCCGACCTGGACGGGGTGACCCATCTGTCCATCGGGGTCTCCTGGGACCCCACCGCCGGTGCCAGCGGCGGAGTGATGGGCAAGTTCCGCCGGAAGACCGGCACCGACCTCGATCTGATCGCCATCGCCATGCACGACGGAGACCCGGTGCGCCTGGCGGGCCTCGACTCGCTCGATCCCATCGGCAACGGCTCCCTGCTGCACAGCGGCGACAACCAGACCGGCCACGGGGACGGCGACGACGAGACCGTCACGGTCGAGTTCGCGAAGATCCCACCCCACATCAACTCGATCGTGTTCGTCGCCGCCGCCTACAAGAAGGGCAGCTCCTTCCAGAAGGCACGCAACATCAGCTTCAAGGTGTACGACGCGACCGGCGGCAGCACCCAGCAGGTCGCCGACATCTGGCCGAGCATGCTCACCACGGACAACGGCTGCGCGGTGGCCAAGGCCGTCCGCTCCGGCGCCACCTGGAAGCTCGAAGTCATCAACGTCACCGGCAAGATCAAACAGGGCGACGAGCTCGCCCTGATGCGCTTCGCCGCCAGCAAGTAGAACGCCGGCAGGTAGAAGCGGACGTCATCGGGAAGCCGGCCGTCGAGCACGGCGTGGAGCCCCCTCCGGTTCGGAGGGGGCTCCACGCCGTGCTCGACGGCCGCCCTGCTCGAAGGCTTGAGCCCTCAGCCCGGCTGGCCACCACCGCTGGCAGCAGGCGCGGCGTTCTTGACCGTGAGCGGCAGCAGCTTCTTGCCCGTCGGGCCGATCTGGATGGACGTGTCCATCTGCGGGCACACCCCACAGTCGAAGCAGGGCGTCCACCGGCAGTCCTCGACCTCCGTCTCGTCGAGGGAGTCCTGCCAGTCCTCCCAGAGCCAGTCCTTGTCGAGGCCGGAGTCGAGGTGGTCCCAGGGGAGGACCTCCTCGTAGGTGCGCTCGCGGGTGGTGTACCAGTCGACGTCGACGCCGAAGGCGGGCAGTGCCTTGTCCGCGCAGCGCATCCAGCGGTCGTAGGAGAAGTGTTCGCGCCAGCCGTCGAAGCGGCCGCCGTCCTCGTAGACCGCGCGGATGACGGCGCCGATGCGGCGGTCGCCCCTGGACAGCAGGCCTTCCACGATGCCGGGCTTGCCGTCGTGGTAGCGGAAGCCGATGGAGCGGCCGTACTTCTTGTCGCCGCGGATCTTGTCGCGGAGCTTCTCGAGGCGGGCGTCCGTCTCCTCGGCGGAGAGCTGCGGGGCCCACTGGAAGGGAGTGTGCGGCTTGGGGACGAAGCCGCCGATCGACACCGTGCAGCGGATGTCGTTGGCGCCGGAGACCTCGCGGCCCTTCTGGATGACGTTCATCGCCATGTCGGCGATCTGGAGGACGTCGTCGTCGGTCTCGGTCGGCAGGCCGCACATGAAGTACAGCTTCACCTGACGCCAGCCGTTGCCGTACGCGGTGGCGACCGTGCGGATCAGGTCCTCTTCCGAGACCATCTTGTTGATGACCTTGCGCATGCGCTCCGAGCCGCCCTCGGGGGCGAAGGTCAGCCCGGACCGACGGCCGTTGCGGGTCAGCTCGTTGGCCAGGTCGACGTTGAACGCGTCCACGCGGGTCGAGGGGAGGGACAGGCCGATCTTGTCCTCCGTGTACCGGTCGGCAAGGCCCTTCGCGATGTCGCCGATCTCCGAGTGGTCCGCCGAGGACAGGGACAGCAGGCCCACCTCCTCGAAGCCCGTCGCCTTCAGGCCCTTCTCCACCATGTCGCCGATGCCGGTGATGGAGCGCTCACGGACCGGGCGGGTGATCATGCCCGCCTGGCAGAAGCGGCAGCCGCGGGTGCAGCCGCGGAAGATCTCCACCGACATGCGCTCGTGGACGGTCTCGGCGAGCGGGACCAGGGGCTGCTTGGGGTAGGGCCACTCGTCCAGGTCCATCACCGTGTGCTTGGAGACCCGCCACGGCACGCCCGACTTGTTGGGGACGACGCGGGCGATACGGCCGTCCGCCAGGTACTCGACGTCGTAGAACGCCGGGATGTACACCGAGCCCGTCCGCGCGAGGCGGAAGAGGACCTCCTCGCGGCCGCCGGGGCAGCCCTCCGCCTTCCACTCGCGGATGATCCGCGTCATGTCGAGCACGGCCTGCTCGCCGTCGCCGATGATCGCCGCGTCGATGAAGTCGGCGATCGGCTCGGGGTTGAAGGCGGCGTGGCCGCCGGCCAGCACGATCGGGTCGTCCAGCCCGCGGTCCTTCGACTCCAGCGGGATGCCCGCCAGGTCCAGCGCGGTCAGCATGTTCGTGTAACCCAGCTCCGTGGAGAAGGACAGGCCGAACACGTCGAAGGCCTTCACGGGACGATGGCTGTCCACCGTGAACTGCGGGACCCGGTGCTCCCGCATCAGCGCCTCCAGGTCCGGCCACACGCTGTAGGTGCGTTCGGCGAGGACGCCCTCCTGCTCGTTCAGGACCTCGTAGAGGATCATGACGCCCTGGTTGGGCAGACCGACCTCGTAGGCGTCCGGGTACATCAACGCCCAGCGGACGTCGCACGACTCCCAGGGTTTGACCGTGGAGTTGAGCTCTCCGCCGACATACTGGATCGGCTTCTGCACGTGCGGGAGCAGAGCTTCGAGCTGCGGGAACACCGACGCAGCGACTTCGGCAGGCATCTCGCGACCTTCGTGAGCGGGACAGGACTGACAGGGGTGACCATCCAGACTAACGCGACCACGGCCACCCTCCGTACGCACTGAAGATCATCGCCCCCGTGCACCGGAGGATCAGAGACCGGCCGCCCCGTCCCTGATCCCGGCCCAGAACCCGGGCAGCTCGGCCTCCACCGCCGCCGCACTGCTCTCCTCACGCCCGTACAGCAGCCCGTACGTGAACGCGCTCTCCCCCGCCGCGTGCGCGACCGCCGACAGTTCGCGCAGGGTCTGGCGGGCCATCACGCTGTCCTGGTGGTCGCCGAGCAGGCTCTGCAGCGACTTCATGGACCTGACCAGGTCCTTGGCCGGCGCTCCGAGGGCCGGTGTGGCCGCCTCCGCCGAGTAGCGGGCGCGCTTGGACTTCTTGCGGGCCTCGTGCACCGCCACGTCCCGGTCGACGCCGGGCGACAGCTCCAGCGCCTCCTCGACGAGCGCCGAGACCTTGCCGAAGTCCTTCCGCACCGCTCCGGCGATCACCTTGCCGGGTTCCTTCGCTGCCGCCTTCCGCAGCGGCGGGTCCGCGACCAGGGCGTCCAGGGTGTCGAGCAGGGCGAGATGGCGCGCGGAGTCCAGGACGCCGATCAGCCGGCCGCGCGCACCGCCGTGGCTGTCGCTCGCCCACCTGTTCAGCCGGGTGCCGACAGGGCCGGTGACCAGGGTGTCGGGCACCTGGTCGAGGGCGGCCGTCAGGCGTTCGGTGAGCACCTCGCGGTCCCGGTCCACGCCCAACTCGCCGGCCAGCCACTTCAGTTCCTCGCCGATCGGATCGGTGACGGCCCGGTCGAGGATCCTGCCGTACGACCTGAAGGTGCCGCGCATGCGGCGGGTGGCGACGCGCATGCTGTGCACGGAGTCGGCCAGGTCCTGGCGGACGGCCGGGTCGAGCGCGACGATCGCGTCCCGCTGGGCGCGGAGGTACGCGAGGACGTGGTCGCCTGCGGTCGCGGGCTCCTGAGAGGCCCTCTCCTGCTTCGCCGACTTCTTGCCTGATGCCCGGGCAGCCTTGGAGGCCTTGGAGGGCTTGGCGGACTTCAGAGCCTTGGAGGCGGCTTCAGGGGCCGTCTCCGACAGTGCCCGGGCCAGCTTCGAAGCGGACGCGGACGGTCGTACCCCCGCCTTCCGCAACCGCTTCTCCACCTTGTCGAGGAAGACCGGGTCGATCCCGTCGGCGAGTTCCACCTCGATCTCGGTCCACTGGGCCTCGCCGTCGCCGCCGGCCAGCCGCTCGGCCCGGACGGCGTCCACGCTGACCTCGGCCAGCAGCCTCCCCGCCGCGTCGAGCAGGTCGCGCAGGTCCCGGGCCGACCGCAGCCGGACCACGGGGACCAACTCCGCGTCCCGGACCCGGGAGCGGATCAGCCCGGCGAGGACGTCGGGGAGGGAGTCGGAGAGCGGCGCCTGGATCTCGTCCCGTACGCCCGGGGCCACGGGGAACTTCAGATGCCAGCCCGCGTCCGAACCTCCCGTGCGGCGGCGCAGGGTGATCGAGGACGCGGCGAGGCGTTCGTCCGCGGTGTCGTAGTACGTGGCGTCCAGGTGCGCGACCCCCTTGTCGAGCACGGCCGCGACCCCGGCGATGCCGGTCAGGTCGGGGAGCCCGCTCTCGTCGGACTCGTACTTCCGCTCGATCTCGCGCTTTGTGTCCGCCATGTCCTGAATCTAGTGGCGAGCGGAGGCCCTGCCCAGACCGGAGGCAGGCCTACGCGGACATCGGGCGCTGCACCCGGATGGACTGCAGCAGCCCCACCGCCACCCAGACCGCGAACATCGACGAGCCTCCGTACGACACGAACGGCAGCGGCAGACCGGTGACCGGCATGATGCCGAGGGTCATGCCGATGTTCTCGAAGGACTGGAAGGCGAACCACGCGACGATGCCGGCGGCGACGATCGTGCCGTACAGCTCGGTCGTCTCGCGCGCGATCCGGGAGGCCCGCCACAGCACCACGCCGAGCAGCAGGACGATCAGGCCCGCGCCGAGGAAGCCCAGCTCCTCCCCCGCGACCGTGAACACGAAGTCCGTCTGCTGCTCCGGCACGAACTGGCCCGTGGTCTGCGAGCCGTGGAACAGCCCGGAGCCCGTCAGACCACCGGAACCGATCGCAATGCGGGCCTGGTTGGTGTTGTAGCCGACGCCCGCGGGGTCCAGGCTGGGGTTGGCGAAGGCCGCGAACCGGGCAATCTGGTACTCGTCCAGGATGTGCAGCTGCCAAACGGCGATCGCGCCGGCCGCACCCGCGCCCAGCAGTCCGAACACCCACCGGTTCGACGCGCCGGAGGCGAGCAGCAGTCCCAGCACGATGATGACCATGACCATGACCGACCCGAGGTCGGGCATGAGCATCACGATCAGCATCGGTACGGCGGCCAGGCCGAGCGCCTGGAGGACGGTGCGGTGGTCGGGGTAGGGCTTGTCGCCCGCGTCCACCCGGGCCGCCAGCAGCATCGCCATGCCCAGGATGATCGTGATCTTCACGAACTCGGAGGGCTGGAGCGAGAAGCCGCCGCCCAGCACGATCCATGAGTGGGCGCCGTTGACCGTCGAGCCGAGCGGGGTCAGCACCATCAGGATCAGGAACACCGAGGCGCCGTACAGGATCGGCACGGCCGTGCGCAGCGTGCGGTGGCCGAGCCAGACGGTGCCGAGCATCAGGGCGAACCCGATGCCGGTGTTCATGATGTGCCGGATCAGGAAGTAGTACGGGTCGCCCTGGTTGATCTCGGTGCGGTTGCGGGTCGCCGAGAAGACGAGGAGCGAGCCGATGCCGGAGAGCGCCAGGGCCGCCAGCAGCATCGGCCAGTCCAGCCGGCGGGCGAGCGAGTCGCGGGCGAACACCCGGGCCCAGCCCGCGCGTGCGGGCCCGTACCCGGAGACCTGGAAGCTGTTGACGCCGGTCATGTTCGGATCCTCCGGCTTCCCCTCCTGCGCGACCGTCGCCGGGTGTCCCGGTTGCCGGTCGTCGGCGGGTTCACGGTCGCCGCCTGCTGGGTCTCGTCCTGTTCGGCCGCGCCCTTCTGGTTCGCCCGCTGTTCCTTCGCCGGGTCCTTCGCGATCTTCGGGGACTTGATGGTCCCGTCCGTCCGGACCTTCGGCAGGCCCTTCTGCGGGGTGGGCAGCAGCGCGTTCTTCGGGGTGATCGTGCCGTCGTCGGACACGCCGTACAGCGCGTCGTAGATGTTGCGGACGGCGGGGCCGGAGGCGCCGGAGCCCGTACCACCCTGGGAGATCGTCATGACGACCGTGTAGTCCTTGGTGTACGTGGCGAACCACGACGTCGTCTGCTTGCCGTAGACCTCGGCGGTACCCGTCTTGGCGTGCATCGGGATCTTGTCCTGCGGCCAGCCGACCTGCGCGAACCGCCAGGCGGCGGTACCCCGGGTGGCGACGCCCGCGAGGGCCTCGTCCATCTTGCTCAGCGTCTGACGGCTTATCGGCAGCCTGCCGTGCGCCTTGGGCTTGATCTCCTGGACGGTCTTGCCGTCGGCGCTGACGACGGCCTTGCCGACGGTCGGGTCGTGCAGGGTGCCGCCGTTGCCGATGGCCGAGTAGATCGTGGCCATCTGGATCGGGGTGACGAGGGTGTCGCCCTGACCGATGGAGTAGTTGATCTCGTCACCGGCGCGCATCTTGTTGCCTTCGAGGCAGTTCTCGTAGGCGATCTTCTGGACGTAGTCGCCGTCCTTCTTCCCCGTCTTGCACCAGCCGTCCTTGTTGGCCTTCCAGTAGTTCTCCTTCCACTGGCGGTCGGGGACCCGGCCGGTGACCTCGTTGGGCAGGTCGATGCCGGTCTCCTTACCGAGGCCGAACTGGTGGGCGGCCTTGAAGAAGTAGTCCTTGGGCTCGCCCTTCTTCGGGTTGATGCCGCCGTCGCTCTGCCACTGCCGGTGGGCGAGACCGTAGAAGACGGTGTCGCAGGAGACCTCGAGGGCACGGCCGAGGGAGATCGGGCCGAAGTTCTCCGACTCGAAGTTCTTGAAGACCTGACCGCCGACCGAGTAGGAGCTGGTGCAGGGGTAGTTGCCGTCGAAGTCGTAGCCGGCCTCGACGGCGCCCGCCGTGGAGATCACCTTGAAGGTGGAGCCCGGCGCGGACTGGCCCTGGATCGCCCTGTTGAGCAGCGGGTAGTTGGAGCTCTTGCCGGTGAGCCTGGCGTAGTCCTTGGCGGAGATGCCGCCGACCCAGGCGTTGGGGTCGTAGGTCGGGTTGGACGCCATGGAGATGACGCGGCCGGTCTTGTTCTCCATCACCACGACCGCGCCGGAGTCGGCCTTGTACTTCTCGTTGGTGTTGCGGTCCCACTCCTGGCGGGCCTTCTTCATGGCGTCGTTCAGCTCGTACTCGGCGACCCGCTGGACGCGGGCGTCGATGCTGGTGACGAGGTTGGAGCCGGGCCGCGCGGGGTCGGCCTCGGCCTCGCCGATGACCCGGCCGAGGTTGTCGACCTCGTAGCGGGTGACGCCGGCCTTGCCGCGCAGTTCCTTGTCGTACTGGCGCTCCAGGCCGGAGCGGCCGACCTGGTCGGAGCGCAGGAACGGCGAGTCGGTGTCCTGGGCCTTGGTGATCTCCTCGTCGGTGACGGGCGAGAGGTAACCGAGGACCTGGGCGGTGTTGGCCTCTCCGGGGGCGGCGTAGCGGCGCACGGCCTCCGGCTCGGCGGTGATGCCGGGGAAGTCCTCGGCGCGCTCACGGATCTGCAGGGCCTGCTTGGCGGTCGCCTCGTCGGTGATGGGGATCGGCTGGTACGGCGAGCCGTTCCAGCAGGGCTGCGGCGTCTTGGCGTCGCACAGCCGGACCTTGACCATGACCTCCTGGGGCTTCATGCCCAGCACGCCGGCCAGCTTGGTGAGGACGGCCTTGCCGTCGTCCTTCATCTTCAGCAGGTCGGTGCGGGAGGCGGAGACCACCAGCCGGGTCTCGTTGTCGGCGAGGGGCACTCCGCGTGCGTCCAGGATCGAGCCGCGGACTGCGGGCTCCACGACCTGCTGGACGTGGTTGCCGGAGGCCTCCTTGGCGTACTCGTCGCCCTCGCGGATCTGGAGGTACCACAGGCGTCCGCCGAGGGTGCCGAGCAGGGAGAGGACGAGGATCTGGATGACGACGAGCCGGATCTGGACCCGTGGGGTCCGGCCGGTCTCGGGGATGTTTGTCACTGCGGCTGCCTCCCCCTCTCAGTGTGTGTATGTGTCATATACGACGGACCTGTGAGCCGGTGGGCCGGCGAACTCCTTCGCGGTCACAGCCGCTTGACCCCCTTGATGCGGCCGGCGCGGGCCGAGCGGGCCCGGGCGGCCTTCACCTTCACGCGGCCGAGGCCGCCGCGCTGGCTGCCGATCCGCAGTCCGGTGCCGGAGGAGAGCCAACCGGAGGAGATGTCGGTGTTCTTGCCGGCGGCCGAGCTGGTCTCGGCCAGCGGGTCGTTCTCGGCGCGCCGGGCCAGGGCCATGATCCCGGGGACCACGAACGGGGCGAGCAGCAGGTCGTACAGGGAGGCCGTGAACAGCAGGCTTCCGAGGCCGACATGGCGGGCGGCGGTGTCGCCGACGAGGGCGCCGACCCCGGCGTACAGCAGAGTGGTGGCGATGGCGGCGGCGACCACGACGGCCATGGGGCCGGTGGCCGACTTCAGCCGGCCGTGGTCCGGTTTCACCAGGCCCGCGAGGTAGCCGATGACGCACAGCACGAGGGCGTAGCGGCCGGCCGCGTGGTCGGCGGGCGGCGCGAGGTCGGCGAGCAGACCGGCGCCGAAGCCGACGAGGGCGCCGCCGACATGGCCGTACACCATGGCGAGGCCCAGGACGGTGAGGAGCAGCAGGTCGGGGACGGCGCCGGGGAGGTGCAGGCGGGCGAGGACGCTCACCTGGACCACCAGGGCGACGACGACCAGGGCGGAGGAGAGCAGGATCCGGTTGACACGCATGGGTTACAGCTCCTACTGCTCAGGCTGGGTCTGGCCGTCGACCTGCGCGTTCGCGGACGGCGTGACGGTCACCGTCACGGTCGGCGTGGGGGTCGGTTTGGGCTTGGCGGGCAGCACCGTGTCGCGCGGGTCCTTCTTCGGGGCGTCGACGACCACGCCGACGACGTCGAGCTTGGTGAAGCTGACGTACGGCGTGACGTAGAGGATGCGGGTGAGACCGCCGCCGGAGGGGTCGATGCGGGAGACCACACCGACCGGGACGCCGGGCACGAAGGGCTTGTCGGCCTCCGAGCCGAAGGTGACCAGGCGGTCGCCCTTCTTGATCTCGGCCTTGGAGTTGAGGAGTTCGACGCGCAACGGGCGGTCGCCCTGCCCGGAGGCGAAGCCGAGCTCGTCGCTGGCCTCCATGCGGGTGCCGACGGTGAAGTCGGGGTCGCTGGCGAGCAGGACCGTGGCGGTGTCGGGGCCGACGGTGGTCACGCGTCCGACGAGTCCGTCCCCGTTCAGGACGGTCATGTCGCGCTTGATGCCGTCGTTCGCGCCGACGTCGATGGTGATGGTCCAGGAGAAGCCCTGGGCCGCTCCTATCGCGATGACCTCGGCACCCTTGATGCCGTACTGGCCCGCGCCGGCGACCTTCAGCATCTTGTCGAGCTGGGTCAGCCGGGAGCGGTTGCGGTCGTCGCTGCCGAGCTTCGCCTTGAGGGCCGCGTTCTCCTTCTCCAGCCCGGCGAGCCGGTCGTGGCGTTCACCGGAGTCACGGATGGCCGACACGGCGTTGCCGACCGGGTCGACCGCGGCCGACACACCGTTCTCGATCGGGCCGAAGACGGTGGCCGCACCTTGACGGGCACCGTCGACCGGTGAGTCCTCCCCGCCGCGGATGTCCACCGTGATCAGCGCGAACGCGATGGCGACCAGCAGCACCAGGAGCAGCCGGCTCTCTCGTGTGTCCCTCACGTGCGGCGGCCGTGCCTTCCTCATAGGAATGTGCAGAGGTTCAGGTGTTGAGGTGTACGGGTGTCAAGCTGTTCTGGTGTCGAGGTGTACGGAGGCTCGTGGGGAGCCTATGCCTCCATATCAACGATCCGCCGCACGAGGTTGATCATCTCGTACGGCGGAATCGACGAGTGACGTCATCGGCGCGGCGAGGCGTCGAGCACCTGCTGCAGCGCCTCGAACTCCTCGACGCACTTGCCGGAGCCGAGCGCCACGCTGTCCAGCGGGTCCTCGGCGATGTGGATCGGCATGCCGGTCTCGCGCCGCAGCCGCTCGTCGAGGCCGCGCAGCAGTGCTCCGCCGCCGGTCAGAACGATTCCCCGGTCCATGATGTCGCCGGACAGCTCCGGCGGGCACTTGTCGAGGGTCGTCTTGACCGCGTCCACGATGGCGTTGACGGGCTCCTCGATCGCCTTGCGCACTTCGGCGGCCGAGATGACGACGGTCTTGGGCAGCCCGGAGACGAGGTCCCGGCCACGGATTTCGGTGTGCTCGTCAGCGTCGAGGTCGTACGCCGAACCGATCGTGATCTTGATCTGCTCGGCTGTCCGCTCACCGAGGAGGAGCGAGTACTCCTTCTTGATGTGCTGGATGATCGCGTTGTCCAGTTCGTCACCCGCGACGCGGATGGACTGGGCGGTGACGATGCCGCCGAGCGAGATGACCGCGACCTCCGTGGTGCCGCCGCCGATGTCCACCACCATGTTGCCCGTGGCCTCGTGGACCGGCAGGCCGGATCCGATGGCCGCGGCCATGGGCTCCTCGATGATGTGCACCTGCCGGGCGCCGGCCTGGGACGACGCCTCGATGACGGCGCGGCGCTCGACCCCCGTGATGCCCGAGGGCACACAGACGACGACCCGCGGACGAGCCAGATACCGCCGCTTGTGGATCTTCAGGATGAAGTAGCGGAGCATCCGCTCGGTGATCTCGAAGTCGGCGATCACGCCGTCCTTCAGCGGACGTACGGCAACGATGTTGCCGGGCGTGCGCCCGATCATCTTCTTCGCTTCGGCGCCGACCGCGAGGATGCCACCGGTGTTGGTGTTGATCGCGACGACGGACGGCTCGTTGAGTACGATCCCGCGACCCCTGACGTACACCAGCGTGTTGGCGGTCCCGAGGTCGACAGCCATGTCACGGCCGATGAACGACATTGAGTTCCCCATCAGGATTCTTCTGGCCTTCCCAGGAGCTTTTTGAGGGCTTTTCAGGTAGGCGAGGTGGGCGCAGTGACGTGAAGGCTTCCATCGTAGACGCGCCTTCGCGAACACCGCGGGAGGGTCTCCGCCATTGTCAGCAGATGACGTGTGCGTCCGCTTCTGGAGACGGGCGTTCGGGGACACCCGTTCCCCCGATCGGTCACGCATATGCCAAGGAGTCCGGGGGCGTCGCCACCGGACTCCCGTTTTCCGCCGTCGCGGGTGTTATGCGCGACCAGGGAAAAAGATCTTCACCTCGCGGTCGGCGGACTCCTCGGAGTCGGAGGCGTGGATCAGGTTCTCCCGGACGATCACGCCGTAGTCACCGCGGATGGAGCCGGGGGCGGCGGCGATCGGGTCGGTCGGACCGGCCAGCGCCCGCACACCCTCGATGACCCGCTCGCCCTCGACGATCAGCGCCACGACCGGACCGGAGGCCATGAACTCCACCAGCGGCTCGTAGAAGGGCTTGCCCTTGTGCTCGCCGTAGTGCTGCTCCAGGGTGTCCTGGTCCAGGGTGCGCAGTTCCAGCGCGGTGATCTGCCAGCCGGCCTTGCGCTCGATACGGCTGATGATCTCGCCGGTCAGGCCACGACGGACGGCGTCGGGCTTGAGGAGGACGAGGGTGCGCTGGCTCACGGGAGGGCTCCTTCTACGGCCGGTGTGCGGTGGGATGAGGTTACAGGGCGTGTCCGCACGGATGTCACACAGCGTCAGGTGTGGAGGATCCGGCCTGCTCCGCGAAGCGGGCCTTCGCCTCGTCGATCTTCCTGCCGTAGTGCACGGACGCCCACCACAGGGCCGCGAAGACCGCGCCCATGAAGAACATGGTCGGGATGACGAAGCCGGAGGCGATCAGGGCGATCTGCAGGGCCCAGCCGAGGGCGACACCGCCGGGGCGGGTCACCATGCCGCACAGCAGTAGGCACAGGACCATGGCGATGCCGCTGACCGTCCAGACCGTCGTCGTGGACAGGTCCGGCTCCTTCATCGCGACCAGTCCGGCGAATCCGATGACGAAGAACTCGCCGATCAGGGTCGAAGCACAGAGCGTACGCATTTACGGGTCTCAGCCCTTCCCCAGCAGCAGCCGGGCCTCGCCGACGGTGATGACGGATCCGGTGACGAGCACACCGCCGCCCGCGAACTCGCCCTCCTCCTCGGCCAGCGTGATCGCGGCCTCCAGGGCGTCCGGCAGCCGTGGCTCGACCTGCACGCGCTCCTCGCCGAACACCTCGACGGCGATTGCTGCGAGCTCGTCGGCGTCCATGGCCCGGTGGCTGGAGTTCTGGGTGACGACGACCTCGGCGAAGACCGGCTCGAAGGCCTCGAGGAGCCCTCGCACGTTCTTGTCGCCGCTGGCGCCGACCACCCCGATCAGGCGGCTGAAGTCGAAGGCCTCCTGGACCGCCTCGGTGGTGGCGCGGGCGCCGGCCGGATTGTGGGCGGCGTCCAGGACGACGGTCGGGGACCGCCGTACGACCTCCAGCCGCCCCGGCGCGGAGACCGCGGCGAAGGCCTTGCGGATCGTGTCGATGTCGAGCGGCTCGGGCCGCTGGGAGCCGACGCCGAAGAACGCCTCGACGGCGGCGAGCGCGACGGCCGCGTTGTGCGCCTGGTAGGGGCCGTGCAGCGGGAGGTACACCTCGTGGTACTCCCCGCCGAGCCCGCGCAGGGTCAGCAACTGCCCGCCGACGGCGACCTGCCGTGAGACGATCCCGAACTCCAGCCCCTCCCGGGCGACCGTGGCGTCGACCTCGACGGCCTTCTTCAGCAGCACCTGGGCCGCGTCTACCGGCTGCTGCGCCAGGATGACCGTCGCGTCCTGCTTGACGATGCCGGCCTTCTCGGTGGCGATCGCGGCCGGTGTCTCACCGAGCCGGTCGGTGTGGTCGAGGTCTATGGGGGTGACCACGGCGACGTCCCCGTCGATGACGTTGGTGGCGTCCCAGGAGCCGCCCATCCCCACTTCCACGACGGCCACGTCGACGGGCGCGTCCGCGAAGGCGGCGTACGCCATCCCCGTGAGCACCTCGAAGAAGGACAGCCGGTACTCCTGCTGGGAGTCGACCATCTCGATGTACGGCTTGATGTCCTGGTACGTCTCGATGAACCGCTCGGCGGAGATCGGCGCGCCGTCGAGACTGATGCGCTCGGTGATCGACTGCACGTGCGGGGAGGTGTAGCGCCCCGTACGCAGTTCGAAGGCGCCGAGCAGGGCCTCGATCATGCGGGCGGTGGAGGTCTTGCCGTTGGTGCCGGTGATGTGGATCGAGGGGTACGCCCGCTGCGGCTCCCCCAGCACGTCCATCAGCGCGGTGATGCGGCTGACCGACGGTTCCAGCTTGGTCTCGCCCCAGCGGGTGGCGAGGTCCGCCTCGACCTCGCGCAGGGCCTTGTCGACCTCCGGGTCCTCGGGCCGCGCGGGCACATCCGCCTGCGGGGGGCCGCCCTGGGTACGCAGGGTCCGGCTGCCGGCCTCGATCAGCGCGAGATCCGGGTCCCGGCTGGTCTCGGCCTCGATGATCTCGTCGAAGGAGCTGTCGTCGTGCGGGGGCTGGTCACTCACGGGGCCAGTCTACGGAGGCCGACTGACAGTGCGCCCACGGAGTGGCTTCGCTGGTGTGTACGGCCTGTGCGGGCCGCCTTCGGCCGGTCACGCCCACGCGGATTCACACAGGGGCAAAGCCCCGCGCCCGCCGGACGCGAAGGGCCCCGGAGTCCGAAGACCCGGGGCCCTTCGCACCGGAGAACCTCTTACGCCTGCGGCAGACGATCCAGCTGCGCGGCGATCCGCGCGATGTCCTCGTCCGCCTTCGTCAGCCGTGTCCGGATCTTGTCCACCACGTGGTCGGGAGCCTTCGCCAGGAACGCCTCGTTGCCGAGCTTCGCGTTGGCCTGGGCCTTCTCCTTCTCCGCGGCGGCGAGATCCTTGGCCAGCCGCTTGCGCTCGGCCGCGACATCGATCGTGCCGGAGAGGTCGAGGGCCACCTCGGCCCCCGCGACCGGCAGGGTCGCCGTGGCAGTGAACGCGTCGCCCTCCGGCTGGAGCCGCAGCAGCTGACGGATGGCCGCCTCGTGCGGGGCTAGCGCCGTACCGTCCAGCGCCAGGCGGGCCGGGACGCGCTGCCCGGGCTGCAGGCCCTGGTCGGCACGGAAGCGGCGGACCTCCGTGATGACCTGCTGGAGCGTGACGATCTCGCGCTCGGCGTCGGCGTCACGGAAGCCGCCCGGTGCGTCAGCACCAGGAACGGACACAGCCGCCGGCCACTCGGCGATGACGAGCGACTCGCCGCCGGTGAGGGTGGTCCACAGCGTCTCGGTGACGAACGGGACCACCGGGTGCAGCAGCTTCAGCGTGACGTCCAGGACCTCGCCCAGGACGCGCTTGCTGACCTCGGCCGCCTCGCCGCCCGCCTGGAACGTCGTCTTCGACAGCTCGACGTACCAGTCGAAGACCTCGTCCCATGCGAAGTGGAAGAGCGTGTCCGACAACTTCGCGAACTGGTAGTCCTCGTAGAACGCGTCGACTTCCGCGACAACGGAGTTGAGGCGGGAGAGGATCCAGCGGTCCGTGGCCGACATGGCCGACGGCTCCGGCAGCGGGCCGTCCACCGTCGCGCCGTTCATCAGCGCGAAGCGCGTCGCGTTCCAGATCTTGTTGGCGAAGTTGCGGGAGCCCTGGACCCAGTCCTCGCCGATCGGGACGTCGGTGCCGGGGTTGGCGCCGCGGGCGAGGGTGAAGCGGAGGGCGTCGCTGCCGTACTTGTCCATCCAGTCCAGCGGGTTGACCGCGTTGCCGAAGGACTTGGACATCTTCTTGCCGAACTGGTCGCGGACCATGCCGTGCAGGGCGATGGTGTGGAACGGCGGGGTGCCGTCCATCGCGTAGAGACCGAACATCATCATCCGGGCGACCCAGAAGAAGAGGATGTCGTAGCCGGTGACCAGGACGGAGTTCGGGTAGAACTTCGCGAGCGACTCGGTCTGTTCGGGCCAGCCGAGCGTGGAGAACGGCCACAGGCCGGAGGAGAACCAGGTGTCGAGGACGTCGGTGTCCTGCCGCCAGCCCTCCGCCTCGGTGCCGGGCGGCTGCTCGTCGGGACCGACGCAGACGACCTCACCGTCGGGGCCGTACCAGACCGGGATCCGGTGCCCCCACCACAACTGCCGTGAGATGCACCAGTCGTGGAGGTTGTCGACCCAGTCGAAGTACCGCTTCTCCATCTCCTGCGGATGGATCTTGACCTTGCCATCACGGACCGCGTCGCCGGCCGCCTTCGCCAGCGGGCCGACCTTGACCCACCACTGCATGGACAGGCGCGGCTCGATGGTCGTCTTGCACCGCGAGCAGTGGCCGACCGAGTGGACGTACGGCCGCTTCTCGGCGACGATCCGGCCCTCGGCGCGCAGCGCGGCGACGATGGCGGAACGGGCCTCCAGCCGGTCCAGGCCCTGGAAGGGGCCGTGGGCGGTGATGACGGCGTGCTCGTCCATGATCGTGATGGCCGGCAGGTCGTGGCGCTGGCCGATCTCGAAGTCGTTCGGGTCGTGGGCCGGGGTGACCTTGACGGCACCCGTGCCGAACTCGGGGTCGACGTGCGCGTCGGCGACGACCGGGATGGAACGGTCGGTCAGCGGCAGCTTGATGAGCTTGCCGACCAGGTGCTTGTACCGCTCGTCCTCGGGGTGGACGGCGACGGCCGTGTCACCGAGCATGGTCTCGGCGCGGGTCGTGGCGACGACGATCGTCTCGTCACCCTCGCCGTACTTCATGGAGACGAGCTCGCCGTCATCGTCCTGGTACTCGACCTCGATGTCCGAGATGGCCGTCAGGCAGCGCGGACACCAGTTGATGATGCGCTCGGCGCGGTAGATCAGCTCGTCGTCGTAGAGCCGCTTGAAGATGGTCTGGACGGCCTGGGAGAGACCCTCGTCCATGGTGAACCGCTCACGCGACCAGGCGACACCGTCGCCGAGGCGACGCATCTGCCCGCTGATCTGCCCACCGGACTCGCCCTTCCACTGCCAGACCCGCTCGACGAACGCCTCACGGCCCAGGTCGTGGCGGGACTTGCCCTCCTTGCCGAGCTCGCGCTCGACGACGTTCTGGGTCGCGATCCCCGCGTGGTCCATGCCGGGCTGCCACAGCGTCTCGTAACCCTGCATCCGCTTGCGGCGGGTGAGGGCGTCGATGAGGGTGTGCTCGAAGGCGTGCCCGAGGTGGAGCGAGCCCGTGACGTTCGGCGGCGGGATGACGATCGTGTACGGAGGCTTGTCGCTCTTCGCGTCGGCCTCGAAGTAACCACGCTCTACCCAGCGCTCGTACAGCGGCCCCTCTACATCGGCCGGCGCGTACTGGGTCGGCAGTTCGGAGTCGGGCGCTGGTGGCTGCTGATGAGCGTTCTCGGTCACCCGCTCAGTTTAGGGGTGTCACCGGGCAGTCCCGAAACGCGTTTGTTCTGTAACGGTGGGGGCCCCGATGCCGTTCGCGCACGCCACCTGGGCCAGGATGTCAGGAACACATAAGCATCTGGAGGGGAACCCAGAAATGAGTCACAACCAGCCGGGCCCGTACGGTGGGCAGCCCCAGCAGCCCGGCCCGTACGGCGGGCAGCCGCAGCAGCCAGGACCGTACGGGCAGCCGGGTCCGTACGGCCAGCCGCCGCAGGCCCCGCAGCCCGGCTACGGGTACCCCCAGCAGACTCCCCCGGCCCAGCCCGGCTACGGCTACCCGCAGCAGCCCCCGCAGGGCGCTCCGCCCCAGCAGCAGCCGTACGGCCAGCAGGCCCCCTACGGTCAGCAGCAGCCGCAGTATGGCCAGCAGCCGCCCTACGGCCAGGCTCCGTACGGGGCGCCTCAGCCGCCAGCGTCGGGGGGCGGCAAGAAGAAGATGGGGCTCATCATCGGCGCCGTGGCGGTCGTGGCCGCGATCGGCGTGGGCGCGTACTTCGTGATCGGCGGGAGCGGGGGCGGCCTCGAGGACGACGGCCCGCACAAGCTCGCCACGCCGGCGAAGGTACTCACCGATTACAGCCGAGCCTCCAAGGACGGCGCGAGCGCCGGTGACGACTCGACCGCCGAGTTGGAGAAGAGCGGCGTCAAAGGCGGCAAAAGCGTCATCGGTGTCTACTCGACGGCAGACCTGACCGGTTACGACCCGAGCGACCCGAGCACCGCACCCGACCCATCCGAGTTGGCGACCGCCAAGGGCATCACGTACGCCGGCGCCTACGGCGAGATCTCAGACCCCGCGAAGGCCCTGGACACGTTCTTCGCAAACTTCAAGAAGTCCTCTTCGGAGGGCTCCACAAGTGGCGGCGCCAAGACCGAGCTGGTCGGTGCACCCGAGGAGGCCGACCTCGACGGGGCGGTCATGAAGTGCCAGGCGGCCAAGGGGAAAGATCTGAAAACCAAGCAAGTGAAGACCAACTGGTTCTGCGCTTGGGCCGACTACAGCACCATCGCCATGGTCTCTCCGGGTGACGCCACCAAGGGCATCACTAAGGACGTTGCGATCAACATCAGCACGAAGCTCCGCGAGGAAGTCCGCGTCAAGAGCTGAGCGGCTCCCAGCAGACGTGAAGAGGGCCCCGCCTGCGCGGGGCCCTCTTCACGTCTGCTGCGTACAGGATCGGCTACGCCGTCTTCTGCTCCCCCGGACCCCGCCCGCGCGAATCCCGCGGGATCAGCGTCGGGTTGACGTTCGAGAGGACGACATCGGCGGTGATGACCACGCGGGCCACGTCCTTGCGGGACGGGACCTCGTACATGACGCCCTGGAGGACCTCTTCCATGATGGCGCGCAGGCCGCGCGCGCCGGTCTGGCGGAGGATCGCCTGGTCGGCGATGGCTTCCAGCGCCTCGCGCTCGAAGTCCAGCTCCACGCCGTCGAGTTCGAAGAGCCGCTCGTACTGCTTGACGAGCGCGTTGCGCGGCTCGACCAGGATCTGGAGCAGCGCCTCGCGGTCCAGGTTGTGGACCGAGGTGATGACGGGCAGCCGGCCGATGAACTCGGGGATCATGCCGAACTTGACCAGGTCCTCGGGCATGACGTCCTCGAACTGGTCCTTGGCCTCCAGCTCCCGCTTGGAGCGGATCGTCGCGCCGAAGCCGATGCCCTTCGCGCCGGCCCGGGACTCGATGAGCTTCTCCAGGCCCGAGAAGGCGCCGCCCACGATGAACAGCACGTTCGTCGTGTCGATCTGGATGAACTCCTGGTGCGGGTGCTTGCGGCCGCCCTGCGGCGGAACGGAGGCCGTGGTGCCCTCCAGGATCTTCAGCAGGGCCTGCTGGACGCCCTCGCCCGACACATCGCGGGTGATCGACGGGTTTTCGCTCTTACGGGCGACCTTGTCGATCTCGTCGATGTAGATGATCCCGGTCTCGGCCTTCTTGACGTCGTAGTCCGCCGCCTGGATCAGCTTGAGCAGGATGTTCTCGACGTCCTCGCCGACATAGCCGGCCTCCGTCAGCGCCGTCGCGTCGGCGATGGCGAACGGGACGTTGAGCATGCGGGCCAGAGTCTGGGCCAGCAGGGTCTTGCCGGAGCCCGTGGGGCCCAGCAGGAGGATGTTGGACTTCGCCAACTCGATGGCGTCGTCGCGGCCTTGGGCGCCGCCGTTCTCACCGGCCTGGACCCGTTTGTAGTGGTTGTACACCGCGACCGAGAGCGCCTTCTTGGCCGACTCCTGGCCGACCACGTACCCCTCGAGGAACTCGTAGATCTCGCGGGGCTTCGGGAGTTCCTCCCAGCGGACCTCACTGGTCTCCGCGAGTTCTTCTTCGATGATCTCGTTGCAGAGGTCGATGCACTCGTCGCAGATGTACACACCGGGCCCTGCGATGAGCTTCTTGACCTGCTTCTGGCTCTTGCCGCAGAACGAGCACTTGAGCAGATCGCCGCCGTCACCGATGCGTGCCACGGTGTGCTTCCCCTTCGCCTGGGAGACGCCTAGGTCCAGCGGCTCCTGGTGCTGCCTTATGTCCGACGGTACCTTGCCGAGCCCCCCGTTCGGGCCCCCCTTGGCTCGGTTCACTTTGACGTGCAGCGTGTCAAACCGTGCCAAGGGGCGGCAGACGATACAGCTTCCGTGTCAGCGCACGGACGCGTTGTTCATCTTCCGGGTGGAGATGATCTGGTCGATCAGGCCGTACGCCAGGGCGTCGTCAGCCGTGAGGATCTTGTCGCGCTCGATGTCCTCGCGGATCTTGTCGATCGGCGTGGTGGAGTGCTTGGCCAGCAGGTCTTCCAGCTGGGCACGCATCCGCAGGATCTCGTTCGCGGCGATTTCGAGGTCGGAGACCTGGCCCCGGCCCGTCTCGCTGTACGGCTGGTGGATCAGCACCCGGGCGTTCGGCAGCGCCATGCGCTTACCGGGCGTACCGGCGGCCAGCAGGATGGCGGCGGCCGAGGCGGCCTGGCCCATGCAGACCGTCTGGATGTCCGGCTTCACGAACTGCATCGTGTCGTAAATCGCAGTGAGCGCGGTGAAGGAACCGCCGGGGCTGTTGATGTAGACCGAGATGTCCCGGTCGGGGTCCATCGACTCCAGGCACAGCAGCTGCGCCATGACGTCGTTGGCGGAGGCGTCGTCGATCTGGACGCCGAGGAAGATCACCCGCTCCTCGAAGAGCTTCGCGTACGGGTCGTACTCGCGGACGCCCTGCGAGGTGCGCTCGACGAAACGGGGGATCACATAGCGGGACTCGGCAACAGGGCCCGCGTACTCGGCGCGCGAGCGGTCGTACAGGCCGCTGCCGGGGAAGTCGTTCACTGTCTGTCTCCTAGGGGCTGAGGCGGTCGGCTAGGGGCTTGCTGGGGCCGTTCTGGCCCCGTGGGGCGGTCAGGCCCCGGTGCCGCCGCCGCCCGGGATGCCGGCAGCCGTGCTGATGACGTCGTCGATGAGGCCGTACTCCTTGGCCTCCTCGGGGTCGAACCAGCGGTCGCGGTCCGAGTCACGGGTGACCTGCTCGACGGTCTGGCCCGTGTGCTGGGACGTGAGCTCGGCCATGCGCTTCTTGGTGTGCAGCAGCCGCTCGGCGTGGATCTTGATGTCCGACGCGGAGCCCGCGAGACCGGCGGACGGCTGGTGGATCAGGATCTCGGCATTCGGCAGCGCGAAGCGCTTGCCGGGGGTGCCCGCGCTGAGCAGGAACTGTCCCATGGAGGCGGCGAGGCCCATCGCGATGGTCATCACGTCGTTCTTGATGAACTGCATCGTGTCGTAGATCGCCATGCCGGCCGTGATCGAGCCGCCCGGGCTGTTGATGTAGAGGTTGATGTCCTTGTCGGGATCGGCCGCGGCAAGGAGCAGCAGCTGCGCGGTGATCTTGTTTGCGATGTCATCGTCGACCGGCTGGCCGAGGAAGATGATCCGCTCGTTGAGCAGCCGGTTGTAGACCTGGTCGCCGAGGCCACCACCGATGGAAGGCTCGCCGGCGGCTGAGGGCATCAGATTCGTCACGTATCCACCTGCTCGTCTTACGACGGCGCCGGGCCGTCTCACGTTTCCCTGCGGGGCTGGAGCCGTTCGGGGACTCCACTGCCCTCGTATTCATGGACCCTAACGCGCGGGTCCCTTCGGAGAATCCCGCGAAGGGGGGTGTTCGCCGGGGGCGTAGCGGCGTGGAGCTTTCGGTTCGCGAGCGGCTGCGGGTTGTGCGGGCCGGTCGCGCGGTTCCCCGCGCCCCCGGAATGGCCGTCCGGCCGTACGACAGGAGGGCCCCGGGGTCATGCGACCCGGGGCCCTCCCTACGACCTACAAGGCGCCGTGGGCTCAGCCCTCGGTCTTCTCCTCGGTCTTCTCGTCGGCCTTCTCCTCGGCCGGGGCGTCCTCGGTGGAGTCGGCGGCGGCCTCGGCGGCCTCCGTCTCCTCCTCCTCGTCGTCCAGGTCGATGATCTCGCCGTTGGTGTCCTTGACCGTGGCCTTCTCGACCACGGCGGCCAGGGCCTTGCCGCGGGCGACCTCGCCGACCAGCATCGGGACCTGGCCACCCTCGACGACCGCCTGGGCGAACTGGTCGGGGGACATGCCGGAGGAGGCCGCGCGCCGCATGAGGTGCTCGGTGAGCTCCTCCTGGTTGACGTTGAGCTTCTCCTGCTTGACGAGCTCGTCGAGGACGAACTGGGTCTTGATGCCCTTGACCGCGGCCTCGCGGGTCTCGGCCTCGAACTCCTCGGCGCTCTTGCCCTGGATCTCCAGGTACTTGTCGAGGTCGAGGCCCATCTGGCCGAGCTGGTGGTGCTCCAGGTTGTGCTTGCGGGTGTTGACCTCGTCCTCGAGCAGCTTCTCGGGGACGGGCACCTCGACGAGCTCCAGCAGCTTCTCCAGGACGCGCTCCTGGGCCTGCGTGGCCTGGTCGTACTGCTTGGTGTTCTCGAGGCGCTTGCGGCTGTCCGCCCTGACCTCTTCGAGGGTGTCGAACTCGGAGGCGAGCTGCGCGAACTCGTCGTCCAGCTCGGGCAGTTCACGCGCGGCGACCTGGGTGACCTTGACGGTGACCTCGGCCTCCTTGCCGGCCGCCGAGCCGCCCTTGAGCTCGGAGGTGAAGGTGGCCTCGCCACCCGCCTCCAGGCCCTTCACGGCGTCGTCGATGCCTTCCAGCAGCTCGCCGGAGCCGATGGTGTAGGACACGCCGCTCGCGACGCCGTCCTCCAGCACCTCGCCGTCGACCTTGGCCTCCAGGTCGAGGGTGACGACGTCGCCGTCCTCGGCCGCACGCTCGACCGGGGAGGTCGACGCGAAGCGCTCACGCAGCTCGGTGACGGCCTTGTCGACGTCCTCGTCGCTGACCTCGACCGCGTCGACCTCGACCTCGATGCCGGAGTAGTCCGGGATCTCCAGGGCCGGGCGGACGTCGACCTCGGCGGTGAAGTTCAGCGTCTCGCCGTCCTTCAGCTCGGTGATGTCGACCTCGGGCTGGCCCAGCACGTTGAGCTCGGCCTCGTTGACCGCTTCGGTGTAGAACTTCGGAAGCGCGTCGTTGACGGCCTCCTCGAGCACGGCGCCGCGACCGAACCGCTGGTCGATGACGCGGGCCGGGATCTTGCCCTTGCGGAAGCCCTTCACCGTGACCTGCTGGTTGATCTTCTTGTACGCCGCGTCGAGGCTGTCCTTGAGCTCCTCGAAGGGCACCTCGACAGTGAGCCGAACCCGAGTCGGGTTCAGGGTCTCCACGGCGCTCTTCACGGTTCGGTCTCCTTGTGGCTGACTGCTTGGGTTCTGCCGGGGCCAGAACGGCTCCGGCGGATTCGCCGCCCGGAGGACTTCGTTAAGGAGAGACACACGGGCGTGCAGCTTGCATAGTAACGGCAGCGGCGACACGCCCCAAAGGCGATCACGGGACACGGTCACGGGAAGTGACCGCGCCAGTGGCCTACGACAGGCCGGGGACGGCCGATCAGTGGTCGGGGTGGCGGGATTTGAACCCACGGCCTTCCGCTCCCAAAGCGGACGCGCTACCAAGCTGCGCCACACCCCGTGCTGGTGCGACACGTAGGGTACATGCCCGCAGGCGGCGTGGCCGCCGCATTAACAGGGTGTGCGTCGAAGGGGGACGACCCGCTACGATGCCTGTGTGCCGCGGTCACCGACCTGCGGCGCGCGCTGTGCGGGCGTAGCTCAATGGTAGAGCCCTAGTCTTCCAAACTAGCTACGCGGGTTCGATTCCCGTCGCCCGCTCCACATGACGTAGGGCCAGGTCGGAGGATCACTCCTCCGCCTGGCCCTTGTCGTTTGCGGGTGACGCGATCACTCCGCCATGCCCCATCACGTGACAAGGCCTCCGGCCCGTTCCTTTCCGAGGATCGGGCCGGAGGCCTTTCGCGTGCCCTGCGGCGCGATGTCTGCGGCGTCCACTGTTCGAGCACTGTTCGGCGGCGGACCATGACGGCCGCGCCTAGAACTGGATCGAGTTGATGGTCTCCGCTATCGAGTTCAGGAACCGCTGGATGTCGTCGGCCATGCCGGTCGAGGCCAGGAAGAAGCCGAAGAGCACAGCGACTATGGCGGGGCCGGCCTTGATTGAGCCTCCCCTGATCAACACCACCAAAATGATCGCCAACAGCAGCACCACTGACAGCGAAATGGCCACAACTGATCACACCCTCGGTCGGTCCGCCCGGCCCGGGGGTGCAGCCCCGCGCACCCCCGCCAGAACCATCGTGCCACCAACAGGGCCCGCATATGCGGCGCGTGACCCAACGTTGGCCATGACCGCTCGTGATCTCCACGCGCCCGCGGGCGCGCAGGGGCTTCCGCCAGGACCCTTCGCACAGCAATTCGACGAGCCTCCGCACAGGTAATTCAGCTGGATCGTTTCCTTGCCCACACAATGTGTTCGCAGCTGATTCGAATTTCAGTCCAGGGGGCGCCGGCGACCTGCACGGCATGCCGATAATGCACCATTTAGTAGGGATGAATCGTGACAAGTTAGGCGCGCATGACCCCCTGGCCGACTATTCACCGTGTGTCGGTGCTCACGTGGACAGGAATGTCAACATCCGGAAAACGCGGGTAGGCGAAGCCTTTAACCAGGAATGACGTCGAGAATTTTACGAATACCCACAGCCAGGACTAGGGTGCCTCAGATGTTCCACGCCGCCTCGTCCCCCGCCCGCGCAGCGAGGTCCCTGTGACGAACCCGCTGCGACCGCACGGCCAGAATCGATCGCCACTCCCCCCGGCTCAGTCGTCGGCGGACGGAGTGCCGAGTCCGCGCACGCCGCAGAACCACCGCGGCGAACCGACCCCGCCCCGGGCCGCCGCCGGTTCCAAGCCCGGCGCCAAACAGCGCGACGCGTTCTTCGACAACGCGAAGTACCTGGCGATCGTCCTGGTGGCCGTGGGCCACTCCTGGGAGCCCATCAAGGGCGACAGCCGGATCCTGGAGGGCCTGTACACGGTCGTGTACTCCTTCCACATGCCGGCGTTCATCATCATCTCCGGGTACTTCTCGCGCAGTTTCGACATGCGCGCCGACCGGCTCAAGCGGCTGATCACCGGCGTGGTCGTGCCGTACGTCCTGTTCGAGACGGCCTACTCGCTGTTCAAGCGCTTCGTCGATCACTCGCCGGGGCAGGAGATCAGCCTGCTGGATCCCTGGTACCTGACCTGGTTCCTGTGCGCGCTGTTCATCTGGCGGATGACCACGCCGATCTGGAACCTGGTGCGGTGGCCGCTGCCCCTCGCTCTCGGCATCGCCATGCTGGCGTCCGTCTCGCCCGAGATCGGCAACGACCTGGACATGCAGCGGGTGCTGCAGTTCCTGCCGTACTTCGTGCTCGGCCTGTGCATGAAGCCCGAGCACTTCCGGCTGGTGCGCCGGCGGTCCATGCGGATCGTGTCGGTGCCGGTGTTCGCGGCCGCGCTGGCGGTCGGCTGGTGGGCCGTGCCCCGGATGAACACGTCGTGGTTCTACCACCGTGACGCCGCACAGGAGATGGCCGCGCCCTGGTGGTCCGGACCGGTCATGGTCCTCGCGCTGTTCGGCTGCTCGCTGCTGCTGACCGCCTGCTTCTTCGCCTGGGTGCCGGGCCGCCGGATGTGGTTCACGGCGCTCGGCGCGGGCACGCTGTACGGCTACCTGCTGCACGGCTTCCTCATCAAGGGCGCCGACTTCGCGGGCATGTTCGACCACGCCTGGCTGGAGCGGCCGCTCGGCGAGATCTTCGTGAGTGTCCTCGCGGCCGCCGTCGTGACCGTGCTGTGCACCGCGCCGGTGCGCCGGGTCTTCCGGTTCGCGATGGAACCGACGATGGAGTGGGCCTTCAAGCGGGACGCGGCCGAAGTGGCGCGCGGACGCGAGAAGACCGACAAGAAGCACGAGACGGGCGTACGCGAGCGCGAGAAGGTCAACGCCTAGTCACGACCCTCGTCACCGGCCCGGCTCACCGCCGTCAGCGACCAGACCGAGAAGCGCACGCATCCGCGTGTACTTCTCGGTCAGTCGTGTGCGGGTCGGTTCGTCCAGCACCGCGAGGCGCGCCGGGTCCGCGTTGTGCGCCAGGTCCGCCTCCTTCACCAACAGGGCTCCCGGGGTGGCGAGAACGCGCCCGGCGTACGCCTCGGGCGGCTCTCCTGCCCGCTTGGTGACCGCGCCGCACGACGTCCTTCGTACGGCGGCTCAGGGCGGCCTCACCGCCGGACGGTGGCGGGCGGCGCCCCTCCGTCAGGCGCCGCCCGTCGGCCGTTGCCTCGGACACCGGCTGTCAGCCGGCGTCCCTCGGCCATCACGCGTCAGCCGTCACCCGCCGGCTCTCAACCGCGGCCCGTCGACTGCCGCCGCTCAGCCTTTCCCCCTTCAGCCGTGACGCCTCAGCTCTCTCCCTTGAGATGTCTCATCAGTCGCTCGAAGTCCTGCCAGCCCGACAGGTCCGAGGGATCGCCCGGCAGGGGGTAGTACAGCGCGGGACGAGTCGGTGGGCCCAGTTCGCGCGGGGCCTCAGCGAGCGGGGTGCGTCGGGCTCGGTCGCCGGGCATCGCGCGGACCTCCTCGGCGCCCAGGACGAAGGCGTACGGCACGCCGGGGCCCTCGAAGCGGGGCGGGACGGACAGGTCACGGCGGGCCCGGCGGATCTGGACCAGCATGGACTGCAGGTCGTGCCGGGTGGCGAGGGCCTCTGCGGCCGACTGGACGGCGTCCGTCGGGACCTGCTCTCCCGGGCCGTACCCGAAGGCGAGCGTCACGTCCTCCTCGACGCCGCCCTTGGTCCGGGTGATGCGGACCGTCGCGAGTCCGGGGCGCTCCGGGGTGCCGACGACGACCAGCCAGGTCGGTGCGGGCGAGCGCTCGTACGCCACGTCGGTCAACTGGCGCAGGGACCAGGGGAGGTTGGCGGGTTCCTCGGTGCCCCAGCCGGACGGCGGCTCGCCGGTGATCTCCTGCCAGACGGCTTCCACGGCGCCGCCGAGAACGAGACGGTCGTCGGCCGGGTGCACGGTGCGGAAGGAGATGGCGAGCTGGCGTTCGCCGGTGTCGCCCTGGTCGGCGAGGCCCTCCCGGAAGGAGGCGGCGACCGGGGTGCGCGGGTCCTCCTGGGTCGCGTCCGGGGGCACGACCGTGGCGAAGAAGCCGTTGTTCCACTCCAGGACGGCTCCGGAGAGGCCGTCGTAGTAGCCGTCCCGTTCGTCCTGTACCACCCAGCGCGAGGGCCAGCCCGGCAGGCTGGCCCGGACCGCCGGAGAGAGGCGGGTGCTGGCGGGGGTGACGATCTGGAGGCCGAGTTCGGCGCCCGCGGCGGCACGGAAGGCGTCGGAGAGCCAGGCGGTCATCGCGACCACCGGGCGGTCCTGGATGATGACGGCGACCTTGTCGGTGAGTACGTCCACGGCGGGCTGGGCGGCGGCCGGCACCGGCGCCACGCTCATCCCGTCGGTGTCGACCACGGCCAGCGACCATGCGACCTCGGGCGGCCAGGGGGTGCCGCCCACCAGGGTGGCGAGCCGGGCGGCGAAGGTGCCGGCGAGCTGCTCGGCCTCCTTGACGCCGGTCGTGGCACGGGCCTCGGTCCACCAGTACGGCACCTCGGGCGCACTGGCTCCGAGCAGCCGCTCGGCCTCGCCCCTGACCTGCACCAGCAGGGGTGCCTCGACGGAGACCAGCGGGCGGCCCTGCTCGTCGCAGAGCTGCACCACGGCGCCTTCTCCCTCGGTGCCCACCAGACGGTCGGGGCCGCCGGACAGGAGACCCGCGATGACACTCAAGGGGTCGGGCATCTTCTTCGTGAGGGTGATGACGTCCTTCGTCATGGATTCACCTGGTCCCCGTGTAGACGGTCTGGATCAACCGGTTGGTCTGGCCCCTGCGCACCAGCACTCCCCGGCCGGGCGGCTGCGCGCTCGCGTACACGCCGGGAAAGAGCTGGCCCTCACTGCGGTCGCCCGACATCACCAGCGCCGAGGCGCCGGACTCGCGCAGGCCCTGCTGCAGCGGTTCGTACAGTCCGCGGGAGGCGCCCGCGACCCGGCGGGTGAGAATGAAGTGCAGGCCGATGTCGACGGCCGAGGGGATGTACGGCACGAAGGGCGCGAGCGGCTGCTGGCCGGCCGTGGTGAGGACGTCGTAGTCGTCGACGAGGATCACGATCCGCGGGCCGGAGAAGCTGCCCGGTTCCAGGTCCTCGGTGTCGGCGCTCTCGTCCGGCAGCCGCTTCTCCAGTTCGCCCGCAATGCCGGCGGCAAGACCGGCGGCGAGCTTGGAGTTGTAGGCGTAGCCGCCCCGGTACTCCTCCGGGATGGCGCCGCGCAGGCCGCGGCGCGGGTCGAAGACGCCGAAGACGAGTTCGTCGTCGCCGTAGCGCTCGATCAGGCCCTGCGCGATCACCTTGAGCAGGTTGGTCTTGCCGCACTCGCTGTCGCCCATGATCATCAGGTGCTGGTCGTGCTGGAACAGGTCGAGCAGGACGGGCGCCAGCTGGGTCTGGTCGAGGCCGACGGGGACGCGGTGCGGCTCTGCCGCCGGGCCGGGGAGCAGCTCCGGTTCCAGGACGTGCGGCAGTACGCGCACGGGCTGGGCGACCTCGCCGGTCCAGGTGGCGCGGAGCTGTCGGGCGGTGCGCTCCAGGACCGTGCCGAGGTCGGCGGTGTCGGCGAGGCCGTCGACACGGGGCAGGGCGACCTGGGCGAACAGCTTGCCGTCGGTGAGGACGCGGCCCTTCTCCTCCGGGGAGAGGGTCTCGCCGAGCTTGCGGTCGATGCTGGACTCGCTGGGGTCGTTCAGGCGCAGCTCCACCCGGGTGCCGAACTGGGACTGGGTGGCGATGCGCACGTCGTTCCAGCGGAGCATGCCGGCGACGACGTGGATGCCGTAGCCGCCGCCGCGCTTGAGGATGTCGACGACGGCGTCGTCGAGGTTCTCGAAGTCGTCGCGCAGGGCGCCGAAGCCGTCGATGAGCAGCACGATCTCGGTGGAGGCCAGCTCGGGCACCCGGCCCGCGGCGCGCAGGGTGCGCAGCTGCTCCAGCGAGTCGATGTTGTGGATGCGGAAGAGCTCCTCGCGCTGGTCGAGCATGGCGCGTACGGAGTCGATGGTGCGGGCGGCGCGTTCGCGGTCGGCGCGGCCGGCGACCCCGCCGACGTGCGGGAGCCCGGACAGGGCCTGCATGCCGCCGCCGACCAGGTCGAGACCGTAGATCCCGACCTCCTGCGGGGTGTGCGTAAGGGCCAGCGAGAGGGCGAGCGAGCGCAGCAGGGTGGTCTTGCCGGACTGCGGGCCGCCGATGATCGCCGCATGTCCGCCGGAGAGCGTGAGGTCCAGGTACCACTGGCCCTGCCACTGCCTGGTCGGGTCGTCGAGGATGCCCAGCGGCACCTGGAGCGGCCCGCGCCGCTTGGCCAGCTGCATGCCACGCGCGCCCACTTCCACGGGCCCGGCGACCTTGTCGAGGGGGACGGCGGAGGGCAGCGGGGGCAGCCAGATCTGGCGTACCGAGCGGGCGCCTGCGTTCTCCAACTGGTTGATGAGGACGCCGAGTTCGGTGGGCCCGGTCTCCCGGCGCCGCATTTTCGGCTCCTCGGCGCCCGAACCCTCGTCCTGGCCGAGGGTGTTGTACGCCTCGTACGCCAGGGCCAGCGGCCCGGTGTCCTCGGCGTCGCGCTGCACGGGGCCGTTGTAGGCGCCGGAGACGTAGCTCGCCTTGAACCGCTCGTAGTGGCTGGTGTCGACCTTGAGGTAGCCGAAGCCGGGCAGCGGGGGCAGGTGGAAGGCGTCCGTGGTGTCCAGGACCGTACGGGACTCGTCGGCGGAGAAGGTGCGCAGACCGAGCCGGTACGACAGGTAGGTGTCCAGGCCCTTGAGCTTGCCGCCCTCGATGCGCTGGCTGGACAGCAGCAGGTGGACGCCGATGGAGCGGCCGATGCGGCCGATGGACAGGAACAGGTCGATGAAGTCCGGCTTGGCGGTGAGGAGTTCGCCGAATTCGTCGATCACCACGAACAGGTGCGGCAGCGGGTCCAGGTCGGGGCGCTTCTCGGCGCGCAGGGCGGCGTAGTGGCCGATGTCGGCGACGTTGCCCGCGTTCTTGAGCACCTGCTGGCGGCGCTTGACCTCGCCGGCCAGGGAGGCGTGGACGCGTTCGACGAGGCCGGCCTGGTTCTCCAGGTTGGTGATGACGCCGGCGACGTGCGGGAGGTCCGCGAAGGGGGCGAAGGTGGCGCCGCCCTTGTAGTCGACGAGGACCAGGGAGAGCTCCTCCGGCGGGTGGGTGGCGACCAGGGCGAGGACGAGAGTGCGCAGCAGCTCCGACTTGCCGGAGCCGGTGGCGCCGACGCACAGGCCGTGCGGGCCCATGCCGAGTTCGGAGGACTCCTTCAGGTCGAGCAGCACGGGCTCGTGGGAGTCGCTGATGCCGATGGGGACGCGCAGGAAGGCCCGTTCACCGCGCGGCGCCCACATCCGGTTCAGGTCGAGGTCGGCGACATCGTCGATGCCGAGCAGTTCGGCGAAGTCGACGGGGCCGGTGAGCGGGGCGTCGACCATGGACTCGGCGGACATCCGCATGGGGGCGAGCATCCGGGCGAGGCCTTCGGCGAAGGGGGTGCCGATCTCGTCGACGGTGCCGTGGGCGCTGATCGGCTCCGGCATCCGCAGGTCCTCGATGACGATCTGCTCGCCGTCGACGGTGATCCGTACGCCGACACTGCCCGGCTCCTGGATCCGCTGGTCCAGCAGGTGCAGCACGGTGATGCTCATGTCCCGCAGCCCGACCGCGTCGTCCGGCCGCGGCAGGTCGATGGCGTCCTCCCCGTGCCCGTCGGCGACGACCAGCAGCCGGGAGGTCATGGCGAGGGCGTCCTTGCCGGACAGCCCGCGGCGCACCTCGGCCGCGTAGGAGGCGCGGCGACGCAGCTCGGGGCCGATCTGGCGGGCCAGTTGGGGCAGCGAGGGCGCGATGCGGCGGGCGGCGACGGGGCCGTCGAACTGCTCGCTGTCGAGCAGGTGGGGCAGCCACTTGGCCCACTCCCAGTCGGCGATCCGGTCACCGGACGCGGCCAGCGCCATGGCCACGTCGTCGGGGGCGTGGGTGGCGGCGGCCTGCACAAGGAGCGCGCGGGCCACCCTCAGCGTGTCCTCCCGGCTGCCGATGACGCTGATGTTGCCGACCCGGTCGAGCGGGGCGGTCAGCGGGAGTTCGGTGCCGTTGCTGAACCGGGACACCAGCGCGGACGCCTCGTTCAGCATGAACTGGTCGGGCGGGGTGAGCACCGAGGAGCTCGGCTGGCCCACCTTCAGGTCGCGCACCGGCATCTCCCCGGTGCCGACCCGCACCCGCAGGAAGTCGGCGTCCGTCCGGCGCCGCTCCCACAGCCGGGCGGGGTCACGCACGATGTCGTACAGCGCATCCGGCGGCGGATTGAGCACCCGCGTGCTCTCGCGCCGTTCCCGCTCCTCCTTGGACAGCTCCTCGCGGGTGTCCTCCAGGTAGGAGAGGTAGGCCTCGCGCTGGGTACGGCGGGTGCGCTGGGCCTTGCCGCGCTGGGAGAAGACCATGACGAGAGAGCCGGCGATGGTCACGACCAGGATGATCGCGCCCAGTCCCGCGAACTGGCTGTTGCGCACGACGGTCATCATCACGACGGACGACATCACACCGGCGACCGGCAGCAGCGAGGTCGCTATGGAGCCCGTCTTGCCGTCGGGCAGGTTGGGCGGTGCCTCGATGGTGCGTGGCTCCGGGGAGGCCGGGGGCCGGGTGGTGCGTGCCGGCCGGTGGATCAGTCGGGTGCTCATCGTTGTTGCCTTGTCCTCAGCGTCCTGGGGATCCCTTCGTCCGGGATGGGTCAGCGGCTCTTCTGGGAGAGCTGGAAGACCTCCGCGGCCAGCCTCGTGGCGGCCTCCCGGGTGTCCCGCGCGAGCAGTTCGGTGCGGATGGTGCCGCCGGCCGCCAGATGCCGGTCGTACGGCAGCACCCGCACGCTCGCCCCGGTCTCCTTCAGCCGCTCCGCGGCCTTGCCGAGGTCGACACCGGTGTGCGGCACGGTCTCGGTGAGGACGACGACGGTCGTGGTGGTGATGTCCCGGGGCAACCCACGCATCCACTGCAGGACCGCGTGCGTACTGGCGATGCCCTCGAGCGTCGCCGGCACGGTGAGGATGCGACCCTGCGCGGCGGACAGCGCGGTGCGGGCGACCTCGGCGGGCATGGTCTCGCAGTCGACGACGGTCACCCCGAAGTAGCGGCGCATCGACACCATGACCCGCTCGTAGGCCTTGGTGTCGAGCATGGCCCCGACCTGACCCTGGCTCCCGGGCAACAGCCAGGCGTTTTCGGGAAGTTGGACCAGGTAGCCGGTGACTTCGAGGAGCGTCATCTGCGGCTGGACGACGTCGGCGAGGTCGCCGGTGGTCCAGCGCAGGGTCTGAGCGCCCAGCCTGAGTGGCAACGAGCCGAGCGCGGGGTCGGCCTCGATGGCGAGGACCGGGTCCTGGCGGTAGTGCGCGTACGTGGTGGCGAGCAGGGCGGCGACGGTCGTCTTGCCGGAGCCGCCGCGGATGGACGTCACCGCGATCTGTCGGCCGGTGGTGACCGGCTGCTGCAGCACCTCGGCGGTCGCGGTGGTCTCGGCGACCTCACGCGCGGCCGAGGAGGACACGGTCCGGCGCACGGCCCGCAGGGCGCGGGCGCTGAAGGGCTCCCCGCGACGCGGTCCCCGCCCCGCCGAGGCGAGCTTCTCGTCGACGACCGGGCGGGAGTCGGGGGTGGCGCGGGCGGAGCGGGCGCGGGGGGCGGGTGCCTGGGCCTGCGGGGGCTGGGCGGGGGGTTGTTGCTGCTGGGGGTACGCCTGAGGCTGGGCTTGGTGCGGCTGCTGGGCGTAGGCGGCGGCCTGGTCGCCGTAGGGCTGCTGCTGCGGGTAGCCGTGGTGCTGCTGGCTGTACGGCTGTTGCCCCTGGGCGGGATACCCCTGCTGTGGGTAGCCGTACGGCTGCTGTGGCTGTTGTGGCTGCTGCTGGGCGGGGTTGGCCTGTTGCGGGTAGCCGTAGGCCTGTTCGGCGTACGGCTGCTCCGGCCGGCCAGGGGCGGCCTGTTGCGGGTTGCCGTAGGCCTGTTCGGCGTACGGCTGCTCCGGTCGGCCGGGGCCGGCCTGTTGCGGGTTGCCGTCGGCCGGGACCTGACCCCGCTGTTGGGGCTGGGCGCCCTGCTGCTGGGGCTGAGGTCCCTGCTGCTCAGGCGGCTGTGGCTGCTGCTCCGGCTGCGCGCCCCCTTGTTGTGGGGGTTGCGGGATGCGCTGCTGGGCCGCGCCGCCCCTCAGGTCGCGCAGCACGTCACTCTGCCAGTTGTCCCCGTTCGGCATGTCGCCCTTCTCTCCTGCCGCGCCGCCGTCTCGTCGTCCCGCCCTGAACGACGGCGCCGCGGCGTCTGGTTTTCGAAGCCTCAGCAGCCTCAGAACTTGTTGAGCAGTTGCCCGTAGATGCCGAACGCCCCGATGGCGAGCGGGAACAGCCCGATCACACCGAGGGACTCGATCAGGTCGGCGAACCGTCGCAGCCGTACCTGGACGTGCTCCGGCGGCTCCACCGCGAGGACCAGCAACGGCAGCAGCGCCGCCGCGGCGAGCAGGACGAGCGCGCCGGCGCCTCCCGCGTGGTCCAGCCACAGCACCGCGAGCCGTACGACGAGCAGCGCCGCCGCCCCGAAGAGCGCCACGACCTCGGCGACCAGCGGGAACGCCCGCGCCCGTGACAGCAGCACGACGGCGGTGAGGGAGGCGAGAGCCACCGTCCAGACGGTCGGCTCCTTCGCGGTGGTCAGCAGCCAGCCGCCGGCGGCGGCCGAGGCCGCGATGACCAGGGTGGCGAGGGCGAGTCCTCGGTGGGTGGCGGCGAGGGCGTTGCCGACCTCGTGCCGGCTCACCGAGGTGCCCGAGGAACGCTTGTCGTCGAGCGCGGTGAGTCCTGATGCCATCAGCGCGAACCGCGGCAGCAGCCCGAGCAGGATGACGGAGACCACCGCCATCACGGCACCGATCCGGTCCGCCCGGTCCTGCGCGAGGGCGACGGCCTCCCACACGGCGGTCACACCGACGATCGCTACGGCCCCGATGAGCCCGCCCCGGCCGAGCGGCGAACAGTAGGCGAGCATCACGAGAGTGAGCACCAGCGCGGCGGCGACACCGGCCAGCCGGGCGGTTCCGGACCAGTCGTAGGCGTCGGCGGCGGTCCAGGCGGTCAGCAGGCCGAGTCCGCCGGAGGCGAGCAGCAGCGCGGTGGCCAGGCCCCGGTTGCCCTCGCCTATCTTCGCGATCGCCGCACCGACGACCAGGAACAGCGCGGTGACGAGCGCCAGCCCGGTGGCCACGGACTCCAGCGCGAACTCGCGCCGGGCCAGCAGCGCCGCGATCACGGCGAACACGACCGTGGCCACACCGGCGGCGGTACGGCGTACCGAGGGACGCCAGCGCCAGCCGCGCAGGTCGAGGTCGTCAGCGACCTGGTCGGTGACGTCGTGCACGACCGGCGCCGGCGGTGCGGCGTGGGCGCGCACCAGGCGCAGTACGGCGCCGTCGGGGACCTCCGCGGACGACAGCGTGGCGTCATGCGGCAGCGCGGAACCGTCGGAGGTGATCAGCTGCCGGGTGGTTGGCCGGGACGCGGTTCGGTCGTCGAGCAACTGGAGTATGTCGGGGAGCAGCTGGCCGATCGGAGTGTCCGACGGCAACACGATGTCGGCGCGTCGCCGCTCACCGATCAGGGTGACCCTGCTGAGCTGGGTCCGGAACGAAGCTGCTGTGCTCACCACTCACCCGAACCTATCATCGCGTCATTTCGGTCATCGGCGTTCGCCGGCCTGAGCACACCGGCCCCGTACACCCTGTACACCCTGTTCACCGCTTCTCCGCGCCCTGGTCGCCGGCGCCGCTCGAGGCGGTGCCGGGCGACGGGTTGTACATCTGCTCCTGCTGCTGTTGCTGCTTGTCCTGCTCGGCCTTCTGCTTCGCCAAGGTGGACTGGAGGAAGGACCAGCCGACGCAGCCGGCGCACAGTACGGCCGCGATCGCGATGCCCGCGAACATTTTGCCGAACCGTTCGTCCGCGGTCCGCCGACCGCGCTGCGCGCCGAACAGCAGCGCGTCGCGCATCCGGCGCCGGCGCACCGCCACCGACTCCAGCAGCTGGCTGTCGTAGTCCCGTGCCATTCAAGTCGTCCTGTGTAGGTGGGTCGGTTGGGAGGTTCCTGGGAGGGGCCTTCAGAGCGTCAGTCGCCCGGGGCCAGGCCGAGCCGCTTCCGCATGGCGGCGTACTTCTGCTTCAGCCGCAGGGCGGTGTGCTCGTCGAGTACGGCGAGACGGCCCGGGTCGGCGTTGTGCGCGAGGTCGGACGCCTTCACCAGCCGGGCGCCGGGGACGGCCAGAATTCGACTCGCGTACGCCTCCGGCTCCTCGTCCGGCTGTTTGGTCATGGCTCGGACGACGTCCTTGGTGTGCTGCGGCAGCGCGGCTGTTTCCAGCCACTGCTCGCTGAGCACGCCGTCCTCCAGGGCGTCGTGCAGCCAGGCCGCCGCGACCAGCTCATCGCCCCCGCCGCGGGCACGTACGCCCTCGGCGACGGCCGACAGATGCTCGGCGTAGGGCCGTCCGGCCTTGTCCGTCTGCCCGGCGTGCGCGGCACGGGCGACGGTCTCGACCTCGCTCAGACTCATCTCCGCCCCGGTCCCGGACGGCCTCTCCTGCTGCATGCGCATCCCCCCTGGCTTCGCTTCCGCAACATAAGACATGAATGCGCCACGCGTACAGCCGGGCACGGGAGCGTTCGGGAGCTTCACACGGCTTCTCACACCCCGCCCGACAAACCCGTCACGATCATGAAGAGCACCCACAGCACGGGGATCAACGCGATATACGCCCGGGGTCGCCGATGGATGGGCACCCCGGGGTCGTAGCGCGGGCCGAGCATCCCCGGTCCCGGGGCCGGGAGTTGCTTCACCTTGCGCACGGCGAGAAGGTTCCTCACCAGCGTCAACGGGGCGAAGACGAAGAGGGAGAAGGGACTCCACCAGCCCACGCAGAGCGTGTGGGTGGTCAGCGTCCGGTGCACGGCCAGCCCGCAGGTCATGCACATCGGGCCGTCCATCCGCTTGAAGCCCATGAAGATGACGAGGCCTCGATGGGCCCGGAAGGTGACGTCGGCCGCGGGGGAACCTCCGCAGAACCTGCACACCAGTGGAGTGGGGCGGGGGGTGGGGAGGAGTGGGCTCGGTTCGGTGGCTGGTGGGGCTACGGCTGCGGCTTTGGACGAAGGCTGGTCCGCGTCGGCCCGCGGCTGACCGATGGAAGGGTCGGCGTACCAGGCGCGCAGCGACGCCGCGACGACGTCGAGGAGTCCGCTCTCCACCGCCTCGGCGATCGTCCCGTCGCTGAAGTGCTCCCCGCGCACGAGCGTGGTGGCGGCACGCACGGCGTCGGCGGGTCCCAGCCGTCCGTCCGACGACACCTCGGGCATCGGGTTGTCCATCCATCGGTACTCGGGGGTGACGGCGCCGACGCGGTGCAGGGAGGCGACGGCGCGCTGAAGTGGCTTGCTGTAGAGGGGGAACGGCACGTGAATGGCACCGCTCGGCAACGTGTGCCCCCCGCCCCACTTCACGTCCCGGTCCTCGTCCGTGAGCGCGTCGAAGGCGTCGGCGAGTTCCTGCCACGCCGCCGCGTCGTCACGGTCGAGCTGGGCCAGCAGGCGCCGGTCGTCAGCTGGGGTGACGACGCGGGAGAGTTCCTCGAGCGCTGCGACGTCCGGGGCCTCGGTGACCCGCCCGACACCGGGTTCGTGGCTGAGCAGGTTGAGGACGCCGAGGGGGGTGAGGCCACGGTCATGGGCCTCACGGACCTTCGTGTACCACTCCATCCCGGCGTCGTAGGCGGCGCTACTGCTCGCCTTCCGGTTGATCCACTCGACGTCGGTGCCATCGCCCCAGGCGTATCCGACGACCTCGCCGTCGGGGGCGGTGACGGTGATGTAGTGCACGGGGTCGGTCATGATGCTCAGGCCTGGGGGCCGGTACCTCCATGGAGTGTTCGCCGGTGGCCCTGGGCGAGGGCCTCGACCGCGGCGGCGTTCGGGGCGGCAGTGAGGGAGCCGGGCAAAGGCCGACCCCTACCGCCCGGCTCCGGGCCGCCGTACAACTCGGCGAGAGCCTGGGACGGTCGAATGCCCCGTGCCTTGGCCTCACGCAACCGTCTGATCCAGGACATGCTCTCGTTCGCCCCCACGGGTCCGGCGGCCTGCCGCGGTTCAAACGCAGCAGCATCGTCCTCGTCGCCGGCCCACAGGTAGCCGAGGATCTCGCCATCCTGCTTGCCGACCACCGTGAAGTAACGCACCGGCTTGTCGGTGCGGTTCCGGTATCGCGGCGGACCCGACACGAGGTTGAAGTGCACGTCATCGTTGAAGCGCGGGTTGATCTGTCGTTCGCCAGTCACCTAGTCACCTTTGGCGAGGGCCTCGACCGCGGCGGCGTTCGGGGCGTCGGCGAGGGAGCCGGGCAGGGGACGCCCCCTACCGGGCGGCTCCGAGTCAGCCAGGAAATCGGCGAGTGCCTGGGACGGTCGGATGCCCCGTGCCTTGGCCTCACGCAGCCGACTGATCCAGGAGATGCCCTCGTTGATTCCCCGGCCACCGGCGGCCTGCCGCGGTTGATACGCAGCGGCGTCGTCCTCGTCGCCTGCCCACACGTGCCGAGGACCATACCTCCCTGCTTGTCGACCACCGCGAAGTACTGCACCGGCTTGTCCGTCCGGTCCCGGTAGCGCGGCGGACCACCCGGCACCTCCTCGAACCACAGGTCCTCGGCGAAGCGCGGGGTGATCGGTCGTTCGCCAGTCACCTAGTCGCCTTTGGCGAGGGCCTCGACCGCAGCGGCGTTGGGGGCGTCGGCGAGGGAGTCCGGCAGAGCACGGCCCTGGTTTCCATCAGGGTTGGCCAGCAGCTCCGCGAGGGCCTGTGACGGCAGAAGGCCTCGTTCCTTGGCCTCCTCCAGCCTGGCGTACCAGATGCCTCCCTCGGAGAACGCCTGGGGTCCGGCAGCCTCGCGCGGTTCCCACATGGCGGCGTCATCCTCGTCGTTGGCCCACACGTAACCGAGGACCGCGCCACCCTGCTTGTCGACGACCGCGAAGTAACGCACCGGCTTCTCGGTGTAATTCTGGTAGCGCGCCGGGCCCGGAGATACGAGGTTGAAGTGCACGTCCTCGTCGAAGCGAGGGTTGATCGGTCGTTCACTGCTCATGGCGTCCACGTTCCTTTGGTTTGGGCTGATCTGCAACGAAGGCTATGGCCTCGGCAGAACCTCCCCGTACACGTGCCATTTGCCGTCCGTCGCGTCCAAGAAGACGCGCGTCACCTTGTACTGGGAACCCTTGGCGAGGAGCAGCTCGCGTTCTCCGGGGTACTTGGAAATGTGGTCGATCCAGAGGGCGGGGGTGTCCTTCGGCACACGGAGGTGCATATGCACGGGCTTCTGGTCGAACGGGGGCGGCGGTGTCTTGCCGAGTGCCGTGGACGTGTATGCCTTGTCGTCGAACACACCGCCCCGCATTTCCATCGGTGACCTCAGGGGGCGGTCGCCGATCCTGATGTGGTCGACCCCGGTGCCGCGCACGATCATGACGTCCTCGGGCACCGGGCGGGCGCCCATGACCTTGTCCATCTCCGCAATGGCGTGCTTGAGCGTGTCGTCCACCTTGTCACCGAAGCGCAGGTGGCCGTTGATCAAGTCGTACTCGTTGCCGCTGTACGTCCTCAGTGCCTCCCGCGACTCCGGAGACAAGTCGTCCAGGAACTTGTTCCAGTACGCGTCGCCATAGTCCTGTCCTGCCTTGTTGCTGACGCTGGGCTCGGGATTCGTGCCCCGCGCGAGCTCGGCCTCGGCCACCGCGTGCTTCTCGGCATCGCTAAGACCTTGGAACTCTGCCTGTGACATGGCCGGCTTGTATTCGAACGGTTCTCCGGCCCCGCTGCCCGGCACGTCCGCACCCTGGTGCCCCGGAGCAACCGGACCATCGGTGCCGTGGTGCACAGCGGCGTCCCCGATATCCGCATGGTCACCGACGTGCGCGGCGTCGTCCGCGTGACCGACACCGTCGTCACCGTGACCGGCACCGTGCGCAGCGTCGTCGGGGGTGCCGTGCGGGGTGTCCGGGGTGCCGTGACCGCCGGGGCCCGGGACGTCGTGACCGCCGGTGTGCGGCGTCGTCGGGACCTCGTGCGCGGGGGCTGCCGCGCCCTGGTGGTACCACGGGGTCCCGGCACCCGGGTGGGCGACGCCACCGGGAACGTCGTGACCGCCGGTGTGCGGCGTCGACGTCGGGGGATCGTGCGGCGTCGTGGTCGGCGTCTGGTCGTACGCGGACGGCGAGGGCGCGTGATCGTACGGGGATCCCGACGGCGCGTGCCCGTACGGCGCCCCCGACGGCGTCTGAGCGTACGGGTTCGTACCCGGCGTCTGGTCGTACGCGGACGAGGAAGGCACGTGGTCGTACGGCGACCCCGACGGCGCGTGGCTGTACGGGGGCCCCGACGGCGCATGGCCGTACGGAGACCCCGACGGCGCATGGTCGTACGCGCCCGGCGACGGCGACGTGTCGAAGGCACCGCCCGGCGTGTGGCTCGCGGCCGTGGCCGGAGTGGGCGTGGGCGCGTTGTAGTGGCCGGCGTTGGGCGCGGCGTAGTGCCCGGGGTTGTCGACCGTGTGCGCGGCCCCGTCGGCGCCCGCGTGGCTCCCGGCGTACGACGGGGTGGGGGCACTCTGGGTCGTCCAGTGGGCCGGAAGCGTCGGCGCGGTCCCGTGAGGAACCGTCGGCGTGTTCGTCTCGTAATGCACAGGCGTCGTGTCGAGGGAGCCGTTGGGCGAGATGAGGTTGCCGTTCGGGTCCATCAGGCGGCCGTCGGGCAGGCTGACGGCTCCGTCCGGGAGGGTGGGGATGTCGATGTTCCCGACGCCCTTCAGGCCCTTCGCGATGTCGCCGATCTTCGACAGACCCGCACCCGCGCCCTTGGCGATGTACGTCATCGGGTCGATCACGCGACCCGCCTTCCCGGCCACCGACAGCACCTTCGCCACCGCACCGGCCTTACCGGCACCCGCCGCCGCACCGCCCGCACCACCCGTGAACACCGTCGTCAGGACGTTGAAAGTGACCGCACCGGCCGCACGACCAGGGTTCTTGCCCCACTCGTCCCAGGCGACCAGCGCCTTGCCCGTCTCCTTCATCGCCGTACGCGAATCACGGATCCACGACGGGAGCTTGTCGTCCGGCAACGTCCAGAACATCGCCCCCAGACCAGGAACGGAGGACAACGCCAGACCGGTCGCCAACTGCGCCAGACCCTTCCACGCCTGACCCATCGCATCCCAGCCACCGAACCCGACCAGCGTGCCCAGACCCTTGATCGTCCCCCAGACACCATCCACGATCAGGCCGTCCCACACGAACGACTTCACCCAGTGGCCGACCTCATACCACTTGTGCTTCTCCTCCACCGGGTCACCCCAGGGAAGCTTCGCGTCCTTCAGATCATCCGCCGCGAACCCGTACTGGTCCTTACGGTCCGAGCCGTCCCCCGCGACCATCTGCGTCCCGCCCCACAGGGCAGTGATCGTGTTGTGGCAGGTCCGCTCCGCCGCCCAGAACGCCGCCACCGTCGCCGTGATGTCATCCCGGATCTGGTTGTGCTCGTCGACCTTGTCCTCGTCGTACTCCCACTCGTCATCATCCTTGACCGACGAGACGAACGTCGTCGCCTTGGCCTTCAGCTCCTCCAGCCTGGTCTTCAGCGGACGGATCTCCGTGGCATACGACGACAACGCACCCGACACGGTCTCCAGATCCGTGGCGAAATCATCCGCCCGCTCCTTGACCGGCTTCGTCGTCGCGAACAACTGCTCCGCCTCGGGGGCGGTGTAGTACGCCGACAACCCCTGGAACTGCGAGTGGACGTCAGCACCCGTACTCCGGACATGAGTCGCGTCCTTCTTCAGGTCCGCGTAATCCGTCTCCAACTGCGGCAAACTGCCGGTGAACTGAGGAATCTGATCCGGCTGGATCACCGCTTGCCCACCCCCGGCATGTCCAGCTTCGGCTCGGCCAGCGCCTTGCGCTGCGCCTCCGACGCCATCTCCTGGTCACCGTTCAGGTAAGCCGTCGTCGCATCCACCGCACCCTGCAACGACTTACCCGCCCGCGCCGCGACGTACTGCAGATCCTTCGACGCCCGCTCCGCATACTGGGACAACGCGAGAGCCACCAGTCCGCCCGCGGGCTTCTCGCCGCCCTCACCACCGCCGCCGCCCTCGGCGGAAATGGTGCCCGCACTCGTCGCCGCTGACGTCAGGTGCTTCCCGAACGCCTTCGCGTACTTCTCCAGGTCGGACGCCGTATCACCGGTCGTCTTCAACACACTGGAAATACCTTGCGGCTTCAGATCCCAGCCGGGCACCGAAAACCCCCGTTTTCCTGAACTTCCGTGAACCTGAACTCGAACCTGTCCGTCAGCCGATGTTGTCGACCGCGGCCTTCGCCCGCTGGATCGTCGACTGCGCCGTACCGTCGTTCTTCTCCAACGTCGACTTCAGCAGACCGATGATGCTCTTCACCTCGTTCGAGGCGTTGTTCCACCGCTGTTCTTTGCCGTGGTACTCGTCCGCCACGCCATCCGCCGTGAAGTCCGCCATCGCCGCCTTCACCTGACGGTCACGGTTCGCGATCACCTCTTCCAGACGGCCGATCACCACCTGGATGTTCGACTGCGCGTCCGCAGACGCACCCGTGTCGTACGAACGACGATCAGCACCCGAACCCGCCATCACACACCACTCCCCGAGAGTCGAAAGAAAGTCCACACAGAGGGCCCCTGGAGCAGAGGCCTGCGGAAGAGACGCTCAGCGAAAGCGCGCCGCGTCGAAGTTCGCGGCACCCATCTGCTGCTTCGCGTTGTCACCCTGCTCCTGATCACCCGAGCTGAACGCCGAGTCCATCCCGGACTGACCACCAAGGATCGCCGCCAGCGAGGAGTTCAGGTCGCTGGTGATCCGGTCCGCCCGCCCCTTGAACTGGTCGAACATCGCCCGGCCCGAGCCGTTGAACTTGCCCTCCAACGGCGTGGCCGCCTGCACCAACTGCCGGATCAGCGACCCGAGATCATCACTCGAGCCCCGCGAATCACGCTGCAGCTGCGACAGCGTCTGCGCACCCATGTCGAACTTCATCACGCCTCCCCCGTACGGGCTTCCGCGGCGACCTCTTACCGGCCCACCGCAGGAGTTACTTCCAGCCATCTCTATCAACCCGGCAATTGCCTGCGCAATCGGGGTTCCCAGCACGCACAGAAGCACCACAACTCGGCCGGGGTCCCGTCACCGGGGAGCCGGGCAGGGCCGCTCGCGGATCTGTTCAGCGTCGCCATGAGTCAGTGATGGCCGAGTCGATGGGCCCGGGCCGCTTCGGCGGCCGGGATCTCTGCATCGAGCACGCGAGCCCACCAGTACTGAGCGCGGAACCGGCCGGCCTATGCCTCGTCGACCGCCTGGTCGGCGGCTTCGTTTGCGCGGTCGATCTCGGCCATGTGCTCCTCCGCCCAGGTCCGCAGCCCCACGAGCGCGGCTTCCAGAGACAGCCCGAGTCCGGTGAGCCGGTAGAAGACCCGTGGCGGCACGGTCGGTTCGACCCGGCGCGACACCAGCCCGTCGCGGGTCAGGCTCCGCAGCGTCACGGACAGCATCTTCTGCGAGACGCCGGGCATCCGGCGTCTCAGCTCCGCGAAGCGCACCTCGTCCGGTGCGGCATCGGCGAGCGTCTTGACGGCCATGGACGTCCACTTCGTACCTATGCGGTCCAGCAACTGCCGCGTCGCGCACCGGGGATCGAACAGATCACCGCGCACCCCGCGACCAGCGGCCCGGGCTCCTCGGGTGGTCACCTGTAGCTCACCACCTTCCTTGAAAGTGCCGTCTAGGCAGCGGTCCACCAGTTACCTATCGTTCCGTGGTCACCAATGGTAACCAGTCGGAGGTATCGCCATGCCCGTCACCACCGCACATCAACTGCGCCGCGTCACGACGAACGGCGTCCAGCTCAACGTCGCAATCGCCGGGGACGGTCCTGCGGTTCTCCTGCTGCACGGCTTCCCGCACACCTGGCAGCTCTGGAGCGTCATCATGGACCGACTGGCCGGGCAATACCGGGTCATCGCCCCGGACCTGCGAGGCTTCGGCGCCAGTGAGCGCGCCGCCGAGGGGTACGACGCAGGCACCCTCGCCGCCGACGCCGAAGGACTGCTCGACGCACTCGGCGAGCCCTCAGCAGCGGTGGTCGGCATCGACGCGGGCACCGCCCCCGCCGTCCTGCTCGCGCTGCGCCGGCCCGGCCTCGTCCGGCGCCTGGTCGTGATGGAGGCACTGCTCGGCCGCCTGCCCGGAGCAGAACACGTCGTCGCGGGCGGCGTCCCGTGGTGGTTCGGCTTCCACGCCGTCCCCGGCCTCGCCGAGACCGTCCTGGCCGGCAACGAGGCTCCGTACATCGACTGGTTCCTCGACTCGGGAACCCTCGGGCGAGGAATACCCGACGACATCCGTACGGCCTTCGTCCACGCGTTCACCGGGAGCGAGGCCCTGCGCTGCGCGTTCTCGTATTACCGGGCGCTGCCCACCAGCGCGCAGCAGATCCAGGAGGCCGTCGCGACGGCTCGGCTGACCATGCCCACCATGGCCGTCGGTTCTCACCCCGTCGGCACCGGGCTCGAACGCCAACTCCGCCCTTTCACCGATGACCTGGCCGGACACCACCTCCAGGACTGCGGCCACATCATCCCCCTCGACCGCCCCGACGCATTGTTCGCGCTCCTTGCTCCCTTCCTCGCCGCCGATCTGCCGGAGTGACCGGCGACGAAGCACCCGTGGCGGCTCGCCCCTACCGGCTCGCGCTCACGACTCGAACCTGTCCACCACGCTCTTTGATCCAGTCCTGAAGTTCAGCGCCGGACAGTTCCCGACAGACGCGCGCCTCGGCGATCACTGCCGGCCCGTAAACGGACCCCGACGCACCTTCGATCTTCGTGCTCTGATCCAGGGTGACCTGAAATGAATTGCCATCGAACACTGAATTACTCAGGTCCGCGCCGCGAAAATCGACTCCCAAGAGAGAAGCACCCATGAACTGGGTACCTCGACAGCTGGCGCCGAAAGCATCGACGTCGTAGAGCGACGCCTTTACAAGATTGGCCCCGTCGAGGATCGCGTCCCGCAGGATCGCGGTCGGCGCCGCGCAGGTCGGCTCCCTGGGCGTCCGAGCGGTACAACTCCGAGCTCACCAATGTGACGTTCATCAACTTGGAGTCGGTGAACCATGATTCGGAGAAGTCACCGTGCGAGAGGTCCGCGCCGCTCAGGTCGAGCCGGACAGCGTCCAGGCCGCCTTCACCCGCGTCGAGCCACTCCCGCAGTCGCTGCGCCGCGACACCGTCCGCGGGAAACCGAGCCGGGGCCCATCCCTTACGGGTACCAGATGACATTTGCCCCTCAGAGCTGATCAGTGAGGTCAGGACCCCGCCCGTCGACTGCTTCCGGCTCCATGACCCCAAAGCCCACAGCCCTCCCGAAATACGTCGACTCGCCAGGCTCAGCCGCCACCCCCAGCAGTTCCTCCAGCTCAATCAGCGCGGCAGCAAGCCGTGGAGCATTCTGCCGGTGCACTTCCGGATGAGGTGCGCCATGAAAGTCGAAGGGTCCCCAAATGTCATGGAAGACAGAAACGTCAGCTGACAGACCGAAGGGCTCCGAGGAGACCGTCAATTCCACCAGACGGGGCTCAATATGCTGTGAACCAAGCTCGTCGAGCCACATGCCGGGCCCCGCGATGAGGAACCCGCTGAACTCCGCCTCCGGAAATCCAACGGGACGCAACGCCTCGATGCGCCGGATCACCTGCTCATCGTCGAGTGACTTCCTGAGCTGCAAACGCGTCTTTCCGACCGCGCCACCCAGATCAGGCACGATCCAATACCATTCCAACGCGCCTGGCTTCAACAAGTCATGTTTCTCCAGTACGGCGGACATCCGCGCAGCGGTAGTGAGCGCTGATTGCAGTCCAGGCGGCGCATAGTCCTCCAAGTCCCAGTACCAGGACGCGCATTCACGCGGCGCTCGCATGAGCATGGACATAATTCTTCCCTCAAGGATAGGTAGGACCGTTGGCCGGGATGGTGATCGAGCCATCCTCGAATCGCAGAACGAATGTGGAATTCGTCAGCCCAGCGCGATGAGTGACTATTCCGACAAGCCTGTCCGTACCGGCCGGTCGCGGCGGGGAGAGGGAACAGGTCGATGGCGCATGTACGCTCGGCGACGGTTCTACAAAATGATCTGCGATCTTCACAGGCACCCGTTCACTCCGAGGACGCGAACCTTGCCACCTCGCCGGTTGAGCCACTCCTGCAAGTCCTGGCAGATGACGTCGTCCACGTCCGACACCGGCTGCCCGTCGAAGTCCGTACCCAGCAATGCGTCGAACCGGCTCATGTCTGCCTACAGGGGGATGTCTCCTGGATTTCCGGGATAGCCGCGCGCAGTTCTCTGACGGCTCGGTCGCCGGGCTTTGCGGCGATGAGGCGGCGCGCGGTCGCCAACGCCCATGCGGCTTCCGTGTGATGGATCGCAGCGGTCATCAGCGCCAATTGCAGGCCGAGGTCGTACGAGAGCTGCTCCTCCTCCAGCCTTGCGATGCCGCGATCCACCGTCGCCTGGATTTCCGGAAGACCGGCTACCACGAGATCGGGACGCAGCAGGGCACCGATGTGCCGGTCGAACTGGACGCGGTCCGCGATGGCGAGCAGCGCTCGTGCGGCCCGGGTGCGCTCGGTGCGGGTGCCGCGCTCTTCGATCATGTCGTCGCTGTTCCCCACGGCGTCGGCGAGCAGCCCGAAGGTGTCGTCCTGGCTGTGGAACCTGTCGTAGGACGCATCTCGCCATGGCGCCGATTCGGGGGCCTGGGCAGCCTGCGCGACCGCTTCGTAACCGGCCTCGTCCGCCCAGCGGGTCAGCGCGACACAGGACAGAAAGCGCCCTGCGGGATCCTCACCTGAATCCCGCAAAACCTTCCTCAGCTCCTCGGAGCGTTCCTGATAGCCGCCGTCCAGCCCTTCACTGATGACGTCATCGGGATCGGCGGGCAGGCCGTCGAAGTCCCGGTAGAGCAGGGCGGCGACTGTGACACTCGGCTCCCAGGGGCCCTTGCTGTCGGACGGGGGCGTCATCCCTGCGGGCTCGTGTTCTCCCAAGCCCGGGCCGGGCGCCCCTCCTCGTCCCACTCGAATTCGGCGAGTGGAGTCCTGCCGTCCTCACTGTTGATCATGTGTTTAGCAAGGACACCGTTCGGGTGCCAGCGTTTGAACTCCCCGGACACGAATCCCTTGCGCATGACGCCCTCGGCACTGAGCGTGCCGTCCTTGTACCACTCCCGGTAAGGGCCGTCCCGGAACCCATCCTTGTAGGTCACCAGGCTCACGCGGTGTCCTGCGAGGTACTCCTCGACCTCCCCCGTGAAGGGTTCGCCGCGGTACAGGAGCCTCAGACCGTAATCAAGATCCACGTCGGGATCGTCGAGGCTGACGCGTGGCAACTGGGCAGGGGCACCGTCGGACATGATCCTCTCCCAGTCCGGGAGCCGGACCAGACTCGCATGCGACGTACGGTACGCCGCATACGCCCGGTCAGTGCGTGCCCGCGAGTCTGGTGATCGCCGACTCGATGAACGCGGCAGCCTCCCGTTCGGAGATCTCGACGTGGTCGACGTCGTTGTGGCCCAGTTCGTAGAGGCGCAGGTACTCGGTCGGCTCCCAGCGCAGATTACGGGTGAAGGCTTCGTCGTGTGTCGTGCCCTCCCGGCCGACGAGACGCCGACGCACGATTCCGCGAGGGTTACTGCGGGGGTGGCCATCGCTGATCTTTGCGTAGTAGGTGATCCGACCCGCCGCGTCCTGGTCGAGGGCGTCCAGCGTGCCCAATGACAGGGAGAGGAACGGCTCGGCGTTGAGGTTCGACTCGAAATTGCCGTAGGGGATCATCACCCCGTAAAGGTCGATGAACTCCTCGATCGAGTAGCCGCCACCCCGCTCGTACATGAGCAGGAGAGGCTCGTACGGGTCGGGAAGTTCTGACGTGCCGGTCCTGCCCTCGCCCTTGAGTACCGCCCATCGCACCGCACCCCGGCAGGTCCTGGCCGTGGACGGTGTGGGGACCTTGTTCGCCAGGAACTCCTCCAGGTCGGCTGCCACCTCCGGGTCAAGCCGGAGGACGGGGTCGACGAACTCCGTGACGTCGAAGAAGGGCCACTCCTCCTGGGCGCCGTACGCTCGCGCCCATTGCGCGGCGCGCCGCAGGTATTCCCGCATCAGCAGCGCACGCGAACGGGTATGGACGCTGGACTTGTCCCAGTCGCCGTACCAGTCGACCTCGCGCAGCCTCTCCAGCACCGCTCGAGACGGCTCGACATTCACCACAGATCCATCCCCTTCAGGCGCAGTTGCTGATGGATAGCCTTCACCACGTCGCCGATGTTGGACAAATCGTTCGCCAGCTCGACCTTCGGCGGCTCCATCCCCAGTGACCGCCAGTGCCGGAACCCGCCGATCTTGTCGTTCGGCGCGAGGTCATGAGCACCCGCGTCACGCACGTCCTGGGGGAACTGCGGCCTGTAGTACTTGCCGTCGGAGGGATCCAACTCCCACAGGTGGTCGTACTCACGGATGTAGGGCAGGCCGGACTTCATCAGACTGCTCTCGACGTACTCGTGCGCCATGAGGTTCTTGAACTGCTGGATCCCTTCCTCACCGAGCTTGCCCTCGCGCGCTGCGAACCACAGCTCGCCGATGTCCTTTCGCGGCGTGAACAAGCCCTTCTTCATGGTGTCAGGGCCGATGGCCACTTCGTGCTGCGCCCGGAAGAGATGGCTCTTCACCTGGCGGAGCACCGACTCGTCCACACCCGTGTGGCGGGAGATCTCGGGCAGCTCGACCTTGTTGTCCGTCGCCCGGATGTTCTCGTACATCTCGGCTGCGGCCACGGAGTCGGGGTCGTGAATGGGATCCGGCTTCTCGACCCAGCCGGCACCGCTCCAGCCGCCGTGCGGCCCTTCCGTGTACGGGCTGTCCCCGGGTGTGCCGTCTCCGTCGGCGGTGCGGGTCGCATCCTCGCCGTGACCGGCAGCTTCGAGCCCCGGGGCGTCCGTGCCCTGCGCCGGATGGCCGTCATGACCCATGTGAGCGCCGTCACTACCCGCACGCCCGACATCGCCGCCCACAGAGGCGACATGCCCTGATGTCGAGCCGAGCTCCCTGCCGAGCGAGGACCCCGCGTCGCCCGGCCCGTGGCCACCAAGTCTGATCTCGCCGGCGCCGTGCGGCACCGGAACCCTGCCGAACAACTCGGTCTGTTCGAGCTTGATCGCGGCGAGTTCGTCGGTGGAGACACCGGGCAGGCGCTCCTTCTCGTAGAGAACGTGACCGTCCATCTTGGCGGTGAAGCTGTCCGCCGTGTGGAACTGCAGCTCGAAGACCTGACCGCTCGTCGGGTCGCGCCAGGTGGAGTTGATGCCCTTGTACCCGGCGGAGTCCCAGGTGTTCTTGAACGTGACGTTCTCGAAGCCCTTGGCCTGCAGGTCGTCGACCGCCTGCTGGACACCGTGGGTGTACCTGTCGGCAGGGACCTCCATCGTGTAGCGGATGGAGTCCTTGATGTCGCCCAGCACCCGACCGTGGTCCACGCCGATGTCCTCGAGCATGTCCGTGGCGAGCTTGCGCTTGAGCGAGTCCTCGCCCTTGAGCCGGTACTCGAGTCCGATCAGCTTGCCGTTGTCGACGCGGCCCGCGATGGACTGCATCGACTCCGTGATGTGCGGCTCGGCCTCCTGCGAGCGTCGCATGAAGTCGTCCGCCGCCGCGTTCGCCTCATGGTCCAGGCGCAGTCCGTTCTCGCCCTCCCATGATCCATCGGGCAGATTGCCTCGGGGTTCCTCCGGCACGGCAGCACCGGAACCTCCGAAATCGCCGTCGTGCGGCGGAGGTGGCACGTCTGCGCCGGAGTCGGCTGGGGTGTGGTCGCCGCCCGTACCGCCCGGCGTGTGATCACCGTGGTCGCGCATCCCGTCGGGGCCACCGGTAGGCCCGTCGTGATGAGGCTGCGGGGTGTCGGAACCGCCGGCGTGAGTGGACGGCGGTTCGTGGCCGGCCGTCGGTCCCTGCGCCACGTCGTCGGCTCGACCGCCCGGGAGATGCTCCGCAGCGCCACCCGGCAGCTGGTCACCCGCGTGACCTCCGGACACGCCGTCGCCCCCGGCATGCACCGTCGGGACGCTCTCCCCGCCCGCGTGCACGGCCGCGTTGTCGGGCACTCGGCCTACGTCTCCGAGGTTCGTGTCCAGGCTGTCACCCAGCTTCACCGACTGGCCCGCCTGGTCCGCGGTATGGGCGCCCGCGCCCACCAGCGCCGGTTCCTTGACCGGGGAATCCACCCGCGGCACGTCCGCGCCGGACGCCGGGTTGCCGGACGTCCCCTTGTCGACCACGTCCGTGGGTGCGTTGTCGGCGGTGTCGATGACGTTGCCCTGGTGGTCGAGAAGGTTGCCGTCCGGGTCCATGTACTGGGCCGGAGACCCCTCGACGCTCGGCAGTTTCGTGGTGCCCGCCGGCAGGACCGGGGTGTCGTGCGGGAGCTGGATATTGCCGTCGGGCAGTCGCGTCGCGCCCTCCGGGATCGCGGCGCCCTCGGGCAACCGCACCGTGCCGTCCGGGAGCTTCAAAGCCCCCTCGGGCAACGTGAACGCGCCCTCCGGCAGCGTCGGGATGTCGATCGCCCCGACGCCCTTCAGGCCCTTGGCGATGTCGCCGATCTTCGACAGGCCCGCACCCGCGCCCTTGGCGATGTACGTCATCGGGTCGATGACCCGGCCCGCCTTGCCGGCGACTGACAGCGCCTTCGCCACCGCGCCCGCCTTGCCGGCGCCCGCCGCCGCACCGCCCGCACCACCCGTGAACACCGTCGTCAGGACGTTGAAGGTGACCGCACCGGCCGCACGGCCGGGATTCTTGCCCCACTCGTCCCAGGCGACCAGCGCCTTGCCCGTCTCCTTCATCGCCGTACGCGAATCACGGATCCACGACGGGAGCTTGTCGTCCGGCAACGTCCAGAACATCGCCCCCAGACCAGGAACGGAGGACAACGCCAGACCGGTCGCCAACTGCGCCAGACCCTTCCACGCCTGACCCATCGCATCCCAGCCACCGAACCCGACCAGCGTGCCCAGACCCTTGATCGTCCCCCAGACACCGTCCACGATCAGGCCGTCCCACACGAACGACTTCACCCAGTGGCCGACCTCATACCACTTGTGCTTCTCCTCCACCGGGTCACCCCAGGGAAGCTTCGCGTCCTTCAGATCATCCGCCGCGAACCCGTACTGGTCCTTACGGTCCGAGCCGTCCCCCGCGACCATCTGCGTCCCGCCCCACAGGGCAGTGATCGTGTTGTGGCAGGTCCGCTCCGCCGCCCAGAACGCCGCCACCGTCGCCGTGATGTCATCCCGGATCTGGTTGTGCTCGTCGACCTTGTCGCCGTCGTACTCCCACTCGTCATCGTCCTTGACCGACGAGACGAACGTCGTGGCCTTGGCCTTCAGCTCCTCCAACTTCGTGACAAGAGGCTGGATCTCGGTGGCATACGACGACAACGCGCCCGACACCGTCTCCAGATCCGTGGCGAAATCATCCGCCCGCTCCTTGACCGGCTTCGTCGTCGCGAACAGCTGCTCCGCCTCCGGAGCGGTGTAGTACGCCGACAACCCCTGGAACTGCGAGTGGACGCCAGCACCCGTACTCCGGACATGAGTCGCGTCCTTCTTCAGGTCCGCGTAATCCGTCTCCAACTGCGGCAAACTGCCCGTGAACTGAGGAATCTGATCCGGCTGGATCACCGCTTGCCCACCCCTGGCATGTCCAGCTTCGGCTCGGCCAACGCCTTGCGCTGCGCCTCCGACGCCATCTCCTGGTCACCGTTCAGGTAGGCCGTCGTCGCATCCACCGCACCCTGCAACGACTTACCGGCCCGCGCCGCGACGTACTGCAGATCCTTGGAAGCGCGTTCGGCGTACTGCGAGAGTGCCAGGGCTACCAGGCCACCCTGTGCCTTCTCGCCGCCCTCGCCGCCGCCCTCGGCTGAGATGGTGCCGGCGCTGGAAGCCGCCGAGGTCAGGTGCTTCCCGAACGCCTTCGCGTACTTCTCCAGGTCGGACGCCGTATCACCGGTCGTCTTCAGGACATGCGAAATACCCTGCGGCTTGAGATCCCAGCCCGTCACCGAAAACCCCCGTTTCCCCGACTTTCCCGAACCCGAACCCGTCCGTCAGCCGATGTTGTCGACCGCGGCCTTCGCCCGCTGGATCGTCGACTGCGCCGTACCGTCGTTCTTCTCCAACGTCGACTTCAGCAGACCGATGATGCTCTTCACCTCGTTCGAGGCGTTGTTCCACCGCTGTTCCTTGCCGTGGTACTCGTCCGCCACGCCATCCGCCGTGAAGTCCGCCATCGCCGCCTTCACCTGACGGTCACGGTTCGCGATCACCTCTTCCAGACGGCCGATCACCACCTGGATGTTCGACTGCGCGTCCGCAGACGCACCCGTGTCGTACGAACGACGATCAGCACCCGAACCCGCCATCACACACCACTCCCCGAGAGTTGAAAGAAAGCCCGAACGGAAGGAAGACCGAGCTCAGCGAAAGCGCGCCGCGTCGAAGTTCGCGGCACCCATCTGTTGCTTCGCGTTGTCACCCTGCTCCTGATCACCCGAGCTGAACGCCGAGTCCATCCCGGACTGACCACCAAGGATCGCCGCCAGCGAGGAGTTCAGGTCGGAGGTGATCTGGTCAGCCCGCCCCTTGAACTGGTCGAACATCGCCCGGCCCGAGCCGTTGAACTTGCCCTCCAACGGCGTGGCCGCCTGCACCAACTGCCGGATCAGCGACCCGAGATCATCACTCGAGCCCCGCGAATCACGCTGCAGCTGCGACAGCGTCTGCGCACCCATGTCGAACTTCATCACGCCTCCCCCGTAGGACCCTTACGACCACATCGTGTGCATTACATCTCTACCAACTCCCCGATTGCTCATGCAATCGAGAACCGGTGGCAGTTACAGAGGAAGCACAGAGCCATGACCAAACCATGGAGGCAGATGCCCACGAACCGGGTGATAGGTGCCGTGGGCTCAGCGGATGGCCGCCGCCGTCGGGCCCTCTCGGCAGATCAGGAGGAGGGCGCGGTCGTCGTTGACGTCCTTGGCCACCGCTTCGATCAGGTGCCAGGCCGCTCCGTGGAAGCCGCCGGCGACATAGCGGTCGGCCTCGCCGGTGAGGCGGTCGATGCCCTCCACTATGTCGCGGTCGGACGTTTCCACCAGACCGTCCGTGAACAGCATCAACACGTCCCCGGGACGGAGCGAGCCCTTCACGGGGTCGAACTGGGCGCCGTCGTACACCCCCAGGAGCGGGCCCTCGGCGGCCTTCTCCTCCCAGCGGCCGCTGCCGGCGCTGAGCTGGAGGCCCGGCGGGTGCCCGGCGGAGTACAACTCGTAGTCGCCCGAGTCCAGATCGAGGACCAGGTGGATGGAGGTGGCGAAGCCCTCGTCCCAGTCCTGGCGGAGGAGATAGCCGTTCGCCGCGGGCAGGAAGGCGTGCGGGGGCAGGCTGCCCAGCAGGCCGCCGAACGCGCCCGACAGCAGCAGGGCCCGCGACGCGGCGTCCATGCCCTTGCCGGACACGTCCGTCAGGACGACCTCGAGGGTGCGGTCGCCGTTGGTTCGCGCCGCGACGACGAAGTCACCGGAGAACGACTGACCGCCCGCCGGGCGCAACGCCATCTCGCGGTGCCAGCCCTGCGGCAGTTGCGGGAGCTTGCTCTGCACCCGGATGCGTTCGCGCAGGTCGAAGAGCATCGTGCCGCCGCGTCTCCAGGGGACGCCGACCCGGCTGCGGAACTGCGCGATGAGCAGACCGAAGAAACCGCAGGCGGCGACCACCAGGACGATGCCCGGTGTGACTCGGGAGGGGCCCTCCGTGTACGGGCCCAGCTGCACCGACTCCACGATCAGCGCGGTCGCCGCCGCAGCGTACAGACTGAGCAGGCTCGCCGGGCGCAGCAGCAGGCCGCCCGCGACGATCGGCAGGACCAGCGCGGCAGGGGAACACCACACCGAGTTCGCGAGAGTGGTGACCGCGATCAGGGGCACGGTCAGGAGCAGGCCGACGAGGGCGACCCAGTCCGAGCCGTCGCCGCGGAAGTAGTCGACGGCGCTTCGGCGCATGCCGACGCGGACCCGGTGCCACTGCATCTTCAACCGGGCCGTGAACGTCTCGGCTTCCGCGCGCCGCTCTCGTCCTGCTGCCATTAGTTCGGGACCCTATCCATCGGACCAGCTGCTTGGCACGGGAGGTCCCACTTGTCCCCCGTCCGAGGCTCAACTTCACAGTGAACTTCACAGAAAGCCACCGCGTCGCCATCAAGTCGAAATCCCCTGGCCCGTCCCGCAATGCCCTGATAGGCATGGTCCATGGCGACTGACAACGGCACTGACCAAGGGGACCACGGCACCGGCAGTGGTGCCGGCCACGGGACTGCGCGGAAGTCCGACCACGGACCGGACTTGCGGGTACTGCGGCAGAGCGACTGGGACGAGTGGTACGACAGCCTGATCCGTGCCTTCGGCGGAGTCCCGGAGGCGCTCGGGGAGCGGGAGCTGTGGAACGCGCTCAAGGAGACGGACCGCTCGATAGGCGCCTGGGACGGGGACGCGTGCGTGGGGACGGCGGGGGCGTTCAGCTTCCGGCTGACCGTGCCGGGCGGTGCCTCGGTGCCCGCCGCCGGCGTGACCATGGTCGGCGTGGCCGCCACGCACCGGCGGCGGGGGGTGCTGCGCTCGATGATGCGGCGCCAGCTGGACGACGTACGTGAATGGGGCTGGCCCCTGGCGGTCCTCACGGCCTCCGAGCCCGCGATCTACGGCCGGTTCGGGTACGCCGCGGCGACCTACGGCGTCAATGTCGAGGTCGATACGGCACGCGTACAGCTGTCTGTGCCGGCCGGCACCGATGACGTACGGCTGCGGTACGCCGCACCGGCCGATGTCCTGGACGCGTGCGAGGCGGTGTACGCGCGCCGGGTGCCCGTCCGGCCGGGGATGCTGGCGCGGCGGCCCGGATGGGAGCGGACCGGGGTGGTGGACCCGGAGAGCCGTCGGCAGGGGGCGTCGCCGCTGCAGTGCGTGGTCGCCGAGCGGGGCGGCGAGGTCGTGGGGTACGCGCGCTTCCGGATCAAACCGGAGTGGGATACCGCCGGGCCCAAGAGCGAGGTGCTCCTGCAGGACACGGAGGCGCTGGACGCGGCCGCGCACGCCGCACTGTGGCGGTTCCTGTTCGAGATCGACCTGACGTCGACGCTGAGCGCGCAGGGGCGGCCGCTGGACGAGCCGTGGATGTCCATGGTGAGCGACATCCGGCGGTGCGGGCTACGGGTGCGGGATTCGCTCTACGTCCGGCTGGTGGACGTCGGGGCCGCCCTGGAGGCGCGGACGTATCAGGCGCCGGTGGACGTGGTGTTCGAGGTCGAGGACGACTTCTGTCCCTGGAACGCGGGGCGTTGGCGACTCGTGGGTGACGCGAAGGGAGCGTCCTGCGGTCGTACCACGGACCCGGCTGATCTCGCCCTGTCCGTACGGGAGTTGGGGGCGGCGTATCTCGGGGGCGTGAGCCTGGCCTCGCTGGCGGCGGCCGGGCGGGGGCGGGAACTGCGACGGGGCGCGTTGACGGAGGCGACGGTCGCGTTCGGGTCGCCGGTGGCACCCTGGCTGCCGCACGGGTTCTGACCCCGGTCAGCCCTGCTGGCAGGTCGGGCACCAGAAGAGATTGCGGGCGGCGAGGTCGGCGGTGCGGACCTCGCCGCCACAGATATGGCAGGGCAGGTTGGCCCTGCGGTAGACGTAGACTTCGCCGCCGTGGTCGTCGACGCGCGGCGGGCGGCCCATCGCCTCCGGGGTGTGTGCCGGACGGACGGTGTCGATGCGGTTGTTCCGCACGCCCTCGCGCATCAGCTCGACGAGGTCGGTCCACAGCGCGTCCCACTCAGCCGGGGTGATGTCCTCGCCGGCGCGGTACGGGTCGACACGGTGCCGGAAGAGGACCTCGGCGCGGTAGACGTTGCCGACGCCTGCGACGGTCTTCTGGTCCATCAGCAGGGCGGCGATCGTCGTACGGCTGCGGGAGATCCGGTGGTACGCGGCCCCCGGGTCGGCGTCCTCGCGCAGAGGGTCGGGGCCGAGGCGGTCGTGGATCGCGTCCTTCTCGGCGTCCGTGATCAGGGCGCAGGTCGTCGGGCCGCGGAGATCGACGTACGACGTGCTGTTCGCGAGCCGGAGCCGGACGGTGTCCGTGGGCGGGGGCGCGGGGGCGCCTCCGAAGCTCACCTTGCCGAAGAGGCCGAGGTGGATGTGGATCCAGGACTCGGCGAATCCGAGGAAGAGGTGCTTGCCATGGGCCTCGGTGCGGGTGAGCTCCGTACCGGTGAGGAGGGCGGCGGAGTCGCTGAACTTGCCCTGGGGGCTGGTGACCTGGGGTGCCGTACCGGTGAAGGCGGCGGCGTAGTCCTGCGCCAGCCGGTGAATCGTGTGCCCTTCCGGCACGGCGCTGTTCCTTTCCCCAACCCCCGGGCTCCGCCCTGGACCCACGTACGCCCTACTGCTGCGGGTGGTGCGCCGGGATCGGCGGGAGGTCTCCCGTCGTCTCGTACCCGGCCAGCATCTCGATACGGCGGAGGTGACGCTCGTCACCGGAGAACGGGGTGTTGAGGAAGGTCTCGACGAACTTCGTCGCCTCCTCCTGCGAGTGCATGCGCGCACCCACCGCCACGACGTTCGCGTTGTTGTGCTGCCGGCCCAGCGACGCGGTCTCCTCGCTCCAGGCCAGCGCCGCGCGCACGCCCTTCACCTTGTTCGCCGCGATCTGCTCGCCGTTGCCGGAGCCGCCGATCACGACGCCGAGGGCGTCCGGGTCCGCGGCCGCCCGCTCGGCGGCACGGAGGCAGAACGGGGGGTAGTCGTCCTGGGCGTCGTAGATGTGCGGACCGCAGTCCACGGGGTCGTGGCCGGCTGCCTTGAGCCAGTCGACGAGGTGGTTCTTGAGTTCGAAGCCCGCATGGTCGGAGCCGAGATACACGCGCATGGGACGAGTGTGACACGACTGTTTCGGGGCAGCAGCCTCGGGGGCGCACGGCGAAAACTCCAGGCAATACCGAGAAAGCTCAGGAAAACCTCAAGTAACGATCCGGAATCAGAGGTTCACGAATTCCTTTGCCTCCGATTCACTGGACCGATTCGTTCAACCCCGTACACCGCTCGTATGGGGGAACAGCTCAACCGGCGCAAAGGAATCCGTTCATGACCTCGCAGCCGACCCTCCCCAAGGCTGATCAGGACCCAGGAGCCCCCGGTGAACCCGGGGGCGGTCTCCAGGCCGGACTCAAGAACCGACATCTGTCGATGATCGCCATCGGTGGCGTCATCGGAGCCGGACTGTTCGTCGGATCCAGCTCCGGTATCGCCACCGCGGGCCCCGGCATCCTCCTGTCGTACGCCCTCGTCGGCACGCTCGTGGTGCTGGTGATGCGGATGCTCGGTGAGATGTCCGCCGCCAATCCGACCTCGGGTTCCTTCTCGGCGCACGCCGACCGGGCCCTGGGGCGCTGGGCGGGCTTCTCCATCGGCTGGCTGTACTGGTTCTTCTGGGTCGTCGTGCTCGCGGTGGAGGCCACCGCCGGGGCCAAGATCCTCGAAGGGTGGATACCCGCCGTACCGCAGTGGGGATGGGCGCTGATCGTGATGGTGGTGCTGACCGCCACCAACCTCATCTCCGTCGGCTCCTACGGCGAGTTCGAGTTCTGGTTCGCCGGCATCAAGGTCGTCGCCATCGGCGCGTTCATCGTCGTGGGCGGTCTGGCCGTGATCGGCGTACTGCCGGGCGCCGACACCGACAAGGCAGGGCTGGGCAACCTCACCGGCCACGGCGGCTTCCTGCCCAACGGGCCCGGCGCCATCCTCACCGGTGTGCTGCTGGTCGTCTTCTCCTTCATGGGCAGTGAGATCGCCACCCTCGCCGCGGGCGAGTCGGAGGATCCGCAGCGGGCCGTCACCAAGTCCACCAACAGCATCATCTGGCGTATCGGCGTCTTCTACCTCGGCTCGATCTTCGTGGTCGTGACGCTGCTGCCGTGGGACGACAAGTCCATCGTCGAACAGGGCTCCTACGTCGCTGCCCTGGACTCCCTCGGCATCGCGCACGCCGGCCAGATCATGAACTTCATCGTGCTGACCTCGGTGCTGTCCTGTCTCAACTCCGGTCTCTACACGGCCTCCCGCATGGCGTTCTCGCTCGGTGAGCGCGGCGACGCACCCAAGGGGTTCGCGCGGGTCAACGGCCGGGGCGTGCCGATGGCGGCGATCCTCGCGTCGGTCGTGTTCGGTTTCGTCGCCGTCTTCTTCAACTACCTGTCCCCCGACAAGATCTTCCTCTTCCTCGTCAACTCCTCCGGTGCGGTGGCCCTGTTCGTCTGGCTGGTGATCTGCTTCTCGCAGCTGCGCATGCGGAAGATCATCCAGGCCGAGGCGCCGGAGAAGCTGGTCGTGAGGATGTGGCTGTACCCGTATCTGACCTGGGCGACGGCCGCGATGATCGTCTTCATCCTGGGCTACATGCTCACCGACACCGAACACGACGGCCGCGAGACCGTGTTGCTGACCCTGATGGTCGCCGCGGGCGTGCTCGCGATCGCCTTCGCGAAGGAGAAGATCAAGGGCGACCGGGCCGTCAGCAAGGTCTGAACGGTCTTCTGAACGGTTTGCGGGAGAGGGGCCCCGTGGCTTGCTGCCACGGGGCCTCTTCGCGTGCGGCCGCCACCGTCCGCGGTTCCGCGTCTGCGGGTCGCGTCACAACACCGTGAAGCTGTCCCGCACTCTGCCGTAGGTCCTGAGGGCCTGCGTCTCGATGTCCGGCTGGTACCAGGTGTTGATCTGGTACGACTTGCCGCCGGCGTTGAAACCCAGCAGGCGGGCGCGCCAGGGGACGCCCTGGAGGGTGAAGGTGTACTCCCAGACGACCGCGGGGTGACCGCGGAACGTCGTCTCCTCCAGGCGGATCTTCCGGTAGTCCTGCCCCTGGTGGGCGTTCTGCTCCGAGGTCTCCCAGGTCTCCATCAGGTCGCCGCGGGCGAGAGCGGACTTGGCGGCCAACTCCTGTTTGCCGTCCGGGGAGGTGTAGTGCACCTCCGCCCCCGTCTTCACGTCTCGCCGCCATTCCCGCGGCGTCGCCCACGCGAATCCGCCCGCCTCCCGGTGCGCGCCGGGCGGCAGGCTCTGCGGGCGTGACGTGCCCTCGACGGTGGGCGTCGGCCCGTCGCTCGCGGTGGCGGTGGCAGTGGCAGTGGCAGTGGCAGTGGCGGACGGGAACGGCGAGGACGAGGTCGGGACGGGCGGCGTGGATCCCGCGGTGGTGTCCGGCGATCCCGAGGTCGCCGCGAGAACGATCGCGACGACCGCGCCGGCAGTGACCACGCCCACGCCGGCCACCAGTCCGGCACGGCGCTGACCTCGGCGAGGTGCGGCGGACGGGACGGCGGGGCCAGGCAGTTCACCCGGTGGCACGGCCAGGGGGTGGGGACCGGTGGCGGTGGCCTGGCCGGCGAAGGCAGAGCCGACGGGCGGCAGGGCAGGCGAGGTGGACGTGGGGGTGGACGTGGGGGCGGGGTGCGAGCTGGGGACGGCCAGCGTCCGGAGGGGCCGGGTCCTTTCGGACTCCGGAGAAGGCGGCTCGTCCTGGACCGGCACCGCGTCGTTGACTTCGGGGACCTCCGGTTCGGAATCCGGCGCCGCCGTCAAAGCCGGCGGGGAATGCGGTACGGGATCGGGGTCGAGTTCGACTTCGGACTCGTTCCCGGACTGGGGCCCGGCCTCGGACCCAGCCCCGGACTCAGGCCCAGACTCGGACTCGGACTCAGGCCCAGACTCGGACCCAAACTCAGACCCCACCCCAGGCCCAGACCCGGACTCGGACCCCGACCCGGACTCGGACCCCGACCCCGACCCGGCCCCAGACTCAGCCCCGGCCCCAGACTCAGGCCCGGCCCCGGGCTCAGCCCCGGATGCAGAGCCAGGCTCGCCCCCCGCCCCAGCCCCAGTCCCCGCCTCTTCCCCCACCCCGGAACCCGCCGTCGGAGCCACCGCCGGAACCACCGCCACCGCCACAGTCGGCGTAGGCGGCGGAAACGCGAGGGGCCGTAGCGACGCCTCCAGGGCCGCCAGGCCTGGGCGGGACTCCGGTTCCTTCTCCAGCAACGCGGTCAGGATGTTGCGCAACGGGCCGGCGGCCGTGGGCAGTTCGGGCTCCTCGTAGAGGACCGCGTGCAGGGTCGCAAGTGTGGTGTCGCGGGAGAACGGGGAGCGGCCGCCCAAGGCCGCGCACAGGGTCGCGCCGAGGGACCACACGTCGGACGGCGGGCCCTGCGGGCGGCCGGAGATCCGCTCGGGGGCCATGTAGTCGGGCGAGCCGACCAGCATGCCGACCATGGTGAGCGCCTTGGCGTCCTGGATCGCGGCGATACCGAAGTCGGTGAGGACGACTCGGGGGCCGTTCGAGAACCGTCCGCCGGTCTCCACCAGGACGTTCCCGGGTTTGATGTCCCGGTGCAGCACGCCCCGTTCGTGCACCTGCCGCAGCGCCTCCACCAGGCCGAGTCCGAGGAGCGCGGTGTCACGCGGGGCGAGGGGGCCCTCCTCCGCCAGGATGCGTTCGAGGGAGCGGCCGGACACCAACTCCATGACGATCCAGAGGCGTTCGCCCTCGTCCACGACGTCGTACACGCGCACCACGTTGGGATGGTCGATCCGGGCAGTCGCCCGGGCCTCGCGCAACGTGCGTTCGCGGCGGGTGCGGGCGTCCTCGGCGTCGAGGCCGTCGATGCGCATCTCCTTCACCGCGACCTGCCGGTCGAGTATGTCGTCGACGGCTCGCCACACCCGCCCCATTCCGCCCTGGCCAATACTCTCGACCAACCGATAGCGCCCCGCCACCAGTACCCCTGGAACTCCACCGCTACCCGTATTCCCCGGCAATCCACTGCACCCCCTCAATGCCTAACGCACGACGCCTGACGCTCAACGCCTTCCGGGCCGTCCCGACTGAAACGCAATGGTCACACTTCGAGCCGTACCAGCATAGTGCGGAGAAATCTTGTGGTACCTCTTCAAGTACTGCGAATTCAGGCGCAGCAAAGGGGGACGAACATGAGTTCTCGTCGTACGACGACCATCGCGGGATCGCTGGTCACAGCATCTTTCTCGGTCGTGATGATCCTTTCCGGAACCGCCGGAGCGGACGACCAGGGGCCTGGGAGCGGCAAGGGGGGAAAGGCCGTTGACGAGGCGCCGGCGGGCGTGAAGCTGACCACGCTGCTGCCCGAGAAGATCTCGGTCGACAACGCGTCGAAAGAAACGAACATCACCGCCACGGTGAAGAACGAGGGGAGCAAGGAAAGCGGCAAGGTCCAGCTTTTGGTCGTCGGTTTCGACGGCCTCACGGTCAAGGACGTCCAAGGCTGTTCCCCGATCGACAAAAAGAATCTTCCGGAGGGCTCGAACAGCGGTTTCTCCTGCCCCGTCGACAATCTCGCGGCCGGCAAGTCGACGTCGTACGCCGTCAAAGCGACGTTCGATATCGGCAAGACCGGAAAGATCTGCCTGCCCGTGCAGAGCGGCGACGGAAAGAAGACGTTCTGGCAGCAGGGCCCGGTTCCGTTCGGTACGACCAACCCGTCACCGAACGCCCCGGCCACCCCGCTGCTGCTCGGCACCGACAACCAGCCGGTGGCGCCCGGCGGGGACGAACTCCCCAGGACCGGTCCGGGCGTTCTGCCGCTGGGCGCGGTGGGCGCGGCCCTGCTGACGGCGGGTGCGGCCGGGCTGTGGTGGTCGCAGCGACGGCCGAGGCAGCGGGAGAGCTGAGACCGGGAGCGGCGGTTCGTGGGGCTCGAGTGAGGACGTAGGTGGTCGCACGGGTGGGGGGCATGACCTGACGGCGCGTCGGCGCGTCTGTCAGGTCATGCCCCCCACCCCACCGGTCAGCCGTGTGACCTCGTGCGGGGGACCTCCGCGGTCAGCGCTTGAGCAGCTTCCAGGCGGTGGGCATGACGCCCATCGCCAGGGCCGCCTTCACGGCGTCGCCGATCAGGAACGGGGTGAGGCCGGCGGCGATCGCGGCGGACGCGGAGAGGTCGGCCGCGTAGGCGAGGTAGGGCACGCCGACTGCGTAGATGATCGCCTCGCCCACCAGCATCGTGCCGGCCATGCGGAGCGTCGAGCGGTCGGCGCCGCGGCGGGCCAGGGCGCCCACGGCGGCGGACGCGAGGATCATGCCGACGATGTAGCCGAAGGCGACGGAGACTCCGGAGGTGCCGTTCGAGAACCACGGCACACCGGCGAGACCGGCCAGCGCGTACAGGACGAGCGCGGACATGCCCCGGCTCACGCCGAGCGTCGTGCCGACCAGCAGGGCGGCGAAGGTCTGGCCGGTCACCGGCACCGGGGAGCCCGGCACGGGCACCGCGATCTGGGCGGCGAGTCCGGTGAGCGCGGCGCCGCCGACCACGAGCGCGACTTCCCGCACCCGGGAGACGGGGAGCAGGTCGGCGAGGACCTGACCGGTGCGGTTGGGGGCGACGGCGGTGCTCATGGGGACTCCGCGAGGGTGTGGACGGCAGGGGAACACGGCGACGCTATCCCAGCGCACTCGCGCCGATCACCGTCAGCGCTCGACAAAGGGTTGATCGGGAGCTTGGTGGGCTTCGAACAAAGGATGGCAGTTACACCGGAGTTGGCGTGATGCCGGTCACTGAGGTGGAGTGGCGTGAGCTACGGGGACGGCCACAGGGCATCTGTAGGGATCCACCAAAGGGCTCTGCTCCGTGGACACCTGCCGTCTCGCCCGTCGGTCGCCGTCTGGGCAGCCGTGGGGCCTTTTGCTAGCTTCGACCGCATGGTTGCCCAAGCCCGGAACTTCTCGTCGCGTCGCTATGTCGACCTGCGACGCGTGGGCACGGCCACCTGTCGCCGCCCCTGAGGCGGGCGGAGCGGCTCCGACGCGCCTCACGCACGAGACGGCGCAGTGTCGGACCCGTTCCCGAGGAAGATCCCCATGCCCCATACCCTGGCACCACCTCTCCCCTCCCCCGTGCCCCGCGCCGCCGACAGCGACCGGCGCCGCACCAACGCGAGCGTCATTCTGCGGTCCGTGCTGGAGCACGGTCCGGTGGCCCGCAGCACCATCTCCCGGCTCACCGGGCTGTCCCCGGCGTCGGTGACCGACCACTGCGCCCGCTTCGCGGGCCTCGGCCTCATCCGTGAGGCCGAGCCGCCCCGGCGGTCCAAGGGGTCGGGGCGGCCGCATGTGCCCCTCGACCTGGACGACTCCCGGTTCGTGGTGGGCGGAGTCCACGTGGCCGTGCCGTACACCACGGTCGCGCTGCTCGATCTGCGCGGGCGGGTGGTGGCCGAGCGGCAGTTGAAGCACGACGGCATCGAGCCCGGCCGGGTGCTGACACGCGCCGCCGACGCCCTGACGGCTCTGTTGGACCGGGCACCGGGATGCCGGCCGCTGGGTGTCGGCTTCGCGGCCGGAGGCTGGGTGGACCGGGAGACCGGGACCGTCGTCGCGCATCCGCTGCTGGGCTGGCGCGAGGTGCCGGTGCGGGAGGTGATCGGTGCCCGCACCGGGCTGCCGGTCCATGTGGACGGGCACGCGCGGGCGTTGGTCAACGCGGAGCGGTTGTTCGGGCGGGCGCGCGGCAGCCGCAGTGTGCTGCACCTGTTCGTCGGCAATGTGGTCGACGCGGCGTTCGCGACCAACGACGAGGTGCACCACGGTCCCCGGTCACAGGCCGGCGCGATCGCCCATCTGCCGTTGCGCGGCGGCACGGAGCCCTGCGACTGCGGTCGGGTCGGCTGCCTCCAGGTCGAGCTGAGCGAGCTGACCTTGTGCCGGCGGGCCCGTGCGGCGGGCATCATCGCCGGATCGAACCCGACGCATGTGATGACGGCGGCGGCGAAGGGCGACCCGGTGGCCGTCCGGTTGGTGGTGGAGCGGGCGCGGATGGTGGGCCGGGCGGTGGGGCTGCTGCTCGACGTGCTGAATCCGGAGAGCGTGGTCGTCACCGAGATCGGGGTCATCGGCCGCGAGGACTGTCTTTCCGCGTTGCGCGAGGCCGTCGGCCCCGAGCGGGCGGCGGACGTACGGCCGACGAGTTTCCCGGATTCCGTTCTGGCCACCGCGGGCGGAACCGTGGCCCTCGACGTCCTCTACCGGGATCCGCTGGGCGCCGCCGCCGGACGACCGAATTAATTCAGAAACTCCGAATGTTGACAGGCGATACGGAAGGCGAGGATCATCGTATTCATGCTGCTCACGACCTGTCGCACCCTCTGTTGCTGACACGTTGACGCGCCCTGGGCGCCTCCTTCTTCCTGCGTGAATTCCTGTTCTCCGGCCTTCGCCCGCCTGGAATTCCGCAGGTGTTCCTGCCGCTGCGCTCTGCCGCATGCTCTGCCGTGCGCGTTTCCTTCCAGCGCACTGCCAGCGCACTTCCACGCGACTTCCACGCGCATTTCTGTGCGTGTTTCCATGTGAACTCAGGGAGTTCTCCCATGCCTTCTCCATCCGTGTCCGGTGTCGATCGGCGGCTCTTCCTCTCCTCCCTGCTCGGCGTCACCGCCGCCGCTGCCGGACTGAGCGGCTGCGCCGGCAGCAGCGCCGCGGCCGACAAGTCCGACGCCGACGCGCCGCTCGCCACCAAGGTCCCCTCGGGCACCAGCCTGAAGATCTCCTCCTACCAGAACGTGCAGCAGGTGCAGTTCCAGCACGCGGGGCTCGGCGAACTGCCGTTCAGGGTGAGCAGTTGGGTGAACATCGGCGCCGGTCCCGATGTCATCAACGCCTTTCGCTCGGGATCGCTGGACGTCGCCAACAACGCCGGCATCCCGCCGATCCAGGCGCATTTCCAGGGATACGACGCGAAGATCGTCGCGATCAACATCACCCGGAAACCGAACTATCTCTTCGCCACCAAGCCCGGCAGCGACATCCGCACGGTCGAGGACTTCAGGGGCAAGAAGCTGGCGTTCTCGCAGGGACAGGCACAAGGTGTCGTCCTGCTGCGGGCGTTGAAGAAGGCCGGGCTGGCGTACGACGACGTGAAGCTCGTCCCGTTGACCAGCAACCAGTTCCTCACCGCGCTGCAGTCGGGCCAGGTGGACATCGCGCCGCTCGCCAACCAGCAGTCGCCCGCCTATCTGAAGCAGTACGAGTCCAAGGGCGCCCATGTCATCACCACCGACGTGGTCGACCTGCTCAACCTGCTGTGGGCACCGGCCTCGGTCCTGGCCGACTCCGCGAAGGCCGCCGCGGTCGCCGCGTACATCCCGTTCTGGGCGAAGGCCCAGGTGTGGCAGTACGAGCACCCGGACGTGTGGAACAAGGAGTTCTACGTCAAGACCCAGAACCTGAGCCTCGACCAGGCCCAGGCGATCACGAAGCTCGCCAACAAACCGCTGTTTTCGCCCAGTTGGGACGAGGCCATCAAGTGGGAGCAGGAGACCGCCGACCTGCTGGCGGAGGGCGGCTTCGTGAAGAAGTTCGACGTGGGCTCGCTCTTCGACCACCGCTTCGAGGGCATCGCCGCGAAGTCCGTACCGGCCGAGTACCGGAGGTGACTGCCATGACCACGACCTCAAGCACGGCGACCTCAAGCACGGCGACCGCAACCGCCACCACCGCGGCTGTCACAACCCCTGCCACCGCCACCACCCCCGCCCCCCAGGAGCGCCCCCAGGTCCGAAGGCGCCGGCGGCTCTCCCCCGGTAAGCGGCTGCCCGCCTCCCGGCTCATCGGCCCGGTCCTCTTCCTCGGCCTGTGGGCCGCCGCCTCCGCCGCCGGACAACTCGACCCGGCCGCGATCCCGGCCCCCTGGACGGTGCTGGAGACCGGCGGTCACCTGTGGACCGACGGAACGCTGCCGACCGACATCCTGACCTCGCTGGAACGCGCCGGATACGGGTTCGCGATCGGTCTGACCGTCGGTGTCGCGCTCGCCCTGGCCGCCGGGCTCAGCCGCACCGGCGACGCGCTGATCGACGGGACCGTGCAGCTCAACCGGGCCGTCCCGACCCTGGGTCTGATCCCGCTGTTCATCCTCTGGCTGGGCATCGGCGAGACCTTCAAGATCGCGATCATCGCCATCGTCGTCTACATCCCGATCTACCTCAACACACACTCCGCGCTGTCCGGCATCGACCACCGCTATGTCGAACTCGCCGAGGTACAGGGCCTGTCGAGGCTCGCTTTCGTCCGGCAGATCGTCATCCCCGGCGCCCTGCCCGGCTTCTTCGTCGGGCTCCGGCTCGGGGTGACCGGCTCCTGGCTGGGGCTGGTCGTCCTGGAGCAGATCAACGCCACCAGCGGACTCGGCTACATGATGTTCCAGGCCCAGAACTACGGCCAGACGGACGTCATCCTCGTCGGCCTGGTCATCTACGGCATCTTCGGCCTGGTCTCCGACAGCGCGGTCCGTCTCGTCGAACGGAGGGTGCTGTCATGGCGACGCACACTGAGCAGCTGACCCGTTCCGCCGTGCAACTGCGGGAACTGACCCGGTCGTTCGACGAGCGGACGGTCCTCGACGGCATCGACCTCGACCTGCCGGCCGGACAGTTCACCGCCCTGCTGGGACACAGCGGCTCCGGCAAGAGCACCCTGCTGCGGGCGATCGCGGGCCTCGACCACGAGGTCGCCGGCAGCGGCCGGCTGACCGCGCCGGAACGGGTGTCGGTGGTCTTCCAGGACTCACGGCTGCTGCCCTGGCGGCGGGTGCTGGACAACGTACTGCTGGGGACGGAGGGCAAGGAGGCGGCGGAGAAGGGCCGGGCCGCCCTCGCCGAGGTCGGCCTCGCGGGCCGGGAACGCGCCTGGCCCAGCGAACTGTCCGGCGGGGAGGCCCAGCGCGCCGCCCTGGCCCGCTCCCTGGTACGGGAGCCCGAACTCCTGCTGGCCGACGAGCCGTTCGGCGCCCTGGACGCGCTCACCCGGATCAAGATGCACGGGCTGCTGAGGGAGTTGTGGGTACGCCACCGGCCCTCCGTACTGCTCGTCACCCACGACGTGGACGAGGCGATCGTGCTCGCCGACCGGGTGCTCGTGCTCGACCAGGGCCGTATCGGCCTCGACCTGACCATCGACCGCCCGCACCCCCGCTCCTACCGGGATCCGCTGCTGGGCGAGTACCGGGAGCGGCTGCTGGCCGCGCTCGGTGTGACGGAGGACCACAAGTGACCACCAGACAGCTGCACCTGAACGCGTTCCTGATGACCACCGGCCACCACGAGGCGTCGTGGCGACTCCCGGAGAGCGACCCGTACGCGCATGTGTCCCTCGCGCACTACGTCCACCTCGCCCGGACCGCCGAACGCGGCACCTTCGACTCCCTCTTCCTGGCCGACGGCCCGCAGCTGTGGGGAAGCGTGGCACAGCGCCCCGCAGGCGCCCTGGAACCGCTCACCCTGCTGACGGCCCTGGCGACGGCCACCGAGCACATCGGCCTGATCGCCACCGCCTCCACCTCCTACAACTCGCCCTACAACCTGGCCCGCAAGTTCGCCTCCCTCGACATCCTCAGCGGTGGCCGGGCGGGCTGGAACATCGTCACCACCGCGGGCGAGGAGGCCGCCCGCAACTTCGGTCTGGACGCCGAGCCCGCCCACGCCGAGCGCTACGCCCGCGCCTCCGAGTTCCTCGACGTGGCCCTCAAGCTCTGGGACAGCTGGGAGGACGACGCGATCGTCGCCGACAAGGCGACCGGCGTCTGGGGCGACGACACGAAGATCCACCCGCCCCGCCACCACGGGACGTACTTCAGTGTCGAGGGCGCCCTGAACGTGCCGCGCAGCCCGCAGGGTTACCCGCTGCTGGTGCAGGCGGGCTCCTCGGAGGACGGCAAGGCGTTCGCGGCCCGGTACGCGGAGGCGGTGTTCACCGCCCAGCAGACCATCGAGGACGCGCAGGCCTTCTACGCCGACCTCAAGGCCCGGACCGCACAGACCGGCCGCGACCCCGAGCACATCAAGGTGCTGCCCGGCATCGTCCCGGTGATCGGCTCGACTGAGGCGGAGGCACTGGCGAACGAGCGGCTCCTCGAGGACCACATCGTGTACACGCACGGCGTGGACCGTCTGGAGCGGCTGCTGCAACTGGAGCCGGGAACACTGGAGCTGGACGCCCGACTGCCGGCCGACCTGCCCCCGGAGAGCGCGATCGAGGGCGCCAAGAGCCGTTACACGCTCATCGTCGAACTGGCCCGCCGCGAGCGCCTCACCGTGCGGCAGCTGGTCGGGCGGCTCGGCGGCGGGCGCGGGCATCTCACCTTCGCCGGGACGCCCGAGCAGGTCGCCGACGCGATCGAGACCTGGTTCACGCACGGCGCCGCCGACGGCTTCAACATCATGCCGGCCGTGCTGCCGTCCGGCCTCGACCTCTTCGTCGACCACGTCGTCCCGATCCTGCGCGCCCGCGGTCTGCTCCGCGCGGAGTACGACCGCCCGCACCAGACCCTGCGGGAGCGCTACGGCCTCCCGCGCCCCGCCAACCAGCACGTCACGCCCCGCAGGGAATCCGCCCTCGTCTGAAAGGACCCCCACATGTCCGAGATCGAGATCCGCAAGATCACCGGCAACATCGGCGCCCAGGTGTCGGGCGTCGACATCGCCAAGCCGCTGGACGAGGAGACGGTCACCGCCGTCCGCGAGGCCCTCAACGCCCACAAGGCCCTGGTGTTCGACGAGGTGAACCTGGACGACGAGGGGCAGCAGGCGTTCATCCGCCACTTCGGCGACCTCACCGCCGCCCACCCGACCGTGCCGTCCGTCGCCGGCGTCCCGAACGTCCTGCCCGTCGACAGCGAGCGGGGCCGGGCCGCCAACAACTGGCACACCGACGTCACCTTCGTCCTCAACCCGCCCCAGGCCAGCACCCTGCGCAGCATCAAGCTTCCCCCGTACGGCGGCGAGACCCTGATCGCCAACTCCGCGGCGGCGTACCGGCAGCTGCCTCAGTCACTCCGTCAGTTCGCCGACACGCTGTGGGCGGAGCACACCAACGACTACGACTACGCGGTGCCGGAGGAGGCCGTCGACGAGGACCAGGCCGCCGCGCGCGCCCAGTTCACGTCGATCAAGTACCGCACGGTCCACCCGGTGGTCCGGGTGCACCCGCTGACCGGTGAACGCGGACTGTTCATCGGCGGGTTCGCGCAGCGGATCGTGGGACTGTCGGTCGCCGAGTCCCGCAAGGTCCTCGACCTGTTCCAGTCGTACGTGACCCGGCCGGAGAACATCGTGCGCCACCGCTGGTCGGAGAACCAGCTGGTGCTGTTCGACAACCGGATCACCCAGCACTACGCCGTCGACAACTACGACCACCTGCCGCGCCGCCTGAACCGGGTCACCATCGCCGGTGACGTCCCGGTCGGCATCGAGGGCAAGGAGAGCTACTCGATCGAGGGAGACGCCTCGCACTACACTGCCGTAGCCGCGTAACCACGCTGCGTGCCGGATGCGTCCGCATGCTGGGCGGCCTTTCCCCAAGATCGGAGAGGCCGCCCAGACTGTGGGCGTTTTTGCCCATCTCACGCATTGGACGAGCCGCGCCCATGCCCAGCACCACCACCGAGACGCCGGCGCAGCAGGACGGCGCCTCCCTCTCCCACGGCCTCAAGCAGCGCCACCTGTCGATGATCGCCCTCGGCGGGGTCATCGGCGCCGGACTGTTCGTCGGCTCCGGCGCCGGTATCGCGGCCGCCGGGCCCTCGATCGTCGTCGCCTACACCCTCTCCGGCCTCCTGGTGATGCTGGTGATGCGGATGCTGGGCGAGATGTCGGCCGCGTATCCGTCGTCGGGTTCCTTCTCGGCGCACGCGGAACGCGCGATCGGTCCGTGGGCGGGGTTCACGGTGGGCTGGGCCTTCTGGGTCCTGCTCTGTACGGCGGTCGGCCTGGAGGGCATCGGCGCCGCGAAGATCGTCACCGGCTGGCTGCCGGGCACGCCCGAGTGGGCCTGGGTCGCCCTGTTCATGGTCGTGTTCTGCGTGACGAACCTGGCCGCCGTGAAGAACTTCGGCGAGTTCGAGTTCTGGTTCGCGGCCCTGAAGGTCGGCGCGATCGGCCTGTTCCTGGTGCTGGGCGTGCTGGCGATCGTGGGCGTCCTGCCCGGCACGACCGCCCCGGGCACCACGAACCTCACGGGCGAGGGCGGCTTCCTCCCGAACGGCGGCGAGGGCCTGGTCGTCGGCCTGCTCGCCTCCGTCTTCGCGTACGGCGGCCTGGAGACGGTCACCATCGCGGCGGCCGAGTCGCAGGATCCGGTGCGCGGGGTGGCGAGCGCGGTCCGTACCGCGATGTGGCGCATCGCGCTGTTCTACATCGGCTCGATGGCGGTCATCGTCACCCTGGTTCCGTGGGACGCGAAGGAGGTCGTCGAGAAGGGCCCGTACGTCGCCGCCCTCGACCACCTCGACATCCCGGGCGCCGGCCAGGTGATGAACGTCGTGGTCCTGGTGGCCCTCCTCTCGGCGATGAACGCCAACGTCTACGGCGCTTCGCGCATCGCCTACTCCCTGGTCGCGCGCGGCCAGGGCCCGAAGGCGCTGGGCCGGGTGTCCGGCGGGGTCCCCCGCATGGGGGTCCTCGCGTCGTGCGTCTTCGGTTTCGGCTGCGTGGTGCTGAGCTACTGGCGGCCGGACGACGTCTTCTCCTGGCTGCTGAACATGACCGGCGCGGTCATCCTGGTCGTCTGGATCTTCATCGCGGTCTCGCAGCTCAGGCTGCGTGGCCGGCTGGAGCGCGAGGCACCCGAGAAGCTCACCGTGCGGATGTGGGCGTTCCCGGTGCTGACCTGGGTCGCGCTGGCGGGCATGGCGGCGGTGTTCGTCCTGATGGCCCGGGAGCCGGACACGCGGGTGCAGTTGTACTCGACGGGCGGGATGACGGCGGCTCTGGCGGCCGCCGGGTACGGGTGGCAGAAGGCCCGGGCGGCCAGGGCCTGAACCGTCCTGACCCGTCCCCCTGAAAAGGCCCCCACGTGATCCACGTGGGGGCCTCCTTGTTGCCCGCACCCGTCCTCTTGTTGCTAACCTGCACTTGCAAGCATGTTGCAATAAAGCGTGGAGCCGCGTCCTGCCTCGTGATCGTCTTCTCACCGTTCACCCGGCAGGCGGAATGACGGAAAGCCCCGCGAGGACGTGACTCGCGGGGCTTTCCGGTGCGACACGGGGAGCTGGCGGTGCGGTCAGGGCTTGCGGCCCAGGCCCCCGTGCTGCCCGATCGGGGTGGGCGCCGCCTCGTCGGGGTGCCAGAGCGGTACCGACACCACGCCCGGTTCCACCAGCTCCAGCCCCTCGAAGAACGCCTCGATCTGGTCGACGGGCCGCAGGAAGTACGGGACCGCGCCGGTCTCGTTGTAGGCGTCCTGGGCCTGTTCGTAGGCCGGGTCCGTGCCGCGGGAGCCTTCGTTGACGGAGAGGTAGCTGCCGGAGGGAAGGCCCTTCAGGAGGCGGCGGACGATGTCGCGGGCCCGGTCGTGGTCCGCGACGTGGCCGAGGATGCCGCTGAGGATCAGCGCCGTGGGCCGGTCCGGGTCGAGGGTCCCGGCGGCGGCCTCGATGATGCGCTCCGGCTCGAAGAGGCTGATCTCCTCGTACGCCGTCGCGCCCTGAGGCGTGGACGTGAGCAGGGCGCGGGCGTGCGTGAGGACCAGGGGGTCGTTGTCGACGTAGACGATCCTCGACTCGGGGGCGAGGCGCTGGGCGACCTCGTGGGTGTTGTCCACGGTGGGCAGCCCGGTGCCGACGTCCAGGAACTGACGGACACCCGCCTCCCGTACCAGGTACCGGATGCTGCGGCCGAGGAAGGCGCGGCTGCCGCGGGCGATGGTGACGATCCCGGGGAAGACGGCGGTGTAGGCGTCGCCGGCCGCCTCGTCCACCGGGTAGTTGTCCTTGCCGCCGAGCCAGTAGTTCCAGATCCGGGCCGAATGCGGCACCGATGTGTCGATCTCCGTCATGTGCCCATAGTGCTACGGCAGATCGGGCTCGCACGGGACGTTGAGTGAGAGAAGTGCGGCGAAACCTTCGCTGTTCATGCGGAGTTCGCTGATCGCCGCGTTGCGCAACCGCGGGAACACTCTGCGGTACTCCCCGGCGGGGATCGACAGCAGCGTGCACAGCACGAGGCGGAACAGGGTGTTGTGGGCGACCACGAGGACGCGTTCGCCGGGGTGGGCGGCGGCGATGCGGCGCAGCGCGTCGCATCCGCGGGCGGCGGCCGCCCTCGGATCCTCGGCGGCGGGGAAGGGGTGCGCCACCGGGTCGGTGCGGTAGGCCTCCGCGGCGGCCGGGTCCTCGGCCGCGAACTCGGCGAGCGTACGGCCCTCCAGTACGCCGAAGTCGCACTCGCGCAGGCCGGGTTCGCGGTGCGGGACGAGGTCCAGGGCACGGCACGCGGGGTCGGCGGTGACGACGGCCCGGGACAGCGGGGACGTCCAGATCGCGTCGACCGGGTGGGCGGCGGCCCAGCGGCCGAGGGCGTCGGCCTGGGCGCGGCCGGTGTCGGTGAGGGGCACGTCGCTGATCCCGGCGTAGCGGTTCTCGGCGTGCCAGACGGTCTGCCCGTGCCGGGCCAGCAGCAAGGTCGTACTCATGAGTCCGCAGTATCCCGGTCCAGGCGGGCGCGCGCGTGCGCCGCGACCGAGGCCGACAGCCAGCCGCGGACGGTCAACTCGTCGACGAGGCGGGCGTACGGCTCGGTGAACAGGGCCGTACGCCCGGCGCGGGGCTCGACGACCGTACGGATCCGCGCCATGCGCTCCGCGACGTCCGCGAGCCGCGATCCGCCCGTGCCGCCGTGCCGTGCCAACGCGGCCATCCCCAGCGCCGGTTCGGTCTGCTCCGGCACCCGGGCGGGGCGGCCGAGGATGTCGGCGCGCAGTTGGTTCCAGTACGCGCTGCGGGCGGCGCCGCCGGTGAAGGTGAGCGGCCCGTCGACGGGGGCGCCGAGGTGGTGCAGGTAGTCCAGGCACAGGCGTTCCGCGAAGGCGACGCCCTGGAGCAGCGCCGCCCACAGGTCGGCGTCGTTCGCGGGCTCGCCGAGGACCAGGGCGGTGGCGTCCGGCGCCGTGAAGGGGAACCGCTCCCCCGGTGACACCAGCGGGTAGGTGACCATCCGGGACGGTTCGAAGGCCGCCGCCCGCTCGTCCATGGCGGCCGGGTCGGCGCCCGCGAAGGCCGCAGTGAGGACGCCCGCTCCCACGCTGGACGCCCCGCCGGGCAGCCAGGTCCCGTCCGGCGCGCGATGGTTGTAGACGACGCCCGTGGCGTCCCGGACGGGAGCGAGCGAGGCGCCTTTGAGGACCAGCGTGGTTCCGAGCACCGAGTTCCAGGAGCCGGGCCGCAGCGCGCCCGAGGCGATCTGCGCAGCGCAGCCGTCGGTCATCCCGGCGATCACGGGGGTGCCCGCGGGCACGCCGGTCGCCTCGGCGGCGGCCGGGCAGACCTCGCCCAGACGGCTTCCGGGGCGCACCACGTCGGGCAGGGCGCCCTCGGGCAGGCCCGGTACGTCCGGCCAGGCGTCGCGTTCCAGGTCGTAGCCGGTCTTGAGGGCGTGGCTGGAGTCGGTCGGTACCGGCCGGCCCACGAGCCGTGCGGTGATCACATCGGGTTGGTGGGTGATCCGCCCCGTGACCGACCCCGCCACACCTGTGACGGGCCTCGTGACCGCCCCCGGCCCGTGCTCTCCCATGAGCCACAGCGCCTTCGGCAACCCCCAGGTGTCCTGCACCGCGAGGCCCTCCTCCCGCAGCCCGGCCGCCACCCGCGCCGCCCGCCCGTCGTCGTACATCAGCGCCGGGCCGACCGCCCGCCCGGCGCCGTCCGTCAGCAGCACCGTCCCGGACGTCCCGCACACCGCGAGCCCGTCGATCCGCAGGCCCGCCAGCGGACCGAGCGCGGCCCGGGACGCCTCGCACACCGCCTTCCACCAGTCCTCGGGATCCTGTTCGTGCCGTACTCCGTCCCGCCGCCCCGCCAGCGGAGCCGAGCCGCCGCCGAGGACCGTCCCGTCCGCGGTGACGACCAGCACGCGGACGCTCTGCGTGCCCAGGTCGATCCCCAGCCAGGCCTCGCCGTCGCCCTCGCCCACCATCCGGGACCTCCCTGCATCGCGATCTATTCTGTGAACTTCTCACTGTGCACCGATATTTTCCCGTGCGCGAGGGATTGACGCCCAACTTCCGCCGATACACCCTCTGTTAGCGAGTCGACTCATCGTGTTAACCGAGTACCGGACCGAACCCCACGTGGAGGTCACGGATGGACACGCACCCGTACGACCGCCGACGATTCCTCGCCCTCACCGCCGCCGCGGCCGCGACCCCGCTGCTGAGCGCCTGCGGCGCCGGCTTCGGCGGGGACGACGAGAAGAGCGACGGCTCGGCCGCGGACGACGTCACCGGCTCCTTCGACTGGCGGCGGGAGAAGGGCACGACCGTGAAGGCGCTGCTGAACAAGCACCCGTACACGGACGCCCTGGTCGCCGATCTCAAGTCCTTCACCGAGCAGACCGGCATCAAGGTCGAGTACGACGTCTTCCCCGAGGACAACTACTTCGACAAGCTCACCGTGGACCTGTCCAGTGGGCGTGCCTCGTACGACGTCTTCATGCTCGGCGCCTACATGGTCTGGCAGTACGGGCCGCCGGGCTGGCTGGAGGACCTCGGCCCCTGGATGCGCAACTCCTCGGCCACCGCCGCCGAGTGGGACCAGGCCGACTTCTTCCCGAACCTCCTCCAGGCCGACCAGTGGTCGCTGAAGGCGGGCGCGCCACTCGGACAGGGCGGGCAGTACGCGCTGCCGTGGGGCTGGGAGACGAACGTCGTCGCCTACAACACGGAGGTGTTCCAAAAGCTCGGCCTGAGGCCGGCCGAGAGCTTCGACGAGCTGCGTGACCTCGCGGGAACCATCAAGCGGAAGGCGCCGGGCGCCGGTTTCGACGGCATGTACGGCATCGCGGTGCGCGGCTCCCGCAGCTGGGCGACCATCCATCCGGGCTTCATGACGATGTACGCCCGCAACGGACTCAGGGACTTCACGGTCGACGGCGGGAAACTCACACCCGCCATGAACACCCCGGAGGCCGTCGCGTTCACCGAGGACTGGGCCGGCATGGTCAAGCAGGGCGGGCCGCCCTCGTGGACCTCGTACACCTGGTACCAGTGCTCCAGCGACCTGGGCGCGAGGAAGGCCGGGATGCTGTTCGACGCCGACACGGCCGCCTACTTCCAGGCGGTCGACGGGGCCTCTCCCGCCTCCGGGAAGATCGCTTTCCACCCCGGGCCGAAGGGGCCCGACGGCTCCCTCGCCACCAACATGTGGATCTGGTCGCTGGGCATGAACGCCAAGAGCAGGCGCAAAAGCGCCAGTTGGCTGTTCCTCCAGTGGGCGACCGGCAAGGAGCACCTGCGCAAGGGCGCGATCACCCACAACCACATCGACCCGGTGCGGCGGTCGGTCAGCCAGGACGCCGCGTACAAGAACAAGATGAGGCACCTGCCGGGCTTCCTCGACACCTTCGAGACCGTAGTGGACCAGACGAAGATCCAGTTCACGCCGCAGGCGCAGTTCTTCGACGCGACGACCAGTTGGGCGGCGGCCCTCCAGGAGATCTACGGCGGGCAGGGCGCGAAGTCGGTCCTCGACGATCTGGCGGGCGAGCTCGCCGACAAGGTGGACTGAGCGGCATGGGCTGGCGGCTCACCCTGCGCCCCTACCTCCTGATCGTCCCCGCGTTGCTGCTGACCTGCGGAATCCTCTACCCGTTCGGCCTCGGCCTGTACTACACGCTGTTCGACTTCTCGGCGAGCAAACCGCAGCCGGACATGGTGCGGTTCGAGAACTACGCGACCGTCTTCACCCAGGAGGCGTTCTGGAACTCGGCGTGGGTGACGGTGCTGTACGCGGTCGGCGCCGCCGCCACCGAGACCGTGCTGGGGGTGGCCGTCGCCCTGCTGCTGCACCGGTCGTCGCTCGTCGGCCGGGTCCTGGAGAAGATCCTGATCCTGCCGTTGATGATCGCCCCGGTGATCGCGGCGATCATGTGGAAGCTGATGCTCCAGCCGTCGGTGGGCGTCGTCAACCATCTGCTGAAACCCTTCGGGCTGGGCGGGGTCCAGTGGACGGACACTCCGACGGGGGCGCTGCTGTCGTCGATCGCCGTCGACGTCTGGGTCTACACGCCGTTCGTGGCGATCCTGGCCCTGGCCGGGTTGCGGTCGCTGCCCACGTCCCCCTTCGAGGCGGCGGCGGTCGACGGCGCGGGCTGGTGGTACACGTTCCGGCGGCTGACCCTGCCGATGCTGTGGCCGTACGTACTGGTCGCGGTGATCTTCCGCTTCATGGACTCGCTGAAGGTGTTCGACATCATCTACGCCCTCACCGAGGGCGGCCCCGGCGACTCCACGGTGGTGCTCCAGATCCGGGCGTACCTGGAGGCGATCCGCTTCCAGCGGTACTCGTTCGGCATCAGCTACACGGTCGTGCTGTGGGCCGTGGTGTACCTCGCCGCGATGGTGCTGGTGAAGCGCCTGGGGAAGATCCAGCGGAAGGCGGCTGAGGTGAAATGACGTATCACAAACGCCTGCTGGGATGGCTGGCGGACGCCGCCCTCATCCTCTACTTCGTCTTCGCGCTGTTCCCGATCGCCTGGATGGTGATCCTCTCCCTGAAACCGACCAACCAGCTCTTCAGCACGTACTTCTCCTTCTCCCCGACGCTCGACGGGTACCGGGCGGTGCTGGGCGGCAGCGAGGGCGTCCCGTTCGTGCGGTTCTTCGTCAACAGCCTGGTGGTGTCGGTGGGCGCGGTGGCGCTGTCGCTGGTCGTCGGGCTGCCGGCGGCGTACGCGTCGGCGCGCTATCGGTTCAAGGGCTCCGACAACCTGATGTTCACGCTGCTGTCGTTCCGGTTCGCGCCCGAACTCACGGTGATCATCCCGCTGTTCGTGCTGTACCAGAAGCTCGGGCTGTTCGACACGTACGTCGGCATGGTGTGGGTGCTGCAACTCGTCACCCTGCCGCTGATCGTGTGGATCATGCGGTCGTACTTCGCCGATCTGACACCGGAGTTGGAGCAGGCGGCGCTGCTGGACGGCTACACGCGCAAGCAGGCCTTCTTCCGGGTGGCCCTGCCCCTGGTCAAGCCGGGCATCGCGGCCGTGTCGCTGCTCGCCTTCATCTTCGCCTGGAACAACTTCGTCTTCCCGCTGATCCTGACCTCCAGTAAGGCGCAGACGGTGACCGTGGGCGCGCTGTCCTTCCTCGGCGGTGACCGGCCCAAGTACAACCTGACGGCCGCGGCGGCGCTCGTCTCCGTCGTACCGCCGCTGCTGCTGGCCCTGACGATCCAGCGGTATCTGGTGCGGGGACTGTCGTTCGGGGCGGTGAAGTCGTGAGCATCGCACTGCGCGGAATCAGGAAGACGTACGGACGGACCGTCGCCCTCGACGGCCTCGAACTGGAGGTTGCGGAAGGCGAGTTCTGCTGTCTGCTGGGGCCGTCGGGGGCCGGCAAGACCACCACCCTGAAGACCGTCGCCGGCCTCGAACGGCCCGACGCCGGCACGGTCGAGATCGACGGCCGGGACATGAGCGCCGTCGAGCCCTACGACCGCGGCGTCGCCATGTGCTTCGAGAGCTACGCCCTCTATCCGCACCGCTCGGCCTACGACAACCTCGCCTCGCCGCTGCGCTCGCCCCGGCACCGCCTGCCCGCCGCCGAGGCCCGCGCGAGGATCGGCGAGGTCGCCGAACTCCTCGGCATCGGCGGCCTGTTGGACCGCCCGGTCGGCCGGCTCTCCAACGGCCAGCGGCAGCGCGTCGCCCTCGGCCGGGTCCTGGTCCGCCCGGCCCGCGCCTTCCTCCTCGACGAGCCGCTCTCCCACCTGGACGCCAAGCTGCGCCAGCAGATGCGGGCCGAACTGAAGGCGATCGGGGCGGCCCGGCGCACCACGACCCTGTACGTCACCCACGACTCGGTGGAGGCGCTGGCCCTCGGCGACCGGATCGGGGTGATCCGGGACGGGCGGATCGTGCAGACCGGCACCCGGGAGGACATCTGGTACCGGCCCCGCGACACGGAGGTCGCGCGTGCCTTCGGACAGCCCCGGATCAACCTGCTGCCGGGGACCGTCACGCCCGGCGGGGGTTTCCGGTCGGCGGACGGACGGGTCGAGCTGCCGCTGCACGCGCCGGTGCGGGAGAACACCGACGTCCTGATCGGCGTACGGCCCCGGGACCTCGCGCTCGACGGCCGGGGCCACGAACTCACCGGCACCGTCTACGTCACCGAGGTCCTCGGCCGGGCCGTCGAGGTGACCGTCCGCCTCGGCGAGCAGTACGTGTCGCTCGTCGTCCCGCGGGCGGCGGCGGCCGGACTGCGTCCCGACGATCCGGTACGGCTGACCGTCCGGCCTGAGAACCTGCTGCTGTTCGAGGCCGACCGGCCGGAGCGCCCAGGACGACGGATCGGGAAGAGCGCGCGATGAGCCACAGCAACCACAGCGCACAGCAGGGACCCGCGGCCCGCCAGGCCGCCATGGCGGAACAGGTACTGGCCGAGGGGTCGGCGACCGCCGCGGAACTCGCCGAGCGCTTCGGGGTGAGCCTGATGACCATCCACCGCGATCTCGACGAACTCGAACGTCAGGGAGTGGTACGGAAGTTCCGGGGCGGGGTGACCGCGCAGCCGTCGGGGGTGTTCGAGTCGAACGTGCAGTACCGGCTGAAGACCATGCGGCCCCAGAAGGCCGCCGTGGCCGAGCGGGCGCTGAAGCTCGTCGAGCCCGGTATGGCGATCATGCTCGACGACTCCACCTCCGCCCTGGAGATAGCCCGCGCGCTCCGGCTCGCCGAGGTCACCCCCCTCACGGTCGTCACCAACTTCCTGGAGGCGATCAACCTGCTCTCCGAGCAGCGGGGCATCCACCTCATGGCCCTCGGCGGCGACTACGACCCGCTGCACTCCTCGTTCCTCGGGGTGTCCTGCGTGGAGGCCGTGCAGTCGCTGCGGGTGGACCTGTGTTTCGCGTCGACGTCCGCGGTGCACGGGGGCTACGCGTACCACCAGGAGCAGCACATCGTGTCCGTGAAGCGGGCGATGCTCGACTCGGCGGCCCGCAACGTCCTGCTGATCGACCACACGAAGCTCAGCCGGGTCGCCCTGCACCGGGTCGTCCCGCTGTCCCGCTTCGATCTGGTCCTGGTCGACGACGGGGCGCCGGCGGACGCGCTGCGTGACCTGGACGAGCACAAGGTCCGTTACGAGGTGTGCGCGACGAAGGGCGGCGGTGATGACCCAGCTGGAGCTACGTGAGCTGCGCAAGACCTATGCGGCGCGGGGCCGGCCGGCGGTGGACGCGGTGTGCGGCATCGACCTGGCGCTCCGGTCGGGTGAACTCCTCGGGCTGCTCGGCCCGTCGGGCTGCGGCAAGTCCACCACCCTGCGGATGATCGCCGGGCTGGAGACGGTGACCGGAGGGGACATCCTGGTGGACGGCGCGTCGCTGGTCGGCAGGCCCGCCGGGCGCCGCAATGTCGGGGTGGCGTTCGAGAACTACGCGCTGTATCCGCCGCTGACGGTCGCGGAGAACCTCGGGTTCGGGCTCAGGGCGCGCGGCAGGGCGGCCCGGGGGGACGTCGACCGCAGGGTGCGGGACATCGCCGAGCGGGTCGGTCTGACCGGCATCCTCGACGCCCGCCCGGCGGGCCTGTCCAGCGGCCAGAAACAACGCGTGTCCCTGGCCCGCGCGCTGATCCGCGAACCGGACGTCCTGCTCCTCGACGAGCCGCTGTCCCACCTCGACGCCGCCCAGCGCGACACCACCCGCCGCGAGCTCAAGCGCATCCAACGCGACCTTGGGCACACCACGATCCTGGTCACGCACGACCAGGAGGAGGCCCTCTCGCTTGCCGACCGGATCGCCGTGATGAAGGACGGTGTCATCCAGCAGCTCGGCACCCCGTACGAGATCTACGACAGCCCCGCCAACGTCTTCGTCGCGGACTTCGTCGGCGAACCCCCGATCAACCTGTTCCCCGCAACCGTCACGGCCGACGGACACGCCCGTCTCTCGGACTCCGTGCGGCTCGCGCTGCCGGTGCCGGTCGCGGCGGGACGCGAGGTGGTGGTGGGGATACGCCCGGAGGACCTCGGGCTCGCCGCGGACGGCCTGCCCGCCCGTGTCCTGGCCCACGAGCCCCTCCTGGAGTCGGGCATCGCCACCCTCACCCTCGACGGGGTCGAGCGGCCCCTCGTGGTCCTCACCGATCCGGACGTGCGCCTCGCCCACGACGAGTCCGTCCGCGTCACCGCCGACCCGCACCTCACCCACGTCTTCGACGCCGACACGGGAGACACCCTCAGATGAGCCAGACGCTGCAAGTCGTGGCCGCCGGCGACCACTTCGTCCTGCCGGACCTGATCGCGCGGGCGGTGGCCGACGAGGTCGGCGAACACCCCGTGAACGTCAGCGAGTTGAGGCTCGGCTGGCCCCTGGAACCGTTCGGCCCCGTGGCGGAGGTGACGGAGGCGAGCGATGCCGAGGACGAACTGATCGAGGCGCTGGCCGGGGCGGAGGTGCTGATCACCCAGATGGGGCCCGTCACCGAACGGGTCCTGGCGGCCGCACCGGACCTGCGGCTGGTCGTCGTCTGCCGGGGCGGGCCGGTGAACGTGAACCTCGACGCGGCGAAGGCGCACGACGTGCGGGTGTGCTTCGCACCGGGCCGCAACGCCGCCGCCACCGCCGAGTTCACCGTCGGCCTGCTGCTGGCGGCCCTGCGCCGCATCCCGCAGGCCCACGATCTGCTCGCCCGGCAGGGCAGCTGGGAGGGCGCGACGTACTACACGTACGAGCACAGCGGACTGGAGCTGGAGGACCTGCCGGTCGGACTGGTCGGCTACGGCGCCGTCGGCAGCCGGGTCGCCCGGGTGCTGTGCGCCTTCGGCGCGCAGGTGATGGTGTACGACCCCTATGTGCGCGGCGAGATCCACGGACTGCGGGTGACCTCGCTCGACGAACTCCTCGCCCGTTCCCGGGTGATCACCCTGCACGCCCGCCTCACCCCCGAGACCCGGGGTCTGATCGGCGCCCGTGAGCTCGCGCTGCTGCCGTCCGGCGCGGTCGTGGTGAACGTGGCGCGCGGCCCGCTGCTGGACGAGGACGCGCTGTGCGACGCGCTGGAGAGCGGGCGGTTGTCGGCGGCGGCACTGGACACGTACGCGCGGGAGCCGCTGCCGGCCGGCGCGCGGCTCACCGCCCCGCCGCTCGCCGAGCGGGTGGTGCTCACCCCGCATCTGGGCGGGGCCAGCCGGGCGGTGGCCGAGAAGGCGGCGGCGATCGCGGCGGCGGAGGTGGGCCGCTGGGTGCGCGGGGAGCCGCTGGCCAACTGCCTGACCTGACATCCGGGACGAGTGTTGAGGAGGCCGGCATGTACGTCGGTATCGATGTGGGCACGTCCGTGGTGAAGGCCGCCGCCTTCGACGGCACCGGTCGTGAACTGGCCGTCGAGGCCCGCCCGGTGGGCCTCTCGCTGCACGGCGGCTTCGTCGAGCAGGACATGGAGGAGGTGTACGGGGCGGTCGTCGCCGTCCTCGACGCGCTGACCGCACGCGTGGCCGAGCCGGTGGAGCTGGCCGGGCTCACCGGGCAGGGCGACGGGGTGTGGCTGGTGGACGCGGCGGGGCGGCCGGTGCGGGCGGCGGCCTCGTGGATGGACGGGCGGGCCCACGAACCGCTCGACCGGTGGCTGGCGGACGGCACCTTCGAGGCGGTGTTCCGGCGGACGGGCAGCGCCATGTTCCCGGGCTGCCCGGGTCCGCTGCTGGCCTGGCTGGACCGGCACGAGCCGAAGTCCCTGGACGCCGCCGCCGCGGCCGTCTGCTGCAAGGACATGGTCTTCCAGCGGCTGACGGGGGCCACACGGGCGACGACGGACGTGTCGGACGCGTCCATGCCGTTCCTCGACCCGCGCACCCGCACGTACGACAACGGGGTCGTGGAGCTGTTGGGCCTGACCCACCGGCGTGGACTGCTGGCCCCGGTCGCCGACCCGATCGCGACGGCCGAGGCCCGCGGCGAGGGGCTGGCGCCCGGCACCCGCGTCAGCAACGGCCCCTACGACCTGCCCGCCAGCGCGCTCGGCGCCGGTGCCACCACCCCCGGGGACGGCCTCCTCATCGTCGGCACCTGCCTGGCCGCCCTGGTCGCCACGACCGACCTCGACCTGACCGGTGAACCGGCCGGCCTGTACATCTCCACCGACCGTCCGGGCCACCGACTGCGGGCCATGCCCGCGATGGTCGGGACGGCGGCCCTGGACTGGGTGCTGTCGACGACGGGCGTCCGCCACGAGGAGGTGGACGGCCTGCTGGCGGCCACCCCGCCGGGCGCCCACGGGGTCCGGGTCCTGCCCTACTTCGCGCCCTCGGGCGAGCGCGCCCCGTTCGTCGAGCCGCGGCTGCGCGCCGAACTCACCGGGGTCTCATTGGAGTCCACCCGTGCCGACCTGGTCCGCGCGACCTGCGAGGGCATCGGCTACGCGGCCCGGCACTGTCTGGCGGCCGCGGGTCTGACGGGCTCGCTGGCGGTGTGCGGGGGCGGCACCCGCAGCCCCGCCTGGATGCGGCTGCTCGCCGATGTGCTCGGCCGGCCGCTGCGGGTCGTCGAGGGCGAGGTGGGCGCCCGGGGCGCGGTGCTCGCGGCGGCCGAACGGTTCGGGATCGCGCTGGACCCGGCCGCCTGGACCGAGCCGACGGCGGTGATCGAACCGGACCCGGACCGGGCCGCGTACTACGCCGCGGGGTTCGACGAGCACCTGGTCAGGCTGGCGGCGGCTCGCGACCGGGCCCGCGCCTGAACGGCCCGACCGGTTCCCGCCGGCGGGAACCGGCGGGATGCCGGCGAAGTGCCGGAGCCGACGATTTCGGGGGACGCGCTCGCGAAGTACGCACAGTACTGCGTAGTACGCGCTGTACTACGGGACCGGGGTCGACGCGGTGGTGACCGACTTCCCGGATCCGGCCGTGATCGCGAGGAGAACGTGATGGGGACACGCACACTGGACTGCCCGACCTGCCGCGGCATGCAGGAGTTCCGGCTTCTCAACGACGAGGAGAAGGCGGCGATCCGTGCGGAGAAGGGGGACGGTCACCACGTGGACAACCTCTGGCGGTGCACCGCCAAGGGCTGTCTGACGTACTACCGCCACCTGAAAAAGAGCGACCGCGGCCGCCTCCCCGACAGGTTCGGTGAGGAGGCGGCCGCCGCCGGACAGTGATCCCTACAGGTTGCTGAAGTCAGGGCCCTTGGTACGGGTGCGCTTGAGCTCGTAGAAGCCGGGGACCGAGGCGACGGCGAGGGTGCCGTCCCACAGGCGCAGGGCGGCGTCGCCCTGGGGGGTCGGGGTGACGACCGGGCCGAAGAACGCGATCTCCTCGCCGTCGGGGCCGGGGACCGCGATGACCGGGGTGCCGACCTCCTGGCCGACCTTCTCGATGCCCTCCTTGTGGGAGGCGCGCAGCTGGGCGTCGAACTCGAAGTCCTCCTGGTCGGCGTACTCGATCAGGTCGGCGGGCAGGCCGACCTCGTCGAGAGCTGCCGCTATGGCCTCGACGGTCGGGCCCTCGCCGCCGTTGTGGAAGCGGGTACCGAGGGCGGTGTAGAGCGGTCCGACGACGTCGGCGCCGTGCTTCTGCCAGGCCGCGGTCACCACCCGGACCGGTTTCCATGCCTTGGTCGCGAGCATGTCCCGGTACTCCTCGGGCAGCTCGTCGATCCGGTCCTCGTTCAGCACGGCGAGGCTCATCACGTGCCAGCGGATCTCGATGTCCCGGGACTTCTCCACTTCCAGCACCCAGCGCGAGGTCATCCAGGCCCAGGGGCACAGCGGGTCGAACCAGAAGTCGACGGGGGTCTTGCCGGAGGCGGCGGTCTCGGACATGGGTCTCCTCGGAGTGCGGTGCGCGATACGGCGTCATGGCTGACCTCAAGGTGGAACACCGGCCGGGTCCCGCCCCATTCCCGGCTGCCGTGGCTGGCAGGCGCATGGCAGGATCAGCCCTGGTCCACATACTGAAACACACCCGAGGGAGTGCCATCCGTGCCCGGTGAGAACCTGTCCCGCGACGAGGCCCGGGAGCGGGCCGCCCTGCTGTCCGTCGACGGATACGACGTGTCCCTCGACATCCGTTCGGCGGTCGGCGACGAGACGGGGGACGGCCCGCGGACCTTCCGCTCGGTCACCACGATCCGCTTCCGGTGCGGCGATCCGGGCGCCTCCAGTTTCGCGGACCTGATCGCGCCGGATGTGACCGCCGTCTCCCTGAACGGCAAGGACCTCGACCCGAGCGAGGTCTTCGACGGCTCCCGGATCCTCCTGGAGGACCTGGCCGCCGACAACGAGCTGATCGTCGACGCCCAGTGCGCCTACTCCCGCACCGGTGAGGGCCTGCACCGGTTCGTCGACCCCGAGGACGGCGAGGTCTACCTCTACACGCAGTACGAGCCGGCCGACTCCCGCCGGGTCTTCGCGAACTTCGAGCAGCCGGATCTGAAGGCCCCGTTCCGTTTCGAGGTGCGGGCGCCCGAGGGGTGGACGGTGTGGGGCAACGGTGTCGGTGAACTCGCCGACGGGGTCTGGCGGTTCGCGGAGACCAAGCCGATCTCGACGTACATCACGTGTGTGGTCGCGGGCCCGTACCACTACGTGACCGACTCGTACGAGCGGGTCTTCGAGGACGGCACCCGCCTGGAGATCCCCCTGGGCGCCCTGTGCCGCAAGGGCCTGGCCCCGCACTTCGACTCCGACGACGTGTTCCTGGTGACCAAGCAGGGCCTGGACTTCTTCCACGACCACTTCGACTACCCGTACCCCTTCGGGAAGTACGACCAGGCGTTCGTACCCGAGTACAACCTCGGCGCGATGGAGAACCCGGGCCTGGTCACCTTCCGTGAGGAGTACATCTTCCGCGGCAAGGTCACCCAGGCGTCGTACGAGGGCCGGGCGAACGTCATCCTGCACGAGATGGCGCACATGTGGTTCGGCGACCTGGTGACCATGGAGTGGTGGGACGACCTGTGGCTCAAGGAGTCGTTCGCGGACTTCATGGGCGAGTTCTCGCTGGTCGGCGCGACCCGCTTCGTCAACGGCTGGGTCACCTTCGCCAACCGCCGCAAGGCGTGGGCCTACCGCGCGGACCAGCTGCCCTCCACGCACCCGATCACGGCGGACATCCGCGACCTTCAGGACGCCAAGCTGAACTTCGACGGCATCACGTACGCCAAGGGCGCGTCGGTGCTGAAGCAGCTCGTGGCGTACGTCGGGCAGGACGCGTTCCTGGAGGGCGCCCGGCGCTACTTCAAGCGGAACGCGTACGGCAACACCAGGCTCGGCGATCTGCTGTCGGTCCTTGAGGAGACCAGCGGCCGGGACATGGCCACGTGGGCGCGGGCCTGGCTGCAGACCGCCGGGGTCAACTCCCTCACCCCGCAGGTGCTGTTGAAAGCGGACGGCCGGATCGACGAGCTGACGGTGGTGCAGGAGGCCGCCGAATCGCACCCCGAACTGCGCCCGCACCGGGTGGCGGTGGGCCTGTACCGGCGGTCCGCGTCCGGCGCGCTGGAGCGGTACGCCCGTGCCGAGGCGGACGTCGACGGCCCGCGTACGGTCGTGTCCGAGCTGGCCGGCGCCGAGGCCCCCGAGCTGGTGCTGGTCAACGACGACGACCTCACCTACTGCAAGATCCGCTTCGACGCGACCTCGCTGGAGACCCTGAAGGCGCACCTGGGTGACCTCACCGATCCGCTCGCCCGGGCCCTGTGCTGGTCCGCGCTGTGGAACATGACCCGGGACGCGCTGCTGCCGGCGCGGGACTTCGTGGACCTGGTGCTGCGGTTCGGGGGGCGTGAGTCCGAGATCGGCGTACTGCAGATGCTGCACGCGTGGGCCGAGTCGGCGATCGTCCACTACGCGGCTCCAGGGTGGCGTGCGCAGGGCGCGGCGTTGCTCGCCGAGGGCGCGGAGCGGGAGCTGTCCCGCGCCGAGCCGGGCAGCGAGCAGCAGCTGGCGTGGGCGCGGTTCGTCGCGCGTACGGCGGAGGGGCGCGGCGGCTTCGATCTGCTGCTGGGCCTGCTGGACGGCACGTCGGCCATCGCGGGACTGGAGGTCGACCAGGAGCTGCGGTGGGCGTTCCTGGAGCCGCTCGCGGCCCACGGCATCGCCGACGAGAGCGCGCTGGCCGCCGAACTGGCCCGCGACGACACGGCGTCCGGCAAGCGCCACCAGGTCCGCTGTCTCGCCGCCCGCCCCTCGGCGGCGGTCAAGGCGCAGGCGTGGGCGCAGGTGGTGGAGTCCGACGCCCTGTCGAACGCGCTGGTGGAGGCGACGATCACGGGCTTCGACCGGCCCTCGCAGCGGGAGCTGCTCGCGCCGTACGCGGAGAAGTACTTCGGCGTGATCGAGCGGGTGTGGCGGGAGCGGTCGATCCAGATCGCGATGCACGTGGTCAAGGGCCTGTTCCCCTCCCTCCAGGACTCGCAGGAGACGCTGGACGCGACGGACGCCTGGCTCGCCGCCCACGAGGAGGCGGCGCCCGCCCTGCGCCGACTGGTGCTGGAGGCACGGGACGACCTGGCACGGGCGTTGCGGGGACAGGCGTGCGACGCGGAGGCGGCGGCCGCGAGCCGACCGTAGCCTTGGCCAAAACCTGAGCCTGCCGTCACCGTTACGGAATTCGGCCAACAGACGCCGTAACCCCTGGGACGCACCCGAACGGACCAGGGGTTTTCCACGGCTACTCGGCACCCGAACATCCGTCCTTTAGTGCGACCTTGTCCGCATTTGTCGACGGACCTGTAACAACGGTTAAAAGCCGGTCGGATGGCGGGAATCTGCCGGTCATGAACCACAACACCCCGGTCCCCCCGCTCTCCCCGCGCCCCCTCAAGCACCTCCCCGACGTGCACCAGCGGGTGCTGACGGCCGCCCGTCTCCGCTCGCACGGCGTCTCGGCCTCGGAGATGAACGAGCAGTGCCGTCCCGGCGGCCCCTGGCAGCAGATCCTCCCGGGGGTCTTCCTGCTCCACCCCAGTCCGCCGACCAGCGAGGAGCGGCTGCACGCGGCGCTGATGTACGCGGCACGGGAGCAGACGACCGGGGTCCCGGCGCAGCCCGGCGCGCACGGCCCGCACCGCCCGGTGTACACGGACGCGATGATCACCGGCCTGGCGGCGCTCACCCTGCACGGCTTCCGCTCGACCCCGCCGCTGCCCGCCCTGGACCGGATCGACATCCTGGTCCCCCGGATGCGCCGGCTGCGCTCGACGGGCTGCGCGCGGATCGTCCGCACGGGGGCGCTCCCCACACCCGAGCCGGTGAAGGGCCTGCCGGTCGCCCCGGTCCCGCGCGCCCTGGCCGACGCGGTGGCCGAACTGGCGGACGCGGATGCCGTACGCCGGCTGCTGACCGAGGCGGTCCGCGACCGGTACTGCGAACCGGCGTCGGTGGTACGGGCGTTGAACGACGCCAAGCTGCTGAGCCGCCCGCACGTGGTGGACGCGGTGGACTCCCTCCTCGCGGAGGGCCGGGCGATCGCCGAGAACCGGCTCTACCGGATGGTCGAGGAGTACGGCCTGCCCGACCCGGTGTGGAACGTGGACCTGCGCCTCCCCGGCGGCCCGCACCTGGGCGGCCTGGACGCGTACTGGCCGGAGCAGGCGGTCGCGGTCGAACTGGACACCCGCGCGGCCCGCCAGCACGACCGCGAGGACCACCGGCAGGAGCGCGGGCAGGACCGCCGACAGGACGAGCACGACGCGCTGTCGTCCGAATACGCCCGCAAGCGCGAGCACCTGGAGCGGCTGGGCATCACCGTCGTCCACATCACCCCGAAGAAGCTCCGGGACACGATGGAGCAGCAGGCGACGGTGGTCCGTACGGCCCTCATGGCGGCCGGGGACCGGGATCCCGCCGCGTATGTCGTGGTGCTGCCCCGTTAGCGCTGGACCGGGGCGGGATCAGGAGGGGAGCGGAGGGGCCCACGGGATCGCACGATCCGGCGGGCCCTTCCGCATGTCGCGGTCCTCCCGACCACCTGCCGGGGAGCGGTCCTCACGGCCTATGGCCGTGAGAGGGCCCCGACTGCGCCTCTCGCCTGTGCCCCCTCACCGCAGTACTCCGCCGTGACTACTCGCCGCAGTACTCCGCGTCGATCACCGCCATGATGTCCCCCGACCAGTCGTTGTTGAAGTTGACGGCAAGGGTGTGCCGGCCGTCCGCCGTCGTCACGGCCATCGAGGTCGAGCCGTGGATTTCCCCGGTGTGGCCCCAGACATGGACACCGCAGCTGAGGGTGACATCGCCGAGGCCCAAGCCGTATTGGGCGTTCGGGATGGTGGTCTCCGGCACCGTCGTCTTCATCTCCTTCAGCTGGGCCGGCGGGAGCAGCCGGCCCTGGAGCAGCGCGGAGTAGAAGCGGCCGAGGTCGGCCGAGGTGGAGACCATGTCTCCCGAGCCGAAGGCCAGTGCGGGGTTCATCTCGGTGACGTCGTACGTCGGGCCGGTGGTCGCGTCCGCCAGCTTGGAGTAGGCGCGGCTGCTGGGCTTCGGGAGGGTCGGCCTGGTGCCGGGGACCTCGGTGTCCTTCAGCCCGAGCGGGGTGATGACGCGGCGCATGACCTCCTTGTCGTACGCGTGGCCGGTGACCTTCTCGATCACCAGGGCGGCCAGCACGTAGTTGGTGTTGGAGTAGGACCAGGACGTGCCCGGTGCGAAGCGCGGCGGGTGGGACATGGCGATCGCGATCAGGTCCTGGGGCGTCTTGCGGTCGTAGCGGTGCTTCATGAAGCCGTCCTTGCGCTCGTACGTCTCCTCGAAGACCGGGTCGTCGCCGTAGCTGAAGACACCGCTGGTGTGGTTGAGGAGCTGGCGCAGGGTGATCGCGCGGCCGTCGTGGCCGTTGCCGCGGACCAGTCCGGGCAGCCATTTCTCCACCCGGTCGTCGAGGGACAGCCGCCCCTGTGCCTCCAGTTGGAGCAGCACCGTGACGACGAACGTCTTCGTGATGCTGCCCGCCCGGTAGTGGTCCTGCGGCGAACGCGGCTTGCCGGTCCGCAGGTCGCCCACGCCCGCGGTCGCCGACCATTCGCCCCGCCGGTCCCTGGCCGTCACCGTCACTCCGGGCACGCCGTCCGCGACCGCCGCCTCGATCGCCGCGCGGGTGGCGTCGTGGTGCCCGGTGTGGCCGGTGTTCCCGGCGGGCGGCGCCGCGATCGCGGGTGCCGCCAGGGCCGCCGTGAGTGCCACGGCGGTCGCCGCCACCAGAGTCGCCCGTACTCGTACGGTCATGTCCTCCCCCTTCTCGAACCGCTCACTGTTGAGCGTGGTCGGGTAGGGGGACTTGGGGCACCGCGGGAGAGTTGACTGCCGGTGTGCCGGTTGGGCCGGATTCAGCCCTTCTTCAGTACGAGCTCCGTGTTCCGGTCCTGTGCGTCGCCGCCGAGGCTCGTACTGGCGCCGGGCGCGTTGAAGGAGAGCTCGCGGTAGAGGGCCGCCAGGCCGGTCTGGGAGAGGTCGGAGAAGTCCGTGCGGTGCGGGGCAGAGGACTCGACGCAGGTGGTGAAGATCGAGAGCGTGCCGTCCTTGTTGTCCACCAGCTCGATGACCCGGGCGAGTTGGGGGTAGTCGACGTGGGAGGCGGTGGAGATCTCCCAGAAGGCGCGGCCGGAGGAGGTGGAGTGCGGGGTGATGTCGTTGCGGTGGATATGACCGTTCACCCAGGCCAGGACGTTGGCGTGGCGGCCGAGGAGGGAGATGACCTCCTGGCCGGTGTGCCGCCGATCGCCGGGGCGGGCCGGGTCGGGGCGGGTGTTGGTCATCGTCTTGCTGGTGTGGTGGCTGAAGAGGACCGCGTACGAGTCCTTGTTCTCCCGCAGGGTCCGGTCCAGCCACCTCAGCTGGGCCGTCCCGATGGAGCCCTCGTAGTGGCCGCCCGCGTCGGTGGTGTCCAGGCTGATGCCGATGACGTCGTCGGCGATCCGGAAGCTGTAGTACTGGGTGCCCGCGTCGAGGTTGGCGGTGGAGTAGCCGTGGCCGACCGGGCCCAGACCGCGGTGGGCCGGGTCGAGGTGGGCCTCGAGGTACTCGGTGGCGGTGAAGGGGGCACGGCTCTCGTCGGGCGTGACCGAGCGCATGTCGCGGGAGTGGGCCTTGAGGAAGTCGCGGAACGCGGTTCCCTTGGGGTCCTTGGCGTTCTTGATGGCGTCCTGGAGCTTGCTCGCCTCGGACGCGGACACGCTCATCAGCTTCTTGCCGCCGACCGCGTACTCGGCGAGCCAGGAGTCGCCGTGGCCGTAGCAGCCGAGCGGCATGGAGTCGTGGTTGCCGACCGTGGAGTACCAGGGCAGGTTGAGGCCGGGGCTGTTCAACTCCCGCAGTGCGGCGGTCAGATAGCCCTGGAGGTGCGGGAAGCCGAGCTGCTTGTCGGTGTCGCGCACGGTGGAGTCGGGCTGCCAGTACTGCTTGAGGCCGCTGTTCTGCACGCCCTCGTAGTGGCGCGGGTCGCCGGAGTTGGCGGTGACCCGGCCGCCGCTCATGATCGTCAGGAACCAGTCGAGCTCGGTTCTGGCGTTGTTGTCGGTGTTGTCGCCGGTGGTCATGGCGAAGTGCAGCGGCGAGCCGGTGACGGGCGCGCCCCGCAGCGCGTTGATCCGCTCCACGAGCGAGATGGCGCCGGGCACGGTGAGCGCCTCGTGCGGGCGCCAGGCGTGGGCGTCGGTGGAGCGCAGGTACTCCAGCCGCATCGGGTGCTGGGCGTCGATCAGGTGCAGGTCGGTGATCTGCACGAAGGAGGCCAGTGCGGTACGGCGGCCGGCCCGGCCGGACTTGGGCGCCGCGAGCTCGCTGCGGACCGTGCGGCTCCAGCCGGGGCCGTCGCCGAGGCGGCGGTAGCCGGAACCGGTGCGCGGGGCGGCGACCGAGGCGAGGGTGGTGCCGCGGGTGTAGGGGGCCATGGGGGCGGCCGGGGCCCTGCGGGACTGGGCCACGGGCGCCTGGGCGGCCGCGGTGTCGGTGACGGGGGCGGCCTGGCTGTCGGTGGGCCGCAGGGCGTAGCCGACGCCCGCGGAGAGGGTGACCGCCGCGGTGGCGGCGAGGACGGTACGGCGATGGGTCCCTTGTGCGGGACCGGCGACAGAGCGTGTGCGCGACATGGCGCGGTCTCCCCGAGTGCGAACGCGTCGGCAGTGGTCGCGGGCGGTCGCTGTTGCGAACATCCCGCTCACTACCGATCGTTGGCACCGGGCATGACCTGCGCGTGAACGAGGCAGCAACGCACAGCGCCGATCACCGTACGTGGATCTTGGACTACCCTGCGCGCCCTCGACCGCTCCCCCAACGGCTTGGGGACGGCTACTCCGTGTTCATCTTCCCGGGTAGGGGAGCTGTTTCCGGAGGGGGTTCGACCGGTGGCGGCGCGAGGTGCCCGGTGGCCGGTCGTTCCCGCCACAGCCGTAGCCCGAGGTCGACCAGGCTCACCAGGTTCAGGCCGGGCACGGCGTCCAGGTCGTGCCAGGCGGCCATGTCGGTGGAGCCGCCGATCTCGTAGCGGAGCTCGCCGCCGGTGATCCGGCCCTCGTAGACGAGCCGTACGCCGTGGTGGTCGACATCGCGCCCGAAACGGCCGGGAATGGTGCGGTGACCGGAGTGCACGCCGAGCAGGCCGGTGACCTCGATGCGGTACCCGGTCTCCTCGGCCACCTCCCGCACGACGGTGTCGTGGGGATCCTCGCCGTGCTCCATCCCCCCGCCGGGCAGAACCCACTCCGGCGGCCCGCCGTCGGGTGCCGGGGACCGGGAGAGCAGGAGCTGTCCGTCACGCACGCATATGGCGTAGGCCGCCACCCGCAACTTCTTGAGCACCAAGGGAAGTTAACCCGAACCCGGGCGCCTCTGGGGCGAGTTGCCCCATTCATGACTCATCTCCGCAAAGCGCATAGGGGGTTTTCCCCATGCGTCCATATCGTTTCGGTCAACTCTCCCTAAACATCCCTCCCATGGGTAAAGCTGTGCGATCGTCCGGGATCGCAATCCGGACCTCGGCGACCAGGACCGATCGGGTCTGGTCGCACACCGTTCGTTCCTTTACCTACAAGGGATGCCGATGACCCTCACCCCCCAGCGCGAGCCGATATCCGGCGCGAGACGCGTGGCCCGTATCGCCGTCGCCGCCGGACTGGTGGCCGCGCTCTCCGCCGCCGGGCCGATACCCATGGCCCTCGCCGCCGACGACGCACCCGTCGCCGCCGACCCGGGTGTGAAGTCCGCCCACGACAAGCTCGGCTCCGACGACGCCGACGCGCTCGCCGAGGCCAAGGCCGACGGCGACAAGAGCGTCACGATGATGATCGCGACCGCGCCCGGACAGACCGAGCAGGTCTCCCAGCAGCTCGACGCGGTCCAGGGCGGCCTGATCGGCAAGACCTACGACAAGCTCGGCTACGTCCGCGCCACCGTCCCGACCGGCAGGGCGGACGCGGCCATCGCCGCCGCCGCGAAGCTCACCGCCGTGCACGGCATCGACCTGCGGCAGGAGATCGTGCTGGACGACCCGTCGCCGGCCGCGGACACCGCCAAGGGCGCCACGGCCAAGGGCAAGGCTTCCTACCCGGCGCCGAACAGGAAGACCCCCGCCGAGAACCCGTACAACCCGTCGTTCGAGACGGGCGCCGTCGACTTCGTGACGCAGAACCCGAAGGCGGACGGCCGGGGCGTCACCATCGGCGTCCTCGACTCGGGCGTGGACCTCGCGCACCCGGCGCTGCAGAAGACCAGCACCGGCGAGCGGAAGATCGTCGACTGGGTGACCTCGACCGACCCGGTCTCCGACGGCGACGGCTCGTGGCTGCAGATGACCACCTCGGCGGCCGGTCCGGCGTTCTCCGCGACCCCCCGCGGCGGCACCGCCGAGACGTTCAAGGCCCCGGCCGGCTCGTACAAGTTCAGCTACTTCTACGAGTCCGCGACGGCCGGCGGCGACCAGGCGGGCGACGTCAACCGCGACGGCGACAAGACCGACGTCTGGGGCGCGCTGTACGACGCCGCGGCCGGCACCGTGCGCGTCGACCTCGACGACGACCACGACTTCGCCGACGAGCAGCCGATGAAGCCGTACAAGGACGGCTACCGGATCGGCTACTTCGGCACGGACGACCCGGCGACCGACGTCGCCGAGCGCATCCCGTTCGTCGTCGAGATCCGCAAGGACGTCGTCTACAACGCCGCGGGCGCCAAGGCCGACTACGTCAACATCGGCATGATCTCCAGCGAGCACGGCACCCACGTCGCCGGCATCACCGCCGCGAACGGCCTGTTCGGCGGCAGGATGAACGGCGCCGCGCCGGGCGCGAAGATCGTCTCGTCCCGGGCCTGCGAGTTCGGCCCCGGCTGCACCAACGTCGCGCTCACCGAGGGCATGATCGACCTCGTCGCGAACCGTGGCGTGGACATCGTGAACATGTCGATCGGCGGCCTCCCGGCGCTGAACGACGGCAACAACGCGCGCGCCGAGCTGTACACGCGCCTCATCGACACCTACGGCGTCCAGCTGGTGATCTCGGCCGGCAACTCCGGCCCCGGCGCCAACACGATCGGCGACCCGGGCCTGGCCGACAAGGTCATCTCGGTCGGCGCGACCATCTCCAAGGAGACCTGGGCCGCCAACTACGGCTCGGTCGTGGAGAAGAAGTACGCGATGATGCCGTTCTCCTCGCGCGGTCCGCGTGAGGACGGCGGCTTCACGCCGACCCTGTCCGCGCCGGGCGCCGCGATCAACACCACCCAGACCTGGCTGCCGGGCGGCCCGGTCGCCGAGGCGGGCTACACCCTGCCGGCCGGCTACTCGATGCTCCAGGGCACCTCGATGGCGTCCCCGCAGGCCGCGGGCGCCACCGCGCTGCTGCTGTCCGCCGCCAAGGCCAAGGGTGCCGACCTGACCCCGGCCACCCTGCGCACAGCGCTCACCTCGACCGCCGACCACATCAAGGGTGTACAGGCGTACGAGGAGGGGGCCGGCCTCATCAACATTCCGGACGCCTGGAAGTCGATTCGTTCCGGCGCCACCGCCCACACGTACGCGGTCAAGGCGCCGGTCGACACCGCGATCGACCAGTTCCTGAAGACCCCGGGCTTCGGCACCGGCCTGTACGACCGTGAGGGCGGCCTCAAGGCCGGCCAGAAGAAGACGTACGACGTCACGATCACCCGTACGTCCGGCGCCGACAAGGCGATCCGGCACGAGCTGTACTTCGAGAACAACGCGTCGAGCACGTTCAAGATCGTCGGCTCGGACGAGGTCAGGCTGCCGCTGAACCAGCCGGTGACCGTGAAGGTGCAGGCCGCGCCGAAGTCCGCCGGCCTCAAGAGCGCGATCCTGGAGGTCGACGACCCGAAGACCGAGGGAGTCGACCAGCAGGTGCTGTCCACCGTCGTGGTCTCGCAGCCGCTGAAGTACACCCACGCGGCGTCGAGCACGGTCCAGCGCAACAGCACCCAGTCGTACTTCGTGACCGTCCCGGAGGGCGCCAAGTCCCTCGAGGTCGCTATCGGCGGGCTGAAGGACAAGAGCCAGACCCGGTTCATCGCCATCGACCCGACCGGCGTCCCGTCCGACACCACGAGCACCCCGAACTGCTACAACAACTACCTCGACGGCAACGGCTGCAAGCCGGACGTGCGTTCGTACGCCGATCCGCGGGCCGGCGTCTGGGAGATCGAGGTCGAGGCGCGGCGCACGTCTCCGATGCTCGACAACCCTTACAAGCTGGACGTCTCCGTCCTCGGCGCGGTCTTCGACCCGGAGACCGTGACCGTCCCCGAGGCCAAGGTCGGCACCCCGGCCACCGCCTCCTGGAAGGTGACGAACGGCTTCGCCCCGATCGACGGCAAGCTGGTGGGCGGCTCGCTCGGCTCGGCCAAGTCGGCGCGTCCGACGATCGCCACCCGCCAGACCGAGACCACCACGGTCGAGGTGCCCGCGGGCGCCAAGTCGCTGGACGTCGCCATCGGCAACGTCTCCGACCCGGCGGCCGACCTGGACCTGTACGTGTACGACGCCACCGGCAAGGAACTCGGCAACTCCGCCGACGGCGACTCGGAGGAGGCGGTGTCCCTCCCCTCGCCCGCCGCCGGTACGTACACCATCGAGGTCGTCGGCTACTCGGTCCCGTCCGGTTCCACCGCGTACGACTACCAGGACGTGTTCTTCTCCGCCGCGCTCGGCACGGTCACCGTCGACGGTTCGACGCCGGTGAAGCTCGGCACGGGCGACTCCGCGACGGTCTCCGGCAGTGTCACCGCCGCCGCGCCCGCGCCGGAGGGCCGTGAGTTCTTCGGCCAGGTCCAGCTGGTGAACGCCCGCGGCACGGTCGCGGGCACCGGCAGCGTGAAGATCGAGAAGGTCACGCCGTAACCGAAAGGTCACGCCGTAACCGGTCGGTACGGCCGAGGGGCGGGCGTTCGTCGTCATGGCGGGCGCCCGCCCTTTTCTCATGCGCAGGTCAGACTGCGGTCTCATGCGCAGGTCAGCGTGCGGGACTCGGGCAGCGAGGCGGCGATCCAGGCCCGTTCGCGGGCGACCTCCTGCTTGCCGACGGCCCAGTGGTCAGGCGTGGCGGCGTCGTGGGGGACGCCGAGCAGGACCTGGTCGCCCTTGTGCAGGTGGGTGACGTCGTAGGGGTTGATCACGAAGGTGAGCTGGTCCGCGCCCCGCTCCGGCTTGTAGGAGCGGGTCACGCGCACGGTGACGCGCAGTTGTTCGGTGTCGGGGAGCTGTTCGAGGCGGGTGACCGTGCCCTCGGCAACCGTGCGGGCGCAGGCCAGGTACCGGGGGCTGCCGAAGCGGACGCCGGAGTCCTGCTTGGAGGCCGCGCTGTCGGCGCTGCCCGACGCGTCACTCATGCTGTCCCCCGCCTGGCTCAGCAGCCAGCCCATGCCCGACAGCACGACCGCGACGGCGGCCACCGCGAGGGCGCCGAAGGCGAGCCTGAAGGCCCGGCGGCGGGGCCGCGACGGACGTACGGGAACGGGCTTCGGAGCCTTGACGGGCTTCGGAGCCTTGGCGGGGTCGCCGAGGGCGTCGCCGATGAACCCCAACTGCTCGCGCAACAGCGCGAGATCGGACTCGGCGGAACGGTGTTCGGCCATGAAGGCGGCGTCCGCGCGGGCGTCGTCGGACAGCGGCTCATCGATGATCGCGGCCATCAGCGCGTCCATGTCGGCGGATCCGTCGTGTTCGGCGGTCATGTCATACCACCTCGTCCTCGTGCAGACGGGCGCGCAGGGCGCGCACCGCCGTGTGCAGCCTGCTCTTGACCGTGCCCTCCGGGATACCGAGTTCCGTGGCGATCCCGCGCACCGGCAGGTCGGCGTAGAAACGCAGGACGACGACCTGGCGCAGCGCGTCGGGCAGCTCGTCCAGGCCCTGGGCGACGGCGAGGGAGAGCACGCTGGTGTCCTCGCCGGAGGGGTGTTCCAGCTGGCGCAGGGAGGCCAGGCGCTCGCCGATGCGCTCCTGGCGGCGCTTGGCCCGGTGCCAGTCCATGGCCAGGTTGGAGGCGACGACCGCCGCCCACGCGGACACGTCACGCGGCGCCTCGTCGCCCCGCGCCACCCGCTCCAGCAACCGCAGGCGGACCTGCTGCACCCCGTCCGGCAGGTCCGCCTGCGGCACCCCGCCCAGGGCGAGCACCGCTCGCACCCGGCGTTCCTGAGCCGCGTCCAGAGGATCAGCGTGTTCGTCCCCCGACGCGCGGCGGGCCCTTCCGCGCAGCACAGACACCCCTCCCCTCACCGCGTTTCCTCTACGACGCCGTGGCGGGCGGAAACGTTCGGCACAACGGGGGAAAAATCCTTCAGAGGTGTACGTCACATCACCGCGGGACGGCCGCACAGCTTGCGGCATCAAGCAGTCGTAGGGCGAATTCCTGCAGCTCAGTGGGGGTGCGGACGGGAGTTCCGCAACCGTGGGCCCGCCTCGGGTGTCCCAGCCCTCGGGCATGGCGGCCAAAGAATTGGACAGGCGGACCCTTGTCGGCCGCATCATGGAAACGTCTCGGCCAGGCAACACGCACGTAAAGCATGCAAAGACAGACACAGGGAGTCGCCGTGAGGGTCGGAATCGTCGGAGCCACCGGTCAGGTCGGCACGGTCATGCGCAGGATTCTCACGGAGCGCGACTTCGCCGTGACCGAGCTGCGGCTGTTCGCCTCGGCCCGCTCGGCGGGAACGGTCCTGGACGGCGTGACCGTGGAGGACGCGACCACCGCCGACTACACCGGCCTGGACATCGTGCTCTTCTCCGCGGGCGGCTCGACCTCGAAGGCGCTGGCCGAGAAGGTGGCCGCGCAGGGCGCCGTCGTGATCGACAACTCCTCCGCGTGGCGCCGCGACCCGGACGTACCCCTCGTGGTGGCCGAGGTGAACCCGCACGCCATCGCCAACCGCCCCAAGGGCATCATCGCCAACCCGAACTGCACGACGATGGCCGCGATGCCGGTCCTGCGTCCGCTGCACGCCGAGGCGGGCCTCGAAGCGCTGGTCGTGGCCACCTACCAGGCGGTCTCCGGCTCCGGTCTGGCCGGCGTGGACGAGCTGTTCGAGCAGGTCAAGAAGGTCGGCGAGGACGCGCCGAAGCTCACCCACGACGGCTCGGCGGCGGAGTTCCCCGCGCCGAACAAGTACGTCGCCCCGATCGCGTACAACGTGCTGCCGATGGCCGGCTCGATCGTCGACGACGGCCTGCACGAGACCGACGAGGAGCAGAAGCTCCGCCACGAGTCCCGCAAGATCCTGGAGATCCCCGAGCTGAAGGTCTCCGGCACCTGCGTCCGCGTCCCCGTCTTCACGGGCCACTCCCTCCAGGTCAACGCCCGCTTCGCCCGCCCGATCAGCGTGGAGCGCGCGAAGGAACTGCTCGGCGGTGCGCCCGGCGTCGCCCTCACCGATGTCCCCAACCCGCTCCAGGCGGCCGGCCAGGACCCGGCGTATGTCGGCCGCATCCGTCAGGACGAGACCGTCGACAACGGCCTCGCCCTGTTCCTGTCCAACGACAACCTCCGCAAGGGCGCCGCGCTGAACGCGGTGCAGATCGCGGAGCTGGTGGCGGCGGAGCTGAAGGGCTAGCGTCTTTCGTTTGGATCATGCCGGACCCCGCGAGCCCGGCATGATCCAAACGAGAGGCCCTAAGGCCTGCGCACCTCGTAGAGGAAGCAGCCGTACTCGACGGCCCGGACGTGGACGAGTGCCACGGCCGGGTCGTCGAACGCTTTCCGAAAGGCGTCCTCGAACTCCTCGGGGGCCCTCACGTGCCGACCGCCCAGGATGCGTCCGTCGGCGGAGTACCGGCGCAGGACTCGGTGGGAGTTTGTGAAGGCCAGGCCGTCTCCGTCCGGGCCCGCGCACTCCTGCGCGTGGATGAACACCGGCCCCTGCTCGTCGTACGCCCCCGGCTCGGCTCCCGTCTGTGCCGCCCAGCGGCGCAGCGGCGCGTACGAGACCAGGGCGATCCGCTCCCCGGGCTCACTGCGGCGCAGACAGCAGCGGAGCGGGGCGCCGCCCTCGTCGTCGATGACGGGGGCCACGGCGCGTCCCGCGTCATCGACGGAGCGCAGTTCCTTCAGGGCCACCGGGCCGATGGGTCGTGCGGTGTACGTCGTCATGTCCTCAGACTCCGGTGCATCCGCCCTGCCCACCGGCGGGAAACGGACATCGCGTTCGATGCGGGCGCGTGGAAGGATGGCGCAACCCGCCCACCCGTCACCCGACCACCACCCCCCCAACGAGGCGCTACCGCGCCGCACCTTTGAATGACGAGGAGATGACCGCGTGCCTGGCACAAACCTGACTCGCGAAGAGGCGCAGCAGCGGGCGAAGCTGCTCACCGTTGACTCGTACGAGATCGATCTGGACCTCTCCGGCGCGCAGGAGGGCGGTACCTACAGGTCCGTGACCACGGTGCGCTTCGATGTCGCCGAATCCGGCACGGAGTCCTTCATCGACCTGGTCGCCCCGACCGTCCACGAGATCGCGCTCAACGGTGACCCGCTCGCCCCCGCCGAGGTCTTCGCGGACTCCCGGATCGCGCTGCCCGGTCTGCTGGAGGGCCGCAACATCCTGCGGGTCGTCGCCGACTGCGCGTACACCAACACCGGCGAGGGCCTGCACCGGTTCGTCGACCCCGTCGACAACCAGGCCTATCTGTACACCCAGTTCGAGGTGCCGGACGCCCGCCGCGTCTTCGCGAGCTTCGAGCAGCCCGACCTCAAGGCCACCTTCCAGTTCACCGTGAAGGCGCCCGACGGCTGGACGGTCATCTCCAACTCGCCGACGCCCGAACCGACGGACAGCGTCTGGGAGTTCGAGCCGACGCCGCGGATCTCGTCGTACATCACCGCGCTGATCGTCGGCCCGTACCACTCGGTGCACAGCGTGTACGAGAAGGACGGCCAGTCGGTCCCGCTCGGCATCTACTGCCGCCCCTCACTCGCCGAACACCTCGACTCGGACGCCATCTTCGAGGTGACCCGGCAGGGCTTCGACTGGTTCCAGGAGAAGTTCGACTACCAGTACCCGTTCAAGAAGTACGACCAGCTGTTCGTGCCGGAGTTCAACGCGGGCGCGATGGAGAACGCGGGCGCGGTCACCATCCGCGACCAGTACGTGTTCCGGTCCAAGGTGACGGACGCCGCGTACGAGGTGCGCGCCGAGACGATCCTGCACGAGCTGGCCCACATGTGGTTCGGCGACCTGGTCACCATGGAGTGGTGGAACGACCTGTGGCTGAACGAGTCGTTCGCCACCTACACGTCCATCGCCTGCCAGGCGCACGCGCCGGGGAGCCGCTGGCCGCACTCCTGGACCACCTTCGCCAACTCCATGAAGACGTGGGCGTACCGCCAGGACCAGCTGCCGTCCACACACCCGATCATGGCCGAGATCAACGACCTCGACGACGTGCTCGTCAACTTCGACGGCATCACCTACGCCAAGGGCGCCTCGGTACTGAAGCAGCTCGTCGCGTACGTCGGCATGGACGAGTTCTTCGCGGGCGTGCAGGCGTACTTCAAGGCGCACGCGTACGGCAACACGCGCCTGTCCGACCTGCTGGGCGCCCTGGAGAAGACCTCCGGACGTGATCTGAAGGCCTGGTCGAAGGCGTGGCTGGAGACCGCCGGCATCAACATCCTGCGCCCGGAGATCGAGACGGACGCCGCCGGTGTCATCACCTCCTTCGCGATCCGCCAGGAGGCCCCGGCCCTTCCCGCCGGCGCGAAGGGCGAGCCCACGCTGCGTCCGCACCGGATCGCGGTCGGCCTGTACGAACTGGACAGTTCGGAAGGGGCCAGCGGCAAGCTGGTGCGGGACGAGCGCGTCGAGCTGGACGTGGACGGCGAACTGACCGCCGTACCGCAGCTGGTGGGCAAGCGTCGGCCGGCCGTGGTGCTGCTCAACGACGACGACCTGTCGTACGCGAAGGTCCGCCTCGACGAGCGGTCCCTCGCCTTCGTCACCGAGCACCTCGGCGACTTCGAGTCGTCCCTGCCCCGCGCGCTGTGCTGGGCGTCGGCGTGGGACATGACCCGGGACGCCGAGCTCCCGACCCGCGACTACCTGTCCCTGGTGCTGTCCGGCATCGGCAAGGAGTCCGACATCGGTGTCGTGCAGTCGCTGCACCGTCAGGTGAAGCTGGCGATCGAGCTGTACGCCGACCCGGCCGCCCGTGAGGCCCTGCTTACCCGCTGGACGGACGCCACGCTGGCGCATCTGCGCGCGGCGGCGCCGGGCAGCGACCACCAGCTGGCGTGGGCGCGCGCGTTCGCCGCGACCGCCCGTACGCCCGAGCAGCTGGATCTGCTGGACGCCCTGCTGGAGGGCACGCAGACCATCGAGGGCCTGGCCGTCGACACCGAGCTGCGCTGGGCGTTCGTACAGCGCCTGGCCTCGGTGGGCCGCTACGACGAGGCGGAGATCACCGGCGAGTACGAGCGCGACAAGACCGCCGCCGGTGAACGGCACGCGGCCACCGCCCGGGCCGCCCGTCCGACCGAGGAGGCCAAGGCGGAGGCGTGGGGGTCGGTCGTCGAGTCCGACAAGCTGCCGAACGCCGTCCAGGAGGCGGTCATCGGCGGTTTCGTCCAGACCGACCAGCGGGAGCTGCTCTCCCCGTACACGGAGAAGTTCTTCACCGTGGTCAAGGACATCTGGGAGAACCGCTCGCACGAGATCGCCCAGCAGATCGCGGTCGGCCTCTACCCGTCGCTCCAGGTCTCCGAGGAGACCCTGCGCCAAACGGACGAGTGGCTGGCCTCCGCGGAGCCCAGCGCGGCCCTGCGGCGGCTGGTCTCCGAGTCCCGCGCGGGCGTGGAGCGCGCGCTGAAGGCGCAGACGGCGGACGCGGCGGCTGCTGAGTAGTCGTCGTCCGTACGTCGATGGGGGCGGCCGGCACTGTGCCGGGCGCCCCCATCTCCTGTCTCACGACGTCACGGTGAACGGTGTGACGCCACCGTGAGCCCCGCCGCCGGGACGGCCGCGCTCCTGTCGGCGGAAACCGGCGTTCCCGCGGACGAGACGCCCGGTCGGAGCTGTCCGGCGACCGTCGCCGTGAACGCCAGCGCCATGCCCGTCAGCTGCAGCGGGGTCAGCGACTGGCCGAGCGCGGCCCAGCCGACCACCGCGGCGGTCAGCGGTGACAGGGGGCCGAGGAAGGTGACCTGGGTGGCGGTGAGGCGGCCGATGCCGCGGAACCAGAGCAGGTAGGCGACGGCCGTGTTGGCGAGGGCCAGGTAGAGGTAGCCGCCGACCGCCCGGCCGTCCAGCACGGGCGGCGCGCCCTCGGCCAGGAGAGCGAGCGGGGCGATGAGCAGGCCGCCCGCGGTCAGCTGCCAGGCGGTGAGCGCGAGCGGGCCCACGCCGTCCGGGCGGCCCCAGCGCTTGGTCAGGACGGTTCCGGCGGACATCGAGGCGGTCGAGGCGAGCGCGGCCAGCACTCCCACGGTGTCGAGCGCCCCGGCCGCCTTCAGCACGACCAGGCTCACCCCGAACGCGGCCAGGATCCCGGTCAGCACACTCCGCGGCGTCGGCCGCTGCCCCAGCAGCAGCGCCGACAGCCCGACCACGAACAGCGGGCCGACCGAGCCGATGACCGCCGCCATCCCGCCCGGCATCCGGTACGCCGACAGGAACAGCAGCGGGAAGAAGGCGCCGATGTTCAGCGCGCCGAGCACCGCCGCCTTACCCCACCAGACGCCCCGGGGCAGCACCCGGGCGAGGGCCAGCAGGACCAGTCCGGCGGGCAGGGCGCGCAGGGCCGCTGTGAACAGGGGGCGGTCGGGCGGGAGGAGCTCGGTGGTGACGGCGTAGGTGGTGCCCCAGGAGATGGGGGCGAGCGCGGTGAGCAGGACGGTCGCGGGCCGTTTCATGACCGGCACCCCTTCGGAAGGCGGCTTGGCGATAAGTAGCTTAGCGCTAAGCAACTTGCATTCAAGCTACTTGCTTGCGGGTGACCGGAAACCGGCGGATACTCGGGCCATGAGTGCACAGCGCCCACCGCGCGAGGACCCCGTCGACGCGATCATCGAGCAGTGGGCCGAGGTGCGGCCCGACCTCGACACCACCGCGATGGAGGTCTTCGGCCGGATCTACCGGCTCACGCGTGCGGTGGGCGACCGCGTGGACAAGGCGTACGCCACGCTCGGCATCGGACGCGGCGAGTTCGACGTCCTGGCCACCCTGCGCCGCTCCGGCGAGCCGTACACCCTCTCGCCCCGCGAGCTGTCGGCGACGCTCATGCTCACCACCGGCGGGATGACCGGCCGCCTCGACAAGCTGGAACGCGCCGGGCTGCTGCGCCGCTCCCCCGACCCGCACGACCGCCGCGGGCTCCACGTGACGTTGACCGAGCAGGGGCTGGGCCTGGTCGACCGGGCGGTCGGCTCCGGCCTCGCCGTCCAGACGGAGGCCCTGTCCGCCCTGAACGCCGAACAGACCGACCAACTGGCCGGCCTGCTGCGGGAGTTGCTGCTCGACGCGGAGAAATGAGCCGGGCGCCTCTGGTGTGAGCCCGGGGGCGGCTCAGCCGACGTGCGCGCCGAGGGCCGTCACGATCGCGGACGGGGCGGCGGTGTCGGCCGCCCAGGCCACGTATCCGTCGGGCTGGGGCCCGCGGTGCAGGGGTCTCTCACGGCGCCGCTCCCTTGAGGAACTGCGGGCTGCGGACTGCGGGCCTTCGGACGCTGTGCGGTCGGGGTTGGCCCGGACATGCCGAGAGCGCCGGCCTCGCGCACGTACGGCGGGTACGTCGGCGGGGGGCGGCGCCCTCCGGGAAGCGTGCGGGCAGCCGGAGCCGGGCTCCGGAGCTGCGGCGCTTCGGTCAGACCTTCGACTCGGCCTTGGGCTTGGTCTTGATGTTGCGGGTGGTGACCCGGTGCGACTCGTGCGACTTGTCGAGGACCATGACCAGGCCCGCGATGACCCCGAACAGCACGAGGGGGGCCACGACGAAGAGGCCCAGCGTCTCGATGACGCTCAGGCCCGAGCCGGGGTCGTCGCCGTCGTCGCGGGTCACCGCGAGCGCAGGGGACGACATGAGCAGCATCATCAGCGTCGTACCGGCAGCCAGGGCGCCGGCGCGCAGGGCGTTCTTCTTGTCCACGGTGCCAAAAGTACCGAACGCCGGTTGAGGGTGCTCGTCCGGGGTGCCGTAGGAGGCGATCAGGGGTGTGGCGGGGCCGGTGAGGGGCGACCCTCCGCCGGCTCCCGCAGCACCTCCACCAACGCGTGCAGCCTCGGTGACCCGGCCAGTTCCTCCAGGGTCACCGGCCTCCCCTCCGCGTCCGCGATCGGCAACCGCCAGTTCGGGTACTGGTCCCAGGTCCCCGGAAGGTTCTGCGGGCGACGGTCGCCCACGCCGTCCGGGAGCCAGACACCGACCATGCGGGCCGGGGTGCGCAGCAGGAAGCGGTGGAGGGCCTGGATCTCGGCCTCCTCCGAGGAGGGGTCGGAGCCGCCGCCCGCGCCCTGGAGAAGGCCGAGTCGATGGAGCAGGGCCAGCCACTCCGCCGTGTCCGCCGCGGCCTCGGCCCGCTCCTCCTCCAGGGGGCGGGTCAACAGGCCCAGGCCGTCGCGGAGTTCGACGTGCTCGCCGGTGAGGCGGGCCGCCGTGGACGGCAGGTCGTGGGTGGTGGCGGTGGCCAGGCAGTCGGCGCGCCATCGGTCGGGGTCCAGGGGGCGGCCGTCGCCCTCCCAGTCGCGCTCGAACCACAGCACCGACGTGCCGAGCACCCCACGCTCGCGCAGCGTCTCGCGCACACCGGGTTCGACGGTGCCCAGGTCCTCGCCGATGACGACGGCCCCGGCCCGCGAGGCCTCCAGCACCAGCACGGCGAGCATGGCCTCGGCGTCGTAGTGGACGTACGTACCGTCCGTGGGCGCCTCGCCCAGCGGGACCCACCACAGCCGGAACAGGCCCATGACGTGGTCGATCCGCAGGGCGCCGGCGTAGCGGAACAGCGCCCGCAGCAGGTGTCGGAAGGGCGCATAGCCGGACTCGGCCAGGCGGTCGGGGCGCCAGGGCGGCAGCCCCCAGTCCTGGCCGCGCGCGTTGAAGGCGTCCGGGGGCGCGCCGACCGACATGCCGGCCGCGAAGTGCTCCTGCTGCGCCCAGGCGTCGGCGCCCCCGGGGTGCACACCGACCGCGAGGTCATGGACGATCCCGACCGGCATGTCCGCCTCGCGGGCCGCGCGCTGGGCGGCGGTGAGCTGGGTGTCGGTGAGCCAGGCGAGGAGGCAGTGGAAGTCGACGCGGTCCATCAACTCCCCGCGGGCGCGGGCGGTTTCGGCCGAGCGCGGGTCGCGCAGGCCATGCGGCCACTGGTGCCAGTCGGAGCCGTGCACCTCGGCGAGCGCGTACCAGGTGGCGTGGTCCTCCAGTGCCTCGCCCTGTTCGGCGAGGTAGTCGGCGTAGGCGGCGCGCCGGCCCGGACCGAGCGGCACCTCCCGCACCAGCTCCAGGGCCTCCCGCTTGAGCTCCCACACGGCGTCCCGGTCGATCAGCGCGTCCTGCTCCAGTACGGAGGCGCGCAGCCGGTCGGCCCGCTCCAGCAGGGCCCGCACTCGCTCACGGTCCTCGACATGGGCGTACTCGGGGATGTCCGACACCCGCAGATGGACCGGATCCGGGAAGCGGCGCGAGGACGGGCGGTAGGGGGAGGGATCCGTGGGGGCTCCGGGCACGGCCGCGTGCAGTGGGTTGACCTGGACGAATCCGGCGCCGAGCGCTCGGCCCGCCCAGGAGGTCAGTTCGGCGAGGTCACCGAGGTCGCCCATGCCCCAGGAGCGGCGGGAAAGGAGGGAGTAGAGCTGGACGAGCAGGCCGTACGAGCGCCCGGGAGGCTCGGGCAGCCGGGGCGGGGCGACGATCAGATGGGCGTCGGCGGTGCGGCCGTCCGGGGCGGTCGCGGTCAACCGGTGTACTCCGGGCGGGAGTTGGCCGACGGCGGCGCGTGTCTCGCCCTGTTCGGTGGCGATGCGCAGCCGGGTGCCGGCCGGGAGAGCGTCGAGGGCTTCGGGCGTACTGCCGCTCCAGCCCACCACGGTCGGCGGCAGCAGCCGTTGACGCAGCTCCTCCTCCCGGGCGGTGCGCGCGGCGTGGACCGCCTCGGGGCTGTCGGCGGCGACGCCCAGGGCGGCCAGGGCCCGGGTGACGGCAGTGGCGGAGGCCGTGACCGTACGGTCCGGGGAGGGGCTGTAGGAGGTGGAGACGCCATGGAGCGCGGCGAGCCGGGACAGGTCCTCGGTGGGCGGCTCGACCGGCCGGGGCGCCGTCATCTACGGCTCCCAGTGGGCATCGGACTCGCTGGTGAGCGGAGCGAAGTCGGCGAGCGGCGGCTCGCTGGTGAGGGGCTCGGCGTCGGGCAGCGGCGGCTCGCTGGTGAGCGGGGCCTCGACGCAGGCGCCCTCGGCGCTGAACACGCACAGGTGGAGATCGGATGCGGCGGACGACTCCGCCTCGTACAGGGCGGACAGGGCGGAGGGGTCCGCCTCGGGTTTGGAGAGGGGCGGGAGCAGAACGGGTGCTGATGCGGCCACGGGGGCCTCCTTGTCGAGTACGACGTGCGGATATCGCAGCTCTACCCAGTGGTCGCGGTGGCAGACGTAACCGAGGGGACAACGTGCCTCTCGTCACATTCCGTTCCGGTGCGCTATTACCATACTGGGCGAAAAAGCGCATGACGGCCATTCTCGTGCCCTGACGGGAATGTCGGCCGGGGCTCGGGGCGGGAGAGCGGCGGGTCGCGTGAACCGGGCGCTCCGAGGTCGTCGATAGACGAGGTGTGAGACTGTTCCGCCCCATGGGGGGCCACCGAGAGAAGGACCCGGGGGACTCGGACGCGGCGCTGTTGCGGGCGGTCGCGGGCGGTGACTCGGCGGCGATGGCCACGCTGTACGACCGGCACGCGGGGTGGCTGCACGCGCGGCTGAGCCGGCGTTGCGCCGATCCCGAGGTCGTGCGCGAGGTGTTGCAGGACACCTTCGTGACCGTGTGGCGGTCGGCGGCCGGACATCGCGGCGAGGAGGCCGGCGGCTGGCTGTGGACGATCGCCGCGCGCCGTCTGGTCGACGCGCGCCGGGCTCACGAGCGGGCGTCGCGGCTGGAGACGACGCCGATGAACTCGCCGGCGGGCGAGGCACGGGCCGGGTACGCACCGGCGGTGGCCGCGCCGTCCGTGCCCTCGGCGGAGGACCGGGTGCTGGCGGCGCTGGAGTACGGCGACGTGGGCACCGCCCTCGACCGCATCTCGCCCGAACTGCGCGAGGTGCTGCGCGCCACGGTCGTCGACGGCCTGACCACCCGCGAGACGGCCCGGCTGCTCGGCATCCCGGAGGGAACCGTGAAGTCCCGTGCGATGCGCGCCCGCGCCGAACTGCGCGCCGCACTCGCCCAGTTGAACACGTCGCCGATGGGAGGCCCGGCATGACCGGCTGGCACGCGTCCGACGACCTCGTCACCCGCTACGGCGACGGCTCCCTCCCGGAACCGGACGCCTGGTCCCTGGAGAAACACCTCGAAACCTGCGGCCGGTGCGCCACCCGGGTGTCCCGGGCCGTACGCGAGACGGCGGCGGGAACGGCCCTGGCGCAGGTGCGGGAGGCGGTCCTGGGAGCCGCGCCCACCCGGCCGGCAACGACGACGCCGACAACGGCGCCGATCACGGCGAAGCCGACCACGACTCAGCCTCGGCCGCGCGCCCGCCCCCTCGCTCTCCCCTCCCCCGGCCCCCGCCTCGCCCACCTCCTCTGGGCCGCCGGGCCCGCCGTGCGCGGGGCCTGGCTGCCCGCCGTGCTGCTCGTGGCATTCGGCGCCGTGGCGCTCGCGTACGGGGCCGACATCACCGGCGTACGGCCTCTGCTGCTAGCCGTCGCCCCCGTCGTACCTGTCGCCGGGGTGGCCCTGTCCTATGGGGCGCACGCCGACCCGCTGCACGAGATCGCCGCTTCGACACCGTCCGCCGGGTTGCGGCTGGTGCTGTCGCGGACGGCCGCCGTACTGGCGGTGAGTGTGCCGCTGCTGACGCTGGCCGGGCTGCTGGTGCCGTCCTCGGACGCCCCGGGCGCGGCCGCCTGGCTGCTGCCGGGGCTCGCGCTGACGCTGGCCTCGCTGGCCCTGGGCGGCTATGTCGGCGTCCGTACGGCGACGGCCGTGACCGGCGGCGGCTGGCTGTGCGCCGTACTCGTGCCGGTACTCGCCGCCCCGGGCGGGCGGCTGACGGCCCGGCTGGCCGAGCAGCTCTCGTACTGCCTCGACGGCGCCCCGGCGCAGGGCGGCTGGGCCGCGGCGGCCGCCCTGTCCGCCGTCCTGCTGGCCGCCCGCCGGCCCGCCTACGACCGCCTGGAGACGCGATGAGCCCGGCCGGCTCCATCTCCCCACCCACCTCTGGAGAACCGTTGAGCACGATACGAGTGACCGGTCTGCACGTCCGGCACCGCAAAACCGTCGCCCTCGACTCGGTGGACCTCGACTTCGGTCCCGGCGTGCACGGCCTGCTGGGTCCGAACGGCGCCGGCAAGACCTCGCTGATCCGGGTCCTGGCCACGGTGGCCGCACCGACGGGCGGCCGGGTGGAGCTGCTCGGCGACGATGTCCAGGACCACCGGAAGCGGGCCGCGGTCCGCCGTCGGCTGGGTTACCTGCCGCAGGAGTTCGGCTACTACCCGGGCTTCACCGTGCGGGAGTTCGTCGCCTACGTGGCCTGGCTGAAGGAGATGCCCGCCGCCGAGGTCCCGGCCGCCGTCGAACGGGCCGTGGCCCGGGTCGGTCTCGCCGACCGCATCGACGCCAAGGTGAAGACGCTGTCCGGCGGCATGGTGCGCCGCGTCGGCATCGCGCAGGCCATCGTCAACGAGCCCGACCTGCTGCTGCTCGACGAACCGACAGCGGGGCTCGATCCGGAGCAGCGGGTGGAGTTCCGGGAGCTGCTGCGCGAGCTGGGCGGTTCGTCGACCGTCATCGTCTCCACCCACCTGGTGGAGGACGTGGCCGCGGCCTGCACGGAGGTGACCCTCGTCGAGTCGGGCCGGGTCGCCTACCGCGGCACACCCGCCTCGCTCGCCGCGCTCGGCGATGGCGAGACGGGCACCGGCGTCGGCGACAACCCGATCGAGCGCGGCTACACGACGGCCCTGCGCACCCACCGCGCGTCCGCCGCGTCGGCCACGCCGCTCGAAGAGGCGGCGCGATGACCCTCGTGGCGGAGAGACGAGAGACCGCACCGCGCCCGCACCATCCGCTGCGCGCCGAGGTGGTCCGCGGTTTCGGCCCGTGGGCCGGTGCCGCCGTCCTGCTGACGGTCGCGGTCGCGCTGGGCGCCGCCGCCGACCAGTGGCAGGGCGGCTGGGCCGAGACGCGCGAGCGGTTGCACACGACCGCGGGGCTGCTCGGTGTGCCGCTGGCGCTGGCCGCGGGCTGCTGGCACGGCGGGCGCGAACGCAGACGCCGTACCGAGGACCTGCTGGCGGCGTCCGCGCGCGGGCCGCTCGCCCGGCTGCTGGCCTCGGGGCTGCCGCTGGTGCTGTGGGTGGTCGCGGGTTACGCGGCGGCGACCGTCCTCGCGCTGCTCGCCACCTGGTACCGCACCACGGGCGACAGCCCGTACCTGGTCGCGTTCCTCACGGACGTGGTCGTGCTGGCATCGGCCGTCGTGGCGGGCCAGGTGGTGGGTCGGCTGGTCGCCTGGCGGCTCGCGGCACCGCTGTCAGCGTTGGCGGGGTACGTCGTCATCGGCATGCTGACGTACGGCAGCGACAACAACTCCTACGCACCCCTCTCACCGGTCGTCGACGGTCCGACCAACTCGGTCCCGGTGTGGTGGCAGCCGATCGCCATGGCGGCGTGGGCGGGCGGTATCGCGGGCACCGCGGTGCTGGCGTACGCGGCCCGCCGAAGGGCCTTCGCGCTGCTGCCACTGGCCGCCGTGATCGCAGCCGGCACGCTGTTGGTGCAGACCGGGGACGGTCTGTGGCACACCAGCCCGGTCGCCCGCCGCCAGGTGTGTGACACCTCCAGCACCCCGCAGGTCTGCGTGAACGCCCGCTTCGAGAAGCTTTTGCCGCAGGTCACGGACGCCCTGTCCGGCCTCACCGGCCGTCTGGAGGGCGTACAGAACCTGCCGGTGCGGTTCGAGGACCGGCCGGGCCGGCCGGCCCGGGACGAGGTGGAGTTGCCGATGCTCGCGCCGATCGGCTGGTCCGTCGTACGGGGTGAGCTGGTCGATCCGCGGGAGTACGCGTGGGCGGCCGGGATGGCGTTGTACGGGCGCAGTGAGTGCGACGAGCCGGACCCTCGGCTCGACCCGGTCGACAGCGCCGTGGAGCACTATCTGGCGGCGAGCCCCTCGGAGAAGGTCTTCGACGAGCATCTCGCCGACAGGGGCGAGGCCGGCCGCGCGAGGCTCCGGGCCAGGGTCGCGGCCCGCGCCCGGCTGGAGGCGATGGGCGAACAGGACCGCCGCGCCTGGCTGTCGGAGTACTTCGCGACGACGGACCGGTGCGACGCGCGGGGGGTGCCGACACTGTGAACGCCTCTTTCCGCCTGCGCGCCGGCGCACTCACCGGCACCGCGCTCGACGGCCCGCTCCTGTACGCCCGCTCGCGCGCCGTCCCGCGCGCCCTCGCCGCGCTCCTCGCCACCGCCGCCCTCGCCGTATGGGCGGCAGACGGCCTGGACGCCTACCTCGATCCGGAACGGCGGGTGCCCGTCGTGGCGCTGGCCCCGCTGTTCGGCGCCGCGGTGATCGGGACGAGCCTGCACTCCGCGTCCGAGGAGCTGGACCGTACGGCGGTCAGCCCCTGGTGGCGGTGGCGCCTGGTCCATCTCCTGGCGCTGACCGGGCTCATGGCGGCCCTGCTGTCCGTGGCGGTGCTCGGCCACACGTCCGTGTTCGGCCCGCCCGCGATGATCCGCAACGCGCTCGGCTCGACGGGTCTCACCGCGGCGGTGGCCGCCCTGCTCGGCGCCCGGCTGAGCTGGCTGCCGGCCTTCGGCTATGTCAGCGCGGTGTACCTGGGGTCGGCCGGTGCGCACGGGAGGTCCAGCACGGTGTGGGCGTGGCCGGTGCAGCCGGGCGGCGGGACGGGCGCCTGGACCGCGGCGGCGTCGGTGTTCGTCGTGGGCGGGGCGCTGTACGTCGTACGGGGAGCGCGGGGAGAGGGACCGCGCGCCTGAGGTGCCGCCTCGCCCCGACGGGCCCCGCGCCGCGGACGGCGTGGGGCCCTTGAGGTCACCGGATCACCAGGTGTCACCGGGTATGCAAAAGCCCGGATCGTGGTCAGGCAGAGATGCCGTCGATCCGGGCCAGGGCGTCGTCCGCGCCGTACGGTTGCAAGTACGGCAACCAGCGCGGATCCCTGTGGCCGGTCCCGATGATGCGCCAGGCCAGGCCGGTGGGCGGGGCGGGTTTGTGGCGCAGCCGCCAGCCGATCTCGACGAGATGGCGGTCGGCCTTGACGTGGTTGCAGCGACGGCAGGACGCGACGACGTTGTCCCAGACGTGCTTGCCCCCGCGACTGCGCGGGATGACGTGGTCGACGCTGGTTGCGACGCCACCGCAGTACATGCACCGGCCCCCGTCACGGGCGAAGAGGGCCCGCCGGGTGAGAGGAACGGGCCCCCGATAGGGAACCCGTACGAATCGCTTGAGCCGGACCACGCTGGGTGCGGGGACAGTGACGGTTGCGCTGTGCATGAAGGCGCCGGACTCCTCAAGGCACACGGCCTTGTTCTCCAGAACGAGAATGAGCGCGCGACGGAGCGGTACGACGCCGAGTGGCTCGTACGACGCGTTCAGGACCAGGACATGCGGCACGGATGGCCTCCTTGGACGCCGGCGGCGCGTGGCTCGCGCCGGGACGATTTCGTTAGTCAGTCTCCCCTCATGCCTGGTGGAAGCGCCACCATGTCGTGGTAACGGGCTGGGAGTGTTTTCGACCACATCTGGTACATCCCCAGGATCGCGAGCAGTTCATCCCACCTGTTCATCCCCAGGTGAGCGCATTCTCTCCCCCGAACATTGCAACGATCGACACACGATGCCCCGATAGTGTGGTGGAGCTGCCCCACCGGTGACCTTTCCGTGACCTTGAAGCACGACGTACGACCGGACGTACGCCCGTACGACCCCACGCCGTACGGACCTGACCGCGACCGGAGGGGCGGACCGCCGCACTGGAGGTACCTGCCGTGTCCTTGTCCGCCGTCCTACTGGCCGCCGGTCCGTCGCCGTCGCCGTCCCCCTCGGGGACGCCGACCGCTCCGGCGGTGCCGTCACTCGAGGACGCCCAGGAGAGCGCGACGAACGCCGCCAGCTGGGTTCAGCAGAACTGGTCCACGTGGCTGGCGATCGGGCTGCGGGTCCTGCTGATCCTGGTGATAGCGGCGGTGCTGAGAGTCGTGGTGCGGCGGGCCATCACCAAGCTGATAGACCGGATGAACCGCTCGGTGAACGCGGTCGACGGCAGCGCGCTGGGCGGCCTGCTGGTGAACGTGGAGCGGCGCCGTCAACGCTCCCAGGCGATCGGCTCGGTCCTCCGCTCGGTCGCCAGTTTCCTGATCCTCGGCACCGCGGCGCTGATGATCCTCGGCACCTTCGAGATCAACCTCGCCCCGCTGCTGGCGTCCGCCGGCGTCGCCGGTGTCGCGATCGGTTTCGGCGCCCGGAACCTGGTGACGGACTTCCTCTCCGGCGTCTTCATGATCCTGGAGGACCAGTACGGCGTCGGCGACACGATCGACGCGGGGGTCGCCTCCGGCGAGGTGATCGAGGTCGGCCTGCGGGTGACGAAGCTGCGCGGCGACAACGGCGAGATCTGGTACGTCCGCAACGGCGAGGTCAAGCGCATCGGGAACCTGTCCCAGGGCTGGGCGACGGCCGGGGTGGATGTGACCGTCCGCGCGAACGAGGACCTGGACAAGGTGCGGCGGACCCTCAACGAGGTCAGCGAGAAGATGAGCAAGGAGGAGCCCTGGAACGAGCTCCTGTGGGGCCCGATCGAGGTTCTCGGCCTGGACAGCGTCCTGCTCGACTCGATGGTCGTGCGCGTCTCCGCCAAGACCATGCCGGGCAAGTCCCTCACCGTCGAACGCGAGCTGCGCTGGCGCATCAAGCGCGCGTTCGACGCGGCGGACATCCCGATCGTGGGCGGCGTGGCCGTCGTGGTCCAGGACGAGGGGGCCGCGGACCCCACGGCCGGCATGGCGGCCCCGTCCGTGTACTCCAACACGGGCTCCGCCCAGGCCCAGGCGGCCACACCGCTGACACCGCAGAGCCCTACGAAGTAAGGCCCACGCCCGCGCCCCGCAACCCCCGCGGGTAACAGCCTCCGCCCCCGCAGGTAACGACTCCGTTGCCGCGGGGGCTCTCTCTTGACGCCTCCTCCACCCCCGGCCTATGGTCCAGGCCATCAGATAGGAAACCTTCCTAACAGTCATCGCCGGATGGACTTCCCGGCTCGATCACTGGGAAGCTGGACGGCTGAGAGGCAGGTGTCGACCCCATGGCAGGAATCGCCGGTACGCCGGGCACCCCGCGCGTCCTGCGCGCCATGAACGACCGTGCCGCGCTGGACCTGTTGCTGGAGCACGGACCGCTGTCCCGCACCCGGATCGGCAAGCTCACCGGCCTGTCCAAGCCGACCGCCTCCCAGCTGCTGGCCCGGCTGGAGGCCTCGGGGCTGGTCCTGGCGACCGGCACCACCGAGGGCCGCCCGGGCCCCGGCGCCCAGCTCTACGAGGTCAACCCGGCCGCCGCGTACGCCGCCGGACTCGACGTCACCCCGGAGCGCATCCTGGCCGCCGTCGCCGACGTCACCGGCCGGACGGTGGGCGAACACGAACTGCCCACCCCCGGCAGGCGGTCGGCGAAGTCCGTCGTCCAGCAGGTCACCGCCGCCCTCGACGGCGCGGTCAAGGCGGCCGGGCTGGCCCGCGACGACCTGCACCGCCTCGTCATCGGCACCCCCGGCGCCTTCGACCCGGGCACCGGCCGGCTGCGCTACGCCTCCCACCTCCCCGGCTGGCACTCCCCCACGCTGCTCGACGAACTGGCCGCGGCGCTGCCGATGCCGGTCGAGTACGAGAACGACGTCAACCTCGTCGCCGTGGCCGAGCAGCGGCTCGGTGCGGCGCGGGGGTACGGCGACTTCGTCCTGCTCTGGAGCGAGGGCGGCCTCGGCGCCGCCCTGGTCCTCGGCGGGCGGCTGCACCGGGGCTGGACCGGCGGCGCCGGCGAGGTCGGTTTCCTGCCGGTGCCGGGCACCCCCCTGGTCCGCCAGGTGGCCAAGGCCAACAGCGGCGGCTACCAGGAACTGGCCGGCTCGCAGGCGATCCCCCGACTGGCCCGTGAACTCGGCGTCCAGGACATCCCCTCGGGCCCGTACCCCGAGGTCGCCGCCGCTCTCGTGGCCCGTGCCGCGGCGGCCGACGACGACCTGCACCAGCGCCTGCTCCAGACCTATGCGACGAACCTCGCCACCGGTCTGGCCTCCCTCGTCTCCGTCCTCGACCCCGAACTCGTCGTCCTCAGCGGCGCCTCGCTCACCTCGGGCGGGGAGCCACTGCGCGCCCTCGTCCAGGCCGAACTGGAGGAGCTGGCCGCACCCCGGCCCCGGCTCGTCGTGGGCGACGTCCATGAACACCCCGTGCTGCGCGGCGCATTGGAGAGCGCGCTCGCGACGACCCGCGACGAGGTCTTCGACACCTCGCGCTGAACCGCGTCCCCCCCCTCGCACACCCACCATCACCTCACCCTGGCCCTAGGGAGACCCCGTCATGCCCACAGCCATACCCGCAGCCGCCCGAAACGCGGCCTTTGTCCTCACTGCTTCCCTCGCCCTCCTCACCACGGCCTGTACGGGCCAGTCGGAATCGGCCGGCGCCTCCGACGACACATCCAAGGACACGACCATCACCTTCTGGCACGCCTGGAGCGCGCCGAACGAGGTGAAGGGCGTGAAGGCGCTGATCGCCGGCTTCGAGAAGACGCACCCCACCATCCATGTGAACGTCGTCGGCAACATGACCGACGACAAGATCAACCAGGCCCTGCGCGCGGGCGGCAGCAAGGCGCCCGACGTGATCTCGTCGTTCACCACCAACGGCGTCGGCAAGTTCTGCTCCTCGGGCGCGCTGGTCGACCTGGGCCCGCTCTTCAAGAAGTCGGGCATCGACCCGGCGACCACCTTCCCGAAGGCGATGGGCGAGTACACCCAGTACGAGGGCAACCGCTGCGCCGCCCCGCTGCTGGGGGACGCCTACGGCCTCTACTACAACAAGACCGCGTTCAAGAAGGCCGGCATCGCCAGCCCGCCCAAGACCTGGTCCGAGTTCGAGTCCGACGCCAAGAAGCTGACGATCACCCAGGGCGCCACGTACAAGCAGCTCGGCTTCATGCCGGACTACCACGGCTGGGAGACCACGACCGAGCACTACCTGGGCCAGTTCTCGCCGACGTACTTCGACAAGAGCGGCAAGTCGACGATCGCCACCGACCCGGGCGTCGCCGACGCCTTCACCCTCCAGAAGAAGCTGGTCGACGACCTCGGCGGCTTCAAGAAGCTGGAGAAGTTCCGTTCCGGGCTCGGTGACGAGTGGGGCCCCAAGCACCCCTTCCAGACCGGCCAGGTCGCCATGCAGCTCGACGGCGAGTGGCGCCTGGGCATGGCCCTGGACGCCAAGCCCGGCTTCGAGATCGGCGTCGCCCCGCTGCCCGTCTCCGACGACCAGGCCGACCAGTACGGCAAGGGCTACATCACCGGCACCATCGCCGGCATCGCCGCCACCAGCCAGAAGCAGAACGCGGCCTGGGAGCTGCTGAAGTACATCACCACGGACACCGGCGCGGTGGTCGGCTTCTCCAACGCCATCCACAACGTCCCCTCCACCCTGGCGGCCCTGAAGTCCCCCGACCTGAAGTACGACCCGCGCTTCAAGACCTTCCTCGACATCGCCGCGAACCCGAACTCCACCACCGCCCCGGCCTCGATCAACGGCGGCGTCTACCTCACCACCCTCCAGGAGCTCGGCTACGACTACGAGAGCGGCAAGGTCACCGACCTCAAGGCCGGCCTGAAGAAGGCCGCCGCGCAGATCGACACGGACATCGCGCAGGCGAAGTAGTCATGGCCATCCACACGTTGCGGGCGAAGCGGCCCCCCGGTCTCGCCGCGAAACAGCGGAGACAGGCGCTGCGCACCCTCGCCTTCCTCTCCCCCTGGTTGATCGGTTTCGCGGTGTTCTTCGCGTACCCGATGATCTCGACGGTCTACTTCTCGTTCATGCACTACGACGGCTTCAAGCCGCCGACCTGGGCCGGGACGAAGAACTGGACGTACGTCTTCGAGCACTACCCCTTCTTCTGGCCCGCCCTGCGCAACACGCTGTGGCTGGTGGTCATCATGGTGACCCTCCGCGTCCTGTTCGGGCTCGGGATCGGCATGCTCATCACGAAGATCAAGACGGGTACGGGCATCTTCCGCACCCTCTTCTACCTGCCCTACCTCGCCCCGCCGGTGGCCGCGACCATGGCGTTCGCGTTCCTCCTCAACCCCGGCACGGGACCGGTCAACTCCATGCTGGAGAAGATCGGCATCCCGGCACCGGGCTGGTTCAACGACCCGAACTGGTCCAAGCCGGCCCTGACGCTGATGTTCCTGTGGGGAGTCGGCGACCTGATGGTCATCTTCATGGCGGCGCTGCTCGATGTACCGAAGGAGCAGTACGAGGCGGCGGAGCTGGACGGCGCGTCGGCGTGGCAGCGGTTCCGGTTCGTCACCCTCCCCAACATCTCGCCGATCATCATGTTCGCGGTCGTCACCGGCGTGATCGCGGCGATGCAGTGCTACACACAGCCGCTCGTCGCCGGAAAGGTCGCCTCGGGCGTGATCCAGGGCGCGGGCACCATGTTCGAGCCCGGCTACCCCGAGCACTCCACACTCACCCTCCCCCAACTCGTCTACAACCTCGGCTTCCAGCGCTTCGACTACGGCTCCGCCTGTGTCGTCGCCCTGGTCCTGTTCGCCCTGTCGATGGCGTTCACCGCGCTGTTGATGCGGCGCCGGGGCGGCCTCATCCAGGCAGGTGACTGACATGACCCAAGTACTGGAACGGCCGGTGGAGTTGAAGGTTCCCGCCTCGCCCGCCGAGCGCACGGCCCGCCGCAAGGCGTTCCTGGAGTGGGTCGCGGTCCACTCCCTCGGCGTCGCGGCCGCCCTCTTCTTCGCCCTGCCCTTCGTGTTCGTCTTCCTGACGTCCCTGATGAGCGACTCGCAGGCACTCAGCCGGGACCTGATCCCGCACACCTGGGAATGGGCGAACTACCGCAAGGTCTTCGACACCCCCGGCTTCCTCACCTGGTGGAAGAACACGCTGGTCTACGCCGGACTGGGCACGCTCCTGACCGTCGTCTCCTCGGTTCCCGTGGCGTACGCGCTGGCCAAGTTCCGCTTCCGGGGCCGCAATCTGACGCTGATGCTGGTGATCTCGATGATGATGCTGCCTCCGCAGGTGGTCGTCATCCCGATGTACCTGTTCTGGGCGAAGCAGCTGGACCTGTCCGGCACGCTGTGGCCGATGATCATCCCGTTGGCGTTCGGAGACGCGTTCTCGATCTTCCTGCTCCGCCAGTTCCTCATGACCATCCCCAACGAGTACGTGGACGCGGCCAAGGTGGACGGCTGCGGTGACCTGCGGACCCTGCTGAGGGTCATCCTCCCGATGGCGAAGCCCGGCATCGCCGCCATCGCCCTCTTCCAGTTCTTCAACGCCTGGAACGACTACTTCGGCCCGCAGATCTACGCCTCGGAGAACCCGGGCGCGTGGACCCTCTCCTACGGCCTGGAGTCGTTCAAGGGCGCCCACCACACCGACTGGAACCTCACCATGGCCGCGACCGTGCTGGTCCTGGCTCCTGTGCTCCTCGTGTTCTTCTTCGCCCAGAAGGCGTTCGTCGAGGGCGTCACTCTCACCGGCGTAAAGGGTTGATCCACACATGCTGCGTCTACCCGGGGGCCAACCCCCGGACCCCCGGCCGATGAAGAGCTACGCCACCGGCGCCTGGAAGCGAGGGAACTCTCAGTGAAACTCACCGTGGTCGGCGGAGGATCGACCTACACCCCCGAACTCATCGACGGTTTCGCCAGGTTGCGGGACACCCTGCCCATAGAGGAACTGGTCCTGGTCGACCCCGCGGCCGAACGCCTGGAGCTGGTCGGCGGACTGGCGCGGCGCATCTTCGCCAAGCAGGGGCACCCCGGGCGGATCGTCACGACCGACGACCTGGACAAGGGCGTCGAGGGCGCCGACGCCGTCCTGCTCCAACTGCGTGTCGGCGGCCAGGCAGCGCGTCAGCAGGACGAGACCTGGCCGCTGGAGTGCGGATGCGTCGGCCAGGAGACGACCGGTGCGGGCGGCCTCGCCAAGGCACTGCGCACGGTCCCGGTGGTCCTGGACATCGCCGAACGCGTCCGCCGTACCAACCCGAACGCCTGGATCATCGACTTCACCAACCCGGTCGGCATCGTCACCCGGGCCCTGCTCCAGGCGGGCCACAAGGCGGTCGGCCTGTGCAACGTGGCGATCGGCTTCCAGCGGAAGTTCGCGGGCATGCTCGGCGTGGCGCCCGCCGACGTCCACCTCGATCACGTGGGCCTCAACCACCTCACCTGGGAGACGGGCGTGCGCCTCGGCGGCCCCGAGGGCAAGGACGTCCTGCCCGAACTCCTCACCGCCCACGGCACGGACATCGCCGGGGACCTGCACCTCCCCCGGCCCCTCCTGGACCGTCTGGGCGTGGTCCCGTCGTACTACCTGCGCTACTACTACGCGCACGACGAGGTGGTGCGGGAGCTGCGCACCAAGCCGTCCCGTGCGGCGGAAGTGGCCGCCATGGAACGGGAGTTGCTGGACCTGTACGCGGACCCGGCGCTCGACGAGAAGCCGGAGCTGCTGGCCCGGCGCGGCGGCGCCTTCTACTCGGAGGCGGCCGTGGACCTGACCGCGTCCCTGCTCGGCAAGGGCGGCAGTCCCTACCAGGTGGTGAACGCGTACAACCGGGGCACTCTGCCGTTCCTGCCGGACGACGCGGTGATCGAGGTACAGGCGGCGGTGGGCCCCAAGGGTCCGACCCCGCTGTCCGTGCCGTCCGTGGACCCCCTGTACGCCGGTCTGATGGCGAGCGTGACGACGTACGAGGACCTGGCCCTGCGAGCCGCCCTGCACGGCGGTCGCGACCGGGTCTTCCGGGCCCTCCTCGCCCACCCGCTCGTCGGCCAGTACGCGTACGCCGACTCCCTCACCGACCAGCTGATCGCACACAACCGGGAGCACCTCGCGTGGGCCTGACCGCAAGTGTCCTCGCCGTCGACGCGGGCAACAGCAAGACCGACGTCGCGATCGTGGCGGCCGACGGAACCGTCCTCGCCACGGCCCGCGGCGGCGGGTTCCGGCCGCCGGCGGTGGGCGTGGAGACGGCGGTGGACAAGGTCGCGGACGCGGTGGAGCGGGCGTTCGCCGCGGCGGGCGTCGAGTCGGCCGACCATGTCTCCGCCTGCCTCGCCAACGCCGACTTCCCCGTGGAGGAGGAGCAACTGCGGGCCGCGCTGCACGCGCGCGCGTGGGGAGCGCGTACGGAGGTCCGCAACGACACGTTCGCGGTACTGCGGGCGGGCGTCACCGAGCCGCGCGGCGTCGCCGTCGTCTGCGGCGCGGGCATCAACTGCGTCGGCATGCGTCCCGACGGCCGCACCGCCCGCTTCCCCGCGCTCGGCCGGGTCTCCGGCGACTGGGGCGGCGGCTGGGGCCTGGCGGAGGAGGCCCTGTGGCACGCCTCCCGCGCGGAGGACGGCCGCGGCGGTCCCACGACGCTGGCGCGGACCCTTCCCGCCCACTTCGGTCTCCCCTCCATGTACGCGCTCGTCGAGGCCCTGCACCTGGAGCACGTCAAGCCCGCCAGACAGCACGAGCTGACGCCCGTGCTGTTCGCGACCGCGGTCGACGGCGACCCGGTCGCCCGGTCCATCGTCGACCGGCTGGCCGAGGAGGTCGTCACCATGGCCACGGTGGCGCTGGCACGGCTCGACCTGCTGGAGGAGGAGACGCCGGTGCTGCTGGGCGGGGGTGTCCTGGCCGCGCGGCATCCCCAGCTCGACGACGGCGTACGGGACCTGCTGGCGGCCCGGGCCCCGAAGGCGGTCCCGCGCGTGGTGACCGCGCCCCCGGTTCTGGGGGCGGCCCTGCTGGGACTGGACCGTGCGGAAGCACCGGAGGAGGCCCACGAGCGACTGCGGGCGCACTTCGCACACTCCAGCCCGTCCGGCGTTTGAGGACGAGGATCTTCAGGCCGAACAGGGGGTCCGGGGGCGGAGTCCCCACGGCCGTGCGCCACAACGCACCTGAACACACCCACCTCCGGGCGGAACCGAACAGATTCCCACGGCGTATTCATGGGCAAGGGGTGGTGAAGGGGGCGCGGTCAAGCCGCCGGCAGGCATTCCGCACTGCGATCCGATCAAGATCCAGCCAAGGCCGATGCGGATGTCAGTCCCGCCAGCGATACTTGCGGCGACGGATGACCATGGGGGAGGTCAAACAGTGACACACCCGCCGAAGAGCAGCGCGGCGCCACCACCGGCACCGGGCGTGCCCACGATCCCGGCGGTGCCACCGCAGCCGACGCCGCCGGGTGGCCCTGCCCAGTACACCCGGCCCGGCCCGCCGGGCGGCCCCGGCCTGCCGCTTCCCCCCGCACCGCCGCAGGCACGGCGTACCGCGTTCGCCGAGGGAGCCGACCGCCTGCGCGCGGCCGCCACCACCGAACCGGGCCGGCTGCGCATCATCGGCGCCCTCCTCGCGCTCCTCGTCGTGGCCTTCGGCTCCGTCACCGCCTGGCAGACGGCCGAACGGTCGGCGGCCGCCGACGACGTCCTCAACAACAGCCAGCCGCTCAGTTCCTCCGCGGCCGACATCTACCGCTCGCTCGCCGACGCCAACACCGCCGCCTCCAGCGGCTTCCTGGCCGGCGGCCAGGAGACGGCGGCCTCCCGCGAGCGGTACGAGAAGGACATAGACAACGCCGCCGAGGGCCTCGTCGAGGCGGCCACCAACTCCGACCCCAAATCCCCCGCGGCGGCGACCGTGGCCGATCTGAACCGGCTGCTGCCCGAGTACAAGGGTCTGGTGGAGCGGGCCCGGACGTACAACCGGCAGGGCTTCCCGGTAGGTGGCGCGTATCTGCGGTACGCCAACGAGAAAATGCAGGAGGAGATGCTCCCGAAGGCGGAGGATCTCTACACCAAGGAGAACCAGCGGCTGCGCGCCGACTACGCGGACGCCACGCCCTACCCGTGGGCGGCGATCGGCCTCGGCGTCCTCGCGCTCGCCGGTCTCGCCTGGGCCCAGCACCGCAACTACCGGCGCACGAACCGGGTGTTGAACCAGGGCCTGGTCGCCGCCACGGCCACCGCCACGGTGGTGCTGCTCTGGCTGGTCGTCGGCCACAGCGTCGCGCGCGCGGACCTCAACGCCTCCTACGACGACGGCGTCCGCTCGCTGAACGTGCTGCACGACGCCCGGATCGCCTCCCTCAAGGCCCGCGGCAACGAGAACCTGACGCTGGTGGCCCGCGGCGCCGAGACCAAGAAGGTGGGCGACGAGAGCGTCGACGCCTACGACTACGACTTCAAGAGCAACATGGCCACCCTCGGCAAGGGCCTCGCCGAGGCGGAGAAGCTCGCCGACGACGCGACCGGCGAGCAGCCGGTCACCCAGGCCGTCGGCAACATGAAGGAGTGGAAGAAGCGCCACGGCGCGGCCCGCGCGGACGACGAGAACGGCAACTACGCGGGCGCGCTGGCCAGGGTGATCGGCACCAAGGGAGCGACCGGCGCGTGCTTCGACAGCGTCGACGCCAATCTCGCCAAGGCGATCGACCACGAGACGACCCAGTTCGAGCAGACCGCAGGTGACGGTCTGAGCGCGATGACCGGGCTGTCGGTGGGCGCCGCCGTCCTCGCGGTCCTGGGTGCCGCCGGCGCGGTGCTGGGCATCGGGCGCAGACTTTCGGAGTACCGGTGAAAGGGGGCGTGACGATGCAAGGACGACGACTGCGGGCCCGCCTGAAGGGCTGGGGCGGTGTGGGGGCGATGGCTGTCGTGTGCGCCGTCGCGCTGGCCTTCGCGCTACTGCTGCCGCTGGCCCAGCCGCGTGACGGCGGCACCGGCACCGGTGGATCGGGCCTCGCCCGGGTCACGCAGGCGAGCGCCGAAGAGGGCTGCACCACACCGGCGATGCGGAACGCGCCGGAGAAGCAGACCCTGTCCCCCTCGGGCGCCGACGGCAAGACCATCGAGGCGATCAAGAGCCGTACGGGTGAGAAGCGCAAGCTGATCGTCGGTGTCGACCAGAACAGCTACCGCTGGGGCTACCGCGACCCCAACAGCAACGGCACCGGCGACCTGGAGGGCTTCGACATCGACCTGGTCCACCGGATCGCCAAGGACATCCTCGGCGACGAGAACGACGTCCAGTTCAAGGCCATCCCCACCGACCAGCGCATCCCCGCCATCCAGGACGGCCGTGTCGACATGGTCGTCCGCACGATGACCATCAACTGCGCCCGCCTGTCGGATGTCGCCTTCTCCGCCCCCTACTTCGAGACCGGCCAGCAGGTACTCGCCCCCAAGTCCTCGTCGATCACGGGGTACGACGACTCGCTCGCGAAGAAGAAGATCTGCACCGCGACCGGCTCCACCGCCAACACCAAGCTGACCGACGACCAGAAGGCGGGCAAGCTCGTCTCCTCGGCGGACCTGAGGACCACCGTCCCCAACCAACTCGACTGTCTCGTCAGGCTGCAGCTCGGTGAGGTCGACGCGGTGGTCACCGACGGGGCGCTCGCCGCGAGCCAGGCCGCGCAGGACCCCACGGTCGAGCTGAAGGGCGACCCGTTCACCGTCGAGTACTACGGCGTGGCAATGAAGAAGGACGCCGACGACCTGGTACGCCGGGTCAACCAGATACTGGTGGACTACCGCCAGGACAAGACGAACGGCTGGCAGGCGTCGTACGACAGGTGGCTGTCGGCGACACTGTTCAAGGACTCCTCGACCTCGGAGCCACCGACACCGCAGTACCTGCGCACGAGCTGACGGTCATCACCATCTCACTCCCACGGACACTCTGAACCACTGACGGAACACAACGCAGCGAGAGGTGATCGATGGGCGTCACGGACCCCGCCGGGCCGGTGATGGACCGGGACGAGGTGGACCGTGCGCTGGCGCGGCTCGGCGCGGAGCACGAGGCGATCGAGACCTCGCTCCTCGCCCTGCAGGACCACGCGGGCCGCAGACTCCTGGAGGGCGCCGACCTCACCGGTGTCACCAAGGAGCGCTGGACGGGCGCGGAGGCGTCGATCACGCTGCTGTGGGCGTACTTCGACGCGTACACGGACGCGTTGCGGGCCGGCCGCGAGATCCGGTCCCGGCGCCGCTGGTCCAGCCGCGAGGACCTGGTCGAGCTGACCGAACTGCTGCGCGGCGAGGCCGTCACGGTCGCGGGTTCGGCCACCGCGACCGCCAACGCGCCCACGCTGCACGGCGGTCCGGGCAAGCTCAGCGAGCGTTTCTCGCTGGTCACGCTCGTGGACCGGATGAACGAGCTGTACGCGACCTCGCTCGACATGGTGGTCGCCGCGGACGCGGTGTGGTCGGCGCTGCCCGCCCGGATCGATCTGTTGGCCGCGGAACTCCAGCGCACCCGTCGGCTCGCGCACTCGGTCGGCGTGCGACCGGGCGAGCACCCGGCCGGCGACGACCTGGAGCGGATCACCCGCACGCTGACCCGACTGCGCGAGCAGGTGATCTCCGACCCGCTGGCGTTCTGGGTGCCGGCGCCGGGCAGTTCGGCCCCGGGCGGCGGCAAACCGGACACCACGGTCTACGACCGGGAGGCCCGCGCCCTGGAGGACGTGCGCCGGGAGATCGACGCCGTGCTCACGGTCCGGCAGGACGCCGAGGCCCGGCTGGTGAAGCTGCGGGACGTGCTCTCCCGCGCGGACCGCACCCTCGCGGAGGCCCGTACCGCGCGCGGAGAGGTCCTGGCGAAGATCGCAGCCACCGAGGTGCCGGTGGTCAGCGGCCCGCCGACCGCGCTGCACGAGCAGCTGTCGACGGCCGCCGAGTACCGCAGACACGCCCAGTGGCACCGTCTGTCCCCGCTCCTGGACTCCCTGGAGCGGAAGGCGGAGGACGAACTGCTGCGCGCCCGTGAGTCGTTGACCGCGGTCACCCAGCCCCTGGCGGTCCGCGCGGAACTGCGCGGCCGCCTCGACGCGTACAAGGCGAAGGTCGCCCGGCACGGCTTCGCGGAGGACCCGTTCCTGGTGGAGCGGTACGACGCGGCGCGCCGCATGCTGTGGAGCGCGCCCTGCGACCTGCGCGTCGCCGAACAGGCCGTCCTGCGCTACCAGCGGGCGGCCGCGGAACTGCTCGGCGCCCCGCGGGCGCCCGGTCAGGACGGAACCGAGGACCGAAGGGGGGAGTCGTCGTCATGAGTCAGGCAGAGCAGGGCCGGGCGCAGCAGAGCCAGGAGGAGCCGAGTCAGGCGGAGCAGAGCCAGGCACCACGGACCTGTCAGCGGCCCGACTGCGGCGGGTCGTACGAGGACGTGGGCGGTGGCGAGCTGTACTGCGACACCTGCGGTCTCGCCCCCGTCGTGTCGGCGACCGGCATGGTCGGCTCGCCGCCCACCGGGATCACCGCGGGCGGCCGGGGCTCCCGGGGTTCGTCGGGCAGCAGTTCCCGCTCCAGCAGCCGCAGTTCGCGTACGTCCTCCCACTCGTCGAAGTCCCGGCGCTCGGTGTCGGGACGGCTGTCGCGGTCCGTGTCGGGCAAGTCCACGGGCCGCTCGGTGTCGGTGCGCAGCTCCGGTGCGAGCTCCGGCTCGTCCAGTCGCGGGCGGCTCGGCGCGGGCCTGGTGGACGTGCCGGGTGTGCCGCGGCCCGACCCGCGCGCGATGGTGCTGGACAACCCCGAGGTGCCCGAGCGCAAGCGGTTCTGCTCGCGCTCGGACTGCGGGGCGCCGGTGGGGCGGGCCCGCGGTGAACGGCCGGGGCGCACCGAGGGGTTCTGCACCAAGTGCGGCCACCCTTACTCGTTCGTCCCGAAGCTGAAGACCGGCGATGTCGTGCACGGGCAGTACGAGGTCGTGGGCTGTCTGGCGCACGGCGGACTCGGCTGGGTCTACCTCGCCGTGGACCGGGCGGTGTCGGACCGCTGGGTGGTCCTCAAGGGCCTCCTCGACACCGGCGACCAGGACGCGATGGCGGCGGCGATCTCCGAGCGGCGCTTCCTCGCGGAGATCGAGCACGCCAACATCGTCCGGATCTACAACTTCGTCGAGCACCTCGACCAGCGCACCGGCTCGCTGGACGGGTACATCGTCATGGAGTACGTCGGCGGCAAGTCCCTCAAGGAGATCGCCAACGCCCGCCGCGGCCCGGCGGGCAAGCGGGACCCGCTGCCGGTGGAGCAGGGATGCGCGTACGGCATCGAGGCCCTGGAGGCGCTGGGCCACCTGCACAGCCGCAACCTGCTGTACTGCGACTTCAAGGTCGACAACGCGATCCAGACCGAGGACCAGCTCAAGCTGATCGACATGGGCGCGGTGCGCAGGATGGACGACGACGAGTCGGCCATCTACGGCACGGTCGGCTACCAGGCGCCGGAGGTCGCGGAGGTCGGGCCGTCCGTGGCGTCCGACCTGTACACCGTCGCGCGTACGCTCGCCGTCCTCACCTTCGACTTCCAGGGCTACACGAACGTCTTCGTGGACTCCCTGCCCGACCCGGACAACATCGAGGTATTCCGCCAGTACGAGTCGTTCTACCGCCTCCTGGTCCGGGCCACCGACCCCGACCCGGCCCGCCGGTTCGCCTCCGCCCAGGAGATGTCGGAACAGCTGACGGGCGTGCTGCGGGAGGTGGTGTCGCTGCAGACGGGCCGGGCGCGGCCCGCGCTGTCGACGCTGTTCGGGCCCGAAGTCCGCGTCACCGACACGGTGTTGTTCCCCAAGCTGGACGGCGAGGTGTCGCGGCTGGGTGCGCGGGCGGCGCGCCCCGCACGCTCCTCCTCCGCCGGTTCCCTCCCCGCTCCTGCCGGTTCCCTCCTCCCCGCCGCTGCCGGCGTCGCTCCCGGCCTCGTCAAGACGGTCGACGCCTCCGCCGCGGGCCTCGCGTTGCCCGTCCCGCACGTCGACCCGGGGGACCCGAACGCGGGCTTCCTGGCCGGGCTGATGACGTCAGCTCCGGCCGAGCTGCTCGGGGCGCTCGCCGCGGCGCCGGCCCCGTCGACGGAGACCCGGCTCAGGCAGATCCGCGCCTGGCTGGAGAACGGCGACGCGTACACCGCGCACGAGGCCCTGCTGCGGCTGGAGGGAGAGCGGCCCGACGACTGGCGGGTGGTCTGGTACCGGGGCGTGGCCGCCCTGGTGACCGGCGACCAGGAGGCGGCCGCGCTCGCCTTCGACGCGATCTACGACGCCTTCCCGGGCGAGATGGCCCCCAAGCTGGCGCTCGGCCTGTGCGCGGAGGTGCTGGGCCAGTTGGACAACGCCGCCGAGTACTACCGCCTGGTCTGGTCGACCGACCCGAGTTATGTGAGCGCCGCCTTCGGCCTGGCCCGCGTCCAGCTCGCGGCCGGGGACCGCCGCAGCGCCGTGAGAACGCTGGAGTCGGTGCCGGAGTCGTCCATCCACTACACCGCCGCTCGCGTGGCGGCCGTACGGGCGAGGCTGCGGCAACGCACCGCGGCCGCTTCCGACGTACCCTTCCTGGACGATCTGACCGCGGCCGCCGGTCAGATCGAAGCCCTGGAGGCGTACGGTCTGGATCCGGCCCGGCGTGAGCAGTTGTCGGCGGAAGTCCTCGGCTGCGCGCTGGACTGGATACTCTCCGGTGGCCAGGGTTCCGTCCCGCCCGGGGCCGCCGGGGGACGGATGCTGCTCGGCAGCGGCCTGGACGAGCGAGGCCTGCGTTTCGGCCTGGAACGTTCGTACCGCACGCTGGCCCGGCTGGCGTCGGGCGGCGAGGAGAGGATCGACCTGGTGGAACGTGCCAACCGTTACCGCCCCCGGACATGGGTGTAGTTGATGTCGCAGATGCCCCAACTGTCCGCCTGCCCGAGCTGCGAGGAACCGCTCGACTCGGGTGACCGTTTCTGCGGTGCGTGCGGATACGACCTGTCCGCCGTGCCCGTACGGCCGGACGACAACCCGACCATCGCCATGAACGGCAGCGCGCCGCCCCCGCCGCGCGCCGCCGAGGCGCCCTGGCCCCAAGTCCCCGACACCGGCTCCGGGGCGGCCGCCCCGGCGCACCTGCCGACGGACCTCCCGGGCACCGACTCGGGCGGCGGCGCCCTGCCACCGGTGCCGGCCCAGCCGCCGCACATCGGCCCACCGGGGTCCCCCGGGTCCCCGGCGCCCCCGGCCACGGGGGTCCGCTTCGACCATCCGCCGGAGCCCGACGACTACCCGCTCCAGGCGCCGGACCCGCGGGTGACGTCGGGCGTCCCGACTCCGGCCGAGGGCACCCAGGTGTGTGTGGCCTGCCGTGCGGGCCGCGTCGACAGCGACGGCTACTGCGAGAACTGCGGGCACGCCCAGCCGCGCGAACGCGACCACATGGAGCAGGAGTTCGGCCCGGTCGCCGCGGTCAGCGACCGGGGCCGGCGCCATCACCGCAACGAGGACGCGTTCGGCCTCGGGTGCGCCACGCTGCCCGACGGCTCGCCCGCCCTGCTGTCGATCGTCTGCGACGGCGTGTCCTCCGCGACCCGCCCCGACGACGCCTCCATGGCCGCGTCCCGGGTGGCGAGCGAGGCGCTGCTGGCCGCCCTGCCGCTCGGCACGCACCCGCAGCAGGCCATGCACGACGCGATCGTCGCGGCCTCCCGCGCGGTCAACTCGCTGGCCGCCGAGCCCGCCACGGCCCGCGAGCAGGCCCCGCACCAGAACGCCCCCGCCTGCACCCTGGTCGGCGCGGTGGTCACGTCCGGTCTGCTGATCGTCGGCTGGGTCGGCGACAGCCGCGCCTACTGGGTACCGGTGGACCGCAGCGCTCCCCCGGCCCGGCTCACCGAGGACGACTCGTGGGCGGCGCAGATGGTCGCCGCCGGCCTGATGAACGAGGCGGAGGCGTACGCCGACGAGCGCGCCCACGCGATCACCGGCTGGCTCGGCGCGGACGCCTACGAACTGGAGCCGCACACCGCTTCCTTCAAGCCGGACCGGCCGGGAGTGGTGGTGGTGTGCACGGACGGCCTGTGGAACTACGCGGAGGCGGCCGAGGAGATGGCCGAGGTGCTGCCGCTGGACGCCGCCGTGCGCCCCCTGCACAGCGCCCGCGTTCTGGTCGGTCACGCCTTGGACGGCGGGGGCCACGACAACGTAACAGTGGCCGTCCTGCCGTTCCCCGCACCGCCTCAGGGGGCAGGATCGGCCTGAGGCCGCGTACGCCTCGCGCAGCAACGGGGAAGCCTCGACGGACCGGAGGGGACCGGTCCGTCCACAGTCATCGCCCCGCCCCGGCGGGGTTCGAGGGGGATTCGATCAGGCATGGCCAATTTCTCGAAGTCGAACGCGCCACAGTTCTCGGTGGACGTGTACCAGAACGAGTTCCTGCCGGAGGGCGGCCGCGAGGTCAACGCGATCGTCACGGTGACGTCCACCGGCGGCGGCACGGTCGGAAGCGCGGTCGCGGCGCCCCATCTCTACGCGCCGGGCCAGGGCCCGTCCGCCGCGGTGGCGATCATGGTGGACTGTTCGGGCTCGATGGACTACCCGTCGGCCAAGATGCGCAACGCCCGCGACGCCACGGGCGCCGCGATCGACACCCTGCGCGACGGTGTGCACTTCGCGGTGATCGGCGGCACGCACGTCGCCAAGGAGGTCTACCCGGGCAACGGCCGCCTCGCCGTGGCCGACGCGACCACCCGCGACCAGGCGAAACAGGCCCTGCGCAAGCTCAGCGCGGGCGGCGGCACCGCCATCGGCACCTGGCTGCGTCTCGCCGACCGACTGCTGTCCTCCGCGGACGTCGCCATCCGCCACGGCATCCTGCTCACCGACGGCCGCAACGAACACGAGTCACCCGAGGACCTGAAGGCCTCCCTGGACGCCTGCGCCGGCCGCTTCACCTGTGACGCCCGCGGGGTGGGCACCGACTGGGAAGTGAAAGAAGTCACAGGGATCGCCTCGGCGCTGCTCGGCACCGCCGACATCGTCGCCGACCCGGCAGCGCTCGCCGCCGACTTCACGCAGATGATGGAGACGGCCATGGGCAAGGAGGTCGCGGACGTCGCCCTGCGGCTGTGGACCCCGGTCGGCACCACGGTGAAGTTCGTCAAACAGGTCGCGCCGACCGTCGAGGAGCTCACCGACCGGCGCACGGAGGCCGGCCCGCGCGCCGGGGACTATCCCACCGGCTCCTGGGGCGACGAGTCCCGTGACTACCACGTCTGCGTCGAGGTCCCGGTCGCCCACATCGGCCAGGAGATGCTCGCCGCCCGGGTCGCCCTGGTGGTCCCGCAGCCCGACGGCACGGTCCAGAACCTCGGCGCCCAGGGTCTGGTACGGGCCGTGTGGACCGACGACATGGTCGCCTCGACGTCGATCAACCCCCAGGTCGCCCACTACACCGGCCAGGCGGAACTGGCACAAGCCATCCAACAGGGGCTGGACCTTCGCAAAGCGGGAGATATGGATGGAGCAACGGCCAAATTGGGCCGGGCCGTTCAGCTCGCGAGTGACTCCGGGAACGCGGATACTGCGAAACTGCTTGCGAAGGTGGTGGACGTGGTCGACGCCGCGACAGGTACTGTGCGACTGAAGACGAAGGTCGCGGACGCCGACGAGATGACTCTCGAAACACGGTCCACAAAGACTGTTCGTGTAAAGAAGTGACGTAGCACGACCATGTGAAGCACGGAAAAGCAGCGAGCCTGACCCCTTGGGGTTGGAGAAATCCGGTCGTCGCGACCGGACAGGAGAGGGGGAAGCGCCGACATGCCGACCTGCCCGAACGGACACCAGTCGGGTTCCGACGACTGGTGCGAGGTCTGCGGTCACCGCATGGCCGGTGCCGCGCCCCCTCCGCCGCCCCCAGGTGGGGGGTACGGCTTCCCGCCGCCCCAGGCCACCCAGCCCGGTCCCGGCGGACGCCCGCCGCACCTGTCCGGCGGACCGGACCCCGAGCCGGAGCTCTGCCCGCAGTGCCGTACGCCCCGTGAGGGCGGAGCGCCGTTCTGCGAGGAGTGCCGGTGGAACTTCCTGACCAACACGGCGACCTCGTACACCCCGGCCGCCCCGCCCCAGTCCGCGCCCGGCCCCAACCCGGCCGGCCGCTTCCAGCAGCAGCCGGGCCAGCCGTCGTTCGGCGGCGGTGACGGGTACGACTACCAGAGCTCGCGCCCCTCGCAGGTGAACCGGCCCGCCGAGCCGATCCCGCCGGGCCCGCCGTTCGGCAACCAGCCGGGGCAGGGCGGCCCGGGTGGGCCCGGTGGCCCTTCCGGTCCTGGTGGTCCGGGCGGGTTCGGTGGCCCTTCGGGTCCCGGTGGTCCCGGTGGTCCCGGTGGTCCGGGCGGGTTCGGTGGCCCTGGCGGTCCTTCGGGTCCCGGTGGGCCTTCGGGTCCCGGCGGTCCTGGCGGTCAGGGGGGCTACGGCGGTCCTGGCGGCCAGGGTGGTTACGGTGGCCCGTCCGGTCCTAACGGCCCCGGCGGTCAGGGTGGCTTCGGCGGTCCCGGTCAGGGGGGTCCCGGCGGTCCCGGTCAGGGGGGTCCCGGCGGTGGTCCGGGTGGCCCCGGCGGTCCCGGTCCCTTCGGCGCCGACCCGTCGCGGCCTGTTCCGCCGCCGCCCGGGCCGACCCCTTACGGCGATCTCGGCGGTCCTGGTGGTCCCGGCGGTCCTGGTGGTCCCGGCGGACCCGGTAACGGACCTCAGGCGCCCCAGGCGCCCCAGGCCTTCCAGCAGCCCGGCCCGGGCCCGTCGGCCCCGCCCGGATATCCGCAGGAAAACCGGCCGCAGCAGGGCGGCCCGTCCTTCGGCGGCGGCAACGACGACTGGGTGATCTCCCCGCCGTCGGGCGGCCCCGGTGGCCCGGGCGGACCCGGCCCCGGTCAGGGCCCCGGCGGCGGCTACGGATACCCGCAGCCCGGTTCTCCGCAGGCCCCGCCCGGCCCCGGCTACCAGCAGCAGCCGACGACGTGGACGGCGACCATCGGCCCGGACCGCGAGTACTTCATGGCGATGATGCATCGTTCCGGCCCCGAGGCCGCGGGCCTCAACCTGCCCGCGTTCTCGCCCGAGCAGCAGCGCACCCTGTCCGGCAACCAGGTCACCATCGGCCGCCGCCGTCACTCCACCGGCGACACCCCCGACATCGACCTGTCGGTGCCGCCGGAGGACCCGGGCGTCTCGCACCAGCACGCGGTCCTGGTCCAGCAACCGGACGGAACCTGGGCGGTCGTCGACCAGAACTCGACGAACGGGACGACGGTGAACGGCTCGGAGGAGCCGATCCAGCCGTTCGTGCCGGTACCGCTGCAGGACGGGGACCAGGTGCACGTGGGCGCCTGGACGACGATCACCGTCCGGCGCGGCTGAGCCTCTGCTTTCCGCTGTACGCCTGGCACCTCCGCTTCACGCGAGGGGCCAGGCGTACGGCCCCTCCGGGTCGTCCAGCCACGCCCACTCGCGCTGGCCGCTGACCGTGATGCCGTACCGCTCGCGCTGCGGCCTGCCCTCCCGCTCCCACAGCGCGTACGCCTCCTGCGGAGCGAGGCTGCCACGGGTCAGGGTGAGCAGGAACCGGAACAGTTCGTGGTCCCTGGCCTGGCGCGGCACCCCACTCAGCGGGGCCGGCTCCGGTTCGGGCCCACCGCCACGCAGCGGCACGAAGTAGGCGGGCGTGTGCAGGAACCGCCCCTCGGCCTGACCCGTCCGATCTGCATGGCCCTCCTGACCCGCCTCACCTGCCGGGTTCGCGTGCCGCATGAGCCCCGTTTGCCCCGGCTCGTGGACCGTCAGGGCGATCAGGCCCGTGCCGAGGGGGGTCAGGATCCGGGCGCCGGGGCGGCACTGGGCGAGCCAGGCGAGCGGGATCGACGGCAGGGCGCAGGTGGCGATGACCCGGTCGAAGGGGGCACGCTCGGGCACCCCGCGCGCTCCGTCGCCGGTGACGACGACGGGGTGGTACCCCGCGGTGGCCAGATGCTGCCGGGCCGCCTCGGTGATCTCCGGTTCCAGGTCGACGGTGGTGACGAGGTCGTCGTCGCCGAGCCGGTGCGCGAGCAGGGCCGCGTTGTACCCCGTGCCCGCGCCGATCTCCAGGACCCGGTCGCCGGCCGCCACCCGCAACTCGGTCAGCATCATCGCCATCAGCGACGGCTGGCTGCTGGAGGAGACCAGTTCGCCGTCCCGCATCCGGGTGGCCAGCGGGACGTCGGCGTACACCCCGCGCACCCAGCGTTCGCGCGTGCCCGGGTCGGGGCTCTCGCCCCACCGGCGTTCGCACCCACCCCTGACGCCGACGTAGTAGTACGGCACGAAGAGATGCCGCGGGACCGCCTCGAACGCCTCCCGCCACACCGGGTCGGCGGCCCAGGCCCCGCTCGCGTCGATCTCCCGCACCAGCGCCGCCCGCGCCGAGGCGGCGAGGTCGTCCAGATCCTTGTGGAGAACATGCGTGCCCATACGTCCACTGTCCTTCGGGAGCCGTTGAGAAGCGAGCCGCGCCACCCTCGGGCTCCGGCCCGCCCATGGCTCGGCCCGACCGACCGTGGTCCTAGGCCTTGAGTCCTGGGCCCCCCGGTCTGAGAGCATGGAGGGCGTGAAAGAGATCCGGCGCGGCACGCTTCAGACGCAGACCTTCTACGAGCAGGTCGGCGGGGAGGAGACCTTCCGCCGCCTCGTCCACCGTTTCTACGAGGGAGTCGCCGAGGACCCGCTGCTGCGGCCCATGTATCCCGAGGAGGACCTGGGCCCGGCCGAGGAGCGCCTCACGCTCTTCCTGATCCAGTACTGGGGTGGCCCGACCACGTACAGCGACAACCGCGGCCATCCGCGCCTGCGGATGCGGCACGTCCCCTTCACCGTGAACCGCGAGGCACACGACGCCTGGCTGAAGCACATGCGGGACGCCGTGGACTCCCTCGGACTGTCCGAGGAGCACGAGCACACGCTGTGGAACTACCTGGAGTACGCGGCCGCCTCGATGGTGAACACACCGGACTAGGGCAGGACTGGGACCGACGGCGGCGCTTCTGGCGACCCTCGCCGCGTACTCGGGCGGGAGGCGGTGACGCGGCCCTGCGCCACTCCCTGCGGGGCCTCGAACGCCGCCGACACCGCCGCTGATCGTCCGCGCCCGACGCGCCCGCGGCCGGTCGCACGAGCGCCGACACCGCCGCCGCCCGGACGCCGTTCGACGGGCTGCCGGTGACCTGTGCGGCCCCTCGTGCGGTCCGGCCCGTACGCCCACCGGACCGGACCCAGGCACGGACAGCCGCCGGGCGGTAGTGGCACGGGAGTACGCCATGCGCGACCGCGCGGGCCGCCTCCAGCTGCCCGCCGACTGCACCCGGGCGTCAACGGCGTACCGGTTCCGGCGGCCTTCCCGCTCTCAGCGGACGCTGACGTCCAGCGTGCCAAGTCCCGCCCTGCGTACGGCGATCGAGCCGTACGGCGTGCGCAGCCTCAGCCACGCGCCCGACGAGATCAGCACCGGCGCCCCCGCGCTCTGCGTGGGCCGCAGGAACCCCAGCGACTGCGCCGCGTGCACGGCCCGCACCGGCAGCCCGGTCGTCCCGACCGCCCGGGACCAGATCTCCCGCCCGATCCGGTCCAACTCGGCCCGCGTGCGCCGCTCGTCCGCCAACTCCCCCGTACGGGAACGGAATTCGGTGACACCCGCGGCGACCATGGCCCGCAGTGCGTCCGGCTCCGGCAGCCCTGGCTCGGGCCGCCAGCCGCCGCGCGGCGGCAGCACGCCGGCCCACGGCGGGCCGGTGACCGCGGCCGGCACCACGGCCATACCCGCCGACTCGTCGACGGACTCCAGGAACTCCCCCGCGGACACGGTCACGTCCAGCGTGACGTCGAGCCCGTTCTCGTACGGCTTGGCGAGCCGTACCGCACGGATCGCCAGCACCTCGAAGGACGGTGGCCGGCCGAAGACGGCGAGCGCGGTCCCGGCCGCCTGGAGACGCACCGCGGCCCCGCGGTCGTAGTGGATCAGCCGGGAGAGGAAGGCCGCGAGATCCGCGGCCTCCCCCTCGTCGGCAAGGTGAAGCACCGTCATGCGGCGACGGCCTCGCCCTCGGCGTCGTCCCGGTACTCCTCCAGGAACTCACGTTCCTCCGCGGTGATCCGCCGCGGCCGCTGCGCCTCGAAGTCGAACGGCACTATCACCGTCGCGGCCTGGACGTACACCTGGTCCGGGTCCTTGACCTCGTAGGTGAGCGTGAAGGAAGCCGCCCTGATCTGGGTGACCCACAGCTCGATGTCCACAGGCGCGTGCCGGTGGACGAGCTGCCTCTTGTAGTCGATCTCGTGGCGCGCCACCACCGACCCCTGCTGGAAGTTCTTGTCCGGGCGGAACAGGAAGTCGATACGGGCTTCTTCCAGGTAGCGCAGGAAGACCACGTTGTTGACGTGCCCGTACGCGTCCATGTCCGCCCAGCGCAGCGGGCAGCGGTAGATGTGCCGCAAGATCGATCAGCCCCGGGTCAGCTTCTTGTAGGTGGCGCGGTGCGGACGCGCGGCGTCCGCGCCGAGCCGCTCGACCTTGTTCTTCTCGTACGACTCGAAGTTGCCCTCGAACCAGAACCACTTGGACTCGCCCTCGTAGGCGAGGATGTGCGTGGCGACCCGGTCCAGGAACCACCGGTCGTGGGAGACGACCACGGCGCAGCCCGGGAACTCGAGCAGCGCGTTCTCGAGGCTCGACAGGGTCTCGACGTCGAGGTCGTTGGTCGGCTCGTCGAGGAGCAGCAGGTTGCCACCCTGCTTGAGGGTGAGCGCGAGGTTGAGGCGGTTGCGCTCACCGCCGGAGAGGACGCCGGCCGGCTTCTGCTGGTCCGGGCCCTTGAAGCCGAACGCGGAGACGTACGCCCGCGAGGGCATCTCCACCTGACCCACGTTGATGTAGTCCAGCTCGTCGGAGACCACTGCCCACAGGGTCTTCTTCGGGTCGATGTTCTCGCGGCCCTGGTCCACGTACGCGATCTTGACGGTCTCGCCGACCTTGATCGAGCCGGAGTCCGGCGTCTCCAGACCCTGGATCATCTTGAAGAGGGTGGTCTTGCCTGCGCCGTTCGGGCCGATCACGCCGACGATTCCGTTGCGCGGCAGCGTGAAGCTCAGGTCCTCGATGAGGACCTTCTCGCCGAAGGCCTTGGAGAGGTTGTTCACCTCGACCACGATGGAGCCCAGGCGCGGGCCCGGCGGGATCTGGATCTCCTCGAAGTCCAGCTTCCGCATCTTGTCGGCCTCGGCGGCCATCTCCTCGTACCGGGCGAGGCGGGACTTGGACTTGGCCTGGCGCCCCTTGGCGTTGGACCGCACCCACTCGAGCTCTTCCTTCAGACGCTTCGCCCGCTTGGCGTCCTTCTGGCCCTCGACCTTGAGACGGGTCTGCTTGGTCTCCAGGTAGGTGGAGTAGTTGCCCTCGTAGCCGATGGCGCGGCCGCGGTCGAGCTCCAGGATCCAGCCCGCGACGTTGTCGAGGAAGTACCGGTCGTGGGTGACGGCGACGACGGTGCCGGGGTACTTGGCGAGGTGCTGTTCCAGCCACTGCACGGACTCGGCGTCCAGGTGGTTGGTGGGCTCGTCGAGCAGCAGCAGGTCAGGGGCCTCGATCAGCAGCTTGCAGAGCGCGACGCGGCGGCGCTCACCACCGGAGAGGTTGGTGACGGACCAGTCGCCGGGCGGGCAGCCCAGGGCATCCATGGCCTGCTCCAGCTGGGTGTCCAGGTCCCATGCGTTGGCATGGTCCAGGTCCTCCTGGAGCTTGCCCATCTCGTCCATGAGCGCGTCCGAGTAATCGGTCGCCATCAGCTCGGCGACCTCGTTGAAGCGCTTGAGCTTGCCCATGATCTCGGCGGCGCCGTCCTGCACGTTCTCCAGGACCGTCTTGGACTCGTCCAGCGGCGGCTCCTGCTGGAGCATGCCGACCGTGTAGCCGGGCGACAGGAACGCGTCACCGTTGGACGGCTGCTCGAGACCGGCCATGATCTTGAGAACGGTGGACTTACCGGCACCGTTCGGACCGACCACACCGATCTTCGCGCCGGGGAGGAAGCTCAGCGTCACGTCGTCAAGGATCACCTTGTCGCCGTGCGCCTTGCGCGTCTTGCGCATGGTGTAAATGTACTCAGCCAAGAGAAACCGTCCGGCAGCTTGAAATCTGGCAGTGGGCAGATACACCCCATCTTGCCCGACCGCCACCCCTGGGTCCTAACCCGTTTGGCCGGGGGCCTGTGACCTGGCACTTCGCGGCTGACCGCGGTAGCTCGACTGTCACTGTCGGTCGTCATCGGTCGTCGTCGGTCGACCGAGGGCGCCCTCGCACGGCCCCCGGACGGCTCAGCGCAAGGGTGCCGCTCCCCCACCACGCCGGGCTATCGTGCCGCCGTGACAAGCGCAGCGGAGCGCCCTCTCCTTTTCCTCGACGTCGACGGTCCACTCATCCCGTTCGGGTCGCCGTCCGCTCACCCACCAGCCGCTACGGCCGACACCTCGACGCCTGTCGATCAGGGAAACCCACTGCTGAGGCGGCTTGATCCTGGGGTCGGCGCGCGTCTCACGGCGCTGGGCTGCCACCTCATATGGGCCTCGACCTGGATGGAGGAGGCGAACGAGACTGTGGCACCACGCATCGGACTGCCGAACCTGCCCATGGTGGAGTGGCCGGACGTCTGTGCCGAGGCAGGCCCCCGCGGTCTGCACTGGAAGACCCGCCCCCTTGTCGAGCGGGCCAACGGCCGGCCGTTCATCTGGGTCGACGACGAGATCAGCGCGATGGATCGTCAGTGGGTCGCAGCCAGCCACCCTGGGCCGTCGCTGCTTCATCACGTCGACCCGAGTAGAGGCCTCGACGACGCCGACTTCGCCGCGCTCGCTGGTTGGCTTCGTGCCGTCGCGCCGAGATGAGCACCGTTCCAGGAGTTCTGCCGTCGGCGCATTTCTCCCGACCTGGCGCTCAACGGCACAGCGCAACCATGGTGTGGGCCGTCGAGGGAGCCATGCTCGTCGTGCCGGCGGTGGGTTGGTACTTCCGGATGAATCTCACCTGAGGCGCGATCCGGATTTTTTTCGGAGTTCGGCGGCCTGGGGATGTCGAGAACGTGCCACCGGCTCCGTCCCAGGGACATCAGCGGCCACCACCGGCCGCACGAGGAAGAAGGAGAGACCCGCATGGCGATTCAGCGGATGGACAACGTCGGCATCGTCGTCGAGGACTTGGATGCCGCCATCGCGTTCTTCGTGGAACTCGGTCTGGAGCTGGAGGGCAGGGCGGAGGTCGAGGGCCTCGTCGCCGACCAGTGCACCGGACTCGAGGGCGTCCGCTGTGACATCGCGATGGTCCGGACCCCAGACGGTCACAGCCGGCTCGAGCTGGCGAAGTACCGCAGCCCCGCGGCGATCAGCGACGGGCCGCGCAACCGGCCGCACAACATTCTGGGTACGCACCGCGTCATGTTCGCCGTCGACGACATCGAGGACACCGTTGCCCGCATGCGCCCTCACGGCGCCGAACTCGTCGGCGAGATCGCCCGGTTCGAGGACAGCTATCTGCTCTGCTACCTCCGCGGCCCGGAGGGCATCATCGTCGGACTGGCCGAGCAACTGCGCTGAGAGCTGGCCCATGATCTTCGATGCTCGCCCCATGGTGGCTGCCTGAAGCCGTGGAGCCCACCACTCCCACCACGGGGCAACGACCCCGCAACGAGGCATGGACCGCGACAAGCTGCCACCGTGATCCGGCCTTGTCAGTCCTCCAAAGCGTCGTTGACCTGCGGAGCGGCAATCCCCTGTCCCCCCCCATGACCCGTGACGCCGCTTGCCCTGAGGAGAGCCCACCTGTGGGTGTCCGACGCCTCAGGGCTTCCGCGTCGGCCGGATCGTTGGCGCGCACCGCGGCTCTTTCCCCGAGGAGGTCACGGCCGTCAGCCCTGCTCCTGCTTCTTGCGTACGACGATCAGCGCCGCGCCGCCGAGTACGACCAGGGCGATGGCGACACCCACGATCACCGGGGTCACGCCGGAGCCGCCGGTCGCGGCGAGGTTCACGTCCGACGCGTTGCCGCCCGCCGTCGCGGGGCTCGGCTCGCTGAGTGTCTGCGTGGTGTCGCCCGCCGCGCTGCCCTGTGTCCGGCAGTCGAGGACACCGGCGAACCGCTTCTCGAAGCCGCCCGCCTCGATCGTGAAGTCGTACGCCTGGTCCTCCTGGAGCGGGACGGTCACCGTGCGGGACTCACCCGCCGCGATGGTGTACTCGGCGCCCATCAACTCGAAGGCGAACGGCTCGTCGCCCTCGTTGGCCGCGGTGATGTCCAGGCCGCCCTCGGTGCAGTTCTTCGCCGCGGAGAGCGCGGGTATCGCGCCCGTCGCCGCCCAGCTCACGCTCGCGGTCGCCGAGACCGTCGACTCGCTGGAGCCGGCCAGGATCTGCGTCTGGCTGCGGCTCTCGGAGGCGAAGGCACGGCCGACCGGTACGGTCGTGGAGGCCTGCACGGTCAGGTCGGCCGAGCCCGTCGGGGCGTCCTCGGGCACCTCGAAGAACAGCTGGCTGCCGTTGACCGCGGACGTGACGTCCCGGCCGTCCTTGCCTATGAGCCGCACCCCGTTCGCGGCGGCGTCGGCCGGCGGCGTCACCGTCACCGTGGCCGCGTTGGTGTGAACCGTGACCGGGCCCAGCAGTGCGCCGGGGCGGCCGGAGACCGCGGGCGGGTCGAGTGTCAAAGACGCCGCGGGCTCCGCCGCGTTCCTGGCGCTCTTCTGCAGGTAGTCCGCGAGCTTCTCGGCCTGCGGGTCGACGGCGTCGACGTTCGCGCCGTCCGAGTAACGCCAGATGGCCACCTGGGTGGCCGCCGCCGCGTCCTGCTCGGTGAGCCCGCTGCCCACGCCCGCCGCGGTGGCCAGCGCCGCGAGGTCGTTGACCTGCGGGTAGGAGTTCTGCAGGATCCAACGGATCTTGCCCGCGTCCTTGTTGGCACCGAGCGAGGTGCCGCTCCACGGGGTCTCGTGGTACTTGGCCTCCCGCTGCGTGGGGTTGTGCAGGTCGATGCAGTACGTCTGCAGGGTCCCGCCGCCCTCGACGGACATCTCGAACAGACCCGCCGAGACGGTCAGGTCCCCGGACGCGTCGTGGATCACGGCGTCGCCGTACGTCTTCAGGCCACCTATGGTCGCGGTCGCCCCACCCTGGTTCTGGGGCGTCTCGTCGGCGGACGCCGTACCGGCGCCGGTCATCACGCCGACGGCGACGAGGCCGGACACCAGCGTCGCGGCGACGAGGCGGGCCGCCCCTCGCCTGCGCGCCGACGGCACGGAGAACGAAGAAAACACAGAATTCCCCTTCGAGCAGGACCCGTTGACGTGGGGGGTTACGGTCCCACCAGCAGAATCAGAAGCCCCGAGAGCTACGTTCGGCATCCTAGGTACCCGGCGCACCACGCTTCCCGGTGATGCACTCGGACCAGTGATCCGACTCGGAATCGTTATCGCCGAGACCGGCTGCGAGCAGGGCTTATCGACAAATCTACCGGGGTCGTACGGCACGCATTCGCAGATAAGCCGCAGTTCGGTCGGACACCATGCGCGAGGCGCGGGGTGATGTCTGACGTGGCGTGACGTGCTGTGACAACCTCGTTTGAAGTTGCTGTGGTGCGGTGTGACGTCACGTCACGACGGCGGGTTCCGGACGCTGTTGGGCGGTCGGCTCGGCCGGAGGTGTCTCCCAGCTCGGTTCCGGCTGCTGTGGTGCGCCGACGCCGACGGCCGCCGTCTCCCCCAGTTTGGTGCGCCGGAAGGCGGAGGTACCGCGGGCCAGGTCATGACCGATCGACACCGCGTCGACATCCGCGGAGGTCCAGCTCTGCCCCTCGCGCACTTCCGTACGCACCTTCAGCCTGCCCTGCACGACGACGGGATCGCCCACGTTGAGCGATGCCGCCGTATTGGTGGCGAGCTGCCGATTCGCCCACACCGTGAAGAAGTTGGTGTGGCCGTCCGTCCAGGTGCTCTTCTCGCGGTCCCAGTAGCGTGTGGTCACCGCCAGCCGAAACCGCGCCGACGCACCCGACGCCAGCTCCCGGTACACCGGCTGCGTCGCCACGTTCCCCACCGCGCAGACCATGGTTTCGTTCATCATGAACCCCTCCCTCACCCGGCCACACACGCCGGACACACGTACGGGCCCGTCCCGTACGGCTGCTTCCGTCTTCCGTCACGATCACGTCCGCCGTGATCGCGCGAAAACCAGACTGCCTCCGCCGGACCGAGCCCGCTGAGCGCTGTGCACCACCACCCGTCTGTGGAAAACTCCGTCATCCGGACGAGGGACCCAAGGACGGGAACAAGGGAAAGGACGGGCATCAGGGAGCGGACCTCACCTCGTCCCCGCACTCACCCCCACGACCCGCCCGTACTGCTCCCGAACCTCCTGGTAGCGCAGCAGTTCCGCCGCCACCGGATCCAGCACCCGGGCCCGTCCACACCCGGCCGCCGCCTCCCTCAGCCGCCGCTCGGCCTCCGCTCCGTATCGCCTGGCAGGCCCCCGCGCCGCGATCCGGCAGCTCCACTCGACGAGCGGGCCACCGATGATCCCGGCCACCATCAACATCACCGGCACACCGAGGTTCGGTGCCATGAACCCGAGGATCTGGCCCAACAGCCAGAGCCCGCCCACGACCTGCAGAATCGTCATCGACGCCTGCGCCAGCACGGCCGCGGGCCACCAGCCCGGCCGCGGTGGCCGTCCCGGCGGCAAACCGGCCCGCGCCGCCAACTCGTCCAACGCCTCGGACAACCCCTGTGAGCCGCGTACGGCCGCCTCGCGCACCGCCTGTGCCCACGGTGTCGGCAGCCCGCCCGAGGCCCGGTCGGCGAGCGTCCGAACCGCCTGTTCGACCTGTTGGCGCGCCGTGGCCTCCTCGTCCGCCTGGGCGCGCAACGGCAGTCGGCTGGTGGGGAGTTCACGCCGGTCCTCGTACCAGCGCCACAGCCGCAGCCAGGGCGTTCCGCACGCCTTGTTGGCGTTGCGTTGCCACGCCCGCTCGGCCGCCTCGCCTGCCGCGGTGGCGCCCACCGCGTCCGCGAGCCGCGCCGCGAAATCGTCCCGCGCCTCCTCGCTCAGCCCGGTCCGCCGCCCGGTGGCGTAGACGGGTCGCAACCGCCACGCGGCGGCGTCCAGGTCGGCGGAGATCCGGCGTGCCGCGGCCCCGCGCTCGGTCACGAACTGGCCGAGCGTCTCCCGCAGTTCACCGACGCCGTCCCCGGTGAGCGCGGACAGCGCGAGGACGGTCGCACCCGGCTCGCCGTGCTCGCCGAGCGCGATTCCGTCCTCGTCGAGCAGCCGCCGCAGGTCGTCGAGGACCTGCTCGGTGGCTTCCCCGGGCAGCCGGTCGATCTGGTTGAGGACGACGAACATGACCTCCGCGTGGCCCGCCATGGGACGCAGATAGCGCTCATGGAGGATCGCGTCGGCGTACTTCTCGGGGTCGACGACCCAGATGACCGCGTCGACGAGCCCCAGGATGCGGTCCACATGCTCGCGGTGCTGCACGGCGGCCGAGTCGTGGTCGGGCAGGTCGACCAGGACCAGTCCGCGCAGTTGAGCCTCCGCCTGGGGGCTCTGCAGTGGGCGCCGCCGCAGCCGCCCCGGGATGCCGAGCCGGTCGATGAGGGGCGCCGCGCCGTCGCTCCAGCTGCACACGATCGGAGCGGCGGTGGTGGGCCGTCGTACGCCGGTTTCCGAGATGGCCACTCCGGCGAGCGTGTTGAACAGCTGCGACTTGCCGCTGCCCGTGGCGCCCGCGATGGCGACCACGGTGTGCTGCCCGGACAGCCGACGCCGCGCGTGCGCCTCGTCCAGGACCCGGCCCGCCTCTGCGAGGGCCCGGCTGTCGAGCCGCGTACGGGACAGCCCGACCAGCTCGCGCAGCGCGTCGAGCCGCGACCGCAGCGGCCCGTCGTACGCCAGCGGTGTCACGGGCTGCGCACCCTGCGGCCTGGCCTCCACGACGGCGACGTGCTGCGCGGCGGTCTCCTCGGTGACCCTCCGCGCGATCAGGCCGTCGTCCCAGGCGCTCTCGGAGTCCGCACGGGCGGAAGCATCCGTGCCGGAGGAGGTATCCGTGCGGGCGGAAGTACCCGTGCGGGCGGACGGGTCCTCGCCGTTCGTCACGCGCGCGGAGCGGTCCGTCGTGGGCATCAAGGACGCGCCGGATGTCCTGGAGTCCCCATGGTCCTTGGAACCCTCAAGGCTGCCGGAGCCCTCGGGGCTCTTGGCGTCCGCCTGCTCGTCGAGAGCCTCGGCGGGTTCAGACCCGCCGCCGGCGACTCCCTTCATCCGGACCATGCGCTCAGAACGCTTGCCCCTGTCGCCTGTGCCACCGGAGTGTCCTGCGCCCCTCACGTCACCTGAGCCACCGGAGTCACCGGTTCCCCCGGAGTCCCGGGAGCCGTCCGAGCCCCCGGAGTGATCCGCGTGCTCCGTGTGACCCTGCTCCCGGTCCCGGTCCTGCCCCCGGCCTTGGCCCTGGTCCCGGCCCTGATCCCGGTCCCGGTCCTGCTCCTGGCCCTGGTCCTGTTCCTGGTCTGTGACGGCAGCCACCGGTCACCTCTCCTTCTGCAGTACGGACAGCGCGGCGATGAGTTCGGCCTGGGTTTCGGGGTGGACGTCGAGCGCGTCGAGCGGGGCGAGGCTGCGTTCGCGTTCCGTGTGCATGACCCGGTCGATGTGGTCGGTGAGCAGCCGCCCGCCCCGGTCGCGCAGCCGCAGCGCACCGTGCGCGCCGATCCGCTCGGCGAGCCCCTCACCCGCCGACCGCGCCCTACGGCTGCCGAGCAGCGCGGTGGCGACGAGTGCGGCGATCACCTCGGGATCCGGGGCGACACTGCGGTCGAGGCCGCGAAGCTCCTCCTCGACGTACTCCTCCAACTCCCGTCGCCACCGCCGTACGGCCATCCCGATCCGGTGTTCGGCGCTCTCCGGGAACGGGTCCTGGTCGGTCAGCTCTGGAGCGCAGCCCGCCGGTTCGCGCCGCCAGACCTGGTCGATGCGCTCGTCGGCCGCGGTGACGGCACACTGCAGGAGGGCTCCCAGACTCTCGACGAGCGCGTCGAGGAGCTCCGGGGCGGTGCAGTCCATCGGGAAGGCCCGCCAGCGCTTCAGCGCGTCACCGGCGAGCACGGCACCGGCCTGGAGACGGCCCTTCACGCGTCCGTGCTCGCTGTCGTACGCCCCCTCGACGCCGGCGGTCAGCCGCAGCGCCGCCGCGTGCTGAGCGGCGGCCGCGGCGGCCAGCTCGGGCATCCGGGACTTGAGCGAGTCGAGGACGCCGTGCACCGTACGGGCCAGGGAGTGCTGCCGGGCGGCCGGGTCCTGAGCCTGATGGACGAGCCAGGTCCGCAGCGAGGCCACGGCGGTGGTCGGCAGCAGCCCGCCTCCCCAGGCGGACTCGGGCAGCTCGGGCACGGTGAAGCGGGGTACTGCGCCGAGACCGGCCTTGGTGAGCAGCGCGCCGTACTGTCGTGAAACCTCGGACACCACCTGGTGGGGCACCCGGTCGAGGACAGTGACGAGCGTCACGTCGTACTCCTTGGCTGCGCGCAGCAGATGCCAGGGCACGGCATCGGCATACCGGGCGGCCGTGGTGACCATGATCCAGATGTCGGCCGCGCAGATCAGTTCGGCGGCGAGGACACGGTTGTCGGCGATGAGGGAGTCGACGTCGGGCACGTCGAGGAGTGCGAGGCCGTGCGGCAGGGTGTCGGCGGTCTCGATCCGCAGCACGCGCGCGGGATTCTCGCCGGGCAGCAGGAGGTCGTCCCCCGGCTCCTGGTGCGGCACCCACACGCGCGTGAGGTCGGGCAGCACGCGCATCCCGCTGAACCAGTGATGGTCCTCCGGTCGGCAGACCAGCACGGGAGTCCGCGTGGTCGGCCGAAGTACGCCCGCCTCGCTCACCCGCCGCCCGACGAGGGAGTTGACCAGCGTCGACTTCCCGGCCCCGGTGGAACCTCCCACCACGGCCAGGAGTGGCGCTTCGGGCTCTCTGAGCCGCGGCACCAGGTAGTCGTCTAGTTGGGCGAGCAGTTCGTCGCGGTTGGCACGCGCGCGTGGGGCGCCCGCCAGCGGCAGCGGAAAGCGCGCGGCGGCGACACGGTCGCGCAGGGCGGAGAGTGCGTCGAGCAGCTGAGGCCGTACGTCCAAGGTCACCACATGCGAAGAATGCCCAATTTTAGGGGAATTCTGAAGCATATGCGCATGTCTGCGCGCCGACAGGACACAAGGGATGGAAGGTGCGACTGGGACACGGGCACAGTCCAGGCATAACGAGTGCACAACACCCGGTGCGCAACACGCCAAAAGCGGTGCACGATTCGTACCTGCCTGCGATTATCAGGACCGCTTCACCGAACCTCCACATCGAGCCACGGAGGCGAAGCAACAGGGACAAGGACGCAGGAGCCCTATCCTTGTCCCCGGCGACGTCACGGAACGGCCCACACCCGGGCACCCACGACAGAGGCCACCACACCCGGCCCCCGTAGCTCAGTGGATAGAGCAGGCGCCTTCTAAGCGCTTGGCCGCAGGTTCGAGTCCTGCCGGGGGCGCACATACCCTCACCCTGCGGAAACGCGTGAGGGGTTCGTTGATGTCCGGATGCACATCGCTGTGAGACCAAGCGCATTGACTGTCCACGATCGTGGATACGTACCCTGACATCGGGGTTGCAGTTCGCGCCGCGGACGTCTGGCTACCGCTCCTCGCCCAGTACCTGGGCAGCCGCCCGTGGGTCCATGAGGTTGGACCACGCCTGTTCGGCCGGGAGCAGGTCCCGCTCAGGCAGGGCGTACTCCGGATACCAGCCCTCAGCCTCGCAGCCGGGGACGTTGCGCAGGATCAGCACGGTCAGGTTCGGCGGAACGGAGCCGGTGATCCGGACGGCGAGGTAGGTCTCGTGGCCGTCGTCCGCACGCACCTGGAGGCCAAGGGTGAAGGTGTCGAACTCGCGTGTGTGCTCACGGCCGTCGCGCAGCGTGGCGTGCGCCAGGTCCAGCAGAGTCGCCCGCAGGCGGCGCACGAAGCGGACACCGGCCTCGGCGCGGTACCGGACATGGTCCTCGCGTGCGGGCAGGAGGTGAGCGGTGTGTGTCGCGGTCTTCAGCCCGTCAGAATGTTCCGCGTTGTAGCGAGCCCGGACGGCGCGGCCGTCAGCCTCCAGGGCTGCATAGAAGTCATCGCCCGAGCCGTCCTCGCGCCGACCCGCTGCGACCAGCCACGGCAGATCGGCGTCCAGCCATACCGCGCCGCGCCATCGCTGCACCTTGACCTTGAACAGCACCTGGTCGTCCACGGACCGGATGCGTTCGTGCTTGCCGTCCTCGTCCGCGAACTGCTCGGACGCTTTGGCCAGCACCGGGTGGTCGATCTCGTCCAGCGGCACCGTGACCGGCGGCACCGCGAGGCACAAATCCTCGCGTAAGCAGCGCAGGGTCGGGCGGGCCGGGCGCAGCGGGCCGGGTCCGCTCATTCCTCGATTCCCCCGACCGCGTCGATCTCCTCCGCGGTCAGCCCGGTCAGCAGCATCACATCCGCCTTCAGCGAGCCATCCAGCACACTGAGCGCCTCCACCATGCCGGACCGCAGATCCTCACGGCGTTGCTCCAGATACGCCCGGACCGCCTCGGCCACCAGGTCCTTCTTCGTCAGCCCCAGGAAATGAGCACCCTGGCTGATCAACTTGTCCGTCGCCGGGTCCACCTTCAGCGGGGACTGGCGTACCGGCTTCGCCGCCGTCGTCATCGTCAACACCTCCGCTTGCCATAGTACCTAAATACCTCAAGGTGTAGTTGTTCCGGCGTCACCACTGTCGAACGCCCTGGCTCCGGCCGACGGCACGCGCCGTCGCTACCAGAGGCGACCATCGAGCAGGCATCCCGGAATCGACAGCAAGCGCTTTAACGATTTCCGTTCGTCGACGACCTGCGAACACGCAGGTGAGCACATCGCTTAGTCCCGCGCACCTTCTAAGCGCTTGGCCGCAGGTTCGAGTCCTGCCGGGGGCGCCTATCCCCGCCCTTCCTCGCAAGGGCCCCTTTGCTGGTCAGAACGGGTGACACGCGACACGCGGAAGCCCCGGAGCCCTCCCCCGATGATCAAGGGAGGGCTCCGGGGCTGTCCGGCTGTCACCGGGTTTTCGCGGGTGGCTGTGTCGAACACGTGTCGAGGTTCTCGGCCAAGAGGGCCCACCGGCGTCGGGCCGTTCGAGGAGATCCCAGACCTCCGGCGGTCGGAATCCGCTTCTTCGCGCGCCCGGCACCAGCGTTACGGACGCTGCTGACCCGCACCGACAACAGCCTTGATGAGGCCGGGAAATCGGCGATCCAGGTCCTCCTTTCGGAGGCGCATGTACAGCCTGTCCCCCGCGTCGCGCTGGCACACCGGACCAGCCTCACGAAGGACCCGCCCGTGATGGGTTCGGCTCGACTTGCCGACCGGCAGATCGAAGGAGGCGCAGAGCCGCTCCCCTTCCGGCCGTGCAGCGAAGGGGTCTCCTTCCCAACGCCGCCGGCATGGCGGCCGTCATCATCATGGGATGGCAGGCGGGCAGTTACCCGCGGGCTGGACCCTCGAAAAGATCCGCAACGTCTCAGGCGATTCGGCGGCCGCAGTCCTTGAGACGGATCGCCGATCCCCACGAGGCTCTCCGAGGTCTGTAGCCAGATGACTTGGTGCGGCCAAGCACGGGACCATTTCCAGGCGACGTACTCGCAGGCGAAGTCCTGCCATTCGCGCTCGGCGGCTGGGACATTTAGGAGACGAGCCGGCTTGTTTCGGTGTCGAAACGGCTCACGCCTCCCGCCCGCGGACATCCGCTTCGCGCGCTCATCGTCGGCCACTGCGCTCTTCTTGCAGATCTTGCCGTCCTTCTTGCACGGCTACGCGAGTGAGGCCGTCACGCGGGTCCGGCGGGAGGCCGTCGCCCCGTCGTGAAACAGGGGCGCACGCCGGCGCACACCGGCGCACGCCTTTCTCCTTCCCTCCTCCGGTTTCGGGCGACCGGAAGAGGGCTTCACCGTCCGCGTCCAGTTCTGCACGTCATCGTTTCATTTTCTCGCCGAATGAACGTGAGGCGCCGACACAACTGGCGGGTAACCACCCAAGGCGCGGCGCGGGGGGCCGAACTCACTGGGATTACCCGCGTTAACAGATACCACCGGAGATGGTTCACACATACTCCACATGTGATCTTGCCTATTTTGCCGCAGCTTGACGCGTTGTCGCTTCCCTGCCAAGGTCAAATCACACACCGACTCCGCGTCGGCGGACGAACTCGAGTATGCGAGGGCTGGGAAGCCGTTTTTACTCGAGGAGCGACGCCGACCTTTCCGGCCTCAGGACGCAGGCTCCGGAGGGACGTCGGTCGGCACTGAACGCAAGCACACGGGGGTGTCTTACGTGGCGGCAGCCATGTATACGTCTGTCCGCAGCGCCCAAGCAGGGCTCCGGAACGCCGGAACGCCGAGAGCGGGCCTGCGGGGGTGAGGCGGCAATCGGATCCGGCTGATACCGGCGGAATTCCGTTCGGCTGAGCCGGATTCTCCTCCATGCGCCGAAGGCGTACGCCGTCGCGCCCGGACGATAACGCCGTGGCGCGCCAGTACGCCGATCATTCGGATTGGCGAGCGCTCACCCTGTCACATGCACGCCACACCTATCGGGCTTGCCCTGCCCGTGTCCGTGTCCGTGTTCATGTCCATTCCGTTTTCCATTTCCACACGAGGAATTTCGCCATGCCCACGTTTCAGTCCAGCGACCACGCGACCCGGATCTTCACCCACCTCTTTGAAATCCTCCTCAAAGACGAGACGTTCACCCAGCGCATGCGGGAATCCAGCATCTCGCTGCACCTGATCCAGACCAAGCCTGACGTGGAACTGCACGTCACTCCGGACGGCGTGGAGCCCGGCGCTCCGGCGCAGCCCGCGGCCATCCGCCTCAAGATGAGCTCCGACACGGCCCACGACCTCTGGCTCGGCAAGCTGCTGATGCCGGTGGCCGTCGCCACCGGAAAGGTGCGGATCAAGGGGAACGTGGCCAAGGTCCTCGAGTTCGTACCGCTGCTGCGACCCGCATTCGACCAGTACCCGGACATCGCCAGGGCCGAGGGCCTGCCGGTCTGAGCAGGCGGCCGATCCGGCCCACCCCTCCGAGTCAACGCCCCACCCAAGAAGAGGTTCATCACAGCAATGGGCAACACCCCATCCTTCACCGCCGACACCGGCGCATTCCTCGCCGAGCCGCAGCAGATCCAGGAGTTTCGGCAGCGCGTACGTGAATTCGTCGACAAGGAGGTCCGACCCAAGGTCGCGGAGAACGACCGCGCCGCGCACGACGACTTCGACTGGGAACTGGTCCGCAAGGGCCACGAGGCCGGCCTGTTCCGTCTGGTCGTGCCGAAGGAGTACGGCGGTCTGGGGCTCGGCGTCCTCGGGGTCGCGGTGGCCTTGGAGGAGATCGCCGCGGCCTGCGCCGGTACAGCCCTGATCTTCGGAGCCACCCTGCTGGGCCAGGCCCCCGTCCTGCTCTCGGGTGACCCTCAGCTGCAGTCCCGCTTCCTGCCGCTGTTCTCCGGTGACGACCCGGTGCTGGCCTGCAACGCGATCACCGAGGACCAGGCCGGCTGCGACCTGCTCATACCGGAGAACGCCGAGCACGCCACCGATGTGGTCCAGGCCCGACGGGACGGCGACAGCTACCTGCTCACCGGGAGGAAGCGCTTCATCACCAACGCGAAAGTCGCGGAATTCGGTTCCGTCTACGCGAACGTCGAGGGGCACCCGGGCGCCACCGGCCTCACCGCGTTCATCGTGCCGCTGGACTCCCCGGGGATCACCCGTGGACCGGTCGCCGACAAGATGGGTTACCGCGCCTGCCTCGGCAGCGAGTTGCTCTTCGACCAGGTGCGCGTACCGGCGGAGAACGTCGTCGCCGGTGAGGGCAACGGCATGCTCATCAACATCCAGCAGATGAACATGGCGCGCGCCACGGTCGCCGCCATCTCCACCGGAATCGCCCGGGGTGCCTTCGAGATCGCCAAGCAGTGGTGCGCCGACCGCGTTCAGGGCGGAGTCCCGCTGTACAAGCACCAGTTCTCGGCCCGCAAGCTCGCCGAGATGGCCGCGCAGATCGAAGCGGCCCGGCTGATGTACCTCAAGGCAGCCCAGACCGCGGACACGGAGATCCCCGCCCCGGTGTTCGAGCCGGCCACCGCGAAGCTCTTCGCGGACCGCGTCGCCATCGATGTGGCCCAGGAGGCGATGTCGCTGATGGGCGCCCGCGGCTACCTGAGGGAGTACGGCATGGAGAAGTTCGTACGGGAGTCCCTGGGCGCCCGCATTTATGAGGGCACCCCCGAGGTCCTCGCTCTGGCGATCACCGAGTCGCTGTACGCCGAGGACGACTTCTGATTCCCGCCCCGTCGCAAAAGCAGGCAAGGTGAACAAGGGAAACCCATGGGTATGCACACCGATCTCGTGGCCGGTGACACGGCCACTCTCCGTCCCTGGAACGTGCCGCGCGGCCTGTCCGACGACCGCTCCACCGCCCAGCCGTCCGAGGAAGTACGGCAGCGGTACATCAGGGACATCCTCCGACTGCACGGCCGGCAGAGTTTCGGCCGCCTGGACGCGGAACTCCGCAGGACCGACGCGTGCCTCTACCGTTCCGATCACGGGCGCGGGGTGGTCACCTCCGTCGCCCGCTCGGAGTCCATCCCCGAGCGGTACCTCGTGGGGCTGGCCGGCTTCCGGCTCTCGGAGTACCTCAGGGCCGGCTTCGCCTGCGAGGACGTCGTCTTCAACCGCTCCCTGTTCTGTGAGCCGGTGCGGGAGTTCCACCCCGCGGACCTGCACGTGATCACCACGGACGTGGCCAGTGGCCGCATCCTCGGGTATGTGGCCCTGGCCCACAGCAAGGACCCGGAGCCCCGGCCGCTGAACGCCACCGACCGGCACCCGTTCCCCTGCGAGCAGGCTCACGACGTACGTCTGCAGAACCTGCTGCGCGATGCCGGGGACCTGACCACGCACGAGGTCAGGGAGGTCAAGCGTTTCGTGCACGCCCACGCCGTCACCGACCGGTCGTTACGACTGCGGATCACGCTGGAACTGCTGGCCGCCCTCACCCGCGCGTCTCACCTGGAGGGGTGCCTGACCCGTCTGCTGATCGGCGACGTGGAGGAGCACGTGGCCCTGCGGCACCTCGTGCTCCTCGGTCTCGACGTCCGCCTCCTGGAGGGCACGGAACCCCGCCTGAACCGGCAGAACGTCATGCACCCCATGTACACGGCCCGGGCCAAGGTCCTCCCCTTCTACGCCTGGACACCGGCGGCCGAGGAAGTCGACAGGCGCGGACGGATGCTGGAGCAGGCCGCCGCGGCCGAATCCCCGTTCCGGGCGCTGCGTGAGCTGATGTCCCAGCTCAGCGGATCCGTGCAGTACACAGAAGCCGAGCGGCGAGCGCGGCAGGCGGCCCCGGACAGGGGCGAGGAGGCCGCCCGCGAGGAGGCGGCCGGCGACGCGGCGACCGGGAAGGCGGCCGCCTGATGGCCCTCACGCATGAGTCCGCGCCCAGCCGCGACTTCTACGAGGTGTTCACCGAACGCAACCGCGGTTTCATCTCCGAGAGGACACAGGATGCCCTGTCCCGGGCCCGTCTCCTCATCGCCGGCTGTGGTTCGACGGGCGGTGCCGCGGTGGAACCCCTGACCAGGATCGGCGTGCAGGACTTCCTGCTGGCCGACGTCGGGGAGTTCGAACTGAACAACCTCAACCGGCAGCACGCCGCCTACGGCGACATCGGCCGCCACAAGGCGGAGGTGGCCGCGGAGCGCGTCATGTCGGTCAACCCGCACGCCCGGGTGGAGGTGGTCACCGAAGGCATCACGGCCGGCAACGCCGACGCACTCGTCGGCGGCGCGTCCGTGGTGATCGACGGCGTGGATGTCACCGAACGTTCCGGCTGGCGCGCCAAGTACCTGCTCCACGAGGCGGCGGTCAGCTCCCGCCGCCCCGTACTGACCGGTTACGACATGGCCGGCACCCAGTACATCAGGTTCTACGACTACCGCCGCGCCGGCTCCTCCCCATTCGACGGCAGGATCAAGACCGGAGACATCGAACGGGCGGGAATCTGGTCCCTGCTCCACCGCGCCGTGCCTACCAGGTACATCCCGCTGGAGATGATCAGAAACGCGCGCGAGCACCTGGGGGAGGAGGGCTACAGCGTGCCGCAACTGGTATACGCGTCCATGCTGTTCGGCGCGCTCAGCACCCGGATGACCGCGCAGATCCTGGTCGGTGATCCGGTACGCCAGGACGTGGCGGTCGACATCCACGGCGTGGTTCGGCCGCTGTCGGCAACAGTGCGCACCGGCCTACGGTGGCCCATCGAGCTGATCGGCGGGCTGCGCAAGCTGGCGGCGACGGCAGCCCGCTGAGACACCCGCACCGCCCCGCGCGTCCGGTTCCGCCGACGCGCGGGGTGCTGCGTGCCGGGTCGCCCGGGTGGCGTGCCGGGGGCGGAGGAACCTCCCCCCGGTGCGTCGGGCGGTGTCGTACTCCGGTCCCCCGGTACGTCGGGCGGCGTAGGGTCACGGTCCCCGTCCCGGCAGCCGGAGTGTCGCTGCTCAGCCGAGCTTACGAGGCCGCCTTGACGAGGCCGGACAGCATGTAACCCACCACCTGTGCCCCCTCCCGGCCGGCCTTCTCGTGGTCGTCGGCGAAGGCCAGCGCGGTGGCCGCCTCACAGAGGGTTCCGAAGATCACGGTCGCCGTCATCTCGATCGGTACCGGCCGCAACTCCCCCCGCTCGGCCAACTGGTTCAGGAGTCCCATCACCAGGGGCAGCGCCATTTCGTTGTCCATCTCGCGGCAGCGCTGCACGCCGAGGACGCCGGCGGACTGACGCAGCAGTGACCTCCGGCGCGCGTCCTCGACATAGCTGTCCAGAAAGCCCCGCACGGCGGCACTCGCGACCGACCACGGCGACTGCTCCTCGTCGCCGAGCTCCTTGAGGGCGTTTCCGACCTGGTCCAGGACGCCCCGCTGGCTGAGCTGGAACACCTCGTCGAAGATGGCGCGCTTGTCCGCGAAGTGGTGGTAGACGGCGCCCTTGCTGACGCGGGCCGTGCCGGCGATGTCGTCGACGGAGGTGACGTCGAAGCCCTTCTCGGCGAAGAGTTGCGCGGCTGCCTCCAGCACCGCGGCACGGGTCAGCGCCGCGTACTCCTCACGCCGTGACTTGACTGCCATGTTGCCTCCAAAGAATACTGACCGACCGTGAGTCGTTTGCAGACTGCGAGTCGGTGTACGACTCGGAGTTCCGTCATTATCCAGCCTGCCCCCTGACTTCTCCAACGCTGGGAGCCGTCGTATGTCGTCCGCCCGCACCGCCGAACCGATGCCTCCCAAAGGCCTCGCCGACCACGCCTCCCGGCTGATCAGAAAGGCTCGCTGGCCGCTGCTCGCGCTGTGGCTGGCAGCCTTGGCGATCAGCGGCGTGGGCGCCTCGTCCATAGCCGACTCGCTCAGCGGTGGCGGCTGGTTCGCGCCCGGGGCCGACTCCACCAAGGCGGCGCACCAGCTTGAGCACGGCTTCAAGGGCAGGGGACAGACCACGGCCACCCTCGTCATCCACGACAAGCGGTACGAGTCCGACGAGCCGCGGTTCGAGCAGCGGGCCCACGACATAGCGAGGCAGGTGACGGCGGAACCGGCGCTGAAGGTCACGGACAGCCATGGCTGGACCACCCTCGCCCGTGAGAACCGGTCCGACTACGCCGGCGACGACCACCGCACCGTCATCGACTCCCTGGCCCTGGATCTCGACGACGGTACGGCCCGCCGCGAACTGCCCAAGGTGCAGGCGGATCTGGAGGACCGTTTCGGTGGGCAGGGCCTCGATGTCTCCCTGGTCAGCCCCTCTTCCTTCTGGGGAGAGGTCAACACGCTCAGCCAGGAGGGGCTGGCCAAGGCCGAGTTGATCACGATGCCCCTGATCGTCGTGATCCTGCTGCTGCTGTTCCGCAGTCTCGTCGCCGCCCTTGTCTCGCTGGCCGTCGGAGTCTCCGCCATCGTCTTCACCCTGGGCGTGCTCGCCCCGGTGGCCCAGAGCCACGAGTTGTCGGTCTTCGTGCAGAACGCCGCCACCATGCTCGGCCTGGGCGTCGGTGTCGACTACTCACTGTTCGTGATCACAAGGTTCAAGGAACAGCTGGCCAGAGGGCAGGACGTCGAATCAGCCGTGGCGGCGACCCTGCGGACCTCCGGGCACACCGTCCTCGCCTCCGGCGCCACCATCCTCCTGGCGATGTGCACCCTCTTCCTCATCGACCTCAACGTCATCTTCTCCCTGGCGCTCGGGGCCGTGGTGGTCGTCGCCTGCTGCGTGCTGACCACGGTCCTTTTCCTGCCGGTCCTGCTGCACCTGCTGGGAAGCCGCATCAACGCGGGCCGCGTACGCGTGCCGAGGAGCCTGCGCGAGCGGTTCCGGCGGGCGGCCGGGGAAGGGGACCGTGCGGATGGCGGGAAGTCCGCCGCCGGCGAGGAGACCAGCCGCTGGTACCGCGTGTCCCTGAAGGTCATGGCCAAGCCGGTGCTCTTCCTCACCGCGACCAGCGTGGTCCTCGTCGCGCTCGCGGCTCCCGCCGCCCAGTTGCGCACCTTCTCTCCCGACGCCCGCATCCTGCCCGAGGCCTCAGCCGTCCGGGTCGGCTACGACCACATGCAGGACTCGTTCGGGGTCGGCGCCACCTCCCCGATCCAGGTGGTCGTCACCTCCCGTGAGCCGTTGGAAGAGTCGGAGCGGTCCGAGGACCTGACCCGCCTCGGCGGCCGCTTGGAGAAGCTGCCGCACGTCGAACGGGTCGACTCCGCCCTGCCCGTACTGGAGTCCGCCTCCCCGCAGGCGCCCTTCAAGGCACTGGCCGCGCCCTCCATGAGCCGGCTTCCCGACGACGCCCGCGACACGGTTCGGCACTATGTCGCCAAGGGCAACCAAGCCTTCGTTCTGGAGGTCGTGCCGGACGCCACGGCTTCCGACGACGTGGCACGGGATCTGCTCAGCCGCGTCCAGCACGAGGCGGACAAACTCCCCGCCGCCTCTCTCACCTCCGTGATCGGAGGTGAGACGGCCGAAGGCATCGACGCCAATCGCGTCATCGAGGACGGCCTGCCGCACGTCATCCTCATCATGCTCGCGGCCGTCTACCTCGTCCTTCTGCTGACCTTCCGTTCGCTGCTGCTGCCGCTGAAGGCCATCGCGATGAACCTGCTGTCGATCGCCGCGACCTACGGCGTTCTCGTCCTGGTCTTCCAGAAGGGCCTGGGCACCGGGCTCCTCGGCTTCGAGCAGACCGACTACCTGCAGAACTTCGTGCCGGTGCTGTTGCTGGCACTGCTGTTCAGCCTCAGTACCGACTACGAGGTCTTTCTGCTGGACCGGGTCCGCGAGGAGTACCTGGCGACCGGTGACAACACGGTTTCCGTGGCCCGCGGCCTCACCCGTACCGCGCCCCTGATCTCAGGAGCCGCCGTGCTCATGGTCGCGGTCTTCGGGGCGTTCGGGTTCGCCGGGATCGTTCCGATCCAGCAGTTGGGCTTCGGCATGGCCGTCGCCATCCTTCTGGACGCCACCCTCGTACGGCTTCTGTTGGTCCCCGCGGCGATGCGTCTGATGGGCCGTTGGAACTGGTGGTTCCCCGGCCGCGGCGACGGAGCGCCCTCTCAGCGGCCGACCGCCGAAGGGGCCGAAGCCGCTTCGACCCGCGAACGCGCCGAAGCGGGACGCAGGTAGGTCCTCGACCATCCATGCCAAGGCATCGACGAAAGGACGGACATGAACGCGCTGGTCGCCTCTTTGGCCCTGCTGGGCACCCTGCTGGGCGCCGTAGCCCAACTACCGGTCCATCTCAGCCTGATCGGTGGGGTGGTCATCGGAACCTGGCTGACCGCCTTCCTGGTGCGCGAACACCTCACCGGACGTTGAACGGAGTGTGACGCCATGCCGCTGACCGCAACCGGGCCATCACCCGCCCGGACATGCAGGCTGTTGAGGAAGCCGAGCCCGATCGAGCCGAGCGGGAAGGCTCCGAGCCGGCCGAGGGACGTCGGCCCCAGTGACACCGACGGCATGGCCGTGGCGTCCTTCATGCTCGGCCTCACCGGGCTGCTGGTGGGGAACATGCTGCTGGGCCCCGCCGCTGTCGGGTTCTCGGCGTTCGCGCTGTGGCGCGGTACACAGCGGCCTTGCCGTGCCTGGGCCGGCATGTTCCTCGGTTTCGCCGATGTCGTCGTCTTCGCGGTTCTGATCGCGGTCAACGACTCTGTCACCTGGCACCTGTAGACGCCTGCACCCCGCGGCCGTCCGGCTGCCCGGCCCCTGGCGGTACACGACCGCCAGGGGCTTCGCCGTACGCGTGCTGCTCCGTGTACCGGACCTCCCGGTACCTGGTCGTGGGTGCTAGGCGTACCGGTAGATGGAGCTGTGGCCCTCCATCTCCGCGGGTGTCACGCCCCACGGCGGCATCTTCTCGTGCCGTGCGACGATCCGGCCGCGCTGGGGGTTCCCCTGCCCGGGAGGCTTCTCGGGGAGATAGCGGGCGTCTCGATGCCGCCGCTGCCAGCGGGACCACACCATGTCGACGAAGGCATGGTGCATCCAGAAGACGGGGTCGTTGACGGAGGCGCCGCCCGCCATATGGCCACCGACCCATCGGTGGACCCGGTTGTGGTTGCGCCACGACGCGGTGCCGCGCCCCTGCCCCCACCCCTCCAGCCTGTTGCGGAACCCTTTGGCGGACACGGAGTTCCAGGGGGCCGTGTCGTAGACCGGATCCGCGAGGGCGGTCTCCAGATCACTGACCGTGGGCAGGGTGATGGGGTCTCGGGAGCGGCCCAGGTCCCGCATGAGGTACTCGGCGTCGGTGAAGCTCTCTTTGATGGTCCAGTGGCCGTGCTGGTAGGCGAAGGGGCCGGTCATGACCTGCCGGTCGGAACGGCGCCCGGTGCCGCCGAGCAGGTCCTCGGTCCATGGCACGGCCGTCGAGGAGTGGTTGCGCGTCCAGTCCCAGTACGGCAGGGTCACCGAGTCGTCCACCCGACGCAGCGCCCGCTCCATGCCCAGCAGCAACCTTCGGTGCCACGGCAGGAAGGAGGGTGTCATGTGGGCCGCGCGCAGGCCGCCCTCACCGTCGGGCACGTAGTACTTGATGTGCATGCGCACGAACTCGTCGTACTCACCGCGGCGTTTGACCTCGATGAGCGCGTTGACGAACCGGCGCCGCTCGGAAGAGGTGAGCTTGCTGACGTCCTTACGCGTGTACACCATGGCGATGACCCCCCTCTGTTCCCTGGCCGCCGCTCGGCGTACCGCTGTCGTCCATGCGGCTGCCGTCTGCGTCCCACACGCCCAACCGTGCGGTGGAGCCGAGTTCGTCGACAGCCGCGCGCGCCGCGGCGAGCGGTGTCGGATACGACTGGTAGTGGTCGATCATGGTCATCCAACTGCCGTCCACGCGACGCATCAGGTGCAGTGGCCGGCCGTCCACGGTGATGTGCCACGCGCCGGAGACGTCATCGCCAGGCTGCCGGTCATCGTCTCTGACGCCGACGATGCGCCGTCCGCGGTACGTCTCATCGAACCCCGTCTCGTCCTGCGAGCCCAACGCGGCCAGGACGGGGGCGACCGCCACCCCCGCCGCCGCCGCGAACAGCCCTCGCAGTAGCAGCCTCCGCCTGATGGACGCCGCGGGTTTGACGACGGGCGACGGGCCCGGGGCTGCGGTCGGCGGCAAGGCGTCGACCGTGAGTGTCGTGGAGCCGGTGGCGGCCCTCGTGGAATCGGCCGCGGAACTCACGGGGCGAGTCGTGGAACTCGCGGAGCCTGCCGTGCTGTTCACCGAGCCGGTCACGGCTTCCCCCGGACCGGACCTCGACGACCGCTCGCGGGCCATGGCGAGGATGAGGGTTGGGCGTCGGCCAGGGCGGCGTCACCGACCGACAGGACGTTGTCGCTCAACAGCTTCTCGTCGGCGCTCGACGTGGGCATCGAGTCTCCGCAGCCGTCCTTGAGGGAGGCGGTGAGGAAGTAGGCCATGTCACCGCCGAGAGCTTCGCCGCTCGATGCCGGGACGACGAGCGTGCCCGGGTCGTCGGCTCGCAAAGAGCGCGTTTCGCTGGTGGTTGAGGTCACCGCGGCAACCTACAGACGTTCCGGGACGCACTCGGACTTTCCCTCACCCGAACGGACCAATCGCGCCCCCATAACCACACGAACGAGGGGTTCACAGCTCGGCGGTTAGCGCTTTCGGTGGACGACATCGGCGACGGTGGTTGACCAGCCGCCACCACAGAGGGCCGACTCCGCACGGCGCGGAATCGGCCCTCTTCCAAGTACCACCGGGAAATGCCAGAAGCGCTGAGATCAGGAAGCGGCAGGCATCGCGTCCGGGGTAGTCGTCAGCTCTGCAGCGGCAGGCCACCCACCAGCGGGGTGCCGTTGCTCAGGGCGGTGGACGAGCGATCGACCGCCTTCAGCAGCGACTCCTTCTTCTTCTTGACGTCGAGCGCATCCGACGACTGGAGCGGTGCCACGTGGACGGGCCCGTTGTTCAGGGCGGTCACTGCGTCGTTGAGGCTCTCGTGCGCCACGTCGGTCGCACTGAGGGCGAACGCTGGCGCGGCACCGGCGAGAACCAGGGACCCGGTAAGGACAGCGGCAGCCTTCAGAGACTTCATCGTGTTCCTTTCTTCGGCAACGTGAGGTGCCGGAGAGAATTTCTGACGCCGTGCACAACGAGCGCCGACCGGTCCGGAAACCCTGCGTGCGGAAGATGCCGAGTCCTCATATGAGATCCCTGAAACATCTCTGAAAGTCGGCGACGCGGGACCAGAAAGGCCGAAAAGGCAACGTCCTTTTGCGCCCGCACCGCAGCCCGTCGACCTGCTCCGTCTCCGTCTCCGGCTCCGTCGACCTGCTCCATCTCGGGCTCCGGCTCTACCTCCAGCCTCCGCCTCTCCCTCCGGCACTGCCTCTACCGCTCCCTCTATCGCTGCCGCCGCGACTACACCTATAAGACGATTTATAAAAAGTCCGACTTCACCAATCCAACACACTTGCCGGGCTTAACATGATTACCACCGATAGCGGCTAGAGTGGCGCGGGCTTCTCGGCGCGCCCCTTCCGCGCGCACCTCGCCTTCGAGCTGCCCCCTCTGACACCGAAAAACCTTTCCCGAAAGGGCAACGCCGTCATGCGTAATTCCCTGACCCCCCTGATGCGCCGTGCGACAGTGGGCGTCCTCGCCCTCGCCGGTATCTGGGCTCCCGCCGGTGCCCAGGCGGTAGCGCCCGCCGCACCGCCGTCGCCCGAGGCGGCCCGCGTCGCATTCGCCGAGCGCTACCAGGCTCTCCAGCACGGCGGCATCGTCCGCGCGGCCAACGTCTCCATCAGCTGCCGTATGCCCCAGGCGGTCCACGGATCCTGGCCGTCGACGGCGCGCTCCTGCCCGGCCGCGCGCGAAGGCAAGGCCGGAGTGAACGGCGACTTCGACATGACCTACGTCGATGTCGACAAGGACCCGAACACCTACAACTCCTCCCGCGCGGAGGTCCGTCTGCCCAAGGGCGCGCGGGTCAGCTACGCACGGCTGTACTGGGGTGGCAACCTGCGCGTCGGTGAGCAGAAGCCGGCCAAGGACAACGGGCGGGTGCTGGTCGCCGAACCGGGCGGGGAGTACCGGGAGGTCCTCGCCGACACGGTCGTCGGCCACCGCGTGGCGCGGGGTTCGGACGCCTTCCAGGCCTCGGCGAACGTCACGAAGCTGGTTCGGGGGAGCGGGCCGGGTCTGTACACCGTGGCGCAGCTCAACGTGGCGAAGGGCAGGTCGACGGCCGGCGCGTGGGGTGGCTGGACGCTGGTGGTGGCGTACGAGAAGGCGGCGGAGCCGCTGCGGCACCTCGCCGTCTGGGACGGCTTCGAGGCACTGAAGTCCGGGGCGGGGCAGGAGATCCGGCTTCCCGGGCTGCGGTTCCCGAAGGGCGCGGGCGGCCGTGCGGGCCTGGTGACGTACGACGGCGACCGCGGCGCGACGGGCGACACCCTCACCCTCACGACCACCCGCGCACGCTCCGTCCCCACGACCCGCCGCACCACGGTCACCGCTCTCACCAACGCCGGCAACCCCCGCGACGACGTCCTGAACTCCACGATCAGCGACCCCGGGGCGGTCCAGCCGCAGCGCGTGCCGACGTACGCCGGCACCCTCGGCTACGACTCCGATGTCTACGACCTCAAGTCAGGCTTGCGGCACGGGGGTGACCAAGTGGCCTTCCGGGTCGTTTCGCAGCGGGACGCGGCTTGGACCGGCGTGCTCTTCGTCGCGGTCGACGCCAAGCAGTGAGGCGCGTACCCCCCGTTCCGAGTGCCAGCGTGAGCCGAGGACATCGCACATGCATCCGTCACCGTCCGACTCGCGATCGCGTGTCCTTCATCTCACCCAGCCTGTGAACGGCGGGGTCGCCCGCGTCGTGACAGACCTGGTACGGGTGCAACTCGCGGCCGGACTGGCCGTCACGGTGGTCTGCCCTGACGGAGCGCTCAGCACCAGGCTCCGGCCGCTGGGCGCGGACGTACGGCACTGGCACGCGACGCGGTCACCAGGTCCGTCGCTCGTGCGGGAGGTACGACAGCTCGTTCAGGTGATGGACGAAGTGCGCCCCCATCTGGTGCACGCGCACAGCGCGAAGGCCGGGCTCGCCGGGCGGCTCGCCGTGCGGGGGCGCATCCCCACCGTGTTCCAGCCTCACGCCTGGTCGTTCGAGGCCGTCGGCGGAGCCACCTCGGCGCTCGCGCTGAGGTGGGAACGGTGGGGGGCGCGTTGGGCCTGCCGCACGGTGTGCGTGAGTGAGGCGGAACGGATGACCGGCGAGCGCGCCGGGATCAGCGGGCGGTGGAGTGTCATCCCCAACGGCGTCGACCTGCGGCGCTTCCACCCCGCCCCCGCCGGCACCGTGCGGGCGGGACTGAGCCCGTTGCGCAAGGTCGATCCCGGCGCGCCGCTCGTCGTCTGCGTAGGGCGGCTGTGCCGGCAGAAGGGGCAGGACGTTCTGCTGACGGCGTGGAGCGCCGTCGCCCGCAAGGTGCCCGGCGCGCGTCTCGTCCTGGTCGGCGACGGGCCGGACCGCGACCTGCTGCAGGCGCGCGCGCCGAGGTCCGTGCTGTTCGCGGGAGCCGTCACCGACGCCGTCCCCTGGTACCAGGCGGCCGATCTCGTCGTTCTGCCGTCCCGTTGGGAGGGCATGGCGCTGGCTCCGCTGGAAGCGATGGCCTGCGGACAGCCCGTGGTGGTCACCGACGTCGACGGCGCCCGCGAGAGCCTGCCGCCCGGGCTCGCCGACCGCTGCCTGGTCCCGCCCGAGAACCCGGCGGTGCTGGCCAGGACCGTCACCGAACTACTGCTCGACCCGCGGCTGCGCGAGTCGCTCGGCCACCAGGGGCGCCGGTACGTCCTGTCCTCGCACGACGTGCGGCACACCGCCGAGGCGGTCGCGGACGTCTATCGCGACCTGATCAGCCTCCGGCCCGCACCCCGCGTCGCGCCCCCAGAGCATAGGGAGTCCATCCACTCGTGACCGCGGAAAGCACCCTTTCCTCCCCCGGCACACAGACCCGGGATCACGGATTCGCGCCCGTCTCCGTCGTGCCGCCTCGCGGCGCCGCCCCGGGTTTACGGTCCACCGCCCACAGGCGGCCCGCCCGGCCGGCCTCGCCGATGCCGTTGCTCGTCGCGGACGGCACGGCCGCCCTGCTGGGCGCCATGACACTGACCTGGACTCAGTTCCGTCCGCTCCCGTCGGCCCTGCTGGTGGCCGCGTCGCTCTTGCTGCGTCCGCACCGCACGCGCCCGTCGCCCCCGGGGTTCCTGGACGAACTGCCCGCCGTCTGCGGCCGGACCACGCTGGCCTGGCTGACACTCGCGACGCTCGTGGCGGCGTACCGGCCGGACCACGCGCTGTCCGCCCGTGCCCTGCTGGTGGGCTTCACCGTGCAGGCGGCGGCGGGCTGCGCGCTGCGCGCCACCGTGCACGCGAGGTCGCACGCGGCGCTGCTGCGCCATCCGCACGCCGCGCTCGTCATCGGTCCGGCACCGACAGCGCAGCGCGTGGCCGCCGCCGTACTGCGGCATCCGCGCTGCGGAGTGCGGCCGGTGGGACTCGTGGCCGAACGGCAGGACGGCGTCGAGGACCTGCCGGTGCTCACGACCGGTGCGGAGGTCGAGCGGGCGGTCGTGCAGAACGGTGTGCGTACCATCCTCGCCGTCCACCCCTCGGTACGGGCCCACCAGGGACCGTTGCTGCGCGCGCTGGCCGCGCGGGGCTGCGCGGTGTGGGAGCTCGACGCGGAGTCTCCGTCGTACGCGACCGAGGAGCGGCTGGCCGGATTCCCCTGCCGGCGCCTGGAGATGTCCGCGACGCGCCGTGACAGCGCGGGCAAGCGGACCCTCGATGTCCTGGTGTCGGGAACACTGCTGCTGCTGGTCAGTCCCCTGTTGCTGCTCTGCGCGGTGGCGCTGCGGATCAGTGACGGGCCGGGCGTGGTGTTCCGGCAGGAGCGCATCGGCAAGGACGGAAAGCCCTTCACCCTGCTGAAGTTCCGGACCCACCGCCCGGTCGACGCGCACGAGGCGGCGACCCGGTGGAGCGTGGCGAACGAACACGAGATGCGCGGCTTCTGCCGCATGCTGCGGCGCACCTCCCTCGACGAACTGCTCCAACTGTGGAACGTGCTCCGCGGCGACATGAGCCTGGTGGGGCCGCGGCCCGAACGCCCGTACTTCGTCGCGCAGTTCAGCCGGACCCACCCCGGCTACGCGGCCCGTCACCGCTTGCGGACGGGCATCACCGGCCTGGCCCAGATCCATGGGCTGCGCGGCGACACCTCCATCGAGGATCGCTGCCGCTTCGACAACGTCTACATCGACGACTGGTCGTTGTGGCAGGACGTGTGCATCCTTTTGCGCACCGCGGCCACGTTCGTGCGTCCGACGGGGAGCTGAGCGCCGTGAGCCTCGCACTGACGCTGCTGGCGCGCCGGGGCATCTTGATGATGACGCCGGTCCTGCCCGTGGTGGCCGTGCTCGTCCTGCTGGCGCTGCCGCTGTCCCCGGGCGGCGACTCGGGCCCGGGTCCCGCCGACGCGGTGTCCGGACTCGTGGTGCTGTACTGCGCGATCCGCCTGATGCGGGACCGGCGGCGGCCCTTGTCGCCCACGGCCGCCGTGCTGCTGGGCCTGCCGGTCGTCGGGCTGGCCCTCGCCGCCACGGGGGCGTACTCCCCCGGAGCCGGGGTCGCCGGACTGGGCCGGTATCTGCAGATCTTCGTGCTCGTCCCGGCGGCGGTCCTGTTGCTGATCCGCGACCGGGGCGACTTCCGCCTGCTGACCTGGTCGTTCGTGGGGATCGCCCTCTTGCAGGGGGCCGTCGGGGTGCACCAGTACGTCACCCGGACCGGCGCCTCCTACCAGGGCGAGCCGATCCGGGCGGTCGGCACGTTCGGGCCGCAGGACGTGATGGGCATGGCAACAGTGGTCGCCATCGGCCTGGTGTGCGCGCTGGGCCTCGCGCTGGGGCGGACGTCCGTACGGCAGCGGGGCGCCGCCGCCCTGTGCGCGCTGACGCTGCTGCTGCCGCTGGCGCTGTCCTTCAGCCGGGGCGCGTGGATCGCGACGGTCGTGACCTGCACGGCGCAACTGGTGCTGGCCGGGCTGCGCCGCGCGCTCACGGTGGCTGCGGCCCTGGTGGCCGCGGGCGTGGTCCTGGTGGGCGGCCTCGGTGTCGGCACGGCGATGCTGCAGGAGCGGATCGACAGCATCAGGCAGGTCACCGACACCCCCGACCAGTCCGTCGTCGACCGCTACACGATGTGGGCGGCCGCGACCGACATGTGGCGCGAACACCCGCTGACCGGTGTCGGACTGAAGGGCTTCCCCGAATACCGGGACGCGTACGCCTCGCCGGCGCTGTCGTCGTTCAGCGACACGGAGGGCGCGGGGGCCGGGTACCGGAGGCAGCCCCTGCTGTCGCCGCACAACATGTACTTGTTGGTGCTGAGCGAGCAGGGCCTGATCGGGTTGCTGGCACTCGCCGGGAGCTGGCTGGCCCTGCTGGTGTGCGCGCTGAAGGCGTGGGTGCGAGCACGCAGGCCGGGGGCGCACGGCCTCGACTGCGCGCTCGTCGCCTGCGGGTTGCTGGTCTGGAAGCTCACCGACTTCGTGTACGCCGACATCGGCGGCCCCTCCACCGTGCTGACCGCCGTGTGCTTCGGGCTGGTGGCGTGGTGGGCGCTGGCCGGGAGCGGCGAGGCGGAGGCCGTGACGCCGGCTCTGGTGGGCGGGAGCGCGGAGAAGGCCGAGGCACGGTGACGGTGACGCCGCGAGCTCCGGGACGCGGGACCGACAGGGCGGCCGTACCCCCGGCGCGGGCCTCCGCGCGGTCCGTGGACGGCACCGACCTCACCGCGCACACCCGGAAGTCCCTCGCCAAGGCCACACTGATCACGGCGTCGCTGTCCGTCGCCGGAGCGCTGCTCGGGCTGGTGCGGGACCAGACGCTGGCCCAGCTCTTCGGGGCGGGCAGCGAGACGGACGCCTTTCTGGTCGCGTGGACCGTGCCGGAGTTCGCCGCCACGCTGCTCATCGAGGACGGGCTGGCCATCGCGCTGATCCCGGCGTTCAGCTTCGCCCTGGTCCGGCGCGCTCAGGGTGCCTCCGGCGACCCGGTCCGCTCCCTGGTCGCCAGCACCCTGCCCCGCCTGTCCCTCTGCTTCGTCGCCGTGTCCGCGCTCGTCATCGGCGTGGCTCCCTACCTGGTCGAGGCTCTGGCACCCGGCCTGCCCGATCCCCGCCTCGCCGCCGACTGCACCCGGCTGACGGCGACCTGCGTCCTGAGTTTCGGGCTCGCCGGGTACTGCAGTGCGGCCCTGCGGGCGCACCGCCGTTTCCTGCCGCCCGCCACGATCTACGTGGCGTACAACGCCGGCATCATCGCCACGATGTTCCTGCTCGGCGGGGACTGGGGCGTGCGATCGGCGGCGGCCGGAGTAGCGGTGGGCGGCTGCCTGATGGTGGCGGTTCAACTACCGCCCCTGTGGCGGCAGCTGAGGAGTCACCCGTCCGCCGCCGACGGAGTCGTGGTCGAGGCACCCCCGAAGAACCTGGCCCTGATCAGTGCCGTTCTCCTCTTCGCGATGTGCCGCCAGTCCCAGGTCCTGATCGAACGCTTCCTCGCCTCCACCCTTCCCTCCGGGTCCATCTCGTACCTCAACTACGCGCAGAAGGTGGCCCAGATCCCGATGACGCTGTCGCTGATGCTGTGCACGGTCACCTTCCCGGTGGTGACGCGGGCGCTCGCCGACGGCCACACCGAACGGGCCCGCGCCCGCGTCGAGCGGGACCTGGCACTGACGTCGTGCGCGGTGCTCGTCGGCGCGGCCACGGTGGTCGCCTGCGCCCCGCAGATCATCGCGATCCTTTTCCAACGGGGCGCGTTCACCGCACAGGACACGGCGGTGACGGCGGGTGTCATGCGCGTGTACGCCCTCGGGCTGCTCGGCCAGACCCTGGTGGGGGTTCTGATCCGCTCGTACTTCTCGGCGGGGCGGCCTGCCTGGTATCCGACCGCCACCATGGCCGCGGGCCTCGGCGCGACCTTCTGGATCGGGGAGGGGACGGTGAGCTCCTGGGGTGTGTCGGGGATCGCCGCCGCCAACGCCGTCGGCATCACCGTCACGGCGGCGCTGCTGCTCGTCGGCCCTCCTTCGGGCAGGCTGAAGAGGCAGGCCGGCGGCAGGAGCGTCCACAGAGCACGAAGGCGCGAAGGGCAGGGCACGGGCGCCGCCCGGACACCGCTCGTGTGCCGCGGGCGCGGGCGTCGGGGCCGCCATCGAGCGGCTCACCGCCGGCCGAGGACGCGTGGGAGAGCCGGGCGGTACGGCAGCTCGCGCGGGGTCCCGATCCGTACCCGGCGGGTGCTGTCCGAACTGAGCAGGCTGGTGCTGGCGGCGGGGGTCGCGACGGCAGCGGGGGCGTTCGCCGCGAGCGGGCCCACGTCCCAGGTGATGGGCCTCGCGGCCGGCTGCCTGACCGTGGCCGCCGTCTTTCTCGTCGTCGGACGGGCCCTGGACACCCAGGGCTGCAGGTTCGCGCTTCATTTCGTACCCACCGTCACACGAAGGCTGAGGCATGGTCGCTCCCGTTGAATCCGTCGGTACCGGCAGACGCCCCTCGGTGCGGCCCGGCCCGGTCCCCTGGGTGGCGATGTACCACTCCGTGGGCGACTGCTCCGACGACCCGTACCGCATCACGGTCACACCCGAGCGGCTGGAGCGGCAGCTGGCCTGGCTGCGTAGGCGCGGGCTGCGCGGCGTCTGCCTGCGCGAGCTGTTCGCCGCCCGCGCCCGGGGCGAGGGGAGGCACCTGGTCGGTCTCACCTTCGACGACGGTTACGCCGACTTCCTCGAGCACGCTCTGCCGACGCTGCACCGCTGGAACTGCGGTGCCACCCTCTTCGTCCTGCCCGGGCGGCTCGGCGGCGTCAACTCCTGGGACCCGCTGGGCCCGCGCAAGCCGCTGCTGACCGCGGACGGCATCCGGCGTGCGGCCACGGCGGGCGTGGAGATCGGCTCGCACGGGCTGACGCACGTCGATCTCACCCGGGCCGACGACGTCACCCTGAAGGCCGAGGTCACCGACAGCAGGGCACATCTGGCGGAGCTCATCGGTGCGCCGGTCGACGGCTTCTGCTACCCGTACGGCACCGTCGACGAGCGCGCCGTCGCCGCCGTACACGAAGCCGGATACGCCTACGCCTGCGCCATCGACCCCGGCCCTCTGACGGGCCCGCACGCCCTCCCCCGGTTGCACATCGGCCAGAACGACACCGCCTGGCGGCTGCACCTCAAGCACAAGCTGCACCGACTGCGCCGACGCCCCGTAGAGGGCCTGTGACCATGAAGGTTCTGCACATCATCACCGGTCTCGGCGTCGGCGGCGCCGAACAGCAGCTCCGTCTGCTGCTGCGTCACCTCACCGTCGACAGCGAGGTGGTGACCCTCACCAACCCGGGCACCGTCGCCGACGGTCTGATCGCCGACGGCGTCCGCGTGCACCACCTGGGCATGGACGGCAACCGCGACCTGTCGGCGCTGCCCCGTCTGGTGCGCCTGATCCGCGCGGGCGGTTACGACCTGGTGCACACCCACCTCTATCGCGCCTGCGTCTACGGCCGGCTCGCCGCCCGCCTGGCCGGCGTCCGGGCCGTGATCGCCACCGAACACTCCCTCGGCAACTCCCAGATGGAAGGCCGGAAGCTGACGGCGGGTGTCCGCGCGCTCTACCTCGCCAGCGAGCGCCTCGGCTCCGCCACGGTCGCCGTCTCCCCCGCGGTCGCCGACCGCCTCCGACGCTGGGGCGTGCCCTCCCCGCGCATCGAGGTCGTCCCCAACGGCATCGACGTGACCCGTTTCCGCTTCGACCCGTCCCGGCGCCACCACACCCGCCGACGTCTCGGCCTGCCGGAGGACGCCTACGTCGTCGGCGGGATCGGTCGGCTCTGCGCGGGCAAGCGCTTCGACGTCCTCATCCAGGCGATGACCCGGCTGCCGGACGACCACTGGCTGTTGCTGGTCGGTGGCGGCCCGGAGGAGAGCGTCCTGCGCCGCACGGCTCATGAGGCCGGCGTCGCCGACCGCGTCCTGTTCACCGGCGAGCGCCCCTACGTCCCCGACGGCTCCCCCGGCCCCGACCTGCCCTCCCTCACCTTCGCCATGGACCTGCTCGCCTCCCCGTCCGAGGACGAGTCCTTCGGGCTGGCGGTCGTGGAGGCGCTGGCGTCCGGGCTGCCCGTGCTCTACGCCTCCTGCCCGGCGATCGAGGAGCTTCCCCCGCAGGCCACCGCCGGTGCCCGGCGGGTGCCTGGCGGACCGGAGGCGTACGCCCGTGCCGTGGCCACGGTGCGCGCGGCCGGCCCGCGGCCGCGTACGGCCCCGGACGCCGCCCACCGCTACAACATCACCCGCAGCGCCGCCCGGCTCATGCACGTGTACGCGACGGCGCTGTCCAGATCATTGCCCCCCTCACCCCAGGGAGCCAGTTCGTCATGACCGACAACCCCACCCGGCACCACCGGCAGCCCGGCCGTCTGGCCCGCGCCGGACTCCTGCGGCCCTGGTCGCTGCTCGCGGCCGGCGCGCTCGCCGGTGGCCTGGCCGGCGGCACCTACGGGACGCTCAAGGACCCGACGTACACGGCGACCAGCTATGTCGTCGCCGTACCGACCGCGAAGTCCGACCCGGCCTCCGCACTCGGTTTCGCGCAGGCGTACGGCCGTGCCGCCACGCAGCTCGCGGTGCTCGGGGACGCGCAGGCGTGGGCGAGAGTGCCGGTCCCGACGCTGCGGCGGAGCGTGCGGACGGTCACCTCACCGGACGCGCCGATGGTCGCCGTCTCGGCCACCTCCCCGCACCCCGGCCAGGCCGCCGACATGGCCAACGCCGTCACCCGTGCCCTGACCCGGCACGCGAACGCGACCAAGGACAGCACCCACGTCAAACTGGTGCTGTTCTCACGGGCGGTGCGGCCGACCGACCCGACGTCCCCGTCATGGGCGGTGACCGGTCTGGTCGGCACGAGCGCGGGCGGTCTGCTCGGCGGCCTGGCGCTGCTCGTACGGCCGAGGCGCCCCGCGGACGACCGCCCCGTCCGCCCCGCCTCGGTGCCCGGCCCGGCCTCCGCCGCCGACGTGCACGGACAGCTGTGACGGTGAGGTACACGACGGAACTCGTCACCGACACACGCGCCTTCGCCGCAATGGCCCCGGACTGGGGGCGGCTGTACCAGCGGTGCGGCGCGGCGACCCCGTTCCAGAACCACGCCTGGCTGCACTCGTGGTGGCTGTCGTACGGCAGACCAGGCCGGCTCCGGCTGCTGCTCGTGCGGGAGGGCGCCGAACTCGTCGCCGCCGCGCCGCTGATGCTCCGGCGCGCCCCGGTCCCCACACTCGTACCGCTCGGCGGGCCCATCTCCGACTACGGGGACGTCCTCATCGACGACGACCGGGCGGACCGGGCGGCCACCGCGCTCGCCGAGGCGCTGTCAGCCGCGGCCCGCACCGCGCTGATCGACTTCCGCGAGGTGCGGCCGGGCAGCGCGGTCGAGCACGTCTACGACCGCTGGAGCGGGCCGCGCCGCCGGATGCAGGACTCGCTGTGTCTGGAGCTGCCCGCGGTGCCCATGGATGAGCTGTTGTCCCGGCTGCCGTCCGGCAAGGCCCAGCGGGCCCGCGCCAAGCTGCGCAAGCTGAGCTCACTCGGTGTGGAGCGGCACGTGGTGGCGCCGGACCAGGTCGGGGAGGCACTTCAGCGGCTGCTCGATCTGCACCGGCTTCAGTGGCAGGGCCGGAGGGTGACGTCGGAGCACCTGCAGACACGCTTCTGCGAGCACCTGGTGCGCTCGGTGGGACCGATGGTGCGCTCCGGCGACGCGGTGGTCACCGAGTTCCGGCTCGACGACGACGTGGTAGCCGTGGACCTCACACTGCTGTCGCCCCGGCTCACGGGCGGATACCTGTACGGCGCCCATCCGCGCCTGCGGGAACGCAAGGCGGACGTGGCGGTGATGCTCCTCGACGCGTGCACCCAGCACACCGGAATCGGCGGACTGGGCACTCTGAGCCTGCTGCGGGGCAACGAGCCCTACAAGCACCACTGGCGCCCCGAACCGGTCGCCAACCAGCGACTGCTGCTGGCCCGGCGACGCACGGCACCCCTGATGTCGGCGGTGATCGGCGACGTGGCCGCGCGTCGGCGGGGCAAGGAGCTGCTGCGTCGCTTCCAGGAGTGGACCGGTGACGGGGGACCCGCCTCGAGGCCCCCCGTCAACGGCGACCGCTATCGGGTCCGCGACCACCTGTCGAGAGGCAGGCACGCCTTGCGGCGGAGCCAGAACTCGGCCCAGTCGCCCAGGCGGAGCGGCGAACAGCCCAGCGGACGCAACGATGCGGGAGGTGCGGGAGATGTGGTGGGCGCCGGAGGTGCGGTCGGCGCGGGAGGTGCGGTGGGCGCGGGCGGCGTCGTCGGCTCGCCGGTTCGACCGGAGAGGACGGACTTGTAGACCCGGGACGAACCGGGGTTGGCCGGGCACTGCCAGACACCGTGCGGACAGTAGTCGGTCAGCGTGTTGTACAGCGGCTTGTGCTCGTCGAACCAGGCGAGCATCCGCCGCATGTATTCGGCGTTGTCACCGTTGCGGAAGAGCCCCCATTCTGGATAGGAAATAGGCTTGTTGTGGGACTGCGCGAAGTCCACGTGTGCTTGAAGTCCGTAGGGCTCCGTCACCTGTTCGTCGAACGGGATTCCGCGCGGCTGGTCGTACGCGTCCATGCCGATGATGTCGACGGTGTCGTCCCCCGGATAGCACTCCGTCCAGGGAATGGCGTCCTGGCCGCGGCTCGGCGTGAAATCGAACCGGAATTCCTGGCCCGGCACCGAACGCATGGCGGTCACGATGTTGTTCCAGTACTTCTTCCAGGCCTCCGGGTCCGGCCCGCAGCGATGGGTGTACGTCGTGCCGTTCATCTCCCAACCGAGCACCAGGACCGTGTCCGGCACGTCCAACGCCACCAGCCGCTCGGCGAGAGCGCGGAAGTGGTGATCGAAGCGTCCGGCAGCGCCCTCTTGCAGCAGCCGTCCGACCTCGTCGTCGGAGACACCCTCCTCGTTGCGCTCCAACATGGGCACGTTGAGGACGAACATCCGGTCGTCCTTCGCTCTACGCCAGCGCGCCCACCCGTCGAGGAAGTCGGGCGCGCCCTCGATGTTGCTCCAGCGGTCGCCGGGCAGATAACTGTGGCCGACGCGCAGGTCGGCGCCACCCAGCCATCGACTGAGTTTCGTCATGCTCGCGACGCCGGGGGTCCCGGAGTCGAGGAAGGCACCGAACGCGGGGCTCTCCTCGCCGGGTGCCCAGGACTCCGGCCCGGCGGCGGAAGCGGCCGGCGGGGCCGGCTCCGGCGGCTCGAGGAGGGGCGGGCTCGAGGGGTCCGGTGTGGCCGCGGGCTCCTGCGGCGACGGCGCGGGAGCAGGCTCCTGCATGGCCGGCGGCGCGGCCGGCTCGATGACCGCGGGCACCGGCTGCCCCGGAGAGACGGGAGTTGGAGCCAAAGGATCGGGCGGCGTCCCCGCGAAGCCGACGCCGGACGCCAGCGTGGCCGAGAGGGCGACTGCCACGGCGACGACCGTCAGCCGCCTATTCCGGGCCCGGCAATGCTGTGGAACCATGCCTGCTTCTCTCCCCGCTCTTTTGCTGTCCTGTGCCGTTGTTCTACTTCGGCCGCTGATTCTGCCGCCGATTCTGCCGCTGATGTTCCCTGCCTTGCTCGTGGGACTTGCTCATTGGGTTTACTCGTCAGACTGCTGACGCCCAGTCACATGAAGTTAGTCACACAAAATGGAATATCGCCACCGGCCTTACGGCTTTCGAGTACCTCGCTCCCCTGTAAGGGTGAGCCGATCCGAAGGAATGAAGCCCGTGCCCCTGCTCGACACCCGCGTTCCCGCCGTTCTGCTGCGGATCGACCGCAATCCCTTTCACCACGGAACGCTTGGTGCCGTGCGCTCGCTCGGCAGAGCCGGGGTGGAGGTGCATGTGGTCGCCGATTCCACGGGAAGTCCCGTGACCAGATCGCGCTTCGTACGCGAAATGCATCCCCCGCCGCCCCCCGGCGCATCGCCCGGCGAGATCGCCCTCGCACTGCGCCGGGTGGCCGAGCGGGTCGCGCGTCCCGCTGTCCTGGTCCCGATGGACGACGCGAGCGCGGTCGCCGTGTGCCGCATGCGCGAGGAACTGGCCCCCTCCTATCTGCTGCCCGCCACGCCCGGCGCACTGCCCGAACGCGTCGCCGACAAGGCTGAACTGGCCCTCGTATGCGCGTCGGTGGGTATCCCGCACCCGGTGACGCTGGTCCCGGACAGCCCGGCGCAGGCCGCCGACGCCGCCCGTCGGCTGGGTCTGCCGATGGTGGCGAAGTGGAGCCGGCCCTGGCGGGTGCCCGCGGGCAGCGGCCTGCACAGCACGGTGCTGGTGAAATCCGCGCAGCAGGCGCGGGAGCTGTATCTGCGCACCGAGGAGGCGGGCAGCCCGCTGCTGCTGCAGGCATATCTGCCGCCCGGCCGGGACCACGACTGGTTCTTCCACGGATACGCCGACCGCGCCTGCGCGGTGCGGGCGGGCGGGCCGGGCCGCAAGCAGCGGGCGTGGCCGCGCGGGGCGGGCCTGACCGTGGTCGGCCGCTGGACGGACAACCCGCAGGTGCGGTCGCTCGCCGAGCGGCTCGTCCGTGAGCTGGGCTACCGCGGAATCTTCGACCTCGACTTCCGCCGCTGCGGCACGACGGGCAGCTATCACCTGCTCGACTTCAACCCGCGGCCCGGTGCCCAGTTCCGGCTCTTCTCCGACACCGCCGGACTGGACGTCGTACGCGCCCTGCACCTCGACCTGACACACCGGCAGCTCTCAGAGGCGGCGCCCATGGTGGGGCGGTCGTACGTGGTGGAGAACTACGCACCGCTCGCTGCGCTGCGGCCGGCGCCCCACGGACGCGAACTGGCCTGGCACGCCCCGGACGACCCGGCTCCCGGCCGGGCGATGTGGGCCCTGTGGTGCCGTCATGTGGCCCGTCGACTGCGACAGCGGCTGCGAGCGGCTCCGGCGGCGCCCGTCACGACCCGCGTGGGCCGCCAGGCGGCCGCACCGTCCCTGCCCGACGAAGAGAACGCGAGAAGCCACTGATGTACGACTTGCTGGTGGTGGGCGCCGGTCCGTACGGCCTGTCCATCGCGTCACACGCCGCGGCCGCCGGGCTGAACCTGCGCGTCCTCGGGCGGCCCATGGCGTCCTGGCGGGACCACATGCCCCGCGGCATGTTCCTGAAGTCGGAGCCATGGGCCTCCAACCTCGCGGATCCGGACGGTCGTTGGCGCCTGGACGCGTACTGCGCCACCCGCGGGCTCACGGCACGTCACGCGGAGCCGATCCCCGTGGAGACGTTCGCGTCGTACGGCATGTGGTTCGCGCGCAACGCGGTGCCGGAGGTGGACGAGCGCATGGTGAGCCGGGTGGCGGCCGGCCCGGTCGGCTTCGAAGCGGTCACCGAGGACGGGGAGGTGCTGCGCGCCCGGACGGTGGCGCTGGCGGTCGGCGTCCTGCCCTTCATGGAGGTGCCGTCACCCTTGCGCGGCCTGCACCCCTCACTCGTCACGCACAGCAGTTGCCACAGTGACCTCGCACGCTTCCGCGGCAAGGACGTCACGGTGATCGGAGGCGGCCAGGCGGCCCTGGAGACGGCGGCGCTCCTCGCCGAACAGGGCACGCGGGTACGGGTGCTGGCGCGGGCGGACCGGCTGCGCTGGAACGACGTGCCGCCGCCCGGACAGCGTCCCTGGTGGCAGTCCGCTCGCACCCCGCACAGTGGCCTCGGCTGCGGTTGGCGCAACTGGTTCTATGCGGAGTGTCCGGACCTCTTCCGCCGCCTGCCCGAGCCGACCCGGGTCGGCATCGCGGCCACCGCCCTCGGGCCGGCGGGCGCCTGGTGGGTACGGGACCGGGTCGAGCCGGTGGTGGAGATGCTGCTCGGCCGCGAGGTCGCCGCGGCCCGTACGGTGCCGGGCGGCGTACGGCTGGAGACGGTGAGCCGGACTGGGGACCTGCGCACACTGGAGACCGAACACGTGGTCGCGGCCACGGGGTTCCGGGCGACCCTGGACCGGCTCGGGCTGCTCTCCGCCGAGCTGCGCGGGAGCCTGGCGACGACGGCCGACGGTTCCCCCGAAGTGGGGCGTGCCTTCGAGTCCTCGCACCCCGGGCTGTTCCTGGCAGGCCTGCTGACCGCTTCCGCCTTCGGCCCGTCCATGCGGTTCGTCCACGGCGCGACCTTCACGGCGGCGACGCTCGTACGAGGGGTACGCCACCGACTGCGCACCGCCCCACCGGCCGGGAAGACCCCGGTACCGGCGGGCCGGAGGCACACAGCAGCACCGTGGACGACGCCCCTCTGACCAAGGGGGTGGTGCCGGGTGCCGGACTCGCCTCGTCCGGCACCCGACCGGAGCACTGTCGAAACGGCTCCCTATCGAGAGAAGCCGGCTCGGCCTCGTCGATAAAGGATGGTGCCGCTGGTCAGCAGTAGCGCCGCAAGACCAGACGCCGCCAACGCATTCTCCCTGGGGCCGGTCTCGGCGAGGGTGAGCGTCTGCGTCGAGGGTGCGACAGGTGGCGCCGTCGCCACCAGGACGGGGCGCGGGGTGGGCGGTGGCGTCGACCTCACTGGCGGCGTGGTGGGGGGCGGTGACGTCCGCGGCGTGGGCGGAAGTGTGGGGGGCTCTACGGGCGGTGTCTCGCCGTAGCCCCCTGGCTCGTCCGAGTCGTCACCATAGCCGCCGTCGTCTTCGTATCCCTGGTCATTGCCGGATCCGTCGTCATCGCCGGATCCGTCGTCATCCCCGTAGCCGCTGTCGCTGTCGCTGGCGCTGCTGCTGCCGCTGTCGCTGTCGTCGTAGAGGGCAGCAGACGTGCCCGACTGGACGCCGAGTGATCCCCCTGGGGGCCCCTCGGAGGTCGAGTCCGCGAACACCGGGGTGACGTACAGGGACAGGATGCTCGTCGCGGCGGCGGTCACGACCATTCCCTTACTCAGGTTCTGTCGCAATCTCGTCGTCTTTCTCATCAAAGAAGTGGGAAAAGCCGGCCCGGAACCTTGAGGAACAGGCCGTTGCACACTGTGCCCAGGCATGACGTGCCGACTCGGCAGTCAGTGCCTGTTCCGCCTCCCGTTGCGCCTGGATGCGGCTTCACGCCTGCCGTAGTTCCGCTGGGATTTAATCTTCTGACTGGTCAGGTGATGGGATCCGGTGAAGTGCCAGTACCGACAGTCAGAGCATCGGTAGATACGGTCCGGGATCCTGGCCAGCAGCGGCTGCTTGATCAGCCAGGTCCTGGCCTCGGATTCAGTGCGGAATGATGCTTTCCCGGTCTCCGGGCAACGCGGAAAAATGATCACACCACTCACACATTCCCTCCGAGGCGCGCTTTCGACTCACATTCCTCTTCAACAGAAGGGACGGAATCGATGTTGCATCAGCAGTAACCCGTCCGATCAAGCGGATGACACTCTTACGGCCGAGTAGCCCCTGAAATTAATCCGAATGGTCCTGTATCGCGGGTGATACGAATGGAGGTGATCGGATCATATCGGGCGGACGAGGAGCGCCCCGGAAGCGTTACTTCCTGCCCCAGGAAAAGACTCAGCGGCCATCCGGAGGATGGCCGCTGGCGGTATTGGATCGACTCTGCGCACGCACGGAGGATCCGGCCGTTCATCTCGCACGTCCGACGTTCAGGGACCCAAGCCCGCACCACAACGCAGGATTCGCCCCTGAACCAGCCGCCGGACAGTCAACCGATCACTAGCGTGGAGCGACCTGCGTGCAGAAGTTGCCGACATTCGTGACACTTTCACCCAGGACGGTGACCGGAATGCTGACCGTGATCACGGAGTTGGTGAATTCCTGCTCGCACTGCAACAACTGCGCGTTGTCGACAGCGGGATCGGGCGACTCACCGCCGGCGTCGTGAGCCTGGGCGGCCCCGGCACCCGTCAGACCGATGCTACCGATGGCGGCGGTCATCAGCATGACCTTCTTGAACCTGCGCACGCGTATCTCCATAGATTGACTCGGCCACCACAAAACGTCGTGGCCTCGATCAGCACAGCAAAGGGGACGTCCAGATCCTGCTTCCTCGACTTCCCCTGCTCCGCGAATTAGCGGCCCTTTCCCCTGCGGCCCCGAGCCGACAGATGATCAGGCGCGTCAGACGCGGCAAGGACTAAGGAGCGGGGTCCCACACTGGAGGCGCGAGACCCGGCTGCCTACGGCGTCCCGAGATCAGCCGACCGACCCGATCACCGTGCAGAAGTTTCCGATGTTCTGGTTCGTGTCACCGAGGACGGAACCAACGGGGACGAAAAGAGTGCCGCCGTCGAAGTCCTGCTGGCAGTCGACAACCTGCAGGTTGTTGACGTCGAACGGGTCGTCGTAGTCGCCGCCGCCGTTGGCGCTGGCAACCCCACTGCCGACAAGGCCGAGACCGCCGACCATGGCCGCTACGGCCGCAGCCTTCTTGAACTTGTGCATCAACGTCTCCGATTCCCTCACGCACACGACCCTCCTTACGGACCGTGCCCGACTCGTCACAGACGCTAACACAGGCCTCTCTTATTGCACCATTCCCGACACGCCCGTTTGAGTACTACTAGTTAAGCTATGTACCTTTTCAGGAAAGCTTCATAGTTCGATTGAGTCTCATTTGGAAGTGCATTCCGGGCGTCCGCCCTGGGAGCCGGGACGTGGCGCGGGCCGGCTCGACGAGCTGCTGCCAACGTGGCACCCTTCCGCCCGGGTCGGCCCGGACGAGTCAACCGCTCGCCGCTACAGCAGAGTTGATTCACCTACAGGTCGACGGTGTCCCTGGTGAGGAGAGGCCCTCACACCCGGCCTTCGCCGTACGTGGTACGGGAAGCGCGGTCACCGCGTCGGACCCGAGAAGCTCTGCGCTATTGGTGAGCGGAAGGTTGGCCTCGTTCCTTCAGGCCAGGTCACGTGACGGGGGAAGTCGGTTCGGCCGGACGAGTGGTCGCACTCGTCACCAATCCCCGTACCGCCAAGTGACCTGAAACAAAGGGCCTCCGACCGGCACGAGGGCGGCGATCTCCGAGGTCCTCGTCCGCGCTGATCGTAGGCACTCTCCGTTCGCACCCTGGACGCTCAACTCAGCTTTCCCAGGGCACAGTCACCCTCAGGCTGCCGTACCGCCTGGCGGCCTGCCGGTTCCCCATGACGGGCGTCCGGCGCCACACGGACAGAAGGCCAGGCCTCGCACGAGAAGTGCGAGACCTGGCCTTCGCGGTGCCCTGAAATCAGTCGACCGACCCGATCACCGTGCAGAAGTTACCGATGTTCTGGTTCACGTCACCGGTGAGCGTAGGAAGCTCGACTTCGGCGAGGCCGGCGCCGTCGAAGTCCTGCGTGCACTCCACGGGCTGCAGGTTGTTGACGCCATCGAACGGGTCGTCGTAGTCGTGACCGGCGTTGGCGCTGGCAATCCCGCCGCCGACGAGGCCGAGACCGCCGACCATGGCCGCTACGGCCGCAGCCTTCTTGAACTTGTGCATCAACGTCTCCGATTCCTTCACACACACGACCCTCTCGCGGGCCGTGTCCAACTCGGCACGGACGCTAGCACGTATCTCTCTTAACCTGTTATTCCCGACACACCCGATTGGGTGGAATACATTGGCCTATGTACCTTTTACGGCAAGGAGTAGCCGACCATATGAAGGCGTCCCCGATAGGGGCCAACACTCTTGGGGAGCAAACAAAATGCCTCCGACAGGCACTGGAACGAGGAACTCGGAGATCCTCGTCCGCGCTGATCGGAGGCACTTCCCGTTCGCACCCTGGGGGCTCAACTCTCCCAGGACACAGTCACCCTCAGGCTGCCGTACCGCCTGCAGACTTGTCGGCTCCCGTGACGGGGCGTCCGGCACCGCAAGGACAGAAGACCAGGTCCCGCACTGGAAGTGTGAGACCTGGTCTACACGGTGTCCTGAAATCAGTCGACCGACCCGATCACCGTGCAGAAGTTGCCGATGTTCTGGTTCGTGTCGCCGGTGACCGAACCGATGGGGGCGAAGGCGAGGCCACCGTCGAAGGTCTGGTCGCAGTCCACGACCTGCAGGTTGTTGACCGCGAAACCGAACGGGTCGTCGTAGTCGTGGCCGCCGTTGGCGCTGGCAACCCCGCCGCCGACGAGGCCGAGGCCGCCGACCATGGCCGCCACGGCCGCAACCTTCTTGAACTTGTGCATCAACGTCTCCGATTCCTTCACGCACACGACCCTCCTTACGGACCGTGTCCAACTCGTCACAGACGCTAACACAGGCCTCTCTTAACCCGCTATTCCCGACACACCCGATTGAGTGGCACCTATAGAGCTATGTACCTTTTATGATGACCGGAGGAGACGACCGTACTCCAGCAGCCGGCGGCTGCTCGGGCACTGCCTCTGCACCCGTATGGGCGGCAGTTGTGGCCTGCGCACGAGGATCGGGCTGGCGCTCTCCCGGGAGCCGGAGGAGACGGAAAGGGCTGTGGAGCACCTCCGTCAACACGGGCTGCGCGGCGAAGGCGTGACCCACTGTCGCCGGAGTGGTCAAGCGCGGGGTGACGGGGGCGGGGCCGATGCCGCGGGCTCGGCCGGCGGTCATCCGTCCGGCGCGGCCGCCCGAACCCTGCACGTTGGCCGCCGGAGTGGCGGCCGACCTCGCCCCAACGACGTTCCCTGGTCCGCCGTCCCCGTCGGCCGTCACGCCCTGACCATGAGCGGGCCCATGGTCAGGGTGTCCGGTGGCCGGGCGGGGCGCGATCACCTTCTGGTGCCGAGTTCCTGACGCAGATCCAGATAGAAGCGCAGCCATACGCCGGACTGGCTCGGTACCCGGGCCGTCCGGTCGTCGGCCGGGGCCGCCCACGGGTCGGAGACCGCCCGCTCAAAGGCGACCGCGGCCTTCTCATCGACGGCCGCGGTCGCCCACCGGTGGGCGACCGCCCGATGGAAGGCCAGCGCTGTCTCCTCATCGGCGGCCGCGGCATCCACGACCAGCAGACCCGGCTCCGCCATGTGCACGTCCTGAATCGGTTTCATGTCGGCCATGACGTCTTCGCCCGACGTGATCGTTCTCCCAGCCCGGCACCTTCACCCGATCGAGATCATCAACGGCTGGGAACCGTCCGCTGCGGCCGTCCGTGCAAGCCGGCCTTGAGGCCGTGGCCGGACCGGCACCCGTCCGCCCACACTCCGAACACGTGCCGCGACGCAGGTCGATGGTGCTGGGTCAGCCCACTGCCACCATCGTCAGTGCGGCCAATACGGTGATCACCGCGACGGGAACCATGACGATCCGCACCCGCTCCATCCTCGCGTGCACGCGCTCGCACCTGGCTGCTGAGCGCTCGCCGCGGCCCTCGGGTGGCTTCCGGGCAAGAAGTATTCCGTCGGTGGAGACGGGAGCGGGGCTGACGCGGCAACAACCGCAGTCGCTGTCGCCGCTGTCCAGCCAGTCCGCGCCCGTCGGCCCGGCGAAGTCCGCCGATGCCCCGTCGTCGTCCCACATCGTCATGACGAGTTCAACGATCCGCCCCAACGGTCGGCTACGTGCCCGCGGTTCATGGTGATGCGGATGTCACCGGCAGGGGTGGCCGGCCGGACCGCACACGGATGCGACCGGAGGGCCGCTGCGACAGCGCCGTGGGGGAACGAACCACTGCCGCAGCAACCTTCCGGGCGGTGTCTGCCCGTTCGGGACGCTGCCCAGTCCAGACGTCACTCCCGTGAGGGACACGGCAGGTCAGCCGCCGTACAGGGGCACGCGGCACCATGGGGAGCAACGCGGTTACGGGACAAGCCGGTTCAGGATCCGGCAGGCGTGGCCGACCCCGTCCTCGGTCGTCAGCGCGCGGCCCAGTCGACGGGCCGCCTCGGCATGACCGGTGTCCCCGGTGACGGCTCGCAGGCGGTCGGCGAGAGCGGAGACGGTGAGCTGCCGGGACGGCAAGGGCTTCGGGCCCACTCCGAGGCTGTGGACCCGGTCGGCCCAGTAGGGCTGATCGCCGAAGAACGGGCAGACCAGGGACGGCACTCCAGAGCGCAGTGCCGAGGCCGTGGTGCCCGCGCCGCCGTGGTGGACCACCGCAGCCATGCGGGGGAACAGCCAACTGTGGGGTGTGTCCCCGACCACGAGCATGTCGTCGTCACTCGTGGTCGGGTCTCCGGCCAGGACGCCGCGCAGTCCCGCGCGCCGCAGTGCGGCGCGCACGACGCGGTCGGTGGCCCTGGGGTCGCTGGTTTTCATGCTGCCGAAGCCCACGTACACGGGCGGTGGCCCGTCGTCCAGGAAGTCGAGTAGGCGCGGTGGCGGTTTCCACAGTGGTTGGTCGTGGTGCCAGAAGCCGGTCACGTGGACGTTGGGCCCCCAGTCGGGCGGCCGGGGTACGAGGGTGGGGCTGAACGCGCACAGCACGGGGGCCTGACGGACTCGGCGGTACGGGCCGAGAGGGGAGAGAGCGGGAAGGCCGAGGCCCTCCCTGCGCCAGGTGTTGATGAACTGGCGGCACACCAGCCACGCTCCCAGGTTGACCGCGTCGAAACTGAGGCGGTTTCCGAAGGGTCCGAGGAACCGTGCGGCCGGTGTGAACGGGTGGGGGAACACTCCCGTGGGCTGGCTGGGCTGGAAATGGATGATCGCGTGCGGGATGCGCAGGTACTGGCTCAGGTGGACGCCGAGGAGACCGAACGTGGGTGCCAGGACGAGATCGGCTCCCTCGGCGCCCGCCTGGGTCTCGGCGAGCAGGCGGGAGAACAGTGGCCGCATGATCCGGTTGATGCCGCGGATGAAGGCCACCGGGTTGCGTCGGCCGGCCAGCAGTTCCTGTCCTTCGGGCGATTCGATGATCTCGCCGGGGTCCGCCGGGAGAGAGTGGAACTGCAGTCCCGCGCCGGTGATCAGTTGCTGGTAGCGGGAACTGGCGAGCAGGCGGACGGAATGGCCCTGGCGGGTCAGTGCCCTGCCCAGCGCCAGGCACGGCTGGACGTCCCCACGCGATCCTGCGGCAAAGATCACTACTGTTCGGCCCATACCTCCCTCGATCCTGGTCGTACGCGTCGTCGCCGACGGGATGACCGTGCCGCGGGCAGCGCGTTCCGCTCCCGGATGAAGGCCGGGTCCGCTACGAGAGTTCCTCCGTCACCGCGGGCCAGATGCTGTGCAGTTCGCGCTGCCAGTAGGGCCAGGAATGCGTCCCGGGTTCGTAGAGGTTCGTCGAGACGTCGACGCCTGCCGAGCGGAGCGATTCGGCGAATTTCGTCACCGACGCCGGCAGTGCCGCTTCGGCCATCGAGCCCACCAGGAGCGCAGACTGCGAATGCCCTTCGTCCAGTGGTCCGGGCGTTCCGTCTCCCGAGGACAGGTGGACCTTCGTTCCGACGAAGGCGTCCGGCCTGGCGGCGGGGTTGTGGGCCTGCCAGATGTCGGGGTGTCTCTTCGGGTCTCCCCAGACGCGATTGATGTCGACGCCGTCCATGACGGCGCCGAGATGCAGAAGGAAACGCACCGTGGGGTCGTCGAGGTCGACGTACGAGCTCATGGAGGCCACGTACCGGTACATTCCCGGGTGACGCGCCGCGTAGTTGAGCGCGCCGAAGCCTCCCATGGACAGGCCGACGACGGCGCGGGAGGAGTTCGCGCGGAATCTCCTCTCCATGAGCCGGACGAGTTCGACGGTGTGGAACGTCTCCCAGCGGGGCCTGCCGGCGTACCAGTCGGAGTAGTAGCCGTGCATCCCGCCGTCGGGCATCACGACAAGCACTTCCGAGTTCTCCGCCAGCGCCTCGACGTCCGTCTCGCGCGTCCAGGAGGTGTAGTCGTCCTCCCCTCCGTGCAGCATGTAGAGCACGGGGAACCTGCGCTCCCTCTCGCTCTTCCAGCTCTTGGGGAGGATGACGCGGACCGGTACCGAGGCTCTCATGGCCCGTGACCGGACGGTCAGGTCCACGGTGCGGGCATCGATTTCGTCGACGTCCGTGATCCGGGCTCCGGTGTCGGCCGACCGGGACGCTTGCCGCACGCCGTTGCCGGCCGCGGCTGCCGCGGTGCCGTACAGCGGTGTGACGAGCAGGAGACAGGCCAGGAGTGAGCGGCCGGTGAGGCGTGCCCAGTTCGTCCGGGCAGTATCGACATTCACGTGCAGACCTTGCCGACATCGGCTGTCTGATCCCCAGCCGACACGCCGATTTTATGTAGATATGATCAACTCATTCCGATTTAGCACTGTTCGTGGTCTGTCATCGGTCCGCCCGTCGTGCAGCCAGACGGCGGACTGTGCGGTTGCGCTGCGACGAGGCAGGCGGCTTGCTTTGTAGAGGTGGCGGGAGGAGACAGGCCAGTGAACTGAGGGGCAGCCGCACGCGGCCCAGGAATCGTTGGGAGACTCCATGAGCACGACCATGTCCGAAGCCGTCATCGCGGGTGCCGACCGGGCCACGCTCGAGAAGCTGCCCCTGCCCGAACAGTTCGCCGCGGCGACGGTCCGTCTGGCTGACATCAAGATGTTCCAGGACACCGACGACAAGGACGTCCAGAAGTCCCTCTCCGTGGACCAGGTCCCGATGCCCGAACTGGCTCCGGACGAAGTGCTGATCGCCGTGATGGCGAGCTCCATCAACTACAACACCGTGTGGACCGCGATGTTCGAACCGCTGCCGACCTTTCAGTTCCTCAGACAGATGGGGAAGGCCGGGGGGTGGGAGCGGCGGCATGACCTCCCCTACCACGTGGTGGGGTCGGACGCCTCGGGTGTCATCGTGCGAACGGGGTCGTCCGTGCGCAGGTGGAAGGTCGGAGACCACGTCGTGGTGGCGACGGCGTACGTCGACGACCAGGACCCCGAAACACACCGGGACGGCATGCTCGGCCACGGTCAGAAGGCGTGGGGATTCGAGACGAACTTCGGCGGACTGGCGCACTACGCGATCGCGCGGGCCAGCCAGCTGATGCCCAAGCCGGCACTGCTCACCTGGGAGGAGTCAGCCGCCAATCCCCTGTGCGCGGGCACGGCCTATCGCATGCTGGTCAGCGATCGCGGGGCCCAGATGAAGCAGGGGGACGTGGTGCTGATCTGGGGGGCGACCGGCGGGCTCGGATCCTACGCGGTTCAGCTCGTACGCAACGGTGGCGGCATTCCGGTCGGGGTCGTGAACTCCCGCCACAAGGCCGACCTGTTGCGGTCCCTCGGATGCGAGGCCGTCATCAACCGCTCGGAGATCGACGGTGGTGACGCCACCCTGCTGGAGCGGCCGGAGGGGTGGAAGAAGCTCGGCGCCGCCGTGCGGGACGCGGTGGGTGAGGACCCGCACATCGTTTTCGAGCACGTCGGCGCGAAGACATTCGGGGCCTCGGTCTTTCTCGCCAGACGCGGAGGCACGGTGGTCACCTGCGGTTCCAGTACCGGGTACCAGCACACCTACGACAACCGCTATCTGTGGATGCGGCTCAAGAGGATCATCGGAAGTCACGGGGCCAACCTGCATGAGCAGTGGGAGGTCAACCGGTTGTTCAGCATGGGCCGTCTGCTGCCTGCCCTGTCGAAGACGTACCCGCTGGACGAGGTCGCGGCGGCTGCCAGGAGTGTTCAGACCAACCAGCACATCGGCAAGGTGGGTGTTCTGTGTCTCGCGCCGCGCTCGGATCTGGGGGTGACGGACCCGCAGGCCAGGGCGCGCGTGGGCGAGGACCGTCTGCGTGCCTTCCGGAGTGAGCTGCCCCGGGTCGCATAGCGCGGACCGGTCTCGGGCGGGTCCGGCGACCTGAGCGGGACCGGTGCCGGCGCGTGTCAGCCGCCGTGCCCCTCCAGGGCTTTGGTGAGGTGGCGCGCGATGACCTCGACATGGGGCGGGTCGATGAGTGACAGGTGATCGCCCGGGACGGGTACGACCTCCAGCGACGGGCACAACGGCGCCCATCCGAGGTCGGCCTCGCTGCGCACGTAGCGCGGGTCCAGAGCCGTGGTCAGCGCCTGGGACTCCTGGGCGCGGTAGAGCACGACGTGGCCCGGATACGGCTGGGGCCGGTATCGCTCTCCCACCCGTGCGTCGACGTAGGACGTTCGCTGGTGCTCCATGATTCCGGGGCTCATGTCGAGGCCGGCTTCGGCGACGAGCCGCATGACCACGTCGATCTGCTGCTCGTCGGGCGTGGCAGCCAGTTCCTCGTAGGACAGGTCGAGTCGGCGTCCGTACGTCTTCTCGATGTACTCGGCGAAGCGGCCGAACCGTTCGACCAGCATCTCCTTGGACTCCAGCCCCGGGAGGGCCGCCGGGAGGATGGTGTCGATGAGTCCGAGGAAGCCCACGGCCCTGCCCGTCTCGCGGAGCCGGCGGGCGACCTCGTAGGCGAGACAGCCGCCGAAGGACCAGCCCAGCAGGTGGTACGGCCCCTGTGGCTGGAGCTTCTGGAGGAGACCGAGGTAGTGGGCGGCCTTCTCCTCCAACGTCCCCAGGGTGTCCACGCGGTCGAATCCGTACACGTTGTGTGTGGGGGGAAGCAGGTGGACGAGTGGCCGGTAGACCGAGGTCGGCCCGCCCGCGGGGTGGAAGGTGAACAGGGCGGGGCGGTGGGCGCCGGGCTCGACGTCGCGCAGGACACGAAGGACGGACTCGCCTGTTCCGTTCACCACGGGCCGAATCAGGTCCGCGAGGGTGGCGACGCTGGAGTGGGCGAGAACCTGCTCCGCGGTGAGGCCCGGGGCAGTGGCATCCAGGCGTCGGCGGATGCCCTCCACCAGAGCATGGGCGGTGCGCCGGTCACCACCCGCGGCGACGAAGTCCTCGTTGACGTCCTCTGGCCGCCGCCCGAGGGTCTCGTTCCAGACGCCGGCCACCACACGTTCCGCGGCATCGCGAGGGGCCGGCCTGGTCGGCAGTGTCGAGATCGACGACCGGCCACTGACGCGCTCCCGCTCGCTGTCCTTCGGTTGTTCGTCCGCCGTCGCGTCACCCGGGTCAGCCCGCACCAGACCCAGTTCGCGCAGTACCGCGTCACCGAGGGCCCGAAGACTGGCACCCCGCAGAAGGAGCGGAGCGGGCAGCGCCACGGCGAAGTCCTGCTTGGCGGCGTTCTGGATCCGCACGGTCATGAGGGAGTCGAGGCCGAGATCGGTCAGAGGAGTGGTCTCGTCCAGGTCCTGGATTGCGCATCCCATGACGGCGGCCGTCCGCTTGACGAGACGTTCGTAGACCTTGGCGGGGGCTGCTTCGCCGAGCGCCTCGATGCCTCCTGGGCCGTCCCATTCGTCATCGGGGAGATGGCCGCCTCGCAGAACCCACGCGAAGAACGGGACCGTGTCCAGTCCGGGGAAGGCTTCCAGGACCCGGCGGGCATCCAGATGGACCACGCCGGTGTGCGCTCTGCCCCGGGTGACGAGTGCCTGGAGGGCGTCCAGTCCTTCGGCCGAGGCGATGGGTTCGAGAGCGAGGGCGGAGTTCACGGCGGGAGTACGGGGTGCCGCACCCACCTCGGCCCAGGGACCCCACGCGATGGCGGTCGCCGGCAGGCCGACGGCCCGGCGGCGGTGGGCGTGCGCGTCCAGCCAGGCGTTGGCCGCGGCGTAGGCCGCCTGCCCGGGGGAGCCGAAGAGCGCGGCGGCGGAGCTGTACGCCAGCCACCAGTCGAGATCGTGTCCCGCGGTGGCCGCCTCCAGTTGGAGGGCGCCGGTGACCTTCGGTCGGAAGACGGCGTGGATGTCGGTCGGTTGCAGGTCGGTGACGACGTGGTCGTGGAGCACCGCCGCGGCGTGCGCGACCCCGCACAGCGCATGTCCTTCGGACACGGCCGCCTCGACCAGACGCGCGGCCACACCGGGCTGGGCGACATCTCCCCGCACCACGGCGACGGAGGTGCCGAACTCGCCGAGTTCCGTGAGGGCGGCCTGCGTCTCGGGGCCCGGGGTGCGGCGGCCGTTCACGACGATGCGGCCCGCGCCCTGCTCGGCCAGCCGTCGCGCGGTCGCCAGGCCGAGGCCGGACAGTCCGCCCGTCACGATGTAGGCGCCGTCGGGACGTGCGAAGGGCACTCTGGCGGACGCGTCATCCGAGTCCGCGGCCGCCAGTCGGGCAACGAAGCGGGTCCCTCCGCGCCAGGCGGCCTCGTCGGCCTCGCCGTCGGAGAGCAGTTCCTGGACCAGGTCGTCGACGAGGCCGGGTTGCGGGTCGACGTCCACCAGAGTGGCGCGCAGAGAGGGATGTTCCAGGGCCAGTACGCGCACGAGCCCGCGAAGAGCTGCCAGATCGGGGTTCCCGGTCTCTCCGGGTACGACTGACTGGGCCCGCTCGGTCACGAGCCACAGTCGGGGAACCGACAGGGGCCGCGGGTCCGCGGCCAGACGGCGGGCGACGTCCGCGGCGGCGTGCAGCCCTCGACACGTTCCGGGCGGTTCGGAATCCTCCGTCAGAAGCATGACCAGGGCGGCCCGCCCGTCGTGTGTCTCTTCGCGCCAGGTGTCCAGCAGGCCGTCGAAGGAAGCGTCCCGGCTGTGCGCGACCGCCACCTCGACGCCTTGTTCCCGCAGTGCCGACCTGAGGGGAGCGGAACAGGGGTTCCTGGTGCCGTCGGGCTCGTCCGTGACCAGGAGGACGTGGGTCGGTGGGGAGGGGATGGAGACTGGGGCTTTGTCCCACTCGATCCCGTAGGTCGTCTCATCGAGCGGCTGCGGGACCTCCCCCCGTTCTACGGCCCTCAGCTGCGTCTCGTGAGCCACCATCAGCTCCCGGCCCCCGGCGTCCTCCGCGTGGATGTCCCACATGCCGCCGTGGGGTGATCGGTGGGCGTCGTGGCCGGTGGCCGGTTCGCCGGTACTCGGCAGGCACTGGACCCGGCATTCGGCATGGGCGGGAACCCGCAGCCGTACCTGGAGGGACCGTACGGCGACCGGAACGTCTTCCGTGGCGGGCGGTGCGGGGTCTGCCTTTGGCGGCTCGCCGTCCGCACGGTCCCGACGGGCCGGTGCGTGCAGAACGGCGTGAAGGAGCTTTCCGTGTCGATGATCCGGTGCGTGGTCCTCGGCAGCGGGGACGGGGAAGCCGACCTCGAAGGGAGCGGCCCCTCCCGGGTCCCGACGCGTCAACGCGTCGGGTTTGGTGAGAACGCGGGCCGAGGCATGGCACAGCCAGGCGCCGGAGGCGGATCGTGAGTGGATGCCGACGGTTGCCTGATCGCGCCCCTCCGGCTCCCAGACGGTCGTGACAGGCGTCCTGGCGGAGATCGGCAGCCACTGATGAACCGCCAGGTCCTCGATGCGTACCACCTCGGTGGCCGTGGAACTCGTGGCGGTCGCCGCGGCGATCACGAGTTCCGCGCAGGCCGGCAGCGACAGAACGGGTCTGCCGTGCAGCGTGGCCGGCTGCTGGTTCCAGCCGTCGGTGCCGATGTCCCCGTGCCACAGGACACGGTCCGTGCCGGGATCCTCCACCCGCGCTCCCAGCAGCACGTGGCCGCCCGCGGGGGACGGCCGCCTCGGCCGGCTGCCGCGACGGAACCAGTGCGGGACATGACGCCAGGGAGGGCTGGGCACGGTCAACCGCTCGCCGTCCGGCCACAGTTGTGGGGCCAGGCCTTCCACTCCGGCCAGGTGGAGCTCCGCGAGCGCGGTGCGCAGATGCACGCTTTCGTCACTGTCGCGACGCCCCGTCGCGAGCACGCGGCCTCGTCCCGGTGCCGTCTCGTCGAGGGTCTCGGTGATCGGGACGACGGCGATGGGGTGCGGCGAGATCTCCAGGAAGAGATCGTGGCCGTCGGCCGCGGCGGCGGCCACCGCCTGCTGGAAGCGAACGGGGCGGCGGGCGTTGGCGGCCCAGTAGTCCGCGTCCGCGTGGACGTCGGCGCGCGGGTCGTCGAGGACCGTCCCGTACCAGGGGATGGTCGCGACGTGTGGGCTGATGCCGTCGAGGGCGTCGCGCAGCGCCGGAAGGACGGGATCGACCGCCGGTGAATGTCCGGCGCCACTGACGGGGAGGAGGCGGGCGAGTCGCCCCTGCGCCTCGACTTCCTCGACGATACGGGCGATCGGTTCGGTGGGGCCGGTGACGGTGCACCGTTGCGGCGAGGCGTACACCGCGATGCTGACCTCCGGACAGCGGCCGAAGACCTTCGCACGGGCTTCCTCCGGCAGCTCCACGGCGGCCATGGCGCCGGCCTGCTCCTGGTCGATGGTCGCGAGCCGGGTGGACCGCGTGAGGATCACTCGTAGGCCGTCGCGGGTGTCGAGAGCGCCGGTGACCACGGCCGCGGTCACTTCTCCCATCGAGTGCCCGATGACGGCGGCGGGTTCGACCCCGTAGGCGCGCAAGGTGTTGGCCAGGGCGAGTTGCAGGCCGAAGAGGAGCGGCTGGGTTCGGTCGACGCTGGTGCCCTGGTCCGTGCGGCAGAGCAGGTCCGTCAGACAGACGCCCGTCTCCGCCTCGAAGACGGGGTCCAGTTCGCCCACGGAAGCGGCGAAGACGGGATCCTCGCGCAGCAGCCTGCGGCCCATCCCGTTCCACTGGGAGCCGTAACCGGAGAAGACGAGAACGGGTCGGCGCGGGGTCTTCTGGTCCGCGTCGGAGGCCGGTTCCGTCCGTGGGGGCACGACGCACGTCGGGGATTCGCCCTTGGCGAGCGCTCCGAGTGCCGCGGTGAGGTCGTGCGGCCCTCGGCCGACGACGGCGGCGCTTGCCGGGCCGCGGCGTTGGTGTGCCAGCGTGTGGCAGACGTCGGCGAGCGAGAGAGCACCGCCCTGCGCGTGCAGCCAACGGGCTAGACCGGTGGCTGCGTCGCCGATCCGGTCCTGTGAGCGTGCCGTGACCATCAGGATGTGCGGGACACCCTCGGCGGTCTGCTCCCGCGTGCCGTTGCCGCACCGATGACCGTGCCGGGGCGCCTCGGCGGGCGACGGGGCGGGCTGGGGCGCCCGCTCCAGGATGGCGTGGGCGTTGGTGCCCCCGAAACCGAAGGCCGACACACCCGCCAGGGCGGGGCGCCCGTGTTCGGTCGGCCAGGGGGTCGGCTCGGCGACGACGCGCAGGCCCAGCTCCGTGAAGTCGATGTGCGGGTTGGCGCTGTGGAAGTGGAGGCTGGCGGGCAGCTCCGCGTGGTGGAGCGAGATCACCGTCTTGATCAGCCCGACGATTCCCGCCGCGCCCTCCAGGTGCCCCAGGTTGCTCTTGACCGAGCCGATCAGCAGCGGTCGGTCGGCCGGGCGGCCACGGCCGAGGACGGCGCCCAGGGCTCCCGCCTCGATGGGGTCGCCCAGCAGCGTTCCGGTGCCGTGGGCCTCGACATAGCCGATGTCCGCCGCGTCCGTGCCCGCGTCACGCAGGGCGCTGCGCAGCAGTGCCTCCTGGGCGATCGGGTTGGGTGCCGTGAGGCCGGCCGAGCGGCCGTCCGAGTTGACCGCCGTTCCGCGGACGACGGCCAGGATCCTGTCGCCGTCGCGCTGCGCGTCGGTGAGCCGTTTGAGGACGACGACGCCGCATCCCTCCCCGCGCACGATGCCGTCGGCCCTCGCGTCGAACGGCTTGCACCTGCCGTCCGGTGCCAACGCGCCGACCTGGTCGAAGTTGGCGGTGATGGCCGGCGAGAGCAGCACGTTGACCCCGGCGGCCAGCGCGGTGTCGCATTCACCGTCGCGGAGACTGCGGCACGCCTGGTGCACGGCGACCAGGGACGAGGAGCAGGCGGTGTCGATCGTCATGCTGGGGCCGCGGAGGTCGAGCAGGTAGGACACGCGGTTCGCGGCGATGCTGCCCGCCGCCCCGCTGCTCGTCCACGGCGTGACCGCCGGCAGGTCCGCGGTGGTCAGATGTCCGTACTCGAGCGCGCTGAGACCGACGAACACGCCGGTCGCGGTGCCTTGGAGGGCCACGAGCGGAATCCCCGCGTGATCGAGGGCCTCGCATCCCACTTCGAGAAGGAGTCTTTGCTGAGGGTCCATGACGTCGGCTTCGCCGGGCGTGATCCCGAAGAAGTCCGCGTCGAAGCCCTCGATGTCATCCAGGAAGGCGCCCCAGCGCGTGGTACGTGCCAGCACTTCCGCGGTCTGCGGCGTCCCGTCGTCGAACAACTGCCAGCGTTCGTGCGGGACCCGACCCACCGCGTCCGTACCGGCGAGCAGTGCCTCCCAGAGGGCGTCGGGCCCGTTGATGCCGCCGGGGAGACGGCATCCGACACCGACCACCGCGACCGCGTCGGCGCCGGCGCCGGCGCCGGTGCGGTCCGTGCCCCTGTCCGGGGTGCGGGTGCTCCGTTCGCGCGGGTTTCCCGGTGCCAGGCTGCGGACCAGTTGCTCGATGCTGGGGTTCTCCCACACCAAGGTGGCGGGCAGTGTCCTGTCGAGCAGCTGTTCCAGCCGTCCACTGAGACCGACCGCGTCACGCGAGGTCAGTCCGTACTCGGTCAGGGGACGTTCGCCGTCGAGTTCGTCGCCGGGTACGCCGCACAGGTCTGCGACCAGTTGGCGCACCATGGAGCGAATCTCGGCCGCCGTCGGCGCCTCGGTACCCGGGGCCCCTGGTGGAGGTGCGTGCTCCGTGCTCGTGGGCCGGGGATCCGCTTCCCCTCCGTGTGCGGTGCTCATGCCGCGCCAGATCCCTTCCGTGCCGCGTCCTTCGTAGCCCTCCACGTGCCGTCGAGGTAGCGCGCACGGCAGGCGCTGCGGGCCACTTTGCCGCTGGTCGTGCGGGGTACGGCGCCGGGTGGGGCGTAGACGAAGTCGTGGACGGCGATGCCGTGCGTGACCGAGACGGCTCGGCGTACGGCTCGGGTCACCTCGTCGAGACGCGTGTGCGGGTCGGTGACGGCGGAGGGGTGCTCGGCGACGACGACAAGCCGTTCGCCCTCGTCGGTGGGCACGGCGAACGCGGCCGTGTGGTGGCGTCGGACGGCGGGGTGTGCGTTGTCCACGGTGAGTTCGATGTCGTGCGGATAGTGGTTGACGCCGTCGACGATCACCAGGTCCTTGATCCGGCCGGTGACGTAGAGCTGCTTGTCGTGCCACATCCCCAGGTCGCCCGTGCGCAGCCAACCCTGTGCCCGATCGGCCGGATCTTCGCTCTCCATGACGGCGCCGAAGCGCTCCCCGTCCGACGGGCGGCCCCAGTAGCCGCGTCCGATGTTCGGACCCCGCAGCCAGATCTCCCCGACCGTCCCGTCCTCCTGCCGGCGGCCGGTGGCCGGATCGACGATGGCGGCCTCCTGATCGGTCGGCCGGCCGCAGGCGACCAGGTCGGTGACGGAACCGCCGTCAGCCGGTTCGGCGACGCGCGCGATGCCCTGCGCCAGCAGGTCCCGGTCGAAGGGGGTGACGGCCGGTTCCTCCCCGGCGGGCGAGGCCGCGACGAACACGGTGGCTTCCGCGAGGCCGTAGGAGGGGCGCATGGTGGTTCTGCGGATGCCACACGGCGCGAAGGCCTCGTGGAACCGCTCGAGTGTCCGCGGGCTGACGGGCTCGCTGCCGTTGATCATCACGGCGACCGACCCGAGGGACAGGCCCGTCCGGTCCTCGGGTGGTACTCGCTGGACGCAGTAGTCGTAGGCGAAGTTCGGTGCGGCGGTGAAGGCCCCCTCATGGTGCGTGAGCAGGCGGAGCCATCGGACCGGTTGCTTGACGAAAGCCAACGGCTCCATGAGGACGGACCGCGTGCGGCCCACGAGCGGCATGACCACACCCAGCATCAGACCCATGTCGTGGTACAGCGGAAGCCAGCTCACCACGCAGTGGCGCCCACCGCGCCCACTGCTCACGCCATACGCCTCCAGCGCCTGCCGCGCGTTGACGCAGACGTTGGCATGGGTGATCTCCACCCCGGACGGCATCCTCGTCGATCCGGACGTGTACTGGAGGTAGGCGCAGTCCTCGGGCTGCGGTTCCGGGGCCGTCCGAGCCGCCGTATCCGCGGTGGCCGCCGTTCCGGAATTCCGCACAAGGCCCTCGACGCTCTCGACGCGCACCAGGGAAGTAATTCCGTGGCCGGTGCAGAATTCGGCCACCGCTTCCCGTTGCTCGGGGGCGGAAATGACGAGGGAAGGTGCCGCATCGGCCAGCACGGCCGCCAGTTTCTCGCCGTGGCCGGGCAGGTCGGGCGGGAAGAGCGGCACGGCAATCGCCCCCGCGCACAGGGAACCCAGGAACGCGACCACGTAGTCGAGGCCCTGCGGTGCGACGACGGCCACCCGCTCGCCCACCGCACCCGCCCGGCGAAGTCCCGCAGCCACCGCCCGTACCCGTGTGTCCAGCTCGTTCCACGTCAGCTCGGCGGAAGTCCCGTCCCTGTCGGCGTCGAAGTCCACGAAGGTGAACGCCGTTTCATCGGGCGCCTGGCGGGCGGAGAGGGCCAAATGGCGGCTGAGCGTGTCGCCCATGGCTGACGACATTGGATCACCGTGCCTTCATTGGGGTGCTTCCGTTCGTTCCAGAAATGTCTTAGAGGCCCCTATTCGCCCTATTCGGAGTCAGCGAAACATGAGCACATAATGTTGATAGATCGACACGCCGGGTCCGTTGTCCGGATATCGTCGTTCGCATCCGCGCAGTCAAGGTCGGATTGCCCCGGGCCGATGAATCGATCATGACGTCGACGCACTCACCAGCCCATCCGAAGGCCTCCGCTCCCCCGCCCGCGCTCCCGGTGGTCACGCCGGGCGCCGTGCCCGTGGTGGGCCGGGTGCTGCGGGTCGCGGTGTGGTCGCTGCCCGCGGTCCTCGTGGCGTTCGCCGGGTTCCGGCGGCGGTGGATGTCCGACGACGCCTTCATCTACGTACGGACCGTGCGGCAGGTACTGGCGGGCAACGGGCCCGTGTTCAACCCGGGCGAGCGGGTGGAGTCGTCCACCGGGACGCTGTGGCAGTGGCTGCTGGTGGTGGCCGGGGCGGTGGGGGCCGATCCGGCGTCGGCCGCGGTGTACGGGGGCTGGTGCTGACCGGCGCCGGGTTCGCGCTCGCGGGGCTCGGCGCGCTGCGGCTGTACGGCGGGTGGGCGGCCGCCCCCTTGGGGCGTTCGTGCTGTTGGGGCTGCCGCCCGTGTGGGACTTCGCCACCTCGGGGCTGGAGACGGGGCTTGCCACCTGCTGGATCGCGGGGGCGTGGCTGGCCCTGGTCGCCCTGCCCAGGTCCGTCGCGACCTCGGCGCTCATCGGTCTCGGTCCGCTGGTGCGGCCCGACCTCGGGCTGGTGTCGGTCGTCTTCCTGGGTGCCCAGTGGCTGCTCGTGCGGCCCTCGTGGCGGGGCGTGCTCGCGGGTGCGGGAGCGGCGGGGGTGCTGCCGGGCGCGTACGAGGTGTTCCGGGCGGGCTACTACGGGCATCTGGTGCCCCTGCCCGCCGTGACGAAGGAGGCCTCGCGGAGCCTGTGGGGTCGGGGCCTCGGCTACTTCGGGGATCTCGCGTTTCCCTATCTGCTGTGGGTGCCCGCGCTGTTGGTGATCGCCGCGGTGCCTCTCGGGCGCGGCGGATACGGGAGACGCGTGGGGCGCGGCCCGAAGGGGGACGGGGCGTCGCTCATGCCGGTGCTCGCGCCCGTCGTCGCCGGGCTGTTGTGCTGGGCGTACGTCGTGAGGGTCGGCGGTGACTTCATGCACGGGCGGATGCTGCTGCCGGGGTTGCTGCTGCTGGTGCTGCCGGTGTTCGTGGTCCCGGTGTCACGCGCGGGCATGTGCGCCGCCGTCGGCGTCGGGGTGTGGGCGGTGGTGTGCGCGGGGTGGCTGCGGGTGCCCTACGCGGGGCATGTCGGGCCGGCCGGGATCGCCGACGAGCGCGGGGTGTACGTGCGGCACAACGCCGACCCGCATCCGGTGCACCACGGCTTCGCCGGGGCGCCGTACCACCTGGGGTATCTGCGGGAGGTGCGGGAGGCCGTGCGGTCGGGGGCGCCAACGCTGCTGTTCGGCAAAGGCACGCGTACCGCCGCCAACTCGCCGTCGGTCACGGCCAGTTATGTGGTGCTCGGGCTCAACGGGTCCGTCGTGCCGCTGAACGGGACCGCGCTCGACCCGATCGGGCTCGCCTATCCGCCGGCCGCGCACTCCGAGCGGATCGAGGGCGGGCGGGTGGCGCACGACAAGTGGCTGCCGGCCGCCTGGCTCGCCGCCGACCACGGGCTTGCCACCGATCCGCCGCCCGGGACCGACCCGGCGCTGATCGACGCGGCCCGGCGCGCCCTGCACTGCGGGGCCCTCGCCGAACTGCGCGCCGCGACCCGGGATCCGCTCACGCCGGGACGCTTCCTGCGGAACGTGGCCGGGGCCTGGGAGCGCACGGAGTTCCGCTTCCCGAACGACCCCGTACGGGCCGAACGGGCGTTGCGCGGCGGGTGAGTTCGCGCGGGCCTGGCCCGGAGCGGGCGGCCTGCGGGCACACCGGTACGTTGCTGCCCGGCGCGGGCTCACACCCCGGCGCCGACCGACCACCCACGGAAGGAAACCCCGTGCGCCCCCAACGCCTTCGCTCCGTCCTCGTCGCCGTGTGTGCCACGGCGGCCGTCGCCCTCACCGGTGCCGCCCCGGCCGCCGCCGTGCCCGCCCCCGCTCCCGTACGGGCGGCGGTCGGCGCACCCGGACTCGCGCCGCTGACCGAGCTGTTCGCCGAGCGGCTGCTGTTGGCCGACAAGGTGGCCGCCGCCAAGTACGGCACCGACAAGCCGATCGACGATCCGGTGCGCGAGCAGCAGATCCTGGACGACGTGGCCGCCCGGGCGGTCGGACTCGGGCTGGACCCGGACGCGGTGAGCGCGGTCTTCCGTGACCAGATCGAGGCGAACAAGCTGGTGCAGCGCGGGCTGTACGCACGCTGGGACGCGCGTCCCGAGGAACGTCCCACCGAACGGCCGGACCTGACCAAGGAGGTCCGGCCCGCCCTGGACCGCATCACCACGGCTCTGCTGACCGCGCTGAAGGACACGGAGGCGCTGCGGGCAGGGCCGTCGTGCGCGCCCCGTCTGTCCCTCGCCGCCGTACGGTCCGCCTACGGCCATCAGCTGGACCTCCTGCATCTGAAGGGGCTCGGGCGGGCGTTGCCGTCGGTGTGCGCTCAGTCCTGAGGGTCGAGGTGCCGGGCTCGGCGGATGGTGTCGGCGAGCCCGCGTACCGCCCGGTCCTCGGTGGTGTCCGCCAAGTCGTCGGCACGGTCGGCCAGTTCGCCGAGGGTCGGGGCGCCCGGCAGTGCGGTCCCGTGGTAGTCGCGCCCGCGCAGGGAGTCGGCGAAGTACGCGGCGGTCGCCGTGACCTGGAAGCGGGGGCTCGCGCCGCGCAGGGAGTCGGCGAGCGAACCGGACTCCAGTTGGCCGCTCTCCTCGTGCGGGGTGCGGGTCTCGGGGTCCTGCCAGCGGACCGTGGCGGTGGCGAGGTGACCGTCGGTGCCGGGCTTGGTGCGGACGGCGTAGAGGGCGGTGACCGTGTGGCCGGGGCCGACCTCGCCGCCGTCGACGCGGTCGTCGCGGAAGTCGTCGTCGGCGACGCGGCGGTTGTCGTAGCCGACGAGCCGGAACTCGGCGACCGTCTGGGGGTCGAAGGCGACCTGGGCCTTGGCGTCGCGGGCTGTGAGGTCGATGTTCGTCGGGAGCTGTTCGCAGAAGACCTTCTCGGCGTCGTCCGCGCCGGACACGTACACCGTGTGGCCGTCGCCCTTGTCGGCGAGGCGTTCCATCAGGGCGTCGCCGTAGTCGCTGCCGACGCCGACGCCGAAGAGGGTGATGCCGTGTTCGCGGCGGGCTCCGTCGATGCGTTCCAGGATGGAGTCGGGGTCGGTGTCCCCGTCGTTGGCGAGCGCGTCGGAGACCAGCACGACCCGGTTGGTGGCGCCTTCGCGCAGGCCGTCGACGGCGGTGGCGTAGCCGGTGTCCACACCCGCGCCGAGGTTGGTGGAGTACGTCGGTTCCAGGCCGTCGATCGCGTCGTGGATCTCGCCCCGGTTGCCGCCGAGCCGGGTCATCGGCAGCACGGTCTCGGCCGTGTCGCTGAAGGTGACCAGGGCGACCGAGTCGTCGTCGCGCAGTCGGTCCGTCATCACGCCCAGGGACTCCTGGGCGAGGTCGAGGCGGCCCGGTTCGGCCATGGAGCCGGAGATGTCGATGACGAAGGTGAGGGCGGCGGGCGGGCGTTCGCCGGTCCGTTCGGCGGCGCGGGTGGCGAGGCCGACGCGGACCAGGGACCAGTCCTCCTCTTCGGTGCGGGCGCCGTCGACGGTCACCGTGAAGCCGTTGCCGTCGGGGCGTTCGTAGTCCTGGCGGAAGCTGTTGACGAATTCCTCGGGGCGGACAGTCGAGGGGTCGGGCCGCCGCCCGTCGGCGAGGGTGCGGCGGGCGTAGCCGTAGGAGGCGGTGTCGACGTCGAGGGCGAAGGTGGAGAGGTAGTCGGGGGACGGGGCGGCCTCGCGGGACTCGTCGTCCGGGCTGTTCTGTTCGCCGGTGCCGCGGCTGGGGGCGGGAGCCGGGAAGCCGGTCGCCCCGTTCGCGCGGTCCGCGCTGCTGTGGTCCGCGGTGTCGTTCGCACCGCATCCCGTGAGAAGCAGGCCGCCCGTCGCGGTGAACGCGAGCAGGGCGGCGCGCAGCCGTCGTATTCGGTACCGCTCCATGGTCCGTGCCCCCTTGGCCAGTTGACGCCGTGTCTGTGACTGTGACGGGCCAGCGGGCCGGAACGTGCGCTACGGGGCGTTGCGGATGGATCTCGAACAGGGCACGGACCGGGGCCTTCGAGACCGGCGGGTGACCCTCCGTTGACCTACGACACCACGTCCTTGCGGGCGAAACCCCTGAAGGCCAGCGCGAACAGCACGAGGGCGTACGTTATCGAGACGGAGGTGCCCTGGATCATGTCGGACCACTCCAGTTGCGGCCGTACGGTGTCGAGCCAGGCGTACTGCCAGTGCGCGGGCAGGAAGTCGCGCCAGTCGCCGAGGGCCGTCACCTGGTCGAGGACGTTGCCGACGATGGTCAGGCCGACCGCTCCGCCGACCGCGCCCAGCGGGGCGTCCGTCTTGGTGGACAGCCAGAACGCCAGGGCGGCGGTGACGAGTTGGGACACGAAGATGTACGCCACCGTGATCGCGAGGCGCTGGGCGGCCAGGCCGGCGGGCAGTGAGCCGCCGGTGGGGAGCTCCAGCGGGCCCCAGCCGTACGCCGCGCTGCCGACGGCGAGGGCGACGACCGGCAGCAGCACCATCGCGGCGAGGCTGAGGCCGAGGCCGACCACGAGCTTGGACCACAGCAGCCGGGCGCGGGGCACGGGCGCCGCCAGCAGATAGCGCAGGGAGGACCAGCTGGCCTCCGAGGCGACGGTGTCCCCGCAGAACAGGGCGACGGGGACGACGAGCAGGAAGCCCGCGGAGGCGAACAGGTTGACCGCGGCGAAGTTGGCCCCGGACAGGGTGGCCGTGTCCATCAGGTTCGTCCCGGCGTTGCCGCCGCCCGGGTCGCCGCCCACCTGGAAGGCGATGAGCAGCACGAACGGCAGGGCGAACAGGATCCCGCCCATGACGAGCGTGCGGCGCCGCTTCAACTGCCGGACCAGCTCGACCCGGAGGGGCAGCGTGCGGCCCGCGCGGTAACCGTCGGCGACCTCCGCGCGGTCGATCAGCGTGCTGCCGCTCATGCGGACTCTCCGATCAGGGTGAGGAAGGCGTCCTCGAGACGGCGGTGGGGGCCCACCGACTCCACGGGGACTTCGAGCCGGACGAGTTCGGTGACCAGGCGCCGGGCGCTGCCGTCGGCGTCGAGCCGGACCAGCAGGCCCTCGTCGGTGCGGACCGCGGAGGCCACGCCTGTAAGCGCGGCGACCTTCTCGACGACGGGCTCCTCCACCGGTGCGGCCGTGCCCACCAGCAGCATGTCGCCGGAGCCGATGATCTCCTGGACCGGGCCCGCCTGGACGAGCCGGCCGTGGTCCATCACGACCAGGTGCGTGCAGGACTGCTCGACCTCGGACAGCAGGTGGCTGGAGACGATCACCGTGCGGCCGGCCGCGGCGTAGCGGATCATCACCTCGCGCATCTCGCGGATCTGCGGCGGGTCGAGGCCGTTGGTCGGCTCGTCGAGGATGAGCAGGTCCGGGAGGCCGAGCATGGCCTGGGCGATGGCGAGGCGCTGGCGCATGCCCTGGGAGTACGTGCGCACCGCGCGCTCCAGTGCGGTGCCGAGGCCGGCGATCTCCAGGGCGTCGTCCAGGTGGGCGTCCTCGGGTGGGCGGCCGGTGGCCCGCCAGTACAGCTCCAGGTTCTCCCGGCCGGACAGGTGCGGGAGGAAGCCCGCGCCCTCGACGAAGGCGCCGACCCGGGACAGCACCGTGGCGCCGGGCGCGATGGCGTGGCCGAAGACGCGGATCTCTCCGGCGTCCGGCTTGATCAGGCCCATCAGCATGCGCAGGGTGGTCGTCTTGCCGGCACCGTTCGGGCCGAGGAGGCCGAGGACCTGGCCCTTCTCCACGCGGAAGGTCAGGTCCCGCACCGCGTACCGGTCGGCGGACTTCGCGTACCGCTTGCTCAGGTCCGTGATCTGGAGCGGCACTTCGGCCAGCGCCGGTTCGGGCGCGGGGGCGGTCGTGCGGCGCCGGGCCGTCAGGAGCAGGGCCAGGGCAACCGCCGCGCCGGCCAGCGGGAGCCACCACACCCAGGCGGGCAGCGGTGCCGTGGCGTTGGTGTGGCTGAGGGCGGTCGGCACCTTCAGGTCACCCTTGAGGGAGACGGTGTACGTGGCCGGGGTGGCCGGGGAGGCGTAGCCGAGGTCGGTGGAGGCGAGGACCAGGCGCAGCCGGTGGCCGTCGTCGACCTCGTGGTCGATCGCCGGGAGGGTGAGCGTGACGTCCTTGCCGGCCTTGGCGTCCTCGACACGGAGGGGTTCGACCAGCTGGGAGGGCAGCACCTGCCGCTGTCCGCCGCCGGGGCCGACGTCGTACACCTTGGCGAACAGGACCGCGTCGTCACTCGTCGACTTCACGTGGACGGTGGCCGTCGGGGACCCGGTGATCTGCAGGTCCTTCGTGAAGGGCGCCGACTCGAACGCGGCGTACTGGCCCGGGAAGTCGAGGGAGATCCCGACGCCGAGCGAGGACAGCTGGGCGAGACCGCCGGCGGCGCCGCCGATGCCGGGCAGCGCGGAGACGGCGGGCGGGCTGGCGCCGGCCGGGTTCTGGAAGCGCTGCTCGCGTCCGGCGAGGGCGACCGGGCGGGGGTCGCCCCGCAGGCCGGGGTAGGTGTCCGCGTCCACACCGCTCAGCCGGGTCTCACCGTCGCCGGTGCCTGCGCCGAGGGTGCGGGTGACGCGGAAGGCCGGGCCGGTGTCGGCGCCCTTGTCGTCCTTGAGGTACCGGTCGAACCAGGAGGCGGTCCGGGACTGGACGCGGCTCACCTCCATGTCGCCGCCGTCGTGCCCGCCGGCGATCCAGTCGACGTCGACGGGGGCGCCGTTGGCCCGGATCGCCTTGGCGGCGGCGTCGGACTGGCCGAGCGGGAAGAGGGAGTCGGTCTGGCCCTGCAGCAGGAGCGTGGGCACCTTGATGCGGTCGCCGACGGCGGACGGCGACCGCTCGTCGAGGAGCTTCACCGCCTGGGCGTCGGGGGTGCCGGACTCGGCGACCCGCTCGTACATCCGGCACAGCTGCGGCTCGAACTTGGCGCAGCCGCCGCCGGAGTTGACGAAGATGCCCGCCCACAGCTTCTTGAACACGCCGTTCGGGAAGAGGGCGTCGGCGAGGTTCCAGTACGTGATCGCCGGGGCGAGGGCGTCCACCCGCTTGTCGTATCCGGCGGTCAGCAGGGAGATCGCGCCACCGTACGAGGCGCCCGCCATGCCCACGCGCGGGTCGCCGGGCTTGTCGAGCTGGACCTGCGGCTGCTTGGCGAGCCAGTCGATGAGCTTGCGGGCGTCGGCGACCTCGCCCTTCGGATCGTTCAGCCCGATCTTGCCGGTCGACCTGCCGAAGCTGCGAGCCGACCAGGTCAGCACCGCGTACCCGTCCCGGGCCAGGCCCTCGGCCTGCTGCCGTACGTCGGCCTTGCTGCCGCCGAAGCCGTGCGCGAGGAGGACGGCGGGACGACGGCCGGTTCCTCCGGAGGTGAAGTAGGAGGTGTCGATGCGGACACCGTCGAGGGACATCACCTGGTCGGCGCGGTGCACCGGAGCCGGGGCGTCGTCGGCGACGGCGGTCCATGTCCCGGCGCCGGCGAGCACTACGACGACGGCCGCGGCGGCGGCAAGCCGTCGCGGTGCGCGCAGCAGGTCGCGTAGTCGGGGCAGTCGAAGATCCATGCGTCAACGGTACGGGGTGAAACTGTCGGCCAGATATCGACTGTGGGCTGAACTGAGGGCCATCCCCGGGAGGTACGGGCTCCTTTCATGTACCGCGTCCGTGGTACGGGGCTGCACGTCGGGAGGGGGCCGTCCGCGCTGCGGACGGCCCCCTCCCGACGTGCTCAGTGGTTGCGCGGGAAGCCCAGGTCCACGCCCGACGGGGCGTCGGCCGGGTCCGGCCAGCGGGTGGTGACGACCTTGCCGCGGGTGTAGAAGTGCGTGCCGTCGTTGCCGTAGATGTGGTGGTCGCCGAAGAGCGAGTCCTTCCAGCCACCGAAGGAGTGGTAGCCGACGGGGACCGGGATCGGGACGTTCACGCCGACCATGCCGGCCTCGATCTCCATCTGGAAGCGGCGGGCCGCGCCGCCGTCCCGGGTGAAGATCGCGGTGCCGTTGCCGAACGGCGAGCTGTTGATGAGGGCGACGCCCTCGTCGTAGGTGTCGACGCGCAGGACGCACAGCACCGGGCCGAAGATCTCGTCCTGGTAGGCCTTCGCCGACGTGGGCACCTTGTCGAGGAGCGAGATGCCGATCCAGTGGCCGTCCTCGAAGCCGGCGACGGTGTGGCCGGTGCCGTCCAGGACGACCTCCGAGCCCTCGGCCGCCGCGCCCGCCACGTATGACGCCACCTTGTCGCGGTGGACCTTGGTGATCAGCGGGCCCATCTCGGAGGTCGGGTCGTTGCCGGGGCCGATCTTGATCTTCTCGGCGCGCTCGCGGATCTTGTCCACCAGTTCGTCGCCGATCGCGCCGACGGCCACGACCGCGGAGATCGCCATGCAGCGCTCGCCCGCGGACCCGTAGGCCGCGCTCACCGCGGCGTCCGCGGCCGCGTCCAGGTCGGCGTCCGGCAGCACCAGCATGTGGTTCTTGGCGCCGCCCAGGGCCTGGACCCGCTTGTGGTTCGCGGAGGCGGTGGTGTGGATGTACCGGGCGATCGGGGTCGAGCCCACGAAGGAGATCGCCTTGACGTCCGGGTGCTCCAGGAGTCGGTCGACGGCCACCTTGTCACCGTGGACGACGTTGAAGACACCGTCGGGCAGGCCGGCCTCCGACAGCAGCTCGGCGATCTTCAGGGACGCCGACGGGTCCTTCTCGCTCGGCTTCAGCACGAAGGTGTTGCCGCACGCGATGGCCATCGGGAACATCCACATCGGGACCATCGCCGGGAAGTTGAACGGCGTGATGCCGGCGACGACACCGAGCGGCTGGCGGATCGAGGACACGTCCACGCGGCTGGCGACCTGCGTGGACAGCTCGCCCTTCAGCTGCACGTTGATGCCACAGGCCAGGTCCACGATCTCCAGGCCGCGCGCGACCTCGCCGAGCGCGTCGCTGTGCACCTTGCCGTGCTCGGCGGTGATCAGCTCGGCGATGGCGTCGCGGTTGGCGTCCAGCAGCGCGCGGAAGCGGAAGAGGATCTCCGTGCGCTTGGCCAGCGAGGACTGGCCCCAGGTCGCGTAGGCGTCCTGGGCGGCGGCCACGGCGGCGTCCACCTCCTCCACGGAAGCGAACGCGACCTTCGTGGTGACCGCGCCGGTCGCGGGGTCGGTGACCGGCCCGTACGTACCCGACGCGCCTTCGACGGGCTTGCCGCCGATCCAGTGGTTGACGATCTTCGTCATGACTGACTCCAGTAATCCTTCACAGAGGGCGGCGACGGGTAGAGACGTGCCGTTCGTACAGCTCACGGGCCTTCACCGCGGACGGTCGTGTCGCGGTTTCGGCCACAGGTACATCCCACCAGGCCTGCGCCGGAGGCGCGCCCGACACTGTGTCGGCCGTTTCGGTCTCCACGTAGACACATGTGGGAGTGTCCGCGGACCGCGCCTCGGCGAGGGCGGCGCGGAGGTCTCGTACGGTCTTCGCGCGCAGCACGCGCATACCGAGGCTCGCCACGTTCGCGGCGAGGTCCACGGGGAGCGGCGCCCCCGTGTACGTACCGTCGTCGGACTGGTAGCGGTAGGCGGTACCGAACCGCTCGCCGCCGACCGACTCGGACAGGCCGCCGATGGAGGCGTAGCCGTGGTTCTGCACCAGGAGGATCTTGATCGCGATTCCCTCCTGCACGGCCGTCACGATCTCCGTCGGCATCATCAGGTACGTGCCGTCGCCGACCAGTGCCCAGACGTTGCGCTCGGGTGCCGCCATCTTCACACCGATCGCGGCCGGGATCTCGTAGCCCATGCAGGAGTAGCCGTACTCCAGGTGGTACTGGTCCCGGGAGCGCGCCCGCCACATCTTGTGCAGGTCGCCGGGGAGCGAACCGGCCGCGTTGATGATCACGTCCGACTCGTCGACCAGGGCGTCCAGGGCGCCGAGGACCTGCGGCTGCGTGGGCCGTATGTCGGGCTCCTCGGCCTCGTAGCAGGCGTCGACGCGCAGTTCCCAGCGCTCCTTGTCGAGCGCGTACTCGCCGGCGTACGTCTCCGTGACCCGGTGACCGTGCAGCTGGAGGGCCTCGGTCAGTTCCTCGAGGCCGCTGCGGGCGTCCGCGACGAGGGGCCGGCCGGCGAGCTTGTGGCCGTCGAAGGGAGCGATGTTGAGGTTGAGGAAACGGACCTCGTCGCCGGTGAACAGGGTGTTCGACGCGGTGGTGAAGTCGGTGTAGCGGGTGCCGACGCCGATCACCAGGTCGGCCTGGCGGGCGAGTTCGTTGGCGGTGGCCGTGCCGGTGTGGCCGACGCCGCCGACGTCCTGGGGGTGGTCGTGGCGCAGGGAGCCCTTGCCTGCCTGGGTGGAGGCGACCGGGATGCCGGTGGCCGAGGCGAACTCGGCGAGGGCCTCCTCGGCGCGGCTGTGGTGGACCCCGCCGCCGGCGATGACCAGCGGCTTCTCCGAAGCCCGGATCGCCCTTACGGCCTCGGCGAGTTCGACCGGGTCGGCGCCCGGCCGTCGTACCGCCCAGGTGCGCTCCGCGAAGAACTCGTCGGGCCAGTCGTACGCCTCGGCCTGCACGTCCTGCGGGAGGGCGAGGGTCACCGCGCCGGTCTCCACCGGGTCCGTGAGCACCCGCATGGCCTGGAGCGCCGCCGGGATCAGGGCCTCCGGCCGGGTGACGCGGTCGAAGTACCTCGACACCGGGCGCAGACAGTCGTTGACCGACACATCGCCCGCGTAGGGGACTTCGAGCTGCTGGAGGACCGGGTCGGCGACCCGGGTGGCGAACGTGTCGCCGGGCAGCAGCAGGACCGGGAGGTGGTTGACGGTCGCGAGGGCGGCGCCGGTGACCAGGTTGGTGGCGCCGGGGCCGATGGAGGTCGTCACGGCGTGCGTGGACAGGCGGTTGGACTGGCGGGCGTAGCCGACGGCCGCGTGCACCATCGACTGCTCGTTGCGGCCCTGGTGGTACGGCATCTCGTCGGCGTACTCCACGAGCGCCTGGCCGAGCCCGGCGACGTTGCCGTGCCCGAAGATGCCCCAGGTCGCGCCGATCAGCCGCTGCCGTTCGCCGTCCCGCTCCGTGTACTGGACGGACAGGAAGCGGACGAGCGCCTGAGCGACCGTGAGCCTCGTCGTCGGGGTCTGCGCCGTCATCGGTAACCCTCCGTGTGGTCCGGGTGGAAGCAGATCCGCCACTCCCGTGTCTCACCCGGGCCGGCCATGACGTTCAGGTAGTACATGTCGTGGCCGGGCTGCGCGATCGACGGGCCGTGCCATCCGTCGGGTACGAGGACGGCGTCGCCGGAACGGACCTCCGCGAGGACGTCTGCTCCGCCCACGCGTGAAGGGGATACGCGCTGATAGCCGAAACCGTTCGGGCCGTCGACCTCGAAGTAGTAGATCTCCTCCAGCTCCGCCTCCTCGCCCGGCCGGTTCTCGTCGTGCTTGTGCGGCGGGTACGAGGACCAGTTGCCGCCGGGGGTGACGACCTCGACGGCGATCAGCTTGTCGCAGTCGAAGGCGTCGGCGGAGGCGAAGTTGCGGACGTGGCGCAGGCAGTTGCCGCTGCCGCGCTGTTCCTGCGGGACCTCCGGCGCGGGGCCGTAGCGGGCGGGGAGTTGTCGCTCGCACTTCGCTCCTGCCAAAGCAAAGCGGCCGCCCGCGCCGGAGGCGATCAGTGCCCGGGCGTCACGGGGCACGTACGCGAAGTCGGTGACTCCGGCGAACACGCTTTCCCGGCCCAGGAGTTGGAACTCTTCACCTTCTGTTTGCACGGTACATCCGCCTTGCAGCGGAACGACGATCCATTCGCTGTCCCCGGCGGTGAAGGTGTGGGTGCCGCCCGGTTCCAGTTCGACGATCCGCAGGCTGCTGTGGGTCCAGCCGGCCCGCTTGGGGTCGATGTCGACCACGTACTGGGCGTTCGCGGCGGTGCCCTTGGCGATGTACAGCTCGTTGCTGGTCATGTGGCCCTCACAGCAGTCCGACGGCGGTGTCCACGGCGGCGGCCACATCGCCGTCCGCCGGGTACAGCAGCGAACGGCCGACCACCAGGCCGCGCACGGTGGGCAGTTGCAGGGCGCCGCGCCACTTCTCGTACGCGCCGTCCTGATCGTCCCCGACCTCGCCGCCCAGCAGCACCGCGGGCAGCGTGGAGGTCGCCATGACCTCGGCCATGTCGTCGGGGTTCTCGGTGACCGGGACCTTCAGCCAGGTGTAGGCCGAGGTGCCGCCCAGGCCGGAGGCGATCGCGATCGACTTGGTGACGGCCTCGGCGGACAGGTCGTTGCTCAGCCTGCCCTCCGGAGAGCGGCGGCTGATGAACGGCTCGACGAAGACAGGGAGCCGGCGTGCGGCCATGTCGTCGATGGCGCGGGCCGTGGACTCCAGGGTGGTGAGGGAGCCCGGGTCGTCGTAGTCGATCCGCAGGAGCAGCTTGCCGGCGTCGAAGCCCAGGCGCTCGACGTCCTCGGGGCGGTGGCCGGTGAAGCGGTCGTCGAGTTCGAAGCTGGCGCCCTGGAGGCCGCCGCGGTTCATCGAGCCCATGACGACCTTGCCGTCGAGGGCGCCGAGCAGCAGCAGGTCGTCCAGGATGTCGGCGGTGGCCAGGACGCCGTCCACGCCGGGGCGGGACAGTGCCAGGCAGAGGCGTTCGAGCAGGTCGGCCCGGTTGGCCATGGCGTTTTTGCGGTCACCGACGCCGAGGGCGCCGCGGGCCGGGTGGTCGGCGGCGACGATCATCAGCCGGCCGCTCTCGTTGAGCAGGGAGCGGCGGGTACGGCGGGCGGCCGCCTCCGCTATGGCCTCGGGGCGCAGGGAACGGGTGCGGACCAGGTCCGCGACGTCGACGGTCACTTGACGGCTCCCGCCGCGAGCGCCGCTGCCACTTCGTCCGGGGTGGGCATCGCCGAGGAGCACTCCAGGCGGGAGGCGACGATGGCACCGGCCGCGTTGGCGTGCCGCATGATCTTCTCCAGGTCCCAGCCTTCGAGCAGGCCGTGGCAGAGGGAGCCGCCGAAGGCGTCGCCGGCTCCGAGTCCGTTGAGGACGTTCACCGGGAGCGGGGGCACCTCGGCCGACTCTCCCTTGCTGTTGACGGCGAGGACGCCCTTGGGGCCCTGCTTCACCACGGCGAGTTCCACGCCGGCGTCCAGCAGCGCGCGGGCGGCGGCGTGCGGTTCGCGCACTCCGGTGGCCACCTCCACCTCGTCGAGGTTTCCGACGGCGACGGTGGTGTGCTTCAGGGCCTCGGCGTAGAACGGGCGGGCCGCGTCCGGGTCGGACCAGAACATCGGGCGCCAGTCGAGGTCGAACACCGTGGTGCCGGCCTTGGCCCGGTTGGCGAGGGCCGCGAGCGTCGCCGTACGGCTGGGCTCCTCGCTCAGGCCGGTGCCGGTGACCCAGAAGATGCGGGCCTCGCGGATCGCGTCCAGGTCGAGCTCGTGGGCGTCGATCTCCAGGTCGGGCGCCTTGGGGCGACGGTAGAAGTACAGCGGGAAGTCGTCGGGCGGGAAGACCTCGCAGAACGTGACCGGCGTGGGCAGGCCCGGGACCGGGGTGACCCAGCGGTCGTCGACGCCGAAGCCCCGCAGCTCCTCATGGAGGTACGTCCCGAACGGGTCGTCGCCGGTACGGGTGATCACCGCGGTCCGCCGTCCCAGGCGGGCCGCGGCGACGGCGACGTTGGTGGCCGAGCCGCCGAGGAACTTGCCGAAGGTCTCCACCTGCGGCAACGGGACGCCCGTCTGCAGCGGATAGAGGTCCACTCCGATCCGCCCCATGGTGATCAGGTCGTACGCCATCGAGTTCCCTTCGTGCGCCGTGGCGGCCGGTAGCCGCGTGGGCTTCAGACCGCGTGGGCTCCTGGCCGCGTCGGCTCGTATCGGCTCTCCCCGGTTTCTAGCGCCGCGCAGGCCGCCCTGTCAATGTTTTGTCCAGACATTCGGACCAGGCCTTGACACCCCCCGCTCGCGAACCGCACGCTGGCGGCCATGACGTCGTTGTCACCTCAGCCCTCACTCTCCCGCATCCGGATCGGATCGGCGCCCGACTCCTGGGGCGTCTGGTTCCCGGACGATCCCCAACAGGTCCCCTGGAAGCGCTTCCTCGACGAGGTCGCCGCGTCCGGCTACGAGTGGATCGAGCTGGGCCCGTACGGGTACCTGCCGACCGATCCGGCCGTCCTCACCGCGGAGACGGCACAACGTGGCCTGAAAGTGTCCGCCGGCACGGTCTTCACCGGCCTGCACCACGGCGAGGCCGTCTGGGAGAAGACCTGGGCGCACGTCGCGGACAACGCGGTGCTGGCCCAGGCGATGGGCGCCCGGCATCTGGTCGTCATCCCGTCCTTCTGGCGGGACGACAAGACCGGCCAGGTGCTGGAGTCCGACACCCTCACGCCCGAACAGTGGCGCAACCTCACCTCCCTGACCGAGCGCCTCGGCAAGGAGGTGCGGGAGCGGTACGGCCTGCAGATCGTCGTCCACCCGCACGCCGACACTCACATCGACAGCGAGGAGAACGTCGTCCGCTTCCTGGACGGCACGGACTCCGACCTGGTGTCGCTGTGCCTGGACACCGGGCACTACGCGTACTGCGGCGGCGACAGCGTCAAGCTGATCGAGACCTACGGCGAGCGCATCGGGTACCTGCACCTGAAGCAGGTGGACCCGGAGATCCTGGCGGACGTGCGGGCGAACGAGGTGCCGTTCGGGCCGGCTGTCGCGCGCGGCGTGATGTGCGAGCCGCCCGCCGGGGTGCCCGCGCTGGGGCCCGTGCTGGAGGCCGCGCAGAAGCTGGACGTCGATCTGTTCGCGATCGTCGAGCAGGACATGTACCCGTGCGAGCCGGACACTCCGCTGCCGATCGCGCAGCGGACGCGGGCGTTCCTGAGGTCGTGCGGGGCGTAATCCAGCCCTCCGAGGATGGGCCGGGGCGCCTACTGGGGTGCCAGGTTCGACGAGTGGGCGGGGCGCGGCACGCCGCGCCCTTGAACCGGGGTGCGCCTTTGTGGCGTTCGTGTCACAAACATCCCCTTCGTGTCACGCATGTCACGTGTACGCGGCACATGCGTCACACCCGCGCACAGACCCTGCCCTGCCTCAACGCTCCGTCGTTGAGCGGGCAGGTTTTGTGATCGCCAGCGCAGTGCCCGGTACCCCCGACGGCCGCCCCCGGCCGCCACCGCGGCACGCGCGGGGAGGTGCACCTCATGACCGACCGAAGGCTTTGGTCCTACAAGGAGATCGCGGCACACATCCGGGTGCAGCCGGACACCGTACGGTCCTACCGCAAGCACGGTCTGCTGCCCCCGCCCGACCACGTCGAGGGCGGCAAGCCCTACTGGTACGCGGACACCGTCCGAGCCTGGGCGGCATCACGTCCGGGCAACCGCGGCCGAAGAGAGGCCTGACCCGGGGAACCGGACCTGCCCCACCTCCGTGTGGGGCACCGTCAGCTCCATGGCTCGATGACCGTCACACCCGCCCCCGGCGCCGAGCCCATCGCCGCCAGCGCTGCCGGTGTCGCGTCCAGCGTGATCGTGGACGTGACCAGCAGGTCCGGCCGCAACACTCCCGCCCGGACGAGTTCCAGCATCGGCGGGTAGGTGTGGGCGGCCATGCCGTGGCTGCCCAGGAGTTCGAGTTCGAGGGCGATCACGCGGGCCATCGGGACCGGTGTCGTGCCGCTCGCCGAGGGCAGCAGGCCGACCTGGACATGACGGCCTCGACGGCGCAGGCCGTTGACCGAGGCGGCGCAGGTGGTGGGCGAACCCAGGGCATCGAGGGAGAGATGGGCGCCGCCGTCGGTCATGTCGAGGATCGCCTCCGCCGTGTTCTCCGTGCGGGACGCGTCCACGCACTGCGCCGCGCCGAACTTCCGTGCCAGGTCCAGGGCGTGCGGGGACACGTCCACCGCCACCACCCGCGCCCCCGACGCCGCCGCGATCATCACGGCGGACAGACCGACGCCTCCACAGCCATGCACCGCGACCCACTCCCCCGCCGCCACCCGGCCCTGCTGCACCACCGCGCGGAACGCCGTGGCGAACCGGCAGCCGAGGGAGGCTGCGGTGGCGAAGGACAGGTCCTCGGGGACGGCGATCAGGTTCACGTCGGCGTGGTCCAGCGCCACGTACCTGGCGAAGGAGCCCCAGTGGGTGAAGCCGGGCTGGGTCTGCCGCTCGCACACCTGCTGATCGCCCGCCGCGCAGGACGGACAGGTGCCGCAGGCGCAGATGAACGGGACGGTGACCCGGTCACCCGGGCGCCATCCGGTCACCCGGGCGCCCACCGCCTCGACGACGCCGGCGAGTTCGTGCCCCGGCACGTGCGGCAGCGCGATGTCCGGGTCGTGGCCCTGCCAGCCGTGCCAGTCGCTGCGACACAGTCCCGTGGCCTCGACCCGCACCACCACCCCGTGCTCAGCGGGCTCCGGGTCGGCCACCTCGCGCACCTCGGCCGGCTCCCCGTACCGCTCGAACACCACTGCCCGCATGCGCGCCCCTGCTTCCCGTTCCTGCGCCGATCACCTCTGACGGCGGCACGCTATCCGCGCGTCTTCGCCTTGTCGCGCGCGGGCTCGTCCGCTTTCCCCTCGTCAGGTTCCCTCTCGTCAGGTTCCGCCTCCTCGGGTTCCCGCTTGTCCCCCTCCGGACCTCCTTCCGGACCTCCTTCCGGGTCGCCCCCTTCCGGCTTGCTCTTTTCCTTCTCGGCGGCGGCTACGGGCCGCTCCCCCTCGCTCAGTCCGAACCGTTCGTGGAAGCGCCGCAGCGGGCCCGGGGCCCACCAGGTCGCCCGGCCGGTGAGGCGCATCACCGCCGGGACCAGGAGGCTGCGGACGATCATCGCGTCCATCAGGACGGCCAGGGCGATACCGAGTCCGAGCATCTTGGTGTTGGTCACACGGGACGTGCCGATGGCGACCCCGGAGAAGCAGGAGAAGGAGCAGCCCCGCCGCCGCCAGGCCCGGGGTGAGCGCCGCATCGCCCAACTCCTCGAAGCCGCCGCCAACGTCTTCTGCACCACCGGCTACACGGCCGCCAGCACGAGCGCCATCGCCCGCGAGGCCGGCGTCTCGCCGGGCACGCTGTACCAGTTCTTCCCGAACAAGGAAGCGATCACGATCGAGCTGGGTGACCGGCAGCGGCGATTCGGGTACGCGCACGACGGCCCGGGAGAGTCCCGGGCACGCCTTTCACCCGACGGGGTACTCACCCCACGCCCCGCCACACACTCCGCCCGCGCACCGCACACCTCTTGGAGAAGTACCCCCTAGGGGTATAAAGTGGAGTGTGCGGGCCCCACCCTGGCCACGACCGCCCCACACGTCCGTACGAGGAGAACGACATGACCACTCAGACCGACACCCCCGGTTCCGTCACCGCCGTCTACAAGGTGAGCGGAATGAGCTGCGGACACTGCGAGGGGGCCGTCTCCGGCGAGCTCTCCGAGGTCGCCGGTGTCAGTTCGGTGAAGGCCGTCGCCTCGACCGGCGAGGTGACCGTGGTGTCCGCGGCCCCGCTCGACGAGGAGGCCGTGCGCGCCGCCGTCGACGAGGCGGGCTTCGAACTCGTCGGCAAGGTCTGAGGCAGACTGAGCCACGCACCTCCCCAACCCGTGCCGGATCGGCCGACACCCGTCGCCGTCCGACCCGGTCCGCTCTCTGGAGTACGGACATGTCCACCACCACCGACCGCGCCCCGACAACCGGGACGTCGGAAGTCGAACTGCTCATCGGCGGAATGACCTGCGCCTCCTGTGCGGCCCGCGTCGAGAAGAAGCTCAACCGCATGGACGGCGTGACCGCCACGGTGAACTACGCGACGGAGAAGGCGAAGGTCAGCTACCCGACGGACGTCGACGTCGCCGATCTGATCGCGACGGTGGTGCGGACCGGGTACACGGCCGAGGAACCGACGCCGCCCCCGGAGGAGACCGTCACCGCGAAAGACTCCGTGGCGGACGCCGAGGAGGACCCGGAGTCGGCCTCCCTCCGGCAGCGACTGACCGTCTCCGTCCTGCTGGCCGTCCCGGTCGTCCTGCTCTCCATGATCCCGGCGCTCCAGTTCGACAACTGGCAGTGGCTGGCGCTCACCCTGGCCTCGCCCGTCGTGGTCTGGGGCGGTCTGCCCTTCCACCGGGCCGCCTGGACGAACATCCGGCACGGCGCGGCCACCATGGACACCCTGGTCTCGCTCGGCACACTGGCGGCGTTCGGCTGGTCGCTGTGGGCGCTGTTCCTCGGCGACGCGGGCATGCCGGGCATGCGGGACCGCTTCGAGCTGACCGTTTCACGGATGCACGGCACCTCCACGATCTACCTCGAAGTCGCCGCCGGAGTCACCGCGTTCATCCTGCTGGGCCGCTATCTGGAGGCTCGCGCCAAGCGCCGCGCCGGGGCCGCGCTGCGGGCCCTGATGGAGCTCGGCGTGAAGGACGTGGCCGTCCTGCGGGACGGGCGGGAGGTACGGATCCCGGCGGCCCGGCTGGCCGTCGGTGACCGGTTCGTCGTACGGCCCGGGGAGAAGGTCGCCACCGACGGCACGGTCGTCGAGGGCGCCTCCGCGGTGGACGCGTCCATGCTGACCGGCGAGTCCGTCCCGGTGGACGTCACCGTGGGCGACACCGTCACCGGTGCCACGGTCAACGCCGGCGGGCGGCTGGTCGTCGAGGCCACCCGGGTCGGCGCCGACACCCAGCTCGCGCGGATGGCGAGGCTGGTGGAGGACGCGCAGAACGGCAAGGCCGAGGTGCAGCGGCTGGCCGACCGGGTCTCCGGGATCTTCGTGCCGGTGGTGATCGCGATCGCGGTCGGCACCTTCGGGGTGTGGCTCGGCGCGACCGGTGACACGGTCGCCGCGTTCACCGCGGCCGTCGCGGTCCTGATCATCGCCTGCCCGTGCGCGTTGGGCCTGGCCACCCCGACCGCCCTGATGGTCGGCACCGGGCGCGGCGCCCAGCTCGGCATCCTCATCAAGGGCCCCGAGGTCCTGGAGTCCACGCGCCGTGTCGACACGGTCGTCCTGGACAAGACCGGCACGGTCACCACCGGCCGGATGACCCTCCAGGAGGTCCACTTCACCGAGGGCGCGGACCCGAAGGAGGTGCTGCGGCTCGCGGGCGCCCTGGAGCACGCCTCCGAGCACCCGGTGGCCCGGGCGGTCGCCGCGGGAGCCGAGGAACGCGTGGGACCGCTGCCGGAGGCCGAGCACTTCGAGAACGTGCCCGGCCGGGGCGTACGCGGACGGGTGGAGGGTCGCGAGGTGGCCGTGGGGCGCCTTTTCGACGTGCTCCCTCAGGACCTGGCCCGTGCGCGGGAACAGGCCGAGAGGGACGGGCGTACGGCCGTCCTGGTCGGCTGGGACGGAGCGGCCCGCGGGGTCCTGGCCGTCGCGGACGCGGTCAAGGAGACCAGCGCGGAGGCGGTGCGGGAGCTGCGGGCCCTCGGCCTCACGCCGGTGCTGCTGACCGGGGACAACCGGACGGTCGCCCTGGCGGTCGCCGGGGCCGTCGGGATCGACGCCGAGCACGTGGTCGCCGAGGTGCTGCCCGAGGACAAGGTCGACGTCGTGCGACGGCTGCAGGGCGAGGGCCGGGTCGTCGCCATGGTCGGTGACGGCGTCAACGACGCGGCCGCGCTCGCCACCGCCGATCTGGGTCTGGCCATGGGGACCGGGACCGACGCGGCGATCGAGGCGGGCGACCTGACGCTGGTGCGCGGGGATCTACGGGTGGCCGCGGACGCGATCCGGCTGTCACGGCGGACCCTGTCCACGATCAAGGGCAACCTCGTGTGGGCCTTCGGGTACAACGTGGCCGCGCTGCCGCTGGCTGCCGCCGGGCTGCTGAACCCGATGATCGCGGGCGCGGCGATGGCGTTCTCGTCGGTGTTCGTTGTGACCAACAGCCTTCGGTTGCGCGCATTCCGATGACGGGCCCCTCTGGAGTCCGGCGCCACACTCACATAAGCTCTTCACAAGGCTCGCGCATCATCCTTACGCTTGGGTCGCCCGTTTGTCGTATCCGGGCCCTTGCGTATCTAACGGACATATGCAAGAGACGCAGATCACAGTGATGCGAACGTAACCATCGAAGGGGTTCGAAGGTCTAAGTTGGCGATGTCAGGCAGCGTCTTGGGGGGCGCTCACTGACATCTGAGGATGTCTTGGGGGACTTCCTCAGAGATGCGTTGCCGGGACACGTACACCGGGGAGCTTTGAGCGGCCCTCCCAGCGTGCGCTGTCCCGGCAGACCGCACACTGGAGTAGTACGAGGAGTTTTGCTCGTTCTGCTCAACGGAACCACCAGGCAGTATCAGGCAGTACCGCAAGACAGCGATTCAGGCGCTGGTTCTCACAGACGCCCGGCCGGATCCCGTGGGGGGAATCCGCACCGGGACATGGGAAGGCGCCCTGGACGTCGGCCCGTGGGGGGACTGGCGCTGGGGCGCCTTCCGCATATCCAGCGGCACGCCGGACATCCAGCGGCACGCCAGGTCAACCGGCGCACGGGTTCCATCACCCCGTGAGCTCACCGGTTCAGTCAGCCCACGAGTGCACGGGTTTCCCAGCCCACGAGTGCACAGGTTCGGTTCGCCCCCAGGAGCTCACCGGCACGCGAACACGAAGGCCCCGCACCCGGCCGAAGCCGTGTACGGGGCCCTGGTGGGCAACTCAGCGGTGGGCGACTCAGCGCTCCTCGACCGCAACGAAGTCGCGCTCGACCACGCCCGTGTAGATCTGGCGCGGGCGGCCGATGCGGGAGCCGGGCTCCTTGATCATCTCGTGCCACTGGGCGATCCAGCCCGGGAGGCGGCCCAGGGCGAACAGGACCGTGAACATCTCGGTCGGGAAGCCCATGGCCCGGTAGATCAGACCGGTGTAGAAGTCGACGTTCGGGTAGAGGTTGCGCGAGACGAAGTAGTCGTCGGAGAGCGCGTGCTCCTCCAGCTTCAGCGCGATGTCCAGCAGCTCGTCGGACTTGCCGAGGGCGGACAGCACATCGTGCGCGGCAGCCTTGATGATCTTCGCGCGCGGGTCGAAGGACTTGTACACCCGGTGGCCGAAGCCCATCAGGCGGACGCCCTCTTCCTTGTTCTTCACCTTGCGGATGAAGGAGTCCACGTCGCCGCCGTTGGCCTGGATGCCCTCGAGCATCTCCAGGACGGACTGGTTGGCGCCGCCGTGCAGCGGGCCCCACAGGGCGTTGATGCCGGCCGAGATCGACGCGAACATGTTGGCCTGCGAGGAGCCGACCAGGCGGACCGTGGACGTCGAACAGTTCTGCTCGTGGTCCGCGTGCAGGATCAGCAGCTTGTCGAGCGCGGAGACGACGACCGGGTCGAGGTCGTACTCCTGCGCCGGGACCGAGAAGGTCATACGCAGGAAGTTCTCGACGTAGCCGAGGTCGTTGCGCGGGTAGACGAACGGGTGACCGATCGACTTCTTGTACGCGTAGGCGGCGATCGTCGGAAGCTTGGCGAGCAGACGGATCGTCGAGAGGTTGCGCTGCTTCTCGTCGAACGGGTTGTGGCTGTCCTGGTAGAACGTGGACAGCGCCGAGACGACCGACGACAGCATGGCCATCGGGTGGGCGTCGCGCGGGAAGCCCCGGTAGAAGTTCTTGACGTCCTCGTGCAGCAGGGTGTGCTGCGTGATGTCGTTCTTGAAGACGGTGAGCTCGTCGACGGTCGGCAGCTCGCCGTTGATCAGCAGATAGGCCACGTCCAGGAAGGTGGAGCGCTCGGCCAGCTGCTCGATCGGGTAGCCGCGGTACCGGAGGATGCCGGCCTCGCCGTCGAGGTAGGTGACGGCGGATTTATAGGCGGCGGTGTTCCCGTAGCCGCTGTCCAGAGTGACCAGACCGGTCTGGGCACGGAGCTTCCCGATGTCGAAGCCCTTGTCGCCGACGGTGCTGTCGATCACCGGGTAGGTGTACTCGCCGTCGCCGTACCGCAGTACTACAGCGTTGTTGGTGTGCTCGCTCACGTCATCCCTCACCGACGTTGTGCCTCTTCTTCGAGGTTGCCCTGACTGTCTCTACCATCCCCCATTTGGCGCAGGAGAGTGCACTCGGGGTCGGCCGTTGGGCGTATCGGCGGCACTGAGTGCCGCCAACTCGCCCATCCTGCCTCCCCCTCACCCGCTTCCGGAAGAGCTCTGTGACCCATGTGACTCATTTGATCGATCATTTTTGGTGATGTCGGCCCTCAGATCCCCCGAAGCCCCCCGAAAGGACCCTGGACCGCAGGGTCACCGGCCCGAGAGCCGGAAGTCCAGTGCCGTGCAACGCCGCCCCGCCGACACCGTGCGCACCGCCTGGCCGATCGCCTTGCGGGAACCGACGAGGACCACCAGTTTCTTCGCCCGGGTGACCGCCGTGTACAGCAGGTTCCGCTGGAGCATCATCCAGGCGCTGGTGGTGACCGGGATCACCACGGCGGGATATTCACTTCCCTGCGAGCGGTGAATGGTCACCGCGTACGCGTGCGCCAGCTCGTCCAGTTCGTCGAACTCGTACGGGACCTCCTCGTCCTCGTCCGTCAGCACGGTGAGGCGCTGGTCGACCGGGTCGAGCGAGGTGACCACGCCCACTGTGCCGTTGAAGACACCGTTGGTGCCCTTCTCGTAATTGTTGCGAATCTGGGTGACCTTGTCGCCGACCCGGAAGACCCGCCCGCCGAACCGCTTCTCGGGCAGCTCCGGGCGGCCGGGGGTGATGGCCTGTTGGAGCAGGCCGTTGAGGGTGCCCGCACCGGCGGGCCCGCGGTGCATGGGGGCGAGCACCTGGACGTCCCGGCGCGGGTCGAGGCCGAACCTGGCCGGAATCCGCCGGGACGCCACGTCCACCGTGAGCCGGCCGACCTCCTCCGTGTCGTCCTCGACGAAGAGGAAGAAGTCATTCATGCCGTCGGTGACGGGGTGCTGTCCGGAGTTGATCCGGTGCGCGTTCGTCACCACGCCGGACTGCTGGGCCTGGCGGAACACCCGGGTCAGGCGCACGGCCGGGAGCGGGCCGCCGTCGGCGAGCAGGTCGCGGAGCACCTCGCCGGCGCCGACGCTGGGGAGCTGGTCGACATCCCCGACGAAGAGAAGGTGCGCGCCCGGGGGGACGGCCTTGACCAGCTTGTTCGCCAGCAGCAGGTCCAGCATCGACGCCTCGTCGACCACCACCAGGTCGGCATCGAGGGGGCGGTCCTTGTCGTAGGCCGCGTCACCGCCCGGCTTCAGCTCCAGCAGACGGTGGACGGTGGATGCCTCGGCGCCGGTGAGCTCGGACAGGCGCTTGGCGGCTCGGCCGGTGGGGGCGGCGAGGACGACCTTGGCCTTCTTGGCGCGGGCCAGCTCCACGATCGAGCGGACCGTGAACGACTTGCCACAGCCCGGACCGCCGGTGAGGACGGCGACCTTCTCGCCGAGCGCCAGCTTGACGGCGGCCTCCTGCTCGGGGGCGAGCTCGACCCCGGTACGGGCCTTCAGCCAGCCCAGCGCCTTGTCCCACGCGACCTCCCGGAAGGCGGGCATCCGGTCCTGGTCGGTGCGCAGGAGGCGCAACAGCTGGGCGGAGAGGGAGAGTTCGGCGCGGTGGAAGGGGACGAGGTAGATCGCGGTGACGGGCTCGCCGCCGTCAGGTCCCGGGACCTTCTCGCGTACGACACCGGGGTCCTCCCCCTCTTCCGGGGGCGCCGCGAGTTCGGCGAGGCACTCGATGACCAGGCCCGTGTCGACCTGGAGCAGCTTCACCGCGTCCGCGATCAGCTGTTCCTCGGGGAGATAGCAGTGCCCCTGGTCGGCGGACTGCGACAGGGCGTACTGCAGGCCCGCCTTGACGCGCTCCGGGCTGTCGTGCGGGATGCCCACGGACTGGGCGATCTTGTCGGCGGTGAGGAAGCCGATGCCCCAGACGTCGGAGGCCAGGCGGTACGGCTGGTTCTTCACGACGGAGATCGAGGCGTCGCCGTACTTCTTGTAGATGCGCACCGCGACCGACGTGGACACCTCGACGGTCTGGAGGAAGAGCATGACCTCCTTGATCGCCTTCTGTTCCTCCCAGGCGTCGGCGATCTTCTTCGTGCGCTTGGGGCCGAGCCCTGGGACCTCGATGAGCCGCTTGGGCTCCTCCTCGATGATCTTCAGGGTGTCCAGGCCGAAGTGCTGGGTGATGCGGTCGGCGAAGACCGGGCCGATCCCCTTGACCAGGCCCGATCCGAGATAGCGGCGGATGCCCTGGACGGTGGCCGGGAGGAGGGTCGTGTAGTTCTCGACGGTGAACTGCTTGCCGTACTGGGCGTGCGAGCCCCAGCGTCCCTCCATGCGGAGGGACTCGCCGACCTGGGCGCCGAGCAACGCGCCGACGACCGTCAGCAGGTCGCCGCCACCTCGGCCGGTGTCGACGCGGGCGACCGTGTAGCCGTTCTCCTCGTTGGCGTATGTGATGCGCTCCAGCACGCCTTCCAGCGTGGCCAGTCGCCGCTCGCCCGTCTGGGAGGCCCCCGCCTGATTGGACATGATCCGACGGTACCGCCCGGGTCCGACAACGGCGGGCGCGGACCGGAAACGGCTCCCGCACAGAGCGAGTGTTGTAGCGACCGTTGTGCTGTCAGCTGTGTGTGGTCGGCGTGGGCGGGACTGAGTCGGCGGGGCCGGTCAGGAAGCCGGTGATGAGCCGGCTCGATTCGGCCGGGGCGGCGTGCGGCAGCGCGTGGTGGGAGACGTGCGGCAGCGTGGCCGTCGTGACGTGCGGCAGGAGCGTCTCGGCGGCGGCGGCCACCTTGGCGGGGTTGTGGGTCCGGCTGTTCGCGGCGAGCAGGAGCAGGACGGGCAGGTTCAGGCGGCGCAGCGCCTTCGGCCTCGGGCGTGGTCCGACCACCGGGCGGAGGGAGGGGAAGCCCGCGGCCGCCTCTTGGAGGGCGAGCCAGTCGGGGTCGAAGGGGGCGCCCCCCGTCTCCCATTCCAGGAAGGTCCTAACCCTTCGGGGCGTGGGCCGCAGCAGCATCCGTAGCGCGTGCGACCCGTAGGACGACTTGATCGCGGTGAAGCACTGGGTCGGGTCCAGGAGGACCAGGTGGCGCACCCGGTGGGGCGCGCGCAGGGCGTAGTGCAGCGCGATCCAGGCGCCGTACGAGTGCCCGCCCAGGTCGGTCTCCGCGAGGCCGAGGCCCTTGAGGAGCGCGTCGAGCCAGGTCGTCAGGTCGGCGACCGTACGGGCTTGGCGGTCGGGGGCGGGTGCGCTGCGGCCCGGGGCGCCGATCAGGTCGACGGCGTACAGCCGGTGGACGCGGGAGAGTTCTGCGGCCTGCCGGTACCAGGAGGCCGAGGTCGCGCTTCCCCCTCCCGGCAGCAGGAGGAGTGGTGGGCCGTCGGCCGGGCCGCACATGTTCACGTGCGTCGCGCCGAAGGGTGTGGGCACGGTCGCGGCCCCACGCGATGTCGGCCACTTGGTCATGACCTTGTCGTAGGCGGCGAGGAAGCCGTCCATGTCGTACGTGCGGCGAGCGCTCATGAGCCAGGTCCCCTTATTATCTCGCTCAGTGAGATACTTGTTGAACGAGATGATAGTCGGAGGCCGCGAGTGACCGACAAGGATGGCGAGGAGCCCGCCGAGGGGGCGGGGCAGGGGCCCGAGATGGAGATCGTCCATCTGCTGCGTGCCGTGGCCGTCGACCTGGGGCGGCACAGCGCCCGGTTCGCCCGGCACAACGGCATGCATCCCACCGACGTGCGCGCGCTGATCGTCCTGATGGACGCCCACCGCGCGGACGAGGAGACCACGGCGGGGCAACTCGGTGCGGCGCTCGCACTGAACTCGGCGGGGACCACGGCACTGGTCGACCGGCTGGAGCGGGCCGGGCATGTGCGGCGGGTACGCGGCCAGGAGGACCGCCGCAAGGTCACCATCGAGGTCGACGAGCGCGCGATCGCCCTCGGCCGGCAGCACTTCGGCCCGCTGATCGACCGGGCGGTGGGCCTGTTGCGCCGGTACGACGAGCGGGAACTGGCCGCGATCAGGGACTTTCTGACGGGAGTGCGGGAGGCCGCGGCCCAGGAGGACGACTAGGGCCGTGGCAGGCGTCGCGACGGGGCGGACCTCGCCTGCCGCGGCACTCGGGGTGTCCGCGGACCGTCACCCACGAGCCGGGCCTGGAACCGTCTCCCCAGCTGCCCTCCACCACGGCCGCCGACGAGGTCCTTACACAGCGGTCCGCCGGCGGCTCAGCAGCTGAGGACGTGCCTCACCTCCTCCAGAACAAGTGATGCGTCACCCCGCTGGGGCTCGGCACCACATCGCAGTGGAAGCGGTCGAGGAGTTCCTCGGGCGACTCCCAGAGCCGTGAGCCGGATCCGAGTTTCACCCCCGGCGAGACCGCCACGTGCAGCGTGTCCACCAGGTCGGCTTCGAGGAACTCCCGGATGACCTTGGCGCCGCCGCCGAGGCGGACGTCCTTGCCCTGTGCGGCCTGCCGCGCCTGCTCCAGGACCTCGGCCGGGTCGCCGCCGACGAAGTGGAACGTGGTGTCGGAGAGCGTGAACGAGGGGCGCTCGTGGTGGGTCATGACGAACACCGGCGTGTGGAACGGGGGTTCCTCGCCCCACCAGCCCTTCCACTCGTGATCCTGCCAGGGGCCGCGCTGGGGACCGAACTTGTTACGGCCCATGATCTCGGCGCCGATGTTGTGCGCGAAGTCGCGCGTGAGGTAGTCGTCGAGACCGCGGCTGCCCCCGGGGTCGGTGCGGTTGGGCCAACTCGCCGTGGCACCGGCCCAGGCGAACATGGTCCCGGGGTCGGCGTGGCCGAACGGTCGTTCCAGGCTCTGGTGCTCGCCGGCACCGTAGCCGTCACTCGAGACGCCGAAGTTCTGCACGCGCAGTAGCTGAGGCACGATGCTCCTCCTGTGGTCGATGAGGGTTGGACCGCTCCGGCCGGCGAATCTCATCGGTCGTCGGGGAATCCCGGTTCCGGCTCACCCCGACTGTGCCACCACGTGCTCGATCACCTGCTTGAAGTCCTCGGTCGAGGAGAACTCCACGAACTCGCTGTCCTCCAGGGCCATCGGGACATGCCCGGGCGCCCAGTAGTACGCCTGACCCGCCTCGTACTCCTCCTCGCCGGCCGCCGTACGCACCCTGATCCGGCCCTTCAGCAGGTAGCCCCAGTGGGGGCACTGGCACGCGTCGTCGGGCAGGCCCTTGAGGGCCGGGCCCATGTCCGTGCCCTGCGGCAGGCTGATGTAGTTCACCGACATGTCACCGCCGATCGGCATGGTGCGTACCTCCACGCCGTCACCTTCGAGCGCCACGGGTACGTCGTTCCGGGTCGCCGCAGTCATGACTCCTCCGCTCCGGCCCGCCCGGGCCTCGCGACAATGGACCCCCCTCCTTCCACCCTGAACCGCCGAGGGGCACCCCGCGACATCACGATCTGATCAAGAGGTGCCCTCGGGGCCTTGATTTACGGGCGTGTAATCGATTCCATCCATCCGTCGGTGTAATCGATTCCACGAGTGCCTGACTTCGCATGAGTGCTTCCACCAGCACTCTCCCGACTGATTCCACAAGGAGGTGGAGCGGCCGTGGCCGGCATCAAGGACGTCGCTGCCGAGGCGGGGGTCTCCGTCGCCACGGTCTCGCGTGCCCTGAACGGTCATCCGTCGGTCAGCGCGGACGCCCGCGCGCGCGTGCTGGCCGCCGTCGAGACGCTGGACTACCGCCCGAACGCCGTCGCCCGCTCGCTGCGCACCGACCAGACCCACACCCTCGGCCTGGTCATCAGCGACGTGATGAACCCCTACTTCACCGAACTGGCCCGCTCCGTCGAGGAGGAGGCCCGCGCGCTCGGCTACAGCGTCATCATCGGCAACGCCGACGAGCGGCCCGACCTCCAGGACCACCACGTACGGAGTCTGCTGGACCGCCGTATCGACGGCCTGCTGGTCTCCCCGACCGACGGCAGGTCGCCGCTGATGCTGGACGCCGCGCGCGGGGGGACGCCGATGGTCTTCGTGGACCGGTGGATCCCGGGCTTGGAGGTGCCGGTCGTTCGGGCGGACGGACGGGCGGCCGTCCGGGATCTCGTCGCCCATCTGTACGGGCTCGGGCACCGGCGGCTGGCGATCATCGCGGGGCCGGCGGCGACCACGACCGGCCAGGAGCGGGTGGACGCCTTCAGGGAGGCGCTGCACGCGCACGGTCTCGAGCTCCCCGACGTCTACACGGGGCAGGGCGACTTCCAGGCCGACAGCGGGCGGCGGGTCACCGACGGCTTCCTCGACCTGCCCGAGCCGCCCGAGGTCGTCTTCGCCGCGGACAACCTGATGGCCCTGGGCGCGCTGGACGCGGTTCGCGCGCGCGGGCTGCGCGTTCCCGAGGACATCGCGCTGGCCGCGTTCGACGACATCCCCTGGTTCGTGCACACCGATCCGCCGATCACCGCGATCGCCCAGCCCACGGGCGAGCTGGGGCGGGCCGCCGTGCGCGCGCTCGTCGACCGCATCGAGGGACGGCCCCCCAAGTCCGTCACCCTCGCCGCCCATGTCGTCGTACGCCGCTCGTGCGGCGAACCGGCTCCCACGGAGCCACCCCCCGCACAGTCCCCCGCTGTGCGGTCCCCCGTAAGAAGGAGCCAGACGTGAGCAACCCGGACGAGTTGCTGCGCATCGAGGGCATACGCAAGACCTTCCCCGGCGTGGTCGCGCTCGACGGCGTCGACTTCGACCTGCGCCGGGGCGAGGTGCACGTCCTCCTCGGTGAGAACGGCGCGGGCAAGAGCACCCTCATCAAGATGCTCTCCGGCGCCTACACGCCCGATGGCGGGCGGATCCTGGCCGGTGGCGAGGAGGTGCGCATCCATGGCGCGCAGGACTCCGAGCGCCTCAAGATCGCCACCATCTACCAGGAGTTCACCCTCGTTCCCGATCTGACGGTGGCCGAGAACATCTTCCTGGGGCGGCAGCCGCGCCGCCTGGGCATGATCGACCGGAAGAGGATGGAGGCGGACGCCGCCGTCCTCCTGGAGCGGGTCGGCGTGAACGTGTCCCCCCGCGCGCGGGTGCGTGAACTCGGCATCGCACGCCTCCAGATGGTCGAGATCGCGAAGGCGCTGAGCCTGGACGCGCGGGTGCTGATCATGGACGAGCCGACCGCCGTGCTCACCTCCGAGGAGGTCGACAAGCTCTTCGCGATCGTGCGCACGCTGCGCGCGGACGGCGTGGGCGTCGTCTTCATCACGCACCACCTGGAGGAGATCGCCGCCCTGGGAGACCGGGTGACGGTCATCCGGGACGGCAGGAGTGTCGGGCAGGTCCCCGCCACCACGCCCGAGGACGAACTCGTCCGTCTCATGGTGGGACGGTCGATCGAGCAGCAGTACCCGCGCGAACGGGCCGACCGGGGCGCCGCGTTGCTCTCCGTCGAGGGACTCACGCGCGACGGCGTCTTCCACGACGTCAGCTTCGAGGTGCACGCCGGCGAGGTGGTCGGTGTCGCGGGGCTGGTCGGGGCCGGTCGTACGGAGGTCGTGCGGGCGGTGTTCGGCGCCGACCGGTACGACAAGGGGGCTGTGAAGGTCTCCGGCACCTCGGTTCCCAGGCACGACGTCAACGCGGCCATGACCGCGGGCATCGGTCTGATCCCGGAGGACCGCAAGGGCCAGGGGCTGGTCCTCGACGCCTCGGTCGAGGAGAACCTCGGTCTGGTCACCATGCGGTCCGCCACCCGCGCCGGGCTCGTCGACCTCACGTCGCAGCGCGCGGCCGCCGAGCGGATCGCCGAGCAGCTCGGCGTGCGGATGGCCGGCCTCGGCCAGCACGTACGGACGTTGTCCGGCGGCAACCAGCAGAAGGTCGTCATCGGCAAGTGGCTGCTGGCCGACTCCAAGGTGCTGATCCTCGACGAGCCGACGCGCGGGATCGACGTCGGCGCCAAGGTCGAGATCTACCAGCTGATCAACGAACTGACGGCCGCCGGCGCCGCCGTCCTGATGATCTCCAGCGATCTGACCGAGGTGCTCGGTATGAGCGACCGGGTGCTGGTGATGGCGCAGGGCCGGATCGCGGGCGAACTCGCCGCGGACGAGGCCACTCAGGACGCCGTGATGGCGCTCGCCGTCAGCAACCCCACGAACGAGAAGACCGGAACGGAGGCCTCCCGTGGCCACTGACACGCTCAAGAGCACGACGGGCGCGGGTGCCGCCTCGGGCGGCCTGCGCCGTCTCCTGCTCGACAACGGCGCGCTGACCGCGCTGATCGTCCTCGTCATCGCGATGTCGGCGCTGTCCGGCGACTTCATGACGACCGACAACCTGCTCAACGTCGGCGTCCAGGCGGCCGTGACCGCCATCCTCGCCTTCGGTGTCACCTTCGTGATCGTCTCGGCGGGCATCGACCTGTCGGTGGGCTCGGTGGCGGCCCTGTCGGCCACCGTCCTCGCGTGGAGCGCCACCTCGCAGGGCGTCCCGGTCGCGATGGCCGTCGTCCTCTCGATCGCGACCGGCATCGCGTGCGGTCTGGTCAACGGTTTCCTGATCTCGTACGGCAAACTGCCGCCGTTCATCGCGACGCTGGCCATGCTGTCGGTGGCCCGCGGCCTGTCGCTGGTCGTCTCGCAGGGGTCCCCCATCGCCCTTCCCGGCTCGGTCTCGCACCTCGGCGACACCCTCGGCGGCTGGCTGCCGGTGCCGGTGCTGGTGATGGTCGTGATGGGGCTCATCACGGCGTTCGTGCTGGGGCGGACGTACATCGGACGTTCCATGTACGCGATCGGCGGCAACGAGGAGGCGGCCCGTCTGTCGGGGCTGCGGGTGAAGCGGCAGAAGCTCGCCATCTACGCGTTCTCCGGCCTGTTCGCCGCTGCCGCGGGCGTGGTGCTCGCCGCCCGGCTGTCCTCAGCGCAGCCGCAGGCCGCGCAGGGCTACGAGCTGGACGCGATCGCCGCGGTCGTCATCGGCGGCGCCTCCCTCGCGGGCGGTACCGGCAAGGCGTCCGGCACGCTGATCGGCGCGTTGATCCTGGCGGTGCTGCGCAACGGGCTGAACCTGCTGTCCGTCTCCGCGTTCTGGCAGCAGGTCGTCATCGGTGTCGTGATCGCGCTGGCGGTGCTCCTTGACACGCTGCGGCGGAAGGCCGGGGCGACTCCGGCCGCCGCGGGCACCTCCGGCGGCGGCAAGGGCAGGCAGGCGGCGACGTACCTGCTCGCGGCCGTGGTCGCGGCGGCGATCGTCGGTGGCATGTCCTTCCTGCACGGCGGCTCCTCGGTGGCGAAGAGCCAGAAGATCGGGCTGTCGCTGTCGACGCTCAACAACCCGTTCTTCGTGCAGATCCGCTCCGGTGCGCAGGCGGAGGCGAAGAAGCTGGGCGTGGACCTGACGGTCACCGACGCGCAGAACGACGCCTCGCAGCAGGCCAACCAGTTGCAGAACTTCACCAGCGAGGGCCTCGGCACGATCATCGTCAACCCGGTGGACTCGGACGCGGTGACTCCGGCGGCGAAGGCCGTGAACAAGTCGGACATCCCGCTGGTGGCGGTCGACCGGTCGGTCAACAACGCGGACACCGCCGCGCTCGTCGCCTCCGACAACGTCACCGGCGGCAAGCTCGCCGCGAAGACGCTCGCCGAGAAGCTGGGCGGCAAGGGCACGATCGTGATCCTCCAGGGCCAGGCGGGCACCTCCGCCAGCCGGGAGCGCGGCTCGGGCTTCGCCGACGGTCTGAAGGCCTACCCCGGCATCAAGGTGGTCGCCAAGCAGCCCGCCGACTGGGACCGCACCAAGGGCCTGGACGTCATGACCAACCTGCTCCAGGCCAACCCCGACATCGACGGCGTCTTCGCGGAGAACGACGAGATGGGGCTCGGCGCGATCAAGGCGCTGGGTGCCAAGGCCGGAAAGTCCGTCCAGGTCATCGGCTTCGACGGCACGGCGGACGGGCTCACCGCCGTCAAGGCGGGCACGCTGTACGCGTCGGTCGCACAGCAGCCGACGGAACTCGGCAGGATCGCGGTGCGGAACGCGGTCGACGTCGCCGAGGGCGGCAAGGTCGCGAAGTCGGTGATGGTGCCGGTGAAGGTGGTCACGAGGGAGAACGTGGCCGGGTTCACGGGCTGAGGCCTGACTTCACGGGCTGATACGTGAGTTTCACGGGCTGGTACCTGAGTTTCACGGCTGAGGCGACGGGCGGGTGGTCCTCCGCGAGGGCCGTCCGCCCCACGTCACTTACAAGGGGAGCAACTTCATGGACGACTACGACCTCCTGGTCGTAGGGTCGGCCAACGCCGACCTGGTGATCGGTGTCGAACGACGCCCGGGTGCCGGGGAGACCGTCCTCGGCTCCGACCTGGCCGTACACCCGGGTGGCAAGGGCGCCAACCAGGCGGTCGCCGCCGCCCGCCTCGGAGCGCGTACGGCCCTGCTGGCCCGTGTCGGCGACGACGCGCACGGCCGGCTGCTGCTCGACGCACAGTGCGCGGCCGGCGTCGACACGGCGGGCGTCCTGGCGGGCGGCGCGCCGACCGGGGTCGCGCTGATCACGGTGGACCCGTCCGGGGACAACAGCATCGTGGTCTCGCCGGGCGCGAACGGCCGGCTGACACCGGCCGACGTGCGGTCCGCCGCGAGCCTGCTGCACGCCTCCCGCGTGGTGTCGGCGCAGCTGGAGATCCCGCTGGAGACGGTCGTGGAGGTCGTACGGAGTCTGGCGCCGGACAGCCGCTTCGTGCTGAACCCGTCCCCGCCGCGGCCCCTCCCTGAGGAGGTGCTGGCGGCCTGTGACCCGCTGATCGTCAACGAGCACGAGGCGAAGGTGATCCTCGGCGAGGGCCGCGTGACCGACGTGCCGGAGGACTGGGCGCGGTTGCTGCTGGAGAAGGGGCCGCGGTCGGTGGTCGTCACCCTGGGCGCGGAGGGCGCGCTGGTCGCGTCGGCGCAGGGCGTGACGCGGGTGCCGGCCGTGAAGGTGGCCGCCGTGGACACGACGGGCGCGGGCGACGCGTTCACCGCGGCGCTGGCCTGGCGGCTGGGGGCGGGCTCGTCCCTGGCGGAGGCGGCGGCCTACGCGTCCCGGGTCGGGGCGGCGGCCGTCACGAAGGAGGGCGCGCAGGACTCCTTCCCGACGGCGGCGGAGGTCGAGGGCCTGTGAAGAAGGCCGGAATACTGAACCGTCACCTTTCCGGGGCACTGGCCGAACTGGGGCACGGGGACGGGGTGCTGGTGTGCGACGCCGGTATGCCGATCCCGGACGGGCCACGGGTCGTGGACCTGTCCTTCACGGCCGGGGTGCCGTCCTTCGCGGACGTACTGGACGGCCTGCTGGCCGAGCTGGTGGTGGAGGGCGCGACGGCGGCGACGGAGGTGCGGGACGCCAACCCGGCGGCCGCGACGCTGCTGGACGGGCACTTCCCCGAGCTGGCCCTGGTCCCGCACGAGAGGCTCAAGCAGCTGTCGGGGGGCGCACGGCTGGTCGTCCGCACGGGGGAGGCGCGGCCGTACGCGAATGTGCTGCTGCGGTGTGGGGTGTTCTTCTGAGCGTCGGTTCAAGAAAATCAAGGGGGCCCAGTCCGTCGACCGGGCCCCCTCGGGTTTTCCCCTCCACATCAGAACTCCGCGATCCCCCCAGATCCCCCTCCAGAAGTCCTGATGCCATGTATGACACGGCAGGTGGCGGAAGGGTTGTACGGGATCTCGGAGTTTTTTTCGCTTCGGGGAGTCGTCCTCGCGGGGCGGGACGCCTCACTCGGCGAGACGTGCTCCCCGGCTCTCCGCGACCCGACTGACGTCCCGCAGGGACTCGGCGAGGCAACGGGCGAGAAAGTGCAGCTCGCCATGGGACAAACCCCGCTCGGCCAGGAGTTCCGCGGCATGACCGAGGAGGTCGCCGGCCATACCGAGTTGGACGCGTTCGGTCTCGTCGGCAAGGCGTGAGACCCGCCCCGTGCCGTCACCGATGACGTAGCAGGGCTTGCCCTCCGGACCCGCCCAGGGCAGCAGGCGTACGGCCGACTCTTCGAATCCGCTATCGCTCACCTGTCGCTCCCCACGCGAGGGAAGAACGCCGAACCGAGCCCCACGCCGAGAACCTGGGGCGGCGCGGGCTTCGCGCGGCGGCGCCTGCGCACCGGTGAGAGGAACCTCAGCGACTGCGTGAGAAGTCGGGTGATGGAGGTGGTCACGTCGACCTGCTTTCTCTCGACTGCGTTCTGTGGTGAACCAGTCACAGAGTGCGGTCGCCGTGGCTACGCTGCCAGTACCTGAGAGTTGACAAAGCGCACGTCAAGTGGGGAGTTGGCAGGATGGCGAAGCCTCGAACACCGCGGACACAGCGGGAGAAGTACGGGGAGGAACTGAGGCTGCGGCGGACGGCCGCCGAGCTCACCCAGGAGGAACTGGGCAACCAAGTCGTGTGCTCGCCGACGCTGATCAGCCACTTCGAGGCGGGCAGACGACTACCGAAGCCCGATGACGCGCACAGGATCGACCAGGTGCTCGGTACCGACGGGTTCTTCGTCCGCTGGCTGGAGGACCTGGAATCGAAGTACACCGACCACTTCGCGGTCGTGGCCGAACTGGAGCAACAGGCCACGCTGATCCAGCAGTTCGCCCTCTCACTGGTTCCCGGCGTGTTCCAGACCGAGGACTACTCACGCGCTTTGTTCCGGGCGTACCGGCCGAACCACACGGCGGAAGAACTTGACAGAGACGTTGTCATTCGAACAAAGCGTGCCCGGATTCTCGACGGGCCGTTGAAGCCGGTCGTCTGGACACTGCTCGACGAGACCGTACTGCGGCGCCGCGTCGGTGGCCCGCAGGTCATGGCCGAACAACTGCACAAGATCGCGGACATGGCCGAGGCGGGACGGCTGCGACTGCACGTCCTTCCGTTCGGCGTCGGGGCTCACTCACTCCAACAGAGTCTGCTCACGCTCATGAGCTTCGAGGACTCCGCTCCGGTGGCCTACGTCGAGGGCTTCCTCACCGGCAACTTGATGGATGATCCGTCGCTGGTGGCCGCCAGCCGGACCGCCTACGCTCTAGCGCTGAGCGACGCGTTGTCGCAACAGGAGTCACTGGCTGTTGTCAGAGCCGCAGCGGAGGAGCACGCACATGGTCAACAGTGAGCCCACTGTCTCCGACTCGTCCGCCCTCACGGGGTGGTTCAAGTCCAGCTACAGCGGCGGCGATCAGGGTGAGTGCCTCGAAGCCGCCCGCGGCCACGCCGACGTGCCCGTCCGTGACAGCAAGGCTGCCGACGGTCCGGCGCTGGTGTTCTCGACGCAACGGTGGGCGTCGTTCGTGACGGCCGTCAAGTACGGCCACATCGGCACCTGACTGTCGGCAACCGACGGCAGTGCGGCTCAGCGCGGACAATGCATCTCATGAACGCATTACCCACGCTCTCTGCCGCGGAGATCACCACGGACCGTCTCCGGCTGCGAAAAGCGCACGACGCCGACATCGACGGCCTCAGCGAACTCCAAACCGATCCACAGGTCCGTGCCCACCTCGGCGGCCCGCGGCCCCGCAGCGTCGTCGAGCAGTACTTCGATGCGAACGGCACCGGCGGCATTGCCGGCAAGCCCGGTACCTACGTCATCGCCGACAAGGAAACCGACCGGTTCATCGGGACACTTGTGCTCGACCGCCGTTCCGCCGACCTTCCCGGACACGTCACCGAGAAGGGCGCGGAGCTGGAGCTGTCATACCTGCTTCGGCGCGGCAGTTGGGGTGCGGGGCTGGGATTCGAGGCCGCCGCGGCCACCTTGCGCGCCGCCGACGAACTGCCCGACCAGCCGGACCTGCACTCCTTCAAGGCCCCGGTCTCCCGTCTCTGACAGTGCGGGGAGTTCACCGGACACGCCTGGGACACGAACGCCCGCTCGTCGGCGATAGGAGCGGATCAGGCTCTCGGTAGCCGCCACAACCGCGGGAACGCGAGCATGTCGTCGAAGAGGTTGAAGGCCGGGTGCTGCATGGTCACGGTGGCGGCGTCGCCGGTGAAGAGTGCGGAGCACTTCGCGGCCAGTCGCTCCATGGGGGGCACGTCGGATGCCAGCGGCTTGACCAGGCGGTAACCGATGGTCGAGTGGAACTGGTAGGTCTCGAAGTTCGACGGACGGATATCCAGCAGGGCGCTCAGCTCCCGTCGGGCCGTCCAGAGTGTGTTGAAGGTGGCGTCGTCGGCGGGGGTGAGGTCCATCGTGAAGTTGGCGTCGAAGGGGCGGAACCCCCTGACCTTCATCGTGATCGGGCCCAGCGGGGTCAGCGTCGACTCCTGGAGGCGCGCGAGGATCCGCTGGGACACCTCGGAGACATCCGTACAGTCAGCGAGCCAGGCCGGGAGTTGCTTGTTGATGACATTGTCCTGTGTCGTGGCGTCGAACACCGTCATGTGCATGCTCTGGTGCGGCAGACAGACGTACTGATCGGTGATGGAGGACCGCTTCATGATCTCCATCGCCTCGGTCTCGGCGTGGAAGAAGGCCGAGTCCTGGGGTACGGGGCAGACAACCGTGTTGCCACGGAAGCGCTGCGCGTTGCCGTCGAGGTCCCACTTCTTGCCGGGTCCGGCGGCCAGCGGCTCACGCCGCTCGGGGCTCTGCGAGACCGCAAACGCCGTGGCCGGGGCAAGCGCGAGACCGGCAGCAGCGCCGGCAGCGCCGAAGAAGACGCCTCGGCGGTTGGGGATAGACATGTCACTCCTATTGAGTTGGAACCCAGACAGGCGAAAGATGCCGGAGCGACCTGAAGGTTGGATGGACTCAGGGCTACCCCCAGGCGCAGCAACTGTGAGCTTGTCCCTGGCCGCGGGCCCACAGGCCGTCGTTCGGCCGGGGCGCCGCCTCAGCGGTTCAGGTCCATGATCCCGACCCCGAGTCCTTCGTACGGCTCCGGTGCCACGGTGGCGATCAGGCCGCCCGTGGGGAGCATCTGGTTCGGGCGTGCGGTGTGGACGGCGGCGGATACGCCGAAGTCGACGCCCGCACGGCCCAGTTCGGCGATGGTCACCGCCATGGCGTAGTCGTCGTCGACGAGATGGAGTACGTCCACCAGCACGCCCACGTGGTCGACGATCCCGGCACGTCGGCGCTCGGCCTCCAGGAGGCATAGGACGGGGACCCACAGACGTACGTCGTCGCTGGCGGCAGCGGCGTGGATGAGGCCGGAAACCTGCTTGTCGCCTCCCATCGCCAGGAGGGTGGCGGCGTCGATGACGTAGTGCTCGGTCCAGCTCAAGGGGAAAGCTCCGTCTCGGCCTGGGCGGCACGGTGAGCGGCGGAGGCCTCCCGCATCTTTCGCCGCATCTCGGCGGACTCCTCGTCCGAGACGTGGTGCCCGAAGCGCTCGGCGAGCAGCGCCCGCGTGCGGTCGGCCCGTTCCCTGATCTGCTCGGGGGTCAGCGTCTGAGCGGCTATGTCCTGCATGAGGGCACGGAGGCTGGTGCCTCGCGCCTCGGCCACGGCGGCCAGTTGGTCTCGGACTTCGGCGGGCACCCGGATCATGACGTCGGACATGCGCCGAGTATACGTCGCGTATACGTCGACGGCCGGAGAACAGGTCGCCCCGTTCTCCCGGCCGCCGAATGAGCTATGCCGTGTGCGTCACGAAACGTTCCGCGGTCTCGGCCAGCACTTCCCTGCCGTCCCGTGCCCACAGCCCGTCGTTGAACAGCTCGACCTCGATCGGCCCGGTGTATCCGGCCGCCGTCACGTATCCCAGCCACTCCCGCATGTCGATCGCGCCGTCGCCGATCTGGCCGCGGCCGTTGAGGACGCCTTCGGGCAGCGGGGTGGTCCAGTCGGCAAGCTGGAAGGTGTGGATACGGCCGCCCGCACCGGCCCGGGCGATCTGCTCGGGTGCCGCGTCGTCCCACCAGATGTGGTACGTGTCCACGGTGACGCCGACCTGCTGGGCCGGGAAGCGTTCCGCGAGGTCCAGGGCCTGGGCGAGGGTGGAGACCACGCAGCGGTCCGAGGCGTACATGGGGTGCAGCGGCTCGATGGCCAGCTTCACCCCGTGGTCCTCGGCGTACGGGCCGAGCTCCGCCAGCGCGTCGGCGATCCGCTCCCGGGCCCCGCGCAGGTCCTTGGAGCCGGCGGGCAGACCGCCGGATACCAGCACGAGGACGTCCGTGCCGAGCGTGGCCGCCTCGTCGACCGCGCGGCGGTTGTCGTCCAGCGCCCGGACCCGCTCGTCCGGGTCGATGGCCGTGAAGAAGCCGCCCCGGCACAGGGTGGTGACGGCCAGGCCCGCGTCTCGGACCAGCTTGGCCGTGGCCTCCACGCCGTACGTCTGGACGGGCTCGCGCCACAGGCCGACCCCCGGCACGCCCAACTCCAGGCAGGCATCGACCAGTTCCGGCATCGACAGCTGCTTGACGGTCATCTGGTTGATGCTGAAGCGGGCGAGGTCGGTCACTGGTCCACTCCGTACACGGACAGCAGGGTCTTCATCCGCTCCTCGGCCAGCTTCGGGTCCGGGAACAGGCCGAGGCCGTCGGCGAGTTCGTAGGCGCGGGCGAAGTGCGGCAGGGAGCGGGCCGACTGGAGGCCGCCGACCATGGTGAAGTGGCTCTGGTGGCCGGCCAGCCAGGCCAGGAACACCACGCCCGTCTTGTAGAAGCGGGTCGGCGTCTGGAACAGGTGGCGGGACAACTCGACGGTGGGGTCGAGGAGTTCACGGAACCCGGCCGTGTTCCCGGTGTCGAGGGCGCGGACCGCCTGAGCCGCCAGCGGGCCCAGCGGGTCGAAGATGCCGAGCAGGGCGTGGCTGAAGCCCCGCTCGTCGCCCGCGATCAGCTCGGGGTAGTTGAAGTCGTCGCCGGTGTAGCAGCGGACGCCCTCCGGGAGGCGGCGGCGCAGGTCGATCTCGCGCTGCGCGTCCAGCAGGGAGACCTTGATGCCGTCCACCTTGTCCGGGTGCGCGGCGATGACCTCAAGGAAGGTGTCGGTGGCCGCGTCCAGGTCGGACGAGCCCCAGTAGCCCTCCAGCGCCGGGTCGAACATCGGGCCCAGCCAGTGCAGGATCACCGGCTCGGTGGCCTGACGCAGCAGGTGGCCGTAGACGTCGAGGTAGTCCTCGGGGCTCTTGGCCGCCGTCGCGAGCGCCCGCGAAGCCATCAGGATCGCCTGTGCGCCCGACTCCTCGACGAGCGCGAGCTGTTCCTCGTAGGCCGCGCGGACCTCTTCCAGCGTCCCGGAGGCGATCTGGTCGGTGCCGACGCCGCACGCGATGAGCCCGCCGACCGACTTGGCCTCGGCCGCGCTGCGGCGGATCAGTTCGGCGGCACCCGCCCAGTCCAGGCCCATGCCGCGCTGGGCGGTGTCCATCGCCTCGGCGACCCCGAGCCCGTGCGACCACAGGTGGCGGCGGAAGGCGAGGGTGGCGTCCCAGTCGACGGCGGCCGGGGAGTCGGGGGTGGTGTCGGCGTACGGGTCGGCGACCACATGGGCCGCCGAGAAGACCGTACGGGAGGTGAAGGGCGAACCGGTGGTGACGGCGAGGGGCTCCGGGCGGGGCTCGTACGCCCTGCGGCCGCCCGCGGAGTCCGGCAGGTGGATGGTCACAGGGTCACCTCCGGAACCTCGAGACGGCGGCCCTCGACCGACGACCTCAGGCCCAGCTCGGCGAGCTGGACGCCGCGGGCGCCGGCGAGCAGGTCCCAGTGGTAGGGGGCGTCGGCGTAGACGTGCCGGAGGAACAGCTCCCACTGGGCCTTGAAGCCGTTGTCGAACTCGGTGTTGTCCGGGACCTCCTGCCACTGGTCGCGGAAGACCTCGGTGGCGGGGATGTCGGGGTTCCAGACCGGCTTGGGGGTGGCGGAGCGGTGCTGGACGCGGCAGTTGCGCAGACCGGCGACGGCCGAGCCCTCCGTGCCGTCGACCTGGAACTCGACCAGTTCGTCGCGGTTGACGCGCACGGCCCAGGAGGAGTTGATCTGGGCGATCGCGCCGCCGTCGAGCTCGAAGACGCCGTAGGCGGCGTCGTCGGCGGTGGCGTCGTAGGGCTTGTCGTTCTCGTCCCAGCGCTGCGGGATGTGGGTGGCGGTGAGGGCCTGGACGGACTTCACCCGGCCGAACAGCTCGTGCAGGACGTACTCCCAGTGCGGGAACATGTCGACAACGATGCCACCGCCGTCCTCGGCGCGGTAGTTCCAGGACGGGCGCTGGGCGGTCTGCCAGTCGCCCTCGAAGACCCAGTAGCCGAACTCGCCGCGGATGGAGAGGATGCGGCCGAAGAAGCCGCCGTCGATGAGGCGCTTCAGCTTGAGCAGGCCCGGGAGGAAGAGCTTGTCCTGGACGACGCCGTGCTTGATGCCGGCGTGGTCGGCGAGGCGCGCGAGTTCCAGGGCGCCTTCGAGTCCCGTGGCGGTCGGCTTCTCGGTGTAGATGTGCTTGCCCGCGGCGATCGCCTTCTTGAGCGCCTCCTCGCGGGCCGAGGTGACCTGGGCGTCGAAGTAGATCTCGACGGTCGGGTCGGCGAGGACCGCGTCCACGTCCGTCGAGATGTGCTCCAGGCCGTGCTGCTCCGCCATCGCCCGGAGGGCGTGCTCACGGCGGCCGACCAGGATCGGCTCCGGCCACAGCACGGTGCCGTCGCCGAGGTCGAGGCCGCCCTGTTCGCGGAGGGCCAGGATGGAGCGGACCAGGTGCTGGCGGTAACCCATGCGCCCGGTCACGCCGTTCATGGCGATACGCACCGTCTTGCGTGTCACGTCGTTCCCTTCGTAGGTGTCGTACGCAGCGTTCGTTCGCGATTCGTACGCGGTTGTGCGCGCCGCGTAGGCCTCTACTGATGAGCGGCACAGCAAGCGCTTTCTATCTACTGAGAAGCTAGCCTCTGTGCAGCGGTCCAGACAAGACCGTGACGGGGTTGAGTTGTTCGAGGGGGCGAACAACCGAGGGTCCGGGCTTTATGGTCTGCTCGACACGATCGGAACCGTGCCCATGGGGGGCGTGTCTATCCAGCCGGACGGCCCCGTCATATGACGGCTCGGCGTGACGGCTTGGCCAGATGACGGCCTGGCCACATGACGGCTCGGCCACGAGGACGTACGACGAGATGCGCGACCGGAGGACGACGAGATGACGGTGACCCTGGCGGACGTGGCGGCCCGCGCGCAGGTCTCGCCCGCGACGGTGTCGCGCGTGCTGAACGGGAACTATCCCGTGGCCGCTTCCACCCGGGAGCGGGTGCTGCGGGCGGTGGACGAGCTGGACTACGTACTCAACGGTCCCGCGAGCGCGCTGGCCGCGGCCACGTCCGACCTGGTCGGGATTCTGGTGAACGACATCGCCGACCCGTTCTTCGGGATCATGGCGAGCGCCATCCAGTCCGAGATCGGGGGTCCCGGCGGACGGGCCGGCGGGGAACGGCTCGCGGTGGTCTGCAACACCGGGGGCTCTCCGGAACGCGAGTTGACCTACATCACGCTGCTGCAGCGGCAGCGGGCGGCGGCCGTGGTGCTGACCGGCGGCGCCCTGGAGGGCGTGCCGCACGCGGCGGCCATGGGCGCGAAGCTGCGGAGACTGGCGGAGGCGGGGACGCGGGTGGTGCTGTGCGGGCGCCCGCCGGCGCCGGAGACCGGGGCGATCGCACTGACCTTCGACAACCGCGGGGGCGGCCGGGAACTCACCGAGCACCTGATCGGGCTCGGACACCGGCGGCTCGGCTACATCGCGGGTCCCGAGGAACGCACGACTACCCGGCACCGGCTGGAGGGACACCGGGCGGCGCTCGCGGCGCACGGGATCCCGGAGGACCCGCGGTGGACGGTGTGGGGGCGCTACGACCGACGCTCCGGGTACGAGGCGACGCTGGAGTTGTTGCGCCGCGACCCCGCTCTGACGGCGGTCGTGGCGGCGAACGACTCCGTCGCGCTGGGGGCGTGCGCGGCGCTGCGCGACTCGGGGCGTCGGATTCCGGACGACGTCTCGGTGGCGGGGTTCGACGATCTGCCGTTCAGCATCGACGCGGTGCCCTCTCTTACGACGGTGCGGCTGCCGCTGGCCGAGGCGGGGGCGCGCGCCGGGCGGATCGCGATGGGGCGGGAGGAGCCGCCGCCCGGGGGTATCGCGGTGATCCGGGGGGAGTTGATGGTGCGGGGGTCCTCCGGGGTGCCGCGGGGGTGAGCGGGGCGTTGCCTGTGCGGTGACTTGGTGCCGGGGCTGTTCGATCGGCTTCTCAGCTTGTTGCCATGGAGGAGCAGGGTCTGGCCGGCGGGCTGCTGTACACGTTCACCCAGTTCGGCTCGGCGGTCGGGATCTCCGCGGTGACCGCGGTGTACGGGATCGCCGCGGCCGGCGCCGACGGCTCACCGGGCGCGGTGCTGGACGCCTACCGCACCGCGCTCGTCGTCCCGGTGGTCATGGTGGTGCTGGGGGCGGCCCTCTCCGCCTTCGGCCTGCGCGGCGCGAGGCCCGCCGACCGGCCGGAGGGTGCGTCGCCCCCGGCCCGCGACGAGGTCAGCGACGGCGTTCCTGGGTGAGGGCCGGCAGCGCCGCCATGACCTGGTCGGCGGCGACCTGCCTGCCTCCAACTGCCAGTCCCCCGGTCGCGTCTTCAGCGCCCCCCGCGGTCGAGGGCGGCGACCCCGCGTACGGCCTCGGCGATGGCAGGGAAGTCCTTCTTGAGGATCGCACCGTGATTGGAGGCGACCTTCGCGGCGATCTGGATGTTCGGGTTGCGGACGGTCACCGCGTCGAGGCCGGCGCGGATCCGTTCCTGCTCGTCACCGCGGCTCCCGAAGGACGTTCCCGAAGCGACCACGTACCGCACCGGGACGGTGATGTCGTCCAGTACGGGACCCAGCTCGCGCTCGCGGGAGAGCCGGCCGAGCTCGATGTTGCTGTTGGCCTGCTGTTCGGCGGTCATCCGAGGGGTAAGGCCCGTCGGGCGCAGTAACGGCATGAACCAGCTCAGCCGTCCGAACAGCTTCCGGATCCGCCGCTCCATGGCCTCGTCGAGCCAGTCGTAGGGGAACGCGCCGTCGACCAGGACCGCGCCCAGCGCACGCTCCGGATTCCGTCCGGCCCAGTGCGCCCCGACGACCGCCCCGTAGGACCAGCCGACCAGCAGCGCCCGGTCCACGCCCCTGGCCGCGAGAACGGCATCGACATCCCGGACGGCGGCCTCGAAGGAATAGTCCGCCGAACGCTTCGATCTGCCGCGGGCCCGCTCGTCGTAGGTGATGTGCCGCCAGTCCGTCCCCAGTTCGGCGATGACCCGCCGCCAGTAACCCTGAGTGGCGAACTGGCCGTTGAGGTAGACCACCGGGATCCCGGGGCCGCCGGTGTCGGTGACGGCCAGAGCCGTGTCGTCGACCGGCACCATGCCGGTCCACTTCACCTGGGTCGAGGCGGTGCTGTTCTTGGTCATGTGTTCCCCCTGGTCGGATGCGAGTGTCTGTACGACTTCTCCGGGCCCCGCACATGGAATCGCAGCCCTGGTTCAACTCCGTCAGATACTGCGGGCGTTGATGTCGCCGTGGGAGGTGGTGGCGCGGATGTCGAGTTCGGCGGTGCCGTCGTTCTTGAGGGTGTTGCTGACGCGGCCGTAGCCGGTGTCGGCCACCAGGGCGGCCGAGACGCCTGCGGCGGCGACGACCGAGATGTCGCCGGACTGGGTGCGGAGCACGACCGTGCCGCGCACGGCCTCCGCGATCCGGATGTCGCCCTTGGTGGTGCTGATCTCCGCGGGGCCGCCCAGCCGGCCGACCTCGACATCGCCGTCGATCGCGGTGAGGCGGACGCTCGCGGCCTCGTCGATCTTGATCTGGCGGAACGCGCCGTCGAAGGCGACGTCGCCGAGGCGTCCGACGCCGCGGAGCTCGGCGCCGGCGGTCCTGACCTCGACTCGGGAGTCGGCGGGCAGCTGGACCGTGACCTCCAGGGATCCGGAGGGGCCGAGGAGCTGGTTACCGGCGGGCGGGGCCGAGATCCGCAGGACGCCGTCGGCGTAGACGACGGTGGCCTGCTCGGCGGCTTTGGTGTCGCGGCTCTTGGAGGGGTTGGCGGGCAGGACCTCGACGGTGGTGTCGGCGCGGTCGGCGGCGATGAACTGGACGCGTCCGGCGGGGATGTCCAGGACGGCGGAGATCGGGGCGGGGGTGTCGAACTTCTGCATCATGCTCTCCGGTGTTCGTTCCTTGTTTCTGACACCGGAAACGCTACGTTGCTTTCCAAAGTTCGACAACAACTCTGTTGCATCAAATGGGCATCATCGCAGGTAGAATCCATTAAACTGTTGCAACGAACCTGGAAGGTAACGCAACGACACCTACGCGACTGTTGCAATGACTCACCAGTGAACGCTATGGCGTGGGGGCACACGGACCGCCACGAAGGACCACCGAGGAGATCGCGATGCCTGGAGGCAGGCTCACCCAGCAGGAACGTCGGCAGATCGCGCTGGGGCTGGCCGACAGCCTCCCCTACGCCGAGATCGCCCGGCGCCTCGACCGCCCGACCTCGACGGTCACGCGCGAGGTGATGCGCAACGGCGGCCCCACCGCGTACCGCGCCGACCTCGCCCACCGCGCCACCGAACGCCGCGCCCACCGGCGCAGGCAGGTCGCACCCCGGGGGCCGGAGGCGCTCCCGCAGGCACACGGGCGCGACGCCGAGGCCGTGCGCGAGTACGAGGAGGTGTTCACCACCGTCCTCATGGCCTCGGGCATGCCCACGATGACGGCCCGGGTGATGGCCTGCCTCACCATCACCGACGCGGGCAGCCTCACCGCGTCCGAACTCGTCCAGCGCCTCCAGGTCAGCCCGGCGTCCGTCTCCAAAGCGATCGCGTCCCTCGACAGTCAGGGCATGGTCCGCAGGGAACGCGACGAACGCCGCCGCGAGCGCTACATCGTCGACGACGACGTCTACTACCAGCCGATGATGGCCAGCGCCCGCTCCACCGCGCAGCTCGTCGGTGTCGCCCAGCAGGGTGTGGGCGTTCTCGGCTGCGGCACCCCGGCCGGCACCCGCCTCGAGAACATCGCCCGCTTCCTCGACTTCGTCTCCGAAAGCATCGCCCGCGCCGCGGAACAGGCCCGCGAGATCCTCCACACCAAACCCGGAACGGTCCCGGACGGCGCCGCCCGACCAGATCCGGGCCACGGACGGACGGCCGATTCCCCTACCCACAACGGGACCTGACGCCCTGTGACCGACAAAGGCGGGCGCCGCAAAGGCATGGACGCGCGGCACCCGACCGTTCTACTCTCGACCCCGAGATATCTCTGACTGAGTCAACTATCGAAGATCAATCACTTGGACCACATGGGGTCGACGATCATGACTGTCCAGGACATCCGTGCCTTCAACCGCTTCTACACGAACGTCATCGGGGCGCTCGACTACAGCCGCCACCTGTACGCCCCCTACACCCTCACCGAGTCCCGCGTCCTGTACGAACTGGCGCACTCCCCGCGTACGGACGCGATCGATCTGCGCACCGAACTCTCCCTGGACGCCGGCTACTTGAGCAGGATCCTGAACAAATTCGAGCAGGACGGGATGATCGAGCGCACAGCCTCGCACGCCGACCCCCGCCGGCGGCACGTCACGCTCACGACGCGCGGCCGGGAGACCGCCACCCTGCTCGCCGAGCGCGCGAACGAATCCGTGGGCGCCCTGCTCGCCACCGTGCCGTCCCCGGACCGGCCCCGCCTGTCGGAGGCGATGCGGACCGTCCGGGAGCTCCTCTCCGACGGTCGCCCTCCGCGCCGCGAGGACGTCGTGCTGCGCGAACCCGGACCGGGCGACCTCGGCTGGGTCGTGCAGCGCAACGCGGCGCTGTACGCGGCCGAGTACGGCTTCGACGCCGACTACGAGGGGCTGGTGGCGAGGATCGTCGCCGACTACGCGGAGGATCACGACCCGGAGTACGAGCGGGTGTGGATCGCCGAGCTGGACGGGCGTCCGGTGGGGTGCGTGATGTGCGTACGGGACGACGCGCCCGGCTCCGCCCGGCTGCGGCTGCTGCTGGTCGAGCCGGACGCGCGCGGCCTCGGGATCGGCGACCGGCTCGTCGGGGCTCTGGTGGACTTCGCCCGCGGCGTCGGCTACCGCGACATCGTCCTGTGGACCAACGACATCCTCGGCGCGGCCCGCCGCATCTATCAACGCCACGGCTTCGTCCTCACCGCCGAGAAAGAGCACCGGTCCTTCGGCCAGGACCTCAATGGGCAGGACTGGCGACTGGATCTGAAAAGCACGAGTGAGTGACGGCGACGGCGGGTCCACAGGCGGGTCGGAAGTGAGGGTGACGGCGGAATCACAGGCCCCGCATGGATGGCGGTGACGGTGAATCCACCGCCCGTGCGTGCGTGACGGCCGATCCACAGGGCACGGGTGAGGGACAGGCGGGGCCGACACGGAGCGGCCCCCGTCTGGACCAGAGCTGATCCCCGAGTGACAGTAGGACTATGAAACTGGCGTTCTCCACCCTCGGCGTTCCCGGCCTCCCCCTCCCCGACGTGCTGCGCCTCGCGACCACGTACGGCTATCACGGCGTCGAACTGCGCGCCCATCCGGAGGAGCCGGTGCACCCCGGCCTCGATCTGACCCAACGCGCCGACGCGGCGGCCCAGTTCAAGGCTGCGGGGGTGGCAGTGCTGGGCCTCGCCGGATACGCGCGGGTGGCCGCGCCGGGCGACGACGAGCCCGTGATCGAGGAGATCCGCCGGCTCCTCGACCTCGCCCGCGACCTCGGCGCGCCCTTCGTCCGGGTGTTCCCCGGCGGCGGCACCGAGCAGAGCCGGGAGGAGGCCGACGCGACGGCCGCGCGGCGGCTCGGCACGGCCGCGGAGTACGCCGCCGACCTCGGCGTACGCATCCTCCTCGAAACCCATGACTCGCACCGCACGGGTGCCGAGGCGATCCGCGTCCTCGGCCCGGTCGGCCACCGCCAGGTCGGCTCGCTGTGGGACGTCATGCACTCCTGGCTGGGCGGCGAACAGCCCTCGGAGACGTACGCGGCCCTCGCCCCGCACCTCGGATACGTGCAGGTCAAGGACATCGCCTCGGCAGAAGACACGACCCCGCTGCCGCTCGGTAAGGGCGTCCTCCCGCTCGCCGAGTGCGTGGAGGTGCTCTCCCGGCACGGCTGGGACGGCTGGCTGTGCTGGGAGTACGAGAAGCGGTGGTACGAGGCAGCGGCACCACTGCCCGACCTGCTGGGCCCCGGACGAGAGCACCTGGCCCGTCTGCTCAACGACTCGGCCTGATTCCGCCCCCAGCTCCCCTACGCCCGCGTCGAATACCGCGCCACGCGCTCCTCCAGCCGTGTCCGGCAGTGCGGCCACTCCGCCGCCGTGATCGAGAAGATCGCGGAGTCGCGCAGCCGACCGTCCTCCCCCGGTGCCCAGGAGCGCGACCAGTTCCGCAGCACGCCCTCGAAGCGTGCCCCCACGGTCTGGATGGCCGCGCGGGAGCGCGCGTTGCGGGCGTCGGTCTTCAGGTCCACCCGGGACACCTCCCACTGTTCGAAGGCGTGCCGGAAGAGGAGGAGTTTGGCCTCGGCGTTGAGGCCGGTGCCCTGGGCGGACCCGGCGAGCCAGGTGAAGCCGACCTCCACGGCGTCGAGGTGGTCGTCGGACCGCCAGCAGCGCGGCTCCCAGTAGGCGGTGGCGCCGACCGCCCGGCCCGTGGCCGTCGAGATCTGCGCGTACGGGGCCAACCGTCCCGTCGCCGCACGGGCGAACTGGGCTTCGATGTACTTCCCGACCTCGTCGGCCCTCGGCACCCAGGTGTACGCGTAGCTGCCCCGGTCCCCCTCGGCCGCCACCGCCAACTCGGCCGCGTGCCGCCGCTCCAACGGTTCCAGACGCACCGACGTGCCCTCCAGGACCGGTCCCTCCAGCTTGAAGCTCATCCTTCGCCGCCTCTCCCCACCGCGCACACAGCGCACACAGCGCCCCGAACCCCTCGTGGAACCCGAAGTCTCGCGTAGACATCCGGGATCGTCGAAGGAGATTCCCAGCGCCCAACGTGCCTGCCCACGCGCCCCGTTGAGCTCATCGACACCATGCGCACCAACTTCGGGCATTTCGGCCCGAGCCGGGAACCCCACCCCACGCCCGCTCGTCCAACCCGCAAGCTGTCGGAGAGTCACCGTGGTCCGGTGTCGGCCTCGCTGCTGGCTGCGAACGCTGACTTACCCTCTCCGCCGTACCGCGGCCGACAGCACACCGCCATCGGCGCGCCCCCCTCCAACAGCGCCGATGGCGGCCCTTCGCCGAGTACCGCGCGTTCCCTTGACTGGCAGAAACTTCCCGGATATTCGTGACTCCTCGGAAGTTTCCTTCACGAGGGAAGGAGTGCACGTGCGCGACTCCGGCACAGGAAACGCAGGAAACGCAGGAAGCACAGAGAGCACAAGAACCTCAGGAAGCCCGAGAAGCACGAGAAGCGCGGACGGCACCGCACAGCCGTCCAGACGCACCCTCCTCACCGCCACCGCCACCGCGGCCGTCACCGCCGCGTTGACCGCCGGCACCACCGCCGCCCACGCGGCCGCCCCCGACGACAGGAAGCTCCGCGCCCTCCTCTCCCGCATGACGCTGGAGGAGAAGGTCGGGCAGCTCTTCGTGACCCGGGTCTACGGCCACTCGGCCACCACCCCCGACCAGGCCGACATCGACGCCAACCTCCAGGAACTCGGTGTCCGCACGGCCGCCGAGCTGATCGCGAAGTACCGGGTCGGCGGAATCATCTACTTCACGTGGGCGCACAACACCCGGGATCCGCACCAGATCGCCGCCCTGTCCAACGGGATCCAGCAGGTCTCCCTGGAGCAGCCGCGCGGGCTGCCCGTGCTCATCTCCACCGACCAGGAACACGGCATCGTCTGCCGGGTCGGCGAGCCCGCCACCCTCTTCCCCGGCGCCATGGCCGTCGGCGCCGGCGGGTCGAGGGCCGATGCCCGCACCCTCGGCCGGATCGCCGGACAGGAGCTGCGCGCGCTCGGCATCCGGCAGAACTACTCCCCCGTGGCCGACGTGAACGTGAACCCGGCCAACCCGGTCATCGGCGTACGGTCCTTCGGTGCCGAACCGGACGCGGTGGCCGCTCTGGTGGCCGCCGAGGTCGCCGGCTACCAGGGCGCGAAGGTCGCCGCGACCGCCAAGCACTTCCCCGGCCACGGCGACACCGCCGTCGACAGCCACTACGGCTTCCCGGTCATCACCCACAGCCGGGAGCTGTGGGAGAAGCTGGACGCCGTCCCCTTCCGGGCCGCCGTCCGCGCGGGCATCGACTCGATCATGACCGCGCACATCCAGTTCCCGGCCCTCGACGACTCCGGCGATCCGGCCACCCTCTCCCGCCCGATCCTCACCGGCATCCTGCGCGGCGAACTCGGCTACGACGGGGTGGTGGTGACCGACTCGCTCGGCATGCAGGGCGTGCGGACCAAGTACGGCGACGACCGCGTGCCGGTGCTCGCGCTCAAGGCCGGCGTGGACCAGCTCCTCAACCCGCCCTCCCTCGACGTCGCGTGGAACGCCGTCCTGAAGGCCGTACGGGACGGAGAGCTCACCGAGGAGCGGCTGGACGCGTCGATCCTGCGCGTACTGCGGCTCAAGGCGAGGCTGCGGCTCTTCGAGGAGCCGTACGTCAGCCAGGCCGGGGTCACCCGCACGGTCGGCACCCGGCCGCACCTCGCGGCGGCCGACCGGATCGCCGAGCGGACGACCACGCTGCTGGTCAACCAGGGGGGTCTGCTGCCGCTCTCCCGACGTCGTCACCCCAGGCTCCTCGTCGTCGGCGCGGATCCCGCCTCGCCGTCGGGGACGACCGGCCCTCCGACCGGCGTTCTGGCCGCCGCGCTCACCGAGCTGGGCTTCACGACCACCGCACTCTCGACGGGCACGGCCCCCTCCTCCGCCGCCATCGCGGGTGCCGTCGCGGCGGCTCGGGACGTCGACGCCGTGGTGGTCGGGACGTACAACGTCACAGCGACCAGTACCCAGAAGGCGCTGGTCGAGCAACTGGTGGCTACCGGGAGACCGGTGGTGGCGGTCGCGATCCGCAACCCCTACGACGTGGCCCACCTGCCGTCCGTACCTGCCTTCCTGGCCGCGTACTCGTGGACCGACGTCGAACTGCGGGCGGCGGCCCGGGTGATCGCGGGACGGGTCCGTCCGCGCGGAAAACTGCCGGTGCCGGTGCAGCGGGCGGACGATCCGGCGCGGGTGCTGTATCCGGTCGGACACGGGTTGTCGTACCAGACGTAGTCCGCATACGTCGCGCAACCGCCGCACGACCCCCGAAAGGCGCAAAGCACCCCGCACATCTGGCGTGGCCCCGCCGCGGCGGGTCACGCTGGGCGGGGGTGTCGGGGGATGTCGATGCGCGAAGGATGTTCCGTGCGGGCGGTGTGCGCGCTGTTGGCGCTGCTCACCGGCCTGCTGACGGGATGCCAGGGGTCCGGTGCGGGAGGCGGCGGCGAGGGCGGTCGGCTGGTGGGCGGGGCGTCGGCGGCTCCGACCCAGGGCTCCGGTTACGGCGCGGTGTTCCTCGCGGTCGACGAGTGCAGCTCCTTCGGCACGACCAGCTTCAGCGAGGTCGCCTGCACCAGTGAGCGGGCGGCGGCCCGGGTGGTGGCGCGGCACGACGGCACGGTGGGCGACGGTCCGGCGTGCCCGCCGACCACGGACTTCGTCCTGCACATCAGCGAGCAGCGCCCGGCTTCCGACGAGGACGGCGACGGTGCCGTGCCCCGGGGCTACGCCTGCATGCGCAACCTGGAGCCGCCGCACCCCGGCGACCCGGGCGGCGGGGGCGGCCCCCGCACCATCGTCGGCGACTGCGTCTACGGCCTGGGCGACGGACAGGTCCGCGAGACGGCGTGCGACGGGCGGGGCGACAGGAAACCCCAGTACCAGGTGACGAAGGCCGTCGACACCCGGGCGAAGTGCCCGCTGTCGACGGCCCTGTACGTCCAACTCGGCGGCAGTGATCCGGTGGGGTGCGCGCGTCCGGTCTGAGCGGCGGGGCGGGGCCCCGTGTGACGATTCGGCACGGAGTCGCTGCGGCCGTGACGGCCGACCGGCACGGGGGCCGGTCGGCCGTCGCGCTCATCGCGAAGGGGAGCCTACGGGCGCAGTGTCGGCTCGCGCTCCAGGTCCCGCTTGTCCAGCTTCGCGTCGAACCTCGCCAGCGGCCTGGCCGCCGACGGGTCCGCCTGGACGGAGGCGGAGGCCACGCCGGCCCACTGAAGGATCCGGGCCGTGGCCAGTGTCTTCTGGTCGGGGACCAGACCGGCCACGTTCGCGCCGTGGTTGAGACCGGGGGCGGTGAAGACGTACGAGTCCTTCGCGCCCTTGCCGAGACGGAACGGCTCCGCGCCCCACGGGTCGTTCTGCCCGTAGACGAAGAGCATGTGGCGGGCGTTGTGCCGCACCCAGGTGTCCACGTCACGCATCGCGCTCGGCTGGAACCTCATCGGGATCGAGCGCGGGACGAAGTTCCGGGGCGGCTGGTAGCCGTAGCGGACGTACTTCTTCTCGATGTACGGGAAGTGGATCGTCGGCGCGCCCAACTGGGTGCCCGCCTGGTAGTAGTACGGCGTGTACGTCTCCAGGCCCTGGTCGGCGTAGGCGGAGAACCCGGAGATCGTGTCGACCGAGTTCCAGATCTCGTCGTCGGTCGCGGTCGCCGCGTCGGCCGGGATCGCGTCGCAGTCGGACAGCAGGCTGTACTGCCAGAAGCCCCAGACGTAGTCGAGGACGACCGCCTCGTACGCCCGGTCCAGGCTGCCGACGGTGTCGAAGGTGAGGCCGTTCTCGGCCGCGTACGCCTGGTACTTCTTCTCCAGGGGCTCGCGGCGTACCAGTGCCTCGCGCTGGACCGCGTTCAGCCGGTCGCGGCACTCCTTGGTGCCGACGGTTTTGAAGAACCGGTCGTACGCCGAGTCCTCGTCGTTGACGACGTCGTTGGGGGCTACGTACGCGACGACGCCGTCCATGTCACGAGGGTAGAAGCGCTCGTAGTAGGTGGCGGTCATGCCGCCCTTGGAGCCGCCCGTGGAGATCCACTTCTTGGTGTACACGGCCTTCAGCGCCTTGTAGATGCGGTGCTGGTCGCTCGCGGCCTGCCAGATGTCCAGCTTGCTCCAGTCGGCCGGGGCGGGCCGGGACGGCGTGAAGAAGCGGTACTCCATGGAGACCTGGTTGCCGTCCACGATCTGGGTCGGCTCGCGGCGGCTCGGGGTCGTGGAGACGTTGTAGCCGCCGGTGTAGAACACCGTCGGGCGGGAGACGTCCTTGTGCAGCACGGTGATCCGCTGCTGGAACGTGCCCTTGGACGGGTGCCGGTGGTCGACCGGCTGGGCGTAGTTGAGGACGAAGAAGCGGTACCCGGTGTACGGCTTCTCCTCGATCAGGCTCATCCCCGGTATGGAGAGCAGCCGGTCCTTGATGTCCGTGACCGCGGTGGTGCCTGTTGGGCCGGTGGCCTCCGGCTCGGCGGCGGTGGCCGCACCTGCCGTGCTCAGCGTGCCTATGAGCACCGCGAGCGCGAGCAGCCATCTGAGCGCCTTGCGCATGCACCCTCCCCTGTGAGTACAGATGTCCGCCGGAAGCTAGCGGATCAACTGCCCTGCGCACCAGGGGATATGGCATGGAGGTGGGGAAAACCCTGTAGGAAACCCGCGGTTCAGCAGAGGATCCAGCCGGAACTGACCGAGCTCCTGCCCACCGCGCCCTTCACGCGGACGCACCGCTGGCCGGCGTGTGTCTTCCGCGGGCCGGCGTGGCGGGTGTACTGCCCCTCGTCCACGACCGGGCGGAGGCCGCGCGCCTGCACGCTGACCATCATGTACCGCTTCCTGCCGGGGTCCTTGGCCACGGTGATCGCGCAGACCCAGCCGCGCCGCTCGTAGACCCGCACGACGCCGGTCGCGAAGGGCAGCGTCCTGACCTTGCGTCCGGCGCAGGACGACTCGGCCGCCTGGGCGGGCCCGGGCGCCGCGAGCGCCAGCACCGCGGACGTGGTCAGCACGGCCGTGCCGAGCGCGAGGCGGCCCCGTATCGCAGCCCAGTCCACTGTCGTCCCTCCCCTACCGCGACGATGTACGTACTGGTGTACGGACGCCGGACGCGTGTCGGATGGTTGCGTGGCCGTCGCCCGCCCCCGCGCGATCCGGCCATCACTGCGAGGCGCCGACCGGCTCCTCCGGCTCGGCCGCCCCCACGAAGATCCGCCACAGCTCGGCGTACCGCCCGTCCCTGGCCAGCAGTTCCTCGTGTGTGCCGTCCTCGGAGACCTGCCCGTGTTCCATGACGACCACGCGGTCCGCGCGGGCCGCGGTGGTCAGCCGGTGGGCCACGACGAGTGTGGTCCGGCGGCCCGCGATGCGGTCGGTGGCCTGGTTGACCTGGGCTTCCGTGGCCAGGTCCAGGGCGGCCGTGGCCTCGTCGAGGAGGAGGATGTCCGGGTCGACGAGTTCGGCGCGGGCCAGCGCGATCAGCTGGCGTTGGCCGGCGGAGAGGTTGCGGCCGCGTTCGGCGACCTCGTGGAGGTAGCCGCCCGTCAGCTGGGCGATCATCTCGTGGGCGCCGACCGCTCGGGCCGCCGTCTCCACCTCGGCGTCGGTGGCGTCCGGGCGGCCGTAGGCGATGGCGTCACGGACGGTGCCCTGGAAGAGGTACGCCTCCTGCGGGACGACGCCGAGGCGGTGCCGGTAGGAGGTGAGGTCCAGCGAGCGGAGGTCCGTGCCGTCGACGGTCACCCGTCCGCCGGTCGGGTCGTAGAAGCGGGCGACCAGCTTGACCAGGGTCGACTTGCCGGCGCCCGTCTCACCGACGAACGCGACCGTCTGGCCGGCCGGGATACGCAGGTCGATGCCGCCGAGGGCCTCTTCCTCGTCGCCGTAGGCGAAGCGCACGTCCTCGAAGGCGATCTCGCCCCGCAGGGACAGGATGTCGAGCGGTTCCTCGGCGTTCTGGGTGGAGGTGGGCTCCCGGAGCAGTTCCTGGATGCGGCCCAGCGACACCGTCGCCTGCTGGTAGCCGTCGAAGACCTGGGAGAGCTGCTGGACGGGGGCGAAGAACAGGTCGATGTAGAGGAGATAGGCGACCAGCGCGCCCGTCGTGAGCGTCGCCGCGTCGACCCGTCCCGCGCCCGCGATCAGTACGGCCGCCGCCGCCACCGACGACAGCAGCTGCACGAACGGGAAGTAGATCGAGATCAGCCACTGGCCCCGGATCCGCGCCTGGCGATAGCTGTCGCTGCGCTCCGCGAAGCGCCGGCTGCCGTCGTGCTCGCGGCGGAAGGCCTGCACGATCCTGAGCCCCGACACCGATTCCTGGAGGTCGGCGTTGACCACCGACACCCGTTCCCGGGCCAGTTCGTACGCCTTCACGCTGGCCCGGCGGAAGAAGAACGTGGCGATGATCAGCGGCGGCAGGGTCGCGAACACGACGAGGGCGAGCTGGACGTCGAGCACCAGCAGGGCGACCATGATCCCGAAGAAGGTGACGACCGAGACGAACGCGGTGACCAGCCCGGTCTGCAGGAAGGTCGAGAGCGCGTCGACGTCCGTCGTCATCCGCGTCATGATCCGACCGGTCAACTCCCGCTCGTAGTAGTCGAGTCCGAGCCGCTGGAGCTGAGCGAAGATCTTCAGCCGCAGGGAGTACAGGACGCGTTCGCCGGTGCGTCCGGTCATCCGGGTCTCGCCGATCTGCGCCGTCCACTGGACGAGCACGGCGAGCAGGGCGAACAGGGAGGCGGCCCAGACCGCGCCCAGCGCCATCTGGGTGACGCCGTCGTCGATGCCGTTCCGGATCATCACCGGGAGCAGCAGGCCCATGCCGGCGTCCACGGCGACCAGCGCCAGGCTGATCAGGAGGGGCCGGCCGAAGCCGCGCAGCAGCCTGCGTAGGCCGTACGACTCCTCGGCGGCGACCGCCCGTGCCTCGTCGATGCCCGGGGTGTCGGTCGCCGGCGGCAACGCGTCGACCTGGGCGAGCAGTTCGGGGGTGGCCGGGCTGTCGGCCGTCGCCGCGTCCCTGGGCTCGCGCTCCCCCGCCCACAGCCGCGGCGTGATACCGCGCTCGACGTCGAACTCGGCGTCCAGTTCGTCCCTCCCCCACTCTCGAACAAACTCGAGCGGGGGGACCCCCATGGACGTGTCCTCGGCCGGCGCGGCCGGGCGGGCGTGGCCGGGTGAGACGCCGCCGAGTTCGTCCGGGTCGGTGAGGAGGCGGCGGTAGAGCTCGGACCGCTGCTGGAGCTCCTCGTGGGTGCCCACGTCCGCGAGCCGGCCGCCGTCGAGGACGGCGATGCGGTCGGCGAGGTTGAGGGTGGAGCGGCGGTGCGCGATCAGCAGGGTCGTCCGGCCCCGCATGACCTGCTGGAGTGCCTCGTGGATCTCGTGCTCGACACGGGCGTCCACGGCGGAGGTGGCGTCGTCGAGGACGAGCAGGCGCGGGTCGGTGAGGATCGCGCGGGCGAGGGCGACGCGCTGTCGCTGCCCGCCGGAGAGTGTCAGGCCGTGCTCGCCGACCTTGGTGTCGTAGCCGTGCGGGAGCTCGGCTATGAAGCGGTGGGCCTGGGCGGCGCGGGCGGCCTTCTCGATCTCCTCCTGGGTCGCCTCCGGGCGGCCGTACGCGATGTTGTTGCGGACCGTGTCCGAGAAGAGGAACGAGTCCTCGGGGACCAGGCCGATCGCGGCCCGCAGCGAGTCCAGGGTGAGCTCGCGGACGTCGTGGCCGCCGATGAGGACCGCGCCGCGCGTCACGTCGTAGAAGCGCGGCAGCAGGAGGGAGACCGTGGACTTGCCGGAGCCCGAGGAGCCGACGACGGCGAGGGTCTCGCCGGCGCGGATCTCGAAGGAGAGCCCCTGCAGGACCGGGCGGGCGCCGGGGGCGTCGGCGTAGCCGAACGCGACGTCGTCGAACTCGACGGTCGCGGGCGCGTCGGCGGGGAGTTCCTTGGAGCCGTCGGTCATCGAGGGCTCGGTGTCGATCAGCTCCAGGACGCGCTCGGTGCCCGCCCGGGCCTGCTGGCCGACCGTGAGCACCATGGCGAGCATCCGGACCGGGCCGACGAGCTGGGCGAGGTAGGTGGAGAAGGCGACGAACGTGCCGAGCGTGATGTGCCCGCGGACCGCCAGCCAGCCGCCGAGCGCGAGCATCGCGACCTGGCCGAGGGCGGGCACGGCCTGGAGGGCCGGGGTGTACTTGGAGTTGAAGCGGATGGTGCGCAGTCGGCCCGCGAAGAGCCGCCGGCCGACCTCCCGGAGTTTCCCGGTCTCCTGGTCCTCCTGCCCGAAGCCCTTCACCACCCGTACGCCGCTGACGGCGCCGTCGACCACGCCGGCCACGGCGGCGGCCTGGGCCTGGGCGTACCAGGTGGCGGGGTGCAGCTTGCTGCGGCTGCGCCTGGCGATCCACCACAGGGCGGGAGCCACGGCCAGGGCGACCAGGGTGAGCGGCAGGGACAGCCAGGCCATGATCACCAGGGAGATCACGAAGAGCACCAGGTTCCCGATCGTCATCGGGAGCATGAAGAGCAGGCCCTGGATCAGCTGGAGGTCGCTGGTGGCCCGGCCGACGACCTGCCCGGTCGACAGCTCGTCCTGCCGGCGTCCGTCGAGCCGGGTGATCGTCCCGAACATCTCCGTGCGCAGGTCGTGCTGGACGTCGAGGGCGAGACGGCCGCCGTAGTAGCGGCGGATGTAGGTCAGGACGTACACGAGGATGGCGGCGGCGATCAGGGCGCCCGCCCAGGGAGCCATGTCCCGGGTGTGGCCGACGATCACGTCGTCGATGATCACCTTGGTGGCCAGCGGGACCAGGGCCATGACTGCCATACCGGCGAGCGAGGAGCCGAGGGCGAGGACGACGTCCTTGCGGTGCCGCCAGGCGTATCCGGCCAGCCTGCGGGCCCAGCCCTGTGTCTCCCCCTGTTGCGCTGCCACGCGGGTGCCCTCCGTTCGACCTGATCTTCCGGAAGGCACCAACGCGAAATGAAGCGGATTTCATCCCTCCGCAACAAAACGGGGGGCGGCAGATCAGGAACAGAGGGGGGTGAAGGGGGTGAAGAGCCAGGTGCGTACTCGCAGGTAGTTGAAGAGTCAGATGCGCACTCGCAGGTAACGGAAGAGTCAGATGCGCACTCGCAAGTAATAGAACCGGGTCGTCTGCGCCGCGTTCTGGTTGTCGTCGCTGACCAGGAGCACGTTCAGGCCGCCCTTGCGCCGGCCGCCCGTGACCACCATGCCCTCGATGTTGTCCAGCAGGGGATTCGGCTGGGGCTGCTTCGCCGTGGCGCCCAGGGTCGGGCAGGCGGCGATGTCCGCGAGCAGGGTCTTCTTGATCGGGCGTACGCCCGCCTGACCCGTCAGGTTCTCGACGCCGCTCGTGTCGGTGGCGCGGCGGGGATCGGCCAGGTAGAGGCGGACCGTGTTGCCGACGCCGGAGGTGAAGCCGCGTTCCAGGACGAGGAGGCGGCCGTCGGGGGTGGCCTGGACCTCGGGGACGCCGAGGCCGGCGTCGACCGGGTAGGCGTACTGGGCGGCGAGCTCGAAGCCCTTGCGGTGCCGCTCCCAGGTCTGGAAGCGGACCACGCCGGAGCTGTCGCCGGACAGGGCGTACTCCAGGGACGCCAGCAGGGTGCGGCCGCCGGGGAGCAGCGTCAGCCCCTCGAAGGTGCCGTTGGAGACGGCCCGGCCGGCCGGGGCGACCTGGAGGGAGGACGGGACCGGAAGCCGGTCGAGGATCTCGCCGTCGCGGCTGTAGCGGCGTATCGAGGGCTCGGTCTCCGAGGTGATCAGCCGCGTGCCGTCACGGTCGATCACCAGGCCCTCGGAGTCGAGGGCGGCGCCGTTCTCGTCGGCGAGCGGGACCGTCGCACGGGGCTTGAGGGTCTTCGCGTCGAGGCCGAAGAGGGAGGAGCGGTCGGAGAGGGCGGCGAGCGAGCCGTCCGTGTCCACGGCGAGCGCGGAGAGGTTGCCGACGAAGGTGTCGTCGTACGTCGTCTTGTCGAGCGCGTCGGAGAAGCGGTCGAGGGAGACGGTGGCCGAACAGGCGTGGTTCTCCTGGGCGTTCGCGGAACCGGCGGCGGTCAGGCAGGTGGCCGCCGCCAGGGCCGCGCAGGTGGTGGCGAGTAGGGTTCTCAGGCGCATGGAGGTCACCGTAGGGCGGGTCGGTGACGGACGGGAGACCGGCAGACGTCAGGACGCCGCCAAGTCCCTGTGGACGACCTTCGCGACGCCCTGGATGGTCGTGATGCCGTAGTTCATGGTGCTGTTGCCGTGACTGAGCACCGTGATCATGTAGTCGTGGCCGCCACCCTTGAAGGCGCCGACGCTGTGCACCCGCCAGCCGTTGGTGGCCCGCTGCAGCCAGCCGTTCTTGACGGCGACCGAGACCCCGGACGGCACTCCGTACGGTGTCCCCCAGCGCTGCGACGAGATGACCTGGCCCATCAGCTTGAGGATGTAGGCGCGGGCGTTGTCGCTCAGGACCGTGTTCTTCGCGGTGACGAGCTTCAGCAGCTTCTGCTCGTCGGTGACGGTGATCTGGGTCAGGCCCCAGTAGCCGTTCGCGCCCGGCTTGGTCTGGGTCATGCCGGCCGCGGCGAGGAAGCCCTTGATCTTCGTCAGGCCCAACTGCTTCCAGAGCTTGCTGGTCGCGGTGTTGTCCGACTTGGTGATCATGGCCTTGGCGAGCGAGGCCTCGGTGTCGGTGAGGTACCGGTTGTGCTTCTTCGCGTCCCACAGCAGCGTGGCTAGCACGGTGACCTTCACGACACTGGCCGAGTCGAAGGCCGTGGAGGGGCGCAGGGTGCAGGTCGTCTTGGTGCTCCGGTCGTAGACGCCGACCGCGACGGTTCCCTTGCGGTTCGCAAGTGCGGCGGTGATGTCCTTCTTCAACTTGTCGGCGAGGCCCGCCTTGGCGGACGTACAGCTGACGGCCGGTGTGGCCGCGGCGGCGGGCGCGGCGGCGGCCACGAGGGGTATGAGGACACCGGCGCCGACACCGGCGGCCAGCGCTCTCGCGCGTATGGATATCCCGTGAGTCATGCCTTGTTGACGCACAAGTTCGAGGGAATGGTTGTACGCATCGGCGAACGGTTGGGCAAAGGCTGCGCAACCGTTACTGATCGGCGGGACGCACTCGGCGGACGCCGATCCGTCCCGTCGGCTCAGCGGATGCGGGATCTCTGGTTCCGTGGCCGAATCTCACGGCCGGTGACCGCTCGGTGGCCGATCAGCGCCGACCGGCTCCACCGGGCCGTGTCCCAAGGCGACTTCTCCATCGCCCACGTCGCGCGCGCCCTGAACACCACCACTTCCCACGCCATTTACCTGCTGTCCCAACACCCCGTCGACTGGAGTCCGCCCAGCTTTCGCCGCACCCGGCACACCGCCACCCGCATGAGGCAGTGGCGCGTCTGGTGCGAACAAGACCGCCTGTCCGTGGAGGCCATCGCCGACCGGGGGGCGACCAGCCTCGCCACCGTTCGTCTCGCACTCCTCAAGGACAGTGCTGGGCTCCGCGCTCCGCCCCGCCGGCGCCTGTACGGGCCGCCCGAGGCGGAGGTGATCTTTTCTGCAGCGCCTTGTGTGCGGAGGCGGTCCGACCTGCTTGGGGTGACAGGCGGGGCGATCGTAGGTCGGAGCTTCTTTGTTACCGAGTTGGGTCCGGTGTGTTGACCGGTGGGACATCTCGGTGTTTCACTTCCGGAACCGGTACCGAAACCGGTTCCGGGATCGCTTTCGGTACCGGTTCCACAAGTCTTTGTACGATCGGTCCTTCCGGTGCGGGAGGACTGTCTTCCGCCCTTGCATGGAGGGAGGGGAGGGTGGCATGGGAATCACCATCGCTGACGTGGCCGCGCGGGCCGGAGTCAGCAAGACGACGGTCTCGCGGGTGCTGAACGGCAAAGGCGAGATCCACGAGAACACCGTCTTGAAGGTCCGCAAGGCGATCTCGGAGCTCGGCTATGTGCCGAGCGCCGGGGCTGTGGGGCTCGCCCGCGGCACGACGCAGATGATCGGCATGCTGGTCCCTGATCTGGCATGGGTCTGGTCCGGCATCGTGCAGGCGGTCGTCGACACGCTGGAGAGCGAGGGCTTCGGACTGCGCATGCTGACCTGGAACCGCGGTGAGGAGTCACTGCGCAGGCTGGGCCTGCAGGTCGCTGCCAAGTCGTTCGACGGTCTGCTGGTGCTCGAGCCCGAGGGGGCCCTGGGATACATCACGGAACTGCACGAATCGGGGCTGCCGGTGGTGCTGATCGACGACCGCTTCCAGCGGCCTGGATTCCCCTACGTGACCACCACCAACCGGGAGGGGGGCGAGCAGGCCGCGCGGCACCTGCTGGAGATCGGGCGCCGTCGTCCTCTGGTGGTGACCGGTCCCGAGGCGTACGGCTGTACCCGGGAACGGCTGGGCGGCTTCGTGGATGTCTATGCGCAGGCCGGGATCGAGCTCGACCCGCGCCGCGTCATCTGTGGCGACTTCCAGTTCGAAAACAGCCGGAGCGCGGTCGCGCAAGCTCTCGCGGACGGCGTGGAGTTCGACGCGGTCTTCGGGCACAACGACCCTTCGGCGGCCGGCGTGCTCGCCGCGTTGCACGGCGCCGGCCTTGAGATTCCGCGGGATGTCGCCGTGGTGGGCTTCGATGACGTCGAGCTGGCGTCGTACACCTATCCGGCACTGACCACCATCCGCCAGCCGATGTGGGAGATGGGTGAGGCGGCGGCGCGTCTGCTCCTGGACCACGTGCGCGGATCGCCGGAGGCCGCCCCCTCGCGCACCATTCCGACCAGCCTCGTGATCCGTGGATCGTCGTCTCAGCCGAACTTAAACTGACGCGACGTCATCAGTCGGCCACCGGTTCCGGGGACCCGCCAGGGGCCCAGTCCGCCCTCTGGCCTGGGCAGGGCTCTCGGCCGCACCCGGTGGACGTATGACTCGTCACCGTTCCTGAACCGTCCGTCTCCGCCGCCTTTTCCAGCCCCGCAGGCGGGGACGGACTCCAACTGGCCGTGGAACGACCAATACCGCCCCTCGGGCGGGCGGTAGGTCGTTCAGGTCCAGCTGAAGCCACTGCACACGTCGGCCCGACCGGCCTGCCCGCGTGCCGGACGGCTTCACCGCCATCCACGCGGAACCAGGATCACGCGTCACCGCCGAGGTGCACGTGCTCACCCGCGGTTTCCCGATCCGGGACACCGAACGGAACGCCTGGCACACCCTGCCCGGCCGCCACCAGGACCGCGTCGGACGCTGCAGCCGCGATCTGCGCCTGACCGTCGACGTCACCGCCGGCCCCCAGGTCTGCGGACCGTGGCCCGACCCTGCCGGCCACTCGACCGTTCTTGCCCTCTGCCACCCCCTGAGTCCTGTACCGCTCAACGCCAAAAGGAGCCGCACGATGCGTACCACCACTCGTCACACCGTAAGAACGGTCCAGGCCCTGTGCGTCACCGTCACAGCAGCCTTGCTGGCCACCGGCTGCGGCCGCAGCGCGGACTCCGGCCCCGGCAAGGACGCTCCCGCGAAGATCGGCAGCGGCAAGGCCAAGGGAACACTGGTCATGTGGTCCATGGGTGACACCGACCCCGCCCTGAAGAACCTGGCCAAGAAGTTCGAGCAGGAGAACCCGGACGCCCAAGTCAAGATCACCGCCGTCCCGTGGGGCTCCGCCCACGACAAGCTGACCACCGCGATCGCCGGTGGCAACACACCGGACATGTCCGTGATCGGCACCACCTGGATGGCCGAGATGGCCGCCATGAACGGCTTCCAGGCCACCCCGGCGTCGATCAAGTCCTCAGGCTTCTACCCCGGCCAGTGGGACACCACCACGTACAAGAACACGTCCTACGGTGTGCCGTTCATCGCGAACACCATGGTGGTCTACTACCGCACCGACCTCACCACGAAGGCCGGCATCAAGGGCGCCCCGGCCGGCACCTGGGACGGTTACCTGAAGGACCTCAAGGCCATCCAGGCCACCGCCGGCAAGCAGAACCCCAAGCTGCGCTTCTCAACCGGGTGGAACATCGGCTTCAACTCCTGGATCTTCTGGCTGCCGCTGGTCTGGCAGCAGGGCGGTGACATCTACGACGCCGAGACCGGGAAGTTCACCTTCGACTCGCCCGAGGTCGCCAAGGCTCTGGAGTACTACGCGAGCATCCCCAAGCAGGGCCTGGCGCCGATCGACAAGACGGACAGCATGCCGGCGTTCCAGGCCGGCCAGGTCGCCACCTACCAGGAGGGCCCGTGGGTCGGCGGCAGCCTCCACAGCGACGCCCCGAAGCTGGACGGCAAGTGGAAGACCGCGCCGCTGCCGTACTCCAAGCAGCCCGCCGGGTTCGCCGGCGGCAGCGACCTGGCGGTGTTCAAGGACGCCAAGAACGCCGACGCGGCATGGAAGTTCGCCCGGTTCCTCACCGAGCCCGCCAACCTCGCGGCCTATGCCAAGGCCACCGGCAACATACCGCCGTCGCCCAGTGCGTGGAACGAGGCGAAGCTGAGCGAGGACGAGACGATGAAGGCGTTCGCCGAGCAGCTCAAGGTCAGCAAGGCGCCGCCCGCCATCAGGACCTGGCAGCAGATCGCCGACGCCGTCGACTCCCAACTGGAGAGGCTGACCCTCGGCAAGGCCACGGTCGCCCAGGTGCAGCAGGCGCTGCAGTCCAAGGCCACCTCCATCGGCACCGGCCGCTGAGCGCCGCCGCGTGAGCACCCCTCGTAGGGACGGATGACATCCATGTCCACGAAAACGCTTCCCGGGCGGGGCAATACCCACGAGCCGAGCACCGCAGGGCCGCAGCGAAGTGCCGGTCGTCGGCCCCTCGCGCTCCGGAGCACGGCGCGCGGCAGGCAGACCCGGGCCGCCTGGATCCTCGCCGCCCCGTTCCTCGCGCTGTTCGCTGCCTTCATGCTGCTGCCGGTCGTCTGGTCGCTGCTGATGAGCCTGACCGACACCCAGAGCGCCGACCTACGCACGCCGTTGAACGTGTCCTTCACCGGCTTCGACAACTACGTGCGGCTCTTCCAGGACGATCAGTTCGTTCACGCCCTGCGCAACACCGCGGTGTTCGTCCTGTTCGGCCTGCCCCTGACGCTGGCCGCCGGTCTCGCCGCGGCGGTCGCCCTCGACCGGGGCATCCGCCGCTTCCGGGCCGTCTTCCGGGTCGGCTTCTACCTCCCGGTCATCACCAGCATCGTGGCCATCGCCGTGGTGTGGAAGACGCTCCTGGAACCGCGCACGGGACTGGTGAACACCGTCCTGGGCTGGTTCGGGATCGACGGCCCGGCCTGGCTTGCCGACACCCGCTTCGCACTGCCCGTCATGATCGTGATGGCCGTGTGGCGCAACCTGGGCACCGTCATGATCATCATGCTGGCCGGGCTCCAGTCCGTGCCCCAATCCCTGATCGAGGCCGCCGAACTCGACGGCGCCGGAGCCTGGCAGCGCTTCTGGCGGGTCACCTTCCCGCTCCTGCGCCCCGCCCTGCTGCTCACCGCCGTCACCACCGGCATCGGCTACCTGCAGTTCTTCGACGAACCCTTCGTGATGACCCAGGGCGGACCGCTGGACTCCACCCTCTCGGCCACGATGTACGCCTACCAGCAGTTCGGCAACGGCAACTACGACGTTGCCTCGGCCGCCGGCTACGTCATCTTCGTCCTCATCGTCGCGCTGACCGTCCTGCAGTTCCGGATACTGCGAGACAAGGACTGATACCCATGAGCACCCTCTCCACCCTGCGAACAGCACCATCCGACGCGGCCCGGGCCCTGCGGCGCCGCCACATCCGGCAGACCTGGGGCCAGCCCTGGCTGTACGTACCACTTGTCGGCGCTCTCCTGCTGATGATCGCGCCGTTTTTGTGGATGCTCTCCGGTTCCTTCAAACCCGAGGCCGACATCCGCGCCGTGCCACCCGTGCTCATCCCCACCGCACCCACTACCGCCAACTTCCACGAACTGTTCAACAGGCTCGACTTCACGAGCATGTTCGCCAACTCCGTGATCGTGGCCGTGGCCGTCACCGCGGGCAATCTGATCTTCTGCTCGATGCTCGGCTACGCCCTGGCCAAACTGGAGTTCCGCGGGCAGCGCGCCGTATTCACGCTGGTCATCGGGACCCTCATGATCCCCGGCCTGGTCACCTTCGTACCGCTGTACGTGCTGGTCGCCAACATGAAGCTGACCGGCTCCCTGCTCGGGCTGATCCTGCCGTTCCTTGCCACCCCGTTCGGGGTGTTCCTGATGCGGCAGTTCATCTCCTCCCTGCCCGACGAACTCATCGACGCCGCCCGCGTCGACGGCTGCCGCGAACTGGCCATCTTCTGGAAGATCATCCTGCCACTGACCAAACCCGCCCTCGCGACCCTGGGGATCATCACCTTCCTCGGCTCCTGGAACAACTTCCTGTGGCCCCTGGTCGTGGCCCAGAACGAAAGCCAGTACACACTCCCCGTCGGCCTCGCCCTGGCCAGCGGCGGACAGGACTTCACCCGCTTCGGCATCCTCCTCGCCGGCAGCGTCGTCGTCCTCCTCCCGGTGATGATCATCTTCCTCCTCTTCCAGCGCCACTTCGTCGCCGGCATCGCCACCACCGGCCTGAAGTGACACCCCGGCGTGCGCCTCGCTGCCCTGTGCCGTTGCTGGTCCCGAACCCGGCGGCGGGCGGCCAGCGAGCCCCGCCGTGGCGGGCGGCAGTGTCTCTGCGGCGACACGCCGTCGTCCGCGGCAACCACCCAGGCCCGCAACGAACTTTCCGACCCGCGACTACCGATGACTTGGAGAACATAGTGGGACAGTCGGCCCGCCCTGCCACGTACCTGGATCCGGAAGCGGCCGTGGAAGCGAGAACCGAGGACCTGCTGTCCCGGATGACCCTGCCGGAGAAGGCCGGGCAGCTGCTGATGCTCGACGCACAACACGGGGACCTGGTGGACATCGTGTCGACCAAGCTGGCCGGGTCCGTTCTGCATGTGACTCCCGAACGTATGCCCGAGGCCATGGACATGGCCCAGCGGACACGGCTCGGCATTCCCCTGCTCACCGTCGACGACTGCATCCACGGCCACTCGTTCTGGCCGGGTGCGACCATCTTCCCGACCCAGCTGGCCATGGGCTGCACCTGGGATCCCTCCTTGCTCCACCGGGTGGCCCGCGCGGCCGCGACCGAGATCGCGACGACCGGAATCCACGGGACCTTCTCCCCGGTCCTGTGCATCACCCGGGACCTGCGCTGGGGCCGGATCAACGAGACGTTCGGCGAGGACCCGTTCCTGATCGGCGAACTCGGCGCGGCAATGGTGCGCGGCTATCAAGGTGAGGGCCTCAGCGACCCGACAGCCGTGCTGGCGTACGCCAAGCACTTCGCGGGCTACTCCGAAACCCTGGGCGGGCGCGACGCGAGCGAATCCGACCTCAGCCCACGCAAGCTGCGCTCATGGTTCCTGCCCCCGTTCGAGCAAGCCGTTCGGGCCGGCTGCCGCGCCGTCATGCTCGGCTACCAGTCGATCGACGGGGTGCCCATCACCGCGAATCAGTGGCTGATCAGCGACGTGCTCAAGGGCGAGTGGGGCTTCACCGGCACGCTGGTGACCGACTGGGACAACGTCGGCCGGATGGTCTACGACCAGCGCACCTGCGCCGACTACGCCGAGGCATCGGCGGTTGCCATCAACTCCGGGAACGACCTCATCATGGCCACGCCGCAGTTCTTCGAGGGCGCGCAGGAGGCGGTCGCCCGCGGCCTGGTCGACGAGAAACAGATCGATGACGCGGTACGGCGAGTTCTGCGGCTGAAGTTCGAGCTCGGGCTCTTCGAGGACCCCCGCGCCCCCGACCCCGAACGGCAGGCACAGGTGATCGGCTGCCGCGCGCACGCCGACCTCAACCTGGAGACCGCCCGACGCTCCCTGGTGCTGCTGCGCAACGAGGGGATCCTGCCCCTCGACGGCGGGCTGGCCTCGGACGGAACCGGCCGCGCCGCGAGCCAGGGCACGCCGCGGACGATCGCGGTCATAGGCCCCAACGCCGACAGCCCGCAAGCCATGCTCGGCGACTGGGCAGGCGCCACCGGCCAGGTTCCGTGGATGCCCGACGGACATCCACGCGAGACGGTGGAGACGGTGCTCGACGGCCTTCGCGCCGTCGTTCCCGCCGACTGGACCATCACGTACGCCCGCGGAGCCGACATCGCACGCCCCGCCTCCGACTCCGAGTGGTCCCTCGGGCCCGACGGTCAACCGCAGCCGCCCGTTTTCACCCCCGCCCCGGTCGACCAGGCACAACTTCGGGAGGCCACTGCTGCCGCGGAGGCCGCCGACTACGTCGTGGTGGTCGTGGGGGACACCATCGACCTCACCGGGGAGGTGCGCTCCACGGCCACGCTCGACCTCCAAGGAGGCCAGATCGCGCTGCTGGACGCGGTCGCCGCCACCGGCACACCGACGATCGTCGTACTCGTCCAGTCGAAGCCGAGCACCCTCCCGGAGTCGGCACTGAACGCGGCGGCACTCATCGAGGCGTTCAACCCGGGCATGCGCGGCGGCCGCGCCATCGCCGAACTCCTCCTCGGACTCACCGAACCCAGCGGCCGGCTCCCGGTCTCCTTCGCGCGCCACGTCGGACAGCAACCGGTCTTCTACAACCAGGTGCGCGGCCAGCACGGCAACCGCTACGCGGATCTCACCCAGGACCCGCTGTTCGCGTTCGGCGAGGGCCTCACCTACACCACTGTCACCTACTCCGACCTTGTCGTGCAGGAGGAGGACATCCCCTTCGACGGCACCGTCGACGCCACGGTACGACTCACCAACAGCGGCAGCCGCCGGGCCCTGGAAACGGTCCAGGCATACATCAGCGACCTGACGACCAGCGTCACCTGGGCCGAGCAGGAGCTGAAGGGTTTCACCCAGGTCGAAATCCCTCCGGGCGAAAGCCTGGAGGTCAACCTCAGCATCCCTGCCTCGCGGTGCTCACTCGTCACGGCCGACAACCGGCGCGTGGTCGAACCAGGTGAGTTCGCCCTCCGTGTGGGCCCCAACTCACGGCGGGAGCAGCAGCTGCACGCGGTGTTCCGCATCAGGGCCTGAGGACCACCGCCCAGCGCCCCTCGGCACCGCTGGGCGGTGCCCCTGTCTGACATACCGAAAGGCACACGTGTGTCCACCACGCCCGCACCCCGCGATCCGCACTACCCTGTCGCGCACCTGCGCCCGCCTCGTAACTGGATCAACGACCCCAACGGGCTGGTCTTCCACGACGGCCACTACCACGTCTTCTACCAGTACAACCCGTACGGAGCGACCCACGCGAACATGCACTGGGGCCACTTCCGCAGTCCCGACCTGCTGACCTGGGAGCCGCTGCCGATCGCCCTGTCTCCGACCCCCGATGGCGTGGACGCCGACGGCTGCTTCTCCGGCAACGCCGTCTCCGACGGCGACCGTCTCGTCGCCTTCTACTCCGCGCACCGCGAGGACCGCTCACCCCAGCACCAGCCCGTCACCTGCGCCGTCTCCCACGACGACGGCCGGACCTTCAGCCCGCGCACAGAACTGCTCATCCCCGAGCTGCCCGAGGGCTGCACCATGTACCGCGACCCGTACGTCTGGCAGGACGACGACGGCTGGCGGATGCTGGTCGGCGCCGCCCTCGCCGACGGTCGCGCCGCCGCGCTCCTCTACGACTCGCCCGACCTGGAGACCTGGACCTACCGGGGGCCCTTCGCGGCCCGCGAGAAGGAGCCGGTCAGTGACACCAGCCTGAACACCGGCGAAGGCTGGGAATGCCCCCAGTACCTGCCCGCGGCCTCGGGACCCGGCGCCCTCATCTTCAGTGCCTGGAACCTCGACGACGGCCCGCAGGGCGTCGAGGCCCTCATAGGCGAGGAACACGGCGACGTCTTCAAAGCCGGCCCGCCCGTGCTCGTCGACCACGGCCCCGACTGCTATGCACCCGCCCTGCTGCGCGCGCCGGGCAATCGGCGGCTGTTGTGGGGCTGGTCATGGGAAGCCCGCGACGAAGCCTGGGCCGTCGCAGACGGATGGGCCGGCGTTCTCACCCTGCCCCGCGAGATCCATGTCGACGACCACGGCAGGCTTCGACAGCAGCCCGCCACCGAACTGCTCGCCCTGCGTGGCGCGCACATCATCCACGCCGCAGGTGCGACGCACGGCCCGCAGCCGGTGGACCTGGGCACCGTGAGCCGCGCCTTCGACCTGACGGCCTGTCTGGAGCCGACCGGCAACGCCGGTCTGCGGCTGCTCACCACGTCGGACGGCTCCGAGTACCTCGACATCCGCCTCGATGTCGATGCGGGCGAACTGGTCGTCGACCGTGACCACGCCTCACTGGACCCCCGGGCCCGCGGCGGCTCCTACCGGATGCCCTGCCCAGCCGACCGGCCCGTCGACCTGCGCGTGGTCGTCGACCACTCCATCGCCGAAATCTTCCTGACCACCACCGGCCAGGTCCTCACTCTCCGCTTCTACCCAACAGGGCAGGGCGTGTGGCGAGTTCAGGCCCACAGCACGCCGGGTACGCGCCTCAGCTACGCGATCGACGTGTGGGAGCTGCACCCGCTCGTGATCAAGGAGCCGAGCACCGGCGTCGCAGCGTCGGCGCCAACGTCGCCATAGGGGCTGACTCTGCCCCCGATACTCCCCTTTATCTGGCTCGTGGTGGCTGAGAAAGTCGCCTCCCCACCCCGTTCCCGATGTTGGGATCAGTTTGGGCCCGCACCATCTCAACAGCGCCGAAGCAACAGGCGGTGACCGGCGTTCGTCGTCCCTCAGCAGCCCTTCCAACTGAGTGCGGGTCTCGGCCGTCTCGACGTCCGACCCGCTGCGCTTCAGCGTCTCGGAGGGCTGGTCCTGCAACCGAGTGCTCCGGCACGCCACTGGGGCGGGGGCGGGGGGCGGGAGTGGCGCGCCCCGGGCAGGAGTCCGGGGCAACGGGCAGCTGCTCAGATTTCCTCCCGGGGAGGTCGTCGCCGTCGGCCTCCCCGGGGCTGTCGGACTCGTCGTCCGCGGGCGCGGCAAGGCGGGCGCCCCGGCTCTCCGCGATGCGATGAACGTCGCGCAGCGCCTCGACCATGCGCGCCGCCAGGAAACGAAGCTGCACGGGCGTGGCCCTGCGGTCGGCGAGCATGTCGGCGGCGTGATCCAGGAGTTCGCCCGCCATACCGAGCTGCACCCTCTCGACGGTGTCCGCGACCCGGGAGGGGTGCCCGGTCCCGTCGCCGACGAGATAGCAGGGCTTGCCCTCGGGGCCGGTCCACGGCAGAAGACGCGTCGTCCTGTCCTGACCACCGATCACGCGGTCACCTCCACACCGTGGATGACTCGCGGGCCGATGTCGATGCCGTGCACGGCGAACCACAGCGCCCGTGATGACGCGTTCGCACATCGCCCACATCGAAGCGGGCCGCCGCATCCCCTCCAAGGAGGACGCGCGACGCCTGGACGCGGCTCTGAACACGGGCGACATGCTGAGCAGCTCCCTGAGGCGGAGGACGTCGCGGTCGCGGACTACTTCGAGGCGGCCCGTCAGCTCGAACAACAGGCGGTGATGATCCGGGAGTTCGCCCTGTCGTTCGTCCCCAGCGTCCTCCAGACAAGGGCGTACGCGTGTGCGGTTCTGGGACGTCGTTCCCTCCGGTGAGTGAAGAGGAATGTGACAGACGCCTTGTCACACGCCTTGAGCGCGCGAAGATCCTGGACGATCCGGTGACGCCGGTGGTTTGGGCGCTGCTGGACGAGGCGGTGCTGCGGCGGGTTGTGGGTGGATCCTCACGTGGTTCAACGACCAGCCGCCCGTGGCGTACAGCGAGGGCCTACGCATGGGGAAGCTGCACGACTCTCCGTCCATCGTGCAGGAGTTGCAGGGCCGCTACGACCTCGCGATGAGCGACGCGCTGCCGCTGAAGGAGTCAGTGGCCCTGCTGAGGGCCACAGCGAAGGACTACGGACACCATGACTGACCCGATATTCCCGGACACCGCGACACTGCGGGTGTGGCGGAAGTCCTCTTACAGCAACAGCGACGGGGGCAGCTGCCTCGAAGTCCGCGACGGCCACCCCTCGGGCGTCCCCGTCCGTGACTCCAAGTCCCCGCACGGGCCCGCCCTGGTCTTCTCGCCAGGCGGGTGGTCGCACTTCGTCGCGGCCGTCAAGTACGGGACGTTCCAGGCCTGATCAGCATCCACAGCCCGCCCCAAGGCAAGGCACAGTCCGTGCCCATGCGGCGTATGCATCGTGCACGGGTGACCTCAGCCACCGATCCCCGCCCCCACCCCACCGTGACCCCCGACCTGCCGCCCCCGGCCCCGCCCGCGGCGCCACCGGAGACGGCGCCTCGCTGGTCGCTCCCCGCACTGGTCGCGATCATGATCCTGGCCGCGGCGCTCTACTCCTGGAACCTGTCCGGATCGAGCCTGAACAGCTTCTACAGTGCCGCCGTGCTGAGCGGCACGCAGAGCTGGAAGGCCTGGTTCTTCGGCTCGCTGGACGCCGGCAACTTCCTCACCGTCGACAAGCCGCCCTTCGCGCTGATGGTCATGGGCCTGTCGTGCCGGATCCTCGGGTACGGCACCTGGCAGATGATGGCGCCGATGGTCGCGTCCGCGCTCGGCACGATCTGGATCCTGCACTCCTCCGTGAAGCGGGTGTTCGGTCACGCGGCGGCGGCCGTCGCCGCGCTGGTCCTCGCGCTGACCCCGATCACGGTCGCCATCAACCGTGACAACAACCCCGACACGCTGCTCGTGCTGCTGATGGTCGGCGGCGCGGCGCTCGCGCTGCGGGCCGTCCGTACCGACAGGCTGCTGCCGCTGATCGGCTCCGCGGTGTGCTTCGGGCTCGCGTTCAACACCAAGATGCTCCAGGGCTACATCGCACTGCCCGCCGTCTTCGCCGTGTACGTGTTCGCGTCACGGCTCGGCTGGAGGAAGAAGGCGGTGAACCTGGTTCTCGCCGCCGTGGCCCTGGCCGTCTCCAGCTTCTGGTGGGCGGCGGCCGTGTCGCTGGTGCCCGCCTCCGAGCGGCCGTACATCGGCGGCTCGACGGACGGCACCGCCTGGAACCTGATCATGGGCTACAACGGTCTGGGCCGGATCTTCGGCGGCGAGGGCAACGGCGGGGGCGGTGGCGGCGGAGGCGGCGGCTTCTCCGGTACGGCGGGCCTCGGGCGTCTCTTCAACGACATCCTCGGCGGCCAGATCTCCTGGCTGATCCCCTTCGCGGCGATCGCCTGCGTCGGCGGCCTGGTCCTGTGCGGCCGTGCCCCGCGCACCGACCCGACCCGGGCCGCGCTGGTCATGTGGGGCGGCTGGACCGCGCTGCACTACCTGACGTTCGCGATGGCCGAGGGCACCATGCACCCGTACTACACAACCGCGTTGGCGCCCGGTATCGCGGCGCTGTGCGGCGGCGGAGGCGCGCTGCTGCTGCGCGCCTTCCGTGCCGACAGGCGCTGGGCGTGGGTGCTGCCGGCCGCCCTGGCGGTCACGGCGGTGTGGGCCGCCGTGCTCCTGCGCCGGGCCTCCGGCTGGAACACCTGGCTGTGGCCGACGATCACGGTGGTCATGGCGCTGGCGATCGCGGGCCTGCTGGTCTTCCGCTCCGGCACCCGGGTACGGCTGCTGGCGGCCTCGGTGGTCGCGGCGATCGTCGCCGCGGTGGCGGGCCCGGCCGCGTACGCCTGGTCGGTACCGTCCGGCTCGGTCGGCGGAGGGGGCATGGGCGGGGGGACGAACCCGACGGCCGGGCCTTCTACGGGGAGCGGCTTCGGCGGTCCCGGTGGGGGCGGCGGCGGCCGGGGCGGCTTCGGCGGCGGTGAGTTGCCGGGCGGCACGCAACAGGGCGGCCGGGCAGACGGACAGACCGGCCAGGAGGGCGGCGGGCCCGGCGGCGGCCAGATGACGCCCGGTGGCGGCAACGGCGAACTGCCGGGCGCGGCGGGGGGCGCGGGCCAGGCTCCCGGCGGTGCCGGTGAGATGGGCGGTACGCCGCCGGGTGCCACCGGCGAGAACGGCGGTACGGCGGCCGAGGGCGGCACCGGCGGTCAGCCCGGCGGCATGGGCGGCGGGGGCATGGGCGGTATGGGCGGCGGCGCGAGCAGCGAGCTCGTCTCGTACCTGAAGAAGCACCAGGACGGCGCCAAGTGGCTGCTGGCGGTGTCCAGTTCACAGAGCGCCGCGCAGCTCATCCTCAGCAGCGGTGAACCCGTCATCTCCATGTGGGGCTGGTCCGGCAGCGACAACGCGATGACCCTCGCCAAGCTCAAGGACCTGGTGAAGAAGGGCGAGCTGCACTACATCCAGGTCGGCGGCGGCGGCATGGGCGGCGGCCCCGGCGGAGGCTCCGACCTCAGCTCCGAGGTCACGGCGTGGGTGCAGAAGAACGGGACGGCGGTGAAGGAGAGCGCGTACAGCGCCGGCTCGACGTCGGAGTCGGAGTCCAACTCCTCGTCCCAGGCCAACTCCCCGTCCCAGTCCAGCTCCTCGTCGCAGTCGAGCCAGTCGACGGTCTACCGCCTGGACGCCTCGGACGTCAGCTGACCGACACAGCCCCACCGTCCCCGGCGTCCCCACCGTCCCGGACTCCCCAACGCCCTCTGGTCTTCCGGTCAGAGGGCGTTTTGACATGTCAACTCGCGTAGACAAAGGGCAGATTGTCGGATCCGGTCACCTGTTGGACACGTCCGATTCATGGACAGGAACGCATGTCCATGTCACGCTCCCGATTACCCGCTCCACTCAACCCGCGTAGAACGGACACCCCCATGCCCGTGGCCCCCATACGCACGCGCCGCTGGAAGCCCCTGGCGCTCGCCGTCTCCACCGTCATGATCAGCCTCGCCGCCCCCGCGCTGACCGCGACCCCCGCCGCGGCCACGACGACCGCGTACGACTCGACGTACTACAAGAACGCGATCGGCAAGACGGGGACGAGCCTCAAGTCCTCCCTGCACACCATCATCAGCAGCCAGACGAAGATCTCGTACTCCGCGGTCTGGAACGCCCTCAAGGCCACCGACCAGGACCCGAACAACAGCAGCAACGTGATCCTGCTGTACAGCGGTGTCTCGCGCAGCAAGTCCCTCAACGGCGGCGACACCGGCGACTGGAACCGCGAGCACACCTGGGCCAAGTCCCACGGCGACTTCGGCGAGGTGACCGGTCCCGGCACCGACCTGCACCACCTGCGCCCGGCTGATGTCCAGGTCAACAGCATCCGTGGCAACAAGGACTTCGACAACGGCGGCAGCGCGGTCAGCGGCGGGGGCGGCAGCCTCACCGACTCCGACTCGTTCGAGCCGCGTGACGCGGACAAGGGCGACGTGGCCCGCATGATCCTGTACATGGCCGTGCGGTACGAGGGTGACGACAGCTTCGCCGACCTCGAGCCCAACGAGAAGGTCAACAACGGCAGCAACCCGTACATGGGCAAGCTCTCCGTGCTCAAGCAGTGGAGCGACGAGGACCCGCCGAGCGCCTTCGAGGAGAAGCGCAACCAGGTCATCTACGACACGTACCAGCACAACCGCAACCCGTTCATCGACCACCCGGAGTGGGTCGAGGCGATCTGGTAGGAGCGGCGTGCGAGAGTGCCTGCCGGATCAGCTCGGCCGCGCGAGAGCCTGAGTCAGTCGGGAGACGGCGGCCGGATCCGGCAGGCCACGCAGGGAGGCGACGACCTGTCCGCTCGCGAACTCGCGCTGTGCGGCGGTCACGGTCGGGTCGAACGCGCACTCGGCCTGTACACGGACGTAGTTCAGGGCCGTCGCGAAGAGCATCGAGAACGAGCCCACGCCCTGGATGACACCGGGGCCGCCGGCCTCCCGGTACGCCCGCACCAACCGCCGTGCGGAATCGGCACGGAAGTCGTTGCCGCCCGCCCATACGTACACGGCACGCGCGAGCTCGCGTTCCGCCGAGACGGTGCCGGCGTTGTCCCAGTCGAGGAGCACCGGCCCGGCCGGACCGACCAGCACGTTCTGGGGCTGCATGTCGAGATGTGACGTCACCAGGCCGTGCGGGTCGGACGGGGTGACGTGCTGCGCGAGCTCCACCGCCGAGGTGGCGACGAACCGGCCGAGCGCGTCCGACCAGGGCACGCCGACCCGGCCGGTCTCCTGGTGCAGTTTCTCCCAGTCGGCTTCGCCGGGGCACTCCTCGTACCAGGCGTCCGGTGTCTCGTCGGCGCCCTCGCCGGCCCGGTGGAGCAGGGCCAGGGTCCGTCCGCACCAGCTCAGGATCTCCGGATCGGTGGGGTCCGCCTTGGCGCCGTCGACCCAGTCGTACAGCTTCACGTGGGACCCGCCCAGCGCGGGGGCGAGCCGGGTGACGTGTGCGCCGCCGCGATTCGGCAGCAGCCGTGGCGAGGCGATCCCCAGCCGCTCCGCGGCGTCGCGCAGGGCCGCCTCCCGGGCGACCTGTCCCTGGTCACAGCCGAACAGCAACTCCTTTACCGCCCAGGAGGATTCGTTCCCGGCCAGCTTCCAGATCTGCCCGAGCGCGCCCCGGGTGACGGGTATCACCGTCCATGGCCCCGCGCCCAGCCCGTAGGTGTCCGCTATGAAGTCGGCTGCGCTCTGCATACGAGGGCCTCTCTGGCTGCGACGTCCGTGTCCCGGCGCCGCATGGTCAGGCGGCACATGGTCAGGCCACAGGATTACACCTCAGTTCACTTGAGATGCCTCGGCGCGAACATCCGCAGCACCGCTTGCCGGCCGACCCGCACCCGAAGAACAACTCCTAGGCTTGTGGTGACGCGTGGCCGAGAGGTGCGTCGCTTCCGCCGTCGACGAGGTTCGCCTGGGCCTTGCTGCCGTGGAAGTCGCGGGAGCGCTGTGCGGTGCCGAAGTCTCCGTAGGGATAGCCGCCGTGCCGCGGTGCGCTGACGGTGTCGAGGGCTGCGGTGGTGTCGGCGTCGAGGTGCAGCTCGGCCGCACCGAGGTTTTCGGTGAGGTGGGTGAGGGTGCGCGCGCCGACGACGGGAGCGGCGACGGAGGGCTGGTCGGCTGTCCAGGCCAGGGCGACCTGGCTGGGCGTGTGGCCGGTCTCGCGGGCGATGCGGACGACCGTGTCGATGGTGTGCCAGTTGCGGTCGGAGGCGGCGTACTCGGCGGAGACCCACTGGTAGAGCTCGTCGTCGGAGCCGGCACGGGTGTCGGGGGCGGGGGTGCTGCCGCGCTGGTACTTGCCGGTGAGGAAGCCGCCGGCGAGCGGGGACCAGGGCAGCAGGGAGACGTTGTTGTGCGATGCGGCGGGGATGACTTCGTATTCGCTTTCCCGGGAGAGCAGGCTGTACTGCTGCTGGAGCGTCACGGGCACGTGGATGCCCATCCGCTGTGCGGTGGAGAGGGTGAGCTGGAGCTGCCAGCCGGCGAAGTTGGACAGCCCCACATAGTTGACCTTCCCGGAGTGGACGGCGTCGTCGAGGAAGGCCAGCGTCTCCTCGATCGGCGTCAGGGGATCCCAGGCGTGGATCTGGTACAGGTCGACGTGGTCGCGTCCCAGGCGGCGCAGGGATCCGTCCAGTGACCGGCGCAGCTGTCGGCGTGTGGAGCCGAGGCTGTTGACGTCGGTGCCGGTGCCGTAGCGGCCCTTGGTGGCCAGGACGACGCGGTCGGTGACGTCGCTGGGGCGGCCGGCGAACCAGCGGCCGATGATCTCTTCGCTGCGTCCGCCGCCGTAGACGTTGGAGGTGTCGACCAGGTTGCCGCCTGCTTCCACGAACGCGTCAAGGAGCGCGAACGCCTCGTCCTCCGGGGTGTGGACGCCGAAGTACATGGCGCCGAAGGCGATGCGGGAGACGGCGGTTCCGGTGGTGCCGAGCTTGCGGTACTCCATGGTGCTCCTTGCGTTGTGCGGCGTGGTTGTGCGGCGTAGTTGTGCGGCTCACGCCGCGGTGGGGGGAGAGCTGCGGCGGGCTTGGGACGACCTGGACGGTTCGTGGCATCGGCCCGAGGCGGCGATCGGCTTCTGCGGATCGTGGTGCTCCCCGGGCCGCTCAGTGGTGCCGTGGGTGCGCGGTGAGGGCATCGCGGTTGATGGTTCCGCGCTGCAGTTTCGCGTCGTGGGGTGTGTTGAATCCGGCGTTGGTGATGAACAGTTGATTGCCGCGTACCGCGGTGGTGGTGGGTGAGGCGAGTCCGTCGTCGACGGTCAGGGCGGTCTCGGTGGTCCCGTTCGGGTGCACGACGCTGACCCGGTCGGTCGTGTCGTTCTGCGCGGCGAAGACAGTGTCGGAGTGGTCGTCGAGGAAGGAGAAGTCGTCGACGTCGGGGAGGTTGTCGGCGACGGCGTGGATGGGGCCGGGGGTTCCGTGGGCGCCGACCGGGATCCTCAGCAGCGTGCCCTGGTTGAAGTTGCTCACCCATACGGCGCCCTTGTGGAAGCGGACGCCGTTCACGCCCAGCTTCAGGGATGCCTTGGGGGCGGGTGCGAGCTCCGGACCGGTCAGCCAGGCCCTCGCCGCACCGCCGGAAGCGGGCACGGCCCACACCGTGCCGTTGCCGCTGTCGGCGGCGTAGAGGGTACGGCCGGCCGGGTCGATGGCCAGGCCGTTGGGCAGGCCGTCGGCGGGCAGGGCGGCCAGACGCTGGGGGCGGCCGTGCGGGGGCAGCTTCCAGGTACCGGCCCGGGAGGCGTCGTCGGAGGTCACGTTGTAGTAGACGGTGCCGTCGCGGCCGCGGGTGTTGCCGGTGATCTGATCGCCCTGGTGCCCGCCGACGAGGGTGGTGCGCTGCCCGGACGAGGTGATGCGCACGAGCTTCGGCGGCTTGTTCGCGGGGACGCCCAGCATGGACACGGTCAGGGAGCCGTCCGGGTTGACGGTGATGTTCTCGGGTGAGTCGCCGGAGGCGAAGTCGAACGCGGCCGCGGTCTTCACCTGGGTGATGACCGGCTGCGTACGGTCTTCTCCGGTGGCGGCGGACGCCAAGGGATTCGAGACGAGAACGGCCGCGAGAGCGGGGATCGCCGCGGCGTGAGTGAAGCGAATGCGCAAGGTGGTGCTTCCTGTGAAAGCGGCTGGAGGACGACGGAGTTGGTGCCGTACGTCTCCGGACCGAGCGGCGCCCCGGCCGACCGCCTGGTGGCCGGGGAGGGGACTGCGGGTGGGGACTACGGGAGTGAGGCGCGGCGCGGCATCAGGTGTCAGTTCTGCCGTCAGCTCCGCGCTGATTCCGCCTTGCGGTGGGAGGCGGCCAGCAGGCCAAGCGGCAGCAGGGCCGCCAGGGCGAAGGCGAAGCCGGCCAGCGACGGGCCCTGGAGGCCCAGGCCGGAGGTCAGGGCGACGCCGCCGAGCCAGGAACCCGTGGCGATCCCGACCTGGAACGCGGACGTGGCCAGGGCCATGGGCAGGGACCGGCCGGCTCCGGCGATACGGACCACCTCACCGACCACGACAGGGTTGTTGGCGAAGCCGGCTCCGCCGAGCAGCACGACCAGGACCACGGCCACGACGCTGTTGGTCGCCCACAGGGTGATGGCGGCCAGGAGCGCGGCGGTGACAGCGGTGGCCGGGATCAGGGTGGCGTAAGGCCGGCGGTCGCCTAGGCGTCCACCGACCGTGGTGCCGGCCAGGGCGCCGATGCCGAAGCCGAGCATCGCCAGCGGCACCACGCCCGTCGCGAGCCCGGCCCGGTCGGTCAGCAGCGGGGCGACGTAGCTGTAGGCGGCCATGATGCCGGCCTGGATGAGCGCGATGGCCAGGTAGACCAGCCACAAGCGCGGATGCTTGAGCGCGGCCGTCTCGGCGCGCAGGGAGGTGTCGGCACGCGTGGTGTCGGCGGGCAGTTGGCGGGCCACCACGGCGGCGGCCGCCACGGCGAGAGCGGCGAGCATCCAGAAGGGGGCCTGCCAGCCGCCCAGTTGGCCGGCCGCCGTCCCGAGCGGGACGCCGACGATGTTGGCAAGGGTGATGCCGCCGACCATCACACCCATGGCACGGGTGCTGGCGGCCGGTCCCGCGGCGGCGGTCGCCACCACCGCGCCCACGGCCCAGAAGGTGCCGTTGCCCAGCGCGGCGGCGAACCGGCCGACGAGCGCGAGCCCCAGGTTGGAGCTGAGCGCACTGACGACGTGGCCCGCGGCGAAGACCAGCAGCGCGGCGACCAGGGCCGAGCGACGCGGCAGGCGCTGGGTCGCCAGGGACATCACGGGCGCGCCGATCATCATGCCGACGGCGAAGGCGGTGATCAGCGTCCCGGCGCTGGAGACACTGACATCGAGGGCGCCGGAAATCTGCGGCAGCAGGCCGGAGACGACGAACTCGCTGGTGCCCATGAGGAAGGCGATGGCACCCAGCAACCACACCACCGGCGGCAATGTGACCTTCCCGGCAGGCGCTGCCGTGCCGTCGTCACCCGTGAACGGTGCGGCGGCCGAGGTGTCCGGCTTCGTGGACGAGGGGGAACTCACTGACGATCCTTTCAAGAGCCGGCGCGTGCCCCTGTCATCCGAAGGCGTTCCGGAGCAAGGTGGCATGCGCGCCGAAGGGGGTGCGGGCGGAGCACTTCAGGCCCGCCGCAATCCACGAAACCAAGAGCCGAGCCCGGCAGACAGTCACGCTTGTGAGGATTAACAGCAGGGACCCCCTCCTGCCGGGAGCGTGAGTGAATGCGGGCGGCGCTGGGGAGGGGAGTCCCGGAGGGACCGGCTCAGGTCAGCGCTCAGGGTCGGCCTGAGAGGCGGCCGCGTCCCGGTTCCGGCTCGCTGCCCAGCCGGCCAGCAGCTTCAGGGCGTCCGCGGCCGGGGTGCCGGGGTCGGCGCTGTACACGGTGATGGACAGCCCCTCGTCGCCGGGCAGGTCCAGCGTCTCGTGGACCAGCTCCATGCCGCCCACCGCCGGATGGTGAAACCGCTTGGTTCCCTCGGTGAAGACGTGCACGTCGTGCGCGCCCCACAGGGTGCGGAAGGCGTCGCTGCGGGTGGACAGTTCACCGATCAGGTTGGACAGCTCACGGTCGTAGGGGTTCTTGGCGACCTCGACACGCAGCACCCCGACTCCGTCACGGGCCACGCGTTCCCAGTCGGGGTACAGCCGCGTGGCCCGCGGGTCGAGGAAGACGAACCGGCAGGTGTTCACCGGCTCCACCTCGAACACCTCGCTGTGCAGAGCGCGGGCGAGCGGATTGGCCGCCAGGATGTCCATACGGTTGTTGCGCACGTAGGCCGGCTGGTCGTGCAGACCCTCGACGATACGCAGCACGCTGGGCCGCACGGTGGCCTTCTTCGGGCGGCGCCGGACCCGGGCCCCACTGGTGTTGGCCGCCCGGGCCAGGGCGTGGAGGTGATCCCGCTCGGTGGCGTCCAGCCGCAGGGCCTGGGCGACGGCGTCCAGGACGCTGTCGGAGACCCCGGTGAGGTTGCCGCGCTCCAGACGCGTGTAGTACTCGACGCTCATCCCGGCCAGCATCGCGACCTCACCGCGGCGCAGCCCTGGCACCCGCCGCTGCCCGTACACCGGCATGCCCGCCTGCTCCGGTGTGATCTTGGCGCGGCGGGACTTGAGGAATGCGCTGACTTCGGCCCGGTTGTCCATGGATCCCAGCGTAGGAAGGCGAGGCGATCAGTGGGGGTCCCTGTCAGTACCCCTCACAGCAGGGACTCCATGACGGGGCCGCAGTCACAGCCGAGCGCCCGCTGCAGGTGTCGCCGAGCTCGAAGTGGCGTCAGCCGTCCACATGCGTCGGCGCGAACATCCGCAGCACCGCCGGGAGGACGACCACCGCCGGGCCGGGTGACGCGAGTGCCTTCGACAGGTCGTCCGACAGGGTCGCCGGGGTCGTACGGACTCCCGGCACCCCGAAGGACTCGGCCAGGGCCACATAGTCCGGGCGGGTCAGTTCGGTCGCCGTCGCCTCGCCGAAGGCGTCCGTCATGTACTCGCGCAGGATGCCGTAGCCGCCGTCGTCGACGATCAGCCAGGTGACGTCGAGGTCGTACTGGCGGGCCGTGGCCAGTTCGGCGATCGAGTACAGGGCGCCGCCGTCGCCGGAGACCGCGAGCACGGGGCGGGTGGGGTCGGCTGCCGCCGCGCCGAGGGCCGCCGGGAAGGCGTAGCCGAGGCCGCCGGCGCCCTGGGCCGAGTGCATGGTGTTCGGGGACTTCGGGTCGAAGGCCGACCAGGCCCAGTAGGACAGGATCGTCATGTCCCAGAAGGAGGGGGCGGAGGCGGGGAGCGCCCGGCGTACCGACGCCAACACGTCCTGTTCCAGGGTGAGTTCCTGGGCGGCGATACGTTCCGAGACCCGGGACAGGACCGCGCTCACCCGCTCCGGGGCCGACTCGTCCACCCGCTCCGAAACCGTCTCGAGCAGCGCCTGCAACCCGAGTCGCGCGTCCGCGTGGATGCCCAGCGCCGGGTGGTTGGACTCCAGCTTGCCGAGGTCCGCCTCGATCTGGATGACCCGGCCTCGCGGCTTGAACGTGTGGTAGTTGGAGGAGAGTTCACCCAGGCCCGAGCCGATGACGAGGAGGACGTCCGCGTCCTCCAGGAAGTCCGTGGTGTGGCGGTCCTCCAGCCAGGACTGGAGCGACAGCGGGTGCTTCCAGGGGAACGCCCCCTTGCCCCCGAAGGTGGTCACCACGGGGGCCTGGATCTTCTCCGCCAGCTGCTTCAGCTTGCCCGAGGCGTCCGCCCGTACGACTCCCCCGCCCGCGATGATCGCCGGACGTGCGGCGCGGGACAGCAAGTCGGCTGCCACCGCGGTCAGTTCGGGGCGCGGGGGCAGTTCTTCGGGGAAGGCGTCGCCCCCCGTCACCACCGGGATCAGCGTCGTGGCCAGCAGTACATCCTGCGGGATCTCCACCCAGACCGGGCCGTGCGGGGCCGTCAGCGCCGACTTCCACGCCTGAGCGATCGCGGACGGGATCTGGGACTGGGCGCGGACCGTGTGGACCGTCTTCACCACGCCCCGGAACGAGGCCGACTGGTCCGGCAGTTCATGCAGATAGCCGTGGCGGCCGCCGCCCAGCCCCGCCGTCGGGATCTGACTGCTGATCGCCAGCACGGGCGCCGAAGCCGCCGCCGCCTCCTGCAAGGCCGCGAGCGAGGTCAGCGCCCCCGGCCCCGTCGACAGCAGCAGCGGGGCCGCCTCGCCCGTGATCCGGCCGTACGCGTCCGCCGCGAACCCGGCGTTGTTCTCCACCCGCAGGCCGATGTACCGCAGATCCGAGCGGCGCAGCGCGTCGAACATCCCCAACGCGTGCTGGCCCGGCAGGCCGAAGACCGTGGTCGCGCCGAGCCCGGCCAGCGTCTCCACGACCAGGTCTCCGCCGTTGCGGCCGGGGGGCGGGTTCAGCGCGGCCTCCGTCTGGGACGGTGTCGGGCGGAGCACCAGGTCGTGGTCGTGAGTCACTTCGCGCGGGCCTCTGCAATCTGGCGGGTCATGATCGTGGTCAGTTCGTACGCCGTGTGGGATGCCGCCACCGACGTGATCTCCGCGTGATCGTACGCGGGGGCCACCTCGACGACGTCCGCCGAGACCAGGTTGCAGGACGCCAGGCCGCGCAGGATCTCCAGCAGCTCACGGGAGGTCATGCCGCCCGCCTCAGGCGTACCCGTGCCGGGCGCGTGCGCCGGGTCGAGACAGTCGATGTCGATGGAGATGTACAGCGGACGGTCACCGACGCGCTGACGGAGCTGGTCGGCGACCTCGTCGACCCCGCGCCTCATCACATCCGCCGAGGTGACGATCCCGAAGCCCATCTTCTCGTCGTCCGTGAGGTCCTGCTTGCCGTACAGCGGGCCGCGCGTACCGACGTGCGAGAGCGCCTCGGTGTCGAGGACGCCCTCCTCGACCGCCCGGCGGAACGGCGTGCCGTGCGTGTACTCCGCCCCGAAGTACGTGTCCCAGGTGTCGAGGTGGGCGTCGAAGTGGAGCAGGGCGACCGGGCCGTGCTTCTTCGCGACCGACCGCAGCAGCGGCAACGCGATGGTGTGGTCGCCGCCGAGGGTCATCAGGCGGGCGCCTGTCCCCAGCAAGTCATCCGCCGCCGCCTCGATCGTCTCCACGGCCTCGTTGATGTCGAACGGGTTCACGGCGATGTCGCCGCCGTCCGCGACCTGGGCAAGGGCGAACGGGGAGGCGTCCTGCGCCGGGTTGTAGGGGCGCAGCAGCCGGGACGCCTCACGGATCGCGTTGCCGCCGAAACGGGCACCCGGCCGGTACGAGACGCCCGAGTCGAACGGCACCCCGACCACGGCGACATCGGCGCGGCCGACCTCGTCGAGGCGGGGCAGCCGGGCGAAGGTCGCGGGACCGGCGTACCGCGGTATGCGGGAGGAGTCGACGGGACCGCGGGGCGTCTCGTTGCTGCTCATGAGGTACTGCCTTCTTTCCTACGCTTCATCGCGTATGCACATCTCTGCACACCTATGTGCTGCTGTTGACGACTCTACTGGGGCGTCGGGACCGATTCGTACGCAGGTTCGGGCGCTCGGCCCGCGAGGCGCTCGCGCCAGGCCGCGAGGACGGCGGCGTCGGTCGCCGGAGTCGCCAGGGAGACGACGAGATACGCGGCCAGGGAGGACAACAGGCCGTAGTAGACGGGCTGGTTGGCGAGGATGCCGTAGGACGCCATCAGACCGACGACCGCGAGGCCGCCGACGATCACGGAGGCGAGGGCGCCCTGGACGGTGCCTCGCTTCCACAGCAGCCCGCCGAGGATCGGCACGAGGAGACCGCCGACGAGGAGGTTGTAGGCGACGGTGAGCGCCTCGACGACGTTGTTCAGCGCGATGGCGGTGCCGATCACCGCCACCCCCATGACGAGGATGAAGACGCGGTTGCCCCTGACCTCGTCCCGCTCGACCTGCTCGCCGGCCTCGCCCTGGTCGTCCCGCTCGCCCCGCGCCCCCCGCACGGCTCCCCGCAGTCGCGACCAGATGTCGTTGTTGGCGACGGTCGCGCAGGCGATCAGCGCGCCGGAGGACGTCGACATCACCGCGGCGAGCGCGGCGGCCAGCACCAACCCTCGCACCCCGATCGGGAGTTCGTCCTTCACGATGGTCGCGAAGGCGTCGTCCGCATTCGCCAGGTTCGGGTAGAGGACCTTGGCAGCCGTACCGATGACGGCGCCGGCGAGGGCGTACGCGAGACAGTAGGTACCGGCGACCGTGCCGCCCCACCGCGCCGTCGTGTCGCTGCGGGCGGTGAAGACGCGCTGCCAGATGTCCTGCCCGATGAGCATGCCGAAGGTGTAGATCAGCACATAGGTGAAGATCGTCTCGCCGCCGATGCCCAGCGGATCGAAGTACCCGGTGGGAAGCTTCGCCCGCATCTCGCCGAAGCCGCCCGCCTTCACCACGGCGATGGGCAGAAGCAGCAGCAGGACGCCGATGGTCTTCACCACGAACTGCACCATGTCCGTCAGCGTGATCGACCACATGCCGCCGAGCGTGGAGTAGGCGACCACGATCGAACCCCCGAGGACGATCGCGAGGGTCCGGTTCATGTCGAAGAGGACGTCGAAGATCGTCGCGTACGCGATGGTCGACGTGGTCGCGAGCATCAGGGTGTACGCCCACATGACCACACCGGAGATCACACCGGCCCGGCCGCCGTAGCGCAGGTCGAGCATCTCGGAGACGGTGTAGACCTTGAGGCGGGCGATGCGGGCGGAGAAGAACACGGACAGGGCGAGCAGCCCGAGACCGATGGCGAAGACCATCCAGGCGCCGGACAGCCCGTACTGGTAGCCCAGCCCCACGCCGCCGATGGTGGACGCGCCGCCCAGGACGATCGCCGCCATGGTGCCGGAGTACATGGCGGGACCCAGGCGGCGGCCCGCCACCAGGAACTCGCTCTTCGACCTGGCACGGCGCATGCCCCACCAGCCCATGGCCAGCATGCCGGCCAGATAGACGACGATCACGGTGTAGTCGACGGCCATGGGGCCCTCCTTCGCGCACTCTCGGTGGCGTGTGACGAGGTCTGACACTAGGTGGCCGGAAAGCGACTGCGAAGTGTACGTTTCATCCATTCGAGCCCTGCTGGATGGAGGGAACGTCCACCGTGCCGGACCCCGCCGTTCCGCCCACACCGCCCGTGCCCCTGACGGCACTGCTGGCCCGCGAGGACCTGGCCCTGCGGCAGATCGCGGGGCCCTGTGATCCGGACATCGTCATCCACTGGGCGCACACCTCCGAGATGGCGGACCCGTATCCGTATCTGCTGGGCGGCGAGCTGCTGCTGACGGCGGGCGTGCACATTCCGGAGGCGGCGGGTTCGGGCACCTACTTCGACGACTACGTCTCGCGGATCGTCGCGGCGGGCGGCGCGGTCCTCGGCTTCGGGGTGGCGCCGGTGCACGACACGGTGCCGCGGGCACTGGTCGCGGCCTGCGAGGCGTACGAGCTTCCCCTGGTCGAGGTCCCGCCGCGGACCACCTTCTCCGGCGTGGCCCGCGCGGTCTGGCAGCTGATGGCCCAGGCCCGGCACACCGAACTGCGCCGCGTCACGGAGGCCCAGCAGAGCCTGGCCGCCGCGGCCTCCCGCCCCGACCCGGTCCCCTCGGTCCTGCGGCAGCTGGCCCGGCGGACGGCCGGCCGGGCGGTGCTGTACGGGCCGGAGGGTGCGGAGATCGCGGCGGCGGGGACCGATCCCGGGGTCGCGGTGCGGGAGGCGCTGGCCGGGTTGGCGGGGATCGTCACCAGCCGCTCCTCCACGACCGCCACCGACACCGTCGCCGGCATCCATCTCGCCGCCTACGCCCTCGGCGCCGGACAGGGTTTCGTGCTCGGCGTCGCGGCGCCGCGTCGCGAACCCGGCGACCACACCGTCGCCTCCGTCGCCGCGGTGCTGCTCTCCCTCCTCACCGGCGAGCACCAGAGCGGCACGGGGGCGGCGCGCTCCTCGGCGCTGGTACGGCTGCTGCTGGGGTCCGCGCCCGAGGAGGTGGCTCCCCTCCTGGGCGAGGAGCGGTGGGTCGTCGTGCACGCCCGGCCCGACGCGCAGGTCCCCGACGCGGTCGGCGCCTTCGCGCTCGGTGCCGCGCTGGGCTCCTCGCTCGTCGACGTGGACCGGGACGTCGTACGGATCCTCGTGCCGGCCGGCCGGGAAACCGCCGCGCAACCCGGCTGGACGCTCGGTGTCAGCGCCGCCGTCGGTCCGCGGGAGTGGACCGACGCCGACTCCCAGGCGGGCCGCGCCCTGGCCCGGGCACGCGCCACCCGCGTCCCGCTCGCTCGCCACGGGGCCCGCCCGGCCCTCGCCGACCTGGTCCCCGGGGACGAGGCCGAGGCGTACGCCCGTACGCTGCTCGCGCCGATCACCGCCGTCCCGGCGCTCCCGGAGACCCTGCGGGCCTGGCTGTCCCTGCACGGCGGTTGGGACCGCACGGCGGTGGCGCTGGCCGTGCACCGCAACACCGTGCGGCAGCGGATCGCCCGGTGCGCGGCGCTGCTGGGCGTGGACCTGGACGACCCGGACGTACGGATGGAGCTGTGGTTTGCGCTGCGGCGGCTGTGAGCATCGATCCGGGCAGGGATCCCGGGCACCGATCCCGGCACGGATCCGGGCACCGATCCAGACACGGGGACAAGCGCAGGTCGAGCACCTCGTGACCGGCGTGACTCACGTCCCAGGGGGCGGGATGCCGGGTGATCCCCAAGTCGTCTGCCTCACAATGGAGAGATGCCGATACCCGGGACACCCAGCCGCGCCGAGCTCGTCGACCACCTTGTGAGGACCCGTATCGCGGGCGAGGTCGCCACCCCGCGCGAGAACAACCTTTCGCATTACCGCCAGCTGGCGAACGGCGTTCGCAACTACTGGCTCGGCCTGGAACTCGGCGACCGGTGGACCGACGAGCAGGACGTGCTCGCGGTGATGGCGGAACGGGTCGGAGTGAGCGACGATCCCGAGTACCGGCACGGCCAGGACACCATCGACCCCGGTCTGACGGTGGCCGGCCTGGAGCGTATGGCGGCCCGGCTGCGCAAGGCCGCCGCTGGACGGCAGCGGGTCCTCTTCGCCACCGGCCACCCGGGCGGCCTGCTCGAGGTGCACCACTCCACCGCCGCCGCGCTGCGCGCCGCCGGCTGCGAGATCGTCGTCATCCCGGAGGGGCTGCGCACCGACGAGGGGTACGTCATGCAGTTCGCGGACGTGGCGGTGCTGGAGCACGGCGCCTCGCTGTGGCACACGCACTCCGGCGAGCCGATGCGGGCCATCCTCACCGCGCTGGAGCACGAGGGCCGCCCGCTGCCGGACCTGGTCGTCGCGGACCACGGCTGGGCGGGCTACGCGGGCCAGCACGGCGTGGACTCCGTCGGATACGCCGACTGCAACGACCCGGCGCTCTTCCTGGCCGAGGCGGAGGGCACCGTGCAGGTGACGGTCCCGCTCGACGACCACGTGGTCAGCCCGCGTCACTACGACCCGATGACGGCGTATCTGCTGGCGGAGGCGGGCCTGGCGTAGGGCCTGGCGTCCGGATCAGGTCACCGGCGTGATCCACGACAGGCCCCAGCGCCGGGCCGGGGAGGGGGACCCGGCGCACCGCCGGGCCGCCCCTCAGCGTTCCCGAGGGGCGCGGACCACGCCCTCCTGGATCACGGAGATGGCGAGGCGGCCGTCCTGCGTGTAGATGCGGGCCTGGCCGAGACCCCGGCCGCCGTGCGCGGACGGCGACTCCTGGTCGTAGAGGAGCCATTCGTCGGCGCGGAACGGGCGGTGGAACCACATCGCGTGGTCCAGTGACGCGCCCACCACGTCGCCGACCGCCCATCCCCCGCGCCCGTGCGCGAGCAGGACCGAGTCGAGCAGCGTCATGTCCGAGACGTACGTGGCGAGGACGACGTGCAGGAGAGGGTCGTCCGCCAGTTTGCCGTTGGTGCGGAACCAGACCTGGGAGTGCGGCTCGCGCGGCTCGCCGAACCTTCCGTACGGCGGCTCGTCGACGTAGCGCAGGTCGATCGCCTCGCGTGCCTCCAGGAACCTCTCGACCACCTCGGGAGCGATGTGGTCGTAGCCGCGCAGGCGCTCCTCGGAGGTGGGCAGCGTGACGGGGTCCGGCGAGTCCGGCTTCGGGGTCTGGTGCTCGAAGCCCTCCTCGTACCGCTGGAAGGAGGCGGACAGGGCGAAGATCGGCTGTCCGTGCTGCACCGCGAGGACACGGCGCGCGGTGAAGGAACGGCCGTCGTTCATCCGCTCGACCGTGTAGACGATGGGCGCGCCGGGGTCTCCGGTGCGCAGGAAGTACGCGTGCAGGGAGTGGGCGAGACGGTCCTCGGGGACCGTCCGCCCGGCGGCGACGAGCGCCTGGGCCGCGACCTGGCCGCCGAAGACCCGGGGGATCACGGCGGAGCGGGACTGGCCGCGGAAGATGTTCTCCTCGATCTGCTCGAGGTCGAGCAGATCGAGGAGATCGTGTAGTGCCTGACTCATGGCGTCAGTTCTACCGGCAGGTAATTTCGCGGACCTTACAGACCCATGTCCTTCGCGATGATCGACTTCATGATCTCGCTGGTCCCGCCGTAGATGCGGTTGACGCGGTTGTCCGCGTACAGACGAGCGATCGGGTACTCGTTCATGAAGCCGTAGCCGCCGTGCAGCTGGAGGCAGCGGTCGATCACGCGGTGGGCGACCTCGGTGCAGAACAGCTTGGCGCTGGCGGCCTCGGCCGGGGTGAGCTCGTCCGCGTCGAGGGCTTCGAGCGCGCGGTCGACGACGGCCTCCGCGGCGTCCACCTCGGCCTGGCAGGCGGCCAGTTCGAACTTGGTGTTCTGGAAGGAGGCGACGGGCTTGCCGAAGACCGTGCGGTCCTGCACGTACTCCTTGGCGAACCGGACGGCGGCCTTGGCCTGGGCGTAAGCGCCGAAGGCGATGCCCCAGCGCTCGGAGGCCAGGTTGTGGCCGAGGTAGTAGAAGCCCTTGTTCTCCTCGCCGAGGAGGTCCTCGGCGGGGACCTTGACGTCGACGAACGCCAGCTCGGCGGTGTCGGAGGTCTTCAGGCCGAGCTTGTCGAGCTTGCGGCCTATGGAGTAGCCCTCGGACTTGGTGTCCACGGCGAACAGGGAGATCCCGTGGCGGCGGTCCTCGGCGGTGGGCGCGGAGGTGCGGGCACAGACGATCACGCGGTCGGCGTGGACGCCGCCGGTGATGAAGGTCTTGGAGCCGTTGAGGACGTAGTGCGTGCCGTCCTCGGAGAGCTTGGCGGTGGTCTTCATGCCCGCGAGGTCGGAGCCGGTGCCCGGCTCGGTCATCGCGAGGGCCCACATCTCCTCGCCGGAGACGAACTTCGGCAGGAAGCGCTTCTTCTGCTCGTCGGTGGCGAGCATCTTGATGTACGGCAGGCCGAGCAGCACGTGCACGCCGGAGCCGCCGAACTGGACGCCCGCGCGGGCGGTCTCCTCGTACATCACGGCTTCGAACTTGTACGAGTCGATGCCGGCGCCGCCGTACTCCTCGTCGACGCGGATGCCGAAGACGCCGAGCTCGGCGAGCTTGTAGTAGAAGTCGCGCGGCGCCTGGCCGGCGGCGAACCACTCGTCATAGACGGGGACGACCTCGGCCTCGATGAAGGCCCGGAGGGTCTCCCGGAACGCTTCGTGGTCCTCGTTGAACACCGTACGGCGCACCGCCGCACCTCCTTGCGCCTAAGCCGGCGCCGCTCTCGCGTACGTGGTCGCTCGCCGTTGGGGTTCCCCAATCGATGATTGCGGTCCACAAGGCTAAGCGCTTGCTCACTCAAAGGTACCGGTGAGTAGGAAGGCGCGTCCAGGTAACGCTCATCACGTGTGGATCCCGGCGGTTCAGGCCCACCGGAGGCGAGTTCGCCACTCCGCCCCCCTACTCCGCCGCCGCGAACGCGCCCCGCGCCATCCGGTGCAGCAGCGCCGCCGTGGCCCCCCGCCCCGGCAGCGAACCCGTTCGCCCCAGGTGCGGGGTCGAGTTCAGGAGCCCGAACACCGAGTGGACGGCGGAGCGCGCCGTCGCCTCGCCCAGCCCCGGGTACACCTCCCGGACCACGCCGACCCACAACTCCACGTACTGCCGCTGCAACTGCCGCACCAGCTTGCGGTCGCTCTCCCGGAGGCGGTCCAGCTCGCGGTCGTGGAGGGTGATCAGCGGCCGGTCGTCGAGAGCGAAGTCGATGTGGCCCTCGATGAGGGAGTCGAGGACCGACCCGGGGGCGACGCCGTCGGCCTCCTGCAGCCGCCGTTTCGCGCCCGTCAGCAGCTGACCGCTGATCCCCACCAACAGCTCGGCGAGCATCGCGTCCTTGCCCGTGAAGTGGCGGTAGAGACCAGGACCGCTGATCCCGACCGCGGCGCCTATCTCGTCCACCCCCACGCCGTGGAAGCCACGGTCGGCGAACAGCCGCGCGGCCTCCCTGAGGATCTGCTCGCGACGGGTGGGGGCGTCGGTTCTGGTGGCCATGGAAGCAATTCTAGACAGGGAGGTTAGCGGTCGTTAACCTGAAGGAAATGGTTAACGCTCATTAACAGTCCGACCGCTGGGTGAGGGGACCGCAGAATGCACGAGGCAGCGGAGCTGACGAGCGCGGCAGATCCCGCGTCGGAGACCTGGCGGGTCAACGAGGAAGCACACCTCGCACTCGTCGAGGAGCTGCGCGGCAGGCTCGCCGCCGCCCGGCTGGGCGGCGGGGAGAAGGCGCGGGCGCGGCACACCGCGCGCGGGAAGCTGCTCCCCCGCGACCGCGTCGACACCCTCCTCGACCCCGGCTCACCCTTCCTGGAGCTGGCGCCGCTCGCCGCCGAGGGGATGTACGAGGGGCAGGCGCCGGCCGCCGGTGTCATCGCGGGGATCGGCCGGGTCAGCGGGCGTGAGTGCGTGATCGTCGCCAACGACGCCACCGTCAAGGGCGGCACGTACTACCCGATGACGGTGAAGAAGCATCTGCGGGCCCAGGAAGTGGCCCTGGAGAACCGGCTCCCCTGCGTCTACCTCGTCGACTCGGGCGGGGCCTTCCTGCCCATGCAGGACGAGGTCTTCCCGGACCGTGAGCACTTCGGGCGGATCTTTTACAACCAGGCCCGGATGTCGGGGGCCGGGATCCCCCAGATCGCGGCGGTGCTCGGATCCTGCACGGCGGGCGGAGCGTATGTCCCGGCCATGAGCGACGAGGCCGTCATCGTCCGCAACCAGGGGACCATCTTCCTCGGCGGCCCCCCGCTGGTGAAGGCCGCCACCGGCGAGGTCGTCACCGCCGAGGAGCTCGGCGGCGGCGAGGTCCACGCGCGCGTGTCCGGCGTCACCGACCACCTCGCCGAGGACGACGCGCACGCCCTGCGGATCGTGCGGAACATCGCCGCCACCCTCCCCGCGCGCGGGCCCCTGCCCTGGGAGGTCCGGCCCGCAGTCGAGCCCAAGGTGGACCCGTACGGGCTGTACGGCGCCGTGCCGGTCGACTCCCGCACCCCCTACGACGTACGCGAGATCATCGCGCGCGTGGTCGACGGCTCCCGTTTCGCCGAGTTCAAGGCCGAGTTCGGGCAGACCCTCGTCACCGGCTTCGCCCGGATCCACGGCCACCCGGTCGGGATCGTCGCGAACAACGGCATCCTGTTCTCCGAGTCCGCCCAGAAGGGCGCCCACTTCATCGAGCTGTGCGACCAGCGCGGCATCCCGCTGGTGTTCCTGCAGAACATCTCGGGCTTCATGGTCGGCAAGGACTACGAGGCCGGGGGCATCGCCAAGCACGGCGCCAAGATGGTCACGGCCGTCGCGTGCACCCGCGTGCCCAAGCTGACCGTCGTCGTCGGCGGGTCGTACGGCGCCGGGAACTACTCCATGTGCGGCCGGGCCTACTCCCCGCGCTTCCTGTGGATGTGGCCCAACGCCAAGATCTCGGTCATGGGCGGCGAGCAGGCCGCCTCGGTCCTAGCGACCGTCAAACGGGACCAGTCCGAGGCCCGCGGTCAGACCTGGCCCACCGAGGACGAAGAGGCCTTCAAGGCGCCGATCCGCGCGCAGTACGAGCGCCAGGGGAACGCCTACTACGCCACCGCCCGGCTGTGGGACGACGGGGTCGTGGACCCGCTCGACACCCGGCAGGTGCTGGGTCTGGCCCTGACCGCCTGTGCCAACGCGCCACTGGGCGACCCCCAGTTCGGCGTCTTCCGGATGTGAGGGACTTGCCGACGATGTTCCGCCAGACGATGTTCGACACGGTCCTCGTGGCCAACCGCGGCGAGATCGCCGTCCGTGTCATCCGCACCCTGCGCTCGCTGGGTGTCCGCTCGGTGGCCGTCTTCTCCGACGCGGACGCCGACGCACGGCACGTCCGGGAGGCCGACACGGCCGTCCGGCTCGGCCCGGCGCCCGCCGCCGAGAGCTATCTGTCCGTCGAGCGGCTCCTGGCGGCGGCCGAGAGCACCGGCGCCCAGGCCGTCCACCCGGGATACGGCTTCCTGGCGGAGAACGCCGGATTCGCGCGCGCGTGCGCCGACGCCGGGCTGGTGTTCATCGGGCCGCCGGCCGAGGCGATCGCCCTCATGGGCGACAAGATCCGCGCCAAGGAGACGGTGCGGGCGGCCGGAGTGCCGGTGGTACCCGGGTCGAGCGGCAGCGGGCTCACGGACGCCGAACTCGCCGACGCCGCCCGGGAGATCGGCATGCCCGTCCTGCTGAAGCCCTCCGCCGGCGGGGGCGGCAAGGGCATGCGGCTGGTGCGCGACCCCTCCCTCCTGGCCGACGAGATCGCCGCCGCCCGCCGCGAGGCAAGCGCCTCCTTCGGGGACGACACACTGCTCGTGGAGCGGTGGGTGGACCGGCCCCGGCACATCGAGATCCAGGTCCTGGCCGACGGCCACGGCCACGTGATCCACCTGGGCGAGCGTGAGTGCTCCCTCCAGCGCCGCCACCAGAAGCTCATCGAGGAGGCGCCGTCCGTCCTCCTGGACGAGGAGACCCGGGCGGCGATGGGCGAGGCGGCGGTCCAGGCGGCACGTTCGTGCGGGTACGCGGGCGCGGGCACGGTCGAGTTCATCGTCCCGGGCGGCGACCCGACGTCGTACTTCTTCATGGAGATGAACACCCGCCTCCAGGTGGAGCACCCGGTCACGGAACTGGTCACCGGCCTCGACCTGGTGGAGTGGCAGCTGCGGGTCGCGGCGGGCGCGCGGCTGCCGTACCGGCAGGACGACATCAGCCTCACCGGGCACGCGATCGAGGCCCGCCTCTGCGCCGAGACGGTGTCCGTCAAGGAGGGCGCGCGCGGCTTCCTCCCCTCCGGCGGCACGGTGCTCAGGCTCCACGAACCCCAGGGCGACGGCGTACGCACCGACTCCGGGCTCAGCGAGGGCACCGAGGTCGGCAGCCTGTACGACCCGATGCTGTCCAAGGTGATCGCGTACGGGCCGGACCGGGAGACCGCGCTCAGGAAGCTCCGGGCGGCCCTCGCGGGGACGGTCACGCTGGGGGTGCAGACGAACGCCGGGTTCCTGCGGCGGCTGCTGGCGCATCCCGCGGTCGTGGCGGGCGAGTTGGACACGGGGCTGGTGGAGCGGGAGGTGGACGGGCTCGTCCCGACCGACGTGCCGCCGGAGGTCTACGCGGCGGCGGCGCTGCTGCGTCAGGCCGCCCTCGCTCCCGCGGGCTTCGAGTCCGGTGCCGGCTCGGGATCCGGCTGGGTCGATCCGTTCTCCGTGCCGGACGGCTGGCGTCTGGGCGGTGCCCGGGCGTGGACGGAGCACCACCTGCGGATCACCGGCCACGACCCGGTCACCGTCCGGGTGCGCAGCGCGCCGGACGGCGGCCTCGAAGTGCTGCCCGACGGCGCCAAAACCCCGCTGCGGGCGGTCGGAAGCCAACTCCCGGGCGCTGGACCGGAAGGCCGGTTCACCCTCCGCCTCGACGGCACTGTCCACACCTTCGCCGCCCTGCCGGACGGCACCTGGCTGGGCCGCGACGGCGACTCCTGGCAGGTGCGCGACCACGACCCGGTCGCCGCGTCCCTCAACCGCGGGGCCCACGAGGGCGCCGACTCGCTCACCGCGCCCATGCCCGGCACGGTCACCGTCGTGAAGGTCGCCGTCGGCGACGAGGTGACCGCTGGTCAGAGCCTGCTGGTCGTCGAGGCGATGAAGATGGAGCACGTCATCTCCGCCCCGCACGCCGGCACGGTCGCCGAACTGGACGTCGTACCGGGCTCGACGGTCGCCATGGACCAGGTGCTCGCCGTGATCGCACCGCACGAGGAGGCGGAATGACTGCCCAGGGACTCCCCATGCCCGTACCGGTACCGAACCTGCCCGCGCGCGTGCGCATCCACGAGGTCGGTGCCCGCGACGGCCTGCAGAACGAGAAGGCGACCGTCCCCACGGAGGTCAAGGCGGAGTTCGTCCGCCGCCTGGCCGACGCGGGACTGACGACGATCGAGGCCACCAGCTTCGTCCACCCGCGGTGGGTGCCCCAACTGGCCGATGCGGAGCAGCTGTTCCCGCTGGTCAGCGAGTTGCCCGTGGATCTGCCGGTGCTCGTGCCGAACGACCGCGGCCTGGACCGGGCGCTCGCCCTCGGCGCCACCCGGGTGGCCGTCTTCGCCAGTGCGACGGAGTCCTTCGCCAAGGCCAACCTCAACCGGACGCTCGACGAGTCGCTGGCCGTGTTCGAGCCCGTGGTGGCCCGCGCCAAGGACGAGGGCGCCCATGTGCGCGGCTATGTCTCCATGTGCTTCGGCGACCCCTGGGAGGGACCGGTCCCCGTCCACCAGGTCGTCCGGGTGTGCGCGGCGCTGCGGGACATGGGCTGCGACGAACTGAGCCTCGGCGACACGATCGGGGTCGCGACCCCGGGTCATGTCCTCGAACTCCTCTCCGCGCTCAACGAGGAGGGCGTACCGACCGACGTCCTCGGCGTGCACTTCCACGACACCTACGGCCAGGCACTGGCCAACACCCACGCGGCCCTGCAACACGGGGTCAGCACGGTCGACGCCTCCGCCGGAGGTCTCGGCGGCTGCCCGTTCGCCAGGTCCGCCACCGGCAACCTCGCCACCGAAGACCTCGTGTGGATGCTTCAGGGGCTCGGCATCGACACCGGTGTCGACCTCGGCCGTCTCGTCGCCACAAGCCTGTGGATGGCCGACCGACTGGGCCGACCCAGCCCTTCCCGCACCGTCCGAGCCCTGTCCCACGAGGACCCCGAAAGCCGCAAGGAGCAGTGACCGTCATGGACCACCGTCTCTCCCCCGAACTGGAAGAACTCCGCCGTACCGTCGAGGAGTTCGCGCACGACGTGGTGGCGCCGAAGATCGGCGACTTCTACGAGCGGCACGAGTTCCCGTACGAGATCGTCCGCGAGATGGGCCGCATGGGGCTGTTCGGGCTGCCGTTCCCGGAGGAGTACGGCGGCATGGGCGGCGACTACCTGGCCCTCGGTATCGCGCTGGAGGAACTGGCGCGGGTGGACTCGTCGGTGGCGATCACCCTGGAGGCGGGCGTCTCGCTGGGCGCGATGCCGCTCCATCTCTTCGGCACCGAGGCCCAGAAGCGGGAGTGGCTGCCCCGCCTGTGCTCCGGCGAGATGCTGGGCGCCTTCGGTCTGACCGAGCCGGACGGCGGCTCGGACGCGGGCGCGACGCGGACGACGGCCCGGCTCGACCCGGAGACCGACGAATGGGTGATCAACGGCACCAAGTGCTTCATCACCAACTCGGGCACGGACATCACGGGCCTGGTCACGGTCACCGCGGTGACCGGCCGCAAGCCGGACGGCAGGCCGCGGATCTCCGCGATCATCGTGCCGTCGGGCACCCCCGGCTTCACCGTCGCCGCGCCCTACTCCAAGGTCGGCTGGAACGCCTCGGACACCCGCGAGTTGTCCTTCTCCGACGTACGGGTCCCCGCGGCGAACCTGCTCGGCGAGGAGGGCCGCGGCTACGCCCAGTTCCTGCACATCCTGGACGAGGGCCGGATCGCCATCGCGGCCCTGGCGACGGGCCTGGCGCAGGGCTGTGTGGACGAGTCGCTGAAGTACGCGAAGGAACGCGAGGCCTTCGGCCGGCCGATCGGCGCCAACCAGGCCATCCAGTTCAAGCTCGCCGACATGGAGATGCGGGCCCACACCGCCCGTCTCGCCTGGCGCGACGCGGCCTCCCGCCTGGTGAACGGAGAGCCCTTCAAGAAGGAGGCCGCCCTCGCCAAGCTCCACTCCTCGACCATCGCCGTGGACAACGCCCGCGACGCCACCCAGATCCACGGCGGCTACGGCTTCATGAACGAGTACCCGGTCGCCCGTATGTGGCGCGACTCCAAGATCCTGGAGATCGGCGAGGGCACGAGCGAGGTCCAGCGGATGCTGATCGCGCGGGAGTTGGGGCTGGCGGGCTGATTCCGGTCGTCGGCCCGTGGCCGCCAGGGGGCGGGCCGGCGACTGCCGGGAGTCGGCCGCCGAGACTGGTCGGCCGCGCAGCTTTACCGACCCAGCCGCCGCCGAGCCTGGTCGGCCGCCCAGTCCTGTCCGCCGCCCGGCCCTACCGCCCCAACCGCCGCCGCAGGCTCCGGACCCGGCGGTTGTCGGCGACCGCGTCCCGGAGCCGACGCCCGGTGCCGGCCTGGTACGCCGGGCCTTCCAGCCGCAGCAGGGAGCCGTCACGGACGACGGCGTACGCGACCGGGGTGTCCGCCTTCGGGAAAGTGACCGGGTGGCGTCCGGCCGGGAGCTTGAGGCGGGTGGGGAGGCGTAATCGTGCCGTTCCGTCGGCTCCGGGGGCCAGTTCGGCCTCGACCGTCAGAGTGGACACAGTGAGCCGGACGGGAAGCGGGGCGCCCCCCGAGGCGGCCATGTACGGCAACCCGAGCGACCGCCGGGCACGCGAGGTGTTCGCGGAGACGACAGATTGCGTGTCGGGCCCCAGTCTTCGCAGGCGCTGGTCCAGGTCGAGGGCGAGCTGGCCCTTGCCCTTGGTCCAGTACGGGAGGGCGAGCCGCCCGCCGGTCAGCGCTGGGCTCGCGGCCGGGTCGCCCGGAGTGCCGTCGCCGGTCAGACGGACCATCCGGTCGACGCCCAGCAACTGGACGTGCGCCCACACGTCGTGGACCCCGCGCTTCAGCGGCCGACCGCCTGCCAGCCGCTCCGGGTCCAGGCGCAGCCGCCCCGACACGACGAGCCGCGACCGCCCCTCCGCGAGCGGCTCCAGCCGCACTTCCGGGTCACCCTCCGGGTACCACCAGTCCTCCCGGTCCCGGTCCTTCACCACCAGCTCCGCACAAGCCCGCCGGAACGGATCGGGGACCTCCCAGCCGTCCTCCGTCCCCGGCACCCCGTCCAACAGCTGAGGGTCCAGCCACCACGTCCCGTCCCGCTCGACGAGGGCCAGCGGTTCGCCGTCCCCCCGCAGCAGGTCCAGCGTGACGTCGGCGACCAGGCAGCCGTCCTCCCACCGCGGCTCGCCGACCTCGCCGCGTACCGTCACGTCGCGGACGCGCTCCGCCAGCGCCACCGCCCCGTCGAAGTCGCCGCGTTCCAGCAGTGCGGCCCGCAGCCGGGACACCGCGGGCAGTGCCTCCCGTACGGCGGCCGGGAACTCCTCCCGCGCCACCTCCCGGGCCGTCTCGAAGCGCTGCCGCTGTTCGGCCGGGTCCTCGCGCAGGATCTCGGGCTCACGGGTCCGGGAGAGGATCTCCACGTGGTAGAGGCGGTGCAGCAGCCGGTTCTGCAACGCGTCGATGTCGTCGGAAGGGGTGGTGCCGTCCTTGATCTGGCGGACGATGGTGCGAAGGTTGGGCCAGAACCCGTGCCGGGGGTTGAACCGGTGCCGGGTGTTGTTGCCGCCGTCGTCACGCTTCATCCAGTAGTAACAGGGGTAGTCGGCGAGGATCGAGATCCGTTCGGCCTTCAGGTAGGCGGCGCTGACGAAGGCCAGGTCCTCCATGATCCACGGCCCCTCCGGAAACCCCAGGCCGTGTAACTCCACGAACGCCCGCCGGAACATCTTGTGCGGCGACAAGCTCTGCATCAGCTCGTCGTTCTCGATCGTGCAGGCGTCCACCGTGTGCCGGAACAGCCGCCGGGGCAGCGCCATGTCGGTGGACATCTTGCCGATCACCACGTCGGCGTCGTTCCGCTTCGCGTGCTCGTACAGCCGCTCCAGGGCCTCGGGCCCGAGTTTGTCGTCGTGGTCGACGAACTGGATGTACTCCCCTTGGGCGTGCCGCATACCGAAGTTGCGCGGCGCGCCAGGCCATCCCGAGTTCGCCATGGTGTGCACCTGGACGTTCGGATGCGCGACCGCGATCTTCTCCAGCCGGCCCGGCGTGTCGTCCGTCGACCCGTCATCGACGTAGATCACCTCGTACTCGTCGGCGGGCAGACTCTGCCCCAGCAGCGACGGTGCGCACTCGTCGACGTACTTCCCGGTGTTGTAGACGGGAATGATGACGCTGACTTTGACTCTCGGCATTCCACGGACCTTAAAACTCGGCGATACAGGCGCCGAGGGATCGTTTTGCTGAGCAAGATTCGATGCAGGCGCGCAAGCATTCGCCCGGCCGCCATGGCGCCCTTTACTAAAAATTGGCGTGCAGATTGACCCGCGATATCAAAGCAAACATAAACACGGGTCAATTACAACCGTGAACATATCACGACCTTATCGCACCTGTCACGTGACGGTTCGGTGAAGTCACAGCACATCGACTCATCTCAAGGTGCGACGGAGCGACACTTTTGTCCTCATTTGACACTCAAAGGACGCTTTCCAACCATTACTGCACGCAAGGCGAGGATGGTCACAACCCGTTCAATTTATGCGCGCAACAAGTTTCCCGATGCACTTGACTCCCCTTATCTGACTCGTATTTAGTCTCCCTTTACGTCATTCATAGGGTTGGCCTTATCTGGCATTACCCAAAGGAAAACAAGGGGTGGGTGTGCGCACGCGTACACATCTGGCCGGGGGGTTAGCCGCGTTGGCCGGCCTGTTCCTGGCCGCTACGGGGGTCGTGACGATGGCGTCGCCGCAGGCGGCAGCGGCGACGTGCACGGCCGGAGTGGCAAGCGACTTCAACGGCGACGGGGTGGCCGACACGGTGATCGCGGACCCGGAGGCCACGGTGAACGGGGCCAAACAGGCCGGGCTCGTGCGCGTGGCGCTCGGCGGCGGCAAGGGGGTCTTGGAAATCTCTCAGGCCACCACCGGAATGTCGGCGACGCCGGAAATGGGTGACAGCTTCGGGGCCTCCGTCGCCGCTTATGACGCCGACGGTGATGGTTGTAGCGACCTGGCGGTGGGGGCGCCTTACGAGGATGTCGTGCAGGACGGCGCCAACGTCGTCAACGCGGGGGCGATCTACATCGTCCATGGCACGCCCACCGGCATCGGGGCGGGCTCCAAAATCGAAGGGTATACCCAGAAGGAGCTCGACTCGACTACCGCGATCGAGACGTCTGACTGGTTTGGCTTCTCCCTCAAGGCTGGCTCGACCGCGAGCGGCGTGCCGTACCTGATCGTCGGTGTCCCCGGTGAGAACGTCACCGTGGACGGCAAGACCTACTCGGACGCCGGCTGTATCGAATACGTGCAGGGCAGCACCAAGAAATCCCTCAGCCAGAACGACCCCGGGATCCCCGGTGCAGTCGAGGCCAACGACCGCTTCGGTTACTCGCTCGCAGGGACCAACCGCTACTTCGCGGTCGGCAGCCCGGGAGAGACTATCGGTGACGAAAAGTTCGCCGGAAGCGTCGCGACCTTCAACCACACCCTCTCCAATGGCATGCCCACGCCACTCATTGGACTCGACCAGAACGACACCGGGATCGCCGGTGCGCCGGAAGCCGGCGACAGCTTCGGTACCTCGATCTCCATGAGCGGCTACCGGCCGAGCGGCCAGACGTACAACTCCGACGTACTGCTCGCCATCGGGATGCCCGGCGAGGACGTCGGGACGTTGGCGGACGCCGGCGGTGTCGCGGTCGTCCGCGTCCAGCCGTCCGGCGCCTACACCCCGGTCACGGCGATGGACGGCAGCACCATGGACCTCGAGGGCGACGCGGTTGCCGGTGACTTCATGGGCCAGCGAGTGGCGATCACCAACACCGACACCAGCGTCGTGACCACCTCGGCGACCGTCCGTCTGGCCGTCGGTGAGCCCGGCAAGGACACGGCGTCGGTCAAGGACGCGGGGGCCGTCCACATCTTCCGGCCGCTCGACACGGCCATCGGCGCTGCCGACAAGGAGCTCACTCGCGGCTCTGGGCTCCCCGGCGCTGGGACGGCCCGTGACTACACAGGTGTAGCCCTGTTGGCCGGGTCCACCAACCTCTACGTGGGCGTGCCTTACAGCAAGGCCTCGGCCACCTCGAAGGGCGTCCTTTACGTCGTGCCATGGACGAACATCGACGGCAACACGAGCACCGGCACGACGACCTACCAGCCCGGTTCCGGTGGACTGCCCGACCAGGGCGCGGCGTTCGGGGCGATGCGATGAACGCGAGGTCGACGCGAAGAAGGCGCAGCACCATGAAAACCCGCACCAGAGTGGGACGCCGCTCCCTTGTCACAGCCGCCGCCATCGCAGCCATGCTGACCCCCGGCCTGGGCGTCAGTCCTGACGCCGCTCCCGTCGCAGGGCAGGCGTCGGCGGGCACGAACACCTCCGACGACAGACCCCCGTCGCTCTCCCCCTCCGCCGCCCAGGCCAAGGCGAAGAAGTCCGGCGAGCCCGTCGAGATCCAGACCCTGCGCGACGAGCGCGGCACCACCGTCGCCAACCCCGACGGCACCTTCACGACCAGCGAGTACGTGCAGCCCGTCCGCACCCGCAAGAACGGCGAGTGGACGGACATCGACACCACGCTGGTCATGCAGGAGAACGGCACGATCGCTCCGAAGGCCACGCTGACAGCCATGTCCTTCTCGGGCGGCGGCGACTCGACCTTCGCGGCGATCGAGAAGGACGGGCACGCCCTTTCCCTCGACTGGCCCGGCGAACTGCCGAAGCCGAAGCTGGACGGCTCCACCGCCACCTACGCGAGCGTCCTGCCCGGCGTCGACCTCAAGGTCACGGCCGACGCGGAGGGCTTCTCTCACGTCCTGGTGATCAAGAACAAGAAGGCTGCGGCCAACCCTGAGCTGGCCGAACTCGAACTTCCCGTCGACACCACCTCGTTGGACGTCAAGGAGGACGCCGGCGGCGGGCTGACCGCCACCGACACCGGCTCCGGCGGCACGGTCTTCGAGGCGCCCCAGCCACTGATGTGGGACTCCAGCAACGGCTCCGGCGACACGGCCTCGGCCGAACCGTCCGCCGCCGCGAGCGACCCTTCCGCCGACCCGGCTGACAACGCGGCCCCGCCGCAGGGTGCCCAGGTCGCCGACGTCGCCGTGGACGTCGCCCCGGACGCTCTGACCCTGACTCCGGAGCAGGGCATGCTCACCGACGTGGACACGGTCTACCCGGTCTACATCGACCCGGTGGTCAAGACGGCCAACCGCACCGGCTGGACCATGGTGTCGTCGTTCAACTCAACATACGAGTTCTGGAAGTTCGGCGACGACGAGGGCGTGGGCCGCTGCCCCTCCGACGTGTCGTACCGCTGCGCCAACTCCACCGACGTCAAGCGACAGTTCTTCGCGATGCCGACCGGAAGCTACGAAGGCAAGGACATCATCAGCGCGGAGTTCGCAGTGACGCTGGTGCACGCCTACAGTGACTCCCCGCGCGAGGTGCAGCTGGCCCGGGTGAACAGCGGCGGCGCGAGCGCGATCAGTTCGTCGACGAACTGGTCGAACCAGCCGTCGTCCAAGGAGACAATCTCCAGCAAGTCGCCTACGGACACGGCGGGTTCGTGTACGTCGACGAATCAGAATGTGCGCTTCGGCGTGACGGGCACGGTCCAGAAGGCGGCCGACAACGGCTGGGACACGACGACGTTCCGCCTCAAGGCGGGCAGTGAGTCCGACACGTCGTACTGGAAACGCTTCTGCGGCAACGCGCACCTTTCCGTCACCTACAACCGGCCACCGCTGGAGCCGGACCAGGACGACCTCCAGATGAAGCCGGGAGGTTCCTGCGAGTACGGCAGCGCCACCGAGCACTACGTGACCGAGGCGCCGCGCGTGACTGCGGTCATCAAGGACTACGACCACCATGACACCGGTTCCAACACCGAGACTCTCCAGGCCCAGTTCAAGGTCTCGTGGACGAACAGCTCCGGCGCCGAAGTCGTCCACTACGCCACCGCCGCCAAGAAAACCACGGTCGGTGTGACCAAGGGCAGCCAGACAGGCCAACAGACCTTCTACTACACCATCGGCTCCGATGTCTCGGGCGACGGCGAAGCGGGCTTCTCCATCCCGTCGAACACCACCATCGCCTGGGCGGTCCGCGGCTACGACCAGACCTCCTACGGCCCTTGGTCCACCGACGGCGACCAGACCCGCTGCGAGTTCATCTACGACGCGAGCAAGCCCAAGTCAGCCGTGGTCACCTCGGCGGAGTACCCGGACGACGAGGCATGGCACGCGGGCATCGGTGACTACGGCTCCTTCACCATGGACTCGCCGTCCACCGATGTGACCGGTTACTCGTACTACTTCACCGGTCCGCAGGCTGACAACACAAAGAAGACGGTGGCCGCAAAGCCCACCGGCGGCCCGGCGACGATCCGCTGGATGCCACCGAGTGAGGGCTCGTACACCCTCCACGTCACCGCGGTCGACGGAGCCGGCAATCCGCAGAAGACGCCGACGACCCATGTTTTCCTGGTCGGTGACGGCCGCGCACCGGTCGCCGCCTGGACCCTCGGCGACAAGCGGGGTTCGGCCAAGGCGGCGGGCTCGAGCGGCGCACCCGACGCCACCGCGGGTTCCGGCGTCACGTTCGAGCAAGAGGGCCCTCTCGGCTCCACCGATACCGCGGCCACCTTCGATGGCACCGACAACGCCTACCTCGACGCCGGCGCGCCCGCCGTCGACACCGGTACCACCTTCTCAGTGAGCGCCTGGGTGAATCTGACGTCGAAGCCCACCGAGAACATGACCGTGGTGAGCCAGGACGGCACCGCACAGCCCGGCTTCGAACTCGGCTACGACGTGGACAGCGCCTCCTGGACCTTCCGTATACCGGTCAGCGACATGGAGTCCCTCAGCACCTGGAACGTGTCCGGAGCGACGGCCGTCGTCGACAGCTGGACCCACCTCATCGGGGTGTACGACGACGAGCTGGGCAAGATGATGCTGTACGTCAACGGAGTCCTCGTCGCCGACGACGTCCAGGCCCGGCACACCGTCTGGAGCGCTTCCGGAGCCGTGCAGGTCGGGCGCAGGCTGTCCGCCGACGGTTACACGGCCGCCCTCAAAGGCAGCGTGGCTGACGTCAAGCTCTACGACCGCGTCATCCCGCCCGCCGAGGGCCAGGAGATCGGCGGTATCCAGCCGCACCAGCTCTCCTACTGGCAGCTGGACGAGGCGAACGCCGGCCTCTCCCCGGAGACGGGCGGGGGCACCGGCCTGACCCTGGGCGGCGGCGCCTCCATCTACCAGCCGGACGAGTCCTGCGACACCGAGGCCGACCCGGACTGTGTGCCGCCGGCCGAACCCCTGTGGGGCGACGGGCACCTGGCCCTCAACGGCACGGGCGCCTACGCCACCCGTGCCGTGGCCGGACCGCTCACCGCGCAGGACAGCTTCACTCTGACCGCCCGCGCCCGGCTGGCCTCGGCGAGCCCGACCGCGGACGCGACGGTGCTGTCGCTGTCCGGTGCCAACGGCAGCGCGATCAAGGTCAAGTACTCGGCGTCCAAGGCTCGTTGGCAGCTGGTGGTGACCGACGCCGATACCGGGACCCCGGTGACCACCACGCTCCTCGACACGGTCGACGCGCCGAGTTCCCTGGGCGACGGTGATCACCTTGCGTTGGTCTACAACGCGGTCTTCGGTGACGTGCTGCTGTACGTCAACGGAGTCGCGGCGGTCGACGCCTCCTGGGACAACGCCTGGGACTTCAGTACCACGAGTCTTCAGGTCGGCCGGGAGCTGACGGGTTCCAAAGCGAGCGGGTACTTCTCGGGCTCCACGGACGAGGTCCGCATGTACCGGGGCCCATTGGACGCCTCGCTCGTGGCACGGGTGGCGGTTCTGCCATCCGGCTCCAGCATCGACGAGGCCTAGACGCAACGCCCCGATCCAGATGGGCGGGCGGCACGGAAGCCGCCCGCCCACGCGTCGCTCTGCTCGCTTCGTTCTCTCCCCTTGTTTCGTTCCTCTCTCCCGCGTTCCTCTCTCCCGCGTTCCTCTCTCCCGCGTTCCTCTCTCCCGCGTTCCTCTTTTCGATGGAGATGTCATGTCCTCGCCCCCTTGGTACCGGTCGCCACGACCGGCTTGGCGGACCCGCCACAGACGGGCCGCGCTGCTGCTCGGCCTGGCCCTGTCGGTCGGCCTCCTCCCGCAGTACGCCCCCGAGGCCACCGCCGCCGACGGCCTGACTCAGCCGAAGGCACAGACGAACCTCGACGACCCCGTCCGCGGTAAGAACGCCAGGGCCAAGGCGTTCAAGAAGGCCGACGAGGCGGAGAAGGCGGCCGTCAAGCAGGCCGACGAGACAGCCTGGCCGAAGGCAGGCAGCGCCGAGATCACACTGTCCGGCAAGGCGGCCAAGGCCAAGGGACTGCCCCTGACGGCGAAGGCGGTCGGCGGGAAGAAGGCCGCCGAGTCCGTCCGCGTCGAGGTCCTCGGCCGCAAGGCGGCCACCGCGGCCGGCGTCGACGGAGTCCTCTTCACCGTCGCCCGCACCGACGGCGAGGCCACCAAGGGTGCAGCTCAAGTCGCCCTGGACTACACGGACTTCGCGGATGCCTACGGCGGCGGCTACGGCTCCCGCCTCCGGCTCGCCCAGTACCCGGCGTGCGTACTCACAGCGCCGGAGAAGAAGGCGTGCTCGACTCCGACGTACCTGAAGAGCACCAACAACGCGGCGGCGCAGACACTGACGGCGACCGTCGGCGCGGCCGGTGACACCTCGGGCACGCAGACCCAGCTGCTGCGGACGGCGGAGACGACCACGGCCTCCTCCGCCACCGTCCTCGCGGCCACCGCGAGCAGCGGCGGTGACGGCGGCGACTACGCGGCGACCAGCCTCTCGGCGTCCTCCGAGTGGGGCGTGGACACCAGCTCCGGCGCGTTCACCTGGTCCTACCCGATGACCGTCCCGCCGGTCCCCGGCGGCCTCCAGCCCACGGTCGGCCTGAGCTACAACTCCCAGTCGGTCGACGGCCAGACGGCAACGACCAACAACCAGGGCTCGTGGATCGGCCAGGGCTTCAGCTACGAACCCGGCTACATCGAACGTCGCTACAAGCCGTGCGCCGACGACGGACACGACGACACGTACGGTGACGAGTGCTGGGCATACGACAACGCCACACTCGCCCTCGGGGGCGGCACCTCCGGCCAGCTCGTCAAGGACGACACGACCGGTGAGTGGCGGCTCAGCTCCGACGAAAACTCCAAGATCGAGCATCTGACAGGTGCCACCAACGGCGACGACAACGGGGAGTACTGGAAGATCACCGTCGCCGACGGCACCCAGTACTTCTTCGGCCTGGGCCGCCTGCCCGGCTACGCCAGCGGTAACGAGGAGACGGGTTCCGCCTGGACCGTGCCCGTCTACGGCGACGACTCCGGCGAGCCCTGCTACAACGCCACCTTCGCGAACGCGTCCTGCGCGCAGGCCTGGCGCTGGAACCTCGACCACGTCATCGACCCGCACGGCAATGTCATGTCGTACTACTACGGCAAGGAGATCAACTACTACACGCAGGGCCTGAAGACCGATCAGAACGGCAAGTCCTACGTCCGCGGCGGCTACCTCAAGCGCATCGACTACGGACAGCGCGCGGGCAAGGCCTACTCCACCAAGCCTGCCGCCCAGGTCGTCTTCACCACCGCCGAGCGCTGCATCGGCGCCCCCACCGACTGCGAGCCCTCCGACCTCACGGACTCCACGGCCGCCAGTTGGCCCGACGTCCCCTGGGACCGGAACTGCAAGGCCGACACCAAATGTGTGGGCCAGAACTCGCCGACGTTCTGGACCCGCAAGAAGCTCACGAAGATCACCACGCAGATCCGCACCGGTGACGCGACCTACTCGCCCGTCGACGAGTGGAGCCTGTCCCACGTCTTCACCGACAACGGCGATGCCTCGAAGTCCCTGTGGCTCAACGCTGTCGACCACACCGGCAAGGCGGGTACAGCCGCCTCCGTCCCGTCCGTCGAGCTGTACGGCACTCAGCTGCCCAACCGCGTGGACGAGACCGGTGACAACCTCAACCCGTTCTACCGCTTCCGCCTCTCCGGCGTGGTGAACGAGGCCGGTGGTGCACTCAGCGTCAATTACGCGGCCGCGCAGTGCACGACCGGCAACCTGCCCGCCGAGGACTCCTCCACCAAGCGCTGCTTCCCGGTGAAGTGGAACCCGCCCGGCGCTGAGGATCCGATCCTCGACTGGTTCCACAAGTACGTCGTCGGATCGGTCGTCGAGACCGACCTCACCGGCGGCAACGACGATCAGGTCACCTCGTACACGTACGTGGGCGACGCCGGCTGGCGCAAGACCCCGGCCGACGGCATCACCACCTCCGAGTACCGCACCTGGGGCGACTGGCGCGGCTACGGGAGGGTCCAGGTCGCGACCTCGGCCGGCACCAACTCCGCGTCCAACACCAAGACCGAGCACGTCTTCTTCCGCGGCCTCGACGGAGACGTCCGCAAGGACGGCACCACCCGCTCCGCGACGGTCACCGACTCCCTCGGCGTCTCCTACGACGACTCCGACTGGAAGGGCGGCCGAGAACTGGAGACGATCACCTACAACGGCTCCGCCATCACCCAGAAATCGGTGACGGTGCCTTGGACCGCGGTGACGGCCACCCAGACGAAGGACTGGGGCACGCGCAAGGCACGTTATGTCGCGCCGGGTTCGGTGGACACGTACGTCGCGCTGGCCACGGGCGGCTGGCGGCACACCAAGTCGACGACGTCGTACGACGACAAGACCGGTCGTGCGGTCAAGGTCGACGACGCCGGTGAGGTGGGCGTAGCAGACAACCAGTGCATCCGCACCGAGTACGCGGACAGCGCGAGCCTGCACATGTACTCGTATGTGTCGCGGGTGGAGAGAGTGAAGGTGGACTGCGCCTCCACTCCGGACCGCAAGTCCGACGTCATCTCCGACGACCTGACCTACTACGACGGCTCGACCACTCTGGGCGCGGCCCCGACCAAGGCCGACGCGACCACGACCAAGCGCCTCTCGTCCCACAACGGCACGACGGCGACGTACCAGACGACCTCCGTCACGACGTACGACGGCTACGGCCGCCCGCTGGTCGTGAAGGACGCACAGACGGCGTCGTCCTCGACGACGTACACGTCCTCGACCACGTACACCGACAACACGTACGGCCTGGCGATGAAGTCGACGACGACCAACCGCCTCGGCTGGACGACATCGACGGAGTACGCCCCCCAGCGGGGACTGCCGAGCGCGAAGGTCGACCAGAACGGCATGAGGACCGACTTCGCGTACGACGGCCTGGGCCGTCTGGTGTCGGTGTGGCTGCCGGACCACCCCAAGGCCTCCGACTTCGTGCCCTCCCTCAAGTACACGTACCTGATCCGCGGCGACGACGGCCCCACCGCCGTCCACACCCAGAAGATCCAGAACGACGGCACGTCGTACGGCAGCGAGTGGTCGCTGTACGACGGCTTCCTGCGGCCCCGCCAGAAACAGACCGAGGGCGCGGACGGCGGCCGTATGGTCGCGGACACCTTCTACGACGGCTCCGGCCGCGTGGTGAAGGTCAATGACACCTACTACGCCGCCGGTGTCCCGTCCTCCACGCTCTTCGAGCCGGTCGACGCCGACCTCGACGCGCAGACGGTCACGGAGTACGACGGCGCGAGCCGCACCAAGGCGACGATCTTCAAGGTCCAGGGCACGGAGAAGTACCGCACGACGTTCGCGTACGGCGGCGACCGCGTCACGACGACCCCGCCGACGGGTGGCACGAAGACCACCGTCGTCACGGACGCGCGTGACCGCACGACGACCCAGGTCCAGTACCCGGCCGACGGTGACGCGGTCACCACGTCGTACGGCTACACGGACTCGGGTCTGCTGTCGAAGGTGACCGACGACGCGGGCAACGTGTGGTCGTACACCTACGACCAGTTGGGCCGCAAGAAGACGGCGGAGGACCCGGACACGGGTGACAGCTCGTTCACGTACGACGAGCTCGACCGCCTGACCTCCACCACGGTCAACGGCAACAAGACCTCGACCGTGTACGACGACCTGGGCCGCGTGGCCTCCACCTGGCAGGGCGAGGCCACGACGGGCACCCGGCTGTCGGTGACCCGGTACGACACCTTCGCCAAGGGCGAGTTGTACGGCGTCTATACGTACAAGGACGGTGCGGTCTACTCGTCGGTGACCTACCCGGTCCTCGACGCGGACAACGACTACAAGCCGACCTCGACGAAGTACTACCTCTCCAAGACGGCCGAGCCGCAACTGGGTGGCACGTACGAGTTCAACACCCAGTACAACCGCGACGGCACCGTGCAGGGCCAGGGCCTGCCGGCGGCGGGAGACCTGACGGGTGAGGCGCTGTCGTACACCTACGACGAGCTGCAGCGCCCCGCAGCGCTCAACACATCACTGAGTGGAGGCAGTTACGTCTCGGACGTCTCCTACTCCCCGACCTCCGACCTGGAGCAGCTGGAGCTCTCCACGGGTGTCTCGTCGGCACCCAAGACCTGGATCACCAACACCTTCGAGCAGGGCACGGACCGCCTGACCAACTCGCGGGTGGACGTGGAGGGCGCGTCGAGCGTCGCGTACGACTCGGACTACACGTACAACGCCGTCGGCGACATCCTCTCGATCGCCGACACCCCGACCGGTGGCACAAGTGACGTCCAGTGCTTCACGTACGACGGTCTGCGCCGGCTGACGGACACCTGGACGTCGTCGGTGACGTCCGGCGGGGCGTCGGGCACGGGAGCCTCGGAGAGCGCGTGCTCCTCCGGTGCGTCGTCCTCGACGGTCGGAGGAGTGTCCCCGTTCTGGACGGAATACGGCTACGACTCGATCGGCAACCGCGCGAGCGAGGTACGGCACGGTGTGAACGGCGGTGCGACCGCGACCCGTTCGTACAAGTACGGAGAGGCGGGCTCCGGCCCGTCCGGGACGAAGTCCGGCCCGCACACGGTGTCGTCGGTGGTCGAGACGACGGCTGCGACGAGCACCACCCCGCAGGTCACTTCCCAGGACACCTACACCTACGACGTGTCCGGCAACACCAAGACACGTGTCCTCGGCGGCGACACCCAGTCGCTGGACTGGGACAAGCAGGGCGAGCTGACGACGGTCACGAATGCCGACGGAACGGCGACGTCGTACAAGTACGACGCATCCGGTGAGCGGATCCTCCGGGAGACCCCCGACGAGAAGACGTTCTACCTGCCGGGCATGGAACTCCACCTGGCGAAGTCCACGTCAGCGGTGACGGCGACCCGCTACTACTCCTTCGGCGGCACGACGGTCGCGATGCGGGAGGCGGACGGTGTCCACTTCCTGGCGTCGGACCATCAGGGCACGGCGGAACTGGCGGTCGACGCGAAGACGGGCGAGACGACACGACGCCGCACCGACCCCTTCGGCAACGCGCGCGACGAGTCCACGTCGTCGTCCCCGGGCTGGGTGAACGACAAGGGCTTCGTGGGCGGAACGATCCAGGAGTCGTCGGGCCTGACAACACTGGGGGCGCGCGAGTACGACTCGGACACAGGCCGCTTCATCTCGGCGGACCCGATCATCGACTACACCGACCCGCAACAGATGAACGGCTACGCCTACAGCAACAACAATCCGGTCACCTTCTCCGATCCGAGCGGGCTCAAGTTCTGCTCCGACGACCGTTGCGGCCCCGGCGCCGACTACACCGTCAACGGGGTCTATTACTCCGTCCCTGGCCACAACGACGGCTGCGGCGGGTGCTCGGGATCCAAAGACCCCTCCTCCAACGCCCCCGCCCACAGCTATCGGATGAGCTCCACGCCCCCTGCGGCGCGCCAGGCCATCGCGGCGAAGGCGGGAGAGGACGCGGCCAAACAGCGCGCGATCGCCGTCGCCAAGGAACTGGGCAAGATCCTCGCGGACGAGTTGGGCATCACGGACGCGCTGGACTGCTTCACCACCGGCAGCCTCGGCTCCTGCGGGGCAACCGCCCTGAACGTCGTCACATCGCTCATCAGCGGCGGTCCAGTCGGCCGGCTGGTGGCGAAGTACTGGTACCGGGTGAAGAAGGGCTATGCCCTGATCAAACGGATCGGAGGCTTGGCCGAAGACCTTTGGGACAGCTTCCGGGGGTGGCGGAGGAGCAAGAAGGCCGTCGAGGAGCTCGGGCAGTGCAACAGCTTCACGCCCGAAGCCCGAGTACTGATGGCCGACGGCTCGACGAAGAAGATCGAGGACGTCGACATCGGGGACAAGGTCCTCGCCACCGACCCGGAGACCGGCGAGACCAAGGCTGAGACGGTCACTGCCGAGATCAAGGGCACAGGGCTCAAGCACCTCGTCAAGGTCACCGTTGACATCGACGGCAAGAAGGGGGCCAGGACGGCATCGGTCACCGCGACCGATGGACATCCGTTCTGGGTACCGGAACTAAGGGTATGGGTTCCGGCCACCGATCTTGAGCCGGGCGAATGGCTGAGCACCAGTGCGGGAACGCGGGTCCAGGTCACTGCGGTCAAGCGTTGGTCGGCGTCGACGGCCACGGTTCACAATCTGACCGTCAGTGACGTGCACACGTACTATGTGCTGGCGGGGGCTACGCCGGTACTCGTTCACAATTGCAATACACCTCGGGGCTTTCCCGACCGGGAGCTTCCGAGGGACCCCCGGACTGGTGAGCCAGCTCCTGACCCGGCGGCCGCCGGGTATCCGCACACGCAACTTGGGGTGAAGGGAAGCAGGCGCAATCCCCCGTACGCTCAGGCCCGAGAGTTCGATGCAGGCGGCAAGCCCGTCAGAGATGTCGACTTCACTGATCACGGACGGCCGCAGAACCATGACAATCCGCATCAGCACCCCTGGAACGAAAACGCGACCGGTGGCACCCGCAGCCGCGGTGGCGCGGAACCGCTGGATTGGGGGTGAACGATGAGGGATATCGTGGAATTTCGGATGCACGACGCTGAAGGGGAAATAGTCGGTCTCGACAGCCTGCTTGCGCTGGTCCCTGACAACAACTGGATATGGTCCGTGCTCGACTTCGACGGGATTGGGCAGGGGGCAGCCGGCCTGGGATACGCAGAATTCCGTCAGAAGGTAGGTTCCTCGCCCCAGGGGTATGTCATGTCTTGGGGTCAGGTTCGGGAATTCGCGGCTGGGGTCAGGCAGTGCTTCGATCTGCTGCTCGTAGCGGCAAGGGACCGTCGCCTGCTTGATCCAGAGCGGTTCGCTGTAGGCGACTTCACAGGATGCCTCATGGTTCTAGCTGCGAGCGACAGCACCTGGTGGACGGTGGAGATCGACGCTGACACTGACGGAGCATCTGGTCTCGCTGCGGAACTCCGAGCGCACTATCGAGTCGATACGTGACAGAAACCAGCAAACATAGGTAGCCATTGAGGCAAACTTGAAGCCCCGCCAGACCCTGGCGGGGCTTCTACTTGGGGTGACGACAGTCGGTACCTACACCGATCCGATTCTTACCACCGGAAGAAGCATTCCTGGGTTCTTGCCGCAGGGTGGATATCAACGCGCGGAGTTGGTGTGGGCCGACGGTGAGGGTGGTTTCCGGTTCGTCGCTTTCGCGCAGGAGGATCGTTCCCGTGGGCGTGCTGGCGAGGTAGACGCAGGCGGAGCCTTCCTCGCTGTAGGTCGACTTCTGCCACGTCGGTTCGGTCACGGTTCGTCCCTCGTCTGTCAGGTGTCTTGGGCGATGCGGTGGATGAGCTCGCGGGAGGGAGCGGGCTTCAAGGCGACCGCTTCCATGCGGTCCAGGACGAGCCGGTACTTCTCCAGTTGTCCTGCCGCGTCGATGAGTTCGCCGCCGTGGGCGGTGTCGACCTCGACGGTGTCCAGGTCAGGTACCGGGCCGTGGAAGTAGTCGACGGCATGGCCTGTGGTGGGGAACGAGGTGCCGTCGAAGGGGATCACGAGGAGTCTGATGCCCGCCTGCTCGCTGACTTCGGCGAGGTGCTTGAGCTGAGCCCTGGCCACTTCGCGGCCGCCGAACTGCATACGCAGGGCGGCCTCATGGACGATTGCCGTGTACGGCGGCGGCTGCTCGCGGTGAAGGATGACCTGGCGCTTGATGCGGTGGGAGATGCGGTACTCGATCTCGTGCGGGCGCAAGGCCGGCACTGCCTCGCGGAACAGGGCGCGGGCGTGTTCCGGTGTCTGGAGCAGGCCGGGAATGTTGATGACCTGGGTTACGCGCAGGGCGGTCGCGTGGTGTTCCATCTCGGCGAGGTCGAGGAGGCGGGGTGGAAGGGTGTCCCGGTATTCCTCCCACCAGCCGCGGGTGCGGTCCGCGGCCATGTCGGCGAGGGCTTCGACCAGGGGCTGGTCCGTGCAGCCGTAGATATGGGCGAGCGTGCGTACGCGTTCCGCGCTGATACCGAAGCGGTTGGCCTCGATGTTGCTGATCTGGGCCTGTGTGGTGCCCAGAGACCGGGAGGCCTCGGCGGCGGTCATGCCGGCGCGTTCCCGCATCCGGCGCAGTTCGACGCCGATGCGGAGGCGGCGTGCTGTGGGGGCGCTGCGTGGTGCCATGTCCTCGCTCCGTTCGTACGCCTGGCGTGGCGGTCACCCACACGAGGTAAAAGCCTGAAGGTTTTGCCGCTCCGTGCAAAACCTTCAGCACCCGCAGTCTACGGTGAGATCCGAGCCGCCCAACCGGCCCAAGTCCCGCCATCGCAGGAGGCATTCATGGCCACCGTATCCCCGTCGGAATGCGAGACGTTCCCAACGTGGGCGTACGCCCTCCAACTACCCCACGACGCACGCGCGGCCCGCATCGCCCGTGTCACCATGCGAGCTGTCCTCGCCGGACACGGCATGTCCCAACTCCAGGAGACGGCCGAGCTGTTGGCCTCGGAGCTGGTCACCAACGCCTACCGTTACTCGGACGGCCCGGCCGCTCTGCGCCTGCGCGGGCTCGGTGGCGACCGGCTGCGGGTGAGCGTCTCGGACACCAACCCGCACATCCCGCCGCCCTTCGACAACCGGTCCCAGCGCCTGTGCCCGGTTCCGGCGGAGGCCGCCGGCGGGCGTGGGCTGTTCCTCGTCTGCCACTACGCGGAGACCTGGGGTGGCTATCCGCTGGGAGATGATCTCTTCGGGCGGGGCGGGAAGCTGCTGTGGTGTGAGGTGGGGCCGAAGGCTGCGGGGCGGATGGCTGCGGCGTGAGGGGGGTCGAGTCGCAGGCGGTCGATGCGGGGCGACGCTATCGTGGAGCGAGCGACACGCTCTGTAATCAATGGAGGATCGCGGTGCCCACCATGACCGAGCGACCTGCCCCCATAGACACTCCTCCGGCCGGAGCCTTCGAAGACATGCTCCGGATCGTCGAGGAACTGGACACACCTGACGGCTACAAGGCCGAGCTCATCCGGGGGAAGATCGTCGTGTCGCCGTGGTCGAAGCTGCGCTACCTTCGTCCCATGCGCAGGCTGCGCGCACAGGTCGAGGCCCACGCCCCTGACGGGCACGTCACAGAGACCTCGCCGTTCCTCTTCGTGTTTCCTCCCTCCGAGCGTGGTTTCGGCCCCGATCTCTTCGTCGCCGATGAATCAGCGTTCGACGCCGAAGGCCGCCACGCCGACGGTGCCGCCCTCTCCCTCGTCGCCGAGCTGACCTCGGACTCCACCAAGGACGCGGACTGGCTCGACAAGCTGGACACGTACGGGCGGATCGTGCCGGTGTACCTCGTGCTCGACATGCAGGTGCAGGAGGTGTCCGTCTTCTGGGACCCGTCTCCCAAGGGATACCGGTCGCGGACCAACGTCCCGTTCGGGCAGCCTGTGCGGGTCCCCACTCCCTTCGACTTCGAGTTGGACACCTCGGGGTTCATGCGCCCCGCATCTGAAACCGAGCCCGAAGCCGGTTCCGGTCACGTCCCCGGCTGAGGTCCACCCTCTCCCTCATCAGCCCCTTCGCTGGCATCGAAAGTCCAGGCCGGCGGGGCGAAGTGGCGGGCGCTGTGCGGGAGTTCATCGGTGACATTCAACAGGAGCCGCCCCGCGAACCACGCCGGTTGTGACACGCACCATGCCCCGCGCGGGCATCGCACCACACAGGACGGGAACTGGGGCCGGGCGCCCTCTGGACAAAATAGAAGGTTAGGCTAACCTAATTCTGATTCCGCCACCCATCGTTGGCGTGCACCCAGTTGCCCCCGTACGCACGAAAGCAGACCCCTCCATGCCGAACGCCAGAACCGCCAACTTCTCCCGTCGCGGCCTGATCGCCACCGGCGGCGCGCTCGGCCTCGGCGCCTTCCTGGCCGCCTGCGGCGAGAGCGACTCGGAGAGCGGCGGCTCGGACTCGACGACGCCCGCCAAGGCCTCCGGCCCCTGGTCGTTCAAGGACGACCGCGGTACGACGGTGAAGCTGGACGAGGTCCCGGCGAAGATAGTCGCCTTCACCGGTGTCGCCGCCGCCCTCTTCGACTACGGCATCGAGGTCAAGGGCGTGTTCGGCCCGACCACGACGAAGGACGGCAAGGCCGACGTCCAGGCCGGCGACATGGACGTCAGCAAGCTGACGGTCTTCGGGAACGCGTGGGACCAGTTCAACATCGAGAAGTACGCGGTCTTCGCACCCCAGGTCCTGATCACCACCACCTTCGACGACGCCGGCACCCTCTGGTACGTACCCGAGAAGTCGAAGGACAAGATCGCCAAGCTGGCCCCGAGCGTCGCCGTCTCCGTCTACGACCGTCAGTTGACCAAGCCGCTCACGCGCATGTGGGAGCTGGCCGAGTCGCTCGGCGCGGACATGAAGGCCGCCAAGGTCACTGACGCCAAGAAGCGTTTCGAGGCCGCTTCGGAGCGGCTGCGCAAGGCCGCCAAGGCCCGGCCCGAGATCAAGGTGCTGGCGGGTTCCGCCGCCGACGCCTCGTTCTACGTCTCCGGCACCAACCTCTCCATCGACCTGGAGTACTTCAAGGCCCTCGGCGTGAACTTCGTCGAGCCCCCGGAGTCCGCCAAGAAGGCGACCGGCGGCTGGTACGAGACGCTGAGCTGGGAGAACGTCGACAAGTACCCCGCCGACATCATCATGATGGACGACCGCACCGCGACCATCCAGCCGGCCGACATCACCGAGGCCACCTGGAAGAAGCTCCCCGCGGTCAAGGCCGGCCAGGTCATCGCGCGTTCCCCCGAGCCGATCCTGTCGTACGACAAGTGCGTGCCGATGGTCGAGAACCTCGCGAAGGCCATCGAGGACGCGAAGAAGGTCAGCTGACCCGCGCATCTGCCCGAGCACGACTTCCTGACCCTCAGGAGCTCTCCATGACGACGGCCGTAGCCGCCCCGTTCCGTTTCTTCTCCCTCCAGGTCGTACGGACGAGGCGGCTCGGTCCGTCCCTGGTCCGGGTGACCTTCGGCGGGGAGGATCTGCACGCCTTCTTCTCCGACGGGCGGGACCAGTCCCTGTCGCTGTTCCTCCCGCACCCCGGTCAGCCCGAGCCCGTCGTCCCGATCGAACTCGGTGACGGCTGGTGGCAGGCGTGGCGTGAACTCCCGGACGACGTACGGGCCGTGATGCGCTCGTACACGCTGCGGGCGCTGCGACGCGATCCCGACGAGATCGACATCGACTTCGTGCTGCACACTCCGGCCGGCCCGGCCTCCGCGTGGGCCGCGCGGGCCGCCGCCGGGGACCGGATCCTGCTGCTCGGTCCGGCGGTCGCGGACAACCGGGCGATCCGTTTCCGGCCGCCCGTGGACACCGATCTGGTGGTCGTCTGGGGCGACGAGAGCGCCGTCCCGGCCGCCTGTGCCATCGTCGAGTCGCTGCCGGCCGGTACCCGCGCCCGGGTCTGGCTGGAGGTGCCGCACGCCGCCGATGTGCAGGACCTGGTGACCGAGGCGGACGCCGAGATCACCTGGCTGGTGCGCGACGAGGCACGCGCCGAGGGGTCCCCCATGGCCCTCGGCGCCCTTCGTGAGGGCCAACTCCCGCCCGCCGAGCGCCCGTACGTCTGGATCGCGGGCGAGTCCGGGTGCGTGAAGGAGCTGCGTCGGCACTTCGTGCGGGAGCGGGGGATCGACCGGCGCAGTGTGACGTTCGTCGGCTACTGGCGCCCGGGCCTGTCGGAGGAGCAGCTGCGCGAGCGGGAGTGATCCGTCCAGGGACGCATGCACGACGCCGGGCCGGGTCCTAAGTGACGGCGGTCACGGCAGGGGCGGGGTTTCCCCAATGCAACTTTGGTTAGGCTAACCTAAGTTGAAGCCGAGGCCCCGCCCTGCTCCCCCGCCCCCACGGACCGTCCCCACCGGAGGACCCGCAATGCGCTCGCACCTGCTCAACGACACGACCGCGGAGCACTACCGTCGCTCCGCGACCGAAGGAATCGAGCGGGTGGCGGCCAAACTCGCCACCACCTCCCGTCCGTTCACCGGCGTCACGGTCGACGCCCTCTCCTCCCGCATCGACGAGATCGACCTCGACCGTCCGCTGCACGACACCACCGCGGTGCTCGACGAACTGGAGGACGTCTACCTCCGGGACGCGGTCTACTTCCACCACCCCCGCTACCTCGCCCACCTCAACTGCCCGGTCGTCATCCCGGCCGTGCTCGGCGAGGCGATCCTCTCCGCCGTCAACTCCTCCCTGGACACCTGGGACCAGTCGGCCGGCGGCACGCTCATCGAGCGCAAGCTCATCGACTGGACGACCGCACGCATCGGGCTCGGAGAGAACGCCGACGGCGTGTTCACCTCCGGCGGCACCCAGTCCAACCTCCAGGCGCTGCTGCTCGCCCGTGAGGAGGCCAAGCCTGGCCGGGAAGGGCGGGAAGCCGCGGACTCCTTCTCCAAACTGCGCGTGTTCGCCTCCGAGGTCAGCCACTTCAGCGTGAAGAAGTCCGCGAAACTGCTCGGCCTGAGCCAGGACGCCGTCGTGTCGATCCCCGTCGGCGACGACAAGCGCATGCAGACCGTCGCGCTCGCCCAGGAGCTGGAGCGCTGCGTGCGGGACGGCCTCGTCCCCATGGCCGTCGTCGCCACCGCCGGCACCACCGACTTCGGCTCCATCGACCCGCTCCCTGAGATCGCCGAACTGTGCGAGCAGTACGGCGTGTGGATGCACGTCGACGCCGCCTACGGCTGCGGACTGCTCGCCTCCGTGAAGCACCGGGACCGTATCGACGGCATCGAGCGCGCCGACTCGGTCACCGTCGACTACCACAAGTCCTTCTTCCAGCCGGTGAGTTCGTCGGCCGTCCTGGTCCGGGACGCGAGCACCCTGCGGCACGCCACCTATCACGCGGAGTACCTCAACCCGCGCCGCATGGTGCACGAACGCATCCCCAACCAGGTCGACAAGTCCCTCCAGACCACCCGTCGCTTCGACGCTCTCAAGCTGTGGATGACCCTGCGGGTGATGGGCGCCGACGGCATCGGGCAGCTCTTCGACGAGGTCTGCGACCTGGCGGTGGAGGGCTGGAAACTGCTGGCCGCCGACCCGCGCTTCGACGTCGTGGTCGAGCCGACCCTCTCCACCCTGGTCTTCCGCTACATCCCGGCCGCCGTCACCGACCCGTCCGAGATCGACCGCGCCAACCTGTACGCCCGCAAGGCCCTGTTCGCCTCCGGCGACGCGGTGGTCGCGGGCACCAAGGTGGGCGCCCGCCACTTCCTGAAGTTCACCCTGCTCAACCCCGAGACGACGGTCGACGACATGGCCGCCGTACTCGACCTGATCGCCGGCCACGCCGAGCAGTACCTGGGAGAGTCCCTTGACCGCGCGTCCTGAAAACCCGACCGGAACCCATGACTTCGTGGGGATCGGGCTCGGTCCGTTCAATCTCGGCCTGGCCTGCCTCACCGAGCCCATCGACGAACTCGACGGCGTCTTCCTGGAGTCGAAGCCCGACTTCGAATGGCACTCCGGCATGTTCCTGGACGGCGCCCACCTCCAGACCCCGTTCATGTCGGACCTGGTCACCCTCGCCGATCCGACCTCGCCGTACTCCTTCCTCAACTACCTGAAGGAGAAGGGGCGGCTGTACTCGTTCTACATCCGCGAGAACTTCTACCCGCTGCGCGTCGAGTACGACGACTACTGCCGCTGGGCCGCGAACAAACTGAGCAGCGTCCGCTTCGGCACGACGGTCTCCGACGTGACGTACGACGAGGGCGCCGAGCTGTACGTCGTGCGGACCACGGCCGGCGACGTGTACCGCGCCCGCCACCTGGTCCTCGGCACCGGCACCCCGCCCTACGTGCCGGAGGCCTGCCAGGGCCTGGGCGGCGACTTCGTCCACAACTCCCGCTATCGGGAGCACCGGGCGGAGCTCCAGCGCAAGGAGTCGATCACGCTGGTGGGCTCCGGACAGTCCGCCGCCGAGATCTACTACGACCTCCTCAGCGAGATCGACGTGCACGGCTACCGGCTGAACTGGGTCACCCGTTCCCCGCGCTTCTTCCCGCTGGAGTACACGAAACTCACGCTGGAGATGACCTCCCCGGAGTACGTCGACTACTTCCACGCACTGCCGGAACAGACCCGCTACCGCCTCACCAGCGAGCAGAAGGGCCTGTTCAAGGGCATCGACGGTGACCTCATCAACGAGATCTTCGACCTGCTGTACCAGAAGAACCTCGGCGGTCCGGTGCCCACCCGGCTGCTCACCAACTCGTCGCTGAACAGCGCCCGGTACGAGAACGGCACGTACACGCTGGGACTGCGCCACGAGGAGCAGGAGAAGGACTACGAGCTCGACACCCAGGGCCTGGTCCTGGCCACCGGCTACAAATACGCCGAGCCCGAGTTCCTCAAGCCCGTCCGCGACCGGCTGCGCTACGACTCCCACGGCAACTACGACATCGCCCGCAACTACGCGATCGACGTCACCGGCCGGGGCGTGTTCCTGCAGAACGCCGGCGTCCACACACACAGCATCACCAGCCCCGACCTGGGCATGGGCGCGTACCGCAACAGCTACATCATCCGTGAGCTGACCGGCGGCGAGCACTACCCGGTCGAGAAGTCCATCGCGTTCCAGGAGTTCGCCGTATGACCTTCGCCTTCCGCCCCGTCGACCCCCTGAAGGACGCCGAGCTCCTGCATTCCTGGCTCACCCACCCCAAGGCGGCCTACTGGATGATGCAGGACGCGAAACTGGTGGACATCGAGCGGGCCTACATGGAGATCACGGCCGATGAGCACCAGCACGCGCTGCTCGGGCTCCAGGACGGCGAACCGGCCTTCCTGATGGAGTACTACGACCCCCGGCACCGTGAACTGGTCGGCCTGTACGAGCCGTTGCCCGGTGACGTCGGGATGCACTTCCTGGCGCCTGCCACCGACCGGCCCGTGCACGGATTCACCAAGTCGGTCATCACCGCCGTCATGGCCCGCCTCTTCGAGGACCCGGCGACCGAGCGTGTCGTCGTCGAGCCGGACATGACCAACAAGGCCGTCCACGCCCTGAACGAAGCCGTCGGATTCGTGCCCGCGCGCGAGATCCAGAAGCCGGAGAAGAAGGCGTTGCTGAGCTTCTGCACCCGAGAGCAATTCTTCAAGAAGAAGCCCAGCCTTCTCGCGACGGGGGTGTCCGCATGACCCTCGCCGACTCCGTGGCCCACCTCTCCCCCGAGCGCTGGGAGAAGGCCAACCGCCTGCTCATCCGCAAGGCCCTCGCCGAGTTCGCCCACGAACGGATCGTCACGCCGAAGGCCACCGCCGACGGCGACTTCGAGATCCGCAGCGACGACGGCCTGACGTGCTACCGCTTCAGCGCGGCCCGCCACGCCCTCGACCACTGGCAGGTGGACGCCGGCTCCATCACCCGCACCCGGGACGGCGCCGAACTCCCCCTCGCCGCACTGGACTTCTTCATCGAGCTGAAGCAGACGCTGGGCCTGAGCGACGAGATCCTCCCGGTCTACCTGGAGGAGATCTCCTCCACCCTCTCCGGCACCTGCTTCAAGCTCACCAAGCCGCAGATCCCGGTCGCCGAGCTGGTGAACAGCGGCTTCCAGGAGATCGAGACGGGAATGACCGAGGGCCACCCCTGCTTCGTCGCCAACAACGGGCGGCTGGGCTTCGGGATCCACGAGTACCTGTCGTACGCCCCCGAGACCGCGAGCCCGGTCCGCCTGGTGTGGCTGGCCGCGCACCGCTCGCGGGCGGCGTTCACGGCGGGGATCGGGATCAAGTACGAGTCCTTCGTACGGGACGAGCTGGGGGACGAGACCGTCGAGCGGTTCGACGGCGTCCTGCGGGACCGCGGCCTCGACCCGGCCGACTACCTCCTCATACCCGTCCACCCCTGGCAGTGGTGGAACAAGCTCGCGGTCACCTTCGCCGCCGAGGTCGCCCGTGGCCATCTCGTCTGCCTGGGCGAGGGCGACGACGAGTACCTGGCCCAGCAGTCCATCCGGACCTTCTTCAACAGCTCCCACCCCGAGAAGCACTATGTGAAGACGGCCCTGTCCGTCCTCAACATGGGCTTCATGCGCGGGCTCTCGGCCGCCTACATGGAGGCGACCCCGGCGATCAACGACTGGCTGGCCCAGCTCATCGACAACGACCCGGTGCTGAAGGACACGGGCCTGTCCATCATCCGGGAGCGGGCGGCCGTCGGCTACCGGCACCTGGAGTACGAGGCGGCCACCGACCGCTACTCGCCGTACCGCAAGATGCTCGCCGCGCTGTGGCGGGAGAGCCCGGTCGGCTCGCTCCAGGACGGCGAGTCCCTCGCCACCATGGCCTCCCTCGTCCATGTGGACCACGAGGGCGCGTCCTTCGCGGGTGCCCTGATCGAGCGGTCCGGACTGGCACCGACCCAGTGGTTGCGCCGCTATCTGCGGGCCTACTACACCCCGCTGCTGCACAGCTTCTACGCCTACGACCTGGTCTACATGCCGCACGGCGAGAACGTCATCCTGGTCCTGAAGGACGGCGTGGTCCAGCGCGCGATCTACAAGGACATCGCCGAGGAGATCGCGGTGATGGACCCGGACGCGGTACTGCCGCCGACGGTCGAGCGGCTGCGCGTCGAGGTCCCGGAGGACAAGAAGCTCCTGTCGATCTTCACGGACGTCTTCGACTGCTTCTTCCGCTTCCTCGCGGCGAACCTCGCCACCGAGGGGATCCTGGAGGAGGAGGACTTCTGGCGGACGGTCGCCGAGGTGACCCGCGACTACCAGCGTTCGGTGCCCGAACTCGCCGACAAGTTCGAGCGGTACGACATGTTCGCCCCCGAGTTCGCCCTGTCCTGCCTCAACCGGCTCCAGCTGCGCAACAACAAGCAGATGGTGGACCTGGCGGATCCCTCGGGCGCGCTCCAGCTGGTCGGCAACCTGGAGAACCCCCTCGCCGGGCTGTGACGGGCACCCACGCCGGAGTGCGGTGGAACAATCTGCCTCATGGCGGAAATCATCCAGAAGGACGGGACGTGGGTCTTCGACGGCGACGCCCTGCGGCTGACTCCGGGGAGGGACAAGAACGTCAGCCTTCTCCGCCGGACGCTGGGTGAACTCGTCGTCCCGCTGAGCGCGTTGGCGGGTGTCTCGTTCGAACAGGGGAAGCGGGCCGGCCGGTTGAGGCTGCGGCTGCGGGACGGCTCCGATCCGCTGCTGCTCGCGACCGGCGGCCGGCTCGGCGAACCGCACGACCCGTACCAGCTGATCGTCGAGTCCGACCGCTACGGCGTCGCCGAGTACTTCGTCGACGAGGTGCGGGGCGCGCTGCTGCTGGACCAGGTGCCGTCCGCCCCGGTGGACAGGTACCTGCTGCCGGGCCCGGCCGTCCCCATCTCGGTGTCCGCCGGGGACGGCACCGCGAGCTTCGACGGCGCGCAGATCCGCCTGGAGTGGAACTGGAAGACGGAGGACGCGAAGGCCACCGCGGGCCCGCGCGTCCTCGCGGTCACCGACCTGACCGCCGTGGAGTGGCATCCCGCGGCCGGCCTGGAGAACGGCTGTCTCCGCTTCACCGTGAAGAACTCCCCCGGCAAGGCCCCGCCGAAGTACGACCCGAACGCCGTGGAGCTGTGGAACTTCCGCAAGGACCCGCTGATGGCCCTCGTAGCGGCGGCCGTCCAGGCCCGGCTGCCGCATCCGGCGACCCGAGGGGAGGACGGCGGGCCGCCGGGGCCCGGAGCGCTCGCCGTGCCCGCGCCCGCCGCCGAGCACGAGCAGGACGCGGTGCTGCGGCGGCTGCGCGAGCTCGGTGAGCTGCACCGCGCGGGCGTGCTGACGGACGAGGAGTTCGTGACGGCGAAGCAGGCGATCCTCAAGCGGATGTAGTCATCCGGGTCGAGGACCGCCTGCCGGGGACTGTCACCGGGCGTGAGCCCGGACTTCCGGGCACCTGCCGGCACCTACCGGGCACACGAACCGCGCGTACGGCCCTACTTGGCCTTGCGCGCCACCGTGAAGTGGTCGACCTGCTCGCCGCTCTCGGCGATGCCCCGTACCGTCAGCGTGGCCGTGCGGCCCTTGGCGGCCGGGGTGACGTCCACGCGCAGGAAGGAGTAGTCGAGGTAGCGCACCCGGGACCAGGTGACGGTCTCGTTCTGCTTGCCGCCCTTGACGTTGATGAACGAGGACACGGACTCGACCTCGTTCTCGTGCCCCTCGTACGACAGCGGGGCGCTGAACGCGTAGAGGCTGCGGCCGGCCGCACCCGCCGTCACGTACACCACGCCGTCGGTCTCGGGGTACGCCGTGCCGCCGATCGGGAGCTTCTTGGTGACCGCGCCCGCCTTGATGACGTCGGTGCGCTCGTACTGGTGGTTGTGGCCGTTGATCACCAGGTCGACGGTGTACTTCTCGAACAGCGGCACCCACTCCTGGCGCACGCCCCCCTCCGAGGCGTGCGAGGTGGAGGTGCAGTAGGCACAGTGGTGGAAGAAGACGACGACGAAGTCGATGTCCTGGGAGGCACGGTACTTCTTGAGCTGCGCCTCCAGCCACTTGGTCTGGGTGCCGCCCGAGATGCCGAGGTTGGCGGGGATCTCGAAGGAGACGTCGTTGGGGTCCAGCGAGATGATCGCCGTGTTGCCGTGGACGAAGGAGTACACGCCCGGCAGGTTCGCCTTGTCCGGCCCGTTGTCGGGGAGCGTGAAGCGGGCCTCCTCGCCGCCGTAGCCGTTGGGCGAGTACCAGGCCTCCATGTCGTGGTTGCCGTAGCTGACCATCCACGGCACGGACTTGGCGACCGACTCGGTCTGGGCGAGGAACTGGTCCCAGGTGCGCGAGTCGAAGCCCGTGTCGGACGCCTGGCCCTGGCCCGTCGGGTCACCGTAGGCGATGTCGCCGGCGTGCAGGTGGAAGGCCGGGTTCTGGCCCAGGATCAGGGCGTCGTTGGCCAGCGCGTGGTAGCTGACGCCCTGGTCGCCGAAGGCCGTGAAGGTGAACGGCTTCTTGTGGGCGGGGGCCGTGGTGAAGGTGCCGAGGGTGCCGAGCAGGTGCGGCTCGGCGGGGTCGAAGCCCTGGTGCCCGACGCCGTAGTAGTACGTCCTGCCGGGCTTGAGGTGGGTCAGCTTGGCGTGCACGTAGTACTGGGTGTGGTTGCCGCTGGCACCGACACCGGCCGGGGTGTACAGGGTGCGCACCTCGGCCTCGATCTTGCGGGAGAGGTCCCAGGGGTGGGCGCCGATGCGGATGAAGGGCTTCTTCACCGCGACCGGGACCTGCCAGGAGACGGTCATCTCCGTGCTGGCGTCGTTGCCGTAGGCGAGGTGGCGGCCGAAGGGGGCGACCAGGGCGCCGTCGACCGTCGCGGCGGCCGGGGTGTCGGCCCGGGTCGGAACGGCGGCCTGTGCGGTGGCACCCGGTACGAACGCGCCACCCGCGACGGCGCCCAGCGTGACGGCGCCGCCCCTGATCATCGTGCGTCGGGAGAATCTGTTGCGCAGGTACTCGTGCTGCTCGGCCATGTTCATGCGTGCGGCGAGCTGCTCGGGTACGCCCATGCGAGGAATGTCCATGACGTCTGAAACTCGTCCCCTCAGGCGACAAGTCGCAAGACGCCGGATGGACGACGCACGAACAGGTCCTCATGACAGATTCAACGTTCACCCAAAGATCCCCCACGGACACGTGCCCGAAATCGGGCAGAATTCTTGCGAAACGGTCGTCGGTACCTCAGGATCTACCGAGTGCACGAGGAACTCGTTGATCATCTGGCGCGGTCCACGCCCCTCAACCGGGGCGAGGCGCTGCGTGTGATCCAGGACGTGCTCGCCTACTTCGACGAGACGACCGAGGAACACGTCCGTCGCCGCCACCGCGAGTTGCAGGCCCGGGGCCTGGTGAACGCGGAGATCTTCGAACGGATCCTGGCGGATCTCAAATACCGCGCGGTGGCACCGCCGGAGCTCACGCTCAGGCAGCTGCGCCGCATCGTCTACGGCTGAGGGACACACCTGTATGTGCGGAATCGTGGGATACATCGGGAAGCGTGACGTGGCTCCGCTGCTCCTGGAGGGCCTGCAGCGCCTGGAGTACCGCGGCTACGACTCGGCGGGCATCGTCGTCACCTCCCCGAAGACGTCCGGCCTGAAGATGGTCAAGGCCAAGGGCCGGGTCCGTGACCTGGAGGCCAAGGTCCCGGCGCGCTTCAAGGGCACGACCGGCATCGCGCACACCCGCTGGGCCACGCACGGCGCCCCCTCCGACGTGAACGCGCACCCGCACCTGGACGCCGAGGGCAAGGTCGCCGTCGTCCACAACGGCATCATCGACAACGCCGCCGACCTGCGCCGCAAGCTGGAGGCGGACGGCGTCGAGTTCCTCTCCGAGACCGACACGGAGGTCCTGGTCCACCTCATCGCCCGCGCCCAGGGCGCGAAGCTGGAGGACAGGGTCCGCGAGACCCTCCGGGTCATCGAGGGCACGTACGGCATCGCCGTCCTGCACGCCGACTTCCCGGACCGGATCGTGGTGGCCCGTAACGGCTCCCCGGTCGTCCTCGGCATCGGCGAGAAGGAGATGTTCGTCGCCTCGGACATCGCCGCCCTGGTCGCCCACACCCGCCAGATCGTGACGCTGGACGACGGCGAGATGGCCACCCTCAAGGCCGACGACTTCCGCACGTACACCACCGAGGGCACCCGGACCACCGCCGAGCCGACCACCGTGGAGTGGGAGGCCGCCTCCTACGACATGGGCGGCCACGACACCTACATGCACAAGGAGATCCACGAGCAGGCCGACGCCGTGGACCGCGTGCTGCGCGGCCGCATCGACGACCGCTTCTCCACCGTGCGTCTCGGCGGCCTGAACCTGGACGCCCGCGAGGCGCGCCAGATCCGCCGCGTGAAGATCCTGGGCTGCGGCACCTCCTACCACGCGGGCATGATCGGCGCCCAGATGATCGAGGAGCTGGCCCGCATCCCCGCCGACGCCGAGCCGGCGTCCGAGTTCCGCTACCGCAACGCGGTCGTCGACCCCGACACGCTGTACGTCGCCGTCTCCCAGTCCGGTGAGACGTACGACGTGCTGGCGGCCGTCCAGGAGCTGAAGCGCAAGGGCGCGCGGGTCCTGGGTGTCGTCAACGTGGTCGGCTCGGCGATCGCCCGCGAGGCGGACGGCGGCATCTACGTGCACGCCGGTCCCGAGGTCTGCGTGGTGTCGACGAAGTGCTTCACGAACACGACCGTCGCCTTCGCCCTGCTCGCCCTGCACCTGGGCCGCACCCGCGACCTCTCCGTCCGGGACGGCAAGCGGATCATCGAGGGCCTGCGGAAGCTGCCCGGGCAGATCACCGAGATCCTGGAGCAGGAGGACGAGATCAGGAAGCTGGCCGAGGAGTACGCCGAGGCCCGCTCGATGCTCTTCATCGGCCGCGTCCGGGGCTACCCGGTGGCCCGTGAGGCCTCGCTGAAGCTCAAGGAGGTCTCGTACATCCACGCCGAGGCCTACCCGGCCTCCGAGCTCAAGCACGGCCCGCTGGCCCTCATCGAGCCCGCCCTGCCGACCGTCGCGATCGTCCCGGACGACGACCTGCTGGAGAAGAACCGTGCCGCCCTGGAGGAGATCAAGGCCCGCAGCGGCCGGATCCTCGCGGTGGCCCACGAGTGCCAGGAGAAGGCCGACCAGACCATCGTGGTCCCGAAGAACGAGGCCGAACTGGACCCGATCCTGATGGGCATCCCCCTCCAACTCCTCGCCTACCACACGGCGTTGTCCCTGGGCAGGGACATCGACAAGCCGAGGAACCTCGCGAAGTCGGTGACGGTGGAGTAGCAGCGGGCCCCCGCTGCCGGAGAAACGCGACGGACCCCCACGTGACGCCACAGTCACGGGGGGTCCGTTCTCAACGCCGGGGGCCGCCCAACCCCCGGCCTACGCGGTTAACCGGCGACCGTCACTCCCCGGCGGGCCGCGCGTCGCGGGAGGGCGGTCGGCCACTGGGCCAGCGCGGCCGTCGCCGCGTACCAGGCCACCGCGCCCGCCGCCACGGCGAACCAGCCGCCGACCTTGGCGAGACCGTCGTTGTCGGCGAAGCCGGCGATGGCCAACAGGACCAGGGAGACCAGGAACAGCCCGTACGTGCCCTTGGCGAGCGGGTCGCCGACGGCCACGGTGAGGGACAGCACCACCAGCGCGAACAGCAGCAGGAACAGTCCGGCCGCGTTGTCGGAGGCCTGGCCGCCGGCGGAGACCGCCCAGGTGAACCAGAGCGCGCCGAGTGCGGAGAAGGCCGTACCGGTGACGGTGTCACGGTCGCGGAACGCGAACAGACCGGCGACGAAGAGCGCAACGCCGCCTACGTAGTGGGCCAGTGATACGGCGTCAGCCGCCGTCACGCCGTCGATCAGACCGGAGTTGCCGAGGCCGAAGGCCAACAGGGTGATGCCGAGCGCGAGTCGGCCGACGATCGTGGTGGTACTTCCCGCAGAGACGTCGTTGTCCACGGCGGGCTCCCTTCATGCATATGCGGTTGTGCGGTGACCGGTATATGCCCTTCACAAGGGCACAAACACATCTACGCGCGAGTAGATTCGGGCGGCGCACAAAGGGAGTTGCCGGTACCCAGGACGCATCTCACCTGGGACAACGACGAGTTACGGATTGACAACGACAACCAGGCGCGGACGGCTACGGGATGACCACCACGGGCCGCTTCGCCCGCTTGGCGAGCCGCCCCGCCACGGACCCGAAGAGGCGTCCGACGAGGCCATGGGTGGAGCCGACGACGATCGCGTCCGCCTCGTACTCCCGGCCCACCTCTTCGAGCTCGTGGCAGATGTCGCCGCCACGCTCGACGAGGATCCAGGGCACCTCGGCGAGGTACTCCGCACAGGCGAGCTCCAGCCCGAGGACCTCGGTGCGGTGGTCCGGTACGTCGACGAAGACCGGGGGCTCGCAGCCCGCCCACACGGTGGTGGGCAGCCGGTTGGCGACATGGACGATGATCAGGCCCGACCCGGAGCGATGGGCCATGCCGATGGCGTACGCGAGGGCGCGCTCGCTGGAGGTGGAGCCGTCAAAGCCCACGACGACGCCGTGCTTGAACGCTGGGTCGCAGGAGTGACGTGACTCTTCCGCCGCCTGGGGCTCGGCCGCCGTGTGATCGGCGACGGGCCGCTTGCGGTCCGCGGGTTCGAAGAATTCGTGACCGGCCATGGCTGTCTCGGCGTTGTGATCCTTTATGGATGGGACATCAGTGTGCGGCGGAGCTGTGTCCGGGAATCATCTTCCCAACCTCGTACCCCCAAGGGTACGGCGGCACGCCTCCTTAGCCCAGTTCCCGCCCGCTCCCCCACTCTCGATCGGCTCGAGCGGGGGACCCCCGTCGCGGGGATTCCAGGGAGCATGCACGAGGGGGCGCCCGTAACGCAATGGTTGCTGCGCTGTACAGGCGGTTTGCACAGGATTCACTTAACGCCGTTCCGTTTCGGGCGCACAGTGACCGATCGATCGAACACGCGTTGAACCCCGTGAGCCACGCCCCAGGGAGCAAGCATGTCCGGTCCGAGACCCCGTTCCGAGGCCCGCCGCGCGTCCTCACGCGGCCAGGACTCCGCGACGGACGTCGTCCGCTGGGCGGCCTTCAGCTGCGTCCTGGTCCCCGTCGTCCTCCTCTGGTACGGCAGCTCGCTGGCCGGGGCCGCCGGCACCGCCCTGGGTCTGGCCGCCGTGACCGCGGTCTGCCGTATTCTCCTGCGCCAGTCGGAGCGCGGCGCGGCTCGCATGCGCGCCGAGGAGCGGGCCCGCCGCGGCGCCCACCATGGCCGTTCGCCCGCCCGCCCGCACGGCCGTCATCACCGGGCCGCAACCGGGGCTCGTAGAGGCGGACGTCACAGTGGGGGAAATACACCGGTCGGCTGACCGGTTTCCGCGCACGCGCCCGACTCTTTTCAGCCAACTTCTGGCCCCCGCCCACCCCTTGGCCGAAGCACCCCTCAACCCCCGTTCCACCTGCACGGAAAGGGTCTTCGGGGGTCTGCGCACCCTACGTGGATTAGCCACTGCGACAAGGCGCACTTCCCTGCACGCCCCACGAGTGCAACGCTTCGTGATCGAATGCTTCACGCCAAGTTGCCAAGTCGACAATGTGCCGGATGCCCAACTGGTCACGCCGGCACCACGGGACGCAGTAGATTCGATCTTGACTGTCTTACGGCGGGGGACTCGTGCAGGACCGAGGGGAAACGTGTTGGAGCGACAGACCCGAAAGGTTAAGGGTGCCGCGACCACCGAGGGGGGCTTAGCAGTATGAGCCACGACTCCGCTGCCGCGCCGGAAGCCGCAGCCCGGAAACTCTCCGGGCGACGCCGCAAGGAGATCGTCGCGGTGCTGCTGTTCAGCGGCGGCCCCATCTTCGAGAGTTCCATACCACTGTCGGTCTTCGGGATCGACCGCCAGGACGCGGGCGTGCCGCGCTACCGCCTGCTGGTGTGCGGCGGCGAGGACGGCCCACTGCGGACCACAGGGGGCCTGGAACTCACCGCACCACATGGCTTGGAAGCGATCTCCCGAGCGGGCACCGTCGTCGTGCCGGCCTGGCGTTCGATCACTTCTCCGCCACCCGAGGAGGCGCTCGACGCGCTGCGCCGCGCCCACGAGGAGGGTGCCCGCATCGTCGGGCTGTGCACCGGTGCCTTCGTCCTCGCGGCGGCGGGCCTGCTGGACGGCCGGCCCGCCACCACACACTGGATGTACGCGCCGACACTGGCCAAGCGCTATCCGTCGGTGCACGTGGATCCGCGCGAACTGTTCGTGGACGACGGCGATGTGCTGACGTCCGCGGGCACGGCGGCCGGAATCGACCTCTGTCTCCACATCGTGCGGACGGACCACGGCAACGAGGCGGCGGGCGCGCTGGCCCGGCGTCTGGTGGTACCGCCGCGCCGGTCGGGCGGCCAGGAGCGCTATCTCGATCGATCTTTACCAGAGGAGATCGGCGCCGACCCGCTCGCCGAGGTCGTCGCGTGGGCGCTGGAGCACCTCCACGAGCAGTTCGACGTGGAGACGCTGGCTGCGCGCGCGTACATGAGCCGCCGTACGTTCGACCGCCGCTTCCGGTCGCTGACCGGCAGCGCACCGCTCCAGTGGCTGATCACCCAGCGGGTGCTGCAGGCGCAGCGGCTGCTGGAGACGTCGGACTACTCGGTGGACGAGGTCGCGGGGCGCTGCGGCTTCCGCTCACCGGTGGCGCTGCGCGGGCACTTCCGCCGTCAGCTGGGTTCGTCCCCGGCCGCCTACCGGGCCGCGTACCGCGCCCGCAGGCCGCAGGCGGAACGGCAGCCGGTGGACAGCGACGGCATGGCGCTTTCGGCCGGGCAGGTCGGTCCGGCGGGCACGCCGACGCCCCTGCACCCGGACAGCGGCGGGCCGGTTCCGCTCCAGACCCGGCGCACGGCACCGAACCCGGTCGGGACATCGGCATCGCTGTCGTCGTCCTCGTCGGCTTCGTCCGCGGAGAACGGGCGCGAGGCGTACGCGGGCAGCCGGGCGAGTCTGCCGGGGCAGCGCGGCGGAATGTGAGCGGGGTCCACGCGATCCTGAGCGGGATGTGAGGTGTGGCGGGGGTGGGCGCCGACTGGTGCTCGCCCACGTCGCCCTGCCCGGCCGGTGCCGTACCGGCAACCGCCCCGTCCCCCCAGCGAGGGCCGCGGGTGTACCGGCGCTCACAGAAGCGGACGTCAGCCTTAGGGTGGTCGCATGAACGATCGCATGGTGTGGATCGACTGCGAGATGACCGGCCTCTCGCTGTCCGACGACGCGCTCATCGAAGTGGCCGCCCTGGTGACCGACTCCGAGCTGAACATCCTCGGCGAGGGTGTGGACATCGTCGTCCGTCCGCCGGACCAGGCACTGGAGACGATGCCGGAGGTGGTACGTCAGATGCACACCGCGTCCGGACTGCTCACGGAACTGTCCGGCGGCACAACGCTCACGGACGCCGAGGAGCAGGTCCTGACGTACGTACGGGAGCATGTGAAGGAACCCGGCAAGGCCCCGCTGTGCGGCAACTCGGTCGGCACGGACCGCGGTTTCCTGCTCCGGGACATGCCGACCCTGGAGAACTACCTCCACTACCGGATCGTAGACGTGTCCAGCATCAAGGAGCTCGCCCGGCGCTGGTACCCGCGGGCGTACTTCAACAGTCCGAAGAAGAACGGCAACCACCGCGCGCTCGCCGACATCCGCGAGTCCATCGCGGAACTGCGCTACTACCGCGAGGCCGTCTTCGTACCGCAGCCGGGCCCCGACTCCGACACCGCGAAGACGATCGCCGCCAAGCACGTCCTGCCCGGCCGGTAGGGCGGAACCAAGGCCCGCGAAGGGGCGCCTCGAAAGGCGGGCGCGAGCACCCCTTCGGAGCCTGTACACTTTTTCTCGGCCGGTCGGGGAAACCCGAACCGCCGACATGGTGGGTGTAGCTCAGCTGGTAGAGCACCTGGTTGTGGTCCAGGATGCCGCGGGTTCAAGTCCCGTCACTCACCCTCGGTAATCAGCCGGTGGCCTTGGAAACAAGGTCACCGGCTGATGTCGTTCCCGGCACCCGCATCCCGAGCGGCCCGGACTCCTTCCGGATCTCGAAGAGGGCCAGCCGATGACCGAGCCCCTCGTGGCGGCCGAGCCCTTCTCCGCACCTCGCCTCGACCTCCTCCCGCTGCGGGTCGACCACGCCGAGGAGATGGCCACCGTCCTCAGCGACCCGGCCCTGCACACCTTCACCGGCGGCACGCCCTACTCCCCCGACGCCCTGCGGACCCGCTACGAGCGGCTGGTCGCCGGGTCGCCCGACCAGGACGTCACGTGGTGCAACTGGGTACTGCGGCCGCGCGCGGAGGACTGCCTCGTGGGCACGGTCCAGGCGACGATCACCCGGGGACACGCGGGGCGGGCCACCGCCGAGATCGCCTGGGTGATCGGGACGCCCTGGCAGGGGCGCGGATTCGCCTCGGAGGCGGCGCGGGCGCTCGTCGAGTGGCTCGGGAGGCGGTCGGTGCGGGCGGTGGTCGCCCACATCCACCCCGAGCACCTCGCGTCCGCCTCGGTCGCCGCGGCGGCCGGCCTCACGGCGACCGAGGAGGAGCAGAACGGCGAGCGACGGTGGCGGCTGATCCTGGGCGACGCCCCCTAGGGACACAGCGGACGCGGCACCGGGGTCCGTCCGGATCCCCCCGCCTCTCAAGCAGCCGCCGCCCTCCACGCCGTCGTCAACTCCCCCACGCCTGGGAAACGTTCGCCCGGATCCGGGCGGGTGGCCCGTTCGATGACCGCCGCCTGTGCCGTCGTGCCCCGGAAGGCGCGCTCGTCGTCGTCGGCGCCCAGAAGGAGGCGGGCGGCGCGGCCGAGGACGTACACCGTCGTGCGGCGGTCGATGACGGCGCCGCGTCGCCACTCCTCCGGGGCCATGAAGCGGCGGGAGCCGGGGAGGCGGTCCGTGGTGAGGACGAACGGGCCGGGGCGGTACTCGTCGAGGTCGATCAGATGGAGCTCGGCGGCCCGGAAGTCGTAGAGGAGGGAGCCGTCGTAGAGGTCGACGGCGACCTGGCCCGCCGCCTCCACCGCGAGATGGGCGTCGAGGAGACGGTCCAGGGCGGCGAGGACCCGGGAGACCGGGAGCGCGCGGAAGCGGGACCGGGGGCTGTCGGGGTGGGAGCGGTCCGCCGGGGTGTGGAGGGACTCGCCCTCACGCCAGGGCATCACCGTCGCCGTACGGCCGTCCCGTAGCGCGATCCGGTGCAGTTGCGGGACGATCGCCGGATGCCGGACCGATCGGTGGAAGGCCCAGGCACGGTCGAGCGAGCGGTGGGCGGCGTCGGTGGTGGCCTCCTTGACGAAACTGCGTGTGCCGTCCGGGAGTTGGACGCCGTACGAGACGCAGCCCGAGTCCTGGGTACGGAAGGCGCGGAACACCTCGCCGACGGTGCGGAGGTGGGGCTCCAGCTCGGGGACCTCGTCGACGTCCAGCAGCGGATGGGGAGTCGGCGGTTGCGGAGTCATGGACCTCAGCATGCGTCTGGGAGCGGGGCGGGTGCCGCCGGTTTTCCACACGCTCTCGCCCGGATCATACGGGCGTATGGTCAGGTTATGAGCCGTTCATGACGTTGGGAGGCTCGTCATGCGGGCCCGGCGCACTCCCCGGTGGCGGCTGCTGACCTGGGTGTTCCTCGCGTTCAACCTGGCCATGCCGCTGTGGCTCGTGGTGGCACTCGACGCGGCGCGCGAGGGCTGCGCCGGGGAGCTGTGCCGGGGCGCCGACGACCCGGAGTGGCTCGTCGGCGCCTGGCTGGTGATCGTCTGCTGGCTGGCCGGGGCCGTACTCCTCGGCATCGCCTGGTTCGTCACGCACCGCACCGAGCGGCCGCGACGGCGACCGCACAGCGGGTGGCACCGGCATTGACCGGGTCAGGACGACGTCCGCGGCACCAGCTCCGTCGCCAGCACCACCTGGCGTCGCTCCAGCTCCCGGGTGACCGCCGGACGACGGTCGGCGATCTCGGTCAGCAGCAGGTCGATCATCCTGCGTCCCATCTCCTCGATGGGCTGACGCACGCTGGTCAGCGGCGGGTCCATGTGACGGGCGATGGCCGAGTCGTCGTAGCCGACGAGCGCCACGTCGTCGGGGATGGCGCGACCCTCCTCACGCAGGACCTGACGGGCGCCGGCCGCCATCACGTCCGAGCCCGCGAAGACCGCGTCCAGGTCGGGACGGCGGGCCAGCAGCTTCGTCATCGCCCGTCGGCCGCCCTCCTCGGTGAAGTCACCCGTCTCGATCAGTCGCTCGTCCACCAGGTGCCCCGCGTCCAGCAGGGCGTCACGGTAGCCGTCGGCACGGCGCTGGGCGCCGTACACGTCGAGCCGGCCGGTGATGTGGGCGACCACCCGGGAACCGCGGGCCAGCAGGTGCTCGACCGCCGAACGGGCGCCGCCGTAGTTGTCCGAGTCGACCGACGGCAACGTCTCCCCGGCCGATCTCGGGCCGCTGATCACTGCCGGTATCTCCAGCTGGGCGAGCAGGTCGGGCAGCGGATCGTCGGCGTGCACGGACACCAGCAGGACGCCGTCGACCCGGTGCGCGGCCAGGTACTGGGCGAGGCGGGCCCGCTCCCGGTCGCTGCCCGCGAAGATCAGCAGCAGCTGCATCTCCGTGTCGGACAGCTCGGCGCCGACGCCCTTGAGCATGTCCGAGAAGTACGGTTCGGCGAAGAACCGGGTCTCCGGCTCGGGGACGACGAGGGCGATCGCGTCGGTGCGGTTGGCGGCCAGGGCACGGGCGGCCGTGTTGGGTACGTAGCCCAGTTCGGCGACCGCCGCCTCCACCGCCGCCCGGGTGGCGTCGCTCACCCGGGGCGAACCGTTGATCACCCGGGAGACCGTCCCGCGACCGACGCCCGCCCGTGCCGCCACCTCTTCGAGGGTGGGCCGGCCACCGCTCCGGCCACGCGCTCCGTGGCTTGCCATGGGCTCCGCCTTCCCGCCGTCATCATCACGCTGGCCTGGAATCTAACAGTCTGCCGAGGGCCCGACCGCGCCCCGTGGGCTCCCGCGTTTCCGCGGGAGAGCCCCGGACGGCTGGCCGGATCGTTGTCCCCCTGAGTTAGTTAACAGGCTGATAACTGAAGACATATCTCCTTGCTGACTCCCTTGACACCCCCGCCCGTACCGACGAACCTTCAACACATCACGAGTGGGAGCGCTCCCACGGTACCTGACACATACACATCCCGCACGTTCCCCACCCGAGCCGCAGCTAGAACTAACGGGTCCAACAGCGCAGTTGGCCGGGGGGTCGGCACGTCAGGGCAACAGGAGGACGCAATGCGAGCACGTACCCGATCCGCCCGCAACAGGGCGGTTGTTCTCGCGGCTGTCGCGTCGCTGGGCGCCGGGCTGCTGGCCGGCTGTGCCGACGACGGAGGCGACGACGCCAACAAGTCGTCTTCGGACGAAAACGGCGGCAAGACCACGATCACGCTGGGTCTCTTCGGCACCATGGGCTTCAAGGAGGCCGGCCTCTACACCGAGTACGAGAAGCTCAACCCCAAGATCAAGATCGCCGACAACGTGATCCAGCGGAACGAGAACTACTACCCGCCGCTGCTGAACCACCTCACCACCAACAGCGGTCTGCTGGACGTCCAGGCCGTCGAGGTCGCCAACATCGCCGAGATCGTGAACACCCAGGCCGACAAGCTCACGGACTTCTCCAAGGTCTCGGGAGTGGACAAGAGCAAGTGGCTCGGCTGGAAGTGGGAGCAGGCCACGACCAAGGACGGCCAGACGGTCGGCCTCGGTACCGACGTGGGCCCCATGGCGATCTGCTACCGCACCGACCTCTTCAAGCAGGCCGGGCTGCCCACGGACCCCGCGGAGGTCGGCGCACTGTGGAACGGTGACTGGTCCAAGCTCCTCACCGTCGGCGAGCGGTACAAGGCGAAGGCGCCCAAGGGCACCTTCTTCATGGACTCCCCCGGCGGTCTGCTCAACGGGATCATCGGCAGCGAGAAGGAGAAGTTCTACGACTCCTCCGGCAAGGTCATCTACAAGACGAACCCGGCCGTCAAGGCCGCCTTCGACCTGACCGCGGAGGCCGCCGAGAAGGGGCTGGTCCAGGCGCAGACGCAGTTCCAGCCCGCCTGGAACTCGACGATCGCCAACAGCAAGTTCGCAGCGGTCTCCTGCCCGCCGTGGATGCTCGGCACGCTGAAGGACAACTCGAAGCCGGAGGCGAAGGGCAAGTGGGCCGTCGCCACCGCGCCCAAGAGCGGTAACTGGGGCGGCACCTTCCTGACCGTGCCCAAGAGCGGCAAGAACGTGGAAGAGGCCCAGAAGTTCGTGGCCTGGCTGACCGCACCGGAGCAGCAGGCGAAGCTGTTCAAGGTACAGGCCAGCTTCCCGAGCGCCCCGGCCGCATACACCATGCCCGAGGTCACCGGCGCGGTGAACCAGATGACCGGTGAGCAGAAGATCGGCCCGATCTTCGCCGAGGCCGCCAAGACCGCCCCGGTCCAGGTGATCGGCCCGAAGGACCAGATCATCCAGCAGGGCCTGTCGGACAACGGCGTCATCCTGGTGACGAAGGGCAAGTCGGCTCAGGAGGCCTGGGAATCCGCCGTCAAGTCCATCGACAACAAGCTGGACCAGTGACCCGGATGACCACCCGTCACGACACCGCCGCGCCCCCCGTGAAGGAGGGGGGCGCGGCCCCGGGCCGCCCGCCCGGGGACGAAAACTCCGCCGCGGCGCAGCAGAAGCGCGCCCGGCTGTCCCGGCGCTGGCAGCGGGACATCCGCTGGAGTCCGTACGCCTTCGTCTCCCCGTTCTTCCTGCTTTTCGTCGCGTTCGGCCTGTTCCCGTTGCTCTACACCGGCTGGGCCTCGCTGCACCAGGTGGAGCTGACGGCGCCGACCGACATGAACTGGGTGGGGCTGCGCAACTACACCCGGATCTTCGACGACGAGTTCTTCTGGAACGCGGCGAAGAACACCCTGACGATCGGCATCATCTCCACCGTTCCGCAGCTGTTGATGGCGATGGGCATCGCCCACATCCTCAACTACAAGCTGCGGGCCTCGACCTTCTTCCGGGTCGCGATGCTCGCGCCGTACGCGACCTCGATCGCCGCCGCCTCGCTGGTGTTCGTCATGCTCTTCGGCCGCGACTACGGCATGATCAACTGGGCGCTCGACGCCGTCGGCATCGATCCGGTGGACTGGCAGAACGACAAGTGGCCCTCGCAGATCGCCGTGTCGTCGATCATCATCTGGCGCTGGACCGGCTACAACGCGCTGATCTACCTCGCCGCGATGCAGGCGATCCCGCACGACCTGTACGAGTCGGCGGCCCTGGACGGGGCCAGCCGCTGGCAGCAGTTCATCCATGTGACGGTGCCCGCGCTGCGCCCGACGATCCTGTTCACGTGCGTGGTGTCGACGATCGGGGCGAGCCAGGTCTTCGGTGAGCCGCTGCTGTTCGACGCCAACAAGGGCACCTCGGGCGGCGCGGAACACCAGTTCCAGACGCTCGGCCTGTACCTGTACGAGCAGGGCTGGGTCGCCCAGCACCTGGGCCGTGCCTCGGCGATCGCCTGGACGATGTTCCTGATGCTGATCGTCATCGGCGTCATCAACTACGTCATCTCGCGCCGGCTGCGCGCCAGTAGTTAAGGAGTCCCGGCCGTGACGACTACGGTGACGCCCACCGACCAGAATCCCATCGACTCGAAGCCCGCGGACAAGCCCAGGCGCCCGCGCCTGCCCAAGGCCGCGCGGGCCGGCGGCCAGCTGCACGGCGGCCCGATCGCGTACGCGATCCTCATCCTGTTCACGATCATCTCGCTGTTCCCCCTGGTGTGGTCGGCGATCGCCGCCTCTCGCGACAACAACCGGCTGGCGCAGACCCCACCGCCGTTCTGGTTCGGCGGCGGCCTCTTCGACAAGATCGAACTTGCCTGGACGGACGCCAATCTGGGTGAGGCGTTCTTCAACACCACGCTCGTCGCGGGGGTTTCGGCGGTGACCGTCGTCTTCCTGTCGACGATCGCCGGGTTCGCCTTCGCCAAACTGCGGTTCAGGGGCCGTGGCGCGATGATGCTGATCGTGATCGGCACGATGATGGTGCCGCCGCAGCTGAGCGTGATCCCGCTGTACATGATGGTCGCCAAGCTGGACTGGACCGACCAGTTGCAGGCGGTCATCTTCCCGTCTCTGGTGAGCGCCTTCGGGGTGTTCTTCATGCGGCAGTACCTGATCCAGGCTTTGCCGGACGAGATCATCGAGGCCGCCCGGGTCGACGGGGCGAGCAGCTGGCGGGTGGTGTGGCACGTGGTGTTCCCGGCGGCCCGGCCGGCGATGGCCGTGCTCGGCATGCTGGTGTTCGTGCAGACCTGGAACGACTTCCTGTGGCCCTTCCTGGTCCTGACCCAGACCGGCAACCCGACCGTGCAGGTCGCGGTCGCCGCCCTGGGCCGCGGCTACACGCCCGACCAGTCCCTGATCATGGCGGGCGCGCTGCTCGGCACGCTGCCGCTGCTGCTGGTCTTCGCGATCTTCGGCAAGCAGATCGTGGGCGGCATCATGCAGGGCGCCGTGAAGGGCTGAGCGCCCGCATCCCCTGGTTCTGCCGGGGCCGGGTCACCGTCGCCCCGGCCCCTGCCGGCCCTGTCTCCCCCTCCGCCACCCCCTCCCCCATCCCCTTCTCCGTCGGTCCCCCCGACCTCCAATGGGAGCGCTTCCATGCCTGAGTCCGAAACTCCGGACACCCCGGTGACCTTTCCGCCCGCCTTCCTCTGGGGCGCCGCGACCTCCGCGTACCAGATCGAGGGGGCGGTGCGGGAGGACGGCCGTACGCCCTCCATCTGGGACACCTTCAGTCATACGCCGGGCAAGACGGCCGACGGCGAGCACGGTGACATCGCTGTCGACCACTACCACCGCTACCGCGACGACGTGGCGTTGATGGCGGAGCTCGGCCTGGGCGCGTACCGCTTCTCGATCTCCTGGCCGCGGGTGCAGCCGACGGGCCGCGGTCCGGCGGTCCAGCGGGGCCTGGACTTCTACCGGCGGCTGGTCGACGAGCTGCTCGCGCGCGGCATCAAGCCGGCCATCACCCTCTACCACTGGGATCTGCCGCAGGAGCTGGAGGACGCGGGCGGTTGGCCGGAGCGCGACACGGCGTACCGCTTCGCGGAGTACGCGCAGATCGTCGGCGAGGCGCTCGGCGACCGGGTGGAGCACTGGATGACGCTCAACGAGCCGTGGTGCAGCGCGTTCCTCGGCTACGCCTCCGGTGTGCACGCCCCCGGCCGCACCGACCCGGCGGCCTCCCTCAAGGCCGCACACCACCTGAACCTGGCCCACGGCCTGGGCACCACGGCCCTGCGCTCGGCGATGCCGGCCCGCAACTCGGTGGCGGTGAGCCTCAACTCCGCGGTCGTACGGCCGCTTTCGCCGGACTCGGCGGACCTGGCGGCGGTCCAGAAGATCGACGACCTGGCCAACGGCGTCTTCCACGGCCCCATGCTGCACGGCGCGTACCCGGAGACGCTGTACGCGGCGACGGAGCTGATCACGGACTGGTCCTACGTCCAGGACGGCGACCTGGCGGCCATCAACCAGCCGCTGGACGCGCTGGGCCTCAACTACTACACCCCGGCGCTGGTCTCGGCGGCGGACCCGCACGCGAGCAGCCCGCGCGCCGACGGCCACGGCTCCAGCTCCTTCTCCCCCTGGCCCGGCGCGGACGACGTCGCCTTCCACCAGTCGCCGGGCGAGCACACGGAGATGGGCTGGACGATCGACCCGACCGGCCTGCACGACCTGATCATGCGCTACACCCGCGAGGCCCCGGGCCTGCCGCTGTACATCACGGAGAACGGCGCGGCCTACGACGACAAGCCCGACCCGGACGGCCGGGTCCACGACCCCGAGCGGATCTCCTACCTCCACGGCCACCTGTCGGCGGTCCGCCGCGCCATCACCGACGGCGCCGACGTCCGCGGGTACTACCTCTGGTCCCTCATGGACAACTTCGAGTGGGCCTACGGCTACGGCAAGCGCTTCGGCGCGGTCTACGTCGACTACGCGACCCTGGAGCGGACCCCCAAGTCGAGCGCCCACTGGTACGCCCGGGCCGCCCGCACGGGGACGCTGCCGGCGGTGACCGTGGCAGACCTGCCGCCCCTGGCGGCGACGGACTGACACCCGAGACGAACTGACACCCGAGGGGGGAAGCGGGGGACGGGACGCGGCATCCGACGGGGGATGCCGCGCCCCGATTGTCGGGCCGCACGGGGTCCGCAGGGTGCTTCTCTTCCGGCGAACGGGCCGGTCGAAAGGGGTGTCAGCCCTTGTTGGCGCCGAGGGTGAGGCCGCTGACGAACTGGCGTTGGAGTGCGAAGTAGACGATCAGGGTGGGGATCGCGGTGAGCAGGGCGCCGGCGGCGACGAGGTTGGGGTCGGTGAAGTACTGGCCGGAGAGGTTGTTCAGGGCGGAGGTGATCGGCATGTTCTCGCCGGTGGAGATCAGGACGATGGCCCAGAAGAAGTCGTTGTAGATCCAGATGGACAGCAGGGTGGCCAGGGCGGCCATCGCGGGTTTGCACAGGGGCAGCACGATCTGCCAGTACAGGCGCCATACGGAGGCGCCGTCGACGAGGGCGGCCTCGGTCAGTTCGTGCGGCAGGGAGCGCATGTAGTTGCTGAGCACGAAGGCGCAGAACCCGGACTGGAAGGCGACGTGGATGAGGACCAGGCCGAGCGCGGAGTCGTAGAGCTTGCCGCTCATGGTGATGCCGGGCAGGTCGATGAGGAGGTAGAGGCGGTAGAGCGGGGTGATGATGACCTGCTGCGGGAGCAGGTTGCCGGCCGTGAACACCAGGAGCAGGAACAGGTTGACCCTGAAGTCGAAGCGGCTGACGTAGAAGGCCACGCAGGAGGACAGGAACAGGGTCACCAGGACCGCCGGGACCGCGATGAGCAGCGTGTTCCCGAAGTAGTGCGTCATGTCCGACTGCTCGAACGCGTTGGTGAAGTTGTCGAAGCTGAGCTTGTCGGGCCAGGAGACGTAACCCTTGGTGCTGGTCTCGGAGTAAGGGCGCAGGGCGGCGAACAGTGCCCACAGCAGGGGGGCCAGCCAGGCCAGGGCGGTGACGATGAGGAAGGTGTGCAGCAGGATCCGGGCGGGGCGGATGGGGGTGCGCTGCTTGGTCGCGAGGGTCGCGCTCATGCTCGCCGCTCCTTGCGGAAGGTCGCGATCAGGTACGGGATGATCACGGCGAGGGAGATGACCAGCAGCACGACGGCGATCGCGGAGCCGTATCCGATCCGGCTGGACTCGCCGATGATGTTGTTGGTGACCAGGATCGACAGCAGTTCGGTGCCCTGGGCGCCCTTGTTGAAGACGAACACGAGGTCGAAGGCGCGCAGCGCCTCGATGATCGTGACGACCAGGACGACGGTGTTGGTGGGGCGCAGGGTGGGGAAGATGACGTTCTTGAACGTCTGCCACTCGTTCGCGCCGTCCAGCGAGGAGGCCTCGCGCAGGGACGGGTCGACGCCCTTGAGGCCGGCCAGGTAGAGGATCATCATGTAGCCGGTGTGGCGCCAGCAGGCGGCGACGAGGATGGCCCACAGGTTGAGGTGGGGGTCGCCGATCCAGTCGATGTAGTGGCCGGGTTTGTTGGCGCCGATGAGGCTGTTGATCAGGCCGGTGTCGGGGTTGTAGATCAGCTGCCAGACGAAGCCGGTGACCGCGAGCGAGACGACGACCGGCAGGAACAGCGCGGTCTGGTAGACGCGGCTGAACCGGATCTTCTTGTCGAGTTGCACGGCCAGGAACAGCCCGAGCGGGGTCGGGATCAGGATGAGCACGACGAACCAGATGACGTTGTGCTGGACGGCGGGCCAGAACTGCGGGTTGCTGGTGAACAGGTCACGGAAGTTCTGCAGCCCGACCCACTTGATGGAGTCGAAGCCGATGCCGTCCCAGGTGGTGAAGGCCAGCGCGATGGAGGCCAGCGCGGTGACCCAGACCAGGGCCACGTGCAGGATCGTGGGCACGCCGGCCATCAGGCCCAGCGTGATGCGGTCGCGGCGGGTGAGCAGGCGCCGGTGGCCCTGCGGGATCCGCTTGGCGGCGGACGCGGCGCCCGGAGGGGGCACGGCGGCCGCCTCCGGGCTGTTCGTGGTCGTCTCAGCAGTCATGGTGTGGGTGCTCAGGCAGACGCGAAGATCTGCTTCTTCTGACGTTCGACCGACGACAGGATGCTGTCGATGTTCTTGGGGTTGCGGACGAAGTTCTGCAGCGCGGGCTGCATCACCGTCGAGGTGAAGTCCGGCCGGGAGTCGCGGTCCATGAACTGCGTCAGGCTCTTGGCACCCGAGATCATCTCGTACGCCTTCTTCTGCAGGGCCGTGTACGAGGAGGTGTCGGCCTTGCTGGAGGCGGCCACCACACTCGAGTCCGCCTTGAGGTAGATCTGTTCCGCCGCGGGCGTGCCCAGGTACTCCAGCAGCTTCGCCGCGGCGGCCTTGTTCTTCGGGGCCTTGGAGAGCATGTACCCGTCGGTCGGCGCCTCGACGGTGTCCTGCCCATAGGCCGGGTCGATCTCCGGGAAGGCGAAGAAGTCCAGGTCGTCCGCGTCGGCCTTGTTGGTGAACTGCTGCCCCACGAAGGTGCCCAGCAGGTACATGCCGGCCTTCTTCGCCACCAGGGTCTGGGCGGCGTCCTGCCAGGTCCGGCCGACCGCGCCGTCCTGGTGGTAGGGGAGCAGCTCCGTCCAGTGGTCGAAGACCTTGCGGACCTTGGCGTCGGTCCAGGCCGCCTTGCCCGCCATCAGGTCCACGTGGAAGTCGTAGCCGTTGGTGCGGAAGTTGATCTGGTCGAAGGTGCCCATCGCCGGCCAGGCGTCCTTGTCGCCGAACGCGATCGGGACGAGGCCGTCCTTCTTCATCTGCTTGCACAGGGCCACCAGCTGGTCCCACGTGGTGGGGACGGTGTAGCCGTGCTGCTCGAAGACGCTCTTGCGGTAGAACAGCGCCCACGGGTACGTGTACAGCGGCACGAAGTAGTACTTGCCGTCCGCGCCCTTGCTGAGCTTCTTCATCGCGTCGGGGAAGTTCCCGCCGATCTTGGACCACACGTCGTCGATCGGGGTGGCGAGGTTCTTCGCCGCGAAGAACTGCATGCGGTAGCCGGCGAACCAGGTGAACACGTCGTCCGGCGTGCCCTGCAGATAGGAGTTGATCTGCTCCTGGAAGGTGTTGTGGTCCTTGGTGTTCACGTCGACCGTGATGCCGGACTGCTTCTGGAAGGCCGCGTAGATCTCGGCGAACGCCTTCTTCGGGACGGCGTCAGAGGAGTTGGAGCCGAGGGTGACGCTCTTCGAGTCGGAGGCCGTGCCGCTGCCGCCGCAGGCGCTCAGCAGGGGTATCCCGGCGCCGAGGACGGCGGCACCGCCGACGCCGCGCAGCAGGGCGCGACGGCTCGGGGAGGAGAGGGAGAGGCCGGAGGGGGCGAGGTCGGGCATGACGGCTCCTGAGGGCAGGGTTCGGCCACGGGGTGAGACTGACTGAAAGCTGATCTCAATCGACCAGAAATCAACTTGACCGAACACGATGGCGCCATAACAGCCGTATGAGCTGGCATGCGTCAAGACCCGCTGCGTTCATTTGTCGAAACGTAATCGACATGATTGGCCACCTTTAGGCAGCGAGTGATCATTTGTGGGGTGTGAACGCCTTCGCGAACGCGGCCTCGACATCGGGGCGCGGACCGAGTGCCGGTGTCCTGCACCTGAATGACGGGCCACCGCGGGTGGAGATCGGGACCTGCTGAGTCACCGGAAGGCGGACGGCGGTGGCGCGGGCGACGCCACGGCCGCCGCGTCCGTCACCGGCAGCGCCCCGCCCGCGAAGTCGGTGAGCGTCTTGCCGTGTTCGACCCGCCCGGGGTGCGGGTCCGAGGCGGCGCGGCGGGTGATTTCGGCGAGCGGGAGCGGGTGGTCGCAGGCGACCAGGACCGCGTTGCCGAATCGTTTGCCACGCAGGACCGTCGGGTCGGCGACCAGCGCGAGCTCCGGGAAACACGCCGCCGCGGTGGCGATCTGGCCGCGCAGATGGGCCAGCGGCGGACCGTCGGCGAGATTCGCGGCGTACCAGCCGCCCGGCTTCAGCGCCCGGCGGACCTCGCCGAGGAACTCGGTCGAGGTGAGGTGGGCCGGGGTGCGGGCCCCGCTGAACACATCGGCGATGACGAGGTCGGCCCAGCCGTCGGGCACCTTGGCAAGGCCTTCGCGGGCGTCCGTGGATCTGACCCGGATGCGCGCGGTGGGCGCCAGGGGCAGCTCCCGGCGGACCAGCTGAACCAGGGGCGCGTCGCGCTCGACGACCTGCTGGGTGGAGCGGGGGCGGGTGGCGGCGACATACCGGGCCAGGGTGAGCGCACCACCGCCGAGATGTACGGCGTGCACGGGGCGGCCGGGCGGGGCGACCAGGTCGATGACGTGCCCGAGCCGTCGCTGGTACTCGAAGGACAGATACGCCGGATCGTCCAGGTCGACATGCGACTGCGGCGCTCCGTCGATGAGCAGCGTCCAGGCCCGCGACCGGTCCCGGTCGGGGACGAGTTCGGCGAGCCCGCCGTCGACGGTCTCGACGAGCGCCTCGACGGCGGCGCCGGTGCGCCGGGGCTTCCTGGACTTTCCCATTGCGCCATTATCAGGCGCCGCGGAATGGACGACTCAACGCGCTCGGGTCAGAACTCGGCGAGCTCCTGGCGACGGCTCGCCGGCTCGCGCCGAGGTCAGCTGCAGTTGTCCACCGCCTCGATCAACCGCGCCGCCTCCCCCAGTGCCGCCCGCAGCACCACCGGATCCGTCGCGAGGTCCGCATCTCCGGAGGGCAGCAACGGTCTCAGTCTCAGCCCCCTCCCGTCCGTCTGCGTACAGGTGCTCCCCGGCACGTCCCACGCCGCGGCGGTCCCCGACGGCACCAGGAACCCCAGCGTGTCGCAGCCGTCGTCGTGCAGTACGGGCCCCACCACGTCGCCCACCCCCCGGCGCAGGATGTCGACGGCCTCGAGCCCCTGCCGCGTCGGCACCGTGACCAGATCGCACGCGCTGCCCGGGCGGGAAGGCGGCGCACCGGTCGCAGTCGACGTACAAGGATCGGCGCTCTGACTGATCTCCATCCCGGCCTCCACCACGAAACCCTCCAACGAACGGTTCGGGAGTCGGGCGGCTCCCGGTCCACGGGGTTCAACGCGGCGACGCGTCAACGGCTACGGCCGAAGTCCGCCGCAAAGGATGGCAGTTCATGGCAGATCAAGGATGAGATATCCGGTTTGCGACCAAACTCTGCGTGGCGGGGCGCACACAGCAGGTACGTTCTTGCCCGCCGGAGACAGGGTGTCACGCGGACAACTCAGCCCGAACCCACCTCGCTTCCGGCATGGTTCGACGGTTCGCACGAGAGGACCCGGCCATGGCGTCGTCAATGGTGACCTCGTCCCAGCCCCCTGGCCCACCGCGGCCGAATCTCGCGTTCCGGCGGTTGCGCGGCCAGCGCTCGCCGGCCGAGTTCGCCGCGGCGGTACGGCGGGCAGCCCGCGAGATCGGCGAGCAGGTGAGCTGCGACGCGCGCTATGTCGGACGGGTCGAGGCGGGCGAGATCCGCTGCCCCAACTACGCGTACGAACGGGTGTTCCTGCACATGTTCCCGGGCCGAACGCTCACCGACCTCGGGTTCGCGACCCGTTCGTCCGTACGCGGACGCCGGTCGCGCACGCCTGAGGACGCGCCGCCTTCGTGCACCACGATTCCGGCATATGCAACAGGTGAGACGCGAGGGGCGGACGAGCCGTATGACACCGAGGACACACCGGACCCGTACGGCGCACACAGCCCGTACGAGACGCACGACAACGAGGAGAGCGACGTGCTGCGTCGCGCATTCATGACCAGCTCAGGCGCCACGGTGGCCGCCGCCTCGCTGAGCCCCCTGGGGCTCGCCTTCGACGCCGCGGCCGCGGGCCGTCCGGTCCGCCGGGTCGGCGCGAGCGACGCGAACGCGCTCGAGGAAGCGGTCCGCAGAATCCGGCTGCTCGACGACCGGCACGGCGCGGACGGCTTGTACCAGCGCGCGGCGGCCCCGCTGCGCGCCGCCTACGCGCTGCTGGACGCCGGGGTGACCCGGCAGAGGACCGCCGACCGGCTCCACTCGGGCGCCGGTGAACTGGCCATCTCGGTGGGCTGGCTGGCCCATGACTCGGGACGCTTCGACGACGCCCGCTCGCACTACGCGGAGGCCCTCGCGACCGCCCGGGTGAGCGGCGACGACGCCCTGGAGGCGCACGCCTTCTGCAACTCGGCGTTCCTCGCGCGGGACGCCGGCCGACCGCGCGAGGCGGTACGCGCCGCCCAGGCCGCGCAACGCGTCGGGCGCTCCCTGGGTTCCGCCCGGCTGATGTCGCTGCTCGCGCTGCGCGAGGCGGGCGGCTGGGCCGGGCTCGCCGACCGCACCGGCTGCGAACAGGCCCTGGCCCGCGCCCAGGCCCTCTACGAGCGAGGCACGTCGGACGCCGACCCCGAGTGGATGAGCTTCTACGGCGAGGCCGAACTGGAGGGCCTGGAGGCGCAGTGCTGGTCGACGCTCGGCGACTGGCCCCGAGCGGCCCGGCACGCGCGTCGGGCGGCCCAGCTCCAGGACCCGCACTTCAGCAGGAACATCGCCCTGTACACGGCGGAACTGGCGGACGACCTCGCGCGCGGGGGCCGCCCCGACGAGGCCGCGGCGGCCGGCATGAAGGTGCTGGACCTGTTGAAAGAGGTGCAGTCGTCACGGGTGCAGACGATGCTGGCGGGCACCGCGAGGGTGCTGCGGCCGCACCGGCGGGCGTCGGGGGTGTCGACGTTCCTGGAGAGGCACGGCTCGTTGCCGCGTACGGCATGAGGGGGCGGCCGGCGTCAGAAAAGGTGCCCCAGGTCGTTCCAGCTCTCGATGGCCGGTTCGCCGTACGCCCAGCCGAGCACCGACAGCGACGTCGGGTTCAGCCGGATCCGCGCCGCGAAGTCCAGCGGCAGACCGAGCCAGCGTGCGCCGATGGACCGCAGTATGTGCCCGTGCGCGAACACCAGCACGTCCCGGTCCGCCTCCCGGGCCCACCCGACCACCTCGTCCGCGCGGGCCGTAACCTCCGCGAGCGGCTCGCCCTCCGGTACGCCGTCGCGCCAGATGAGCCAGCCGGGCCGCAGGGCGTGGATCTCCTGCGGGGTCATGCCCTCGTAGGCGCCGTAGTCCCACTCCATGAGCGTGTCCCAGCTGCTCGCCCGGTTCCCGAAGCCGGCGAGTTCGCAGGTCTCACGCGCCCGCACCAGCGGGCTGGTGCGCACCTCGACCCCGTCGAGACCGTCGAACGGCGCCCGGTGCAGGCGCTCCCCGAGCAGCTTGGCGCCACGCCGGCCGTCCTCCAGGAGCGGCACATCGGTCCTGCCGGTGTGCTTGCCGGACAGCGACCACTGCGTCTGTCCGTGCCGGGCCAGCAGGATGCGCGGTGCCATGGGGGGACCTTCCCGGGGGAACTCGAAGGCAAAGTCCCTCCATCATCGCGCACGCTGTGCAGGGGCAACCCGGCGGGCGATCTCTGCGTCTTTGAGGGCCGGGGGCGCTCCACGGGGGCGCGCACATACGCCGTAAAGTGGCACGACCGGAAAGACACCACCGGACGGGCGCGACGAAGGGGGAGGGCGATCGGATGCCGCAGACCGTGACACCAGGCATCGAGGCGGTCCCGGACACCCGGTTGCGCTGGTGGACCGAGCTGCCGCTGATCTTCCTGGTGTACGCCTGCTACACGGCGGGGCGGCTGCTGGCGCGAAGCGATGTGGCGGGTGCCGTCGACCACGGTCTGACGATCCTGCGCATCGAGAAGGTCCTGCGCATCAACGCCGAGCACCCCCTCAACCGGCTGTTCACGAGCGAGGCGTGGCTGGGCGTACCGGCCGACTTCTGGTACGCGTCGCTGCACTACGTGATCACACCCGCCGTCCTGGTCTGGCTGTTCCGGACGCACGCCGTGCGCTACCGCGCGGCCCGCACCTGGCTGATGACGTCCACCTTCATCGGCCTGATCGGCTTCACCCTGCTGCCGACCTGCCCGCCCCGTCTGCTCGCCGAGAGCTACGGTTTCGTGGACACGATGGCCCAGTACAGCTCGTACGGCTGGTGGGGCGGCGAGGCGAGCGCACCGCGCGGCATGGGCGGTATGACCAACCAGTACGCCGCCATGCCGAGTCTGCACGTGGGCTGGGCGCTGTGGTGCGGAGTGATGCTGTGGCGCCACGGCAGGACGCGCACCGCGAAGACCGCCGGTGTCGTCTACCCGCTGGTGACGACGATCGTGGTGATGGGCACCGCGAACCACTACTTCCTGGACGCGGTCGCGGGCGCGGCGGTGATGGGCGTCGGGCTGCTTCTCGCGCCGCATGTCACGAGGGTCGCGGAGCGCGCGGGGACGCGGTTGCGGGCCCGGTTCCCGGTCGTCGCGGGGGACGCTCCCGGCACACATGCCTCAATTGTCAGTGCCGGATGCCAGACTTCCGCGGGTGAGCACATTCCACGGCAGCGCGATTCCCGGTTCGCAGGCGGAGCCGAGCCGAGTGCCTCCCCCACGGACGCGGGAGACGGCGCTCCGGCAGCGGCTCGCTGAGCTGCGCGGTCCCGACGTCCCGGCGAAGGCGCTGGACGCGCGCGCCCTGGCGGCGCTCGCCGCCAACCCGGGGTGCGAGCGGCGTGCGATCCTCGACGGCGCCGGGGTGAACAAGACGGCTCTGGCGAGCGCGTTGGGCGCCCCGTCGGCCTTCGGGCAGTCGCAGTTCGCCCTGACCCGGGGCAACGCCTTCGAGGCCCGGGTCAAGTCGGACGGCGGCGCGGAGCTGCTGCGGCTGGTGCACGAGAAGCTGGACCCGGCGGCCGAGCCGCCGTCGCACGCCCAGGTGCCCGAACTCACCGCGATCGGCCCCGAAGGGCGCACCGCGCGCACGGCCCTCGCCCTGCGCGAGGCCACCGCGGCCGAGGGCTGGACCCTGCTCGACCACCCCATGCTGGCGCTCGACGTCGCCGGTTCGCCCGCCTTCCTGGAGCCGGACGCGGTGGTCGTGCACCCGGACGGCAGCTGGACGGTCGTGGAGATCAAGTCCTTCCCGATGCTGGACGGCTCCGCGGACCCGGCGAAGGTCGGCGCGGCCGCCCGGCAGTCCGCGGTGTACGTGCTGGCGTTGGAAGAGGTCGCCGCCCGCCTGGATCCTGTGCCCCGGGTGCGTCACCATGTGCTGCTGGTCTGCCCGAAGGACTTCTCCAACCTGGCCACCGCGTCCGCCGTCGACATCCGCAAGCAGCGCGCGGTGACCACCCGCCAGCTGGCCCGGCTGACCCGCCTCCAGGACATCGCCGACGCCCTCCCCGAGGGCACCTGCTTTACCCCGGAGCAACCGGCCGAGGACCTCACGGCGGCCGTCGAGGCGGTCCCCGCGACCTACGCTCCCGAGTGCCTGTCCGCCTGCGAGCTGGCCTTCCACTGCCGCGAACGGTCCCGCACCGCGGGCGCGGTGACCTCGCTCGGCCGCTCGGTCCGCGCCGAACTGGGCGGCCTCACCACCGTCGAGGACGTCCTGGCGGCGGCCCGCGGAGAGGCCGGGAACCCGGACGACCCGGCGGTGGCGGCGCTCAGGAGGGCGGCCGAACTGCGGGCGGAAGCGCTGGGCAGCCGACAGGGGGCGGCATGTCGCTGATCGCCACCCTGGCCCGCCTCGAAGCCGTCAGCACCGGCCGCGCCCAGCCCGCCGCGACCGTCCGGCACCGGCGGCTGTCCGAGCGGCCGCTCGTCTTCGTGCCGCTCACCACCGCCGGTGAGGCCGGCGCCCCGCTCGGCGCACTGGTGGGCACCGACCGGGACGCCCCACGACTGCTGGTCGTGCCGCAACCCCGCGACCGCGACCTCAGGTTCGCGTTCCTCGCCGAGCTGGCCGACGTCGTCCTGCCCTACGTCGACGCCTGCGCCGAGTCCGTTGAGGCCGCCGAACGCACCGAGACGGACCCGGAGACCGGCAAACGGGTCAAGGTCGAGGTGGACCTGTGCACGGACGCCCCGCAGCTGATCGTGCCCAGCCGCGCGGGAGTCGAGTTCGTCCGGCTGCTCGGGCGCTCCATGCGCTTTCGGCGTACGGCGGAACAGGACCCGGAGACGCCCTATCCCGCACCGCCCCGGCTGCCCCTGCTCGGGCGGTGGCTGACCCATTTCGGGGAGCGTGCCCGGGTGCCCGGCTCCTCGCTGCTGCTCGCCATGACGGACGTACTGGCCCGGCACTGGTCGACGGGCCAGTCCACCCTGGAGGACCAGCACCTGGGCGTGCTGCTCTCCTGGATCGACCCGCCCGAGGGCGTCCTGGGCGCCGACGCCGCCCTTCGGGCCGAACTCCACCGGGACGCGGACGGCCAGCTGGTGTGCCCGCCCGCCGGCCCGGCCACCGACCCGGCGTTCGACAACAGGCTGCTCGCCCCCGCCATCGAGCGCTACGACCGTGCCCGCACCGCCCTCGCCGCCGCCGAGGACGGCCCGCAGTCCGACGACCGGCTCGGCATCCTCACGGCGGCCGAGCGCGAGCTGCGCGCCCTGGTCGAGAGCCGGACGCGCCCCACCTGGGACGCGGTGTGGCGGGGCCTGGACCTGCTGCGGGCACTGCCGGAGGGCGCTCACGTCGAGGAGCGGTGGACCCGCGACCGCTGGTCGTTCACCGCCCACCGCGACCGCGTGCTGGCCGGCGAGCCCCCGCAGCCGCGCCGCGACGACGCGGTCACCGCCGCGAACAAGCTCGCCGCGCGGGAGCGTGAGCAGGCCCGTCTGGACGCCCAGGAGGCCCTGGACGACCCGCTGGTGATGGCCGGGCGGCGGCTCGCCGGGGAGGCGTTCGCGGGCGAGGTCACGGATGTCGTCATGGCCTACAGCGAGGGCAAGCGGCCCAGCCCCCGCCCGCTGGTCACGGTCCGCACCGACGACCGGCCGCACCTGGGCGAGCGGGCCAGGGTGTACCGCGCGCTGGGCGGCAAGCCGCAGGCGGCGGAGTTCGTCGGGCAGGAGGACGAGGGGGTCCTGGTCCTGCGGATCGTCGACAAGATGGGCCGCGGCAAGGAGCCCGAGCCGGGGTCCGTGCCGGAGAAGGGCGACCGGCTCTGCTTCACCCTCTTCGAGCACGAACAGCGTGGCGGGGCGAAGCTGCCCGACCCGGAGGACACCCCGTGGACACACGGCGGACCGCCGGGCGAGGCGACGGTTCCCGATCCCGACCCGGTGACCCAGGAGGACGTCCTTTGAACGCTCGGGACTTCGACCCCGGTGCCCTGGCGGCCCGCGCCACCGGGGCGATCCTCCACGACACCCTGCACGGCACCCACCGCGGTGTCGTCGTCGACTCCCCGCCGGGCGCCGGGAAGTCCACCCTCGTCGTCCGTGCCGCGCTCGAACTCGCCGACGCCGGGCGGCCGTTGATGGTCGTCGCGCAGACCAACGCACAGGTCGACGACCTGGTGCTGCGGCTCGCCGAGAAGAACCCCGACCTGCCGGTGGGCCGGCTGCACAGCAGCGACAGCGACCCTTACGACAAGGCGCTGGACGACCTGCCCCACGTACGGAAGTCGTCGAAGGCGGGCGATCTCGGCGGGCTGGCGGTGGTGATCTCCACGGCAGCCAAGTGGGGGCATGTGAAGGTCGACGAGCCCTGGCGGCACGCGATCGTCGACGAGGCCTACCAGATGCGTTCGGACGCGCTGCTCGCCGTGGCGGGGCTCTTCGAGCGGGCCCTGTTCGTGGGCGACCCGGGTCAGCTTGACCCGTTCGCGATCGTCGGCAGCGAGCAGTGGGCGGGCCTGTCGTACGACCCCTCGGCCTCCGCCGTGACGACCCTGCTCGCGCACAATCCCGAGCTGCCGCAGCACCGCCTGCCGGTGTCCTGGCGGCTCCCGGCGTCGGCCGCTCCACTGGTCTCCGACGCGTTCTATCCCTACACGCCCTTCCGTAGCGGCACGGATCACGACGACCGTCGTCTCGCCTTCGCGGTCCCCTCCGACGGGTCGGGCCCCGACAGGGTGATCGACGAGGCCGCGGAGTCGGGCTGGGGTCTGCTGGAGCTGCCCGCACGGCACACCCCGCGGACGGATCCCGAGGCGGTCCGGGCCGTGGCGGCGGTCGTACGCCGGCTGCTGGACCGGGGCGGCGCGGCCACGTCGGAGCGCGGGCCCGACCCCGTGCCCCTGACCGCCGACCGCGTCGCCGTCGGCACGGCCCACCGCGACCAGGCGGCGGCGGTCCGCGCGGCGCTCGCCGACCTGGGCGTCACGGAGGTGACCGTCGACACGGCGAACCGCCTCCAGGGCCGCGAGTTCGACGTCACCGTCGTCCTCCACCCCCTCTCGGGCCGCCCCGACGCCACCGCGTTCCACCTGGAGACCGGTCGCCTGTGCGTCCTGGCCTCCCGCCACCGGCACGCCTGCATCATGGTCTGCCGAGCAGGCGTCACGGACCTCCTGGACGACTACCCCTCGACGGAACCGGTCCAGCTCGGAACAGTGGTGAAATTCCCGGACGGGTGGGAGGCGAACCACGCGGTACTCGCACACCTGGCGGAACACCGGGTGTCGTGGCGACCATGACCGGTGGGAGGTACCCGACAGTCCGAGGAACATCGTGAGCCCTGGCGCCCTTGATATCTCTGGAGTGTGCAAGGGCACCGTCCAAGGTGCCCGGCCCACTTGCGCGGGCGCGGGAGAATGGACGGTGGCCCGAGCCGAGACGGGTCTTTCGTGACGTACGAGAAGGAGAAGACATGGCGGAGCCCACGCCGCGTCGGAACGAACCGCGGCTACGCCCCGCGCCCCTGCTCTTCGAGCCCGCGCAGGCCGCCGACGATCCGGAGCACTTCTTCGATCTGGAGTCGATCGACGACCCCCGCGCGCTGCTGGCCCGTGCGACCGAGCTGACGCAGGCGTTCCGGACGGCGACCGACCGTGCCGTGGAGTTCCAGGCGATAGCGGCGGCCCAGCTGGCCGACCCCCGCCGTTTCGACCGGCTGACCCCGGCGGACATCGCCGCGCGAGCCGAGTGGACCGAGGACTACGCGAAGAAGATGGTCGAGTTCGGACGCGACCTGATGCGGGGCGGCGCCGAGGGCCGAGGGACCGCCGACCCGGTGTGAGACACCCCCACCGAGACGCGTGGGCATATGCCAGGTGGGCAAGATGCGGGCAAGATACTCCCTCGCCGCCCCTCTCGTCCCGCTTTCCGGCAACCCTCAGGGACGACCTCCTCACGCCCTGTAGATGTATGGGTCATGAGCAGCACACGCGAGCAGTCCTCCTCCGCCCACTCCGACGTCTCGGGGGCGACCCCGGACGGCGCTGCCTGGCTCGCCTCCGCCGGAACCCATCCGCGCAGCACCCTGGCGCTCTGGGAGGAGTGCCCGAACGCGCCGGTCGTCCTTCCCTGCGGCACCGCCTTCGACGTCGTCGGCGCGCCCGCCGTCTTCGGGCGCCGCATGGTCGACCGACTGTGGGCGGAAGGCCCGGGCTCAGGACCGGTCGCGGCGTTCCGGGGTCGGATGCTGCTGTTCGCCGCACCCGGCACGGCCCAGCGACTGCCCTCGCTGCTGCACTGGGAGGAGTCCGGCCGCACGGGAGCCATCCCACCGCTGCTGTGCCACGGCATCGGCGACGCGGTGACCGTCCCCGCCCCGATGGCCGCCCCCGATCCGATGGCCGCCGACGACTCTCCGGGCCGCCCCGACTCGCGCTGGCTGGTCGCGCCGGACACCCGTCGCCCGTGGCTGCCGGGCCCGGAAATCCTGCTCTGGGCAGCCGTCAGGGCTGCCCGTGCGGCCGTACGGATATCGATTTTTCCTCCCGCCGACCAGGGTGCTAAGGTCTACGACGTCAGCAGGCGCCGCTAGCTCAGTTGGTTAGAGCAGCTGACTCTTAATCAGCGGGTCCGGGGTTCGAGTCCCTGGCGGCGCACGTTGGCGATGGCGAGGCATGTTCGCGGAAAGCGCGAACCGGCCTCGCCATCGTTGTTTTTGCGCGGCTTCGCCGCGCGTGGTGGGGGCTCCGCCACCCACACCCCCTCACGCCGGCGATGTGGCCGCAGGCTGAGCGGGCGATCCGGCCGAGCGATCATCCGACCGTGATCTTCACCGTCCACGCCCCCGAGGCCGTCCGCCCCTCCGCCTCCACTCGGACGTTCTCGCCGGGCACCCTGAAGCTCTCCCCCAGGGCGACCGGGGCGTCCGCGAGGGGCGGATAGACGGAGCTCTCCCAGCAGGCGTCGGTGCGCGGATGGGCGTCGATCACCTCGACCGGACCGCGGCCGGACTCCGCCGTGCCGCTCACCCGGTAGACGAGGATGCCCGACCGGCAGGCCGTCGTGTCGTTGCCCACCGGCCCGCGCACCTCGAAGGCGAGCGCGCTGTCGACTCCGGTACGGACGACCGCGAGCTTGGTCCCGCTGCCCAGCCCGAAGGCGGGCGCCCCGGCGGCGCCCACGGTGAGCACCCCGGGGCCCGCGCCGAGCGGCTCCAACGTCAGCCGCGTCGGCCCGCTCTCCTGCACGCAGGTCACCTGCCTCGACTCCAGCCAGCCGAGCTTCCACTTGTGCCAGCCGAAGAGATCCGGCGCCAGTCCGAACTGGCTGCCCATCAGATCCCAGTCGCCGACGAACGTGTCCCAATCGCCCTTGCCGTCCACCGGCCGGTGGTACAGGTCCGGAAGGTCGAAGACGTGCCCGGTCTCATGGGCCAGAACCAGCCGGTCCGGCGGGTGCTGCTCGAACACCGTCACGACCCGCCGGATGTCCGTCCCGTCGGCCCGCAGCGGGGTGTCCAGGTTCACCACCTTCGTCGCGTCCGAGTCCACGCCGGGCGCGTCCGGATCGGCGACGAAGTAGACGACGTCGTAGCGCGAGAAGTCGACCTGCCCGTCGGCCGCGGCGAGTGCGTCGCGCAGGTAGGCGGCCCGATGTGGGGCGCTCCAGTCACGCTGCATGACGTACGACGTCGACGGCCTCGGCATCCGGATCCAGTGCCGCAGCGGGTGCGGGCGCAGGGTGAACCGGCCGTAGGAGGCGCGCTGGAAGAAGCGGCTGGTGGCGGGGAAGTGGTCGGCGGCGAGCTGGGCCGGGGCGGTCAGCGGTGCCGAGTCCGGGAAGGACAGGAAGACCATCACCGCGTCCAGCTCGCGGGTCGGACGCGGATAGGCGGAGTTCCAGGTGCCCACGCCCTCCGAATGGTGGGCCGCGGTGCGCTGGAGGGCACAGGGTGCCGCCGGAAACGGTTCGGCGACCGAGGGGCCGGTCACGAGGGAGGTCGCCGCGAGGGCCGACAGGGTGGTGAACACGGCCGCGGTGCTGCGCAGTCGGGGGCGCGGAAACGGACGCGGCACAGGGACCTCCGGAAACGGTTCACGGGACACCGCGTCCATATTGTGTGCTTTTGTCGTATAAAGCCCTGTTTATCTGCACCAGAAGAGTGAGAAGTCCGAAAGACCGTCAGATGGGTCACGTGCGAACCGCTCACGGAACGTCACAACTGGTCAGGCGCCTGAAGAACACGTCCAAGGTCCGAGCAGAAACGATCTGCCAGAAGGGCAGGATGTTCCGGGACACTGGATAGCGGCTGGAAGGGTCTTGGGGCAGCCTCTATGATCGGCACACTTTCCTGCCGGACAGCGATCGAGTGCACTGCGGGAGCGAGCGGTGAGCGAAACGTCCGAAGGGCCGACGCCCGCGGCAGACCTCGACCGGTCAGCCGTCACAGAGGGTGATCCCGGCACGGCTACCAGTACCGGGCCCCAAACCTACCGCTCGGTGTTCACGGCCGCTCCGCTCGCGATGGCCGTCGTGGACCGCGAGGGTCTGGTCGTCAGCGCCAACGCCACGCTGGGCGCACTGCTCGGCTGCCCGCCGGACGAGCTGACCGGACGGATCGCCGCCGACCTGGTGGACCTCGCCTCCGACGCGCGCAGCTGGCACGCCTACCGGGAGGTCCTGCGCGGCCGTCAGGCCAGGCTGCGCTGCTCCCGTCGGCTCAAGCACCCCGACGGCCGGTCCCTGTGGGCACAGGTCACGGTCGCGCCCCTTTCGGGCCAAGGGCCCGGCGCGGTCCTGCTGTCCATCAGCGACATCACCTCCCGCCGCGAACTCCAGGCGCGGCTCAGGCACTTGCAGATGCACGACCCGGTGACCCGGCTGCCCAACCGCACCCTGTTCTTCGAACGGCTCACGGCCGCGCTGGAGGCGGAGTCGTGCGAGCAGGGCGGCACCGGCCGGGTCGGCCTGTGCTACCTCGACCTCGACGGCTTCCAGGCCGTCAACGACACCCTCGGCCACCGGATCGGCGACCGGCTGCTGGCCGCCGTCGCCGACCGTCTCACGCGCTGCGCCGACGAGGCCGGCCTCGGACGGGTCAGTGCGCCGCTGGTGGCCCGGCTCGGCGGCGACGAGTTCGCGCTCCTCGTCGAGGACTCCACCGGCACCGAACAGCTCGCGGATCTCGCCGAGGCCGTACTGAACGCGGTCCAGGCGCCTTTCGACATCTCCGGGCAGCGGCTGTCGGTGTCGGCCTCGATCGGCGTGGTGGAACGACAGGCGGCGGGCACCAGCGCGACCGGGCTCATGCAGGCCGCCGACACCACGCTGTACTGGGCCAAGGCCGACGGCAAGGCCCGCTGGACCCTCTTCGACCCGGAGCGCAACGCCCATCGCATGACCCGGCAGGCCCTCGCCTCCACCCTGCGCCCGGCGATCGAACGCGGCGAGTTCGTACTGGAGTACCAGCCGCTGGTGGCGATGGAGGACGGCCGGCTGCGGGGTGTCGAGGCCCTGGTCCGATGGAGTCACCCGCAGTTCGGGATGCTGACGCCGAATCGGTTCATCGGACTGGCCGAGGAGGACGGCTCGATCGTGCAGCTCGGCCGCTGGGTGCTGGCCACGGCCTGCCGTCAGGCGCGGCAGTGGCAGTTGGGCCATCCGGACGAGCCGCCGGTCTTCGTGAGTGTGAACGTGGCGGTCCGTCAGGTCTGGGACTCCGACCTGGTCGCGGACGTGGCCGCGATCCTCGCGGAGACGGAGCTGGCACCGCACCTGCTGCAACTGGAGCTCACGGAGTCGGCGGTGATGGGCTCGGCCGGCCGGCCGCTCCAGGCGCTCCAGGCCCTCAGCGACATGGGCGTGCACATCGCCATCGACGACTTCGGCACGGGCTACTCGAACCTGGCGTACCTCAGCCGGCTGCCGGTGTCGGTGCTGAAGCTGGACGGGTCGTTCGTGCGGGGCTTCCAGTACGAGGGGGAGGGCGTCCCGCCGAACCCGGCCGACGAGGTCGTCGTCGAGGCGATGATCCAGCTTGCCCACCGGCTGGGGCTGACGGTCACCGCGGAATGCGTGGAGACGTCCGCGCAGGCCGCGCGGCTGCGGCGGATCGGCTGCGACACCGGCCAGGGGTGGCTGTACTCACGGCCGGTGTCGCCGGATCGTATCTCCGGATTGTTGGATGTACGGGTTTGAGGTGTGCGGGGGTGTGCTGCGCGCGAATGAGGGGCGGGATCAGGCGGTCGGCAGTCCGTAGGCGTCCGCGATGAGCTCGTAGGAACGCAGGCGTACGTCGCCGCTGTGCGCGTTGCCCGTGATCATCAGCTCGTCGGCGCCGGTGCGCTTGTGGAGGTCGTCGAGGCCGGAGCGGACCTCGTCGGGGGTGCCGTGGATGACGTTGGCGTTCCAGGAGTCGACGAACTCGCGCTCCATCGGACTGAACTCGTAGGCCTCGGCCTCTTCGGGGGTGGGGACGAGTCCCGGTCGCCCGGTGCGCAGCCGCACCATGTTCAGGGCGGCGGCCAGGACCTGTCGGCGTGCTTCCTTCTCGTCCTCGGTGGCGAGGGCGGAGACGCCGATGAGGGCGTACGGCTGATCCAGGACGGCGGACGGCTGGAAGGACTCGCGGTACAGGTCCAGGGCCGGGACGGTGTTCTGGGCCGAGAAGTGGTGCGCGAAGGCGAAGGGCAGGCCGAGCTCGCCGGCGAGGCGGGCGCTGAAGCCGGAGGAGCCCAGGAGCCAGACGGGCGGGCGGTGCGGGGACTGGACGCCGCCCGGGGAGGTCGCCTGGATGGGGCCGGGGACGGCGTGGATACGGCGGTAGCGGTGACCGTCCGGGAAGTCGTCGTCGAGGAAGCGGATGAGCTCCGCGAGCTGCTGGGGAAAGTCGTCGGCGCCCTCGTGGAGCCGGTCGGTGCGGCGCAGGGCGGCGGCGGTGGCGCCGTCCGTGCCCGGGGCGCGGCCGAGGCCGAGGTCCACGCGGCCCGGGGCCATCGCCTCCAGGGTGCCGAACTGTTCCGCGATCACCAGCGGGGCGTGGTTGGGGAGCATCACGCCGCCCGAGCCGAGGCGGATGCGGGTGGTGTGGGCGGCGAGGTGGGCGAGGATCACGGCCGGGGAACTGGACGCCACGCCCGGCATGGAGTGGTGTTCGGCGACCCAGTAGCGGTGGAAGTGGCGGGACTCCGCGAGCTTGGCTATCTCGACGCTGGTGCGGAGGGCGTCGGTGGCGGTGCGGCCGGCACCGACGGTGACCAGGTCCAGGACGGAGAGCGGGGTGGGGGCGGTGCCGTGTGGTGTTCCCCGGGTCTCGTCTGGCGTTGCGGTCACGGAGGGCCTCCTGGGTTGAGCCGGTGCGGTGTCCTCCGGCGGTAACAGGAGGGGGTCTCCGGTTATTCCGTCTCGGGGGCCGGCTCGGGTGGGTGGGGGTGGGCGTTCCCGGGACTCCGCCCCGGACCCCGGTGCTCGCCCACCCCCACTCCGTCCGTCTCGGTTGCTCAAGAGGCCGGCGTCAGAAAACCCCGGCGCTCCGGACTACGCCTGGACGATGGGTTCCCTCGTGAACAGGGCCCCCAAGGACGGGGCGTGCACCCTGCGGTCCGCCAGCCTCAGAGCTTCCCAGACGGTGACCTGGTTGGCCGTGAGGACGGGTTTGCCCAGGTCCTTCTCCAGGGCCGGGATGTGGGCTGCCGTGTGCAGGGCGGTGTCGGGGAGCAGGACGGCCTCGGCGTCCGGCGCGTCGGCCTCGCGGGCCAGGGCGAACACCTCGGCCTCGCCCCACGTCCCGACCTCCGCCGCCGTGATGATTCCGGACCCGCGGACCCCGGTGACCTCCACGCCGGCCGCGCGCAGGAACTGGGCGAAGAGGTCCGCCACGTCGTCCGGATAGGTCGCGCCGACGGCCACCCGGCCCACCCCGAGCTCCCGCACCGCGTGGACGAAGGCGAACGAGGTGGAGGAGGCCGGCATGCCGGCGGTGTGGGCGAGGGTGCTCACCTGCTCGTGGGCGCCCTCCCAGCCGTAGACGAAACTGCCGCTGGTGCAGGCCCACACCACCGACTCGGCGCCGCCCATGCGCAGCTCCTCGACGCCCGCCGCGAGCCGGCCGGCGGAACCCATTTCGAGCAGGGCGTCGACCCGGTGGGCGTCCTCGCCGATATCGGTGTGCACCAGGTCCAGGCGGATGTCGCTGCCGAGCAACTGCTCGATGCGCGGATAGTCGTCCTCGGCGGAGTGGCCCGGATAGAGGAATCCCAGTGCTGTCATGTCCAGCCTTCCTGCTGCTGTTCTTCGTCCGGCAGTCCCGGTACGTCCGGTAGCGCCGGGACGTCCGGCAGCACCGGTACGTCCGGCAGTACGGGGCCGAACCGGGCGGCCGGATCGATCAGCGCCTGGTACGGTCCCACTGCTCGGGTACCCAGTTGGCGCAACGCAGCCCACATCGTCACCTGGTTGGCCGAGATCACCGGGATCCGCAGCTCCGCCTCCAGCTGGGGAATCACGTCGTAGGTCGGCAGATTGGTGCAGCTGATGAACAGCGCCTCGGCCCCGTTGAGCCCGGCCTGGCGCGCCATGTCGGCCACCTCCCGGTACGGAACCTTCCAGATGTGCCTGGTCAGGCCCATGTACGCGCAGCTGGTGACGGTGACGCCCGCCTCGGCCACGTACTCCTCCAGCGCGCGGGTGACGGACACGGTGTAGGGCGTGACCAGCGCGACCTTGCGGACGTCGAGCTCCGCCAGTGCCTCCAGCAGCGCTCCGGACGTCGTGACCGAGGGCAGCGCGCCCGCCCGGGTCATCGCCGCGCACATCGCGCGTTCTCCGGCGATCCCGCCGACGAAACTGCCGGACGTGCAGGCGTAGGCCACGACCTCGGGTGCGATGGCGGTCATCGTGCGCACCGCCTCGTGCAGGGTCTCGTGCTCGCTGACCAGGCGGGCGAGGTCGAGGCTGACCTCGACCGGGACGTAGGGTGTTCGGGTCAGATGGAGGGAGACCTCGTCGGGCACCCAACGCCACAGTTCGCGGTCGAGGGCGAAATCGAACGGGGCGACGACCCCGACACCGCGCTGGGGACGTGGACCCCCCAGAAACGAAACGTCCAAAGCAGACACCGGCCTCACACTGAGGGACCAGGGGACAACGGACCGTACGCATGCCCGTGTTGACGAAGGTAGGTTGGGGTGCGAGCGTGGTCAATCCGCCCTCGTGACCAACAGGTCACGCATCGGTCACCCGCCGATGTCCGCCCACGTCAGAGGGTCGTCGCCTCCGAAGAATCGGTACCTCGAATGGCTTCTTCCGCATGACCGCGCCCACCTCCGGTTCCTCCTCCGGTACCCCGGCCGTCCCCACCGTCCTGGTCCTGGACGCCGACCCGCCGCCCCGCCTCGGCAGCCTCACCGGCCGGGCCCGCGTCGAGCACACGGACGCGTCGACGCTCGCCGAACGGCTGCCGTCCGCCGATGTCCTGCTGGTGTGGGACTTCGCCTCGCACGCGGTCCGCGCTGCCTGGCCCGGCGACGGTCCGCGGCCACGCTGGGTGCACACGGCGAGCGCGGGCGTGGACCACCTGATGTGCCCCGAACTCGCCGCCGCCGACACGCTGGTGACGAACGCCCGGGGCGTCTTCGACCAGCCGATCGCCGAGTACGTGGCCGCGCTGGTGCTGGCGATGGCCAAGGACCTGCCGCGGACCTGGGAGTTGCAACAGCGCGGGACCTGGCGGCACCGCGAGTCGCAGCGGGTGACCGGCACACGCGCGTGCGTCGTCGGCGCCGGGCCCATCGGGCGGGCGATCGTCGCCACCCTCGAGGCGCTCGGCGTCACGGCCGCCCTCGTCGGCCGTACTCCGCGCACCGGCGTCCACGGCCCTGAGGATCTGGACCGGCTGATGGCCCGGGCGGACTGGGTGATCGCCGCGGCGCCGCTGACCGAGCAGACGCACGGCATGTTCGACGCCCGCCGCTTCGGCCTGATGCAGCCCTCGGCCCGGTTCGTCAACATCGGCCGGGGACCGCTGGTCGTCGAGGACGCACTGGCCGAGGCGCTGTCCAAGCAGTGGATCGCGGGCGCCGCGCTGGACGTCTTCGAGCACGAACCCCTGCCTGCCGACAGCCCGTTGTGGCAGGTCCCCAACCTGATCGTGTCCCCGCACATGAGCGGCGACACGGTCGGCTGGCGGGACGACCTGGGCACGCAGTTCGTGGAGATGTACGGACTCTGGGAGGCGGGTAGATCACTTCCGAACGTGGTCGACAAGCAGCGGGGGTATGTACCCGGACACTGACGTCCTACGGAGGGGCCGGATGACGGAGCTCAGCGAACTGACCGCAGTACAACTCGTCGACGGCTACCGCAAGGGCGACTTCAGCCCCGTGGAGGCGACCCGCGCTGCCCTGGAGCGCGCGGAGGCGATCCAACCCGAGGTGAACGCCTTCACGCGGCTCACGGCGGAGGACGCGCTCGGGCAGGCGCGGGCGTCGGCCGAGCGGTGGCGACGCGGTGAACCGGCCGGGCTGGTGGACGGTGTCCCGGTCACCGTGAAGGACATCCTGCTGCAGCGCGGGGCGCCGACCCTCAAGGGGTCCAAGGCGCTCTCGGAACAGGGAAGTTGGGACGAGGACGCGCCGTCCGTCGCCCGCCTGCGTGAGCACAACGCCGTCTTCCTCGGCAAGACCACGACCCCCGAGTTCGGCTGGAAGGGCGTCACGGACTCCCCACTGAACGGCGTGACCCGCAACCCGCACGACCCGACCCGCACGGCGGGCGGCTCCAGCGGCGGCGCGGCGGCGGCCGTGGCCCTCGGCGCGGGCCCCCTGGCCCTCGGCACCGACGGTGGCGGCAGCGTCCGCATCCCGGCCGCGTTCTGCGGGATCTTCGCCCTGAAGCCGACGTACGGCCGGGTGCCGCTGTATCCGGCGAGCGCCTTCGGCACCCTGGCCCATGTGGGCCCGATGACCCGGGACGCGGCCGACGCGGCCCTGCTCCTCGACGTGATCGGGACCGCCGACTCCCGCGACTGGTCGGCGCTCGCCCCGGCGCCGGGCCCCTTCTCGGCGGGGCTGTCGGGCGGGGTGCGGGGGCTGCGAATCGCCTACTCACCCTCGTTCGGCGGTCAGGTGGCGGTGCAGCCGGCGGTCGCGGCGGCGGTACGGCGGGGGGTGGAGCGGCTCGCGGAACTCGGCGCGTACGTCACCGAGGCGGACCCCGACTTCACCGACCCGGTCGACGCCTTCCACGCCCTGTGGTTCAGCGGCGCGGCCCGCGTGACCCAGCACTTCGGGCCCCAGCAGCGGGAGTTGCTCGATCCGGGGCTGCGGGAGATCTGCGACCAGGGCGCCCGCTACAGCGCGCTCGACTACCTGGCCGCGGTGGATGTCCGCATGGAACTCGGGCGCCGCATGGGCAGTTTCCACGACTCCTACGACCTGCTGGTCACCCCGACCCTGCCGATCACCGCGTTCGAGGCTGGCGTCGAGGTGCCGAAGGGGTCCGGTCACCGCCGCTGGACGGGCTGGACCCCGTTCACGTACCCCTTCAACCTGACGCAACAGCCCGCCGCGTCCGTCCCGGTGGGAACGGACGACGACGGGCTGCCGGTCGGGCTTCAACTGGTGGCCGCCCGCCACCGCGACGACCTGGTGCTCCGGGCGGCGCACGCGCTGTACGAGGCGGGAACCGCGTCGTCCGTCAGGTGAGCGTCACGCCCGCCGGAAGCTGAGGGTCTCCCCCGCCGCCCCGGTCCGCCACAGGTCGTTGCAGGCGTCCGCCAACTCGGGCAGGCCCTCGGTGATCTGGCCCCAGACGATGCCGGGGACCCAGCCGACGTCTCCGTTGAGGAGCAGGTTGTTGCGTTCGTAGAAGAGGGCCAGGTCGACGATCGTGGTGCCGGGGCGGACCTCGCGGTCGTAGCCGTAGGACTGGGTGCCGAGTTCCGCTCCCGCGAAGGAGAAATAGCAGAGATCCCCCGGGATGGGGGTGACTGTCGGGTTTTCCAGCGGTGGTTCGGATGTCGCGAAAGGCGGAAAAAGGGCGTAGATCTCGTTACGGGCGTATTTGGCGTGGTAGACGTCTCCGGCGAGCGGAAGGGAATCCCAGACAGCCGCACAGGTGATCGGCGCGCGATCGTCGAGCAGCTTTGCCGTGGCGGTGATTCCTCGCTTGACCAGCGAGACTTCGATGTATCGATCAGCCATGCGTTCCATGGTCCACCCGCGGTCAAGGGGGCCTCGGCATCAACCGGGGCCAAAAGTGATCGGCATAACTCGAATGAAGTCGGGTAGCCGCGCGCCCATGGCTCGACCACACGCAAACCGATCAGGAACCGACAACAAATCCCACAGAGGGTTCAGCCGCCGCTCCCTTCTGACCGGAGCAGTGTCGCTGGGCGCGGCGGGAAGTCTCGGGATGGTCGGCTGCAGCCGCGTCCCCGGTGAAGGGAAGGTGCTGGGCGGCAGCCTGTTGGACACCCTGCGCAACCAGGGGTCCGTGAAAATCGGTATCGCCAGCGAGCCGCCCTTCGGCTACGTCGGAGACGACGGCCAGGCCACCGGCGAAGCACCGGCGATCGCCAGGGTGATCTTCAAGAGGCTCGGCATCGACGAGGTCACGCCGGTGCCGGTGGACTTCGGCGCGCTCATACCCGGGCTGAAGGCGCGGCAGTTCGATGTGGTGTCCGCCGGGATGTACATCAATCCCCTCCGGTGCGAACAGGTGATGTTCGCCGACCCGGACTACCTCATGCTGGACGCCTTCATCGTCAAGAAGGGCAATCCGCACGGCATCAAGACGTACGCGGACGTCAAGAAGAAGGGCCTGAAGCTCGCCTCCGGCAAGGCCTACGCCCAGATCGACTACGCCAAGGCCGCGGGCATCAGCGACGTCCTGGTCCTGCCCGACCAGGTGGCCGGACTCGACGCGGTGGCCCAGGGACGGGTGGACGCCTTCGCGGGCACCCGCATCACGGTCAAGTCGGCGGTTGCGGGTTCCGGACGCGTGTCGGCGACCGAGCCGTTCCAGCCCGTGATGGACGGCAAGCCCGCCTACGGCGCCGGCGGATTCGCCTTCCGGCTGTCCGAGAAGAACTTCCGTGACGCCTTCAACAAGGAGCTGCTGAAGCTCAAGGCGAACGACTACCAGGAACTTCTCAAGATCGTCGGGCCCTTCGGCTTCTCCAAGGCCGACATGACGGACCTCACGGCGAAGGAGCTGTGCGGCTGATGATGAGTTCGGAGTTCTTCACCACCTGGTTCCTGCCGGGCGTCTGGGTCACCGTCCAGGTGACGGTGTACGCCGCGGCCCTCGGCGCGGCCATCTCGTTCGCCATCGGTCTCGCCCGCGGTTCGCAGTACTGGATCGTCCGCTTCGTCGCCGGGGCGTACTTCGAGGTCTTCCGTGGCATGTCGGCGCTGGTGCTGATGTTCTGGATGTTCTTCGCGCTGCCCCTCTTCGGCTGGCAGTTGGTGCCCATGTGGGCCGGTGTCAGCGCGCTCGGCCTGACCTACGGCGCCTACGGCTCCGAGATCGTCCGCGGTTCGCTGGCCGCCGTCACCCCGGCGCAGAAGGAAGCGGGCATCGCACTCAACTTCACCCGCTGGCAGCGGCTGCGCCTGATCGAACTGCCCCAGGCCTGGCCCGAGATGGTGCCGCCGTTCAACAACCTGCTGATCGAGTTGCTGAAGGGCACCGCCCTGGTCTCGGTCATCACGGTGGCCGACATGACGTTCGCCGGCAATCTGCTCCGGCTGGGCACCAACGAGACCACCCCGATCTACACCCTGCTGCTGGTCCTCTACTTCGTTCTCGCCTTCCTCATCACCCGCGGTATGCGGCTGGTCGAGCGCAGGGCGAAGGCCGGAATCGGGCAGCAGCCGCAGAAGACCGGCGGGACGACCAGGAAGCCCGGCGCCCGCGGCGAGAGTCTGCAGGCCGGTTCGCAGTCCGCAGGAGGTATGGGATGAGCTGGGACTGGAACGTCGTGGACGACTTCATGCCGCGGTTCTGGGACGGCGTACTCGTCACCCTGCAGGCCCTGGCCATCGGCACCCTGATCGCCTTCGCGCTGGGTCTGGTGTGGGCGCTGGCACAACGGTCCACGCAGGTGTGGGTGCGCTGGCCGGTCGTCGCGGTCACGGAGTTCATCCGCAACACACCGCTGCTGGTGCAGCTCTTCTTCCTCTTCTACGTGGTGCCCAACTTCGGCCCGTCGATGTCGCCGCTCACCACCGGCATCGTCGGCCTCGGACTGCACTACTCCACCTACACCGCCGAGGTCTACCGCGCCGGCATCGACGGCGTCCCCGCCGGCCAGTGGGAGGCGGCCACGGCGCTGAGCCTGTCCAAGGGCCGCACCTGGCGTGCGGTGATCCTTCCGCAGGCGATCCGGCGCGTCATCCCGCCGCTGGGCAACTACGTCGTCGCCATGCTCAAGGACTCCCCGATGATCGCGACCATCGGCGCCTTCGACATGCTCGGCGAGGCCCAGGCCTTCAGCAACGAGACCTTCACCACGGAGGCGCTCACCATCGTGGGCGTGGCCTTCATCGTCATCGCCTACCCCGCCTCCCTCCTGATCCGAGCCCTGGAGCGACGCCTTGTCCGCTGACACCAACCCCGCAGAGAACACCGACACCCTCGCCAATCCGCCGGTGGACGGCAGCGAACTGATCCGGCTGGAGCAGGTCACCAAGCGGTTCGGGAGCAACACCGTCCTCGACCGGCTGGACTTCTCCGTGGACTCCGGCAAGCACGTCACGCTGATCGGGCCGTCCGGCTCCGGCAAGACGACGATCCTGCGACTGCTGATGACGCTGACCAAGCCCGACGAGGGCACGATCACCGTCGACGGGGAGCGACTGTTCCCGGCCCCCGAGAAGCAGGTCCGCGAGGTCCGCAAGAAGATCGGGATGGTGTTCCAGCAGTTCAACCTGTTCCCGAACATGACGGCCCTCAGGAACATCATGGAGGCCCCGGTCACCGTGCTCGGCCTGTCCAAGGACGAGGCGGAGGAGCGGGCGCGCGGGCTGCTCGACCTGGTGGGCCTGGCCGACAAGTGCGACGCCCGGCCGACCCAGCTGTCCGGCGGCCAGCAGCAGCGGGTGGCGATCGCCCGGGCGCTGGCGATGCGGCCGCAGGTCCTGCTCCTGGACGAGGTGACCTCGGCGCTCGACCCGGAGTTGGTGGCCGGCGTCCTGGACGTGCTGCGGGACATCGCCCGCACCACCGACATCACGATGCTCTGCGTGACCCACGAGATGAACTTCGCCCGGGACATCTCGGACCAGGTCCTGATGTTCGACTCGGGTCGCGTCATCGAGTCGGGCTCGCCGGAGAAGATCTTCAGCGACCCGGAGCAGGACCGGACCCGGGAGTTCCTCAGCGCGGTGCTTTGACGTACAAGAGGTGAACACGGCTCAACACCCGAGGTCCGGGCCTCGGGTCGTGCCGTTGGCATATGCCAGAGTGCCAGCGCCCCAGCTGAGAGCCGTGCGGGGGCGCTGGAATCTCGCCAACAACCGCTCGCTGCAAGCCCCTTGCCCGTTATCGTGGAAGGGATTCGCTGTCCGGATTACGGCCCAGCTGTAGAGCGACCGAGCGAGCGCAGGGGGAACACCGTGGCGCTGATGCACGAGCCGACCGCGCCGTACCACTCGACCCAGGACGCCCTGCGCGTCCTGGAGACCGTGGCACGGCATCCCACCGGAATCACCGACAGCCGACTCGCCCGCCTGACCGGCCTCAGCCCGGAGCGCCTGACCACGCTCCTGCGGATGCTGCGCCGCGAGGGCTACGTCGAGCAGGTCACCGACGGGGCGTACGTGACCGGCGCCGCCCTCACCCGCCTCGGCTCCACCCAGGACCGCGACCAGGCCCTGCGCGAGAGGCTCCAGCGCGCGCTGGAGCGGCTGCGCGACACGGTCGGCGCCGCCGTCTACATCAGCCGGTACGTCGACGGCGAGATCGACATCACGCAGTACGCCGCCGGACCCACCACTCCCGCGGTCCACGAGTGGGTCGACTTCCGCCACTCCGCCCACGCAACCGCCATCGGCAAGAGCCTCCTCGGCCAACTCGACCACAACGGCCGCCGCGACCACCTCTCCCGGCACAAGATGGCCCGCCTCACCTCGCGCACCATCACCAGCGACAAGCTGCTGCTCTCCCGTCTGGAGTCCCAGCCGCCGACCGTGCCCCACCTCGACCTCCAGGAGTACGCCGTCGGCACGGTGTGCGCGGCCGTCCCGATCACGGCCGGCAACTCGGTCGGCTGCCTGGCCCTCTCCCTGCCGGTCGAGCACGCCCACCGCCTCCGCCAGGCCGCGGACCGGCTGAACCGTGGGGCGGCTCCGGTGCTGCTGTCCCTGGCGATCTAGGGCCTGTCCGGCGGATCATGCCGCAGACGCGGGGCCTGGCACGCCCACCTGTGTCGATGAGGCGCCGCCGATTTCCTGCGACCTGATCCGCCGGACAGGCCCTAGCGGCCACCCGGAAACGTGGTCGGAAGCACCCCCTCGGACCAGGTAGTATTTTTCTGTCGCCAGCCGCCACGAGCGGTCGGCGAGAGTCATGCGCCGCTAGCTCAGTTGGTTAGAGCAGCTGACTCTTAATCAGCGGGTCCGGGGTTCGAGTCCCTGGCGGCGCACGATGTCGATGGCGAGGCGTGTTCGCGGAAAGCGCGAACCGGCCTCGCCATCGCTGTTTTTGCGCGGCTTCGCCGCGCGTGTGGGGGCTCCGCCACCCACGGCCCCCCTGCCTCTCCGCGTCCCCTGCTGCCATGGCTCTCCGCGCGCCCTGCTCCCGGCTCCTTCCGCGCCCCCGCTTTCAGCGCGCCTGCCCGGTGAGCAGCTCTTCCCGCCCGTGCTGCCGGTACTCGGCGACGAGCCCGTCCCTGTCCTCCTCGGTCAGCCGGCGGTACCCGTCCTCGCCCGGCGGCCGCCACCACACGGGATCCGCGCGGACGAAGCCCTCCTTTCGCAGCGCCGCCCGGTGGATCTTGTTCGTCGCGGTCACCGGCATCCGCTCCACCACCCGCACGAACCGGGGCACCATCTTCGTCCCCAGGTCCGGCTGGGCGAGCAGGAACCCGGCGAAGGCCCGGGGGTCGAAGTCCCCGGCGACCGTCGCCATCACCTGGTCCCCGGTCACCGGGTCCGGCACCGCGTACACGGCGACGGCGGCCGCGCCCTCGTACCGGGCGAGGATGTTCTCGATCATCGCGGCGGCCAGGTTCTCGCCGTCCACGCGCAGCCGGTCGTCGGCGCGGCCGGCGAAGTAGAGGAAGCCGTCGGCGTCCCGGTAGAAGAGGTCGCCGGTCCAGTACCCGCCGTCATGCCGCCGCTCGGCCTCCGCCGCCGGGTTGCGCCAGTAGCCCTCGAAGGGGCTGAGCCCCCGGTTGACCAGCTCACCGATGGCCTCGTCACCGTTCAGCAGCCGTCCGGTGGAGTCGAGGACGGCCGGCGGGCACTCCTCGCGCGTCTCCGGGTGGAGAACCACCAGACCGGGCGTCGCCGGACCGACCGCGCCGCGCGGTGTGCCGGGCCGCCACTGGATCGCCGCGCCGCCCTCCGAGGAGCCGTACCCCTCCACCAGCCGCACCCCGAACCGCCGTTCGAAGGCGGCCGCGTCCACCGCCCCCGCCTCCGTGCCGAAGCCGAGGCGCAGCGGATTGTCCCGGTCGTCCGGCTGTTCCTCGGTGGCCAGGACGTACTGCACCGCACGTCCCACATAGGTGAAGTACGTCGCCCGATACCGCCGTACGTCCGCCAGGAACCGGGACGCCGAGAACCGCCGCCGCAGCGCCACGCCCGCCCCGGCCGCGAGAGCGGGCGCCCAGTCGGCGATCACCGCGTTGCCGTGGAACATCGGCATGCACACGTAGTGCACATCGTCCGGCCGTACGGCGAACTGGTCCGCCAGGGAGCGGCCGGCCGCGGCCAGACGGCCCTGGGAGCAGAGCGCGGCCTTGGGGGCGCCGGTGGAGCCCGAGGTGAAGTAGAGGAGGAGACGGTCGGCGGGGTCGGCGCGGGACGGGTCCGGACGGGACCCCGCGTAGGGCGCGAGGAGGTCGTCGTACTCCTGCGAGTCCGTCACCAGCAGGCACACTCCCCCACGCTCGACCGCGCCCGCGCGGCCGGGCCCCCAGGGCAGCCCCAGGCCCGTCAGCAGGGGCAGGTGGGCGCGTTCGGTGATCAGGATCCGGCACTCGGTGTGCAGGATGTCGCGGGCCAGTTCGGGGCCCCGGCGGGTGGGGTTGATGCCGGCGACGGCCACGCGGGCGAGGGCGGCGGCGCTCAGCCACAACGGGTACTCGGGGGTGTTGTCGAGCAGCAACCCGATGTGCGCCCCGGCCGGCAGCAGGTCGGCCAGCAGCGCGGCCCGGGCCGCCGCACCGGCCGCCACCTCGTGGTGCGTGAGCACCCGTTCCCCGCACCAGAGGCCGGGACGGTGGTCGTCCCAGCGGTCGGCGACGAGATCCGCGATCGTGCCCAGGTCACTGGACTCCATGGGGGCGCACGGTAGTTGACGCACCGTCAGATGTGGAGGCTAAGGCGTGAATCCGTCCGCGGCGTCGAACATCGTGTGGGCCACGACCATGAAGCCCAGGCAGAACACGATCAGCACCCCGAAGACGGCCAGCAGGCAGCCCGTGCCCGCCGCCAGCTTCCCGGGCGCGGGCGCCTTGGCCGTGGCCCGCTCCGGACGGTCCGCCACATAGTGCACCGTGACGATGTCGCCCTCGACGGTCGTCCCCGGTCCGCCCGTCTCGTCGAACCGGACCGGGCGGCCTTCTCGCGTGGCGAACTCGTAGACGTGGTGCAGCGTGGTGCGCACGGACGTCTCGCCGCCACCGCTGGTCGTCGTGTACGTCCGCAGACAGCGCGCCTCGGCCGTCAGGCCGCTGTTCCAGGCGCTGCTGATGTCCCGGGCGCGGCGGATCACCGTGTACGCGGCGAAGGACACGATCCCGATCATGAGCAACGGCACCACGTAGAAGAAGGCTTCCATGACGTCCCCCGATCTCCGTGCGCCGTCACGTTCGGCGACGTACGGGGAACGTACCCACAGGGGATGCCGGACCGCCTCAAGTAAGGCTCAGAGTTCCGGCATCCCCGTGCAGGTCAGAACGTGACGTCGGAGCAGGCGTAGAACGCGTTCGTCGTGTCCGCGACGGTCCAGACCGCGACGACGACGTGGTGGCCGCTCAGCCCGGACGGCAGTGTGCCGCTGTGGGAGAGCGTGGTCGGGGGTCGCTGGCCGCCGTAGGGGACGGTCAGGAACGGGGTGAGGTTGAGGTCGGAACGGGCCAGGTTGTGGTTCTGGTTCCAGCCCGGCTTGGTGACGTAGTACCTGAAGTCGGTCGTGGCGTGCATGGCCGTGAACTGCCAGCGGAACGTGTACCGCTGACCGCCCGTCACCCTGGTGGTGGGCCAGGCGCCGCCCGACGGGGTCTTCGGGCTGTCGAGCTGCGCGAAGCGGGTGTTGCCTGCGGAGCAGATCCGGCCGTCGGCCGGTCCGGCGCCGGGGAAGCCCTTGAGGCCCTCGACGCTCTGCGGCTCCCACTGGATGTCGCCGCAGTTGGTCACCGAGCCGTTCTGGCAGAGCTTCTGACGGCTGACGGGGAGGTCGGTGTAGCCGTGGCCGCTCGCACCCGGGGACGAGAGCACCAGGGCTCCGGTCGTCGCGAGGCCGAGCGCGGCGGCGTACCACTTGGTCTTTTTGCGCATGCTGCCGCTCCTGGAGAACGTGGGGGAGGTTCAGTGAGCTGTGCAGGTAGGTCTAGACCAAGTCTCAGATTATTGCGGTTACTTGAACATGTCCATACCAATCGCGAGGCGGCACGGGTCGACACGGGAGGGCGGACCGGCGGGGCCGATCGGCGAGCCTCAGCCGACGCCCCCCGCCTCCCCACGCCCCACGCAGAACGCCACCGTCAGATCCTTGACCAGCGCCTTGCGTTCGCCGTCGTCCAGCTCCACCAGTCCCCGCATGGTCAGCCGGGTCACGGTGTCCTCCACCGAGTCGACCACCGACGTGAGGACGGTCGCCCGGTGCTGGGCGTCCAGTGCGGCGATCCGGCGACGGTGCATCGCGGCGGCGACCTCGGGGGCGTACTCCACCCGCGACGGCCGCACCGAGAACACCTCGATCCCGACCGGTGCCGTATCCCCCGCCACCAGCCGGGTCAGCGCCTCCGCGGCCGCGTCGACGGAACCCCGGCCGGAGCCGGGCGTCCCCACCGGGACCCGGGTCAGCGCCGCCTCCACACACTCGCGCAGATACGTCTCGTGGTCCTCGACGCCCAGCGTGGCCCGCGCGGTGTCCCGCACCCGCCACACCACCAGCACCGCCACCCGCAGCGCGACCCCGCTCGCGTCGGCCGCGGGCATCTCCTCGCTGCGCCAGTGCCGCAGCCGTACGTCCACCCGGCGACGCAGCAGCAGCGGGTTGACCCACATCAGGCCGGTGCGCCGGACCGTACCCCGGTAGCGGCCGAACAGGCCGAGCACCCAGGCCCGCCCGGTCCGGCCCCGGGCCAGCCCGCCGAAGCCGAACAGCCCGAGCGCGCCCGCCCCCGCGTACGCCGCCCACTGCGCGGGGCCGAGCCCCGCACCCGGGTACAACGGCAGCCCGAGCGCCCGCTCCACGAGCGGCGGCAGCGCGCCCGCCCACCAGGTGGTGGCCAGGCCACAGGCCAGGCCACAGACTCCCCCGACCACTCCGGCCGCCCCCGGCAGCACCCGCGCGGGCCGCTCCACCAGCGCGGGGTCGACCTGGGGGGCGTGGCGCGCCTGCGCGGGAGCCGGCCGGCGCAGCCGCGGCTGCTCCCCCGTCCCCTCCCGGCGCCCCACGACGGAGGGCCGCAGCGGCACCGGTTCGGGTTCGTCACGGAACAGCAGGTGGACGGGGATCTCGGTGGTCGCCTCGTTCTGGATGAGCCGGACGGGCCGGGTCGGCCCCTCGGACTCGGGCGTGTGTGAAGTGGTCGTACTCATGCGTGCCTCCAGCCTCCGCGCCAGATACGCCATGACAGTGCGTGGGTCGCCCCCTGCCGGTGCGTGGTTCTACGAGAAGAGCCGCCGCCAGGTCTCCGGCCCCGGGTAGCCGTCCGCCGCGCCGCCCCGCCATCCCTGGGCGCGCTGAAAGGCCTCGACGCCGCGCCGGTCCGCCTCGCCCCAGCGGGGTCCCGGCCCGGACGGGTAGAACCTGCCGAATCCTTCCTTCGTCAGCTGTCGGCCCAGCTGGGTGACGTACTCGTTGTCCGCACCCGGCCGGAACATCGCCCGCCCCGGATAACCGGGCACACCGTGCGAGGCGGGCCCTGCGGGCGAGGCGGGCTCGGAGGTGTCCGGCGTCACGGCCCGGTGGGCGGCCGGGTGTCGGGCGACCGTGGACTGGGGCAGCACCCGCCGCCAGTGAACGCATCCGGGGCAGTCGCAGTCGCTCGCGGGATCGAGTTCCTCGAAGACCGGAGCCGCCATGCGATTCCCCTCATACCTCGGGTGGAAATGTCCGCGCCTGTGCACGTTCGTCAGTTTCTCAACTGTCGTCCCGACGCGCATGTTGACGGTCCGAATGATGTACACGACCCGCCGCCGAACGCCGGACGAACGGTCCGGGGCCGGCGATACGGCGGTCCGGAGCACCTCATCGCATCCGGTAAAGTTGTGCAGGTCAGCGGGCGCCGCTAGCTCAGTTGGTTAGAGCAGCTGACTCTTAATCAGCGGGTCCGGGGTTCGAGTCCCTGGCGGCGCACGATGTCGATGGCGAGGCATGTTCGCGGAAACCGCGAACATGCCTCGCCATCGTCGTTTCCTGACCTCATTGAACTGAACCGGCTCGGCGACCGTACGGAACGGGAGGCCGCCGAGGGAGCCGGTCTCGCCGAGACCGACCGCGCGTTTCACGCCACCCTCCACCGGGCGCTGGACATCGTACTGCTGGGCGAGGTGCTGGAGGCGTTCCGGGACCCCTTACACCACGTAGGCATGGTCCTCGTGGATGTTCGGCAGGATCCGCAGGTCACCTGCCGGCCGACCGGGACAATCCTGGAGGCGGCGAGGTCGGGCGACGCGATCAGGGCGGAGGGTGTCACAGGGAAGCGCTTCGGCGGCATCCGCACCTGCCTGTCCACAACGGCTCCACAAGGTCCCCACACGGACCACAATGAACGCGTATGACCGGTAAACACCGCGTTTCGCATCTTGCGATCATGATGAACACCGTAGAACCCTGGTTTTCAAGATGCTGCGGATTCGCGGCAGTTGGGGGGCAAAGAGCCGGTTGCCGGTGCTACGGGGAGAGGGGGCCCCGTTCATGGACCGATGCCGAGGGGGGCATCATGCAACCGGAAGGTCGCAGTTCCGTGTCCTAGATGTGGACGATGTGGTGACTGTGGCCCACCGCTGATACGACTGTGAAGGTCTAGGGGGACTGAAGCAGCCGTAAAGATACGACTGACACGTGATAACACACGTGTGGGGGGATGACTCATGACGTCGACGCCGACGGGCGCCCGGCAGAACTACGACCCGTCCCAGACCACCCAGCTCAGGGTGCCGTCACACCGGACCGGCGCGTTTCGCCGGATAAAGAAGACGCTGCCGAAGTACGACTACGAGCACTACAGCAGGCTGGCAGGTCCCCTCACCCAGCCCGACCCGACCAAGCCGTACAGAGTGCAGTACCGCTCCTTGCTCTCGCAGGAACCGCACCGCATCAGGGTCGCGCTGATGCTCGCCGCCGCGCCGCTGCTCTCGCTGGTGCTGCTGGCCTGGCTGTTGCAGCCCGAACACTGGACCGAGCGCGACTACCCGGCCTTCTCCTGGCTGCCCGCGCTCGACATCGTGATGCTCGTCGCGATCGGTCTGATCGAGTTCTTCCGCTGCATGAACGTGCTGTCGAACGCGCACGCCACCCTGGTCGCCCGCGACCCGGTCCCGGTGGTGCCCGAGACCGGCACCAGAGTCGCCTTCCTCACCTCTTTCGTGCCCGGCAAGGAGCCGCTGGAGATGGTGACGAAGACCCTGGAAGCCGCGGTGCGGATCCGGCACCGCGGCCTCATGCATGTCTGGCTCCTGGACGAGGGCGACGATCCCGCGGTCAAGGCCGTGTGCGAGCGCCTGGGCGTGCACCACTTCTCCCGCAAGGGCGTCGCCCGGTGGAACCAGGCCAGCGGCCCGCACCGCGCCAAGACGAAGCACGGCAACTACAACGCCTGGCTGGACGCGCACGGCGACGAGTACGACTTCTTCGCCTCGGTCGACACCGACCACGTGCCGCTGCCCAACTACCTGGAACGGATGCTCGGTTTCTTCCGCGACCCGAACATCGGCTTCGTCATCGGCCCGCAGGTCTACGGCAACTACGACAACTTCATCACCAAGGCCGCCGAGTCGCAGCAGTTCCTCTTCCACGCGCTGATCCAGCGCGCCGGCAACCGCTACGGCTCGCCGATGTTCGTGGGCACCTCCAACGCCGTGCGCATCAAGGCGCTGAAGCAGATCGGTGGCCTGTACGACTCGATCACCGAGGACATGGCCACCGGCTTCGAGATCCACCGGCACAGGAACCCCGCGACGGGCAAGAAGTGGCGCTCGGTCTACACCCCGGACGTGCTCGCGGTCGGTGAGGGCCCCAGCGCCTGGACGGACTTCTTCACCCAGCAGATGCGCTGGTCCCGCGGTACGTACGAGACGATCCTCAAGCAGTACTGGAAGGGCTGGTACTCGCTGCCGCCGAGCAAGCTCTTCAACTACACGATGATGATCATCTTCTACCCGATGTCGGCCCTCAACTGGATCCTCGCGGCGATGAGTTGCGCGCTGTTCCTGGGTCTGGGCGCCTCGGGTGTGAACATCGACCCGACCGTGTGGCTGATGCTCTACGGCAACGCCTCCGCGCTGCAGATCGGCCTGTACATCTGGAACCGCCGGCACAACGTCTCCCCGCACGAGCCGGAGGGATCCGGCGGTGTGGCCGGCATGGCCATGTCCGCCCTGTCCGCGCCGCTCTACGCGAAGGCGCTGGTCGACTCCGTCCTGCGCCGCAAGAGCAAGTTCGTGGTCACGCCCAAGGGCGATTCGGCGAGCCCCGACAGGTGGTTCGCGACCTTCCGGTACCACTGGTACTTCATCCTGATCTTCGGCGCGTCCATCACCGCCGGTTTCGTCTTCGGGCACTCGCACCCCGCGATGATCATCTGGGCGACCTTCGCCACGCTGGTCACCGCGACGCCGATCTTCGCCTGGCGCCACCAGTTGCGGCAGGCGAAGAAGAAGCCCGCCGTGCCCGAACAGGAGCCGCAGGACGCGGTTCCCGTCGCCCAGCCCGCGGCTCCCGCGGGCGCCTACGAGTCGCAGTCGCTGCCCGCGCAGCGGACTGGCGCCCAGCACGCACCGAACGCACCGCATGTCCCGCATGCCCCGCAGCAGAAGCCGAGTTGGGCCGCCTCGAACGGCACGGGCGACCAGACCATGCAGATCGCCCTTGGTGGACTTGGGGGACGTAAGGAATGAACGACCGAGCAGGCCGCCGCCGCGCCCGTCGACTCGCGATCGGCACGGCGGTGGTGCTCGCGCTGGCCGGGATGAACGGGCCGTGGCTGTACCGCTTCAGCACCGAGAAATACCACCAGTACCAAATCGACAGACCGGAGTACAAAGCCGAGAACGGCAAGTGGGACGTCATCGAGTTCCCCGAGGAGTACCGGCAGAACACCATCCACGCGGCGCTGCTGCGCACCGGGAAGGTGCTGCTCGTCGCGGGTTCGGGCAACAACCAGGACAACTTCGACGACAAGAAGTTCGACACCCGGGTCTGGGATCCCGTCAAGGGCACCATCAAGAAGGTCCCCACGCCCAAGGACCTGTTCTGCACCGGCCACACCCAGCTCGCCAACGGCAATCTGCTGATCGCGGGCGGTACCAAGCGGTACGAGAAGCTGAAGGGTGACGTCACCAAGGCCGGCGGCCTGATGATCGTCCACAACGAGAACCCGGACAAGCCGATCACGCTGCCCGCGGGCACGAAGTTCGTGGGCAAGAAGAACGGCAAGGCCTTCGTGTCGAAGGACCCGGTCGTGGTCGAGCGGGCGAAGAAGAACTTCGACAAGCGGACCGGCAAGTTCCTCGGCAACTCCCCGGGGCTCGGGCGCATCTACGTCGAGGCGCAGAAGAGCGGCGCCAAGTACGAGACGGGCACCCAGGACAACTACCGCATCCAGGGTCTGTCCGGCGCCGACGCCAAGAACACGTACGGCATCGCGCAGAAGCTCGCCCTCGACAAGAAGGACTTCCAGGGCATCCGCGACGCCTTCGAGTTCGACCCGATCGCCGAGAAGTACATCAAGGTCGACCCGATGAAGGAGGCCCGCTGGTACCCGACGCTCACCACCCTGAGCGACGGGAAGATCCTCAGCGTCTCCGGCCTCGACGACATCGGGCAGCTGGTCCCGGGCAAGAACGAGACCTTCGACCCGAAGACCAAGAAGTGGACGTACCTGCCGAAGACCATGCAGTTCCCGACCTACCCGGCGCTGTTCCTGTTGCAGAACGGCAAGGTCCTGTACTCGGGCTCGAACGCGGGGTACGGGCCGGACAACGTGGGCCGCGACCCCGGTGTGTGGGACGTGGACACCAACAAGTTCACGAAGATCCCCGGGCTGAGCGACCCGAACCTCATGGAGACGTCCGGGACCGTGCTGCTGCCGCCGGCCCAGGACGAGAAGTACATGGTGATCGGCGGCGGCGGGGTCGGCGAGTCCAAGCTGTCCAGCAACCGGACCCGGATCGTCGACATGAAGGCGGACAGCCCGAAGTTCGTGGACGGGCCCAGGCTGGAGAAGGGCACCCGCTATCCCCAGGCCTCGGTGCTGCCGGACGACTCCGTGCTGGTGTCCGGCGGTTCGGAGGACTACCGGGGTCGCGGCGACTCCAACATCCTCCAGGCCCGGCTGTACCACCCGGACCGGAACACGCTCGACAAGGTCGCCGATCCGCTGGTGGGGCGCAACTACCACTCCGGATCGCTGCTGCTGCCCGACGGGCGGGTGATGTTCTTCGGGTCGGACTCGTTGTACGGCGACGCGGCGAACACGAAGCCGGGGACGTTCGAGCAGCGCATCGAGATCTACACGCCGCCGTACCTGTACCGGGACTCACGGCCGTCGCTGTCGGGTGGCCCGCAGACGATCGAGCGGGGTGGGTCGGGGACGTTCACGTCCCAGCACGCCTCGTCGATCAAGAAGGTGCGGTTGATCCGGCCCAGTGCGGCGACGCATGTGACCGATGTCGATCAGCGGTCCATCGCGTTGGACTTCAAGGCGTCCGGGGACAAGATCACGGTGACGGTGCCGAAGAACAAGAACGTTGTTCAGTCGGGCTGGTACATGGTGTTCGTGAACGACGACCAGGGGACACCGTCGAAGGCGCAGTGGGTGAAGGTGCCGTAGGCCTCAAGGCGCCCTAGGTGAACGGCCCCAGCGCTGCCGCACGTTGATGAGTGCGGGAGCGCTGGGGCCGGTCGGGTCCGCGGGGCCGTGCGGCGTGCCGACACAGCCCCGCGCGCGTCTAGGTACCTGAGGCCTCAGCCAGGTCCAGGGCGTAGTCGGGCCACCACTCGCCCGCCTTCGGGCCGCCCTTGCACTCGCCGTCCGACTCCCCCGGGCGCTTGACCCAGACGTACGCGTCGACGAGCGGGTCGGCCGTTTCGGTGGTCGGGTTCTCTCCCAGAGCCCGGCCGGGCGGGTTGCACCAGCGCTTGTCCGGGTCGCCGCCGTCGTAGGGGCCGTTGCCGTTGCGGCTGGTGTCGATGACGAAGGGCTTGCCGCCCACCTTCGAGGAGAGTTCCTTGCCGTAGGCGATGGATTCCCCGGTGGGGTAGAAGTTGGAGACGTTGACCGCGAAGCCGTCGGCCTGGTCGATGCCGGCGCGCTTGAGCGGTTCGAAGATCTCGTCGGGCTTGCCCCAGCCGGCGTTGCCCGCGTCCAGGTAGACCCTCGTGCTCTTCAGCGACGTGAGCTTCTCGATGGCGTCACGGAGAAGGTCGTAGCGCTCCTCGTGGAACTCCTTGGGCGTGCAGTTGTCCACCATGTGCAGCACCGCGTCCGGCTCCAGGATGACCCTCGCGGGGCGGTCGCCGATGCCTTCGGCCACGCTGTCGAGGAACGACCGGTACGCGTCGCCGTCGGCGGCACCGCCTGACGAGAACTGGCCGCAGTCCCGGTGCGGGATGTTGTAGACGACCAGCAGCGCTTCCCGGTCCGCCTTCGCGGCCGCCTCCGTGTAGCCCCGGGCCTGTTCCTCGGGGTTCTCCGGGTTGATCCACTCGGCGGTCGGCTGCTCGGCGACCTTGCGGAGCTGCTGGGCCTCGGTCTTCTTGCCCGCCTTCTCGTACTCCTTCACCTGCCGCGCGGCGTTGCCGTCCGGGTTGACCCAGAACGGGTCCGTCTCCTTGGGCTGTTGGGCGATGCCGGTGTTGTCGTCCTGCTGCTCCTCGCCGTCGCCTCCGTCGCCCGAGGAACAGCCTGCGAGCAGCAGTGCCGCCCCCAGCACCGCCGCGGCAGCCCGCGTTCCAGCCCCCCTGCTGACGTACATCCAACTCCCCCTTGGGTGCACCGTTCCAAGTCTCAATCGTGACACATCAGTCGCGTCGCCCATGAGGACACCCGGGCCTTGTCCGGGAGCTGTTACAGCCCGATGGTCGCGAGTTCGCCCACCGGTACGGGACACACCAAGTACCCGCTCACCGCGTCGAACATCCGTCCGCCCGGGCGCACGGAGCACCACTCGTCGACGGCGGCGGTCGCAGGACCGGGCCAGGTGCCAAGGGCCTGCCCTCACAGTGCCGTGCCCGTGAGGTACGCCGAGACGATCACGTTCGCCGAGTAGCTGCGGCTCACCCGGTCGAAGGTGCCGCCGCAGGTGATCAGCCGCAGTTCGGAGCGCCCGGTCTTCCGGGGTCCGTAGGCCTGCTGGGCGTCGAAGCGGTCGCGGTTGACGACCTGGACGTCGTCGACGGTGAACTCGGCGATCCTGCCGTCGTCGCGGAACACCCGGACCGTCTCGCCGGGCTTCATCGCGCTGATCCGGTAGAAGACGGCGGGCCGGGTCTCGGTGTCGACGTGACCGACCATCAGGGCCGTCCCGGCCGCCCCGGGCTTCGCCCCGGCCGCGTACCAGCCGACCACACCCGCCTGGTCGAAGGGCGGCGGATCGATCGCCCCCTGCCCGTCCAGGCCGCGGGCCACGACCGGTGCCTGGATGCCGAGGCCGGGGATGTCGACGCGCTGCGGAAGCGCGTCCCCGAGCGGCCGGTGCGGGGGCGGCAGTCGCACGTCCGGGGGCCGGCCGACCGCCGCCATGTCGCCGGTGGCAGGAGCGGACACGCCATGCCGTACGTCGGTCACCTCTCGTCCCCACAGCCACAGCCCGAGCAGCAGGAGCGCCCAGACCACGCCGGTGAGCAGCCGGCCGGTGCCGCTGACGCGTTCTCGGTCGGACATCGCCGGTCAACCTGTCCTACGGCTCCGGCGGCTGCCGAGCAGCGCGACGGCCACTGCGGCGACCCCGGCGAGGATCAGTCCGGTCACTCCTTGCGCCGTACCGGGACCGGCCGCGCGGGCGTCGTCCACGGCGGAGAGGTGGGCGGTGCCTCCGCCGCCGGCGGGTACCGGGGCGACCGGGGAGGTGTGGGCGGACGGGGAGGCGTGGGCGGGAGGCGCGGCCTGGCCGGACGGCTGCGCCGAACCGGGCCTGACGATGATCTTGCCGTTCACCCGGGTGTCGGCACAGCTGATCCGCACGTCGTACGAGCCGGCCTTGATCGTGGTGCGGACGCGGGTCTCTCCGGCGAGCGTGCCGCCGGAGCCGGTGAGCCGGGCGTCCGTGACGAACGCCGCCGAGGCGGCGGTGGCCGACTTCACGGCACAGCCGCTCACCCGCAGCGCCACGTCGGCGCCAGGGGCGGGGGAGGACGGGGTCACCGTGACGCTGCCGCCGTCGGCCGCGTGCGCGGCCGGAGTGAGAACGGTGACAGCCAGGGCGGCGGAACAGAGAGTGAGGCGAAGTGAACCCATCGTGAACCTCCAGACATCTGGAGCCTCCCCCCGGGCCCCCCTCCCCGCATCCTCACTGGGGGCCCCGTTACTCCGTGCGGGTGGTGTTTTTGGTCCGGTTGGTTTCAGATCCGGTCGACGAGGTCCGCGATCGAGTCCACCACCTTGGACGGCCGGTACGGGAAGTTGTCGACCTGCTCGGGCTGGGTCAGGCCGGTGAGCACCAGGAACGTCTGCATCCCGGCCTCCATGCCGGCCAGGACGTCGGTGTCCATCCGGTCGCCGATCATGGCGCTGGTCTCGGAGTGGGCGCCGATGGCGTTGAGGCCGGTCCGCATCATCAGCGGGTTCGGCTTGCCCGCGAAGTAGGGCTTCCTGCCGGTCGCCTTGGTGATCAGCGCGGCGACGGCGCCGGTCGCGGGCAGCGGGCCCTCGGTCGAGGGGCCCGTCTCGTCGGGGTTCGTGGCGATGAACCGGGCGCCGGCCTCGATGAGCCGTACGGCCTTGGTCATGGCCTCGAAGGAGTAGGTCCGCGTCTCCCCGAGGACCACGTAGTCCGGCTCATGGTCGGTGAGGATGTAGCCGATGTCATGCAGCGCGGTGGTCAGTCCCGCCTCGCCGATCACGTACGCCGAGCCGCCCGGCCGCTGGTCGTCCAGGAACTGGGCGGTGGCCAGCGCGGAGGTCCAGATGGACTCGACCGGCACGTCCAGGCCCATGCGCCGCAGGCGGGCGTGCAGGTCACGCGGGGTGTAGATCGAGTTGTTGGTGAGGACCAGGAAGGGCCTGCCGGACTCGCGGAGCTTCTTGAGGAAGGCGTCGGCGCCGGGGATCGGAACGCCCTCGTGGATGAGTACACCGTCCATGTCGGTGAGCCACGACTCGATGGGCCTGCGGTCTGCCATGTGCGGGATCTCCTGCCGTACGCATGTTCGCGGTGCTGCGTGCGCACAGCCTAGACAGAGGCCGGATCTTGAGGGAATGGCCGGTTCACGGAGGTGGTGGAGGGAGAGGGTCAGCGGCGCTTGCGGGCGACCAGCAGGGAACCGACGACGATGAGCAGCATGGCTGTGGTCGCGAGCGCGGCGGTCCGGCCGAGTCCGCTGCGGGCGAGTTCGTCGGCGAAGGGGAGGCGGCCGGCGGCCGGTGTGGTGGCGTCGGCGCCCGGGCTCGGCGTCGGCCGCACGACGGTGGCCTCGGTGTGGATGCCGAACCGGTAGTCGTTCGACTGCCCGACCCAGTCGCCGTCGTCCTCCTTCCGCTGTACGACGGCCGCGCTGGCGGTGACCTCGTTCGGCCCGGCATCCGAGGTGACCGCCAACCGCACCTTCACGGTGAGGGTCTCGCCGGGGGCGACGGTGAACCCGGGGAAGCGGTCCCTCTCCTGTCCCACCTGGCCTTTCTCCTTTCGCTTCCCTTCTCCCTCCTCCGCGGCGAAGACTCCGATCAGTTCGTCGGAGTCGGTTCGCTCGAAGCGGACGGAGTGCGGGCGTGCGCGGTCACCCGCGTAGAACTCCAGGCGGGCGTGGCGGGGTCGAAGAGCACGGCGCTGGTCGACGAGGACGACGACCGGGTGGATGTTCCCGCAGGTACGGCGGGCGATGTTGGTGAGGTCGAGATACCAGACGCCGTATCCCCCACCGGCTTCGTAGGAGTCGGGCCCGCCGTGGATCCGGGTCCTGACCGGGAAGTCCCTCCCGTCGGGTCCGGCCTCACAGGAATCGGCGTACGCCGGGGCCGCGAGCGGGAGATGAACGGCGGCGGCCGTCGCGAGGCAGAGCAGAGCGGACGAAGACAGTCGCATGAACACATGACATGCCGGGTGTCGGTGGCCGACGGGCGACGCCATTCCGCCGTGGTCACCGTATGGGCGCGCGATACCGCCCGATTGGCGCCACCGCGGGCCGCGGCTGTGCGCGGGTGCCTGACCGATCGGTGCGCCGTACAGCAGCCCCGCCTACCCGTCCCCCCGCCCGAACAACGGCGCCAACAACAACTGCGCCGCTCCCTCCGCGACCGCCCGCACCCCGCCGGAGGCGACCCGTACGGGCACCCCCTCACGTCCCCCCTCCCGCTCGGCACGCGCGTCCAGAACGGCCGCGACCCCTTGCACGAAGGGCGACGGATCGGCGGCCACCGTGCGACCGCCCAGCAGCACCAGGTCGATGTCGAGCAGCCCCACCAGATTCGCGGCGCCCTCCCCCAGGACCCGCGCCGCCTCCGCCGGCTCCCCCCGGGCCATCGCATTGAGACACAGCACCTCCACGCACCCGCGGTTCCCGCACCCGCACACCGGCCCGTCCAGCTGAATGACCTGGTGGCCGAACTCCCCCGCCCCGGTCCGCGCCCCCCGGTGCACGTTCCCGCCGATCACCAGCCCCGCCCCGAGGCCCGTACCGAGATGCAGGTAGGCAAAGGAGCCGCCCTCGCCCCCGACCGCGAGTCCCAGCGCGGCGGCGTTCGTGTCCTTGTCGACGACGACCGGCAGACCCACCCGACGCGACAGGGCGGCCCGCAGCGGAAACCCGTCCCACTCGGGAAATCCGGTGACCCGGTGCAGCACTCCCCGGGTGTGGTCGAGGGGGCCGGGCAGCGCGACGCCGAGCCCCAGGAGGGAGCCGGCCGCGGCGAGCGGCCCGGGGGCGGTTGTGCCGAGCGCGTCGGCGACCATGGCCTCCGTCTCCCGTGCCACGGCCGTCAGCACCGCGTCCGCCCCCGCGCCCAGGTCCAGCGGGGCGCGCCGCTCCCCCACCACGGCCCCGGTGAGATCGACGAGCACGGTACGCAGCTCGTCCCGGTCCAGATGCACGCCGGCCGCGTGCCCGGCCTCCGGCACCAGTCGCAGTACCGTGCGCGGCTTGCCGCCCGTGGACGCCCGGCGCCCCGCCTCGGCAACCAGCCCGTCCTCCCGCAGCCGTGCCGTGATCTTGCTGACCGCCTGTGGGGTGAGCCCGGTGCGGTCGGCGAGTTCGAGCCGGCTGATGCCTTGGGCGCCCGCCGTGCGCAGCAGGTCGAGGACGAGCGCCGTGTTGTGGCTGCGCAGGGCGAACAGGTTCACACCGACCGCTGATCCCGCTGATCCCGTCACTCTCATCACTCCCCTCGAGCCACCCGCACCAGCCGTACCGCTGCCCGCACTCGCATCGCCGCTCTCCCTCCCGTCCACCTTCCCATTGTCCCCGGCGCTTGCACTTTGGCAACAGCGTTGCCAAAGTGGGAGCCATGACAGGCATGACAGCTACGACTGGAACAGCCGGTACGGCTGGCACCCCCCTTCGTGTGGGCCTCGTCGGCTACGGCCTCGCGGGCTCCGTCTTCCACGCCCCGCTGATCGCCGCCACCGAGGGCCTGCTCCTCGACACGGTGGTCACCTCGAACCCCGAGCGGCAGAAGCAGGCCCGCACCGAGTTCCCCGACGTGCGCACGGTCGCCGGCCCGGACGAGCTGTTCGACCGCGCCGACGATCTGGACCTGATCGTCATCGCGTCCCCGAACAAGACGCACGTCCCGCTCGCCACCGCCGCCCTGAAGGCCGGCCTGCCCGTGGTCGTGGACAAGCCCGTCGCCGGCACGGCCGCCGAGGCACGCGAGCTGGCCGCTCTCGCCGAGGAACGCGGCCTGCTCCTCTCCGTCTTCCAGAACCGCCGTTGGGACAACGACTTCCTGACGCTCCGAAAGCTTCTCGCCGACGGCGAACTGGGCGACGTATGGCGCTTTGAATCCCGCTTCGAACGCTGGCGGCCGCAACCGAAGGGCGGCTGGCGGGAGTCCGGCGACCCGGCAGAGATCGGAGGTCTGCTGTACGACCTCGGCAGTCATGTCGTCGACCAGGCGCTGGTCCTCTTCGGCCCGGCCGTCTCCGTGTACGCCGAGTCGGACATCCGCCGCCCGGGCGCGGAGACCGACGACGACACCTTCATCGCGATCACGCACGCGAACGGCGTCCGCTCCCACCTGTACGCCTCCGCGACGACCGCCCAACTCGGCCCTCGCTTCAGGGTGCTGGGTGCGAAGGCGGGCTATGTGAAGTACGGCCTCGATCCGCAGGAGGCGGCGCTGCGCGAGGGCGAGCGTCCCGGTGCGGGAGCCGACTGGGGCCTGGAACCCGAGTCGCTGTGGGGCCGTGTCGGTGCCGGCGAGTCCCCGCTGAGCGGCGGCGGTCGTCCCGAACCGACCCTGCCCGGCGACTACCCGGCCTACTATGCGGCCGTGGCCAGGGCCCTTACCGACGGCGGTCCCAACCCGGTGACCGCGCTGGAGGCGGCCGCCGCCCTCGACGTACTGGAGGCGGCGCGCCGTTCGGCCCGTGACGCGGTGGCGGTGAAGCTGTGACGCACAACCAGGAGATCGGCCCGAAGTTCCACCCGGAGCTCACCCCGCCGCTGGAGGAACTGGAGGCGCAGGAACGCCGCCTGGTCTTCCGGCAGTTCACGTTCGACGACGCGTGGGCCCTGGGCACCCTCCTCGTCGAGCTGGCCCGGGAATCGCAGGCGCCCGTCGCCATCGACATCCACCGCGCCGGCCAGCAGCTCTTCCACGCGGCCCTGCCCGGCTCCAGCCCCGACAACGACGCCTGGATCGCCCGCAAGCGCAGGGTCGTGGAGCGCTACGGCTCGGCCTCCTACCTGGTGGGCGCCCGCTTCCGCGCCAAGGGCAGCACGTTCGAGGAGTCCTCCCGCCTGGACCCGGACGAGTACGCGGCCCACGGCGGCTCCTTCCCGATCACAGTCGAGGGCGTCGGCGTAATCGGCGCGGTGACCGTGTCCGGGCTGCCGCAGCTCCAGGACCATCGGTTCGTCGTGGCGGCCCTGGAGCAGTACTTGGGCCTGGACCGCGACTGACGGAGACACCGGCTGCCGGACACCGACTGCTGGGAAGCCCGACTGACGGGAAGGCCGGCTGCCGGGAAGGCCGGCTGCCGGGAAGATCCCGCCGCGCCCTCCGGTTGGCACCTTTGTAGCGCCGTAGTGCCGTAGTGCCTAGTGCCCTGGTGCAGACCTGTGGCGCGCACCCGTAACACGCACCAACCGGAGGGACCCCGACCCATGAGTGACGCCTTGAAGGAAACCGTCGGACGGTACGGCATCTGGAGCGTCGGGATGCGCTCCGAGGACCCGTCCCGACGCGGCGAACTCACCGAGGCGGCCGCCGAGTTGGAGGAGCTGGGCTACGGCGCCCTGTGGCTGGGCGGCAGCAGCGCCGTCCGCAACGCCGTACCGCTCGTCGAGGCCACCTCGCGCATCACCGTCGGCACCAGCATCCAGAGCATCTGGCAGCACGAGGCCGACGACGCGGCGGCGGACCTGGCCGAGCTGGAGGCCACGCACCCCGGCCGCTTCGTCCTCGGCCTCGGTGTCGCCCACGCCAGGAACACGGAGCAGTACCGCCGCCCCTACTCGTCCCTGGTCAGCTACCTCGACGCCCTGGACAAGGCGGGTGTCCCCGCGGACCGCCGCGTCCTGGCGGCCCTAGGCCCGAAGAACCTCGAGCTGGCCCGCGAACGCTCCGCCGGCTCGATCCCCTACCTGGTGACCGCCGACCACACGGCGAAGGCCCGCGAGATCCTCGGTGACTCGCCGCTCCTGGCCCCCGAGTTGATGGTCGTCCTGGAGACGGACCCGACCCGCGCCCGGGCCCTGGCCCGCGAGGCCCTCGCCATGTACCTCGGCCTCCCGAACTACACCAACAACTTCCTCCGCGCCGGCTTCACCGAGGCCGACCTCGAGAACGGCGGCAGCGACCGTCTGATCGACGCGCTGTTCGCCTGGGGCGAGGACGACGCGGTCCGGGCGTCCATCGAGGCGTTCCACGAGGCGGGCGCGGACCACGTGGCGCTGCAGATCATCGACGGCAACTCGCGCGAGACCCTGCCGAAGGAGGCATGGCGCAGGCTGGCCTCCCTGCTGGCCTGAGTGGAGACACCTGAGGGGCGGGGGACTGTGAGTCCCCCGGGCCTGAGGGGTGCGGGACTGTGAGTCCCCCCCCCTCAGGCCCCCTGCCTCTCGGGCCTCTCGGGCCCCTCGGCCCCTCAAGCGTCCTTGAACTCCTGACGCTGCCGCCCGAGCCCCGAGATCTCCAGTTCCACCACGTCACCGGCCCGCAGGTACGGCTTGGGCTCGGGCGCGCCCATCGCGACCCCCGCCGGTGTGCCGGTGTTGATGACGTCACCCGGATACAGCGTCATGAACTGGCTGACGTACCGCACGACCTCCCCCACCGGGAAGATCTGCTCGGCCGTCGTCCCGTCCTGCTTCAGCTCCCCGTTGACCCACAGCCGCAGGGACAGCGTCTGCGGATCGGGCACCTCGTCGGCGGTCACCAGCCACGGCCCGAGCGGGTTGAACGTCTCGCAGTTCTTGCCCTTGTCCCAGGTCCCGCCCCGCTCGATCTGGAACTCCCGCTCGGACACGTCGTGCGCCACCGCGTACCCGGCGACATGCGCGAGCCCCTCCTCGGCGGACCCCAGATAGCGGGCCGTACGCCCGATGACGACGGCCAGCTCGACCTCCCAGTCCGTCTTCACCGACTGGCGGGGGATCAGCACCGTGTCCTGCGGCCCGACCACCGTGTCCGCGGCCTTGAAGAAGATCACCGGCTCGGGCGGCGGCTCGGCCCCCGTCTCACGGGCGTGGTCGTGGTAGTTCAGGCCGATGCACACGATCTTGCCGATACGCCCGACGGGCGGCCCGACCCGCAGCCCCGCCGGGTCCAGAGCGGGCAGCGAACCCTCGTCTGCGGCAGCGCGGATCCGGCCGAGGACCTCGTCGTCGGCGAGCAAGGGTCCGTCGATGTCCGGGACGACGCCGGACAGGTCCCGCAGCGTCCCCTCGGTGTCGAGCAGCGCGGGACGCTCGGCCCCCGCCGTACCGACTCGCAGCAACTTCATGATCACAATCTCCCTCGATCGCGGCGCTGTCGACCGACGGGCGCAGCCATCGGATGACTGGTCGATCCTCCAAGCTCGGCGTCCAGTCCGCAATACCCGGTTCACGGACTGGACCGCCGAGCCGGTCGTCACCTGTACAGCACGGCTCGCTCCACCGCGCTCCACGTCGTGCTGGTCACCACGTACAGGGCTGCGGCCAGCGGCACCACCGCCACGGTGAACAGCGTGAAGAAGGACATGAGAGGCATGGCCTTGGTCATCGCGCCCATCCCGGGCACTTGCTGGCCCTCCCCCACGGGCACCGCCGGAGCGGCGGCCATCATCGACTTCGTACGGCGGTAGTTGAACGCGGCGACCGCGGTGACGAGCGCGAACAGGCCGACGTACACGAGGCCCGCGCCCCCGAACATCCCGCCGTCGCCGAGAGCGTCCGTCCACCGCTCCCCGAGGGGCGCGGCGAACAGCTGGTGCGTGAGCAGCTCGTTCGTCCGGCCGCCGATCTCCGTGTTCGAGAACAGGTGGTAGAGCAGGAAGAACGCGGGCAGCTGGAACAGGCTGGGCAGGCAGCCGGACAGCGGCGACACCTTCTCCTCGGTGTGCAGTTCCAGTACGGCCTTCTGAAGCTTCTCGGGGTTCTTCGCGTGCCGCTTGCGCAGCTCGGCGATCTTCGGCTGAAGCGCGGTCCGCGCCTTCTGCCCGCGGGCCGCAGCCCGGGACAGGGGGTGCACGAGGAGGCGTACGAGTGCCGTGAACAGGACGATCGCGGCGGCGGCCGCGGTGGCGCCGAACAGCGGTTGGAGCAGGTCGGCCAGGTGCTGGACCAGGTCGGCGAAAACGGACATGGGTGAGCCCTCCGGGGGTCTCGTCGTGCCGGGAGTGGTGAGAGACGGCATGACGACCCGCGCGGAGACACGGACGTACGGAAGAGTGCTGGTGCGGCCGGTGCCCTACGCGACGGTCGTCGGGAGGGCGTGTCCGGGCGCTCGGGGGCGGGTGCGCCCCCTGGCGTCGGGATCTCGCTGGGGCAGGAACGCCGTACGGCGGACGCGGTCCCGGATGGCCGTGCGCACCCGGGTGGGCGGCACCGCGGGCGCGGCGCGCGAGAGGAGCAGCGAGCAGACAGCGAGCGCGGAGCCGGCCGCGGCGGTCGCGGCGAGCGCGACGGCGGCGGAGAGACTGCCGACGTCGAGCAGCGCGACGTCGAGGAGCACGATCAGCAGTACGACGGCGGGGCGCGGGTTGGTCCAACCGCGGATCACAGGCGGCCCCTCCCCTCGTACGTCGGTCGGCGCGTCGTGCTCGTACGCCTGTGTGTCCTGCCTCGGTCCTACCTGTATACCTGATCAGCCTCGCATACCTGATCGGTTTCGATGGGCCGCGAGAGTCGCCTCGGCCACCCTGCGATTCACTGTGCCTGGCGCGGCCGCATGGAGACGAGCTTGGCCCACACCACCAGGCGGTACCTGGACGTGTACTCCGGAGTGCAGGTGGTGAGGGTGAGGTAGTACCCGGGGTCGGTGTAGCCGCGGCGTGGATGGACGGTGGAACGCGGGATCCGGTGGATCACGGTCGCGTCGCGGGCCGAGGTCTGCGGCAGGGTCTTGTCGACGGCGTACGTGTAGACCGCGCCCTTGGTCTCGACCTCGACGATGTCCTTCGACCGCAGCCGGTTGAGGTACCGGAAGGGCTCGCCGTGGGTGTTGCGGTGCCCGGCGAGGGCGAAGTTCCCGGCCTGGCCCGGCTGTTGGGTGCTGGGGTAGTGGCCGACGTAGCCCTTGTTGAGGACGTTCTGCTTGCTGACGCCTTCGGCGACGGGGACGCGGAGGTGGAGGCGCGGGATGCTGAGGATGGCGTAGGCCTGGGAGCGGCGGGGCGCCGAGGAGAGGTCGCCGATGGCCGGCGTCTCCGGCTGACGGGCGGCCCGCTCCTCGGGAGCGGCGGACGGGACGGACGTACCGGAATCGCCGCCGTCGGTGCCGCTCCCGTCGCCGCTCCCGCCGCCGCTCTTCTCACCGCTCCCCTCTCCTTTGTCGCCGTCGTCCCACGTCCGCTCCAGCGCCTCCACCTTCCGCTCGGCGCCCTCCCGGGCCTCCCGGTTGGTCCACCACAGTTGGTGCACGACGAGAAGCAGCACCAGGACCCCGACGGTGACGAGGACTTCGCCGCCGCTCCACAGCGCTCGTCGGCGCAGGGCGCGTCGTCGCCGTATGCCGTGGTGCACGACGTGAAGCCGCATGCGTACGCCTCCTCGACCGGGGTCGCGCCGTCCGCCGCCCGCACGATAAGGGCGGGGCCTCCAAGTCACCAGGCCCGACGCCGCCGTGGCAGCCCGGCGTTCGACATACCGCACTTTCTCCATAGGTTTTAGAAAGGGCTGACAGAACCCTCGACAACCTCACGCGTCACACCCGATGCTTCGTCCTGGCATCACGGGACAGGCCACGTCGCCGGTTCAGGGATCGACGACGATCGAATCGGACTTCGGAGTAGCCATGATCCGACGCAGAACGCTGCTCACGGCCGCGGGAGGCTCCCTCCTCGGCAGCGCCCTGGCGACTGGCACCGCACACGCGGACGCCACCATTGCCGTCAACCCCGGTACGTCGTACGGCACTTGGGAAGGCTGGGGCACCTCGCTGGCCTGGTGGGCCAACGTGTTCGGCGCCCGGGACGACTTCGCCGACATCTTCTTCACCACCAAGTCGGTGTCGTACAACGGCACGACGCTGCCCGGCCTCGGAATGAACATCGCCCGCTACAACCTGGGCGCGTCCAGCTGGAACAGCGTGTCGGGCACGACGATGGCCCAGTCGCCGAACATCCCCGCCTTCAAGCAGATCGAGGGCTTCTGGCAGGACTGGAACAACGAGGACCCGGCGTCCGCCGCCTGGGACTGGACCGCGGACGCCAACCAGCGCGCGATGCTGGTGAAGGCGGTGAACCGGGGCGCGACGACCGAGCTGTTCGCGAACTCCCCGATGTGGTGGATGTGCCTCAACCACAACCCCTCGGGCGCCTCGGACGGCGGCAACAACCTCCAGTCCTGGAACTACCGCCAGCACGCCTCCCACCTGGCCGCGGTGGCCCTGCGCGCGAAGAACAACTGGGGCGTGAACTTCGCGACGGTCGACCCCTTCAACGAGCCCAGCTCCAGCTGGTGGACGGCGACCGGCACCCAGGAGGGCTGCCACATGGACGCGACCGTCCAGTCGGCCGTACTCCCGTACATGCGCAGCGAGTTGGACAAGCGCGGCCTGACCGCCACGAAGATCTCGGCGTCCGACGAGACGAGCTACGACCTGGCCCGCACGACGTGGGGTTCCTTCAGTTCCTCGACGAAGGCCCTGGTGAACCGGGTGAACGTACACGGCTACCAGGGCTCGGGCGGCCGTAGGGACGGGCTCTACACGGACGTCGTCACGAACTCCGGCAAGGCCCTGTGGAACTCGGAGACGGGCGACAGCGACGGCTCGGGCGCCACCATGGCGAGCAACCTGCTCTACGACTTCCGCTGGCTCCACCCGACGGCCTGGGTCTACTGGCAGGTCATGGACCCGTCGACGGGCTGGGCGATGATCGCGTACGACCAGGGCACCCTCCAGCCGACCTCGGTCCAGACGAAGTACTACGTGATGGCCCAGTTCAGCCGCCACATCCGCCCGGGGATGAGGATCCTCGACACGGGCGTCAGCTACGCGGCGGCGGCCTACGACGCGAGCGCGAAGCGCCTGGTGATCGTGGCCCTGAACACCTCCACCTCCGCCCAGACCCTGACCTTCGACCTCTCCCGCTTCACCACGGTCAGCGGCGGCTCGGGCGGTCTGGTCCCGCGCTGGAACACGGGCACCACAGGCGGCGACAAGTACGCGGCGTACTCCGACACCCGCCTGAGCGGCAAGACGGTGGCGGTCCCGTTCGCGGCGAAGGCGGTGCAGACACTGCAGATCGACGGCGTGACGATCTAGTTGTGCCTGTGTGATGTCGCGACAGGTCTTCGGGTTCGGTCCCCGTGCGGGGACGGGATCCGCCAAGACCTTACGCCTACGAAAAGCCGAGGCTCGGATCGGCGCCGACCAGCTCACCGCCGGCGGCCCACAGACGAGCGGCGACGGCCGGGTCGGCCATATGAGAGGGGACGGGTTCACGCCGTGGCATGCCGCGCAGGCCGAAGACTCTCGGCCCCCACAGCTGCCCTCCCCGCACCTCCGGGTCGAGGACGGCACGGACGACGGGCCATGCTCCGGCGTCCTTGCCCTGCACCATGAGCCCGGCGGGCAAGCCGCGCAGCCGCTCGCCGGGTGTTGTCACGTGTACCGGCGGGCGGGACGGGGTGAGGGAGTCCAGTGCGCCGCCGGGGTGGGCCACCACACTGAGCACCGTGCTGCCGAGGGCACGCAGGCGGCGGTCGAGTTCGAAGCCGAAGCACATCTGCGCCACCTTCGACCGGCCGTAGGTGCGCTTGGGCCGGTAGTCCTGGGTCGACTGCAGATCGCCCAGGTCCAGTCGCTCGGACCGCGCCGCGAAGCTTCCCACCGTCACGATGCGACCCGCCGACGCCGCGGACAGCAGGGGGGCCAGCCACTGGGTGAGCGCGAAGTGGCCGAGGTGGTTGGTGCCGAACATCAGCTCGTGGCCGTCCCTGGTCTCTCGACGCGGCGGGTCGTCGAGCGCGACCCCCGCGTTGTGGACCACCGCGTCGAGACGATCGAGGTCCAGCCTGTCCACGGCGCTCTTCAGGGACGACAGGTCGGCGAGGTCCAGTTGAAGGTGCCGCACCTGCGCGCCGAAGACGCGCGAGCGGATCGAGGCCATGGCGGCGTCGGCCTTCGCGGCGTCCCGGCTGCCGAGCACGACAACGGCGCCGGTGGCGGCGAGCTGCTCCGCGGCGAAGTAGCCGATCCCAGCGTTACCCCCGGTGACCAGGAAGATCTTTCCCTCGGCAGACGGCAGCCGATGAACGTCCCACGCTCTGCTCTGGGATACGGAAGACACGATGACAGGCTCCTTGCACTCTGAGCGGCGTGCTCACGGGAAGCACCAACCCGCCCAAGGTCGCAACCTCCACCGACATACCACCGACAGATCACGGTCACCGCCGACAGATCAGGGTCACCGCTGAAAGACTTCCGATCCTTCCGGAGGACTGCGCAGAGCAAGAAGGCCAGTACAGCCGAAAATCGGCGTTGCCCCAGCCCGTGATGCTCATTAGGGTCGGTCGGGTGACTGCCGGGTCGGCCATGGGCCATGCACGAGTCAGGTTCCCGGCCTCGGCGTGAGCACGAGGCGGGCAAGAGGCCCGCCCCCTTCTCCGTGTCTTTGCTCCCGGCGCCCGCGCGCGGCGCTCCATCCCAGCAGATCACAAGACCGGAGACACACCACTGATGTCCGATGCCCAGCAGCACCCGCAGGTATCCGAACTGCCGACGGCCGCAGTCCAGTTGAACCACACCGTCGTTTACGCCAGCGACCGGCACCTGTCTGCCGAGTTCATCGCCGCGATCCTGGGCCTGAAGGTCGGTGCCCCGTTCGGGCCGTTCCTGCCCGTCGACCTCGGCAACGGCGTGACGCTCGACTACTACGAGAAGCGCGACGAGCCGATCCAGGCTCAGCACTACGCCTTCCTCGTGCCCGACGAGCAGTTCGACGCGATGATCGCCCGCCTGGAGACGGTCGGAGTCACCTACTACGCCGACCCCAGCCACACCGAACCCAGCCGGATCAACCATCTGTTCGGCGGTCGCGGCGCCTACTTCGAGGACCCGGACCGCCACAACATGGAGATCATGACCCGGCCCTACGTCCGCCCCTAGCAAGCCGCCCGGCAGCGATCCATCGGGCCCTCTCCGCCGAGCGGTTCTCACCTTCCTGGCCTGGGCCGGCGAGGTGAGCCGCTTGGCGGCGCGGGCGACACATGCGTGACCTGGGCGCCGAGCTACCTGATCGAGGACCACGGACAGGGCTGTCACCAGGTCCGGAACACTCCATCAAACTTTTCCGGATTCCTGTCACATCCGCGTGCGCCGTTCCGTCAGTGCTGTGAAGACGCCGACCAGGCCGAAGCGAAGGAGAGCAGCCATGACGAACACCTCCATCTCCCGGATGCCCAACCCCGCCGAGTTCGTGCCCGAGCTCAACGACATCAGCGCCGCCCTCTTCCGGGCCACGGGCAACCGCTCGGTACCGCGCACCACGATGAACCTCGTCCACCTGCGCGCCGGGCAGATCGTCGGCAACACCTACCTGACGATCCTGAACACCGGCTTCCTGCGCAAGGCCGGGGAGTCCGAGGAGCGCATCACCGCCGTCTCCTCCTGGCAGGACGCCCCCTACTTCACCGACGCCGAACGCGCCGCCCTGGCCTTGGTGGAGGCCACCCTCCAGCCCGCCCCACACGGCAAGGAGCGCGTCTCCGACGAGCTGTACTCCGAGGTGGCGAAGCACTACGACGAGAAGGCGCTGGCGACCCTGACCATCGCGATCGGCCAGATCAACTTCTTCATCGCCCTGGCCGTCATCGGCAAGCCCCAGCCCGTCAGCTCCCTCTCCGACGAGCAGTGGGACTGACTCATTCATCCAGGGGCTCCCAGCGCCGGCGGGAGCTCCCGTCAGGGCCCTCCCACCGTCGCTGGCCTGCACCTCTCTCCACCTTCTTCTCTTCTTTGTCACCGCTCGGCAGTACGGTGTCCCCCATGCGCCCCGACACGCCTGCCGAGAACGCCGACCACACCGCCGAAGCGGCACGCCTGGAGCGGACCGCCGGCCTGCATCCCGAGGACGCCGAGGCCCTGCTGCTCCAGGCCTCGGCCCACCTGGAACTGTCCGGCGACCGCCCCGCCGCGACCACTCTCTACGACCGCCTGCTGTCGTCCCCGGACAGCCTGGAGAACCCGCTTCTGGTACGCGCCCTCAAGGCCTCGAACCTCTGGGAGTACGGCCACGAGGCGGAGGCCAGAGCGATCATCGACGGCGTCCGGGCGGCGTCCCCCCGCGACCCGGCCCCCTGGGTGATCGTGGCGGAGTCCCTGGAGGCCCACGACGAGCTGGAAGCGGCGCAGGAGACGTTCACAGAGGGCGTGGAACTGCTCCTCGCGGACGCCCAGGAACCCCCGTACGCCACACATCCGCTCCTCTTCGGCCGCCACCGGGTACGCAGGATGCTGGGCATGGGCCACGACGACTGGGACGTCCTGGCCGACACCCTCCACTCCTCCCCCGTGTCCCTGGACGAGCTCCACGACCCCAAGCGCGTCTGGTCCCTGGGCTCGGACAACCCGGCGGAACTGGCAGCGGAGATCTCCCGCCTGCAAGCGGAGCTCGGCACCTACCGGGAGGCCCTGTCCCGCCCGTTCCCCGTAGCGGTCCTGCACTGGCCGGAGGACGAACTGGCGGAGCTGGTGGACGCATATCCGTCGCTGGCCACGGAGTACCCCTCCCACCAGCAGCACCTGGCAACGATAGAAACGTCACTGCGTGAACTGTCCGCCTCCGGCACCCCGAACCTCGGCATCGTCACGGGCACGGTCCCGTCGTACGAGGCGTTCGCTGCATCGGAGGGCACCACCCCGGAGGACGTCTCCCTGCTCCCCCAGTACGCGACGACGCTGGCGGCGCGGGGGCGAGCGGTGTCTTGGCCGCCGCAGCGGGGGGCGGTTTGTTGGTGTGGGTCGGGAGAGCCGTACCGGGAGTGCCACGGGGGCCAGTAACTCGCGGTTCCTATTCAGCGACCCCTCCCTCTAATTCCCCCTGCCGGCGTCGGGACCGGACCCCCCACGCCCCACAAGCCGCTCAACCGCCCGGCGTGCTGGCGAGACGCACTCGCGCCCGGGCCCCGGCCCACCGCTCAACAACCGCCAACGCCCCTTACCTGGCAACCCCTTCTCCGGGCCGCCCGCTCGCTTCTCCCCCGTACCGGAGCGGCCCGGGTCAAGGGGGGCCCGAAGGGCCATCGCCGAAGGCGACGCGTAACGCATCGCAGCGGAGTGGAGTGGAGCGCCCTTGAGGCGGGGCGCGGAGGGACGACACTGGCTGGGAAGCGGGCGGCCCGACGGTGCCTTTGAATCCAACGGCGAACCCCGAACTCCCTGGAACCGTGCAGGAGTCCACGCAGACCAGCCCAGAAATGGGATGCGCATAAAGCACCACATGCGGGAAAGATCCCTGGCCAAAGCTGTTGACAGATAAGGGACTTATCGCACCCGTTCGACATCTGCCTCCCCCTATGTCCAACCTTTGCAGTACGGTCACATCCTCCATCTGTTGTGTGTAGGGGGCTGCTAACTCGTGGAGCAGGCCCTGACCTGTGCCTTTTGAGGAAGCATGCTCTACGAGCCCGGTACCGAATGGCAGTACGACGTCCCCACGACTGGCAGCACACACCTGCCGCCAGACGCGGGCTATGGGAAAGCCCTGACCAACCAGGGCTACGGCTTCGAGGTCGCCGTCGCTGACCTCATCGACAACTCCATCGACGCCAAGGCCGACAAGATCGTCGTGCACTTCCTGCGCGATGCCGACCGGATCCTCACCCTGCTGATCATCGACAACGGCAAGGGCATGGACGAGGCAGGCCTGGATGCCGCGATGACGGTGGGACGCCGCCGTGACTACGGCGACGAAGCCCTCGGTATGTACGGCACGGGACTGAAGGCGGCTTCCCTGTCCCACGCTTCATCGCTCACCGTGGTCAGCCGCACCCGGCGGAGCCGCGCCGCTGGGCGTCTCCTTACCGCGGAGGGCATCGAAGACAGCTTCCGCTGCGACACCGTCGACGCTCGGTACGCGCAGGAATTCGTAGACCGGTACGACGGAGTCATCGAGTGGCAGGGAACCATCGTGCGCTGGGATGGCGTGCGGGCCTTCGAGACAGTCGCGCGCGGCCAGAGCGACCAGTTCCTCTCCAAGGCGATCTCCCGACTTGAGACCCACCTCGGTCTCTACCTCCACCGGTTTCTGCAGCGCGGCCTCAAGCTCGACATAGCGGTGTGGGACGTCGGCAGCGGAGGGCAGGGCCTCGGCGAGGAAGTGGACCATATCGCCGTAGAGGCCCTGGACCCCTTCGGGTACAAGGTGCCGGGCAAGGCGGACTATCCCCGGGAGTTCATCGCCCCGGTGGAAGGTCTGGGCGACCTTCGGATGAAGGCCCACATCTGGCAGGCCAAGTCCAAGCAGGCGGGCTTCCGTCAGATCGGTTCCCTGATGGACAGACAGGGCTTCTACTTCTACCGGAACGACCGCCTCGTACAGGCTGGCGGATGGAACGGCTGGCGGAATCCTGAGGGCCACCTGGCCCTCGCCCGCGTCGCGATCGACCTTCCGTCCCACGAGAACAACGTCCTGAGTCTCGACGTGAAGAAGGAGACCATCACCGTCACGCAGGCCTTCACTGACGGCCTCGACAAGGCGGTGGATTCCAAGGGGCGCACTTTCCGGAGCTACATGCTGGACGCCGAGACCGCCTACAGGGACGGTTCGAGGCGTAATGAGATTGTCCGCAAGCCTGTGACTCCCCCGGGTAAGGGCCTGGACCCGAAGGTCAAGCGGGTCATCAAGGAGGAACTGCCAGAGAAGCCAGGCGAAGAACCGATCACCTTCACCTGGGGCCCCCTTCCCCCTGACCAGTTCTTCGCCCTGGACCGCGAGCGCAACGTCGTCGTCCTCAACAAGACCTTCCGGGAAGACTTCAACGACGGCAGGCGTGGTGGGGCAAACGATGTCCCCGTGACAAAGACCCTGCTGTACCTGCTTCTTGAGGACTGCTTCGGGCTGGGGCGCTGGGAGCGGAGTCGCCAGGACCGTCTGGACTACTGGAACACCATCCTCATGGCTTCGGTGGGCGCACAGCGCACGCGGCGTGCGCAGCCACTTTCCTGACGCCAGCGACGCAACCACCACGCCTTCTCTCAGACTGAGGACTTCACATGAGCGACACCCCAGCCACCGTGCTCCTTGAGATTCACACCGACGCGCTGGCAGGTATGAGGAACGCGCCCCGGCATTTCGCCAAATGGGCTGCTCTTGCCGCGGATGAGGACTACCCCGACGCCGACCTGAGCGAAGACCTGTTTCACACCTACCTGGTCAGCGGCGATGAGGCACTCAGAGCCCTGTGGAGCCGTCGCCTGACCGCCTGGGACTTCGCCGAAGCTCCTCACTGGGCGGTGGCCACCCCCGCTCGCACCGATGAGCGCCGAACGGCGGTGTACGACCGGCTCCAATTCGGAATCGACGTGCGCAAGGCGTTGAATGACGCCGTGCCCGTGGCGAGAATTCCGGGTCCCACCGTGATCACGCGCGAGTTCACTCCTTGGTACACCCCTGAGCGAGCGGCTGCCCGTCCCTTCTACTGGACGTCGTACGAGGGAAAGCTCCGCGCCAAGGGCTGGTCCGATGCCGCGATCGCGAGCCTCGACGAAGCAAGCCGGGCAGTCGTTGAACGCCTCACTGATCCAGAACAGCAGGCGGCTCGACAGGCGAAAGGCCTGGTCGTCGGATACGTGCAGTCCGGTAAGACCGCCAACTTCACGGGTGTCGCCGCCAAGGCGATCGACGCTGGCTACCGCCTCGTCATCGTGCTCGGCGGCACGCTCAACCTGCTGCGTGCGCAGACCCAGCGCCGCCTCGACATGGAGCTGATCGGACAGGAGAACATCCTGCGAGGCGCGGACATCACGGACCTCGACTCCCTAGTAGGCGTGGACTACGTAGGGGACGACGACGCGGACTGGCACGAGTTCGTTCAGCACGGAGCACGGCCGTCCGTCCTTGGTGCGTTCGACATCGAGCGTCTGACGACTCGTGACAAGGACTACAAGAGCCTGGCGCAGGGCATCAGGGCCCTTGAGTTCGAGAAGCGTGAACCGACCCGTCCGCTGCATGAGCCGGCGAACCTCCACCACGCGGCCGCCCGCGTCCTGGTGGTGAAGAAGAACAAGTCCGTTCTGACCAAGCTCGTCAAGGACCTCAAGCAGATCCATGGGCTGCTGGGCGAGTTGCCTGCCCTGATCATCGATGACGAGTCTGACCAGGCCTCGGTCAACACCCTGGATCCCAAGAAGTGGGAGCAGGGCAGGCCCGAGCGCACGGCCATCAATGGGCTGCTCTCTCAGCTCCTGAAGCTGCTTCCGCGCGCCCAGTACGTCGGCTACACGGCGACCCCCTTCGCCAACGTCTTCATCGACCCCGGTGACGATGAGGACATCTTCCCCAGCGACTTCCTGATCTCGCTTCCTCGCCCCTCCGGGTACATGGGCGCCCAGGACTTCCACGATCTGGACTCGGCGATCCCCAGGGAGGAGCGCACGTATGCCAACTCCCAGGAGAAGGCGCACATCCGGGACGTCTACGAGTCCACCGGCGACCGTCTCCAGGAAGCCATGGACGCCTTCGTTCTGTCGGGCGCACTGAAGTTGTACCGAGCCGATCATGGTGTGGATGACGGTCCGTTCCGGCACCACACGATGCTCGCGCATCAGTCGGTGCGGAAGGACGATCACGCGGATCTCGCGCTGCGAATCAATTCCATGTGGCACCAGGCGGGTTACAGCTCGACCGCCGGCCACGAGCGGCTCGCCGCGCTGTGGACTTCCGACTTCGCTCAGGTCAGCGAGGCCCGCGCCTCGGACCTCCCTGCTCCCACCACCTACGAGGCGCTGCGACCGTATGTGAATGCCGCACGTCAGCGCATCGGCTCAGGCGGTCAGCCCGTCATCGTCGTGAACGGCGACTCGGACCGCTACTTCGACCAGCTGAACCTCGACTTCGACCGGACGCAGCACGTCTGGAAGATTCTGGTGGGCGGAACGAAGCTCTCTCGCGGTTTCACCGTGGAAGGCCTGACGATCACCTACTACCGGCGCACCACCCAGCAGGCGGACACCCTGATGCAGATGGGCCGCTGGTTCGGCTTCCGGCCTGGGTACCGGGATTTGGTCCGGCTCTACATCGGCAGGGAGGAGCCTTTCGGCCGCAACAAGTACGCCGATCTGTACGAGGCTTACGAAGCGATCTGCCGCGACGAGGAGACGTTCCGGGAGCAGTTGGCCCAGTACGCCATGTTGGTCGACGGCCAGCCGCAGCTAACCCCCGTGCAAGTGCCTCCCCTCGTGGCGCAGCACCTGCCCTGGGTCAAGCCTTCCGCCCGAAACAAGATGTTCAATGCGGAGTTGGTGGAGATCCAATCACCCGGCCGCCCCATTGAGCCGGCCGCCTATCCGCTGAAAACCTTGGTACTCAAGCGGAACACCGAGCGGTGGCGCCCACTGTTGGACGCGCTCAGTTCAGCCCCGGTCACCTTCACCAATCCGCCAGACAACTCCAGTTCACTGGCGCGCACCTTCGAGGCACTGACCGGCACCGTCTCTCACCGTGACCTTGTGAGCGTGCTGTCCCAGCTCGAATGGGAACGTCCTGGTCACTTCGATCCGCACCTGACGTACCTCAGCCAGCTCGACGGCACGCTCGCCAAGGTGGACGACTGGCAGCTCATATCCCCACGCCTGGTTGCGGGCACACGCATAGAGGCCCGGGTGCTCGGTTCGCTGCCGCTGTCCCTCGTCCGCCGAACCCGGCAGTCCAACAAGACGTCCTTCGGCCGCATTGCCAGCGTCGAGCACCGCACCGCGGCACAGCGTCTGATCGATGAGGCGGGCGCGTCTCCCGAGGCACGAGCTCAGGGCGCCAGGATCGGGTCTACGACAGGAGTCGTGCTCCTGTACCCGGTAGTGGAGGGGGGCAGCCACAGCGACGTGCAGGCCGTCGTGCAGAGCGGCTCCGCCGATCCGTCGCAGATCGTGATGGCCTTCACCTTGATCCCGCCCACCTCAGCGGCGAGCGCTGATCGCCGACTGGTGCGTTTCCGCGCCAAGAGTTCGCGATACGCCTCTGAGGCGACAATTCCGACCGACGCGTCCTGAGGTCTTCCTTCCCCGAGGTCGAGGCCGCCCGCACCAGGGCGGCCTCACCTCAGGCAGCAGACGATCATCATCGCCATCGGCAAACAGTCCCACTCACCTCGCGGTCACCCGCCGCCGTCTACGCTCTGAGGCGTGCCCGATGATCCGAAATGGGAAGCGCCGCCAGGCTCCTGGGCTTCGTCTGCTGCCCGCCGCCGCAACATGCAGGCGATCCGGAGCCGCGACACAAAGCCCGAACAGCTAATCCGCCGCCTCGTGCATGCCCAAGGCCTGCGGTACCGCGTGGCCGCGCGTCCACTGCCAGACCTTCGCCGGACGGCTGACATGGTCTTCCGGTCAGCAAAGGTCGCCGTGTTCATTGACGGATGCTATTGGCACGGCTGCCCACAGCATTACGTGGCACCGAAGACGAACCCGGGTTACTGGTCAGATAAGGTTCTGCGGAATATGGAACGCGATCGCGACACTGAACAAAAGCTCACAGAGGCGGGATGGCTTGTACTCCGCTTCTGGGAGCATGAGCCTTCAGACGCTTGCGCTCGCAAAATCGCCGACACGGTCCTTGCGAGGCGCTTGGGACTGCGGGACTCCTGACACAGGAAAAGCCATCTGCTCGGGAGCCGATTCCAGGATTGAGGAATCTTCTGACTCCATCTCGTAGCTATTCAGCAGCTCATCTCGTTGCTCCGGGCGAAGGACAGCAGCAATCGCCCGGCCAACAGCCTCTGCGACCGGGGGCGGAAAAGCATTGCCCACCTGCCGGTACCGGGCTGTCTTCTTACCTTGAAATTCCCACCCGCGCGGAAACCCTTGAATGATGGCGGCCTGCTCTACTGTCAGCATGGGGCCGGCCTGACGGAAAAGGTCTCGCTCAGGATCGCAGTCTTCTCTGTCGTTGGCGACGCCCATGGCATCGACTCCCATAGCCGCCCAGGCCCGCTTGGCCCGAGTGGGCCCCAGATCCGCGCCACCATGCTTCCTCGACCCTCCGACAAGGGTAGGCGCCACGCCCTTCCCTGCTGCCGCGGCTTTTTCAGCGGACTCAAGCCAGTCATAGTAGACATCTCTTCCGGCACGCTCACCGGGGCCCGCTTGCACCCCCCGCTGGTTCTTGTCCCAGAAATCGTCGCAGCGTTCCCGCATGGTCTTTTCCAGCTTCTCCGCTACCGTCGCTTCTGACCTGAGGAGGCGCTTAGGCCAGGCGAACGGGGGAGCGCCTTCCTCTAGAAGATCGCTACGAATCGCAACCAGAATGGCGCGGGGGCGCAACTGCGGTACACCAAAGTCACGCGCATCAAGCCGACGCCAGACCCTGCGCATGACCGCATCCTGATTGACTGGAAGCCAGCTCGCGTCAACCTCGGGAACCGAGTATCCAGCCTCCCGTAGCTCATTCAGAATATCGTTACGATATTCAATGAATACCTCAGGGGGCTCAAGAATGCCGCGCACATTCTCAATCATGACCGCCTTGGGCATCAGATCTCTAACGATCCGCAAGGCATCCGGGAAGAGGTCACGCTCGTCATCACGGCCGAGTCTTTTACCCGCCAAGGAGAAGGGAGGGCATGGAACGCCACCCGCAAGCAAATCGAGCTCGCCTTCCTGCAGGCCAAGACTCTTATGTACCTTAGATCCAAGAAACTCTTTGACATCCATAGGCTCGATGCTTTGAGCACGCTTCGCGCTCCATCCAGGCCAGCCGGCTACGTTCGCCCGAAGCGTTTGCACCGCATGACGATCCCACTCAATCAAGGCACGGTGATCAAAGCCGGCGTTGTGCAGTCCAACGGCTTGCCCGCCTGCCCCCGCACAGATCTCGATCGAGGTCAGTGGCGGGGTGAACCGCGGGCGCTTCCGGCCGCTGGCGCGCATGGGCGCTCCTCCTGGTCTGACTGAAAAGACATGTCGTTCTTGCCGAGGCAACGATCAAGCATGCCTCAACACACCAGGAGTCTCCCAAACTCAATCCTCAGGGGCTAGCGAGACCCTTCACATGACTGAGCAAGGCCTCAATGTCAGCCGATGCGAGGCCAGCCGCCACGGATGGCTCTTCCTGCAGGTCAGCCAGCTGCTGCACCGTGGGGTCATCAAGGATCTTCCCCATGAACTCCAGCTTCCTCTCCAACCGCATCGCGACCACCTCGTCGATGGTCTTCCGGACTCCCAGCACGGTGACCCGGGTGTCCGTTCCCGGGGCGAGGCCGAGGCGATGGATCCGGTCAAGACTCTGAAGGAACCGGCCGGCCATAAAGTCTCTGTCCACGTAGATGGCGTCATGGCACACGTGGTGCAGGCTGATCCCCTCCCCTAGGGTCGCCGGGTTCGAGATCAGCACCATGCAGCTAGGGTCTTCACGGAAACGCCTGAGCTGTTCGTCCCGGTCGGGGGTCCCCCCGTAGACGACGGCCGGGCTGTACTTCCCCAGCATCTGCTCCAGGGTCGTCAGGCTCCTGACGAAGGTCGTCCAGACGAGCGTCTTCCGGCCCTGGGCCGCGTTCTCCGCGACTATCGTCGCCGCTTCCTTGTACTTGGGTGACAGCTCGTAGTCCGGCAAGTTCTGCATAAGCGAGTAAAGGGAGCTGCCTTGCGGGATGTCCAGCGGGGGTAGCTGATACGCCAGCGGCTCATACCGGCTTCCCCCCTCAAGTAGCAAGGCCGGGCTCGTCGCTGCCATAAGCAACCGCAGTGCCGTCTTGCCGAGAGAACTGAGATCGTCCCGGGCCACCCCGTTGCTCATGCCTCCCACCAACGAGCTGTAGATCTCGTCGTGCAGCGGCGGCATGTCGACGTAGCGCATCCTGAGGTGCACGGGAGGGAGCCCCAGCTCCTGCTTCGTCGTCCGGCTGAACAGCGGTCGCAGGACAGAGCTGGCATAGGCCAGGTCCCCACCCGCCACGGCCTGCACCACGGCCCGCTGTCCGTGTCCTGGCCAGACGAAACCCAGCAGATTTTCCAGATCTTTCGAACCGTTCGGCGCCGGCGTACCGGTGAGAATCATGCGCCGCTCGGCCAGAGGGCCCAGAGCCATGCACGCGGCACCGTAGGTCCCACGCGCGCCGAGCTTCATCCTGTGAGCTTCGTCAAGGATGATCATCGAAGGCGCCGCCTTCAACCAGCTGGCCAAAGTGGCCAGTGAGCGGTCCAGGCGCTCGTAGTTGACGATCAGCACCTCGGCCCACTGATCCATCGAACCGTCGAGGACGTGGGTCCGCAGCGGATAGCGGAAGCAGACGGCGGTCTCGTAACGCCAGGACTCGTATGCCGACTTGGGGCACACGACCAGGACCCGGCTCACACGCTCCTGAGCCTTCTGCGCCGCGTACACCGCCAAGGCAACCCGGGTCTTGCCCGCGCCCGGCACACTGAAATTCGCTCCGTGCTGGAGCGAGAGCAACTTCGCGATGTCACGGAGCTGGAACTCGCTGAGCGAGGCCTCCCACAGGTTTCCCAGCAAGTTGGGGACATCGCTGGAAGAAAGCTCACCCGGCGTCTGGGTGCCGGCAAGGCGCTCCTTGACCGTGTTGGCGTCCCTGACAACGCCCGACACCAGATTCCTCAGCTCAGGAGCCCACTCCACGCCCTCGCGGTGCGGCCAGCCACCAAGTACGGCCAGGTCGGCGAGGAGTTCGTCCAGGGCAACTGAAGCGGTGAGCGGGCCAAGCTGGCCGCCCGTGCGGAAACGGGCAGCCAGCTGGACAAGATCCTGCTGGTACTGGTCAGTCGTCCTCAGAACAACGCGGGTGCGCGTCTCGTCGAAACCCAGGTGCAGGGACGTTATGGTCGTGCCGCCGCTCAACGGGAGCCCTCCGCGGCCACGGCCTCCAAGAGCCAGGCCACACCGTCACCGGGGGTAGGCAGCCCCCGCCCAGCCTGCTGGGCGAGCTTCCGGAGGCTGCTGCGCAGCTTTAGGACAGCCTCGTCGAAGACCTCCTCATCAAGGCTGTGCGAGGTGCGGGCCTGCACCAGATCCATCACGCACTGATCGATGCTCGCGCAAGCCTCCGCGAGGCGTGCGGGAGCCATCTGCTTCCGCTTCCTCAGACGGGCGTTACGTCCGGCGGACTCGATCGCCTCGTCGAAGGCCTTCCTCGCCCCGTCGAGAACGGCCTGATCCTGCGCCTTATCGCTGTCAGGCAGGTCCGGCGCCGCACTGCGAACGGCCGCACTGGCGCGGAGAATCTGATCGTTCAAGGCTTTCGCTTCGGACACCACCGAGGAAGTCGCCGGCACCGCGAGGTCGAGCCCCGGGATCGAGACCTCAACCGGCTGGGCCGCGTCAGAACCGCCAACAGCCAGAGCCGGCGGCAGCGATCGAGTCAGATAACCCTCCTTGAGGAACTCCTCGTCGATGTGCCGGACATCCGTCTTGGAGAAGTCGAGGAGGATCGCGGCCAAGCGGAACTCCTTGAGGACCTCAGCCTGGTCACGGTCCACGGATTCCAGCTTGAGGTACAAGCGGTGCAGTTCCTTCAGCCGCTCCTGAGCGCCCTCCCAGTCAACGAGCCTGAGCGCGACACCACCGCCACTCTTGCTGCGGTCGATCAACTCCCGGATGGTGCTCAGGATCCACCTCTCCTGGTGGTAGGTCTTCACCTGGATACGGAAGTCCTTCGCGATCTGTTCCGGTGTCCGTCCGACGGAAGCCTGTTCCTCCATAGCCAAGAGCCTGTTGATGTACGAGTAGTCGCGGCGGTGGTCCTTGCGCAGCTGGAGCGACAGCTCGACGGCATTGATGTCCGCCCAGGTGAAGGACTCCGGCAGGACACCCACGCGCATCGACTGCACGCCCAGGTCACGGAGGGCAGCGGCGCGCGTGTTGCCGTTCACCAGTACGCCGTGGTGCGTCACCAGGCCGGGATCGTTCTGACCGAACTGCTTCAGGCTTTCCTGCAGCTTGTCGAATTCCGGGTCACGCAGGTTCGGGTCGGTCGGCGAGGCCTTGAGGAGGAACATCAGGTAATCCTGGCTCTCGGCATCCCAAGGGTCGTTCTCCAGAGCCTCATCCCGGGCAGCGTCGTGACTCCGCTGAGCACGGATGCGGTGCGTTCCCGGGTTGAAGTAGAGCCCGCTGAGCCGCAGGTCGATGACCTCGACATGGGCCTGCTGCTCGTTCCAGTCGACCGTGACCGTCTCCCTGGTACCGCCGGCCGCCTTGGCCTCCTCAACCTTCTTCTTGATCTGTTCGCTGAACTCGGCCGCCCTCGGCGGCGGCGGGAACTCCCGCAGCATCGCTTTTCTCCGTCCCGTACTTCTAGTCGTCCATGTCATCGAGAGCGTCAGCGACCGTGTTCCGGGACTCTTCCGGAAGCGTCCGCAGAATGCCCCAGAGTTTGTCCAGCGGACTCAGAGTGCGCCGATCCGCAACCATCCAGCCGGCCAGGGTCAGACGCTCGACGGGAGACAGCGCCTCCACCATCTCCAGTACGGCACCCAGGTCGACCTCGCGGTCGGAACCCCCCAATCCGCACCGCTTGCACTCCGTGACGAGCTGGTACTCGATCTCACCGTCGGAGAGGAGCACCTTGCGACGGGCCACGTTCAGCTGCGCCTGCTCGACGCCGTCTCCGTACTCTTCACCGACCGCGATCCCGCACGTGCGGCACAGGTAGTTGTCCCCCTGGAGGATCTTCGTGCGCTGCGCGGGAGTGAGGCTGTTCTTGTGCTTCGGGGCCTTCGCCTGGCCCGGGATCCACACGTCGGCTCCCCGCGTCACGAGCCGCTGCTCCTGCTGCTTCAGCTCAGCGTCTTCGCGACTCGTGTCGATGCGCCAGCCGTACTTCCGCAGGTCCCGGAGCCGCCTGTCGATCTGAGCCACCTCGGGAAAGGCCTCACGCAGCGCCGCCTTCGTGAAGATGTTCCCTTCCCCCACGACCGTCACCAGCCACAACGCGGCCCGAGCCATGCTTCCCAGCTTCTTGTCCTGCCAAGACGGCAGCGTCATCCATCGCCTCCGGTCACAAGTCGTGCGGCACGCAGACCGCATAAGAACGCACAAAGCACACAATTTGCCTCATGCGTGGTCTTGCGCCCCCCGTTTTCTCGGGCGGTTCCTCCAGTCGACACCAGGCGCCGAATAGAAGTCCAGTGTCAGAACACTTGCTCCAGAACTCGCAAGAACGCCAACTCCGGCCACCTGATGCACAATTGCTGCACCTGCAGACACGTCTCATCTCGGCCTCCGGAGGTCGGCATGCCCATGACACACACAGACTCCACAGCGCGAAGCTGGATTGACAAGGAATTCCGCAGCAACGTGCTGCCTGGCAGACAGGCTCTCGCCAAGGCTCTGCAGGAAGTGTGCCGCCACCTGTCTCCGGCCAAATCCACCAGGAATCGAATAACTCAGGCGAAAGCTGCAGAACACCTCCGATGCAGCGAAAGCGCCTTATCCAGGGCCCTCAGTGGGGAGTCGCTGCCTGGGCTTGCCCTAGTCGAGAGCTTCTACAAGCAGGCGTGCGCTGATGCTGGCAGCGAAGATGCCGTCGGCGTCAGTCTTGAGGAACTCAGGGCACTCCACAGCGAAGCGCGGGCTGAAAAGTGCCACAACTGCGTCGTCCTGGAGGCAAAGATCGACGATCTCGCCCAGCAGCTACGGGAGAGGGAGAGTGAGTGCTCAGCACTAAGGCAAGCGGTCGCCGAACTGAACATCCTCAGGCGCGAAGCGGCCGAACAGAAGGCTGTCGTAGCGAAATTGAAGGCGACCCGAGCCGGCTTGCAGGCACGCCTCGCCACTCGGGTGTCGTCAGCTCCGCTGCCGGTCCCCCGCCGAAAGGGGGACCGGCAGCGGAGGCAGAAAGACATGGCCGCCGCGCGGCTACTCGCACACCAGGCCGGAGAGCTGGACAGGGACCGAGGACCTGAAGCCGCATTGACCCTTGTGCGTCAGACCACCGAAGCACTCAGCCCTCCCGAGATGGCGACACTCCTCCTGCTGCTCCGCCAGCAACAGGACGACCGGCTGGCCGACAACGTGATCCATATCTACGGCCGGGACCAGAGCCACCGAGACGTTCTGCACGCAACCCTGGCGCTCCACGAGCATGGCGCCACAGAAGACGCCGGCGCCATGCTGCGTGCGGCATTGACATGACTGCCGGCGTCGCGCATTCGCTCCTTCCCTCTCCATGCAGGCAGAGGGCCCACACGAAGAGCACCTGACACCTAAGCGGCGCTCGTCTCAGCCTCGTAGTGCATCTGAGCTCGGTCCAGGAAGTCATCCGGGTCATGGCCGCGGGCGGCGGTCCAGTGGAGGAGGTCCGCGATCAACTCGATCGCGGACTCTTCGAGACCCCTTCTCCGGAGGGCAGACGCGTCGTGAGTCCCCTGATAGTTCTCCAAGGCTTCCGCCGCCCGTTCAACACGTCGACATCCCGGCGTGGCGCCGAGCGCAATCTCGCACCAGACGGCCTTGCCGACCGCTGTAAGCACCGTGCCCCAGTCCACGGCCAGCGAAGCGAGCAGGTGCAGGCCGCGGCCGCACTCGCGGTCACAGTCCGGCGCTCTGAGCGACGGACTCACGGGACTTTTGTCATGGACTTCAAGCCGCAGCCGCTCTCCCCTCCATTCGAGAATCAAGGTCGCGGAGGCACCCTCGCCGACATGTTTGACCACATTGGTGGCCAACTCCGTGACGAGCAACTCCGCTTCATCGACGGCGACAGGCATACCCCAGCGGGTCAGCTGCCTGACGGCAGCTCTGCGCAACAGGCGCACTTCCGCCGGCGCCGCCTCAAAAGGCAGGACGCAGCGGAGTCTCGCTTCAGTGACTTCGTAGCCGGGCATGGCCGACTCCTCCCTCCCAGGCCACGCACATGCCTGCGCCTGCCGTATCCGTACGGCTGCACTGCGTAGCGATCCGTGTCCGAGCATGGCATGGAGAAATCTCACTGTGTAACTTCTCACGAGAATCCATCGAGTGAATCTGATGGTGAGTCTGAGGCTTCGCTGCCTAGCCTGATGGGGATCTCCGGGCCCGCCAGCCCGATGCATGGCGAAGGAGTCGAATGCCTGAACGGACCACCACCCGCCGCCGCCAACTAGGCGCGATGATGCGTAAGTTGCGCGCCCGTAAGGGGCTCACGCTCGAGGAGGCCGGTCAGCTCGTCGGCGTATCCAAGGCAACAGTCAGCAGGTACGAAACCCAGTCCGGGCCGGTCAAGTGGATCATCATTGATGCCCTGTGCCGCGAGTACGGAGCAACCGAGGCCGAGCGCACGGCAATTGTCGGGCTCGCCAAGGACGCCAAGCAGCAAGGCTGGTGGAGCTCCTTCGCCGACGCCATCCCAGAGAGCATGAACCTGCTGCTCACGCTGGAAGACGAAGCTGTACGCGAGAGTCACTTCTCCTGCGTCTATGTCCCAGGCCTCCTGCAGACGCGTGCATACAGCACAGCACTGCAGCAGGCCAACGAAGTCCCTCTGCAACCAGCAGAGATCGAGCGCCTGGTCGACATCCGCATGAAGCGGCAGGAGATTCTCACGCGCGCGAAGCCGCTGCGCCTGTGGGCGATCCTCGACGAGTCCGTGATCCGCCGCGTCGTCGGGTCCCCTCAGATCATGAAGGAGCAGCTCGATCGGCTACTCGAAGCGAACGAGTCACCCCACATCACGCTCCAGGTGCTGCCCTTCTCTAAAGGAGCCCACGCCGCAGCTCTCGGAAGCTTCGTCATCATCGGCGGCAGCGAGCTGACCCTCGACGTGGTGTACGTCGACTTCCACACAGGCTCGCTCTTCCTGGAGAAGGACGAGGAACTGGACCGATACAGACTTGCGTTCGAGTACCTCCAGGCACAAGCGTTGGACATGGAGGCGTCCTCTTCCATGATCCATCGCGTCCGCAAGGAGCTATGAAGTGTCCACTGCCGCTCAAGCTGCCCGCCAGCCCGCCTGGTTCAAATCGTCGTACAGCGGCGGGAATGCGACTGAATGTGCGGAAACCGCTTTTGTTTCCTCCAGCGTGCTCGTGCGCGACTCCAAGTGGCCAGGGGGCGCATCTCTCACGTTCTCTGCCGAGGCATGGGGCGGGTTCATATCCAGAGTGGGGAATTATTTCCCCCTGAACTTCCGGAAAGAGAGCTAGATGTGGAGCGGCGGAGCTGGTGCTCAGTGAGTCCGGCCAGGCCTTTCTCGGTTTGGACGGTCTCTTCCACCCGCCATCTGGACCCGGCGGCCCGCAACAACTGGAGCAGTGGCACCGGCTGGTCCGAGAAGCAGCGGCAGTAGGCGAGTTCTCCAGTGCTGCGGCTGCGACGGATCGGCAGCTGGTGGTGGCCGACTGGGTCTCGGCGAGGTCGATGACAGCCCAGTCGTAAGAGCAGTGCCCCTGGCGTCGGCACCTTCGGACAGCTTCTGCAAGGTAGATCGCGACCTGAGAGTTTCCGATCCTCCCGGCGGCGCCGATGTACTGGCGCTGAACGCTGACGGTATGGATGCCTTTCGAGCAATGGTCAATACTTGTGGATCGGACAGCAATCAAGGCCACAGCATCTGCTTGGTCCACCCGTCGGGTGAAGGCAGGTAGACGAGCCGGGTGTGGCGGCGTTGCTTGTCGCCCTGCCAGAACTCCACCGACTCCGGGCGCACCGAGTACAGCGTCCAGCCTGGCGCCACGAGGTCCGGCTCGCTCTTGATCCGCGTGAGCGATTCCTTCACCTGCGCGTCCCTCTCGGCCAGATCCGCGAGCGGTTGCGATTGCCGGCCGAGCAGGGCTTCCGCCCGTGCCCCCTCACCACGGCCGAGGAAGTCCGCTGCGCACCGTTCAGGGGTCTCTCGCACAACCGGTCCGCGCACCCGGACCTGGCGGGCGAGCTGTGCCCAGTAGAAGGTCAACGCCGCATAGGGGCGGACAGCGAGGTCGCGGCCCTTGAGGCTGCTCGCGTCCGAGGCGAACTGCCAGCCCTCGGGGCTCACGTCCTTGAGGATGAGTACGCGGGCGGTCGGATCACCACTGGCGTCCGCCGTGGCCAGCGTCATGGCATGCGGCTCCTTCACCCCGGCGCTCAACGCCTTGAGCAACCACTCGATGAACAGCTCGGACGGCGTGTCCGGCGCAATCGACGGGTCGAACCCGGGAAGGTCGCCGGCGAAGACCTCAATGTCCCGCAGCGTCTGTCGCAGGTTGCCCGCACCGGTCACGTTCCACTCCCCCAGTCGTGATCACTCAAGTCGAACTGAACCTATCAACCTGCGTAATTCACAGGCTGATTGAGGCTGACCACGCCGCTGCAGTCCCAGGGCGTTCGACAAGGTGGCCGTTTTTGAAGCGGGCTCCAGCACGGACGGCCAGCGCCTTCCACAGGCCCATCGCGTCGTCGCCGACGACCAGTTCGGGATCGCGCATGCCGCGCCCGCGGCAGTCGCGCAGCAGGTCGGCCCACGACTCGGTCGACTCGCGCAGCCCCTCCGTCAGTGCGATCAGCGCTTTGGTACCGTCCAGCCGCACCGCTGATCAAACGTGCACCGACGTCGAGGGCAAGGCAATGGCCAGGCGGTGCGGCGTGAGCTGCGACGCCGCCGGATCCTGCCGGTGATCTCCCGCAAGGGCGCCCCCAACATAAGGGCCTGGGCAGACTCCGCCATGTCATCGAGCAGACCTTCACCCTGCTCCACCAGTTCAAGCGCCCGGCCCCGACGCCATGTTGGGGTGCGCCTGGGATGGCCGGTCCGAGGCCGGGGGTGTGGTTCATGTTCGGTGGATCGCGTACCCCAGATACGTCACCACCGGGCTGCCCTCAGGTTCGAGCACCATGTCGACCAGGTCCGGCAGCTGATCGTCGGTCAGCGTGCCGCGCCTGCGCCCGTGTGTCGCACGCACGAGGCTGCGTGCGTCGCGCGGCCTGAACGCCGAGACGTCCTTCGCGGACAGCCCCGCCTGGTCGAGGGCCGCGGCGAGCTCTGCCGGGCGGCGCAGCCGGTGTGCGGCGTAACGGCCTCGGGGCATGATCCGTGTGCCCGGGAAGGCTTGGAAGGCGCCGAGGTAGATGAGGCGAGACACCGGGGTGCGGTTCACCGTGTCGTAGACGAAGGCCCCGCCGGGGCGCAGCACGCGTGCCGCCTGTGCGAGGACCGCGTCGAGCCGTTCGGTGATCTCGAGGGTGTCGGCGCAGTACACGAGGTCGAAGGAGCCGTCCGGCAGGTCGAGTTCCTCTGCGGGTGTCGTCAGGTAGGTGATGCCCAGCCCGTCGTCCGCGTCCAGGGCGAGGGCCGTCGCGGCGGGGGACGGATCGGCGGCGACGACCTCGAACCCGAGCCGGGCGAGGCCGTAGGCCAGAAGGCCGCGCCCGCTGCCGACGACGAGCGCCCGGCTGCCGGCCGCCGGGAGGCTCAGCTCCGACAGCACGTGCCGCAGATACTCCAGCCGTACGGACTGGAAGGTCAGGGCCCGAATGTGGCGGCCGTCGACGGCCGCGGGCCCGGCCGAGTCGAGTTCAATGTGCGGGGCGGTGGGCATGCCAGGCTCCCTCGACGCTCCGGGTCAGGTTCCCTGAGGAACGTAACATCGACGCCCGGACGTGCTGCCCGGTGCACACGACGCGGCGCTCAGCCGCAGTAGCGGCTTGACCGCACCCAGAGGCTTTCGTCCACGATCCACGACCGCCTGCTCACGCACCATCGCCCCCGATGCCCCGACCACCCGCGAATGGTTTGAAAAGAGCTCCTGTGAGCCTTGAGCTGCGGCACCACACCGATGTCGAGCCGGTGCGACAGGCAATCGTGGACATCCATGTAGAGGTTCGCCAGAGAGACCTCGGCCTCACCGGCCCCTTCTACTCCGCCGAGCGCTTCAACGAGCGCCTGACAGGCCATAGTTCGGTGCCCGGCTGGGAAACGGTCATCGCCTACGACGGGACCGAGCCGGCCGGGTTTGCGTATGCCACCCCCCTCGGCCCCAGCACTCGCTGGTGGTCGGCCATGACCAGCCCTCTGCCCGACGGGTACACCGTCGAGACAGGCAAGCGCACGCTCGCGCTGAACGAGATCGTGGTCCGACGCCCGTGGCGCGGCACGGGCGTCGCACACCGCATCCACGAAGAACTCCTGGCGAGCAGGGGCGAAGAGCGGGGCACGCTCCTCGTCAACCCGAAGGCGGGAAGCGGCAAAGTACAGGCCGTTTACGAGCGGTGGGGCTACGAGAAAATCGGCGAGCAGCAGCCCTTCGCCGACTCGCCCGTGTTCGCGTCGATGATGCGCGAACCATTGCACCGGGGATGACCCTGGAATACGGGTCAGGCGCCTGCGGATCTCGGGGCAGCCTCCTGCCCCTCGTCAGACCCGGCCGGTGTTTGCGTGACGCCGGTGTTCTCGGCGTCCACTTCACCCTGCCTTTTGAGGGCGAGTTCCCTCGCCGTCTTTTCTGAGTGCAGCCTCATTTCTGCTTCTGTCCGGAGATCGAACATCGTTGCCTCCTTTGGGATTTGTTCTGCCGCGGTCGTTGCGGGAGTGTTGGAGTGTCAGGGTCTGCGTGCCGTCCGTCGCCCCGACCTGGGGCGAGGGGCAGTGGGGGATGAATGCCTGCGCGGCTGCGGTGAGCGCTGACTGACCGCAGCCGCGCTCGTGCGTGAGGGGGCGGTCGGTCAGGCTTCCTGAAAGGGGCACAGCGCTCGCGCATGGAGCGCTGAACGCGTCGCGACCGTAGGGCGCCGACGCTAGGAGCGCGAGTGAATCCGGTCCCGGAGTGACTGTGCCGACTGGTGTCCGGGTTCGTGTGGAATCCGTCGCCGCTGCATGGTCACTCCTTCCGAATTGGTTATCGCGAGCACCTCTTTGCCTGGACATTACCGTATGACCGAGGGTCCAGTCACGGTCAAGTTACCGTCGTACACGAGTAATTGACTCTGTGAACGATGCGTGAAGGGGGCGGCGCCATTCGCGTGCCCGTTGTGATCAGGAACGGGCGGAAAAGGAGGCGTTCGCGACAACTGCCGTGGCTGCCCGGAGCCGGAGGCCACACTGGCCGCCTAGACACGAGGGGGCGCCTGTGGGGACCGTGCGGATGACGTCCGGGGACGAGAGTCTGACGGGCGAGTTGGACGACTGGCTGCGTCGGGAGCCCGGGCTGCGTGGGCGGGTGCGCCGGGAGCAGTCGCCTACGCCGGGGACCTTGGGAGGCCTTCCCGAGTTGGTGATCGGGAGTGGTGTCTCGGGAGCCGCGGGGGCGCTTGCGACGGCGTTATCCCAGTCGCTGGCCGGCTGGCTGCGGTCCCGACGGGCCCGCCGCGCGGGATCGCCGGGCGCGACGACCCTGACGCTCACCGCGCAGGACGGACGCAGCCTGACACTGGACGCCCGGTCCCCGGTGGACGCGGCGGCGGTCGAGCTGTTCCTGCGGTCCGCCTTGGGCGGGACCGTGCCGGCGCCGGACGCCGCAACCGCGCCCACGCACCCGCCCGCCGCCCCGGTGGACGGCAACGGGAGCCTCTGACCGTGCGGCTGCCCGACCCCGCGCGATCGAACGCCGTGCTGATCGGTACGGGTACCTACCGGTCGCCCGACCTCCGGGACGTGCCCGCCGTCCGGGGCAATCTCGCCGACCTCGCGGCGGTCCTCAACGACCCCGTGTTCGGGTCGTTTTCGGCCGGGCGGTGCGCGGTGGTGCCGGACCCGGGCGACGCGCGGACGGCGTGCCGTGCGTTGCGGGACGCGGCTGACGCGGCCGAGGACACGCTCCTCGTGTACTTCGCCGGTCACGGGCTGCTCGGTGCACGGGGCGAGCTGTTCCTGGCGATGGCGGACACCGATCCGGCGGAACTGCGGGTGAGCGGGCTGGAGTACGACGTACTGCGGGAGGTGGTGTCGGAGTGCGGTGCGGACAACCGGATCGTGATTCTCGACTGCTGCTTCAGCGGACGGGCCGTTCCCGCTCTGGGAACGGTGCTCAGCCAGACGGCGATCGAGGGGACGTACGTGCTCGCCTCGGCCCCGCCGAACGGGGTCGCCCTCGCGCCGGACGGGGCGGCACACACCGCGTTCACCGGCGAGCTGATCGCGCTCCTGCGCAACGGTGTGCCCGGTGGGCCGGAGTTGCTGGGCCTGGGCGAGATCTATCGCAGGCTGCTGCGGGCGGCTCTGCTGCGCGGGCTTCCCCGACCGGAGTGCAGCGGCACGGGAACGGTGGATCTGCTGGCGCTGGCCCGAAATGCCGCCTCAGGCCCGACGGTTGTGGAGGTCGCCCCGGATGTCCCCCCGGATGTCCCCCTGGAAGCCCCGCGCACTCCGGAGGTCCCGGAAAGTCCCAGCCCCAGCCCCAGCCCGAGCCCCAGCCCCAGCCCCAGCCCCACAGCATCGGAGGCCGTCCTGTCAGGGGCGCCCGGGGCGACCGGGGCAACCGGGACCTCCGAGACAGTGGTCCTCGTACCGCCCGGCGCCCCGGGCACCACGTCGCCCGGCCCTACCCCCGTGGGGCGCTCGCGGCGCCGGACTCTGGCGTCCATGGCCGCGGTCGCCGTGACCGGCGGTGGCGTCGGCATCGGCATCACGGCGTGGAAGGTCCTGGACCGGACGGGGGGTGGCGGCGGCAGCCACGCCGGTGGCGCGGCCTCGGCCGGTACGCCGTCCGTCGGCGTGAAGGGCGCGACCACGACGGTCACCGCCACCTCCAGCACGACCGCCACCGCCACCGACACCGACGATGCGAAGAGTGGCGAAGGCGGCGGCGGCGCCGGCGATCCCTCCGCGGACGGGTCCACCTCGGAGGACGACGTTCCCTCCGAGGGCGCCACCACCGTGCAGAAAGACGCCCTCACCTGGAAAGTGATCGCCGATGCGGCGGACATCCCGGTCGGCGGCGGTCTGGTCGTCGCGGCGGAGAAGGTCGTGGTCACCCAGCCCCAACGAGGCGCGTTCCGGGCGTTCACCGCCGTCTGCACGCACCAGGGTTGCACGGTGAACGCGATCAGCAATGGGGAGATCCGGTGCCCCTGCCACGGGAGCGCCTTCGACATCACGGACGGCTCGGTGCAGCTCGGCCCGGCCACCGGACCGCTGGCCGCCCGCCCGATACGGATCCGTGGAGACAGCGTCGAGATCGCGGCGGACGCGGACGCCTGAGGAGCGCCCGTGCCGACCTGAGCAGATGAGAGGCTCCCCGCGAACTCCGGACCCCGAACTCCGAACTCCGACCTCCGACTTCCAGCCCTGACGCGCGTTCGCAGCTCCCTCTCCTGCCTGGGCACACCCGCCCGCCCGGCGTCAGGAGCTCGTCAGGATGACAAGTCGCTGGGTCGCTCGGGTCATCGCGACATAGCGGTCGACCGCTCCTTCGACGCCCGTTCCGAAGGTCTCCGGGTCGACGAGGACGACCAGGTCGAACTCGAGGCCCTTCGACAGTTCCGGGGTCAGGGAGCGGACGCGGGACGTCGTACGGAAGGTGGGGTCGCCGATGACGCAGGCGATTCCGTCGGCGTGGGCGGCGAGCCAGGTGTCGAGGATCGAGGTCAGGTCCGACGTGGGTCCGTGGACGACGGGGACGCCGCCGCTGCGGATGGAGGTCGGCACGTTGGCGTCGGGGAGCGCGGCGCGGATGACCGGCTCCGCTTCCGTCATGATCTCCTCCGGCGTCCGGTAGTTGATGCTCAGGGAGGCCAGGTTGATGCGGTCGAAGCCGAGCCGTTCGAGGCGTTCCTGCCATGACTCCGTGAAGCCGTGCCTGGCCTGGGCGCGGTCTCCGACGATGGTGAAGCTCCGGGACGGGCAGCGCAGCAGCAGCATCTGCCATTCCGCGTCGGTCAGTTCCTGGGCCTCGTCCACGACGACGTGCGCGAACGGGCCGGCGAGCAAGTCCGGGTCGACGATGGTCAGTTCGGACTCGTCGACCAGGCTGACCTGGGCGTCCTCGCCGCGCAGCATCCTCACCAGGCCTTCGCCGTCGTCACCGTCGGCGCCGGAGTTGGCCACCGCCTCGATCAGGTTGTCGACGACCTGCGCCATGCGCTCGCGCTGGCCGGCGATGACGGCCTGCTGACGGCGCCTGCGTCGCGCCGCCTCCGGGTCGCCGAGCCGCTGCCGTGCCGCGTCCAGGAGCGGCAGGTCGGACACCGTCCAGGCCTGCGGGTCCGCACGCTGCAACTTCTGGACGTCGTCCCGGCTGAGCCAGGGAGCGCACATCCGCAGATACGCGGGAACCGTCCACAGGTCTCCGACCAGGTCGGCCGCTTCGAGCAGCGGCCACGCGCGGTTGAAGGCCGTGAGCAACTCCCTGTTCCGCAGCAGCGACTTGCGGAGCTGGGCGGGCGGGACGTCCTCGCCGTCGTGCTTGTCGACGAGGATCGTGAGCAGTTCCTCCCAGACCTGCTCGCGCGCCTCGTTGTGCGGGGTACCGGGTTCTGCCGCGTCGAACGCCACGGCCCAGTCGTCGGCGCTCAGCGAGATGTCGGACCAGTGGGTGGTGACCGTCATGCCCTTGGCGGGCGGGTCCTCGTAGAACCGGACGGCCTTCTCGATCGCGTTCACCAGGTCCGCGGACGACTTCAGGCGGGCCACGTCCGGGTCGGTCTCGGTGGCCGCCGCGGCTCCCTCGGTGACGAGGTCCCGCAGGGTGCAGGTCTGCACGCCCTCCTCTCCGAGGCTGGGGAGGACGTCGGCGACGTAGCCCAGGTAGGGCTGGTGCGGACCGACGAACAGCACGCCGCCCCGGCGGTGACCGAGGCGGGGGTCGGAGTAGAGGAGGTAGGCGGAGCGGTGCAGGGCGACGACGGTCTTGCCCGTGCCCGGGCCGCCGTCGACGACGAGAGCGCCGCGGGATCCCGCGCGGATGATGGCGTCCTGGTCGGCCTGGATGGTGCCGAGCACGTCCCGCATCCGGGGCGAGCGGTTGCTGCCCAGGCTGGCGATGAAGGCGGACTGGTCGTCGAGTGCGGCGTGCCCGGCGAATCCGTCCGAGGTGAACACCTCGTCCCAGTAGTCGCTGATCCGGCCGCGGGTCCAGCGGTACCTGCGGCGGCTGGCCAGGCCCATCGGGTTGGCGTGGGTGGCTCCGAAGAACGGCTCGGCCGCGGGGGAACGCCAGTCGAGCAGCAGCCGACGGCCCGTGCTGTCGGTGAGACCGAGCCGTCCGACGTACACGGGCTCGGAGCTGTCCGCGCCGACCATGTGTCCGAGGCACAGGTCCAGGCCGAAGCGGCGCAGGGTGCGCAGGCGACTGGTCAGACGGTGGATCTCCGTGTCCCGGTCCATCGCCTGCCGGCCCATTCCGCCAGGTGCCCTGCGTTCGGCGTCGAGGCTGGCGGTCAGCTCGGCGATCGACTCTTCGAGGCACTCCGCGATGGCCGCGAAGTGCTGCTCGTCGTCGGCGATCAGCGTGGGGTCGGCCTTGGGGGCGAGGCGGTCGGGAAGGTCGAACGCGCTGGTGGTCAGGGGGTTCACGTAGTCGCTCCGGTAGTCCGATATGAGGTCGCTTGCGGCCGTCGCGCGCGGCACGGCATCCGGGCCCGGTGTGCCGAACCTGGGGTGTCAGGTGCCGGCTGGACGATCCCGGGTGGGTCACGCGGGCACGGGCGGCTCTTCCCGGCTGATCGCGTCGAGCAGCTTCGCGGCCACCGTCGCCCCGTCGGTGCGGACGGTGGCCGCCACGGTGGTCGCTCGTGCGTGGGTGTCAGGGGTCAGGGCCGTACTGAGCGCGGCGGACAGGGAGTCGAAGGTCGGAGTCGGGCCGTCGTGGGCCACGCCGATGCCCAGGTCGGCGACCCGGCCGGCCCAGTAGGGCTGGTCCACTCCCTGGGGCACCACCACCTGGGGTGCGCCGGCCCGGGTGGCCGTCGTCGTCGTGCCCGCGCCGCCGTGGTGCACGACGGCGGCCACCCGGCCGAACAGTACCTGCTGGTTGACCTCGCCGACGGCGAAGCAGTCGTCCTGCTCGTCGATCAGGGCCAGGTCCGCCCAGCCGCGGCCGACGAGGACACGGCGGCCCTGCGCGCGGACCGCCTCCACGGCCACCTGGGCGACGTCCGCCGAAGCGTGCATGGGCATGCTGCCGAAGCCCACGTACACCGGCGGTTCGCCGGCCTCCAGGAAAGCGGCCAGCTCGGCCGGGAGCGGACGTTCGTCGGGCAGGAACCACGCGCCGGTCTGTACGACGTCGAGGCCAGGCGTCTCCTGCCACGGGTCCAGGACCGGGTCCGTCGCCAGCCACGGATGGTCACCGAAGGCGTAGGCGCGGACGTCGTCCACCGGGGGCAGGCCGATCGACGCCCGGTTGGTGTTGAGCGCCTCACCGAACAACGCGTTGATGTTCTCGGCGTCCAGGTTCCACAGCTCCCGGTTGTCCGTCACGTCCGGTGGGAAGGGGCGGCCCGGGTACGCCAGCGGTCGGCGACGCGGTGACGGCAGGGTGAGCTGCTGCAAGGTCGCGCACACGGAGGGGATGCCCAGTTTCTCGGCCACCGACCGCGCACCGGCCACCGCCGGCAGGACGCCGGCCACCGCCACCAGCACGTCACAGCCCTCGGCCGCCGCGATGACCGCGTCCAGCTGGCCGGCGATGATCTCGGCCGCGCGCCGGGGCAGGTCCACCTGTGACGGCCGCGTCGCCGTCTTCGCCAGCATGCGCACCGACGGGCCGAAGGGCACCAGCGGCACTCCGACGCCGGCCAGCCGCCGCGCGAAGTCCTCGTCCGGCGGCGCGCACACCCGCACCTTGCGCCGAGTTCCCGCAACCGCACCGCGAGTCCCACCACCGGTTCGACGTCCCCGCGCGATCCATACGTCGACAACAACACCCGCACTTCGCAACCCCCGTTTTCCGCAGATTCTGGCCTCGGCCGGAGATTCTGCGGCACGACGGGGGGCTTGCCGCAAGCCCCCCGGTGCGCTATACGTTGAGAGTGGCAAGGAGTGGGTGACCGGTTGGTGACCTCCTTGCCTTCGCTGTTTCCTCTCCCTGCTTCCCCAGCCGTTCCCCTCGGCCGCTGTCCTTTTCTCCTTCTTTCTCGCGCGATTTCTTATTCCCGCGATGCTGCGTCACTTGTTGCGGTAGGGGCCCCAGGGGTCCGCCCTGCGTGCGAGGGTTCGGGCGCGACGGCGTACGTCCGGAGGCAGGTGTCGGAGTACCGTGCCGGCCGCTCGGCGGACTCGGGGGGACGCCGTCGTGCCGAGGAGGATGCGGTCGCGGACCGTGGCGTCGCCCGGTTGCCCCACGGTCAGGCGGAGTTGACCGGTCTGGCCGAACCAGGTGGGCACGACGAGCCGGGGCGGGGTGCCGACACCGACAGCGGCGAGACCGGCACGGTGACCGTCCGGAACGACGCGGGCCCTGCGGCCCACGCCGAGGAGCTGGCCGCTCGCCCACACCTCGTGCGTGCCGGGTTCCATCGGGGCTCCGCCGGCCAGGGTGAGCGGGTCGATGACCGTCTCGCCGGTGAGGACCACGCGGTGGCGGCCGCCGCCGAGGGGTTCGGTGCGCGGGGTGAGGTCGGCGTCCGGGTACCACCACAGGTCGCGGGCGGTGTCGTGGAGGAGGAGTTCTCCGTGGGCGTGGCCGAGGGGGTGCGCGGCCTCCCAGTCCTCGGCGCCCTTGATGCCGGCCAGCAGGTCGGGGTCGAGAAGCATGCGGCCGTAGCGTTCGACGAGGGTGAGGGGGCGGCCGTCGGGTCGGCGCATGCCGATCGTGGTCGTCACGTGGAGTCTGCCGGCGCGCCAGCGGATGTCGTCGACGGTGAGCTCGGGTCTGATCCCCTGGGTGCGGCGGGCGAGTTCCACGAGGGAGTCCAGGTGGCCCTCCTCCAGCAGGTGCGCTCTGAGCCGGGTGATGCCCGGGAGGCCGTCGCGTACGCCGGGCGGGTAGGCGTCGAGGGCCATGCGGCGTACGACGGTGAAGTGGCGTTCGAGGTTCTTGCCGGTGCGTTTGAGGGCGCGGGACTCGCCGACCGGGCGGAGGAGTTCGACGCGGTAGGAGCGGCGTAACAGGTGGTCCTGGAGCGGGCCGGGTGGGGTGTCCTGCTTGATGGCCTCCACGACCGTGCGCAGGTGTGCGTAGTAGTCCTCGGGCGTGACCACCCGGCTGCTGGTGTTGCCGCCGTCGTCCCGGCGTTGCCATACGTAGCAGGGGTGGTCGGCGAGGATCGAGACCTTCTTGGCGCGCAGGTAGGCGCGGGCCATGAAGAGCTGGTCCTCCAGGCGCACCGGGCCCTCGGGGAAGGCGAGGTCGTGGGTGAGAAGGAAGTCGCGGCGGAACATCTTGTGCGGGGTGAGGCTCTCCATCAGGGGCGCGGTCTCGACGGTGCAGTGGTCGACGGTGCGTTTGAAGACGTTGCTGGGTCCCGCCATGGTGCCGACGACCTTGCCCAGGACGATGTCGGAGCCGTTGCGGTGGGCGAGGCGGTGGAGGTGTTCGAGTGCCTGGGGGGTGAGCTCGTCGTCCTGGTCGACGAACTGGACGTACTCGCCGCGGGCCAGTCGGACACCGACGTTGCGGGGCTTGCCGGGCCAGCCGGAGTTCTCCTGGCGGACCACGCGTACGTGCGGGTGCCGGGACGCCAGCTGGTCGAGGCGGTCGGCGGAGTCGTCGGTCGAGCCGTCGTCGACGTAGATGATCTCGTACGCGTCTCGGCCGAGGCTCTGGTTGACGAGCGATGGTGAGCAGAGATCGATGTACTGACCGGCGTTGTACACGGGCACCACGATGCTGACCTTGAGCGTCAACGCTCCCCCTAAGAGACCAAGTCACCTGTCGTTCTGTTCTCGTTCTACGGACGTTCAGGTACTGGCAAAGGTTGTCCCGAGGAGAACATGTTCAGGCGAATTCGTTCAGGTATGGCGTGATCGCCCCATCATCCGCGATCACTCCTGATCATCCGCGGCGCCACTCCGGCCCTGCCCTTTCAGGTGACGGGTTCGGCCCGGCGAAGGGCGCGGAAGACCGCGGGTGTGGCCCAGCCGCGCAGGGCAGCGTGAATCGTGGATCGGAACGCGGCCTCGGCCGTGGGTGCGTCCAGAGCCCCGGCGAGTTCGAGCGTCACAAGCCCGTGCAGGGTGACCCACAGCGAGAGCGCGATCGACGTCGTCTCACCGGCGAGGAGTGAGCCCGCCACGGCCCGGTCGATCGCCTCGATGAGCGGCCGGATGGGGTCACGGGAGCCGACCGCGCCCGACGGATCGAAGGATTGCGCTCCTCCGAACAGCACCGTGTACAGGTGGCTGTGTCCGCACCCCCATCGCCGATAGGCGACCGCCAGGGCATGGAGGTCGGCGAGGGGGTCCTCGGAGGTCGGCACAGCCGACACCTCCTCGAACAGGCCGGAGACAGCCCGGTCGCGCACCGCTGCGATCAGTCCGTCCTTGCCGCCGAACAGGGAGTAGACCGCCGTCGTCGACGTGCCGGCGGCAGCCGCCACGGCGCGAACGGTGACCGATTCTCGCGGCCCGTTGGCGAGCATCTCGGTCGCGCACGCCACCAGCCGCTCTTTGACCGCCTCGTCGTTCGTCCTCGGTCTCCCCATGACGAGAAGCCTACCGCCTCTGATAACGTCGTTTTGAAACAACGTTCTGAAACGTGGGGGCCCTTCATGTCCACCTTCGCCGTACGACTTGTCCGCTTGAGCGGACGCTTACTGCTGGCGCTGACTGCCGTCGCGTCGCTGGTTGTTGTCTTTCTCGCGTTGATCGTCCTCACGGACGGGGCCGGCTCGGGACTCGCCGCTTGGCTGACGACTCTCGGAGTCGCTTCCGCCGCCGCGCTGTGGCGGAGCCGGCGTCGTACCCGGGCGGCGCGACTCGTGCCGTTCCTGCCGGTGGTCGTCGCGGCGGGGTTGACGGCGACGGTCTGCGTCCCGACCGTGCCCACGGCCCGGCAGTACCCGCCCGCCCTGCCCTTCGTGGCCACCCAGCACTGGAGCCTGACCACCGGCAGCAGGGTCGCGGTCTATCACTACCCGCCCGCAGACCCGGGCGCCCGACACCCGATTCCGCTGGTGTACCTCAACGGGGGACCAGTGCGCGGCATATCGGTTCTCGACCACCGATTCCTGCAACTCCTGGCACGCCAGGGCCACGAGGTCTACGCCTACGAACAGGCCGGCGGCGGACGCAGCGACCTGCTCCCCATGGACCAGTACACGATCTCCAGATCGGTCCGTGACCTCAACGCCTTCATCCACCGTGTGAGCAGGAGCAAGGGCAACAGCACGGGCAAGGTCGACGTCCTCGGCTTCTCGTCAGGCGCGGTCGTGCTCACCCGGGCCCTGGCCGACCCCTCCGTCACCGCACAGCCGCACCGGGCGATCATCGCCGAGCCCGGCCCGATGGACGGCCCCACAGCGAGGATCACCGAGCCCAAGGGACGTCCGTCCGCACGCGGCCTCGCACCGGCGATGAGCGGACCGCGGTCAACGCACATGCCCCGGTACGCCACGGCATTCGGCCTCATGCGACTCGGACTGCTCAGCCCCGACACCCGACTGATCGGTCAGGCTGAGGGTGCCAATGCCTTCACCGCCGCCGATCTCGGCAGCGACACCGCATCCGCGTACTGCGCGCGCGACGCGCATCGCATTCCGTCCGAAGACACGCCACGAAACTTCTCCTTCAGTCCCGCCGCCAGCCTGCGCATCCAGCAGACGGTGAAGGACTCCCCCTCCATCGCCCCGCACCTGAGGCGCTCGAAGACGCCCGCCATGCTGATGATCGCCGAGTGCTCCTCCCAGGTTCGTCCCTGGGCGACGACCGTCCTCGCCAATGACCCCGCCATCCAGCGCACGCAGTACATGCGCGGCGTCGGGCATCACATGTGGAACGGACTGGACGACAACAACGACCGGGCCGCCGCCGTCGTCACCGCGTTTCTCCGAGGCGAGCCGGCACCTCTGGCGAACCACCCCACTCGCGAGGAGATCCCCGACTTCCTGCGTGAGCGCAAGTGACGCCACCGCAACCCGCGTTCCGCCCGGTCAGCTGGGCGTCGTGCCCGCATGCCGGCTACGGCCGGCCGTGGTCCGTGAGTGCGGCCGCGGTGGCGCGTACGAAGGCCTGCGGGTTGTCGAGCATGATGTTGTGCCCGCAGTCCGGGACCGAGACCACGGACACCCCGGCCTCGGTGAGCGCGTCGGTGCCGGGGAGCGGACCGTCGGCCTCGGGCAGCAGGTAGGTGCGGGGGATCTTCAGGTCCAGCAGGAGTTCGCGCATGGTGGGATCGGTCCCGCGGATGAGATGGGTGGCGGTCCGATGGAGGGCTTCCCGACCGGCCAGGCGCATCGTGGACCACCAGTGGGGGCCGACCCGGTCGCGGACCTCTTCCCAGCCGCCTGCCAGGAACTCCTGTTCGGAGTAGGCGGCGATGCCGCTGCTGCCGCTGGAGCCGGGCGTGCGCGGGAGCGGGTCGAGGTTGGCGTCGACCAGGACGAGGCGGGAGACCAGGTGGGGGTGACGGGCGGCCAGGACGATCGCCACGGAGCCGCCCATACTGTGCGCGATCAGCTCGGCGCCGGTGACACCCGCGGAGGTCAGGGCCACGGCGAGGGCGTCGGCGTGCGATTCCAGGGTGTAGTCAAAGCCCGTCGGCCGGTCGCTGATGCCATGTCCGAGCAAGTCGATCAGCAGCGAACGTCGGCCGGCCAGCAGGGGATGGACCGCGACTTCGGCGAAGTAGGCGGGCGAAGTCGCACCAAGACCATGCACGTAGACGCGGGACGGCTCGTGTCCCGGCAGCTCCACCCAGCGAATCTGGTCACCGTCGGACGTGGCGGTGGCGGTACGCACAGTCTGCTCCCCTGTAGTCAGGATCGGTGGTGGGACGAGAGTAACCACGGAGATCGGCACGTCACCGCCGGGCCCAGGCGTAGGCGTAGGCGTAGGCGTAGGCGTAGGCCGGCAATCCCCAACTGCCCGCGGAGGGAACTTGGGAGGGAACTTGACAGGCCTGGGCTCAGGTTCGATGCGGCGGCCCACCTGGGCGTTAGCCTCGGGGTTCGGTATTCGGCCGGTTGTGCAGGTGATCAGGAGGCAGGCATGGCGAAGGTTCCCAGCGCGGTGGTCGCGGCGGGTGGGATCGTCGGCGGGTACGGCGTGGCCCGGTGGACCAGGAAGCGGCAGCTGGGCGGGGTCGTGCTGGTCGCCGCCGGGGCCGCGGCCGCGCGGCAGTGGCGGGAACAGGCGGGCGGGAAGGCCGCGGGCGCGCTGACGGCGGCGTACGTCGCCGCCTTCGCCGGGTCCCACCCCCTGGCCAAGAAGGTGGGCCCCTGGCCTGCCGTCTTCGGGGTGGCGGGCGCGGTGGCCCTGGCGTCGTGGGCGGTCGCCGACCGGAACGGCTGAGCCACGGCGACGCGACGTGGCCTCGGCGTCCTCGACCTCCACGCCGAGGTCGGGGGCGACGGGGGCGGTGCGTTCCGTCTCACGTCGGCGTGACCGGTCGGCGTAGCTCGTCGCAGTTCCTCGTCGGCGCGCCCCAGTTTTCGTTATCGCCCCCACCTCCCGCGCGTCTCCTCAACGTCCCTGCCAGGTACGTGACTTACGACGTTGAGGTGCGAGCACGTGACACGACAGATCAGCCGCCGGAGCATGCTGAGGGCCACGGGTACGGCCGCCGGGGCCGTCGCCATCGGTACGACGCTCACGCAGGCCCCTGCCGCCGCGGCGAACCCCTCCTCCGCGCACCCCGGGCTGCTGCACGCCCGCGCCGACCTGGAGCGGATGGCGGCCAAGGTGAAGGCGGGGTCGGCCTCCCACACCGCCGGCTTCGCCAAGCTGACCGCCAACCGGCATGCACAGAGCGGCTGGCGGGCCAATCCGCGGGCCACCGTGTACCGGGGGTCGGGCAGCCCGCAGAACTACACGATCCTGTACAACGACATCCACGCCGCCTACCAGAACGCCCTGCGCGGCCACGTCAGCGGCGACAGCGCGCACCTCGACACCTCCGTCGCGATCCTGAACGCCTGGTCGGCCGAGCTGACCGCCCTCGAAGGCAGCGCCGACCGTTTCCTCGCCGCCGGGCTCTACGGCTACCAGTTCGCGAACGCCGCCGAACTCGTCCGCGACCACCCCGACTTCGACCTGGGCCGGTTCCAGTCCATGCTGAGCACCGTCTTCGCGCCGCTCAGCGACAGCTTCCTGGCCGATCACAACGGCGCCGTCGTCACCAACTACTGGACCAACTGGGACCTCACCGCCCTGGCCTGTGTCCTGGCCACCGGCATCCTCTGCGACGACAAGGCCCAAGTCGCCCGTGCCGTCGACTACTTCAAGCACGGCGACGGCCTCGGCTCGGTCCGGCACGCCATCCCCGTCGTGCACGACGACGGCCTCGGCGAGTGGCTGGAGGCTGGCCGGGACCAGGGGCACGCGCTGCTCGGTGTGGGCCTGATGGGCACGGTCTGCGAGATGGCCTGGAACCAGGGCATCGACCTGTACGGCTACGACGACAGCCGTTTCCTCAAGGGCGCCCAGTACGTGGCCAAGTGGAGCATGGGCGGTGACGTGGCGTACACCGCCAACACCCGGGCGAAGGGCGCGGTGAACGGCTGGTCCGGCCGGGAGACCGCCGCCGACGCCGCCGCCGTGGACCCGGGCATGCGGCGGCCGATCTGGGCGATGATCGCCAACCACTACACCAAGCGGCGCGGGCTGTCCGCCACGTACCTCACCCGGATCGCCGCCCAGTCCGCGCCCGAGGGCGGCGGCGGGGACTACGGCCCCAACAGCGGCGGCTACGACCAACTCGGCTTCGGCACACTGGCGTTCACGCGGGACCGGGCGGCCGACCCGTCGGCCGGCCCCAGCCCGGCGGGCGGCGGCGCCTCGGCCTCCGGCGGGGGCACCGGTTCCGGCCCCCGGCCCCAGACGGCCGCGTCCGCCTCACCGTCCGGCTCCGCGTCGGCGTCAGCCCGGGCCGACGACGATCTCGCGGCCACCGGCTCCGACGACATCGTCGGCTGGACGGCCGCCGCGGGCGTCACCGCGATCGCCGGAGGCCTGCTGTTCCTGCGCCGCCGGGACCAGGCGCGCCGCGCGGGGTCGTGACGCGAGCCCCGAAATCCCGCTACGCCGTAGCCGCCCGCGACCCCGACCCCGAAGCTCCCTCCCCTGTCGACCCCGTCGCCGCCGATGCCACAGACCCTGACGCCGACCCCGGCTCCGACGCCGCCGTCAGCGGCGTGGCGATGTCCTCCAGGGAGCGGCGTTCCGCGCGTACTGCGAGGGCCGCTGCCACCAGGCCGGCCAGGCACATCAGGGCCGCGCCGATCTGGAAGGCGAGGACCGTGTCGCCGACCTTGCCGGTGCCGGTGAGTTCGGCGAACAGCAGGGGGCCGCTGATGCCGCCGGCGGCGGTGCCGATGGCGTAGAAGAAGGCGATGGACATCGCGCGGGTCTCCATCGGGAAGACCTCGGAGACCGTGAGGTAGGCGCTGGAGGCGCCCGCGGAGGCGAAGAACAGGACCGCGCACCAGCAGGCCGTCAGGGTGCCCGCGCTCAGCGAGCCCCGGTCGAACAGCCAGGCCGTGCCGAACAGGAGCAGGCCGGAGAGGATGTAGGTCGAGGAGATCATCACCTTGCGGCCGACCGTGTCGAAGAGCTTCCCGAGCAGCAGCGGGCCGAAGAAGTTGCCGACGGCGATGACGGCGAAGTAGTACCCGGTGTCGCCGGTCGGCACGTCGTAGAACGTGGTGAGGATGGCGCCGAAGCCGAAGGTGATCGCGTTGTACAGGAACGCCTGGCCGATGAAGAGGGAGAAGCCGAGGACGGCCCGTCGGCGGTAGTCGGAGAAGACGGTGCGGCCGATCTCCACGAAGCTGACGCTCCGGCGCTGGTGGATGGTGATCTCGCCCTCGGGCCGCGCGAGGGGTTCGCCCGTCTCGGCCTCGACCCGCTTCTCGATCGAGGACACGATCCGTTCCGCCTCCTCGTCGCGGCCGTGGATCAGCAGCCAGCGTGGGCTCTCCGGAACGTGACGGCGTACCAGGAGGATCACCAGGGCGAGGGCGGCACCCAGGGCGAAGGTCAGCCGCCAGCCGACGTTCGCCGCGAAGAAGTCCGTGTTCAGCGCGAGGATCGACAGCAGCGAACCGCCGACCGCGCCCAGCCAGAAGCTGCCGTTGATCATCAGGTCGACCCGGCCGCGGTACTGGGCCGGGATCAGCTCGTCGATCGCGGAGTTGATGGCCGCGTACTCGCCGCCGATGCCGAAGCCGGTCAGGAAGCGGAAGGTGAGGAACCACCAGGTGTCGAAGGACACGGAGGTGAGCGCGGTGGCCGCGAGATACACCGCGAGGGTGATCATGAACAGCTTCTTGCGGCCCCACTTGTCGGTGAGACGGCCCCAGAAGAGGGCGCCCAGACAGGCACCGGCCACATAGAGCGCGGCGGCGATACCGGTGACCTGGCCGGAGGTGATCGGCAGTCCGCTGCCGGGCTCCGACAGGCGGCCGGCGATGTTGCCGACGACCGTGACTTCGAGACCGTCGAGGATCCACACGGTGCCGAGGCCTATGACGATGGTCCAGTGCCAGCGCGACCACGGGAGGCGGTCGAGGCGGGCGGGGATGTTGCTCGTGATCGTTCGGCCGGTCTGGGCCTGCGCGGTGGTCATGGGCTCCCTCCTCATCGAGCGAGAACGCCCGGCGAGTGCCCGCAACCAGCGCGCCTACGCCCCCAGTGCCCGCGACACCGTGTAGATCAGCAGCCCCGCGAGCGAGCCGACCACCGTGCCGTTGATCCGGATGAACTGGAGGTCGCGGCCGATGTTCGCCTCGATCTTCCGGGTGGTGTGCTCGGGGTCCCAGCCGGCCACCGTGTCGGTGATCAGGGAGGTGATCTCCGCGCGGTAGGTGGTGACGACGTAGACCGCCGCGCCCTCGACCCAGCCGTCGACCTTGCCCTGGACCTTCGGGTCGGCGGCCATCCGGGACCCCAGGGACAGCAGTGAGGCGCGCACCCTGAGCCGCAGTTCGCTGCGTTCGTCCTCGGCGGCCGAGACGATCATGGAGCGGACGGCGGTCCACGCGGAGGCGATCAGGTCCTGGACCTCGCCGCGGCCCAGCACCTCACCCTTGAGCCGCTCGACGCGCGCGCGGGTGTCCGTGTCGGACTGGAGGTCGGAGGCGAAGTCGGTGAGGAAGCGGTCGAGGGCGCCGCGGGCCGGGTGGGAGGGCATGTCCCGCATCTCCGCGCAGAACCGCAGGAGTTCCTTGTAGACCCGTTCGCCGACCTTCTTGTCGACGAACCTGGGGGTCCAGCCGGGCGCCCCGCCCTGTACGGCGTCCATCACGGAGTCGCTGTGCAGCACCAGCCAGTCGTGCGCCCGGGCGACGATCAGGTCGACGGCCCGGCGGTGGCCCCCGTCGGCCACGACCTTCTGCAGCATCTTGCCGATGCCGGGCGCGATCTCCTGCGCGTCGGCCCGCCGGGTGATCGCCTCGCCGACCACGGCCTGGACGTCCGCGTCACGCAGGACGGTCAGGGCGCCCCGCAGTGCCGCCGACAGCTCCGCCGTCACCCGGTCCGCGTGCTCGGGTTGTGCCAGCCAGGTGCCGAGCCGGCTGCCGATGCCGACCGCTCGCAGCCGCTGCCGTACGACGTCCTCGGAGAGGAAGTTCTCGCCGACGAACTCGCCCAGGGTGACGCCGAGCTGGTCCTTCTTCTTGGGGATGATCGCGGTGTGCGGGATGGGCAGGCCGAGCGGGTGGCGGAAGAGGGCGGTGACCGCGAACCAGTCGGCGAGCGCGCCGACCATGCCGGCCTCGGCGGCCGCGGCGACATAGGCCGCCCAAGCCCCCGCGCCCTCGTTCGAGGCCACTTTCGCGAGGACGTACACCACCGCGACGAACAGCAGCAGTCCGGCCGCGGTGAGTTTCATGCGGCGCACGCCGCGCTGCTTCTCCGCGTCCGCCTCGCTGAACGTGTTCATGGCACGGGCGGCCGCGGCGGGCACTCCGCTGGCGGCCGAATAGGGGACGGCACGGTCACCGGTCACCGTCGCCCGGGCATCCCGCCCGACGCCGGATGATCCCTTTTTTTCAGGTTTCGTACGTTCCATCCACTCCACCCGTTCGTGATCCCCTGCACACATTGTCCCTTCCTGACCGACTCCTGGAACGGAACAAGAGTTCCCGACGTCTGTCGGGTGGGGGAATTCACGGGGAACTCCGCGGCCCAAAGGGGGGTCCTGTTCAACTACCCCTGACTTCATGACGCATCATGAGGTGATCACACCGGAGCCTCGGGCTCCCATTCCAAGGAGACACACAACCGCATGACCAAGCGTCACGGTTATGCGCTGCTCAGCACGATCATCGCTCTGATCGTCGTCCTGTCCGCGGCCATATACGTCGGAGTCGACTCCGGCCACGGCAGCGGCGAGAGCAGCACCACCACCCTTTCCGGGGCCCGCGCCCCGCACAACTCCGCCGCCCCCGCCTCCTCCGGGGTCTGGGTCGGCACCTGGTCCGCCTCCCCGGTCGGCGGCGAGCCCGGCACCGAGACCACCGGCATGGCCGGCCGTTCGGTGCGCAACGTCGTCCACACCACCATCGGCGGTACGAGTGCCCGTATCACGCTGTCCAATCTCTACGGCCAGTCGCCGCTGACCATCACGCACGCCACGATCGCCGTCGCGGCAGGCAACGGCACCGCCGAGGCGGCCGCGGAGACCATGCGGCGCCTGACCTTCGGCGGCAACACCGTCGTCGTGGTCCCGGCCGGACAGCAGGTGCTGAGCGACACCGTCGCGATCCGCGTCCCGGCGTACAGCGACATCCTGGTGACCACGTACTCCCCCACGGCGTCCGGCCCGGTCACCTACCACCCGCGCGCCCGTCAGATCTCGTACGCCGCCGTCGGTGACCGCACCGAGGACCCGACCGGCACCGCGTACACCGAGCAGACCGAGTACTGGCGTTACCTGACCGCGTTGGACGTGCTCAGCGACGAGGCCGACGGCACCGTCGTGGCCTTCGGCGACTCGCTCACCGACGGCGTCGGCTCCACCGACAACACCAACCGGCGCTGGCCGAACCTGCTGTCCGACCGGCTGCACACGGCCATCGAGGCAGGCGACGACGTGCCCCGCTACAGCGTCGTCAACCAGGGAATCGGCGGCAACCAGGTCCTCGCCGACGGCCTCGGCCGCCCCGCCGAGAACGAGGCCGGCGTGAGCCGCTTCGCCCGGGACGTGCTCGGCCGGACGAACGTCAAGGTCGCCGTCGTGGACCTCGGCATCAACGACATCCTGCGCAACCCCCGGCTGGCCGACCCCGACAGCGTTCTCGACGGTCTGCGCACCCTGGTCCGCCAGGCCCACGCCCGCGGCATCAAGGTCGTCGGCGCGACCCTGATGCCCTTCGGCGGCCACCGCGGCTACTCCGCCGCCCGCGAGAACGTCCGCCAGGCGATCAACGCCCAGATCCGCGCGGGCCACGTCTACGACGCCGTCGTCGACTTCGACAAGGCCGTCCAGGACCCGTACGACCCCCGCAGGTTCCGCTCCGACTACGACTCGGGCGACCACCTCCACCCCAGCGACAAGGGGTACGAGGCGATGGCGGCGGCGTTCGACCTGGACTCCCTGAAGGGTTCGGCACCGGCGCAGCTCTAGCGTCCGTTCCGCTCCGCAGCGTCTGTTCCGCTCCGCGGATCCTCCGACGGCGCACTCGGTCGCCGGCACCCTCAGTCGTCAGGGCTCTCGACCGTCAGGGCCCTCGACCGTCACGGCCTTCAGGCAGGTGGCCAGCTTCGCAGGGCCATGTCGGCCACCTGCTGGAGGTCGTCGCGGGTGGCGCCGCCCGCGGCTTGCACGGCGATGCCGTTGGCCACGGTCATGAGATAGCGGGCGAGTAGTCCGGGATCGGTGTCGGGGGGCAGGTCGCCTTCGTCGACGGCTCGCCGGAACCGGTCGCGGAGCAGGGAGATGTGCTCGTTGCGCCAGGCGGTGAGGGCGTCGCGGGCACTGCTCCCCGGGTCACCGGCGGCGAGGGACCCCTGGACGCCGAGGCACCCGGCGGGGCAGCCGGGGCGGGTGGTGGTCCGGACGGAGCCGTTGAGGAACGCGGTGGCCACCTCACGGGCGGTCGGTTCCTTCAGAGCCCGGGCCCCGTACGAGGCGGGGCCCTCGGTGTAGCGCTCCAGGGCCTTGCGGAACAGGTCCTCCTTGTTGCCGAAGGCCGCGTACATGCTGGTGCGGGTGATGCCCATGGCGTTGGTGAGATCGGTGAGGCTGGCGCCTTCGTAACCCTGTCCCCAGAAGACCCGCATGGCGCGTTCAAGGGCCTCGTCGGTGTCGAAACCCCTCGGTCGGCCGATCGGTGCCTTCTGACGCGAATCCATGCCATCGATCCTACCTCTTCCGTACCGATCGGTGCAGATGTGCTACGGTCCCGTTCGGTAGCCGATCAGTACCGATCGGTACTCAATTTTGGGGAGGTCAATCGTCATGGGACAGCTCGAAGGCAAGACCGCCGTCGTCACCGGCGGCGGCACCGGGATCGGCCTGGCCACCGCCGTCCGGCTGGCAGCAGAGGGCGCGCACGTCTTCATCACCGGCCGACGCAAGGCCGCGCTGGACGCCGCCGTCGAGACCATCGGCCCGGACAGGGCCACCCCGGTGGTGGGCGACATCTCCGACCTGGCCGACCTGGACCGGCTCTACGACACGGTCCGCGCCCGGGGCCAGGGCCTGGACGTGGTGTTCGCAAATGCCGGCAGCGCCTCGTTCGCGACGCTGGAGCAGGTCACCGAGGACCACGTCGAGGAGATCTTCGGCGTCAACGTCCGGGGCACACTGTTCACGGTGCAGAAGGCGCTGCCGCTGCTCAACGACGGCGCGTCGGTGATCCTGAACTCCTCGGTGCGCGCCGACGACGGTGTCGCGGCGTTCGGCACGTACGCGGCCTCCAAGGCGGCGATACGGTCCTTCACCCGGACCTGGGCCAACGAGCTCAAGGACCGCGGCATCCGGGTCAACGCGGTCTCCCCGGGCACCATCGACACTCCCGCACTCGACGCCGTGACCGCGGGAGACACACCCGTCACCAAGGCACAGTTCGCCGCGAACGTCCCCCTGGGCCGGATCGGACACCCGGACGAGGTCGCCGACGCGGTGGTCTTCCTCGCTTCCGAGCAGAGCAGGTTCATCCTCGGAGCCAACCTGTACGTCGACGGCGGCGAGAACCAGGTCTGACGCGCGGGCGCCCCATCCGCCGCGCGATCACCAGCGGGGACGATCCGTGACGTACGCGCGTACCGGCGCCCGCGACCAGTACCCGTCCGCGGTCAGTACTCGCGGTCGCGGCGCCGGTCCCGTGCCTCACGGCGCTGGTCCTGTGCCTCCCGGCGCCGGTCCCGCTCCTCCTGGCGCTCCCGCTTCCGCTCGCGCATCAGGTCGTGATGGCCGTCTAGCATCCTGCGGTGAGCCTCGAGGGCGTCGTCGCGATACGACTCCCCGAGCTCCCGCAGGGACTCCTTGCGCTCCAGCTTCTCCTGGCGGCGCTCCTCCTTCAGGCGCTGCCGCTCGGCCCGGGTGACCTTGCGCTCGACGCCGACGCCGCCCCAGAAGGCGAAGCCCGTCACGATCACCCGCGGGGCGCCCGGATCGCCCGGCACGCCTTCCTCACGGTGGTCGAAGCCACCCATGACGCCGATCCCACGCACCACGACCTCGACGCCGGGCGGCACGATCACCTGCATCCCGCCCATGATCGCGATGCAGTTGATCTCGACCTCGCCGGCCTCGAAGTCCGCCTCCCGCAGATCGATCTCGCCGCCGCCCCAGAAGGCGAAGCAGTTGAACCGCCTCGGTACCGTCCAGCGGCCCTTGCGCTGGAAGCCCGACATGACGGCGACGGCCCACGTCGACGACCCCTCACGGCCGGTGATCCGGCCCGCCCAACTCCCGCTCGGCGCCGGCTCCTTGCTCATCGAGACTCGAGGTGCTGTCCCGGCGGACGCGGGGGACGGGGCGGACGGCAGATCCCGGGTGATCGGAGCGAGCTCGCCGTACGTGCGGGCCTTGTACGTGGCGTCCAGGCGCTCCTCGAACTCCTCCATGTCGAGACGCCCCTCCGCGAGGGCGTCCCGCAGGACCTCGGTGACTCGGTCACGATCGGCGTCGGAGGCGCGCAGCTCCGGAGCATCCTCGGTCATACCCAGCAGCCTACGAGGTGTCGGCGCCGGGCACTATGCGATCGAGCCCGGCACTGCGCGCTCGTCCGCCCCGCGCCCCTCCTCGTACATCTTCGCGATCACGGCCTCGATGTCCGGCTCCCGCACCGACAGGTCCAACAACGGGTACTCCGCCGCGATCCGCGCGACGAGCGGAGCCGCCGACTGAGACGCCGGGAAGGCCACCCACTGCCGGGGCCCGTCCACCTTCACCACCCGCGCGGGCGGCGGCACGTCGATCGGCGGCAGCTCACGTTCCAGGTCCACCACCAGGGTCCGCTCGCTCTCCCCCGCCTCGTGCAGCCCGGCCAGCGCGCCGTCGTACATGAGCCGCCCGTGGTCGATGACCATCACCCGCGAGCACAACTGCTCGATGTCCTGGAGGTCGTGCGTGGTCAGCAGCACCGTCGTGCCCCGCTCGGTGTTCACCTCCCGCAGGAACTCCCGCACCCTGGCCTTGGAGACGACGTCCAGCCCGATGGTCGGCTCGTCGAGGTACAGCACCTCCGGGTCGTGCAGCAGGGCCGCCGCGATGTCGCCGCGCATCCGCTGGCCGAGCGAGAGCTGACGCACGGGGACGTCCAACAGGTCTGCCAGACCGAGGAGTTCGACGAGCCGGTCGAGGTTCTCGCGGTAACGGCCGTCGGGGATGCGGTACATGCGGTGCATCAGCCGGTACGAGTCGATCAGCGGAAGGTCCCACCACAGCGTCGTACGCTGCCCGAACACCACCCCGATCCGGTGCGCCAGCCGGATCCGCTCCCGGGACGGGTCGATGCCCGCGACCCGCAGCCGGCCGCCGCTCGGCGTCAGGATGCCGGTCAGCATCTTGATGGTCGTCGACTTCCCGGCGCCGTTCGGGCCGATGTAACCGACCATCTCACCGCGCGCCACGGAGAAGGAGAGCGCGTCGACCGCCCGCACCTGACGCCGTTCCCGCTTCATGAAGCCGGTCTTACGACGCACGTCGAAGACCTTCTCCAGCCCGTCCACCTCGATGAAACGCGTGTCCAGGGAGCCCGTGCCCGCGTCCGTGTCCGTGTCCGTGTCCATCAGTCCTCAGCTCCCCGTACTCCGATACGACCGCAGCCCCGCCCGCCAGGCCAGCCCGGCGAGCGCACAGCACGCCACCGCCACCAGCGGGGGCGTGAACGCCACCCACTGCTGCAGCCCGAGCGGATACGGCCGCCCCAACACATAGCTCCCGGGCACCCAGTTGACGAAGGCGAGCGGCAGCATGAACGTCACCCCGCGCACCAGGTCCTTCCCGAACACGGTCGGCGGATACTGCAACAGCGTGGTGCCGCCGTACGTGAACGCGTTCTGCACCTCGGCGGCGTCCTGCGCCAGGAACTGGAACGCGGCGCCCGCCACGAACAGCGCCCCGAAGATCGCCGCGCCGCTCACCAGCATCACCGGCACCAGCAGCACCTTCGCCGGAGTCCAGACGACGTCGACCGACAGCAGCGCCCAGCCCAGCACCAGCGCGCCCTGGGTGATCCGGCCCAGGCGGCGCAGCGCGAAGTGGTCCGCGCCGACCTGGGCGAGCACCGGGGCGGGCCGTACCAGCAGGGTGTCGAAGGAGCCGTCGCGCATCCGGGCGCCCAGCACGTCCATGGAGCCGAACACCAGGTCGGCGATCCCGAACGCGGTCGCGGACAGCCCGTACAGGAAGGTGACCTCGGGCAGCGTCCACCCGCCGAGCGAGTCGACCTGCGAGAACATCAGCAGGATCGCGACAAAGTCCAGCCCGGTCACCAGCAGGTTGCCGAACACCGTGACACCGAAGGAGACGCGGTAGGTCATGGCCGACCTGATCCACATCCCGGCGATCAGCCGATAGGCCCGCAGCCCCTCCGTCAGGCGGTTGTGCTCACCCACCCTGCACCACCACCCGGCGGGTCGCGGCCGACTGCAGCAGCCGCCCCGCCCACAGCAGCACCACCGCCCACACCGCCTGGAACGCGTACGCCCCCAGCGGGGCGGTCTCCCCCATCAGCACGTCCGCCGGCATCTGGAGCTGTGCCGCCCACGGCAGCACCCGGACGACGTCGCCGAGCGCGCCCGGGAAGGCGTTCAGCGGCAGTGTCATGCCCGAGCAGAAGACCCCCAGGACCATCAGGGCCTGGTTGACGCCAGTGCCGTCCATGAGCCAGAACATGCTCAGGGCCGCCAGATAGCGGATCCCGAAGCTGACGACCATCGCCAGCAGCAGCGCGACCAGGAACGCCACCCAGGTGCTGACGTCCGCCGGCAACGCCATCGGGAAGAACAGCGCCCCGAAGGCGAACGGGATCACACCCCGCCCCAGGGTCTGGAACAGCGCCCGGCCCAGGTCGCTCGCCAGCCACCACAGCTGCAGGTCGGCCGGCCGGTACAGATCGATGGCGATCTCGCCCGTGCGGATGCGGGCCATCAGATCCTTCTCCACGCCGCCGCCCTGGATGGCGAGGGTCGCGTACAGGCACTGTCCCAGCCACACGTAGGTCACCGCCTGCGTCTGGTCGTAACCCCCCAGGTGCGGCCGCTCGTCCCACAACGCCAGGTAGGTGTAGACGAGGATCAGCCCGAAGACGGTGTTCGTGAACACCCCCGCCGCCGTGGCCACCCGATATGTCGCGTACCGCCGGAATCCCCCCGCCGCGACGGCCGCGTACAGCCGTGCCGAACCCACACCCACGGCCCTCCTCACCCGCGCCGGACACCGAAGCGCAGGAGCCTAGTACGGGGGCGACCGGGCGGGCGAGCCGTTTTCCCACCGCCGAGAGCGGCCGACGAAGGGGGCCGAGACCCTGCCCGTCATGGGTTCGGGGCCCTGCCGGTCATGGGTTCGGGGCCCTGCCGGTCATGAACTCGGGGGCCCTGCCCCGCCGGTCGCATGGGTCAACTCGCCACCGAATCACTGCTGTTGAGACGCCTCTGGGAGAGCGGACTCCAGCGCCTCCGGACCTGCCACCCCGGCGACCGTCGCCGCCCGATACGTCGCGTATCGTCGGGAGCCCCCGCCACGACGGCGCGTACAACCGCCCCGAATGCGCACACACGCCCCTCCTCACCCGCACCGGACGCCGAAGCACAGGAGCCCGATGCGCGGATGGCCGGGCGGGCGGGCCATTTTCCGGGCGAGACGCGCGCCATATCCGGGAACGGAACGCGTGGTGCGAGAGTCTTCAGCAGGGGGCGCACAAGGCGTAACGAGACGTACGGGAACGTACGACGCGAAACAGGAGTCCGTGCACGAGATGAGCGACGAGCCGCAGCCGCAGCCGAACGAGGACTCGGCACCGAGAGAGCCGGAAACGGCCGAAGTGCCCGCGGCCGGGGGGCCGGCCGGGAAGAAGCCCAAGCGACCGGCGCGCACCGGCTGGCGGCGGATCATCCCGACCTGGCGCGTGGTGCTCGGCACGTTCGTCCTGGGCGTCCTGCTGCTGACGGGCATGTTCTTCCTCGGCTACTCGATGGTCAAGATCCCGTCCGCCAACGCGTTCGCCATCAAGCAGAGCAACGTCTACCTCTACTCGGACGGCAGCCAGCTCGCCCGCGACGGCGAGGTCAACCGGGAGATCATCCCCCTCTCCCAGGTCTCCAAGGCAGCCCAGCACGCCGTACTGGCCGCCGAGGACCGCGACTTCTACACCGAGTCCGCGATCGACCCCAAGGCGATGGTCCGCGCCGGCTGGAACACCGCCACCGGCAAGGGCAAGCAGTCCGGATCCACGATCACCCAGCAGTACGTGAAGAACTACTACCTGGCCCAGGAGCAGACCGTCACCCGCAAGGTGAAGGAGTTCTTCATCTCGATCAAGCTGGACCGCACGGAGTCCAAGGACCAGATCCTCGAGGGCTACCTAAACACCAGCTACTTCGGCCGCAACGCCTACGGCATCCAGGCCGCCGCCCAGGCCTACTACGGCATCGACGCCACCGAGCTGGACCCCGCCAAGGCCGCCTACCTCGCCGCACTGGTCAACGCGCCCAGCGAGTACGACGTCGTCGCCCACCCCGAGAACAAGGCGGCCGCCCAGGCCCGCTGGAACTACGTCCTGAACGGCATGGTCAAGAAGGGCTGGCTCACCCAGTCGAAGCGGGCAGACCTCACCTTCCCGATGCCGAAGGAACAGACCGTCGCCATAGGCAAGTCCGGGCAACGCGGCTACGCCATCGAAGCGATCAACCAGTACCTCACCACGAACAAGATCGTCACCGCGGACGAGCTCCAGGCGGGCGGCTACCGCATCACCACCACCCTGCAGAAGAGCAAGCAGGACGCCTTCGTCAAGGCCGTCGACGACCAGGTGATCTCCAAGCTCGACAAGAAGAACCGCAAGGTCGACAACTACGTCCGCGCCGGCGGTGCCTCCGTCGACCCCAAGACCGGCAAGGTCGTCGCCATGTACGGCGGCATCGACTTCGTCAAGCAGTACACGAACGGCGTGACCCGCCGCGACTTCCAGGTCGGCTCCACCTTCAAGCCGTTCGTGTTCACCTCCGCCGTCCAGAACCACTCCGAGACGCAGGACGGCCGCGTCATCAACCCGAACACGATCTACGACGGCACCAACAAACGCCCCGTCCAGGGCTGGGACGGCGGCACGTACGACCCGGAGAACGAGGACCAGGGCTCCTACGGGAACGTCACCGTGCGAGAGGCCACCGACAAGTCCATCAACTCGGTGTACGCGCAGATGGCCGTGGACGTCGGCTCCGACGAGGTCAAGGGGACCGCGATCGACCTGGGCCTCCCCTCCACCACCCCCGAACTGGTCGCCAGCCCCTCCATCGCGCTCGGCGTGGCCCGGGCGAGCGTCCTCGACATGGCGGAGGCCTACGCCACCCTCGCCAACCACGGCAGGCACGGCACGTACACGATGGTCGAGAAGATCACCAAGGACAGCACGAGCGACGTCGCGCTGCCCGAGAAGCGGACCAGCCAGGCTGTCAGCCGCGAGGCCGCCGACACCACGACGGCCGTGCTGCAGAGCGTGGTCGAGAACGGCACCGCCACCGCCGCCCAGGCCGCCGGCCGCCCCGCCGCGGGCAAGACCGGCACCGCCGAGGAGGACACGGCGGCCTGGTTCGCCGGCTACACCCCCGACCTCGCCACCGTCGTCTCCGTCATGGGCCAGGACCCGGTGACGGGCGCGCACAAGTCGCTGTACGGCGCGATGGGCCTGGAACGCGTCAACGGAGGCGGGGCTCCCGCGGAGATCTGGGCGCAGTTCACCAAGGAGGCCCTCAAGGGCAAGACGGCCACCGACTTCGACCTCCAGATCCAGCCGGGCTCCGACGAGTCCCAGGCCCCGAGCACCGACGTCCCGGTGGACCCGACCACGGGCGGCCAGGACACCGGCGGCACCACGGACGGCACCACCGGCAGCCCGGACCCCGAGGACCCGACCCAGGGCCAGACCGGCGGCACCACCGACACCGGGGGCACCACGGACGGCACCACCGGCGACCCGACCGGGACGCCCGGGACCACCGGGGATCCGACCAGCGGTGACACCACCACGGACGGCGGCACGACGGACGGCGGCACGACGGACGGCTCCAGCGGGGACACGGCCACCGGCGGCACGACGGACGGCACGGGCGGCGACACCGGCGGCGACGACGGCGGCGGTGAGACAGAGGGCACGACCACCGGCCCGGGCTAGCCCGTCGGTGTGCGAAGGGACGACGAAAGGGGCTGGTGACCATGGTCACCAGCCCCTCGAACCTTCGCGAACTCTCGAACCCGCTGCTTACAGATACAGCCCCGTCGAGTCCTCGGACCCCTCGAACCGGTCGGCGGCCACCGCGTGCAGATCGCGCTCACGCATCAGCACATAGGCGATCCCCCGCACCTCCACCTCGGCCCGGTCCTCCGGATCGAACAGAACCCGGTCACCCGGCTCCACCGTCCGTACGTTCTGCCCCACGGCCACGACCTCGGCCCACGCCAGCCGACGACCGACGGCCGCGGTGGCCGGAATCAGAATCCCGCCACCGGAACGCCGCTCGCCCTCGCTGGTGTCCTGCCGCACGAGGACCCGGTCGTGCAGCATCCGGATGGGCAGCTTGTCGTTCAGGGTGCTGTGCTCTTTTCTCTTGGCGCTCACGGCACTGAACCTACCTGCCTTTGCCGGGCCCGTAAGCCGTCGGGTCCGCTGTCGGTCAGCTCCGGCGCCGACGCGTCCCCAGGACGAGCAGGCCGGCGAGCCCGACGACGACCAGCGCGACGGGGACGACCCGCTCCAGCCGAGGAGCGCCGTCCTCATCCACGAACTGGGACTTGACGTCACTCACGGCCCGGTTGACCCCGACGTAGGCCCGCCCCAGCGTGTGATCGATGTTCGACACGACCTTGGCCTTGGCGTCACCCATGATCGTCTTCGGGTGCACCCGCACCCCGAGCTCGTCGAGCGTCTCCGCCAGGTTCTCGCGGCGGCGCCTGATGTCCGCCTCGATCTGCGCCGGGGTTCTGGTGTCCGACGTGTCCGCCACCGTAAGGCCTCCGAAGTCAGCTGATGCCTGTTGCTGATGCCTGCTGATTGTTCTGGAAAGTTGCTTGTCGGGACAGTCTGTCAGCTCGGTGCGCCGTCGCACGGCCAGGACCCCCGGTTACGCTTGCCCGATGAGCGAGCGACTCCAGCCCGGTGACGTGGCCCCCGCCTTCACCCTCCCCGACGCAGACGGCAAAGAGGTCTCCCTGTCGGAGTACCGGGGCCGCAAGGTCATCGTCTACTTCTACCCCGCGGCCCTGACCCCCGGCTGCACCAAACAGGCCTGCGACTTCACCGACAACCTCGACGTCCTGGCCGCCGCCGGCTACGACGTCATCGGCATCTCCCCGGACAAGCCCGAGAAACTGGCGAAGTTCCGCGAGAAGGAGTCCCTGAAGGTCACCCTGCTGGCAGACCCCGAGAAAACGGTCACCGAGTCCTACGCCGCCTACGGCGAGAAGAAGAACTACGGCAAGACCTACATGGGCGTCATCCGCTCCACGATCGTCGTCGACGCGGAGGGGAAGGTCGAACGGGCCCTGTACAACGTCCGCGCGACGGGCCACGTGGCGAAGATCATCAAGGACTTGGGTATCTGAACGAGATCCAGATGTCGGGAACCAGGTCGGGCCGCTCGGGCTCCGGCCTGGCTTCCTCGGTCCACGCTTCCCCGACGAGCTCGATCGCAACCCGCCGCCAGAAGCGGACGGCACCGGTGTTCTCGTCCTGAAAGGGAATCTCCCAGTCCCCCGGATGCCGGGCGACCACCTCCCGTATGCCCCGGAGCCCCACCCCGGTCCTCCTCACCGCGCGCACGACAAAGAAGCTGTTGAGCACCCGGACGGGCCCACCGAGCGCCCGCACGAACGCGAACCCGACGGGATTCTCACCGACGCTGAAGAGATACGGCGCCCAGTCAGGGTCACCGGAGAAGGCAGCCTCCAACCGCTCACTGCGGAACGTCCCGTCCGGGTTGGGCAGTTGCCCCCCGAACGCGGACAGGTCATGCCGGAAGAGAAGCCAGAGGCGTTCGACGGCGGGGCGATCAGCGGGGGTGGCCGGGCGGATGTTCAGCCCTGGGTCCTTGGTCTCGGTCATGAAAAAAGCCTCCCGAGCGGACAAGCGTCCGCACCTGGAAGGCCTCGCCGGTAAGCATATCAACTGCCTTGTCGTTTCGAGGGTGACCGTCCGATAAGCGGTTCGTTACTCCGTGCAGGTCACGAACGTGTGGCCGAGATCGGAGGGGATCGATGGGGGTCCGGTACACACGCGAGTTGCTCGAAGAGGCGGCGCGGGCAACAACGAACTGGGACGACGCCGTGCGGTGGTGCGGAGGTTCGCCCACACCAGGCAGCAGACGGTATCTGCGTCAGAAGATGGCGGAGGCGAGCGTAGACGTCTCACACTTCCCGACAGGGTGGGCTCGCCACACCGAGGAGACGCTTCGAGAGATCGTGGCCGTGTCTACCAGCGTCAAAGATGTGGTTCGCCGCCTGGGGATCAGCCCAGTGGGCGGCAATCACACGCACATCAGCCGCCGCATCGCGACGCTGGGCATCGACACGTCCCACTTCGCGGCGCGATCGGGCAGACCGAAGGGCTCGCTCGGCGATCTGCTGAGCCTCAGGTCACGACACGACGGCCGAGTCCCGGGAAGTCGGCTCCTTCAGCATCTGCTCCATCGCGGGGTCCCGGAGACCTGCGCATTGTGCGGCACAGGACCCAGGTGGAACCACAAACCCCTCCGACTGGAGGTCGACCACATCAACGGCGACTGGTGGGACAACCGTCCGGAGAACCTCCGACTACTCTGCCCCAACTGCCATGCGGTGACGGACACATACCGAGGCCGCAAGCGGAGGACACACACATGAGCAAGCCGAGGTACACGCTCGACCTGCTGACTCGGGCAGCCGCCGAGGCCACCAGCTTGGTCGACCTGATGCGCATGCTGGGAGTACCGATGGGGAGCGGCCCTCGCTGCTATCTCGGCAAGCGGCTACAGCACTACGGCATCGACACATCCCACTTCATCGATGAGCCGTTGCCATTGCGCTCAACGCGTTCATACACGAGGGAACTACTTCAAGAGGCCGCAGCCAACTCCCACAACATCAAAGAGATGCTGGAGTACATGGGCGTTCCGCCCTATGCCAGCGCGTACAGCCATCTCCGCAGAAGACTCGACCGGTTCGGCATCGACACATCCCACTTCACCGGAAGACGAGGTGCCAAATCGGGCACCCTCTTCCCGCGCGAAGACATCACACGTGCCGTCGCCGAATCGCACAGCTTGGCCGGAGTGATGCGAATGCTTGGCCTCCATCCTCTTGGCGGTTCCGGGCGAGCAAAGGTCAGGCGCAGCATCGCAGCCTTTGACCTGTCGACCTCCCACTTCGCAGGGCAAGGTCATTTCCGTGGCAAGCCCTCTCCGAACCGCAAGTCCGCAGCCGAGATCCTGGTGAAGCTCGCGCCTGGCTCCCCACGCACCCAGACCGTCTTGCTCAGACGAGCCCTCGACGACCTCGGCACGCCACATTTGTGCACGGAGTGCGGCACTGGAGAAATTTGGCAGGGCAGGAAGCTCGTTCTGGAGATCGACCACATCAACGGTGACCGGCTGGACAACCGGATCGAGAACCTGCGATACGTCTGCCCGTCCTGTCACAGCCAGACGAAGACCCACTCTCGGCCTCGCCGCACAGTCAAGGCACTCGGCCCAGTAAAGTAACCGTGATGGGTCCGTACCCCAGCTGGCCAGAGGGCGCCGGTTTAGGTCCGGTGTGTCGTGGGTTCGAGTCCCACCGGGCCCACCGCCAACAGGGGCGCAGCACCATCGCGGTGCTGCGCCCTTCGGCGTGTGTGCGTGGCACACAGTGTTCAGCCCAACAACTCCCGAACCACCGGCACCAACCCCCGAAACGCCTCCCCCCGATGACTGATCGCGTTCTTCTCCTCCGCGGTCAGTTCGGCGCAGGTGCGTGTCTCGCCCTCGGGCTGGAGGATCGGGTCGTAGCCGAAGCCGTTCGTGCCGGTGGGGGCGTGTCGCAGGACGCCTCGCAGTCGGCCCTCGACCACCCGCTCCGTGCCGTCCGGCAGGGCGAGCGCCGCGGCGCAGGCGAAGTGGGCGCCGCGGTGTTCGTCGGCGATGTCGGAGAGTTGGGCCAGGAGAAGGTCCAGGTTGGCGCGGTCGTCGCCGTGTTTGCCGGCCCAGCGGGCGGAGAAGATGCCGGGGGCGCCGTTCAGGACGTCGACGCAGAGGCCGGAGTCGTCGGCGACGGCGGGCAGGCCGGTCGCCTGGGCCAGGGCGTGGGCTTTCAGCAGGGCGTTCTCGGCGAACGTGACGCCCGTTTCCTTGACGTCGGGGATGTCGGGGTAGGCGTCCGCGCCGACGAGGTCGTGGGGCAGGCCTGCGTCGGCGAGGATCGCCCGGAGTTCGGTGATCTTTCCGGCGTTGCGGGTGGCGAGGATCAGGCGGGTCATGCCCACCAGTATCCCGGCCGCGCCGGCGGGGTTACGGCGTGCAGACCTTCGTCAGTTCGCCGGCCGCGTCCGTGACCGGGCTGAGGTCGGGGGTCTCGTCGCCGTTCTTGACGGCCGTACGGACGTTGCCGACGGCGGCGCCGAGGTCGTCGACCGCCTTGTTGACGTCGGTGTTGTCGGTCTTGTCGCCGATCTCGTCGAGGTTCTTGTCGATGGAGTCGAGCGACTCCTCCAGCTGTGTCGGGTCGTTCGACGCGCTCTCCACGGCCTGTTGGAGATCCGTGACGCTGTCTGCGATGGCGTCGGCGGTCTGGACACAGTCGAGTGCCTTGCTGACGGCGTCGCAGCCGGTGGTGAGGCCGACCGTCAGTCCGACGGCCGCGACGGCGGCGGCGATGGCGGTACGGCGACTACGGCGGCGTCGGCTCGCGGCCATGGATCTGTTCCCTCCGTTGGTCAGGCCCCCGGCGGGCCCCCCGTGTTGGCCGGGCGCACGGTGGTGTGCCGTGCGCCCGTACCGGTAGTGACGCGGGGACGGTCGGCGCGGTTGCCCGTGACTGCCGTCCTTCTTGGTGGTCCCTTTACTTTTCGAGGACCGTATCAAGTGCCGCGCGCTGCAGGGCCGTCAGGTCGGCACAGCCGGCGACCGCCAGATCGAGGAGGGAGTTGAGTTCGTCGCGGGCGAAGGGTTCGGCCTCGGCGGTGCCCTGGACCTCGACGAAGCGGCCGTCGCCGGTGCAGACGACGTTCATGTCGGTCTCGGCGCGCACGTCCTCCTCGTAGCGGAGGTCGAGGAGCGGGGTCGAGTCGACGATGCCGACGGAGACCGCGCTGACCGTTCCGGTGAGGGGCTGGCGGCCGGCCTTGATCAGTTTCTTGCCCTGGGCCCAGGAGACGGCGTCCGCGAGGGCGACGTATGCGCCGGTGATGGCGGCGGTGCGGGTGCCGCCGTCGGCCTGGAGGACGTCGCAGTCCAGGACGATGGTGTTCTCGCCGAGTGCCTTGTAGTCGATGACCGCGCGCAGGGAGCGGCCGATGAGGCGGCTGATCTCGTGGGTGCGGCCGCCGATCTTGCCGCGGACGGATTCGCGGTCGCCGCGGGTGTTGGTGGCGCGGGGCAGCATGGAGTACTCGGCGGTGACCCAGCCCTCGCCGCTGCCCTTGCGCCAGCGCGGGACGCCTTCGGTGACGGAGGCGGTGCAGAAGACCTTCGTGTCGCCGAAGGAGACGAGGACGGAGCCCTCGGCGTGCTTGCTCCAGCCGCGTTCGATGGTGACCGGGCGGAGTTGTTCGGGGGTGCGGCCGTCGATTCGAGACATGGCGTTGAGCCTAGTCGTACCTGTGGAAGGGCCCGTCCCTCGGTGGGAACGGGCCCTCAGGGGGTGACGTCCGATGCGGCGTCAGGAGTGAGGCCGGGGTGGGAGTCGGGGGTGAAGCCGGGGATGATTCCCGCGCTTCACATCAGGTCTTCGATCTCCGCGGCGATCGGGTCGGCGTCGGTGCCGATGACGACCTGGATCGCGGTGCCCATCTTGACGACGCCGTGGGCGCCGGCGGCCTTCAGGGCGGCCTCGTCGACCTTGGTGGCGTCGATGACCTCGGTCCGCAGGCGGGTGATGCAGCCTTCGACCTCTTCGATGTTGTCGATGCCGCCGAGCCCTGCAACGATCTTCTCAGCCTTGCTGGCCATGTTCCTTCTCCCTTGACGTCACAGCACCGAAATCGTCCGTAGCTGGTCTACACCACCTGGCGGGCGGTCGCCAAACCATGAGTGCTCTACCCGGAGAATGGGGTGGAGGACGTTCCGAAGGTGTAGCGCACCGTAGCTCTTTCGTCACGTGGGATTACGTAGAAATCGCGGGTTCCTTATCTCTCCTTCACCGTGCTACAACGTGGTCTACACCACTGAATGGTGTAGACCACCACCGATGGAGGAAGTATGAGCTCCGCCACCGCAACGGCGGCCCCCGCGAAAAAGCGGGGTTCCGGTCTGTTCCAGGGACTGCAGAAGGTCGGCCGCAGCCTGCAGCTCCCGATCGCCGTGCTGCCGGCGGCGGGTCTGCTGCTTCGGCTGGGGCAGGCAGACGTCCAGGAGAAGCTGCACCTGCCCGCCGACGTCGCCAAGGTGTTCGCCGGAGCGGGCGGCGCCATTCTGGACAGCTCCCTCGGGCTGCCCCTGTTGTTCTGCATAGGCGTGGCCATCGGCTTCGCGAAGAAGGCCGACGGCTCGACGGCGCTCGCCGCGGTGGTCAGCTTTCTGACCTACTACGCGGTGATCCACCAGTTCCCGATCGAGGAGGGGCACGAGGGCGCTACCTACACGGCCGTCGCCCCCTTCGGAGGCTTCTGGCAGAAGGGCACCGAGGCCGCCCAGGCGGCGTCCTTCCAGAACCCGGGTGTACTCGGCGGCATCATCCTCGGTCTGCTGACGGCCGTGCTGTGGCAGCGCTACCACCGCAAGCGGCTCGTCGACTGGCTCGGCTTCTTCAACGGCCGTCGGCTCGTGCCGATCATCATGGCCGCCGTCGGCACCCTCCTGGGTGTCCTGGTCGTGCTGGGCTGGCAGCCCATCGGTGACGTCATCACCAACTTCGGTGAGTGGATGACCGGCCTCGGCTCCTTCGGTGCGGCCCTCTTCGGTCTGATCAACCGTGCGCTGATCCCGATCGGCATGCACCAGTTCGTCAACTCCGTGGCGTGGTTCCAGATCGGCGACTACACCAACTCCGCCGGCACCGTCTTCCACGGCGACCTGCCCCGCTTCTTCGCCGGTGACCCGTCCGCCGGTCTGTTCATGACCGGCTTCTTCCCGATCATGATGTTCGGTCTGCCTGCGGCCGCCCTCGCCATCGCGCACACCGCCCGCCCGGAGCGCCGCAAGGCCGTCCTGGGCATGATGGTCTCGCTGGCGCTGACCTCGTTCGTCACCGGTGTCACCGAGCCGATCGAGTTCTCGTTCATGTTCATCGCCCCGGTGCTGTACGCGATCCACGCGATACTCACCGCCGTGTCGATGGCCGTGACGTGGGCCCTGGGCATGCACATGGGCTTCAGTTTCTCGGCAGGTCTGACCGACGTCGTCATCAACTGGGGCATCTCCACCAAGCCCTGGCTGTTGCTCCCCGTCGGTCTGGTCTTCGCCGCCGTCTACTACACCCTCTTCCGCTTCGCCATCATCAAGTTCAACCTCCCCACCCCCGGCCGCGAGCCCGAGGAGGAGGTCGAGGACCTCACGAAGGCGTGAGTCACCGCTGACAGCGACGAAGAGGCCCCGGAGCCATGCGCTCCGGGGCCTTGGTCACGTCGCGGACCTGGTGCCGCGTCAGTCTCTAGATCTCGTACGACGCCCTCGGCCTCGCCAGTTCCGTCGGGCCGTCGAACGCCGTGCGCGCGTCGACGAGGTTGGCCTGGGGGTCGGTCCACGGGGGGATGTGGGTCAGTATCAGCCTCCGGGCGCCTGCCCGGGTCGCCGTCTCGCCCGCCTCGCGGCCGTTGAGGTGCAGGTCGGGGATGTCTTCCTTGCCGTGCGTGAAGGCGGCCTCGCACAGGAACAGGTCGGCGTCCCGGGCGAGTTCGTCCAGCGCGGGGGTGATGCCGGTGTCGCCGGAGTACGTCAGGACCTTCCCGCCGTGCTCGACACGGATGCCGTACGCCTCGACCGGGTGGGCCACGCGTTCCGTGTGGACCGTGAACGGGCCGATGTCGAAGGTGGACGGCTTGACGGTGTGGAAGTCGAAGACCTCGCTCATGGAGGAGGCGGTGGGGGTGTCCGCGTAGGCCGTGGTGAGGCGGTGTTCCGTGCCCTCGGGTCCGTAGACGGGGATCGGATCGCAGCGGCCGCCGTCGTGGCGGTAGTAACGCGCGACGAAGTACGCGCACATGTCGATGCAGTGGTCGGCGTGCAGATGGCTGAGGAAGATCGCGTCGAGGTCGTAGAGACCGCAGTGGCGCTGCAGCTCGCCCAGGGCACCGTTGCCCATGTCGAGAAGCAGCCGGAAGCCGTCGGCCTCGATGAGGTAGCTCGAACAGGCCGATTCCGCGGACGGGAACGACCCCGAGCAGCCGACGACGGTGAGCTTCATAAAGCAGAAACCTCCGCTGGCGGGAATTCAGAAGATCGGGGAACAGGGCGTCGGGGGTCGTGCGGTCCGTCGAGCGTAAGGCGCAAAACCCCCGGTCGCGCCTCCGCCAAGGGCTGTTGTGGGCGAACTCACCTGTGCTGTCACCGGTTCGGCTGGACCAGAGGCGCGTGATGCTGACGAGGGGGCGCGCCGGTCGTCGCGCGCCGGTACCGTCGTCGGCATGGACACGTCCTGGTGGTTGGCCTTCGCGGCGGTGGTGCTGCTCGCGCTGGTCGCCACGCTCGTCGACGGTTGGGGTCGGGGCCATCGGCCCGCGGGTCGTGGGACCCGCCCGCCGAGGCCTCCGAATCGCTCCGGTGCCCGGCCCCGGCCGGCGGAGATCTGGTGGGCGAAGGTGCCGTACGAGGCGGCGGCGGGTGACGGGCGGGCCAAGGACCGGCCCTGTCTGGTGCTGGCGGTGCGCGGGGACCGGGCGACCGTCGCGAAGATCACCAGCAAGTACCGCGTCGAGCGGGGCGGGGTGATCCCCCTGCCGCCGGGCTCGGTCGGTGATGCGCGGGGGCGCGCGAGTTTCCTGGAGACGGGCGAGGTGCGCGTCGTGCCGGTGTCGGAGTTCCGGCGGCGCGCCGGGGTGGTGGACCCGGTCCTGTGGGACCAGGTCCGCCACCTCGCGTAGTAGGCAGGTCGCACGGCAGAGGCCGCTTTCGCACCAGGCCCTACGCCCAGAGCTGGCCCTGGAGGGCCTCGATGGCCGCCTCGGTGGTGGCCGCCGTGTAGACGCCGGTGGAGAGGTACTTCCAGCCGCCGTCGGCGACGACGAACGCGATGTCCGCGCTCTCGCCCGCCTTCAGCGCCTTCCTGCCGACGCCGATCGCCGCGTGCAGGGCGGCGCCGGTGGAGACGCCCGCGAAGATGCCCTCCTGCTGGAGGAGTTCGCGGGTGCGGGTGACCGCGTCGGCGGAGCCGACCGAGAAGCGGGTGGTGAGGACGGAGGCGTCGTACAGCTCCGGTACGAAGCCCTCGTCGAGGTTGCGCAGGCCGTACACGAGGTCGTCGTAGCGCGGTTCGGCGGCGACGATCTTCACGTCCGGCTTGTGTTCGCGCAGGAAGCGGCCGACGCCCATCAGGGTGCCGGTGGTGCCGAGGCCCGCGACGAAGTGGGTGATCGACGGGAGGTCGGCGAGGATCTCCGGGCCGGTCGTCGCGTAGTGGGCGCCCGCGTTGTCCGGGTTGCCGTACTGGTAGAGCATCACCCAGTCGGGATGCTCGGCGGCGAGTTCCTTGGCGACCCGTACGGCGGTGTTGGAGCCGCCCGCGGCGGGGCTGGGGACGATCTCGGCGCCCCACATGCCGAGCAGGTCCCGGCGCTCCTGAGAGGTGTTCTCGGGCATCACGCACACCATGCGGTAGCCCTTGAGCTTGGCCGCCATGGCCAGGGAGATGCCGGTGTTGCCGGAGGTGGGCTCCAGGATGGTGCAGCCGGGAGTCAGGCGGCCGTCCTTCTCCGCCTGTTCGATCATGTGCAGGGCGGGCCGGTCCTTGACCGAGCCGGTGGGGTTGCGGTCCTCCAGCTTGGCCCAGACCCGGACGTCGGCGGACGGCGAGAGCCGCGGCAGGAGCACCAGGGGGGTGTTGCCCACCGCGGCCAGCGGGGAGTCGTAACGCATGGGTGGTCAGCGGGCCTTAGGCCATGCCGCCGGCCACGGCCGGCAGGATCGTCACGTTGTCGCCGTCGGCGAGCTTGGTGGTGATGCCGTCCAGGAACCGGACGTCCTCGTCGTTGAGGTAGACGTTGACGAAGCGGCGCAGCTGGTCGCCGTCCACGATGCGGGCCTGGATGCCCGCGTGCCGGGTCTCGAGGTCGGTGAAGAGCTCGGCGAGGGTGTCCCCGTTTCCTTCCACCGCCTTCTGGCCGTCGGTGTACGTGCGGAGGATGGTCGGGATGCGGACCTCGATGGCCATGGTTGCGGGCTCCTGTCGGAAGTGGTCAGGTCGGTGGGCGCACGACAGCGCGGTACAGCTGGGTTGTACGGGTGAGGATCCCCCACGCACGGTCTCGCTCGCGCGGGAGGTGCCCCCACCGGCTCACGGCCGTACGGCGGCACGGGGCAGCGTCAACAGATGGCGCTGGCGAGCCTGCACAGGTCGACGTGCAGCCGCGCCACGAGCAGTGCGCCCGGCGTCTTCTCGCTCACGTCGTCAAGAACCATGGGCTCATCGTATCGATTCCCGGTCCGGATCCCGGAGTGCGGTTTCACATGGTGGACGTTTTGTGGCCGGTGAGTGAGACCGTACAGCTCACGCGGACTCCCGGAGCACCAGACGGGTGGGCACGACCACCGAGGAACCGGGCGGGGCGTCGGGTTTCTCCGTGCGGTCGAACAGCAGCCGGGCCATCAGGCGGCCCATCTCCTCGACGTCCTGGTGGACGGTGGTCAGCGGGGGTTCGGTCGACTCGGCGATCTCCCTCAGGTCGTCGAATCCGACCACGGCCACGTCCTGCGGCACCCGGCGTCCGTGTTCCCGCAGCGCCTGCAGCGCGCCGGACGCCATGAGGTCCGAGGCGACGAAGACGGCGTCCAGGTCGGGGCAGCGCCTCAGCAGCGCGGCCATCGCGTCGGCGCCGCCCCGCTGGGTGTAGTCGGCCTTCTCGATCAGGTGCGCGGGGGCGCCCGGCAGGACGTCCCGGTATCCGGCGAGCCGGTCGGCGGCGGAGTTCTCCTGGTCGTAGGGACCGGTGATGGTCGCGACGCGGGAGCGGCCGAGCGAGACCAGGTGCTGGACGGCCTGCCGGGCTCCCCCGCGGTTGTCGCCGTCGACGTAGGCCTGGCCGCCCCGTACGGGGTCCCCGTCGCGCAGCAGCGGACGGCCGCCGAAGACGGCGGGCAGTGCGAGTCGGTCGACCATCTCGGGCAGTCGGTCGCCGGGCCGCAGGGAGAACAGGAGGGCGCCGTCGACATGGCCGCCGCCGAGGTAGTCGGCCACGCGCGCGTGGTCGTCGGGCTCGTCCAGGAACAGCAGGACGGCCTGGGCGCCGTGGCGGGCGAGTTCCCGGCGGATGCCGCGCAGGAGGCAGTCGAAGAACGGGTCGAGGAAGAGGCGGTTCTCCGGCTGGGTCGCCACCACCGCGACCGCGCCGGTGCGATGGGTGACCAGCTGGCGGGCGGCCTGGTTGGGGACGTATCCGAGTTCGGCGATCACTTCCCGGACGCGGTCGATGACCTCGGCACGCACCCTGGGCTCCGCGTTGATCACCCGCGACACCGTGGACTTCGACACCCCCGAGCGACGTGCGACGTCTTCGAGCGTCGGGCGGTGTCCGTTCGGGCGTCGCGTCAACACCATCTCCGATAGGGCGAGTTGTCGGGGCGTACGACGATCAGTATGCCTCGACGACCTGTACCTCCTCCTCCGTCACCTCGCCTTCCAGGATCCGGAAGGAGCGGAACTGGAACGGGCCGGCCTCGTCGGTGTCGGCGGTGGAGACGAGGACGTAGTGCGCGCCGGGCTCGTTGGCGTAGGAGATGTCGGTGCGGGACGGGTACGCCTCGGTGGCCGTGTGGGAGTGGTAGATGATCACGGGTTCCTCGTCCCGGTCGTCCAGCTCCCGGTAGAGCTTGAGCAGGTCGCCGGAGTCGAACTCGTAGAACGTGGGCGAGCGGGCCGCGTTCAGCATCGGGACGAACCGCTCGGGGCGGCCCGAGCCCGCCGGGCCCGCGACCACGCCGCACGCCTCGTCGGGGTGGTCCTCACGCGCGTGGGCGACGATCTGGTCGAACAGGGCCTGGGTGATGGTCAGCATGCTGGTCAGGATAAGCAAAGGGCCGCCCCGTACCGAGTGGTGGTACGGGGCGGCCCACATGGCGGACGTCCTGAGCGGCGACCACAGGGGGCGCCACGAGCGCTCCCGGCGGCCGGACGTCCGGGCCCGCTAGCCGCCGACCTTCGCGAACTCCGCGTCGCGGCGACCGGTGCCGCCCGAATTGCGGCTCTTCAGGACCAGCCAGCCGATGCCCAGACACACGAACCAGAGCGCCATCACGTACAGACAGACGCGGGCGTCGGCGTCGTACGCGATCAGGCCGGTGACGAAGAGCAGGAAGGCGATGGCGACGTACGAGCACTTGGAGCCGCCCGGCGCCGGGAAGGAGGAGGCGGGCAGGCGGCCCGCGTCGACCGCCCGGCGGTAGAGGACGTGGCTGATCAGGATCATCAGCCAGGTCCAGATGCCGGCCGCGGTGGCCACCGAGGTGACGTAGCCGAAGGCCTTCTCCGGGACGACGTAGTTCAGGACGACGCCGATGCCCATGAAGAGGACCGAGACCATGATGGCGAAGGCCGGCGTCTTGGTCGAGGACAGCTTCCTGAAGACCGCGGGGGCCTCACCGCTGTCGGCCAGGTTCCGCAGCATGCGGCCCGTGGAGTACATGCCGGAGTTGCAGGAGGACAGGGCGGCGGTGAGGACCACGAAGTTCACGATGCCCGCGCCCGCCGGGATGCCGATCTTGGCGAAGGCCTCCACGAAGGGGCTCACCCCGTCGGCGAACTCGGTCCACTTGACCACGCACAGGATGACGGTGAGGGCGCCGACGTAGAACAGCGCGATCCGCCAGGGCAGGGTGTTGATCGCCTTGGGGAGGGTCTTCTCCGGGTCCTCGGACTCGCCGGCGGTGACGCCGACCAGCTCGACGGCCAGGTAGGCGAACATGACGCCCTGCAGGGTCATCAGGGACGAGCCGACGCCCTTGGGGAAGAAGCCGTCGAAGGCCCACAGGTTGGAGACGGCGGCGGTGTCACCGGCGGAGCTGAAGCCGAAGGTGAGGACACCGAGGCCGATCACGATCATGCCGATCAGGGCGGTGACCTTGACCATCGAGAACCAGAACTCCAGCTCGCCGAAGAGCTTCACGGAGATCAGGTTGACCCCGAACAGGACCACCAGGAAGACCAGGGCCGTCACCCACTGCGGGATGTCCGGGAACCAGTAGTTCACGTAGATCGCGGCGGCCGTCAGTTCGGCCATGCCGGTGACCACCCACATCAGCCAGTAGGTCCAGCCGGTGAAGTAGCCGAAGAACGGGCCGAGGAACTCGCGCGAGTACTCCGCGAACGAGCCCGAGACCGGGCGGTAGAGCAGGAGCTCGCCGAGCGCCCGCATGATGAAGAAGATGATGACGCCCGCGAGGGCGTACATGAAGATCAGGCTGGGTCCGGCCTTGGCGATGTTCGCCCCGGCTCCCAGGAAGAGGCCGACGCCGATCGCGCCGCCGATCGCGATCATCTGGACCTGACGGCTGCCGAGCCCGCGCTCGTACCCCTCTTCCGACTCCTTAGGGGCATTTTCCTTGTCGACCTGCGCTGAGGTCATGTGTGGTGCGCCTTTCTCCATGCCGACCCGGGCCTCTCGTCGGCCTCGGATCGGATCTCGATCCCCCCGGATTGCTGGAGCTGAGCGGAGTCCGCTCGTGCCTGGCCGACGGTCGCCGGCTCGGTGGCGCACCCGGACGAACATGGGTGGTGTTCGCCGGGCGGTCGTGAAGATTTATCACGGTCGCAACACTGATCACCTGCGTGACATGTGACGCAGAGCACAAGAAGAACTGGACAAAGAACACCGCGGCGGGTCATAGGTGCCCGCCGCGGTAATGTGATCGTTATCCGGATTTGAGCGTCCGTTGAGCGAACACGGAACCTACACAAGATGGGGCATATGCCCAGCGCCCACCTCGCGCTCGCTCTTACTCACTCGCGCTCCCCCGCGCCTCTCCTCGCTCCCTCTCACCCCTTCTCGCTCCCCCGCGATTACGGCAGGAGGGTGGTCACGAGCGTCTCCTGAAGTCCTCCGAGCCACAGATACGCCATCACCATCGGCTTGCGCGGGTCGTCGTCCGGGAGGTGGTAGAGGAGGTCGCCGTCGTCCTCGTCACTGATCTCCAGACGGGAGCCGATCGCCAGCCGCAGGTCGTTGAGGGAACGCAGCCACTGCTGGGACTCACCGGGCGCCAGCTTGAGGACCGCACCGCCCTCGCCGGACGGACTGAGCGCGTCCAGGGAGCGGATCACCGCGAGGGCGTTCTCCCGCTTGCCGGCTCTGAGGTCGTTCTCGGTGTAGCGGCGGAACTCGGCGGAGTACTCGCGTTCCTCGTCGGCGCGCTTCGGCCCGGGGTCGCCCTCCGGGTCGCGATAGGCGTCGGGGAAGAGCCGCTTGAGGACCGGGTCGGACGGAGGTTCGCTGGGGCCCTCGGCGAACAGCTCGGCGAGCGGATCGTCACTGGCCTCCTCGGCGGGGCCGGGACCGATGAGTTCCAGGAGCTGGACGGCCAGCGACCGGATGATGGAGATCTCGACGTCGTCGAGGGCGACGGCCGCGCCGCCGCCGGGGAGCGGTTCGAAGTGTCCTGGCATGGAATCTTTTCGCTGCTTGGCGGTCTGCTGGGCTGCTTCTCGGCGGTCCGCCGGGGTGCCTGTGGGCGGTCCGCCGGGGTGCCTGTCGGTCTGACGGACTACTTGCGGTCCTGCTGGAGCGTGGCCCACAGACCGTAGCCGTGCATGGCCTGCACGTCGCGCTCCATCTCCTCGCGGGACCCGCTGGAGACGACCGCCCGGCCCTTGTGATGGACGTCGAGCATGAGCTTGGTGGCCTTGTCCTTGGAGTAGCCGAAGTACGTCTGGAAGACGTAGGTCACATAGCTCATGAGGTTGACCGGGTCGTTGTGGACGATGGTGATCCAGGGGAGATCCGGCTCGGGGACGGCGAAGACCTCCTCCGCCGACTCGGTGCGTTCGGTCTCTAGGGGAGCGGGTGACGTCACATGGCCCATGCTGCCACGGCCCTCCTAAATCGTCACACTGACGAAATGGGGGTAGCATCCATTCGCATGAACACAGCGGACCTTGGGCTGCCGGTGGACGTTCCCTCGACGGCGCTCTTCACGGACCAGTACGAGCTCACCATGCTGCAGGCCGCTCTGAAGGCGGGCACCGCCGAACGGCGCAGCGTGTTCGAGTGCTTCACCCGGCGGTTGCCCGAGGGGCGTCGCTACGGCGTGGTGGCGGGCACCGGACGCGTCCTGGACGCGGTGGAGAACTTCCGTTTCGACGCGGACGTCCTCGGCTTCCTGCGCGAGCACTCCATCGTCGACGAGGCGACATCGAACTGGCTCGCCTCCTACCGCTTCTCGGGTGACATCTGGGGCTATCCCGAGGGCGAGGTGTACTTCCCGGGGTCGCCGATCCTGCGGGTCGAGGGCTCGTTCGCCGAGTGCGTGCTGCTGGAGACCGTGATCCTGTCGATCCTCAACCACGACTCGGCGATCGCCGCGGCCGCCTCCCGGATGTCCTCCGCCGCCGGCGAGCGCCCGCTGATCGAGATGGGGGCCCGCCGCACCCACGAGCTCGCCGCGGTCGCCGCCTCGCGCGCCGCGTACGTCGGCGGCTTCACCACCACCTCGGACCTGGCGGCCGGCTTCCGCTACGGCATCCCCACCGTGGGCACCTCCGCCCACGCCTTCACCCTGCTGCACGACCAGGAGCGGGACGCCTTCCAGGCCCAGGTGAACTCGCTCGGCCGGGGCACCACGCTGCTCGTGGACACGTACGACGTCGAGGAGGCCGTCCGGACGGCCGTGGAGGTGGCCGGTCCCGAGCTGGGGGCTGTGCGGATCGACTCCGGGGACCTGCTGCTGGTCGCGCACCGGGTACGGCAGCAGCTGGACGAGCTGGGGGCCACCGAGACGCGGATCATCGTGACCTCGGACCTGGACGAGTACGCCATCGCCTCGCTGGCGGCGGCGCCCGTGGACGCCTACGGCGTCGGCACCCAGCTGGTGACCGGCTCCGGGCACCCGACGGCCTCGATGGTCTACAAGCTGGTCGCCCGCGCCGAGACCGCCGACCCGAAGGCCCCGCTGGTGCCGGTGGCGAAGAGGTCCACCGGCGGCAAGACGTCCGTCGGCGGCCGCAAGTGGGCGGCGCGGCGGCTGGACCGGTACGGGGTCGCGGAGACCGAGGTCGTCGGCACCGGGCCGGTGCCGGGTGAGCTGGCCGACCGTCAGCTTCTGGTCGAGCTGGTCAAGAGCGGCGAGGTCGTCGCCCGGGAGCCGCTCGACGTGGTCCGCGACCGGCACGCGGCCGCCCGGGCCGGGCTGCCGCTGTCGGCGACCCAGCTGTCCCGCGGGGAACCGGTCATTCCGACGGAGTATGTCCAGGCGCGCTCGGGTAGTTAGAGCGGGTGCGCCCGTCCATGCCGCTCACGCCCTGCGACGCCCCCTCCCGCCCCGGCCCGGAAGTCCGTAGGCTCGGAGGTTCACCGGCCGGGCCCGCACCCCTTCTCTTCCCCGACCCCATAGTCGAAGGACACCGACCATGCGCCGCGCCTTGATCGTCGTAGACGTGCAGAACGACTTCTGCGAGGGCGGCAGCCTCGCGGTGGTCGGAGGGGCCGATGTGGCCGCCGCCGTCACCGAGCTGATCGGTCAGGCGGGCGGCTCCGGTTACCAGCACGTCGTCGCCACCCGGGACCACCACATCGCGCCCGGCGGCCACTTCGCCGACAACCCGGACTACACCCACTCCTGGCCCGCCCACTGCATCGCCGGCACCGAGGGCGTCGGCTTCCACCCCAACTTCGCCCCCGTGGTGGCCTCCGGCGCGATCGACGCCGTCTTCGACAAGGGGGCGTACGCGGCGGCGTACAGCGGGTTCGAGGGCGCCGACGAGAACGGCGTGACGCTCGCCGACTGGCTGCGCGCCCGGGAGGTCGACGAGGTGGACGTGGTCGGCATCGCGACCGACCACTGCGTGCGGGCCACCGCGCTGGACGCGGCACGGGAGGGCTTCCGTACCCAGGTGCTGCTGGATCTGACCGCCGGAGTGGCCGAGGCCACGACCGAGGCGGCGCTGGAGGAGATGCGGGGCGCGGGCGTGGAGCTGTCCGGCAAGCCCGTGGTGGCCTAGGTACCAACGGCGCACCGGCCCACTGACCTGCGCATTCATCGGCTTACAATCCGGTTGACTTTACTTTCTCTTTGCGATTGGCTGCGGATTCGACCATTCACGATCCGGGGGGATCCCTATGCACCGCATCGTCCGCGGCGCCGTCTGCTCCGCCGCCGTCACCGGCCTCGCGCTCGGCCTCAGCTCCTGCTCCGGGACTGTCGACCAGGTCGACAAGGCAGTGAGCGAGACGTACGAAGTCACCTACGAGGTCACAGGGAAGAACGTCGACTCGATCGACTTCCACGGCGGCGGCGGCACGGCCGCGAAGCCGAAGATCGAGTCGGTGTCGAAGCCCAAGCTGCCCTGGACGAAGACGGTCACACTGCGCGGCATCATGCCCGCGGCGGTGATGCCGGTCGCCACGGACCCCGAAGGCGCTGAGGTCGCGTGCAAGATCACCCACAAGGGCAAGGTGCTGGAGGAACAGAGCGCCAAGGGTCTGGTGACCGCCGGCGGCTGCATCGCGGAGTCCCCGGTCACGGAGTGACCCCGGGACGCCCCCGGTAGGTCGGCGCAGCCTGGGGGCGCGCCGGCCTACCCAGAAGCAGCGTGGCGCGTTCCGGGGCTCTCGCCTTCCGGCCCGCGTGCCGCGTACAGCCGGTCCGTCACGCAGGCGCCGCCGGGCGCCTCAGCAGTGCCCTGATCGGGTGCCACAGTTCCTGGACCAGTTCCGGTCCGACGACACCGTTGTCAGGTGCCGTGCGCCATATCAGGCCGTCCGGGTGGTGCAGGACCGCGGTGATCTCGTCCGGTGTCGGCGGGGCCGCGTTGCCCCGCAGGTAGACCGCGCGCATGCCCAGGTTGCGCAGCCTGGTCAGGGCGCGCGCCCGGTTCCGGGCGTGGACGAGAACGCGCACCGAGCCCACGCTCTCTGCGGCGGGGCTGGGCAGGTTCAGCGCCACCACCACACTGCCGGTCGGCAGCTTGCAGAAACCTCCTGCGCCCATGCGGTCATACCCCCGTGCGAGTCGTCGTCGATGTCGGTGTCAATAAGGGATCCACAGGACGCACCTAAACACGATCGGCGGCAACCCGCCAGGGGGTCACCGCCGATACGTCTTTGACCTGCGAAAATACCGTCTACTTCGCGGACGGTCCTACCTGGAGCGAGATCGTCGAGCCGTCCAGCGGCTCCTTGGAGATCTTGATCCGGGTGTTGGTGTCAGTGATCTTGACGCCCGCGAGCGGGTTCGAGGCGTCGTAGTACGTCGACGTGCCGTCGTCGAAGACAGGGACACCGGCGCGCGACTTGATCTTGGTCGGCGCGCCCGCGTTGTGCAGCGTAATCGCGTCCGTCTGCTGCCGGCTGAAGGTCGAGTCGTAGGCCTGGATGCGGTTGCGCATCAGCGTGCCGTCGGACCACTTCAGAGGCGTCGGGTGGGAGTCGATCGGCAGGATCAGGCCCTGACCGGGGTGCTGGCTGGTGTTGTCGTCGGCCTGGGAGGTGTCCCACTTCCAGATCAACAGGCCGTTCTGGTAGGCGTAGTGCTCCACCCAGCCCGGACGGGTCGTCGAGAAGCCGTAGTTGTACGGGCCGACCTTGAGGGTCTTGTCGTACGACACGTACTGGCGGTTCTCGGCGATGTAGTACTGCGGGTAGTCGTCCGTGATGGAGGCGCCGATCCGGGAGAAGCCGCTGGCGCTCCAGGCGGCGTCGGCGGACTCGGCGTTGTCGGAGAACAGGGTGGCACCGTCGGCGGTCACCGTGATCTCGTCGGCCGTGAAGCCCTTCTGGGCCACGCCACTGTCGGTCTGGTAGCGGAAGCGCAGGCCGATCTTCTTGCCCGCGTAGGCGTCGAGCGGGTAGGTCAGCTTCTGGTGGGCGTCCACCGTGCCGGTGAGGGCGGGCTTGTCGCTGGCGTCGCGCGGGACGGCGCTGCCGTCGGCCAGCTTGCCGTCGATCGGCGTCCAGTTGGCGCCGCCGTCGGTGGAGACCTCCGTGTAGACGTAGTCGTAGTCCTTCTCGGTGTCCCACCAGCCGTCGAGGGTCAGGCTCGCGGCGGACTTGCCGGTCAGGTCGACGGTCCGGGAGAGCGAGTTGCGCAGGTCGTTGCCGCTGCCGCTCCACCACTGCTTGGTGCCCTGCGCCGGGGCGACGATCTCGGTGGTGACCGTCTTGTCGGGCAGCTGGACCACGAGGGCCTGCGGGTTCTTGGTGTTGTACTCCGCGAGGCCCAGGGTGTGCTTCGACTTCACGCCCGCCTGGGCGATGTCGTAGTCGAGCCAGCCGAGTTGCAGCTTGTCCCAGGCGTTCATGTCGCCGGGCAGGTCGCCGATGGACTCCTTGCCGGTGCCGAGCCAGGAGCCGGACGACATCAGGGTCCAGAAACCGGTGGAGTTCTCGCCGCCGCCGGAGGTGTCGTACTCGTCGGGCAGGCCCAGGTCGTGGCCGTACTCGTGAGCGAAGACGCCCAGGCCGCCGTTCTCCGGCTGGATGGTGTAGTCGCCGACCCAGATGCCGGTGTCGCCGATCTGGGTGCCGCCGAGCTTGTTGTTCGCGGGGCCGGCGGAGCCGGCGTCGGTGCCGAAGGCGAACCAGCGGTGGGCCCAGATCGCGTCCTCGCCCTGCGCGCCGCCGCCCGCGGACTCGTCCTCGCCGGCGTGCACGATCTGGAAGTGGTCGATGTAGCCGTCGGGCTCGTTGAAGTCGCCGTCGCCGTCGAAGTCATTGCGGTCCCACTGGTCGAACTCGGCCAGCTCGGCCTTGATCTCGGCGGGGGTGTCACCAGCGTCCTCGCGCTGGGCGACCCAGGCGGTGACGCCGTCCCGGACCGCGTACCAGGCGGCCGTATCGTCCTTGTTGGAGCCGTAGCGGGCCTCGTTGTAGGGGACCTTGACCCAGTCGGTCACGTCGCCCTCGACCGAGTAGCGGCCCGAGGACTGCTTCTCGTAGTACTTCTTCAGCGACTCGGTGTTCTTGCCGGTGCCGAAGTACAGCTCCTGGAAGTGCTGCTGGTTGTAGTCCGCCTGCCAGGCCGTGCTGTTGTCGTCAGCGCGGTCCGGCTGGGCTATCTCGTTGTGCAGCGGGCCGGGCGTGCCGCCGTAGCGGCTGTCGACCTGGTCGCCGAACTCCACCAGGATGGTGAAGATCTTGTCGGTCTTCTCTCGGCCGAGCTCGACGTACTTGTCCTCGCCCTTGAGCTTGACGACCTTCGAGCCGTCCCGGTCCTTGACCTTGGCGGCGCCGGATATGACCTGGTTGAGCGCCTCTTCGCGCTGGGCCTCCTGGGTCTTGGACAGCGGACCGTCGAGGTCGTGTCCCCTGCTCTTGGCCGGCTGCGGGTCGTGCCCGTCAACGGCTGCGGGTGCGGCCGGGGCGGCCTGGGCCACCGCGAAGGTCGAGAAGGTGGCGGTGGCCGCGGCCACCGCGACCACGGTCGCCGCCGTTCTGAACTGCCAGGATCTGCTGGTCACTTGAGTTCCTCCCCCGCGTCCGGGCGCGCGGAAGGAGGGGGGTCCTTAGCCTGGTGGGTCCGCGCGCGCGTGTTCAACGCGTGTAGTCAAGTGACGACATTGGACTAGAGGTTGGCGAGAAAAGACAGATCTTGACTTGGACAAGTCAATTGCACTATGCGGAGTTGGCGTCCGCTTTACGAACGCCCGGCTGGGCCCACAAGGGCGCCGGACTCCGGCCCTCCGGGGCGCCGGGGGCTCATCGAACGGGCGCGCGGATCTGTCCACCTGCTGGACGGCATGAACCCGTGCGCCCCCCATGCTCCGGCCCTGTTGGTCAGGTCACGCTTACCTGTCGTTCCGCTCGGGCATGCAGGCGATTAGAGTCGATTGGCGGAACGCCCTGAATTCGGCGGAAAGCCAGGCCGACGACCCCGTGGACCCCCACTTCCGAGGACACGATTGCCATGCCTCGTCCGACTGTCACGCCTCGCCCGACGGCCGCACAGCTCGCCTACGGTTCGTGCACCGTGATCTGCTCGACGTTCGCCATGCTGCTGCTGTCACAGACGAGTTCGGGCGTGGGGATCGCGATCATCGCCGTCGCCGCACTCGCCCTCGGACTGCTGGTCGCCATGACGGTCCCGATGCCGAAGTCCCGTGTGGTCGCGGCGGACCGGCCCGCCGCGGAGCCCGCCGAAGCCGCACAGACGCCACAGGCGCCCGTGCCGGCGGCCTCGGTCGCCGCGGTGGCGTCCGAGCGGCCGGTGCACGAGCGCGCCGCTTCCTGACCCGGCCTCCGGGTGGTCAGTCGGTCTTGACCACCACCGTCTTGGCCGCCTTGTCATGCAGGCCCTGCTTGTAGGGCTTGTCGAAGAAGCTCCAGCCGCCCGCGATCGCGGTCCAGACACAGGCGCAGCAGAAGGCGAACGGGATCCACAGCACCGCCGAGCGGATCAGGTTGCTCTGCACGGAGGGGGTGGCCCCGTTGTCCAGGTTGGCCACCCGCATACCCAGCCACTTCTTGCCGAACGTCTGGCCCGTCCTGCTCATCATGACCGTGTCGTAGCCCATGTAGAGCACGGCGGCCACGAGCGACTGTCCGAGGGACTTGCCGTACTCGATCTTGTCGTTGTCGATGTCGTACTCGTGGACGTCCATGGCCCAGGTGAGCAGCCAGACGACGATCCCGACCATGATCATGTCGATGATCCTGGCGAGCGTGCGCCGGCCGCTGTCGGCGAGCGGCGGCATGCCGGCCAGCGGGTCGCCGGGGTACTGACCACCACCGCCGTGCGGGCCTCCCCCGCCTCCGTACGGGCCGCCGCCACCGCCGTACGGGTCGCCGCCGCCACCGCCGTAGGGGTCACCGCCCCCGGGAGGCGGGGGCTGAGCGCCGTACGGCGAACCCGAACCCTCGGAGGGCGGGGGCTGCTTCCTGAACGGGTCGTCTTCCGGCGGCTGACCGGAGCCGGGGGGCGGTTCGGTACTCATGGCCCGAGTCGACCGCGAACCCTCCGGCTCCGCATCCGGCGAGCGGCCGTCCGGAGTACCGCGTCCCGCGGATCCTTCGCCGGGTCCGGTCAGCCCGCAACGAACGTATGCGCGGCCTTGTCGTGCCAGCACTGGCGCCACGGCCGGTCGAACAGACCCCACAGGACACCCAGGACGCCGACGGCGAGCAGACCGGGCACGCTGTAGACGAGCCAGCGGCGCAGGGCGGCACCGAAGGACGGGGCCTCACCGCCCTCGATGTCCCGCACGTCCAGACCGAACAGCTTCTTGCCGAGGGTGCGGCCCCACTTGGCGGTGGGCAGCGCCTCGTAGAGCGCGCCGAAGACGAGCAGGACGGCGAGGACGATGCCGAGATACGTCGACGTCGTGCCGTCCAGCAGCCAGACCGTGACGGTCTCGCCGGACAGCTTGGCCGCGTCGATCTTCTCGTTGACGTGGTCGAGCGCCTTGGTGCCGAGCGGTACGGCGGCCACGGAGGTGACCGCGGCGAGGACGACGGTGTCCACGAGCCGGGCGGCCAGTCGCTTGCCGAGTCCGGCGGGACGGGCGGACGACTGCCGCCTGGCGGCCGCCTGGAACACGTCGTCCACGGGCGGCTTCCAGGGCACGACGGGCTGCTCGTCGTCGGACGCGCCCGCGAGCCGGTGCACCTGCTGGGCCCAGGAGGGCTGCCCACCACCGGCGCCGGACGCCATGGGGCCGCCCTGCTGGGGCACGCCGGGCTGCTGGGGCACGCTCGGGGCGGGGGCCGCCTGCTGCGGGCCGGACAGGGCGCCGGGCGCCGCGGAGGCGGCCTGGGCGGCGGCTGCGGGCCCGGCTTGCCCCTGCGCGTCCGCCGCACGCGCGGCGGCGGCCTTTCCGGCCCCGAATCCGGACGTGCCGGGGGTGCCGGGAGCGCCGGGAACCGGAGGGGCTTGGGAGGACGCGGCGGCGTCCGGGGACGCGGCCTGGGCTCCGGCGCCGGCCGCCCCGGGACCCGCGCCCGCCGCGAACTGGGCGCCGAACGCGCCCGGCGCGGGGGCGCTTCCGGCGCCCGGGGCGCCCGTGCTCCCCTGATGCGCCCCCGCCGCCCCGTTCTGCTGGGCCGCGCGCGGGGAGAGCGCGCGGAAGGTCACGGTGCCCTCGTCGTCGACGGGGCCACCGGGGCCCGGGACGCCGGGAGTTCCGGTGCCCGCGCCGCCCGCCGCTCCGGGGCCGGGCGTCGGCCGACGGAAGACGAACGTGTTGCCGGCGGCCGCCTCGTCCGGCTCGGTGGGCGGAATCGTCGCGCTGCCGTCCGTACTGGCCGAGCGGCCCTCCGGCTGGGGCGGACCGTCCGGGGGCTCCGCCGCGCGCGGCACCCGCGGATCCGCACCCTGCGGAAGCCCGGGTCGGCCGCCCTGCGGGGCCCCCGGCTGACCTCCGTGCTGCGCTCCCTGCGGAGCACCTTGCGGTGACCCCCACGACACCCGGCGGTCCTGGTCGCCGCCGAAGCCCGACTGCTGGGCGCGGTCGGCGCCCCACGCGGCCGCGGGTTCGGGCCGGCCACCGTGCTGGGCGCCCGCCGCCGAGGACGAGCCGGGCCCGCCGGACTGATCGGGCAGGCCCGACTGACCGGGTCGGCCGACCGGGTCCTCGTCGAAGAAGTGCGGGCCCGTCTCCTCGACCGGGGCGGCCGGACCGGCCGGGCCTGCCGAAGACGGGTCCGAGCCGGCGCCGGACGGCGGGGCGAGCGGTACGCCGTCCGTCGGTGCCGGACGGCTGGTACCCGGTACCCAGGCGGCACCGTTCCAGTACCGGACATATCCAGGAATGGAGGGGTCCGGGTAATACCCTTCGCGGGGCCTGTCATCACCAGGTGCCGGGGTTGGGGCGCTCATGTCCGTCGTCCCGTATCTGCTCGGGGGTCAAATGGGGGCCTCCACATCTATCAGACCGGCGCAACCCCCACCGCCAGTCCCGCCGGACCCACCCCTTTCCGGGCAACGCCGTGCAGCGCCTTCACAGATCCGGAAAAAAATTCTCCGAACCCGCGTAATGGTCGCCTCTCCTCCCGCTCTCCACTCGTACGGGCCCACCGCGGGCCCCGCGAGAGCGCGCGAGAGAGGAAACACCGCCATGCAACCCACCGTTGTCGAACGCGAGCTGGAACTCAGACTCATCCTGTCCCAGGACCACAGCATCCCGGTCCTGACCCGGCTCGCCTACCGCGCCGACGACCCGTACGCCGTCCGCGTCACCTTCCACATCACCTCCGAGCACCCGGTGAAATGGACGTTCTCCCGCGATCTCCTGGTGGAGGGGGTCTTCCGGCCGAGCGGGGACGGAGACGTGCGGGTGTGGCCGTCGAAGGTGGACGGCCGCAGCGTCGTCCTGATGGCGCTGAGTTCACCTGATGGTGAAGCCCTCATCCAGGCCCCGACCGCCCAGATGTCCGCCTGGCTGGAGCGGACGCTGCGGGTGGTGCCTCCGGGGACCGAGGGCGAGCAGCTGGGGATCGACGGCGAGCTCGACCAGTTGCTCGCCCAGTGACCGTGGCGGGGCGCGAGGATCAGAACAGCTTGCCCGGGTTGAGGATGCCCAGCGGATCGAAGACCTGTTTGATCTGCCGTTGCATCTCCACCCCGACCGGGCCGATCTCGCGCGCCAGCCATTCCTTCTTCAGGACGCCCACGCCGTGCTCGCCGGTGATCGTGCCGCCGAGTTCCAGGCCGAGCGCCATGATCTCGTCGAAGGACTCGCGTGCGCGCCGGGACCCCTCTGGGTCCTGGGCGTCGAAGCAGACCGTGGGGTGGGTGTTGCCGTCACCGGCGTGCGCGACGACCCCGATGGTCAGCTGGTACTTCTCCGCGATCCGCTCGGTCCCTTCGAGCATCTCGCCGAGCCTCGACCGGGGCACGCACACGTCGTCGATCATCGTGGTGCCCTTGACCGCTTCGAGCGCGGTGAGCGACAGCCGCCGCGCCTGGAGCAGCAGTTCGGACTCGGCCAGGTCGTCGGCCGGGACGACCTGGGTGGCGCCGGCCGCCTCGCACAGCGCGCCGAGGGCGGCGAGGTCGGAGGCAGGGTCCGGGGTGTCGAAGGCGGCCAGGAGGAGGGCCTCGGTGCTCTCCGGCAGTCCCATGTGCGCGAGGTCGTTGACGGCCTTCACCGTCGTACGGTCCATCAGTTCGAGGAGGGACGGCACATGGCCGCCCGCCATGATCCGGCACACGGCGTCGCAGGCGGCGGCCCCGGACGCGAACTCCGCCGCCAGCACCAGCTGCTCGGGCGGTTTCGGCCGGAGCGCCAGGGTGGCTCCCACGACGATGCCGAGCGAGCCCTCCGAGCCGACGAAGAGGCGGGTCAGGTCGTACCCGGCGACGCCCTTGGCGGTACGACGGCCGGTGGACATGAACCGCCCGTCGGCCAGCACCACGTCGAGCCCGAGGACGTACTCCGCGGTCACCCCGTACTTCACGCAGCACAGGCCACCGGAGGCGGTGCCGATGTTGCCGCCGATCGTGCACATCTCCCAGCTGGACGGATCCGGCGGGTAGTAGAGGCCGTGTTCGCCCACCGCGCGGGAGAGCGTGGCGTTGATGACGCCCGGTTCGACGACGGCGACGCGGTCGACCGGGTTGATCTCCAGGATCCGGTCCATCTTCGTCAGGGACAGCACGACGCAGCCGTCGGAGGCGTTGGCCCCGCCCGACAGGCCCGTGCGGGCGCCCTGCGGGACGACCGGGACGCGTAGTTCGGTGGCGGTGCGCATGACGTGCTGGACCTGTTCGACCGTGCGCGGCAGGACGACCACGGCGGGGGCGCCGGCCGGGCAGAAGCTGGCCATGTCGTTGGCGTAGGAGGCCGTGACGTCCGGGTCCGTGAGGACGGCGTCGGCGGGCAGGCCGTCCAGCAGACGGTCGAAGAGGTTGCCGGTCGCTTCGTCGCGCGGCGCTTCGATACGGCTCATGATCACAGGTTCGCACCCGGGGCCATCGGTGTGAACCCCATGTGGGGCAGCTGCCGTATGCGAGGGGGTGGTCGTCGTGTTGACGCACAGTGAGCGCCATGGAGAACCACGAGGAGGCTCCTTCGCCGGTGGGCGGGCCGTGGGGCCGGTGGGTGAGGACTTGGCGGGTGAGGGACAGGTGGGGGCGGGACAGGCGGGTCCTGATCGCCTCCGTCGCCGGGTGTGCCGTCCTCGGCGGAGTGCTGACGCTGCTGTCCTGGGAGGGGGCGGCGGGCCGGCCGCCCGCACCGGCGCCGGGGGCCCGGGCGCACGCGGCGGTGGCCGCCGGGGTGCCGGCCTCGCTGCCCGACCTGGCGGTGCTGATCGGTGAGCGCGAGAGGCATCTGCGTGCGTATCCCGAGGACGCGGAGTCGTGGACTGTGCTCGGGGCGGCCTATGTGGAGCGGGGGCGGCGGACCGCCGACCCGGCGTACTACCCGCGGGCCGAGAGGGCACTGCGCAGGTCGCTGAAGGTGCGCGGGAAGCGCGACGCCGAGACGCTCGGCGGGCTGGCGGCCCTGGCGAACGCGCGCCGGGACTTCCGGGCCGCGCGGTCCTGGGCGGAGGCCGCCCGGAAGGCCGAACCGGGGCGCTGGACGACGTATCCGTTGCTGATCGACGCCTACACGGGGCTCGGCGACCACAAGGCGGCCCGGGGTGCGCTGGGCCGGCTGACGGAGCTGCGGTCCGGGCCGGCCGTGCTGGCGCGGGCGGCGGCCGTGTACCGGGACCGGGGCCGGCGGGAGGACGCGGCGGCCGCGTTGTCCGACGCGGCGGCGGGAGCGCGGGCGCCGGCCGAGCGGGCGGCGTATCTGGAGCGGGCCGGGCAGCTGGCCTGGGAGCGCGGCGAACCGCAGGACGCGCTGCGGTACTTCCGGGAGTCGGTCCGCCTCGACCCGGACCAGCGGGCCGCACAGGCCGGGCAGGGGCGGGTGCTGGCGGCGCTGGGGCGGACGACGCGGGCGGTGAACGCCTACCGGGTGGCGCTGGCCGGGCAGCCGTGCCCGCAGTACGCGCTGGAACTGGGCGAGTTGTACGAGTCGCTGGGGCGCGGGCGGCCCGCCCGGGAGCAGTACGACCTGCTGCGGGCGCGGGTGCGCGACGCCGCCGCGGGCGGGGCGGACGAGGACCTGGTGCTCGGGCTGTTCGAGGCGGACCACGGTGACGCGCCGGCCGCGGTACGGCGGCTGCGGGCCGAGTGGGCGCGGCAGCCGGGGGTCGCGGTGGCCGACGCGCTGGGGTGGGCGCTGCACCGGGCCGGGGAGCACCGGGAGGCGTTGCGCTTCGCGACCCTGGCGACGGACCGGGAGAAGGGTGGTGGCGTGCGGAGTGCGGCGTACGCCTTCCACCGGGGCGTGATCGAGCGGGAGCTGGGGCGGTACGGGCCGGCCCGCAGGCACCTTCAGGAGGCGCTGCGGATCAACCCGTACTTCTCGCGGGTCCATGTGCGGGCGGCTCGGGCGGCGCTGGCCGAGCTGGGTGAGCCGTCCGTGACGGACGTGCCCGTGACGGACGTGCCCGTGACGGACGTGCCGGTGACGGACGCAAGGGAGTGACTACAGGTTGCCCCTCTTGTCCTGCTCCCGTTCGATCGCCTCGAACAGCGCCTTGAAGTTGCCCTTGCCGAAGCCCATCGAGCCATGGCGTTCGATGATCTCGAAGAACACGGTCGGGCGGTCCTGGACCGGCTTGGTGAAGATCTGCAGCAAGTAGCCGTCCTCGTCGCGGTCGGCGAGGATCTTCAGCTCGCGCAGGGTCTCGACGGGGACGCGGGTGTCGCCGACCCACTCGCCGAGGGTGTCGTAGTACGAGTCCGGCGTCTCGAGGAACCGCACCCCGGCCGCCCGCATCGTCCGTACCGTCTCGACGATGTCGCTGGTGTTGAGCGCGATGTGCTGGACGCCGGCGCCGCCGTAGAACTCCAGGTACTCGTCGATCTGGGACTTCTTCTTGGCGATGGCGGGCTCGTTGATCGGGAACTTGACCTTGAGCGTGCCGTCCGCGACCACCTTCGACATCAGCGCGCTGTACTCGGTGGCGATGTCGTCGCCCACGAACTCCTTCATGTTCGTGAAGCCCATGACCTTGTTGTAGAAGCCGACCCACTCGTTCATCCGACCGAGCTCGACGTTGCCGACGCAGTGGTCGACGGCCTGGAACGTGCGGTGGGCGGGCGGCTCGACGAGGGGTGCGGCCGTCTCGTATCCGGGGAGGTAGGGGCCGTCGTAGCCGGTGCGCTCGACCAGGGTGTGGCGGGTCTCGCCGTAGGTGGCGATCGCGGCGAGAACGACGGTGCCGTGCTCGTCCTTGGTGTCGTACGGCTCGGCGATCGAGCGGGCGCCGTGCTCGACGGCGTAGGCGTACGCGGCGCGTGCGTCCGGTACCTCGATGGCGAGGTCGACCACGCCGTCGCCGTGCTCGGCCACGTGCTGGGCGAGGAAGTGGCCCCAGGGGGTGGCGGCCTTGATGACGGAGGTGAACACGAAGCGGGCGGAGCCGTTCTCCAGCACGTAGGAGGCGGTCTCGCGGCTGCCGTTCTCCGGTCCGGAGTACGCGACCAGCTTCATGCCGAAGGCGGTGGAGTAGTAGTGCGCCGCCTGCTTGGCGTTGCCCACGGCGAAGACGACCGCGTCCATTCCCTTGACCGGGAAGGGGTCGGCCTGCCGGGCGGTGTCGGGAGTGTGCTGTGTGGTCTGCGTCATAGGGGTAGCCTCGTCCGTGGCGGCAAGGTGCGCAACAGTTCGCGTTTTCACTGGACACCATGACCAGTGGTACGGCCGCTTCGCCGGGCTTTCTGTACATGATGACCAGGATCCGGAGGGCTGTCATGGGGATCGACCAGCTGGACGGGCGGATCATCGCGCTGCTGGCGCGGGAGCCGCGGATCGGGGTGCTGGAGATGTCCCGGCGGCTGGGGGTGGCCCGGGGGACGGTGCAGGCGCGGCTCGACCGGCTTCAGTCGAACGGAGTCATCCGCGGGTTCGGCCCCGAGGTGGATCCGGCGGCGCTCGGCTATCCGGTCACCGCGTTCGCGACGCTGCAGATCCGGCAGGGGCAAGGGGCGGACGTCCGGGCACACTTGGCGACCGTTCCGGAGGTGCTGGAGCTGCACACCACCACCGGGAGCGGGGACATGCTGTGCCGGCTGGTGGCCCGCTCGAACGCCGATCTCCAGCGGGTCATCGACCGGGTTGTCGGCTTTGATGGGATTGTCCGGGCCTCCACCGCCATCGTCATGGAGAACCCCGTTCCGCTGCGGGTCATCCCCCTGGTGGAGCAGGCGGCTCAGGACGCGGAGGGAACCTAGCCGACCTGGGGGTGAGCGGAGTGAACTTCTGGGAGTACCTCGGCACCGCCCATGAGCAGCTGCTGACGGACGCCTACCAGCACGCGAGTGTCGTCTTCCAGTGCATGGTCGTGGCGACGCTGGTCGGGGTGCTCCTCGGTGTGGTCACCTCCCGCACCGAGTGGGCCGGCGCCCTCGCGACCACGGCCACCTCGGCCGTCCTGACCGTTCCGTCGCTCGCCATGATCGGGCTGCTGATCCCCGTGGTGGGCCTGGGCGTGCCGCCCACGGTGATCGCGTTGACGCTGTACGGGCTGCTGCCGATCGTGCGCAACGCGATCGTCGGACTGCGCGGGGTCGACCCGTCGCTGGTGGACGCCGCGAAGGGCATCGGGATGTCCCGGCTGATGCGGCTGACGCGGGTCGAGCTGCCGCTGGCCTGGCCGCCGATCCTGACCGGGATCCGGATCTCCACCCAGATGCTGATGGGTATCGCGGCCATCGCCGCCTACGCCTCCGGGCCCGGTCTCGGCAATGTGATCTTCCGGGGCCTCGCCTCCCTGGGCAGCAGGAACGCGCTCAACCAGGTCCTCGCGGGCACCCTCGGGATCATCGTCCTGGCTCTGCTGTTCGACGCCGCGTACGTCCTGCTCGGGCGGCTGACCATTCCCCGGGGGATCCGTGCCTGAGACAGCGACCTCCGGCGCCTCCATCGAGCTGGAGAACCTCAGCAAGCGGTATCCGGGCGCTCCCGGCCCCGCCGTCGACAGCGTCACCATGGAGATCAAGGCGGGCGAGATCGTCGTCTTCGTCGGCCCGTCGGGATGCGGTAAGTCGACGACGCTCAAGATGATCAACAGGTTGATCGAGCCGTCGGGTGGTCGCATCCGGATCAACGGCGAGGACGTGACCGACATGGATCCGGTCAGGCTGCGCCGCCAGGTCGGCTATGCGATCCAGGCCTCGGGCCTCTTCCCGCACATGACCGTCGCCCAGAACATCGCGCTGGTCCCGAAGATGGTCGGCTGGCCGAAAGGGCGGATCAAGGACCGGGTCGAGGAGATGCTCGACCTCGTCGGGCTGGATCCGGGTGAGTTCCACGGCCGCTATCCGCGTCAGTTGTCCGGCGGTCAGCAGCAGCGGGTGGGCGTGGCCCGGGCGCTGGCCGCCGATCCCCCGGTCCTGTTGATGGACGAGCCGTTCGGCGCCGTGGACCCGATCACCCGGGACCACCTCCAGGACGAGCTGATCCGGCTCCAGCACGAGCTGCGCAAGACGATCGTCTTCGTCACGCACGACTTCGACGAGGCGATCAAGCTGGGCGACCGGATCGCCGTACTGCGCGAACACTCGCACATCGCACAGTTCGACACCCCGGAGGCGATCCTCACCAACCCGGCCGACGACTTCGTGTCCGGTTTCGTGGGCGCCGGGGCCGCGCTGAAGCGCCTCAACCTCACCCGCGTACGGGACGTGGAGATCACCGACTATCCGACGGTGGCCGTGGACGACCCGCTCCAGGAGATCTTCACCAAGCTCCGCTCCAGCAGCACCAACGAGATCCTGCTGATCGACAGGCACGGCCGGCCCTACAAGTGGCTCCGGCGCGGGGACCTGATGCGCGCCAAGGGCTCGCTTGCTCGCGCCGGGACGCTGGTGAGCGACACGGTGACCCGGGACGCGACCGTGCGGGACGCGCTGGAGGCGGTGCTCACCGACAGCGCGGGGCGGGTCGCCGTCACCGGGCGGCGCGGCGAGTACACCGGCGTGGTCGACGTGGAGACGCTGATGAACTCCGTGCACGAGCTGCTGGAGGCCGACCGGCTGGAGGCGATCGCGCACCGGCACGACCTGGCGGAGCTGCGGGCCACCCACACCCACGCCGAGCAGGAAGGCGCCGGAGGGGAGAGGAAGGCGTGAGCGTCCCCGACGGCGTGACCGCTGCCGAGCTGGAGGCAGAGGGCCCGGGCGAGGACCGGGGAGGGGGCCCGGGAGATGCCCAGGCGGAAGGCCCGCCGGCACCGCGGGGTCCGCTGAAGCCGCGCCTCACCTGGCAGAAGCTGACGTTCCTGCCGACGCTGCTGGTGGCGGTCCTGCTGGCGACGTGGCTGTGGTTCGAGCAGGCCGACCTCGACCCGCTCTCCGAGAACGCGCTGTCGAACGGCCAGGTGTCGAAGGCGCTGTGGCAGCAGATCGAGCTGACGGCGATCTCGACGTTCTTCGTGTTGATCATCGCAATCCCGCTGGGGATCCTGCTGACCAGGCAGGCGTTCCGGAAGGCGACCCCGGTGGCGATGGCGTTCGCCAACATGGGCCAGGCGACCCCGGCGATCGGCCTGCTGGCGCTGCTGGTGATCTGGCTGGGCATCGGCATGAAGGCGGCGTTGATCGGCATCATCGCCTACGCCGTCCTCCCGGTCCTGTCGAACACGATCGCGGGCCTGAGGGCGAACGACCCGACGCTGCTGGAGGCGGCGCGGGGCATCGGTATGTCGCCGTGGGGCGTGCTCGGGCGGGTGGAACTGCCCCTGGCCGTCCCGCTGATCCTGGCCGGTGTGCGCACGGCGCTGGTCCTCAACGTCGGTACGGCGACCCTGGCGACCTTCGGCGGGGGCGGCGGCCTGGGTGTGCTGATCACCACCGGCATCACCAGTCAGCGCATGCCGGTGCTGGTCCTCGGCTCGGTCCTGACCATCTCACTCGCCCTGCTGGTGGACTGGCTGGCCTCGCTCGCCGAACTGCTGCTGCGTCCGCGCGGGCTGGAGGTGGGCACATGATCACGAGAGGGCGTATCTGCCTGCTGACGGCCGCGGTACTGATCGCGGCTTCCGCTTGCGGTCTGACCAGCGGCTCCCCGATGGTCGACGACGTCGAGCCGGGCACCGTCGGGCGGGGCAGGCCGCTGAAGGGCGCCGAACTCACCGTCACGTCCAAGGAGTTCACCGAAGGGCTGGTCCTCGGCGCGATCATGGGCATCGCCTTCGAGGCGTCCGGCGCCAAGGTACTCGACCGCACCGGCATCCAGGGCTCCGTCGGCACCAGGGCGGCCGTCGAGAACGGCGACGCGGACGCCGCGTACGAGTACACGGGCACCGCCTGGATCACCTACCTGGGCAACAGCAAGCCGATTCCCGATCCGCGGCAGCAGTGGCGGGCGGTGCGTGACGCGGACGCGAGGAAGGGGCTGACCTGGCTGGCGCCGGCGCCGATGAACAACACCTACGCGCTGGCGACGAACCAGGCCAACTACCGGAAGTACCGCACGACGACCCTGTCGGACGTCGCGAAGCTCTCGAAGTCCGATCCCGATGCGGTGACGCTGTGCGTGGAGGGTGAGTTCGCCAACCGTGCGGACGGGTTGCCGGGTCTGCAGAAGGCGTACGGGATGGATCTCCCGGCCAGGAACATCACACAGATGGACACCGGCATCATCTACACCCAGACCGCGAAGGGCGCCTGCACCTACGGCGAGGTGTTCACCACGGACGGGCGGATCAGGTCGATGCACCTGGTCGTGATGGGCGACGACAGGAAGTTCTTCCCGAACTACAACGCGGCTCCCATGATCCGGACGGCCACGCTGGAGAAGTGGCCGGCGATCGCGGCCATCCTCGCCCCGATCACCAGGAAGCTGGACAACTCCGTGGCGCAGCAGTTGAACGCGAAGGTGGATGTCGACGGCGAGGATCCGCACCAGGTGGCGTTGGACTGGTTGAAGGGGGAGGGGTTCGTCGAGGAGGGGTGAGGGGCGGAGGGGTGAGTGGCGGGGACTTGCGGTGGGGACTTGCGGTGGTGCCATGTGGTGGGGACTGCCCCAGGACTTGCAAAGAAGTTGATGCAAAAGACCTGTTGCAAAGGAATCTTTGCAACGTTACCTTTGGATGCATGCCCGAGCCCCACTCCGAAGAACGCCAGATCCACCACCTCGACGCCCGCTCCCTGCGCGGGCTGGCCCACCCCCTGCGTATGCAGCTGCTGGACGCCCTGCGCTTCGGCGGACCCGCCACCGCGTCCCAACTCGCCGAGCGGCTGGGCGAGTCGAGCGGAGCCACCAGCTACCACCTGCGCCAGCTGGCGACGTACGGCTTCGTGGTGGACGCCCCGGAGCACGGCAAGGGCCGGGAGCGCTGGTGGAAGGCCGCCCATGAGGGGCTGATGTTCGACGACGCCCTGTTCATGGACGACAACCCCAGCGTGCGCGGCGCCATCGACATGGTCATGCACGAGATCGCGACCAAGCACGCCCGGGACCTGTCCACCTTCCTCGGCAACCGGCACACCTGGCCCGAGGAATGGACGCAGGGCAGCGACATGAGCGACATGACCCTACGGCTCACACCGGAGCTCGCTCACGAACTCATCGAGAAGATGCATGCTCTCGTCGAGAGCTACCGCGACCTGCCCGCGGCGGACGCCTCCGACGCCGAGCGCGTACGCATCCACACGCACGCCTTCCCGATCACCAAGGACGGAGAAGCCACCCGATGAACCCGGACGCCCATCTCGCCCAGCACCACTTCCGCGCCACCGAACTCCGTGCCGAAGCGGACGCGTACCGCCTCGCCGCCGGCGCCAGGCCCCCACACGGCCTCCGTACCCGCCTCGGCTGGACCCTGATAGAGGTCGGCCTGCGACTGGCGACCCCGAGACCGTTCCTCGCGATCGGCCCTAGCAGCTAGGGACGGATCCCTTCCCGTTCTCCAACGCCGTCAGCGAGCTCACCGCGCTCTTGAGCGTGGTCACCGGAATCAGTCGCAGACCCTTCGGCAGCTCGGTCTTCGCGTCGGAGCACTCCGCCTTGGGGACCAGGAAGACGGTCGCGCCGTCCCTGCGCGCGGCCTGGGTCTTCAGTGCCACTCCCCCGACCGCGCCGACCGTTCCGTCGGCGTCGATGGTGCCCGTACCGGCGATGGTGCGGCCGCCGGTGAGGTCGCCGCCGCTGCCGTCGCCGTTCAGCTTGTCGATGATGCCGAGGGTGAAGAGGAGACCGGCGCTGGGGCCGCCGACGTCGGCGAGCTTCAGGGTGACCTTGACGTCCTTGTCGTCGAGCTTCAGGTAGTTCAGCGCGGCCTCGGTCGCCGCGTCCTGGGACTGCTCCATCTCCGCGGTGTTGTGCTGCTCGATCTCCTTGACGCTCTGCCCGCTCGGGTAGACCGCGTCGCGCGGCATGACCGCCTGGTCGGAGCGGAACCAGCTGTCGATCACTTCGCCGAGCGAGACGCGGGTGTCCGGATTGGTCGCCTCGATCGTCGTCATGCGCAGCTGCCCGCGAGTGTCCCGGGCGGGCGCGCCGGAGATCGTGATCACCGGGGTGCCCTTGTTCTCGCCGAGCACGTTCGCCGTCAGACCGGGCTGCGTGAGCGAGAACGGCAACGGCGCGAGGACCGCCGTGGCGATCAGGGCCACGACGGGCAGGGCGCAGACGGCGACGGCCCGGGGGCGCGTGAGACGAGAGAACACGGGATCAATCTAACGCGGAGGTGAAATCCGGCCAGGCGCAGGTGGGCCCGCACCCTTGCCGCGCATCGCTCGGCGACGTCAGCGCAACGCCTCGGCCACTTCCCGAGCCGCGTCCACCACCCGCGGCCCCACCCTCTCCGGCACCGCGTCCGCCAGCATCACGACCCCGACGCTGCCCTCGACACCCGTGACACCGATCAGCGGCGCCGCCGCCCCGCACGCCCCCGCCTCCAGTTCCCCGTGCGTCAGCGTGTAGCCGGGTTCCTCCGACGCCTGTTGCCGCGCGGCGAGGATCGCCCTCCCCGCCGCTCCCCGGTCCAGGGGATGCCGGAACCCGGCCCGGTAGGCCACGTGGTAATCCGTCCACGAGGGTTCGACGACCGCCACGGCCAGGGCTTCCGCCCCGTCCACCAACGTCAGATGAGCCGTCGCCCCGATGTCCTCGGCCAGTGATCGCAACGCCGGCAACGCGGCCTCCCGTACCAGCGGATGCACCTGCCGGCCCAGCCTCAGCACGCCGAGGCCCACCCGTGCCCGCCCGCCCAGGTCACGCCGTACGAGGGCGTGCTGCTCCAGCGTGGCGAGCAACCGGTACACGACGGTCCGGTTCACCCCGAGTTTGTGGGAAAGCTCGGTGACGGTCAGCCCGTGATCCGTGTCGGCGAGCAGCTTGAGGACGCGCAGTCCCCGGTCGAGCGTCTGAGAGGTCTCCGCGGTCACGACGCCCACTCCTTAAGTGGTGAGGTCGGCAGCCCCCGTCGCGGCGAATGCGTGGCCGAGTCCCGTCGGCGACGCGCGTCAGAGGCCGCCGATAGGCCGGCGGCCCGGCCTGTCCGGACCGCGTCGCTTCACGGCTGCGCTCCGCGGCGGCGCTGCCACGGGGCGTGTGCGTAGCGGGACAGTAGCGAAGCAGGTTCGCTCAGCGGAAGGCTCCGTCCAGAATCCGGGCAGCGACCGGGACGGGCTACCCCCGTTCGTCCTGATACGTACCGGCGCGTGGAGCGTCCCAAGGGGCGCGGGGCCGTGTTGCACGGGCGGCTACCGCCGCGGGGGCGCGACCAGCCACTACGGGCCCGCGGCCGAAGCACGGGACCAGCCACGACGGGCCCGCAGCCGAAGCACGACAGGCACCTCCCGCCCGTCACCGGCCACGGCACAGCGCCCGTCGTCACCGCATCCGCGTGGCCCACTCCTGCACCTTGGCGATCCGCTGCCGCAGCTGTCCGGCTGTGGCCTCGGCGCTCGGCGGGCCGCCGCACACGCGCCGCAGCTCGGTGTGGATGACCCCGTGCGGCTTGCCGCTCTGGTGGACGTACGCGCCGACCATCGTGTTGAGCTGCTTGCGCAGCTCCATCATCTCCTTGTGCGAGACCACCGGCCGCCGCTCGGCGGGCAGTTCGAGCAGGTCGGCCTCGTCGTCCGGCTTCTTGCGGCTGTGCGCGATCTGCCGGGCCTGCCGCTTCTGCAGCAGCATCTGCACCTGGTCGGGTTCGAGGAGCCCGGGAATCCCGAGGTAGTCCTGCTCCTCCTCGCTTCCCGGGTGGGCCTGCATGCCGAACTCGGCACCGTCGTAGAGGACCCGGTCGAAGACGGCCTCGGACTCCAGCGCCTCGAAGGAGAACTGCTCCTGCTCGCCGGTGTCCTCGTCCTGCTCCTTGTTCGCCTCCTCCATCTCCTTCTCGGACTCGGCGTACGGGTCCTCCTCGCCCTCCTTCTTGGGCTTGTCGAGGGCGTGGTCCCGCTCCACCTCCATCTCGTTGGCGAAGGTGAGGAGGTCGGGGACGGTCGGGAGGAAGACGGAGGCGGTCTCGCCGCGCCGCCGGGACCGTACGAAACGACCGACGGCCTGGGCGAAGAAGAGGGGCGTCGAGATGGTGGTGGCGTACACACCGACGGCGAGCCGCGGCACGTCGACGCCCTCGGACACCATCCGCACCGCGACCATCCACCGGTCGTCGCTGCCGCTGAAATCGTCGATCCTGCTGGACGCCCCGGCGTCGTCGGACAGCACGAGGGTCGCCTTGCTGCCCGTGATCTCACGGATGAGCTTGGCGTAGGCCCGGGCGGAGTCCTGGTCCGAGGCGATGACCAGGGCACCGGCGTCCGGGATGGCCTTCCTGACCTCGGTCAGCCGCTGGTCGGCCGCGCGCAGCACGCTGGGCATCCACTCGCCGCGCGGGTCGAGGGCCGTGCGCCAGGCCTGGCTGACGGCGTCCTTGGTCATCGGCTCGCCGAGCCGGGCGGCGATCTCGTCGCCTGCCTTGGTCCGCCACCGCATGTTGCCGCTGTAGGAGAGGAAGATCACCGGCCGGACGACCCCGTCGGACAGTGCCGACCCGTACCCGTACGTGTAGTCGGCCGCGGACCGCCGAATCCCGTCGTTGCCCTCCTCGTACGTCACGAAGGGAATGGGATTGGTGTCGGACCGGAAGGGCGTACCGGTGAGCGCGAGCCGCCGGGTCGCCGGCTCGAAGGCCTCCAGACACGCCTCACCCCACGACTTGCTGTCACCGGCGTGGTGGATCTCGTCGAGGATCACGAGCGTCTTGCGCTGTTCGACCCGGTTGCGGTGCAGCATGGGCCGTACACCCACGCCCGCGTAGGTCACCGCGACGCCGTGGTAGTCCTTACCGAGCGGCCCCGCGCTGTACTCCGGGTCCAGCTTGATCCCTATCCGGGCGGCCGCCTCGGCCCACTGCTTCTTCAGGTGCTCGGTGGGCGCGACCACGGTGACCTGCTGCACGACATGGTGGTGCAGCAGCCAGGACGCCAGCGTCAGCGCGAAGGTCGTCTTGCCGGCGCCGGGCGTGGCGACCGCGAGGAAGTCACGTGGCTGCTCCTGGAGGTAGTTCTCCATCGCCCCTTGCTGCCAGGCACGCAGCTTGCTGGCCGTGCCCCAGGGCGCGCGGCCGGGGAAGGCGGGCGAAAGGTGGTGGGAGGAGGCGGCGGTGGTAGTCACGGTCTCCGTCGGTGGGTCGAATGTGAGGGGCCGCGCGAAGCGCGTCGAGTGGGGCGACGGTGGGCGACGGGCGGACGACTCGGCGAACTGGTGGAACTGCTCGGCTACATATGACAACCGGGCCACCCTACCGGCGCCCCCACGGTGTCAACACGCGGACAAGCCCGGCTGGGCGTCGGGTGGGACCCACGTCACAGAGAGCGCGGCCGGCTCAGCGAGCGCGGCGCGGCGACGGAGCTGCGGGCAGGACACCTGTCCGTATGTATCGCAGAAGATCCCGGCCGTATCGCAGAAGTTCCTGGCGCTGATGGGGTCCCTTGCCCACCATCACGCCCTGGTCGACGGCAACAGTCGCCTCGTCACCCAGGCCCCCACCAGCGCCACCCCCGCCATCGGCAGGAACACCGCGAGGAAGGCTGCGGGATGGGTACCGGACGCTTCTGTGACCGTGTGGCTGACGCTGCCGCCGCCCAGGGCCGCGAAGGCCGCGCCGCCCGCCGAGAGCAGGATCACGTTGGACAGGCCGTCGGAGATCTGGAGGGCGGCGGAGTTGGTGCCGGCCTCCTCCGGGGCGGAGAGATGGAGCAGGAGCACGCTGGTCGAGGAGATCACCAGGCCCATGCCGAAGCAGCCGAAGGCCCACGCGACGGCCACCGTCCAGACGGGCACGGAGTCGATCAGCACGCTCGGCGCGGCGGCGATCGCGGCGGCCACCAGCACCATCCCGAGCGTCATCAGCCGTTGTTGGTACGGCTCCACGCGCCGCCGGGACTGCACCCACGACCCCAGCGCCCAGGTCCCGCCGCCCGCCGCGAGCGAGAACCCGGCCAGCGTCGGGGACAGCCCCCGCTGGGTGACCAGCATCAGCGGCACGAAGGACTCGGCCGCGATGAAGGACCCCGCGGCGACCCCGCGCAACAGCACGACGGACGGCAGTCCGCGCGCCGCCCGATACGTGCCGCGCGGCAGCAGCCCCAGAGCCGCCGGCACGAGCAGGGCGGCACCAACGGCACCGGGGACCAGCGAGATCCACCGCAGATCCTGTGCGGCGTACTGGAGCAGCCCCGCACCGAGGGAGATCCCTGACGCGAGCCGAATACGCCGCCGATCGAAGGAGCCACGGCCTCGCGCTGACCGCCCACGCTTCACGGAACCACCGCCGCGGCGGCTGCCTCTGCGCTCGTCGGCATCACCTTCTGCATCGGCACCGGTTTGGGCTTCGGTTTGGGCTTCGGCTTCGACTTCGGCTTCGACTCCGGCTTGGGCTTGGGCTTCGGCTTCGACTCCGGCTTCGGCTTGGGCTTCGGCTTCGGCTTCGACTCCGGCTTGGGCTTCGGCTTCGACTCCGGCTTGGGCTTGGGCTTCGGCTTCGACTCCGGCGGACGCAGCGGTGACCGGACCGGCCGCCCGTCGCCGTATCTGCGGCAGCGCGAGCGCCAGCGGAAACACCACCAGCACCGGAATCCCGACGAACACCCAGCGCCAGCCGAGGTGTTCGGTCACCGCGCCCGCGGCAAGCGGTCCGACGATCGACGGCACCACCCAACTCGCGGCGAAGGCAGCCATGATGGCCGGCCGCAACCGCTCCGGGTACGCCCGCCCCACGACGACGTACAACGCGACGATCACCAGCCCGCCGCCGAGCCCCTGCACGGCCCGCCCGAGGATGAACAGCCACATCGCGGTCGCCGTACCCGCCAACAGCAGCCCGGCCGCGAAGGCGGCGATCCCCGTGGTCAGCGCCCCGAGCGGCCCCCGCCGGTCCGACCACTGCCCGGCGAGCACCATCCCGAACAGGCTGGTCGTGAAGTACCCCGAGAACGCGAACGCGTACAACGACACCCCGTCCAGCTCCCGCGCCGCGACCGGCATCGCCGTCCCCACGGCCGTCGCCTCGAACGCGATCAGCAGCACGACGGAGACGATGCCGATGCTCAGCGCCCGATACGGACGGCTCAACACGGTCTCGTCCCGCGGAGTGCCAGGGGGCGAGGCTGCGATGTCCGCGACATCGGTGTCACGGGGTTCCAGGGCGGTCATGGTCGCCAGCGTAAGGGCCAAGAACCACTGTGGCCCCTGTCTGAAGCCTGGCCCGACCTGAGACCTTCGTCGTACGACCACACCGGCCCGCACCTCCTTTCATGAACGCGGTGTGGCAGTCCCATTGCGGCCCCCGGCTTTCTCTTGAGCCCCCTCCCCACCGCGCCCTACGGTCGTTCCACCGGGTTCGGAAGGAGCACCACGCTCCACCGACACGGCCGTGTGCCCGAGTGGTTCAGGGGCTCGCCTGCAAAGCGAGTTACGTGGGTTCGAATCCCGCCACGGCCTCCAGTGCCTGATCAGGCAAAACGAAAGGGTGGCACCCCCGAGGGGTGCCACCCTTTTGGCTGTCCGTCTCAGTTGCCGTCTCAGTTGCGGAGCCTGAACCCGCTGAGCGCCCCCAGTCCATCAGAGATGACGGTGACGGGCAGCCAGAGCTTCCTACCGAAGCTAGCGGTGCTGCACCCACCACACGAAGCCGAACACCAGTGCGCTACCTGCCGCCGTGGCGGCACCGCGGGTCATCGCAAACATCGCCGTAACGACAAGCCGCTGGGCTGTCTTTCTCGTCCACATGACCTGTTGCCCTCTCATCTACCGCCCGGGTCTTCCGAGCTCGGGTTCGAGCATCAGCGCGGACATGAGTGAGTTGGACGAGTAGAAGCCAGCCCTGAACATCTACGGACGCCACCACCTGCGTTCGGCTGAGATGCCATGCTGGTGGACAGTTTCGGACGGTCTTGGACGGGGGCAGGCATGGGTAGACCGGGGTTTTTCCGTAAGCCGGATCTGACTGGCCGTGAGCACCGCGAGTTCAACGATGCCCTCCACCGCCTTCACCTGCTGGCTGGCCGACCCAGTCTTACGGTTATGGCCCGAGAGGTGCGGGGGGCAGGGATTTCTCGAAGTTCAATTCACGACGCGTTCAGCAGCGTTCGTCTTCCGCAATGGCATGTCGTGGATGCGCTCCTTGAGATCCTTGCGTCCAAGGCCCCCGGTCTCACGGCCGAGCAGCAACTTGAGCCCATGCATGCTCTTTGGTTGCGCGCGGCCGAGGCAGAGCAGAGCCTGGTCAAGTCGGCGGCCGGGGCCATGATGGCTGACGCCCAGAGAAGCATCCTGTTGTTCGACGCCGAGCATTACAGCGACCGCGATGACGTTCAGCAGGCGTATCTACGCCGCGTGCTGTACGAGATCATCGATCACGTACTGGCCGCTGCCGGAATCAATGAGGCCCAGCGGCGACGTGAGGACCGTGGTGACTCAGTCATGGAACTGATCGATGCAAGCGTTTCTCTCACTGCGCTACTGCGAGCACTAATCACGGAGATGCCAAAGCGCCTGCTCGCTGTCAACCGGGCGCTGTCCAGCGGCGCCCAGGTCAGGATTCGCGGAGTGCTCGCGACGGGCCACGTGACCATCGACGAGTACGACGGCTGGGTGGGGTCCGATCTCAACCGCGCCTGGCGCATGCTCAATGCCGAGTTTCTGCGGAAAGCGCTGCAAGAGCAGACCAACAACATCGCCCTCTGCATCTCCGACTCTGTCTACCAAGGGACCGTGCGGCACGGACGCCCGCTCATCCCGTTGGAAAGCTTTCACCGGGTGACGTTCGACAGCAGAGACGGGCAGATGGCCGCTTGGCTGACCAGTCCCTCCTAGTACTCCAGTCTGGTTTCGTGATCTACCCGGCGGACTCGTCGGGGGTTCGTCGTCGGTAGTGGCCGCGTCGGGCTGTTGCCTGGTGGCGCCGACGCCAGTTGGACCAGTGCAGCAGTCTGGCCACGGTCACGGCTGGTGGGTTGAAGACGGCGACGAGTAGGTGTCGGATCTCCGGGACGGTCAGCGTGATCGGATCGCGGCTGCGGACGGGGTGGTATGCGTCATCGGGCCGTTCGGGGGCCGCGTCGGCGGCGAGGGCGGCCAGGAAGGCCAGGGCAAGCATGGCGAGGGTGATGTGCCGGTGCCAGGAGGTCCAGTTGCGGACCTGGTAATGGTCGAGACCGACCTGGCCCTTGGCTGCCTGGAAGCACTCCTCGACGCTCCAGCGGACACCGGCGACGCGGACCAGTTCGGACAGGGGCACTTCGGTGGGTGACCAGCACAGGTAGAAGGCGAGTTCGCCGGTGAACCGGTTGCGGCGGATGAGCAGGTGCCGGTGGCTGTCGGTGCCGATGTGGATCCAGGCCCAGTCGTAGTACCGCGGGCCTTTCGCACCGTTTCCGGCGCTGTGGCGCTGCCAGGCCGTGGCGGGCAGGCGGCCGGCGACGGCGTCCGCGCGGATGGGCGTGCGGCCGTGGTTGATCCTCACCCGCATCGAGCAGGCAACGGCCATCACGTAGCCGGTGCCGCGTGTTTCCAGGGCGGCGCGGAGCTGGGGGTCCTGGCCGTAGGCTTCGTCGCCGGTCACCCAGGAGGCGGTGATGCCGGCGTCCAGCGCAGCGGCGATCATCTCCGAGGCCAGACGGGGCTTGGTGGCGAACTGCACCGTCTCGGGTATCCCGGCCGCGGTGCGGCGTTCGGGATCATCGGCCCAGGAGTGCTCGGGCAGGTAGAGCCGACGGTCGATCAGGGCCCGTCCCCGCTCGGTGACCAGGGCGAGGAACACGCCGACCTGGGCGTTCTCGATGCGTCCCGCGGTGCCGGTGTACTGCCTCTGCACTCCCGCCGAGGACCGGCCCTTCTTCAGGAAGCCGGTCTCGTCGACCACGAGAACGCCGCCGTCGGCGCCGAGGTGTTCGACGGCGTGGGCACGCAGGTCGTCGCGTAGGGAGCACGACGCCCTCCGCGGAGTGCAGCGGTAGCGCGACGCCCCACCTCCTCGAAATGCCCGTGACGGAGGATGTGTGAACTTCTACGGTCACCTAGTCCTGGCCCTAGCCAGAGTGGAGGGGGATCGAGCGACGCTGCTCGGCTCCTGCTTTCCTGTAGGCCGCAGGCACCTAGCGACAGCGCTGCACGTGGTCGCCCCCAGCGATAAAACCATTGGGTGCCGTCGGGCACCCATGCTGAACGACCTCGCGATGCCCCTCCAGCACGCCGCGCGGCGTCAGCGCCGTGGCCGCGTCCGTCTCAATTCCCGTCTCGTTCATCGCCGTGCGGGACCGTCCAGAGCGGTTCACAGGGCCCTCGCGCTCCCTGGATGCGTACGGGATTGAACGCCGTAGAACGGGCCCGAATCACCCTCTGACCAGCACAGACAAACCTGCAAAGCGAGTTACGTGGGTTCGAATCCCGCCACGGCCTCCAGTGCCTGATCAGGCAAGACAAAAGGGCGGCACCCTCGGAGGATGCCGCCCTTTTGGTCGCCCGTCCCAGTTCCGTCAACGTGCGACCTGCCGACCTCGGGTGTTGACTGGTTATCAGAGTCCGCCGCGTCCGCCACATCACCGCGATCAGCACTCGGGTTCGATGTCGAATTTCCTCATGCCGCAGAGGTAGCCATGAGCAGAAAATTCTGGATGCGCATGTGCACGGCAGTAGCCATCACGCCGCTACTGGTCATCAGTGGTAGTTACGCATACAGCGCTCCACAACGCGCTCCTGCAACAGTGCGAGACGCAATCGAACAGGACATAGACACAGCGGTGCAAGGCGTCGACGACTTCTGGACGAAACACTGGTCGGAATTCTTCACCGAAACCTATTCCTCACCCACGGTTCTGGGCCTGTACGACGGTAGATCGGCGGACGCCCCCACCTGCGACGGGCAGCCACTGGAGGCAGGCAACGCGTTCTACTGTCCGACAGAGGACTACCTCGCCTGGGACATCGGACTCATGCAGACCGGCTATGCGACCGGAGACGCCTACGTGTACTTCGTCGTCGCACACGAGTGGGGACACGCGATACAAAGACGCCTCGATGTCCGATTGCAGGACGTCGCCGAGGAAATACAGGCCGACTGCCTCGCCGGGGCAGAACTCACGGGCTCCCAGGAGGACGGAACAATCGCCTTCGAGGACGGGGATGCCGACGAACTTGTGAAGGCCATATACAGCGTTTCCGACGATCTTCCCTGGACCAATGTCGGGGACCACGGAGACGCCGACCAGCGAAGTAGCGCCTTTGTCAGGGGGATGAAAGGCGGGGTTGAATCCTGCCTGCCGCTGAAGGCTCTGCGCTAGCCAGGAGTAGAGGGGCGTCACCTCCCCGGGTTACAGGTCAGCCCCTGCCCTGTGAGATCAGATCCGTCTGCCGTGCGGGGTCAGAGCACTCCGCTCTGCTCGTCCTGGAACAGCTTTGTCCAGTAGTGCCAGTCGGCGGCGGCCGTGGTTGCCGCCGGGTCGATCGCCGACAGCAGTTGAATCATCGTCATCGCGACCTGGGCGTAGCGATTGCGGGTCAGTTCGTGGGCCAGTGCCCCGTCGATCGTCCTCTCCCGGTGCAGGAGCCAGAGAGTGAAGGCGAGGGTGGAGACGTCGGTGTTCAGCGGGTGCAGGGTGGCGTCGGGCTCGCTCCAGTGCAGGACCGCGCCCGTCTCGCCGTCGACTACCAGGCTGTTGTCCTCGACGAGGTGGCCGAGGCGTATCAGGTGGTCGGCGCGGGCCGGGAGGTTGTCCGACCGCTCGTCGGCGCAGCTCTCGGCGAGGGTCGGCAGCGGCATGTCCGTGTCGAGGGAGAACAGGGTGCCGTCGTCGGGCAGGCCGGTCTCACGCAGGAAGCGGCGGGTCGGCTCGTGCGTGAGCGTGGTGGGGTAGTCGATGTCCTCGAAGCGCATCACCTTGCCCCGGCCGAACTCCTGGTCCAGCAGGCGGGGCGGGAGGTCAAGGGCGAGTCCGGTCTCCGAGCCGGGGCCGGCCACCAGGGCCAGCGGACGGATCAGGGCCGCGATCTTCCAGAACACGGGCACCTCGGCCCCCATGTCCTCCTCGAACACCGCCAGCAGTTGCCGCGTGGCGTCCTCGACCACTTTCGGTCCGAAACGGTCGGCGTAGGAGGCGAACTGGCCACGCCGCCTGGTCAGTTCGTCCGTCGCCGTCGCGAAACGCACCAGGGTGGGCAGCGAGGGTGCCAGCGGGGCGCGGTCCATCAGGCCGGGACAGGCGTGGAAGAAGGACGTGGTCGAGACCTCGCCCGTGGCGCCGTCGAGCAGCAGCGACTCCGTCTCGTTCCCGTGCAGGTCGGGCAGCCCGCCCAGCACCAGTTGGTCGCGCAGGTCAGCCGCCAGCCGGTCCGGGGCGCCGGTCGAGTCCGCCACTCTCCGCAGGCCCTCCCGACGCAGCTCGGCGAAGGTGAACAGGCCGCTGTCGTCGGGCAGTCCGGGACCCGTCAGCCAGCGGCGCGTCGACGCGTGCGTGACGTAGGGGCCCAGTTCGGCCTCGGTCAGTCTGATCGTCGCCGGGCAGGCTTCGGTCGTCGTCATCATGTGTTCCCCCGCGTGTACGTGCTCACAGTCCCCGCCGTGGGCACGCCCGGCCCGACCAGCTCCGGCAGCGTCCCCACTGCCCAGAACATTACGCGCCACCACTGACAACGCCCCCGGACCAGGAAGACGTCAGACCACCCTGGCCCGTTCCCGTCCCGCCACGATCGCGTCCACCGTCTCAGCCGCGGTCAGCGTGGAGGTGTCCAGCCACAGACCGATCCGCGGTGTCGACGCCCGCAGCACCTCGTCCAGCGCCTCGATCGACCAGGACTCCCCCGCCTCCGGTCGCCCCGCCGGCGTCGAAGCCCGGTTCGCACCACCATTCGCAGCCCGATTCGCAGCCCGTTGCGTGGCCGATTCCCCAGCCGGTCCGTAGCCGGTCTTCGCGCGCCCGGCCTCCCGGACGGCGACGGTCTCGGCACTCGGCGCCAACACGACCACGTACAGCGGGCGGGTGCGGACCAGTTCGACGTACGCCGCCAAGTCCGGTCCCAGCAGCACGTCCTGCACGACAGCGGTGAAACCCGCCTCCGCGTACGCGTCCGCCGTCGCCGCCGACAGCCGGTACCGCAGGCGGAGTTGGGCCTCGGCCGCGCCACCGGCCTCGGCTCCGGGAATGAACTCCTCACGCCCCGACACGATCATCCGCCGGAAGACGTCACCCCGGACATGCGCGGCCCTCGGCAGCCTCTCCGCCAGGGTCTGCGCCACCGTCGACTTCCCGGCCGCCATCACGCCGGTGATGACCACGACCCCGCGCATCACGCGAAGTACACGCCCCCCACCACGACCACGACGGCCGCCACCACGAACAGCAGGATCCACAGCGCCACCTTCCCCACGCCGGGCGGGGGTTCGTAGCGCGGCTGGTCGCCCAGGTCGGGCTCCGGCGTGCTCACTGGGCGGTCACCACCGCCGCCTGCGGGCGGATCGGGAGCCGGTTCACGGGGCGACCCGTCGCGGCCCGGACCGCGGAGGCGATCGCCGCGGGGGACGTCACCACCGGGACCGCGCTGACCGCCTTCGCTCCGAAGGGGGCGACCACGTCGCGTTCCTCGACCAGCTTCACGATCCGGATGTCCGGGGCGTCCAGGGCCGTCGGCAGGGCGTACCCGGTGAGGTCGGGGTGGCGGATCACCCCGCGGTTGCTGCGCAGGTTCTCGGTGAGCGCGATGCCCACGCCCTGGGTGACGCCCGCCTCGATGCGTGCCGCCAGCTGAGCCGGGTTCAGCACCCGGCCGACGTCCTGGGCGAGCGCGAGCTCCACCACGCGCACCGAGCCCAACTCGATGTCGACGTCCACGACGGCCCGGATCGCGCAGAAGGCGAGCCCCACGAAGGCGTCGCCCTGGCCGGTCTCGTCCAGCGGTTCGGTCGGGTGCGGGCGGCACTGGGCCGTCGCCCACAGCTCCTTGCCGTCCATCGCCTCGGTGACGGTGGTCGACAGCACGCCGTCGTACGAGGTGATCTTGCCGTCGGTGATCTGAAGCAGCTCCGTGGACATCCCGAACTTGTGCGCGAGGGGCTGCAGCAGCTGCGTACGGACCATCTTCGCCGCGCGTTCCACCGCCCCACCCGACACCCAGGTGTGGCGGCCGCGGCAGCTCGGGCCGGCCGACGGCTGGTCGGTGTCGACGGAGGCCACGTGGACCTCGTCGATGCCGAGGGTCTCCTGGACGATCTGCCGGGCCAGTGTGGTGAAGCCCTGGCCGGTCTCCACCGCCGCGCACAGCACCGTCGCCACGCCGTCCTGGACCCGGACGGTGGCCGTGGAGACCTCGTCCGTGCCCTCCGCGCCCAGCATGTGCACCATGCCCAGGCCGTACCCGACACCCCGGCGCACCGCGCCCGGTTCGCCCGCGCCCTCGGGGCCGCCGGGCAGCAGCCACAGGTCCTCGGGCGTGTCCTTGGGGAGCGCGGGGAGCGGGAAGTCCCGTACGGCCTGCAGCAGTTCGGCGACCGGCGCCGGGCAGGTCACGCTCTGGCCGGTCGGCAGGACGTCCCCCGTGGCGATCACGTTGCGCAGCCGCAGCTCGGCCGGGTCGACGCCGAGCTTCTTGGCCAGCTTGTCCATCTGCGCCTCGTAGGCGGCGCACACCTGCATCGCGCCCTCGCCGCGCACATGGCCGGAGGGCGGGTTGTTGGTGCGCACGGCCCAGCCCTCGATGAAGGCGTTCGGGACGATGTACGGGCCGCAGGCGAACGAGACCGCGGCGGCCAGCGACTCGGACGAGGTGTCCGCGTACGCGCCCGCGTCGAGCAGGATCTGTGCCTCGACCTTCACCAGCCGGCCTTCGGCGTCGGCGTGGTGGCGGTACCTCAGCAACGTCGGATGCCGGTGGGCGTGGCCCAGGAAGGACTCCTCGCGCGTCGCGGTGATCTTGACCGGGCAGCCGGTCCGGAGCGCCAGCAGGCCCAGCGGAAGCTGGAAGCCCTGGTCCTCGCGGTCCGCGGTGGCGCCGGGCACACCGGTGACGACGACCTTCACGCGCTCCGGTTCCAGGCCGTAGCAGGCGGCCGCGGTGTCGCGGTCGGTGTGCGGGTCCGTGGAGGCCACGTACAGTTCCACGCCGCCGTCGGGTCGCGGCACGGCGAGTCCGGCCTCGGCGCCGATGGGGGCGGGATCCTGGCGGCCGATGCGGTACAGGCCCTCCACCACGATGTCGCCGACCGCGTCCGGGTCGCCGTGGCGCAGGGGGATGTGCCGGATCAGGTTGCCGTCGGGGTGCAACGCCTCGGCCTCGAAGGCCTGCTCGGGGTCGGTCACCGGGTCGAGCACCTCGTACTCGACGATGACGGCGGCCGCGGCCATCCGCGCGGTGTCGGGATGGTCGGCGGCGACGGCCGCGATGGGCTCGCCGTGGTGGCGTACGACATCGGAGGCGAACACCGGACGGTCGGGTCTGCCGCGGCCGTGCAGCGCGCTGCCGGGCACGTCCTCGTGCGTGACGACGGCTCGTACGCCGGGCATCTCACGCGCGTGGGAGGTGTCGATGGACAAGATGCGCGCGTGCGGGTGCGGGGAGCGCAGCACGGCCGCCCACAGCAGGCCCTCGGCCCACAGGTCGGCCGCGTACGGGAAGGTGCCCTCGGTCTTGGCGCGTGCCTCGGCGGTCGGCAGGGACACGCCGAGGCCGTGCGGGATCGGCTCGGGGGCGGTCGCGGCCTCCGCGGTGGCGGTGGTGGTCGCGGTGGCGGCTTCGTTGCTCACGCCTGGCCTCCGTCCTGTCCCTGTGCCTGTCCGGGTCCGTACGCCCGGTCGTGCTCGGCCGGTTCGAACGCCGACCGGTTGACGCCGCCGGAGCCCGGTCCCGCCTGGTGCGGAATACGTGCCTCGTCCGCGTCCGTCTCACCGTCCGCCGCGGAGTGCGACTCGCGTTCCGCGACGACCTCCTGGACGGCGTCCACGACGCCCCGGTAGCCGGAGCACCGGCAGAGGTTGCCGCACAACGCCTGGCGGGTCTCCATCTCGGTCGGCGCCGGGTTGCCCTCCAGCAGGTCGTGCAGGGTCATCGCCATGCCCGGCACGCAGAAGCCGCACTGCACCGCGCCGCACTTCGCGAGCGCGCGCTGCACGTCCGAGGGCTGCCCGTCGACGGCCAGTCCCTCGACGGTACGGACCTCGCTGCCTGCCGCGGTCACGCCCGGCACCAGGCAGGACGCGACGAGCCGGCCGTCGACCTGGACGTTGCAGGCCCCGCACTCGCCCTGCGAGCAGCCGTCCTTGGCGCCCGCGAGGCCGAGCCGCTCACGCAGCACGTAGAGCAGGGACTCGCCGATCCAGGCGTCGGTGACGGGGCGTTCGACACCGTTGACCCGCAGGACGTAGGAGGAGAGCGGGTGTTCCTCGCCTGAGGGCGCGGGTGCGCCGTCGCCCGCCTCCGGGTCGGCTTCGGGGTCCTCGTCCGCGGGCCCTCCGGCGGGCTCCGGTGCGGACTCCGCGTCCGCCGCGGCGCCGGGCGCGGACTCGGAGGCCTCCTCGACGGCCTCGACGGCCCTCTCAGCGGCCGCTACGGCTCCGTGGGCGTGCTCCGCCGCCTCGGCGGCCTCACCGGGCCCGTGAGGCCGCTGTGAGACCGCTTCCGTGGTCTCGGAAGGCTCGGCGGGCTCTTCGTCGGACGCCTCGCCGGGGTGCCGCTCGGGCGGGAGCGGCTGAGGCTGCTCGGCCGTCTGGGCGGGCGGCTGTTCGTGCCCGGCATGGTGCGGATCCTCGGGCGCGTGCCGCTCCTGGGCGTGGAGCCCCTGTTCGGGCGCCTCGGGAGCGTACGGCTCGGCCGCCCGCGCCTCCGGGACGTGCTGTTCCGCCGGGGGGTTTTCGGGCGTGTGGTGTTCCGGTGCGTGGTGTTCGGGTGCGTAGTGCTCAGGCTGGTGCGGTTCCCGCGTGTGCGGGACGGACGGCACTCCGCCGTGCGTCGCGTGCTGTTCGTGCGCGCCGCCGGAAGCCGCCGACCGATCGAGCTCGGACCAGACGTCCGTCGGCTGATCGTGCCCGTGGCCGGCCCCGCTCGGCCGGTCGTACGCGGACCCGGTCCCGGGCCCCGAGGGCCGGCCCTGCGTGTACTCGGCACTCGCCGGCCGGTCGAACTCGGGCCCCGTCGGCTGCCCGTATCCGTGCCCGGACCCGGTGGGCTGTCCGGCCCCGTGTCCGGATCCCTGACCGTGGCCGTGGCCGTGGTCCGTCTCCTGGTCCGGGGTTCCGGGCGGCTGCCCCCAGGGCTGCCCCGCCGGCTCCGTCGCCCAGGGGGCGGCGGCGCCGCCGGGCAAGGTGGCCGGCGGCGTGCCGCCCCACTGCTCGACCAGGGACGACGTGGTGAACTCGCCCGATTCGTCCGGGAGGTCGCCGTCGGCGACCGGGATCGACCACTGGCCGGTGACGTCGTGCCCCTGCTCCGCGGCGGTCCGCGCGGCTTCCGCCGCGCCCGTCTCCTCGAAGTTCCACTGCCCGGTGGCACCCGGGTTGTACGTGAACCGGTCGTCGCCGGTGCTGTGGGGCACCGCGTTCGGGTCGGGCCACTGGGCGCCCTCGGCGGGCGCGGACGGCATCGCCCAGGAGCCCGTGGCCGACGGGTCGGTGCCCGCGATGGTGTTCGGATTGACCGTTATCTGCGGCGGCACATAGCCGTGACCGGGCGCGGCGAGCGGACTGTCCGCGGAGGCCAGGAGGGCTTCGACACCCCCTTCGGGGAGTTTCACGAAGGCGGTGGCGCCGTCGTCGTAGTCGCCCTGGGGCAACGGGTCCCAGCGGCCCGCGCTCCGGGGCGTGCCCTCTTCGTGCTGGTCGTCGGTCACGACAGCGCCCTCCCCAGTGCTCGTCGGGCCAGCGCGGCGACGGTGCGCCGCAGGTGCAGTACGGCGGGCGGAAGCTGTTGCACGGAGCCGTCCTCGGCCGGGACCGGGTCGGGAATGCAGGCCGTGGCAACGTACTCGCCGAAGGCGCTGAGCGCCTCCGGGACGAGGGCACGGCCGTTGTCCCAGTCGATCAGCCGGGCGACCCACTGCTCGGCCTGCAGCGGCCTGAGGGCCATCGGCGCTATGGCGCCGACGGCGCACCGGACACCACGCCGGGCGGGGTCGAGGACGAGGGCCACTGAGGCGACGGCACGCCCCGGCCCGGTGCGGCCGGTGGCCTTGAGGAAGACCTGCGGCGCGTGCAGGAGCGGCACGCGCACGAAGCCGATGAGTTCACCGGCGCGCAGCAACTCCATGCCGGCCAGCAGGTGCGACACCGGGATCTCCCGGCGGGCTCCGCCCGGGCCCGCGATGATGAGTGTCGCCTCCAGGGCGGCCAGTACCGGGAGCGCGTCCCCCGTGGGGGCGGCCGAGGCGATGTTGCCGCCCAGGGTGCCCGCGTTACGGATCTGCGGCGGACCGGCGGCGCGCGCGGAGGCCGCGAGCGCCGGGATCAGGGCGGCGAAGTCGGGACGGCCCATCCGCGCGTGGGTGAGGCCCGCGCCGAGCAGGGCGTGCCCGTCCTGGTACTGCCAGCCGCGGATCTCGCTGATCTTGCCGAGGCCGACCAGCGCGGCGGGCCTGAGCTGCCCGGAGTTGACGGCGGCCATCAGGTCGGTGCCGCCCGCCACGGGCACGGCTGCGGGCATGGCGGTGAGCGCCGCCACTGCCTCGTCCAGCGTTGTGGGCAGGGTGACGGCCTGCGCCGCCTGCGGTGCGTGCGTGGTCAAACCGGCTGCCCCTTCCCGCTGCCCCACCTGGTCCCGCCTGTGTTGCCGTACGGTACGTGCTGACAGGGCGGACGTGGCAACTCTGGCACATCTTCGCAGGACCCGAAGACGGGGGTCCGCTAGGAGGCATTCGCCCACCTCAGCAGGTAGATGGTCCGTTTTCGCACGGCATCACCGGTGCGCACCGATTGACACTCTTCGGTGACTCTTGACGGCTTTCTTCCTTACTTGTTCGGGGGCGCCCCCTCGATCGGCCGGCCGAGCACCCCGGGCCGCCGCTGCCACGGCAACGGCCCCGTGGGCGGACGGTAGCCGACGCCCAGGGCGTCAAGTCGCCTGTAGTGGGCGGTCATCCGCCGCTCGAAGTCGGCGAAGTCCCGTTCCGCGGGGGCGGGCAGCGAGCCCCAGGCCACCTCGGCGAAGGCGGCGAGCCTCGGGAACGTCTGGTAGTCGACGCGCCCGGAATCCTCCATCACCTCGGTCCACACGTTGGCCTGCGTACCGAGGACGTGCCGGGCCTCGTCCGCCGTCAACTCCGGTGGAACGGGTTCGAACCGATAGACGTCCTCCAGGGTGCGCACGTACGCGATGGGGACCGGCTCGTCCGGGCCCCCGTGCTGCCGGTAGTCCAGATACACCTGCTGCTCGGGGCACATGACGACGTCGTGACCGGCGCGGGCCGCCGCGATGCCGCCCCGGTAGCCGCGCCACGACGACACGGCCGCACCGTCGGCGAGACCGCCCTCCAGGATCTCGTCCCAGCCGATGAGCCTGCGCCCGCGCGCGGAGAGCCACTTGTCGAAGTGCCCGATGAACCAGGACTGCAACTCGTCCTCGTCGGCGAGGCCGAGTTCCTCGATACGGGCCTGTGCGGTGGGCGACTGCCGCCACTGGTCCTTGAGGCATTCGTCGCCTCCGACGTGCACGAACTCCGAGAACTCGGCGGTGTCGGCGGGGAACAGCTCCAGCAGTTCCTCGAACACCCCCTCGTAGAACCGCAGGGTGTTGTCAGTGGGGGCGAGTACGTTCTCGGAGATGCCCCAGCTGTCCCAGACCGAGAGGGAGGTCGTGTCGATGACGTCGGTGTTGCCGAGTTCCGGGTACGCGGAGATCGCGGCCTGCGAGTGCCCCGGTACGTCGATTTCGGGGACGACGGTGATATGCCGCTCGGCCGCGTACGCGACGATCTCCCGGATGTCGTCCTGGGTGTAGAAGCCACCGTGCGGCTTCTCCTCCCACAGCGGTGAGTCCCCGTGGCCGAATTTCGTGCGTGCCCGCCAGGAGCCGGTCTCGGTCAGCTTCGGGAATCGCTTGATCTCGACGCGCCAACCCTGGTCGTCCGTCAAGTGGAAGTGGAGGACGTTGAGTTTGTGCGCGGCCATCAGATCGAGGTAGCGCAGGACACCGTCCTTGGGCATGAAGTGCCGGGACACGTCGAGCATGAGGCCGCGCCAGCGGAAGCGGGGGCTGTCCTCGATCGTGACCGCCGCGAGGTCCCACTCCCGGCCCGGCCGCACCGGCGCCCGTCGGTAGGCGTCGGGACCGAGCAGTTGCCGGAAGGTCTGCGCACCCCAGAAGACACCGGCCGCGCTGCCGCCCTGGATCAGGATCGCGGGGCCGTCGACGACGACGCGGTAGCCCTCCGGGGGCAGGTCCTCCTCGATGCTCAGCGCGAGTCGGCTCTCGCGCTCACCGCCTTCAGGGCGGCCGCCGCCGTCCGGAAGGGGGAAGCCGGTCGCCGCGCCGAGCGTCGCCCGCAGCCAGCGCGCTACGCCCTCGGTGCCGGGTCCGGCCTCGAGCCGGGTCCCCTCGTCGAGGCGGCCGTGGCGGTGCTGGTCGAGGACGATGCGCCGCGGCGCCGGAATCAGTGCCGTCGCCTCTGGCGTCTCTGTCATGTCCGCTGTTTCCGTTGTTCTTGTCGTGGGAGTCATGTCAGTCCTTGACCGCTCCGCCCAGCCCGGAGACCAGACGTCGCTGTACGAGTACGAAGAAGATCAGCACCGGAATCGTCATCACCGTGGAGGCCGCCATGACGCCGCCCCAGTCCGGGTCGTCCGGCTTGTAGAAGACCAGCAGTGCCATCGGCAGGGTCGACTGGGAGGTGTCGCTGATGATGAACGACTTGGCGAACAGAAAGTCGTTCCAGGCCGAGATGAAGGAAAACACGCTGGTGGCCACCAGGCCGGGAAAGACCAGCGGGAAAAGGATCTGCCACAGAAATCGCGCGCGGCTCGCCCCGTCGATGTACGCGGCCTCCTCCAGCGCCTCCGGTACGGCTTTCACGAAACCGCGCAGCATCCAGATCGCGAAGGGCAGCGAGAAGGCGATGTGCGGCAGGATCAGCGACCCCAGTGTGTTCAGCTGCCCGGCGTCCCGCATGAGGAAGAACAAGGGGATCGTCAGGGCCTCGACGGGCACCATCTGGGCCACGAGAAACATGATCAGCAGCGTGGTCCGGAAGCGGAACCGGAATCGGGTCACGGCGGTCGCCGCGAGAAACGCGACCAGTGCCGAGACGATCACGACACTGCACGCGACGACAAGGCTGTTGAGGAAGTACCGGCCGAATTCCTGCTGTTCGAACACGCGCCGGAAGGAGTCCAGGGACGGAGACAGAGTCCAGGGCCGCGGCTCGGACGACTCGATTTCCCCGGCCGGTTTGAAGGCGCTGAGCACCATCCAGTACAGGGGGAACGCGACGACGACCGCGATCAGCAGGGCGGAGACCTCGGCGGCCAGCCGCCACGGGCGCCGCAGTTGCCGGTGTATCAGGTTCACAGTTCCTCCCCCTGCCGGCGCAGCAACCGGAGGTACACGAGCGTGACCGCGAGCAGGATCAGCAGCATCACCACGCCGATCGCCGAACCGAGGCTGTACTGCGAGGACGCGAACGCCTGTTGGTAGGCATACACGTTCAGTACGAGGTTCTGGCCGGCGATGCCGCCGCCGTTCGTCATGACGTAGATCTGTGTGAAGACCTTGAAGTCCCAGATGACCGACTGGATGGTGACGACGGTGAGGATCGGCCGGAGCATCGGCGCGAGCACGGACCGCCAGATGCGCCACTGTGAGGCGCCGTCCAGGGCCGCGGCCTCCAGGACCTCGCTCGGCACGGCACGGATACCGGCGTAAACCGTCACCATCACGAACGGGAAGGAGCACCACACCACTTCGAGCAGGACCAGGAAGAAGGCGCTGATCCTGCCGTACGTCCAGGAGTGGTCGCCCAGGCCCAGGACCCGGTTGACCGGGCCGAAGTCGGGGTCGAAGAGGAACAGCCACACCGTGGAGCCCGTGATGGCGGGCGTCGCCCACGCACCCAGCGCGGCCAGCATCAGCGCGAGCCGGGGTACGGACCGCACCCGCGTGAGCAGCACGGCGAGCGTGCAGCCGACGGCGAGCGTCGAGACGACGCACGCCGCCGCGAAGAGGACCGTCGCCAGCAGCACCTGCCAGAACTGGTCGTCCCCGAACAGCTCGGCATAGTTCCCGAACCCCCGGAAGGTGGTCGGTTCGCCTCCGCTGACCTGGGCCTGGGTGTACTGGAGGAACGAGATCAGGCCGAGCTGGTAAATGGGATAGACGAGCAGTCCGCCGAGGATCACCAGCGCGGGAGCGAGGTAGAGCCAGGGGGCCTTTTGCCTGCGCGCACTCCGACCCCGCGAGGGACGCGGGGCTGTGTCGTTCTGCGGCTCCGCCACGGGGCGCGACCCGCCGCCGGCGACCCGCGGTCGCCAACGGTCCACGGTCTTCGAGCCATCAGGCGTCATCGGCGTCACCCGGTGGAGCTGAACGCGTCGTTCATCTTCTTCGCCGCGTCCTTCGAGGCCGCGGCCACGTCCTTCTTGCCGCTGATGACCTCCTGGAACATGGTCGGAAGGACCAGCGAGGAGTCGATCTGCGCCCAGGCGGGCGAGGCGGGGACGAACTTGGTGCCCGCCGCAAGGGTCTGCGCGAAGGGCTTCACGTACGGCTCCTTCGCCGCCGCCTGCTGCCGCACGTCCGCGTAGGTCGGCAGGAAGCCCATCGCGTCGAAGAGTTCGGACTGCGTCTTCTTCGAGGCGAGCTGTTCCATCAGGTCGATCGCCAGGGTGCGGTGCGACGTGCTCTTCAGTACGCCGATGTTGTTGCCGCCCGCGAACGCCGGGGCTATCGAGCCGGAGGCCACGCCCGGCAGCGGAACGACCGCGTACTCGCCCTTCACCTTCCCGGCCTCGACGGCGGTGTGGCTGAAGTCGCCGCCGATCGCCATGCCCGCCTTGCCGGCCGCGAACGCGGTGATCGTGTCGTTGCCTCCCATGCCGGCGCACTTGGCGGCGGGGCAGTTGTCGTCGCCGAAGAGGGACGTGTACGCCTTGATGCCCTTCTGGGCGTTCGCGCTGTCGATCGCGGAGGCGTACGAGCCTCCCTTGCCGGCGGCGAGTTCACCGCCGTTGGCCCAGATGAACGGCATCGCGCCGTACGTGTAGGCACCGCCGACGACCAGGCCGTAGAGGTCGGGTCTGGCGCTGCGGATCTGGCGGGCGGTGGTGGCGAGTTCGGCCATCGTCTTCGGGACCGCGAGGCCGAGTTCCTTGAAGACGTCGGTGCGGTAGTAGAGGGCGCGGACGCCGACGTAGAAGGGAGCGCCGTAGATCTTGCCGTCCACGGTGACCGACTGCTTCGCGGTCGGGTCGGTGGCCTTGGCCTCGTTCCAGTCGCCGAACTCCTTCGTGACGTCGAGGAGTCCGCCGTCCTTCACGTAGCCGGCCGTGTCGGTGTTGCCGTACTCGATGACGTCGGGGGCGGACTTGGGGTCGTTGAAGGCTGCCTTGACGCGCTGGGCGCGGGTGTCGACCGGGATGTACTCGACGGCGACCTTGGCGCCCTTGTGGGCCTTCTCGAAGGCGTCGACGACGGAGTCGACGACCTTCTCCTTCGGTTTGTTGCCGACCTCCTGGAAGAGCCAGACCCGCAGGGTGCCGGTGTTCTCGTCCTTGTCGGAGGAGGAGTTGTCGGACGTCTGGGGGGCGCAGGCGGTGACGACGGCGGCGGCCAGCAGTACGGCCAGTCGGGGGGCGAGCTTCATGGAGTGTTCCTCCGGGCGCGTTGCAACATATGCAATGACGGTTTCGCTCTGCACAACACCACGGAGGCTAGGGACTACATGAACACGTCCACAAGAGGTCTCAACCACTTCGTGACCCAGGAGGACACAGAAGTGGCACGCACGGCCACCTCAAGGGGCGCGGACGCACCGACGCGCGAAGGCCCCGGGGACGCTCAGCGGCGCCCCCGGGGCCTTCGGAACCTCAGCCGGACAGGGTTACTTGTCTCCGCCCTTGTCCTTGTCGTCGCCGCCGGAGCCCATGGACTCGTAGATCTCCTTGCACATGGGACACACCGGGTACTTCTTCGGGTCGCGGCCCGGCACCCAGACCTTGCCGCACAGCGCCACGACGGGGGTGCCGTCGAGGGCGCTCGCCATGATCTTGTCCTTCTGGACGTAGTGGGCGAAGCGCTCGTGGTCGCCGTCGCCGTGGGACACCTGCGGCGTCGGCTCTACGAGTGTCCCCGTCCCAGTGCCTCGCTGCGGCTGGGTCTCAGGCTCAAGAGTGCTCATGAAAACCAAGGGTACTGAAGCTCACACGCATCAGTTGAGCGAAGGGTCGTCCGGGTACGTGGCCACCATCGCGAGTTCGTTGCGCTGGCGGCGCAGGACCTCGCGCCAGAGCCTCTCGGGGGACGGGGACGAGATGTCGCCGGGTTCCGACTCGACCACATACCACGCCCCCTCCACCAGCTCGTCCTCCAGCTGGCCCGGGCCCCAGCCGGCGTAACCGGCGAAGATCCGCAGACTACCCAGGGCCGAGGCGAGGAGTTCCGGCGGGGCCTCCAGGTCGACCAGACCGATCGCACCGTGCACCCGACGCCAGCCCAGCGGGGCCCGGTCGACGGAGCCGCCGCCGGGGATGACGGCGACGCCCAGCGCCGAGTCCAGGGACACCGGACCGCCCTGGAAGACGACACCGGGTTCACCTGCGAGGTCCGCCCAGCCCTCGAGGATGTCGCCGACGTCCACCGGAGTGGGACGGTTGAGGACGACGCCGAGCGAGCCCTCCTCGTCGTGGTCGAGAAGGAGCACCACCGCACGGTCGAAGTTCGGGTCCGCCAGGGCCGGCGTTGCCACGAGCAACCGCCCTGTGAGCGAGGACACCTCGGTCATGCCAGACATGATCCCGCATCTTGCGGTGCGGTGGGGAGCCAATCGGGGTTCGGGAGTGAATGCGGTCCTGAATCGAAGGAGCGGCCTGGTAAGGACCCGTTTTGCGGGTGGCGGGGGGAGAGCGGTGGGCGCGGAGGTGCGTCCCACGCGCACCAACCACGGCGGTGACCCCTTGTGCCCGACGAGGAACCCTTCGTGTTGTGACAGAGCTATGACGGAGTTGCGTGGTCCTTGGGCTTACAGAAGGGGGGTGGGCGGCGATTACCCTTTCCCTTCTGGCCCCTGCCCCCCTCATCGGAACGCGAGATACATGACCGTCAACGGCAATGACGACGTACTGCTTGTACACGGCGGAACCCCGCTGGAGGGCGAGATCCGTGTCCGCGGTGCGAAGAACCTCGTACCGAAGGCGATGGTCGCCGCCCTGTTGGGCAGCGAGCCGAGTCGACTGCGCAACGTTCCGGACATCCGTGACGTGCGTGTCGTACGCGGTCTGCTGCAACTGCACGGGGTGACGGTCCGTCCGGGTGAGGAGCCGGGCGAGCTGGTGATGGACCCGACCCGTGTCGAGAGCGCGAACGTCGCTGACATCGATGCCCATGCGGGGTCCTCGCGCATCCCGATCCTCCTGTGCGGTCCGCTGCTGCACCGCCTCGGCCACGCCTTCATTCCCGGTCTCGGCGGCTGCGACATCGGCGGGCGGCCCATCGACTTCCACTTCGAGGTGCTGCGGCAGTTCGGCGCGACGATCGAGAAGCGGGCGGACGGTCAGTTCCTGGAGGCGCCGCGGCGGCTGCGGGGTACGAAGATCACGCTGCCGTACCCGTCCGTCGGCGCGACCGAGCAGGTCCTGCTGACGGCCGTGCTCGCCGAAGGTGTCACCGAGCTCTCGAACGCGGCCGTGGAGCCGGAGATCGAGGACCTCATCTGCGTCCTGCAGAAAATGGGCGCCATCATCGCGATGGACACCGACCGCACGATCCGCGTCACCGGCGTGGACCAGCTCGGCGGCTACGACCACGGCGCCCTGCCGGACCGCCTGGAGGCCGCCTCCTGGGCCTCCGCGGCGCTGGCGACCGAAGGCAACATCTACGTCAAGGGCGCCCAGCAGCGCTCGATGATGACGTTCCTGAACACCTACCGGAAGGTGGGCGGTGCCTTCCGGATCGACGACGAGGGCATCCGCTTCTGGCACCCCGGCGGCCAGTTGAAGTCCATCGCCCTCGAAACGGACGTGCACCCCGGCTTCCAGACGGACTGGCAGCAACCGCTGGTGGTGGCGCTCACGCAGGCGACCGGCCTGTCCATCGTCCACGAGACGGTGTACGAGTCCCGGCTGGGCTTCACGTCCGCGCTGAACCAGATGGGTGCTCACATCCAGCTGTACCGCGAGTGCCTGGGCGGCTCCGACTGCCGCTTCGGCCAGCGCAACTTCCTGCACTCCGCGGTCGTGTCGGGTCCCACCAAGCTCCAGGGCGCCGACCTGGTCATCCCCGACCTGCGCGGCGGCTTCTCCTACCTCATCGCCGCCCTGGCGGCCCAGGGCACGTCCCGGGTCCACGGCATCGACCTCATCAACCGGGGCTACGAGAACTTCATGGAGAAGCTCGTGGAGCTGGGCGCGAAGGTCGAACTGCCGGGCAAAGCACTCGGCTGACCCCAGCCACCCGACCCCGGCCCCGAACAACACCGTCCCGGCCGGGGGTCCGGGGGTCGCCCCCCGGGCAGGCACAGCATGGAGAAGCTCGTGGAGCTGGGCGCGAAGGTCGAACTGCCGGGCAAGGCACTCGGCTGACCCCAGCCACCCGACCCCGGCCCTGAGCGTCGAGCTGTCTGCCAGGCGCTCGGGCAGCCCGTACGGCGCCTGAGTACGACGATGGGGCGGCCCCCGATCAGGGGGGCCGCCCCATTGGCGTTACCGAGCCTCGTACGCAGTGTCGTCGCGTACTTGAAGGCTTACTTGCCCTTGGCGGCTTCCTTGAGCTTCGAGCCCGCCGAGACCTTGACGCTGTAGCCGGCCGGGATCTGGATCGGGTCACCGGTCTGCGGGTTGCGCGCGGTGCGAGCGGCACGGTGGGTGCGCTCGAAGGTCAGGAAGCCGGGGATGGTGACCTTCTCGTCGCCCTTGGCGACGATCTCGCCGACGGTCTCGGCGAACGCGGCCAGAACGGCGTCGGCGTCCTTGCGAGTCACCTCGGCGCGGTCGGCCAGCGCGGCCACCAGCTCACTGCGGTTCATGTTGTTACTCCCGTGTTCTTCTTGCCGTTGAGGCGTGCCACGCGGCGGAGCCGCATGTTGGGCACAGCGAAAGCCGATGCTGCCAGGTTCCTCGGTGAGTCCCCGGAGCCGGGTCCGTCGTCAGACCCTCGCGCCCAGGGACGCATCCTGCCCCTACCTGCGGCGGGAAAGCCAATCCGGCGCCCGTAGGAGTTGTGAGAACACCCTTGGGGGTCACCCGAAGAGGGCCTGAGCCTGGCCGACACGATAAACGTCGGCCTAAGACCCCGGGTTCCACGACGCGCCGAGTTCAGGCCTGCCAGTGGCGATCCTCACAGCGAGTACACCCCCACGGGCCCCTACGGCGCCGTGAGAGCCGACGCGCCCACGGCCTTCGCCGCGTCCCGCACCGCCCCGGCCACCGCGCCCGCGACCTTGTCGTTGAACACGCTCGGGATGATGTAGTTCGGGTTCAGCTCGTCCTCGGTCACGACGTCCGCCAGCGCCTTCGCGGCGGCGATCATCATCTCGGTGTTGACCGTGCGGGACTGCGCGTCCAGCAGACCGCGGAAGACGCCCGGGAAGACCAGCACGTTGTTGATCTGGTTCGGGAAGTCGGAGCGGCCGGTGGCCACGACCGCCGCCGTCTGACGGGCGATCGCCGGGTCGACCTCGGGGTCCGGGTTCGCAAGCGCGAACACGATCGCACCGTCGGCCATGGCGGCCACGTCGTCGCCGTCGAGGACGTTCGGGGCGGAGACGCCGATGAAGACGTCCGCGCCGCGCACGGCCTCCTTGAGCGTGCCGGTGAGGCTCTCGGGGTTGGTGTTGTCGGCGATCCAGCGCAGCGGTGAGTCCGTGGCGGCGTCCACCAGGTCCTCGCGGCCGGCGTGCACGACACCGTGGATGTCCGCGACGACGGCGTTCTTGACGCCCGCCGCGATCAGCAGCTTGAGGATGGCCGTACCGGCCGCGCCGGCCCCGGACATGACGACCCGGATGTTCTCGATGGCCTTGCCCGTCACACGCAGCGCGTTCGTGAGCGAGGCGAGGACGACGATCGCGGTGCCGTGCTGGTCGTCGTGGAAGACGGGGATGTCGAGGGCCTCCCGCAGCCGCGCCTCGATCTCGAAGCAGCGCGGGGCGGAGATGTCCTCCAGGTTGATGCCGGCGAAGCCCGGGGCGATCGCCTTGACGATCTCGACGATGGCGTCGGTGTCCTGGGTGTCCAGGCACAGCGGCCAGGCGTCGATGCCGGCGAAGCGCTTGAAGAGCGCCGCCTTGCCCTCCATGACCGGGAGGGCGGCCTTCGGCCCGATGTTGCCGAGGCCCAGCACGGCCGAGCCGTCCGTCACGACCGCAACGGAGTTGCGCTTGATGGTCAGGCGGCGGGCGTCCTCGGGGTTCTCCGCGATGGCCATGCAGACGCGGGCGACGCCCGGCGTGTAGATCATGGACAGGTCGTCACGGTTGCGGATCGGGTGCTTGGACTGCATCTCGATCTTGCCGCCGAGGTGCATGAGGAACGTACGGTCGGAGACCTTGCCGAGCGTGACGCCCTCGATGCCGTGCAGCTGCTCGACGATCTCGTCGGCGTGCGCGGTGGAGGACGCCGCGATGGTGACGTCGATCCGCAGCTTCTCGTGGCCGGAGGCGGTCACGTCGAGGCCGGTCACCGAGCCTCCGTGGGACTCTACGGCCGTGGTGATCTGAGAGACCGCGGTTCCGCCCGCGGGCACCTCAAGCCGGACCGTAATCGAGTAGGAGACGCTGGGCGCCGTTGCCATGGCCGACTTCCTCTGCTTTCACCTGTGACGCTGGATCTGTCCGATGGTCGCACCTACCGCCGAGTAGGCGTTAGCCGGGTGGGATTGAGAACTTTTTGTTCGCCAGGCCGTGGGGAAGCCGTAGACGAGCCGTGGAGAAGAAGCATGAAAAAGAGGCCCACGTCACTGGGTGACGTGGGCCTCTCATCCGTTCAGTGACACCGACCCGCCATGCTCGCCTCGCGGCAAGTGGTCGCTCGTAGCGACGAAGGTTGGGCCCGGGGGCTTGGATCGGGCCGGTGCCACACTCAGGCTAACAAACGGATGCCCGAACGCCATTCCCGTCCGGGGACTTCACAGGAATCAGTCCCGCAGCAGGTCCGGCACCCCGTTCTCGTCCGGCGTGTCCCGCTCCGCCGACACCACCGTGAGCTGCTGCGTCGCCCGGGTCAGGGCCACGTACAGCACGCGCAGACCGGCCGGTGACTCGTCCGCGATCTCCGCCGGGGAGACGACCACCGTCGCGTCGTACTCCAGGCCCTTGGCCTCCAGGCTGCCGAGGGCCACGACCCGGTCGCCCAGTGCGGAGAGCCAGCGTCGCGCCTCCTCGCGGCGGTTCATGGCGACGACGACGCCGACGGTGCCGTCGACGAGGTCGAGAAGCCGGGCGGCCTCGGCCCGGACCGTCTGTGCGAGGGAGTCCCGTACGACGGCGAAGCGCGGCTGGACGCCGGTGGAGCGGACGGCCGACGGGGATGGCGAGCCCGGCATGGCCAGCGCCAGCACCTTCGCGGCCAGTTCGGCGATCTCCGCCGGGTTGCGGTAGTTCACGGTCAGCTCGAAGCGGCGGCGCGGGCGGGTGCCCAGGGCCTCGTCGCGGGCCTCGGCGGCCTCGTCGGGGTCGGACCACGAGGACTGGGCCGGGTCCCCGACGACGGTCCAGGTGGCGTGCCGGCCCCGGCGGCCGAGCATCCGCCACTGCATCGGCGTGACGTCCTGGGCCTCGTCGACGATGACGTGGGCGTACTCGGTGCGCTCCTGGGCGAGCCGCTCGGCCCGTTCGCGCTGGGTCTCCTCGCGCACCGGCATCAGCTCCTCGAGGCCGGTGAGCTGGTCGAGCGGGTCCGCCTCACGCTTGCGGCGCGGGCGGGCCGGGGTGCCGAGGATCGCCTGGAGTTCGTCCAGCATGGCGATGTCGTGCACGGAGAGGCCGTCCCGGCGCAGGGACCGGGCGACCCTGCGGACCTCCCCGGGGTTGAGGATCCGGCGCGCCCAGCGGCCGAGCCGGCGCTCGTCGGCCATGGCCTCCAGGACCGCCTTCGGGGTCAGTTCGGGCCACCAGGACTCCAGGAACTCCAGGAAGCTGTCCTCGGAGCTGACGTCCTCGTCGAAGGAGGAGCGCAGCTCGGCGGCCAGCTCCGGGTCGGTGTGCCGGCCGCCCGCGCCGGAGCGCGTCCACAGGGCGTCCAGGAGCAGCTTGCGGGCGCGCGGGCGCAGCAGGTTCACGGGCGCGGTGCCGCTGAGGGCGGTCTGCCGGATGCTGTTCAGCTCCGCGGCCTCCAGCTCCAGCCGCCGCCCGAAGGCGACCACCCGGAGCCGGGTGGGCGGGCCGGCGGGAGCCTGCGGCCGTGCCGGGGTGCCGTTGCCGTGCTCGCCGCGCTCGCCACTTCTGTCGCGCTCGCCGCGCTCGTCGGTCGCGTCGGTCTCGTCGCCGAAGGCGAGCTGTTCGGATGCGGGCCGGTCGGAGCGGGCCCCGTTGGAGGCGCCCGGGCGCGCGGGGGCGCCCCTGCCCCGGCCGGTGCCGGGTGCCCCGCCGCCGGACTCCCCTTCCAGCGCGCCCCGGGCGGCCTTCCGCAGCACCTTCAGCATCCTGTACGAGCCCTTGGCCCGGGCGGTGGCCGGGGCGTCGTACAGGGTGGCCTCGGCGCCGTCGACGAGGGAGCCGATCGCGCGGATGGCGACCTGGCCCTCCTCGCCGAGGGACGGGAGGACGCCCTCGGTGTACGCCACGAGCAGCGGGGTCGGGGAGACGATCAGGATGCCGCCCGCGTACCGGCGCCGGTCCTGGTAGAGCAGATAGGCGGCCCGGTGCAGGGCGACCGCCGTCTTGCCGGTGCCCGGGCCGCCCTCGACGTACGTCACGGAGGCGGCGGGGGCGCGGATCACCAGGTCCTGCTCGGCCTGGATGGAGGCGACGATGTCCCGCATGGAGTGGGTGCGGGCCTGGCCGAGGGCGGCCATCAGGGCGCCGTCGCCGATGACGGCCAGTTCGTGTCCGTCGAGGTGGGCCTTCAGCTCGGGGCGCATCAGGTCGTCCTCGACGCCGAGCACCTTGCGGCCCTTGGAACGGATCACCCGGCGGCGCACCACCCGGCCCGGGTCGACCGGGGTGGAGCGGTAGAAGGGGGCGGCGGCGGGCGCCCGCCAGTCGATGACCAGCGGGGCGTAGTCCTGGTCGAGGACGCCGATGCGGCCGATGTGCAGGGTCTCGGCGATGTCGGCGGTGTTGTCGTCCCGTACCGCGCCGTCAGCGGCCTCGACGGCGGTGAAGGCGCCGTCGGGCCCCTTCTTGCCGTCCTTGCCGAGGAGCAGGTCGATACGGCCGAAGAGGAAGTCCTCGAACTCGTTGTTGAGCCGGTTGAGGTGGATGCCGGCCCGGAAGACCTGTGCGTCCCGCTCGGCGAGCGCGCCGGGGGTGCCGACCTGACCGCGCTGCGCCGCGTCGTTCATGAGGAACTCGGCCTCGTGGATCTTCTCCTCGAGGCGCTGGTACACCCGGTCCAGGTGTTCCTGTTCGACGCCGATCTCGCGCTTCCGCACGGAGTCCTGTGCGGATTCCTGGACCGAGTCCTGTGCGGCGACGCGAACGGCGGTTTCCTGCTGAGCCTGAGCGGCCACCGGGCCCCCTTCTGACGTGCTGGGCAGCCGTCAACCGTACGCGAAGGGGGCCCGGGGAAGCTATGTGTCCGCTCTCAGTGATTCACGCGTCGACCTCGACGAGCTTCTTGCCGTCGAAGGTCATGACCTCGTAGTGGTCGGTCTCGTTCGGGGTGAAAGCCGCTCCGCCGCCGATGTAGAGCGGGTTCTTGGCCTTGTCGGTCTTGCCGTCCGGAAGGCCGTAGCCCCAGTCGGGGACGGACCAGGAGGAGATCGTCTCGCGCTCGCCGTTCTTGCCGACGGCGATCAGGGAGCACTTGATCGGGCCCTTGACGTTCTTGAGCTCGAGGACGACCTCGGAGCCCCAGTCCTTCTTCTGCGTGCCGACGGTCGCACTGACGTCCGTCGAGGGGTCCGTCGCCGTGACCTTGTCGTCCATGGCGTCGAACGTGGTCTTGGCCGAGCTCGCCAGGGGGGTCGCCTGGGTGCCGCCACCCGAGTCGCCCCCGTTCACGGCCACCGCGGCGATCGGGCCGCCGATGATCAGCGCGGCCGCGGCCGCCACCATGTAGAAGCTCTTGCGGCGCTTCTGCGCGCGGCGCTCGGAGACCTCGTCGACGAGGTTGTTCACCAGCCGTGGGCTGGGCTTGGCGGACAGCGACTCACCGATGCCGGGTGTGCCGGAGCCGGGCAGGTCCGCGAGCGCGGCCAGCATCGGCTCCATGCCGGCGAGTTCGTCGAGTTGCTGGGCGCACCATTCGCAGGTGGCGAGATGGGCCTCGAACGCGGTCGCTTCGACATCGTCGAGGAGGCCGAGGGCGTAGGCACCGACGGTTTCGTGCTCGTTCGGGCCCGGAGATCCCATCATGGGGCCAGACATACCCGTACCACCCGTACCGAATCCCTGTGATCCCCCATACACACTCATCACGCCGTCACCCCCCGCTCCTCCAGTGCCAGCTTCATCGACCGCAGGGCATAGAAAACCCTTGAGCGAACGGTGCCGCTGGGTATGCCCAGGGTTTCGGCCGCCTCGTTGACCGTACGCCCCTTGAAGTACGTCTCGACGAGCACCTCCCGGTGGGCCGGGGTCAGGTCGTCGAGCGCATCGGACAACGTCATCAGCCACAGCGCCTTGTCGATCTCGTCCTCCGCGGGGATGACCTCCAGCGGCGACGGATCGACCTCCTGCGGCCGGGCTTGCCGGCTGCGGTGGCCGTCGATGACGATGCGCCGGGCGACCGTCACCAGCCAGGGGCGTACCGAACCGGTCGCTCGATTGAGCTGGCCGGCATTCTTCCAGGCACGGATGAGTGTCTCCTGCACGACGTCCTCGGCTCTCTGCCGGTCGCCGGCAACGAGACGAAGGACGTACGCAAGGAGGGGTCCGGCGTGCTCCCTGTACAGGGCACGCATCAGCTCCTCATCAGGTTCCGAGGGCTGGGACATGCGATGTCGGGCCCTCGATCCACGTTCATTGGCCACGACAGAATCCTTGCGCACGCCCACCTCCGATGTCCCGGGGTTCCCCCAGTCGGTCGCTCGCCCACGAGTACGGGCGCGAGGAGTCGGGTGTTCAAAGTGGGGCGACAGTTTTCTTGTGGGTGTCGTGACGAGGCCGGACATGACCGCACATTCCCACTGCGCGATCTTCACATTTTCGGCACATAGAAAAGATCACGCCAGCTGCCCGTCGGCCCCGTCAGGTAAACGACGTGTAATCGAAATCACTTCGACAGTGCCTTCATAAAAGGGGCATAACGCCGCTCAGGCGCGGGTGAGTGCCGCCCGGCGTCGATGCCGGGCCACCCTTTCCCGGTTCCCGCAGACCTCACTGGAGCACCAACGTCGCCTGCGGCCCCGTGATGTGTCGAGGTAGACGATGGGGCAGTTGTCCCCTTCGCACTGTCTGAGTCCCGCCCGCGCGAGCGGATCGGTGAGCAGTTCCACGACGTCCCGGGCGACGGCCCCGAGCAGCGCCGTGCACGCGGGCGGTCCGTCCAGCTGCCGTACGAGCGTGCCGTCCGCACCGGGCACGGCTCGGGGAGCCGGGGGCGCGGCGCGGGCGATCTCGTTGACGTGGGCGAGCGCCAGGTCGTAGGGCCGCCCCTCGGGAGCCAGCCCGCCCGGGACCAACTGTCCGATACGGGACCGCAGTTCACGGAATCCGGCCAGCCAGGAGGTGTCGGCGTGCGCCAGTTCGGTGCCCGCGGGGACGAGCCCCGACCCGGCGATCCAGGCGCGCAGCACCGCGACCGAGCCGAGGCGTTCGACGGGGTGGGTGGTCGCGAGGAGATCCAGACAGATCCGCCCGGCGTCGAACCGCAACTCGTACGCGTCCGTGGCCGTACCCAGTGCCATGTGCCTGTCACCGCCTAGGTCACCCCCGGTGGGGAGGGGGTGGGTGAGATGCCAGCGAAGGGGGCTGGGGGAACCGTGCCGATCCGTGCCCTCTAACAGTGCCTGCCCGATCCTGTCGCCGGAACCCCTCGTACCGCCGGTACGCGGTGAGCGGGAGCGCGGTGCACCTGTGCGGGTTCGGACGCGTGTCCGGGCCGTGTTCGCCCCCGGCCGCTCTCAGCGACGACCGGGTCCACGTCCAAGTGGTGTGGGACATCGACGACTTGATCGCGAACCCGGTGTTCTCACCAAGACGCCGAGCGCCTGCTCACCCGTCCGAATACTTCGCGTCGGCGGCCGGGTCCAACGCCAGCCGGTACCCCCGCTTCACCACCGTCTGGATCAGCTTCGGCGCCCCCAGCGACGTCCGCAGGCGAGCCATCGCCGTCTCCACGGCGTGCTCGTCGCGCCCGGAACCGGGCAACGCCCGCAGCAGGTCCGAGCGGGCCACCACCCATCCCGGCCGTCGGGTCAGGGCCCGCAACAGGGACATCCCGGCCGGCGGCACCGGCTTCAGATCCCCGTCCACCAGCACCGCGTGTCCGCGGATCTCCACCCGATGCCCGGCGATCGGCAACGTCCGTGCCCGCCCCGGCAGTTCCTTGCACAGCAGTTGGACGAGCGGACCGAGCCGGAACCGCTCCGGCGAGACCGTGTCGACGCCCTGGGCCTGGAGCGGCAGCGCGGTGACCGGGCCGACACAGGCCGGCAACACGTCGTGGTTGAGCGCGGCCAGCAGCTCGGGCAGCAGACCCCGTTCCTCGGCCCGGGACAGCAGCGAGGCGGCGGCCGGCGCGCTGGTGAAGGTGAGCGCGTCCAGGCCGCGGGACACGGTGGCGTCCAGCAGCCGGTCCACCGGCCCGATGTCCTCCGGCGGCATCCACCGGTAGACGGGCACCCCGAGCACCTCCGCTCCCCCGGCCCGCAGCGCCTCCACGAACCCGGGCAGCGGCTCACCGTGCAGCTGTACGGCGACACGGCGGCCTTCCACGCCCTCCTCCAGCAGCCGGTCGAGCACCTCGGCCATGGACTCGGACGACGGCGACCACTCCTCGGTCAGGCCGGCGGCACGTACCGCGCCCTTGACCTTGGGACCGCGCGCCAGGAGCTCGACTCCGCGCAGCCTGGTCAGCAGGTCCTCACCGAGGCCCCAGCCGTCGGCGGCCTCGACCCAGCCGCGGAAGCCGATCGCGGTGGTGGCGACCACGACGTCCGGCGCCTTGTCGATGACCTCCTTGGTCGCCGCGAGCAGCTCGCTGTCGTCGGCGAGCTGCACGATGCGCAGGGCGGGGGCGTGCAGGACGGCGGCTCCGCGCCGCTGGAGCAGTGCGCCCAGCTCGTCGGCCCGGCGCGCGGCGGTCACCCCCACGGTGAAGCCCGCGAGGGGGCCGTGGTCCGGTAGCTGCTGTTCGTCGTACATAACTCTCGTCCCGCACTCGAGTCGGCACCTGCGTGAGGTGGTCGCACCCAGGTATGGGGTGCTCGCACCCGCATGCCGATCGAGCCTGTCAACGGTGCGTGACAGGCTCGGTTCGGCTGGATGTCAGCAGTGTTACGTCACACTTCCGCGTAGTTGAGCTGCGGCTTCGTGTCTGTGGCAGCCGTCGCCGTGGCCTGGCGGGCCGGACGGCGAAGGTATACGGCCCAGGTGACCACGAAGCAGGCACCGTAGAAGGCGAGGAAGGCGACGAAGGCGCCGGTGCCGGAACCGTAGGAGAGGAAGGACTGCCGGAAGGCGAGGTTGATGCCCACGCCGCCGAGCGCGCCGACCGCGCCGATCAGACCCATGGAGGCACCGGAGAGGCGACGCCCGTACGCGGCGGCCTCTTCGCCCTCCAGCCCCTTGGCCAGGGCCTTCGTCTGGAAGATGCCCGGGATCATCTTGTACGTGGACCCGTTGCCGATGCCGGTGAGGACGAACAGCACCACGAACGCGACGGTGAACAGCGCCAGCGACTTCTCCATGCTGGCGGCGATGAGCACCGCGGTCGCGACGCCCATGCCGACGTAGTTGTACAGCGTGATCTTCGCGCCGCCGTACTTGTCGGCCATCCAGCCGCCCACGGGCCGGATCAGTGAGCCGAGCAGCGGGCCGATGAAGGTGACGTAGGCCGCCTCCAGCGGCGTGCGCCCGAACTGGTTCGTCAGCACCTGCCCGAAGGCGAAGCTGTAGCCGATGAACGAACCGAAGGTGCCGACGTAGAGGAAGGACATGATCCAGGTGTGGGCGTCCCTCGCGGCGTCCTTCGCGGCGCCGGTGTCGTTCTTCACGTTCTCGAGGTTGTCCATGAACTGCGCGGCGAGGACCGCGGCCACGACGATCAACGGGATGTAGATCCCGAGCAGCACGCGGGGGCCGCCGCTGGCGCCGATGATCGCGAGCGCGATCAGTTGGATGACCGGCACGCCTACGTTGCCGCCACCGGCGTTGAGGCCGAGGGCCCACCCCTTCTTACGGAGGGGGAAGAAGGCGTTGATGTTGGTCATCGAGGAGGCGAAGTTGCCGCCGCCGATACCGGCGAGGAGACCCACGACCATGAAGGTGGCGAAGGAGGTCCCCGGCTTCATCACGACGAAGGCGGCGATGCTGGGGACGAGGAGGAGACTGGCCGAGATGATCGTCCAGTTCCGCCCGCCGAAGATCGCTACCGCGAAGGTGTAGGGAACTCGGACGACGGCTCCGACCAGCGTCACCATCGACGTCAGCAGGAACTTGTCCGCCGGGGTGAGCCCGTACTCCGGGCCCATGAAGAGCACCAGCACGGACCACAGGGTCCAGATCGAGAACCCGATGTGCTCGGAGAGGACCGAGAAGAAGAGGTTGCGCTTGGCGACCTTCTCTCCGGTCTCCTTCCAGAAGGTCTCGTCCTCCGGATCCCACTGCTGGATCCATCGGCCGCCCCTGCTAGGGGGTGCGGGGGCTGTGCTCGGGGCTGTCATGACGCCTCCACGGTGTACCGGGGCTCGGGTGGTTCGAGGGAGTGGCTGAGTCCCGACGGTAGGGAGGGCGCGTTTCCGGTCTGTGGCACTGGGTGACCGGAAGGGAACTTTGCTCTCACCGAGCGTGCAGTGGGGATGAGAGGTCTCGGAACGTTATGTGACCTGGCCCGCGGAGGCCACGACGTCAGTGGTGTCTGCCGTCGCGGCCGCTCGTCCAGGTCACGACATCAGCGGTGTCTGGCGTTACGGCCGCCTCCCGACCCGTCCGGCCACAGCCTCGGCCGTCTCTTGGCCGCCACGTCCTCCATCCAGCCGAAGGCCAGGATGCAGCAGGCGGTGAGGGCCCAGACGACGACCAGCAGGGGCCAGGAGCTCTCCAGCAGCCAGGGGGCGTGCTCCTCCAGCAGCGGGACGTTCCACAGGTGGTCCCACAGGGACTCCGCGACCACGATGCACACGTTGTGCCACAGGTAGATGGTCACCGCCCGGGAGTTGAACAGGGTGACCAGCCGGTCCCAGCGGCGCAGCGGACGCGGCCACTCGGACCAGGAGGGGCTGAAGTGCAGGAGCAGCAGCACGGTGGCGAAGGACCACAGGGACTGGGCGAAGGGGATGTCGTCGAGGTCGTGGTTCGGTCTGAAGCCGTGCGTGAGCATGTACCAGAGGCCGATGCAGGCGACCACGGGCGCGAGCGAGGGCACGACGTAGCGCGGCAGGCGTTGCAGGATGCCTTCCTGGTGGGCCATGCCGAGGAGCCAGCAGGCGCCGAACGCGCCGAAGTCGACGAGGTTGGAGTCGAGCCGCCAGCTGGGCACGTTGAGCCAGCCGAACTCCAGGGCCGCGGACAGGGCGATCGGCGACAGGATCGTCGGCCAGGGCAGCGCGCGCAGCGCCTTCAGCAGGAACGGCGACAGCAGGACGAACCACAGGTAGGCGCGGATGTACCACAGCGGTACGGCCAGTTGTTCGGACCATTCGCTGCCGATCAGCCCGTGGATGCCGGGCACACCCTCGCCGTACGGCGGGTCGCTCAGCGGCAGGATCCAGAAGGAGAGGTGGATCCACCACCAGGCCGGATGGCCCTCGGAGTCCGGCCCCCAGCCGCCGAGCAGCATGCCGGACACCCCGATGGTGCCCAGCAGCCACAGCGGCGGCAGCAGTCGGCGCATACGGCCGCGGACGACCTGCACCGCGGGGCGCTTGCCGAGGGAGCGGGCCATGAGGTTGCCGGCCAGAGCGAACATCACGCCCATGGACGGAAACACCACGGGGAGCCAGGCCCAGCCGAACAGGTGGTAGAAGACGACCCGGCCGAGGGCGATGGCCCGCAGCAGGTCGAAGTAGCGGTCGCGGCCCGGAGCGGCGGCCGGCCGCTGCTCGGGCACCTCGCCGGGCTGTTCCTGAAGGGCGGGCTGTGTGGGTGCCGTACTCATCCCACCGGCCTCCTTTCCGCGACCTTCCTGCCCTGCACGGGCACGTTCGGCGGCGCCGACACCCCGCCCATGCGCCGCAGCTTCTGCCAGCGCAGCCGGCCGCCGGTGAGGGCGGTGATCCAGGACTGGAGCAGGACGACGTACATCAACTGGCGGTAGAGGATCTGTTGCAGGGGCAGTGAGATGAGCGGGGTCAGCCGCTCGCGGTCCAGGACGAAGGAGTACATGGCGCAGGCCGCCTGGATGGCGAGGACGCCGAACCAGGCCACGATCGTCTTCTCGGTGGGGCCGAAGACCAGGCCGTAGATGAGGAACACGTCGATCAGCGGGGCCAGCAGCGGCGCCAGGACCATGAAGAGGGACACCAGCGGCAGTCCGACCCGGCCGAAACGGCCCGACGGGCCCCGGTCGAAGAGGGCACCGCGGTGTTTCCAGATCGCCTGCATGGTGCCGTACGACCAGCGGTAGCGCTGGGACCACAGCTGCTGGACGGACTCCGGGGCCTCGGTCCAGGCGCGGGCGTTCTCGGCGTAGACGACGCGCCAGCCGTCGCGGTGGATGGCCATGGTGATGTCGGTGTCCTCGGCGAGCGTGTCGTCGCTCATGCCGCCGACCCGTTCCAGGGCCGTGCGCCGGAAGGCTCCGACGGCGCCCGGGATGGTGGGCATGCACTGCAGGACGTCGTACATCCGGCGGTCCAGGTTGAAGCCCATCACGTACTCGATGTGCTGCCAGGCGCCGATGAGGGTGTCCTTGTTTCCGACCTTCGCGTTGCCGGCGACCGCGCCGACCCGGCGGTCCCCGAAGGGCTGCACGAGTTCGCGGACCGTGGACGGTTCGAAGACGGTGTCGCCGTCCATCATCACGACGAGGTCGTACCGGGCGTTCGCCACGCCCCGGTTGAGGGCCGCGGGCTTGCCCGCGTTGAGCTGGCGGACGACACGGACGCCCGGCAGGGCGAGTTCCTCCACGATCCGGGCGGTGCCGTCGCTCGACCCGTCGTCGATGACGACGACCTCGATCGGATGGTCGCTCTGCATCAGTGAACGCACGGTGCTCTCGATGCACTTGGCCTCGTTGTACGCCGGGACCAGCACCGACACCGGTTCGGTGACCGGCGCTCCCCAGCTGAAGCCGCGGCGGCGGACCCGACGGACGTGGATGCCGGAGAGCAGGAACATCAGGCCGAAGCGCGTGATGACCAGGAAGCCGATGCCGGCGAGGCAGACCACCAGGACGGCGGCGATGTTGTCCGAGGCCTGCACGAGGAAGATCCAGGCCTTGCCCTTCCACAGGTCGACGCCGGTGACCGGGGTGGCGGCGCTGGGCGCGTCGAGGGCCTCGGTGAGGTTGTCGAACTCGTAGCCCTTGGCCTGCATGTCGGGCAGGAAGCGGTCGAGTGCCTGCACGGTCTGGTGGCGGTCACCGCCGGAGTCGTGCATCAGGACGACGGCGCCCTTGCCGCCCTTGGGCGTGGCGTTGCGGACGATCTGCGCGACGCCCGGCTTGCGCCAGTCCTCGCTGTCGGTGTTGTTGACGACGGTGATGTAGCCGCGGGTGCCGATGTATTCGGTGACCGGCCAGGACTTGTTGTCCATGGCGTCGGCGAAGGAGGAGTACGGCGGCCGGAAGAGCGAGGTGCGGATGCCGGCGGCGCCGGTGATCGCGAGCTGCGTCTGGGACAGCTCCCAGTCGATGCGCTTCTGCGACTGGTAGGAGAGGTCGGGGTGGTCGAACGTGTGCAGGCCGACCTCGTGGCCCTCGTCGACCATGCGCTTGACCAGGTCCGGATAGCGCGAGGTCATGGTGCCGGTGACGAAGAAGACGGCGTGCGCGTGGTGCTTCTTGAGCACGTCCAGGACCTTGGGGGTCCAGGTCGGGTCGGGGCCGTCGTCGAAGGTGAGGACCATCCGGTGGTCGGGCACCTTCAGGGTGGTGGTGCGGCCGCCGCGGGTGTCGATGACCGGGCCCCCGTCGAGTATCTTCTCGGGCACCTTGTCGGTGGAGGCCTCGGGCTGGATGCGGTGGTCGGCGAGGATCTCGCTGTGGACGTAGCCGCGCAGCATCAGCATCGCCATCAGCGCGACGAGGACCAGCAGCGGCAGCAACAGACGCATGGGCAGGCGGCGGCGCCGGGAGCCGTCGGGGGCTCCGGTCGCGGCCCCGGGACGGCGGGTTCGGGATGCCATCAGAGGTTGTGCTCCGGGGACGGGGATGCCATCGGACGATGGACACCGGGGACGGGGGTGCCACCAGACGATGAACACCGGAATCGGGGTGCGTCCACGGGGAGCACCGGTTCGACGGACGGCCACCTGCGACCGCGCCCCGCCGACCGGCGCACACCGCGACGCGCGGCCCTCGCACGACGTACGCGGACGCGCGCGGTGTCGTTGTGCGGTGGGCGTTCGGAGCGGGGGCGCCGTTCGGTCGAGGACGTCGGGAGCGGTGGGGTCATCAGGTGACGGGAACTGCGGTCGACGCCGGAGCCGGCGCGGGGTCGGCGTGCGACTCCGTGGCGATGGGCGTCGGGTCGCTCGGGCCCTCGGCCACCGGGCCGGTGCCGGGGGCCGGGCTGTCGCTGGGGCCCGCGGTCTCGGACGGCGTGGGCGTGGGCGTTGTTCCGGGATCGGTCGGCGTCGGGGTGGCCGCCGGGCCCGTGGCCGCCGACGAGGTCCCCGTCGGCGTCGGGGTGGACACCGTCGGACCGGCGACCGGCCCCTTCGGGGTGCCGGTCGGGCTCGTCTTCGGGGCCGCCGAGGTGCCCGGCTTGGCGGGGCTGGTGGTGGCACCGGACGCGCTGGCGCCGGGTGTCGGAGCGGTCGCGCTGCCCTGACCGGTCGACGGGCTGGTGGAGCCGGGTGAGCTGCCGCCCTTGCCGGCGCGCGTCGCCGAGTCGGTGGGCGGCTTCGTGCTCTCCACCTTGCCGGCGGGCTTTCCCACCTCCTGGCCCGGCACGGGCAGCCAGGGCGCGTTGGAGTTGCCGGACAGCAGGGTGGCGACGATGACGACGGCGTACACCCCACAGGCCACGCCGACGGCGATGCCTATCCGGCGGTACAAGCGGCTGCGGCGACCCGACTCGTCCACGAAGACGGGACCGTCGGAAATGTCCTGACCACCGCCCGGCCCGTCGTCGCTCCTGGCCTGCTTTACGAGCAGGTCCTCCAACTGCTGGCCGATGCCGTCCAGTTGCACCGTCACCTCATACGGATCATGGGCGGGGTCGCTGCCATCGCGTCCATTCCCGCCATACAAGTCGTGGCTGGAAGCCGACCCGCCGGGCTCCTCCCACGGGTCCCGCACGGCGGCGGGCAGCCCAGCGGGCTCGAGTCGGTCCTTGGACGTGCCGGGCGACGCGAGGACATCGGCGCCGCCGGCCCGGCCCGGGTCCGGGACCCCCCGGGCATGTCGGCCGAGTCTCTTCGTCCTGCCGGTCAACGAGGCGGAGCGGACGCTCTGGCTCGGGATTCCGTTTTCGCCCATCACGGGGCCCTCGGCCCCTCTGGTCTCCGGAAAGACCTGGTTGCGGCCCTCTGGAGCCGAGGGCTCCTGGGCCGACGCGACCTCGGGCCATTCCGGTTGGGCTTCTTCTTGCCAGTTCTTCACTTGCACGCACATCCCCCCACGGGACAGGTCCAGGCGCGCGTTCGACCTCAGCACCCGTCGGTCGAGCCGAGCCCCCACCCGGTTCGAGCGCCCCGTTTATCACACTGTGCTCAGGCGTCGAATGTAGCGCAAGCGGAGGTTCTGTGTTGGCATCGTGTCAATAACGAGTGTTCATCAAGGCCAAATCAGTGGCTGAAATCCGACCCTCGACGGTTCGTTCAAGCCAACGCTTCTCGACCGACAGTTCGACCGCCGCCCGGCGCGGCGCGGCAAACCCTGGATGCACCAGCCCCTTACGCCACACCAGTGACACGAGTGACCACGGAACGGGAGCGATCAGTGGTCGCGTCACCGTCGCGGGCATGGCCGGAAAATCCACCACGGCGAGGACCGGCGTCCGGGCCTTCGCCGTGATCCGCTGGAACTCCTCGTCCCCCACGGCGAGCGGAACGGGGGGGCGCGACTTCCACGCCCCGCCCCTCGAACAGCGCCCGGGCCGGGCCGGCCCACTCCGGCGTGCGCGGATTCCCGGCGCCCGCATACAGGACCTCACCGGCGAGGGCGCCGACCGGCACCGCCTCCAACTCCGCCGGCGAATGATCCTCGGGCAGCACGACCGCCATCGCCTCGAAGCGCACGGGCCGGTGCTCGAGGCCCGCCCGCAGCACCGGATCGAGGCGAGTCAGCCGACCGTCGACCCGTCCGGCCGTCGAATCGCTTCCCTCCCCCGTCCCCCCAATTCCGACGCACCCCATTGACGCCGCAACAGCCGCAACATACGTTCGCCCGTCGAAGCGCTTCGACGTCGCGCATCGAATCGATTCGATCGACGCTGCGTGACGTTCCGACACCCATCCGGCTCCCCTGGAGGCACAGGATGTCAACGGCACGAAGGCGTAGGACGGCGGTCATGGCGGCGATGCTCGGCGGGGCGCTGCTTCTGACCTCCTGCGGCGGCTCGGACAGCGGGTCCGGGGACGGCAGGACGCTGAGACTGTGGCACTACGAGGCTCCGAACAGCGCGATGGGGCAAGCCTGGAACGCGGCCGTCAAGGAGTTCGAGGCCACGCACCCGGGCGTGAAGGTGGAGTTCGAGGCGAAGGGCTTCGAGCAGATCCAGAAGACCGCGCAGATGGTCCTCAACTCCTCCGACGCACCCGACCTCATGGAATACAACAAGGGCAACGCGACGGCGGGCCTGCTCTCCAAGCAAGGGCTGCTGACCGACCTGACCCCCGAGGCGACGAAACGCGGCTGGGACAAGAAGATCGGCAAGGGCGTCCGCACCACCAGCGTCTATGACACCGAGGGCGTCATGGGCTCCGGCAAGTGGTTCGGCGTGCCCAACTACGCCGAGTACACGATGGTCTTCTACAACAAGGACCTCTTCGCCAAGTACAAGATCCCCGAGCCGAAGACCTTCGACGAACTGACCGCCGCGATGGACAGGTTCGTGGCCGAGGACATCACCCCGCTCGCCAACGCGGGCGCCGAATACCCCGCCCACCAGTACCTCTACCAGCTCGCTTTGTCGAAGGCCGACCGCGCCTGGGTCGACGCCTACGAGCTCTACAAGGGCAAGCCCGACTTCCACGACGCGGCCTGGACCTACGCGGCGGAGACCTTCGCCGACTGGGTGAAGAAGGGCTATCTGAGCGAGAACTCCACCAGCGCGAAGGCGGAGGACGCCGGAGTCTCCTTCCTCCAGGGCAAGTCACCGATCCTGTTCTCCGGCAGCTGGTGGTACGGCCGCTTCCAGGACGAGGCGACGTTCGACTGGGGCACCTTCCTGTGGCCCGACTCGAACCTCACCCTCGGCTCCGGCGGCAACCTCTGGGTCGTCCCCAAGGGCGCCGAGAACAAGGACCTCGCCTACGACTTCATCGACATCACCCTGTCGAAGAAGATCCAGAACCTGCTCGGCAACAAGGGCGGCGTCCCGGTCGCGGCGGACGCGAGCGCCGTCACCGACCCCCGGTCCAAGACCCTCATCGACCACTTCAACACCCTCTCCCGCCGCGACGGCCTCGCCTTCTACCCGGACTGGCCGATCGCCGGCTTCTACGACGTCCTCGTCTCGGAGACCCAGAAGCTGCTGACCGGCAGCGAGAAACCGGACGGCTACCTGGACGCGTTGCAGGAGGCGTACGACAAGAACGCGCCCAAACGATGACGGTCACCGTCGAACGCGGCGGGCGGGTGGCCGGCAAGCAGGACCGCACCGGCCCTCCGCGCCGCCGCCCCCGTGACTCCTACGCCCTGTTCCTGCTCCCCGGGATCCTCGCCTTCCTGGTCGTGATCGTCGTCCCGTTCCTGATGAACACGGGCGTGAGTTTCACCGACTGGCAGGGCGTGGGCTCCCCCGGCTGGTCCGGGCTCGCCAACTACCGGGCGCTGCTGGACGACTCCGAGTTCTGGGCGTCCTTCCGGCACAGCCTCTTCATGGTCGTCGCGATGGCGGCCGTACCGACGGCGATCGGGCTGGTCCTGGCGGCCGCGCTGTTCGACTACGTCGGCAAACACTTCGGCGACAGGATCACGGCTGTCCTGCGCGCCTGCTTCTACCTCCCCCAAGTGCTGCCCATCGCCGTGGCCGGCATCGTCTGGAGCTGGATCCTCGCCCCGGACAACGGCTCCCTCAACGAACTCCTCAAGGCCGTGGGTCTCACCAGTTGGCAGCAGGACTGGCTCGGCGACCCGGACCTCGCGCTCTACAGCGTCATGGGCGTGATGGTCTGGGTCCAGCTCGGCTTCCCGCTGGTCGTCTTCATGGCGGGCCTCGGGCGCGTCGACCCGCAGCTGTACGAGGCGGCCGAGCTGGACGGCGCCGGCTGGTGGCGCCGCTTCCGGCACATCACGCTGCCGCAGATCCGCCCGGAGATCTACGTCGTGCTGACCTGGTGCACGATCGCCGCGCTCAAGGTGTTCGGCGCGGTGTACGTCCTCACGAAGGGCGGCCCGGGCGGGGCGACGAACGTTCCCTCCTACTTCTCCTTCACCACGTTCTTCGAGAAGACGCAGGTCGGCTACGGCGCCGCGATCTCCACCGTGCTCACCGTGATCATCCTGCTGTTCTCCCTGATCGGCCTGAAGCTCCAGACCCGCGCGGAGGACGCCGAGGAAGGGACCCGCGTATGACGACCGCGCTCCGCCGCTATCCGGTGCTGGTGGCCCTCTGCATCGCGGCCCTCTTCATGGTCGTCCCGTTCGCGATCGTCGCCGTCAACGCGGTCAAGTCCCCCACCGAGTACGCCCAGAACGGCCCGCTCAGCCTGCCCGAGGGCCTCTACCTGGACGGTGTCAAGGACTTCTGGGAACGCGTCGACTTCGGCCAGAAGCTGGTCAACTCGGCGCTGATCAGCGGCGCGGTGGCGGTGCTTGCGGTCGTCCTGTCGGTCCTCAACGCCTACGCGATCGGCATCGGCCGGATCAAGGGCCGCACCTGGGTGCTCGCCTTCTTCGTGCTCGCGAACATGCTGCCGCAGGAGGCGCTGGTCTACCCGATCTACTACCTGAGCAAGGAGGCCGGTCTCTACGACACCCGGCTGAGCGTGATCATCGTGTTCACGGTGATCCAGGCGGCCTTCGGCACGTATCTCCTCTCCTCCGTCCTCGGCCAGTTCCCCCGGGAGATCATCGAGGCCGCCCGGATCGACGGGGCGAACAAGTGGCAGGTGCTGTGGCGGATCGTGGTCCCCGTCAGCCGCCCCACCCTCGGCGTGCTCCTGGTCTTCTTCTTCATCTGGACCTGGAACGAGTTCCTGCTCCCCCTGGTCATGCTGATCTCCAACGACAACCAGACCGTGTCGGTGGCCCTCGGCGTCCTCCAGGGCCAGCGTCTGATGGACGCCACGATGACCAACGCGGCAGCCCTCCTGGGCGTCCTGCCCGCCCTCGTGTTCTTCCTCGTCTTCCAGCGAACCCTCACCCGCGGCATCGCCGTCGGTGCCGTGAAGTAAGGAACCCCCACATGAAGTTCACCGACGGCTACTGGCTGCTGCGCGAGGGTGTCACCGCGGCCTATCCGGTCGAGGTGCTCGACGTCACCGCGCAGGACGGCGCGCTGGAGATCCACGCGCCGACCCAGCCCATCCGCCACCGCGGCGACCTGCTGAAGGGACCGGTCGTGACGATCAGCGCCCACGCGCCGATGCCGGACGTCATCGGCGTCACCTTCACCCACTTCGACGGCGAGCAGCCGCGCGGCCCGGAGTTCGAGGTCACCCACGAAGACGTCCCGCCGCAGGTGGCCTACGACGACGAGCACGCCACCCTGACCTCCGGCGCGCTGTCGGTCCGGGTGGCCCGCACCGGCTCCTGGCACGTCGACTTCCTCGCCCACGGCCGCACCCTCACCTCCAGCTCCACCAAGGGCATGGGCATCATGCGGGACGCCTCGGGGCACTACCTGCGCGAACAGCTCAACCTCGGTGTGGGGACCTCGGTCTACGGCCTCGGTGAACGCTTCGGCCCCCTGGTGAAGAACGGCCAGGTCGTCGACATCTGGAACGCCGACGGCGGCACGGCGACCGAGCAGGCGTACAAGAACGTCCCCTTCTATCTGACGGACGCGGGCTACGGCGTCTTCGTCGACCACCCGGGCAAGGTGGCCTTCGAGGTCGGCTCCGAGGTCGTCTCCCGGGTGCAGTTCAGCGCCGAGACGCAGCAGTTGACGTACTACGTCATCTACGGCCCGAACCCGAAGGACATCCTGCGCAAGTACACCGCCCTCACCGGCCGCCCCGCCCTCCCGCCGCCCTGGTCCTTCGGCCTGTGGCTGTCGACGTCCTTCACCACGTCGTACGACGAGGAGACCGTCACCTCCTTCATCGAGGGCATGCGCGAGCGCGAACTGCCGCTGTCCGTCTTCCACTTCGACTGCTTCTGGATGCGCGAGTTCAACTGGTGCGACTTCCAGTGGGACCCGCGGGTGTTCCCGGACCCGGAGGGGATGCTCGCGCGGCTGCACGCGCGGGGCCTGCGGGTGTCCGTGTGGATCAACCCGTACATCGCCCAGCGCTCCCCGCTGTTCGCGGAGGGCAAGGCACTGGGGCACCTGCTGAAGCGGCCGGACGGCAGCGTCTGGCAGTGGGACCTGTGGCAGCCCGGCATGGCGCTGGTCGACTTCACCAGTCCGGCGGCCCGCGAGTGGTACGCGTCCAAGCTGGAGGCGCTGCTCGCACAGGGTGTCGACTGCTTCAAGACGGATTTCGGCGAGCGGGTTCCCCTCGACGTGGTCTGGTCCGACGGCTCCGACCCGGAGCGGATGCACAACTACTACACGTACCTCTACAACCGCACGGTCTTCGACGTGCTGCGCAAGCACCGGGGCGAGGAGGAGGCGGTCGTCTTCGCCCGCTCGGCGACCACCGGGAGCCAGAAGTTCCCGGTCCACTGGGGCGGCGACTGCGAGGCGACGTACGAGTCGATGGCCGAGTCCCTGCGCGGAGGCCTCTCCCTCGGGCTCTCCGGCTTCGGCTTCTGGAGCCACGACATCGGCGGCTTCGAGGGCACCCCGACCCCGTCCCTGTTCAAGCGCTGGGTGGCCTTCGGACTGCTGTCCTCCCACAGCCGCCTGCACGGCAGCTCCTCCTACCGCGTGCCCTGGCTGTTCGACGAGGAATCGGTCGGCGTACTGCGGCACTTCACCCGGCTGAAGCTGCGCCTCATGCCCTATCTGTACGAGGCCGCGCGCACCGCCCACTCCGAGGGCGTGCCGGTGATGCGGGCGATGGTGCTGGAGTTCCCGGACGACCCCGGGTGCGCGCACCTGGAACGGCAGTACATGCTCGGCCCGGACCTGCTGGTCGCGCCGGTGTTCAGCGACGAGGGCGATGTCTCGTACTACGTGCCCGAAGGCACCTGGACCCACTTCGTGACCGGTCGGACGGTGACCGGGCCGCGCTGGGTGCGTGAGAACCACGAATTCATGAGCGTGCCGCTCCTCGTGCGCCCGGGAGCCGTCATCCCGGTGGGTTCGGTGGACGACCGGCCCGACTACGACCACGCCGACGGGGTCACGCTGCGGGCGTACGGCCTGGAACGGGGCGACCAGGTGACGGTACGGGTCGGGGACGTGACCTTCACCGTCGTACGCGAGGGGGATCTGCTGCGGGCGTCGTGCGGTGACCCGGCGGCGCCGTGGGGGCTGGCCGTCGGTGAGCGCGAGGTGCGGGCGCGGGCCGGGACCGGGTTCCTCACGGTGGAGTGCGCCTGATGGTGAAGATCACCGACGTGGCGCGGCGCGCCGGGGTGTCCCCGAGCACCGTGTCCTACGCGCTCAGCGGCAAGCGCCCCATCTCCGAGGAGACCCGGCAGCGGGTGGAGGCCGCCATCCGCGAGCTGGGCTACCGGCCCCACGCGGGCGCCCGGGCGCTGGCGAGCAGCAAGTCGAACGTGCTGGCGCTGGTGGCGCCGCTGCGGGCCGGCATCCATGTGCCGGTGATGATGGAGTTCGCGGTCTCGGTCGTCACCACGGCCCGGCGCTACGACCATGACGTGCTCCTCCTCACCCAGGAGGAGGGCGAGGAGGGCCTGCACCGGGTCGCCGACACGGCACTCGTGGACGCGCTGATCCTGATGGACGTACAGCTGCACGACCCGCGGCTGCCGCTGCTGCGAGCCCTGGAACGGCCGTCGGTGGTGATCGGGTTCCCCGCCTCCTCCACGGACCTGACCTGCATCGACCTCGACTTCAAGGCGGCCGGCGAGGCGTGCGTGGAGCATCTGGCGGGCCTCGGACACCGGGTGGTGTCGCTGGTCGGGTCGCCGCCGCAGGTGTACGTCCGGCAGACCGCGTTCGCCCAGCACGTGGTCCAGGGCTTCACCGCCGCCGCCGACCGGCACGGCCTCGCCTCCTCGGTCCACCCGTGCGAGGCGGTCCCCGGTGGCGCCGGCGCGGTCGCCGAGCAACTCCTGCGCGAACAGCCCGCGCTGACGGGAGTCGTCGTCCACAACGAACCCTTGCTGGAGCCCCTGATCGACGCCTTCGAGAAACTCGGCCTACGCGTCCCCGGCGACCTCTCCGTCACCGCCATCTGCCCCGACGAACTCGCCGAGTCCGTCCGCGTACCCGTCACCTCGGTCGCCCTTCCGTCGGCGGAGGTGGGCACGCGCGCGGTGGAGCTGCTGATGCGGAAACTTGACGGCGACACGGACGTACCGGAGGCGACCCTGCTGGCACCGCGGCTGACGGAACGGGCGAGCACGGCGCGGCGGACGATCGCGTGAACAGACCTTCACATTCTGTGCCGCCCAACTCCCCTGGACGTACTGGTCATCCACGGCGAATCCCGGCGGAGAATCGCTAGCATGGCCACGGATGATGAACGCGGTGACGGGGGTGGGGCATGGCACGCGACGAGCGTGACGAGGACTGGCTGGATCTGGCGGACGCCATCGAGGTACTGCGGTCCCAGTTGTCGGAGGCCCAGCGCCGCGGTCAGGACTCCTCCCTGCGCTTCGTGCTGGGTGAGATCACGGCGGAGTTCGAGATCGAGCTGGTCCGGGCGAAGAACGGCGGCGGAAGGCTGCGGTTCGGTGTCGTGGAGGCGGACGCCCGAGGCGAACGCTCGGCACGGTCCACCCAGCGCGTGACCCTACGGCTGAACCCGGAGCGGCGCGATGGCGGAGAGGTGTCTGTGGGCGACGTCGAATAGTCCGGGGACGGGTTCATGGAGCAGGAACAGGTCGTCAAGGTCCGCAGCAGAACCGTCGGCACAACCCTGAGTACCAGCTTCGGCAGTGGCTACCTGATCGCGCCCCGGCTCGTCCTGACCGCCGCGCATCTGCTGCCACCGGACGAACACGGCGAGATCACGGTGTCCCTCCCGGACTCCACCGATCGGTTCCCCGCACAAGTGGTTTGGCGACGGCACGACGAGACCGTGGACGCCGCCCTGTTGGAGATCCCCGAGGCCGCCCGGGACTGGCCGACGCCGAGAACCCTGCGCGGTGCTCCGTACCGCCACCCCCAACGCTGGGGCCGGTGCGTGACGGGCGGCACCGAGCTGCGGGCCATCGCGACAGGATTCCCCCGGCAGGAGCGCACCACGGACCGCCGGAACCAGACGGCACTGGCCGGCCGGGTCAGGCCGCACGGTGGCGCGACCTTCGAGATCCTCGACGACATCGGGCTGGTGGAGGCCGACGTCTCGGAGCTCGACGCCGAAACCGCCGCGAGGACCACCCCATGGTCCGGGATGTCGGGCGCTGCCGTCTTCCTGCTCGGCGAGAAACTGCTGCTGGGCGTGGTGCGAGCAGACCGCCGGCCGCGTCAGGGCACGCGGCTGCGGTACACCCGCAGCGACGACCTGCTGGCCTGTCCCGACTTCCGCGCGGCCGTCCGCGCGGCGACCGGCGCCGACCCGCAACTCGAAGCGGCCGAGTTCACCGGCCTGCTGGAGCCGGCGCCGCCCAGACGGGACATGCTGTCCCCCATCGCGCTGCTGCGGGCCGACGCCGAGGTCGTCTCGTTCCACGGCAGGCAGGACACACTCTCCGACCTGGAGGAGTGGTGCCGGACGGATCCGTACGGTCCCCTCGCTGTCCGGGTACTCACCGCTCCGGGCGGGCAGGGCAAGACCCGGCTGGCGCGGCAGCTGATGGCGCGGATGCGGGACCAGGGCTGGGTGGTCGGACAGCTGTCCCACGAGCCCCGTGACCTGCACGCCCTGGGCGCGGTCCAGTATCCGTTGCTGCTGGTCATCGACTACGCCGAGACCCGGCCCGAGCTGGTCAGGAAGCTGCGGGAGCAGACTCGTCAGGCCCGGCATCCGGTGCGCCTGCTGCTGCTCGCCCGCTCGCTCGGCTCCTGGCAGACCAGGGCCACCGGCGCCCTGCCCGAGACCAGACTGCATGCGCTCAGCCCCGGCGCCGCCGACCGGGAGGAGGCGTTCCGGACGGCGGTCCGGGACATCTCCCGCCACCTGGCGGAGGTGATCGGCGGGACGGACGTCGACTGGCCCGCTCTCGCCGACGCCCTGACGGCCGCCCGCCCCGCGGCGGGCCCTGGGGCGCAGACGGCACTGACGGTGCAGATGGAGGCGCTGGCCGCGCTGCTGCGCCGTGTTCGGCCATCCCAGCGGGACGCGAGGACGCTGGAGGACGAACTCCTGGACCACGAGAGGACGTACTGGCAGGAGACCGCCGACGGGTGGGGCATGGGGCCCCGGGGAAACAAGCTCCTCGAACCGGCGGTGGCGGCGGCCGTGCTGTGTCCCGCGCAGGACGAGCAGGAGGCCCGGGCGACCATCGAACGGCTGCTGCCCGGTGAACTGCCGGGACACATCACGGACATCACCGCCTGGCTGCGCGACCTGTACCCGCCGCCCGAGGGCCGGTACTGGGGTCAACTGGAGCCGGACCGGCTGGCGGAGTACCACGCCTCGGAGCAGATCGTCGCCGACAGGGGGTTGCTCAGGAGACTGTTCGGCCGAGCCACGGACCACCAGCGGGTGCAGACCCTCACCGTGCTGGCCCGCTCTGCCGTGGCCCACAGCAACCAGGGCCGCGCGGCCATGGCACACACCGTCATCGACCTGCTGGGCGAGGCGATGCGCTCCGTCCCCGGCTACGCACCGCTGACCGCCACCGTGCTGCGCGCCCACTCGGACGCGCTGCCGGAGCAGTCCCACGTCCTGCGCGACCACGCGCTCGATGTCGCCCGCGAACTGAGCCGCCTGTGCCACGCCACGGGAGACGCCCCGCAGGCACGACGTGACCGCGCCTGGGCGCTGCACAACCTGGCCGAGCGTCACCAGGCGGTCGGCGACTGGGAGGACGCCCGGGAGGCAGCCGCCGCGGCCGCGGCGCTCCGCGAGGACCTGGCCCACGACGGGACGCTGACGCTCCGCACGGAGTGGGCCGACTCGCTGCTGGTGCTGTCGCAGGCCTGCGGCATGACCGGCCGTCTGATGGAGGCGTACGACGCCGGCGACCAGGCGTTGAGCCTCTTCCGCGCGCTGGCGGAGGAGGACGGCGAGGAGCGGGAGAAGCGCGAGCGCGGACTGGTGCGGGCACTGATCAACCAGTCACAGGCGGTCTGGCAGCTCGACCCGAGCGCGATTCCCTTCGACCAGATCGCCCGGTCCGACGATCACACCGAGGAGGCCGTCCGGCGCGCCCGAGCACTGGTCTCCGCGTACCCCGAACTGGACCCGCTCCTGCTCGTCAGGGCGCTGACGGAGCGAGGCACGAACCTCTGGCGCCTGCAACGGCATCCGGAGGCACTGGCGCTGGGCGAGGAGGCGGTGAAGGCCTCTCGCCGGTTGGCCGAGGAGAACCCGGACGCGTACACCGCCGACCTCGCGCGCGCTCTGATGGGCCTCGCCGTCGACTACAGCGCCGCCTCTCGGCCCCGCGGCGAGGCCATGGCGCTGGAACGGGAAGCGATCGAACTGCTGCGCCCGCTGGTCGGGGAACTTCCCGGAGTCCACCGCTCCACCCTGGCGCAGACACTGCACAACCTCGCCCTGGGACAGTCCCAGGAAGGGGACGCCGCGGCGGCGCGGGAGTCCATCCGAGAGGCCATCGAGCACCGCAGGGCCCTGGCCCGCGACCCGCACGGCGTCGCGGTGCCAGGCCTCGCCCGTTCGGTCAGTGTGCTCGCCGGTTTCCACGAGCGCACGGGCGACGACGCGGCGGCGGCCGAGGGCTTCGAGGAGGCCCTCGAGATCTACGCGCACGCCCCTCTGCCGCTCAACGCGAGCAATCTGAACGCTCAATCCGGAACCGCTCTGGATCTCGCCCGCGCCTACGACGCCCTCGGCCGCCCGACAGAGGCGGCCGCTCCCCTGGGGCAGGCCCTTGCCATCCGGCGGCGCCTCAGCGAGTACGCCCCGAGCCTCTACACGGAGGGGTATGCCAGCAGCCTCCACGACGGTTCCTACCTGTACTGGAAGCACGGCCGTCCCATCGCGGAGCGCATCCTGCTGCGCCAGGCCCTGCCGCACCACCGCCGCATGGCCCTCGACAGCGAGGAGGGGCGCGAGTGGCTGGCCATCTGCCTGCATGACCTCGGCGCCAGCTACGCGAGGTCCTCGGTGACGGTCCACCGGGCGGTTCCCGCACTGCGGGAGGCGTACGAGCTGCGTGTGGAGCTGGCGGCCAGGGACGCTCGGTACGAGGCGGGCCTGGCCGCCACCTGCGCGGAACTGGCAGGAGCGTTCCTGTGGACGAGCCGCTTCCGCGACTGCCTCCCGATCGCGGAACACTCGGTACGCCTTCGCCGCAAGCTGCTCGTCGCGGACCCCGACAGCCAGGAGCAGCCTCTCTGCTACGCCCTACTGCGGCTGGCCCAGGCGCAGGCGATGGCGGGGCACGCCTTGGCGGCCTGGCGCACCGTACTCGAGGGCGAGGAGCTCTGCCGGGCGCTGACCGATCGTCCCGGCCGGTCACCGGAGCAGAACGCCTTCCTCCTCCGGCAACTGGCCCAGGCGTTGAGCCTGTGCGGCCGGCACGACTTTCGCCGGGCCGTCCGGGCGGTGGAACCGGCCCGGCGGGCCGCTCGCATCTTCCGGAACCTGGTGGATCAGGACCCGCACCAGGCCCAGGCCCAGGCCAACCTGAGAGGGGCCCTCACCCTGCTCACCAGGGTTCTGGACCGCATCGGCCGTCACGACGAGGCCGTCGAGGCACAAATGCGCAGAGGAGCATGACGCCATGACAGCACCACGTGAAGAGGGGCAGGACGAGTCGCTGGACGACATCCGGCGCGACGAGGAGAACGCCGCTCGCCCGGCAGAGCTCTTCTACGGGAACGTCAATGAATTCGTCACCGAGCGGCTCATCTACTTCGTTCCCTGTCCCGCTCCTGGCTCGGGACGGGTCTGGTGCTCGGAGTGGTACCGGCATGCCGCGGCGCTGTCCCGGCTGGACTCGGTCTGGCGGGCCTGGGAACACCTGCGCTTCGACCCTGCCACGGGCATGTCGAACTGGTGGCTCCACCACGCGGACCCACATCTTCGCGCCCTGATGGACCCCGTCACAGGACCGTTCGGCGGGTGCGTCGACGGCCACCGGAGCCAGGAGCCGCTGCCGGTCGAGACCCCGCCGGACAGTCTGTTCACGGACCAGAGGGGGCAGCTGGGCGCAAACGATCCGTTCGCCCTCGGCTGAGCCGTCCTCGAGTAGGGCGAAGGTCCGGTCCGCGCGGTGGCGGGCGTCGGCGCCCCGGCCCAGGAGACGAGGTTCAGCCGAGCCCCCAGGCCCGTCCGAGCCGGTACGCGGCACACAGGTTCACGTCGAGGAGGTACGCCCCCGCCGTCCCGCACTGCTCGCTCCCGCTCCCGGGATCGACGGGCTGCCCGTGTCCCATCCCGGTGACGCTGTACGTCTCCACGACGGGGTGCCCGCCCGCGTCCTGGAAGACCTGGTGGGGATACCCGGCCACGGTGTCGCTGACGTCGGCGGTCCGGTCGACCCCGTGGACGTCGGTCCACTGACCCGTCAGGTCGGTCATGTTGACGGGCTTCACGGTGTGGTCGGCGGTGCCCTGGAAGACGGTGAGCGTGGGCCAGGGGCCGCCGTACCCGGGGCGGGCGGCCCGCACCCGGTCGCCCCACTGCCGCGGGGTCTGGGTGGCGCCGACGTACATGCAGACGTACGGCGACCCGGCGGCCTGCGCGCATCCGTACGGCAGTCCGGCGACGACGCCTCCGCCGGCGAACTTCTCCGGGTACGCCGCCATCATCACGGCGCTCATGCCGCCGCCGGCGGACAGCCCGGTGACGTAGACCCGCGAGGCGTTGCCGGAGACGTCGGCGAGTTGCCGGTCGACCATCTGCGCGACGGACGCGGCCTCTCCCCGACCCCGCTCGATGTCGCCGCTCTGGAACCAGTCGAAGCAGCTCGACGCGTTGTTGGCGGTCTGCTGCTGCGGCAGCACGACGGAGAAGCCCCAGCGGTCGGCGAGCTGGAGCCATCCGCTGCCGGTGCCGTAACCGGAGGCGTTCTGCGTGCATCCGTGCAGCGCGACGACGACGGGCCGGCCGACGGGAAGCCCGTCGGGGACGTACCGGAACATGCGGAGAGCACCGGGGTTGGTTCCGAACCCGGCGACCTCCTGGAGGGAGGCGGCCTCGGCCCGGCCAGGGGTGAGAAGGGTGGCGAGGAGGGCGAATAAGAGGGCCGCCAGATGGAGAGGGCGGCGTGCGGCTCTGGTGTCTGTGTCTGTCATGAGGAGGGACCGTAGAGGCGTGAACGGCCCGTCGACATGGGGCGACACACCACAACGAGCGGGGCGCGCGTGTTCGCGCATGACACAGGCCCCGCCGCTCGGAAGCGACGGGGCCTGTGCCCACATGGGATGAGTGGAGATGGCGGGAATCGAACCCGCGTCCAACGGTGCGGAATCAGGGCTTCTCCGTGTGCAGTTCGCTGTGATTTTCTCAGCCCCGGCGATCACGCGAACAAGTCACCGACGGGCTCAGTCACTGTTTGGTTTCCCTCTTCACCCCGTGACCGGGATCAAGGTTTAGTCCCCTAGCTGATGCCAGGATCCGGGTCGGGAACAGCCCCGGGCTGACACTCCGTTAAGTGCGGAGCAGTAGCCTAGTTACCTGAGATCAGGCAGCGATGGCGTACTGCGACTGCACGGGAGAATCGCTCTTGATAGTGGCGATTATTTTTTGCGACATATGGTTTACGAGATCATTGCCGCTTCCTCGACACGCTTCCCCTGCTTCGACAGCCGCTGTCGAAACCGATCATCCCCATGTTGATTTTTCAATACGCACACCGGGCTCGCCGGTGTTGGTGCCATCGTACGTGACCAACGCGGGACGATGCCACCGCATTCCCGGCGGTCCGCCCTACTGGGCGGCGCGCTGCTTCCGCTTCGCCGCCGCGATCGCCCGGTCCGACTCCCGCCGGTCCTGCTTCTCGCGAAGGGTCTGGCGCTTGTCGTACTCCTTCTTGCCTCGCGCGAGGGCGATCTCCGCCTTCGCGCGGCCGTCCCTGAAGTACAGGGCGAGGGGCACGATCGTGTGACCCGTCTCCTGGGACTTGGCCTCCAGCTTGTCGATCTCCTCGCGGTGCAGCAGCAGCTTGCGCTTGCGGCGGGCGGAGTGGTTGGTCCAGCTGCCCTGGTGGTACTCGGGGATGTGGGCGTTGTGGAGCCACGCCTCCCCCCTGTCGATCTGGACGAAGCCGTCGGTCAGCGACGTCCGTCCCTCGCGCAGCGACTTGACCTCGGTGCCTGTGAGGACGATGCCGGCCTCGTAGGTGTCGACGATCGCGTAGTCGTGCCGGGCCTTCTTGTTCTGGGCGACGATCTTGCGCTTGCCGCCCTTCTCGCCTTCTCTGGCCTTCGCGGCCGTCCCGCCCTGCTTGGCCTGGGACTCCTTCGGTACGTACATTCCCTTGCTCATAGTGCGGCCCATTTTCGCACTACGGAGGGGGTTTACGCGAAGCCCATTTACAGGGGGGTGGGCGAGGAGGAGGCCCGCTACCGCCCCAGTCCGCTCAGCACCGTCCCGGCCCGCTCGAGGACGTTCCGCTCGACGTCCAGGTCGGGCGTGATGCCGTGGCCGTCGACCCCGCGGCCTGCCGGGGTGCGGTAGTGCCCGACGGTCAGCTCCGCGACGGAGCCGTCGGGCAGCCGGGTCGGCATCTGGACCGAGCCCTTGCCGAAGGTGCGGGAGCCCACCACGACCGCGCGACCTCGGTCCTGCAGGGCACCGGTGAGCAGCTCGGCCGCGCTCATCGTGCCCCCGTCGACGAGCGCGACCAGGGGTCTGGAGGTGTCGCCGCCGGCATGGGCGTGCAGGGCGCGCTGGTCGCCCTCGACGTCGTACGTCGCCACCAGGCCGCCGTCGAGGAAGGCGGAGGCGGCGGTGACGGCCTCGGTGACCAGGCCGCCGGAGTTGCCGCGCAGGTCGAGGATGATCCCGGCGCCGGCCGGAGCCTGCCGTACGGCGGCACGGACCCGGTCGCCCGAGCCCTTGGTGAAGGCGGAGATCTTGATGACGGTGGTGTTCTCGGCGGGCGTGCACACGGTCACGTCGTCCGTGGACAGGCGGGCCCGGCGCAGGGTCTCGCTCCACGCGCGCGTGCCGCGCTCCAGACCGAGGCGGACGGTCGTACCGGCGGCGGCCGTGGCGTCACCGCGCAGCAGCGAGACGACGTCGGTGACGGGGCGCCCGTCGACCTTCCTCCCGTCGACGCTGCGCAGTCGGTCGCCGCGGTGGATCCCGGCGGCGGCCGCGGGCGAGTCCGACAGGACCTTGGTCACCTCGATACGGCCGTCCCGCTCGCGCCGCGTCCACAGGCCGACTCCGGTGTACTGGCCGTCGAGGGCCTCCTCGAACTCCTCGTACTCACCCTGGGAGTAGACGGCACCCCAGCGGTCCCCGCTGCGGCTGACCGCGCGTTCGGCGGCCTCCATGGGGGACTCGCCGTCGGCCATGGCCTTCTCGGCGGCCTTCGCCACCTGCTCGTGGCGGCTCGCGGAGGCGGCCGACAGGGTGGGGTCGGAGGCGGGTTTCCGGTCGCGGACCTCGGAGTTCGGGAAGGAGCCGGTCGCGGCTCCGGCGACGAGAACACTCGCGAAGACCAATGTCAGGGCGGCCCCGCGGCCGATGCGGCGGGGCTGACAGAACAGGTGTCGGCCTGACATGCCGGTGAGTCTAGGACAACGCGAAGGGCCGTACGGTCCGTTGACCGGACGGCCCCCTTGGCATGCGTCACACCTTCAGGTACTTGCGCAACGCGAAGAACGCGGCCAGCGCGGGCATCAGCAGACTCGTCGCCAGGATGAGCGGCAACTTCGTCAGGACCGCGTCCCAGCCGATGAAGTTGATCAGGTTCAGCTTCTCGGACAGGGCGAGGCCGTGGTCGATGAGGAAGTATCTGGCGATCACCAGGAACCCGCACGCGACCGTGCCACCGATGAGTCCGGCGACGGCGGCCTCCATGATGAACGGCGCCTGGATGTAGAAGCCCGAGGCACCGACCAGGCGCATGATCCCGGTCTCGCGCCGCCGGCTGAACGCCGAGACGCGCACGGTGTTGACGATCAGCATCAGCGCGACGACCAGCATCAGCGCCATCACCGCCCGCGCCGCCCAGTTCATGCCGTTGAGCAGCCCGAAGAGGTTGTCGAGGATGCCCTTCTGGTCCTGCACCGACTGCACGCCGTCCCGCCCGTCGAAGGCGGTCGCGATGACCTGGTACTTCTCCGGGTCCTTCAGCTTGATGCGGTACGACTCCTGCATCTGGTCCGGCGTGAGGGAGCTGGCCAGCGGGGAGTCGCCGAACTGCTCCTTGTAGTGCTTGTACGCCGCGTCCTGCGACTCGTACGTCACCGTCTGGACGACCGACATCTTGCCGAGGTCGGACTTGATCTCGGTCTTCTGCTCGTCGGTGACAGCGCCCTTGGCGCAGTTGGGGTCCGACTCGGCGTCGCTCTTGTTGCAGAGGAAGATCGAGACGTTGACCTTGTCGTACCAGTAGCCCTTCATCGTGCTGACCTGGTCACTCATCAGGAGTGACCCGCCGAACAGGGCAAGTGACAAGGCGACGGAGACGATGACGGCGAAGGTCATCGTCAGGTTGCGGCGGAGACCGACACCGATCTCCGACAGAACGAACTGGGCGCGCATGGCGGCTTCTTCAGGCCTTTCCGTGAACGTCTGCGGGGCGGTCGGTCAGTGCTGGTAGCCGTAGACGCCGCGTGCCTGGTCGCGGACGAGACGGCCCTTCTCCAGCTCGATGACGCGCTTGCGCATCTGGTCCACGATGTTCTGGTCGTGCGTGGCCATCAGCACGGTGGTGCCCGTCCGGTTGATCCGGTCGAGCAGCTTCATGATGCCGACGGAGGTCTGCGGGTCGAGGTTGCCGGTGGGCTCGTCCGCGATCAGCAGCTTGGGCCGGTTGACGAACGCGCGCGCGATGGCGACGCGCTGCTGCTCACCACCGGACAGCTCACCGGGCATCCGGTCCTCCTTGCCGCCGAGCCCGACGAGGTCGAGCACCTGCGGAACGGACTTGCGGATCTCGCCCTTCGACTTGCCGATGACCTCCTGCGCGAAGGCGACGTTCTCCGCCACCGTCTTGTTCGGCAGCAGCCGGAAGTCCTGGAAGACCGTCCCCAGCTGGCGACGCATCTGCGGCACCTTCCAGTTGGAGAGGCGCGCGAGATCCTTGCCCAGGACGTGCACCTGACCATGGCTGCTGCGCTCCTCGCGGAGGACCAGCCGCAGGAAGGTGGACTTTCCGGAGCCGGAGGACCCCACGAGGAACACGAACTCGCCCTTCTCCACTTCCAGGGAGACATCCCTGAGTGCGGGGCGGGTCTGCTTGGGGTAGACCTTGGATACGTTGTCGAATCGGATCACGGATGCACCACGGGTCGCCGGGGGTAGATGAGCGTGACCCTACGCGAACCGGGTAGCGGACCGCAGTCACCGGTCTGGGTTACGTAAGAGATGTGCGTTTTGTGCATGCCCCGGCTCCATGGGACCCCGCGCTGAATCCCCGGGAACCTGGCACAGTGGAGGGGGAACGTTCGCGTTCCTGTAGGCGTTGTGTACATGGAACCGGTGCAAGGAGGGCGAGCGCATGACGTACGACCGGCTGGTGTGCGCTAACTGCGCGGCGCCTGTGAGCGAGGGTCGGTGCCCCGTGTGCCGTGCGAACCGCGAGCGGCTGCAGCAGGACAACCTTTTCGCGGGTGTGAACCCCATGGCACTGATCGCGCTGCTCGCGGTCCTGATCGCGGCGGTCGCGCTGCTGGCGCACCAGACCGCGTAGGACGCGCTCCGAGGATGCGCTTGCCCTGAGGCGCCCGGAAAGCGACGGAAGACACACGAAGGGCCCGGAGCGTCCCCCACTCCGGGCCCTTCACCGTACTCAGTGCGTACGGTCAGCGATCAGTCGGCCACCTGGCGTCAGGCGGCCGCGCCGCCCCGGCCGCCCATGAGGCGCGGCAGGATGCGGAAGCCGATGCCACCGGCGATCATTGTGGCGGCACCGATCACCAGGAAGCCGGTCTGCGCGGCACCGGTCTCGGCGAGCTGCGCGCCACCGCCCTGGGCCTGGGCCGACGTGTCGGCCGGGGTGGTGTCCGAGCCGGTCTCGGTGAGGGCCGAGGAGCCCTCCTCCTGCGGGGAGGTGCCGGAGCCGCCGTCGGGGTCGGCGTTGTTACCGCCGCTGGCACCGTTTCCGTTGCCGTTCCCGTTGCCGTTGCCATTCCCGTTGCCGTTCCCGTTGCCGGGCTCGGTCGGGTCGGCGGTCGGGTTGTCCGTCGGCTCCTCGGTGGGCTCGGTGGGCTCCTCCGTCGGCTCGGTCGGGTCGGTGGGGTCGAGCGTCGGGACATCCGTCGGCACGTCCGTCGGGACGTCCGTGGGAATGTCCGTGGGGATGTCCGTGGGCGGGTCGGTCGGCGCGTCGCCGAGGCCGGTGTCGACGTTCACGCCGACCCCGCTCGAGTCCACGTTCACGCCGATTTCCAGCGCGGACGCCGCACCGGCGGCGGTCAGCGAGGCACCGGCCGCGATCACGGCACCGGCGGCTATGCGCGCGATCCGGATCCGCGTCTTCTTTGTCATATGGTTGCTACCCCCAGTAGCTCATCGTCAGTGAGGCGGCGCTCGGGGCTGTGATCGACGGAGGAGGTAGCTGCAACTCAGGCCCCCCGGTTCACATGCGCCCCAGAGATACGCATGCCGAGCCTCACCTTTTCCGTTTTTCAAAGCAACGTCAAGGCCGTTGCGCGCGCAATGTCCAACTAAGGGATTTTTGCCGGAGATTGAAGCGTGTGAGTGTGATGTAAAACCCAGACATCAGGCATGCAACCGGGCAGAAGAAAAGGCAACTGCCACCAGATGGACGGCAGTTGCCTTGTCGACAAAGCGCTGTGCGCTTCTGACGCTACTTCTCCTGCTGCTTGCGCCAGCGAATCCCGGCCTCCAGGAACCCGTCGATCTCGCCGTTGAACACGGCCTCCGGGTTTCCGACTTCGAACTCGGTGCGCAGGTCCTTGACCATCTGGTACGGGTGCAGGACGTACGAACGCATCTGATTGCCCCAGGAGTTGCCGCCGTCGCCCTTGAGCGCGTCCATCTTGGCCTGCTCCTCCTGGCGGCGCCGGTCGAGGAGCTTGGCCTGGAGGACGTTCATCGCGCTCGCCTTGTTCTGGATCTGCGACCGCTCGTTCTGGCAGGAGACGACGATGCCGGTGGGCAGGTGGGTGAGGCGCACCGCGGAGTCGGTGGTGTTGACGCCCTGGCCGCCGGGTCCGGACGAGCGGTAGACGTCCACGCGCAGTTCGGACTCGTCGATCTCGATGTGGTCGGTCTGCTCGACCACCGGAAGGATCTCGACGCCCGCGAAGGAGGTCTGGCGGCGCCCCTGGTTGTCGAACGGCGAGATGCGCACCAGCCGGTGCGTGCCCTGCTCCACGGAGAGCGTCCCGTACGCGTACGGGATCTGCACGGCGAAGGTGGTCGACTTGATGCCGGCCTCTTCCGCGTACGACGTCTCGTAGATCTCGGTCTTGTAGCCGTGCTGCTCCGCCCAGCGCAGGTACATGCGCTGGAGCTTCTCGGCGAAGTCGGCCGCGTCGACACCACCGGCCTCGGCGCGGATGTTGACGAGCGCCTCGCGCGAGTCGTACTCGCCGGACAGCAGCGTCCGCACTTCCATCTCGTCCAGCGCCTTCTTGACGGCGGTGAGCTCGGACTCGGCCTCGGCGCGGGTGTCCGGGTCGTCCTCCTCCTCCGCCATCTCGAACAGCACGGAGAGATCGTCGATCCGTCCGCGCAGCGTCTCCGCCTTCCTGACCTCGGCCTGGAGGTGGGAGAGCTTGCTGGTGATCTTCTGCGCCTCGTCCGGGTTGTCCCACAGGGACGGCGCGGCCGCCTGCTCCTCGAGCACGGCGATGTCTGCCCTCAGCTTCTCGAGGTCCAGAACGGCCTCGATCGACTCCATGGTCGAGGAGAGGGACTTGAGCTCTTCGGATACATCGACGACTGCCACGCCTCCAGCGTAACGGCTCCGCCAAGCGGGGAAGGCCGGTGCCCGTCCCCGGGCCGGGACGCCGCTCGGGCCGCGCCCTCCGGCGGGCCCGAGGGGGCGAAGCCCCTGGCGGTCACGGGGACGCCGGGGCCGAGTTCTTCGTGTCCTGGGGGGTCGCCCCCGCGTCGTCGCCCGAGGTCGCCGCCCACGTGCCGACGCCGGCCGCGACCAGCAGGACCAGCGTGGCGACGCCCAGCACCGCGCGCCGGCGCCGCGTGGCCGCCCGGTGCCGTGCGGAGCCCGGTCGCGGCGCACCCGCCGCCCGCGGCGCCCGGGCCGTCCCGCGCGCACCGCCGGCCAGTTCGTCGGGCGCCGGCACCCTCATCGAGGTGTGCGTGTCCCGGTTGGAGTCCGCCGGCTTCGCCCCCGGCACCAGCGGCACCGCCCCGCGGCGCACCCGCGAGGAGGACTGGGGCTCCTGAGGCGGATCCTCCCGCTCGTCCTCCTCCGCCTCGGTGTCCGGCTCGTCGACGTCCAGCGGCGGCATCCCGACCAGCATCGGCAGCAGCTCCCGCAGCCGCGCGCCGAGCTCCGAGGCCCGCAGCCGCGAGGCCGGCGCCTTCGCCAGGCACTGCACCATCAGCTGCCAGAGCTCGTCCGGGATGCCCGGGAGCGGGACGACCGTCTCGGTGACGTGCCGGCGCAGCACCGCGCCCGGGTGTCCCCCGCCGAACGGGGTGAAGCCCGCCAGCAGCTCGTACAGGACGGTCGCGAGGGCGTAGATGTCCACCGAGGCCCGCGGCGGCAGGCCCTCGACGATCTCCGGCGCCAGATAGTCCGGCGTGCCGATGATCTTCGTGGCACGGGTCCGCCGCGGCGAGTCGATCAGCTTGGCGACGCCGAAGTCGGTAAGCAGCGCCGGATGGGAGCCGCCCGGGCCGAGCGGGCCCTGCATGTCCAGCAGCACGTTCTCCGGCTTGACGTCGCGGTGCACGACCCCGGCCGCGTGTGCCGCCGCCAGCCCGTCGGCCACGTCCGCGACGATGGCGGCCGCCGCCTCGGGCGAGAGCCGCTTGTCCCGGTCGAGCCGGGTGCGCAGGTCCGTACCCCGGACCAGGTCCATGACGAGCGCGAGGTCGTTGCCGTCGACCACCAGGTCCCGTACCGAGACCACGTTCGGGTGCTCCAGGCCGAGCAGCGCCGTGCGCTCCTGGACGAAGCGTCCGACGAGCTCCTGGTCGGACGCGAGGTCCTCGCGCAGCAGCTTGATGGCGACGGGCCCGTCGGGTCCCTCACCCAGCCACACCGTGCCGGCGCTGCCCCGCCCCAGGATCTGGTGGGCGGAGTACCGGCTGCCGATCTTCCGTGTCAAGGCTGCTCCTACGGACGCGTGTTGCCGACAAAACTACGCGCCGGAAGAGCCAACCTTCACCGCGGAGACAGAAATCACCCGCCAGGTGTCGACAAATCCCCAAGCTCACTGCCAGGAGCGTCCTACTTGGAGGAGCCCCCACCCACGTCCTCGATGAATCCGGTCACCTTGCCGAACCAGTCGCTGAGCTGCTCCCAGTAGCCCTTGCCCGTCCCGATCCAGTCCTGGAGCGGGCTGAACTCCCAGACCAGCCAGCTGGCGACGAACAGGATGAGGATCGTGAACAGACAGCCCTTGAGGCAGCCCAGGCCGGGGATCTTCATCGGGTTTGCGTTGCGCTGCCGGGGCTCGCGCGGGGCCCGCCGCGGTTCCTGCTGGGCGGGCGGCGGCGCCTGCCGCTGGGGCCGCGGCTGCTGCCGGGGCTGCTGCTGCGGGGCGTACTGCTGGGGTTGCTGCTGTTGCGGATGGCCGTAACCGGACTGCGGCTGCCCGTATCCGGCCTGCGGAGGCCGCTGCTGCTGGGGCTGCTGCTGAGGGGGCCGCTGCTGCGGGCGGGCGACCTGCCGCTGGGGGCGGCGGCGCAGCGGGTCCTCGTTCGGGTCGAGGTACTGGACCTGCGTCTGTTCGTTGCGGTCGCGGGCGGCGCGCAACTGGTTCTGCCAGGGGTGCGGATCCTCGGGCCCACCGGACTGGCCGGGCTGTTGTCCTGGCTGCCCGGGCGGCACCGGCGGCATGACGGCCGTCGGGTCGGCCGCGCCCCGGTTCGGGAGTACGGCGGTGGGGTCGGCGGCGCCCGCCGGGTTTCCGGAGGTGTGCGGCAGCACGCTGGTCGCGCCGTTCGGGTCGTACGCGCCCGCGCCGTGCGGCAGCACCTGTGTCGGGTCGGCGGCGCCAGGCATGCCCGGGACGGCCGCCGGTGCCGGATCGGGTGCCAGCAGCGCGCCGACCCCCTCCGCCGCGGCGATCTGCGCCGAGTTCGCGTGCACGCCGATGCCCTCGGCGACGGCGCGCAGGCCGCGGGCGAGGTTCTCGGCGCTGGGCCGTTCGTCCGGGTTCTTGCGCAGACAGCGCTCGATGACCGTCCACAACGGGTCGGGGACCGTGGAGGGGCGGCGCGGTTCGGCGCTCAGGTGCTGGTGCAGGACCTCGAGGGCCGAGCCGCCGGAGAACGGCGGACGGCCGGTGACCAGCTCGTACAGCAGGATTCCGGCGCCGTAGATGTCGACGGCGGAGGTCTGCGGGCGGCCCTCGGCGGACTCGGGTGCGACGTACGCGGGCGTGCCGACGAACTCGTGCGTGCGGGTCAGCCCGGGCGAGTCGGCGAGGCGCGCGATGCCGAAGTCGGTCAGCATCGGGTGCATCTGGTCGCCGAACTGCTGAAGCAGGACGTTGGCCGGTTTCAGATCCCGGTGGACCACGCCGTCGGCGTGGCTGGCGGCGAGCGCGTCGGCGATCTGGGCCGTCACCAGCGCGGCGCCGACGGGGCTGAAGGGGCCGTTCTCGCGCAGATAGCGATGCAGGTCGGGGCCGTCGACGAGGTCCATGACCAGGGCGAGCAGATCGCCCTCGACCACCAGGTCGCGCACCCGCACGATGTTCGGGTGGGTCAGGCGCAACAGGACGGAGCGCTCCCGCAGGAACCGCATCACGATGTCGGGGTCGCTCGCGAGCTCCTCCTTGAGGACCTTGATCGCGACGGTCTCCCCCGGCCGGCCCTGCACGGCGGCTTCACTGCCCGCTGCCTCGCGCTGGCGGGCCCGCCAGACGGTCCCCGTGGCACCGCGTCCCAGCGGCTCCTCGAGGAAGTACTTGCTGCCTACCGGCCGCACGTCATGCGCTCCCTGCTGCTTGCCTGTGTACCGAGCTGCTTGCCTGTGTTCCGACCTACTGTAGTGCCGCCGTGCTCGACGGCAGGTTGTCGTCTTTCTGTGCGTCTTACGTACCGCTTGCCTTACTTGTTCGAAGGAAAGACGCTCTGCTCGGTCGGCTGGTTGCCGGACCCGGACGTGACCGATCTCAAGCGGTCAGGTCCGGAGTACCGGTCAGGCACTTTTACGGGCAGAGCCGACCAATCAAGATCATTTGCCGTTGGGAGGCGGGCGCGTTGTCAGTGGCAGGTGCGAGGATGCCTCCTGTTACTGGCCGACGTGCTCGTGGTGGTGGGGGAAGTCCGCGGTGGGGGACCGTGAGCGGCTTCGTCCCCGTCGTCCGCGGGTGCCCGCGCGGAAGGGACCGCTGACGGCGATGCAGATCCGGCTGACCGTCATAGACCCGCTGGGCCCGTCCGATCAGGCGCGGGGCCGCGCCACGAGTTGCGACGTCCTGGTCACGGCGCCGGCGGGCACCGCCCTCGCCGCGGTGGCCTCGGCGCTCGCCGCGTCGGTCTCCGCGGACGGGGTCCCCTCGCGCGCGGGCGACGAGCGCGGCGGAGGCCCGACCGTGCTGTACGCCGGCGCGGAGCGGCTCGACGCCCAGCGCTGCACCCTGGGCGAACCCCCTCTGATCGACGGGGCCGTGCTGTTCCTGGGCGCCCCCGGCGAACCGGAGGCCCACCCCGAGCTGGACGACGCCCCGACCCAGCTCCATGTGATCGCCGGCCCGGACGCGGGCGGGGTCCACCTGTTGCACGGCGGCCGGATCGACATCGGCCGCTCGGCCGACGCCGACGTCCCGCTCGACGACCCGGATGTCTCCCGGCTGCACTGCGCGGTGACGGTCGCAACCGACGGCCGCGTCTCGGTCGCCGACCTCACGTCCACCAACGGCACCACGCTGGACGGCACGCGCGTGGGCACCCGCCCGGTCCGCTTCGCCCCGGGCGCCCTGCTGAGGCTGGGCGAGTCGGCGCTGCGGCTGACTCCGGCCGGCGGGCCGGGGGCCCGGGTGCGGACGGCTCCGGACGGCGAGGGCCATGTACGAGTGGCGACCGGCGGCGCTCTTGAGGCCGGACCGGACCGACCCCCCGCGAACGGCGACGGCTCAAGCCCTGCCGGTCCCGCGGGTCCTGCCGGTGGGGCCCCTCACGCATACGGCTCGGCGGGCTGGGGAGCCTCGGCCTGCACTCCGGGCGGGCAAGGGCACCGGTCGGGTGAACCTCCCGTGGTGCCCGGCCAGGGGACGGCCCCGCTGATCGAGTCGCAGGGAGCGCGGCACTACGACCGGCGCAGGACCGTCCCTCGCCAGGGATCCGTCGCGGGCCCCGAGGCAGGCGGCTTCGGGGCGGGGACCGGTCGCAGTGAGGAGGCGCACACAGGCCGGACCGGCGCGGACGCACACGGCGGCTCCTCCGGTGCCGTCCCGGGTGCCCCCTCCGCAGAGACTTACGGAGACGTCGGAGCAACGCACGGGGGCCGGTTCGGAGCGCTCGGGCGGGGCGGTGTCTTCGACGACGCGGATGCGGACCCGGGTGCGGGAGGCGACCGTGACTCCGCCGCCGCACCCCTCGCGGGAACCGACGGCCCGGGCAGCGGCACCCGCAAAGGAACCCCCCTCCGCGGCACCGACGTACCGCAGGGCGTGCGCAAACGCGGGGGCCTCTCCGCGTGGGCGCGTCGGCTGACCGGCGGACGCGGCGAGCAGGACCCGGCCGCACAGGACCCGTACGAGGGCACCGAGGACACCGAGGACCCCGCCTTCGCCGCGCCGGAGACCTTCCCAGTGCCGCTCTCCCAGGCCCCCGAGACCTGGCCGGACCCGGCGTCCCTGCTGCTGACCGCGCTGGGCCCCGGACCGCGTCTGTGGGAGCGCGGCCCGGGCCACCCGGAGGCGCTCACGGTACGGCTGGGCACCGCCGACCGAGCGGCGCCCGACGGCTCCGGGCTGCTGCCCGCGGTGCCGGTGACCACAGATCTGCGCGAGGTCGGCGCGCTGGGCCTGGCGGGCCCGCGCACGCGGCTCGCCGGGCTGGCCCGCGCGGTCGTCGCCCAGCTCACCGCGCTGCACTCTCCCGACACCCTGGAAATCGTCCTGATCAGCACGGACCGCTCCCGTCCCGTCGAGGAGCGGTCCGCCGAGTGGTCGTGGTTGGGCTGGCTCCCCCATGTGCGCCCGGGCCACGGCCAGGACTGCCGCCTCCTCCTCGCCTACGACCGCGAACAGGCCGCGGCCCGCACCGACGAGCTCCTCCGCCGGCTGGAGGACCACCTGGCGGAGGCGGGAGCGGGAACACGGTCTGCGCTCACGGACGGCGCGGCCGACTCCGGACCGGCGGGCGACGGCCGTACGGTCAGGCGTCCGTCCTGGGCCAGGGACGACGAGGCGGACCAGCGGGACGCGACCGGCTTCACCGGCCCCTACACCGTGCTGGTCGTGGACGGCGACACCGGCGGCGCGACCGTGCGGGAGGCGGTGGCACGCCTGGCGCTGGAGGGGCCCCGGGCCGGCATCCACGTGGTGTGCCTCGCCGAGACGGCCCCCGCCTCGCCCGCGTCCCCGGTGACGGAGACGTACGAGGCGGCCTGCGCGGCGGCCCCGGCCTTCCGGGACTGCGGCGCCGTCGCCCTGCTCAGCGGTGACGTGGCGACGGCCCTGCGGCTGATGCGCGTGGCCCGCACCGGCACGGAGCCCGCCGCGGGCAGGGACACCTCCCGGGCGGCGACCGCACCGCACACTCCCGGTGACCCCACAGGACACGGCTCCACAGAACCGGGCCGCACCGGACACGGCTCGGTTGGCGACGGTCCCATGAGCCACGGCCCCGTGGGCCACGGCACCGTCGCCGCCGTGGACGCCGTCTCCCCGGCGTGGGCCGAGCGGTTCGCGCGGGCCCTGGCGCCGCTCCGGGCCGAGGGCCCCGCCGGTGACCGGCACCCCCGGGTGTCGGCTCCGCTGCCCCAGTCGGCCCGGCTGCTGGACGAGTTGGGGCTGGCCCGGGCCACCCCGGCGTCCCTGATGGCACGGTGGGCGGACGCGGCCGACGACAAGGAGTCGCTCGGCGGACGGGCCTGGGCGGTGCTCGGTGCCGGACCGCGCGGCCCGGTCTGCGCGGACCTCGCGGCCGAGGGCCCGCACCTGCTGATCGAGGGACCGCCGGGCAGCGGACGTACGGAGCTGCTGCGGGCGGTGGTGGCCTCCCTGGCCGCCGCCGAGCGCCCCGACCGGCTGAGCGTGGTCCTGCTGGACGGCCGGGACAGTGTGGGTACCGACGGCGGCGGCCACGGCGAAGGCCTGCGCGTCTGCACCGACGTACCGCATGTCACCACCCATCTCACCGCCAACGACCCCGTGCGCATGCGGGAGTTCGCCCAGTCCCTGAGCGCCGAACTGAAGCGGCGCGCGGAGTTGCTCGGGCGGTCCGAGTTCGCCGAGTGGCACACCGGTCGTGAGGTGTCGGGCCGCCTGGTCACCCAGCGCACCCCGACGGCACGCGGCGCGTCCGCCGCCGGTACGAGCGCCAGGGCGGGCGTCGAGTCCTCCTCCGGCGATCTCGACGGCGACCTGGACAGTCCGCCCAGCTCGACCCTCCGGTTGCGCCCGGCGGCGGCCCGCAACCGGACGCAGGCGACCCCGCCGTTGCCCCGGCTCGTGGTCGTCGTCGACGACCTGGACCTGCTGGTCTCCCCCGCCCTGGGCTCCCCGGGTCGGCCCGCGGCCGGGTCGGTGATACGCGCACTGGAGGCCGTGGCCCGGGAGGGCGAGCGGCTCGGCGTGCACCTGGTGGCCGCGTCCGGCGTCGGCGGCCGTACGGCCCAGTCGGAGTCGGCCAGAAGGGCCACTGTGCGGATCACTCTCGACGCGCCGGCCTCCGGCCCGGACGAACCGGCCCCCGGGCGTGGCCGCCTGGCCCGGCCGGACGGACGGGTGACCCCCTTCCAGGCCGGCCGCGTCACCGGCCGCATCCCCCGCACGGCGACCCTGCGCCCCACGGTCGTCCCCCTGGAATGGGCCCGCATGGGAGACCCCCCGACCCGCCGCCCCGTACGCGAACTGGGCAACGGCCCGACGGACCTCGCGCTGCTGGCCAGCGCGCTGGAGCGAGCGGCACGCGAGGTGTCGGCGACCGAAGTGCCGTCACTCCTGTAGCGGTTGAGGTGCCGTCACTCCCGTAACGGCCGAAGTGCCGCATTTTTGCTGCCCGTTCGCCGCTGACGACAAGGCCGTTCGGGCCGATCCCGGGGGTCTGGGGGCAGCAGCCCCCAGCAAGGGTCGCCCCGACGCGCCCGCCCCTGGTCACGACGGCATCACGATCCCCCGCTTGACAGCCGACGCGCTCTTGCCGACCCCACTGCACGGGCGTAGACCAGATCGCACGGGACAGCGCTCGCACGTTCGACGAGGCACGAAGAACGGGGCAGTGATGCACAGCACGAGCAGCAAGCACCGGACACCCAGGGCCGCCAGGACCGCCGCCGCGCTCCTCGCGGGAACCTTAGCCCTGGCGCTCACCGGCTGCGGCGGCGACGACGGCAAGAAGGACAGCGGAGGATCGAGCGGCGCCACGGAGGGCGGCAGCTCCCTCCAACTCCCCAAGCTCGACGGCCAGACCCTGGAGGTCGCCGCCGTCTGGACCGGACCCGAGCAGGAAAACTTCACGAAAGTCCTGAACGAGTTCGAGAAACGCACCGGCGCCAAGGTCGACTTCGTACCGACCGGCAACAACACCTCCACCTTCCTCGGTACCAAGATCCAGGGCGGCCAGCCGCCGGACGTCGCGTTCCTGCCGCAGGTCGGCGTACTCCACCAGTTCGCGCAGAAGGGCTGGCTCAAGCCCCTCGGCGCACAGGCGAAGGCCCAGTTGGACAAGAACTTCTCCAAGGGCTGGAGGGACCTGGGCGCTTACCAGGGCAAGCAGTACGGCATCTACGCGAAGGCCGCCAACAAGTCTCTGGTCTGGTACAACACGGCCGCGTTCGAGGCCGCGGGGATCACGGACCCGCCAAAGACGTGGAAGGACTTCTTGTCCACCGCGCAGACGCTGTCCGACGCGGGCACCCCGGCCGTCTCCGTCGGCGGCGCGGACGGCTGGACACTGACGGACTGGTTCGAGAACGTCTATCTCTCGCAGGCCGGTCCGGAGAAGTACGACCAGTTGGCCCAGCACAAGATCAAGTGGACGGATCCGTCCGTGAAGCAGGCGCTCACCACGCTCGCCGAGTTGTGGGGCAAGGACGAACTGCTCGCGGGCGGCCGCAAGGGCGCGCTGGGGACGGAGTTCCCGAAGTCGGTCACCCAGACCTTCTCCGGTGACACCCCGGCCGGGATGGTCTTCGAGGGCGACTTCGTGGCCGCGAACATCAACGCCGACACCAAGGCCAAGATGGGCACGGACGCCAAGGTGTTCCCGTTCCCGGCGGTCGGCGCCGACTCCCCGGTGGTCAGCGGCGGTGACGTGGCCGTGGCCCTGAAGGGCGGCGAGGGCGCCCAGGCGCTGCTGACGTTCCTGGGCTCGACCGACGCGGCCGAGATCTGGACGGCACAGGGCGGGGTCATCTCCCCGAACAAGGAGATGGACCAGAGCAAGTACAAGGACCAGGTGGCCCGGGACATCGCCAAGGCGCTGATCGACGCGGGTGACGACTTCCGGTTCGACATGTCCGACCAGGCGCCGGCGGCCTTCGGCGGCACGCAGGGCATCGGCGAGTGGAAGGACCTGCAGGACTTCCTGAAGAACCCGAGCGACGTGGCCGGCGCCCAGCGGAAGCTGGAGGCCGACGCGGCCAAGGCCTACCAGAACGGCTGACGACTCACATGTCGTCCGCCGTGGCGAAGTCGTCGGAGGGCGCCGGTGCACTGCCGACGCCCTCCGGCGCACCGCGCAAGAGCGTGACGGGGACCCGGTGGCGGATGGCGGTGCTGTTCCTCCTGCCCGCGCTGGTCCTCCTCGGCGCGCTCGTGGTCTACCCGATCGGGTACTCGATCTGGCGCAGCCTCTACGACGCCGACGGTTCCGGGTTCGTCGGCCTGGACAACTACGTCGACATCTTCACCAACGAATCGACGCTCACCGCGGTCCGCAACACCGCGATCTGGGTCGCGGTCGCCCCGGCCCTGGTCACCGCGCTGGGCCTGATCTTCGCGGTGCTGACCGAACGGGTGCGCTGGGGAACGGCGTTCAAGCTGGTCGTCTTCATGCCGATGGCGATCTCCATGCTGGCCGCCGGCATCATCTTCCGGCTGGTGTACGAGCAGGACCCGAGCCAGGGCGCGGCGAACGCGGTCGCCAAGTCGATCCACGACACGTTCGTCTCGTCGTCGGTGTATCCGAAGGCCAGGCCGAACGCCACCGCAAGCGATCTCAAGCCGTCCGGCGGTGGTTCGTTCACCACGGCCGGCACCGTGAAGGCGGGCACGCCCGCCCTGCTGCCCCTGGTGGGTATCGCCCCGAACAAGCTCCCGGGCAGCCCCGAGAACGCGAAGGCGGCGAGCGGTTCCGGTGTCACCGGCACCGTCTGGCTGGACTTCAAGCTGGGCGGCGGCGGGACGAAGGGGCAGGTCGACGCGAGTGAGAAGGCGCTGAAGGACGTCAAGGTGGAGGCCCTGAAGGACGGCAAGGTGGTCGCCTCCGCGAAGAGCGGCGCCGACGGCACCTTCAGCCTCCCGCAGGAGGCCGACGGGGCCCGACTCCGCCTGCCGGGCTCGAACTTCGCGGCGCCTTACAACGGCATCGACTGGCTCGGCCCGACGCTGGTCACCCCGGCCATCATCGGCAGCTACGTGTGGATGTGGGCGGGCTTCGCGATGGTGCTGATCGCCGCCGGTCTCGCCGGCGTGGACCGCCATCTGCTGGAGGCCGCCCGGGTGGACGGCGCCAACGAGTGGCAGGTGTTCAGAAGGGTCACCGTGCCGATGCTCGCGCCGGTCCTGGTCGTCGTCCTCGTCACGCTGATGATCAACGTGATGAAGGTCTTCGACCTGGTCTACATCATCGCCCCGCAGCCGAGTCAGGACGACGCCAACGTGCTGGCGTTGCAGCTGTTCCTGTCGTCGTTCGGCGGGGGCGGCAACTACGGCGCGGGCAGTGCGATCGGTGTGATCCTGCTGCTGCTCGTCCTTCCGGTGATGTACGTGAACATCCGCCGGCTGCGGAAGGAGCGTGAGCGGTGACCCCCTACGACACGACCGTGCGCGCGAAGCGCTCCGTCGCCGCCCGGGTCGCGGGCGGCGCGGCGGGCGGGGTGATGCGGGTCTTCCTGATTCTCGTCGCCGTGTTCTGGCTGGTGCCGACGTTCGGCCTGCTGGTGTCGTCGTTCCGGGAGCCGACCGACATCGCCTCCTCGGGCTGGTGGAAGGTGTTCACCGCTCCGAGTCAGCTGACCGCCAAGAGCTATCAGACGCTGCTGGAGAACGACGCGATCACCAGTTCGCTGTTCAACACGGTCTGGATCACGGTGCCGGCGACCCTGCTGGTGGTGCTGATCGGCGCGATGGGCGGATACGCCTTCGCGTGGATGGACTTCAAGGGCCGCGACTGGTGGTTCCTGGTGGTCGTGGCGCTGCTCGTGGTGCCGGTGCAGGTGGCGCTGATCCCGCTGTCGGACCTGTTCGGCAAGATCGGGATCTTCGGCGAGATCATCGGTGTGGTGCTCTTCCACGTCGGTTTCGGACTGCCGTTCGCGATCTTCCTGTTGCGCAACTTCTTCGCGGAGATCCCCCGGGAACTCCTGGAGGCGGCACGGCTGGACGGGGCGGGCGAGGTCAGGCTGTTCGCCACGGTGGTGCTGCCGCTGGCGGCTCCCGCGCTGGCGTCCCTGGGGATCTTCCAGTTCCTGTGGGTGTGGAACGACATGCTGGTGGCGCTGGTGTTCTCCAACTCGGAGTCGCAGCCGCTGACGGTCGCGCTCCAGCAGCAGGTACGGCAGTTCGGCAGCAACATCGAGGTCCTGGCGCCCGGCGCGTTCATCTCGATGGTGATCCCGCTGGCCGTGTTCTTCGCGTTCCAGCGGCAGTTCGTGTCCGGTGTGATGGCGGGCGCGGTCAAGTAGCCCGTACGACAGGCACATTGAGCGAGGGGCGGGCCGTCACCGGCCCGCCCCTTCACGTACACCGACAATCCCCCGTATGCCGCACACACCGTAACCAAGTCACTCCATTGGCCGTTCCCGGGCAAAACGCCCGCGCCCGCGTCGACCCATGGATGTGCCGTGCCCAGGTTCAGTGTCATCGTCCCCGCGTACAAGGTTCAGGCGTACCTGCACGACTGCCTGGAATCGGTGCTCACCCAGTCGTATCCGGATCTGGAGCTGATCGCGGTCGACGACCGTTCACCGGACGCGTGCGGCGCGATCATCGACGAGTACGCGGCCCGTGATCCGCGCGTACGGCCGGTGCGTCTGCCGGAGAACCAGGGCCTGGGCGGTGCCCGCAACGCGGGGATGCGCGAAGCGCACGGCGACTACCTGCTCTTCCTGGACGGAGACGACACCCTCGCCCCGGACGCCCTGCGGGCGATCGCCGACCGGCTGAAGGAGACGGGCGAGCCGGACATCCTGGTGCACGACTACGCGCGCACCCACTGGGACGGCCGGACCGTGCGCAACCAGGCCACCCTCGAGCTCACCGAGCGGGGTCCGGCGCCGTTCCGCCTGGAGGACCGCCCGGGACTGCTGCACCTGCTGATGGTGGCCTGGAACAAGGCGTACCGCCGGGAGTTCGTCGAGCAGGCGGGCTTCGCCTTCCCACCCGGCTCCTACGAGGACACCCCGTGGACGTACCCGGTGCTGATGGCGGCCGAGACGATCGCGACCCTGGACCGGGTGTGCGTGCACCACCGGCAGCGCCGGCAGGGCAGCATCCTCGGCACCACCAGCCGCCGTCACTTCGACATCTTCGAGCAGTACGACCGGGTCTTCGCGTATGTCGAGAAGCACGCGGAACTGGCGTGCTGGCGGCCGGTGTTGTTCCGCCGCATGGTCGATCACCTGGCGACGGTGTTCACCCGCCGTGACCGGCTGCCGCGCGAGTACCGGGCCGAGTTCCTGCGCGCCGCGCGTGCCCACTGCCGCCGGTACCGCGCCCCCGGACACCCGGCGCCCCCCGGTTCCCGCCTGCGGCACGCCCTCGTCCGCCTGGGTCTGCACCGCGCGTTCCAGGCGCTGCGGCTGGCGTCGGCCGTGCGCCGCCGGAGCGTCAAGGCGGCCGGCCGCCTGCTGAGGGGCCTGCGTCGCGTCGCCCTCCGGCTGCACTACCGCGTCCAGCTGCGTCTGCCCGTGTGCGCCGACCGTGCCGTGTTCGCCGCCCACGGGGGCCGTGGCCACGGCTGGGACCCGGGCGCCCTGGAGACCGCGTTCCGCACCCACGCGCCGCACATCACCACGGCGTGGATCGCCCGCCCCGAGCACCACCACACGATCCCGACCGCGACCCGTCGCGTCACCCCGGACACGGCCGCCTACTGGACGGCACTCGCCCGTTCCAAGTACCTGGTGCACAACGCCGACTTCGACCGGCGACTGGTCAAGCGCCCCGACCAGGTCTTTGTGCAGACCCAGCAGGGAACCCCCCTCAAGCACATGGGCCTCGACCTCCAGGAACGCCCGGCGGCCGCCCGGGACACGGACTTCGCCGAGCTTCTGCGGGGCGTCGACCAGTGGGACTACGTCCTGTCCGGCAACCGCCACTCCACGCTCACCTGGGAGCGGGTCTTCCCCGGCCGCTACACCACGCTCGCCCACGGCCGCCCCCGCAACGACGTCCTGCTGCGGGCCACCTCCGCGGACGTGGCCCGGCTGCGCGAGTCCCTCGGCATCCCGAAGGGCACGGTCGCGATCCTGTACGCGCCCACCCACCGCGACTACCGGCGCACCCAGCGCCCGCCGCTGGACCTGGACCGCCTGCTGCGGCGCCTCGGACCCCGCTTCACCGTCCTGGCCCGCGCCCACCCCACCCACGGTGGTTCGCCGGCCGAGGACGCCGGAACCTCGCCCGGGATCTTCGACGTCACCGACCATCCCAGCATCGAGCAACTCTGTCTCGCCTCGGACGCCCTGGTCACCGACTACTCGTCGATCATGTTCGACTACGCCAACCTGGACCGCCCGATCGTGATCCACACCCCGGACCGGGAGGCGTACGAGGCGGCCCGCGGCACCTACTTCGACCTGCGGTCCTTCCCGCCGGGCGCGGTGGCGGACAGCGAGGACGAGCTGATCGACATCTTCGCCACCGGCCACTGGCGCGGCTCCCGCTCCGCCCAGCTGCGCGCCGCGTTCCGCGAACGCTTCTGCCCGTGGGACGACGGACACGCCGCCGAACGGGTCGTACGGCAGGTGGTCCTGGGCGAGAGCGAGGCCGCTCTGCCGCCGGTCGTGCCGCTCGCCGAGCGCCACCCCGTGCCGTCCGCCGCCGCGGCCTTCGCGCGCTCCGCGCTCACCACCGTGCCGCAGCACGCCGGTCCCCGGACCGTCACCGACCTCGTCTGAACGTCGTCCTCACACCGGGGAGTCCCGATGCCCTCCAGCCCCTCGCGGCCCACCCCGACGCGGCCGCCCACCTGGCGCCCGACGGGCCGGCCGGGTCGCGGCGGCAGGTGAGCCGCCCGCGCAGCCCACGCCTCTCGCGCCTCTCGCGAACCGGGAACGGCCCGACAACCGCCCGACAACGACCTGCGACCGATCCGGGAACCTCGACAGAAAGAGCAGAATGCCCCGCTTCAGCATCATCGTCCCGTCCTATGGGGTCGCGGGCCGGCTGTCCCAGGCACTGGACTCGGTCCTCGCCCAGTCCTTCGGCGACTTCGAGCTGATCCCGGTCTGCGACGCGCCCGGCTCCCCCGCGGCGAACGTCGTCGCCGGGTACGCCCGCCGGGACTGCCGGGTGGCCCCGGTGCACTCACCGCCGTCGGCGGGCCTCGCCGGGGCGCGCAACGCGGGGGTCGGGGCGGCGACCGGCGGGTATCTGCTGTTCCTCGACGGCGACGACGTCCTGGTCCCCGGCGCCCTGGCCCGGCTGGACGCCCGGCTCACCCAGACCGGTGACGTGGACGTCCTGCACTTCGAGCACGAGCGGACCCCGTGGTGGGAGGGCGAGCCGACCAACCCGGCCGCGCTGGTGCTGACGAGGACTCCGCGGGGCGCCTTCTCGCCGGAGGAGGCCCCACAGCTGACCGGCGTACGGCTCCCGGCGTGGAGCGCCGCCCACCGCCGTGCCTTCGTCACCGGGCACCGGCTCTCGTTTCCTGACGGCCACTTCACCGACGTCGGCTTCTGTGCCCTGGTCGCTCTGCACGCCGAGCGGGTGGCGGTGCTGCACTCGGTCGTCGTACGGCATCTGGTGCGCCGGCAGGGCAGCCGGCTGAGCCTTCCCGGCGAGCACCACTTCGAACTGCTCGACCAGGCCGACCTGGCGCTCACCCGTGCGGCCGAACGGGGCCTGGCCGGCGCGCGGTTGGACGAGCTCTTCGGACAGCTCTTCGCCGCCGTGCTGAAGACGGCCGCCCATCCCCACCGGCTGCCCGCGCGGCGTCGCGCCTACTTCCGCCGGGCGAGCGGGCTGTACCGGCGTCACCGCCCCGCCGGGTTCCGGACGCCGGGCGGCAGCCTGGGCGTCCAGCACCGGCTGCTGGCGGCCGGGGCGTACGTCGCGTTCCGCGCGCTGCGGGGCGCCAACCAGCAGGCGTCGAGGGCGGTCCTGAGCGTGGCGCGTCCCCGCGGGCTGCGCACCCGTCTGCGGTACCGGCGCCACCTGCGCCGCCCCCTCGATCCGAACCTCGCCGTGTACTGCGCCTACTGGGGCCGCGGCTACGCCTGCAACCCGGCCGCGATCCACGCCAAGGCCCGCGAACTCGCCCCGCGGATCCGCTCGGTGTTCCTGGTCGGGCCGGACCAGGCGACCACCGTGCCCGCGGGCGTCGACCACGCCGTCATCGGCAGCGACCGCTACTGGGAGGTGCTGGCCCGGGCCACGTACCTGGTGAACAACGCCAACTTCGCGGAAGGCGTGGTCAAGCGCCCCGGCAGCGTGCACCTCCAGACCCAGCACGGCACCCCGCTGAAGACGATGGGCGTCGACCAGTCGACCTACCCGGTGGTGGCCGCCGCGACCGGCAGCTTCGCGGCGCTCCTCGGCCGGGTGGACCGCTGGGACTACAACCTGTCCGCCAACCGCCACTCCACCCAGATGTGGGAGCGGGCCTTCCCGGGCTCCTACGAGCAACTGGAGTACGGCTATCCGCGCAACGACGTCTTCTACACGGCGACCGCCGACGACGTGGCCCGGGTCAGGAAGGAACTGGGCGTCCCGGAGGGCACGACGGCCGTCCTGTACGCACCGACCCACCGCGACCACCACACCGGCTTCGAGACCCGACTGGACCTGGAGGCCTTCTGCGAGGCGGCCGGCGAGGACGTGGTCGTCCTCCTGCGCGCCCACTACTTCTACGACCGGGGCGGTCACGGCGGCAGCGGCCGGATCATCGACGTGACCGCCCACCGCTCCTCCGAGGACGTCTGCCTGGCCGCCGACGCGCTGGTCACCGACTACTCGTCGATCATGTTCGACTACGCCAACCTGGACCGCCCGATCGTCGTGTACGCCGACGACTGGGACGTCTACCGGGAGACCCGGGGCGTCTACTTCGATCTCCTTCAGGCCCCGCCGGGCCCGGTGGCGAGGACGCCGGAGGAGTTGGCCCGGGTGTTCCGCGACGGCTCGTACGCGCGAGCCGGATCGGATGCGCTGCGGGCCCGCTTCCGGGAGCGCTTCTGCCAGTTCGACGACGGACGCGCCGCCGAGCGGGTCGTACGCCGGGTGTTCCTCGGCGAGCCGCCCGAGGCCATCCCGCCCGTGCTCCCGCTCGCGGAGCGCGTCCCGGTCCCCGCTGCCGCCGCCCTCGTGAGGAGCTGACCCCGCAGTGCCCCGCTTCAGCGTCATCGTGCCCGTCTTCAAGGTGCAGGGCTTCCTGCGCGAGTGCCTCGACTCAATCCTGGAGCAGTCCTACCGGGACATCGAGGTCATCGCCGTCGACGACTGCTCTCCGGACGGCTGCGGCGCGATCCTCGACGAGTACGCGGCCCGGGACGGGCGCGTCCGAGTGCTGCACCTGCCGGAGAACGTCGGCCTCGGCCGCGCACGCAACGCCGGAATGCCGCACGCCACCGGCGACTTCCTGTTCTTCCTCGACAGCGACGACACCCTCACGCCGGGTGCGTTGCGCGCGATGGCCGACCGGCTGGCCGAGACGTCCGACCCGGACGTGCTGGTCTTCGACTACGCGCGCACCTACTGGTGGGGCGGCACCCGAAGGAACGTCCTCGCGCACGTGCTCGCCGACGCCTGCGACGGCACCGCTTCCGCCGACGCCACTCATTCCGACGGCACGCATTCCGACGGCACCTTCACCGCGTCCGAACGCCCGGAGATCCTCGACCTGCTGATGGTCGTGTGGAACAAGCTCTACCGCCGTGACTTCGTCGAGCGCGAGGGCTTCGTCTTCCCGCCCGGGTACTACGAGGACACGCCGTGGACCTTCCCGGTCCTGCTGAGCGCCTCACGGATCGCCACGCTGGACCGGATCTGCCTGAACTACCGGCAGCGCCGCCAGGGCAACATCCTGTCCACCACCAGCCGCAGGCACTTCGACATCCACGACCAGTACGAGCGGGTCTTCGCGTTCGTCGACTCCCGCCCCTCGCTGGGCAGTTGGCGTGGGCGTCTGCACGCCAAGATGGGCGAGCACTGCCTGGACATCCTCGCCAAGCCGGACCGGCTGCCGCCGTCCGCCAAGGGCGAGTTCTTCCGCCGTACCGCGGAGCTGTTCCGTAAGCACCGGCCGGCCGGCACGTCCATCGCCCCCGAACTCCGGGTTCTGGAGGGCGGATACACGGGGTACGTGGCCAAGCGGCAGGCGGTGCGGGCGGGACGGGAGCTCGCGCGGCGCGCGCTGGCGGCGCGTCGGGCGGCGGACGCGCGGCTGGTGCGCTGCCGTTCCACGCTGGGCGCCCGCCGTACGCCGGACCCGGACCTCGTCCTCTACTCGGCCTTCTCGCACCAGGGGATGCTCGGCGACCCGGCGGCGATCTATCACAAGGCCCGGGAGATCGCCCCGCACCTGCGCGGGGTGTGGGTGGTGCGGGACGAGGAGACGGCCAGGGCCGCTTTGCTGCCGCCGGACGTCGAGTACGTCCTGCTCGACTCCCCGCGCTGGCACCGGCTCGCCGCACGGGCCGCGTACCTCGTCAACAACGCCAACTGGCCCGGCGGTCTGCCCAAGCGCCCCGGCAGCGTGCACGTCCACACCCACCAGGGCACCCCGCTCACGTACATGGGCGTCGACCTGCTGGACAAGCCCGGTGCCCGGTACGGCCTCGACGTGCCGCAGATGCTGCGCCGCGCCGACCGCTGGGACTACAGCCTGGTCGCCAACCCGCACTCCGAGCTGGTGTGGGAGCGGGCGTACCCGTGTCACTTCACCTCGCTGCGCACGGGCAGCCCCCGCAACGACGCCCTCGTCCGCGCCGACCCGACGCACGCCGCGGCCGTCCGCGCCCGGCTCGGCGTCCCCTTTGGCCACCGGGTCGTGCTGTACGCGCCGACCCGCCGCGACTACCGGCGGGGCGGCCACGTGGACCGGATCGACCTGGCCCGGTTCGCCGAGGACCTAGGCGCCGGCCACACCCTCGTCGTCCGTCTGCACCCGGCACTGGCCGACGGCCCGGCCCGTGGTCTGGGCCTCGCCGAGCTGCACCGGCGCGGTGTGGTGGTCGACGCGACCGACGAACCCCACGTCGAGGACGTCATGCTCGCCGCCGACGTGCTGGTCACCGACTACTCGTCCCTGATGTTCGACTACGCCCTCCTGGACCGCCCGATCGTCGTCCACGCCGACGACTGGGGCGCGTACCGGGCGAGCCGGGGCGCCTACGTCGACATCACCGCCGAACCACCGGGCCATGTCTCGCGCTCCTACCGCGAACTGGCGTGGCTGTTCGCCTCCGGGACCTGGCGGGACGAGGAGTCGGCGCGGCTGCGGTCCGGCTTCCGGGAGCGGTTCTGCGCGTACGACGACGGACACGCCGCCGAGCGGGTCGTACGGACGGTGCTGCTGGGCGAGAGCGGGTGGGTGCCCGGGCCCTCGACGGCCGGCGGGCCTCCGGCCGCCCGCTCCGCCGACCGTGACGTGCTGACCTCCTCGTGAGGCCACGTACCTGGGTGCTGGTCCTGGCCGCCGTGTTCGCCGTGCTCCAGCTCGCGAACGTCACCGGCAGGGACACTCCCGACAGCAAGAACTACCTCTCGTACGCGCTGAGTCTGCGCGGTGACGGCAAGTGGGAGGCGGCGGCCGCCACCATCGACTACGCGTGTGCGGGCAGGGCGGCGATCGCGCGCCGCAACCAGAAGGTCGACGTGGTCCGTTTCCACGCCCCGAGCCCCGCCTCGCGGGTGATGGCCGAGTGCCGGGCGGCGGAGTGGCGGGGCGTGGACGCGCGGCTGCGGGCGGGACCGACGGGCGGGCACACCGTGCCGTTCATGCCCGAGCGCTTCATGCGGATCTTCGAGTCGCGGCCCGGCTATCCGGTGTTCCTGGTGCCGTTCCTCACCCTGTTCGGTGTGACGTGGGGCGTGTGGGCCGCGGGTGTCGTCGTGACGGTCACGGGCGGGGTGCTGGCCTTCCTGATCCTGCGCACCCTGCCGGTGCCGATGCCGCTGGCGCTGACCGGCCAGGCGCTGTTCTACGTCCTGCCGTGCGGGACGACCGCCATGCGGCCCATGACGGAGGGGCTGCTGCTGACCCTGACCCTGGCGGCGCTGTGGGGGTGCGCGCTGGTCCTGCACGGGCGGCGGGAGCGGGCCGGCCTGTGGTGGGTGGGCGGCTCGCTGCTGGCCCTGTTCACGGTGAAGCACTCCCAGTCGCTGTTCCTCGGGCTGTGCCTGGCCGGGGCGGGCGCGGTGATCGCCGTACGACGGTGGCGGCGGGGGCGGGCACCGGGACGCGGGGTCGTCGCGATCGCGGTGGTGGGCTGTTGCGGGACGGCCGGGACGCTGCTGCTGGCGAAGGCGCTGCACTACCCGTCCGAGGCGGAAAGTCTCCAGGACCTGCTCACCGCGCACTTCGCCCGGCCCGACCGGACCCGGCCGTGGCCGGAGTTCCTGCACCTCCAGGTCAACTTCTGGGTGGAGTGGCTGCGCCGGCAGCTGTGGCAGCCGCTGTTCCTGGCGGCGCTGGCGGCGGGCGCGTGGGGGGCGCTTCGCACGCGGCGGGCGTTCGGCGGTTTCCTGCTGGCGGCCGCGTTCACCGGTGTCCTCAACGAGGCCGGGCATCCCGACATCACCATCTGGGGCGACCGGCTGATCGTGCTGGTGTGGCTGCTGCCTGTGGTGGGAGTGCCGTTGCTGCTGGAGTGGATCGGCCGGAGGCCCGTCGCGATGCCCGCCCAGAAGCGTGGCGAACGGGCTCACTCGATGCGGTGACGTCCCGCTAAGCCGCTGACGTCCGCGGGAACATACGGGCAATGCCCCAGCCCACGTGTGTTCCCTCCGTCCGATGACCGCCGGCGTCCTGGTCCGGCGGACCGTGCGCGGCGCGACCGCGCTGCGCGGCGGCCGGATCCGGCGTCCGACGCCGTACCAGGTCTTCGGCTTCCTGTTCTGGCTGGTGATGTCGCTGGCGTACTGGCGGGTGCCGCTGTGCTGTGACGCCGGCCAGCACGCTGCGGTCGTCGAACGCCTGAAGAGCCATCTGCTCCAGCCACGCCATCCGATGGCGGACCTGGCGGGAGCGGGCAGCCCCTACTACTCGCCGTACGCGGTGGCCGAGGGCGCGTTCGCGCGGCTGTCGGGGCTGGGTGGCTGGGAGGTGGTGAAGCTCGCCGGGCCGCTGAACCTGCTCGTCCTGCTGACCGGCATCGGCCGCTTCGTGCGGGTGCTGACGCCGCGCCAGTGGGCGCCGGTGCTGGCGCTGGCCGCGATGACGCTGCTGTGGGGGACCGAACGGGCCTGGTGGAGCGGGTACCTCGGGCTGATGTCGATGACGGGGAACCTGGGGTATCCGTCGACGTTCGCGATCGGCTTGGCGTTCTGGGCGTGGGGGCTGACGGGCTCGCGGGCGCGGGGCGGGGCGCCGATGCCTGGGGACGGTCCGCCGCGGGGTGCGGGGCGGACGGTGCGGTACGTCGGGCCGAGCGGGCTGCCGGGGGCCGGCGGGTACGTGGGGCTCGGCGCGCTGTACGGGCTGATCCTGCTGAGCCATCCGATCACGGCGGTGGCGGCGGTGCTCGGGGCGGTCGCGTTCGTGGCCGGGTGGCAGCGGAACTGGTCCGCTGCCCTCGCCGGGCGCTGGGTCCTGGCAGGCGGCACGGCTGTGCTGGTCGCCGTCTGCTGGCCGTACTTCGACGTGCTCGCGCTGGCCGGGGACGGCAGCGTCGACGCCATGCACCGGACGCTGTACCTGGGCCTCGGCGGCCACTTCTGGCTGGCGCTGCTGGGGGTGCCGGCGCTGTGGCTGCGGGCGCGACGGGGTTCCTGGCGGGATCCGCTGGTGCTGCTGTTCGCGCTCGACTGCCTGGTCGTGGCGTACGGCTGGGTCAGCGGGCACTACACGTACGGCCGGATCCTCGGGCTGACCCTGGTGCCGCCGCAGTTCGCGCTAGCGGTGGAGCTGGCGGCGCCCCGGCCGTGGGGGGTGTGGCGGCGGGTGCTGGGCGGCGCCGCGGCGGCGGGGGCGTGCGTGGGCTTCCTCGCCGTGCAGGCGGGGGCGGTCGTGCCGCGCGCGCTGGACCCGGTCGGCTTCGCGCAGCCGCCGCGCTGGCCGACATACGAGTGGGCCGCGCGGCACATCGGGCCCGGCGAGGTCGTGATCACCGACGGCTACTACGCCGTACACGCGATCGCGGGCTACGGCCCGAACCTCGCCGCGCCCGCCTGGCCGGACGCGGCCCTGGACGAACGCGAGCGGCTGCGACGCCTCGCGGACGTCCGCGCCTACCTCGCCCCGACCTCGACCCGCGCCGAACGCGCCGCCGTCGCCCACCGCTATCACGTGCGCTGGCTGCTGCTGACGCGCTGGCACCCGGTACCCGAGGAGGCCGTGGTGGTGGCGTGGAGCGGGCGGACGGGGGAGGTGCTGGCGCGGGTCGGGTGAGGCTCCTCGGGGTTACGGAGCTGGGGTCACCAGAGTCACTCGATGACGAGATCGACTTCGATGTTGCCGCGGGTGGCGTTGGAGTAGGGGCAGACCTGGTGGGCCTGCTCGACCAGCTTGCGGCCGGCCGCCTCGTCCACGGAGTCGGGCAGCTCGACGCGGAGGGTGACCTTGAGGCCGAAGCCCTCGCCCTGCTTGCCTATGCCCACCTCGGCGGTCACGGCGGCGTCGCTCACGTCGACCTTGGCCTGCCGGCCGACCAGGCCGAGGGCGCTGCCGAAGCAGGCGGCGTAACCGGCGGCGAACAGCTGCTCCGGGTTGGTGCCCTGCCCGTTGCCGCCCATCTCCGGCGGCATGGCCAGCGCGAGGTCGATCTTGCCGTCGGAGGAAACCGCACGGCCCTCACGGCCGTGAGTGGCGGTGGCGACTGCGGTGTAGAGCGCGTCCATGGATAACCATCCCTCTCAAGTCATGTTGCGGTGGCCCGTCAGGCCGCCTCACGACGACAAGTAGAGCACACAATTAAGTTGTGCACAACTAAGTGGCTCGCAAGAGCTACCCTGGAGACATGACAGGCATGACCCCGACCCCGACCCCACCCGCCGCCGCAGCCTCCACCGCAGCCGCCGCGGAGAACTGGCTGCGCCTGGACTCCCAGATCTGCTTCTCCCTGCACGCCGCCTCACGCGCCTTCAACGGCGTCTACCGCGTGCTCCTCAAGGACCTCGGGCTCACCTACCCGCAGTACCTGGTGATGCTGGTGCTGTGGGAACAGGGCGAGTTGCCGGTCAAGAAGCTCGGCGAGCACCTGCGCCTCGACTCCGGCACACTGTCCCCGCTGCTCAAGCGGCTGGAGACGGCCGGACTCGTACGACGGGAGCGCAGCGCCCGTGACGAACGGTCGGTGGAGGTACGGCTGACCGAGGAGGGCGCGGCGCTGCGCGACCGCGCGGTCCGCGTCCCACCCCGGATCGCCGCCGCGACCGGCTTCGACCTCGACGAGATCCGCGCACTGCGCGACCGCCTCGACCAGCTCACCTCGACGCTGGACGCGGCGGCGTTGGGGGAGACGCCGGGGTGTGAGGAGGAAGTCGTCGCACCTGCCGCCTCAGACGCCGCCGCCTGCTTGACTGAGGACGGAACAGGAGCCCATCCGCTCCACACAGAAGCCAACGGACAAGGGGACGGCCGCAGATGACCTGGCTGATCACCGGCGGCGCCGGCTACATCGGGGCGCATGTCGTACGCGCGATGACCGACGCGGGCGAACAGACGGTGGTGTACGACGACCTGTCCACCGGCATCGCCGACCGCGTCCCCGAGGACGTACCGCTGGTGACCGGATCGACCCTGGACGCCGAGCGCGTGGCGCGCACCCTCGCCGACCACGAGGTCACCGGTGTCGTCCATCTGGCGGCGAAGAAGCAGGTCGGCGAGTCGGTGGACCGGCCCCTGCACTACTACCGGGAGAACGTCGAGGGCCTGCGGGTCCTGCTGGAGGCGGTGACCGCGGCGGACGTGCCGTCCTTCGTGTTCTCGTCCTCCGCCGCGGTGTACGGCATGCCGGACGTGACCCTGGTGACGGAGGAGACCCCCTGCGTCCCGATGTCTCCGTACGGCGAGACGAAGCTGGCCGGCGAGTGGCTGGTCAGGGCGACCGGGCGGGCCACGGGCCTGGCCACGGCGTCCCTGCGCTACTTCAACGTGGCGGGCGCGGCGAGCCCCGAGCTCGCCGACGTGGGCGTCTTCAACCTCATCCCGATGGTCTTCGAGAAGCTGACCGAGAACGCGCCTCCGCGGATCTTCGGCGACGACTACGACACCCCGGACGGGACGTGCGTCCGCGACTACATCCACGTGGTCGACCTGGCCGAGGCCCATGTCGCCGCCGCCCGCGCCCTTCGGTCGTCCCCCGGCCTCGACCTCACCCTCAACATCGGCCGCGGTGAGGGCGTCTCGGTGCGCGAGATGATCGACCGCGTCAACGCCCTCACCGGGTACGACCGTCCCCCGACCGTCGCCCCGCGCCGCCCGGGCGACCCGGCCAGCGTCGTCGCCTCCGCCGACCGGGCCGCCACCGAACTCGGCTGGACGGCCAAGCACGACATCCAGGACATGATCACGTCGGCCTGGAACGGCTGGCTGCGCCTCCACCCGGAAGCGGCCCGCGGCTCAGTGCTGTCGTAGGGCGCCCACGATCGCCGTCCACTCCCTGCCGGGCGTCATGCGGGCGACGGTGAACCACGACCTGGCCCGGCGCACGCCTACGCCTTCCCGCCCGCGCTGTTCAGGTACGCCAGGACGGCCAGTACGCGGCGGTGTCCGCTGTCGCTCGGCGGCAGGCCCAGCTTCAGGAACACGTTGCCGATGTGCTTGTGGACCGCGCGCTCGGTGACCACCAGCATCCCGGCGATGGTGGCGTTGCCATGCCCCTGCGCCATCAGCTTCAGCACCTCCCGCTCCCTCGGCGTCAGCGAGTCCAGCGGCGAGTCCCGGCGGCGCGTGAGCAGCTCGGTCACCACCTCGGGGTCCAGGGCCGTACCGCCGGCCGCGACCCGCTCCAGCGCGTCCAGGAACTCGTCGACCCGGCCCACCCGGTCCTTGAGCAGGTAGCCGAGGCCGCCCGCTCCCCCGGCCAGCAACTCGGCGGCGTACGACTCCTCGACGTACTGCGAGAGCACCAGCACCGGCAGACCCGGGAGTTCCCGGCGCGCGGCGAGGGCGGCGCGCAGTCCCTCGTCGCGGAAGTCGGGCGGCATGCGCACGTCCAGGACGGCCACGTCCGGGCGGTGCTCCAACAGCGCGGGCAGGATCTCGGGGCCGGTGCCGACCACGGCCACCGGGTCGTGTCCGGCCGAGGTCAGCAGGAGGACGAGCCCTTCGCGCAACAGGGCGTTGTCCTCGGCGATCACCACTCTCATGGCACCCATGGTCCTACGGGGCCCTCGGGCATGCTCCGGCGCGGTCGACCCAGACGCTCACAGCGCCTCGAGCGACACCGCGCAGGCGTTCACAGCGCCTTGAGCGCCTCCGCGGTGGCCCCTGCCAGGGACGCCAGGTACCCCTTCGGGAGCTTGGGGCTGCGGATCACCACCGAGCGCCAGTACAGGGGTCCCGAGATCAGGTCCAGCGCCAGGTCCGCGTCGAAGCCGTTCCGGATCTCGCCACGTCCCTCCGCCGCCACCACGATCTTGCTGGCGACGCCCTCCTGTCCCTCCCGCAGGGCCTTCTGCAGGGCCTCGGCGATCTCGGGGTTGCGGGCCGCCTCGGCCTGGAGATCGGGGATGACCTGCGAGGCCACGGGGTGCCGCAGGGCCCGGGAGGTCAGCTCGTACAGCAGCCGCAGGTCGCCCTCCAGCGAGCCGGTGTCCGGTACGGGCAGGCCCTGCACGGCGAGCGCGGAGACCAGGTCGAGGACGAGGTGCAGCTTGGAGCGCCAGCGGCGGTACACCGCGGTCTTGCCGACGCCCGCGCGGCGCGCGATCCCCTCGATGGACATCCGCGCGTAGCCGACGGCCGCGAGCTCCTCGAAGACGGCTCCCCGGATGGCCTCCGTCACATCCTCGCGCAGCACGGCGGCCCCCGCGGGGGCCCGGCGACGCGGACGGGTCTTCGGCTCCTCGGCGTTGGTCGTCATACGGACCAGCATAGGGCGTTACGACGAAACGGTTGCGTTCCGACGTCACATCGGCCTACGCTCACGTTGCGACGATACGGTCCCGTCCCGACGTAAGAAAACATGAAGAGAACCGTAAGGAAACGCCGGGCGACGGACACGTCGGCCGCGCCACCTGTCACGCGGCACAACTCCATACGCACCACACCCCCCGCACCACAGCCCCACGCACCACCCACCCCCCGAACGAAAGCAGCGGATGTGAGCCAGGCCCTCCACACACCGCCCCCGACGACGGCACCCGCGACCGACGACCTCGCGGCCCTCGCCGCCCGCCACGGCCTCACGGTCAGCGGCGCCCGCCCCACCCTGCGCGAGTACGTCAGCCAGCTGTGGGCGCGGCGTCACTTCATCACCGCCTTCTCGACCGCCAAGCTCACCTCGCAGTACAGCCAGGCGAAGCTGGGTCAGCTCTGGCAGGTGATGACCCCGCTGCTGAACGCGGCGGTCTACTACTTCATCTTCGGCGTGCTGATGGGCACCAAGAGGGGCGTGCCGGACTACGTCCCGTTCCTGGTGACGGGCGTATTCGTCTGGACGTTCACGCAGAGCTCGATCATGGCGGGCACCCGGGCGATCTCCGGCAACCTGGGCCTCGTACGGGCACTGCACTTCCCTCGGGCCGCGCTGCCGATCTCGTTCGCGCTCCAGCAGCTCCAGCAGCTGCTGTTCTCGATGGCGGCCCTGGTCGTGATCCTGCTCTTCTTCGGTGTGCCGGTGGCCGCGTCCTGGCTGCTGGCGATCCCGGCGCTGGTGCTGCAGTTCACCTTCAACGCGGGCATCGCGATGATCCTGGCGCGGATGGGCGCGAAGACACCGGACATCGCCCAGCTGATGCCGTTCGTCCTGCGCACGTGGATGTACGTCTCCGGCGTGATGTGGAGCCTCGACCGCCTGCTCAGCAACCACAGCGACCTGCCGTCCTGGGTGGCGCCCGTGCTGCGGGCCAACCCGGCCGCCGTCTACATCGACCTGATGCGCTTCGCCCTGATCGACAGCTTCCACTCGAGCCAGTTGCCACCCCACGTGTGGCCGGTCGCGACCGGCTGGGCCCTGCTCGTCGGCGTCGGCGGCTTCATCTACTTCTGGAAGGCTGAGGAGACGTACGGCCGTGGCTGACAACACGCAACTCCCGCAGGAACAGGTCCCCACCGTCGTCGTCGACGGCGTCGACATCGTCTACCGGGTCAACGGCACCGGCGCCGGCCGGGGTTCCGCGACCGCCGCCCTCAACCGCATGCTGCGTCGCAGGAAGACCGAGCAGGCGGCCGGTGTGCGCAAGGTGCACGCCGTCAAGAACGTGTCCTTCGTCGCCTACCGGGGCGAGGCGATCGGCCTGATCGGCACCAACGGCTCCGGCAAGTCGACCCTGCTCAAGGCCGTCGCGGGCCTGCTCCCGGTGGAGAACGGCCATATCTACACCGACGGCCAGCCCTCCCTCCTGGGCGTCAACGCTGCCCTCATGAGCGACCTGACCGGCGAGCGCAACGTCTACCTCGGCGGCCTCGCCATGGGGATGTCCCGCGAGCAGGTCAAGGACCGCTACGACGGCATCGTCGACTTCTCCGGCATCAACGAGAAGGGCGACTTCATCACCCTCCCGATGCGGACGTACTCCTCCGGCATGGCCGCCCGCCTGCGCTTCTCCATCGCCGCGGCCAAGGACCACGACGTCCTGCTCATCGACGAGGCGCTGGCGACGGGCGACCGTTCCTTCCAGAAGCGTTCCGAGGCCCGGATCCGCGAGCTGCGCAAGCACGCGGGCACGGTGTTCCTGGTCAGCCACAGCAACAAGTCGATCCGTGACACCTGCGACCGGGTGCTGTGGCTGGAGCGCGGCGAACTGCGCATGGACGGGCCGACGGAGGAGGTGCTGCAGGCGTACGAGGCATTCACCGGCGGCCCGGACAAGGCGAAGACCAAGCCCGAGAAGCAGGCCACGCCGCAGTCCAAGCCTCAGTCCGAGTCGCAGTCCAAGTCGCAGTCCAAGTCGCAGCCACAGTCGCAGTCCGAGCCCGCCAAGGTGCCGCTTCCCTCGTGAGACCTGCGGGACCTGCGAAACCTGCGGGATCTGCGCTTTCCGAAGACAGAAAGGGCGCCCCGAGCCGCAACGGCCCGGGGCGCCCTTTTGATGGTCGTACGGCTACCAATCCGTGCGACTACGAACCCGTACGTCTACGAACCCGTAGGGCAACCAGCCTGGTCACGCATGCGCCCGCAGCAGCGTCCGCATCGTCCGCATCGCCACCGACAGGTTCGCCAGATCGAACGAGTCCGAGCTCTGGATCTCCTCCAGAGTCGTCCGCGCCCGGCCCAGGATCGGCGCGTTCTTCTCCTCCCACGCCTTGAAGCGCTGCTCGGGGGTCGAGGTGCCATTGCCGACCGCGAGAACGTCCGCGGTCAGCGCCGCGTGGGCCGCGTACAGGTCCTCGCGAATGGACGCGCGGGCCATGGACTGCCAGCGGTCGGCGCGCGGCAGCTCGATGATGCGGTCCATCAGCTGGGTGATGCGCAGACGGTCGGCGAGGTCGTAGTAGACGTCGGCGACATCCATCGGGTCCCGGCCCATCCGGTCGGCCACCGAGACGATGTCGAGCGTCGGGAAGGCCGAGGAGAACCCGGCCACCCGGGTGGCGACGTCGCCCGGGACACCGACGCCCGTCAGCTCGTCGTAGATCTTCTGGTACCACTCCAGGTCAGCGCCCCGCAGCAGCTTCGGCAGCTGCGACCACACCTGCTCGACACGGTCGGCGAAGAACTCGGCGGTCTCGGCGAGCTGGAGCGGCTGCGGCCGGTTGTTGAGCAGCCAGCGCGTGCCGCGCTCGACGAGGCGACGCGAGTGCAGCCGGATGCGGGTCTGCACGGCGGCCTCGACCTTGTTGTCGAGGGCCTCCACCGCGTCCCACACGACCCCGGAGCGGAAGATCGCACGGGCCACGGTCTGTGCCCGGACGATCTCCTCCAACGAGGCACCGGTCTCCTCACGCAGCCGGTGCAGATACGTCGTACCGCCCGTGTTGACCGTGTCGTTGACCAGCACGGTCGTGGTGATCTCGCGGTGCAGCGGGTGGTTGTCGATGCGGTCGGCGAACTTCTCGCGCAGCGCGCTCGGGAAGTACGCGTGCAGCAGGACGCTCAGGTACGGGTCGTCCGGCAACGAGGTGTGCAGCAGCTCCTCGGCGACGGTGATCTTCGTGTACGCCAGCAGCACGGCCGTCTCCGGGCTGGTCAGGCCCTGCCCCGTGTTCAGCCGCTCGCGAATCTGACGGTCGGTGGGCAGGAACTCCAGGCCCCGGTCCAGCAGGCCCTCACGCACCAGGTGGCGCAGGTACCGCTGCTGGGCGTGGAGCATGTCCTTGGACTGGGCGAGCGCGTTCGCGATGGCGGTGTTCTGCGCGTAGTTGTTGCGCAGGACGAGCCGGCCGACCTCGTCGGTCATCTCGGCGAGCTGCTTGTTGCGCTGCTTGACGGTCATGTCGCCGTCCGCGACCAGGCCGTTGAGCAGGATCTTGATGTTCACCTCGTGGTCGGAGGTGTCCACGCCCGCGCTGTTGTCGATGGCATCCGTGTTGATCTTGCCGCCGAGCCGCGCGAACTCGATCCTGCCGAGCTGGGTCAGGCCCAGGTTGCCGCCCTCGCCGACCACCTTGACCCGCAGGTCGGCGCCGTCGACGCGGATCGGGTCGTTGGCCTTGTCGCCGACGTCCGCGTGCGTCTCGGTGCTCGCCTTCACGTACGTCCCGATGCCGCCGTTCCACAGCAGGTCCACCGGCGCCTTGAGGATGGCCTTCATCAGGTCGGCCGGCGTCATCTTGGAGACCTTCTCCTCGATGCCGAGGGCCTCCCGGATGTGCGCGTTGACCGGGATCGCCTTGGCGGTACGGGGGAACACCCCGCCGCCCCCGGAGATCAACTCGGTGTTGTAGTCGGCCCAGCTGGAGCGCGGCAGCTCGAAGACGCGGCGGCGTTCGGCGTAGGAGGTGGCCGCGTCCGGGTTCGGGTCGATGAAGATGTGCCGGTGGTCGAAGGCGGCCACCAGCCGGATGTGTTCGCTCAGCAGCATGCCGTTGCCGAACACGTCGCCGGACATGTCACCGATGCCGACGACCGTGAAGTCCTCGGCCTGCGTGTCCACGTCCAGCTCGCGGAAGTGCCGCTTCACGGACTCCCAGGCACCGCGGGCGGTGATGCCCATGCCCTTGTGGTCGTAGCCGGCCGAGCCGCCGGAGGCGAAGGCGTCACCGAGCCAGAAGTTGTACTGCTCGGCGACCCCGTTGGCGATGTCCGAGAAGGTCGCGGTGCCCTTGTCGGCCGCGACGACGAGATACGTGTCGTCCTCGTCGTGCCGGACGACGTCGGCGGGCGGGACGACTTCACCGGCGACCATGTTGTCGGTGATGTCGAGCAGCGCCGAGATGAAGGTCTTGTAGCTGGCGATGCCCTCCGCCAGCCAGGCGTCCCGGTCCACGCTGGGGTCCGGCAGCTGCTTGGCGACGAAACCGCCCTTGGCGCCGACCGGCACGATGACGGTGTTCTTCACCATCTGCGCCTTGACCAGGCCGAGGATCTCGGTCCGGAAGTCCTCACGCCGGTCGGACCAGCGCAGCCCGCCGCGCGCGACCTTCCCGAACCTGAGGTGCACGCCCTCCACCCGCGGCGAGTACACCCAGATCTCGAACGCCGGGCGCGGGGCCGGCAGATCGGGGATGGCCCGCGGGTCGAACTTCATGGAGACGTACGTGTGCGGCTGACCGCCCGCCGCCTCCTGGAAGAAGTTCGTGCGCAGGGTCGCCTTGATGACGGTGAGGAAGGACCGCAGGATCCGGTCCTCGTCGAGCGACGCCACCTGGTCGAGAGCCGCGTCGACCTCTTCGAGGAGCGCGTCGACGATCTCGAGCCCAGCCCGCTGCCGCTCCGGCGACATCCGCGCCTCGAACAGCGAGACGAGCAGCCGGGTGGTGTGGACGTTGTTGCGGAGGGTGTCCTCCATGTAGTCCTGGCTGAACGTCGAGCCCGCCTGCCGCAGGTACTTCGCGTACGCCCGCAGCACCATCGCCTGACGCCAGTTCAGCCCGGCACTCAGCACGAGGGAGTTGAAGCCGTCGTTCTCCGCCTTGCCGGTCCAGGTGGCGGCGAAGGCGTCCTGGAACCGCTCGCGCCCGTCGTCACCGAGGTAGTCGCCGCTGCCGCTCCTCGGCCGGGGCATGCGCAGCCCGAAGTCGTAGATCCACGCCACGCTCCGGTCCGAGCAGCGCAGTTCGTACGGCCGCTCGTCCATGACCTCGACGCCGAGCCGGTTGAGGACCGGCAGCACGGCCGACAGGGTGATGGAGTCGCCCTTGCGGTAGATCTTGAACCGGCGCTCCTCGGGGGCGGCGCCCACGGGCTCGTAGAGGCTGAGCGCGAAACCCGTCTCCTCGGTGAGCTTTTCGATCTGCGCCAGGTCGGCGACCGCGGAGCGCGGGCTGTGGTCGGCCTTGTAGCCCTCGGGGATGGCGTTGCCGTAGCGGCGCAGCAGTTCGGCGGCGCGTTCCTCGCCGAACTCGGCGTTCAGTGCCTCGGCGAACCCGTCGGCCCACGACCTCGCGGCCGCCACCAGCCGTGCCTCGATGCGGTCCTTGTCGCTGTCGCTGAGCTGCGGCAGTTCGGTGCCCTGCGGGACACGGACGACGAAGTGCAGCCGGGAGAGGATCGACTCGGTGTTCCAGGCCGTGAAGTCGACGCTGGTGCCGCCGAGTTCCTCCTTGAGGATGTCGATGATCCGCAGCCGGACACCCGTGGTGTACCGGTCGCGCGGAAGATAGACGAGGGCGGAGTAGTAGCGCCCGTACTCGTCCTGCCGCAGGTAGAGCCGCAGCCGCCGCCGCTCCTGGAGGTAGAGAACGGACGTGACGATGGACTGCAGCTCGTCGGGCGGGGTCTGGAAGAGCTCGTCGCGCGGGTACGTCTCCAGGATCTGGAGCAGATCGCGCCCGTCGTGGCTGTTGGGCGAGAACCCGGCCCGCTCCAGTACCTCTTCGACCTTGCGCCGGATGACGGGCACGCGCCGCACGGACTCGGTGTAGGCGGCGGACGAGAACAGTCCGAGGAACCGCCGCTCACCCACCACGTTCCCGTCCGCGTCGAACTTCTTGACGCCGATGTAGTCGAGGTACGACGGCCGGTGCACGGTCGACCGGCTGTTCGCCTTGGTCAGCACCAGCAGCTTGTGCTCGCGCGCCTTGACCCGCGCATCGGCCGGCAGCCGCTCGAAGGAGGGGCTGACGGGGTGGCTGTCGCCTTCGGCGTGATGCGGGTCGGACCGCAGAATGCCGAGCCCGGTCCCGGGCACGGCCGCCAGCGAGTCGTCCTCCCGCAGCTGGTACTCCCGGTACCCGAGGAAGGTGAAGTGGTCCGTGGCCAGCCAGCGCAGCAGCTCGCGGGCCTCCTCGACGTCCTGCTCCCGCAGGTCGGAGGCGATGGGCTCCTTGGGCAGCTCGTCGGCCATGCGCAGGGCCGCGTCCCGCATCTTCTCCCAGTCCTCGACGGCCTCACGGGCGTCGGACAGGACACGCAGCAGGTCGGCCGTGATCTGCTTGAGGTCGCCGCGGTCGGTCTCGCGGTCGATCTCCACGTGGATCCAGGACTCGGTGTGCGCGTCGTGCGGAAGCCCGCCGGTCAGGGGCGGGGTGAGCACCTCGCTGAGCTTGCCGGCGACATCGCGCCGCACGATGACCTGCGGGTGGATGACGACGTGGATCCCGCGTCCCTGCCGGGTCAGTTCGTTGGTGACGGAGTCGACAAGGAAGGGCATGTCATCGGTGACCACCTCGACCACCGAATGACTGCACATCCACCCGTTCTCCTCCACGGTGGGCGTGTGGACCCGCACGTTGGCCGTCCCCTGCGGGCGGTTCTCGGCCAGCCGGTAGTGCGAGAGTGCGGCACCGTAGATGTCGACCGGGTCGCGGCCGGTGAGGTCCTCCGGTGCGGTGTGCAGGTAGTAGCGCTGGAGAAACGCGAGCAGGGTGTCCCGGTCAGGCGTGCTCGCGTCCGTCGTCCCGGTCGGTAGGTGCCCCCCGACCGGGCTGTTCTCAGCAACCCGGGCGGCCCTCTCGAGCAACTCGGCCTTGGCTTCGTCCAGCTTGGTCTGCATTGTCCTCTGGCTCCTGTCGCGCGCCGTTGCGTGACGTAGAAGGAAGTACGGTCTCTTCCCCTGTGACGTGACGCCGCGACGCGGGGTGTCCGGTCTGCTCCGACGCTATGCCGCAGGGTGAGATGAGCGGGGGGATATCAGCCATTCTCGACACGCCCTCGGGGTGTGACGCTGCTCTCTGCGGCGCGTGCTTCCAAGGTGTGTACGGCGTCCTGGGGGCTCCTGCGCCCCCGTCCCGCCCGTGAAGACCAGCGACCGCCGCCCGGTCACGGAGGTACTCCGTGCTTCCCGGGCGCAGGGCAGAGGCGATGACGCCCCCGCGAACTATCGCGCTGATCACGCCACCAAGGCTATCGCTCCGCACAGGGGCCCCGTCATGAGCCGTATGTGTACAAAACTGGGGGTGGAAGTTTGACGTTTCGCACAGGGGCGGGAGTCCTGGCGTGGGTGCAGACTCCGCCCCGCGCTCTCACGCGGCCAACCGCTCCGCCTCCACGACCGCCTCAGCCAGCGTGTCCACCACAGGCACCCCGACCTCCTCCAGGCTGGCCCGCCCGTGGGATCCCCCGGTGTACAGCACGGCCCGCGCCCCCACATGCAACGCCGCCACCGCGTCGTCCGCCGCGTCCCCGATCACCACCGTCCGAGCCGGGTCCACCCCCGCGAGCGCCGCCAGATGCCGCACCATGTGCTCGGCCTTGCTCCCGCCGGACGGTCCGGTCCGCCCGTCCACGCGCAGGAAGTGCGCCTCGATCCCGAACCCCCGTACCAACGGGACGAGTTCGTCATGGACGTACATGCTCAGGATCGACTGGCTGCGCCCCGCCGACCGCCACCCCGACAGCAGCTCCACCACCCCCGCCGTGAGTCCGCACCCCACCCGGTGCTCGGCGTAGTACCGGTGGAAGGTCACGTCCATGACCTCCCACTCGGCATCGGTGGGAAGCCGCCCCATCAGCCGCTCGTAGAACTTCGGCACCGGCACGCAGTACAGCGCCCGGTACTGCTCCATCGTGAGCGGCGCCAGCCCCAGCTCGGCGAACGCCGCGTTCGTCGCCCCGATGATCGCGTCGTTGTCGTGGAACAGCGTGCCGTTCCAGTCCCAGACAATGTGTGCGCCTGTCTGCTTCCCCATGTCAGAAAACTACCCGCCCGCACTGACAATCAAGAGACCACAGGTCAGAACCCACCGAGAGGCTGTCGGGCCCGGCATTCGAGAGGCGCGTCGAGCCGCCCGCTCAGTCCTCCACCGACCCCACCAGGTTCGGGATCTCCTGCGTCGCGAACCACAGCAACTCGTGGTCCTCGGCCCCGTCCACGACGAACTGCGCGTCGTCGTCCCCGTCGTCCGCCGCCGCGAGGGCCTCGGCCGCGGCGGCCACATCCGCCTCCGCGTCGTCCGAGTCGACGTGCACGGCGGCCGCCTTGGCCAGCCGTACGGTCCCGGTGACCCGCACCTCGCCGAGCACCGCCGGATCGAGCGCCCGGTCGGGATCGGCGGTCGCTGTCCCGTCGGGTACGTCCACGGCGACCACGACCCGGCGTCGCGCCGCATCCGGGTCCGCCGCCAGCAGCCGCAGCGAGGCCAGGGCGGCGCGGTTCAGCGCCGCGTACTCCAACTCCTCGATGTCGTCGGAGAGGTACCACTCGCGCAACGCCGGCGTGACCGCGTACGCGCCGAACGGCCCGCTCCCCAGCTCTCCCGTCTTGTACGCCTCGGCGAGACCGGAAAGGGTCAGGGGGACGTAGACGCGCATGACTGGCCGCTTTCGTGGTCGGTTCCGTGGTCGGAGGCTTCCGCACAGGTCCCGGAAGCGCGAATCCGCATCCCCCGGACGGACTTCAGGATACGTGCGGGCGTCCCCTTTCGAGTCCCTGCCCACACCCCCTCGGACGTCAACCCACGACCTCGAAAGTCACCCTCCACGCCCTCGCCACCTCAGCCTTTCCCGCCTCGATCACCCGGATAAGTGAACATCCCGAGCGCCCCGACCCGAGCCTTGGTCGCCTTGCTTCCGCACCCCGCGGCCCCGTACAAGATCCCCAACCAGAAGTTACTGCCCGGTACTGCCGAGCCGATCGAACGGGGACGGACATGAACAAGGTCATGACCAGGGCGAGCCACCCCGGCACCCGCCCCACAAGCCGTCGCGACCAGCGCCGCCCCGGCGGCACACCCCCGCGCACGCCCGGCGGGGGCGCCACCCGCACCACTGCCCCGGACGGCCGACCGCCGGGCTCACCGGGCGGCCGAGGCACTGCCCTCCGTACCCGGCCCACCGACAACCGCCCACCGACCACCTCCCCTGCCGCCCTCAGGTCCCTCACACCCACCCCGACGCCCGCTCCCACTCACGTCGTCCCCGTCGCCCCCGTCGTTCCCGCCCCGGCCCCGAGCAGGCCGCTCCCGCAGCCTCGACCCACCGACGTGTTCGCCGACCGCCTGCTCGCGGTCCTGAGCGGCCGACGGCCCGTCCACTGGATGCTCCGGCACACCGCGGGCCGCGCCTACGACGAACTGGCCTGGCTCGCCGATCGCGGCCCCCTGCGCACCACCCGGGGCACCGCACCGGTCGTCCGGGACATCGGCTACTACGTCCCCCGCCCCGGCGCCATCGAGGCATTCGCCCGCATCGGAGCCGGCGACCAGCTGCGCGCCATGGCCTTCCGCCTGGAACAGGGCAGGGACCTGCGCTGGCGCTGCACGGCGGTGGAACTGGGCGGCCCACGCAGGCCGCACACGGACGACGACTGAGGAGGGCTGAGGACGGCTGACGACGGCTGACGACGGCTGACGACGGCTGACGACGGCTGACAGCAACCGCCCCCGTGCCTCCCCGTCACGGCATGCCGAAGGGCCGGCACCCAGAGGTGACCCGGCCCTTCGCCCATCGCTACAGCGCCGCAGGCGACCGCACCGTCACTTCGACCGCATGGTCGCTTCCCGCACCGTCGCTTCCTGCAATGTCACTTCTTGCGGCGTCGCCCGCCACGGGACTGCTTGCGCCGCTCCGCGCGGGTGAGGCCGTCGGCCTCGGAACGCACCGGCTCCTCGTCGTCGGCGAAGTCACCCTCGATGACGCCACCCTCCCCGTCCACGGTGGGCGCGGAGAAGTGCAGCTCCCGGCGCTGCGGGACGTCGAGCCCCTTGGCGCGGATCTCGGGACGCCCGCCCGCCTGCGCCGGAACCGCGTCCTGCTTCTCGAGGGACGGCTTCTCGTCCTCGACCGGGACCTCCTCGACCTGCTGCTCGACCTGGACCTCCAGGTTGAACAGGTAGCCGACGGACTCCTCCTTGATGCCCTCCATCATGGCGGTGAACATGTCGAAGCCCTCACGCTGGTACTCGACCAGCGGGTCCTTCTGCGCCATCGCCCGCAGGCCGATGCCCTCCTGGAGGTAGTCCATCTCGTAGAGGTGCTCGCGCCACTTGCGGTCCAGGACCGACAGCACGACCCGGCGCTCCAGCTCACGCATGATCTCGGAGCCGAGCTGCTTCTCGCGCCCCTCGTACTGCTCGTGGATGTCGTCCTTGATGGACTCGGAGATGTACTCGGCGGTCAGTCCGGCCCGGTCGCCGGCTGCCTCCTCCAACTCCTCGACGGTGACCTTCACCGGGTAGAGCTGCTTGAACGCGCCCCACAGCCGGTCGAGGTCCCAGTCCTCGGGGAAGCCCTCGGCGGTCTCCGCGGAGATGTACGCGTCGATGGTGTCGTTCATGAAGTGCTGCACCTGCTCGTGCAGGTCCTCGCCCTCCAGGACGCGGCGCCGCTCGCCGTAGATGACCTCGCGCTGCCGGTTGAGGACCTCGTCGTACTTCAGGACGTTCTTACGGGTCTCGAAGTTCTGCTGCTCGACCTGCGACTGGGCGGACGCGATCGCGCGCGTGACCATCTTGTTCTCGATCGGCACGTCGTCCGGGACGTTCGCCATCGACATCACGCGCTCGACCATCTGGGCCTTGAACAGGCGCATCAGGTCGTCGCCGAGGGACAGGTAGAAGCGCGACTCACCGGGGTCGCCCTGACGGCCGGAACGACCGCGCAGCTGGTTGTCGATACGACGCGACTCGTGGCGTTCGGTGCCGAGGACATAGAGCCCGCCGAGGTCCTTGACCTCCTCGAACTCCGCCTTGACGGCCTGTTCGGCCTTCTCCAGAGCGGTGGGCAGGGCCGCGGCCCACTCCTCGATGTGCTCCTCGGGGTCGAGGCCGCGCTGGCGCAGCTCCGCCTCGGCGAGGTCGTCGGGGTTGCCGCCGAGCTTGATGTCCGTACCACGGCCGGCCATGTTCGTGGCGACCGTCACGGCGCCCTTGCGGCCGGCCTGGGCGATGATCGGGGCCTCACGGTCGTGCTGCTTCGCGTTCAGCACTTCGTGCTGGATGCCGCGCTTGGAGAGCTGCTGCGAGAGGTACTCGGACTTCTCGACCGACGTCGTACCGACGAGGATCGGCTGGCCCTTCTCGTGCTTCTCGACGATGTCGTCGACGACCGCCTCGAACTTCGCCACCTCGGTGCGGTAGATCAGGTCGGACTGGTCCTTGCGGACCATCGGGCGGTTGGTCGGGATCGGGACGACGCCGAGCTTGTAGATCTGGTGGAACTCGGCGGCCTCGGTCATCGCCGTACCGGTCATGCCGGAGAGGCCCGGCAGTTCCTTGCCGTTCTGGTCGTGGCGCTTGTAGAGGCGGAAGAAGTTCTGCAGGGTGATGGTGGCGAGCGTCTGGTTCTCGTCCTTGATGTCCACCCCTTCCTTCGCCTCGATCGCCTGGTGCATGCCCTCGTTGTAGCGGCGGCCGGCGAGGATACGGCCGGTGTGCTCGTCGACGATCATGACCTCGCCGTCGATGACGACGTAGTCCTTGTCCGCCTTGAAGAGCTCCTTGGCCTTGATGGCGTTGTTCAGGTAGCCCACCAGGGGGGTGTTCACCGACTCGTAGAGGTTGTCGATGCCCAGCCAGTCCTCGACCTTGGCGACACCGGGCTCGTGGATGGCGACCGTGCGCTTCTTCTCGTCGACCTCGTAGTCGCCGGTCTCCTCGATGCCCTTGAGCGGGTTGCCCGCCTCGCCGCGCTTGAGGCGCGTGACCAGCTTGGCGAAGTCGCCGTACCACTTGGTGGCCTGGTCGGCCGGGCCGGAGATGATCAGCGGCGTACGGGCCTCGTCGACGAGGATCGAGTCGACCTCGTCGACGATGGCGTAGTTGTGGCCGCGCTGGACGAGTTCGTCCTGGGACCAGGCCATGTTGTCGCGCAGGTAGTCGAAGCCGAACTCGTTGTTCGTGCCGTAGGTGATGTCGCACGCGTACTGCTCACGGCGCTGGGCCGGGGTCATGTTGGCCAGGATGCAGCCGACGTTCAGGCCCAGGAACTTGTGGACGCGTCCCATCATTTCGGAGTCGCGCTCGGCCAGGTAGTCGTTGACCGTGATGAGGTGAACGCCCTTGCCGGCGAGGGCGTTCAGATACGCGGGCAGCGTGCCGACGAGGGTCTTGCCCTCACCGGTCTTCATCTCGGCGACATAGCCGAGGTGGAGGGCCGCACCGCCCATCATCTGAACGTCGTAGTGACGCTGGCCGAGCACGCGCTTGGCAGCCTCACGCACGGTCGCGAAGGCCTCGGGAAGCAGGTCGTCCAGACTCTCGCCCTCGGCGTACCGCTGCTTGTACTCATCGGTGAGGGCCCGCAGCTCGGCGTCGGAGAGGTCGACGAAGTCCTCTTCGATGGAGCTGACCTGGTCCGCGATGCGGTGCAGCTTGCGCAGGATTTTACCTTCGCCTGCACGCATGATCTTTGAGAGGACGGACACGGGGGTTGGTCTCCTTGCCGGTCGGGCCTGGGACGGTCGGTTTCCATTGGACTACTGAGCAACGGCCATCGTATGCGAGGACCCCACCGCGCCGGGAGGCCTGCCGGGACCACGACCGTCCACTGTTCGCGTGCCTGCTTCAAATCTTCTTCAAAGGGCACAACGGCCGGGCCCCACGGATGGTGCCGCGTCCCGCCGACGAATTGCACGAATTGTGATCACTCGCTCACGTGCGGCTAAAAGATGGCGCCTCGGCCCGCATCCTGAGCAGAATCGCCCGATGGACCCCGTCACACTCACCACGGACCGCCTCGTCCTGCGCACGGTCGACGCGCGGCACACCGACTCCGTGTACGCGGCCGCCCAGGACCCCGACATCCAGCGCTGGACCACGATCCCCACGCCCTACCGCCGCGAGCACGCCCGGAGCTTCACGCAGGAGGTGGCACCCGAGGGCTGGGCCTGCGACACGATGTACACGTGGGGTGTCTTCCTCCCCGAGGGCGAGGACCTCGTGGGCATGCTCAGCATCACCATGCGCTCCCCCGGCACGGCCGAGATCGGCTACTGGGGCACCAAGGAGCACCGAGGCAACGGCTATCTGACGGAGGCCACCCGCAGCGCCTCCCACTGGGCCTTCGACCGAGCCGGCGTCGACCGCCTGGAATGGCGCGCGGAAGTAGGCAACCATCCCTCCCGCGCGGTGGCAGAACGGGCAGGCTTCACCATCGAGGGCACCCTCCGCTCCGCCATCATCAACAAGGGCGTACGCCGAGACTGCTGGCTAGCCTCCCTACTCCCCTCAGACCTGTCCCTACCGTCCACAGCCCCCTACACCCCAGCACCCCCACCCACCACCTGAGCCCCACCCCCCAAGCAACCCCGACCGGAACACGACACCTCGCCGGTTCCCGGTGACGGAACCCCTGGGATGCCTGGGCCGAGGCCCCGGCCGGGCCCGGAAAACGACACCCTGCGCCCGAGGGCTCGGGGGAACAGCCCCCAGGGGTGTGGGTCACAGTCTCGCCAGGTCCCCGGGGGAACTGAGCGGGGGACGCGGGGGTGCAGGGGCGGAGCCCCTGGGGATGGGACGGGTAAGGGCGGCGTGGGCGAAACAACCCGCCCCCACAAACCGCACTCGACCCCCACCCCACAAACCCCCAGCTCACCCCCCACTGTCAGTCCCGCCCCCTATCGTGCGAACCCATGACGACCCCGCGCCCCACCACCCCCCTCTCCGCAGACGAGGCACGCCGCCTCGCTCTGAGAGCCCAAGGCTTCCTCGGCGCCCCCGACCGCAAGTCGGGCGTGCGAGGCGTACTCCGTCACCTCGGCGCGGTCCAACTCGACACCATCTCGGTCCTCGCCCGCTCCCACGAACTCATCCCGTACGCCCGCCTGGGAACCGTAGGCCGCAAGACCATCGAGAACGCCTACTGGAAGGACACCCACGCCTTCGAGTACTGGTCCCACGCCGCCTGCATCCTCCCCATCGAGGAGTGGCCCCACTTCGCCTTCCGCCGACGCTCCTACCGCAACCGCCCACATTGGAACCACGACCTCCCCGACGGCGCCTACGACCAGGTCATCAAGCAACTCCGCGCCGAAGGCCCCCTCACGGCCACAGAATTGGGCGGCGCCAAAAGGACCAGCGAGTGGTGGGACTGGTCCGGCGCAAAGGTGGCCGTCGAGCGCGCCCTCATGTACGGCGAGGTGGTCTGCGTCGAACGCCGCGGCTGGAAGCGCGTGTACGACCTCGCCGAACGCGCCGTACCCGAAACCCTGTTGCACGACGACCTGGACGACGGAGAGTGCCTGCGCCGCCTGGTCCGGCTGGCCGGCCAGTCCCTGGGAGTGGGCACCCGCGCCGACATCGCCGACTACCACCGCCTCAAGGGCGAGCAGGTCGACGCGGTGATCGCCGACTCGGGCCTGGTCCCGGTCACGGTCGAGGGCTGGGGCAAGCAGGCCTGGGCGGACCCCGCGGCCCTGGAGACACCCCCGCGCGGCCGCCACCGCACCACGCTCCTGTCCCCCTTCGACTCCCTCGTCTGGGAACGGGCCCGCACGGAACGCATCTTCGGCTTCACCCACCGCCTGGAGGCGTACGTCCCCAAGCCGAAGCGGGTGTACGGCTACTTCGCGATGCCGGTGCTCGCAGGCGGCCAACTGGTCGGCCGCGTGGACCCGGCCCGCGAGGGCCGCACCCTGGTCGCCCGGCAGGTCACCCTGAACAGCCCGAAGGCCGTCCCGGCGGTCGCGCAGGCCCTGGTCGAGGCGGCGAGCTGGGTGGACTGCTCGGACGTACGCGTGGAACGGGTGGACGCCCCGGACCTCCGCGAACCCCTCACCCGAGAACTCGCCCGCGCCCTCACCTGACCGCCCGACCCACCAAGGACACGAGAGCCACCGAAGAGCACGAGAGACACCAACGACGCGGGAGACACCAACGACACCTGCGACACCGGAACTACTGGATCTCGAGGATCTTCTCCCGCATCGCGTAGACGACGGCCTCCATCCTGGAGTGCAGTTGCAACTTCTCCAGGATGTTGCGCACGTGGTTCTTCACGGTGTTCTCGGAGATGAACAATTGCTTGGCGATGTCCCGGTTGTTCATGCCCGTCGCGACGAGCTTGAGCACTTCCAGTTCACGGTCGGTGAGCCGCGGCGCCGGCACGAGCCGACGCTCGTCGGTCCTCTGGATCATCGACTTGAACTCGGTGAGCAGCTTCGACGCCATGGACGGACTGATCTGCGACTGCCCGTCGGCCACCGCGCGAATCGCGGTGGCCACTTCGTCCGTGGAGATCTCCTTGAGCAGATATCCGGTGGCGCCCGCCTTGATCGCGTCGTAGAGGTCGGCCTCCTCGTCGCTGATCGTCAGCATGATGATCTTCGCGCTCGGAGCGACCTCCTTGATGGAGGTGCACGCCTCGATACCGCCCCGTTTGGGCATCCGTACGTCCATCAGCACGATGTCCGGCAGCAGATCGGCGGCCTTGTCCACGGCCTCCGCGCCATCACCGGCCTCGCCGACGACCTGGATGTCCTCCTCGGCGGCGAGCACGATCTCCAGGCCACGGCGGAAGAGGGCGTGGTCGTCCACGACCAGGACACGGATCGGCTCCTTGCGTGGAGAACCCGGGTCCGGGTTCATGCCGACGGCGCCGTCGCCGACGTCCTGCATCGGTCCGAAGCTGTCCGCCATCGTTCCTCCCCCTGAAGGCTGTGGCCTGTGGTCCTGTGCCATCGCCAACGCAAGGCAACGACCCGCCGGTTGGGCCGGTGCGACCATGATTTCATGCCCGGACGACACTGAGGTGACAGATCGGGGCGTGAAGTGGTCGCACGCCGGTGCCCCTGGGGGCGCACACGCGCACCAGGGGCACCTGCTCAGCTGTCAACCGGATGATCAGCCGCCCAACGTGCCACCTGCCGTGGTCGGCTGCGCCTGGGTGACCATCGGGTCCGTACTGAGGTGGATGACGCCATAGTCATAGGCGTGCCGCCGGTAGACGACACTCGGCTCCTTGGTCTCGGAGTCGATGAACAGATAGAAGTCGTGCCCGACCAGCTCCATCTCGTAAAGGGCCTGGTCGAGGGTCATCGGGGAGGCGACGTGTGTCTTTTCGCGGACGACGAGGGGGCCGTCCCCCTTGATCTCCAGCGAGCCGATCTTCTTGGTGGGTACTCCGTCCGGCTCTTCCTCGTGGACGGGGTGGCCGTTTCCGTTGAGCGTCGCGGCGCCCGGAACGTGGTCGGCGACCTCGGCCGCCGTGAGCCGACGTGATCCTCGGCGCGTGTGGCGCTTGTCGTGCTGCTTACGCAGCCGGGCGTCCAGCTTCTCCGCCGCCAGATCCAGTGCCGCATACGGGTCGCTGGCTGCCGCTTCCGCCCTGATCACCGGTCCGCGGGAGCGGAGCGTGATCTCCACTCGGTCACAGCGGTCGGCCTGTCGGGGGTTGGGCTCCTTGGACACCTCGACGTCGAGGCTGATCACCTTGCCGTCGAGCTTCTGGATCTTCTCCAGCTTCAGCTTCTCGGCCACGTGCTTGCGGAACCTCTCGGGCACCTCGGTCTTGCGGCCCTTGACGACGATGTCCACGCAGAACTCCGTTCCCGGAACGCTCCGCCTCGCTGCGGAGCATCTCCCTTTTGCACCAGGCTCCGGTGAGCCCCGGAACCTCGGACTCGGTGACTTCCACCTCCTCCCCCGCGGACAAGGTCTCCACTCCACCGGCGCGGGTGATGGTGAAAATCCCATAGCACGGCATTCGGAGATGAGAGGTGTGGCCTGCGCCTTTCCCTCACAACCGAACATATCTCGCTGGGACGGATGGCGTCACCCTCTACTGCGGCGTACCTCCGTTCAGGTGAATTCGTCCTCTCATTACCTGCAACGATGCAAGTTCACAGTCAGTTCCGGTTGATTTCGAAGGCATCCGGCGTGGCCGCGACCACAGCCGCGCAGATCACGTCACGAGCAGCTCCGCCGCCCGCTGTTCCCGGCCGGCCAGGCGCCCGCCCCGACTCCTCCTCCATCACCCGGGTCATCCGTTCCTCTCTGCTTTCCCGACTTCCCGCCCCGTACACCGGCGCGACCACCCCCCGGCACTCCCCCGCCGCATCCGCCCGGCAGGCAGCCAGATCCCCCACATCCACCCCGCGACCGGTCACCCGGCCGCCCGGTCGGCCTCGAGCCAGGCCACACAACCCCACGTCCCACCCGCTCACAACGCCACCGCGGGTAACACCTGCCCGTCCACCCCACAGGCTCCCCGACCCGCCGTACAGGGCCTCCTCGCCCCCACTCACAGCGCTGCCGCAGCTCTCCGCTCCCCACTCCCTCACCAGGGCGCCACACACGGCGTTCCCAGGCCCACTGCGAGAGCCGCCGTAAGCCACCACACCGCTCCCCGCATCTGCCACCTCCTCGGTCTCCGTCACCCCATCGGTCACGCCCGCCATCCCCGGCTCCTGCACAGCCCCCGCCGTCACCTCCGCCAGCGCCGCCCGCACCGCACGCGCGGCCTCCGCCAAGGACGCCCCGGTCGTCATCAGGTCGTCGACGAGCACCACCGGGCCACCGGACAGCAGACGACCACCGCCCGAAACCACCACCAGCGCGCCCGCGAGGTTCTCCATCCGCTGCCGGGAGTTGAGCCCCGCCTGGTCGGCCACGTCCCGTCGCTGCCGCAGCACGGCCGCCACCCGTGCCGGAGTCCCGCTGCTCCGCAAGTCACGGGCCGCTGCGAGCGCGATCCGCCGCGCCGGATCATGCCCTCGCGCCCGAACCGCCCTCCGCGCGGACGGCACCGGAACAAGCACCACTGCCCCCTCTCCCCACACCGCCCCGGCCCGCACCGCCCCGGCCAATGCCACCCCGAGCGGCGCGGCGAGTGCCAACGCGCCCCGCTCCTTGTGGGCCAGCAGTACCGCGCGCACCTCGTCCCCGTACCGTGCCGCCGCGTGCACGACCGGCAGACCCGGTGGTTCCGGCACCGGTCGCACCCGGCGTGGTACGGCGCCACTCAGGGCCGCACGGCACTCGGGACAGAGCACCGTGCGAGGCCTTCCACAACCTCCGCACTCGGCCGGCAGCACCAGGTCGGTGAGGTCCTGCCACCACCCCCGCATGCCCACCACTGTGCCAACGCCGACCCGCCCCTGCCACCCCTGTGGACAACTGCCTGTGGATAACTCCGCCCCTGCCTTCGCCACCCCAGCCCCGCCACTCCCGCACAGCAAAACGGCCGCCCCCGCCGGAGTCTCCCCGGCGAAAACGGCCGTTCATGTCACCTGTCGCCCACCACCCGGTCGCCCACCTCACCGACCGTTCCGCGACTCACCCCGGATAGACCGGCGCCGTCCCGTCCGCGTCCACCTTCTGCCATTGCGCCCCGGACGGCAGCCGCACGATCCCGTCCTCCGAGTACGCCACCAACGGCAACTGGTCGTCCTCGGACGCGGCGATCTCCTTCACGCCGGTCAGCGCCGCAGGCGGCGGCCCCTCCGGGGTGGAGCCGTCGACCTGGACGTACCGCATCTGCTGCACACCCTCCTGCTCGCGGCCGACCACCACGAGCCGGCTGTCACCGGCCCAGGAGATGGTCGTGACCTCCTCCAGCTCCGATGCCGCGGAACGCAGTTCCTGGACCGCTACGGGCGACCGCCCGCCGGACTTCTCACCGCGCTCGATCCGGCCGATGAGCAGGGACTGCCGGCCGCCCTTCTCCACCACGAGCGCGATCCGCACGCCGTCGGCGGCCACTCGAATGTCCTTGATACGGCCGTCCAGCCCCGGAGTCTCCACCTTGAGCGGCTCGCCCGCGCCCTTCTCCAGCACCAGGAGCCGGGCGTCACGGGGATTACGGTCGGCCACCCACAGGTCGCCCTCCCCGTCCCAGCTGGGCGCGGTCAGCCGGTCGTGGGCCGTCGCACCGGCACTGGTCAGCACCGGGCTCCCGAGGGACCCTCCCGACGTCATCGACCCGACGTACAGCGACTTGCCGTCGATGCCGACGCCGGCCGCCCTGTGCTCGTCGCGCGACACCGCGACCGACTGGAATTCTTTGTCGCCCTCGCCCAGTGCTCCCAGGACGGGATCGGGCTTCGTTCCGCTGCCGTCGGCCGCCATCCGCACCAGCCGGTGCTTGCCGTCGACGAAGTACAGGTACCCGGGGTCCTGCACCGAACCGCGCAGCGCGACGGCGTCGGCGTCGTCCCGATCTTCGTTGAGTGAGCAGAGCTGCTTGCCGCGCGCCTCCAGGGCGACCTCGTCCACCGCGGGCGTGAGGTTCTGCAGGGTGAACAGGATCTGGGCCGCCATGGAGTCGCACACGGTCGAACCGACCCGGGCGGCCTTGTCGTTCAGCGGCACGGTCAGCTTGTTCTGGTCGTCCGGCGTCAACGCGGTGACGCCCTTTCGCAGCTGGGTCCCGGTGGGGAAACTCGATCGGACGACCGGCCCCAGCCAGCTGGTGGGCCCGCTGAGCAGGGACCGCACCATCTGCGTCATGGCGTCCACACGCTCACGTACGTACACGGGATCGGCGACTGCCACTGCCTGCGCGCGCGTTTCGGAGGTCGTGTTCGAGGCGTAGTAGTACTTGTCGACGGACATGTAGTTGCGCTGGAAGTCCGACTTACCCATGACGACGCCCTGCGGCAGCCCGTCGATGCGCCACTGGTCGGTCTTCTGGTCCTTGACGAGGTGCACCGACTGGCGGTAGTTCCCGTCGGCGGGCGCGTACGCCCCCTGGGCGTCCACCGCGGCGACCTTGCTGCCGGTCAGCGTGAACAGGAGGTCGTCGGACTCCGGCCGAGCGCCCGCAGGCTCGACGACGATGCCCGGCCCCTCCGCGAGCACCGTGGTGGCCCGCTCCGGCCGCCATGTCTTCGCCGCCCCGGCGGTCAGATACTTGCGGGCCGTCTCATAGTGCGGATCGTCGCTGGTCAGCGCCTCCAGGAAGCCCTGCACGATCGTCGGGGGCTTCGCATCCTCCTGGGGCGGCATGGCGAAGACCCGCACCTGCGTGTCCTGGCGCGGCGTCGACTCGACGCCGCGCAGATCCCCGCTGTCGGGCATCGAGGCGCACCCGGCCAGCAGCACGACACCACAGGCTGCGTACGCCATCGCGCGCCCCGCTCCGCGCCGGGCGCCCCCCTCGCGCTCAACGCCCACGAAACGCCTCCCCTTGTTCGTACGGATCCGTTGACGCCCTGCCCGACGAAACCGCCGCCGATCCAGCCGACGCGCCCCCGGAAGAACCCGTCGATTCGTCCTCCGGCCCGCCGTCCGGCCCGCTCGCGGCACTGCCCCGCGGCCCAGCCCCATCCTCGGCCCCGGTGGGCATCTCGTCCGGCCGTCCCCCGCTCGATGCCGGCCGGGGCACCACACGCGCGCCGTTGCCGGGCAACGCCGTCGGGTCGGCCGTGGGTGCCAGGGACACCGGGCGGGGCGCGATCGGGCCCCGTGACGGCCCCCTGCCCTCTGTCGGCTGCGCGGGCACGGTCGCCGTCTTCTCTCCGCCACCGCGCGGCAGCCCGGCGTCGTCGAGCCCTCGATTGCGGCGCGAGTCCTTGGGCTCAAGCGGTATCGGAGAACCCCGCAGCGGCTCGTCCGCGGTGCGTGGCAGCGTCAACCGGAACTGCGAGCCACCGCCCGGCTCGCCCCATGCCTGCAGCCAGCCGCCGTGCAACCGCGCGTCCTCCAGGGCGATGGACAGCCCAAGGCCCGTACCGCCGGTGGTACGAGCGCGTGCCGGGTCGGCCCGCCAGAAGCGGCTGAAGACACGCGTCGCCTCACCGGGCTTGAGTCCTACGCCGTAGTCGCGCACCGCGACCGCCACCGCCCCGCCCGCGGCGGCGAGCTTGACCACGACGTCCTTGCCCTCGCCGTGTTCCACGGCGTTGACGACGAGGTTGCGCAACACCCGCTCGACCCGCCGGGTGTCGACTTCCGCGACCACGGGCTGCTGGTCGCCGACCACCCGTATCGTCGTCCCCTTGCGCTCGGCGAGCGGCTCGGCCCCGCTGAGGACCCGCCGCACGACATCCCTCAGGTCGATCGGCTCGGCCTCCAGCGCCGCCGCTCCCGCGTCGAAGCGGCTGATCTCCAAGAGGTCCGCGAGCAGCGACTCGAACCGGTCCAGCTGGTCGGCGAGCAGTTCCGCCGACCGCGCGGTCACGGGGTCGAAGTCCTCACGCGCCTCATGAATGACGTCGGCCGCCATCCGGACCGTCGTCAGCGGAGTCCGCAGCTCGTGCGACACGTCCGACACGAACCGCCGCTGCATCCGCGAGAGGTCCTCCAGCTGCTGGATCTTCAGCTGAAGGTTCTGCGCCATCTTGTTGAAGGCCTCACCGAGCCGCGCGATGTCGTCCTCGCCGGTGACCTTCATCCGCTCCTGCAGCCGCCCGGCGGACAGCCGCTCCGCGATCCCGGCCGCCATCCGCACCGGCGTGACGACCTGACGCACCACCAGCCACGCGATGGCCCCGAGAAGTACGACGACGAAGAGACCGGCCGTCGCAAGAGTCCCCTTGACCAGGCTCAGCGACTTCTCCTCCTGGGTGAGCGGGAAGAGGTAGTACAGCTGGTACGGATCGCCGTTCGGATCGTTGACCTGCTTGCCGATCACCAGGGCCGGCTGGGACTCCTTGGTGGAGCTGTAGACGATGCGTGTGTAGCTCTGGGCCGCAGCCGTGTTGTCGTCGACCTGCTCGCGCAGGCCCTCGGGCACACTGGCCGACGGATCGACGTCACCGGAGGCACGGGGACCGCGCCCGCCACCGGTGTCGCCGCCCGCGGGAAGCGTCACCACGTCGAAGGCGCTCTGACCGCCGCTGGAGAGCGACTCCACCAGGTCGCTCATCCACTGGATGACGTTCTGCTCGGCCCGGTCGTCCACCGGGGCGGCGTCGTCGCCGGTCCCGGCCCCCGCCTCGTCGGACTTCTGCTTGGCCACCGCGAACCCGCCGGTGGCCTGGCTCTGCGACGCCTTCACCTTGGCGTCCAGCAGTCCGTTGCGCACCTGTCCGATGACGACGAAACCGAGCAGCAGAACCACACCCATCGACATCAGCAGGGTGGTGACCACGACCTTGAGCTGGATGTTGCGCCGCCACAGCCGCATGACAGGCAGCAGCGGCCGGCGTATCCAGCGCATGAACAGCCGCAGTACCGGGCTGCCCTGTACGCCACCCTGCAGCAGCCCGCTCTCGAGGAGGCGCCCCCAACGGGAGCCTCCCGTCTTCCGGCCGACAGACCGCCCCGCGCGAGCCCCGGTCCGCCCGGGCGACGAAGCGGCACTGTCTTCGGACATGTCAGCTCGGTCCTGCCTTGTATCCCACACCCCGGACGGTCACCACGATCTCCGGCCGCTCCGGGTCCTTCTCGACCTTGGAGCGCAACCGCTGCACATGCACGTTGACCAGCCGTGTGTCCGCCGCGTGCCGGTAGCCCCACACCTGCTCCAGCAGCACCTCACGCGTGAACACCTGCCAGGGCTTGCGGGCCAGCGCGACCAGCAGATCGAACTCCAGCGGCGTCAGCGCGATCGACTGCCCGTCCCGCTTCACGGAGTGACCTGCCACGTCGATGACCAGATCGCCTATGGCGAGCTGTTCGGGAGTCGGCTCCTCGGACCTCCGCAGCCGCGCCCGGATCCGGGCCACCAGCTCCTTCGGCTTGAACGGCTTCACGATGTAGTCGTCGGCCCCCGACTCCAGGCCCACGACGACATCGACGGTGTCGCTCTTGGCCGTGAGCATCACGATCGGCACCCCGGACTCCGCCCTGATCAGGCGGCACACCTCGATACCGTCCCGGCCCGGCAGCATCAGATCGAGCAGCACGAGGTCGGGCTTGGACTCACGGAAAGCGGCCAGCGCCTTGTCGCCGTCAGCTACAAAAGACGGTTCAAAACCTTCACCACGCAGCACAATGCCGAGCATCTCGGCCAGTGCGGTGTCGTCGTCGACGACAAGGACTCGTCCCTTCATAACGACATCATCCCATTAGCTAATCGTTACCTGGCGTGACCTGGCACACAGCTCGGCAAGCGCCTCAGCTGTCACGGGCGAAACGGCGCCCTCTTCGGTGACGATCGCCGTCACCAGTTCGGGCGGTGTCACATCGAACGCCGGGTTGTACGCCTGGGTCCCCAGGGGTGCCACCGGAATCCCGCCTCCCGCTTCAGCCGCCCCCGGCACCTGGGGTGCTGTGAGCTCTGTCACCTCATGACCGGGGCGTTGTTCGACCTCGATGGACGCCCCGTCCGGCGTGTCCGGATCCACCGTCGTCAACGGCGCCACCACGATGAACGGCACATGGTGGTACCGCGCGAGCACCGCGAGCGGATAGCTCCCCACCTTGTTCGCCACCGAACCGTCGGCCGCGATGCGGTCCGCGCCGATGAGCACCGCGTCCACCTCTCCGGCCGCGAAAAGCGAGCCCGCCGCATTGTCGGTCAGCAATGTGTACGCCATACCGCTGCGAGCCGCCTCGTACGCCGTCAGGCGAGCACCTTGCAGCAACGGACGCGTTTCGTCCACCCACAGGCGTCGGAGGCTCCCTGCCCGATGCGCCGCCAGCGCCACCGCGAACGCCGTTCCCTCGCCACCCGACACCAGTGCCCCGGAGTTGCAGTGGGTCAGGATCCGGTGGCTCCCGCCGGGCAGCAGCTCGTCCAGCAGCGCCAGACCCCGCTCGGCCATTTGGGCGCTGGCCTGGGCGTCTTCCTGGTGCAGCCTGCGCGCGGCGGCCAGCGCGGCCTCCGCGGCCTGCCGATCGTCACCGCCCGTGCCGAGCTCGGCACGGTACGCGGAATGCGCCCTGCGCACTCCGAGGGCCAGATTCACCGCGGTGGGACGCGCGCCCGCCAGCGCTGCAGCGGCGTCGTCCACGTCGAATCCACGCACCGCGGCGAGCGCGACGCCGTACGCTCCCGCGATACCGAGCAGTGGTGCCCCGCGCACGGCGAGCGAACGGATCGCCTCCACCAGCACGGACGCGTCCGTACAGACGAGTTCGACCTCCTCGGCCGGCAGCCTCGTCTGGTCCAGAAGCACCAGTACGGGGCCTTCGGGTGGCTCTTCCCAGCGGATCGCCGGAATATCGGTCGGCCTGTTGTCCTCGCCGCTTTGCGCGTACTGATCAGCCATGCGGTCAGTCTGCCCCTTATCCGGCGGACAATTGAAGGTGTGCAGCCCATACCGCGGCTGGTCACTGGGTGACCACCCCATGGCACGATGGCTGCCACTGCCGCCGCGCCCGCGGACGGGCACCGTGAAGGAGCGACGATGAACGACACTCCGGGCTGGGCCTCGCCCGGATCCGCCCCGTCCGACGGGCAGCAGCCCGGTGCGTCCGGTCCCGCCGAGCCCGCCGACCGCCCCGGCACCGCGACCCCCGCGGAACAGCCAGGAGCGGAGCCGCCGGGACCGGATCCCCAAGGCCCGAGCTCGCAGTGGTCCAAGGAGCAGCCGCCACCCGGTCAGTGGTCCGCGCCCACCGGTCCCACCGCCCCGGGCCAGACCCCGCCGCCCCCACCGCCGGGCCCGGGCGGCTGGGGCACCCCGCCCCCGGTCGGCCCCGGAGGCTACGGCGGCCCCGGAGGCTACGGGCCGCCCGGCGGGCAACCCGGACCCGGCGGCTGGGGAGGCGGCTACGGTCCTCCTGGCGGATACCCCGGGTACGGCGGCTGGGGCGGCCCTCCGCCCGCGGCCAAGCCCGGCGTCATCCCCCTGCGCCCGCTCGGCGTCGGCGAGATCCTCGACGGCGCGGTCTCCACCATGCGCGCCCACTGGCGCACAGTCCTGGGCATCTCCCTGACCGTCGCCGTCCTCACGGAGATCATCGTCATCCTGCTTCAGGGCCTGGTCCTGAACGACACCGCCGGCAGCGAGGCCCTCAACGACCCGAGCGCCACGCTCGACGAACTGACCCGCGCCATGGGCGACGCCATGCTCAGCTCCTCCGTCGTCTTTGTGATCTCGCTGGTCGGCACAGTCGCCGCGACCGCGCTGCTCACAACCGTCACCAGCCGTGCGGTGCTCGGCAAGTCGGTCACCACCGGCGAGGCCTGGCGTGACGCCCGCCCGCAGGTGGTGAAGCTCCTCGGCCTGATCCTCCTGCTGCTGCTCATCACCGTCGGCGTCGTTGTCGTCGGCGCGCTGCCCGGCATCCTCCTGGCCGTCTCGGGCCAGACCACCGGAGGCGTCGCGCTCGCCGTCCTCGGCAGCTTGGGCGCCGCCGTCGTCGCCCTGTGGCTGGGGATCCGCTTCTCGCTGGCATCCCCCGCGCTGATGCTGGAGAAGCAGAGCATCACCAAGTCGATGAGCCGCTCGGCGAAGCTGGTCCGCGGCTCCTGGTGGCGGATCTTCGGCATCCAGCTGCTCGCGACGATCATCGCGAACATTGTCGCGGCGATCGTGGTCATCCCCTTCACCTTCCTCGCCGCCGCATCCAGCGGCGACGGCGTCGGCGGCTTCCTCAACGGCACCGGCGACCTCGGCTGGACCTTCCTCATCATCAGCGGCATCGGCTCGGTGATCGGCTCCATGATCACGTTCCCGATCACGGCAGGCGTCGCCGTGCTCCTCTACGTCGACCAGCGCATCCGCCGCGAGGCCCTCGATCTCGACCTGGCCCGCGCCGCCGGCGTCCAGGGCTACGGCCCCACCCCCGGGAGCTGATGCGGTGAATCCGGCGGGGGGATTTCTCACAGCCGTACCGGCACTGCCGGACGCTGCCGACTCGGCCGTACGACTCGTGCTGCGCGCCGGCGACACATCCGTGAGGGCGGTCCTGCGCACCGCCGACGCCGCGTCCGTCCTGTCGCTGTCGCGCTCCGACGACGCACCGCCGCTGACAATTCCTCGCGACCCCGCGCGGGAGGCGGCCCGGCGCGAGCTGTCCAAACGGATGTACCACGAGAACGACCCCGGCCTGTTCCAACGAGCCCTGGACGCGTTCTGGGACTGGGTCGACAAACTGTTCAACGCGGCCTCGTCCGCGACACCCGGAGGGCCGCTCGGCCTGGTCGTCATCATCGTGGCCGTACTCGCGGTCCTGGCCGCCCTGTGGTGGCGTCTGGGCACCCCACGCCGCGAACCGACCTCCGCGTCCGTCCTGTTCGACGACCGGCCCCGCAGCGCCGCCGAACACCGCGCGGCCGCCGAGGCCCACGCCGCCCAGGGCCATTGGAACCAGGCCGTCCAGGAACGCATGCGGGCCATCGTCCGATCCCTGGAGGAACGCACCCTTCTCGACACCCGCCCCGGCCGCACCGCCGACGAGGCTGCCGTGGAGGCGGGCCGCACCCTGCCCTCCCAAGCGGACCGGCTGCGCACCGCCGCCCGGGACTTCGACGACGTGACATACGGCGGCCGAAGGGCGAGCGAGCAGTCGTACCACCGCATCGCCGAACTCGACCGCGATCTCGACCGCACCAAACCACAACTCGCGAGCAGCAGCAGCAGCCACAGTGCAGGCCACGATGACCACCGGGGAGCCGCCGGATGACCACCGAGGTCACCCTTCCCTCCACGTCGGTCTCGCCCACCACCCGCCAGGTGTGGACTCGCGCGCGAGGCGTCATCCTCGCCCTTGTCTTTCTTGTGGCGGGGGCCATCGCCATCGCGGCGATCCGCTCCGACACTCACGAAGGCAGCCTCGACCCGCGCTCCGCCACTGACTACGGCAGTCGCGCCGTCGCCGAACTCCTCGCCGACCGAGGGGTCTCCACGCGGGTGGTCACCACCCTGGCCGAAGCGCGCGCCGCCGCCGACCCGGACACCACCCTCCTGGTAGCCGTCCCGGACCTGCTGACCGAACGTCAGCAGAGTCGGCTGCACGCCGCCACCGCCGGCACAGGAGGCCGTACCGTCCTTGTCGCCCCGGGCAGCTCGTCCGTCGAACGGCTCGCCCCCGGCATCGTCGCCAGCCCCGCCACCAGCCTCGACTCCACGCTCTCCCCCGTATGCGACCTGCCCGCCGCCCGCCGCGCCGGCGCGGCGGACACCGGCGGCATCCGCTACACAGTCACCCGACCCGGCGCCGACGAGTGCTACCCCAGCGAGCGTCTGGCCACCCTGGTACGCATGCCGGACACGTCCGGCGACGGCGACACGATCGCGCTCGGCGCGCCCGACATCCTCTACAACGACACCCTCGACGAGCAGGGCAACGCCTCGCTCGCCCTCCAACTCCTCGGCACCCGCCCCCATGTGGTCTGGTACCTCCCCTCCCTCTCCGACTCAGCCGCCGACACCGACGACGAAAAAGGCTTCTTCGATCTGCTCCCGTCGGGCTGGCTCTGGGGCACGCTGCAGCTCTTCATCGCCGCGGCACTCGCCGCCCTCTGGAGAGCACGCCGACTCGGCCCGCTCGTGCCCGAAAGACTCCCCGTGGCGATCCGCGCCTCCGAAACCGTCGAAGGCCGCGCCCGCCTCTACCGCAAGGCCAACGCCCGCGACCGCGCGGCCACCGCTCTTCGCTCCACCACTCGCACGCGCCTCGCCCCCCTCGTAGGCGTCCCCGTGACCCAGGCGAATTCGCCCGAAGCCCTGCTGCCCGCCCTGTCCGCCCACCTCCACAGCCCCGGAGACGGACAGGCAAGGCACTCTCTCCTCTTCGGCCCGTCGCCCAGCGACGACACGGCCCTCATCTCCCTCGCCGACCAACTCGACGCCCTCGAAAGAGAGGTACGCCGTCCATGATGGACCCGACCACTGACAACGCAGGGCACACCGGGGACCCGGGCACCGCCCGCGCCTCCCTGGAAGCCCTGCGCGCCGAGATCGCCAAAGCCGTGGTCGGCCAGGACCCCGCCGTGACCGGCCTCGTCGTCGCCCTCCTGTGCCGCGGACACGTTCTCCTCGAAGGAGTCCCCGGGGTCGCCAAGACGTTGCTCGTCCGCACCCTCGCATCCGCACTCGAGCTCGACACAAAACGCGTCCAGTTCACCCCCGACCTGATGCCGAGCGACGTGACCGGTTCCCTCGTCTACGACTCCCGCTCCGCAGAGTTCTCTTTCCAGCCCGGCCCTGTCTTCACCAACCTCCTCCTGGCCGACGAGATCAACCGGACCCCGCCCAAGACCCAGTCGTCCCTCCTGGAAGCCATGGAGGAACGCCAGGTCACGGTCGACGGCACCCCGCGCCCGCTCCCCGAACCATTCCTGGTCGCCGCGACCCAGAACCCCGTCGAGTACGAGGGCACGTACCCCCTGCCCGAAGCACAGCTGGATCGTTTCCTCCTCAAACTGACGATCCCCCTCCCTTCCCGCCAGGACGAGATCGACGTCCTCACCCGGCACGCCGAGGGCTTCAACCCGCGCGACCTGCACGCCGCCGGCGTACGCCCCGTCGCGGGTCCCGCCGACCTGGACGCCGCCCGCGCCGCGGTCGCCAAGACAACGATCTCCCCGGAAATCACCGCCTACGTGGTCGACATCTGCCGAGCCACCCGCGAATCGCCCTCCTGCACCCTCGGCGTCTCTCCGCGTGGCGCGACGGCCCTGCTCGCCACGGCCCGCGCCTGGGCTTGGCTGACCGGCCGCGACTACGTCACCCCCGACGACGTCAAAGCACTCGCGCTCCCCACCCTCCGCCACCGCGTACAGCTCCGCCCGGAGGCCGAAATGGAAGGCGTGACGGCCGACTCCGTCATCAACGCGATCCTCGCCCACGTCCCCGTTCCCCGCTGATGGCACTCACCGGGCGCGCCGCCCTCCTCGCGGCCCTGGGCTCCCTCCCCGTGGGTATCTGGGAACCCGGCTGGACAGGCCTGCTCGCCGTCAACGCCCCCCTGGCTGTGGCCTGCGCCTGCGACTTCGCCCTGGCAGCCCCGGTACGACGCCTCGGCCTGACCCGTTCCGGCGACACCTCTGCACGCCTCGGAGACCCCGTGGACGTCACCCTCACGATCACCAACCCGTCCCGCCGGACGCTCCGCGCCCACCTGCGCGACGCCTGGCCCCCCAGCAGCTGGCAGCCCGGCACCGAAGTCGGGGCCTCCCGTCACCGTCTGACGGTGCCCGCGGGCGAACGCCGCCGCGCGACCACTCGACTGCGACCAACTCGCCGCGGCGACCGCCAGACGGACCGCGTCACGATCCGTTCCTACGGCCCCCTCGGCCTGCTCTCCCGCCAGGGCACCCACCGGGCCCCCTGGACGGTACGCGTCCTCCCCCCGTTCACCAGCCGCAAGCACCTGCCCTCCAAGCTGGCCCGCCTGCGCGAACTGGACGGCCGCACCAGCGTCCTCACCCGTGGCGAGGGCACGGAATTCGACAGCCTCCGCGAGTACGTCCCCGGCGACGACACCCGCTCCATCGACTGGCGAGCCACGGCCCGTCAGACCACGGTCGCGGTACGCACCTGGCGCCCCGAACGCGACCGCCACATCCTCCTGGTCCTCGACACCGGCCGCACCTCCGCCGGCCGGGTGGGCGACGCTCCACGCCTCGATGCCTCCATGGACGCGGCCCTGCTCCTGTCGGCCCTGGCCTCCCGCGCCGGCGACCGCACCGACCTTCTCGCATACGACCGTCGAGTACGTGCCCTCGTCCAGGGCCGCTCAGCAGGCGATGTCCTGCCGGCCATGGTCAACGCGATGGCCACCCTCGAACCCGAACTCGTCGAAACGGACGCCCGAGGTCTCGCGGCCACGGCACTCAGATTCGCCCCGCGCCGCTCACTGATCGTCCTGCTCACGACGCTCGACACAGCTCCCGTCGAACAGGGCCTGTTGCCGGTCCTTTCTCAACTCACCCAGCGACACACGGTCCTGCTCGCTTCGGTCGCAGACCCACATATCGCCCGCATGGCCACAGCACGGGGCAACACCGATGCCATCTACGAGGCCGCAGCCGCCGCCCAGGCTCAGACCGAGCGCCACCGCATCGCGGAACAACTCCGTCGGCACGGCGTAACGGTCGTCGACGCGACACCCGACGATCTGGCTCCCGCACTGGCAGACGCATATCTGGCACTCAAGGCAGCGGGCCGTCTCTAATCCGAGATCCCTGAGATTTAAGGGGACAGGGCGCCCCGCCTGCCCAGTCCCCTTAAACGCAGAAAACCCCCGTGCCCATGGCACGGGGGTTTTCCCAAAAATTGTTCGGCGGCGTCCTACTCTCCCACAGGGTCCCCCCTGCAGTACCATCGGCGCTGTAAGGCTTAGCTTCCGGGTTCGGAATGTAACCGGGCGTTTCCCTCACGCTAAAACCACCGAAACACTATGAAACTGAACTGCCGCACCACACCCGTGGCCCTGGGTATGGGGCTGTTCGTGGTTTCAGAACCAACACAGTGGACGCGAGCAACTGAGGACAAGCCCTCGGCCTATTAGTACCGGTCACCTCCACACGTTACCGTGCTTCCAGATCCGGCCTATCAACCCAGTCGTCTACTGGGAGCCTTAACCCCTCAAAGGGGGTGGGAATACTCATCTCGAAGCAGGCTTCCCGCTTAGATGCTTTCAGCGGTTATCCCTCCCGAACGTAGCCAACCAGCCATGCCCTTGGCAGAACAACTGGCACACCAGAGGTTCGTCCGTCCCGGTCCTCTCGTACTAGGGACAGCCCTTCTCAATATTCCTACGCGCGCAGCGGATAGGGACCGAACTGTCTCACGACGTTCTAAACCCAGCTCGCGTACCGCTTTAATGGGCGAACAGCCCAACCCTTGGGACCGACTCCAGCCCCAGGATGCGACGAGCCGACATCGAGGTGCCAAACCATCCCGTCGATATGGACTCTTGGGGAAGATCAGCCTGTTATCCCCGGGGTACCTTTTATCCGTTGAGCGACGGCGCTTCCACAAGCCACCGCCGGATCACTAGTCCCGACTTTCGTCCCTGCTCGACCCGTCGGTCTCACAGTCAAGCTCCCTTGTGCACTTACACTCAACACCTGATTGCCAACCAGGCTGAGGGAACCTTTGGGCGCCTCCGTTACTCTTTAGGAGGCAACCGCCCCAGTTAAACTACCCATCAGACACTGTCCCTGATCCGGATCACGGACCCAGGTTAGACATCCAGCACGACCAGACTGGTATTTCAACGACGACTCCACCTGAACTGGCGTCCAAGCTTCACAGTCTCCCAGCTATCCTACACAAGCCGAACCGAACACCAATATCAAACTGTAGTAAAGGTCCCGGGGTCTTTCCGTCCTGCTGCGCGAAACGAGCATCTTTACTCGTAGTGCAATTTCACCGGGCCTATGGTTGAGACAGTCGAGAAGTCGTTACGCCATTCGTGCAGGTCGGAACTTACCCGACAAGGAATTTCGCTACCTTAGGATGGTTATAGTTACCACCGCCGTTTACTGGCGCTTAAGTTCTCAGCTTCGCCAAGACGAATCCTGACTAACCGGTCCCCTTAACGTTCCAGCACCGGGCAGGCGTCAGTCCGTATACATCGCCTTACGGCTTCGCACGGACCTGTGTTTTTAGTAAACAGTCGCTTCTCGCTGGTCTCTGCGGCCACCCCCAGCTCGAGGAGCACGTCCTCTCACCAGTGATGGCCCCCCTTCTCCCGAAGTTACGGGGGCATTTTGCCGAGTTCCTTAACCATAGTTCACCCGAACGCCTCGGTATTCTCTACCTGACCACCTGAGTCGGTTTAGGGTACGGGCCGCCATGAAACTCGCTAGAGGCTTTTCTCGACAGCATAGGATCATCCACTTCACCACAATCGGCTCGGCATCAGGTCTCAGACTATTGCCAGGCGGATTTACCTACCTGACGTCCTACACCCTTACCCCGGGACAACCACCGCCCGGGATGGACTACCTTCCTGCGTCACCCCATCACTCACCTACTACAAGTCTGGTCCGTCGGCTCCACCACTTTCCTTTCCCCGAAGGGTCCGGAACGGCTTCACGGACTTAGCATCGCCTGATTCAATGTTTGACGCTTCACAGCGGGTACCGGAATATCAACCGGTTATCCATCGACTACGCCTGTCGGCCTCGCCTTAGGTCCCGACTTACCCTGGGCAGATCAGCTTGACCCAGGAACCCTTAGTCAATCGGCGCACACGTTTCCCACGTGTGTATCGCTACTCATGCCTGCATTCTCACTCGTGAACCGTCCACCACTCGCTTACACGGCGGCTTCACCCGGCACACGACGCTCCCCTACCCATCACAGCGGGCGTTGGCCCTCATGCTGCAATGACACGACTTCGGCGGTACGCTTGAGCCCCGCTACATTGTCGGCGCGGAATCACTAGACCAGTGAGCTATTACGCACTCTTTCAAGGGTGGCTGCTTCTAAGCCAACCTCCTGGTTGTCTGTGCGACTCCACATCCTTTCCCACTTAGCGTACGCTTAGGGGCCTTAGTCGATGCTCTGGGCTGTTTCCCTCTCGACCATGGAGCTTATCCCCCACAGTCTCACTGCCGCGCTCTCACTTACCGGCATTCGGAGTTTGGCTAAGGTCAGTAACCCGGTAGGGCCCATCGCCTATCCAGTGCTCTACCTCCGGCAAGAAACACACGACGCTGCACCTAAATGCATTTCGGGGAGAACCAGCTATCACGGAGTTTGATTGGCCTTTCACCCCTAACCACAGGTCATCCCCCAGGTTTTCAACCCTGGTGGGTTCGGTCCTCCACGAAGTCTTACCTCCGCTTCAACCTGCCCATGGCTAGATCACTCCGCTTCGGGTCTTGAGCGTGCTACTGAAACGCCCTGTTCGGACTCGCTTTCGCTACGGCTACCCCACCCGGGTTAACCTCGCAACACACCGCAAACTCGCAGGCTCATTCTTCAAAAGGCACGCAGTCACGACGCACCAAGCAAGCTTGATGCGCGACGCTCCCACGGCTTGTAGGCACACGGTTTCAGGTACTATTTCACTCCGCTCCCGCGGTACTTTTCACCATTCCCTCACGGTACTATCCGCTATCGGTCACCAGGGAATATTTAGGCTTAGCGGGTGGTCCCGCCAGATTCACACGGGATTTCTCGGGCCCCGTGCTACTTGGGTGTCTCTCAAACGAGCCGTTGACGTTTCGACTACGGGGGTCTTACCCTCTACGCCGGACCTTTCGCATGTCCTTCGCCTACATCAACGGTTTCTGACTCGCCCTGCCGCCGGCAGACGACAGAAGAGAGATCCCACAACCCCGCATACGCAACCCCTGCCGGGTCTCACACGTATACGGTTTAGCCTCATCCGGTTTCGCTCGCCACTACTCCCGGAATCACGGTTGTTTTCTCTTCCTGCGGGTACTGAGATGTTTCACTTCCCCGCGTTCCCTCCACTTGCCCTATGTGTTCAGGCAAGGGTGACAGCCCATGACGACTGCCGGGTTTCCCCATTCGGACACCCCCGGATCAAAGCCTGGTTGACGACTCCCCGGGGCCTATCGTGGCCTCCCACGTCCTTCATCGGTTCCTGGTGCCAAGGCATCCACCGTGCGCCCTTAAAAACTTGGCCACAGATGCTCGCGTCCACTGTGCAGTTCTCAAACAACGACCAGCCACCCATCACCCCGAACCAACCGGTTCGAGTGCACTGGGGCCGGCAACTGAAGATCCAGACTCTCAAGCCCGTACCCTCAGACACCCAACAGCGTGCCCGGCATCCCTGCCGCTTCCCTCAACGTTCCACGCTCCGAAGAGCAGTACTGGAAGGAGAAGACGATCAAGTATGCCGAATAGTCAACGTTCCACCCTTGAGCAACCAGCACCGGACATTCGCCGATGTACTGGCCTCTGACCTCACCCCGGAGGGATCGGTAAGAAGTGCTCCTTAGAAAGGAGGTGATCCAGCCGCACCTTCCGGTACGGCTACCTTGTTACGACTTCGTCCCAATCGCCAGTCCCACCTTCGACAGCTCCCTCCCACAAGGGGTTGGGCCACCGGCTTCGGGTGTTACCGACTTTCGTGACGTGACGGGCGGTGTGTACAAGGCCCGGGAACGTATTCACCGCAGCAATGCTGATCTGCGATTACTAGCAACTCCGACTTCATGGGGTCGAGTTGCAGACCCCAATCCGAACTGAGACAGGCTTTTTGAGATTCGCTCCACCTCACGGTATCGCAGCTCATTGTACCTGCCATTGTAGCACGTGTGCAGCCCAAGACATAAGGGGCATGATGACTTGACGTCGTCCCCACCTTCCTCCGAGTTGACCCCGGCGGTCTCCTGTGAGTCCCCATCACCCCGAAGGGCATGCTGGCAACACAGAACAAGGGTTGCGCTCGTTGCGGGACTTAACCCAACATCTCACGACACGAGCTGACGACAGCCATGCACCACCTGTACACCGACCACAAGGGGGGCACCATCTCTGATGCTTTCCGGTGTATGTCAAGCCTTGGTAAGGTTCTTCGCGTTGCGTCGAATTAAGCCACATGCTCCGCTGCTTGTGCGGGCCCCCGTCAATTCCTTTGAGTTTTAGCCTTGCGGCCGTACTCCCCAGGCGGGGAACTTAATGCGTTAGCTGCGGCACCGACGACGTGGAATGTCGCCAACACCTAGTTCCCACCGTTTACGGCGTGGACTACCAGGGTATCTAATCCTGTTCGCTCCCCACGCTTTCGCTCCTCAGCGTCAGTAATGGCCCAGAGATCCGCCTTCGCCACCGGTGTTCCTCCTGATATCTGCGCATTTCACCGCTACACCAGGAATTCCGATCTCCCCTACCACACTCTAGCTAGCCCGTATCGAATGCAGACCCGGGGTTAAGCCCCGGGCTTTCACACCCGACGTGACAAGCCGCCTACGAGCTCTTTACGCCCAATAATTCCGGACAACGCTTGCGCCCTACGTATTACCGCGGCTGCTGGCACGTAGTTAGCCGGCGCTTCTTCTGCAGGTACCGTCACTTTCGCTTCTTCCCTGCTGAAAGAGGTTTACAACCCGAAGGCCGTCATCCCTCACGCGGCGTCGCTGCATCAGGCTTTCGCCCATTGTGCAATATTCCCCACTGCTGCCTCCCGTAGGAGTCTGGGCCGTGTCTCAGTCCCAGTGTGGCCGGTCGCCCTCTCAGGCCGGCTACCCGTCGTCGCCTTGGTGAGCCATTACCTCACCAACAAGCTGATAGGCCGCGGGCTCATCCTTCACCGCCGGAGCTTTTAACCACCATTCAGGAGAATGGAAGTGTTATCCGGTATTAGACCCCGTTTCCAGGGCTTGTCCCAGAGTGAAGGGCAGATTGCCCACGTGTTACTCACCCGTTCGCCACTAATCCCCACCGAAGTGGTTCATCGTTCGACTTGCATGTGTTAAGCACGCCGCCAGCGTTCGTCCTGAGCCAGGATCAAACTCTCCGTGAATGTTCTCCCGTAATCGGGATGACACCACGAGAGCGGAACAGTCAGGCGGAATAAGCCCGGCCGTTCACAGCGTCCTCGCTGTGTTTTCTTCAAAGGAACCTCGCCCTCTCAATGACTGAGAGAGACGGGGTATCAACATATCTGGCGTTGACTTTTGGCACGCTGTTGAGTTCTCAAGGAACGGACGCTTCCTTTGTACTCACCCGAGAGACTCTCTCAGGCTTTCCTCCGGGCGCTTCCCTTCGGTCTTGCGTTCCCGACTCTATCAGACCTTTTCGCGATCCGATTTCCTCGGTGCTTTCCAGGTTCCCGCTTCCGCGTTTCCCTTTCCGGCGGTCCCAACATTATCAGAAGTTTTGGACCGGATTGACCGGGCATCATTTCCGATTCATCGGGAGGGTGGCTTCTGTGGAATCAAAGTTCTCGAAGCCGACAGACACTCACTGTCGCCGAGCCGGTTCAACCGAGCTCCAGGCAACTGTTCGAATCTACCTCCCCACGCGATCCGTGTCAACGGCTCTTGTGGGGCGAAGGAGACAGTAGCAGTTCAGCCGCGGCATCCGCACATCAGGCAGCGGTCGGGACAGTGGCGCTGCGTTCGGCTGCCTCGACATCGCCCGTGTCGCCGGCTCGGGCCGCGCGACCGCCCAGGACATAGACGTAGGCGAGGAAGGCCAGCTCCGCTCCGATGCCGATGCCGATGCGGGCCCAGGTGGGCAGGCCGGACGGAGTGACGAAGCCTTCGATGGCGCCGGAGACGAAGAGGACCAGCGCGAGTCCTATCGCCATGCCCACGGCAGCTCGGCCTTCCTCCGCCAGGGCCGAGCGTCGGGAGCGCGGGCCGGGGTCGATCAGGGTCCAGCCCAGGCGCAGTCCTGTGCCGGCGGCCACGAAGACCGCGGTCAGTTCGAGCAGGCCGTGCGGGAGGATGAGGCCCAGGAAGGTGTCGAGGCGGCCGGCCGACGACATCAGTCCGAAGCCGACGCCGAGGTTGAGCATGTTCTGGAAAAGGATCCAGAGCACTGGCAGACCGAGGAAGACGCCAAGGACGAGGCACATGGCTGCAGCTTGGGCGTTGTTCGTCCAGACCTGGGCGGCGAAGGAGGCCGCCGGGTGGCTGGAGTAGTACGTCTCGTACTCGCCACCCGGGCGGGTGAGCTCGCGCAGATCGCTCGGTGCCGCGATGGTGGCCTGCACCTCGGGATGGGTGCCGATCCACCAGCCCAGAAGAGCCGCGACGACCGTGGACAGGAGCGCGGTGGGCACCCACCAGTGGCGGGACCGGTAGACGGCGGCAGGGAAACCGTGCGTGAGGAAGCGGGTGACGTCGCGCCAGGAGGCGCGTCGCGTGCCGGTCACAGCACTACGCGCGCGTGCCACCAGTTGACTGAGCCGGCCGGTCAACTGTGGGTCCGGGGCGCTGGACTGGATCAGCGAGAGGTGGGTGGCGGTGCGTTGGTAGAGAGCGACGAGTTCGTCAGCCTCGGCTCCGGTGAGACGGCGCTGGCGTCGCAGCAGGGCGTCCAGCCGGTCCCACTCCGCTCGGTGTGCGGTGACGAAGACGTCGAGGTCCATCGGTTTGTCTGCTCCTCCGTTGGTCGTCGGCGGTTCGTCGTGGATGTCAGCTTGTCGTACTGCGGCGCGATGCGCCCTCAGCTTGGCAGACTGGCTGTTCACAGGGCAGGTCAGGGGAAGGGCGGCGGGCGTGAGTGAGCTGGTGACTGGTGAGGCGGTGGCGCTTGAGTTGCGTCCTGCGAAGTTGCCCAGCAGGGCGTTGGCCGTCCTGATCGATCTGGTGTTGGCCGTCACCGCGTACATCGTCGTGACGATCGTTCTGGTGGCTTCCACTTCGTCCATGGATGAGGCAGCGCAGATCGCGCTGTCGATCGCCGTGTTCCTCCTGGTGCTGGTGGGTGGGCCGATTGCGGTCGAGACACTCAGCCATGGGCGTTCGCTCGGGAAGCTGGCGTGCGGGCTGCGCGTGGTGCGGGACGATGGCGGGCCGATCCGATTCCGGCACGCGCTGGTGCGGGGGGCGATAGGCACGGTGGAGATCCTGATGACGTTCGGGGTCGTTGCCTGCATCGCTTCGCTGGTGTCGGCACGCGGGCGCCGGCTCGGTGATGTGTTCGCGGGAACTCTGGTCGTACGGGAACGGGTGCCGACTGCGCAGATGGGCTTCGTGCCGCCGCCACCGCCGTGGCTGTCCGGCCGTTTCTCGGAACTCGATCTGTCGGCCGTACCCGACGGCCTGTGGCTCGCGATCCGTCAGTACCTGACGCGAATGCAGCAGTTGGATCCGCAGGTCGGTTGGGCCATGGCGGAACGGCTCGCCTCCGACCTCGCGGCTCACACGGGGGCTCCGGCTCCGCAGGGGGTTCCGTCGGCCGCGTATCTGGCGGCGGTGGTGCAGGAGCGTCAGGCCCGGGAGATTCGCCGGAGCTCCGTCGCCCGTGCAGCCACGGCCGCGGGAGCGGCGACGGATACCGGCACCGGCCTTGGTACCGGAAGCGGTACGGGTCCGGGCACGTCGTCGATCGGTGCCGGTGCTGCGCATGGGGCGCCGGGGTCTTTCGGGCCTCCGGCCGACCCGCGCTCGGTCACTCCACGACTCTCCGTAGACGTCACCGGGGCCCGGCCTGCTGCCCCCCACGACGATCCGGGTCGGTCCGACCGCGGTTCCGGTACCGGGTTCGCGCCGCCCGCATAATCTGCGAGGAGTCGGCGGCGGGTCTGCGGGAGCGTCGGTCTGCCCGAGCCCGCGCCACCCAGGTCTCTGCCTCACGCCGCGTAATGCGCTCCACCCCGCCCGCCCCGCCCGTTCCAGGCAGGCTCGTCCCCCCCTCATCCCACTCCGACCCCGTCTCCGTCCACTCCCACTCCGCCTGCTCAGGCGAATACGGATGGTGGCGAGTCGAGGTCCTCCAGTTCGATGCCGGGAGCCGCGAGCACCACGTCGCCGGAGATGTGCACCGTGTGCTGCTCACCGGTGTCCAGCGCTGTGACCTGGTATTCCTCCACGGTCAGGGGGCCGTTGTCAGTGGCGTGTGCTTCGATCTTCAGCAAGGCCCAGGACTGGTCCACGGTGCGCGGGGCGAGGACCGGGTCGGTGAGGGCGACGAGGCGTACGCGGGTGGCCGAGTTGGAGGGGGCGAGGCGCAGGAGACGCGTGGTGGCGATGAGAAAGGCCGGGGATGTGCCGGTGAAGGCGTGGGCGCGCACGCTGCCTTCCGTGGCATGGATTCCGGTGGGGTCCGTGCGGACCCAGGTGACGCCGTCGATGGCGGCGCCGCGGACCTGCCAGCTCGCGGCGTGAAGTTCGAGGCGGATGGGGCGGCCCAGTTCGTCGAGGGTGAGGTCGACGGAGCCGCTGTGGTCGCCCGAGGGGGTGGTCAGTTGGGAGACGTACCGCCAGCCGGACGGTCCGGGGGCGCAGTGGAAGTGCTCTTCCGCGAGGGGGGTGTGATCGTGCGGATCGTGGAGCGAATAACGGCCGCGGGGCATCGGGGTCCTGAGGCTTGACGGGCTGGTCCGGGCAACAGCGGCCAAAGGGGCAGGCCCCCGGCACGGGGGTGCGGGGGCCTGCCTTGGAGGCACTGCTGGTGATGAGCGAGTCAGCGCACCGACGCGTTCATCACAGCTGCGGCCCGGACTCGGTGGCTGAGGCGTTCAGCGGGGGTACAGGGCGCTGAACCCCTCAGCGGCGGCACTGGTCCGGTCAGTAGCGGTAGTGGTCCGACTTGTACGGGCCGTCGACCTCGACACCGATGTACGAGGCCTGCTCGGGGCGGAGCTGGGTGAGCTTGACGCCGAGCGCGTCCAGGTGGAGGCGGGCGACCTTCTCGTCGAGGTGCTTGGGCAGCACGTAGACGTCGGTCGGGTACTCGTCGGGCTTGGTGAACAGCTCGATCTGGGCCAGGGTCTGGTCCGCGAAGGAGTTGGACATCACGAACGACGGGTGACCGGTGGCGTTGCCCAGGTTCAGCAGGCGGCCCTCGGACAGGACGATGAGCACCTTGCCGTCGGGGAACTTCCAGGTGTGCACCTGCGGCTTGACCTCGTCCTTGACGATGCCCGGGATCTTCGCGAGGCCGGCCATGTCGATCTCGTTGTCGAAGTGGCCGATGTTGCCGATGATCGCCTGGTGCTTCATCTTGGCCATGTCCGAGGCCATGATGATGTCCTTGTTGCCGGTCGTGGTGACGAAGATGTCGCCCTTGTCGATGACCTCGTCCAGCGTCGTGACCTGGTAGCCGTCCATCGCTGCCTGCAGAGCGCAGATCGGGTCGATCTCGGTGACGATCACGCGGGCGCCCTGCCCGCGCAGGGACTCCGCGCAGCCCTTGCCCACGTCGCCGTAGCCGCAGACAACGGCGGTCTTGCCGCCGATGAGGACGTCGGTGGCGCGGTTGATGCCGTCGATCAGGGAGTGGCGGCAGCCGTACTTGTTGTCGAACTTCGACTTGGTGACGGCGTCATTGACGTTGATCGCCGGGAACAGGAGGACGCCGTCGCGCTGCATCTCGTACAGGCGGTGGACGCCGGTCGTGGTCTCCTCGGTCACGCCGCGGATCTCCGAGGCGAGTTGGGTCCACTTCTGCGAGCCGTCCGTGATGGTGCGGTGCAGGAGTTCGAGGATGACGCGGTGCTCGTCGGACTCGGCGGTGTCGACGTCCGGGACCTTGCCGTCCTTCTCGTACTCGACGCCCTTGTGGACGAGGAGGGTGGCGTCACCGCCGTCGTCCAGGATCATGTTCGGGCCGCCGGTGGGGGTGTTCGGCCAGGTCAGGGCCTGCTCCGTGCACCACCAGTACTCGTCCAGGGTCTCGCCCTTCCAGGCGAAGACCGGGATGCCCTGCGGGTTGTCGGGCGTGCCGTTCGGGCCGACGGCGATGGCGGCGGCCGCGTGGTCCTGGGTGGAGAAGATGTTGCAGGAGGCCCAGCGGACCTCGGCGCCCAGAGCGGTCAGGGTCTCGATGAGGACCGCGGTCTGAACGGTCATGTGCAGGGAGCCGGTGACGCGCGCGCCGGCCAGGGGCTGCGTCTCGGCGTACTCCTTGCGGATCGCCATCAGGCCGGGCATCTCGTGCTCGGCGAGGGTGATCTCCTTGCGGCCGAACTCGGCCAGGGAGAGGTCGGCGACCTTGAAGTCCTGGTTGTCGACAGTCGTCATTACGTGCTGCTCCTCGGGGTTGGGGCGAGGTGGGTACGGCTGTTCTGCGCGGCGGCGGACACAAAGGTGCCCGAAAGAGGGCACGGGGCATGCCCGCATGTGCGCAGCGCAGTCCGTCGGAGGCCCTCTCTCCCTCGGTCGGTCCGCGGTGGGACCGCCCGACCGCCATCAGCAGCGACGTCTGGCTCCGACCCAAGCTACACCGGTGGGCCCGGCCACCCCCAGTCCGCCTCCGAACACTTCGCGCCATCACGGCTTGGGGTCGGGGCTTGTGCCCGGCTCCCGCCGGACTCATGCCGGGTGCGGAGAGTGGGCCTGATCACGGGTGAGAACAGGACATCCGCGAGCGAGGGTGGGAAGGATTACGCGTGCGCGCAGAACAGAGCCGACAGGGGCTTTCTGCTCCTTGGGGCTGCGGGCGGGTGTGGGGCAGGATGCCGGGAGATCGGAACAACTGATCGATCTTGCGGGGCGCCCGGGACGGCGTTCCGTTCGACGAAGGCGTTAGGAGATCGACGTGACCAGTCCGGCCGGCCCTCCCCCCACGGGCCGCGGCACCACCGAGCAGAAGCACTTGAAGCTGCTCGCGGTGACCGCGTGCCCGACCGGCATCGCACACACGTACATGGCCGCCGAGAAACTCGCACAGGCCGCCGCGAGCCGCGGTATCGAGATGAAGGTGGAGACGCAGGGGTCCATCGGGGCCGAAAACATCCTTGATGACAACGATGTCAGAAGCGCGGACGGGGTCATCGTCGCCGCGGACAAGGATGTCGACCTGAGCCGTTTCGTGGGCAAGCGCGTCCTGACCGTCGGGGTGGCCGAGGGCATCCGTCACCCCGAGCAATTGATCGACCGGGTGCAGTCGGCGCCCGTGCACGCACCGGGCCGGACCATAGCGCCCACGGCGGCCCACGGTGGCGGCAAAGAACGCAGTGTCGCGTACAAGGCGCTGATGAACGGGGTCAGTTACATGATCCCGTTCGTGGTGGTCGGAGGGCTCCTGATCGCCATCTCGCTGTCGCTCGGCGGGCACACCGACCCGTCCGGCGGGCTGGTCATCCCGAAGGACTCCTTCTGGATGGACGTGAACAACATCGGTGTCATCGGCTTCACGCTGATGGTGCCGATCCTGTCCGGCTACATCGCCTATGCCATCGGGGACCGGCCAGCGCTGGTCCCGGGCATGATCGGCGGCTGGATCGCCAACACCGGGTCGCTGTACGACTCGAAGGCGGGTGCCGGGTTCATCGGGGCGATCGTGACGGGGTTCCTGGCCGGGTACCTGGTGCTGTGGATCAAGAAGTTCAGGGTCCCGAAGTTCGTGCAGCCGATCATGCCGATCATCGTGATCCCGATCGTGGCGACCACGGCACTCGGGCTGTTCTTCGTCTATGTGATCGGAAAGCCGATCTCGTGGGTCTTCGAGCATCTCACCGACTGGCTCAGCGGGATGACGGGCACGAGCGCGATCCTGCTGGGCGCGATCCTCGGCCTGATGATCGCCTTCGACATGGGCGGCCCGGTCAACAAGACGGCCTTTCTCTTCGGTACCGGGCTGATCGCGACCGGCAACCAGACGGTCATGGGCATGTGCGCCGCGGCCATCCCGGTCATGCCGCTGGGGCAGGGGTTGGCCACGCTGATACGCAAGCGGCTGTACACCGAGCAGGAGCGGGAGACGGGTCTCGCCTCGCTGTTCATGGGCTGTTTCGGCATCTCCGAGGGAGCGATCCCGTTCGCGGCGGCACGGCCCGCGCAGGTCATACCGGCGAACATGCTCGGCGGCGCGGTGGCCGGTGCGGTCGCCGGTGTCGCCGGTGTCGAGGACGCGGTCCCCCACGGCGGACCGATCGTGGCGGTACTGGGCGCGGTGAGCGGCGTACCCATGTTCTTCGTGGCGGTGGTGGTCGGCACGGTGGTCACCGCGCTGACGACGGTCGCGTTGGTGGACGTCGGTGAGCGTCGGCGCGGCCTTGCCCCGGTCCCGAATGCTGAGCCCGTGCTGGTCGGGGCAGGGGCGGGGACGGGCTCCAGCGCGCCGGGCGGCCCCGGTGCGGGTACGCCCGCCGCCTCGGCTGTCAATGCCCCGGACACGACGCCGGACGAAGGCACTCCGGACGCCCGTGCCGTCGTACCGCATCAGAGCCCCTCCAGGTTTGGGGAGGCTGCCGCATCCGGTGAGAGCGGTGCTGTCGGCGACGAGGTCCTCTCCGGCTATCTCAGCGAGCGGACCGTGAAGGTCGAACTCGACGCGCGGGACAAGGAGTCCGCCATTCAGGAGATGGCGGAACTGCTGGCGCGGACCGGCAAGGTCGTGGATGGGGACGAGCTCGTGGCGACGGCGCTGCGGCGGGAGGCTCAGGGAACGACCGGGCTCGGTGAGGAGATCGCGATTCCGCATGCCAAGACGGACGCGGTGAGCGCACCCGTGGTCGGCTTCGCACGGTCCGCCGAGGGTGTCGAGTGGGGCTCCCTGGACGGCACGAAGGCCAGGTTGGTGTTCATGATCGCCGTACCGGAGGCGGCCGCGGGCGATGAACATCTGCGGATTCTGGCGCTGTTGTCACGGAAGTTGATGGATCCCGGGTTCCGGGAGCGGCTATCGGCGGCCGTGGACGAGACGGCGGTTCTCGCTGTGCTGAGCGAGATCCGTTAGCCGGGCGATCCGTTGGCCGACGGGCCCGCGTCCGAGTACGGGACGCGGGCCCGCACAGCCGGTTCACAGGCCGCCGATACTCTCTGCGCCGCGGTGACGTGGTGCTCTGCACCGCGCCCGGGCGGTACCACTTCGACGGCGCGGTCATGCAGCGTGTCGTGGTGCTGCTCGGCCTGGGGGCGTGGGTGGGCTCCTGGTCGGACTCACCGGGCTCGGCCTGGGGATCGCCGCGCTTGCTGTGCGGCAGCGGAAGGCGGTTAACGCGGGCCCGTCCTGGAGGGCGCAGGTGTGACGACGGCCGACGGGGCCCGCCGAACACTCGGCGGGCCTCGTCGCCGTACGGGAGCTCAGTGCCCGGTCGGCTGCTGTGCGGGTCCCCCGGGTGTGGCCTCGCGGTCGGCGCCCTTGGCGGCTTCCGCCTCGCTGTAGATGTCGGGTTCGAGGTAGATCACGCGGGCGATCGGGACGGCCTCGCGGATACGGGCCTCGGCGGCGTTGATGGCGGAGGCGACCTGGGCGGCGGAGTCGTCGTGCTGGACGGAGATCTTGGCGGCGACCAACAGCTCCTCGGGGCCCAGGTGGAGCGTGCGCATGTGGATGATGCCGGTGACCGTGGCGCCGTCGACGATCGCCGTCTCGATCTTCCGGACGTCCTCGACGCCCGCCGACTCGCCGAGCAGCAGGGACTTGGTCTCGGCGGCCAGGACGAGGGCGATCAGGATGAGCAGGATGCCGATGCAGAGGGTGCCGATGCCGTCCCACACGCCGTCACCGGTGAGCAGGGCCAGGCCGACACCGCCGAGTGCGAGGACCAGGCCGACGAGCGCGCCGAAGTCCTCCAGAAGGACGACCGGGAGTTCGGGGGCCTTGGCACGGCGCACGAACTCCTTCCAGGAGAGGTCGCCGCGCAGCGGGTTGGACTCCTTGATGGCCGTCCGGAAGGAGAACGACTCGGCGATGATCGCGAAGACCAGGACGCCCACCGGCCAGTACCAGTGCTCGATCTCGTGCGGTTCCTTGATCTTCTCGTAGCCCTCGTAGATGGCGAACATGCCGCCGACCGAGAAGAGGACGATGGAGACGAGGAAGGCGTAGATGTAGCGCTCGCGGCCGTAGCCGAAGGGGTGCTGCGGGGTGGCCTCGCGCTGGGCCTTCTTGCCGCCGAGCAGGAGCAGGAACTGGTTGCCGGAGTCGGCGAGCGAGTGCACGCCCTCGGCGAGCATCGACGATGAACCGCTGAACGCGAACGCCACGAACTTCGATGCCGCGATCGCGAGGTTGGCGCCGAGTGCCGCCACGATCGCTTTGGTACCGCCTGACGCGCTCATGTGTTCGCGTTGTCCCTTCGCCTTCGTACGTACGCGGTCGCTCAAGGAGGGTCGCCAAGGACCCGGGCCTTTGCCGGGCCTTTGCCGGTGGGCCATTCTTGCAGCCCCGCGCGGCACGGACTCGTCAGGTATCCACAGAGACGGTCAGACAATCACAGTGGCTCGGAAGAGTGTGCCCGCCCCCGACACCTCGGCCTTCTCGCCCGCCGGTACGAACACGGACTGCCCGGCCGTCAGCTCGTACTCGCCCGCGCGTACCGACCCGGACGCGCAGAGCAGGATCTGTGGGGTCGCGCGGGTGAGGTCGTGGGCGGCGGCGCCCTCGGGCAGGACGTACCGGGAGAGCCGGAACTCGTCGATCGGGGTCTCGTAGACCTCCTCGTCGTCGAGTGAGGCCTCGGGGCGCAGCACGCCGGGGTCGCTCGGTTCGAAGCGGACGATGCGCAGGAGTTCGGGCACGTCGACGTGCTTGGGGGTCAGGCCGCAGCGCAGGACGTTGTCGGAGTTCGCCATGATCTCGACGCCGAGGCCGTTCAGGTACGCGTGCGGGATGCCTGCGCCGAGGAACAGTGCCTCGCCGGGCTGGAGTCGGACGTGGTTGAGGAGCATCGCGGCGATGACGCCGGGGTCGCCCGGGTAGTGGTGGGCGATGTCCGCGTAAGGGGCGTAGGTGCCGCCGAGCCGGGTGCAGGCGGAGGTGGCCGCGGTGACCGTGCGGGCCATCTCGTCCGGGTCGGCGGTGAGGATCGCCGTGAGGACCTCGCGCAGGGCCGCGTCCTCGGGGCGGGCGTGCAGCAGGTCGACGTACGGCTTGAGGGCGTCGACGCCGAGCCCGTCGAGGAGGCCGGCGGCCTCGGCCGGGTCACGGAAGCCGCACAGGCCGTCGAACTCGGTGAGCGCGCAGATGAGTTCGGGCTTGTGGTTGGCGTCCTTGTAGTTGCGGTGCGGGGCGTCGATGGGAATGTTCCGGCGTTCCTCGTCCGCGTAACCCTCCTTCGCCTGCTCCAGGTCGGGGTGCACCTGGAGGGAGAGCGGGGCGCCGGCGGCGAGGATCTTGAGCAGGAAGGGCAGTCGCGGGCCGAACTTGGCCACGGCCGGCGCGCCCAACTCTCGTTCCGGGTCGGCCTCGACGACCTCGACGAGGGTGCCGCGCCCGGTGCGGGAGGGTGCGCCCGGGTGGGCGCCCATCCACATCTCCGCCTGCGGCTCACCGGTCGGCTCCACGCCGAGCAGTCGCGGGATCGCGGTGGCCGAACCCCAGGCGTAGGGGCGGATCGTGTTGTCGAGGCGGTCCATGGGGTTCTTCCTGCCGGTTCTGTGCGTACGACTTCTCTGTGTGCACGGCTTCTGCGTGCCGCTTCTGCGTGCATTGCTTCTGCGTTCACGAGTTCTGTGTGCGTACGACTTCCGTACGCACGACACCGCTGTGCCTACGGCGGTCAAGGCGTCCTGGGCAAGATCAGGGCCTGGAAGCGAGCGCCAGGTAAACGGCGGCGAAATCCGTCATGGCGATCAGTTCCGCGAGGGTCTCCAGTTCACCGCCTGATTCCGGCTCCAGTTCACTGATCGGTGTGTCGTGGGTGAGGGCCAGTTCGCGGGCGCCGGGGGCGGCGGTGAGGCCGCCGATCGGGCGGTCGCGGAGCAGCACCACGCGCGCGTGCAGGGCGGGCGCTTCCTCCACGCGGTCGCGGAAGAAGTCGTCGGGGTCGGCGGCGGCGGCCAAGGTGCCCGCGAGGAGGGCACTGTGGGCGGCGAGGGCCTCGGGCAGTTCGGCGACGACCGCCGGCGTGCCGGCCAACTCGGCGAGGGCGGCGGCGAAACGGCGCCCGGCGGGTCCCCCGGAGGTGCCCTCGGTCCAGATCACCGGGAGGGTGTCGGCGAGCTCGGCGGCCAGGGTCTTGGCCGGGTTGCTGTAGGTCGCGATGGCGGGACCGCAGCGCTCGGCGACGCGGTCGAGGCGGTCGGCGACCTTGCTGAGGGCGTCCGGCGGAGCGGTGAGCAGACCGGTTCGGTCGAGGATCGCGAGCAGTGGCGTGAGCAGCGCCCACAGGATGCCGGGGGCGGACGCGGCGGGGAGTACGTCCTGCTGTTCGTCGTACGGGGCGGTCGCCAGCGGCACGAAGAGGCCGTGGGCGCCGTCCACCGCCTCGGTGAGCGGAGTGCGGGCCGGGGCCACGGCGACGACCGTGCAGCCCCGTCGGTACGCCGCTTCGGCGAGCAGCGACAGCCCCGGTTCGGTGCCGTCGGGGGTGGCGATCAGAAGCAGGTCCACGGAGCCGGCCCAGCCGGGCAGTTCCCAGCGCAGGGCGCCCGCCGCGGGGGCGACGCCGGTCGGAGCCAGGCGGATGACCGGGCTGCCGGGGCCCGCGAGCGTGCCGAGGAGGTCGGCGACGCAGACGGCGGCGGTGCCGGGGCCCGCGATGAGGACGGCGCGGGGGCGGCCGTCCGGTTTGAGGTCGGGTACGCCGGCCTCGGCTGCGTGCCGGGCGGCGGTGCGGACGCGGGCACCGGCCTCGGCGGCGCCTCGGAGCAGGCCGCGATGGTCGGCCTCCGCGAGTGCCTCAGGGGTGTCGAGGAGCGATTCGTCGAGCATGGGCGGCAGCCTCCGGTGGCCGGGTTCGTCGGATGCGCGGGTCTCCGGGTCGCCAGGTGGTGGCTCAGGCGGGGCGGCGGGCCTCGTCGACGAGGAGGACGGGGATGCCGTCACGGACGGGGTACGCCAGGCCGCAGTCCTGGCCGGTGCAGATCAGCTCGGTGTCCTGCTCCGTGAGGGGGGCGTGGCAGGCCGGGCAGGCGAGGATCTCCAGGAGGCCGGCTTCGAGCGGCATGGGGTGTCCCTTCGGGGCGGGTTCGCGTGCGCTTGCGTGTGCGGATGTGCCTGGTCAGGGTACCGCCGGGAACGCGGGGTGTGGATGCCGCAGCGGACCGGGGTTCGTGGGCGACCGGTGCGGGCGTGGCCGGCCGCCGAGTTGGCCCTGCTTTGCCGGTGCCCGTCCCCTCCGCCGGTGCCCGTCCCTTCGGACGGGTACCGGCGGCGCTCAGCCTCGGATGATCCGCCTCAGCCTCGGATGATTGCCAGAACCTCGTCCCGCACCTTCGTCATCGTCGCCTCGTCCCTGGCCTCCGCGTTCAGCCGCAGCAGCGGTTCCGTGTTGGAGGGACGGACGTTGAACCACCAGTCGGCCGACGACACCGTCAGGCCGTCCAGCAGGTCCAGCTCGATGCCCTCGTGGCCCTCGTACGCGGAGCGCACCGCGGTGAGGCGGCCCGCCTGGTCGTCGACGGTGGAGTTGATCTCGCCGGAGCCGGCGTAGCGGTCGTACTGCGCCACCAGGGCCGAGAGGGGGCCCTCCTGACCGCCGAGGGCGGCCAGGACGTGCAGGGCGGCCAGCATGCCGGTGTCGGCGTTCCAGAAGTCCTTGAAGTAGTAGTGCGCGGAGTGCTCGCCGCCGAAGATCGCGCCGGTCCTCGCCATCTCGGCCTTGATGAAGGAGTGGCCCACGCGCGTGCGGACCGGTGTGCCGCCCTGCTCCTTCACGACCTCGGGCACCGACCAGGACGTGATCAGGTTGTGGATGATCGTGCCCTTGCCGCCGTGCTTGGCGAGTTCGCGGGAGGCCACCAGGGCGGTGATGGCGGACGGGGAGACCGGGTCGCCGTGCTCGTCGACGACGAAACAGCGGTCGGCGTCGCCGTCGAAGGCGATACCGAGGTCGGCGCCCTCGTCGCGGACGCGCTTCTGCAGGTCGACGATGTTCGCCGGGTCGAGGGGGTTGGCCTCGTGGTTCGGGAACGTGCCGTCCAGTTCGAAGTACATCGGGACTACGTCGAGCGGTAGGCCGGCGAAGACCGTGGGGACGGTGTGGCCGCCCATGCCGTTGCCCGCGTCGACGACGACCTTCAGATGGGAGGGGCCCGAAGCGCCTTCCCTGGTAGGGCGGTGGTGGGAGCCGGACGTCAGGTCGACGAGGGAACGGAGGTAGGCGGCGTAGTCCTTCAGCGTGTCCTGCGTCGTGATCGTCCCCGGTGCCGCGGCCGGCTCGGGGGCGCCCGACTCGCTCCACTCCTCGACCAGTTCGCGGACCTCGGCGAGGCCCGTGTCCTGGCCGACCGGGGCGGCTCCCGCGCGGCACATCTTGATGCCGTTGTACTGGGCGGGGTTGTGCGAGGCGGTGAACATGGCGCCCGGCAGGTTCAACGCGCCGGACGCGTAGTACAGCTGGTCGGTCGAGCACAGGCGGATCTCGGTGACGTCCACGCCGCGTGCCGCCGCTCCGCGCGCGAAGGCACGCGACAGTCCGGGGGACGACGGCCGCATGTCGTGCCCCGTCACGATCGCGCTCGCCCCGGTCACCTGGACGAACGCGGCGCCGAAGAGCTCGGCCAGCGACTCGTCCCACTGGTCCGGGACGACCCCGCGCACGTCGTACGCCTTCACGAGCTGTGAGAGATCAGCCACGACCAACCCTTCTGAAAGTCCTGTAGGTCGCCCCAAACTACCCGTACCGACTGACAGTGCGCTGTGCGGTGGCCGAGTGGACTTCCGGCCGTAACCTCAGGTCAGACCAGCACAGGTGTGTCGTCAGGGCAGCATCCAGCCCAGCACCGGGGAACTCTGCCCGACCACGATCAGGCACATCACCAGGAGCAGTCCGGCGCTCCAGGGCAGCACCTTGCGCAGCAGGTCCCCCTCGCGGCCCGCGAGGCCCACCGCCGCGCAGGCGATGGTGAGGTTCTGCGGGGAGATCATCTTGCCGAGGACGCCGCCGGAGCTGTTGGCGGCGGCCAGGAGCTCCGGGGACAGTCCCGACTCGCGGGCCGCGGTCACCTGCAACGCCCCGAACAGCGCGTTGGCGGAGGTGTCCGAGCCGGAGACGGCCACCCCGAACCAGCCGAGGACCGGTGAGAGGAAGGCGAGACCGGCGCCGGCGGCCGCCACGAAGTGGCCGATGGTGGCGGCCTGTCCGGAGAGGTTCATGACGTATGCGAGGCCCAGGACGGACGTCACGGTCAGGATCGCGAACCTCAACTCGTGCACCGTGGACGCCCATTCCCTGACCGCCACGCGCGCGTGCACCTTGAGCACGACCGCTGTGCACACGCCGGCGAGCAGCACGAGGGTGCCGCCGGTGGACACGATCGGCCAGCTGAAGAGGTTCCCGCCGACCGGATCGCCGTCCGGGGTGACGACGTTCAGGAAGGGCCAGTCGTACGTCTGGGTCGTCCGGGCCAGCCAGTCCTTGACGGCCGGGATCTGCGCGACGGAGAAGATCGCGACGATCAGCGCGTACGGGGCGTAGGCGCGCAGGACTTCGCCGCGCGGGTCGGTCTCGTCCAGGTCCTCGCTGCGGGCCCCGGTCAGCACCGCCGCGCGGACGGGCTCGGCAGCCGGCCTGCGCGCGTGCGGTACGGCGACCAGGGCGCCCGCGCCCGCCAAAGCGGCCCCGATGTCTGCGAGTTGCGCGGAGAGGTAGTTCGAGGCGGCGAACTGCGCCGCGGCGAAGGCGGTTCCGCACACCAGGGCGGGCACCCAGGTCTCGCGCAGGCCCCTGCGGCCGTCCACCAGCCAGACCAGCACCAGCGGCACCACCAGGGCCAGCAGGGGAGTTTGACGGCCCACCACGGACGCCACGGTGTCCAGGGGCAGTCCGGTGACCTGGGCGAGGGTGACGACCGGCGTGCCCATCGCGCCGAAGGCGACCGGCGCGGTGTTGGCGACCAGCGCGACGACCGCCGCGCGCACCGGGTCGAAGCCCAGCGCCACGAGCATGACGGAACAGATCGCGACGGGCGCGCCGAAGCCGGCGAGGGCCTCCAGGAGCGCGCCGAAGCAGAAGGCGACCACAAGGGCCTGGATCCGCGGGTCGTCGGACAGCCGCCCGAAGGAGCGGCGCAGGATGTCGAAGTGCCGGGTGCGGACCGTCATCCGGTACACCCACAGGGCGTTGACGACGATCCACAGGATGGGGAAGAGACCGAACGCGGCTCCCTGGGCGGCGCTGGAGACCGTCTGCTCCAGTGGCATGCGGTAGGCGAGCCAGGCGACCAGTACGGCCGCGAGGAGGCCGGTGAGGCCCGCCAGGTGCGCCTTCACGCGGACACCGCCGAGGAGCACGAGGACGATCAGCAGGGGCAGTGTCGCCACGAGGGCGGACAGGCCGAGCGAGTCGGCGACGGGTTCCAGTTCCTGGACGTACACGGGCGGCTCCCCGGATTCCGTCATGCGGAAAGCGATTTCTCACTTCGGCTAACGGAATGGTCGTGTCCGCGCCAACGACACGTCAATGGGGTGTGCGTCATCCCGGTCATCCCGTCATCCCGTCATCCCCCAACCACCCTTCCCGTCATTCGAACGGAAACGGAACGGGACGGCCGTACGGACACGGGGCAGCCGTGCGGACAAGGGGCGGACCGTAGTCAGCTGTCCGGACTCGGCTGTCCGGACTCAGCTGCCCGGAATCAGTTGTCCGGCGAGCGCAGCACCCGCAGATGACCGCGGCGTGCGACCTCCATCGGGTCCGCCCCACGCCCTCCGCCGGCACCCCCGGCCGCGCGCTCCTGGGGGCGGGCCGCCTCGCGCACGGCGTTGGCAAGCGCTTCCAGGTCGTCGCCGCTGGGCCGGGCCGGAGCCGAGCCGTCGAGGAGGCGGACGACCTCCCAGCCGCGCGGGGCGGTGAGGCGCTCGGAGTGCTCGGCGCACAGGTCGTAGCAGTGGGGTTCGGCGTAGGTGGCGAGCGGGCCGAGGACCGCGGTCGAGTCGGCGTAGACGTACGTCAGCGTCGCGACGGCGGGACGGCCGCAAGCGGTTCGCGAACAGCGACGTACAGGGCTCACGACGTTGGACGGTACCGCACTCTTGAGCGGGCCGCGACGACTCTCCTCCAGGTCGCTGCACTGTGTCGTGCTGTGAAACGCCCCACACACTCCTCCGGGCACACCGCTCTGACCTGCACCGACACCGCTTTCCGAGGGGTCGGACGCTTTCGAGCACGGTCACCACTCGACACAAACCACGTCAATTGCCTGGAGATCGACGGTCGCGCAGAGATACGGAATCGAGCCCAACCTTGGCTGGAATGGTCAACTGCCGACATGCCGTGCGGGACGGACGGATGCCGTCGCGATGCCGCGTGGGGGTCGGGCACGCGCGCGTGGCGGGGACTACGCTTCACCAGTGATGGACAACCCCGCAACACCCCGTGCCGCCGGCCCCGGGCCCCGTCGTCGTGATCGCCACGGACGGGGCATGCGCGGCCCGATCGCCCCGCCGCAGGTGCCGCTCTCCGCGAGCCGTGCGGAGGCGTTCGCGGATCTGGTGCAGGACTCCGTGGAGCGGCTGGAGCGGCGCTGGCCGCAGCTCGCCGACATCGATTTCCTGGTGCTCGAAGTGCCGCGGCTCGACGGGCCCGGGGAGGTCTGGAACGACGAGGCGGTTCCCCTGGGCGGCACGATTCCCTCAGGGGAGGGACAGCGGGCCCGGGTGATCGTGTACCGGCGGCCGGTGGAGATCCGCACCAAGGGCCGGGACGAGCGGGCCGCGCTGGTGCACGAGATCGTCGTGGAGCAGGTCGCGGAGCTGTTGGGACTGACTCCGGAGACGGTGGACCCCCGGTACGGGGAGGACTGACCTCAGCCGGGTCCTCCCTCCCGGTCCGGAGCTACTTCTGCAGGACCGACAGGTCCTCGTCCGCTTCCGGTACCGACACCATCCCCCGGTCGTCCGCGAGGGTCTGGATGGTGAAGCCCGAGACGCCCCCCTCGGCGGCTGCGAGGGTGCGGGCCGCGTAGACCGGGCCCCCCGACAGCGGCTCCACCGTCAACGCGTACGTGCCCTTCAGGCCACTGGGGACCGGCGCCTCGACGTTCTGGGCAGTGCCCGCCTTGATCGTGAACGTCTTCGACGCGGGAGTGCCGCCGTCGCTGCCCGCCGAGGCGGTGACCTTGACCTTCGCGGCACGGCCCGGGGCGGTCAGGGCGAGCGTGGTGCCCTTGGAGCTGTTGTCGGCGGACGTGGCGCGCCGGCCGACGGCTGCGGCGGCGGGGATGAACGCCGTCTCCTGCTTGTCCCCCTTGCCGCGGACGATCCTCAGGGCGGCGACCACCGGAACGGACTGGTCGGTCGGGGTGAGGATCAGGGAGCCGGCCTCTCCCCGGGTGACGTCCCCGAGGTCGACCGCGGTCGTCATGCCCGCCTTCACGTGCAGCGTCTCGTTCCCGGCGGGCGTGATCGACCCGGTCGGGGAGGCCAGGCGCACCTTCAGGTCGGCGTCGGAGTCTCCGGGGGTGAAGGCGATCAGGCGTACGGCGGTGGCGTCCTTCGGGATGCCGGGCAGGACGAGACCGCCCGCCGGGTCCGTGGCCGCGGCCAGCCAGTCGCCGCCGAGCCGGTCGTCCAGCGCCTGCACGGACGCCGCCACGCGCCCGCTGCGGACGTTCACATGGACGGTGAGGTTCTCCTGCTTCGCGGCCGTGAGCGTGGACAGCAGCACCGGATCACTGGAGTGCGGCTGGACCGTGATGCCCTCCCCGACCGTGGTCTGCAGGGCGCCGTCCTTGCCGTAGAGCTCGACGTCGACGACGGCGGCGGAGTCGTCGGGGTTGGTGAGGTGCACGTAGTCGGTGCGGTCGGCGGCCGTGCTGGCGCCGGGGAACCAGAACTCCGTGTCCGGGGCGGTGCAGTTGACGCCCTGGAGACCGCGGCCCGTGCCCGCGGCGACCTCGGTGGTCTCCTGGAGGGTCCAGCCGGGCGCGTAACTGCCCTCGGCGGTGCCGAGGAGTGCGGGGCTGTCGCCACCGGAGACGTCCCCCGTGACCGGGGTGCCGGGCGCCTTCTGCGTCAGGACCGGCTTGGCCTTCTTCTTCGACGCGCCCTTGTCGTCCGCCGACTGCCCGGCGGCGGGCTGGAGTTCGCCCTTGCCGTCGCTCCCGGCGCCCTTGGTGACGGGCGTGAAGGACGTGTACGAGGTCTCCGCGAGGTCGGAGAGGCTGGGCGTCGGGCACAGCAGGCTGGTGCGTTCCACGGGCAGTTCGGCCGCCGTGCGCGCGGCGTTCGAGCCGGCGGCGTCCGGTGTGTCGAGGACGGCGAATCCGGTGATGGCGGCGAGCGCGGCGGTGCCGGCGATCAGGGACAGGGTGGTGCGGTTCACTGCTGGCTCCCGTCGGGGCGCTGCTCAGGGTCGGTGCCGTGGGGGTGCGGCGGCTGCTGCTCCTGCTGCTGCTGCTGCGCCGGGTCGTACGTGGGGTCGTAGCCCTGGTCGTAACCCTGCTGTGCGTACTCCTGGCCGTAGCCCTGGTCGTACGGCGTCTGCTGGGACTGGGCGCCGTACACGTACGGGTCGTACTGGCCGCCCTGGTACGGGTCAGCCTGGTAGGGCTGTTGGTCGTAGCCTCCCGCGGAGTACTGCTGGTGGGCGTCCTGGTACTGCTCGCCGCCGTAGCCGTTGCCGTACGGGGCGCCGGTGTGGCTCGGGGTGTCCCACTGGCCGTAGGACTGCTGCGGGACGGGGGCGGGCACGGGGGCCTCCCCCGGCGGCGGAGGCGGGAACTCGTCGGGTCGGCCGCCTTCTTCGGCCTCGGCCTGGGCGCGCAGACGGCGGGCGCGGCGGCCCTCGCCGGCGACGGCCTGGGCGGGGACGGCGGGCTCCTCGGGGAGGTCGTCGTCGACATGGCGGCGGCGGCCGGGCAGCGCCAGCACGACGAGGACGAGGGCGAGGGCGCCCTGCGCCCACAGCCAGGCGGTGTGCGTGAACGGGTCGTCGAAGGTGACGTCCAGCTTGCCGCCGGAAGCGGGGAGTTCGAAGCCCTGGGCCCAGCCGTCGACCGTGGTGCGGGGGAGCGGCCGGCCGTCCAGGGTGGCCGTCCAGCCCTCGGCGGCGGTGTCGGCCAGGCGCAGGACGCGGCCGTCGGCGCCGGACGGGATCGTGGTGTGGATGTCGACTGGACCGGCGGCGACGGGCCGCGGGGCACCGGACTCGGTGACGATGGTGGCGCGCGCCACCTCCTGGTCGATCCGCCACAGGCCGCTGCCGTCCTGCTGGCTGAGCCGGGACAGCCCCGGTGTGGCGTCCAGGACGCGGGTGACCTCGCGGGGCGCGCCCTTGTGGACGAGGACGTAGCGCACGGCGAACTTGCCGAGCTGGTCGGTCTGGTCGGCGCCGGAGCCGGCGACGAGGTTGGCGACGACCTTGTCGAGCCCGCTGTTCTCGCCGTCGGCCGCGGTGAGTTCGGCGTCGCCGAGGCGGGCTCCGGAGCCGCGGACCAGCATGTAGCCGACGTGGGCGGCGGAGTCGCTGTCGAGGACGAGGGTGCGGGCCTGGTCGCTGGTGCCGCTCTCCTCGGCGACGAACGCGGGCACCTGCACGGGGTCGCGCCGCTCCAGCGGTCCGTCGGCGCCGCCGATCATCCAGCCGGCGGCGACGAGCAGCGGGCCCGCGGCCGAGGCGAAGGCGATCAGCGCGGCGACCGGCTGGCGCCAGCCGAAGCTCTGCTCGGCCACGCGCGCGCGTGCCCCGTCGGCACCGAGAACGGCCGCCGCCAGGAGGGCGAGGCCGTAGACGAGGGTGGCGGGGCCGGCCCAGGTGGAGGCGTTGGACAGGACCGCGAACATCAGGCCGACGAGGGCCGCGGCCCAGGCGGTCCAGATGCCGAACTGCCGCTCGGTGCGCAGCAGGGAGGCGAGCGCGGCCAGGACCACGCCGATGAGCATCAGTCCGCTGACCGTGCCGGGGCCGCCGGGACTGATACCGAGCAGGTCCAGGGCGGTGGCGGCCGAGGAGCCGTACTCCAGGCCGGCTTCCCGGAAGAAGCCGAACGGGAGCAGGGTCAGCGACCAGGGCGCGAGGACGAGCAGGGGCACGCCGAACTGGGCCAGGAAGCGCAGACCGTAGGCGGTGATCTCGGCGCGACGCACGGCCAGCAGGCCGATGCCGAGGACCAGCGTGATGGGCCAGATGATCGGCGTGAACGCGGTGGTGACGGTCAGCAGCAGCGCGTACGCCCAGGTCGCCCGCCAACTGCCGCGCGTGCCGGAGGCGTTCGCGAGGCCGCTGGCCGCGATGCCCGCGCGCGCGATGAGCGGCAGCAGGACGGCCAGAACGGCGGTGCCGAGGCGGCCGCCGGCGAGGGCACCGGTGGCGGCGGGCAGGAAGGCGTAGACGACGGCGGCCCACGCGCGCAGGAGGCGGGACTCGACGAGCGGGCGGGAGGCGAAGTACGCGGTGAGGCCCGCCAGCGGGACCGAGCAGACCAGCAGGATCGTGATCGCGAGGCCGGTCGAGCCGAACAGCACGGACGCGATCATCGCGACGAGGGCGAGGTACGGCGGCGCGGACGAGGTGCCGCCGGCGCCCACGGTGTGCCAGGCGTCGAGGTAGCGGGACCACAGTTCACCGGAGTCGGCCGAGGCCGGCAGCAGGGCACCGCCCGCCAGCGCGCCGCCGCCGAGGAGGGCGCGGCAGGCGACCAGGGAGACCAGCAGCAGCATCAGGAAGAGCACCGGGCCGGGCTTGCGGGCGACGCGCTTGAGGCGGGCGAACTGCTCGATCTCCAGGAAGTCGGCGTCGTCGCCGCCGGGCCCGGACTCGATTCCGCCGCCGTGCCGGCCGGCGCCGGAGGTGGCCTCCGGGTCGGAGCTGCCGAAGAGGTCGCCGGCGGCCTGTTCGACCGTGGCGCGGATCGTCGCGCCGGGCGGCGGGAAGAGCGGCCGCGTCTCCTCCTTGCCGACGGAGGGACGGCCGCGCCTGCGGCGGCCGGCGAGGATCCGCTCGGGCCGCAGCAGGGTGCCCAACAGACCGCGGATCTCGTCGACGGCCTGTCCGGGGACCTTGCCGACGAGGTAGGCGACAGTCCGCAGCAAGGTGCCCAGGACGAGCCGCAGCAGCACCCAGGGCAGCACGGCCGTGCGCGTGTTGACGAGCAGGGTGTAGGCCGCGCCGGCCTTGTCGACCTTGTGCGGGGAGGCGGTGGTGCGGCCCGCGCAGTCGACGGCACGACGCTCGCGGGAGGCGGCCTCGGCGTGTCGTACGACGGCTTCGGGGGCGATCAGGACGCGGTAGCCGGCCGCGTGGGCGCGCCAGCACAGGTCGACGTCGTCACGCATCAGGGGCAGCCGGCGGTCGAACCCGCCGAGTTGCTCGAAGACGTCGCGCCGGATCAGCATGCCCGCGGTGGAGACGGACAGCACCGGGCGGACGTGGTCGTGCTGGCCCTGGTCCTGTTCGCGGCGGTCGAGGCCGGTCCAGCGGCGGCCGGAGTGGGCGATGGTGACGCCGACCTCCAGCAGCTGCCGGCGGTCGTACCAGCCACGGAGCTTGGGGCCCACGACGGCGACGTCGTCCCGGCCGAGTTCGTACTCGCTGTCCACGACCCGCAGCAGCTGGGCCAGGGCGTCCGGTTCGGGGGCACAGTCGTCGTGCAGCAGCCACAGCCACTGGACCGGTTCCCCGTGCGGGAGTTCCGGCATGTCGTAGGCGTCGTCGCGCCAGGTGCGGCTGACGGGGTCCCAGCCGCTCGGCCGCTTCAGGTACGGCAGCTCGTCGGGCGTGAGGGCGGGGGCGGTGCGGCCCGCCTCCTCGACGGCCTGGCCGAAGCCCGTGCGCCGGGCGAGATGCAGCACGCGGTCGGCGCCGAGGGCGTCGGTGACCAGCTGGGCGGAGTCGTCCGCGCTGCCGGTGTCGGCGCCCATGGCGAACTGCACGGGGCGCTCCTGGCCGAGCAGCCCGGCGAGCGCGTCGGGCAGCCAGCGGGCGCCGTCGTGGGAGACGAGGACCGCGGTCACCACATGGCGCGGAAACTCAGGTGTGGCAGCGGTGTCTTGCTGGGCTGCCGGGTGGCTGTGCACGGACATCGAGGTACGGGCCCCGGTTCGCTGGACTGCGGTGGACGCCTGTGCCCCGAGGGGGCAGCGGGGCGTCTCGGACGAGCGCCCACACTATCGGCAGAACCAAAAGGGTCGATGCGAAGCGCCTCGATGGGGGGCGGTGGCCGGGCGACGGAAGGGTGATGCGGCCGGCCGCCTGTGGACAACCCACCGGCGACGGGCCGTTCGTGGACGTAGGGGTGTACGGACGTGAGGCGGGTGCCCCTCGGTTCAGACGGCGGCCTTCTTCAGTCTGCGGCGTTCGCGCTCGGACAGACCGCCCCAGATGCCGAAACGTTCGTCGTTGGCGAGGGCGTACTCGAGGCACTCGGAGCGGACCTCACAGGCGAGGCAGACCTTCTTGGCCTCGCGGGTGGAGCCGCCCTTCTCGGGAAAGAAGGACTCGGGGTCGGTCTGGGCGCACAGCGCGCGCTCCTGCCAGCCGAGTTCCTCGTCCGCGTCGTCGACCAGCAGTTGCTGCACCAGCTCGGTCATGTGCGCCCCTCGTCTGTCTTTCGCGTCCCCGTGATCTAGCCGTTACCGAAGTCGGCTGAACGACACGAGTGAAATTACAAGTGTGCTGATCCGGGCGAGTCAAGCCGAGATCTGCTATTGGGCCCCTTATTCACTCTGCGGAACCAAGGCCTTGCGGAAAGTCTTCAAATCGTCATAAACCTTGACAAGCAGAAGGAGCCCGAGAGGACGCCCCATGTCCCACAGGGCCTTTCCGGACCTGTACGGAGAAGGACGCCCAGAAGTTCGGTCTCGTTCCGACACGCGCAGCGAAGCAAACCGGATCACAGTCGCATCACGGGATCACAACGGGGCTTGCGCGCCCGGTTGTGCGCCATGTGTCCCGGGTGGGGCCTGCACAAACCTTTCACCTCGGAGATGGACCGGATGAGGTGAAACATGTCCCACTTGTCGGGTGCCGAGTTGACAGTCGGTGTGTGAACCGATGTCCTTGTGGGCATGCTCGCGAACTTGGCACTCACCTCGACCCGCTCGGCCGGGTCCCTCGGTGCTGCCCGCGCTCGCTGTAGCTGTTGTTGCTGTCCCAGCTGTTGAGCCCAACGCGCTCCGGCTGTACGTGAGTCCACCGCGACTCGGCTGCCGTTTCCTTTGATCCCCACCCGGATCGAGCCCTCACCGGGCACCCCTCCCGCTCGCGACCCGGGCGGACGGTACGCGACACCCAGCCAGCCCCCACTCTTCCGCCGAGGAAACACCCCACCCCATGAACAGCGACAGCGACATCCAGATCGCCGGCGACATCCTCGAAGTCCCACACCTGCTCCAGGCCCCGCGCGAGCACCCGGCCACCGTGGCCGAGTTCGTCGGCCTGGCCCGCTCCCTCGCCGCCGACCGCTCCCAGTGGGAGCACCTCGTCCGCTACGACGCGACCACGCGCTGGTACCACCGGCTGCGTACCGGGCCCGGCTACGAGGTGTGGCTGCTGTCCTGGGTGCCGGGGCAGGGCAGCGGGCTGCACGACCACGGACGCTCCTCCGGTGTCCTGACCGTCCTGGAGGGCACGCTGACCGAGCGGACCGAGCGGGGCACCCGCGCGTTGGGGGCGGGCGCCCAGCGGGTCTTCGCCCCGGGATACGTCCACGAAGTGGTCAACGACGCGCTGGAGCCGGCCGTGAGTCTGCACCTCTACTACCCGGGCCTCACCGAGATGCCGATGCTCCCCCAGTCCCAGCTGCGGTCGGCCGGTGCGGCCCCCCTGGCGTGCACGGCCCCCGCGACCCAAGACGACGTGGACGTCGTGACCGCCTGACGCAGGTCGTGCCCGGCCGGCGCTTCGCGTGACCGCCTGACGCGTTGTCGTACCCGCCTGCAAGACTTGGCCCATGCGCATTGTGGTTCTGGCAGGCGGCATCGGTGGTGCCCGGTTCCTGCGCGGTCTGAAGCGGGCCGCGCCGGACGCGGACGTCACGGTCATCGGCAACACCGGGGACGACATTCACCTCTTCGGGCTGAAGGTCTGCCCGGACCTCGACACGGTGATGTACACGCTCGGCGGCGGCATCAACGAGGAGCAGGGCTGGGGGCGGGCCGACGAGACCTTCCACCTCAAGGAGGAGCTCGCGGCGTACGGCGCCGGGCCCGAGTGGTTCGGGCTCGGCGACCGCGACTTCGCCACGCACATAGTGCGGACGCAGATGATCAGTGCGGGGTATTCGCTGAGCGCGGTGACCGAGGCACTGTGCGACCGGTGGAAGCCGGGCGTACGGCTGATCCCCATGACGGACGACCGGGTCGAGACCCATGTCGCCGTCGAGGTCGACGGGGAGCGCAAGGCAGTCCACTTCCAGGAGTACTGGGTGCGGCTGCGGGCCGGTGTGCCGGCCGAGGCCATCGTGCCGGTCGGGGCGGACCAGTCCAAGCCGGCGCCGGGCGTCCTGGAAGCCATCGCGGAGGCGGACGTCGTACTCTTCCCGCCCTCCAACCCGGTCGTCTCCATCGGCACGATCCTCGCCGTGCCCGGCATCCGCGAGGCGATCGCCGACGCCGGGGTGCCGGTGGTGGGCCTGTCCCCCATCGTCGGGGACGCGCCCGTGCGCGGGATGGCCGACAAGGTGCTCGCGGCGGTCGGCGTGGAGTCGACGGCCTCGGCGGTCGCCGAGCACTACGGCTCGGGCCTGCTGGACGGCTGGCTGGTCGACACCGTGGACGCGGGCGTGGTGGAGCGGGTGGAGGCCGCGGGGATCAGGTGCCGGGCCGTGCCGCTGATGATGACCGACCTCGACGCGACCGCGCAGATGGCCAGGGAGGCGCTGACGCTGGCCGAGGAGGTGCGAGCGGTATGAGCGGCGTACCTGTCGACGGTTACCGGGTCTGGGCGGTGCCCGGGCTCCCCGAGGTGCAGCGGGGCGACGATCTCGCCAAGCTGATCGCCGCCGCCGAGCCCGCGCTGGCCGACGGGGACGTCGTCCTCGTCACCTCGAAGATCGTGTCGAAGGCGGAGGGCCGTGTCATCCAGGCGTCCGACCGGGAAGCGGCGATCGACGCAGAGACCGTACGTGTCGTGGCGCGGCGCGGTGCGCTCAGGATCGTCGAGAACCGGCAGGGGCTGGTGATGGCCGCCGCCGGTGTCGACGCCTCCAACACCCCTTCGGGGACGGTCCTGTTGCTGCCGGAGGATCCGGACGCGTCCGCGCGGGCGATCCGGGACGGCCTGCGGGACGCCCTCGGTGTCGACGTCGGGGTCCTCGTCACCGACACCTTCGGGCGGCCCTGGCGCGCGGGTCTCACGGACGTGGCGATCGGCGCCGCCGGAGTGCGGGTGCTCGACGATCTGCGCGGCGGCACGGACGCGTACGACAATCCCCTCAGCGCGACGGTCGTCGCGACGGCGGACGAGCTGGCCGCCGCCGGTGACCTGGTGAAGGGCAAGGCCGCCGGGCTGCCCGTCGCCGTGGTGCGCGGGCTGCCGCATGTGGTGGCCAAGGAGCACGGTGAGGGCGCGCGGACCATGGTGCGCGACGCACGCGACGACATGTTCCGGCTGGGCACCTCGGAAGCGGTGCGGGCCGCGGTGACCCAGCGGCGTACGGTACGGGCCTTCACGGACGAGCCGGTCGACCCGGGGGCCGTTCGACGGGCCGTGGCCGCGGCCGTGACGGCGCCGGCGCCGCACCACACGACGCCGTGGCGGTTCGTGCTGCTGGAGTCCGAGGCCGCGCGGACCGGGTTGCTGGACGCCATGCGCGAGGCCTGGATCGCCGATCTACGGCGGGACGGGAAGAGCGAGGAGTCCATCTCCAAGCGGGTGCGGCGGGGGGATGTGCTGCGGGGCGCGCCCTGTCTGGTGGTGCCGTGTCTCGTCATGGACGGCTCGCACACGTACGGCGATCCGCGGCGGGACGCGGCGGAGCGGGAGATGTTCGTGGTCGCCACGGGGGCCGGCGTGCAGAACTTCCTCGTCGCGCTGGCCGGGGAGCGGCTGGGGTCGGCGTGGGTGTCGTCCACGATGTTCTGCCGTGATGTGGTGCGGGAGGTGTTGGGGCTGCCGGAGGACTGGGATCCGATGGGGGCGGTGGCGGTCGGGCATCCGGCCCAGGAGCCGCGGGAGCGGCCTGAGCGGGATGCGGGGAGCTTCATCGAGGTGCGGTGAGGTGCCGCCGGTGAACTGCCGCCGGTGTGGTGCTGCGTCGAAGCGGGGCGCGGATCCGTTCGGGTGCCGCCCGCTTACGGTTACCTCTGGTCCGCGTGGCCTCTACTCTCGTAGGACTCTCGCAGGGCTCTGGTAGGGCCCTTAGGACATTCGCAGGACCTTCGCAGGACTTTCCGGCATCCCTGGGACTTTCATCGTGGCAGGACGGTTCGCTCCCCGGCCCACGCGCGCGACCGTGCGCGGCGGGGAGGTCGTCGTGCCCGCCGCTCGCGGGGCGGTGCCGGGGGCCGCGGGGCGGGTGCGGAGGTGGGTGCCCGACTGGCCGCTCGATCTCGGGCTGGTGCTCGGGCCGCTTCGGCGGGGGCCGGGTGATCCGACGTTCCGGGCGATGCCGGACGGGTCCGTGTGGCGGGCCAGCCTGACTCCGGTCGGGCCGGGCACGCTGCGGGTCGCCGCGGTGCGGGGTGAGGTGCTCGGGGAGGCATGGGGGCCGGGGGCGGAGTGGCTGCTGGGTCGGTTGCCGGGGATGCTGGGGGCCGATGACGACCCGGCCGCGTTCACGCCTCGGCACCGGGTGGTGGCGGGGGCCTGGCATCGGCGGCCGGGGCTTCGGCTGGCGCGGACCGGGCTGGTGCTGGAGTCGTTGATCCCCTCGGTGCTGGAGCAGAAGGTCACGACCGACGAGGCGTATCGGGCGTGGCGCTTGCTGGTGCGGAAGTTCGGGGAGCCGGCGCCGGGGCCCGCGGCGGGTGGGCGGCTGTGGGTGATGCCAACGCCTCGGACGTGGGCGTTGATCCCGTCGTGGGAGTGGCATCGGGCCGGCGTCGACAACAAGCGGGCGTCGACGATTCTGCGGGCTGTCCGGGTGGCGGCGCGGATGGAGGAGGCCGTGCGGATGGAGGCGGAGGCGGCGCAGGCTCGGTTGGAGGTGGTGCCGGGGATCGGGCCGTGGACGTCGGCGGAGGTGGTGCAGCGCAGTCACGGAGCGGCGGACGCGGTGACCGTGGGGGATCTGCATCTGCCGGGGATCGTGGGGTGGGCGTTGGCCGGGGATCGGGACGCGGACGACTCGGTGATGTTGGAGTTGCTGGAGCCGTATGCGGGGCAACGGCATCGGGCGGCCCGGTACATCCTGCTGAGCGGAAGGGTTCCGGCTCGGCGGGCGCCGCGGATGCCGCGGGGGGACATCGGGCGGTTGTGAGCCGGCCGGCGTCACGGTGATGTGCCCGGGGGCCGTCACGGTGATGTGCCCGGGGCCCGTCACGGTGATGTGCCCGGGGCCCGTCACGGTGATGTGCCTGAGGGCCCGTCACGGTGATGTGCCCGTGAGCCCCTCAGATCCCCACTCACCTTCGTCATCCGACCACGCCCACCGGTCCCGGCCCCACCGGAAGCCGGCCTCGCGCTCGAACGCCGGACAGGCTGGAATGCCTGGCCCGGCGTCGCCAGGCGCCGCCCTCGCCTGCCGGGTCCGCGCCTACCGGCCCGCCGGCCCCTCGCCTACTGGTCCGAGGAGAACCGCACCGCCCCCGCCGGGATGCGCGCGTCGCACCACACCCGCATTCCGTCGCGGAGTTCGTTGTCGGCGCCGACGACCGCCCCGTCGCCGATGACCGTGCCGGTGAGGACGGAGCGTTCGCCCACGCGGGCGCGGGTGCCGATGAGGGAGTCGGTGATGACGGCGCCGGGTTCGATGACGGCACCCGGGAGGATCGTCGACCCGAAGACCCTCGCCCCCTCCGCGACGAGGGCGCCCTCGCCCACCACCGTGCCGCCCGTGAGCTTGGCGTCGGGGGCCACGGTGGCCGTGGGCAGGATCAGGCGGTCGGCGCCGCGGCCGGGGACCGCGGGAGACGGGGCCCGGCCCAGGACCAGGTCGGCGGAGCCGCGGACGAAGGCCGCCGGGGTGCCGAGGTCCAGCCAGTACGTGGAGTCGACCATGCCCTGCAAGTGGGCCCCGGCCGCCAACAGGTCCGGGAACGTCTCGCGTTCCACCGAGACCGGGCGCCCCGCCGGGATCGTGTCGATGACCGAGCGGCGGAAGACGTACGCCCCCGCGTTGATCTGGTCGGTGACGATCTCCTCGGGCGTCTGGGGCTTCTCCAGGAACGCCAGGACCCTGCCCGTGTCATCTGTGGGGACCAGGCCGTAGGCCCGCGGGTCGGTGACCTTGGTGAGGTGCAACGACACGTCCGCGCCCGTGGTCTCGTGGGTGTGGACCAGCGCCCGGATGTCCAGGCCTGTCAGGATGTCGCCGTTGAAGATCAGGACCGGGTCGTCGGGACCCGATTGGAGGCGGGACGCCACGTTGCGGATGGCGCCGCCGGTGCCGAGGGGCTCCTCCTCCGTGACGTACTCGATGTGGAGACCCAGCGCGGAGCCGTCGCCGAAGTACGGCTCGAAGACCTCGGCCAGGTACGAGGTGGCGAGCACGATGTGGTCGACGCCCGCCGCTCTCGCTCTCGCCAGTTGGTGCGTGAGGAAGGGGACCCCGGCCGCCCGGACCATGGGCTTCGGCGTGTGCACCGTGAGGGGGCGCAGCCGGGTGCCCTTGCCGCCGACCAGGAGGATCGCTTCTGTCACCTGTCGTCTCCGCTTCCTGCCGGGACCGGCCGAACTGTCTTTCGGCCGGACAGTGTATGCAGACCGTTGTGCGCTGCCTTCGACGGGCAGGTGGCATTCAGCCTCTTGTCCCCCGACGGCGGCGAATGTGTCCTCCGGCCAGTCGAACAGACTCCGCCGGTCCCCGGACGGTTCCCGCTCCCGAGCCGACCCGGGCCAGGTCGGGATCCAGGTCCACGTCCAAGTCCAGGCCCGGATCCGGGTCCCGCCCTAGCGTCCCTGGTAGCGGGCCGCGGTCGTGCGGGCCGTGCCGAGCTTGCCGTAGAGCTTGCGGCCGGGGCACTCCGTGGCGAAGCCGTCCCGATGGCCGGAGATCACATTCAGTCGCACATTTTTTCCCTTTCGGTAGAGATTGCCACCGCCGGACTTCAGGTATGTCTTCGCACGCGGATTGACCCCGTGAAGGCCGAGTTTCCACGCGGTGAGCCGAGCGATGGCCTTCACCGTGGCGGCGGACGGCTTGGTGGAGCTGTAGCTGCCGAGGACGGCGATCCCCATGCTGTTGGTGTTGAAACCGAGCGTGTGTGCGCCCATGACCGGCTTCGCCACGCCCCCGGCACGTCCCTCGTAGATGTTTCCGCACTTGTCGACGAGGAAGTTGTAGCCGATGTCGCGCCAGCCCATGCTGACGACGTGGTAGCGGTAGATACCACGGATGACTGAGGGGGCCTGCGCGCATTTGTACCCGTTGCCCGTGGCCGTGTGGTGGACGAAGGCGGCCTTGACCTTGCTCGTGTAGCCGAACCACTGCTCCCGCAGCTTCTCGTTCGCGCCCCAGCCACGCCGCGTGACAATACGCGGGCGTGGTCCGATGTACGGCTTCCCCCGCGGCTTCCCCCGCAGCGACTTCGTCGACTCACCGGTCCGCAGGGCGAACAGCTCCCGCTCGGTCGCCTTCCGATCGAGCGCGGGAATCGCGGTGGCGCCGAGGGGGACCGACAGTTCGGCGTTGGCGGCGGAGGCCTGCACGGCGGTGAGGGCCTTGGCCGGTTCGGCGGCCGAGTTGTTGCCGCGGCCGGTGGTGTAACCCGCCAGGACCTGCGGGCCGTTGACGGGGACTGAGGTGTGGCGGGCCAAGGCGTCCGGAGCGGTCGCGCGGACCGAGGTTCCGCTGGCCGAGGCGCCACCGACCGAGGCGCCAGGAGCGGCGGTGCCGGGAGCGGCCGGGGTCGCCTCCTCGCCGGGGTCCACGAGTTCGAGGCGCATGCCCGCGGGGAGGGGGGAGGTCGCCGTCGCCGTACGGTGGCCGTCGGCGGGCTCGTCGGCGTGGGGCGCCGGGATCTTGGCGTCCGCCCGGACGCGTACCTCCACGCCGTCGGAGTCGCCCACCCACAGCGGGGCCGTGGCGCCGCGCACGCGATCCGAGGCGCCTTCGGCGGTGTCCGGGTCGGCCGCGTGTTCGGCGTTGTGGGTCTCGACGTCCTGCCAGCCGGACCAGGCGCCCGTGCCGGCGGCGCGGGTGCGGACCTGGACTCGGCCGTGGAGTTCGGTGGCGGGGTCGTCCCAGACCACGCCGACGAGCGAGAAGTGCCGTACTTCGCGGCGGGGCAGGCCCTGTTCCGCCGCGGGTCCGAGGGAGCGGTCGCGGGCCAGGGACGCGAGCGGCAGTGACTGGGTGCTGCCGGACGCTTCCGCGGTCGACCGTCTCGCGGTCGCCGTGGCCGCGTTGTCCGTCAGGGCCGCGGTGGCCGCCGCACTCGCCGGGGCCGGGGTGTTCACCGCGGCCGCGGGCGGGGTCAGCGGAAGAGCCAGGGCGGCCGCACAGGTGACACCGATCGAGGAAGCAAGGAATCCACGCATGTCCCCGATCTTGGACATAGCCACTCATATCTGTCCATTGCGGAGTTGACGGGCCGTCGAGTGGTGTTCCGCCGAACCGGTGGCGCGACGAGGGCCCGGCGACTCGAGGCGCGGGACGGGCCCGCGTACCCTTCGGTGGGTGAACGCCACCGACCGCACCCCTGCCGACCTGCTGCGTTCCGCGCTCGCCGCGGACCCCGGACGCCCGCTGGTGACCTTCTACGACGACGCCACGGGCGAACGTGTCGAATTGTCCGTGGCCACCTTCGCCAATTGGGTGGCCAAGACCGCCAACCTGCTCCAGGGCGACCTCGCCGCCGCGCCCGGCGACCGGGTCTCGCTGTTGCTGCCCGCGCACTGGCAGACCGCGGTGTGGCTGCTGGCGTGTTCGTCGGTGGGGGTGATCGCGGACGTCGGCGGGGATCCGGGGGCGGCCGACGTGGTGGTGACCGGGCCGGACTCGCTGGAGCCCGCGCGGGCGTGTTCCGGGGAGCGGGTCGCCTTGGCCCTACGGCCGCTCGGCGGGCGTTTCCCGCAGACTCCGGCGGGTTTCGCGGACTACGCCGTGGAAGTTCCGAGTCAGGGTGACCGGTTCGTGCCGTTCGCGCCGGTGGATCCCGAGGAACCTGCGCTGGTCGTGGCCGGACGGGAGGTCAGCGGAGCGGAGGTCGTCGAGCGGGCGCGGGCCGAGGCGACGGCGGTGGGACTGACAGGGCCTGGATCCCGGCTGCTGTCGGGGCTGCCGTACGACACCTGGGAGGGACTGAACGCCGGGCTGTACGCGCCGCTGGCCACCGGCGGGTCCGTGGTGCTGTGCCGGAACCTGGACCAGCTGGGTGAGGACGCGCTGGCCAAACGGATCGAGAGCGAGCGGGTCACCGCGACCGCGAGGTAGGCGACCCCTCCGGGCGGCCTCGGCATCCCTCCGCGGACAGCCCCCGCACCGCCCGTAGGACAGCCTCCGCCTATCTCTTCGGACAGCCCCCGCACTCCCCGTCGGACAGCCTCCGCCTATCTCTTCGGACAGCCCCCGCACTCCCCGCCGGCCGACCGCCGCGTCACCCGTTCGGCTCAACTCCACCCTCCCTCGCCGCCCCGTCCGCGCCATCGTCGTAGGAGCAGCCCGCACGACGCGCTCGTACGCCATGAGGGGTGGGATCGACGTGACCGACACCGCAGGCGCTCCCTCCGGACGGAACGGCGGCGACGTCGGCCTCGGTCCGGGGGTGGGGGCCTCGGCCGGCGGGAGGGGGTTGGCCCGGCGGCGCAGGCGGCGGTGGCTGCGGGGAGTGGGGCTGGCCGTCGTGGTCGTGGTGCTCGCGGCAGGCGGGGCCGGGTGGGCCGTCTACGCGAAGCTCGACGGCAACATCACGCCGGACGAAGAGGCCGCGGCCGAGCTCGCGCGGTACGAACGGGAGCGGCCCACCTCGCTGGTGCGGGGCGCGCAGAACATCCTGGTGATCGGGTCGGACTCGCGGTCGGGGGACGGGAACCGGCGCTACGGGCGGGACTCCGGGACCGAGCGGTCCGACACGACGATCCTGCTCCATCTGTCCGCAGGACGGCGCAGCGCCACCGCCATGTCTCTGCCCCGGGATCTGATGGTGGACGTGCCGGGTTGCCGACGACCCGACGGCAGCCGCACCGAGCCCATGTTCGCGATGTTCAACTACGCCTTCCAGGTCGGCGGTTCGGCCTGCACGGTCCGGACCGTCGAGCGGCTCACGAACATCCGTGTCGATCACTACGTGGTCGTCGACTTCCACGGGTTCAAGGACATGGTCGACGCGGTCGACGGCGTCGAGGTGTGCCTGGCCGAGCCGGTCCACGACAAGGCGGCCAAGCTGCGGCTCCCTGCGGGGCGGGTGACGCTCGACGGCGAACAGGCCCTCGGCTATGTGCGTGCGCGGAAGTCGCTGGGCAACGGCAGCGACACCGACCGGATGGACCGCCAGCAGCGTTTCCTCGGCGCCCTGGTCCACAAGGTGCGCGGCAACGACGTCCTGCTGAATCCCGTGCGGCTCTACCCCGTGCTGGACGCCGCCACGTCCTCGCTCACGACGGACCCGGGACTGGCGAGCTTGCGTGGTTTGTACGAACTCGTGCGTGGCGTGCGCGACATCCCCACCGAACGTGTGCAATTCCTGACCGTGCCCCGGGAGTCGTACGTCTACAACTCCAATCGCGACCAACTCGTGGAACCCGAGGCGGAGAAACTGTTCGAACGATTGCGCACGGACAAACCGGTCGTGGTGACGGCGGTCGCCACACGGAATTCGGTGACAAAAAGCCGCAATTCGGCCGCCGGGATCGAGGGCGACTACAGCGAGTACGGCACCGGCGCCCCCGACACAGTGGTGTACGAGGCCGGGAAGGCGGCCGAAAAGCGCTCGGGCGAACCCGCGAACGATGCTTCCCCCGCACCCACGTTCCGCGGGAACACGGCCGCCGAAGACCCCTGTGAGTAAAGCATTTGTCAAGGTGATGAACTGTCACCCGAGAAAATGAGCGAATTGCCCGGTTGTAGGGAAGTGGAATACGTCACCGGCGTCGCTCGACGCCTTATCGGGCGGTTAGTGTGAGCGACCCGGTGCGTCCGGCCACGAGGTCCGTCCTTTGGTCGTGCATCGTGTGACCGAGACCCGGGCGCCTTTGGAGGGGGAAGGTGCCGCGTGCCCCGACGGAGGAATCTGACAACCGTGGACGCGCAAGGCCGTGGGCGGGCGGATGATATCGACCCCGCAGACCAGTGGGTACTCAATCCGGACACCGGCGAATACGAACTGCGACTGACCCCTTCCGCACCGCAGTCGGCGGCGGTGCCCAGACCACGTGCCGCCGCCCCCGTCGGGGCGGGCGCGCCACGCGGCCGTACGGCGACACCCGTGGCGCCCGGACGTGACGTCCCGCCGCCGCGCAGACGCCGTGGGGCGCCCCCTGAGGAACCGTTGCCGGGACGGCGCGGACGTCGGCCGGTGAAGAAGGCGTCGAAGGCCAAGAAGGCCCTGCTGTGGACCGGCGGCACGATGGCGTTCGTGCTGGTGGCCGCGGCGGGCGGCGCCTACCTCTACATCGAGCACCTCAACGGCAACATAACCTCGGTCGCCGACGACGGCGCGAGCACCGGCGGCTTCCAGAAGGACAAGGCGATCAACATCCTGTTGATCGGCACGGACAAGCGCACGGGCTCGGGCAACGAGGGCTACGGCGACGCCGGCAGCGTCGGGCACGCCGACACCACGATCCTGCTGCACGTCTCCAAGGACCGTACGAACGCGACCGCGCTCAGCATCCCGCGCGACCTCATCGTCGACGTCCCCGACTGCCCCACCACGCAGGCGGACGGCACCCAGAAGATCATCCCCGGCACCCCCGACGTCCGCTTCAACACGAGCCTCGGCCAGGACGACCGGACCCCCAGCTGCACCGCGCGGACCGTCACCGAGCTGACCGGGGTCAAGCCGGACAACTTCATGGTCGCCGACTTCAACGCGGTCAAGACGCTGACCACGGCGGTCGGCGGGGTCGACGTGTGTCTCGGCAAGGACATCAAGGACCCGGACTCGCACCTGGACCTGAAGAAGGGGACGCAGCACATCTCGGGCGAGACGGCGCTCGCATTCGTGCGCACCCGGCACGCCGTCGGGTTCGGCGGCGACCTGAGCAGGATCGGGCTGCAACAGCAGTTCCTCAGCGCGCTGATGCGGAAGCTGAAGTCCAATGACACGCTGTCCAGCCCGTCGAAGATGATCAAGCTGGCCGAGGCGGGCACCAAGGCGCTGACCGTCGACTCCCAGCTGGACAGCATCAACAAGCTGAAGGACCTCGGCCTGGAGCTGGGCAAGCTCAACGTCAAGAACCTGACGTTCACCACCGTGCCGGTGATCGACAACCCCGCGGAGAAGGTGAAGGCGACCGTCGTCGTCAACCCGTCGACGGGTCAGCAGGTCTTCGACATGATCAAGAACGATGTGTCGTTCACCGAGGTCAAGGCCCAGAAGAAGAAGGAGGCGGCCGCAGTGGCCGCCCGCCTGGAGGGCACCAAGTCGGCCGCGTCGGAGGTGCGGGTGCGCATCCTCAACGGCGGTGCCGTGGCCGGCAGCGCCCAGGCGGAGCTCGAGTACCTGCAGAACGACGAGGGCGTGGTGAAGTCCGAGAACGCCGGCAACGCGCCCGCGGAGCTCGCCAAGACCACGCTCGAGTACGCTCCCGACCAGGCCGACCAGGCACGTCGGCTCGCGGACATCATGGGGTTGTCCGGATCGGCGATGAAGCCGGGCAAGAGCGTCACCAACTCCCAGGGCCTGCCGACGATGACGCTGACGCTCGGCGAGGACTTCGAGGAGGCGGGCACGTCGCTCACCGCTCCGACGAAGGCGCCGGAGGGGGTTCAGAAGTCCACGGCTGACAAGGTCGAGTGCGCCAAGTGACCTGACGGGCCTGTCGTACGTCTATAGGGACGTACGACAGGCCCGTTCGATGGTGCGAGGGTGGGGAGACAGGGGAGATGACGCGCAGCAGCGTGCAAGGGGAGGGGACCCGGCCGGACGTCCGGAAGGACGCCACGGGCCGGGAGGGCGGCCGCCGTGGGGACGGCGGGACCGGCCGACGCAAGGGGCAGCGCTCGGGCGGCGAGGCGGGAGGCGGGGACGGCTCCGGCAGACGCGGCACGGGGGGCGGACACGGCGGGCGGCGCGGCCGGCAGCGGTCCGGGCGCAAGCACCGGGTGCTGCGCTGGTCGGCGACGACCCTGTCGGTGCTGATACTGGGCACGGCCGGCGCCGGGTATCTCTACTACGAGCACCTCAACGGCAACATCCAGAAGGGCGAGCGCAGCAGCGGTGACTCCAAGGCGCACAAGGCGGAGCCGAACGCCGCCGGGCAGACGCCGATGAACATCCTGCTGATCGGCTCCGACAGCCGTAACTCCGCCGCGAACCTGAAGCTCGGCGGACACCGGGCGAGCGTGGGCAGTCCGCCGCTGGCCGACGTGCAGATGCTCATCCACCTGTCGGCGGACCGCAAGAGCGCCGCGGTGGTCAGCATTCCGCGTGACACCCGGGTCGACATACCCAAGTGCGAGGACCCGGACAGCGGCGAGAAGTTCCCGGCGACCAACAGGATCATCAACGAGACGCTGGCCCGCGGCGGAGCCGGCTGCACGCTGGCCACCTGGGAGAACCTCACCGGGATCTACATCGACCACTGGATGACGATCGACTTCGCGGGCGTGGTGAGCATGGCGGACGCCATCGGCGGCGTCGAGGTCTGTGTGGACCAGAACGTGTGGGACCGCCCGTTGCCCGGCGTGCCCGGCGGCTCCGGACTGAAGATGACGGCCGGGAAGAAGAAGGTCCAGGGCAAGCAGGCCCTGCAGTGGCTGCGCACCCGGCACGCCTGGGGCAGCGACCCACTGCGGGCCCGGGCCCAGCACATGTACATGAACTCGATGATCCGCACGCTCAAGGGCCAGAACGCCTTCACCGACACCGGCCGGCTGATGAACCTGGCCGAGGCGGCCACCAAGTCCCTGAAGGTCTCCGAGGAGATCGGCACGGTGAAGAAGCTGTACGACCTCGGGATGCAGCTCAAGACGGTGCCCACGGACCGCATCACCATGACGACGATGCCGACGACGGAGGACACCCAGAACTCCGACCATCTGCTGCCCGCCGGCGCCGACGCCGAGAAGATGTGGGCGATGATCCGCGACGACGTGCCCTTCGACGACAAGGGTGCGAAGACGGACGGGAAGTCGGACGCGAAAGAGTCCGCCGGCATCGAGAAGGGCTCCGGGGACCCCGCCGCGGCGAAGGACCAGATCGGCGTCCTGGTGACCAATGCCACCCGTACCTCCACGCTCGGACCGGTGTCCGGCCGCGCGGGCACGATCGCCGAGGCGCTCGTCGGGAAGGGGTTCACGAAGGCGGCCCGGGACTCCTCGGCGGCGCTTTCCGAGGACCGGACCGTGGTGCGCTATCCGAGCGCCGAACTGGAGGGCGACGCCCAGGAGGTCGCCAAGTCCCTCGGGATTCCTGTGAGTTCGGTGAAGAAATCGACGGACGTGTCCGGGGTCACGGTCGTCGTCGGCGCCGACTGGCGTACGGGCACGGCGTACCCGAAACAGTCGGCTCCCAAGGCCGGTGACCTGCCCAGCAACTCGGATGCCATCAACGGCTCGGACTCCGGTCAGTGCATGCCCGTGTACCAGCCCTACCGCTGGTAGTCCAACTCCCTCGCCACTCAATCCCCAGGAAATTCAGTCTCCGCCGAAGTGTGCGGATAGTGTGAGCGGTCCAGTGATCCCCGGCCACGAGATCTGGCCCAGACGGAGGATTCCGACAACGGTGGACACGCAAGGCCGTGGGCGGGCGGAGAACGTCGACCCCGCAGACCAGTGGGTGTTAAACCCGCAGACCGGCGAATACGAACTGCGACTGAGCCCTTCCGCACCGCAGTCGGCAGCCACGCCGCCGTCGACAGCCGCGCCGCAGTCGGCGGTTCCCCGGCCCCGGGGCGCGGGCACCGCCCGTACGCGGACGGCGCCGCCCTCGTCCCCCGGGCGCGCGGTACCGCCTCCGCGCAGAGGCCCGGGTGGGCCCGAGGAGCCGCTGCCGGGACGGCGTGGACGCCGGCCGGTCAAGAAGACGTCGAAGGCCAAGAAGGCCCTGCTGTGGACCGGCGGCACCATGGCGTTCGTCATGGTCGCCGCAGCGGGCGCCGGCTACCTCTACCTCCGGCACCTGGAGGGCAACGTCCAGACGACCGACGTCGGTGACGCGGGCGCCAGCGACTTCAAGAAGGACGAGGCCTTCAACGTCCTCGTCATCGGCACCGACAAGCGCACCGGCGAGGGCAACGAGGGCTACGGCGACAAGGGCAGCGTGGGCCACGCCGACACGACGATCCTGCTGCACGTGTCCAAGGACCGCTCGAACGCGACCGCGCTCAGCATCCCGCGCGACCTGATCGTCGACGTCCCCGACTGCCCCACCACGCAGGAGGACGGCACCAAGACGACCGTCCCGGGGCTGCGGGCCGCCCGTTTCAACAGGAGCCTCGGCGAGGGCGGCCGGGACCCCGGCTGCACCATGCGCACGGTGACGCAGAACACCGGCATCCCGGTGGACCACTTCATGATGGCCGACTTCAACGCGGTCAAGACGCTGACCACTGCGGTGGAGGGCGTCAAGGTGTGCGTGACGAAGGCGATCGACGACGAGGAGTCGAAGCTCGTCCTGCCGAAGGGCGAGTCCACCGTCGAGGGCGAGAAGGCCCTCGCCTTCCTGCGTACCCGTCACAGCTTCGGCAACCAGGGCGACCTGGACCGGATCAAGGTGCAGCAGCAGTTCCTCGGCTCGCTGATGCGCAAGATGTCCTCAGGCGACACCCTGACCAGCCCCAGGAAGCTGCTGAAGCTGGCCGAGGCCGCCACCGAGGCGCTGACCGTGGACAGCGCCATCGGCAGCGTCGGCACGCTCAAGGACATGGCCCTGGAACTGAAGAAGGTGCCGACGAAGAACATCACGTTCGCCACGATCCCGGTGAAGGACAATCCCGCCGAGAAAGTCAGGGCGACGGTGGTCTTCAACGAGTCCACGGCCCCCCAGGTCTTCCAGATGATCAAGGACGACGTGTCGTTCACCGAGGTCAAGCAGCAAAAGGCGAAGGAGAAGGCCGAGATCGCCGCGCGGCTCAAGGGCACCAAGGCGGACGCCTCTGAGGTGCGGGTGCGCATCCTCAACGGAGGTGCGGCGGCCGGCAGCGCGCAGAGGGAACTCGACCATCTGCAGAACAGCGAGGGTGTCACCAAGTCGGAGAACGCGGGCAACTCGGACGGCACGCAGGCGAAGACGACGTTGGAGTACGCCCCCGAGCAGGCCGATCAGGCACGTCGGCTCGCCGACATCATGGGCCTGTCGGGGTCCGCGATGAAGCCGGGCGAGAGCGCGACCAACGCGCAGGGGCTGCCCACGATGACCCTGATCCTCGGTGAGGACTTCAAGGGCGCGGGCATCAAGCTCGACGCCGCCTCGGCCCAGACCCCGGACCTGGACAAGTCCACGGCGGACAAGGTGCAGTGCGCGAGCTGAGCCTGAGCCGGTGAGGTGAGCGGGACCGCGAGCTGAGCCTGAGTCAGTACGGTGCGCGGACCGCGAGCTGAGCCGGTGAACGGGACGGGGGCGACCGCGGGTCCGAGGTCGCCCCACGCTTCTCGTCAGCCGGCGGTGGCGTCCGCGCGGACCGCCGGGCGCCGGGAGGCGATGACCTTCCTCGCCAGCGACTTCGGGCTGGTCAAAAAGCCCCAGCCCCACGACATGTGCATGGTGGCGAGGGCGACGGGGATCTGCAGCCGGGCCTTCAGCGGCAGCCCCTTGCCCGCGGGCACGGACCCGAGGGCGATCGCCGCGAGATAGCCGCCGGGGACCACGAAGCCCCACGGGGTGAGCGCGGCGCCGACCACGATCCCCGCCGCGATCGCGCACACCGCGGTCGGCGGGGCGAGGTAGCGCAGGTTGATGGAGCCCTCGTGGTAGCGGGCGACGACGTGCCGCCAACGGCCGTAGTCCTTGTACTGCTTGGCCAGCGCCCGCACCGACGGCCTGGGCCGGTACGACACCTTCAGCTCCGGCGAGAACCAGATCAGGCCCCCCGCCTCCCGGATCCGGAAGTTGAGCTCCCAGTCCTGGGCGCGGATGAACTCCACGTTGTAGCCGCCCTGTTGCTCCAGCGCCTCGCGCCGGAACACCCCCAGGTACACGGTCTCGGCCTCGCAGGCCGCGCCACCGGTGTGGAAGACGGCGTTGCCGACCCCGATCTTCGAGGTCATGGCAGCGGCGACCGCGTGCTCCCAGTCGTTCTCACCCTCGGCGTGCATGATGCCGCCGACGTTCTGCGCGCCGGTCTCCTCCAGGAGCCGTACGGCGGTGGTGATGTAGTTCGGCGAGAGCATGCCGTGCCCGTCGACGCGCACCACGATCGGATGGCGGGAGGCCTTGATCGCGGCGTTCAGCGCGGCGGGCGTGCGGCCGGTCGGGTTCGGGACGGTGACCACACGTTTGTTCGTGTGGGACGCGGTTTCCGCGACGAGCTCGGCGGCGATCTCGTCCGTACGGTCCGTGGACGGACCGAGGGCGATCACGACCTCCATCTCGCCGGCGTACTCCTGCGTGAGGATCGCTTGGACTGCTCCGCGCAGATGCCGTTCCTCGTCGAGGACGGGCATGATCACAGAAACGGCGGGGAGCTGCACGTCGGGCTTGGCGTTCATAGGGGGCTCACGTTACCGCGAATGGGGGACACCAGTGCGCCCCTCCCGGGGCGGCGCCCGTGGTCGCAGATCGTATGGACCTACGGTGCTCACGATCCCACGTTCGGCCCTAGCGGAGGTGTCCCGCCATGCCCACGCCGCCCCGCCGCTCCCCGACCCCGGCGCAGCGCAGCCCCAAGCCGCGGCGCCGCGCACAGCGGTCCGCCGTACGGCGGAAAAAGCCGCGTTGGGCCATGCGGGCGGTGACCACGCTGTCGGTGGTCGTCCTCGCCTCCGCCGGGATCGGCCACACGGTGGTCACGAGCATCGACGCGGACATCGCCCGGGTCGACCCCTTCAAGGACATGAAGAACCGGCCGCGGGCCGGTCACGGCATGAACGTGCTGCTCGTCGGCACGGACGGCCGGGACAAGATCACGGAGGACGAGCGGCGCGAGTACCGGCTCGGCGGCGCCCCCTGCCGCTGCACCGACACGATCATGATCGTGCACATCTCGGACGACCGTGAGCGGGCCAGCGTGGTGAGCCTGCCCCGCGACTCGTACGCCGTGGCGCCCGCACACACCGACCGGATCACCGGGCAACAGCACGACGAGCATCCCATCAAGATCAACGCGGCGTACGCGGAGGGCGGGCCGAACCTCACCGTGCGCACCGTCGAGGACATGACCCATGTGAAGATCGACCACTACCTGGAGATCGACTTCACCAGCTTCATGAAGACGGTGGACGTGCTCGGCGGCGTGAAGATCTGCACCGCCGACCACCTGAAGGACACCTACACCGGACTCGACCTCCCGCCCGGCGCGCACACCCTGCGCGGCGGCCAGGCCCTCCAGTACGTCCGCGCCCGGCACGTCGACGCCTCCTCCGACCTGGGCCGGATGCAGCGCCAACAACGCTTCCTGGCCGCCCTGATCGAACGGGCGACCTCCTCCGGGATCCTTCTCAACCCGATGAAGTTCCGGGACATCACCCTGGCCGTACTGGGCTCCGTACGCGCCGACAAGGGCTTCGGCACGAGCGAACTGCTGGACCTGGGCCGGGCCATGCGGAACTTCTCCCCGTCGTCCTCGGAGTTCACGACCGTCCCGATCGGACAGATGGCGTACGTCGTGAAGGGCGTCGGCTCCACCCTGAAATGGGACCCGCAGAAGTCCGAGCGGCTCTTCCGGTCGCTGCGCGCCGACCAGCCGCTGTCCGCGCACCGCCCGAAGCACAGGGCGGTGCAGGTGGCGGTGGCCCCGCAGCAGATCCGCGTCCAGGTGGAGAACGGGACGCACACGGTCGGCCTGGGCACCAAGGTGGACGCCGCGCTGGCGGCGACCGGATTCCGTACGACGCACCGGCCCGTCGACGCGGTCGACCGGTCCGTGAAGCGGACCGTCGTCGCCTACGACCCCCGCTGGGACCGCTCGGCGAAGTCGCTGGCGACCGCCCTCCCGGGCAGTGAACTGCGGGCGGTGAACGGACTCGGAGCGACGCTGAAGGTGATCGCGGGCACGGACTTCAGACAGGTGCGGAAGGTGCGATCCGAGGACCCGTACCAGGGCGAGTTCGGGGTGATGCTGGGGGACGAGGCGGTGTGCTCGTAGGTCCGGCACCAAGCCCCTGACACGGAATCCGTCCGTTTGCCCCCGTCCGCCCCATGGCGCAGGCGGGCCGGCAGGCGTAGGACGGAGGGGCGGGAGCCGATCCCGCGGTTCCCGCCACCGAAGGAGGAACCATGGCACAGCCCACCACCACCGCCCTCAGCAAGGAAATGCAGGATTGCGTCGAGGCGTGCATGGCCTGTCACAGCGCGTGCGAGGAGACGATGAGCTCCTGTATGCAGATGGGCGGACAGGCCCAGATGCAGATCATGCGTGCGCTGATCGACTGTTCCGAGACGACCCGTATGTGCTCGGACATGATGATGCGCCGCTCCCCGATGTCGGCCGAGATGTGCGCCCTGTGCGCCAAGGCCTGTGACATGTGTGCCGAGGCCTGCATGTCGATGCCCGACGATCCCCAGATGACGGCCTGCGCTCAGGCCTGCCGCCGCTGCGCCGAGACCTGCCGCGCGATGGCGGGCGCCACGATGTGAGTACCAGCCCACCAGGCCGGGGGCACCCTGCGGGGTGCCCCCGGTTCGTGCCGGGTGAAGGGGTCGTCCAGGGTCTTACGAGAGCAGCGGCTCCAACGCCCCGGCCAGGTCGGCCGGGCCGCGGAAGTGGAGCGGGCGCATGCCCAGGGCGGCGGCCGCCTCGACGTTCTCCTCCGTGTCGTCGACGAACAGACAACGCTCCGGGCGGACGGCGGCCAGGGACGCGGCGAGCCGGTAGATGCGCGGGTCCGGCTTGACCATGCCGACGCGCGCGCTGTTGACGACGTGGTCCGCGAGGTCGGTCAGACCCAGCGCGGCGAGGTCGTCCTCCAGGCGGAGGGTGGCGTTGCTGACGAGGACCAGGGGGACATGGCTGCGGGCCCGGCGCAGCAGGGACACCACCTCGGCGTCCGCCTTGAACGGCGACTCCAGCAGGGTGGTGCCCAGCTCCCAGGCCGTCGGCTCGGGCACCGGCCCGGTCAGGCCCTCGGCGATCGACCGCACCCATTCCTGCGCGTCGATCCGCCCCAGCAGCAGCGACAGGATGGTCTCCGGCGCGAAGGCCACCTTCATGGTGGTGCCCTCGGTCAGGCCGGCGGCGCGTTCCACGGCGTGCAGCCTGGAGGAGTCGTAGAAGCGGATCACGTTGTCGACATCGCAGAGCACCGCGTCGAAGGGTGCTCTGCCGCCCGGGTCAGTCACTCGACCGTGACCTTCTCATCGTTGTTCAGCTCCTCGACGAGGGTCTTCACCTTCGCCTTGTCCCAGACGAGGTTGCCGCCCGTGGAGCCGGAGATCGGCATGTTCATCGACTTGCCGTCGCCGCCGTTGACGCTCTTCATCGCCCAGAACATCTTGCCCAGGTCGTACAGGCCCATGTCCTTGTCGACGATCAGCGAGTCCAGGCCCGAGCCCATCGTCGGGTACAGCTTGAAGGGGTTGAGGATGGTGCTCGGGGTGGCGACCTGGTTGGCCAGGGCGTTGAGGAACTTCTGCTGGTTCTTCGTACGGTCCAGGTCGGAGCCCGCCAGCGCGTACCGGGTACGGACGAAGGCGAGGGCCTGCTCGCCGTTCAGGGTCTGCTTGCCCGCCGAGAAGTCGGCGCCGGACTTGGTGTCCTTCATGCCGCCCTTCGGGATGTCGATCTCGACGCCTCCGACCGCGTCCACGATGTTCGCGAAGCCGGCGAAGCCGATCTCCACGTAGTGGTCGATGTGCAGGCCGGTGTTGAACTCGACGGTGCGCACCAGCAGCTCGGGGCCGTCCTCGGCGTAGGCCGCGTTCAGCTTCACCTGCCGGCCCGTGCCCTTGTACGTCTTGCCGGAGTCGGAGCCCACGAACGTCGGTATCTCCACGTTCGAGTCACGGGGCAGGGAGACCAGGGTGTCGCCGTTGCTGCCGACGTGCAGCAGCATCATCGAGTCGGTGCGCTTGCCCGCGGCGGACCCGGTGTGCAGCTTCTTCTTCTCCTCCGAGGACATGCCCGCGCGGCTGTCGGAGCCGACGATGAGGTAGTTGGTGCCCTCGCCCGCCTCCGGCCGGTCGATGACCTTGGACAGGTCGACCTCGCGGTTGAGCTTGGAGTCGGCCCAGAAGTACGTGCCGACGGTCGTCACGACCAGCACGGTCGTCACGGTGATCGCCGTCCACTTGATCCGGCGGCGCCAGTTCGGCGCGGGGCGCGGACCGCGGCCGCCGCCGGGGCCACCGGAGCCTCCGCCGCCGTAGACCTGGCCCGTGTTGTAGCCGCTGTCGTACCCGTCGTCGTACCCGTTGTCACCACTGCCGTCGACGTACGACGGCTGCCGCGGGACCCCGCCGTACCCCGGGGCCGCCTGGCCGGGACCGTAACCGCCCTGGCCGGGGCCGTAGCCACCTTGGCCGGGCGGTGCCGCCGAGCCGCGGCGGACCTGCCGCATCACACGGGCGCTCTCGGGCTGCGCGCCTGCGCTGCCGCGTCCGTACCGGCTGCCGCGGTTGTCGGATCCCTCGGGCCAATCGCTCATGGGCCCCAGTGTGCAGGGCGAAGGTATGTCCCTTACAAGGTTCGTCGGAAAATAAGGGCAACCCTGTTGCGAAGCTGACACAAAATGCGTCGCCCTCCGCCCGACGAAGCGGGCGGAGGGCGACAAAGAAGCAGGCGCGCGCCTTACGGCAGGTTGCGGGCCATCACGATCCGCTGCACCTGGTTCGTGCCTTCGTATATTTGTGTGATCTTCGCATCGCGCATCATCCGCTCCACCGGGTAGTCACGGGTGTAGCCGTAGCCACCCAGCAGCTGGACCGCGTCCGTGGTGACCTCCATCGCCACGTCCGACGCGAAGCACTTGGCCGCCGCGCCCTGGAAGGTGAGATCGCTGTCACCGCGCTCGGACTTGGCGGCCGCCGCGTAGGTCAACTGACGCGCCGCCTCGATCTTCATGGCCATGTCCGCGAGCATGAACTGGATGCCCTGGAAGTCGGCGATCGCCTTGCCGAACTGCTTGCGCTCCTGGACATAGCCCTTGGCGTAGTCCAGGGCGCCCTGGGCGATGCCGAGGGCCTGGGCGGCGATGGTGATGCGGGTGTGGTCCAGGGTCTTCATCGCCGTCGCGAAGCCGGTGCCCTCGTCGCCGATCATGCGGTCCGCGGGGATGCGGACGTTGTCGAGGTAGACCTCGCGGGTCGGGGAGCCCTTGATGCCGAGTTTCTTCTCCGGGGCGCCGAAGGAGACGCCCTCGTCCGACTTCTCGACGACGAACGCTGAGATGCCCTTCGAGCGCTTCGACGGGTCCGTGACCGCCATCACCGTGTAGTACTCGGACTCGCCCGCGTTGGTGATCCAGCGCTTCACGCCGTTGAGGACGTAGTGGTCGCCGTCGCGGACCGCCTTCGTCTTCATGCCGGCCGCGTCGGAGCCCGCGTCCGGCTCGGACAGGGCGTACGAGAACATCGCGTCGCCCTTGGCGAGCGGGCCCAGGTACTTCTTCTTCAGGTCCTCGGAGCCGGAGAGGATCACCGGGAGCGAGCCCAGCTTGTTCACGGCCGGGATCAGGGAGGAGGAGGCGCAGACGCGGGCGACCTCCTCGATCACTATCACCGTGGCCAGCGCGTCGGCGCCCCCGCCTCCGTACTCCTCCGGTACGTGGACGGCGTGCAGGTCGTTGGCCACGAGCGCGTCGAGTGCCTCCTGCGGGAAGCGGGCCTCCTCGTCCACCGCGGCGGCGTACGGCGCGATCTTCGCCTCGGCCAGTGAACGGATCGCGTCACGGAGCATGTCGTGCTCCTCGGACGGGCGGTACAGGTCGAAATCAGCCGATCCGGCCAAGGTCTCTCACGCTCCAAAGACGCTGTGATGCTGGCGCTAATTACCGTTAAGTAACTCAAATTTTAAGGGCCTGCCCAGTGGAGTGATACGTGACCTTGGCGACAGCCGGAAAGCTGGCCTTCCAGGCCCGTTCCCCTACCCGGACTATGCTCTTCCAGCGCACCTCGTACACCCCCCACAGCCGTACCCCGAAGCCGCCCCGCACCCCCACAGTCAGACCCCTGGAGCACCCATGAGCCTCAAGATCACCGTGATCGGAACCGGCTACCTCGGCGCCACCCACGCCGCGGCCATGGCCGAGCTCGGATTCGAGGTGCTGGGGCTGGACGTCGTGCCGGAGAAGATCGAGATGCTCCAGCGGGGCGAGGTCCCCATGTACGAGCCCGGGCTCGAGGAGCTGCTGCGCAAGCACGTCGCCGGGATCAAGGGGTCGAGCGGGCGGCTGCGGTTCACCATGGACTTCGCGGAGGCGGCGGCCTTCGGCGACGTCCACTTCGTGTGCGTGAACACCCCCCAGCGGCACGGTGAGTACGCGTGCGACATGTCCTACGTCGACGCCGCCATCGCCTCCCTCGCTCCGCATCTGACGGGGCCCGCCCTCGTCGTCGGCAAGTCGACCGTGCCCGTCGGGTCCGCCGATCGGCTCGCCGCCTATCTCGCCGCGAACTCGCCCGCCGGCGCGGCCGCCGAGCTGGCCTGGAACCCGGAGTTCCTGCGCGAGGGCTTCGCGGTCCAGGACACGCTGCACCCGGACCGGATCGTGGTGGGCGTGCGCAGCGAGCGGGCGGAGAAGCTGCTGCGGAAGGTGTACGCCGGCCCCATCTCCGCCGGCTCGCCCTTCGTGGTCACCGACTTCCCGACCGCCGAGCTGGTGAAGACGTCCGCGAACTCCTTCCTGGCCACGAAGATCTCGTTCATCAACGCGATGGCGGAGATGTGCGAGGCCTCCGGCGGTGACGTGGCCAAGCTGGCCGAGGCCATCGGGTACGACGACCGGATCGGCAGGAAGTTCCTGCGGGCGGGGATCGGCTTCGGCGGCGGGTGTCTGCCGAAGGACATCCGGGCCTTCATGGCGCGCGCCGGTGAGCTGGGTGCCGACCAGGCGCTGACCTTCCTGCGCGAGATCGACTCGATCAACATGCGCCAGCGCGGGCAGATGGTGGAGCTGGCGCGGGAGGCGCTGGGCGGCGGGGCCTTCCTGGGCAAGCGGATCGCGGTGCTCGGCGCCAGCTTCAAGCCGGACTCCGACGACGTCCGGGACTCGCCCGCCCTGAATGTCGCCGGGCAGATCCACCTCCAGGGCGGCCAGGTGACGGTGTACGACCCGAAGGGCATGGACAACGCCCGCCGTATCTTCCCGACGCTCGGGTACGCGGACTCCGCGGTGGATGCGGTGCGGGGCGCGGACGCCGTGCTGCATCTGACGGAGTGGCGGGAGTTCCGCGAGCTGGACCCGGCGGCGCTCGGCGAGGTCGCGGCGACCCGGCTGGTCCTGGACGGGCGCAACGCCCTGGACCCCCAGCTGTGGCGGAAGGCCGGCTGGACGTACCGGGCGATGGGGCGGCCGACGGCCTGAGGAAATTCGGCGCGGAACTCGCCACGAAGCTCGGCAGAGGCTCGGCGCGGAACTCGGCGCGGAACTGGGTAGGGAAGTCGGTGCGGAGGCCTTCGGTAACGCGACGCCGCAATCGACACCGAGTTCCGTGCATTTCTGACGGATTTGCGGAAGGTCGAGGAATTCTCGCGGGATCGGTGAAGAAGTGTGCCGAACTGCGGAGGTCTTCTGTACGTCATTCGTCGCCACGCCTGGCTGGCCAGGGAGCGGTGGGCCAAGTTCCCCGAGATTGAGGCCCGTCTCCCCGGGCGGCATATGCGATCATCCGCGAAACCATCAACATGAGTTCGAATTTCATTCGACTTCCATTCGAGCAGCATGCGGAATGGACCGTTCTCACAGTGGGCACCCCCACGATGGAGAGCTAGGCAACAATCGGTTAACCGAGGCGTATTCGCGCGGAATCCGCACTCCACTCCACTGGTCGTCATTCGCCACACCCTCATGTGGATTGACCCGACCATGCCAGGAGAGAACACATGCCCTTGTTCCGTAGGGCGGAGTGGCCACGGGATCACCGCGACGAGTTGGTGGCGGGAGCACTCGTCGGCGCCGTGGTGATCGTGCTGGGTTACGCGTCGGGCATCGGCGCCCCCTCCGCCTCCGGAGAGGCCGCCACGGCTCCCACGCCACCGCCCGCCGCCACGGCGCCGGCGAGCCCCGTACCGACCGCACCGGGCGGCTCCGGCGCGCAGGACCCCGGCACCGGAATGGGCCAGTACCCCGTCGGGACCGGCGGGATGCCCGGGTACGGCGGGATCGGCGTGGGCACCGGCTACGGCACCGGCGGCCAGGCGGGCGGCTCCGTCGGCACCGGCGATGCCGGTCACACCGGCCACCAGACCACACCGCCCGCCGGCACCGGCTACCCCTCCCCCACACCCACCCCGTCCCCCTCGGGCTCCACTCCCGCCGACGGCGACACCTGCCAGGACGGCGAGGTCACCCTCGTACAGCCGCTGCTCGGCGGGCTCACCCAGCCCGTGTTCGGGCTGCTCGACGGCACCGACGAGACACCCGAGCCGCAACCGTCCCCCTGCGTCGGTCTCGCCTCCGTCTCCCTGACCGGCCTCCTGGGCGTCAGCGCCTCCCCCCAGCCGGGGGCGACGCCATGACGACGCCGCTTCGCCGCGCCCTGCTCCTGTTCCTGCTCACCCCGCTCCTCTACGCCCTGGTCGGGGCGCCCCAGGCCGCTTCCGCCCACACCGAGCTGGTGTCCTCCTCACCCAAGGACGGCGCGCACCTCAGGAAGGCGCCGGGCCACCTGACGCTCACCTTCGACGAGCCCGTCGACCTCACCGACGTACGGGTGCTGACGGTGGACGGCGACCGGCTGCCGGTGTCCCGGGCCGCGAAGGGCGGCACCCGCGCCGTGCGGGTCGCGCTCGCCGCGCCGGACCACGGTGATCTCGCCGTCGTCTGGTCCGTCGTCGACAAGGAGGACGGGCACGCCTCCTCCGGCCGGATCGCTCTCAGCGTCGGCACACCCGCCGCGAAGGCCACGACCGGCGGCGACGAGGCCGCGTCCCCCGCTCCCGCACCGTCCCCCTCGGTGCGCAAGGGCCTCGTCGCCGCCCGCTGGACCGGCTATCTCGCCCTCGCCCTGTTCCTGGGCGGTCTCGGCTTCCTCGTGCTGCTGTGGCCGCGCGGCGCGGACGAGCCCCGGGCGCGGGCCCTGCTCGGGCTCGCCTGGACGGCGGGACTGCTGGCGACGGTCGCGAGCATCGGCCTCCAGGGCGCGTACACCACGCTCGGCGGCGTCCGGGACGCGCTGCGCCCGGCGACGTACGCCGACATGCTGACCACCGAACCCGGTGTCGTGCTCGCCTCGCGCACGCTGCTGTGGGTGCTGGCGGCCGTGGTGCTCGGCGCGCTGCTCCAGGGCGGGGAGCGTGCCTCCCGCTCCCCGGGGTGGCGGGTGGGCGCCCTCGCGGTGACCTTCGGGCTGCTGCGGACGACCGGGATGACCGGCCACAACTCCGAGGGCAGCGAGCCCACTTGGGGCGCGATCGCCGACTTCGTCCATCTGCTCGGCGTCTCCCTGTGGATCGGCGGGCTGGCCATGCTCGCGCTGGCCGTGCTGCCGCGCCGACGGGCCGGTGAGCTGGCGGCGGTGGTGCCGGGCTACTCGCGGCTCGCGGCCGTGAGTGTCGCCGGGATCGTCGGCGCCGGGCTGGTGCTCGCGTGGCAGGTGGTCGGGTCCTACGACGCCCTGCTGAACACCTCGTACGGACATCTGCTGCTGCTGAAGACAGGTGTCCTCGGGTGCGTCCTGCTCGCCGCGTACGCGAGCCGTCAATGGGTGCGCACCCGCCTCGATCTCGCCGTGCTGCTGCGCGGCGACGCCGCCACCGTGCGGTCCTTCGGTTACTCGGTCGCGGCCGAGACGGGGCTCGTCCTCGTCGTGCTCGCCGTGACGAGTCTGCTGGTCACGGCCGACCCCGGCCAGTGAACTCCCCCCAAGTACAAAGGAGTAGCAAGTGACAGAGAACGATGAGGTCGGCACGGCCGATGCGGCCGGCGGCCGACGGCACAGGTCGCCCGTCGGGAACCGGGGCCTGCTGGTCGCCGGACTCGGCGCGGCGCTGGCCGCCGTACTCAGCCTCGGACTGCTGAGCGCGGCCAACGGTTCCACGACGACCTCGGAGCAGAACGCGGGCGCGGCTCAGGCGCCCGCTGCCGCTGCCGCCGCCCAGCCCGCCGCCGCCAAGACCGCCGACTACCAGGTCGACATCATGGGCAACAAGTTCGGCACCGGGAAGCAGCTCGTCGTCCAGGTCGGCCAGACCGTCCAGTGGACCAACCACGACAGCGTGCCGCACACGGTCACCACGACCAAGGCCCCGGTGAAGTTCGACTCGGGCACCCTGAACAAGGGCGACTCGTGGTCGTACACGTTCACCAAGACGGGCACGTACGAGTACTACTGCGCGGTGCACCCGGACATGGTCTCGTCCGTGAAGGTCGTCGCGGCGAGCGGTGGCGGCTCGACGCCGGCGCCCACGCCGACGACCGCTCCCACGGGCACGCCCACGACCGGCCCCACGGCCGCGCCGACCGGGACGCCCACCACGGGTCCGACCGGCATGCCGATGCCGACCGGCACGGGCGGCACGGGTGGCGGTTCCGGTGGTGGTTCCGGTGACGACGAGCAGTGCGCCAGCGCCCAGGACGTGCTGATGCCGATCCTCCAGCACCTCTACGCGGCGCACCTGGAGCGGTCGCCGGGCGAGCAGGTGCAGGACGCTCTCGCGCTCGACTCTTACATCAAGATGCACACCGTCTGGGTCGAGAGCATCCTCAAGCCGGCCGTCGCAGGCGGCAGCACGGTGCTCGACAGCACGCTCAGCACTCTGCTGAACCACGTCAACAACGCGCACCTGGGTGAGTCGCTCGGACAGCAGGTCACCGATCTGCTGAACCCGGACGCCTACGTGAAGATGCACACCGTCTGGGCCGGGCAGATGCTCGCGCCCACCACGGACTTCGTCACCAACAACTGCTGACGCGATCCGCGACACGGGAAAACGCCGCTCCGGCCGGGGCTCAGCCGGCCGGAGCGGCGCCCGTGTCCATTCTCCACTCCATCGCCACGCATCGGGAACCGCTTTCCAAGGAGACCGGGATGACGACCGTCACCCTGCCCACCGTCCTTCCCCCGCCGGAGTCGCGCGCCGACGCCGACCGCCGGCTGCCCCTGCCCGGCCGGTACACCGTGGCCCCCGGCCGCTCGCTCACCGAACTCACCGCCTGGTACGGCCCGTTGCCGACCCTGCGCCGCCGCGTGGCGCTGGCCGGGGCGTACCTGACCGTGCCGGCCGACACCGAAGCCACGGAACACGCCGAGCACGGTGAGCACGGCGGACACATCGAACACGGCGGACACGTCGAGCACGCCGAGCACGCTGTTGCCGGCGGCCACCCCTTCTTCCGCTTCGAGTTCGGCGACCGTCAGCTCACCGCCGCCCTCACCTCCGAGCACGTCGACGCGACTCCCGGCCGTCTCCAGCTCACCGGCGATCTCGATGTGAACGGTGTCGCCTTCCCCGTGCTGCTGCGGCTGCGGGTGGTGGAGCGCTCCGACGACCGGCTGCTCGTCGTGGGGCGCGCCCGGCTGCCGTACCGGCTGCTGCGCCGCGCCACCGGGTTCCGGCTGCCATGGCGCCGGCCGGCCACCCGGCTGCGGCTGCTCGTCGCGGCGGAGTTCGCGTGAGGGCGGCCCGGCGGACGATACGGCGGACCGCCCGGGGTGCCGCCGTGTCCGCCGTCCTCGCGCTCCTCGCCCTGCCGCTGCTGCCTGCCGGGCAGGCGTCGGCGGCCTCGTTCAGCGTGACGATGAAGGGGTACGCCTTCTCGCCCGCGAACCTGACCGTCCCGGTCGGGTCCACGGTGACCTGGACCAACCAGGACACGGCACCGCACGACGTGAAGACCACCTCGGGCCCGGTCTCGATCCACTCCCCCATGCTCAACAAGGGGCAGAGCTGGAGCTTCACGTTCACCGCGGCCGGGGCGTACGGCTACTACTGCACCGTCCACCCGAACATGACGGCCGGGATCACGGTCCGCCCGGCGGCACCGGCGACGTCGGCGGCGCCTACGCACGAACACCACGAGGGCTCGAACTCCTCCGGTTCCTCAGGCGGCACCGGCGGCACCGGCGGCACCGGTGGCACCGGTGGCTCGTCGACGGGAGGCCGGGCGCCTGCGCCGACCCGGACCGCGGCGAGCAGCAAGGCACCGCCGATGGACATGCCGTCCTCGTCGCCGTCCGCCACCGCGTCCGGGGCCGCCGCGCCGCAGACGTCCCCGTCACCGCAGGGGCCACCTGCGGCACAGATGCCCGCGACCCAGCCCACCGCCTCGACCGCCCGTCCCCTGGACCCCCTGCTCGTGCTGACCGGCATCGTCGCCGGAGTCGCGGTCCTGTGCCTGCTACTGGTCGGTTCCCGGGCTTCGGCGCCCCGGAAGGAGGAGGCGTAGACCGGTTCTCGGCCCGAGGTCGGCCTTCATCAAGACGCCCTGAGGCCACAGGTCCGGCCTCGACCCGTCGGTCGTCGGCGGCAGTCCGGACCTCGGCCGCAGGTCAGGCTTTGGCCCGGTACCGGCGCATCTTCGCGCGGGCTCCGCACACCTGCATGGAGCACCAGCGGCCGCGGCCGGCCGGGCTGCGGTCGTAGTACGCCCAGTGGCAGTCGGCCGCCTCGCAGGCCTTGAGCCGGGTCCAGGTGCCCTCGACAAGGGCCTGGGCGACGGCAGCCGCGACCCGGGAGAGCAGCGGGACCTCGACGGCCCGCGCGAGGGCGGCTGAACCGTCGCCCGGGGCAAGGGACGCCGAACCGTCGCCCCGGACAAGGGCCGGCGAACCGTCGGCCGGGACAAGGGCCGCCGAGCCGTCGGCCGGGTCGACCGTGAGGACCAGGGGCGCCCGGGCGAGCAGCTCGCCCAGCGGGTTCACAGTGCGGTGCGGGGGGTGGCCCGCATGGGCGAGCAGGGCGGCGCGCAGGGACTCGCGCAGTTCGCGGGCCCCCTCCAGCTCGTTCTCCGCGATGCCGAACCGCGCGCGGCCCTCCACCCCGTCCAGGGAGTCGGCGTACGACTCGATGTCCAGCGTGTTCACCAGGGACTGGACCAGGGCCAGACCGCCGGGCGCGGGCGATCTCTCACTCATGCTCGTGACGTTACTGCCAAAAGGGATGCATGCGGTAACCGTTACCGGTTACTCTGCTCTACAGGTAACCGACAGGTTGTCGCGACTTCAAGGAGGAAGTCATGCCGTTCGCCAAGCTGGGCTCCGTCGTCCTGGACTGTCCCGACCCCCGTGCCCTCGCCGGGTTCTACGCCGGTGTGCTCGGCGGCACCGTGAAGGACGAGGGAGAGTGGGTGGACCTCGTGCTGCCCGACGGACAGACCCTGGCGTTCCAGGCCGCCCCCGGCTACGTACCGCCGAGGTGGCCCGCGCCCGACCACTCACAGCAGTTCCATCTGGACCTCACCGTGGAGGACCTGGACGCGGCCGAGAAGGAGGCGCTTGCGCTGGGCGCCAGGCCACTGGAAACGGAGGACCGCTCGCGGACCTTCCGGGTTTACGCGGATCCGGCGGGGCACCCGTTCTGCCTCTGCGCCGGCTGACCTGGGAGGACCTCATGGCACCCGTGGCACGCATCCGTTCCGTGGTCGTCGACTGTCCCGACCCGCGCGCGCTCGCCGCGTTCTACGCACAGGTCGGCGGCGGCACCCCCGAGGCGGCGGACGACGACTGGGTGGTCCTCCGCGTTCCGGACGGGCCGCGACTGGCCTTCCAGCGGGCGCCCGGCCTCACCCCGCCTCAGTGGCCGCGCGCGGACCGCAACGCGCAGCAGTTCCACCTCGACTTCGACGCCGGGAGCACCTGGGAGGAGATCGACGCGGCCGAGGAGAAGGTGCTGGCGCTGGGAGCGCGCGTCCTGGACCGGGAGGACTACGAGAAGAAGGACTTCCGCGTCTACGCCGATCCTGCCGGGCATCCCTTCTGCCTCTGCCGGATCGGCCCGATCTGACCCCTGCCGCTGACCCCTCCCGCCCCTGGTACCGGCGTCGGTACCAGGGGCGGGCTGGGAAGTACGCGCCACGCGGCACACGCTGGGCGTTGCCCCAGAGGTACCGACCGGGCACCTTTGTGCGGGGATCTTCGTATTCAGTACGTGAACCTTCAAAGACCCGCCCCCCTCCGTGCCCTCGTGATCGACGCCGACCCCCGCACCCGGCCCCTGATCACGGAGCTCAGCAAGCTGGGATTCGAGGTGTACGCGGCCAGCCGCGGCCGGTTCGCGATACCGGTCGGCCGCTCCGCGCGGCCCGACCTCGTCGTCCTGGACGTGGCCCTGCCGGACGACGACGGCATCGAGACGTACGACGAGCTGCGGGCAGCCGGGGTGAACGCGCCGGTGCTGTTCCTCTCCGGCGAGGAGCCGGAGGCCTCGGCCGCGGTGCGCCGCGTGATGACGGGCGCCGACGGGCACGTCACCAAGCCGTTCACGCTCGCCGAGGCCGTCACGCGCCTCCAGGAACTGCTGGCCCGGGACCAGGCCGACGAGAGCCGGCTGTTGCGCAACGGCGGCCTCACGGTGGACGTGGACCGCCGCGCGGTCTGGCGGGACGGCACCCGGGTCGAGCTGTCGGTCCGCGAGTTCGACCTGCTGAGCTATCTGATGGACAACCTCGGCCAGGTCGTCACGAAGAAGCAGATCCTGGAGCGGGTCTGGGGGACGCCCTCCCGCTCCGGGACCGTCGAGACGTACGTCTACTACCTCCGCCGCAAGCTCGGCGACGACGACCAGTCGCTGATCAGGACGGTCCGCGGCCTCGGCTACACGATGGCGCGCGACTGACACCCCACCACCCGCCGCCCGGTCACCGAGTCACCGAGTCACCGAGTCACCCAGTCACCCAGTCACCCAGTCACCCAGTCACCCAGCGACCATGCCCCGGTCACCCGTCCAGTGACTCGATCGTCGCGTTGGACGGTCCCCGCGTCGACTGGAGGTCGCGGGCCACGTCCTCCGCCGCGCCCAGTACCCGTACCGCGTTCTGCCAGGTCAGCTTGGCCAGGTCGGGCTTCGACCAGCCGCGGTCCAGGAGTTCGGCGATCAGGTTGGGGTAGCCGGAGACGTCGCTGAGGCCGTCCGGGGTGAACGCGGTGCCGTCGTAGTCGCCGCCGATGCCGAGGTGGTCGATGCCGGCGACCTCGCGCATGTGGTCGAGGTGGTCCGCGACCGTCGCGACCGTCGCGACCGGACGCGGGTTGCTCTCCTCGAAGGCACGGTGCACCCTCATCGCCTCCGGGGTGGTGGCGAGATGGTGGAAGCCGTGGACGCGCATGTTCTCGTCGGCCGCCGCCGTCCAGTCCACGGCCGCCTGGAGCACGAACTTCGGGACGAACGTCACCATCGCCACGCCGCCGTTGACGGGCAGACGTTCCAGCACGTCGTCCGGGATGTTGCGCGGGTGGTCGCACACCGCCCGGGACGAGGAGTGCGAGAAGAGCACCGGCGCGGACGAGGTGTCCAGCGCGTCCCGCATCGTCGTGGCCGCCACGTGCGAGAGGTCGACCAGCATGCCCTCGCGGTTCATCTCCCGCACGACCTCACGGCCGAAGGCCGACAGCCCGCCGACGCCGGGCCGGTCGGTCGCGGAGTCCGCCCATGCCACGTTGTCGTTGTGGGTGAGGGTCAGATAGCGGACGCCGAGGGCGTACAAGCCGCGCAGCGTGGCGAGGGAGTCGGCGATCGAGTGGCCGCCCTCCGCGCCCATGAGCGAGGCGATACGGCCCTCACCGCGCGCCGCCGTCATGTCCGCCGCCGTCAGCGCGGGGCGCAGGTCCCGCGGGTAGCGGGCCATCAACTGCCGTACACAGTCGATCTGTTCCAGCGTCGCCGGGACCGGGTCGGGCAGGTCCGAGCGCACGTACACCGACCAGAACTGCGCGCCGACGCCGCCCGCCCGCAGACGGGGGATGTCGGTGTGCAGGTGGGGGCCCTGGTCGGTGGAGATGTCGCGGGCGTCGAGGTCGTAGCGGACCTGTTCGCGCAGCGCCCAGGGGAGGTCGTTGTGCCCGTCGACGACGGGGAACTCCCGCAGCAGCTCCCGGGCTTCGTCCACCGAGGTCATGGAGGTCACCGAGGTACTCGGGGTCGGCGGCGTCATCGGGGTCATCGGGGTCACTTGCCGAAGCCGAAGCTGTCGCCCGGCCCCTCGACCTTGGCGCGCAGCCGCTTGCCCTTCTCGGTGGCCTGGTCGTTCAGCTCCTGCTGGAACTCCCGCATCCGGCCGAGGAGTTCCTCGTCGTGCGTCGCCAGGATCCGGGCCGCGAGCAGGCCCGCGTTGCGCGCGCCGGCGACGGAGACCGTGGCGACCGGGACGCCGGCCGGCATCTGCACGATGGACAGCAACGAGTCCATGCCGTCGAGGTACTTCAGCGGGACGGGAACGCCGATCACCGGCAACGGGGTCACGGACGCGAGCATCCCGGGCAGATGGGCCGCGCCTCCGGCACCGGCGATGATGACCTTCAGCCCGCGCTCGGCGGCCTGCTCGCCGTACGTGACCATCTCGCGGGGCATCCGGTGCGCGGAGACGACGTCCACCTCGTACGTGATCTCGAACTCGTCGAGGGCCTTGGCGGCGGCCTCCATGACGGGCCAGTCGGAGTCCGAACCCATGACGATGCCCACCACGGGGGCGGCGGCGGAACTCATTCGGTGATCGTGCCTCTCAGGTAGCCGGCAGCGTGACGGGCGCGCTCCAGCACGTCGTCCAGGTCGTCGCCGTAGGTGTTGACGTGTCCGACCTTACGGCCGGGCTTCACGTCCTTGCCGTACATGTGGATCTTGAGCTGCGGGTCGCGGGCCATGCAGTGCAGGTACGCGGTGTACATGTCCGGGTAGTCGCCGCCGAGCACGTTGACCATGACCGTCCACGGGGCACGCGGGCGCGGGTCGCCGAGGGGGAGGTCGAGGACCGCGCGGACGTGGTTGGCGAACTGGGACGTGATCGCCCCGTCCATCGACCAGTGGCCGGAGTTGTGCGGGCGCATCGCGAGCTCGTTGACGAGGATGCGCCCGTCGCGGGTCTGGAACAGCTCGACGGCGAGGTGACCGACGACGTCCAGTTCCTTGGCGATGGTCAGGGCCATCTCCTCGGCCCTCAGCGCCAGCGTCCGGTCCAGGTCCGGAGCGGGCGCGATCACCGTGTCGCAGACGCCGTTCACCTGCCGGGACTCGACGACCGGGTAGGCGACGGCCTGGCCGTGCGGGGAGCGCACGACGTTGGCGGCGAGCTCCCGGGCGAAGTCGACCTTCTCCTCGGCGAGGACGGGGACGCCGGCGCGGAAGGGCTCTTCGGCCTGCGTCACGTCGTCGACGACCCACACGCCCTTGCCGTCGTAGCCGCCGCGGACGGTCTTGAGGACGACGGGGAAGCCGTCACCCTCCGCGCCTTCGGCGAGGCCTTCCGCCGCGAAGGCGGCGACATCGGCCGGGTCGCTCACGATCCGGTGCCGAGGACACGGCACCCCGATCGCGTCGAGTCTCTCCCGCATCACACCCTTGTCCTGGGCGTGCACGAGCGCGTCCGGGCCGGGGCGGACGGGAATGCCCTCCGCCTCCAGCGCCCGGAGGTGCTCGGTGGGCACGTGTTCGTGATCGAAGGTGATCACATCGCACCCGCGCGCGAAGTCACGCAGCGTGTCGAGATCGCGGTAGTCGCCGATGACGACATCGCTCACGACCTGCGCCGCGGAATCCTGGGGGGTGTCACTGAGGAGCTTGAATTTGATGCCGAGCGGGATGCCCGCCTCGTGTGTCATACGAGCGAGCTGCCCCCCGCCGACCATGCCGACTACCGGGAACGTCACGGTCCCAGGGTATCGGCCATTCCGCAGTGGCCGGTTTCCAGCCCTCCGGGCCCCTCTTTGCCGTCCTGTGAACTCGCCCATAGGCGATCACTAAGGGGGGATGGTTAGCATGGCTGAGTTGACGAAATCTACGGACGGGGGCCTGGACAGCCATGGAACGTGGTTCCTCGGGGCTTCCTGCGGCTCCTCCGGCACCTCGTGGCGCGGCGCGCCTGCGGGTCGACCGGCTCATGCGTGAGGCCGTCAAGTTCGGCGCCGTGGGCGGGGCCGGAGTCCTGGTCAACCTGCTCGTGTTCAACCTCGTACGGCACGCGACCGACCTCCAGGTGGTGCGGGCGAGTGTCATCGCGACCGTCGTCGCCATCGTCTTCAACTACGTCGGCTTCCGGTACTTCACCTACCGGGACCGCGACAAGAGCGGCCGTACCAAGGAACTCATGCTGTTCCTGCTGTTCAGCGCGGTCGGCCTGGTGATCGAGAACGGCGTGCTCTACGCGGCGACCTACGGGTTCGGCTGGGACAGTCCGCTGCAGAGCAACATCTTCAAGTTCGTCGGCATCGGCGTCGCGACCCTGTTCCGCTTCTGGTCGTACCGCACCTGGGTCTTCCGTACACTTCCGGCCAAGGAAGCGGTGGCCAGCGCGGAATCGTTCCTGACGACGGACGCGACCACCGACGCGACGACCGACGCGAAGAAGCGCCCGGCGGATCAGCGCGCCGCCTGACCGTCCCGGCCGCGCTCAGCGGACCGTCGGTTCCTCGTCCGCCTCCTCCGGCACCGCCTTGCGCAGCGGCGTACGCGACAGGAACAGACCGAACACCGGGGGCAGGGTCTGGAGCATCTCCAGGCGGCCCCCGTCGGCCTCCGCCAGATCCCGGGCCACCGCCAGGCCGATGCCCGTGGAGTTGCGGCCGCTGATCGCCCGCTCGAAGATGCGGGCCCCCAGGTCGGTGGGCACCCCGGGACCCTCGTCCGTGACCTCGATCACCGCCTGGTTGCCGGTGACCCGGGTGCGCAGCGCCACCGTGCCGCCGCCGTGCATGAGGGAGTTCTCGATCAGCGCGGCCAGCACCTGCGCGACCGCCCCCGGCGTACCGACCGCCGTCAGGTGCCGCTTCCCGGAGCTGACGATGGCCCTGCCCGCGCTGCGGTAGGCGGGGCGCCACTCGGCGAGCTGCTGCTGGATGACCTCGTCGAGGTCGAAGGTGACGGCGGAGCCGGTGCGCGGGTCGCGGGAGTTGGTGAGCAGCCGCTCGACCACGTCGGTGAGCCGCTCCACCTGGGTCAGGGCCACGTTCGCCTCCTCCTTCACCGTGTCCGGGTCATCCGTGAGGGTGATCTCCTCCAGGCGCATGGAAAGAGCCGTCAACGGCGTACGGAGCTGGTGGGAGGCGTCGGCGGCGAGCCGGCGTTCCGCGGTGAGCATGCGGGCGATGCGCTCGGCGGAGGAGTCGAGGACGTCGGCGACCCGGTCCAGTTCGGGGACGCCGTACCGCTTGTGACGGGGGCGCGGGTCGCCGGAGCCGAGTCGTTCGGCGGTCTCCGCGAGGTCGGTGAGCGGGGAGGCGAGCCGGTTGGCCTGGCGGATCGCCAGCACCACCGCGGCGACCACCGCGAGCAGTGCCACCAGCCCGATGATCAGGAGGGTCCGGCCGACCTCGCGGGTCACCGAGGAGCGCGGTTCCTCGACGACGACGGTCTCGCCCTCCTCGCCCTCGGCCCTGCCCTGGATCACGTCACCGGGCAGCCGGGTGCCGATCTCGATGCTGCGCTCCCCCGGGATCCGGATCACGGCGTATCGATCCTGCGCCACCTGGTCACGCAGGATCTTCGCGTCCACGGTCGCCGAGGTGAGCAGCCTGCTGTCCACGATGCTGGCCAGCCGTTGCGCCTCGGAGTCCACCCGCTCCTGCGCACTGGTGCTGATGGTGCGGGTCTCGACGATGACGAGGGACACCCCGAACACGGCGATCACGACGAGCACCACGGCGAGGGTGGACTGGATCAGACGGCGACGCACGAGGCCCTCCGGGCAGCTTTACGACGAACAGTGTGCACATGCGCCCCCAGGGGCCGCGGGAAACCGCGCGGCCGGCCACCAACGGCCCGCAGTCGCCCACCCGCACGAGCCGGCACAGCGCGACGCGCGTAGTCGCCTAGCTCTTCTCGAACCGGAACCCCACACCACGCACCGTCGCGATGTACCGGGGGTTCGCCGCGTCGTCACCGAGCTTCTTCCGCAGCCAGGAGATGTGCATGTCGAGCGTCTTCGTCGACGACCACCACGTGGTGTCCCAGACCTCCCGCATCAGCTGGTCCCGCGTGACGACCCGGCCGGCGTCCCGCACGAGGACCCGCAGCAGGTCGAACTCCTTGGCGGTGAGCTGGAGCTCCTCCTCGCCCATCCACGCGCGGTGCGACTCGACGTCGATGCGCACCCCGTGGGTGGCGGGCGGCTGGGCCGGCTCGGCGGCACCGCGCCGGAGCAGGGCCCGGACACGGGCGAGCAGTTCGGCGAGCCGGAAGGGCTTGGTGACGTAGTCGTCGGCACCCGCGTCGAGGCCGACGACGGTGTCCACCTCGTCGGCACGCGCGGTCAGGATGAGGATCGGGACGGTGAGGCCCTCGGCGCGCAACCGGCGGGCCACTTCGAGGCCGTCCATGCCGGGCAGACCCAGGTCGAGCACGACCAGGTCGACACCGCCCTGCGTTCCGGCGTCGAGCGCGGTGGGGCCGTCCTCACGCACCTCGACCTCGTACCCTTCCCTGCGCAGTGCGCGGGCCAGCGGCTCCGAGATGGACGCGTCGTCCTCGGCGAGCAGTACACGGGTCATGAGGTGATGGTAGTCCGCGCAGGCCAGGACCTGGGGTGTGATCGACGGCTCGTTGTTCTTACCTTTCTGCGTACTGGTCCGCCCCCGCGAGGCGCCGTGATGCGAACCTCCACCCCTGGGGTGTGATTAGCGGAGAAACCTTGGAAAGGGTGTGTACGACTCCCGTCTTACCTGTGATTCGCGTCTCAGGTCCTTTTTTTTCCGGCGCTGTGCTGCCGTATGGTGACTGGACGCCTGTAGCACCGTGGGGACCTTTGGCGAGGAGTTCGACGCTGAAGGTCTCTTTTGTGTGCGGGCCGGTGTTGCGCCGGCCTCGAAAGGAAAGCACCCCAGCAAGGATCGACCATGGCGTCCAGCCTGACGAAGGACTCGGTCACCCCGGGCACCCCCGGGTCCGGAAAGACCTTCTTCGGCCACCCCCGCGGACTGGCCACTCTCTTCATGACCGAGATGTGGGAGCGATTCTCCTACTACGGCATGAAGGCCCTGCTCACCGTCTATCTGCTCTCCGGCGGCCCCGGCGCCGGCAAGGGCAGCATGGGCGGCGGTCTGGCCATGGACGTGGCCACCACCACGGTGATCGTCTCCGTCTACTCGGCGATGGTGTACCTGCTCGCCATGCCCGGCGGCTGGCTCGGTGACCGCGTCTGGGGCCCGCGCAAGACGGTTGCCATCGCCGCCGTCACCATCATGGCCGGCCACCTCGTGCTTGCGCTGCCCGGCGGTCAGGCACCGTTCTTCGCGGGCCTCGCCCTGGTCGCGGTCGGCTCCGGTCTGCTCAAGGCCAACATCTCCACGATGGTGGGCCACCTGTACGACGGCCCCGAGGACCCGCGCCGCGACGGCGGCTTCACGATCTTCTACATGGGCATCAACGCCGGTGCGTTCTTCGCCCCGCTGGCCATCGGCACCGTCGGCCAGGAGGTCAACTGGCATCTCGGCTTCGGCATGGCCGCGGTCGGCATGGCGATCGGCCTCGCCACGTTCCTGCTCGGCACCCGCAACCTCAGCCCCCAGAGCAGCGTCGTGCCCAAACCGCTGGCGACCGAGGAGCGCGCGGCCTGGCTGCGCAAGGGTCTGCTGTGGGTGATCGCGGCAGCCGTCTTCTACGGCGTCGTCGGCGCCACCGGCCACTTCACCCTGAACTGGGCGATGATCCCGCTCACCGTCATCGGTCTGGTCGTCCCGGCGGGCGTGCTGCTGCGCATCAAGCGGGACAAGGAGCTCTCGGCCACCGAGCAGTCGAAGATGACCGGCTACATCTGGTTCTTCGTCGCGGCCGCCGTGTTCTGGATGATCTACGACCAGGGCGCGTCCACCGTCCAGGCGTTCGGCGAGGGCAAGGCGGCGGGCTCGCTGTTCGGCTTCGACTTCCCGTCCTCCTGGTACCAGTCGCTGAACCCGCTGTTCATCATGGCGCTGGCCCCGGTCTTCGCCTTCGTCTGGCTGTGGCTCAACCGCCAGGGCAAGGAGCCGAGCACCATCGTGAAGTTCGCGATGGCGCTGGTCCTGATCGGTGTGTCGTTCTTCTTCTTCCTGATCCCGCTGGGCCTGGCGGCGAACGGCACCGCGGTCAGCCCGATGTGGTTGGTGGGCATCTACTTCATCTTCACCGTCGGCGAGCTGTGCCTCTCCCCGGTCGGCCTGTCGGTGACCACGAAGATGGCCCCGGCCAAGTACGCCAGCCAGATGATGGGCGTGTGGTTCCTCGCGGTCACCGCGGGCGACTCGATCACGAGCCTCCTCTCCAACCCGGCGATCGCCGGTGTCGACCTCAGCGGCACCCCCGCCGTCCTCGGAGAGGCGGTCCTCGCCGCCCTCGCCGGCGTGGCGGTGTGGATGTACCGCCGCAAGGTGAAGTCCCTGATGGGCGACGTCCGCTGAGGCCCGCCGGCCCGGCCTGACGCGTGGAGGGCCACCGCACCTGCCCGGTGCGGTGGCCCTCGGCGCGTCGCGGCCCGGGGTGGGTCAGCGCAGCCGCCGCCGTCCCGGCATGAACGTGAACACCGCGCCGCCCAGCAGTACGGCTGTCCCGGCCACCAGGCCGAGGGCCTTGAGGGCGCCGTTCGACTCCGCGCCGGTCTCGGCCAGGCCGCCACCGGACGCCGTACCGGAAGTGCCGCCCGAGCCCGAGGAGCCGGCCGAGCCGCCGCCGGACGCGCCGCTCGCCTGCTCGGCGGTGTCCAGCTTGAGGGAGACCTCCGACTTGGTCGGCGTGCAGGTCGTGGTGGTGCCGAGGGCCTTGACCGTCAGGACGCCCGGCGACAGCGTGGACTCGCCGCTCGCGCCCGGCTTGTAGGTGCCCTTCAGGTCCGGGATCGTCATCGGGTCACCGGCCTTGATGTCCTCCGCGTTGGTCGGGCCCTCCACATGCACCGTGCCCTTGTCGGCACCGCCGAGGACCACCTCCATCGACGGCTTGACCGAGCCCTTGGGAATGGGGGCAGGGCTGTCCATCACCGACCCCTTGAAGCGCACGGTGAGGTCGTAACTCCCGCCGTTCTTCTTCGCGTTGATCTGCACGGGCGAGGTCGCGTTCTTCTCGCCGATGGGCGTGTTGCAGGCGTACGGCACCTGGACCTCCTTGCCGGTGAAGTCGGTCTGCCCGGTCCCGTCGTCCTCGCTCCCGGTGGCACTCGGGGTGCTCGTCGGGGTGCTCGTCGGAGTCTTGGTCGGGGTGCCGGTCGGCGTCGGGGAACCGGTGCCCGTCCCGGTGGGAGTCGGGGTGGGCGTCGAAGTGCCGTCCGACGCCGTCACGTTGATGGTCGCGGCCGGCTGCACCGCCGCCGTGGGCGCGCACTTGGTGTCCGTCGACATGACGTTGATGTCGTACGCGTCCGGCGTCAGCTTGACCTCGCCCGGCGCCGTCAGCTTCAGCTTGCCCTTCATGTCGGCCAGCACCATGTCCCCGCCCTTGGGGATCGCAGGGTTCTCCCGCGGCCCCTCCATGGCGACGGCGGTGGTCTGCGCGCCGGCCGCCTTCAACGTCCCGGACGGCTGGACGGAGTTCGCCGGCAGGTCGATCAGGTCGGGGTTCTTGGAGGCGGCCTGCACGAACTTCCACACCACCTCGACCTCGTCGCCGACCTTCGCGGTGGCCGGCGCGGTGATCTCCGCCTTGGTGGTGCCGTCGACGGGCGGCAGGCCCGCGGCGGCGGGCGGCACACAGCGGGTCGCGTACGACACCTCGGCGGCCTGCGCGGACCCCGCGGTCACCCCGAGCAGCACGCCCGCCCCGCCGAGCACCAGCGCGAGGCTCGCCGCGCCCGCTCTTCTCGGCCCGTGGCCCGGTATGACTCTCCTTCGCTCGCTCACGTGGGTCCTTTCGTGGTGGGAGTCGTGGGACTCGTCGGACTGTCGTCGTGCGGTGCGGAGAGCCGACCGGCCGTGCCCGGACCGGCGTCCGGAACGAACCACGGCAGGGTCGAAGCGGAGGGGGGCGCCTGCTCGGGGGCCCTCGGTCGGGCGGCGCGACGGGCCGTGGCACCGGGGGCACGACGGGCCTTCGGTCCGGAAGCACCGCGGGTCGCCGGTCCGGAAACCCCGGAGGTCTTCGGCCAGGGCAGGCCCCGCGGGAGTTCGGGCAGCCGAAGGCCTCGGTGCCTGAGCCCGCCCGCGCGGCGCGGCCGGACCCGGTCCACCACCGCCATCCCGGCACGGAACAGCGCGGCCGGTACGACCAGGCAGACCAGGATCCAGAACAGGGCCACGCCCCAGGGCCGGCCCACGTCCCAGGGCTGCTCGGCGAGGACCTTGCCGCCGTACTTCAGCGAGACCGTGTAGTCGCCGTGCGCCCCGGCCGTCAGCTCCAGGGGCAGCTTGATCCGTGCCTTCCCGCCGGGCTGGAGCGTGCCGCGCCACTGCTGTTCCTCCCACTGCGGCGCGAACACACCGTGGGCGGTGCCGACCTGGAAGACGGGGTCCTTGACGGCGGAGGTGCCCACGTTGCCGACGGTGAGGACGAGGGTGCGGGCGGGCGGCGCCCCGAACCAGGTCAGCAGCCCGCTGGAGCCGTCGAGCCGGGTGTCCGTGAGCACCGACAGGCGGCCGCCGGCCGGCTCGGCGGGCAGCGGCTCGACCGCGTGCCCGGCCACCTGGAAGATCGCGTCGGCCTGGGCCTGAGCCCCGGTCACCGTCGCCACGTGCACCACGCAGGGACACGGCACGGGCGGCTCGGTGACCGGCAGCTTCCGGCTGAACCGGCCCTTCCCGTCGGTCGTCACGGCCCGTCCGTCCGCGTTGGCGCAGGAGTTGGTGCCGCCGATCACACCCCGGGACGGCACGGCCTGCCCGCAGATCAGCATCATCAGCAGCGCCCGCTCCCGCCAGCCGCTGCCGGTGACGGTGATCGAACCCCCGGTGCCCGCCTGCGAGGTGGACAGCTTCACGCTCGGCTTTGCGCTCGGCTTTGCGCTCTGCCCGTCGGCCGCGGTCGCGGTGCCCGCCAGGGGCAGCAGGAGCAGCGCGAGCACCATCGCCAGCGCCGGGATCCGCGCCTTCCCGCTCACGTCGTCGCTCCCGTCAACTCGGGCCGGGCGCCGCCGGACGGCGCTACGGGCCGGCTGTCGGCAGTCTCGGCGGTCTCGGCCGTCATGGCGGTCTCGCCCGTCGTGGCGGTCCCGGCGGTCTCAGACGCCGTGGCGGCCGAAGCGGCACCGAGGATCGGCGGGAGGGACAGCAAGGACAGGCACAGGGCCCTGAGGGCACGGTCGGTGGACGGCATCGGGCGGCTCCAGCGGCGGGGCGGGTGCGGATGCTGACGGCGTCGGCGGGCGCCCGCCGACGCGGTCAGCGGCGGGCAGCCTGGTTCCGCCGGGTCAGCCACAGCGCGCCCGCCGCGCCCGCGAGCAGCACCGTGCCGCCGAGCGTGCCGAGGGCGACCGCGGAGTCCTCGGGGCCGGTCTGCGGGAGTTCGGTTCCGGAGTCGCCGCCCGAGCCGCCACTCTGGGTGCCTCCCGAGTCGCCGCCGCCCTGGGCGCCTCCCGAGGAGCTCCCGCCCGCCGCCGTCACGTCCAGGGACAGGGACGGCTTCGGGCTGCCGGTCGGCGTGCAGGTCGTCGTCGTACCGAGCGCCTTGATGGTGAGCACGCCCGCCGTGAAGGTGACCTTGCCGGACTTCTTCGGGGTGTACGTGCCCGACAGGTCGTTGATCTTGATGGGGGTGTTCGCGGGGATCGCGGCCTGGTTGGCGGGTCCGGTGACGCTCACCGTGCCGCTGTCCGCGCCGCCCAGCTTGATGGTGGCGCTCGGGTTCATCGACCCCTTGCCCAGTTCGACCGGGCTGGAGGAGACACCCTTCTGCCACGACATGGTGACCTTGTAGCCGCTACCGCTCTTGACGCCCTTAATGTCGATGGGCGAGAGGGCGGACTTGACCCCGATCGGTGTCTCACACCGGTAGTTGACGTCGACGACCTCGGCGTGGGCGGCGGGGGCGGCCATCAGCACCGCCGAGCCGGCCAGGGCCGCGGCGGACGCGAGCGCGACGGTTCGTTTCTGGTACGTCCGGTTCGACACTGTCCCCTCATTCCTGAAGGCGTTCCTGAAGGCGTTCCTGACGGTGTTCTGACGGTTTTCTGACGGCACATCAGATCGGCCGTCAAGGTACGCCCGGGCAACAGAGGAAGGAAGACAAAGGAAGCGCCGGATCTGTGGCGATCCGGCGCGGGTGAGGTGCGTATGAAGAAAGTGTCGAACCGTGGGTAACCTAGGCGGGGCTCATGGCGGCTCTCATGACCAGCCTCATCGCGGGACTCACGCGGGTGCCCCGAGCTCGGCCCACACCGTCTTGCCCGCGGCCTCGGGGCTGCGCACCACACCCCAGTCCAGGCACAGCCGCTGCACGATGAACATGCCGTGCCCCCCGGGGCGTCCGGCACGGTGCGGGGTGCGCGGCGACGGCTGGCCGGTGCCCTTGTCGGAGACCTCGAGGCGGATCACCTTGTTGTCGCAGGCGATCCGCAGCTCATCCGGCCCCTCGGCATGCAGACAGGCGTTGGTGACCAGCTCGGACACGACGAGCAGGACATCCTCGGCGGCGGCCCGCTGGTCGGCGGAGGCGGCGGGCAGCCAGCCCCACTCGTACAACGCCTGGCGGGCGAAGTCGCGGGCGAGGGGAACGACACCGCTCTGCCCTTCGAAGCTCAGCCCGCGCACCTGACGCCCCCTAGACGACACGGCCGCGCCCCCGTCGGACGCCCCGGTCGACGGCACGCCCCCCTCGGACGCCCCGGAAGCGCCGCTGGGCTCCGGACCGCGGTCGCCCGGCGGGTTAGGCCGGGTGATGCTCATCAGCGCTTCACCTCACCGATTCACCAGTTCACGATTCAAAACATCACTATTCAGTCGGTTCGCCCGGCCGGCCCCGCACAGCGGGTACGGATGTCTCCTGCCCGACCGATCCGGGTGAACACCCCCGTATTTCGACACGAAAGGCGTGACGCTCGGAAAGCACCGATCACAGGGGGACGAGCGAGGCGTCAACCAGGCCCGGCCCGGCGACTCATCCGGACTCGTCGGCCTCGCCCGATTCGCCGGCCAGAGCCGCTTCCAGGGTGTCATGGACAGTGAAGACCGCATCCGCCCCCGTGATCTCGAAGACCCGCGAAACCACGGGCAGCATCCCCGCGAGATGCACTCCACCCCCGGCCGCCTCAGCCTTCAGTCGCGCGCCCAGCAACACGTTCAGCCCCGTGGAGTCGCAGAACTCCAGGCGTGAGCAGTCGACCACCAGTCGACTGAATCCCTTGGCGAGGCACTCCTCGAGCGGCTCGCGCAACAAATCGGCGGTGTGGTGGTCCAACTCACCCGCCGGGGTCACGACGGCACTAGAGCCCGTTTCCCGAACCTCGACCAGAAGCCGGCCCGACTGTGCGCTGCCGACTGTCCCGCGGTCCATGCCGTCTTCTCTCCCGACGTCGTGGCTGCTGACTGACGCCCCCGAACACTACGCCTTCTCCACAGCCTCCGACACCTGAACAATCACCCACAAACGGACATAACCGAACATAATGCACTTGCGGTGGGCTCAGGAAACCGGGTAGGGCTAGTAGAGACACGTATTTCGACACGGTCGGCTTCGGAGGCGCCGCACACCGCAGTGCACAAACCGGCTTCGGCAGCCATATGCCGAGAACGATGGAGGACATCATGTCACCCCGGCTCGACGCATCGCATACCCAGCAGGCGACGTCGACATCCCCCTCGGAACATCTGGATCCCATCGAGCATGACGACCTGCTCGCCGGGCTTCCGGAGATCCCGCCTTACGCCGAGGTGGGCCCGGTGGACGCGCGGGCACTGTCCAAGACCCTTTTCGCCCGCCTCGAGTCACTGGAGGAGGGCACCCACGAGTACTCGTACGTCCGCAACACCCTCGTTGAACTCAATCTCGCCCTGGTCAAGTTCGCCGCCTCCCGCTTCCGCTCCCGCAGCGAGCCCATGGAGGACATCATCCAGGTCGGCACGATCGGCCTGATCAAGGCGATCGACCGATTCGAGCTCAGCCGTGGTGTGGAGTTCCCCACCTTCGCGATGCCAACCATCGTCGGCGAGATCAAGCGCTTCTTCCGCGACACCTCCTGGTCCGTGCGCGTCCCGCGCCGGCTTCAGGAGCTGCGGCTCGACCTGGCCAAGGCCGGCGACGAGCTGGCCCAGAAGCTCGACCGCGCCCCGACTGTGGGCGAGCTCGCGGAGCGCCTCGGCCTCTCGAAGGACGAGGTCGTCGAGGGCATGGCCGCGTCGAACGCGTACACCGCGTCGTCGCTGGACGCCCAGCCCGAGGAGGACGACGCCGAGGGCGCCCTCGCGGACCGTATCGGCTACGAGGACCACGGGCTCGAAGGCATCGAGTACGTCGAGTCGTTGAAGCCCCTGATCGCTGACCTTCCCTCCCGGGACCGGAAGATCCTGTCCCTCCGCTTCGTCGCGGGCATGACCCAGTCCGAGATCGGCGAAGAACTCAACATCTCGCAGATGCACGTGTCCCGACTGCTGTCGCGCACGCTGGTGAAGCTGCGCAAGGGGCTGACCGTCGAGGAGTGACGGCAGGCGCAGCCGACGATGACTGAGCGACCCGGCCCGGGTGGGCCGGGTCACAGTTGTCGCCGACGCCGTCGCCGTCGAGGGGCGTCCCGGCCTGCGGTCGTACGGCTCAAGCGCCGTCGGCGAACAGCTCCCACGCGTCGGTGACCTGATAGGAGCAGTCGAGCCAGGTGCCGAGTTGGTCCAGGTCGGTGGACGAGAGAACACGGTCGCGAACCTCGTCGGGTACACCGATCTGACGCCACCGGAGGACTCGCAGAACGCCCGCCGCTCGCTCTTGAGCCCGGCCCTCGCGAATGGCTTCCGCCCGGCCCTCCCGTCGGCCCTCCTCGCGCACCTGCTCGGCGAGCGGGTGCCGCCAGAAGTACTGGATCGCCGTCATCAAGTCCCTCCACATCTGCTGGGCCTGGGGGTTTGCCAGGCATGAGTCGACGAACTGCACGAACTTGATCAACGAGCTACGCGGCGACCAGGTCACACCACACGTACTTCCCCCGGTTGCCGAATCTGGAGAGCGGCTGCCAGCCCCAGACATCGGCGCAGGCCTGGACCAGGGCGAGGCCCCTTCCCTCCTCCGCGTCCATGAGGTTCGCCAATGTGCCTGGCGGCTCTGGAGGTCGAGGGTCCGCGTCCCACGCACCGATCCGCAGGACGCCCGCCGACCAGCGGACACGGAGCGTCGCGGGGCCCTTCGTGTGGAGTACGGCGTTGGCGATCAGCTCGGTCGCGAGGAGTTCGGCGGTGTCCGCGAGCCGGATCAGTCCGTGCATGGTGAGGATCAGACGGAGGGTGCGGCGGCAGATGGTCACGGCGCGGGGATCGTTCGGGATGGAGAGGGAGTACTCCCAGGGCTCGGACTCGGTTCCGGTTTCGGGCATGCGGCAGCTCCAGGGGTGGGGTGGGGTGGGGTCGGCGAGTGGAGGGCGGTGGCATTGCCGCAGCCGTCATGGCAGGACGGAGTGGTGCGCTTCCGCAGCGTGTGCGTCGCGTCACTGACGGTATTTCCTAATATTAGGAAGACGCAAGTCAGTGTCGTATTCTGACCCCCGAACGAGGTACGCACACAGGGCAGTTGAAACGAGGAGGTGCCGGTTGCCGCCGAAGAGGCATCTCACGGCCCGCAGGCTGCGACTAGGCGCTGAGCTGCGCAAACTACGTGAGGCGACGGGCATGAAGGCGCGGGAAGCCGCAGCCTTGCTCGGTGCCGACGCGGTCCAGATGAGCCAGATCGAGTCCGGCGTCGCAGGCGTGAGCGCGGAGCGCGTACGACGCCTCGCCGCCCACTACGCCTGTACGGACGAGGCGTTGATCGAGGCCCTCACCACGATGGCAACCGACCGCACCCGAGGCTGGTGGGAGGACTACCGGGGAGTGCTGCCCCCGGTGTTCCTGGACGTCGCCGAGGTCGAACACCACGCGACGTTCCTCCGCGAGGTGGTGATCACGCATGTGCCAGGACTTCTACAGACGGCCGACTACGCTCGCGCGGTCTACACGTACATGGTCCCCGGCCTGCCTGAAAGCGAGCTGACCCCTCGGGTGGAGCACCGGATGAGGCGACGCACTGTCATCGAAGGCGAGACTCCAACCCCGTACGAGACACTGATCCACGAGTTCGCCCTGCGCATCCGCGTAGCCGACCGCCAGTCGTCCCACGCTCAACTTCGGCAGATCCTCGACCAGATCGAGCAGGGCCACGTCACGGTCCGCATCATCCCCACCGACCAGGACGGTTTCGCCGGCGCCGGGGCTTCGATGATGTACACAGGCGGCAGGGTCCCCCGGCTGGACACCGGCCTGCGGGACGCGCCTACCGGTACCGCATTCATTGATGCGGAAGCCCAGCTGACTCAACTTCGAACACTCTTCCGTAAGGTGGAGAAGGCGACGTTGGACCCCGTGGCATCGCGGGACTTCGTCCACCGCCTGACGAAGGAGATGTGAGGCACTGCCATGAACCACACCCTGCGCTGGCAGAAGTCCACCTTCTCCGACGGCGGGGACGGCAACACCTGCGTCGAACTCGCCGCCTCCCCCACCACCCTCCACCTCCGCGAAAGCGACACCCCCGGCACCGAACTCACCACCACCGCCGCCCCGTTGGCTCACCTCATACGCGGTGTGAAGTCAGGTCTGTTCCCCGCCGCCACACCCCGCTGACCAACGGAACCCCCGGCCGGTAGGCCAGGTGGACGTGGCTCGGGGCGTCGAGGAGCATCAGGTCGGCGTACGCGCCCGGCGTGAGGCGGCCGATGTCGGAGCGGCGGAGCGCTGCCGCCCCGCCCGCCGTCGCCGACCACACCGCCTCGTCGGGGGTCATCCCCATGTCCCGTACGGCGAGCGCGATGCAGAACGGCACGGACGAGGTGAACGAAGAGCCCGGGTTGCAGTCGGTGGACAGGGCGACGGTCACGCCGGCGTCCAGGAGACGGCGGGCGTCCGGCCATGCGGCGCGGGTGGAGAACTCGGCGCCGGGGAGGAGCGTCGCCACCGTGTTGCCGGCGGCCAGCGCGTCCACGTCGGCGTCGGTCAGGTGGGTGCAGTGGTCGGCGCTGGCCGCGTCCAGCTCCACCGCCAGTTGCACACCGGGGCCGTATGACAGCTGGTTGGCGTGGATCCGTGGGTGGAGGCCCTTCGCCTTGCCCGCCGTGAGGATCGCGCGGGCCTGGTCGCCGTCGAAGGCGCCCTTCTCGCAGAAGACGTCGATCCAACGGGCGTACGGGGCGCAGGCGTCGAGCATCTCGCCGGTGACGAGGGCGACGTACGCGGCGGGGTCGTCGGCATGGTCGGGGGAGACGATGTGGGCGCCGAGGTAGGTGACCTCGTCGGTGTGGGCGGCCGCGATGCGCAGGGCGCGGGACTCGTCGGCGACGGTCAGGCCGTAGCCGGACTTGGTCTCGAAGGTGGTCGTGCCCTGGCGGAGTGCTTCGGCGAGGTAGTGGGTGAGGTTGGCCTCCAGTTCGCTGTCCGTCGCCGCGCGGGTCGCCGCGACCGTCGTACGGATGCCGCCCGCGCTGTACGGACGCCCCGACATCCGGGCGTTGAACTCCGCCGTCCGGTCGCCCGCGAAGACCAGGTGGGAGTGCGAGTCGACGAAGCCGGGCAGGACCGCTCGGCCGCCGGCGTCGACCCGATTGTCAGTGGCGGGTGCTTTGCTTGATTCACCGGTCCACACGATGCGGTCGCCGTCGATGACGACGGCCGCGTCCTGGATCAGTCCGAGGGGGGAGTTGTCACCGAGGGAGGGATCGTTGGTGACCAGCGTGGCGATGTTGGTGATGACGGTGGTCGTGCCGGTGGTGCTGCTCATCGTGTCCTCGTGGGGGCGGGGTTCGGAGGTCCTTACGCGCGCAGGGCTTCGACGGCCCGCGCCAGAGCTTGCGGCACATCGGGGACGAGCGTGTGCGCCCCGTCGCGTACGACGTGCCGCCCGCCCACGATCGTGTGCCGTACATCCGCTGCCGTCGCCGCGAATACGGCCGTCTCGGCGCCGAGCCTGGGCAGTGGCCCCGCTGTCCTGACGGAGTCGAGCGCGACCGTGGTGAGGTCGGCGAGCGCGCCTGCCTCGATGGTGCCGGCCTCGCCCCAGCCGAGGGCCGCGTGACCGTCGGCGGAGGCGGCCCTCAGCAGGGCGGCGGCGGTCCAGTGGCCGCGGGTGCGGGTGCGCAGGCGCTCGTTCAGCTCCATCGCGCGCGCCTCTTCGAGCAGGTCGATGACGGCGTGGCTGTCCGAGCCGAGGGAGAGGGGCGAACCGGCCTGCTGCAGGGCGGCGGCGGGGCCTGTCCCGTCGGCAAGGTCCCGCTCCGTCGTCGGGCACATGCAGGTGCCGGTGCCGGAGCCGCCGAGCAGGGCGATGTCCTCGTGGGTCAGGTGCGTGTTGTGGACGCCCGTGGTGCGCGTCCCGAGGACGCCGTGGTCGGCGAGGAGCTGGGTGGGCGTGCACCCGTGGGTGGCCCGGCAGGCGTCGTTCTCGGCGGTCTGCTCTGACAGGTGCACATGGAGCGGGGCCCGCCGCTCCTCGGCCCACCGGGCCACCGTCGCCAACTGCCCGGCGGGCACGGCCCGTACGGAGTGGATGGCGGCCCCGATCCGCGCGTGATCCCGTTCCTTGAGAACTGAACAGCGTTCGGCCCAGGCGTCCGCGCTGCCGTCGGAGAAACGGAGCTGGTGGGTGTTGGGCGGCTGTCCGAAGCCGGAGGAGAGGTAGGCGGTGTCGAGGAGGGTGATGCGGACACCGGCGTCGGCGGCGGCCTGGATGAGGGCGTCACCCATCGCGTTCGGATCGGCGTAGGGGGTGCCGCCCGGGGCGTGGTGCACGTAGTGGAACTCGCCGACAACGGTGACGCCGGCCAGGGCCATCTCGGCGTACACGGCCCTGGCGAGCGCGAGGTAGGTCTCGGGGGTCAGCCTGTCGGCGAACGAGTACATGACCTCGCGCCAGGTCCAGAAGGTGCCGGAGCCGACCTGGACGGTGCCGCGCAGGGCGCGGTGAAAGGCGTGCGAGTGCGCGTTCGCGAGGCCGGGGAGGGTGAGGCCTCTCAGGATCTCGGCCCCGGGGGGCGGGGCGGGGGTGTCGGTCCGGACGGCGGTGATGCGGCCGTCCTTGACCTCGACGACGACCCCCGGCTCGACGTGGGTGTCGAGCCAGGCGTGTTCCAGCCAGTACGTCCGCGTGTGGGGGTGGGTCACCTGCGGGCCAGCCCTTCCAGTACGTCGGCGAGTGCGGTCACCCCGGCCACGCAGTCGTCCTCCGCCGCGTACTCGGACGGGGAGTGCGAGACCCCGGTGGGGTTGCGTACGAACAGCATGGCGGTCGGGATGCGTCCGGAGAGAATCCCGGCGTCGTGTCCGGCGCCGGTGCCGAGGACGGGGACCTTGAGGTCCGTGTCCTTGCCCAGGATGCGGGCGAGTTCGTCGCGCAGGGCGTGGTCGAACTCGACGACGGGCGTGAAGGACTCGCGGACCACGTCGAGGTCGACGCCGTGTTCCCGGGCGTGGGCGCGGGCCGCCTTCTCGATCCCCTCGACCACGGTGTCCAGGGACTCCTGGTCGGCTGCCCGGGAGTCGAGCCAGCCGCGCACCAGGGAGGGGATCGCGTTGACGCCGTTGGGCTCGACGGCGATCTTGCCGAAGGTGGCGACGGCTCCCGCGAGTCGTGCCTCGCGGCGGGCGGCGAGGACGGTCTCGGCGTAGGACACCATGGGGTCGCGCCGGTCGACGAGCCGGGTGGTGCCGGCGTGGTTGGCCTCGCCCCGGAAGTCGAACCGCCACCGTCCGTGCGGCCAGATGGCGCTCGCGATGCCGACTTGGTCGCCGCTGAGGTCCAGCGCCCGCCCCTGCTCCACGTGCAGTTCGACGAAGGCACCGATGCGGGCGAGCCGCTCCGGGTCCGGTCCGATGGCGTCAGGGTCGTATCCGGCGGCCGCCATGGCCTGCGGGAGGGTGACCCCGTCGCCGTCGGTCAGCCGGTGTGCCTGCTCGACGCCGAGTTCCCCGGCGGTCAGCCGCGACCCGACACAGGCGAGCCCGAACCTGGCGCCCTCCTCGTCACCGAAGTTGACGATCGCGAGCGGCTTGGCGAGCGTGACGCCACGCGCGCGCAGTTCGTCGAGCGCGGCGAAGGAGGACACGACTCCGAGGGGGCCGTCGAAGGCGCCGCCGTCCGGTACGGAGTCGAGATGTGACCCGGTGACGACGGCGTCCCCGGCATCGGGGTCCCCGAGCCACGCCCACTGGTTCCCGTTCCGGTCGAGCTCGTAGGTGAGCCCACGGCTCTCGGCCTGCTCCCTGAACCAGGCCCGGCAGTCGATGTCGGCGCCGGTCCAGGCGAAGCGCCGGTAGCCCCCGGAGTCGGGGTGCCGCCCGATGGACCGCAGGTCACGCCACATCTGTTGGAAGGGCACACCGGCCGACCCGGGCTGTGACACGCCACCCTCCACAAACTCAAGCCCGTCCGCCGCCCCAGGCTGGGGGCAGCCGTTCCGCAGGGCGGGGCCGGCGGGCGCAGCCGGACGCGCGCCACCGCCAGCACCCGCACCCGCACCCGCACCCGCACCCGCACCCGGCGACGGGACCTCGCCCCCTGCCGGACGGTTGCCGTCCGGTTCACCTCCCGGACGGGTCACGCGTCGTCACCCTCGCGCATCGGCACCCGCACATTCCGCTCGTCCGCGACGGACTCCGCGATGTCGTACCCCGCGTCCACGTGCCGGATGACACCCATGCCGGGGTCGTTCGTCAGCACCCGCCGGATCTTCTCGCCGGCCAGCTTCGTGCCGTCGGCCACCGTCACCTGCCCGGCGTGGATGGAGCGCCCCATGCCGACGCCACCGCCGTGGTGGAGGGAGACCCAGGACGCGCCCGACGCCACGTTGACCATGGCGTTCAGCAGCGGCCAGTCGGCGATCGCGTCGGAGCCGTCGAGCATGGCCTCGGTCTCGCGGTAGGGGGAGGCCACCGACCCGCAGTCGAGGTGGTCGCGGCCGATGGCCAGCGGGGCGGCCAGCTCACCGGAGGCCACCATGTCGTTGAACCGCTCACCGGCCTTGTCCCGTTCGCCGTAGCCGAGCCAGCAGATCCGGGCGGGCAGGCCCTGGAAGTGGACGCGCTCGCCGGCCAGCTTGATCCAGCGGGCGAGGGACTCGTTCTCGGGGAAGAGGTCGAGCATCGCCCTGTCGGTCTTCGCGATGTCGGCGGGGTCCCCGGACAGGGCCGCCCAGCGGAAGGGGCCCTTGCCCTCGCAGAACAGCGGCCGGATGTAGGCGGGGACGAAGCCGGGGAAGGCGAACGCCCGATCGTATCCGGCGAGTTGGGCCTCGCCGCGGATCGAGTTGCCGTAGTCGAAGACCTCCGCGCCGGCGTCCATGAAGCCGACCATCGCCTCGACGTGACGCGCCATCGACTCGCGGGCGCGGGTGGTGAAACCGGCCGGGTCCTTGGCCGCGGCCGACGCCATGTCGTCGAAGTCGACGCCCACCGGGAGGTACGCGAGCGGGTCGTGCGCGGAGGTCTGGTCGGTGACGATGTCGACGGGGGCACCCTCGGCGAGCATCCGCGGGAGCAGCTCGGCGGCGTTGCCGAGCAGGCCGATGGAGAGCGGGCGGCGGGCGTCGCGGGCCTCGACGGCCAGCTGGAGGGCGTGTTCCAGGCTGTCGGCCTTCACATCGAGGTACCGGTGCTCGATGCGCCGCTCGATCGCGCGCGGGTCGCAGTCGATGCAGATGGCGACGCCGTCGTTCATGGTCACGGCGAGTGGCTGGGCGCCGCCCATGCCGCCGAGGCCGGCCGTCAGCGTGATCGTCCCGGCGAGGGTGCCGCCGAACTTCTTCGCGGCGACGGCGGCGAAGGTCTCGTAGGTGCCCTGGAGGATGCCCTGAGTGCCGATGTAGATCCAGGAGCCGGCGGTCATCTGCCCGTACATGGTCAGGCCGAGGGCCTCCAGGCGGCGGAACTCCTCCCAGTTGGCCCAGTCGCCGACAAGGTTGGAGTTGGCGATGAGGACGCGCGGGGCCCACTCGTGGGTCTGCATGATGCCCACGGGGCGGCCGGACTGGACCAGCATGGTCTCGTCCTGCTTCAGGGTCCTGAGCGTGCGGACCATGGCGTCGAAGGAGCGCCAGTCGCGGGCCGCCTTGCCGGTGCCGCCGTAGACGACGAGCTTGTCGGGGTGCTCGGCGACCTCCGGGTCGAGGTTGTTCTGCAGCATCCGCAGGGCGGCTTCCTGCTGCCATCCCAGGGCGCTCAGTTCCGTACCGCGCGGCGCTCGTACGGGGCGGGGTCCTGACATGGTCTGCCTCCTAGCGGACTGTTGCTGCCGTTATTCACATCCTGACGTCATGAATAGAACTAGTCAATACATGAGGGCGACGGCAGGGGCCGGGTCCGGGTGTTTGGCTGGACGCATGGGTGCAGACACCGACCTGACGGGGGATGCCGTGAGCAACGCCAACGAGAGTCATGTGAGCGACGACGACGAGGGGCGGGTCGCCCGCCGGGACGAGGCGGTCCGCGCGGCCGTGGAGCAGGGACTGCTGGGCCCCGGCCGCCCCATCGTGGGCCTGCTCGACGCCACCGGCATCCGGGAGTCCGCGACCCGGCTGCGGGCGGCGTTCGACGAGGTCACCGCGCCCGGCACACCCGTACTGCACGCCTTCGCGGTGAAGGCGACCCCACTGGTGCCGGTGCTGCGGCTGCTGCGGGAGGAGGGGATCGGCGCGGAGGTGGCGAGCCCGGGCGAGCTGGCGCTGGCGCGGGCGGCGGGGCTGTCGGCGGCCCGGACCGTCCTCGACTCACCCGCCAAGACACCGGCCGAGCTGCGCGAGGCACTGGCGCTGGGGATCGCGATCAACGCCGACAACCCCCAGGAGCTGGACCGCATCGACGGTCTGATGCGCTCGGCGCCCAGTCGCTCACCCCTCGGCCTCCGGGTGAACCCGCAGGTCGGGGCCGGCGCGATCGAGGCGCTGTCCACCGCCACGGCGACCTCGAAGTTCGGGGTCGCGCTGCGGGACGAGGGTGCGCGCGAGTGGGTGGTGCGGGCCTACATCGAGCGCCCCTGGCTGTCCCGGCTGCACGCGCACACCGGGTCTCAGGGTGTCCCGCTCACCCTGATGGCCGAGGGCGTGGCGCAGACGTACCGGCTCGCGGAGGAGATCAACCGGCGGATCGGGCGGCCGCAGATCGACACCATCGACATCGGCGGCGGGCTGCCGGTGAACTTCACGTCGGACAGGACGACACCGACGTACGCGGACTACGCGCGGGTACTGAAGGAGACGGTGCCGGGGCTGTTCGACGGGCGCTACGGGCTGGTGACCGAGTTCGGGCGGTCACTGCTGGCCAAGCACGGAACGGTGGTGGCGCGGGTCGAGTACACCAAGAGCGCCGGCGGGCGGCGGGTGGCGGTGACGCACGCGGGCGTGCAGGTGGCGACGCGGACGGTGTACGCGCCGGGGGCGTGGCCGCTGAGGATCGCCGGGTACGACGGCAAGGGGCGGCCGAAGGAGGGGCCCGAGGTGGTGCAGGACGTCGCCGGTCCGGCGTGCTTCGCGGGCGACCTGCTCGCCCAGGGGTATCCGCTGCCGCTGCTGGCGCAGGGCGACTACGCGGCGGCGCTGGACACGGGCGCGTACTACTTCGCGCACCACTACGCGTACAACTCCCTGGCTCGGCCCGGCATCTACGGCTTCGCCCCGGACGGGGCCGGGGGGACCGCCTTCTCGACCGTGCGCGAGGCGCAGAGCGTCGAGGAGATCGTGGCCGAATCCGGAGGGGCGCACGCGGATGCGCTCACCACCCTGCGCGCGCCCGGTCGCCGTTGACGCACGCCGGTGGGTCTGCTGCTCCACTGGTCTGGGCATGCTGATCAACTGGCCTGTGCGTCAGGCCAGTTGACCCACCTTAGTCACTCGCCGCATGTTCCACTGGAAAATGCCAGATCCCTCACCCCTCACGCACACGTTGCGTAGCTTCGGCGTCACTCAGCCGAATCCCAGGCGGGAGGGGAGCCACGGTGCCCGGAATCGACGAGTGCCTGCTGGAAGCCATGCGACTGCCCGGTGCCCGGGGCGCCGCACTGGTCGACTGGACGAGCGGACTGGCCCTGGGCACCGTCGGGGAGTCCCCGGGCGGCGACCAGGAGGCCGCCGCGGTCGAGGCCGCGGAGCTCGCCCGGCTCGCCGCCGAGCAGCACGCGTTCGCGGCCGGCGCCGGCGACGGCGAGGCAGGCGACGGTGACGGCGCCGACCCGCCGGTCGAGGACCTCATCATCAGCAACCGGGACAGCTACCACGTGCTGCGGTTCGTGCCGACGTCCTTCGACAGCAGCGTGTGCCTGCACCTGTGGCTGGCCCGCTCCGAAGGCAATCTCGCGCTGGCCCGCATCCGGCTGGGCGAGATGGCCGGACGGCTGGTGCTGGGATGACCGCCGTCCAGACCACTCCCCCTCCCCGGCTGCCCGTGCGGGACAAGGCGGCGGCCCTGGACCGCGGCTGGGGCGGCGTCTCACCGATGCTGACCCGGCTCGCCGCCGAGCGGGCCACCGGCGTCCTCGTCCGCGAGCGCGGCACGCTCCATCTCGCCGGGGGCCGGGTGGTGCACGCGGAAAGCCCGGCCGCGCCCGGTCTGGACGTCCTGCTCACCGCCCGCGGCACGCTCGACGCCGGCACCTGGCGGCGGGCGCTGACCGAGACCGGCGACCGGCACCGCGCCGGCCACCTCCTGGTCGACGGCGGACACCTCACCCCGGGCGCGCTGGACCTGTGCCGGCTGGTCGCGCTGTACGACGCGGCGTACTTCGCCCTCGCACCCAGCGGCAGCCCGGGCCGCTTCCGCTACGCCACCGAGAACGCGCCCGGCTGTCCGTGCCCGGTGCCGGTGGCCGCCCTGGAGCGCGAGACCCTGCGCCGCCGTGACCTGCTGCACCGCATCTGGCCCGACCCGGCCACGGACGACGCGCCCCTCGTCCGTACTCACCGCCCCGCGCCCCCGGCGCCCACCGCACGCCAGCGCGCGGTCCTGGCCCGCTTGGACGACACCCATCCGGACGACGCCCGCACGGCGGCGGACATCGCCAGGGACCTGGGCCGCCCGGCGTTCCACACCCTGGTGGACCTACGGCGGCTGGCGGCGGCCGGTGCCGTCTCGCCCCGCCGACCGACCTCCGCCGAACCGCCCGAGGCACTCGAAGCGCCCGAAACGCCCGAAGTGCCCGGCCAATCCAGACCACCTGGACCACCCAGACCACCCAGGCCGTCCAGACCACCCAGCCCGTCCGGTCCGCCCGACCCACCCGACCCATCCGGTCCACCCGTTCGGCCCGACCCGCTCGCGGCCTTCCCCACCGATGTCACCGACCCCCACATCACGTTGCTGAAGAGGCTCAGAGATGCGTTGGAGGCCCTTTGAGTGGCAGCGGCAGCAGCAGCGGACCCGCGCCGAGAGGAGAGACCTGATGGCGGCGGAGGCCGAAATCCTGGAGGAGTTGCACCGGCTCAGAGCCCGCGTGCCCCAGCTGACCGGTGCCCTGGCCGCCGGGGCCGACGGTCTCGTCCTCGCCCAGGACACCCCCGGCGTCGACCCGCAGGCGATGGCCGCGCTCACCGGCACCGCCCACGACCTCGCCGGCCGGCTGACAGACGCGACCGGCCAGGGCGACTTCCGCGAACTGCTCGTCCGCGGGGTCTACGGCTACGTGGCCACGTACGCGGCGGGCCGCACCGGCCTGCTGACCCTGCTCGCCCAGGACCGCGTCAACGTCGGCCGCCTCCATCTGGAGGGCCGCCGGGCCGGGGCCCGCATCGGAGAACTGGTCGACGCCACCCCGGCGCCCCCGCCCAAGCCCCCCGCGAAAACGACCGCCAGGACCACCACACCGCGGCCCAGGACCACCCGTACCTCCCGGTCCAAGCCCGCCGCCACACGTGACCCGGTCACCGAAACGCCCACCGCACCCACGGTGGCGCGTACCACCACCGAAAGTTGAGGAACCGTCATGGCCAACACCGAAACCACACTCAAAGAAGCGCTGGCCACCATCGAGGGCGCCACCGGTGTCGCGCTCGTCGACTACACCAGCGGTATGGCGCTGGGCACCTTGGGCGGCAGCAAGGGCTTCGACCTCAATGTCGCCGCCGCCGGCAACACCGACGTCGTCCGCTCGAAGATGCGCACCATGGAGCACCTCGGGCTCAAGGCCCAGATCGAGGACATCCTGATCACACTGTCCGACCAGTACCACCTGATCCGCCTGATCAGCGGCCGGGGCGGCAACGGCCTGTTCCTCTACCTGGTCCTCGACGCCAAGCGGGCCAACCTGGCGATGGCCCGCCACCAGCTGAAGCGGATCGAGGAGGACCTGGAGGTCTGACGCGACGGGTCCCAGGCCCTGTCCTGGGCGCCTGTCCTGGGCCTGTCCTAGACGAGGGCCGCGGTGCGGCGGCGGGCTCCACCCGGGGCCGCGTCGCCCGCCGCGATGCCCGTGCTGCGGTACGCCCTGACCGCCTTGCCGGCCGGGCGTCCGCCGTCCGCGGCGAGCCAGTCGGCCCGCACCCACAGCAGCGCGTCCTCGTCGCGTTCCCGCCGCCCGAGCCAGGCGGCCTTCAGCCGCAGCCCGGTGCCGCAGCCGGCGAGCAGCATGCCCCCGGCGGCGGGCACGGCGAACGCGCTGCCCAGCGCGGCGAGGAAGCCGAGCAGCAGCCACCAGCGGTGTCCCCGGCGCCAGTTGCGCACACTCACCGCACGGTCCTGGAGCACATCGTGCTTGGCCGCGCGGGCGGCCGAGCCGACCAGAGCGACGTACCGCTTACGACGGTGGGACGCCACGACCGCGACCGCGACGACGAACAGCGCCGCCCCGGCCATCACCCCGATCCGCCGGCCCGTGACACCGGGCACCAGCACACCGATCCCCGCCGCGAACACCCCGAGCCACCACATGGGCGCGGCTCCGGCCCGTACGACGACAGCCACCCGAGCCAGCCCCTGACCTCCGCGTGACACGCTCCGCCTCCTCGTCGCCCAGCACGATTTCTGGTCGCGCAGATTAACGGGCGAAGGTGAGACGAGTCTGAGAGCGACCCGCGCTCACTCGACGAACAGCCCCTTCGCCGCCGCCTTCGCGTCGAACTCCTCGAGCCGGGCCTGCGCCTCGGGCAGGTCGTCGCACATCGCCTCCAGCAGGACCCGGCCCAGCAGCATCGGCGCGCATGCCGTGTCGAAGGCGAGTCCGGTGCCGACGGCGGCCGGCAGCAGCAGGTCGGACACCTTGGCGACGGGTGCGAAGGCGGAGTCGGCGACGGTCACCACGGTCAGCCCCGCCTCCTTGGCGTAGGCGAGGGTGTCCACGACCTCGCGCGGGTGCCGGGGCAGCGCGAAGCACAGCAGTGCGGTGGCGCCCGCGTGCACGGCGGCGTCGATCCGGTCGTGGATCATCGTGCCGCCCTCGTTGAGCAGCCGTACGTCCGGATGGACCTTGGCGGCGAAGTACGCGAAGCCGTACGACTGCGAGGCCGCGGCACGCAGTCCGAGTACGGGCAGGGGGCGGGAGGAGGCGAGCAGCCGCCCCGCCCGCCGCACCGGCCGCGGGTCGGCCAGCACCTCCGCGAGAAGCCGCAGGTTCTCGATCTCGGCCTCGACGGCCTGCTGGTACTCGTTGTACGAGGCCGCGTCCGCGGCCGGTTCGGCGGGCGCGACCTCGCGCAGGTGCTTGCGCAGCGCCGGGTAGCCGTCGAAGCCGAGGGCGACCGCGAAGCGGGTGACGGACGGCTGGCTGACCCCGGCCAGCTCCGCCAGCTCCACGCTGGACAGGAACGGCACGTCGGAGGCGCGCCGCACCATGCTGTGCGCGATCCGCCGCTGGGTGGGCGTCAGCCGGTGTCCCTCGAACAGGACCTGCAACCGTGCGGCGGGGCTGTCCGGCACGGCCGCGCCGCCACCTCGCACGCCCGTGCCCGCGCTTCCGTCCGCCACGTTCCCGTCCCCGCTCATGCGTCGCTCCCCCTCCAGATGTCCGTGAACCGGTCGAGCAGTGCGGCCGCCGCTGTCACGTCGTGCGTGAGCGGCCGGTCGGCCGGGTCCTCGTCGAGCACCGACTCGGCGAGTTCCAGCGCGTGGCCCACCCCGAGCCCAGGCTCGGGCTCGAGGCCGCGCTGACGCAGCGCCCGTACGGCGGCGACGAGTTCGCAGCCGACGACGAGCCGGTACGCACCGCACGCGCGCAGTGTCTGCCGTGCGGCGAGCGAGGCGAAGCTGGCCTGTTCCTCGACGCCTCGGGAGAGTACAGCGTGCCCGAGGGAGGCGGGCGCGGAGAAGGCCCGCAGGTCGCCGAGGGCCGCGGCGGCGGCGTACTCCAGGATCATCACGCCGGAGGAGGCGGGCTCCGGATCTGCGAGGAAGGGCCGCAGCCGGGTGAAGGCGGGCTCGTTCAGGGACGCCAGCCGGGACGTCGACAGCCGGGCCACCTGGGTCATCGCCAGCCTGAAGTGGTCCAGGGCGAGGGCGAGTTGGGCCTGGTAGAAGCCGCCGTGGTGGTAGGCGGCCAGATCCTCCGGGCAGATCAGCGGGTTCTCGGCGGCCGCGTTGATCTCGATCGCGAGGACCTCCTCCAGGGCGTCGGCCGCGTCGTGTGCCGGGCCGTGAACCTGGGGCAGGCAGCGGAAGCCGTACGGGTCCTGGAGCCGGCCGAGCGGCGGGGTGGGCCGGTCGGCGGCGCCGATCAACGTCCGCATCCGGCGGGCGACTTCGCTGGAGCCGCGGTGCGGGCGGGCGGCGTGCACGGGGGCGGCGTAGGCCTCGTGCGAGCCGTCGACGGCGAGCAGGGACAGGGCACCGACGATCTGGGTGGCCTCCAGGAGTCCGCGCAGTTCGTGCAGGGCGAGGGCGGACTGGCCGAGGGTGAGGGCGTTGCTGCTGATGAAGGCGAGGGCGTCGTTGTTGTCGAGCGGCTGGGGTTCGGGGGCGCCCGTTCCCCGCCAGGGGTGTTCGCCGGCCAGCGCCAGGCCGGCCTGGGCGAGGGCGGCGATGTCGCCGGTGCCGACGGACCCGAACTCGTTCACGACCGGGTGGGCCCCGCTCTCCAGCGCCTCGCACAGGGCGGTGACGACGCTGGGCCTGAGACCCGCACCGCCGGCCAGCAGTTGGTTGGCGCGCACCGCGAGCATCGCGCGCACCTCTCGGGCGGGCAGTTCCTCGCCGATGGCCCCGGCGTGACTGCGCAGCAGCCTGAGGCCGTGTTCGGTGGCCGCCTCGGTGGGCACGTCCTCGTTCCGGTTCGCTCCGACGCCGGTGGAGCGGCCGTAGACGCGCCCGGTGGCGGCGATCTGCCGGGCGGCGTCCCAGGCCCCCTCGACGCGCCGGGTCGCCTCGCTCCCGGGAACCGGTCGCGCGGTCCCGTCGGCGAGCCGGACGACGTCCCCGACGCCGAGGCCGACGCCGTCGAGGACGACGAGAGCGGAGCCCGCAGTCCGCGGCGGGTCCACGATCTGAGACGACATTGAACCCCAAACCCTTCTCAAACAGGACAGCTGATCTTGCTTCGCGGTCATCTGTTACCTCGGATTAACGCCGAGGCGTTGACAACCTATTCACCTACCAAGAACTCTGCATGACGTTATACAGCCGGGCAAGGGACAACTCATGATCCAGTTCGACGCGGTCCACAAGCGCTTCCCCAACGGCACGACAGCAGTCCACGACCTCTCCCTGGAAATGCCGGAAGGCGGCGTGACGGTCCTCGTCGGATCCTCCGGTTGCGGCAAGACCACCACCCTGCGCATGGTCAACCGGATGGTCGAACCGACCTCCGGCACCATCCGGGTCGGCGGCAAGGACGTCCAGCGGCAGGACGCGGCCGAGCTGCGCCGCTCCATCGGGTACGTCATCCAGCAGTCGGGCCTCTTCCCGCACCGCACGGTGCTCGACAACATCGCCACGGTGCCGCTGCTGCTGGGCCACGGCCGCCGCAAGGCCAGGGCCCGCGCCGCCGAACTGCTGGAGACCGTCGGTCTCACAGCGGAGGCCGGCAAGCGGTACCCGCACCAGCTCTCCGGCGGGCAGCAGCAGCGCGTCGGTGTCGCCCGCGCGCTCGCCGCCGACCCTCCGGTGCTGCTCATGGACGAGCCGTTCGGCGCGGTCGACCCGGTGGTGCGCACCCAACTCCAGGACGAACTGCTGCGTTTGCAGAAGGAGTTGAGCAAGACCATCGTCTTCGTCACGCACGACATCGACGAGGCGGTACGGCTCGGCGACCGCATCGCGATCTTCCGCACCGGGGGCCACCTCGTCCAGTGCGCCCCGCCCACCGAACTCCTCGCCCGCCCGGCCGACGACTTCGTCGCCGACTTCCTCGGCGCCGAGCGCGGCCTGAAGCTGCTCTCGCTGAAGACCCTCGCGGACGTCCCGCAGGGCCCGGCGCCCGAGGGCGGCGCCTGGACGCTGGCCCTCGACGAGGCACGCAAGCCGCTGCACTGGACGTCGAAGGACGCCGACCTCCCCGTACGAGCGCTCAAGGACGGCGACTCCCTGCTGTCCGCGCTCAACGAGTCGGTCGCCTCCCCCACCGGTCTGATCGCCCGGGTCGACGCGGCCGGAGTCCTCACCGGCGTCTCGTCCCGCGAGGACATCCACGCCCACGCGGGCCGGGCCCACACCGAAGCCCGCGCCGAAGCTCCCACCGGGAAGGGCGTGGCCGCATGACCGTCGACTGGTCGTGGATATCCGGCCACACCGACGACCTCACCACCCTCACCCTCTCCCACCTCCAGGCGGCCCTGACCGCCGTCCTCCTCGGCCTGCTGATCAGCCTGCCCCTGGCCGTGGTGGCCCACCGGGTCCGCCCCCTGCGCGGCTTCCTGCTCGGTCTGTCGAACGTCCTGTTCACGATCCCGTCGATCGCGGTCTTCGTGCTTCTGCTGCCGATCAGCGGCCTCACCCGCACAACGACCGTCATCGGCCTGACGATCTACACCCTGGTCGTCCTGCTCCGCAACACCGTCGAGGGCCTCGACTCGGTCCCCGCGAGGACGAAGGAGGCCGCGAAGGCGATGGGCACCCGCCCGCTGCGCACGCTCCTCACCGTCGAACTCCCCCTGGCACTCCCCGTGATCATGGCGGGCGTCCGGATCGCGACCGTCATGTCGATCTCCCTGGTCTCGGTCGCCACCTACATCGGCGACGGCGGCCTCGGCCAGCTCTTCACCGACGGCTTCCAGCGCAACTACCCGACCCCGGTGATCGTGGGAGTGGTCCTGACCCTGTTGCTGGCGGTGGTGGCGGACGCGCTCCTGGTGGCGGTCCAGTACGTCCTCACCCCGTGGAAGAGGCGGCGAGCCTGATGTACGAACTCTTCAAGAACCTCGGCTCCTGGCTGACCGGCGCCGCCCAGTGGTCCGGCTCGGACGGCATCGCCCACCGCCTCGTCGAACACCTCCAGTACTCGCTCCTGGCCACGCTCATCGCGACCGCCATCGGACTGCCGCTGGGCCTGCTGATCGGCCACACCGGCAGGGGCGCGTTCCTCGCCATCAACCTCGCGTCCTTCGGCCGCGCCCTGCCGACCGTCGGCCTGGTCGTCCTGGTCTTCCTGGCCGGCGGCCTGTCGATGCTGCCGGTGTACGTCGCCCTGGTCGCCCTCGCGGTCCCGGCGATCGTCACCAACACCTACGCCGGGATGACCGCCGTCGACCCGGACGTGAAGGACGCCGCGCGCGGCCAGGGGATGCGCGCCCACCAGGTCCTCCTCCAGGTGGAACTCCCCCTCGCCCTCCCGCTGATCATGACGGGCCTGCGCCTCGCGCTCATCCAGGTGGTGGCCACCGCCACGATCGCCGCCTACGTCTCCTTCGGGGGCCTGGGCCGCTATGTCTTCGACGGCCTCGCCCAGCGCGACCTGGTCCAGGTACTCGGCGGCGCGGTGCTGGTAGCCGCGGTCGCCGTCGTCCTGGACCTGGCCCTCAGCGGCCTCCAGCGCTTCCTCTTCCGCCACCGCATCGCCTAGGGATCCCAACGAAATGAACCGTCGTACTCTCCTCGGCGCGCTCGCAGGAGCGGCCGTCACCGTCCCCGCCCTCTCCGCCTGCTCCAGCGGCATCACCTCCCTCGACAGCCAGGGCACCACCTCCGGTGGCGGCGGCTCCAGCAAGGGCGGGGTCACCATCGGCACCGCCAACTTCACGGAGAACCAGGTCCTGGGCTACCTGTACGCGGCCGTCCTCGGGACAGCCGGCGTGCAGACCACCGTCCGCCCGAACCTGGGCACCCGCGAGATCCTGATCCCCGCGCTCAAGGGCGGCGACATCGACCTCCTCCCCGAGTACCAGGGCGCCCTCCTGCACTACCTGGATCCGAAGGCGACGGCGACCGAGGAGGGCGCGATGCAGAACGCCCTCGCCATCGCCCTCCCGGCCGGCCTCCAGGTGCTTCCGTACGGCATGGCCGAGGACTCGGACGCCTTCGTCGTCACCCGCGAGACCGCCCGGAAGTACGGCCTGGCCTCCCTCGCCGACCTGCGCAAACAGAACGGCAAGCTGGTCGTCGGTGCCGCTCCCGAGGTGAAGAAGCGCCAGGTGGGCGTGGTCGGCCTGAAGGACGTCTACGGGGTGGAGTTCAAGGAGTTCAAGTCCCTCGACTCGTCCGGCCCGCTGGTCAAGGGGGCCCTGAAGAAGGGCGACGTGGACGTGGCGAACCTCTTCACCACGGACACCGACATCCAGGCCAACGACTGGGTGGTCCTGTCCGACCCGAAGAACCTGATCCCCGGCCAGCACATCGTCCCGCTCATCGCCGACCGCAAGGCCGACTCCACGGTCCGCAAGGCCCTCGCCCGCCTCGGCAACGTCCTCACCACCGCGCAGCTCACCGAGCTCAACCGCCAGGTGGACAAGGACAAGAAGGACCCGGAGGACGTGGCGAACGCGTACGCGAAGCAGCACGGGCTGGCGAAGTAGCCGGCCCCCGAAGACGCCCGGCGCACCCGACCGGCGCGCCCCCATTCCAACAGGGGGGCTAACCCCAGTGCGGCGGGCGCGCGGGCTCCTTACGGTGGGTCACATGAGCGGAATTGACGCGCGGGACACCGAGCTGAAGAAGGAACTCGACGCCACCCTGCAGGCCCGCAGGGAGCTGGGCGAGGAGTACGAGTCCGCGCTGGTCGACTCGTTCCTGGAGAAGGTCGACCAGCGCATCGACGGCGCCGTGGAGCGCCGGGTGCGCCGGCAGATGGCCGAGCAGCAGATGGTGGTGGCGCGGGGTTCCCGGTCACCGCAGACCACGGACTCCTGGGGCGAGCGCTACGGCTTCGGCATCGTCTCGCTGGTCCTGGCGGTCCCGCTGTCCGCGATCGCCGGCGGTATCTCCGACCTCCCCGGCCTGCTGGTCGCCTGGGCCGGCATCGTGGGCGTCAACGCCTTCCAGGCCGCCCGCGTCAACCCGGACCTCTTCCGGGGCCGCCGCCGCAAGGACACGGAGGACAGCGACTGGAAGGACTGACTACCGGCGCCCGTTCACGCGCGCGGAGCGCGTAACGGAGCTCGCGGGGCGGGGATCGCTGATCCCGAGAAGTTTGTGCGCGGGGACCGCCGCACCCCCTGTACGGGGGGCGGGACGACGGCGGTCCCCGCGGGGGACGCGGGCCGGGTCAGGCCTGGCTTGCGCGTCCTAGGCGTCTGTGGAGGTCCGGGAGCCGCTCCGGAGGTCCGTGACGCCGTTTCGGTGCCGGCTGGGCGGGGAGCCGCTCCCGCCCTGCCGACATCCACTAATGTGCCGGACCCGTGTTAAGCGTGTGCTGCGAGGACGTGACACGCTCGTACCACTTCTGCGAAGTCCACCGATGGGGTGGGCGAACCGCAAGTTCGCCACCGACACCGGCAGTTCACCGCAGGTTTGCCGTCACTTCCCGCCCTTGGCGAGGAAGGCCAGCAGATCCTGACGGCTGACCACTCCGGTCGGCTTGCCCTCGACGAGGACGATCGCCGCGTCCGCCGTGCCGAGCACGGACATCAGGTCCCCGACCGGCTCGCCGGATCCGACCTGGGGCAGCGGCGGCGACATGTGCTTCTCCAGCGGGTCCTCCAGCGAGGCGCGCTGGGTGAACAGGGCGTTGAGCAGCTCCCGCTCCACGACCGAGCCGACGACCTCCGCGGCCATGACGTCCGGGTGACCGGCGCCGGGCTTGACGATCGGCATCTGCGAGACGCCGTACTCGCGCAGCACCTCGATCGCCTCGCCGACGGTCTCGTCCGGGTGCATGTGGACGAGGGACGGGATGGCGCCGTGCACCTTGTCGTTGAGGACGTCGGCGACGCGGGCGCTGGGACCCTCGTCCTCGAGGAAGCCGTAGTCGGCCATCCACTCGTCGTTGAAGATCTTGCTGAGGTAGCCGCGCCCGCTGTCGGGCAGCAGCACCACCACGACGTCGTCGGGCCCGAGCCGCTCGGCCACCCGCAGCGCCGCGACCACGGCCATTCCGCAGGAGCCGCCGACCAGCAGCCCCTCCTCCTTCGCGAGCCGCCGGGTCATCTGGAAGGAGTCCTTGTCGGACACCGGCACGATCTCGTCGGCGACGGTCCGGTCGTAGGCGGTGGGCCAGAAGTCCTCACCGACACCCTCGACGAGATACGGCCGCCCGGAGCCGCCCGAGTACACGGAGCCCTCGGGGTCGGCGCCGACGACGTTCACCTTCCCGTCGCTGATGTCCTTCAGGTAGCGGCCGGTACCGGAGATGGTGCCGCCGGTCCCCACGCCCGCGACGAAGTGGGTGATCCTGCCCTCCGTCTGCTCCCACAGCTCAGGACCGGTCGAGTGGTAATGGGAGAGCGGGTTGTTGGGGTTGGAGTACTGGTCGGGCTTCCAGGCTCCGGGCGTCTCGCGGACCAGCCGGTCGGAGACGTTGTAGTACGAGTCGGGGTGCTCCGGGTCCACCGCGGTCGGACACACGACCACCTCGGCGCCGTACGCCCGCAGCACGTTGATCTTGTCGGTGCTCACCTTGTCGGGGCACACGAAGATGCACTTGTACCCCTTCTGCTGCGCCACGATGGCGAGCCCGACACCGGTGTTACCGCTGGTCGGCTCGACGATCGTGCCGCCGGGCTTGAGCGCCCCGCTCTCCTCCGCGGCCTCGATCATCCGCAGGGCGATGCGGTCCTTCACGGAACCGCCCGGGTTGAAGTACTCCACCTTGGCCAGGACGGTTGCCCGAATGCCCTTGGTCACGCTGTTGAGCCTCAGCAGCGGGGTGTTGCCGACGAGGCTGATCATCGAGTCGTGGAATTGCACCGTTGTCTCCGGATGCTTGCAAAAAGAAGTGGTCGTGATGGGTGAAGCCAGCCTATGGCTTCCGCACGATCCGTGGCTGCCGTTCACTGCCCGTTGAGATTGGGCGACGGTCCGTACGGGGCAAGGAGTGGATGTACGGATACGAGGAGGTGGCGGCGACGCATGACGAGGATGTCGAGGGCGAGGGTGGCCCGGCGGATCGCGGCCGGTGCCGCGTACGGCGGCGGCGGGATCGGTCTGGCCGGCGCGGCGGCCATGGGGCTGCTGCTGGCGGAGGTACGGCTGGCCAAGCGACAGGTGGGCAACGGCACGACGCCGCATGTCCCGCAGGCGGAGGGCCGCTACGGCCATGTCTACGCCACCCCCGACGAACCGGCCCTGCGCCTGGTGATGCTGGGCGACTCCACGGCCGCGGGCCAGGGCGTCCACCGGGCCGCGCAGACACCGGGCGCGCTGCTCGCGTCGGGACTGGCCGCGGTGGCGGAACGCCCGGTGGAGTTCCGTAACGTCGCTCTGCCCGGGGCCCGCTCCGACGACCTCGACCGCCAAGTGGCCCTGATCCTGGGGGATCCGGGGCGGGTGCCGGACATCTGCGTGATCATGATCGGCGCGAACGACGTCACCCACCGGATGCCCGCGACCCGCTCGGTGCGTCATCTGTCGACAGCGGTACGACGGCTGCGTACGGCCGGCGCGGAGGTGGTGGTCGGCACCTGTCCCGACCTCGGCACGATCGAGCCGGTGCAGCAGCCGTTGCGCTGGCTGGCCCGCCGCGCCTCCCGGCAGCTGGCGGCGGCCCAGACGATCGGAGTGGTCGAGCAGGGCGGCCGTACGGTGTCACTGGGCGATCTGCTCGGCCCGGAGTTCGCGGCGAACCCGCGGGAGCTGTTCGGCCCCGACAACTACCACCCCTCCGCGGAGGGCTACGCCACGGCCGCGATGGCGGTCCTGCCGACGGTCTGCGCGGCCCTGGGCCTGTGGCCTGCGGAGGAGGAGCGCCCGGACGTCTCCCGCCACGAGGGCTTCCTTCCGGTGGCACGAGCGGCGGCGGAGGCCGCGTCCGAGGCGGGCACCGAGGTCGCGGCCGCGGTGCCGAGCGGCCCGAGGGGCCCATGGGCCCTCCTGAAGAGGCGCAGGCGCCGGAGGGTGCCGGTGACGGAACCGACCCCCGTCACCCCGTCGCCCTGAGCTGCGGCCGGAGGGAGACTGGGCACGGAGGCCGTTGGGGCCGGGGGCTCCGAGACCGCGCCCCCGGTTCCATCCGCATTCCTGCGTCCACGCCCCACAAAAGCAAGCGCTTAGAAACTGCGGCAAGTGTCACACCGCGATACCCGTGACCAAGCCCATACGTACGGGTAACTTCCCAGTCAGCCCCACCCCCGTCGCCAATGGAGCCGTCATGCCCGAAGCCGTGATCGTCTCGACCGCCCGCTCCCCCATCGGCCGCGCCTTCAAGGGCTCCCTCAAGGACCTGCGCCCGGACGACATCACCGCCACGATCATCCAGGCCGCCCTCGCCAAGGTCCCGGAGCTCGACCCCCGGGACATCGACGACCTGATGCTCGGCTGCGGTCTGCCCGGCGGCGAGCAGGGCAACAACCTCGGACGGATCGTGGCCGTACAGATGGGGATGGACCACCTCCCCGGCTGCACGATCACCCGCTACTGCTCCTCCTCGCTCCAGACGAGCCGCATGGCCCTGCACGCCATCAAGGCCGGCGAGGGCGACGTCTTCATCTCGGCCGGCGTCGAGATGGTCTCCCGCTTCGCCAAGGGCAACTCCGACAGCCTCCCGGACACGCACAACCCCTTCTTCGCCGAGGCCGAGGCCCGCACCGCCGCCGTCGCGGAGCAGGAGGGCACGACCTGGCACGACCCGCGCGAGGACGGCCTCGTCCCGGACGCCTACATCGCGATGGGCCAGACCGCCGAGAACCTCGCCCGCTCGAAGGGCGTGACCCGCCAGGACATGGACGAGTTCGGCGTCCGCTCCCAGAACCTCGCCGAGGAAGCCATCAAGAACGGCTTCTGGGAGCGCGAGATCACCCCGGTCACCCTCCCCGACGGCACGGTCGTCTCCAAGGACGACGGCCCGCGCGCCGGCGTCACCCTGGAGGGCGTCCAGGGCCTCAAGCCGGTCTTCCGCCCCGACGGCATGGTCACCGCCGCCAACTGCTGTCCGCTCAACGACGGCGCCGCCGCGCTCGTCATCATGAGCGACACCAAGGCCCGCGAGCTCGGCCTGACCCCGCTCGCCCGCATCGTGTCGACCGGCGTCTCCGGCCTCTCCCCCGAGATCATGGGCCTCGGCCCGGTCGAGGCGTCCCAGCAGGCCCTGCGCCGGGCCGGCCTCGGTATCGACGACATCGACCTGGTCGAGATCAACGAGGCGTTCGCCGCCCAGGTGATCCCCTCCTACCGCGACCTCGGCATCGACCCCGACAAGCTGAACGTCAACGGCGGCGCCATCGCCGTGGGCCACCCCTTCGGCATGACGGGCGCCCGCATCACCGGCACGCTCATCAACTCCCTCCAGTTCCACGACAAGCAGTTCGGCCTGGAGACGATGTGCGTCGGCGGCGGGCAGGGCATGGCGATGGTCATCGAGCGCCTCAGCTGACGAGCCCTCGGGGCTCCCGGAGCTCCCGGATCCCCAACCCCCCGTATCCGTAAGGGAACCCAGCGTCACACTTCGGCCCGGAACCCGGGAAACTCCAAGGTTCTGGGCCGATTTGTGATCCAATTTCCCCCAGGATGTGACCTATCTCGCTCGGACCGGGATTCGCGCAGGTCAGCAGTACTTCAGCAGTAAGCCCCGAGCCCAAAGTCCTGTCCGTTTCGTGACGTTACGCACTGACAGCGGGTTAGTCCGCCCTTCAAGCTGATGTAGGAAGTCGGGGTCGACTTTGGAACCGGGAGTACGTCAGTGAGCGCCATGCCGATCGCTTTGTTGGTCACCACGGTCGCCACCGGCGCCGTGGGCGTCGCCGTCCTGCGCACCCTCATGGTGCTGCGCCGACAGGTCGCCGCCCTGCACACCGAGATCGCCAAGAGCAACGCCACGGCGACGCGGGGCTTCGTGCCCGCCGCCCGGCCCGCCGCCGATGTCGACGAGATACGCGCCGCCGTGGCCGAGGCCCTCGCAGAGGAACGTGAGCGTGAGCTCGCCGAGGCGCGCGCCTTCTGGGCCGCCCAGGAGGCACGTGACGCCACCGACGCGCCCTCCTCACTGCTGGGCCTGCCCGACAGCGAGCTGTTCCTGCCCCGGCAGACCGATTTCGTGGGCCTGGAGCCCCTGGAGCCCGTCGCCGAGCCCGGCGCCGACACCGACGAGTTCGCCGGGAGCTCCTCCTCCGGGGGAGACTCGCCGGAGCTGGCCGCGGCCCGCCGCCGCCACCCCTCCCACCCGGACTTCGTTCCCGTGGCGTCGCCCGTGGTCAACGACCACGAGCGAACGGTGGCCACGTTGGAGGAGCTGGCCGCCACCGCCACCGAGCTGACCGACGTCCGTCCCGGCCCCCTCGGCACCCTCGACGTCTACGTCTTCGCCGACGGCACCACCCTCTGCATGACCCCGGGCCACCGCGAAACCGCGGAACATCTGGCGTCGGCCCTGCGCGCCGGCGAGACGCCCGTACTGCTGGGCGGCTCGGGGATCTCGGGCGCGTACACCCTGACCTTCGCGTGCGGCGAGGAGAACGTCTACATCCTGGCGGACCGGGTCATAGCCTCGCTCTAGAACCCGGAGGGATGGGTGCGCCCTGTGCCCCCGCCCCTAGACCCCCGCCCTCTTCTGCGCATCCTCCACCAACCGCACAGCGTCATCGACTTGGCCCTCGTCCTCCAGCACGAGGGCCAAGTCGTGCACGGCCACGGTGATCTGGTCGGCGGCGGCGAACATCCCGGCGTCCGGCATCACCCGAGGCTCCACTCCGGGCGCCTCCACGGTCTGTGCCCACCGGGCCATCTCCCTGGCCAGTCCCAGGGCCTCGGCGGCTGCGCTCCGCTGCAGCCGACTCTGCGGCGCCGCCCTCAACCGGTCGGCAAAGTGATCCACGGCTTGCGTCAGGCGCGTCGTATCCACCACGCCGTGAGCGTACGCGCCGTACCGAGACTGTTGCCAACGGGCGAACCCTCAGGCACCGTGACCTGAAGGACCGGCTTACATCCCCTTTGCGTCCGGAGGCGCCGATGTCCCACGTCCTCTCCGAGGAGACCCACCGCAACATGCTCGCCCGCATCCCCCACTGCACCGGTCGTGAAGTCTCCGACTGGCTCCGCACCGTCGAAGACGGTCCGGCCCTCTTCCGCTTCGAGGAAAAGGTCAGCTGGCTCCGCCACGAACACAACCTCGCGTACGGCCACGCGAAGGCGATCGTCCACGAGTACGACCTGAGGAGGGCGGCGCGCAAACTCCTTTAGGCGCGCACAACGACAAGGGCCCCGGGAGAAACCCGGGGCCCTTTCACGTCTGCCGCTTCATGTCTGCCGCTTCACGTTGCCGCGCGAGCGGCGTACGTCAGTCGCTGCTGTTGAGGATCGCGATGATCCTCAGGAACTCCATGTAGATCCACACCAGCGTCATCGTCAGACCGAAGGCCGCCAGCCACGCCTCCTCGCGCGGCGCGCCGTACGCGATGCCGTCCTCGACCTGCTTGAAGTCCAGGGCCAGGAAGCAGGCACCGAGCAGGATGCCGACGACACCGAAGACCACGCCGAGCGGGCCGCTGCGGAAGCCGAGGCCGTCACCGCCGCCGAAGACGGCGAACAGCAGGTTCACCATCATCAGCAGGACGAAGCCGAGCGCGGCCGCCATCACGAAGCCGTAGAACCGGCGGTTGACGCGGATCCAGCCCGCCTTGTACGCCACCAGCACCCCGGCGAAGACCGCCATGGTGCCGATCACCGCCTGCATGGCCGCACCGTCGGCGATGCGGTTGTCGACGATGTTGGACAGAACGCCGAGGAAGACGCCCTCGAAGGCGGCGTACGTCAGGATCAGCGCGGGCGAGGCCTTGCGCTTGAAGGACTGGACGAAGGCGAGCACCATGCCGATGAGCGCGGCGCCGATGCCGATGCCGTACGACCGGCCGATGTTCGCGTCGTCGATGGGCAGCAGCGCCCAGGCGAGCGCGGCCGTGACGATCAGGACGCCGAGCGTGCTGCCGGTGCGCAGGACGACGTCGTCGATCGTCATCCTGCCGGTGGCCGGAGCCTGCGGCGGTGCGCCCTGCTGCAGGTCCTGCTGTGCGTACGGGTTCTGGGCGTACGGGTTGCCGGCCTGTGGCTGGGCATACGGGTTGCCCTGCGTGCCTACGGCTGCGCCCCCGGCCTGCGGCGCGGTGTTGAAGCCCGCGTAGCCGTTGTCGCGGCTGAACCCCCGTCGCGAGAAGACCGGGTTGCTGCTCCTCATTTCACTCCTCCATGGCCGCCGTGTGTGGGCCTTGGCTCAAGAGTAATAGGTAGGCAAAGGAATGCCCCTAGTGCTTGGGGAGGATCTTTCCCTTGTCGTGGTCGGCAACACGCTACGCGAACGGGTGATTCCCGCCACGGCCGGGTCGTTTCACCCGAATGGGAACCCGGTGTACGCCTCGGCGAGGTCCGTCTCGGCGGCCCGGGAGGAGGAGATCCGCTCCAGACGGGCCAGTTGGAGGCGGTCCTCGAAGGCGGTGGCGTCGGGGGCGCGGTGCAGGAGGCTGGTCATGTCGTAGCTGAAGCGCTCGGCCTGCCACACCCGGCGCAGACAGGTCTCGGAGTAGGCGTCGAGCAACTCCGCCGATCCCTTCTCCTTCGCGTACGTCAGTGCCCGCGCGAAGGTCACCACGTCCCCGACGGCCAGGTTGAGTCCCTTGGCTCCGGTGGGCGGCACGATGTGGGCCGCGTCCCCGGCGAGGAAGAGCCGGCCGTACCGCATGGGCTCGTGGACGTAGGAGCGCATGGGGGTCACCGACTTCTGGGTGATGGGTCCGCGGGCCAGCCGCCAGTCGTCGGCGGTCTCGAAGCGGCGCTCCAGTTCCGCCCAGATGGCGTCGTCGCTCCAGGAGTCGGCGTCCGTGCCCTCGGGGACCTGGAGGTAGAGACGGGAGACGGACGGGGAGCGCATCGACAGGAGCGCGAAGCCGCGGTCGTGGCGGGCGTAGACCAGTTCGTCGTGCGAGGGCGGGACGTCGGCGAGGATGCCGAGCCAGGCGAAAGGGTACGTCCGCTCGAACACCTGGGTGAGCCGGGCGGGGATCGCCTTGCGCGCCACCCCCCAGAAGCCGTCGCAGCCGACGACGTAGTCGCACTCCAGGACGTCTTCCCTGCCCTCGTGGCGGAAGCGGACGCGCGGCCGGTCGCTGTCGGCGTCCTCGACGGCCAGCGCCTCCGCCTCGAACAGCAGGGGGCCGCCCTCGGCGAGCTGAAGGGCGATGAGGTCCTTGCAGACCTCGGTCTGGGCGTAGACCATCACCGACCGGCCACCGGCGAGGGCGGGGAAGTCGACGCGGTGACGCTGTTTGGCGAACCGCAGTTCGATGCCGTCGTGGCGCAGACCCTCCCCGTCCATGCGCGCCCCTGCGCCGACCTCGCGCAGTACGTCGACGGTGCCCTGCTCCAGGATCCCGGCCCGCTGCCGATGTTCGACATAGGTACGGTCGCGGCTCTCCAGGACGACCGAGTCGATGCCCGCGTCATGGAGCAGCCGGGCCAGGAGGAGGCCGGCCGGACCGGCTCCGATGATGCCGACGGTGGTGCGCATCGACCAGCCTCTCTGTTCGCCCTTTTGTTCGCATGGTGAAGTTTGTTTCACCAACTTTAGGACGTGAGTCTGCGACCGCACGTGCCCGCTGTCAACGGTCGTGCGGTGAACTCTTCAATGGAGGGTGCAGGGATCGAAGGCCACGAAACGGCGGTTCGCAGAGGTACGGAAGTGCCCGGAGCCGGACTTGAACCGGCACGCCCGCGAAGGGGCAGCGAGGTTTAAGCTCGCCGTGTCTGCATTCCACCATCCGGGCAGGCCATGGGCTCCGCATCGAGGTTCCGAGCCTATCGGGAGGCTCCCCCCGAACATCGGGCGGGCGGACCGATGTTGTCTTATTTTATTGAGGCCTGAGGGAGCATCAGCACCTGGAACAGGCCATCCGCACTTGCCAGCAGCCTTGCGCGCGCCGCTCGGCCACGCATGCGGAATGACGGAATTTCACCGCCTGAACGAGGACGCTCCACCTGTTCTTGACGTCTCCTGTCCTCAGGGGTGCCCGTCATCCCCAGGTATGACAGCGCACGGTGTGGTCCGACCCGAGGCTGTCTTCAGAACCGGAACAGCGGCTGACTACACGGCGACTTGAAGCGGCCACGATTGAACACGTCCCGTCGGGGCCCCATCCGTCGTCGTTCCCTCAGGAGTGCCTACTCGTGACCACCGCATCCATCGCCGACCGGACCACCGCAGTGGCCGCGCGCGCCACGGATCTGTCGAAGATCTACGGACAGGGCGAGACCCAGGTGGTCGCCCTGGACCGGGTCTCCGTCGAGTTCCGGCAGGCCGAGTTCACCGCGATCATGGGCCCCTCCGGCTCCGGCAAGTCCACGCTGATGCACTGTGTGGCCGGCCTGGACACCTTCTCGTCCGGTTCGGTGCGCATCGGCGAGACGGAACTCGGGTCCCTCAAGGACAAGCAGTTGACCAAGCTGCGCCGGGACAAGATCGGCTTCATCTTCCAGGCCTTCAACCTGCTCCCGACGCTGACGGCCCTGGAGAACATCACCCTCCCGATGGACATCGCGGGCCGCAAACCGGACAAGCAGTGGCTGAACTCGGTGATCGGGATGGTCGGCCTGGCCGACCGTCTCAGCCACCGTCCCTCCCAGCTCTCCGGCGGCCAGCAGCAGCGCGTCGCGGTGGCCCGCGCCCTGGCCTCCCGGCCCGAGATCATCTTCGGCGACGAGCCGACCGGAAACCTAGACTCGCGCGCGGGCGCGGAGGTCCTCGGCTTCCTGCGCAACTCCGTACGGGAGCTCGGGCAGACGGTGGTGATGGTGACTCACGACCCGGTGGCCGCGGCGTACGCGGACCGGGTGGTGTTCCTGGCGGACGGACGGATCGTCGACGAACTGCACGGACCGACCGCGGACTCGGTCCTCGACCTGATGCGGCGCCTTCCTGGGGGCAACCCCCAGACCCCCGAGTTCGACGCGAAGGGCCGTACCAGCTGATGTTCCGCACCGCCCTGCGCAACGTATTCGCGCACAAGGCCAGGCTGCTCATGACCGTGCTCGCCGTTCTGCTCGGCGTGGCCTTCGTGTCGGGAACCCTGGTCTTCACCAACACCATCTCCGAGGCCTTCCAGAAGAGTTCGGCCAAGGGCTTCGACCAGGTCGACGTGGCCGTGGAGGCCGAGACCCAGGAGGACAAGGGCGACACCGTCGGCAAGACGGCCGAGCTGACGCAGGCGCTGCTCGACGACAGCGCGAAGGTGCCGGGGGCCGCGTCCGCCGTCGGCGTCGTCAACGGGTTCACCGCGATCGCCGACAAGGACGGCAAGCTCATCGGCGGCGGCTTCCAGTCGCAGGGCGGCAACTACTGGGGCACCAAGGACACCCGGTATCCGCTGGCCGAGGGCCACGCCCCGAGTGGCGCGAACGAGGTCGTCATCGACTCGGAGACCGCGAAGCGCGCCGGGTACAAGATCGGCGACACCGTACGGATCTCGGTGGACGGTCCGGTCCTCACCCCGAAGATCGCCGGCATCTTCACCACCGACGACGGCAATGTCGCCGCCGGCGGCAGCCTCGCCCTCTTCGACACGGCCTCGGCCCAGCAACTGTTCGGCAAGAAGGGCACGTACGACCAGATCGACGTGCGGGCGAAGTCCGGCGTCAGCCAGAGGGCGCTCAAGGCGGAGCTGGACAAGGCGCTGCCGAAGGACCTCGTCTACACCACGACCGGGCAGCAACTGGCCGACGACCAGGCGAAGATGATCTCCACCTCGATGTCCGGGATGAAGCAGGGCCTGCTGGTGTTCGCGGGCATCGCGCTGTTCGTCGGCACGTTCATCATCGCCAACACCTTCACCATGCTGGTCGCCCAGCGCACCAAGGAGCTGGCGCTGCTGCGCGCGGTCGGCGCCTCCCGCCGGCAGGTCACCCGGTCGGTGCTGCTGGAGGCGTTCTTCGTGGGCGCGGTGGCCGCGGTGACCGGCCTGGCCGCCGGGATCGGCATCGGGGCGGGCCTGCGGTCGCTGATGGGCTCGATCGGGGCGACCGTCCCGGACGGGCCGCTGATCATCACGCCGGGCACGGTCGGCGCGGCCCTCGCCGTCGGCGTCCTCATCACCATGCTGGCCGCGTGGCTGCCCGGCCGCCGGGCCGCTAAGATCCCGCCGGTGGCCGCGATGAGCAGCCTGCACGCACAGGCCACCACCAAGTCGCTGGTGCTGCGCAACACGCTGGGCGCGCTGTTCTCGGCGGCGGGTGTCGCGGTGGTCCTGGCCGCGACGACGATGTCCGGCTCGGACGGCCAGGCCCCGATGGGCCTCGGCGCGGTCCTGCTGATCATCGGCGTCTTCATCCTCACGCCCCTGCTGTCCCGCCCGCTGATCGCGGCCGCGGCACCGGTGCTGCGGGTGTTCGGCGTCTCGGGCAAGCTGGCCCGTCAGAACTCGGTGCGCAATCCCCGTCGTACGGCGGCCACCGCCTCCGCGCTGATGATCGGCCTCACCCTCATCACCGGCATGACGGTGATGGCGGGCAGCGTCCAGAAGTCCATCGACAAGATGGCCTCCTCGGCGATCCGCGCGGACTACGTGGTCTCCATGGCCAACGGCAACGAGCTCTCCCCCGACGTCGAGAAGAAACTCGGGGGGATCCACGACGTCACCGCCGTCAGCCCGCTGCGCAACGCCCCCTCCCGCATCGACGGCGAGAGCGAGTACCTCACCGGCGTCACGGGCGACGCGATCGGCAAGCTGACCGACCTCAAGGTCGACGACGGAGCCTTCAAGGTCGGCGGTACACAGGTCGTCGTGGACGATACGACGGCCAAGTCGCACGGCTGGAAGGCCGGTTCGGACTTCACCGTCGCCTACGAGGACGGCAAGAAGCAGCAGCTGACCGTCGCCGGGGTCTACGAGGGCAACGAGATGATCCAGGGCATCATCCTGGACAACACCGCGCTCTCCCCGCACCAGTCGGACCCGGGCGACATGCAGGTGATGGTCAAGACGTCCGACGGCGCGTCCGGCGCGACGAAGGACAGGCTGGAGAAGGCCCTCGGCTCCAACCCGGCCATCAAGGTGCAGAGCAAGCAGGACCTCTCCGACGAGATCGCGAAGATGTTCACTCTGATGCTGAACATGCTCTACGGGCTGCTCGCGATGGCCGTGATCGTCGCGGTGCTCGGGGTCATCAACACCCTGGCGATGTCCGTCTTCGAGCGCTCCCAGGAGATCGGCATGCTGCGCGCGATCGGCCTGGACCGCAAGGGCATCAAGCGGATGGTCCGCCTGGAGTCCCTGGTCATCTCGCTCTTCGGCGGGGTGCTCGGCATCGGCCTCGGGGTGTTCTTCGGCTGGGCGGCCGGTGAGCTGCTGGGCACGAGCCTGCCGACGTACGAACTCGTCCTGCCGTGGTCCAGGATGGCCGTCTTCCTCCTCCTGGCGGCGGCGGTGGGCGTCCTGGCGGCGCTGTGGCCGGCCCGGCGGGCGGCCCGCCTGAACATGCTGACGGCGATCAAGTCGGAGTAGCCGGAACAGCGGTACGAGCAGGGGCACGGCAGTCGGGCCCGCTTCCTTCGACGGGAAGCGGGCCCTTCTTTTCGTTCGGGTCTTCGTCCGGGTCCTCTTTCGGGTCAGTTCCAGGTGCGGGAGCGCAGGGGCATTCCGGAGTCGCCGGACTTGGGGGTCCGGACGGCGAGGACCTGGTTGACGCCGATCTGGTTGTGTTCGAAGGCAAGTGCGGAGGCGGCCATGTAGAGCCGCCAGACGCGGGCCCGGCCGGGGCTGGTCAGCCGCACGGCCCGGGCCCAGTCGGCCTCCAGGTTGGCGACCCAGCGGCGCAGGGTGAGGGCGTAGTGCTCGCGGATCGACTCGACGTCACGCACCTCGAACCCGGCGCGTTCGAGCTGGGTCACGGTGGTGCCGATCGGGGCCAGCTCACCGTCGGGGAAGACGTAGGCGTCGATGAACTCGTCGATGTCGTACGTGGATTCGTCGTGGTGCGGGCGGCGGCCGATCTGGTGGTTGAGCAGCCGACCGCCGGGCTTGAGGAGCCTGAAGAGATCCTCGGCGTACTCCAGGTACCGTTCGGAGCCGACGTGTTCGGCCATCCCGATGGACGAGATCGCGTCGTACGGCCCGTCGGCGACGTCCCGGTAGTCCTGTACGCGGATCTCGACCCGGTCGGTCAGTCCCTCGCCGGCGACCCGCTTGCGGGCGTACGCGGCCTGCTCGTCGGAGAGGGTGATGCCGACGACGCTCACGCCGTGCTCACGGGCGGCGTGGATGGCCATGGAGCCCCAGCCGCAGCCGACGTCGAGGAGCCGCTGACCGGGCCTCAGGGCGAGCTTGCGGGAGACGAGTTCCAGCTTGTCGCGCTGCGCGGCCTCCAGGGCGCCGCCGTCTGCTTCGGGGGTGGGCCAGTAGGCGCAGGAGTACACCATGGACGGCCCGAGGACGATCTCGTAGAAGTCGTTTCCGACGTCGTAGTGGTGGCTGATGGCCCGTCTGTCGGTGCGCTTGGTGTGCAGGCCGCGGCGTGGTCTGCGGACCTCCTCGCGCGGCGGGGCGGGGGGCAGCGGGGGCCCTGCGAGGGCGATGAGTCCGCGGGCGGCTGCGCGGAACTCGGGGTCGCGGAGTGCCTGGGCGAGAGTACGGGCGTCGTCCCCGCGCTCCCAGACGAACCCCGACATCAGGTCGAGGCCGGCGTAGAGATCGCCCTCGATGTCCAGGTCACCGGCGACCCAGGCACGGGCGAGACCCAGCTCGCCCGGCTTCCACAGCAGGCGGCGTACGGCCCGGCGGTTGCGCACCACGAGGGTCGGCGCACCCGGCGGCCCCGCCTGCGACCCGTCCCAGGCGCGGATACGCACCGGCAGAGGGGCTCCCAGCAACTGTTCGACGAGGCTTTTCAGCCGCTGCGCGGCATCCGGCATGACGTGCACCTCCGTGGCGGTGGATCCCGGAATGTCCAACACCACGTAAACACCTGCGGGGCCGGGCCGCAGTCCCCCATGCGCGTTACGCCTTGGTAAAAAGCATGTAGATGCCAAGGGCTTTCCCGTGCCGCGAGGTCGGGTCAGAGCGCGCCGCGTGCGTACGGCGTGATGTCGACGCCGATGCCGTAGGAGGCGTCGGCCTTGAGCAGGCCCCGGTGGGTGCAGGTTCGTGTTACGGCGACCATGCCTATGCCTTCGTGCTGTGGCGGGGCAGGTCCACCGTGTCGATCGTGGCGAAAGTCATCCGGCAGCCTCCGCGTCTCCGAGGCCGACGTCGGCCCATACGGTCAGCCCGCTGCCGGTACGCCGCGTACCCCACCGGTCGGCCAGTGCCTCGGTGATCAGCAGGCCGCGGCCGTGTTGCTGCTCCGGGCTCGGCCGCCCTGCCGCGCCCAGGGGCGACGCCGGTGGGCACCCCTGGCCCTCGTCGGTGACGCCGATCGTGACCGTGCGGGAGGCGAGGGCGCAGGTGACGGTGATGGTGTGGCTGTCGGTGTGCTCCAGGGCGTTGGCGACCAGCTCTCCGGTGATCGTTTCCAGGTCGTCAGTCGTATCGGGCGACAGCCCCCACACTCCAGCCGTGTCCCGCACATAGCGCCGGGCGGCACTCGCGGAGGTGAGGTCGCGACCGGCGAGAGTGAGCAGGCCGAAGCCTCGGGGGGCGGTCGGGCCGTGCGCCAGAACGTCGTGGAGGACCGTTGGCGGCGACGGCGCGATGGTCACTCCGCCTTCCCGGGCCCACCGGTCCCCGCGGAGGCGACAGCCCCGCGCGACCGCGATGAGCAGCATGTCCTCAAGCGCGTCCGTCAACTGGCATGTCAGGTCGGCGAATTCTGCAGCCTCACTCGGCCCACACTCCGGGAGTCCCTCACGCACGCGCCCCAGAAGCCGCTGCGCGAGCCCGAGTTGCACTTCCTCGATCCGGTCGGCCAACCGAGAGGCGACGCCACCGTCGCCGTCCGTGAGGAGGAGGCAGGGCTGGCCTTGGACGCCGGTCCAGGGCAGGAGCCGTAGGCGGTCCGCTCCCTCATTCATGACGCGGCCCCCAGTACGGCGTGGATGTCCCGGAGGTCGAGGTCGACACCGTAGGTGGCACACCAGAGAGCGCCGCGGCGCAGGCGCTGAAGGCGGGCCTGTTCCTCGCGCTCGTGTGCGGCGAGGTAGGGACGGACGAGGGCGGTGGAGGTGCCGTCGATGGGGGTGCGCCAGTGGCGGACGGTAGGAGCGAGGCGGCTCAGCGCCGGGAGAGTTGTGGCGGATCGAGAAGCCCGTGGCGGCTGGCCCCTCGATGGCAGAAGCGGTGCTCGATGGCGCCCAGTCGGCCCGGCGAACAGCCGTACACAGTAGACGAGTTGGCTAACCAGCCGCCGCATAGGGACTCCTTCGACGAAGTGAAGCTCAGGGCATGAGCGCGCCGCACATAGCAGCCACCATCAGTGACCGATCCAACACGCGATGCACTCATTGAGTATGCTGCCATTGAATTTCAACAATCGAGGTACAGCGCCTCAACTCTCCCTCGACAGGGTGAACTTCAGGGAGAGAGCACTGCGCGCGCTGGCCCCGCATACGCTCTGGATGCCGCACCGCAGGCAGGGCGCGCGAGTGAGCATGACGGCCGAGTGGGAGACAAGACGGTGACCGTACGAGGATCAGCGGGCCCTGCTGGCCGCATGCAGATCGCCCGTGGGCTCAAGGCGCTCCGTACCCGGGCCGACCTCACACAGTCCGAAGTGGCCAAGCTCGCGGGAGTCTCGGTCGGGACCGTGAACCGCTACGAGACATGGCAGGACCGCGCCAAGCTCAGAATCCCCACCGTGAGAGCGATCGCAGACACCTGCGGCGCCACATCCACGGAGTTGGACGCCCTGACACAGCTCGTCCGCAACCAGGAGAACGGCTGGTGGATGGACCATCCTGCCGTTCCCGAGGTCATGGACCCGCTGATGTCCTTCGAGGATGTCGCCGAATACGAGCATGTCTTCGCAAACGCTCTGGTACCGGGCCTGCTCCAGACCCCCCGATACGCCCTCGCTCTCCACGAGGCGCAGGACGTCCGTACCACTGCCGATGTCATCACGAACAAAGTGGACGCCCGCATCAAACGCCAGTCGATTCTTGAGCGTTCGCCCGCACTGCACCTCTGGGCGGTACTGGACGACTCGGTCCTCAGGCGACATGTCGGCGGCGCCGACGTGATGGCAGAGCAGATCGGCCACCTGCACGCCCTGGCGCAGCGGCCAAACGTGGACATCCAAATCCTGCAATTCACCGCGGGCGCCCACGCGGCCGGCTCGGGCGGCCACTTCCTGATCCTCGGGCGTGACGATGCAGGCGACCCGCTCAGCAGCATGAACGTGGTCTATTTGGAGATCCACAAGCGAGGTCTCTATCTCGACGCCCCCGGCGATGTGCAGAGCTACAAACTCATGTTTGACTACCTGCGATCACAAGCGGCCGACACGTCGGTCAGCCTTGAGCTGCTGGCCGCAGCACGACAGGAGTTCACCCGATGAGCGAAACGCCAGCCACAGCCCAGCTCACGGCAGGAAGCTGGTTCAAGAGCAGCTACAGCGCAGCAGACAACGAGTGCGTGGAGGTGGCCTGTTCCTTGCCGCGCGTGGGCATACGCGACTCGAAGATCTCCGGCCAGAGCGGGCTCATCGTCAGCGCTGCCGCGTTCGGCTGGTTCGTCCGCGGGTTGAAGTACAGCGCCGATATCCCTCGTTGAGCCCGTTCACCGTTGTCCCGAAGGGACAGCGGACGCGGTCGCCGCACGCGGTGATCTGGACGGCGTGCGTCTGGTCACGACCCCCGGTCCCGTACGTCCGGGTCTCCGCAGCTCCCACCGGCCGTCTCGAGGACTAGTAGTGCTTCGTTAGGTTCTGGGCTGTCTGCGGCTGCTCCGGGGGCTGGGCAGGGGGCGGCCGCAGGTGGTGCAGGTACCGGTCCAGCACCTCAACAGGTCCTGAAGAACGTCGAGGACCTGGTAGAGAGTCAGGCCGGTGTGCGGACTTTTGGGTCGAGCCGCCTGAGGGTGAGGAATGCCTGGGCGGCAGTGACGAGGGTGACGTGGTGGTGCCAGCCACGCCAGGTGCGGCCCTCGAAGTGGTCCAGTCCCAGGCCGTGCTTGAGCTCGCGGTAATCGTGCTCGATCCGCCAGCGCATCTTCGCCCACCGCACCAGGTCAGCGGCAGGTGTGGTGGCAGGCAGATTCGATACCCAGTAGCCCGTCGGAGTGTCCTGGCCGTCCGGCCATTCGACCAGGAGGGTCCGGGCGGGCAGGACGCCGTCCCACTGGTTGCGGCCGCCGCCCGCCTCCTGGGCTGCGGCCAGGGACTGCTTGCCCGCGGGCCGCACTGTCAGCACCGCGAACCGTGAGGTCATCGCGCCTTTGCTGCCCTGCCTCCAGGTCACCTCGGTGAACCGCTCCACACCCGCCTCCGCTGCGAGGACGCAGACGGCTCGCGGTGGGGTGCGGTAGCGGGCAAGGGTGGGCGGGCCGAGTCCGCCATAAGCAGGCTGGTGCGGCTCAACATCCTCCCAGTGGGCGACTTCCTTCCCGGCCAGGGCCAGGACATAGGACAGCCCTCGCTCCTCGAGACCGAGCCGGAACGGGGTACTGACGCCGTAGCCGGCATCGGCGACCACGACCGGCGCCTTCAACTGCCACTGGGCGAGGGTGTCCAGGAGGCCGAGCGCCAGACGCCACTTCTCCTGGTGCACCACGTCGTCGGGGACTCCTGCCCTGCGGCATCGCTCCGGCGCATCCGTCCACTCACGCGGCAGATACAACTGCCACTGCAACGGGCACGAAGCGGTGTCGGTGGCGGCATGGACACTGACTGCGACCTGGCAGTTCGCCCGCTTGCCGACCGCTCCGCAGTACTGGCGGGCCACCCCGACCGACGCCCTGCCGCACTTGGGGAACGACACATCGTCGATCACCCACACCTCGGGCCCGACAACGTGGGACAGCCGCTCGGCGATCCGCCGCCGCACCGGCACCGGATCCCACGGCGACTGGCTCACGAACTGCTGCAGGGCCTGCATGTTCCCGTCCGGCAGACGCTCGGCCATCGGCTGGATCGACTTGCGCCTGCCGTCCAGCATCAGACCCCGCAGATAACACTCGCCCCACCGCCGCTGATCCCGCCGCGGCAGCGACCCGAACACATCGGCAACGAACTCCGCTAACTCACCCCGGAGTCGTTCCATCTCCCCCAACCTCATACCAGGAAGATGCCCACACCAGGCGAGATCACCCAACGTAACGAAGCACTACTAGGCCGTTTCGTTCGGATCATCTGATCGTTGGTCTGTGTGTGCCGTTGACTGACGCGCAGTGGGCGCGGATCGAGCCGTTACTCCCGGACCGGACGCCGAAGCGGGGTGGACGGTGGAGGGACCATCGCGAGGTGATCGACGCGATCGCCTTCAAATTCAAGACCGGCACGCAGTGGGTGCACCTGCCAGAGAGGTACGGCAACTGGCGGGGCGTCTACAACCGGCTGCGGATTTGGGCCGTCGACGGAACCTGGGAGCGGGTGTTCACCGCGCTGATGGCACAGGCCGACGCCGAAAAGGATCTGAACTGGGCCGTGTCGGTGGACTCCACGGTCGTGCGGGCCCGCCAGCATGCGGCCGGGGCTCGGAAAAAGGGGCCCCGGCCGGCGAGCCGGGCGACCACGCCCTCGGCCGGTCCCGCGGCGGACTGACCACGAAGATCCACCTCGCCGCCGACGACCGCTGCCGGCCGCTGGCCTTCGTTCTTACCGCCGGACAGGCTGGCGACGCGCCCGCCTTCACGGAGGTGATGGCCCGCCTTCGCGTTCCCCGACGCCATGGACGGCCGCGCACCAGGCCCGACGTGGTCCTGGCCGATAAGGCGTACTCCTCCCGCGCGATCCGCAACCACCTGCGACAGCGCGGTATTCGCGCGGTGATCCCCGTCCCGGCGGACCAGCAACGTCACCGACTGCGTCGGGGAAACCGCGGCGGTAGGCCACCGGGCTTCGACCGCGATGCCTACAAGCAGCGCAACACCGTCGAGCGGTGCATCAACCGCCTCAAGCAATGGCGCGGCATCGCCACCCGCTACGAGAAGACCGCGACCATCTACCTGGCCGGACTCCACATCGCCAGCAACTTTCTATGGTCCGCCCGATGATCCCCACGAAATCGATTAGCCCCAGGTGAGCGGGTCGAGATGGAGGTAAAAGTGGAGGCGGTCGTGGTCCAGGGCGATGCCGTACTTCTCGGCGAACGCCATGTCCGCAGCCCGTCCCCGCTCCTCGTCTGGCCATGTCTCTCGCGCGTTGGCGAGCAACAGCGCCAAGTCGGCGTAGCGGTCGGCCAGCCCGAGGCGGCCCAGGTCGATGAAGCCTGACACGTCCAGGGTCCGCGGATCGAGGATGATGTTGGGCAGGCACAGATCCCCGTGGCAGACGACCGTGTCGGCGACTTCCTGTTCCCGCCGCCGTGGGACCTGCCGGGTGAGGCGGTCCAGCAGCTCCGAAGCGGGCTTGTGTTGCTGCTCGACGGGGAGGAACTCCGGGTTGACGGCGTCGCGGGCCACGACGTCGCGCGCCACGGCGACCGTAGCGTCCAGGCCCCGGCGGAATGGGCACTGCGACACGGGCACCTCGTGCAGTCGGCGCACCGCGTCCGCGATGGGTTCCCAGGCGACCCGCAGGTCCTCAGCGGGCACCTGATCAGCAGGTATGCCGGAGACGGCACTGGTCATCAGGCAGGCGCCGGCGTCACCGGAGTGCCAGTCGAGCACTCGGGGACCAGGCACACCCTGATCGTTCAGCCATGCGACCCGGTCGCGCTCGGCCTTCAGGTCGGCTGCACTCGCAGCGGACACGCACTTGGCATACTGGGTGGCGTCCGCGCTGCGAAAGACAACTGCTCCCGACTCGCCAGCGGTGACAGGCAACCAGTCGCCGTCCCCCACCCCGAGGAGCACCGGCGATAAGACCTGAGGCCCGGGGTGATCGCTCATGGCTGCCACTTTAGCTAGCCCGGCAGTCGGCCCGGGACCGCAGGGTCTCTGCAATACCACGTACCCGGCATGCGGCAAGGCGTGATCCGAACGAAACGGCCTAGGGGTGTGGCCGGCACCAAGGCGTTCGCCCAGTCGGGCGGTTCGGCCCACCCCGAACTGGTGGTTGCCTCGAAAGAACCGGAGTGATGATGCAACTCAGTCCGTCCCGCAACCGGGCAGTCCTGTCTCACCCGATGCTCGGCGCGCCGCCCGGCAAGCTCTCGGCATTGGCGCAGTACCGGATGTCCTGGGCAGCGTGTCGGATGGTGTCGGCAACGAGGCCGGCCACACTCTCGCGCACGGTGGGATCCTTCATGTCCGAGCCGTTGCCGCCCACACCGACCGAGACCTCCAGGAGATCCTTGCCGCCCGAACGGACCGGGCAGTCGACAAAGAGGTGGGCGCCAGGGCCGTTCAGATAGCCCACCGCGTCCCCGAGCGTGAGGGGCGTCCTTCCAGATTTTCCGGCATCGCGCTCAACGTCTTCGCGCGCGTGGTCGCCTCCTTGGAGAAGCCGGTACTCGACCTCGACGGTCACCCCTCCGCCGGACAGCAGACACTGCCCAAGCCCCCAGTCCCTCATGGCGTCTTGGCTGTGTCCGGCGGAGGCGAAGTTGTAGGCGTTCTTCTCCTGGAACTTCTCACCGTGCTCAGGCATGAGGCCCTTCACGTTCCCGCCGGGCAGCGACTTCTCGCACACCTTTCCGGGCACCGCCACGGCAGCGTCTTCGTCTGGCCACAACAGCCATACACCGGCGGCGACCAGAACCAGTAGTACGGCAACCATGGCGGCGGAGATCTTCCACGGTGCACGGCCCGCCGGGCTGCTCTTGGCCGCCAGGACTGTCTCTGTCATGTCCTCATCCTGTGGCTGCCGTTCGTCTTCGTTGCCGAAGGTCTGCCCACGGCCCCCGGCGTCGAGAGGCCAGGGTCAGGGAATGGCACAGGTCTTCGTCTGCAGGAGCTACTTCACGGCGATGGGCGGTTCCGCCGGAACCTTCGGGTTGTTCTGGCAGTCGAAGGAGCGCGCCACGACGCCGGCGGAGTGCAAGAGGTACTTCATGTGGACCCGGGCATCGGTATCGCCGGTGAGGGTGTCGTGCATGACTCCCTCGATCGGTACCTCGTTCTCCTGACCTGCCGGTGCGCCGGAAATCCGACACTTCACATAGATGTAGTACTTGCCGCTTCCGTTCTTTCTTTTTGCGTGCACCAGCTTAACGTCAGCGTTTACCGGGGTGGCTGTTTTGGTGCCTTGAGCGCCCGCCTTCTCGTCGACGGAGAAGTCGAATGGAACTATGGACGCGCCGTAGTAGATCGACAGGTTCTTGTTGGTCGTAGCGCCCGACGTCTTGACCACCCTGCACAGTTCGGAGTTGCTGAAGGTGGGGATTTGCGTGCTCTTCGGGTCCCAGGCCTTCGCATAGCCGTAGAACAGCGATCTGGCACTCTTCAGGTCCTCGGAGTCGGACGCCACGCCCGTCTTCTCCTTGGCACTGTTCTTGACCCACTCGACGCCGGCTGCCCCGAGCAACTGCTCACAGGTCGACGGCTCGTCGGCAGTCGTCTCCTTACCGTCCCCGTCGCCGGACGTGCAACTTCCCGTCCCCAGCAGCAGTACGAGCAGAGAGCTGGCGGCGGCCTTTCGCATCCTCACCATCCCGCGCGTCATCGGTGTCGGTGCATTCTCCAACGTCGCTGCAGACGCCAGCGCATCCCTCGCCATGGGGTGTCTTTCTGCCCACAGCTCGCGGCGCCGAGAGCAGCGAGTCACTGAAGGGCCGCGGGCGGCTCCGCAGGGATCGTCGGGTTGTTCTGGCACTCCAGGGCGGCAGTCATCGCTCGCGCGGAGCGCAGCAGGTACTTCATGTGGTCGCGGGCCGAAGTGCCGGTGGTGAGAGTATCGGTCATCACGCCCGCCAGTGGAGTCTTGGCCGCCTGCCGCGGCGAAGTGCCGGGAATCTTGCACTTGACGTACACGCCGTACTTGGGAACTCCCTTGTAGTCGTCCACCTCATGCAATTTCACATTCGAGTTGACCGGGGTGAAGACCCCATCCTCGACGCTCTTCGCCTGGAAATCGAAGGGGAGGGATGAGGGACCGAACTCTACCTTCAGTTCTTTCTTCTTTCCGGCGTCGAAATAAGTCAACGTGCATAGTTCTGACGACCAGTGGGGTCCATCCGAGCCCCCAGACCCCACCTGCTTGTAGTGTTGCGCCCGCGCTTCCTTCAGATCGACGCCGCCTCTGTCCAAGTCACTGCCACCGGGCAAATCTGCATGGTTTTCGGCCCACTTGATTCCCTCAGCTCCGAGGGTTTCTTCGCAGCCGTCTGCAGGCGATTTCGCCGCGCCGTCGACCGCGGTACAGGATGCGACCGTCAGGACCAGGGACACCAGGGCCACAGAGACGCCGGGAATTCTCTTCATTAGAATCCTCGCACATCCTTGGTGTCGCTACGCGCGCGGCCCTTATTGTAAGCTTCTTCCGCCTCGTCCGACAAATCCCAGATATCGTCATCGGACATGCCGCTCGACTTCCCGTAGTTCAGGAGCGGAATCATCGCATTGCGCTGGCCTGCGTCTCGAGCCTTGTCGATTCCCTTTAGCGCGTCGTCAGTATTATCGAACTCATTCTCCTGGAGCCAGTCGAGAGTCTGATTCGACATATGGGTCTCCGCCGCCCCGCCGACCACTTCGAAGGCGAGCGGCACGGCGATAGCCGCAGCCGCGCCGGCTGGAATGATCACTTCTGACGCCACCCCCACTGTGGTGCCGATCGCGGCACCGGCGGCAAAGTCCCGCCAGGCTCCCTGTTTCTCCAGCTCCCTGTTGGCGGCTTCCTTCTCGTCGGCGAACTCGTGGCCGATACTCTCGAACCGAGACTGATCGAGCATGCCGTGCATCATCATGCTGTGCATCGCGACCCGCTTCACATCCCCTTCGTCGCCCCCCTGCGCTGCCATGACGCTAGAACCGTAGGCCTGCTGGGCCGCCGACACCGTGTTATACGCATCCTCATCGGCTGCCACGGCACGAAGAAAATTCGTGGTACTGGTCGCGCCGAAGTCGGCGAGGTGGTTCTTTTCCGCACCGAAACGGGCGTCGCGTCCGTTCACGTTCCCGTCTCCGCTGCCACCGAATTCGGCAGCCGAGAAATTTAGGCTGTCAATGTGACCCGACGCCATACGCGCCAAACTCTCACTGATGCCCGACTGCTTCTCAATCACATCCGCTGAGCTGTAATTGTTCACGACCCTCGACATCAGATCGGTTCGCGCCTCTCGAGCCTCGATCTGAGCCTCGGTTTTCATCGGCGGAATGCTGGGATTTTCGTCATCGTACGCATACCCCAGCGTGGCGGACTCCAGCGCGTGGCCGAGATTGTCGAAGCCCGTCGGCTTGCCGTCATCGCCCAACGGCCACTTGCGGGCGTCGTTGCCATGGCCGACGAGGTAGTCCCAGTTGTCGAGCTTCTTGCCGTCCGCCGTAGTCGAGTCGTTGAAGAACTCCAGGGACGCCTCGGGGTTGTGGCCGAGGGCCTCCATGTAGCCGGCGACCGGATCGTTGGCGTTGCCGGTGGGCGGGTAGCTGAGGTCGGTCGTGTCGCGCCAGGCGACGCCGGGGTCGCCGGGATACTCGCGCTCGTACTTGAGCATCGCGTCGCCGTAGTCGTGCAGGAAGTCGTCGTCGAACTTTCCCTTGCCCATCAGGCTGCTCATCACCTGGTAGCCGTTCGGGCCCATGGGCATGGCGGGGTCGACGGGGAAGATCTTGGTGCCGGACGCGATCACGTCCTTTTTCCAGGCCTCCATGGCCTGGCTGTCGCTGTGGGAGGCGTTGGCGAGGGACATACTCAGGTTGTCCTGTACGTGCCCCAACATCTTGGCCCGGTCGCCCTCGACCGCGCCGCCGGGTGGGGCGGCGAGGTCACGCCAGAACTGGAGAGTGCCGTCCGCTCCCAGGCCGGTGGCGAAGGACTCGGTGAAGCCGGGGTTGTCTCGCTGGTTCTCGAGAGTCTCGTTGAAGCGCGCCAGCTTCTCGTCGCTCCACTCGGAGACGTCGCCCTTGGCCACCTCCTTGCGCCAGTACTCGGCGTCCGCCTTGCCCTGGTCGCGGTCGGCGTCCTTCAGGTTGTCCGGGCCCTGGTCGGTGAAGTCGTACTTGTTCCTGGCAAGTTGGCGCAGCGCCCGGGCCGCGATGCGGTCGGTTTCAGTTGCCTCCCAGAGGATCCTGGTGATCCTGCTCTGGGCGGCGTCGAGTTCCCCGTCCGTGGGCTTGTGGATGTCGGCGTCACCGCCGGCCTGGCCGGAGGGGACGGAGGCGGCGACCTTCCCGTTGCCGTTTACGTAGATGTTGCTCTTCGCCAGCTCGTCGATGGCGGTGCGAAGGCTTTCCTTGTGCTTCTTGAAGGCAGAGTGCGCGTCACGCAGAACCGCCAGCACGCTCTTCGCCTCGTCGGCCGCGTCCGCGAACTGCGCCGCCGTCTTCGTGACGAACTCCCGCGAGACCGTGGCGTTGGCGCCCTTCCAGTTCGCGGCGTTGGCCTTCTTCTCCAGATCCGTCGCGCTGACCTCGCCGTTGCCGCCGGTGGCCAGTAACTCCAGTCTGCCGACCATGGTCTTCCAGTCGGAGACCGCGGTGTTCAGCGTGCCCAGGCGCAGGTCCGTGAGTTCCTGCGCGGTGAGTGTTTCCGTCGCCATCTTCGTCAGCCCCGCCGCCGCTACTTGAAGTACTCGTTGATGCGGGAGACCGTCATCAGGTCGCCCGCAGCGTTCCGCATGCCGGTCACGACGGCCGCGTCGTCCTTGGCGTGCTGGGCACGGCTGAAGTCCAGATGGTTGGAGATGTGGGCGCAGGCCTCCTTGAGCGTCTGCTGCTGCGTGTTCCACGCGTCGTGCAGCTCGGTGAGCGCGGACCCCATGTCCAGGCCGTCGTTGAAAAGGTCGATCGATGCCGTGAAGGTGCTGGGCCGTGCGAAGTCCGCGTCCACCCGGAATTTCCCGAGCAGGTCGTACGCCATGTTCCCGAGCTTGCCCAATTCGTCGTCATGGACGACCAAATCGCCGGAGCTACCGCCACCACCCTCCGCAGGCAGCTGGTTGAGCCGCATCTGCGTCGAGCCCCCATGTGCCGCGTCGGACTTGAGTTGCTCCCACTCGTCCCAGGCCATGCCCCGTAACCCTCCCGCGTTCCCCGTGATCCCCGTGCCGCGTCAGTCGCGAAACGCGCGACTGATTGCGGATTTCCTTACCCAACTCTCAACGTATCAACGGCGGCGACGGCCCTGAGTAGTCGAGGGCACACTCGCATCATTGCTTCACACTTGCCTCGTCCGGACGACGCCGGGCTGCTCGCGCGTGAGTGAGGGGGCCGGAGCACGCCGAAGGGGCCGCCCGCACCACGGATGGCGGGCGGCCCCTTCGGGACGTTCGGTGACCGGAGGTCAGGAGGCCTTGGCCTGCTCGGCCTTGGGCTTCTCCTCGGCCTTGCCGGCCTTGCTCGCGGCAGCGACCGGCGCGGGCTTGGCAGCCTCGTAGAACTCCTCGCGGGGAGTCTCCAGGGCGCCCAGCGCGACGACCTCGCGCTTGAGGAACATGCCGAGAGTCCAGTCGGCGAAGACGCGGATCTTCCGGTTCCAGGTCGGCATCGCCATACCGTGGTAGCCGCGGTGCATGTACCAGGCGAGACGGCCCTTGAGCTTGATCTTCACCTTGCCCATGACGATCATCGCGACGCCCTTGTGGAGGCCGAGGCCCGCGACAGCACCCTTGTTGGCGTGGCTGTAGTCCTTCTGCGGGAAGCCCCGCATACCGGAGATCACGTTGTCGCCGAGGACCCGCGCCTGCCGCAGCGCGTGCTGCGCGTTCGGCGGGCACCAGGCGTTCTCGTTGCCCGCCTTGCGGCCGACGAGGTCCGGAACCTGGGCGTTGTCACCGGCGGCCCAGATGTAGTCGGTGCCCTTGACCTGGAGCGTGGGCTCGCAGTCGACGTGACCGCGGGGGCCCAGGGGGAGGCCGTAGCGGGACAGGGCCGGATTGGGCTTGACGCCGGCCGTCCAGACGACGGTGTTGGAGTCGACCTCGAGGCCGTTCTTCAGCACCACGTGGCCGTCGACGCAGGAGTCCATGGAGGTGGACAGGTAGACCTCGACCCCGCGGGTCTCCAGGTGCTCCTTGCCGTACTGGCCGAGCTTGGGGCCGACCTCGGGGAGGATCTTGTCGGCGGCGTCGACGAGGATGAACCGCATGTCCTCGCGGGACACGTTGTTGTAGTACTTCGCCGCGTCGCGGGCCATGTCCTCGACCTCGCCGATGGTCTCCGCACCCGCGAAGCCACCGCCGACGAAGACGAAGGTGAGCGCCTTGCGGCGGATCTCCTCGTCGTTCGTGGAGTCGGCCTTGTCCAGCTGCTCCAGCACGTGGTTGCGAAGGCCGATGGCCTCCTCGATGCCCTTCATACCGATGCCCTGCTCGGCGAGGCCGGGGATCGGGAAGGTGCGGGAGACCGCGCCGAGCGCGATCACCAGGTAGTCGAAGGGCAGCTCGTACGCCTCGCCGACCAGCGGGGCGATCGAGGCGACCTTGCGGTCCTGGTCGATGGTGGTGACCCGACCGGTGAGCACCTCCGCCTTGGGCAGCACGCGTCGCAGCGGGACGACGACGTGGCGCGGGGAGATGCTGCCGGCGGCGGTTTCGGGGAGGAAGGGCTGGTAGGTCATGTACGACCGGGGGTCGACGACCGTGACGGTCGCCTCGCCGTAGCGCATCTTCTTCATGATGCGCCGAGCTGCGTACAGGCCTACGTACCCACCGCCTACTACGAGGATCCTGGGACGCTCCGTGGTGCTCATGGCATCGAGTATCCACCCGCCACTGGACCATCGCTCGTGCGCCCCTTCACAAGCATGGTCGGGGTGTGTGCTATCCTCCGCGACTCGCGTGATCCACGTCATGGCGTGAACCGGGAACCTGTGCACAGTGGATGCCGTTGTCAATGCCGCGTGAGCTGCTCCTCCGCGCCACCAGACCCTCCCGTGAACCCCTCTCGCCAGACCCTCCGCACCCCCTCCGAAGCGTCCCCGCCCACCCCTTCTGAACACGTTCAAAGGGGTGTTGACCCCCCGGACGGGTCAACGGGGCGACTTTCGTCCTCCGAGAGGGCCGATTTCCTTGTGAAGAACTTCACGAACTTTCTCGGGAGCATGTCACCGAGGGGCCCGCAACGACCCCTCAGAGGCGCTCATACGTTCTCCGACCTGCTCAGCAGAGGGCGATCGGGATCATCGGCGGGTGCCGTCTCCGGGCCCGAAACCGGGCCGAGGTGTCCCCAGCCGCTGGGGGTCGGCCTGGACGGACACAGAGCACCCTCAGTGCGCTTCGAGGAGGTGGGCGGAGGCGTGTCGCAGGACTTCCCGCAGGATCGGTGGAGTTGCCCAGGGGATCACGGATCGGAGGGCTGCGACGGACCGGACGTCCTTTTCGAGCAGTAGCGACTCGTGCAGTTCCGCGATCAATGGAGGGAGCACGTGCGCGCAGCCGCTTGGATGCTCGCAGGCCACACCCGCGAGAACGCCCAAAGACCAGCCGATCCCGTCGAGCATCGCCTACGAAGGCGACTCGCTCGCCGCATGGAACGCGATCCCGTCGAGGATGTCGTGCTCGCTCACCACGACCTCCTCCGCGCCCGTCCGTTCCATGATCGCGAGGAGGACGAGGGCGCCCGCGCCGATCACGTCGACGCGGCCCGGGTGCATGGAGGGGACGGTCGCGCGCTCGGCGTGGGTGGAGCGCAGCAGCCAGTCGGTGATCTCTCGGACCCGGTCGTGGGAGACCCGGGAGTGGTGGATGGCCTCAGAGTCGTACTCGGGGAGGTTCTGCGCGATCGCGGAGATCGTCGTCACCGAGCCGGCCAGGCCCACCAGGGTGCGCGCCTCGCGCAGCGGGACCGTCTGTTCGGCGAGGTCGAGGGCGGCCTCGATGTCGGCCCGTATAGCCGCGATCTGCTCCTCTGACGGCGGGTCGGACACGACACCGTCCCGGACGAGGTGGCGCTCCGTCATACGGACGCAGCCGACGTCCACCGAGCGGGCCGCGCGCACATGGTCCTCGCCGACGACGAACTCGGTCGAGCCGCCGCCGATGTCCACGACCAGGAAGGGCCGGTGCAGGTCGTCCCGTCCGGCCAGCTCCCGTGTCGCGCCGGTGAAGGAGAACTCGGCCTCCTGGTCGCCGGAGATGACCTCGGGCTCGACGCCCAGGATGTCCAGCACCCCGCGGACGAACTCGCCCCGGTTCTCGGCGTCCCGGGAGGCCGAGGTGGCCACGAAGCGCACGCGCCGCGCACCGTGCTCCTTGATGACCGCCGCGTACTCACGGCAGGCGGCGAAGGTCCGCTCCAGCGCCTCGGGGGCGAGGCGGCCCGTCTTGTCGACGCCCTGGCCGAGACGGACGATCGTCATACGGCGGTCCAGGTCGACCAGTTCCCCGGTCTCCGGGTCGGCGTCGGCGACCAGGAGCCGGATCGAGTTCGTACCGCAGTCGATGGCGGCGACCCTTGTCACTTGGCGTCCTCCTGAGCACGCGTCACACACGTGCCCTTGCGCCACCACTCCGGCAGCATCTCCAGCGCCTCGTCGCCCAGCGGGTTCACCCCGGGGCCGGCCGCGAGGGAGTGGGCGACCAGGACGTGCAGGCACTTCACCCGGTCCGGCATGCCGCCCGCGCTGGGGAAGCCAGTCAGCTCCTCGATCTCGTCGCGGCGCCGGATGTAGTCCTCGTGCGCGGCACGGTAGGCGGCGGCCAGCTCCTGGTCGCTCTCCAGACGGGCCGTCATCTCCTTCATCACGCCGTTCGCCTCCAGCGTGCCGATCGCCGAGGCGGCCTTCGGGCACGTCAGGTAGTACAGCGTGGGGAAGGGGGTGCCGTCGGGGAGGCGCGGGGCCGTCTCCACCACGTCCGGCTCGCCGCACGGGCAACGGTGCGCGATCGCGCGCAGGCCGCGCGGCGGGCGTCCGAGCTGCTGCTGGAAGGCCTCGACGTCGGCGTCGGTGGGCTCGGTGCGCGGGGTGGGCGGCGGGGGCGTTTGCATGCCTGTAGGAGAGTCTCTCTGGATTGTCTGTCGGTTCACTGGTCGGAGGCGTCGGACGAGTCGACGCCGTCCCAGACGTTCGCGTACCAGGGGCGGTCCGCCGCGCCCAGGTCGTTGCGGGACTGCTTGGCGGCGTTCGGGTCGATGACGACGAAGCCCGTCTCACCCGGCATGACGTAGTGCAGCCGCTGCCGGATCTGCTGCTCCGCGTACGCGTCGTCCTGCCACCGTGCCTTCAGGTCGCGCAGCTGCTCGACCCGTTCCCGGGTCCGCTCCTGCTTGCGCTGCACCTCGGCGATCTCGGCGCGCTGGGCGACGTACTGCCTTATGGGATAGGCGAGCGCCACGATCAGCGTGCACAGCACGAGGGCGAGCAGCGCGGCACGGCCGGTGAGCCGGGAGCGACGGGCCTGCCGTTTGGTCTGGGAGCGGTAGACACGGGCGGCCGTCTGCTCGCCGAGCAGCCTGATCCTGGTCGTGGTGGAGAAACGGTCCCGGTCCTTCACGGCCATGTCCCCGCCTCCCGTCTCACACGTGCGTACGTCCCCGGACACGGTACGGGACCGGGTACGGGGACGTACGTACGACTGGCTAAGGCTTGGCCCTCAACAGGTCAGCCCTTTGAGTTCTCGCCGCGGCTGTGCTCACTGGTGCGCACAGCGGCTGGGCTGCGCTTACCGGTTCGCAGAACGGCCGTGCCTACTGGTTCGCGGAGCGGCTGTGCTGACTGGTTCGCAGAGCGGCTGCGCTGACTAGTTCGCAGAGCGAAACCGCGGGAAGGCGGAGCGGCCGGCGTACACCGCGGCGTCGTCGAGGATCTCCTCGATGCGCAGCAGCTGGTTGTACTTGGCGACGCGCTCGGAGCGGGCCGGGGCGCCGGTCTTGATCTGGCCGCAGTTGGTGGCGACGGCGAGGTCGGCGATGGTGACGTCCTCGGTCTCACCGGAGCGGTGGGACATCATGCACTTGAAGCCGTTGCGCTGGGCCAGCTCGACGGCGTCCAGGGTCTCGGTCAGCGAGCCGATCTGGTTGACCTTGACGAGCAGCGCGTTGGCGGCGCCGTCGTCGATGCCGCGGGCCAGGCGCTCCGGGTTGGTGACGAACAGGTCGTCGCCGACCAGCTGGACCTTGTCGCCGAGCCGGTCGGTGATGGTCTTCCAGCCGGCCCAGTCGTCCTCGAACAGCGGGTCCTCGATGGAGACGAGCGGGTACGCCTCGACGAGCTCGGCGTAGTAGTCCGTCATCTCGGCGGCGGAACGCTCCTTGCCCTCGAAGGTGTAGACGCCGTCCTTGTAGAACTCGGAGGCGGCGACGTCGAGCGCGAGGGCGATCTGCTCGCCGGGGGTGTAGCCGGCTTCCTTGACCGCCTCGAGGATGAGGTCGAGGGCCTCACGGTTGGAGCCGAGGTTCGGGGCGAAGCCGCCCTCGTCGCCGAGACCGGTGGACAGGCCGCGGCCCTTCAGCACCTTCTTGAGGGTGTGGTAGACCTCGGTGCCCCAGCGCAGCGCCTCGGAGAAGGACTCCGCGCCGATCGGGGCGATCATGAACTCCTGGATGTCCACGTTCGAGTCGGCGTGCGAGCCGCCGTTCAGGATGTTCATCATCGGCACCGGCAGCAGGTGCGCGTTCGGGCCGCCCAGGTAGCGGAAAAGCGGGAGGTCGCTGGCCTCGGAGGCGGCGTGGGCGACGGCCAGGGAGACGCCGAGGATGGCGTTGGCGCCGAGGGAGCCCTTGTTGTCGGTGGCGTCCAGGTCGAACATGGCCTGGTCGATCAGGCGCTGCTCGGTGGCGTCGTAGCCGACCAGCTCCGGGCCGATCTGCTCGATGACGGCGAGGACGGCCTTCTCGACACCCTTGCCGTGGTAGCGGTTGGGGTCACCGTCGCGGAGCTCGATGGCCTCGAAGGCACCCGTGGAGGCACCGGACGGAACGGCGGCACGACCCGTGCTGCCGTCGTCGAGGCCGACCTCGACCTCGACCGTGGGGTTGCCTCGGGAGTCCAGGATTTCCCGGGCTACGACGACGTCGATGGACGGCACGAGCATCTCCTTCTGGGATGTGACGCGGGTACGCGGGGCCGCGAGGCCCCATGGTGCACGGAGTCGCGGTCGGCTCCGCGGGATGAGCCTAACCGCCCAGGGGCGATCGGCCAGCCTGTCGCCCACCCCTTGGGCAGAACCGAGAGGAAATTGTTTCCGAACGGAACAAAGCGTGGCGAGGAAGAGCGCGCGAAGTCGCGAGAAAGTCCGTACGAAAAAGCCCCGCTCCGGTGCGTACGGGGGAGACGCACCGGAGCGGGGAGCCCGTGGGGGCGGGGGCCCTCACGAGGTCCTCAGTGTGAGGACCACGGTTGTGAGGGCGCTGTGGTTCGGGTGGGCGCCGCCTACTACTTCAGGTGCAGCTGCTGACCCGGGTAGATGAGGTTGGCGTCCTGGACGATGTCCTTGTTCAGCTCGAACAGCTTGGCCCAGCCGCCCTTGACCTTGTGCTTCTCGGCGATCGAGCTGAGGGTGTCACCCTTGACGACCTTGTACTCGCCGTCACCCTTCTTGACCTTCTTGCCGGTCGGGGTGGTGACGGTCTTCTTGGCCGCGGGGCGCTCCTGGGAACGGGAGGCCGGCTGCTCGGAGGAACGGGTGCTGGTCTCCGAGGAGCTGGAGCTGTTCGAGCTGCTGGAGCTGTTCGACGAGGTGTCGGTGCTGCCGTCGTAGCCGGAGCTCGACAGGCCCTTGCCGCAGACCGGCCAGGCGCCCTTGCCCTGGGAGGAGAGAACCTTCTCGGCGACGGCGATCTGCTGTGCCTTGGAGGCCTGGTTGGCCTGCGAGGCGTACTGCGTGCCGCCGTACGCGGCCCAGGTCGAGGCGGAGAACTGCAGGCCACCGTAGTAGCCGTTGCCGGTGTTGATGGACCAGTTGCCGCCGGACTCGCACTGGGCGACGGTGTCCCACTCGGAGGCGGTGGCGGCGGAGGCGTTGCCGGCCGCCATCAGCGGAGCGGCGATGGCGACACCGGTGACTCCGGCGATCGCGGCGGCGCGAGTGGTCTTGTTCGGACGACGGTGCTTGCCCTTGCCGGAAAACAGCATGGTTGATCCCCTCACCGACGCCTGCGAGGTGAGCTGTCGGGTTCGGGCCGGTTGAGTTGCCCGGCCGCGTCCCTTCCGGGACGCGGCTTCACCCCAAGCCGGGTCCAGCTCAACTGCTGAGCCCGGCGCTTACCTTGGGTCCCCCGCTCCTGCCTACGGCGCTTGACGCGACGACTGTTCCCGGACGGCCGCTGGCAGGATTCGGCGTTGCGGCAGCCGGGGCTCGTGTTGGCGAGCGGTCCCGACGGTAGACACGCGATCCGCGGAATTTCAAAGACGATCAGGTCTTCTGAGACTCATCCCACACTTTCACCAAACCAGACATTCGATGGCGAAGTATGACGCGAACTCCCGTCGGTTTAGCCCTATTCGGCACCAAGTCCAAGGGTCTGACCGGGGACGATACGACTCGGGTCGGAGCCGATCTCCTGCTTGTTCTCCTCGTAGAGGGCACGCCATCCGCCGGGAAGGTCAAGGGAGTCGGCGATGGACTCGAGGGTGTCCCCGATCCCGACGGTGTACGAGCCGCCGCCGACGGCGTGGCGGCCTGTGGAGGTGCCAGTGTCGGCGTCGACGGCCGCGTCCTCGTCGGCACTGCCGCCGCGGTGCTTGCCGCCCCCGAGCGCCCCGGTGTCGACCAGGCTCGAAGAGCCGCCCACCCGCCAGGAGTTGTCTGATTCGTCCTGCTTTGTCGCACCTGTGGACGTTTCGCCGGATCCCCTTGAGGCGCTGGATCCGGAGTCGGCGGACGCGTCGGACTCGGCCGAGTCGCCCGCCCCGCTCGAGCCGTCCGAAGACGCCCCGGAGGAGGAGCCTGAAGGCGAGCCGGAGGGAGTGTTCGAGGCGGAGGCCGAAGGCGTACCCGACCCCTCATCCGAGGATCCACTTCCGGACGAACCAGTCGATGAGCCCTCAGAGTCCAACAATCCGGACGAGTCCGATTCGCCCGACCCCGTCTCGCTCCCCACACCCGTGTCGACATCGGCCGCCTCGGAGCTCTTGGTGAGTCCGTTGAGCAGCCCGCAGGTGGACCAGTAGCCGACACCCTGGTCGGCGAGGATCTTCTCCGCGACGGCGATCTGCTGGTTGCGGCTGGCCTGGTCGGCGCGCGAGGCGTAGTCGAGGCCGCCGTACCGCTCCCAGTCCTTCTGGGCGATGTGGAGGCCGCCGTAGTACCCGTCGCCTTCGTTCGCGCTCCAGGAGCCCTCGGTCTCGCAGTTGGCGACCTGGTCCCACGTGGTCCCGGTGGCCGCACTGGCGCCGGTGGCACCGAGCAGCGGGATGGCGATGGCGGAGCCGGTCACGCCGGCCGCGACGAGGAGAGCCGGAGCTTGACGGGGGCGACGATGCCGGCCGTTCCCGGAGAGCATGCGGAGAACCTTTCGCGAGACAACGGTGACCGTGCGGCGGATGACACTCGCCGCAGCGTTGATCCGTGAACGTATAGGCAGACGATCACTTGTCACAAGTTAATGCCGCGTAGATCACGTGAAGATCACAAAATTGAGGGCGTGTCACCTTTACGCAGGTGAGGGACTCGACCACGCGGCGTGAACTCGACGGGCAACGTACGCAGTCCGCGCATGATGAGCCCGCCACGCCAGCGCAAATCAGCCGAATCCACGGCGAGTCGCAGGTCCGGGAGGCGGGTGAGGAGCGTACCGAGCGCACTCTGGCCCTCCAGCCGGGCGAGGGGCGCGCCGAGACAGTAGTGGATGCCGTGGCCGTATCCGAGGTGTTGGTTGTCACTTCGTGAGAGGTCGAGCACATCCGGATCCGCGAACCGCTCCGGATCCCGGTCCGCGGCGGCGAGTACGACGAGCACGGGGTCGCCGGCCGCGATGTCCTGCCCGCCGATGCTGACCGGCCGGGTGGCGAACCGCCAGGTGGCGAGCTCGACGGGGCCGTCGTAGCGCAGGAGTTCCTCGACGCCGGTCTCCAGGAGGCCGCGTTCCCCGGCTGCGAGGGACTGTTGGAGGCGGGAGCGCTGCTCGGGGTGGGTGAGCAGGGCGTAGGTGCCGTTGCCGATGAGGTTGACGGTGGTCTCGAAACCGGCGAACAGCAGGATGAAGGCCATCGCGGCGGCCTCGTTCTCGGTGAGGTGCTCGCCGTGGTCGGAGGCTCGGATGAGACCCGAGATGAGGTCCTCGCCGGGGGTGCTCTCGGCGGGGAGTGCCTCTCGCTTGCGGTGGATGAGCTCGGCGAGATAGCCGCGCATCTTCTTCACCGACCGGGCTACACCGCCGCGCGGCCCGCCCCCGTGACGGATCATCATGCCCGCCCAGTCCCGGAAGTCGTCCTGGTCCTCACGGGGGACGCCGAGCAGGTCGCAGATCGCGTAGATGGGCAGGGGGAACGCGAAGTCGTGAATCAGATCGGCACTCCCCTTCTCCGCGAACCCGTCGATCAGATCGTCGGTCAGTTCCTGCACCCGAGGGGCGAACTCGGCGACCCGTCTCGGAGTGAACGCCTTCGACACGAGGCGCCGGAGTCTCGTGTGGTCCGGCGGGTCGATGTTGAGCAGATGGGTCATCAACTCGGCCTTGCGCTCACCGGGGATACCGGTCTTGCCCTTGGCGTGCGCGGGCTCGTCGTGGTGCGCCGGGTTCTTCGAGAGGCGCTGGTCGGCGAGGGCCTGCTTGGCGTCGGCGTAGCGGGTGACCAGCCATGCCTCCACGCCACTCGGGAGTTTCGTCCGGTGGACGGGGGCGTGCTCCCGGAGCCAGGCGTACGCCGGGTAGGGGTCGGTGGCGAACTCCCAGGTGAAGAGTTCCGGGGCGGGGCTCGTGGAGGCGGGCTGGTCGGTCACTCCGTGACGGTATCCGGATCGTGGGGCAGGCCCTGCGTGCCGAGTCCCTCAGCAGCCCGTACCGCGTCCCGGTAGGCCCGGGCGGCCGCGCGCAGTGCTGCCTCCGGGTCCACTCCGGCCGCTTCCGCCCGGACCGCCTGGGTCAGCAGCTCGTAGCCGACGCCCTCGCCGGTCGGGAGCGGTACGTCGAGCTCTGCCGTGCGGACCCGTGACGCCAGCTTCGCCGCCAGGGCGAGGCCCGGCTGGCCCAGGGGTATGCCGTCCGTCACCGACTCGCGGCGCTTCTCGATCGCCTTGGTGCGCAGCCAGTGCTCCTTGACCTCCTCGGGGGTCGTCGCGGTCTCGTCGCCGAAGACATGAGGGTGGCGGTGGATGAGCTTGGCGACGATGCCGCCGGCCACGTCGTCGATGGAGAAGGGGTCGGTGCCGTCCTCGGCGCGGCCCTCCTCGGCGATGCGGGCGTGGAAGACGACCTGGAGGAGGACGTCACCGAGCTCCTCCCGCAGTTCGTCGCGGTCGCCCTCCTCGATCGCCTCGACGAGCTCGTACGCCTCCTCGATGCCGTACTTCGCCAGGCCCTTGTGGGTCTGCTGGGACGACCAGGGGCACTCGGCGCGGATGCGGTCCATGACCTGGACGAGGTCGAGGAGGCGAGCGCCCGGAAGGTCGTAGGAGGCGGGGAGCAACTCCAGCTCGGGCATCGAGACGCGGCCGGAGCCCGCGAGGCGGGCGAGGCCGTCCGTGAGGGTGGACTCGCCCTCACCGGTCGCGACCACGACCACCGTCCTGCCCTCGGCGCAGGCGGCGACCAGCTCCTCGGCGGTAGGCGACGCCTCGTCGACCGTTGTCCCCGCCTCACGCAGATAGGGCAGCTGCGGATGCGCGCCGTCCGCGCACAGCACGCGGTCGGCGGCGTGCAGTGCCTGCCAGGCGGGCCAGGACAGCAGCCCGGGTGCGACACGGTGACTGGTGGTGAGCAGGACGACACGGCCGGGGGCGAGGGTGGCGTCCTGGCTGAGGCCTGGGGTCGAGGCGGCTTCAGGGCTGATTGCGTTCACCATTCGAAGCTAACGCACGCCGCCGGGCAGGCGATCAGGTTGTCCACAGGCGAGGGGTGGCGGTGCGATCGTATGAACATCCACCGTGTGAACGTCCGCGGCGTACCGTTCCGCCTCTCGTCCGCCCTGCGGCCGGGCCCCTCACCGTCCGGGCCCCTCACCGTCCGGGGCCCTCACGTCATGCGGGGCGCCCCCTCGTCACGCGGGCGCACCTCTTGCCTGCCCCGGCACCAGCCCCGTGCTGTCGCCCCTCACGCCGTCTGCGGGATCTCCGGCGCCGTGACCTCTCGTACCCAGGGGGTCTTCGCGTCGACGCGGCTGCTCTTCTCCACGTCCCAGGTGCCGTAGCGCGGGTTGAGGTCGACGCCGAGTTCCTTCGAGGCCTTGGTGAGGACGCTCCAGAAGGCGGGGTCGCGGGTGTCGGTGCCGAGCTTGACGGCGAGCTTCTGGGCCTCCAGCTGAAGGCGGAGGTTGTCGTCGAGGCGCTCCGGGGCGATGCCGTACTGCTGGAGCCAGGCGGTCTCCAGCGCCTCGGCTCCGCCGGTCTGCTGCTCCAGGCCGGCCCGCATCTGCTGGATCTCCATGCGGCTGACGGTCACGCCCTCGTCGTCCGCGGCGCGGTGCAGCACCTGGTCCAGGACCATGTTGTGCAGGGTGTCGCGGGCGAGCGTGCCCGTCTTGGCGATGACCTGCTGGTACTGCGCCTCGTCCGGCACCGCCGCCCGCTGGGCGTCGCGCACCTCGCTCACCCGGTTCTCCAGCTGGGCGACGGTGATCCGCTGGTCGCCGACGACGGCCGCCGCGCCCGGATGCGCGTCGTTTCCGCAGGCGGTGAGGAGGGGGGCCGCGGCGATCGCGGCGGAGAGCAGGAGCGCGGTGCGACGGCGACGGCGGTGCAAGGGAACCTCCCGAGGAGATTGTGCGACGGTGCACAAGGTCTTGCGATGATCGATGTTAGGCAGTGGGCAGGCTCTGGCCAACCCATTGGACCAACGATTCGCCAGGACTTCGGGCACCGCCGCACCTCGCCGCCAGGAAGAGCGGGAGGACCGGGAAGAGCGGGATGCCCGGGATGCCAGGGATGCCCGGGAAGAGCGGGAAGAGCGGTCAGCCGGTGATGGCCACCGGGGCGTCCCACGCGTCGCGGTCCACGGTGATCGTGTAGCCGTTCCGCGTCTCCTTGCTGTTGACCATGTACTGGTGGCCCCGGCTGTGGTTCGTGAACTGGGTGGCGCCGAACGGCCAGTCAGTGGTCGTGGTGTTCTGCTTGTCCCACAGCGCGTACCACATGTTGCCCGGCAGGTCCGTCTTGTCGGTGGCCTTGGCGATCGCCTTCGCGCTGGAGCTGGTGAAGCCGTAGTAGCCGCTGCGGTACGTCTTCGCGCGCAGTGCCTTGTCGAAGGCGCGCACATAGGTGAGGACGGCGTTGTTGCACGACGTGTTCGTGATGTCGTACGGCTCCATGTCGAGGTAGACCGGGCTGCCGGCCTTCATGCCGAGGGCGGAAGACTTCGCCACGGCGTCGGCGGCGTCGCTCGCGCCGAGCGAGGCGGCGGTGGTCGCGGTGAGCTTCTCGGGGCTGGAACCGGTCTGGCAGGGCGGCTGGGCGCCGACGTAGATCGGGATGAGCTTCCAGCCGACCGTGCTGACCGACTTCACCCAGGATGCGGTGAGGTTGGGCTGGGAGCAGCCTCGGTTCTTGCCGCCGATGTAGACGGCGGCGGCGCCGTAGAGGCCGCCGTGCCAGGCCTTCATCGCGGACAGGGAGGGCGCGGCGCAGGTGTCGAAGGCGCGGCCGGTGTAGGTGCGCTGGGCGGGCCAGGTGGTGGCGGCCATGGAGGTCTGCGCGGCGATGCCTGCTCCGGCGACCACGGCGGCACCGGCGACGGTCCAGGTGACGTATCTGCGCTTCTTGGACTGCCGATGGCTGGACATGAGTGACCCCACCCCTGATTGCGCGACGCATCACCGGGACGCGTCGCGTGACGAGCGCGCGCATGGCGCGCGGAACTGGCGTGCACGACCGACGCGCGACCGGGGCGCATACGGCGTACGAAGGTTTACGAAGGCATACGAAAAGGTGCGCGGCGCGCAGAGGGGGCGCGCGCCGCGCGTGAAGTGGATCGCAACCTATCCCGCGCCGTACCTCTGTTCGGGAAACGCCGCCCCCAGTGGTGCACAAGAATCCCTCTGGGGCGAGCAAAATCCGGCCGTCGCAGGCCTCCGGCGTCGTCCCGCCCACGTGTCGACCTCAACCGCGAACCTGCCCGAGCCACTGCAGCGTCCTGCGGATCTCCGCCGCGAGCGGGTGTCCGGTGCCGTGCAGGCGTTCCGTGTCGTGCAGGAGGCGGGCCAGGGTGTCGTGAGCGGCGGCGCGGTCGCCGAGGGCGAGAAGCAGGTGGCCGATGCGGCGGCGCACGTCGTGGGCGAGTTCCGGGTCACCGGCCACGTACTGGTTCTCGTAGTACGGGAGCAGCGCGCGGTACTCGGCGAGCGCCGCCGCCGGTTCGCCGAGCTGCTCCAGGCACTGGGCGGCCTCGTAGCGGAAGCGGAGGGACTGCGGGTCGGACTGGCCTGCCTCGGCGGCGCGTTCGTCCACTAGGCGGCGCAGTTCGGGCAGTGCGCGCCGGTACTGGCCGTCGTCCATGAGCGTGGCCGCGTACTGCTTGCGCAGGGTGCGTACGACCGGAGAGCGCTCGCCGTGCTGCTCGGCGGCGGCGGGCAGGATCGCGCCGAGGATGTCGACGGCCTGGGTGATGCGGCCCTCGCCGAGGAGCCGCTTGACCTCGTCGACGGCGCGCGCGACATCCAGCTTCTCGGCGGCGGGCGCGACCGGTGAGACAGGGGCGGGCTGCGGCGCGGGCGTTCGCGCGCGGTCCGGCCAGGGGGCGTGCGGGCGCAGGAAGGGGCGGGTGGGGTCGAGGGGCGCCCCTGTGGGCATCCCGCGCGCGGGCAGCAGCGAGGCGAGGTCCTCGTACACGTCCTGCGCGGAGGCCGGCCGGTGTTGCGGGTCCTTGGCGAGCAGGCGCAGGACGAGCGCTTCCAGCGGCTCGGGCACCTCGGGGCGGGTCCGGCGCACGGGCAGCGGCGGCTCGTACAGGTGGCGGTGCAGCACGCCGAGCGCCGTCGAGCCCGCGAACGGCACGTCGCCGCTGAGCAGTTCGTGCAGGAGGACGCCGAGTGCGTACAGGTCCGTGTACGGGCCTACCGCGCCGCCCATCGCCTGCTCGGGCGCCATGTAGGCGGGCGAGCCGATGGGTGAACCGGTGTGCGTGAGGCGGGTGGTGTCGGTGTCCATGACGGACGCGACGCCGAGGTCGAGGACGGTGACCGTGCCGTCCTGCTTCACCATCACGTTGCGCGGCTTGAGGTCGCGGTGGACGATCGGCACGGCGTGCACGGCGCTCAGCACGGCGCACAGTTGCGCGGCGACCGCGACCGCCCACTGCCACGGGTACGGGTCGTGCTCGGCGAGGTGGTCGGAGAGGTCCGCGCCGTCGACGTACTGCATGACGAGGAACAGCTCCTCGCCCACGCTGCCCGCGTCGTGCACGGTGACCAGCCCCGGGTGGTCGACCTGCGCGGTCACCCGGCACTCGCGCACGAACCGCCGGCGCAGCTGGTCCGCCTCCTGGCCGGCCACCTTGTCGGGGCGCAGCAGCTTCACCGCCACGCGCCGGTCCAGCCGCTGGTCGTACGCCGCCCAGACCTGGCCCATGCCGCCCTGCCCGATGAGCGTGGACAGTTCATAGCGGCCGGCGACGACACGTCCCGTCGTCACGCTCACCTTCCGCCCTCGTGGTCGCCGTCGTGGTGACCGTTGTGCTGTCCGTCCTGCCGGCGCAGGTAGTCACTGAGCTCGTCGAGCTCGGCGCGCACCTGATCGATGCGGGCGGGCGCGGGGCGCTGCGGCGGTGGGGGAGGTACGGGGGTGCGGTGAGCGGGGCCTTGGGAAGCGGGGCTGTGCGGGGCCGGGGTGTGCGGGGCGGGGCTGTGCGAGACGGCCTCGCTCGGTGCGGGCGGCTGCGGTATCGGTGCCCGGGGCGGCGGGCTGTGCGGGAGGACCGGGTGCTGCGGGGTCGTCGTCGCGGTGTACGGCGACTGGGCCTGGGTCTGGGCCTGGGGGTAGCCGTACGCCGGTGCCGGGGGCCGCTGCGGGGCGTAGCCGGAGAAGCGGAGCTGGTGGAAGTGGCGTACGTCGGCCGCGAGGTAGTACGAGATCGACGCCACGAGGGTGCCAAGGAGGAAGGCCAGGCCCGTCCAGCCGCCCGGGGTGTGGATCTCTTCGCCCGGCTCGGAACCGATCAGGTACAGGCCGAGGGCCTCCGCCACGATCACTCCGGCGCACAGCCACCAGTCGAGCGCCCTGCGGGTCACGATGGCCAGGCGCAGCATCATCGCCCACATCAGGAGACCGCAGCTCAGCACCGAGATCACCACGAAGAGCACGCGCAGGAAGACCAGCAAGCCGGTCGGCGGGGCCTGCCTCGCCGGCTGCGCGTAGCCGTGGCCTTGCATGGCTGCTCCTGATCCCTGAAGTGGGGGGGTACCGGGTCGACCGGCACTGTCCGGTACGGGACAACGCCGGTCGCGTGATTGTCGCTTCGAGCGTATAGGCCGACACCGACAAGCGGTCCTGGGTTGTACCGAACCGTTGTCATGCCGATCACATCGGCCCGGCCGGGAGGTCAGCGGGGCGGGAACAGCGGGTCACAGAGGATGCCGCATCCACACGTTCGGCTCGACGTAGACGGCGTATCCCCGCTCCGGCTCGCACCGCACCGGCACCAGCGCACCGGGCACCTCGATGTCGCCCGCCGTGTCGAAGGGCAGTCCGGTCCAGCGGCGCCACTGCTCCAGCGAGCCGGACACGGTCATGGAGGCCGGTGCCACGGACTCGATGGTGGCGCCGGCCCGGGCGTGGACGCGCAGCCAGGGGTCGTGCGGGAGCCCGTCGGGGCGTACGCGGTGGGCGTACGCCCCGATCGGTGTGCGCGGTTCCAGGTGCTTGGCGTTGGGACGGACCGGGGCGACGACCTCGCCGAAGCCCAGGGCCCGGGCGCTGTCGCGCATCGCCGACAGCATGCGGCCGGACAGGCCGTGGCCCTGGAGCCCGGGAGTGACGGCGATGGAGATCGCGCTGACCGTGTCGGGCCGCACGCCGCGGCGCAGGTCGGCGAAGGCCCACAGGAGCACCTGGTCCCAGCCTCGGGCGGGCAGTTCGCCGCGGTCCTCGACATCGAGCGCGAACGGCACGCTGTGGGCCTGGGCCACGACCTCGCCGCGCTCGTCCTCCGCGAACAGCACGTGGTGCGGGAGTTCCGTGGCGATCCGCCCGAAGTGGGAGTCGCCCACGGCGTCCTGGACCACGAACTCCGGCCAACTGGCGGCCATCCCGACGACCCGCTCGTACATGTCCGGGCGCTCGGCGAGACTCGACGCCTTCAGCTCCATGCGGTCACCGTATGCCGGGTGCGGGACGGGGGAGATCAGATTTCGCCCCCTGTTCCCAACAGCCGTGTTTCTCGAGCCGGTTGGTGTCCGCCGATCGTGGCGACGTAGGTTGGCGGCATGCTGGAGGGGGCGAGGACCACGGGGACCACGGCGGGGAAGACAACCGGGAACGTCACGACGGAGACCGGACCAGAAGCCGGACCGGAAGCCGGACCAGCCCTCGGACCGGAGGCCGGACCGGGGACCGCCTCTGCGTCGGCGGGTCTCGCCCGGTCCTCATTGCTCATGGCGGCGGGCACCGTCGTGTCGCGGGCGACGGGACTGATCCGTACGGTGCTCCAGGCCGCAGCGCTCGGCACGGGCCTGCTGGCGACCACGTACAACACCGCGAACACCGTGCCGACCAGCCTCTACACGCTGCTCATCGGCGGAGCGCTGAACGCGGTCCTCGTACCGCAGCTGGTGCGGGCCCGCGCCACGCACCCGGACGGCGGACGGGCCTACGAACAGCGCCTGGTGACGCTCGTCCTGACCGTGCTCGGTGTCGGGACCGCACTGGCGGTGTGGGGGGCGCCGCAGATCGTCAGCGTGTACGTCCGGGACACACCCGACACCCACCAGTCGTTCGAACTGACGGTGGTCTTCGCGCGGTTCCTGCTGCCGCAGATCTTCTTCTACGGCGTGTTCGCCATCCTCGGCCAAGTCCTCAACGCCCGGGAGAAGTTCGGGGCGATGATGTGGACACCGGTCCTCAACAACGCCGTGCTGATCGGCATGTTCGCCGCCTATCTGGGGCTGATGACCGTGCCGGACGGGGTGGGGGACGTCACCGCGGGGCAGGTCCGGCTGCTCGGCATCGGGACCACCGCCGGCATCGCCGTGCAGGCCCTGGCGCTGGTTCCGTTCGCCCGGGCCGCCGGGTTCCGGTTCCGGCCGCGGTTCGACTGGCGTGGTACCGGCCTCGGCTCGGGCATCCACGCGGCCAAGTGGACGCTGTTGTTCGTGCTGGCCAACCAGGTGTCCCTGACGGTCGTCACCAACTTCGCCAACAGCGCCGACCGGGAGCTGCCGGAGTCGGGCGTCGGCTACACCGCCTACACCTACGCGCAGACCATCTGGATGCTTCCCCAGTCCATCGTCACCGTCTCTCTGGTGACCGCGCTGCTGCCGCGGATGAGCCGGGCCGTGGCCGAGGGCCGGATCGGGGATCTGCGGGCGGATCTCTCACGGGCCCTGCGCCTCAGCGGGGTCGTCATCGTGCCCGCCGGTTTCCTCTTCGTCGTGCTCGGGCCGCAGCTCGCCGCGCTGCTGTTCGCGCACGGAGCCGCCGACGCCGCCACCGCCGAGCCGCTCGGACAGATGTTGCAGGCGTTCGGGCTCGGTCTGATTCCGTTCTCCGCGCAGTATCTGTTGCTGCGGGGTTTCTACGCCTTCGAGGACACGCGCACTCCGTTCTTCATGGCCTGCTGGATCGCCGCGGTGAACATCGCTCTGGCCACGGTGTGCCAGGTGGTGTTGCCCGTGCGGTGGGCGGTGACCGGCATGGCCGGCGCCTACACGGTGTCCTATCTGGCCGGACTCGCCCTGACGGCACGGCTGTTGCGCCGGAAGGTCGGTGGCCGTCTCGATGACGGGGCCCTGCGTCGCACCTACGCGAAACTCCTGTGCGCCGCCGGTCTCTCCGCCGCGCTGGGCTGGGTCGCCTCGCGCGTCTGTGCCGCCTTCACCGATTCGGGCACCTGGTCCACCGCGCTCGCCCTCGTGGCGGGGACGGTCACCATGGCGCTGTGCTACCTCGGTCTCGCCCGTCTGCTGCGGGTCGGTGAGGTGCGGGGGCTGCCGGGCTTCCGGTGAGTTCGCCGATCGACCGCTGCGGTCCGCAGGTGATACGCCCTGAGCTCCCCGCATCGGCGGCTCGATGGCCTTCAGTGGCCCGAGGAAGAGCGCCGGAGCGTTGGTGAAACGGATTGCTGCTAGCCGACGAAACGGCTTGTCCCTAGGCCACCGTGAGCACGATCTTGCCCTGGATGTGCCCGCGGGCGGCGCGCTCGTGCGCCGCCCGGGCATCCGCCAGCTTGAACGTGCTGTCGATCGCGACGCGGACCGTGCCCGCGTCGAGCAGGCGTCCCAGTTCGGCTAGTTGCGCGCCGTTCGAGCGGACCTGGGCGCTCGAGACCGTGACGCCCAGCTTCGCGGTCTCCTCTTCGTCGAAGTCCCCGGGGAGCACGGGGAACTGGGCGCCGCCGCGCTTGAGCGTGCGCAGGAACCTCTTGCTGTCGGGGCCGCCGACGGTGTCGAGAACGAGGTCGACGTCGTGCACGAGTCCCTCGGGACGACTCGTGGTGTAGTCGATGAACTCGTCGGCGCCGAGCTCGCTCAGGAACGTTTCCTGCGCGCCCGATGCCACCGCGATGACACGCGCGCCCTTCCACTTCGCCAGCTGCAGCGCGAAGTGCCCCACGCCGCCGGCCGCGCCGTTGACGAGCACCGTCGTGTCGGCGTCGAGTGCCGTCGGACGATGCCGTGCCTGCTGGAAGGGCGAGGGGTGATCGTGTCCGACCTCGATCAGGAACTGCCACGCCGTCAGCCCGGCCATGGGCGCCGCGGCGGCGTGCACGTGGTCGATGCCGGCCGGCTTGCGTGCGAGATCGGACGCGGGCGCGGCCACGTACTCGGCGTATGCGCTGCCGTGGAAGCTGGGAAAACGCAGAAGCCCGAAGACTTCGTCACCTACGGCGAGGCCGTCCACGTCCGGGGCGACGACCTCGACGACGCCCGACACGTCCGTCCCCGGAATGACCGGCAGGCTGACGGTCGATTCCGTCTCCCCGGGCATCCTGGTCAGCCCGCCGCGGAGGTACCAGTCCGGGGGATTGACGCCGACCGCGCGCACGCGGACAAGCACCTCACCCGGCCCCGGCTCGGGAACCGGCACCTCCTCGTAGCGCAGAACTTCAGGGCCGCCGTGCTCATGGAGACGGACCGCCCTCATCGTGTGTGTCGGCATCGTTTCTCCTGCCCGCACTGCGGGATAGGGTTATTCGGATCAGCGCTCCACATAAACGGACCACTGATCCGAATATATGGACCACTGATCCGGATAGTCAAGAGGAGGGACGGATGCGGGCCGACGCCAGGAAGAACCGCGACCACGTGCTCGCAGTAGCGGGCACCGCCATCACCGAGCAGGGCGTCGACGTGTCACTGCGCGACATCGCACGCAGGGCCGACGTCGGGCTCGCGACACTGCTGCGTCACTTTCCGACGCGCGAGGCGCTGCTCGAGGCCCTGCTCCACACGAGCTTCGACGAGCTGACGGCGAGGGCGGGCGAGCTGGAGACGTCGAGCTCGCCGGACGACGCTCTCGTCTCGTGGCTACGCGACTGTGTCGCGTGGACAACCGAGTATCGGGGCGTGACCGTGCTGATGGCAGCCGCCATCGAGGACACCGACTCCGCACTCCACGCCTCGTGCGTCACCCTGCGCGCGGCCGGTGCGCAGCTGCTCGCCCTCGCCCAGGCCGCGGGCACAGCGCGGACCGACATTGACGGCAACGATCTGTTCGCGCTGATAGCGGCGCTCGCATGGATCGGCGATCAACCCTCGCTCGCCCCACGCGCCGATCACCTCTTCGATGTCGTCGCGAGCGCGATCCTGACGAATCCGGCGAGCACCGACACCGGGGGAACGCCACCCCGGGCCCGTAGTTGAATCATCGCCACCGCGGACCGGCGGAGACCGCTCCTACCCGCCACACTGCTTCAACATCATCTGCTTGTCCGCCGCCGTCACCGGCAGCTCGTACTTCAGCGAGACCTGCGCGAACCGCACACTGTACGAGCAGCGGATGCTCTTGTTCGGCGGCAGCCACGTCGCCGGACCGGAGTCGCTCTTCGCGCCGTTCGTCGGTCCGTCCACCGGGATCAGGTTGAGCGGATCGTTGGCTATGTCCTCCCGCTTTTCCTTCGTCCAGCGCGAGGCGCCCATCTGCCAGTCGTACGACAGCGGCATGACGTGGTCTATCTGGACCTTCGTCGCACGGGACTTGGTCCACTCGATCGCCTTCCCGGTATAGGGGTCCCGCAGCGTCATGGAGGCGACCACGCAGTCGGAGCCGGAGCGGAAGCGCAGACTCCGGCCGTCGCGCTTGAGGAGGTCATTACGGGTGTCGCAGCCGTTCCTCGCGAGCGGGACCCCGTCGGCCGTGTCCATCCAGGCGTAGCCGAACTCGTCCCGGTCGTAGCCCGTCTTGGGGCCGCGGCCCTTTGTCCGCAGGCTCTCGATGAGCTTGCGGGCGGCGGCCTCGTCGGTTTCGCTCGTGATGGGTGCGAGGCCCGGCTTCGTGCCGTCCGGGTTCTTCAGCGGGCTGACGGATCGCCCGTCCGGCGCGGGTGCCGGCGCGCCGCTCTCCGGCATGGAGCCGCTCGTGTCGAGGCCTTCACATCCGGCGACCAGTGTCACGGCCGCGCACGCAGCCAGTCCGGTCATGACGGCGGAACGCGCCCCGCCCCTCAGACGCAGCATGATGCGCCCCTCCCCTGCCTCCCGGTTCCGCCTCCGCACGGGCGGTTCTCGCTGCTCACGGTAGCGGCCAAGAGGTCCAGACCACACCGGGCCTAAATGGGCATACCTCGCTTTCCGGGCGTATCGTCGACTGCGAGTCACCTCGGAAGGAGCTCTGGATGGGCATCTTCGACAGATTCAAGCACCAGGCCAAGGGCAGCAAGGCCAAGGACATGTCCGACGCCGCGGAACGCAAGGCCAACGAGAAGACCGGCCACAAGCACGAGAGCCAGGTCGACGACGCGCAGCAGCGCATCGAACGCCAGGCAGGCATGGATCGCGACCGGCCCGAGCAGCCGTAGGACCGGAGACTCACGGGGGGCCGTGCGGCCTGTTCGCGCCGGACACGGCGGCTGACCGGTCCACTGAGACCACCTTGGACATGAGGCCGTCCGCGGAGACCCACCTCCCGCGGGCGGCTTCGCTGTTCATCCCTGCGTTCATACCTTCCCGATTCCCAGAGTCGTCTCCGAAGGCAGCAGCCCTGAGGACAGGACGGCGACCCAGAACTCACCCAGCAGGTCCGCGAGTCGGGCCGCGCCGTCCGAACCGAGGGCCTGCCAGGGGGCGGCGGCGAGCCGGTCGGTGTCCTGCTCGACGCTGTGGCGCAGTGCGCGGCCCGCGTCCGTGGCCGAGCCGTCCGTGTCGACCAGGCCGCGCGCGTACAGACGCTCGCGGGCGGCCGCCCATTCCGCAGCGCTCCAGCCCCGACTCTCGAAGCGCTCGGTACTGGCGGCACCTATGGCGGCGAAGGACACCAGCGACTCCACCGGGTCCAGGCCGGCCACCAGCAGGGCGGCTATATGGCCGTCGCCACGGTGTTCCCGCAGGATCGTGGCCGCGTGCCACAGCTGGAGATGCGGGGACTCGGGCCATTCCAACTCGGCATTGGCCGCAGCGAGCGGGCGGCCCGCGGTGTTCGCCGACTCGGCCGCACGTCGGGCCAGGGCGGCGGCCTCGGCCAGTTCGGGGCTGTCCGCGCGGTCGCCGAACAGGGCGCGGTAGGCCCGGTCGATGCCGCGTGTTCTCGCCGCCAGCACCACCTCCGGGCTCGCGATGCCCCACGCGGGAGCCATGTACTCGGTGACCATGCGCGGGCTGAAGCTGTAGAAGGCGGACGTCACACGCTCACCGCCCACCGCCCCCAACGGGGCCGCGCGGTACGGGAAGTAGGTCGGCCAGCGCTCCTGGACCTCGTACCCCAGAGCCGCCGCCTCTTCGAAGACCTCCGGCGCGTAGTACAGCACCGCATGCAGAGGCTCGAGCAGGTGCCAGAGTTGACGCACCCGGGACAGTTCCACGCCGCCGCCCAGGGTCGCCGCCCCCGCGACTTCACCGCCGTACTCCGACATGACGCGCCTCCTCGCTGTGTTCTCCGCACGCACGCTTCCCGCCCGCACAACTTGACACTGACAAGATTGCCCGAGCCGCCTCCAACTTGTCAATGACTAGATTGGGCGTACGCTGCTTGCCATGGCCCCCACGGAAGCGAAGCCCGGCAGTCGCCCGTACCACCACGGCGACCTGCGCCGCGCCATCCTCGCCGCCGCGCTCGACGTCATCGCAGCCGACGGCCCCACCGCGCTCAGCCTGCGCGATCTCGCCCGGCGCGCCGGTGTCTCGCACGCGGCGCCCGCCCATCACTTCAAGGACCGCACCGGGCTGCTCACGGCGATTGCGGCCGAGGGCTTCGGGCTGCTCGCGGCCACGCTGGCGGACGCGGCCGACCTGAAGGACGCGGGCGTGCGCTACGTACGCTTCGCCCGCGAGCACCCGGCGCACTTCCCGGTGATGTTCGCACCCGAGCTGCTGCGCGCCGAGGACCTCGAACTCACCGCGGCCCGCGCCCTGGCCGCCGACGCCCTGCGTCAGGCGGTCTCCGCCGTACGACCCGAGGACTACGGCGTCGACACCCGCCTCGCCGGGGTCGCCGCCTGGTCCCTGGCCCACGGATTCGCCACGCTGCTCCTCAGCCACAACCTGGACGGCCCGGTGGGCGACAAAGACCCGGAGGAGGTCTTCCGGACCCTGGCGGCCACGCTGTTCCGCGCCCTCTGACGCCCCTGGGCGGCCGCACTTGACCTTGACACCGGCGTCAGGGTTCGACCATCACCCCATGGACACCAACGCGCCGCCGAGCAAAACCACCGGCACCACCGACCCGCCTCGCATCGTCCTCGTCACCGGCGCCGGCACCGGAATCGGCCGGGCCACCGCCCGCGCCTTCGCCGCGCAGGGCGCGCACGTCGTCGCCGTGGGCCGGCGCGAGGCGCCCCTCGCGGAGACCGCCGCGTACGACGAAACCCGCATCACTCCGCTCGCCGTGGACATCACGACCGAGGACGGCCCCGAGACGATCGTCCGTGCGGCACGGGAGCGGTACGGCCGTCTCGACGTCCTGGTCAACAACGCCGCGATCGTCAACGCCCAGTCCCTGCGCACCTACACGCTCGGGTCGGCGCACGCCCAGCTCGCGACGAACCTGCTCGCCCCCGTGCTGCTCACCCAGGCCGCGCTCCCGGCACTGGAGGAGAGCCGCGGTGTCATCGTCAACGTGACGACGGCCGTCGGACAGCGCGGCTGGCCCGGCAACTCCCTGTACGCGGCGGGGAAGGCGGCCCTGGAAGTACTCACCCGCAGCTGGGCGGTGGAACTGGCCCCGCACGGCATCCGCGTCGCCGCCGTGGCCCCCGGCGCCATCGAGACCCCGATCGCGGACCACTCCGGTTACACCCCCGAGCAGCGTGCCGCGATCCGTAAGTGGCAGCTCGACCACACCCCGCTCGGCCGGGTGGGCCGTCCCGAGGACGTCGCCTGGGCGATCATCCAACTCGCCTCACCCCAGGCCTCGTTCATCACCGGAGTGGTCCTCCCGGTGGACGGCGGAGCCGTCGTCACATGAGACTGGCCTCATGTCGCAGCCCCGTCCACAGCCCCGTATGCGGATCGGCGAGCTCGCCGAGGAGACCGGCACGACACCGCGGGCCCTGCGCCACTACGAGCAGGCGGGGCTCATCACCTCCGAGCGTGCCGCAAACGGCTATCGGCTCTACGAGCCCGCCACGACCGTCCGCGTCCGCAACATCCGCCGCCTCCTGGATGTCGGCCTCACCCTCGACGACGTACGGGTGTTCCTGTCCTGCCTGGACCGTGACGTCACCGCCGGGCCGCCCTCCGACAAGGGCCTGCGGGTCGCCGCCGAGCGCCTCGCCGTGATGGAGGAGCGCATCGCCGCCCAGGCCGCCGTACGCGACAGGCTGGCGGCGGCACTGCGCCAGGCCACCGGCGCGCGGGTACGCCCGGTGGCCTGATCGCCTTGCCAGGAAGGCCTACGACCCCAGGATCGACGTCAGGAACTCCCCCACCCACCCGAGCAGTTCCCGCCCGACCAGCGGCTTGCCGCCGACCTTCGCGGTCTTCGGGCGGGGGACGAGCACCTGGTGCGCTGTCGCCTTGATGACGGTGCCGGGGTACAGCCGCTTGAGCCTCAGTTCCTGGGACTCGCGCAACTCGACCGGAGCGAAGCGGATGTTGGTGCCCTGGAGGACGATCTCGCCGACGCCGCACGCGCGGGCGAGCATCCGCAGGCCCGCCACCAGAAGCAGGTTCTCCACCGGTTCGGGCAGCTTGCCGTAGCGGTCGACGAGTTCCTCGCGGACGGCCTTGACGTCCTCCTCGGAGTTGACCGAGGCGATCGACCGGTACGCCTGGAGGCGCAACCGCTCGCCGGGGGCGTAGTCGTGCGGGACGTGCGCGTCGACCGGGAGCTCGATCTTGACCTCCAGCGGCGGCTCCTCCTCCACACCGCCCTCCAGGGAGGCGCGGTAGTCCGCGACCGCCTCGCCGACCATGCGGACGTACAGGTCGAAACCGACGCCCGCGATGTGGCCGGACTGTTCGCCGCCCAGCAGATTGCCCGCGCCTCGGATCTCCAGGTCCTTCATCGCCACGTACATGCCCGCGCCCATCTCCGTGTGCTGGGCGATGGTCGCCAGGCGCTCGTGGGCGGTCTCCGTCAGCGGCTTCTCCGGCGGGTAGAGGAAGTACGCGTACCCCCGCTCGCGGCCTCGGCCGACGCGGCCGCGCAGCTGGTGCAGCTGTGAGAGGCCGAAGTTGTCGCCGCGCTCCACGATCAGGGTGTTCGCGTTGGAGATGTCGATCCCGGACTCGACGATCGTGGTCGACACCAGCACGTCGAACTTCTTCTCCCAGAAATCGACCACGACCTGTTCCAGGGCCGTTTCCGACATCTGGCCGTGGGCGGTCGCGATGCGGGCCTCGGGGACGATCTCGCGCAGGCGGGCGGCCGCGCGGTCGATCGACTCCACCCGGTTGTGGATGTAGAAGACCTGGCCCTCGCGCAGCAGCTCGCGGCGGATGGCCGCGCCGATCTGCCGCTCCTCGTACGGTCCGACGAAGGTCAGCACCGGGTGCCGCTCCTCCGGCGGGGTGGTGATGGTGGACATCTCGCGGATGCCGGTGACCGCCATCTCCAGGGTCCTCGGGATCGGGGTCGCGGACATGGTGAGCACGTCCACGTTCGCGCGGAGCTTCTTCAGCTGCTCCTTGTGCTCGACGCCGAAGCGCTGCTCCTCGTCGACGATGACGAGGCCCAGGTCCTTGAACTTGGTCTCCGACGAGAACAGTCGGTGGGTGCCGATGACGATGTCCACCGAGCTGTCCCGGAGCCCCTCGAGGACGGCCTTCGCCTCCGCGTCGGTCTGGAAGCGGGAGAGGGCGCGCACCTTCACGGGGAACTGCGAGTAGCGCTCGGAGAACGTCCCGAAGTGCTGCTGCACCAGCAGGGTCGTCGGGACCAGCACGGCGACCTGCTTGCCGTCCTGGACGGCCTTGAAGGCGGCCCGGACCGCGATCTCCGTCTTGCCGTAGCCGACGTCGCCGCAGATCAGGCGGTCCATCGGGACCGTCTTCTCCATGTCCTCCTTGACCTCGGCGATGGTGGTGAGCTGGTCGGGGGTCTCCGCGTACGGGAAGGCGTCCTCCAGCTCGCGCTGCCAGGGGGTGTCCGCGGCGAAGGCGTGCCCGGGGGCGGCCATCCGCGCGCTGTACAGCCTGATCAGGTCGGCCGCGATCTCCTTGACGGCCTTCTTCGCGCGGGCCTTGGTCTTCGTCCAGTCGGCGCCGCCCAGCCGGTGCAGGGTGGGGGCCTCGCCGCCGACGTACTTGGTGATCTGTTCCAGCTGGTCGGTCGGGATGTAGAGGCGGTCGCCGGGCTGACCGCGCTTGGCGGGGGCGTACTCCACGACCAGGTATTCGCGGGTCGCGCCCTGCACGGTCCGCTGCACCATCTCGATGTAGCGGCCCACGCCGTGGTTCTCGTGGACGATGTAGTCGCCCGCCTCCAGGGTGAGCGGGTCGATGGTCTTGCGGCGGCGGGCGGGCATCCGGGCGCCGTCCTTGCCGGCCGCCTTCTGGCCGGACAGGTCGGTCTCGGTCAGGACGGCCAGCTTCAGCGCCGGGTCCACGAAGCCGTAGTCGATCGAGCCGCACGCCACGTGCACGACGGACGGCGCGATCTGACCGAGTTCCGCGTCCAGGCGGGCCGCGATGCCCTCGCCGCCGAGCACCTCGACGGTGCGGGCCGCCGGGCCGTGCGCCTCGGTCACGTAGACCGCGCGCCAGCCGTCGGCCAGCCAACCCTTGGTGTCGGCGAGCGCCTTGGCGGTGTCGCCGCGGTAGCTCTCCGGGGCGTGCATGCCCAGCTTCAGGGTGTCCGCGTCCCCCGCCGCGTCAGCGGAGGATGTGAACGTCTCGTCCGCCGCGAACGGCGACACCGACCACCACATCATGTCCAGCTCGCGCGCCCGCTCCCGGACGTCCGCGATGGACCACAGGGAGGCCGCGCCGACATCGATCGGGGCCTCGCCGCCGCCCGCGGTCGCCGCCCAGGACGCCTGCAGGAACTCCTGGCTCGTGGCCACAAGGTCCGAGGCACGCGTGCGGACGCGTTCCGGATCGCACACGACGGCCATGGAGCCCTTGGGCAGGACGTCCAGGAGGAGCTCCATGTCGTCCACCAGGACGGGCGCCAGGGACTCCATGCCCTCGACCGCGATCCCCTCGGCGATCCTGCCGAGCAGTTCGCCGAGCTCCGGGTGCTGTTCGGCGAGGTCACGCGCGCGCGTGCGGACATCCTCGGTCAGCAGGAGTTCGCGGCAGGGCGGGGCCCACAGACCGTGTTCGGCGACCTCCAGGGAGCGCTGGTCGGCGACCTTGAAGTAGCGGATCTCCTCCACCTCGTCGCCCCAGAACTCGATCCGCAGGGGGTGTTCCTCGGTGGGCGGGAACACATCGAGGATGCCACCGCGGACGGCGAACTCGCCGCGCTTCTCGACGAGCTCCACTCGCGCGTACGCGGCGGCGGCGAGGGCGTCGACGACCTGGCCGAGGTCAGCGGTCCGACCGGTCCTCAGAGCGACCGGTTCCAGGTCACCGAGGCCCTTGACCTGCGGCTGGAGCACGGAGCGTACGGGCGCCACGACGACGGAGACGGGGCCGGTCTCGGGGTCGTCGGGGCGCGGGTGGGCGAGGCGGCGCAGGACGGCGAGGCGACGGCCCACGGTGTCGCTGCGGGGGCTGAGCCGCTCGTGCGGGAGGGTCTCCCAGGACGGGTAGTCCACGACGCCCTCCGGGGGGAGCAGCGAGCGCAGGGCCGCGGCCAGGTCCTCCGCCTCACGGCCCGTCGCCGTCACCGCGAGGACCGGGCGGCCGGACTCGCGGGCCAGGGCGGCGATCGCGAAGGGGCGGGCCGCGGGAGGGCCGACCAGGTCGACGTGCATGCGGTTGCCGTCTGCGGCCGCGGTGATCGCTTCCGCGAGGGCGGTGTCCTTGACGACGGCGTCGAGCAGACCGTGCAGGCTCATTCGGGGGCGGCTTTCGTCCGGGGGTGGGCAACGCGAATCGCCCGACGCGGGTTAGGGGCCGGGGGGTCTCCAGCCTACGACGACGCCGTCACGGGCGTCGGGGCCTGTGGACAACCTCAGCCGGGCGGACAACCTCCGCCAGGTGGACGACCTCAGCCGGACGGACAGCCTCCGCCAGGTGGACGACCTCCGCCGGGCCGGGGCTCCCGCCCCCGCCCCCACACTCCGCTCGCCCCGTCTTCACTTACGCCCAGTAACCTGCGGCCGTCCCCCCTTCCCTACCGTTCCCGCCCGTTCCTGCACGTTCCTGTCCGTTCCTGCACGTCGCCCGCCAACGGATCCGCCCGCCCCGATTCATGAGGCCCACCATGCCGGCTCCCGCCCTCCCGTCGACGCCCACGAACCCCCTCATACCGGCGCCGGTCACGCACCCCCCGCGTGACCGGCTCGTTCCTCCCGCCCGGTGGGATCCATGGCTGTTGGCCGGGGCGCTCTTCCTCGCCTACGCGGCGCTGTCCCTCGGCCGGTACCGGCACATGGCCAGCCGATCCTGGGACCTCGGGATCTTCGAGCAGGCGATACGGGCGTACGCGCACCTGCGGACGCCGGTGGCGGATCTCAAGGGGCCGGGGTTCGACATCCTGGGGGACCACTTCAGCCCGGTGACGGCGCTGCTCGCCCCGGTCTACCGGGTCTTCCCCTCCCCCGTGACCCTCCTCGTGGCGCAGGCCGCCCTGTTCGCGGTGTCCGCGGTGCCGGTCACGCGGGCGGCCGAGGCGCTGTTGGGGCGGCGGCGAGGGCTCGCGCTCGGGGTGGCGTACGGGCTGTCCTGGGGCCTTCAGCGGGCGGTCGACTTCGACTTCCACGAGATCTGCTTCGCGGTCCCGCTGATCGCCTACTCCCTGGAGTCCGTGCTCGCCGGACGGTGGCGGCGCGCCCTGTGCTGGGCGCTTCCGCTCGTCCTGGTGAAGGAGGACCTGGGGATGACGCTGGCCGCGATCGCCGTGGTGGTCGCGATACGCGCCCGGCGTACCTCCTCGCGGACCGCGTGGTACGCGCTCGCGGTCGCCGTCCTCGGGGTGGCCGCCACCGTCGTCACGCTCACCCTGGTCATACCGGCCTTCAACACCACGGGGTCGTACGGCTACTGGGACAAGGTCGGCGGCTCGGGCGGCGGCCCCTTCGACGGCTGGGACACGAAACTCCGTACGCTCGCCTGGCTGCTGGTCCCCACCAGCGGACTGCTCGCCCTGCGGTCCCCGCTCGTCCTGGTCGCCCTGCCGACGCTCGGCTGGCGGTTCCTCTCCTCCGGCTCGAGCTACTGGGGCACGGACTGGCACTACAGCGCCGTCCTCATGCCGGTCGCCACCCTCGCACTCGCCGACGCCCTGACCGTCGTACGGCACAGCCCGCGTCCCCGGCTTCGGTCGTACGCCCTGCACCTGCCCACCGCCGTCGTCGCGGCCTCGCTGGCGCTGACCACCAGCCTGCCGTTGTCCGCGCTGACCGAGCCGGACACCTACGGCAAGCCGGCCAGGGTGAAGGCCGTCGAGCGGATGCTGGCGCGGATCCCGGACGGGGCGAGCGTGGAGGCGAACATCGGTCCGATCAGCCGGCTCACCTCGCGGTGCCGGGTGTTCTGGCTCGGCAACACCCGCGGGATCGCCCCCGACTTCATCGCCGTGGACAACAACAGGAAGTGGCTGTCCGACACCGAGGCATACGCCCGGCAGCTGCACCCCCACGCCACCTACACCGTCGAGGACGTCACCCACGGCTACGTCCTGATGAAGCGGGAGACCCCAGGCGGGCCCCCCGGGCCGTGACCGCCGGACCGCGAACATCCCACCGCGGACGCCCACATGCGAACACCCGACCGTGAACGTGTCGTCGAGCCCGGTGCCGGAGGCAGCAACCTCCCACACCGGGCCCGACGTTCCCCGTTCCCCCGCTCCCCCGTCCGCGGTGGCTATTCGGTCGCGATCGCGTTCAGTACGTTCATCCGGCCCGCCCGGAACGCCGGGACCAGGGCGGCGAACAGGCCCACGAAGGCGGATCCGATGAAGACGCCGATGATCGTCGGCCAGGGGATCTCAAGGACGTTCAGACCCTCCAGGGCGAGCAGCTTCTGCGCGGTCGCGCCCCAGCCCATGCCCAGGCCGAGGCCCAGCAGGGCGCCGAAGAGGGCGATCACCACCGACTCCATGCGGATCATGCGGCGCAGTTGGCGGCGGGAGAGGCCGATGGCGCGCATCAGGCCGATCTCCCTCGTCCGCTCGACCACCGACAGCGCCAGGGTGTTCACCACACCCAGGATCGCCACGATGATCGCCAGGGCGAGCAGGCCGTAGACCATGTTCAGGAGCTGGCCGATCTGATCCTTCAGTTCCTGCTTGTAGTCGGTCTGGTCGCGGACCTGGTACTGCGGGTAGTCGTGCATGGACTTCTTCAGCGCCGTGTACGCCTGCTCCGCCTGACCGGTCTCGGCCTTGGCGAACATGATCGTGTTGGGCGGGATCTGGGCTGCCGGGACGTACGTCCGCATCGTGTCGATGCTGATGTAGCGCGCGCCCTGGTCGATGGCGGTGTCGTCGTCCGTGATGGCCGCGACCTTGAGCTTCGCCGTCTCGCCGCCCTTGAAGGCGACGGAGATGCTGTCGCCGACGTGGACGCCGTGCTTGGCGGCGTAGTCGGAACCGACCGACATGGCGTTCTTCCCGTAGGCGGCGGAGAGGCTGCCGGCCGTGGTCGGGCGGCGCAGGTCCTGCGCGTACGTCGGGTCGGCGGCCGTCACTCCGGAGTCGTCGGTCTTGCCGTCGGGCGAGGTCAGGGTGGCGTTGAGTTCCTTGTAGCGGGTGACGTGGGCGAGGCCCGGGGTGTCCTGCATGGCCTTCTCGGCCTGCGGGACGATCCGCTGGTTGCCCTGGACGATGAAGTCCGCGCCGACCGACTTGTCGAGTTCGCTGGTGGCCGAGGCGACCATGGAGGAGCCGACGACCGACAGGCAGGCCACCAGGGCCAGGCCGATCATCAGGGCCGCGCCGGTGGCGCCGGTGCGGCGCGGGTTGCGCAGGGCGTTGCGCTCGGCCAGCCGGCCGACCGGGCCGAAGGCCCGCAGCAGCACCGCGCTGATCGCCCGGACGACACCGCCGGCCAGCAGCGGGCCGATGACGACGAACCCGATCAGGGACAGCACCACACCGCCGCCCAGCATCAGCGCGCCGTCGCTCGCCTTGTCGGCGCCCGCCGCCATGAACAGGGCCGCGGCACCGGCGGCCGTCAGCACCAGCCCGATGATGCCGCGTACCAGACCGGCCCTGCCGTCGGCCGGCGTGCCGGCGTCGCGCAGCGCGGCCATCGGGGAGACCTTGCCGGCGCGGCGGGCCGGCAGATAGGCGGCGAGGACGGTGACGACGACGCCCAGGATCACACCGGCGACCGGGGTGGTCGCCTTCACGGTCAGGTCGTCGGTGGAGAGGTTCATGCCGGCCGCGGACATCAGCTTCATCAGGCCGATGGCGATGCCGACTCCGGCGCCCACGCCCAGGATGGAGCCGACGACACCGAGCAGCAGCGCCTCGACCAGGACCGAGCGGTTGACCTGCTTGCGGGAGGAGCCGATCGCCCGCATCAGGCCGATCTCCCGGGTGCGCTGGGCAACCAGCATGGAGAAGGTGTTGATGATCAGGAAGATGCCGACCAGGAACGCGATCCCGGCGAAGCCGAGCATGGCGTACTTGATGACGTTCATGAACGAGTCGATGCCCTGGCGGTTCTCGTCGGCGTTCTCCTTGGCCGTCTGGATCTTGTACGTGCCGTCCAGGGCCTGGGTGACGTGCTGCTTGAGCTGTGCGTCGGCGACGCCGGACGCGGCGTTCACGTAGATCTGGGTGAACCGGCCGGTGGCGCCGAGGAGTTCGCGCTGGGCGGTGGCCGTGTCGAAGTAGACGACGGCGGCACCGGGGTTGGTCACCTTGAAGGTGGCGATGCCGACGATCTTCGCCTTGAAGTCACCGGTCTGCGCGATGGTGCGCAGTTCGTCGCCCATCGTGAGGTCGTGCTTGTCGGCGGTGTCGGCGTCGACCATCACCTCGGTCGGGCCCCGCGGGGCGTGTCCGGAGGTGATCTCCATCGCCCGCGCGTCGCTCTTGGTCCAGTTGCCCGCGATCGTCGGGGCGCCGCTGGTGGACCCCATGTTGTCGTTGTCGCGGTCGACGACGGTCACGTTCATCGAACTGACCGCGCCCTCGGCCGACTTGACGCCGTCCGCCTTCTCCACCCGCGCCAGCAGGGAGGCCGGCAGGGACTCGGGCTTGCCGTTCTGCGGGGTGTCGTCGCTCTTGGCCGCCTTGGGGGAGACCGTGACGTCGGACGCGGTCGTCGCGAAGAGCTTGTCGAACGTCGTGTTCATCGTGTCCGTGAACACGAGCGTGCCGCAGACGAAGGCGACCGACAGCAGGACCGCCACCGCCGACAGGGCCATGCGTCCCTTGTGCGCGAAGAAGTTGCGCATCGAGGTCTTCAGGACGGTCATGACGTACGCCCCCGGGCGTCGAAGTCCTTCATGCGGTCCAGGACGGCGTCCGCGGTCGGCTTGTACATCTCGTCGACGATCCGGCCGTCGGCGAGGTACAGCACCCGGTCCGCGTAGGAGGCGGCCACCGGGTCGTGCGTGACCATGACGATGGTCTGGCCGAGTTCGTCGACGGAGCGGCGCAGGAAGCCCAGGACCTCGGCGCCGGCGCGCGAGTCGAGGTTTCCGGTGGGCTCGTCCCCGAAGATGATCTCGGGCTGGGCGGCCAGGGCCCGGGCCACGGCCACCCGCTGCTGCTGGCCGCCGGAGAGCTGCGTGGGCCGGTGCTTGAGCCGGTCGGAGAGTCCGACGGTGTCGACGACCCGCCCCAGCCAGGCCCGGTCCGGCTTGCGGCCCGCGATGTCCATGGGCAGCGTGATGTTCTCCAGGGCGTTCAGCGTGGGCAGCAGGTTGAACGCCTGGAAGATGAACCCGATCCGGTCCCGGCGCAGTTGGGTGAGCTTCTTGTCCTTCAGGCCGGTGATCTCGGTGTCGTCCAGGTAGATCTGTCCGGACGTGACGGTGTCGAGACCGGCGAGGCAGTGCATCAGGGTGGACTTGCCGGACCCCGAGGGGCCCATGATGGCGGTGAACTGGCCGCTGGCGATGTCCACGTCGACGTGGTCGAGCGCGACGACACGGGTCTCTCCGGAGCCGTAGGCCTTCACGACCTGCCGCGCCCGCGCGGCAACGGCCGTACGCCCTCCAGTGCCCCCGTGCCTGGGAATGGTTACAGCCGATGTCACGGTATGTCTCCTATGTCGGTCAATCTCAGTCAAGTCGGTGCGTGGAGCGTGGGAAGAAGTGCTTGACGTCGAAGAGTCTGGTCCCCGGAGGGGGTCCGGCGCGCTGGTGCTCAGCGCAGTCTTCTACTGAGGAAAACCCCACCCCCACCGGTGTGGCGAACCGCCCCCCAGCGGCATAAAGCCAGATTAAGGACCGCACCGTGCCGGCTCATCCTCCGGCGGTACGAACCCTCCCCGAGCCGTAGTACGGAGGTACCCCTAGGGGCCCTCCACCGCGGGGTGGAGCTGTTCTCAGGGTCGGCTCCACCCTCCGGCTCACTCAGGCTCCACCCTGCCGTGGCGTGAGGGTCAAGCCCTCCCTCGATGCACGGGCGGGATGGGAAGCTGTCCCACGGCAGATAGATGCAGGGGGAAGGAATCCGCGTGGGCGATACGAGACCGGCGATACGCGAAGCCGGGCGGGGCACCGTACCCGACCGGCGTGGTGCGGTCGTCGCCGCCCTGATGCTGGCGATGGCGCTGGCCGCCCTCGACTCCACCATCGTCTCCACGGCCGTACCGCAGATCGTCGGCGACCTCGGCGGCTTCTCGGTGTTCTCCTGGCTGTTCTCCGGCTATCTGCTCGCCGTGACGGTGACCCTGCCGGTGTACGGCAAGCTCTCCGACACCTTCGGCCGCAAACCGGTGCTGGTCGCGGGCGCGGTCCTCTTCCTACTGGGCTCCCTGCTGTGCGCGCTGGCCTGGAACATGGGCGCGCTGATCGCGTTCCGGATCGTGCAGGGGCTGGGCGGCGGTGCGCTCCAGGGCACGGTGCAGACGCTCGCCGCCGACCTGTACCCCCTGAAGGAACGCCCGAAGATCCAGTCCAAGCTGTCCACGGTGTGGGCGGTGTCGGCGGTCGCGGGGCCCGGCGTGGGCGGGGTACTGGCGGCGTACGCGGACTGGCGCTGGATCTTCCTGGTGAACCTGCCGATCGGGGCGGTCGCGCTGTGGCTGGTCGTCCGGTACCTGCACGAGCCGGAGCGGGAGGCGCGGGCCCGCGCGCGGGTCGACTGGGCGGGCGCGCTGGCGGTGTTCGCGTGCGGCGGGGTGCTGCTGACCGCCCTGGTGCAGGGCGGGGTGGCGTGGCCGTGGCTGTCGTGGCCCTCGCTCACCCTGTTCGGGGCGGGACTGGCGCTGGCCGGGCTGGTCGTCGTCATCGAACGCCGGGCCGCCGAGCCGATCATCCCCGGGTGGGTGTGGCGCCGCCGGACGATCGCCGCGGTCAACCTCGCCCTCGGCGCGCTGGGCCTGCTGATGGTGGCGCCGGCCGTGTTCCTGCCGACGTACGCGCAGTCGGTGCTGGGACTGGCGCCGGTGGCCGCCGGGTTCGTGCTGTCCGTGTGGACGCTGAGCTGGCCCGTCTCGGCCGCCCTCAGCCAGCACGTGTACCGGCGTATCGGCTTCCGCAACACGGCGATGCTGGGCATCGGCACGGCGACGCTGATCCTGTTCGCGTTCCCCTTCCTGCCGTATCCCGGCGAGGCCTGGCAGCCGGCCCTGCTGATGCTGCTGCTCGGCGGCGCGCTCGGCCTCTTCCAGCTTCCGCTGCTGGTGGGCGTCCAGTCGACGGTCGGCTGGGCGGAACGCGGCACGACGACGGCGTCCGTCCTGTTCTGCCGGCAGACCGGCCAGACGGTCGGCGCGGCGCTGTTCGGCGCGGTCGCCAACGGCGTGCTCGCGGCGCGGCTCGGCGGCGCGGGGGACCTGGACTCGGTGACGCGCGCCCTGGACGCGGACACCGCGCCCGAGGCCACCCGCCGGGCCATCGCGGACGCGGTGCACGCCGTCTACCTGGGCGCGTCCTGCGCGGCGGCGACGGCGTTCCTGGTGCTGCTGTTCCTGGCGCCGCGCAGGTTCCCGGTGCTCAAGGACTGACGCTCAAGGGCTGACCCTCCAGGACGGACACCCCCGGACGGACGCTCAGTGAGTGACGCCCTCAGGGCAGCCGTACGGAGACCTCGGGGCTGTCCGGTGACGGTCCGTCCAGCACCGGCTGGGCGATGCCCTTGAGATGCTGGTCGAAGAAGGCGGCGAGGTACGCGCGCGTGAGGGCCTCCCCTCGCTCGAAGGGAAGCGACGCGGTGTCGGGGATGCCGGCCAGCTCGGCGAGCAGGGGGACGTCGGTGAAGGAGCCGTGGTCGGCTCCGGCCACCGTCAGCCAGCGCTTCCAGCCGTCCAGGCGGTCCCAGCCCTCGTGCCAGGTCTTGTCGCCGGTCCTGTCCTTCGCCCCGAACATCAGGAAGGGACGGCCGTCGAGGCCGGTGTCGGGAACGGGCGCGAACATGCCGCCGTCCATGTTCGCGCCGGCCCGCACGCGCGAGTCGGCGGCCATGGTCGCGACGGCGGAGGCGCCCCCGATGGAGTGTCCGGCCATGCCGATCCGCCGCGGGTCGATCATGCGGGCGTACCGCCAGGCAGGATGACGGCCGGTCAGCCGGTCGAGCACGAAGGAGACGTCCACGGCCCGGCTCTCGGCGACGGTCCCGAGGTCGACCTCGGTCTGCTCGTCGCAGATGGCGCAGGGCAGGGTCGTGCCGTCGGGCAGGGTCGTCCCCGCGTTCTCGTACGGATGGTCGACCAGCGCGACGACGTACCCCCGGCTCGCCAGGTCCTCGGCCAGACCGGTGAGCGTGGCCCGCGGGAACGTGAACCCGGGAGAGAGCACCAGGAGCGGGAACCGGCCGCCCCGGGGCCGCGCGTCGGTGTGCGACCAGGTGCGGACACCGCTGATCACCTCGGGCGGGACGGCGGCGTCCGGAGCCCTCAGCCGCAGCAGGAAGCGGGCCTCGTCGGTGGTCATGTACGGCGCTGTCGGGCCACTTGTACCGGGCTGGGCCGGGTAGTACATCGACACCATCAACTGCCGCGCGCCGGCGGCGGGCACCCAGGGGTCGGGGCGGTCGGTGTCCACGAGGTGGAGCGTGCCGCGACCGACGGGGTACGGGCCGGTGGGGCGCGGGAGTTGGGCGGACGCGGAGACGGACGCCGAGACGGACGTGGTGGCGGAGGCCGGTGAGTTCGCGGTGGTCGCGGAGGCGGCACCGGCGATCGGCAGGGTCAGGGTGAGCGCGAGCACGGCCGTCGCGGCCGTGGCTAAGCGGCGTGATCTGGTCATACCCAGGACGGTAGGCCGCGGGACACGTGCCTGACGTCACCCCGCGGTCCCATGACCACGGGGTCCCGTAGTCCTACGGGACCCTTACCTCAGAGTTACGACCGAGCGCCCCCGTCCTTCCGTGGCCGCATGCCGGCCCTGACCCGGGAGCCCGCTTCGGAAACCCACGACACCCACCCGCGCCGTGCCTACGCTGACCCCATGCCGAACCTGGAGCGCCTGCGGGCCGATCACGCGGACGCGCTGCTCGCCTTCGAGCGGGCCAACCGCGCCTACTTCGCACGGTCCATCCCGGACCGCGGGGACGCGTACTTCGAGGAGTTCGCCGCCCGCCTCGAGGACCGCCTCGCCGAACAGGACGCCGGGCTCTGCCACTTCCACGTCCTGGTGAACGAGGAGGGCGAGCTGGTCGGCCGGGTCAACCTGGTGGACGTGGCGGCCGGATCCGCCGAACTCGGCTACCACATAGGCGAGTTGACGGCGGGGCGTGGTGTCGCGACGGCGGCGGTCCGGGACCTGTGCCGGCTGGCCGGGACGACGTACGGCCTCGTCTCCCTCACCGCGATGGCCACCCTCGACAACCCGGCGTCGCGCACCGTCCTGGAGCGCAACGGCTTCACCGAGACCGGGTCCGTCACCCTCAACGGCCGCCCGGGCGTCCGCTACCGGCGCACCCGACTCATCGACTGACCACCGACCCGCAAAGCTCCGTACCGGCGCACCACGGAGCACCGGACGACGAATGAGCCCCCCCCCCACCCCAGCACCATCACTCCAGCGCAGCCCGCCCCGTGAGCGCCGTCAGGCTGTTCCGTACGTGATCCATCTGCGTCCGCAGTTCGTCCCACCGGTCGCCGTGATCGCGCAGCACCTGTTCCGTCTCCCGGGCGATCCGCTCCTCCAGCACCCGCGCCTCCGCGATCACCTCGGTCGCCCGCGCCTGCGCCTCCTCCGGCAGTCTGCGCGCCAACAACTCCGCGTCGGTGTACGCCTGCTTCGCCTCGGACATCGCGGCCTCGGCCCGCACCCCCCGCTCCGCGACCCCGGCATTCAGGGCGGCCAGTCGCTCCGCCGCCTCCCGCTCGGCGTCGGCCCACCGCTGGGCGTGCACCTTCTCCTGTTCGGCGAGCATCCCGGCGGTGCGCTGCCGCAGCTCCCGCACCTCGGACAGCGCCTCCGCACGCTCCTCCTTCACTTCACGCCGGGCACCGACCCAGATCTCGTCGGCCTCGGCGCGCGCCGCCAACAGCCGTTGCCGGGCGCGCTCCTCGGCCTCCGCGCGTACGGCGTCGGCGTGCGCCTGAGCGGCCTCGCGCACGCCCTCCACCCGCGCCCGCGCCTCCTCCATCAGGCGCCGCGCTTCCTGCCGCGCGCCCTCCCGCAGCACCGCGGCCTCCGTCTGCCCGAGCTCGAAGAGCCGCCGCGCGTTCTCGCCGAGCGTCTCGTAAGTCTGCGGGGCCAGCGCCGACACGGCCTCCCGCAGCTCCGCCGCCTCCGCCTCCATCTGCTTGGCGAGCACGGTCAGCCGGGCGGCGCGTTCCCAGGCGGCGTCCCGGTCCCGGGAGAGGGCACCGGCGTACGCGTCGACCTGTTCGGGACGGTAGCCGCGCCCTCGTCCGGCCACGAACCCCCGCGCCGACACCGATGCGCTGCTCATCCTGGAACCCCTCTCCACCGAACGGATGCAACATGATGATTTTGCGCACATCTTGATATATCTGACGTAAGTGTTCATAACGCGACACTCCGAGTGCGGGTTACGGTCGCACACGCACACACGGGCAACAAGCGCGCACGCAAAAGGGCCGGGCCCGATCACTCGACCGGGCCCGGCCCTCTGCACGACGCGGATCGCGTCAGCGCGGACGCGTCACAGCAGTCCGTCCCACATCTGCTCCAGCAGCACCGACCACCAACTCTCCGGCGAACCGAGCGCCGCCGGATCGAGAGCGGCCAACTGGGCCTGGAAGTCCACGCTCCACCGGCCCGCCTGCTCCTGGTTCAGCCCGAACCTGAGCCGCCACATCCGCCCCAGCAGCGAGAGGCACCGCTGGAACTCCGGCAGCCCCGTGTTCACGAACTGCGGCGGTACGGGAGCACCGCCCGGCCCCGCCTCCACGGGCACCGCCACGATGTTCGCCGTGCCGTACTGCACGCAGATCGCCTTGCCGAAGTCGCTGCCCATGACGAGGTACGAACCCGCGTCCGAGGAGGGCTGCACCCCGCGCTCGGCCGCCAACTCCGCCAGCGTCGGCACCGGCCGCCCCGGCTGGGCCTGCGCCCAGAAGAACGGCCCCATGTCGGTCGGCAGCCCCGCGACCACCAGCGAGTGCGCCACGACCGGCGGCACGCCCTGCCGGGACACCGCGGCCTGCTCGAACCGGAACAACCCCGGTCCGAACGCGCCCGCCAACTCCTGCGCCACGCCCTCCGGCGGAATCGGCGGCGCCGGCTGAACCTGCGGCAGCGGTGCGCGGATCGGAGCGGGGCGGGCGGGGCCGTCGGCCACCTGGTGCAACTCGCCCTGGTGCACGATCAGTTGGCGCATGCCCTGTTGCCGGCTCGCGTGATCCGTGCCGTACGGGGCGATGCTCGCGAGCCGTGCCTGCGGCCACTGCTCTCGGATCATCCGCGCGCAGTACGCACCCGGCAGCTCGCACGACTCCAACTCCGTGTGCAGCTCCAGCACCTGGTCCGGCGGCACGTTCATGGCCCGCAGCTCGTGGAAGATCTGCCACTCCGGGTGCGGTGTCCCCGGCGCCGAACGCCGGATCAGCTGCTGCTCGGAACCGTCCTGCGCGCGGTACCGCAGGACGGCCTGATACCCGGGCCCGACCGTCGGCTGCCCCTGCTGCGGATAGCCGTACGACGGCTGCCCGGCCCCCGGCGGGGGCGGCGGCATCGCACCGGGCGGAGGCGGAGGCATGGCACCCGGCGGAGGCGGAGGCATGGCGCCGGGAGGCATTCCGCCAGGCGGCGGCATCGCGCCGGGAGGCATCGGCTGGGGCGCTCCGGGCGGTGCGACGGGGGCGCCGCCCGGAGCCATACCGGGAGCACCGGGAGCACCGGGAGCCTGTGGCGGCGGGGGTGTGCCGGGGGCGCCCACCGGAGGCCCGGACAGTACGGTCTCCGCGTGGTGCACAGCCCCTCGCGGGCCCCCGGAAGAGCCCTGTGGGGCCGCAGCACCAGGAGCACCCGGGGCCCCCGGATGCTGGGGCGCGCCAGGAGCGGCGCCCGGCATCCCCGGAGCGCCGGGCGGATGAGGCGCCCCAGGGGCACCCGGAGGGGTCGGCGCGCCCGCGCCGGGGCCCATCCCGCTCGGGTCGGCAAGCATCGTGGCGGCATGGTGGACACCGCCCGGGGGCGTCCCACCGGGCGCCCCCGGAGCGCCGGGCGGCTGCGGAGCACCGGGCGGGTTGGGAGTACCGGGCGGGTTGGGAGCACCGGGCGGATTCGGCGGGCCGGGAGCCCTGGGCGCGTCCGGAGCGGGGGGTGCGGGGGGAGCCCCCGGCCCTGCGGCGGGACCTCCAGGCCCGTCGGGACCGAGCGCCGACACCATCTGCGTAGGCACATACCCGCCCGCCGCAGGACCCGGCGCACCCGGCGTACCCGCAGGTCGCGCACCCGGCGTACCCGGGGCGCCCGGCGGAGGCGGCGGGTTCGCGCCCCCACTGCGCGCACGCCGCATCGGAGGCTCGGCCTTGCTCGTCGCGGCGTCGGCGATGTCCCCGGCGTTCGGCGCGAGCGACGGTCCCGGAGCGGCCGCACCCGGTGCGGGAGGCTGCGGTGCGCCGCCTCCGGCCCCCTGCGGATACCCGTACGAGGACCCATTCGGCGCAGGCGCAGGCGGAGCAGGCGGCACGGAGCCCGCCGAAGGAACCCCAGGCGGCGGAGTACCAGGCACCCCAGCACCACCAGGCCCCTGCGGATAGCCGTACGAGGACCCACCCGGCGCGGGCGCAGGCGGCGGTGCGGCACCGGCACCGGCACCGGCAGCACCCGAAGGTGGCGCACCCGGAGTCCCCGCCCCCGACGCGTTCGAGTCGTGCACCGCCGGGCCGACCGCCGTACTCGGGAGTTGGCTGCCACCCGACATCAGCGCCGTCTTGGCGTCCGGCGGCGCCGCGGGCGGCTGCGCCTCGTCGTCGGAACCGCTCAGCGGCGGCGCGAACACCGTCGCCGGCAGCGGTACCGAACGGTCCTCGCCGACCCCGTTCGTGTCCGTCCCGGCCCACGGTGTCGCCCCGGGCGGCGCACCCGGCGCCCCGGAGGACCCACCGGAAGCACCAGAAGATGCCGCGGCCGCGGCACCCACGCCCCCAGGCCCCGCCTGAGTCTCCGGAAGCGCCCCCGAACCACCGACCGAAGCCGAACCGGAAGCCGCCCCCGAACCGGAAGCAGACCCCGAAGCAGGCCCCGCCTCCGCACCCGCCGCCGAAGGAGAAGCCGCCCCTCGCCGATCCGGAATACCCAGCTTGTCCGCCGCCTCCTGCAACCACTCCGGCGGGCTCAACAAGAAGGACGTCTGGTTCAGGTCCACCCGAGCCGCGGGCGCCGACGTCGGCTGGTCCACCGGGTCGGGACGGCCGTACTCCTCCTCGTAGCGGCGGATCACCTCACCCACCGGCAGCGAGGGCCACAGCGTGGCCTCCCCGCTGTCCCGCGCGATCACCAGCCGCTGCCTGCCGCCGTCGCCGCGCGGCCCGTCCGCGCGGTCCTCGGCCCACACCACGAAGCCGAGCTCGAACTCCCGCACCCGCACCTCACAGTGCTGGTACGACGGCACATCCCCGTTGATCCACTCTTCCGCGCGCTCCTGCGCCTGCGCGAACGTCACCATCGCTGACTCACTCCCCCACGGAAGAGACGGGAACGGACCGCGCGAACCCGCCGTCCACCATCAGGTTCGCCACGGTCTCCAACTCGGGCGGATTGCCCGCCAGCCGCGACAGGAAGACGTCGAAGTCCTCACCGCACGGCAACAACAGCCGCTCCACCCGCTCGGCCGGCGGCAGCCCCGGGTCCACGTCCCGCGCGTCGTCGTACGCGCAGAACCACACCGAGCCGAGCCGCTCGCCCTTCACCTTCACGGCCAGCAGACCGCCCTGCACGAACCCGACGCCCAGGTAGTCCTTGGTCAGATGGTCCCGCAGGCACTTGTTGACGTACACGAGGTCGTTGACCGCCGCCTCGTCCCGCACCGTGAAGAACGGCTGGTCCACCAGCAGCCCCAGTTCCGCGTCCAGCGCCGCGCCCACCGGCGCACAGCCGCCCGCCGCCTTCAGGAACGTCCGGTACGCACCCGGCAGCCGGTACCCGAGGTCCTCCTCGACCCCCTGTACCTGCGCCTCCGTCACCGCGACTCCCGACTTCGGCAGCCCGACGTGCGCGGGGCGGGTCTCCTGAAGCGGCCTGGTGCCGCGCTTGTCCTGGGCGACCATCGCCGTCGCGATGCCGCCGTGATGCCGCAGAAGCGCCTTGACCTCGACGGGAACCAGCTCCAGCCGCCGGCCGCCGGCCACGTGGTGCCACGTCCAGCCGTGCGGCGTCGCCACCGCCGGCACCGTGTCCCACAGTTCGTGCCCGGTCGCCGACAACGCCGCGTTCGCCGACACGTAGTCCGTCAGCCGCAGTTCGTCGACGCCGAATCCCTCCGGCGGGTCGGCGATCTCCACCGCCGCCCGCGCGTACGCCGAGAAGTCGGGGTAGCCGCGCTCATCGATCCGTACCCCTCTGGGGTGACGGGCCGCCCGGACCGGATCCGGGAAATGCACGACCTGCCCGGCGTAGGCCGCGTTCGGCGGCGCGGCTTGCTGCCCGAGCCGACCTGTCGTCATGGCGGTTGCCCCCTGCGGCACTCTGTACGACCCGTAGTGACCAGCTCCGCGCCACTACGCCCCGTATCGACTGTCTCGTCCGTCACGACGACCGTCTCGACCCACGTCTCGACGCCCGCCCCGACTTCTCTCCGCTTCTGTCCACGCGTTGACCGCGTGGATCGCGGTGCCGACAGCCTATGCGGTACCGCAAGACCGGTCACCGGGCACCGGCCGACGGCCCTCCGCTTCCGTGACCAGCCGTCACCCCGTCGTGACAGCCAGCCCGAACACGGGCGTGTCGCACCGCCCCAGCTTCCGCACCAGCCACACCATTTGGCAGTCTGTGTCAGCCGGGGGATGCCCGGGAGGGGATGACGATCATGAACGCGACGCAGACGGGACCGCACCCAGGACCGCGACCAGGCACGTCCGGAGACCCACGGACCAGCACGCCGGCGGACCAGCACACCGGATCCCGGACCGAATCACAGCCCAGATCGCAGCCGGGCGCGGAGCCCGGATCGCAGCCCAGACCGCACAGCGGTGCGTCCTTCGGCCCGTCCGGAGACCCCCGTATCGGCTGGAGCAGCACGGAGACCCCGCACGCTCCCGCCCTGCGGCACCGTCGCGACGGCATACTCCCCACCGTCGCCGCCGCCCTCTCCGTCCGCGGCGTCACCCTCACCGGCACGCCAGCCCGCGGCGACCAGCCGCCCGCCCTGCACCCCCTGGTCCAGGACTTCCTCGACACCCTCCCGAGCGGACAGCGGGACCGCTTCACCGGCCGCTGCGCCGAGGCCATGCTGATGTCCCGGCACATCGCCGCCGTCGACGCCACCCGCAGCAAGCGGGCCGCCCGCAAGCCGATGACCAACGGCGAGGCCCGCAGAGCCCTCAAGCAGGCGAAACTCACCACCCGGCGGATCCGCGAGGACGGCGACCCCCTGCACGGCAGCTTCGCGGCCCCCTGCCGGGCCTGCACAGCGCTCAGCGCCCACTTCGGCGTCCGTGTGGTCGACTCCACATCGACGGGCGGCTGAGCCGGTCACCCACCCATCACGTACATCAGCGTGCACAGCCACACGTACCTCGGCACGTACACAGGCAACGGCGCCTCGACGAACGAAGGGCAGATGCACCCCGACCGCACCTCCACCACGCGCTTCGCCGTTACCGTCGACGCCACTCTGCGCGCCGCCGGCTGGCTACCGGGACGCTGGGACATAAAGCAGGCCGAGATCTGGGCCGACGCGCTACGTGAACATGCCTCGCCCGCCGGACATCGGCACGCGGTCTTCCCCGCCGCCGTGGAGGCCTGGGCCGAGTTCGGCGGTCTCCACCTCGCCCCGACCGGCCCCGGCCGTCAGGTCGCCCCCGTCGGTCTCCACTTCGATCCCCTGCACGGCCTCCACCTGGCCCGCACCCTCGCCGACCTCGGCCGCGCGCTCGACACCGAGGTCTGCCCCCTCGGCGCCGAGACCGACAGCCAGGCCCTCCTGGCCATCGACACCGAAGGCCGCGTCTACGCCCTCGACCACACCGGCGACTGGTACCTGGGGCACGACCTCGACCAGGCCCTCACCACACTCGTCTCCGGCATCGAACCGACCCGCCTCACCACGGGCTGAACAACCGCACCCACAGCACCCGCAGCACAAAGAACACGAATCACCGCCCCGCCCGCACAGCCCCACGGCCCCAGGCCCTACGAAGCCGGAATCACCGCCGACACCCGGAAGCCCCCCGCGTCCGTGGGCCCGGACACGAACACCCCGCCCAGGGCGAGGACCCGTTCCCTCATGCCCACCAGCCCGTTGCCCCCCGACGGCAACCGCGCGGCCGCGGCGGTGGCCACCTCGTCCGGGGGGTCGTTCTCCACCTGCATCGCGATCTCCGCCACCCGGTGTGCCAGCCGTACGTGCGTCTTCGCCCCCGCCGCGTGCTTGTGGACGTTCGTCAACGCCTCCTGCACCACCCGGAACGCCGTCTGCTCGATCTCCGCCGTGTACTCCCGCGAGTCCCCGTCCACCGACAGTTCGACGACCATTCCGGCGGCCGCCGACTGCCCCACCAGCACGTCCAGATCCGACAGCCACGGCCCGTCCGCCGCGCTCTCGTCGTCCGCGGCCCGTGAGGCCGCCGCCGCGGCCGCCACCCCCACCGCCGCCAACGGCACATCCTCACGCCGCACGGGTGCGCCCTCAGCGCTGCGCAGCACACCGAGCATCTCCCGCAGCTCGGTCAACGCCTGGCGTCCCATGTCCCCCACGAGCGCCGCGTTCTTCACGGCCTTCTCGGGGTCCTTCCGCGCGATCGCCTGGAGCGCGGCCGCGTGCACCACCATCAGGCTCACCCGATGGGCGACGACGTCATGCATCTCCCGCGCGATCCGGGTCCGTTCCTCGCCCCGCGCCCACTCGGCCCGTTCCTCGGCCCGCTCCGCGAGCAACTGAAGCTCCCGCTCCAGGCTGTCGGCGCGCTCCCGCAAGCTCTCCATCAACCGACGCCGGGCCCCCACGTACAGCCCCAGCAGCAACGGCGGCGCGGTCAGCCCGAGAGAGGTCGTGATCGAGGCGAAGGGGACGAACCAGTCCCCCATCGTCAGGTCGCCCCGGGCCATGTCCTGCCGCACCCGTACGAACGTCACGATCAACGTCCCCACCAGCGACATCCCCGCCAGCGCTCCGATGATCCGGCGCGGCAGCTCCGAGGCGGCCAGCGTGTACAGGCCGACGATGCCCATCAGGAAGCCCATCTGGGCGGGAGTGATCGCGATCGACACCAGCACGACCGCGATCGGCCACCGCCGCCGCAGTACCAGCACCGAGCCGGCCAGCAGCCCGAACACGATCCCCGCCGCCAAGGGGATCCCCGCGTCCCGCGCGAACGGCACCCCCTCCACGGCACACTCCGCCGCGGACACCAGCGCCAGACCGACGTCCAGCACCGCGCTTCGCCACCTCGCCCACCACCACGGCGGCCCTTTCTCGGCCGCCGCGTGCTGTTCCCCCGTCGTGGTCATGACTCCAGCCTACGGTCGCCGGGCGCCCCTTTTCCGGTGAGTTTCCGTGACTGGCCCACACCACACTCCGTGACCGGACGGCGACGAATCCGCCCGATATCCCTCGAACTGCTGAATCGCTCACCGTTCGACCCTGGAAGATCGGATTCCGCCACCGAGGGCGCCTCGTTGTACCGTCGCGTGGACGTTGTACCGTCGCCCGGAAGGCGCTCGGTACGGCATAGTGTTGGGTGCCGACTCGACGATCCAGCCGAATGTCCGGTTCAGTCGAGCGTCATTCCCCCGTGGTGTAATTGGCAGCACTGTGGCTTTTGGTGCCATCTGTCCGGGTTCGAGTCCTGGCGGGGGAGCAGCGGCGGTCCGGGCCCTGACCACAGCGTCGGGGCCCTTACTCATGTCCCTCGCGAAACGCCCCGGTATCCTGCGGATGTCGAACCCCACCCCCCAGAAGCCGAAGGGCAACCCCGTGAGCGCCATTCGCCCGGCAGCCGTCGTCGTTCTCGCAGCGGGTGAGGGCACCCGTATGAAGTCGGCCACACCGAAGGTCCTGCACGAGATCTGTGGCCGTTCCCTCGTGGGCCATGTGCTGGCCGCCGCCCGCGAGTTGCAGCCGGAGAACCTGGTCGTGGTCGTGGGCCACGCCCGCGAGAAGGTCACCGCGCATCTCACCGAGGTCGACACCGAGGTCCGTACGGCCGTACAGGCACAGCAGAACGGCACCGGGCACGCCGTACGGATGGCGCTCGAAGAGCTGGGCGGCTCGGTGGACGGGACCGTGGTCGTCGTCTGCGGAGACACCCCGCTGCTGACCGGCGAGACGCTTCAGCAGCTCGCCGCGACCCACTCCGCCGACGGCAACGCCGTCACCGTGCTGACGGCCGAGGTGCCGGACGCGACCGGGTACGGCCGGATCGTGCGGGACGGGGCGTCGGGGACGGTCACCGCGATCGTCGAGCACAAGGACGCGTCCGAGTCGCAGCGCGCGATCCGGGAGATCAACTCGGGGGTGTTCGCGTTCGACGGACAGTTGCTCGCCGACGCGCTCGGGAAGGTGCGTACGGACAACTCGCAGGGCGAGGAGTACCTGACCGACGTCCTGGGGATTCTGCGCGAGGCCGGTCACCGGGTCGGCGCCTCCGTCGCCGGCGACCACCGTGAGATCGCCGGGATCAACAACCGCGTGCAGCTGTCCGAGGCGCGGCGGATCCTCAACGGCCGGTTGCTGACCAGGGCGATGCTCGCCGGTGTCACCGTCATCGACCCCGCGACGACGTGGGTCGACGTCACCGTCACGTTCGAGCAGGACGCCACCGTCCACCCGGGGACGCAGCTGCACGGGTCCACGCATCTCGGCGAGGGCGCGGTGGTCGGCCCCAACAGCCGGCTCACCGACACCCGGGTGGGGGCCGGCGCCCGGGTCGACAACACCGTCGCGGACAGCGCGGAGGTCGGCCCGCAGGCGACCGTGGGGCCGTACGCCTATCTGCGTCCCGGCACCCGGCTCGGAGCGAAGTCCAAGGTCGGTACGTACGTGGAGACCAAGAACGCCTCGATCGGCGAGGGGACGAAGGTCCCGCACCTCTCCTACGTCGGTGACGCGACGATCGGCGAGCACACCAACATCGGTGCGGCGAGCGTGTTCGTGAACTACGACGGTCAGGACAAGCACCACACGACGGTCGGCTCGCACTGCCGTACCGGTTCGGACAACATGTTTGTGGCTCCCGTCACGGTCGGGGACGGTGCGTACACCGCCGCCGGGTCCGTGATCACGAAGGACGTGCCGCCCGGTTCGCTGGCCGTGGCCCGCGGCCAACAGCGGAATATCGAGGGCTGGGTGGCCCGTAAGCGTCCGGGAAGCGCGGCGGCGAAGGCCGCCGAGGCCTCTTCCCGTCAGGCAGAAAGCGAAGACTGACCGGAAACGGACGCGCCGGGCACGGCGTACCGTGATAAGTGCACACCCGCACCCCACCACCCGAGACGACCTCTCGCAGCCAGCTGAGACGGCCGTCCGGTACCCGCTGAGAAACCTCTGAGGAGACAGTGCTGTGACCGGGATCAAGACGACCGGCGAGAAGAAGATGATGTTCTTCTCCGGCCGCGCCCACCCCGAGCTTGCCGAGGAGGTCGCCCAGCAGCTGGGTGTCGGGGTCGTCCCGACCAAGGCCTTCGACTTCGCGAACGGTGAGATCTACGTCCGTTACCAGGAGTCGGCACGTGGTGCGGACTGCTTCGTGATCCAGAGCCACACGGCTCCGATCAACCAGTGGATCATGGAGCAGTTGATCATGATCGACGCGCTGAAGCGGGCGTCGGCCCGCTCCATCACCGTCATCGTGCCGTTCTACGGTTACGCGCGGCAGGACAAGAAGCACCGCGGACGTGAACCCATCTCGGCGCGCCTGATCGCCGACCTGATGAAGACGGCGGGCGCCCACCGCATCCTCACGGTCGACCTGCACACCGACCAGATCCAGGGCTTCTTCGACGGCCCGGTGGACCACCTGTTCGCGCTGCCGATCCTCGCGGACTACGTGGGCGCGAAGGTCGACAAGTCGAAGCTCACGGTCGTCTCCCCGGACGCCGGACGCGTGCGCGTCGCCGACCGCTGGTGCGACCGGCTGGGCGCGCCCCTCGCCATCGTGCACAAGCGGCGCGACAAGGACGTGGCGAACCAGGTGACCGTCCACGAGGTCGTGGGTGAGGTCAAGGGCCGGGTGTGTGTGCTAGTCGACGACATGATCGACACCGGTGGCACGATCTGCGCCGCCGCGGACGCCCTGTTCGCGCACGGCGCCGAGGACGTCATAGTGACGGCCACCCACGGAGTGCTCTCCGGTCCGGCCGCCGACCGGCTGAAGAACTCGCGGGTGAGTGAGTTCGTGTTCACCAACACGCTGCCCACGCCGGGTGAGTTGAGCGGTGACCTGGACAAGATCACGGTGCTGTCGATCGCGCCGACGATCGCGAGCGCGGTGCGTGAGGTGTTCGAGGACGGTTCGGTGACGAGCCTGTTCGACGAGCAGTAGAGACCGCTGCGGTACCGCGGCAAAGATCCTTTTGGGTACGGCCTCCCCCTCCGAGTAGACTGCCGAAGTTGCTCGGCGAGGGAGGCCGTACCTGTTCGCGCAGGTGGTGGCTGTCCGTTATCGACGCGCTCTTCGTAGCAGGCCGTTCGTGGCCGGGTGACCACGTCCGTCCTAGTTCCCACGAGGAGTGATCCGCATGTCCGAGATCAAGATCGCCGCGGCGACCCGTACCGAGTTCGGCAAGGGTGCCGCCCGTCGCATCCGCCGTGACAGCAAGGTTCCCGGCGTTCTGTACGGCCACGGTTCCGACCCGATCCACCTCACGCTTCCCGGCCACGAGCTGCTGCTCGCGCTGCGTACCCCGAACGTCCTGATCGCCCTGGACATCGACGGCAAGTCCAACGAGCTGGCGATCCCGAAGTCCGTGCAGCGTGACCCGATCAAGGGCTTCCTGGAGCACGTCGACCTGCAGCTGGTCACGCGTGGCGAGAAGGTCAACGTCGAGATCTACGTGCACACCGAGGGCGAGCTGGCCCCGGGCGGCAACCTGCTGGAGCACGTCCTGAACGCGCTTCCGGTCGAGGCCGAGGCCACCCACATCCCCGAGTCGGTCACGGTCTCCGTCGAGGGTCTGACCGCCGGTGACTCCATCCTCGCCAAGGACATCCCGCTGCCGGCGGGCACCAAGCTGGGCGTCGACGACGACACCGTCGTCCTGCAGATCCTGGCCGCGCAGGCCGAGGAGGCCACCGAGGACGAGGCCGAGGGCGACACGGCCGCCGAGGCCTGATCCTCACCTTCGTCGTTTCGTCAGCCGCTGTTCCCCACGGGAACGGCGGCTGGCGCATATCAAGGAGACGTGGACTTGACGACCGATGCCAACGCGCCCTGGCTGATCGTGGGGCTGGGCAATCCGGGGCCGGAGTACGCGGCGAACCGGCACAACGTCGGTTTCATGGTCGCCGATCTGCTCGCGGAGCGGATGGGGGGCCGGTTCAAGCGGGCCGGCAAGGCGCAGGCGCAGGTCGTCGAGGGGCGGATCGGGCCCCCCGGTCCGGCGAACCGGCGGGTGGTGCTGGCGAAGCCGATGTCGTACATGAACCTGTCGGGCGGGCCGGTGAACGCGCTCAAGGACTTCTACAAGGTGCCGGTCGCGAACATCGTGGCCGTGCACGACGAACTGGACATCGACTACGGCACCCTGCGGCTGAAGCTGGGCGGCGGGGACAACGGGCACAACGGGCTGAAGTCGATGACGAAGGTGCTGGGTTCCGAGTATCACCGGGTGCGGTTCGGGATCGGGCGGCCTCCGGGGCGTCAGCCGGTCGCGGACTTCGTGCTGAAGGACTTCTCGGCGGCGGAGCGCAAGGAGCTGGACTACTTCGTGGACCGGGCCTCGGACGCTGTCGAGGCGCTGGTGATCGAGGGGTTGGAGCGGGCGCAAAGCACGTACAACTCCTGACTTGTCCGCCCACCGGGCCCCGCTGAAGTTGACCGGACGCAGGACCATGGCCAATGATCCCCGCCATGTCGCGCGCCTCAGCCACCCCGTCCCGCCGGACCTCGGTCGTCGCGCTGCGGTTCGGGCGGATCGCGGCGATGGGCACGGTCGCGGTGCTGATCCTGATCGCGGGTGTGTGGGCGTCCTGGGGCTCCGCTCAGCACGTGATGCTCACCAAGGGGCGGGAGCGGGGCACGATCCAGGTGGCGCGGTGCGGTGCGGACACCTGCACGGGCCCGTACACGCCGTTGTCGGCCGGTTCGCGGGCCAGGAAGAGCGTGGTCATCGAGCACACGGTCGCCGTGCGCAAGGGCCGGACCTACGACGTGGTGATCAAGCCCGGCAGTGACGACGTGGTGCGGTCCGGTCCCGCCGGGATCCTCTACGCGTGGGTGCCGATGGGCGGGGCCCTGTTGCTGGCGTCGGTGGTGGTCGCGGGCGGGTTGCGACGGACACGGGCCGCGTGGGCGCTGGCGGGGTCGGGGGTCGCGCTGCTCACGGCAACTTTTGTGCTGGTCTGAGGGACTTCGGCGGTCTCGACTTCCATGGCCGAACGCTTCGTTCCCTGTTCGTGATTGACCTGCGGTCAGTCCCGGCTGGAAGCTGAGCCACCCCCTCCACATCTTCCCTTTCACATCTGGAAGATGGAACCGCCCCATGCGTATCCTCAGCCGCGCCGGCGTCCTGTCCGCCGTAGCAACAGCGGCCTTCCTGACCGCCCCCCTCGCACATGCCACGCCTCTTGCCGTCGTTCCTGGCGACAACGGCACCGTGAAGATCCACGACGCCACCACCGGCGAGGCGCTCCGTAAGAACGAGCCCCACGTCTGCACCTTCTACCTCGACGCCTTCGGCTTCGACGCCGTCCAGCAGGTCGACTGGCACATCGAGGCCTGGCCCCGACGGCCGACGTCAAGGGCGAGACCGTGAAGTCCGGCGAGATCGCCCTGGACGCCGACGGTCACGGCCGCACGGACGACCTGTCGCTGCCCGACGGGCACTACAAGCTGTTCTGGAACTTCGACGGCGAGAACGGCGCCGCCAAGCACAAGGTGTTCTGGACCGACTGCGAGGACGACGGGGACGGCGGCGGTTCGACGCCGTCCGGGTCGGCCTCGCCGAGCTCTTCTCCGAGCTCCTCGGCCGGCGAGTCGGCGGACCCGTCAGCGTCGCCGAGCCCGAGCTCGTCCGCCGGCGGGTCGACGGCCCCGTCGGCCTCCTCCTCCCCGTCCGCCCCGGGCACCGGTGGCGACCTCGCCGAGACCGGCAACGGTGCCCCGGTCGGCCTGCTGTCGGGGGCCGCGGCCGCGCTGGTCGCCGCGGGCGGTTACCTGATGTTCCGTCGCCGCAGGGCCTGATCGCGCATACGGCGGTGCCCCCGAGCCTCAAAGAGGCTCGGGGGCACCGCCGTTCGTACGAGGACCGTCAGCCGGTGTTGCGCAGGCCCGCGGCCACGCCGTTGACGGTGAGCAGGAGTGCGCGGGAGAGCAGCGGGTCGGCTTTCTCGCCCGTGGCGGCCGCGTCGCGCTGCCGCTTGAGCAGGGCGACCTGGAGGTAGGAGATCGGGTCCAGGTAGGCGTCGCGGATGGCGACGGTCTGCTTGAGGACCGGGGTGGCGTCCAGCAGTTCCGTCTCGCCCGTCACCCTGAGCACCTCGCGCACGGTGAGTTCGTGCTCGGCCCTGATCGTCTCGAAGACGTGCTTGAGCTCGTCGGGGACCAGGGTGTCGACGTAGTGCTGGGCGATCCGCAGGTCCGTCTTGGCGAGGGTCATCTCGACGTTGGAGATGAAGTTGCGGAAGAAGTGCCACTGCTCGTGCATCTCGTCGAGCACGACGTCCCCTTCCTCCCGCAGGCCGGCCTCACGCAGGGCCTTGAGACCCGAGCCGACCCCGAACCAGCCGGGCACGATCTGCCGGGACTGGGTCCAGCCGAACACCCACGGGATGGCGCGCAGTCCGTCGAGCGAGACGCCCGAGCCGGGGCGGCGGGAGGGCCGCGAGCCCAGGTGCAGGTCGGCGAGCTGGTCGACCGGCGTGGAGGCGAGGAAGTACGTCGGCAGGTCGGGGTCCTCGACGAGCCTGCGGTAGGCGGCCTCGGCGGCGTCGCTCACCACGTCCATGGCCGCGTCCCAGCGGGCCAGCGCCTCGACCGACTGGCGGGGGGCGGTGTGCAGGGCGGACGCCTGGAGCGTGGCCGCGACGGTCAGCTCCAGGTTCTCCCTGGCCAGGGACGGCACGAGGTACTTGTCGGAGATGACCTCGCCCTGCTCGGTCACCTTGATCTCGCCCTCCAGGGTGCCCCAGGGCTGGGCGAGGATCGCGTCGTGGGAGGGGCCGCCGCCGCGGCCGACGGTGCCGCCGCGGCCGTGGAAGAGACGCAGCCGGACGCCGTAGCGGTGGGCGACGTCACGCAGACGCCGCTGGGCGCGGTGGATCTCCCACTGGCTGGTGGTGATGCCGCCGAACTTGGAGGAGTCGGAGTAGCCGAGCATGACCTCCTGGACGTCGCCCCGCAGCGCGACCAGGCGCCGGTAGGACGGGTCGGAGAGCATGTCCTCCAGGATCGTGTCGGCGGCCTTGAGCTCGTCGGTGGTCTCCAGCAGCGGCACGATGCCGACCTTCGCCCAGCCGGCGTGCAGGTCGACGAGGCCCGCCTCGCGGGCGAGGACGGCAGCGGCGAACACGTCGTCGGCGCCCTGGCACATCGAGATGATGTACGACTCTATGACCTCGGGTCCGAAGACCTCCAGGGCCCGCTTCACGGTCTGGAACACGCCGAGGGTCTTCTCGCCGGCCGCGTCCACGGGCGCCGGGGTGGACGCGAGCGGGCGGCGTGAGCGCAGCTCCTTGGCGAGCAGCTTGGCGCGGTACTCGCGGGGCATGTCGGCGTACCGCCAGGACTCCTCGCCGAGGCGGTCGAAGAGCTGGCCGAGGGCGTGGTGGTGGGCGTCCGCGTGTTCGCGTACGTCCATGGTGGCGAGCTGGAGGCCGAACGCGGCGAGGGTGCGGATCGTACGGTCCATGCGGCCGTCGGCGAAGAGGCCGCCGCGGTGCTCGCGCAGGGAGGTCTGGATCAGGGTGAGGTCGTGGATCAGCTCGGCGGTGCCGAGGTAGTCGCGGCCCTGCTCGTGCGGGATGCCCTTGGCCAGGCGCAGCTTGGTGTTCTCCAGCTTCTGCCGGATGCAGGTGGCCTTGAGGCGGTAGGGCTCCTCGGCGTTGAGGCGCTTGTAGCGGGGGCTGATCTCCGGGAGGCGCTCCAGGTCGGTGCCGAGGGAGTCCAGGAGCTCGTCGGTGGCGCCGGTGTAGCGGATCGAGTTCGACAGGAAGCCGCGCAGCTCGTCGACCGTCTCCAGGGCGTCGTTGATGCCGTGCTCGTGCTGGAGGATGAGAACGTCCCAGGTGACCTGGGGGGTGACGTTCGGGTTGCCGTCGCGGTCGCCGCCGATCCAGGTGCCGAAGGTGAGCGGCCGGGTGTCGTCGGGGAGCGTGACGCCGACCCGCTCCAGTTCCGCCGTCAGGTCCTCCAGGACGTCCCCGACCGCGCCCGCGTGCAGCTCGTCCAGGTAGTAGATGGCGTTGCGGGCCTCGTCGGCGGGCTCGGGGCGTACGACGCGCAGCTCGTCGGTCTGCCAGACGAGGTCGATGTTCTCGGCCAGCCGGGTGTCGTGACGGCGGCGGTCGGACTCGATGACCGGGGTCTCCAGGAGCGCGGCGATGCGCCGGAGCTTGTTGAGGACCGAACGGCGGGCGGCCTCGGTGGGGTGGGCCGTGAACACCGGGCGAACGTTGAGGTTGGCGACCGTCTGGCGCAGGTGCTCGGGGTCGGCATCCTTGAGGCGGTCCGCGGTGCGGGCGAGGAGACCGCCCTCGGCGGCGCGCTTGGCGCGCAGCTCGCGGCCGCGGTGGACCTGCTCGGTGACGTTGGCCAGGTGGAAGTAGGTGGAGAAGGCGCGGACCAGCTTGGCGGCGGTCTGCAGTTCGGTGCCGCGCAGCAGCTCGGCGGCGGCTTCGCCGTCCTCGCGGGTGAGACGGCGGACCTTCTCGACCAGCTCGAGCAGCTCGGGGCCCTCCTGCCGGACGAGGGTCTCGCCGAGGAGGTCACCCAGTCGCCTGATGTCGGCGCGCAGGGCGCTGCTCGTTGTCGTGGTCCGGGTTGTCAGGTCGTCGGCACTGCTCACAGGTGCGGCTCCTTGCAGTGTTGAAGCTCGTCTGGGAGGGAACCCGGACGGCGGCCTCTGGCGGCGCTGCCGCATATGAGGCCGGACAGCCGGGAAGAATTCAGAGCGGACCGCGCTGTCCGACCGACATAAGGATAGGTGTCCGGGTGGACGCGCAGACTGTCGGGCTCTTGCCGACCGGCATCGCGCTGCCATACTTACGATGCCGTAGGTTACGGAACCGTAGGAAGCACTGCCCGGTTCCCGTGACCTGGCATCGGCCTCATTCCAAGACCCCACAGGGGACGCGCATGACCTCAAGCTCCGACGTGATCGAGGACCCTTCGAAGGGGACTGACGGCTCCACGGCGCCGCTCGCCACCCTGGGTGGCGAACAGAAGCGTTCGATCGAGCAGATCACGCTGCTGCTCTTCATCACCGTCCCCTTCCTCGCGCTGGTGGCGGCCGTGCCGCTGGCGTGGGGATGGGGCGTGAGCTGGCTGGATCTCGGCCTGCTGGTCTTCTTCTACTTCCTGGGCTGTCACGGCATCACGATCGGTTTCCACCGTTATTTCACCCACGGTTCCTTCAAGGCGAAGCGACCGCTGCGGATCGCGCTGGCGATCGCGGGGTCGATGGCGGTCGAGGGTCCGCTGGTGCGCTGGGTGGCCGACCACCGCAAGCACCACAAGTTCTCGGACGCCGACGGCGACCCGCACTCCCCCTGGCGGTTCGGGGAGACGGTCCCGGCGCTGATGAAGGGCCTGTGGTGGGCCCACATTGCCTGGATGTTCGACGAGGAGCAGACGTCACAGGACAAGTACGCCCCGGATCTGATCAAGGACGGCGCGATCCGGGCGATCTCCCGCCAGTTCGTGCTGTGGACGTTCCTCTCACTGGCGCTGCCTCCGCTGATCGGCGGGCTGGTGACGATGTCCTGGTGGGGCGCGTTCACGGCGTTCTTCTGGGGCTCGCTGGTCCGGGTGGCGCTGCTGCACCACGTGACCTGGTCGATCAACTCGATCTGCCACGCGGTGGGCAAGCGCCCGTTCAAGTCGCGGGACCGCTCCGGCAACGTGTGGTGGCTGGCCGTGCTGTCCTGCGGTGAGTCCTGGCACAACCTGCACCACGCCGACCCGACGTCGGCGCGGCACGGGGTGGAGCGGGGGCAGCTGGACTCCTCGGCACGCTTCATCCGTTGGTTCGAGATGCTGGGGTGGGCGTACGACGTGCGCTGGCCGTCACGCTCGCGTATCGATTCCCGCCGTCACACCGGGGAGGACGGCTCCCGGCGGAAGAGGGAGCCGGCCGAGGCGGCATGATTGACGCCGTGGCGACCGACTCCAGCAGCACCCCGAGCAATGACAAGCCGCGGCGTGCGCGTCGCACCCGGATGACCGGTGCCGAGCGCCGCCAGCAGCTGCTGGAGATCGGTCGCACCCTCTTCGCGGCGAAGGGTTTCGAGGGCACGTCGGTGGAGGAGATCGCGGCGAAGGCCGGGGTGTCCAAGCCGGTGGTCTACGAGCACTTCGGCGGCAAGGAGGGGCTGTACGCGGTGGTGGTGGACCGCGAGATGCGGCGCCTGCTGGACATGGTGACCAGCTCGCTGACGGCCGGCCACCCCCGAGAGCTCTGCGAGCAGGCCGCCTTCGCGCTCCTCGACTACATCGAGGAGTACACGGACGGTTTCCGCATCCTGGTCCGTGACTCCCCCATCCCGCAGTCGACGGGCACCTTCGCCTCGCTGATCTCGGACATCGCCACCCAGGTGGAGGACATCCTGGGCCGCGAGTTCAAGAGTCGCGGCTTCGACCCCAAGCTGGCACCCGTGTACGCCCAGGCCCTGGTCGGCATGGTCGCCCTGACCGGCCAGTGGTGGCTGGACGTCCGCCGCCCGAAGAAGGCGGAGGTGGCGGCCCACCTGGTGAACCTGGCGTGGCACGGTCTGGACGGGCTGGAGGCGAAGCCGCATTTGATAGGGCGCCGCAAGAGCTGAACGGCCGGCTCGGGGGCGGCGCCCAGGGTCACACCCTCTTGCGCGCCACCGCGAAGACACGGCGGAACGGGTACGCGGTGCCGTGGGCGCCGGCCGGATACGCCTCGCGCAGGGCCGCCCGGTACTCGGCGACGAACGACTCCCGTGCGCCCGGATCGTCGTCGAGGGCGGTGAGGACGGGACGCAGGCCGGTTCCCTTGACCCAGTCCAGGACCGGGTCCTCGCCCTCCAGCAGATGGACGTACGTCGTCTCCCACGCGTCCACCTCGCAGCCGAGGTCGGCCAGCCGCTCCAGGTAGGACCGCGGGGTGTGGACGGCGTCGTCGTGCCGGAGGGTGTCGGCCAGGCGGTCCTTCCAGCGGGCGGAATGAGCGAGTTCTCGCATCAGCCGGTGGCTCGGGGAGTCGAAGTTGCCGGGCACCTGGAAGGCGAGGGTGCCACCGGGCGCCAGCCCCGCCACCCAGTCCGCGAACCGCTCCACGTGGCCGGGGACCCACTGCAGCGTGGCGTTGCTGACGATCAGGTCGTACGGCCGGGTGGGCGCCCAGGTCCCTACGTCGGCGTGGGCGAAGCCGAGCCGGCCGCCGCCCGCGGTCGACCCCTCGTACTCCGCGTGGGCCCGGTCGAGCATCTCGGGCGAGTTGTCGTACCCGGTGACGAGGGCGGCAGGCCAGCGGGCGGCGAGCAGGCTGGTCACGTTGCCGGGGCCGCAGCCCAGGTCGGCGATGCGGGGCGGGTCCGTGGGAAGGTCGGGGACGCGGGCCAGGAGGTCGATGAAGGGGCGGGCTCGATGGTCTGCGTGACGCAGGTACTGGGCGGGGTCCCAGGTGGGGGCGGCGGACATGGGGCCTCCTCGGTGTGACCGTGATCGACGGTCTCAGGATCCTCGCCGATTTACCTTGATGTCAAGAGACTTCACGTCAAGAGACTTCACGTCGACACAACCACTACACTGATCGTCATGGAGGACGAGGTCGATCGGCTGGTCGCAGCATGGCGCCGGGAGCGCCCGGACCTCGACGTGGAGCCGCTGGAGGTACTCAGCCGGGTGAGCAGACTGGCCCGGCACCTGGACCGGGCACGTCGACTGGCCTTCGCCGAGCACGCCCTCGAGCCCTGGGAGTTCGACGTGCTGACCGCGCTCAGGCGGGCGGGGACGCCGTACCAGCTCTCGCCGGGGCAGTTGCTGACGCAGACCCTGGTCACCTCGGGCACGATGACGAACCGCATCGACCGGCTGGCGAAGAAGGGCCTGGTGGAGCGGCTGCCCGACCCGAGCGACCGGCGCGGTGTGCTGGTCCGCCTCACGGTGGAGGGCCAGGACCGCGCGGACCAGGCCCTGGCCGGCCTGCTGGACCAGGAGCGCGCGATCCTCGCGGAACTCTCCCGCGCCCAGCGCGGCGAACTGGCGGGTCTGCTACGCCAGCTGACCGCCCCGTTCGACAACATCCCCGGCTAGGTCCACGGGGCCGACACCGGCCCGGCGGGCCAGCGCGACGGCGGCCAGGGTGGAGTGCACCCCGAGCTTGCCGAGCACGTTCTGCATGTGGGTGCGGACGGTGTGCGGGGAGAGGAACAGCCGCTCGGCGACCGCCTTGCGGCCGAGGCCCGCGACCATGCAGCGCAGTACCTCCCGCTCGCGCGGGGTGAGGGACTCCACCAGGCGTTCGCTCTCGGTGCGGTGCTTGCGGGCTGCCGTCAGCTCCCGCAGCACACCGGTGAGCAGCGCGGGCGGCAGATGGGTCTCGTCCCGCAGCACGCCCCGGATGACCGTGAGCAACCGGGACAGCGAGCAGTCCTTGGCGACCCATCCGCAGGCGCCGGCCTGCAGGGCCAGCGCGGCCCGCCGGGGGTCGTCCTTCTCGGCGAGCACGACGATCCGTACGGCGGGCTGCGCGGAACGCACGCCGACGACCAGCGAGATACCGTCGACGAGGCCGTCCTCGCCCACCTCCTGGACAGCCACCGCGGGCCGTATGCCCGCCACGTTGCAGCCCAGGTCGGCGTCGACGAGCAGCACGTCGTAGCGGCGCCCCTCGGCTGCCGCGCGCTCCAGACTGCGCAGCGCGGCCGGGCCGCTGCCCGACGCTGAGACCTCCACGTCGGGCTCGGCTGCCAGGGCGGCGGCGAGCGACTCTGCGAAGATGCGATGGTCGTCGACGACCAGCACTCGGATGCGAACCACGAAACCCCCTTCCCCAAGCTCCTGAAGAGCAGGGGATACCTCAAGGTCCGGCGAATGGTGACGGAGCGCGGGTACGACACCTGGGGATGACGTCACCGCACGGCCGCCGCCGTGCAGAGACCGCTACCCCCCATTCGGGCGTCGTACCCGACTGTCTCGCCCCCTGATCAGCACCGGCCCCCACCGGTGCTGTTCATCAGAGTACGGGCGGGGGGCCAGAGCGGAAGGTAATTTGCAGAACTGACTGTCCGACGCGTTTATGGTGAGCCGCATGTTTCGTATCGAGACAGAAGTCGACAAGGAACGGCGCGATCTGCTCCGGAATCGGCTGCGGGAGACGAACACCGCCGCCTCTCCCGTCCTGCGCGCCCTGCGCACCACACCCGACGCACGCGAGGTCCCCCTCCACATCTGGGCGCTGGACGACAGCGACGCCCTGGTCGGCGGCCTCGTCGGTCACACGTGGGCGAGCTGGCTGCATGTGACGTATCTGTGGGTCGACGAACGCCACCGGGGCTCCGGTCTCGGCTCCCGGCTGCTCGCCCGGGCGGAGCGGACGGCCCGCGGCAGGCGGGGCTGTGCCGCCGTACGCCTGGAGACCTGGGACTTCCAGGCACCGCGGTTCTATCAGAAGCGGGGCTACGAGGTGGTCTGCGTGATCCCCGACTATCCGCCGGGGATCACGGAGTACACGCTGGTCAAGCGGTGGGGGTGAGTCAGTCGGCGCCTCCTCGCCCGTTCTCGGCGACGACCGCAGCCATCAGTTCGGCGTCGAGGGCGGAGGGATCGGCCAGCCGTGTGGCGGCGGTGTAGGCGTTGAGCATCGTTTTGGTGACGCGCAGGGCGGCGGGCGGGCGTCTGGTGATGGGCTTGGCCCATGCTGTGACAGCCGCGTCGAGTTCCTCGGCGGGAACGGCCTTGTGCAGGATCGAGAGGGACAGGGCTTCTTGAGCGTCGAAGGCACGGCCCGTGAGGACCAGTTCACGGGCGCGGGCGGGGCCGACCTCGTTGAGCAGCCGGGGCAGCAGACCGCCCCAGGCCATGGGCAGACCGAAGGCGAGTTCGGGCAGCCGGAAGCTCGCGTCCTCGGCGCCGACGCGCAGGTCGCAGGCGAGCGCCAGGGCGAACCCGGCGCCTATCACCTTGCCGTGGACCCGGGCCACGGTGACCGCGGGGTTGGACGTGAGCGCCTCGCTCACGCGCCGGGCCTTGGTCCCCGAGACCCGGACGCCACCGCCCGCGGGGTCCACGACCAGATGCTCGGCGATCTCGGTACGGTCGCCGCCGACGCAGAAGTCGTCCCCGGCACCGGACAGGACGAGCACGCGCACGTCCGGATCCTGGTGGGCGAGGACGGCCCACAGGTCGTCCAGCATCGCGTCGGTGACGACATTGCCCGGCTCAGGGGTGCTGAGCTCGATGAACAGGACACTGTCCTGCCGGTGGACTCGCAGGGTTCTCAGCGAGAGGCGGGGGCGCAGGGCCGGCGGGGTCGTCATCTGAGGTCACTTTCAGGGAGGTCACGCGGCGGAACACCATCCGGGGCGCGTAAGCGGGGGCGGACACCGGGCGCAGAGTCTGGAAACGTTTCATCAGCTCGGTCAGGAGCGTACGGCCTTCGAGTCGGGCCAGGGCCGCTCCCAGGCAGTAGTGGATGCCTCCGCCGAAGGTCATGTGAGCGCCGCCGCGCAGGACGTCGAAGCGTTCCGGGTGCTCGTTGCGCCGTGGGTCGTGGGCGGCCGCGCCGTACATCACGTGGACCATCTGGTCCCGGGCGATCGGGGTGCCCGCGAGGACGGTGTCGTCGGCGGCGATACGGGTGTTGATGTGCACCGGGGGGTCGTAGCGCAACGCCTCCTCGACGGCGTCCTCGACGTGTTCGGGGTGTTGGCGCAGCCACTCCCACTGGTCGCGGTCCCGGGTCAGTAACCAGACGGCGGTGGCCATCAGGGTCGCCGAGGTCTCCAGCGAGGCGATGGTGATGAACATGACCAGGTCGTAGACGGTCCGGTCGGCGGCGGCTGGGTCGTCGGGGAACTGCTCGTCCCAGTGCCGGATCCAGCCGGAGACGACGTCGTCGCCGGGGTGGGCGCGACGTTCCGCGATGAGCTCGGTGAAGAACGTCCGCATCTCCGCGGTCGCCTGCTGGGAGACGGCCAACTCGCTCTTGGTGGGCAGGAGTTCCTGGGAGTGGACCTGGCGGTGGGTGAAGTCGAGGATGTGCGCGTGGTGTCGCGCGGGGATGTCGAGCCACTCTCCGACGGTGAGGACCGGCAGCTGGTCACCGACGACGGTGACGAAGTCGGCCTCACCGCCGTCGCGTATTCGCTCGGCCAGTTCGTCCACGATCCGCCGGGCGTGGTCCGCGATGCGGGGTGCCAGAGAGTCGAGGGTGTGACGGTCGAAGAGGTTGCCCAGGCTGCGGCGTTGGCTCGTGTGGCTCGGCGCGTTGAGCCGGAACAGGGCCCGGCTCATCGCCTGGACCGCCGAATCCTGCCAGCGTTCGGGATGGGGTTGCCGTTCCTGCCAGGCGAGGTCCGGCACCAGCCAGTTCCTGCCGCGCAGGACCTGGTTGCAGGCGTCGTGCCCGGTGACCAGGTAACCGCCCCACGGGGCGGGAACGACGTCGCCGAGGGCGCGAAGTCGGTCCCACACGGGCAGCGGATTGCTCTGGCCTTCCGGGGAACGCAGGCGCCGGAGAAGTGAGATGACGGCTCGACGGTCAGTGGTGGTTCCGCTTATGTCGCCAACGGCGGTCACGCGGAGCTCCTTTATGGCTGGGCGCTTCCGTTACTTGCGGAACCTACCCTTCCCCTATCCCGCGTCATGCGCCGCTACGTGTTGCTCCCGTCACATGCGGTGCACCGGACTCTCGGTGCACCGCCGTCAGTTGGTGGTGTGTCAGACGCGGAACAGATCGACCAGGGTGCTCCAGAAGCCCCTCTTCCGCGCGGGCTGTTCCGGCTGCACGGGCTCGGCACCGGTCGGTACACGCGGCTGCTCGGGCTCGGGCAGCGGCGCCGACTTCTGCAGGGCCGAGACCATGCGGGTGGCCGGGGTCGGGCTGAACCGCACCGGCAGCGCGGCCAGCGCGTGCTGGAACGGCCCCGGACGGAACTGCAGAGCCTCGTCCGGCACCGCCAGGGTGAGGTCGGGCAGCGCGTTGAGGATCCGCTCGATCGCGGCGATGGCGATCACCAGGGCCGGGTCCTTGGCGGGGCAGGCGTGCGGGCCCGCCCCCCACGCCAGGTGCGCGCCCTTGTTGCGTGACTCTCGGGCCTCCTTGAGGGCCGGGTCGACGTTGGCGCCGGCGAAGCTGATGACGACCGGCGAGTTCGCCTCGACGACCACTCCGCCGAGGTCGACGTTCTGCACCGGGAAGTGCGCGGCGTAGTTGGCGATGGGCGGGTTGTTCCACAGGACGTGGTCGATGGCCTCCTCGATCAGCATGCCCGAGCCGCCCGAGCCCTGGTTCGACAGGAGCAGGTGCAGGGCGTGGGCGATGAGGTTGCGCTGGGGCTCGAAGCCGGCGCCCATCAGCATGACGAGTTGGTCCTTGAGCTCCTCGTCGGTCAGGCCGGCGGGGTGCTGGATGAGCCAGGAGGTGACGTCCTCGGCGGGCCTGCGGCGCTTGATGGAGATCAACTGCATCAGGCCGGCGGTCAGTTCCTCGTTGGCGCGCTGCACGTCGATGCCGTCGAAGAGGGCGCCCAGCGAGCTGGTGAGGGTGTCGCCGATGTCGGCGGGGCAGCCGAAGAGCTTGTTGAACAGCAGCAGCGGCAGCATCTTGGCGTAGTCGTTGACCAGGTCGGCGCGGCCGCGTTCGCTGAACTGGTCGATGAGGAAGTCGGCGATCGGCTCGACATCCCGGCGCAGCCGCGTCATGTTCAGCCGGTCGAAGCTCGCGGTGACCGCCTGGCGCAGCCTGAGGTGCACGGCCCCGTCGGTGAACAGGCAGTTGGGCCGGTAGGCCATCATCGCGAGGATGGGGCTGTCGAGGGGGACGCGGCCCTCGTTCAGCGCCTTCCAGCGGCGGGAGTCACGGGCGAACAGGGAGGGGTTCTGCAGCACCCTGAGGGCCGTCTCGTGCTCGACGACCAGGGTGGCGTCCACGCCGGGCGCGAGTTCCACGGGTCCCGCGGGACCGTGGGCGCGGACCCGGTCGTAGATCTGCTGCGGGTCGGCGGTGAAGGTGCCGTCGAACATGGGGCATCTGGCGCCGGGGGCGGCCGGCGAGTGGTGAGTGTCCACGGGGGGAGTCCTTTGCGGGCCTGGGCCTCGCGGCCCGGCCGGGGAGGGAGCGGATCAGGCCGCGCGATCGAGCAGATGGCGGACCAGGGCGATCAACGCGTTCGCGGACGACCGCTGGTCGCGGGCGTCGCAGTAGACGACAGGGGTGTCCGGCAGCAGGTCGAGGGCCTCGCGGATCTCCGTCTCGTCGAAGAACCGCGCGTCGAAGCTGTTGACGGCGATGGCGTACTCGAGCCCGTACTCGTCGATCAGGTCGATGACGGGGAACGTCTCCTCCAGCCGGGCGGGGTCGACCAGCAGCAGCGCACCGAGCGCGCCGCGGGCCATGTCCTCCCACAGCTGCATGAAGCGCTGCTGTCCGGGCGTGCCGAACAGATAGAGCACGAGTTCCTCGGTCAGGGTCAGACGCCCGAAGTCCAGGGCCACGGTGGTGGTCACCTTGTCGGGTACGCCCCGCAGGTCGTCCACGTGTACGGACGCCTGCGTCATCTTCTCCTCGGTCCGCAGCGGCGTGATCTCCGACAGCGAGCCGATGAAGGTCGTCTTGCCCACCGCGAAATGCCCCACGACCAGGATCTTCGCGGCGGTGGTGACCGCGTCGGAGACATAGATCGTCCCGTTCGCGGCCGTCTCAGACGATGAGGGTTTCGAGTCCATGCAGAACCTTCTCGAGGGTCTCTCGGTCAGCGAGCTGGGCGCGGGTGGGTTCGGAGCGGCGCAGAAGGTGGCCCTGTTCGAATAAATCCGTCAGCAGCAGTCGGGCCACGCCTACCGGCAGCGACAGGTGGCCGGCCACCTCCGCCACGGACAGGTAGCCGCCCCCGCACAGCTCCCAGATGGCACGGACCTCGGGACCGGCGCCGAGCGGCAGTTCACGGTCGGGAGCCAGGGTGACCAGGGTGTGCAGCGCAAGGTCGTCCGCCGACGGCAGTCGCCGTCCGCCGGTGATGACGTAGGAACGGACGAAGTCGCTGGTGACCGGAGCTTCTTCGCCGGGACCGGTCATGCGTCGGCACCGGCGTTCAGTCGCGGCGCGGCACTCATCGCCTCGCGCAGCGCGCTCACGGTCTTCTGCATCCGGAAGGACATGGCTTCCATGTCGACGTCCAGGGCCGCCGATACGGCCAGGTAGGCGCCGCTGCCCGCGGCCACGAGGAAGATCCATCCGCCGTCGAACTCGACGAGCGTCTGCTTCCAGGTCCCGTGGCCCCCGCCCACGAACCCGGACACGGCGCGGCACAGGGACTGGATGGAGCTCATCGCCGCCGCGTTCTTCTCCGCTTCGTCACGGCTGATGTCGTCGGAGCGCTGCATCAGCAGGCCGTCGGCGGAGACCAGGATCGCATGGCGGGCCCCACGCACCTCGAGCACACCGTTCAGCACCCACGACAGGTCGGGATTCACTGGTTCTGGGATCCTTCCGTGTTGTTCGAGACCCGGCCGAGGTGCGTTCCGCGGGCGAACGCGCCGATACGTGATGCCGTCACCTCGCTGGTGTTCTCCCCGTCGGAGGCCGACTTGGCGGGTGCCGCCTGGTCGGGCTGGGGAACCATCGAGACGGGCCTGTCGCGCCTTCTGCGCCGAGGCAGACCGCCCTGCGTGGTGCCGACGACGAGCGTCGGACCGGGGGCGGGCACCGTGGCGCGGGGCCGCTCGCGCTGCTCGGCCTGCTGGTCCTCCACCTCAGGGTCGTGGTGCGAAGCGGCGGGCTGGGGGGCGTCAGTGGTCAAGAGGCCCTCCGGCACACGGATGACGGCGCGCACTCCGCCGTAGGGGGAGACCGAGTCGACGGACACCGAGAAGCCGTAGCGGGCGGCGAGCATCCCGCAGACGGCGAAGCCGAACTTGGGCGGGTCGCCGAGGCCGGTGATGTCGACGGTGCTGTCCGGCGACAGCAGGGTGGCGGCACGGGCCTTGGTCTCCTGGCTCATGCCCACACCGGCGTCGTCGACCACCAGGCACACCCCGGTCGGCACGGCCTGGATGTTGATCTCCACCGGCGACTGGGGCGCGCTGTACTTGGTCGCGTTGTCCAGGAGCTCGGCGAGGACGACGGCGACCGGCTCGACGGCCTTGCCGGTGATGGAGATGCTGACCTGGGCGTTGACCCGGACCCGGGAGAAGTCCTTGATCCGGCCCTGGGCGCTGCGGGCCACGTCGTACACGGAGGCGCTCTCGTCGCGACGCCCGAGCCAGCCGCCGCACAGCACCGAGATGCCCTTGGTACGGCGGCTGAACTGGCTGCTGGTGTGGTCGATCAGCATCAGGTCGGCCAGCACGCCGGAGTCGTCGCCGTACTCCTTCTGCAGGTTGTCCAGGAGCACCTGCTGCTCCTCGGCGAGGGACTGGAGCGTGCCCATCGCCGACTTGAGGACGGCCTTGGTGTCCGACTCCGCGTCAGCCCGGACCTCCGAGAGGTCCTCCACATGCCGTGCGGTGAGGGTTTCGTAGCCCGTCTGCACCTGGCGCAGTTGCCCTTGTACGGACACCAGGTTGCTTTGCAGGTTGTCGTTGTTGCGACGGAGAGCCATGTTGGTTCTCCGCGCGCGCATCACCGCGAAGACCGCGGCGATGATCACGATGAGCAGGATCCACAACAACGGATCCTGGATGAATGACGTCATGAGACTCTCTTCAAGTCGCCTCGCGCCGGGGGCCAGAGCAACAGCCTCTCCTTCGCGATGGGGCCCTAGAGACTGTCCCCCCGTACGCGTCATGACGCGCAGTCAGCCTACTGAAAAGTACATTGATCGTATCAGTAGCAACATGGTCAACAGGCGTACCAGACGGCGCATTTGAGGACCTTCACAAACACCACGCGCAGGATCGATTTTCCGTTGTTCCTCTTGAACGAGCGTCAGCCCCGCGCTCGTTCGGGAGCACGGGGCTGACGTGTGGAAACGGGGGTTCAGCGCAGGCGACGCGCCCCCGCCGAGGGGACCGCCTCGAACACCCGCGGCGCGGTGAAGCCGGCCGCGGCGAAGGCCTCCTGGAGCGCCTTGGTGATGGTGTCGACCTCGGCGGCCTCCGCCAGCACGATCGCCGAGCCGCCGAACCCGCCGCCCGTCATCCGGGCGCCGAGCGCGCCGGAGGCCAGGGCCGTGTCGACGACCAGGTCCAACTCCACGCAGGAGATACGGAAGTCGTCGCGCAGGGAGGCGTGCCCCGCGACCAGGACCGGCCCGATCGCCCGGGTGTCACCGGACTCCAGCAGGGCGACCACCTTCTCCACCCGCTCGTCCTCGGTGACGACGTGGCGCACCAGGCGGCGCACCTCCTCCTCGTCCCCGAGCCGCCCCAGCGCCGCGTCCAGGTCGGCGTAGGGGATGTCCCGCAGCGCGTCGACGCCCAGCAGGGCCGCGCCCTTCTCACAGCCGGCCCGGCGCTTGCCGTACTCGCCGTCGCTGTGGGCGTGCTTGACCTGGGTGTCGACGACCAGCAGGCGCATGCCCTCGGCGGCCAGGTCGAAGGGGATCTGCTTCTGGGACAGGTCACGGGTGTCGAGGAACAGGGCGTGGCCCGACTCGCAGCAGGCGGAGGCGGTCTGGTCCATGATCCCGGTCGGGGCCCCGACGTACACGTTCTCACCGCGTTGGCACAGCCGGGCCAACTGCCAGCGCTTGAGCCCCAGTTCGTACAGGTCGTTCAGGGCGAGCGCGACCACGACCTCCAGCGCCGCCGAGGAGGACAGGCCCGCGCCGGACGGCACCGTGGACGCCAGGTGGACGTCCGCGCCGGTGACCGGGTGGCCCGCCTCGCGCAGCGCCCAGACGACACCCGCCGGGTACGCCGTCCACTTCCGGTCCGACTCCGGGACCAGGTCGTCGAGCCGCAGCTCCACGACACCGCCCTCGATGTCCGCCGAGTGCAGGCGCAGTACGCCGTCATCGCGCCGGGACACCGCCGCGACCGCGATGTGCGGAAGGGCGAACGGCATCACGAAGCCGTCGTTGTAGTCGGTGTGTTCGCCGATGAGGTTGACCCGGCCCGGCGCCGCCCACACCCCCTCGGGGCCCGCCCCGTACAGCTCCTCGAACCGTTCGGCGACAGCCCCTGCGACAGCCTCGCTCATTGCCCTGACCCCTGACCTTCCGTACGTACCGGTTACTGATTGCCGCGCCGCTGCGCGAAGTCCCACGCGTCCGCGACGATCCCCGTGAGGTCCGCGCGGGACGGGTTCCAGCCGAGCTTCTCGCGCGCGCTGTCGGCCGACGCCACCAGGACCGCCGGGTCGCCGCCCCGACGAGGGGCCACGACTTCGGGGATCGGGTGGCCGGTGACCCGGCGGACCGTCTCGATGACCTCACGGACGGAGAAGCCGTTTCCGTTGCCGAGGTTGCAGATCAGGTGCTCGCCGGGGGTGGCGGCCCGCAGGGCGAGGAGGTGGGCCTCGGCCAGGTCGGCGACGTGGATGTAGTCGCGGACACAGGTGCCGTCCGGCGTCGGGTAGTCGTCGCCGTAGACGGAGATCGCCTCGCGCCTGCCCTGGGCGACCTGGAGGACCAGCGGGATCAGGTGCGACTCGGGGTCGTGCCGCTCGCCGTGGGCCCCGTAGGCACCGGCCACGTTGAAGTACCGCAGCGACACCGCGCCCAGCCCGTGGGCCGCCGCCTCACCGGTGATCATGTGGTCGACGGCCAGCTTGGTGGCGCCGTACGGGTTGGTGGGCCGGGTCGGCATCGACTCGACGATCGGGGTCTCGGTCGGCTCGCCGTAGGTGGCGGCCGTGGAGGAGAAGACGAGCCGGCGTACGCCCGCTTCCCGCATGGCCCCGAGCAGCGCCATGGTGCCGCCGACGTTGTTGTCCCAGTACTTCTCGGGCTTCACGACCGACTCGCCGACCTGGGAGAAGGCGGCGAAGTGCAGGACGGCGTCGAAGGTGGAATCCAGCCACTTGGCGGCGTCACGGATGTCGCCCTCGACGAAGGAGGCACCCGCCGGCACCCCTTCGCGGAAGCCGGTGGAGAGGTTGTCGAGGACGACGACCTCGTGGCCCGCCTCCAGCAGATGCTGGGCGACCACGCTGCCGACGTACCCCGCACCACCCGTGACCAGGTACTTACCGCTCATGAACTCGCTACCTCCCGCAGTCGCTGTGCCGCGGCCTCCGGCCGGATGTCGTTGATGAACACGTTCATGCCGGATTCGGAGCCCGCGAGGAACTTCAGCTTGCCGGACGTACGACGGATGGTGAAAAGCTCGAGGTGCAGCGCGAAGTCGTCACGGCTGACGCCCTCGAACTCCTCCAGCGCGCCGAACGGCGCCTGGTGCCAGGCGGCGATGTACGGCGTCGGCGGCTCTCCCGCCCCTTCCCTCTCTCCACCCGGACCGTCGAAGATCCGGTCGAAGCGCCTCAAGAGTTCCAGATAGACCTTGGGGAACTCTGTGCGCGCGGCCTCGTCGAGACCGAGCAGATCGGGCACCCGGCGCTTCGGGTACAGGTGCACCTCGTACGGCCAGTGCGCCGAGTACGGCACGAAGGCGACCCAGTGCTCGCCCTCCAGGACGACCCGCTCACCGGCGAGTTCCTGCTCCAGGACGACGGCGTCGAAGAGGTTCTCCCCGCCGGTCGCCTCCTTGTGGGCCGCGACCGACCGCAGCATCAGCGCGGTGCGGGGGGTGGTGAACGGGTAGGCGTAGATCTGCCCGTGCGGGTGCCCCAGGGTCACGCCGATCTCGGCACCCCGGTTCTCGAAACAGAACACCTGCTGCACGGAGGGCAGATGGGACAGCTCCGACGTCCGGTCGGTCCACGCCTCCAGGACCAGCCCCGCCTGCTCCTCGGTCAGGTCTCCGAAGGACGCGTTGTGGTCGGAGGTGAAGCAGACGACCTCGCAGCGGCCGGAGTCGCCGGCCAGCGAGGGGAAACGGTTCTCGAAGACCGCGACGTCGTACGACGAGTCCGGGATCTCACTCAGCCGCTCACCCTGCGAGGGGCACAGCGGGCACTCGTCGGCCGGCGGGTGGTAGGTGCGCCCCTGCCGATGCGAGGCGATGGCGACCGAGTCTCCGAGCAGCGGGTCCCGCCTCACCTCGGAGGTGGTGACGGTCCGCTCCAGCGGCCGCCGGTCTACCGCGTCCCGGACGACATCGTCCCGCAGGTCGTAGTAGATGAGCTCGCGACCGTCCGCCAGCCGGGTCGAGGTCTTCTTCACTGCGGACTCCCTATTCGAGCCACTCAATCACCAAACAGAACCAAACACATTGGAACACAACCCACCATGATCGTCAACATCACAATCAAACAAAGAGCGTCAACAGAAGTGTTCATCAACTGAACTCGGAGGCATAGGTTCCGCTACGGATCAGTTCACGCAACGAAGCGAGTGCTTATGCAAACCCCCACCCACCAGGCGATAGACCTGGCAGCCGACCTGCGGCTCCCCACGAACTGGCTCGACTACACGATCCTCGGCATCTACTTCGTCGTCGTCCTGGGCATCGGGTTCGCCGCCCGCAGCTCCGTGAAGACCAGCCTCGACTTCTTCCTCTCGGGCCGCTCCCTGCCCGCCTGGGTCACCGGTCTCGCGTTCGTCGCCGCCAACCTGGGCGCCACCGAGATCCTCGGCATGGCCGCCAACAGCGCGCAGTACGGCGTCTACACCACGCACTGGTACTGGATCGGCGCCATCCCGGCCATGGTCTTCCTCGGCCTGGTGATGATGCCCTTCTACTACGGCAGCAAGGTCCGCTCGGTCCCCGAGTTCCTCCTCCTGCGCTTCGACAAGGCAGCCCACCTGCTCAGTTCGATCTTGTTCGCCTTCGCCGCCATCCTGATCGCCGGCGTCAACCTCTACGCCCTCGCGATCATCGTCGAGGCGCTGCTCGGCTGGCCGCAGTGGGTGGCGATCGTGGTCGCCGGCTTCTTCGTGCTCGCCTACATCACCCTCGGCGGTCTCTCCTCGGCGATCTACAACGAGGTACTCCAGTTCTTCGTGATCCTGGCGGCCCTCATCCCGATCACCGTCCTCGGCCTGAAGAAGGTCGGCGGCTGGGACGGGCTGTCCGACTCCCTCACCAGGACACACGGCGCCGACTTCATGACCTCCTGGGGCGGCACGGGCATCGGCGACCCGAACCCGCTCGGCGCGAACTGGCTGACGATCGTGCTCGGTCTCGGCTTCGTCCTGTCCTTCGGCTACTGGACGACCAACTTCGCCGAGGTCCAGCGAGCCCTGTCGGCGAAGAACCTGTCGGCGGCCCAGCGAACGCCCCTCATCGCCGCGTTCCCCAAGATCTTCATCGTCTTCCTGGTGATGATCCCGGGCCTGGTGGCGGCGGTCCTGGTCCCGAAGATCGGCACACCAGGCTCGGACCTCCAGTACAACGACGCGATCCCGTACCTGATGGAACAGCTGCTGCCCAACGGCGTCCTCGGCATCGCGGTGACCGGTCTGCTGGCCGCGTTCATGGCGGGCATGGCGGCCAACATCTCGTCCTTCAACACGGTCTTCACCACCGACATCTGGCAGAAGTACGTGGTCAAGGACCGCCAGGACGAGTACTACGTACGCTTCGGCCGCCTGATCACCGCGATCGGCGTTCTCGCCTCGATCGGCACGGCGTTCCTGGCCTCCTCGTTCTCGAACATCATGAGCTACCTCCAGACGCTGTTCTCCTTCTTCAACGTCCCGATGTTCGTCGTCTTCATCATCGGGATGTTCTGGAAGCGCGCGTCGATGAAGTCCGGCTTCTGGGGTCTGCTCGCGGGCACGACCGCAGCGATGGTCAACTACTTCGTCCTCTACAAGCGGGACATCATCGACATCCCCTCCGACCAGGGCGCCAACTTCGTGTCGGCGATCGCGGGCTTCGTGGCCGGCGCGGTGGTGATGATCGCCGTATCCCTCGTCACGTCCCCCAAGCCGACCGAGGAACTCGAGGGCCTGGTCTACGGCACACGGTCCCCGGGCATGTCCGAGCCGCCGGCCGCCGGCGACGACGCCTGGTACCGCAAGCCGGCCCTGTTGGGCTGGGGCGCGGTGATCCTGGCGGCCGCCTGCTACATCCCGTTCTCGTTCTGACCGCGGGAGGATTGAGAAACCATGTCTGAACACCCCGACCAGAACATCCAGCGCGAGGTCTCCGAACTACAGACCAAGTCCGCGACGGCCGCCCGCCTCTTCGACATCCGCCGCATCATCGGCGGCCTGTTCGTCCTGTACGGCGTCATCGTCACCCTCGCCGGCCTCACCGACGACGACGCGGCCATAGCCAAGGCCCAGGGCGTGAACATCAACCTCTGGACGGGCCTGGCCATGCTCGCCCTGGGCGTCTTCTTCCTGGTCTGGCTCAAACTCCGCCCCACGGCTCCCCCACCCCCAGCCCCCAACGAGCCCCCGCAGTAGCCTCCGTACCGCCCGCTCCCGTCGAGGCCGCCTGAGGGCTCCGCCCAGTCCCCGCTGCCGGGAAGGCTGTTCGGCACCCCGCGCCCCGGCTTCCGGGACCGGGCGCGCCCGCCGCGGGTGGGTCGGGGCGAGACGGCGAGGCGCCCTCTCCCGCGGGGTCCCTCGCCAGCGTGAGGCCAAGTGCCCCACGCCCGAGGGACGAGGGCGTTCAGGACGGATGGCCCCTCCTCCTCACCCCCGAAGACGAACGGGCTCAGGGCGGCGGGCGAGACGGCCTGGCTCCCTCCCACCCGCAGACGCCGGACAAGGAACGAGGAATGGCCCCTCCTCCTCACCCGGGAAGACGGACGGGCTCAGGGCAGCAGAGGAGGGGCTGCCCACGAGACGCCACCCACCGGCGACGCACGGGCTCAAGGCCACAGACTGTGGCCGCAGGTCAGGAGACTGACCCTCGGCCATCACGGCCGGACGGGGCGGACAGGGCCGCTACTCGCCCACGGCGGGAAGGGGACGGGACGGGGGTGTCCGCCCGCAGCGGTTGTCGCGTCAACACCGCCCCCTCACCAAGAAACCGATTCCGCGACGTTCCGAGGACGGACACCCCCGTCCCGGCCCCAACCCACCCCCGAACCGCAGGCGCTACAGCCACCCCCACCGAACCCGCACAGGCGCCGCAGGCATGCACCCCACCGAACCCGCAGATACCCACCCCACCGAGCCCCTGCTACAGCCACCCCGCAGGCCACCGCACGCACCCCGCCCCACCGCCGGAGGCACCCGTCACTCCTCCGGCCCCTCCCCCACAGAAGACACCCGCGCCACCGGCCCCGCCCGATCCAACAACCCCGTCCGCGCAGCCAACGCCGCCGCCTCCAGCCGCGACCCCACCCCCAGCTTCATCAACACCCGCTGGACATGCGTACGAGCAGTGGACGGCGCGATCCCCATCCCCGCCGCGATCAACCGCGTGTCCTCACCGTCGGCGACCCGGACCAGCACCTCGACCTCGCGGGGCGTCAGCATCTGCAGCAGCCGCTGCCCCTCGTCGTCCGGCTGAGCCGCCGGGTTCAGCAGCTCGCTGAACGCCCCCTGCAACAGCTGCGGAGCAACCGCCGCCTCCCCCGCCCGAGCCTTGATGATCGCGCGCTCGACACCCTCGATGCGCTCGTCGTGCCGCACATAACCGGACGCCCCCGCGGCGAACGCCGCCGCGATCCCACGAGGACTCGGCACCGGCCCCAGCACCAGCACCGCCACCTGCGGCCGCTCCCGCTTGATCCTCACCACCGGGTCGAACATCCCCGGCTCGGCGGGCGTCGCCGTACCCAGCAGGCACACCTCAGGCGCCCGGCTGATCACCAACTCCGCCGCACCCGCGGCGGGCGCCGCCGCGGCGAGCACCCGGTGCCCCCGCAGCTTCAACGCCGAGGCCAACGCCTCGGCAAGCAATCGGTGGTCGTCGACCACCATGAGCCGAACTCCCATCGAGTAACCCCCCACTCCCCGCAGTCCCCCACAGCACCCACGCCCACAGCGCCCTGTCTCCACAACGCCCACAGCCTCCAATGGACCTCATGGACCTCATGGACCTGATGGACCTCATGGACCCTATGGCTGCCCACGACGGATGCCCACCGGTTCACCCGGACAGAAAGCCCCCTCCCGGCCCCCCGCCCTTCATGCCCCCGGAAGCTACACGCTTGTTCGACGTTGCGCTTCCCCTACCGGTGAGAAGTGCCCCGGATCGCCGAAAATCATCTCATTCGAGGTTGACGAACGATATGCGCGCGCCCCGCCCCCGAGCCAAGCAGCCCCGCCCCCGACGCGAACGGCCCCGTCCCTTTTCAGGGACGGGGCCGCAGCCACACCGACGGGTCAACGGGACCGGTCAACCGAACCGGTCAACCAGACCGGCTACGTTCAGCTCGCGCCGAACCCAAGCACCAGATACTCCTTGTCGTCCGAGCTGGTCAGATCACTCGCGTACACCGAGGACATGAACAGATGCCCCTGTGCGTACAGGAACTCCGAGTAGTCCGGCGACATGCTGGTCTCCGCGTCCCGCACGGACTTGGTCGCCGGGTTCTCCAGCAGCTTGGTCTCCTTGAACGAGCCGCCGTCGATGCTGACGATCTGACCGCCCTTGTCGTACGGCGGACGCTTGTACGCGATGATGTTGGTGCCGTCCATCCGCAGCGGCATGATCGTGTAGTCGTCCCCCGCGTCGGCCCGCTGCCCCGTCTGCTTCCCGGTCGCCAGATCGATCGCGACGATCTCGTTGGTGTCGCTGAACTCGCCGCTGCCGTCGTGCTCCTCGGTCGCCAGGTAGAGCCGGTCGTTGCCGACCGCGATCTGGTGGCACTCCTCGACCTTGGTGATGCCGTCGCACTTGGCCGCGTACTGGTCGCTGGGCGCGGAGATCCGGGTGCGCAGCTTGCCGGTCTTGTTGTCGATGGAGAAGAAGTCCGAGATCCCGCTACCGTCCTTCGCGGCTTCGCCCACGTCGGCGGCGACGACCAGCGGATCGGTCGACACGACGCTGGCGTACGCGATGCCCGCCCCCATCTTGTACTCGGAGATCACCTTCCCCGACTTCGGGTCGATGGTCTGGATGTGCAGCTCGGCCGAGTCGTACGAACCGCACCGACGGACCGCGACCAGCTTCGGGCCGCCGCCGTATCCGGAGTCGAAGCAGGTGTCCGTCGGCTTCGGGGCCCACAGCTGCTTGCCGGAGGCGATGTCGAAGGCGGCGCCGCCGCTGGAGCTGCCCACGGCGACGGTGCTGCCGCTGAGGGTGACGTTGTTGAAGCTGATCGGCTGGTCACCGGAGGTGGCGGTCTTCGTCCACAGCTTCTTGCCCGCGGCGAGGTCGATCCCGGCGATCTGGCTGCAGCCGTGCGAGGGCTCGGCCTTGGTCGGCATCTCGGGCTGGTAGATGATCGCCGTCTTGTTGTCGCTGGTGTGGTTGCTGCCCTGGCACACCGGGCCGGGAAGCTTGATCGTCCACAGCTTGGTGCCCTTGTCGGGGTCGTAGCCGACGATCTCGGCGATGCCGCTCTTGGCGTACACCGTGTCGGTGAGCCAGGAACCGGCCGTGGCGATCGTGCTGTCCTTGGAGACCTTGGGCGCCGGGACCTGGAAGAGAACCTTGGAGGCGGTGTTGGCGGGCACCTTCTCCACCGGCTCGGTGGACGTGGTGCCGCCGGCACCGCCGTCGGCGCCGTCGCCGCCGTCACCCTCCTTGGCGTCGTCCTTGCCGCCGGTGGCGCCGTTGGAGCTCGCGGTGTCGTCCTTCTTCCCGCTGTCGTCACCGGACGAGGACGCGTACCAGACACCACCGCCGACGATCAGCGCGATCGCCACGACGGCACCGACAATGATCATGACCTGCGCGTTGAACCCCCGCTTGCCGGGCTGTCCGGGCTGCCCCGGCTGCCCCGGCTGCGGCTGCATCGGCATGGTCGCCTGCGGGTAGCCGTAACCGGGCGGCTGCCCGTACGGGTTCGGCGCCTGGCCGGGATACCCGTACCCCGGAGGAGCCTGCGGAGGCTGGGGGGCCTGCCCGGGATACCCGTACCCGGGAGGCTGCTGAGGCTGCTGCTGCGGAGGCGGCGGCTGCTGGGGATAGCCGTACCCGGCCGGCGGCTGACCACCGGGCGGGACCGGCGGAGCGGCCGGCGGACCCGGCTGGACCGGCGGAGTGGTCGGCGGCGGGCCGAACCCCCCTTGTTGCGGCGGCTCGTTGGGGGGTGGAGGAGGGGGCGGCTGGGTCATGACGTGAGCACCTCGATGGCGGGGGCGACGACAGCGGAAGGAGAGGAAGGAGAGGGGAGAAGGGGTTACTTGCCGTAGGCGAGCATCAACTTCTCCTTCGTGTCCTCGTTGCCGGACAGCCGCGTGGTCGAGAGGTAGAAGCGCCCGCCGACCCAGTCGACGTCCTTCGAGTAGAAGCCGCTCTCGATCTGCGCGGTGCCCTGCGGGTTCTGCAGCAGCTTGGCCGGGGTGTGGCTGCCGCCGCCGGTCAGGATCGACACGATCCGCCCGCCCGCGGAGTACGAGGGCTCCACGTACGCGATGAGCTTGCCGCCCTCGACCTTGATCGGGACCATCGACTCGTCGGTGGGCGACTTGACGCGCCACTTCTCCTTGCCGGTGGAGAGGTTGATCGCCACGATCTCGTTCGGCCCGCTGGTCGCCTCGGTGGGCAGGTACAGCGTGTCGGCGTCGGCGGCCACACCCTCGCAGCCCTGAAGGTCACGCGCGATGATGGCCAGACCGCAGTTGGGGGCGAAGTCCTCGTCGAAGCCGACCTGCGAGCGGAACTTGCCCGCCGCGGTGAACGCGGAGATGTTCCACGACTTCTTGTCGTCGTTGGTGCTGTAGACCACGAGCGGGTCGGCGGAGTAGACCCGCGAGACTCTCCAGCCCTTGTCGAACTTCTGGGTCCACTTGGCCTTGCCGGTCTTGGGATCCAGCTCCTGGACCTCGTCGTGCTCGTTCGTCCCGGCGGCGTCGCAGGAGGCGACGGCGACCAGCCGGGCGCCGCCCGAGAACGCGGTCGGGAAGCAGGACTCGCCGTACCTCTTCTTGTCGAACAGCTTCTTGCCGGTCCGTACGTCGTACGCGGTGCCGGACTGCGAGCGGCCGACCATCAACGTGTCGCCGCTGACGCTCAGTTCGACCTGGAGCGCGCTGTCGAACAGCTCGCCGTCCCCGACCTTGGCGGTCCAGCCCTTGTCGCCCGTGTTCAGGTCGATCTGCTGGAGCAGGTTGCACTTGGCACGGTCAGTGGTGCCGTTCATGTACGCGACGACGATCTTGTCGTCGGACGTCTTCTGCGAGGTGACCGCGCAGATCTTCTGCGGGAAGGTGATCGGGGCCCAGGTCGGCTTGCCGTCGCCGACGTTGTAGGCGACGACCTGCTTGTACGCCGACTTCACCGCGGTCTTGTCGGTGATCCACATGCCGGCGGCGTCGGCGCCGTCACCGGGTGCGTCGGGCGCCTCCTTGTACCAGAGCACCTTCGACTCGCCGGCCTGCCGGCCCTCGTTGAGGTTCTCCGGGTCCTCGCCGCCGGCGCCGCTGCCGTCGCCGGGGTTGACCGGGGACTCGGAGGTGGTGGGCTTGGAGTCGTCGCTCTTCTCGGCGACCGGCTTCTTGTCGTCACCGTCGTCACCGCCGCTGGTGACCGCGAACACGGTCCCGCCGATGACGAGCAGCGCGGCCACGGCGGCGCCGATGACGATGGCGGTCTTCCCCTTGAAGCGGTTCCCGGAGCCGGGCGGCGGGGTGCCGGGGGCGCCCGGGAACTGGGGCTGCGCCGGATAGCCGTATCCCTGCGGCTGTCCGTACGGACCCGGCTGCTGGGGCTGACCGTAAGGTCCCGGCTGCTGCGGCTGACCGTACGGACCCTGCTGGCCGTAGGGGCCGGGCTGGGGCTGACCGTACGGACCCTGCTGGCCGTAGGGCCCCGACTGCGGGGCGGCGGGCGGCTGCTGGGGATAGCCGTAACCGGGCTGCGGGGCACCGGGCGGCGGGCCCTGCGGAGGCGGCGGCGTCTGCGGCGCCCCGAATCCGCCCTGCGGCGCGGGTGCCTGCGGCGGCTGCTGCGGTGGTGCCGGCTGTGGTTGTGGCTGCTGCGGTTGCGGCGGCTGGTCCTGCGGCGGCTGGTCCTGCGGCGCTCCGAAACCGCCCTGTGGCGGCTGGTTGGGCGGCTGCGTCATCAGCGTGTTCCCCCGTTCAATCACTGATTTCTAGCCACGCCCTGAGGTACGTAATGGACCCAGAGTCGTACTCAGAAACTTCTCAGACGGCTCTTTCTATCACCCGGGACCGACAACGCACTGGGCCGGTTCCGCCCCTGTTCCCAAGGGAGAACCGGCCCGTGACGCCCCCGTTATGCGCCTTCACGCACCCTTCACGCATCCTCGGCGAGTTCCAGCCACCGCATCTCCAGCTCGTCCCGCTCGCCGGCCAAGTCGCGCAGTTCGGCGTCCAGTTCCGCCACCTTCGCGAAGTCGGTGGCATTCTCCGCGATTCGGGCATGCAGCTTGGCCTCCTTCTCGGAGACCTTGTCCAACTGCCGTTCGATCTTCTGGAGTTCCTTCTTGGCGGCGCGCTGGTCGGCGGCGCTCTTCTCCGGTACGGCCTTGCCGGCGACCGGCGTGGGAGCGGAGGCGGCGGCCGCCTCCTCCATCCGGCGGCGACGCTCCAGGTACTCGTCGATGCCGCGCGGCAGCATCCGCAGGGTGGCGTCGCCGAGCAGGGCGAAGACTCGGTCGGTGGTGCGTTCGACGAAGAACCGGTCGTGGGAGATGACGATCATCGAGCCGGGCCAGCCGTCGAGCACGTCCTCCAGCTGGGTCAGCGTCTCGATGTCGAGGTCGTTGGTGGGCTCGTCGAGGAAGAGCACGTTGGGCTCGTCCATGAGAAGACGCAGCAGCTGAAGCCGGCGCCGCTCACCACCCGACAGGTCACCGACCGGCGTCCACTGCTTCTCCTTGCTGAACCCGAACGTCTCGCACAGCTGCCCGGCGGTCATCTCGCGCCCCTTGCCGAGGTCGACGCGCTCCCGCACCCGCTGGACCGCCTCCAGCACCCGCAGGTTCGGGTCGAGTTCGCCGACCTCCTGGGAGAGGTAGGCGAGCTTGACGGTCCTGCCGACGGCGACCCGGCCACCCGCGGGCTGCGTCTCACCGTCGGTCCAGGACGCCTCGGCCATGGCCCGCAGCAGCGAGGTCTTCCCGGCGCCGTTCACCCCGACCAGGCCGATACGGTCACCTGGCCCGAGCTGCCAGGTCACGTGCTTGAGCAGCACCTTGGGACCGGCCTGGACGGTGACGTCCTCCAGGTCGAAGACGGTCTTCCCGAGCCGCGACGAGGCGAACTTCATCAGCTCGCTGCTGTCCCGGGGCGGCGGCACGTCCGCGATGAGCTCGTTGGCGGCCTCGACACGGAAGCGCGGCTTGGACGTACGGGCCGGGGCACCGCGCCGCAGCCACGCCAGCTCCTTGCGGACCAGGTTCTGCCGCTTGGTCTCCTCGGTGGCGGCGATCCGCTCACGCTCGGCGCGCGCGAAGACGTAGTCGGAGTAGCCGCCCTCGTACTCGTAGACGTCACCGCGCTGGACGTCCCACATGCGCGTGCAGACCTGGTCCAGGAACCACCGGTCGTGGGTCACGCACACGAGCGCCGAACGGCGCTCACGCAGGTGTTTGGCAAGCCAGGCGATGCCTTCGACGTCGAGGTGGTTGGTGGGCTCGTCGAGGACGATCAGGTCCTGCTCGTCGATGAGCAGCTTGGCGAGCGCGATACGGCGGCGCTCGCCGCCGGAGAGCGGACCGATGACGGTGTCGAGCCCCTGCGGGAAGCCCGGCAGGTCCAGCCCGCCGAACAGCCCGGTCAGCACGTCTCTGATCTTCGAGTTTCCAGCCCACTCGTGGTCGGCCAGGTCGCGGATGACCTCGTGGCGGACGGTGGCGGACGGGTCGAGGGAGTCGTGCTGGGTGAGCACGCCGACCCGCAGCCCGCCCGAGTGCGTGACCCGCCCGGTGTCGGCCTCCTCCAGCTTGGCGAGCATCCGGATCAGGGTCGTCTTGCCGTCGCCGTTCCGCCCGACCACACCGATCCGGTCCCCTTCGGAGACGCCGAGGGACACGCCGTCGAGGAGGGCACGAGTGCCGTACACCTTGCTGACGTTCTCGACATTGACCAGGTTGACGGCCATTTCTCTCCTGACAGGGGGGACGATCGACCCTCCAGGGTAGTCGCCGGGGCGGACGGACCTCCCCGGCGCAGGTCGGACGGGCCTCAGGCCCCCGCCACCACCGTCGCGCCCGGCACCGGCCCCGCGGCCGTACGCACCGTGCGGCACGTGCCCGACGCTCCGAGCGCCGCCGCCACCTTCGCCGCCGACCCGGCGTCGCGGGCGAGGAACGCCGTGGTCGGGCCCGAGCCCGAGACCAGTGCGGCGAGGGCGCCGGCCGACCGGCCGGCCGCGAGAGTGCCGGCGAGCTCCGGGAACAGGGACAGGGCGGCGGGCTGGAGGTCGTTGGAGACGGCGGCGGCCAAGGCGTCGGGGTCGCCCTTGGCGAGGGCGTCGAGCAGCTCCTGGGAGACGACGGGCTCGGGGACGTCCCGCCCCTGCGCCAGCCGGTCGAACTCACGAAACACGGCCGGCGTCGACAGCCCGCGTCCCGCCATCGCGAACACCCAGTGGAAGGTTGCCCCGACCTCCAGGGTCCGCAGCTTCTCCCCGCGTCCGGTTCCGAGCGCCGCCCCGCCGACCAGGCTGAACGGCACGTCACTGCCCAACTCGGCGCAGATGTCCAGGAGTTCCTCGCGGGAGGCGTCGGCCCCCCACAGGGCGTCGCACGCCACCAGCGCGCCCGCGCCGTCCGCGCTGCCGCCCGCCATCCCGCCGGCGACGGGAATGTCCTTGGTGATGTGGACATGTACGGCGGGGTCCAGGCCGCGGCGCCCCGCGAGGGCGATCGCCGCCCGCGCCGCCAGATTCGTACGATCGAGGGGCACCTGGTCGCTGTCCGGTCCCGAGCAGGTGATGCGCAGCTCGTCGGCCGGGGTCACGGTGACCTCGTCGTGGAGACCGACCGCGAGGAAGACGTTGGCCAGGTCATGGAACCCGTCGGCACGGGCGGCGCCCACCGCGAGCTGGACGTTGACCTTGGCTGGGACGCGTACCGTCACGCTCACTTATTCGGACTCTCCTTCGGGGGTGGCCGTCGTCCGCGTCACGGCGGCCTCCGCGATCCGCGCGAACTCCTCGACCGTCAGGGCCTCCCCGCGGGCCTGCGGCGAGACGCCCGCGGCGACGAGGGCGGTCTCCGCGGCGGCGGCCGAGCCGGCCCAGCCGGCGAGCGCGGCCCGCAGGGTCTTGCGGCGCTGGGCGAAGGCGGCGTCCACGACGGCGAACACCTCACGCCTGGACGCCGTGGTCTTGATCGGTTCGGCCCGCCGCACCAGCGAGACGAGCCCGCTGTCGACGTTCGGCGCGGGCCAGAAGACGGTGCGGCCGATGGAGCCGGCCCGCTTGACGTCGGCGTACCAGTTGGCCTTGACCGACGGGACGCCGTACACCTTCGAGCCGGGTGCGGCGGCGAGCCGGTCGGCGACCTCCGCCTGGACCATCACGAGGCTGCGTTCGATGCTCGGGAAGGTGCTGAGCATGTGCAGCAGCACCGGTACGGCCACGTTGTACGGCAGGTTCGCCACCAGGGCGGTGGGGGCCGGGCCGGGCAGTTCGGTGATGTGCATCGCGTCGGAGTGGACCAGCGCGAACCGGTCGGCCCGTGCCGGCATCCGGGCCGCGACCGTCGCGGGCAGCGCGCCGGCGAGTACGTCGTCGATCTCGACGGCGGTGACCCGGTCGGCCACCTCCAACAGCGCGAGGGTGAGCGAGCCGAGTCCCGGGCCGACCTCCACCACCACGTCGTCGGGCCGGACCTCGGCGGTGCGGACGATACGGCGGACCGTGTTCGCGTCGATCACGAAGTTCTGACCGCGCTGTTTGGTGGGGCGCACCCCGAGGGCGCCCGCGAGTTCGCGGACGTCGGCGGGGCCGAGAAGGGCGTCGGGGGTGGGGCTGCTGCTCACGCGACAAGGGTACGGGCGGTACCCGGCACGGCCGACCAGCGGGCCGACCGGCGGCCGGGGGGCTCAGCCGTGCAACCGTCCCCCGCAGTGCGGCCACGGACTGGCCCCCTGCTGCATGTACAGCTTCTTCGCCCGGAACGTCTGCTCGGACGCCGACGCGTCCTGCGGCCGTCCCGTCCCTCCGAGGCTGTGCCAGGTCTGCGTGTCGAACTGGTAGAGCCCGCCGTACGTCCCGGAGGCGTCCACCGCCCCGGGCTGCCCCCCGGACTCGCACGCCGCGAGCCCCTGCCAGTTCAGCTGGTCCGCGCCCTGCACGGCGGCCGGCAGCGGCCTCGTGCCCACCTTCACCACCTGCGCCCGCGGCTCCCGCACCACCTCGGTCCCGACCCACCGGGGCTTCTTCCGGACGCCGTTGACGGTGCGGACGGAGTACGTGACCCGCCGCAGCCCCGGCTGTCCGGGCCGTTCGACGACCTCGGTCCCCTGGAACAGCGAGGGGTCCGCGGTCCGCTCCACCTCGAACGGGATCAGCTCCTCCCGGATCTCCTTCGTGCCGGTGATCCGCAGCACGGAGACGGTCTGCCCGTCGCGCGGGAAGCTCTCCGGCGCGACGGACGTGGCGTCCTGTCCGCGCAGGGTGATCCCGGCCTCCGCGACGGCCTCGCGCACGGTGGCCGCGTTGGTGCGGATCGTGCGGGCCCGGCCGTCCGCCATGACCGTCACGGAGCGCTCGGTGCGCACGTCCAGCGCGAGCCCCTCGCGCCCGATGCGACGGGAGCGCGAGGCGGACAGATAAGCACCCTCCGCACGCACCCCCAGCTGCTGAAGCGCCCCCTCCACGGTGTGCGCCGTCGTCCACACCTCGCGTTGCTGACCGTCCAGCATGAGCCGCACGGGGCGCGCGTAGCGCACCGCGACCTCGTCGCCGCTGGCGAGCGCCTCGCCCGGAGCGGGCACGATCACGTCGTGGGCCCGCACCCGCACGCCCTCCTCGGCGAGCAGTTCGGTGACGTCGTCCGCGAAGGTGTGCAGGGTGCGCGGCCGTCCGTCGACGCTGAGCTCGATCGCCTTGTCCTCGGCGACGAACGCGGTGGTGCCGCCGGCGAGGAAGGCGACCACGAGCGCCTGCGGAAGCAGCCGCCGCACGGTGCCGTCGACCCGCTCGGTGCACCGCGCCCGACGTGCGCGGGCCCCGGCCCTCCGACCCGTCGTGGCACGCGCGCCCGGCTCGGTCGGGTCCGCTCCGGTCACGCTCCCCGCCGGACGCGGGAGCACCGCCTCGGGCACCTCGTAGGCGGGCCGGTAGGTGTCCTCGTACGCCGGAGGTGCCGCCGCCTCGTAGGCCGGGGGCGGTACGTACCCGCCGTAGGCCGACGTCTCCATGTTGTGCAGGTCGGTGCGCGGATCGAGGGCCGGCTGCGTGCCGTACGCCTCGAACGTCTGGTACTGCGAGTTGCTCACGCCGACACGCTCCAGGGGCCGAAGGGGTCCAGAGGGACCAGAGGGGTCCGGATCGGGCCCCCAGAACCTAGCGGAGCGACGGTCACTCTCCAAAGTGACGCGACTACCCAGAGTCGTGTTCGGGTGAATCGGTGACGCCCGGCAACGGGTCAGTAGTCGAACGCCCGTGCCGTGTTGGCGGCGAGTGCCGACGCCAGCGCGTCCTCGTCGCTGCCGCGTACGGCGGCCAGCGCGCGCACCGTGACCGGAATGAGATACGGCGCGTTGGGCCGTCCGCGGTACGGCACCGGCGTCAGGAACGGCGCGTCGGTCTCCACCAGCAGCAGCTCCACCGGGGCGACGGCCACGGCGTCGCGCAGGTTCTGGGCGTTCTTGAAGGTGACGTTGCCGGCGAAGGACATGAAGTACCCGGCGCCGGCGCAGATCTCCGCCATCTCGGCGTCGCCGGAGTAGCAGTGGAAGACGGTGCGCTCGGGGGCGCCCTCCTCCTTCAGTACGCGCAGCACGTCGGCGTGGGCGTCGCGGTCGTGGATGACCAGGGCCTTGCCGTGCCGCTTGGCGATCTCGATGTGGGCGCGGAACGACCTCTCCTGCGCCTCCTTGCCCTCGGGCCCGGTGCGGAAGTAGTCGAGTCCCGTCTCGCCGACTCCCTTGACCTGCGGCAGCGCGGCCAGCCGGTCGATCTCGGCGAGGGCCTCGTCCAGCCCGGCGGCCCCGCCCGGCGTGCGCGCACCCTGCCGGGACCATCCGTCAGGGTCGCCGTGGACGATCCGCGGGGCCTCGTTGGGGTGCAGGGCGACGGTCGCGTGGACGGCGTCGTACCGCGCGGCCGTCTCGGCGGCCCACCGTGAACCGGCCACGTCGCAGCCGACCTGCACGACCGTGGTCACCCCCACGGAGGCCGCCTTCGCGAGCGCCTCGTCCACGGTGCCCGCCTGCATGTCGAGGTGGGTGTGGGAGTCGGCGACCGGCACCCGGAGGGGCTCCGGGAGCGGCGGGGCGGCGTTCTTGTCGGCGGCGTTCGAAGGCATGCCCCGATCCTACGAAAGGGGCAGGCCCCCCTCGGTCGCCGACCAGCTCAGCCGATCGGCTCAGCTCGCCTTGCGCTGGAACGGGTGCAGGAGATCGGACAGGTGCCAGTGATGATCCTTCTGCTGCCCCTCGCCCGCGGGCACCGGCACCTGCACCGGCCCGGCGGGCGGCGCCTGGTGCTGCCGGTGTGCGGCGTCGCGGGCCGAGGCGACCCGGCCCGGCCGCATGATCCGTACGACGTGGTTGTCGCAGTTCGAACAGGTGGGCCTGGAGAGCGGGGACGGCACGACTTGGCCGTGCACGACGTACTGCACGAACTCCCGGCCGTCGGCGTCCACGTGGTGCTCTATCTCGTACGACTGCTCCCACCCGTGCCCGCAGCGCATGCAGGCGAAGGAATACGACTCGTGAACGACGGCGATCTCACTCATGCCAGCTCCTGTAGTCCGCTGGATCGAGGGGACGGGTATGTCCCTTTCACCAGTGGACGCCTTCGCCGACGTGAACGCAGCAAGCCTGTCGAGTGTTGGATCCGATTTGGGCGTCCCTTGCCAAAGCGCCCCTTCGGCCCGCTTCTGGCTTTGCCTTCCGGGAAGGCTCTTTGCGCGTCCATGGGGCGCACGCTCAGAGGAGATACGCCCTGCTCAGGAACGTGTGCGCCCCTTTGTGCGCCCCTCGTGGAACGCCCCCCGGGAAGGACCCGGAACGCGCCTCAGGAAGGGCTCGTTCCGGATGCCGCGTTCTTCGCCGCCACCACCGCGTCGAACACCTGCCGCTTGGGCAGGCCCGCGTCGGCGGCCACCGCGGCGATCGCCTCCTTGCGCCGTTCCCCCGCCTCCTCGCGCACCCGCACCCGTCGTACGAGCTCCGCGGCGTCCAGCTCCTCGGGGCCGCGCTCCGGCGCGCCCTCCACGACGACGGTGATCTCCCCGCGCACCCCCTCCGCCGCCCACGCGGCCAGGTCGCCCAGTCCGCCGCGCCTGACCTCCTCGTACGTCTTGGTCAGCTCGCGGCAGACGGCGGCCCGCCGGTCCCCGCCGAACGCCTCGGCCATCGCGGCCAGGGTGTCGTCGAGCCGGTGCGGGGCCTCGAAGTAGACGAGGGTGCGGCGCTCCTCGGCCACCTCGCGCAGCCGGGACAGCCGTTCGCCCGCCTTGCGCGGCAGGAACCCCTCGAAGCAGAACCGGTCGACGGGCAGCCCGGACAGCGCGAGCGCGGTGAGCACCGCGGAGGGCCCCGGTACGGCGGTGACCCGGATGTCCTTCTCCACGGCCGCCGCGACCAGCCGGTATCCCGGGTCGGACACGGACGGCATCCCCGCGTCGGTCACCAGCAGCACCCGCGCGCCGCCCACCAGTTCCTCGACCAGCTCGGGCGTGCGGGCGGACTCGTTGCCCTCGAAGTACGACACGACACGCCCTCTGGGGGTGATCCCCAGAGCCTGTGTCAGCCTGCGCAGCCGCCGGGTGTCCTCGGCGGCGACGACGTCGGCCCCGGCCAGTTCCTCGGCGAGGCGGGGCGGGGCGTCGGATACGTCACCGATGGGAGTGCCGGCGAGGACCAGGGTTCCGGGCGTGTCTGTCACGTTTCCATCCTCGCAGGGCCCCAAGCACGGGACGCACACAGCGCCGTTCCTTACGATGGCGCGGTGACCAGTACCGCGTCCTCCACGGACACCCGGCAGGACCACGCCCCCCAGGACCAGCGGCCGTCGTGGCAGCAGCGACTGCGCCGTTTCGGATACGCCGCGGGGCCCAGAAGCGACGTGCGCGACCGACTGGTGCCGCCGTACGTGCGGCCCAGCCCGCGGTTGTGGCAGGTGCTCGGGGTGACCGGGCCGGCCGCCGAGCGGTTCGCCCGGTGGAGCGGCTGGGGCGGTCCGCTGCTGGTGACGCTCTTCGCGGGCGTGCTGCGCTTCTACCACCTGGGCAACCCCAAGGCGGTGATATTCGATGAGACGTATTACGCGAAGGACGCGTGGGCGCTGGTCCACCGCGGGTTCGAGGTCAACTGGGACAAGAACGTCAACGACCTGATCCTGTCGGGCGGGAACGTGCGGCTCCCGACGGACGCGGCGTATGTCGTGCACCCGCCGGTCGGCAAGTACGTCATCGGGCTCGGGGAGCTGCTCTTCGGGTTCAACCCGTTCGGCTGGCGGTTCATGACCGCGCTGCTCGGCACCCTGTCGATCCTGATGCTGTGCCGGATCGGCCGCCGTATCTTCCGCTCCACGTTCCTCGGCTGCCTGGCCGGCGCGCTGATGGCGGTGGACGGCCTGGCGTTCGTGATGGCCCGCACCTCGCTGCTCGACGGCGTGCTGATGTTCTTCGTGCTGGCCGCGTTCGGCTGCCTGGTCATCGACCGCGACCGGGCCCGGGAGAGACTCGCCGCCGCGCTCCCGGTGGACGCCGACGGCCGGGCCCGCCCGGACGCGCACATCGCGGAGACGACCCGCCTCGGATGGCGCCCCTGGCGCTGGCTGGCGGGCCTGATGCTCGGCCTCGCCATCGGCACCAAGTGGAACGGCCTCTACGTCCTGGCCGCGTTCTGTGTGCTGGCGGTGCTGTGGGACGTCGGCACCCGCAGGACCGCGGGCGCGGGCCGCCCGTACGCGGCGGTCCTCAGGCGCGACCTCGGGCTGGCGTTCCTCGCCACCGTCCCGGTCGCGATCGCCACGTACATCCTGTCCTGGCTGGGGTGGATCCTCTCCGCCACGGACGGCACCGGCGGCTACTACCGCAACTGGGCGACCGCCGACGGCAGGAGCAGCAGCTGGTCGTGGCTCTTCCCGGACTGGTGGCTCAGCCTGTGGCACTACGAGCACGAGGTCTACAAGTTCAACATCAACCTCTCCTCGCCGCACACGTACCAGTCCAACCCGTGGAGCTGGCTCGTCACGGGCCGCCCGGTCTCGTACTTCTACGAGTCCCCCGCCCCCGGCAAGGACGGCTGTCCCATCGACGCGGGCGAGAAGTGCGCCCGTGAGGTCCTCGCCATCGGCACTCCGGTGCTGTGGTGGCTGGCGTGTTTCGCGATCCTGTACGTCCTGTGGCGCTGGTTCTTCCGCCGCGACTGGCGCGCGGGCGCGATCGCCTGCGGCATCGCGGCCGGCTACCTGCCCTGGTTCCTCTACCAGGACCGCACGATCTTCTTCTTCTACACGATCGTCTTCGTCCCGTTCCTCTGCCTGGCCGTCGCCATGCTCCTCGGCGCGATCGTCGGCCCCCCGGGCTCCTCCGACACCCGCCGCGTCGCCGGCGCGACGGGCGCGGGCATCCTGGTCCTGCTGATCGCCTGGAACTTCATCTATTTCTGGCCCCTGTTCACCGGCACCACGATCCCGATCGACGAGTGGCGGTCGCGGATGTGGCTGGATACGTGGGTCTGACAATCGACGGAATCTTTACCCCGTGTGTCACACCCGCCGCATAGAGTGCGACACAAGCGCTTTCTGAACGCGTTCAAGAAGACGTGCGGAAGGCAACAACGGGGAGGGGTCCGCGAAATGGGCAGACGGGTGAAGGTCGCCGTCGTCGGTGGTGTGTTCGCCGTGATGGTGGGCGGGGCCGGGTACGGGACGTACAACTTCATGTCCGCGTTGAACGAGGGCGGCGGGGGCCGGGGCGGGACAGGATCGGCCGGGCCCGCGCCCGTGAAGAGCGGGCCGGCGAGCTCGGACGAGGTCGAGGAGACGTCCGCCAAGTTCTTCGCGGCCTGGGAGAAGGGGCAGGCGGCGAGTGCGGCGGGGTACACGAACAACGACACGGCCGCCGAGCAGCTGCTGACTGCGTACGGCGAGGCCGCCCACATCAGTGACGTCAGGATCACACCGGGGACGTCGTCCGGCGCCACCATGTCCTACACCGTGAAGGCGAAGGTGGCCTACGACGGCAAGTCCAAGTCGCTGACGTACAAGAGCAAGCTGACCGTCGTACGCGGGGTCACCACCGGGCGGGCGCTGGTCGACTGGCAGCCCTCCGTGATCCACCCCGAGTTGCGGCGGGACGACACCCTGGTCACCGGGGAGTCGGCGAACCCGCCGATCGAGGCGGTGGACCGCAACGGGGCGGTGCTGACCAAGGACGAGTACCCGTCCCTGGGGCCCATCCTTGACGCGCTGCGGGACAAGTACGGCGACAAGGCCGGCGGCACCCCCGGCATCGAGCTGGTGATCCGGCACGCCGGCGAGGACGCCGCCGACACCCCGCTGCTGACCCTCGCCAAGGGCAAGGCGGGCAAGCTGCGGACCACGCTCAGCGCGGGCGCGCAGGCCGCGGCCGAGAAGGCGGTCAAGCAGTACGCCCAGTCCTCGCTCGTCGCCGTCAAGCCCAGCACGGGTGAGGTGCTGGCGGTGGCGAACAACCGCAAGGACGCCTTCAACGCGGCCTTCGAGGGCGAGGTCGCCCCCGGTTCCACCATGAAGATCATCACCGCCGCGATGCTCATCGACAACGGCGTGACCTCGATGAACGGGCCGGCGCCCTGCCCGGACACGGCGACCTGGCAGAGCCAGACCTTCAAGAACCTCACGAACATGCGGCCCGACGAGAACGCCACGCTCGCCAACAGCTTCATGCGGTCCTGCAACACCGCCTTCATCAAGCTGATCGACGAGAAGCCGCTCACCGACGAGTCGCTGACCACGGAGGCCCAGACGCGGTTCGGGCTCGGCCTCGACTGGAAGACCGGCGTCGTCTCCCGGGACGGCAAGGTCCCCGCGTCGAGCGGTCCGGACCGGGCCGCGAACGCCATCGGCCAGGGCCAGGTCCAGATGAACCCGCTGAACCTGGCCTCGGTGACGGCCACGGCGATCACCGGCGACTTCCGTCAGCCCTACCTGGTCTCGCCCGAACTCGACGACCGTCAACTGGCCACCGCCAAGGGGCTGCCGTCCGGCACCGCCGCGCAGCTGAAGCAGATGATGCGGCTGACCGCGACCCAGGGCACCGCCGTCGAGGCGATGGCCGGACTCGGCGGGGACATCGGCGCGAAGACCGGTTCGGCGGAGGTCGACGGGCAGGCCGTGTCCAACAGTTGGTTCACCGGTTTCCGCAACGACGTGGCCGCGGCGGCCATGACGGAGGAGGGCGGCCACGGCGGCGAGGCGGCCGGCCCGATTGTCGCAGCTGTGCTACGAGCCGCCGGCTGATCTCACCCACGGGGGACGGGACTCTAGGCTGTTGCCGTCGTTGGGACTGAAGAGGGCAACGGGGACCCTGGGGATTTCGCGGAGGAACGAAGGCTGTGGGTAACAGAAGGCGCGTCGCCGAGCGACGGAAGACCAAGCCCGCCGTGGTCGGCGGGGTGATCGCCGTCGTCGTCGTCGGCGGCGCCGGCTTCGGCGCCTACGCACTGTACGGAGGCGGGTCGGCGGCCGACGACGGGAGCCGGTCGACGTCCGCGAGCGACGACCACAAGAAGGACATCCCGAGCGGTCCGCTCTCGGCGACCGAGGTCACCAGCACGGCCCGGACGTTCCTGACGGCCTGGCAGCAGGGCAGGGTGCCCCGGGCGGCCGCCGCCACGAGCGACACGGCGGCGGCCACCACCCTGCTCACCGGCTACACCAAGGACGCCCATCTCAAGGACGTCACGCTCACCGCGGGCGCCCGCACCGGCGACAAGGTCCCCTTCTCCGTGAAGGCCACGGTGTCGTACAAGGGCACCGAGAAGCCGCTGACGTACGACAGCGCGCTGACCGTCGTCCGCGACACCACCGACGGGAAGCCGCGGGTCGACTGGCACTCCTCCGTCGTCCACCCCGACCTCAAGGACGGCGACACCCTGGTCACCGGCGCGTCCGGGACTCCGCCCGTGAAGGCGGTCGACCGGGACGGGGGCGAGATCACCACCGCCAAGTACCCCTCGCTCGGCACGGTCCTGGACGGGCTGCGCGAGAAGTACGGCAAGACGGCCGGGGGCAAGGCAGGCATCGAACTCAGGGTGATCCGCGGGAAGTCCGCGAAGGCGGCGAAGGCGTCCGACAAGACGCTGCTGGAGCTGAGCAAGGGCACGCCCGGCACGGTGAAGACGACCCTGAACCCGACGCTCCAGGCGGCGGCCGAGCGGCAGGTCGCCAAGAAGGCCAAGTCGTCGGTGGTGCTGATGCGTCCCTCGACCGGCGAGATCCTGGCCGTCGCGAACGCCTCCCACGGCTTCAACATCGCCTTCCAGGGCTCCCTCGCCCCCGGCTCCACGATGAAGGTCATCACCTCCTCGCTGCTGATCGACAAGGGCCTGGCCTCGGCGGACAAGGCGCACCCCTGCCCGAAGTACTTCAAGTACGGCGGCTGGAAGTTCCAGAACGACGACAAGTTCCAGATCAAGGGCGGCACCTTCAAGGCGAGCTTCGCCCGCTCCTGCAACACGGCCTTCATCAGCCAGGCGCCCGACCTGGACAACGACGACCTGACCAAGCAGGCCCAGCAGGTCTTCGGTCTGTCCATGAACAACTGGGCCATCGGCGTGCCGACCTTCGACGGCTCGGTGCCGGTGCAGAGCGCGGCCCAGATGGCGGCCTCGCTGATCGGACAGGGCGGGGTCCGGATGAACCCGCTGAACATGGCGTCGGTGTCGGCCACGATCGAGTCGGGCAGCTTCAAGCAGCCCTACCTGGTGTCGCCCACGGTCGACGACCGCAAGCTCGCCACCGCCTCCCGCTCGATGTCCTCGGGCACGCTGTCGCAGCTGCGGGAGCTGATGTCGTACACGGCGGGCTACGGCACGGCGGCCGAGGCGATGTCCGGGGTCACCGGCAACGTGGGCGCGAAGACCGGCTCGGCGGAGGTCGACGGGCAGAAGAAGCCGAACGGGTGGTTCACCGCCTACCGCGGCGACCTCGCCGCCGCGGGCGTCGTCCAGCAGGGCGGGCACGGCGGCGACACGGCGGGCCCGATCGTGGCGTCCCTACTGAAGATGGGCGGCTGAGGTCGGCATCGGGACGGCCAGATACGTCCGCCGCAGGAACCTGAGCAGCGCCTTCGCATCGAACTGCACCACCGATACGCCCTGCGCGGAGTGGAACTCGACGACGGTCTGGACGCGTCCGCACGGCCAGACGCGGACCTCTCCGCTGCCGGCCGGGGCGCGCAGGCCCTGTTCGAGGAGCGAGCGCGAGAAGGTCCACTCGTGCGAACCGGGCAGGAGCACCCGTACCGAGCGCGGGTCGGTCTCGGGGTCGTAGCGCAGGACGACCGGGACCGCCTCGTCACCCTCTCGCGGGATGTCCGCGTCCGTGACGATGTGAGCTCGCGCGTACTGTTCGACTACAGACATCGTGACGGCCCTCTCACGCTGCGTAACCTGTGCGGAATCTGTGTGCTTATTTCCCCTCCAGCGTCGCACATTTCCGGGATCGCGCCTTGGTGGACGAAGATGCTGTTCCTCACGCCCTCGCGGCGTTTCCCCGCACTGTTCGATTCTCGGCGCTCTTGCAACTCATTCGCAACAAGCCACTATCATCGAACGGTGCATGTGCCTGACGGATTCATCAACGCGCCCGTATCCGCCGCGACCGGAGTCGTCGCCGCCGGCGCCGTCGCCCTGAGCCTGCGCGGCGCGCGCCGCGAACTGGACGAGCGCACCGCGCCGCTGGCCGGCCTGGTCGCCGCGTTCATCTTCGCCGTGCAGATGCTCAACTTCCCCGTCGCGGCGGGGACCAGCGGACATCTGCTCGGCGGCGCGCTCGCGGCGATCCTCGTCGGCCCCTTCACCGGGGTCCTGTGCGTGTCCGTGGTCCTGCTGATGCAGGGCATCCTGTTCGCGGACGGCGGCCTGACCGCCCTCGGCGTGAACATCACGGACATGGCGATCGTCACGACCGTCGTCGCGTACGCCGTCTTCCGGGGGCTGGTGAAGGTGCTGCCGCGCACCCGCCGGTCGGTGACGGTGGCCTCGTTCGCCGCCGCGCTGCTCTCCGTCCCGGCCGCGGCCCTCGCCTTCACCCTCCTGTACGCCGTGGGCGGCACCACGGACGTCGCCATCGGCAAGGTCGCCACCGCCATGATCGGCGTGCACGTCCTGATCGGCATCGGCGAGGCCGCGATCACCGCGCTGACCGTGGGCGCCGTCATCGCCGTACGCCCGGACCTGGTGTACGGCGCCCGCGGCCTCCAGCAGAAGCTGAAGCTGCGGGTGAACGGCGAGTTGGTCGACGTCCCCGACGCCGAGCCGGTTCCCGTCGCCGCCCGCTCGCACCGCACGCTGTGGATCACCGGCCTGGCGGCCTCCCTCGTGCTGGCCGGATTCGTCAGCTTCTACGCCTCCGCGAACCCCGACGGGCTGGAGAAGGTCGCCGCCGACAAGGGCATCGACCAGCGGACGAAGGAGCACGCGAACGCGGACTCCCCGCTCGCCGACTACGGCGTCAAGGACATCGAGGACGCCCGCCTCTCCGGCGGTCTGGCGGGCGTGATCGGCGTCGGCGTCACCGTCGTCGCGGGCAGCACGGTGTTCTGGGCGGTCCGCAGGCGCCGCACCGACGACACCTCTCCCGCGAGCACGAGCCTCTGATGGGCGCCGGGCACGCGCACAGGCTCTACCGGCACGGGCACTCGCCCGTGCACGCCCTGCCACCGCACACCAAACTCGCGGCGACCTTCGCCTTCGTGGTGGTCGTGGTGTCGACCCCGCGGGAGGCGATGTGGGCGTTCGGCCTGTACGCCGTACTGCTGGCGTCCGTCGCGTACGCGGCCCGGGTACCGGCCGGCTTCCTGCTCAAGCGGCTGCTGATCGAGGTCCCGTTCGTCGCGTTCGCGGTGCTGATGCCGTTCGTCGCGGAGGGCGAGCGGGTCGAGGTGCTCGGGATGTCGCTGAGCGTGAACGGCCTGTGGGGCGCCTGGAACGTGCTCGCCAAGGGCACCCTCGGGGTCGCCGCCTCCGTACTCCTCGCCTCCACCACCGAGCTGCGCGAACTCCTCCTCGGACTCCAGCGGTTGAAGCTGCCGCCGCTGCTGGTGCAGATCGCGTCCTTCATGATCAGGTACGGCGACGTCATCACGGACGAGATGCGGCGGATGCGGATCGCCCGGGAGTCACGGGGCTTCGAGGCGCGGGGCGTGAAGCACTGGGGCGTGCTGGCCAAGTCGGCCGGTGCGCTGTTCATCCGCTCCTACGAACGCGGGGAGCGGGTCCATCTGGCCATGGTCAGCCGGGGGTACGCCGGTTCGATGCCGGTCATCGACGAGGTGACCGCTTCCCGGGCGCAGTGGTCGTACGCCCTCACCCTGCCGTTCGCCGCCCTCGTCGTCTGCGTGTTGGGATGGGCTCTTTGAACCCTCCCCCAGCTGAAGCAGGGGGATTCCTGGCTCAGGAAGCCCCACCGGTCAGCGACCAGCGAGGTCTTACTCCCTCAGCACCAGCCGGGACGGAACCTGCCCGGTTGACTGAAAGCATTGGTGCGCGCCGGCTTGGTTCTCGCTCGGCACGTCGTGCGCGCTTGGTTCTCGCTACGCACGGTATGCAGCTTACCCGATCGTGTAGTCGGTCTTGCGCCCTTGAGGCGAGACCCCGTCCTCTGCCCTGCTCCGCAGGGGTTCGGTTCCTCCCCGCGCTGAAAGCCGGGGCATCCTCAAAGGAGACCCAGTGACTGCTTCCCTCGAGGTCTCCGGCCTCGCCTTCGCCTACCCGGACGGCCACCAGGCGCTGTTCGGCGTGGACTTCGCCGTCGCCCGGGGCGAGCGGGTCGCGCTGCTCGGTCCGAACGGCGCCGGCAAGACGACCCTGGTACTGCACCTCAACGGCATCCTGAGCGGCGGCACGGGCTCGGTGAAGGTGGCCGGGCTGCCCGTCGGCCGACAGCACATGGCCGAGATCCGGCGCAGGGTCGGGATCGTCTTCCAGGATCCGGACGACCAGCTCTTCATGCCGTCCGTGCGTGAGGACGTGGCCTTCGGCCCGGCGGCGGCCGGGCTGAGGGGGGCGGAGCTGGAGGAGCGCGTGGACCGGGCGCTGGAGCGGGTCGGCATGGCGGAGTTCAAGGACCGGCCCCCGCACCACCTCTCCTTCGGACAGCGGCGCCGGGTGGCCGTGGCGACCGTCCTCGCGATGGAGCCGGAGATCCTCGTCCTCGACGAGCCGTCCTCCAACCTCGACCCCGCCTCGCGCCGCGAACTCGCCGACATCCTGCGCTCGTTGGACGTGACCGTCCTGATGGTCACGCACGACCTCCCGTACGCCCTTGAGCTGTGCCCCCGCGCCCTGATCCTCAGCGACGGCACCATCGCGGCCGACGGCCCAACCGGCGAGCTACTCTCCGACGACGCGCTGATGCGGGCCCACCGACTGGAGTTGCCGTTCGGATTCGACCCGCGGTCCGTGACAATGGGCGCGTGACGAACCAAGAGGGCGCCGATGACGAGGGCTCGCTGCTGCTGGACGACCAGCTGTGCTTCGCGCTCTACGCGGCCCAGCGCGCGGTGACGTCCGCCTACCGTCCACTCCTCGACGAGCTCGGCCTGACCTACCCGCAGTACCTGGTGCTGCTGGTGCTGTGGGAGCGCGGCGAGATCACCGTCAAGGAGCTGGCGGGTGCGCTGCGGCTGGACTACGGCACGGTGTCGCCCCTGCTCAAGCGGCTGGAGGGCGCGGGTCTTGTCCGCCGGGAGCGGGCTGCGAACGACGAGCGCTCGGTGCTCGTGGCGTGCACGGACCGCGCCGAGGAGCTGAGGGAGCGCGCGGCGCGGGTGCCCGGTGCCCTGCTCGCGGCGACCGAGCTCGACAGCACGGAGGTCGGTCGATTGCGTGCGGAGCTGTGGGCACTGGCCGAGCGCGCCGAGGCGGCGGCGGACCGCGCCCGCTGATCTCGGGTTACCCACGGTTGCCACCCCCTGATAACAGCGACCTCCCTACCGGCCAGTATCTTGTGCACGATGCACTTGTGCGCACCTGTTCCGGGGGGAGCCGGCCATGACTGACGACACCACCGTCGACGCGACTGCCAACGCCATTGGCGACACCGCTGTAGACACCCGTCCCTCGAAGATCGTGTACGTCGCCGAGGCCACCGCGCACGGCGGCCGGGACGGCTTCGTCACCAGCCAGGACGGCCAGATCGAGCTGAAGGTCGCGATGCCGCCACAGCTCGGCGGCGACGGCAACGGCACCAACCCGGAGCAGCTGTTCGCGGCCGGCTACAGCTCCTGCTTCCACAACGCGCTGGTACTGGTCGGCCGGCGCTCCGGCTTCGACCTGACCGGGTCCACGGTCGCCGCGAAGGTCGGCATCGGCCCCAACGAACAGCGTGGCTACGGCCTCGCGGTCGCCCTCAGCGTCTCGCTGCCGGTCCTCGACCCGGACATCGCGGCCAAGCTGGTGGACGCGGCCCACGAGGTCTGCCCGTACTCGAACGCGACCCGCGGCAACATCGACGTCACCACCCTTCTCGGCTAGCGAGACACCGGAATCGAAGGCCGTACGGGCATGTTTCACTCACTGTCGTAGGCGAACCACCGGACAGGGAGTACGGACGTGGACGTGAACGGGACTGTGGCCGAGGGCTTCGAGCCGGTCAGGGACGCGTTCGTGCGGAACTTCGAGGCACTCGGGGACCGGGGCGCGGCCGTAGCCGTGTACCGGGACGGACGCCGGGTCGTCGATCTGTGGGGCGGCACCAAGGACGTCGACGGGACCACGCCCTGGCAGCGCGGCACCGCCCAGGTGGTGCGCTCGGCGACCAAGGGCGTCGCCGCCGCCGTACCGCTTCTGCTGCACCAGCGCGGGGAGCTGGACCTCGACGCGCCGGTCGGTGAGTACTGGCCGGAGTTCAAGGCGCACGGCAAGGACCGGGTGCTGGTGCGGCATGTGCTGAACCACCGGGCCGGGCTGCCGCTGCTCGACCGCCCGATCACGCCGCAGGACGCCCTGGACCCGCGCCGGGGCCCGGAGGCGGCCGCCGCGCAGGCCCCCGTCTGGGAGCCCGGCACGGACCACGGGTATCACGCGCTGACGTACGGCTGGATGCTCGACGAGCTGGTGCGGCGCGTGACCGGGCGGGGCGCCGGTGAGTGGATCGCGGCCGAGATCGCCGCGCCGCTGGGCCTGGACCTGTGGCTGGGGCTGCCGGAGGCGGAGGAGGCGGCGGGCCGGACCGGCCGGGTCGGCCGGATCGAGGCCCCCGAGCCGGCCCCCGGCCCGGGACTGCGGGTGCGCCCGAAGCGCTCGGTCACCGAGGCCTACGACGACCCGGGCTCCCTCACCCGCCGGGCGTTCGCCGCGATCACCCCGTTCCCCGACCAGAACGACCCGGCGTACCGGGCGGCCGCCCTGCCCGCGACCAACGGCATCGCGACCGCCGACTCCCTGGCCCGCTTCTACGCGGCGCTGATCGGCGAGGTCGACGGCATACGGCTGTTCGACCCGGCCACCGTGGCAGCGGCACGCGCCGAGGAGTCGGCGGGCCCGGACCGTGTCCTGGTGGTCAACACCCGCTTCGGCCTCGGCTACATGCTGCACGGCAGCGCGTCCCCGCTGCTCGGCCCGGGCTCGTTCGGCCACCCCGGCCGCGGCGGCGCGCTCGGCTTCGCCGACCCGGAGACCGGCGTCGCCCTCGGCTATGTCACCAACGGCTTCCGCAAGACCGTGACGGCGGATCCGCGTGCGCAGGCGCTGGTCGGGGCCGTACGCGTCGCGCTGGAGCAGGTCACACGTTGATCGGGTGGGACGTCCGCCCGGACGCCTCGTCGATCTCGCCGTGCGCCTTGGTCAGCAACCGCATCGCGAGTTCGTTCAAAGCACGGGCCGCGGCGATCTCCTCACCCACTCTCGGCTGGTTCGGATCGATGTGGTGACGGCTGGCGTGCCCGTGCGTGCGTACCTCGGTACCGTCGGGCAGGCGCACCATCGCCGCCGCCCGGGTGCGCTGATCGTCCTCCTGGAACTCCAGCTCGATGTGCCATCCCACGGTGTTGTGCAACATGACGACCACCTCCGGAAGACCTGCTTCCAGGGTGCTCCTCGACGGCCCGTGATGCACGATTCCGGCACGTGGCCGCTGTCGCGGACAGCACCGGACGAGCCGCCCCCGGGGTCACGTGACGACATGCGCCGCTTCATCCCGCGTGCAGCATCAGCCCGATCCCGAGCACCAGCAGTCCGGCCGCCGCGATCCTGGGCGCCCCGAACCGCTCCTTGAAGAACATGGCCCCGATGGCCGCGCCGACGATGATCGACGACTCGCGAAGGGCCGCGATCGGCGCGAGTTCCGCCCTGGTCTGCGCCCACAGGACGAGTCCGTACGCGAACACGGAGAGGAACGCTCCCAGCAGCCCGACGCCCGCGAACGGCCGTAGCACGGGGACGAATTCGCCCCGTAGGCGATACAGCGCGTACGCCGGGATCGCCATGCCCTCCACCGCCATCAGCCAGGCGATGTACCCGAGGGCGGACCCGGAGGCGCGCACCCCCAGCCCGTCCACGACCGTGTACGACGCGATGGCCAGCCCGGTCGCCAACGCGGCCCCGATCGCCGCCCAGTCGGGCCGCCGGCCGCGCAGTCCCCACAGTGCGACGCCGGTCAACCCCGCGCAGGACAGGGCGATCCCCGCCGCCGCCCAGCCGTCGGGCACCTCGTTCGCGAAAACGGCGGCGAGCAGGGTGACCACCAGGGGCGCGGTGCCGCGCGCGATCGGATAGGCCTGCCCGAAGTCGCCCAGCCGGAAGGACTTCATCAGCAGCAGGTAGTAGACGAGGTGGATGACCGCCGACACGATCAGATACGGCCACGCCCCCGCCGCCGGGAGCGGCACGAACGGCATCATGGCCAGGCCGATCAGCGATCCCCCGCCCGCGATCAGCGTGAACCCGACCAGTTTGTCGGTGATTTGATGGGCGATCGCGTTCCAGCTGGCGTGCGTCACCGCGGCCAGCAGCACGGCCGCGGTGACCAGCGGGGTCACGAGGTCCGCTCGCGCACGTCCACCAGGGTGGCGCCGGCGTGGACGACAAGGTCCTTGGGCCGCATGGGAAAGACGGTGTACGGGGTACCGGCGGCGGCCCACACCACCTCGTGCTCCAGCAGCGACCGGTCGGCGAGCACCCGGGTCTGGGTCCGGTGCCCGAAGGGCGGTACGCCCCCGATCGCGTACCCCGTCGTCTCCCGTACGACGTCGGCCCTGGCCCGTGTGACCTTGTCCGCGCCGAGCGCCTCGCGGACCAGCTCCAGGTCCACCCGGGAGGCGCCGTCCATCAGCACCAGCACCGGCACCCCGTCGGCCGCGAAGATCAGCGACTTGCAGATCTCGCTCAACTCGCATCCGAGCGCCGCGGCGGCCTCGGCGGCGGTGCGGGTGGCGTCGGGGAAGCGGCGGATCCGGTGGGTCAACTCGTCGAGCCCCAGCTCACGCAGGGCTTCGGCGAAACGGGGGTGGGCTTCGGAGCCCTCGGGGCGGGCGTCGGGCGCGGGCGTCGTCATGGACGGCACGCTAGTGGCGGGTGTACGGGACACGCGAACGGGTTCTCTGTCGGTGTCGCGAGCGGATTCTCCGTCTGGGACGCGCGCGCATTCACTGTCAGGAGGCGTGCGGTTCACTGTCCGTGGCGCCAGCGGGTTCACCTGTTTCTTGCGAGGAGGCCTCGGTGTTCACGCCCGGTGGAATCGCATCCGGGTGTCGCGACGCGGAGTGTTGCCGTATCAGGGCGCGGAGCGTTCGTACTGCTGCCGGTATCGCCGGGGTGTTGCGAACGCGTGTGCCTGTGGTCGCTGGTCGGGGTGGTGGCTGTGGGTTTGGGGTGCGTGTGTGCGGCGGTCGTACATACGGTCCTTCGCAGGGGTGAGGACGGCATCGTGTCTGGGCCGGGACACTGTGAGGGGGCGAAATGGCGCAGGCGGCGGTCGCTGTGGAGGGCGGGCATGCCCGGTACACCTACCGGCTGCGCGTGCCGTCCACCGCTCGCACCGCGCTGGTGGGGGAGTGGGACCGGTGCCGCTGGGTGTGGAACGAGTGTGTCGCCAAGTCCAGGGCCGTACACCTGCACAACAAGGCGGCCGGCCAGAAGGCCACGTGCGGTCCGGCGCAGCTCGACAGGATGCTGACCGAGGCCCGCGCCCGTACGCCGTGGCTGCGTGAGGGCGCATCGGTTCCTCAGCAGCAGGTCATCCGCGACTTCGGCCGCTCACGTGCCAAGGCGCACAAGGACATCCGCGAGCGCCTGCCCATGGCGCGCCGGGCCGGGATGCCGAAATGGAAGACCAAACGCGAGGCACTGGCGACCCTCAGCTACACCAAGCGCGGGTTCCGGCTGAAGGACGGCCGGCTGCACCTGGCCGGGGGCATCGTCCTGACCGTGGTGTGGTCGCGGGACCTGCCGGGGGAGCCGTCCTCGGTGCGTGTGTACCAGGACAGCCTCGGGCACTGGTACGCCTCGTTCGTCGTCCCCGCCCAACTCCAGCCGCTGCCGGAGACCGGTCGCGTGCTCGGTGTCGACTGGGGTGTGAAGGAGACCGCGACCACCACGTCCGGCGCGCACGACCTGCCACACGCCGGGCACGGCAGGAAGGCCCGGGCCAAGCTGACCCGGTACGACCGGATGATGGCCCGCCGCAGGCCGAAGAAGGGACAGCCGGCGTCGAAGGGCTACCGCGAGGCGAAGACACTGCGGGCGAAGGCGTACAAGAAGGTTGCCAGGCAGCGTGCGGACACCGGCCGTAAGTGGGCCAAGAAGGCGGTCCGCGACCACGACGCCATCGCGGTCGAGGACTTCCGCCCGAAGTTCCTTGCCAAGTCCACCATGGCCCGCAAGGCCGCTGACGCCGCCATCGGCGCCACCAAGACCGCTCTGGTGGAGATGGGCCGCAAGCACGGGCGGGACATCCGCCTGGTCCACCCCGCGCACACCACGATGGACTGCGCGCACTGCGATGCGAGAGCCAAGCATCGCCTGCCGCTGGGTGAGCGCACCTACACCTGCACCGTGTGCGGAAGGGTGTCCCCACGGGACAAGAACTCCGCACGTGTGATGCTCGTCCGGGCTGGTCTCAACCCGGCTGGTATTGATGGCGGAAGACCTCCTGGAGCGCAGCTCCAAGAGGCGGCCTGAGCCAGGAATCACCTCCCTTCAGGGAGGTGAGGATTCAATGTCAGTGGTGGATGTCATGATCGGCCCTATGGGAGTTCTCTACGGCTACTACAGCGCCGCCGATGACCAGGACGCCGGCCGGGCGATCGTCCGCGAGGACGAGCAGCCCAGCGGGACCGGATACGACCAGTTCGTGCTCAAGGGCATCGACCCGGTGGCCAACCTGCTGCCCGCCGAGTCCCTGATAACCGGCCGTTCTCAGGACGAAGTCAAGGCCGATCCCCGACACGGTCACCTGGTCGCCATGGTGGGAGACGGCGAGATCGTCAGCGTGTCGCTCACCGACACCTTCCGTGACGCCCTCGTGAGCTTCGACCCGGCGTTGTTCGACGCCGTCGCCCAGGGCTGGTCCGTCTCGGACGCCTTCGACTCGCCACCGGACAAGGACACCGTGGACGACCTGGCCGCGTTCCTGCGCGAGTTGACCGACCTCGCCCAACGGGCCACCGCCAAGGGGCACCGCCTGTACTGCTGGATCTGCCCTTAGACCGGACCCGCCACCGTCGCCGTTTCCGTCGCCGTTTCCGTCGCCGTTTCCCATCGACGTTCGAAGCCGCTCGCAGCCGACGCCCGTTCCACGCCCCGGAGTCCGAGCACCGGACGACCCGTTGTGAGAGCGCTCCCCACTGGGCAGGATGCGGCGATGACCTCAGTACCCGCCATACGTCCGTACCGACCCGAAGACCGCGAAGCCCTCGACGACATCTGCGTCCGCACCGCGCACGCCGGCCAGGACAGCCGCCCCCACTACACCGACCCGACCATCTTCCCGGCGATCTTCGCGGCGCCGTACGCCCATCTCGAACCGGACCTCGCGTTCGTCCTGGACGACGGGCACGGGCAGGCCGTCGGGTACGTCCTCGGCACCGCGAACACACCCCGTTTCGTCGAGGACTACCGGGCGAAGTGGCTGCCGTCGGTCGCCGAGAGGTACCCGGAGCCGAGCGCCCCGCCGCGCACCCCGGACGAGGAGATCGTCCCCCTCCTCCACCATCCGGAGCGCATGCTGGTGCCGGAGGTGGCCGCCTACCCGGCCCATCTCCACATCGACCTGCTCCCCGAGTGGCAGGGACGCGGCAACGGGCGGGCCCTGATGGAGACCTTCCTCGACGCGCTGCACAATAAGGGCGTACCGGCCGTGCATCTCTCCATGGTCACCGCCAACGCCTCCGCCCGGGCCTTCTACAACCGTCTCGGGTTCGACGAGATCGAGGTGCCCGGTGCCGATCCGGGTGTCACCTACCTCGGACGTGAGACGCGAGACGCGAAACAGTAGCCGTACAGGAACAGCTCGACCAGCTGCTCATCCCGCTCGGCGGGCTGGACGATCCGCGGACCGACGCGGAACGACGATCTGGAGCGCACCCCCACCGCGCTCCTGGACACCCCCGCTGGGCTGAGACGAGGAAGGCCGGTGAGGCCGCCCCGTCCACACGGAGCCCTCACCGGCCGGCCAAGCACGCGAGCAGGGTGCGTCAGACCCCTACCAGCTCGCGGTCGCCGTCCGCATGGCCGTCGTCCCGCCGCTTGTCGTCGTCCAGGGTGCGCAGCCCCTCACCCTCGACGTCCACGTTCGGCAGCGCGCGGTCCAGCCACTTCGGCAGCCACCAGGCCTTCTTGCCGAGCAGCGCGAGCACCGCCGGGACGATGGCCATACGGACGACGAACGCGTCGAAGAAGACGGCGATCGCGAGGCCGAAGCCGATCATCTTGATCATCGACTCGCTGGAGCTGATGAAGCCGCCGAAGACGGCCATCATGATGACTGCGGCCGCGGCCACCACCCGGGCGCTGTGCCTGAAGCCGGTCACCACGGCCTGGCCCGGCGACTCGCCGTGGACGTACGCCTCCCGCATGCGGGTCACGAGGAACACCTCGTAGTCCATCGCGAGTCCGAAGACCACGCCCACCATGAAGATCGGCATCATCGACATGATCGGACCGGTCTGCTCGACGCCGATCAGGCCGGAGAGCCAGCCCCACTGGAAGACCGCGACCACGGCACCGAGTGCGGCGAGCACGCTGAGCAGGAAGCCGAGGGCCGCCTTCAGCGGGACCAGGATGGAGCGGAAGACCACGATCAGAAGCAGGAAGGCCAGGCCCACCACCAGGCCCAGATACGGGATCAGGGCGTCGTTGAGCTTCTGCGAGAAGTCGATGTTCATCGCGGTCGTGCCGGTGACCAGTACCTCCGCGCCCGTGTCCGCCTTGACGTCGGCGCCCGCGCCACGGATGGCGTGGACCAGGTCCTCGGTCTGGACCGAGGACGGCTTGGAGCCGGGGATGACGGTGATCGTCGCGGTGTCGCCGGTCTTGTTGAACGCCGCCGGGGTCACCGTCACGACGTCCTTGAGGCCCTTGACCCCATCGGTCACCGCGGTGGCCGCCGTCTTGGGGTCGTCGCTGTTCTTTGCGTCGACCACGATCATCAGGGGGCCGTTGAAGCCGGGGCCGAAGCCCTCCGACAGCAGGTCGTACGCCCGACGCTGCGTCGTGGACGTCGGCTGCGAGCCGTCGTCGGGCAGCCCCAGCTCCAGCTGGGTGGCCGGGACGGCGATCGCACCCAGACCGACCACGCCGAGCAGCAGCACGGCGGCCGGACGGCGAATGACGAAGCTCGCCCAGCGGGTGCCCATGCCGGGCTTGGCCGGCACCTGGGAGGACTTCTCGGCCGCGTCGCTCTTGTCGCGCTTCCCGCGCTTCTCGCCCGCCGGACGGATCTTCCGGCCGGCGTATCCGAGGAGCGCCGGGATCATGGTCAGCGCGATGAGGACGGCCACCACGACCGTGCCCGCCGCCGCGAGGCCCATCTTGGTCAGCATCGGGACGCCGACGACCGAGAGGCCCGCCAGCGCGATCACGACCGTGAGACCCGCGAAGACCACCGCGGAGCCGGCGGTGCCGGTGGCCCGGCCTGCCGCTTCCTCTCGGTCGCGGCCGTCGGCCAGCTCGCCCCGGTACCGGGAGACGATGAACAGGGCGTAGTCGATGCCGACCGCGAGACCGATCATCAACGCGAGCGTGGACGTGGTGTCGCCGAGGTCGAGCGCGTTGGCGAGGGCGGTGATGGTGGAGACGCCGATACCGACGCCGATGATCGCCGTCAGCAGCGGCAGTCCGGCCGCGACCAGCGAGCCCAGGGTGACGACGAGGACGACCGCGGCGATGGCGAGGCCGATGACCTCACCGACCGCGCCCGGCTCGGCCCCGGCCTGGAGCGCGTCGCCTCCGACGTCGACGGTCAGTCCCGTGGCCCGGGCCTCGTCGCCGGCCGTCTCGAGGGCGTCCCTGGTCGTGTCCGCCAGTTCCATGCCGGGGAGCTTGTACTTCACGGAGGTGTAGGCGACCGTTCCGTCCTTGCTCACGGCGTGCGTCGTAAAGGGATCGGTGACGGAGACGACCTCGGAGCCGTCGCCCAGTTCCTTGACGGTCCTGTCGACGGTCGCCTTGTTGTCGGCGTCCGTCATCTTCTGGCCCTCAGGCGCCTTGAAGACGATGCGCCCGGTCGCGCCGTCCGCGCCGGCGCCGGGGAAACGCTGTTCCAGGAGGTCGAAGGCTTTCTGCGCTTCGGTCCCGGGGATCGAGAAGGAGGTGGTTCCGGCGGCGGGGGCGCTGGCCGCGCCGACGCCCGCGAGGGTCAGCAGCGCGACCCATATCAGGGCGACGAAATGCCGTCGCCGGAAGGCGAGTCGGCCGAGTTTGTACAGGAACGTGGCCACGAAGGCGTCTCCCGGTCAGGTCGTGGTCTCTTCAGGGCAGGTGTGATCAGCCCGGTGGGTGGCAGGGCTGATCGGCCCGACGACTTGAGCGGTGGCGTCAGGTTGGGCGGACCGTGGGGACGGTCAGGTGGTGGTGGGTGCGCAGAGGGCGGGGAGGACCACTGCGTCGATGTACGAAAGGAGGAAGCTCTGCGTCGGCGGCTGCTCGTCGAGCAGCGTGCGGGCGGCGAACGCTCCGATCATCATGTGCATCATGAACTGGGCCGCCGGGCTGTCCGCACGGACCTCGCCCCGGTCGATCGCCCGGTCCAGCACACGACGGAACTCCGCCATCTCCGGCTCGATGAGATGTGCCTTGAACGCCTTCAGGAGGTCCGGGTTGCCGTGGACCGCCATGGCCAGACCCCGCATCAGCGCGGAGTTCTGCTCCATCTGGCAGTCGTCCGAGCGCAGCGTGAGAGCGTGCAGGTCACCCCTGAGCGACCCCGTGTCGATCTCCCCGAGGGAGCCACCCGGCTTGCTGTGCCGGACCGCCTTCGCCACCAGTTCGGGCTTGCCGCCCCACTGACGGTAGAGCGTGGCCTTGCTGGACCGGGTGCGGGCGGCGACGGCGTCCATGGTGAGGGCGTCGTAGCCGACCTCGCGGAGCAGGTCGAGCACGGCCGTGTACAGCTCGGCCTCGCGCTCGGGTGTGATCCGACTGCGACGCGCCGTTGCTGCCTCAGCCACTCTGCTCACCTTCCAGGTCCGAACCACGGTTTCGTACATGACGAATGTATCGCACCCTCAAGCGAAACGAAACTGTTTCGTTCGTGTTATGGGTCACGGGCCGGGCAATAGTCATAAGTTGCTCCGGTTCGTCCCCAGGAAAAGCATGGGGAGGTGAGCTATCTGCGTTTTCCGCATCTGAGCGGCGATCAGCTGTGCTTCGTGGCCGAGGACGACCTCTGGCTGGCCCCGCTCGACGGACCGGGCCGCGCCTGGCGACTCACCGTCGACCGGACGAAGGTCGGCCACCCCCGCTTCTCGCCCGACGGCAGCCACCTCGCGTACACGAGCTGGCGCAGTCTGGTTCCCGAGATCCACCTGGTGCCGGTGGACGGCGGGCCGGGCAGGCAGCTCACCCACTGGGGCTCGCCGGACACCCAGGTGTGCGGCTGGACGCCCCCGGACGCGGAAGGACACAGCCAGATCCTCGCCGTCGCCTCCCACGGCGAGCCCTTCTCGTACTTCACCTGGGCGTACAAGATCCGTCCCGACGGCGACCCCGGCCGCAAGCTCCCCTGGGGCCCGGTCTCCGACATCCAGTCCGCCGACGTCGACGGCGAGCGCCGGACCCTGCTCCTCACCGGCACCCCGCCGCACGAACCGGCCGCCTGGAAGCGCTACCGGGGCGGCGCCACGGGCAGGCTGTGGCTGCACGGGGAGCGGATCCTCGCCGACCTGAACGGCCACCTCCACTCCCCCCTGTTCGTCGGCGACCGGATCGCCTTCCTCTCCGACCACGAGGGCGTCGGCAACCTCTACTCCTGCGCCCACGACGGCTCCGGCCTGCGCCGGCACACCGACCACGACGCCTTCTACGCCCGGCACGCGGCGAGCGACGGCACCCGGGTGGTGTACCAGTGCGGGGGCGACCTGTGGATCGTCGACGACCTGGCCGCCGACTCCGTTCCGCGCCGGCTCGACGTCCGGCTGAACGGGCCGCGCGCGGGACGCCGTCCGTACCAGGTCCCGGCCGCCCAGCACGTGGACGGCGTCTCGGTCGACGAGACGGGCCGCGCGAGCGCCGTCGTCGTCCGGGGGAGCCTGTACTGGCTGACCCACCGGGACGGTCCCGCCCGTACGATCACCGACACTCCGGGGGTACGGGTCCGGCTCCCGGAGATGCTCGGCTCGGGCGGCCAGGTCGCGTACGTGACGGACGCGGAGGGCGAGGACGCGATCGAGATCGCCTATCTCCCCAGGGCGACGGGACATCCCGAGCCCCGCCGACTGGCGTCGGGCGAGCTGGGGCGGGTGCTGGAGCTGGTCTCCGACCCCCAGGGCGAGCGGCTGGCCATCGCCTCGCACGACGGACGGCTGCTTCTGATCACCGTGTCCGACGACGCGGGCGCCGGCGCGGGTACGGAGGACTCGGGCGCCGGCACGGGTACGGAGGACTCGGGCCCGGACAACTCAGGCTCGGGCTCGGGCGGTTCAGGCACCGGCGACTCGGGGTCGGGCACGGTCGAATCGGGCCCGGACGGTTCAGGCACCGGCGACTCTGGGTCGGGCACGGACGGCTCAGGCACCGGCGACTCACGCGAAGGCCCGGACAACTCGGGCTCGGGCCCGGAGACCTCAGCCTCAGGCCCGGAGACTTCAGGCTCGGTCCCGGAGACCTCAGCCTCAGGCACGGAGACTTCAGGCAGCGAGGTGGTGGAACTAATCCACTCCATCAACGGCCCAGTGCGCGACCTCGCCTTCTCCCCGGACGGGGCCTGGCTCACCTGGTCGCACCCGGGCATCGGCCGCACACTCCGCCAGATCAAGATGGCCCGCATCTCCGGCAACGGGCAGGCGGGCCCGGTGATCGTGGACGTCACCAACGGCCGCTTCGAGGACGAGAACCCGGTGTTCACCAGGGACGGCCGCTATCTCGCGTTCCTGTCCTGGCGCGGCTTCGACCCGGTGTACGACGTACACACCGGCGACCTGTCCTTCCCGCTCGGCTGCCGCCCCTACCTGGTTCCCCTGTCCTCCGCCACCCCCTCCCCCTTCGCCGTGAACCCTGAGGGCCGGCCCGCCGCCGGGGGCCTGGACCCCGTGGAGGAGGACGAGGGCGGCGACGGCACGGTACTCGTCGAGGTCGAAGGCCTGGAGAGCCGAGTGACGCCCTTCCCGGTGACCGCCTCCAAGTACTCGGCGCTGTACCCGGTCGCGGGCGGCGGGCTGGTCTGGCTGCGCTGGCCGATCTCCGGTGCGCTGGGCGAGACCTTCGCGAACCCGGACGACACCAGCGGCCGCCCCACGCTGGAGCACTTCAGCATCAGCAAGGCGAAGAAGTCCGAACTCGTCGAGCACCTGGACTGGTTCGCGGTGAGCGGCGACGGCACCCGGCTGGTCCTCGTGGACGAGGGCGACCTGCGCGCGGTCCCCTCGAACGAGTCCGGCGACGGCGACGCGACGGTCTGGATCGAGGTCCGCCGCATCCTGCACGAGGTCGACCCGGCCGCCGAGTGGCGCCAGTCGTACGAGGAGGCGGGCCGGCTCATCCGGGCGTACTTCTGGGATCCGGGGATGTGCGGCATCGACTGGGACGCGGTCCTCGACCAGTACCGTCCGCTGGTCGAACGGGTCGCGTCCCCGGACGAGTTCGCGGACCTCCTGCGCGAACTGCTCGGTGAACTCGGCACCTCCCACGCCTACGTCTCGGCCGCCCGCCGCAACGAGGGCCCGCCGCACTACCAGCGCCGCCAGGGCCTCCTCGGCGCCAACTTCGTCCGACGGGACGAGGGTTGGACGGTCAGGCGGATCCTGCCCGGTGACTCCTCCGACTCCAAGGCACGGTCGCCGCTGGCCGGTACGGGCATCCGGGAGGGCGCGGTGCTCACCCACGTGGACGGCCGTCCGGTGGATCCGGAGAGGGGCCCGTATCCGCTGCTGGCGGGGGCGGGCGGTACGACGGTCGAGCTGACCGTCACCCCGGCCGAGACGAAGGGACACGCCCGCCGGGTGGCGGTCGTCCCGCTCGTCGACGAGCGCCCCCTTCGCTACCAGGACTGGGTGGCCAAACGCCGGTCCGTCGTACGGGAGTTGAGCGGCGGCCGCTGCGGCTATCTGCACATCCCCGACATGGGCGGCTCGGGCTGGGCCCAGTTCAACCGGGATCTGCGCATGGAGGTCTCGCGCCCCGCGCTCCTCGTGGACGTACGCGGCAACGCGGGTGGTCACATCAGCGAGTTGGTCGTGGAGAAGCTGACCCGCACGATCCTCGGCTGGGACCTGACCCGTGACGCCCAGCCCGTGTCGTACGCCTCGAACGCCCCGCGCGGCCCGGTGGTGGCCCTGGCCGACGAGGCGACCTCCTCGGACGGCGACATGATCACGGCCGCCTTCAAGCTCCTGAACCTGGGCCCCGTGGTCGGGCAGCGCACCTGGGGCGGAGTCGTCGGCATGACCGGCCGTCACCAACTGGGCGACGGCACGGTGATCACGGTTCCGATGAACGCGGCCTGGTTCGACGCGTACGGCTGGTCCGTGGAGAACCACGGAGTCGCCCCCGACCTGGAGATCCTCCGCACCCCGCTGGACTGGGCGGAGGGCAGACACGCCCAACTGGCCGACGCTGTGCAACTGGCCCTGGAACTACTGGAATCCAACCCCCCGGCCACTCCCCCGGAGCACAAGAACCTCCCGGACAGGTCGCGGCCCAAGCTGCCCCCGCGCTTTTGAACGGCCCACTGAACGGCCCACGGGGCGCGGACCCCGACGCACACCGGAACGTGGGGCGCCCCTTCCGAGAAAGGGCACCCCACGTCAGCGGTCACGCCGAGTTCAGCGGCTACATGTCGTAGTCCTGGCTGAGGCGGTCCTCCTCCTCGCGCTCGCGCCGCATACGCTCGGTCTCCTCGTCCCGCATGGGCTGACCAGGCCGGCCACGCTCCTGGCCGCGCTCCTGGCGCTCCTCACCCGGACGGCCACGCTCCTGGCCACGCCCCTGACTCTGCTGACCCTTCTCCCGGGCCTGCTGAGCCTTCTGCTTGGCCTGGTCCCGCATCTGCTCCGACTTGTTCTGGAACTGGTCCTTCATACCCATCTGGGTTCACTCCTAATGAGTGGGGGATGGACCCCTAGGTGGGGCCTCGACCAGATTCACACGACCGGACACAGTGCGCATTTCGATCAACTACGGTGCGTAGCGCGGGCCTCCTCGTCCGCCGCCCCACCTGCGCCGACGAGCCCCGTCCGCATGCCCTCCAGCCTGGACGCGAACCGCCTCATCTCCCGTTGCCCCACGGTCCCGATGACCCCCGGCAGGTACCCGCGCACGCCCTGCATCCCGCGCAGCCACCACTGCCCGTAGACATGACTCGACCTGCGCTCGATACCGGCCACGATCCGGTCCGCCGCCGGGCCCAGCGGATACGTCTTGTTGGACGGCCACGGCAGCCGCTGCCGCAGTTCCCGCATCACGTCCTCCTGATCGGCCCCGCGCACCATGTCGGTGTCGGTCCAGGACAGGTAACCGACCCCGACCTGCACCCCCTTGTAGCCGACCTCGGCCCGCAGACTGTGCGCGTACGCCTCCACACCCGACTTGGACGCGCAGTACGCGGTCATCATCGGCGCCGGGGTGATCGCCGCGAGGGAGGCGATCTGGAGCAGGTAGCCCCGGCTCTCCATCAGCACGGGCAGGAAGGCGCGGGCGGTCATCGCCGAGCCGATCAGGTTGACCTCGATGACCCGCCGCCAGGCCTCCGGGTCGGCGTCCACGAAGGGCCCGCCGGTGGCCACGCCCGCGTTGGCGACGACGATGTCGACCTTCCCGAACCGCTCCTTGACCTCCCGGGCGACCTGGGCCATCGCCTCGTGGTCGGTGACATCGGCGTACCAGTGGCCGCTGTCGCCGTGCAGCCGCTCGGAGACCTCCTTGAGCGCGGCGGGCTCCAGCCCGACCAGCGCCACCGTCGCCCCGCGCGCGGACAGCTTGCGGGCCAGCAGCTCCCCGACGCCCCGCGCGGCTCCGGTGACGACCGCGACCTGCCCTTCGAGACCGACCCTGCTCATGCGTCCTCCTTGACGTGACCGACGACGGGACCGACCTGGACGTACGTGGTGACCAGTTCCCGGATCTTCCCGGTGACCGGCGCGGGCGCCTCGACCGGAGTCATGTGACCGATGCCGGGCAGCTCGGTCAGACCCAGGCAGTCCGGCAGGGCGGCGACCAGCGCGCGGGCCTGCGTCGGCGGGGTGAGCCGGTCGGCGGAGCCCACCACGACGGCCGTCGGTGCGCGCAACTCCCGTACCGCGTGGTCGAGATCGAGCAGATCGAGCACGTGCGACCAGGCGTACCGCACCGCGCGCGGGCAGGCGTGCACGATACGGGCGCACGCCTCCACCATGTCGGGGGCCGAACCGGAGCCCATCGTCCCGTACTTGAGGATCCTCCGGGCGAGCGGCGTGACCGGACCGAGGGGGGCACGGGAGCCGAGGATCCGCCGGGTCAGCCAGGTCCTCGCCCGGCCCGCGCGGATCGGTAGCACCAGCGACTCGGCGACCAGCCGCGAGGAACCGGTGCTGCACAGCAGGACGGCCGCCGCGTGTTCCCGGAAGGCGGGCCGGGTGGCGGCGGCCATCACCGTCATGCCGCCCATGGAGTGACCGACCATCACCGCCTTCTCGCCCGGCGCGAGGACCGCCCCCAGCACGGCTTCGAGGTCGTCGGCGAGCGCGTCGGTGCTGCAGGCCGGGCTCGCCGGGCTGCGTCCATGGCCGCGCTGGTCGTAGGCGATGACCCGGTGGTCGACGGACAGGTCCCGTATCTGCGCCGCCCAGAAGGCCGTCGAGCAGGTCCAGCCGTGGGCGAGGACGACCGTCGGGGCGCCCTCGGGTCCGTGCACCTCGACGTGCAGACGGGCGCCGTCGGCGGAGGTGGCGGTCAGTTCGCGGGCGGGCACCGGCGGGGCGTACGGCCCGGAGGCGACGTGCAGGAGACGGCTCACGCGCTGACCTCGGCCTTCTTCTGGGTGGGCACCCGTACGACGTCGTACTCCCCGAGGTCCACGCGCCGGGTCGCGCGCCGGAACTCCGTCGTCGTGCCCGGCCAGATGGTGGTGTTGCGGCCGCTCGCGTCCATGTACCAGCTGGTGCAGCCGCCCGTGTTCCACACCGTGCGCTTCATGCGCTCCTGCACCCGGTCGTTCCAGGCGCGCACGGCGCCCGGGCGGGCGTCGAGGGCGACCCGGCCGCCGAGGACGTTCAACTGCCGTACGAAGTCGGCCATGTAGTTCAGCTGGGACTCGATCATCAGGATCATCGAGGAGTTGCCGAGGCCGGTGTTGGGGCCGATGACGGTCATCCAGTTGGGGAACCCGGCCGCCGAGGCACCGCGCAGGGCCTCCATGCCGCCCTTCCAGTACTCGGCGAGCGTGCGCCCGTCCGCGCCCACCACCCGGTCGGCGATCGGCATGTCCGTGACGTGGAAGCCGGTGCCGAAGACGAGCGCGTCGGCCTCGGCCTCGGTGCCGTCGGCCGCGACCAGCGTCGAGCCGCGGACCTCGCTCAGCCCGCTCGCGACGAGGTCCACGTTGGGCTGCGCGAGGGCCGGGTAGTAGGTCCCGGACAGCAGGATCCGCTTGCAGCCGATGCGGTAGTCGGGCGTGAGCTTGGCGCGCAGGGCCGGGTCCTTGATGGAGCGGGCCATGTTGCGCGCGGCCAACTGCTCGACCAGAACGAGCTCGTTGGGGCGCTTGGTGAACGCCTGGACCTGCAACTCCCGGATGCCCCACGACAGTCCGCGTCGGGCCTGCGCGGTGAAGGGCAGCGCCCGGTGCAGCGCGCGTTCCGCTCCGCTGATCGCCCGGTCGACCCGGGGCAGTACCCAGGGCGGGGTGCGTTGGAAGAGGGTGAGCCGGGAGACCTCGGGCTGGATGGCCGGGACGATCTGGATGGCGGAGGCGCCCGTGCCGACCATGGCGACCTTCTTGCCGCGCAGGTCGGCGTCGTGGTCCCAGCGGGCCGAGTGGAACACCTTGCCTGGGAACGAGTCCAGCCCCGGGATCTCCGGGATTCTCGGGTCGGACAGCGGCCCGGTGGCGGAGACGACCAGGTCGGCCCGGAGCGAGCCGCCGCTGGTCTCGATGTCCCAGCACAGCAGCTCGGTGTTCCAGGTCATCCGCGTGACTTCGGAGTGAAGACGCAGGTGCGGGCGCAGCCCGAAGACGTCCGTCACCCGCTCCAGGTAGGCGCGGATGTGCTCCTGACCGGAGAAGGTGCGCGGCCAGTCGGGGTTGGGCGCGAAGGAGAACGAGTAGAGATGGGACGGCACGTCACAGGCGCACCCCGGATAGGTGTTGTCCCGCCAGGTCCCGCCGACGCTGCCGGCCCGCTCCAGCACGACGAAGTCGGTGACGCCCTCGCGCCGCAGTCGTACGGCGGCCCCCAGCCCGCCGAATCCGGACCCGATCACCGCCACCCGCACGTGTTCCTGCTCGGCCATCCCGAAGCCTCCACGCATCACGCTGAACCCTGCCAGTGAATACTGGCGCAATGGGGAGAGTAGAGCAGGTCCGTACTCAGGGGTAGGGGGCGGGCCAGGACTTTTACCTCAGCGGCCGCCGCCACTGGTACCGGGACCACGACATAGGGTGCGGGCGTGGCAGACAAGCGTGAGTACCGCATGGAGGAACTGGCCGAGGCGGCCGGGATCACGGTGCGCACCCTGCGCTTCTACCGCGAGCGCAAGCTGATCCACCCACCGCGCCGCGAGGGCCGTATCGCCTGGTACGACGACAGTCACCTGGCCCGCCTGCGCACCATCACCACCCTGCTGGAGCGCGGCCACACCCTGAACGGCATCGCGGAACTGGCGGAGGCCTTCGACCACGGCCGCGACGTCGGCGACCTCCTCGGCGTCGACACCCCCACCGAGGAGGAGCCGGTCCGCCTCACCCCCGAGGAACTCGCCGCCCGCTTCGAGGGCCAGGTCACCCCCGAGAATTTCGCCGCCGCCCTGGACCTCGGCTACCTCGGCACCGCCGGCGACGAGATCGTCCACATCAGCCGCCGCCTCCTGGACGTCTCCTCCGCCCTGGTCCAGGAGGGCATCCCGCTCGCCGAGGTCCTGTCCGCGGGCACCCGCGTCCGCGCACACGCCGACGCCCTCGCCGACCTCTTCACCGACCTGATCCTCCGCCACGGCCCGCAGGAGAACCTCCAGCGACTGCGGCCCCTGGCCCGGAGCGTGGTGGAGGCGGAACTGTCACTGGCGCTGGACCGGCGGTTGCGGAGGGAGAACCACACGGGTCCGGACGGGGAGCACACAGGTCCGGACCGGGACCACATGGGCCCGGACACGGACTAGCGGTCGTAGACCACGGTCACCGGAGCGTGGTCCGACCAGCGCTCGGCATGGGTGGCGGCGCGCTCGACGTACCCCTTGACCGCCTTGGCGGCCAGGCCGGGCGTCGAGCAGTGGTAGTCGATCCGCCACCCTGAATCGTTGTCGAAGGCCCGCCCCCGGTACGACCACCACGTGTACGGGCCCTCCGCATCCGGGTGCAGCGCCCGTACGACGTCGACGTAGCCGCCCTCCGTCGCGTCCAGGACCCGGGTCAGCCACGCCCGTTCCTCCGGGAGGAAGCCCGAACTCTTCTGGTTGGCGCGCCAGTTCTTGAGGTCGGCCTGCTGGTGGGCGATGTTCCAGTCCCCGCAGATGACGACCTCGCGGCCGTCGGCGGCGGCGCGTTCGCGCAGGTCCTTGACGTAGGCGAGGAACTCGCCCATGAAGCGGACCTTCTCGTCCTGGCGCTCGGTGCCGACCTCACCGGAGGGCAGGTAGAGCGAGGCGACCGTGACACCCGGCAGGTCGGCCTCGACGTAGCGGCCGCTGGTGTCGAACTCCGAGGAGCCGAAGCCGATTTGGACCCGGTCGGGTTCACGGCGCGTGTAGAGGGAGACACCGGCCCGCCCCTTCGCGGCGGCGGGCGCGTGCACGACGTGCCAGCCTTCGGGGGTGCGCACATGCTCAGGCAGCTGCTGCGGCTCGGCGCGCACCTCCTGAAGACAGACGACATCGGCGGAGGTCTCCGCGAGCCACTCCACGAACCCCTTCTTCGCGGCGGCACGCAGCCCATTCACGTTCACGGTGGTGACAGTCAGCATCCGCGGCACAATACCGGCAGGTCCACAGCAGACTGGACGGTGTCCGGACTTCGATCCAGTACAGATGTACGATTATGCGCATGCATATTCGCCGGGTCCCGTTCGACCACCCCGACGCCGTGAAGCTCAACGACGCCGTCCAGGCCGAATACCACGTGCGCTACGGCGACGGTGGCGACTCCACGGTGCTCGCCCCGTCGGACTTCGAACCGCCGAACGGCGTCTATCTCCTCGTCTACGACGAGGCGGACCGGCCCGTCGCCACCGGCGGCTGGCGAAGCCAGGACGCCAACGGTGAGGGCAACGAGGACGGCGACGCCGAACTCAAGCGCATGTACGTGATCGACGACATGCGCGGCCGCGGTCTCGCCCGGCGCCTGCTGACGGCCCTGGAGGTGGACGCCCGCGCGGCCGGCCGTATCCGCATGGTCCTGGAGACGGGCACCAAGCAGCCCGAGGCCATCGCCCTGTACACCTCGTGCGGCTACGAACCGTGCGGCAAGTTCGGCTACTACCGCGAGTACGAGGACAGCCGGTGCTTCGCCAAGAAGCTCAGCTCCTGAGGTAGGCCAGCACGGCCAGCACCCTTCGGTGGACGTCGTCCGCCGGCGGCAGGTCCAGCTTGGTCAGGATGCTGCCGATGTGCTTGCCGACGGCCGCCTCCGACACCACCAGCGCCCGCGCGATCGCGTTGTTCGACCTGCCCTCCGCGATCAGCGCCAGCACCTCCCGCTCGCGCGGAGTGAGCCGCGCGAGCGGATCCCGGCGCCTGCGCAGCAGTTGTCGTACGACTTCGGGGTCGACCACCGTGCCGCCGCCGGCGACCTCCCGCAGCGCCGCCACGAACTGCTCGACCTGCCCCACCCGGTCCTTGAGCAGATAGCCGACGCCGCTGCCGTCCCCGGAGTCGAGGAGTTCGGCGGCGTACGCCCGCTGCACGTACTGGCTGAGCACCAGCACCGGCAGTCCGGGGCGTTCCGCGCGCAGTCGCAGGGCGGCGTGCAGCCCCTCGTCCTGGAAGCCGGGCGGCATCCGGACGTCGGTCACGACGATGTCGGGCTGGTGCTCGGCGGCCGCGCCGAGCAGCGCGTCCGCGTCGCCGACGGCGGCCGGCACCTCGTGGCCGAAGCGGGTGAGCAGCCCGATGAGGCCCTCGCGCAACAGCACGCTGTCCTCGGCGAGGACTATGCGCAGGGGTCCGTCTGTCGTCTCGGCCGGCAAGGAATCTCCACACGCAGCAGGGTCGGCCCGCCCGGCGGGCTGGACAGGGAGAGTCTGCCATCGAGCACCGACACCCGGTCGGCGAGACCGGTCAGTCCGGTGCCGCCCGCCCTGTCGGCGCCGCCGTCCCCGTCGTCGCGGACGACGAGGGTGAGCCGCCCGCCCTCGTATCCACCGCTGACGGTGGCACGGTCGGCCCCGCTGTGCCTGGCGACGTTCACGAGGGCCTCGCAGACGACGAAGTACGCGGCGGACTCGACGGGTTGGGGCAGCCTTCCGGGCAACTCAAGGTCCACGTCCACGGGGACCGGGCTGCGGTCGGCGGCGTCGGCGACGGCGGCTTCCAGGCCGTAGTCGGCGAGGACCTTGGGGTGGATGCCGTGGATCAGCTCACGCAGCTCCGCGAGGACCTGCCCGGCCTCCTCGTGGGCCTTGGCGAGCTGGTCGGCGAGCGGCCCCGGCGGGACGTCCAGCCGGGCCAGGCCGAGGGTCATGGTGAGGGCGACCAGGCGCTGTTGGGCCCCGTCGTGCAAGTCCCGCTCGATCCGGCGTCGCTCCGCCTCGAAGGCGTCCACCAACCGCACCCGGGAGCGCGCCAGTTCGGTGACCCGCTCGTTGTCCTTCGAGGTCAGCAGGGCCCGCGCCAGCTCGGCGCGGGCCCCGGCCACCACCCCCAGGGCGTAGGCGCCGCCCGCGAGCAGGACCAGCCCGAGCGCGGCGGACCCGAGGGCCCCGGGCCAGGTGTCGACCGTCCACAGCTTGGCCACCCTCGCCTCCCCGTCGACGGCGAACCACACCGGTACGGCGGCCATGACCAGCGGAACCCCGGCCGCGAAGGCGACCGCCAGCGCGTCGAGCGGCCACAGCACCAGCCCGAACAGCACGGCGTACGCCAGCTCCCTCCAGGTCGCCGGTTCCCGCAGCCGGGTCACCAGCCAGACCCGCAGTCCCGGGCCGTCGGGCACCCGGTGACCGTCGCCCGGCGCGGGTCCGACCCCGACCAGGCGCAGGCGCAGCCGCTCCACGGCGGCCACGGGGATCCCGGCCAGCACGGTCAGTACGAGCAGCGGCAGCCCGAACAGGACGACGGCCAGCACCCCGCCGACGACGAGTCCGCCGAGGATCACCACCAGGACGACCACGCCGAGCAGCGCACCGCTGCCCAGGTAGGCGACCGCTCGCCAGGGCCACGCCGATCTCAGGTATCCGCGCCCGCCGGACGCTCCGCTCAGGGCCTGCCACACGCTCATGGGGATCACCGTAGAAGCCGGGCGGGGGCGGGGCCATGGGCCCAGGCGGAGGCTCGGGGGTATGCCTGGCCCTACCCCAAGTCTCCGTCCTGCCGCACTGCTTCGGGGTGTGGTCGCGCGGTTGTCTTGCCCCACCGACACCGAACTGGTGTGAGCAGAGGCGGAGATGAGAGGGCGCGGATGAGAACCGACGCGATCGAACTGAGGGCCGTGAGCAGACGGTACGGGACCGGCGGCAACACCGTGACCGCGCTCGACGACGTCACGCTCGCCTTCCCGACGGGCACCTTCACCGCCGTCATGGGGCCGTCGGGTTCGGGCAAGTCGACCCTGCTGCAGTGTGCCGCCGGGCTGGACCGGCCCGACTCTGGCTCGGTACGGCTCGGAGACACGGAACTGACGGCACTGAACGAGCGCCGGCTGACCCTGCTGCGCCGCGAGCGCATCGGCTTCGTGTTCCAGGCGTTCAACCTGCTGCCGTCCCTGACCGCCGCGCAGAACGTCGCCCTGCCGCTGCGTCTGGCCGGCCGTCGGCCCTCGAAGGCCCGGGTGCGGGAGGTGCTGCGCCAGGTCGGCCTCGGTGACCGCGCCGGCCACCGCCCCTCCCAGCTCTCCGGCGGCCAGCAGCAGCGCGTCGCGCTCGCCCGCGCCCTGATCACCCGTCCCGAGGTCCTGTTCGGCGACGAACCGACCGGCGCGCTGGACTCCGGGACCGGACGCGAGGTCCTGTCCCTGCTGCGGGACCTCGTCGACACCGAAGGCTGCACGGTGGTGATGGTGACCCACGACCCGGTGGCCGCGTCGTACGCGGACCGCGTCGTGTTCCTGGTGGACGGCAGGGTGAGCGGGGAGCTGGGAGGGGATCCGGGAGGGGCGTCGGCGGGGGAGATCGCGGCGCACCTGACAGAGCTGGAGGCCGCCCCGTGCTGAGCCTTGCCCTCCACACCCTGCGCACCCGCTGGGTGACCTTCACCGGCACCTTCCTGGCCCTGTGTCTTGGGGTCGCGCTGCTCACCGTGATGGGGCTGGCCCTCGCCTCCTCCGGGGACGCACCCGAACGGAAGCCGGAGCGGTTCGCGGCGGCGCCGGTCGTGGTGCGGGGGCAGGACACGCTGCGCGTGCCCACCCCGGTCGGCGTCCGCACCGAGAAGCTGTCCCGCCCCCGCCCGGTCCCGCCCCGGACCGTCGCCGCGCTGCGCGCCCTCGGCCCGGTCGTCGAGGACCGCACTTTCGCCGTACGGGCCACCGGAGCGCCCGCCGACCTGGTGGGCCACCCTTGGTCGACGGCCGCGTTCGCCCCGTACGAGCTGACCTCCGGCCGAGCCCCGCACGCCGCGGACGAGGTGGTGGCCACCGGCGACTGGACGGCCGTGGGCCGCCGTCTGCACACCGCCCACGGAACCGTCCGCGTGGTCGGCACGACCCCCGACCTCGGCTTCGAGAACGGCCTCTTCTACTCCGACGCCCGCGCGGCCCGCCTGTCCCCGGTGAGCATCCAACTGGTCGTGGACGCGGACGCGGCGGCGGTACGGCGGACGACCGCAGCACCGCGGTCCGCCGGCCCGAGCGTCCTCACCGGTGACGCCCGGCGGCTCGCCGACCCCGCCCCCGACCGGGACCGGGAGGCGGTGACCGCGTTGAACGCCCTGTTCGGCACGGCCGGCGGGGTCGCCGGGTTCGTGTCGGTGTTCGTCGTGGCGTCCACCTTCGCTTTCGCGGTCGCCCAGCGGCGCCGGGAGTTCGGCCTGCTGCGCACGGCGGGCGCCACCCCGGGCCAGATCCGGCGGACGGTCGTCGCGGAGGCCCTCCTGATCGGTGTGCTCGCGTCGGCGGCGGGCTGCGCACTCGGCGGACTCGCCGCCCCGCACCTGGCCGCACGGGTCGTGGCCGAGGGTCTGGCGCCGGCCTGGTTCACCGTCGGCGAGCATGTCTGGCCGTACCATCTGGCCTTCTGGACGGGCCTGTTGGTGGCGCTGAGCGGTGTGCTGGCCGCGTCCTGGCGGGCCGGGCGGACCGCCCCCACGCAGGCCCTGCGAGAGGCATCCGTCGACACCGGAACCCTGACCCGGGGCCGCCTGTTGAGCGGTACGGTCCTGCTCCTGGCCGCCGTCGTGACCCTGGCGACGGCCCTGCTGACCGACCCGGGCGAGCTGCTGCACCGCAAGTCGTACGTCAGCCGTCCCATGCTGCTGATCACCGCGGTGGCCCTACTCTCCCCGGTCCTGGTGCGGCCGTTGGTCCGGGTGGTCGCGTGGCTGCCGGCCCGACTGCCGGGCGCCTGCGGGCTGTTGGTGCGGGAGAACACCGCCGCGGCCGTCCGCCGCACGGCCGCCGTCGCCGCTCCCGTCCTGGTCACGGTCGCCCTCACGGGCTCACTGCTGGGCGCCACCGCGACCCTGAACGAGGCGCAGGCGGCGGAGCTTCGGCACCGTACGACCGCCGACTTCGTGGTCACGCCCACGGCGTCCGGTACCGGCTCCGCCCCCGGGACGACCGGCACCGGACTCGCCCCGGAGACCGTACGGCGGCTGCGCGCGGTGCCCGGCGCCGAGGTCTCCGTGAGCGCGGCGAGCACGGTTCACACGCTGGAGGAAGGCGTGGCCCTGATCAGGTCCCAGGCCCGCGCGGTCGACCCGAAGGCGCTCGCGGCGACCGTACGGCTGCCGTTGGCCGCCGGCCGGATCGCCGATCTCGACGACGACTCGATCGTGGTGAACGAGGAGTGGGCCCGGCGCACCGTGGGCGAGCAGGTGACGGTGTGGCTGGGCGACGGCACCCGCAGGTCCCTGCGCATCGCCGCGGTCATGCCCACCGGCACGGGCGACAACGGCGTGTACGTCACCCCGTCGAACGCCCCGGACGCCCCCGTGGACCGCATCGACGTGAAGGTCGCGCCCGGCGCGGACACGAACACGGTTCGCACGCGGCTGCGGCAGGCGGTCCGGGCGTCCTCGCCCGCGGGGGCCCGGGTCCTCACCCGGGAGGAATGGCTGCGCGCCGTGTCGCCCCACGCCGACGGCACGACCCGGCTCGGTTTCCTCCTGGTCCTGGGCCTCGCCCTGCTCTACGCCGGCCTCTCGCTGGCCAACACCCTGGTCATGGCCACCTCGGACCGGGCACGGGAGCTCGCCTCGCTCCGGCTGGCGGGAGCCACCGGCGGACAGGTGCTGCGGCTGCTCGCGGCGGAGGCCCTGACCGTGGTGACGGTCGGCGCGGTGCTCGGCCTGGTCGTGGCCGCGCTCAACCTGTTCGGCATGAGGACCGCCCTGGACCTGCTCTCCGCACCCGCCCCGATCCACCTGCCCTGGCCGGCCCTCGGCACGGCGACGGCCGCGTGCGCACTGGTCGCGGTGGTCTCCACCCTGGCCACACACAGAAGATCCCGCCCGATCAACTGATCGGACGGGATCTTCTCAACTGCCCTGGTTTCCCGGGGAGTTGTTGCGGTGGACCTGTGGGGATTTGAACCCCAGACCCCCTCGATGCGAACGAGGTGCGCTACCAGACTGCGCCACAGGCCCTTGCAACGAGTGAAACTCTAGCATCCCCGTTGGGGTGCTTGGAAATCCGTTCCCGGCTGGTCAGGGCGGGCACTGCGACCGCGCGTGCCGGCCCTCGGAGCTCACTCGTTGGCGGCCCGGGGCCGGTCGCCGTCCTCGTACTGGTCGAAGAGCGGGGTGCGGCCGCGTTCGCGGGCGCGGCGGGCGGAGGCGGCGCGGCGGGCGTCACTGCGATCGTCCTCCGGCCTGTCGTCCGCGTCGGCGGAGTCCCCCTCCGATCCACCGTCCCCTGCCGCGGACTCCGCCTCCTGGTCGGGCGTGACGGTGCTGGAGCGCGCCGAGCTCCACGCGTCCGGCGCGCCCAGGTCCACGTCGGAGGTGGCCCGGGGCGCGACGGGTGCGGTCACGTACGTCGGCAACGGCACCGGTACCGGGTCCCAGCTGTCCCCCTGGGCGGGGCGCTGCTGCCGCTCGCGCTGCTGGTCGACCCACTCGGCGTGGTCGGTCTGCTCGACGAGCGCACGCCGGTCCGCGGCAAGGGCCGACATTCCGGAGTCGCTCGCCGGCTCCGGGCCGTCGTCCGGCTCGTCGGAGTCGGCGCTCGCCTCGACGGCGGCCCGCCGACGCGGCTGGCGGGCGCGCTCACGCAGTCGCTGCGCGGCGGCCTCGGCCATACGCCGGTCCATCTGGTAGGCGAAGCGCCGCCGTTCCTGGGAGCGCAGGTACGCGATGTACGTGCTGAGCAGTACGGCGGGCACCCCGGGAGCCCACAGGAACGTGAGCCCTCCGACCGCGGCGACGACCGTGCCCAGCGTGAAGGCGAGGAAGAGCATGACCGTGGTACGCCGACGGCGCGCGAGCACCTTCGTACGCCTGGCGCGTGCCGCGGCGGCCTCCTGCGCGGGCGTACGCCGGGGGGCCGGCACGCGCTTGGGCGCCGAGGAAACCGAGTCTCCCCGCACGGATTCGGGCGCGGGTTCGCGGACGGACTCCCGAGCGGGTTCCCGGCCAGGTTCACGGACGGACTCCCGCGCCGATTCCCGCGCCGGCTCCCGCTCTGGCTCCCGCGCCGGTTCTCGCTCCGGCTCGCGCGCTTGTTCCGCGCGCCCCGGGCTCTGCGCCTGAACCACCGCCTTCGCCTGCGGGCGGTTCGGAGGCATGGCGAAGGCACGGACGTCCACCGAGTCGGTGACCGCGCCCGCGTCGACGGCGCCTGGCTCCCCCTCCTCGGTGGAGCGCGCCCGCAGGTCCTTGGCGTATCGGCGCTCCATCCCCGCCCGTCCGGACAGCAACCGGATGGCTGTGCTGAAGCGTTCCGTCGGACGGGCCTCGTTCAGCTCGTCCTGCCTACGGAGCCACATCGGCACCAAGTAGGCGGCCCAGGCCCCGACAATGACTGCGTAGATGAGGCCGCTGCTGCTCACGTCTCACACGGTAGAGGGGTTTACGTGAGGCCATCTGCCAATTGAGTCGGTGTGTCGCACGATCTGGCTGATATTTCGAGCTTTTTTTGCGACCGATGCGATCAGCACGCCACCGAGGTGACGAATTCAACGTCCCAAGTCGGTCATCCGCCGATCATTTTCGAACACATATTCAATTTCCCGGGCTATGGGCTTTGCGCTGTGGGCTATGCGTATGAGCCACGGGTACGGACTACCGGCTACCGGCTACCGGCTACGCGGGATTGTCGTGAGGCGTGCTTCTGGAGCGTGCCCGCTGCCAGCGCCTGAGCAAACCGTCGGGCACCTCTTCCGAGGTGAGCGCGAACACGAGATGGTCGCGCCAGGCGCCGTCGATGTGGAGATAGCGCGGGCGCAACCCCTCCTCGCGGAATCCGAGCTTCTCCACGACGCGCCGGCTGGGCCCGTTCTCGGGGCGAATGCAGACCTCGATCCGGTGCAGGCCGACGGCCCGGAAGCAGTGGTCCACGACGAGTGCCACGGAGGTCGGCATCACCCCGCGGCCGGCCACCGATTCGTCCACCCAATACCCGACGTGCCCCGAGCACATCGAGCCCCAGGTTATTCCGGCGACCGTCAACTGCCCGACCAGCCGCCCCTGGTACTCGATGACGAACGGAAGCATCCGTCCGGCGTTCGCCTCGGCCCGCAGATGCCGGACCATCTGCCTGTAGGTCGGCCGGTGCGCGATCGGGCCGCTCGGCGTGGGCGGCGGAATGGTCGCCTCCCACGGCCGCAGCCAGTCCCGGTTGCGCCGGTTGACGTCGCGCCACGCCCGCTGGTCGCGCATCTTTATCGGCCGGAGGACGACATCGCCGTCCGCCAGCACGACGGGCCAGGATGGGCTGTTCAGCTCGCACCCCCACTGCCGGCGTCGGGTCTCGAGTGGTCCCCGCCGCGGATCTGGTCGACGGCGTGCGTCAACAGAGGCTCCAGGACGGCGAGACCGTCCTTCACACCGCCGGAGGAACCCGGCAGATTGACGATCAGTGTCCGTCCCGCCACTCCTGCCAGGCCACGGGAGAGCGCCGCCGTCGGCACCTTCTCCCGGCCGTAGGCCCTGATGGCCTCGGCGATGCCCGGCACCTCGTGGTCGATCACCCGGCGGGTCGCCTCGGGTGTGCGGTCGGTGGGCGAGATGCCGGTGCCGCCGGTGGTGACGATCACGTCGTACCCGGCGTCGACGGCGGCGCGCAGGGCGGCTTCCACGGGGTCGCCGTCGGGGACGACCTGGGGGCCGTCGACGGCGAAGCCGAAGCTCCGGAGGCCGTCGGCGATCAGCGGACCGCCCTTGTCCTCGTAGACCCCGGCCGCGGCCCGGTTGGAGGCCGTGACCACAAGAGCTCGATACGTCATACCCGGCTCCAGTCGCCCGACTTGCCGCCCGTCTTCTCCTCGACCCGTACGTCCGTGATGACCGCTCCCTTGTCGACCGCCTTGATCATGTCGATCACGGTGAGTGCGGCGACGGAGACCGCGGTGAGGGCCTCCATCTCCACGCCCGTGCGGTCCGTCGTCTTCACCGTGGCCAGGATCTCCACGGCGTCGTCCGCGACCCTCAGGTCCAGTTTCACACCGGACACCGACAACGGGTGGCACAGCGGGATGAGGTCCGGGGTGCGTTTGGCGCCCATGATGCCCGCGATCCGGGCGGTGGCGAGGGCGTCGCCCTTGGGGACGCCCTCGCCCCGCAGCAACTCGATCACGCGGGGCGAGACCAGGACGCGGCCGCTGGCGCTGGCGGTGCGCGCGGTCACGTCCTTCCCGGAGACATCGACCATGCGGGCCGCGCCCGCCTCGTCGATGTGGGTCAGTCGGTCTGAGGGTCCGGGGGTCTCCCCCCGGGAAGGCACTGTCATGCTGTGTGGCGCTCCCGGTCCGGGCCCGGCGCGCGGGCCTGCTGTGCGCGACACGGTACCGCCAAGTCGAACCGTCGAGCGGCGCGGACCCCACGGCTCAGCCGAGCAGCACGACCTCGACCTCGCTGCCCGGCTCGACGGACTCCACGTCCTCGGGGACGACGATCAGCGCGTCCGCGTGCGCCAGGGCCGCGACCAGGTGCGATCCGGCGCCGCCGACCGGGGTCACCGCTCCGTCGGCGTACATACCGCGCAGGAACTGCCGACGGCCCTTCGGCGAGGTCAGCGCCTTGCCGGCGGTCAGCTTCGCGCGGATGCGCGGCCGGTGCACGTCGTCGAGGCCCATCAGGGTGCGGATCGCGGGGCGCACGAACAGCTCGAAGGAGACGTACGACGACACGGGGTTGCCGGGGAGCGCGAGCAGCGGGGTGTGGTCGGGGCCGATGGAGCCGAAGCCCTGGGGCTTGCCGGGCTGCATGGCGAGCTTGCGGAACTCGATGCCACTGCCGGCCTCGTCCTCGTCGCCGACGTGCGACAGGGCCTCCTTGACGACGTCGTACGCCCCGACGCTGACCCCGCCCGTGGTGACCATGAGGTCGGCGCGGACGAGCTGGTCCTCGATGGTGGAGCGGAGTGTCTCGGCGTCGTCGGCGACGGCGCCCACCCGGTAGGAGATGGCACCGGCGTCGCGGGCGGCGGCGGTGAGGGCGAAGCTGTTGGAGTCGTAGATCTGGCCGCTGCCGAGTTCCTCGCCGGGCTGGACGAGTTCACTGCCGGTGGACATGACGACCACGCGCGGCCGCGGGCGCACCCGGACGGTGCCGCGCCCGATGGCGGCCAGCAGGGCGATCTGCGGCGGGCCGAGGACGGTGCCCGACTCCAGGGCGCGGTCCCCGGCCTTCACGTCGCTGCCCGTGGCGCGCACATGGGCGCGGGCCTCGGCCGGGCGGTACACGTGCACGTGCCCCTCGGCGCCCTGGGGGGACAGGGCGCGGGCGCGCATCCCGGTCACCGGGCCCTCGCCGAGGCCGCCGTCGGTCCACTCGACGGGGACGACGGTCTCGGCGCCGGGCGGCAGCGGAGCGCCGGTCATGATCCTGGCGGTCTGGCCGGGGCCGACGTGGAGCAGTGCTGCCTGGCCCGCGGCGACGTCCCCGACGACCTCCAGGACGGCCGGATACTCCTCGCTCGCACCCGCGACGTCCGCGACCCGCACCGCGTACCCGTCCATGGAGCTGTTGTCGAACGGCGGCAGGGACACCGGCACCGTGACGTCCTCGACCAGGACGCAGCCCTGGGCGTCGAGGATCTGCAGCTCGATGGGTTCGAGGGGGCGGACGGTCGCGAGGATGTCCTCCAGGTGCTCGTCCACCGACCAGAGGTGGTCGGGGTCGGCGGTGCGGGGGGCGGCGCTGCTCAACGTTGTTACATCTCCTCGGCTACGTAACTGCGAAGCCAGGTCCGGAAGTCCGGGCCCAGGTCTTCACGTTCGCACGCGAGTCTGACAATGGCACGCAGGTAGTCGCCGCGGTCGCCGGTGTCATAGCGGCGGCCCTTGAAGACCACGCCGTGCACCGGGCCGCCGATCTTCTCGTCCGTGGCGAGCTGCTGGAGGGCGTCGGTGAGCTGGATCTCGCCACCGCGGCCGGGCTCGGTCTTGCGCAGGATCTCGAAGATGTGCGGGTCGAGGACGTAGCGGCCGATCACCGCGTAGTTCGACGGCGCGTCCGCCGGGTCCGGCTTCTCCACCAGGCCGGTTACCTTGACGGTGTCGCTGTCCTCGGTGGGCCCGACGGCCGCGCTGCCGTAGAGGTGGATCTGCTCGGGCTCGACCTCCATGAGCGCGATGACGCTGCCGCCGCGCTGCTCCTGGACCTCGACCATGCGCTTGAGCAGCGGGTCGCGGGGGTCGATCAGGTCGTCACCGAGGAGGACGGCGAAGGGCTCGTTGCCCACGTGGGGGGCGGCGCACAGGACGGCGTGGCCGAGGCCTCTGGGGTCGCCCTGGCGGACGTAGTGCATGGTCGCGAGGTCGCTGGACTCCTGCACCTTGGCGAGCCGGCTCGCGTCGCCCTTCTTCTGAAGGGCGGATTCCAGCTCGTAGTTGCGATCGAAGTGGTCCTCCAGGGGGCGCTTGTTGCGGCCTGTGATCATGAGGACGTCGTCCAGGCCGGCGGACACGGCCTCCTCGACCACGTACTGGATCGCGGGCTTGTCGACTACCGGCAGCATCTCCTTGGGAGTGGCCTTGGTGGCCGGCAGGAACCGGGTGCCAAGACCTGCTGCGGGAATGACAGCCTTGCTGATCCGAGGGTGCGACTGAGTCATGCGGCAACCTTATCCGGTGCCTTTGATCGGAATCTGAGGCTCCGGTGAATTAGCTCTCATATGAGCATATTGGAAGGATACGGGTGCAGCCTTTGAGCCACGTCGAACGTCCGGCCGAGCCTGACAAGCGAACGTTGCGGCAGGAGCTCCTCATGGTGAGGAACAGGTTGACGGCCGATGACGTGCGGGAAGCTGCCACAGCGCTGGCCCAGCGGGCGTTGGGGCTGCCCGAGTTGGCGCGGGCGCGCACGGTGGCGGCGTACGTCTCCGTGGACAGCGAACCCGGCACGCTCGCGCTGCTGGACACGCTGCGCGAGCGGGGCGTGCGGGTCCTGCTCCCCGCGCTGCTGCCCGACAACGACCTCGACTGGGGCGCGTACACCGGCGAGGGTTCACTCCAACGCGTCCGACACGGCGGGCGGATGGCCCTCTTCGAGCCCGTCGGGGAGCGTCTGGGCCCGGACGCCGTGACGGGCGCCGACGTGGTGTTGCTGCCGGGGCTGGCGGTCGACGCGCGCGGGATGCGTCTGGGGCGCGGCGGGGGCTCGTACGACCGCGTCCTCGCCCGACTGGAGCGCGCGGGCGCGCACCCCGCGCTGGTGGTGCTGCTGTACGACTCCGAGGTGGTGGAGCGGGTGCCGGCCGAGGCACACGACCGTCCGGTGCGGGCGGTGGTGACGCCGTCGGGCGTACGCCGCTTCCCGTCGGACTGAGCGGCCCGGCCGCCGAGCCGAGAAGGCCCGGTCACCCAAAGGGACCGGGCCTTCAACAGCTCACCGCTTCAGCGGCTCACGGCCTCAGCACCAGCGAGTCGCTCGTGTTGCCGTCGACCGCCTTGTCGGAGAAGGACCAGTCCAGCAGCTCGCCATCGGCCCACTTGTCCGTCTGGTCGACGTAGTGGGCGCTGTAGGCGTGCCCGGAGGCGCCGGCGAGGTTGATCCACTTCGACTTGTCGAGGTCGCCGAGGTTGACCACCATCCGCATGGACGGCACCCACACGACCTCGTAGCCGCCGGCGGCGTTCCAGCCGGTGGCGTTGACCGCCGCCTCGCCGCCGCTGAGCTTCCACGGGCCGCGGTTGAGCATGTACTGCAGGAAACCGGGACCTTCGGTGCCCAGGGTCTGGTTCTTCAGGAACAGGCGGTGCAGCCGGCCCCAGCTCCAGGTGTCGATGTCCTTGCCGAGCTTGGCGGTCAGTTCCCAACGGCCGTCGATCATGGCGCGCTTGAACAGCTCGTCACGGTTCTTGGCTTCGGGGCGGGTGCCCACGTCGGGCGTCTTCCACCAGTCGCTGTTCTCGTCGTCCATGAGGTTGCGCACGACCTCGAACCAGCGGTCGCCGCCGTCCGGCTGCGCCTCGTCGGCGTCACGCTCCCCGCACTCACGGACCTTCTTGGTCTCGTCGACGGGCCCGGTGGTGTTGACCGGGTCCACCCACAGGCACTGTCCCTCGACCCGCAGTTCCTTGGGCAGCTTGTTGCCGAAGGCGAGCTTGAGGATGTTGCGCCAGACCGAGTTGAAGTAGGCGGCGGCCGCCGAGTCGGCGTCCTGGGTGTAGTCCCAGCCCTCCAGCAGCTCCTGGGCCTGGCGGACCTCCTTGTCGTCGACGTCGATCTTCAGCAGCTTGGGCACGAGCAGCTTGGCGATCTCACTGCTGTTGTCCAGCTGCATCTGCCGCATGTCGTCGGTGGAGATCTTGCCCCCGCCCTTGATCTTCTGCTCGATCAGGTCGGTTATCCGCTGGCTGCGGGTGCCGTAGCCCCAGTCCGTGGTGAGCGCATAGGGGTACTTGTCCTTGTCGATCACGGCCTGGTTGGCGGTGACGATGTAGCCGCGCTTCGGGTTGTACTCGTAGGGCAGCGCGTCCTGATCGATGAAGCTGGTCCACTTGTATTTGGAGTCCCAGCCCGGTGCCGGGATGGAGCCGTCGTCGCCCTTCGCCCGCGTGGGGATCCTCCCGGGCAGCGTGTAGCCGATGTTGTCCTTGGTGTCGGCGTAGACCAGGTTCTGCGACGGCACGTCGAACAGCGTGGCGGCCTTGCGGAAGTCGCTCCAGCCGGCGGCCTTGTCCATCGCGAAGACGGCGTCCATGGAGGTGCCCGGGTCCAGCGCGGTCCAGCGCAGGGCGATGCCGTAGCCGTCGCCGCGGTCGGGGGCGGCGGTGTCGACCGTGGCCTTCTTGCCGACCTTCACCAGCTCGCTGTCACGGTCGGACAGCAGGGGCATCCCGTCGCTGGTCTGCCGGACGACGATCTTCTTGGAGGAGCCGCCCGCGACCTTGATGGTCTCCTCGCGCGTGGTGAAGGGCTTGACCTTGCCGTCGTAGAGGTAGCCGTCGCCGGAGAGCTTCTCCAGGTAGAGGTCGGTGACGTCGACGCCGGAGTTGGTCATGCCCCAGGCGATGTTCTGGTTGTGGCCGATGACCACACCGGGCATGCCCGCGAAGGTGTAGCCGCTGACGTCGTACTGGCACTTGCTGGAGATCGCGCGGCAGTGCAGGCCCATCTGGTACCAGACGGACGGCAGGGAGGGAGACAGGTGCGGGTCGTTGGCGAGCAGCGGCTTGCCGGTGATGGTGTACTTCCCGCCCACCACCCAGGAGTTCGAGCCTATGCCGTTGCCGTTCACGCCGACGGCCGTGGGGACGTCGTCCAGGACCTTCTGGAGGCCCGTGAGCTGACTCTGCAGAGCGGAACCGGCCGTCCCTGAGGTACCGCTCGTACCGGAGACACCGCTGGTCCCGCCCGTGCCGGTGCCTGTCCCCGTGCCGGTGCCGGTACCTGTGCCGGTCCCCGTGCCCGTGCCCGTGCCGGAAGCGTCGTCGCCGCCGTCGAACGTGCCGGTGAGCTCGTCGTACTGACCCTGTTGGACGATCGTCCGGTTGCGGCTGTAGGGGTACTGCGGGTACAGGTCGGCGATCTGCTTGGGGCCGAGGCGGCTGGTCATCAGGGCGCGGTCGATCTCGTCCTGCATGTTCCCGCGCAGGTCCCAGGCCATCGCCTTCAGCCACGCGACCGAGTCGACCGGGGTCCACTTCGCGGGCTTGTAGTCGTTGGTGAAGCCGAGCGCCGCGTACTCCAGGGAGATGTCCTCGCCGCTCTTGCCCTGGAGGTAGGCGTTGACCCCCTTGGCGTAGGCCTGGAGGTACTTCTTCGTGGAGGCCGACAGCGTCTTGTCGTACTCCTGCTTCGCCACCCGGTCCCAGCCCATCGTGCGCAGGAACTCGTCGTTGTCGACCTGGCCCTTGCCGAACATCTCCGACAGCCGCCCGGAGGTCATGTGGCGGCGCACGTCCATCTCGTAGAACCGGTCCTGCGCCTGGACGTAGCCCTGCGCCATGAACAGGTCGGCGTCCGAGGAGGCGTAGACCTGCGGGATGCCGTAGCCGTCCCGCTTGACGTCGACGGGTCCGGACAGGCCGTCCAGGGTGATCGAGCCCTTGGTCTGGGGGAACGAGGCGCGGACGGTGCTGATGGACCAGTACGCCCCGTAGGCCACGCCTCCGATGATGGCCAGCACGAGGACGAGTACGAGCAGACGGGCTTTGCGCCCCTTCTTCCTGCCGGACTTGCCGGGCTTCTGACCCGATGAGGCGGTGGTGTTGGGGGGCATCGCTGTCCTTGCTGTCCTAACGCGAGCGGCAGGCGGGCGTATCCATTTGACTGAGCGCTGGAGCAACCATAGGCGCAGGGCCCGGCGCCACTTGACGCGGAGTCGGGAACCAGGACGCACGCGCGTTCGATCTTGCCTCTTCGAGTGTCAAGAAATCGTCAAGAGTTAGGTAAGGTAACGAAGTACTTGGATGCGAAACGATTCTCCGTCGTGTCCGATGTACAGGAGCCCGTGCGCGTGACGCCGCGGGCCAGCGAAGGGAACGGCCGCTGACTGTCCACCACCTCAACCAGCTCCTGCTCGTCTGCTCGCTCGTTCTGCTCGTCGCCGTGGCAGCGGTTCGGATCTCCTCGCGCAGCGGGCTCCCCAGCCTGCTCGTATACCTGGGGATCGGCATCGCCATGGGCCAGGACGGCGTCGGCGACATCCACTTCGACAACGCCGAACTGACCCAGGTCATCGGATACGCGGCCCTCGTCGTGATCCTGGCCGAGGGCGGTCTCGGCACGAAGTGGAAGGAGATCAAACCCGCCCTGCCCGCCGCCTCCACACTGGCGCTGGCCGGGGTCGCGGTGAGCGTCGGGGTGACGGCGACGGCCGCGCACTACATGGTCGGGCTGGAGTGGCGGCAGGCGCTCATCATCGGGGCGGTCGTGTCCTCGACTGACGCGGCGGCGGTCTTCTCGGTGCTGCGCAAGGTCCCCCTGCCCGCGCGGGTGACGGGCATGCTGGAGGCCGAGTCCGGCTTCAACGACGCCCCGGTGGTCATCCTGGTGATCTCCTTCTCCACCGCGGGCCCGTTCGACCACTGGTACGTGCTGCTGGGTGAGATAGCTCTGGAACTGGCCATCGGTGCCGCCATCGGCATCGCGGTGGGCTGGCTGGGGTCCTGGGGCCTCAGGCACGTCGCCCTGCCCGCCTCCGGCCTCTACCCGATCGCCGTGATGGCGATCGCCGTCACCTCGTACGCGGCGGGCGCGATGGCCCACGGCAGCGGCTTCCTCGCGGTCTATCTCGCCTCGATGGTGCTGGGCAACGCGAAGCTGCCGCACTGGCCGGCCACCCGCGGGTTCGCCGACGGGCTCGGCTGGATCGCCCAGATCGGCATGTTCGTCCTGCTCGGCCTGCTGGTCACCCCGCACGAACTGGGCGACGACATCTGGCCGGCGCTCATCATCGGGCTGGTGCTGACGATGGTGGCGCGCCCGCTGAGCATCGTGCTCTGCCTGACGCCGTTCCGGGTGCCCTGGCAGGAGCAGACCCTCATGTCCTGGGCCGGACTGCGCGGGGCGGTGCCCATCATCCTGGCGACCATCCCGATGGTGCAGGGCGTCGACGCCAGCCGCCGCATCTTCAACATCGTCTTCGTCCTGGTCGTCGTCTACACCCTGGTCCAGGGACCGACCCTGCCCTGGCTCGCCCGCAAGCTGCGCCTGGGCGGCGACCCGGAGGCCGCCTCCGACCTGGGCATCGAGTCGGCACCCCTGGAGCGACTGCGCGGGCACCTGCTGTCCGTGGAGATCCCCGAGGGCTCGAAGATGCACGGCGTCGAGGTCAACGAACTGCGCCTGCCGGCCGGGGCGGCGGTCACCCTGGTCGTCCGCGACGCGAAATCCTTCGTTCCACTGCCGACGACGGTGCTGCGGCACGGGGACGAGCTCCTCGTGGTCGCCACCAATCCCGTCCGGGACGCGGCGGAACGACGACTGCGCGCGGTCGGCCACGGCGGCAAGCTGGCCGGATGGCTGGGCACGGGCGGCACCGGCACAAGCCGTTAAGGGCATGTTTCGTACGGTTCACACCCCGGCAATCACAGGCACGCGACCCCATGGTGCTCGTTTTCACAGGTCAGTCAGTCTTGATCCCTGTACGATGAAGGCACACCCTGATCGAACCAACTCTGCCTGACGCAGAGCTGGCGCGACCGTATGGCGGCCGGGACGCTCCTGACAGCGGGCTTTGGCATCTACCGCAGTCCGCGCAAGAGGACAGCTCTCGGCGTCTCGCCCCCTGGAAGGGGCCGCGTCACCAGGCGGCAGAAAGGCACGGGCCGTGGCATCCACGGTCACCTCCCGCCCCGGATACGGGCAGCTGCTGCGCACCAGCGGCGCATGGACGTTCCTGCTCCCCGGCTTCGCGGCACGCCAGCCGTTCGCGATGCTCACCGTCTCCATCGTGCTGCTCGTACAGCACACCACCGGCTCGTACGGGGCGGCGGGCGCCGCCGCGGCCGTCACCGGTGTCTCCACGGCCCTGTTCGCGCCGTTCGGCGGTCACCTCGCCGACCGCCACGGGCAGCGCGCGGTGCTGGTCCCGAGCGTGGTCGTACACGCACTGTCGGGCCTGGCCCTCACCGCGCTCGCGCTGTCCCACGCCCCCCTGTGGGCGCTGCTCGCGGCAGCCGTGCCGACGGGCGCCTCGACGCCCCAGGTCGGCCCCATGGTGCGGGCCCGCTGGGCCGCGACCCTCAAGGACTCGCCCCTGATGTCCACCGCGGCGGCCTTCGAGTCGGTCACGGACGAGCTGACCTTCGTCGTCGGCCCGCTGCTGGCCACCGCGCTGTGCACGGCGGTGGATCCCGCCGCGGGTCTGGTGACGGAAGCCTCGCTGACGCTGCTGGGCGGCCTGCTGTTCGCCGCGCAGAAGAGCACCCAGCCCACGGTCGCCGCCGACGGGCACGCGCGCGTGGAGCACACCTCGGCGCTGCGCGTCCCCGGAGTGCGGGTCCTGATCGTGGCGTTCCTCGGCATCGGCTCCGTCTTCGGCGGCATGCAGGTCTCGCTGGCCGCGTTCAGCGAGTCGATCGGTGAACCCGGCCTGAACGGCGTCCTGTACGGCACCTTCGCCGCCGGCAACACGCTCTCCGGCCTGGTCTGCGGCGCCATCGCGTGGAAGGTGAGCCCGCGCCGCCGCCTGCTCGTCGGGTACGCCGCCCTCGCGCTGACCGCGTCCGGCCTGTGGGCCGCGCACTCGGTGCTCGTCCTGGCCGGCCTCGGCCTGCTCGTCGGCATGTGCGTGGCGCCCGCTCTGATCACCGGCTACACCCTGGTCGAGGAACTCGTCCCGGCCGGCGCACGCACCGAGGCGTTCACCTGGCTGACCGGAGCGGTCGCACTCGGCCAGGCGGCCGCCGTCACGATCGCCGGACAGCTGGAGGACCGCTTCTGGGGCGGCGCCGGGTTCCTGGTCCCGACGGGCGGCACGTTGCTGGCGTTGGTGACCTTGCTGGCGCTGCGTTCGCGGCTCATGCCGCCGCGCGCGACCAGAGTGGTCACGCGCGGCGCGGCCCATCGCGAACCTGCCGCGATCGGTGAGATGTGACGATGTATTTTCCGCGGAATACGTCACTGTGACTCCGCAGCTACGCTGCTTCTCCCTTGGGCACAAGCCGCGAGACGGTCAAGCCCTGACCGCTGCCCGCAGGCAGGTGACGCACGTTACTCCATTTGCAAGCGGCACAGGTTAGTATGGACGATCGTTAGCACTCATCGAGTGAGAGTGCCAGGAGGAAGACAAGTGCCGACCTACCAGTACCAGTGCACCGAGTGTGGCGAGGGCCTCGAGGCGGTGCAGAAGTTCACCGACGACGCACTCACCGAGTGCCCCAACTGCCAGGGCCGCCTCAAGAAGGTGTTCTCCGCGGTCGGCATCGTCTTCAAGGGCTCCGGCTTCTACCGCAACGACAGCCGCGGTTCCTCGTCGAGCAGCGCGCCGTCGACGTCGAAGTCGGCGACGTCCTCTTCGTCCTCGGAGTCGAAGTCGTCCTCCGACTCCAAGTCGTCCTCGGACTCGAAGTCCTCGAGTCCGAGCACGGGCGCCTCAAGCACGGGCAAGTCGTCCAGCAGCAGCTCCGCCGCGTAGGACCCTTTTCTTACGGGACCCTGTCGTCGTACGACGGCGGGGTCTTCGGCGTTTCCGGGGGCCGTTAGGGTGCGGGGCATGGCGAACAAGGCGAACGCAGAGATCGGTGTGATCGGCGGCTCCGGCTTCTACTCGTTCCTCGACGACGTGACCGAGATCCAGGTGGACACCCCCTACGGGCCGCCCAGTGACTCCCTCTTCCTCGGCGAGGTCGCCGGTCGGCGAGTCGCCTTCCTGCCCCGGCACGGACGCGGCCACCATCTGCCGCCGCACCGCATCAACTACCGGGCCAACCTCTGGGCCCTGCGGTCCGTCGGGGCCCGCCAGGTCCTCGGTCCGTGCGCGGTGGGCGGCCTGCGCCCCGAGTACGGGCCGGGCACGCTGTTGGTGCCGGACCAGCTGGTCGACCGTACGAAGTCCCGGACGGGCACGTACTTCGACGGGCTGCCGCTGCCGGGCGGCGGGGTGCCGAACGTGGTCCACGTGTCCCTGGCCGATCCCTACTGCCCGGCCGGACGGGCGGCCGCGCTGAAGGCGGCGCGTGGGCGGGACTGGGAACCGGTGGACGGCGGCACGCTGGTCGTGATCGAGGGGCCGCGGTTCTCGACCCGCGCCGAGTCGGTGTGGCACCAGGCGCAGGGCTGGTCGGTGGTCGGCATGACCGGACACCCCGAGGCGGCTCTCGCCCGCGAACTGGAGCTCTGCTACACCTCGTTGACCCTGGTCACCGATCTCGACGCGGGCGCGGAGACGGGCGAGGGCGTCTCCCACGACGAGGTGCTGCGGGTGTTCGCGGCGAACGTGGACCGGCTGCGGGGCGTCCTGTTCGACGCGGTGGCCGCACTGCCGTCGGGCGAGGAGCGGGACTGCCTGTGTGCGAGCGCGCTGGGCGGGATGGATCCGGGGTTCGCGCTGCCGTAGGGGTGCCGGCCTCGAGGGTTCTGGACTCGGGGCTGCTGGACTCAGGTGTGCTGGGCTCAGGGCTGCTGGACTCGGGGTTCCGGCCTCAGATGACCCGCCGCCGCGGGTGGAACTTCCCGTTCGGGTGAGGGAGTTGTCCACAACTCGGCAGTAGCCCACCGGCGTCTGCGGGAATCGGCGCGAAGCCGCATCGTGGCATCGCAAGCCGATCCCTCGTCGCAGGTGGTGGTCCTCCCGTGTCCTTCGCACTTCCGTCCTCTCCCTCGCCCTCGCCCTCTCACTCCCCTTCTCCCGTTTCTCCCGCTTTCCCGCGGCCGCTCGGCGTGGAAGCTCCCCCGACCTGCGAGGTGCCGCACTTCGCCCCCGTGCGCATTCGTGGCGGGCGTTATCAACTACAGCGACTCGTACGGCACCGACGGCGTGCCGTAGCTGCCGGCCTCACCGTCACGGCGGCCGCGGTCCTGGCGGCGGGACCCTCGGTCCCTCAGGAAACGGAGCAGCCCCGCGGGCGCCCCGTGGCGGATCCCGTACGGGAACACCGTGCCGTCCGGCTCGTGACGGCACCGGTGCGGATCGCCGACGGAGCCACGGTCCGGCTGTTGCGGCCCGGTGACCGGGTGGACGTCATCGCCGCCGAGCAGACGGCGACCGGCGGCGACGCCCGCGTGGTCGCGCGCGGGGCACGGGTGACGAAGGTGCCGGAGGCGCTGGAGGCACCGGGTGGCGCGGCTGAGGGCGGGGCGCTCGTCGTGCTGTCGGTACCGCGCTCCACCGCGGCGCGTCTCGCCGGCGCGAGCACGACAGCACGGCTGGCGGTGACACTGTGCTGACCCACGCGATGCGCGCCGCTTCACGCCCCTCCTTGAAGCCACCCGGCTGGACAGGGCCGTCTCGTCCTCACGTAGGTTGCGGAGCTGTTTGTTCCACTACCGGTTCGTATGAGGAGAGTCCCAGAATTGAGCGAGAAGAAGCCAAGCGTCTTGCAGGGGTTCAAGGCCTTCCTGATGCGCGGGAACGTCGTCGACCTGGCGGTGGCCGTGGTCATCGGCGCAGCCTTCACCAACATCGTCAACTCGGTGGTGAAGGGCCTGATCAACCCGCTGGTCGGAGCGATCGGCACCAAGAACCTCGACGGTTACAGCTCGTGTCTCGAGGAGACTTGCACGGGCACCGGCGACAACGCGACGGGCGTCCGGATCATGTGGGGGTCCGTCCTCGGCGCGACCCTGACCTTCGTGATCACGGCGGCGGTCGTCTACTTCCTGATGGTCCTGCCGATGTCGAAGTACCTGGCGCGGATGGAGGCCCGCAGGAAGGCGAAGGAGGGCACGCAGGAGGTCATGGAGGTGACCGAGTTGGAGGTGCTCAAGGAGATCCGCGACGTGCTGCTCGCACAGCAGCGGCAGCGTGGATCCGGCCACGACGAGCGTTAGCAGCGGCTGCGGTCCGCGGCGCCCGGCGGGTTCAGAGGTGGTGGGGCGGCTTCTCGTCAAGGAAGCGCTTCAGGTCGGCCGCGCTGTCGCCCTCGCCACCGGGCCGCTCGCCCCATCCCCGGTCCGTGTCGTCCGAGGACTGGCGGTCCAGCGGGTCGTCGAAGATCAGCGCGGGCTTCGGGGCACGCGGCTCGGGATCGGGGGCGGTGCTCATGTCTCCAGGGTACGGCCCTGGTGGCGGCCCACCGCCGGCGAAGTCATCCCCAAGCCATTCAGGCGCTGATCTGCTGTGCTGGACCCATGACGTCCAGTTCCCCTCCCCCGCCCGTCCCCCAGGGCGCTCCCGAACGCCGCGGCCCCCTGCGCAGGCTCACGGCCCGCGGTCGCCAAGAGGCACATCGTGTGGCCTCGCCACTGGAGCTCTTCTTCGACCTGTGTTTTGTCGTGGCGATCGCCCAGGCCGGCATCCAACTGGTGCACGCCGTGGCCGAGGCGCACACGGGCGAGGGCATCCTCAACTACACGATGGTCTTCTTCGCCATCTGGTGGGCCTGGATGAACTTCACCTGGTTCGCCTCGGCGTACGACAACGACGACACCCTGTACCGGGTCGTCACCCTGGTACAGATCGCCGGCGTCCTGGTCCTGGCGGCCGGGGTCTCGCGGGCGTTCGAGGAGCACGAGTTCCTGGCCGTCTGGCTGGGCTACGTGATCATGCGGCTGGCCATGATCGCGCAGTGGCTGCGGGTGGCGCTGTCGAGCGAGGGCCCGGAACGGACGATGGCCCTGCGGTACGCCGGCGGCGTGCTGCTCTGCCAGGTCGGCTGGCTGGGTCTGCTGGTCCTGCCCGAGGGCGCCCGGCCCTGGGTGTTCCTGGTGATGGCGCCGCTGGAGATGTGCGTGCCGCCGTTCGCGGAGAAGGACCACCCGACGTCCTGGCATCCGCACCACATCGCGGAGCGGTACGGACTGTTCACCATCATCGTGCTCGGCGAAACGATCGCCGCGGCCACGGTCGCCGTGAAGTCGGGCATCTACGAGAACGACGCACTGGACGATCTGCTGCCGATCGCAGGGGGCGGTCTGTTGATCATCTTCGCCGCCTGGTGGATCTACTTCGTGGTGCCCATCCATGGTCATCTGCGCTCCAGCAGGCAGGCGTTCCTGTGGGGCTACGGCCACTACCTGGTCTTCGCCTCCGCCGCGGCGATCGGCGCCGGGCTGGAGGTCGCGGTGGAGCAGACGCTCGGCAAGGCGCACATCTCCACCCTGGCCGCGGCGGCCGCCGTGACCCTGCCGACGGCGCTCTATCTGCTCACCGTGTGGGTGCTGCACTCCCGGCACTACAAGGTGGGCATCGCCCAGCAACTGGTGCTGCCGACCACGGCACTTCTGGTGATCGCCAGCTCCTTCCTGGGCGAGTGGGCGGTGTTCGCGGCGGGCATCGTGGCGGCGCTGGCGGTGGTGGTCGGCACGACGCTCACGGCACGCATGACCGCGCGGGAGGCCGACTCGGCGCGGGAAGCCGGGGACGCTCGGGAGGCCGGCGACGCGCGGGCCCTTTGAGGGGCTGGTGGCGCCATAGCCGGAGGGACGCCGGCGGGCGCGGAAGCGCATGGGCCCCCGACGGCTGGACGAGACTGGGATCCATGACAGTTGACGCATTGACGGACATCGCCGGTGTACGGGTCGGGCACGCCACGCGTACCGGCGGGGGCTGGCTCACCGGCACCACGGTCGTGCTCGCGCCGGAGGGCGGGGCAGTCGCCGCCGTGGACGTGCGTGGCGGCGGGCCCGGCACAAAGGAGACCGACGCCCTCGACCCGCGCAACCTCGTGCAGAAGGTCGACGCGATCGTGCTGACCGGCGGCAGCGCGTACGGCCTCGACGCGGCGTCCGGGGTGATGGCCTGGCTGGAGGAGCAGGGGCGAGGCGTACCGGTCGGGGTGGACCCGGCGCAGGTCGTGCCGGTGGTACCCGCGGCCTGTGTCTTCGACCTGGGCCGGGGCGGCGACTTCCGGGCCAGGCCGGACGCGGCCACGGGGCGCGCCGCGGTCGAGGCGGCCGCGGCGGGCGAGCCCGGGGCTCGGGTGCCGGAGGGATGTGTGGGCGCGGGTACGGGCGCCACGGTCGGGCCGCTCAAGGGCGGTGTCGGCACGGCGAGCACGGTGCTCGGCTCGGGGATCACGGTGGCCGCGCTGGTCGTGGCCAACGCGGCGGGGTCGGTGACGGATCCGGAAACGGGAGTTCTGTACGGGGAGTTGTTCCAAGGACGGGTGGAGTACCCGGAGACAGGTGTCCATGACCATGCCCTGCGTCGCCTCGCCGACATCACGGCGACCAACGCGCCGCCCCCGCTCAACACCACGCTCGCGGTGGTCGCCACCGACGCGGACCTGTCGAAGGCCCAGGCGCAGAAGCTGGCCGGCACCGCGCACGACGGCATCGCCCGCGCCGTGCGACCGGTGCACCTGCTCCACGACGGCGACACCGTGTTCGCGCTGGCGACGGGCGCCCGACCGCTCGGCACCGACCACCCCCTCGCACTCAACGAGATCCTCGCGGCGGGCGCGGACGCGGTGACCCGCGCGATCGTCCGCGCCGTGCACGCGGCCGAGTCGGTGGCCGCGCCGGGCGGGACGTGGCCGTCGTACGGGGAGTTGTACGGGTAGTTCCAGAGGGAGTCGCACGGGGAGTCGTAAGTGGGGGTGTGTCAGGTGGGTGTGTGGGGGAAGTCGGGCGGGAGCCGCTGAGGCGGACGCACTGCGGGAGGCGTGGAAGGGCCACCAGGGGACGGACTGCGGGAGGCGCGCCGGCCGGCAAACCGGCGTGGCATTGTCCCGGTTGTGTCACGTGATGGCGTTCATCGCGACCGGAGGGAACCCGACCGGCCCGCGATGCCTTCTTTCTTCACGCACTGGAGCGGATCACCCACATCACAAGAACCTGGAGCAGCCCGTGACAAGGCCGGACACAGCGACTCGGCGCGCACTCGGGGCCTGTGCCGCCTTGATGGTCGGCGCCCTCACACTCACCGCCTGCGGCAGCGACGCCAACGCCAAGAACGACGACAAGGGGAGCACCGGCTCCGGCAAGACGTCGGCGGCAAAGATACTCATCTCGGCCAAGAACGGCTCGACCGGGGCGTCGATCAACTCGACCGGCGTGCAGGTCAGCGACGGCACGCTGACCGACGTGAAGATGACGGTGGCGGGGGCGGGGACGGCCGTACCGGGAACGATCTCCGCGAACGGCGGCGCCTGGAAGCCGAAGGAGCAGTTGGAGCGCGGGACGAAGTACGAGATATCGGCGACCGCGAAGGATACGGACGGCAAGTCCACCGCCGCCGAGTCGGTCTTCACGACCGTCTCCAAGGCGAACAGTTTCATCGGGACGTACACGCCGGACGAGGGGTCGAGGGTCGGCGTCGGGATGCCGGTGTCGTTCAGCTTCGACAAGGCCATCAGCGACAAGAAGGCCGTGCAGTCGCACATCGCGGTGACGTCGAGCAGTGGGCAGAAGGTGGTCGGGCACTGGTTCGGGGCGCAGCGGCTCGACTTCCGGCCCGAGGAGTACTGGAAGGCCGGCTCCAAGGTCACGATGAAGATCGACCTGGACGGGGTCGAGGGCGCGAACGGCGTCCGGGGAGTGCAGAAGAAGACCGTCAGCTTCACCATCGGGCGCTCGCAGGTGTCCACGGTCGACGTGAACACGCAGACCATGACGGTCGTTCGGGACGGCAGCACGTTGAAGACGGTGCCGATCTCGGCGGGCAGCCCCGAGTTCACCACGTACAACGGGCAGATGGTGATCTCCGAGAAGTACCGGAAGATCCGGATGGACAGCAGGACGGTCGACCTCGCGAACGCCTACGACATCCCTGACGTACCGGACGCGATGCGGCTGACCACGTCGGGCACCTTCATCCACGGCAACTACTGGTACAACAAGGCCAACCCGCCCTTCGGCAGCCAGGGCACGAGCCATGGCTGTGTGGGCCTCCAGGACGTGCGGGGCGGCCAGGGCGGCACCCCCGCCAAGTGGTTCTTCGACAACTCGCTCATCGGGGACGTCGTGATCGTCAAGAACTCCCCCGACAAGACGGTGTCCCCCGACAACGGGTTGAACGGCTGGAATGTGCCGTGGAACGAGTGGGTCGCGGGCAGCGCCGCGTGATCACTTCCAACGTGTGCAAGTAGCACCTGACCAGCGGTTTTTGACGAATCATCGGGCCGCGTGGGAACTTTCCCCGCGGCCCGGACGTTTTCCGGGCGTATGTTTTCTCGGTTCCCGGACATGATGTCCGACCGAGGGGCTACGGTATGCACCCACAAGGTGACATGCAGCAACGCCGGGAGAAACCTTGAGCGTTCCGTACGAGACGGCAGCGTACGAACCACCCGAGTCGCCGGAGTCTCCGGAGGAGCATCTCGCGCGGCTTCTCGGCCGTGCCCTGAACTCCTTCGAGCTGCCGGACGAGACGATGCAGCGACTGGACTGCGCGCTGGCGCACGACAGTTCACTGCACTCCGCGCACCACAGCGCGGGGCTGCACCGTGAGACGTATCGGCACACCTGGCTGCTCGACGACGGCTCGGCGCTCACATTGTGGGAGCTCGTCCACAACACAGCTTCGGGCAGCGTCCCGCAGCACGAGGTGTACGTCGACGAGGAGGAGCTGCGCACGGCCACCGCGCGGCTGCCGCTGCCGCCGGACGCACCGGACTTCGAACTGCCGGTGACGGTGCAGCTGTCACCGGTCCCCACGCCCCGGCACGCGTATGCGCGGGACGACTCGGCCGATCACGCGCGGCGGCTGCTGCGCCGCGCGGAGAACGCGGACCGCCCGGACGCGGAGACGGCCACGTTACTGGCCACGGCGTGCGCCCACCAGATCACGCAGGCCTTCGGACGACCGGGCCGTGCGGGCCGTGCAAGGTTGTGTTTCTCGCTCTACGAGCACGCGTTCCTGCTGCGCGACGGTGAGGAGGTCTCCCTCTGGGAGGTCGAGCACACCGCCACACCGAACGGCCGGCACATGTGCGAGGTGTACCTGAGCGAGGCCGCGGCCAGGGACGCGATGGAACGCCGGGCGGCACAGGTCTCCTGAGCTTCTGAGCTTCCGCGACAGCGGTCGGCCGTGGCAGCTGAGGGCCGGTCGGCTGTGTCAGGTGGTGGGGCCGGTCGCCTGTGTCAGATGTCGGCTGCTGTGTGAGCTGGTCTTCCGATGGCTGTGTCAGCGGTCGCTGAGCCGTCGCACCAGGCCCGCGAACTCGTCCTGTTCCACCGAGGTCAGTTCGACCGACTCACGCTCCGGGCCGATCTGCCGCTGATGGGGCAGGTCGTACGCGGCCTGCGCGCGCCGCATGGCGGCTTCGACACGACCGCGGCGCAGCATCACGGCCAGCCCGATTCCCCAGGCGACGGTCACCAGGACGAGGAACGTCATACCAAGGAACTGGTAGACGGAGACATGCTGAGGCATGCGTTCCAGTAGACACCACGGCCCGGGACCCAGGTCCCGGACCGTGACGTATCTCGCATGTGCCGTGAACAACTCACGGCATCCCAAAGGGACGGAGCGGCGATGGGGCAGAGGTGGCTACGCGGCCACCGGCTGCTTCTGCTCCGCCGCCGTGGCGGCCGTCTCCGCCGTACCGGGGGCCACGGCACCCGGCGCCGGCTTCCGCAGGCTCTTCAGCACCACGACCAGGGCGGTCGTGACGCCCACGCCGGCCGCGATGGCGATGAGGTAGAGGAACGGGTTTCCGATCAGCGGGACCACGAAGATGCCGCCGTGCGGGGCGCGCAGGGTGGCGCCGAAGGCCATCGACAGGGACCCGGTGACCGCGCCGCCCACCATCGAGGACGGGATGACCCGCAGCGGGTCGGCCGCGGCGAACGGGATCGCGCCCTCCGAGATGAAGGAGGCGCCCAGCACCCAGGCGGCCTTGCCGTTCTCGCGCTCGGTCGGCGTGAACAGCTTGGCGCGGACCGTCGTGGCCAGGGCCATCGCGAGCGGCGGGACCATGCCGGCCGCCATCACGGCCGCCATGATCTTCATCGCGGAGTCGCTGGGGCTCGTGACCGCGATACCGGCAGTGGCGAAGGCGTACGCGACCTTGTTGACCGGGCCGCCGAGGTCGAAGCACATCATCAGGCCGAGCAGGGCGCCGAGCAGGATGGCGTTGGAACCGGAGAGGCCGTTGAGCCAGTCGGTCATGCCCTTCTGGGCCGAGGCGATGGGCTTGCCGATCACGACGAACATCAGGAACCCGACGACCGCCGAGGAGATCAGCGGGATCACCACCACCGGCATGATGCCGCGCAGAGCCGCCGGAATGTTGACCTTCTGGATGGCCAGCACCACGCCACCGGCGATCAGACCGGCCGCCAGACCGCCGAGGAAGCCCGCGTTGATGGTCAGGGAGATCGCACCGCCGACGAAGCCGGGCACGAGACCGGGCCGGTCCGCCATGCCGTACGCGATGTAGCCGGCCAGGACCGGGACGAGGAAGCCGAAGGCGACGCCGCCGATCTGGAAGAACAGGGCCGCCCAGCTGTCGGCCTGCATCCACATGAAGTGGTCCATCACCGACGGCGCCTTGTCGACCTTGTATCCGCCGATCGCGAACCCGAGGGCGATCAGCAGACCGCCCGCCGCGACGAAGGGGACCATGTAACTGACGCCGGACATCAGCCACTTGCGCAGCTTGGTGCCGTAGCCCTCGGCGGAGTCGCCGCCCCGCTCGACGGGGGTCCCGGGAGCGGAGCCGGCGGTGACCTCCCCGCGCTCGGCCTTCCCGCGTACCTCGGTGATGAGCGCGCCGGGCCTGTTGATGCCCGCCTTCACACCGACGTCCACGGTGGGCTTGCCGGCGAAACGGTCCTTGTCCCGTACGGGCACGTCGTGGGCGAAGATCACGCCGTCCGCCGCCGCGATCACCGCCGGGTCGAGCCGGGTGAAGCCGGCCGAGCCCTGCGTCTCGACGACGAGTTCGACGCCCGCCTCGCGGCCCGCGTTCTCCAGTGACTCGGCCGCCATGTACGTGTGGGCGATACCGGTCGGACAGGAGGTGACGGCGACGATACGGAAGGGACGCTCCTCGGAGGCCTCCACGGCTCCGGCAGCCTCGGCGTCGGGGGCTTCGGCGTCAGCGTCGCCGTCAGCTTCGGCGGTACCCGTGGCGGCGCCGGCGGAGGCCGCCGTCGGCGCCGCCACGGAGTCTTCGGAGGCGCTCTCGGCGGCAGCCGCGGGTTCGTCCCCGCGGATCAGCGCCGCCGCGGCCGTCGCGTCGCCCGCCGAGCGCAGCGCGTCGGTGAACTCGGCGTTCATCAGCTGCCGGGCCAGGGAAGACAGGATCGTCAGGTGGGCGTCGTCCGCGCCGGCGGGGGCGGCGATCAGGAAGATCAGGTCGGCGGGGCCGTCCGCCGCGCCGAAGTCGATGCCGTCGGCGCTACGTCCGAAGGCGAGCGTCGGCTCGGTGACGTGTTCGCTGCGGCAGTGCGGGATGCCGATGCCGCCGTCGAGGCCGGTCGGCATCTGTGCCTCGCGGGCGGCCACGTCGGCGAGGAAGCCCTCCAGGTCGGTCACCCGGCCCAGGGCCACCATGCGTTCGGCGAGGGCACGCGCCGCCGCTTCCTTGGTCTGGGCGGACAGGTCGAGGTCGACCAGGTCCGCGGTGATCATCTCGCTCATCGCGGGCTCCTTCGCACGCGTATCGCCCGGGGGGTGGGGTGGGCGGGGGTGGGGACGGGGGTGCAGTGGGGGTGTGTGGGGGTGAGGCTGGTGCCGGAGAGGGGGCTGGGGAGACCCCGCCTCCGTTCGACCGCGGCGGGTAAAGGGGAGTCCTGCCGTACGGCGACCGGTCGGGTCGGGGCCGATCCGGTGCGGACCGATCCGGTGCGGACCGATCCGGTGCGGGCCGATCCGGTGCGGACCGATCCGGCAGGGGCCCACCAAGTGGTCGTAGCCGTACGGGCGTTCATGACACCGGCTCCTTCAGTACGCGATCCACCGGTACCTCGGCCGTGACGGTCACCGCCGCCGGGTCCAGGTCGCCCGGTGTCGGCATCTCGCTGCCGGGCAGCTGCACAGCCGCCGCCCCGTGGGCGACCGCCGACGCGAGGGCTTCCGGTCCGCTGCCGCCGGCGATCAGGAAACCGGCGAGGGATGAGTCACCGGCGCCCACATTGCTGCGTACGGTGTCGACGCGCGCGCTGCCGAACCATGCGCCGTCGCCGTTGACGAGCAACTGCCCGTCGGCGCCCAGACTCGCGAGCACCGCGCCCGCGCCCATCTCCCGCAGTTCCTCGGCAGCCTTCATGGCGTCGCCCACCGTGGACAGGGGGCGCCCCACGGCCTCCGAGAGCTCCTCGGCGTTCGGCTTCACCACGTCGGGCCGCTCGCGCAGCGCGGCGAGCAGCGCGGGCCCAGAGGTGTCCAGGGCGATCCGCGCGCCGACAGCGTGTGCCCGCGCGACCAACTCGGCGTACCACTGAGGCGCGAGTCCCCGCGGCAGACTTCCGCAGCAGGCGATCCAGTCCGCGTCGGGCGACTGGACGCGCACCGTCTCCAGGAGCAGCTCCCGCTCCTCCGCCGACAGTTCGGGGCCCGGCGCGTTGATCTTCGTGAGCACGCCGTCGGACTCCGCGAGCGCGATGTTCGAGCGGGTGGCTCCGGCGACCGGGACCGGCGCGACCTCGATGCCCTGCGCGTCCAGCAGGTGGGCGACGAGCGCGCCCGGCGCACCACCCAGGGGCAGCACCGCGACCGTGCGCTGCCCGGCGGCCGAGACGGCGCGCGAGACGTTCACGCCCTTGCCACCCGGGTCCATGCGCTCGCCGGTGGCGCGGATGACCTCGCCACGGTCCAGCGAGGGGACCTCATAGGTGCGGTCCAGGGACGGGTTCGGGGTGACGGTGAGGATCATGCGCGCACTACTTCCGTGCCGCCGCGCTCGATCGCGGTGGCGTCTTCGGGGCTCAGCCCGCTGTCGGTGATCAGCAGGTCCACATCGCTCAGGGCGCCGAAGCGGGCGAAGTGCTCCTGGCCGTGCTTGGCGGAGTCGGCGAGCAGCACCACACGCCGGGCCGCGGCCACCGCCGCCCGCTTCACCGCGGCCTCCGCGAGGTCGGGAGTGGTCAGACCGTGCTCTGCGGAGAAGCCGTTGGCGGCCACGAACAGGACATCGGCGCGGATCTCGCCGTACGCCCGCAGCGCCCAGGCGTCCACGGCGGCGCGCGTACGGTGCCGTACGCGCCCCCCGACGAGGTGGAGCTGGATGCCGGGGTGGTCCGCGAGGCGGGCCGCGATCGGCAGGCTGTGGGTGACGACGGTGAGCGAGGCCTCCAGCGGGATGGCGGCGGCCACGCGGGCGATCGTCGTCCCGGCGTCGAGGACCATCGTGCCCTCGGTCGGCAGCTCCGCGAGGGCGGCCTTGGCGATGCGGTCCTTCTCGTCGGCCGCCGTCGTCTCGCGCTCGGCGAGGTCCGGCTCGAAGTCGAGACGGCCGGCCGGGATGGCGCCGCCGTGCACCCGGCGCAGGAGGCCGGTCCGGTCGAGGGCCTTCAGATCCCGGCGGATCGTCTCCGCCGTGACCTGGAACTCCTCGGCCAGTGACACCACGTCCACCCGCCCGCCGTCACGGGCGAGCCGGAGAATCTCCTGCTGCCGCTCCGGTGCGTACATGTCCGTTCGCCTCCGACCTGTGCCCGAACTTGTGGTTTCGCAGGGAGGCTACGCCGGGATTTCCGGAAAGTAAACAGGTTCGGACGTTATTCGGGCATGAACGGACTTCGGGCAGGAACGACATCGGCCGTCTCTGAGCGCGAGCGCAACACAAGGGCCCGGCACCTCCCCAGGTACCGGGCCCCTTTCTCCACCCCCGCTCACGCCACGAGCTCACGCTCCCTCTCGTCCACCGCCCCGAACTCCGGGCCGGCCCCCTCCACATGCTGCGCGGGCCGCTTCGGGAGGGCGAACATCAGCAGGAAGATGACGCCCATCACCGCGGCCACCCACCACAACGCGTTCTGGAAGCCCTCCACGAAGGCCGGGCGCACCTGGGTCGGCCGCAGATCGTCGGCCATCGCTCCGAAGAAGACCACGGAGACCAGCCCGAGCCCCAGCGCGTTGCCCATCTGCTGCACGGTGTTGATGAGTCCCGAGGCCGAACCGGCGTGCTCGCGCGGCACCTCCGACAGCACCGCGTCCGTCAGCGGGGCGACAATCAGGCCCATGCCCGCCCCCATCACGACCAGCGGCAACGCCATCTGCCAGGACGCGATGCCGAGGCCGTACCGCTCGGACTCCCAGATGTAGAGCAGCACGCCCAGCCCCATCCCCAGCGCGCCCGCCTGGAGCACCTTGCGACCGAAGCGCGGGACCAGCTGCTGCACGGACAGACCGGCCGCCAGGGACACGGCGATCGAGAACGGGACGCCGGTCAGCCCGGCCCGCAGCGGGGTCCAGCCCAGCCCCGTCTGCATGTACATGGTCCACACCAGGAAGAAGATGCCCAGCGCGACCCCGAAGACGGTCTGCACGGCGATACCGGCGGCGAAGCTCTTGACCCGGAAGAGGGACAGCTCGATCAGCGGGGACCCGTCGCGTGCCGTCTTGCGCCGCTCGTACGCCACCAGCGCGCCGAGCACCGCGAGCGAGCCGCCCATCGACACGTATCCCCACACAGGCCAGCCCAGCTCCTCGCCTCGGGTGAGCGGGTAGATCAGCATCAGCAGACCCAGCGTCACCAGCGCGACGCCCACCAGGTCCAGCTTCAGCGCCTTCGGCGCCTTGGACTCGGTGATGAAACGGCTGCCGAGAACCAGGCCCGCGATGCCGACCGGCAGGTTGATGAGGAAGATGGGCCGCCATTCGAGCCCGAACAGGTTCCACTCGGTGAGCAGTGCGCCCAGCAGCGGGCCGGAGACCGCGCCCAGGCCGACGATCGCGCCGAAGAGTCCGAAGACCTTGCCCCGCTCGTGCGCCGGGAAGGTGGCGTGCACGATCGACAGGACCTGCGGCACCATCAGCGCCGCCATGCCGCCCTGCAGGATGCGGGAGGCGACCAGCATCTCCGGGTTCGCGGCGAAGCCGCACAGCGCGGAGGCGAGGGTGAAGCCGCCGATACCGATCAGGAACAGCCGCTTGCGCCCGTGGATGTCGCCGAGCCGCCCGCCGGTGATCAGGCCGGCGGCGAAGGCCAGCGCGTATCCGGCGGTTATCCACTGGATCTGACTGAAGGAGGCGCCCGCGTCCCGCTGGATCGACGGGATGGCGATGTTGACGATCGTGACGTCGACGAGGTCCATGAAGGCCGCGGTCATCACGATGGCGAGGGCGAACCAGCGACGCCGGTCGCCCGCCGCCCTGGGAGTGGGCTCGGTGGAGGTCATGTCCCACAAGCTAAGACCCCATTAGGTCAGATCGTGTCCTATTTCTGCGGCATCCTCGAAGCCATGACGACGGACACTCCGGCTCGACTCCTCCACCTCCTCTCCCTCCTCCAGACGCCGCGCGAATGGCCCGGCGGCGAGCTCTCCGAGCGCCTCGGGGTGTCTCGGCGTACGGTCCGGCGGGACGTCGACCGGCTGCGCGAGCTCGGCTATCCCGTGCAGGCGACCAAGGGCGCCGACGGCGGCTACCGGCTCGTCGCGGGCAAGGCCATGCCGCCGCTCGTGCTCGACGACGAGGAGGCGGTGGCGATCGCGGTGGGGTTGCGAGCGGGTGCCGGTCACGCGCTGGAGGGCGTCGACGAGGCGTCCGTACGGGCGCTGGCCAAGCTGGAACAGGTGCTGCCGGCCCGGCTGCGGCACCGCGTCGCCACACTCCAGGCCGCGACGACTCCGCTCACCAGCGGGGACGGGGCGAGCATCGCACCCGAGACGCTGACCGTGATGGCCTCCACGGTGGCCGGGCGGGAGCGGCTGCGGTTCGCCTACCGCGCGCGGGACGGCGCGGACTCGCGCCGCGTGGTCGAGCCGTACCGGCTGGTCTCCACCGGGCGGCGCTGGTACCTCGTCGCCTACGACCTCGATCGCGGCGACTGGCGTACGTTCCGCGTCGACCGGGTGAGTTCACCCTTGGCCACCGGCGCGCGGTTCACGCCGCGGGAGTTGCCGACCGGCAGCGCCGCGGAGTACCTCCGGCAGTCGATGTACGGGCGGCACGAGATGTACGACTTCACGGTGACGTTCGACGCACCGGCCGAGGCGGTCGCCGCCAGGCTGCCGGGATGGCTCGAGGCCCTCCCGGAGGCGCTCGACGGGGAGCGGTGTCGCCTGCGCGGATCCGCGGGGGACTCGGCGGAGTGGCTGGCGGTGCGGTTGGCGATGCTCGGCTTCGACTTCACCGTGCAGGAACCGGAGGAACTGGTGCGGTGTGTAAGGGAGTTGGGTGCGCGGTTGGTTCGGGCGGGGGGTACGGGGGCGGGTAGCGCCGGGGAGGTGCGGCGGGATTGAGTGAGGAGGCCCGACCTCATCGGGCACCCGCACCCGAAAAGCCTGAAAACAACAGGCACACACAGAATTCTGGAGACGCTGGGCCCATGTGACAGAATCTGCCCTCCGGCGGGCCACCCCGGGGTTCAGGTTCGGGGTGTCCCGCCGGTCCGGCATATCCGGGGGCGGAGCGGCACGAAGAGAGCCGGACCCCGGCGCCCGGGGGGGGGAGGGCGCCGAAGCCCGGCTCGGGGAGAGTCCCGGCGCCGGGGGGAGTGCGACGGGACTTGGCTCGAGGGGTCCGGGAGATGGTCTCGGACTCGAACTCCTGGGCCCTGAAGTCTTGTTCCCGGGGCCCAGCGGGTTGAAGCGGCGTTACACGCCATGTTTGCGCTGTCTTTCGCCACCGGGCGCGCGCCGGGTCACGGGTGCCGAACGGATTGCGTCACGGGTGCCAACGGATGGCGTCGCGAGTGCCGAACGGATTGCGTCACGGGTGCCAACGGATTGCGTCACGGGTGCCGAACGATGGCGTCGCGACCGCCCTACCGACAGGCGTCACCGATGGCGTGAGCGAGGCGTCAGCGGTTCCCCTACCGACGCCCCGCGACAGACGTCACGCCGCCGCAGACCTCACGCCGCCGCGTCGAAGCCCGTGCTCCGCGCCAGCTTCTTCAGTTCCAGCAGGGCGTGCTTCTCGATCTGGCGGATCCGCTCGCGCGTCAGGCCGTGCTCCTTGCCGACCTCGGTCAGCGTGCGTTCCCGGCCGTCCACGATGCCGTACCGCATCTTGATGATGGAGGCCGTGCGCTGGTCGAGGCGGCCGATGAGGTCATCGAGCTCCTCGCTGCGCAGCAGGGTCAACACGGACTGCTCCGGGGAGACCGCCGACGTGTCCTCCAGGAGATCGCCGAACTGGGTGTCGCCGTCGTCGTCCACCGACATGTTCAGGGAGACCGGGTCGCGGGCCCAGTCCAGGACGTCCACGACGCGCTCCGGGTTCGAGCCGAGCTCGGCGGCGATCTCGGCGGGCTCCGGGTCGCGGCCGTGTTCGCGGTTGAACTCCCGCTGCACGCGCCGGATCCGGCCCAGCTCCTCCACCAGGTGGACGGGCAGCCGGATCGTGCGCGACTGGTCCGCTATCGAGCGGGTGATCGCCTGACGGATCCACCAGGTCGCGTACGTCGAGAACTTGAAGCCCTTGCGGTAGTCGAACTTCTCGACCGCGCGCACCAGGCCGGCGTTGCCCTCCTGGATCAGGTCGAGGAGAGGCAGCCCACTGCGGGGATAGCGGCGGGCCACCGCGACGACCAGACGGAGGTTGGAGCGGATGAAGACGTCCTTGGCACGCTCACTCTCGTCGACCAGGGCCTGGAGCTCCTCACGGGAGGCATCCGCCTTGGCGTCCTCGTATCCGTCGAGGACCTGTCGCGCGAACACACCCGCCTCGATGATCTGAGACAGCTCGACTTCCTTGGCGGCGTCGAGCAGCGGTGTGCGCGCGATCTCGTCGAGGTACATGCCGACCAGGTCGCGGTCGGCGATCTCGCCGCCACGGACGCGAACACTGCTTGCCGTGTCGGTCCGACCGGTGGCGGACTGACGACGGGCGACGGCACGGGTTGCCATGCGTGCTCCCTTGCGATGTGAGTCAGCGGGTGGTCCTTGGGCGCTGGGCACTCTCCTCGGGTGCCCTGCTTCCGATGGAAACAACGACTGGAATCCGGACAGAATTCCCAACCCACCCGCCTGTTTTTCTGATCATGCAGTATCCTGCCCGGCCACAGAGGGAGGTCCGATGTCGGTGGAACGTACAGAGGTGCAGGTCAGGCCGGGAGTCGAGGCAGACCTCGATACCCTCACCGACCTCTACAACCACTATGTACGTGAGACCTCCATCACATTCGATACCGCGATCTTCACTCCGGAGGAGCGCCGCCCTTGGCTGCTCTCCCACCCTGAAGACGGCCCGCACCGGTTGATGGTTGCCACGGAGGCGGGTTCCCCAGGAACCTCACAGGAGATTCTTGGCTACGCCACATCGAGCGCGTTCCGCCCCAAACCGGCGTACGCGACCTCGGTGGAGGTCACGGTCTACCTCGCTCCCCACGCGCGCGGGCGCGGCGTCGGCACGCTGCTCTACAAGGCCCTCTTCGAGGCCCTGGCCGACGAGGACGTCCATCGCGCCTATGCGGGCATCGCCCAGCCCAACGAGGCGTCCGCCCGCCTGCACGAGCGCTTCGGCTTCCGGCACGTGGGCACGTACCGCGAGGTGGGCCGCAAGTTCGGCCGCTACTGGGACGTGGCCTGGTTCGAGAAGGAGTTGTAGCCCACAAGGGGCCCGAGCTCCACCGGGAGTTGTAGCCCGCGCGAGGATCAGCCGAACTGCACCGACCGCTTGGCCATGCCCATCCAGAAACCGTCGATCACGGACTTCTGCGCGTCGAGCTCGCCGACGACGTCCGCGGCGCCCATGGTCACGAACAGGGGGGCGAAGTGCTCGGTGCGCGGGTGAGCGTAGCGGCCGGCCGGGGCCTTGTGGAGGAAGTCCAGCAGGGCGTCCCAGTCGCGTGACTCCAGGGCGTGGCGGCCCCAGTCGTCGAACTCGGACGACCAGGTCGGCACTCCCCCGCCCGTGTGCCGCAGCGCGGCCAGGTTGTGGGTGAAGAAGCCGGAGCCGACGATCAGCACACCCTCCTCGCGCAGCGGCGCGAGTTTGCGGCCGATGTCCATGAGCTTCACCGGGTCGAGGGTCGGCATGGAGATCTGCAGGACGGGGATGTCGGCCTTGGGGAACATCTCGACCAGCGGGACGTACGCGCCGTGGTCGAGTCCGCGGTCCGGGATGTCCTGCACGGGTATGCCGGGCGCCCGCAGCAACTTGCGTACGGACTCGGCGAGTTCGGGGGCGCCGGGGGCGTCGTAGGTCACCTGGTAGTAGTGCTCGGGGAAGCCCCAGAAGTCGTAGACCAGGGGGACCGGCTGGACGGCTCCGAGGGCGAGCGGGGCCTCTTCCCAGTGGGCGGAGACCATGAGGATCGCCTTGGGGCGGGGCAGACCGGCGGACCAGGCGGCGAGTTCGCCGGGCCAGATCGGGTCGTCCGCGAGCGGCGGGGCGCCATGACTGAGGTAGAGGGCCGGCATGCGCTGCCCAGGGACGGCGGGAGTGCGCTCCTCGATGGCGGCGGACATGGCTGCGACTCCCTCCGGAAGAACAAAGCTTGAAACATCAAGCTATGACAATATTGAGTGTACGCCTCACTTGTTTAACATTCAAGGAGAGCTCTCGTACAGTGGAGTACATGAACACGGCATCCACATCCGCGCGCGCTGAGGAGCCCCGCTGGCTCACCGACGAGGAGCAGCGCGTCTGGCGTGCCTATATGCACGCCACCACCCTTCTCGAAGACCACATGGACCGCCAGCTCCAACGGGACGCGGGCATGCCGCACGTCTATTACGGTCTCCTCGTCAAACTCGCCGAGGCCCCGCAGCGCCGGCTGCGCATGACCGAGCTGGCCATGCACGCGAAGATCACCCGCTCCCGCCTCTCGCACGCGATCGCCCGTCTGGAGAAGAACGGCTGGGTGACCCGCGAGGACTGCCCCGACGACAAGCGGGGCCAGTTCGCGGTCCTCACGGACCAGGGCCGGGAGATGCTGCGCGAGGCCGCGCCGGGCCATGTGGCGGTCGTACGGAACGCGGTGTTCGACCGGCTCACCCCGGAACAGCAGAAGTCCCTCGGCGAGATCATGGAGATCGTCGCCGAGGGACTCCAGCCGAACGAAGCGGGAGCGGACCTGCCCTGGCTGCGCTGAGCGCGACCAGGGCAGGTCCTGTGGGGCGTACGTACGGAGCGTCCCCTCCCCGTACGTACCGATGGCCCGAAGGGGTACGAGTGGACGGGCGCCGTCAGTGCGCGACCACCGGCACCGGCAGCTCGTCCTCGACACCGTCGCCGGAGCCGGTCACCGTGCTGGTGCCCGGGCGGCCGGTGTTGATGAACGTCGCGGCGATCGTCGCGGCGAGCACGAGGATGCCGACGGCGAACCAGATCGCGTTGGTGTACCCGTGCACCTGGCCCTCCAGCTGGACCAGCTGCTGCTGGGCCTGGGAACCGGCGCCGCCGATGTGGTCCTTGATGTACGAGGTCGTCGCCGAGGCGGCGATCGTGTTCAGCAGGGCCGTACCGATCGCGCCGCCCACCTGCTGCGAGGTGTTGACCATGGCGGAGGCGACACCGGCGTCACGCGGCTCGACACCGTGCGTGGACAGCGACATGGCGGGCATGAACGCCGTACCCATGCCGAGGCCGAGCAGGATCATTCCCGGCAGGATCGTGCTGGAGTAGGTGGAGCCGATCTCGAGGCGGGTCAGGATCAGCATGCCGAGCGCGGCGACCAGGAAGCCCGGAGCCATCAGGAAGCGCGGGGGGACCCGGGTCATCAGGCGGGTGCCGATCTGCGTGGAGCCCACCATCATGCCGCCGATCATCGGCAGGAAGGCGAAGCCGGTCTTGACCGGCGAGTAGCCCTTCACGATCTGCAGGTAGTAGGTCAGGAAGAGGAACAGGCCGAACATCGCGATGATCGCGAGACCGAGGGAGAGGTAGACGCCTCCGCGGTTGCGCTCGGTGATGACGCGCAGCGGCAGCAGCGGGGCCTTGACCTTGGACTCGGTGAAGACGAACGCGGCGAGCAGGACGACCGCGGCGACGAACAGCCCGACGGTCGTGGAGTCGCCCCAGCCGTCGGACTCGGCGCGGGTGAAGGCGTAGACGAGCGTGACCAGACCGAGGATGGAGAGGATGACGCCCGGGATGTCGAGCGGCGAACGGTTGCGGCCGCCGGCCGGCTCACGGATGACGTAGTAGGCGCCCGCGGCCGCGATGATCGCGAACGGGATGTTCACGAAGAACGTCCAGCGCCAGTCGAGGTATTCGGTGAGGACACCGCCGAGGATGAAGCCCACGGCGCCGCCGCCACCGGCGATCGCGCCGTAGATGCCGAACGCCTTGGCGCGCTCCTTGGGCTCCGTGAACATCACGGCGAGCAGCGAGAGCGCGGCGGGCGCGAGCAGTGCGCCGAACGCACCCTGGAGGGCGCGGGCGCCGAGCATCATGGCCTCGTTGGTGGCCGCGCCGCCGAGCGCGGAGGCGCCGGCGAAACCGATCAGACCGGCGACGAAGGTGCGCTTACGGCCCCACAGGTCGGCGATACGACCGCCGAAGAGCAGCAGACCGCCGAAGGCGAGGGCGTAGGCCGTGATGACCCACTGCCGGTTGCCGTCGGATATGCCCAGGTCCTGCTGTGCGGACGGCAGGGCGATGTTCACGATGGTCGCGTCGAGGACGACCATCAGCTGGGCGAGCGCGATGAACGTCAGCGCTTTCCAGCGGTTGGCATCCGGGACGCCGGGAGCCTTTACGGCTGTTTGAGACATGGGGGTACCCACTTCGGGACTTCGGGACGGAAAAAGGTGTCGTAAGGGTCGGCTCGTCGGTGACGACTGCCGGAATCTGTAGGTGCGACCGCCGGTCTGTGGTGACTGGCTGGTGACTGGCTCTGAGGTCTGAACTAATCGGTCAGGCGGATCTGAGGTCTCAACTCATCGGTCAGGCTTGGCGGAGGTCCTCCATGGTCACGGCCGCGCCCGGCAGGACGGAGTGGGCCGGCGCCCGCAGTCCGTCCAGGAACAGCTGCAGATGACGGTGTACGAAGCGGTCGGCGCTGACGCACGCGGTACCGGCCGGGGGCCGGCTGAGCTGGGCCACGGCGACCATCAGATCGCCGACACCCACGTCGACGCGCATCTGTCCGGCCGCCTTGGCGCGGTCCATGATCTCGTCGATGATCTGCTCGACCCGCTGGCGGGCCGCCTCGAGGTCGGGGTGGTTCCGGTCGAAGGCGTTGGCGAGCATCGGGCACAGCGCGCCGATCCGCTCGTCGGCCGAGACGTGCACGAAGCGCTCCAGCGCCCCGAAGGCGTCGCCGTGCTCCGCGAGCGCCTGTTCGGCCGCTTCCGAGGTGCGATCCATGACCGAGCAGATGACCTCGCGGACGAGGGCGTCCCGGTCCGGGAAGTTTCGGTACACCGTCGCGTTGCCGACGCCGGCCCGGCGGGCGATCTCGTCGATCGGCACGTCGGGGCCGAACTCGGTGAACATCTCCCGAGCGGCACTGACGATCCGCTCCCTGTTGCGCAGGGCGTCGGCGCGCGGCCGGGTCGCCTTGTTCTGCACGGGGGTCGCGGTCTGCACGGTGCACTCCTGAGGTTGTACGGGTGACATTACGTAACGAATGTGACGAACGGGTAAATATCCGGGGATGGATTCCCCGTTTCGCTCGAACACATGGCTAAACGGGGAAGTGGTCCCCGGTTATTTCCCTTCTCGGCGAGGATTCCATGTGACCTGAGTCACAGGATGGGTCGAGGCCTCTCGGGACCGGGGCGTGGAGCTGGTGGGGCCCGTCTCGGAGCGGCTGGCTGGTTCCGCGGGCCCGCCTGTCCAGGGGGATTCCAGCTGGTTCCGGGGGCCCGTCCTGGAGGGGATGGCTGCTGGTCCCGAGGGTCCGCCCTGGAGGGGAGATTCCAGCTGGTTCCGGGGCCTGACCTGGAGCGGGCGTCACCTGATCCCGGGGCGAGAAACCCACGTTCGGTCTCCTCCAGCGCGCGCCCGTGAACCCCTCGACACAGGGTGTTCGAAAGGGCGCAGCCTTCCGTTCGGCGGCTGCCGCGGACCGAAAGGGCCATGCATGCAGCCGCAGGCTGGGAGACCTCGGGGAGGGACGGGCACCTCTCCGGAGCCGCTCCGGCGTCGGATACGCCCGCGCCGCGTGGCCGCCCTGGCCTCCCTGACCGCGCTGACTCTCGCAGTCAGCACCTCGGCCGGCACCGGACGCCTCCCCCCGGGCCCGTCGACGGCCGGCGCAGGACCGGTCCCCATCGCCCGCTCGGCCACCCAGGGCCCCTGCATGATCAGCGGCGGCCCGACGGTCCAGATGTCGGAGGGCGTCCCGACCTCCGGCGGCTACTCCCGCTCCCTCGGCACCGTCCACGTCCTCACCCTGATGGTCGACTTCTCCGACGCGCCCGGCTCGGGCAGCGCGCAGAGCCGGTTCCGGGAGTTCTTCCCGATGACGCAGGAGTGGTTCCGCACCAGTTCCTACGGCCGCCTCGACTACCGCCCCGAGACACCGATCCCCGACTGGCTGCGCATGCCGAGGTCGTTCCGGTCCTACGGCATAGAGCGCGGCACGCCCTTCGACCCCGGCTACCGGCAGCTGGTCCAGGACGTCGTGGCCGCGGCCGATCCCAGGGTCGACTTCCGGTCGTACGACTTCCTGAACGTGCTGGTGACACCCAACGCGGGACCCTCCGCGCTGAACACGGTCCTGTCGGTCACCTTCGCCGGCAACACGGAGGCCCCCGTCGCCGACGGCGTCCGGGTGGCGAACGCCTCCTTCGTGTACTCCCGCCAGGACGACGGCTCAGGCTCCTACGACAAGACCGGCTACCGCGTCCTCCCGCACGAGAACGGCCATGTCTTCGGCCTGCCCGACCTGTACACCCCGGACGGCGGCGGCGCGGTCGGCCACTGGGACATCATGAGCGAGGACTGGGGGGCCAACAACGACCTGCTGGGCTGGCACAAGTGGAAGCTCGGCTGGCTGGACGCCGACCAGATGAGCTGCGTGACGACACCCGGCACGACGGAGCACATCCTCACCCCGCTGGCCCGGACCGGCGGCGCGAAACTGCTCTTCGTCCCGCTCGGCGGCAGCACCGGATACGCCGTCGAACTACGCACACGCGAGGGCAACGACGAGACCGTGTGCAGGCCGGGCGTACTGATCTACAAGGTCGACGCGGACGTGGACACCGGCCAGGGCCCCGTCACGGTGCACGACTCCCGCCGCGCCAGCGGAGGCTGCACCCGCAGCCCGAACGTCCACGCCGAACTCTCCGACGCCCCGTTCGCCCCCGGCGAGGATTTCCGGGACCTGAGGAGAGGCATCCGCATCTCGGTGGCGGGGGCGGACCTCTCCGGGAACTACCGGTTGCTGGTGACTCGGCGTTGAGCATTGAGGGGGTGTTGAGCTCTGAGGGGCGGCTCCGGGGACCGCGGGTGGCGAGGCCGCCCGAGCCGACGGCGCCGGGAATCACGGGACCGCGGATGACGTGGCTGCCGAGCGAACGGCACGGGGAATGACCGGCTAGCGACCGGCTGCTGGTGACCCGCCCTTGTGCACGGAGGCCCTCGGATTACCGTAGGCCTGCCGCGACCGCCGTACCGGAGAGCCGATGCCCGCTGAGACACCTGCCGAGTCCCCCGTCGAGACGCCTTTGAACTTGCACGCGAAGACCTCGCGGGAGGTCACATCGGACGGCACCTCCGGCATCCCCAGCACCCCGGTACCGGCCGAGGCGGTCGCGCCGCTGATCCGGGGCATCGGCCTGCTGCGGCAACTCACCGAGGCCGGGGGGACGTTGAGCCTGAGTGGGCTCGAACGTGCCACCGGTCTCGCCCGCTCCACGGTGGACCGGATCACCTCCACCCTCGCGCGCATGGAGTACGTCCGTCTGGACGGCCGGGACGTGGCCCTCGCCCCACGCCTCATGGAACTGGGCAACGCCTACCTGGCCGCCCTGCGCCTGCCCGCCCTCCTGAACGCCCGCGCGGACGCGCTCGCCGATGAACTGGACGAGTCGGTGTCGCTCGCGGTCGGCGACCGCGACGGAATCCGCTTCATCCACCAGGCCACCCGTCGCCGCGCCATGTCCCTGAGCTTCCGCATCGGCGACCTGCTCCCGGCCGAACGCACCGCCCCCGGCCCGCTGTTCGCGTCGGAGTGGGACACGGAGGAGTGGCAGGCGTGGCGGGCACGCCGGGCGGCGGACCCGGAGGACCGGGGCTTCCCGGCCGTACCGCCGCGCGCACACACCTCGCCGGACGACGACTTCGAACGACGTGCGGCCCGTACCCGGCAGGACGGCTGGGCGTTGGACGACCAGCTGATCGAACCCGGACTGGTCGCGGTCTCGGTACCCGTACGGGATCCCGGTACAGGCCGGATCGCCTGCGTGGCGAGCGTGGTGAGCCACACGAGCCGACACTCGGCGACCCACCTCCACGACACCCTGCTCCCAAGGCTGCGTACGGCGGTGGCTGAGATGGAGGGCGTACTGCGGAGGGCAGGGACGACCTCCACTTCGGCGTCGGCTTCCACTACGGCCTCGGGCTCGGCGTCGGCGTCGGCGTCGGCCCAACTCCTCCGGGAGTCGAAGCAGGAACTGGGCCGGGGGTTCATCGAGTCGCTGGCTCGCGGACTGACCGTACTGACGGCGTTCGGCGAGGACAGGCCGGCGCTGACCCTGACGGAGGTCGCGAAGGCGACCGGCCTGGCGCGCGCGACCGCACGCAGGGCGCTGATCACGTACGAACACCTGGGACTGGTGACCGCGGGCCCGCACCGCGCGTTCGCCCTCACCCCCCGGGTCCTGTCCCTCGGCTTCCCACCCCTCTCCCGCACCTCACTCCCCCGCATCGCGGCCCCTCACCTGGCGGACCTGGCCTCCCGGCTCCACGAATCCACGTCGCTGGCGGTCCTGTCCCCGACGGGGGAGGAGATCCAGTACACGGCCCGGGCAGCCGCGCAACGCGTGATGAGCGTGGACATCACGGTCGGCACGCGACTGCCGGCGACGGCGACGTCACTGGGCCAGGTGCTGCTGGCGGAGCGGGGGGCGGCGCCTTCCGGGGTGCTGAAGACCGTCCGCCGACAGGGTTACGCCCTCCTCGACGAGGAGTGGGAGGAGGGCCTGCGATCGATCGCGGTACCGGTCCACGACCGCACGGGAACAGTGGTCGCCGCCGCCAACGTGGCCCTGCACGCGGCCCGCCGCACGCCGGAGGAATGCGTCCAGGACATCCTTCCCGAGCTGAGAGCGACGGCGGCGCGGATCGAAGGGGAGCTGGCGGTGGCGGGAAGGTTCATGCGGGTGGCGTTGCACTGAGGGGAGATGGCTGGTTGTGGGCTCACCCCACGTAGGGCCGGGCGGCCCGCCCCTCCCGCAGGGTGAGCCCCCACCAGGCGAGCTGATCCAGCAACACGGTGGCGGCCTTCCCCGCCCCGTCCTCGTCAAGCGGCCGCCCGCGGTCGTCGAACTTCTCCCAGGCCATGTGGAAGCTGACGGTGTCCCGGAGGGTTACGGCATGCAACTCGGCGAAGACCTGCCGCAGTTGCTCCACGGCACGATGACCACCGGCCATCCCCCCGTACGAAACGAACCCGACCGGCTTGGCCCGCCACTCGCTGTACACGTAGTCGATGGCCAGCTTCAGGGACGCCGGGTACCCGTGGTTGTACTCGGGCGTGACGACCACGAGCCCGTCGAGCCCCTCGATACGCCGAGCAAGCCTCGGTACGTCACCGGGGCGATGGTCGGGACGATCACCGGACTGCTCGAAACTCAGCTTGAGTTCGTCGACGAGGGCGGGCTCGGCCAGATCGATCACATGGATCTCCATGTCCTGCCGCCCCCCGGCCTCGGCAACAAACCAGTCGGCAACCTTGTCGGCAAACCGCCCGGCCCGAACACTGCCGATGAGGACGCCGATCTTGAGCGGATGTGCGCTGTGTGTTGACATGCGAGGACCATAAAAACTCAACCAAACTTGAGGTCAACCCTCCCCCTCCCCGCCCCCTCGGGCGCGCCCCACCCACCCCCACCCACCCCTTCCGAACAGCCCTCACCCGCTACACTGACGCAGTACGCCACCACCACGGCGCCACACCACCCTGCCTTCGTAGCTCAGGGGATAGAGCACCGCTCTCCTAAAGCGGGTGTCGCAGGTTCGAATCCTGCCGGGGGCACAGAGAAACACCTGGTCAGAGGCCCTTCCGTCCGTCAGACGGGAGGGCCTCTGTGCCTGCAGCACATATATGGCACACATGCTGTGGGTGCGGACGGTGGGGAGCTGTGCAGGATGCCCGTCGAGGATGAGCTGGCCCGGCGCCGGTACGTGAAGCTGGTCGACCGCCTTGAGTCCCTGATGCTGGCCGCACTCAGGCCCGAGTACCAGGGCTACTACGGGCAGCTGATCCTGAACAGCGACGATCTTGCGGAGATGGGCGAGCTCAAGGACGTCCGGCGCGCCGCTCGGGAGGCGGGGCGTCGTCTCGGCTGGAAGACGACCACTCATCTCGTCGGCGGCCGGCTCTTCGTGCTCGACGAGCGGGAGGTGCCCGAGGAGATCGAGCGGCTGGCCGGGGACGCGGCCGCTGCTGCGATTGACCGAGGTCGGCAGGAAGGCCGCCGGCCGCGGGACTGACCTGATCCGAGGGAATCGCAAAGGGCCGCCCTCACCGCAACAGTGCGGTGAGGGCGGCCCTTTCGGTTACAGCTCCCCGGCACGGATCAGGCACACATCACGCGACGTCTTCCTCCAAGGCGGCAACCGCCTCGGCCGCCTCGCGAGTCTTCCGCTCAGCCTTCTCCAGCTTGGCCTTTGCCTTGGCCAACTGCTTGGCCCGGCGCTTGTGCATCTTCTTCGAGACCTCATCCAGACGGTCCGGGAAAAGGTGCCCGTACGTGTCCAGGGTCAGCGTCGCGGACTTGTGGCCCAGCATCGTCTGGACGACGTTGACGTCTGCCCCGCTGGCGATGGCGAGTGAGGCTGCCGTGTGCCTCAGCTTGTGCGGGGTGACCTTGAGGTGCCCCAGCCCGGCCTTCACGACCGCCGGCGCGAAGAATCGCTGGCGGAAGTTGCAAGTCGTCATCCCTCCGCCCCTGGACGTGGGGCGTCAGCTCGTCGGCCAGGAACCGCGGGATCAGTACGGACCGGCGCTCGTGGTTCTTAGGGGTGTCGAGGCAGAGCTTGCCGTTGTCCTCGGCGTACGCCTCCACGATGTGAGCCCGGCAGGCGTCCAGGTCGACGCGGCCCACTCTCAGCGCGGACGCCTCGCCCCAGCGCACGCCGGTGTAGGCCAGCAGCAAGATGAACACCCGGTAGGCGCCTGACGCGTCGGCCAGAGCGTCGACCTGCATGTCGTCGAGGTACACGTGGTCCGCCGGCATCGCCTTCGGCAGGGGCACGCCGACAGCCGGGTTGACCGCCAGACGACGAGCCTTGACCGCGTAGCCCAGAACGCGACTGAGGACGACGTACGCCTTGCGGACAGCAGATCCGCGAGCCACTCCGCGATGTCCTCGAAGTGGATGCGGTCCAGCGGGGTGGTGCCCCACTTGGGGATCACGTGGACGTCGAGAACACCGCGGTAGCGAGCCCTGGTTGAGCGCTTGAGATGAAGCTGCTCTGCCAGCCAGGACTCCGCCACCTCTGCGAACTTCACGCGGGCGGCGGCCGGGTCACGGTAGGAGCCGTCGTTGAGACGGGACTCCATCCTCGTCCGCTCGGCCTCGGCGTCGACCTTGCGGGTGAAGGTCTTCATCTTCGGCTTGCCGTCGGGGTCGTACCAGCGCACGCGGTAGCGCCCCGGCGGCGTACGCCCCGCCCTTTTGGCATCCGCCACGGCCCGTACGTACGCCGCGTGCCCTATCCGGTCCTCAATCCAGACCCGTGCCAACCAGCACCCCCTCTGGTCATCACCAGACGCCGACGGGAGCGGCAGGAGCAGGGCCGCGGGTGCCATGTGCTGAGACCAAGACCGGTCGGCCGCAGACAACGCGTCGTCAGCTGACAGACCACCATCTGCCCGTGACCACCGCCTTCGCGATCCTCTTCGCCGTCGTCGAACGTCACGCCGCCCGCGCCTGCGAGGCCCTGGACGACTACCTCCGATGAGCTGGTCCAGTCGTCTGATCAGCCAATGCCTGTCAGAGCGCGCAAACTTGGGCCCGGTCAAGTTGGCTCAGCCCGTCCAAGCCTTCTCGTGCAGCTACTCTCCGCAACGGGATCTTTTCGAGTGATCCACATCACTAAAGCCACGGCAAAGCTTCGGTTGGATTGCAATAAATTACGGACTCGCCTGATTGAAGCCGATCTCACCGAAAGTTCGCCCGCCGGGGAGAGGGTAACCCAAACTTCGCATAGTGGGTGATCACTGAAGGTGCCGCTCCGTTTTCCTGTGACGGTCCCAAGAATGGACGCCGTTAGCATGCTCATGACCATTCGACTCATCGCAGTAAGCACTCGTGCCCAGTCTTGACCACGACCAGGGTATGAGTGGCCCGTGGTGGGCCTCAACGTGCTACAGGGGAAGGTAATTCGTTGAGATCCAAGGCCAAATTAACCGCTGCCGCAGTGGCGCTCTGTCTCTCGATCGGCGGTGCCACCACTGCCTACGCGGTGGGTGGTACGTCCCATGATGTTGCGGCGCCGCATATCGCAGTCGTCAAGTCCGTCGGATCCACAGCAGACGGACGGGCGCTGTTCCGGGGAATCTTCTTCGGCCAGGGGACGGTTGCCCAGGCGCTCGCAAAGGACAGTGACCTCTTCTCCAAGATCGGAGAGGTGTACAAGCAGAACAACGGCGCCACGGCGATGAAGGCCGGCGACGCACTGCTGGATGCGCTGGCCAAGAAGAATCCGGGCTACTTCCAGAGGTTCTCCACCGAAGTCCATTCCGGGTCGCCTGCCCGGGTCCAGGCTGCACTCCTGCGGGCCCCGAAGGACCTCAAAGCCATCGGCGTCGGCGCCAAGGATGCGGACGCCGGGCCCACATGTGTGACCATCGCGGTCGCCGCTGCGGGTGTGCACATCGTCGCCGCGCTGACCGCCGCGGTCGTCGCCGTCGCAGAGGCCGCTGTCGCGGGCGCCAACATCGTGATCGGGACCAACTGGTTCTGGTCGGCGTCCAAGGCCGGTTCGACACTCACCCAGGAAGAAGCCGTCGCGAAGGTGACCACCCTCCTGCACGCGGCCTGAATTCCATCGGCGGGGCGGGTCCCGCGGACCCGCCCCGCCCCCACTTCCTGGTTTCCGTCTCGGAGTTCGACCTGTCATGCCATTGGGAAATAAGTTCGAAATAGAACGCGAGCCGACCAGCCCGCGTCAAACTGAGATTCCTCGTGTGAGGATTATTGTCGTCGGCGCGGTCGTAGCGGTGCTCGGGATCATCGGGATCCACAGCCAGCTGCCCCGGAATGCGCTCGAACTCCCCGGCGAATCCAGCGGATTTCGCGAAAACATCGGGTACATATTTCCGCAAGGCTGGGCGTTCTTCACGAAATCCCCTAGAGACCCTACGATCGAGATGTTCAAGATTGACGCCCAGGGGAATCCTGAGAAATTGTCACTCACGCCGCATTCCGCCCCCCATAACTTCTTCGGGCTCGGCCGGAAGTCCCGGGCTCAAGGACCCGAGTACGCGCTGCTTGTCGAATCCGTCCCCTATTCCACGTGGGCGGCGTGCGGAACGGAGCTCAAGTCCTGCCTCGCGCCGAAGCTCCCCGCGCACGAAGTGGTCGACCGGACTCCGTCCCCGACATTCTGCGGAGACGTTTATGCCGTCTCCTGGAAGCCGCAGCCCTGGGCCTGGCGTGACATCACCACTCAAGATCACGTGCCCGAGCGCGTGCTGCACCTGAAAGTGAAATGCGAGTCATGATGAGAAGCCTCGCTGCCTCCGTGCGTGTGCCACTGGCTTGGGGGACCTGCTACGGCCTGGCCCGCACCCTCATCGCTCTCGGGACGGCCGGCACCCTTGCCTTCAGCAGCTCGGACAGCCTGTTCGGGCTCGTGTCCAACAGGCCCAAGGCTCCCTACTGCGCGGGGATCCAGCGCTTCGATGCGTTCTGTGTCACGTCGTCCAGTCACCTGGACGGTGTGCGATGGGCCTGCGTCGCGGCACTCCTGGTGGTGGCCTCCGGCTGGCGGCCCCGATGGACCTGCATCCCTCACTGGTACGTGGCTGCCAGTTTCTACACCAGCAGCTCGATCCCCGACGGAGGCGACCAGGTCGCCTCGATCCTGACCCTGCTGCTCGTCCCGGTCGCTCTGGGCGACCCACGACGCTGGCACTGGCAGCGGCTCTCCCCACCGGCCGGCGAGGCCCCCTCGGAGCTCCGCCGGTGGGCCATCGTGGGTGCCGCCTGCTTCACCTTCGCCATCCAACTCCAGGTGGCCGGCATCTACTTCCAGTCGAGCATCGCCAAGCTCAGCCACCAGGAGTGGGCCGATGGCACGGCGATGTACTACTGGGCCTCCGACCCCTCCTTCGGTGCCTCCAGCTGGCTGGCCCCGGTCTTCAGGGTTCTGACGGACTGGGGCCCTACGGTGACGTTCCTGACGTGGGCACCTATTGCGCTGGAGTTCGCCCTTTCGATCAGCCTCCTGATGTCCCGGCGGGCAAGACTCATCCTGCTCGTCGGAGGGTTCACCCTGCACCTGATGATCGGTCTCCTCATGGGATTGTGGAGTTTCGTCCTCGTGATGTGGGGTGCTCTGCTGATCTTGTGCAATCCCATCGGTGCATCACTGCCGTGGCGGATTTCACGCCTGAAGGCGTCGCCGGCCGAGGAGAACGGCGCGGCCGACAAGGGCGCGATGGACACGGGCGATGAACGATCCACAGAGGTGACAGTATGAGCGAGGCGAACCGGAGGCGAGGGGTGGCCTTTTCGGAGCGGCGCCGAAACCCGCGGTCTGTCGACGTGGTCCTGTCGTCCGCGATGGTGGTCTGTATTGTCGGCGCGCCGTTCTTGTGGCCGCTGTCGGTGGAGGTCGTTCCCCGCGTACTGATCGTCGTGTGTCTGGTCGTGGTGCCCGCACTCATCCTCTCATTCCACAGCAGGGTGACCGTGGACGACGAGTGCGTACGTCTGTCGTTGGTGCCCGTGTGGCGCAGGACCATCGCAAGGTCGGACATCGTCGAAGTACGCCAACGCGCCATCCTCGCCCGCGACATGGGCGGGCTTGGTCTTCGGCGAACGAGTGATGGCGCGATCGGCCTTGTCATGCGGGGGAAGGATGCAGTCGAGGTCACCTTGAGGGACGGGAAGCGTTACGTCCTGGGTACCGACCGCCCCGGAGACCTGCTGGCCGTGCTGACTCCGGCAGCATCGGCATGACGGGCCGCTGGGGCGGTTGGCTCTGCGGGGCGGCTTCCGCAGCCGATCGGTCAGCCGCGTGTCAGGAAGCGGTTGACGAAAGCCGCTCCCGTTCCTGCGTCCCTGCAACTCACCGCCAGTCGCTTGCCGTTGCGCAGGTCGAGGACCAGGCATTCCCCGCCGCATACCATGACGACAGTCGTGCCTCGTTTCACCCGGTACCCCCAGCCTCCTACGGACGCGGGGGATATCTGCTCCACGGCAGCGCTGGCGATGTCGGCATAGTCCACGACTTTCGCGGGCCAGCCCCAGCGGCCCAGACCCACGCGAACGCCGGCCTGTCCTGCGATGACCCGGACAGAGCTGAGGGTCGCCACGATGCCGGGCAGGATCAGCAGGGCAAGGATCCCAGGTCCCGCGCTGTCCCAGCGCCAGACAATCAAGGCTGTCACGAGTACCAGGCTGAAGCCGGGCAGCCACCAGTTGCGGGCGCCGCTGATCCATGCGGTCCGGCTGGAGGGCTGCCCGGCGATGCCGCCGCCTCGCTGCCCGGTGGCCGCACCGTCCCCCCGTTCGTTCACGTCAACTCCTCAATCATTCGGGCGAGTTCTTGCCGCTGGTATCCACATCGCTGGCCAACATCCACCGCGCGACGGAGCAGTTCCATGAGTTCCACCTCCTGAGGGAGGGTGCCCTTGACGGTGACCCCGCGTCCGCGGCGGAACTCCAGGAGCCCTTCATCCCTGAGGGCCCGCAAGGCCCGCAGCACCGTGTTCGCGTTGATCCCCAACGCTTCGGCCAGTTCTTTTGCCGAGGGCAGCCGGTCTCCGCGTGACAGCTCACCCCGGCGTACGGCCCCGCGAATCCCGGCGGCCACCTGTTCATGCAGGGGTCGCGCGTCTGACGTATCGACCTGAAGCAACATGATGCTAATGACAATAGCTTCATTGCCTCAGTGTGAGTAGTACTGGCTGAGATCCTGTGGCCGCCGATCGCGCTGACCGTGCTCCGGCCTGATCAGCGGATCGCCAACTTGACGGCGGAGACTGGCATCCGCGGGTTCGGACGGCTCCTCCCCCGTCAGGGGCGCCTACAGCGTCATGTATCCGCTCTGACCGCCAGCAGGAGTGGCGTTGCCGCTCTACCGCTCGGCGGTACCGTCCTCGTCGTCAATCTCGTAGATCCGCCCTTGAAGCAGTTCACCAGCCCAGTCCAGCCCGACACCCTGGTCAAACCAGTGCCGATCCTTGCGGACTTCGGGCAATGAGAGGTTCACCGCCGCCCAGGAGAACACCCCCGGGAGGATGGAACGCCCGCGCTGCACTACGCGCACGGACGGCGCCGACGTCTCGCTGCCGTCACTCGCTGGTTCCCCCGAGCGACTCATGATGTCCTCGTCGAGCAGCTTTCACCGGCACGCATTCAGCACACACGGGGACGGGAAGCACCGTGAACACGTGAGAACTATGGAGAAGCCTTTCCCTGGCCAGACACACCGATGCCCACATATTCGCAGGTCACAGCCTCACCCGGCGAAAACTCCTAAAGCGGGTGTCGCAGGTTCGAATCCTGCCGGGGGCACAACGCATTACCGCTCTGACCTGGGGTTTCTACTCCCGGGAGGGCGCCTAGTCGGCCTCGGCCCCCTCGTCCGGGGCCGTTTGCGTGAGCGAGGGGTTCTGCTCGGCTGTAGCGGGTCTCTGCGCGCAGGTCTGGCCGTCCGACCTCTTTCCGGTTCAGGCCAGGCCGAACTTCTCGGCGTGTACCTGTCGAACGGAGACCGTCTCGTGGGCGGCAAACACGGCCCTGGTCATGGCGGGCGGGCCGCAGACGTACACGTCGCGTTCGGTGATGTCGGGGACAGGGTGGTGCAGGCTGAACGGCGGGCGCCGTGCTCGCCCGTCCGCCCGGTGAGCAGGTGGAGTCCACCCCGCAGCGCGACCATGTGGTGCAGCACGACAACGTCGCCGGTCGCCGCCTCTCAGGGGAAACAGCAGCGCCAGGCAGCACCCGGCAAGGATTCGATCCCACTCCTGAAGCGGGTGTCCCGCCCGCTTACCGAGTCCACATCCGCTGGAATTCTTCGGCCGGGATGGTCTCCAGCGGGTCCCCTTCAGGGTCGATCGCTTGGTCTGTGAGGAAACCGTGCTCGTCCTCCAGGTGCTCCCAACTGTATTGGCGGAGTTGGCCGGCCGGAGTCAGCTCGGCTTGCTTGATGGCGATCAACTCGCCGCGGTCGGGTACGGCCTCGAAGTACCACGAGGCGCCCTCCTCATCAGTGCCGCGGAAGTGGTGCCGCAGAGTGGCGTTCTCATCAAGTGCTCGGAAGTACGCCACGGTCTCTGCTTTGATGCGCTCCAGGTCAACCACAGGGCCATCGTGTCAGCGAGCGAGCGCAGGTTGCTCCGTTGCGACATCTACGAGTGACATCAGCGGCACCGGACGCCAACACTCGTAGGCGGTCAGGCCTGGCCGGCGTGGCCGCATGCCCCCCGGCTGGCTGAGCAGTGATCGAACTCCTGAAGCCGGTGCCGCAGGTTCCAATCCTGCCGGGGCACAGAGGTCCCTGCGGCAGCCCGGGGCGGCACGCCGGCCGGCTACGTGAGCGCGTCCGCTCCTCCTTCCAGCCACACTCGCAGGTGGGACGGGCGCCCTGCATCCAGGTGCACGGTGTTCGTGGCCACAGCGGTGCGGCGGGCGGCTGCCTCCGGTTCGCCGGTGTTGGTGTTGACGTCGAAGCGGGGGAAGTTGCTGGAGGAGACGTCGAGCCGGATGCGGTGGCCTGCGGCGAACGTGTTCGCCGTGTCGGGGGCGGTGACCTCGATCTCGTACACCTCGCCCGGAACGAGCAACTCCGGCCTCTCGTAGGAACGGTGGAAGCGGCAGCGGACGATGCCGTCGGTGAGGTTCATGGCGAAACCGTGCGGATAGTCGGCGTTCGGCGGGTGGACGTCGATCAGTTTGATGGTGAAGTCCGTGTCCGGGGCCGTCGTCGAGATGTAGAGCTTTGCCGAGACCGGGCCGGCCAGCACCACGTCCCGCTCCAGTGGCGGGGTGCTCAGGCTGATCACGTCCGGGCGGGAGTCCAGCGGAAGGTACGGTTCGCGCGCCCCGTACACCCGGGCGTCCGGGGCGTTCTGGTCGTAGGCCCCGCCCGTCATCACCGGCTCGCCCGAGGTGACTTGGCCTCCCATGGTGGGCACCGGGTGGCGCGGGTCGAAGTCGTAGGTCACCGACGCGGCGGCAACGGTGGGCGGGGCGGTGGTGAGGGCTCCGTCGGTGGTGAGGTACAAGGCGACGGGAGCCGTGGACGCCGGCGGCCACCGGGTGTCGGTGTGCCATGCGCCGCCGTGCCGCATCCGCCCCGCCGTATCCCGTCGGCCGTCACCGCCGCCCATCAGGAAGTACTGGACGGCGGGGAGGTCGCCGAACTCCGCGCCGTTCTCCTCGCCGCCCTCCGCGCCGCCCTCCGCGCCGCCCTCCGCGCCGTTCTCCTCGCCGCCGGCACGCCCCACGCCGGCGTTCTCCGGATTCGCCCCGTCGCCCTCGTCCTCCCGACGCAGCGCCCGGTCGAACCAGCGGCGGCGGAACTCCAGGTACGACGGGGCGAGGTTGCCGTCCAGTGTCGCCCGCGGGCCGAAGTCCACGTCTCCGGCGTACGTCTCGCAGCGGTGCCCGTGCGTCCACGGGCCCATGACCAGGTAGGAGGGTGCCGACTTCAGCTCCCGCAGGGCGGTGAAGTTCTCGATGGTGGAGCGGACGTACGGGTCGTACCAGCTGCCCATGTGCAGGCTAGGCGCGTCCGGGAAGCGCTCGTAGAAGCCTCGCCCGTAGATCGCCGGGTTGCGGTAGTAGTCCCCGAAGGTGTCCTGCCGCCACTGCTCCAGCAGGAAGTCCTCGTACGTCGACAGGTGCCGCAGTGGCGTGCAGCCCGGCCGCCACGGCATCGCACCGAACCAGCCCGTCAGGTCCACGCGCCGCAGTTCCTCGGCCAGGACCGGATCCGCCGCGGCCTCCGGGCTCTGCACCGCATGCCGCAGTGCCCAGGTCACCTGCTTCAGCTCGAAGGCGCCGCCCATCCGCATCCCCGCGTCGTACGCGGAGGAGAAACCGCCCGAGTCCTGGAACATGGCGGCCAGCCCCGTCGTTCCCTCGGCCGCCGCGGCTGCCTGGACGTGGGCGGAATAGGACACCCCCGTCATCACGACCCTGCCGTCACACCACGGCTGGTTCCTGAGCCAGGCGATCGTGTCCGCCCCGTCCGGGCCTTCGCCGAGGTACTTCACGAACGTCCCCTCGGAGTCGCCACGTCCCCGGCAGTCCTGGCGTACGACGTGGTAGCGGGCGTCGGTGAAGTGCCGGGCGATGTCCTCGGGCTGCGGGACCGGCGCGTCGCTGCGGTCCTGGTCCGAACCGCGCTGCGCGCGCCGACCGTACGGGGTGCGCTCGAGGAGCACGGGTAGCGCGGGAAGCGCGGTCGCCTCCGGCTCGGGTGAGGTGGAGTACAGGTCGGCGGCGAGATGGATGCCGTCCCGCACGGGGATGCGCAGGGTACGGCGCCACAGGGCACCGCCCTGGAGGGGCTCGGGCCTCTGGAGGGGTTCGGGTCCCTGGAGTGGGCCGGGCCCCAGGACGGGTTCGAGCCCCTGAAATGGGTCGGGCTCGGGTCCCAGGACGGGTTCGGGCCTGCGGGCGTGGGAGGTGTCGTACGAGGTCACTCCCGTGACGCTAAGCACTGGCCAGGATCATGGCGATCACTTGACGTCATCAGGTCAACTGTTCCGCCGGACGGTGACGGGGCCGGACACGGCACCTACTGTCAGCGAAACCCGAGAGCGCTCCGCGTGCCATCGCTGCGGATGGTGGTCCCGCGCGGCTCCGGGTCCCGTTCCGCACTGCTCGCGGCACAGCCGCACCTTGCCCTCGTTTCCCCCTCCCCCTTCCCCTCCCCGTCTTCACCCCCCTCCCCCCGTTCTCTCCCACTCCTCACAGGAGGCCGCCATGAGCGCATCCGACACCCGCACCGAGGAGGTGCAGTCCACCGAGCCCGACGAGGGGGGCCGTGGCTCCCGGCTCCTCGACCTGGTCGAGCGCGCGGGCAACGCGCTGCCGCATCCGTTCTGGCTGTTCTGGATCCTGTGCGGTGTCGTCGCCCTCGTCAGCTGGGCGCTGAACACCTCCGGCCTGCGCGTCGAGGACCCCTCCTCGGGTGACCTGGTCGGCGTACGCAGCGCCCTGTCGGTGGACGCCGTACGCGACCTGCTCACCGGCGCCGAGGAGTCCTTCGTCACCTTCGGCCCGCTCGGCGTCGTGCTGATGGTGATGCTCGGTGTCGCGGTCGCGGAGCGTTCGGGGCTCTTCGAAGCACTGGCACGCCGCATGCTGTCGGGGCTGTCGCCGCGCACCGTGGTGCTGGGCGTGGCGTTGGGCGGCGTGCTGGGGAAGTTCCTGTCCGACTCCGCGTACGTGGTCCTCATCCCGCTCGGGGCGGTGGCCTTCCGCGCCGTGGGCCGCTCCCCCATGCTCGGCATGATCGTCGCGTTCGTGTCCATCAACGCCGCGGGCGACGCCAATCCGCTGATCGCCCCCGGTGACGCGCTGTTCGCCTCCGTGGCCACCGAGGCCGCGCAGCTCGTCGACAAGGGTGTGGTGGTCCGCGCGACGGACAACATGTACTTCACGACCGTCTCGGCGTTCGTGCTGGCCGGCACCATCGCGCTGGTCGTGGACAAGATCCTCGCCAAGCGTGAGCACCACCTGGTCCCCGACGCGGACCTGGAGGCCGCCGCGGCGGGACAGGGGGCGGCCGCCGGGGTCGACGACGCCACCGAGCTGCGGGCCCTGAGGCTGACCGGGCTGGCCGTGCTCGGCTACGCGACGCTGATCGTGCTCGCGATGCTGCCCGCCTCGTCACCGCTGCGCGGCGAGGGGGGCGCGATCGTGGAGTCGACCTTCATGAACGCCATCGCCGTCTTCCTCACCGTCTTCTTCCTGCTCATCGGCGCCGTGTACGGGCGGCTCACCGGGCGGATCAGGGGGAGCCGCGCGATACCGGAGTTCATGGCGGACGGAGTGCGCTCCATCGCGCCGCTGCTGGTGCTCTTCTTCGCCGTGTCGCAGTTCCTCGCCCTGTTCAAGTGGACCAACATCGCCACGGTCGTCGCGGTCGAGGGCGCGGACTTCCTCAAGCGGATGGGCGCGCCCACGCTGGTGCTGTTCATGCTGTTGATCGTCGCGGTCGCGCTGATGAACCTCGTCATCACCTCCGGTTCCGCCCTGTGGACCCTGGTCGCCCCGGCACTGGTGCCGATGCTGATGCTGCTCGGCACCAACCCGGCCACCACCATGGCGCTCTACCGCATCGCCGACTCCTGCACCAACTCCATCACCCCGATGAGCACCTCGTTCATGCTCTGTGTCGGCTACCTCCAGACCCTCCGCCGCAAGGCCGGCATCGGCACCCTGGTCTCCTTCACCCTCCCCCTCGCCATGGTCATGCTGGCGGTCTGGGTGCTGCTGTTCTTCGCCTGGTACCTGCTGGGCGTCCCCCTCGGCCCGGGCGCGCCCGTGCGGTGAGCCGTGGCCGTACGCTGACGGCGTGAGCATCGTCCTCGACCTCGGAGGGCTTGGCCCCGCGGATCTCGTGGCCGGGCCCTCCGCGCTGTCGGAACTGATGGCGAGCCTGCACGTGCTCGCCGAACCCGAGCACCACCCGGAGTCCACCGGCTGGACGGCCCGCGCCGCCGCGGCGGGACCCGCGCTGCACGACGAGTTGTCCGTGTTCGCTCCTCTGTGGGCCCGCTACCGCTGCCGCCTGTTCTTCCCCCGTACGGTGCCGCTCGCGACGAGCCTGGACGAGGAGTTGGCGGCCATCGCGGCGCTGACGGCCGAGGACTTCCTCGACCTGGTGGCGCCCGGGGTCCTCGGCACCAACACGCAGCTCGTGCCGCCGGCCCGGGAGCTGCGCGCGGGCACCGTCGCCGCGGAGGACTACGCGCGCCGCTGCCTGCGCCGCTCCTACGCCCGCGGTGAGCTGGCGCGACAGCTGGTGGCGGCACCGCTGGAGCTGCGGGACCGGCTGCTGGCGGTGCTGCGGGCCGCCGACACCGCGTTCTTCGCCGAGGACTGGCGCACCCTGCGCACGCCCTTGGAGGACCACGCGCGGGAGGTACGTCGCCGGCTGGCGGCCCTCCCCGTGGGGGTCCCCCCGGCCGGGGAAACCCCCCTCTCGCTTCGCTCGCCCGCGGATGTGCTCGCCGCGCTGCTGCCGACCGCGGCCCGGGTCGGGCCGGGGGAACGGGTCCGGCTGGACAAGCTGCAGATCGACGAGGTGAAGGTGGCACCGCGCCCCCTCGTTCTGGTCCCGTCCGCCCGGGTGTGGCCGCATCTGACGGTCAAGAACGAGTACCCGTCGTGCGTGGTGGTGCAGTACGCGGTGCGCGGCGCCACCCCGGCCGAGCAGCTGACCCTGCGGGATCTGCACCACCGGCTGATGGCGCTGACCTCGCCTGCCCGGATGGAGCTGTGCCGTCATCTGCTGGGCGAGCCCATCACCACCTCGGAGCTCGCCGCCCGACTCGGCTCCAGCGAGCCACAGGTCTCCCGCGCCCTGCGCACCCTGCGCGACGCGGGCCTGGTGCGCTCCACCCGGGACGGCAAACTGGTGCGGCACCGGCTCGCCACGGACGTCATCCAGCGGCTGGGCCGCGATGTCCTCGCCACCGTGGCTCGGTGAACCAGTGAGGAAAGCGTGGGCTGCGGAACGCCCCGGCCCGGCCTGGAGCCCTGCGTCAGCAAGGCCATGGGCCACATCCACGCCTTGAACAGCTGGTTCAGGTAGAGCTGCGCAGTGCTGCGGGCCCGCCGCGCTTCGGGCGTGCGACGAGCGCTCGAACGGGCACGGGAAATCGCGCTCTTGCTGGAAGGGGTTACGCCTGTCCGGACTACGTCGCTGTCGTACGAGTGCGGCTACGTCGGTCCGTCCGACATTCGCCCGAGCTCCCTGGGCCCGCAGTCAGCTCGAGCCGCTCCCGCGTCAGCGGCCCCGGCGGCGTGGCCGCGCAGACGATCGAGGGCCCCGACGCCCTGCTGTGTGGCGCCTTCGTCGCCCCCAAGGTCTGTGCGGTGCTCAGGGCCTCTCCCAAAGCGGGTGCCGCAGGTTCGAATCCTGCCGGGGACACAGAAAGAGGGCCAGCTCAGGAGGGTTTCCTCCCAGGCCGGCCCTTCGTCGTGTTCGGGGCCGGGCCACACTCGTGCCACTCATGCCACTCGGATGACACATCACTCCTTGCTGATGGCCTCTCCCCACGACGGCGAGCCCACGCTTGTCAACTACGCAGACGTTGAGGAGCTTTCCGGGGAACAGCGGGAGCTTCCCCCGGTGGCGACCAGGACTCCAACAGCGCTCCGCCGCAGGTCACAGCTCCAGCCGCAGCCAAGGGACCCAAGCTTCCCAAGCTGATGACTCGACAGCCGGTGCGTAAGGATCAGGCATCACCGAGGCAGCAGCCTCAATGCCGATGTGATGCTCTCGGCCCGAGGGGCCCCTCAGGTCGCCATCAGCGCCGCCAGGGCGCGGTCCATTGCGGCGTTGAACTCTTCCGGAGCCAGCGGCAGACGGGACTTGACGTCCCGACTCCACTGGTCGGCGAGGACCTCGGCGGAGCCCGCCTCGACACCGTCGAGCGCCGCGTCGGCCAGGTCCGACGGAGCGATCTTGTCCACGGGCCAGCCCGCCGCCATGTCGGTGTCGGCCAGGCCGAGGTGTACCGCTGTGACGAGCGTGCCCTGCTCGGCGAGCTCCAGGCGGACGCCGTTGGTCATGGCCCAGGCGGCGGCCTTGGTCAGGTGGTAGGCATTGGCGCCCTTGCCCCCGAACCACGACATGGCGGAGAGGACGTCGACGATCGCGCCCCCGCCGTTCCTGGCGAGCGCCGGCGCGAACTCCCGGATCATTCCCAGGTGGCCGAACATGTTGGTCTCCAGCTCGTGCCGCACCACGTCCAGCGAACCGGTCACCAGGTCGGTCCCCGTACTGATTCCCGCGTTGTTGATGAGTAGCGAGACGTCCGGGGCGGCCTCGGCGGCGGCCCTCACGGATGCGGGATCGGTGATGTCGAGGGGCAGCACCTCGACCCCGGGCAGGTCCACGGTCTCCGGTCGGCGGGCCGTAGCGTAGACCGTGCGGGCGCCCCGTTCGAGCAGGCGCTGGGCGAAGGCGCGGCCCAGGCCGCGGTTGGCTCCGGTGACAAGGGCGACGGAGTTGTTGATATCCATGTCCGTGACGCTAGAACCTGACGTTAGCGTCAGAGGCAAGTGCTGGTCGTCAGGGCCAGGGGTGAGGGGAATCACCATGACTGTCACAGTGGCCGCGACCGAGCGGTTGATCCGCATCGGCGAGGTGGCACGAGGTGCCGGCGTCTCGGTGCGCGCCGTGCGCTACTACGAGCAGCAAGGGCTGCTCATCGCGGAGCGCAGCCCGTCCGGCCAGCGCCTGTATCGGCAGGACGCCATCCCCCTGGTCCGCTTCTTCCAGGAGATGTTCGCCGCCGGCCTCACCAGCCGAAGGATCTCCGAACTCCTTCCGTGCTGGGACGCCGGGCACACCGACGCCGAGCAACGAGCCATGCTGCGAGCCGAGCGCGAGCGCATCCAGGCCAAGATCGACGACCTGCAGGCCACCTTGGACCACCTCGACGAGGTCATCGCCATCACGGACACGCACCCGTAGCAGCATGCGAACGTTGCACCGTTCCTAATCAGTGAGCAGGAGTGAGTCTTGGACCCATACCTGGTCGCTGCGGACATCCCGACCGGTGTTGGATGTCCTGGTCGCCCGCTTTCGCTCCGTGTCCGGTGACACGGATCGCGTCCGTGGTCCGGGGCTACGGGGGCGGGGTCCCTCACGCCTGCGGGTGTCCGGTCGGGCCTGGACGGTCCGATGCCCACGACGATCACTCTGGTCGTCGTGGGGCGGTGCCGTCCTCCCCCAGTGCCTTAAGGGCCTGGGAGGTGCCCCCAGCCGGATCGGATGCCCGAGGGCGCGTCGCCCGACCGCGATGCTCGCCGCATCGTGCCGGGACATTGTGCGAGTCGGTGTGGTCAGTGGTTTCTGCCAGTGCTGGGCACCCCACCGGCTCGTGTAGGCGGGGTCGACCGCAACGATCGCGATGTTCTGTTCGGCGGCCATCGACACCAGCCGGGCGCGGAGTTTCGCGGTGGGGAAGCGGGAGAGCAGGCGGCGGAAGCGTTTGTTGCGGCCGTGCTTCTCCCGGCTTGTGCCCTCGCGGAAGTCGAGGTCCTCGATGGCGATCGCGCTCGCCCCGCAACGCCGGGCATGGTGCAGCAGCCGGGTCAGGGCGTGCCGGATCTGCGCGTCCCGGTGCTGGGCGGTGCCGTTGAGGTCGTAGGAGAAGCGTGGGTTCGCCGACCGGGTTGCCGTGCACATCCAGACGCCAGCAGGCGAGGTGGTCGTCGTTCATGTCCACCGCCACCACACCCCGGGCCAGCGCCGCCTCCCATGGCAAGACGGGGGTGGCGGCGCGCTGCCAGGACGCGGTGACATACCAGCGTCCGCGTACCGGGTCGTGGTGGATGCGGTAGGCCACCGCCCGGTTCGCGGCGATCCGGTCCAGCCACTCCTGCCCTCGATGCTGGAACCGTACGGTCGCGTCCAGCAGATACCGGCCGTGGGGTGCGTTGGCCAGGTGGGCCAGCGGGGCCGGGAGCTTGAGGGAGACCTGCCCGGTGTCGGTGACACGGATCGTTTCGTTGCCGGAGCGTTTGCCGGACTCTCCGTCGGCGGCCAGGAACATCCGCTCCGCCCGCCAGCGCTCCCTCCATTCCTGCTCGGCCAGCCCGGCCGCCTCCAAGTGGTGACGGGTGTTCGCGAGGCGTTTGCCGCCGCGCACCACATGCACCCGGCCCGCCGCCCAGTCCGCCTCCACCACCGCGAGCCGGCCCTTCAACGTCTGCAGGCGGCGGGACTTGGCATGCCACTCACCACGCGAACCGTAACCGCGTACCAGGCCGTCCCTCTTGTCGGCCTTGGCACCGAGCGGCCGGGACAGCCGCGCCTCGACCGAGTCGATCTGCCTCCGCAGCCAGGCCATGTGGGCGGCCTGTCCACGCCGCGCCAGCGCCCACTGATCATGCGTGGCCTTGGTGATACTGCCCGCCCAGCGTGCCGAGGACTTCCCTGTCAGCTCGCGCTTGCGCACCGCCCAGGAGGCCGCATCATGCGCCGGCCCCTGCCGGGACCGTATAGCGAGACCCCCGGCCGCCAGCGAACCCAGGAACATCCCCACCCCGGCAAGTACAGCCGCGTCCGACTCACTCACCCGCAGCCGGTCCCGCACCGCCACACCGGCCGGACCGGGCACCACGAACGCCGCCACCAACTCCCTCAGCCCGCCCACCCGTCCACCCCCGCCCGCGGCTCGAAGGCCCCCTGTCACCGCAGTCAACGAGCACCGCCCGCAAAGGTCACCCATTCGATGAGGGAACTTCTGTTCCCTACGCCCCACCACACCCCAGACCCTCACTCATGCATGCCAGAACACACTCGTGCGCTGTTCCGCGGCAGCAGTTCACAACCCCTCGACCCATGTTCCGCTCACCCCGCACCACAAGCGCACCAGGTCGAGCGGGGAGCAGTGGTGAAGAGTGCCGAGCCCAGTGAGGCCACGCTACGGTCGTTTGCCCAGTTCAACACCGAGACCGCCCTCAAACGCCCGCAGCTTCCCAAGCTGAGGGCTCAGAGCTGGCGCTCCGCTCATTCCGTCGCTCCTTCTCCTGATCTGGCATGCCCCCAGCAGGAGGTGCTCCCACCAGGGTTGACGGCGGTGATGGAGCCCTGCCGGGTCAGCGGCTCAACCTCGCCCACCGGTCGCTGCTGCTTCCACGCGTCGCAGTCCGGGCACTGGACCAGCGGCTTCCCCAGGAGGACGTGAAGGCGAAACCGGTCTCGCGCCACTCCTGCGCGGCGAGCAGACGCTCCCGGTCCTGCTCCTCGCGGTGCAGCTCGCTCCAGCAGCCGGACCAATGCACCGGGCACGCCGATCACCCGGCGGGCGGCCCGCGATGTGATGTGTCCGGCTCCTCGGTGGAGCCCGAATGGTCCGTGTAGGCCGAATAGGTAGGTTCATCGGACTGTTCGAGGGGCGGGCCGATCACCCCTGATGCTGCGCCGCCCGGCCGGGGCACCACATGGGGGATCACTGGGTGCTCACTCCGTGCCGAGAGAACGACGTGAGGGCGTACCCCTTTCCAAACATGTGTGCCGAAAGGCCAGGAGGAGCCAGATGCTCATCGAAGTAGGCAGGAGCCTGCCGCGCCGCTGGGTTGCGTCGGCGACGGTAGCGGGAGCTGTAGCGGCAGTCGGCCTGACCGGAGTGGTCCCGGCCGCGGCTGCCCAGGTGACCACCGCGGTGAGCTGCAGCGCCAACCCCGGCGCCCTGCAGCCCGCCATCACCGCCGCCTCGCCGGGAGACACCCTGCTGGTGAGCGGGACCTGCACCGGCCCCTTCACCATCAACAAGAACCTGACCCTGAGGGGCGTCAGTAGGGCGGTGCTCGACGGCAACCAGGCAGGCTCCACCGTCACGGTCGGCAGCGGAGCCCAGGTTCTCCTGGACCGCCTGGTCCTCACCCATGGCAGCGCTGCGTCCGCCGGCGGCGGCATCCGCAACGAGGGCACGCTGACGGTCACCAACTCCGCGGTGAGAGACAACACGGCGCCATCAGGCGCGGGCGGCGGCATCCACAACCTGGGCACGCTGACGGTCGTCAGCTCCACGGTGAGCGCCAACTACTCCCTCGGTGCCGGCGGCGGCATCAACAACAACGGATACCTCACGGTGCGTAGCTCCAGTGTGTTCGGCAATTCCGGAGACAACGGCGGAGGCATCTTCAACTATCTCGCCGGCCAAACGGTCGCGCTGATCCAGTCGTCGGTGCACCACAACACCGCGAGGGTGAGTGACGGCGGCGGCCTCCTCAACTACCAGGGCGAGATGACGGTCTCCGGCTCCACGGTGTACAGCAACACGGCCACCTTCGGAGGCGGCATCTGGAACGGAGGCACGCTGACGGCGACCCGTTCCACCGTGCTGCTCAACACCGCGACGGGCGGCCCCGGCAGTGGCGGCGGCATCTACAAAGCCGGCGGCACCGTGGCCCTGGACCGCTCCGTGGTGCGTAGCAACACCCCGGACAACTGCGCTCCGCCCGGAAGTGTCCTGGGCTGCACGGGCTGAGCACCGCCCTACACCCCCAAAGACACCGTCGCCCACCCGCTTCGCAGGCCTTCGGCCGCTGCCACCGTGGGCTCAGACCCACTCCACCCGAACGTCACCCCGACATCGACACCCACGTACACCAGCACAGAGCAGGGCCAGCTCAGGAGAGGTTTCGTCTCGGGCTGGCCCTTTGTCGTATCCGGGGTCGTCCCACATTCATTCCACTACTGCCGCGTGGAGGCCGGATCCCCTGGCCGAAGGTGTGCCGTGAACCGCGACGAGTGCGTCATCCCGGTGCACCGACTTGGCACCCGCGCAAGAAGCCCCGGCGTGTGCCGAGGCTGAAGTTCACAGGGAGCCTGGCGGGAACTGGCGAAGTGCCCTTCAACCTCTTCGCGGGTGAGGACCCTGCCGGTCTTCCGTGGTGGCGTGGGTTTCGGGCAACCAATCATGGGCCGGGTCGTACTCCAGCCAGCGGTTGCGCCCGGCCTCTGTCGTGAAAGCGCTCAGCAGTTCACCCAGCAGCGGGTGCCCGCCCTTGTCGCGCCACAGCAGTGCCCAGGCGTACAGCGGTGTGGGATCCACCAGCGGAACGGAACGGACCCCGAGGGCCTGGGGAAGCGGCACGTCGGCCGGGATCAACGAGAAGCGCCGCGACTCCGCGACCATGCCGGCGAGGAAGTGGTCAAGGCCCAGGTTGGGGCCCTCGGCGTGGTCACGGATGCCGAACTGCTCGGCGAAGCGGTGCAGGAAGTCGAGCCGATCCAGCGCCCCTGGAGTCCACAGCACACTGTCCTGAAGCTGTTCGGGCCGCAGCACGGGCTCGGCCGCAAGCGGATGGTCCTCGCCGAGGATCACGTCCACCGGCTCAAGGCGCACCAGACGATGCGCCAGTCCGGCAGGCAATGGCGGATGGACCCGCCCGAAGCCCGCGTCGATGTCACCGTGCAGCAGGGCGGCCGCCACCGAGGGCAGATCGCGGCCGTGGCCAAGTTCCAGAGCCAGTTCGCCGGTCCGCTTCGCCACCTGGGCAAGTGCCCGCATCGGCGCGTACAGGTGGCCCCACACGTCAACCCGTAGCGGACGGCGTTCGTCCCGCACTGCGGCCAGGGCCTGGTCCGCGGCGGCCAGCGTCTGCCGGGCCGGTCCCAGGAAGCGACGGCCGACCTCGGTGAGCTGCACCCCTTGGCCACTGCGCCGGAACAGCTCGGTGGCGAGCTGGGACTCCAGCCGCGCGATCCGTTTGGACAGCCCCTGCTGTGAGATCGACAGTGCCTCAGCTGCCCGTCCGAAGTGCAGCTCCTGCGCAGCGATCACAAAGGAGCGGACGTGCGCCAGGTCGAGATCCACGCCTCTCACCATAGGTGACAACCAACGGTTGTGAGCGTTTCCGTTCCCTTGTTGGATTGCTCGGCATCGCCGCCCGTTTCATGAATCGCATGCAGAGACTGATCCCCACGGGGAATCCGGCGCGTCCGGTCGCGTTCGCGGAGGACGCCCAGCCCGTCCCGCAGCCGGACGAGGCACTGATCAGGGTCGAGGCGTTCGCGCCGAACCGGGGCGAGACGTTCCTCCTGGAAAAGCCAAGGCCAGGGCTGCTTCCCGGCAAGGATGTCGCCGGCCTGGTGGTGCAGGCTGCGGCCGACGGCTCCGGCCCGCAGATCGGCGCCCGAGTGGTGGGGCACCCGCCGCAGGGCGGCTGGGCCGAGTACGCGGCGGTGCCCACCCACTCGCTCGCGGTGCTGCCCGATGGCCTCGGCGCCGTTCAGGCCGCAGCTCTGCCGCTGGCCGGGATCACCGCACTTCGGCTGCTTCGTACGGCCGGCAGCGTGTCGGGGCGGCGGATCCTGCTGACCGGTGCGTCGGGCGGTGTCGGCCACTACGTCACCGAACTGGCGGCAGCCGCAGGAGCGGAGATCACCGTGGTGACCGCCACGCCGTCACGCGGCGAGCGGCTGCGCGAGCTGGGGGCGGCAGCGGTCGTGCACAAGGTGACCGAAGCACAGGGTCCGTTCGACGTGGTGCTGGAATCCACCGGCGGCGCCCATCTGCCGGTCGCGCTGTCGAAGCTGGCACCAGGCGGCACGCTGATCTGGTTCGGCCAGGCCAGCCTCACTCCGGTGACTCTCGACTTCTTCGACCTCCTCGCCGGTCCCGAAGGGGCCACGATCCGCCACTTCCACTACGCCGGTGCGCCCTACAGCCCCGACCTGACCACTCTGGTGCGCCTGGTGAACGGCGGGCGGTTGCATCCGGAGATCGGCCACGTCGCCGACTGGGAACAGACCGCACAGACGCTGGTCGATCTGCGGGAACGACGCATTCGAGGCAAGGCCGTCCTCACCACGGGAACAGTGCGATGAGCGCCGCCGAATCCACCACGGAATCCGCTGCCGAATTCGCCGCTGAATCCACCACGGAATCCGCTGCCGAATTCGCCGCTGAATCCACCACGGAATCCGCTGCCGAATTCGCCGCTGAATCCACCACGGAATCCGCTGCCGAATTCGCCGCTGAATTCGCCGCTGAATTCGCCGCCGCCCAGATGACGCGCGCCACGGGAGCCGGGCTCGACCCGCACGAGTACCTGCACGTCACCGGCGGACTGGCATCCGTCGACGGGTGGGGTCAGGCATTCATCCGCACCGCACAGCAACACGCCGCCCGCGCGAAGCAGGCTGCCTCACCCACATCGGCAGGCGAGCACTATCAGGTGGCAGCACGCTGGTTCCACATCGCTACGCTCGCTCCGCACGGGGACCAGGACCTGGCCGCGGCAGAGGCGGACCGTGCCATGGGCCGCGCTCTGGCCCTCCTGGAGCCCGGTGCCCGCCGGATCGAAGGGCCGGCCTTCACCGGCTGGCTGCGCGGCCCCGCCGACGCGCCGGCCACCGTGGTCGTCGTCCCCGGCCTGGACTCCAGTAAAGAGGAGTTCCACACCGTCACCTCAGCCCTGCTGCGCAGAGGGGCGGCAGTATTCACGATGGACGGGCCCGGCCAAGGCGTACTCGCAGCCACCACCACCGTGCGGCCGGACTACCACCAGGTGATCGGCCAGGTCATCGACGCGCTCGGTGTCGACCGGATCGGACTCATCGGGCTGAGCCTGGGTGGCTACTACGTTGCGGAGAGCGCCGCCCACGAACCTCGCGTGGCCGCTGCCGCCACCGTGAGCGGCCCCTTCCGCCTCGACTGGGACACCGCCCCGCCCTTCGTTCAGGACATCCTCGCCCGGCGGGCCGGCGGACCCGAGGCAGCCCGCGACATCGTCCGCCACATCGACCTGTCCGCGCAGGCAGCGCGTATCACCTGCCCGCTCCTGGTGGTGGACGGCGGCCGCGACGTCATCCCCGGCGTGACCAACGGAGAGCCGCTGGCCCGCCTGGCGCCGCACGGCGAGTACCTGCTCGTCCCGCACGGCGATCACCTCCTCGGCAATGCCCGGCCCGACTGGCTGCCCACCACCGCCGACTGGATTTCCGGAGCACTCACATGAACCGCTTCACCGTTGTGCCGTACAAGCATTCCTCGCCGCGGTGTCACCGCCTTCGGGGAGCCACAACCGGTGACGACCTGCCCGGCCTGTTTGGCCGCGGACATCCCCCAGGCGGCGAGCAAGTGCCGGTACTGCGCCAGCCACCAGCCGTCTGCGGGTGCGCCTGCCCGACAGGCCCTCGTTCCATCGAAGCCCCAGATCAGACCGTCGAAGGGGCCCTCCCGCCCGGCGGACGGGAGGGCCCCTTGCGGTTGCGGCATGCATACGGCGCACATGCTCGTGAGCGCGGTGGTGGGAGCCGTGCCAGACGACCGCGACTTGGTAATGCGCCCTTCTCACACCCTGGTTATGGTTGACACGAAGTGAATGCGCAGAACGCATCTCTGACGGGCCCGTAGATCGGTCATCGCCCTTCGTCGTGTGCTCTGTCTCCGAGTGCCACCCGGCCACCGACCGGCCGCGAACATGCCGCGGCCTCGCCGTGATGCGCCACGTCCACCTGGACTCCGCCCCCCACGCCCCGTCCCTGCCGCAGGCCGGGGCGGCGAGTTCTGGCCGGGTCGGCAAGAGGCCCGCGGCCCTTCCTCTCGCGCGCTGCGGGCTGACGGGAGGACACCACAGAGGAGAAGCGATGGGCAGCACTGTGAACCTGGCCTACGACTACCCGGTCCTCGGAGCCTTCTGGACGGTCATGTGGATCTTCCTGTGGATCCTGTGGATCTTCCTGCTCTTCCGCGTGGTCGTCGACATCTTCCGCGACGACTCCCTGAGCGGCTGGGCCAAGACGGGATGGCTGGTCTTCACGATCGTCCTCCCCTTCCTGGGCGTCTTCGTCTACGTCATCGCCCGGGGCAAGGACATGGGCAGGCGTGAACAGGAACACACCAGGGCCAAGTTGGAAGAGACGGACCGCTACGTCCGCGAGACCGTCGGCGCCACCGGCCCCGCCAGCGAGGCGGACCAACTCGCCAAGCTCTCGGAGATCCGGGCCCGCGGCGACATCTCCGACGAGGAGTTCCGCCGGGCAAAGGAGAAGGTCCTCCATTCGTAACCGCACGCAAGGCAAGACACGTCAGGAGGGGAGAGCCCGGAGTTGAGCAGGCCCTGCTGGAGATCGGTCTTCGGTCACCCTGGCGACGCACACCCGAACCCGTACGGCGTCCTGAGCCGTCGGTCGGGATGCGATGTGGTTCGACCCGTTGGATGGTGGAGTCATGAACCAGCAGCACCCCCAGTTCCGTCGGACGATCGACCTCGACACCCGGCTCGTCAGGGCCGGAGCCGTGCTCACCGCGGCCGGTGCCGTGGTGGCGGGCGTCGGCATGGCCATAGGGGCCTTCGCCGTGTTCACCGCAGGTCGGCGCATGATCCGCGACATGGACGTGCCCCCGTCCCAGCAGGCGGCCGTGAAGTGGCAGCAGGCCAAGGAGGCGTCCCGAGCGGGTATGCGGGCATGGCAGTCCGCGGCCGAAGCCCAGAACGGGTCGCTCGCCCGCTAGTCCGGCGAAGCCGCTCCGTCCACCGGGTCTGCGGATCGGGCCGGGCCCGGTGTCGGTGGAGTGATGCCTCCTGCCGGGACTACCTCCTGCGTGGGATCACGCGGGTTCTCCGGGCCGGATCCGGGTGGAGCATGCCCAGTGCGGCCGGTCGGCCGTTCCTCGCCGCGAAAACATAGCCGGTCTCGTGACCTAGACGGTCTCAGACCGCTCGATGCCCCGATTCCTGAGGGCAGGAGGGTGTCTGCTCCGGCGTAAATGCGGAACCGTCTGCTCCCCCGGAGTCGGGGCACGCGATGTTCATGACACTCGCGCGCTCATTTCCCGATGATCCCACCGGGTGGTGGATCCTTATGGGCACTCTCGTTCTCTACGTCGGAGCCCGCTGGTTCTTCGCCTGGCAGCGGGCCCGGCGCGAAGGCGACGGCCACCCCTTGCGGGCCGCGTTCGCCGAGGAGGACGATCCGGGCACGGCAGTGGGGGGTGGGTTCCGTTCCTACCGCCAGTTCTTCGGCTGCGTCGGGAGCACCGTCGCAGTGTTGCTGGTCGCCGCGCTGACAACGGGCCGGCTCCGTTTCGCGCTGCTGTGGATCATTGTCCCGCTGCTGGTCACAGCGCTGGCGTACCTCGACTTCCGTCAGGCCCGGAAAGCGCGTGACAGCTCCTCGATCCGTGGCACTACGCGTCCTGAGCGGTGGAGGACTGGTCCAGGTCGCGGTCGCGGACCATGGTGAAGATGGCGAGGGCCACGCAGGCCAGCACCACGTAGACGACGCTCCAACCGTGCTGGAGACCCTGTACCGCCCGGTCCACCAGGTCCTCTCCGCCGCTTGCGCGTACGGAACCCAGACGGCCCTGGACCACGTCGTCGGCCATCGCGCCACTGGCCGTACCTCCGCCGCCCGTGTCGCCGCCGTGCGCGGACAACTGCTGGCGGGTCGAGGTGAGCAGCAGCCCGCCCACGCACGCGACACCGATCGTCTCGCCCGCGACCCGGAGGGTTCGGAGCTGCTGGCGGAGTAGTAAGCAGGAGTGAGTTGGGGTGAGTGTGAGTGAGTGCCGAGGCTGGTTGTGTGGGTCCGGTAGTCCGCGGTGCGCTGGGGGTGTTCTCTGCTGCCAAGGGGTGTTCTGAGCTTCGCCCGCCTGTGGGGAACGGGAGTTCTTGGGTCGAATGGGTGACCTTTGCGGGTGGTGGTCGTTGACTGCGGTGACGGGGTCTTCGCATCGCGGTCGGGGGTGAACGGGTGGGTGGGCTGCGGGAGTTGACGGCGCCGTTCGTTGTGCCCGGCCCGGCCGGGGTGGCGATCAGGGACCGGCTGCGGGTGAGCGAGTCGGACGCGGCGGTCCTCGCAGAGGTGGGGATGTTCCTGGGTTCGCTGGCGGCCGGGGATCTCGCCGTACGGTCCCGGCAGGGGCTGGCGCATGATGCGGCCGGGTGGGCGGTGCGCAAGCGGGAGCTGACGGGAAGGTCGTCGGCACGCTGGGCGGGCAGTATCACCAAGGCCAGCCACGATCAGTGGGCGCTGGCCCGGCGAGGGCAGGTCGCCCACATGACGTGGCTACGGGGACAGATCGCGTCGGTCGAGGTGCGGCTGGCCCGGCCGCTGGGCGCCAAAGCCGACAAGAGGGACGGCCTGGTACGCGGTTACGGTTCGCGTGGTGAGTGGCATGCCAAGTCCCGCCGCCTGCAGACCCTGAAGGACCGACTCTGGGTGGTGGAGGCGGACTGGGTGGCGGGTCGGGTGCGGGTGGTGCGCGGCGGCAAGCGCCTCGCCCACGCCCGCCACCACCTGGAGGCCGCCGGGCTGGACGAAGCAGCGTGGCGACAGCGGTGGCAGGCGGAGCGGATGTTTTTGGCCGCCGACGGAGAGTCCGGCAAACGCTTCGGCAACGAGACCATCCGCATCACCGACACCGGCCGGCTCTCGGTCAGGCTCCCGGCACCACTAGCCCACCTGGCCAACGCCCCGCACGGCCGGTATCTGCTGGACGCGACCGTGGCGTTCAAGCACCGGGGTGAGGAGTGGCGGGACCGGATCACCGCGAACCGGGCGGTGGCCTACCGCATCCACCACGATGTGGCACGCGGCCGCTGGTATGTCACCGCCTCGTGGCAGCGTGCCGCCGCACCGGTGCTGCCGCTGGAGGCGGGGCTGGCGCGGGGTGTGGTGGGGGTGGACATGAACGACGACCACCTCGCCTGCTGGCGTCTGGATGTGCACGGCAACCCGGTCGGCGAACCACGCCGCTACTTCTACGACCTGACCGGCACCGCCGCGCACCGGGACGCGCAGATCCGGCACGCCCTGACCCGCCTGCTGCACCACGCGCGCCGTTGCGGAGCGTCCGCGATCGCCATCGAGGACCTCGACTTCCGCGAGGGCACAAGCCGCGAGAAGTACGGCCGCAACAAGCGTTTCCGCCGCCTGCTCTCCCGCTTCCCCACCGCGAAACTGAAAGCCCGGCTGGTGTCGATGGCCGCCGAACAGGACGTCGCCGTCGTAGCGGTCGACCCCGCCTACACGAGCCGGTGGGGTGCCCAGCACTGGCAGCAGCCACTGACGACCCCGCGACGCACAATGTCCCGTCACGATGCGGCGAGCATCGCGGTCGGGCGACGCGCCCTCGGGCACCCGATCAGGCTGGGGGCACCTCCCAGGCCCTTAAGGCACTGGGGGAGGATGGCACCGCCCCCGCAGCACCAGAGTGATGGTGCGGGGCATCGGACCGTCCAGGCCCGACCGGAGGCCCGGCGGCGTGAGGAAACCCGCCCCCACATTCCCGGACCGCGCACCGGATGCGCGCCGCCGGGCCGTGGAGCGAAAGCGGGCGACCAGGGTGCCCAACACCGTTCGGGACACCCGGCTGAGCACGAGTCCTGGCAACAGAACCCACTCCCGCTCAGTCTTTAGGAACGGTGTTGAAGATGCCCGACGCCATACCGCTGCGTTCGGCCGGCACCACGCTGACCGCCGCGTTGTCCATGACCCCGAAGGCGAGACCGATGCCGACACCGGCCAGCAGCAGCGCCGCGTACAGCCCCGTACGGGACGACAGCGGGTCGGTGAACGTCATCAGCAGCAGCGCGACGGCCAGCACCGCGGGTCCGACGGCGAGCAGCGTCCGTACGGACAGCAACCGCACCAGCGTGGGGGTGAACAGCGGCAGGATGAAGACCGGCAGCGTCAGCGGCAGCAGCATCGCACCGGACATCGTCGCCCCGGCGCCGCCCGCGCCCTGGAAGTAGGGCGGCAGGTAGACGAGCAGGGCCGCGAACGCGAAGACGATGCTCACCGGCTGCCAGATGTCGAGACCGTTGACGCGCTCAACTTCATGCTGGCGGTCGTGGTGTTGGTCTTCGTCCTCTGGACGGTGCGTCGCTTCTTCCGGGCGCGCGGCACCATCTGAATCATGGCGCCTCGTGGACGCGGGTCAGTAGCGTCACCAACTGTTTCTGCTCGTCCGGAGTGAGCGGTGCCAGCAACTCGGCGTTGGCTGCTTCGGCCAGGGCCGCGCACCGGGTGAGGACGGCCATGCCTTCTGGGGTGGCCGTGATGGCGTTTTTGCGGCGGTCGGCGGGGTCCGGGGTGCGCAGAACGAGTCCCGCCTGTTGGAGGTCGTTGAGGATGCCGACCATGTCCTTGGGGTCTACGGCGAGCCGACGCCCCAGCTCGGCCTGGGCGACCGGCCCGTACTCGGCGGTCGCGGCCAGCACCGCGTGATGCATGAGCCTCAGCCCTTCCGCAGCGAGCGCACCGGCGACCAGGCCGCGGGCGCGCGCCGCGACGCGTCCGACGAGCCAGCTCGGCAGGGACTGGATGCGCTGGAGAGCTTCGGTCATGCGGTCAACCTATCCCGAAATTCATTGGAACTCCCTATGACTTCTGCCTATCGTTGGGCTACCCAATGAAAATGGACAGGGAGGTCCTTGTGCTGCGCATTCGCCATGAGGTCGGGCCCGGCGCGCTGGTCGCCGAGGAAGCCGACCGACCCGAGCCGGGAGCCGGGGAGGTGCTGATCCGGACCAGGGCGGTCGGGGTGACACTGCCCGCTGTGCGCAAGGTCCGGGATGCGAGGGATCCGATCTCGCTTGCGGGCGAAGTCGCCGGGCAGATCGTCGCCCTCGGCGAGGGGGTCGCCGCCTTCGGCGTCGGAGACCGTGTCACTGGGCTGTGCTTCGCCGACGCCTACGCCGAGTTCGCGGTCCTGAACACCGCGATGACCTCCCGGATCCCTGACGGCGCGAGTGACGTGGAGGCAGTGGCACTGGTCCGCAGCGGGATGGTGGCACGCGGCGCCTACGAGGCTGCGCGCGTGGAGCCTGGCGAGTCGGTCCTGGTAACGGCGGCGGCGAGTGCGGTGGGCACGCTCGCCCTCCAGTACGCCAAGGCCGGTGGGGCTGGACGCGTCGTCGCCGCTGTCAGCAGCACCGACAAGGCCGACTTCGTACGGAGTTTGGGCGCCGACGAGGTCGTTGTGTACGAGGACGCCGACTGGGGCGCACCGTACGACGTGATCCTCGATGGAGTCGGCGGCGACCTGCTCGGCCCCACCGTGCGGGCCCTGGCCACGGGCGGCCGGCTGGTGGCCTTCAGCTCCGGCGGAGGCACCGTGGAGGCATACGAACTCCTCGTCCGCGGCGCCTCGATGATCGGCTTCCAGATGCGTGCCATCGCTGTCGGCAAGCCCGAACTGTACGACCGCTGGCTGCGCGAACTCTGGCAGCTGCACGAGGAGGGCACCCTGCGCACCGCCGTGCACGAGGAGATCCCCCTCGCCGAAGCCGCCCGAGCCCACGCCCTCATCGAACAGCGCCGCAACCTTGGCAAGGTCGTCCTTGTCGCAGATGACGGTGCAACTCCCTCGTCCGGTCGGTGCGGTGGGGATGGTTCGAGTGGGCGAGGGTGAGCTGCCGAAGCGGCTTGAAACGCGCCCCGACGGGGTTCGATACCTCGTGGAGCGCGGGGAATCGCTCGTCCCTGCCCAGGAATCCTTCGGGCCGACGGTCCGGCGAAACGGATAGATGGTCGGCTGTGTCGCTGTTCCCTCGGCCGGACAGGGAGTCAGTCCGGCGAACCGGCGCTCAGCCGGAGGAGGACGGCGGTGTTGGCGCGTGGCAGGGAGACAGTGAGGTTTCCGTCGGCCGCGTTCCACTCCGCGATGGTGTCGGCGGTCGTGGGGTGGAGCACCGTGGGGTGGACGTGTACGCCACTCAGGTGCGGGATGGTGAGTGTGCGGGTGGTGTCGACGGGCCCGTTCTGCTCGGGGCCGCTCAGGACGGCCCCGTCGCCGCCATGGCCCACGCCCAGGTTCCCGCCCAGGTCCCGTCTCCAGATCATGAGGAACGTGGACTCCTCGCCCCGCAGGCCGTGGGCGATCCAGGTGTCCTCCCAGGAAGGCAGGCCCAGCGGCCAGAACGGGTGCGCTTCGCCGATCTCCGGCCGGATGTCCTTGTAGACGGAGATCGCCGAGCGGACGAGGTCGAACTGTTCGCCGCTCATGCGGTTGAGGAAACCGGAGAGGTGGACGCGGCCGAGCAGTGCGCCGGTGAGGGTGAAGGCGATCTCGTCGAGGCTCTGGTCCGGCTGGGGGTAGGCCCACACGGCGGCCTGCTCGGGCGTCGCCGCGGTGGCGGCCGCGGCGGCGATGGGCGGGTAGCGCAGGGGGTCCTGCTGGTCACTGGTCGACTGCAGTTGGGCCACGGCCAGTTGGGCGTAGTCCATACGCAGGCCACCGGAGCCGCAGTTCTCCAGGACGAGGTGGGGGTGGCGGTCGAGGAGCGAGTTCATCCAGTCGAGGTGGGCACGGTGGTGCCCGAGCAGGCCGGCCCCCGCGCTTCCGAGGCCACTCCCCGTACCGAGGCCACCACCCGTACCGACGCCACTCACCGCACCGTCGACCCCCTCGGCACCGGGAACTCCGTCCGCACCGGGAACTCCGTCCGCACCGCGAACGCCCTCCGCACCGACAACCCCCTCCGTACCAGCCCCGACGTTGATGTTGTAGTCGAGCTTCAGGTACCCGACGCCCCACTCGCCGACCAGCCGGTCCACGACCGCGTCGAGGTGGGCGCGGGCGGCCGGGTGGCGCAGGTCCAGGTGGTGCCGGCCGTGTTCCGTGACGCGGACACCGCCGCGTTGGAAGAACGCCTCGGGCGGCAGGGTGTGGGCCAAGGGGCTGCGTACGCCGACGACTTCGGGTTCGAGCCAGAGGCCCGGGGTCATGCCGTGCCGTCCGATGGCGTCCAGGACCTCCTGTATGCCACCGGGAAAGCGGTGGGGGGCGGCCTCCCACGCGCCGACGGCGTCCCACCAGCCCTGCGCGTCGTCGTCGTACCAGCCCGCGTCGATGACGAAGATCTCGGCGCCGGCCGTCCCCGCCGCCTCGATGAGGGGCAGGAGCCGTTCGGTGGTGGGGTCACCCATGAGGGTGTTCATGTAGTCGTTGTAGATCACCGGGAGGGTGCGGTGGTCGGGGTGGTCGCGGCGGATGCTCCGGCGGTAGTCCGTGAGGGTCCCGAAGGCGGCGTCCAGGCCCCCGGCCTCGGTCCGGACGAGCGCGGCGGGGACCGTGTGGAACTCCTGGCCGGGGGCGAGGGTGTGGTGCCACTGGTGGTGGGCCTCGTCGGGACCGAACAGGGCGACGTACGCCGCGCCCTCGCGTTCGCCGGTCTCGAAGCGCCAGCCCGCGCTGGACTCGATCTGCCAGAGCCAGGCGCGGCCGTCCCGGTCGGTGAGGGCGGCGACGGGGAGATGGCGGCCGGTGGACCAACTGCCCTGCGAGTAACGCTCGAAGCACCCGCGTCCCTCGTGGCCGTGGGCGGACCGGCTCAGCGGGACGACCCGGTCACGGAACGCGGCCCGGCGCCAGCGGCACTCGGCCAGCCAGTCGTTGTCCGCCCAGTGCAGGGTCAGGCCGTCGAGGCCGCCGTCGGCGTCGGAGATGCCGCCGAGGGTCAGGGTCGTCACGCTCTCCAGCCGGAGCGCGGTGGTGCCCTCGTTGACCAGACGTACCCGCGCGCGCAGGAAGCCCGCGCCGGAGCTCGCCTCCAGGGTGACCTCGGCGGCCAGGCCGGTCACCGGGTCCGCCAGCCGGATCGTCGTACGCTCCAGGCTTCCGTCCTGGACCGTCTCATGGCCGCGGTAGGCCAGGCGGTCGCCGACGGCCGTCTCGATGAAGCGCTCCCCCGACCACATGCGCCCGTGACCGGTGACGGTGACCTCGACGAGGGGCACCAGACAGGCCCAGTCCTGGCCGGGCGCTCCCAGCCTCACCGAACCGCCGGCGTCCACGACGGCGTGCAGCCCGAGCGCCGGGTGCGCCCAGATACGGGACCTCTCGACTGTTCCTACGGCACTGGTCAACGCAATTTCCCCTTCTGGGACGGTTCGGTCCTGCGTGTCTCGTGCAAGCGCTGAGCTGGGGCTTCACGCTCGGCGGGAGGGGACCGTGCCGCGCCGGCGCATGGGGTCGCTGGGTAAATCCGCGGTTACGGTCTCTTGACGCCCACGTTGTGACCGCTCACAATCCTCGCATGCATGTGACCGGTCACACAAGCTCCGGCGGCCACGGCGGCCCCCAGCAGGGGCCGCAGAAGGCCGCGAGCATCCGCGATGTCGCGCAGGCGGCAGGCGTCTCCTACCAGACCGTTTCGAGGGTCATCAACGGCCATCCGAACGTCAGGGAGGAGACCCGCACGCGGGTCGACGCGGCCATCCAGGCACTGGGATTCAGGCGCAACGCCACCGCGTTCGCACTGGCCAGCGGAGTGACCCGGTCGGTCACCGTCCTCACCTCCAACACCGTCCTCTACGGCTACGCAGCCACCCTGCAGGGCCTGGAGGAGGCGTCCCGCGCCGCCGGATACGCGCTCGGCGTCCGGGTCGTGACACCCGAGGACGACCTGGACCGCACGATCGCCGCGGCCGCCGACACCGGTGGTGGCGTGGTGGTCATCGGCTTCGACCGCCTCGGTGCGGCCGCCCTGGACCGCGTACCGGCGCACGTGCCGTGTGCGGCGGTGGTCGAAGCGCCGCCGCCGGGCCGCACACCGGACCGTCCGGCGGTGTGGGCCGACGACCGCGAGGCGGCCCGTGCCGCCACCGAGCACCTGCTGACGCTCGGGCATGAAACGGTCCACTATGTGGCGATTCCCGCCTCGACCGGGACCCGGCGCCTGGCGGGACCTCGCGCCGAGGGCTGGCGCCAGGCGCTGGAAGCGGTCGGCGTCGCCCCTCCCGCGCCGTCCGGCAAGGGCTGGGACGCCCAGGCCGGATACGAGGCCGGGAAGAAGCTCGCCAGGAACCGGGACGTCACCGCGATCCTGTGCGGCAACGACGACCTGGCGCTGGGTGTCCTGCGGGCCCTGCGTCACGCGGGCCGGCGGGTTCCGGAGGACGTCAGCGTCATCGGCTTCGACGACGCCCCGCACTCCGGTTTCGTCACACCGTCCCTCACCACGGTCCGCATGGACTTCCACGGGCTGGGCCGCGCCGCCTTCGGGCTACTGCGCGCCCAGCTCGACACCGGCCAACCGGCTTCCGAGCAGGCGCGGTTGCCGACACCGGTGCCGGTCGGACCCGCCCTCGTCCTCCGGGAGAGCTCGGGGCCACGAGACATCTGAGCCGGGCCGGACGACATCCGCGCCCGCCGAATCCATCAGCCGCTCCCCACCGCCGTCGCTCCTCCCCACCGCCCTCGTCCACCACCGCCTCAGCACCCGCCCGAAGTCACCCTCGACCGCAGTCACCGGCCACCTCCCAACCCAGCACCCTCCCAACTCACCGCCCTCCTCACCTCCCCCCAGCCATCGCCCTCCCCCCAGCGCCGCCCCGCCACCCTTCCCCGGACGACCAAGGAACTCGCCATGAGAAGAGCCGTTTCCGTCCTTGCCACCGCCTGTGTTCTCGGGCTGACCGCCACCGCCTGCAGCGACAGCACCGGTGGCACCACGGCCGACGCACCCCAGGGTTCGGTCGACCCGACCGCCTCCCTCAAGGGCGTCAACCTCACCATGTGGGTCGCCCAGAACAGCGTCTCGGAGCCGAAGCAGGCCATCGACGCGTTCGAGAAGGCCACCGGAGCCAAGATCACCACCGAGGTGATACCGGACCCCTACGAGTCGAACGTCCCGACCAAGCTCGCCTCGGGCGTCAAGCCTGACCTGATGTTCTGGCAGCCCACGGGCAGCACCCTGCCGTTCGTCCAGCCGGCCAAGAACCTGCTCCCGCTCGACAACGAGGACTGGGTCTCCAAGCTCGGCGAGACGGAGAAGAGCCTGGGCCAGGTCGACGGTCACCGTTACGCGGCCATCGTCACCAGCCCCGCGGTCCTCGGCGTCTACTACAACAAGGACGTCTTCAAGAAGGCGGGCATCACCTCCATGCCCACCAGCTACGACGACATGCTCGCCGACGCCGCGACGATCAAGGCGAAGGTCCCGGGAGTCGCCCCGTTCTTCGAGGTCGGCGGTGACAAGTGGCCCCTGCAGTGGCAGGTCCAGGCCCAGATGACGGACCTGCCGCAGTCGTTCTGGGACAACCTCAACAAGAACAAGGACAGCTGGACCAACAAGACCATCGTCGACGCCATCACCACGTACAAGACGAAGGTCCTCGACGGCGGGCTGGCGCAGAAGAACTACAAGACCGCCACCTTCGTGGACCAGGGCAAGGCGGTCATGGACGGCACGGCCGCGATGGCGGTGAACGTCACCGCGCTCCAGTCCGAGATCCAGGCCACCTCCAGCACCGAGGAGATGGACAAGAAGCTCGGCTGGTTCCCCATCGCCAACAGCTCCGCCAAGGCCGAGTACTCCCCCGACCAGACCAACGGCGTCGTCGCCTTCAACACCGGCGACACCAAGCGCCAGAACGCCGCCCGGCAGTTCATGTCCTTCTGGCTCGGCCCGAACTACCCGGCCTACATCAAGGCCAACAAGCTCGTGTCCGTCGAGCCGTCCGTGCCCAACCCCGAGGGCCTGCCGCAGACCGCGATCGCCCAGGCCAAGGCGCTGTCCTCGGCCCAGGGCGTCTTCCAGGTCAAGGCGCTCACCGCCCCCGACATGCACCTCGCCCTCGCCGACATGATCTACGGCAAGAAGACCCCGCGCGAGGTCGCCCAGGCTGCCGAGGACCAGTTCAAGCAGGTCCTCAAGGCTCGCGGCGTCTCCGGCTTCTGACCGACGGCCCCACCCAGGGGTGCCTTGCCAGCCCGTCTCCCGGGCCGCCCGTCGGCGGCGTGCCCGGGGCCCGTACCGGAGGTAGGAAAGTGGTGGACACCGCCACGATGGACGCCATCGACGCCGCGCGTGCGAAAGACCATGCGAAGGGCTCTGCGAAGAGCTCCGCGAAGGACCGGGAGCGGCCATCCAAGCGCGGCCTGCGCGAGGGCGCCCGCGGCAGGGCCAACCAGCCCTGGTGGTTCGCGCTGCCCGCGCTCGCCGTGTTCGGCCTGTTCTTCCTGCTGCCGAACCTGCTGAACTTCGTCTATCCGTTCACCGACTGGTCGGCGTTCCACTCGAAGATCGGCTTCGTGGGCCTGTCGAACTTCCGCACCATCCTCCAGGACGGGTCGATGGCCCGGGACATCCGCATCACCCTGGAGTACGCGGTCCTCGTGGCCGTCTTCCAGAACGGGTTCGGTCTCGGCCTCGCCCTGCTGCTGGAGCGCGACAGCCGCTTCAACCGCTTCTTCCGCGCGGTCTTCTTCCTCCCCGTGCTGATCTCCGCGCTGGCCGTCGGCTACCTCTTCCGGGCCCTGCTCGCCCAGGACGGGGCGCTGAACAGCGTGCTGTCCTCGCTGGCGGGACATCACGTCGACACCCCCTGGCTCGGCTCGACCACCTGGACGCTGGTCGTGGTGACCCTCATCCACGGCTGGAAGTGGATGGGCCTGGCCATGCTGATCTACCTGGCGGGGCTGAAGAGCATGCCGGGTGACGTGCTGGAGGCCGCCCGTATCGACGGGGCCGGTTCCTGGCGCACCTTCTGGTCGATCAGGTTCCCGCTGCTGGCACCCGCGGTCACGTTCAACGTCACCACCGCGCTGATCGGCTCCATGAACACCTTCGACATCGTCCAGGCCACCACCGCGGGCGGCCCCGGCAGCGAGACCGAGGTGTTCAACATCTACATGTTCCGCATCTTCGGCCAGGGGCTGTACGCGCAGGCGTCGGCGATGAGCCTGGTGCTGTTCCTCATCGTCGTCGTCCTCGCCGTGCCCGTCATCGTCGGCCTGCGGCGGAGGGAGAACAACCAGTGACCACCGTTCCCGCGTTCGCCCCCGCACGCCGGCGCCCCCTGCGCTGGGTGCAGCCCGTCGCCGTGCTGTTCATCGCCGCCCTCACCATCGGCATCCCGCTGTGGCTGGTGGCGGTCACCTCCGCCAAGCCCCAGGCCGAGGCGATCAAGCCCAACCTCTCGCTGCCGCACCACGTCCAGGCGGCCGCGAACTACCAGCAGAGCTTCGACGAGGGCAAGATCGTCCAAGGCTTCGTCAACAGTCTTCTGGTCGTCGCCCCGTCCGTCGTCGTCGTCCTGCTCCTCGGCGCCGGTGCCGCCTGGGTGTTCGCCCGCCGCAAGGGGCGCCTGGTCAACGCCATGTACGCGCTGAGCATCAGCGGGCTGCTGCTCCCACCCGCGGTGATCACCATCGTGATGGAGCTGCGCCAGCTGGGGCTGGCCGGCACCCGTCCCGGCATGATCGGCGTCTACGCCGGGATGTACCTGTCCACCTCGATCTTCTTCATGACCGGGTTCATCCGCGCTCTCCCCGAGGAACTGGAGGAGGCCGCGCGGATGGACGGCGCCGGGCCGCTGCGGGTCTTCCTGCGCATCATCCTGCCGTTGCTGCGGCCGGTCATCGCCACGGCGACGATCATGGTGATGCTCTTCGCCTGGAGCGACATCTTCTACGCCTTCTTCGTGCTCGGCGGCGGAGCGAAGGCCACGCTGCCGCTCAACCTCTACCAGGTCGCCAACGCGCAGCTCTACCTCAACAACTGGCATCTGATCTTCGCCTACGTGGTGATGATGAGCCTGCCGATGGTCCTCGTCTTCGTCATCGCGCAGCGCCGCATCGTCTCCGGCATCACCAGCGGCGCCGTCAAGTAGCCCCGGTAGTCCCCCCCCTCGGCGGTACCCACGAACCTCCCGCAACGGTGCGGGAGTTGGAGGACAGGCATGCCTCGAACACCTCGCAGATCCGGACGCTTCCGCGGCCTCATGGGCGCGGGCGCGGTCACCGCCGCCCTCGTGGGCACGGCGCTGACCGTCCCCGCCGCGCAGGCGGCCACCCCGCAGCTGACCGTCGACCTGGGCCGGACCACCGGCGCGGTCATGCACGGAGCCAACGGCGTCCTGTACGGGCTCAGTGACGACGGAGTGCCCGGCGACAGCATCGTCACCCCGCTGCACATGACGTCGATCGCGACAAAGGCGCCCGACGGCGCGCAGCACCCCAACGGTGACGCGCTGGCCGTCCAGCCCGCCTTCGTCCGCGGTGGCGGCGGCGACAACCTGATTTACATGCAGGACATCTACGCCCAGTGGCCGTACGAGAACCTCGGGCTGAGCGACTACCTGGCCAAGGTCGACACCATGGTCCGCAAGGTGGCCGCCAGGTCCGACGCGAGCACGTTCGTGTGGGTGCCGTTCAACGAACCGGACGGCAACTGGTACAGCGGACTGGGCAGTTCCGACACGACCACGTACAACAGCGCGCTCAGCAGCTTCAAGAGCGACTGGACCACCGTCTACGACAAGATCCGGTCGATCATTCCGAAGGCCAGGATCGCCGGCCCCAACGAGACCCACTACGACGCCCGCCTCATGGGCGACTTCTACCCGTGGGCGAAGGCCAACGACGTCCTGCCGGACATGACCACCTGGCACGAGCTGGACCCGGGCTCCCTGTCCCACTTCGAGGGCACCCTCAGCGCCTACCGGGCCCTCGAGCGCGCGAACGGCATCAGCGCCCGCCCGGTCAACATCAACGAGTACGGCAACCGCCGCGACCTCTCGGTCCCGGGCCAGATGGTCCAGTGGATGTCCATGTTCGAACGGAACAAGGTCTACGCCGACCAGGCGTACTGGGACGTCGCCGGGAACCTGGACGGCAACGTCAGCCAGACCAACATCCCCAACGGCGACTGGTGGCTGCTGCGTTGGTACGCGGGCCTGACCGGCAAGACCGTCCAGGTGACCCCGCCGCAGGTCAACGTCATCGACACCCTGCAGGGCATCGCCTCCCTCGACACCGGCCGCAAGCAGGCCCAGGTGCTCCTCGGCGGCGGTACCGCCGGCTCGGCGAACACCGTCATCCAGCACATCCCGGCCTCGTTCGGCCGCAAGGTCAACGTCTCCGTGGAGCGCACCGCCTGGAGCGGCTACGAGGGTGCGGGCCCCGCGCCGACCGTGCTGGCCCGCACGACCCACACGGTCGCCGCGGACGGCAGTGTCACCGTGCCACTGACCGGCCTCGACCCGATGGCGGCCTACCGCGTCACCGTCAACCCGGCCGGCAGCGGCGCGCCCACCGCGGCCGACGTCCCCTGGTCCGCGTCGTACGAGGCGGAGAACGCCGCCCTCACCAGCGGCACGGTCTACACCCAGGGCACGGTGTCCAACCCGTACGGCTACGCCACCTCGGGCACGAAGGACGTCGGCAGCCTGAACCAGGCGGACAGCAAGGCCGCCTTCACCGTCGACGTCCCGAAGACCGGCACGTACGACCTCGACGTCTTCTACGGCAACCAGTCCGGCGGCCCGGCGACCCAGACCCTCACCGTCGACGGCGGCTCACCCCGGACGATCACCTACACCCCGACCCTGAACTGGACCTACCGCGCCACCGCCGGCGCCTCGGTGTCCCTGACCGCGGGTACCCACACCCTCACCCTGGCCAAGGGGACCAACGAGGTCACCCTCGACAAGATCGACCTCACCGCGGCCTCCGGCGCGGAGACCGTCTACCCGGCCGTGTACGCCGACATCACCGGGAAGCCGTCCTACGACTACTCCGCCTCCGGCACCACCGGCGCCGGTGCCCTCGCCCTGAAGGCGGGCTCCGCGGCCGCCTTCGACGTGTACGCACCGGCCGACGGCTACTACACCGTCCACACCGACTACGCGTCCGACGGGGCGGCCAGGCTCACCCTGGACGGGGCCACCGCGGTGAGCCTGCCCTCCACGCGCGGCAGGCTCACCGACAAGAGCACCCGGCTGTACCTGTCCGCGGGCAACAACCGCGTCACCGCCGCCACTTCGGGCTCCACCACGCTGACGCTGCGCGACCTGCGCGTCGCGGCGAAGGGTGACACCTCGGGCGTCACCGCCTACGAGGCGGAGGGCGGCACCCTCGCCGGAGCCGCCGTCGTCGCCTCCGACAGCTGGGCCTCCGGCGGCAGTTACGTCGGGTACGTCGGCAACGGCTCGGGCAACACGCTCACCGTCAAGGTCGACGCCGCCGACGCCGGGCGGTACGTCATGAACGTCCGCTACGCCAACAACCAGGTAGCCGGATCCGGGAACTACAACACCAACGTCGTCTCCCGGGCGGCCCGGATTTCCGTCAACGGCACCGCCCAGACCGTCATGTTCCGCAACAACTACAGCTGGTCGAGCTACTGGGACCTGCCCGTCCCGGTCACCCTCGCCGTCGGCACCAACACGATCACCTTCGCCAACGCCGACGCCTACGCACCCAACATCGACCGCGTCACCGTGGCGCCGCTCACCGGCTGACGAACGGACCAACTCAAGCGGGTGCCGTACGAGTCGCGAATCCCCGGCTCGTACGGCACCCGTCGTGCTCGGTGTGGAACTACGAGCCGAAGTCGCCGATCACTTCGCTCATGTTGTAGCTGTACAGCTCACGCTTGCAGGACGAGCACCCCGCGCTCGGTGCGTGCTCGCCCAGCGACCACAGCTGCGGTGCGAAGCCGTCGCCACGGCCGTGCGCGAGGTACAGGTCCTCGGGACCGAAGGAACTCTGCAGCGCCTTCGCGTTGCCGGCGAGCTGTGTGGTGCCGTCGACGGAGGTCGGGGTGGCCTGGAGCAGGCGGCCGTTGTCGTAGCCGTTGCTCCGGTGGAAGTACCACTTGCCCTCGTAGCGTGTGGCGCCCTGGATCTTGTGCCAGAGGGCTTCGTCGTTGAAGGACGGGCCCGTGGGCAGACCGTAGGCGGCGTCCGCGTCGGCGTTCGTGCCGGTCGAGCCCTCGACGGCCGCGGTGAGGTCGGACATCGGGTACGTGCCGACCCGGCCGTTGCTGGTGCTGCCGTTCTTGTAGATGCAGTACTCGCCGAGAATCAGGTGATCGGTGCCGGTGCGGTCCAGGGAGATGTAGGACGCCTTCGGACGGTCGGTGGCGTAGCACTGGTTCTTGTCGGTGTCCTTGGTTGTCCTGGGCGTGGTGAACTTGAGCGTGGCGACCTGCGGCATGACGTAGCGGTAGCCGAAGCCGTACCAGACGTTGCTCTGCCGGCCGACGCGCTTCTTGTCCAGGACGTCGCTGACGAGGCCGTCGGGCGTCGGGTCGTTGACGTCGGCGTCGTTGTCCGGGTTGAGGTCCATGATCTTGCGGAGGTCGAAGACCCGCATGCCGTTGGCGGTGTCGGCGACGTACAGGTAGTTGCCGTACCAGACCATGCCGCCGGCGTGAATGCCTCCCTGGGCCTTGCAGGCCTTCGTCACGGAGTCCGTGCACTTGCCCTCGCGGGCGTGCAGCGCGTCGAAGGAGATGTTGTCCTTGCGGTTGATGTAGGGCCAGACCAGCAGCACATGGCGGTACTTCTGGGTCGCCTGGTTGAAGAAGGTGACCCGGATGCCCTTTTCGTTGCAGGCGTCGGACGCGGAGGTCTGGACGCAGTTCTCGCGTCCTGCCTCGTAGTTGCTGCGGCCGGGGTTCGCGTCGTCGTACGAGCCGACGGCGATGGGCTCGGCGTTGGACGTGCCCCAGTCCTCGTCCTCCTGCGCGTCCGAGACACCGGAGATGGCCTGCGGAATCCACTCGCTGGACGTGGCGTCGTCGCTCTTCCAGCAGACGCGGTGGTTCACGGCGAGGTCGGGGCCGTAGATGCCGGTCGAGCCGCATTCGCCGTCCCAGCCGGCGTCCCGGTTGGCCTGGTCCATCAGTTCGGTGAGGCCCTGCTTGGGAAGGGCGGCGTCCAGCTTGTTCACCAGGGGCGTGAGGGACGAGCCGGCCTCCAGCTGGAAGTCGCCGGGGCGCCCGGGGACGGGGGCCGCGAGGAGCCCGGGGTTGCCGGACTCGGGCGGGGCCAGGGGTGCGCCGTCCGAGAAGTCGTCCTGCTCGTTGTCGGGTTCGTCGATGAAGCCGTCGTCCGGCATGTCGTCGGTCGGCTCGTCCGCCGTCACCGCCGCGCGCGGCAGGCTGCCGGGGGCGGCGGACGCCCCGGTGGCGGGCATCAGCCCGGATGTCAGCGCTCCGGCTAAGACCGCCACCGCGACAAGACGTATTCGACCGGACAGGTGTGTCATCTGAAGGCCCTCCCGTGGGTGAAAACACGCAGATCAGAGGGTCAATGACGACCCATCAGCCGATCGGCGTCACTCCAGTTAACAAGCCAACCCACGGCCATTTGCAAACATTTGATCGAGGGTCACCAGATCTACACGAACATCGCGGTGGGATGCGGCCGACGGCCGACGCGGCGGCACCCGGCCCTGGTCCGGCCCCGGATCCGAGGTGTCGCGAGCCCTACCGCGTCGGCAGCGTGACCGGCCGGCCGGTGCGCAGCGACTCGTAGGCGGCCAGGACGATCCGGAGGGTGCGCAGGCCCGACTCGCCGTCGGGGGACGGCCGTCGCCCGGTGCGTACGGCGTCGAGGAACTCGTCGAGCATGGCTGCGTCCAGGTCCGCGCCGCCCGCCTCCCAGCGGTCGCGACCGGTGGTGGAGTCGAAGCCGCCGAGCAGCGGGGGGAAGGCGTCGAACTCCACGATCGCCTTCTCCGCGACGCAGGTCATGGCGAGGCCGCCCCAGGTCGGGTGGTCCGGGGGGTGGCTCCAGCTGGCGTCCACGGCGGTGACCAGCCCGCCGGGGTACCGGATGGTGACGAGTCCCGCGGTCTCGACGTCCGGGGTGGGGCCGCCGTCGTCCAGGATGCGGTTCGCCTGGGCGTACACCTCCGCCGCCTGCTCGCCGTCCAGCAGGGCGTCCACGAGGTCGGCGATGTGGACGGTGTGGTCGGCCAGCGCTCCGCCGCCCGCCAGTTCCGGGTCGGCGAACCAGGGGTGCGAACGGGCGGGGTTCGAGCCGTTGTTGGCGCCGTGGACGCTGATCAGCCCGCCGAGCGAGCCGTCGGCCAGGGCGCGGCGCAGGGCGGTGAACGCGGGGCTGAACCGGACCGGGTAGGCGGTCATCAGGGCGACCCCGGCGTGTGCGCAGGCGTCGATCATGGCCCGGGCGTCCGCCTCCGTCGTCGCGAGGGGCTTCTCGCACAGCACGTGTGCCCCGCTCGCGGCGGCCCGTTCGACCAGGTGCCGGTGGCGGGCGTTCTCGCTGGTGACGATCACGGCGTCGGGGCTCAGCGTGAACACCTCGTCCCAGCTGTCGGCGTAGGCGACACCGAGTCGTTCGGCGAGGGCCCGGCCGCGGGTGGGGTCGTCGGGCGGGGCGTCGGGGTCCGCGGTGATCAGTTCTATGCCGTCGCGGTCGCGCAGCAGCCTGATGTAGGTCGCCGCGTGCACATGGGCGAAGGACAGTACGGCGACTCTCACTGGTCGATTCCCTCCGTGGGTACGGTCGTTGGGTGCGGGCCGAGTTCCACGGCCCGCCCGGTGCGGGCGGACTCCGCCGCCGCTTCGGCGAGGCGCACGGCGGCCACGCCGTCCCGGCCGCTCACCCGGGGTTCCGGACCACCCGTGAACGCCTCGGCGAACTCGCGGATCTGGGTGAGGTAGGGCGACTCGCCGAAGTCCCCGTCGGGTATGCCGTCCGCCGGGCCGCCGGTCGCGCGACCGGTGATCCGCAGATCGAGGTGGGCCTGCGAGTCGTGCTGGACGGTTCCTCCGGTGCCCGACACATGGAACGTGGTGCGGAACGGTGTCGCCGGTGGCCCCCACACCCCTACGACCTGCGTGAGGGTGCCTCCCACGTGGGTGAGTACGGCGGTACCGGTGGCGACCGCCCCTTCCGGGGCCGGGGCGGTGAGCTGACCCTGCTGGCTGGCGTGGACCCGGACGACGTCGCCGAAGAGCCAGCGGGCGATGTCCATGTCGTGGATCATCTGGTCGCTCAGGATCCCGCCGGACCGTGCCGGGTCGGCGAACCAGCCGCTCCAGGTGGGATAGCGGCCGGTGCGGGTGAACCGGGCGACCGCCACCCGGCCGAGGCCGCCGCCCTCGACGAGGTCGCGCAGCCGGGCGTAGGCGGGGAAGAAGCGCACGACATGGCCCGGGTACAGCCGCACCCCCGCCGCTTCCGCCGCGTCGGCCATGTCCCCGGCGTCGGCCGCGCTGAGCGCCAGCGGCTTCTCGCACAGGACGTGGGCGCCGGCCGCGACGGCGGCCAGAGTGATCTCCCGGTGGGTGTCGGTCGGGGTGCACACGTCCACCACGTGGGCCCCGGCGATCGCCTCGCGCAGGGAGCCCGCGCAGGTCGCGCCGAACTCGCGGGCCAGGGCGGGGGCGCGGCTGTCGGGCGCGTAGACACGTATCCGCGCGCCCAGGGCGACCCACGCGGGCAGATGAGCGTGGGCGATGCCGCCCGCGCCGATCAGCGCGACTTCGAGTTCTGCCATGGAATTCTCCGACCTCCTGTGTGGTCCGTTCTGGTGCGGCCGGCCCGTTGGAGGCCGGCCCTCGCGTGGCCGGCCCTCGCTCGGTCGGCCCTCGCTCGGTCGGCCTTCGCTTGGTCGGCCCTCGCTCGGTCAGCCCTTGAGGGCGCCGCTGAGCACGCCGCTGATGAAGTGCCGCTGGAAGAACAGGTAGACGAGCACCACCGGGGCGATCACGATCAGGGTGGCCGCGGCGAGCAGCGGTACGTCGACGCCGAACTGCCCGGTGAAGAAGCCCAGTCCGGCGGGGGCCGTACGGCGGGCCGGGTCCTGGATCAGGATGAGCGGGAGCAGGAACTGGTTCCAGCTCCACACGAAGTACAGGACGCCCAGCGTGGTCACCGCCGGGCGGGAGCTGGGCAGCAGGATCCGCCAGAGCGTCGCCCACGACGACGCGCCGTCCAGCCGTGCCGCTTCGATGAGGCTGCGCGGCATGGTCGCGAAGTGGGCGCGCATCCAGAAGACCCCGAACGGCATGAACGCGCCGATCTCCGCGAGGGCGAGGCCCGGCACCGTGTTCGTCAGTCCTACGGCGCGCAGGTCGTAGTAGAGCGGGATGACAGTTCCCTCGGTGGGGATGGACAGGCCGAGCAGCAGATACGCGTAGAGCCGTCCCCGGCCGGGGACTTCGAGGGTCGCCAGCGCGTACCCGGCCAGGGTCGCGCAGACCACCGCGGCCGGCACCACGCACACCGCGATCACCACGCTCGACCGCAGCAGCGTCCCGAAGCCCGCCGCGGACCAGGCGCGGGAGAAGTTCTCGAAGTGCAGCCCGTCCGGCAGGGCGAAGCCGGTCAGCGGGGCGCCCGCCGGCTGGAGCGAGGCCAGCAGCAGGGAGGCGAACGGCACGAGCACCGCGGCCATGAACAGCGCGAGCACGACGGGTGCCGCCCATCGCCTGGTGAGCGTTCTCGTGCCGGTGGGCGCCGACCGGCCGGTGAGCGTTTCGGCGCCGGTGGCCGCTGTCATGGACGAGGTCACGGTGCCTCCCTGGACAGCCGGTTGATCACCAGGACGGCGAGCGAGATGACCGCCGTCAACGCGATCGCCAGGGCGCTTGCCACACCGACCGCGCCGCCCCCGAAGGCCAGCCGGTAGATGAGGATGCCGGGCACGACGGTGCTGTTGCCCGGGCCTCCTCCGGTGGTGATGTAGATGAGGTCGAAACTGGACAGGGCGGCGATGACGGTGATGGACAGCGCCACCGCGAACTCCGGTCGCAGCAGCGGGACGGTGATCGCCGTGAACTCGCGTACCGGGCCTGCCCCGTCCATCCGTGCCGCCTCGTAGATCTCCTGGTCGATGCGCTGCGTCCCGGACAGGAACAGCACCATGCACAGGCCCGAGACGACCCAGGTCCCGATCAGTCCGACGGCCGGCAGGGCCCAGGTGAAGCTGCCGAGCCAGGCGTCGGCGAGTGTGCCCAGGCCGATCGCCCGCAGTGCCTGGTTGAGGACGCCGTCCTCGGCGTACACCCAGCGCCACAGGATGCCGACCGCGACCAGCGGGATGACCTGGGGCAGGAACAGCACCGTCCGGACCAGGCCGGTGCCGCGGCGCCCGGCGCGCCGGGACACGACGGCCGCCGAGACCAGCCCCACACCGATCGGCAGGACGGAGAAGAACAGGATCAGCGCGCCCGCGTGCCAGGCGGCGTCGCGCAGCTGCGGATCGTCGGCGATACGGCGGTAGTTGTCGAGGCCGACGAAGGACGGGAGGGTCACGCCGTCCCAGTCGAACAGCGAGAGGTAGGCGGTGTGCAGCAGCGGCAGTACGGCGAAGAGCGTGTACGGCAGCAGAGCCGGCAGCAGGTACAGCAACGCCACGGCCCGCCTGCGCCGGCGCCCGGACCGTGCCGTGCGGGGGTACCGGCGCACGGCATCCTCCGGCCCGTGCTTCACCGGACGCGGGACGCCGGGAGCACGGGAAGCGCCGGACGCTCCGGATACTCCGGGCACTCGGCCTGGATCGGTCAGTCGGTCGGCGGTGGTCATTTCTTGTGGTAGTTCTCGAAGTCCGCCTGGAGACCGGCCAGGAACTTGTCGGTGGTGACCTTGCCTCCGACGAGCAGTTGCAGCTGCGTGGTGAGGGTGTCGCCCATCGTCGGGCTGGAGGAGTTCTGGATGAACGGCTGCAGACCGGCGTCCTTGACGATCGTCTGCCAGCCCGTCTGGACGTCGCCGATCAGTCCGCTCTGACTGGGCATGGCTCCCGCGTCGGGGGCCATGAAGCCCGCCTTGGCGGTGATGGGGGCGGCCTGCGCGTCGGCGGCGAAGTCGAGGAAGGCGGCCGCCGCGGCCGCGTTCGAGGACTTGCTGGACACGCAGTAGTACACCCCGGCGCCGGTGGTGCGCAGCTTCCCGCCGGCGGTGACGGGCGGCATGTTGAAGTAGCCGGCCCGCTCGCCCAGCCCCTTGGAGACCGCGGCCGCCGCCCAGTTGCCGCTGATCCGGAAGACGCCCCCGCCCTTGGCGAACGCGGCGGTGGCGTCGTTGTCGCTGACACCGTTGACCTTCGGGGTGACGTACCCCTTGTCCACCCACCGCTTGAGTGTCTCGGCGGCTGTTCTGGCGCCCGGCAGCACGATCGTGGCGCCCTGGTGTCCGAAGGCCCACGCCTCGCGGTCCTTCGGCGTCAGGTACGCCGAGAGCAGCACGTTGAAGGGGTGGTTGAGTCCGCCGTCGAGGTTGCCGGCGACGAGCGCGGTCTCACCGGCCGCCTTGGCCTTGGCGAACAGAGCCTCCAGCTCGTCCACGGTGGCCGGAGGGACGGTCAGGCCCAGCTTCTCGGCCTTGGCCTTGTTGTAGTAGACGCCCTCGAACGACAGGCCGGCACCGACGCCGTACAGGTCACCGGCGCCGACGGTCTTGCCGTCCGGGGTGAGGGTGATCTGGTCCAGGCCGGGGAACTTCTCCGCCCAGCCGTACTGCTTGCCGTATCCGTCGACCTTGAGCAGCAGCCGTCCGGGGACGAGGTTCTGCATGCCGGGGGTGAACTGGGCGATGTCGGGGGCGCCATCGGCCGACATGGTGGTGTTGATGCTCTTGAGGTAGTCGTCCCAGCCCGTGTACTGGCGCTTGACGGTGATGTTGGGGTGCTTCGCGCGGAAGGCCGCCACGAGGCCCGGGGTCATGGTGGTGTCGTCGGCGTCGGCGACCAACAGCGTGATCTTCTTGTCGGCCGGTACGGCCGTGGAGGCGGGGGCCGCGCTGCTCGCGCCGGACGACGAGGCGCCCGGGGTCAGATCACTGCACGCGGTGAGTGCCGCGGCGCCGAGCGCGCCGGTGGCTGTGAGGAAGGTACGTCTCGAAAGGGACGACGGGCTGGGGCTCATGAGGTCTCCCGGGCGTGGCGGGACAGCGGAAGCCGACGGCGGACCGGCGGCGGAGGCGCGAGGAGTGACGCAGGGGTGACGCGAGAAGGCTGGACGGCGGCGGGGACGGGCCGGGATCGCGGCGGGTCCTGCGGGCGGCGGTGTCTCAGCGGTTCGACGGCGCGGTAGCGCCGTACCCCCAGGCCGCGACTGCCACGACAGTGCGCTAGTTCGATAAAGCAGTTGCGTTTTATAATCGGAGCGCATCTGGTCCGCGTCAAGGACTCATGGCTGGATTGTTATCGTCGGGGCGGTTCGCGCCAGGTCCCGTTGTGCCACTCCGCGTGCCGCTCCACAGGAGGTTGATCATTGGCCAGGTCCAGGGACCGCTCCCCGTCCACGGCTCCCGTCACGCAGGTGCTGTGGCCGCTCAGCGGGCCGCCGGAGCCGAGCTCCCCCGGGCAGGAACTGCCCACGGTGGTGGGCGTCGCGGACCTGCGTGCCACGAACGCCGCGGCCGTCCTCGCCGCCGTCCGCTCGACGGATCCGCACCCCCGGCTCTCCACCCTGGCCGAGGCAACCAAGCTCTCCCGCCCCACAGTTGAGGCCATCGTCGAGGAACTGACCGACTGCGGCCTCATCGAGGTCGCCCCGGCCGTGTCCGCCCGCGGCCAGCGGTCCCCCGGCCGGCCGGCCCGCCGGTTCCGGTTCCGGCCACACGCGGGCTTCGTCGTCGGCGTGGACGTACGGCCCCGGTCGGTGAGTGCCTGTCTGGCCGACCTCGACGGCCGCGCGGTGGCCGTCGAACGCAAGGCGGTGCGCGCCGACCTGGGCGGCCCGGCCCGGGCCCGCGCCGTCGTCTCGGTGGTACGGCGCGCGATCGACCGCGTAGGAGCCGACGCCCGGGTGTGGGCCGCGACGATAGGCACCCCCGGACTGGTGGACCGGAGCAACACCCGTATCCGGCAGGCCGACAACCTCAAGGGCTGGGCCGAGGCGGACGTCGTCACCACCCTCCGCGACGCCCTCGGCTGCCCGGTCGCCGTGGAGAACGACGCCAACCTCGCCGCGCTCGGCGAGCAGTGGCGCGGGGTCGGCGGCTCAGCCGAGGAGATGGTCTTCGTCCTGCTCGGTGAACGCCTCGGCGCCGGCGTCATCACCGGGGGACGCCTGCTGCGCGGGCATCGCGGCGCGGCCGGTGAGATCGGCTTCATCCGCTTCCCCGGCGGCACCTCGTCGCGGCCCGGCCTCGAACCCCTGGTCGCGGACGGCGCCGCCCCTGACAGCGTTGCCCCTGACCGGACGGACCCGGCCCGTCACACAGGTGCCGACCTCGTCCGTGCCGCCGCCGAGGGGGATCCGCAGGCAGTCGCCGCCATCACCTCGTACGGGCGGAGGCTGGCCGCCGGGATCGCGCCCGTGCTGCTCGCGCTCGACCCGGCCCTGGTCGTGCTCGGCACCGGCCTCTTCTCCGATCCGGCCCTGCTTCCGGCGGGGGAGATCCTCCTGAGCGCCACCGAGGAGGAAGCCGGCAGCCTCCTCGTCGACCTGCCGCGGTGGCGGCTGTCCTCCCTGGCCGACGAGGCCGTGATCACCGGCGCGGTACGTTTCGCCCTCTCCTCCGTGGAAGAGGTGCTCCGAACCCGGCCGACCCTCCTTCCGGCCCGGGGGCGGTGAAGCCGGCGCTGGGCAGGCGGCAGGCGGGGCGTGCAGCCTGGCGGGGCATGCAGACAGGCGGGCGGGCAGCAGTGCTGCCATAGCAGTTCACATATACAAGCCCCTCCCGTACGCCTGTCCGACGATAAATGGGTATCAATCCCCAGAAAGGCGATTCAGCGGTTTCCCCGAGGAGGGATGCCATGTCCAAACGCCTGGTCATCTGTTGCGACGGAACGTGGAACCTCGCCGACCAACCGAGCAAGACCAATGTCGCCAAGGTCGCCCTGTCCGTACGCCCACGCTCCGCCGTGGGGACGGAGCAGCGCGTGTACTACCACGACGGCGTCGGCACCCGCCGGTGGGAACGCCTGCGGGGCGGTGCGTTCGGCGTGGGGCTGTCGCGGAACGTCACAGACGCCTACCGCTTCCTCGTCGAGAACTACGAGGTCGGTGACGCGCTGTACCTGTTCGGGTTCAGCCGGGGCGCGTTCACCGCTCGCAGTCTGGCCGGCCTGGTGCGCAACTCCGGCATCCTGCGCCGGGAGAACGGCGGTCGGTTGCCGGAGGCCTGGACCCTGTACCGCGACCGGACCGAGAAACCGAACGGCACGGCCTCGACCCTGTTCAGGCGGGCCTACTCGCACGAGACGGAGATCCGCTTCGTCGGCGTGTGGGACACGGTCGGTTCCCTCGGCATTCCGGCCCCGGGGCCCCAGTGGATCCAGCCGGCCGTGGACCTCGTCAACCGCCGCTGGGCCTTCCACGACACCCAGCTGAGCACCTGGGTCAACGGCGCCTTCCACGCGCTGGCCATCGACGAGCGGCGCACGGCGTTCCGGCCGACCCTGTGGCACCAGCGGCCGGGTGCCGAGGACAAGGGGCAGGAGTTGAAGCAGGCGTGGTTCACGGGTGTGCACGTCGACGTCGGTGGCGGCTATCCGGAGACGGGCCTGTCCGACCTCACCCTGCTGTGGATGATCCAGCAAGCCCTCAGGTACGGCCTCGAGTTCGACTGGGAGGTTCTCGGTGCGGCCGGTTCGGGGGTGACGGAACCGGACGACAGCGCCGCCTTCAGCGTCAGCCCCGCCGTCACGGGCCAACTGCACGACTCGCGGACGAGGATGTACAAACTGAGCCCGCCCCTTCACCGGCCCATCGGAGCGGCGGCGGACAAACAGGGCCGTCCCGACGGGAGGGAGTACCTGTCAGCGACCGCCGAGGAACGCCGCGGCGACCCGCTCACGAACTACCATCCGCCACGACTCGACGCCTACCTCGCCGACCACGCGGAAGTGAACCGCGAACCGGTGCCCCGGTCGGTCGCCGAAGTACGCGACCCATGAGGGCGGCCGAACAGTCGGCACTCCCGACCGGCTGCCCGCCGCGCCTGGATCAGGTGATCCACATGCTGGCCGCCGCGACAGCCGGTTCCGGGGCGGCACCGTAGGCCGCGGCCAGGGCCCAGATCGCCAATACGGCACAAATGCGACGAGCGCATGTCAAAAACAGCTGGGTGGGGGTGATCATGTGCGGCTCTCGCTCTCCGTTCGACGAAAAGAGTCGACTCCGTGTCCCCGCCGGAGCGGCCGCCATGGTGCCATGGGAGCGCTCCCAATTCAAAGGACGAAGGACGGAAAGCACGAGGATGGAAAGAGGCCAGTGAGGTTCTGGCGAGGTTCTGGCCCGGCAAGGTGCGGCCGGTCCCGGCCAGTGCCGACCAGTCCCGGCCAGTCCCGGCCAGTCCCGGCCAGTCCCGGCCAGTAGGACGACACCTGACGGAGTTAGCATCCGCTGCATGACGACTTCAGACAGCAACGGTGCTTCCCCCTCTCCCCTCGACGTCGAGATCGGCGCCCTCAAGGGCGGTTCCGCGAATCTCTCCCAGTACGCCGGCCAGGCCGTGCTGGTCGTGAACGTGGCGTCCAAGTGCGGGCTGACCCCGCAGTACACCGGGCTCGAGCGGCTTCAGGAGCAGTACGCCGGGCGTGGCTTCACGGTGCTCGGGGTGCCCTGCAACCAGTTCCTCGGGCAGGAGCCCGGCAGCGCCGAGGAGATCGCCGAGTTCTGCTCGGCGACGTACGGCGTGACCTTCCCGCTGACCGAGAAGGCCGAGGTCAACGGGGAGGGCCGACACCCGCTCTACGACCGCCTGGTCGGCTTCGCCGACCCCGAGGGGCACAGCGGGGACATCCGCTGGAACTTCGAGAAGTTCCTGATCGGCCGCGACGGCGAGGTCGTGGCGCGCTTCTCGCCGCAGACCGAGCCGGAGTCGGCGGAGCTGGTGGCGGCCGTGGAGAAGGCGCTCGCCTAGAGAGCCTGTCCCTCGCCCGCCGGGCCGGGCGCCGGATGGCCCGTGCGCCGGGTGCGGGCAGAGCCGAGCCCCCTCGGCAAGGACGGCGATCTGGTCGAGAGGGCTCCTGGCTGTTGCTTGTGCAGTTGTCGGTGACGCACTCGGCTCGGGAGCGGGACCAGGAGGGACCGCTCCCTTACGCCTTGACCGACGCCACGAAGGCGTTCCACGCGTCCGCGGGGAACCGCACCTTGACCCCGTCGGGGCCGACCTTGGTGTCCCCCACGTCCAGCGACGTCTCAGTGGTGGACCTGACCATCACACAGGCGCCGTTGTTGTTCGTGTAGGAGGACGTCAGCCACGTATCGGTGGCACCCAGGCGAATTGCCATGTTGTTTGCTCCGTTAGGCAGTAGCACTGTTCGGATTGCGCCAACCTTTACTGATCGTTGGCGTGATCGACGCTACTCGCCGCCCTCACCTTTCGGAGCAGCCATTCACTCTTCCGTGCGGCATATTCCGCTTGGGTCTTCCCGGCGGGCCCGGGCCGGGTGTAGCATCCCCCGCCCGCGCCCGGGAAGGCTCAACCGGCGTACTCCCGGGCGTACTCCTTCGCCACGTCCTCGATCAGCTGACGCGACTGGTCGACGTTCAGGGCCTGGGCCCGCAGGTGCTCGTACATGACCGTGTACTTCTGCACGTCCTGCGCCTTCTCCAGGTACAGGTCGCTGGTGACACCCTCCATGTACACCACGCTCGAGTCGGCCGCGTCGGCGAACTCCAGGATCGAGTACTGGCCGTTGATGCCGGGATGCGCCCCCACCTCGAACGGCAGCACCTGCACGGTGATGTGCGGACGCTGGGACACCTCGGCCAGGTACTCGAGCTGTTCGCGCATCACCTGACGGCTGCCCACGACCCGGCGCAGCGACGCCTCGTCCAGCACCACCCACAGCCTGAGGGGCTCCCCCGTGGCGGCGATACGATCCTGCCTCCGCAGCCTGACCTGCGCACGCTTGTCGATCTCGGTGTCCGACGTCTCCGGCGAACCGCCCCTGATGATGGCCTCGGCATAGGCGCGGGTCTGCAACAGGCCGGTGATGATCTGGGGTTCGTAGACCCTGAGCGACTCCGCGTCGGTCTCCAGACCGATGTAGACGCTGTACGGGATGTCCCCGAACGCGTGCCACCAGCCCTGTTGCCGGGAGTCCTTGGCCATCTGCATCAGCGACTCGACGATGCGCTGGTCCTCGACCTCGTAGACCCCGCACAGGTCGCGGACGTCACGCTGGCTGATGCTGCGCCGCCCGTTCTCCAGACGGCTGATCTTCGACTGGGACACCAGCAGTCGCTCGGCGACTTCCTCGGCCGTCATGCCCTTGAGCTCACGGAGCCGACGCAGCTCCTGACCCAGCCGGCGTCGCCTGACAGTGGGATTGACATTGGACGCCACGGGACGTGCACCTCCGGCTGCATGCCTCATCATTGCCACTTTGCGTATCTGCTGTTGAGCAGACTGCCACCAAGGGGCTTACTACCGCTGGGAAACGGTGGATATGCGCTGCGTACACGGAGGTTGAAGCGTTTTCGGCCGTCTCGCTCAGGGCCGGATTCCCGCCCGGGTCCGGACATGCGGCCGCGCGGGGCGGCGGGACCGTTCCTCGTCCGGTGGCCCGGACGTACGGTCCCGTCACCCCGCGCGGACCAGCGGCTCCCGGACCGGTCTGGGGGACTGCGGTGCGGCGCTCGGCGGTGCGTGGTGCCCTGCTGCGGTGCCTCAATGCTGTTGTCGTGCGGTGCCGTGGAACTGTGGCTCAGTGGGCCACGGCGCGCGCCATGGGTCCGCGGCGCGGTTGCATCGGAACGCCGTGCGCGGGCTCCGGTGCGGGCCTGGCTCCGGGGGCGACCTGACGGCCGGCCGGTGCCGGGCTGCGGCGCGGCTGGACCGCCACGCCGTTCTGGACGTCCATCACCGCGTGCGCGACGAGACCGCCCATGGGGTCGTGCCTGATCAGATCCCTGAGCCGGGAGCGGGAGGACCGCCCCTCGTTCCCTGGGTACAGATGCTTGCCGAGGCCTACCGCGTGCGCCAGTGCGGCGAGCGCCGCGGTCCGCGGGTCCGGCGGAACGCCGGTGCGTATCGCGGAGTCCAGTCGGGCTCTGATCTCCCGGCTGATCTCGGTTTCCGTCGCCTGATAGCGAGTCGTCGGCAACACCCCGCACATCTGGCCCGCCACGGCATGCACCATGCCGCACCGCTCCAGATACGAGAGGTAGGTCTGGCGCAGCCCGAGACGCGGCCCGCCAATCCAGTGGACGGCCCGTACGGGAGCGCCACGCCTTCGCAGCAACTCCAACGCGCAGTCCAGTGTTGGATCTCCTGTCGGCCGTGGCGACACCACGGCGATACGATCCCCGTCTGGGGCTATCCGTCCGGCCAGCGCCAGCTCTACTAGCTGTGCTCCGGCCAGACCAAGGTCGAGCGACTGCGGCTGTGCGGTGGTACCCGTGGTCGGGTCCAACGCCAGCAACAGAAGCTCCTCCGGAATCGTTCTGCGGCTCCTGCCCATCCATGCCTCCCCGCGTGGATGAATGACAGGGTGACCCCTCTCACATTGGTCTGTCGAGGGTGCGTTACCTGTTTGTGAGGGAACCAGTAGGTATGTCGTTCTCGTCTACCGCTTCGGTCAAGCCCGCACACAGGACACTGGTACATGGTTCGGACAGCGCGTGAAGCGGTGTCCCGGGCGGCTGTTCACGATTCGGTAGCCACGCGGAGGGCGTGTGGCGCATGGAGGAGGCATCGGTGGCGGGCGAGTCCCCCGACAGGTCGAAGCAGCACGAGTCGTCGGTAGAACCGACGTCGGGGAGTTCGGGTCCGGTTCCCGAAGCCAGGAACGAGAAGAGCGCGCCCCGTGACCCGCGGGTGTCCATGGCCCGCGAATCGGCCTCGAAGGCGCGTGGCGGCGTGGACACAGCGACGCGGGTGCTGTCCGTGAGGGAGCTCGCGGAGGCCACTGAGGGGGCCGAGGAGGCCACGGAGGCCGCACAGGAGCCCTCTGAGGCGCCCGAGGCAGCCTCGGACGCCGACGCCGCCGGAGAGGCCGGGAGCGCGGACGCGACGGACTCCGGTTCCGTGGGCGAGGACTCGGACACGCCTGACGGGCCCGACGATGCCGACCCCGCCGCCCCCGCCGACGAGGACGCGACCGGCGCCGACCCCGAGGGCGAGGACATCTCGGACACGCCTGACGGGCCCGACGATGCCGTCACCGACGTCGACGAGGACACGACGGACGCCGACTCTGAGGCCTCGGACGCCTCCGACGCCCCGGACGGCGACGACGAGGCCGCCGGGACGGGAGACGCCCGCCTGCGGGACGTGGTGGCCGCTTGGGTGGCCTCGGCGGACGAGGAGCCCGCGGCTGCCGCCAAGGACACCAAGGACGCGAAGGCGGACGAGGCGGACGAGGCGGACGGCGAGGGTGCCGACGACGCGACCGACGCTGCGGACGAGGACAGCGCCGACGAGGCCAGCACCACGGATACGGCCCAGCCCGAGGCCGAGACGGACCAGGCCGACCAGACCGACCAGGCGGACGGCACCGGTGCGGACAAGGGCCCCGAGGGCGCCGTAGAGCCGACAGGAGACGGCCCCGAGAGCGGAGCCGACACCGAGGCCGAACCCGAGGCCGAGTCGGACACCGAGGGCGAATCGGACACCAAGGCCGAGTCGGACGGCGAGGCCGAAGCAGCCGACGCCACCGATGACACTACCGACGCGGCAGACGCAGACGCAGACGCAGACGCAGATGCAAACCCCGCAACGGACCTGGCCCCGGAACCGGACGAGTCTCCGGCTGCCGAAAAGGACACCGACGGCGAGGGCGACTCGAAGGCCGACGCCGAGACCGACACGGGCACCGACACCGCCAAGGCGACCGACGAAGCCGACGCGGCCGACAAAGCCCCCGCTTCCGAGAAGCCCCCCGTCGATCAGCCCACCGCCGTCTTCAAGGCCCCACGCCCCTCCGCGCCCGCCGTGGATCAGCCGACGACCATGTTGAAGCTCGGCGACGCGGCCAGGGCCAAGGACCCCAAGGCGCCCAAGGACCAAGCCCCCGAGGACCGAGCCCCCAAGGGCCAGGACCCCGACGCCAAGGACTCCGACGCCAAGGACCCCCAGGCCAAGGACCCCGAGACCGACGCGGAGCGGACCAGCACCTTCGTCGCGCTCAAGCCGTTGGACGACCCCTCGGCGCGGAAGCCGAGGGCCGCCGACGCCACCACCGCGCTGCCGCGGGTGACGAAGCCGCCCGCCGACCCCACCGCGCCCGCGCCCGCGCCGCAGCTCGGGCCGGAGCGGACGACCCAGCAGCCGTTGCCGCCGAAGCCGCCGCTGGACCTGCTGGCGGAGCTGACGAACACGCCGCCGCCCCCGGACACCCCGGTCCGCACGGCCCTCCGCCGGGTCAAGATCTGGACCCCGCTGGCCCTGCTGCTCATCGTCGTCCTCGCGGTCGCACAGGCCGTACGCCCGCTGCCCGCCCCCGAGCTCCAGCTCACCGCGTCGGACAGCTACACCTTCAAGGGCGACAAGGCCGACATGCCCTGGCCGACCGACGGCCAGGCCGCCCTGGACGTGCAGGGCATCGGCAGCTTCGGCTCGTCCGGCGAGCAGAAGCCCGTGCCGATCGCCAGTGTCGCGAAGGTCATGACCGCGTACGTCATCCTGCGCGACCACCCGCTGAAGAGCGGCGCCGACGGCCCGAAGATCGAGATCGACCAGACCGCCCAGGACCAGTCGGACGCCGGCCAGGAGTCGACCGTCGACGTGACCAAGGGCGACTCCCTCTCCCAGCGCGAGGCGTTGGAGAGCATTCTGATCGCGTCCGCGAACAACATCGCGCGACTGCTCGCCCGTTGGGACGCCGGGTCGGAGAAGTCGTTCGTCAGCAAGATGAACGACGCCGCCAAGGACCTCGGTATGACCAACACGACGTACACCGACCCCTCGGGCCTGAACAACACCACCGTGTCCACGGCGGTGGACCAGGTGAAGCTGGCCAAGAAGGCGATGGACGAGCCCGCGTTCCGGGAGGTCGCCACGATGATGTCGTACGTCGACTACAAGGGCACCAAGCACGACAACTGGAACCGCCTGGTCGGCTACAACGACGTCGTCGGCATCAAGACCGGCACCACCACCTCCGCCCTCGGCAACCTCGTCTTCGCGGCGAAGAAAGAGGTGAACGGTGAGATCCGACGGGTCGTCGGCGCCGTGGTGCGCCAGCCCGCGGGCGGTTCGGACAACACCATCCTCGCGGGTGCGCTGGACGCCGGTGACAAGCTCATCCGAGCCGCGCAGGGAGCGCTCGACTCCGCCACGATCCTGAAGAAGGGCGAGGTCGTCGGGTACGTGGACGACGGTCTCGGCGGCCGTACCCCGGTCGTCACCACGAAGGACGTCACGGCCGTCGGCTGGGCGGGTCTCACGGTCAAGCTGACGTTCGCCGCCGACGACCTGCCGCACACGGCGAAGGCCGGCACCAAGGTGGGCACGCTCACCGTCGGTGACGGCTCCGGCAACGCGGTCAAGGTTCCGGTCGCGCTCCAGAAGGAGCTCATGGAGCCCGGCTTCACGGACAAGTTGACGCGTCTCGGCTGATCGGGACGGAGAAGTGCCGCCTTCGCACGCCGCCGACCGGAACCCGTCCCGGTTCCGGTCGGCGGCGTGCGTGCTAGCGTCACGAAACGGGGCAGGCGCCGCTGACGGGACGCGGCCGAGAACAGAAGACAGGACACCACGGGGAGTGCCTTCAGGTGGCCACAGCGGAGCCGACACGCGCCGACGAAACCGACCCGGGCCCGGGACCAGGCCCGCGAATACGGCTGCCCGCGCACCCGGGCGAGGACCACGGTCAACCCGACACGGGCACGGGAGCCGACACCGACACCGGTGCTGACACCAGCACCGGCGCTGAGGCCGTAGCAGACACCGGCACCGACCCGGGCGACGACGACAGCACCCACGACCCCGCCGAGGACAGCCGGCCGACCTCCCGGCTCGGCGCGGTCTTCGCCGCCGTCCGCGCGTGGGGACGACGTCACCCGGTCCTGTTCATCACCGCCTTCGCCGGCGCCCTGCACATCGCCTGGTTCTTCACCTTCGCGAACAGCGGGGGCGACCTCGCCGCGCAGGACGCGTGGGCAGAGTTCGTCGGCCGGCACCCGGACTCGGCCTACAACCTGGCCTGGTACGGCGGTATGCACCCGGTGTCGTACAGCGTGGTGTCGCCGTACCTGATGTCGGTGCTCGGCGTCCGTACGACGATGATGATCGCGGGGACGCTCTCGGCGGCTCTGCTGATGCTGGTCCTCCTGCGCTGCCGCCCGGTGCGGAAGCCGCTGTGGCCGGCGCTGGCGGGGGTCTTCGCGCTCCTGTGCAACGCGATCTCCGGGCGGGTGACGTTCGGGCTGGGCACGATGTTCTCGCTGGCCGCGGTCGCCGTCGTGTTCTGCTGGCCGCACCGCTGGCGCTACAAACGGTGGGCGAAGGCCCTGTGCGCGGCGCCGCTCGCCGCGCTGGCCACGATGGCGTCGCCGGTCGCGGGTCTGTTCGTGGGGCTGGTGGCGGTCGCGCTGTTCCTGCAGAAGCGGCGGCCGGGCGCGTGGGCGCTGGGTCTCGCACCGGCGGCCGTCGTGGCGGTGTCGGCATGGCTGTTCCCGTTCTCCGGCACCCAGCCGATGTCGATCTTCTCGACGATCCTGCCGCTGGCGTGCGCGGTGGCCGTGTTCGCCGTGGTCCCGCGCGAGTGGGAGACCGTACGGATCACGTCGGCCGTGTACGGGCTGGGGGTGCTGCTGGTGTGGCTGGTCAGCTCCCAGATCGGCTCCAACATCACGCGGCTGCCGATGCTGTTCGCGGGGGTCGTGCTGCTGGCGGCCCTGCCGTTCACGGTGCCGCGCTCGCGCAAGTGGTACACGCTCGTGCTGGCCCTCGTCGCCTTCACGGGGTGGATCGGCTTCAAGACGGTCGACGACATCATCCACACCACCCCGGCGGCGTCCTGGGCGCGTGAACTCGCGCCGCTGGTCAACGAGCTCCAGGAGGTCGGCGCGGAGAAGGGCCGGGTGGAGGTCGTGCCCGCCCGCTCCCACCGGGAGGCCTCCGCGCTCGCGCCCTACGTGAACCTGGCCCGCGGCTGGAACCGGCAGGCCGACATGGAACGCAACCCGCTCTTCTACGACGACACCCTCAACTCGGCGAACTACCACGAGTGGTTGCAGCGCTGGGCCGTGCACTTCGTCGTGCTGCCCAAGGACGAGCCGGACGGTGACGGAGGTCAGCGGGAACGGCAGCTGGTGCAGCGCGGGATGCCGTATCTGCGGCAGATCTGGGGCGACGCCAACTGGCAGTTGTTCATGGTGACCGACCCGGCGCCGCTCGCCGAGCCGAACTCGATCGTGGACCGGGCCGCACAGGGCGAGCTGACCATGGAGGTGAAGAAGGCGGGACGCATCCTCATCCGCATCCCGTACTCGCCGTGGCTGAGCATCGTCGACGCCGAGGGCAACAAGCTGAAGCCCCCGCAGGAGACGGACGCGTCGAAGGAGCGGGGCGAGGACGAGGCGAAGTCGTACGACAACGTCAACGGGTGCCTGATGGAGACCGCGGAGGACGCCGAGGGCGACAAGTGGACGATGCTGATCGCTCCGCGAGCGGGGACCTATCGGCTGGCGGCGCCCTACACCTTGCCGCGGGGTACTCCGTGCCCCGACGAGCTGAATTGAATCCTCGCCTCCCTGAAGGGAGGTGATTCCTGGCTCAGGCCGCCTCCTGGAGCAGCGCTCCTGGAGGTCTTCCGCCATCAATACCAGCCGGGTTGAGACCAGCCCGGACGAGCATCACGCGTGCGGAGTTCTTGTCCCGTGGGGACACCCTTCCGCACGTCGTGCAGGTGTAGGTGCGCTCTCCCAGCGGCAGTGCGTGCTTGGCTCTCGCATCGCAGTGCGCGCAGTCCATCGTGGTGTGCGCGGGGTGGACCAGGCGGATGTCCCGCCCGTGCTTGCGGCCCATCTCGATCAGAGCGGCTTTGGTGGCGCCGATCGCGGCGTCAGCGGCCTTGCGGGCCATGGTGGTCCTGGCCAGGAACTTCGGACGGAAGTCCTCCACAGCGACGGCATCGTGGTCGCTGACCACCTTCTTGGCCCACTTACGGCCGGTGTCCTCACGCTGCCTGGCGACCTTTTTGTACGCCTTCGCCCGCAGCTTCTTCGCCTCGCGGTAGCCCTTCGATCCGCGTTGTCCCTTCTTCGGCCTGCGGCGGGCCATCATCCGGTCGTACCGGGTCAGCTTGACCTGGGCCTTCCTGCCGTGCCCGGCGGGCGGCAGGTCGTGCGCGTCGGACGTGGTGGTCGCGGTCTCCTTCACACCCCAGTCGACACCGAGCACGCGACCGGTCTGAGGCAGCGGCTGGACCTGGGCGGGGACGACGAACGAGGCGTACCAGTGCCCGAGGCTGTCCCGGTACACGCGCACCGAGGACGGCTCCCCCGGCAGGTCCCGCGACCACACCACCGTCACCACGATGCCCCCGGCCAGGTACAGCCGACCGTCCTTCAACCGGAACCCGCGCCGGGTGTAGTTGAGGGTCGCCAGCGCCTCGCGTTTGGTCTTCCATTTCGGCATCCCGGCCCGGCGCGCCGTGGGCAGGCGCTCTGCGATGTCCTTGTGCGCCTTGGACCGTGAGCGGCCGAAGTCGCGGATGACCTGCTGCTGGACAACCGATGAGCCCTCACGCAGCCACGGCGTCCGGGCGCGGGCTTCGGTCAGCATCCTGTCGAGCTGCGCCGGACCACACGTGGCCTTCTGACCAGTCGCCTTGTTGCGCAGATGCACGGCCCTGGACTTGGCGACACACTCGTTCCACACCCACCGGCACCGGTCCCACTCCGCCACCAGCGCGGTGCCAGCCGTGGACGACACGCGCAGCCGGTACGTGTACCGGGCATGCCCGCCCTCCGCAACTACCCCCACCGCCGCCTGCACCATCTCGCCCCCTCACAGCGTCCCGGCCCAGACACGGTGCCGTCCCGAACCCTGCGAAGGACCGTATGTACGACCACCGCACACACGCACCCCAAACCCACAACCACCACCCCCACCAGCGACCACAGGCACACGCTTTCGCATCACCCCGGCGACACCGACAGCCGTACGGGCACTCCACGCCCTGATCCGGATACGGCGACACTCCACGTCGCGACACCCGGATGCGATTCCACCCCGGCATGAACGCCGGGGCCTCCTCGCAAGAAACAGGTGACCCATTCGGTCGGACCGGCCGCCGACGTCCCCCCGGGCGTCGGCGCCACCCGCTGAGCTCAGCGCAGCCGGTCCACGTACCTGTCCGTCCCCGGGATCGTCGGGACGAACGGCGCCAGCAGTTCCACCCTGCCGAGCCCCGACTCCCCCACCGCCTCCTCTAGGCCGCCGAAGTGCCCCTCCCAGCACTCCCGTGGATCCGTCTCCAGGAACCACAGCAGGGTCAGCCGGGTGTCGACGCCCTCGACCTGCTTGACGTACGTCATGCGGTCACCGGGGAGCGGGGTGGGCCGGAACACGGTCACCATCGCCGTCGGTGAGCCCGTCACCCGCTTCGGGAGGTGGCGGGAGACCAGCCACTCCAGCAACCGCGCCCGCTGGTCGGCGGATTCGGTGTCGACGACCTGGAGGACCAGGCCGGCGTAGGGGTGGTCGAGGGCGTGGAAGTCGCGGGGGCCCGCCGCGCCGTCCCGGTACACGGTCGCCTCGTGGTCCTGGAAGGCCGTGAAGACGTGGGTGCGGTCCCGGTAGACGCGGCCGTCGCGGTTGAGGCGCTTGTTGATGGCGACCGTCCAGCGCATGTGGTCGTCGTAGCGGCTGTCGGTGATCCAGTACGTGGAGAGGTAGCAGCCCGCGGTGACCGGTTCGGCGATGGCCGACTTCTCGGGTCGGCGCAGGAGTTGGAGGTCCCGGGTGGCGACCCAGCGGCGGCCGGCGTACATCCAGGGCATGGCCATCGCGCCGGCGTAGTAGTGGTCGTCCTCGTACCAGCGGTTGTACGCGTACTCGTGGCCCGGGTGCGGCTCGACCATGGTGATCAGGGCGTGGCCGGGGCGGACTCCGTACGGCCCTACGGCGGCCAGTTCGGCGTACGTCTCGCTGCGGGTGTCCTCGGGCATGGGCACTCCTCTTCCGCCTTCCCTTCCGTCCTCCTGCGGTCGTCCCTACTCTGACGCCCCGTCAGATAATTGGCCAGAGCCAGGCCGGAGACAGGCCGGAGACAGGCCGGAGTCAGGCCGGAGTCAGGGAGGACAGCGATGTCACTGCTCACCGGAAAGACCGTCGTCGTGTCGGGAGTCGGCGCCGGGCTGGGTCACCAGGTCGCGGCTGCCGTCGTACGGGACGGCGGGAACGCGGTGCTCGGCGCGCGTACCGAGGCGAACCTCGCGAAGAGCGCGGCCGAGATCGATCCCGACGGCACGCACACGGCGTTCCGGGCGACGGACATCACCGACGAGGGACAGTGCGAGGCGCTGGCCGGGTTGGCGCGGGAGCGGTTCGGGCAGATCGACGGGGTGGTCCATGTGGCGGCGTGGGACAGCTACTTCGGCGGGGTGGAGGACGCCGACTTCACGACCTGGCAGTCGGTGATCGACGTGAACCTGCTGGGGTCGCTGCGGATGACCCGGGCCTGCCTGCCGGCGCTGAAGGCGGGCGGCGGGTCGGTGGTGTTCATCGGTACGCAGTCGGCGGTGGCGGCACCGTCCCAGGTCCGGCAGGCGGCGTACGCGGCATCGAAGGGAGCGTTGACGAGCACGATGTACTCGCTGGCGCGGGAGCTCGGGCCGTACCGGGTGCGGGTCAACACCGTGCTGCCGGGCTGGATGTGGGGGCCGCCGGTGCAGGCGTACGTGCAGTTCACCGCGCACACGGAGGGGGTGCCGGAGAGCGAGGTGCTGGCACGGCTGACGGAGCGGATGGCGTTGCCCGAGCTCGCCTCGGACGTGGATGTGGCGGACGCGGCGGTGTTCCTGGCGTCGGATCGGGCGCGGGCCATCACCGGTCAGTCGTTGCTGGTCAACGCGGGGGAGTTGATGCGCTGACCTGATCGTTTTCAGCCAACCTCAAGTTCACATACTTGGACGTAGGACATCACTCAGAACTTTTTTACGCGCTCTTGACCTTCCTCGAGCTTGCCGTGAGCATGCTCACCACCCAGAGTTCACATGCCTGACCCTGGCGGCGGACCCTGGAAGGAGGCCCATGAACAGTCTCGACTGGGCCGTGCTCATCGGCTACTTCGGCGTGATGGTCGCGATCGGAATCTGGTCGCACAAGCGCGTGGACAACGTCAGCGACTTCTTCACAGCCGGCGGCAAGATGCCGTGGTGGCTGTCCGGCATCTCCCACCACATGTCGGGCTACAGCGCGGTGATGTTCACCGGCTACGCGGGAATCGCCTACACCTACGGCGTGACGTCCTTCGTCACCTGGTCCTTCCCCATCGCGCTCGGCATCGCGATCGGCTCGAAGCTGTTCGCGCCGCGCATCAACCGGCTGCGCTCGCGACTGCATGTGGCCTCCCCGCTGGAGTACCTGAAGAACCGTTACGACCTGAAGACCCAGCAGGCCCTCGCCTGGTCGGGCATGCTGCTGAAGATCGTGGACGTGGGCGCGAAGTGGGCCGCGATCGCGACCCTGCTGTCCGTGTTCACCGGGATCTCGCTCAACCAGGGCATCCTCATCACCGGCGCCATCACGGCCGTGTACTGCACGATCGGCGGTCTGTGGGCCGACGCGCTGACCGAACTGGGCCAGTTCATCATCCAGTTGCTGGCCGGCGTCTCGATGTTCGTCGCGGTCGTACTGAAGCTGAACGACAAGGGCATCGGCTTCTTCGGCGCCTGGGACGAGCCCGCCCTGCAGGGCCACGGCAAGCCCCTGGTCGGCCCCTACGGCACCGTCTTCCTGCTCGCCTTCCTCTTCATCAAGCTCTTCGAGTACAACGGCGGCATGCTCAACCAGGCCCAGCGCTACATGGCGACGAGCAGCCCGCACGAGGCCACCCGCTCGGCCCGGCTGTCCGCGGCCCTCTGGCTGATCTGGCCGGTAGTCCTCTTCTTCCCGATGTGGATGTCCCCGCTCCTGGTCCACGCCCAGAAGCCGGACGGCTCCGACTCCTACGGCCTGATGACCGAACAGCTTCTCCCGCACGGCCTGTTGGGCCTGGTCATCGTCGGCTTCTTCTCGCACACCATGGCGATGTGCTCCTCCGACGCCAACGCGATCGCCGCGGTCTTCACCCGGGACGTGGCTCCGGTGGTGTCGGCGCGGGCCCGGTCGTGGGGTGAACGCTCCGGGCTGATCGCGGCCCGGGTGACCACGGTTGTCTTCCTCGGCCTGTCCATGGCGGTGGCGACGCAGGTCAACTCCCCCGCCTTCAAGGACATCATCACCGTCGTCATCAAGTGGGTCGCCGGACTCATGGGCCCGATCGCGATCCCGATGATGCTCGGCCTGCTGCGTACGTTCCGCCGCTCCGGACCGACCGCGGCGCTCACCAGCTGGTCCATGGGCCTGCTCGCCTTCTGGCTGGTCAACTATCCGATCAACTGGAACGTCGACGGCGGCGTCCCGCTCGAGTACCAGGTGTCGATCCCGCTGGCCGTCTCCTTGGTCCTCTACATCCTCGTCGGCTTCCTGAAGCCGGAGGACACCCCGAACCGCCTGGCGATCATCGAGCGGGTCAACACGGACGACGACAGCAGCGCCGCGGCAGCGGTCCCGGCGCCGGCCCCGGCGGGCGACGACGTGGTGGGCACGACGCCGGTGAAGGACTGACCTCGCGCTCGGGAGCCCTCAACCGCCCTGTTTCCTGGAGCGGTTGAGGGAAGAGCTTTGCTGGATCATTGCCGCCCGGACATACCAGGGTTCAAGCAGTTGCTGTGTGATCACTGTTCATGAACCTGCCCCACCCCCCACTCGGAGTACGTGCGGCCGCCGTGGCCGCATGTGCCCTGCTCCTGGTCGCGGGCCGCGCCGACGCCGCGCCCCCCGCCCGCCCCCACGACCACCTCAGCCCCGGCCCGATCAGCCCCACGAGCACCACCACCGTCAGCGCGCTGACCGCGACCGACGGCGGTGACGACGACGGCGGCGGCGATGACGGCGACGACGGCGACCGGGACGACCCCACCGCCGGGTTCGCCCAGCAGGCCCGTATGAAGACGGCTCCCGGCGACACGGTCGGACCGGGCGCGCTGACCAACGCCTATGCCCAGGCAGGGAAGCTGCCGACCGTTCCGACCCGGTGGTCGGAGGCCACGAACGTCCCGCTCCAGCAGGAGGACAAGGAGTACGCCGACCCCGTCTCGTCGAACTTCGGCTCCGGATTCGGCCTCGTCAGCGGACGGGTCGCCGCACTCGCCGTCGACGGGAACACCGTGTACGAGGGCGCCGCCGACGGCGGCCTGTGGCGCTCGGACGACAACGGACAGCACTGGAAGCCTCTGTCCGACCATCAGCAGACCCTCGCCATGGGCGCCCTGGCCGTGAACCCGGCCGACCACTCCCTGTGGATCGGCACCGGCGAGCCCAGCAACTCCGGCGACTCCTACACCGGACTCGGCGTCTACCGCTCCACCGACCAGGGCCGCACCTGGAAGCAGGTGGGCAAGCGGATCGACGGCAGCATCGTTCCCCGGATCACCTTCGACGGCCAGGGACACGTCTACGCGGCCACCAACGAGGGCGTCCTGCGCCGCGCCGCCGACGACACCACCGCCGACTGGACGGTCGCCCTCGCCCCCGGCGCCCCGGACACCACCTGGTCCTCGGCCGCCACCGATGTCGCCGTACGCCCCGGAACCGGCGGACGGCAGGTGACCGCCGTGATCGCGCGTCAGTTCGTCGGCGCCGGCGACGCGAACGGCGTCTACCAGTCCGACGACTCCGGGAAACCCGGCACCTGGCACAGGGTCACCCCGACCGGCGACCTGGCGGGCGTCACCCCCGGCCGGTCGAGTCTGTCGTACTCGGCCGACGGCCACGAACTGTTCGCCCTCGTCGGTGACGCGTCGGGCGGCAGCGACCAGGGTGCGGTGTACCGCTCGGCCACCGGTGACGCGGCCGGGCCCTGGACGACCGTCGCCGACGAGGACGTACTCAAGGCGTCCGGCGCGCAGAACAGCGACCCGGCCGGCGCCGCCTGGTACAACCAGTACGTCGCCGTGGACCCCGCCGACCCCGACCACGTGTACGCGGGCTTCTCCGAGGTGTTCGAGAGCTGGGACGCCGGGAAGACCTGGGCGACGATAGGCCCGTACTGGAACTACGGCCTGAAGTGCTACACCGACGGCCTGATCGCGGGCGGCTGCCCGATGACCACCCACGCCGACCAGCACGCCATCGCCTTCGGCCCCGGCCACCGCGTCTACTTCGGCAACGACGGCGGCGTCTACGAGCGCTCGGCGACCCTGCGTCCGGACCCCGTGCTGCCCTCCGAGGGCTGGCGCAACCTCAACCAGGACCTGCGCACCCTCCAGTACTACGACGCCGCCTACGGGACCGACCCGGCGACCGGCGCCCTGTCCACCTGGGGCGGCACCCAGGACAACGGCAACGTGCTGAGCCTGCCGGGCGCGCGTGAGCTGTACCAGCCCTCGGGCGGCGACGGCGGCTTCGTCCTCATCGATCCGCGGAACGCCGACCGCGCCGTCAACGAGTACGTGGACCTGGACATGGTGCTGACCACCAACGGCGGACGCTCCGACGGCACCACGCCCTCCTTCACCAACATCTCCCCCGCCTGCGACTGGAACGCCGACCTCAAGGGCTGCGACCCAGGTCCCGAGTTCATCGCCCCCTACACCTCGGACGTCAGCGACGTGAACCACTGGGTCGCGGGCGGCCGTTACATATGGGACAACTCCGGCCACGGCTGGAACACCCGCTGCACCGCCACCTCCTGCGACTGGACCGCCGTCCACGACACCGGCGAGGACCACTCCGTCACCGCCCTCGGCGTGAACGGCTCGGTGACGTACGCGGGCTGGGAGGACTGGAGCGGCGACCAGTACGCCAGCGGCATCGACACCAACGCGGGCGGCACCTGGCACCGGCTCACCGCGCCGCTGCCGAACCGGTACGTCACCTCGCTCACCGTCGACCCGCACGACGCCCGGCACGTCTGGGCGACGTACGGCGGCTTCACCCGGTCGTACGTCTCCGGCGCGGGCGAGGGCCATGTCTTCGAGAGCAACGACGGCGGCACCACCTGGACCGACCGCACCGGCGATCTGCCGGACGCGCCGGCCGGGGCGCTCGCCCTGTGGCACGGCCATGTCGTCGTCGGCACGGACGTCGGCGTCTTCGCCGCCGCGCCCACCGCCTCCGGCTCGTACACCTGGTACCGGCTCGGCGGCGCCCTGCCCCACGCCGGGATCGTCTCCCTGGACGTCTCACCCGACGGCGGGCGGCTCCTGGTGGGGACACACGGACGCGGACTGTGGTCGGCGACGGCACCGCTGTGACGCCGATGATGTAACGCGGGACATCGACGGTACGAAATGAGGTCGGGGGGCGGGCGCCCGGTTCGGGCGTCCGCCCCCCGACCGCGGTGGCGCAAGGCGTCACTTCCGACCTGACCTCCATGGGAGACCAGTCGGGGTGCAGCCGAAGGGGACAGAGCCGGAGTCGGGGACGCCGTGCCCCGCCCTTTGATTGACGCCTCAGGCCCTCGGATACCTCGCCAACCATCCCGGGGACGACCCGGCCGGACCGTGCAGTGCCGGTCCCTGGGTCATCTCCATCGCGAAGTCGTCGGCCAGTTCCAGCAGGGTCGGGCGGCCCTCCAACTCGGCTATCCAGCCCGGGGGGAGGGCCGTCTCGCCGTGCAGGGCGCCCAGGAGGGCGCCGGTGAGGGCGCCGGCGGCGGCTGAGGGGCCGTCGTGGTTGACGGCCAGCCGCAGCCCGTGCCTTACGTCCTCCCCCACCAGCGCGCAGTACACCGCGGCTGCCAGCAGCCCCTCCGCCGTACCCTCCGCGAGAAGCTCCTCGACCCGGGCCGGGGTCGGCATCCCCTGCCGTACCGCGCCCAGCGCGTGTTGCAGCGCGTCCGAGACGGGCTGATGGCCCGAGCGGGCGGAGAGCAGGGCGAGCGCCCGCTGGACGGCCGTGTCCAGGCTCTCGCCGAGGGCCAGCGCGTGCACGATCGCGGCGTACGCGCCCGCCGAGAGGTAGGCGACGGGGTGGCCGTGGGTCTGCGCGGCGCACTCCACGGCGAGCTGGACGACGAGTTGCGGCTCCCAGCCGACGAGCAGACCGAAGGGCGCTGACCGGGCGGTGGCCTCGGGGCCCGCCTCGGCCGGGTTCTTGGGCGTCTCCAGCGTGCCCATGGCCTCGTCGCCGAACCCGATCAGCAGCGAGCGGGTCGGTTCCCGGCGGGCGTACAGCCACTCCTCCCGGGCCAGCCATCCGTCCTCCTTGCGCCGGAAGTCGGGTCCCCAGTCGCGCTGGGTGGCGGCCCAGCGCAGATACGCGCGGTGCAGATCGGTCGGCGGATGCCAGGCGCCGGTGTCCCGGCGGACCTGGGCGCGTATCAGCCCGTCCACGGTGAACAGGGTGAGCTGGGTGAGGTGGGAGACCGCGCCGCGCCGCCCGTGCCCGAAACCGAGATCGACGAGCCCCTCCGCGCCGTACTCCTCGCGGATCTCCTCCAGCCCGAGCCCGTCGACGGGCACGCCCAGCGCGTCCCCGACGGCCCCGCCCAGCAGCGTGCCGCGCACCCTGCTCCGGAAGTCCTGCTGCTCGACCCGCCCCCAGACGGCCCCGGCTGTCGCACCCACCAAGACCTCCCGCGGCGACCGTCCACACGTACGACAGCTCAGCACTGTAATCGAACGGGGACGAACCGCTTAAGAGGTGCTTCGTTATGCCAGGTGTGACCGGATTAGCCAGATTCGCCTTTAAATAGGCAACTATCGGCCGTACCGTGTGACATTGCTTCCTACGCTGCCGCGACGCCCGGACGACACCCCCGGCACCGGCCCGGACCTGGGGCCCGGAACGCCCGGTCGCAGCCGTCGCAGTTCTGGAGGGGGTCGGGGCGGGAGCTCTCCGGCCCTGGTTCGAAGGGGGGCGGCAGGAGGGCGGTGAGGCGGTGCGCCAGGAAGCCGACCGGGTGGCGCACGCCTTCCGGCGGCAGTCCTGCCGCGAGCGTTCGCTGAACGTCGTCGGGGGCGACGCCTCGTTCCAGCCAGATGACCACGGCCGGGGCGAGGCGGCGTACGTCGGGCTCGGCGAGGTGGAGTCGCGGGTCGCGGGTGCGGAGGCCTGTCAGTACGTTGCGGGCGGCGCGGTGGGCGGGCAGATCAGGAGCGTCCGGGCCTGGCAGCGAGGTGACCTGGGCGGGTTGTTCCGGCTCCTTGAGGTCAGGGGCCGGTTCGCGGCGCGGGGCGGGGGCCGTACGGGCCGTGCGCTTCTGGGGCTTGTTGTAGGAGGTCGTGCGGGTAACGATCCGCCCCGACGGCAGGCGCTCCTTGGTGCGGGACAGATACCCGTGCGTCTCCAACTCCCGCAGGGCCGCGGCGATCCGCGTCTCACCCTCGGGGAACTTGGCCGCCAGGACCTTGATGCCGACGAGCGTTCCGGTCGGGAGCGACTGGATGTGGGTCGCCAGGCCGATGGCCGTGAGCGACAGATCGGGATGCTGGGCCAGATGGTTTCCGACGACCGTGAACTCCTGGTTGTGGCGTTCGTCCACGTGGGCAACTCCGAGGTGGGAACGGGCGAAACGGGCGGAACGGGAGCGCGTGGGCGCGCTAAGGTGCTGATCAGTCATCGGGAAGTCTCGTTTCCTGGGTGATCAGGCCCTCGTTCGGGATGCCAGTCCCGGCGGGGGCCGTTTGCTGTGTGCGGTTGTCTGGCACCGCTGCCCTTCTGACGCTGCCTGACGAATTCGCCGACACGCCAGCGGAATCAGACGCGACCACTCGACCGGGTGACCAGGGATGCGGTGGCGACGGGCTGGGTGGGGCGGGGTTGGTTCTTTCCCCGGTTCTTTGTCTTTGGCGTCGGGCCCGGCCGGGTCACTGGTGCCTGCGATCCGGTGTCAGTTCGGCCCACACGGTCTTGGCATGCGCGGGCACCTCGTCGACGCCCCAGCGGTCCGCGTACGCCGTGACGATGCGCAGGCCGCGGCCCGATTCCAGGTCGTCGGCGACCGGGGCCGGGGTCGACGGGAGCCGGTCACCCCTGGCATCGGTCACCTCGATACGGAGGGTGCCGTCGGAGTGGAGCTTCAGCCTCAGCCGGAAATCCCGTCCCGGAACGCGCCCATGGAGTACGGCGTTCGACGCCAACTCGGCCACGATGTGCACCGCGCCCTCCAAGGGCAGGCCCCAGTCGTCCAGTTGACGCTCGGCGAGTAGACGGGCGAGTCGAGCACCTCTTCGAGTCGCGGACAACTGAACCGTGAAGTGGTGCGTCGGGGAAGTGACTTGAGAGAGGGATTTCTGGCTCATGTCACCCAGCGTGGCCAGTCGCCCCTACGCTGACCAGTAACGACACCGGTACGGACAGTGACTGTCCGGAGCTCAACCCGGGGTCGTACGGCTCGTACCACGGGAGGGGCGAGGGTGGAGGACGAGGAGACCGCGGCCGTACTCAGGACGGTCGGGCGTCAGGTAAAGGTGTGGCGGGAAGCCGCCGGGATGAAGCAGGCGGAACTCGGGGCGGCCATCGGGTACGGCGACGAGATGGTCTCGTCGGTGGAGCGTGGGCGGAGGGTCCCGAAGCCCGACTTCCTGGACAAGGCCGATGAAGTCCTCGGCGCGGGCGGGAAGCTCTCCGCAATGAAGGAGGACGTGGAGCGGGCCCGGTATCCCAAGAAGGTGCGGGATCTGGCGAAGCTGGAGGACGAGGCGGTGGAGCTCGGCGCCTACGCCAACCACAACATGCATGGCCTGCTCCAGACTCCCGAGTACGCGCGTGCGCTGTACGCGAGGCGGCGGCCCGCGTACTCGGAGGACGAGATCGACCGCCACGTCTCCGCACGCATGGCACGGCAGCGCGTCTTCGAGCGGGTGCCCGCGCCACTGCTCACTTTTGTCCTGGAGGAGGTGACCCTTCGCCGGCCCATCGGGGGCACAGTGGTGCTGAGGCAACAGCTCGAACACCTGTTGAGGATCAGCGCGTTGAGGCACGTCGAAATCCAGGTCATGCCAACGGAGTGCGAGGACCACGCGGGCTTGGCCGGGCCGATGCGAGTGCTGAAACTCCGGGACGGCAAGACGCTGGGGCACACGGAAGGGCAGCTGTACAGCCGGGTGATCAGCGATCCGAAGGAAGTTCAGGTCATGGAGATGCGCTATGGAATGATCCGGGCGCAGGCCCTCTCGCCCCGGGAGTCACTGGCCTTCATCGAGAAAGTCATGGGAGAAAAGACATGACCTCCACCACCGAGCCGACGTGGTTCAAGAGCAGCTTCAGCAGCAACGACGGTCCTGATTGCGTCGAGGTCGCCATAACCCCCGCCGACACCACCGTCCACGTACGGGACTCCAAGGACAAGAACGGCGGACAGCTCGCGTTCCGGAACGCCTCGTGGACCGAGTTCGTCACTCACCTGCACTGAACCACTCCGCGTAGCGGGCCCGGAAGGCATCGCGCGCCCTGACGACTCGGATCAGACGAGGACCGAGAGGGCCGGGTCCGCTTCGGGGCTGCGTATCAGGAGGCATGTCCACACTTATGGTCGCCTTTTCACGCCACGACCAGCAGCGCGAGGAGACGGCGGACATCACGGCCCGTCCCCTCGCCGCCCTGATCCGCAGCGACGCCGGCGAGCGGGCCCTATTGCGCGCGCTCCCCGCGGTCATTCCGTGGGTCCGTCATCTGTCGGCTGACGAGCTGAAGCAGTTCGTGACGGAGCTCATCGACGCCACGCACGACCTCGCTCAGCTGGACGTTCATGCCAACCTCCACCGGGTCGTCGTCGAATGGCGAGCGACGGCACGCATCCTCGCCGCCCCGATCTCACCGCTCAGCTCACCCGCCGACTGCCGGACGAGGACCACGGCGAGGTGACCGCGCCGTGAACTCACCCGAAAGACACCGAGTGATTCCCCAACTCCGTTGTCAGGAGCGTCATTCTGGCTCGATGTCTATGGGAGGCCGCCGCCCCCGGGGAAAATGATCGGCATGTCCACGACCCCACCCACCCCCCGCAGCGCGCTGTCCCTCGGCGCCACCCTCCTCACCGCGACCGTCGCCCTCTACATGGCCCTGGTCGCCTTCGGGAACATCACCGACTTCGGTACCAACCAGCAGTTCGTGCAACACGTCCTGGCCATGGATACGACCTTCAAGGACGAAGACCTCATGTGGAGGGCCGTCACCAGCAAGGGACTTCAGAACACGGCGTACGTCGCCATCATCGTGTGGGAGACCGTCGCCGCCCTCGTCCTGCTGTACGGGACCTGGCTGGGGGCGCGCAACGACCTCGGCCGGGCCCGCCGGTTCTCCACGTACGGCCTGCTCATGGTCATGCTGCTGTTCGGCGCCGGGTTCATAGCGATCGGCGGTGAGTGGTTCTCGATGTGGCAGTCGGAGAACTGGAACGGGCTGGAGGCGGCGACGCGGGCGTTCGTGTTCAGCGGGATCGTGCTGCTGGTGGTCAACCTGCCGTCCGGGAGCGGCAGGTGTGGCAACGGCTGACGGCGGGCCGGAGGGGTGGCGGTCGCGGCCCGACGGGCGGTGCGCTGGCGCAGACCCGCCGGCGGGTGGGGGCCGAGCCGCTGCACCGGCTGTTCGACCTGCTGCGCGGTCCGGCCGCCGGCATCGGCACCGCCGGCGTGTGGTGGCGCGGGCTGCTGGTCTGCGCGATCGACGGCACGACCATGGCGGTGCCCGGCGAATCTGGTGGCGTTCACCAAGCACCGCTGGGCTTGGGGCAAATGCTGGGACCGGGCCGATGAGGGGGGATCGTGTCCGCGTGTGTCAGAGGTACGCGATGTCGATCGGCAACCGCGGTTCAGCCGCGCCCGCCCCGTCATACGCGTCTGCCGTGACTCGTTCGTCCTCGGCTTCTGCGGCCTGTTCGTCCACCGGGCAGGGCAGTTCGACCCAGACGGTCTTGCCTCCGTCGTCGGTGCGCTCGGTGAGAACGACCCCGTTCAGCTCTTCGATCAGGGCGTGCACGATCTTCAGGCCGCGGCCACTGGTGGCCTCGGCACTGCTGTCCGCGGGGGCGGGGCAGTCGGGGTGGCCGTCGTGAACTCCCAGACGTATCCAGGCGCCGTCGCACAGTTCCACCACGACGTCGATCCGGACCGTGGCCGGGGACGCGTGGAGAACGACGTTGGTCAGCAGCTCCGAGGCGATCAGCCGTATCGCGTGGACGGCGTCGCTGCCGGTCGGAACCCCCCAGTGCCGAAGGGTGTCCAGGACGGCCCGGCGGGCGAGAGGGACCTGGTCCGGCTGGGCGGGGACACGGATGCATCGGGTGCTCTGGCGCTGAGCGTTCATGGTGTCCTGAGCGTTCATGGTCCGGGCTCCTCGTGCGGTTCCGGGTGAGGCCCCTTGCGGCGTGAGGAAACGTTAGGAGTGCCCTGGTCCCCCGCCCACGACGGTTGTCGCGGTGCCGGTAAGTCTTGGGCGGCGCGCCGCTGCGAGTCCGGGGGGACCTGGCTGCATCGGCGAGCCGGGACTCGCTCAGTGGAACAGCGCGGTGAGCAGGTCCTCGCCTAGGCTGCGTACGCGTTCCAGGTGCAGCTGGTAGTACGCGCGTCGGCCGTCGCGCTCGACGGTGACGAGGCCGGCCTCGCGCAGCCGGGCCAGATGGCGGGATACCTGCGGCAGGGTCATGCCACTGCGGGCGGCCAGTGCGGAGGGAGTGAGGGGTTCCCGGGCGATGGCGCGTGCGATCCGCTGGCGGCCCGGGTCACGCATGACCTCCAGCCGACGGTGCACCACCGCGTAGCTTGGCTGGTCGTCGCCCTCCGGGATCAGGGGGTACTGGACGACGGCCACCAGACCCGGCTCGTGCTTCACCAGGAAGTGGGGGCGGCCGAATGCGGACGGTACGACCAGCACCGGGGTGGTGGCGACGTTCACGATTCCATGGTGGAACTTGTCGAAGACGACGCGGGGCGGTTCGTCCCGGTACGACGCCGTTGAATCCAGGTCGGCCAGCGCTTTGCCGGGGCCACTGTGCTCGATGGAGTCGCGCAGCCGCGGCAGCTGTCCGGCGATCGCACGAGCCGCCCTGGCGAGGTCCGGTTCCAGGGCCCGGGCCGCCTGGGCCAGCAGGTCGAGGAGATCGGCGCGCAGGGACTCCGGGGCGTTGAGCAGCCTGCGGGCGAGTTCGGCCCGGGCCGTGGAGCGTTGCTCGGCCGCCGTCAGCAGGCCCTCGCGCTGCGCGCGGTCGTCCAGCACCCGGTTCAACGGGGCACCGGAGTTGCCGCCTCGGATCGCGTATCCGGTGAGTTCGACGAAGAGCGGCAGCGGCAGCTCCGCCACGTCGGCGAGCTCGGCGTCGAGCGGCCGGTCTCCTGCGGCACTCAGCGGGAACAGATACCGGGCCCGGTACGAGGCCCACAGCGGCGCCCAGTCCCTGATGCGCCGTCTCAGACCGGGGGTGAGAGTGGAGGCGGGCGCCCCGTCCCGTGCGGATCCCTCGCCGTCGGGGACGTCGGGGGCGTTGAGAGCGTCGGGGGCGTCGGGGGCGTCGGTTTCGAGTCCGCGGGCCCAGCGGAGCGCCCGCGGATGGTGCTCGGTCTCGGTGTAGGCGTGGAGCGCCGCGCCCAGCTCGGCGAGCGGTGAGGCACCAGCGGACACGCAGGAGGGCGAGGCGCCGGCAAGCGAAAGGACGACGCTCATGGCCACCTCCGGCCCCCGGGAATGTCGCTTACCGCTACCGCGACAACCATTGTAGGTATGGCCTTCGGGGAGTTCTACGGTTCCGGCAACCCGACCGAGCCCTCCCCCGGAGTAGCCATGAATCAGCCCGTCCCCGCCGACCTCCGCGCCGCCGTACGCGAGCGCCGGTCCATGCTGGAGCAGCTCAGCCTCGATCTGCACGGCACACCGGAGACCCGGTTCGAGGAGCACTACGCCGTCGAGCAGTTGGCTGGGCGGCTCGCCGCCGAGGGTTTCGAGGTGAACAAGGGCGTGGCCGGGCTGCCGACGGCTTTCACGGCCGTCCACCGTGGGCCGGTGGACGGTCCGACGGTCGCGGTGCTGCTGGAGTACGACGCACTGCCCGGCATCGGCCACGCGTGCGGACACAACCTCATCGCGGCCGGCGGACTGACCGCCGCCGTCGCCGCGGCTGCCGTACGGCCCGACCACCCCGGCACGCTGATGGTGATCGGCACTCCTGGTGAGGAGGGTGGCGGCGGAAAGATCCTCATGCTGGAGCGCGGCGTGTTCGAGGGCGTGGACGCGGCGGTGATGTTCCATCCGGCCGACCGCAGTCTGCGGGCCCGGCACGCACTGGCCGCAAGCCATCTGAGGCTGACCTTCCATGGTGTGGCCGCACATGCCGCCAAGATGCCCTGGGCCGGGCGTTCCGCCGCCGCGGGCGCCCAGCTTTTCCTCACGGCGGTCGACTCGCTGCGCCAGTTCATCCCGCCGACCGCGCGGGTGCACGGGATCATCGCGCACGGCGGCACCGCCCCCAACGTCGTGCCCGACCGTACCGAGGTGGAGCTCTTTGTCCGCGAGGCGACCTCCGCCGCCCTGGACGCACTGCTGCCCCGTGTCCTCGCGGCCGCCGACGGAGCCGCGCTCGCGACCGGTACCACCGTCGAGACCACGGAGACCGCGCCCCGCTACGCCGAGCGCAACGACAACATGGTGATGGCCGACAGGATCGCCGCCTACGCGGCCGACCTGAGCCTGGAGCTGGAGCCGCCGTCCCCGGCGAATCCGGCCGGTTCCTCGGACATCGGCAACGTCTCGGTCGAGCTCCCCGTGATCCATCCGTATGTGCAGATCTGCCCCCGCGACACCCCTGGGCATTCCGCCCGGATGCGCGAGGCCGCCCGTAGCCCCCGGGCCCACGACGCGGTCACGACGATGGCGACCGCCATGGCCGCGCTCGCCCTGGACCTGATCGGCGATCCCGAATTCCTCACCGCGGTCCGTACCGACTTCGATGCGTCCGCTCCCTGCTCCGCCCCTGGTCAGGAGCCGTCATGACCTCCTCGTCCCCGACCGCCCTCGCCTCGAACGCCCTGGTCGACACGTTCTTCGACTGGGACCTGATCGCGCAGACCTTCCCCCGCCTGATCACGGAGGGCCTGCTGAACACCTTGATCATCGCCGCGGGCGCGATCGTCCTCGGCGTCGCCATCGCCCTCGTGGCGGCGATGCTGCTGTTGTCGAAACGCCGGTGGGTGCGACTTCCGGCCCGGGTCTACGTCGACGTCTTCCGCGGCCTTCCGGTGATCATCACGGTGATGCTGGTCGGCGTGGGCCTGCCCGCGGCCGGGATCCGCCCGTTCGGCACCGACCCGTTCGGCTACGCGATCCTGGCGATCGGCATCATCTCCGGCGCGTACACCGCGGAGATCTTCCGCTCCGGCATCCAGAGCGTCGACCCCGGCCAGCTGCAGGCGGCCCGCAGCCTCGGTATGAGCTACCTCAAGGCGATGCGCCTGGTCGTGGTGCCGCAGGGCATCCGCCGTGTACTGCCCGCCATGGCAGGTCAGTTCGTCAAGGACATCAAGGAGAGCTCGCTCGTGTACCTGCTCGGCCTCGCCGCCGGGCAGCGCGAGCTGTACTTCATCGCGCAGGAGGAGGTCGCGCGAACGTACAACTCCTCGCCCCTGATCGCCGCGGGCATCTGCTACCTCGCCCTCACCATCCCGCTGACGTACTTCGTGAACTACCTGGACCGGCGGTTGCGCGAGGGCCCACACCGCGGAACCACCCCGGCCCCCGTCGAGCCGGATCTGCCCAAGACCCCGCTCCAGCCCGCCGGAACCGCCGGAGGAGAAGGCCGATGACCCCCGCGACCGCCGGAAGAGACCCGATGATCCCTGCGACCCCCGAGACCTCCGTGCCCTCCGAGACCTCTGTGACCTCCCGAGGGGGCCCGGTCGCCCCTTCGACCACCGCGCACGACCCGGTCACCCCGGCGGACACGGCACCCGCCACCCCTGTCGCCCTGCAGGTCATCGGCCTCAGCAAGAGCTACGGCGCCACCCCCGTGCTGCACGACATCAGCCTCGGCGTGCAGCGCGCGGAGACCCTCTGCCTGATCGGGCCCTCGGGCTCAGGCAAGTCCACCCTCCTCAAATGTCTCAACCTGCTGGAGACGTCCGACGCCGGTGAGATCTGGCTCGGCCAGACCTGCCTGACCGCGCCGCACGCCGACGTCGATGGCGCCCGCTCCCGTATCGGTATGGTCTTCCAACACTTCAACCTCTTCCCGCACATGAGCGTCGAGCGCAACGTCACGCTCGCCCTGACCTCCGTCAAGGGCATGGGCCGAGAACAGGCCCGCACCCTCGCCCGACGCCATCTCGGCGAAGTCGGCCTCGCCGCCTTCGCCGACCAGCGGCCCGGCCGACTGTCCGGCGGACAGCAGCAGCGCGTCGCCATCGCCCGCGCCCTCGCCATGGAGCCGGAGGTGATGCTCTTCGACGAGGCCACCTCCGCGCTCGACCCCGAACTGGTCAAGGACGTGCTCGCCGTGATGCGGGACCTCGCATCCGGCGGGATGACCATGGCCGTCGTCACCCACGAAATGGGCTTCGCCCGGGAGGCCGCCGACCGCGTCGCCTTCATGTGCGACGGCCGCATCGCCGAGATCGGCACCCCCGACCGGATCTTCGAGTGCGCCGATCACCCCCGGCTGCGCCAATTCCTCTCCCAGGTGCTGTGAACCGACGCCCGGCCCGTCATCTCCACCGTCGTGAACCTCCCTCTCCATCAGAAAGCCCATGTCATGCACCTCACTTCACGCAGATCACTCCTCGCCGGCGCTGTGGCCGCCACCCTGCTGTTCTCCCTCTCCGCCTGTGGCGGTGGAAGTGAGGCAGCGGACTCCTCGGCCAGTAAGTACAAGCTCGTCCAGGGCGGAGTGATCACCGCGGCCACCCAGTCCGAGCAACCGCCCTTCGCGATCACCGACGCCTCGGGCAGGCCCACCGGCTTCGCCGTCGACCTGATGAACCAAGCCGCGGGGCGCCTCGGCCTGAAGGTCCAGTACAAGACCACCACCCTTCAGGGCATACTCGCCGGCCTGTCGGCCGGGCAGTACGACATCGGCGTGGCCGGCGTCGGCGCGACGGCTGAGCGCAAGAAGCAGGTCGCGTTCACCACCCCCTACTACTGGGGCTTCACCGACGTCCTGACGCTCAAGAGCGGCAAGCAGACCGCTCTGCCGGACTTCGACGGCAAACGGGTCGGCGCCGTCAGCGGGTCCGTGCAGGAGACCTTCGTCAACCACGAGATGGGGAGAGTCGAGTTGGTGAAGTTCAAGGACCAGACCGCACTCATGACACAGCTCCTCTCCGGAGGCATCGAGGCAGCCGTCCTCGGCGGTGCCAGCGCGGACGCGTACGTCGCGAAGGAGCAGGTGCGCATCGCCGTCAAACTGGAGAGCCTCCAGGGAAGCGCCTTCCCGATGCGCAAGGACGGCGACCCGAAGCTGCTCAGGGACATCGACGCCCAGATCAACGCGATGATCGACGACGGCACCTACATCAAGCTGTACAGGAAGTACTTCCACGACCCGATCGCCATCGACCTGATCAAGGAGCGCCCGAACCTCGCCAAGCAGGTGGAGAACACCGACTTGGCCCCCGTCCGGCGCTGACACAGCGGTGGGGGCGTCCTTTGCGCGCCGCCCCCACCGCACTCGATAACAACTCGAAGTAACGCAATCAGGATCACGAGACACTAGGTGCGCTCTCGTTGTCCCACCGCCTGGGGCCTGCCACGGGCCCCTGTCCTACTTGACGACGACCACCGGTGTGCCCGTCTCGCCGAACGTCCACAGTGCCGCCCCGTCCGCCTTGCCCGTCCGGATGCCGCTGGTCTGCTTCCCGGAGGCGACGGCGGGCGGCGAGGAACCGTCCAGGGCGTTGGAGAACGCGATCGACAGGCCGGACTTGGCCGCGAAGTACATGATGTGCTCGATCTGCACGCCGTCGGAGCCGGTGGTGGCCTCCGTGCGCTGGGAGATCGTGTAGCTGCCGGGGTCCGGGCCGACCGTGCCCGGCCACACCGGGAAGCTCCGGCGGGAGACGTCGCTCGCGTCCACCAGCCACACCCGCTTCCGGCCGACGGAGTACACGACGCGCCGCCCGGTGCCGGAGTCGTCAGGCACCGCGGTGGGCGCGGCGGACTTCGACGCGGAGGGCTGCGGGCTCGCCGCTGTCGAGGCGTTCGGCCGGGCGGTGGCGGTGGGGTGCGGTCCCCGGTCCGCCTGCACGGCCAGCACGGTGACCGCCGCGACAGCGCCCACCGTCAGACCGGTCACCCAGACCCACGAGGGAAGCCGTCGGGCAGGCACGGGCACGCATCTCCTCAGCTACGGGACCCCTCCCACGAGGGGTCCGATCATCGTACTGTGGGCGGCCCGCGCTGCCCTCCACGCTCCGGCGCCGGTTCGCTCAGTCCAGCACCGGCAGCAGCTCCGGCAGGTGCCCGTCCGAGGCGGTCGCCGCGTGCTGCCGTTCCTGCGGTACGTCCCCGTACAGCGTGGTACGCGGCTTCGCCGGACGGCCGGCCGCGTCGGCCACCGCGATCAGGTCCTTGACGGACTTGTACGAGCCGTAGGAGGAGCCCGCCATCCGGGAGATGGTCTCCTCCATCAGCGTGCCGCCGAGGTCGTTCGCGCCGGAGCGGAGCATCTCGGCCGCGCCCTCCGTGCCCAGCTTCACCCAGCTGGTCTGGATGTTGGGGATGTACGGGTGCAGGAGCAGCCTGGCCATCGCCGTCACCGCCCGGTTGTCCCGCATGGTCGGGCCGGGGCGCGCGATGCCCGCCAGATACACCGGCGCGTTGGTGTGGATGAAGGGGAGCGTGACGAACTCCGTGAAGCCGCCGGTGCGTTGCTGGATCCCGGCGAGCGTCCGCAGGTGCCCCAGCCAGTGCCTCGGCTGGTCCACGTGCCCGTACATCATCGTCGAGGACGACCGGATCCCCAGCTCGTGCGCGGTCGTGACCACCTCGATCCAGGTGGCCGCCGGCAGCTTGCCCTTGGTCAGGATCCAGCGGACCTCGTCGTCGAGGATCTCGGCGGCCGTGCCGGGAATCGAGTCGAGACCGGCCTCCTTCGCCGCCGTCAGCCACTCGCGGATCGACATCCCGGTGCGGCTCGCGCCGTTGACGACCTCCATCGGCGAGAAGGCGTGCACATGCATGCCGGGGACGCGCTCCTTCACCGCCTTCGCGATGTCGAAGTACGCCGTGCCGGGCAGGTCCGGGTGGATGCCGCCCTGCATGCAGACCTCCACCGCGCCCACCTCCCAGGCCTGTTGGGCTCGGTCGGCGACCTGGTCGAGGGAGAGCGTGTACGCGTCGGCGTCGGTACGGCGTTGCGCGAAGGCGCAGAAACGGCAGCCGGTGTAGCAGACGTTGGTGAAGTTGATGTTCCGGGTGACGATGTACGTCACGTCGTCGCCGACCACCGACTTACGGACGTCGTCCGCCACCTCGCACAGCGCGTCCAGCGCCGGGCCGTCCGCGTGCAGCAGGGCGAGGGCCTCGTCGTCGGTCAGCCTCGTCGGGTCGTCGGCCGCCGTGGCCAGCGCCTGTCGCACGTCCGTGTCGATGCGCTCGGGTGCCATGCCGGGGACGGCCGCCTCACGCAGGGCGCCCCAGTCGCCGTACACCTCGTCGAAGTCGTCACGACGGTCGGAGGTGCGGCCCTCGGTGTCGATGGTGCGGTGCAGGTCGGTTCGGCCGGTCGACTCGAAGACCTCCTCGGGCTCCTGCCAGGGGTGCCCCTCGACCACCGCGTCCGGCCGCGCGAGCCCCGTCTCCGGGTCCGCCAGCGCGGCCACGTGCGGACGCAGCCGCGGGTCCAGCCAGGGCTCGCCGCGCCGGACGAACTCGGGATACACGCACAGACGTTCCCGCAGCTCGAACCCGGCCGCCTCGGACCGTGCCGCGAGTTCCTCGATCTGCGGCCAGGGGCGTTCGGGGTTGACGTGGTCGATGGTGAGCGGGGAGACCCCGCCCCAGTCGTCGATACCGGCCCCTATGAGCCGCTCGTACTCGGAGTCGACCAGGTTCGGCGGGGCCTGCAGACAGGCGGCCGGGCCCATGATGTGGCGGGCGACGGCCACCGTGGCGACCAGCTCGTCGAGTTCCGCGTCCGGCATGCCGCGCATCGCGGTGTCCGGCTTGGCGCGGAAGTTCTGGATGATCAGTTCCTGGACCGAGTGATAGGCCCGGGAGACCTTCCGCAACGCGAACAGGGACTCGGCCCGCTCCTCGAACGTCTCGCCGATCCCGATCAGGATCCCGGACGTGAAGGGCACGGAGGAACGGCCGGCGTCCTCCAGGACCCGCAGCCGGACGGCCGGCTCCTTGTCCGGGGAGCCGTGGTGCGGGCCGCCGGGCTCGGACCACAGCCTGGTCGCGGTCGTCTCCAGCATCATGCCCATGGACGGGGCGACCGGCTTGAGCCGCTGGAAGTCCGTCCAGGTCAGCACCCCGGGGTTGAGGTGGGGCAGCAGGCCCGTCTCCTCCAGGATCCGGATGGAGATGGCACGGACGTAGGCGATGGTGTCGTCGTAGCCGTGCGCGTCGAGCCACTCGCGGGCCTCCGGCCAGCGGTCCTCGGGCTTGTCGCCGAGGGTGATCAGGGCTTCCTTGCAGCCGAGGGCGGCACCACGACGTGCCACGTCGAGCACCTCGTCGGGCGACATGAACATCCCGTGACCCTCCCGGCGCAGCTTGCCGGGCACGGTGACGAAGGTGCAGTAGTGGCACTTGTCCCGGCACAGCCGGGTGAGCGGGATGAAGACGCTCTTCGAGTACGTGATGACGCCTTGGCGGCCCGCCGCCTCCAGGCCCGCGTCCCGCACCCGGGCGGCGGACGCGGTGAGGTCGTCGAGGGCCTCGCCGCGGGCCTGCAGCAGCACCGCCGCCTCGGACACGTCGAGGGCGACGCCGTCCCGGGCGCGTTTGAGGGCGCGACGCATGGAGTTGTCGGTGGGTCCGGTTCCGGGGGTCGCGGAGGTCGTCATCCTTCGAGCATACGGAGGGGCTCCGCCGGTTCAGCGGGGACGGGGGGCCTCGAGGGGCTGCGGTGCGTGGCCGGGTGCGGGTGGCTGGTGGCTGGTCGCGCAGTTCCCCGCGCCCCCAGATGGGCTGCCCGGCCCTCGGCTACAAGTACGCCGCGTATTCGTCCAGCACCCGCAGCACCTCCGCCTCCCCCGCGGGCGGCAGCTGCACCACGACCTCCTCGATGCCGAGGTCCGCGTAGTGCGCGAGCTTGCCCGGGCTCGGGTGGACGGCGTACGGGACGATCTGGAGGCTGGCCGGGTCCCGTCCGGCGTCCGCCCAGGCCGCCCGCAGCACGGGCAGCGACTCGGACAGTCCCCGCCCGCCGATCGGCAGCCACCCGTCGGCGTACGCGCAGATGTGGGCGAACAGCTTCGGTCCGGCGGCACCGCCGACGAGCGTGCGCGGCCCGACGACCGGTCCGCGCGGCTTCTGTACTGGTTTGGGGTACGCGAAGCTGGCCCGCACGCTCCCGAACTCCCCCTCGTGCGGAGTCGGCGCCTCGCTCCACAGGGCCCGCATCAGCGCCATCCGGTCCCGGACGAGCTCACGCCGGGTGCGCCACTCGACACCGTGGTCGGCGGCCTCCTCGACGTTCCAGCCGAAGCCGAGGCCGAGCGTGAACCGCCCGCCGGAGAGGTGGTCGAGTGTCGCGACCTGCTTGGCGAGGTCGATCGGGTCGTGCTGGGCGACCAGTGTGATGCCGGTGCCCAGTCCCAGCCGCTCGGTCACCGCCGCCGCCTGGCCGAGCGCGACGAAGGGGTCGAGGGTCCGGCCGTACTCGGGCGGCAGGTCGCCGCCGGCCGGGTACGGGCTGGTCCGCTCGACGGGGATGTGCGTGTGCTCGGGCAGATACAGCCCGGCGAACCCGCGGTGCTCCAGCTCGCGGGCGAGCCGGGTCGGGGCGATCGTCTCGTCGGTGAGGAAGACCGTCACGGAGATGCGCATGGCACATCTGTACCGGCTGCCGGTCCAGCTGTCCATACCGACCGGTCGGCATTATTCGGACGCTCGAGGGGCATCTCATCGGACGCCCATGCGACGCCATGGACCGGGATGCGCCAATTCCCCTGTCTTTCCACGGCAGTTCACACCTCTCCGGCACGGTGGAGGCATGTGTGACGACAACGACGGCAACCATGAAGACGGCCACCACCACGACAACAACACCAACGACAGCAACATCAACGACAACAACGACGGCAACGAGGCCCGGCACGGCGTCGGAAGACGCGCCCTGTTCGTGACGGGAGCCGCCGCCGCGCTTACGTTGGGAAGCGTGAGCTTCGCTTCAGCGGCCGGGGCGGCCGACGGAGGACCGGAGACGAGGACCGTGCGCGGCACGCTGCCCGCCGGCTCCCCCGACTTCGTGTACGTACCCGTCGAGGTCCCCTCCGGCGTACGGGAGATCAAGGTCGCGTACAGCTACGACCGGCCCGCCGTACCGGCCGGCACCCCGGGCAACGCCCTCGACATCGGCATCTTCGACGAGCGCGGAACCGAGCTGGGCGGCCGGGGCTTCCGGGGCTGGTCGGGCGGCGCCCGCACGGAATTCTTCCTGCGCGCGGACGACGCGACGCCGGGCTACCTCCCGGGTCCGGTGCGCGAGGGCACCTGGCACATCGCGCTCGGGCCGTACACGGTCGCCCCGCAGGGCCTGGCATACGAGATCACCGTCACCCTGACCTACGGCGAACCGGGCGAGACCGTGGCGCCGACGTACCCGCCGTCCCGGGCGAAGGGCCGGGGCCGCGCCTGGTACCGCGGGGACTGCCATCTGCACTCCTGGCACTCCGACGGCCGCCGCACGCCGGCCGAGATCGCGGCGCTGGCACGGGCCGCGGGCCTGGACTTCATCAACTCCTCGGACCACAACACGCACGCGTCGCATCCGCACTGGGCGTCCGAGGCCGGTGACGACCTGCTGATCATGCTGGGTGAGGAGGTCACCACGAGGAACGGCCACGTGGTCGCCCTCGGCACCGACCCGGGGACCTTCGTCGACTGGCGCTACCGGGCCCGCGACAACCGCTTCGGCCGCTTCGCCCGCCAGATCCGCCGCGCGGGCGGCCTGGTCGTCCCCGCCCACCCCCACGCCACCTGTGTCGGCTGCAACTGGAAGTTCGGGTTCGGGGAGGCGGACGCGATCGAGGTGTGGAACGGACCGTGGACACCCGACGACGAGGTGGCCCTCGCCGACTGGGACAGCATGCTGGTGGCGTCGGAGCGCTCCGGCGACGGTGCGTGGATCCCGGCGATGGGCAGCAGCGACGCCCACCGCGACCCGGACTCGGTCGGGTCGCCCCAGACGGTGGTGCTGGCCGACGACCTGAGCCGCGAGGCCGTCCAGGAGGGCATCCGGGCGGGCCGCTCGTACGTGGCCGAGTCGAAGAACGTGTCCCTCGCCTTCACGGCGTCCGGCGGCCGGGGCGAACACGCGGGCATCGGGGAGCGGTTGCGGGTCGGCCGCGACACTCCGGTGACGGTCCGGCTGGAGGTGACGGGGGCCCCGCGCTGCCTGGTCCGCCTCGTCACCGACCAGGGCGTCCTGTTCACCGGCGGACCGCTGCCGGTGACGGGATCGGGGGTCGTGGAGTGGCGTACGACGCCTGCGTACGCGGCCTACGTCCGCGCGGAGCTGCGGCACGAGACGGCGGCGGGCCCTCTGCCGGGCGCACTCGCGGCGTTCACCAACCCGATCTTCCTGGGCCGCGCGTAGGCCGCCGCCGGGACGGGTCGGATCTGCTCGGGTCAGTTCTGCTCGGGTCAGATCAGTTCTGCTGGGCGCGCGCCCTCGCCAGGTGCTTCAGTTCGATGATCGTCGCGACGGCTCCCAGCCAGCGGGCCGTGGCCTCGTCGGCGGGGGCGCCGCCCGCGAGCTGGGTGGCGGCCTCCAGCCAGCCCCGTACGATCTGCGCCGCCTCGGGACGCGGCAACGGCTCGGGCAGCTCCGCGGCGTACGCCACGCCTCCGGCCCGGACCACCTCGGCGAGGAAGGCCACGGAGCGCGGCTGGGTGTGGAGCCGGTCGAGCGTCACGGCGGCCGCCGCGGCGCCGTCACCGAAGAGGGCGGTTCGGCGGGGGCCGGCCTCGGCGGTGAGGCCGTAGCGCAGGAGGACCGTGACGTCGAGTGCGGCCAGTTCGTCGTCGGTGCGGTCCGGGTGCTGCGGGCTGGCGTTCATTGGTGCGGTCCTCGGCTCAGCTGACGGTGACGGTGTAGGTGACCCGCTCGGGCTCGGACGGCTTGGCGGACCCGCTCGGCGTGACGGACCCGCTCGGCGACGGCGTCGGCGACGGCGTGGAAGCCGAGCCGCTGCCGTTGCCACTGCCGTCGCAGGGGGCCTTGAACGTGCAGTGCGTCAGCACGATCTCGGTGCTGCCCTTGCCTGTGGCCTCGAAGGTGAAGGTGAGGCTGCTGCCGGCGCCGGGCACCGGCTCGTCGCCGGAGTCCGACTCGCTCTTACGGCCCTGGCTGCGGACCACCGAGGTGTCGGGCTTCGGATCGGCCAGGTACCAGTGCTCGCGGGTGGAGGCGTTCTCCTCGACGGTGAGCGTGAAGCGCTCGCCGACCTCGGCGGCGATGCTGCGGTCCCCGACGGGGTGGCTGGTGGGCTTCTCCGCACTCGTACTCGTATCCGTACTCGTACCCGTGTCTTCCCCTCCGCACCCCGTGGCGAGGGCGAGGAACGCGACCGCGGTGACCACCGCCCTGCTGCGGGATGTGGACGCCGTACGCGTCATCGGATTCGCTGTTGGCACCGGACAACCTCTCAGTACTGGGACAGAGCAGAGGGCCGCTCGGCATAGGTCGGCATCGTGGTCAGGGCGCTGTCGCCCACCAGCACGCCACTGGCCTGGGACTCGACGAGGCCGTCGCTGCCGGAGTACGCCCCCTTGGAGAGGCGCAGCTTGTCGGCGAGTTCGTGCAGCGCGTCCTCGATCGTGCGGGCCTCCGCCGTCCAGGCCCCGGCGTACGAGTTGAACGCTGCCGCGGAGTCGGCGCCGCCCAGCGTCTCCGTCGAGTAGCAGGCCCTGGAGTCGATCGCGGTGCGAATCGTCCCCGCGTCGTCGCCCGCGTCGTTCAGCTGTTTCGCCTGGCCGGTGAGCCCGCTCTTCTCCACGCCGAAGTCCGGCGCGGACGCGGAGTCGTGTGCAATGGCCATCGTCATCCCCCTGTCCCCCGTAGATCCCCCGTTGATCACATCCGCGGGAGGCTAACACGCGTCGCGGAAGCGAATCCTCAGGGATCACACGCCCCGCACGCGGCTCCCACACCATCCCCGCGCATGCCCCTCCGGCCCGGGCGCGCCGCCCTACTGCGGGACGTAGACGCTGTACGCGTCGTTGAGTTCGCCGTTCGACGCCTTGCCCATGTGGCCGTTGATGAAGTCGTCCTCGCTGACCCAGGTGGTGGTGCCCCAGGGGTTGTAGATCTGCAGCATGTCGCCCTCCTGGCCGATGATGGTCATCGCGTGGGCGCCGTCGGAGCTCTTGACGTCGACCGGGACGGGCTTTCCCTCGGCGACGGACTTCTCGACGTCGGTCAGGACCTGCCGGCGTTCGTCGGCGTTGTTCATGTCGTGGCGCTGGTAGTCGTCGCCGGTGGCGCCGCCGATGGCGTCGTCGGCTATGCGTTCCTGTCCCTCGGGGCCCATGCCGCCCCAGTTGGCGCCGCCGTCGCCTTCCGTGTGCAGCCGGTGCTGTTCCTCCACCAGGCGCTGCCGGAACGCTCCGGGGTCGTCCTCCTGGCCGCTGGGCCCGCCGGTGAGTTCGAGGGCGTAGAGGGGGTCGACCATGGCGCGCGCGGTGACGGTGGACGAGGCCACGCAGGTGCCCTCCGAGCCGTCGCCGCCCTGGATCCACTTCTGACCGTCGAAGGTCTGGTCGTCGGTGTTGACGCTGGACCCGTTGGCGTTCGTGCCCTCGTCCTTGAGGCTGTCACCCTGCGTGGTGATCGGCGACAGGTGCCGCTGCAGCCACGCAGGGTCCTTGCCCTGGATCTTGTAGGCGAACTCGTCGATCTCGTCGACGCTGCGGCCCGCGGCGAGGGCCTTCATGAGATACGCCTTCTCCTGCGGGGACGACGTGTTCGTCATGAGGAGTTCCATCCGGGCCCGGTCGGCCGGCGGGAGGTTGTCCATGGCCCGGCCCGAGCGCTCCAGCTCGTTGGCGGAGAGGATCTCGTTGTACTCCGCCGCGCCCTTCGCCCCGCTGGCGTCGGCGAGCATGAGACGGTCGACCGGGGACAGCTCGTCGGAGTCCATCTTCCCGGCACGGGCCTCGCTGGCCCATTTGTTCAGGTCCCGGGCCGCGACGCGGCGGGCCTCACCGGCGGCAAGAACGGCCTTCCGCATCTCACCGACGCCGTAGGAGGCGAAGTGGGCGGCGTTCTTGCGGTCCCACTCCTCCTCGTCGTTCTCGCGCAGGTTGTCGAAGAAGCCCTCGCGGTCGCTACCCATCTCGTTCAGCGCCTGCCGCAGCTTCCCCCGGCCGACGCCGTCCTGACTCTGGGCGTCCAGGATCGCGTCCGCCAGGACGATCAGCGCCCGGGAACCGCCCGCGAACGCGTCCGCCATGTCCGACACCGCCCGCGCCACGGCACTCACCGCGTCCGAGGCGAGAACACTCGTGTCGCCCACCCAGACCTCCGGCAAACCCTTGCGGGCCACCTTGTCCACCCGGTCGTGCAGGCTCATGACCTCGTCGAGCTGGTCCCGATACCGCCTGCCGAGCGCTTCCAGCGTTCCCGGGTCGCCTTCCGGCGGGGGCTCCGAGAAAGCCAGGTCTATCAGGTCCAGCAGATCGTTCTTGCTGCCGGCCGCCAGCATGCGCTCACTCAGCCCGGCCAGCCGCTCCGCCCGCTCGGCCGCGGACTCGTTCGCACCCCGCAACACCCCTGCCATCGCCGGCCCCGTTCCCCCGTTTTTCGTCCCGGCGGTACCGTGCGCGGGACACTGAACATGATCACGCCCGCGGGACGCTAACACGCGACGGAGGTCCACACGCCGGACGATCACACGCCCCGCACGCGACGCCCACAGCATCCTCGCGACGGGGCCCTGCCGAAGGCTGAAGGCCTGACCGACCGGACCGACTGCGTCGGCGAGATCGCCTGCGCCGCCATGCGTGACGGCACCACGGCCACCCTCGCCTTCCTGGCCCTGGCCGCCTACCTGCTCCCGGTCGGCGCGGCCGCCCTGTGGCGCTTCACCCGCACCGACATCGGCTGAACGACCCTCGCACGCCCTGCCCAGGCGGTTGGCCGCAGGTGAGGGACACCTCCGCCCAAGCGCGTCTCACCCCGGCCACACGATCGCCTGCACCTCGCTGTACGCATGCAGCGCGTACGACCCCACGTCCCGCCCCACCCCGCTCCTCTTGAACCCCCCGAACGGCGCCTCCATGTTGCGGCCGACGGTGTTGACGCCCACCCCGCCGGCTCTCAACTGCCGGGCGACGCGGAAGGCGCGGGCCACGTCCGCGGACCAGACGTAGTCGATGAGGCCGAAGTCGCTGTCGTTGGCCAGTTCCACCCCCTCCTCCTCGTCGTCGAAGGGGATGACCGTCACGACCGGGCCGAAGATCTCCTCCCGGGCGACCCGCATGTCGTTGGTGCAGTCGGCGAGGAGGGTGGGGGTGACGTAGAAGCCCCTTTCCAGCGGCGGTCGTTCACCGCCCGACACCACCACCGCCCCTTCCTTGCGGCCGAGTTCGACGTACGACTCCACCCGGTCCCGGTGGGCCGCCGAGATCACCGGTCCGACGACCGTGTCCCGCTCGCTGGGGTCACCCACCTTCAACCGGCGTGCGTACCCGGCCAGTTGCTCAACCAGACGGTCGTACACGCCCCGCTGGGCGAGCACCCGCGTCGGTGCCGTGCAGATCTGGCCGCTGTAGAAGGAGAAGGTCGTTCCGATGCCGGCCACCGCCGCGCCGATGTCCGCGTCGTCGAGGACGACCGCCGCGCCCTTCCCGCCCAGCTCCATCAGCTGGCGTTTCATGTCCCGGCCGCACACCTCGGCGATGCGCTGTCCCACCGCCGTCGACCCGGTGAAGCTCACCATGTCGACGTCGGGGGAGGCCACGGACTCCTCCCCCACCTCGACCGAGCGGCCCGAGACGACGTTCACCACCCCGCGCGGCACCCCGGCCGCCTCCAGCGCCTCGGCCATCCGGTAGACGGAGAGCGGGTCCTGCGGGGCCGGTTTCACCACCACCGTGTTGCCCATGGCGAGGGCGGGGGCCACCTTGCCGGCCGGGTTCGCCCAGGGGTTGTTGTACGAGGTGACGCAGGTGACGACGCCGACGGGCTGCCGCACGGCCAGCGCGCCCATCACCGCCGCCCGTCCCATCGGCCCGGCCTCGTTGATCTGCGGCGCGATCGCCCACTCGGCGGGTTCCACGCGTGCGTAGCGCCGGAACCGGGCGGCGGCCACCCCGACCTGCATGGCCCGCGCCGTCGCCGTCGTCGCGCCGGTCTCCGCCCGGGCCAGCGCGGCGTACGGCTCGACCTGGCCGCGGATGATGTCCGCGGCCCGGCCGAGGACCGCCGCCCGTTCCTCCGGCGCCGTGCGCGACCACGGTCCGAAGGCCTCGCGGGCCGCGGCGCAGGCCGCGCGCACCTGGTCCCGCGAGGCCTCCGGCGCCCACCCGACGGTCCCCTCGGTCGCCGGGTCGACGACCTCGTAGTGGCCGCCCTCCGGCTCCACCCAGGCGCCACCGACGAACAGCCGCTGTTCTTCGGTCACTTGGTGGCCACCGTCCGCGTGTCGCGCCCCGAGCGCAGCACCTTCCCCGGCACCGCCCCGTTCACCACGTCGTCCCGGATCGCCTCGACCCCGTTGACCCACACGGCCCGGATCCCGATGGCCTTGGAGTCCAGCCGCGGGCTGTCACCCGGCAGGTCGTGCACCAGGGTGGCCGTGCCCGCGGCGATCCGTTCCGGGTCGAAGAGGACCAGGTCCGCATGGAAGCCCTCCTCGATACGACCGCGCTCGCGGAGTCCGAACAGCCGCGCCGGGTCGTCCGTCAGCATCTTCACGGCCTGCTCCAGGCCGACCAGCTTCCGGCCGCGCAGACAGTCCCCGATGAAGCGTGTCGTGTACGGCGCTCCGCACATCCGGTCCAGATGCGCGCCCGCGTCGGAGCCGCCGAGCAGGACGTCCTCGTGCTGCCAGGTCTCGGCGCGCAGCGCCCAGGACGCCGGGTCGTTGTCGGTCGGCATGGGCCACAGGACCGTACGCAGGTCGTCGGCGGCGCAGATCTCCACCAGGCACTCGAAGGGCTCCTGCCCGCGTTCCGCGGCGATGTCCCGCACCACCCGCCCGCTCAGACCCCGGTTCGCCTCGCTGTACGTGTCGCCGATGACGTACCGCCCGAAGTTCGCCAGCCGGCGGAAGACGCCCGCCTCCTTGGACCCGGCGCGCTCCAGCATCCCCGCGCGTACGTCGGGGTCGCGCAGTTTCTCCAGACGTTGCGGGACGGGCAGCCCGAGAATCGGGCCCCAGCCCGGGATGAGGTTCAGGGCGCAGAACGTGCCCAGGGACATGTTCATCGGCGTGAGGATCGGCATGGTCAGCGCCACCACCCGGCCGCCCGCCTTGCGCGCCTGTTCGCTGGCGAACAGCTGCCTGGGCACCCGCTCCGGGACGGACGCGTCGATGGTCAGGACGTTCCAGTTCAGGGGGCGTCCGGCCGCCGCGCTCATCTCCACGAACAGCTCGATCTCGGCGTCGCTGAACTGGTCCAGGCAGCCCGCGACGATCGCCTCGATCTGGGTGCCCTCGTGTTCCCCGACGGCCCGCGAGAGGGCCAGCAGCTCGGCGGGCAGCGCGTGCCGGGAGGCGACCGGTTCGCCGTCGCCGTCGGAGTGGGTGGACGACTGGGTGGTGGAGAGACCCCAGGCGCCCGCGTCCATCGCCTCGTGGAGCAGCCGGAGCATCTGCGCGAGCTGCTCCTCGCTGGGCTGTCCGCCGATCGCGTCCGGTCCCATCACATACCGGCGCAGCGCGCAGTGCCCCACCATGAAGCCCGCGTTGACCGCGATCCGCCCCTCCAAGGCGTCCAGGTACTCCCCGAACCCGTGCCAGCTCCAGGGCGCCCCCTCCTCCAGCGCGACCAGGGACATCCCCTCCACCTTGGACATCATCCGGCGGGTGTAGTCGGCGTCCTCGGGGCGGGCCGGGTTGAGGGGCGCGAGGGTGAACCCGCAGTTGCCTGCGGCGACGGTCGTCACGCCGTGGTTGAGGGAGGGCGTGGCATACGGGTCCCAGAACAGCTGGGCGTCGTAGTGGGTGTGCGGATCGACGAAGCCGGGGGCGAGGACGAGACCGGAGGCGTCCTCGGTGGTGCGGGCTTCCTCGGTGATCTGCCCGACGGTGGCGATACGGCCGTCCCGGACACCGACGTCGGCGGTGTAGGCGGGCGCGCCCGTGCCGTCGACGACGGTCGCTCCCTTGATGACGTGATCGAGCATGGGGCTTGCCTCCTTGGGCTCCGGGCCGGTGTACGTGCCTCAGGGGCGCGGGGCTGTGTCGATATGCGGCTCCGCCGTGCGGGCGCGACCAGCCACGACGCGCCCGCACCCCGCAACGGCGATCACCCGGCAGCGCGGAACCGCGACGTCCGGTGAACAGGATCCGTATCGATCTTCGGAATCACGTGCTCCCCGACCAGCCGGATCGTCTGCAGCGTCTCCTCCTTCGGCACCCCCACCGGCAGCCCGAAGCTCAACTGGTCCGCCCCCGCCTGCTCCCACCGCTTGCACTGCGTGAGCACCTCGTCCGGGTCGCCGCAGATCAGCAGTTCCTCGGCGATGAGGAGCTCGATGAACTCCTCGTTGTACTCGGGCAGCGTCTCCGGCCACACCGGGAACCCCTCGGGACGAGGGAACGTGTCGTGGTAGCGGAAGACCAGCGACGGCAGATAGTGCAGCCCGCCGTTCACCGCGATCCGTACCGCCTCCTCGTGGGTGGGCGCGCAGATCGCCGTGGTCGTCACCATCACGTTGTCGTTGACGAAGTCACCGATCGGCTCGGCGTCCACGACCGCGGTCTTGTACTGCTCGAGGACCCACTCCATGTCGGAGACCTTCTGCACGCTGAAGCCGAGCACCCCGAGCCCCTTGCGGGCGGCCATGGCGTACGAGGGCGGCGACCCGGCGGCGTACCACATGGCGGGGTGGGACTTCCCGTACGGCTTGGGCAGGATCTTCCTCGGCGGGAGCTGCCAGTGCTTGCCCTGGAACCCGACGTACTCGTCCTGGAGCCACATCTTCGGGAACTCGGCGATGGTCTCTTCCCAGATCTCCTTGGTGTAGTTCATATCGGTCACACCCGGTATGAACCCGAGGATCTCGTGCGAGCCGGCCCCGCGTCCGCTGCCGAACTCGAAGCGGTTCTCGGTGAGATGGTCGAGCATGGCGACCTTCTCGGCGACCTTCACGGGGTGGTTGACCTGGGCGAGCGGGTTGAAGATGCCGGAGCCGAGGTGGATCCGGTCGGTGGCGTGTGCGAGGTAGCCGAGGTAGACGTCGTTGGCGGAGAGGTGCGAGTACTCCTCCAGGAAGTGGTGTTCGGAGGCCCAGGCGTACTTGAAGCCGGACCGGTCGGCCTGGATGACGTACTCGGTCTCCTCCATCAGCGCCTTGTGCTCGGCGAGCGGGTCGGTCTCGGCGCGCTTGCCCACGTATCCCTGTACAAAGAGCCCGAATTCCAAGGAGGTTCACCGTCCCCACGGTCAGTTCCGGCGGTCAGTTCTGACGGGTCGTCAGATTCATGGATCCGACTGTTCCACCGGCCCCTGGGAGCGTCAATAGCTGACGTACCATCAGACGACGTTCACGCCCGCCAGCCAGCCGCCGTCGATCACGAAGGGCTGGCCGGTGATGTAGGAGGAGTCGTCACCGGTGAGGAAGAGCGCGAGCCGCGCCACCTCCTCGGGCCGCCCGATCCGCCCCAGCGGCACGAGCTTGCGGTAGAAGCGGTCCAGGGCCCGTGACGCCTCCTCGGTGTCCGAGGCTCCCGTCGGATCCAGGTGGGCGGGATTGGACATCGCGGTGTCGATGGCGCCCGGGCACATGGCGTTGACCCGGATGTTCCGGGCGGCCAGCTCCAGGGCGGCGACCCGGGTGAGCCCGAGGATCGCGTGCTTGCTGGCCGCGTAGGCACCCACGGCCGCCATCCCGGTCACGCCGGTGTAGGAGGCGGTGTTGACGATCGTGCCCCCGTCGGCCATCCGGGCGGCCACGGACTTGATGCCGAGGAAGCAGCCGACCTGGTTGACCTCGACGATCCGCATGAACTCGTCGAGGGGCGTGTCGATCAGGGTGTTGAAGCGCAGGATGCCGGCGTTGTTCACGAGCCCGTCGATACGGCCGTACGCCTCCGTGACCCCGTCCACCGCGGACTCCCAGTCGCCCTCCCGGCTCACGTCGAGATGGACGTACAGGGCGCCGAGTTCCTTGGCGAGGTCCCGCCCCCGGTCGTCGAGCACATCCGCCACGGCGACCTCGGCGCCCTCCTCGCGGAACAGCCGTGCCTCCTGCTCCCCCTGGCCTCGTGCGGCGCCGGTGACGAGGACAACACGCCCGTCGAGCTTGCCCATACCGAACCCCTTCGCCTCGCGACGCATCGCATCGCATCGCTGGAGCTCAGCATCGTAACGCCGTATCTGACACAACGTCAGATGACGGTTCCGGATTGCTTCGAGTTGCAGGCGCACACTGCAAGTGACCGGTAAGTAGGGACATTTGACTCTGTCCACACCCCTTGGCGGACTCCAATAATCCTCCACGGAAAGGTAAAGCCACCCTCAAGGACGGAGCGGCCCCATGGCCAAGAGGAGACTGAAGAACAGGAAGGTCCGGTACGTCGCGATCGGTGCGGCCCTGGCGACCGGCGGGGTCATCATCACCCTGCTCCCGTCGGCGAACGCCGCCGACGCGAAGACGCCGGAGCAGATCATGACGATGTGCGAGAGGTCCGCGGTCGTCAGCGGCAAGCAACGGTCGGTGCGGGACTTCGGGGGCGCCTTCGCGGACGGTTTCCAGGCCGACAACTGCGACTACGTCGAGACGAAATTCGAGACCTTCGACGGCCCGGCCGAGAAGGCGTCCATCGATTTCCCCAACTGTGAACCGAACGCCACCGAACCGTCCAAGGTCTCCATCACCTGGTCGGCGACCGCGGCCCAGGGCGAGGGCAGGTACACCGCGACCCAGCAGGGCGGCGGCGGTGGCCTCTTCGGATTCCTGAGCGGATCCTGGCTCAAGCACAAGGGGACCCTCGACATGACCGTGAAGTCCGCGACGGCGGGCGACACGGAACAGCGGGAGGTACCGGTCGGCAAGGTGCTCCACATGGAGTTCACGCCGAAGATGCAGCGCATGACCGGCGAATGGCGGGTGCGTATCGACGCCGACCCCGGAAGCTTCGCCGTGAACCCCTCCCCCGAGCAGAACTTCGTCGCGCCCGAGGTCGTCGAGGGACCCGTGATCCTGCCGGGCGCCGCGGGCGCTCCGGGCATCGCGGACGGCACCTCCAAGCCGGTCCTCGAGGACTGCTGACCCATGAACACCCCGCACCGCGCCTGAACACCCCTTGACTCGCCTGAGCCTGCCCCACAAGGAGCCCCCCATGACCCACACCCCCCGCCCCAGAAGCCACCGCGGCAAGAAGAAGCGCATCACCCTCGTCCTCGCCCCGGTGGCGGCCCTCGCGGTGGCCGTCCCCCTGATGAGCCAGGCGGGTGCCGCCACTCCCTCGGAGGTGACCGCCGACTGCGCGGCGGACTCCGACAAGCTGGCGAACTGCGAGTTCGTCGACGTCCAGTTCAAGCAGAACAGTCTCGGGCCCAACCAACGGGTCTCCACGGTGAGCGACAACTGCGGCTCGACGAGCACCGCCTCGAAGACGTTCAACGTGAGCACGTCGGTGACCCGGACCATCCAGCTGGAGGACGGGTACACCGCCGCGGCCGACACGAAGCTCGGGAGCTCGTTCTTCGAGATCGGCATCAAGTTCAACTCGACGGAGTTCAACATCACCCGCGACGACAAGGCGACCGGCCTGCAGTTCAGCCGGACGGACACCGTGAAGGCCGACAGCGTCGCCTTCTTCATGTGGTCCGCCAAACGCACCGACGTCAGCGGATTCCTCAAGGCCACCTACAAGGACGAGCAGAACGGCCAGACGGTGTTCTTCTCCCCCGGTGAGGGCGCCACGAGTGTGCACGTCTTCTATCCGCAGATCCTGAAGAACGGAACGCCGGACGGCCGGCTGTGGCTGCGCAATGTGACCTGCGGAACTCCCGAGGCCGACGGAATACAGAACTCGGCGAAGAGTCTGCGCGCGGAACCCGGATTCGGTGAGGGCGGCGGCAATGTCACCGACGTGGAAATCCCGCTGAGCGAGGTCCCGGCTTCCTGACGCTCCCGTAAGACGTTCTCAGGTGCGAAGCACGGGCGTGGCTCCCAGCCACCGCAGGACCGCGTCCGTGCCACCCCGGGCGTCCAGTTTGGCGTAGATGTTGCTGAGGTTGTTGCGGACGGTCTTCTCGCTCAGCCGTAACCGCAGCCCGATCTCCTGCGCGCCCAGACCGGTCGACAGCAACTCCATGATCTGCTGCTCACGCGGCGAGAGCAGGGCCCGCAGCCGTTCCATCGCGTCGTCGGCCGTGGGCATCCGCCGGGCCCCCTCGCGCAGGGCCGCACACGCGCTCGGCGAGAGGTAGGTGTGCCCGACGGTCGTCGCCATGACCGCCGAGGACAGCATGTGGGTGCAGTAGTCCCCCTCGACCAGATAGCCCGCCCCGCCCCGGAACACCTCGACCACCGTCTCGGTGTCCTGGCGCGGACTGACGACGATGACCGGGACGCTGCGGGTGCCGAGGGCCTCCAGCAGCACCGGGAAGGACACCTTCGGCTCCGCGCAGCGCAGCACGACGACGTCCGCCGCGCAGTCCCGCAGCCCGCGGTACGGCGGGGAGACCCGCAGGACCCGGTCCACGTACGGATCGTCCGGGGCCGGCCAGTCGTCGTGCGGCCAGCCGCCCTCGGCGCAGGCCAGGGCAACGGAGAGTCGTTCGGAGGATCGCACTGCACGGGCCCTTCCGCCGGAGCCATCTCGTCCGTACGTCCGTACATACGCGACCCGGTGTGGACATGTTCAAAAATTCAAGAAGAAAAGGCCCAGCTGTCTGACAGGTTGTAGGCCGCGGCGGGATCTCCGACTCCTCGACGGGCCGCCCCACGACTCCCGCGCCGCGGACCCCTTACGACTCCGCCAGCAGCGGGCCCACCTCGGTGCCGAACGCGGCCATCTGGTCGGTGAGTTCGGTACGGCTTCGGCTGCGGAACCGGACCTGGACCTGGTCCACGCCCATCGCGCGGTAGCCCCGCAGGGACTCGGCGAGTTCGTGCGGGTCGCCGGTGAGGGCCCTGCGGCCGACGTCCCAGGCCGGGCTGCCGACGTACAGCGGCTCGGCGATCGCGCCGACGACGAAGGGCCCCTGGATCGAGTGCTCCGCGCGGATCTCCCGGATCCGTGCGATCTGCGCGGGCAGCCGCTCACGCGGGTCCCCCTGCGGCAGCCAGCCGTCGCCCTTGAGTGCGGCCCGGCGTACGGCGGCGGGTGAGGAACCGCCGACCCACAGGGGTACGCGGGCCTGGCTGGGCCGGGGGCGCTGGCCGAGGTCCTGGAAGTCGTAGAGCTTGCCGTGGTGTTCGGGGAATTCGTCGGGCCCGAGGCCGGTGCGCAGGGCGTCGATCGACTCGTCGAGGACGGCCCCGCGCTGCCGGAAGTCGACCCCGAGCGCCTCGAACTCCTCCGGTACGTGCCCGGCCCCCACCCCGAGGATCAGCCGCCCGCCGCTCAGGTGGTCGAGGGTCGCGTACTGCTTGGCGCCGATCAGCGGATGGCGCAGACCGACGACGGCGACATGGCTGAGCAGCCGAACGCGTTCGGTGGCGGCGGCCAGGAAGGCGAGGGTGGCGACCGGGTCGTACCAGACCGTGCTCATCGCGGACGCGAGCCGGCGCGGGATCGCGACATGGTCGCAGCAGGCGACGTACGAGAATCCGGCACGGTCGGCGGTCCGGGCGATCTCGACAAGGTCGTCCGGACCGGCGTCGGCCTCCCACGGCTCGGCGTAGAGGGTGCTCTGGGACTGGACGGGGAGCTGGATGCCGTAGGAGAGGCGGGGGTTCACCGCTGTCACCTGGAACCGTGCCAGAGTCCGTCGGGGGTGAGCCCGAGCAGGTCGATGGCGTTGCCCCGCACGATCCGTTCCACCACGTCCGGGGCCAGGTGGCCCATCTGGGCCTCGCCGACCTCGCGGGACTTCGGCCAGGTGGAGTCGGAGTGGGGGTAGTCGGTCTCGTACAGGACGTTGCCGACGCCGATGGAGTCGAGGTTCCTCAGCCCGAAGGCGTCGTCGAAGAAGCAGCCGTAGACGTGCTCGGCGAAGAGCTCGGACGGCGGGCGGTGGACCTTGTCGGCGACGCCGCCCCAGCCGCGGTTCTCCTCCCAGACGATGTCGGCGCGCTCCAGGATGTAGGGGATCCAGCCGATCTGGCCCTCCGCGTACATCACCTTGAGGTTCGGGAAGCGTTCGAACTTGCCGCTCATCAGCCAGTCGACCATCGAGAAGCAGCAGTTGGCGAAGGTGATGGTGGAGCCGACGGCGGGCGGGGCGTCGGCGGAGGTGGAGGGCATCCGGCTGCTGGAGCCGATGTGCATGGCGATGACGGTGCCGGTCTCGTCGCAGGCGGCCAGGAAGGGGTCCCAGTCGTCGGTGTGGACGGACGGCAGGCCGAGGTGCGGGGGTATCTCGGAGAAGGCCACGGCCCGGACGCCCCGGGCGGCGTTGCGCCGGACCTCCGCCGCCGCGAGTTCGGCGTCCCACAGGGGGATCAGGGTGAGCGGGATGAGACGGCCGCGGGCCTTGGGCCCGCACCACTCCTCCACCATCCAGTCGTTGTAGGCCTGGACGCAGAGCAGACCGAGCTCGTGGTCCGTCGCCTCGGTGAAGGTCTGGCCGCAGAAGCGCGGGAAGGTCGGGAAGCAGAGCGCGGACTGGACGTGGTTGACGTCCATGTCGGCGAGGCGCTGCGGGACGTCGTAGGAGCCGGGCCGCATCTGCTCGTAGGTGATGACCTCCAGCTTGATCTCGTCCCTGCTGTAGCCGACGGCGGTGTCCAGGCGGGTCAGGGGCCGGTGCAGGTCCTCGTAGACCCACCAGTCCCCGATCGGGCCGTCGGTGCCCTGCGCGCCCATCACGGGCTTGAAGCGGCCGCCGAGGAAGGTCATCTCCTTCAGCGGCGCGCGGACGATCCGGGGCCCGGTGTCCAGGTACTTCTTCGGAAGCCGGTCCTGCCAGACGGTGGCGGGCTCCACGGTGTGGTCGTCGACGGAGATGATCAGCGGAAGCGGGGTCGGGGTGTCCGTGGCGGTGTCGATGGCGGTGTCCATGGCGCTGACGGTAGCGCCGATCTGACGATCCGTCAGCTACGCGGACGGGCCCCACTTGTGGTGGTTCCTGCGCGAGTGTGTGCGAAGAGAGCGTGAGGGCTTTGTGACATCCCGCGCGCCGACCTGTGATCACACTCTCCACAGCTGACGCATCTGCCATGAACAAGGCAAACTGGCGGGGTTGCTCAGGATTTCCAGGGGGGACGGCGATGGACGGTGTACCGCGAGTGCCGGAGGTACCGCGCGTGCCGGAACAGAGGCGTCCCGGCTCCGCCGAGCAGGCGGGGGCGGAGACGGAGGCGGTGTCGCTGCGCTTCGGCGTGCTCGGCCCCGTGCGCGCCTGGCGCGACGAGGAACCGCTGAGCACCGGTTCTCCCCAGCAACGCGCCCTGCTGGCCGCCCTGTTGCTGCGCGAGGGCCGGACCGCGACCGCCGCGGAGCTGATCGACGCCCTGTGGGGCGAGGAGCCGCCCTCGCGGGCCCTGGCGGCGGTACGGACGTACGCCTCCAGGCTGCGCAAGGTGCTGGACCCCGGGGTCCTGGTGAGCGAGTCCGGCGGGTACGCGGTGCGTGGGCTGCCCGAGGGCGCGCTGGACGTCACCGTCGTCCAGGACCTGGCGACGGAGGCGGAGAAGGCACGCGGCGCCGGGGATCTGTGCCACGCGCGTGACGTCCTGGGCCGGGCGCTCTCCCTGTGGGACGGCGAGGTGCTGGCCGGGGTGCCGGGCCCGTACGCGGAGGCGCAGCGGGTCAGGCTGGAGGAGTGGCGGCTCCAGTTACTGGAGTCCCGCCTGGACATGGACCTGGAGCAGGGCTGCCACGCGGAGGCGGTGTCCGAACTGACCGCGCTGACGGCGGAGCATCCCCTCCGGGAACGTCTGCGAGAGCTGCTGATGCTGGCCCTGTACCGCAGCGGCCGTCAGGCGGAGGCGCTGGCGGTGTACGCCGACACCCGCCGGCTGCTGGCCGACGAACTGGGCGTGGACCCGCGCCCGGGCCTGAGCGAACTCCAGCAGCGCATCCTCCAGGCGGACCCGGGCCTGGCGGAACCGTCCGTGAAGAAGGCGGAACCGGACGCCGTACCGGTGCGCCCCGCCCAACTTCCGGCCACCGTCCCGGACTTCACCGGGCGGTCGTCGTTCGTCACGGAACTCGGCGAGGTGCTCGCCTCCGCGGAGGGCCGGGTGATGGCCGTGTCCGCGCTGGCCGGCATCGGCGGCGTCGGCAAGACCACTCTGGCGGTGCACGTCGCCCACCAGGCCCGCGGCGTCTTCCCCGACGGCCAGCTGTACGTCGATCTCCAGGGCGCGGGATCGAGGGCGGCGGAACCGGAGACGGTCCTCGGCTCCTTCCTGCGCGCCCTGGGGACCCCGGACTCGGCCATCCCCGACTCGCTGGAGGAACGGGCGGCGCTGTACCGCTCGGTGCTGGACGGCCGCCGGGTCCTGGTGCTGCTGGACAACGCGCGGGACGCGGCCCAGATACGCCCCCTGCTGCCGGGCACCGAGGGCTGCGCGGCCCTGATCACCTCCCGTGTCCGCATGGTCGACCTCGCCGGGGCCCACCTCGTCGACCTGGACGTGATGTCCCCGGACGAGGCCCTGGCCCTGTTCACGAAGATCGTCGGCGAGGAACGGGTCCGCTCCGAGAAGGAGGCCGCGCTGGACGTGGTGGCGGCGTGCGGTTTCCTGCCCCTGGCGATCCGTATCGCGGCGTCCCGTCTGGCCGCCCGCCGCACCTGGACGGTCTCGGTCCTGGCGGCGAAGCTGGCGGACGAGCGGCGCCGCCTGGACGAGCTCCAGGCCGGCGACCTCGCGGTGAAGGCGACCTTCGAGCTGGGGTACGGGCAGTTGGAGCCGGTCCAGGCCCGCGCGTTCCGGCTGCTGGGCCTGGCGGACGGCCCGGACATCTCCCTGGCGGCGGCCGCGGCGGTGCTGGACCTGCCGACCGACGACACGGAGGACCTTCTGGAGTCCCTCGTCGACACGTCGTTACTGGAATCGGCTGCGCCGGGCCGCTACCGCTACCACGATCTGGTCCGGCTCTACGCGCGTGCGTGCGCGGAACGGGACGAACGGCCGCCGAGCGAACGGGCGGCGGCGATGTCCCGGTTGCTGGACTTCTACCTGGCGACGGCGTCGGCGGTCTACGCGATCGAACGGCCCGGCGAGCGCGTACTGGACCACCTGAGCCCGGTCGACTACCCGGGGCTGACCTTCACCGACCGGGACAAGGCACTGGACTGGCTGTTCAGCGAGGCGAGCGCACTGCTCGCGGCGGTACAGCAGGCAGGCGGCGAAGGCCTGTTGAGGCGGGCGGTGGATCTGCTCGTGGTGGGGATCGACCTCGGTGAGTCGGGCGTCAACTCACGCCAGTACGTCAGATCCTGCGCCGCGGTGATCACGGCGGCGCAGCAGGCCGGTGACGCCCTCGCCGAGGGCCGGGCCCGCCTCATGCACAGCCATCTGCTCGGCATCGCCGGTCAGTTCGCCGACTCCAGCCTGGAGGCCGGCCGGGCCCTGCGGCTCGGGCTCGTCGCGAACGACCCGGTCGTCTGCGCCCAGGCCCCCAACCAGCAGGGGATCATCGCCCTGTACGACGGCCGGCACGACGAGGCCGAGGAGCATCTGACGCAGGCGCTGACCGCGTTCCGCGACGACCGGAACAACCCGGGCGAGGCCAGCGCCCTGTGCAACCTGTCCCGGGTGCACCTCGCGACGGGGCGTACCGACAGTGCCGTCTCGCTGGCGCGCCAGGGCGTCGCCATGTACGAGCGCGACGACACCGGTATGGCGCTGCGGCTCGCCAACGGCAAGTACGCGCTCGGTCTCGCCCTCACCAGCCTGGGCCGGACCCGGCTGGCCCACGACACGCTCACCGAGGCCCTGCACATGTTCCAGGCCGCCCGGCAGCGCCTGTGGCACGGCATGACGCTGTTCCGCATCGCCGAGGTCCACCTGGCCGACCAGCGCGCCACGCAGGCCGCGGCCTGTGCCGAGCAGGCGCTCGTGGTGCTGCACGGGATCGGCGGCGACTGGCGCCGCGCCAACGTGCTGACGGTGCTGGGCCGCGGCCTGCACGGCATCGGCCAGACCGACCGCGCCAAGGTCTGCTGGCAGGAAGCCCTGTCCATCTTCGAGAGCTCGGGATCGCCCGAGGCCAAGGACGTGAGAACGCTGCTCAGCGCCGCCCCGGTGGCCTGACGCCGGGGCGCGGGCGCCGCGTTCATCATTCGTTTATCGCCACCCGGCACTCTCATGGATGCCGGACCGTCGTGTCGGGGGGCAGACGGCTCGGCACCAGGGTCGCACCACTAAGGTGAACGGCTCTGTGACGCCCGCCCGGCGGCCCGCGGGGGAGCTGCCGGGCGGGTTCTCATCAGTCTCGTTCGTCCTATGTCCCACGTCCCAAGGAGCAGTCTCATGGCCGAGAACACCGGCGACGTCAAGCCCGACGACTTCCACGCCACCGGCGAGGAGACCGCGGTCGCCGCCGCGGACTCCGAGAAGAAAAAGACCGACATCACGACCAAGGACTTCCACGCCACCGGTGGCGAGACGGTGGAGCCGAACGACTTCCACGCCACCAGCGAGCCGTCCAACTGAGCTTTCACCTCACGGGGTTCGACCGCGGCGGCGCGGATGGGGGAGCCGCCGCGGTCGATGCTTTTCCGCGGAGGCCGGCGGTGAGGGCGGACGTGAGGGCGGGCGGTGGGGTTCCGGCCGGTTATCCCGCCCGCCCCCGCAAGGCACCCTTCACCACCTTCCCGCCGGCGTTGCGCGGGAGCTCTCCCAGGAACTGAACCGCTCTCGGGACCTTGTAGTTCGCCATCTCGCGGCGGGCCCAGGCGATGAGGTCGTCGCCGGTCACCACCGACCCGGCCCGCCGCACCACGTACGCCCTGCCGACCTCTCCCAGGCGGGCGTCCGGGACGCCGATCACCGCGACGTCGGCGACATCCGGGTGCAGGCCCAGGAGTTGCTCTATCTCCGCCGGGTACGCGTTGAAGCCGCCGACGATGAACATGTCCTTGATCCGGTCGGTGATACGGAGGTTGCCCGCGTCGTCGAGTACGCCCACGTCGCCCGTGCGCAGCCAGCCGTCCTCGCCCAGTACCTCCGCCGTGGCCGGCTCGTCCTGGTAGTAGCCGCGCATGACGTTGAAGCCGCGGACCAGGACCTCGCCGGGAACACCGGTCCCGACCGGTCCGCCCTCGGCGTCCACCACCCGTATCTCGGTGCCCGGGATCGCCCGGCCGGACGTGGACGCGATCACCGACGGGTCGTCGCCGCGGCGGCACATCGTGACGATGCCGCTCGCCTCGGAAAGGCCGTAGGCGGTCAGGACGGTGTCCACGCCCAGTTCGCCGCGCAGGCGTTCCACCAGCCGCAGCGGGACCACCGCGGCACCGGTCACCACCAGGCGCAACGCCGACAGGTCGTGCGCGTCGCGGGCCGGATGGTCCAGCAGCGACTGGTGGAGGGTGGGCGGGCCCGGCAGCACCGACACCCGCTCCGCCGCGATGTTCGCCAGCACCGTGTCCACGTTGAACACCGGCTGCGGGATCATCGTCGCGCCCCGCATCAGGCAGGCGATCACTCCCGCCTTGTAGCCGAAGGTGTGGAAGAAGGGGTTCACGATCAGGTAGCGGTCGCCGTGCCGCAGACCCGCCAGGTCGGTCCAGATCCCGTACGCCCGCAGGGTCTGGGCGTGGGTGATGACGGCGCCCTTGGGGCGGCCCGTCGTCCCGGACGTGAAGACCAGGTCGCAGGGCTGGTCGCCGTGCACGGCCGAGGCCCGGGCCCGCACCCGCTCCGGCCCCACCTCGTCGCCGGCCGCCAGGAACTCCTTCCAGGTGCGGAAGTCCGCCGGGGCGTCGTCGGACAGCACCACCACCTGCTCCAGCGCCGGCAGACCCGGCAGCGGGCCGGAGCCGGTCCCCTCCCCCGCCGCCCGCCGCAGTGACGCCACATACGACGTCCCGAGGAACGTGCCCGTCACGAACAGCAGCCGGGCCCCGCTCCTGCCCAGCACGTCGGCCGCCTCGGCGCCTTTGAAGCGGGTGTTCAGCGGCACCAGGACCGCGCCCGCCGACACCGCGCCCAGGGCCGAGACGATCCAGTCGAGCGAGTTGGGGGCCCAGATCCCGACCCGGTCGCCCGCCCGCAGCCCGCTCGCGACGCACGCCGCCGCCGCGCGTTCCACCCGGGCGCCCAGTTCGCCGTACGAGACCCGGGTACGGCCGTCCACCACCGCCTCGGTGTCCGCGTACCGCTCGGCCGCCGACCGGACCAGGTCCGGGATGCTGTCCCACTCCATGTCTGCGCGCACAACCAGCCTCCTGAAATCGGTAGCTGACTGATCGTCAGATTAGCGGTAGCCTGACGGCCTGTCAGCTCGTCCGTCCGTCTGCGGAGGTGTGCGTACCGTGACCGGAGGCCCAGGACTGAAAGACGCCACCGCCATCGTCGGCATCGGGCAGACGCCCTTCGCCAAACACCTCCCCGAGGACGAGCGGACCCTCGCCTGCCGTGCGGTCCTCGCCGCCCTCGACGACGCCGGGATCGCCCCCGGCGAGGTCGACGCCCTCGCCTCCTACACCATGGAGGAGACGGACGAGGTGGAGCTGGCGAAGGCCGCCGGCTTCGGGGACCTCACCTACTTCAGCAAGGTCGGATTCGGGGGCGGCGGCTCCTGCGCCACCGTCGCCCACCTCGCCTCCGCCATCGCCTCCGGGCAGGCCACCGTGGGGGTCGCGTGGCGGTCCCGGAAGCGGGGCAGCGGGCCACGCCCCTGGACCAACGCCACCGTCCAGCTCCCCACCCCCGCCCAGTGGACCCGGCCCTTCGGTCTGCTCCGGCCCGTCGACGAGATAGCCGTGCTGGCCCGCCGCTACATGCACGAGTACGGCGTGACCCGCGACCACCTCTTCAACGTCGCCCTCGCCTGCCGCAACCGCGCCAACCAGAACCCCGCCGCCGTGATGTACGAGCGCCCCATGACCCGCGAGATGTACATGTCGTCCCGGTGGATCAGCGAGCCCCTGTGCCTGTACGACAACTGCCTGGAGACGGACGGCGCGTTGGCGTGCGTGGTGGTGAGCAGTGAGCGGGCCCGGGACTGCCGCCGGGCCCCGGTGTACGTCCACTCCGCCGCCCAGGGTCTGCCCGCCCAGCACCACGGCATGGTCAACTACTGGAACGACGACCCGCTCACCGGTCCGGCCTGGACCGCCGCCCGGCACCTGTGGAAACACGCCGACTTCACCCCACAGGACGTGGACGTCGCCCAGATCTACGACGCGTTCACGCCCCTGGTCCCGCTCTCCTTGGAGGGCTACGGGTTCTGCGGCCGGGGAGAGGGCGGGGCGTTCACCGAGCAGGGCGCTCTGGAGAGCGGCGGACGGCTGCCCCTCAACACCGGCGGCGGCGGGCTCAGCGAGGCCTACGTGCATGGCTTCAACCTCATCAACGAGGGCGTGAAGCAGCTGCGCGGGACGAGTACGGCACAGCTGCCCGGAGCCTCGACCTGCCTGGTCACCGCCGGCGAGGGCGTCCCCACGTCCGCTCTGCTCCTGAGGACATGAGGGCGCGAGGGCACGACGACCTGAAGACCCGGGACCCCGAGGAGTTGACCCCGCCATGCTGACCCCCGTCACCGACATCGACGGCGCCCCGTTCTGGGAGTACGCCGCCCAGGGCGAGCTGCGCGTCCAGGCCTGCGCCGACTGCGGTGAGCTCCGCTTCCCACCCCGGCCGTGCTGCCCGCACTGCCAGTCCTTCGCGAGCGAGTGGCGCCGGATGTCCGGACAGGGCCGCGTCTGGTCGTACAGCGTTCCGCACCCGCCGCTCCTTCCGGAGTACGCGGCGCGGGCGCCGTACAACGTCGTGGTCGTCGAACTCGCCGACGCGCCACGCATCCGGCTGGTCGGGAACCTGGTCCGCGCGGCCGGGGATCCTCTCGACTCCCTTGATCCGCGGGGTGTTCGCATCGGCCAACGGGTACGGGTCGTCTTCGACCCGGCGACCGGGCTTCCCCAATGGGTCCTGGAGCGGGCGTGAACGTCCAGGTCAGTCCCGACAAGGACACCGGCGTCGCGGTCGTCACCCTGGACCGGCCCGAGCGGCTCAACGCCATCGACCTCGCCATGGTGGACGAACTCCGCGATGTCTGGCGGGAGTTGCGGTTCGACGACGCGGTGCGGGCCGTGGTGCTCACGGGCCGCGGGGAGCGCGCGTTCTGCACCGGGATCGACCGGGACGCGGTCGTGCCGCAGCCCGGTTCCCCCTATATGGCGGACGATCCGCTGCTCCGGATCGGGCCCAAGGCGAACGACCTGTGGAAGCCGGTCGTCGCGGCCGTGCGGGGCATGGCCTGCGGCGGGGCCTTCTATCTGCTCGGCGAGAGCGACTTCCTCGTCGCGGACACCACGGCCACCTTCTTCGACCCGCACACCACCTACGGCATGGTCAGCGCGTACGAGGCCGTCCTGATGGCCCAGATGATGCCGCACGGGGAGACCGCCCGGACGGCGCTCATGGGGACGGCCGAGCGGATGTCTGCGCGACGGGCCCACGAGGTCGGGCTGGTCACCGAACTCACCGAGCCGGGCCAGGCGTTGACAGCCGCAACCGCCGCCGCCGCGGTCATCGCCGGCTATCCGACCGAGGCCGTTCAGGGCACCGTGCGCGCCCTGTGGGCCGCCAAGGAGGCGTCCCTGGCACAGGGGTACGCCCAGGCTCCGCATCTGGTGGCGCTCGGGAACCTGCCTGGCGAACGGCAGGCCGGGCTGTTCCGGGCACGGCAACGCGAGTTCAGGTTGCGGTAGCAATATGCGTGTACCGCACAGGCGTATGCTCGCGGGCATGGTTGAACATCGCGTGATCGACGTGAACGGCATCCGTCTGCACATCGCGGAGGAGGGCACGGGACCGCTCGTCGTGCTGCTGCACGGGTTCCCCGAGTCCTGGCACTCCTGGCGCCACCAGTTCGGCCCGCTGGCCGCGGCCGGGTTCCGGGTGGTCGCACCGGACCAGCGCGGTTACGGCGGCAGCGATCACCCCGAGGACGTGAACGCGTACAGCATCCTCCACCTCGTCGGCGACGTGGTCGGGCTGATCCACGCACTGGGCGAGGAGCGGGCGTTCGTCGTGGGCCACGACTGGGGTGCGCCGGTGGCCTGGCACACCGCGCTGCTGCGGCCGGACGTGGTGCGCGGGGTGGCGGGGCTGAGCGTGCCGCCGCCGTTCCGTGGGGAGCGGCCGCCGCTGCGGGCCATGCAGGAACGGTTCGGCGGCCGCTTTTACTGGAACTACTTCAACCTGCCGGGCGTCGCCGACGCCGAGTTCGCCCTGGACACCCGCGCGAGCCTGCGCCGGCTGCTGTTCTCCGCCTCCGGTGACGCCCCGGACGCCGGCGGCTGCGAGGGTGCCCTGGTCGACCTGGAGCGGGGCTGGCTCGCGGACATGACCGACCCCGAGGTGCTGCCGGACTGGCTCACCGAGGAGGACCTCGACGAGCTGACCGAGAGCTACGCGAAGGGCTTCACCGGCGCCCTGAACTGGTACCGCAACCTGGACCGCAACTGGGAACTGACCGCCGCCTGGCACGGCGCCGTGGTCAGCCCGCCCGCGCTGTACATGTACGGCGACCGCGACCTGGTCCCGGCCTTCCCGGGCACGCCCGAACTGATCGCCGGGCTGCCCGAGTTGATGCCCAATCTGCGCCGCGACCCGATCGTGCTGCCCGGCTGCGGCCACTGGACCCAGCAGGAGCGGCCGAACGAGGTGAACGAGGCCCTGGTCGACTTCCTCACCGGGCTCAGCGACTGACCGCTCAGTTCGCGAGCTCGGCCTCCGGGTCGACCTGGCAGTGGTCGACCGACGCCAGGAACCGCTCCCCGAGCTTCACCTTGGTGTTCGCCCAGCCCTTCGCCGGCACGCTGACGGTGACGGAGCTGTTCCTGAGGAGCTCCGTGCCCTCGGCGTCGTAGAAGGTGACCTCGGCCTGGAACTCGGCCTCGCGCTTGTTCGGGTTGGTGATCTCGACCGTGGCGTACGGAGTGGTCGCGGTCGCACAGCTGACCAGCTTCGCCCTTCCGTCCTTCAGCGCCGTGCCGGAGCCGGTGCTGGAGGAGGTGGGCGTGGAGCGGTAGCCGGGCCGCCGGTTGTAACCGCTCCCGCTCCCGCTGCCACCGCTGGTGCTGCTGCTGCCGTAGCTGTCGCCGCTGGTGCTGCTGCCGTAAGTGGAGTCGTCGTCATCGGAGTCGTACGAGCCCGACGAACCGCCCGAACTCGTCGACGAGCTGCCGTGGTTCTGGCTGGAGCTGCTGCAACCACCGCCGTCACCGCTGCCGCTGTGGCTTCGGCCGTGCCGCCCCGACGAGAATCCGGTCAACGCGAGTACGACCATGGCCAGTACCGCTGTGAACTTGAGTGTGCGCCCCCGTGAATTCATGCGATCACTCTAGCCACTTGTGCGATCGCTCACGCAAACTTGTTCCCAACTCTCAGGTGGTCCTGGCCGTTCCGGTGCCCTTCTCCGCGTCCAGCGCGTACACGCACCGGTCCTTGCTGCACGCGTACACGACCCCGTCCTTGACGACCGGGGAGCCGGTGATCTCGCCGCCGGTGGCGAGTTTCCAGCGCAGGCGGCCGTCGTCGGCCTTGAGCGTGTACAGCAGGTGGTCCGTGGAGCCGAAGTGGATACGGCCCTCCGCCACCACCGGGGCGCCGACGATGTCGCCGCCCGCCTGGAAGCGCCATTTCGGGGTGCCGGTGACGGCGTCCAGTGTGTAGAGCCCCTTGCCGCTGCCCACGTGCACATGGCCCGCGGCCACCAGGACCGAGTCGACGGACGAGCGGGCCTCGGTGGCGATACGCCAGCGGTCGCGGCCGTCGGTGGCGTCGAGGGCGTACACCGTGCCGAGGTAGTCGGTGAGGTAGATGCCGCCGCCGGTCACCGCCGGGCCCGGTACGAAGGTCGGCGGGCACAGGAAGACCGCCGGTGCCTCGAAATGCCAGCGGACATGGCCGCTGACCACGTCCAGTGCCATCACCCGGGTTCCCGCGGACACGTACACATAGCCGTCGTGGGCCGGCGCCAACCGCACCGGCACGCCGCCGCAGGAGGCCGTGTCGCCGATCGGGTACGACCAGCGCTCGTCGCCCGTGCGGGCGTCCAGGGCCCGCACCCGGGCGTCCTGCCAGACGTACACCGTGCCCTCGTGCAGCACGGGTCCCGCCTCCGGGGACTCGAAGTCGGTCTGGCAGCCGGAGATCTCCCACAGCTTCTGCCCGCCCGAGGCCTCCCACGCCTGGACGCCGCCGCCGCGGGTGCCGGTGATCACGGTCCCCCGCTCGGCCTTGAGGGAGTACACCCAGGCGTCCGTGGACAGCCGCCACAGGTCGCCGCCCTCACGGGCGTCCAGGGCGAACAGGGTGGGCCCGTCGGAGGCGTGGATACGGCCGTCCGCGACCGCCATCGACCAGGCCACGTCCCGCGTCTTGAAGCGCCGGCGGCCGGTGGCCACGTCCAGGGCGTGCACCTCGAAGGAGGTGACGTAGACCAGGTCACCGGCGACCGAGGGGGTCCCCCAGACGTCGTTCGACATGCGGAAACGCCAGGGCCGCCAGCCGCTCGCGCTCTCCGGCGCGGGCGCCGGGACGGCGGGTACGGCAGGGCCCACGGCAGGCTCTGTGCCGTTGACGCCGGGGCGGGGCCTGGACCAGGAGGCGACCAGGCCGGCCTCCGGCGGGGGCGCCTGCACGGCGGCGGCGCGGGCGTCGGCGACGCGCGGGCCGGGCCCGATCGGGACCTGGGCGCCGGCCAGCCGGACGGGGCCGGTGTCGGGGCCGCCGACAGACACGGGCGGCGCGGACAGCGGCGACGGCACCGGGCCGGGGCCGGGAGCCGGGACGACGGGATCGCGGGACGGCGGGGGCGGCAGGGGGGCGACCCGGCCGCCCTGTAGGGGGGCGACCCGGCCGCCCTGTAGGGGGGCGACCCGGCCGCCCCCGCTGCGAGCGCCGCCCTGCGCGGGCTGCATCGCCGTACGGCCGCCGCGCCGCGTCTCGATCAGGCCGACCGCCGGCTCGGGCAGCCACGCCGAGGCCGTACCGCTGTCGTCGGAGCCGGAGCCGAAGAGGTGCGGGGCCAGCTGGGCCTGGAGGTCGGCCGGGTTGGGCCGTGCCGTCGCCTCCATCTGCATACAGGACTCGATCAGCGGACGCAGCTCGTCCGGGAGGCCTTCGAGGTCCGGGCCCTCGCGGAGCAGCATGAAGACCGTCTCGACCGGGTTGGCGCCGTGGAAGGGCGGGTGTCCGGTGGCGGCGAAGACCAGCATGGAGCCGAGCGAGAACACATCGCTCGCGCCGGTCACGCTGCGGGAGTCCTTGGCCTGCTCCGGGGACATGTAGGCGGGCGTACCGACGGCGACGTTGGTCATCGTCAGACGTGTGTTCGAGACGCCGGAGGCGATGCCGAAGTCGATCACCCGGGGCCCGTCCTCCACGACGAGCACGTTGGAGGGCTTGAGGTCACGGTGGACCAGCCCGGCGCCATGGATCGACTGCAGCGCCTCCGCGACGCCCGCCGCCAGCCAGCGCACCGCCTGGGCCGGCATCGGCCCGCACTCGTTCACTATCTCCTCTAGCGAGGGCGCGGGAACGTACGCGGTGGCCAGCCAGGGCACGGCCGCACGAGGGTCGGCGTCGACCACGGCCGCCGTGTAGAAACCGGAGACCGCGCGGGCCGCCTCCACCTCCCGGGTGAAGCGGACGCGGAAGAGCTGGTCCTCGGCGAGCTCCGTCCGGACCGTCTTGATCGCCACGCGCCGGCCGGACGCCGAGCGCGCGAGATAGACCAGCCCCATGCCGCCGGCACCCAGCCGTCCCAGCACCTCGAACGGCCCGATCCGCCGCGGATCGTGCTGCGTCAGCTGATCCACCACTTGCCTGCCACCTCCCCGTACGAGCCGCGTCACCTATGTACGCGACCCCGTGCAGCGTCTCACCACCGCACCGCCATGGCGGCACGCACCCTGATTCTTCCTGGCCGGAGCGCTGCTGGCGAACCCGAGGACAAATGGGATGTCCCACATGAATAAGGGTTGCCTGCCGTCGCCCGTCACCGTCTAGCGCTCCAGTACCGCGAACGACGCTCCTTGATTGTCCGTGACGACGGCCACTTTTCCGTACGACGTCTCAAAGGGCGGCGCCTGCACCCGCCCGCCGAGCCGGTGCACCGCCTCGAGAGCCCCCTCGCAGTCCGCCACCGCGAAGTGGACAAGGAAGTGCGCCGGCATCTCGGGCGGGAAGACACCGGCGACCAGGGCGCGGCCGAAGTCCGGGTGGGCCTCCGGTCCGAAGAGGGCGTCGTGGAAGAGACCGCCGTAGAAGGTGTCGGCGGACTCGGTGTCCCGGGCGTACAGCTCGGCCCAGGCGAAGGTGCCCGGCTCGTGGCGCCTGCCGAAGCCGTGGTGGGTGCCCGGCTGCCAGAGGCCGAAGACGGCCCCCTCCTGGTCGGTGACCAGCGCGGCCGTGCCCAGCTCGCCGACCGGCACGGGCGCGGTGACGACCTGCCCGCCGGCCGCCCAGACCCGGTCCGCGAGGCCCTCGATGTCCGGGGTCGCGAAGTACACCGTCCACACGGTCGGCAGGCGGCCGTCCGCCTTGCGGGCGAGCGCGGCGACGGGTTCGCCCTCACTACGGGCCCATACGGCGCCCCCGTACGCCTGCGAGGTGGCCTCGAAGGTCCACCCGAAGAGCTCGCCGTAGAAGCGCTTGCCCGCCTCGACGTCCGGAAGCTGCGCGTCCACCCAGCAGGGGACGCCCTCGCCGTAGACGTCCTCTCCGTACCCCGATGCCCTATTTTCGGCCATGTCGCCAAAGTAACGGTGACCGTCGCACGCCGCAGACCAGGAACAGCAGCCTCCACGCCCCCGTGCACCCCATTTGCAGTCGGCCGAATCGCGCTCCCATCACCCCTCGGTAAGCTGACGTCATGACAGGACAAGTGCGTACCGTCGACGGCCGCGTGGCCGGCCGGCGTGGGCAGGCGACCCGACAGAAGCTGCTCGACTGCCTCAGCGAGATGCTCAGCTCCTCCCCGTACCGGGACGTCAAAGTCATCGATGTCGCCCGGAAGGCGGGCACTTCGCCCGCGACCTTCTACCAGTACTTCCCGGACGTCGAAGGCGCCGTCCTGGAGATCGCCGAGCAAATGGCCGCCGAGGGCGCCGAGTTGACCGAACTGGTCGCCGGCCGCTCCTGGGTCGGCAAGGCCGGCTGGCAGACCGCGCAGGAACTCGTCGACGGGTTCCTGGAGTTCTGGCGCCGCAACGACGCGATCCTCAGAGTCGTCGATCTCGGTGCCGCCGAGGGCGACAAACGGTTCTACAAACTCCGAATGAAGATCCTCAACTCGGTCAACAACTCCCTCTCGGACGCGGTCGCGGAACTACAGGCCAAGGGCAGAGTCGACAAGGACGTGAACCCGGCAGCCGTCGCCGGTTCGCTCGTCGCGATGCTCGCGGCCGTCGCCTCGCACCAGAAGGGCTTCCAGACCTGGGGTGTGAAGCAGGCCGAACTCAAGCCGAACCTGGCGCTGCTGGTGCACCTGGGCGTGACCGGGAAGAAGCCCACGAAGTAACCCCGCGCCGCCACCGACGACGTCAGCGACGACGTGTTTGGTGCGGCCCCAAGTCCTGTCACGCGGGCGGCAGCTCACCCAGGTGGGCTGCCGCCCGCCGCGCTGCGCGGGTCATCGCCCTACGGCTCTCTCGATCCTGAAGACCCGGATCTCCCGCTCCACCCGCTCCTGGTACGTGGCGTACGGCGGCCAGAAGGCCAGCAGCGCCCGCCACGCCGCCGTCCGTTCCGCGCCCTCCAGCAGCCGGGCCGTGACGGGGATGTCCCGCCCCTTCCAGTTGACCGTGGCGTCGGGATGGGCGAGCAGGTTGGCGGTCCAGGCGGGATGGCCTGTCCGTCCGAAGTTGGAGCCGACCAGGATCCAGCTCGCGCCGCCCCGCTCCGGCATGCAGGCCAGCGGGGTCCGCCGGGCCAGCCCGGTCCGCGCCCCGGTCGAGGTCAGGATCACGCCCGGCAGCAGCTGGGCGCTGAGCAGCACCCGGCCCCGGGTGAGCCGGTGCACGGCCCGGTCCAGGGCGGGGATCACATGCGGGGCGACCTTGGCGAATCCCGGCGTCGACGACACCTTCTGGATCACTCGTACGCCGATCACACCCTGACCTCCGGTTCCGTGAAGAGCTGCGCCGCCTCGGCGGCGTGCGCCCGCAGCCGGTGCGCCGGCCCGAACAGCAGCTCGTCGCCCGAGGCACGCTTGAAGTACAGGTGCGCCTCGTGCTCCCACGTGAAACCGATGCCGCCGTGCAGCTGGATCCCCTCGGCGGCGGCACCGCGCAGGGCCTCCAGGGCCTGCGCGAGGGCCAGCCCCCCGACCCGCTCCCCCTGGGCGGTGGCCCAGGCCGCGTAGTACGCCGCCGAGCGCGCCGCCTGCACCTGGACGTACACATCGGCGAGGCGGTGCTGCACCGCCTGGAAGGAGCCGACCGCCCGCCCGAACTGCTCGCGCTGCCGGACGTACTCCACGGTCCGTCCGAGCATCTGATCGGCGGCCCCGACGGCCTCGCAGGCGACCAGGGAGGCGGCCGTGTCACCGGTCCCGGCGAGCGCGGCAGGCACGGCGGCCGCGTCGACGCTCTCTTCGCCGAGCAACTCCGCCTCCACATCGCGCAGTTGCAGCCGCGCCTGCGGCCGGGTCGCGTCCAGAGCGGTCTGCCGTACGCGTACGAGTCCGTCGGCGTCCCCGGACACGAGGAAGAGCAGGGTCCGCGACCGGGCGAACCCGCCGGCGTGGGCGGCGACCAGCAGCAGCCCCGCGTGGTGCCCGTCGAGGACCTGGTCGACCTGCCCGTACAGCCGCCACCCCGCTCCGGCCTGCCGGGCCTGCATCCCTCCCGCGCGTCCGCCGCCGGCCCACCCGCCGCCGTTGTCGCCGGTCAGGGCGAGGGCGGTGGCGAGGCAGGTGCCGGGTACCGCGAGCGCGGCGGTGAGCGTGCCGGAGGCGATGCGTGGCAGCAGGGCGGTGCGCTGGGCCTCGGTGCCCAGGGCCAGCAGCAGGGGTGCGGCGAGCCCGGCGGTGGCGAGCAGCGGGGAGGGGGCGAGGAAGCGGCCGGTCTCCTCACAGGCGAGGGCGAGGTCGGTCACCGAGCCGCCGACACCCCCGTAGGCGTCGGGGAGCGCGAGGCCGGGCAGGCCGAGCTGTTCGGCGAGGGCGGTCCACAGGGCGGGATCGTGTCCGGCCGGGGTGTCGACGGCGGCCCGTACCTCCGCCGGACCGCAGCGATCCCGCAGCAGAGCGCGCAGGGTGCGGCGGATCTCGTCCTGCTCGGCGGTGAAGTCGGTGTCCATGGGGCCTCTTCTCCGCGGGGTCCGGATATCGCCCGGACTGGCGGGCGGCGAACGACGATGCCGCCCAGCCAGGATCTGACGGTGCGTCATATTAGGGCTGTGGGGGCGGGATGCCCAGCCCCACGGCACCTGCCGCCGGGCACCAGATCTGATGTACCGTCAGATTCATGCCGCGCAGATTCATGACGCGCTCCCGGAAGGTCGCGATCGTCGGCGTCTCCCTCTCCGACTGCGGCCGCGTGGACGACGCGACCCCGTACGCCCTGCACGCCCAGGCCGCCCGCCGCGCGCTCGCCGACGCGGGACTGGACCGCTCGGTGGTCGACGGCTTCGCCTCGGCGGGCACCGGCATCCTGGCGCCCGTCGAGGTCGCCGAGTACCTGGGCCTGCGTCCCACCTGGGTCGACTCCACCTCCGTCGGCGGCTCGACCTGGGAGGTGATGGCGGGCCACGCGGCGGACGCGATCGCCGCAGGACACGCGAACGCGGTCCTGCTGGCCTACGGCTCGACCGCCCGCGCGGACATCAGGGCGGGCCGGCGGACCGGCAACCTCTCCTTCGGCGCGCGCGGCCCGCTCCAGTTCGAGGTGCCCTACGGCCATACTCTGATCGCCAAGTACGCCATGGCGGCCCGTCGCCACATGCTCGAACACGGCACCACGGTCGAACAGCTGGCGGAGGTCGCGGTACAGGCGCGGGCCAACGCCGCCCTGAACCCGGAGGCGATGTTCCGCGCACCGATCACCGTGGACGACGTCCTGTCCGGCCCGATGATCGCGGACCCCTTCACCAAGCTGCACTGCTGTCTGCGCTCCGACGGCGGTGCCGCGGTGCTGCTGGCGGCCGAGGAGTACGTGGCCGACTGCCGCACCGCACCGGTGTGGGTCCTCGGCACCGGAGAGCACATCTCGCACTCCGCGATGTCGGAGTGGCCCGACTTCACCGTGTCCCCGGCGGCGGTGAGCGGACGGCTCGCCTTCGAGAGGGCCGGGGTGCGGCCGACGGAGATCGACTTCGCGGAGATCTACGACGCGTTCACCTACATGACCCTGGTGACGCTGGAGGATCTCGGCTTCTGCCCCAAGGGCGAGGGCGGGGCCTTCGTGGAGAAGGGCCGGCTGCGGGTCGAGGGCGGGGAGCTGCCGGTGAACACGGACGGGGGCGGACTGTCGGCCCAACACCCGGGAATGCGAGGGCTGTTTCTGCTGGTGGAGGCGGTGCGGCAGCTGCGGGGGGAGGCGGGTGACCGTCAAGTGCGGGGTACGGGTGGGCAGTTGCCGCGGTTGGGGGTGGCCTCGGGGACGGGTGGCTGGTTCTGTTCGTCGGGGACGGTCGTGCTGGGAAGAAGCTGAGCGGCGGGGAACACGGGAGACGGGGCCGGTGTTGTGGTGCGGCAATCGGCGCCGCGGTCGACGCAGACTGTCGGTGCGACGCCGACCATGCCGGTCCACGTCCGAGCCGCCCGGAGGAAACCCACTCATGGCCCTGACCCACGAAGAGCGTGCACAGTTCCTGGCCGAGCCTCACATCGCCGCACTCGCGGTCGACGCGGGACCGGGACGCGCTCCGCTGACCGTGCCGATCTGGTACCAGTACGAGCCCGACGGCACCGTGTGGATCATGACGGGACTGGAGTCCCGCAAGAACGAACTGATCAGCGCGGCGGGCCGGTTCACCCTGATGATCGACCGGCTCGAGCCCACCATCCGGTACGTGTCCGTCGAGGGGCCGGTCCTCGACACGACCCCCGCCACCATCGAGCAGCTCCGGGAGATGTCCGCACGCTACCTCCCGGCCGACAAGGTGGACGGGTACGTGAACACCGCATGGAAGGAGCACGGCGAGCAGGTCGTGATCCGGATGCGGCCCGAGCGCTGGCTGTCGTCGGACCTGGGGACGGTCTGACGGACGCGCCCCTCGCCGGCCCCTGATCGCGGTGGCCTGAAGAAGAGCTACAGATCAGGCCGCATCTGTTGCTCCCAGAGGCCGGCCAGGTGCGCGTGGAGGACGTCGTGTGCCTCCTGCGGGGTGAGGTGGCCGATGAGGACGTGCATGGTGAGGCCGTCCGCGAGGGCGAGGAGGGTGCGGGCCTCGCGTTGCGGATCCAGGGGCACGGCGCGGCCGGCGCCCTCGCCGGCTTCCGAGATGAGGCGGGTGAACGCCTCCTGCAGGCTTGCGTAGTTCGCCTTCAGCGTCCTTGCGAGCGCCTTGCTGACAGCCGCCTGCGCGACGAAGGCGAGCCAGACCCTGGCCTCGGCGCGGTGCTCTTCCCCAAGCAGTGAGACCTCGCCGGCCGCGTGGCCCAGGGCGGTGCCGGCCGACTGGGCCGGGCTTCTGACGAGGCGGGCCTGTACGCGCTCGTGGATCCGCTCGCCGATGTGTCCGAGAGCGAACACGAGCATCTCTTCCTTGGTGCGGAAGCACCGCTGAACGGCGCCCATCGACACCTGCGCGCGGGCGGCGACGTCGCGGAGGGTCACGCCCTCCAGCCCGCGTTCGTCGGCGAGGTGACACACGGCCTCGGCGATGAGGCGGCGTCGGCCCACGTGATCCACCTGCCTGGGCATGCGCGGTCACCTCCCTGCTTCACAGCTCTCCAGTTCCCAGCGCACTTTATGCGATGCGCTCGCATCGGTTCCACGGGTACTGTTCCGATGCAAGCGCATTGGTACGTGGACGAGGAGGGAAGAGCCATGCGGGATGGCCTGTGGAGGATGCCGGCGGCCGCGCAGGCGGAGGCGGTGCGCAGCGCGGAGGTCTCAGCGGTCGAACTGATCGACAGTCACCTGGATCGCATCGCCGAGGTCAACCCGCGGGTGAACGCGGTCACGCAGCTCCTGGCGGAGCGCGCACGCGAGGCCGCGGCACAGACGGACCGTCGGCGGGCCGCCGGTGAAACGCTGGGACCGCTCGCGGGCGTGCCCTTCACGGTGAAGGAGAGCACCGCCATCGAAGGAGTGCCGACCACGTTCGGCACGGAGCGCTTCCGCGATCTGGTGGCCTCGGCCGACGCACCCCCGGTGGCACGACTGCGCGAGGCCGGGGCCATCCCCATCGGGCACAGCAACATCCCCACCTTGATCCTGGCGGGGATGCACACGCGCAGCGAGCTGTTCGGCGACACGGTCAACCCGTGGGACAGCAGCCGGACCCCGGGCGGCAGCAGCGGGGGCGATGCCGTGGCCGTCGCCACGGGCATGGCATCGCTCGGGCTCGGCAACGACTCCGGCGGGTCCGTGCGCATCCCGGCCCAGTTCTGCGGTGTGGCCGGGCTGAAGCCGTCCACAGGCCGGTTCCCCGCCGACCACCGCGTTCTCGGCCCGGATGACCCGGGCCCGGCGTCCCAGATGCTGGTCACCGACGGCCCGCTGGCCCGGAGCGTGGGCGACCTTCGCCTTGCTTACGAGGTGCTGGCCGGGACCGATCCGCGAGACCCGCGGGCCGTGCCGGTGCCCGCCTACGGCGAACCGCTCCCCGGAGGCGTGACGGTCGCTGTCGTGGCGGACCCCGGCGGACACGGCGTCCACCCCACGGTTCGCGGAGCCGTCGCGACCGCGGCCGACGCGCTCCGCGACGCCGGATACGACGTGCGCGAGGTACAGGACGTACCGCGGATGGACGAGGCCCTCGAGGCCTACGGCCGGATCACCGTGACCGAATTCGCCCCGACCTGGCCGGTGGTGCGCGGGCTGCTCGGCAAGGGCGGGGACCGCTATATCGAGATGGCGATGGAGAAGACCCCTCCCGCGAGCGCGGAGGAGTTCATGAAGTTGATGGGCACCTGGATGAACATCCGCCGCTCATGGGCCGAATTCCTCGACGCATACCCGCTGTTGCTCGGCCCGGTCTTCACCGAGCCACCGGTCGAGCCGGGGCTGGAGTCGCGTGACAAGGCAGGCAGGGACCGGGTCGGGTCGGCCATGCGTCTGTGCACCGTGACCAGCTTCGTGGGCGTACCCGGTGTGGCCATACCCACCGGGATGGTCGACGGGCTTCCCTCCGGAGTGCAGATCGTCGGCCGCGCGTTCCGGGAGGACCTGTGCCTGGACGCGGCCCAGGCGATCGAGGACCGACTCGGAGTTCTCACACCGGTCGACCCGCGGGGGAGGCCGGACTGATTGAGCCATGGCGTACGCCTCCAGCGTGTACGGCGAGTGTCGGTCTGATGCGCCGCGCGGGGCTCGCGGGGCTCGCGTGACACTTGGGGCATGAGAACGGATCTGCACGAGCTGCTGAGGTCACTGCGGGTGTGGGACCCGGAGGTCACCGCGCTGCCCTCCTTCGACCCGGGCGCCGCCCCCGACGACCCCCTCGCCCTCTTCACCGACTGGTTCGCGGCGGCGGTCGCGGCGGGGCAGACCGAGCCGCACACCATGTCCCTCGCGACGGCCGACGAGGACGGCCTGCCGGACGTACGGATCGTCATGCTGCACGGCGCCGACGCGGACGGCTGGTCCTTCGCGACCCATGCGACCAGCAGCAAGGGCGGCCAGCTGGCGGCCCGCCCGTACGCCGCCCTCGCCTTCTACTGGCCGGTCCTGGGCCGCCAGGTGCGGGTCCGCGGGCCCGTCACCGCCGCCCCGTCCGAGGAGGGCCAGGCAGACCTGCACGCCCGTTCCACGGGCGCGCTGGCGGCCGCCCTCACCGGGCGGCAGAGCGAACCCCTCACCTCCCTCGACGAGTTGGCACGCACTTCGCAGGACGCGTGGGAGCGGGCGCAGCGCGAGCCGGAGGCCCCGGTGTCCTCGTGGACGCTGTACCGCCTCCGGCCGCGCGAGGTGGAGTTCTTCCAGGGGGACGAGCGGCGGCAGCACGTACGGCTGATGTACCGGCGGGAGGAGGCGGGAGGCTGGGCCAAGGGTCTGCTGTGGCCCTGACCGCCGGCCGGCGCTCCGGCGGCTACTCGGCCGAGTCACCCGCCGCGAAGTCGTACACCGCGAAGTCGCCGACCGGCCGGTACCCGATCCGCTGGTACAGCGCGTTGCTGGTCGGGTTCGCCAGGTCGGTGAAGAGCAGCACCTCGTCCGCGCCCGCGTCCCGCGCGGCCCGGCTGACCTCGGCGGTGACGGCGCCGGCGTAGCCCCTGCCGCGCAGCTCGGCCGGGGTGTAGACGGGGGCGACCCGGACCTGGCCGGCGACCTGCGGAGTCACTCCGGCCATGGCGACGGGGGTGCCGTCCGAGGTCTCCCAGAAGGTGGCGCCTCCGTAGGCGATACGGGCGTCGGCCCAGGCGTTCCCGTCGATGCCGGGCTCGCCGATGGCCTGGGTGAACTCGTCGTACCACTTGGCGAGTTGAGCCCGGTCCGACGCGGTGGCGATGCGCGCCCGGCCGGCCGGAACGGGCTCCGGCACGGTCAACGTGCCCAGGCGGTACAGCCGTTGCCGCTGACGGAGGGTGACCGTGGCGCCCGTACGAGCCTGCCAGGCCGTGGCAACGGCGGCGGCGGACTCACCGTCTCCCCCGACGCCGGGGACCGGGCGACCGAGTCCGGCCAGGTGGACGGCCAGGGAGTCGGCCTCCTCGGTCGTCAGTGCGGTGACCTGGAGCTGGTACGGAGGTGTCTGGAAGTAGGCCGCCCGCACGGCGCCGTCCCGCTCCAGCGTGCCGTAGACGGGAGGTTCGTCGCCGTACGCCCCTGGCCCGCGTCTGCGTACCGCCTCGGTCACCGATAGCACGACGGTGTGCTGGGCGGGCCGGGAACGCAGGAAGTCTCCGGCACGGTCGAGGAAACGGTCGAGGTCTTCGGTGCGGTACCAGTGGTCGGGGCGCATGCCCCATGGTCACGCGTGAGGGCCGGTAACGCCCGTGATTTTCCGACGGGTTGCCTTTCCCCCGGACCCACGACTACGACACGTCCCACTCCGGGTCCATCGCCAGGCGTGCGTGCAGGTGCATGTCCCGGAACGCGTCGTGGCGGCCCGCCTCGAACATCGCGCCTCGCAGGGTCCCCTCGTACCGGAATCCGCACCGCTCGGCGATCCGGCAGGAGGCGTCGTGGCCGAGGGCGTGGTCGAGTTCGAGGCGGTGCAGGCCCAGCTCGGTGTGGGCCCAGTGCGAGGCGAGGGCCAGGGCGCGGGTGGCCACGCCACGGCCACGCGCCTCGGGGAGAACCCAGTAGCCGACGCGGGCCTGGCGCAGGTCGGGGTGGATGGCGTTGACGCCGATGTGCCCGAGGGTCGTACCGGTGTCGGCGTCCGTCACGCGGTACGACGCGGAGGTGCCGTCAGCGACCTGCGCGGCCTTGGAGCGCAGCGACTCGCGTGCGGTGTCGGCATCGGTGATCGACATGATCGGCGTGTTCCAGCGCCGGAACTCCGGATCGGCGCAGCCTCGCAGCCAGGCGTCGACATCGGCCTCGGAATCCGGATCCCAGGGGCGCAGGCGCAGTCCGTGGCCGAGCAACTCGGGGAAGGGGAAGGGGATACGGAGGGGGACGGAGACAGAGGCGGGGGCGGGGACGAAGGCGGCGGCGGGGGTGGGGGCGGGGCACGGACGTGGGTGGGTGCTGTGCTGGTCGTCGAGGTGGGCCATCAGGACATTGAAGCGGGTCCGTCTCACCGACGCGGCCGGAAGACCGGCACCACCGGGGTCCCTGCTTGTACGGCAACCCCGTCCTGGGCGCCCTTCCCCTCCTGGACGCTCTCCCCCTCCTGGACGTGAGCCCCGTCCTGGACGTGAGCCCCGTCCAGGACACCCGCCCCGCCATGGACCCCGCCCCCGTCCCTGAAGGCGACCTCCAGTGCCATCCCGGCTCGCAGTTCCTCGTGCGGGCAGTCCACGATCTCCGTCATCATCCGCGGGCCCTCGGCGAGGTCGACGACGGCGGCGACGTACGGGGTGCGCCCGCCGAACGGTGGCAGGTCGTTGCGGTGGACGACGGACCAGGTGTAGAGCGCGGCCCGGCCGCTCGCGGGCTCCCAGACGACGTCCTCGCTCCAGCAGTGCGGGCAGAACTCGCGCGGGTAGTGGTGGGCCCGCCCGCACGCCCCGCAACGCCGCAGCAACAGCCGGCCCCGCGCGGCGGCGTCCCAGTAGACACGGGTGAAGGCGTCCGGCTCGGGCAGGTCGTGGCGGGTACCGGCGGCGCTCTTGGGCAGGTCGCGGTCCGGGGCGGAGGCGCTCTTGAACGGGCCCTTGCGCGGGGCGGCGGCGCTCACTGGAACAGCCCCAGCGCTCCGTCGACCGACCAGTCCTGCCACGACATCCCGAACAGGGCGACCAGCGAGATGAGGGCCATCATCGAGTTCTGCCCCTGCTCGGCCCAGTCGTGGATCATGAGGGTGAAGTAGAGGACGTTGAGCAGCAGCCCGCCGATCAGGGCCAGCGGAGTCAGGAATCCGAGGATCAGGCCGAGGCCCAGGGCGAGTTCGGCGTAGGCGACGACGTACGCCATCGTCCTCGGACGCGGGGTGACCACCACGTCGAAGCCACTGCGCACCGCCGTCCACCGGTGCTTGGCGGCGATGTCGGCCGCCCAGGTGATCCCGCCGCCCTCGAACCAGGTGCTCTTGTCCTTGTGCCGCCAGCTCTCCAGCCACCACAGCCCGAGCCCTACGCGCAGGACGGCCAGCCACTGCGCCCCGGTGAGCCAGATCGTGTCCATGAATCTGACGGTACGTCAGATACTCGGTTCCGGGAACCCCGTGGGTCTCCGATGAGAGACCGCCGTGCGCCCACCTGAAGCTGTGCGCCCGCCATGAAGCTGTGGGCTCCCCATGTAGCTGTGGGTCCTCCATGAATGCCGCAGGACGGTTGGCAATTTTGTTCGCACTACGGCTAGCTTCGAGACGCCAACCGAAACAGTGAGGGAGTCGAACCTTGAATCCTCGCCTCCCTGAAGGGAGGTGATTCCTGGCTCAGGCCGCCTCCTGGAGCAGCGCTCCAAGAGGTCTTCCGCCATCGGCACCAGCCGGGTTGAGACCAGCCCGGACGAGCATGACGCGTGCGGAGTTCTTGCCCCGTGGGGACACAGTCCCGCACGCGGCGCAGGTGTAGGTGCGCTCACCCAGCGGCAGGCGATGCTTGGCTCTCGCATCGCAGTGCCCGCAGTCCATCGTGGTGTGCGCGGCGTGGACCAGGCGGATGTCCCGCCCATGCTTGCGGCCCATCTCCAGCAGAGCGGCCTTGGTGGCGCCGATGGCGGCGTCAGCGGCCTTGCGGGCCATGGTGGACTTGGCAAGGAACTTGGGACGGAAATCCTCCACCGCGACAGCATCGTGGTCGCGGACCGCCTTCTTGGCCCACTTACGGCCGGTGTCCGCACGCTGCCTGGCAACCTTCTTGTACGCCTTCGCTCGCAGCCTCTTCGCCTCGCGGTAGCCCCTCGACGCCGGCGCCCCTCGCACCGAAGCACGAGGATCCGCGTTCCGGCTTCGGCTCCGGTTCCGGTTCCGGTTCTGGTACGAGGTTCAGTTCCGCCCAGACCGTCTTGCGCGGGTGCGGCGCCTGGGCGACGCCCCAGCGGTCGGCGAGCGCCTCGACCAGGACGAGACCCCGGCCCGATTCTGCGTCGGGGGCGGGGCCTTGGCGGCAGGGCAGGAGGTCCCCGCGGGTGTCGGTCACCTCGATGCGCAGGGTGCCCGCGACGACGTAGAGGGTGCCCCGGAAGTCCCGACCGGGGACCCGGCTGTGCGTGGCCGCGTTGGCCGCGAGCTCAGCGACGATCTGACGCGCAGGATCCAACGGAAGTCGCCAGGTGCGGAGTTGCTCGGTGGCGAGCAGCCTGGCCAGCCTCGCTCCGCGGGGCGTGGGAGACAGCTGCACGCTGAAGTTGCGGATGTGGTGGTCGGATCGAGCCTCGGGGGCGCCGGTTTCTTGGATCACGTCACTCAGAGTGGCCGTGCACGCCTACCGTGAACAGTGACGACTCCGTTGCGTACGGTCACTGTCCGGGTGTTGTCCGGTCGTGTCCGGGCTGTCGGGACCGGCCGTACGGGTAGGGGGCGTCGCGGCACGGTCGTACGACGGAGGGGTGCGAGATGTCCGTAGAGGCTGGAGTGGAGCGGCTCAAGACCGAGGCCGATGAGCCGGGTTGGGAGGTGGATCCGGATGACGACTGGGGTGTGGCGGTCATCGCGACCGTGGGACGGCAGCTGAAGCTGCGGCGTGAGGCAGCGGGGATCCGGGCCGCCGACTTCGGGGAGATCGTCGGGTACGGCGAGGACATGGTCTACAAAATCGAGGGCGGGAGGAGGATTCCCCGACGGGAGTACCTGGACAGGTCTGATGAGGTCCTGAGCGCAGGCGGGCTGATCTCCGCGACATGGGAGGACGTGAAGAAGGTCCGGTACCCGAAGAAGGTGCGGGAATTGGGCAAGTTGGAGGCCATGGCAGTCGAGATCGGAGTGTACGAGTGCAACATCATCGCCGGGCTGTTGCAGACGCCGGAGCATGCGCGGGCCGTGATCGGTGCGGCACAGCCGCCGTACTCGCCGGACGACGTGGAACGCATGGTGGCGGCTCGTCTGGCCCGGCAATCGGTCTTCGGACGGGACCCTGCCCCGTCGATCCACTTCGTACTGGAAGAGGCACCGCTGCGGCGCGAAGTCGGGGGCACAATGGTGTGGCGGCAACAGCTCGAACGCCTGCTGGAGGTGGGGCGGTTGCGTAACGTCACGCTTCAGGTCATGCCGACGAACACCGAAGCCCATCCGGGTCTGGACGGCCGGATCGAGTTGTTGAAGTTTCCGGACGGGACAGCGGTGGGGCGCGCTGATGGTGTCTTCAACGGTCGCCCGACCACTGACCCGAAACAGCTCCGTATCGTCGAACTGCAATATGGGACCATCCGGGCGCAGGCTCTCCCGCCACGAGAGTCGATGGCCTTCATTGAGCAACTGCTGGGAGAGACATGATCCACAAGGCCCACACCGGGGACGCCTCCGAACTGACGTGGTTCAAGAGCACCTACAGCGGCGGCACCAACGGAGAGTCCTGCGTCGAACTCGCCACCACCCCGAACACCGTCCACGTCCGCGACTCGAAGCACACCGAAGGCCCCCGCCTGGCCTTCTCCCCCACCACCTGGTCGGCCTTCCTCCCCTACGCGTCCGAAGACTGACCGCGCACGCGCTGTCACCAGGGATAGGGTCGTAACTGACCGTTGTCAGTGGAGGGGGATCCGATGATGAGCGCGATGGTTACGGCAGTCAGCAGCAACGGCGAGTACTCGTTCACCAAGCCGAACCGGGACAGCATCACGCTGCTCGCCGGGCTCGGCGTGGAGGGTGACGTACACGCCGGCGTGACGGTCAAGCACCGCTTTCGGGTCGCGCAGGACCCGACCCAGCCGAACCTGCGCCAGGTCCACCTCATCCACGAAGAACTCTTCGCCGAGGTCGGTGCTGAGGGCTTCAGTGTGGCGCCCGGCGCCCTCGGCGAGAACATCACCACTCGCGGCATCGATCTGCTCGGCCTGCCGGTCGGCACGCTGCTGCGGATCGGCGACGACGCGGTGCTGGAGGTGACCGGCCTGCGCAATCCGTGCCAGCAGATCGACAACTTCCAGAACGGGCTGCTGAAGCAGGTCGTCGGCCGCGATGACGCCGGGAACATTGTGCACAAGGCCGGGATCATGACCATCGTCAAGGAGGGCGGCGTGGTGCGCCCGGGCGACGCGATCAAAGCGGAGCTTCCGAGCGGGCCGCATCGGCCTCTGGAGCGGGTCTGACCTCTCTCCAGCGGGCAGACCGTGTGGGCAGCAACAGCGGGGTGGCCAGCAGGAGTACGCCGGACATGGTGATCGCGGCGAGCGGACTGGTGAGTGTGGCGAGAACGCCCCAGATCACCATCAGGGCAGCAGTGACGAGTTTGCTGATGGCACTCCACGTACTGAGGACCCGGGCGGTGTGATCCGCGGGAGTCCGTTGCAGGCGTTCTGTCGCGTAGATCGGGTTGAAGACGCCCATGCAGGTGATCAGCAGGCCCTCGACGACGATCACGGTGAGGAGTCCTGGGATGCCGGGACGGACGAACGCGAGACCGAGTGGGAACAGCGATCGCAGCCAGCCGGAGACGGCCATGACTCGGTGCCGGCCGTAGCGGGTCACGAGGCGTGCGGAGAGGCGGGCGCCCACGAAGCCGCCGAGTGCCGGGACGCCGAAGGCAAGACCGTACTGCCAGGCCGGGAAGTGGTACTGGCCCAGCAGGAGGACGGACAGGAGCGGGGCGGTGGCCATGATGAGGCCGCTGACCAGGACCGAGTTGAGGAACAGGCCCCTCAGTACGCGGTCGCGGAGGATGAACCGCCAGCCGTGGAGAAGGCCGGCTCCGCGCACCCTGGTGGTCGGGGAGCGGGGTGCGGCGACGTCGCCTCCGCGGATACGGAGGACCGCGAGCGCGGACAGCAGGTAGCTGAGGGCGTCGGCCATGACGGTGACGACCGGGCCCAGCAGCCCTATGAGTGCACCACCGAGGGGCGGGCCCGCCGCGGTCGCCACCCAGCTCGTGCCCTCGAACCTCCCGTTCGCCACCAGGAGGTGATCGCCACGGACGAGATGCTTCAGATACGCGCCGGACGCGGCGCTGAAGGCGATGCTCGCGGTCCCGGAGATGACCGAGACGACCAGCAGTTGGCCGTATGAAAGCACGCCGAGGACGTAGGTGATCGGGACACTCGCCAACGCGACGAACCGGATCAGGTCCATCGCGATCATCACCGGACGCTTGGCGCGGTGCTCGACCCACGGCCCGAGTGAGAACGCGACAACCGCCGCGACGGCGAGTCCAGCCGCCTCCAGGAGCGACACGGCGAAGGCCGGCGAGTGCAGCACCCGAACCGCGAGCAGCGGGAAAGCGCCGAAGGCGATCCACGTACCGTACGTACTGACGGCGTAGGCCGACCACAGCCAGCCGAAACCGCGGCCCAACTGCACGCGCATGCGACTCCCTCGCGACAACCGATGTTCGGGTCTCCGCATCACACCGGCCGCAGCCGTCAGGGATCAAACAACCGGCTCCCGGGCGAGCCACAACCATCAGTTGAGCGCCTCTACGCTGCCTCCATGGATACCGAGGCAGTGCGATCGTTCGTCCGCGCGGCCGAGCTCGGACAGCTGCAACACGCGGCCGACGAGCTCGGCGTCACGCAACAGGCCGTGTCGAAGCGGATCGCGACCCTCGAGCGGCAACTCGATGTCCGGCTGTTCACCCGTACCGCCCGAGGCGTCGAGCTGACACTCGACGGCCAGGCCTTCCTCCCGCACGCCCGGAACATCATCACGGGCGTCGACCGTGCCGTCACCGCGATCAGACCGGGTTCGCGGGCGCTTCGGATCGACGTGCTCGGCCTGCGAACCGCGCAGGCCGTCGTCCTGCACGACTATTGGCGGTCGCATCCCGAAACCGACCTCGACGTGGTGACCCTCAAGGTCAACGACCCGCACGTGGCGGTCTCCGCCGTCCAGGCAGGCGATGTCGACGCCTCGTTCCGCTCGGTCACCGACCCGGCCACCCTGCCGCGGGACGTGCAGATGATCCACGCCTTCGACTCGCCGCTGGAACTCGTCGTCGGCCCGAGGCACCCGCTCGCCTCCGCGCGGACACTGACACCGCCCCAGCTGCGGCGGCACCGGATCTGGGTGCCGGGTATAGCGCCGCGAAGCGAATGGGCGGAGTTCTACGATCAGCTCACCACCGAATTCGACCTCCGCGTCGACGCCGCGGGCCCGAACTTCGGCAACGAGGTACTCCTCGACATCCTCGCGGACTCCGCGGACGTGGCAACCCTCGTGGGCTCGCGCGACCGGTACATCTGGCCGACCAACCACGACCTGCGCCGCATTCCGATCGTGAACCCGACGCTCGCCTACCCGCTCTCGCTCATCCTCCCCCGAGCGAACCCGCACCCAGGACTCCGGGCGATCATCGACCACTTCGCGAGCCTGACACCCCTCCCCGAGGCAGCCTGGCTCCCGTCCTGGGCGACGACACCACGCCGCGGCGAGGGACACACCGAAGGGACCTGACGAGGTCAGTCGTCGAAGTCAGCGGACGACGTCGAAGACGTTCTTCTGCAGACCGTTGGCGTAGACCTCGTGCTCGACGAGCTTCAGCTTCTGGGTGTCCTTGTCCGTGCTGCTGAAGAGCCGCTTGCCCGCCCCGAGCAGCAGCGGGAACACGAGCAGGTGGTATCTGTCGATCAGGCCGGCGTCCGAAAGGGCCTGGTTCAGGGAGGCGCTGCCGTGGACGATGACCGGGCCGCCCTCGGTCTCCTTCAGGGCGGCGACCTCGTCGAGCGAGCGCAGGATCGTCGTCTCGCCCCAGTTCGACACCAGGTCGTCCTCGGTGAGGGTGGTGGAGACGACGTACTTCGGCATCACCTTGTAGTCGGCGAAGTCCTCCATGTCGGGCCACACCGGACTGAACGCCTGATAGCTGGTCCGGCCCAGCAGCATCGCGGTGGCTTCCGTCTGCTCCCGGCCCTTGATCTCGAATGCCTCGGGGAGGAACTCGATGTCCTTGAAGGTCCATCCGGCGTTCCGGTAACCGGGCTCGCCGCCGGGGGCCTCGACGACGCCGTCGAGCGAGATGAAAGCGGTGCTGATCAGGGTACGCATCTGGGGTTCCTCGGTGTCTCGTGTCCGTCAGCGGATGGTGTCTCGTGTCCGGTTCTCAGCGGTCGGTGCGCTTCGATCACATTCGCACCCGCCGGCGCACCAACCATGACCTCTGACTGCACAACACGGAGAAACTCATCGGACTTCGGACGGACGGCCCGGGCCCGGCAGGCCTACCCGCGTCGGCGCAACGCCAATGTCCGAGCAGGCTGTGGGTCAGGTAGTGGGATGAGGGCCCCACGCGTTCTGGAGAGCTGTCCGCGCGTCCTTCCCGAGCATCACGTGCGTGCTCCCGCCTGGCAGGGTGGGCAGCTCAGCCCAGTGCGTCACCGTTTCATCGCTCGCGAGGCCGTAGGGCAGACGGACGATCCCGTCGGAGTCGACGAAGCAGTCTCTGTGCTCGCTCCCGTCCTCACTGAAGTGCAGGGTCGTGAAGTACATCGGCCGCACCAGCCAGAACTCCTCACCTGACGCCGTATCGGACTCGGTGACGCTGTCAGCGGGATAACGACCCGTGATCGCCGCTGCCACCGGTATACCGCTCGGAGGCAGTCCGTCGCGTACGTCGACCCACGTCACCACGGTGTTCAGATGCGTCATCTCCACCCTCGCTCAGGCGCTCGGCAGGTCGTCTTCCGTCCCTGTGCCGGCCCGTCGGCACAGGCACTTCCCCCCGACCTCTGCACCCAGCAAGACCGCTTGGCGTTCGCGGAGGTTGCTCGAGACTCCCGCCACCGAGGCGAGGGCCGCCCGCCTCGGTCAACCGCTCACCATCCGCTCGGGCCTCACCCGTACCGCACCCCCACGTTCCCCCAATCTTTCTCGAATCGCCGGACGCTCCCCCTTGCCATCGATCGACGACCCCCATATGGTCGTACGAACGTAAGGCATACGAACGTAATTCAAGCCAAGGGAGCAGGCAATGGCGACACATCGGCCGGTGGCACTCGTGACGGGAGCCTCATCGGGAGTCGGCAAGGAGACGGCCCGTGCCTTCGCCGCGGCGGGCTTCGAGGTGATCGGAACCGCTCGCAACACCGCGCGAGTCACCGCGCCCGCCGGAGTGACCTACCTCGACCTCGACGTGACCAGCGACGAATCGGTCGCCTCCGTGGTCAAGCAGGTGATCGACCGGTTCGGGCGCATCGACGTCCTGGTCAACAATGCGGGCGTCGGCGCGAACGGCGCCGCCGAGGAGTTCTCCGTCGCCCGGACGCAGGAGGTCTTCGACGTCAACGTCTACGGCATCATGCGGATGACCAAGGCTGTTCTGCCGCACATGCGCACGCAACGGCGCGGACGCGTCATCAACGTCTCCTCCCTCAGCGGGTTCGTCCCCAGCCCGTTCATGGCCATCTACACCTCGACCAAGCACGCGGTCGAGGGCTACTCCGGGTCGCTGGACCACGAGGTCCGCGAGCACGGCGTCCGGATCCTGCTCGTCGAGCCCGGCCCGATCAACACCCCGTTCGGGGACCACAGCGTGCAGGGCGACACCCCATTGCCGCTCTACGCGTCGGGACGGCGCACCTTCGACGAGGTACTGGCCAAAAACACCAGCGGCGGCGACGATCCCGCCACCGTGGCCAAGGTGATCGTCGGGGCGGCCACCGACCGCAACCCGAAACTGCGGCGCACGGCCGGCACGACGGCGGCCGGCATCAGCGTGTTCCACCGCGTCCTTCCGGCCCGGATCTTCGACCGCATCGTCCGCAGGTTCAACCGGATGCCGAACTGACGCTCGCCCTTCGCCTGCCCTCACCCGTCCGAAAACGACGGCGCATCTTCGACGAGGTGATCGCGCAGGCGAGGAAGGACGGCGACGACCCCGCCGTCGTCGCCAGAGCGATCGTCACCGCGGCCACCGACGAGAACCGAAGCTGCGCTGCACCGCCGACCCGCCGACCCGCCCGCCCCACGCGTCACCAAGGCACACCGCCTCGTCCCTCTGACGTCGCCGAAAGCCCATTGATCAGTCACTCGTTGATTTGCCGAGGAGAGTCATGCAGCAGCAACGTCAGCAAACGGCCCGGCGCAGTGCGTCGAGCGCACGGCGTTTTGTGAAGAGGAACGTCGGCATCGCGCTGGCGGTCACCGCGACGGCGGCCGTGCTGGTGTCGGCGCCGTCCGCGTCCGCGGGGACGAGACACGGGACGGGAGACTCGTACAGCAGATCCGTTGTCACCGACGTACGGACCGCGGCGACGTTCGACTTCGGCGCCGGCGAGATACCCGAGAACATCACCGCCAACCCCGACGGCTCAGTGACCCTGTCCATGCTCGGCAGTTGCGCGGTGTGCGAGCGCACCCATGGGCCGGAGCTGATGCGTATCTCCGCGTCCGGAGAGCGCACGGTGCTCGTCACCGGGCAGGTGGGTGAGGCGATCAGCGGCAACGCCCGCGGCGGTGACGGCACCGTCTACTACGCGTTGTGGGCCCCGGGCAACGCGGCCAGGAACGGCGTGTACAAGCTGCTCGCGGACGGTACCCCGCAGCGCGTCGCCGCTCTGCCCGCCGACTCGGGCCCCAATGGACTGGCCGTCGATGCGGCCGGACGCATCCTCTACATCGCGGACAGCCTGAAGGGCGTCATCTGGTCCGTTCCGGTCTCGGGCGGATCGGTGACCCCGTGGCTCACCGATGCCGCTCTCGCGCCGGTGCCGACCGAAGCACTGCCGATCGGCGCCAACGGGCTCAGGTTCCACCACGGCGCGCTGTGGATCAGCAACTTCAACAAGGGAACCCTGCTGCGCGTACCGGTCACCATCGCCGGCGCGGCAGGCCCCATCCGCGTTGTCACGGGCGGCCTGCCCAACATCGACGACCTCAGCTTCCTGACCCCCTTCTCCGATGTGGTGTTCGCGGCGCAGAACGGCTCCTCCTCGCAGAACGGTCCGGACAGGGTCGTCGTCATCTACCCGGACGGCACCTACAAGCCCGTCCTGACCAGCGCGGACGGCCTCGCCTCGCCCTCCGCGACCGCGGTCCGCGGCGATCGGCTGTACATCACCGACGGCGGGGTCCCCGAGCCCCACGACCCGAAACTGCAGACCGCCAGGATCAACTTTCCCGCTCTCCTCGCAGGCGCGGCACGCTGACCTGACCCGACCTGACCTGACCAGCGGCAGCCGGGGCCGCAAGCCCCGGCTGCGACGGAGGAACCCATCGTGCGGTACACGAAAGAACACAAACAGCAGACAAGGCAGCGGATCATCGCGACGGCCGGCCGCCGGCTCAAGCGCAACGGCATCGACGGTTCCGGAGTCGCGACGCTGATGAAGGACGCGGGGCTGACCAGCGGCACCTTCTACGCCTACTTCGCCTCCAAGGACGAACTCGTCGCCACCGCGGTCGCCGACCAGATGCGCGCACAGCACGAGAACATCGTCGCGCAGGCGGCACCCGGCCGTGCCGGACTCGAACAGTTGATTCACTGGTACTTCTCCCCCGAGCAGCGCGACAGCATCGAGGACGGCTGCCCCAACGCCGCCCTGCTCGACGAGATCGCACGCTCCACGGATCCCACCAAGCAGGCGTACACCGACGGCGCGCTGGCCCTCATCGACGGCTTCGCCGCCCGCCTGGTACCCCACGACCCGCCCTCGGCACACGTGAAGGCACTCAGCCTCCTCGGCATGATGGCCGGGACACTGCAACTCTCCCGAGCCCTGACCGACCGACTGCTCGCCGACGAACTCCTCGAACAGGGCATCCGCAACGCCCTCGCACTGCTGGATGCGGAACCGCACGACTGAGACGCCTACCGCGTATCGCCTACGGGACTGGTCTGCTCACCCACGCGTGCGACCGCCCCGACGAAGCCCGCAGACCAAGCCGCCGAGGCCGCCGCAGCGGTGGCGCGGGCGGGAGCGTACCTGCGAAGCAGGACCGCCGCGCCCACTCCCCCCACACATCCACCCTCCCCACGGCACGAGCCCCACCCCCACCCCCCACAGCCGTGATCAATCCGCAACCAATTCCGGTCTTGACCGAGACCCATCAATCGCGCCCGGGATTACGCTCGCGCTCATGGCCGACTCCCCAGCCTCCGCAAGCCCCGCGGAGCCGACGCACGACGCGACGAGCCCAGCAACGACCCACGCGACGGACCCAGCGACGGACCCGGCGACGGATTCAGTGACGAGCCACGCGACTGCCCCCGCCGCTGCCCACGCGGAACAACACCCCGTCTACGTCATCGGCGGCGGCCCCGGCGGGCTCGCCACCGCGTACGCCCTGCGCGCCCGGGGCATCCGGGCCGTCGTGCTGGAGAGGTCCGACCGCGTCGGGGAGTCCTGGCGGCGCCACTACGACCGGCTGCACCTGCACACCACCCGCCGGCTGTCAGCCCTGCCGGGGCTGCCGATGCCGCGCCGGTTCGGGCGCTGGGTCGCCCGGGACGACGTGGTGCGCTATCTGGAGAAGTACGCCGAGGTCCACGAGCTGGAGATCGTCACCGGTGTCGAGGTCTCCCGGGTGGAGCGCTCCCCCGACGGCACCGGCTGGCTGCTTCACGCCACCGGCGGACGTGAGCTGACCGGCGCGGCGGTGGTCGTCGCCACGGGCTACAACCACACGCCCCGGGTTCCTGACTGGCCGGGCCGCGACACCTACACCGGCGAGTTCCTGCACGCCGGCGACTACCGCGACCCGAAGCCCTTCGCCGGCCGTGACGTCCTGGTCGTAGGTGTCGGCAACACCGGTGCCGAGATCGCCGTCGACCTGGTGGAGGGCGGTGCCTCGCGGGTACGGCTGTCCGTGCGTACCGTCCCGCACATCGTGCGCCGCTCGACGGCAGGCTGGGCCGCCCAGTACAACGGCATCGCCGTCCGTCGGCTGCCGGTCGGGCTCGTCGACCGGCTCAGCGAGGTGTTGGCCAAGGTGAGCATCCCCGATCTGGCGGCACACGGGCTGCCCCGCCCCGACACCGGCCTCTACAGCCGGACCAAGGAGGGCGCGATCCCCGTACAGGACGTCGGTCTCGTCGACGCGGTGCGCAAGGGCCGGGTCGAGGTGGTGGCCGCCGTCGAGGGATTCGAGGGCGCCGAGGCGCTCCTCGCCGACGGTGCACGCGTCTCCCCGGACGCCGTGATCGCGGCCACCGGCTACGTCCGGGCCCTGGAGGACATCGTCGGCCACCTCGACGTCCTCGGCGCGGACGGCAACCCGGTCGTCAACGGCGCCCACACCCCGCGGAACGCGCCCGGCCTCTACTTCACCGGCTTCGTCACCCCCATCAGCGGCACGTTCCGCGAGCTGGCCATCGACGCCGAGAAGATCGCGAAGAGCATCGCCAAGGACACCGCGCGACAGGTCTCCCGACTGCCCGCCTGAGGCGCGTCCGACGTAGACACCTCTCAACTCTCCTACGTACACCTCTTGTTACTTGTGGGTCAGATGTGACGGAAGAGCTGTACGTCGCCACCGCACGGGGCCAGAATGTGAGCACTGTTCACCTTTCCGGCTCCACCCCCACCTCTCGCTACGACGGAGGACGCACGTGGCACGCGAAAGTCAGCACCCCCCGCGCCCCCAACTCACCCCGCGCCCCCAGCTCTCCCGACGCCTCCTGCTCGGCGGTGCCGCAGCGGCGGCGGGCGCCGCGACCCTCACCACCACCGCCGCCGGTACGGCCGCCGCGGCCACCCGCAGGGTGGACGTCGCCGTCGTCGGCGGCGGCCTCGCCGGGCTCACCGCGGCCCGGGACCTGGTCGCGGCCGGCAAGACCGTGGTCGTCCTGGAGGCCCGCGACCGGGTCGGCGGCCGGGTGGTGAACCTGCCGCTGGGCAACGGCCAGGTCACCGAGGGCGGCGGCGAGTTCATCGGCCCCACCCAGGACCGCATCAAGGCGCTCGCCGACTCCCTGGGCGTGGCGACCTTCCCCACCTACAACACCGGCAAGAACCTCCTCAACAAGGACGGCAAGAAGACCGCCTACGCCACCGACGGACTGCTCGGCTCGGTCCCGCCGATCGACGCGGCCGGCCTCGCGAACGCGGCGATCGTGCAGGCCTCGCTCGACGACATGGCCAAGCAGGTCCCGGTGGACGCGCCCTGGACCGCCGCGAAGGCCGAGGAGTGGGACCGCCAGACCTTCGAGAGCTGGCTGCGCGCCAACGCCGTCATCCCGTCCGCCAAGTTCCTTCTGGACGTGGCCTGTACGTCGATCTTCTCGGCCGAACCCCGGGAGCTCTCGCTCCTGTTCGTCCTCTTCTACATCGCCGCCGCCGGCAACGAGTCGAACGTCGGCACCCTGGAACGCCTCACCGAGACCGCGAACGGCGCCCAGGAACTGCGCTTCGTCGGCGGCTCCCAACTGGTGCCGATCAAGCTCGCCGCCACGCTCGGCGAGCGGGTGGTGCTGAACGCCCCGGTGCGCACGATCGCCCGGTCCGGCGGCGACCACGTCGTGACGGCAGACGGCATCACCGTCACCGCCAAGAAGGTCGTCGTCGCCCTGCCCCCGCCCCTCGCGGCGCGCATCTCGTACAGCCCCCTCCTTCCTGCCGCCCGGGACCAGCTCACCCAGCGCCTGCCGATGGCCTCGGTCGGCAAGGCGATCGCGATCTACGACACCCCCTTCTGGCGTGCCGACGGGCTCAACGGCCAGGTCGTCAGCGACACCGGCGTGGTCAGCTCCACCTTCGACAACTCCCCGCCCGACGCCTCGTACGGCGCGTTGATGGGCTTCATCGAGGCCGACGAGGCCCGAAAGCTGGACGCGGCGAGCGAGGCGGAGGTCCGGGCGGCCGTGCTGAAGGACTACGTGACGTACTTCGGCGAGAAAGCGGCCTCCCCCAAGTCCTTCGTCCTGCAACGCTGGAACAACGAGGCCTACACCCGCGGCGGCCCCGTCTCCATCGCCGCGCCGGGCGTCCTGACCCAGTACGGTCCCGCCCTGCGCGCGCCCGTGGGCGGTATCCACTGGGCCGGGACGGAGACCTCCACCCACTGGATGGGCTTCATGGACGGTGCGGTGCGGTCGGGCGAGCGGGTGGCGAAGGAGGTGGTGGCGGCGCTGTAGGCGCCGCGGGAGTCCTTCGCCGGTCCGCCGGGCGTCCCGCGCCGAGGAGTCCTCGGCGGGCAAGCCGGTCATCCTTTGCGTGCAGGCCCATTCCTGACAACCCGTCAGGTCTGTAATCTGACAGTGCGTCAGTTACTTGCCAGTCACTCAGGAGCGGGCGGAGACCGATGCTTGGATCAACCCACGGCACCTTCACCACCGACTCCCGTCGTGCCCGGGTCATCGCTTGCGGCGAGCAACCCGGGCCCGCCGTACACGGCCGGCCCGCGGAGGTGGACGACCTCGACGTCAGCGGGCGGCCGTTGTACGCCGCCGTCCCCGATCTGGACCGCTTCTTCCGACCGGAGTCCGTCGCCGTGATCGGCGCCTCGGACACCGAGGGCAGGCCGAACACCGGGGTCACCCGGCAACTGCTCACCTGGGCCGAGCGGGTCGGGGCGCGACTGCACCCGGTGCACCCCACCCGTCCGTCCGTCTTCGGCATCCCCTGTTGCCCCTCCGTCGCCGACCTGCCCGAACAGGTCGATCTCGCCGTACTGCTGGTCTCCGACCCCCTTCCCGTGATCGATGAACTGGCCGAGACCAAGGTGAAGTTCGCGGTCGTCTTCGCGTCCGGGTTCGCCGAGACGGGCGAGGCGGGAGCGGCCGCCCAGGCCCGACTCGCCACCGCCGTCGAACGGTCCGGGATACGACTGCTCGGCCCCAACACCAACCTCAACGCCTTCGAGGAGTTCCGGGACGACCTGGACGGGCCGGCCATCGCCCTGATCACCCAGTCCGGCCACCAGGGCCGCCCGGTCTTCGCCCTCCAGGAACTCGGCATCCGTCTCTCCCACTGGGCGCCCACCGGCAACGAGGCCGACCTGGAGACCGCGGACTTCCTCTCCTACTTCGCCGAACGGCCCGAGGTCGGCGCCATCGCCTGCTACGTCGAGGGGCTCAAGGACGGCCGTTCCTTCCTGCTCGCCGCCGACCGGGCCGCCCGGCGCGGGGTGCCCGTGGTGGCGGTGAAGGTGGGCCGCACCGAGACGGGCGCCCGCACGGCCGCCTCGCACACCGGCAAACTGACCGGCGCCGACGCGGTGGTGGACGCGGCGATGCGGCAGTACGGGGTGATCCGTGTCGACGGCCTGGACGAACTCCAGGACACCGCGGCCCTGTTGGCCCGCGCCCGGCCGCCGGTCGCCGACGGGGTCGTCGTCTATTCGATCTCGGGCGGCACCGGCGCGCACTTCGCCGACCTGGCCACCGAGGCGGGCCTCAGGCTGCCGGAGCTGTCGCAGGGCAAGCAGGCCGAGCTGCACCAGTGGATACCCGAGTACCTCAGCGTGGCCAACCCGGTCGACAACGGCGGCCACCCGGTCGGGGACTGGCGCGGCCGGAAGATCATCGACGCGATCCTCGACGACCCGGAGGTGGGCGTCCTGATCTGCCCGGTCACCGGACCCTTCCCGCCGCTCAGCGACCGGCTGGTGCGGGACCTGGTGGACGCGGCCGAGCGGACGGACAAGCTGGTGTGCGTGGTGTGGGGCTCCCCGGTCGGCACCGAGCCGGCGTACCGGGAGGTCCTGCTCGGCTCCTCCCGGGTGGCCACCTTCCGCACGGTCGCCAACTGCATCACGGCCGTCCGCGCCCATCTCGACCACCACCGCTTCGCCACCCGCTACCGCTCCCCGTTCGACTCCGCGGCCCGCACCCTCTCGCCCTCCTTCCGCAAGGCGCGGGCGCTGATGCGGCCGGGACAGCAGCTGAGCGAACACGCGGCGAAGCAGCTGCTGCGGGCGTACGGCATTCGCGTACCGCGCGAGCAGCTGGTGACCAGCGCGGCGGCGGCCGTGCGCGCGGCGGGGCTGGTGGGCTACCCGGTGGTGATGAAGGCGTCCGGTGCGCGGATCGCCCACAAGACCGAGCTCGGGCTGGTGAAGATCGGGCTGACCTCGGCCAGCCAGGTCCGGGACGCCTACCGGGAGTTGACCGACATCGCGCGCTACGAGGACGTGCCGCTGGACGGTGTCCTCGTGTGCCAGATGGTCGAACGGGGCGTCGAGATGGTCGTCGGCGTCACGCACGACGAGCTGTTCGGCCCGACCGTGACCGTGGGGCTCGGCGGAGTGCTGGTGGAGGTGCTGCGGGACACCGCCGTACGCGTGCCGCCGTTCGGCGAGGAGCAGGCCCGGGACATGTGCGCCGAACTGCGCGGGCGGGCCCTCCTCGACGGGGTCCGCGGGCGCCCGCCGGCGGATGTCGACGCGTTGGTCGAGGTCGTGCTGCGGGTGGAGCGCATGGCCCTGGAGCTCGGGGACGACCTCGCGGAGCTCGACATCAATCCGCTGATGGTGCTGCCCAGGGGGCAGGGAGCGGTGGCACTGGACGCGCTGGCGGTGTGCCGGTGACGGGGGAGAGGGAGGAGACGGGGAAGGCGGAGGAAACGGGGCTGCGGCATGAGACCGAGGGCCAGGTCTCGTACCTCACGCTCGACCGGCCCGAAGCCCTCAACGCCCTTACGCCGCAGCTGCGGGACCGTGTCATCGGACTGCTGTCGGACGCCTCGGCCGATCCTGATGTACGGGCTGTGGTGATCACCGGCGCGGGCCGCGGGTTCTGCGCGGGCGCGGACCTTCGTAAGGCCCCCTCGGCCGGGGAACCGGTCGCCGGGGACGTCGCCCGCACGATCCGGCTCGGCGCGCAGCGTCTGATCGCGGCCGTCCTCGACTGCGAGAAGCCGGTGATCGCGGCGGTGAACGGCACGGCGGCGGGCCTCGGCGCGCATCTCGCGTTCGCCTGCGACCTCGTACTCGCCGCCGAATCGGCCAGGTTCATCGAGGTGTTCGTACGACGGGGCCTCGTCCCCGACGGCGGCGGTGCGTACCTCCTCCCCCGCCTCATCGGCCCGCAGCGCGCCAAGGAGCTGATGTTCTTCGGCGACGCGCTCTCCGCGAGCGGCGCCGAACGTCTGGGTCTGGTCAACCGTGTCGTACCGGATGCGGAGTTGGACAAGACGGCACGCGAGTGGGCGGCCCGTCTCGCCACCGGCCCGACCCGCGCCCTCGCCCTCACCAAGCAGCTGGTCAACGCCTCCCTCGACACCGACCGCGCCACCGCGTTCGCCGCGGAGGCCGCCGCGCAGGAGATCAACATGACGACGGCGGACGCGCGGGAGGGCGTGCGGAGCTTCGTGGAGCGCAGGAGCCCGGAGTACGGGGGGCGTTAGACCCTCCTGGCCCTTCCTGGCCCTTCCTGGCCCTTCCTATCTGACACTCCGTCAGCTTCAATGAGGGACATGATGGGACAAGCAGGGATGGCCGAAGCCGCCGTCCGCTACCTCAGGTCGGCCGGGACCGCGCCGCTCGCGCGACCCGTCGAGGCGCTCCCGCGACCGGAGTTGCGGTGCGTCCGGGAGAACGAACGAGCGCCCGTCGACCAGACCGAGTTCCGTCGCGTACTGGGCACCTTCGCCACGGGAGTCACCGTCGTCACAGCACCCCCCGCCGGCCCCGGCACCTCCCCTGACGCCTCTCCCGCCGGCTTCGCCTGCCAGTCCTTCTCCTCCCTCTCCCTCGACCCGCCCCTGATCGCCTTCATGGTCGGCCGCACATCGACGACGTGGCCGCGCATCGCCCGTGCCGGGGCCTTCTGCGTGAACGTCCTCAGTGCCGGACAGGCCGAGCTGTGCCGCGCGTTCGCGGTGCGCGGCGCGGACAAGTTCGCGGGCGTCGAGCACACCCCGGCCCCCGTCTCCGGATCCCCCCGGCTCACCGACGCCCTCGCGTGGATCGACTGCACGATCCACGCGGTGCACACCGGGGGCGACCACCTCATCGTGGTGGGCCGGGTCGACGCGCTGGGCACGGGCGACGACGAGGACGCGGCCCCTCTGCTGTTCCACAAGGGGCGATTTCTCTGACGGGGACATCGATGAAGCCGGACGGATGGGTCCTCACCTGCCTCAAGCGGCCGCATTGCCGACGCACACCCGCTTGAGGGTTCATCGCCCAGACCGGACTAAACACGACGTCGCCACGACGCCGACCCGAACCGAATCTTCAGCAGTGAGTCTCTCCTGGCTTCCGAACCAATGTTACCGAAGAGTAATGCTCACGGCCCTCAGGCCTCGCGGGTTCACCTGCAGACACAAATGCGCAGGTCGGCCACCCTGCCTGAGTCAATACCCGGGAGTCAACGACGCAAATACTCCTACGGGAGATCACCCAAACGCATGAATGCCCAAATCTCGACGTGTAGTATCGCCCGCGACTGGTTACAGTTTTAGTTACAGGTCCGGGTTGGATGCCCACGAGGCGAGCATGGGTCGGGAGCTGCCATCACGCTTCCCGGTGCCGTTTGGGGGTTCGCCGACCGAGGGACGATCACACGGAGGAGCGAGTGCATGTACCCAAGACGCGAGGTGTTCCCACGCTCCCCGCTGGTCTACGTCACTGCAGAGGTCGCCCTCGCCTACGAGCCATTCATCAACAAGGTTGAGACCAGGGATCGCTTCGCGGATGCGATCCGGGACCGGCTGCCAATCCTGTCCCAGGAAATGTCCGTGTCGCTTCCTCTGCTTCAAACCAGCGACGACATGCCCGCTCAAACCCTGCCGGCCCTGAGAGCCTTCAATCAGGACCGGACCTCATCAGCTCTCCTCAAGGCTACGTCCTTGACCTTCGACACGGTCGCGTACACGGACTTCCCTGCATTCCTGGACTGTGCGTCGGCGGCGCTGACAGCCCTCGCCGAATGCGCGCCGCAGGCTCTGGTGCAGCGTGCGGGAATCCGGTTCGTCAACGAGCTGCGCCAGCCTCACGCGCAAGCCGATGATGGCTTCAACTGGGAAAAATGGGTGGCTCCTGAGCTGCTGGCCAGTGCCGGCTTGCTTTCGGTCGGCCATCCTGCGGGATCCATGGGGCACACGCTCTACCACTTGGATTCAGACGAATGGATCGGGTTCCGCTGGGGCGACGTGGTCGGCACCTCAATCATTGACCGAGATGTTCCTTTGCAACGTAAAGAATCGATCAGCGGTCCGTTCTTCGCACTGGACATCGACAGCTTTTGGGAACCTGCAACGCCAGGGCCCCTGGATCCGGATGCGCTACTGACGCACTTCCGACGACTACGGCCCCTTGCTGGGGAGTTGTTCCAGTCCGCGATCACAGATGACGCAAGAGAGTATTTCCGGGGGGAAAAGACATGAGGCCTATCGGTAGACATGAGCTCGATGAGTTGTTACGCGAGACGATCAAGCCACGAGCTGAGTGGGCAGTTGAACTGAAACCGTCCACCAACTATCGAGCCATGGACGCCCAGTGGCGTGAAGACGCCGCTCTGGCTCGCGGGCGTCACCGCCAGGTGGAACGCAGCAGGCATCGCAATCGCCACGACTGGCTGACGGACAAGCACCAGGAGTTGCTTCGCACCAAGACGGTGAAAGAGCTGCTTCACGATCTCTCCGATGATCAGGGGATGACGTGGGTCGACATGTCGCGCATGCTAGGGGTGAGTGTCCCTGCACTGCGTAAATGGCGTAAGGCCGGCGGCGTCTCCCCGGAGAACCGAAGCCGTCTTGCTCAGCTCGCCGCCTTCCTGCAGGTGCTTGCCGACGCGGGTGTCAGTGATCCGGCGCAATGGATCACTCAGCCGATGGTTGACGGTTTCACGGTGACCGTCATGGATCTTTACTCGCCTGAAATCGCTGCAGAGTTCATCGACTTGGGTGCCGGTGACGTCACGTCAGTTATGCTGTTGGATCGGATCGTGCCCCAGTGGCGTGAGACGTACAAGAGTGAGTATGAGGTCGTCATCGCGGAGGATGGTTTGCCCTCCCTGCGGCCTCGCGGCTGACGCTGACGGAGGGCCCGTATGGGTGCGCAGCTCGACCCCGTACCTGATATCGCAAGGCTATACGCCTACAGGGGCGCCCTCGGGAGCGAGGACGCCCCTCCGCGCTATCACCCGTATCACCAGGGAGACGTCTTTTCGAACGTAGAGTTACCTGGCCTCTCTGAACACTATGACCACGCCATGCTCTTTCTGCACCCGTGCACGATGAGGCAGGGGGCCGGGCTCGCACCCGAAGTCACAGTGATCGGCGTAAAGGTCAAGTCAGCCAAGAAGGTGATGACCGGCCCCGAGGCATGGGAAAGACATTGGTCAAATTCGTTCAGCGTCATGCCCCTTCCCGACATGTACAACCAAGGGAAGGGTACGCATGTGGCGGAGTTCATGAAGATGGCCACCGTATCGTCTTCGGCACTGGTCCGCGACAACCGGATATCGACCCTCAGCCCGGAAGGCAGACTCCACCTTCTGCAGCGCGCTTTCCATCATTTCTCACGCACCATTGTGCCCCTGCGTGACATTCGCCCCAGCATGCGCCCGGTCGAGCGCGAGATCGAACTGCAGACGGACTGGGTGGAGGCGTGCTGCGAACAGCAGGCCAGCGAGTCGGATGAAGTCATAGCCGAGGCCGAACGCGCGTTCAACGACTTCGTGAGCGCCGATGGACGCAGGGAGCAACTGCGGGACGGCATAAGCGAGTTCGAGGTGTCACGTGCGGTGAAAAAGGAGATCGAGATGCGCTATGGCGGTCGCGACTGAGGGAGTGCCGTAGCCGGCGTGGTGGTTGGTGGGTTCGCCGGCTACGAACGGGCGGGGTTCGGTCAGTGACCCGAAGCGGATCGAGCCGTTCTCCGGATTGACCGAGGTGCAACTCGTCAGCGGGCGGCGTGGGCGTGCTGCCCTGGAGGTGACGTTCAAACGAGGCCGGTCGTGGCGGCCACCCCTGCACGACCCGGGGGTGACGGAAGGAACCGGGCGCCGAGTTCCCGCCTCACGCCACCGCCACTGTCTCCACGCCACTAGTCGTCGGCCTCCGCCGGATCACCAGCGCCATCAGCGCCGCCACCGCGCACAGCGCGCCCGACGCGTACCAGACCATGTCGTACTCCCCGAAGACGTCCCGCACGACGCCGCCGAGGAAGGCCACCAGAGCGGCGCCGACCTGGTGGGAGGCCAGTACCCAGCCGAAGACGATCGCACTGTCGTCGCCGTACTGCTCCCGGCACAGCGCCACGGTGGGCGGGACGGTGGCGACCCAGTCGAGGCCGTAGAAGACGATGAAGAAGATCATCGGCGGGTGGACGCCCGGCGCGAGCGCGAGCAGCATGGGGAGGAACAGCAGGGAGACGCCGCGCAGCGCGTAGTACACCGCCAGCAGTCGGCGCGGGTCGAAACGGTCCGTGAACCAGCCGGACGCCACCGTGCCGACCACGTCGAACACGCCGATGACCGCGAGCAGTGAGGCCGCCGCCTGGACGGGCATGCCGTCGTCGTGGGCCGCGGGCACGAAGTGGGTCTGGATCAGGCCGTTGGTGGAGGCACCGCAGATCGCGAAGGTACCGGCGAGCAGCCAGAAGGGGCCGATGGGGGTCCCCCCGCTCGAGCGAAGCCGAGAGTGGGGGAGGGCGGCCGAGAAGAGGACCCTCAGGGTGCGGCGCGCGGCGCCCTGCACCGGCGGCGGCTTCGGTACGAACTCCCTTGCCCCGTAAGGCTTCAGGCCCACGTCGGCCGGGTGGTCGCGCAGCAGCAGCCAGACGAAGGGGACGACCGCGAGGGCGGCCAGCGCCACCGTCACGGCCGCCGGGCGCCACTCGTGGGTCTCCACGATCCAGGACAGCACCGGCAGGAAGATCAGCTGGCCGGAGGCGGAGGCTGCGGTGAGGATGCCGGTGACCAGTCCGCGTCGCTCGGTGAACCAGCGGTTGGTGACCGTCGCGGCGAAGGCCAGCGCCATCGAGCCGGAGCCCAGGCCGACCAACAGGCCCCAGCACAACATCAGTTGCCAGGCCGCCGTCATCCACACCGTCAGGCCCGAGCCGATCGCGATCACGGTCAGCGCGACCGCGACCACCCGCCGGATACCGAAGCGGTCCATGAGCGCGGCGGCGAAGGGGGCGGTCAGCCCGTACAGCGCGAGGTTCACCGAGACCGCGGCGCCGATCGTGCCGCGCGACCAGCCGTACTCCGCGTTCAGCGGGTCGATGAGCAGACCGGGGAGCGAACGGAAGGCCGCCGCGCCGATGATCGTCACGAAGGTGACGGCGGCGACGAACCACGCGCGGTGGATGCGGGGCTTCTTGACCGGCGGGGTTCTCTCTGCGGCGGCTGCGGCCTCGGTTGTCTGGGTCACGAGATAGAGCTTCCGTTCCCGAGCGGCCACGAACGAGTGGCCCGAAGGACAGCATTCGTTACGATCGGGCCATGCCCCCACGTCGTGAGCCGGAGTTCCGCCCCCACCGCGTCGTCGTCCTCGCCCTCGACGGCCTGCTCCCCTTCGAACTGGGCATCCCGCACCGCATCTTCGGCCGCACCAAGAACGCCGAGCGCCGACGCCTCTACGAGATCGTCACCTGCTCGATCCGACCGCCGGGCCCCGTCGAGACCGACGCCGACTTCGCCATCCAGGTCGCCCACGGCCCGGAGATCCTCGCCACCGCCGACACGGTCGTCATCCCGGCGTCGTACGAACTCGGCCCGGTCTTCGACGAGGGCGTACTGACCGACGAACTGGCCGCCGCCCTCGACCACATCCGGCCCGGCACCCGGCTCGCCGCCATCTGCACCGGCGGATACGTCCTGGCCGCCGCCGGGCACCTGGACGGCCGCCGGGCCGCCACGCACTGGTCCACCGCGGACCACTTCCAGCGGTTGTTCCCGCGGATCGAGGTCGACGCGGACGTCCTGTTCGTCGACGACGGCGACGTCCTGACGTCGGCGGGCGTCGCGGCCGGGATCGACCTGTGCCTGCACATGGTGCGCCGCGACCACGGCACGGCGGTCGCCAACGAGGTGGCCCGCCGTACGGTCGTACCGCCGCACCGCGACGGCGGACAGGCACAGTACATCCATCGGCCCGTGCCCGATCCGCAGCTGGCGTCCACGACCGCCGCCCGCGCCTGGGCGCTGGGCCGCCTCCACGAGCCGATCCAGCTGCGGGACATGGCCGAGCAGGAGGCCATGTCCGTACGCACGTTCACGCGCCGTTTCCGCGAGGAGGTCGGCGTCAGTCCCGGCCAGTGGCTCACCCAGCAGCGGGTGGAACGGGCCCGGCACCTGCTGGAGTCCACCGACCTGTCCGTCGACCTGGTGGCCCGCGACGCCGGCTTCGGCACGGCCCAGTCGATGCGGCAGCACCTACAGACGGCTCTCGGGGTCACGCCGACCGCTTACCGCCGCACCTTCCGGGCCGGCGTCGACGGGCCCTGCGCCGACGGGTCCCGCGGTGGCCTGGCCGACGTCGACGGATCCGACGGCGGCGTGGCCGACGCCCTGCGCTGAACGGCTCTCGTACCGCGCCTCGCCCCACCACCCGACCGCCGTCAGCACCAGCGTCAGGCCCACGCCCGCCAGGATGGCCGTGGACGGCGCCGTCACCCGCAGCAGGGCGCCCGCGAACGAACCCGCCGCCGCGTACCCCGCGCCTGCCGCCGCGTACATCACCGAGTAGCCCGCGGCCAGGACGTTCGCCGGAAGCGCCGCACGCAGGGACAGGTTGCGGGTGATCAGCGCGCCCGACTGGAGCAGACCGCCCACCGCAAGACCGGCGGCGATCGCGGCCCGGCCCGGTATCAGCGCGACGAGGGTCACGCAGACGGACATCCCGCACATCAGCAGCACACTGCGGGTGCGCAGCCGCCCGGGCCAGGCCCTCAGGCCGTACAGGAAGGCGCCCAGTCCCGCGGCCACCGCCATCGCGGCCAGCAGCGGGCCGGACCAGCCGACCCCGATGCCGCGCTGTTCGAGGAGGGCGGGCAGGAGGAGTTCGGCCAGCCCGAGCAGGGTGAGGCTCGCCGCGCCCGTGACATACACCGGCCAGGCACCCGCCAGGACGCGCAGCCGCGCGCCGCCCGTCCGCTCCGTGCCCTGCGTGTCGTCCGTCTTCCAGCCGGCCGGGAGCAGCCACAGACCCGCGACCGAGGACGCCATCAGGGCGGCCGCGAGGAGCAGCGGAGCCCGCGGGGCGACGCCGAGGGCGAGGGAGGCGACGGCGACCGGGGAGACGGCCCAGACACCCGACATCAGTATGGACTCGACGGACAACGCCTGTGCCGCGGCCCGCTCCGGGACCAGGTCCGTGAGCAGCGCGCGCAACCCGCCGGTGGCCGCGCCCGGGGCCGCGCCGGCGAGGAACGCGAACACCGCGAGCAGCGGCACGGGGGCATCCGGGAGTACCCCGAGACCCACGAATCCGGCCGCCCCGGCGGCGAGGCCGACGGCCAGGTGCGGACGGGCCCGCTCGGGACGCAGCCGCATGCCGAGGACCGGGGCGCCGACGATCTCACCGATCACATAGGCCGCCGCGAGAACCGCGCCCAGGGCATAGCCACCGGGGCGCTCCCGCACCAGGAAGACCAGGGCCAACGGCGCCATGGCCACCGGCATGCGGGCGCCCACAGCGGTGCAGGCCCAGATCAGGACCTGCTTCGAGGCGACGTCGCGGTAACTCATGGAACGACGCTAACGGCCCGCACTGACAAGGCCCCAGGAGATTTCCAGCACCTGTGGAAAACCTCGCGGTCAGAACGTCAGCACCCCGCGTGCCACCCGCCCCGCCTCCGCGTCCGCCACCGCCTTCTCGAAGTCCTCGACCGGATACGTCCTGGTCACCAGCTCGTCGAGGAGCAGCCGGCCCTCCCGGTACAGCTCGGCGTACAGGGCGATGTCCCGCTGCGGACGGGAGGATCCGTAGCGGCAGCCCAGGATCGACTTGTCCAGGAACATCGACGAGACGAGGAAGGACGCCTGAGCCGTGGCCGGCGGGACGCCGAGCAGGATCGCCTGCCCGTGCCGGTCCAGCGAGTCGATCGCCGCCCGGATCAACTCGACCCGGCCGACGCACTCGAAGGCGTGGTCCGCGCCCGTCGGCAGCACGTCCCCCACGCTGTCCATGGAGGTCAGGAAGTGTGTCGCGCCGAACCGCCGGGCCACCTCCTCCTTCGCCGGGTTCGCGTCCACGGCGACGATCCGCAGCGCGCCCGCGATCCGCGCCCCCTGCAGGACGTTCAGCCCGATCCCGCCCGTGCCGATCACCAGCACACTGTCCCCGCGGTCCACCTTCGCCCGGTTGAGCACGGCGCCGACGCCGGTCAGCACCCCGCACCCGATGAGCGCGGCGGACGGCAACGGAATCTCCTCGGGGATCCGGACCGCCTGCACGGCCTTCACGACGGTCCGTTCCGCGAAGGCCGAGTTGGCCGCGAACTGGAACACCGGCCGCCCGTCCCGCGCGAACGGCTGCCCCGGCCGCCCGATCGACTGCCGGCACATCGTCGGCCGTCCCCGGTCGCACTGCGCGCACGTACCGCAGTTGGCGAGCGTGGACAGGGCCACGTGATCGCCGGGGCGCACATGCGTGACACCGGCGCCCACCGCCGCCACCACGCCCGCCCCCTCATGGCCGAGCACCACAGGAACGGGGAACGGTATGGTCCCGTCCACCACGGACAGGTCGCTGTGACACAGCCCCGCCGCCGAGACGGCCACCTGCACCTCGCCCGGCCCCGGCTCCCGTACGACGAGATCGTCGACGACCTCGATCCGCTTGCCGTCGAACACCACGCCTCGCATCACTTGGCCCCCTGTCGGCCCTTGGGTTCCCTCGGCAGGCCGAGCACCCGCTCGGCGATGATCGTGCGCTGGATCTGGTCCGAGCCGCCGTAGATCGTGTCGGCCCGGGAGAAGAGGAACAGGTGCTGCGCCACGTCGAGTTCGTACGGCGCCGCGGCCGACCACTCCACCGGGCCCACGGCCGCCGCCGCGCCCCGCACCCGCATCGCCAGCTCCCCCAGCCGCTGATGCCAGCCGGCCCACAGCAGTTTGGCCACGCTCGACGCACCCGCGTCGGCCGAACCCCCCAGGGTGCGCAGGGCGTTCCAGCGCATCACGCGCAACTCGGCCCACTGACGCACCAACCGGTCCCGTACGACGGGATCGTGCACCGCGCCGGTGGCCACCGCCGTCTCCACAACCTTGCCCAACTCCTGGGCGAAACCGATCTGTTGGGCGAGCGTGGACACTCCGCGTTCGAAGCCGAGCAGACCCATCGCGACCCGCCAGCCGCCGCCCTCCGCGCCGACGACATGCTCCACGCGCGCGCGTGCCCCGTCGAAGAAAACCTCGTTGAACTCGCTCGTGCCGGTCAGCTGACGGATCGGGCGGACCTCGACGCGGCCCGGCTGGTCCATGGGTACGAGCAGGAACGTCAGCCCGTGGTGGCGCCGGGAGCCGGGCTCGGTACGGGCGAGCACGAAGCACCAGTCCGCCTCGTGGGCGAGCGAGGTCCAGATCTTCTGGCCGGTGATCCGGTAGTGCGTCCCGTCCGGTTCGCGTACGGCCGCGGTGCGCACGCCGGCCAGGTCCGAGCCGGCGCCGGGTTCGCTGTATCCCTGGCACCAGAGTTCCTCGCCGGCGGCGATCGGGGGCAGGAAGCGGGCCTTCTGTTCCTCGGTGCCGTGGGCGAGGAGGGTGGGGGCGAGGAGGTTCTCGCCGATGTGTCCGGAGCGTGGCGGCGCGGGCGACCGGGCGTACTCCTCGGCCCAGGCGACCTGTTGGGTGAGGGTGGCGGCGCGGTTGCCGTACCCCTCCTGGGACCAGCCGAGGCCGATCCAGCCGGCTTTGCCGAGGGTGCGTTCCCAGGTTCGGCGGTCCTGCGTGCCGTCGGCGTGGGCGGCGAGCCATCCCCTCGCCTCGGCGCGGAAGGCATCGTCCTGCGAGGTGAATGCGAAGTCCATGGGTGCGCCTTCCTGGAGGGTGGCCGGAGCCGGTGGGGTGCCGGGTGCGGTGGGGTGGCGGTGGGGTGCCGGGTGGCGGTGGGTTCGGGTCACCCCGCGGCACAGGGCGGCCAACCGCAATGGCTGTAGCCCTACGCGTTCGGCCGGCCCCCCTCCCGCGCCGCCCGTTCCATCCCCGCCACCCGCTCCAGCAGCGGCATCGGGTCCATGCCCACCGTCCCCGGCAGGAAGTCCGCGATCTTCTCCGGTGTCCAGGAGCCGTCCGCGTACGCCGCCCGCAGCTCTCTCGGCTGGGCCCAGACCGCGATCTTGGGGCCGGCGATCGTGTACACCTGGCCCGTGATCCCCTGCTCCCACGCCTTCGCCGACAGCAGGTAGACCACCATCGCGGCCACGTCCTCCGGCTCGCCGATCTCGGTGAGTTCCATCGGGACGTTCGCCGACATCCGGGTTCGGGCCACCGGGGCCACCGCGTTGGCGGTCACCCCGTACTTGTGCAGCCCGAGGGCCGCGCTGCGGACGAGCGAGATGATCCCGCCCTTCGCCGCGCTGTAGTTGGCCTGGGACACCGAGCCCTGGTGGTTTCCGCTGGTGAAGCCGATCAGTGTGCCGGACCTCTGCTGCCGCATCACCGCCGATGCCGCCCGGAACACGGTGAACGTGCCCTTGAGGTGGGTCGCCAGGACGGGGTCCCACTCCTCCTCGGCCATGTTGAACAGCATCCGCTCGCGCAGGATCCCGGCGACACACACGACCCCGTCGAGCCGTCCGTACGAGGCCAGCGCCACGTCGACCACCCGCTGACCGCCGGCCATCGTGGAGATGTCGTCGGCCACGGCGACCGCTTCGCCGCCCGCCGCCTCGATCTCCTTGACCACGGACTGGGCGACCTCGCTCGTCGGCGAGGCGCCGTCCATGGCGACGCCGTGATCGTTGACGACGACCCGGGCGCCCTCGGCCGCCGCGGCCAGCGCCACCGCCCGCCCGATCCCCCGTCCGGCGCCTGTCACGGCGACCACCTTGCCTGCCAAGAAGTTCCCCACGCCGGCCCCTTCCCGCGGTTTCTGACGGTCCGTTAGATTTTTCCCCCGTAGGACAGCCGGAGACAAGCCCCGGGGAGGACGGATGTCACAGCCCGCGCTCCATCCCGCGTTCCACGACATCGCCAAGCGCGTGAACAACTGGGGCCGTTGGGGGGCGGACGACGAGATCGGCACCCTCAACCTGATCACCGACGAGGTGGTACGCCAGGCGGCGACCGAGGTCCGCACGGGCCGCCGCGTCCCTCTCGCGCTCCCCCTGCGACAGGACGGGGTACAGACCGGACTGATCCCCGGGCGGGTCAATCCCCTGCACGCCATGGTGCAGATCAACCAGGAGATCTTCGGCCCGGGCACGGTGGCGTGCAGCGACGACGCCGTGACCATGGGACTCCAGGCGGCCACCCACTGGGACGCGCTCACCCATGTCTCACACTCGGGCCGGCTCTACAACGGCCGCCCGGCCGACACCATCACCCCGCACGGCGGCGCCGAGTTCAGCGGCATCGACAAGGCACGGCACATCGTCTCGCGCGGGGTGCTGCTCGACGTGGCCCGGGCGCACGGCAGGGACCGTCTCGACGGCTCGTACGCCGTCACCCCCGAGGACCTCGACGCCGCCGAGGAACTCGCCGGTACGCGAGTGCGGGCCGGTGACATCGTGCTCGTACGGACCGGGCAGGTGCAGGTGTACCTGGCGGGCGACAGGGAGGCGTACGGCTATCCGTCACCGGGCCTGTCGATCCGTACACCGGAGTGGTTCCACGCACGTGATGTCGCCGCGGTCGCGAACGACACCCTCACCTTCGAGGTGTTTCCGCCCGAGATCGAGGATCTGTGGCTGCCCGTACACGCGCTCGACCTGGTGGAGATGGGGATGCTTCAGGGGCAGAACTGGAATCTCGAAGAGTTGTCCACAGCCTGTGGACAAGCGGGCCGGTACGCATTCCTGCTGTCGGCGATGCCCGAACCCTTCGTCGGCGCGACGGGAACGCCGGTCGCGCCGGTCGCCATCCTCTGAGGACCGTCGGATGGCGGTGCGCCATACCCGCCCCGAGCACGGCATCGCGCACCGCCATCCGCCTCCGGCGTACCCGCCCCGGTTCTCCCGGCCCTGAGGGAACCGACGCCGAATCGCGACCCACACTCGTCGAGGGCCCCCGTCACCGGAGCCCTCGGCGTCCCCTCGCGGCGAATCGCTGACCACAATCGTGATCAAACGGTCACGTGGCGTCAACACCCGTTCGGGGATTTATTACGTATGTACTGTTTGCCGTGGGCGCGCACAGAAGCACGTCCCGGCGCACGGATGCAGCGCCGATCAAGGGCGACAGCGCTTTCTGCGACCGTGCACCGCCGCACTCCCCGATCGCGTACCCGCACATTCCGCGACCGCGCGCCTCACACCGCCTCGTACGCCAGCCCCTCGTACGCCGACACATCGCTGCCGCAGGCCGTCACGGCGGACCGGGACTTGGCGCACCGGTCCAGTTCGCACCAGATGCGCTTGCCGGCCCCCTCAGGGATCCAGCCCCAGCGGTCGGCGAGCCCGTCCACGAGGGCGAGACCCCGGCCACCCGTCTCGTCGCCGTCCGCACAGCGCGGCGCCGGGGCGCGGTCGCTGCGGTCGGCCACCTCCAGGCGGACCGTGGCCCTCTCGGCCGCCGCGGGCGGCAGGGAGAGCCGCAGCACCGCCGGGCAGCCGGTGTGCACCACGGCGTTGGTCACCAGCTCGGAAACGAGCAGGATCAGGGTCTCGGCGAGCGACTCGTCGGCCGCTATCCCGGACCCGGCCAGGCGCGAGCGGGCCCAGCTGCGGGCACGCCCCACCTCTGCGGGGTCGGGCCGAATCTCCAGCTGCACTTGAAGCACCTGCACCGCTCACACCATCCGAACCGGCGGACACATCACCGCGCGCCTCACAAGGGCCACGATCGTAGCCATTTTTTGCATGACCAGAACAACGGCAAGAGTCAGAGTCACCGAACGTGACTCCCTTGTGAGACAGCATGGTTGACCTACAGTCACGCCAACAAGCGCTTCGGGCATATTCCAGTGGGAAGGAGTACCCATGCGGCATACTGTGCGACGCTCGTCTCCAAGGGTCGAACAAACAGGGGTAACACCGGCATGGTTCGTGCTCGGGGCCACTCGCATTTCACCCAAGGTACCGGAGTGGGTGATCGACTCCGGGACCCACGAGTCACACGTAGGACACAACCCGATATCAACGCTCCGTGATTCCGGTATGCCACGATCCGTGACATCCGCCCCGGGCGCTCCGGTGATGTCCCAGCCCAGCGGCGTTCACGGCCTCTGGTCCACGAGTTCCGCGGCGAGGATTTCCTCACTCTCCGTGACGCCTCCGCCACGTTGTGCCCGCACCCAGGCCCGCTTGAGATGCAGGTGCACCTCGCTCTCCCAGGTGAACCCCATGCCGCCGTGCACCTGAAGACAGTCCCGCGTGCTACGCAGCGCGGCCTCGTCGGCCAGCAGCCGGGCCGCCGCGATGTCGAGGGCGTCGGCGGTGACGGCGGCGGCGTACACGGCCGCGCGGGCCGTCTCCGCCCGCACCAGCATGTCGGCGCAGAGATGCTTGATCGCCTGGAAGGCGCCGATCGGCTGCCCGAACTGCTCACGGGTCCGCGCGTGTTGTACGGCCAGCTCGCACGCGCGGGTGGCCGTACCGAGCTGCTCGGCGGCCGTGAGGAGGACGCCGACGGGGTCACAGGGCCAGGTCTCCGCGCCGGTCCAGCGGTGCAGCGGCGTCAACGGGTCCACCGACCGCAGCGGCACGGCCTCTTCCGGTCGCGGCAGCGGGGTCCCTCCCCCGCGTACGACGTCCGCCTCCGCCAGCCACTCCACCAGGCCGCCGTCGACGTCCGCCACGACCGCCTCGCCGGCCGCCGCCCCCGGCACGGTGCCCGCCGCGAGGTGCGTGGCGATCAGCGGCCCGGGCAGCAGGACGCGCCCCGCCTCCTCGAACACCAACACCGCCTCGGGAAGCCCGAGTCCCACCCCGCCGTCCGCCTCCGGCAGCCGCAGCGCGAAGAACCCGGCCTCCCCCAACTCCCGCCACAGCGCACGGTCGAGCCCCGGACGCTCCACGGCGGCGCGCAGGGCCTCGGCGTCGAAGCGCCGCGCCAGCAGCTCCCGTACGCCGGCCCGTAAGGCGCGCTGGTCCTCGGACAGGTGAAAACGCACGTCAGCGCCCCTTCGGCAGGCCCAGGATCCGCTCGGCCACGATGTTGTGCTGGATCTGCGAGGTACCGGCCGCGATGGTGTACGACAGCGAGGAGAGGCGGTCGAGCACCCAGGGCCGGTCGAGATCGAGTGCCGCGTCGCCCAGGACGTCGGCGGCGGCGTCGTACAGCTCCTGACGCGCGTGTGAGTACCTCAGCTTGAAAACCGAACCCCCAACGCCGGGCACCCGGCCCGACGCCTGAGCCTCGCTCACGTTCCACTGGGTCAGCCGCCACAGCGCGCGGAACTCGGCGTTCAGCCGCCCGAGGCGCCGCCGCAGCACCGGATCGTCCCAGCGACCGTTCCGCCGCGCCTCCCGGGCGAGTTCGCCGAGGACGCGCCGGCAGGCCACCACCTCGCCGACGAACGCCGTGCCGCGCTCGAAGGCCAGGGTCACCATGGTCACGCGCCAGCCGTCGTTCTCGTCGCCGACCCGGTTGGCGACCGGGACGCGCACCTCGTCGAGGAACACCTCGGCGAACTCGGCCGACCCGGCGAGGGTCCGCAGGGGCCGTACGGTGACTCCTGGCGCGTCCATGGGCAGGGCGAGCCAGGTGATGCCCCGGTGTTTCGCGGCGGCCGGATCGGTCCGCACCAACAGCTCGCACCAGTCGGCCACTTCGGCGTGCGAGGTCCAGATCTTGGACCCGTTCACCACGTAGTCGTCGCCGTCCCGCCGTGCGCGCGTGCGCAGTGCCGCGAGGTCGGACCCGGCGTCCGGTTCGCTGAAGCCCTGGCACCACACCTCCTCGCCGCGCAGGATCGGCGGCAGCCAGCGCGCCCGCTGCCCGGCCGTCCCCTCGGCGGCGATGGTGGGCCCCGCGTGCAGCAGTCCGACGAAGCCCGCCCCCACGTAGGGCGCGCCCGCCCTCTCCGTCTCCTCCAGGAAGATCAGGTGCTGGGTGGGGGTGGCGCCCCGCCCGCCCGCGTCGGCGGGCCAGTGCAGCCCCGCGTACCCGGCGTCGTACAGCATCCGCTGCCAGCCGAGGTCATGAGCGCGGCGGCCCGGCCAGTCGTCCGGGGACGGCTTCGGCGGCAGCGTGGGCAGCACTTTCGCCAGCCACTCCCGCAGGCGCGCCCGGAACTCCTGCTCCTCGGGTGTGTCGGTGAGGTCCACTAGCGGTCCAGGTCGAGGCCCAGCATGCGGATGGCGTTGCCCCGCATCAGCTTGTACACCGTCTCGTCGTCGAGGCCCTTCACATGGTCGAGAGCGACCTCCTTGGTGTGCGGGAAGGTCGAGTCGACGTGCGGGTAGTCGGTCTCGAAGGTCGCGTTGTCCCGGCCGACGACGTCCAGGGACGCGACCCCGTGCTTGTCGCGGAAGAAGCAGCAGAACATCTGCCGGTAGTAGTACGTCGACGGCGGCTCCGGGATCGTGCCGCGGACGCCGCCCCACGCGCGGTGCTCCTCCCAGACGTCGTCGGCGCGTTCCAGGGCGTACGGGATCCAGCCCATCTGCCCCTCGGAGTAGGCGAGTTTGAGCCGGGGGAACCGCACCAGGACGCCGCTGAAGAGGAAGTCCATCATCGAGGCCATGGCGTTGTTGAAGCTGAGCGCGGCCTGCACGGCGGGCGGCGCGTCGGGGGAGGCGGCCGGCATCTGGGAGCTGCTGCCGATGTGCATGTTGACGACCGTCCCGGTGTCCTGGCAGACCGCGAAGAACGGGTCCCAGTAGCCGGAGTGGATGGACGGCAGGCCCAGGTGGGTGGGGATCTCGGAGAAGGTCACCGCCCGTACCCCGCGGGCCGCGTTGCGCCGGATCTCCTCGACCGCGAGCTCGATGTCCCACAGCGGGATCAGGCACAGCGGGATCAGCCGGCCCCCGCTGTCCCCGCACCACTCCTCGACCATCCAGTCGTTGTAGGCGCGCACACAGGCCAGCGCGACCTCCTTGTCGTGCGCCTCGGCGAAGGTCTGCCCGCAGAAGCGGGGGAAGGAGGGGAAGCAGAGGGACGCCTCGACATGGTTGAGGTCCATGTCCGCGAGCCGCGCGACGGGATCCCAGCAGCCCCGCCGCATCTCCTGGCGGGTGATCCCCTCCAGGGTCATCTCGTCCCGGTCGAAGCCGACGGCGGCGATGTTGCGCTTGTACGGGAACTTCAGGTCCTCGTAGATCCACCAGTCGGTCGGCTGACCGCCCGGGTCCATCGTGATCTGGTACTTGCCGCCGACGTAGGCGAGTTCCCCGATGCCGGCGGTGAGGGCCTTGGGGCCGCGGTCCCGGTACTTCTGCGGCAGCCAGGTCTCGAAGAGGTGCGCGGGCTCGATGACATGGTCGTCGACGCTGATGATGCGGGGCAGTTCGGTCATGGGGGTCCCCTCCGCCTGACACACACAGGTACCTGACACACAGTTAACTGACGGATCGTCAGATTCGTGATGTGCCCAGCAGGCTAGTCGCGCACCCCTGGACCGACAAGGCGCCGAGCCCTACGCTCTGCCCACCATCTGACTATCCGTCAGCTACACAGGGGGCCGCCGTGACCGACACCGCCCACGCGCTCAGCACCTCCCGCACCCTCTGGGACCTTCTCGCGCGCCGCGCCGAACTCACCCCCGACCGCCCGGTTCTCCTCCAGGACGACCGTTCCCTGAGCTTCGGGGAGCTGCGCGACCGGGCCGAGCGGGTCGCGGCGGGGCTGTACGACATGGGCGTACGGCCCGGCACGGTCGTCGCCTGGCAGCTGCCCACCCGGCTCGAGACGGCCCTGCTGTCCTTCGCACTGGTCCGCCTGGGCGCCGTACAGAGCCCGGTGATCCCGTTCTACCGGGACCGCGAGGTCGGGTTCGCGCTGCGCGAGTCGAAGGCGGAGTACTTCGCGGTGCCGGGCGAGTGGCGCGGCTTCGACCACACGGCGATGGCCCGGCGGCTGGGCGCGAAGGGCGTCTTCGAGGCGTACGACGTGCTGCCCGACGGCGACCCGTCGGTCCTGCCCTCCCCGCCCTCGGAGGGCACCTCGGTGCGCTGGATCTACTGGACCTCCGGGACCACCTCGGCCCCCAAGGGCGTGCTGCACACGGACCGTTCACTGATCGCGGGCGGGTCGTGTCTCGCCCACGCGCTGTGTCTGTCGGCGGACGACGTGGGCTCGATGGCCTTCCCGTACGCGCACATCGCCGGCCCCGACTACACGGTGATGCTGCTGCTGTACGGCTTTCCCGCGGTGATGTTCGAGCAGTTCGCGCTGCCGGACGCGCTGGAGGGGTACCGCCGGCACGGGGTGACGGTGGCGGGCGGGTCCACGGCGTTCTACTCGATGTTCCTCGCCGAGCAGCGCAAGCAGCCGGGGGTACCGGTCATTCCCTCGCTACGGCTGCTCGCGGGCGGCGGGGCGCCCAAGCCGCCGGAGGTCTACCACGCCGTCGTACGGGAGATGGGCGTGCAGTTGACGCACGGGTACGGCATGACCGAGGTGCCGATGATCACGATGGGGGCGCCCGACGACACCCCGGAGAACCTGGCCACGACGGAGGGGCGTCCGCCACAGGGCATGGAGATACGGATCGTGGACGGGGAGGTGCGGCTGCGGGGCGAGGCCGTCTGCCGGGGATATCTGGATCCGGCGCAGACGGCGGAGGCTTTCGACGCGGACGGGTTCCTGCGCACCGGGGACCTCGGGCACGTCACCGACAGCGGGCATCTGGTGCTGACCGGCCGGCTGAAGGACGTGATCATCCGCAAGGGCGAGAACATCTCGGCGAAGGAGATCGAGGACCTGCTGCACGCGCACCCGGCCGTCGGGGACGTGGCCGTGATCGGGCTGCCGGACGCGGAACGCGGGGAGCGGGTGTGCGCGGTGGTGGAGCGGACGCCGGGAGGTGAGGGGCCGACCCTGGAGGCGGTGACGTCGTACCTCCGCGCGGAAGGGCTGTCGACGCACAAGCTGCCGGAGCAGGTGGAGGTGGTGGACGCCCTTCCGCGGGGCGAGACGCTGCGGAAGGTGCTCAAGTACAAGCTGCGGGAGCGGTACTCGGGGGCGTAGGGGTGGTTCTGGTGCGGGGGCGGGTTCAGTCGGGGACGGTGAAGTAGCGGGCGAAGGCCGTCACGATCTCCGTCTCGCCGACCTTGCCGTCCGCGTCCGTGTCGAGGACGGCGGCGGCCGTGCGGGCGGCCTCCTCGCTCGCGCCGAGGGCCGTCAGTACCCGTACGGTGTCCTCGACCGTGGCCCGGCCGTCCCCGTCGGCGTCCGCAACGGCGAGGGCCGCGTGCAGGAAGGGGCGGGCGATCTCGGCGAACCGCTCCGGGTTGTCGCGCAGGCGCTTGACCGCGCCGTTCACGAACTCCTCCCGGGTGATCCGCTGGTCGCCGTCCCGGTCCGCGATGCCGGCCATGCCCTGCCAGAACGCCTCGGCGCCGATGTACAGGTCCTGCCCCTTGTCGGAACGGGCGGCGGTGCCGAACTCCGCGAGCAGCGCCTTGGCCGCCACGCTGAAGTCCGCACGGTCGATATAGCCGTTGCCGTCCTGGTCGAAGGTGGCGAACCGGGCGGCGATCCTGCGCTCGTACTCGCTGCTGACCATGTCTGTTCGGACCGCCTCACGTCACGTCGGGTGCATCTGCCAGGGAGCGTACGACGGGAAGGCCTCTCCGGGCGGGCGAAAGCGACGCTTGTGCCAAGACCGAGGGAGTTTCGGGACAACGGTGTGGCACTCACCTCGCCCGGAACCGAGCGGACCGGGTGCCACTCACGCTCCCGTACCGCTCACGCCGACAGCGGGTCCGCGTCCTCCCGCACCGCCGACGCCACATCCGGGTGGACGTCGAACAGCCGGCGAACCCCCAGCGCGCCCAGTACCCGGTTGACGTGGGAGCCGTCCTCGGCGCCCTGGGCCGGGAGGATCAGGCGCAGTCGGCCCTGGCAGGAACTCATGAGGCGGCGGGAGGCGATGAGCACACCGACGCCGCTGGAATCACAGAAGAACACATCGGAGAGGTCGAGTACGAGACTGTGGCGACCCTCGGCCACCTCGTCGTGCACCCGCTGACGCAGGACCGGCGACGTCACCAGGTCCAGCTCGCCCGACACCTCGAGCACGGCCCAATCGCCCTGCCCGTTGCCGGTCACATTGAACGCCACCACCATTCCCTTCGTTCGCCGGAAAGCAAGCGGAAGCCTTCCCTACGCTTCCTTGCAGCGCGGCTGCCCAGCGGCCGTTCCCTGAAACACGAGCCGAAAAACGGATAGCTATCAGAGAAGGCTTGTTTTAGTCGCATTCGATCCTGTTCGATCGTGTCTGGCGGGCAAGTGGACGGGTAGGCGACGTCCACTACCACCCTCGGCTCCGCGGGGGGCGCACATTGCGACAAAGGGGCGTGCGCTGCCGGAGGTGCCGACTACATTCGAGGAGCAGGTGGGCGAAGGCTTGACAAAGACACTGGCCGGGACAAGGGCAGGCTGAGAGGGCCGCATGGCGAAGAAGGACGCACCGCCCCGCTGGGACCGCAAGATGCAGCAGCGACTCGCACGCGGTGAGGCGGCCGCCCTTGGTGAGTTCTACGACCGTTTCGCTTCACTCGTGCACGGTCTCGCCCACCGCGTGCTCGGCGACGAAGGCGCCGCCGACCGCCTCACCCGCGAGGTCTTCGCCCATGTCTGGGAGCACCCGGACGCCTACGACCCCAAGCAGGGCCCGCTGCGTTCCTGGGTCGCCACCCTGACCCACCGCCTCGCCGTGCAGCGGCTGCGCGTCACCGAGACCGCCGCGCTCGCCGAGGAGGGCCACGGCACCACCGAGGAACTGGAGAGCAGGGTCCGCCACGCCTCGGTCGCCGCCCGCGCCGACTACATCGTCCAGTCCATGCCGGCACCGCTGCGTGCGGCCCTGGAGCTGGCCTACTTCCAGCGCCGCGACTACCGCCAGACCGCCGTCGACCTCGGCGTCACCGAGGACGAGGCCCGCCGCCGTCTCCGTCTGGGTCTGCAACTGCTGTCCACGGCCCACGACGCCGCCGCACCCGGGACGCCGCCCGGATACGGGGGTGCGGCGTGAACGACGCCGGCCGCTTCGAGGCACACGACGACGGAGACGACGGGGACGACGGGCACGACGGGCACGAGACGTACGGCGACACGGGTGGCGCGAGCCCCGGCTCGGACGGCGGCCCGGACGGCGGCCCGGACAGAGACTCGACCGGCGACCGCCGCCCCAGCGGCAATGGCGAACCCGCCACGCCCCGCATCCCCCTGCCCCGCGCCTCCATCGAGGACAGCGGGCGCCCCCTGCCCACGTTGGAGGAGCTGGGTGACCTGATATCCGCGCCCGCACCACTGGTCCTGGAGCACCACGTCCTGAAGTCGATGCTCGGGGCGTGGGCGCTGGCCGCCTGCTCGCCGGCGGAGACGGCGGCCGTCGAGGAACACCTGGGCGACTGCGGAGACTGCGCGGACGAGGCACTGCGCCTGCGCGGGGCGGTCGGCCTGCTGCACCGCCCGGAGAGCCTCGACCTGGATCCCGGTCTGCGTACCCGCGTCCTGGAGAGCTGCCTCGACCGGCGGCCGCCGCGCATCCCGGTGCCCAGGTGGGCGACGCCGTACGACGCTGAGACCGCCCGGCTCGACGCCCTGCTCCAGGACATAGGCGACGCCGAGTGGCACGCGCCCGTGCGGCTGCGCTGGTTCGACGGCGAGGGCGCGACAAGTCGTCGTACGACGGTCGCCGGGGTCATCGCGCACCTGCTCACGGTCGACGGCCTGGTCGCGGTCGCGCTCGGCCTCGACGACCCGCTGGGCGAGGTGAACACCAAGGCGCCGACGCCGGCCGCGCGCACCGAGGCGTACTGGCGGGGCTCGCACTTCCCGCCCACCCGCGGGGTGCGCACCCCCTGGCGGGAGCAGAGCCACGACCTGGTGCGCACGGTCTCCTTCACCGGCGGGGGTACCGGCGGGCCGGCGGTGCCCTACGGCGACTTCGAGCTGCCGCTGCACGACGCGATGCTGGACCGCGCCTTCGAGTGCTGGGTACACGCGGAGGACATCGCCGAGGCGGTGGACTACCCGTACGACCCGCCCTCGCCGCGCCACCTCAACCGCATGATCGACCTCGCGGCCCGGATGCTGCCCGGTGTGCTGGCGGTACGCCGGCGGTCGGGGCTGGCGTCACCGGCCCCGGGCCGTCACCTGGTGCCGGCCGGTGAGCCCGGCCGCAGCCTGCGGCTGGAGATCGAGGGGCTGGGCGGCGGCGACTGGCTGATCCCCCTGGACTCCCCCGGCTCGGTGGGCTCCGCCGAGCACGAGGTGGCCCATGTCGCCCTGGACGGCGTGGAGTTCTGCCGGCTGGCGGCGGGTCATGTGTCCCCGGAGGAGGCGGCCGCCGGTCAGGTGGGCGACCGGGAGGCGATCAGGGACGTGCTGTTCGCGGCCGCGTCGATGAGCCGGATGTAGGCGCGGGTCGCGGGTTCGCGGGCGGGTGCGGGTTCGTGGGGGCCGTTCGCGTACGCCCGCGAACCCGAACCCCCGAGCTCCTAGGCGAACACGACCGTCCGCCGCCCGTTCAGCAGAATCCGCCGCTCCGCATGCCACTTCACGGCGCGGGCCAACGCCTGGCACTCCACGTCACGCCCGATCGCGACCAGCTGGTTCGGCGTGACATCGTGCCCCACCCGCTCGACCTCCTGCTCGATGATCGGCCCCTCGTCGAGGTCGGCGGTGACGTAGTGCGCGGTGGCCCCGATCAGCTTCACGCCCCGCGCGTGCGCCTGGTGGTACGGCTTCGCGCCCTTGAAGCTCGGCAGGAAGGAGTGGTGGATGTTGATGATCCGCCCGCTGAGCTGCTTGCACAGGTCGTCCGAGATGACCTGCATGTAGCGGGCGAGCACGACCAGCTCGACGTCCAGCTCCCGCACCAGCTCCAGCAGCCGCGCCTCGGCCTCCGGCTTGGTGTCCCTCGTCACGGGGATGTGGTGGAAGGGAATGTCGTACGACCCCACGAGCTCGGCGAACTCCGTGTGGTTGGACACTACGGCCGCGATCTCCACCGGCAGCGCGCCGATCCGCGACCGGAACAGCAGGTCGTTCAGGCAGTGGCCGAACTTGCTGACCATCAGGACGATGCGCATCTTCTCGTCGGCCCGGTGGATCTGCCAGTCCATGTGGAAGGCGTCACCGATCGCCGTGAAGCTGGCCCGCAGCTTGTCCACGGACACCGGCGCCTCCGCCGAGAAGTGGACGCGCATGAAGAACAGTCCCGTGTCGTGGTCGCCGAACTGCTGACTGTCCTCGATGTTGCAGCCCGTCATGAACAGGTAGCTCGACACGGCGTGCACGATGCCCTGCTTGTCGGGGCAGGAGAGGGTGAGGACGTACTGGTCAGCGGGGGCGGTGGCGCCGGTGGACTGCTCGTTCATGCCGGACAGGGTCCCATATCAGGGACCGGGGCCGTCCGGCCGTCTCGCTACGCAGACCGCGTCAGGATCCGCAGCACCTCCAGCGTGCGCGGCGGCGCGTCCGGGTCCTCCCCGTCGGCCACCGCCAGCCGTACGTGCGCGTCGCGCGCCGCCCGTACCGCGTCCGGCCACCCCTGGTGGTCGACGTACGCGGAGACCGGGGCGTCCGGCCCGACCTGGTGCATGATCCGCAGCACCCGCAGGACGGCGGTGTCGACGAGCGCGGCCTCCTGGGAGTCCCGGAAGATCGTGCCGACGTACTTCTCGGCGGACCAGTTGTCGAGCCAGGTGTCCTCGACGAGGCGGTACACGGCGTCGGTGACGTCTCCGTACCCCTCCACACCCGCCAGCCAGACATCCCTCTGGAACACCGGGTCGGAGAGCATGTGCAGCGCGGAGCGCACGTTGCTGCGCCAGCGCCACCACGGCATGTCGTTCTGTGGCATGTCACCCATGGTGGATGAGCGACGGCCGCGACGGGAAGAGTTCTCCGAACCTTGCACGGTCATCGATCGTACGTTCCCTTCCTCGGGCGCCCCACCGGCCCCCCGCTGTTCACCCTCACGTCACCCTCCGCTCACCGCGGGTCACACCCCGGTTAGCGGTGTGGCGGAAGCGTGTCCGTACATGACCGGCAGGCGACGCTTCCGCAGCACCCTCCTCCCCACGTGCACCCGGCCCGTCAGAGCGGCCGCCGTTTCGGCGGCGGCCCTGGTGGCGTGTGTGTCGCTCACCGCCGGCTGCGGGGTCGTCCCCGGGGTCACGGGGGGCTCCGGGGACGACCCGATCAAGGTCATGACCTGGGCCCCGGAGAACACCAACGCCACCAACAAACCGGGCATGCCCGCCTTCGCGAAGGCCTACGCCCGCTGGATCAACGCCCACGGCGGCCTCAACGGTCGCAAGGTCACCGTCCTGACCTGCAACGACCGTAACGACAGCGTGGCCGCGGCGAGGTGCGCCCAGCGCGCGGTCAGCGAGGGCGTCGTCGCGGTCGTCGGCTCCTACAGCCAGTACTCCGGCTCCTTCCTCCCACCGCTGGAGGGCGCCGGCATCCCCTACATCGGCGGCTACGGCGTCACCTCCGACGAGTTCACCAGCCCGCTCTCCTACCCCGTCAACGGCGGGCAGCCCACCCTCCTGGCCGGCCTCGGCAGGGCGCTCTCCGACTGCGGGCCCGTCGCACTGGTCCGACCCGACACCGTCGCGGGCGACGAACTCTCCAGCCTGCTCGACTCCGGCCTGACCGCCGGCGGACACGCGGCCACCAAGGACCTGCTGGCACCGGAGGACGCGACCGAGTACTCCGAGCCCTCCGATCGGGCGCTCCGGCAGACGACCACCGAAGCGGCCAGGAAGGGCTGCGTGGTGCCCGCGCTCGGAGACCGCACCGGCACCTTCATGGACTCCTTCCGGCGCGACCGCGAGAAGTACCCCGCGGTCCGCACCGCCATGGTGCTCGGCAACGTCGACCAGACGGAGATCAACGCCTCCGGCGGGCAGTCCGGGCCCTACGAGGGGTCGTACATCACCGGCTGGTACCCGGTGGAGACCGACTCGCGCTGGGACCCGATGAAGAAGGTCATCAGCGAGCAGGCCTTCGGCGACAACCGCATCGACGCCGCGGACACCGGGGTGCAGACCACCTGGATCGCGTACACCGCCTTCAAGGAGATCGCCGAGTCACTGACCGGCGAGGTGACCTCCGCCGCCGTACGCAAAGCCCTGGACGACGGGATCAAGGTCGGCACGGGCGGGCTGACCCCGACGCTCCAGTGGAAGTTCCAGGGCCCGCTCGCGGCCGTCGGCTTCCCGCGCCTGGCCAACACCGACGTGTCCCTCCAGGTCGTCAGGCAGGGCCGGCTGGTGCTGGGCAGGAAGGGCTTCACCGACGTCACCGACGCGCTGAAGAACGCCGACCTGGACTGAGGGACCCGGCCGGGCCGGGTCCCGGACCTGGTTACAGCTGGGTCGGCTGGCGCTGGGTCAGGCCGTACGACTTCGCGATCGCGTTCCACAGCTTGGCCGCCCTGACCTTCTCGGTGCTGGCGGTGCCGCTCGCGCGGTTGGCGGCCTGGGTCTGGCCGGTGACGCGTGCCTGGCCCTTCTTGCAGCCCTTCTTGCCGGCCGTCTGGTCCGCCCAGGCCGCGTAGTGGTTGTCGGCCGACGCGGACGCCTGCCACGCCTTGGTGAGGGCGTCGGTCAGCGCGGCGTGGTCGGGCAGCTTGTCGACCGCGAGCTTGGACAACTGGGTCACCAGACCGGTGCGCTGCTGGGCGGCGCCCCGCAGGTCCTTGGCCGCCTGGCCCAGGTTGTCGCAGGACTTCACGTCCTCCACGGCGTTGATCACCGTCGTCCGGCTGCCGCCGCTGTCCGCGAGCAGCTTGTCCAGGGCGACGGCCTGCTGCTCGGCCGGATCGGCGGACGGCGAGGCGGAACCGTCGGACGCGGGCGCCGTCGCGGAGACGGTCTGGTTCTTGTCGGCCCCCTTCTTGCTGTCGTCCCCGCCACCGGCGAGCAGCGCGCCCGCCCCGATACCGAGGACGGCGATACCGACACCGACGGCGGCGATCACCGGCACCCGCGATCCGCGCCGGCCGCCGCGGCCACCACGACCGTCGTCCCCGTCGTCGTACGTGCCGCTGCGTCCACCGCCGCCGGGCGGGGCGTGCGACGGCTGCGCGGACTGTCCGTACGGCGGCTGGGCGCCGGAGGTGGCCCCGGGCTGCTGGAAGCGGGGCATCTGCTGGGTCGCGCCGGCCGTCTCGTCGGCCGGGCCGCCGCGGAACAGGTTGTCGAACTCGGCGGGCGGCTGCCGGTCCCCGCCCTGTGGTCCGCCGTAGGGCGCACCTTGGGGCTGCTGTCCGGGCACGGGAGCGATGTACTGCGTCGCCTCGGCGTCGGGTCCGCCGGCGGGCGGCAGCGGTCCGGCTCCGGCGGCGGGCGGCAGCGGTCCGGCGCCCGGCCGGGAGGTGCCGCCCTGGGGTGCGCGTCCGAGGAACTGGGTCGCCTCGGCGGGCGACTCGGATCCCGCCTCGGGCGGCAGCGCGCCGGGCCCGACCGACGGCATGTACTGGGTCGCACCCTCACTCGCGGCCGCGGGGTTCTGGCCGGGATACCCCGTTCCGACCTCTCCGGCCCCGGTGGGGACCGGCGGGATGTACTGGGTGGCGCCCTCGTCGGCCGGCGGAAGGGGAGCGGCGCCGGGGGCGGAGTGGCGGACGGCCGGCTGGGCGGAGCGGGGGGTGTCCTGTGCCGCGGACGGCAGGGGCGCGCCGGCGGCGGCTGATCCGTAGGCGTCGGCGGGGGGCGGTGGGGTGCCCTGGCCGACGGGGGGCAGGTAGTAGGAGGTGGGCGGGTCCTGGGCGGATCCCGCTGCGGGGGAGCCGTAGGCCGAGGACGGCCCGCCCTCCGGAGGAAGGGCCTGGGACGCCGCCCCTGCGGGCGATTCCGGCGCTCCCCAGCCGGCGGACGGTGCCTGGTGGCCGGAGTCGGAGGTATTCCAGGACTGGGCGGGCGGAGCCGACCAGCCCTGTTCCGGCTGCGCGGCCGGGGCCTGAGCCTGCTGCTGGTCCGGGCCCCACGGCGTGCCCCAGGCCTGACCACCGGCCGGCGTCGAGACCGGGCCGGAACCCTGACCCGGCGTCTGGCCCGACGTCTGCCCCGGTATCTGACCGTGCGCCTGGTCGTGCGGCTGACCGTACGTCTGGCCGTAGGTCTCGCCGTACGTCTGATCGTTCGGCTGCCCGTACGCCGACCCGGGCCTCATGCCGTACGTCGATCCCGGCTCCTGCCCATAGGCCTGTCCAGATGCCTGCCCATAGGCCTGTCCAGATGCCTGCCCGTACGCCGCCCCGGGCGCCTGGCCCGGCGCCGAGCCCGATGCCTGGTCGTACGGTTCACCGGACTGGCGGCCGTACGCCGCGTCGGGTGCCGGAGCGGCGGGGTTCGGCCGCCCGCCGCCGTATCCGCCTGTCGTGCCCGGCAGCAGGGGTTCCCCACCGTCGGAGGGCAGCACGATGCCTTCGCGCGCTTCGCGCGCCGAGGGCTCCTCGCCCTGTCCACTCTGCGTCACCGGGACTCCTACGAATGGGGGACTTGCGGAATCGTCGGCTCACGCTACCGGGTCCCCAGAGCACGGTGCTACGCAGCTCAGGCCGTGACCTGGGTCCCTGTGACCGCCGTAACAGATCCACGCACACGACCCGATGTCCGTGGTGCCGTAAACCTGCCCCCATCCGCTGTATTCAGCCCCCTTTCCCCACCCGCGCCTTCGTTTCCCGTTCGTTCACACTCTCGTACCGCCGTGTTTCACGCCGCCACCTGCAGATCCAGGCGCTCCCCGAACTCCATCACCACCGGCTCGTCCCGGAACGGCTCCAGGCGCTGCTGGAAGTCGTCCAGGTACTCGGCGCCCCGGTTGGAGCGGAGGGTCTCCAGCAACTCAACCGCCTTCAGGCCGGTATTGCACGCCTGTTCCACCTCCCGCTGCTGCACCTGCGCGGTGGCGAGCAGCACATAGCCGATCGCCCTGCGGCGGGCCCGCGACTCGGGGTGCCCGTCCAGGGACTCCTGCGCACACCGCGCCGCCGCCTCGGCCTGCCCCAGGTCCCGGTGGCAGTGCGCCAACTCGTCGGCCAGATAGGCCTCGTCGAAGTGCGCGATCCACACCGGGTCGTCCCCGGCGGACGGGTCCGCCTGCTCCAGCGCGTCCACCGCGCGCCCGGACGCCGACTGGGCCGACCGCGCGTCACCCAGTAACGCGTGCCCGCGCGCCTCGGCCGCGTGGAACATCGCCTCCGCACGCGGGGTCACGCGTCCACGCGCCCCCTCCTGCGCCGCCCGCGCCAACTGCGCGATCTCCCGCGGGTTTCCGAGCTGCGCGGCGAGGTGACTCATCGACGCGGCAAGGATGTACCCGCCGTAGCCACGGTCGCCGGCCGCCTGCGCGAGGCGCAGCGCCTGGATGTAGTACCGCTGCGCGAGGCCCGGTTGACCGGTGTCGACGGCCATGTAGCCGGCGAGTTCGGTGAGTCGGGCCACCGCGGCGAACAGGTCCCGGCCGACCGCCTCACGGTACGAGCCCGCCAGCAGCCCGGAGACCACGCTGTTGAGGTAGTGCACCACCACCGGGCGCACATGCCCGCTGCCGTACTGGTGGTCCAGGTCGACCAGCGCCTGGGTCATCGCCCGCACCGCCGCGACGTCGGACGGCCCCACCCGGGGCCCGGCCGCGCGCGAGACCTGCGAGTCCGGCGCGGAGATCAGCCAGTCACGGCTGGGCTCGACGAGCGCCGACGCGGCGACGGACGAGCCGGACAGGAAGTCCCGGCGGCCCACGTCGCTGCGCCACAGCTCACACACCTGCTCGATGGCCCCCAGCACCGTCGGCGAGAACTGCAGGCCGACGCCCGAGGCGAGGTTCTTGCCGTTGGCCATGCCGATCTCGTCGATCGTGACCGTACGGCCGAGTTTGCGGCCGAGTGCCTCCGCGATGATCGCCGGAGCGCGTCCGCGCGGCTGCTGTCCACGCAGCCAGCGCGCCACGGACGTCTTGTCGTAACGCAGGTCGAGACCGTGCTCCGCACCGCACATGTTGACCCGGCGGGCGAGCCCGGCGTTCGAGCAGCCCGCTTCCTGGATGAGCGCCTGCAACCGCTCGTTCGGTTGCCGCGCGACGAGAGGCCTTGCGGCCATGGCGTACCCCCTGTGGCTGCGGTGCCTGCCCACGCACCGAGTTGACGTGTCTTCCACGGACGGACTTCTGAACTCGCTGCCTCGTCAGGAACGAAAAGATCCGGCCGTGAAGATCAATGCCCCACAAACGCTGCTAAAATGCGAGGCATGTGAGGATTGCCGGGGTAAAGGCAGTTGCCGCCCCCGTACCTGGCTACCCACGTCACGCCTCGGTTCCTCCTGCGCGCCCCCGCACATGCCCCCATGCGCCCCGGCTGCGGAATCGATGCTCCTCCCCCGCGCACGGTCCCTGGCTTCGAACCGGCCGTAACTCCAGGTGGGCGCGGGAGTTGAGTGGAACGTGGAAGAGACGATCGTGAGTACCGAAGCCGCTCAGATTCCGAAGCAGCGCGGGGAATCGCTGCTGGAGACAGCCGTCCGCTACGCCGAGGAGCGCCACTGGGACGTCTTTCCCGGGACCTGGCTGGAAGCCGTCGAGGGGGAGCAGCGCTGCTCGTGCGAGGACACCGCGTGCGCCGCCCCCGGCGCGCATCCGGCGCGTGCGGACTGGTCGTCGCAGGCCACGGGCAGTGCGACCGTCGCGCGCCGGATGTGGCAGAAGCAGCCGACGGCGTCGATCCTGCTGCCGACGGGGCGGACGTTCGACGCCATCTCCGTGCCGGAGACGGCGGGGTTCCTCGCGCTGGCCCGGATGGAGCGGATGCAGCTGACGCTGGGGCCGGTGACGCTGACGCCGGACCGGCGGATGCAGTTCTTCGTGCTGCCGGGGGCGTCGGTGAAGGTGCCGGAACTAGTACGCAAGCTGGGCTGGGCTCCGTCCTCACTCGACCTCGTCACGCTGGGCGAGGGGGCGTACGTCGCCGGGCCGCCCACGCGGTTCGGGTCCTCGGGTGCCGTGCAGTGGGCCTGCCGGCCCACGGCCGCGAACCGGTGGCTGCCGGACGCCGAGGAGTTGATCTCACCGCTGGCGTACGCGTGCGGGCGGGATCGGTAGGACTCGAGCGGTAGGGCGGGAGGTAGGACCGAACCGGTAGGACCGAACCGGTAGGGCCGAACTGCCAGGACGGGAACGGTAGGACGGGAACGGTAGGACGGGAACGGTAGAGCTGCCTCGCCGTCCGGGCCCCGCCGTCAGGCCAGGCTTTCCCCGCGCTCCGCAGGCGCAGTGCCGGACCGTAGGGTTCAGGCATGACGTCGGGAGCAGTGGTGGGATCAGCCGCCGTACGTGTGCAGGGGCTCTGGAAGCGGTTCGGGCAGCAGGTCGCCGTCGCCGGGATCGATCTGGCGTTGCCCGCCGGGAAGTTCATCGGGCTCGTCGGGCCGAACGGCGCCGGCAAGACCACCACCCTGTCGATGGTGACCGGGCTGCTCAGGCCCGATCAGGGCTCCGTGGAGGTGGTCGGGCACGACGTGTGGCGGGACCCGGTGGAGGTCAAGGCCCGGATCGGGGTGCTGCCCGAGGGACTGAGGCTGTTCGAGCGGCTGTCGGGGCGGGAACTGCTGAGCTACAACGGGCGGTTGCGCGGCCTGCCCGCAGCCGAGGTCGACAAGCGGGCGACGCAGCTCCTCGACGTCCTCGATCTCGCCGGGGCCCAGCACAAGCTCGTCGTCGACTACTCGACCGGCATGCGCAAGAAGATCGGACTCGCGACCGCCCTCCTCCACAATCCCGAGGTGCTCTTCCTCGACGAACCGTTCGAGGGCGTCGATCCGGTGTCGGCGCAGACCATCCGAGGCGTGCTGGAGCGGTACACCGCGTCCGGCGCCACCGTCGTCTTCTCCTCCCATGTGATGGAGCTCGTCGAGTCGCTGTGCGACTGGGTGGCCGTCATGGCCGCCGGTCGCATCCGCGCCCAGGGAACCCTCGCCGAGGTACGGGGCGACGCGCCCTCCTTGCAGCGGGCGTTCCTCGAACTCGTCGGTGCGGGCGCCCGGGACACCGGTTCCGATCTCGACTGGCTGGGCGGCGGGGCGGCCCGGTGAGCGCCGGCCGCACCCCCGTCACGGACGTCACCGCCGTCGTCGTACGACTGAAACTGTCGCTGCTGAGGAACGGGCTGAAGCAGTCCGCCGGGCGGCGGGCCGCGTACATCGGTTCGGCCGTCGCCGTGCTGCTGTTCTCCGTGCTGCAGCTGATCGGCCTGGTGGCGCTGCGCGGGCACGCGCACGCCGGGTCGCTGGTGGTGCTGCTGGTGGCGGTCCTCACGGGCGGCTGGGCGGTGATGCCCCTGTTCTTCCCCAGCGGCGACGAGACCCTCGACCCGACCCGGCTGGTGATGCTGCCGCTGCGGCCCCGCCCGCTGGTCAGGGCGCTGCTCGTGGCCTCACTGGTCGGGATCGGGCCGCTGTTCACGGTGTGCATGCTCGCCGGTTCCGTCGTGTCGGTCGCGCACGGCGGTGTGGCGTACGTCGTCGGCGTCGTCGGCGTGGTTCTCGCGCTGCTGGTGTGCGTGGCTCTCGCGCGGACCGTGGCCGTCGCCAACATCCGGCTGCTGACCAGCCGCAAGGGCCGCGATCTGGCGGTGCTGAGCGGACTGGTCATCGCGGTCGGGGCGCAGGTCGTGAACTTCGGCGCGCAGCGGCTGGGCTCGGGCGGGCTGGCCCAGCTCGACGGTCCGGCCGACGTGCTGAAGTGGGTGCCGCCCGCTTCGGCGATCGGCGCGGCGAACTCCGCGAGCGAGGGGTCGTACGGTGTCGCCGTCCTCCAGCTCGCGCTGACCGCCGCGGCCCTGGTGGCGCTGCTCGTCGTGTGGTCCCGGCATCTGACCCGGCTGATGACCGCGCCGGACGGCTCCACCCTCCAGGCCGCCGACTCCAAGGCCCGCGGGCGGAACTCGGCCGGACTGTCCCGGCTGCTGCCCGGCGGACGGACCGGCACGGTCATGGAGCGCAGCCTGCGCTATGTCTGGCGCGACCCCAAGACCAAGGCGGCCTGGGTGACCTCCCTCGCCATCGGTCTGATCGTGCCGGTGTTCAACGCGATGCAGGGCACCGGCTCGATCTACTTCGCGTGCTTCGCCGCCGGGATGCTCGGCGTGCAGATGTACAACCAGTTCGGCCAGGACACGTCCGCGTTCTGGATGGTCGCGATGACGATCTCGTCGACCCGGGACGCGTACGTCGAGCTGCGCGCGCGGGCGCTCGCGCTGCTGGCGATCACCCTGCCGTACGCGACCGTCGTGACCGTCCTGACGACCGCGCTGCTCGGTGACTGGCCGAAGCTGCCCGAGGTGCTCGGACTGTCGTTCGCGCTGCTCGGCGCGATGCTGGCGACCGGCGCGTGGACGTCGGCGCGTTTCCCGTACTCCATCCCTCAGGAGGGCTACAAGAACGTGGCCCCCGGGCAGTCCGGGCTGGCCTTCATGGCCGTGCTCGGCGGCATGGTGTCGGCCGCCCTGCTGTGCGCCCCCGTCATCGCCGGGACGATCTGGCTGAACGTCAGCGAAGGCGGCGACGAGTGGAGTTGGCTGCTCCTGCCGGTGGGGGCGGTCTACGGGACGGTGGTCACGCTGGGAGGCCTGCGACTGGCGGCGCCGCGGACGGCTCGGCAGCTGCCGGAGATCCTGGTGGCGGTCAGCAAGGGGTGAGCTGAGGGGGCGGGCGGGTCAGCCCTTGAGGTCGGTGGGGACGCCGTCCAGGAACGGTTCGATGGCGCCCCGTAGGGCCTCCCACTGGTCGTAGTGGAGCAGGTGGCCGGCGTTCGTGACCTCCGCGTACTGGCCCTGGGGCAGGACCCGGACCATCTCCTGGGCCTCGGCGCGGCCAAGCTCGCCGTCCAGTCCGCGGACCACCAGGGCGGGGCACCGCACCTGGGTGAGCTCCTCCCAGTGCGCGTCGTACACCCAGGTCTCGCGGGACTTCAGCATCTGCTCCGGTTCGAAGACCGGGCGCCAGCCGTCGGGTGACTCCTGCATGGCCTCGGCGTAGAACTCGCCGCGGGACGGGGTCGGGCGCTCCACCCAGGGGTCGTCCTCGCCGAACCACTTGCGGACGTCGGCGAGGGTGGTGAAGGGGACCGGCCAGGCCTTGAACCAGTTCTCCCATTCGCGCTGCGAGGCGGAGCCGAGCGCGGAGGCCCGCATGTCGCAGATGACCAGCCCGCGGACCAGGTCGGGACGTTTGGCGGCGAGCTGCCAGGCGGTCAGGGCGCCCATGGCATGCCCGACGAGGACGGCCGGGCCGAGGCCGAGCTGTTCGAGGGCGGCCTCGGCGTCCTCGACATAGGCCTCGCGGGTGAAGGCCGCCCGCGGGGGCTTTTCACTCTGGCCGTGGCCGCGTTGGTCGAGGGCGACGGCTCGGTGCCGCTCGGAGAGCCAGCGGGCGGTGGACGCCCAGTGAGAGGCCCGTCCCATCAGCCCGTGCAATAACAGCACCCCCGGGCCCCGCTCGATCTCCCCCAGACCGTCCGTCGCCGGATCGGTCTTGGGAGGGTCGCCGAACTCCCAGGCCGCAAGGCGTACGCCGCCCGCCCCGGTCACGTCGATGCGTCGCGCCATAGGTCTGGCACCCCCCTAGCTCCGCTCGGACCGCCCGCTCCCACTCGGGGCGGACGGTCCTGTGAACCGCGTCCTGCCTACCGTGCCTGTCGTGCCTGCCCACACCCCTGAAGCGCAGATTCCGCGTGATGCGTCACCCGAAGACTATCGAATGCCTATTCGAGAAACGCCATATCACCGGCAACACCCCTCGTTCGAGTGACCCCGCTCAAGGAATGATCGCCGCCACCGCGGGGAGATCTTCAGCGGGAGGCGGACCGCTCGGGGAAATCGGTCCGCAGGGGATGACCCTGAGAGCTCGGGGCTCCGGGTCAGCACAGGGGAGGACAGGCCCCGGCGCCACACGGCGCCGGGGCCCTCTCCATGTTCACGGCACATCATCCCCGCCCCCTCCCCGGCCGGACGGCACCACCGCCGCCCCGCGCCAAGAGCCCCTCAGGTCATATGCCTCACGCGACAGCCTCGCACGCGAAGCGTCCCAACGCTGCGATTCGGCGCACTGAATCTCGGATTCGACGAGATCGCCGGAGCGCCACAACTACCTCCCTGTCACCAGGAGTTGACGAACACTGAGTGGAATGAACCACTCCGCTCGGCCGAGGCGCGGGGCTCCGGCGTCCGGCGTCGACCGTCGGGCGTTCCGGCGTCGGGCGTTCCGGCGTCGGGCGTTCCGGCGTCGGGCGTTCCGGCGTCGGGCGTTCCGGCGTCCGACGCCAGGTGTCCGGCACCCCGAATCCCGCGTCCCGCGTCCCGCGTCCGGCATCCCGCGTCCGGCAGTAGGCGTCCGGCTCAGCGCTTCGCGACGAACACGTGCGAGGCGACGTCCGACACCAGCTCGGCCGCCTCGCCTCCGCTGCCCACGAGCACCCCGCCCGCCGACTCCGTCACGCTCACCACCGAACCGGGCTGCACGCCCGCCCGACGCAGCGTGTACATCAGCTGCGCGTCCGTCTGGATCGGCTCGCCGATCCGGCGCACCACGACCGTCTTGCCCTCCAGGCCGGGATCGAGGTCGGCGAGCGACACCATGCCCTCGTCGAGGAAGGGATCGGCGCCGTCCTTCTCGCCGAGCTCCTCCAGACCCGGGATCGGGTTGCCGTACGGCGACTCGGTGGGGTGCCGCAGCAGCTCCAGCACGCGCCGCTCGACGGCCTCGCTCATCACGTGCTCCCAGCGACACGCCTCGGCGTGCACCTGCTCCCACTCCAGACCGATCACATCGACCAGCAGGCACTCGGCGAGCCGGTGCTTGCGCATCACACGGGTGGCCAGCCTGCGCCCCTCGTCGGTGAGCTCCAGATGGCGGTCGGTGGCGACGCCCACCAGGCCGTCACGCTCCATCCGCGCCACCGTCTGGCTGACCGTCGGCCCGCTCTGGTCGAGCCGCTCGGCGATCCGGGCACGCATGGGGACCACACCTTCCTCCTCCAGCTCGAGGATGGTGCGGAGATACATCTCCGTGGTGTCGATCAGTCCGGACATACGTGCCCCTTGATGAGATCTGCCCGAAGCACGACAGCTTCGCGGCTCGTGCGCTGGCCCTGGACCCAATTCTGCCGGATACCACCGACAACCGTGCCGCGCCGTTGGAACCAAGGCGTTACGAAGCGGCCCCGCGCGGCCGTATTGACATCCCACTGGTCCAGACCGCACGGTGATCCGCGGCACAGACGCCCCGACACGCGCCTCGCCGGCCACGTCTCCCCCGCCTCGACACGCACGTCCCCACGCACCTCGACACGCACCTCGACATCCACCTGAGCTCCGAAGGGGCCCGCATGAGCGACGGCACGCTGTCCGGTCAGTTCTTCGACGCCGCGATCGACCTGCTGCGGCGGGTCCGGGACGAGGAGGCCTCGTCCGTCGAAGCGGCCGGGAACCTCCTCGCGGACACCGTGACCTCCGGCGGACGCCTGTTCGCCTTCGGCGCCGGTCACTCCTCGCTCGCCGCCCAGGACGTCGTCTACCGCGCCGGCGGCCTCGCCCTGATGAACCTGCTGGCCGTCCCCGGTGTCGTCGGCGTGGACGTCATGCCGGCCACCCTCGGCTCCGCCCTGGAACGCGTCGACGGCCTCGCGAGCGCCGTCCTGGACTGCTCACCGCTCCGCGCGGGCGACGCCCTCGTGATCATCTCGCTCTCCGGCCGCAACGCGCTCCCGGTGGAGATGGCCATGGGCGCACGTGCCCTGGGCGTGAAGGTCATCGGCGTGACATCGGTGGCGTACGCCTCGGAGACACGGTCCCGGCACTCCTCAGGCACGTACCTGAAGGACCACTGCGACGTCGTCCTCGACTCCAAGATCGCGATCGGCGACGCGGAACTCACCCTCGACACCGTCCCGGCCCCCTTCGCCCCGGCCTCCACCGTCGTCACCGCGGCCATCCTCCAGGCAGTCATGGCCACGGCCGCCGGCGCCCTGGCCGACCGGGGCGTCGAGCCGCCGCTGCTGCGCTCGGGGAACGTGGACGGGGGCCACGAATGGAACAGGCGCGTGTTCGACAAGTACGGCGAGCGCATCTTCTACCGCCGCTGACACCCCCAGCCCGCTGCCGCTACCGGCGGCCCTCTCCACCCTCCACCGCTACCCCCGGCCCTCTCCACCGAGCACTTCGCCCAAATCCAACGCCCCGGCGATCCGCACGGCCACATCCTCCGCGTACACCGCGTCGCCCCGCTCGAACTGGCTCCGCCCGGCACCCCGCAGAAACGTCACGGCACCCAGCGTCCGACCCCGACTGCGCAGCACCGCGCACAACGCGTGCACCGCGTCCCCCGGCCACTGCCGAGCCAGCGCCCACTCCCGCGCCTCCTCGGCCCGCACCGCCCCCACGCTCGCCCGCACCGCCCCGGCCCGCTCCACACACTGCAACGCCGGATGCCCCTCCCCGTACCGCACCGGCAACCCCGCCTGCCCGGTCAACGGGCTCGGCCCCGGCGCGCCCGAGGGCGTCGCGGCGACCCGCACCAGACGCACCGGCCCCGTGTCCTCACCGTCAGCCACCGCACCGCCCGCCACCCGGTCGATCAACGCGTGATCGGCAAAGCCCGCGAGCGCGAAGTCGAGATGGACAGTCGCCGCCTCCCGGGGGTCCTCACACTCGGCGGCCGCCCGCGCCGCCCGGTGCAACTGATTCGTACGGAACCGCAGCAGCGAAGCCTCCTGCTCACTCTGCTTGGCCTCCGTGACGTCGTTGAACAGCCAGCCCACCCCCAGCGGCACCGGCTCCTCCGCGAGCGGCGAAGCCAACCGCACGAACCCACAGCGCCAGCAACGCCGCTTCTCGCCCTCCGGGGTACGCACACCCACCCAGATCTCGGCCGGCGCCGGCGGCGCGCCCTCAGCCAGCACATGCGCCAGCGCGCTCTCCAGCTCCTCCACACCCTGCACGAGCAGATCACCGAGCGGCCGCCCCAACGCGGACGTACGCCCCACACCCAACGACCGAGCCGCGTGCGCGTTGACCACCGCGGGCCGCAGATCGACATCGACGAGCACCACACCCCAGGAAGCGTCCTCGAACAGCGCCTCACTCAGAGCGATGGACCGCTCCAGATCGATCTGCGTGTGCACCTCACTGAACGCGCAGTACACCCCGGCCGGCTTCCCGTCGGGCCCGCGCACAGCCGCCGACTGCGTCCGCACGAGCACCCGTCCACCGTCCTTGGTCAGCAGAGCGAACTCGTGCACCTGACGACCCGGGGCCTCCATGGCCGACAGCAGCCGCCCCTCGACCTCCTCGGCGTCCGCGCTGCGCACCGCCCACCCGGCGAAACCGTGCCGCCCCACGGCCTCCTCCGCACTCCAGCCGAGGATCCGCTCCGCCTCCCGGTTCCAGTGGGTCACCACCCCGTCCGCGTCGAACGCGCACAGAGCAGCGTCCATCCCATCGAGAAGCGCGGCCAGCAGATCCGAGCCGTCCGAACCCTCCGGACCGTCCCGCTCGGGCTCGTCCGGCCCGATCTCGTCGGTGGTCCCACTACGCCGGGAAGCACTCACCTGGACCCCCTGCAGGCTGCCGCGTCCGCGTGCACCGCACGCCGGTTCGCTCACTAACAATCATTCAACTCGAACGTGACGCAGCACACACCAAGTTCCCACAAGATTGAAGGAATCGTTGTACGCCGGGCACGCGCCCACGTCCGCGCCGACGCCGACCCCAGCAGTCCAACACCTACGGAAGTCGCAGGTCAACCCAGAGATCACCGCCGTCCTCCACCACATACCGCTCAACCTCGACGAAACCACGAGCCGAGGCAAACCGCAGCCCCTCCTCATTCACGGCCAACACACACGTCTCGATCACCCGGGCACCCAGCCCACGCGCATGCGCGAGACCCCGTTCGTACAGCGCCGTCCCGAAACCCCGCCCCCGGAATCCGGGCAGCACCCGCGCGATCACCGTCGCCACGGCCTCCTCACCCACAGGCGGCCGGACCGTCGCGCACCCCACGAGCACGTCCCCCAGATACGCGTTCTCCAGCCGGTAGCGCCCACTCCGCTCCCGCACCTCCCCCAGCCCCAGCGCGGCGGGCGGCACGATCACGTTGTGCACATGCCGCCACTCCTCCAACATGACGTCGCCGACGACGGCCTCGACACGCACCTCAGACATCGGCCCCTCTTCTCGCGTCCACCTCGATCTCGATCCGCATACGAGGATCCGCGAGCCCGCACATCATCATCGTCGCCGCCGGCCGCACCTCCCCGAACACCCGCCGCAACACCGGCCAGCACGGCTCGAAATCCTCCCGGTCAGGCAACAGATACCGAACCCGCACCACATCCGCGAACGAACACCCCGCCTCCGCGAGCGCCGCCCCGACATTGCGCAGACACTGCTCGGCCTGCTCCACCACATCGTCGGAGATCGTCATCGCCGCGTAGTCGAACCCGGTCGTCCCCGACACATGCACCCAGTCCCCGTCGACCACGGCCCGCGCGTACCCGATCTGCTCCTCGAAGGTCGACCCGCTGAGAATCGCCCGCCGCACCCCACCCGTCTGCGTCATGCCGGGAACGCTAGGCGATCAGTCGGCGGTCTCGCGACCCTCGTAAGACGACGTCTAGCAGCAATGTCGGCTACCTGTTCGACGAATCAGAGTTTTTCGCACAGACGTGGGCTATCCATGGATCAGACCTCCTTACCGCTGCTCCATCCATAGCTTTGTATGCACACCGAGGAAAGGAGGTCACTCGCTCCACAGATAGGTACTCATGAGGGTGCTTCTCCCTTTTGCCGGTGTGCCTGAGAGATGTGGTCCGGAAAGGACTGCTCCCTCACGCAATCTTGACGACGACCTCGCCGGCCTTCGCGTGCCCCTTCTCGGCCTGCTCCAGCGCATCTCGGGTCGACTCGAACGGGAAGGCGGTGTCGACGACGGGGTGGATCGTGCCGACGTCGATGAGCGGGGTGAGCTCGCGCAACTGGTCCCCGCTGGCCTTCATGAACAGGAACGAGTACGTCACCTGACGGCGTCGGGAAGGCCCGTGGCGCGCTGCGTGCGGTGCCCGATCGCGCGCAGGCCATCGAGAAGGCGCGCCGTCATCGTCTCGTCATCGGCGTGGGTGAGCTGCGCGTTGATGCGTCGGTGTTCGGAAGTGTGCAGGTTAATGCGGTGGTGTCGACGCAGTCGGCGGCGTCGTCACCGTTTGAATGTGACCCCGCTCAGGTCGCTGAAGATCGGGAGGGGTCCATGTCGAAGGCGCGTGCCTCGCCGCAGAAGTCATTGCGGTCGTTGACGTGCAGGCTCTCGACGTACTCGATGCCCGCTCATCACGGCGGGCCCTGGAAAGCGCCTCATCCATGAGCTCACGGCCATGGTCCGCCATCTGGCGACGCCACCTGTCGTGGGCGTGCGTCGGTCGGCTGCGATCAGGCTCCCGGGCCCCGTGCCTCCGGCTGGTCGCTGTTGCCGTGTGCCAGTGACGCGAGAATTTCCTTGCGGCAGACATCGAGGATCTCGTCCGCCAACGGAGAACCGTCCGGGCATGCCCGCGACAACACGATCGCGCCGATCGAATGGGCGAGCATGTCGATCACCGTGGTGCGGGCCGCGCGCTGGTCCGCATCCCCCGGCGTAGCGCTTTGGGACTGAAGGGCCGTCAGCAGGTTCTCGATCCCGGCTGCGAACTCTGTTCTGAGGTTCGCCGGCTGACGTGCGGCGTCGCCGCTGAGGGCCGCGATGGTGCAGCCGTCATCGCGCCTGTCGCGATGCTCCCGGGAGACGTAGTTCTTGACGAACTCGGCGGGGTTCAGACCTTCTGTCCGTGCCGCGGTCTGTGAGAGCCCGGTTGCGGACGCTTCGGTCATGAGGTCGGCCTTGGAGCGGAAGTGCTTGTAGAACCCGCCATGGGTGAACCCGGCGGCTGCCATCAGTTCTGCCACGCCGACACCGTCGTAGCCGCGCTCGCGGAACAGCCTGGCGGCTGTCGCGACGATGTGCGCACGGTTGCGCTCTGCCTGTGCCTTGGTGACCCGCATGTCCAGCCACCCCCTTCTCCGGTCGACGCGCGGCAGTCCACCATACATAGATGTCGATCGACATCAAAGTGGTTGACTTTTTAGATTATGACCGTGATCGTATTGCTCACCCGCCACAGAAAGGGCCAGGCCATGAGTGACACACACCTGACTGCACCGACTCAGTACATCGAGGTCGACGGCGACCGATTCGCCTACCGACGCTGGGGCAAGCCCTCCGGCGTCCCGATCTTCCTGGTCCAGCACTTCCGCGGAGGGATGGACCACTGGGACCCCCTGCTCACCGACGGCCTGGCCGAAGGCCGCGAGGTCATCCTGTTCAACGGGCGCGGCATCGCCTCGTCATCCGGCACGCCGCGTAACCGGATCGAGGACATGGCCGACGACATCGCCGCGGTCATCCGGGCGCTGGGGCTGGAGCAGGTCGATCTGCTCGGCTTCTCGATCGGCGGTTTCCAGGTACAGGAGGTCACGCTGCGCCACCCTCAGCTGGTGCGCAAGCTCCTCCTGCTCGGCACCGGCCTCCGAGGCGGGGACCCGACGAGTGACCCCCAGGTGCCTGACCACGCGCTGAATCCGGTCCACGTCCTGGAGAACTTCCTCTTCCTGTTCTTCGGCCGCTCGGAAGCCGCGATCGAAGCCGGCCGGGCCTTCTGGGAGCGGCGTCACCAGCGGGCCGACCAGGACACGCCGGCCTCGCCCGCAGTCGCGCAGGCGCAGGTCGAAGCGGTGATCGCCTATGCGGAACCGCTGCCGGGCGAGAATCCCTACACCCACCTGAATGCGATCACCCAGCCGACGCTGGTCCTCAACGGCGAGAACGACGTGATGATCGCCTCGATCAACTCCTGGCACCTCGCCCAGAACATCCCCAACGCTCAACTGCTGATCTACCCCGATGCCGGGCATGGAGCGCAGTTCCAGTACCCCGAGCGGTTCCTGAAGCACGCCCTTCAGTTCCTCGACGAGTAACACCTGCAGGGTTTCGGTGCGGCGGAAGACACTCCTGCCGACGGATCGTCGCCGATTTCGCCTGCTTGATCAGCCGCGCGAGAATCCGCCGGTCGGACCCGGGCCTGCCGGAGCGGCCGACCGAGATGGACGCATCCTGTGTGTCCAGGCGGGGTGCGCTGTCGCCCGGCGGTCGTGCCCGCACTCACGGCCTCACTCGGCCACACCGAAGCCAAGCGGCGTCGGCCATCTCGCCGTCCAGATCGCCAAGTCCCGCGGTGCGTACGTCATCGGCAGCTCCGCACCGAGCGCGTACTTCCAGTCGATCGCCCGCACCGCCATCGCCGCGGCCTGCCGATCCGTCAGGCCCTCCGCGAACTGCAACACCATCACCAGCGACAACACCCCCGGCTACAGTCCCGGCGCCCCGCGCACCCCGAACGCCTCCGTGAACGGCTCATCGACGAAGACCTCCGCGAGGCGATCCCGCGCCCGTATCGCCAGGCTCCCCTTCGGGAACGCCGCCCGGGCCACCACCACCGTCTGTTCCGGGATCTCCGGCAACCCCACCGGCCGCATCGACATCCGTACCGCCTCCAGGACCACACGACAGGAAGGCGACCCCGCCAACGATCATCGCCGACCCGGCCTTACCTCCGCAGCGAATTGCGCAGCAGAGTCCTCCACCAGCCCAAAGCTGGTCCTGTCTCTCGCCGAGAGCCAGGCCGAGTGACCAGCCCAAGTCATCGCGATCCGCAAGATCAGGGAGGTGCCCCGATGACTACGTTCCCCGCAGGTGAGCAGACCCACCAGGCTGTGCTTCCTCAGCAGCCTGCTCTGGAATCCGTGGGAGCAGACACCCCTGGGAGCAGGGACGAAACGGCTCACGGACACCTCGCCACCGCGCGAGGCACCGGCCGGGAACATGGGCGAGGGGAGACCGACGGGCACAGCACCGAAACCCGTCGGCGTCACGCCAAGAACACTGCCACGGCAGCGAGGGCGGCAGAGAATGGGAGCGGTGACGCTCCCCCACACAAACCGGCCTACACAGGCGGCATCGGCGCGAACAGGGTCTTCGTACTGTCCAAGGACGGAAAGCCCCTCATGCCCTGCCACCCCGCCCGTGCCCGCGAACTCCTGGGCAATGGACGAGCCGTGGTCGCGCGGCAGATGCCATTCACCATCCGGCTCAAAGACCGCACCCACGCCGAATCCGAAGTCGCCGGCGTGCAATTACGCGTCGACCCCGGCTCCCAAGGCGCCGGCCTCTCCCTCACCGACGAGAAGAAGGAAATCGATCAGCAAGGAGCCGTCGTCACCGTGAGACGCGGACTCGTGGCCATCGAACTCCAGCACCGCGGCGACCAGATCCACAGGTCCATGCAACAACGCGCCGGATACCGACACCGACGCCGGTCCGTCAACCTCCGCCACCGCGCACCCCGCCCCCACAACCGCCCCCGCCGCGCAGGATGGCTGCCGCCGTCCCTCCGCCACCGGGTCGACACGACCTTCTCCCAGACAGCGCGAATCTGCCGCTACGCACCCGTCACCGAGATCCACGTCGAACACGTCGCCTTCGACACCCACGCCATGAGCGCCGGCAGGCCCCTGACCGCAATCGAGTACCAGCAAGGCACACTCGCCGGAACCGAGGCCCGCGCCTACCTCCACGCCAAGTGGGACAGAGCCTGCGCCTACTGCGACGCCACCGGCGTCCCCTTGAACATCGACCACGTCAGGCCCCGCAGTCGAGGAGGCACGAACCGCATCTCCAACCTCGTCCTCGCCTGCGTCCCCTGCAATCAGGCCAAGGGCAACACATCCGTCGAGGCCTTCCTCGCCCACCGGCCCGAGCGTCTCGCGAAGATCCTCCAGAAGCTCTCCATGCCACTCCGTGACGCCGCCGCCAACGCGACCCGGTGGCAGCTGGTGGAGGCGCTGAGCGATCTCGGCAGACCCGTAGACACCTGGTCGGGCGGCCGTACCAAGTGGAACCGCGACGCCATGGGACTGGAGAAGACACACACCCTGGACGCGCTGTCCGTCGGACAACTGGATCACGAGAGCGGCGATGCCATTGTGCGGCTCCCCGGCCAGGTGCTCGTCGTCAAAGCCACCGGACGCGGGTCCTATGCCCGCACCACTCCGGACCGATTCGGGTTCCCTCGGCTTCGGCGGGCTCGCGGCAAGCAGCACTTCGGGTACGTCACGGGGGATCTCGTACGGGCCACCGTGCCTACCGGCAAGTGGGCAGGCACGTGGAGCGGGCGCATCTCTGTCCGCGCCAGAGGACAGCACAGCCTGAGCACCTCGGCAGGCCGGATCAACGTCTCCCACGCGAATCTGCGGCTCCTGCAACGGGGCGATGGATACGGGTACAGCAGCCGGCCAGAACCAGCGCGGTCAACATCCCGGAAAATCTGTTGATTCGCGTTGGACCGCTTTCTAGGCTGTGGCCTACGCAGGAAAGGAGGTGATCGGGTACATGTATGAAACCCGGACAAGCGAGGTGGCTGCGGGCTAGCGCCCGTCACCACACCGAGTGCGGTGCCGGACCAGCGCGTGTGAGACGCGTGCAGCCGGCCCAATCCCAAGCAGTCACCCGACCCGCGAGCTCGCCGGTACGTCCGGCCGGCTTCTTCGCCGCAAGGCGGAGGGACCCGAGCTCGCGGGTCGTCTGCGTGTAGAGCCAGTCGTGCCGTCAGCGGGCGATGCCGTCGTAGCCCTCGATCTGCTGGGGGTCGCGGGTGCCCGGGCCGGTGTAGCGGGCCGAGGGGCGGACCAGGCGGCCGGTGCGTTTTTGTTCCAGGATGTGGGCGGACCAGCCTGCCGTGCGGGCGCAGGTGAACATCGAGGTGAACATGTGGGCCGGGACCTCGGCGAAGTCGAGGACGATGGCGGCCCAGAACTCGACGTTGGTGGCGAGGACGCGGTCGGGGCGGCGGGCGTGGAGTTCGGCGAGGGCGGCCTTCTCCAGGGCCTCCGCGATCTCGAAGCGGGGCGCGCCGAGTTCGCGGGCGGTGCGGCGCAGGACGCGGGCGCGGGGGTCTTCGGCGCGGTAGACGCGGTGGCCGAAGCCCATGAGGCGTTCGCCGTTGTCGAGGGCTTGTTTGACGTAGGCCTCGGCGTCGCCGGTGCGTTCGATCTCCTCGATCATGCCGAGGACCCGGGAGGGGGCTCCGCCGTGCAGGGGGCCGGACATGGCTCCGACGGCGCCCGAGAGTGCGGCGGCGACGTCGGCGCCCGTGGAGGCGATGACGCGGGCGGTGAAGGTGGAGGCGTTCATGCCGTGTTCGGCGGCTGACGTCCAGTAGGCGTCGACCGCGGCCACGTGTTTCGGGTCGGGCTCGCCGCGCCAGCGGATCATGAAGCGTTCGACGACGGACTGGGCCTTGTCGATCTCGCGTTGCGGGACCATGGGCCGGCTTTGGCCGCGGGCGGACTGGGCGACGTAGGAGAGGGCCATGACGGCGGCGCGGGCGAGGTCCGCGCGGGCCTGGGCGGCGTCGATGTCCAGGAGGGGCTTGAGGCCCCAGACGGGGGCGAGCATGGCGAGGGCGGACTGGACGTCGACGCGGATGTCGCCGGAGTGGACGGGGATGGGGAAGGGTTCGGCGGGTGGCAGGCCGGGGTTGAAGGCGCCGTCGACGAGCAGGCCCCAGACGTTGCCGAAGGAGACGTGGCCGACCAGGTCCTCGATGTCGACGCCGCGGTATCGCAGGGCGCCGCCTTCCTTGTCGGGTTCGGCGATCTCCGTTTCGAACGCGATGACTCCTTCGAGTCCGGGTACGAAGTCGGACATCAGGCGGCTCCTCGTGATGTGTACGACAGGTGGCGCCGGTGGATCCACGGTCCTGTGCGGGGACTCGCGGTCCTGGGCGGTCACTCCGGTTGTGCCCGTCCGGGCCGACGGTCACCCCACCGGAATGGCACCTGCACCATATCGCCGAGTGCCACCTTTGGGGAGGGTTCGCGGCACTCAGTGCCACCTCCGGTGCGGTGGTCCGGTGTACGGCAGGATGACCACGTGACCGATGCAGACGCCGTCTCCCCCGGCCCCGACCGCTTCCATCCCGCCTCGATGCGCCAGCAGTACCGGGCGGAGGGGTTCGCGGAGTCCGATCTGGCCGCCACCCCTGTGGAACAGTTCGCGCGTTGGTTCCGGCAGGCGGCGACGGAGGGCCGGTTGTTCGAGCCGAACGCCATGATCGTGTCCACGGCGGACGCGGAGGGCCGGCCCAGTTCCCGGACGGTGTTGTTGAAGGCCTTCGACGAGCAGGGTTTCGTCTTCTACACCAACTACGAGTCCCGCAAGGCCCGCGATCTGGCGGTGAACCCGTATGTCGCGCTGCTGTTTCCCTGGCATCCGATGGCCCGGCAGGTCATCGTGACGGGCGTCGCGCGGCGTACCGGTCGGGATGAGACGGCCGCGTACTTCCGTTCCCGTCCGCACGGGTCCCAGCTGGGTGCGTGGGCGAGCGCGCAGTCCTCGGTGGTCGCGGACCGGGCCGAGCTGGATGCGACGTACGCGGAGCTGGGTGCCCGTTATCCGGAGGGCGAGCAGGTGCCGGTGCCGCCGCACTGGGGCGGTTTCCGGGTGGCGCCGCAGGCGGTGGAGTTCTGGCAGGGCCGCGAGAACCGGCTGCACGACCGGTTGCGGTATGTGGCGGAGGCGGACGGGAGCTGGCGGGTGGAGCGGCTGAGTCCGTGAGGGCGGGGGCCTGGCCGTAGCCGGGACCGGGACCAACAGCAACACCGGCACCGAGACCGGCACCCGTACTGCCCGGGCCCGGTGGAATCTTCAGCCCAGTGACTCCTTCAGCAGTCCCGCCCACTGCGCGACGACGCGCTCCCGGCGGCCGGTGTCGTCGGTGAGGAGGTTCGCGAGTCCGAGGCCGCGGGCCATGTCGAGCAGGCCCTGCACGGTCTCGCGGACGCCGGGGCGGGACTCGTCGGCGTCGAGGAGTTCGACGGCTATCCGGTGTGTCTCGCGGCCGACGTGGGCTTCCAACTCCGTTACCCGGGGCCGTAGTTGTTCCTCGTTGGAGGCGGCGACCCACAGGTGGAGGGCGGCCCGGAAGAGCGGGCCGGTGTAGAGGTCGACCAGGGCGGAGACGACCGCTCGGTGGTCGCCCGCCGCGCCTTGGGGGAAGAGGGCGCGCAGGGCGGTGGAGCGTTCCTCGGCGACGTACTCGACCGCTGCCGTGAAGAGGTCCTCGCGGGTGGGGAAGTGGTGTTGCGCGGCGCCGCGGGAGACACCGGCGCGTTCGGCGACGACGGCGACCGTGGAGCCCGCCCAGCCGTGTTCGGCGAGACAGGCAACGGCGGCTTCCAGGAGGCGCTGCCGGGTGGCGCGGCTGCGGTCCTGCTTGGGGACGCGCTCGCCCGGTGCGTGGTCGGCCGTGCTCACAGAACCCGTGCTCGCAGAACGCGTACTGGCCGCACCCGTACTCGCCGCACCCGTGCTCACAGCGCCCGTGTTCAAAGCACCCATGGTGGATCCCGTCGTTCGAGGAAGGCCGTCATGCCCTCGCGGGCGTCGGCGGAGGCGAAGAGGCGGGAGGAGAGCTGGGCCAGCCGGCCCGCGTCCTCGTCGTAGGCCTCCAGCACCTTGGCTGTGAGCAGCCGTTTCGTTTCGGCGAGGGCGTGTGGTGCGGCACGGCGCAGTCCGTCGAGGACGGGGGCGAGGGTCTCGTCGATGTCCTTGGGCCCGCTGGTCGCCGTGAGGAGGCCGACGCGGGCCGCCTCGGCGGCGTCGAAGGTCTCGCCGGTGAGGAAGTAGCGGGCGGCGGCGCGGGGCTCGACGCGGTGCAGGAGGGGGAGGCTGATGAGGGCGGGGGCGACGCCGATGCGGACTTCGGTGAGGGCGAAGGTGGCCGTGTCGGAGGCGATCGCGATGTCGCAGGCGCCGATCAGTCCCAGGCCGCCGGCGCGTGCGTGGCCGGTGATGCGGGCCACGACGGGTTTGGGCAGTGCGGCGATTCGCCGCAGGAGGGCGGCGAGGGTCTCGGGCTCGGGTGGGTCGCGCAGGTCGGCGCCCGCGCTGAAGGTGGTGCCGGTGTGGGTGAGGACGATCGCGCGTACGTCGTCGTCTTCGCCGCCCTGCTCGAGGGCGGCGGCGAGTTCGCCCAGGAGGGCGGCGGAGAGGGCGTTGCGGCGTTGGGGTGCGTCCAGGGTGAGGGTGGTGATGCCGCGTTCGTGGGTCGTGTGGACGAGGGTCGTCACGTGCTCTCCCTGAGTCGGCGGCGGAGGATCTTGCCGGAGGCGGCCCTGGGTACGTCGTCGATGAAGGTGACGTGGCGGACGCGTTTGTACGGGGCGACGCGTTCGGCGACGTACATCATGATCTCTCCTTCGGAGAGGTCGGTGGCGGTGGGCTGGCGGACCACGTATGCGTGCGGGATCTCGTTGCCGTCCTCGTTGTAGACGCCGATGACGGCGGCGTCGGCGATGCCGGGGTGGGTGAGCAGGAGGGCCTCGAGTTCGGCGGGGGCCACCTGGAAGCCCTTGTACTTGATGAGTTCCTTGACCCGGTCGACGACGAAGAGCCAGCCGTCGGCGTCGAGGTGGCCGACGTCGCCGGTGTGCAGCCAGCCGTCGGGGTCGATCATGGCGGCGGTGGCGTCGGGGTGACCGAGGTAGCCCTTCATGATCTGGGGGCCGCGGATGAGGATCTCGCCGGACTCGTCGATGCCGAGGTCCTTGTCGGGGTCGTCGAGGGAGACGATCCGCATCTCGGTGCCGGCGATGAGCTTGCCGACGGTTCCGGGGGGTGCCTCGCGCATGGCGTTCAGGGGGACGACGTGGGTGCCCGGGGAGAGTTCCGTCATGCCGTATGCCTGGCCGACCGGGGGCAGGCCGAGGCGCTGCGAGCAGGCGGCTGCGAGGCGGGCGTCCAGGGGTGCGGCGGCGCTGAGGATGTACTTCAGGGACGACAGGTCGTACTGGGCGACCAGGGGGTGCTTGGCGAGGGCGAGGACGATCGGCGGGGCGACGTAGAGGCCGGTGATGCGGTGGTTCTGGATGGCCGCGAGGAAGGTTTCCAGGTCGAAGCGGGGCAGGACGACGACGGTGGCGCCCTGGCGCAGGGGCGCGTTCATGAGGGCTGTGAGGCCGTAGATGTGGAAGAACGGCAGTACGGCGAGGATGCGGTCGCCGGGGGCCGCCGGCATGACCGGTTCGAGCTGGGCGAGGTTGGTGGCGATCTGGCGGTGCGTGAGCATGACGCCTTTGGGGATGCCGGTGGTGCCCGAGGAGTACGGGAGGGCGGCGACGTCCTGGGTGGGGTCGATGTCGATGTGTGGCTCGGGGGCGGCCGAGGCGAGCATGTCGATGAGGGAGCGGTGTCCGGGGGCGCTGTCGCAGACGAAGATCTCCTGGACGCCGCCGGCGAGTTCGGCCGCCCTGCGTGCCGCTTCCAGGAGCGGCGACACGGTGATGATCCAGCGGGTGGCGGAGTCGGCGAGTTGCTTGGCGAACTCCTCCGGGGTGGCGAGCGGGTGCACGGTCGTGACGGAGGCACCGGCTCGCGTGGCGGCGTAGAACGCGGTCGGGAAGGCGATCGTGTTGGGGCTGTGCAGGGCGAGGACGTCGCCCTTGCGGACGCCCGCCTCGGTGAGGGCGGCGGCGACGCGGCGGTGGAAGCGGTCCAGTTGCTCGTACGTGAGGGTGGTGCCGTCGGTGCCGTCGATCAGGGCGGGGGCGTCTCCGAACTCGGCCGCGCGGCCCAGCACCGCGTCGTGGATGGGCAGTTCTACGGGCGGGACGTCTGCGTACTCGCTGCGGAACATGGTTCCTCCTCGCGCGGCACGGCGCCTGGTCAGTACGACTTGGGCAGGCCGAGGGTCTGGTGGGAGACGTAGTTGAGAATCATCTCCCGGCTCACTGGGGCTATACGAGCCACGCGGGAGGCGGTTATCAACTGGGCGAGGCCGAACTCGCGGGTGAGGCCGTTGCCGCCGAGGGTGTGCACGGCCTGGTCGACCGCCTTCACGCAGGCTTCGCCGGCCGCGTACTTCGCCATGTTGGCGGCCTCGCCCGCGCCGATGTCGTCGCCGGCGTCGTAGAGGTGGGCGGCTTTCTGCATCATCAGGCGGGCGAGTTCCAGGTCGATGTGTGCCTGGGCCAGGGGGTGGGCGATGGCCTGGTGGGCGCCGATCGGGGTGTCCCAGACGGTGCGGTCGCGGGCGTAGGTGATCGCTTGGGTGAGGGCGTGGCGGCCCATGCCGATCGCGAAGGCGGCGGTCATGATGCGTTCGGGGTTGAGGCCGGCGAAGAGTTGGAGCAGGCCGGCTTCCTCGTCGCCGACGAGGGCGTCGGCGGGGAGCCGTACGTCGTCGAGAGTGAGCTCGAACTGCTTCTCGACGGCCGTCAGCTCCATGTCGATCTGGCGGCGTTCGAAGCCGGGAGTGTCGCGGGGGACGATGAACAGGCAGGGCTTGAGGCGGCCGGTGCGGCCCTCTTTGTCGGACGCGGTTTCGGTGCGGGCGACTATGAGGGTGGCGTCGGCTATGTCGACGCCGGAGATGAAGACCTTGCGGCCGGTGAGGAGCCAGTCGCCGGTGTCGGGGTCGCGGCGGGCGGTGGTGGTGATGCGGTGGCTGTTGGAGCCGGCATCGGGTTCGGTGATGCCGAAGGCCATGGTGCGCGTGCCGTCGGCGAGGCCGGGGAGCCACTGCTGTTTCTGGTCGTCCGTGCCGAAGCGGGCGATCACCGTGCCGCAGATCGCCGGGGACACGATCATCATGAGCAGGGGGCAGCCGGCTGCGCCCAGTTCTTCGAGGACGATGGAGAGTTCGGCTATTCCGCCTCCGCCTCCTCCGTACGCCTCGGGGAGGTTGACGCCCAGGTAGCCGAGTTTGCCTGCCTCGGACCAGAGGGCTTGTCGGTCGAGGGTGCGGCCGTGGCGGGTGCCCAGGGCGGCGACGGCGGCTCGTAGGGCTTTGTGTTCCTCGGAATCCGTGATGGGGGGCATAGGGGCTCCTTCCCGGGTGCGGGTCGTGGACGGCTGGTCGCGCTCACGCGGCGGAGCCGCATGTTCAATGCAGCCCCGCGCCCCTACGTTGGCTGCACTACTGCCAGCAGAGAGCCGAGCGATACCTGTTGGCCAGGTAGGACGTGCAGGGCGCTGAGTGTCCCCGTGACCGGTGCGGCGATCTTGTGCTCCATCTTCATCGCCTCCAGCCAGAGCAGAGGTTCTCCGGCCTCTACGGCGGCCCCCTCCATCAGTCCCTCCGCCACTCGCACCACCGTCCCCGGCATCGGGGCCACCAGCGAGCCGGGCGCCAGTTGGGCCGCCGGGTCCGGGAAGCGGGGCAGGGACCTCAGCGCGGTGTTGTTGACGTACACCTCGTCGCCGTAGCGCGCCACCTCGAACTTCCTGCGCACGCCGTCCACTTCCAGTACGACGAGACGCGCGTCGGCGTGGACGACCAGGACCCCGTCCGCCGCGAGGCCGGCGCGGGTGTGCCGGTAGTGGACCTCGGCCTCCTCACCCGCCGTCTCGTAGCGCTTGACCTGCGGCTGGGACGGGACGTTGCGCCAGCCGCCGAAGCGGGAGGGGCCGTGGGCGTCGGACAGGGCGGCGGCCAGGGGAGCGTGCGGGTCGGGGGCCGGTTCGGTGAGTTCGGCGAGGTGACGGTCGTAGAAGCCCGTGTTCATGCGGGCGGAGGTGAACTCCGGGTGCCGTAGCGACCGTACGAGGAGGTCCCGGTTGGTGAGGGGGCCGTGGAGTGTTGCTCCGTCCAGGGCTGATGCCAGTTTGCGGACCGCCTCGGCGCGTGTGGGCGCGTGGGCGACGACCTTGGCGAGCATGGGGTCGTAGTGGACGCCGATCGTGTCGCCGTCGCCGTAGCCCGTGTCCAGGCGGATGCCGTCGGGGACGGCGAGGCGGTGCAGGGTGCCGGTCTGGGGGGTCCAGTCGGTCGATGGGTCCTCGGCGTAGAGGCGGGCCTCGACGGCGTGGCCGGACGGGAGCGGCGGGTCGGTGTCCAGTGCGGCGCCCTCGGCGACGCGGATCTGCTGGGCGACCAGGTCGAGGCCGAAGACGGCTTCCGTGACCGGGTGTTCGACCTGGAGGCGGGTGTTCATCTCCAGGAAGTGGGCCTTGCCGTCGGCGACCAGGAACTCGACCGTGCCGGCGCCGACGTAGTCCACCGCGCGGGCGGCGCGTACGGCCAGGGCGTGCAGTTCCCGGGTGAGCTCCTCGGGGAGTCCCGGTGCCGGGGCCTCCTCGATCACCTTCTGGTGGCGGCGCTGGAGGGAGCAGTCCCGGGTGCCCAGGGGCCAGACCGTGCCGTGCGTGTCGGCGAGGATCTGCACCTCGACGTGCCGGCCGCCCTCCACATACGGCTCGATGAACACCTCGCCGTCACCGAAGGCGCTCGCGGCTTCGGCGCGCGCGCCCTCCAGGGCGGCGTCCAGCTCGTCGAGTCGGCGCACGACACGCATGCCGCGCCCACCGCCGCCCGCGGCCGCCTTCACGAGTACGGGCAGGTCGGCCTCGGTGACCCGGGACAGGGACGCGAGCCCCATCAGCTCCTTGGCGCGCGTCTTGGACGCCATCGCCTCGATCGCCTCCGGGGGCGGGCCGATCCAGAGCAGGCCCGCGTCGAGGACGGCGCGGGCGAAGTCGGCGTTCTCGGAGAGGAAGCCGTAGCCGGGGTGCACGGCGTCCGCGCCCGCGGCGACGGCGGCCTTCACGATCAGGTCGCCGCGCAGGTAGGTGTCGGCGGGCGCCGCGCCCGGCAGTCGTACCGTCGCGTCGGCCACGCGTGTGTGGAGCGCGTGGTCGTCGGCGTCGGAGTGCACGGCGACCGTGCGGATGCCGAGGTCGTGGCAGGTGCGGAAGACGCGGCAGGCGATCTCGCCGCGGTTGGCGACGAGGAGTGTCGTGATCATGGGCCTCACATCCGGAAGACGCCGAAGCCGCCGCGCGCGCCCTCGTACGCAGCGGTGTGGATCGCGGACAGGCACAGGCCGAGGACGGTGCGGGTGTCGCGGGGGTCGATGACGCCGTCGTCGTAGAGCCGCCCGGACAGGAACATCGGCAGCGACTCGGACTCGATCTGCTGCTCCACCATGGCGCGCAGGGCGGCGTCCGCGTCCTCGTCGTACGGATTGCCCTTCGCGGCCGCCGACTGGCGGGCCACGATCGACAGGACGCCCGCGAGCTGCTGGGGGCCCATGACGGCGGACTTGGCGCTGGGCCAGGCGAACAGGAAGCGGGGGTCGAAGGCGCGGCCGCACATGCCGTAGTGGCCGGCGCCGTAGGACGCGCCCATGAGCACGGACAGATGCGGCACCCGGGAGTTGCTCACGGCGTTGATCATCATCGCGCCGTGCTTGATGATGCCGCCCTGCTCGTACTCCTTGCCGACCATGTAGCCGGTGGTGTTGTGCAGGAAGAGCAGCGGGATGTCGCGCTGGTTGGCGAGCTGGATGAACTGGGCGGCCTTCTGGGACTCCTCGCTGAAGAGGACGCCCTGGGCGTTGGCCAGGATGCCGACGGGATAGCCGTGCAGGGTGGCCCAGCCGGTGGTGAGGCTCGTCCCGTACAGCGGCTTGAACTCGTCGAAGTCGGAGGCGTCGACGATCCGGGCGACGACCTCGCGCGGGTCGAAGGGGGTGCGCAGGTCGCCGGGGACGATGCCGAGCAGTTCGTCCTCGTCGTACTTGGGAGGCGCGGCGGGGCCCGGATCGCCGTACGCCTTGCGGTGGTTGAGGCGGGCGACGACGCGCCGTGCCTGTCGCAGGGCGTCCTGTTCGTCCACGGCGAGGTGGTCGGCGAGGCCCGACACGCGCGCGTGCATCTCCGCGCCGCCCAGTGACTCGTCGTCGCTCTCCTCACCGGTGGCCATCTTCACCAGCGGCGGCCCGCCGAGGAACACCTTCGCGCGTTCCCTGACCATGATCACGTGGTCGGACATGCCGGGGATGTACGCGCCCCCGGCCGTCGAGTTCCCGAAGACGACCGCGACGGTGGGGATGCCGGCGGCGGAGAGCCGGGTGAGGTCGCGGAAGATCGCGCCCCCGGGGATGAAGATCTCCTTCTGGGACGGCAGGTCGGCCCCGCCGGACTCCACCATGCTGATGCAGGGCAGCCGGTTGGCGAGGGCGATGTCGTTCGCGCGCAGGGCCTTCTTCAGGCTCCACGGGTTGCTCGCGCCGCCGCGCACGGTCGGGTCGTTGGCCGTGATCAGGCACTCCACGCCCTCGACGACTCCGATGCCGGTGACGAGGGAGGCGCCGACGGTGTGGTCGCTGCCCCAGGCCGCCAGCGGGGACAGCTCCAGGAAGGGCGTGTCCGGGTCGAGGAGCAGCTCGATGCGCTCGCGGGCGAGCAGCTTGCCGCGCCCTCGGTGCCGCTCCACGTACTTCGGTCCGCCTCCGCCGATGGCCTTCGCGTGTTCGGCGTCGAGGTCGGCGAGCCCCGCGAGCATGGCGTCGCGGTGGGCGCGGTAGTCGGGGCCGGTGGTGTCGAGGGTGGTCTGGATGACCGTCATAGGAGGGCCTCCGGGATGTCCAGGTGGCGGGAGCGCAGCCATTCGCCGAGGGCCTTGGCCTGCGGGTCGAATCGGTGCTGGGCGGCGACGCCCTCGCCGAGGATGCCCTCGACGACGAAGTTGAGGGCGCGGAGGTTGGGGAGCGGGTGGCGGGTGACGCGCAGACCTGCCGTCTCCGGCAGGAGGTCGCGCAGGAGGTCGACGGTGAGCGTGCGGTCGAGCCACCGCCAGGCGTCGTCCGTGCGGGCCCACACCCCCACGTTGGCGTTCCCGCCCTTGTCGCCGCTGCGGGCTCCGGCGACGAGGCCGAGGGGGGCGCGACGGGTGGGCCCGGGCGGAAGGGGAGCGGGTGGTGTTGGCTCCGGTACGTCGTCGAGTACGAGGGTCTCCTGGGCCGGCGCCACAGGGACTCGGCGCCCGTCGTGGAGGGCGGCCACATGGTCGACGGCACCATGGGGGACGTACACATCCTCGAAGACTCCATAGGGCGCGCCCTTCCCCGGTGGTGCCAGCACATGGAAACCGGGGTAACTGGCGAGCGCCAGCTCTACGGCCGCACCGCTCAGTGCCCGTCCGACGACCTCCTGCTCCGGGTCCCGTACGACGAGCCGCAGCAGGGCGCTCGCGGTCTCCTCGGTCGGGGCGTCGGCCCGGTCGGTGCGGACGAGGTCCCAGCGGACGTCGGCGGGGGGCGCCTTGGCCAGCGCGTCCGTCATCTGCTGCCGGACCAGCTCGGCCTTGGCCTCGATGTCGAGGCCGGTCAGCACGAAGGCGACCTCGTTGCGGAAGCCGCCGAGGCGGTTGCGGCCGACCTTGAGGGTGGGAGGCGGGGCCTCCCCTCGTACGCCCTCGATCCGCACCCGGTCGGGGCCGTCCTCGGTCAGCCGTACGGTGTCGAGGCGCGCGGTGACGTCGGGGCCCGCGTACCGGGCACCCGTGGTCTCGTAGAGGAGCTGCGCGGTGACCGTGCCGATGTCGACGAAGCCGCCGGTGCCGGGGTGTTTGGTGATGACGGCGGTGCCGTCCTGGTGGATCTCGGCGAGCGGGAAGCCGGGGCGGGCCGACCGTCGTGGGTCGTGGTCGGTGAAGAACGCGTAGTTGCCGCCGGTGGCCTGCGTCCCGCACTCCAGGACGTGCCCGGCGACGACGGCCCCCGCGAGCCGGTCGTGGTCCGCCGGTGTCCAGCCGAAGTGGGCGGCGGCGGGCCCGGTGACGAGCGCCGCGTCCGTGACCCGGCCCGTGACCACGACGTCCGCGCCTTCCCGCAGACAGGCCGCGATGCCGAAGCCGCCGAGGTAGGCGTGGGCGGCGAGGGCGCCGGGGTGGGCGGCGGTGAGATCGTCGCCCTCGACGTGGGCGACGCTGACGGGGAGGCCGAGCCGTTCCGCCAACTCCCGTACTTTCTGGGCGAGTCCGGCGGGATTGAGGCCGCCCGCGTTGGTGACGATCCTGACGCCTCGCTCATGGGCGAGGCCGAGGCACTCCTCCAACTGCCGCAGGAACGTGCGGGCGTATCCGGCGCCGGGGTCCTTCAGACGGTCACGGCCCAGGATCAGCATGGTGAGTTCGGCGAGGTAGTCGCCGGTGAGGACGTCCAGTTCGCCGCCGGTGAGCATCTCGCGCATCGCGTCGAAGCGGTCGCCGTAGAACCCGGAGGCGTTGCCTATCCGCAGGGTCACCGGGTGGTGTCCCCCTTCGGCGGGCGCCCGGCGCCGGGCGGACCGGCGAAGGCCTGGGCGATGTCCAGCCAGCGGTCGGCGTCCGGGCCGTCGGTGTGGAGGGCGAGGTCGGCGCGGTGGGCACGCTGGGTGACCAGGAGACAGAAGTCGAGCGCGGGGCCGGTGACACGCTGAGGGGCCTCGTCGGGGCCGTACGTCCACAAGTCGCCGGACGGGCCCACGAGTTCGACGCGGAACTCGTCGGCGGGCACGGACAGCCCGTGCGCACCGAAGGCGAAGTCCCGGGCCCGTACGCCGATGCGGACGACGTGGCGGAGGCGGTCGGTGACGGCGCGGGTCGCCCCGAGCGCGTCCGCCACGTCCTGACCGTGCGCCCAGGTCTCCATCAGGCGACCGGTGGCCATGGAGGCCGCGGACATGGGCGGGCCGTACCAGGGGAAACGGGCGCCGGGCGGCGACCCGCGCAGCGCCACGTCGAGTGCGGTACGTCCCTCACGCCAACGGGCGAGCAGCTCTTCGGCCGGAAGTCGAGCCCCGTCCTCCGCACCCTCGTCGACGAACGAATCAGGGGCGGCGAGCGCCTTCTCGACCAGCACACGGAACGCGTCCTCGTCGGTGACCGCCAGCAGGGCCGACCGGTCGGTCCACGCGAGGTGGGCGATCTGGTGGGCGATGGTCCAGCGGGGGGCGGGCGTGGCGAGGGCCCACTGCTCCGGACTCAACTCGGCTACCAGCCGGTCGAGTTCGTCGCTTTCGGCACGTAGGTCGTCGAACACGGGGGTCGGGTCGGCCATGGGGGGAGCATGGCAGCGGGGTCAGAAACAATCAAGCGTGCTTGCATTATTATTCGGCCGATCCCGGCCAGGCCGTGTCTCGAAGTCAGCTTCCCTGCTGGATCACCATCCGCTCGAGAATCCGGGGCGCGGGACCTTCCGAGTGCGGTCGCGGCGTCACGCTCCCGCCGGGTGCTCCCGCAGCCAGCGCCGCGCGCCGACCTCGCTCGGGTATTCGCGCACCGTGCCCCAGGCGGTCAGCCAGCCGACGAGGTACGCGGCGAACGCCGGCATGACGGGTGCCGCGAGGGCCAGGAGGACGCGTCCGCCGGCGGCTCCCCAACCGGCCGACCTGCCCGCGCGTCGGTTGTGGTCACGCTTGGCGACCCAGGTCTGCTGGGGGCTGGGCGGGTCCAGAAGGGCCTCCCGGTGGCTGCGGCGCTGCTTGACCCAGCCCCAGACCAGAGCCGCACAGGACGCGACCACCTGCGCGCCGTCGCACACGGCACGCACCGTGGGCGGCATTTCGCTGCGGAATCCCCTGTAGAGGCTCAGCGACACGAAACAGAGCATCGCCATCACGAGGAGCAGGAAGACGGTCGTACGGGCGCGGGACAGCCAGTAGAGCGCGCCCCGCTTGTACCAGGTCCTGCCCAGTTTGGGCAGAGCCGGGATATTGACCGGCGCCGCGAGGGCGGGGACCTCAGAAGATGCTCGTGACGCCATGCCAGATGTCCTTCGCCATTCGTACGTCGTCTTCCCCGGTCTCCGTCAGGACGTGGCCCGTCCCGGTCAGCACGCCGCCGACCACGCCGTGGTCGTGGATGTCCTCGCTCCAGTGCTCGTGGACGGCGTGGTCGAGCACCTCGGTCGCGGTGACCGCCGCCACCACCCCGACCCCGGCCACCGCCACCGCGCCCTCGACGGGCAGCGCCGCCACGACCCCCGCGCCGACGGCCACCCCGCCAAGGGCGACGCCGCCGTCCACGAGGACGGACTTCTGCCAGGACCAGCCCTTGTCGTGGTCGTCCTTGGCCTCCACCAGACCGCAGGCGGCGGCCGCCGCGACGTCCAGGACCGGGATCTCCCTGAGGAACTCGGGCAGTTCGGCCACGCCCTTGCCCAGGCGCAGCGCGTCCGCCGCGTCCGCCAGCTTCACGTTCAGGGCGCGGTCGTAGGGCAGCGCGGTACTGCCGTGGTCGGCGCGGGCGATGGCCTCCTCCAACGAGTCGACCTTGGTGGCGGCGTCGGCGTAGGCGCCCTTGGCCGGAAGGTCCTTGGGCAGGGCGCGGCCCGCCTTCTGGTACGCCTTGCGTTCCGCACGCAGTTCCTTCTTGGCGGCCTGCTCCTCGGCCTTGGCGTCGTCGAGCGCGGCACGCGCCTGCCGGCCGCCCGCTCTGGCGTCCTCGGCGTCGTAGGCGTACAGGCCGCGCAGCGCGTCCGCGATGGTGACCTTGTCGCCGGTCGACACCGGTGCCGTCACCTGCGCGTACAGGCCCCGCAGTTTGTCCGCCGCCACCAGTCGCGCGTGCTGGGCGGTGTGCAGGATCTGGCGGCGCACCGTGTCGTAGTCGTTCAGCGCCGAGATCGTCTTCTGGTCGTCGGCGCTCGGTGGGCTCGCTGTCGCGATCGGCAGTGGCACACCCTTGGCGCCCGTGGCCACCCCGCCGCGGGTGGCCGTGTGCTCCGCGTTCTGCAGGGCCGTCTCGCACGTGGAAAGGGCGTCGACGAGGTCGGAGAGGATGTCGCCCGCGCTGTGCACGAGGCTCGCGAACGCGCCCGCCGCCAGGGCGTCCTCGCTCCAGGTGGCACGGAAGCTCTCGGCGGCCTCACCCTTCCAGGTCGCGTCGCCCGCCAGTGCGTCGACGGCGCGGCCGAGCGGCCGTACGACGTCGTCCAGTTTCTGCTGGGCGTTGCGGTACGTCTCGGCCATCGTGCGCAGCCCGCCGATGTCGCCGCCGACCCAGCTGTCGCCCATCAGCCGTCTCCCGTCATCAGGTCCTCGAACAGCCCGTGTACGTCGATGTCGTGTCGCCGGAAGGAGTCGCGGGCGTAGGCCACCTTGTCGCCGTGGTCGTCCAGCCGGTCGGCGAAGCCGGTGTGCAGGGCGACGAGAAGGTCGGCGACCTCCTTGACGGCGTGGTCGAGTCCTGCGTCGCCTCCTTCGGCGACGGGCGGGGCCACGTCGGCGTGCAGCTTGCGGTAGTTGACGGCCTCGTCGTGGAAGGTCTTCGCCATCGACGTGAGGTCGCTCAGGACCGCCTTGAAGTCGGCCGGCATCAGCGCACCTGCCGCGCGTAGGACGCGAGGTCGGCGTGGTGCCAGTTGGGGGGTCCGGGCGTGAGCCGCGGGTCGAGCCGGACGGTGACCGCCTGCGCGCCCAGCCCCTCGGCCAGCGGGCCGATCGAGGTGGCCACCCACGGCTGGGCCTCCCCGAGCGCGGCGACGAGCCTGTCCAGGGTGGTGAAGGCGAGAGCCACGGTGCCGTCGACCGGATGCGCGAAGAGTTCGTACGCGATGAACGGGACTCGGGTGGTGGCGCCGGACGGGTCCGTCGAGTCGACATAGCGGGGATGGGCCGGCACGAAGACGGGGGTGTGGTACGGCGGTACGACCGGCTTCTGGCCCGGCGGCGTGTGCCCCGCCGCCTGTCCCGCACCCACCTGGTCGCCGTGATCGACGTAGTCGAGAAGGCGTGACCTGGGGGCTTCCTGCGTCGGTAGTCCCGCCGGGGCCCCTTCTGGCGACGGCTCTGCCTCGACGTAGTCGAGAAGGCGTGAACGGATCGGTATGCCCACCGCCGTCTCCTCTCCCCCGTGTGTACCCAGTGGCCGAGTGGCGGGACCACCGTAGCCAGCGGGCAAACCGGCAAAAGCCGCTATGCCGGGTGAAGGGGGCGGAGCATGCGGAACCCATACGACCGTTTAGCCACGGGCAGATGCGCGCTTGACCACCCGATGACCAGGGGGCGAGATCCGGCCACCGGTCGGCCTTCCGCCACGGCCCTCCACGGCCCTCCACGGCCGCCGCCGGGCCGTGGAAGGGGACGTCGCATTCATGGGCGCGGACCCGTTCGCGGATGACGTCGCTGATCCGTGGTCCTTGCCGCGGGGTCGCCGGTCCGGGCTGCTTCCGTTCAGCCCAACTCCTTTTACAGTGCGGCCTATGCGCGCAGGGCGTACACGTGGCCATCAGCGCTGCCGATGTAGACCACACGGCCCACCACGACGGGCCGCGTCACCACGTAGCTCCCCGTGTGGTACTTCCAGCGCAGGTGGCCGTTGGCGGCGTCCACGGCGTACACGTTGAAGTCGAGGTCTTCGGTGCCGAGGTACACGACTCCGCGCGCCACCGTGGGTGTGGCCAAGATGGTGCCCTTGGTGACGGACGTCTTCCATCGCTCCTTGCCGTCGGCTGCCTGGAGCGCATGCAGGTGGGCATGCTCGCTGGAGAGGTAGAGGTAGCCGGCGGAGAGTGCCGGACTCCACGGCGACGTCCCGCCCGTGGCGAGCGTCCACCGTGGACGGCCGCTCTCCGCAGCCAGGGCGAACAGCTTGCGGTCGTTGGATGCGAACACCGTCCCGCCCGACACGGCCGGAGAGGCGATCGGCATTGTGCCTGCGTCGAACTTCCACCGCTGATGGCCGTTCCGGATGTTCAACGCGTACAGGTGGCCCGCGTCGGTCCCTATGTACACGGTGTCGCCCGAGACGGCCGGGGTCAGAGTGCTGATCTTTTCGTCGTAGTCGGCGACGAACTCCCAGCGCTTCTCGCCGTTGGAGGCGTGCCACGCGGAGAAGACGGGCGAGTCGTCGCCGTGGGCGAACACCATGTCGCCGGAGACGACCGGTGACGCGGCCCGCCCGACGGGACCGCCGGTCCATCGCCGCTTGCCACTGTCCGCGTCGATCGCGTAGAGCATCTGGTCGGTGGATCCGACATAGACGAGTCCGCCTGCGACGGCCGGTGTCGCCTCCGCGGGGCCCACGTTCGTTTCCGAGTCCCCGGAGATTCCGATGCGGCACGCCCACAGCTTCTTGCCGGTGGCGGTGTCCCATGCCGTCAGGTAGCCGTCGAAATCGTTGACGTAGACCACGCCCCCCGTCACCGCCAGCCCCAACGGCACCGCTCCGTTGGTGCCGGCCGCCCAGATCTTCCGGTCGGGGGCGGCGGGCCCGCCGCGGTTGTGCGAGCCACTGCTGAGCAGCGCCCATCCACCGCCGCCGAGTCCCGCGGCGGCGCCGACACCGGCCAGGACCGAAAGGACCTGCCTGCGGGCGGGATCAGACCGTGCCCCGCCGAGGAGCACGGTCTGGGTCTCAAGCCCGGCTGCCGGTTCGGCCGGGGCCGGAGTCACCGCCTGCCCGGGTGCCACCCGGCGCGGCGCCGTCTGCGTGACCGCCTCGTCCACCGGCAGAGACGGCGCCTGCTGCGGCGTCACGACCGTCGGCACGGGCCGGGGCGTGCCGCTCCCGCTCACCCCCGCCACGAACGCCCGCCAGTCCGCGATCCCGCCCGCGCGCTCGGCCATCGCGGCGAGTTCGTCCAGCAACGCACCCACGGTGGGCCGCTGTTCCGGATCCTTCGCCAGGCACCGGGTGACGACGTCCCGCAGCCTGGACGGCACCGACGACACGTCCGGTTCCTCATAGACCGAGCGGAACATCACCTCCGGCGCGGAGCCGGTCCCGAACGGCGCGTTCCCACCGGCGGCGAGGGTCACCACCGCGCCCAGCGAGAACACGTCGCTCGCGGTCCCGACCGGCCTTCCGGTCAGTTGCTCGGGGGACATGAACCCGACCGTCCCCACCACCACACCGGCGGTGGTCAGCGCGGTCGCCCCGCCGACCAGGGAGATACCGAAGTCGATCACCAGGGGGCCGTCCGGGCCCAGCAGCACGTTCGACGGCTTGAGGTCCCGGTGGACCACGCCCGTCCGATGGATGGACTCCAGCGCCTCGGCCAGCCCGGCGGCCAGCACCAGCAGGGGTCCCTCAGGCCATCCGCCGTGCGCGGCGACGGCGTCCGCCAGTGACTGCCCGCGGACGTACGACGTGGCCAGCCACGCCGGTGAGCCCTCCACGTCGGCGTCGACCACGGGCGCGGTGAAAGCGCCGCTCACCGCGCGGGCCGCGGCCACCTCCCGGGCGAACCGCTGCCGGAACGACGGATCCTCCGACAGTTCCGGTCGCACCACCTTGACCGCGAACTTCCGTCCGCTGCGCGAGAGTCCGAGATAGACGCGGCCCATCCCGCCCTCGCCCAGGCGCCCCACGATCCGGTACGGCCCGACCCGCTCGGGATCTCCCGCTTCGAACGGCTTCGACAACTCCACGCCGCACCTGCCCCATTCCGCTGACGTCGCCTCAGCGTAGTCACCTGCGCAGCAGGGCCCCCTGGCCGCCGGGCGGAAGCAGGCTGCCGGGCGCCAGGTGCCTGACGGGCGGTGGCGTCACGCTCCGGCCGGATGCTCCTGGAGCCGGCGCCTGGCCCCCACCTCACTCGGGTACTCGCGCACCGTGAACGCGGCGGCGGTCCAGCCGGCACACCATGCGGCGCAGGCCGGCATGACGGGCGCCGCGATCACGAAGAGGAACCTGGCGGCGAGGGCCAGGCCCACCGAGCGGCGGGTCTCGTCGCGTTTGTCGCGGCGGGCCTGGTCGGGGGCCGGCGGATCCTGGAGCTTCCTTCGGTGGTCCCGGCGCTGCACCTGCCACCCCCACACCGTCGCCCCGCAGGAGGCCACCGCCTGCGCCCAGTCCCACACGGTGCGCACGGTCGGCGACAGGTCGCCGCGGAAGCTGCCGTAGAGGACCAGCGCGATGTAGCAGAAGAAGGCCAGTACGGCGAACCAGAGGGCCGCACCGAGGGCGCGGCGCAGCCAATAGCGCGGGCCGCGTTCGTACCAGGTGGTGCCGAGGCCCGGCAGGGCGGGGATCGGGGGCGGGATGCGGGGGGCGAGGGCCGGAACTTCAGAAGGTGCTCTTGATGCCATGACCGACGTCATCCTTCAGCCGTACGAAGTCGCGCACCGCCGTCTCCTCTTCCTCGTGGTCCCGGGTCCCGTGGGTCCCATGGATCTGTGGTTCCCAGGGGCCGAGTGCGAAGTGGCCGGGTATGGATCTGTGGTTCCCAGGGGCCGAGTGCGAAGTGGCCGGGTGGCGGGACCACCGTAGCCAGCGGGCAAACGGGCAAACATCGCCATGCCAGGGCGAAGAGGGTGGAGCATGCGCAACCCATACGACCGTTTGGCCACGGGCTGATGCGCGCTTGACCACCCGATGACCGGCGTCGCCGTTCTCAGCCCTCCGGAACCGCGGCCCGCCCCCGGCCGCGCCCCACCTGCGTCCGCACCGCGCCCATGCTCGCCACGATGACCAGGGCGATCGCGGCGGCCTCGGTGACCGCCAGGGTCTGGTTCAGGATCAGGAAGCCGGCGGTGGCGGCGAGGGCCGGTTCCAGGCTCATGAGGATCGCGAAGGTGGAGGCGGGCAGTCGGCGCAGGGCGAGGAGTTCGAGGGTGTACGGAAGGACGGACGAGAGGACGGCGACCGCCGAGCCCAGGGCGACCGTCGTCGGGTCGAGAAGCTTCGCGCCCGCCCCGACGACGCCGAACGGGAGGAACGCCAGCGCCGCGACCCCCATGGCGAGGGCGAGCCCGTCGGCCTGCGGGAAGCGACGACCCGTGCGCGCACTGAAGACGATGTACGCCGCCCACATGGCGCCCGCGCCCAGGGCGAAGGCCATGCCCACCGGGTCGAGGCTGCCGAAGCCTCCGCCGCCGAGGAGGAAGACGCCGGCCAGGGCGAGCGAGGCCCACAGCACGTTGATCGCGCGCCGGGAGGCGAGGACGGAGAGCGTGAGAGGGCCGAGCACCTCGAGGGTGACGGCGGGGCCCAGGGGGATGCGGTCGACGGCCTGGTAGAAGAGGCCGTTCATCGCGGCCATGGTGAGCCCGAAGACGACGACCGTGCCCCAGTCCGTACGGGAGTGGCCACGCAGCCGGGGGCGGCAGACCACCAGGAGCACGAGAGCCGCCGCGAGCAGCCGCAGGGTGACCACGCCGAACGCGCCGGCCCTCGGCATCAGGGTCACCGCGAGGGCGGCACCGAACTGCACCGAGACCCCGCCGGCGAGCACCAGGCCCACCGGACCGAGGGAGCCGCGGCGGCCCGGGCCGCCGCCCGGAGCACCGGCCGGGGTGACCGCGTGGGCGGTGCCGACCGGGGTCGGCGTGGCAGGGGTGGCGGCGCTGGGGGTGCTCACGGGGCCTTCCAGGGGACTGAGCGGGGGGATGACCTGGCGGGATGTACTGGAGATCGTTCATCTCACTGTACGACGCAGTCCAGGGTAGTGGACTTCGTCAGGTGTGTGAACCGTTTATGCTGCTGTCCCAGAATGTGGTCAGGCCCCCGCCCGGCGCACCTGCAAGGGTGGCCTCAACTCCCCGTGGTTCGGCCGTCCCTGGGTCCGAACGCCGTCAGCGCGTCGGCGTCCGTGGCGCGGGCGTTGAGGTAGTAGTCGGCCCATGCGGTGATGTCCGGGTAGTCGCAGTCCGCCACCAGCCGGGCTCGGGCGGCCGGGATGTCGTACGGCGTCACACGCAGGTCGGTGCCCGGTCCGAGCAGGCACCAGTGGGCGCCGGGGCGGCCGTACGGCATGCCGACGCTGCCGGGGTTGACCACGAGGCGGCCGTGGGCGAGGCGGACGTAGGGCATGTGGGTGTGACCGCAGACCACCGTGCGGATGTTGTCGGGCAGGCCCGTGAACACCTCCGCCCAGCGGTCGAGACGGGAGTCGACGAGGACGACCTCCTCGTCGTCACGGGGTGTGGCGTGGCAGAACAGGACCTTGCCGTGGGCGTGGACGTCCAGCACCAGCGACTCGGGCAGCCCGGCGAGGAAGTCGACCTGTTCCTCCCGGAGCCGGTCGGCGGCGAACGGGCCGATCGGGTCGGGGATCTCCTCCCGTTCTCCCCTGCGGTACTCGACCAGTTCACGATCCGCGTTGCCCGAGACCCACAGCACGCGCTCGCCCTGCGCCCGCAGCAGGTCGATCACCTCGGACGACTGCGGGCCCGCCGTGATGTCCCCGGTGAGCACGATCCGCTCGGCGCCGGCCACCTCGGGCTCGGCGAGCACCGCCTCCAGGGCGGGCAGCACGCCGTGAATGTCGGACAGAACTGCGACGCGGTTCACTTTCATTGCCTCGCCTCACTCGGTTTCATGACCTCGCCTCACTCGCTGGACCGTCGGCCGGCCCATCCGTCAAGCCTTCCGCCAGCACCTCCGCCAGATGCCGCCCCCGCACCCCCGCCAGCTGCTCCAGCTGGGTGCGGCAGGAGAAGCCGTCGGCCAGGATCGCCGTCCCGTCCTCGGCCGCTCTCACCGCGGGCAGGAGCTGGTCCTCCGCGCAGGCCTTCGACACCTCGAAGTGGCCTTTCTCGAAGCCGAAGTTACCGGCGAGGCCGCAGCAACCGCCGCTCAGTTCGCCGGAGAGCAGAGCGGCTTGACGCAGCCCGCGGTCGGCCGTGTCGCCCAGGACCGCGTGTTGGTGACAGTGGGTCTGGCCGGCCACCGGGCGGTCGACGCGGGGCGGGGTCCAGTCGGGGGCCAGGCGTTCCAAGGCCTCCGCGAAGGTGAGGACACTCCCGGCCAGACGGGCCGCGCGCGGATCGTCGTGCAGCAGCTCCGGCAGGTCCGTGCGGAGCGCGGCCGCGCAGCTGGGCTCCAGGACGACGACCGGGACGTCCGTCTCCAGCACCGGGGCCATCAGGTCGAGCGTGCGGCGCAACACCGTGCGGGCGCGGTCGAGTTGGCCGGTGGAGACGTAGGTCAGACCGCAGCAGACCCGGCCGCGCGACCGGAGCGCCGACAGCGGGTTCAGGACGGCCGACCTGCCGTCACCCACCGGCCGTCCCCGCAGCCGTAGCGTCGGCGGCAGCGTCACCCGCAACCCCGCCGCCTCCAGCACGCGTACGGCCGCCCGGCCCACCGACGGCGCCAGATGCTCGGTGAACGTGTCCGGCCAGAGGACGACGAGCGGGCCGCCGGGCGCGGTACGCGGACCCCCGTCGCCCTCTCCAGGCCTCCGCCCCCGCCCGCGCCACCACCCGCTGAACGTCTCCCCCGCGACCCGGGGGATCCGCCGCTCCCCCGCGATCCCACCCACCCGTTTCACGACCGCCGCCAACGGGCCCACCGTCCCCACCACGTTGACCACCGCAGCCGCACGCAACCGCTCCACCCACCGCAGCCACACCGGCAGCCACCCCATGCTGTAGTGGGCGGCCGGGCGTCGGCGCCCTGCGTAGTGGTGGTGCAGGAACTCCGCCTTGTACGTGGCCATGTCGACCTCGACCGGGCAGTCGGAGCGGCAGCCCTTGCAGGACAGGCACAGGTCCAGCGCGTCCCTGACCTCCGGCGAGCGCCAGCCGTCGGTGACCAGTTCACCCGCGAGCATCTCGTGCAGCAGCCGGGCCCGCCCGCGCGTGGAGTGCGCCTCCTCGCCGGTCACGCGGAAGGACGGGCACATGACGCCGGTCCCGGACCCCGCCGCCGTCGGACCCGGCCCCGGCCCCGGCCCCGGCCCCGTCGTTGTACGGCATTTCGCGACCCCCACGCACCGCCGCACCGCCGCCGAGAAGTCGCCGCCGTCGGACGGGTAGCCGAAGGCGACGTCCACCGGCCGGCTCGGGAGGACGGAGAAGCGGAGGTTCGCATCCAGCGGGGCCGGGCGGACCAGCATGCCGGGGTTGAGCAGGTCGTCCGGGTCCCAGATGCCCTTCGCGCGCTCGAACAGCGCGACCGTCTCCTCGCCGTACATCCGAGGCAGCAGCTCCGCCCGCGCCTGCCCGTCGCCGTGTTCGCCGGACAACGAACCGCCGTGCGCGACGACCAGCTCGGCCAGGTCCTCCGAGAAGCTCCGGAAGCGGGCCACTCCCGCCTTCGTGAGCAGGTCGAAGTCGATGCGGACGTGGATGCAGCCGTCCCCGAAGTGGCCGTACGGGGTGCCGCGCAGCCCGTGGGTCCGCAGCAGTCCCCGGAAGTCCCGCAGATAGGCGCCCAGTCGGGCGGGCGGGACCGCGCAGTCCTCCCAGCCGGGCCAGGCCTCGGAGCCGTCCTGCATCCTGGTCGCCGTACCGCTCGCGTCCTCCCGGATGCGCCACAGCGCCCGCTGCCCGGCCGGGTCCGTCACCACCAGGGCGTCCACGACGTCGGCCGCGCGGACGATCGCGTCCGCACGCGCGCGTGCCTCCGCCTCCGTGTCGCCGCCGGTCTCCACGAACAGCCAGGCCCCGCCCCGCGGCAGTTCGGCCGCGGAAGGGACGAGGTCCGCCGACATGCCCTCGACCGTCAGGGGCCCGTGCGGGAGCAGGCCCGCCGCCGCCTCGGCCGCCGCGCTCTCGTCGGCGTACGCCAGCACGGCCAGCGCACGCGCGCGGGGCGCCCGCACCAGCCCTACGACCGCCTCCGTCAGGACACCGAGCGTGCCCTCCGAGCCGCAGAAGGCGCGGGCGACGTCGGCGCCGTTCTCGGGCAGCAGGGCGTCCAGCGCGTACCCGGAGATACGGCGGGGCAGGTCGGGGAAGCCGGTGCGCAGCCTCGCCAGGTCGCCCTCCACCAGACCCCGCAGGCCCTCCGGCGCGCCCGCCCATCGCGGGCCGGGCCGCAGCCGCTCACCGCGCGCGGTGAGCACCGACAGTTCGCGCACGCTGTCCGCGGTCGTGCCCCAGGCGACCGAGTGCGATCCGCACGAGTTGTTGCCGATCATCCCGCCGAGCGTGCAGCGGCTGTGCGTGGACGGGTCGGGGCCGAAGCGCAGTCCGTGCGGGGCGGCGGCCTCCTGGAGACGGTCCAGGACCAGGCCGGGCTGCACCACCGCGGTGCCGGCCTCCGGGTCGAGGGACAGCAGGCGGTTCATGTGCCGGGTGAAGTCCAGCACCACGCCCGTGCCCGTCGCCTGTCCGGCGATCGACGTGCCCCCGCCGCGCGGCACCACCGGCACGCCCTGGTCCCGGCACACCGCGAGGACCGCCGCCACGTCGTCGGCGTCCCGAGGGGCGACCACGCCCAGCGGGACCCGCCGGTAGTTGGACGCGTCCATGGTGACCAACGCCCGGGAGGTGACGTCGAAGCCGACCTCGCCCCGGACGGCCTTCCGCAGCTCTGCCTCTAGATCCGTCAGCTCCGTCATGCATCCAGAGTGCATCCGCCCGCCGACGACGAGGCCCGTTGTCCACAGGGGGATGCCGTACCGCGCCCGGCGGAAGGTCACATTGTAGAAAAACGGAACAGGACCTTCCCAATTCAGTCGGAAAGTCTCCTATAGTTACCGCCAGTTGAGCCACGGTGAACACACAGTGGCGCTACTCGCCTGCCCAGGACCACCACTCACGCACATGCCAAGGACCCGACCGAGGGCCGCCCGCGGTACGACGGCGACCGCCCGGGACCCGACCGAGGATCTCCTTCATGACCGCGCCCACCCTCCCCGGCGACCGCCCCGCCTTGCGCGCCGTCGCGCCGGCCCCGCTGCTCGCCGCCGTCCTGTCCGCGCTCGCCGTCGCCGGCGCGGTCACCGCGGCACCCTCTTCGATACGCACCCCGCTCGCCTGGAGTGCGAGCGCCACCGCCCTGCTGCTGTGCGCGGCCGTCGCCCTGGCCGCCCACAGCGTCCAGACGGCCCGGCTCACGCGCCGCCGGCTGGAGGCCGTCACCCTGGACGCCGGACGGCTGCTCCAGGAACGGGCCCGGCTGGCCGAGGAGTCCCGCCGGGAGCAGGACCGCCTGACCGGCGAACTTGCCCGGGAATGCACCCGGCTGACGGCCGAGTTCGACTGGGAACGCACCCGGATCACCGACTCCTTCGGCAACGAACGCATCCAGCTCACCGAGTCCTTCGCCGAGGAACGCATCCAGCTCACGGAGTCCTTCGCCGACGAACGCGACCGCCTCACCGAGTCCTTCGCCGAGGAGCGCACCCAGCTCGTCGAGGAGCGCGACCGCCTCGTCGGCGAGAACTCCCGGCTCACCGCCCAGTTCCGCCGTGCCACCAGCGAGCGCGCCGCGGCGATCTCCGCCACCGCCAACGCGGCCGGCCGAATGCAGGCCCTCTCCACCGGCATGCTCGCCGACCTGCGGGCGATGGAGGAACGCCACGGCGACGAGGAGGTCCTCGCCGATCTCCTCCACCTCGACCACCGCACCGCGCAGGCGGGCCGGCTCGCCGACTCCGTCGCGGTCCTCACCGGCGCCCGCTCCGGCCGCCGCTGGGCACGCCCCATCGTCATGGAATCGATCATGCGGGGCGCGATGGGCCGCATCAGCAGCTACCAGCGGGTACGCGTCCACTCGGCCAGCGAGGCAGCCGTCGCCGGCCACGCCGCCGAGGGCGTGATGCACGCGCTCGCCGAACTCCTCGACAACGCCGCCAACTTCTCGCCGCCGACCGCCGAGGTCCACGTGTACGTGGAGGAGGTGCCGGCCGGTGTGATCGTGTCCGTCGAGGACAGCGGACTCGTCATGGGCGAGGTGCAGCTGCGCCGCGCCGAGGAGGCGGTCTCCGGCGAGTCCACCGGGATCGGCGGTCTCACCGGCACCCGGCTCGGTCTCGCGGTGGTCGGACGGCTGGCCCGCAAGTACGGCCTCAGGGTCTCCTTCCGGCCGTCCGCGCGCGGCGGGACGGGCGTCCTGATGCTCATCCCGCAGGACATCCTCACCAACCCGGCCGCGGCCGAGCCGCCCGCCGAGCGTCCGAGTGCGCCCGCCGAGCCGCCCGCCGAGCGGCCGAATCCGCCCGCCGGGCCGCCCGCAGAAAAGTCACGCTCCCGTCCGGACCCCGCCCCGGCCGACTCCACCACCGGCCCGGGCCCCGATCCCGATCCCGTACGACTGCACGACGCCACGGACCCCGACCGCGATCCCCTACGGCTGCACGACGCCACCGACCCGTGCCCCCTACCGCCGCACGACTCCCCGGACCGCGACCCCCTGCCCGTCCACGAGTCCGCTGACCGCGCGGCGGACGGGCGGTCCGCGGGACTGCCCAAGCGCCGCCGTGGCCTGACCCTCGCGGAGGCCGAGCGTCGGCTCGGCGCGGCCCGTACCACCGAGCCGCGACCCGCGCCCGCCGCCGACGACGCCAGGACCCGGGCCACCCGCTTCAACAGCTTCCGTCAGGCCGTACGTGCCGCCGCCCCGGACCAGGACGATCTCCAGGACCCGGCCGCCCCGGACCCGGCCGGCACGCTCCCGGACCCGGCCGCCCCGGACCGGGACGGCGGCCCGCGTGACTCCGACGCCGGCGCCGGAGTACCCGAACCGGCCGAGGCGAGCACCGACATCCCCTCCCACCAGCACGCGCACCCGGAAGGCGACCCCACCTCATGACCGGCACGACCACCGCCGACGAGAAGCTCACCTGGCTCATCGAAGGCCTCCTGGAGCGGACTCCGGGCGCACGGCACGCCCTCGTGCTGTCCCGCGACGGCCTCAAGCTGTGCCGTACGCCGGAACTCACCGTCGACCAGGCCGACCAGCTCGCCGCGATAGCCGCCGGCATCCAGTCGCTGTCCCACGGGGCGTCCGTCGAGTTCGGCGACGGCAGCGGGGGTGTGCGGTCGGCGATGACGGAGTTCTACGGCGGCGTCCTGTTCATCGTCGAGGCCGGCCAGGGCGCACACCTCGCCGTGGTCACCACCGAGGACGCGGACGTCGGTCTCGTCGGCCACAACATGAGCGAGCTCGTGGAGCAGCTCGGCGAGCATCTGACCGCGCAGCCGCGTACGTCATGAGCCGACCCGGCAGGGACGACGCCCCGGACCGCCTCTACACCCTCACCCAAGGGCGCACCCGGCCCGGGCTCGACAGCCCGTTCGACCTGGTGACCCTGGTCGTCGCCGAGAGCGACCCCAGGCCCGGCATGCAGTCGGAGCACGTGGCGATCCTCAGGATGGCCGAACGCCCCACGGCGGTCGTCGAGGTCGCCGCCGAACTGCGGCTGCCGGTGAGCATCACCAAGGTCCTGCTCTCCGACCTCCTCGCGGCTGGCCGCGTCAGCGCCCGCCACCCGCACACGGCAGCCGTACCCGAACCCGACCTCCTGGAGCAGGTGCTCGTTGGACTCCGCAATCTCTGACGCCCGCACCCCGTTGGGTGCCTCCGCCGACAACGGCCTGAAGATCGTGGTCGTCGGTGGCTTCGGCGTCGGCAAGACGACCCTGGTTCGCTCGGTGAGCGAGATACGTCCGCTCAACACCGAGGAGACGATGACCCGGGCGGGCGAAGCGGTCGACGACATCAGCGAGGTGAGCGGCAAGACCGCGACCACCGTCGCCTTCGACTTCGGCCGCATCACGCTCGACGCGCGCAACGTGCTGTACCTGTTCGGCGCGCCCGGCCAGGAACGGTTCTGGTTCCTGTGGGACCGCCTGTTCTCCGGCACGCTCGGCGCGGTCGTCCTCGTCGACACCCGCCGTATCGACGACTCCTGGTACGCCATCGACCGCCTCGAACACCACGGCACGCCGTTCATCGTGGCCTGCAACGACTTCGGCGGCCCCGCCTTCGCCCACGCGGACGTCCGCGAGGCCCTCGACCTCGACCCGCATGTGCCGCTGCTCGACTGCGACGCCCGCTCCCGCGCGTCCTGCAAGCAGGTCCTCATCACGCTGGTCCAACACGTCAAGGACCAGTACGCGGGCCAGGCCCCGCACTCCGGCAAGGACCAGTCCGCCGGCCAGGCCGCCCAAGCCGCCCTGCCCCGACAGGAGTTCGAGTGACCACAGATGCCGTCCCGCTCGGCGGGCCCCGGTTCCAGTCCGAACCCGCCCGCCTGTACCGGGAGATGCGACGCGAGCACGGCCCCGTGACGCCGGTGCTGCTCGACGGCGACGTGCCCGCCTGGCTGGTCCTCGGCTACCGGGAGCTGCACCAGGTCACCGGCGACCCGGTCCTGTTCAGCCGGGACTCGGACCTGTGGAACCAGTGGGACACCATCCCCGACGACTGGCCGATGCTGCCGATGATCAACCGCAAGCAGCCGTCGATCCTCTACACCGTCGGCGAACGTCACCGTGAACGCGCCGCCATGATCAGCGACGCGCTGGAGGCGGTCGACGCCCCCGAACTGCGCGGCCACGCCGAGCGGTTCGCCGATGAACTGATCGACGCGGTGTGCGCCAAGGGCGAGGCGGACCTCATCGCGGACTACGCGATGCTGCTGCCGGTGCGGGTCCTCGCCCACCTCTTCGGCTTCTCCGACGAGCAGGGTCCGGGCCTGGTCACCGCCCTCAACGACATGATCGACGGCCGGGAGCGGGCGATCGCGGGCCAGAACCATGTGATCAGCTCCATGGCCGAGTTGCTGGCCGACCGGAGGGCGAACCCCGCCGAGGACGTCGTGTCCCGGATGCTCGCCGACACCTCCGGCTTCACCGACGAGGAGATCGTCCAGGACCTCGTGGTGATGATGGCGGCGGGCCACCAGCCCACCGCCGACTGGATCGGCAACTCGCTGCGGCTGATGCTCACCGACGACCGTTTCGCCGCCTCCCTCTTCGGCGGCCGCAACAGCGTCGCCGAGGCCATGAACGAGGTGCTGTGGGAGGACACTCCCTCGCAGAACATCGCCGGCCGCTGGGCATCCCGCGACACCCACCTCGGCGGGCGCCGCATCCGCGCCGGCGACCTGCTGCTGCTCGGCCTCCAGGGCGCCAACTCCGACCCGCAGGTCCGCACCGACGGGTCCGCGCTCACCGGCGGCAACAACGCGCACTTCTCCTTCGGGCACGGTGAGCACCGCTGCCCGTTCCCGGCTCAGGAGATCGCCGAGGTCATCGCGCGGACGGGCATCGAGGTCGTACTGGACCGGCTGCCGGACATCGACCTGGCGGTGCCCGCCGAGTCCCTCACACGCCGGCCCTCACCGTGGCTGAGAGGACTGACCGAGCTACCGGTCCGCTTCACGCCGGTGCCCGCCCTCTGACATCGCCCGTGCCCGCCGCGTTCGGACACCGTCCCGTGCCCGCCGCTCTCGGACACCGGCCCGTACGTGCTGCCCTGCACGCCCCCGTCCCACCCCGACCGCCCCCACCCTGGAGGCACCGCCGCATGACCACCGGCATCGAACAGACCCGTATCGCCCTCGACCCCTTCGTGACCGACCTCGACGGCGAGAGCGCCAGGCTGCGCGCGGCGGGCCCGCTGGCCGCCGTCGAACTGCCGGGCGGTGTCCCCGTCTGGGCCGTCACCCACCACGCCGAGGCCAAGGCGCTGCTCACCGACCCCAGACTGGTCAAGGACATCAACGTCTGGGGAGCCTGGCAGCGCGGCGAGATACCCGCCGACTGGCCGCTGATCGGCCTCGCCAACCCCGGCCGTTCCATGCTCACCGTGGACGGTGCCGACCACCGGCGGATGCGCACGCTCGTCGCGCAGGCGCTCACCACGCGCCGGGTGGAGCGGATGCGGGAGCGGATCACCGAGCTCACCGAGGGACTGCTCGACGACCTCTCGGGCGACGACGGCCCCTCGGGTGACGTCGTCGACCTGAAGGCGGCCTTCGCTTACCCGCTCCCCATGTACGTCATCGCCGACCTGATGGGCATCGACGAGTCGAAGCTGCCCCGGCTCAAGGAACTGTTCGAGAAGTTCTTCTCCACGCAGACCCCGCCCGCGGAGGTCATCGCCACGCTCACGGAACTGGCGGGCATCATGGCGCAGACGGTCGCGGCGAAGCGCGCGCGGCCCGGTGACGATCTGACGTCCGCCCTGCTCCTGGCCTCCGAGGACGGCGACCACCTCACCGACGAGGAGATCGTCTCCACCCTCCAGCTGATGGTCGCGGCGGGCCACGAGACGACGATCTCGCTGATCGTCAACGCGGTGGTCAACCTCTCCACCCACCCCGACCAGCGTGCCCTCGTCCTGTCGGGCGAAGTGGACTGGTCGGCGGTGGTCGAGGAGACCCTGCGCCACTCCACCCCCACCTCCCACGTCCTGATCCGCTTCGCCACCGAGGACGTACCGGTCGGCGACAAGGTGATCAGCGCGGGTGACGCGCTGATCGTCTCGTACGGCGCCTTAGGCCGTGACGAGCAGGCGCACGGCCCGTCCGCGGGCGACTTCGACATCACCCGTCGGACGGAGAACCGCCACATCTCCTTCGGGCACGGTCCGCACGTCTGCCCCGGTGCGGCGCTGTCCCGTCTGGAGGCCGGGGTGGCGCTGCCCGCCCTGTACGAGCGCTTCCCGCAGCTCGACCTGGCGGTCCCGGCGGGCGAACTGCGCAACAAGCCGGTGGTCACTCAGAACGACCTCTTCGAGCTGCCGGTACGGCTGAGTCCGTAGATCCATCCCCGTAGATCCGCCCCGGGATCCGCCTTCAGCCGCGCGCGGGCTGGTGGACCCGCACAGGACCACGGGCCGGCGGACTCGTCTCATCGAACGGACGCGTTTCCGTCCGGTTTCACGAAGAGATACCCTCCGGCTCGTGGCTGACATCGAGATTCCCGCTGACATCAAGCCCGCCGACGGACGCTTCGGTGCGGGTCCCTCCAAGGTGCGCACAGAGGCGCTGGACGCACTCGCCTCCACCGGTACGTCCCTCCTGGGCACCTCTCACCGCCAGGCCCCGGTCAAGAACCTGGTCGGCAAGGTGCGCGAGGGCATCAGCGAGCTGTTCCAGCTCCCTGAGGGCTATGAGGTCGTCCTCGGCAACGGCGGCTCCACCGCCTTCTGGGACGTCGCGACGCACGGCCTGATCGAGAACAAGTCGCAGCACCTGAGCTTCGGCGAGTTCAGCTCCAAGTTCGCCAAGGCCTCCAAGCTCGCCCCCTGGCTCGCCGAGCCCACGGTCATCTCCTCCGACCCCGGCACCCACCCCGAGCCGCAGGCCGAGGCGGGCGTCGACGTGTACGCGTACACGCACAACGAGACGTCCACCGGTGTCGCCGCCCCCATCAAGCGGGTGCCGGGCGCCGACGCGGGCTCCCTCGTCCTGGTGGACGCCACCTCCGGCGCCGGCGGCCTCCCCGTCGACATCGCCGAGACGGACGTCTACTACTTCGCCCCGCAGAAGTCCTTCGCCTCCGACGGCGGCCTGTGGATCGGCGTGTTCTCCCCGGCCGCGATCGAGCGCGCCGAGCGGATCCACGCCTCCGGCCGCCACGTCCCGGAGTTCTTCTCGCTCCCGACGGCGATCGACAACTCCCGCAAGAACCAGACGTACAACACCCCGGCCCTCGCGACCCTCTTCCTGCTGAACGACCAGCTGGAGTGGATCAACGGCCAGGGCGGCCTCGCCTGGTCCACGGCCCGCACGAAGGACTCCTCGACCCGCCTGTACGGCTGGGCGGACGACTCCAAGTACGCCACCCCGTTCGTCACCGACCCGGCCCAGCGCTCCCAGGTCATCGGCACGATCGACTTCTCCGACGAGATCGACGCCTCCGCCGTGGCCAAGGTCCTGCGCGCCAACGGGATCGTCGACACCGAGCCCTACCGCAAGCTCGGCCGCAACCAGCTCCGCGTCGCGATGTTCCCGGCGATCGCCCCGGCGGACGTCGAGGCGCTCACGAAGTGCGTCGACTACGTGATCGAGAAGCTCTGATCATTTCGTCGACACGACGATGAAGGGCGCCCGGTGAGCCACCGGGCGCCCTTCTCATGTCCCGCTTGTTCAGCCGCGGAAGCCGAGCAGCCCGTGCAGGGTGTCACCGGTCGGCGCGGTGGCGGACTCACCCGCTGCCGCCATGGCGGACTTCGCCGTGGCGGTCGGCACCGGATCGGCGGTCTTCTTGCAGACGGCGTCGGCCACGCCGCTGCCGCGCGGCACCGTGCCGTCGGTCAGGTACGTCGCCAGGTACTTGTCCAGGCAGGCGTTCCCGCTCAGCGTGATGCCGTGATTGCCGCCGCCCTGCTCGACGACGAGGCTGGAGCGCTTGAGCAGACCGTGGACGGTGACGCCGCCCGGGTAGGGGGTGGCCGCGTCGTCCGTCGCCTGGAACAGCAGCGTCGGCGGCAGCTTGCTATTGGCGACGTTCACCGGCTTCAGAGACTTCGTCGGCCAGAACGCGCACGGCGCGTTGTACCAGGCGTTGCTCCACGCCATGAACGGCGCCTTCTTGTACACCGCCCAGTTGTCCTTCTGCCACTGGCTCCAGTCACGCGGCCAGGAGGCGTCACGGCACTGCACGGACGTGTAGACGCTGTAGCCGTTGTCCCCGGACGCGTCGATGGCGGCGAAGTTCTCGTACGCCTCGACCAGCGGGTCGGCGTTCTTGTCGTTCACGTACGCCGCGAACGCCTTGGCCAGGTCCGGCCAGTAGCCGTTGTTGTAGCCGCCCGGGATGAAGGTGTCCTCCAGCTCCGCGGCGCCCACCTTCCCTCCCGCCGGCTTCTTGGCGAGCGCGGCCTGCATGGCGTACCACTTGGCCTCGATTTTGGCAGGGTCGGTGCCGAGCTTGTACGTCGAGTCGTACTTGGCGATCCATGCCATGAACGCCTTGTGACGGGCGTCGAAGGCGTAGTCCTGGCCGAGGTTGTCGTCGTACCAGACGCCGGTCGGGTCGACGATCGAGTCCAGGACCAGGCGCCGCACCCGCTCCGGGAAGAGCTTGGCGTAGACCGCGCCCAGGTAGGTGCCGTACGAGTAGCCGAAGTAGTTGATCTTCTTCGCGCCCAGTGCCGCGCGGATCGAGTCCATGTCCCGCACGGTCTGGACCGTGTTGATGTACGGCAGGACGTCCGCGTACTTCTTGCCGCAGGCGGCGGCGAAGGACTTGGCGCGCTTGAGGTTGGCCTTCTCGATCGCGGGGGTGCTGGGAACGCTGGCGGGGCGCACCGGGTTGAACTGGCCCGGCTTGCAGTCGAGGGCGGGCTTGCTCTCACCGACCCCGCGCGGGTCGAAGCCGATGACGTCGTACTGGGCCGCGACCGCCTTGGGCAGCGAGGACGCGACGAAGCCGGCGAGCGTCAGACCGCTGCCTCCGGGGCCGCCGGGGTTGACCAGCAGCGGGCCCTGGTACTTCGTCGCGGTGTGCGGGACGCGAGACAGGGCCAGGGTTATCTTCCGCCCCTGCGGCTTGGCGTGGTCGAGCGGTACCTTCACCGACGCGCACTGGAGGGTCGGGTAGTTGTCCGTGCCGCACTTCTTCCAGGTGACCTTCGCCGCCTGGACGGTGTTCGCGGACGGCGCCGTGCTCGCCTCGGCGCTCGCCTCGGCCGGAACGGCCGTGAGTGTGCCGGCCAGTACGACTGTCGCGCCGCACAGCACGGCTGCGCTCTTTCTCATGAAGTTCCTTCAGAAGGTGGGGGGTTACAGGGCCGAATGTGAACGACCTTGGCCGAATCCTTACCGAAGAAGCGCGACCATGAGAACCGCTTCGAGTGAAGATTTGAAACTCCTTTGTTCCGGGGGCACTTGGTGACCACCGGGCATGCCCCTCCCTCATGCTGGTCAGACGGTTTACGCGGAAGGCAAGTTCAAGGCAAAGCCTTCCGCGGGCCGTTGATTCACCGCCGCCGCAAGCCCGACGCTGTGAGCCCCATGCGCCCACATCGGGCCATGCGACGGAAGGAACCGCGGGGACATGAACAGACCGATACCGGGCACCGTGGAAGTCGCGGTGCGCCACATCCTCAGCGACAGGACGACCGGCATCTTCATGCGGACCCGCAAGGTCGCCTGGCGCGACACCGACTACCGCGTGCGCCGGCCCGCGACGGGCAAGCAGAGCGTCGAGCTGATCTGCTCCGTCTGCGAGGCTTCCCTGCTGGCCGTGGTGACCGACGAGGCCCGCGCCCGCCGACGCTCCGCCGCACACCTCGTCCTCGCCGTCCTGTGCGCGGTCGTCTTCGTCGCCTCGCTCGTCTACGCCATCCACGTGGGCGGCCAGGTCCGGCCGGAGGGCGAATCCGGCCCGGCGCTGTTCCCCGTCAGCATCATCGCGATCTTCGTGACGTTCGTGGCCGGTCCCCTCTTCTACCTCCGCAGGAGCGGATCCAACGGCGTCACGATGCTCGACGCCCCCAAGCCGCGCAGAGCCCACGCGATCGTGCCGGTACGCAGGACCGTCATCCCCACCGGCCGCCCCTGACTTCTTGCCCGCCCCCGAACTGGCGTGCCGCGAGAGGCCGGTGCCCGCTTGACGTGCGCTTTGCCGGGATGGGGATCCCTTTGCGCGGGCTTTGCCCGGCGGGGCCCATCGTTCGTCTGTTCTTCCCCCGCGACGCGCGGCCGGGTCCCCGGTCGCGCACCTAGGGTTACGGCGCTGCCACCCCCCGTACGTCCGTCACCGCTGTCCGGAGGACAGGTATGACCGCCGTCAAGGCCGCCAAGCCCAGCAGACGTCCCCTCGCCTCACTCGCCGGAGCCGTTGCCCTCACCGCCGGTTCGATCGGCCTGTGGGCCGTCACCGGCACCACCGCTCAGGCCGCCGCTCTCCCCACCCCCGACCACGTCGTGGTCGTGGTGATGGAGAACCACGCCTACTCGCAGGTGATCGGCAGCTCCAGCGCCCCGTACCTCAACAACACCCTGAAGGCGGGTGGCGCCAACCTCACGCAGTCCTACGGCCTCACCCACCCCAGCGAGCCGAACTACTACATGCTGTTCTCGGGCTCCAACCAGGGCCGCACCGACGACAGTTGCGTCGGCGTCGGGTCCCTCTCCGCGCCCAACCTCGCCTCCGAACTGATCGCCGCCGGGAAGACCTGGGCGAGCTACAACGAGTCGCTGCCCAGCCAGGGTTCGACGACGTGCAGCAGCGGCGACTACGCGCAGAAGCACAACCCCTGGTTCGGCTTCTCCAACGTGCCGACGAGCACCGCGAAGACCTTCGCGCAGTTCCCGACCGACTACACGACCCTGCCTAAGGTGTCCTTCGTCGTCCCGAACCTGTGCAGTGACATGCACGACTGCTCGGTCTCCACGGGCGACACCTGGATCAAGAACAACCTGGGCGCCTACGCCACCTGGGCCAAGACCCACAACAGCGTCCTCGCCGTCACCTTCGACGAGGACAACAAGCTGTCCGGCAACCGCATCCCCACCGTCCTGTACGGGCAGCACGTCGCCGCCGGCAGCTCCAGCGCCACCACCTACAACCACTACAACGTGCTGCGCACCGTGGAGGACCTGGCCGGTCTGACCGCGCACGCGGGCAACGCCGCCTCGGCGTCCGACATCACCGGCATCTGGAACTGACGCCGGTGTACCTCGCGGACTCCCGCGGTACGAAGGCCGCCGTCGTCCCGGACTCAAGTCCGGGGCGGCGGTCGGCCGCCGTGCCCCCCGCCGTGCTGGCCCTGGGTGCGGTCAGCCTCATCACGGACGTCTCCTCGGAGATGGTCACGGCCGTCCTGCCGCTCTACGTGGTCACGGCGCTCGGCCTGTCCCCCCTCGGTTTCGGCCTCCTCGACGGCATCAACAACGGCGTCGGGGCCCTGGTACGGCTGGCCGGCGGCCACCTCGCCGACCGGGGAGGACGCCGCCACAAGGTGGTGGCGGGCCTCGGCTACGGCCTGTCGGCGGTGTGCAAACCGCTGCTGCTGCTCGCCCACACCCTCCCCGTGATCAGCGCCGTCCTCGCGGTCGACCGCACCGGCAAGGGGCTGCGCACCGCTCCCCGGGACGCGATGATCTCGCTGTCCACCGAACCCGCGCACCGGGGACGGGCGTTCGGGGTGCACCGCGCCATGGACACCACCGGCGCGCTGCTCGGCCCGCTCGTCGCGTTCGCCGTACTGCGGGCCACCGTCGACGGCTACGACGCGGTCTTCGCGGTCAGCGGCTGCGTGGCCGCCCTCGGCGTCCTGGTCCTGCTGCTCTTCGTACCCCGCCGCATCGCCCCCGCCGACGCCGTACGCCTTCCCGAACCGCCACCGGCGCTGCGCGACTCGCTCGCCCTGCTGCGCCGACCCGAACTGCGCCGCCTCACCCTGTGCACCGCGCTCCTCGGTCTCACCACCGTCAGCGACTCCTTCCTCTACCTCCTCCTGCAACGCGAGGGGAACCTGTCCGCCCATCTGTTCCCGCTGCTGCCGCTGGGCACGGCAGCCGTCTTCCTGCTGCTGGCCGTCCCCCTCGGCACCCTCGCCGACCGCGTCGACCGCCGCCGGCTCTTCCTGGCCGGCCACGGAGTCCTGCTGCTCGGCTACGGCCTGGTGCTCTCCCCCTGGCACGGCGTCCCGGCCGTGATCGCCGTCCTCGTCCTGCACGGCAGCTTCTACGCGGCCACCGACGGCGTACTCGCGGCCGCCACGGCGGGTGCCGTCCCGGCACGGCACCAGGGTGCCGGACAGGCGTTGGTGGGCACCGGCCAGGCGCTGGCCCGGTTCGGCTGCTCGCTCGCCTTCGGCGCGGCGTGGAGCCTGTGGGGCGGGCGGACCGCCCTCGCCGTCACCGCCGCCGCACTGGCCGTCAGCGCCGTCATGGCCTCGTTCCTTCTCCGTACCGCCCCTGAGACCGATGAGGCCGATGAGGTGTCCGCATGACCAGAACCGCCCGTCTGACGATCCTGCTCGCCGCCGTTCTGCTCCTCGGGGCGGTCGGTACCGGGGCCGTGCTGCACGCCGCCCACCGATCGGGCCTGCGTGACCAGCAGCAGGCGGACGGTCCGACCGTACGGGCCGGTACCGTCTCGCTCCGGCCGACGACCGGCCGTCGGCTGCTGGTACGCAACCTGGCCTGGGGCCCGCACCGCGACGAGATAGCCGCCGTGCCCGCCGACGATCCGCAGGGGCCGCGCACCGTGTCCGGCGTCAAGTGCCTGCGCTTCCACGCGGCTGCGGGAACCGCCGTCTGTCTGCGGGCCGTTCACGGCACGCTGGAGGACAGCTACCGCGCGGTGGTACTCGACTCGCACCTGCGCGAACTGCACCACTTCCCGGCGGCGGGCATCCCCACCCGGGCCCGGGTCTCGCCCTCCGGTCATCTGGTCGCCTGGACGGTCTTCGTCAGCGGGGACTCGTACGCCGGCACCGACTTCTCCACCCGCACCGCCATCGTCGACACCCGCACCTGGGCGATCGACGACAACCTGGAGACCTTCCACATCACCAAGGACGGCCATCCGTACCGCGCCGCGGACACCAACATCTGGGGTGTCACCTTCGCCGACGACACGCACTTCTACGCCACGCTGGCGACGGGCGGCCACACCTACCTCGTCCGCGGCGACGTTTCGGCACGCACCCTCACCACCGTGCACCGCAACGTGGAATGTCCCTCGCTCTCGCCCGACGGCACGCGGATCGCCTACAAGAAGCGCGTCGCGGGGGCCTCTCCGGACGCTCCCTGGCGCCTCTACGTCCTGGACCTGCGCACCATGAAGGAAACCGCGACCGCCGAGCAGCGCAACATCGACGACCAGGCGCTGTGGTCCGGCAACGGCACGCTGGTCTACGCCCTCCCCGGCGACTACGGCTCGGACCTGTGGACCGTCCCCGCCGACGGCACCGGCGCGGCCCGCCGGCTGATGACCTCCGCCGTCGCCCCCGCCTATCTGGGGTGACGGACAGGCCGGGGCCCAACAGGCTTCCGCAGCGGCCGAGTCGGTCACACGAGGGGCGCCCGGCGGACACCGGGTGCCTTCTCGTTGGGACGGGATTCCACTCCCCTCACCGCGAAGGTAGGGTGCCGGGACATCAAACTGAAGGGCGTGACATACAAGTGCAGCGCCATCGGGGACTGTTCGGCCGCCGCGAACTGAGCCATGGAGAGCGATTCCTTTTCTCCGTGGCGCTGGTCGTGGTGAGCCTGCTGTGGATCACCCAGGACATGGCCCCCTGGGCGGCGGCACTGTGTGGCGTCGGCGCGGTCGGAGGAGCACTGGGAGTGCTCTACTTCGGGTCGCGCTTTCTTCGCGCACGCGGGAACTCGCGATGAGGTTTCGCCCATGAGGGAAACCCGGTGAAGCACACCACGTGAGACAGAGGGGCGCCCGGCAGCACCGGGCGCCCCTCCTCGGTACGGAGTCTCACGTCGCCGTGCAGCTCACACTCGGCACACCCCCGCCCCCGGGCGCACCCCCGAACCCGAAGCTCGCCGAACCGCCCACCGGGACCGCCCCGTTGTGATCGGCGTTGGCGGCGGTCACGCTCGCCCCGGACTGTGTGTACGACGCGTTCCACATGCTGGTGACCTTCTGCGCGCCGGGCCAGGTCCACGTCACCTTCCACGACTTCAGCGCGGTCGTACCCGAGTTGGTCACCTTCACCTCCGCGTTGAAGCCGCCGCCCCAGTCGCTGCTGACGGTGTAGGCGGCGGTGCAGGCGGCGGTGCCGCCTGCCGGACCGCCCGGGTCACCGGGATCGCCGGGACCACCGCCGCCCGCCGGGAAGCCCGGCGCCTTGATGCTCGCCAAATAGCCGTCCTTCACCGTGTCCACGGTCTGCCAGTCGTCCTTGAGGATCCCGCCGGTGTCACCGGAGTTGGGATTCCAGGACCAGAACGTCCAGTGGAAGGAGTCGGCCCCGTTCGTCGACGTCGGCCGGAGGTAACTCACCAGTGCGGCCAGCCACTTCTGGTCCACCGTCGACTGGAGGGTGGTACCGAACTCGCCCACCCACACGGGCGCGATGTTCTGCTTGAAGATGTACCCCCAGTACTTGTCCCAGATCCCCGGCATGTTGTTCGGGAACGTCGGGTCGCTGAACCAGCTCTGCTGGGCGACGCTGGTGGCGTAGTCGTGGGCGGAGTACACGACCCGGTTGGCCACGTCGAGCTGTACCGGGTACTGGGCGACGCCCATCAGGTTGCCGCCCCACCAGCCGGAGACACCGTTGAAGGTCTGCACGCCCTCGACGAAGATCAGCAGCTCGGGGTTGACGGACAGCACCGCGTTCCCGGCGCGCTGGGCCGCCAGCCGCCAGTCCCTCGTCGTGTCGCCGCAGCCCCAGCAGGCGGGGTCGTGGGGCTCGTTGTGCAGGTCGATGCCGACGACGGTGGTGTTGCCCTTGTAACGGGTCGCCAGCGACTTGAGGTTGGTGATCCAGGTCGACTCGGGGACCGCGGCCGTGTACCAGAGCGCCGACTGGCCGGCGGAGTCCGGGCGGTGCCGGTCCAGGATGACCTTCAGGCCGTCCTGACCGGCGTACGAGACGATCCTGTCCAGGACCTGGAGGGAGTTGAGGCCCTGGAGGTCGGCGTTCTTGCCGCCGGAGAAGTCGATGCTGACGGGCGCGGTGGAGCTCTTGAAGATGTCGTCGCTGAACGGGATGCGCAGGGTGTTGTAGCCCAGCGACCTCATCTGGTCGATCATGCTCTTGTAGTCGCGGGACCACAGGCCGTGGACCACGTAGTTGGCGGTCTCGAAGCCGAACCAGTTGATCCCGGCGACCCGGACCGGCTGCCCGGCCGCGTCCAGGATCTGACGGCCGCTGGTGTGCCAGTAGCCGGCGCCGGCCTCGGCCGCCCGCACGGTGCCGGGCTCCGCCGCGTGGGCCGTCTGCGCTCCGGCCCCCAGTGGTAACAGGAGCGCGGCCGCCACCGCGCACAGCGCTCTTCGCAAGCTGCGGAACATGTCGCTGCTTCCTCTCGGGAGGCGCGGGCCCGGAACGGATGGGAGCGCTCCCATCCCCGCACCTTCCATGGAAGACAGGTCACATGGACACGTCAAGAGAGTCGACGTCACCTTGTGTCCGGAGCGGTCCGCGCGTGCGCGCCACCGAACGGGCCGCGGGCTCAGGAGCGACGGAATAGCCTCCGGAACCCGAACAGCGCCGCGACCGCGACCACCGCGATCGCGCCGACCTTGACGTTGCCGCTCGTGCCGCCGTCGCCGCCACCGTCGGATTCGCCCGAACTCCCGCTCCCCGACGGCGACTTGGCACCGGAGCCACCGGGCGCGTCCCTGGCCTCCACCGGACTGTCGGTGCCCTCGCTGCCGTACATCAGCCTCGTGCCGTCGGCGGAGTAGCTGACGGACTCGCCCTGGCCTTGAAGGGGCACGCTGAGCCGCCCCTTCCGCTTGATCTTCCCGCCGTTCCAGTCGTACCAGATGCCTCCGAGGTACCCGCGTACGGCGAGCTGCTTGCCGTCCGGGGAGAGGGCGGCGTCGGTGGCCCACAGGTCGACGGCGGCGATCGGTTTGAAGATGTTGGTGCCGGAGGCGGAGAGCTTCGCGGGCCCCTCGTAGAGATGCCCGCCGTCCTCCTTCTTGTCGATGATGTACGGCCGCCCGGTCCGGGGATCCACGACGAGCGACTCGGCGTCCCGGGCCCCGTCGGAGTACTTCACGACGTACTGCGTGGCGCGGATGGTCTGGTTCTTGAGCTGTTTGGGCTCGGACAGCTGGTAGATCCACACGTACGACCAGCCGCCGCCCAGGTTGTCCCCGATGTCACCGACGTAGATCTGGTTGTCGGGCCCGATGGAGATCGCCTCGACGTCACGCGGGGTGCCGACGCCGGTGAGGGTGATCGTGGCGACGGTCTTGCCGGTGGAGCTGTCGACGGCGTAGAGGTACGGGCCGTCGTCGCTGTCGTTGTGCGTCCAGTAGACGCCGGGGTGCTGACGGGAGGCGGCGAGTCCGCTGGACTCGGTGATACGGGGGTCCGACATGGTGAACCCCTCGTCTCCGTCCGCGGCGGAGGCCGGCACGGCGAGCACACCGACGAGGAAGCCCGCGGCAAGGAACGCAAGGGAGCGACGCATGCCCCAAGACTGCCATCCCGGCCCCGATGTGACGGCGCGTGGCGGGCCTCACACGCTCGCGCCCCCCACCCGTTCCGGAGATCGTCCATCATGAGCGGATGCTTAGGATCATGCCGGTCGGCGACTCCATGACGATCGGGAGCGCGGGCGAACACACCTGGCGCTACTGGATGTGGCGCCACCTGTGCACGACGCACGGCGGCCCGTTCGCCCTGGTCGGCCCGCGTGAGACGCTCCACGACAAGGTGACGGACGCCCCCACCTCGTACGCGTACGCCGACCCGGACTTCCCGCGCGCCCACCTGGCCGGCTGGGGCGAGGGCTGGCTGCACATGGCCCCGCTGATCGGCGAGGCGGTACGGGGGACCGGGGCGGACGTCCTCCTCGTCTCGCTCGGCCTGATCGACCTGGGCTTCTACACGAACGCCGAGCAGACGACGGAGAACGTCCGGGCCTTTGTGGCGGGGGCCCGGGAGGCCAACCCTCGGATACGCGTCGTCCTGCTGCCGGTGATCCCGAACGTACGGGCCCTGACGGACGCGGGCTTCGGGACCCAGGTGGCGCTCTTCAACGACCTGCTGGCGAAGACCGCGGCCGACCTGGACGAGCCGCGCTCACCCCTGCTGCTGGCGTCGCTCCCGCCGTCGTACGACATCCACACCGACACCTACGACGGGACGCACCCGAACGAGAGCGGCGAGCGCAAGATCGCGGCGGCGTTCGCGGACGCGATGCACCAGGCGTGGGACCTGGCGGAGCCGGACCGGGCCGAAAGCGCCTGACGGAATCCGGGCGTGCCCTGGTCACGCTGCGTATCGTTGTACTGCGCGGCTGCACTCGTCCGAGCTGCAGCCGGGGAGGAGCGCCACGATGACCGTCCTTGAAGACAGGATCGAGATGGCCGAGAGCAGCGAGAACAGCGCGAGTGGCGACGAACCCACGCTCGACGCGCTGTTCAAGTGGCTTGAAGAGAGTCCCATCCCCGAGGGCTACAAGACCGAGATCGTCGGGGGGAACATCTTCATGTCACCTCAGCGGGACACCCATTGGGACATCACCCTGGACATCGTCGAGCAACTGCGCGCCAAGTACCCGCGGAAGCGCCTGAAGTCCGACGTCCGTATCGACTACCCGGGCCACCTCAACGGTTTCGCCTCCGACGTGACGCTCGTGGCCGACGGCGCCGACAAGGACGACAAGGGCCTCTGGCGCCACCAGGACGTCGTGTTCGTCGCCGAGGTGATCTCGAAGAGTACGGGCGCCAACGACTACGGCCCCAAGAAGACCGCGTACGCCGAGGCCGAGGTCCCCGTCTACCTCGTCGTCGACCCATACCAGGGCAGGTGCCTCCTATACACGCATCCCAAGGGCGGCGACTACGCGACCGAGACGAAGGTGCCGTTCGGGGACGACGTCGACCTCACCGGCACCGTCGTGGACCTCGTCCTCAAGACGGCCGAGTTCCCCCGGGACTGAGGCAGGCGCCGGCTCCGAGCCGCCGGCAGGAGATGCTTGCATAGAGCGCACTCCAAGTCGTTGGCTTGGGGACCATGAAGTACACGCAGCTCGGACGCACGGGACTCAAGGTCAGCCGACTCGTCCTCGGCACCATGAACTTCGGTCCGCAGACCGACGAAGCGGACAGCCACGCGATCATGGACGCGGCGCTGGACGCGGGGATCAACTACTTCGACACGGCCAACGTCTATGGCTGGGGCGAGAACAAGGGCCGTACCGAGGAGATCATCGGTAGCTGGTTCGCCAAGGGTGAGGGCCGCCGCGACAAGGTCGTACTCGCCACCAAGGTCTACGGCAACATGGCCGGGGACGGCCCCTCCTGGCCGAACCACGACAAGCTGTCCGCCGTCAACATCCGGCGAGCGGTCGACGCGTCGCTGAAGCGGCTCCAGACCGACTACATCGACGTCTACCAGTTCCACCACATCGACCGCTCGACTCCCTTCGAGGAGATCTGGCAGGCGATCGACGTCCTCGTCCAGCAGGGGAAGATCCTCTACGCCGGGTCGTCCAACTTCCCCGGCTACAAGATCGCCCAGGCCAACGAGATCGCCGCCCGGCGCGGCGGCACCATCGGTCTCGTCAGCGAGCAGTGCCTGTACAACCTGGCCGAGCGCCGCGCCGAGATGGAGGTCATCCCGGCCGCGCAGGAGTACGGCCTCGGGGTCATCCCCTGGTCGCCGTTGCAGGGCGGGCTGCTGGGCGGCGTCATCAAGAAGGAGGTCGCGGGCGGTCGGCGCGCGAGCGGGCGGGCCGCGGACACCCTCGCCAACCCCGCCGCACGCGCCCAGATCCAGGCCTACGAGGACCTGCTCGAGAAGCACGGGATCGAGCCGGGTGAGGCCGCTCTGGCCTGGCTGCTCACCCGCCCGGGCGTGACCGGCCCGATCGTCGGTCCGCGCACCGCCGAGCAGCTCGACTCCGCGCTGCGCGCGGTCGAGCTGGAGCTGGGCGAGGAACTGCTGACCGGCCTGGAGGAGATCTTCCCCGGCCCGGGGCCGTCTCCGGAGGCCTTCGCCTGGTAGGCGGCGGCCCTCAGGGCTGTCGGCCGGCGGGGGTCGGGAACTACCTCCCGACCGCCGCCGCCACCGCGACCACGACGAACATCAGCACGAGCGCACCGGCCATGATCCGGTTCCGGGTTTTCGGGTCCACGCCTTCGAGCCTAACCGGCCGCCTCCAGGGGCCAGCGGCCGACCGTCTCGTAGCGGGGCTGTTCTCCTGGCACCCCCGACGTCGGCAGGTTGCTGCGGACCAGTGTCAGCTCGTCCACCGTCCAGGTACGGCTCGTGAACCCCTTCAGGACCTCCAGGAAGGGGTGGACGTCCACTTCCTCGCGGCTGCGGGCCACCGTGAGATGGGCCTTGTACCGGCGGTGCTCCCCCATGAGTACGCCCGCCTTGCGCGCCGCCGACTCGGCTCGGTCCGCCAGCAGCCGCAGTGCGGGCACATCACCCTCCGCGCCCGCCCACAGCGCCCGCCCGTGCCCGAACTGCCCGCCGCCGCGCACCGCCAGCGGGAAGGGCGCGGTGCGGTGCGCGGCTCGCTCCAGCCGCGCCGACAGTTCCGGTACGAGGTCGTCGTCCACCTCGCCGTAGAAGGCGAGGGTGTAGTGCCAGCCGGGGCGGCCGGTCCAGCGCAGGCCGTCCGCACCGGGGAGCTTCCGCAACTCGGCCACCTCGGCGGCGAGTTCGCTGGTCACGTCCTCGGGGGGCAGCACGGCGGCGAAGAGTCTCATGGGGTCAGTGTGCCCGCCGGGCCCGCACGCCCGGGCGTGTCCCGGTCACCGTACGTATCGTTGTACTGCGCGGCTGCACTCGTCCACAGGGCAGCCGGGGAGGAGCGCCACGATGACCGTCGTAGACGACAGGATCGCCATGGCCGACGCCAACACCAAGCGCTTGGACGAGTGGTTCGAGCGGCTTGAGCGGATGCCCGTCCCCGAAGGCTTCAGGGTCGAGATCGTCGAGGGCAACGTTCACATGACGCCGCAGCGCGACACCGACTGGCAGATCATTCGCCGGATCGTACGGGCGGTCGAGGACAGGTTCGGGATGGACGCCAAGATCTTTTCGGACGTACGCATCGACTTCCCCGGCCACGAGAACGGCTTCTGCCCGGACGTGGCCCTGCTCAGCGCCTCGGCGGTGAAGGACGACGAGGGACGCTGGCGCCATGAGGACGTCGAGTTCGTCGCCGAGGTCATCTCCCGGGGTACGGCAGCCAACGACTACGGCCCCAAGAAGACCGCGTACGCGCTGGCCGAGGTTCCCGTGTACCTCATCGCCGACCCGTATCAGGGCAAGTGCCGTCTCTACCTCAGCCCCAAGGGCGACGACTACGGGATCGAAACGAAGGTCGCCTTCGGAGACGACGTGGATCTCACCGACACCGTCGTCGGCCTCACCCTCGAGACCGACGACTTCCCCCGCGACTGACGCCCCACAGGACTACGCCGCCGCGGCCAGCTCCTCCCGCTCCCGCGGCACGAAAGCGACCCGCGGATGCCCGCCGTTCCAGCCCACGGACAGGCGCAGGTTGCCCACCCGGGCGAGGACCAGGCCGATCGTGACGGCCGCGGCCGCCGCGATGGCACCGCCCACCGCCAGGCCCACCCGGACGCCGTACGCGTCCGTGACCCAGCCGGCGATCGGGGCGCCCACGGGCGAGCCGCCCAGGAAGACCATCATGTAGAGGGCCATCACGCGGCCGCGCATGGCCGGGTCGGTGGTCATCTGGATGCTGGTGTTCGCGGTGACGTTGACGGTCATCCCGAACATCCCGATCGGGGCCATGAGCAGGGCGAACAGCCACAGGGACGGGGCCGCCGCGGCCACCAGCTCCATCGCGCCGAAGGCCACCGCCGCCGCGATCAGCACCCGCATCCGGGTGGTGCCGCGCCGGGCCGCCAGCAGGGCGCCCGCGAGGGAGCCGATCGCCATCAGCGTGTTGAAGAGGCTGTAGGAGCCGGCGCCCGCGTCGAAGACGTCGTCGGCGAAGGCCGAGAGGTAGACGGGGAAGTTGAAGCCGAAGGTGCCGATGAACCCGACCAGGACGATGGTCCAGATCAGGTCGGGGCGGCCGGCGACGTAGTGCAGGCCCTCCCTCAGCTGGCCCTTGGCGCGCGGGGCACGCTCGACGACGTGCAGGTCACGTGCGCGCATCAGCAGCAGGCCGGCGATGGGCGCGACGAAGGACAGACCGTTGGCGAGGAACGCGTAGCCGGTGCCCACGCCGGTGATCATCAGGCCGGCGACGGCGGGACCGACCAGGCGGGCCGACTGGAAGTTCGCGGAGTTCAGGCTGACCGCGTTCTGCAGCTGGCCCGGGCCGACCAGCTCGGAGACGAAGGACTGGCGGGCCGGGTTGTCGACGACCGTGGCGAGGCCGACAGCGAAGGCGGCGAGGTAGACATGCCAGATCTGGACGTGTCCGGAGAGGGTGAGGACGGCGAGCGCGATCGCGGTGAGGGCCATCGCCGCCTGGGTGACGAGCAGGGTGGGCCGCTTGCGCAGCCGGTCGACCAGGACACCGCCGTAGAGGCCGAACAGCAGCATCGGCAGGAACTGCAGGGCTGTCGTGACGCCGACGGCGGTCGAGGAGCCGGTGAGGCTGAGGACCAGCCAGTCCTGGGCGATGCGCTGCATCCAGGTGCCGATGTTGGAGACGACCTGGCCGAGGAAGAAGAGCCGGTAGTTACGGACCTTGAGCGAGCTGAACATCGAGGACTTGCGGGCGGCGCCCTCGACGGGCGCCTTGGGCGAGAGCTCGGGGGTGGGCGAGAGCTCGGGGGTGGTCGGTTGCTCGGGACTGGTCGAGGAGTCACGTGCGGCCGGGGCGTCGTGTGCGGTCGGGGTGTCGTGTGCGGTTGGGGTGTCGTGGGTGGTCGGTGCGGGGGCGGAGTCTGCTCCGGGTCCCGAACTCAAAAGGGCTCGCCTCCTCGTGAACGCTGCTTACCGGTGTGCGAGCTTCTCCAGCACGGGGGCGGCGGCGCGTAGTTTCGCCCACTCGTCCTCGTCGAGACCGTCGACCAGGGTGGCCAGGAAGGCGTTCCGCTTGCGGCGGCTCTCCTCGAGCATGGCCTCGGCCTGCTCGGTCTTCGTGACGACCTTCTGGCGGCGGTCCTCGGGATGCGGCTCCAGGCGGACCAGCCCCTTGGCTTCGAGCAGCGCCACGATCCGGGTCATCGACGGCGGCTGGACATGCTCCTTGCGGGCGAGTTCGCCCGGGGTGGCCTTGCCGCAGAGGGACAGGGTGCCGAGCACCGACATCTCGGTGGGGCTCAGCGACTCGTCGACCCGCTGGTGCTTGAGTCGACGCGACAGTCGCATCACGGCGGAGCGAAGGGAGTTCACGGCGGCAGCGTCGTCGCCATGGGTAAGGTCCGGCATCTCTTTAGGGTAACTCATTACTCTGGCTAAACAAGCGGGGGTACACAGCGATTCCCGTGACGCGGGCCACTGAAACGCGACCATCACCCGAACGAGTGACGCGGCGGCGGAAAGTGAACGTCAGTGGCAACCTGCCGCGACCCTCATGTCATGGGGACCAGTGTGCTCAGCCTGCGGATAGACGGGGAGCTGCTCGAACGGCTCCGACACCACGCGGCGAAGAGGGGAATGAGCGTCCAGGACTACGTCGTCCGGACGCTCGTTCGCGACGACTTCGACGAGCGGTTCCAGGCAGCCGTCGACGAGACGGAGAAGTTCTACGGCGTCACGTGAGCCCTCCGGCCCACGCGAGGCGTCCACGTGATCAGGTGAGGCCGAGGGCCGGCATCACGTGAGGCCGAGGGCCGGCATCAGGTAGTAGAAGGCGAACACGGCCGACACGGCGTACATCGCGGCCGGGATCTCCTTGCCCCGGCCGGCCGCCAGTCGCAGCACCACGAAGGTGATGAAGCCCATGCCGATGCCGTTGGTGATCGAGTAGGTGAACGGCATCATCACCATGGTCACGAAGGCCGGCACCGCGATGGTGTGGTCGGCCCAGTCGATCTCCTTGACCGAGCCGGCCAGGATCAGGTAGCCGACCGCGAGCAGGGCCGGGGTGGCGGCCTGGGACGGGACCATCGTGGCGACCGGGGTCAGGAAGAGCGCCACGGCGAACAGGCCGCCGGTGACGACGTTCGCGAAGCCGGTGCGGGCGCCCTCGCCGACGCCGGCGGTGGACTCGACGAAACAGGTGGTGGCCGACGAGCTGCTGGCACCGCCCGCGGCGACCGCGATGCCGTCGACGAAGAGGACCTTGTTGATGCCGGGCATCTGGCCCTGGGCGTCGGTCAGCTGGGCCTCGTCGCTGACGCCCATGATCGTGCCCATCGCGTCGAAGAAGCACGACAGCAGCACGGTGAAGACGAAGAGGACGCCGGTCAGCACGCCGACCTTGTCGAAGCCGCCGAAGAGGCTGACCTTGCCGAGCAGACCGAAGTCGGGGGTGGCGACGGGGTTGCCGGGCCACTTGGGGGTGGTGAGGCCCCAGGACGGCACCGTCGCGACCGCGTTGATGCTCACGGCCAGGACCGTCATCGTGACGATCGATATGAGGATCGCGCCGGTGACCTTGCGGACGATGAGGGCGAGGGTGAGCAGGGCACCCAGGACGAAGACGAGGACCGGCCAGCCGTTCAGGTGACCGTCGGCGCCGAGCTGGAGCGGGACGGTGGTGTGGGCGACGTCCGGGATCCGGGAGATGAAGCCGGAGTCGACGAGGCCGATCAGCATGATGAACAGGCCGATGCCGATGGAGATGGCCTTGCGCAGGCCGTAGGGCACGGCGTTCATGACGCGCTCGCGCAGGCCCGTGGCGACCAGCAGCATCACGACGAGGCCGGCCAGGACGACCATGCCCATCGCGTCCGGCCAGGACATCCTGGGTGCGAGCTGGAGGGCGACGACCGAGTTCACGCCGAGACCGGCGGCGAGCGCGATCGGCACGTTGCCGACGACGCCCATCAGGAGGGTGGTGAACGCCGCCGTCACGGCCGTCGCCGTCACCAGCTGGCCGTTGTCGAGCTGGTGACCGTACATGTCCTTCGCGCTGCCGAGGATGATCGGGTTCAGCACGATGATGTAGGCCATCGCGAAGAAGGTGGCGAATCCGCCCCGGACCTCACGGGACAGGGTGCTGCCCCGCTCCGTGATCCGGAAGTAGCGGTCGAGTGCGCCGTGCGCGGGCGTGCCGCCCGGTTGACCGGACGCGGGAACCTTGGCGGGGGCCGAGGTGGGCATGCGAGACCTCATCACCAGCGGCTTTCCCCCAGGCGCCCTTGGTGTTTCGTACGAAGAGAAGTGGCCGGACACAAACGGGTTCAGTATGAACGTATGCCTGCCGGGAAGCCATCTCCGCGCGTAGACAACGTCCGGGCAGCGCGGACGGGGGACGGTCGTAAGCTGTGCCCATGGCCGTGTTCTCTTCGGGATCCCTCAAGCACGAGGCGCCGGAGCCCCTTGAGGGCCCCATCGTCCCCACCGTCGTCGGCGGCACGATCCTCTGGTTCGTCCTCTTGCTGGTGCAGCTCCCCTTCTACGGCTGGTTCGACGACCACGGCCACACATGGTGGTTGTGGACCTGCCTGGCCGGGGGCGGGCTCGGGTTCATCGGCATCTGGTACGTCCGCCGGCGGGACGCCGCGATCAAGAGGTCGGCCGCCGAGGACGGGCCTGTCACCGCCGCGGAGTGACCGGCGGTCCGTAGGCCCGTGGGCTCGTAGTACCAGGGCATCACTCGCCGCCGCGCCTCTCCTCCGCAAGTCGGATCTTCCGCGCACTCGGCGGGTGAAGGCGTAAATCCGCACGTACCGTCGGATGCATGACCCACATGGACGCGGGCGCCGAAGTCGATCCTGCGCGCACCACGACGGCCCCGGCCGTGAGCGGTCTCAGCACCGCCGAGGTCGCGGAGCGGGTCGCCCGCGGGCAGGTCAACGACGTGCCGGTGCGCAGCAGCCGGTCCATGACCGAGATCGTCCGCGCGAACGTCTTCACCCGGTTCAACGCGATCATCGGTGTGCTCTGGCTGGTCATGCTGGTCGTCGCGCCGATCCAGGACAGCCTGTTCGGCTTCGTGATCCTCGCCAACACCGGGATCGGGATCGTCCAGGAGTGGCGGGCCAAGAAGACCCTTGACTCGCTCGCCGTGATCGGGGAGGCCCGGCCGACCGTACGGCGGGACGGGATCGCCTCCGAGGTCGCCACCAGCGAGATCGTGCTGGACGATCTCATCGAGATCGGGCCCGGCGACAAGGCCGTCGTGGACGGGGTGTGCCTCGAGGCCGACGGGCTGGAGATCGACGAGTCGCTGCTGACCGGCGAGGCCGATCCCGTGGTGAAGCGGCCGGGCGACCAGGTCATGTCGGGCAGCTTCGTGGTAGCCGGCGGCGGTGCCTTCACGGCGACCAAGGTCGGGCGCGAGGCATACGCCGCCCAGCTCGCCGAGGATGCCTCCCGGTTCACGCTCGTCCACTCCGAGCTGCGCTCCGGTATCTCCACGATCCTCAAGTACGTGACGTGGATGATGGTCCCGACCGCGATAGGCCTGGTCATCAGCCAGTTGTTCGTCAAGGACAACGACCTCGGGGACTCGGTCGCGCGGACGGTCGGCGGGATCGTGCCGATGGTCCCGGAGGGGCTGGTCCTGCTCACCTCCGTCGCCTTCGCCATCGGCGTCATCCGACTCGGCCGAAAACAGTGCCTGGTGCAGGAACTCCCGGCCATCGAGGGCCTCGCCCGCGTCGACACGGTCTGCCTCGACAAGACGGGCACGCTGACCGAGGGCGGCATGGACGTCACCGAGGTGCGGGCGCTGGGCGGCGGTGACGAGACGTACGTACGCAAGGTCCTGGGCGCCCTCGGGAAGGCCGACCCCCGGCCGAACGCCTCGCTCCAGGCGATCATCGACGCCTACCCGGACGTCGAGGGCTGGCGCCGCACCGAGTCGCTGCCGTTCTCCTCCGCCCGCAAGTACAGCGGCGCCTCCTTCACCGAGGGGAACGGGGAGACCAGCACCTGGCTGCTCGGCGCCCCCGACGTGCTGCTGCCCGCCGACGACCCCGACCTCGCCGAGACCGAGCGGCTCAACGAGAAGGGCCTCAGGGTGCTGCTGCTGACCCGGGCCGTCCGCGACCTCGGCGATCCCGAGGTGGCCGCCGGTGCCCGGCCCGCCGCGCTCGTCGTACTGGAACAGCGGCTGCGTCCGGACGCGGCCGACACGCTCGGCTACTTCGCCGAGCAGGACGTCCGCGCCAAGGTCATATCCGGGGACAACGCGGTCTCGGTGGGCGCGGTGGCCGCCAAGCTGGGGCTGAGCGGTTCCACGGTGGACGCGCGCCGGCTGCCCGCCGACCGGGACGGCATGGCCGAGGCGCTCGACGAGGGCACGGTGTTCGGGCGGGTCACCCCGCAGCAGAAGCGGGACATGGTGGGCGCGTTGCAGTCGCGCGGGCACACGGTCGCGATGACCGGTGACGGCGTGAACGACGTGCTCGCGCTGAAGGACGCCGACATCGGGGTGGCCATGGGGTCGGGGTCGGAGGCCACCCGGGCGGTCGCGCAGATCGTGCTGCTCAACAACAGCTTCGCGACGCTGCCCTCGGTGGTCGCGGAGGGCCGGCGGGTCATCGGCAACATCACTCGGGTGGCGACCCTGTTCCTGGTGAAGACGGTCTACTCGGTGCTGCTGGCGGTCCTCGTGGTCTGCTGGCAGGTCGAGTACCCCTTCCTGCCCCGTCATCTGACGCTGCTGTCCACCCTGACCATCGGCATCCCGGCCTTCTTCCTGGCCCTCGCGCCCAACAAGGAACGCGCGAAGCCGCACTTCGTCCGGCGGGTCATGCGGTACTCGATCCCCGGCGGGATCGTGGCGGCGGTCGCGACCTTCGTGACGTATCTGATCGCCCGTCACCACTACACCGGCGGCGGCGCGTTGGAAGCGGAGACCAGCGTCGCCACGCTGACGCTCTTCCTGATCTCCATGTGGGTACTGGCGATCATCGCCCGCCCCTACACCTGGTGGCGGATCGCCCTGGTCGCGGCGATGGGCGCCGGGTTCCTGGTGGTCCTGGTGGTGCCGGGGCTCCAGGACTTCTTCGCGCTGAAGCTGGTCGGGGTGGCGATGCCGTGGCTGGCGGTCGGCCTCTCGGTGGTGGCGGCGGCCGTCCTCGAACTCGCGTGGAGATGGGTCGACCGCCGCGTTGCCGCTTAGCGCTGGGCCAGGGCCGTTCTGTTTGACGAGGCTCCCGTTGAGTGTCGTCCGCGGGAGCCTCGTGGCTGGTCGCGCGCACGCGGCGGAGCCGCATGTCTATACAGCCCCGCGCCCCTTATAGGGACGCGTTTTACTTGACGTCTACGTAGTCGCCGGTGGCGTTGACGGCCGGAGTGGTCGAGGTGCCCGCGAAGCTGAAGCGCCAGTAGCCGTCGTAGGTGGCGGTGGCGGTGGCCTTCAGGTTGCCGGTCGAGTCCGAGGTCACCGTCTTGATCGTGGTGTACGTGGCGCTGCCGGCCTTGCGGAACTGGAGTTTGACGGGCTGGCCGGTGTAGCCGTGGTACTGGCCGTCCTCCCAGTTGGCGCGGGACAGCTTGCCCGTGGAGGTCACGGTCTTGCCCTTGTAGACCGGCTCGGGACCGGCGTTCACGGTGAGCTTGGAGTAGCGCTGCACCAGGGTGCTGGCGAGGCCGCCCTGGTCCTTGTAGCCGACCTTGCTGTAGTCGATGCTGCTGGAGGACGGGTCCTGGCCATTGAAGGCGGTCGCCTCCGCGGCGGCGTGCCAGGTACCTGCGTCCGCGTTGGTGAGGTCGCCCTCGGCGGGGCCGATGTCGACCGAGCCGGTGCAGGTGGCCGTGGTCGACGAGGTCGTCGTGCAGGTGGAGAAGTCGTGGTCGTAGATCTCGTTCGTCGAGTCGTCGTACGAGCCGCGGTATATGAAGGCGTCGGTGAAGAAGTCGTCCGCCGTGATGTCGACGCCCGAGCCGTGGGTCAGCGTGTAGGAGACCTTGGCGGAGACCTCGTTGGTGGTGCCGACCTTGATCGCCGAGGCGATCTTGAAGTTCGAGAAGCTGACGTCCAGCGTGTACGGAGTGCCGGAGTCGACCGCCTGGGCCGCCGGAGCGGCGAGGGCGGTGAGGGCCAGGGCGCCGGTCAGGGCGGAGACGGCGGCCAGCTTGGCTCTTGTGCGCATTGCGTTCCCCTGGGGGAGAAGTGATCTAGGAGTCTGTTGACCCAGGCGATCAGATCCACGAAGGGCCGGTGGGGTTGTAGCCACTCGGCTTGTTTTGGCCGCTGCATGGGCAACGCTTGGCTTCCGCATGACGAAAGCGGAACACCGGCCTCAGAAGAAGGTCAGGAGGCCGGCGTTCTGTCGCTGCCATCGCTTTCGTCGCTGGTTACGACGTCACGTCGACATAGTCCCCCGCGGCGTTGACCGCCGGGGTCGTCGAGGTGCCCGCGAAGCTGTAGCGGAAGTAGCCGTCGACCGACGCCTTCACGGTGGTGCTCAGGTTGCCCGTGGAGTTCGTCTTGATGGTCTTGACGGTGGTGTACGTGCTGGAGCCCGCCTTGCGGAACTGCAGCTTCACCGACTGGCCGGTGTAGCCGTGGTACTTGCCGTCCTCCCAGTTCGCGCGGGACAGCTTGCCCGTGGCGGTGATGGTCTTGCCCTTCTTCACCGGCTCCGGCGAGGCGTTGACCGTCAGCTTGGAGGTGCGCTGGAGCAGGGTCTTGCCGAGGTCGCCCTGCACCTTCTCGCCGCGGGTGCTGTACGTGAGGGCCAGCCCGCCTCCCGACCAGGTGCCGGCGTCGGAGTTGGCCAGCCAGTCCTCGCTCCGGTCGATCTCGATGACGCCCTTGCAGTCGGCTGTCGTCGCCGAGGTGGCGGTGCAGGTGGCCGGGTACTCACCGAAGAGCATGTTCCTCGCCTCGTCGACCGACGAACCCTTGTACAGGATGGGGCCGTTGGCGAAGTCCTCGGAGGTGATGTCGATGTCGGCGCCATGGGTCAGCGTGTAGGTGGCCGCCACGGAAACACTGCCGCTGGTCCCGACCTTGATCGCCTTGGCGATCTTGAAGTTCGAGAAGCTGACGTCGGGGGCGGGTGGAGCGGCAACGGCCCGGAACGCGGTTCTGCCCGAGCCGGACGAGTTGATGTGCGACAACGCCTGCTCGGCGCGCGCACGGTAGGAAGGGCTGGACGAAGCGTCGTCGGCCTGCGCGGCCGGGACGACGAACGCGGAAAGAGCGAGGGCGCCGGAGACGGCGGCCACGGTGGCGCGTATACGCATGCTGATCCCCCACGTGGAAAAGGGCTCCGCAGGTGGTCGTTCCCGTGGAGCCTGTTCAGTCACGTAGTCAGATGCGTGGCAGATGCGAAAGGTTCACCCCGGCGAGCAGGAAGGGCGCCGACGGAAGCTCCGCCGACGCCCTCTCCCTACGTCACATCGTCTGACGCACGGCGCCTATCGCTCGGCGCCGATCACCATCGCCTATCGCACGTCGACGTAGTCACCCGTGGCGTTGACCGCCGGGGTCGTCGAGGTGCCCGCGAAGCTGTAGCGGAAGTAGCCGTCGACCGTCGCCTTCACGGTGGTGCTCAGGTTGCCCGTGGAGTTCGACTTGATGGTCTTGACGGTGGTGTAGGTGCTGGCGTTCTTCTTGCGGAACTGCAGCTTCACTGACTGGCCGGTGTAGCCGTGGTACTTGCCGTCCTCCCAGTTGGCCCGGGACAGCTTGCCCGCGACGGTGATGGTCTTGCCCTTCTTCACCGGCTCGGGGGAGGCGTTGACCGTCTGCTTCGACAGGCGCTGGAGCTTGAAGGAGTTGGTCGGGTCCTTCACGGCGACACCGACATTGTCCAGGTTCCCGTTCTCCGGGTCCTCACCGTTGTAGGCGACCGCGAAGGCGGCGGCCTTCCATGAACCGGCGTCCGCGTTCATGAGCACCAGCGGGTCGACCTCGACGGTGGCGGTGCACTTGGCCACGGTGGCCGAGGAGTTGGTGCACTTCGCGTCGTTGCTGTCGAACCACCACTCCGAGTCGTAGAACGACGCGCCCCGGTACAGCTCGACCCCCGCGAAGAAGTCGGCGGCCTGGATATTGACGTCCGCACCGTGGGTCAGCGTGAACGAGACAGGCACCTTCACGACCTTGGTGGTGCCGACAACGATGTTCTTGGCGTTGTTCACCTTGACGGCGGAAAAGGTGGCATTGAGGTCGTACGGCGTGCCGACGGCCGCGGCGGCAAACGTCGACCTGCCGACGGTCGAGTGTGCGGCCTCGGAGGCCGCGGCGATGTTCGCGGGAGCCTTCGGCTCTGCGGCCTGCGCGGCCGGCACGGCGAGGGCGGAGAGGGCCAGGGCGCCGGAGACGGCACCCACGGTGGCACGAATACGCATGTGTTCCTTAGTGGAGACGGGGCTCCGGCAGTGGTCGTTCGCTACGACTCGTCGAAGCGCGGAGCCCAAGTGATCGTGGAGCCTGTTGGCTCATGTGATCAGATACTCGATGGATGCGAATGGTTGTACGGACAGATGTGGATTGCGTGAGAAGTGCGGGCACTTTGCGAAGTGCCCGGTCGCGACCGAGACGGACGGATCGGAAGGGACGGGCCCGGGAAACCCGGAACCGGCCCTTGCCCGATGCGTGAAGCCATTCAGACCTTCGGCCACATGCTCTTGCCGACGGCCAGTCCTCCCTTGCCGTCACCTGCGAACCAGCGCAGGTCGCCGTTGGCCTGCACGGCGGCGAGGTCGGCCTTGCCGTCTCCGTTGAAGTCACCGCCCATGACGGGGCGAGTGGTTGTCCAAGACTTGTCGGGCCACATCGAGCGCGCCTTGTCGAAGGTGCCGTCGGTCTTGCCGGGGTAGAGGTGCAGTGCTCCGTCAGCGGCGACTGCGGCGATGTCGTCCCGGCCATCCCCGTTGAAGTCGCCCGTGGCGATGTGCTTCTTCTTCCACGTCTTGTCCGGCCACTTCGACTGCTTCTGGTTGACCAACTTGCCGTTGGCGTCCCTCTTGTACGTGTAGAGGGATCCGTCGGGCCATTGGAACAGCAGTGTGTCGCGTCCGGCTGTTCCGGTCCCGAGGGCGGCGACAGGGAGACCGTCTTTCCATGTGGCGTCCCTCCAGAGCGCCTCGTACGTCCATATCTCCCGGTTCATTGGCAAGGCGCGCCGCTTCCCCAGGAGGAGATCCCCGTCGGCACCGTCGACACCGATCACTTCTGGGCCCGATGCGGCATCAAAGTCGCCAGCGATGATCTTTTTGTGCGTGCTCCAGCCGAGAACACTCAGCGGTCGCCCAAATTCGAGCGTGCCGTCTGGACTGCCGTAGAAGACCTGCAGGCTGCCGTTCGCCATGAGGGACGCTACATCCGTCCGCCCGTCATCATTGAAGTCTGCCGACGTCATGACGTCGGTGATGTGGTCCTTACGAGAGGTTAGCCGGACCCGCTGCACCCACTCCGCGATGTCGTCGACGCGAGTTGCCACGGCCCCCATGCGTGTCTCAGCGGAATTGAAACAGCCTGCGTCCCAGGCGGCGGTGACCACTCCGGCCACGCGTCCGGCGGCGTTGAGCACGGGGGCACCAGCGTCCCCCTTACAAAGGGCCGCACCAGCCTCACTTGGGGAAATCTCCAGGGTCGCGGCGTTCACCGTGTCCACGCCGAAAGAACCTGCGTGGGCTCGACTTGGCACCCATTCGTCCTTGGTGCGTCCGAACCCGACAGCCATGAGTTGGTCACCCTGAGCCGACGGGGTGGTGGCCGCCGTCGCCACGGAAATGTTGGGGAACGGACCGTCAAGGGGGTCCTGAAACGTCGTCTGGTCATCGAGACGCGCCATCACCAGATCGCGGCTCGCGTGCGGTACCAACTCCTGGACCTGCTGCTTCTTGAGCGCCGACAGAGGGGCCCTGTTGCCGTCAATGGTCACCAAGGTCGTGCTTGGGGGCTCTCCCGCAGCAATCTTGAAGCCCTGCTGAGGATCAGCCGCGAAACAACTGGCGGCAGTGAGCACCCACTGCTGATCGACCAGCGTGCCCGAGCAGCTTCGTTCGCTGTCGGAGCCCCAGCCGATGTGCAGCTTTACCGCGAACTCGTGGGTGTTGTCCGCGACTTGGTCACCGACAACGGATTGGGCCGGGGGCGCGGCCACCAGGCCGGCCGTGAGGCCGGTCACCGCGAAGCCGACGGCCCATGCCATGCGCGCCCCGTGCGGACGAGCGTTAGTCACGTTTCCTCGCATCAAAGTATCTTGCTCTCCGCGTATGCGAAGAACGGTGAGAATCCGCGCGTCGCATGGCGCACGGGACATGGGTCATGGATGGCTGAGCAGATCAACCGGTCACAAGAAGTTCGACGAGCACAGACTTGGCGCCCCCGACGGTTCCTTCACCGACGGACTCCCACCCGCCTTTGGCGACAGAGACCTTGGTGGTCTCGCCGTTGGCCGTGAGGTCGGCCTGTATCGGGTGGTCCGCGGCCTCCACGGCGAAGACCCTGGGGAGTTCCAGCGTGAGGCGGCCGGTGTCGCCAAGGGCCTTGAAGCAGTAGGTCCCTGCGCGGCCCGCGGCGGCGTCCTCGACGGTCAGCACCCGGATCTGCTGAGCGGTCTGGTCGCACTCGGCCAGCAGGATGCGCCCGTCTCCCTTCTTCAGCTTGATTCCCTTTTCGGCCAGGATTTTGTCGGCTCCCGGATAACCGTAATCTTCGACTGCGATTGGCGGTGCCGCGGATGCGGGCGCCTGGGCCGGATCGTCGGCGAAGGCGGCGGATACGCCTACCGCAGCGATCATGGACGCCAAAATTCCGGACATGGCGAAGCTTCGGGCACGAAACGGCACCGAAAAAGTCCCTTCAAGCGAGGTTTTAGGGCCTCTAAATGCTCGTGAATGCGCTTGGAAATGCGAGGCCACAGGCAAAGCGAACACAAAGGCGGGACACACCGTAGACACGGGCCCACCTGATCGTCAACACGCTTTCTTCACGCCATGACCGAAACCTTCCCTGACCAACTGGCCACAAAGAAAGATCAATCGGGCATTTCGCCCAGCCGCTCACCCTGCCGCCCGCTTCTCCCGATGGGCCGAATACCTGATTCTCAGGTGGAGATCTCAGCGGTTATGCTCACCCCTCCTTATTCGGCGACACACTTTGGATACGTCGCCGATTACTGAGACAGGTGCCCTGTGAATCGAAGAACTGACCAGCTCGATACCGCTGGGAAAGCGACACGCTTGTTACGCAGAACAGCGCTGAGTTTGCTGCCTCTGGCCCTCGCGGTCGGCCTGCTGGGCTCGCCACCGGCCTCGGCTGCCGGGGCTACGGGGGATCGCGCCCAGGTCACGGCCCAGGCGAATGTCACCACCGCCGAGCGTGGCCTGGTCGTGGACTACTGGAAAGAGGGCGGCCCCGGCGTCAAAGCGGCCGCCGAGGCGGCACTGACCGGCAACGACTCCGACGTGCAGACGTTCCTGGCGGCCGTGGACAGCCTGGCCTTCCAGGATGAACGGGTGAGCGCCGCTCAGCTTGCCTCCGTCGGCGGCCCGGAGCTTCTGACTGCCGCTCGCACAGCACTGGCGGGAACCCCAGAGGCTCTACACGACTTCCTGGACGACGGCTGGGAAGACCCGATGGAACAGGACAACCGGCTCCGGGTGGCGCAAGTCGTCGACGCTGGCGGGCCCAACGTCCAGGACGCCGGACGGGCCGCGCTGAACGGCACATCCGACGACCTCCGGAAGTTCCTCACCGAGGGCCAGTACGTCCAGCGCGAGCAGGACGAGCGGGTGCAGCTCGTCCAAATCGTCAGCGTGGGTGGCCCCAATGTGCGCGCGGCCGGCCGCATCGCGCTGAACGGCAACGCGGCGGACATCCGGGAGTTCTTGGAGACCGGCCAGTTCGTCGCCCGCGCGAAGGACCAGGAACACGCAACCGTCGCCGAGCTCGCCGAGCAGGCCAAGGAAGCCGGACGGCAGGCCGCCAAGGAGACCAAGGCCGCCGAGACCGAGTCCGCCAAGGCGGTGAAGGCCTCGCAGCTCGCCAAGGAGGCGGCGCTGGAGGCCGAGGCGGAGGCAAAGGCAGCCAAGAACGACACCGACAAGGCCGCCCGGGCCGCCAAGCGGGCTGCCACCGCGGCTTCCCAGGCCGCCGCCTCGGCCCAACGGGCAATCGACGCGGCGAGCGCCGCCAACAACTCGGCGCGCGTAGCCGCCAACGCGGCTTCCCAGGCTGCCGCGGCCGCAGCAGGCGCCTCCCAGGCCGCCTCCCGTGCCCGCGGTGCCGCCGCCGACGCCGCGGTGGATGCCAAGAACGCGAACGCCGCGCGAACCGCGGCCGAGGAGGCGCAAAAGGCTGCAAAGGGTGCCAACCTGGCGGCCGACGCCGCCGACCAGGCGTCGAAGGCAGCCGACGCGGCGGGCGATGCAGCCCACTCGGCAGCGAGTGCCGGCGTCAATGCCAACGCCGCCGCCAACGCCGCAGTCGAGGCTGGCAACTACGCTGGTCAGTCGAGCGCGGCGGCCGCCGAGGCACGCGCTGCCGCCGAGGCCACCAAACGCCACGCCGCCGAGGCCAACCGCGCCGCGGCCTCAGCCGAAGCACTTGCCCGCAAGGCCGCGACGGCTGCCCGCGAAGCCAGGGACGCCGCGAGGTCGGCGGCCACGCATGCGAAGAACGCCGGCGACGCGGCCCTGGACGCCGCTGAGCACGCCGGGGAGGCTGGCCAGGCCGCGACCAAGTCGACGGAACACGCCAATGCGGCCACTGCGGCAGCGAACGTGGCCACCACCGCCGTAACCACAGCACAGGACATCTACACGCTCGCCCGTGAAGTCGAGAGCGCGGAACTGGTCAGCCGTACGAACCAGGCCATCGAGCTGGCCAGGGACGACAAGGCATCGGATGCCGCCCGCACCGCCACGCTGGCAGAGCAGGAGAAAGGCACCAAGGACCAGGACACCGAACGTGACCGGTTGGTGGCCGAAGCCGCGAAGCCCGCCGCCGACCTCACGGCCGTCGCCGACCAAGGCCGCGACCTGGCCGTCCGGGTGATGAAGAACGGCACGGCGTGGGGCCGTGCCGCAGCCGAGTCGGCACTCGGCGGACCTGATGAAGTCGTCGTCGATTACCTGCGCAACGGCTGGACGACCGCAAAGCAGCAGGACGAGCGCTCCTACGTCGAGCGGCTCGCCGAGGAGAGCGACAGCAAGGCCGTGCGCGACGCGGCCGAGTCCGCCCTCGACGGTGACGCAGCCACCATCACCGCGTTCGTCGACAATGGGCAGTACCAGGCAGCCTCCGAAGGCATGCGCATCGCCATAGCGCGGGTTCTCTCCGACGCCGGACCCGTCCTCACCGAAGCCGGCCGAACTGCCCTCGCCACGGGCAACCCGAAGAAATTCAGCGAGTTCCTGGTCAGGACGCAGCACAGCGCACGGACCCAGGACGAGCGGGTCAGGGCCGCTCAGGTGGTCGACAGCGGCAGCCCCGAGGTGAAGGCGGCTGCTCGGATCGCCCTGGAAGGTTCGCCTCAGGCTCTGCACGCCTTCATCGTCTCCGGCCAGTACAAGGCCCAGCGAAAGGACCATCTGGCCGCCACCCACGTGGCCCAGGTCCGGAAGCTGATCTCGGACGCGGCGAAGATCGCGGCTACCGCCCAGCAGAACGCCGCGACAGCCCAGAAGGTGGCCGCCACCGCTCGCAAGGCTGCCGCCGAGGCCAAGGAGTGGGCGAAGAAGGCCGACGAGTCCGCGACAAAGGCGCAGAACTACGCCAAGCAGGCTGACCAGTACGCCAAGGACGCCGAGGCGTCCGCGGCGGAGGCAGCGACATCCGCAAGGACGGCACGCGAGGCCGCGAACCGCGCGGACGCCTCCGCGTCACGTGCAGCAAAGTCCGCAGCCGATGCCACTCTCTCCTCGGAGGCGGCCCAGGCCTCCGCGTCCAACGCTGCTTACTACGCCGACGAAGCACGGAAGTCGGCGGTAGCGGCCGGCAAGGACGCCGAAGCCGCGCTCAAAGCAGCCACCGAGACGTTCGCGATCGCAGTCACCAAGTACCGGGAGGAGGAAGAGGCGCGGCGCAAGGCCGCCGTCGCGGCCAAGGAGAAGGCCAAGAACGACGGGGCTCCAGACGCCGCGGAGCTGTACCGCTGCCAGCAGGCGCTCGTCCCGTGCGACGCGGTGGGTTTCGCCCGCTGGTGCCAACAGTCCGACATCTACTGCGCACTCCTCCGCCACGGCAAGGAATTCGGCGATGCCATGGAGGGCCTCTGGAAAACGGAGAAGGACTTCCTGGGGCTGGGCGAGTTCGAGAAGTGCCTGCAGCACAAGGACCTCGAGCACTGCAGGGGCGTCGCGGTGGACGCCCTGTTCAGCGGCAAGCTGAAGGCTCTGGACCGGGTGTACGACGAGCTGAAGCTGCTGAAGCGCGGCTGCCGCATCGTGTCCGGCAGGAAAAACCTGACGATCAAGAAGGTGTCAGCGAAGGGATCCGGGAAGGGTTGCCTCGAAGGGGAAGAAGAATACAAGGTCTATGATCCCGAGACCGGAAATCTGATCACCGACATCGACCAATTCGACGACGACGTACTCTGGGAACTGAAAGAAACATTCTACGCCGACGACGACTGGATCCTCAAAAACATCGACGGAAAGTTCAAAAAGTACCTGCTGGCTCGTGCGCAGTTGCCCCAGTGCTGCTACGCGAACGCGCCAATCGGGTTCCGCTACACGCATGCGAACATCGATCCACGGTTCAGGGCGGCGGTGGAGGCCCGGGTCCAGTATTTGAGAGAGAAGTACCCGCACGAGGACATCAGGGTGAGGTGGGATCACTGAGCTACGAATTCGAGACGGCCGACCGGACCAGGACCCTCTGGGATGCGGGCTACCACAGTGGACGCCTGTACCTGTCACTCGCGCACGGCGCTGGTGAGCTACTCGGGCTGCCCACGGGACTGACACCCAACGAGCGCGGAGGCGCCGACGTCGACTTGCAGGTATTTCGTGCTTTCACCCAGGGCATGTACGACGCCTACTGCTCCACAAGCAGCTTCATCATGCACGACCTGATGCGAGGCCTGCTGGTCTCCTCGATCGTGATGCTGGAGAAGGGGGGAGGCTCGATCGCCCGCGTTCCCGAGCGCGAAGCGGGTCTTCTGAACGAGCACGACACCTACGCGCGCGGCATGTGGTCGGAGGACTGACCGGAGGGGCCGTGCAAGAAGGCCGCCTCACCGGAACCTTCCGGCGGGGCGGCCGTCCCCCTCATCCGGCCAGGCTCAGTCGAACCACCGGTCCCGCGCCAACTCCCCCGTCCGCGACGGGTCCTCCAGCAACGCCGCCACCTCGAACCGTCGGGGCCACTGCCCCGCAGCCCAGGCGAGCCCGGCTGCCACGCCCTCCACGGTCGCCGCGTGCAGGGTGCCGTCCGTCGTCAGGCGCCAGTCCAACTCGACCCCGTTGACGAAGAGTTCCTCGTGTTCGACGTAGGTCGAGGGGGTGCGCGCGCCCAGCAGGACCCGTACCGGCTCCGGGACGTCGTGCTCGGTGCCCTCGGAGTCGACCTCGCCCGTGACGGACTCGCTCAGGCGTCGCACCTGCAGGAGTTCCGCCAACTCGGCGGCCCGCGCCGGGCGTACGGGCAGGAGTGGAACGCCGCCTGTGAAGGGCAGCAGGTCGGGTGAGTCGACGACCACGGCGTCGGCGGCGTCCACGACCTGGACCCGTCCGTCGACCACGGCACGCAACTCGTCCGGGAGGGTCACCTGCTCGGGGTCCAGGTCGGCCAGGGCGCTGTAGAGGGCGTGCAGTTGGGCGCCGGTGACCTCGCGGTCCGGGTCGGCGAGGCGGTGCAGCAGTTCGGCGGCACCGCCGGGCTCGTCGAGCAGGGCGGAGACCGACGTGCGAACGCCCAGCGCCCGCAGTACCTGTTCGTCGTCAAAGCCCGTCGCGTCGGCCTCGTCGTAGAGGCCGCGCAGGAGGGGGTCGCCGCCGGCGGCCAGGAGGCCGGCGGGGCGGCGCCCGTCAAGGACGGGGTTTCCGCGCAACCACCAAGCCGTGTACGGCCGTACGACCTCGTGCGTGCCGTCGGGGAGCAGGATCCGCACGGGTTGGACGAGAGCGTCACGCAGCGGGGGTTGCGACAGCAGAGCCAGGGCCCGGGGCCATTTGTCCTCGTCCACCAGGTCCAGGTCCCGTACGGCGACCAGCTCCGTGGCGACCGGCGGTACGGGCGTGTCCGGGAACCGGTCGAGGATGTCCTCGCACCACACGTCCACGGCGTCCAGCAGGCCGGGGTCGTCGGGTTGGGCGAAGTCCCCTTCGCGGGGCTCCAGTTCGTCGGGGTCCAGGACGACGTCGGTGGCGCGGACGAGGGCGAAGGTGGCGAGCACCCCGCAGGCGGCCAGCGGCTGGTGACCCCACTTGTCGGCCAACTCAGCCTCCACGGTCGCGAGTTCGTCCTCACGCATGACCTGGTGGAAGGGGCTGCCGGGCAGTACGAGCTCGCCCGCGGGAGCCAGTTCACCGTCCTCGTCGGGCAGCGCGAGGGCGCCGAGCCAGGGTTCGTCGCCGGGCTCCAGACCCGCGTCCCGTACCAGCGCGAGGACCGTGTCGGCCAGCTCCTCGGCGCCGGGCGCGTCCTGCTCCCAGTCCAGCCCGCCCTCGTCGTCGAGGGAAGCGGCGACGGCGGCCCGCACCTGCGGGGTGGTGAGCACCGCGCGCGGGGTCGCGGGCAGGGCGCCGAGCTTCTCCAGGAGGGGGTGGGCGGCGTCCGGGTGGGCGACCTTGAGGCCGAGACGGGCGAGGATCTCCGGGTCGACGGGGGCGCCGTCGGAGGTGGGCAGCAGGACCTGCCGGGGCCCGATCGTCGTCCGCCCGTCGGCGAGCGGCACGGGCAGCCCGGACAGCCGGTCCGGGTCGACCCCGGCGAGGCTGTCGTAGAGCCGCCGCCACCAGTCCGGGTCCTTCTCCAGCCCGGCCAGCCGATCCACGGCGTCCGTCAGCGGGACCCGGGCGACACCCAAGGTCCGCAGCTCGACGCGTCGTTCGAGCCCGGCGGGGAGGATGGTGGGCAGCACCTCGGCGAGGACGCGCACGGTGTCGGCGCCCGCGCCCTCCACCACCTCGGCGTCGCGGGGCCTCAGTGCCTCGGGCAGGGCGTCGTCGTCGGAGTCCTGTTCCGAGGGCTCCGCGGCGGGCGGCAGGAAGGCGGTACGCGGGAGCCGCTCCAGGATCGCCTGCCGCAGGGTCCCGTCCAGTTCGCCCTTGCCCAGCGGGCCGGGCACGAGGTCGATGATGCCGGCGGTCACCGGCCGCCAGCCGGCGAGGAGTTCGGCGTACGCGTCCGCCGCGCGCTGCACCAGGAAGTCGGTCAGCGGGCCGGGGGCCGCGTGCCGCCGGGTGGTGTCCAGCGGGAAGGACGCGATGAGCAGGGCGGGCACACCGAGGGGCTCGTCGCTGGGGGTGGGAGCGTGCACGACGGGGCTGGTGCGGGGGCGGCCCGGGGTGCCGTCGTCGTCGACGGGCACGGCCCAGGTGACCGACCAGTGCGGCCGCAGTCGCTCCTCCACGGGGCGGTCGGCGAGCAGGTCAGGGGTGAGCGGGCCGTGCGCGGCGGCCGTGTGCCACCGGGTCGTACCGTCCCGCGAGTCCGCTACGACGGTGAAGGCGCCGTCGGTGTGGCGGCTCAGGGTGCGCGGGGCGTGGTCGCCGCTCTCGATCACGACCTCCGCCAGCCCCGGCAGGGCCAGCAGCAGGGCGTCGTCCACGCTGTTCAGCAGGCGTTCGGCGAGGTCGGCGGCGGCCGGGTCGCGCAGCGGCAGGATGACGGCGGTGTCGTACGGGTCAGGGGCGGTGCCCTCGGCGGCGAACGGGAGCCGCAGCAGGGGCACGTGTCCGTCCCGCCGGCGGACCTCGTCCCCCAGTCCCGGGCTGTGCCGGGCGACGTCGGCGGCCCGCTCCCGGGCCTCGGCGAGGGACCAGCGGACACCGCCGTGCCGGCCGACGACCGCGGGCTCGTCGGTGACGGACAGAACGGCGGCGAAGCCCACGCCGAACCGGCCGATGGTGTTCTCGTCGGTGCCGCGTTTGGCGGAGGCACGGAGCGTGGCCAGGGACTCGACACCGGCCGCGTCCAAGGCGGCGCCGGTGTTGGCGGCGACCAGGACACCGTCGCGGAGGGTGAGCCGGAGCCGGCCCGGGACACCCGCCCGGGCCGCGGCGTCGGCGGCGTTCTGCGCGAGCTCCACGACGAGCCGGTCCCGGTAGCCACCGAGGGCGAGATCCTCCTCGGCGTTGGCGTCCTCACGGAACCGGGCGGGGCTGGTGGCCCAGGCGTCGAGTACTCCGCGCCGAAGACGGGCGGTCCCGAACGGATCGGCACCCTCGGCTGCGGGCCGCACGAACTTGCTCACGGTCACACTCTCCTCATCGGCGTGATGATGAAGGTACCGCCCGCCGACCGAGGAGAAGGAAGCGGACCAGCCGGTGTCAGCCCCCGCAGGCGTACGCCACGAAGCCCGACCAGGCCTGTGGCGCGAGAGCGAGCCGGGGGCCGTCGGTGTGCTTGGAGTCGCGGACGTGGATGGTGTGGGGGGTGGCGGCGATCTCGACGCAGGAGTCACCGTCCGGGCCGTCGCTGTAGCTGCTCTTGAACCACGTCAGTTCGGGGGCGTCACCGGCGGTGGGCTCGTGGATCATGTCTCTCCCAGCAGTTGCTCAATGAGAGCCAGCGACTCCCCTGGTGGAAGAGCCTGGGCCCGGATGGTGCCATAGCGCAGCTCAAGGACGCGGAGCTGCCTCGGATCGGACGTCGGACGGCCGTTGAACGCGCCATCGGAACGCGCCACCGCTGTCCCGTCCTCGAACTTCAGCACTTCAATCCTGCCGCTCATGCCCGGGTGGGGCGCACTGTCCATCGGCATCACCTGAAGCGTGGCGCTGTTGAACCGCCCCACCTCCAGCAGGCGTTCGAACTGCTGTCGCCGCACCATTGTGCCTCCAACCTTGCGACGCAGCGTGGCTTCTTCCAGGACGCACCCGAGGGCGGGTGCGGGCGACCGCTCGAAGACGGAGCGGCGAGCCATGCGGGCGGCTACCAGACGTTCCAAGTCCTCCGGTGAATAGGCAGGCTGCCAGCACTCCAACAGCGCCCGCGCGTGCTCGGGCGTCTGCAACAGTCCGGGGATGCTGCTGCACACGTACACCCCGATCTCCACCGCCCGTGCCTCCATCTGCGCAAGGTCCCGCACCTTCTTCGGATACCGAACCCTCTGCACGTCCTCCTTCATCGCCGCGAGCAGCCCACCCGCGTTCAACACCTCGTCCGCCCTGTCCAGATACTCGGGCCGGGGGATCCGTTTCCCGCACTCGATCTTGTAAACCATGTCCTCGCCGTACCCGACGGCCTCCCCGAAGTCGGCGGCCCGCATCTCCACCGCCTCTCGCCGCAGCCGCAACTGCCGCCCCACGGTGGCCACGACCGCCACACCCCAGTCGTCGTCCGGATCCACCTCCCACCCGGCTCGTCCGCCTCGCTCCTGAGCCGTTCCGTCTCGGCGTCCACCGACATCCCGCACCCCTCCGTCGTACGACCGTGCAGCGACGCCCTACGTACGTACGGACCGTCCCGACAGCCCGGACACGACCGGACAAGCTCCGGACAGTCACCCTACGTACTCGCGTCGTCACTGTTCACGGTAGGCACGCTCGCCACGCTGAGTGACGTGAATCAAGAAACCGCCGCCCCCGGGGCCCGATTCGTCACCCCTATCCGCAACTTCAGCGTGCTGCTGTCACCCACACCACGCGGCGCTCGCCTCGCCCCTCTCCTCGCCACTGAGCAACTCCGTGCCTGGGAACTCCCCTTGGACCCGGCGGTGCACATCGTGGCCGAGCTGGCCGCCAACGCGGCGACCCACGGCCGCGTCCCGGGTCGCGACTTCAGGCTCACGCTCTACGTCGTCGCCGACGTCCTACGAATCGAGGTCAGCGACACGTACGGCGACCGCCTCCCGCACGTCCAACGCCCCGCGCCCGACGCGGAGTCGGGCCGAGGGCTCGTGCTCGTCGACGCCCTTGCCGACCGCTGGGGCGTCGCCCCCGGGCCGCGCCCACGCAAGACGGTGTGGGCCGAAATCACCCTCCCACCGTGCTCCAGGAATCCGTCCTCCGGTGCGAGGGGCGGCCTTTTGAAAGGACCACCACGGTGAAAAAAACCGACCAAACCCCGCCCCTCCCGCCCGCCGCCGTGCCGACTCACTCGCCCGGGTGAACATCGCCAACTCGACTGGATTCGGGACGGGTTGCCTGCCTTACGCTCGGCGCAACGCAGCACCACAACCACAGACATGCGACGGCCCCCGCCGGGACGGCAATCCCAGTGCGAGGGCCTGACCACCGAGGAAGTAGGAGCTTCCCGATGGATACGCAAAACCCTAGCGCGCCCTCGCGCGCCCAGTCCCGTATCGCGGGCAAAAAACACCACTCCGGTGTGGTTCACGACAACACCCGTCACACCACACGCTTCACGGTGATCGGCAACCACCTCGCCCAACACCCGGAACTGTCGGGCCTCGCCATCGGACTGGCCGTGTACATCCAGTCCCTGCCCACCGGCGCCCGCGCCGACATCAAGACCCTCACCGCCCGCTTCCCCGAAGGCGCAATCCGGATCGCCGCCGCCCTGCGCGAACTGGAAACCCACGGCTACCTGCGCCGCGAACGCCACCGCGTCCCCGACGGCCGCATCGTCACCCGCACGGTCTCCTGCAACCAGCCCGGACGGCACCGCGAGGACGAGCCTCACTGTCCCGCACCCGCTCCCGCGCCCATCCAGAAGAAGCGCACCTCCAGCAAGCCCCTCCCCGCCGTACCGCGCCCCGCCTTCCCCGCCGCCGCCCTCCTCCAGGCAGCCACCGACCTCCTCGCCGGCCTCCACCGCGACGACCCCGGCCTCCTCCTCTCCACCTGCGACACCGCCCACCTCGCCCCCGGCGTCGCCGCCTGGCTGGAGCGTGACGTCACTCCCACCGCCGTACGCCACGCCCTGACCACGGACCTGCCCCCCGAGGGCCTGCGCCGCCCAGCCGCCCTCCTGGCCCACCGTCTCAGCGCTCAGCTGCCGCCCCCGCCGCCGTTCCGAGCCCCCACGCCCCCGCCTGCCGTCCGGCACCCCCTCCAGACCTGCGACGGCTGCGACCGGGCCTTCCGCTCCCCCGCCCCCGGCCGCTGCCGTGACTGCCGGGTTCTCTCGCCCTCACACCTCTGACCGCTCTCCCAGAACAAGGAACCGCATGGTCAACTCGCCGCACGAGGCGATGCACCGCATCTTCCAGGAGTACCCGGGGCTGTTCACCGGGGTTTCCCGGGCCCTCGGGCTCACCTTCGCCCCGCCCACCGCGGTCACGGTCCTGCCGACCGACCTCACCGAGGCCCGGCCTGTTGAACGCCGCGTGGATACGCTGCTGCGTTTCGACTGCGACGGCGCGGACTCGTTCTTGCTGGCCGTCGAGTCCCAGGGAAAGAAAGATCCCGACAAGCCCGCCAGCTGGGCCTACTACCTCTCCTACCTGCACACCAAGTACAAGATCCCGCCCCTGCTGCTGGTCGTGTGCCAGGACCGGGCCACGGCCGAGTGGGCCGTCCGGCCCGTGCCCATCGGGCCCGCCCAGTGGCCCGCGCTCGTCCTCCGGCCGCTCGTGGCGGGCCCGCACAACCTGCCCGTGATCACCGATCCGGACGAGGCCCGTGCCGATTTGGCGCTGACCGCACTGTCCGCCATCGCCCACGCGAAAGAACCGGCCGTCGATGGAATACTCAAAGCGCTGACCGCCGCGCTACGAGACGCACCCCAAGCCGTAGCCGACCCCATCGTCGAATTCACCGCTCAAGGCATCGGCAACAATCGCCGGGCCGCAGAACTCTGGAGGAATCTGGTGGCCGTGGACCTCTCCTTCTACAAGTCCTGGCTCTCCGAGGAAATCCGGGACGAAGGCCGCGCCCAAGGCCGCGCCGAGGACATCCTGCGGATCCTGGACCGCCGTGGCCTGGACGTCTCGGACGCCGACCGCGAGCGCATCACGTCCTGCGGCGATCTGGACACGCTGGGACGATGGCTCGACCGAGCCATCACCACACCGTCCACAGAAGAGATCTTCGACGAGATCTCCACGGACGAGCAGCCGTAGGCGGGGGCCCGGGGCGGCGCCGCCGCCCGGCCACACCCGGAATACGGAGTCCGCAGACCCCCTACGAATGCCCCAACTCCGCCGCGTCCTCGTCGAAGGCCCCCGGCACGGACCCCGAGTCCGCGGCCGGACGCAGCGGGAACGGGTCCACCGTCGTCTCGTCGATCACCGGCGGAGCCGGCCGGGGCGGCGTCGGCATGACCGCTGCCTCCGAGTGGCCGCCGCAGCCGTAGGCCAGGGACACCAGGCGGCCGTCGGCCGGGGAGAACTCGTTCGCGCAGACTCCGAAGGCCTGCCCCAGGGACCCTCCGACCGGCACGAGGAACCCGCAGCTCACGCAGGGCGCGGGCGCCGCCTGAGCCATCGGGGTCTTCGCGCCGTGCGCCTCCTCCCAGCGGTCGGCCGCGATGTGCAGGCCGTACCGGGACAGCACCCGGGCCCGCCGCATGCCGAGCTCCTCGGCGACCGCGGCGATGGAACCGCGCGCGGGGACGGCCGGAAGACCGGCCGGTGCGCCCGCGGTGACCTCGGCGTCCTCCGCCTCGGCCAGCTCGGTCAGCTCCTCCGAGACGGGCGCGTTGGGCAGCGGCTCGTCGTCGCCGGAGTAGCCGGGCTCCAGACGCAGGTCCTCGGCGTCCGTCGGGAGCAGGTCGCCCGGACCCATGTCGCCCGGCCGCAGGCGCTCGCTCCACGGCACCCACTCCGGCGCCAGGAGGGCGTCCGGCCCCGGCAGCAGGACCACCTCGTCCAGCGTGACGATCTTCGCTCGGGAGGCGCGGGCGACCGTGACGGCCCAACGCCAGCCCCGGTACCCGAGTTCCTTGCACTCGAAGAAGTGCGTGACCACGCGGTCACCCTCGGACACCAGACCCGAGTGCTCGCCGACCACGCCGGGCGCGGCGGCCTCCTCGGCGGCGGCGCGGGCGAGGTCGACGGCCTCGGCGCACAGGCGGTCGGGGGTGCGGCTTCGCGTGGTCGCTGCGCTCACAGGTATCGCTTCTCTCCTACGCCGTCTCTCGGGTGCGTCTGCCTGTCGGCGACGGGGCGGACGGAGCGGACCCGGGGACCGCGTCAACGTCCACGCCCGCTCACGCTCGGGCGCACCTGTACCACCCATTCTGCGGGATGGCTGAGATACGCACGCTACCTGTTCGTCGCCGGTTGGCCTACACCGACGGGACTGTTCACCGTCAGAAGTGCGCGTCCATACGCGCGGTAACTGCACTACGTGGGGCTTTCTCGGGGCACTATGACGGGGTGGCAGCCGCGAAGACGCCCCAAGGTGCCACCGGGATCGGTGGGTCCAAAGGGATCAGGGGGATCAGTCGAGGCAACGGATCGGGCCGTGTGGGCGGCTCTCTCCGCGCGATCGGCCGTGCCCTGCACCTTCCGGTGACCGGCCCCGCCCGCGGCATCCGCAAGGTGACCCACGCGCACGGGGCCGGCGAGTCCGGGCTCGGCAAGCTGATCGAACTTCACGGTGTGAACGGCGCCGGGGATGTGATGATCACCGTCGCGCTCGCCTCCACCGTGTTCTTCTCCGTCCCCACCGACGAGGCGCGGGGCCGTGTCGCGCTGTACCTCGCGATCACCATGGCGCCGTTCACGATCCTCGCCCCGGTGATCGGTCCGCTCCTCGACCGTCTCCCGCACGGCCGCCGCGCGGCGATGGCGGGCGCGATGCTCGCCCGGGCGCTGCTCGCACTCGTCCTGTCCGGCGCGGTGATCACCGGCAGCATCGAGATGTATCCGGCGGCGCTCTGCGTGCTGGTCGCGTCGAAGGCGTACGGCGTGGTGCGAAGTGCCGTGGTGCCCCGACTGCTGCCACCCAAGTTCTCCCTGGTGAAGGCGAACTCCCGGGTCACTCTGGGCGGTCTCCTGGCGACCGGGATCGCCGCGCCGATCGCGGCGGGGCTCCAGGCGATCGGGCCGCGCTGGCCGCTCTACGGCGCCTTCGTCATCTTCGTCGCGGGGACGTTCCTGTCCTTCTCCCTGCCGTCGAAGGTGGACTCCGCCAAGGGCGAGGACGTGGCGCTGCTCGCCGCGGACGAGGCTCATCTGCACGGGCCGCACCTGAAGCCGGTCAAGCGGCCCGGGCTGCGCACGGTCGGTATCGCGGTCACCCACGCCCTCGGCGCGAACGCCGCCCTGCGCTGCCTCTCCGGCTTCCTGATCTTCTTCCTGGCCTTCCTGCTGCGGGAGCATCCGCTGACCGGTGAGAGCGCCGCGGTGTCGCTCGGCGTGGTCGGGGTCGCGGCGGGGACCGGCAACGCGCTCGGTACGGCGGTCGGGGCGTGGCTGCAGTCGAAGGCGCCGGAGATCATCATCGTGACGGTGGTGGCGTTCGTGCTCGGGGTGGCGATCACGGCGGCCATCTTCTTCGGGGCGTTCCTGGTGGCGTGCCTGGCGGCGGCCGCCGGGTTCGCGCAGGCCCTCGCCAAGCTGTCGCTGGACGCCCTGATCCAGCGGGACGTGCCCGAGCAGGTGCGTACGTCGGCGTTCGCGCGCTCCGAGACGCTGCTCCAGATGTCCTGGGTGTTCGGCGGCGCGGTCGGGATCGTGATGCCCCTCAACGGCTCGCTGGGTCTCTTCGTGGGCGCCGGTTTCGTCGCCGTCGGCTGGCTGACCACGGTCCGTGGGCTGCTGAGTTCGGCCCGCCACGGAGGACCGGCCAGGTCGAGGGTGGCGTAACGCACGGCACGTCGCACCCCCGCGTAGGGGCGTGGGGGGACCTGCCCGATAACCTTCGGCCATGACCACGATGCAATCCGCTGTGCGACGCCGCCGCGCCGTCGCCGCCGCCGGCGCCGTATCCGCCGGACTGCTCGTCCTGTCGGCCTGTGACAAGCCGACACCGCGCACCACCGTCACGGTCGGCGGGAACTCGGTGAGCGCCGAGGCCAAGTGCTACGACGACGGCAAGAACCTCGGCCGCGAAAAGGCCACCAAGTGCGCGCTGAAGAAGGCGTCGGACGCGATCGAGGTGCCGCAGGGCGAGACCCTGCGCATCGGCGTCGACCCGGAGATCGCGGACACCGGCTGGGCCCTGTGGATCAACGGCCAGCAGGTCACCAGCGTGTACAAGAAGACGTACTACGCCTTCCAGGGCGTCGACCTCTTCGCCGACCAGCAGGGACAGGCCGCGCCGAAGACGCTGTACATCAGCGTCGTCCAGCAGAACAAGGCCGCCGACAGCTCCGAGTTCGAGGGTGTGTGGAACTTCAAGCTGGAGAACGGGGACGCCTGACCGGCGCCCGCGTCACGTCATGCGTGTCCTCGTAGCCACCGCCGTCCCGGCCGAACGGGACGCGGTGGCACACGCGTTCCCGGGGACCGCTCGGGAGGTGCGGCTGCCCGGAGCGGTCCCGCTCCGGCTGCCCGGCGGGTACGACCTCCTCGCCGCCGGTGTCGGCCCCGCCCTGGCCGCCGCCTCCACCGCCGCCGCGCTCACCGCGGCCGCCCTCGAAGGCGCCCCCTACGACCTGGTCGTCTCCGCCGGGATCGCCGGCGGCTTCGCACCGCGGGCCCCTGTCGGCTCGCTCGTCGTCGCCGACGAGATCACCGCGGCCGATCTGGGCGCCGAGACGGCCGAGGGATTCCTGCCGGTGACCGAGCTGGGCTTCGGGACCGTCACCCACCGTCCGCCGAAACCACTCGTACGGGAGGCCGCGTCGGCGACCGGAGCGCGTTCCGGCACCGTCCTGACCGTGTCGACCGTGACCGGAACCGCCGCCCGGGCAGCCGCGCTGCGGACCCGCCACCCCCGTGCCCTGGCCGAGGCCATGGAGGGCTTCGGTGTCGCCGAGGCCGCCGCCGCCCACGGGGTGCCGGTGCTGGAGCTGCGCGCGGTCTCCAACCCGGTCGGCCCGCGCGACCGCGCCGCCTGGCGTATCGGCGACGCGCTCACGGCCCTCACGGCGGGCTTCGGGAAGCTCGCGCCCGTACTGGAGAGTTGGAACCCACATGAGCCCCCTCACTGAGCCCCTGAAGATCGCCTACTCCCCCTGCCCCAACGACACCTTCGTCTTCGACGCGCTCGCCCACGGCCGGGTGCCCGGGGCGCCCGCGTTCGACGTGACCTTCGCGGACATCGACATCACCAACGGCATGGCCGAGCGCGGTGAGTTCGACGCGCTGAAGGTGTCGTACGCCGTGCTGCCGTACGTCCTCGACGAGTACGCCCTGCTGCCCTGCGGGGGCGCGCTGGGCCGGGGCTGCGGCCCGCTGGTGCTGACCCGGGAGGCGGGCGTCGACCTCACCGGCCGCACGGTCGCGGTGCCCAGCGAGAGGTCGACGGCGTATCTGCTGTTCCGGCTCTGGGCCGCCGACACCATCCGCGGCGGGGTCGGCGAGATCGTGGTCATGCCGTTCCACGAGATCATGCCCGCCGTGCGGGACGGGAAGGTCGACGCGGGACTCGTCATCCACGAGGCACGCTTCACGTACCAGAACTACGGGCTGCACAGGCTCGCGGACATGGGCGAGCACTGGGAGGCGACGACCGGGCTGCCGATCCCGCTGGGCGCGATCATCGCGAAGCGGTCACTGGGGGCGGAAAAGCTGACGCTGCTGGCCGATTCCATTCGCACGTCCGTCCGCGCGGCCTGGGACGACCCCGAGGTTTCCCGCCCGTATGTGATGGAGCACGCGCAGGAAATGGATCCGGCGGTCGCCGACCAGCACATCGGGCTGTACGTCAACGAGTTCACCGCCGACCTCGGTGAGGACGGCTATGCGGCGATCCGGGGGCTGCTCACACGTGCGGCGGCCGAGGGACTGGTACCGCCCCTCGGCCCGAACGCGCTCGATTTTCCGTAAGTCGCGGTCTCACCCGTCCAGTCGCGGTCTCACACGTCCAACTGGTCGGCGACCGCGCGCAGCAGGCCCGCGATCTTCGCGCCGGAGACCTTGTCGGGGTAACGGCCCTTCTCCAGCATCGGGGTGATGTTCTCGAGAAGGGTCGTCAGATCCTGGACGATGGACGCGAGTTCGTCCGGCTTCCTCCGCGTCGCGGCCGCGACGGAAGGCGTCGGGTCGAGAATCACGACCGAAAGCGCCTGGTCACCGCGCTGCCCGGCGACCACTCCGAACTCCACCCGTTGGCCGGGCTTGAGCATCTCGACTCCGGCGGGGAGGACCGAGGAATGGACGAAGACGTCACCGCCGTCGTCGCGGGAGAGAAAGCCGAAGCCCTTCTCGCTGTTGAACCACTTGACCTTGCCGGTAGGCACGTCTGTCCTCGTCCTCGTACTCGTCGGAAAACTGCTTCTGAAAGGGCTCTTGATAGCACTTGGGCGGGTCGTCGGGACCCGCCGGTACCAAGGCTAATGGTCTTCAGGCCGGTGACAAGACGTCACCGGGTTGTTCCTTCGCGCAGGGAACTACCCTGGTCCGGTGCGCGACAAAACCCAAACGAATTCCGCCGAGCCCGGTGACCGACTGATCCGCGCCGGTGCGCTCGTTTTCTTCATCGGTGCGGTGGCCACTCTGGTCACCGTGGCCCCGTTCCTCCTCGGTACGACGCCTTTTCCGACGTACATGTTCGGCCTGAGCATGCTCATGGGCGTCGGCTTCGTACTCGCCGGTGCGGGAGTGCTCCGGTCGATCGCGGCAGGACGCCGTCAGGCGCGGGTCGGACGGTAGGCGGAGAGCCAGGCCGGGAACTCGGTGAGGTCGGCGAGGACCACGTCGGCTCCGGCCTCGGTCAGTTCCGCGGTGTCGCACGGGCCCGTGGTGACGGCGACCGAGACGGCGTCGGCGGCCCGGGCGCCCCGGACGTCCCCGACGTGGTCGCCGACGTAGACACCGGCCCCGTGCTCGCGCAGCGCCTCCGCCTTCTGCTCGGCCCACAGATCGCCGACGACCGCGTCCGGTTCGATGCCCAGGTACTCCAGGTGCAGTTTGGCGTTGGGCTCGTGCTTGGCGGTGACGACGACCGCCCGCCCGCCGGCCGTGCGCACCGCCGCGATCGCCTCGCGGGCGCCGGGCAGCGCGGGCGTCGGTTCTATGGCGATCGCCGGGTACATCGAGCGGTAGAGGTCACTCATGGCCGCCACCTCGTCCGCCGGGAACCAGTGGATCAGCTCCTCGGCGAGCGGCGGCCCCAGCCTGGTGACCGCCAGGTCGGCGTCGATGTACGTCCCGGTGCGCTCGGCCAGCGCCAGGTAACAGGCGCGGATGCCGGGCCGGGAGTCGATGAGGGTCATGTCGAGGTCGAAGCCGACGGTCGGGGCGGAGAAGGCGGAAGAGGCTGAGGCGGAGGATGCGGGTTCGGTCGTCGAGGCCATACGGGCCATTGTGCCCAGGGCCGGTGACGGTCGGGCGTCCGCCCGGGGTGACCTGCGGCAGGCCTGCCCGGGGGCCGATGCCGATGGCTCACCGCCGTCCCAGGTCCACCGCTGGCCCACCCACTGCCGCACCCGCTGCCGCAGGCCTACCGCAGGCCTACCGCCGTCGCTGTGACCGCCACACCAGAAACAGCGCCGACGCGACGGCCGCGCCCCGGACCACCCACGGCCAGGTCTCGGAGATCGCGTCGTTCATGTGGCCCTCGGCGATCGGGGCACCCCAGCGGCCCTCGGTGCGGCCCCACAGCCAGACCAGCCCGGCCGTGACGGACAGGCTGGGCAGGATGATGACCGCCAACTTCGTCTCGGCGTCGCTCAGCCGCCGGGAGGCGTACGCGATGGCCCATCCCAGCACGAGGGCGATCCAGTTGCCGAGGAAGGCACCGGCGACGAGGAGTCCGGCGGCGAGCAGCAGGAAGGGGTTGGTCCAGCCGCCCGCGCCGACGGTCAGGAGCCGACGCCGGGTGGAAAGAGGGGCGTCCACGACGGCTTCCTCGGCCTTCGCGAGCGGCGCGGCTTTCCCGGCCTTCGCCTTGGGCCGCCACCAGGCCTTCCCGAACTTCCCCTGCTTCCCGGGCTTCCCCGTCGTCGTCCCACCGGCCCCGGCGGCCTTCTCCACGGCCGGGTCGGGCCGCCCCGCGGCCTCCTTCTCCGCCCCGGGGACCTCCTTCGGCGGTGGGGGCCGGAGCAGTTCCGGGATCTCCACCCCTCCGACGAACCCCGGCACGCTGTCCCCGACTCCGAAGGGGCTGCTGTCCACCCGCCACCAGTCGGGCTGAGTCCCGCTGTCGCCGAGCTCGTCCACACCCGCGAGGTGCGGCGAGAAGGGCGCGTTGTCGGCCGGCGCGGACTCCGCCGGGGTCTGGGCGGGGCGCGGGCGCGGCACGATCCGCCGCAGCCTCTTCGACCGGCCGGTGTCTCCGCTGCCCTCGCTGTCCCCGCTGTCCTCTCTCTCCACGGCTCGCTGTACGGGAACGGCGGCGGCCGTGGTCCGCGAGGCGCCCCCGGTGGCGTCGGCGCTGCCGCCCGCCGCGTCGACGACCTCGTCGGGGCTGCCGAGCCGGGAGATGATGCGGCGGACGGCGGCGGGGCTGTCGACGGGGGCCTTGGCGCGTCGCCGGTCGATCTCGTTGCGCAGTTCCGAGACCAGACGCATGCGCGTGGACGACGGCAGCTGACGCTGCTGTGCCACGTCGCCGACGCGGCTCAGATACTCGTAGACGACCTTGTCGCTCTCGATACCCACGAAGTTCCTCCGGGGGGCAGCGCATTGAGACCCCGTTGGATGACCGTACCGCGTCCGCGCGGCTGCCCGGAGCCGGTGCGGGGGTCGCCGGACGCTGCCCTCGCGGACCCCCGCTTCGGCCCGCGCGGCCTCGTCCTCGAACGCCGGACGGACGGGGGCACCCGCTACCGTGGGTTCGATGAGCACCCCGGCCACCTCGCCCCGTTCCCTCGCAGAGGCACTCCGCGTGCGGGACGACGCCTCCCTGGCCGCCCTGCTGTGGGCCCGTCCCGATCTCATCACCCCCGTTCCGACCGACCTCACCCAGCTCGCGACCCGCGCAGGCACCCGCGCGTCGGTCGTCCGGGCCCTGGAGCGGCTGGACCGGTTCGCGTTGCAGACGGCGGAGGCGCTGGCGGTGGCGGCGGACCCGGCGTCGTACGCGGAACTGCTGGGTCTGATGGCCGGCGACCAGGAGGACGGGGCGGTCGCCGCCGCGCTGCCCCGGGCCCTCGGCGCCCTGCGCGAACAGGCCCTGGTGTGGGGCGGCGACGACCGGCTGCGGCTGGTCCGCACGGCCCGTGAGCTGCTCGCGCCCTCGCCGCAGCACCCCTCGCCGACCGGCCTGGGACCGACCGTGCAGGAGGCGACGGCGGGCATGTCGCCGGGCCGCATCCAGGAGATCGTGACGGCGGCCGGGCTTCCCTCCACCCACGACTCGGTGTCCGCGGTCACCGCGCTCACCCGGCTGTTCACCCACCGCAAACGGATGGCGAAGCTGCTCGCGGGCGCCCCCGAGGAAGCCACGGAGGTGCTGTCCCGTCTCGTCTGGGGTCCGCCGTACGGGCAGGTCACCGCCGACCCGGCGACCCACCTGCGGTGGCTCCTCGACCGGGGGCTGCTGCTGCCGACCGCGCCCGGGACGGTCGTACTCCCCCGGGAAGTCGCCCTGCACCTGCGCGGCGGGCGCGCGCACCGCGCCGCCGAACCGCTGCCGCCCACGGTCGAGGTCGCCGCCACGCACCGTCCACAGGTTGTGGACACGACCGCGGCCGGGCAGGCGTACACCGCGCTGGCGACCGTCGAGGAGCTGCTGAAGGACTGGGACGAGGGCGGTCCGGCGGTGCTGCGGGCGGGCGGCCTCAGCGTCCGCGACCTGAAGCGGACCGCCGTCGCCCTGGACCTCCCCGAGCCGGCCGCCGCCTTCTGGGTGGAACTCGCCTACGCGGCCGGACTGATCGCCTCCGACGGCGAGACCACCGAGCGGTACGCGGCGACCCCGGCCTACGACGAGTGGCTGGAGCAGTCCCCGGGCCAACGCTGGACCCGGCTCACGGAGGTGTGGCTCACGGCCACCCGGACATCCGGTCTGGTGGGCGGGCGGGACGCGAAGGAACGTACGTTGTCGGCGCTCGGTCCGGGTCTCGACCGCTCCGCCGCGCCCGAGGTACGGCACCGGGTGCTGGCCCTGCTGGCCGCGCTGCCGGATGGCGCCTCACCGTCCGCCGAGTCGTTGCTCGCCCGGCTGCGCTGGGAGCGCCCGCCGCGCGGCCGGGTGGGGGTCCCCCCGCGCGAGCGAAGCCGAGCGTGGGGGAGCGAGGACGACCTGCGGACCCGGCTCGCCCGGTGGACCCTGTCCGAGGCGGAGCTGCTGGGCGTGACGGGCCGGGGCGCGCTGTCGGCGCACGGGCGGGCCCTGCTGGGCGCGCCCGCACCGGGGGCCGCGGGCACGACGAACGCCTCGACCGCATCCGGTGCGTCGACCCCGTCCGACACGTCGACCGGATCGGACACGCAACCGACCGGTCCCGGCGACAAGCTGCCCGTCCACCATCACCGCACCCCCCTCGAGCCCCTCGCGCCCCTCGAGCCACTCGCCCCTCTCTCGTCCCCCGAGCAGGCCACCGCCTCCGCCACCGCCGCCCGGCTCCTCGCCCCGCTCCTCCCCGAGCCCCTGGACCACGTCCTGCTTCAGGCGGACCTGACGGCGGTGGCGCCCGGTCCGCTCAAGCGCCCGCTGGCGGACATGCTGGACGTCCTCGCGGACGTGGAGTCGAAGGGCGGGGCCACCGTCTACCGGTTCACGCCCGGCTCGGTGCGCCGCGCCCTGGACTCCGGTCTGGCCGCCTCCGACCTTCAGGACTTCCTCACCGCGCACTCGCGCACGCCGGTTCCGCAGCCTCTCGCGTACCTGATCGACGACGTGGCCCGCAAGCACGGCCATCTGCGGGTGGGCGCCGCCTCCGCGTACGTCCGCTGCGACGACGACGCGCTGCTGAACGAGATCATGGCCGACAAGCGCGCCGCGGGCCTGCGGCTGCGCCGCCTCGCCCCGACCGTGCTGGCCACCCAGGCCGACCCGGCCGCCCTCCTCGACGGCCTGCGCGCGATGGGCTTCGCCCCGGCCGCCGAGTCCGCCGAGGGCGACGTACTGATCACCCGCGCCCTCGCCCACCGCACCCCGCCGCGCACGGCGCCGGAGCCGGTCCCGGACGGCCCCCCGGCCCCCGACGCGACCCTCCTCGCCGCCGCGATCCGCGCCATCCGCGCCGGAGACCTCGCCTCCACCACCCCCCGCAAGGCGAACGCGACCCCGGCCGGCTCGGGCGAACTCCCCCGCACCAGCGCCGCCGAGACCCTCGCCACCGTGCAGGCCGCCGTCCTCACCGGCGAGACCCTGTGGATCGGCTATGTCAACGCCGAGGGCTCCGCCACCCAGCGCGTCATCGCCCCGATCCGCGTCGAGGGCGGCTTCGTCACGGCGTACGACCACACCGCGGACGAGGTCAGGACGTATCCGCTGCACCGGGTCACCGGGGTCGCGGAGCTCGCCGACGACTGACCTTGATCGTCGCCGGTTGAGGCACACTGGACGTTTGGCCGTGCAGAGCCGTTGCAGAGCCACGCAGGTACCGCAGAAAGGCAGCCGCGCGTGAATGGTCCCCTCATCGTCCAGTCCGACAAGACCCTGCTCCTGGAAGTCGACCACGAGCAGGCCGACGACTGCCGTCGGGTCATCGCGCCGTTCGCGGAACTGGAGCGGGCCCCGGAGCACATCCACACCTACCGGGTGACGCCGCTCGGCCTGTGGAACGCCCGGGCGGCCGGACACGACGCCGAGCAGGTCGTGGACGCGCTGGTGCAGTACAGCCGGTACCCGGTGCCGCACGCGCTGCTCGTGGACATCGCCGAGACGATGGACCGCTACGGGCGGCTGACCCTCAGCAAGCACCCGGCGCACGGGCTGGTGCTCACCTCCACCGACCGGCCGGTGCTGGAGGAGGTGCTGCGCTCCAAGCGGATCGCCCCGCTGGTCGGCAACCGCATCGACCCCGACACCGTCGCCGTGCACCCCTCCGAACGCGGGCAGATCAAGCAGACGCTGCTGAAGCTGGGCTGGCCGGCCGAGGACCTCGCGGGGTACGTCGACGGCGAGGCGCACGCGATCGAGCTGGCCGAGGAGGGGTGGGCCCTCAGGCCGTACCAGAAGCAGGCGGTGGAGAACTTCTGGCACGGCGGGTCCGGTGTGGTCGTCCTGCCCTGCGGGGCCGGGAAGACGCTCGTCGGCGCCGGGGCCATGGCGCAGGCCAAGTCGACCACCCTCATCCTCGTCACGAACACCGTGTCCGCCCGGCAGTGGAAACACGAGCTGATCAAGCGGACGTCGCTGACCGAGGAGGAGATCGGCGAGTACAGCGGGACGCGGAAGGAGATCCGGCCCGTCACCATCGCCACGTACCAGGTGCTGACGACCCGGCGTAAGGGCGTCTACCCGCACCTGGAGCTGTTCGACTCCCGGGACTGGGGGCTGATCCTCTACGACGAGGTGCACCTGCTGCCGGCGCCGGTCTTCAAGTTCACGGCGGATCTGCAGGCGCGGCGGCGGCTCGGCCTGACCGCGACGCTCGTCCGTGAGGACGGTCGCGAGTCGGACGTGTTCTCCCTCATCGGGCCGAAGCGGTTCGACGCGCCCTGGAAGGAGATCGAGGCGCAGGGCTACATCGCGCCCGCCGACTGTGTCGAGGTCCGGGTGAACCTGACCGACTCCGAGCGGATCGCGTACGCCACCGCCGAGACCGAGGAGAAGTACCGCTTCTGCGCGACGACCGCGACCAAGCGGAAGGTGACCGAGGCGATCGTGCGGCGGTTCGCCGGGCAGCAGATCCTCGTCATCGGGCAGTACATCGACCAGCTGGACGAGCTGGGGGAGCACCTGAACGCGCCCGTGATCAAGGGGGAGACCAGCAACGCCCAGCGCGAGAAGCTCTTCGGCGCGTTCCGGGAGGGCGAGATCAGCGTGCTGGTGGTGTCGAAGGTCGCGAACTTCTCGATCGACCTGCCGGAGGCGACGGTCGCCATCCAGGTGTCGGGGACCTTCGGGTCACGGCAGGAGGAGGCACAGCGGCTGGGGCGGGTGCTACGGCCCAAGGCGGACGGGCACAAGGCCCACTTCTACTCGGTCGTCGCCCGCGACACCATCGACCAGGACTTCGCCGCGCACCGGCAGCGGTTCCTGGCGGAGCAGGGGTACGCCTACCGCATCGTCGACGCGGACGAGCTGCTGGCGGAGAGCTGACGGAGCGCAGGCCGACGCCTGGCCGAGAGCCGGCCGAGAGCTGACCGGCGCGGAGAACTCGCCGGTGCGGCGGCTTCTCCGGTCGGCCGAGGCGGTCACCTGCGGCGGACGCCCGCCTCTTCGCCGTACTCGCCGAGCACGACGACGTCGAACGCGGCGCCCGCGAACACCTTGACGGCACGCAGGGCCTCGCCGAACACGTGCCGGTGGCTGCCCAGGACAGGGGTGGCGCCGGCCGGGCGGGGCGGGCGCGGAGCTGGGGTGATGGTTGCTGCGCTCATGCCTCCATGGTCGCTCTCCCGGCATAAGAACAGCATCGGTCTGTGGGACTGACCCGCGCGGTCACCGCGTAGTACTTGCGGGCGAGAGCCGGCCCTCAGGGTGGAGGGGAGTCCCTGACGTCTCCCCCTAGGGGAAAGCCGGAGGCAGGCGGGGGCCGGAGTCCCTGTGAGTGGCCGCCTTCCGCTCCTGCTCCGTCAGCGGCGGCCCCTCCAGGTGCGGCTTCTTCGGGCCGAACAGCATCGGCACGAGCATGTCGGCGGAGAACAGGCGGGTGGCGGGCTTCTCCAGGCTCATCACGTCGAGCAGGGCGCCGAGGGCTCGCGGGCTGCGGGCCCCGGTGGCGACGGCCCGGTCCACGAAACGGGCGAGGCCCCTCTCCAGGGCGGTCGGGGGTGTGTCGCTCGCGCCGGGGTAGCGGGCGTCCTGTCCGACGGCCAGGTCCCAGGCGGCGGCCACGGGACGGGCGGTCGCGCGCTGGAGACGGCGTGCGGTGCCGGGGGCGGTGAGCGGGGCGGCACGCAGGACATTCCGGACGGCGAGGGCGCTCTGCGCCGCGACGGTGATGCCGTGGCCGTAGACCGGGTTGTATCCGGCGACGGCGTCCCCGAGGACCGTGAACCCGTCGGGCCAGTGCCGGGTCTTCTCGAAGTACCGGCGCCGGTTGGCGGTGCCACGGGTGGTCATCACGTCGGTCAGCGGGGTGGCGCCCTTGATCAGCTCACCGATGACCGGGTCGCCGAGACCGAGGGCGAAGTCGACGAACGCGTCCGGGTCGCCGGTGGGCGTCCCGCCCCGGGTGCCGGCGAGGGTGACAATCCAGCGGCCGTCCTCGATCGGCAGGATGATGCCGCCCCGGCCTGGGGCCTCGGCGGGGTTGGCCTGCACGTTGACCACCGGGAAGTCGAGATCCGCGGTGGTGCCGGGCGCCCGGAAGAGACGGGTGGCGTAGGCGACACCGGCGTCGACCTCCCGTTCGGCGACCGCGGGCAGGCCGAGGTCCGTCAGCCAGCGCGGGGCTTGGGAGCCTCGGCCGGAGGCGTCCACGACGAGGTCGGCGTTCAGGACGCTCTCCTGGCGGGAGGCCACGCCGTTGTCCTGACCTGAGGCAGGGTCGGCCCTGTCCCCCGTTGTCGTGCGTAACCGGACTCCGGTGACACGGCCGGCGTGGCCCTCCAGGCCCACGGCCGTGCGGTTCTCGCGGAGGGTGATGCGTGCGTCGCTCAGGACCCGCTCGCGGATCACCGAGTCCAGCAGGTCCCGCGAGCACACCAGGTTGCGATGGTGGGTGGCCGTGAAGCGCCGGAACCAGATCTCGTTGGGCGACCGCGAGACCATGTCGCCCATGATGTGGACCCGCCGAGCCCCCCGAGCGACGATCTCGCCGACGAGCCCAGGCAGCAGCTCGTCGAACGCTCGCACCCCGCCGCTCCACACCAGGTGGGCGTGGCGGGCCTGGGGCACCCCGCGCCGGGAGCCGGTGCCCTCCGGGAGGGTGTCGCGTTCGACGATCGTGACGTCGGCGAATTCAGCGAGCGCGGCTGCGGCGAGCAGGCCGGTGACGCTACCGCCGACGACGAGCGCGGTGGGCCGCGGGGCGGCTAATCCTTCAGGCATGTGGTGTCAGGCTTTCGGGCAGGAGGCGCGCTTCCCTGGAGGACACTCCCGGGTTCTCGCGCAGCCTACTTCCGCGAAAATCCGTTGGCCCCCGCCTCCCCCACTCACCTAGAATCTCCGCTCTTGCCCGCCTCCCGTACGGAGTGCCGCCGCCCGGACGGAAACCGGTCGGCATCTCGCAGTCACGTATGCGCGGTCACGTATGCGCAGCCGCGTACTTCGCAGCCCTGCACGTCTCAGCCACGTACCTCGCAGCCATGCGCTTCGCAGGCTGCATTCCGCTGGTCCACCGGAGGCACCACCTTGTCCACGCACGTCGGCGACGATCCCCTCGCCCGAGAACGCTCCCACCTCGCCGGCTCCCGCGCCGCCCTGCGGGCCATGCGGGAGGACGTCGAATCCCTCGACATCAGAGACGTCACCGCGAACTGGGTCAACGCCGAGGTCCTCTCCCGCCAGATCGACGACCGCATCAAGGCCCTGGCCGACCTGAGCGAGACCCCGCTGTTCTTCGGCCGCCTCGACTACCTGCACGCTCCCGGCGCCGAGCAGGCCGAGGGCGCGGAGGGCGAGCGCTTCTACGTCGGGCGCCGGCACGTGCACGACCACGACGGCGACCCGATGGTCATCGACTGGCGCGCACCGGTCTCGCAGCCGTTCTACCGGGCCTCCAAGAAGGACCCGATGGACATCACGCTGCGCCGCCGCTTCGGCTACACCGGCGGTGACCTCACGGCGTACGAGGACGAGCACCTCTCCGACCCGGCCGAGGCCGCGAAGACCAGCAAGCTGCTCCAGCGGGAGATCGAACGGCCGCGTGTCGGCCCGATGCGCGACATCGTGGCGACCATCCAGCCCGAGCAGGACGAGATCGTACGCAGCGGACTGGGCGGGACCGTCTGTGTGCAGGGAGGCCCCGGCACCGGGAAGACCGCCGTCGGCCTGCACCGGGTCGCCTACCTCCTGTACGCCCACCGCGAGCGGCTCGCCCGCACCGGCACCCTCGTCATCGGACCGAACCGGTCCTTCCTGCACTACATCGAGCAAGTGCTGCCAGCTCTGGGCGAGTTGACGGTGAGTCAGGCCACCGTCGACGACCTGGTCGGGCATGTCGAGGTGCGCGGCGCGGACGACGCGACGGCGGCGGTCGTCAAGGGCGACGCGAGGATGGCGGACGTCCTCAGGAAGGCCCTCTACTCGCACGTGACCATGCCCACCGAGCCGGTCGTGGTGGTGCGGGGCTCCCGCCGCTGGCGGGTGGCCGCGTACGAGGTCGAGGACATCGTCCGCGAGTTGCTGGAGCGGGGCATCCGTCACGGCGCCGCCCGCGAGGCCCTCCCGCAGCGCATCGCGCACGCCGTACTGGTGCAGATGGAGCGGTCGGGGGAGGCGCCGGACGACCGGGTGCAGGACGCGGTGGCCCGCAACGCTGCGGTGAAGGCGGTCGTCCAGCAGGTCTGGCCGCCGGTCGACCCGGCGAAACTGGTGCTGCGCCTGCTCACGGACGCGGACTTCCTCGCCACGCACGCGGAGGGGATCCTCACCGAGGAGGAGCGGAAGACGATCCTGTGGGCGAAGCCCGTCCGCAGCGTCAAGGCGGCCAGATGGTCACCCGCGGACGCGGTGCTGATCGACGAGGCGCAGGACCTGATCCAGCGCACCCACTCCCTGGGCCATGTGGTGCTGGACGAGGCGCAGGACCTCTCCCCCATGCAGTACCGGGCCGTCGGCCGCCGCTGCACCACCGGTTCGGCCACCGTCCTCGGCGACCTCGCGCAGGGCACCACCCCCTGGGCGACCCGGAGTTGGGACGAGGCCCTGGCGCACCTCGGCAAGACGGACGGCGTGATCGAGGAGCTGACGGCCGGTTTCCGCGTCCCGACCGACGTCATCACGTACGCCTCCCGGCTCCTCCCCCACATCGCCCCCGGCCTGACCCCGGTCGCGTCGGTCCGGGAGAACCCCGGCTTCTTCGACGTCCGCCCGATCACCGGTACCACCGAAGTCGTAGCCGCCTGCGAGGAGTTGCTGCGCAACGAGGGCTCGACGGGCCTGATCGCCGCCGACGCCCGCGTCCCGGCCCTGGCGCAGGCGCTCACGGCGGCCGGCCTCGGCCACCTGGCCCCGGGTGAGGAGACGACACAGGAGACCCGCCTGACCCTGGTCCCGGCCTCCCTCGCCAAGGGTCTGGAGTACGACTACGTGGTCCTGGACGAGCCCCAGGCCGTGGTCGACGGCGAACCCGACGAGCGCACCGGCCTGCGCCGCCTGTACGTGGCCCTGACCCGAGCGGTCTCGGGCCTGATCGTGACCCACGCGGCCCCGCTGCCACCGCAGCTGTCGTAGCCGGGCGCCGCGCTGCCCTCGCACCTGCCGTAGCCGGGCGCGCCGCTGCCATCGCAGCCGGGCGCCCCGCTGCCACCACACCCGTCGTCGCCGAGCGCAACGCTGCCACCACACCCGTCGTCGCCGAGCGCAACGCTCACCCCCGTCACCCCCCGTCCAGCACCCGCCGCCACTCCGTCACCGCGTCCGCCGACACGGGCCGCCCCCAGCCGTCCGGCCGGGCGGCTCCGCCGATGTGGAAGCCGTCGATGCCGGCGGCCAGCAGTCGCGGTACGTGATCGAGTCGCAGTCCGCCGCCGACCAGCAGCCGCTGCTCGTACCCGGGCTCCCCGCGCCGCGCCGCCTCCGCGAGCAGCGTGGGGAGGCCGTCGTCCACGCCCGACGCCGCACCGGCCGTCAGATACGTGTCGAGGCCCGGCAGCCCGTCCAGCTGCTTGCGCAGCGCGTCCCGGTCGGCGGCGTGGTCGATGGCCCGGTGGAAGGTCCACCGGCACCCGTCCAGTACGCCCGCCACCCGTTCCACGGCCGGCAGGTCCACCCCGCCGTCCGCGTCGAGGAACCCGAGCACGAACTCCTCGGCCCCGGCCTCCCGCAGCTCACCGGCGGCCCGGACCACCCGGTCCACCCCGGCGGCACCGCCCGCCGCGAACCCGTCCGTCAGCCGCAGCATCACCCGCAGCGGGATGTCGACGGCCGCCCGGATCCCGGCGACGGTGCCGAGTGACGGGGTCAGCCCGTCGGCCGCCATGTCGGTGACCAGCTCGAGACGGTTCGCGCCTCCGGCCTGGGCGGCGACCGCGTCCTCGACGCCGAGGGCGATCACCTCCAGGACTGCACGGTTGCTCATGGGACCCCATTCAACGACGACGACAGGTCTAGTCCAATTGAAAGACTACGCCCCTACGATCCACGCCCGCCCGCGCCACGAACAGAACACGGTGAGACCTCGAGGAGACCAGGACGAGCCCACGACGAGCCCACGACGAGCCCACGAGGAGAATGGGCCCATGGCCGACCTCGACGCCCTGCGCACCCGCTTCACCCACGCCCTCGAAGGAGCCCGGTCCCCCGAGGCCACCGGCCCCGACCCGGTGCCGTACGCCGACAACCTGCTCGCCCGCTGGCAGGAACCGCAGCGCCGCTACCACACGCTCACGCACCTCACCGCGGTCCTCGACCACATCGACGTCCTCGAAGCGCACGCCGCCGACCCGGACGTCGTACGCCTGGCCGCCTGGTTCCACGACGCGGTCTACTTCCCCGACCGCTCCGAGAACGAGGAACGCTCGGCCCGCCTCGCCGAACGCGCCCTCCCCGAGGCCGGGGTCTCCGCCGCGAAGACGGCCGAGGTGGCCCGCCTGGTCCGCCTCACCGTCACCCACGACCCGGCCGACGAGGACCGCGACGGCCGGGTCCTGTGCGACGCGGACCTGGCGATCCTGGCCGCGCCGCCGTCCGCGTACGCCGCCTACACGGCCGCCGTCCGGGAGGAGTACGGCTTCGTCCCGAACGACGCCTTCCGCCCGGGCCGCGCCGCGATCCTGCGCCAACTCCTCGACCTGCCACGGCTGTTCCGGACGCCGTACGGACAGGCGGAGTGGGAGGCGACGGCCCGCTACAACCTGCGGACCGAGCTGGAAATGCTGTCGACGTGAGGACACGGCCCTGCCTACGCTCGCGGCATGCGAGACATGGGCGGGGAACGGGTGGAGGAAGCCGTCGCGAGCTCCGTGGCGCTGCTGCGGACGGCGACGGACCGGGCCTGGGAAGGGGTGCGGGCCGGCGGGCTGGAGTGGAGCTGCCGCAGGACGGTGGAGCATCTTGCCGAGGCGCTGCTCAAGTACGCCAGTCAGCTGGCGGGACGGGCCGCCGAGCACCGGGTGCCCCTAGTCTTCGCCCTCGCGGACGGCACCGACGACGAGGGGGTGCTCGACGTGCTCCGGACGACCGGTTCCCTGCTCATCGCCGCTCTCCGCACCACCCCGCGCGAGGTCCGCGCCTTCCACCCGTTCCCCTTCCTCAGCGCGAACCGCGAGGGCTTCGCCGCGATGGGCGTCGCCGAGGTGCTGCTGCACACCCACGACATCGCCGAGGGCCTCGGGCTGCCGTACGAGCCGCCGGCCGGGCTCGCCGAGTACGTCCTGACGGGGATCTTCCCGCACGTCCGTCCCGGCCCCGACCTGTGGCGCACGCTGCTGTGGGCGACCGGCCGCGGCGAGTTGCCGGGGCGCGCGCGGCTCACCGAGTGGCACTGGAGCAACAACCTCGTCCTCGCCACCGACCGGCTCACCCTGGAGGGCGTCACCCCCGCCGCCGCCGCCGATCTGCGGGCGGGCGGCGACGGCGGCTTCGAGTGGCTCGACGGCGGCCCGTACGAGGGCACCCGGGAGGCCTCGGAGTGGATGATGAAGGCCTACGAAGGCGGGATACACCGCCCGGAGTTCGGCCTGTTCGTCCTGGTCCGCCGCTCGGACGGCCGGGCCGTCGGCGGCCTGGGCTTCCACAGCGCCCCCGACGAGGAGGGCCGCGCGGAGATCGGCTACGACCTGGTCCCCGGCGCCCGCGGCAACGGCTACGTCACGGAGGCACTGCGCGCCCTGTCCCAGTGGGCGCTGGCCCGCGCCGACGTACGGTCCCTGTTCGCGACCGTCGAGCGGGGCAACACCCCGTCCCAGGCGGTGCTCTCACGCGTCGGGTTCAGGCAGGTGAGCGAGGACCTCGACGACGAGGGGCTGCTGGCGTACGAGCTGCGCGACTGAGCCCACCTCCGCGGGCCTACGCGCCTCGCCACCGAGCCCGCATCCACAGACCTACGAGCCTCCTCGCCGAGTCCGCTCGCTCACGAACTGCGCGGCTGAGTCCGCCCCTTCGGTCTGCGCAGGCCCGCCCCGTGCAGCAGCCGCACCACCTCGCGGCTGCTGACCTCGACCGCGCCCGCCGCCACCACGTCCCCGTACCGATGCGAGGGAATGTCGTAGTGGTCGCGCTCGAAGGCCCGCCGGGGCACCCCGAGCGTGTCCGCGAACGCGTGCAGTTCGTCGTACGAGACATCGCTGACGAGGTGGGACCACATGCGTCCGTGGCCCGGCCAGGTCGGCGGGTCGATGTAGACCGTCACGACGGGTCCGGCCCTCCGATGGCGGCCCCCAGCGAGCCGACCGCCGCGACCTTCACTCCCGCCTTGTGGCAGACCCAGCGCGGATCCGGGCCGAGCTCCGGCTCCACCTCCAGCGCGTGCGGATCACCGCCCCCGCACACCGGGCACAGCGGCCAGCGGCCGTAGGCCTCCAGCAGGGCGTCCTGGACGTCCTGCGCGACCAGCCCGGCGACGAACTGAGCGCCCTCCGGCCACTGCTCGACCCACCAACGGCGCTGGACGACGGACTCCTCGACCATGGACACCACGTCGGCGGCGGCGACCTCGTTCGATGCCAGGTCGGCGAGCACGAGGGCCCGGGCGGCGTGCAGCGCCTGCTCCAGGGGGCTGATGGGGTCCGGGGCGCCGCTGGGGTCGTCGGCGGGGTCGTTGGTGGGGTCCATGCACCCATTGTGCGCACTCTTGACCGAGACACCGAGCCGAAAATATCTTTCACTCGTGACGCGCGAAGTGAAGGAAGTTTTCAGCCGGGGCGGCTCAGGCCCTCCGCCCGCGCCCGCCGCCCTCGCCGCCAAGGTGCGCACGCTGGCTCCGTCCATGACCCGTTCCATGCAACGGGTCGCCGAGGCCGTCGCGGGCGACCCGGCCGGCTGCGCGGCCCTGACCGTCACCGGCCTCGCCGAACTCACCGGCACCAGCGAGGCGACCGTCGTCCGCACGGCCCGGCTGCTGGGCTACCCCGGCTACCGCGACCTGCGCCTCGCGCTGGCCGGTCTCGCCGCCCAGCAGCAGTCCGGCCGGGCGCCCGCGATCACGACGGACATCGCGGCCGACGACCCGATCGGCGACGTCGTCGCGAAACTCGCCTACGACGAGCAGCAGACCCTCGCGGACACGGCGGCGGGCCTGGACACCGTGCAGCTCGGGGCGGCCGTGACGGCGCTGGCCGGCGCGCGCCGGACCGACGTCTACGGCGTCGGGGCCAGCGGGCTGGTCGCCCAGGACCTCACCCAGAAGCTGCTGCGGATAGGGCTGATCGCCCACGCGCACAGCGATCCCCACCTGGCGGTGACCAACGCGGTGCAACTGCGCGCGGGGGATGTCGCCATCGCGATCACCCACTCGGGCTCGACCGGCGACGTCATCGAACCGCTGCGGGCCGCCTTCGAGCACGGGGCGACGACGGTGGCGATCACCGGACGGCCGGACGGGCCGGTGGCCCAGTACGCCGATCATGTGCTGACCACCTCCACGGCCCGGGAGAGTGAACTTCGCCCGGCCGCCATGTCCTCGCGGACGAGTCAGCTGCTGGTGGTGGACTGTTTGTTCGTCGGGGTGGCACAGCGGACCTACGAGAAGGCGGCACCGGCCCTGTCGGCCTCGTACGAGGCGCTCGCCCACCGGCATCGCCGGTAGCCACCCCTGCCACCCCTGCCGTCCCGTGGACAAGACATCACCCCGGCGCATGTAGAAAGAGCCACCTTTCACCATGACCTCGCCCTCCGACTCCCGTGATCTCCAGGCCCAGTTGGGATCCCTCACCACCGAGGCCTTCCGTCCCGAGCTCGCCGACATCGACCGGCTGCCCACCCTCGAACTCGCCCGCCTCATGAACGGCGAGGACACCTCCGTGCCGACCGCGGTCGCGGAGCGGCTGCCGGAGATCGCCGCCGCGATCGACGCCGTCGCCGAACGGATGGCGCGCGGCGGACGGCTGCTCTACGCGGGCGCCGGTACCGCCGGACGGCTGGGCGTCCTGGACGCCTCCGAGTGCCCGCCCACCTTCAACACCGACCCCTCCCAGGTCGTCGGACTGATCGCGGGCGGCCCGAAAGCCCTGGTCACCTCCATCGAGGGCGCCGAGGACTCGGCGGAGCTGGCCCGGACCGACCTGGACGCGCTCGCGCTGACGCGGGACGACACGGTGGTCGGCATCTCCGCGTCCGGCCGTACCCCGTACGCCGTCTCGGCGGTGGAACACGCCCGCGCGCAGGGCGCGTTGACGGTCGGGCTGTCCTGCAACGCGGACAGCCCACTCGCCGCGGCGGCCGAGCACGGCATCGAGATCGTCGTCGGCCCCGAGCTGCTCACCGGCTCCACCCGCCTGAAGGCCGGCACGGCACAGAAGCTGGTCCTCAACATGCTGTCGACGATCACGATGATCCGGCTCGGCAAGACGTACGGGAACCTGATGGTCGACGTCCGCGCCTCCAACGACAAGCTCCGCGCCCGCTCCCGCCGTATCGTCGCGCTCGCCACGGGTGCGGAGGACGCCGAGGTCGAGCGGGCCCTCGCCGCCACCGACGGCGAGGTGAAGCCCGCCATCCTGACGATCCTCGCCGACGTCGACGGCCCGACGGCCGCCCGTCTCCTGGCCGACTCCGACGGCCATCTGCGCGCGGCGCTGGCGGCTGCGGCCCGCTGAACTGGCGCCGGCCCGCGCGCCTGAACGGGCTGCGGCTGCGGTGGCCGCGATCTGAAGGTGACTCAGACAGTGCTGCCCGAGGGCGTTCCTGTGGTGTCTCCAGAAGAGCGTTCACCCTCAGTTCATTGCAACGAACAGAGGTAGTGCTATTGCGTTAACTCTTGAACATTGCAACGAATTCATCACTCTCACCTGCACTGATGGTGATCACGCGCAACGAATCGATTGCCATATCTAGAAATGCAACGTAGCTTTTCCATCATCGGAAACAACGAGCCGAAGGAAAACACGATGCAGAAGTTCGACACCCCCGCCCCGGTGACCGCCGTCCTCGACATCCCCGCCGGCCGCATCCAGTTCATCGCGGCCGACCGGGCCGACACCACAGTCGAGGTCCTCCCCGCGAACGCCTCCAAGAGCCGCGACGTGAAGGCGTCGGAGCAGACCGAGGTCGCATACGGCGACGGCGTCCTGCGAATCACGGCCCCGCAGGCGAAGAACCAATTCCTCGGCCCTTCCGGATCCATCGAGGTGACCGTCCAGCTGCCCACCGGCTCCCGCATCGAGGCGACGGCGGCCCTCGCCGATTTCCGGGGCGTCGGACGGCTCGGCGACGTCTCCTTGGAGGGCGCGCAGGGCGCGGTCAAGCTCGACGAGGCCGCAAGCGCCCACCTCACCCTCCAGTCCGGCGACGTCTCGGTCGGCCGCCTGGGCGGCCCCGCACAGATCAGCACCCAAAAGGGCGACCTCCGTATCACCGAGGCCGTGCGCGGCACGGTCACGCTGCGCACCGAGTCCGGCGAGATCTCGGTCGGCGCCGCCCGAGGAGTCTCCGCCTCCCTGGACGCCGGCACCTCCTACGGCCGGATCCACAACGCGCTCAAGAACACGGACGGCGCCGACGCCGTCCTGACCATCGACGCGACCACCGCCTACGGCGACATCACCGCCCGCAGCCTGTAGGGGCACCCCCTCAGGCCCGACGATCCCGTCCGTTCAGTTGAATTTCATAACAGTTCTGAAGGAGCACACCACCATGTCCATCACCCTTACCGACCAGGACCGCCCGGAGCTGCAGAAGGCCATCGAGGAAATGGTCGATTCCGGTTTCACCGGGGTGACGATGCGCGTGCACGACGAGCGGGGCGAGTGGGTCGGCAGCGCCGGGGTGCGCAAGCTGGGCGAGACCGCGAAGCCGCCGACGAACGGGCACGTCCGGATAGGCAGTAACACCAAGACCTTCACCGCGACCGCGGTGCTGCGACTGGTGGCCGAGGACACGATCGGGCTGGACGACCCGGTGGCCGACCACCTGCCCGGGTTCGGGCTGGACCCGAAGATCACGGTGCGGATGCTGCTGCAGCACACCAGCGGGGTGTTCAACTTCACCGGCGAGTACTACGACGACGGGACGTTCGTGGCGGGGATCCCCGCCACGACCGCGGGCCAGGAATGGGTGGGCAACCGGTTGAAGTCCTACCGACCGGAGGAGCTGGTACGGCTGGCGTTGTCCAAGCCGGCGCGGTTCGAGCCGGGGACGGACTGGAGCTACTCCAACACCAACTACGTACTGGCCAGGCTGCTGATCGGGAAGGTCACCGGCCGCTCGCTCGCCGAGGAGATGCAGCGGCTGATCCTGGGACCGCTCGGACTGTCGGACACCGTGGTGCTGGACACCAGCCCGGAGATCCCCGAGCCGCACGCCCACGCCTACTACCGGTACGAGGACGCGGGCCGGGAGAAGACGGTCGACGTCACCCGCCAGAATCCCTCCTGGATCTCCAGCGGCGGAGACATGATCTCGACCACCCAGGACCTTCACACGTTCATCTCCGCACTGATGGGCGGCAAGCTCCTGCCGGCCCCGCTGCTCGCCGAGATGTGCAAGCCGCATCCCAAGGTCGGCTACGGGCTGGGGGTGTTCGTGCAGGACGCGGACGGAAACGGCGGCACCGTCATCACCCACAACGGCGGCATGGCGGGCCACGGGGCGCTGATGTACAGCACGCCCGACGGCAGCAAGACCCTGACCGCCGCGCTGAACTATGTGGACGACGCCGCACTGTCCCTGGCAGGGGCGTTCCAGACGGCGACGCAGAGACTCGTCAAGGAGGTGTTCGGCGGCGGGCAGGCCGGGTCGGCTGACGCGGCCGAGCCGGCTCAGTAGACAGGGTGGAGCGGCGTGGACCCGCACGGGTCAGGCCAGCTCGCTCACCCTGGCCGATGCCCGCCGGCGTCGACGGCCCGACGGCCGCCCGCCTCCTGGCCGACTCCGACGGCCATCTGCGCGCGGCGCTGGCGGCTGCGGCCCGCTAGGAGGCTCCGCTGCGGACGAGGATCGCGTGGGTGACGTTCGCGGAGCTGACCAGCTCGGACACCCGGTAGCCGTCGATTCCGTCGCCCAGGTCGTCAAGCAGCCGCTCCCCACGTCCGACGAGGAGTGGCGCGATCACCAGGTGGAGTTCGTCGATCAGCCCGGCGCGCAGATACTGCCGAATGACCGCCGCCCCGCCGCCGATCCGGACGTCCTTGCCGTCCGCGGCGTCGAACGCGCGCCGCAGGACCGCCTCCGGCGGCTCGTCGGTGAAGTGGAAGGTGGTTCCGCCGGCCATCTCGAGTGCCGGGCGCAGATGGTGGGTGTGGACGAAGACGTCGTGGTGGTAGGGCGGATTGTCACCCCACCAGCCCTGCCAGGACTCGTCCTCCCACGGCCCGCGCTGCGGCCCGAACATGTTCCGCCCCATGATCGTGGCGCCGATGTTCTGATCACCGCGGACGAAGTGGTCGACATCGATCCCGGACTTCCCCGCGGCCGCGTCCTGCGACGCGGACATGAACCAGCTGTGCAGGTCGTCGCCCCAGCCGACGCCGTCGCCGAACGGGGCGTCCAGCCGCTGGTTCGGACCGGCCATGAAGCCGTCGAGGGAGATCGTCACGTTGTGTACCCGGACCTTGGGCATGGCCTTCGCCTCTCGTGTGGTGTCGTGCTCTCACCCCTGCGTCGTTCCGAGCCTGCCTGGATCGACATCCCCGCGCACCTTTTTCCAGACGACCGTGTAGCGCCAGAAGAGCCGCCGCCTCAGCCGGGCGCCGGGGAGGAGGCGGCGGACCTCGCGGGCGAGCTCGGTGTACGAGACGTCCGGGTGGCGGGTCACGGCGGTCATCGCGACGGGACGGGGTGCCTTTCGTCCCCGGTTCTTGACCCACCCGAAGATCAGGTTGAGCGGGACGGAGGCGAGGCCGAGCAACTGCTGGGCACGGGTGTCCTCCTGGGCACAGCCGACGACCACCAGGGTTCCACCGGGGGCCAGTTGCTTCCGGAAGTGGGCAAGGGCGTCGGCCAGGGGGAGGTGGTGGAGTACGGCGACGCAGGTTACGACGTCGTAGGGGGCGCCTTCGTCGTACGACAGCCCGTCCGCGACGGAGAAGGTGACGGGGAGATCGGGACCGGTCGACTCCCTCGCCTCGCCGATGATCCGCGCGTCGCTGTCGATGCCGTGCACGTGGGTCGCCCGCGTGACCAGCAGCCGGGCCAGGTCGCCGGCACCGCAACCGACGTCGAGGGCACGGTCGAAGCCACGGGGCAGCTGGCGCATGATCCACGGGTGATAGTGAGCGTTGTGGCTCCAGGGGTGGGCGTTGTTGAAGCGGGCGAGGGCGTCCAGGAGAGGCATGGGTTCATTTCAACAGGGCATGCGGCCCTCGTTGTTGACCTTGCGCACCCTGGCCCGCAGCACGTCGGCCTGCGGCGCGGGCCCGGTGGACTCCGGCGGACAGTCCCACTCCCGGCCCCCGGCGACGGGCCGCAACTGCACCCTGCCCCCCACATGCCCCATGACCTCCCCGAGCCGTCCGTCCCGTACGTCCACGACATGCGTACCGATCGCCGGCCGCTCCCCACGCAACACGGAGGCCAGCCGCTCGGCGGTACGGACGTTGCACCGCCCCAGCTCCACCAGGGCGAACGGCTCGTCACTCGCACCGGTCACGGGATCGACGCACAGCGACGGCAGCACGATCCCGACGCCCACGAGGGCGTCCCGCAGGGTTTCCACGACTTCTTCGGTCGGCCGCACGGCCATCTCTCTCTACCTCCACGGTGAGTTGACGGTTCACCACGCAGCGTGTCCGGTACGCCTCTAACCTGGCCAGACCGGACGACCCAACAACCTCATCTGTCGGACAGGGAGTTGCCATGGCCGGACCGAAGGACCTCGACCCGTCTTCTTCGCCTCGCGCACTTCTCGGGGCAGAGTTACGTCACGCCAGGGAGAAGGCCGGACTGAGCCAGGAGGACCTGGGGGCAAGCTTGTTCGTGAGCGGGTCGTTCATCGGCCAACTGGAGGCGGCGACACGACGGATGCAGTCGGAGTACGCGCGACTGTTGGACGAGGCGCTGGATACGGGTGACTTCTTCCTGCGGAACTGCGGGGCAGCGAACAAATCCCGCTACCCCGAGCACTTCGCCGAGGCGGCGGAGGCGGAAACGATTGCCACGGCTATCCGCCAGTACGCGCCGATGCTGATCCCCGGCCTGGTCCAGACGCCCGCGTACGCACGGGCTGTGAACCGCGCCTACGATCCGACGGCGCCGGAGGAAACCATCGACGAGTGGGTCGAAGGCCGAATGGTGCGGACCCGTCTACTGGACCACCCAACAAAGCCGTTGTTGTGGCTGGTGCTTGACGAGGCGGTGTTGCGTCGGGAGACGGGTGGCCGGGCGGTGATGGCGGAGGCGCTGCGCCACGTCGCGGGCCTGGCCCGCCGGAGCCGGATCATCGTGCAGGTCCTGCCGTTCAGCGCGGGGGCGCATAAAGGGATGGAGGGCTCGATGAGGCTGATGGACTTCGAGGAAGCACCTCCGCTGGTCTACCTCGAAGGGCCCAGCACCGGACGGCTGGAGGACGACCCGGCCACAGTCGCCCAACTGAGGTTCACCTTCGACCTCCTCACGGCTTCAGCGCTCTCCCCAGAGAAGTCCTTGGCCCTCATCGAGGCATTGGCGCAGGATTACGCCCATGAGGAACATCCCTGACTACGACCTGAGCACGGCCACCTGGCGCAAGTCGACGTACAGCGGCGGCGGCGGCAACGAGTGCCTCGAAGTCGCCGACGGTCACCCCGCCCTCGTTCCCGTCCGCGACTCCAAGAACCCCTCCGGCCCGAAGCTCGCGTTCCGGCCGGAGGCATGGTCCGCGTTCGTCGAGAACCTCAAGCGCGTCTGACGCGACCAAGAGGACAGGATCTGGCCTATATGACTCCTAGCGTGTGGCCCTACCGACGGAACGGCAATCCACGGAGGGCCCACACCATGACCAGCACCACGAACGCCACCCTGACCACCACCGAGCGCACCGACCTGCTGGAGGCGCTGGCCAAGCAGCGGCACTTCCTGCGCTTCACCACCCGCGATCTCACCGACGAGCAGGCCGGGCAGCGGACCACCGACAGCGAACTGTGCCTCGGCGGCCTGATCAAGCACGTCACCTCAGTGGAACGCAACTGGGTGGCCTTCATCCAGAACGGCCCGTCGGCGATGGGCGACTTCACCGCCATGACCGAGGCCGACTGGGCCCGGCGGGCCGACGAGTTCCGGATGCTGCCCGGCGAGACCCTGGCCGGCGTACTGGCCGACTACGCGGAGACGGCCAACCGGACGGACGAGCTGGTCGCCGCCCTGCCCAGCCTGGACGCCGCCCATCCGCTGCCCAAGGCCCCGTGGTTCGAGTCGGAGGCCCAGTGGTCGGCCCGCAGGGTGCTGCTGCACGTCATCGCCGAGACCGCTCAGCACGCCGGTCACGCCGACATCATCCGGGAGTCCCTGGACGGCGCCAAGAGCATGAGCTGACCCACCGACCGGCCCGGCCCGAAGCTCAAGTCTCCAGCTCCGAGCCCTCTTTTCAAGGAATGGGTGGAGGGCCCCAACCCACCCACCCACCCCGCGTGTTGACTTGACGCGTTCAGCTTGCGACGCAGAGTCACGATCGTCTAGCGTGCCCGGATAACGAGACAGAACAGCCCCCGTCAGGTGCTGGAACACCTGCGGGGGCTTGACCTACGAGATCGAAGGAAAAGTTCGATCCCATGGCTGACGCCAAGCTTAGTGCTGCCTTCCTGCCCGCGCACGCCCTCTCCCACCCCTTCGCCAATCCGGGTTACGGCAAACGCTCCGCCCCCGACCAACGCCCCCGCACCGCACACGACTTCGCCCACCTCCCGCCCCGCGAAGCCGCCATCGCCGCGTACATCGACCGCCTCCCCGACGGCGCCGACATGGCCGTAAAGACGCTGGCCAAGCACCTCCCGTACGGACAGTGCGCACTCCGCACGGCCCTCAACCGCCTGCAAGAGGCAGGACACTTGCGTCGAGGACGGGAACACCTGGCGGCGTCCGACGGCGGCTCCCGTTGGATCACCCGAACGTGGTTTTCCCGTACCGCACGTGACGACGACTGGTGGGCGGGCTTCGTGCGGGGTGACGTACCGAAGGAGCAGCCGCCGGACTCACCCCGCCGGACCCGCTCCCGCGCCCACATCCTCCTGGCCGCCCTCGGCCGTACGAACCCCGCGCTCTCCCTCTCCGCGGCCGACTGCGCGAACCTCGCCCCGCTGCTGACGGAGTGGTTCGCGCGGGGTGTCACGGACGAAGCCGTCGTGCACACCCTGACCTCCGGCCTGCCCACCCCGGTCCACCACCCGGCCGCCCTCATTCACAACCGCCTGACCACCAAGCTCCCACCGGAGCCCGCACAGCCGCCACGCCCACCCCTCCGCATCCTGGAGTGCGCCAAGTGCGGCATCCCGGGCCGACCGGAGGCCCTGCCTGGCGGCGTCTGCGGTGCGTGCCGGGGCGAGCCCGTGCCCGCCCGGCACACCGGGTCCACGCCCCGCCCAACAGTCCACGCCCACGCCGCCGAGGTCCGCGCGGCGATGGCGCCACGATCAGAAAGGCCACGCGCATGACCGCACCGACCATCCACCGACATGCCGGTGCGTACAGTCTTGGTATGGACACGCATCCACTCGTGGAAGCCCGTAACCAGCTCGGCCAACTGGTCGGCCGGGTCCGGCACGGCCAGGAGCACATCCTGATCACGGAGTACGGCAGGCCCGCCGCCGCGCTCATCCCGATAAGCGAGCTGGAAGAGCTGCAGCGGCTGTGCGACGAGGCCGACATCGCCGAAGCCCGGGCCCGTGAGGCGGCTGCGACCGGCCCTGCCTTGACCCACTACGAGTTCATGGCTCAACTGGAGGCAGAGGACCGACAGGAAGCCCGGAGCCACACCCCATGAACCACGCCCAGCTCACCGCCCTAGGCCGCGCCCTCCGGGTCCTCGGAGAACACGGTGACGCCCTGACCGGCGACACCCCCGACACCAAGCTCCACGAGGTCAAGGCCGACATCAAGCGTGCCCTGGACCTGCTGGACGACAGCGTGAGCGGCGCCGCGCCCTCCACCCGGTGTCTGGAGCACCCCAACGGGCCGGTGGACGAGAACGCCCCCGACCTGTGTCTGCTGTGCGAGACCCGGCGACGGGCTGCTCGGCGTTCCGAGATCAACGGGCCCGCACCCGCGCACGCCCCCGACCCCACGCCCTCCCGGTACGGCGTACGGGAGGACCGGCCGCAGCCCCAGCAGCGGTGGCTGCCGGAGCTGTGGAACGGACAGGTGTGGCAGCTGTGCGGCACCCCGCGCCGGGACCGGCACGAGGCCGAGCTGTACATCAACGCCCAGCGACGCGGGCCCCGCGCGGCCATGGCCTACCGGCTGGTGCACGAGTTCACCGACTACGAGGTCCTGCGGGTCTGGGGCACCCCGGTACGCGTCGACATCGAGCCGCTCGGCAACCTCTAGAGACCTCGACCCGGCAGGGCAGCCGGTCAGCCCAACAACGGCAGCGCCGCGAACTCGTGACCCTCCCACAACCGCCTCGACTCCTCCGGGTACGCCCTGACCTGCGGCTGCGCGTCCAGCACCTGCACCAGCCGCGCCTCGGTGTCGTACGCCGGCCAGCCCGGGTCGCCGGTCTTCGCGAACGCCGTCCAGGACTGCCGGAAACGGGCCGACAGCGCCTCCGCCTCCGCCGTGACCTCCCCGGCGAACAGCAGCAGGCCGAGATCGGCGTTGAACGTGCCGAAGAGCAACGGGACATCGAGGCCGTGACAGGCACCCATGGCGCCTGAGATGGCCGGCGCCGACCAGGTCAGTTCGTAGACGTGCGCCCGGCCGCCGCCCGCGACCTGTGCCTCGGCCAGATGGAGACTCGGCATGGCGAACAGCCAGTCGGTGTGGACGCGTTCGTAGAGTTCGCCCGGCGAGGCGTCGGGGAACGCGGCACGGTACCTGTCCTCGCCCGACTGACCCGCCGCGCCCGACTCTCCCGCGGCGCCCGGCACACCCGCCGCGCCCGGCGCGAACATCCGCAGCGCCCCCCGCGCCTGATCCTCCGTGATCTTCCCCAGTTGCCTGCCCATCGCCAGGAACAGCCGGAACTCGTCCCGGTTGTGGCCGACCACCAGTTCCACGTCCCGGGCCGCCCCGGCCTTCAGCGCCTCCCAGGGCGTGACCGGCAGGACCTCACCGTCGACCACCGGGGAGAACGGGGTCACGGTGGGGGCGGCCTGGCCCCACCTGTCCACGTACTGGAGCATCTTCGCGCCCAGTGCCGCGCCCGCCGAGGTCAGCCGGTGCGGGGCGATCGTGGACAGGTCGGCGACCGTCGGACGCAGGCCCGCCTCCGCGGCGATCGCCGTCGCGATGTCACGGGCCAGCGGCTCGGAGAAGTACGTGCCCGGCACGCTCTGGGCGATGCCCCGCCGGAACAGTCCGGACGCGCTCTCCACGGCGAGCAGGGCCGCCAACGATCCGGCGCCTGCCGACTCGCCGAAGACGGTCACCTGGCCGGGGTCGCCGCCGAACGCCGTGATGTTGTCCCGTACCCACTCCAGCGCGGCGACCTGGTCGAGCAGACCGCGGTTGGCGGGCGCCCCCTCGATGAGGGTGAAGCCCTCGATGCCGACGCGGTAGTTCAGGGTGACGACCACGACGTCGCCGTCCCGCGCGATGCGGTGGGCGTCGTAGCCGGGGCTGCCCGTGTGGCCGAGCTTGTAGGCGCCGCCGTAGATCCACACCATGACCGGGCGGCGGGCGGCCGGATCCGGATCGGGCGTCCAGACGTTGACCGTCAGCCAGTCGTCACCCAGCGGGGCCTCCGGTGGGACGCCCTCGCCCAGTCCTGCCGCGTCCTGCGGGGGCGGCGGGCCGAAGGCGTACGCGTCCCGGACGCCGTCCCACGCCTCGGGCGGGCGGGGCGCCTGGAACCGTGCCCCGCCGACCGGTGGGGCGGCGAACGGGATGCCGCGAAAGACGGCCAGCCCGCCCTCCGCGCGCCCGCGCACCGCGCCCGCCACGGTGCGGACCTCTGGGTTTCGGGCCTCGGTAGTCGTCACGGTGGGCGCTCCTCGCCGTCAGGTCGATGGTTGGTCGCCTGAATCATTGCTGTCACCCACGACTTTGTCACCCATGTCCTCGTGGCGTACTCATCCCGCGTGATCCGCGACCACCCACAGACAGGGCCCGGCCCCCGCCGGAGGCGGGGGCCGGGCCCTGTCTGAGACATAGGCGGGGCGGGAGCGGGGACTCAGCTGAGAGTCGCCAGCGCCGCCGCGTCGTACGGCTTCAGCTCGTCGACGCGGCCGGCGAGGACCTTCGCGGCCCACTCCGGGTCCTGGAGCAGGGCGCGGCCCACGGCGATCAGGTCGAACTCCTCTGCCTCCAGGCGGTCGAGCAGGTCGTCGATGCCCCGGAGCGGAGCACCCTCGCCCTGGAAGCCCTTGATGAAGTCGCCGTCGAGGCCGACCGAGCCGACGGTGATGACGGGCTTGCCGGTGAGCTTCTTGGTCCAGCCGGCCAGGTTGAGGTCGGCGCCGTCGAACTCGGGGAGCCAGTAGCGGCGGGTGGAGGCGTGGAAGGCGTCGACGCCGGCCGCGGCGAGCGGGGCGAGGATGGCCTCCAGCTCCTCGGGGGTCTCGGCGAGGCGGGCGCGGTACGCCTCCTGCTTCCACTGGGAGTAGCGGAAGAGGATCGGGAACTCGGGCGAGACGCTCTCGCGGACCGCCGCCACGATCTCCTCGGCGAACTTCGCCCGGGCCACCGGGTCACCGCCGTAGGCGTCCGTACGGCGGTTGGTGCCCGCCCACAGGAACTGGTCGATCAGGTAGCCGTGGGCGCCGTGCAGCTCCACACCGTCGAAACCGATCCGCTCGGCGGCGGCCGCGGCCTCGGCGAACGCGCCGATGACGTCGTCGAGGTCCCGCTGGGTCATCGCCTTGCCGGTGGCCTCGTCGGCGCCGATGCGCAGTCCGGAGGGGCCGACGGCGGGGGCGTCCGCGTAGGGCGGCTGGCCCTGCTCGCGCACCATGCCGATGTGCCACAGCTGCGGGACGATCGTGCCGCCCGCCGCGTGCACCTCCTCGGCGACCTTCGCCCAGCCCGCGAGCTGCTCCTCGCCGTGGAAGCGCGGGATGGTGTCGCTCTGCCCGGCCGACGCGTGGTCGACGTACGTGCCCTCGGTGACGATCAGGCCGACACCCGCGGCGGCGCGGCGCGCGTAGTACGACGCCACGTCCGCGCCCGGGATCCCGCCCGGGGAGAACGCGCGGGTCATCGGCGCCATGGCGATGCGGTTCGGGACGGTCAGACCGCCCAGGTCGACGGGCCGGGACAGGACTTCGGCCGCACGGGAGGCGGAGGCGGCGACGGTCACGTGGGGGCTCCTCGGGGTTGGACCGGTGGGTATGTGCATGCGCATGGACAGTGCGTAGGCGTCAACCGCCATGTCCACGCTGGCATTCCGCCGATGTTGTGACCCCGGACACGCCCGAGGGCGGCACTCCCTGTCTCCAGGAAGTGCCGCCCTCGGTCAAGGACGGTTGATCAACCCTCAGGTCGATCAGAAGTCCATGTCACCGCCCGGCATGCCGCCGCCGGCCGGGGCAGCGCCCGCCTTCTCCGGCTTGTCGGCGATGACGGCCTCGGTGGTCAGGAAGAGCGCGGCGATGGAGGCGGCGTTCTGCAGCGCAGAGCGGGTCACCTTCGCCGGGTCGATGATGCCTTCCTTGATCATGTCGACGTACTCACCGGTCGCGGCGTTCAGGCCGTGACCGACGGGCAGGTTGCGCACCTTCTCGACGATGACGCCACCCTCGAGACCACCGTTGACGGCGATCTGCTTGAGCGGGGCCTCCAGGGCCAGCTTCACGGCGTTGGCGCCGGTCAGCTCGTCACCCTCCAGGTCCAGCTTCTCGAAGACCGAGGAGGCCTGCAGCAGGGCCACGCCACCACCGGCGACGATGCCCTCCTCGACGGCCGCCTTCGCGTTGCGAACGGCGTCCTCGATGCGGTGCTTGCGCTCCTTGAGCTCCACCTCGGTGGCGGCACCGGCCTTGATGACCGCGACACCGCCGGCGAGCTTCGCCAGGCGCTCCTGCAGCTTCTCGCGGTCGTAGTCCGAGTCGCTGTTCTCGATCTCGGCGCGGATCTGGTTGACCCGGCCCTGGACCTGGTCGGAGGAGCCGGCACCGTCGACGATGGTGGTCTCGTCCTTGGTGATGACGACCTTGCGGGCCTTGCCCAGGAGGTCGATGGAGGTGTTCTCGAGCTTGAGACCGACCTCCTCGGAGATGACCTCGCCGCCGGTGAGGATGGCGATGTCGTTCAGCATCGCCTTGCGGCGGTCACCGAAGCCCGGGGCCTTGACGGCGACGGACTTGAAGGTGCCACGGATCTTGTTGACGACCAGGGTCGACAGGGCCTCGCCCTCGACGTCCTCGGCGATGATCAGCAGCGGCTTGCCCGACTGCATGACCTTCTCCAGGAGCGGCAGCAGGTCCTTGACCGAGCCGATCTTGGAGTTGGCGATCAGGATGTACGGGTCGTCGAGCGACGCCTCCATACGCTCCATGTCGGTGGCGAAGTACGCCGAGATGTAGCCCTTGTCGAAGCGCATACCCTCGGTGAGCTCGAGCTCCAGACCGAAGGTCTGGGACTCCTCGACGGTGATGACGCCTTCCTTGCCGACCTTGTCCATGGCCTCGGCGATGAGCTCGCCGATCTGGGTGTCGGCGGCGGAGATGGAGGCCGTGGAGGCGATCTGCTCCTTGGTCTCGACATCCTTGGCCTGCTCGAGGAGGGCACCGGAGACGGCCTCGACGGCCTTCTCGATACCGCGCTTGAGGGCCATCGGGTTGGCGCCGGCGGCTACGTTGCGCAGGCCTTCCTTGACCAGGGCCTGGGCGAGAACGGTCGCCGTGGTCGTACCGTCACCGGCGACGTCGTCCGTCTTCTTGGCGACTTCCTTGACCAGCTCGGCGCCGATCTTCTCGTAAGGGTCCTCGAGCTCGATCTCCTTGGCGATGGAGACACCATCGTTGGTGATCGTGGGGGCGCCCCACTTCTTCTCGAGGACGACGTTGCGACCCTTGGGGCCGAGCGTCACCTTGACGGCGTCCGCGAGCTGGTTCATGCCGCGCTCGAGGCCGCGCCGTGCCTCCTCGTCGAACGCGATGATCTTGGCCATGTGAAGTGGTCCCTCCAGGACTGGGGGTGATTCCTTCGGACCGCGCCCGCGCCCGCGACGGACGGCTCGCATGCCTCGTGGTTCCTTGCCCCACCTGGCCTGCGGGCCTCACCGACTCGGTCCTTCTTGTCACTCTCACCTTCAGAGTGCTAACGCCAATGATTAGCACTCGCCCCCCGAGAGTGCAAGGCGCACTCGCGAAGCGAGTGCTCGTTGAGGGGTGGTGGTCGGGCGACGGGCGGGCGCAAGCGCCTCGGAAGGATCCGCAGGTGAACAGCGTCCGACGGCCGCGCCCCGAGGGCGGCCCGCCGCGCCCCGGACACGCTCCGGGCGAGCACCCCGACACACCGGCCGGCCCGCACCCGGACACACCGAAGGGCTCGCACCCCGTGAGAGGTGCGAGCCCTTCGAAGAAGAACAGAAGAACGTCGCTGCTTACCCGGCGCGATTCAGCCGGTCGCCAGACGAACCATGTCCGCCTGCGGCCCCTTCTGACCCTGTGAGATCTCGAAATCGACCCGCTGCCCCTCTTCCAGGGTGCGGTACCCGTCCATCTGGATGGCGCTGTAGTGGACGAAAACATCCGCACCACCGTCGACCGCGATGAAGCCGTACCCCTTCTCCGCGTTGAACCACTTGACGGTGCCCTGAGCCATGCCTAACTCCCCTATTACTGGCCCTTGCACAGATCCACACTTCATGGATCCGGGTCAGACCTCACCCCCCACATGATTGGGGGCGTGCGCCGGAACGCGTCGACCGCGGCCGAATGTATCCGCCCAACTGCCGTCTGCAACAGGTCAATCGGACGAGAATTCTGGACGCGAGCGATCCGGAATGTGGTGAGAATTCACCTGAATTCGGGGCAAGTCGGACCCCACAAAGAACACAAAAGCCACGAAAGAGGCGCACACTTTGGCTACATCTTGTCGGGCGTAAGGAAGAAATCAAGGCTGCCGACCTGTAAAACGGCGGCGCCTTCCCCAACTGTACCGCGCTCAACCACATTGAATTGCCCCCTCCGCTTCTCTTACGGAGGGGGCAATTCGATGAACGCTCGGTAACTGAAGTTACCGAAGGTAATGATCAGCCGCCGGCGACGGCCGGAATGATGGAGACACCGGCGCCGTCCGGGGTCGCGGTCTCCAGACCCTGCTCGAAGCGGACGTCGTCGTCGTTCACGTACACGTTGACGAACCGGCGCAGCTTGCCCTGGTCGTCGAGAACGCGCGCGGCGATGCCGGTGTGGTTCTTCTCCAGGTCGGCGATGACCTCGCCGAGGGTGCCCCCCTCGGCGGCGACCTCGGCCTTGCCGCCGGTGTAGGTGCGCAGGATGGTGGGGATGCGGACGTTGACGCTCACGATGTGACCTCCGGTCGGGGTTACTGGCCTAGGGCGCGGGGCTGTGTGGGATGTGCGGCTGCCGTCGCGCGGGCGCGACCGGCCGCACCGGCCCGCAGACGGACGACTACCTCTCAGACGAGCCCGGCCTCACGGAACGACTCCAGGTTGGGACGAATGGTCGCGGTCAGCCCCGTTCCCGCCACCGCGTCCAGCGTCTTGAGCCCGTCGCCGGTGTTGAGCACCACCGTGGTCTTGGCCGGGTCGAGAAGACCGTTTTCGATCAGCTTCCTCGTCACACCCACCGTCACGCCACCCGCGGTCTCCGCGAAGATGCCCTCGGTCCGCGCCAGCAGCTTGATCGCGTCGACGACCTGCTCGTCGTTCACGTCCTCCACCGCACCGCCGGTGCGACGGGCGATGTCGAGCACGTAGGGACCGTCGGCCGGGTTGCCGATCGCCAGCGACTTGGCGATGGTGTTCGGCTTCTGGGGCCGGACCACGTCGTGCCCGGCCTTGTAGGCGACGGACACCGGCGAGCAGCCCTCGGCCTGCGCACCGAAGATCTTGTACGGCTTGTCCTCGACGAGCCCGAGCTCGATGAGCTCCTTCAGACCCTTGTCGATCTTCGTGAGCTGCGAGCCGGAGGCGATCGGCACGACCAGCTGGTCCGGGAGCTGCCAGCCGAGCTGCTCGCAGATCTCGTACGCCAGCGTCTTGGAGCCCTCGGCGTAGTACGGCCGCAGGTTGACGTTGACGAAGCCCCAGCCCTCGCCGGCCGGGTCGCCGATCAGCTCGGAGCAGAAACGGTTCACGTCGTCGTAGTTGCCCTCGATGCCGACGAGCTCTCCGCCGTAGACGGCGGCCATGACGACCTTGCCCTGCTCCAGGTCGTGCGGGATGAACACGCAGGAACGGAAGCCGGCCCGGGCGGCGGCGGCGCCCACCGCACCGGCGAGGTTGCCGGTGGAGGAGCAGGACAGGGTGGTGAACCCGAAGACGCGGGCGGCCTCGATGGCCTGGGCGACGACCCGGTCCTTGAAGGAGTGCGTCGGGTTGCCCGAGTCGTCCTTGACGAACAGCTTGCCGGCGTCGACGCCCAGCTCACGGGCCAGGTTGTCGGCCTTGACGAGCTTGGTCCAGCCGGGGTTGATGTTGGGCTTGTCGGCCACGTCCGCCGGGACGGGCAGCAGCGGCGCGTAACGCCAGATGTTCGCGGGGCCCGCCTCGATCCGCTTGCGGAGCTCCTCGGCGTCGTAGGCGGAGAAGTCGTAGGCGATCTCGAGCGGGCCGAAACACTCCTCGCACGCGAAGACCGGGCCGAGGGGCACGCGGTGACCGCACTCGCGGCAGCTCAGCGCTGCGGCGGGGCCGAGGTCTACGGTGTTCGTGGTGCTTGCATCAGTCTGCACAGCCATGGAGGCGAGGCCCTTTCTCCTCATCTTCCTCACGACGCACTTCGCCGTGAGACGGATTTGGCACCTTCCCTAGTCGGGAGCCTCGCTGGTGACGAGAACCGACTGGAGGGTTGCCGGGGCTTCATCGGGCCGTATCCCTCTGCCCCTCTGGATGAGCGGTATGTGGTTGTTGATCGGTGAAACGAGGCGGCGACCCCCGACATGCGATGGTCATCCGCGTTGTTCAAGACTGTAACCGAAGGCCAGGACAGTTGAGATAGCCGTCCGAACCGCGAGATGGATCACATGGCCCACACGAGGCCATGGACAGCAGCTCGCCGAGAGAACGCAGAGGAGCCGCGCACTGTGCTGAATGAAGTCGAGCGCTGGCTGAGCACCCGCTCCTGGTCGAAGACCGATCGCCCGCTCCACAAGATCCTGGCAGCGAAACGCGCCACGGGCCAGTCGGTCAGCGTGGTGCTGCCGGCGCTGAACGAGGAGGAGACGGTCGGTGACATCGTCGCCGTGATCCGTCACGACCTCATGCAGCAGGTCCCGCTCGTCGACGAGATCGTCGTCGTGGACTCGGGATCGACCGACCGCACGTCCGAGGTGGCAGCCGCGGCCGGGGCGAGAGTCGTCCACCGCGACGACATACTGCCCCGCATACCGACCGTCCCCGGCAAGGGCGAGGTGCTGTGGCGCTCGCTCCTCGTCACCGGCGGCGACATCGTCTGTTTCATCGACGCCGACCTGAAGGAGTTCTCCTCGGACTTCGTCTCCGGGATCGTGGGCCCGCTGCTCACCGACCCCGGGGTCCACCTGGTCAAGGGCATGTACGACCGTCCGCTGGGCGGCGCCGCCGGTCAGGGCGGCCGGGTCACCGAACTGATGGCCCGCCCACTGCTGAACATGCACTGGCCGCAGCTGGCCGGTTTCGTCCAGCCGCTGGGCGGTGAGTACGCGGCCCGCCGCTCCCTCCTCGAACAGCTGCCGTTCCCCGTCGGGTACGGCATCGAGCTGGGCATGCTGGTCGACTCCCTGCACCTGGTGGGCCTCGACGCCCTCGCCCAGGTCGACATCGGCGTGCGCATCCACCGTCACCAGGACGGACAGGCGCTGGGCCGCATGTCCGCCGCGATCTACCGCACGGCCCAGCTCCGGCTGGCCCGCGGCCACCTCATCCGGCCCTCCCTCACCCAGTTCGAACGGAGCGGGGACGGCTTCGAGCCACGCACCTACTCGGTCGACACGGAGGAGCGCCCGCCGATGGCGGAGATCGCGGAGTACACGGCACGGAAGGTCGCCTGACGCGGGTGTGCCGTCGTATGCCATCGCCGTGTGACGCGGACCGTAGTACGTGCTTCTACGGTCCGTGGCGAAGGTCATCCGTACGTTTGAGCGTTTCCGGGCCGGGCTAGGTTGTGGCGTATGGCCTCCACCAGCGGTGCTGCTCAGGTACTCGTCGCGTCCAACCGCGGCCCGGTTTCGTACGAGGTGCGCGAGGACGGCTCGCTGCACGCCAAACGGGGCGGCGGCGGGCTGGTCTCGGGGCTGTCCGCGATCGGCTCGGACGCGGGTTCCCTGTGGGTGTGCTCGGCGCTGGGTGACGGCGACCGGGAGGCGGTGCGGCGCGGGGTCGGCGAGGACGGCGTGCGGATGCTGGACATCCCGGCCGACGTGCACGCCGACGCGTACAACGGCATCGCCAACTCGGTGCTGTGGTTCGTCCACCACATGCTGTACCAGACCCCGCTGGAGCCGGTCTTCGACACGGAGTTCCGGCGGCAGTGGGCGTCGTACGAGACGTACAACCGGGCCTTCGCCGAGGCGCTGGCCGAGGAGGCGGCGCAGGGCGCGTCGGTCGTGGTCCAGGACTACCACCTGACGCTGGTCCCGGGCCTGCTCCGGGAACTGCGCCCGGACCTGCGGATCGGCCACTTCTCGCACACGCCGTGGGCGCCGCCGGAGTACTTCCGGATGCTGCCGGACGACATCGGGCAACAGGTCCTGCGGGGCATGCTGGGCGCCGACCGGCTGGGCTTCTTGACCCACCGCTGGGCGGACGCGTTCACCGCGTGCGCCGAGGAGTTCGCCGGGGGGCTCGGGAGCACCCGGATCGGTGTGCACGGTCTCGGCGCGGACGCGGACTTCCTGCGGAAGCGGGCGCACGAGGCGGACGTCGACGAGCGGATGACGGCACTGCGGGCCGAGATCGGCGAGGGCCGGAAGGCAATCGTCCGGGTCGACCGCACCGAGCTGTCGAAGAACATCGTGCGCGGGCTGCTGGCCTACCGGCAGCTCCTGGACGACCATCCGGAGTGGCGCGAACGGGTGGCGCACGTGGCGTTCGCGTACCCCTCGCGGCAGGACCTCGCGGTGTACCGGGACTACACCGCCGACGTGCAGCGCCTGGCCGAGGAGATCAACTCCCAGTACGGGACGCCGGGCTGGACCCCCGTCGTGCTGCACGTCAAGGACGACTTCGCCCGCTCGCTGGCGGCCTACCGGCTGGCCGACGTGGCCCTGGTGAACCCGATCCGGGACGGCATGAACCTCGTCGCCAAGGAGATTCCGGTCCTCTCCGAGGAGGGCTGCGTGCTGGTGCTGTCGCGGGAGGCGGGGGCGTTCGAGGAGCTGGGGGACGACGCGATCGCGGTGAACCCGTACGACGTGGTGGCGACGGCCCGGGCCCTGCACGAAGCGCTCACCCTGCCGCCCGGCGAACGGGCCGAGCGCACCAAGCGGCTCGCCGCGGCGGCCACCGCGCTGCCCCCGGCCCAGTGGTTCCTGGACCAGTTGCACGCGCTCGACGCTCAGTCCAGCTGAGCCGCCAGCGCCTTCAGCAGCCGCACGACACCCGCCGGTCCGTCCACCACCAGGTCCGCCCGCTCCCTCAGCTCGGTCACCTCGTCGCTTCCGCTGCACACCAGCAGGCCGGGGGTGCCGTCGGAGCGGAGTTTGTCGACCGCGGCGAAGGCGGGGAGGTCGCCCAGGTCGTCGCCGCCGTAGAGGACGGACTCGGCGGAGATCTCGCGCGCGTACTCGATGAGGGCGACGCCCTTGTCCATGCCGGGCGGGCGCAGTTCGAGGACCATCCGGCCGGGTTCGACGATCAGCCCGTGCCGGGCGGCCAGCTCGGTGAGGGGGGCGCGCAGGGCCTCGAAGGCGGCCTGCGGGTCCGAGGCCCGGCGGGTGTGGACGGCGAGCGCGCGGCCCTTCTCCTCGATCCAGGTGCCCTGCCAGGCGTCGATCCGGTCGAGGAAGCCGGGCAGTTCGGCGCGGGCGGCGGCGACGCCGGGGTGCGGGGCGGGGGCGTTGACGGTGCCGGTGACGGCGTCCCAGCGTTCGGCGCCGTAGTGGCCGAGGACGACGAGGTGTTCCAGGCCCGGGACGCCCGCGAAGCCGCCGTGGCGCACCGCGACGCCGGCCGGGCGGCCGGTGACCACGGCGACGGCGGCGACCTTCGGTGCGAGCGCGGCGAGCGCGGACACCGCGTCCGGGTGCGCCCGGGCCTGTTCGGGGTCCGCCACGATCGGCGCGAGTGTCCCGTCGAAGTCGAGCGCGATCACCGCGTGGGCGGGGTGCGCGAGGATGGCGTCGAGTCCGTCGCGGCCGGCGGGAGTCGTCGGCGTCGGCAGAGGGTCAGTGGCGTGCGGGTCCGTGGAGTCCGTGTGGCTGCCCATGGATCGACCTTATCCGCGAACGGGGCGCGCACTCTCGGTACACCTCGGGCTTTTTCGATCAGGTCTCGACCGGGCGTTCACTGATCGACCGCTCACCGCTCACCTCGCCGTGCGTCCCGTACCCGGCGCAGCCGGTTCACCGTCACCGGGTCGAACGCCAGCGCCCTCTCGTCGTCCAGCAGTGCGTTGAGCAACTGGAAGTACCGCACCGGCGCCAGCCCCAGCTCCTCCCGTATCGCCCGCTCCTTCGCGCCGGGCCCGCTGAAGCCCCGTCGTTCCAGCGCGAGGATGTCCCGCTCCCGGCGGTCGAGCCGCTGCTGCTCCTGGTCCATGCCCGGCACGCTAGCCGCCGCCACTGACAGCGACCACCGTGCTCCGGGCACCACCGTGCACCGTGCAGGCCCCGGCTACTCCGCGCTCTGTGCGGTGGTCGCCGTCGCCTGGAGCTGGTCCAGGACCGACGACGGGCTGCCGTTCGGGGCGACGGCCCGGCCGATCCGCTGCTTGATGTCCGCGCTGACCTCCGCCCAGGAGGTCTGCCCGGCGGGGTACAGCTCGGAGACGGGCAGCTCGTCGAGGAACGGCTTGAGGGCCGCGTCCCGCTTCGTCCCGCTCATGACCTGGGACGCGGACGTGGTCACCGGCAGCAGGTCGTACTCCCGCGAGAAGTCGAGGACGTTCTTCTCCTCGTACACGAAGTCGAGGAAGTCGCCGATCTGCTCGGCGTGGCCGTTCTTCCGGAACGCGGTCATCCAGTCGGCGACGCCCATCGACACCTTGCTGGGCCCGTCCTGGCCGGGCATCGGCACCATGCCGAACTTCACGCCCTTCTTCTCGGCCATCTTCATCAGCGAGGGATGTCCGTTGAGCATGCCGACGTCCCCGTTGGTGAACGCGGTGAACGCGGCGGCACGGTTGAGCTCGCCGGGGGCGACCGGCCCGGTCAGGCCCTTGTCGACGAGGTCGCTCTTGAGCCAGGTGAACGTGTTGACGTTCTGCGTGGAGTCGAGGTCGTAGCCGCCGCTCTCCGCGGTGTAGCCGCCCCCGCCGCTGAGCAGCCACTGCATGGTCTCGGCCTGCGCCTCCTCGGGGCCGAGGGGCAGCGCGTACGGGTACTTCACGCCGCGCGCCTTCAGCGCCGCGGCGTCGGCGGCGAGCTCGTCCCAGGTGGTGGGCGCGCTGAGGCCCGCCTTGGAGAAGAGGGTCTTGTTGTAGAAGAGCACGCGGGTGGAGGCGGCGAACGGGAGGCCGTACTGCACCCCGTTGACCTGGCCCGCCCGGCCGAGCTGGGAGACGAAGTCGGCCTGGGTGGATATGGAGAGCAGGTCGTCGGCCGTGTAGAGGAGGTTCTTGGCGGCGTAGTCGGCGTACGAGCCGATCTGCGCCATGTCGGGCGGGTCACCTGCGGCGACCATCTTCTTGACCTTGCTGTCGATGTCGTTCCAGGAGTACACGGTGACGTCGACCTTCACGCCCTCGTGCTTCGACTCGTACTCCTTGACGAGCTCGTCCCAGTATTTCTGGGAGCTGTTCGCCGAGGCGTCGCCGTAGTCGGCGGCCACCAGCTTCAGGGTCACCTCGCCCGAGTCCCCGGTGAGGCCGCAGCCGCCCAGGACCGCCGTCATGCCCAGCGCGGACACCACCGCGATCGTTCCCGTCCTACCCCGCCGCCGCTGCACTGCCAACCGCCCCAAGATCACTGATCGAAACTTTCGAAAGGTCATACATATTAACGAACAAGGTCTACACCACGTAAGTGGACTAGACCTCTTGTGGGTACTCGGGCCACACTAGACCCCGTGAGACATGTCATCGCCCTCGACGTGGGCGGCACCGGGATGAAAGCCGCCTTGGTCGGGCCGGCGGGCGAGCTGCTGCACCGCGCTCGCCGCGCCACCGGGCGCGAGCGCGGACCGGACGCGGTCGTCGAGGGGATCCTCGACTTCGCCGCCGAACTGCGCGCGCACGGCGTCCGGCACCTCGGTGAGCCCGCGGCCGCGGCCGGTGTCGCCGTCCCCGGGATCGTCGACGAGGAGCGGGGCGTCGCCACCTACTCGGCCAACCTGGGCTGGCGGGACATACCGCTGCGCGAGCTGCTCGCCCAGCAGCTGGGCGGCCCGGTCGCCCTCGGTCACGACGTGCGCACCGGCGGCCTGGCGGAGGGCCGGATCGGCGCGGGCCGGGGCGCGGACCGCTTCCTGTTCGTGCCGCTGGGCACCGGCATCGCGGGCGCCATCGGCATCAGCGGCCGGGTCGAGGCGGGCGCGCACGGCTTCGCGGGCGAGATCGGCCACATCGTCGTACGGCCCGGAGGGGCGGCCTGTCCGTGCGGGCAGCGCGGCTGCCTGGAGCGGTACGCGTCCGCGGCGGCCGTCAGCGAGGCGTGGGCGGCGGCCTCCGGGGACTCAGAGGCGGACGCGGCCGACTGCGCGAAGGCAGTCGAGTCCGGCGACCCGAACGCCGTAGGCGTCTGGCGGGACGCGGTCGACGCGCTCGCCGACGGCCTGGTCACCGCCCTCACCCTGCTGGACCCGCGCACCCTGATCATCGGTGGCGGCCTGGCGGAGGCGGGGGAAACCCTGTTCACACCACTGCGGGACGCCGTCCGGCAGCGGGTCACCTTCCAGAAGCTGCCGACGATCGTCCCGGCGGCCTTGGGGGACAGCGCCGGCTGCCTCGGTGCGGGCCTCCTGGCCTGGGATCTGCTCGACACCACACCTACGACGCCCGAGGAGCCCACGTGACGGCCACCCCCTCAGGGGCGCGGGACCGCGCCGATATGCGGCCTCGCCGCGGGGCGCGACCAGCCACACTCGCCCCGCACCCCGCGACCGGCCATGCGCCCCTGGTCCTCTCCGGCGCCAACGTGGTCATGCCGACCGGAATTGTCGAAGAGGGCCGGCTGGTCGTCGAGGGCACCCGCATCTCCGCCACCATCCCGGAGAACGCCCAGGTCATCGACGTAAGCACCCACTGGCTCGTCCCCGGCTTCATCGACCTCCACAACCACGGCGGCGGCGGGGCTTCCTTCACCTCCGGGACGGTCGACGAGGTCTTCAAGGGCATCCACACCCACCGACTGCACGGCACCACCACGCTCGTCGCCTCGACGGTCACCGGTGACATGGACTTCCTCACCCAGCGGGCCGGCCTGCTGTCCGAGCTGGCCGAGCAGGGCGAGATCGCCGGCGTCCACTTCGAGGGGCCGTTCATCTCCCCGTGCCGCAAGGGCGCGCACTCCGAGGCGCTGCTGCGGGATCCGGACCCGGCGGAGGTGCGCAAGCTGATCGACGCGGCGCGGGGCCGGGCGAAGATGGTCACCCTCGCCACCGAGCTGCCCGGCGGCATCGACTCCGTACGGCTGCTCGTGGAGCACGGCGTGATCGCGGCGATCGGGCACACGGACGCGACGTACGAGCAGACGACGGCGGCGATCGACGCGGGCGCGACGGTGGCGACCCACCTCTTCAACGCGATGCCGACGCTCGGCCACCGCCACCCCGGCCCCGTCGCGGCCCTGCTGGAGGACGAGCGCGTCACCGTCGAGCTGATCAACGACGGCACGCATCTCCACCCCGCCGCCCTTGAACTGGCGTTCCATCGCGCGGGCGCGGACCGGGTGGCGTTCATCACGGACGCGATGGACGCGGCCGGATTCGGCGACGGCCGTTACTGGCTCGGTCCCCTGGAGGTCGAGGTCGCCGACGGGGTGGCCCGGCTGGTGGAGGGCGGCTCGATCGCGGGCTCCACCCTCACGCAGGACCGCGCGTTCCAGCGGGCGGTGACGGTCGACCGGCTGCCGGTGGAGGCCGTGGTCGCGGCCCTCTCCGCCAACCCGGCCCGGCTGCTCGGCATGGACGACCGCATCGGCTCCCTGGAACCGGGCAAGGACGCCGACCTGGTCCTGCTCGACGCCGACTTCGCCCTCAAGGGCGTCATGCGCCGGGGAGAATGGGTGGTCGATCCCCAACTGGGGTGATTGATTCCGCTGTTGAGGAGGAGGGTCGTCCTGCGAAACTGGGACGACCGTCGTCCGTTTGAGATGATCGCTCTCCGGACAGCCAGACGGGAGGGGAGGTCGGTCCAGTGATTCTCACAGTCACGCTGAACACCGCTCTCGACATCACCTATCGCGTGGGTTCCCTGCGCCCGCACGCCTCCCACCGGGTCACCGAGGTGACCGAACGGCCGGGCGGCAAGGGCGTGAACGTGGCCCGGGTGCTCGCCGCCCTCGGACACGAGGTGACGGTCACCGGTTTGGTCGGCGGCGCCACCGGACGTTCCGTACGGGAGGGGCTCACCGTGGTGCCGGGGCTGGTGGACGCCCTGGTCCCGGTCGGCGGCCCGACCCGGCGCACGATCGCCGTCGTGGACGAGCAGAGCGGCGACACCACCCAGCTCAACGAGCCCGGCCCGACGGTCACCCCCGCCGAGTGGCAGGCCTTCCAGGATGCGTACGAGGACCTCGTCCCGTCCGTGCACGCGGTGGCCCTGTGCGGGAGCCTGCCGCCGGGCGTGCCGGTGGGGGCGTACGCGGGACTCGTACGGACCGCGAAAACGGCCGGTGTCCCCGTCCTCCTCGACACCAGCGGCGAGGCGCTGCGCCGAGGCGTGGCCGCCCGCCCCGATCTGGTGAAGCCGAACGCCGACGAACTGGCCGAACTCACCGGCTCCCACGAGCCGTCGCGCGCCACCCAGGACGCGCGGCGCCGCGGCGCCCAAAGTGTGGTCGCCTCCCTCGGCGCGAAGGGCCTGCTCGCGGTGACCCCCGAGGGCCGCTGGCGCGCCGCCCCGCCCGCCCATGTCCACGGCAACCCCACGGGCGCCGGCGACTCGGCGGTCGCGGGCCTGCTGTCGGGACTCGTGGAACAACTGCCCTGGCCGGACCGGCTGGCCCGCGCGGTCGCCCTGTCGGCGGCGACGGTCCTGGCACCGGTGGCGGGCGAGTTCGACCGGGGGGCGTACGAGGAGCTGGTGGGGCGGGTGGCGGTGACCGGGGAGGCCGGCGCGGCCTAGGAGTCGACCCAGCCCTTCACGAGCCACATCTGGTCCAGCAGGGCGTCGCACTGGTTGCCCTGCCCGCAGGACACCTGCAAGGTGTTGGTGCCCTTCTTCAGCTGGACCCAGTTGTAGGTCTTCGTCCAGCCCTTCGCGTAGTCGCCCTCGGGGCCCTTCGCGTAGTTCTCCATTTTGACCGGCGTGCTGGCGGCCGTGCCGTTGACCGTGAGGGTGGCGTTGGCGTCCTTGCCGGGGACGCTGTAGCCGACGTACAGGGTGTACTTGCCGTCCTTGGGGATGCTGTTGGCCGTCCAGGTGACCGAGGCACCGACCTGGTTGAACCCGGTGACGTAGGTGCCGCCGTCGGCCTTGGCTCCCTTGACGTCCGTGGCGGTCGTCATGCCGGGCGTGAGCCTGAGTGCCTTCACGTCGGTCGTCGGCAGGTCGTCCTGGCTCGCCGCGCCGTTGCTGTTCGACGGGCTCGGCTGGCTGCTCTGCGAGGTCGTCGGTGTCGTGGACGCCTCGTTGCCGGCCTTGTTGTCGTCCTCGCCGCCGCCGTTCATCATGGCCACGCCGATGCCGATGACGACCGCCGCGACCACCGCGATCGCGCCGATCAGCAGGCCCTTGGTGTTGGGACCGCGACGGCCGCCGCCACCGCCACCGCCGTACGACGACTGCTGGGTGGCCGCGGCGCCGCCGGGGAGGGTCTCGGGGGCCGCGTAGTGGCTGTTCGGCTGGGCGTAGGAGGCCTGGCCCTGCTGCGGGACCTGGCCGTAGGGCGCGGTCGCGGCGGCCTGACCCTGCTGGCCGTACTGCCGCTGGCCCACCGCCCGCACCCGGTTGACGGAGTTCGGGTAGCCGTAGCCATTGGACGGCGGCTGGGCTCCGTTGGCCTGCCCGTCCGCGTACAGATAGCCGAACGGGTCCTCGTCCTCGGGCGTGCTCGCGCCGTTGTTGCCGGCCGTCATCCCTTGGTCTCCTCAACAGGTGCGGATGCGATTCATACGGTGAGAAGGGCGAGCCTACCCGCTCCTGATGCCCCAAACGGGTGACTCGGATCGCATCAGCTCGCCGGCCTGGGGATCAGCCCGCGCGTCTGTGTTGTTTGGGACGAGATCGTTTCTCGACGTACATCCGCTCGTCAGCGGATTTCAACACCTCGTCCGCCGTCATTCCGCAGTGGGCCCAGCCGATGCCGAAACTGCCGCCGACCCGCATCGCCCGTCCGTCGACCCGGATGGGCTGGATGATCTCGTTGCGCAGTCGTACGGCCAGGTCCTGGGCGTCGGCGCGGCCGAGCCCGTCGGCCAGCACGACGAACTCGTCGCCGCCGAGCCGGGCCACGGTGTCGCCGTCGCGGACGGCCCGGGACAGCCGGCGCGCGACCTCGATGAGGACCGCGTCGCCCGCGTTGTGCCCGAACCGGTCGTTGATCGACTTGAAGCCGTCGAGGTCGCAGAAGAGAACCGCGAGCCCCTTGGTGCCGTCGTCCCGCTCACTCTCAGGAGTGACGGTGTGCACATGGTGGTCGTAGCCGTCGAAGGTCTGGTTGACCGGCCGGAAGTCGAAACCGTCGCCGCTCGCGGCGAAGGCGGGGTGCCCGTAGGCCGCGTCGACGGACTCCAGCTCGCCCGTGGGGCGCTGACACAGCCGTGAGGAGAGCCGGGCGCGCAGCTCGGCGGAGTTCGGCAGGCCGGTGAGGGAGTCGTGGGAGGCGCGGTGGGCGAGCTGCAGCTCGCGGCGCTTGCGCTCCTCTATGTCCTCGACGTGGGTGAGGAGGAAGCGGGGCCCGTCGGCGGCGTCGGCGACGACGGAGTTGCGCATCGACACCCACAGGTAGGTGCCGTCGCGGCGACCGAGCCGGAGCTCCGCGCGACCGCCCTCGGCGGAGGTCCTCAGCAGGGTGCTGATGTCCTCGGGGTGAACGAGGTCGGAGAAGGAGTAGCGGCGCATCGCGGACGCGGGGCGGCCCAGCAGCCGGCACAGCGCGTCGTTGGTGCGCAGGATCCGGCCGTGCTGGTCGCCTCCCATCTCGGCGATGGCCATGCCGGAGGGGGCGTACTCGAAGGCCTGCCGGAAGCTTTCCTCGCTGGCGCGCAGGGCCTGCTGCTCCCTTTCGAGCCTGACCAGTGCACGCTGCATGTTGGCGCGCAGACGCGCGTTGCTGATCGCTATGGCGGCCTGGAACGCGTACATCTGGAGCGCTTCGCGCCCCCATGCGCCCGGATGACGGCCGTTGCGCGGCCGGTCCACGGACAGCACGCCTATCAGCTCGCCGCACGAGCCGCCGCCCGGCGCGGCGGGCGTGTACATCGGGGCGAAGAGCCGGTCGGAGGGGTGCCACTCGTCCTCGAAGCGGGGCGCGGGGCCGTCGGTGTACCACTGCGGTACGTCGTCGTCGTCGAGGACCCAGCCCTCGGTGTGCGGGATGAAGACCAGGTCGCCCCAGTGCTCGCCCATGCCGAGGCGGCGCTCCCAGGACTCGCGGGAACCGACCCGGCCGGTGATCAGCGCCTCGGCGGCGGGGTTGCCCGCGAAGGCGGCGACGACGAGGTCGCCGTCGGGGCGTACGAGGTTGACGCACGCCAGCTCGTACCCGAGAGCCTGGACCACGCCGTCGGCCACGGTCTGCAGTGTGTCCGCGAGGCTGCGGGCCGTGTTCATGTCGGCCATGACCTGGTGCAGCTGTCGCAGGGACGCAAGACGGACGTAGGGTTCCGACTCGGTCTCCATGCTCGCCCTCCCCCCGAGACCTCGCAGTGAATCAAGGGTTCTCTTCGGCGCTTCTTATCAGTTGATGTGCCTGCGTCTTCCCCAGCCACTGAATCACAGCGCGCTGCTCACTCGGTACACAGGGTCAACAATTAGTCCCCCTTGTGACTCAAGTCACAGCTGAAGATGAACAATTGAGTGGGGTTTCTGCGGTTTTCTTGTGCGTTTACTGAACGCAAACTTGGTGCCGATGTGGAGGACGTGCGGAAACTCGGCCGTGAGTCCTAGGACCGCGCTCCGTCCCGGGCCCGATGCGGTCCGCGTGGGTCGGTGACTAGCGTTCCGGGTGTGCCGAACACTCCCCTCGCCCCATCCGCCGCCTTCCCCTCGCCCGCCTCCGGGCATGCTGTGGGGGTGAGCAACGACGAGTTCCGCGCCGCCATGTCCCGGCTGGCCGCCGGAGTGGTCCTGGTGACCGCGAGGGAGACGCCACTCGACCCGGACGATCCCGGGGCGCCGGCCGGCGAGGACGTCGGCATGACGGCGACGGCGTTCATGTCCGTCTCCCTCGACCCGCCCCTGGTGCTGGTCAGCGTGCGTGAGGGCTCCCGCATGGACGACCTGCTCGACGAGCAGCCCCTGTGGGCGGTGTCGGTGCTGTCCGAGAGCCAGCGGCACATCGCCGGGCGCTTCGCCATGAAGGGCCGCATCAGCGACCGCCTGCTCTTCGAGGACATCCCGTACGTCCGCGGCGAGGTGTCCAGCGCTCCCCTGGTGGGCGGCGCCCTGGCCACCCTGGAGTGCCGAACGGAACAGCGCATGACGGCCGGCGACCACACCCTGGTCGTCGGCCGTGTCCTGACGGCGGCCGTACCGAGCGCGGACGGCGGCCCGCTGACGTATTTCCGGGGCCGGTACCGGCAGTTGGGCTGAGTACCGGCAGTCGGGTCGACCGGGAATTCACTCGCACCTGGGCGATCCGCCTTCTTAGGGTGCCCGCATGACGACGACTTCCGCGCTCCGCCTCGAAGAGGTCACACCCCGCAACTTCGAGGCGGCGACCGGCATAAAGGTCCGCCCCGAGCAGGAACGCGCGGTCGCACCGGTGATGAAGTCACTCGCCGAGGCGTACGTCCACCCCGCGGGCGTCGCCTGGCCCCGCCTGATCGTCGACGGCGACCGTCCCGTCGGCTTCCTCATGGCCTTCTTCGACATCGACTGGCGGGAGGACGGCACCCTGTTCCGCTCCGGCCTGTGGCGCCTGAACATCGCGGCCGGTGAACAGGGCCGGGGCTACGGCCGGTTCGCCGTGGAGTCCGTCGCCGCCGAGATCCGCCGCCGGGGCGGCCAGGAGCTGTACGTCACCTGGCACCCCGGGCCGGACGGCCCCGAGAACTTCTACCTGGGGCTCGGCTTCCGTCCCAACGGCGAGACCAGCGGGGACCAGACCGTCGGAGTGCTGAAGCTGTCCTGAGGGGGCCCGGTCCGGGTGGGGCAGCTCAGCCCCAGTCGCGGCCGGTGCGGCCCCGTTTGGTGTCCGAGCGCTGCTTCTTCTCCCGCAGGCGGCGTTCGTTGATCCCCCGGGGGATCCGGGTGGCCCGGCGCGGCTTGGGCGGCGGGGCCGTCGCCTCGGCGAGGAGGGCGGCCAGGCGTACGGCGGCGGTCTCGCGGTTGCGCCACTGGGAGCGGTGCTCGGAGGCGCGGACGGTCACCACGCCGTCCACGAGCCGCCCGGCCAGCCCGGCCAGGGCCCGCTGCTTCCACACCTCGGGCAGGGCCTCGGTGCGCGCCACGTCGAAACGGAGCTCGACCTGCGTGTCGCTGGTGTTGACGTGCTGCCCGCCCGGCCCTGACGACCGCGAGAAACGCCACATGAGCTCGGCCTCGGGGAGCGAGACGGAGCCGCGGATGAGATAGGGACCGGACATGCCGTACATGTTCCCGCGTCTGACCCGTCCACGTCACCCCAATAACAGCCGACGGTACCGGGAGGGTGGAAAAGTACGCCGAAAGGGCGGCGCAAGCGCTGCGGAAGTGCCGCGCAAGTGCTCCGGAAGTGCTCCGGAAGTGCTGCGGGTAAAGAAAGTAAAGACACGGGGAACCTTGGACACCCCGCGCGGCGTTCATAGGGGTAGCTGTAGCTTCGTGCCAATAGATAACGAGGGAAGGGACTCCCAACAATGGCTGTAAGCCTGTCCAAGGGTGGCAACGTCTCGCTCACCAAGGAGGCACCGGGCCTGACCGCCGTCACCGTGGGCCTCGGCTGGGACGTCCGCACCACCACCGGCACGGACTTCGACCTCGACGCGTCCGCGATCGCGGTCAACCCGCAGGGCAAGGTCTACTCGGACGGTCACTTCGTCTTCTTCAACAACAAGCAGACGCCGGACCAGACCATCGTCCACACCGGTGACAACCGCACCGGCGAAGGCGCGGGCGACGACGAGGCGATCAACGTCAACCTCGCCGGCCTCCCGGCCGACGTCGACAAGATCGTCTTCCCGGTCTCGATCTACGACGCGGAGAACCGCTCGCAGAACTTCGGCCAGGTCCGCAACGCCTACATCCGCATCGTCAACCAGGCCGGCGGCGCCGAGATCGCCCGCTACGACCTGTCGGAGGACGCGGCCACCGAGACGGCCATGGTCTTCGGCGAGCTCTACCGCAACGGCGCCGAGTGGAAGTTCCGCGCGGTCGGCCAGGGCTACGCCTCGGGCCTGGTCGGCATCGCCCAGGACTTCGGCGTCAGCGTCTGACGAGCGCCTCGCTGCGCGGGACCCCTGGCTTCGGCCGGGGGTTCCCGCATGTTCCCCAGTAGGTTGCCCCCGTGATCCTGACCCCCCTCGCCCTCTCCCCCGACCACGACATCCCGGGCCCGCTCCTGACCGAACTCACCGCGCTCTACGCCGCCAACCGCGAGTTCCAGGCGCTCAGCGGTGACTTCCCGGATCCGGACGACATCCGCCCGGAACAGGTCGCGGCGGCCCTGGCGGAGGAGCTGGCCCACCCGGACGTCGAGGTACTGCTCGCACGCGGCTCGGGCCGTCTGGTCGGCATCGCGATCACCCTCGCGCGCCACCCCGACCCGGCCGACCCGGACCCGTGGATCGGCCTGCTGATGGTGGCCGCGGACGTCCACCGCCAGGGCTACGGCCGCCGACTGGCGACCCTCGTCGAGGACCGTTTCCGTGACGCGGACCGCACCGCCGTCCGCCTGGCCGTCCTCGACACCAACCCGAAGGCCCTCGCCTTCTGGACGTCCCTCGGCTACGAGCCGATCGCGCACCGCGCGGACCGTCAGAGGGCCCGCCCCTGCACGGTTTTGCGCAAGCCGCTGCACGACTCCCCCGGATCTCCCGGCCCCCTCTAGCCCTTCGCCGGCTTCCCGTCCCCGTACAGCCACTCGTCCCAGATCCCGCTGAAGTCCTCGCCGGGTGCCTCCTTCTCGACGTACGCGGTGAAGTCGGCGGTGTCCGCGTTCCCGTGACGGTGGGCGGCGGCCCAGCCCTGGACGATGTCGTAGAAGGTGTCGTCGCCGACGGTCTGCCGGATCCGGTGCAGGACCATCGCGCCGCGCTCGTAGACCGGGCTGTCGGAGATGTGCGCGGCGCTCGTCGGCCGCGCGGGCGGGAAGGACCAGAGGCCCTCGTGGGTCTTTGCACCGTGGTCGTAGAGGGCGTCGAAGGTCTCCTGGGCGCTGTCGCCGCCGTGGTCCTCGTCCCACAGCCACTCCGCGTACGTCGCGAACCCCTCGCTGAGCCACATGTCCCGCCAGGACTTCGGGGTGACGGAGTTCCCGTACCACTGGTGGGCGAGTTCGTGGACGAGGGTCGCGGTGTCGGGCGTGCCGGGGAAGACCGGCCGGTTCTGGGTCTCCAGGGCGTAGCCGGCGTCGGCGTCGCGGTCGACGATCGCTCCCGTCGAGGAGAAGGGGTAGGGGCCGAAGTTGTACTCGGCCCACTCCATGATCTCGGGAATCCCGGCGAGCACCTTCCGGCTCGCTTCCGCCTTCGTCGGGTCGACCGCCACGTACACGGGCAGGCCGGAAGGGGTGGTGGAGCGGGTGATGGCGTAGTGGCCGACGGCGAGCGTGGCGGCGTGGCTCGCCATGGGCTCCGCGGTGTGCCAGGTGTAGGTCGTACGGCCCTTCTTGGTCCTCTCGCCCGTCAACTCCCCGTTGGAGACGGCCTGCAGGCCCTCCGGAACGGTCACGGCGAGGTCGTACGACGCCTTGTCGGAGGGGTGGTGGTTGCCGGGGAACCAGGCCATGGAGCCGGTGGGCTCACCGAGGGCCAGCGCCCCGTCGGCCGTGCGCAGCCAGCCCTCCCGCGAGCCGTCCGGGTCGGTGATCGGCTCCGGGCTGCCTGAGTAGCGGACCGTCACCCGGAACGTCTCGCCGTCGTCGAGGCCGTCGCTCGGGTGGACCGTCAGCTCCTGTCCGGCGCGGTTCCAGCGGGCGCTCCGGTCCCCGACGGTGACGCTCTCGACGTCCAGGCCCCTGAGGTCCAGGTCGAAGGCGGAGAGGTCCTGGGTGGCGCGTGCGGTGATCGCCGCCGTACCGGACAGACGGGCCGTGTCCGGGTCGTAGGCGAGGGTCAGGCCGTAGTGCGTGACGTCGTAGCCGCCGTTGCCCGCCTTCGGGAAGTACGGGTCACGCACACCGGAATCGCCGGACCCGCCGTGATCCCCCGCGCCACACGCGGTCAGGACGATGGCGAGGACGACGACGGCACAGGTCGGGGCGACCGGTACGGATCGGGACACGCCAGTGATCCTATGAGGACCGCGTGGCACCATCTCGTACGTGCTCGACATCGGCTACGCCCTCTCCAACCGTTTCCCCGACCCCCCGCAGACCGACTACCGCCGCGCGGACGTCCGCGCCCTGCGCCACGACCTGTTCTGCGGTGACGTCTACCTCGCCGACACCAAGGCGGACCGGGAACTGTCCACAGCCTGGGGATGGGTGCCCGTGCTCGACTTCGCGTGGGCGCTGTGCGACATCGTGGAACGGATCGACCGCGACCCGGCGGGCTCCCGAGCCGCCCGCCCCCAGCGCGCGGAACTGGACTTCACCGAGTCGACCGACCGGATGCTGTTCGAGCGCCGCTTCGGCTGGGTGGACGTCGAGGCGGACTGGATGCCGGCGGAGGAGCCCCCGCTGAGCTTCTCCCACACCGCACTGCGCCGCGAGGCCCGCGACTTCCTGCACGACCTGATCGCCGACCTGGTGGACCTCCACGACGACCTGGGCGAGAACCCGGCGATCTGGACACTGCAGGCCCGGTTCCCCAGAGTGCGGTGACCTCCGGTGGACGTACCGGGCCCGCGCTGGAAGTTCTTGTCACCCCCGGGCTCGCAGCCACCCCCTGATCCCGGTCCCCCGTCGTCCCCCGGTCGTCCCCCGGTCGTCCCGGTCCCCCCGTCGCCCCTGCCGTCCCCGTCGCCCCTGCCGTCCCCGTTGCCCTCGCCACGGCCGTACTCCCAGTCACCTCGTCGCCGCGGCCACCCCCGTCGCCCCCCGTCAACCCTCCACCCGGATCCCCAGCGCCCCCGCCAACACCGGTGCCAGATCCAGCAGTTGAGCCGGACTGATGACGGCCCCCGCCAGCCGCTCCACCCCTCGCGCGATCTCCAGTGACGCGGCCCCCCGCAGGTCGACGTCCCTGAGGGTCGCCCCGGTCAGGTCCGCCCCCTTCAGCGCGCAGTCCACGAACTCCACCCGCTCCAGCCGGGCACTCCCGAAGTCCGGCTCGACCAGGACGCAGCTCTCGAAGACGACGTCTGTGAGCCGGGCCGTCCGCAGGTTCAGATAGTCGATCTTGCCGCCGCGGATCAGGACCCGCTCCAGGACGGCTCCGTGCAACTGGACCCCGCCCATACGGGCGTCGACCACCTCCACGTCCCGCAGGGTCGCCTCCGCGAGGTCGGTGCCCACACCCCGCGGGCCGGTGAGAACAGAGTCCAGGATCCGGGCGCGCGTCAGACGGGTCTCGTCCAGCGCGCACCCCGCCAGCGCGCAGTCCATGAAGCGGGCACCCCCGCCGTCCTGCCCGGCGAAGTCCGCCTCCCGGAACTCCAGCCCGTCATAGTCCCCGTCCGGCTCCAACTCCCCGCCGTCGAACGGATCCAGGGGCGGCAGCCGCAACTCCGGCCGCCGCGCCCCCTTCACCCCGGAACCCCCAGAACTTCCCGAACCCCCGGAGCCCCCGACACCCCTGGCACCACCGACACCGCCCGACCCACCGCTTCGACCACGCCCACCACTCCCGCCAGCCGCTCTCCTCGCCATGCCCCCATGCTGCACCCCCGCACTGACAATCACCCCGACCTGCGAAAACACCGCCCATGTCACATTCCGGCGCCTCAGATCGGTCGTATCCACAGAACAGAAAACAAGAAAGGCGCCCCCCACCCCGAGGGAGACCACAGACATGCACCGCATCACCGTCATCGGCGGCGGCTTCGCCGGATTGACCGCCGCCATCACCGCAGCCGAGGCGGGCGCCAAGGTCACCATCCATGAGGCCCATCACACCCTCGGCGGGCGGGCCCGTACCGCCGAGGGCCCATACCGGACGAACGACGGGCCACACGCCCTCTACAACGGCGGCCCGCACTGGGCCTGGCTCCGGCAGCGCGACCTGATCGGACCGCTCGCCCCCATCCCCCCACTCGAAGCGGCCCGACTGCGGCTGCGCCACAAGGGCGCACTGCGCCGCACCCCGCCCTTCGCCATGCTCAGACTGCTGCGCCCCGGCGCCCGGCAGGCACCCGTCGACGTCGACTTCCTGACCTGGGCCACCGAACAGGCCGGCAAGGAGGGCGCCCGGGCCGCCGCCAACTACTCCGCCGTCGCCCTCTTCCACCACGACCCGGGCGCCCTGTCCGCGGCGTTCGTACAGGAACGCCTGCGCCGCGCCACCAAGCTCCCGCCGGAGGCCCACTATCCGCGCGGCGGCTGGGGCGCCCTCATCGACCGGATGGCCGCGCGGGCCTGGAACCTGGGGGTCCGCATGGAGACGCTCTCCCGCGTCGGCACCCTCCCCACCGACGCACCCGTCATCGTCGCCACCTCCCTCGATGCCGCCCGGCGCCTTCTCGGCGACGACTCGCTGACCTGGACAAGCGGTCGTACGACACTCCTCGACCTCGCCGTGCGCAGCCGGCGCGGGGACGCGTTCGCCGTGTCCGACCTCGACTCCCCCGGCTGGATCGAACGGTTCACCGCCCAGGACCGGTCCCTCGCCCCCGCCGGCGAGCAGCTCCTCCAAGGACAGATCCCCCTCGCCCCGCACGAGACGAAGGCCGATGGCGTCACGCGCGCGGAACAACTGCTCGACCTCGCCTTCGAGGGCTGGCGCGAGCGCGTCACCTGGCGGCGCGAAGCCATCGCGAACGGCCGCACCGGGGCCGTCGACCTGCCCGGCACCAGTTGGCGCGACCGGCCGGCGATCGACCGCGGTGACGGCGTCTTCCTCGTGGGCGACCAGGTCGCCGCCCCCGGCGTGCTGTCCGAGGTGTCCTTCAACAGCGCCCTCACCGCGGTCTCACTCGCCCTCGGCCACCACACCCTTGACCTCAAGCATGCTTGAGGTCGAAGAGTGGGCCAGCACAAGCGGGACCGCGGTACGAGAACACCGCTCACCGATGGACACCACCCACCGACGGTGGACCCATGCACGCCATCCGCCTGCACACCTTCGGCCCGGCCGACCACCTCACACTCGAACAGGTCCCCGACCCCGTACCCGGACCCGGCCAGGTCCGTATCGCCGTAGCAGCGGCCGGTGTCCACCTCCTGGACACCGCCCTGCGCGAGGGCTTTCAGGGCCCCCTGCCCAAGCTTCCGACCCTGCCCACGATCCCCGGCCGGGAGGTCGCCGGTACCGTCGAGTCCCTCGGCGAGGGCGTGGCCGACCTGTGGCTCGGCCGACGCGTGGTCGCCCACCTCGGCTTCGCCCCGGGCGGCTACGCCGAACTCTCCGTCACCGACGTCGACCGCGTGCACGACATCCCGCACAACCTCGACGCCGCCCAGGCCGTCGCCATGATCGGAACGGGCCGTACGGCCATGGGAATCGTGCAGTTCGCCGGACTCGGCCCCCATGCGGTGGCCGTGATCCCGGCCGCCGCAGGCGGAATCGGCACCCTCCTCGTGCAGTACGCCAAGAACGCGGGCGCCACCGTCATCGGCCTCGCGGGCGGCCCCGAGAAGACGGCCCGCGTCGACGCCAACGGCGCCGACCTCGCCGTCGACCACCAGGACCCCGGCTGGCCCGCCAAGGTACGCGCCCACCTGGACGGCCTCCCCCGGTCCCGCCCGACCGACAGCCCCCGCACCGCCACCGTCGTCTTCGACGGCGTGGGCGGCAGCGTCGCCCGCGCGGCCGTCGACCTGCTCGGCCCCGGCGGCAGACACCTCGTCTTCGGCTGGTCGGGAGCCGGCCCGCACGACGGCGAACCGTATCTCGTCGACGGGGTCTCCCAGCAGGTCCTCGGGCCCGTCATGATGCGGAAGGCAGGCGGCTCCAACCCCGTCCGCACCCTGGAACTACGCGCCCTCTCCGAGGCCGCCGCGGGCCGCCTCACCCCCGCCGTACAGCGCTTCCCACTCGCCGAGGCAGCCGCCGCACACCACGCCCTGGAGACGCGCGGCACCACCGGAAAGGTGGTCCTGGAACCATGACCTCCCCAGGACGCGACCGACCCGATCGGTGCTCTCCCGACGGAGCGAATGACACCCACCAGGTGACTCCGCGGGCACCGATCCCCGCCGCCGACGGGGCGGAACCGCAGCAGTTCACCACCCCCGCCACGAAGCCACCGCCCCCCGCGGATCCCACACCCCGCCCCGCCCCCGCGTCACCGGATGACAGGCGAACCCGATCAACAACGACACGGCATGCCCGAAATCGGTGAACGTCCGCCCCACCACCAACGGAACCCCGTACACCACCAACACCACCGCCAGATACCCGAACCGCCACGGCCGCGCGATCCGGTACACCAACACCCCGACCACCCCCGCCAGCGCGTAACTCACCCCGATGTCCACCGTGTCCGCCGTCGACGACGGAGCCCTCCCGTCCCACATCGCCACCAGCACCGCGCTCTCACTGATCAACGTCGCCAGCACATGCGCGGTCACACACACCACCAACCAGCGCAAGGTGCCGAGCCAACGCTCCGCCGGCGCGTGAATGAAGCTGTACAGCGCCACATACGGCAGCCAGTTCCCACCGTCGATCAACAACGCGCTCGCGAACAACACCCGCACCGGGTTCTCCGACAGCCGCTGAATGTTCGTCGACCGCTCCAGCAGGAACTCCCGCTCGAACTCCGGGGACATGTGATGAACAGCGACGGTACTGACGAGGAGCAACGCCAACCAGACATACGTACCGGGCGCGCCACGGACGTACCTCACCACCCGGCTCCGGCGCCGCTCACCGCGCATGACCCGATTCACGCACGCAAGTATCGTCCGCCCCGTGATCGACATTCCGGAAGGCCTGGCCGCCGCACAGCAGAAGTACAACGGCGCCGCCGGACGCGCCTTCATCGCCCGACTGCCGAACCTGGCCGCGGACTTCCTCGACCGCTGGGACCTACGGCTCGACGGCCCGCCCATGCACGGCGTCTCCGCCCTGGTCCTGCCGGTGGTCCGCCACCCCGACACCACCCCCGCCGTCCTGAAACTCCAACTCCTCGACGCCGAGAGCGAAGGCGAACCCGTCGCCCTGCGGGCATGGCACGGCGACGGAGCCGTACGACTGCTCGACCACGACCCCACCACCGGCACCATGCTCCTGGAACGCCTCGACCCGGCCCGCATGCTGTCGCACCTGCCAGACCCCCACGAAGCCGCCCTCGTCATCGCCCGCCTGCTGGCCCACCTCACCACCACCCCCGCACCCCACGGCATGCGCCGACTCGGCGACATCACCCAGGCCATGCTCGACCGCACCCCCGCCGCCCTCCAGCACATACCGGACCCCGAGGCCCGCCGCCTCCTCGCCGACTGCGCCGCCGCCGTACGCGAGGTCGCCACCGACCCCGGTGACCGACTCCTGCACTGGGATCTCCACTACGACAACGTCCTCGCCGCCGACCGCGCCCCCTGGCTCGCCATCGACCCGAAACCCCTCGCCGGCGACCCCGGCTTCGAACTGCTCCCCGCCCTCTGGAACCGCTTCGACGCCGACGACATCCCCTGGCGCTTCGACGCCATGACCGAGATCCTCGGCCTGGACCGCCCCCGCGCCCGCGCCTGGACCCTCGGACGCGTCCTGCAGAACTGCCTGTGGGAGATCGAGGACGGCCGCCCCCTGGAGGCGGAACAACTGGAAATCGCCAGGCGTCTCAGAAACGCCGACCGCTAGCCTGCGCCCATGATCCGACCCGCCACCCCCGCCGACGTCCCCGCCCTCCACACCCTCATCCGCGAACTCGCCGACTACGAGCACGCCCTGGAGGAAGCCAAGGCCACCGAGCAACAACTCCACGACGCCCTCTTCGGCGACCACCCGACGACCCACGCCCTCATCGCCACCGACGACACCACGGACGAACCGATCGGCTACGCGATCTGGTTCCTTAACTTCTCCACCTGGCGCGGCGTCCACGGCATCTACCTGGAGGACCTCTACGTCCGCCCCACCGCCCGAGGCGCAGGCCACGGCAAGGCCCTCCTCACCGAACTGGCCCGCATCTGCGTCGACCGCGGCTACGCCCGCCTGGAATGGGCCGTCCTCAACTGGAACGCCCCCGCCATCGCCTTCTACGAGGCCCTCGGCGCCCGCCCCCAGGACGAGTGGACCGTGTACCGGCTCACAGACGAGTCACTTGTGAAGGTGTCGCGCATGACATCTCACTGAACGGGCACGGCTCACTGGCGTGAGCATCACCGGAACGAGCCCCACGAACATGCCCCCCTTCATACCCGGCCTCGAACTCTGTCGCCGGTTCTACGCGGAAGCCGTACGCCCCTTACTGGAGGAGGCCGCCCCCGGAATCCCCCACTCCGCCGCCCGCATCGGCAGCGGCTCCGAAGTGCTCGGCTTCGACACCGCCCGCTCGGCGGACCACGAATGGGGCCCACGCCTCCAGCTGTTCCTCCGCCCCCGGGACGTCTCCCGGCACTCGGGCCGCATCAGACACGTGCTCGCCGAACACCTCCCGAAGACCTTCCACGGCTACCCCACCCACTTCGCCCCCACCGACGAGACCCGCGACATCCGCGTCATGCGGGCCACCGACGGCCCCGTCCACCACCGCGTCGAAGTCACCCACGTCTCCTCCTGGTTCACCGCCACCCTGGGATTCGACCCGACCTCTCCCCTCACCCCGGCCGACTGGCTCGCCACCCCCACCCAGCTCCTCGCCGAGGTCACCGCCGGCGCCGTCTTCCACGACGGCCTCCACGTCCTGGCCCCCGCCCGAGCCGCCCTGCGCTGGTATCCCCGCGACCTCTGGCTCCACATTCTGGCCTGCCAGTGGCAACGCATCTCCCAGGAAGAAGCCTTCGTCGGCCGCTGCGGAGAGGTCGGCGACGCACTCGGCTCCGCCGTCGTCACCGCCCGCCTGACCCGGGACCTGATGCGGCTGTGCCTCCTCATGGACCGCCGCTACCCGCCGTACAGCAAATGGCTCGGCAGCGCCTTCGCCCGAACCTCCGCGGCCGACCGCCTCACCCCGCCGCTCACCGCCGCCCTCGCCGCCACCGACTGGCACACCCGCGAGTCCCACCTCACGACGGCCTACGAGACGGTCGCCGACCTCCACAACCAGCTGGGCCTCACCGACCGCGTGGACCCCCACACCCGCCCGTACCACACCCGCCCCTTCCGGGTCCTACGAGCGGAACGCTTCACCCACGCCCTCCGCGCCCGCATCACCGACCCCACCATCCGCTCCCTCCCCCTGACCGGCGCCGTCGACCAGTTCATCGACAGCACGGAGGTACTGAGCCGGCCACAGACGGCCCGAGATGCCGCCGAGGGCATGCGAAAGCCCAGGCCAGAACAATCCTGACCTGGGCTTCTCGGAGCCCCCTGTCGGATTCGAACCGACGACCTACGCATTACAAGTGCGTTGCTCTGGCCAACTGAGCTAAGGAGGCCCGTACGCGCCTGGCGCCTACGTGCCCACGCAGTGTACCCACCCCGCGGACCGGCCCTGTCGAAAATTTCCGCGAAGTTCACAGTCCTCCAGGTACTGACAGCCAGCCAAACGCCAGGTACCGTCCTGACCCAGTTCACGCGTGTGGACTACACCACCCTGGGCATGGCCCGGGGCGGCTCACCACCTTCCTACAACGGATCGTCCGGCACGTTCCTGCCGGTAGAAGGGGGCCCTGTCACCATGGCCACTGTCTCGTTCGACAAGGCGACCCGGGTATACCCGGGTTCCACGAAGCCCGCCGTCGACGCCCTTGAGATCGACATCGAGGACGGGGAGTTCCTCGTTCTGGTCGGTCCGTCCGGCTGCGGCAAGTCCACCTCGCTCCGCATGCTCGCGGGGCTCGAGGACGTGAACGCCGGCGCCATCCGCATCGGTGACCGTGACGTCACGCACCTGCCGCCGAAGGACCGGGACATCGCCATGGTGTTCCAGAACTACGCGCTGTACCCGCACATGAGCGTCGCCGACAACATGGGCTTCGCGCTCAAGATCGCCGGCGTGAACAAGGCGGAGATCCGGCAGAAGGTCGAGGAGGCCGCGAAGATCCTCGACCTCACGGACTACCTGGACCGCAAGCCGAAGGCGCTCTCCGGTGGTCAGCGTCAGCGTGTCGCCATGGGTCGTGCCATCGTGCGTGAGCCGCAGGTGTTCCTCATGGACGAGCCGCTGTCCAACCTGGACGCCAAGCTCCGTGTGTCGACGCGTACGCAGATCGCGTCGCTGCAGCGCCGTCTCGGCATCACCACCGTCTACGTGACCCACGACCAGGTCGAGGCCATGACGATGGGCGACCGGGTCGCCGTCCTCAAGGACGGTCTGCTCCAGCAGGTCGACTCGCCGCGCAACATGTACGACCGTCCGGCGAACCTCTTCGTCGCCGGCTTCATCGGCTCCCCGGCGATGAACCTCGTCGAGGTCCCGATCACCGACGGCGGTGTGAAGTTCGGCAACAGCGTCGTCCCGGTCAACCGTGACGCCCTCAAGGCCGCCTCCGACAAGGGTGACACCACCGTCACCGTCGGTGTTCGTCCCGAGCACTTCGACATCGTCGAGCACGACGGTGCCGCCGCCGCCTCCCTGTCGAAGGACACCGAGGACGCCCCGGCCGGTCTCGCGGTCTCCGTGAACGTGGTCGAGGAGCTCGGCGCCGACGGTTACGTCTACGGCAGCGCCAAGGTCGACGGCGAGCTCAAGGACCTGGTCGTCCGCGTCAGCGGCCGCGCGGTCCCGGAGAAGGGCGCCACGCTGCACGTCGTGCCGCGTCCGGGCGAGACCCACGTGTTCTCGACCTCCACGGGCGAGCGCCTCACCGACTGAGGCGAACAGAGCGACCAACCGGGGTGATTCACCCTGGTTGACCAAGAGGGCCCCGCAGCCTGCTGCGGGGCCCTCTTCGTTGTCGACAAATACCCCGGCAGACCGGTCATTTCGAGCAGTGTGCGTCAACACGGCGCCCAGAAACGGCATCAGTTCATCCCCCGAACCGGTGACTAAATGTCGCCGCATCATTACCCCACGCTACCCTCACTCGCGTGAAGTACTCCACTAACCAACAGACGCGACGCGGCCAGGGCCCCGCCCGCCGGATCGGCCGCTCCCTCGCCCTCGTCCTGCCCGTCGTCCTGGTGCTCTCCGGGACCCTTGCGGTCACCCGAGTCAACTGGTCGGGGAATCCCTCGAACTCGGTGCTCATGGCATCGGACGCCACCCTGTCGGACGCCAAGCCGCGCGCAGCCCGGGCCCCGCAGACCGTGCTGCGGGACCAGCTCCTGACCGAACTCCAGGAGAAGGACCCCGGCATCGCCCTCACACACCTCCAGGAGGCCGTCAACAGCCGTCCGTCGCTCGCCAAGCACTGTGTGTCCATCGCCCAGGCTCTGGGCCGCGCCGCGGTCCGCGTGTACGGGCCCACGCGGGCGCAGTCGTACACCCGCCCGGTCTGCGACACGTCCTTCGCCACGGGCGTCGCGGCGGCGCGCGGCTGAGCGCCCGGAGTCCGTTACCGCCCGCCCGGCCGGGGAGGGCGGGCGATAACGGCTGATCAAGTATTGGTTACCGGACCCGGCCGGGAGCGGGACGCCACGTACAGTTCGAATCATGACCGATCCGAACGCCGCGTCCCGCCCCGTTCAAGCCGTGATCCTGGCCGGCGGCCAGGGTTCCCGGTTGCGTCCTTACACGGACGACCGGCCCAAGCCGATGGTGGAGATCCCCGGCACGGGGACTCCGATCATCGGCCATCAGCTCGTGTGGCTCGCGGAAGAGGGCGTGACGGACGTGGTGGTCAGCTGCGGCCATCTCGCGGACGTTCTGCAGCAGTGGCTGGACTCCGCGGATCTGCCGGTGAACGTGCAGACGGTCGTCGAGTCCGAGCCGCTGGGCCGTGGCGGCGGCCTCAAGTACGCCGCCGCGCATCTCCCCCACCCGGATCGTCCCTGGTACGCGACGAACGGCGACATCTGGACCCGTTTCTCGCTGCGGGACATGGCGGATTTCCACGCCGAGCGTGACGCGGTCGCGACCCTCGCGCTGGCGCGTCCGCGGATTCCGTGGGGGGCGGTGCAGACGGACGGCTTCGGGCACATCACCGACTTCATCGAGGCGCCGCCGTCGACGTTCGAGATCAACGCGGGTGTCTATGTGTTCTCGCCGGAGTTCGTCGATCTGCTGCCCGAGCGGGGGGACCATGAGCGGACGACTTTCCCGCACCTGGCGCGGGAGCTCCGGCTGGCCGGGTTCCCGATTCCGCAGGGGGCTTACTGGCGCGCCATCGACACCGCGAAGGATCTGACGGAGGCCGCCAAGGAACTGGCCGCGATGGGGCGTTGAGGCCGGACGTGACGTGAGTACCGCATCACGTGAGTACCACTGACGTACATGCCGAAGGGGTCCCGCACATCAATCGTGCGGGACCCCTTCGTCGTATGGGCGAGGTGGTGTTCAGCCGGCGGGCCCGCCCAGGACTCCGCCCACCGGCTGGGTTACCCCAACAGGCCGCCGACCAGGCCTGATTGGCCGGATGTGGAGCCTGAGCCGCCGCTGCTGCCCGCGCCGCCCGTACCGCCTGAGCTGCTGGTGCCGCCGGTCGAGCCGGCGCCTCCGGTGGCACTGCCGCCGGAGGTGGGGCCGGAGCTGGTGCTGGGGGCCTGTTGGACCGGGGGGGCCTGCTGGGGCGGTGCCTGGCCGGTGGTGCCCTGGGTCTGGCTGGGCGTGCCGCCGGTCGTGGTGCCGGTGTCCCGGGTGGCGCCCGGGGTGGTGGCGTCGGCGGTCGGGGTGCTGGCCGTTCCGGCGGTGGCGCCCTGGGTGGGCGAACCGGAGGCGGACGGGGTCGCCTTGTGACGCTTGGCGGGGTCCCGAGGGAGGGGGGAGCCGGGGAGTTCGTTGCGCGGGGCCTCACCGGGTCCGGGGACGACCACGCGGTCGGCGTCGCGGACGGCACCGCCGAGCAGGGAGCCGATGAGGAGCGTGACCCCGGTGGTGACGGCGGTGATGAGGGCGCCGCGGCGCAGGACGTACTGGCGCAGTTCCCAGATGTCGGCGAGGGGTCCGAGGCGGCGCCAGGCGCTGCCGGCGAGGCGGCCGTCGATGGAGTAGACGGGGGCGCCGGCGATGATCAGTGGGGACCAGGCGGCGAGGTAGATGATGTCGGGGGTGTCGTAGGCGGGGACGCTCTTCCAGCTGACGGTGACGAGGAGCGCGGCGGACAGGCCGGCGCCGACCACCGCCGCGACCCGCTGCCAGCAGCCCAGGACCGTGAGGACGCCCACGATGACCTGGAGGAAGGCGATGACGAGCCCGGCGCCGACGGGGTGCTGGAGGGCGAACTGCCTGAGCGGCTCGGCCACTTCCCAGGGGTGCAGGGTGTTGAGCCACTTGACCATGGAGCCGCGTTCGCCGCCGTCGAAGTAGACGGGGTCGCAGAGCTTGCCCATGCCGGCGTAGATGGAGATGAAGCCGAGGAAGACACGCAGCGGGAGGAGGACGACGCCGAGGTTCATGCGGCGGCCCGGGTAGTACGTGTGCCGGGCGGGGTCGTCGCCGTGACGCCTGGCCCGGTGGTCGCGGTCGGCGCCCGCGCCGGTGTCCTCGTACTCCTCGAACTCCTCGCCCGTGTAGGCGGGTTCGTCGTAGGCGGGCTGGTCGTAGGCGGGTTCGTCGTAGGCGCTGCCGACGGTCCGCATGTTCGGCAGGAGTCGGGTGCCTTCGGATACGGGGGTGCGCTGGGCGCCCACGACCGGGGTCTCGACGGTCTGGTCGATGTCGCCGTAACCGCCGTCGCCGTAGCCACCGTCGGCGTAACCCTGGCCGCCGTAGCCGCCGTTGACGTCCACGCGGGGGATGACCTGGGTGGCTCCGGTGTCGGCGGACGGGGCCGGTTCCTCGCCGTGGCGGAGGCTGCCCCGCACGGCCTGGAGAAGGCGGTGGGCGCCGGTGTCGTCGGGGGCGGACTTGCCGCTCCACACGACGGGGCGGCGGCGGGCGCCCGCGCCGGGTCTGCCGACCGCGCCGACGGCGGGCATGCGCGCGGTGTCCTCGGCGGCGCTCAGATGCCGTGCGACCCGCGGCGATTGGGTACGCCGGGACGACGCGCCCAACTGCACGCGGAAGCTCGCATGGTTGACGATGATCTGCGCCGGATCGCTCGGCACCTTCACCATGCTCAGCGCGGGAGCGTCGTCGTATCCCGACGGGCCGTCCCCCGAGGGTGTGCGGGGTGTTCTGGTGTCCACACTCATCTAACCGAGTGACGGTTGTTTAGGACACTGCTTTGACCCGCCGGATGTGTCCGGACCCCGTCAAGCTTGTCCTGGACGCCAGGAACACCCCGTGTGGGTGACTATGTCGAACAATCGCTCAGGCGCGTCGGCGTGCGGCCTCGTACAGCACGATGCCCGCCGCGACACCGGCGTTGAGCGACTCTGCTCCGCCCGGCATCGGGATCCGCACCCGGAAGTCGCAGGTCTCCCCGACGAGCCGGGACAGGCCCTTGCCCTCGCTGCCGACGACGATGACGACCGGGCCGTCCAGGGCGGGCAGGTCGCCGAGTTCGGACTCACCGTCGGCAGCGAGACCGACGACCGCGATGCCGGCCTTCTTGTACGCCTCCAGGGCGCGCGTCAGGTTGGTGGCGCGGGCGACGGGCGTACGGGCGGCCGCACCGGCGGACGTCTTCCAGGCGCCGGCGGTCATGCCGGCCGCGCGCCGCTCGGGGACGACGACTCCGTGGCCGCCGAAGGCGGAGGCGGACCGGACGACGGCACCGAGGTTGCGTGGGTCGGTGACGCCGTCGAGGACGACGATGAGCGGGTCCTCACCCTTGTCGTAGGCGGCGTTCGCGAGGTCCTCGGGGTGCGCGTACTCGTACGGCGGGACCTGGAGGACCATGCCCTGGTGGTTGAGGCCGTTGGTCATGCGGTCGAGCTCGGGGCGGGGGGCCTCCATGAGGTGGATTCCGCCGCGCTCGGCGACGAGCTGGAGCGCCTCGCGCACCCGCTCGTCGTTGTCGATGAACTGCTGGACATAGAGCGTCACCGCGGGCACGCCCTCGCGCAGCGCCTCGACGACGGGGTTGCGGCCGACGACCATCTCGGACGTGCCCTTGCCGCCCCGGCCGCGCGCTGTGGGGCGGCGTACCGTCTGCTTCGCCTTGGCATTGGCGACGCGGTTCTTCTTGTGTCCCTTGCGCGCCTCGGCAGGCGGGGTCGGGCCCTTGCCCTCCAGGCCCTTGCGCCGCTGGCCGCCACTGCCGACCTGCGCGCCCTTCTTGCCGGACATGCGGCGGTTGTTGGCTGCCATGACCTACCTGTCTGTTCTCGGGGAAGCCTCGGGAAACCCGAGGCGTGCGTGTGTACGTATATGCAGTGTGCCGCCCGGACTGCCGGGCGGCACAATCGATCAAGAAAGAGCTCAGCGCGGGCCGAGGCTCCAACGTGGTCCCTGCGGTCCGTCCTCGATGACGAGGCCGGACTGGTTGAGCTGGTCGCGGATGGCGTCCGCGGTGGTCCAGTCCTTGCGGGCCCGCGCCGCCTCGCGCTGGTCGAGGACCAGGCGTACGAGGCTGTCGACGACCCCGTGCAGATCGTCGCCGCGGTCGGCCTCGCCGGCCCACTGCGGGTCGAGCGGGTCCAGGCCGAGGACGCCGAGCATGGCGCGGACCTCGGCGAGGCGGGCGACCGCGGCTTCCTTGTCGTCGGCGGCCAGCGCGGAGTTGCCCTGCCGGACGGTGGTGTGCACGACGGCGAGGGCCTGCGGGACGCCCAGGTCGTCGTCCATCGCCTCGGCGAAGGCGGGCGGCACGTCGGCGGCGGGCTCCACGACTCCCCCGGCCTTCTCCATCACGCGCTGCACGAAGCCCTCGATCCGCGCGAACGCGGACTCGGCCTCGCGCAGGGCCTCCTCGCTGTACTCGATCATCGAGCGGTAGTGCGGGGTGCCGAGGTAGTAGCGCAACACGATCGGGCGCCACGCCTTGACCATCTCGGAGACGAGCACCGAGTTGCCGAGCGATTTCGACATCTTCTCGCCGCTCATGGTGACCCAGGCGTTGTGCACCCAGTACCGGGCGAACTCGTCGCCGTACGCCTTGGCCTGGGCGATCTCGTTCTCGTGGTGCGGGAAGATCAGGTCCAGGCCGCCGCCGTGGATGTCGAAGACGGTGCCCAGGTACTTGTGCGCCATCGCCGAGCACTCCAGGTGCCAGCCGGGGCGGCCGCGGCCCCACGGGGTCTCCCAGCTGGGCTCGCCGGGCTTGGCCGCCTTCCACATGGCGAAGTCGCGGGAGTCCCGCTTGCCGGTCTCGCCGTCGCCGGAGGGCTGGAGCAGGTTGTCCAGCTCCTGGTTGGACAGGCGCAGGTACTCCGGGAACGACTTCACGTCGAAGTAGACGTTGCCGTCGGCCTCGTAGGCGTGGCCGCGCTCGATGAGGCCGCGCATCATCTCGACCATCTCGGTGACATGGCCGGTCGCGCGCGGTTCGTACGTCGGCGGCAGGCAACCGAGGACGGTGTAGCCGTCGTTGAACGCGCGCTCGTTCTCGTACCCGATCGACCACCAGGGGCGGCCCTGGTCGGCCGACTTGGTGATGATCTTGTCGTCGATGTCGGTGACGTTGCGGATGAACGTGACCTCGTAGCCGCGGTGGGCGAACCAGCGGCGCATGATGTCGAAGTTCAGGCCCGAGCGGATGTGCCCGATATGCGGTGCGGCCTGCACGGTGGCACCACACAGGTAGATCGAGACACAACCCGGCTGGAGCGGGGCGAAGTCACGAATCTGCCGGGCACTGGTGTCGTACAGGCGAATAGTCACGAGTCCAGGGTAGTAGGCCCCGGGTGATGCCTTGCGACCTTCGGCTCAAGCAGGGCGTATTCGTGACGTTCGTCCACGACCGGAGCCGGGCTCGAGCCACGGGGCGGGGGTCGTCGCGCTCCGTCCGCACCACCAGTTCGGTCGCCTCAGACCCCGGTGCGCACCACCAGTGCCGTAGCCACCGCCATCAGTCCCTCGCCGCGCCCGGGGAAGCCGAGGCCGTCCGTGGTCGCGCCGGAGACCGAGACCGGGGCGCCGGCCGCCTCCGACAGGATCTTCTGGGCCTCGTCCCGCCGCTTGCCGATCTTCGGGCGCGGTCCGACGACCTGTACGGCGATGTTGCCGACGGTGAAGCCCGCCTCGCGGACGATCCGGGCGGCCTCCGTCAACAGCGTGACGCCTGAGGCACCCGACCATTCGGGGCGCCCGGTGCCGAAGTGCTGGCCGAGGTCGCCGAGGCCGGCCGCCGAGAACAGCGCGTTGCAGGCGGCGTGCGCGACGACGTCCGCGTCGGAGTGCCCGGCCAGGCCGGTGCCCTCGCCCTCCCACTTCAGGCCCGCGCACCACAGCTCGCGGCCCTCCTCGAAGGCGTGGATGTCGGTGCCGATGCCGACCTGGGGCAGCACGTACGGGGGAACCTCAGAAGCCATCGTTGAGCCTCCTGCGGGCCAGGACCGCCTCGGCGAGCACCAGGTCCAGCGGGCGCGTCACCTTGAAGGCCTCCTCGTGGCCGGGCACGGTCACGACCGTCTCGCCGAGCTGCTCGACCATGCTCGCGTCGTCGGTGACGTCCTCGGTGACCGTCTCGTGGGCGCGGATGAGGGTCACGCGGTCGAAGCCCTGCGGGGTCTGGACGGCACGGAGGCGGGCCCGGTCCAACGTGGCGACGACGGGCTCCGGTTCGCCCGGGGTCGCGGCGGGCTGGACTTCCTTGACGGTGTCCGCGAGCGGCAGCGCCGGGACGACGGCCACGGCTCCCTCTCGTACGGCCTCGATGACGGTGTCCACCGTGTCGACCGGGACGAGGGGCCGGGCGGCGTCGTGGACGAGGACGATGTCGTACTCGGGCGGCAGCGCGTCCAGGCCGAGATTCACGGACTCCTGGCGGCTCTCGCCGCCCGCGACGACCAGGAAGTCGGTCCGCTCGGGCAGCGCGTGCGCGTCGAGCAGCGACTTGACCTCGGGCGCGCCGTCGGGCGGTGCCACGACGACGACCAGGGAGACCGCGCGGGACGCGGCGAGTGCGCGTACCGCGTGGATGAGCATGGGCGTGCCGTTCAGAGTGCGCAGCGCCTTGGGGGCCCCCGGGCCCAGGCGCACGCCGCGGCCGGCGGCCGGAATCACGGCGGCGGTCCGGGCGGTGGTTCGGGCGGCCGGCCGGGCTTCGGCGGGCGAGGGGCGCGAATCGTCAGACATCGGTTCCTGTCAGGTTTGTGTGCTCGGCATACGTGGGTATGGCCTCAGCGTGCCGGGTACGACAGCGTGACCAGAACCCTTCCGTGACCCTGGTCGAGTCGACTGCCCGGGCCCGGCACGCACAGTATCGGGGGTGTTACTCCCGAGGTGAACACGCGTACGGCGCCGAACGCGAACATGCCGCAGCGCCCGGCGACATCACTACGTCATCGGGCACCGCGGCATTTCAGTGTGCTGAGCTGAGCGGGCTGCGTGGTGCGGCCTGCGCCGGCGTCAGGACGCCAGGACCTCGTCGAGCAGGGCCTCCGCCTTGTCTTCGTTCGTGTTCTCCGCGAGCGCGAGCTCGCTCACCAGGATCTGGCGGGCCTTGGCGAGCATGCGCTTCTCACCGGCGGAGAGTCCGCGCTCGCGCTCACGACGCCACAGGTCACGTACGACTTCCGCGACCTTGATGACATCGCCGGAGGCGAGCTTCTCCAGGTTTGCCTTGTAACGACGCGACCAGTTCGTGGGCTCCTCGGCGTACGGCGCGCGCAGCACCTCGAAGACCCGGTCCAGTCCATCCTGACCGACCACATCACGCACGCCGACGAACTCCGCATTGTCCGCTGGCACACGTACCGTCAGATCACCCTGGGCGACCTTCAGCACCAAGTAGGTCTTGTCCACGCCTTTGATCTGGCGAGTTTCGATAGCCTCGATCAGCGCGGCCCCGTGATGGGGATAGACCACGGTGTCGCCAACCTTGAACGTCATGTGACAGGTACCCCTTCCGTGGCTATCCAGAGTAACACGGAAACTGCGCGTTCTGAATGGCGTTTTCGCAGGTCAGGGCACATCTCGGGGCTTGACAACAGCAACAGGAACGTGCTGCGCGGGCCGAGCGGAAGAAAGTATTCGCAGGTGGGAGCGGCTCTCCGGGGGAGGTGAAACGCGTACGTTACACGCATCCGGAGGCCCTCCCAGGCGACTGAACATCCCCATATGTCCGGTTGCAGGTGTGCGACTTCCGCTACTCCGTTCGATGACCGGAGTCGGGTACGAGACGAATCCGGAATTGATCACCGAGCTGCCCGACCACTCGACCGGTGATCAATTCCGGGGTTCATGGATTCCTTCACGGAAAATCCCTGGGCCAAGCGGGGGACACTTATGTGAATGGCAGACGAGCGCGGCCGCAATGTGACCTGAGAGTCCCTTGTGACTCGTGGGACTACACGTGACCTACACCTGGACTACACGTGGGACTACGCCTTGCCGTGGGAAGCGGACGTTCAAGGAGGGTCGGGTGCGGTGCGACGGGACCGGCTCGGTAACCTAAGGCCGCTGACAGACACTTAGCGCGGCTTCATCGGGCCGCCTCGCTCAAGCTCAAGGAGTTGCCGCCGCCGTGAGCAGCAGCCTTCGACGCGGTGCCCTCGCCACCGCCGCCATCGCGTTCTCGATCGCCTCGCTCGCCGCGTGCGGCGCCGGCAACGACGCCCAGACCCTGGAGGTCAAGCCGGACAACGCGGCCACCAGCCTCGGGGACATCAAGCTCCAGAACGTCATGGTCATCACCCAGCCCAACGACGAGTCCACGGGCCCGGCGGTGATCTCCGCCACGGTGTTCAACACCGGCAGCACCGCGCAGACCCTGGACTCCGTGAACGTCGACGGCGGCGGCGCCGCCGAGCTCACGCCCGCCAAGGGCAAGGGCGCGCTGACCGTCCCGGCCGGCGGCTCCGTCATCCTCGGTGGCAAGGGCAACGCCTCCGCCGCGCTGAACGAGATCGGCGCGTCCGTCAAGAACGGCAACGCCCAGAAGGTCACGTTCACCTTCAGCAAGACCGGCGACGTCAACCTGCGTGCCTTCGTCGTCCCGGCCAAGTACTACTTCACCAAGTGGGGCCCGACCGAGATGCCCGCCGCCCCGGGTGACACGACCAAGCCGGACTCGCGCACGGAACCGGGCGCCGGCACGGGCTCGCCCAACGCGTCCAACTCGGCGAACACCCCGGCCGACACGACGACCCCGACCGACGCGTCGTCCGCGAGCACCACGGAGTCGCCGGCCGCGGGTCACTGAGCCTGAGCCGGCATGAAAGAAGGGCGGGACCTCATGGAGAGGTCCCGCCCTTCTTCGTGGGCGTCAGCGTGAGCGGGCGGTTTACGGCTCGAACTTGTAGCCGAGCCCCCGGACCGTCACCAGGTACCGCGGCGCGCCCGGGTCGGGCTCGATCTTGGCGCGCAGGCGCTTGACGTGGACGTCGAGGGTCTTGGTGTCGCCCACGTAGTCGGCGCCCCAGACCCGGTCGATGAGCTGCATGCGGGTCAGGACGCGGCCGGCGTTGCGCAGCAGCATCTCCAGGAGGTCGAACTCCTTGAGGGGGAGGTCGACCTTGGAGCCGGAGACCGTCACCACGTGGCGGTCCACGTCCATACGGACCGGGCCCGCCTCCAGCGCGGCCGGGGTGACCTCCTCCGGCTCGCCTCGGCGGCGCAGGACCGCCCGGATGCGGGCGACCAGCTCGCGGGAGGAGAACGGCTTGGTCACGTAGTCGTCGGCTCCTATTTCCAGCCCGACGACCTTGTCGATCTCGCTGTCCTTGGCGGTCACCATGATGACGGGGACGTTGGAGCGGCCGCGCAGCTGGCGGCACACCTCGGTGCCCGGCAGGCCGGGCAGCATCAGGTCGAGGAGGACGAGGTCGGCGCCGTTGCGCTCGAACTCGTCGAGTCCGTCGGGCCCGGTGGTCGCGACGGCGACCTCGAAGCCCTCTTTGCGGAGCATGTACGACAGGGCGTCGGAGAAGGACTCCTCGTCCTCGACGACGAGCACACGGGTCACGGAAGGACCTCCGGGGCGGGATGTGGTTCGTAAGAAGATGATGGGGGTGAGGGGCGTGATGCGGGGGTTGAGGCGCTGTGACGACCGGTCTCCTCGTCGAGACCGTCGCGGTCGTGGAGACCCTCGGATCCGTCGAGACCGTCGGAACCGTCGAAGTCGTCGAGGTCGGGGTGCTGGTGCGCGCGGTCGCGGGCCACGCCGGCCTCCGGGAGACGCAGGGTGAAGGTGGAGCCCTGCCCCTCGGCGCTCCACACCGTGACCTCCCCGCCGTGCGATGCGGCCACGTGTTTGACGATGGCGAGGCCGAGGCCCGTGCCGCCGGTGGCACGGGAGCGGGCCGGGTCGACCCGGTAGAAGCGCTCGAAGACGCGCTCCTTGTCCTTTTCGGAGATCCCGATGCCCTGGTCGGTGACGGCGATCTCGATCATGTCCCCGCCGGGCGCGTTGATCTTGCGGGCGGCTATGCCCACGCGGGTGCGGGCGGGCGAGTAGTTGACGGCGTTCTCGACGAGGTTGCCGAGGGCGGCGGCGAGCTGGCCGCGGTTGCCCCAGACGTGCAGGTCGGCGGTTCCGCCTGCGGCCATGGTGATGCTCTTGGCGCCGGCCTGGTGCCGGCAGCGGTCGATCGCCTCGGCGACCAGTTCGTCGACGCGTACCGGTTCGGCGTCCTCCAGGGGATCGTCGTTCTGTACCCGCGACAGGTCTATGAGCTCCTGCACCAGGTTGGTGAGCCGGGTCGCCTCGATCTGCATACGGCCGGCGAAGCGTTCCACCGCCTCCGGGTCGTCGGATGCGCCCATCACTGCCTCGGAAAGGAGGGAGAGCGCGCCGACGGGGGTTTTCAACTCGTGGCTGACGTTCGCGACGAAGTCACGTCGTACCGCTTCGATCCGCCGTGCCTCGGTCAGGTCCTCCACGAGCAGCAGCACCAGCCGGGATCCGAGCGGGGCGACCCGCGCGGAGACGGCGAGTGCCTCGCCCCGCCCGGTTCCCCGCCTCGGCAGATCCAGCTCGACCTGGCGTATCTCCCCGTCACGGCGGGTGTCCCGGGCCATCCGGAGCATGGGCTCCACCGAGAGCTTGCCGCCGCGGACCAGCCCGAGCGCGTACGCCGCGGAGCTGGCCTTGACCACGGAGTCGGCCTCGTCGAGGACGACCGCGGAGGAGCGAAGCACCGACAGAACGGTGTCGACGCCCGGCGGAAGCACCGGGTCGGTGTGCAGGGAGGTGCGGGTGGGGCGCTTCTGCTCCCGCTCGCTCCAGCGGAACGCCAGCACGGCGATGACACCGGTGAGTACACCGGCGATCGCTGCCGCTGCGGCAACCGCCGCGTTCACGTCCATGCCCTCAGGTTAGGCACGGCATCGCTCCCGGCCACAGCCATCCGAGTGCGACCTCGAACACTCGTCGCCCAGAGTTCACCTTGGAGCCAGGATTGGTTCATTTGGGGTGCCGGAAACGGACGCGTACAGGCCGGAACGTGGGAGCGTGGGGTGCGAAGCACCGGTTTCAAGACACTCGCGCCGGGCCCCGGCCCCCGGTGAACCCCCGATGACGACGTACGAGAGGGAACCCTGATGCGGGACGCGTACCACGAGGAACTGGATTCGATCGGCGACGGTCTGGTGGAGATGGCCCGGCTGGTCGGCTCGGCGATCGGGCGCGCCACGACGGCGATCCTCGACTCCGACCTGAAGCTCGCCGAGAGCGTGATCGAGGCCGACCAGAAGGTCGACGAGCTCCAGCACGACCTTGAGGCCCGTGCGATAGCTCTGCTGGCCCGCCAGCAGCCGGTCGCCACGGACCTTCGTATCGTCGTGACGTCGCTGCGGATGTCGGCGGACCTGGAGCGCTCGGGCGACCTGGCCCAGCATGTGGCGAAGCTGGCCCGGCTGCGCTTCCCGTCGCGCGCGGTCCCGCACGACCTGCACGCGACGATCCTGGAGATGGGTCAGCTCGCGCAGCGCCTGATGGCGAAGGCGGCCGAGGTGATCATCACGAAGGACGTCGACCTGGCGCTCCAGCTGGAGCAGGACGACGACGAGATGGACCTCCTGCACCGCCACCTCTTCCAGCACCTGATCGACGACCGCTGGAAGCACGGCATCGAGACGGCCGTCGACGTGACCCTGCTGGGCCGCTACTACGAGCGGTTCGCCGACCACGCGGTGTCGGTGGCCAAGCGGGTGGTGTTCCTGGTGACGGGCGAACACGCGGACGAGCTCCAGTCGGACGCGCAGCCCGAGATCCAGCCGGCACAGGGGGCGGAGGGGGCCTGATCCCTCCGGGGGTCTTGTTCGGGGGCCCTGATCCGTCCGGCTGCGGTGCGGCGAACCGGCTGACGGTGCGGTGAATCTCGTACGACGGTGAGGGCCCCGGTGTCACACCGGGGCCCTCACCGTCGTACACGTCCTACGCGGAAACTGGTGCCGACCGAGCGGTCGCCCGCGCCGCCGTACGGGCGCACCATGAGGGAAGAACAGGTGAGCACACTCGCGCACCCGCAGGACTCGGAAAGGCAAGGAGGTACGGGCCATGGCCAAGTTCATGGACGTCCACCACGGCTTCGAGGGCATCACGCCCGACCAGCTGAGGGAGGCACACGCGGCCGACCTCGCCCTGGAGAAGGAAGAGGGCGTGCATTTCGAACATGCCTGGGCGGACCCGTCCTCCGGCACGATCTACTGCCTCGCCGAAGGCCCCTCGGCCGAGGCGGTCCAGCGCGTCCACGAACGCGCGGGGCACAAGGCCGCCGAGATCCACGAGGTCTCACTGTCGGTCTGACGGCGCGGTCCGCGGCGCGCGGTGGGACGGTCCCCGCGCCCGCCCGTCTCCCCTGACGGCCTCCCTATCGGTCGCTGCCGCCGATAGAGTCCGCCACGGAGGACTGACCGTGACGCGAATACCCAGACCGGCCGTGGCGCTCATGGTGGCTGCCTCGATTGTCGCGATGACGGCGCTCGCCGGGTGCGGGGAGCAGAAGTCGTCGCCGACGTCCAAGAGCCCGTCGGCAAGCGGGCCCACATCCGCACCTCACCCGGTCATTCATCTCAGCGCGGACGCCGAAGAGGCATGAGCGGATGTTAGTGACAGCCAGCGGTCGGCGCGAAGCGGAGTCCCGATCTCAGCTAACCGGCCTCCGTGTCCTGCCGCGCCCGTAGACGGCTTCCGGGCGGTGCGGATCATGGAGAACAGCCGGGAAAGCTCGGGCTTCGATGTCCCTTGGCGGCGTACGAGGGTGCTCCAGCGCCGCGACGACGCTCCCTGTCGCCGACATGGAGACAGAGGTACATCGCCCGCTCGACCTGGCCCGGCGACTGCGCGGAGAAGTCGACTTCGCCGGTGCGATGAGTCCTGAGCCGACGCCCGATGACGCAATGCTGCCGCCCGCAGTGCTTTCGCTGGAGCTCCAGGGACCGCGATCGCTGGGTTCGCGGGTGGCGCCTCACCTCTGGGGGGCGCAGTCGTAGAGGGTGAAGCTGCCGTCGGTGCGGAGGCCGTAGGCGGTGGGCCGGATGCGGGTGCAGTGGGACTTCACCCAGGTGGTGGTGGGAGTGGTGGGACGCTCGGTGGTGAGCAGCGCATAGCGCAGCTGGTGGGCGGTGACGAGGCTGCCGAGCTGCTGGGCGGTCGGGAAGGGGGTGCTGCCGGTGAAGCCGCCCATGACGAGGATGGGCTCGGACTTCGCGCGCAGCAGGGGTTCGGCGGCGTAGGCGGCCTGGGCGGCGAGCAGGTACTTCTCGCCGCGGCGGTGGGTGGTGAGGTAGTCGAGCAGGGCGGCGTCGCGGGCGCTGGGCCGGTCGAGCCCTCTCCTCCGCGGAGCGCGATGGGGATGCTCGCTGTACGACTTGCCGACCGGACCGGCCATCGGCGAGGCGGTGGCGCCCGCGTAGAGCGGGTCGAGGCCGGAGACGGCCCAGCCGGCCGGTACGACCAGGGTGGCCGCGATCCCGGCGGCGAGGGCGGCGTGGACCATCCGCGGGGAAGTGCGCGGCCCGCGGCTCCATAGGCCCACCACGCCGCACAGCGCGAGCATCACGGCGACCGGCAGCAGCCAGGAGACGAATCGGGTCGGCCAGTCGAGTACCAGCGCCCACGCCGCCGTCAGCGCGATCGCCGCCGGCAGCGTCAGGTGTCGTCGGCCGGTCGCCGCGTGCTCCGCCGCCGGCTCGGCCTCCTGCTCCGGCTCGCCCCTCGGTTCCGGGTCGTATCTCGGGTCCCACCCCAGCTGGTACCAGGTCTCCTGCTCGTACCCCGGTTCCGGCTCCTGAGCGTCCCTCGGCTCCTGCTTCGGCTTGTCCCCGGGCTCCAGCTCCGCCGCGTATTTCGCCTCGTACTCCGAGCGGAAGAGCGCGAGGCCGCCACCGGCCAGCGCGGCGAGCGCCGGGGCGATGACGGCCGTGTAGTAGGCGTGGTTGCCGTTGGAGACGCTGAACACCAGGCCGTGCATGGCCAGCCAGCCGCCCCACAACAGGAATCCCGCGCGCGTCAGGTCGGTTCGCGGCCGGCCGACGCGCCGGGCGACGCCCAGGACCGTGGCCAGCACGGCGAGCGGCAGGAACCAGGCGACCTGCGGGCCGACCGTGTCGTTGATCAGCATGTCCCAGCCGGTGTTGCCGGTGGTGCGGCTGGCGGCGGTGCCCGCGACGGCGCCGAACGCGGTGGAATCGCTGCTGAAGCGGCTCAGACCGTTGTAGCCGAAAACCAGGGCGAACGGATTGTTGTCGGACGTTCCGTCGAGGTACGGCCGGTTGGCAGCCGGTGTCGCCCAGGCGATCAGTATCCAGAAGCAGGAGACCGCCAGCGCGACCGCCCCGCCCAGCAGGAGACGCAGAGCCCGCTTCAACGGCGCGCCTGGCGCGACGAGTTGGTACACGGCGGCGAAGACCGGCAGCACCAGCCACGCCTGCAGCATCTTCGCCTGGAAGGCGAGCCCGACCCAGATCCCGCAGGTGATCAGCGGCAGCAGCCGCTCGGTGCGTACCGCCTTCTGCAGCGCTCCGGCGGCCGCCACCAGGAGCAGAGTGAGCGTGGTGTCCGGGATGGTGGCACGGTTGAGCGCCACGGTGACCGGGGTGAGGGTGAGCACCAGCGCGGCGATCAGCGCGGCGAACGGACCGGACCAGGCCCGTACGATCCGGTGCAACAGCCATACGGTGAGCACGCCTTCGACGACCTGCGGAAGCGCGGCCGCCCAGGTGTGCGGGCCGAACAGCCAGACGGAGATCGCGTCGGGCCAGAAGGCGCCGGGCAGTTTGTCGATGCTGATCGAACCGCCGGCGTCGAGCCCGCCGAAGAAGAACGCCCGCCAGCTGCCCGCCATCGAGCGTATCGCCGCACCGTAGAAGGGGTGGAGCGCGGCGTGCCCGATGCCCCAGGAGTACAGCACCGTGGCGACGGCAAGCACCGCGGCGAGCGCCGGGCGCTCCCAGCGTGGGGCGTCTTCCGGCAGGCTGAAGCGGCGGTTCGCCGCCTGGCGGCCTCGGTGCGCGCCGGTGGGCTGGACGGCGGGGATGGCGGTCATGGCGGTGGTCCTCGGATCAGCAGGTCAGGTCAAGCGGCGATGCGTCGGCGGTGGAGTCACATCGTGGAGTCACATCACAGTCGGCGGGCCGCCCGGAAGCCGCGGGCGTAGAAGTCGGTGCCGTCCAGCAGCGCGTGGCCCGACAGGTCACCCAGGGTCGGGCCGTTGGCGGCGGAGCGGCTGGAGTAGAAGCGGTGCCGGCCCTTGTCGTCGAGGCCCATGTATATGCCGACGTGGTCGATGAAGTCCGGCCGGTCCTTGATGATGGCGAAGAAGACCAGATCGCCGGGTTGCAGGACGTCCAGGTCGGTGGCCTGCCGCGTGCCGGTGTGCGGGATCACCTGGCGGCCGGGACCGTGGGCGGCGATGGCGTAGGCGCGGCGCGGCAGACCGGTGCCCTTGGTGTTGGTGTTGTGCAGGGGGATGCCCATGCGGTAGCCCCACACGAGACGCTGGAAGCCGGAGCAGTCGACACAGCCGTAGCGGTCGTTCTCCGGCTGCACGCGCGTGCCGTCCGGGAAGTCCCAGTCGATGCCCAGATAGTCGTAGAAGTCGGACTTCTCGTCGTAGTAGGCGAAGTCCAACGGGTTTTTGACCGCGGCGTTGCGCGGGCCGAAGTGCGCGGTGCCCGCGTAGCGCACGTCGGCGGTGTTCCGCTTGTCGGGCGCCCCGGCACTGCTGTACTGGAACGCCACCGCGAAGACGTCCGGGCTCTTGTCGCCGAGTGTCTTGGGGAACCAGCTCTTGAACCACGCGGACTTCTCCATGCCCCGCTGCCACGCGTGCGGCAGCACGCGCACCCAGGCGTCCGTGGTCACCGTGGCCTCGGTGGTCCGCGGCTCGCTGAAGGTGCGGGCGGGCCCGGTCAGTACGGCCGTACGGGCGCCGTCGGTGAACGTGGCGAGCGTGCCGCCGTCGGCGGCACGGACCACGGTGCGGCCGGGGGCGGACAGCCGCTCGTAGGTGTGGGGCCCGGCGGACCGGGAGTTCGGGCCGGAGCCCGTGCCGTCGGCGGTCGTACCGGCATCGTCGTCGCTGCCCCGCCCGAAGCGGTCCCAGGCGAACCCGCCCGCCGCCCCGGCTACCGCCACGCCGGCGATCGTACGGAACACGGCGCGGCGGGTCGGGTTGTTGCCTCTGCCGACTGGTGTGGAGTGCATGACCGATCCTCCTGGAAGTGTCAGGTGAGAGGGTGCTCGACAGGTCAGCCGGTGGGCAGGGCGCCCATCAACAGGCCGGAGACCAGCACGACGTACGTGGCCAGCGTCACCGCCGTGGTCGAGATGACCGTGGCCGCCATGGGCTGGCGGACCATCTGGTACGAGACCAGGCCGGGGACGATGAAGCCGAGGGTCTGTGACGTGTACAGCAGCGGAAACTCGTGACTCAGGGCGAGCATCACGGTGGTCTGCGTCAGCACCGCGCACAGCACCACGGCGGCGAACAGCCGCTTGCCGTAGAGAATCACCGTGCGCTGCAACAGCTTCGTCATGAAGTACGTGAGCGTCGCTACACCGACCATCAGCCCGGCCAACCACACGTCGGTGACGAGTGTGAGGGCGATCCAGCCCGGGGTGATCATTCCCCCGGGCGAGAGGTTGGTGGTCAGGTAGCAGACGAGCGAGAAGACCAGCCCGAGGGCGATCCCGAGTGCGGCGGTCTGTGCGTTGAGGTCGGGGGGGATCACGGGTTCCTCATGGACTGGGGCGGATCGTAGGAGTGGTACTGATCGTGCGTGTGGTTCGGGTCGCCCGCGGTGTTCCATTCGTCGGGCCGCTCCTGGCGGGCGGCGGACCGGCGGGCGAGGTCGCGTTGTTCCGGGATGCGGAAGGCGTACGTCGGTGTCTCCAGCGGTGCCACCCAGCTGTACGGCTCCGGCTCGGGCGGGCGGGCCACCGAGACACGCGGTCGGGGTACGGCTATCTGGATAGTCTCCTGGTCCAGGCCGTCGCCGGTGACGACGTCGAGCAGGTCCTCGGAGTCGTCCAGCGGCAGCTCGGCGAGGCATTCAAGGAACAGCTCGCCCTGGCCGTGGATGTTGCCGATCGCCACCAGCGAGTAATCCGGGCCGAGTTCGGCGAGGATCGCCGCGGTCAGTTCCTCTGGGTCCCGGCGGTCGCCGCCGAGATCCACCACCCGCCCGGTGAAGCCCGCCGGTATCGCGTCCCGGGCGCTCTTGGTCGGGTGGCCGATCAGGAACACCGTCTCGGCGGCGAGGTCGGGGACGATCGTGCCCATCTGGCCGTTGCGCTCCACCCGGTCCGGGCGGCAGTTGATGACCACGCCGATCGGCCCTCTGATCGCGCCCAGCTCCTCCAGCTGCTTGACGTTCATCAGTGTCGACTCGGGATCGTTGGCCGCGAAGACGTTGGCGAACCGCAGCCGCTTTCCGTCGGGGGTGACATAGCGCTCCACGGACAGCACGCCCGGGTCGGGCGGCGCGTCCCACATGCCCTGCATCGCGGTGTGCCGCTCCACGCCGAGCAGTTCGGCGACGGCGAGCGCGATCGCCACGTTCTCCTTGAAGGTGAACCAGCTGAAGCCGCGCAGTTCGGCGTCGGTCACCGACTCCGGATCGACCGCGATCAGCCGGCAGTTCCGCTTGTCGGCCTCCTCCTGGAGGATGTGCAGCCGGTCCTTCTCCGCCGTCACGCACACCCCGCCCACCGGCATCGAGCGGGAGAGCGAGCGGGCGACGTCGTCCAGCGTCGGCCCCATCTCCTCCAGATGGTCCTCGCGGACATTGCACAGCACGCCGATCGTGGAACGGATCAGCTTCTCCTGGTTGATCTCCTGCAGCGCGGGCATCACCGCCATGCACTCGATCACCAGCGCGTCCGGCCGGTAGGTCGCCGCCCGCCGTACGATGCCGATCTGCTCGACGATGTTGGCGATGTTGAGCTTGCGGTACACCGGCTCCTCGGTGGCATCCGGATGGATGAACCGGGCCGCGGTGCCGGTGGTCTTGGCCACCGTGACCAGGCCGCCGCCGCGCAGCGCGCCCGCGCACAGCCGGGTGATCGAACTCTTGCCGCGGATACCGTTGACCAGCACCCGCGTAGGTATCTGCTCCAGCGAGGCGAAGTGCCGCCGCTGCTCCAGGATTCCGGCGATCCACAGCGTGGCGCAGCACATCAGGACGATGACATAGAGGAAGAGCACGCCGATTCCGTCCTTCTACCGCTGGTGGGTGTTCGCACGCGGGGGCCGGGAGGGCCCGGCGGCGTGGCCGGATCTGGCCGCCCGGTCGCGTTCCGCCAGGACCTGGCGCACCAGCTCCAGGCTGCGGGTGACCGAGCCGATCTCGTCGTGGTTGACCGGATGCAGCACGGTGCGGCGGTCCCCGCCGGCGAGCCGCTCGACGAGCACGGCGACCGCACGCAGCGGCCGGATCACCACGACGTACAGCCAGCCCAGGCAGGCCGCGCTCACGGCGAGGCCCAGGATGCCTGCGAGCATGGTGCGCTGCTCGGCCTGCACCGCGGGGATCTGGAGCGCCGCCGCGGGCTCCGCGGTCACCACGTGCCAGCCGAGACGGGCCGTCGGGCCGCTCTGCGCCAGCGGCGCGGCGGCGTCGACCGATGGGCCGGAGGACGTGTTGTGCACCGCCGAGGTCGCGGTGCCCGCGGTCCCCGGGGCGCCCTGGGTGGCGCGGGCGAGACGGGTCAGGCCGGAGTCGGGCAGCGACTGGAAGGCACGGTAGCCCACGCTCGCCGCCAGCACCTTCTCGTCGCCGTCCGTCACCCAGACGCTGCCCAGCTTCGGCCTGGGCAGAATGGAGTTGAGCGCCTTCACGTCGATCTCGCCGAACAGGACCACCCCGGCCGCCGGGGCCTGGCCCTTGCCGGACCGGACCTGCGCGTAGGCGGCGATCGCCGGTATCCGGCCCGAGGTGTTGACGGTGGTGATCCCACCGCCGCCGGGCACGTGGACGAGGGTGCGCAGGGGTGTGTCGCCCACCCGCAGCGTGATGCCGCCCGAGCGGTTCAGGAGATATAACGAGCGGTACTGCTTGTGGTCGGCGAGGGACTGCCGCAGGACCTCGCTCTGGGCGGCCCGGCTCCTGCCCGACAGACTCGCGGCCGCTTCGCTCAGGTCGGTGTACGACTGGTCGAGGGACTGCCGGATCCGCTGCGTCGCGATCTCGGTGCGCGCCTGCTGGTCGGCGAGGACCGGAGCCGGAACCGCGGTCGCGGCGTCCGCCCGGTTCAGCAGGAAGATCATCGGCACCGCCCAGCAGGCCACCACCACCACGCCGACCACGGCCAGAGCCCGGTAGCCCGGCCCGCGCCGGGCCGGGAACTGCTGCGGGCCGCTCTCGCCGAGCAGTTGCCCGCGCAGTGAGTCCAGTGCCCGCCCGATCCGGGCCAGTTCACCGAAGCCGTGCACCGGAACCGGCCGGGACAGCTCCGCCGCCGCGGTCGGCCCACCCCCGGTCACGCCCCGGGCCAGGCGGCCGGCGGACAGATACAGCCGCAGCAGTGGCTGCTGCACGGAGAAGTACAGCGCCAGCCCGAGCAACAGCGCGACCATGGCCAGCGTCCCGGCTGTCTCGAGTGCGAAGCGCGAGTAGTCGGCGGCGGGGGCCGTGGCGGGCGCCGCGCGGGAGGTGAGCACCACCAGGCCGAGGTCGTCGGTCGCGCCCGAACCTGTCGCCGAGGCGACCTGGGCCCAGCCGGCCACGGTGCGCCGGCTGCCGGTGGTGGTGCCCAGCAGGGTTCCCGAGGCGTCGGTCCCACTCCTCGACCCGTTCGCCGCGCGGGCCGCCGCCGCGGACAGACCGCTGTGGGCGGCGGTTTCGGACGCCGTGCCACGGACTGCGGTGGCGAGCGCCTTGCCGCTCGCGTCCAGCACTTCGGCGGTGCGCCCCTCGCCGTACGCCGTGAGGGCGGGGAGCGCTTCGGAGACCACCAGCAGCAACTGCCGGTCGGGCCGGCTCGGGGCCTGGTACTGGTCCTGGTCCTGGTCGGGATCGTCCTGCTGCGCGGGCAGTGTGACCTTCGCGAAGTACAGCAGTTGCCGGGTGCCGCCCGACGTCACCAGCCGGGGCGGGATCGCTTCGGGCCCGGACGCCGTCCTGGCGACGTCCACCCCGGTCAGCGGCACCGTCTTGCCGCCGGCCGCCAGCAGTTTGCCGTTGCGCTGGTCGAGCAGCGCACTGCCGAGGGCCGCCTTCCTGGCAGCGGTCAGCGCTTTGAGCGTGGTCGTGGGGGTCGATGCGCTCGTCGCCGGGTACGCGTCGGCCGTACGGCGTACCGCGCTCGCCTCGGCGTCGATCGCGGAGCGCATCGACAGCGCGGTGTCCGCGGCGATCTGCTGTTCCCCGTTCAGCACGGCCTGGGGGACACCCGCGGTGTGGATGCCGTCGAGGCCGATCACGGTCAGGGCGGCGACCATCAGCAGGAGTACGACGAGTGAGGCTATCGGCGGGCGGACCCCGCCAAGCATCGGCATATCGGCGCGGCGGCGGATGCGGTGGCGTCGCGGCGCCCGAGGTGCGGAGGACAGGAGAGCTGATCCTTCCTCAACTGGCGCCGAGCGCCCAAATGTTCGACAAGACGAACATTCTAGCGCCTCCCATCACATGGCTATCACAGGTTCCCCCCATGTGTCGTACGAGACAACGGGACCCTGCCCGGCGGCGACACATACGAGTCACCACGCGCCGAAGGGCCGGACCCGCGAACAGGTCCGGCCCTTCGGATGTCCGGTCAGCGGACGAAAGAGATCTCCGGATACTTGGTGGAGGGCCCGTCGAGCAGGGTGCTGTGCTTCTTACGCACTTCCTGGTCGAAGAAGGCGGCGAGGTAGACGCGTTGGATCTGGACCGCCCGGTTCGGGGCGATCGTGCCGTACTGCTCCTTGATCGTGGCCTGGGAGGTCCCGGTCAGGCGCGCCCACTGGGGCACCAGATACTCGTTGTCGCTGAACGACAGGTGCGCCGCGCCCTTGAGCTTGATGTCGACCCGGTATCCCTTCAGATGCGACCACATGGTCCGCCACGAACTGTCGTTGTTGCGGTTGTGGTTGCCGGAGCTGAAGAGCATGAAGGGCCGGTCCAGGTCCTTGCTCGGCGCCGTCCCGAAGAACTGGCCGTCCAGGTTGGCACCGGCATCGATCCGCTTGTCGAGCTGCATGGAGGTGGCGACCGCCCCGCCGCCCAGCGACCAGCCGAACATGCCGATACGGGAGGTGTCCACCGACTTCGACAGCCCGGAGGGCAGCGTCGCGCGGCCGGCGTCCGGGTTGCCGCCACTGCTGATCTTGCCGAGCGCGGTGATGACGAACTTGATGTCGGCCGCGCGCACCTTGAGCGTGTCGGAGGAGTGGGCGGTCGACGGCATCGTTCTGACCTCGAGTCGACTGGCCGGGAACTGCACCTCGTTGGCGTCGTGAGTGTGGTCGACGGTGACGACGAGGTAACCGCGGCTGGCGAGATCCTGGGCGAGCGCGGTGCCCATCGCGCGGTCCGAGTGCAGCCCGCTCGAGTACAGCAGGACGGGCAGCTTGCCGAGCGAGGTCTTCACCGGGGCGAGGACATGGCCCGCGGTCTTCGGCAGGGTCACCTGCTGCGGCGTCAGCCTGCGCGTGCCGAGGAAGTGGGCGCCGGAGATCGACGGCATCCACGGCGCCTGATAGTGCCCGGACGTGGCGGTGGCCGGATACCAGAGCGACACCATCAACTCGCGCGGCTTGTTGCCGGGCACGTACGGGTCCGTACGGGACTTGTCGACGAGGTGCAGGCCGACCATGCCCACGCTGTGTTGCCCGGTCGGCGCGGGCATGGTGAGCTGCTGGGCCGACGTGGCCGTGCGGGCGGACGCGAGCGCCTCAGGGTGTGCGGGCTTGAGCTGCTGCTCGTCGTTCTCGGGCGCCCAGGGCGTGTTCGGGTCGGGTTGGCCGACCGGGGCCCCGGTGGCCGCAGGCCTGTCGGACGTCTTCCCGGCGGCCATCGCCGGTGTCATCCCCACACCCAGCGCGAGGGCCAGCACACCCGCCGAGGCGACCGCTCTGGCGATCCCTCTTCGACGGTGGTGCGGGCGGCGGTACTTCATGAAACCCCCAATGTTGGTCAGCGATCGTAGAACGCGCGATCGACTGCCGCATACCGTACCGCCGCAGCGACGGCAGTACTCGCGCGTCCCCGATGTCGCCAACGCGACCTCACGTACCGGATGTTGAGCGCTGCCACGGCCCGATGACGCGTCGGCGTTCCACGGCACCGACCGGGGGAGGAGAAGCTCAGCGAGCCGGGTGCGACTCTCGGCGGCTTGGCGTCGGTCGTACTCGGCGTTGACCAGATCAAGAAGCAGCGCCGCTGACAAGGAGCCTCACCCATGACGAGCACCAAAGCGCGCCTCACGGCACAGATCACACCAGTTGAGCAGGCGAGCCAGGACGAAGCCAAGGCGCTGGCGGACGAGGGCAGGACGAGCAGGGCGATCCGCCGACTGCGGAAGGACTCCGGTCTCGCACGGCACACGGCACACGGCACACGGCGCCGGCCGCTCGGGACCTGCTCGTGGCGATTGCCTCGGCCGGTCAGGTGGGTCCGTCCGGGCTCCGGGAGAAGGCCGTGTCGCCGGCCATCGCCACGAGCGCGTCCTTGACGAGCAGCACTCGCGGCGGGTAGTTCTGCGCTTTGTCCCCGGGGGCGTCCAGCGCGGAGGTGCGCCAGACCTCTGCTCCGGTGCGGCTGTCCAGTGCCAGCAGACGGCCGAAGCGGTTGGAGAAATAGACCCGCTTGTACGTCGCTGACACCGCGGGCGCGGACAGACTCTCCACATCCGTCACCTTCTGCCAGAGTTGTTTGCCGCTGTCCGCCGACACCGCGGTGACCGACCCGTCGGACCGGACGAAGTAGACGACGCCGTCCACGAGGGTGGCCGCGCCGGTCAGCGGATGTGCCAGCGGTATCCGTCTGACCTGCCCGGTGTCCGAGGCCACCCGCAGCAGCGCGTTGTACGGCCGTTCGTACCCGGCTTCGTACACGTCCTTCGCGGTCTGAGGGGCGAGGAACAGTGGCTGCCCGCCGACTGCGCCGAGCGCTTCCGCCTTCTTCGGCAGGGTGGCGATTTCGGTCAGGCTGCCGGGTCCGAGCTTCATCAGATCGACCGGGGCCTGGCCGGGCTCGGTGCCGGCCGAGCACAGGGCGTAGGGGGCGCCTCCCAGCGCAGACGGAGTGCAGACCTCGTCCAGCGAGGACGCCCGCCACAGTTCCTTTCCGGACGGCCCGTAGGTCACGAACGACGAGTAGTCGGGGGACATGGTCAGCAGTCCGCCGTCGTACAGGACCGCGTCCTGGGACTTGTTGATGTCGCGTTGCCAGCGCCGGTGCCCGGTGGCGGCGTCGAGAGCCACCACGCGCCTGGTCCTGTCGTCCGGATCCTCGTACGCATAGACCAGCCCGTTGCGGACGCCGATCGGCTGCACCCCCTGAGGGCGGGTGCCGGTCCGCCACAGGATCCGGCCGGAGGCCGTGTCGATCCTGGCGGCTGTGAAGCCCGTACCGCCACAGAACAGGGCATTTTCCTCCGTCACGCATCCAGGGTTGTCGTAATCGAGAGGAACACCCTTCACGTCGTACCGCAGCTTCGTGCGCCACGGCCGCCAGCCGCCGGGCAGCGAGGCGGCACGGCTGGTGGCCGTGGCGTCGGAGGCGGCGGTCTCGGAGGCGGCGGTGGTGTCCGGACCGGACACGAAGACACCCACCCCGATACCCAGGCCCGTGACGGCCAGCGCCGCGCCGAGGCCGGTGAGCAGCATCCGGGTTCGACGTCCCTTGCGGGTGCCGGTCGCGGCGCCCGCGGAGGTGGTGGCCGCGCTCGGAGAAGTGGGGTGGCGCCAGGAGTTCGCGGACTGCCCGGTCTTCGGAGACGCGATGGCGTCGGATTCCGGCAGCGTCTGGAGCATGCGGTGTATGTCCGTCAGTCCCGGCCGTGCGGCCGGGTCCTTGTCCAGGCAGCGCTCGACAATGCCCAGGAGCCCTTCGGGTACCCCGCCGAGGTCCGGGGTCCCGTGCACCACCTGATAGCCGGTTATGTACGGGCTGTCGGCGTCGAACGGTCCCGTGCCGACGGCCGCGAACACCAGCAGTGACCCCAGCGAGAACACGTCCGAGGCCGGGGTGACCCCTCGGGGCGAGGCCAGTTGTTCCGGCGACATGAAGGGCGGAGTGCCGATCATCCGCCCGGTCGTGGTGAGGCTCTGGCTGTCGGAAGCGCGCGATATGCCGAAGTCGATGACGCGCGGCCCGTTCTCGGTCATCAGGACGTTGCCCGGTTTGAGGTCCCGGTGCACCAGGCCCACCCGGTGGATGTCGCGCAGCGCCTCGATGAGCCCCAGCCCCAGCGCGCGCAGGTCCCGCTGGCTCAACGGGCCTTCCTTCTCCACGACTTCGGAAAGGGTGAGCCCCGGCACGTAGAGCGTCGCCATCCACGGCCGGTCGGCGTCCGGGTCGGCGTCCACGACAGGGGCGGTGAAGGCGCCGCTCACTCTGCGCGCCGCCGCGATCTCCTGTCGGAAGCGCGTCCGGAGCTCCTCCTCCTGGGAATACGGCCCGCGCACGAGCTTGACCGCGACCTGCCGTCCCGAAGCGGAGACTCCCAGATAGACGACTCCCATGCCGCCCGCCCCGAGCCGACCGAGAAGGGTGTACCCGCCTATGGACTCCGGGTCCCCGGTGCTCAGGGGCGTCATCGCCGATCATCCTTCCCAGCGCCAGGCCTGCCTCACGGGGATCAGAGTAGGGCCTGCCGCCCCACCACGGCCCAGATACGACATCAGGCCTCCCGTCAGCGGAAAAATCCCTGGTAGGAGGCCTGATGTATCGGCCTTACTTCTTCTTGCCCTGGGTCTGGCGGGCCCGTTTTTTGGCCCTGGTCAGAGGGGTACGCGCCCCAACTGACCTGCGGTCGTGCGGTCATTGTTGGTCGTTGTTGGTCGTCTGAGGTCGACCTCGGAGGGCCCAGAGAGGGCCCGGCGGCGTCGCCCCGGGCCTCACACGAAGAGGAGCAGCCTCCGCCCGGCCGCGACGGGCGCCGCCGCCAAAGACCGCCTCAGCAGTGCCTAGCGAGAGTCATGATCCGCAGCACCGCCATGCGGTGCCTCCTCGGCCCAGATTCGCTGAGTCAGTGGCACCGCTACGGCCATGACGCCCATCGCCGTTCCAAGCGGAACGGCGAGAGCTGGGAGGACCAGGACCAACACGCCGGCCGCAGTCGCCAGCCCAACGATGACGAGAACAGCCGCAATACGCCGGTGACGCCACGAAGCGGTCCGCAAGGCCGATCGCGTTCGCGTGGAGCGTTTCGACTCGCCGCTGAGGGATGCGCGTTGGATGGGTAACGTCATCACTGACCTTTCTCGAACAAGGGACTAGGTCAGCCCGCCCTCGCACTCAGGAGCGAACCGTGAGCGAGGGCGGGCACGGCATCAGTGTGCCTCTACACGTCACCTCAGTGGCCTCAGCTGGCTCGGCGCTCCAACCGGAACAGCGCCTACCAATTCGCTGGCGTGAACTTCATTGCAAATTTAGGTTGTTCAGGAAACCCCTGAACAGAGGGCTAGTTGAACACAGTTTGCGCTCCGCGCAACCCCTAACCCTTACGCCATTGCAATGCAATGGCGTAAGGGTTAGGGAGGGGTGCAACGTGCCAGGTAGTGCCGATGCGTTTGTGGCGGGCAAACCCTTCACCCGACCACGCTCTGGCGGCACCGCACTGAGAGCCGCTGAACGCTGGGCCGAGCGGGCGCCCTCGGTAGGACGACGCCAGTTGCCCGCGCATAGAGGACCTGGCGCACAGCAAAACCCGCAGCTAGTGACGCATCTCACACGGGCAGAGCGGGCGTCATTGGTGGGGCCTGCGGACTGCGGGCTGCGGGCTGCGGGCTGCGGGCTGCGGGCTGCGGGCTGCGGGCGGAGTCAAGCCGCGAAGGGGAGGCGTGCGGGTGCTGGCGTACGGTCCGTGAATCCGTGATCTGCGGGCCGCGCCACTCGCTGCGCAAGCCACCCAGAGACCCGTGGTCCGCCATTCACCGCTGCCCCTTCCAGGACCGTACGGACGTACGTGAAGCCCTGTTCGAGGTAGTAGCGCTGGAGCGCTTCGTTCGCTGTCCATGCGTCCAGTCGGACCCATCGGGCGCCCGCACGGTGCGCCCGGTCGCCAGCCCAATCAAGCAGTCGGCCGCCAAGGTTTTGCCTGGCGTACTCGCGGGCCACGGTGAGTTTGTTGACGAACATCGAAGGTTCGGCAAGTTCGTCGTCAGTCCACAGACCATCCTCGGCGTCCGGCGTGAGCGTGATGGTGCCGGCAGTGGTGTGCCCGTCGCGAAGCATGAACACTGTGCCCGCTTCGATCGTGGCCAGTAGCTTGTCAGCCGGGTACGGGCGGCTCCACTGGTCAGAGCCGAGACCGCGAAGCCAAGCTGCCGCTTCTTCACGGAAGGCCAGAAGCTTGGCTACGTCGTGTGGCTCTGCGGGGATGATGATCACGTGTTCTCGCTTCGGGCGGCAAGCTCGCCGATCTCGTAGTTCATGCGGTTCAGGTCGCCGCGGAAGGTCGTGATGGTGCACCGGATGGGGCGGTCTGCCGAGTAGCCGGTGCGTGTCCAGAGCAGTACCGGCACACCTGCTCCGATCTCCAGCAGGCGTGACTCGTCCGGGGTCGGCATCCGCGCCGCGATTTCATCGAAGTACCCAACCTGCTCAATGCCTTGAGCAGCCAGGTACCGCGTTGTTCCCTCCTCGATGTCACCAGGCTCAGCTAGTCGCGGCGATGCATCGACCAGCCACGACGGATAGTAGGTCGCCTGAGTGGACCAAGGAACGTCGTCCACATAGCGATGACAAAACCGCAATACCGTCTTCGCACCAGGCTCGACCATGAGGCGCTCAGCGATCTCCTGTGACGCTGGCAGCATCTCGACACGGAAGGTCTGGTGCGGCCGCCGGCCTGCGTTGGTCACGTCTGTGCTGTACGCGTCGCCGTTCTGCGGGAAGGTCAGGTTCTCGAATCGAGACGCGTTGAGCTTGAACACCTCGTGGGACTTGACCTCATAGCCGAGTCCCTGACTTGACGAGATCAGCCCCTCGCTGACCAGCAGGCTCAGACCGTTACGGATGGTGTTTCGCGACGCGTCGAAGCGTTGCTGAAGGTCGTTCTCTGAGGGCAGCCGCGCCCCCGGCGCGTAGGTGCCGTTGTCGATCTCGCGACGCAGGACGTCGGCGACTTGGCGGTACTTCGGCTGCTTGTTCATGCCCTCATCATGACGCACTCGCCCAGCTTGTTGGTACATGTAGCCCCTAACCCCTTGACGCCTGACTGTCTGTGGGTGCAGCATCACTGCATCAGCTTGTACCAACAAGCTGAGCAGGTGGTGCAACACCTCCAAGTGTGCTCGCCTGCACTGACAACGCCCGGAGGAAAGCCCAGCCCGGAGGGGTGGGTGAGTACGAAGGAAGCGTCGGTTGGTTGAGAACTCAACAGCGTGCCTAAGAGAAGCCGCCCCACCTCTGCAATCAAGAGGGCGGCGTGCGCGGGTCGTTCCCGCGCACAGCACAGCGCATATCGACCTTTCCGCAGCTCAGCGCTGCGGCCGGTTGCCTCCGCTGCTCGTCTCGTACGAGCAGCGCTGAGGGGAGCCGGGAAAGACCCGAGCTCACATCTGAGAGGGGCCCTCATGGGCGACAACAAGAACGGAACCGTCTTCAACTTCGGTGACGGTGAGGTCACCTTCGGTGGGTCCGTGGTGCTGGGTGACCAGGTCGGCGTGTCCGGCGGTGTCGTCTACGGCGACGTCGTGATGGGCGAGGGAGGCAGCACCGAGGACACCGACAGCAAGTAGCGCGCACCCCGCGCTTCACCGCCGCGTGCGGCTCACGCGGCTTTCCATCATCAACGGCGCGCGGCCCCGGAGGTGCAACTCCGGGGCCGCTTTCGGGCCGTTCCACCTGTGAGAGGAACCACGACCCAATGAAGCACATCGTCACTGTTCAGGACGCTGTTACCGCGTTCGCCGACTTCATGGAGCCGACGGCCGCTGAGCTGGACGCGATCGAGCAGGAGATGCCGCTGATCCTGGCGGCCGTCGACCTGCTCGACGCGCAGATCACCACCCTCGACCGCACCCCGACCGAGCTGGACACCCGCCGCATCCGCCGGGCCCGCCGCCGAGTCCTGGCCGAGGGCAGGGACCTGGCCAACCGCACCGCCAGCATCACCCTCCCGGAGGTGGGAGCGTGAGCGCCACCGACCAGAACCTGAGGGCCGCGCACGCTGAGGTGAAGGCGGAGATCACGCGGACCGACACCAAGACAGCGCTGCTGCTGGCGTTCGTCGGCGCGGTCCTCGCCGGAGCCTGGACCATCGCCCGCGACCTGCCCCTGAACCTTCCCGCGTACGTCGCGGGCGGGCTCGGAATGGCGGTGCTGGTCACCGCCGCTGGTCTGCTGCTGCGGTCGACACGTCCCAACCTCCGTGGCCGCCACGGCTTCCCGCTGTGGGCGACCCTGACCCCCGAACAGATCACGGACGCGGTCGCGCGTGACCTGGCTACCGACATCGCGGGTCTGTCCCGTCTGGCGGTCGCCAAGTTCACCTGCCTGCGCCGCGCGGTCGACCTGACCCTGACCGGCGGCGCCCTGCTCATCGTCGCTGTGGTGATCGCGGCAGGGGGTGCGGCATGACGCTGCCCCGCAAGGGTCGCGCCGCTCTCGTGCTGGCGCTGGTCGGTGTGGTCGGCATGGCATTCCGGGTTTCCTGGAACGCGTTGCGGGACATTGCCAACGCGGTCGGCGCGGACGACACCGCCGCCACCCTCTACCCGTTCGTGGTCGACGGCCTGATGGCCCTGGCCCTGGTCGCCACCCTCGTACTCGCCGGGCGGGACCGGACGTTCGCGCTGCGGGTGCTGGGCACCTACACCGCCGCCTCGCTGGTCCTCAACTACGTCCACGGTCTCGTGCCCGAGCTGCACGGCACCACGGTCGACTGGGGGCGACTCGCCAACTGGGACCCAGCGAACTGGGCTCTTGTCCTGCTGGCCACGTCGCTTCCGGTCGGGTCGATCTACTTCGGATCCGATCTGGTCGCCAAGGTCCTGCACCACCGCCCCACCCCGATTCCGGCCGTGGACGCGAATGCGGAGGAATCTACCGAGACCGTGATGAAACGGTCTACGGCTGACCTGCCGGAATCGACCCCGCCGCCGATCACCGCGACGGTGGTTCGCGTGCCCGATCAAGGGCCGGTCGACTTCATGAAATCGACTCTGCCGCTCAAGCCCCTCCCCCCGATCGCCCTGCCGATCGAGTCGGCCCCGGTCGAGCCGATCGAGCGGAGTGTGGCGCCCGCCGCAGCACCCCGCCCTCGCGGTGTGACCGGTCGGGTCCCCGACGTCGCCCGATCGCCCCGACCCAAGCGCACACAGGCTGAACTGCTGGCGGAGGCACGGACCGCGACAGCCGATTGGCCGGATGCGGAACTGACCGCTGAAGGCATCCGCCGCGCGGTGCGTACCTCGCCCGCCAACGCCCGGATGCTGCGCGACACCCTCAAGGCCGAACGCACCACCACGGCCCCGTGATGTCCGCCGCATGGGGCAAGTGCTACGACCCGACCGGCGCCCGCTACGGGGTGCCCGCCTACCCGTGGCGACTGGCCCCGGAAGGGCTCGCCACCCGCAGGCAGTTACGCGCCCTGGGCCTGCGTCCGGGCGGTCAGCCGATACAGGCGCAGGTCATGCGCGCCAACCGCCGCACCGGCGGAATGCGCATCGCCTACCTCTACCGCGTCGACCTGGCCATGCCGGTGAGGCCGATGACGTCGCGCAAGTGGGGCGCCCTGGCGCTGGCGATGCTCGCCCGCCGCACCTGCCCCGTCTGCCGGCTGGACGTCGGCTACTGCATATCCCGCAAGTACGGCATGTGCGGGATGTGCATCACCGCCGAAGAACACCAGTCAGCTGCCTGACCTGCACAACCTTCGAGACGGAGACACAGTTGAAGATCACCGTCAGTACGCACAAGCTGCCCGGCTACGGGCCCACCCTGCGCACCACGAAGCGGATGACCGAGCAGGCCGTGCGCATCGTCAACCGGGCGGTGCCCGGCAGCATGCCCGACGTTGAGGTCATCCTGACCAATGAGCGCGGCATGGCCGAACTCGGGGCCGCCGCCTACACCGAACTGGCCGGCGTGCTCGACAAGCGCACCCGCGCCCGCGCCGAACGCGAATGCCTGCGCAGGGCCCGCGATGTGAGCGGCCGCGCCATCCCGCGCGCCGACGGTAGTGCGCTGGTCCTGCTGAATGTCGACCAGCACCCCGGCGAGGCTGAGATGGCCGTCACGCTCGTCCATGAACTCGTGCACTGCATGCAGTTCAGCCGCAAGGACGTCGTCGAGAGCATCGTGCGCGATGCCCGCGACAGCTTCGGTGTTGAGCGGCAGTCACGCCGTCAGGCCCGCGAGCACGAGCGTGCCGTCGAGCAGGACGAGCGCGAGGCCTACGGCAAGGAACACCTGGCCAACCAGCTCGTTCCCGGCGCCGCCGCCTAAGCCCCGGCGTCCGCGCCTGCTGCCCCGGGGTGGCCGTCCCCTGCCACGGACCCGGCCACCCCGGGCGCCTCCCTCAACTCCCGCCCCGATCGGGGCAGTCAGGAGAACTTCCAGCATGAGTGAGAACGTCGTACGTCTCCACAAGGACCCCGAATCTCCTGCTCCGGATGCGTCGGTGACCACGTTGACGGTGGTGTCGGACGCTCCGGCGGCGCCGGTGGTGCCGCTGTGGGTGCGCTCCGGACGGGCCGTCAAGCGGGTGGCCACAGACGAGCGCACCACGACCGCCGCCCGCACCGTTGCCCGCCACGGTCTGTATGTGTGGGGCGGGGGCCGGATCGTGGCCCGCCGCACCTGGGACGGCCGCACCGCCGCCCGCTACGAGCGCATGCTTCGTGCGGCGGAAGCCGCGGGGAACTACGAAGTGGCCGCTGAGTGGGAGGAGCGCGGGCAGCGCTTCCGCGAAGCACGCCACCGCCGCCGCATGGACCTGCTGACCTCGCCCATCGACGCGGCCAAGGGCGCGCTGGTCGGCACCGGTATGGGCATCGGCTCGCTGGTCGCCCTCGGGATCGTGCTGGCCATCGCGAACAAGGACGTCACCGACGTCGTCACCCCGGTCATGGCGGTGATCGAGTTCATCCGCCTGCTCATCACGATCGTTCAGGTGGTGTGGGGACCGGCCATCACGATCGGCCCGTTCCTCGCGCTGCTCGCCCTGTGGGCCGTCGGCAGCAAGCAGCAAGCCGCCCCCGCCTGGGCCCTGCCCGCCAACGTCCGCGACGGCGAGGGCGAGCCGATCACCCCGTCGATCGTGGTCAAAGCGCTGCGTGACCTGGGGATTCCGGCGATGCGCAACGCCATCAAGGAGATGGGCGATGCCGGCGCGTCCATGCTGTCGCCGATCAAGATTGCCGGGTGCGGTGTCGAGCTCGACGTCACGCTCCCGTCCGGGGTGTCGACCAACGAGGTGCAGAACCGGCGCCGCAAGCTGGCGGAGAACCTCACCCGGCACGAGCACGAGGTGTTCATCACCATCCCGCCGGCCGCCCGCACGGTCCGGCTGTGGATCGCCGACTCCGGCGCGCTCGACGAGCCGATCGGGCCGTCTCCGCTGGTCACCGACGAGTCCCTGACCGCCGACTACAGCAAGGGCCGCGCCCCGTGGGGGCAGGATCTGCGCGGGGACGCTGCCCTTCTCAGCCTGTTTCAGCGGATGCTGCTGGTCACGGGCCTGTCGAACCAGGGCAAGACGGCCGCCCTGCGTGCCCTCGCCCTGTGGATCGCGCTGGATCGCACGGTGGAGTTCCGGGTGGCTGACCTCAAGGGCGCCGGTGACTGGGCCATGTTCGACGGACTGGCCACCGTCCTCATCCAGGGTCCGACCGATGAACACGTCATCGAAGCGACCGAGATGGTGGAGAGCGGGGTGGAGGAGATGAACCGCCGTCTCCAGGAGCCGCCCGGCACCGAGTTCCACCCGCTGATCCTGATCGTGGACGAGGCGCAGGTCGCGTTCATGTGCCCGCTCAAGGACGAGGACAAGCGCCCCTATGGCGGCTCCAAGGCGACGTCGCGGTACTTCATGGGCGCTCGGAAGATCCACAACCAGGGGCGGGCCGTGAACGTGCTGCTGTGGCAGGGCACCCAGGACCCCACCGACCAGAACCTTCCCAAGCTGGTCCGCGAGGGCGCCCACACCCGGGCCTCCCTCGCGCTCGGCACCGAATCGCAGGCCCGGATGGCGCTGGGAGACAAGGCGGTCGACGGCGGCGCCGCTCCGCATCTGCTGCGTCCTGGCCTGGACAAGGGAACGCTGGTCGTTGCCTCCGACGGGATCGAGATCCCGAAAGGCCAGGCGTCCATCACCGTGCGCACGCACTACATCGACACCGAGGCCGCAACCGCCATCGCCGACCGTGCCAAGGCGCTGCGGGACGGGGTCACCACCCTCACCGTGATCGAGCGCGGCGAGGAGCGCGACCCGCTCGCCGACATCGCCACCGTCGTCGGCAAAGCCACCCGCCTCCGCACGCAGGACATCCTCAAGCGGCTCGCCGCGCTGAACGAGGATGCATACGGCGGCTGGTCGTTCCTCGACCTCAAGCGCGTCCTGGACGGCACCGGAGCCGAGCCCTACAAGTCCGACGGCATCATGAGCGTCAGCCGCGACCGCCTCACCCGCGCCCTCGCCAACCGCCCCGAGGACGGTTCCGCTTCCGCCGACGGATGACAGGGAGCCGACCCCCCACGGGTCAGGGAGACAGGGAGAACTCCCTGACCCCCTCCCTGACCCGCCTCCCTGGCCCTGAGCTGCACAAATGATCGTTCAGGGAGTCAGGGAGGCCCGCAGGTCAGCACCCCTGAAACCCCCTCCACAGCACCCCGGCAAGGGGGTGTCTCAGCCTCCCTGACCCACCTTCGGAAGGGATTCCGCATGTACCCCGAACTCGCCCACAACACGACCGAGCAGCGGTCCGTGGAAGTCCACCACCCCACCCCGATACAGCCCACCGTCATGGCGCCGGCGCCGATGGTCGCCATGCAGCCGGGCCACGTTCCGGCGGTCGCCAGCATCGTTCTGCCCGACGGCCGCGTCGTCACCGGCTACGCCATCGACCACGCCCGTCCGGAGCCGGTGACCGTCAAGCCGCCTGTCTCCCGCACGGCGGTGAACGTCGCCCTCGGGGGCGTGGGATTCCTCGCGGTGTGCGGCGGACTGCTGCTGCTCACCTCGTTCATCGCGGCCCTCACCGCGTTCATCACTCAGCTCATCACCCTCGCCGCCGTCATCTTCGGCGGATGGATCGCCGTGCAGATCTTCAGCGCGAGCGGCCACAAGGGCGGGACCACGGTCAACATCCGCAAGGCCGTGATCAAGCGCAACAAGTTCTTCGGCTAGCTACGCCAAGGGCGACCCCCATTCCGCCAAGAACCCGGGGTCGCCCTTGCCAACCAGCCCTCAACAGACCTGTTGGAGGTCACCCAGCATGACGCAACTCACCGTCATCCGGCGAGTGCCGGACACGTTCCTCCCGCGCTTCCGGGTGCTGGACGCCTACTCGTGCATCGGCGGCGCCACCAAGGGCCTCAAGCTCGCCCTGCCCGGATGCCACGTCACCGGTGTCGACATCCAGGCGCAGCCGGACTACTGCGGCGACGTCTTCCACCAGGGCGACGCGATCGAGTTCATCCGCGCTCACGGCCACGAGTTCGACTTCATCCACGCCTCCCCGCCCTGCCAAGGGGAGGGCGCCCCCACCAAGGGCACCAACCGGGCGCGCAACGCGGCCATCGGCCGGACCTACCCCCGGCTCATCGCCCCGACCCGGGCCGCGTTGGAGTCGACTGGGCGGCCGTACGTGATGGAGAACGTGGCCGGCTCCGAGGTTCGCAAAGACCTGCGTCTGTGCGGCGAGATGTTCGGCCTGGGCGTGATCATGCACCGCTACTTCGAGTTGGGCGGCTGGACCACCGCGCAACCGGCCCACCCCCAGCATCGGGGCTACGTGCGGGGTTGGCGGCACGGCGTCTACCGCGACGGCCCGTACGTCGCCGCGTACGGCGCCGGCGGGGGCAAGGCCACCGTCGACGAGATCCGCGCGGCCAAGGGCATCGACTGGTCGACCGATCACCTGAGGTTGCGGGAGGCGCTCCCGCCCGCCTACACCGAGTGGATCGCCCGCGCCTACCTCGTCACCCTCGCCCCGAGGCTGGAGGTGGCCGCGTGAGCGCGCTGCCCGAGCCCATGCGGACCGCTCTGGCGCTGGCGGCAGACGGGGTGCCGGTGCTGCCCCTACGTGCGGGCAAGGCGCCGTTCGGCAACTGCCACCGGTGCGCGAGCAACGCGTGCGGCGGCCGGCCGAACATGAAGAGCGCGGGCCCGTGCCGGTGCCCCGGCGTCTGCCACGCCTGGGCCGCCGCCACCACCGACCCGGCCGTCCTCACCTCCCCGCCGTGGACGGCCGCATGGCGGCGATCCGTCTGCGTCGCCTACCACCCCGGCGCCGCAGGGCTGACCGTGGTGGACCTGGACAACGCGGCGGCCATCGACTGGGCCCGCGAGACCCTGCCCGCCACACGGGTCGTGCAGACGACGCGCGGGGAACACTGGATCTACCGGGGTGCCATGTCGTCGCACAACGCGGTCCGCCCCGGCGTCGACATCAAGTCGACCATGTCCTACGCCCGGTGGTTGGGCCCCGGCACCGGCACCATGACCGCCCTGCCGGACATCGTCCGCACGCTGGCCGTGAAGGAGCCCACCGCAGTCCGACCGGCGGCCGTCACCGTGCCCGCACCGGCCAGGGGCGGGGAGTGCCCTCACCGCACGCCCGCCTACCTGGACCGTGGCATCGCCATGGCAGAGCAGCGCATCACCGCGGCTTCTACTGCGGTGCACGCCACCGTCTACCGGACGTTCCTCGCCGTGCTGTCCACGCACGGCCGGTGCGGCTGCCTCACCGAGGCGCACACCGTGCGGCTGTTCACCGCCGCGCAGGCCAAGGGCGAATCGGCCCGGCACTGCACTGACGCGTGGAGCAACGCCCTGACCACGTTGGGACTGAGCCATGTCTGAGGACGAAAAGAACCCCGCCCGCCAGATCATCGCGGACTACGCGCAGGAGCACTTCCGCTACTTCCGCACCGCCGACGGGACCGTGTACGCGCAGAAGAACGGCCACCCCGTGGCCCGGCCCATGCGCTCGCAGGGCACCACCGGCAGCCACCGCCAGGAACTCATGGTCGGCCTGTTCAAGGACGGGCGCGGCGTGTTCAACGGATCGGCGATGAAGGAGGCGTTGGACTTGATCGAAGCCCTCGCGTTGGAGGCGGACACGCACGCCGTGAACATCCGCGTAGCCCCCGGATTCGACGGGGCAACGTGGCTGGACTTGGGCCGCGACGACGGACGGTCCGTCCGTATCCACCCCACCGGCTGGGACATCCTCACCCCCGACCCGCGCGAGGTGTGCTGGCGACGCACGCAGCTCACTGGGGAACTACCGCTGCCGGTCAAGGACACCGACGGCAAGGGCATCGACCTGCTGATGCGGCTGTGCAACTTCGCCAACGCCGAAACCGAGTGCCTCGCCATCGCGTGGCTGATCGGCTGCCTCGGCCCGTCCGTTCCGGTCCCCGCGCCGTTCCTCACCGGCCCACAAGGGGCGGGGAAGTCCACCGGGGGCAGGATGCTCACCCGGATCATCGAGGGCATGAGCGGTGACCTGCGCAGGGCACCGAAGGATGAAGAAAACCTGATCGCGGCCGTGGCGGCCGGATGGATCACCGCCCTCGACAACCTGTCCCACATGACGCCGGACCTGTCCGACGCCATGTGCTGCATCGTCACCGGTGCCGAGAGCGTCAAGCGGGCTCTGTTCACCGACGGGGACGTGTTCCGCGTCGGTTACCGCCGGCCCCTGCTCCTCACCGGGATCGACGTGGGAGTCATCCGACCCGACCTCGCGGAACGGCTCCTGCCCCTGCGGTTGGAGCGTCCCCGTGTGCGGCGCACCGAGGCCGAACTGTGGGCGGACTACGCGGAAGTTCTCCCCGTTGTCCTCGGCTCGCTCCTGGACCTCACGGTCAAGGTCCGCGCCGTGGAGGCGGAGACCCCCACCGACCTGCGAATGGCGGACTTCGCCCACCTGTGCGCGCAGTTCGACGCGGCAACCGGGCTCGGGGCGCTTGCCGCCTACCGGGCGAGTCTGGACGACCTGAACGACGACGTGATCGAGGGTGACCTCCTCGCACAGACCGTCCTCAGGCACGCGGAGACCATCGAGCCGGGCGCGGCGCAGCAGATGACGTCCACCGAGTGGCTGCACTGCCTCAGCCTCCTCTACAGCGGCGACGAGTGCCGTGCCCTGCCCAAGGGGTGGCCGACCACGGGCAAAGTCCTCTCCGACCGCCTCAAGCGCCTTCAACCGACGCTGGCCGCCCGGGGCGTCCTCATTGACTCGGGCCGTACCAAGGCGGGCCGCTACCTCGAAATGACCCGCACGGTCGCCCTGACCCTGACTCCGAACGAGCAGACGCGGGCATTCTGACCCGCGATCCGCAGGTTCAAGCGAACAGCAAGAGGAGCACGTGCTCCTCTTGCTGTTCGGCGGGACGCCGCCCCAAGGTCGCGCCGCGCAGCGGCTCCCTATTCGCACTGGCAGGCGCACCGACTACTACAGGCAGCCCCTTCTTTGTCCTAAGTAGGAAAACGCTGCGTCACCTGCGTCACCCGAGCCGGAAAACGGCTGCTGACCTGTGGCAACAGCGATGACGCAGACGGCCGACTCTGCGTCATCCTGCGTCACCTGCGTCACCCGGTGACGCAGCCGATGACACAGCGGTGACGCAGCCCCGATCCGCCGCGTCACCCAAACCCGCAGGTCAGAGCCTCAAGTGACGCAGATGACGCGGTGACGCAGAAATCCGCACCTCGGACACACACGGAGTCCGAGAAACCCCCGAAGCCAACGCCACTCAACCTCTGAGGACCCCATGAGCCGAACCCGTTCCGCTCAATCCGACCCCCGCGCCGTCCTGCGCGGCGGCCTGCCCGATCGGTACCTCACCCCCGACGACATCGCCGAGATCTTCGGCGTCCCCCTCGAAACCGTCTACCAGTGGCGTAGGAAGCGCACCGGTCCTCCCGGCTTCCGCGTCGGTAAGCACGTTCGCTACGACCCCGCCGAGGTGGGGGCCTACGTCACTCAGCTCAAGAACGTCGACCGCATCGCGGCCTGACGCAGCCTCACGCCGTCAGGGGTGGCCGATTGAACGGCCACCCCTGCTCCATGCTGGGAAAGGACTCCGTCTCTGATGGCAGGAAGCATTCAAGACCGTTGGTTCAGGACTGAGACCGACGCCAATAGCAAGACCGTCCGCGTCAAGACCGAGCGCCACGGCACCGGCCTGCGCTACAGGGCTCGCTACTTCGCGCCCGACGGCAAGCGCAAGAGCAAGTCGTTCGCCGACGGACAGAAGCGCCTCGCCGAACAGTGGCTGAGCAAGATGGCTGCGGACGTGGCTCGCGGCGACTACATCGACCCGAACGCGTCCCGAACGTCCTTTCAGGAGTTCGCGGAGGAGTGGCTTGCGAGCCAGAGCGGAGACCCGAACACCCGAGCGTCGATGCAGTCTCAACTCAGGCTGCACGCCTTCCCCCACATCGGGGCACGTCCGCTCGGGTCGTTCCAGCCGAGTCACATTCGCGAGTTCGTGACGCGCCTCGAAGCGTCCGGCATGTCCGGCGCGTACGCCCGTGTGATCTTCTCGAACGTCCGGGCCGTCCTCTCCGCGGCCGTGGAAGACGGCTACCTACGCCGGAACCCCTGCAACTCCCGGACGGTGACGCTCCCCGAGATGGGCATGCGCCGTGTCATCCCATGGCAGCCGGAACGGGTCTTCGCTGTTCGGGCCGCCATGGTCGAACGCTTCCGCACCATGGTCGACATGGGCGCCGGCTGCGGCCTGCGACAGGGCGAGATCCTCGGACTGTGCGTCGATGAGCTGGACTTCGACACCAACACCCTGCACGTGGTGCAGCAGCTCAAGCTGAGCCTGAGCAAGGCCGTGTTCGCGCCCCCGAAGGGCGGCAAGCTCCGTGATGTGCCTCTGCCGGATCCCGTGGCGGATGCGCTGAAGGAGCACATCGACCGCTTCCCGCCCGTTGAAGTCACGTTGCCGTGGATGCGGGCGAACGGCCAGCCCGTGACCAAACGTCTGATCTTCAGTGGGCCCAACGGCGGGCACGTCTGGCGCACGTCGTTGAACGAGGACCACTGGAAGCCCGCCCTCGCGAAAGTCGGCGTCATCCCGAAGGCCAAGAGCCGCGAGCACGCCGCCGCCCGCGAACACGGCATGCACGCTCTGCGCCACTTCTACGCGTCCGTCCTGCTGGACGCCGGGGAGAGCATCAAGGCTGTCAGTGAGTACCTCGGGCACTCTGACCCGGGCCTGACGTTGAAGGTGTACGCGCACCTCATGCCGAGTAGCCGGGACCGTGCCCGGACGGCTCTCGGGCTGGCGCTCCGGCCGCAAGACTCGGGGCACTGAGGGCCCCAGGTGGGCCCAGGCCGTGAAAAAGCCCCCGATCCGCGCCATACGCGCAGGTCGGGGGCGTGATCACAAACCCTACTTCTTCTTGCCCTGGTTCTTGACCGCCTCGATGGCCGCCGCTGCCGCCTCCGGGTCGAGGTACTTGCCGCCCGGTGTCACCGGGTTGAAGGACGCGTCGAGTTCGTAGTAGAGGGGAATGCCGGTCGGGATGTTGAGGCCCGCGATGTCGGCGTCGGAGACGCCGTCGAGGTGCTTGACGAGGGCGCGCAGGGAGTTGCCGTGGGCGGCGACCAGGACCGTGCGGCCGGTGAGGAGGTCGGGGACGATGCCGTCGTACCAGTACGGGAGCATGCGGATGACGACGTCCTTGAGGCACTCCGTGCGGGGGCGGAGCTCCGGGGGGATGGTCGCGTAGCGCGGGTCGTCGGACTGGGAGAACTCCGTGCCGTCCTCGAGGGCGGGCGGCGGGGTGTCGTAGGAGCGGCGCCACAGCATGAACTGCTCCTCGCCGAACTCGGCGAGGGTCTGGGCCTTGTCCTTGCCCTGGAGGGCGCCGTAGTGGCGCTCGTTCAGGCGCCAGGAGCGGTGGACGGGGATCCAGTGGCGGTCCGCGGACTCGAGGGAGAGCTGGGCGGTGCGGATGGCGCGCTTCTGGAGGGACGTGTGGACCACGTCGGGGAGCAGGCCGGCGTCCTTGAGCAGCTCACCGCCGCGGACTGCCTCCTTCTCACCCTTCTCGTTGAGGTTGACGTCCACCCAGCCGGTGAACAGGTTCTTCGCGTTCCATTCGCTCTCGCCGTGGCGGAGGAGGATCAGCTTGTACGGTGCGTCGGCCATGCGGATGAGCGTAATCGAAGGCTCTGATCCGTTGTGTGTCCGCTCGCCAGGCGGACTGTGGAACGGACGGTTGACGGGATCTGTTAATTCAGTGGTCCCCGCCACCTCCCCCCTCGTAAGTTGCGCCTAGCGCTCAAGCCACTTACATCCGGGGGGATCCGCCATGTCCGTCGCCGCCCTGAGGCGTGCCACCCGGGAGACCGTCTCAGGGCTCCCACGTGAGTTCTGGTGGCTGTGGACCAGCACGCTCGTCAACCGGCTCGGCGCGTTCGTCGCCACCTTCATGGCGCTGTACCTCACGCTGGACCGCGGGTACTCCGCCTCGTACGCCGGACTGGTCGCCTCGCTGCACGGGCTGGGCGGAGTGGTCTCCTCCCTCGGCGGAGGTGTGATGACCGACCGGCTCGGGCGGCGGCCCACGCTCCTCATCGCCCAGGCGTCGACCGCCGCGTCGGTCGCGCTCCTCGGCTTCGTGCACCATCCGGTCGCCATCGCCGGCGTCGCCTTCCTGGTCGGGATGGCGTCCAATGCCTCACGACCGGCCGTGCAGGCGATGATGGCCGACATCGTGCGCCCCGAGGACCGGGTGCGTGCCTTCTCCCTCAACTACTGGGCCATCAACCTCGGTTTCGCCGTGTCCTCCATGGCCGCCGGGTTCATCGCCGAGTTCAGCTACCGCGCCGGCTTCCTGATCGAGGCGGGCATGACGGCCGTCTGCGCGGTCGTGGTGTTCCTGAAGCTGCCCGAGTCGCGACCCGTCGCACACAAGGGCGAGGAAGCGCGCGACGACGTCGGCCTCGGTGCCGTCCTGCGCGACGGGCGGTTCATGAGCGTCGTGGGGCTGTCCTTCCTGGTCGCGCTGATCTTCCAGCAGGGCTCGGTCGGTCTGCCGGTCGCCATGGGCGAGGCCGGGTTCACACCCGCCGACTACGGCATGGCGATCGCCGTCAACGGCGTGCTGATCGTCGCGTTGCAGATCCCGGTCACCCGGTTCATCGAGCACCGGGACGTCAAGCGGCTGCTGGTCGTCTCGTCCCTCCTCGCGGGATACGGCTTCGGCCTCACCGCCTTCGCCGGGTCGATCGGCCTGTTCGCCCTCACCGTCTGCGTGTGGACACTCGGCGAGATGATCAACGCGCCGACCCAGACCGGTCTCGTCGTCCGACTGTCCCCGGTGCACGGTCGCGGGCGCTACCAAGGCATGTACACCCTGTCGTGGTCGGTCGCGGCCCTGGTGGCACCCCTGATGTCCGGCATCGTCATCGACCGCTTCGGCGCGGAGTGGCTGTGGGGGACGTGCGCGGTCATCGGGACGGGGGCCGCGATCGGGTACGGCGCCCTGATGCGGCGGATGCCGAACGAGGAACCGGGCGAGGAATCGAGCAAGGAACTGAGCAAGGATCCGAGCGAGGAATCGAGTAAGGAACCGGCCGGGAAGCCGACGGTCACTGAACCGACGGCGACCGACCCGGCGGCGACTGAACCGCCGGCCGCCGTCAAGCCCGAGGCCCCCGCGTTCTGACAAGCCAAGGCCATCAGGGGTGCATCCGCGCTCCCTTCAGCACCTTGTCCACACCGTTGCGCGGCCCGTACACCGCCAGCCCCACCAGATCCAGCTCACTCGTCGGCACGGCCCGTACCGCCGCCCGGTTGTCGCGGTCGTGGCCCGTGGTGAAGAGGTCGCTGGTGAAGAGTGCCCGGGGCAGGGTTCGGGACAGGGCCCGCGTGTGCGCCGCGCGCAGTGTCTCCTTGGTGGCCTCGAAGACCAGCACCGGTTGCCGGAACATCGGCAGGTAGGCCACCGAGTCCCCGTCCTCGTACGGCTCGCCGATCACCTCCGGGACCTGCGTGCCGAGCCCGCTGACCAGGAACGCCGTCACGTTCAGCCGCTGCCAGGGCTCCAGGTCCTCCCGCAGCAGCACGGCGATCTTGGTGTCGAAGCGCACGGGCTCGGCAGGCGCGGGCTCGGCAGGCAAGGCTTCGGTAGGCAGGGGTTCGGTACGCAGAGGTTCGGTAGGCAGGGGTTCAGTGCTCATGTGACGAGACTGCCGGGCGTCGTACGACAGCGTCTTGTACGTTCTTTGCGTGGCGGCGAAACCAGCGGTTCAGCAGGAGGTTGCCGCCTGGCGCCCGCGCATCCCCGGTGTCGTGGAGGTCTTCCACGCCCACTTCACCGAGTACGCGTACCCGATGCACGTCCACGACGCGTGGACGTTGCTCATCGTGGACGACGGGGCCGTACGGTACGACCTGGACCGGCATGAGCACGGCACCCCGCACGACACGGTGTCGCTGCTGCCGCCGCACGTCCCGCACAACGGCTCCCCCGCCACCCCGGACGGCTTCCGCAAGCGGGTGCTGTACCTCGACAGCAGTCGGCTCGGCGAGGATCTGATCGGGCCCGCCGTCGACGCACCCGATCTGCGCGATCCCTTGCTGCGGCTGCGCGTCGGGCAGGTGCACACCGCGCTCACCCGGCCCGGCGAGGAACTGGAGGCCGAGAGCAGGCTGACGCTCGTCGGCGAGCGGCTGCGGACGCATCTGCGACCGGTGGACGGGAGCCGCACCCCACCTCGCACCTCACGCCCCGACCCCGCGCTCGCCCGCCGGCTGCGCGAACTCCTCGACGAACGTGTCGTCGAGGGCCTCTCACTGGACGAGGCCGCGCGGATGCTCCAGGCCCATCCCGCGCATCTCGTACGGGCGTTCAGCAGCGCGTACGGCATCGCACCGCACCAGTATCTGAACGCCCGGCGGGTCGATCGGGCCCGTCGTCTGCTGCTCACGGACCACGGTCCGGCGGACGTCGCCGCGCTGACCGGCTTCCACGACCAGGCCCATCTCACACGCCACTTCAAGAAGCTGGTGGGAGTGCCCCCCGGGCGCTACCGGAACAGCTACCGCAAGGGCTCGGGTGGCTCCCACGTCTCCCACGAAGGCATGCGGAAGGTCATGTGACGTCGGCCCGACAACCGAGTACGGACGTTCGTTCGAGAGATTCGGCGGAAGCCGTCCGTCCACCGGTTACGCCCGCTTAGCGTCGCCCCATGGACGACTCGCAGAACACCCAGAACCCCAAGAACCCACCCAACCCGGAGAACCCGGAGAACCTGGAGAGCCCGCCGGACTCACCGGGGTCGCCGGACTCGCCGGACTCGCCGAGATCGGCCGCCTCGACCACCCTGCGCACCCTGAGACTCAGCCGGGTCTCCACCGCCGTCGCGGGCGCCGCGGCCCTGGTGGCCTTAAGTGTCGGCGCGGCCCTCGCGTCCGCCTCGGACGACGGTCCCGCGTCTTCCCCGAGCCCGAGCCCGACCTCGACGTTCACCGAGCCGCCGCCGATCGAGGAACCCGGCGACGAAGACGGCGACGGCCCGGTCGGCGGCAGCGGCAGCGGCGGCAGTGACCCCGACGACCCCAACCCCAGCCCGACCACTCCGGTCGATCCCCCGATCCCCTCCGAGCCCCCGGCCACCCCGCCCGCGGAAACCGACCTGGAGGCGCTCAACCGGCGTATCGCGGAACTCGACCAGAAGGTCGACGAGCTGCCCACCAAGAAGGAACTGGCGGACGCCCTGCGCGCCTTCGCGAACGAACTCGACAAGCCCGACGGATCGTCCGGCGGCTCCGGTGACGACCCCGATCCCACCGACGGTCCGCAGCCGGACTCCTCCCTGCCGCCGGACGGCGACTGACCCGGCGTCGGCGTCCCGGGGTCAGTCGGCCGAGGGCCGTGTGAGGTGCGCGAACGCGTCCAGGTTTCGCGTCGACTCGCCCCGGGACACCCGCCACTCGTACTCCTTGCGGATGGCGGAGGCGAACCCCAGCTCCAGAAGGGTGTTGAAGGCACCGTCGGCCGCCTCCAGGACCTGGCCGAGGAGGCGGTCGATCTCGTCGGCGGTCACGGTGGCCAGAGGCAGCTTGGAGGTGACATAGACGTCACCGAGCGGGTCGACGGCGTAACTGATGCCGTACAGCTTGAGGTTGCGCTCCAGGAGCCAGCGGTGCACGCCGGGCTCGTTCTCGTCGGGGTGGCGGATGACGAAGGCGTTGAGGGACAGAGAGTGACGGCCCAGCAGCAGGGACACCGTCGTCGAGAGCTTGCGGGTCCCGGGGAGCTTCACCACGTAGGTGCCGGGTGCGGGGCTCTCCCATTCCAGTTCGGCGTCCTTGAGGGCACCTTCGAGGACCTGCGCCGTCTGCGCCGCCCGCGCGTCCCGGTCCGCCTTTCCGGTGTCAGCCATGGTGGGAGCGTACGCGACGGCGGTACGACTGGGTCGCCGCCGTGTAGACGTCCGCCGTGGCGGCGGCCGCGGTGTCCCAGCCGAAGGACTGCGCGTGCCGGGCGGCTGCCTCGCCCATCCGTGCCGGGCGCGCGGGGTCGTCGGCGAAGTCGCGCAGCACGCGCGCGTAGTCGGCGGGATTGTGTCCTCGTACGAGCACACCCGTCTCTTCGTCGCGTACGGCCACCGGAAGTCCGCCGACCGCGGCGGCGAGCACCGGCGTCCCGGCCGCCTGTGCCTCTATGGCGACCAGGCCGAAGGACTCGCTGTAGGACGGCACGACGAGCACGGACGCGGCGCGGAACCAGTCGGCGAGCTGCTCCTGGCCGACGGGCGGCTGGAACCGTACGACATCCGCGATGCCGAGCCGGGACGCCAGCTTCTGCAGGCCCTCGGGCTTGGCGAGCCCGCTGCCGCTGGGGCCGCCGACGACCGGGACGACGATCTGCGAGCGCAGGTCGGGACGCTCGTCGAGGAGGACGGCGACCGCGCGCAGCAGCACGTCCGGCGCCTTCAGGGGCTGGATGCGGCCTGCGAAGACGGGGACCAGGGCGTCCTGCGGGAGGCCGAGACGGGCGCGGGCTGCGGCGCGGCCGTCGGCGGGGCGGAAGCGGTCCAGGTTCACGCCGGGGTGGACCACGGCGACGTTGGCGGGATCGGCGGCGTAGTGCCGTACGAGTTCCTCGCGCTCCTCGGCCGTGTTCGCGATCAGGCGGTCGGCGGCGGCGACGATCTGGGTCTCGCCGATGACGCGGGCGGCGGGCTCGGGGGTGTCGCCGTCGGCGAGGTTGGCGTTCTTGACCTTGGCCATGGTGTGCATGGCGTGCACCAGGGGGGCGCCCCAGCGCTGGGCGGCGAGCCAGCCGACGTGGCCGGAGAGCCAGTAGTGGGAGTGCACGAGGTCGTAGTACCCGGGGCGGTGGCCTGCCCAGGCCTGCATCACACCGTGCGTGAAGGCGCACAGCTGGGCGGGGAGCTCCTCCTTGGCGAGGCCCTCGTAGGGGCCCGCGTCCACGTGCCGGACGAGGACGCCGGGCGCGAGTTCGACGGCCGGCGGGAGAGCGGCGGTCGTCGCGCGCGTGAAGATCTCCACCTCGATGTTGATCGCGGCGAGGCGCTGCGCGAGCTCCACGATGTAGACGTTCATGCCGCCGGCGTCGCCGGTGCCCGGCTGGTGGAGCGGTGAGGTGTGCACGGAAAGCATGGCGACGCGGCGGGGGCGACGGTGCGGCAGTCGCAGTCGCGGGGGTGCCGCCACAGAGCGTCGCCCGAGCCTGCTGGCGTACTGGCTCACGTGGCTCCTCCTAGCTGCGGGCAAGCCGGACGGAAGGTGCGGCGCGCCCTCCAAGGGAGGCAACACGGAGTGAGGGCTTCCCATTCCGGGCGGGAGGGTTTTTGCCGAGGTATTACCAGGTTTCGCTCAACCGTTCGAGGTCGGGATGCGTGGACCTTGGGGCCCCTCCGAGTGATCGGCGTCCGGCGATCAGCGAACAGGGGATCGGCGCCAGGGCGACCGGCCGGCCGAGCGCCCAGGCCGGCGGTACGAGCGGCCTGACTACTGAACCGAGTGCCCGGCCAGGAGGACCAAGCGGCCGCATACCCTCGTACCCATGACATCCCGCGCAGCGACCCGCCCCGTGGGCACGGTCACGCGCGGGACCACCAATCCCAATCGGCTCCGCCGCATGGACCGCTGGATCGCGGCGGTGCACGGGGCCGAGCTGCGCCGCGCCGTCGACCCCGTGGCCGTCGACCTCGGCTACGGTGCCGCCCCCTGGACGGCCGTCGAACTCCTTGCCCGCCTTCGCACGGCGACGCCACGCGCGCGCGTGGTCGGCGTCGAGATCGAACCGGCGCGGGTCGCGGCGGCGCGGCCGTACGAACGGGACGGGCTCGTCTTCCGGCATGGCGGTTTCGAGATCCCGGTTGCCGGGCGGCCGCTGCTCATCCGGGCCGCGAACGTACTGCGCCAGTACGACGAGGGTGAGGTCGCCGCCGTATGGGAGCGGCTGTGCGCCCGCCTCGCCCCGGCCGCCGGGAACTCCCGCGGCGGGCTGCTCGTCGAGGGGACCTGCGACGAGATCGGGCGCCGGCACGTATGGGTGGCACTCGGTCCGCGGGGTCCCCGCACGGTCACCTTCGCGACCCGGCTGGGTTCGCTGGAGCGGCCCTCGGACCTCGCGGAACGGCTGCCGAAGGCGCTCATCCACCGCAACATCCCCGGTGAACCGGTGCACGCCTTCCTGCGCGACTTCGACCGCGCCTGGGCGGCCGCCGCGCCCTACGCCTCCTACGGCGCCCGCCAGCGCTGGCTCCGGGCGGTGCGGGACCTCACGTCCGACTGGCCGGTGACGGACGGGCCGGCGCGGTGGCGGCAGGGTGAAGTGACGGTGGCGTGGGAGGCGTTGGCGCCGCGCATCTGACCCGTCCGGCTTCCCGGCCCCGGGAACGATCTCCGTGAGGCGTTCGTCACACAGACGGGGAGATCGCCATACGGGGGATGGGAAGGGGGGAAGGACTCGCTTTGCCGACGCGCGCAACGACCTCTGTCGTTTTGCACGCCTACGTGACACGATCCCCAGACGTCCGTAAGTTACTGACGGTAAATCAGTTTTTTGGGGGCAGAGGTATGAGAGCGGGCAAGCGCGGGCTGATCACAGCGGCCGTGACCGTCGTCTGCGCGGTCACCGTACTGGCAGCGCCAGGCACGGCGTTCGCGGCTCCGACCCCCACGCCGTCCCCGACCACGACCCCGTCCTTGGCAGCTCCGCCCGACAAGGACCTTGAGGCCGTACGCGAGAAACTGGACGCCCTCTATCACGACGCGGCGGTCGCCACGGACGCGTACAACGCCGCCGAGGAGAAGGCCGAGAAGCAGTCGGCCGACATCGTCGCCCTGGCCAAGAAGATCGTCGAGGGCAAGGAGAGGCTGGACCGGCTGAAGGACCGCGCGGGTGCCGCGGCCCGCTCCCAGTACCGCGGCGGCGGACTGCCGGACGAGGCGCGGTTGATGCTCAGCGACAACCCTCAGCAATTTCTTGACGGTGCGGGCCGGGTGATCCAGGGCCAGCGCGCGACCAAGGGCCTGATCGGGGAAATGTCCCGCACTCAGCAGGACTTGGAGCAGTACTCCAAGGATGCCTCCGCCCAGTGGAAGAAGCTGGAGGAGGGCCGCAAGGCCAAGGCGGCCGCCAAGAAGGAGATCAAGAAGCAGATCGCGGCGGCCGAGAAGCTCGAGTCCAAGCTGGAGAAGAAGGAGAAGGAACGCCTCGCCGAGCTGGAGAAGAAGGCCGCGCTCAAGGCGCAGACCGCCTGGCTCGGCTCCGGCATCCTCGACGAGATCAAGGGCGACGCCTCCGCGCAGGGCAGGAAGGCGGTGGAGTTCGCCACGGCCCAGATGGGCAAACCGTACGAATGGGGCGCCGAGGGCCCGAATACGTATGACTGCTCCGGCCTGACCTCACAGGCCTGGGCGAGCGCCGGCAGCACGATCCCACGCACCTCGCAGCAGCAGTGGCAGCAGTTGAAGCACGTGGCCGTCGAGGACATGCGCCCCGGAGACCTCATCATCTACTTCGGCGACGCCAGCCATGTCGCGATGTACGTGGGCGACGGCGCGATCGTGCACGCCCCGCGGCCGGGGCGGACGGTGACCGTCGCCGGGGCGGGGACGATGCCGATACTCGGGGTAGTGCGGCCGGGCGCGTGAGCGTCCGTGGGGTGGTGCGGCCGGGCGAGCTGGTGGCCACTGAGCCGTTCAGCCGAGTGCGTGAGCGGCCACGGGTGACAAGGGCCACATGACCTGGCGCACCTCAAACCTGTCGCCGACGTGACGTTCGTCATCCCGACGCGGCAGTCGACCTGTCCAACTGCGGTAGGGAACGCGGCATATGACAGCGGCCAGCGTGCGGGCAGCGTGCCGTGCGCCATTCCGTTGCGGCGCCGACTACCGCTATGGTCCCCGTCGGTAGGTCGAGGTCCCTTGCCCTGCCATGCACGCGGGGGGGGGAGGGAAGGAACCAAGAAGATGCCCGTACCCGTACCGCGGCAGAGAGCGATCCCGGCCGTGGAGAGTGGTCAGGCGCAGGCCGCGTCCTCAGGCACCGGCCCTTCGAAGGAAGGGGCCCCGCACGAGACGGCCCCCGCCGGGAACACCGCGGCCGTGCCCACTGGCCGCACCACCGCCACTGCCACAGCCATGACCGGCCCGGATGGCTCGGCCGGCACGCGTGGCTCCGCCGACGGCACAGGCCAGGTCGGCCACGTCGGCGCGACCGGCCAGACCGGCGCATCCGGCTCGGTCGGCGGCTCCAGCGGCTCTTGCGGCCCCAGCGGCTCCACCGGCACAGCAAGCACCACTGCCACCACCCCCAGCAACAGCACAGGCACCGGCGCAGCCACCAACGCAGGCGCCGGCACCACCCCCGCCACGACCAAACCCACCGGCGTCATCGCCCCCACCGGCACCAACCTCACCCTGCTGGTGATCGAGGACGATCCCGGCGGCTCCACGGTCGTGCCCGAGTTGCTGGACTCGGCCGGCAGGCCGATCCGTGTGCGCACCGCCCGCAACCTCACCGAGGCAGCGCGGCTGCTCACCGACGACGTCCACTGCATCCTGCTGGACCTCGCGCTGCCCGCGGCCGGCCGGACCCCGGCCGACGACGAGCTCGCCGTACTCCGGCACGTGCTGGAGCTCGCGCCCCGGCACGCCGTCCTCGCGCTCACCGCGTCCGGCGACGCCGAGCGCGGCGCCGAGGCGGTGCGTGTGGGCGCCCAGGACTACCTGTTCCGGGACGAGCTGGACGGTCGGCTGCTGAGCCGGGCGATCCGGTACGCGGTGGAGCGGAAGCGTTCCGACACGGCCGAGCGACGCCTCGCCGAGGGCCGGATGCGCGCCCAGGAGAACCGCCGCCTGGAACGCGGCCTGCTGCCCACCCCCCTCCTGGAGGGCTCCTCGCTCCGCTTCGCCGCCCGCTACCGGCCGGGCCGTTCGCGTGCCCTGCTCGGCGGCGACTTCTACGACACCGTCCGCACCCCGGACGGCACCGTCCACGCGATGATCGGTGACGTCAGCGGGCACGGCCCGGACGAGGCGGCGCTCGGTGTGGAGCTGCGTATCGCCTGGCGGGCGCTGACACTGGCGGGCCTGTGCGGCGACCAGCTGCTCGGCACGCTCCAGCAGGTCCTGGAGCACGAGCGCTCCGACGAGGAGATCTTCGCGACGCTGTGCACGGTGGACATCGCTCCCGACGGCCGCCGCGCGGGCCTGTGCCTCGCGGGCCACCCGGCCCCGCTGATCGCCCGCCCCGCCCGGCCCGCACGACTGCTCCCGCAAGAGAACAACGGCCCCGCCCTCGGCCTGCTCCCCGGCGCCCGCTGGCCGCGGATGCAGGTGGAGCTGGGTGCCGAGTGGAGCCTGATGCTCTACACCGACGGTCTGATCGAGGGCCATATCGGCCAGGGCCGGGAGCGGCTCGGCCAGGACGGCATGGTGGAGATGGTCCGCCGTCAGCTCTCCGCGGGGTTGCGCGGGGAGGAGTTGCTGCGGGCCACGGTGAACGAGGCGCGCGATCTCAACGGCGGCGAGCTCACCGATGACGTGGCGGTGCTGTTGCTCGACCGGACGGGCTGAACGGAAACCCGCCCCTCAGGTCCCCCCGCTCCCCCTTCGGGACGCTTCAGCGGCCGCCGTTGTAAGGGCCGTACGGACCGTCGCTGCTGGAGCCACCGCGTCGGCTGCGGCCCCCGCCGGGCAGGCCGCGCAGGGCCGGTCGTACGTCGACCATGTACACGATCGTCGCGACGAGGCCGATGATCGGCAGGAACGACAGGATGTTGAAGATCAGGTTCACCACGAACGCGAGCCCCAGGACGATCAGCCAGAAGGGCTTGGTCTTCTTGTCGGCCGCGCGGTAGGCGTCCTCGCGGCGCGTGGCGGCGTCGATCAGCGCGAAGCCGCTGAAAAGGATCAGGGCGACGCTCAGCAGCCACATGAACCCTGCGAAACCCTGCATCAGCACTACGTCCACCACCAGACTCGGCTTGTCTTCACGCGGTCACCGTACCCGTTCCCGGAATCCCGCTACCCGGAGAACGGGCCGGGCACTCCGAGAGTGCCCGGCCCGTGATCCGTACCGCGGTGCCTCACTTGGCGGGCGGCGTGGTCTTCTTGGCGGTGCTGGTGGGGGTGACCTTGCGGGCCGGGGTTGCCTTCTTCGCCTCCGGCTTCTTCGCCGGGGCGGGCACGGTCTTGGCCTCGGTGGGCTTCGGCACGGTCTTGACCGGGGCGGGCTTCGGCTCGGCCTTGACGGCGGAGGGCTTCGGCTCGGTCCTGACCGGGGTCGGCGCCGGCTTCGGCTGAGCGCTGGGCTCGGCGTTCGGCTCGACGGCGATCGCCAGGTCCTCGATCTCCTCGGCGGCCTCGCCGCGCCAGGTCCGCACGGTCTGCTCGCCGTGCTCGGCGACCTTCTCGTACGTCTCGCGGGCCTTGACGGCGTACTCGGCGGCGACGCCGACACCGCGCAGGGCGAAGTCCTGGGCGCTCTCGCCGAGCTTCTTCAGGTCGGAGTCGAGGGTGCTGCCGAGCTTCTTCAGGTCACCGTCGAGGGTGCCGAAGAACTCGCCGACCTTGGCCTGGATGCTCTCCTGCGCCTCCTTGGCCTTGACACTGGCCTCCTTGGCGCGCGCCTGGGCCTTCTCCTGGACGGTCTTGGGGTCGGTGCTGCGCACGGCCTCGATCCGCGCAGGGGCCTCGGCGCGCAGCTGCTCGACCAGACCGGGCACCTTCTTGGCCTGCTGAAGGGCCAGGTCGGCGGTGCCGGCGGCGAAGTAGAGCGGAGTCGGGTCGCTGAGGGTCTTGCGCAGGTCGTCGGTGATGGCCATGGTGATGGTCCTCCCGGATTCGCTTTCGGCTGAGGGTTTTGTGGTCCGCAGTCAGGCGGCCGGCGCCCTGGTCCGGCTCAACTGGCCGTCTGCTGCGGGTCGGCGTCATTGCCGCCGGTTGTACGGGTACGTCGGGTGGGCGTGCGCCCGCCCGCCGTGCGGGTCTCTCGTACGGCGAGGTCACCGTCGCGGACGGCCGGGTCGCCGTCACTCAGGGCATCGTCACCCGGAGCGCCGACCTTGACCCCTATGTCCGTCTCGTCGTCCTCCTGGCCCGCTTCGTCGATCCCGAACCCGTTCTCCTTGCGGAAGGACTCGTAGATCTGGAGCAGCACCTGCTTCTGCCGCTCGTTCAGCGTGGGATCGGCGAGGAGGACCGCACGCGTCTCCACCTCGTCGCGGTCCCGCTCGGCGTCGAGGATGCCGGCCCGCACGTACAACGTCTCGGCGGAGATCCGCAGGGCCTTGGCGACCTGCTGCAGCACCTCCGCGCTCGGCTTGCGCAGCCCGCGCTCGATCTGGCTCAGATAAGGATTGGACACCCCGGCGGCGTCGGCGAGCTGCCTGAGCGAGAGCTGCGCGGTTCGCCGCTGCTCGCGCAGATAGTCACCGAGGTTGCCGACGTTGAGAGATGCCATGCGTCCACCTTGCACCACCCGCGCTAACTTTTGCAAGCACCCGCTTGCAAAAGTGCGCCACGCCACGCCGAGGTCCACCCGAGTGCCCCAACCTCACCCACCGACGCACCCTCCCAGCCTCCGCAGCGGCCCCTGTTCCACCCCCTGCGACACCCGGACCGCCCGGCGGTGCGTCTCGGCGATCATGGCCCTCCGGCTCACTCCACGACCGGGTCCACGACCGGGCCGCCCGACGGCCGTAACACCCGCCAGTACTGCCGTCGCCTGTCGTCCCTCACCACGACACCGAGACGGGCAAGTTCCTCCCGAAGCTCCTGGACGTCGTCATCGCCGGGCCCCTTCTTCTCCAACGACTCCTGGCGGGCCCTGAGAACAGCGTTCGCACCCTCCGGCAGGCCGGGAGTGCCCGGGACCCAACGCCGGAACGCGTCCTTGTGCGGATCGACGTCCACCCACACGTACCCGTGCCTGGTGAAAGCGCCGGAGACGCGGCCTGCGCTCAGGTCGCATTCCTGACGGGCGAGTTCACCCTCGTCGTGACCGAGCAGGACAAGATGCTTGCCGTCCCGGAACACCGCCGCGACGGCGTCGCGAGAGAACTCCCGCTCACGGCCCTTGCGGGTGAGGACCACACGGTCGCCCGACAGGCGGATCACCAACTGCTCGTACTGGGCGACAAGTCCGAGCGCCAGCCCCGCCACCGCGCCGACGGCGGGCAGCACCGGACCGGGAAGGGACTCGACGAGTCCGGCCGGTTCCCGCAGCGGCGCCACGGGCAGGGACACGAGCCAGCCGGCCAGGAGGTCGACCAGCAGTCCGAGGCCGGCCCCGAGCAGTACGAGAACGACGTAGACACAGACCGTGCTCCACACCGGGTCGCGCAGCACAGTGCCACCCCGTGTACCGCGCCCGGATGCCACTTCCCTGTCCATACCCCTGTCCCCCTTGATCTTGATCTCTTGTTCCTGACCCTCTGCGCCTGTCTGTCTCTGTCCGTTCCTGACGCTGCCGTAATAATAAACCGAGCCCTCGGTCTAGTATTGTTGCCGAAGACTATCTGGGATCGGTCGAGGACCGAAGGAACCGAGAACCGCAGGATCAAGAAGGAGACAGGCCCCGATGAGGACGGTCGACCCCGCCAAGCACCGGGCCCGGCGCCGGCACATCATCAACGTCGCGGCCGACCTCTTCGCCGCCAAGGGCTTCGAGCGCACCACCACCGCGGAAATCTGCAGGGCCGCCGGCATGAGCGCGGGCAACCTGTTCCACTACTTCCCCAACAAGCGCGCGATCTTCCACGCCGTCTTCGAGGACGACGAACCGGACGGCGGTGCGACCAAGGCCGAGCGACTCGCCGCCGCCCGCGCCTCCGACGACCCGTGGAAAGCCCTCCTCGACACCGTGGACCTGCTCGCCGCTCCCGCCACCGAGCCGCTGGTCCCCGCCCTGGTCATGGAGGCGATGGTGCAGGCCTATCGCGACCCCGAACTCGATGCGCTGCTGAGCCGCGACAACGACGAGGAGCGGTCCACCGTCACCACTCTGCTGCGCGACGCCGCGGCGGCCGGGCAGATCGATCCCGCCCTGGACCCGGACGACACGGCGGCGTGGGTCATGGCGCTCATCGCCGCCCTCTACACCAGCGCGGCCACCGACCCGTCCTTCCGCCCGGCCGACCAACTCCCCACCCTGCGCCTGATCCTCGAACGCTTTCTCCGGCGAACCTGACGCGAGGTCCTGACGCAAGGCGCCCTCCACGCAGTACGTACTTTTTTGTAAGTACTTGGCAGCTCCCGGCGCACGGCAGAAGCTGAAGACCGTCACGCGGAAGCCCGAGGCTGCCCACGAGGCATCACAGGTTTCGGCTGTCGGCCAATACCCCTCCCCTGCACCGGAGTTGAAGCATGCCCGTGTCCACCGACCTGCCCGCCGTCACCGTTCTCGGCCTGGGCCCGATGGGTCGCGCGCTGACCCACGCGTTCCTGGAAGCGGGGCTGCGGACCACCGTGTGGAACCGCACCCCGGGCCGGGACCGGGCGTTACTCGAACGCGGGGCGGTCGGTGCCGCGTCCGCGGCCGAGGCGGTCGCCGCGAGTCCGCTGACCGTCGTCTGTGTGGTCAACTACGACGCCGCCGACGCGATCCTGCGAAACGCACCGGTCTCCGACGCCCTCAAGGGCCGCACCGTCGTCAACCTCACCGCGGACACCCCGAACCGCGCCCGGGAGACAGCGAGTTGGGCGGAGGCCCACGGCGTCCGCTACCTGGACGGCGCGATCATGACCCCCACCACGACCATCGGCACCCCCGCCGCGGTGTTCCTGCACAGCGGCCCCGAGGACCTCTACCGGGAACACCGGCCCGCACTGGACTCCCTCGGCGGCACCCACACCCACCTCGGCGAGGACATCGGGCGGGCCGCCGCGTACGACATCGCCCTGCTCGACCTCTTCTGGACGGCGACGGCGGGCTACGCCCACGCCCTGGCGGTGGCGCGGGCCGAAGGTGTCAGCGCCCGCGAGCTGGCCCCCTTCGCGCAGGGCATCGCCGCGATCCTGCCGCCGCTCATCGCGGAGTGGGCGGACGACGTCGACGCCGGCACCTTCTCCGGCGAGGGCAACCCGATCACCTCGGCGGTCTCGTCGATGGCGCACATCGTCCAGGCCTCGGAGTCCCACGGCATCGACGCGGGCGTGATGCGGGCGGCCGAGGGCCAGGCCCGCCGGGTCGTCGGACTCGGCCACGGCACGGACGGGTTCATGCGGGTCACGGAACTGCTGGGCCGCCGCTGAGAAACTCCGTGGCTTCGATTACGACCAGGACGCTACCGTGCAGCCATGACTGCCGGGTCGGCCTTGTGCCGTGAGCGAGTTGGGTGCCCGGCCTCTGAGTGAGGCCCCGGGCCAGGAGCCCGCCTCTTTCTCTGCGCCGCCTTCGAAGTTCAGAAGACTCCAGCGACAGAGAAAGAGAAAGAAGAGCGAGTGCCCAATCCTTTCAATGACCAGGTCATCGAAGAGTTCCGCGCCAACAAGGGCCGTATGGGCGGCCACTTCGAGGGCGCCCGTCTGATCCTCCTCACCACCACCGGCGCCCGCACCGGCACCCCGCACACCGCCCCCGTCGGCTACCTCCCCGACGGCGGCGACCGCATCCTCGTCATCGCCTCGGCGGGCGGTGCGCCCCGGCACCCCGACTGGTACCGCAACCTCCTCGCGCACCCCGAAGTCACCGTGGAGAGCGGCCCGTTCACGTACCAGGCGCGGGCCGAGGCACTCACCGGCGAGGAGCGGGACCGGGCCTTCGCGCGGGCGGTGGAGGCGGAGCCGGGCTGGGCGGCCTACCAGGAGAGGACGGAGCGGGTGATCCCGGTGGTCGCCCTGCACGAGATCGCCCAGGGCGGACCGCCGAACATCAACGCCGACTCCTTCGGCGAGGCGATCAAGGTCGTGCACGACGCCTTCCGTCGCGAACTCACCCAGATCCGCAAGGAGATGAGCTCGGGTACGTCCACGCTCGGCGCCCAGCTCAGGGTGAACTGCCTGACCTTCTGCCAGGGCCTGCACAACCACCACACCGGCGAGGACCTCGGTATGTTCCCGCTCCTCGCCGACCGCCATCCGAAGGCCGCCCCCGCGCTCGCCCGCCTGCGCGAGGAGCACGAGCGGATCGCGGCCCTCGTCGAGGACCTGCGCCACGCGGTGACCGCCGAGGACACCGACCTGGACACGGCCCGCGCGGAGGTGGAGCGCCTCACGACGGAACTGGAGGCCCATCTGACGTACGAGGAGCAGCAGTTGATCCCGCTTCTCGACGCCACCGCCTGACGGATCGACGCCACCGTCTGACGGAAAGGGCTCCACACGGGCGGCCGTCGCCCAGCACCTGCCCCCAGGATCTGCCCCCAGGGCCCGTCCTAGAACGGCAACGGCCGCCCGTGCACCACGTCCAACCGGGACACCGCCCGCGTCAGCACCACGTACAGCCGATGCAGCCCCCGTTGCTCCGCCTCCGCGATCGCGGCCGGCTCCACGGCGACGACATGGTCGTACTCGAGTCCCTTCACCAGGCTCGCCGGGACGACGCTCAGCCGGGCGCCCAACTCCTCCGGGCCGGCCGCCACGATGCCGGCCGCGTCGAGCGCGGCGCGCACCCGGTCCACATCCGCGTCCGCCGCGACGACCCCGACCGACCCCTCGCACGCGAGCGCGTCCCGAGTGGCGCCCACGACCGCGTCGAGCAGTCCGCCCGCAGCCGCCTCCCGGATCCGCAACTCCCCGTCCCCGCGCAGCGACCGCCCCGTCGGGACGTCCACGTCCAGCCTCTCCAACAGCCGGTTCGCCAGCGTCACGACAGCCTCCGGAACCCGGAACCCGATGGTCAGCGGCACCACGGCCGCGTCCGGTTTCCCGAGGTGCCGCAGCACCGTGCCCCAGGACCGCGCCGCCCAGGGGGTGGTCGCCTGCGCCAGGTCGCCGAGGACGGTGAGCGACCCGAAGGCGGCCCGGCGGGCGATCGCCCGGCACTCCATCGGGGAGAGGTCCTGGGCCTCGTCGACGACGAGGTGGCCGTATCCCTCCGGATGCTCGACGAGTCCGCCGACCTCGTCCAGAAGGACCAGGTCGGCGGCCGACCAGCGCGCCGACTTCCAGGACCGCGGCGGCTTCGCCCACAGCAGTGCCCGCTGCTCGTCGGCGTCCAGCAGTCCGTCCGCCGCGGCCGCCAACACCGCCCCGTCGGTGAGGAGTTCGGCCACCACCTCCTCCGCCCGCACCCGAGGCCATACGGCGTCCACGTACGCCCCGACCGCCCGCGACCGCGAGATCTTCTGCACCCAGGCGTTGCTCTGCGGCCCGGCCCGCAGCTCCGCCTGCGCCTGCACACACCGCACGACCCTGCTGCGCACCCGCTCCCGCCCGACCCCGTACGGCGGCTCCTCGGCCCGTACGCCACGCAGGATCCGCGCGAGTTCGCCACCGGACACCCGCCACCGGTACGTCCCGTCGGGCACGACGAGGGCCCCGACATACCCGACGGAACCGCCCTCCCCCTCCCTCTCCCCCTCCGACACCCGCGCGTACAGCGCCCGCCGCAGCACCTCCGCCATCCGGCCGTCGTGCTTGATGACGGCGGTCCGCTCGTCGTCCGCCCCTGGACCGGCCGCCCCGCGTGCTCGGGTGATCCGGGGGTGCCGTGCGATCTCCTCGTGGAGGGTCGACTGCCGCACGCCGGTCTCGCCCAGCGCCGGCAGCACCTCCGCGATGTAGGAGAGGAAGGTCCGGTTGGGCCCGAGGATGAGCAGTCCGCCGCGGCGGATGCGCTGCGGGTGGGTGTAGAGCAGATAGGCGGCCCGGTGCAGTCCGACGGCGGTCTTCCCGGTGCCCGGGGCGCCCTGCACGCACACCGAAACGGGCAGGTCCCCGCGTACGAGATCGTCCTGCTCGGGTTGGATGGTCGCGGCGATGTCCCGCATGGGACCGACTCGGGGCCGCTCGATCTCCCGGGCGACGATCCCGCTGGCCCGCGACTCGCCCCGGCCGAGGTGCTCGTCCTCCAGCCCGGTCAGGTCGGCGGAGTCGCCCCGGCTGCCCGGCGCCCAGCCGAACCGCCGGCGCACGGCGACACCCTGTGGCTCATGGGCGCTCGCCTGGTAGAAGGCGCGGGCGACGGGGGCCCGCCAGTCGACGACGAGGGGCGGCACGGCCGGGTGCTCGCTGATCCTCAGGCGCCCGATGTGGTACCGCTGCCCGGAGTGGTCACCCGCGCCCCCGCCGAAGTCCAACCGCCCGAAGAACAGGGGCCCTTCGGGCAGTTCCCGCAACTCCTTGGCCTGGCTGCGCAGGCGGTACCCGAGAACCTCGGCGTCGGCCCCGGAGGCGGAGACGTCCACACCGGTGACGACGTGTTCCTGGGCCCCGTCGACCATGGCGGCGAGGGCGGCGCGGCAACGGTCGTGGTGACCGCGTTCCTGGTGGAGGGAGCCGTGGAGAGTGTCCTGGAGAGCGGGGTCGGATGACGTCATTCCACTGAGCGTACCGGAATAGCGTAACCGAGTAACATTTTTTACCGAGTCTCAATCATGCGAGGTGAGGCAACCCGACCGCCAGTTGCCCGAAGGCCCGCTCGGCGGCGGCCACCGCGTCCGCCTTGACGTCCGCCACCCGCTCCCCCTCGGCGATCCGCCGCCAGTTGTCCAGCGCGAGGACGCGCCGGACGGCGATGATCTGTCCGGCGGCCAGCCGTGCCTCGAGCCCGCCACCGAGTGCCTCGGCAAGCGCGGCCTCGGACCGCTCCTGGTACGCGTACACACGAGCCGCCAGCGCGGGAGTCCCGTACAGCAACGTGTGGAAGGCGAGCACCCGCGGATCGTCGTTGAGCCCGGTGACGGGATCTGACCGCTCCAGCCCGTCCAGGAAATGCCGCCGCAGCGCGCCGAGCGGCGGCGCCTCCCCGGCGACGACCCGCGCCGCCTCGTCCTCGTGGTCGGCGATCCGGTACAGGACGAGGTCCTCCTTGGCCGGGAAGTACCGGAACAGGGTCGGCTTGGAGATCTCGGCCGCGGCGGCGACCTCCGCGACGGACACCGCGTCGAACCCCTTCTCCAGGAAGAGCCCGATCGCGACCTCCGACACCACCTCGTACATCCGCCGCTTCTTGCGCTCACGCAGACCGGTCTCGCTCATGGGGTGAGCGTAACCACCCGGGCGGATCTCCTCCGAGGGCAGAGCACCTCAGTGGAGTCACGGTCCGTACGCCAGAACCCAGGCAAGGTAGGGGTTCGCCGTCGAGCGGGCAGGCAGACCGAGCGAGGCCCACGCGGCCTGCAGGGTCATCGCGTACGAGTCCACGGCCCGCCGGACGTTGGGGGCATCCAGGCCCGCCCCGGTCACCAGGCGGTCGAGGTCGACGTAGGCGGACCGGACGATCTCAATCCGGCGGTACACCCCCCAGTCCCTGCGCCAGTCATGTGTGTACTCGGGCGGCAGCTGCTTCTCCCAGCGGCGGAACATGCGCTTCCGGATCTCCGTCCGGGTGGGCGTGAGATACATGTGCCGGACCAGGTCGTAGAGCGGATCCCCGACCAGGGCCATCTCCCAGTCGATGATGGTCAGGGCCACGTGATCCTTGCGGCGCACGAGATTCCACGGGTTCAGGGCACCGTGCAACAGTGCGGGTGCCCGATTGCTCGTCTCGTGGCGGGACAGGAGCTCGCGCAGACGCTCCGCGTCGGGCAGACCGAGAACCCGGGCCAAATGTTGTGACTCGTTCGGCAAGTCCTGCACCATGAGGACGAGTTGCTCCTCCAGCCACCAGGTGAAGCCACCCTCCCCCGCTGTCGGGTCGAGCTGCTTGTAGTCCACCCCTGTCAGGGCGCAGAGTTGGTCGACCAGCGCGTCCGCTTCGTGCGGGAGGAGACCGTGCACGGGATGGTCGGGCGGCACCGTGCCGTGCGGTGCCGCATAGGAGTGGATGGCGAACCCGTCGCCCCTCGGGCCGCTTTCGCCCAGCGCCAGGCACCTCGGTGCCGCCACCGCCACCCATGACTCCTCGATGGCCCTCAGAACGGCGTGCTCACTCAGGTAACTGCGCTCGAGCCGACGGACCTGGGGCAGCTTGCGTCGCACAACGACCGGGAACTCGATGCCCGGCACATGAACGATCGAATTCAGGTGTGTGGTGCCTTTGAACACCCGGTCGGCCGGGACCGCGCCTTCGAGGAGAAGAGCTTCGCCGACAGCGGCACTGGGGAAGTCGAAGCTCTCCGGAACGCGCATGTCCGGCCTCCACGCGATCCCTTGGCGAAAACGATCCAAGCCGCCGTGGCTCGCGCCCGCCCGTCGAGCGGTCCGCCAACGGACCAAGGCCCGCTCGATCTCGTCCTCACTCGGGATGCCCGGCAGCCTCAGCGGCCTCTCCCCAGCTTCCAGGGCCCTGCGGACCGACGCCGTCGCCACGTCCAGGCTCCTCTGGTCGAAGGAGTCCTCCAAGGACTTCGCGGCACGCATCACATCCGGATAGACGGACTGTGCCCGCTCGAAGTCCACGTAATGGCGCAGGTCCCCGCACACTCCGCGGACGGCTGCGGGGCGGATGGCCTGCATGGCCTGCGTCCAGGTGTCGATGACCTCGTCCCACTGGTGGGGCGGGTACTGCATCCGGACGAGATGGGTCGAGAGGTCGTGCAGAGGGTCGCCATACGTCGCCAACTCCCAGTCGACGCATATGAGGGGTGGCTCACCGCCGTACGAAAGGATCAGGTTGTCGCGGTGCAGGTCGGCGTGGAGCAGACTGTACGGCCGTCGGGTCATGGCGGGTGCTCGTTCGGCGAGCCGGACAAGTGCGTCCTCGGGAATGCCGAGGGCCGCGAACAGTCCGCCGAAGGCACTCCAGTTCGGCTGCCGGATCTGCGTGTCCGCCATGCGCGCCAGTGTCCGCAGGAAACCCTGGCTGTCCGTGTGGCCGGCAGGCCAGATCGCGGGCAGAGCCGGCAACGCTCCTCGTCTCACTTGGGACATCTGGGCGAGCAGCCCGGCCAACGCCCTCATGAGCAGCGGGTCCACGGGCTTGCCGTTCCCGCACACAGCGGAGAGCGGGACACCTTCCACATAGCTGTGGACGGCGAAGCCCTGCCCGCGGAAAAGGCACTCGGGGACATGGGGCAGCACACCCTTGAGCGCTCCGAGGATCTCCGCCTCGTTCTGCCAGGTACGGATCACCACCGGCAACGCCTCGGGGCGCCGGACCCGCACGGTCACGGAGGTTCCCGCCGCACGGCCGACAATCCGCGCCACGTCCTCGGTCAGCGGCAGCACGTAGTTCTGGTTGTGGTGCCCACTGCTTGCCTGCCGGGACGTCACGGCGCGTGCCACGAACGCGTCGACGGCGAACACATCACGGGTGACACGCTCCCCGGGCAAGAGCCGGGGAAGAGAAGGTGCGCCCACTGGCCGCTCCGGTGTGGTCGAGCTGTCGGCAGAGCCGGGATCCCGGACTGCCGCAACCGGCATCCAGGTATACGAACGTACAGCAATGCAAGGATCACGCGTTGTGAAGAGTCCCGGCGAGGCAACGACGACCCGGCGTCAGGTCCCGTACGTGTCAGACCGGTTCGACGCGCTCCGGCACCTGTCCGGCACGCGCCGCCCGCGTCGCGCCCAGAACGCGGTTCCAGCGGACGAGCGCTCCCATGATCCGCGCATGGCTCGGCGCTCCCTCCAGCCCGAGCGGCTCGGCGGCGTTGTCCAGGATCCTCTGCAGCTTCAGGGCGGCCCAGGGAAGGGCAGCCCAGTTGAACCCTGTTCCTTCACACAGCGACAGCGACGTCCGAATGACGTCGGTGAAAACCGACTGCACTCTCTTGAAGTCGAGGAGCAGCGGCAGATCATTTTCCCACCCGTCCGTACCGCCTGGGCGGGTGCGCTCGACCACCCTGATCCATTCCTGGGTCATACGCCGTTCCTGATCCGCCGGATAGCGCATCAGGTACAGGTGGGTGGCCAAGTCGTACAGGGGGTCGCCCAGCATGGCCAACTCCCAGTCGATCGTCCAGAGTTGGCCGTGCGGATCGAGGACGAAGTTCTTTCTGTGCAGATCCGCGTGCAGCAGACAGAAAGGGCGCTGTCGCATCCCCTTCGCGCTCTCCCGGATTCGCGCGAATGATTTTCCGTCCACACCGAGATCTCCGAAAAGAGCCGCGAATTCATCGTGGTTCTTCGTGTAGACGTGCTTCTCGGTGAATATGATGAGACGTTCCAGAAAGCCGGTCGTGTCACCGTTCTTGGGACGGTCCTCCTCCTTGCAGCGCCGCTCCACACCGAGCAGCCTGTCCGGTGTGATGCGAACCATCTCCTGGAAGAGGTCGACGATCTGATCGAAGACCGAGTGGGAGACCCGTTGGCCCCTCCAAGGGTGGGTCCCGAGGGTTCGCCCCTCGATGAACCCCTGCATTCCCATACCCGCCACGTCGTGAATGTCGGGGATACGCGTGACGCTCCCGTTGAGGGCGCGGAGCAGATCCTCCTCCGACGTGAAGCACCTGCGGTCGAACCACAGGATCTCGGCACGTGGCTCCCGGAACTTGACGGTCTGTCTCCCGTTCGGCAGGGCCAGCACGTACGTCTCGTGGTGGTACCCCTTGAGCGGACCCATGACCACGCTCGAGGCGTCGCTCACTTCCTCGGCGCGCTGCCGAGAGCCGGAGACCAGATGGGATGTCATTCTCTGGGTTCAGCCCGTTCCGATGGAACCGATGGGGTAAGGGGGATGGACGTTACTCCACCGCCCTCACGTCTCGGTGGAGAACCCGTCCATGGGACCACCCAGGTCGCCGTCCCGGGCGAACCGGTGCACGCGCGACCGACGGGCCCGAAAGGAGGGACGTACTCCGTCTGATGAGCCCCGGACCTGTGGTGTTGGAATCACGAGGCCTTGTTGCGACACACTGTCGCACCTACCGAGGAGGCCCCTTGACAGACGCGACCGACGACCAGGATGCGGTACTGGGCCTGCTCGACACCACGCGCGCCGTGCTGTTCGACTTCGACGGTCCCGTCTGTGACCTCTTCGGTGGCGCGTCCACGGCTTGCGTCGCTGAGAGAATCAAACAGGTGGCCCGACAGGACTGGGAGCCGCTCGACAGGCAGGTCGAAACCTGCGACGACTCGCACGGCATCCTCCGTCGACTCCGGGACATGTATGACCGGCGAGCCCCGGAACAACTCGGCCGACGCCCGCTCGTACGGGCTGAAAAGATCGTCGCCGATTTCGAGTCGGAGGCCGTACGGACCGCCCGGGCTTCAGAGCACATCAACCCTCTCGTGGGCCTGCTGCTCGAACTCCCCATGCGTCTGGTCATCGTGAGCAACAATGCCGAGGGCCCGATCCGGCAGCACCTGGAGCGACAGGGCCTGGATCTGAAGTTCGAGAGGGTCTTTGGCAGGGACCCGGAGAACGCCGGGCACATGAAGCCGGATCCTCATTGCGTCAAACGCGCGCTCAGGCACCTGCGCCTCGCACCCTCCTCCTGCCTTGTGGTGGGAGACCAACTGACCGATCTGAAAGCGGCGTGGTCGGTCGGCGTGCCGTTTCTCGGATACACACAGGACGAAAAGCGATACAGGGAAATGAAAGACAATGGGGCGAACGCGGTGGTTTCTTCGCACGCTACCGTCGTCGAAGCCGCCAAGGAGCTTATCAAGATCCGGCGGGCTTCGGCCTCGGATTCTCGGTGAGAAACTCCCAGGCCGAATCGAACCAGGCCTGCATGGTTTCCACGAATACCGTTCCCTGTGAATAAGGGTCCGCGTCCTTGACGTGGTGCGTGAGCCTGGCGCCCAGGCCGACCACATCGATGGCTTCGATCTCCCTGTCGTCCTCGAGAACGATGCCTCGTTTGAAAACCTCGTAGAGGCCGTGCAGCGCCTCCGCCTGGTTGACGAGATAGACCTTGAAGGGCGGCACCAGCCGGACCCGACGGATGTCGAAGTGCACGGAGGGCACGAGTTTCCGGACCTTCAGATCGCTCAGCATGCTGCGCAGTGATGCTGTGTGCTGGCGCGTGATGGCCAGATACCGTTCCTTCAGGAGTTCGTCGTGGACGCCGTCATCGGTCCGCCAGTAGGGGATCTCAAGGGTTTCCAGCGGTAGCAGCATGCGTATGGCGATGCGCTGCGGGGGCGCCTGCTCGCCCCGGATCATCCGTTCCACCTGGAGACGGATGTGAGCGTCCAGCGACTCGGACGTCAACGTGAAGACGTCCAGCGTCACTTCACGCTCCTGAAAGGCACGCTGGACGAGCGGCCCCAGCGTGACCATGCGGTCGGGCTGGCTGCTGCTCGTGGGGGAATGGATCCGCTGCACCCTGATGACCCGCGAGCCACTCCCCTGCCGGGTGTCGATCCAGCCCTCGCTCTGAAGTTCCTTGAGGACCCGCTGTACGGTGTCGCGAGAGACATGGAACATCTTGGCCAAGTCGCGCTGCGCCGGCAGGAAAGAGTTCAGGGGATAGTCACCGTTGGCCATACGCGCGCGCAGCGCACCCGCGACGCGCTCGAACTCCCTGCCGCCGCCATCGCCGATGTTGCCGTCGCTCACACCGCGACCGTACCTCTCCACACGAGCAACCAAACCAATTTCAGTCAAATTGGCAAGCCAACTTGACTGCTAGTTGTTGGATCGATCCGAGAGAAGACTCCAGACCGACTCGAACCAGTTCCACATGCTGTCCACAAAGACCGTGCCGGACGAACAGGGGTCGTCGTCCTTCACGTGATGGGTGAGGGTGGCGCCCAAGCCCAGGACGTCAAGCGCCATGACCTCCTCGGCGCGATCCAGCATGATCTTGCGCTCGATCACTTCGTACGGCCCGTGCAGCGCCTCGACGCCGTTGAAGACGTAGAGCTTGAAGGTCGGGGTCAGCGGAGCCCGGCGGATCCGCACGTCCACGAACGGCACCAGCCCTTCGGTCTGAAGGTCCCTCAGTGATGCCTCGAGCGACTCCGTGTTCCGCTCGGTGATGACGCGCAGGCGATCCCACAGGCGCTGGTCGCCGGCGTCGTCCTTGACGCGCGGATACGGCAGCGGAACCGCGGCGTCCGGCAGGAGTACGCGCAGGGTGATGCGCTGGGGTGCGATGCAACCGCTACGGATGCGTTCCGCTTGCAGCCGGATGTGGGCGTTGAGCGACTCGGACGTCAACGTGAAGACGTCCAGGGCCACTTCCTGCCGCTCGAAGGCCTCGTTGATGAGCGGGCCCAGTGTCATCCCTTGGCGCAGCCTGGTGGCCCTGAAGGTCGAGGACTGGATGTGCTGGTTCTTGACAACCCTTGATCCGCTGCCTCGCCGGGAGTCGATCCAGCCCTCGTCGGCCAGCTCCCGCAGCGCCCGCAGCACGGTGTCCCGGGAGACCCTCAGCTCCTCGGCCAAGTCGCGTTGTGACGGCAGGAAGGAACGCAGCGGATAGGTCCCGTCGACCATCCGCCCACGCAGTTCGTCAGCGACCCGCTGGAACTCCCTGCCCCCGCCGTCCTCGCCGGTCCGGTGTCCGTCCACGTGTGGACCGTACCGCTGCCAGTCCACCAACAAACCAGTCCGACGCCAACTCAACAGTCATATGGGGTGATTGGTTAAGGGATCAACCGAGACGGGCAGACCACCTTCAGGACAACCGGTCCAATTGGACCGCCGGCCGACCACTTCACCAGAAGTGGCAGGGAGGTGGATGGACATGCTCCTGTTCCACGTACTCACGGGACTCTTCGAGCTCTCGCTCGGCCTGACGGCGCAGGCGAGACTCGGTTACGTCGGTGTGGTGCTGCTGTTCCTGGTCGGCGTGGGGGTACGAGCGCGCCGCGGCGGCCTCGCCATTGGGGCGGCCGTGGTGTTCACGCTGCTGATGACTCAGGCCTGAGTGCGCACCATGGTGAGCATCGGCTCCAGCGAGGAGACGGTTACCGTGGCACCCGCGTCCCGCAGCAGCTTCTCCTTGCGCTCGTTACGCGCGTAGCCCAGAAACGGAACGCCGGCGGCCTTCGCGGCGTACAGGTCCGACGGGGTGTCGCCGATCATCAGGGCGTCCGAGGGGGCCGAACCCATCGCGTTCAGGGCCCGGTTGAGGCAGTGCGGGTCCGGCTTGAGGTGGTTGAGCTGCTGGGTACGGCCGTAGATGTGCGGTGCGAAACACGCGGTGAGGTCGCGGCCTTCCAGGTAAGTGCGCACCACCCGCGGGGAGTTGTTCGTGGCGATCGCCATCCGACGCCCCACCGCCTTCCACGTACGGATCAGCGGGTCGGCGTACGGCGTCGGCATCGCCGATGCCGTGGCCCGCAGTTCCTCCGTGGTGAGACGCTCCTCCAACTCGTTGACCAGATCACTGCCGGGGTGTCTGCGATCCAGGGCGCGCAGGACTATGTGCGGGTCCAGGGACTGGCGTTCCTCGTCCGTCAGCAGGCCGTGCAGGCCCCGCCCCTCGAGCCACTCGACCAGGTCGTCCGCCACCTTGTCGGCCGCGTGGCCGGCGAACAGGCGGCAGATCGGACCGTCGAAGTCCCAGAGCACGACACGCGCGCGGGTGATCAGGTCTCGCAGCGCCTCGGTCTGGGCTGCCACGGTTTCAGTCTGCGTCGTATCAGAAGTCACTAGGAGAGTGTCAGGTCCGTCGTGATGGTTGCCCAGAGGGCGTCGAACCACTTCTCGGATTCCTCCACGAACGCGGCATCCCGCTGACCGGACCGCTTCTCGAAGGAGAAGAGGAGGGATTCGGTGCCCAGCACGTCGTACATGTCCAGGGTTCCGCTGTCGGAGGCTTCCTCCCGGCGCGTGATCATGTAGTACGCGATCAGCGCCTCCTCCTCGTTCAGGAGGTACAGCTTCACCGGCGGGGTGAAGGGCAGCGCGCGGAACCGGACCTGGACGTCGATGCCGTGGGAGGAACGCAGGGCACGGAGGTTGTGTTTGAGGACGTGGCCCTGGGCGTTGCGTTGGGCCAGCCAGCGCTCGTGGACCGGGTCGTCGTCCTCGCCGCGACCCTCCACCGGGACGGGGAACGCGAGAGGGATCTCGCGGGAGGGCAGCAGGATACGGACGTCGATCGACTCGGGGCGGATGCGGCCCTCGTGGATCAGACGGATCGGCGCTCCCAGGGCCAGCATCAGGGACTCGGCGGTGAGACAGGCGGCGGCCACGCGGACGTGCGGTGCCGCGAACGCCTCCGTCAGGCGGGGCGCGAGGCCCACCATCGTCGGCTGCGGCTGCTCCCCCACCGCCCGGGCCGGTTCCGCGATGCGGGGCGGGCTGCCCTTGCTGACGTTGCTCAGGAGGCCGTCGTCCTGGAGGGCGCGCAGAGCCTGGCGGACCGTGCCGCGCTCCACGCCGAACTCCTCGGCGAGTTCGGCCTGGGTGGGCAGGCGGTCGCCCGCCTTGAGGTCGCCGGTGCGGATCCGCTCCCGCAGGACATCGGCGATCTCCTGGGGCGAGAGCCTTCTGCTGCCGTTCACTGCCACGTTCTCCTGAGTCACGACCAAACGCTACAACTTCGATCCATCTATGTGGAGTTGTTTGAAAGTTGTTTATGAGTAGGTACCAAGTGGGGACAACTATCTTAGAGTTGGTTGCCAACTTGGTCCCGGTTGGCGAACGCTTCGCCCTCTCGCCACCAAGACCTCTGCCGGACCGCTTGAAGGGGGAACCATCGTGCCTGTCATCGCCCTCCTCGCCGCCGTGTTCGTCGTCGGCGTCGAACAGACCGTCAAGTGGAAGTACGGCGCCGTCGGTGTCGTCGGCCTGCTCCTGCTCACCATAGGCATCAAGGCCAAGAACCCGACCGTCTCTTCCCTCGGAGCCGTCGTTCTCGCACTGCTCGTCGCGGGGCCCGCCCTATGAGTCGACCATGTCGACGGCACCCCGGTCAGCCCACTGTGGGAGACATCAGCTCGTGAGCGTCAGCTCCGAACTGATCGTCTCCCACAGTGCGTTGAACCACAGGTGGGACTGCTCCACGAAGGTCGTGTCCCGCAGGCCGGCGCCCTGCTCGAAGGCGAACAGCATCGACTGGGTGCCCTCGGCGTCGTACGTCTCCAGGTACTCGTGGTCGATCTCCGCCTCATGGCGGCCCAGCGTGTAGTACGCGAACAGCGCCTCCGCCCCGTTGAGCAGATACAGCTTCACCGGCGGGGTGAAGGGCAGCGCGCGGAAGGTGACGCGCACGTCGATGCCGTGGGTGGCGCGCAGAGCCAGCAGGTTGTGCTTCAGCACCTGTCCCTGGGCGTTGCGCATGGCCAACCAGCGTTCGTGCACCGGGTCGACGTCCCCGCGCCCCTCGACCGGCACCGGGAAGGCGAGGTCGATGTCCCGGCTCGGCAGCAGGACCCGGACGTCGACCTTGGCCGGATTCATTCGCCCGGCGTGGATCTCGCGCAGGGGCTCGCCCATGGCGAGGGTGAGGGAGACCGCGGTCAGACACAGGGCGTCGATCTCGACGTGCGGGGCGTCGAAGGCGGCCGCTATCCGGGGCCCGAGGGCCACCGTGGTGGGCAGCGGGGGCGCGGCGGGCCCGGCCGTCATCCTGGTCAGGCCCCGATCCGGCGCCACGGTCGCGGGACTTCCCTTGGATACGTTGGTCAGCAACCGCTCCGACTGCAGGATCTGCAGCGCCTGCCGTACGACTCCCCGCTCGACCCCGAACTCGTCGGCCAGCTTGGCCTGGGTGGGCATGCGCTGGCCCGGCCGCAGCTGTCCGGACAGGATCCGGGCGCGCAGTTCGTCGGCCACCTCGTGATGTGACGTGTGTGGCGGCTGTGCCCTCTTCCGCCCATTGACGGCGGCGTGTTTAGGGTCCACCACCAAACACTACAACTTCCCGCCATCTTTGAGCTCTTTACTGAAGGGTGGTTATGAGACGCATCCAAGTGGAGATAAGTACAGTGAAGTTGGTCGCCAACTTCAGCAACGTGGTCAAACTTTCGAAAGGTTGGCCGGGTGGGCGACCGACGGGATCACCGTCCCGAAGGGGGACCGACATGCCGCTGATCGCCATAGCCATCGCCGCCCTCGCCGTCGGCTTCGAACAGATCGTCCAGTGGAAGCTGGGCGCGATGGGCATCGTCGCCTTTGTCGCGCTCACCGTCGGGGTCAAAGCCAAGAGCGCCGCGATCGGCGGCATCGGCGCGGTGATCCTCGTGATGCTGCTCGCCCAGTCCGGCTGACCGGGCTCCCTTCCGGAGGGGAGCCGGGAGCCCGGTCGGTCCGCACAGCCACAACTGAACAGGGTCGACACCCAGCACAGCCACAACTCCACACCGCCGTCCGCGAGGACCTCGGCAGCACAGCCACAACTGAACAAGCTCGCTACGGACGCACCGCCACAACTCAACATCGTCAGGACCGGCACAGCCACAACTGAACAGCTCGCTACGGATGCAGAGCAGCACCTGTCCCCGCCAGGAAGGAGACTCAGAACATGTCCGGGCACCAAGGACGCCTGGACGTACGCAGCAGGGCGTCGGCCGACCGGCCGGCGCCCGCTCGTTCTTCCCGCACCCGCCCCAGCGCCGCCAGCCGTACGGCCGACTCGTCGCCGAGCCACAGCGCGGCCAGGTCGGCCACGTCGAGGGTGAGGTCGGCGCCCGCGGTCGTCGGCGTACAGGTGCCGCCCTCCGAAGAGGCCTCCAGCCGGTAGCGGCCACCGGTCAGTCCGTCCCGGTCGGTCACCTCCAGCACCAGCGACCCCTCCCCCTCGTACGTCCGCGCCTCCAGCGCCCGTTCGACGTCCAGGAGCCGCACCCACAGCCAGTCCGCCTGCGCGGTGATCCTGGCCGCCCTCGGGTCGGGCAGGAAGAACGGGAGCAGGTCGTCGGGGGCCCGCCAGCCGCTCTTGACGTGGGTGATCCAGTCGATCGAGCAGAGGTAGCGCCACAGGGCCCGCTCGGCGGCCGGGGTCGACGCGATCAGCCAGTTCACGGTCGCCGTGTTGTGCGGCTGCTTGTCGTGCCAGTTGTCGTCCGACGCGTACGAGACCAGCCCCTCCACCTCGCCCTCCGGTGAGCGGTACACGGCGTAGAACGGCTCGGTCCACGTCGGGTCGAACCGTACGACTCCCGTGTTGATCCGCCACCACATCTCGTCGCGGCTGACCGCGCCCGGCTGGGCTCGGCGTACCCGCTCGTGGAGTTCGGGGCCCAGCTTGCGGACGTCGTCCCCGTCCACCAGGTCGATACGGCCGCCGTCGTCCGGGACGCGGCGGCGCAGGTCGAGGCCGGTGCGGGGGACGTCGACCGTCCACTCGGCCATCCAGGTGCCGGGGCCGAAGCCGTAGCGGCCGTAGATGGGGTATTCGGCGGCGATCAGAGTCGCGACGACGTCTCCGCGCTCCTTCGCGGCCGTCAGGTCCTGGGCCATCATGCGGGTGAGCAGGCCGTGGCGGCGGTGGGTCGCGGTGACGGTGACGCCGGTGACGGCGTCGGCGGGGACGGTCGCGCCGCCGACGACGGTGAGCTGCTGGTCGAAGGAACGGAAGGTCGCGACGCACCGGCCACCGTCGAACGCCCCGAGGAAGCGGCCGGGCTCGAACTGGGTGCGGCGGGCCTCGAGATCGCTGTCCGGGACGGTGGGTGCGCGCAGGAACCCGGTGTTCACGGCGCGCAGCCAGTCGGCGAGTTCGGCTTCGGTGATGGGACGTACGTCGATGTCGGGGTGCGGGCGCTTCATGGGGCCACGTTAGGTGGGCGGGGCGGGGTGTCGCGGGGATTTTTCCCTTCGCCCCCGCGGCCCCCGCCGCCCCTGCCCGCCAGGGGCAAGCCCCCAAGTCCCCCTCGGGGCGCTGCCCCTGACCCGCGGCCGAGACCACGGGCCACGGACCGCGCGCCCGTCAGAAAGCAGCCCGGATCTCCCCCACCTCGTCCGCTCCCCCCATCAGCGGTGCCCGCCCGATCCGTTCGACGACCGGGGACTCCACTCCCATGAGCCTGAGGGCGCGTGCCAGTACGGGGCCCAGGGCTCGCAGGCCGCCGTCCTCCACCTTGAAGGCGAGGGCGCGGCCGTCCGGGAGCGCGACCGCCTGGACGGCCTCCGCACCCATCTTCGACAGCGTGCCGGGAAGTTCGCGCATCAGCCAGGTGTCGGGGCGGCGGGTGCCGGCGACGTACTCGGGGTGGGCGCGCATGGCGGTGGCGACGCGGTGTTCGGGGCTGTCCGGGGCGGCGAGGACGAAGGAGCGGTAGGCGCGGGCCAGGCCGGTGAGGGTGATCGCCATCAGGGGCGCGCCGCAGCCGTCCGTGCCCACGGCGGCCACCGGTTCGCCGGCCGCTTCCTCCACACCCCTGTGGATGAGCTGCTGGAGGGGGTGAGCCGGGTCCAGGTAGGAGTCCAGCGGCCAGTCCCGCAGCGCGCACGCCGCCAGCATCGCCGTGTGCTTGCCGGAGCAGTTCATGGTCACGCGGGAGCGGACCGCGCCCGACGCCAGGTACGTCTCCCGTTCCTCGGCGTCCAGCGGGAGGTCGGGCGGGCACTGGAGCTGCCCCTCGTCCAGCCCGTACTCGTCCAGCATCTTGTGGACCAGGTCGCGGTGGAAGGGCTCGCCGGAGTGGCTCGCCGCGGCCAGTGCGAGGCGCTCGCCCGCCAGGTCCAGGCCCGCCCGCAGCACGCCCGCCGCCTGCATCGGTTTGTTGGAGGAGCGCGGGAAGACGGGGACCGTCACCTCCCCGAGGGCAAGTTCCACGCCTCCGTCGGCGTCCAGCAGGACCAGGCTGCCCCGGTGCCGCCCTTCGACGAACCCGGAGCGGACGACCTCCGCGAGAACCGGCGGTACGGACGGCACGGGCGGCCCGGGCGGTATGGGCGGCGGCACGGCAGTGGACGCGGGCATGGCGGCGGACGCGGACATCGGCGATAGCCTTCCGGAGAGGGGACCCGCCCCGACAGCGGGCCCGGGATCGCCGGTACGGCCGCCGTGTCAGACGAGCAGGTCGTCGACTTGTGCTTCCCCTTCACGGTACCTGCGGGCGATCTCCGCGCTGCAGTCGTCGGCCGTCCGCTGCAGCCGTTGCCGACGCCGGGACACCCGCTGCTCGCACCGTACGAGCCGTCCCATCGCCGTGCTCAACTCCAGGTCGGTGCGCGCCTCCAGGTCCGACAACTCGACCTCGGCGAGCGCCTCCGCGGCCAGCAGCCGGTACTCCTCGCTGTGCGGCGTGCCCAGCGTCACATGGCGGGCGGAGGAGCGGTGCCGGGCCGGGGCGTCGGTGAGGATCTCCGACAGCCGCTCGACCACGGATGCCTCCTCCACGGTCACGACGGCCGTCGCCCCCGCCGGGGACCGCCGCCCCAACTCGGCCCGCAGGATGTCGATACGGCCCTGCAGCAGTCGGCGCACATAGCTGAGGTCGGCCTCGTCCCGCTGGGCGTCCCGGCGCAGGGTGCGCAGTTCGGGCAGGCTCAGCACGGTCAGGTCGGGTTCGGGCGGGTCGGCGGGCAGCCGTGGACTGTCGGTGCGCTGCACGGGCGGCCGCTGGGTGCTCAGCTGCCCGGTAATCGGTGTGCTCATGTGCCTCTACCGTCCCCTCGACCGGCGTGTGCAAGCATCGTGCCACCCCAAGTGGCCGCTATGTGACCGAGTGCCCCTGATCGGCCCCAGATGGGGGGTAAGCGGCCATAAAAAGAAGGCCCGTGCGGAGCACCGCCGGGCACCGGGCATGATGGTCGGATGCGTGCGGTGGTGCAGAGGGTGGACGGCGCGAGCGTCGTCGTGGACGGCGAGACGGTCGGGGAGATCGACGGCGAGGGACTGTGTGTCCTCGTCGGGGTGACCCACGAGGACACCAAGGAGAAGGCGGCCCAGCTCGCCCGGAAGCTGTGGTCGATCCGCATGCTGGCGGACGAGAAGTCGTGCAGCGACATCGACGCGCCGCTCCTCGTCATCAGCCAGTTCACCCTGTACGGCGACGCCCGCAAGGGCCGCCGCCCCACCTGGAACGCGGCCGCCCCGGGCGACGTGGCCGAGCCGCTGGTCGACGAGGTGGTCGCCGGGCTCCGCTCGCTGGGCGCGACGGTGGCGACGGGCCGCTTCGGCGCGCAGATGCGCGTCTCGCTGACGAACGACGGCCCGTTCACGGTCCTCATCGAAATCTAGGCTCCAGGAGGACGACGTCCCGGAGCCCACGACGGCCTCCTCGAGACCCTTACGGCTCTACGACGACTTCCTGGGCCGCCGCCGTCGTGTCCGCCACGAGCCGCGCGTCCAGCGGCACGTTCCGCTTCACCAGGGCCAGGGCGACCGGGCCGAGCTCGTGATGCCGTACGGACGTCGTGATGAAGCCGATCTTGCGGCCGTCGGGTTCGTCGTCCGCGAGGCGGATCTCCGTGCCGGCCGGCGGCAGATGGACCTCGCTGCCGTCCAGGTGGAGGAAGACCAGCCGGCGCGGGGGCTTGCCCAGGTTCTGGACGCGGGCGACGGTCTCCTGGCCGCGGTAGCAGCCCTTCTGGAGGTGTACCGCGGTCTCGATCCAGCCCAGCTCGTGCGGGATGGTGCGGTGGTCGGTCTCGAAGCCGAGGCGGGGGCGGTGCTGCTCGACGCGGAGGGCCTCGTGGGCGAGGATCCCGACCGCGGGGCCGGACTTCTCGGCGTACGTCTCCAGCTCGGCGCGCGGGAGGAACAGATCACGGCCGTACGCCGTCTCGCGTACGGCGACGCCCTCGGGGACCTCGGCGATCGAACCGGCCGGCAGGTGGACGACCGCGAAGTCCGCGGTGCGGTCGGCGACGTCGACCCGGTAGAAGAACTTCATCGACTCCAGGTAGGCGATCAGCGCGTCCTGGGTGCCGGGCTCGACGTGCGCCCAGACCGTCGAGCCGTCGTCCACCAGGTACAGGGCGTGCTCGATGTGGCCGTGCGCGGACAGGATCAGCGCCTCGGTGGCCTGTCCCGTCGGCAGGTCGCTGACGTGCTGGGTGAGCAGGAGGTGCAGCCAGCTCAGCCGGTCGTCCCCGGATACGGTGACGACTCCGCGGTGCGAGAGGTCGACGAAGCCGGTGCCGTCGGCGAGGGCGCGCTGCTCGCGGAACAGGTCGCCGTAGTGGGCGGCGACACCTTCGTCCACGCCTTCGGCGGGGACGGCGCCGGGCAGGGTCAGCAGAGGGCTCTTCATATGCATAAGCCTACGACTCGGTAGTTGAACCCTTCAGGGAGCAGTCCTTACAGCGACCGAAGATCGCGAAGTGCTTCATGTCGGTGTCGAAGCCGAACTCGCGCCGGAGCTTGGCGGTGAACTCGGCGGCCACACTCACGTCCGCCTCGATCACGTTCGTACAGTCCCGGCAGACCAGGTGGATGTGATGGTGCCGGTCGGCCAGATGGTAGGTCGGCGCGCCGTGCCCGAGGTGCGCGTGGCTGACCAGCCCGAGCTCCTCCAGCAGCTCCAGGGTCCGGTAGACCGTGGAGATGTTGACCCCCGACGCCGTCTTCCGTACTTCCACGAGGATGTCGTCGGGGGTCGCGTGTTCCAGGGTGTCCACGGCTTCGAGCACGAGTTGCCGCTGCGGCGTCAGCCGGTAGCCGCGCTGCCTGAGGTCACTCTTCCAGTCGGTGCTCACCACAACACCCAGTGTAGAAGCCCGAAGCCGATCACGGACCGGGCAGCGGCCGGGCGAACGCCCACTCGCCTACTTGAAGAACGCGATGCCGTCGTCCGGCATGTCGTCGGGGAGGGCCTTGGCCCAGCGTTCGACGTCCTCCGGGGTGACGACCTTCTTCAGGTGGGCCGACATGTAGGGGCGCAGCTCGACCTCGGGGGTCTGCTTCTCGCCCACCCACATGAGGTCGGACTTGACGTAGCCGTACAGACGCTTGCCGCCGGTGTACGGGCCGGAGGCGGCGGTGCGCGCGACCGCGTCGGTGACCAGGTCGATCTGCGGCTTCTGGTGGGCCAGCTCGCCGTACCAGATCTCGACGACGCCGTCGTCTCGGGTCATCGTCACCTCGACCTTGCGGTCGGCGTCGATGCGCCAGAAGCCGGACTCGGTCTCCAGGGGCCGGACCTTGTTGCCGTCGTTGTCCAGCACCCAGGTGTGGGAGCGGTACTCCAGGAAGTCCCGGCCGTCGTGGGTGAAGGTGACCTCCTGCCCGAAGTTGCACTTCTCGGAGCCGGGGAAGTCGTGCACGCCCGCGCCGGCCCAGTTGCCGAGCAGGAAGGCGAGGGGCACGAGCTCCTTGTGGAGGTCGGACGGGATCTCGATCATGAGTAGCAGTTCCTAGACGTGGGTCAGCGCTGGCCCTGGTACAGCTTCTTCACGGTCAGCCAGGCGAAGCCGAGCACTCCGACGCAGACCAGGACCAGCAGGGCTTCGAAGAAAACCTCAAGCACGGAGTGCTCCTCGGACGATCGTTATGGGGCGGTACACAGAGCGGCCCCCAGCTTACGCGGCCGGGGCCGGGCTCTTCGTGCGAGGTCCGCCCTCGCGGGCGCTCGCCCCGGCGGCCGGCCTGCGGCCGTGGAGAAGTTGATTACGATTCGAGCATGGCGAAGAAGCTCGTGATCAAGGTGACGGCAGGGGCGGACGCTCCCGAGCGCTGCTCGCAGGCGTTCACGGTGGCGGCGGTGGCCGTGGCCAGCGGTGTCGATGTGTCCCTGTGGCTGACCGGCGAGTCCGCCTGGTTCGCGCTCCCGGGGCGCGCCGCCGAGTTCGACCTCCCGCACGCCGCGCCGCTGCCCGACCTCCTCGACTCGATCCGGTCGGCCGGCCGCGTCACCCTGTGCACGCAGTGCGCGGCCCGCCGGGACATCACGGAGAAGGACGTCATCGAGGGCGTACGCATCGCCGGCGCCCAGGTCTTCGTCCAGGAGGCCCTGGGGGACGAGACACAGGCGCTCGTCTACTGAGACGACTGAGACGCCGCTGGGACACCTGCGGGGACATCTGCTGGGACGTCTGCCGACACACCGGCGTAGAGGGGCGGAGGGGGCGCCCGGCACTCGGGTTCCTACCGCGGCGGTTTCCGCCCGTCCAGCTCGTCCCACCACTCGTCGGACTTCGGGTCGCCGGAGGGGTCGTCCCACCAGCGGTCGTCGGGGCCGCGTCGGTTCGCGACCATCGCCGCGAACGGCGGGATGAGCATCGCGACCACGCACATCCCGACGGCCACCGGGACCGACCAGATGCGCACCACTCCCCAGGCCAGGACGAACAGCGTGATGCAGACGCCCATCAGGACGAAATACGTGCGACGCCGCCGTGCGTACATACGTCCAGCGTAGGCCCGGGGAGCCGGAGCAGGCATGCCGAAGGGCCGCATCCCAGAGGTTGAAAACCTGGGGTGCGGCCCTTCAGTGTCCTGTTCGCCGGGCCGTCGTCAGACCGCGATCGCGACCTCCGCCAGGCCGCCCTGCTGGGCGACGACCGTGCGGTCGGCGGTACCGCCGGGGACGAGGGCGCGGACGGTCCAGGTGCCCTCGGCCGCGTAGAAGCGGAACTGCCCCGTGGCGGAGGTGGGGACCTCCGCGGTGAACTCGCCGGTCGAGTCGAGCAGACGGACGTAGCCGACCACCGGCTCGCCGTCGCGGGTCACCTGACCCTGGATGGTGGTCTCACCGGGCTTGATCGTCGAGGCGTCCGGGCCGCCGGCCTTCGCTCCACACATGTCGTACTCCTGAAGAGGTCTTGAAAGGTCGGTCGGTTGGACTACTTGTTGGCGCCGAGCTCGATCGGCACGCCGACGAGGGAGCCGTACTCGGTCCAGGAGCCGTCGTAGTTCTTGACGTTCTCCACACCGAGCAGCTCGTGCAGGACGAACCAGGTCAGCGCGGAGCGCTCACCGATGCGGCAGTAGGCGATGGTGTCCTTGGCGAGGTCCACCTGCTCCTCGGCGTAGAGCTCCTTGAGCTCGTCGTCCGACTTGAAGGTGCCGTCGTCGTTGGCGTTCTTCGACCACGGGATGTTGCGCGCGGACGGGACGTGGCCCGGACGCTGCGACTGCTCCTGCGGCAGGTGCGCGGGGGCGAGCAGCTTGCCGGAGAACTCGTCGGGCGAGCGGACGTCGACCAGGTTCTGCGCACCGATCGCGGCGACGACGTCGTCACGGAAGGCGCGGATGGCCTTGTTCTGCGGCTTGGCCGTGTACGCGGTGGTGGCGCGCTCGGGCACGTCCTCGACCAGCTCGCGGGCGTCCAGCTCCCACTTCTTGCGGCCGCCGTCGAGAAGCTTGACGTTCTCGTGGCCGTACAGCTTGAAGTACCAGTAGGCGTACGAGGCGAACCAGTTGTTGTTGCCGCCGTAGAGGATCACCAGCGTGTCGTTGGCGATGCCCTTCTTCGACAGGAGCTTCTCGAAGCCCTCCTGGTCGACGAAGTCGCGGCGGACCGGGTCCTGGAGGTCCTTGGTCCAGTCGATGCGGATCGCGTTGCGGATGTGGTTCTTCTCGTAGGCGGACGTGTCTTCGTCCACCTCCACGATCGCGATGCTCGGGTCGTCCAGGTGGTCCTGGACCCAGTCGGCGTCTACCAGGACGTCGCTGCGGCTCATGCTCTTTCTCCTCCGGGGCAGTTACGGCGGGGCGTGCGAGTGCGAGGGGTGCGCGGTCGGGCCGGGATCGGCGCATGCGCACGGATGCCTTGTCGGGGCAGGCTGAATGCGGAGGTCGGCGCTTCCGCTCAGAAGGTGCGACAGAGCATGGCGGCGACGCGGCACAGGTCTACTGCCCGCCGCTTCGTGAGGTCCGCCTGTCGCTTCATAGGTGTCGATCGTAGGGATGGACAGGCGGCCATGTCACCGGTGTGTCGTATTCTGAGACGCGATCGTCCGCGATGTGAGAACAAGGCAATGCCCGGGCCGTGTTCCCACGGTTCCCGGGCGGATGCAGCCGTCATTACAGCTGCCGTACGGACGGGGCGTCTCGCCCCTCGGACAGCGGCGCGGTCTCCCGCGGCCTGGGTGCCCGTTCCCCGCCCGTCCTACCCCGCGAGCTTGACGTTCGAACCCTTCACCGTGATCTCCACACCGCTCCTCGCCGCCTGCACCTTGTCGAGCTGGATGCCGCCGGGCAGCCCCTCGATCTTCTGCTGGAAGTCGGTGATGGCCCTAACGCGGTTCTCGGCGAGGTCGGCACCGCCGAAGGACGGCAGATTGTCCGCCTGCACCCGCACGGTGTCGCCCTTGGCGGTGACGGTGCTGAGCACGTCCACCGGCTTCGGCAGCTTGGTGCCGAACACCGTCGCCTCGACCGCGACCTTGATCTTGCCGTTGCCGCCGTCGGAGAGCCCGACGATGTTGGCCGTGACACCGGGGGCGACCTCGGTGGGCTCGGACTTGGCGGCCTTGAGCAGCTCGTCGTAGGTGACGGACGCCGTGCCGGTGGCGGTGGACGCGGTGGCGGAGCTGTAGTCGCCGGAGAACTCGACGCCCTTCATGTTCGCTTCGAGATCGTCGATACGGATCGTCCCGCCGTCCGTGCCGGTGTCCGCCTCGTAGTCCGCGATGCCGACCTGCACGTCGTCCAGCGCACCGCCGACGACCTGGGTGAGGAAGGGGAAGCCCTTGATGGAGACGTCCGGGGTGGTGTCCAGGTTCTCGCTGGTCTTCAGCTTGTCCGCGACCTCGCCCTCCGCGAAGTTGACCGCGACGCGGTCGGCGATCACGAAGAGGCCCCCGAATATCACGACAAGGATCAGAAGTATTCGAAGTGCGCGCATGCGGGTCCCCCAGGACGGCGATCGGACGACGGTCGGTTGACGACCGGGTGGCCGCCGAGCGTGAGGGTAACCCCGAGCCCGTAAGGGATCGGCAAATTGTCGATCTTTCGTGACAGGAGAGGCCCGGGCCGGGCCCGTCACGAGAGTGCCGGCCCAGCGCCCGTCACGAGAGCGTCAGCCCAGCGCCCGCCCCAGCAGGTACACCGCCGGTGCGGCCGCCGCCAGTGGCAGGGCGACTCCCGCCGTGAAGTGCACGAACCTGGACGGGTAGTCGTAGCTCGCCACCCGGTGCCCGATCAGCGCGCACACCGCCGCGCCCGCGCCCAGCAGCGCCCCCTTCGCGCCCAGGCCGGTCATCTGGCCGACCGCGATGCCCGCGCCCGCCGCGGCGAGCAGGGCGACGACCACGGAGGCCGGGGTCGGCAGGGGCAGCGCGCGGGCCAGGACGGCGACCGCCACCGCCGCCGCGCCGACCGTCACCGCGTCCGGCTCGGCCGCGAGGTGTCCGGCCGCGACGATGGACAGCGCCGCCGAGGCGACGGTCGCCATCAGGCCGTACATCCGCTCGTCCGCGTCGGCGTGCGAGCGCAGCTGGAGGACGAGGGAGAGCAGGACCCACACGCCGAGCGTGCCGAGGATCGCGGCGGGCCCGTTCTCCCGGCCGGCCACCAGCAGCGCGGCGTCCGCCACCAGCGCCCCGAGGAACGCCAGCGCGATGCCCTGGCGGGCGGGCCACATGCCGTTCAGCCGGAACCAGCCCGCGGCCGTGACCGCCTGGAGGACGACGAGGGGCACCACCAGGGCGTACGAGCCGACGGCCGCCGTACCGGAGAGCAGCAGACCGAGGAGCGCGGTGAGCGCGGCGGGCTGCATGCCGGGCTCGATGACCGGCGAGCGCCCCTCCTGCCTGGCCCGCTGGGCGTCGGTGACGCGGGCGTTGCCCGCGACGGTGGCGGGGCCGAACCCGGGACCCGGCTCCTCCGCGGCCGACGCGGACGTGCGCGGCTGTTCCTGTGCATGGGCGTGGGTGTTGCTGTTGGCGTGGGCCTGGACGCCGGGCACCTGCGGCTGCTGCGCCGCGGGGTACGCCTGCTGCCCGGGCGCCTGCTGCGGCAGATACGCCGTCTCGGCGGCCGACACCGGCTGGTGCACCTGGGTCTCCCAGGTCTGCCCCTGCCACTGCTGCGTGTACTGCTGGGCGGCCTGCGGATCCTCGTGGGCCTGCTGCCAGTACGGGTCGTAGCCCTGCGGGTCGTACCCCTGCTGTCCGTACTGCTGTTGCCCGTACTGCTGCTGCTCCCGCTGGTACTGCTGCTGCCCGTGCGGCTCCCCCTGGTACTGCTGCCGCCGTTGGTACTGCTGTCCTTCGTAGGGCCCTTGGTACGGCCCTTCGTAAGGGCCCTCGTACGGCTGGTCGGTCATCGTCACCCTCCTGCGAACGGCGGGAGCACCTCGACCGTGCCGCCGTCGGCCAGCCGTACCGTCTCATGTCCGCGGGTGCCCACGGGGTCACCGTCGATGAGGAACGAGCATCGGCGCAGGACACGCACGAGCTCGCCGGGGTGTCGCCCGCGCACGGCGTCGAGCGCCTCGGCGAGGGTGTCCGCGTCGAACAGTTCCTCGGCGATCCCGGCCGCGGCCTTCGCGGCGGCCCAGTAGCGCACCGTGACCTTTGCCATCCCGGTTCCTCAATCAATCGGCGGTGTACACGGTCAGGCTAGCCCGCCCGGCCGACAGCCCAGTCCCCGATGCGGTCCAGCAGGTCGTCCGTGGCCGCGTGTTCGGCGTGGCCCATGCCGGGCTCCAGCCAGAGTTCGCCGTGGTCGCCGGCGGCAGCGGCCAGCATGCGGGGGTGGTCGAGGGGGAAGTAGCCGTCCTGTTCGCCGTGCACGATCAGCAACGGCGTCGGCGCGATCCTCTCGACCGCCGCCACGGGCGACAGCGGCACCGGGTCCCACCCACGGTGGTGGATGCGCGTCCGGAATCCGTAGCGGCCCACCAGACGGCCCTCGGGACGGCTCACCAGCCAGTGCAGTCGGCGCATGGGGGCCGTGCCCCGGTAGTACCAGCGGGCCGGGGCGCTCACCGAGACCACCGCGTCCGTCGCCCCTCGAGCGTGCCCCTCGCGCACCGGCTCCTCCTTCGGGGGATTCGGGCCGTACAGCGCCGCGTGCCGCAGGGCCACCGAGCCGCCCATGGAGAACCCGACGGTGATCACCCGTGGGTGCCCGAGCGAACGGGCCCACTCGACCGCGGCGGCGAGGTCCAGCACCTCCCGGTCGCCCACCGTGGAGCGACCGCCGGAGGCGCCGTGGCCCCGGAAGGAGAACGTGACCACGGCGCCGTACCGCGCGAGCGCCGTGGCCACCCGCCGGACGTGCGGCCGGTCCACGTCGCCGGTGAAACCGTGCGCGATCACGAACACCGGGCCACCGGAAGGTGACGCCGAGGCGTCGTATACGACGTCCCCCGGGTCGTATACGGAATCGATCGTCACCCCGTCGACGGTGTACAGAAACGTACGCAAAGGTGTACGTCTGGTCGTCTCGGAGTGCGGACGATCGGTGGATCGCGCCACATGACCTGCCGGACCGGTACCCATGTGGGCTATTCTGCTGGGCAGAGGACTCGGGCAACGTAGCCCCCGGGTCCTTTTGTGCTTTCGGGAGCGTTGTATACGACGCGGGAAACCGCAGGTGTACGGGCCACCGGGATCGCAGCGAAGTGCCGCACCGCACACGTCCTCGCAGGGACCGAGGAGGAACCAGACATATGAGTTCTCTGCTGCTCCTGACCAATGCCCTCCAGCCGTCGACGGAGGTGCTTCCCGCTCTCGGTTTGCTGCTGCACAACGTGCGCGTGGCCCCGGCCGAGGGCCCCGCCCTCGTCGACACCCCGGGCGCCGACGTCATCCTGATCGACGGTCGCCGTGACCTGCCACAGGTCCGCAGCCTGTGCCAGCTGCTGCGCTCCACCGGGCCCGGCTGTCCGCTCATCCTCGTCGTGACCGAGGGCGGCCTCGCGGCCGTCACCGCCGACTGGGGCATCGACGACGTACTGCTCGACACCGCCGGTCCGGCGGAGGTCGAGGCCCGTCTGCGCCTGGCCATGGGCCGCCAGCAGATCGTCAACGACGACTCCCCCATGGAGATCCGCAACGGCGACCTGTCGGTCGACGAGGCGACCTACTCCGCCAAGCTCAAGGGCCGGGTCCTCGACCTCACCTTCAAGGAGTTCGAGCTCCTGAAGTACCTCGCCCAGCACCCGGGCCGCGTCTTCACGCGCGCACAGCTCCTCCAGGAGGTCTGGGGATACGACTACTTCGGCGGCACCCGGACGGTCGACGTCCACGTACGACGGCTGCGCGCCAAGCTCGGACCCGAGCACGAGTCGCTGATCGGGACCGTCCGGAACGTCGGTTATCGATTCGTTACTCCGGAGAAGGGCGAGCGCGCCACGGACGAGGCGAAGGCCAAGGCGGCCGCGGCAAAGCAGGACGATACGGATGAGACGGACGCTCTGGACGCCGCCGAGATCGCAGCCGAGGCGTAGCGGGCCCGTGGCCAGGTCATCACACGCGTACGCTCCCGCTCGGGCAGGCCTCCGCACGCCCTGCCCAGAGCGGGTCCATCCGCGTAGACTCCGCGCGTGGCCAAGGTAACCAGGGATGATGTGGCGCGGCTGGCAGGGACGTCCACTGCCGTCGTCAGTTATGTCATCAACAACGGACCCCGGCCGGTTGCCCCGGCCACGCGCGAGCGTGTCCTCGCCGCGATCAAGGAACTGAGCTACCGGCCCGACCGGGTCGCCCAGGCAATGGCGTCCCGGCGCACGGATCTCATAGGCCTGATCGTGCCGGACGCCCGCCAGCCCTTCTTCGGGGAGATGGCGCACGCGGTCGAACAGGCCGCGTCCGAGCGCGGCAAGATGGTGCTGGTCGGCAACTCCGACTACGTCGGCGAGCGCGAGGTCCACTACCTGCGTGCCTTCCTGGGCATGCGGGTCTCCGGCCTCATCCTCGTCAGCCACGCCTTGAACGACAACGCCGCCGCCGAGATCGACGCCTGGGACGCCCGGGTGGTGCTGCTGCACGAGCGGCCGGAGGCCATCGACGACGTCGCCGTCGTCACGGACGACCTCGGCGGCGCCCAGCTCGCCGTCCGCCACCTGCTGGAACACGGCTACGACTACGTCGCCTGCATGGGCGGCACCGCCGAGACCCCCGCCGTCGGCGACCCCGTCTCCGACCATGTCGAGGGCTGGCGGCGCGCGATGCAGGAAGCCGGGCTCCCCACCGAGGGCCGGGTCTTCGAGGCGCCGTACAACCGTTACGACGCCTACCGCGTGGCGCTCGACATCCTCTCCGGGCCGCAGCGGCCGCCCGCGATCTTCTGCTCCACCGACGACCAGGCCATCGGCGTGCTGCGCGCGGCGCGTGAGCTGCGGCTCGACGTGCCCGGCCAGCTGGCCGTGGCCGGCTTCGACGACATCAAGGAGGCGGCGCTGGCCGACCCGCCCCTGACGACGGTCGCGTCGGACCGCTCCGCCATGGCCCGGGCCGCCGTGGACCTCGTCCTCGACGACGGGCTGCGGGTGCCCGGCTCCCGGCAGGAGCGCCTGAAGCAGTTCCCGTCTCGGCTGGTGCTGCGCAGGTCCTGCGGCTGCGCGTGAGACCGCGCGCGCTTCACTAAGCAGCCCCACACGCTCCGAGACGCGTCTTTATATCGGGCGAACGAGGTTCTGCCGGGCTTCTCAGGGAGCGCTCAGGTGGCTCTCATGGTCGGCGGACAAGCTACGTGTCATGACCGAGAGCTTCCGCCGCAGCGGCGCGTACGAGAACCCCGAGAACTCCCAGGGTCACGGCGAGCAGGCCGCGTACCCCCAGCAGCAGTACTCCCCCTCCCCCGTGAACCCGGAGTGGCCGCCCCCGCCGAACCAGGCGCCGGGTCAGGTACAGGCTCAGGCACCGGCGCAGGGCCCGGCCCAGGCACCCGCGTCCGCCGGGTTCGCGACCGAGGGTGGGTACGGCGGCGGCGCGTACGGCGGTGGTGCGTACGACGGTGGGCACGGTGGTGACGGCGGTGGCGGCGGTGGCGGTACGGCCGTGATGACGGCGGTTCCGGCCGGGCCGGCGCCCGCCGCGGCCCCCAAGAAGCGCACCCGGGGTCCGCTCGCCCTGCTGGCCGCCGTGGCGATCGTCGCCGCGGCGATAGGCGGCGGGACCGCGTACGGCATCCAGGAGCTGACCGGCAACGACACGGCCACCTCCAGCAGCACCAGCACGACCGTGGTGCCGTCCTCCGCCAAGGGCACGGTCGCCGGGGTCGCCAAGGCGGTCAGCCCGAGCATCGTCGAGATCAACGCCACCTCGAACGCCGGCGAGTCCACCGGCTCCGGCGTGGTCATCACCGGCGACGGCGAGATCATCACCAACAACCACGTCATCTCCGGCGCCACCTCGATCAAGGCGAGCACCAGCGACGGCAGGACCTACACCGCGAAGGTCGTCGGCACCGACAGCAAGAAGGACCTGGCCCTGATCAAGCTGGAGAACGCCTCCGGCCTGAAGACGGCCACCCTCGGCGACTCCAGCGGCATCCAGGTCGGCGACACGGTCGTGGCGATCGGCTCCCCCGAGGGCCTGACCGGCACCGTCACCAGCGGCATCGTCTCCGCCCTGAACCGCGACGTCACCGTCTCCACGGACGAGAGCCAGCAACAACAGCAGCAGGGCGGCGGCAACGGCCAGTGGCCGTTCGAGTTCGGCGGCCGGGAGTTCAACGGCGACACCGGCTCGTCCACGACCACGTACAAGGCGCTCCAGACGGACGCCTCGCTCAACCCCGGCAACTCCGGCGGCGCCCTGATCGACATGAACGGCAACATCGTCGGGATCAACTCGGCGATGTACTCGGCTGCCTCCGGATCGTCCTCGTCCTCGTCCGTCGCGGGCAGCGTGGGCCTCGGATTCGCCATACCGATCAACACCGTCAAGGCCGACCTGGCCACCCTGCGGGCCGGCGGCTCCGACAACAACTGACCCCGCACCGCGTCCGTAGGGAGTACGTCATGATCCAGCAGGTTCCGCACACGGTGGTCGACACCGGCCCGGCCGGGTTCGCCCTGGCCCTCGAGGTGGCGTACGAGCTGCACGAGCCGCAGCCGCGGGCCCCGGAGGTGGCGCTCACCCACGGCACGGGTCGCCGCGCGACGGCCGCCGCACGCAGCCGGCGCCGCACGGTACGCGGCTGATCCCGCCCGACTCTTCCCACAGCACCAGCCGGGAACCGTGCGAGGCTGAAAGCGTTCATCCATGTCAGCCCCGTCGTTCCACCGCACCCGAGGAATCCACGCCCATGAGCCCCGCCGAAGGCGACCGTGACACCCAGCGCATCCTGATCGTCGACGACGAGCCGGCGGTACGCGAGGCACTCCAGCGCAGCCTCGCCTTCGAGGGCTACGACACTCAGGTCGCGGTCGACGGCGCGGACGCCCTGGAGAAGGCGACCGCGTACCAGCCCGACCTGCTGGTCCTGGACATCCAGATGCCGCGCATGGACGGTCTGACCGCCGCGCGGCGCATCCGCGGGGTCGGCGACACCACGCCGATCCTCATGCTCACGGCCCGCGACACGGTCGGCGACCGGGTCACCGGGCTCGACGCGGGCGCCGACGACTACCTGGTCAAGCCCTTCGAACTCGACGAACTCTTCGCCCGTGTCCGCGCGCTGCTGCGGCGCAGCTCGTACGCGGCGTCCCGAGCGGGTGTGGAGGAGGACGAGGCCCTCACCTTCGCCGACCTGCGCATGGACCTCGCGACGCGGGAGGTCACGCGGACCGGGCGGCCGGTGGAACTGACCCGGACCGAGTTCACGCTCCTGGAGATGTTCATGGCGCACCCGCGCCAGGTCCTCACGCGTGAGCAGATCCTGAAGGCGGTGTGGGGCTTCGACTTCGAGCCGTCGTCCAACTCGCTCGACGTGTACGTGATGTACCTGCGCCGCAAGACGGAGGCGGGCGGCGAGCCGCGGCTCGTGCACACGGTGCGGGGTGTGGGGTACGTGTTGCGACAGGGCGGCGCGGAGTGAGCAAGGTCGTCCGCAGGTTCCGTACGCTGCCGATCCGGTCCAGACTGGCGCTGCTGGTGGCGGCGGCGGTGGCGTTCGCGGTGGCGGCGGTGGCGGTGACCTGCTGGTTCATCGTGCAGGGGAAGTTGTACGACCAGGTCGACGCCGATCTGCAGAAGGGCGCCAAGCCCCAGCAACTCGGCGAGGTCCAACTCCTGCTCCGCGCGTGCCCGCAGGCTCCGCAGGCGGACAACGCCAGCGACCTCCGGGCCCACAACAGCGTGTACCTCCAACTGGTCGAGACCGACGGGAAGTCCTGCGTCTCCTCGAACTCCGAGGGCACGGTCGAGACCACCGACGCCGACAAGAACGTGATCAAGAACGCCGACCCGGAGCAGGGCACGTTCCGCAACGGCACCGACAAGGACGGCAACGCCGTACGCGTTCTGACCGTCCCCCTGCTGGTGAGCCAGGGACCCGGCTCCCCGCCGGTGCTCTACCCCGACACGGCTCTCCTCGTCGCGGTCCCCCTGAAGAACACCCAGTCCACCCTCAACGACCTCGCCCTGATCCTTCTCCTCGTCTCCGGTGTCGGCGTCCTCGGCGCCGGGGCTGCCGGTCTCGCGGTCGCCCGCGCCGGTCTGCGTCCGATCGACAAGCTCACCGAGGCCGTCGAACACGTCGCCCGCACCGAGGACCTGGGCATCCGCATCCCGGTCGACGAGGCCAGCGAGGACGAGGTGGCCCGCCTCTCCCACTCCTTCAACTCCATGACCTCCGCCCTCGCCAACTCCCGCGAACTCCAGCAACAGCTCATCGCGGACGCCGGTCACGAACTCCGCACCCCCCTCACCTCCCTCCGTACCAACATCGAACTCCTCACCCGCAGCGAGGAGACCGGCCGCCCCATCCCCGCTGCCGACCGCAAGGCCCTGCTCGCCTCGGTGAAGGCGCAGATGACCGAACTGGCCGCGCTGATCGGCGACTTGCAGGAGCTGTCCCGTTCGGAGGGGCAGCAGGGTGAGCGCGTCCAGGTGATCGCGCTGGAGGACACGGTCGAGTCGGCTCTGCGCCGCGCCCGGCTGCGGGGGCCCGAGCTGACCATCACGGCCGACCTCGAGCCCTGGTACGTCCGCTCGGAACCGGCCGCGCTGGAACGCGCGGTGGTCAACATCCTGGACAACGCGGTGAAGTTCAGCCCCGAGGGCGGAATCATCGAGGTGCGGCTGAACGAGGGGGTCCTGACGGTCCGCGACCACGGACCCGGCATTCCCGCCGAGGAACTCCCGCACGTCTTCGACCGCTTCTGGCGCTCACCGAGCGCCCGCGCGCTGCCGGGCTCGGGCCTGGGTCTGTCGATCGTGGCCCGCACGGTCCAGCAGGCGGGCGGCGAGGTGACGCTGGCCCGCGCGGAGGGGGGCGGCACGGTGGTCACGGTACGCATGCCGGGGGCGCCGGTGCCGCCGCCGGAGGTGCCGTGACCTGGCTCAGTGGCGCAGTGCGCGGAACACGATGTCGTACGTGTCCGTTGTCAGGACAGGCCCTTCGCCCCGTCGTTCACCGAAGGCTCCACCCACGCCTGCCAGTCGGCGCTGTCCGCGATGGCGGTGAGCTGGGCCAGGGTCAGGGGCGGGGCGGTGACGTCCGCGGGGCCGCGCTTGGTGTCCGTGCTGTTGGACGTGACCACGACGATCCGGGTGCCGTCCTTGCGGAGGAGGTCGGCGGTGCGGCGGGTCAGCGGGCCGGACTTCTCCTCGTAGCTGATCAGGACGGAGCCGTCGTCGAGGTTGCGTGCCTGGCAGGAGGACATGGTGGCCTTGGCGTCCGTCCGGGCCGCGCAGGAGTAGAAGGTCTGGAGTTCCGCCCTGGTCGCGGGGCGGATCTTCTTCTCCGACGTCGACTTCGACTCCGGCTCCGACCCTGCGGCCTCCTTCGCCGCCGCGGACTTGTCCGGTGCCGTACGTCCGGTCTTGTCCTGCTCCTGCTCCCGCTGCCCGGACTTCCCGGCCGCCTCGCGTGCCGCGTCCTTGTCGAGAGCGTCGAACGCGGTGAGCTGGAAGGCGCCTTGGACGCTGACCGTCGTCTCCGCCCGGCCCTGAACGAGCAGCCGCCCCCCGGCGCTGACCGAGTCCGCGCCCTCCTTGCCGTCCCACCACCGGTATCCGCTGGTCGCGGGCTTGCCGGGCAGCAGGTCCCGCAGGGTCGCGACGGCCGCCTTGCCGGTGACCGCGACCTTGCCCGCCGGTGCCGACGTCTGGGCTGCCGCCAGTGAGAAGTCCGGGATGGTCACGGTGGCGTCGGCGGCCTGGTTGTCCTTGCCGCCGCCCGTACCGTCCGGGATCACCCCGGCCAGGACCGCGCCGCCCGCGAGTCCCGTCGCCACAGTGAACACGGCCGCTCCCCACAGGGTCTGCCTGCGCCTCCGCAGCCGGCGGCCGCGAGCGAGTCCTCCGCTCACCAAATCTGTTGCCGGAGTGGGCAGTTCGTCGGCGTACGCGTCGAGCATGCTCCCCAGGCGCGGGCCGAACTCCCGCTCGTCCCGCTCCATCTGCCCCATGTTCTCCATGAGCTTCCAGCCCTTCCCCACCGAAGTGGTGCCGCGGCGATGATGTGATACCGGTCAGCGACCGGCGAGAACGTCGTGCTCGCCGCCCAGCGACGTACGAAGCGTCGACAGTGCCCGCATGCTGCGGATACGCACGTTTCCGGCGCTCAGGCCGAGTTCCGCCGCGGTCTGCGCGACGCTTCTGTCCTCCCAGTAACGCAGCACCACCACGGCCCGGTCCTGCGGCGACAACAACGCCAGCGCCTGCGTCAGCGCGAGCCGCAGGGCCGGGTCGTGGGTGGTGGCCGGCTGCTCCGGCAGCTCGCCCACGGGTCTCTCGTACGTCCGATGCAGCCGGACATGCGAGAGATACGTGCGCATCAGGATGGTGCGCACATAGGCGTGCGGGCTGTCGGCCTTGCGGACCCGGCTCCAGGAGACGAACGCCTTGCCCAGGGTGGTCTGCACCAGGTCCTCCGCGAGATGCCAGTCACCGCAGACCAGCAGCGCGGCACGGAAGAGACGGGGGCTCACGGCCTGCATGAAGGCCTCGATCTCTTCCGACCGGTGTGACGACCTGGCCATGTAGGTACCCCTCCCAGTAACGCGTCCGCGCTCACATGCCTATGACGCTCCACGCCTCCGGTTCTGTTACGCCCGCGGACAAGAAACCGCCAACTGGAAACCGCCGACTGGAAACCGCGGACGAAAAAGCAGGCTCCCCCGGACAAGGGGGAGCCCACCACACCGCTTCGTCGGTCGCGCTACCTGCGGAGCGCCTCGGCCGGTTGGATCCGTGACGCCCGCCAGGCCGGATAGAGGCCGGCGACCAGACCGGTGACCAGTCCGATGACCGGAGCCGCCGCGACCGTCGTGGGATGCACGACGGGAGTCCAGTCCCGGGCGATGGCGACCCCCACCACTGTCAGGGTGCCGAGGCTGGTGCCTATCAGCCCCCCGAGCGCTCCCAGCGAACCGGACTCGGCGAGGAACTGGACGGTGATGTGCCCGCCCCGCGCGCCCAGTGCCCGCCGCAACCCGATCTCCCCGGTGCGCTCCAGCACCGCGACCAGGGTGGTGTTGGCGATGCCCACCGCGCCGATCACCAGGCAGATCGCCGCCAGCAGCAGGAAGAGCTGCTGGAGGTCGGACGTCACGTTCCCGCGCAGGGTCTTGGGGTCGGGCGGGGGCACCGCCTTGAAGTACTCGGGGTGATCCGGACGCAGCGCGGTGGGCGCCAGCCTCGCCACCTGCTGCGCGGCACCGATCTTCGTGGAGACCAGCATCTTGGCGCCGCCCGCGGCCGGTTCGCCCCACATCTTCTCCGCCGTGGAACGCGGCACGACGACGGACAGGAGCAGATCGGCCTTGCGTTCCACGTCGTCGATGATCCCGACGACGGTGAACGGCTGCTCGCCGATGAACAGCGCCGGGCGCGTCCGCAGAGTGGTGATGCCCAGCCGGGCGGCCATCCCGGAACCGATCATGACCACGGGCTGAGCGGTCCGTTCCGCGTAGGCGTCGTAGACCCTGCCCTGCGCCACATGGGGTACGGCCGCCTCTACGGCGCCCGGTGACGCGGCGACGATGTTGGACCGCTCACCCGTCGACGCGTCGCCGACCGGCGAGGAACTGATGGTGGCGTCGGTGTCGCGGGTGTCGACCGTCCAGTAGACGCCGGCGTGCTCGACCCCGCCGAGCCGTTGTACGCGCGCGTCGGCGTCCTTGGGGAAGGCCAGGGGCACGAACTCGTTCTGCTCGAGGCCGATGTCCTCGACATTGACCTCGGTGGCGGTCAGTACGTTGAACCGGGCGTCGATCTGGGACGACGTGGTGGCGGTCAGACCGAGGATCGCCACGAAGGTGCCGACGCCCAGGACGGTACCGAGGGCGGTCAGCGCGGACCGGGCCGGACGCTGCAGCATGCCGGCCATCGACTCGCCGATCAGGTCCCGGGGCGCGAAGACGGAGGGCTCGACGGTCGTCGTCTCTTGGCGACGCCGGGTGGGGAAGGTGAGCCGTCGGGGCCTGCGATGGTTCACACCGTCACCTGCTCGCGCAGGACGCCGTCGCGGATGGTGACCGTACGCACGCCGCGTTCGGCCACGGCCGGGTCGTGGGTGATGACGAGGACGGTCATCCCCAGGGCGTGCAGGTGCTCCAGCAGGCCGAGGACGGAATCGGCGTTGCGGCTGTCCAGGTTGCCCGTCGGCTCGTCGCACAGGAGCAGCGAGGGCCGGGACACCAGCGCCCGGGCTATCGCCACGCGCTGCCGCTCACCACCGGACAACCGGGTGGGCAGGGCGTCCAGCCGGTGTCCGAGGCCGACCTGCTCCAGGGCGTCCTGGGCGCGTTGCCTGCGTTCCGCCCTGGGGGCGCCGTTGTAGACCATGGCCAGCTGGACGTTCTCCCGGGCGCTGCGGTGCGGCAGCAGATGGAAGGACTGGAACACGAAGCCGATACGGCGTCCACGCAGGGCCGTGCGGTCCCCGTCCTTCAGCTTTCCGGTGTCGATGCCGTCCAGGAGGTACGTCCCCTCGGTCGGGGCGTCCAGCAGGCCCGCGATGTTCAGGAACGTCGACTTCCCCGAGCCGGAGGGGCCGATCACCGTCACGAACTCGCCCTGCTCGATGACCAGGTCGCAGGGCCGGAAGGCCGGCACGGGCGGGGGGCCGGGGTAGGTCAGGCCGACCTGCCGGAACTCGATCACCGGGGGGCCGACGGGCGTACCGGGGGCGCTCACTTGTCGCCCTTCGCGGTGCGGTCGACGCCGGTGACGACCTCGTCACCCTCGGCCAGTCGCGCGCCGGCGACCGGTTTGACCTCCACGTACCCGTCGCCGGTGGTGCCGGTCGTCACTTCCACCCGGCGCTGTTTGTCCCCGGCCTCCTGGACGGTGACCACGGTCTTGCCGTCGGCCCCGGCGGTGATCGCGGTGACGGGGACGACGAGTGCCTTGCCCTTGGTCGACGCGGCCTCGACGGTCAGCCGGACGTCCTGGCCCACGGTGTTCGACGGCAGTGCCTTCTCGGGTTCGACGACCACGAGATAGCCCTGCGTCTGGGCCGCCGCGCCGCCGGCGCCCTCGGCGGCCCCGCCGTTCTGAGCCGGATCGCCGGTGGTCTGCTCCTGCCCGGTGTCCATGGTGTCCGCCACCGAACGGACCGAGGCGGTGACCTTGACGCCCGTCGTCTCCGACAGGATCTCGACCTTCTGGCCGACCCTGACGAGCCCCTTCTGGGACTCCTGGAGATAGCCGTTGACCGCGAGCTTGCCGGCGGAGACGGTCATCACCTTCCCGGTGGCCGCGGAGCCGAGCACAGCGTTGACGCTGTCCACCCGGGCCGGGAAGCCGGAGAGGTAGACGACCTCGGACGCGGGCAGCATGGGTCCGGCCGCCACCTGTGCCTCGGTGAGCCTGGTGCGGGCGCGTTCCAGATCCTGCGCGGCCCGGTCGACGGCCTTGCGGGTGTCCCCGTTCGGGGTCTTCACGCGGGCGTCCTCGGCGTCCTGCCAGGCACGTTCGGCGGCGGTCACGGCGTCCTGCGCACCTTGGACGGCGGTGGTGCCGTCCTCCTGCGCGGACACCGGGTTGTAGCCGATCGACGCGTAGAACGCGGTCAGCGCGGACTTGGTGCCGGCCCCGAAGGTGCCGCGCGTGTCGCTGCCCGTGCCGTGTCCCAACCCGGCGAGCGCGGACTGGAGTTGGGCGACGTCGTCGCCGGTGGAACCCGGCTTGAGGTCACGGTAGACGGGGACCCGTCCCTTCAGCGCGAAGACCGGGCGGCCGGAGACCTCGACGAGCACCTGGCCCGCCTTGATCTCCGTGCCCACCTTCTTCGGGGCCTTGGTGACGACCGCGCCGGTCGTTCCCTCACCGCCGGCGCCGGAGGGGGAGACGTCCACGGACTGGCCCGCCACCACCGTGCCGCGGATGATGACGGAGTCCTTGAGCACCCGGTTCTCCACCGGCGCCGTCAGGATGTCCTCCGGCGGCGGCTCGGCCTCGGCCGCGGCCTGTGCCGGTGACTTCACGACGAACGAGGCGGCGATGCCGGCGCCGGTCAGCAGCACCGCGGCCACCGCCACCGCCGCCACCCACCTGCGCTTCTGCGCCAAGCCGGAATCCGCGGCCCGGGAGGGCTCACCGGACCGGTCGGACTCACCAGGCCGGTCGGACTCACCGGACGGGGCGAACTCACCGGGCCGGGCCAACTCCCCGGACGGCGCGAACTCACCGGACCGGTCGAATCCCGGCGTAGGGACGGACTGTTTGGGTTCGGACACTGCGCCTCTCCGGGCCGAGTGGTTTTCTACCTGGACGCGTTGCGGGCCGCCCGGCGTTACAGAACCTCGGCCATCAACTTCAACTGCTTGTCCTTCGTCTTCCTGACCTCGGCGAGCGCCTCGGCGTTCTGCTCGATCATCTGCTCCTGGTAGGCGACGTCCACGGCGAACCAGGTACCGACGACGTTGTACTTCGCCTTGCAGGCGACGTCGGCGGCGGCGACCTGCTTCTCCTTGGCCGTGGCGAGGGCAGCCTGCTGCCACTGCGGGTCGTCGTTGGCCTTCATCGGGTCCGCGTACGTGTAGCCCTTCTCCTTCATGCAGGCGGACCACTTCCCGAAGACGGCCTTCACCCGCGAGTCCTCGTAGGACTTGGCCCAGCTGTCGGTGTTGACCTTGTCGGCGATCGGCGGGGCGCCGTCCTCGGCGGGCTGGTCGGGCGAGTAGCCCAGTTTGGTCTTCGCCTCACCGATGCATCCGCCGACCGGAACCTTCTGGCCGTTGTAGTCCTGGCCGCCCTTGGCGGCGGCGGACCCCGGCTTCACATCCGGGTCGTTGGTGCCGTTGAGCACCATGGCGGCCGCCGGGGCCAACTCCTGGGGCTTCGGCTTGCCGACCGCCTTCTCCGAGCCCGGCGGCTTGTATCCGTGGCCGGCCACGTCGTCGCCGTCGGTGGGGCCGTAGCGAAGCTGGGTGAGGCTCTTGGGTTCAAAGACGGCCGCCTGATCGGGGACCTGGTAGGAAATGCCGAACCTGGACATGCACCGTTCCCTGAGGACGAGTTCGGCCCGCAGGATCTGCTTGCCCTCCTCGGGGCTGAGCAGGTACGCCTCGATCGGGAGGGACTTGTCCGTCACCGAGACCAGCTTCGGGATCGAGGAGACGTCGGGTGCGCCCGCGCCCGGGGCCGGCTTGTCCTCGTCCCCGGATCCGGAGTCGGAGGAACCGCAGCCCGCGATCCCGGACAGCACCACGGCGGCGCACAGAACGGTCAGCGGGGCGGTGAAGCGACGGGTACGCATCGTGATGCTCATCCTTGGTTGGCTGGTCCAGTGCTGGTGACGGGGGCCGCTGGCTGGTGCCGTGGCAGGCAATGTTTGTGCCTGCCACGGCACTAGAATCCGGGCGCGGGGGTGCGCTGCCCAGCTGCATTGGGCAGCGCACCCCTTGCCTGTTGCGGTGACGTGGGCCTGGGCCCGTGTCGTGCGGCGGACTAGCGGTAGAACTTGCCGGACGCGTTGTCGTTCTTGAGATCGCCGTTCAGGTTCGCCGCGCCGCCGGCCGGGATCCCCTGGGAGGCGCCGCCGTAGTTGCTGTTGAAGTACTGGCGGATGCCCCAGTCGAAGTCCCAGTTGTCCACCGAGGCGGTGTTGTTCTTCACCGCCACGCCGGCGCCGGCACTGCCGGCCGCACTGGCGCTGAAGTAGTAACCGGCGTAGTTGGGGATGTCGAAGTACTGGCGGTAGAAGGCCCCCTTGAAGTCGCTGTTGTAGTACAGGCAGGCGTAGCCCGTCGTGCAGTACTCGGCGGCACTGGCGGAGCCGGCCGTGCCGAGGGAGACACCGAAGCCGGCCAGAGCGACAGCTCCGGCGGTGGCCAGGGTTCTGATGCGCATGAAGTTCCCTTCGTAGGTTCATGCCGACATGACGCTCCGGACCCCGCGGCGCGTTACAAAGACCGTGGCGTCCGCTGCGACCGGAACGTACATAGCCCGAACGTCTGACCGAAAGGCGATAAACGGGGGTGACCAGAAGCCGCCCTCTGTCACCTTTTTCCTGACGCGGAGTCACCCGGCCGTCACTGATCCGCTGGCCAGCGCAACGGAACACGGATAAGGGGAAGGCGGGAGAAGCCGGGTCAAATATCCCTGATATCGGAAAAAGGCGGAATTACCAGGACGGTGGAACATATAATTCCACCCCATGTTCCCCAGCAAGCTTGGCCGGTTTCACCCACCACGCCCCCGACCGACGCCCGCGCATGCGGGGCCCGCGGCACGTAAGGTGCCCGGATGATCGCGGTACCGGAGACGTTCGTACGCGGCACGGTCGAGCGGGAGGGAGCGGCCGGGGAGACCTGGCTGGCCGAACTGCCGGGCGTGGTGGAGGAGTTGCTGGGTCGCTGGGCGTGCGTGCCCGACGGCGAGGTCACCCATGGGGGCGTCGGCCTGATCGCCCCGGTACGGCGGCGTGGTTCGGGCACCGCCGCCGTACTGAAGGTGTCGTTCCCGCATCCCGGCAACGTGCACGAGCCGGACGCGTTCGCCGCGTGGGGCGGGCAGGGTGCCGTCCTGCTGTACGAGCGGGACGACGACCGGTTCGCGATGTTGCTGGAGCGGGCCGGCACGCGGACGCTGGCGGAGGTCGAGGCCGGTGACGAGGACGTGATCGTCGGTGTGGCGGGGCGTCTCAGTCGCCGGCTGGCCCTGCCCGCGCCGACCGGAGGGCCGCCGCTGCCACGGCTGCGGGAGCGGGCCGAGGTCTGGGAGGAGGAACTGCGCAGGGACGCGGGCGAGTTGGAGCACGAGCTGCCGGAACGGGTGCTCGACGCCGCCCTGGCGACCGTCCGCGAGCTGGGCCCGGCGCAGCCGGACCTCCTGGTCCACGGCGACCTGCACGCCCGGAACATCCTGTGCGCCGACCGGGAGCCCTGGCTGGCCGTCGATCCCAAGGGCTGTGTGGGAGACCCGGCGTACGACGGCGGCACCCTGCTCAAGTCGCGGGCCCTGGCGCTGCTGGAGGCGGACGACCTGGGCAAGGCCGTGCATCGCGCCCTGGACGTGTTCGCGGAGGCGGCGGAACTCGACCGGGAACGGGTCAGGCGCTGGGCCCAGTTCCACGCGGTGCAGGCCGCGTTCCACGGGCGTCGGCACGGGTTCCGGGTGGCCCGGGGCGGGGCACGGCTGGACTGGATCATCCGGTTCGCGGACGAGTTGGCGCACTTCCTCACGCAGCCCTCGTGGTAGCTGAGCTCACGCGGCCCTCGCCGACCCGTCGCTGAGCCCCGCCGGGCCCGCCCGCCCGGATCGCGACGGGATCCCGGCAACGTTTCCGTCATCGGCTGCGACTGCCACGTGTCGGTACCCGCCCCCCACTTGATCGGAACCAGCCGTGAGCGAAACCCGCAGCAGGACCCGCCACCGCAGAAGGAAGACGGCGCTGGCGGTGACTCTCCCCCTCGCCCTGACCGCCGCAGGGACCATGGCGTTCGGCACTGACCTCGGTGTCTTCGGCGCGGACGCACAGTCGACGGCGTCCGCCGCCACGGCCGCCCCCGCCTGGGCCACCGCCACCGCCGACGGCTTCGCCTCCGTCAACGCGCTGGGCCAGAGCGGCACCTACGGCGGCCGGGACGGCAAGACCGTCACCGTCAAGACCCTCGCCGACCTGGAGAAGTACGCGACCGCGCCCGAGCCGTACGTGATCGTCGTCGCCGCGGCCATCACCATGGACCCGGTCGGGAAAGAGATCAAGGTCCAGTCGGACAAGACCATCGTCGGCGCCGGCACCTCCGGGCACATCGTCGGCGGCGGATTCTTCCTCGGCCAGGGCGTGCACAACGTCATCATCCGCAACCTGACGATCCGGGACGCCTACCAGGGCGTGTGGAACGACAAGGAGCACGACTTCGACGCCATCCAGATGGACGGCGCCCACCATGTCTGGATCGACCACAACGACCTGCGGCACATGGCCGACGGACTCATCGACAGCCGCAAGGACACCACGTACCTGACGGTCTCCTGGAACAAACTCAGCCAGGAGAACAAGGCGTTCGGCATCGGCTGGACCGACAACGTCACCGCGGACATGACGATCCACCACAACTGGATCCGCGAGACGGAGCAACGCAATCCCTCCACGGACAACGTCGCCCACGCGCACCTCTACAACAACTACCTGGAGGACGAGGCGGGCACCTCCATCACCTCCTCCTACGGCAACTACTCGCGCGGCAGGACGAACATGGTCCTGGAGAACTCCTACTTCCAGGGCCTGAAGAACCCGGTGACCCGCGACGACACGGCCACCGTCGTGCAGCGCGGCAACGTGTTCTCCGGCACGAGCGGCGACAACGAGAGCGGCGGCCCCGGCGCCGCGTGGGACCCGAAGAAGTACTACGCGTACACGCTGGACAAGGCCGCCGCCGTCCCGGCGCTCCTCAAGTCGGGTGTGGGCCCCCGCACTTCCATCGGTACGACGGCCACGACGGCCACGACGGGCGGGACGACCAGGACGGCCAAGACGAAGGCAGCCGCGGCCACCACCCTCACCGTCGCCAAGGACGGCAGCGGGCAGTACTCGACGGTCCAGGCCGCCGTGAACGCCGTACCCGTGAACAACCCCTCCCGCGTGGTGATCGCCGTCAAGCCGGGCACGTACCGCGAGCTGGTCAAGGTCCCGTCCAACAAGCCGCACGTCACCATCCAGGGCACCGGCGGCAGCCGCAAGGACACCACGATCGTCTACAACAACGCGTCGGGCACCCCCAAGCCCGGCGGAGGCACGTACGGCACCGGCGGCAGCGCCAGCGTCGCCGTCGACGCGGACGACTTCCAGGCCCGCAACCTGACCATCTCCAACGACTTCGACGAGGCCGCCCACCAGGACATCGCCAACCAGGCGGTCGCCCTGCGCACCTCCGCCGACAAGGTGTTCCTCGACGGCGTCATCGTCAGCGGCGACCAGGACACCCTGCTGGTGGACACCGCGTCCAAGGACAAGCTGGGACGCGTCTACATCGCCAACTCCTACGTCATCGGCAACACCGACTTCATCTTCGGCCGCGCCACGGCGGTGATCGACAAGTCCGTCATCACCCTGAAGAAGCGCTGGAACGGCACCTCGGCCGGCTACGTCACGGCCCCCAGCACGGCCGCGAACCGCAAGGGCATCCTGATCGCCAACTCCACGGTGAGCGGTGACGTGTCCGACCGGAGCTTCTTCCTCGGCCGCAACTGGCACGCGGGCGGCGACGCCACCCTCGACCCGCAGACCACCGTCCGCAACACCTCCCTCAGCGCCGCGATCAAGACCACCCCCTGGTCCGACATGGGCGGCTTCCCCTGGAAGGACGACCGCTTCGCCGAGTACAAGAACACCGGCTCGGGCTCGGGCGCCGCGAGCTCCGACCGCCCCCAGCTGACCGACGCCCAGGCCACCGGCCAGGAGGTCGCCGACTGGCTGGGCGACTGGACGCCCACGGCTTCCTGACGCACGGCCTGCTCCCCCGGTCGTCCCCGACCCACCCCTCCCCGACACCGCGCCTTCCCGACCCCGACGCCCAACCGACTCCCATCGCTTGACACCCATCGCTCCCCCGGCGACCCGCGATCGATCTAGGCTTGGGCCGGATCATGGAGTCGGGGAACGACGGGGGAGCGGGACAGTGCGAATAGAGCGGCACCGGGTCGGGGAGGCGGCCGTCGCGGCGGTCCGCGATGATTTCGTCAACCGGATCGGCTCGCAGGTGCGGTCGATGTCGAAGGCCGGTCCGGTGACCTCGTACGAGTGGTGGCTGCTCGCCGAGGAGTTCGTCGAGTACCTGGGCGCGCTCTCCGTCGAGACGCCCGATCTGCACACGCCGGAGGCGAAGGCGGTGCTGGAGGACGCCGTGGAGGCCGCCGCCGGAGCGGTGGCGTACGCGGCGTACTTCCCGAACAACCACTTCCAGGTCTTTCTCAACTACGTGAACTGGGGCATGGTCTACGACCCCGAGTCCGAGGGCAGCCCGGAGTCGGTCGGCGCCGGCCAGTGGCTGGACGCGTTCTGCCTGTCCGTCCTCGGTGCCAAGGCCGAATGGCACGGCGAGGCCTTCCACTTCGCCCGCGAGGCCCCGCAGCAGGGCCGGGCCGGGCGGCCCGACACCGAGCTGATCAACGGCTTCATGGCGTACGTCATCGGCGACACCGGGGACGACGACGCGAACTACCCGCCCTCCCGCGAGGAGAAGCTCGCCGCGATCGACGCGGCGATCGCCCGGATCCGGGCCCTGGAGGCGGAGACCGCCGAGAACCTGGTCGACCATCCGCACAGCCTCGGTCTGCAGGCCCTGCGCGCGCTGACCGCGGGCGACCGGGAGGCGTTCGGTTCTGCGGTGGTACGACTGCTGCTGCCGCTCGCCGACCTCCCCCGCCCGGGCGCGCGTCCGGGCAGCCTGCTGCCGCTGCTGCCGCTCGCGCTGACGGCGCTGGCGTACCGCCGCGAAGGCTGGCCGTCCCCCGTCGACTCCGGGTATCTGCCGCACGCCCTGGTCACCGGTTTCGAGACGCCGCCACCGAGAGTGGGGGCGTACGGCCGTGACCGACGCCCGGACGCGGTCGCCGAACTCACCCTAGGCGTGGTGGAGTTGGAGCGGCCGGTGGATCCGCAGCCGCTGAGCCCGGAGAGCGAGGCCCAGTTCGAGCGGTACACCCGGGAGGCCTTCACCCCGGTGCCGGGGGAGCCGCTCGCCGCCTGGGAGCTGGCGCACGCCGTCACGGACCAGGAGATCCTCTTCAAGACCCGCGCCTCGCACTCCGCCGACGCGACCGACCTCCAGTTCGGCAACCTGCGGCTCGCCGCCGAGCTGGGCGCCGCGCTCTTCCGTACGACGCTGGCGGAGCCCGGCACCGAGGTCGAGGTGACGATCGACGGGACGACCGTCACGTATCCCGCCTGCCGTGACGAGGACGCCGGGCCGGGCGCCTGGCACCGGGCGGTGAACCTCGCCCTGATCACGGGCCGTCGCGAGGACCTGGCGCCGCTGGTCCTCGCGGGCCCGACCTGTGTCTCCTCCGACGGGTCCGCCTTCGCCTCGTACCGGCAGGCCCTGCACGACTACCTGCGCGGCGAGGATCCCGAACCCGCCACCGACCAGGCACTGCTGGACTGCGCGAAGGCCCAGAACCACGCGTTCCTGCCGCCCCCGGCGGTCCTGTTCTCCCAGCTCGTCGAAGGCGACGAGGAGACCTTCAACCTGGCCCTCCTCGACGCCCTCGAAGCCCACCGCGACCACCACCGCATCGCCGACCGCGCCACCGACTGCGACGCCGCGATCAACCTCGACATCCTGGCCCTCGTCTGCCACGCCCGCCGCCGCGGCTGGCAGATCAGAGTCACGTCCCCGTACCTGCCGGCCCGGATCCTGGAGGCGGCGGAGCCGTTCTAGAAGGCCTGACTGTCAGTCGGTGAGCGCTGCGTCGACGAGGGCCTTGATGTACGGGAGGTCACTGCCGGTCCCCGTCGGGTTCAGGGAGTACACCACGCGGTGCCTGAGGCCGCGGGTGGCGAAGACCCCGTTGTCCCAGCCGGGGCGAGAACCGGTCTTGCCCCAGGCGTACTCGCCGTTCGGGAGCTGGTGGCGCATGAGCCCGCCGACGCTGTAGCAGGCCGCCTGGCCCACGCAGTTCGTGTTGTCGGCGGCGCTCCGCACGTCCGGCACCTCGAACACCAGCCTCTGCTGTGCCGACGGGAGCAGGCGGCCCCGGAACAGCGCGGTGAGGAAGCGGTCCAGGTCGGCGGCGGTGGAGATCATGCCGCCCTCGGCCCACGGATACGGGCTCTGCTCGGTCACGTCCTGCCCGTCGAGGTACACCTCCGCGTGGGGCGAGGGGATCGTCGGGTCGTCGGCGGCAGGCAGGCTGGTGTGGCGCAGGCGCAGCGGCCGGATGATCCTGTGCTCCAGTTCCCTGGTGAAGGAGTGGCCGGTGACCTTCTCGACGATCAGGCCGAGGACCAGGGAGTTGAGCCCGTTGTACTGCTGCTCGGAGAGGGTCGAGGGCGGCACGTCGGTGGCTGCGGCGAACGAGTCGCGCAGGAAGTCTTGGGGTTGCACGGACTTGAGCTGCCATCCGGGTCCGTCGGCCGGGCCGGGGGTCGGTGCGGGCCTGGGCAGGCCGCTCGTGTGGTCGAGGAGTTGGCGCACGGTGACGCGGTCGTACGCCTCGGGCAGCACCGCGGGAACGTACCGTCGCGCCGGTGTGTCCAGGCCGATCCGGTGCTCGGCGACGAGTTGGAGGACCACCGTGTTGGTGAACACCTTGGTCACACTGCCGATCCGGACATACGCGTCAGCGGAGACAGGGCCGACCGCGGCGCCCACGCCGTCCCGTCTGACCAGCGCGCCCGCGACGACGTCGTCCGGCAGGTGGTCGAGGATGTCCTGGACAGCCGGGTCGGCGGCCGCCGGGGCGCCGGAAGCAGGCGTGGCGGCGGCTGCGGGCAGAGCCGCGCCGGCGGTGAGAGCGGTGGCCAGGGCGAGGGTGGTGAGGGCGAGGCGGATACGCATCAGGGTTCTCCGGAATGGCGCGGACGGGGACTTGTTGACCACGTCAACTCTGCTGCGTGCAGCCGCCCTTCGCCCATCAGTGATCACCCTGAGCAGCACCCTGAACTGCCCCTGAGAGATGCGACCGCGACGCCCTACTCGCCCTTGATCCGCGCCACGAACGCCGACCAGGAGACGGCCGCGAAGACCAGCGGAGGGGCAGCGGGGGTCTTGCTGTCACGGACGGGGACGAGACCGGCGTAGCCGCCCGCCTCGCGACGACGACGCCGGGCCGGGCACCTGGCACCGCGCGGTGAACCCATCCCGCATCACGGTCCGCCGGGAGGACCTGGCACCGCTGGTCCTCGCGGCCCGTGTGCGCGGCCGTCATGCCCTATCGGCGCGGCTCTTCAGGTGTTCGTCGACCTGCTTGAGCCGATGCCAGGCGGCAAGGTCGGTGCCGTCGCCGAGGCCGTAGTGCAGCGAGGGGCGGGCAGCCGGCCCGAGCTGGAGGGGCGCCACGCCTGGTAGAGCTGCGCTGGCGTGGCCGATGCCGAGATCGGCCACGGCATCGGGGCCGAAGGTGACAGAGACTGGGACCGGTGGTGGTTCGAAGTGGGCGGGCACCGTCAAGTCGGCGCGGGCTGACCGCAGTTCGGTGACCATCGTCGCCAGGTTGTGCCCGGTTGCAAGAGCCTCGGCCAGACCGGGGAGTGAGTCCATCGGCGGGGTCTCGCCGTTGGTGTAGCCGAGGGCGAGGGTGATGTGCTCTTCGACTCCGGCTCGAGTGTGGACGATGCGCATGGTGGCGATCGCCGGGCGGTCGGGGGCACCTGCGACGACCAGCCAGGTGGGCTGGGCCTGACGGGCGCGCGTGCGGGCCAGATCGGTCAACTGCCGCTGCGACCATGGGACGTTGACTGGCTCGGCGGTGGCCCAACCAGCGGGCGATGATCCGGTGAGGATCTGCCAGGCATGGTCCACTGCCCCACCGAGGCGGATGCCCTCGCCCGCGGGGTGGATCGTGCGCAAGGAAAGGAGCAACTGTCTCTCGCCGCCCACAACAGGTGCCGGCTGGAAGGCGTCCGCGATCCGCGGGCCGCCCCCGACGCCGGGGATGAAATGCCCGTCGTGCCAGCGGAGTACGGCTCCGGAGAGTCCGTCGTAGTAGCCGTTATCGGGGTCATGGACGACCCAGCGTGCGGGGAGTCGCTCCAGCACAGTGCGGGTGGGCAGGGTGAGCCGAGTGCCGGGTGGCGTGATGATGTTCAGTTCGCGTCCGGTCCCGATGGTGGTGCGCACGACATCGGTCAGCCATGTCGTGGCGGCCACCAGCGGGCGGTCATGGAGCACGATGGCGGCCTTGTCGGTGAGGGCGTCGATACCCGTTGAGTCGGCCGTCGCTTTGGCTGCGGCTGTGGCTGCGGCGGGAACGGACACGACATCGGTGTGGGCGGCGTCCCGTGGCCATGTGGCGCCACCGAGCAGGGCGACCAGCCGCCCGGCAACGGACCCGGCCAGCCGTCCCGCACCCTCTGTCCCTGTCGACGCTCGCGCCTCGGTCCACCACACCGGCGCGTCGGCCCGGACGCCGGACCCGAGCAGCCGGGCCACCTCACCCGGCACCTGGAGGTAGCGGGGCGCCTCGACCGACACCAGGGTCTGCCCGTCGTCCGAGCACAACTGGACGACGGCTCCGTCACCCGCCCGGTTCACGCGCAGGCCAGGGCCGCCTGCGTGCAGCGCGGCCAGCAGCGTCTGAGTGTCCGGCATCTGCGGGGTGAGGGCGATGACGTCCTGGGGCATATGTGGAGCTTTCTGGCGGAAGGTCTCTGAGAGCGGGAGGCTTCGGCGCGTCAGTGCCGTCCCGACAGCTCTTCCAGGGTGTCCAGGGATTCGGCTTCCTCCAGGGTGGCCTCGGCGATCCTGCCGAACTGCGGCGGCGGCGGATGCTCAGCCAGCCAGTCCAGTGCCGCAAGCGGGGAGAGGCCCTGGCTGTGAGCCTCCCGCAGGCGCAGCAGCCATCCCGCTCCCGCGTCGAAAGCCTCGTCACCGGCCGCCGTCCGAGGCACGTACCCGGCGGCGGCATCACCGACGGATGCCCAGACGAAGCCGAGTGTAATCCCCTCCCGCTGGACGGTGAGGTACCGCACCGAGTACTCAGTGATCGCCTCGTACTCGTTCTCGGAAGGTGGAATGCGAGAGTCCAGCAGGCTTGCCCGGTTGAGCCCTTCGAACGTCCCCCAGGAATCGGTATAGGCGGGGCCCTCGTTCCGTAGGTCCTTGAACCCGGTCGCGCTCGGCGCCGCGTAACGGTTCTCGTCGCCGGGGGTGGGGGGACTGCCCAGCAAGGCCGAGATGCCCTCCAAGGCGGCGGCCAACCTAGGCGCGTTCGCCGCGTGCACCTCGGGCTGCTCGCGATCGCGGGTGTCCATCGTCAGCCAGGCGTCGGAGTACGTCTCCAGCGTCACGACGAGTAGCTTGCCGTCCCAGACTTCCACTTGGACGCTGAACAGTTTCTCGGCGCGGTAGGCGAACCCCCGTTCCAGCCATCGCCCAGGGCATTCGATCCGGATGGTGAGCACGAAGTCGCCGTCGAGTAGCTCGGCCTGCGCCACTGCCTCAGCAAGATCTGCCCACGGATCCAGAGAATCCGCCCCCAAGCGCAACCCATTCGCATCGACGCGGACGTCGCGCAGCTTGTCCCCGCTGCGGACCAGAACCCTGGCCTTACCCCCGGGCACGGCCAGTTCCCGTTCTTTCAGCTCATTCCAAACAGCTGTCACGGTCTGTGCCGCACGGGTGGGCCGGATCTCGCTGTCGTGCGCCGTGACTTCCCACGTCCAGTCGCCGACAGGGGTCGAGGTGATCACAACATGTCCTTGGGGTCGGTCTTACTGCCTGGCGGGATCACGAGGTTTCCGTCCTCAAGGCGTACGACGAACGTGATGCCCATCCCCTTTCGTCCCCGTGCGCCGCCATTGATAGCCATGAGTTCATCGTAGGAGCCGTTGGACATCCACTGCGCGATCGTTCCCCTGCCGCCGTCCACCAGCAACACGGAGTGATCGGCCTCGGCATTGGCAAGCTGGAGCAGGTACTTGCCTCGAGTGATCTCGCTGACCGGATCCTGGGGATCGTTCAGGTGCTTCATCTGGTACGCGTAGACGTCACCGGACTCGTCCTTGATACGGATGTCCATGTCCGCACCGACCGGAAACTTCTGCTCGAAGTCGATGGTGTGCGCGGGCACACCGCTCCTCACCAGATCATCCGCGAAGATCAGTTGATCGGCGGCAGGCTGGAACATCTGCTCTCTCTTTGCCCCCAAGGCCGAGACGACCTGCCCGTACTCATCGCCCTGGTTGAAGTGTCCAGAGCTGATGATCTCGGCGACCCGTTGCCCGTCAGGCTCCGAGGCAAGACGATCCAGCACTCGCTCCATGACGTTCGGCTTGGGCCGCTTGGCACCGGGGACTCCCTTGATCGCGTCGCGAATACGCTGTTCCGTCTCACCTCCGCGAACCATGGGCTGCCCCTCACCATCGGGCGAGGTCCCGTCAGGTGCTGCGGGCGGTTCCCCGCCGGATCCGCCATCGGCGCCGCCGGAGCCGTGCCCTGTGTCAGGGCCTGCCGGTGCGTCACCATGATGGCTGTCCGTGCCGCCATGTCCCGCGTCCTGATGTCCGCCGGAATGCACCTCCTCAGCACCTGGCCCGCTACCGGCCTCGCCGGAGGGCCCATCCCCAGTCTGCGGAGAGTCGGCACCGCCGCTACCAGTTCCCGAGGTGCCGTGATGATCCTGCGGCCTCACGTTTTCGCCTGCACGGGCGGTCGCTTCGGGTGCGCGCCCTCCCACACCGGCGAGTTCCCGGTCTCCCGGCTGAGCGGCTGCGGGTGCGCGGTCGCCTGCCGCGGGCTCGTGCGGCGCCGGGGTGAGGTCGGGGTGGCCATCGAGGTCGAGCGCGATGAGGTTGCCGTCTTTGTCGACCCGAAAGCGGTCGCTGAGGTCGAGGGCGCCGTCCGGGAACCTCGTTTTCGGCAGTTGCAGGTGATTGCTGACGTTGGCCAGCACCTCCGAGACCTTGGGCAGAGCCGCTACGGACTTCGCCGCCTTCAAGCCGCCGGAGAGCGGGTCGAGTGCGTCGCCGATCTTTGCGACCGTGCCGGCGGCCTTCGCGAAGGAGCCGCCCTTGCCGAGCTTGGAGATACCTGCTGCTGGGCCGGCCATCACTGTGAGGAGGTTGAAGGAGACCACTGCGTGGGCGCGGGCCGGGTCCTCCTCCTGCATGTCGTACGCAATGAAGCCCTTGGCGAACTCCTTCGCGTAGTCCTTGCTGTCGCGCTGCCAGTCGGACAGATGGTCACCCTGCCCGAGGATGTCCATGCCGTATGCGTACGCGCCTACGCCAGTGCGCCGCAGTCCGTCCCAGGCTTCGTCCCGGGCCTCTGCTCCGTGGTACCCGATGAGGGTGCCGAGACCGTCGATACTGCCCCAGACGCTGTCCTTGACAATGCCGTCCCAGACCCAACTCTTGGCGCCGTGGCCCCACCAGTCCAGGCTCCACCGATCGTAGGTGCGCCCTTCCGGGCTGCCCCACGGCAGGTCTTCCACACCCTTGAGCATGTCGGCATTGACGCCGTACATCCCCGTGCCGTGCGTGCCGTCGTCCTCGACCCACGCGGGTCTGCACAGGGCAGGACTGATCGCGTTGATCTTGTTGGCGGCATCTCGTTCGGCTTCCTGGAAGCCCGCGACAGCCGCGGCCACGCCGTCCATCAGTGCCTGGTGCCGGTCGACCTTGCCCTGGTCCTCAGTCCAGTCGTCATCACTCTCGACGCTGTCGACGAAGTCGACGGCGTCGAGCTTCAGCTGCTTGAGCTTGTCGGCGTGTGGCTTGGCCTCGGCGGCAAAGGTCTCCAGGGCGTCGGCAAGGGATTCCACCGCGGCGGCGAAATCGTCGGCCGTGTCCATCACCGGCTGTGTGGAGGAGAAGAGCTGCTCCGCTTCCGGGGCCTGGTAGTAGGCCGCAGTGGCCTGGAAGCGGGAATGCACGTCCTGGCCGCTGTTGCGGATGCCGGTCGCGTGCTTGCGCAGCTCGGTCACGGCGGTGGCCACCTTGGCGAAGTCGCCGGTGTACTGCGGTATTCCCCCCGGACTGATCACCTCGGCTACTCCCCGCCCTTGCCGTCCGCTCGCTCCCCGACGGCTCGGAGTTCAGCCGGGGTGGGTGCCTTGGCCGCCTCACGCTGAGTATCGGCGGCCATGGTCAGGTCGCCCTCGATGTACGCGGTGGTGGCCTCCACCGTCCCGTCCATCGTCTTCTTGGTGCGGGCCGCCATGAACCTGATCTGGTTCTCGGTGTCGGACACGAAGTTGGCCACTGCGGCACCCACCGGCCCGACGGGCACGGAACCGCAGAACGGGCCGCTGATCGTCCCCGCCCACATCGCGGCGTCCTCCACGCTCTCGCCGTAGCCCTTGACGTCTTTGCTCAAGTCGTCGGCGGCAAGACCCACCAACGACAGAATGGACTCAACTCCGCTGGGCGTGATGTCCCACCCCGTCACGACAACCCCCCGCACATCCCCCGGCTGATGCGTCTCCTAGCTTCGCCCAGCATCACACACGGCACTGACAACAGGATTTTCATCTGTACCAGGCCGCTCGTTGCAGCAGCAACGCACTTCAAGCCAAAGGCAGCGTTGGAGGTCAGACGGGCGTGGACTGGGTTACGCGCTGCGCGCTGCGTGAGTCAGGAACGTCGCCCACGTGGTCGCACCGAAGACCAGCACCTGTCCGTCCGGAACCTTGCTGTCACGGACGGGGACGAGACCGGCGTAGCCGTCGGCGACCTCGACGCAGTTGTTGGCTCCCCCGTCGCTGTAGCTCGACTTGCGCCAGGCGGCGATGCTGAGGTCTGGGGTGTGCTTCATGATCTGTGCTCCTCCAGTACGTCCCTGATGAACGTCAGCGAGTCCGACGGGGACAGCGCCTGGTCCCGGAGCCGATCGTAGGACAAGCGGTGCAGAAGGACGTCCTCCGAATCATCCATCAACAGACCGCTGCTGCCGCTTTCCGTGTAGGCCACACCGCTGCCGTCCTTTTGCCAGAGAAGGGTCAGCGATCCCTTCCCCATGAGGTGGTGGATCCCTGCGGAGAACGGCAGCACCTGGACGACGACGTTGGGCCACTGCGCGACCGCTTCGATGTGCATCAGCTGGCATTCCCAGGTCTCCGCGCTGGCCGAGGGGCGTCGGAGGGCGGGTTCATCGATGACGAAGCGGACGCTGGGCGCCGGTTTCTTGTTCAGCAGCAGCTGGCGTCCCAGGCGGGCGGCCACCTGTTCCTCAAGCGCCTCCCGGTCCTGGTCCGTTGTCTGGGGCCCAGACAACACCTCCCGGGCTAAATCCTCGGTCTGCACCAGCCCAGGTACGTTCGGCGAGTACACCCAGATGATCCGCGCTGTCGCCTCCAGCCGCATGTACTCCTTGTACTTGTCCTTGAAGGCGTCGATCCGTGCCACCTTCCAGAGACTGACCAGCAGGTCAGCGCACCCGTAGTAGCCGTCCAGATCCTCCATGACCGTGACCTTGGACAGCCGCTCGCCCGACTCCAGCCGACTCAGATAGCTCTTGTCGTACCCGGTCTCGTCGGCCAGCCGACCCAGGGACTTGCCTTCCTTCTCCCGTAGGAAACGAAGCATCCGCCCGAGCACCGCACGCCCCGACTCGACTTCCACGTCAACCTGTTCGGTCACGTCACCCCTCCCCGTTGCCTGGGGGCGCGGACAACGCCACCCCCCTTCCGCAGCGTACGTCCGGACAGTGACGATGGAGGCACGAACGGTAATCACCGCTCGTCAGGACACCGCATCGCTGCGAAGGAGCACCGGCATGAGGGAACGAGTCGCGGGATTATGCGAGTTGGTACTGCTGGCGGTGGTGCGGGTGCTGCTCCCCGCCCGAGGCCGGCACCGGGCCTTCGGCGCCCGACCGCCGGTGCGGGAGCGGCTGTCGGGTCCGGTCGGCAACACGGCGGGAGCCGACCGCTCCCTCGACGCCTGGCCCTATCAGCCCGACGCCCACCTCGTACGGCCGTATCTCCTCACACCGGAGGAACGCCACGAGCGGAGGCTCCAACGGCAGCGACGTCGAGCCCTGTGGCTCGCTGTCCACGGCATCGACGTCGGCCCGCGTCACATCCACGGGTGGGAGGCCCCCGCATGAACACCCCCGCGGAACCACCCACGGTCGGCGACCTCCGGCTGCTGCCCTGGACCACTCCGGACGGCAAACCCTGCTACCTCAGTACTGACAGCGACCGCAGCATGCTCTCCCGGCTCGCCGACGAGATCGAGGCGGCTCAGCTCGCCTCCGGGGAACAGGTGCTCGCGGGAGCCCGGGAAGTGCTCGCCGACCCCAGCGCCGGGGAACGAGCGGTGCGCTTCGCGCTCACCAGGGCGGCGGAGTGCCTGGAGGACGCCCTCCGTGTCGCGGCGAGCCGGGGAGGGCGCATCCGCGAACGCGCGGTGTGACACCGAGCCATCGTCCGATCGGCCTCCCGGGCCCGTCGCACCTGCCGTCAAGACCAACGGAACCGTCAGGAACCACCGACCCGTCAGGACCCCCCGACCGACACCCCCGACCCCTCGATCCGCACCTGGATCCCGTCCTCACGCACCCGTACGTCCCGCAGCCGCAACTGGCCCTGCTCCGGCTTGGGCAGTTCGAACCCCAGTGACAACTGGTCGGCGAGGACCGGTCGGGTCAGCCGGGGCAGGGCGTCCATCAGCGCGGGATCGAAGCCGAGGCGGTCCAGCAGCTCGGGCTGTTCCAGGGCGAGGTCGACGAGGTTGAGGCGCATGGCCTGCTGCACGAAGGCCGGCCGGCCGGTGAGCCGGGACAGCGCGGAGTCGGAGCGCTGCGCCTCGCGCACGTCGGAGTCGGGCACACCCAGCGCCCGCACCACCGACGGAACCGCCAGCAGCGCCTTCGCCTTGCGGGTCTCATGGGCGAGGTCGGCGGCGGCCTTGCGGGTCAGATGGAGGCCCTCGGAGGCCGAGGTGCCCGGGCGGTACGTCGCCAGGTCCCCGATGTCCAGGCGCATTCCGCCGATCTCGGTGGCGATGCCCCGGTCGCCGTCCCGCCGCAGGCTGGCGTCGGCCCGCAGCCGCAGATCGTGTCCGGCCACCGGCAACGTGCCGCGCGCCAGCACACGGTCCCGGCCCTGCCCGGTGAACGTCACCTGGGACGCGCCGAGTTCGCGGTTCAGATCGTCGAAGGAGAGCAGCACCTCGCCGTCGAACCGGGGGATGTCGGCTCCCCTGATGGCGGTCAGCCCGTCCGCGTTCAGCTGGACGTCGTGCGCGGTCGCCGTCACACGGGCCAGCGAGACCCGGTCGGCGGCGACGTCCGGCACGGTCAGCCGTACCGTGTCGAGCCGCTTGTCGGCGACCTGGGTGAGGAACGGGAACCCGCCGATCTCCACCTCGGGCGCCGCGCTCAGCTTCAGCCGGTCCTTGAGCGTGTCCGCTGCCCGGTGTTCGGCGTACAGCAGGGCCCAGCGGTCGGCGAGCGTGAGGAAGGCGGCGAGGACGACGAGGCCGCAGACCGCCTTCAGCGCGAACGGAAGTCCGGCGAACCGGCCGCGCTTGCGACGGCGGTTGCTGCCGCTACGGCCGTGGTTCGGCGGAGCCCAGGGTTCGTCCTCCTCGGGCCCCCGTTCGAAGCCCTGCTCGGAGTCAGGGCCCCACTCGGGGTTCCATTCGGAGTCCCGCTCGGAGCCCCGCTGAAGGGCCCCCTCCAGGGGGCCGTCGTCGAGGGCACCGAGTTCGTCGTACGGATTTACCTGCGGGTTTGCATCGGGGTTTGCATGGGGGTGCGTAGGGATGTGGTGGGGGGCGCGCATCGATCCATCCGATCACGCGCGTACCCCCCACCCGCAAGCTGAACCGGCTCTGTGGGACTCAACTCACGATCCACCGGCCAACTGAACGTTCGCTACTGCACGATCGTGATGCGGTTCGTCGCCGGCGGTGCGATCGGTCCGGCGGCCGAGGAGTTGGCCGTCAGGTACTGCTCCAGGGCCGTCAGGTCGTCCGTGCCGACGAGGTCGTTCGCGCCCTGGCCCAGGGTGGTGAAGCCGTCGCCGCCGCCCGCGAGGAAGCTGTTCGTCGCGACCCGGTAGGTGGCGGCCGGGTCGATGGCCGTGCCGTTCACCTTGATGGAGTCGGTGACGACCCGGTCCGCGCCGGTCTTCGTCAGGTCCAGGGTGTACGTCAGGTTGGCGGAGGGCTGGAGGATCTTCGGCGCGGCCGAGTTCGTGCCGCTCACCTGCTCCTTGAGCACCTGGATCAGCTGGGCGCCCGTGAAGTCCTGGAGGTTCACCGTGTTGGAGAACGGCTGCACGGTGAAGCCCTCGGCGTACGTCACCACGCCGTCGCCCTCGCCGCCCTTGGCCGCGTAGGTGAGGCCCGCCCGGACACCGCCCGGGTTCATCAGGGCGAGGTCGGTTCCGGCGTCCAGCTCACGGCCGTACCAGAGCTGGGCGTCCGCAATCAGGTCGCCCATCGGGGACTCGGTGCCGGTGCTCGGCACGTCGGCGGAGATGTAGCCGATCGCGCGGTTGCCGATGGGCGCCGCGAGGGTGTTCCACTTGCCGATCAGCGCGGTCATGTCCGTCGCCTTGGGGACGGTCCGGGTGACCACGTGGTTCGCCGACTTCACGGACGTACGGGCGATGTCACCCGTCCACCGGTCGTAGGTGAGCGTGGTGTCCGTGTAGAGGCGGCCGAAGGACGCGGCCGAGGTGACCATGCGCGGCTTGCCCGCGGGGTCGGGGATCGTGCAGACGTACGCCGCGTGGGTGTGGCCGGTGACCAGGGCGTCCACCGACGGCGTGATGTTCTTCGCGATGTCGACGATCGGGCCGGAGATGCCGTTGCCCGCGCCGCCCGCGTCGCAGTCGTAGTTGTACGAGGAGGAGGCCGGGAGCCCGCCCTCGTGGATGAGGGCCACGATCGACTTCACGCCCTGCTTCTGCAGCACCTTGGCGTACTTGTTGATCGTCTCGACCTCGTCCTTGAACTTCAGGCCCTTGACGCCCTCGGCGGAGACGACGCCCGGGGTGTCCTCCAGGGTCACGCCGATGAAGCCGACCTTGACGCCCTTCTTCTTCCACACCCAGTACGGCTTGAGGATCGGCTTGCCGGTCTTCTCGTTCAGCACGTTCGCCGCGAGATAGGGGAAGTCGGCGCCCTTGAACTTCTTGTCCGTGTAGCAGCCGGCGGTGGGGTGACAGCCGCCGTTCTGCAGCCGGCCCAGTTCCTTGGCGCCCTCGTCGAACTCGTGGTTGCCGACCGACGTGACGTCCAGATCGAGCTTGTTCAGCGCCTCAATGGTGGGCTCGTCGTGGAACAGGCCCGAGATCAGCGGGGAGGCGCCGACCATGTCGCCGCCGGCCGCGGTGACGGAGTACGGGTTGCCCTTGCGGGCCTCGCGCAGATGGGTGGCGAGGTACTCGACGCCGCCCGCGTCGATCGTCTTCGTGGTGCCGTCCGCCTGGAGTTCGGTGACCCGGCCGGAGGAACCGGACGGCGGCTCCAGGTTGCCGTGCAGGTCGTTGAAGGACAGCAGTTGTACGTCCTGGTAGCGGCCCGGCAGGTGACCACCCGGGCGGCCCTTGCTCTCGCCCGCGCTCGCCGTGGCCGGCATCACGGCGGCCAGCGCGCCGACGGTGGCGAGACCGGCGGCAGCGGCGAGGAGCCGGCGGGTACGACGTCTGCGGCGCACGGCTTGAGCCGGCTGCGGTTGGGATGTGGCTGGCATACGCCCCCCTGTGATTCAGGTGTGGAAGTGGGCCCCGTCCGGCGCAGCCTAGGGTCAACGCGCGTAGCGCGACAGAGGTTTCGCGGTTACATCCTGGTTGCTTCTTTGCCGCCACTTTGCCGGGTGCTCCCCTTACTCTCGTACGCATGACCAGCGACGACACCGCACGCCCCGGTATCCCCCGCTCCATCGAGACCCGCTCCGAGCTCTCGCCGGACCAGACCGAGTCGGTGCTCGGGCTGCTCGCGACGGCGGCGCGAAGTGATGGGCAGCAGGCGGTGTCGGAACAGGGCCGGTTGCAGTTGCGGGGCGGCCCGCGCGCGGGGGTGGCTCATCTGCTGCTGTCGGTCGGGGACGAACTCGTCGGCTACGCCCAGCTGGAGGACACCGACCCGGTGGAGGCGCCGACGGCGGAACTCGTCGTCCATCCCTCGCACCGGGGTCACGGCCACGGCCGGGCGCTGGGTTCCGCGTTGCTCGCCGCGTCCGGGAAGCGGCTGCGGGTGTGGGCCCACGGGGGGCACTCGGCCGCCCGTCATCTGGCGCAGGTCCTCGGGCTGACCCTCTTCCGCGAACTTCGGCAGATGCGGCGGTCGTTGGACGATCTGGGCCTGCCGGATCCGGTGCTGCCCGAGGGCGTGACGGTACGGACCTTCGTCCCCGGCACCGACGACTCGGCCTGGCTCGCGGTGAACGCGGCGGCCTTCGCGCACCACCCGGAGCAGGGGTCCCTGACCCAGCGGGACCTCGACGACCGCCTGGCCGAGCCGTGGTTCGACCCCGCGGGGTTCTTCCTGGCCCTCCGCGGCGACGAACTCGTCGGCTTCCACTGGACGAAGGTCCACGCGGCGGAACGGCTCGGGGAGGTGTACGTCCTGGGAGTCCGGCCCGGTGCCCAGGGCGGCGGCCTGGGCAAGGCACTGACGACCGTCGGGCTACGGCATCTCGCGGGTCAGGGACTGCCGACGGCGATGCTGTACGTCGACGCCGACAACGAGGCGGCGGTCTCGGTGTACGAACGACTGGGCTTCGGGACGTACGAGACGGACCTGATGTACCGCACGGAGAGCTGAGACCCGCGCGGGCTGTAACGGACAGCCGGTGACCGGCCCCGGGACAGGGCCGGTCACCGGGACCAGGGGCCCTCAGGTGCGCGACGGTTTCAATGGACCCGCCGCCCACCGCCGCCGTACCGGCTCCATCCCGCACATCGCAAACACCGCCAACGCCGCCGCCAGCAGCGCGCCCCACCGTTCGTGCGCGGCCGCCCACCGCTCGTCCGTCACCGTCACGACGAGCTCCCAACAGTCCGGCAGCAGCAGCGGAGACAGCACGGCCCCTATGAGGAGCACCGCCGTCACCCCCGTCCCCGGCCGGGGTTCCTCGCGGAAGCGGATCGCCGCGGCGGACAGGGCGAGCGCCAGCGTGAACATCGTCGCGGCCTCCAGAGTGACCGCGCCCACCGGCGGACGGACCGCCGTCGGCACCAACAGGACGGCCGCGGTCCAGAACAGCGCGGCGAACGGGACCACCAGAACCACCCTCAGCAGCTGGCGGACCGGCCGCCGTACCGGTACCGGGGTCGTCGTGTGGCGGGCCGGGTCGTCCAGGAGGAACGCCAGGCCCGCGGCGAGGGCGAGGGCGGCGGCCCGCAGCAGGTTGAGCGCCAGCCAGTCGTCGGGCTCGTCGCCGAGCAGCCGGGGCACGGCGGCCAGCAGCAGACCCACCGCACCGGCCGCGCTCAGCGCCCGCCACGGCAGCGTGCGCGCGAGGGGGACCAGCAGCACCCGTACCGTCGCCGCCAGGGGCACTCGTACCGTCGCCGCTACAGGCACTTGTCCGCCTTCTTCGGCGCCTCGACGCCCAGCAGCCGGGCCACCTCGGCGGTCGTCACCTTCGGCGCGGTCAGCTCCGTCCAGTGCGACCTCACGCGCTCGGCGACCGTCTGCCGGGGCTGGTCGAGCAGCTGCCGTACGACACTGGTCTGGCCGCTCGTCATGTACAGGCCCTCGGTCGGCGAGATGACGACCGCGGAGCCGCTGATGCTGTCGTCGAGACGGACCCGGGCCAGGTCGCCGATCGGGTCGGGCCGGCCGGCCACGCCCAGCCACATGATGGTGACCATCCGCCCGTCGCACAGGCCGTCGGTCGCCTTCTTCTCGCTGCCCGCGACCAGCACTCCGGCGACCGCGACCGAGAACTCGGGGACGCGGTTGCCGCCCCAGTCGGTGCCCACGGTCACCTGGTGCGGGGTGGTGGACGGTTCGAGCGCGCTGTCGGAGCTCAGGCCGTAGCGGGCATCGATCCGCTGCCGGACGAGGAGCTTCTGGTCGTGCGCGGTACCGCCCGTGAGGGACTGGACCTGCTTCACCGTGTCGGCCCAGGTGCCGGTCCGCGGGGTCCACTCGGGGAACGCGCAGTACGTGGACCCGTCCCGCTCGACGCAGGTCTGTTCCTTCTCCGGGGTGGTCGAGGCCCGTTCACGGGCGGCGGTCGTGGCGGCCGGGACCCCGGTCATCTGGGCGGACGCGCCGAGCACGGTCACCGCGAGCATGGCCACGAAGGCACCCTGCACGGTCCGGATCCGCCGCCCGCCGCCGCACAGCACGGCGAGCAGACCGATCGTCAGGGCGAGCGCGAGGAGGTACAGGGCGTGCCAGGCGGCGGGCCGGCCCAGCAGGTCCGACGGGAGGGCGGTGGAGACGTTCTCGCTGATCACCGGGTACAGCCAGCGCGTGCCGTCCTCCTCGCCGGTGGAGGTGGTGCTGAAGAGGAAGACGAAGAGAAGGAAGACGATCAGCAGCGGCGACGCGACCACCGACGCCACCAGCCGGGCGAGGAGAACCCCTGCGGTCCCGGCCAGCAGTACCGTCAGCGGGCCGACGAGCAGTTCGCCGACCGAACCGTGGCCGACCGCCCCGGACTTGAGCGCCTCCCAGGTGAACTGCCCGGCCACGCACAACGCGACGACCGCGGCCACCAGCACGACGGACAGCACGTGTGCGGCCGTACGTCGCCACGGCGGCATCACCAGAACCGCGAAGTGCCGTTCCGTGTCCCGGCGCTTGGCGCGCAGAACCGCCTGGTTGGCGCTCAGCAGCACCGCCAGACCGACGAGCATCGGCCCGCCCTGGGTGGCGCGGTCGGCGTCCTGGAGGGCCGGGAAGCCGTCGAAGGAGTGCCGGGTCCGCCACACGATCCAGCCGATGTACACGAGGAAGGCGAAGAGGACCGGGATCCGCGTCAGCAGTCTGCGCGCCTCGAACAGGGCGAGGCCCGTCACCGCCCGCCACGGCCGTCCGGGCTCGGTGCGCACCACGGTGGGTGCCGCTTCCATGACCGCGCTCATGCCGCCTTCACCTCCTGGGCACCCTCGCCGTCGAGGGTGAGCAGGTAGCCGTCCTCCAGGGTGGGTTCGAGGAGCTCCGCGTTGGGCGGCGGATCACCCACGTTGCGGAAGGTGCCGGTTCCGGTGCGCCAGCCCGCCTTCGCGCCCGGGGCACGCTCGGTGCTGCTCCACACCCGGCCGGCCGCCCGTGCGGTCAGGTCGGCCGGGGTGCCGTCGAAGCGGACGCGACCACCCGCCATCACCAGGACACGGTGGCAGAGCATCGCCACGTCCTCCGTCTGGTGGGTCGACAGCAGCACGGTCCGGCCCTCTCCCGCCTGGGCGATCAACTCCCGGAACCGCATGCGCTGTTCGGGGTCCAGGCCGACGGTCGGCTCGTCGAGGACGAGGAATCCGGGGTCGCCTACGAGGGCGGCGGCCAGCGCGACCCGCTGCCGCATACCGCCGGACAGCTTCTTGATGCGTCTGCCGCGTACGTCGGCCAGGTCGACCTCGTCCAGGACGCGGCGCACCTCGCGGTGGCGTGCGGTGCGGTTGGTCAGCTCCTTCAGGATCGCCACGTAGTCGACGAACTCGAAGGCCGTGAAGTCCGGGTGGAAGCCGGGCGTCTGGGGCAGGTAGCCGAGCGCGCGCCGCACCTCCTGCCGGCCGCGTGCGGTGGCCGGGTCGTTGCCGAGCACGGTGAAGGCGCCGTGATCGGGCGGCAGGGCCGTGGCCAGCACCCGCAACAGGGTGGTCTTGCCGGCCCCGTTGGGCCCGAGCAGCCCGGTCACGCCCGGCGCGAGCCGCAGCGACACGTCGTCGAGGGCGTGCGTACCGCCGTAGCGGAGGCTGAGCCCGGAGGCGGAGACGGTGGGGGTCATACGGAACTCCCAAGAAGGTGTGCGAAGTGGGCGGGAGTCATCCGGGCCTCCCCTGGAACAGCTGGAACAGGTGGACGAGTGAGAAGAGTGGTCATACGGCCCTGCCCTGGAAGCGGTCGAAGCCGTCCCGCCAAGCGAACAGCAGCCCGGCCGCGAGCGCGGCGACCGCCGCGGCCACTCCCTGTCCGAGCGCGGTGAACGGCACCAGCGTCCCCTCGCCGGCCGGATCGGCGGCGTCCGCGACCAGCAGCAGCGCGATCCACGCGCCGCCGACCAGCGAGGGCGCGCGCACCGGGCCCAGCCGGGGGGTCAGTGCCAGCCCGGTCGTGGTGAGGGCGAGCGCGGGCAGCAGCCAGGCGAGGGCCCGCAGCCCGAACCCGGGCAGCGCGAGCGTGGCCAGGCCGTTGAGGCCGAGTCCGGCGACGAGCACCGCGACCGTCCGGATCATCAGCAGCCGGAAGCCGTGCAGCGGGGCCACCACGGCCATCTCGTACGTCGGGTCCAGTACGGGCCCGAACGAGAGCGCCACACCGGCCAGCGGCAGCAGCGGCGCGAGGGCGAGGAAGAGCGTGGGCGAGTCCGTGGTCCGCAGCGCGTTGCTCACCAGGACGGTCATGCCGAGCACGCCGAGGACCGCGCCCAGCCAGGAGCCACGCAGCACCGGGGTGGCCGCGAGCAGCCGCGCGATGTGGTCGGGGACGCCGGTGCGCACCAGCAGCGACTCGAACAACCCGGGCCGGGGCGCGTCGAGTTCGGCGTCCAGCCGCTCCCAGCCGGCGTCCAGGGCGGCCGGGTCGCCGACGTCGGCCAGCACGGCCCGGCACCGCGCGCAGGCGCCGAGGTGGGTGTCGGCGGCCCAGAGCACGGGCGGCGCCAACTCGCCCCGCGCGTAGGCCCGCAGATCCTCTTCGGTCACATGCCAGGTCATGCCGCCACCTCCCACCGTCGTCCATCCGTACTGATGCCGGTCTCTTGGGGTCGTTCTCGCGTCCTCATGCCAGTGCCTCCCGCAGCTGCCGGCGGGCCCGCATCGCCCGGGTCTTGACCGTGCCCGGCGGGATGCCGAGCAGGACGGCCGCCTCTCGGGTGGTCAGGCCGTCGATGACCGTCGCCTGGAGGACCGCCCGCAGTTCCGGCGAGAGCCGGACGAGGGCGCCCGCGAGGTCCCCGTGTTCCACCCCCGCGAGCACGCGTTCCTCCGCGGACGCCTCGTCCCGGTGCCGCAGCCGTGCCAGTGCCTGCCGCAGCCGCCCCCGTGCCCCGTCCCCGCGCAGCGCGTCGACCAGCCGCCGCGACCCGATGCGCCAGAGCCACCCCGCCACGTCTCCTTCCTGCCGGTACCGGGCCTTGCCCCGCCACACCGCCAGGAAGGTCTCCTGTACGACGTCGTCGACGAGCCCGGCGTCGGCGCACCGGCCGCGCAGGCGTGCGGTGAGCCACGGCGCGAACCGCCGGTACAGCTCCTCGAAGGCACGCCGGTCCGCGTCCGCCGCGATGGCCCGCAGCAGCTCCCCGTCGCTTCTCGTTTCGCTCACGTCCCCTCATCGGACGAGCCCGCCCGATCGGTTCACGCGATCAGGCTTGACTTTCGAAGGCTCCTTCAACCACCCTTTCACTACTCAATTAGTGAAAGGGTGGTTGTCCCAGTGGTCGAGTACCGCATCGACCGGCACAGCGGCGTGGCCACCTACGTCCAGATCGTCCAGCAGACCAAGCAGGCCCTTCGGCTGGGCCTGCTGGTGCCGGGCGACCGGCTTCCCACCGCCCGCGAGGTCGTCGAGGCCACCGCCATCAACCCGAACACCGTCCTCAAGGCCTACCGCGAGCTGGAGCGGGAGGGTCTGGTCGAGGCGCGGCGCGGCCTCGGGACCTTCGTCCGGCGCTCGCTGGGCACCGCCCCGGCCGGCTCCCCCCTGCGCGGGGAGCTGGACGCGTGGGCGGCCAGGGCCCGCGAGAGCGGGCTGGACCGGGACGACGTGACCGCGCTGTTCACGGCCGTTCTCGAGAAGCACTTCCAGGGGGATCCCTCCTGACCGGCACAGCCTCGGCCCTGGAGGCGGTCTCGCTCGGCAGGCGCTTCGGCCGCCGGGGCGTCCGGGCAGGCCCGGCGACCGCCTCCGACGCCCCAGAGCCGCCCCCAGATATCCCGCACGCCATGTCGCCGTAACCGTTGGTTCAGACGGGCTTGCGACGCTCGCTCAATGAACCCAGCCGTGCCAGAGCCTTCGCCTCCCCCCGGGGGAACCGCGAGGAACGGGGACGTCCGCGCGTCCGCCGCGCTCACGCCAGCGCTGTCCGACGCGCCTGTATTGCTCGTGGCGCGGAAGAATGGGTCCATGAGCCAGCCAAACGCCCAGGCACAGGTCCAGCACGCACAGCCCTCCGTGGGTTCCATAGCCGCGCACCGCCCGCACACCGTGTCGGCGGCCGTCTCCGACCTGGAACCCGACATCGACGCCGACCTCGACGCGTACGAGGAGGCGCCCTTCGACGGGCCCCAGCTTCCGCAGGGTCGTTTCCTCGACCGGGAGCGCAGTTGGCTCGCCTTCAACGAGCGCGTCCTCGAACTGGCCGAGGACCCGAACACGCCGCTGCTGGAGCGCGCGAACTTCCTCGCGATCTTCGCCAGCAACCTGGACGAGTTCTTCATGGTCCGGGTCGCCGGTCTCAAACGCCGTATCCACACCGGTGTCGCCACCCGGTCCGCGTCCGGCCTCCAGCCCCGCGAGGTGCTGGAGATGATCTGGGCCCGCTCCCGCGAGCTGATGGCCCGGCACGCCGCCTGTTACCACGAGGACGTCGCCCCCGCCCTGGCCGAGGAGGGCGTCCACCTGGTCCGCTGGAACGAGCTGCAGGAGAAGGAGCAGGCCCGCCTCTTCACGCTCTTCCGCCACCAGATCTTCCCGGTGCTGACCCCGCTGGCGGTCGACCCGGCGCACCCGTTCCCGTACATCTCCGGCCTGTCCCTGAACCTGGCCGTGCGGGTGCGCAACCCCGTCACCGGCACCCCGCACTTCGCACGCGTCAAGGTGCCCCCGCTGCTGTCCCGCTTCCTGGAGGTCTCCCCGGGCCGTTACGTCCCCCTGGAGGACGTCATCGGCGCCCACCTGGAGGAGCTGTTCCCGGGCATGGAGGTGCTGGAGCACCACGCCTTCCGGGTCACCCGCAACGAGGACCTGGAGGTCGAGGAGGACGACGCCGAGAACCTCCTCCAGGCCCTGGAGCGGGAACTCATGCGGCGCCGCTTCGGGCCGCCGGTGCGCCTGGAGGTCGAGGAGAACATCGACCGGGAGGTGCTCGACCTGCTGGTCCGGGAGCTGAAGATCAGCGAGGCCGAGGTGTACCCGCTGCCGGGTCCCCTGGACCTCACCGGCCTCTTCCGTATCGGCTCCCTCGACCGGCCCGAGCTGAAGTACAAGAAGTTCATCGCCGGTGTCCACCGTGATCTGGCCGAGGTCGAGTCGGCGTCCGCGCCCGACATCTTCTCGGCCCTGCGCACCCGGGACGTGCTGCTGCACCACCCGTACGACTCGTTCTCGACGTCGGTGCAGGCGTTCCTTCAGCAGGCGGCCGAGGACGACGACGTCCTCGCCATCAAGCAGACCTTGTACCGGACCTCCGGCGACTCCCCCATCGTCGACGCGCTCATCGACGCCGCCGAGGCCGGCAAGCAGGTCCTCGTCCTGGTCGAGATCAAGGCCCGCTTCGACGAGCACGCCAACATCAAGTGGGCGCGCAAGCTGGAGGAGGCCGGCTGCCACGTGGTGTACGGCCTGGTCGGCCTGAAGACCCACTGCAAGCTGTCCCTGGTGGTCCGCCAGGAAGGCGACACGCTGCGGCGCTACAGCCATGTCGGCACCGGCAACTACCATCCGAAGACGGCCCGGCTGTACGAGGACCTCGGCCTGCTCACGGCGGACCCGCAGGTCGGCGCGGACCTCTCCGACCTGTTCAACCGCCTGTCGGGCTACTCGCGCCGGGAGACCTACCGGCGCCTCCTGGTCGCCCCCAAGTCCCTGCGGGACGGACTGATCGCGCGGATCAACAAGGAGGTCCAGCACCACCAGGCCGGACGCCCCGCGTTCATCCGTATCAAGGTCAACTCGATGGTGGACGAGGCGATCATCGACGCCCTGTACCGCGCGTCCCAGGCGGGTGTGCAATGCGACGTGTGGGTGCGCGGCATCTGCGCGGTGCGCCCCGGCGTCACGGGCCTGTCGGAGAACATCCGGGTCCGCTCGATCCTCGGCCGCTTCCTCGAGCACTCCCGGGTGTTCGCCTTCGGCAACGGCGGCGAGCCCGAGGTGTGGTTCGGCAGCGCCGACATGATGCACCGCAACCTCGACCGCCGTATCGAGGCGCTGGTGAGGGTCATAGACCCGGCTCATCGCGCGTCGCTCAACCGGCTGTTGGAGACCGGCATGTCCGACTCCACCGCCTCCTGGCACCTCGGCCCGGACGGTGAGTGGACGAGGCACGCGACCGACGCCGACGGCCAACCCCTGCGCAACGTCCAGGAGATGCTCATAGACGCCCGGAGGCGCCGGCGTGGCACAGCAACACCTTGACCCGACGGATCCGCAGTCCAGGCGCGCCGGGCCAACCCCCACTCTCGGCTCGGCGGGCGGGGCCGCCCCCACCGGGGACGCCCTCGCGGGCTACCTGCGGGCCCAGGCCACGGAGTTCCTCCGCGCCCTGCGGCTGCACCGGGAGACCGGCTCCGGCCCGCACGGCTCGGGCCCGCAGGGCTCCGGCGGCCCGGCGGACCCCGTCGACGCGGCCCGCGCCCTGCGCCGCGCGGTCCGCCGCATCAGCGGCAGCCTGCACACCTTCCGGCCCCTGCTGGACTCCGACTGGTCGGAGTCGATGCGCCCCGAACTGGCCTGGCTGTCCGGCACGTTGGCGATGGAACACGCCTACGCGGCCCGCCTGGAGAGGCTGCTGCTGGCCCTGCACAGGCTGTCCGGGGCGGTGTTCCCGGCCCAGCCGGCCGGCGCCACGGTGGGTGCGGCGCAGGCCGGCAACCCCGGCCCGCCGGCCCCTCCCGCGGCCCCGGACCGCGGCAACCTCACGGTGGGCGCGGCCAAAGCGGGCGCCCTCCTCGAGCGCCAGCTGACCCTGGCCCGGACCCGCGCCCACTCGACCGCGCTCCAGGCCCTCGGCTCCTCCCGCTTCCACGCGGTCGCCGACAACATCGCGGTACTCGCCAGCGAGGTCCCGCTGGTGCCCACCGCGACCACCACCAACCTCCACCCCCAGGCCGCCGCCGCCCAGGAGAGGCTCACCGCCGCGGTGACCGCCCTCCCCCTCGTCACGGCAGGCCACCCCTACAACGCCGAGGCCCTGATCCACGGCCTCTCCCCCGACCCCGCCCCGCACCCCCAGGACGCCCCCTGGCACCAGGTCCGCCTGCTCCTGCGCCTGCACCGCTACGCCCGCGAGGTCCTCCAGGGCACGGACGCCCCCGTGGACGTACGCCTGCTGACCGCGGGCCAGGCCCTGGACCGGCACCGCGACGCCTCCGAGGCGGCCGGAGCCGCGGCGCAGGCGGCCAGGACCCCGCGTATCGCACCGGCCACCGCCTACGCCCTCGGCGTGCTCCACGCCGACCAGCGGCACGAGGTGGAGGCGGCACGTTTCGCCTTCCAGCAGTCGTGGCAGAAGCAGACGGTCGGCACGCCCTGACCCCCTTCAGGAGGCGGTGGACGACATGAACGACCCGAACGAGAGCCCCGTCCAGGCGGCGGGGTGCGTCCTGTGGCGCCGCTCCCCGGTGGACGGCGCCCTGGAGCTCTGTCTGGTGCACAGGCCGAAATACGACGACTGGTCCTGGCCCAAGGGCAAGCTGAAGCGCGGCGAGGACCACCTCGTCGGGGCCCGCCGCGAGGTCGCCGAGGAGACGGGCTACAACGCCGCGCCGGGCGCCGAGCTGTCCACCGTCCGCTACATGGCCAACGGGCGCGCCAAGGAGGTCCGCTACTGGGCGGCCGAGGCCACCAGGGGCACGTTCGTCCCGAACGACGAGGTGGACCGCATCCTCTGGCTCCCCCCGTCGGCCGCCCGCAACCGCCTGACCCAGCACCGGGACCGCACCCTGGTAGACGAGCTGCTGTTCCGAGTCTTCGAACGCACGTAGACACGCGAGGCCGAAGTCGAAGGGCCGAGCGACCGGACCCTCAGTCCCGGTTGTGTCCCTCGGCGTCCGAGCGGGCCTGACTGCGGGCTCTGCGCGCCGGGCCGCGCCAGCCGCAGCTGCAGCGGGCAAGGCAGAAACGGCCCTGCTCGACCGTATGTGTGTGGTGGGCCGGTCGGTCGGGGGGTGGGGGAATCCTGTCCTGCTGCGCCACGCTGACAACGTTACCCAGCCAAGGTAAAGGGCCGGTGTACGCGTGACGAGGCCTCATACCCGTCGTTAAGGGGAACGACACGGGGCCCGTGACGGACATACCGGCTGGGGGTAGACAGACGATGGCGGAGCGGCAGAGACGCGCCGGTGGGGCGGTCGTCGTGGCGGGGCTCCTGCTCTGCGGGTGCGCCGGTCTCGTCGGCTGCGGCAGCGAGACGGCCACGGAGGACGCCCGCTCGGCCGACCCGGTCCAGACCCTGCGCCAGGTCGCCGACACCATGGCGGGCGCCGGGAGTTCGAAGGCCCGTACGTCGATGGAGATGGCCAACGGCGGGACCCGGGTCGCCATCCGCGGCGAGGGCGTGTACGACTACCGCCGCCGGCTCGGGCGGCTGAAGGTGCTGCTGCCGCAGGACCCGGCGGGCACCGTCGAGCACCGTCCGATCACCGAACTCCTCGCGCCCGGCGCCCTGTTCATGAAGAACCGGGGCGCGGGTGTGCCCGCCGACAAATGGGTCCGGGTCGACACCACCACCCTCTCGGACGGGAACCTCGTCACCGGCGGGGTCACCGATCCGCTCACCGCAGCCGAGGTGCTGCGCGGGACGCGGACGGCGACGTACGTGGGCGAGACCGAGGTCGCGGGGACCTCGGTGCGGCACTACCGGGGGACGGCGGATCTCGGGGCGGCGGCCGGGCAGGCGTCCGCCGGGAGCCGGGGGCCGCTGGCGGCAGCGGCGAAAGGGTTCGCCTCGGCCAGCGTGCCCTTCGACGTCTACCTCGACGCACAGGGGCGCATCCGCAAGATCCGCCACCGGTTCAGCTTCGTCGGCGGACAGCCGAACGACTCCGTCGCGGTCGCCTCCACGACCCTGCTCTACGACTTCGGGACACCGGCGAAGGTACGGTTGCCGGCGTCCGGGGACATCTACGCCGGCCGGATCGCCGAGGAATGAGGTCCAGCACGGACTCGTGACGGACGTCAAGAACTAGCCCGTCCGTGCCATGCGCCGCACGTAGGCGGCTCCCTACTCTAGGAAGTCGGTGACGGCAGAGACGAGGTGACGCACGTGGCTCCGGTCGGCGGTACGGCAGTTCAGGACCACGTGGCTCTGGCCGAGATAGAACTCTGCGGAGAGCTGATCATCGCGGCCTCGGCCGCCGGCGAGGACCGGCTCAGCCTGGAGAGCATCGACGAGGTGCTGCGAGTGGCCGAGGAGCGCGCCTCCGGCGCATGAGCCGGGCCGACTGTTTTCGGCCACGCAACGCCCTCAGGTGCGCAGCAGACGGCCGATCGCCTTCGTCGCCTCCGCCACCTTCGCGTCGGCCTCCGCGCCGCCCTGGAGGGCCGCGTCGGCGACGCAGTGGCGCAGGTGCTCCTCCAGGAGTTGCAGGGCGAAGGACTGCAGGGCCTTGGTGGAGGCGGACACCTGAGTGAGTATGTCGATGCAGTAGACGTCCTCGTCGACCATCCGCTGAAGGCCGCGGATCTGGCCTTCGATGCGACGCAGCCGCTTGAGGTGCTCGTCCTTCTGCTTGTGGTATCCGTGCACGCCGCGGTCGTGGTCCGTCACGACGGTCGGCTCCTCGGCGGCGGAGGGCGCTTGCGCGCCGGCCTCGGTGGTCGTCATCGCGTCCTCCACATCATGGAACAGACATATACCCCTACAGGGTATATCCTACCGAACTTTACGGGGTAGAAGCGCTGCGGGCGGCCCCCCTGCCGAACACTCTGCCCCATGGGCGACACTGGGGGACGGCCCATTAGCCGTGGCCGGATGATGCACCTAGCATCAGCCTGACCGAAACCGATGCACCCCGAGGACCCCTTGTGCGCTTTCGTCTGACCCCCAGGGAGACGAGCTTCTACGACATGTTCGCCGCGTCCGCGGACAACATCGTCACGGGCTCGAAGCTCCTGATGGAACTGCTCGGGGCGGACGCTTCCGCCCGGGCCGAGATCGCAGAGCGTATGCGGGCCGCGGAACACGCCGGTGACGACGCCACGCATGCGATCTTCCACCAGCTGAACTCCTCGTTCATCACGCCGTTCGACCGCGAGGACATCTACAACCTCGCGTCCTCCCTCGACGACATCATGGACTTCATGGAGGAGGCCGTCGACCTGGTCGTCCTCTACAACGTGGAGGAACTGCCCAAGGGCGTCGAGCAGCAGGTCGAGGTACTGGCACGGGCGGCCGAGCTGACCGCCGAGGCGATGCCGAACCTCCGCACGATGGACAACCTCACCGAGTACTGGATCGAGGTCAACCGGCTGGAGAACCAGGCGGACCAGATCCACCGCAAGCTGCTCGCCATGCTCTTCAACGGCAAGTACGAAGCCATCGAGGTGCTCAAACTCAAGCAGATCGTGGACGTGCTCGAGGAAGCCGCCGACGCGTTCGAGCATGTGGCGAACACGGTGGAGACCATCGCAGTCAAGGAGTCCTGACCTCTCCATGGACACCTTGGCTCTGGTCGCGACCATCGCGGTCGCGCTCTTCTTCACGTACACGAACGGCTTCCACGACTCGGCGAACGCGATCGCCACGTCGGTCTCGACGCGCGCGCTCACGCCTCGGGCCGCGCTCGCGATGGCTGCTGTCATGAACCTTGCCGGTGCGTTTCTCGGCTCCGGGGTCGCCAAGACCGTCAGCGAGGGGCTGATCGAGACACCGCAGGGGTCCAAGGGGATGGGCATCCTCTTCGCGGCGCTGGTCGGTGCGATCACCTGGAACCTGGTCACCTGGTACTTCGGGCTGCCGTCGTCCTCGTCGCACGCGCTGTTCGGCGGGATGGTCGGGGCGGCGCTGGCCGGCGGTACGACCGTGTACTGGAGCGGGGTGCTGGACAAGGTCGTCATCCCGATGTTCATCTCGCCGGTGGTGGGCCTGGTCGTCGGCTACCTGGTGATGACGGCGATCCTGTGGCTCTTCAGGCGCTCCAACCCGCACAAGGCCAAGCGCGGCTTCCGGATAGCGCAGACCGTGTCGGCGGCCGGTATGGCACTCGGACACGGCCTCCAGGACGCGCAGAAGACCATGGGCATCGTGGTGATGGCACTGGTCATCGCGGACGCCGAGGACTACGGCGACCCGATCCCGGTCTGGGTCAAGATCGTGTGCGCGGTGATGCTGTCACTGGGCACGTACGCGGGCGGCTGGCGGATCATGCGGACGCTCGGCCGGAAGATCATCGAGCTGGACCCGCCCCAGGGGTTCGCGGCGGAGACGACCGGCGCGTCGATCATGTTCACCACCGCGTTCATCTTCAAGGCACCGATCTCGACGACCCACGTCATCACGTCCGCAATCATGGGCGTCGGCGCGACGAAGCGGGTGAACGCCGTGCGGTGGGGTGTCGCCAAGAACATCATCCTCGGCTGGTTCATCACGATGCCGGCAGCGGCGCTGGTGGCGGCGGGGGCGTTCGGCGTGGTGAACCTGGCGTTTCTGTAGGGGACCGTCGCGCTGAGGGGCGGAACCCGGCGGAGGAAGGGTCGCGTGGGGCAAAGGCCACGGCGCGAACCCGTCGCGCTGAGGGCAGAACCCAGCGGGGCGAACCCTCGCGTGGGGGCAGAGCTCGGCGGCGCGAACCGTCTCGCTGAGGGCAGAGCCCGGCGGCGCGAACCCTCGGGGGCGAAGCCCACGGCGCGAGCCCTCGCGTGGGAGCGAAGCCCACGGCGCGAACCGTCTCGCCGGGGCCATGCCCCGGCCACGACGGAGGGCCCGCCCCCGGGAGCCGGGGGCGGGCCCTCTTCGTCCTCGCGGTGGCACCGCCATGCAGCACCGCGAGGGGTCATGGAAGCGTCGGCTCAGCCGAAGCGGCCGGAGATGTAGTCCTCCGTGGCCTGGACCGACGGGTTGGAGAAGATCCGCTCCGTGTCGTCGATCTCGATCAGCCTGCCGGGCTGCCCGACCGCCGCGAGGTTGAAGAACGCGGTGCGGTCGGAGACACGAGCCGCCTGCTGCATGTTGTGCGTCACGATGACGATCGTGAAGCGTTCCTTCAGCTCACCGATCAGGTCCTCGATGGCGAGCGTCGAGATCGGGTCCAGGGCCGAGCACGGCTCGTCCATGAGCAGCACGTTCGGCTCCACAGCGATCGCCCGCGCGATGCACAGACGCTGCTGCTGGCCACCGGACAGACCGGAGCCCGGCTTGTTCAGGCGGTCCTTCACCTCGTTCCAGAGGTTCGCGCCCTTGAGGGACTTCTCGACGGTGTCGCTCAGCTCCGACTTCTTGTAGCTGCCGTTCAGCCGCAGCCCCGCCGCCACGTTGTCGAAGATCGACATCGTGGGGAACGGGTTCGGACGCTGGAACACCATGCCGACCTCGCGGCGCACGGACACCGGGTCGATGCCATGCCCGTACAGGTCCTCGTCGTCCAGCAGCACCTTGCCCTCGACCCGGCCGCCCGAGGTGACCTCGTGCATCCGGTTCAGCGTGCGCAGGAACGTCGACTTGCCGCAGCCGGACGGGCCGATGAAGGCCGTCACCGAACGCGGCTCGACCGTCATCGAGATGTCCTCGATCGCCTTGTGGGATCCGTAGTAGGCGGTGAGCCCGCTTACGTCGATTCGCTTGGCCATGTCTCTACTTCTCTTCCAGATCAGTCGCTGTTGGCCCCGCCCGGCGGAGCCGGAAGTTGTCGCCTTAGCGACCGGTCTTGGGGGCCTTCCAGCGGGCGATCCCGCGGGCCACCAGATTGAGGATCATCACGAACGCGATGAGGGTCAGAGCCGCCGCCCAGGCACGGTCGTAGGCCGCACCGGAGCCCGCGCTGTTCGCGTACTGCTGATAGATGTACAGCGGAAGCGACTGCTGCGCACCCTCGAAGGGGTTGCTGTTGATGAGCGAGTTGCCCCACACCAGCAGCAGCACCGGCGCGGTCTCGCCCGCGATACGGGCGACCGCCAGCATGATGCCGGTCGCGATGCCGCCGATCGAGGTCGGCAGGACCACCTTCAGGATCGTGCGCCACTTGGGGACACCGAGCGCCAGGGAGGCCTCACGCAGCTCGTTCGGGACGAGCTTGAGCATCTCCTCGGTGGAGCGGACGACGACCGGCATCATCAGGATGGCCAGCGCGAGCGAACCGGCGAACCCGAAGGGCTGCATGTCGAACATCAGCATGATGCTCAGGATGAACAGGCCCGCGACGATCGACGGGATGCCCGTCATGACGTCCACGAAGAAGGTGACCGAGCGGGCCAGGTTGCCGCGCCCGTACTCGACCAGGTAGATCGCGGTGAGCACACCGATCGGGGCGGCGATCAGCGTGGCCAGGCCCACCTGCTCCAGGCTGCCGATGATGGCGTGGTAGATACCTCCGCCCGGCTCGGTGTCCGCGATCAGGCCCATCGAGTGGGTCAGGAAGTAGATGTCGAGGACCTTCACACCGCGCGTGACGGTGGTCCACACCAGGGAGACCAGCGGCACCACGGCGAGCAGGAAGGCGACCCAGACCAGCGAGGTCGCGAGCCGGTCCTTGGCCTGCCGACGCCCCTCGACGCCGGCGGCGGCCCCGAACATGGCGAGGAGGAAGATGATCCCGGCGATCAGGCCCTGCTGGACCTTGCTGTCCAGGCCCGCGGCCAGGCCGATGCCGATGGCCACGACGACGGAGCCGGCCGCGATGGCGTACGGCGCCCACTTGGGGAGTCTGGCGCCCTGCAGGGTGCTGGGGCGCTTTTCGGCGACTGCGTGGCTCATGCGTTGGCCCCCGAGTACTCCTTGCGGCGGGCGATGATCGCGCGGGCCGCGCCGTTGACCAGCAGGGTGATGACGAACAGGACCAGACCGGAGGCGATGAGCGCGTCCCGGCCGATTTCGCTGGCCTCACTGAACTTGCTGGCGATGTTCTGGGCGAAGGTGCCGCCGCCCGGGTCGAGCAGGCTGGCCTGGATGTCGAAGGTCGGCGAGAGCACGGTGGCGACGGCCATCGTCTCGCCGAGCGCGCGGCCGAGGCCGAGCATCGAGGCGGAGATCACGCCGGAGCGGCCGAAGGGGATCACCGCCATGCGGATGACCTCCCAGCGGGTGGCGCCGAGGGCAAGAGCCGCCTCCTCGATCATCTGCGGGGCCTGGCGGAAGACCTCGCGGCTCACGTTGGTGATGATCGGCAGAATCATGATCGCGAGCAGGATGCCGACGGTCAGCATCGAGCGGGGCGCGCCGCCCTGCCAGGAGAAGATGCCGGTCCAGCCGAGGTACTCGTCCAGCCAGCCGAAGAGGCCGGTCATGTTCGGCACCAGGATCAGGGCGCCCCACAGGCCGTAGACGATGGACGGCACGGCGGCGAGCAGGTCGATCACATAGGCGATGGGACCGCTGAGTCTGCGCGGGGCGTAGTGGGTGAGGAACAGCGCGATCGCGACGGCGATCGGGACCGCGATCACCATGGCGATGATCGAGGAGACGACCGTGCCGAACGCCAGGACGGCGATGCCGAACTTCGGCGGGAGCAGGGTGGTGTTCCACTCGAAGGCGGTGAAGAAGTTGGCCTCGTCCTTGCTGATCGCCATCGAGGCGCGATACGTCAGGAAGCCCGCGATCGCGGCCATGATCACGAGCAGCAGGATGCCCGACCCACGGGAGAGACCGAGGAAGATCCGGTCACCGGGTCGGGTGGCGCCCCGGGCCGCGCGCTTCTGCTCGGCCGCGGTCGGCTGTGGGACGGGGGGAGGGGCTTCGGTGTTCTTAGTGGATATGTCCATCGGGTTCTCCGGTCTGCGGAGCCGTACGTGCCGTACGGCCCTGTGGAGCCGGTCACGATGTGCGGCGGCTCCTGGCGGCGGTGCACCGGACGGTGCGGTCCGGTCCGGGGTTCTTGAGGCCCCGGACCGGACCGCACGCTCAGTCAGCTCAGGCCATCGATCGTGGTGCGGACCTTGGCGATGATGTCGTCGGGGATGGGCGCGTAGTCGTTGTCCGCGAGAACCTTCTGGCCGTCCTCGGAGGCGATGAAGCGCAGGAACGCCTTGGTGGCGGGCAGGGTCTCCGCCTTGTTGCCCTTGTCGCAGACGACCTCGTACGTGACCAGGGTGATCGGGTAGGCGCCGTCGGCCTTGGTCGCGTAGTTCAGCTGCAGCGCCAGGTCCGTGCCGGTGCCGACGACCTTGGCGTCGGCGATGGCCTTGGTGGCGTTCTCCACGGTGGCGTCGACCGGGGCGGAGGCGCCCGTGTCGATGCTGACCGGGGTGATGCCGTCCTTGGCGTACGACAGCTCCATGTAGCCGATCGCGCCGGAGGTCTGCTTGACCTGCTGGGCGACGCCGGAGGAGCCGGACGCGGACTGGCCGCCCTTGGCCTGCCAGGCCTTGCCGCCCTCGTAGGGCCAGTCGCTCTTGGCGGAGGCGATCAGGTACTTGGTGAAGTTGTCCGTGGTACCGGAGTCCTCGGAGCGGTGGAACGCCTGGATCTTGAGGTCGGGAAGCTTCGCGTCGGGGTTCAGCTTCTTGATCGCCGCGTCGTTCCAGTTCGTGATCTTGTCGTTGAAGATCTTGGCGAGGGTCGGCGCGTCCAGGACGAGCTTGTCCACACCCGGAACGTTGAAGCCGATCGCGATCGGGCCGCCGACCATCGGGAGGTCGATGCCCTGGCCGCCGGTGCAGACCTTCTTGGAGGCGGTGACCTCTTCGGGCTTCAGCGCGGAGTCGGAACCGGCGAAGGCGACCTGACCCTGGGTGAACGCGGTGATACCGGCGCCGGAGCCGCTGCCCTTGTAGTTGATCTGCACACCACAGGCCTGGGTGAACTGCTTGACCCAGGCGTCGATCGCGTTCTTCTGCGCGGACGAGCCGTCGGCGAGCAGCTGGCCCTTGGCGTCGTCGCACTTGATGTTGCCGGCGGCGGCGGACGAGGACGCGCCGCTGTCCCCGCCGGAGCTGGTGTCGTCGGAGCCGCACGCCGTGAGGGCCAGGGCGCCGGAGACGGCGAGAGCACCGAGGGTGAGGGCCCGCCGGTTCATGCGCTGAAGCTTCACTTGAGGGAGTTCCTTCCAGGAGCCGCCGTCCTGAATCCGGCGGCGTGCGCGAAGTCTGGGTGATGCGGACACGTACTCGCGGTACGCGACCGCACCGCGTAAGGCCGAAATTAGACAGATCAGGTGAAGGCGCCTACGGCCACAAGTGAACGGAGGGTGAACCCCTGAGGACGGTGCGGTTAGGTCACGGAACGCTTACGGGAAGGGCACACAGGGGTCCCGGCACGGGCACCTCGACTCGGTGGCCGGCCGGACGACCTGCGTACTCGCGCAGTGAGGCATCAATTGCCACGGTACCGACAGGCCGGATACCCGGCGCGATGTGGAACCGTGGCGTGCGTCGCGTGGAACCCGTGGCCTCGCGAGGCCGTCTCGTTCCACGAAGTCGACGGAAGGCACGGACATGGAACGGCGCACGTTCATCGGCGGCACCGCCACCGCACTGGCGGCGGTGGCGACGGGCTGCAAGACCGGCGGCGGCTCCGCCGCGAGTACGTCGGCGTCGACCTCCCGCACCTCGTTCAGGACGACCAGCGCAACTGCCGCCAACTGGTCCGCCCTCGCCCGCGACCTCGACGGCCTCCTCGTCCGCCCCGGCGACGCCGCCTGGCCGGCCGCCCGCCAGCTCTACAACACCCGCTTCGACTCGCTGACGCCCGCCGCGGTCGCCTACGTCGCCGGCACCGACGACATCCGCACGGCCCTGTCCTACGCCCGCGCCCACAGCCTCCACGTGGCGATCCGCAACGGCGGCCACTCCTACGCCGGCTGGTCCTCGGGCAACGGCCGCATGGTGATCGACGTCTCCAAGCTCAACCGGGTGCGGGCGAGCGGCGGCAGCGCCGTGGTCGGCGCCGGCGCCAAGCTGATCGACGTCTACCGGGCCCTCGCCGCGAAGGGCGTGACGATCCCGGCGGGCTCCTGCCCCACGGTCGGGGTCTCCGGCCTCACCCTCGGCGGCGGCCACGGCGTGGTCTCCCGGGCGTACGGCCTGACCTGCGACAGCCTCACCCAGGCCACCCTGATCACGGCCGACGGCAAGCAGCTCACCGCGAACGCCACCGACCACAAGGACCTCTTCTGGGCCCTGCGCGGCGCCGGCAACGGCAACTTCGGCGTCGTCACCGAACTCCACTTCAAGACCCACCCGGCCCCGCAGGCGGTGACGGCATACCTGTCCTGGCCGTGGTCGAAGGCGGCCGCCGTGATGAAGGCCTGGCAGGAGTGGGGCCCGTCCCAGCCGGACGAGATCTGGTCGTCCCTGCACCTGGCGGGCGCGCCCGGCGGCCACACCACCGTCTCCGTCGCCGCCTTCTCCATCGGCACCTACGGCGAACTCCAGAACGCCGTCGACCGCCTCGCGGACAAGGTCGGTGCCCCGGCGAGCAGCGTCTCGCTGCGGCGCCGCGGCTACGAGGAGGCGATGGAGATCTACGCGGGCTGCTCGGCCTTCTCGAACGACGCGCAGTGCCATCTGCCGGGCTCGACGCCGGGCCGCTCGGGCCAGGGCGCGCTGGGCCGTGAGACCTACGCGGCCCGCTCGGACTTCTTCGACCGCTCGCTCTCCCCGGCCGGCATCCAGACGCTGCTCAAGCAGATGAACTCGGTGCGCGGCGGTTCGGGCAGCATCGCGTTCACGGCACTCGGCGGGGCGGTCAACCGGGTCTCCCCCACGGCGACGGCGTTCGTCCACCGCCGCTCGCGGATGCTGGCCCAGTACATCGCCGCCTGGCGGGCCGGCACCAGCGGCTCGACCGCCCAGTCCTGGCTGACCTCGGCCCACACCGCGATGAAGCCGCACGCCTCGGGCGCGGCCTACCAGAACTACACGGACCCGACTCTGAAAAACTGGCGCACGGCGTACTACGGCGCAGCGGCGACCCGCCTGACAACGATCAAGAAGCAGTACGACCCGAACCGCTTCTTCACGTATCCCCAGGCGCTGTGAGCCAGGGACAACCACCGGACGGATCCTGCGCGGCCCTACGCGGCGAGGCCCCGCTCAGGCCCTACTCGGCACCCGGCTGGCTGGCTCTGCGCGGCCCTACGCGGCCAGGTCCCGCTCCTCGGTGCCCGTCGGCTCCTTGTGCGCCCCCGGGACCACCGCGTCCCGCCCGTCGTACGACCGCCCCCGGGCCCGGATCAGCCAGCCGGCCCGCGGGGACCGCTCGATCGCCTTGGTGAGCGGCGTCAGCAGGGCCGTGGCCACCGGGGACAGCAGCAGCGCGACAGCGGTACCGAGCGCGAACCCGCCCACGACGTCGGTCGGGTAGTGCACGCCCATGTAGATCCGGCAGAAGCCCTCGAGCAGCGCGAGCCCGAGGCCGAGAAGCCCGAACTTGCGGTTGGCGACGAACAGGGCGACGGCCATGGCCATGGTGATCGTCGCGTGGTCGCTGACGAACGAGTAGTCCGTCTTGCCGGAGACCAGGACGTCGAGCCCCTCGTGGGTGCGGAAGGGCCGGGGCCGCTCGACGAAGCCCCGTATCGGCACGTTCACCAGGACCGCGACGCCGGCTGCCAGCGGCGCCCAGACGAGTGAGGCCACGGACGACGCCGCGTCCTCGGCACCCCGCCGGCGCACCGACCACCAGCACCACAGCACGAGCAGCACCATGGCGAGCAGCAGGCCGTACTCGCCGACGTACTCCATGCCCCGGTCGAACCAGGCGGGGGCGTCCTTGGCGAGGCCGTTGATGTCGTACAGCAGATCGACGTCAGGGTTCGACCCGGATTCTGCGAGTCCAGCCATGGTGCGCGGCCCCTTCGTCGTCTCTCTCGGCGCGCCCTTGCGCACGCCGTTTCTGCCCACCCCCGCTGGTTTGCAGATGCGCTATGTCACCAGGAACGCACGACTCCCGTAAATACGTTCCACACTCCACCGAATGATCACTCAGACGTTATCGAAGAGAGACTCATCGCCGCAGCTCAGGGGGTGGGTTCACGCTCGGTTCACACCGTCGTGGGGAGCGCTTTCGCGCCATCTTCCGTCACCCTCGTGGCCCCGAAGTAGTCGGGGGTGTCGATCGGGTCGAACCGGATCACAGCCCCTGTTCTCGGCGCGTCGATCATGTATCCGCCACCTACATAAATCCCCACATGACGGATGGCCCGGGAGTTGCCGAGGTCGTCCGAGAAGAACACCAGATCACCGGGCAGCAGTTCGTCCCGCGAGGGGTGCGGACCGGCGTTGTACTGATCGTTGGCGACCCGCGGAAGCGTGATGCCCACACTCTCGTACGCGGCCTTGGTCAGCCCGGAACAGTCGAACCGCCCGTCGTCCGCGGCGGTCCCGTTGCCACCCCACAGGTAGGGCGTGCCGAGCTTCTTCTGGGAGTAGTAGATGGCGCCGGCCGCCTGCTCGGACGGATCGACCCGGCTCACGGGAGCCGCGAAGCTCTCCTCCAGGGTCGTGATCGTCTTCACGTAGTTCCGGGTCTCCTGGTACGGCGGCACACCCCCGTACTTGATGACCGCGTAGGCCCCCGCGTTGTACGAGGCCAGCATGTTTTCGGTCAGATTCCCGGGAACGTTCCTCACATACGAAGCGAGTGAGCAGTCGTATTCCGCGGCGGACGGAATCGCGTCCTTCGGATCCCATACGTCCTTGTCGCCGTCGCCGTCGCCATCGACCCCGTGCGCCGCCCACGTCCCAGGAATGAACTGCGCTATCCCCTGGGCGGCCGCCGCGCTCTGGGCCTTCGGATTGAACCCGCTCTCCTGGTAGAGCTGGGCGGCGAGCAGTGCCGGATTGATGGCGGGGCACTTGTTGCCCCACTTCTGCACGAGCTCTCGGTAGGCGACGGGCACGGCCCCCTTGGCCAGCGTCTTGGTGCCACCGCCGACCTCGTTGGCCAGGTTCCCGGCGACCACGAACACGCCGACGACGAGCAGCATCACGAAGCCGAGCCCCGCCCCCAGGGCGGCACCCCCCACGATCCACGCCTTACGCACCGTCAACCGCCCCTCGGCCACTGGGATTCCGCCCGCGTCAGTCTAGGAGCTTCCCACCGGGAATCCCGCGCAACCAGGCGCGATCAGGCCGCGGCTCACGGATCCCCCGCCGCGTTCCGGTACAACCGCGCCGCCTCCGCCCCGAGCACCACGCTGTACGACACGTCCGCCGTGGCCCCGCCCTCCTCGTGCCCGCCCAGGACCCCCACGACCTCCCCGTACCCGTTGACCCACGGACTGCCGCTCGTGCCCCCGCTGAACCCGGGGCACTCGATGCGCTGCTGCGTACGGCTGTGGGAGGTCGGCCTGTTGGTGCAACTGATCGGCACCTCCCGGGAGCCGGGATACCCGGTGACGGTCACGGCGGTGGCCCCGGTGCCGGTCCGGGTGACGAAGCGGTAGCCGCCGCCGACCACGTCCTCGACCGCCTTCCCGCCCCGCTCGCCGACGACAGCGAAGCCGACATCACTGTCCTCACCGCCGCCGCTCTGTCCCTCGGCCCACCCGCCGGGCAGAAACCGCCGCTCGACCTTCCACACCCCGTACGGCGACCGCCCGTCCCGGTACCCGGGCACGAACACGACGTCCCCCGCACTCCCGTCGAGACAGTGAGCGGCGGTCACGATGAGATCCCGTCCCTGACTGTGCACCACGGACGCCGTACAGAAGTGCCCCCCGCCGGCGAACAACGCCCCCACCCGCGCACTCCGCGCTGTCGAAGCGGCAACGGCGGTCACCCCGAGGGGCCCCGCCCCGTCATCGGCGGCCGCCTCGGAGGCCGAGGTGACGGCGAGCAGGACGGCGAGGGCGAGGACGCGACGTGGGCTGCGCTTCATCATCGGAACTCAGGGTTCCGTACGAAGGTGAGAAACGGGTCAGGGTGGCCGGGGCCGGCTCAGGGGCGATCTTGTGGGCCACCAGGGCGTAGTCGGCGTCCATTCCGGATCGCTCAGAAGACGTCGAGCCCGTCGAGGAGGACCCGTACGTCCGCCTCCTCGTTGCGAAACCGCCACAACTCCACGTCACTCAACAGGCCCTTGGCGAACCCGAGCACGAAGTTCATCCTGAACTCGTCATGCGCCAGGATGATCTGCCCCGGATCCGCGTCGCCTCCGGCAGTCCTGAGAGGCTCCCATTCACGTGCCGCGCGTCCCGCCTCCTCGACCGACATCCCGAGTCGGAACACCGAGACACCGACATGCGGCAGCAGTTCCACGTCCATGATCTCTCACCCCAGTGCTTCTCGATCGAGTCGACCGCCCATCCCTCGGACGTGGCGAGCACGCACTGAGTCAGCGAGACGGCGTCGGCGCCCAGACTCCCGCAGCCGTCCCGGCGCGGACGTGCTTCTCGTAGGCGACGACCTTGCTGTGGATGACCTTCAGGTCTGCGTTCAAGTCGGAGATCTTGGCCCGCACGGCCTTTTCATGGTCCCGTAGCAGCGCGAGACGTTCCGCTTCGTTGCCCGGACCCGAGCGGACGAGCTGGGCGAACTCCTTCAGCAGGGCGATGGGCATGCCGGATGCGCGGAGCCGGTTGCACAGGAGGAGCCAGTCGACGTCCGCTTGCTCGTAAACCCGCTGCCCGCCGCTGGAACGTGGGATCGGGCGGAGGAAAAGCCCCTCGCGTTCGAAGAACCGCAGAGCGTGCACGCTCAGTCCGGTCGCGTTGGCGACGTCCCCGATCGACAGATCATCCGCACCCTTGGCCATGTCACCGACCGTACCTTGACCTAGAGCGCGGTCTAGAAACTAGCGTCGCCGTCATGATCACAGAGCAACACAAGTCCAGCACCGGATTCGGCGCCCACAGCACGGCGGACGAGGTCCTCGCCGGGATCGACCTGTCGCGCAAGAGGGCCCTGGTCACCGGCGGCTACTCCGGCCTCGGACTGGAGACCACGCTTGCCCTCGTCCGGGCGGGAGCGCACGTCATCGTCCCCGCACGCAGGCCTGCCGCAGCCAACGAGGCCCTGCGCGGCCTCCCTCGGGCCGAGGTGCACGGCCTCGACCTGGCGGACCTGGAGAGCGTCCGGGCGTTCTCGGCCGACTTCCTGGACACCGGCCGCACCCTCGATCTCGTCATCAACGGCGCGGGCGTCATGGCCTGTCCGGAGACACGCGTGGGCCCGGGCTGGGAGGCGCACTTCGCGGTCAATCACCTCGGCCACTTCGCTCTCGTCAACCTTCTCCGCCCGGCATTGGCTGAAGGGGCACGGGTGGTTTCGGTGGCCTCGTCCGGTCACTTCCTCTCCGACGTGCGCTGGAACGACCTTCACTTCCACGAGGGCTACGACCGGTGGCTCGCCTACGCGCAGTCCAAGACAGCGAACGCCCTCTTCGCAGTGCATCTCGACACGCTCGGCGCCGACAGCGGACTTCACGCCTTCGCGGTGCACCCAGGCAGCATCCTGACCCCGCTGCAGCGGCACATCCCCCACCACGAGCAGGTGGCCCAGGGCTGGATCGCCCCGGACGGCACGCCGGCGACCGGATTCAAGACGCCGGCACAGGGCGCGGCGACGGCCGTATGGGCGGCGACCTCACCGCTGCTCGACGGCCACGGTGGGGCGTACTGCCAGGACTGCGCCATCGCCGAACCCGCCCAGACCGACGACATGCTCATCGGCGGGGTCAAGCCCTGGGCCGTCGATCCAGAGGCCGCATCCCGGCTCTGGCAACTCTCCGGCGAACTCACCGATTTGGACTCGTTCATCTGACGCGGGAGTCCCGTCGTGAGGCCACACCAATCGAGTAAATCTTGAAGGTGTTGTCGCCAAGCAGGGAAGGTGTTATCGCCACGCAGGGTCGGACTTGGTGAAAGCTTTCCGGCTGTACGTGAGCAACTCGCGCACCGACGGGTTGTGCGTGCCCTTCCAGATCAGGGCGAGCAATGCTGGTTGTTCGACGTCGTCGATGGGGCGGACGGTGAGACGGTCGCGGTAGCTCTCGGCCATCGAGTCGCTGAGGATGGCGATGCCGAGTCCGCGGGCGGCGAGGTCGGCAATGGCGTCCGCTGCGCTGGCTTGCAGCGCGATCGCGGGTTGGATGTTCTGTGCGGCGCAGGCCCGGTCGAATACGGTGCGCAGCCCAGTGCCCGGCGGCATGCACACGATCGGATGGGCGGCCAGGTCGCGCAGAGTGACTCGCCGCTTGTTCGCCAAGGGATGTCCGGCCGGAACCGCTGCGACGAGCCGCTCGCTGATGATGGTCAGCGCGTCCAGCCCGTCCGGGGTGGCGGTCGCGGTACCGACAAGAGCCAGGTCGACGGCGCCGGCGCGCACCCCCTCGACGAGCCGGTCGGAGTTGTCCTCCAGCAGTGAGATCTCCACGCCGGGATGCGCCCGGTGGAACGCGGCGAGGGCATCGAACAACGGGGTGAGGGTGCAGCCCGTGACCATCCCGACCGTGAGCCGACCCCGGATCAGACCGGTCACCTGACCTACTGCCTGTCCGACCGCACCAGCTGCGGCGAGTGCGGCACGGGCGGGTTCGAGCGCGGCCTTTCCCGCGACGGTAAGGGTGGCGGTGCGCGTCGACCGGTCGAACAACTCGGCACCGAGCTCACGTTCCAGCTGCCGGATCTGGGCGCTGACGCCGGACTGGCTGATGTGCACCCGCTCGGCCGCCCGGGTGAAGTTCTGCTCTTCGGCGACTGCGACGAAGTACTCCAGCTGCCTCAGTTCCATGACTGCGGATTCTAGCTTCGAGCACATCCATCTGTTGGACTTCTGATCAGCTGGCAACCAGGCTGGGAAGCACCGAAAACAACACCGAAGAAGCGCCGAAGCGACGAGTCACCACGCCAGGAGGAACCCATGCCGGAGCACGAGAAGGCCCTGCGCCCCGAGGACATCACCCGCCTGTTCGTCGAGCGCTCCAACGCCGGTGACGCGGCCGGGGTCGCCGCGCTCTACGAAGAGGACGCGGTGATGGCCTACCCGCCCGGCGAACTGACGGTGGGGCGGGAGGCGATCCGCGCGCTCTGGGAGAAGGTGCTGGCCAACCGCCCCCGCTTCGAGCCGGAACAACCGCTGCCGACGCTGATCAGCGGCGACATCGCCCTCACCGCGACCCCGCCGAAGGACGGCGCCGGCGCCCGCGCGCAGGTCGTCCGGCGCCAGCCCGATGGAAGCTGGCTGCGTCTGCTCGACCAGCCCGAGTTCGTCTCGCCGACCCGCTGAACCCGCGGAGTCCCGTGAGTCCTTGCCGAGTCGGAGGCGGATGGACGGAACCCCGAGAGGTCGGCCTGGCCATCAGAGGCGGCTCCGTGGGTTGTCAGCGGCGTCCACGGGGCGTGTCCCCGTACACCGGGAAGCCGTCCGTGGCGATCTCCAGGTGCAAGGGCTCGGGGAGCCGCACGGTCTCTCCGAACTTTCCAGGCATCACGTCCCGGTAGGCGCCGTTGTCGGGGCGGGTGTGCAGGGTCCAGGTGCCGTTGCGCGGGTCGACGACCAGGAGAACGGGCACACGGGCGACGGCGTACCAGTCGGCCTTGTCCCGGATCTCACGGGACTTCTCGGACTGGGAGATGACCTCGACGGCGAGCTCGATGTCACGAGGGTCGAGCAGCCAGTCGTCGGAGTCCAGGAATTGCCGGGGGCAGACCACGAGAACCGGCGTCACGAAGTCATCCGGTTCGCCCGGCATCTCGACGGAGGACATCTCCGTCGCGACGAGTCCATGCGGGAGTTTCGGCCTGATCAGCTCCTCAAGCTCGTAAATCACTCCCGCATGCTTGCCACGCGGCGTCGGGGACATCACGAGCTTTCCTCCCACGATCTGCACCCGCAGACCGGTCGCTTCCTCGATTTTCTCGGCGACCTCGCGCAGGTTCCCCGAGCGGGGTTTGGGATGGATCCGCGACACGATGCGTCCCCTCCGTCCCTCCGGCTCCGACACCTTGATCACGCGAGCGGGATCGGTGGGAGGCCCGATGTCCCGCTCAGCGGTGAATCCACCGTCCTGCGCGGCCTCCTCGGCCCCCTCCCCTTCAAGATCCGTCCGGGTACACGGCCGGCCCCTGAGCCGACGGTCGACCTCAGTCATGCGGACCCCCTCACTCTGCGACCGCCGATCAACACGGTAAGTCACCCTACTGACACTCGGCCCAGAGCAGCTTCCCGCCCTTCGACGCGCCCAGGTGCCCCAGCACGGAGGAACCCACCGTGTCCGCGCAGGCCCGCACGAGGTGCAGCCCGCGTCCGCCTTCGGCGTCGCACGGGGGCAGGCCACCGGCGACCTCGAATCCGTGCGGCACCCTCGGGTCCGTATCCCATACGCCGACACGGAGGCGGCCGGGTTCCATCGCGCGGAGTCGGAGGGCGTAGGTGCCGGCGGTGTGGAGGTGGGCGTTCGTGAGGAGTTCGGAGGCGAGGAGTTCGGCGGTCGGGGCGAGGGAGGAGAGGCCGTGCGCGTCGAGGACGGTACGGAGGGTCGCGCGGGCGATCCCCGGTGCGTGTGGATCGTGCGGGAGGTGGAGGGTGTACGCCCAGGGCGGGGATACGGTGGCCATGAAAGTCTCCGGTCACTGAGGGGAGTTGGGGCTGTGCGAACGGTGGCCCAGTGGCGGTGTCGTCCCGTCGAACGGTGCGCTTCTGGGTGAGGGGCCCAGTTGTAAGGTAGCGGCCCGTCGAGTAATGCATTACTCGGATCCCCTAAAATCCATTCCTATCCACCCTTGTGGGTGACGTCCGCGGCGAGGAGGGAGACAACCCCGTGAGGACCAACCCAACGGGCCGTCAACTCCGCTTGGGCACTGAGCTGCGCAAGCTTCGGGAGCGCGCAGGCCTGACCGCGACGGAGGCAGGTCAACTGCTTGGCTCCAAGCAGGCCCTGGTCAGCAACATCGAGGCCGGCCGGGCAGGAGTGAGCCCGGAGCGAGTACGCACTTTGGCCTGCCATTACGACTGCCAGGACCCGGCCCTCGTCGAGGCGATCGCCGGAATGGTCGGCGACCGCAAGCGCGGCTGGTGGGAGGAGTACCGCGAGATCCTCCCCGGCCCCCTGCTCGACCTCGCCGAGCTGGAACACCACGCCCGGTCTCTGCGCACGACCATCACGGCACGCGTCCCCGGCTTGCTCCAGACCGTCGACTACGCCCGCGAGATCTTCCGTCAGGGCGTGACCGAGCTGTCCCCACCCGACATCGAGCACCGGCTCTCGTTCCGCATCAAGCGCCAGACAGTGCTGTACCGGGAGGAGCCGACCCCGTACGAGGCGATCATCCACGAGGCCGCTCTACGGATGAAGGTCGGCGGCTCCTCGGTGGCGCGGCAGCAGCTCAAGCACCTGCTGGACATGAGCGACCACGAGCACATCACCCTGCGGGCCATCACGTTCGAAGTCGGCGCGTATCCCGGTTCGGGCCAGTCCATCTACTACGCGCGCGGCCCCGTACCCGAACTCGACACGGTCCACCTGGACCAGTCCCACGGCCTGACTTTCCTCGACGCCGAGGCACAACTGCGCAAGTACCGCACGCTCTTCGACCGGCTCGACGCCGTCGCCCTCGCCCCAGAGAAAACCCGAGACCTCCTCAACACCGTCATCAACGACCTCTAGGAGCCTCCTTGACTCCGTACGCCTGGCAGAAGTCCTCGCAGTGCTCCGAGGGAGACTCCTGCGTCCACATAGCCACCACCCCCAAAACGATCCACCTCACCGAAAGCGGCGACCCACGCGGAGCGATACTCACCGCCACCCCCGTCGCCTTCGACGCCCTCCTCGCCGTACTCAAGGAAGAACCGCCCCGTGTCTGACGTCCCCCCCGACCTCGCCTGGACCCGCGCCGCCCCGCCCGACGCCACCGGTCCGGGCCCCTGGATCGAGATCGCCTTCGGCGAGGGAGACGACGGGGAAGCGCCGGTGTACCTCCGCGAGACCAGTGACCCCGACACCGTGGTCACCACGAACCGCCGCAAGTGGGACGCCTTCGTACTCGGCGTCCAGGCAGGCGAGTTCGACCACTTCGTGGAGGGCGTCGAGCAACTGGGGAACTCACCGCATGCATAAAAGCCGCGTCTCCGCGCTGCTGATCGACAGCCCCGAGCCGGAGGCCGCCGCGGCCTTCTGGTCCGCCGCGCTGGGCGCACCCGCCCGTCCGGTCCCGTCGGAGGAGCAGTTCACGTCGTTGCACGAGGCCATCCCCGGCCTGGAGGTCGCCGTACAGGCGGTCGACGACGCGCCCCGCTTTCACCTCGACATCGAAACCGACGACGTGGAAGCCGAAACCGCCCGCCTGCTCGGCCTGGGCGCCACTCAGGTCGGCCGCTGGCTGGAGTGCCGCGTCCTACGCGCCCCCGGCGGCCACCTCCTGTGCGTCCTGCCGGTGCACAGCGATCCGGACGTCTTCCACGCCCAGGCACGCACCTGGTCGTGAGCCGCGTCCCCGTGGGCCCACGGGACCGAGGACCGGGGACCGAGGACCGGGGACCGGGGACCGGGGACCGGGGACCGGGGACCGAGGAAGCCTCACCACCTGTGCACCCCCTGTGAGCCCGGTCAAGCCGCCGCCATCCCCCGCCCATCGAGCGGCCATTGATCCGCAATCCCCCAACCGCCTTCAGTAAGGCGGAAGTCAGGATTCCGCTACTCATCTTGTTGTCACGTACTCAACAAGCCACAGTCGTCGGCGGGCCGCCGCCCGCTGCCGGGGACCACGTACCGGTGGCAACACCACCCGCACCGCCCCTGTTCAACCACTATCAGGAGGCAGTCCGTTGCGTACGTCACCCCCCAACGCCCGCCCCATACGCCCCATACGCCCCAGATGGACCCGAATCGGATCCACCGCCGTAGCCACAGCCGCGCTCGTCTTCGCCGGACTCGGCGCCGCGGCCGCCCCAGCGAGCGCCACCCCCGCAGCCACGACGGCAGCCACCACCACCGCCACCACCGCCAAGGCCGCTTCCACCAAGGTCACTTGGGCAGCGACCCCCTGCGCCACGCCCAAGAAGAAGGGCGAGCTGGCCTGTAACTCCCTCCGCGTGACCGGCGGCATCACCGCCTTCCAGAAGCACGAGGCCGCGGTCGACGGCGTCACCCCCAAGGCCGCCGATGCCTCCACCCCCTCCGGCTACGGCCCGTCCGACCTCCAGAGCGCCTACGGCCTGACCTCCGCGGCAGCGAGCAGCGGCTCCGGCAGGACCATCGCCATCGTCGACGCGTACGACGACCCGAACGCCGAGGCCGACCTCGCGAAGTACCGCTCGTACTACGGCCTCACCGCCTGCACCACCGCCAACGGCTGCTTCAAGAAGGTCAGCCAGACCGGCTCGACGACCTCCCTGCCCACCGCCGACAGCGGCTGGGGCCAGGAGATCTCCCTCGACCTGGACATGGCCAGCGCGACCTGCCCGAACTGCCACATCCTGCTGGTCGAGGCCAAGTCCTCCTCCATGGCCAACCTCGGCACCGCGGTGAACGAGGCGGTCACGCTGGGCGCCAAGTACGTCTCCAACAGCTACGGCGGCTCGGAGTCCTCCTCGGACACCTCGTACGACTCCTCGTACTTCAACCACGCCGGCGTCGCCATCACCGTCAGCGCGGGCGACGAGGGCTACGGCGCCGAATACCCGGCCGCCTCCAAGTACGTGACCTCGGTCGGCGGCACCAAGCTCGCCACCTCCTCCACCACCCGCGGCTGGACGGAGTCCGTCTGGAAGACCAGCAGCACCGAGGGCACCGGCTCGGGCTGCTCGTCGTACGACGCCAAGCCGAGCTGGCAGACCGACACCAGCTGCACCAAGCGCATGATCTCGGACGTCTCGGCCGTCGCCGACCCCGCGACCGGCGTCTCCGTCTACGACTCCTACGGCGTCACCGCCGGCTGGTACACCTTCGGCGGCACCAGCGCCTCCTCGCCCATCATCGCGGGCGTCTACGCCCTCGCCGGCACCCCGTCCAGCGGCTCCTACCCGGCCCAGTTCCCGTACGCGCACACCTCGGCACTCAACGACGTGACCTCCGGCAACAACGGCACCTGCTCCACCAGCTACTTCTGCACGGCCAGGGCCGGCTACGACGGCCCCACGGGCCTGGGCACCCCGGCGGGGGTGAGCGCCTTCACGGGCTGATCAGCCGACCAGCTGATCCTCTGTCACCGGATCTCGCCACAGTGGGCCGTGGGGGCCCCTGGGCGAAATGGGGGAACGGGCCGCGGCACCTGCCGCGGCCCGTTCGCCATGCCCGGGTTAGCCTTCCACCTGGGGCTCACCCAGGTCACCCGCAGAACATCGGCGCGATCACCGAACCGTGCCGTAAGAGGGGACAACGACGGAACCACACGACAGGTTCCGCCCAGTCCTCATTGCCCGGCGTGACCTGCCGTGATACACAGAGTTACCATACGACTCCCTCATTACCGTTCCAACGTCTGTTCGACGGAATCCCGGAGAGCCAACGCGGACCGGTGGCAAGGTATTCGTACGAAACCCGCCAATCAATGACGCCAAGTCGACATACGACGGCGCTGTTGTCGGCGAGAATGAGGCCCGACCTCTGCGCCAAGGCAGGGGGAGCGGAACTACCCACCAGGGGCGGTGACTTACATGTTCTTTGCGGCCGACAAGGGAGACATCAACACCATCATCGGCGGTATCGCTCCGGACTGGGGGCCCTTCGGCAGCCTGGGCAACGAGGCGAAGGTGATGATCGAGGTCGTGATGGCGGTGGCCATCCTGCTCTGCCTCGGCATCGCCATCTGGGGCGCCGCCAAACAGCGCATCGGCGCCACGGCCCTGCGCGACACGTTCAGCGCGGAACAGGGCAAGGGCCTCATCGTCGCGGGTCTGACGGGCGTCTTCATCATCGGTTCACTGGGCACGCTGTTCACCATCGTGTACGGCATGGCCGTGTAGCGGGCGACCACCGCCCGTGCGTGGCGCGTCCGTTCGATTCCCCCTCCACCCCACCCGTCCGTCGTGCCCACCGGCTGAGGTTGCGTTTCCCTGATGTCGAGTCACCACACCGCGCCCGCGCGGGAACCAGCACGGCTACCGTCGTACTCGTACGCGTATTCCTACGCGTTTCCGCACGACGTCGAGGGGGCGTACGCGGCATGAGTCTCGAGGACGACGAGGAGACCTCCGGCGGCTACGGCGGCACGGGCCACACCCGCACCCGCCTGCCCGACCGGAGCGGCGACGTGTACGGCGGCGCACGGCGCGGCCGCTCGTCCTCAAGAAGCCTGGTCACGGTCGTCGGGGTCGTCGTCCTCCTCATCGCCGCGATCGCCTTCGCGAACCGCGGAGAGGACGACCCGGACCCGACAGCGACTTCGGGGTCCCAACCGGACGCTTCCAGCACGGCGGCGAGCGGATCGAAGCCGGTTCAGTCGGGCTTCGCCCGGAATGAGCAGGGGGCGGAGAGCGCGGCGGCGAACTACGCGGTATCACTCGGTTCGGCGGAGATGTTCAACAAGGTCCAGCGTGACGCCATCCTGCAGACCATCATCGCCCCCTCCAAGGTCTCGGGCTTCAAGTCGACGTTGGACAAGGCGTACACGCCAGCGTTCAACAAGGCTGTCGGCCTGAACGAGGACGGCACCGCACCAACGGGCTACACCTTCGTGTCACGTACGAGCCCGATCGGCACCAAGGTCACCGAGCCCTCCAGCACCAACGCAACCGTCGAGGTCTGGTGCAGCGGACTCCTCGGCCTCGCCGGCGAGCAATCCACGAACCCGGTCACCAGCAGCTGGTTCACCATCACGATGAAACTGGAGTGGACCGACGGCGACTGGAAGATCGTGACGCACTCTCAGAAGGACGGCCCATCGCCCGTTCCAGGCGACGAGAGGGCTTCCAGCGCCGACGACATGGCCAAGGCTGTCCAGCAGTACGGAGGGTTCACATATGCCCGCTAGCCACCACGCACTCAAGCTGACTGCCGCCGTCACGGCGGTGCAAACCGCAGCCGTGCTCATGGCCACGCGGGCCTTCGCCGCACCCACGCCTTCGCCCACTCCGAGCAACGACCCCTGCGACCTGATCCACGGCCCCGCCAAGGACTACTGCCAACAAGACGGAGGCGGCGGTGCCCGCCGATCCGCCCCCACCACCCCCCTCACCGACACCCTCGACCCCCTCTCCTCCCTCGCGAAGGGCTGCGCCGACGCCGCCTCATGGACCGTCGACCAGCTCAGCAAGGCCGTGAAGGAGACGGCGAACGTCGACTTCACCAACCCGAAGTTCCTCAAGCAGTACGCCGTGGTCTTCGCCGCCTCCGCGATCCTCACGCTCCTGCTGTGGCTGCTGGCCGTCGCCAAGCGGGCCGTACGCGGCGTCCCCCTCACCACAGCCATCAGCGAAGCGATCGGCTTCCTCTGGCTGACCGTCCTCGCCTCCGCCTTCACTCCGCTGATCCTCTACACAGTCGTCTCCGCGACGGACGGCGTCAGTGAGGTCCTGGCGAAGACGACGGGCAATCAGACGGACGCGTTCTTCGGCACGTTCTCCGAGGCCCTCGACAAGGGCGACGACATCGGCGGCGGCCCGATCATGCTGATGCTGGTGTCGCTGGTCTCCGTCGTCGCGGCCGGCGTCCTCTACCTGGAGCTGTACCTCAGGGCCGTCCTGCTGTACGTCGGCGCGCTCCTCGGCGTCGTCGTCTACGCCGGCCTCGTCGACAAGAACCTGTGGGGCCACGTCCGCCGCTGGGCGGGCGTGATGATCGCGGTCATCCTCGTCAAGCCGGTGATCGTGATCGTCCTCGGCCTGGCCGGGGCCCTGGCCTCCGACGGCGGCCCCGACTCGGTCGCCGCGATCGTCTCCGGTCTCGCCATCATCCTGCTCGCGATCTTCGCCAGCGGCATGATCTACCGCTTCGTCCCCGGCTTCGGCGACGAGATCGCCAACTCCCGCAACAACCGCATCATGCAGGGCGCGGAAGGCAAGGCCGCGGCCGTCATGACCTCCCCGGCGACCTTCGTCGCACAGGGCATCAAGACCCACAGCACCCGCGCCGACAGCGGCGGCGGAGGCCAGGGCGGCTCGGGCGGCGCCCGCCCGAGCAACCCGGCGTCCGGCGGTGTCGCCGCACACAGCTCGCGCAACGCGAACGGAGGCGGCGGATCTGTCCCCTCCGCCGCCCCCGCTCCCCGCGCGGGCAGCCCGGTGAACACCCCGCACGCCAGCAACAACCGCAACAGCAGTACCAACCGCACGGGAGGTGAAGGGCGTTGACGACCGAGTCCCACGTGTCCCATCCGGTCACGCCCCGCCGTACATATCTGATCGGCCGCGCCCGGCCGAACGCGATCGTCGGCAGGAATCGTGAAACCGGCGAGATCGCGCTCATCATCGGCGGCGCGTTCCTCGGAATGATGTGCGGGCTCCTCGTTCCGGTGCTGTCACTGCGCATCGTGACGCTGGTGGGCTTCCCCTTGATCGCGCTGGCCGCGGTCTACGTGCCGTACAAGCGCCGCACGTTCTACAAGTGGTTCGAGATCAACCGCAGCTACAAGCGCAGCCTCAAGCAGAGCGCCACCTACCGCTCCGGCGTCGTCGAGGCAGGCACCGGCCTCGACGGCCGCGAGGTGGAGATCGGCCCGCCGCCCGGAATCGGCCGCATCACCTGGCTGGCCGCCCCGTTCGGCCCCGACGAGATCGCCGTACTCCTGCACGCGGACCGCCGTACGGTGACCGCGGCGATCGAGATCGAGGGCCCCGGCGTCGGCCTGCGCGACAGCGAGGACCAGGAGGCCCTCGTCGACCGCTTCGGCACCCTCCTCAAGCACGTGGCCAACGGCGACGGCTTCGTCACCCGCCTCCAGATGCTCGCCCGCACCCTCCCCGCCGACCCCGACGCCCACAACAAGGACGTCGCCGTACGCGGGGACGAGAAGGCACCGACCTGGCTGCAGCAGTCGTACGACCAGCTGCAGTCGATGGTGTCGACCAGCAGCGAGCAGCACCGCGCGTACCTCGTCGCCTGTATGCACTTCACCCGCGAACTGGCCGCCGAGGCGAACGCCATGGCGCGGGCGGCACGGCCCCACAACGGCCGCAAGCTCGACCGGGACGCCGGCCTCGCCGTCGTCATGGCCCGCGAGCTGACGGACATCTGCTCCCGCCTCCAGGAGGCCGACATCCGCGTCCGCCAGCCCCTCGGCCAGGGCCGGCTCGCCTCCCTCATCCACTCCATGTACGACCCGGACCACCCCATCGACCACATCCAGGCGATGACCAAGCGCAACGCCTGGCCGGCCGAACTGGACGCGATGGAACCGACGTACCTCCAGGCGAAGACGCGCGAGTCCTCCACCCGCGCCCCCTGGTGCCACGCCACGGCCTGGGTGAAGGAATGGCCGATGACCCCGGTGGGCGTCAACTTCCTTGCGCCCCTGCTGGTGCACACCCCGGACGTCATCCGCACGGTCGCCGTCACGATGGACCTCGAACCCACCGAGGTCGCCATCGAGCGGATGCTCACCGAGAAGACCAACGACGAGGCCGAGGCGTCCCGCGCCGCCAAGATGAACCGCACCGTCGACCCTCGCGACGTCGCCTCACACAACCGCCTCGACCAGCGCGGAGAAGACCTCGCCAGCGGCGCCGCCGGCGTCAACCTGGTCGGCTACATCACCGTCTCCTCCCGCAACCCCGAGGCCCTGGCCCGCGACAAGCGGACCATCCGGGCGTCGGCCGGAAAGTCGTACCTGAAACTGGAGTGGTGCGACCGCGAGCACCATCGCGCCTTCGTGAACACGCTTCCGTTCGCCACCGGCATTCGAAGGTAGGGGCCGCCGCATGCGGGATCCGATGTCCATCCTCACCGACGCCTTCACGTCCTTCCTCTTCGGGAAGGTCGAGACGACCCGCCTTCCGGTACGCACCTCCACAGGCCAGGCCCAGGCCGTCTACCTCCCGACCGCCGCCCCCGGCCTCGGCGACTCCGGCGTCATCATCGGCCGCGAGGTCTACTCCGGGAAGGGGTACATCTACGACCCCTTCCAGCTGTACGGCCAGCAGCTCCCGGCGCCGCACTGGCTGGTCCTCGGCGAGTCGGGCAACGGCAAGTCGGCCCTGGAGAAGACGTACGTCCTGCGCCAACTGCGCTTCCGCGACCGTCAGGTCGTCGTCCTCGACGCACAGGGCGAGGACGGCGTCGGCGAATGGAACCTCGTCGCGCAGGAGCTGGGTATAACCCCCATCCGGCTCGACCCGACGGCGGCCCTGGACCACGGAATCCGCCTCAACCCGCTCGACCCCGCGATCACGACCACGGGGCAGTTGGCTCTGCTCCGGACCATCATCGAGGTCGCGATGGGGCACGGCCTGGACGAGCGCTCGGGCTTCGCGCTGAAGGTCGCGCACGCCTACGTCAACGAGACGATCGTCGAACGCCAGCCGGTCCTCACGGACATCGTCGACCAGCTACGGCACCCCGAGCCGGAGTCGGCCGAGGCGATGAACGTCGACATAGAGGACGTCCGGGCATGGGGCCTGGACGTGGCGCTGGTCCTCGACCGCCTGGTCGACGGTGACCTGCGCGGCATGTTCGACGGCCCCACGACGGTCGGCATCGACCTCGACGCCCCCCTGATCGTGTTCGACCTGTCCCACATCGACCGCAACTCCATCGCCATGCCGATCCTGATGGCGATCGTCGGCGTGTGGCTGGAGCACACCTGGATCCGCCCCGACCGGAAGAAGCGCATCTTCCTCGTCGAGGAGGCCTGGCACATCATCAACAGCCCCTTCGTGGCCCAGCTCTTCCAGCGGCTGCTGAAGTTCGGCCGCCGCCTGGGCCTGTCGTTCGTCGCGGTCGTCCACCATCTGTCCGACGTCGTGGACGGAGCGGCGGCGAAGGAAGCCGCCGCGATCCTGAAGATGGCGTCCACCCGGACGATCTACGCCCAGAAGGCCGACGAGGCGAGGGCGACGGGCCGGGTACTGGGCCTGCCCCGCTGGGCGGTGGAGATCATCCCGTCCCTCACGCCCGGCATCGCCGTGTGGGACGTCAACGGCAATGTCCAGGTCGTCAAACACCTGGTCACCGAGACGGAACGGCCACTGGTCTTCACCGACCGCGCCATGACCGAGTCGTCCGTCGACCACCAGCTGCTGGACGACGCCCTGCACGCGGCCGAGGTGGAGGCGGAGGAACGGGCGGCGGCGTTCGTGGAACAGCACCTCGGCGACTCCGAGTCGACGGTGGCGTAGGGCGAGCACGAGCGGGGAGCGGGGAACCATGAGACCGGGTGACGAGCGCTACCGCCGACCGGACGGCCAGGGAGGCATGCCCGACGGCATGCTGGTCGGCCTGCTCGCCTTCGTCCTCGGCATGACCGTCCTGGTCTGGACGGCCACGGGCCTGGCCGGCCTGTTCGCGCACGGCGCCTGGCCCACCGGCGTCACCTTCACCCGCACCCCCCTGGCGATGCGCCACCTGATCGCCCAACCCCACGACATCACCGGCGCCTGGCCCGACGCCGACCCCACCGCCGTCTCCGGCTACGGCCTCTTCTGGGGCCTGTTCATCGGCCAGCTGATGATCCTGGTCGTCCTGACGGTGTTCATCCTGGGCACCCTGGCCCGCTGGAGAGCAGTCCGGGTGAGGAAACGGGCAGGGGGCACCCACGCCGGGCCGACACCGGGCACCACCGCGTACGAGGTCCCGGCCCAGAGGCCAACGCCCGAGCCGCACCACCCCGGCACCGCCGCCCCCTATCAGCCACCACTGGAGCAACTCCCCGCACAGACGGCGACGGAGCCCACCCACCAGCCGCGACTCGCACAGCCCTCCGCCGCCCACCCCACGGCCCCCCACACCGCGGCACAGGCACCCGCCCAACCCCTCGCAGCCCAACCTCTCGCAGCCCAACCGGTCGCAGCCCAACCGGTCGCAGCCCAACCGGTCGCGTCACAGCCCCTCGCGTCCGAGCCCCTCGCGTCCCCGACCACCAGCGGACAGGCGGGCGCATGGGAAACCCACCGTGCCGAAGGCCCGGTGCACTACGGCCCCCCGGCGATTCGCCACGCCACCGCGATCCAGGCCGTACGCGACGCGGAGGGCCCCGCCCTCATCCTGACCTCGAACCCCGCCCTCTGGCAGGACACCAAGGACGCCCGAGCCAAACTCGGCCCGGTCCACGTCTACGACCCCACCCACCTCTGCGACACGCCGGCCCGCCTCCACTGGTCCCCCACGGCCGGCTGCGAGAACAAACAGACCGCGGCATCCACAGCCACCGCGCTCCTCGCCCCCATCCGCCCCACCGCGAAAATCGACCAAGCCGTCACCGACGTGGCCGAAACGCTCCTCCGTAGCTACCTGCACGCCGCCGCGATCGACGGCCGCACGATCCGCCACGTCCACCGCTGGTCCCAGGGCATCCAGATCCAGGACGCCGTACGAACCCTCCGTACGAACGCCAAGGCGGCCTCCGGCTCCGCGGGCGAGCTCGAGGCGGCCCTCACCGCCCACCCCGAACGCCGGGACATCGCCCAGGAGCTGGCCGCCCGAGCCCTCTCGGCTCTCTCCACGGTCAACATCCGCGAGGCCTGCACTCCCAACCGAGGTGATGCCCTCGCCCTGGATTCCTTCGTGGACGAAGGGGGCACGCTTTACGTGGTGGGTGAATCCATCGAGGACCCCCGAACACACCCGGGCGCGATGCCACTCCTCACGGCCCTCACCTCAAGCGTGGTCGAGCGCGGCCGGCACATGGCCGAACGGTCATCCTCCGGTCGCCTCGACCCACCACTCACCCTCGTCCTGGACGACGTCGCCGCCGTGGCCCCGCTGCCCCAGCTCCCGGAGCTGCTGGCCGCCGGAGCGAACCGCGGTCTGCCGACCCTGGCCCTGCTCCGCTCCCGCGAACAGGCCCGCACGCGCTGGCCGAACGCCGAACTCCCGGCATAACCCCCTCGACCACGCACACCGGCGTCAGTCCTGCCCCCGCTCGAGGACGAACTCCAACTCGTTCTCCCCCGGCGCCACCGTCAACGGCACGGTACGCCCAGTCGGCACGAACCCCACCCGGCGATAGAACCGCTGCGCCCGCCCGTTCTCCTCGTGCACGATCAGCCGCACCCGCTCCGCCCCCCGCCCCCACGCCCACTCCAGGCCCGCGTCGAACAACACCTCGGTCAGCCCGCTCCCCCGCTCCTCGGGCCGGACGAACACACCGACGACGTGCCCCTGCAGCAGCTCCACCGGAAACCCGGCCCAGTCCGTCGTCCCGGGCTCCTCCAGCAGCACGGTCAGCGTCCCCACCCACTGTCCGTCCGGCCCCTCGGCGATGATCTGCTGCGTCCCGGCCGCCCCTTCGGCACCACCGGCCGTCCGCTCCTTCCAGAAGGAGTCCGGCCTGGCAGCCGCCTCTTCGTAGGTCTCCAGGAAGGCGAGGTGCGCGACCGGATCCCGCAGCGCCGAAAGCCTCAACTCCTTGGCGGCAGGCCACTCGTCAGCACGCACGGACCGGATCACGTAGCTACTCATACGTCCCACGCTAGTACCCCGGTACTACACCGCTCACCGCATATACGGCCCCCGACCTGTGACGACGGCGCCCACACCCTTCACCATGGACCTCGTGGCGGAAGAACAGGCGACGCGGAACCTCGCACCTCAGGACCGCACGACGGAACCCCTCACCGAGTACGTCCACCGCGCCGGCCGACGAGTCCGCGCCTTCGACCGGCGCCACCCTCTCGTCTGGGACCTGCACGTCACCGGCTTCTGGGTGACGGCGGCCCTCATCGACTACCTGGGCGGCGGCTGGCGCAACGTCACCCGCAACCCCGACACCCCCGGCTGGCTGCTCCTCACCCTCAGCCTGGCCCTCTCGCTCCCGCTCCTCCAGCGCCGCGCCCACCCCAGGTCCGTACTCCTCATGATGGCCCCGTTCGCGCTGGTCAACGCCTGGACGGGAGCGGCTCTCCAGGCTTCCATGCTCCAAATGCTCGTCGTCTTCCACCTCGCCCTGCGCCGCCCTCCGCGCACCCTGTGGTGGACGACGGCCCTGATCCTCACGATCGACACCGTGACGACCCTCCGCCACCCCCAGGAAAGCCCGGACCACCGCATCGTCCCGATGCTGATGTCGATCATCGTAGCGGCAGCGATCGGTATCACGGTCCGCACCCGCCGCAACTACACCGAGGCCCTGGAGGACCGCGCCCGCCGTCTGGAGATCGAACGCGACCAGCAGGCCCGCCTCGCCGCCGCCGCCGAACGCGCCCGTATAGCCCGCGAGATGCACGACATCATCGGCCACAATCTCTCCGTCATCACCAGCCTCGCCGACGGCGGCCGCTACGCCGCGACCAAGGCCCCCGAACGCGCCGCCGAGGCCCTGAACGCCATCTCCACCACCAGCCGCCAGGCCCTGACGGAACTCCGCCGCCTCCTGGACGTCCTACGCGACGAGACCAAGGCCCCCGCCCCGGAACTCACCCCGCAACCCACCCTCACCGACCTCGACCACCTGATAGCCGGCGTACGCTCCGCCGGCCTCCCCGTCCACACCACCGTCCACGGCACACCGACCCTCCCCCCGGGCCGCCAGCTCACCGTCTACCGAGTCATCCAGGAAGCCCTCACCAACACCCTGAAACACGCCGGCCCCGGCGCCACCTCACACATCACCCTCTCCTACGAGGACCAGGGCGCCGTCACCGTCACGGCGACCGACACCGGCCGCGGGGGCGAACCCGACGGCACCGCGGGCCGCGGACTTCCCGGCATGCGCGAGCGAACGGCCCTGTACGGCGGCACACTTGAAGCCGGCCCCCGCCAACCCCCCGACCGGGGCTGGCGCGTCCACCTTCACCTCCCGGAGGAATCCCCGCAGTGACCACGGTCCTCATCGTCGACGACCAGCCCCTCCAACGCCTCGGCTTCCGCATGCTGCTGGAGAGCCAGGACGACATGACGGTGCTGTCAGAGGCGACCAACGGCAGTGAGGCGGTCCGGCTGGCCGCCGAACTCCACCCCGACGTCGTCCTGATGGACGTCCGTATGCCCGGCCTGGACGGCATCGAGGCCACCCGCCGCATCACCGCCGTCGGCGACCGCACCCGAGTCCTGATCCTCACGACGTTCGACCTGGACGAGTACGCGTACGCGGGCCTGCGCGCCGGCGCTTCCGGCTTCCTGGTGAAGGACGCCCAGCCGGAGGACCTTCTCTCCGGTATCCGCTCGGTGGCGACGGGCGACGCGGTGGTGGCCCCCAGCCTGACCCGCCGCCTCCTGGACGCCTACGCCCAGCACCTCCCGCGGCCGGACACCCCCACCGACGGCCTGGAAAGACCGGATGCCCGCCTGACAGCCCTCACGGACCGCGAACGCGAGATCCTCACCGTCATCGGCCTGGGCTGGACGAACACCGAGATAGCCACGCGTCTCCACCTGGCCGAATCCACAGTGAAGACCCACGTGGGCCGCATTCTCTCGAAGACGGGCTCCCGGGACCGTATCCAGGCGGTCATCCTGGCCTACGACACAAGGCTGGTGAATCCGTCCTGAGAACCTTTTAGAACCCTGAAGTCCTGGCCCAAGTCCCTTAAACGCAGAAAACCCCCGTGCCCATGGCACGGGGGTTTTCCCAAAAATTGTTCGGCGGCGTCCTACTCTCCCACAGGGTCCCCCCTGCAGTACCATCGGCGCTGTAAGGCTTAGCTTCCGGGTTCGGAATGTAACCGGGCGTTTCCCTCACGCTAAAACCACCGAAACACTATGAAACTGAACTGCCGCACCACACCCGTGGCCCTGGGTATGGGGCTGTTCGTGGTTTCAGAACCAACACAGTGGACGCGAGCAACTGAGGACAAGCCCTCGGCCTATTAGTACCGGTCACCTCCACACGTTACCGTGCTTCCAGATCCGGCCTATCAACCCAGTCGTCTACTGGGAGCCTTAACCCCTCAAAGGGGGTGGGAATACTCATCTCGAAGCAGGCTTCCCGCTTAGATGCTTTCAGCGGTTATCCCTCCCGAACGTAGCCAACCAGCCATGCCCTTGGCAGAACAACTGGCACACCAGAGGTTCGTCCGTCCCGGTCCTCTCGTACTAGGGACAGCCCTTCTCAATATTCCTACGCGCGCAGCGGATAGGGACCGAACTGTCTCACGACGTTCTAAACCCAGCTCGCGTACCGCTTTAATGGGCGAACAGCCCAACCCTTGGGACCGACTCCAGCCCCAGGATGCGACGAGCCGACATCGAGGTGCCAAACCATCCCGTCGATATGGACTCTTGGGGAAGATCAGCCTGTTATCCCCGGGGTACCTTTTATCCGTTGAGCGACGGCGCTTCCACAAGCCACCGCCGGATCACTAGTCCCGACTTTCGTCCCTGCTCGACCCGTCGGTCTCACAGTCAAGCTCCCTTGTGCACTTACACTCAACACCTGATTGCCAACCAGGCTGAGGGAACCTTTGGGCGCCTCCGTTACTCTTTAGGAGGCAACCGCCCCAGTTAAACTACCCATCAGACACTGTCCCTGATCCGGATCACGGACCCAGGTTAGACATCCAGCACGACCAGACTGGTATTTCAACGACGACTCCACCTGAACTGGCGTCCAAGCTTCACAGTCTCCCAGCTATCCTACACAAGCCGAACCGAACACCAATATCAAACTGTAGTAAAGGTCCCGGGGTCTTTCCGTCCTGCTGCGCGAAACGAGCATCTTTACTCGTAGTGCAATTTCACCGGGCCTATGGTTGAGACAGTCGAGAAGTCGTTACGCCATTCGTGCAGGTCGGAACTTACCCGACAAGGAATTTCGCTACCTTAGGATGGTTATAGTTACCACCGCCGTTTACTGGCGCTTAAGTTCTCAGCTTCGCCAAGACGAATCCTGACTAACCGGTCCCCTTAACGTTCCAGCACCGGGCAGGCGTCAGTCCGTATACATCGCCTTACGGCTTCGCACGGACCTGTGTTTTTAGTAAACAGTCGCTTCTCGCTGGTCTCTGCGGCCACCCCCAGCTCGAGGAGCACGTCCTCTCACCAGTGATGGCCCCCCTTCTCCCGAAGTTACGGGGGCATTTTGCCGAGTTCCTTAACCATAGTTCACCCGAACGCCTCGGTATTCTCTACCTGACCACCTGAGTCGGTTTAGGGTACGGGCCGCCATGAAACTCGCTAGAGGCTTTTCTCGACAGCATAGGATCATCCACTTCACCACAATCGGCTCGGCATCAGGTCTCAGACTATTGCCAGGCGGATTTACCTACCTGACGTCCTACACCCTTACCCCGGGACAACCACCGCCCGGGATGGACTACCTTCCTGCGTCACCCCATCACTCACCTACTACAAGTCTGGTCCGTCGGCTCCACCACTTTCCTTTCCCCGAAGGGTCCGGAACGGCTTCACGGACTTAGCATCGCCTGATTCAATGTTTGACGCTTCACAGCGGGTACCGGAATATCAACCGGTTATCCATCGACTACGCCTGTCGGCCTCGCCTTAGGTCCCGACTTACCCTGGGCAGATCAGCTTGACCCAGGAACCCTTAGTCAATCGGCGCACACGTTTCCCACGTGTGTATCGCTACTCATGCCTGCATTCTCACTCGTGAACCGTCCACCACTCGCTTACACGGCGGCTTCACCCGGCACACGACGCTCCCCTACCCATCACAGCGGGCGTTGGCCCTCATGCTGCAATGACACGACTTCGGCGGTACGCTTGAGCCCCGCTACATTGTCGGCGCGGAATCACTAGACCAGTGAGCTATTACGCACTCTTTCAAGGGTGGCTGCTTCTAAGCCAACCTCCTGGTTGTCTGTGCGACTCCACATCCTTTCCCACTTAGCGTACGCTTAGGGGCCTTAGTCGATGCTCTGGGCTGTTTCCCTCTCGACCATGGAGCTTATCCCCCACAGTCTCACTGCCGCGCTCTCACTTACCGGCATTCGGAGTTTGGCTAAGGTCAGTAACCCGGTAGGGCCCATCGCCTATCCAGTGCTCTACCTCCGGCAAGAAACACACGACGCTGCACCTAAATGCATTTCGGGGAGAACCAGCTATCACGGAGTTTGATTGGCCTTTCACCCCTAACCACAGGTCATCCCCCAGGTTTTCAACCCTGGTGGGTTCGGTCCTCCACGAAGTCTTACCTCCGCTTCAACCTGCCCATGGCTAGATCACTCCGCTTCGGGTCTTGAGCGTGCTACTGAAACGCCCTGTTCGGACTCGCTTTCGCTACGGCTACCCCACCCGGGTTAACCTCGCAACACACCGCAAACTCGCAGGCTCATTCTTCAAAAGGCACGCAGTCACGACGCACCAAGCAAGCTTGATGCGCGACGCTCCCACGGCTTGTAGGCACACGGTTTCAGGTACTATTTCACTCCGCTCCCGCGGTACTTTTCACCATTCCCTCACGGTACTATCCGCTATCGGTCACCAGGGAATATTTAGGCTTAGCGGGTGGTCCCGCCAGATTCACACGGGATTTCTCGGGCCCCGTGCTACTTGGGTGTCTCTCAAACGAGCCGTTGACGTTTCGACTACGGGGGTCTTACCCTCTACGCCGGACCTTTCGCATGTCCTTCGCCTACATCAACGGTTTCTGACTCGTCTCACGGCCGGCAGACCGTAAAAGAGAGATCCCACAACCCCGCATACGCAACCCCTGCCGGGTCTCACACGTATACGGTTTAGCCTCATCCGGTTTCGCTCGCCACTACTCCCGGAATCACGGTTGTTTTCTCTTCCTGCGGGTACTGAGATGTTTCACTTCCCCGCGTTCCCTCCACTTGCCCTATGTGTTCAGGCAAGGGTGACAGCCCATGACGACTGCCGGGTTTCCCCATTCGGACACCCCCGGATCAAAGCCTGGTTGACGACTCCCCGGGGCCTATCGTGGCCTCCCACGTCCTTCATCGGTTCCTGGTGCCAAGGCATCCACCGTGCGCCCTTAAAAACTTGGCCACAGATGCTCGCGTCCACTGTGCAGTTCTCAAACAACGACCAGCCACCCATCACCCCGAACCAACCGGTTCGAGTGCACTGGGGCCGGCAACTGAAGATCCAGACTCTCAAGCCCGTACCCTCAGACACCCAACAGCGTGCCCGGCATCCCTGCCGCTTCCCTCAACGTTCCACGCTCCGAAGAGCAGTACTGGAAGGAGAAGACGATCAAGTATGCCGAATAGTCAACGTTCCACCCTTGAGCAACCAGCACCGGACATTCGCCGATGTACTGGCCTCTGACCTCACCCCGGAGGGATCGGTAAGAAGTGCTCCTTAGAAAGGAGGTGATCCAGCCGCACCTTCCGGTACGGCTACCTTGTTACGACTTCGTCCCAATCGCCAGTCCCACCTTCGACAGCTCCCTCCCACAAGGGGTTGGGCCACCGGCTTCGGGTGTTACCGACTTTCGTGACGTGACGGGCGGTGTGTACAAGGCCCGGGAACGTATTCACCGCAGCAATGCTGATCTGCGATTACTAGCAACTCCGACTTCATGGGGTCGAGTTGCAGACCCCAATCCGAACTGAGACAGGCTTTTTGAGATTCGCTCCACCTCACGGTATCGCAGCTCATTGTACCTGCCATTGTAGCACGTGTGCAGCCCAAGACATAAGGGGCATGATGACTTGACGTCGTCCCCACCTTCCTCCGAGTTGACCCCGGCGGTCTCCTGTGAGTCCCCATCACCCCGAAGGGCATGCTGGCAACACAGAACAAGGGTTGCGCTCGTTGCGGGACTTAACCCAACATCTCACGACACGAGCTGACGACAGCCATGCACCACCTGTACACCGACCACAAGGGGGGCACCATCTCTGATGCTTTCCGGTGTATGTCAAGCCTTGGTAAGGTTCTTCGCGTTGCGTCGAATTAAGCCACATGCTCCGCTGCTTGTGCGGGCCCCCGTCAATTCCTTTGAGTTTTAGCCTTGCGGCCGTACTCCCCAGGCGGGGAACTTAATGCGTTAGCTGCGGCACCGACGACGTGGAATGTCGCCAACACCTAGTTCCCACCGTTTACGGCGTGGACTACCAGGGTATCTAATCCTGTTCGCTCCCCACGCTTTCGCTCCTCAGCGTCAGTAATGGCCCAGAGATCCGCCTTCGCCACCGGTGTTCCTCCTGATATCTGCGCATTTCACCGCTACACCAGGAATTCCGATCTCCCCTACCACACTCTAGCTAGCCCGTATCGAATGCAGACCCGGGGTTAAGCCCCGGGCTTTCACACCCGACGTGACAAGCCGCCTACGAGCTCTTTACGCCCAATAATTCCGGACAACGCTTGCGCCCTACGTATTACCGCGGCTGCTGGCACGTAGTTAGCCGGCGCTTCTTCTGCAGGTACCGTCACTTTCGCTTCTTCCCTGCTGAAAGAGGTTTACAACCCGAAGGCCGTCATCCCTCACGCGGCGTCGCTGCATCAGGCTTTCGCCCATTGTGCAATATTCCCCACTGCTGCCTCCCGTAGGAGTCTGGGCCGTGTCTCAGTCCCAGTGTGGCCGGTCGCCCTCTCAGGCCGGCTACCCGTCGTCGCCTTGGTGAGCCATTACCTCACCAACAAGCTGATAGGCCGCGGGCTCATCCTTCACCGCCGGAGCTTTTAACCACCATTCAGGAGAATGGAAGTGTTATCCGGTATTAGACCCCGTTTCCAGGGCTTGTCCCAGAGTGAAGGGCAGATTGCCCACGTGTTACTCACCCGTTCGCCACTAATCCCCACCGAAGTGGTTCATCGTTCGACTTGCATGTGTTAAGCACGCCGCCAGCGTTCGTCCTGAGCCAGGATCAAACTCTCCGTGAATGTTCTCCCGTAATCGGGATGACACCACGAGAGCGGAACAGCCAGGCGGAATAAGCCCGGCCGTTCACAGCGTCCTCGCTGTGTTTTCTTCAAAGGAACCTCGCCCTCCCAATGACTGAGAGAGACGGGGTATCAACATATCTGGCGTTGACTTTTGGCACGCTGTTGAGTTCTCAAGGAACGGACGCTTCCTTTGTACTCACCCGAGAGACTCTCTCAGGCTTTCCTCCGGGCGCTTCCCTTCGGTCTTGCGTTCCCGACTCTATCAGATCTTTTTCTCGATCCGATTCCCTGTCGGCGGGTTGCTTTCCGGCTTTTCGGCCTTCCAGCGGTGTTGACTTTATCAGATCCTTTCGGTGTCCGACTCCCAGTCAACCGGGCTTGTCTTCGCGGCTGTTGGGCCGTTCCGACGTCTCAAACTCTAGCTGATTCCACCGGCAGGTCCCAAATCGAGGTGCCGGGCCCCAATCGAATTGCATTCGGGCACGCCGAATTCAATCCCGTTGGGAGATCGTGCTGATGGTTTGAGGTGCCGCTCATGCGGCGGAGGTGCCACCGCAGAACCGTTACGGCCCCGTGGCAACCCGAAGAACTTTACGGATCGGGCGAGTGGCTGTCAAGCGCCGCCTGTCAAGATCTTTTTATGGGCGCAGGGGTCGCCATCAGTCCAGGTCGGTGAGCCGACCGCCGGCGTCCGGCTGGGCGTGCTCGACTCTGCGCAGGAGACGGATGAGGACCTCACCGAGGGCCGTGCGGTCGTCCGGGGAGAGGTCCTGGAGGAGATCCTCCTCGAAGACGGTCGCGAGGCGCATCGCCTCCAGCCACTTCTCGCGGCCCTCCCCTGTCAGCTCGACGATCACGCGGACGCGGTTGGACTCGTCCCGTTCCCTGGTGACCAGACTCTCGGTGACCATGCGGTCGATCCGGTGGGTCATCGCGGCCGGTGTCAGGCCGAGTCGCTTGGCGAGGTCACTGGGACCCAGGCGATAGGGGGCACCGGAAAGGACGAGCGCCTTGAGGACCTCCCAGTCCGCGTTGCTGATGCCGAGGGCGGAGGTCTGGCGGCCGTAGGCGACGTTCATACGGCGGTTCAGCCGGGAGAGCGCCGAGACGATCTTCTCGACCTGGGGGTCGAGGTCCTGGAACTCGCGCTGGTACGCGGCGATCTGCTCTTCGAGTGTCGGTTCGCCGAGGGTGTCGGGGGTGTCGCCCATGAGCGCAAGTCTCGCACGGGGCCTGCTTGGCGTTGAAGTCCTTCTATGTGTACTATTCAACTTCTAACTTTAGCTTTGAAATCTTCAGCTCTGTATACCAACGGGGTTCAACAACTACCTGAGAGAGGTGAACGTGACCAGGGCGATGGGCGCAGCGATGCGCCGGATCCACGTGGGCAACGCACTCAGCGCGTTCGGGCTCGGTTTCACCGTCCCCTACCTGTACGTCTATGTGGCACAGGTGCGCGGGCTGGGAGCCATGACGGCGGGGCTGGTCCTCGCCGTCTTCGCCGTCGCGGCGCTGATCGTGTTGCCGTTCGCCGGCCGGGCGATCGTGCGTCGTGGCCCGCTGCCGGTGTTGCTCGTCGCCCTGGTCACCGCCGCGCTGGGCGCGTTGAGCCTGGGGCTCGCGAGCAACGCGCCCACCGTGCTGCTCTCGGCGGCCGCTCTCGGGGCCGGGCAGGCCGTGATGCAGCCGGCGCTGGCGACGATGATCGTGGACTGCTCGACGGCCGACACCCGCTCGCGTTCCTTCGCGACACAGTTCTTCCTGCAGAACCTGGGGCTCGGCGTCGGCGGGCTCATCGGCGGTCATCTGGTCGACACGACGAGCGCCTCCTCCTTCACCCTGCTGTTCTCGATCGAGGCGGCGATGTTCCTGCTGCTGGTCGTGGTGATGGCGACGGTGCGCACGCCGCACTCGCCCCGCTTCGAGGACGCGCCGGGGCGGCCGGGGTCGGCCCGGGGCAGCTGGAAGCAGCTGCTCGGCAACCGGGCGATGGTGCAGCTGTGTGTGCTGGGCTTCGTGCTGTTCTTCGCCTGCTACGGGCAGTTCGAGTCCGGGCTGAGCGCCTACGGGGTGGAGGCCGCCGGGATCTCGACGTCCGCGTTGGGGACGGCGTTGGCCGCCAACACCGCGATGATCGTGGTCGCGCAGTTCGCCGTGCTGAAGTTCGTCGAGCGGCGCAGGCGGTCTCGGGTGATCGCCGCCGTCGGGCTGATCTGGGCCGTGGCGTGGGTCGCCGCGGGGTATGCCGGGCTCGGGCACGGCAGCCGGGAGATGGCGACGGCCGCGTTCGTCTCCACGTACGCGTTGTTCGGTCTGGGTGAGGCGATGTTGTCGCCGACGGTGGCTCCGCTGGTGGCGGATCTCGCGCCCGCGGGGATGGCGGGGCAGTACAACTCGGCGTTCGCCCTGGTGAAGCAGCTCGCGCTGGCTGTCGGGCCGGCGGTGGGTGGGCCCATGGGGGCCTCGCTGCACGCGCCGTACATCGTGACGTTCTTGCTGTTCTCGTTGGGGATCACGTATTTGGCGGTGCGGTTGGGGCGGGGCCTGACCGTGGCGCAGGATCAGCCGTGGTCGGCGAGGAGCCGGGTGGTGGCCCAGGGCGGTCCCGCCCCGGCCGACCACACCCAGGCGCACGCCTGAGGTCTCCGGGGAACCGGACCTTCGGTCACTTCGTGCTCGCGGGGAGCGCGAACTCGCACCACACCGACTTCCCGCCCCCGCATGTCCGGCGGGCCCCCCATGAGGAGGCGATCGTCGCGACGATGGCGATGCCCCGGCCGGACTCGTCACCGGGCTCCGCTCGGCGGCGGCGGGGAAGGTGGTCGTCGCCGTCGGTGACCTCGACGATCAGGCGCCGGTCGGTACGGCGCAGGCGCAGCCGCATCGGCGGCGTGCCGTGTTGCAGGGAGTTCGCGACCAGCTCGCTGACCGCGAGGACACCCAGGTCGTGCAGCTCCACGGAGAACCGCCAACTGGTCAGCACGCCGGAGGCGAACGCACGCGCGCGTGGCGCCGCTTCCACACCGCCGAGGAGCTCCAGCGCCGCGTTGCGGAAGAGCTCGCTGTCCGGGCCCGTACGGGCGGGGTGCTGGAGGACCAGGACGGCCACGTCGTCGTCGTGGTCGGCGGTGACGCCGGCCGAGCGGACCAGACGGTCGCAGACGACCTGGGGTGTGCCGGTCGCGCCGGACAGGGCCCGCTCGAGCGAGGCGATTCCCTCGTCCAGGTCCTCGGTCCGGCGTTCCACCAGGCCGTCCGTGTACAGGACGGCGGTGGAGCCGGGGCCGAGCGGGATCGAGCCCGAGGCGTGCATCCAGCCGCCCGTGCCGAGGGGCGGGCCGGTGGGCTCGTCGGCGCGCAGGACCTCGCCGTTCTCGTCGCGGACCAGGATGGGCAGGTGGCCGGCCGAGGCGTACACCAGCCGGCCCTCGTTCGGGTCGTGGATGGCGTAGACGCAGGTGGCGATCTGGTTGGCGTCGATCTCCGCGGCGAGGCCGTCCAGGAGCTGGAGGATCTCGTGCGGGGGGAGGTCCAGGCGGGCGTAGGCCCGCACCGCGGTGCGGAGTTGGCCCATGACCGCGGCCGCGCGGACTCCTCGGCCCATCACGTCGCCGATCACGAGGGCGGTGCGGCCGCCGCCCAGGGTGATCACGTCGTACCAGTCGCCGCCGACGGCGGCCTCCGTGCCGCCCGGCTGGTAGGTGGCCGCGACGCGCAGGTCGTCGGGCTGTTCCAGTTCCTGGGGGAGCAGGGAGCGCTGGAGGGTGACCGCGGTTTCCCGTTGCTCCCGTTCGCTGGCTCTGAGGCGTTCGGCGGCCTCGGCGTGGTCGGTGACGTCGGTGGCGAAGACGAGCACGCCTCCGCCGTCGCCCTGGGCGACCGGGGTGCAGGTGAAGGTGTAGGAGCGGCCGTCGGGGGCCTTGCGGGACTTGACGGTGCGGGGCTTTCCGCTGCGCAGGACCTGGTCCAGGAGCGGGAGCAGACCGAGTTCGTCGAGTTCCGGGACGGCCTCGCGGGCCGGGGCGCCGGTCGGGCGGGTGCCGAAGGCCGTCACATAGGCGTCGTTGACGTAGGCGAGGCGGTGGTCGGGACCGTGGACGAGGGCGACGAGGGCGGGGACGCGGTCCAGGACCTCGCGTACCGGCAGTTCGTCGACGGCGGGCACCGGTGGGGCGGCGTCGGTGAGTTGTTCGGCGCGGGCCGCGGGCACGGACGAGCTCGCGGCGTCCTCCCCCCGGTCCGGGGTCACCGGGTGGTCGGTCCGCGCTGCGGCGCGGCGCTGCGTTCCGGGGATGCGGGCGCTCCAGCGCGTGAAGTTCACGAATCCTTGCCTCGTGTCGTCGTCTGCGGCGTCTTCGGCCGGCTCCGGACCCGGTGGGGGGTCAGGGGGGCGGCACCCCGGGATTGCAGCACTGGGGGAAGCCTCGTGGGTTCGAAGGGCGGGGTCGGTCCGTCATGCGTGGGGGGGGGGACCAGTCTGGCAGGGCGGCCGACCGGGTCGGCATCCGTCAGACGCCTACCCCGTGGCTGAAGTTCCTCGGTCCGGTCAGGACGACCCCTTCGGGTCGTTCGAGGGGTCATGAGGAGGCTTTCCACCGGCCGCGAGTTCGAACTCCGCTCGGGGATGTTCGAGTGATCCCAGGGAGACGATCTCTCTCTTGAAGAGCCCGGACAGGGTCCATTCGGCCAGGACACGGGCCTTGCGGTTGAAGGTGGGGACCCTGCTGAGGTGGTAGACGCGGTGCATGAACCAGGCAGGGTAGCCCTTCAGCTTGCGTCCGTAGACGTGTGCGACACCTTTGTGGAGCCCCAGCGACGCCACCGAGCCGACGTACTTGTGGGAGTACGTCTCCAGGGGCTCGCCGCGCAGGGAGTGCGCGATGTTGTCGCCGAGGACCTTCGCCTGGCGGAGCGCGTGCTGGGCGTTGGGGGCGGTCTCCTTGCCGGGTTCTTCGGCGGTGACGTCGGGGACGGCCGCCGCGTCTCCGGCTGCCCAAGCGTGCGTGATGCCCTCGATCGTCAACTGGGCGGTGCATTTCAGGCGCCCGCGTTCGTTCAGGGGCAGGTCGGTGGCGGCGAGGAGCGGGTGGGGTTTCACACCGGCGGTCCAGACGACCGTACGGGTCGGGAAGCGGGCGCCGTCGCTGAGGACGGCGACGCGGTCGGCGCAGGACTCCAGGCGGGTGTTCAGGCGTACGTCGATGTTGCGGCGGCGCAGTTCGGTGACGGTGTAGCGGCCCATCTCCTCGCCGACCTCGGGCAGGATGCGGTCCGATGCCTCGACGAGGATCCACTTCATGTCCTGGGGCCGGATGTTGTGGTAGTAGCGCGCGGTGTAGCGGGCCATGTCCTCCAGCTCGCCGAGTGCCTCGACGCCGGCATAGCCGCCGCCGACGAAGACGAAGGTGAGGGCCGCGTCGCGGACGGCGGGGTCGCGGGTGGAGGAGGCGATGTCCATCTGCTCGATGACGTGGTTGCGCAGGCCGATGGCCTCCTCGACGGTCTTGAAGCCGATGGCGTGCTCGGCGAGACCGGGGACGGGCAGGGTGCGTGAGATCGAGCCGGGGGCGAGGACGAGTTCGTCGTACGACAGCTGCTGGGCGCCGGTGCCCTCCTCCTCGGTGGCGAGTGTGGTGAGGGCGGCGGTGCGCTTGGCGTGGTCGATGGAGGTGACCTCGCCGACGACGACCCGGCAGCGGTCCAGGACGCGGCGCAGGGGTACCACGACATGGCGCGGGGAGATGGATCCGGCTGCCGCTTCGGGGAGGAAGGGCTGATAGGTCATGTACGGGTCGGGCGTGACCACAGTGATCTCGGCCTCGCTCCGCTCCAGTTCCCGTTTCAGCTTCCGCTGGAGACGCAGGGCCGTGTACATCCCGACGTAGCCACCGCCGACAACGAGAATGCGCGCACGTTCCTTCACCATCCCATGACGCACCGGGCGCTTGCGTTTGTCCACAGCCTCGACAATTTGTGTGACCGCGCGCCATCGGCGCACAGGGTTGGCCGAATCACCAGAGTGCGCGGTATCCTCGCAGGTCAGTGGGTGTGTCCCGGGCGGTTGGAGGGGGCGAAATCAGGACGTATGCGCCCCGTACTCCGATCGGGGTGCGCTCCGTGCGGAACGTGCCCCTTCTGAATTGACCCTCACTCAACTATGTTCGTGTGTCGACGGGGTGTAGAGGGAATGCGCCTTCGGGTCCGCGACCGACGGGCCCGGGAAGCGGGCCTGTTCCGTTCACCCCGGCTTTCAGGTGGCGGGGAGAGTCTCCGGGGGGAGACGTCATTACCGGGGGATCACTTATGCATGTTCAGGACTCTCATTGGTCGTCCGCGTCCACCATCGCACCTGCTGGGGCGATGGGCGGCGCGATCGGCTCAGCGATGAGCGTGGCGGGCAACAACGGACGCGGGGACAGTTCGCGGACCACACCGCTGCGCGTGGACGCACAGCGCAATCTGGAGCACGTGCTGCGTGCGGCGCGGGAGGTCTTCGGCGAGCTGGGGTACGGCGCGCCGATGGAGGACGTGGCGCGGCGCGCGCGGGTCGGCGTCGGCACGGTGTACCGGCGCTTCCCGAGCAAGGACGTCCTGGTGCGACGGATAGCCGAGGAGGAGACCTCCCGGCTGACCGACCAGGCACGGACGGCGCTCGGTCAGGAGGACGAACCGTGGTCGGCGCTCTCGCGCTTCCTGCGGACGTCGGTGGCCTCGGGCGCCGGGCGGCTGCTGCCGCCGCAGGTGCTGCGGGTCGGCGTGGCGGACGAGGGCACCGGGTTCGAGGCGGCGCGGGTGCCGCAGCAGCGGACCCAGCCGGGCTCCGGGGAGTTACGGATCCTGGCGGACGAGGCTCCGGCGCTCTCCGCGGACGACACGGGCGCGACGGCCCTGCTCGACGTCGTGGGTCAGCTCGTGGAGCGGGCCCGCGCGGCGGGTGAATTGCGGACAGATGTGTCGGTGGCGGACGTCCTGCTGGTCATAGCGACGGCGGCACCCTCGCTGCCGGACGCGGCACAGCAGGCGGCTGCCTCGTCGCGGCTGCTGGACATCCTTCTGGAGGGCCTGCGCTCGCGGCCGGCTTGAGGAACTGGGGCCCGGGAGACGCCAACCTGTGGGGCGAGTGCCCCCGAAGAGGCCATCCTGTGAGGCGGCGCCCGTCACCGGGCGTCGCCTTGTGGCTCGCGACCGTGACTCGAACAGGTGACGGTGGAGAGTGAGCGCCGCACCGCTCTCACCCCGGGTGCAGTACGTGGGGACAATTCCGTTGCTTCTCGGGCGCTCTTCTCAACTCCCGCACGTAGAAAGCCGATTGAGGCCTCCCGGTCCACGTGACGACCGGTGCCGCGTCGCCTGAAGTCCGTACGGACGACGGGAAGGGCCGCACGGCAGGGTCCTGAACAAAAGCCCATATGGCACTCTGACCGGGTGTTCGGGACTGGTAGGGCCGGCGGCGGGGGCTTTCCGCGATGAGCTTTGACGGGCGGGACGGGTCACTCGGTGACGACGACGCGGAGGCCGGCGGCGCGGCCTCGCCGCAGGTGCCGAGCCAGGGGGGACGGGCCGGTGGTCCGCACGAGCCGGTGGCGGCCGGTATCCCGGCGCAGGGCGGCGAGCCTGTGGAGAGCAGCGTTCCGGCCCAGCGCGACCGGCGCGAGGACGGCGGTGCCCTGCCGCCGCCCAGGGAGCTGCCGCCGTCCGACGGCGACCTGATCGAGCGGATGCGCGCGGGCGACGACACCGCCTACGAGGCGCTCTACCGGCGCCACGCGGGAGCGGTGCGCCGGTACGCCCGCACCTGCTGCCGGGACAGCCACACCGCGGACGACCTCACCGCCGAGGTCTTCGCCCGCATGCTCCAGGCGGTGCGCGGCGGCCTGGGCCCCGAGCACGCCGTACGTCCCTATCTGCTCACCACCGTCCGCCGGGTGGCCGCGAGCTGGACGAAGTCCGCGAAGCGGGAGCAGCTGGTCGACGACTTCGCGGTGTTCGCCGCGCAGTCCACGCGCGCGTCCGAGGTGTCCGACGGCACCTCGCCCCCCGGCTCCTTCGGAGGGGGCCTGGACCTGGGTGCCGATGTGCGGGCGATGCACGAGGCCGAGCAGTCCATGGCCATGCGGGCCTTCCGGTCGCTGCCCGAGCGTTGGCAGGCCGTGCTGTGGCACACCGAGGTCGAGGACGAGTCGCCGAGCGAGGTCGCCACGCTCTTCGGGCTGGACGCCAACGGCACCCGGGTGCTTGCCAGCCGGGCCCGCGAGGGTCTCAAGCAGGCCTACCTCCAGGCCCACGTCAGCGCCGCCCTGGCCGGCGACGAGGAGTGCGCCCGCTACGCCGACCGGCTCGGCGCCTACGCCCGCGGCGGCCTGCGCACCCGCGCCGAACGGGGGCTGCGCAAGCACCTTGAGGAGTGCGCCAAGTGCTGGCTGGCCGCGGGCCAGATCAAGGAAGTCGCCGGCGGTATCCCCGCCGTCGTACCGGTCGCGGTCATCGGCTGGTTCGGTGCCGCCGGGTACGCCAAGGCTGTCGGAATCATCGCCGGCGCCGGGGCGGGCGCGGCCGGTGTCGCGGGGGCGGCCACGTCGGCGGGCGGCGGCTCGGGGGGCGGGGCAGCGAGCGGTGGCAGTGCGAGCACGGGTGGCGGGGCGAGCGCAGGTGGCAGTGCGGCCGCCTCCGAAGGGCTCGGCGCGCCGGTGAAGGCCGGTGTCGCGGCCGGTGTGGCGGCGGTGGCCGTCGTCGCGGTGACGCTCGCGCTGGCCGGCGGGGACAACCCGCCCAGGAAGCCGGACGCCAAGCCGCCCGCGTCAGCGCCGGTCGCCGAGCCGGCCGAGCCCGCCGAGAACCCGCCCACGCCTTCGGGGCAGGCGCCCGATCCGAAGCAGCCGGTGATCGCGGCGGCGGCCGCCGTGGCCAGCACGCCCGCAGGCGCATCCACGCCGACACCGACGTCGACTTCGGCTTCGGCTTCGGCTTCGGCTTCGGCTTCGGCTTCGAAGCCCGCGCCCACGCCCACGCCCACCTCGACTCCCCCGTCGGCCTCCACATCGACGCCGAAGCCGACCCCGACAGCCACCCCCGCCCCACCTTCACCGCAGTCACCGCCTCCACCGCCTCCCCCGTCCTTCGTGTACCAGTGGAGCGAGCTGTCGTACGACATCTTTGGCGACGGCACCGAGCCCGAGATGCGGATCGGCGGGAGCAGCTGGGTGTGGCAGCGGTACGGCATGTCGATCGCGGGCAAGCAGTACAGGCACGGCGTGACCGTGCACGGGAGTTCCTCCGTCACGATCGACCTCAACCGGGAGTGCACCGCCTACGACGCCCTGGTCGGCGTCGACGACCTGACCGCCGGGCTCGGCAAGGTCTCCTTCTCGGTCTACGCCGACGGGGTCCGGTTGTGGCGGTCCGGGACGGTCGGGGGCCGGGACTCCGCGGTGCCCGCCCATGTGGACCTCGCCGGGCGCGAGACCGTCAGGCTGGTGGTCGAGCCGCACAGCCACCTCGACGACCTGGCGCTCGCGGACTGGGCGGAGTCGAGGTTCACCTGCTCGTGAAGCCGTAACGGCGAGGATCCGTGACCACCGCCGCGTCCTAGGCGAGCACCGCCCCGCCGCCCGAAGCCCCGGCCCCCAGTGCTCCCTGCTGCGGTGTGACGCCCGCCGGAACCGCCCGCGTACGTGCGGGCGTTCCCGTCCAGCAGGTGCCCCGGCGGGCGATCAGCCGCCCGAGCCACAGCTCCAGGGAGACCAGGTCCGCCAGTCCGTCCAGGGGCAGCGGCTCGCCCTCCGCCGCGGCGCGCAGTGCCTTGCGGACCACCCGGGCTTCGACCAGGCCCGCCTGCGCGAGCAGGGGTGTGCCGAAGAGGGACATGAGGGAGTCCGCGGCGACTCGGAGCCCGGCGCGGGCGGCGGCGGCCGAGGGCCCGTGGGAGGTGGCGCCCCACCCGGGCGGGAGATCGGCGACCCCGGCGCCCTCCAGGACCGTACGGAGGATGGCCGCGCGGGCGCCCGGCTGGACCCGTAGGGCTTCCGGGAGGGCGCGGCAGGCGCGGACGACCTGGTTGTCGAGGAACGGGGCGTGCAGGCGCTGGAAGCGGACTTCGGCCGCCTGTTCGAGGATGCGCAGGTCCGCCGCGCTCCGGGTGAGGGCCGCACGGGCGCGGAAGTCGCCCGGTCGCTGCCCCGGACCGATCCCGGAACGCTGGGTCGCCCCTTGCAGGCGAACCGATACTTCAGCCAGCGCCTCACCCGTGAGCCAGCGCGCGGCGGGGCCCGGTCTGGCCCAGGTGAGCGCGGCCAGGGACGCCCCCACGGCACCTCCGGGTTCGTCGAAACGGCGGCGCATGAGACGGTCGGCGAGGCCTTCCAGACCGGAGCGGTAGGGCGTACGGGCGAGGCGGCGGGCCGCGCCGTACACGCGCGCGGGGACCAGGACCGAGCCGTCCGCCCTGGCGAGCGCGGCGACGGGACGGACCAGGTGACGGCGTTTGCGGTCCATCAGGAGGTCCGCGAGGCGGGCCGGGTGGGCGTCCAGGACCTGGCGGGCGCCGTAGCCGGTGAAGTGGTCCGCGCTGCCGGCCGCGAGGCGGGCGCGGTGGCGGGCGGCGGTCACCAGGGAGGCGGCGGGTTCGTCGGTCAGCGGGCCGTCCAGGTCGGCGTACGGGAGGGTCTCCTCGTCGCCGGTCACCACCACGTGGTGCAGGCGCGGGTTGGCCGCGAGCGTGCCCGCCCGCTCCAGTTCGGCCTCCCGGCCGCCGACGGCCAGATCGTTGAAGGTGACCGCCAGCAGCCGTTCCCCCGCGCCCGTGCCGTGGCCCAGCACGGTCCCCGGCATGCCGGGCAGGCCGGCGGCGAGCAGCGCGAGGGTTCCCGAGGCGGGGCCGCCGGACAGATCCGCTCCGATGCCCGGGACCGGCATCCCGCGCGCGGCGCGCCGTTCGGCGGGCCCCATGCCGGGGACCGGGCCTGGGTCTATGTCCGCGCCGGGGACATGACGGGGAGCGGACAGCCGCGCGCGGACGGCGTCGACCAGGGCGTCCCGTACGGCGTCGACCGCGCTGTCCGGGTCGGCGGAGGGTGCCGCCACGGCGAGGGAGGCGACCTGCTCGTATCCGGCGATCTCGCGCGCACCGGCGCGCAGGATCAGCGCGTGCCCCGGCGGAATGCGCCGTACGCCGTCGTAGGGGGTGGAGTCGTGCAGCGCGGCCGGGACGTCGGGGGCGGCGAGCAGCGCGGCGAGGTGGCCGTAGTCGAGGTTGGCCTCGATGAGGTCGGCGAGGGGCAGCGCGGCCGTCGCGTAGGCGGTGCCGCCGGCCCAGGGGGTGTGGAACACCGGGCGGGCGCCCGCCAGATCACCGCAGACGGTGATGCGGCGGCCCACCTGGACGACGGCCGTGTAGCTGCCCGGCCAGGCCGTCAGGTGCCGAAGTGCCCCGCCCCGCGCGGCGAACAGACCGACCCTCAGCTGTTCGTCGGAGGCGCCGCAGGTACCGAGGACGGCGATCCGGGTCCGCTCGTCGGCCTTCAGCACCCGCACCTCGTCCGGACGCCAGTCGCCGACCGCCCACAGCGGATCGGGATCGCCCCACAGAAGATGCGAGCCCACCGGATGCAGTGTCTCGCCGTCGTGCCCCACAGCGCCCGCGGAGCCGATCTCGGCGGCCACCGGGGCGGTGCTGCTCCATCCCACCAACCACCGCATCGCCGCCTCCACAGGCTGTGGACAACCAGTGCACCGTACGAACTCGGCACCATGCTGCCATGAAGGAGGCGCGACGGAGGGACGGCGGGGTCGCTCGCGCTCCGGGGAATGCGCCCCGGCGGATACCGTCCCATCGGACCTGGCCCGCCCGCACACCGCGTCGAACAGCCGCGCGAGGCAAGGAGATCGGGCACGGGCGAGGAGTGTTGATACGGTGACTGCGACGCGAATGCGCCCCCGAAACGCTCCCCAAAAACTCCCAACGCGCCCTCAACTGCCGTGGTGGGAGGGCTGACGGCCCGCACGAGTGGGGTCGATTTTCAGCCAAATCGGCGACAACGGAACAGGTTTGAGCACGCTCCGTACACGCCTCGCCCGCCGTCCGGCGAGCGCACGGCCCGGGAAACGGAGTTCGCCCCCCGGGCCGGTCCGCCGCCCGCGGGGATGTAGGCGGCGGTGTCCCCCAGCCCACTGGATCCAGTACAGCGGGCCGACCCACGCACGGCCCATGGAACCGCTCCCGCGATGGCCGGAGAAGAGCGCACGGCCGGGCGCACGGCCACACAGCGGGAGCACGTCGCAACCCTCCGTCGCTGAACCGCACTTCAGTACGGACCACAATCCCGCCAACCGGAACAATGCCCCTTAACGCTTGGGATGCGGCGAACTACGCTGGGTTTACGAATGCCGCATGGTTATGCCAGCGCGGCAGCCGTCTGTGTCGAGGGGTGGCGCAATGTCCAGGGAGCAACGCGGGCCGAACGAAAAACTCGGCGCCGTTCTCGCCCTCGCGGGAATCAGCAACGCAGGACTCGCGCGGCGCGTCAACGATCTTGGCGCCCAACGCGGGTTGACTCTTCGCTACGACAAGACGTCGGTGGCGCGCTGGGTGTCGAAGGGCATGGTGCCGCAAGGCGCCGCGCCCCATCTCATCGCCGCCGCGATAGGGCAGAAGCTCGGCCGCCCGGTGCCGCTCCACGAGATCGGCCTGGCGGACGCGGATCCCGCGCCAGAAGTGGGCCTCGCCTTCCCCAGAGACGTCGGACAGGCGGTGCGGTCGGCGACGGAGCTGTACCGCCTCGACCTGGCCGGACGCCGGGCCGGTTCCGGCGGCATCTGGCAGTCCCTGGCCGGATCGTTCGCGGTGAGCGCCTACGCGACGCCCGCCTCACGCTGGCTGATAACCCCGGCCGACAGCTCGGTCGCACGCGAGGTGAACTCCGCCGAGGCCTCCGGCGCACCGCTCAAAGTCGGCCACAGCGATGTGCAGAAACTGCGGGAGGCCGCCGAGGACGCCAGGCGCTGGGACTCCAAGTACGGAGGCGGCGACTGGCGTTCGTCGATGGTGCCGGAGTGCCTGCGGGTGGAGGCGGCTCCGCTGCTGCTCGGCGCGTACTCCGACGAGGTCGGCCGGGCACTGTTCGGCGCGAGTGCCGAACTCACCCGCCTCGCCGGCTGGATGGCCTTCGACACCGGCCAGCAGGAGGCCGCGCAGCGGTACTACATCCAGGCGCTGCGGCTCGCGCGCGCGGCGGCCGACGTCCCGCTCGGGGGCTACGTCCTGGCCTCCATGTCCCTCCAGGCGACCTACCGGGGCTTCGGCGACGAGGGCGTCGACCTCGCCCAGGCCGCTCTGGAACGCAACCGGGGGCTGGCCACCGCCCGCACCATGAGCTTCTTCCGCCTCGTCGAGGCACGTGCCCACGCGCGCGCGGGAGACGCCCAGGCGGCCGGCGCGGCCCTGAAGGCGGCGGAGGGCTGGCTGGAGCGGTCCCGCGACGGCGACAACGATCCGTCCTGGCTCGGCTTCTACTCGTACGACCGGTTCGCCGCGGACGCCGCGGAGTGCTACCGCGACCTGAAGGCCCCCCGTCAGGTGCGCCGGTTCACGGAACAGGCGCTGTCGAAGCCGACGGAGGAATTCGTGCGCTCGCACGGGCTGCGTCTCGTCGTCTCGGCGGTCGCGGAGCTCGAGTCCGGCAATCTCGACGCGGCATGCGAGCAGGGCGTGCGGGCGGTGGAGGTCGCGGGGCGCATCTCCTCGGCGCGCACCACCGAGTACGTGAAGGATCTTCTCCATCGTCTGGAGCCGTACGGGGACGAGCCGCGGGTGGTGGAGCTGCGGGAGCGGGCGCGGCCGCTGCTCATGACTCCGGCGTAGGCGCTCCGCTCGGGGCGCCGGATGCCGTCGCGTCCGCCGTGCCGACCCGTCCGCTGATCCCGTCAGCTGATCCCGTCAGCTGATCCCGTCAGCTGATCCCGTCAGCTGATCCGGTCTAGTTCCAGCCCCGTGCTCCCTTGGCGGGGCTGCGGTTTCCCTGGTTTGAAGGCATTGTCAGTGGCGCAGTGCACTATCGAAGCCGGGAGGTGGTGCAGGTGGCGAGGCAGGCGCGGGAGATCGCGTACGACTGCGACGTGCTCGTGATCGGCGGCGGGATCGTCGGCCTGTCGACGGCGTATGCGATCACGCGGGCCGCGCCGGGCACGCGGGTGACGGTGCTGGAGAAGGAACCCGGGCCCGCCCGGCATCAGACCGGGCGCAACAGCGGAGTGATCCACAGCGGGATCTACTACCGCCCCGGTTCCCTCAAGGCGCGGTACGCGGTCAGGGGCGCCGCCGAGATGATCAAGTTCTGCGCGGAGTACGACATCCCGCACGCCGTCACCGGCAAGCTGATCGTCGCCACCGAGCGGGCCGAGCTCCCCCGATTGCACGCACTCGCACAGCGCGGCCGGGAGAACGGCATTTCGGTGCGTGAACTGGGCGCGGCCCAGATCGCCGAGTACGAGCCGGAGGTCCGCGGGCTCGCCGCGATACACGTCGGGACGACCGGGGTGTGCGACTTCGTGGCGGTCGCCCGACAGCTGGCCGAGGCGTCGGGGGCGGAGATCCGCTACGGGGCGCGTGTGGTGCGGGTGGACCGGCGGCCGGAGCTCGGAGTGGCCGTGCGGACCGCGGACGGGGACGTCGTGCGCGGGCGGGCACTCGTGAACTGCGCCGGGCTGTACTGCGACGAGATCGCGCGGATGACCGGGGACGAGCCGGGGATGCGCATCGTGCCGTTCCGGGGCGAGTACTACACGCTGACCCGGCCGGAGCTGGTGCGGGGGCTGGTGTATCCGGTGCCGGATCCGGCGTTTCCGTTCCTCGGGGTGCATCTCACCCGCGGGATCGACGGGGGCGTGCACATCGGCCCCAACGCGGTGCCGGCGCTGGCCAGAGAGGGCTACGACTGGAGTGTGGTGCGGCCACGGGAGCTGGGGACGACGCTGCGCTGGCCGGGCTCCTGGCGGATAGCGCGGCGGCACTGGCGGTACGGGTCCGGTGAGCTGCGGCGGTCGGTGTCCAAGGGGGCGTTCGTCGGGGCGGTGCGGAGGCTGCTGCCCGCGGTCGAGGAGGCGGATCTGACGCCGGCGGCGGCCGGGGTGCGAGCCCAGGCGGTGCTGCGCGACGGGACGCTCGTGGACGACTTCCTGATCCAGGAAGGGCCGCGGACGGTGCACGTACTGAACGCACCGTCCCCCGCGGCGACGGCTTCGCTGCCGATCGGGCGGGAGGTGGCCCGCAGGGCGCTGGCGGTGCTGGGGGCGGAATGAGGGGAACGGTGAGCGGGCGGTCGGCAAGAGGACGGACGTGGATGAGCGGCCGGCCATCGATACGAGCAAGGCATCGATGCGGACAGAGACGGCATCGGCCCGGCCGCCGTAAAATCGACGCACTGTGTCTGACTCTCTCAACGCTTCCGAAACCCCGCACACCCCCGGTGTGTCCCGCCGCCACACCCGGGAGAAGGGCGAACCGCGGTTCCCGGACGGGCCGCAGCCCGATCCCGCCGGGTCGCACTTCGAGCGGCGGATCCGGAGTTTCCAGCCGCGCCGCAGTCGGGTGACGGCGGGGCAGGCGGACGCGCTGCAACGGCTGTGGCCGAAGTGGGGCCTCGACATCGACGGGCAGCGGGTGATCGACCTCGGCGAGCTGTTCGGGAACGACCGTCCGGTCGTGCTGGAGATCGGCTTCGGGATGGGCGAGGCCACCGCGCGGATGGCCGCCGCCGACCCGGACACCAACATCCTCGCCGTGGACGTACACACCCCGGGGCAGGGGAACCTGCTCAATCTCGCGGACCACAACGGGCTGTCCAACGTCCGCGTCGGCAACGGGGACGCGATCATCCTGCTGCGCGAGATGCTCACCCCCGACTCCCTCGGCGGCCTACGCGTCTACTTCCCGGACCCCTGGCCCAAGAAGCGGCACCACAAGCGACGGCTGATCCAACCGGAGTTCCTCACCCTCGCCGCCGCCCGGCTCCGGCCAGGGGCGATCATGCACTGCGCGACGGACTGGGAGCCGTACGCGGAGCGGATGCTGGAGGTGCTCGACGAGCACCCCGCCTTCGAGAACACCGAGGCCGACGGGGGTTTCGCGCCGCGTCCCGGGTTCCGGCCGCTGACCCGTTTCGAGGGTCAGGGACTGGAGAAGGGACATGTCGTGAACGACCTGCTCTTCCGCCGCGTAGAGCACTCGTGAAGCCCTCCGCAAAAGCACCGTTAGGGTCAATGCCGTGGCCACCGTTCCCCCGTATCCGCCGCACCCCGGTGCCCCTTCCGGCGGCGCCCTGCGCCACGCTCACTGGTGGCAGCGGAAGTGGGTGCGGTACGGCGCGCTGAGCACCCTGCTCGCGCTCTCCGGGCTGGTCATCCTCGCCCTGGTCCGCGAACAGACCGGCACGGAGGGATTCCTGGTCGGGCTCGGGCTCGCCGTCCTGCCCGTGCCGCTGCTCACCGCCGTCTTCCGGTGGCTCGACCGGGTCGAGCCGGGCCCATGGCGCAACCTGCTGTTCGCGTTCGCGTGGGGCGCCTGCGCGGCCGCGCTGATAGCGATCGTGGCCAACAGCTTCGCGACCAGATGGATAGCGACGGCCACCGCGGACCCCTCCAGCGCGGACACCCTCGGCGCGACGGTGATAGCGCCGATCGTGGAGGAGTCGGCCAAGGCCGCCGCCGTCCTCCTGGTCTTCCTCTTCCGGCGCCGGGACTTCACCGGGATCGTCGACGGGGTGGTGATAGCGGGCGTCACCGCCACCGGGTTCGCCTTCACCGAGAACATCCTCTACCTCGGCACGGCGTTCGGCACCGACCAGCTCACCGGCGACCGCGGTATCGCCTCCGTCACCGCGGCGACCTTCTTCGTGCGGATCATCATGTCGCCGTTCGCGCACCCGCTGTTCACCGTCCTCACCGGCATCGGCTTCGGCATCTCCGCGCTGTCGGCGGAACGCCAGCACGTGCGACGCGTGCTGCTGCCGCTGTCCGGGCTGCTGCTGGCGATGGGCATGCACGCGATCTGGAACGCCTCGTCGACGTTCGGCGAGTACGGGTTCATCGCCGTGTACGCGGCGTTCATGGTGCCCGCGTTCGGGCTGCTGACCTGGCTGGTCATCTGGACCCGGCAGCGCGAGCTGAGGACCGTACGGGAGGAGCTGCCCGCCTACACGGTGGCAGGATGGCTGACACCGGCCGAGCCGTACGCGCTCGGGTCGATGCGGGCACGGCGGATGGCGCGCGAGTACGCCCACCGGCGCGGAGGCCGTCCCGCGGCGCGGGCGGTGGCCCAGTACGAGGCGTACGCGACCTCCCTGGCCTTCCTACGGCACCGGGGGCGCCGCGGCCGGGCGGGGGCCGACTTCGTCGTACGCGAGCAGGAGTTGCTGCAGGAGCTGTGGCGGCGGCGGGACGTGGCGCGTCCCGCGCTGGACCACGCGGCGCGGGCGACGGCCCCGCCGGTGGCGGTGGCCGCGCCACCCTGGCCGGTGTACGGGGTGTACGGGTATCCGGCAGCGCCGGCGTACCCGGGCCACCTTGGGCAGGCGGTGGTGCCGTATCCGGCATACAACCCGTACCGGTCGTAGTCGCCGACCGAGCTGCCGCTGTCTCCACCCGCACCCAAGGGAGTTGACCCGAGCGGCGCCTGAGAACCCCGCACCGCGCGCAACGACGCGCGTCCCCAGTCGCACACTCGGGCCAGGCGCCCGTAGGACAGCCCCTCAGCCCTCAGCCCCTCAGGCAGAGGCCTCCGTCAACCGCGTGACCTCAGCGTCGGTCAGGACGAGGTCGCCCGCGCCCACCAGCGCCGGGAGTTGTTCCACCGTGCGCGCGGACGCGATCGGGGCCGCCACCGTCGGCTGGGCCGCGAGCCAGGCCAGGGCGACCGTGGCGATCTGGGTGTCGTGGGACTGGGCGATCTCGTCGAGGGCGGTGAGGACCTGCCGACCACGCTCGGTCTCCAGGTGCTTGGCCGCGCCCTCGGCCCGCGCGCTGTCGACCGTCGTACCGGGCCGGTACTTGCCGGTGAGGAAGCCGGAGGCGAGCGAGAAGTACGGGACGGCGGCGAGGCCGAAGCGTGCGGCGACGTCCTGGAGCTCACCCTCGTAGGTGTCGCGGGAGACCAGGTTGTAGTGGGGCTGCACAGCCACGTACCGCGCCAGGCCCACGCGCTCGGAGTGGGAGAGCGACGCTTCCAGCCGCTCGGGCGAGATGTTGGAGGCGGCGATGTACCGCACCTTGCCCGCCCTCACCAACTCGTCGAGCGCGCCGATGATCTCCTCGACCGGCACGTCCGGCTTGTCGAAGTGCGTGTAGTACAGGTCGATGTAGTCGGTGCCGAGGCGACGCAGCGAGGCGTCGGCGGCGGCCTTGATGTTGTCGGCGGACAGGCCCTGGTACTCGGGGTGCTGGCTGACCTTGGTGGCGATGACGACGTCGGAGCGATTCCCGCGGGCCTTGACCCACTTGCCGATGATGGTCTCGGACTCACCGCCGGAGTTGCCCTCGATCCACGCCGAGTACGAGTCGGCGGTGTCGACGAAGTTGCCCCCGGCGGCCGTGTACGCGTCCAGGACGGCGAAGGAGGCGGCCTCGTCGGCCGTCCAGCCGAAGACGTTGCCGCCCAGGGAGAGAGGGAAGACCTCCAGGTCCGAGGTACCGAGCTTGCGAAGAGAAGTCATGCTTCTCTTCAACACCCGTGGCGGAGCGCCTCATTCCGCCAGGACTGAGGCGCTCACGAAATCCACGCAACCGTCAGGGGTTGAGCCCCTTGCTGCGCAGCCAGGCCATCGGGTCGATGCCCGTGTCCGCGCCGCCCGAGTGGACCTCCAGATGGAGGTGGGCCCCGGTGACGTTGCCGGTGGCGCCCACGCGGCCGATGACGTCACCCGTGCTGACCTTCTGGCCGACGCTGACGCTGATGGACGACTGGTGGCAGAACCACAGCTCGGTGCCGTCGTCCAGGGTGAGGATCGTGCGGTAGCCGTACGAACCGGCCCAGCCCGCCTCCGTGATGGTCCCGCTGTGGACGGCCTTGATGAGCGTGCCCGTGGGCGCGGCGAAGTCGAGGCCGGTGTGGTAACCGGACGACCACAGGGAACCGGCCTGACCGAAGGTGGAGGTGATGGTGTACGAGGAGGTCGGCAGCGTGTACTGCTTGGCCAGCTCGGCGAGACGCTCGGCCTCGGCCTTCTTCTCGGCCTCCTCCTCCGCCTTCTGCTTCGCGGCGGCGGCCTTGGCCTCGGCTTCCTTCTCCGCCTTGGCGACCGCTTCCGCGACCTGCTTCTCGGCGGTGGCCGCGGCCTCGGCGGCGGCCTTGCTCTCGACCTGGTCCGCCTGCTTCTCGGCCTGGGCCATGATCCGGGCGCGCAGCACCTCCCCGGCGTCCGAGGTGCCCTCCGCGGTCTCCTCGGAGGTCACACCGACGCCGCTGAGCGCGGTCGCCGAGCCCTCGGGGGTGTCGTCCTCCGAAAGGAGGGAACCCACAGAGGGAAGATCGGGAATGGAGATGGACACCGGAGGCTTGCCGGTGTTGGCGCTGGCTATACCGCCCGCGCCGACGGCGGCGATGACGCCGACGCCCAGGACGGTCGAGCTGCGGGCGAGTCCGCCGCGCTGCTTGGCGACACGGTGCCGACCGCGTACCGGACGCAGGGACTCCTCGGTGGGGTTCCACTCCGTCCAGGGGCCCTCGTCGGTGCGGTACTCGCCGTAGCCGAAGGTTTCGGTGTCGCGCTGGCTCGGCACGAACGGGGCTTCTGGGGCAGGCCGGTTGGACGCCACGTGGGCGTACTCCTTTCCTTCCTTCTCGCCTACCGGGTTAGCTGACGGGTTCGGAGCAGGAAGGTCTCCTACGCGCGTATACCAGCCGTGAGTTCACGGTGATATCCGCGCGATTCACCCCAAGTTGGTGGTTCCCCGGTTTCCTTGCGGAATTCGGCGCATGCGCACGGAGCCGACTCTTGTGACGGCTGGGACGACCGCGCTGCGTTATCGAACGTTAATAGACCCGGGGGCCTGATTCCAAGCTGTTCCGCTTGATCATTAACGAATTTCCGCCCGACCAAGGCCTCATGACCGGCGAAAACGGGCGAGTTGACCTTGCCTCAGGAGACACACAGGTATTGACGGTGTGTCAGTTGTTATGCGGAGGTACCCACACGATCACCCCTCGTGACCGCCCACAATACGCGCCCCAACGCACCGAGGGCCGGAACCCTTTCGGATTCCGGCCCTCGGTTTTCAGTAGCGGGGACAGGATTTGAACCTGCGACCTCTGGGTTATGAGCCCAGCGAGCTACCGAGCTGCTCCACCCCGCGCCGTTGTGACTTCAGAGTACGCCATCCGCACCCCAGAAGTCACATCGGTTCCCCGGCGGCCGTGCACCCGCGTACGGAGGGAAGGGGACGGGACGGGGGTGTCCGCCCGCAGCGGTTGTCGCGTCAACACCGCCCCCTCACCAAGAAACCGATTCCGCGACGTTCCGAGGACGGACACCCCCGCCCCGGCCCCAACCCACCACCACACCCCAGGCGCTACACGCACCCCCACAACCCGCACAGGCGCCGCAGGCATCACGCACCACCCAACCCACACAAGCCGCCGCAGGCATCTCCCGCCCCAACCCGCAGACACGCACCCACCGAACCCCCGCTACAGGACAGCCACCCCCACCGAGCCCCACAGGCCGCCGCAGGCATCCCCCGCCCAACCGCCGGAGGCACCCGCACCCGTCACCGCAGCAAATGAAGATTCGCCCCCTTGGCCAGCCCCTCATACTCACCCAGCACCACCACATCCACCCCCGCCCCCGACAGCACCCCAGTCCCGTCGGCCCCCTGCACGAACGTGTCCGGCTCCCGCCACGCCGTGACCACCCGCCGTACCCCCGCCGACAGGATCAGCTGAGCACAGGGCGCCGGCCGGGACGCCCGGCGGGCGCACGGTTCCAGGCTGCTGTAGACCGTCGCGGACGCGAGCCGCGCATCCCCCGCGTCGATCTTCGCCAGCGCCGCCTCCTCCGCGTGGACGACAGGGTCGTCCCCCTCCCTCGAGTACCCGCGGGCAAGCTCCGTGCCGTCGGCCGCCACCACCACCGCACCCACGCTGAACGCCGTCCGAGAGGGCGGACACTGGGCGGCCAGCGAACAGGCGAGCCCCAGCCAGTGCCGATCCGCGGCGGAGGGGAGATGACCGACGCCGGGCGCCGTGGGCTCGTACCGCATGAGGACGACGTCCCCGATGGGACGGGTCTCCATCAGCCTCAGGCGCCCGCCCTGATACGGCCCGGCCCCGAAGAGACGAGGCGCCCCGGGATCACCGACGAACAACGGGGCCAGCACCAGCTGAAGTTCATCCGCGAGCCCCTGCCGCAGCAACTGGGTGTGGATCCGTCCGCCGCCCTCGACCATGAGCCGCCGGACGCCCCGCACCTCACCCAGATGCTCCAGCAGCAACCGCCAGTCGAGTTCGACGCCCCCCAACGCGACGACGTCCGTTGCCGGCCCCAGCCCCAGCGCACGGACCCGCTCCGCCCCCTTCTCCGTCGTGTAGACGACCTTCTCGCCGCCCGTGTGCCAGAACTTCGCGGCCGCGTCGAGGTCGCCGGAGCCGCTGACGGTGACCTTCAGCGGGTACTCCGGCTGCCCGGCGGCAACGCGCACGGCCCGCCGCGACGCCGAGTTGACCAGCAGCCGCGGGTTGTCGGCGCGAATGGTCCCCGCGCCGACGAGGATCGCGTCCACGGAGGCCCGCACCTCGTCGACCCGGTCGAAGTCGGCCGGGCTGGAGAGCAGCAGGCGTTCGGGGCCGGTGTCGTCCAGGTAGCCGTCGAGGGAGACGGCGGCGGAGAGGAGGACGTACGGGTGGGGCATCGGAGCGGTCCCTCTCGAAGGCGGCGACACGGGTAGGGCTTGGTTCAAGTTTGAAACAAACTTACACTGGGAGCATGACGACTCGCTGGCTCACCCCGAAGGAGCAGCGCGCCTGGCGCGCGTACATCGCCGCGACGCACCTCCTGGAGGACGCGCTCGACCGGCAGCTCCAGCAGGACGCCGGCATGCCCCACCTCTACTACTCCATCCTCGCCAACCTCTCCGACGCCCCGGAACACCGGCTGCGCATGACCGATCTCGCCGAGCAGCTGAAGATCACCCGGAGCCGGCTGACCTACGCGGTGACCCGCCTGGAGAAGGACGGCCTGCTCAGGCGGGAGAACTGCCGATGGGACAAGCGGGGCAGCATCGCCGCGCTCACCGAGGAGGGGATGACGGTCCTGGAACAGACCGCGCCGGGGCACGTCGAGACCGTACGGGCATCGCTGTTCGACCAGCTCACCGAGGAGCAGGTGGACCAGCTGGAGGAGATCTGTACGGGGATCGCGCGGGCCCTGGAGAGTGACGACGCCCGCCCCGCGGCGGACGACGTACCGTGGCGCCGCCGCTCTTCCTCCCCTTCGTGACCTACCTCGCAATCCAGTTGCTTCAAATTTAAAGCATGGGGTAGGGTCCATACCCAAGATCTGCTTCAAATCTGAAGCAGATACGGCCCCGGACCCGGAGGACCGCATGCCCGACTTCCCCGCCGCCACCCCGCGCTCCCGCGTCCGGGTCCCGCTGCGCTTCCACGACGGCTATGGCGTGGACGCCGAACTGGTCACCTTCCACGGTCTGGTTGACGGCCAGGAACACGTGGCCGTCGTCCTGGGCGACCCGGCCCCCGGCACCGCCCCGCTCGTCCGGCTGCACTCCGAGTGCCTGACCGGCGACGTCTTCGGCTCGGCCCGTTGCGACTGCGGCCCGCAGCTGCGCGAGGCGGTCGAGCGGATCGCGGACCGCGGCGGCGTTCTGCTCTACCTTCGCCAGGAGGGCCGCGGAATCGGCCTCTACAACAAGCTCGACGCGTACGCCCTCCAGGACCAGGGTCTCGACACGTACGCCGCCAACACCGCGCTCGGCCTGCCCGAGGACGCCCGCGACTACACGGCCGCCGCGCAGATGCTGGGCGCGCTCGGCATCACAGGCCTGGACCTGCTCTCCAACAACCCCGACAAGGCCGACCAGTTGCGCGACCTGGGCATCGACGTCCAACGCCGCGTACCCACCGGTGTGTTCACCACCGCGCACAACGTCCGTTACCTGCGCGCGAAGGTCCTCCAGACCCAGCACACGCTTCCCCTGGGCGAATTGACGGGCCACGCGGTCTGACACCGCACGAGCCCGCACCCACCCCGCACCTCTCGGCCCTGCCCTGCCCCCGTCCCCTCCAACTACCGATTCTCGTAGGCCAGTTGCCGACGCTACGCACTATGTACGCGCTCTTCCCGCACCAGGGCACCGTCCTCGGTGATCACCACACGCACGGCAGCTCCACCTGGATCACCGTTCCCTCTCCGACAGGGCTGGCCACCTCGACCGTCCCGTCGAGCGCGGCGACCCGGCGCCGCATGCCGAGGATGCCCGAGCCGTCGCCGGTCTCGTCGGCGCCGCCCCGGCCCTCGTCGCGCACCCGCACCGACAGCCCCCGCCGGGTCCGGGCGAGCCGGACGTCGGCGCTCGGCGACCCGCTGTACTTGGCGGCGTTGGTCAACGCCTCCGCGACCACGAAATACGCGGCGGCCTCCACGGCCGCGGGCGCCCGTACCCCCTCGTCCAGTCCGCCGTCGTCCACGGTCACGGCGAGCCCGCTGCCGGCGGCCAGCGCGCGGACGGCGCCGGCCAGTCCCCGGTCGGTGAGGATCGGCGGGTGGATGCCGCGCACCACGTGCCGCAGCTCGGTCAACGCCTGTTCGGCCTGGTCCTGGGCGTCGTCCAGCAGTGTGCGCGCGGCGTCAGGATCACGGTCGTAGGCCCGCTTGGCGAGCCCGATCCGCATCGACAGGGCCACCAGCCGGGCCTGCGCGCCGTCGTGCAGGTCCCGCTCGATACGGCGCAGTTCGGCGCCGTGCGCGGCGATCGCGTCGGCCCGGGTCTCCTTCAGTTCCTCGACCCGAGCGGCCAGTCGCGCCTGCGGGGAGGGCATGAGCAGGGCGGTCGACCAACGGGCCTCGGTGTCCGCGAGCCCCACGATCAGCGGCAGCACGACCGCCGGCCGGCGCAGCAGCCCGCACCACACACCGTCGACGACCAGTCCCACGGGCCACAGCGGCAGCGCGAGGACGACGAGGGCACCGTAGACGTAGTAGGCGAACATCCAGCGCAGATCGGTGCGCGTGCCGGGATCGCGTACGGCGATCCGCAGCCGCTCGCGCAGGGACCCGTCGAGACTCTGGTACGCCTCCGGGATCCGCCGCTCGGTCCAGGCGGACGTCAGCTGGCGTTTGGCCCCGGCGATCCGCCGGATCAGCAGTACCGTCTCGGGCAGCATCCAGGCACCGACCACCGCGAGCGTGCCGATGGCAGTGATCAGCAGCACGGTGATGAAGATCCACACACCGAGCGCCATCGCCGCGGCCACCACGAGATGCACCGTGGCCCACGCGGCACGCCGGACCGCTTTCCACATACGGCAACGCTAGAGGATCCGCCGGCCGCGGTCGGGGGGAGCGGCCACCCGGGCGGGGGTGGAGCGCGCTACACCCCCGAGGCCGCTGCCTCCCTCTCGACGCCCTCGGGGTCACAACACAGGCACGCCGAGCACACGCCGTTCACGTATGGCGCATGATGCACTCTCAGCACGCATCACCAGGGGGATCATGCGCACGCGCACAACCGTCGTCGCCGTCATGCTGCTAGGCGCGACGGCCACGGCCTGCTCCGGCACGACCGGCGACGAGGCACCCACCGCAGCCACCGGGGCGGCCGGCACGCCCACGGCCTCAGTCGGCGGAGGAGCCGGAACCGGGCCGCTGCGGATCGGGACCGGCCGTCACTGGATTGACATCGACACCGACGGCAGCCCCATCAGCGCCACCACCACCGTTCTCGGCTACACCCAACCCGCCAAGGGCGTCGGCCTGCCCGACAAGGCCGCCGACTTCTCCGATCCCGTGTGGGCCACACTCGAAGTCAAGGTCTGCGCCGATTCGGACAGCACGAACGTGATGGTCGGGCAGACCCCCTGGTCGCTGGGTTTCGCCGACGACACCCGTCTCGCCGCCCCCGGGCTCAGCGGTTCCGGTGTGCCAAAGCCGGAGTACCCCGCCGACGGCGCCGCGGTGACGCCGGGCACCTGCCTCCGCGGAAAGATCACGTACGCCCTCGAAAAGGACACCCGTCCCGATCAGGTGATCTACGGCGTCGAAGGCCGCGATCCCATCGAATGGGCGATCCCGAAGGCCTGACACCTGGGCCACCGGGCGCGATTCGACCCGATGCGGCTGCGACGCCCCCGTACAGGACCCTGAGGGGCCACGCAGTGAGGGCCCTACCGGCGCGCGCCGGTAGGGCCTTCACTGCTGTTCGGCTCGCGCCGGTCCCGTCGGTCAGACGGACATGGGAGTGCCGAGCATCACGGAAGCCCGCTGGAACGGGCTTTCGACACGCGCGGGTGCGGCCTTGGGGAGGCTGCGGCAGGTGAAGCCGAGCCGGGCCATGGCCCGGAGGACTTCGCCGGCGCTGAAATCGCGGCGGTCCTGGCGGGTGATGACCTGGCCGACCTGCTTGACGGGGTAGTGGCGTCGTCCGATGATCACGGACTCACCGGTGACCGGCTCGGGCTTGACCCCCTGCATCGAGTCCAGCACGCCGCTCTTGGTCAGGTCGAACGGGAAACGGGCGATGACACAGCGCATGATGCCTCACAGTGAGAAGGGGAGAACAGGACCGACCGCGGTGAAACGCCTCAGGGGGAGAGGGCGAGGACGCCCACGGTGCTGCCGTGTTTGCCGACCACGGGCAGACGACCGTGCCGCCCGTAGGACATCGTGTCCTCGGCTTCGGCCCTTGTGGCCAGCGGTGAGGCGAAGGGCCCCCCGCAATCGGTGATGTCACGCAGGCGGACCCTGTCCGTGTATCCGGAGCTGTCCCGGACCCCGATGAGCCGGGCCTGGGTGACCAGGCCGACACGCAGGCCGTCGTCGTCGCAGACGACCAGATGCCCCGTACGCGCGGCGGCCATGACGGACAGCGCCACCTCCACCGTCATGTCCTCCCAGACCTGCGGTCCGGCCGCGTCCATGGCGACGACCACCGGGCTGTGCGCGGGGCCGGCACTCGCCGGGCGGGACTGCATCTGGACCAGCGTCAAAGGGTGTCTCCTGCGCAGAAGGGTCGGATTCCTGATCAGAACGTTCTATGCCGCCGCACGGACTGTGGACTGCCGTACGGGTGCGCGGCGGGTCGCCGAAGCGGGGCGTCGTCGGCCGCGTGAGGTGGCGCCGCGCTTCTTGGTGCGTTCGGCCACCGGCGCGGTGATGACGACCGGGATACCGGAGGGGGCCTGGGCACCGGTGATGCGGTGCAGCGCCTCTTCGCCGACGCGGACCTGGGTGGTCTGCGGGACGATGCCGGCCGCTGCCATGAGGCGGGTCATGTCGCGGCGCTGGTTCGGGGTGACCAGGGTGACGACGCTGCCGGACTCACCGGCGCGGGCGGTCCTGCCGCCGCGGTGGAGGTAGTCCTTGTGGTCGGTCGGAGGGTCGACGTTGACGACGAGGTCGAGGTTGTCGACGTGGATGCCACGCGCCGCGACATTGGTCGCCACCAGCACGTTGACGTGCCCGCTCTTGAACTGCGTCAGCGTGCGGGTGCGCTGCGGCTGCGACTTCCCGCCGTGCAGGGCGGCGGCCCGTACCCCGCTGTTCAGGAGATGCTCGGTGAGGCGGTCGACGGCGTGCTTGGTGTCCAGGAACATGATCACGCGGCCGTCGCGTGCGGCGATCTCGGTGGTGGCCGTGTGCTTGTCGGCGCCGTGGACATGCAGCACGTGGTGCTCCATCGTCGTGACCGCGCCGGCCGAGGGGTCGACTGAGTGCACGACGGGGTCGCTGAGGTAACGGCGCACGAGCAGGTCGACGTTGCGGTCGAGGGTGGCGGAGAACAGCATGCGCTGGCCCTCGGGGCGGACCTGGTCGAGAAGAGCGGTGACCTGCGGCATGAAGCCCATGTCGGCCATCTGGTCGGCCTCGTCGAGGACCGTGATGGCAACCTGGTTCAGTCGGCACTCGCCGCGGTCGATGAGGTCCTTGAGGCGTCCTGGGGTGGCTACGACGACCTCGGCACCACCGCGCAGCGCGCTCGCCTGCCTGCCGATCGACATGCCGCCCACGACCGTGGCCAGCCGCAGCTTCACGGAACGGGCGTACGGGGCGAGCGCGTCGGTGACCTGCTGCGCCAGCTCACGCGTCGGTACGAGGATCAGCCCCAGCGGCTGCCCGGCCTCGGCGCGCTGCCCGGCCGTACGGGCCAGCAGCGCCAGCCCGAAGGCGAGGGTCTTGCCGGAGCCGGTGCGCCCGCGGCCCAGTACGTCCCGGCCGGCCAGGGAGTTCGGCAGGGTCGCGGCCTGGATCGGGAACGGTACGGTCACGCCCTGCGAGCCGAGCGCGGCCAGCAGCTCACTCGGCATGACGAGATCGGCGAAGCCCTCCACGGCGGGAAGCGCGGGAGTGATCGTCTTGGGGAGGGCGAACTCCCCCTGGATCGCGGCGGGCCGGCGGCCGTAACCGCCGGACCGGCTCGGCCCGCCGGACCGGCTCGGGGTCGACGAGCCGAATTGACTGCCGCTCCTCCCGGAGGCGGCACTGCCGTTACGGGTGCGGGCGAAGCGGTCGTTCGTGCGTGTGGGGTTCATGCGGAACCTTCCTCGATGCGGCACATACCAAGGAATTCCCGCAGCGATGAGCGGCACGGAGAATTGCAAGAATGGGCCGGTGGAACGCGAAATCGGATCTGACCGACGGTAAATCCGTGCGGGCGCAGGCGTTTAAATGGGTGACGCGACATGGATGCGATATCCGGGGCGTCTACCGCGGTGCAGCTGTGAAGGGATGCATCTGCATCCCGAAGGAGGATCCGTGTGCGGCGACACCGCGGATTCCTCGGAGTCGTCGTCTCGCAGGTGACACCACTGCGAGAAATGCGAGCAGCTGGGGCCCGCACCCCTCAGGATGCGGGCCCCAGCTGCAAAGTACGCGTCAGCGTCAGGCGAGAACGATGTTCTCGGCCGTCGGGCCCTTCTGGCCCTGCGCGATGTCGAAGTTCACCTTCTGGCCTTCGAGCAGCTCGCGGAAGCCCTGGGCAGCGATGTTCGAGTAGTGGGCGAACACGTCAGCGCCGCCACCATCCTGCTCGATGAAGCCGAAACCCTTTTCCGCGTTGAACCACTTCACGGTACCAGCAGCCATGTCATATCTCCTTTGGGGCAGTGCGTACGGAATCCGCACTGCGCGGACACCGTGTCGCCGCGATGATTACCCCGCCCGGAAAAAGACCGGAAATACAAAAGTGCTCCCAGTGGCTCAAAATCCGGCCGGAGAGCACTTGAAGTTTCGGGAACCACAACTGCAACTGAGATCGACAGTAGCACACCGCAACGGGCCTCTGCGCATCAAATAATCCCCCTCTAATTTTCGCGGCAAGGAACCTGTCTGTATGTTCCGTTAAAATCTCAGCTCACGGGCACAGGTATTGATTCACCCACAGCGCAGCGTTTCGGAAAGAGTATGGGGCGTGCCCCGGCGCAGCGCTTGGCTGGCCCGCAAGGAGCTCTGCCGCCCGACGGTGGTAGAGGTTCGTGAACGCCGAGGGCCCGGGTGAGAGCTGCCGACTCCGCATTGAGGCCGCGCCGGATGCGGCGGGTCGCGCCCGCGGTGGAGGCGGCGGCCGAGCACACCGAGGTGTGGCGGGCGGCGGCCGAGCACACCAAGGTGTGGTGGGCGGCGGCCGGGGTGATGGCCGCCGTCGGCGGGTGGCGCGGCCGCACGGCCGTTGCTGTCGCGTCGCCCCGCGCCGGATCCTAGGTGAACAGGGCCCACCGGGTGAGCAAGGACAGAAAGGTGAGCAAGGGCCACAAGGCGAGCAGGGTCCGCAGGGCGAACAAGGCCCCAGGGGTGAACAGGGTCCGCCCGGCCCTGCCTGCCCCGACGGGTACAGCCCGCAGGCCCCGAGCTACGACCCCGACCCGCTCGTCTGCCGGAAGGACGGAGCACCCGACCCGGAGCCGAGCAGCGGCGGCGGACTGCTCTCGATGAGCCCCGACCCCGCCCGCCGCCAGTACCCATGAAGACGCCCCCAACCACGGTCATGACGGCCGTGGTTGGGGGCGTTTCGTCATGTCTGCGGTCCAGATACGCTCGCCCGCATGACTGACTTCGTGCAGGTTTCTACGGCAACTGAGACGCGAGAACAGGCCCTTGAGCTGGCGCGATCCGTGGTCAGCGGGCGGCTTGCGGCCGGGGCTCAGATCGTGGGGCCAGTGACCTCAGCGTTCTGGCACAACGGCGAGTTCGGCACCGGCGAGGAGTGGCAGCTGCTGCTGAAGACCAGCCGGTCCCGGTACGCGGCGCTGGAATCACACCTGCTTCAGCATCATCCATGGCAGAGCCCGGAGGTCGCCGCAGTGCCGATCCTGGAAGGGTCGGAAGCGTGCCTGCGGTGGATCGCCGCGAACACGGAACCCGCCGAGTAGAGGTCAGGCTCCGGCTTTTTCCAGGACCTCCGCGACCTGCGGCAGCGAGCGATGTTCGCCGAGCATCCGCAGGACAGGGGCCAGACGCTCGCGCGGTCGCACGGAGGCGACCCCCGCGGACAGTTCGAGCGCGCGCCCGGTGACTGCGGCCGCCTGCTCGACCTCGCCGGCGTGCAGGTAAGCGGCGGCCAGCCAGGACAGGTAGAGGCTCTTGTCGCGAGCATGAGTGTCGTCGTAGCGGGCGAGCGCCGTCTCCAGCACGGGCACCGCGCGCAGCGGGCGGCGCAGCTCCGTCCAGCACCGCCCGGTCATGATCTGTAGCTCGTTGCGGTCTACCCAGGTCACCCAGTCGGGCTGGGGGAGTCGTCAGCCTCGGCGAGTGCAGCCTCGGCGGCGACCAGAGCCCGCTCCGTCTCGACGGCCATCCCGGCGACCGCGCACGCCCATGCCAGCCGCTCGTTCATCAGCGCCCGCACGCCCGGCGGCGCGTCCGGACCCGCCTCGGAGACGGAGCGTGCGGCGATCTCCATCCCGGTGCGCTGGTCGCCACTGACGGTTTGGTAGGCGAGGAAGGCGAGCGCGTTGCCTGCGAGAGCTGGGTCCCGCGCGTCCACGGCCGCCCGGTGGCTGGCTTCGTACAGGCCGGTGGTGTCCGCATGCCTGCCCGCGTCGAACGCTGCCCAACCGGCCTGCTGTGCCTGCTCGGCGAGCACGGACATCAGCCCGCGGCCGGTCTCCTCGGTGTAGCTGGCGTCGCGGATGAGCGCCTTGGTGGCCTGGTACTCGCCGACGTAGACGCGGTACGTGTCGCCGCCGCCGAGGATGTCGTCCAAGTGGCGCAGGCGTGCGGTGCGTTTCCGCAGACGCTCGGGGAAGCCTCTTCCGATCCTGCCGCCTGCCTGAGGACGGGTGAGGTCGGGCAGGCTCGCAGCGAGCCCCGCCCCGGCGGACGCCTTGAAGAACTCCCTGCGCTGCAACTCATCTCCATCCTCATCAGGCGCCTCCCAGGTGCGTGGGGCCAGGCCCAGCATGTGCCCGGGGATGCGCAGAGCGTCAGCGATCCGCGTGATCTTCTCGAAGGTGGTGATGCTGCCCTGCCCACGCGCCAGGGCACCCACCCGATCCGGTTTGATGCCGCACTCGGCTGCGATCTTGCTGTAGCTGATGCCCGCCTCACTGCGGGCCAGCGAGAAGACGGTGCCGAAGTCGTGGGCGGTGATCGCCGCTCTCATGTCCGTGCGCTTGAGAAGGGCACCCGGAAGTGCCGTCGGAGGTTCGTATCCGGTCATCAGGTTCCCCACCTGCGGATGGCAACCGTGTCACACGGGCTAACCAACGAGCCTACCCATCATGGGGATACCCACGGGCGGGAAGCGGGTGGTCTTGCGGCGCCGCAGGGTTGACGCGTTGAAGACCCCGGCGAGGTGGTGGCCTCCCGGGGCGTGGCCAACGCTGCTGAGGAGCGCCGACGTGAAGCAAGCTACAGCCCCAGCGCCAACCAGCGAAGACCGGGATTCCCGGCCGCCGGACATTGAGACCATGCGCGAGATCGTGAACCGTCTCCTCGACCCCGACGCCGCCCCGGACGCCGCTCTCCCCCCTGGGGCCGATGAGGTCGCCACGCTCACCCTCCAGTTGCGCGGCCATCTGCAACTCCTCGCCCCCGAGGTGGAGACCGCCGCCAGGAAGCTGAAGCCGGGCGTCCACCGCCGCACCGTCCTCGGCTACGTCTGGGAAGCGAACAGCAGGCTGGAGGCCGAGCCGAGCACCAGGTACGGCGGACCCGTCGGCCACGCCCGCCGCCTGGCCCGCGTCCTCAACGCCCTGTGCGACCACCACGAGGACCTCAGCGGCGGAGGCGAGCATGCACAGTCCTGACATGCCTGTGCCGCCGCCGTTCATGTGGTCCTGCCGCCGCTGCGCCGACCTTCTCATCGACCTCGCCACCGCGTCCGAGCTCACCCTCGAACACGATCTCTACGACGGCGTGGTCCGCTGCCAGCTGATGCTCGCCGGACACCTCGCAAACGAGCACCCATCCGAGATCCCCAAGCCGCATGAGGACTGCCCTCGCTGCACCCACTACGCCAAGTGGGCAGACCAGCAAGACATGCACGACCTGTGGCGGGAGCACCGGGCTCGGGACCTGTTTCTGCCGGCCGCTGTTGCACGCCGGATGTGACCCCTGCTGCGCGCTGTTGAGGGTGCGCGTGTGGCAGGTGCGGCCGCCTCGTACCCCCCGTTACGGGTGGCCGTGGGCTCGCCGCCGAGTGCTCCCCTGACACCGGCGGCGAGCCGCTCACCCCTACGCTGCACGGTCGTTGAAGCACCAGCAGCGTCCAGGATCGGAGACCCCATGGCAGGCATCGAATTCGAGGCAAAAACTCTCGACGTCGACCCCGCGAAAATCGCCCTACTCATCGCAGACGCCGGCGGCACCTGCATCAGCCGCCCCCGCCTGATGCGGCGGTACGTGTACGACACCATCCCGGCCGTCACCGGCCGATGGGTGCGGCTACGCGACACCTGCGACGAGGTCACCCTGTGCGTGAAGCAGATCAGCAGCGACGCCGTCGACGGGACCCACGAGACCGAGGTCACCGTCTCCTCCTTCGAGGAAGCCGCCGCGCTGCTGCAACTGGTCGGCCTGACGCCGCGCAGCTACCAGGAGAACCGGCGCACCTCATACACCCTCGGCGCCGCCCGCCTCGAAGTCGACGAATGGCCACGCATCCCGCCGTACCTGGAGATCGAGGCCGACGACGCAGCGCAAGTGCGGACGGCCGCCACCGCGCTGGGCATCGACCACACCCAGCTCACATCGATCAACACGGTGAAGGTCTACGGCCGGTACGGCATCGACCTGGAATCCATCGCCGACCTGCGTTTCGAGTAGGCCGGCGCCTGCTACTCCGGCCGCGGCACCGCGCCCCGGCCGGCCCGAAGGGGGCACCATCATGCACGACTTGACCAACGTTCCTGTGGAAGTGAAACCGGACCGCACCGTGCGCGTGAAGATCATCGACGCGTGCGGCATGGCCTGCAACTTTTGCCACAACGAGGGAACGCCCGTCGCCGCATCCGGCAACTCCGGACGCGTCTCCATCTACCTCCGCACCAACGGCTCCAGCTTCCTGCCCGCCCGGATCGCCGCCGACAGCGACTTCGCCCTGGCCCTCGCCGCCGTCCGCGGCAGCCTCCCGACGACCGAGGTCCATTTCACCGGCGGCGAGCCGACGCTGCACCCTGACCTGCCCGGCCTGATCACCATCGCCCGGCGCCTCGGACTCACCGTCGGACTCACCTCGAACGGCGAGAACGGCGCCGCGGTCCTGCCCGCCGCCGCAGCTGCTGGCCTCGACCGCATCAACCTGTCCGTGTTCGGCACCACCCCGGCCGAGCTCGCTGCCGTGCAGGCTCCGCGGCTCGCCTCGCCGAAGTTGGCCGAGCGGAAGCTGGCCGCCCTCGACGCGACGATCGAGGCCGCGACCGCGCACGGCATCAAGGTCTCCGCGAACATCGTGATCCCTGACTCCAACCACGTGGAGCGCGTGCTCCGCATCGTCGAGCGACACGGCCGCTCCGTCGTGGTCCGGATGCTCGTGTCGCTCGCGGACGGGGGCGCCTCCCTGGCCGCCATGCAAGCCGTCATTGACCACCTGGGCGCCGTGCCGATCCGCCGGATCATCACGCCAGGGGCGTCCGATCAGCGGGTGCGGTACCGCCTCCCGGACGGGCGAACGCTGTACGCCAAGAGCATCCGGCCCGTGCGCCTCCCCGAGACGTGCGCGGACTGCCGGTTCAACAACCCGGACGACTGCCAGGAGGGCTACTACGGGGTTCGGCTGTACCGCGCCGAGGGCGGCCCGTTCATGGTCGGCGTGTGCGTTCAGCGCATGGACCTGTGTCTGTCGCTCGGTGAGTTCGTGATGAGCCAGCGGTGCCGCGAGGTGGCGAATTTCCGTGATGACGAGGTGGCGCGGCCAACCCGTCTGCACTCCACGGCGACGGCAACCGGCGAATCGCACCCGGGCTGAAATTCCGTGCAGGCGCCTACCAGTACAGACGACCCCGGCCCCCGCTGTCACCTCGCGCCGACGCTGACACCGGCGGCGGGCCGCTCAACGTACGAGGTCGGGAAGCGACACGCCGACTGCATGCGCGATGAGGATCAGTTCCATCAGCGGCGGACTGGTGAGCGCGGTCTCGTACCGGTGGACAGTCTTGTGATCCCGCCCGATGGCTTCGCCCAGCAGTATCTGCGACAGGCCGGCCGCTCGGCGAGCCGCACGGATCTGCTCACCGATCACCCGCTGTCGGGCGACGGCCCACGCGGGCAGGGGATCGAGCGGCATCCGTGCACGCTCGAATGATCTTGACCAAGAGTCTTTACCGTCAGTGGTAAATCTTGTGATCTTGATGCACCGCCGTCGACACGACGGCACCACAGACCGTCGAGGCGTTGGGGTGCAAGCCCGGAGAGGGCGCCGAAACGGAGTCGGGCGGTCACCCCTATGGGTGGCCGCCCGATCTCGGTCCCGCCCGTCCTCTCGGGCCAGCGACGGGCCAGCTAGCGATCATGGAGCTATCCCAAAACGGACAGGACCCCAGCTCGATACTGCTCTGAACTGGGGTCCGGCAGGTAGGCCCTGTGGGACTCGAACCCACAACCAATGGATTAAAAGTCCACTGCTCTGCCAATTGAGCTAAGGGCCCAGGCGATGTTGCCACCCCGAGCATAACCGCACCTGGCCGTGTCTCCGATCGGGTATCGGGGACACGGCCGTGCCGGACGGTCATGGCGGGGCGGGGAAGGGGCGGAGTGTCAGGGATCAACCGGTTCGGGGGCGTTGGCGCGGGCCGCCTCGCGGGCCCGGGTGCGGTCGTGGCCGGGGTTCAGGAACCAGTGGCGGGCCGAGACCTGCCACCAGGTCGCCGCGAAGCCGAGGACGACCAGGACGGCGACCGGGGCGTAGTTGAAGTTCTCCGCGGTGACCGGGGAGACCTGCGGGAGCATGAACAGGATCGTGATCACGACGACCCAGAGGACCGACACCACGCCCACGATCCGCGACCAGCGGCCCAGATGCCACGGGCCGCGTTCGAAGGCCTCGCCCTTCCGCAGCCGCAGCAGCGTCGGGATGACGTACGCGATGTAAAGGCCGATCACGGCGATCGAGGTCACCGCCGTGTAGGCCGTGACATTGATCAGGTAGGGCAGACCGAGCACCAGGGCTCCGCCCGCCGCCAGCCATACCGCCGCCACGGGCGTCCGGGTGCGCGGGCTCACCGTGTGCCAGACGTGGGAGAAGGGGAGCGCGCCGTCGCGCGAGAAGGCGTAGATCATGCGGCTGTTGGCCGTCACGGACGCCATCCCGCAGAACAGCTGCGCCCCGATCACGACCAACAGCAGCAGCTTGCCCGCCGTGGCGCCGAGCGCGTCGAGCAGGATCTGGGCCGGGGGCGCCCCCGTCGGTGACGCGAGGGCCCCGTCGTACGACTGGATCGCGAAGGTGAAGCCCAGGAGCAGGACGAAACCGGCTATCCAGGACGTCCAGATCGACTGCACGATGCCCTTCGGGCCGGCCGTCGACGCGTCGTGCGTCTCCTCCGTCATGTGGGCCGAGGCGTCGTACCCGGTGAAGGTGTACTGGGCCATCAGCAGGCCGAGCGCCACCACGTACACGCCGCTGCCCCAGCCCGTGTTGTTCACGAACTCGCCGAACACGAACGACGCCGACTGGTGGTGGTCCGGCACGAAGGTCAGCGCGCCGACGATCACCGCCACGCCCAGCACGTGCCACCACACGCTCACGCTGTTGAGCAGACCGACGATCCGGACGCCGAAGGTGTTCAGCAGGCCGTGCAGCACCAGGATCCCGGCGAACATCAGGACGGTCCGGCCCGCTGTCACCTCGAAGTCGAACTGGAGGTTCAGGTAGGCGCCGAGGAAGGACGCCGCCCCGAAGTCGATGCCCGCGGTCACCGCGACCTGGCCGAGCACGTTGAACCAGCCCGTGAACCAGGCCCAGGCGGCCGCGGTCCGGGACGGGGCCAGTTTGTGCGCCCAGAAGTACAGACCCGCCGAGGTCGGGTACGCCGAGCAGATCTCGGCCATCGACAGACCCACGAAGAGGGTCATCAGGCCTACGGCCACCCAGCCCCAGGTGATCACCGCCGGGCCGCCCGTGTTCATGCCGAAGAGGTACAGCGTCAGGCAGCCCGAGAGGACCGAGATGATCGTGAAGGAGACCGCGTAGTTGGAGAACGCCGACATTCGGCGGGCGAGAACCTGCGTGTAACCGAGCTGGGCCAGCCGTTCCTCGTCGGAGAGTCCCTCGTTGGAGAGTTTTCCGTCCGACGGCCCACTCGCTATGGCGTCATCTGTCATGCCCCCAGCGATTCCCACCCCGGGGGCGTGACACACGTCACAATTTGGCTAGAAACAGTCCATGGACCCGCACAGCGGAACGCCGTGGCCCCCGGGATTCCCGGGGGCCACGGCGTTCACTGCTCAAAGACGCGCTCAGCCGTTGCGCTTCCAGCGCGGCTTGTCGTCGCGGCGGCCGAAGGAGCCGGTGCCGGTGCCGGTGCTGCCGCCGCTGCGGTGGTCGTCACGACGGCCGGAGGGGCGGTCGTGGCCGCCGGAACGGAAGCCGGGGCGGTCGCCCTGGCGGTCACGGTTGAACGGACGGTCGCTGCCACGGTGTCCGCCGCGCTCGTCCCGGCGCTCGAAGGGACGGGCCGGACGGTCGTCACGGCGGAAGCCGCCACGGTTGTCGTCACGACGCTCGCCACGGTTGTCGTCGCGACGCTCGAAGGAACGGCCGCCACCACGGTTGTCGTCACGACGCTCGAAGGAACGACCACCACGGTCGCCACCCCGGTCACCACGGTCGTCACGGCGGAAGCCGCCACGGTTGTCGTCACGGCGCTCGAAGGAACGGCCGCCACCACGGTTGTCGTCACGACGCTCGAAGGAACGACCACCACGGTCGCCACCCCGGTCACCACGGTCGTCACGGCGGAAGCCGCCACGGTCGTTGTCCCGACGGTCGTCCCGACGGAAGCCACCACGGTCGTCACGACGCTCGAAGGAACGACCACCACGGTCGCCACCCCGGTCACCACGGTCGTCACGGCGGAAGCCGCCACGGTCGTTGTCCCGACGCTCGTAGGAGCGCTCGGCCTTGTCGGCGTTGTCGAGGTTCTGCGCCACCGGCTGCTCGGGCACGGCCACCGCGGCGGCCGCGGCGACAGCCGCCTGCGCCTCGGCAACCGCGGCCTCCGGGTCCTCGCCGCGCTCGCGGGCGGCCCGGGCGACCAGCCGGTCGGACTCCTCGCGCAGCTCGGTCGCGCGCCGCTGCGCACGCTCCAACTGCTTGCTGAGGTGGGCGACCTCGCGCTCGGCCTGCTCCGCCGCGTTACCCGCGGACTCGGCCTGCACCTCGGTCATCGACCGGGCACCGGTGATCTCGGCGACCTCCGGCTCGAAGGCCGTGCCGCCCTGGATGATGTGACGCCCGGCGTCGACACCGGCGTCCTCCATGAGACGGAAGATCTGACGGCGCTGGTGCGGCAGGGAGAGGGACACGACCGTGCCCGTACGACCGGCACGGGCGGTACGGCCGGCCCGGTGCAGGTAGTCCTTGTGGTCGCCGGCCGGGTCCACGTTCAGGACCAGGTCGATGCCGTCGACGTGGATACCGCGCGCGGCGACGTCGGTCGCGACGAGCGCGTTGACGTAGCCCTTCTTGAAGTCCTCCAGCACGCGGGTGCGCGCGCCCTGCGTCATACCGCCGTGCAGCGCGTCGGCCTTCACACCGGAGTCGCACAGCTGCTCGGCGATACGGTCGGCGCCGAGCTGGGTGCGGACGAAGATGATCGTGCGGCCCTTGCGGGAGGCGATCGCGGCGGTGACCGGCGCCTTGTCCTTGGGCTTCACGATGAGGATGTGGTGCGACATGGTCGTGACGTTGCCCTGGGCGCTGTCGACCTCGTGCGTGACCGGGTCGGTCAGGTAACGCTTGACCAGCGTGGAGATCTCGTTCTCCATCGTGGCCGAGAAGAGCATGCGCTGACCGCCCGCCGGGACCTGGTCGAGCAGCTCGGTGACCTCGGGCAGGAAGCCCAGGTCCGACATCTGGTCGGCCTCGTCGATGACGGCGACCTCGATGTCCTGCAGCGAGCAGGCGCCGCGGTTGATGATGTCGCGCAGCCGGCCCGGGGTGGCGACGAGGACGTCGACGCCGCGCTCCAGGGCGTAGATCTGGTTGCCCATCGACGTACCGCCGCAGACGACCTTCATCTTCAGGCCGAGGACGTCGCCGTAGGGCTGCAGCGCGTCGGCGACCTGCATGGCGAGCTCACGGGTCGGCGTGAGGATGACGGCGCGCGGCCGGTGCTTCTCGCTGCGGCTGCCGGACAGTCGGGTCAGAGTCGGCAGACCGAAGGAGAGGGTCTTGCCGGAGCCGGTGCGGCCACGGCCGAGGATGTCCTTGCCGGCCAGGGCGTCCGGGATGGTCGCGGCCTGGATCGGGAAGGGGGCGGTCACGCCGTTCTGGGCGAGCTTGCGTACGACGCCCTCAGGGAGACCGAGGTCCTCGAAGGTGACCTCGGGAGCGTCCGCCGCGCCCTCGGTGCCCTCGTTCTCGGGCACGACGACGTGATCAGTAAGGGAAATGGACATGCGTATGCGAAACCTTCCGGAGTCTCGTCGGCACGCGCCCGTCAACTCCGTGTTTCGCAATACGACCGCCTCAATGCGGTCAGCCACGGTAAGGGGAGAGAACGCGCCACACGGCGCGCTCTGCGTTGGCGCCGGGCAATGGGATCAAACGATCTACCACCATACGCACCCCTCTCCCCCGAAGGCAAACCGAGTCGGATAGACGTAGGTCACACAGGCCCGCACGCAGGTCAACCCCGAGCCAGGGGGCGCCAGGGGCTTACGCACGCGCCCCCGCCTCCGGTGCCGGTTCCCGCTGGGCCAGTTGAGGTTGCGGCCCCGGCGGTTCGTGCGCCGAGGACGACGGCTCGGGGGTCGGTGGTTCGGGGGTCGGCGTTTCCGGCGGCGGTGGCGGAGCGGGGGTCGGTGGTGGCGGCGGCGGTGGCTCGACCGTCCGGGTGGGCAGGGGTTCGCCCCTGGTCGGCGACGGCACCCCCGGCTTCGGCGGTCCCTGCGGCCCGTTCTGCGCCGGGGCGGACGCGCCGCCCTTCGCCGGCTCCGAGGCCGACGGCCGCGCCGACGCCCCCTTGCCCTTCTTGTGCTTGCCGGGCCCGTGCTTGCCGCTACCGGCCGCCGCTCCGACGCCTACGCCACCGCCCGACACCGCCGCCCCGCCGTCGGGTTCCTCACCGCCTCGCTGCCCGGCCGAGTGCGACGGCTTCGCGCTGCCACGACCGCCGTCGTCGTCACCCACGCTCATACAGCCGGCGGCAGCGGCGATGGCCATGACCGTGGCGGCCAGACGGACGGATACGTACAAGGGGCGCACGGGCAGCCACCTCCGGTGGAGGGTGAAGGAGTCAACCCGTCCAACTCCCGCCGCCCACAAGAGGACACGCGCCACGCATCGAACAACTTCACTCGTTGGGGCTCACCCGTACCCGAGGGCGTCCAGCCGGGCGTCGTCGATCCCGAAGTGGTGCGCGATCTCATGGACCACGGTCACCTCCGTCTCCGCGACGACCTCCTCCCGCGACGCGCACATCCTGAGCGTCGGCCCCCGGTAGATCGTGATCCGGTCCGGCAGCACTCCGGCGTACCACTCGCCCCGGTCGGTCAGCGGAGTCCCCTCGTACAGCCCGAGCAGCTCGGGATCGTCCGCTGGCGGCTCGTCCTCGACGAACACCGCGACGTTGTCCATCAGCCGCGTCAACTCCGGCGGAATCCGGTCCAGCGCCTCGGCGACCAGTTCCTCGAACTCCTCGCGCGTCATCTCCAGCACACGCCCATTGTCCGGTACGGAACCTCTGTACGAGAGTCACGAGCGCCCCCGGCACTGCCGGCGGTCCCCATACCCCCGCATATCAACGGGCGGGCTTGGGCATACGGGACCAATGGCCCGCGTCCCCGTAGCCGTCCGGAACATCGTGAAACCCATCCGCAGGACCCCGCGTACCGTCGCCCGCCGCTACCGCACGCGCCGCCCCCATCCGGTCTTCGAACTCGTCCCCCAGCCGCACCCCTGGGTCCGCGCCCTCGGACTCGTCGCCGTCGTCGTGCTCGGCGCCTGGCTGGGCCTGCTGATCGTCGGCAATGTCCGGGCCCCGGTCGGACCCATGAACACCACGATGACCCTGCGCCCGTCGTTCACCGGCGGCACGAAGATCAACGTCTCGCCGCTCGGCGCGCTGCAGCTGAACAGCCACCACGCCCCGGTCCGCCTGGACGTGAACGTCGACCAGCTCGACCCGGTCCGTTCCCAGGCCCTGGTCGACCACCCCGAACGTCTGTCCGGACTCCAGGACGAGGTCACCGAGGACGTCGCCCACGGCACCCTCGACCTGGCCGTACGCTCCTGCGTCGCCGTCGTCTCCGGCGCCACCGCCCTCGGTCTCGCGGTCTACCGTCGCCCCCGCCGCGCCCTCGCCGCGGGCGGCCTGGCGTTCACCCTCCTGGCCGCCTCGGGCGGAACGGCGTACGCGACCTGGAACCCGGAGTCGGTCCTCGAACCGAAGTTCTCCGGACTGCTCTCCTCGGCGCCGTCCCTGGTCGGCAACGCCCGCAGCATCGTCACCGAATTCGACGTGTACCAGAAGGAGTTGGCCCGTCTGGTCACGAACGTGACGAAGCTGTACGACGCCACCTCCACGCTCCCCGCCTACGCGCCCGACCCGTCCACCATCCGCGTTCTGCACGTCTCCGACATCCATCTGAACCCGGCGAGCTGGAAGATCATCGCCTCGCTGGTGGAGCAGTACAAGGTGAACGTGATCGTCGACTCCGGCGACACCATGGACCACGGCACGGCTGCCGAGAACGGCTTCCTGGACCCGATCGAGGACCTGGGCGCCCCGTACGTCTGGGTCCGCGGCAACCACGACTCGACGCTCACCCAGCGCTATCTGTCCCGGATGAAGAACGTGCACGTCCTTGACGACGGCCGGGCGCGCACCATCGCCGGCCTGCGCTTCGCCGGCATCGGCGACCCGCAGTTCACGCCCGACCGCTCGACACGGCCCGGCGGCGACGCGTCCCAGGAACTGGCCGGCGCCCGCCTGGCCTCGGCCCTGCGCGACCAGCGCACGGCCGGTACCCCCGCCGACATCGCCGTCGCCCACGAACCGGCGTTGGCCCGCGAGGTCGACGGCGAGGTCCCGCTGGCCCTGGCCGGGCACCTCCACCACGAGGAGATGGAGGTCATGAAGTACGGCACCCGACTGCGGGTCGAGGGCTCCACCGGCGGCAGCGGTCTGCGCGCGGTGGAGGGCAAGTACCCCGACCCCATCGAGGCCTCGATCCTCTACATGGACCGCGACACCCGCCGGCTCCAGGCCTGGGACGAGATCGAACTGGGCGGCCTGGGGCTGACGACGGCCGAGGTCAGTCGCCATCTCGTACAGGAGAACCAGCCCGGCGCCACCCCGTCGCCCGGCGCGTCCTCCCCCAGCCCTTCCACCCCGTCGCCCGGCTCGTCCTCGCCCAGCCCTTCGACCCCCTCCGCCCCGGCCCCCTAAACCGTTTTGGCGATCCCTCCCGCCATCGCCTATGCTTCACACGTCCCCGACGCGCTGACAAAGCGCCCAGGCGGGCCGATAGCCCTCATCGTCTAGCGGCCTAGGACGCCGCCCTTTCAAGGCGGTAGCACGGGTTCGAATCCCGTTGGGGGCACGCAATACCGTGTGCGACACTGTCGTACGCACAGCAAGGTCCTGTGGAGCAGTTTGGAGTGCTCGCCACCCTGTCAAGGTGGAGGCCGCGGGTTCAAATCCCGTCAGGACCGCTGAGGTTTCTCCGGAAGTCTCGTGGCTGGGTAGCTCAGTTGGTACGAGCGATCGCCTGAAAAGCGATAGGTCGCCGGTTCGATCCCGGCCCCAGCCACCACCCAAGGGCCCCGTCCACACGGACGGGGCCCTTGTCGTGGGCCCTTGCCGTTCACCCACGCGACACCCCCTCCCCGCGCCACCGCGACGCCTGCCGAGAAGGTTGCCGACAGACCTTCCGTACCGCCGGAGGCAAAAGCGTTCGCCACGGATTTCCCGGGGATGAGATCCTGGATCGCGTATGTCTACGCACCCCGCCCCCGGCGCTGCCGCTCCCGCACCGGGCACCCCCGACCTCGGCGCTCTCGCCCCCCGCCTGACCGAGCTGTCCCTGCGCGACGCGCACCGGCTCGGGCGCAGGCTCGAAGGCGCGCGCAGGATCCGCAAGCCGGAGGCCCGTGCCGCCGTACTCGCCGAGATCGAGGCGGAGGTCGCGAAGGCCGAGGAACGGATGCGTGCGCGGCACGGCCGGGTGCCCGCCGTCAGCTACCCCCAGCAGCTGCCCGTCAGCCAGAAGAAGGACGAGATCGCGGCCGCCATCCGCGATCACCAGGTCGTCATCGTCGCCGGTGAGACCGGCTCCGGCAAGACGACACAGATCCCGAAGATCTGTCTGGAGCTGGGGCGCGGGGTGCGCGGCATGGTCGGGCACACCCAGCCCCGTCGTATCGCCGCCCGCACCGTCGCGGAGCGGGTCGCGGAAGAGCTCGACACACCTCTGGGCGAAGCCGTCGGCTGGAAGGTGCGGTTCACCGACCAGGTCAACCCGGAAGCCACCTTCGTCAAGCTGATGACGGACGGCATCCTGCTCGCCGAGATCCAGACCGACCGCGAGCTGCGCGCCTACGACACGATCATCATCGACGAGGCCCACGAGCGGTCCCTGAACATCGACTTCCTGCTGGGCTACCTCGCCCAGCTACTGCCGAAGCGCCCTGATCTGAAGGTCGTGATCACCTCCGCGACCATCGACCCCGAGCGCTTCTCCCGGCACTTCGGGGACGCTCCGATCGTCGAGGTCAGCGGGCGCACGTATCCCGTGGAGGTCCGCTACCGCCCGCTCCTGGAGGAGGACGGCGAGGACTCCGACCGGGATCAGATCACCGCGATCACCGAAGCCGTCGAAGAGCTCACGGGCGAGGGCAAGGGCGACATCCTCGTCTTCCTCTCCGGCGAGCGGGAGATCCGGGACACCGCGGACGCGCTCGAGAAGAAGAAGTTCCGCTTCACGGAAGTCCTGCCCCTGTACGCCCGGCTCTCGCACGCCGAGCAGCACCGCGTCTTCCAGCAGCACACCGGACGCAGGATCGTCCTGGCGACCAACGTCGCGGAGACCTCGCTGACCGTCCCCGGGATCAAGTACGTCATCGACCCCGGCTTCGCCCGCATCTCCCGCTACAGCCACCGCACCAAGGTCCAGCGCCTCCCCATCGAGCCGATCTCTCAGGCCAGCGCCAACCAGCGCAAGGGCCGCTGCGGCCGCACCAGCGACGGCATCTGCATCCGCCTCTACGCCGAGGACGACTTCGACGCCCGGCCCGAGTTCACGGACGCCGAGATCCTCCGTACGAACCTCGCCTCCGTCATCCTGCAGATGACCGCCGCCGGACTCGGCGACATCGAGAAGTTCCCGTTCATCGATCCGCCGGACCACCGCAACATCCGTGACGGTGTCCAGCTCCTCCAGGAACTGGGCGCGTTGGACCCGGCGGAGAAGGACGCACGCAAGCGGCTCACCCAGACCGGCCGCAAGCTCGCCCAGCTGCCCGTCGACCCGCGGCTGGCCCGGATGGTCCTGGAGGCCGACAAAAACGGCTGTGTCCGGGAGGTCATGGTCATAGCGGCCGCGCTGTCCATCCAGGACCCGCGCGAGCGCCCCGCCGACAAGCAGACCCAGGCCGACCAGCAGCACGCCCGCTTCCGCGACGAGACGAGCGACTTCCTCGCCTACCTCAACCTGTGGCGGTACGTGCGGGAGCAGCAGAAGGAGCGGGGCTCCTCCTCCTTCCGGCGTATGTGCAAGCAGGAGTACCTGAACTTCCTGCGCATCCGCGAATGGCAGGACATCTACACGCAACTGCGTACGGTCGCCAAGCAGATGGGCATCCATCTGAACGAGGACGACGCGGCAGAGCAGAGCGTCCACGTCTCCCTCCTCGCCGGCCTGCTCTCCCACATCGGCATGAAGGACGTGAAGGAGGGCGCGAAGAACGACTATCTGGGCGCCCGCAACGCCAAGTTCGCGATCTTCCCCGGCTCGGCCCTCTTCAAGAAACCCCCGCGTTTCGTCATGTCCGCCGAACTGGTGGAGACGTCCCGCCTCTGGGCCCGGGTCAACGCGAAGATCGAGCCGGAGTGGGTCGAGCCGCTCGCCGAGCATCTGCTGAAGCGCACGTACAGCGAGCCGCACTGGGAGAAGGACCAGGCCGCGGTGATGGCGTACGAGAAGGTCACGCTGTACGGCGTGCCGATCATCGCCCAGCGCAAGGTCAACTACGGCCGGATCGACCCGGAGACCTCCCGCGAGCTCTTCATCCGCAACGCCCTGGTCGAGGGCGACTGGCGCACCCACCACAAGTTCTTCGCCGACAACCGCAGACTCCTCAGCGAGGTCGAGGAACTGGAGCACCGGGCCCGGCGCCGGGACATCGTCGTCGACGACGACACGCTCTTCGACTTCTACGACCAGAAGGTGCCCGAACACGTCGTCTCCGGCGCCCACTTCGACTCCTGGTGGAAGCGCAAGCGGCACGAGCAGCCCGAGTTCCTCGACTTCGAGCGGGAGATGCTCATCCGGGAGTCGGCGGAGGCGGTCACCAAGGCCGACTATCCGGACTCGTGGCGGCAGGGCCCGCTGAAGTTCCGGGTGACGTACCAGTTCGAGCCGGGCGCGGACGCGGACGGCGTGACCGTCCATGTCCCGCTCCAGGTCCTCAACCAGGTCACGGACGAGGGCTTCGACTGGCAGATCCCGGGCCTCAGGGAAGAGGTCGTCACCGAACTGATCCGCTCCCTGCCGAAGCCGATCCGTCGCCATTACGTGCCGGCACCGAACTTCGCGAAGCGGTTCCTGGACACGGCGGTGCCCCTCCAGGAGCCGCTCACCACGACCATGGCGCGAGAGCTCAAGCGCATGGTCGGCGTCCCCTTCACCGCGGACGACTTCGACTGGTCGAGGGTCCCCGACCACCTCCGCATCACCTTCCGGATCGTCGACGAGCGTCGCCGCAAGCTGGCCGAGGACAAGGACCTGGAGGCGCTGAAGCTCCAGCTGAGGCCGAAGGCGAGGCAGGCCCTGTCCCAGGCGGCGGCCGCCACCGCCGAGCGCCAGGGCGGCGAGTCTCTTGAGCGCAAGGGCCTCACCGACTGGACGATCGGTTCCCTCACCCGCGTCTTCGAGACCCGCCGCGCCGGCCAGCCGGTGAAGGCGTACCCGGCCCTGGTCGACGACGGACCGACGGCGAACACCGTCTCCGTACGCCTCTTCGACACCGAGGCCGAGCAGGCGGAGGCGATGTGGAAGGGCACGCGCCGGCTGATCCTGCGCAACATCCCGGTCAACCCGGCGAAGTTCGCGTCCGAGAAGCTGACCAACCCGCAGAAGCTCGCCCTGTCCGCGAATCCGCACGGGTCGATCCAGGCGCTCTTCGACGACTGCGCGATGGCGGCGGCGGACAAGCTGATCGGCGACTTCGGCGGCCCGGTGTGGGACGAGGAGTCGTACCGGAAGCTGTACGACAAGGTACGCGCGGAGATCGTCGACACGACGGTCCGAACGGTGGGTCAGGTGCAGCAGGTGCTGGCCGCCTGGCAGGCCTGTGAGCGCCGCCTGAAGGGCGTACGGAGCGCCGTACTGCTGGCGAACCTGGCGGACGTACGGGGGCAACTGGACGCCCTCGTGAAGCCGGGCTTCGTGACGGAGGCGGGGCTGCGGCGGCTGCCCGATCTGATGCGCTATCTGGTCGCCGCGGACCGGCGGCTGCAGCAGATGCCGACGAACGTCCAGCGGGACACCACGCGCATGGAGAAGGTCCACGAGATGCGGGACGAGTACGCGTGGCTGCTGGAACAGCTGCCGCAGGGCCGCCCGATCCCGTCCTCGGTGCTGGACATCCGGTGGATGATCGAGGAGCTGCGGGTCAGCTATTTCGCGCACGCCCTGGGGACGGCGTATCCGGTCTCCGACAAGCGGATCGTGAAGGCGATCGACGCGGCCGTACCGTAACGGCACCCTCACGCTGAGTGAGTTCGACCAGGAGGCGCCGCCTCCTGTAGAGTCTCTTCTCGCAGCGCAACGCACGAATAGCGCCGCAAAACCTGGTCCTGTGGAGCAGTTTGGAGTGCTCGCCACCCTGTCAAGGTGGAGGCCGCGGGTTCAAATCCCGTCAGGACCGCAGTAATGAGAAGGGCCCGCACCCGCGAGGGGAAGCGGGCCCTTCCTCATGCCCGACACCACTCACCCCTGCCCCGCCGAGGCGGCGGCCGCGCCCGCGGCGCAGCCGCCATCGGGTACAGCAAATCCCGTCAGGACCGCAGTAATGAGAAGGGCCCGCACCCGTCAGGGGAAGCGGGCCCTTCTTCGTTCCCGCTTCCCCTCAGGACCGCGATAAGGGAGCCCGGGTCTTCGAACCCTGGCTCCCTTGGGTTCAGCGCCGTCCGGAAGCCCTCCGAGGCGCACACGCCGTCTTGACGGCGTCCCGTTCCGCCGGTACCCAGAAGTCAGGGCCGCCTCGCGTGCGGCCTTCCGGAGGTGGCGTATGGCGGCGTCAGCCAGGCACGAGACACGGGCGTTGCTCCGTGCGCACCTGTCGGCCGCCTCCTCCTATCGCCATCTGACGCGCCACTGCCCGATCTGCCACCGCCTGTTGCGGCTGGCGATGGACTCCGCCCCGCCGACCGCACCACCGGCCGCCCAGCAGACCGCCTCGCAAGCCGTCCAGCAAGCCGCCCGGCGAGCCCTCCAGGAGCCCGCCAAGGGCGTCGACGCGGACGTCGAGGACGAGAGCCCGGCCCCCGCGTGACCATCGGCGATGCCCAACCGCCCACCGCACAGGGAGCGCTGGAACACGCGCCTCCTTTAGCGCACGCGAGCCGACAGCAACAAGGACCCGGGCATGTGACGGGTGTCACCGCATGAGTTTCTGAAACTGCGGTACTTACGCCTCGCATACAACTGGTCAATTTTATATGTGCAATTGCACCACCCTCGGAGGGGCGTCCACGGTAGATCCGACAGCCCTCCCCAGACTCCGACAAGGCCGCTCACAGACCCACCCCACCGGCCACGTTCCGCACACAAAAAAGATCGCGCTGGACTCGGCGGAGTCCAGCGCGATCTACGACGCACCCTGTGTTGTGCTCGGAAAGCCCCTGGAGGCTTGGGCGTGAGGCCTGTTGGGGCAGGACTCGCGTCGCTTGGAGCTGTGGTGCCGGGCGCTACGACAAGTGGGGGACCTGCCGGTTTGCCCGGTTATTCAGTTGTTCAGGCCTCGCTGCGCTGCTGCGGGATGCCCGCGAGCAGAGCGCGGACCTCAGCCTCGCGGTAACGGCGGTGCCCGCCGAGCGTACGGATGGACGTGAGCTTGCCGGCCTTCGCCCACCGCGTGACCGTCTTCGGGTCGACGCGGAACATCGTGGCGACTTCAGCCGGGGTCAGCAGCGGCTCGGCATCAGGGGTGCGAGCGGTCATGAGCGGCCTCCTCGGGAGAACCGAACCTTCTCGGTTCATTCCTCTAAATTCTGCACCTTGACCCGCGTTGCCCGAAATGGCGGACGCGAGTCGAGTCGGTTATAGGACGAACGGCTTGTCCTCGGCACTACAACTACACCATCCGTCCAGCCGCGTAGGCCAAACCGATGGAATTGCCCCTCCAGGTGTTCATCAGCCGCGGAAGCCGATGGACCATGCCATAGCGGACAGTCACGCCACTGTGACGATCAGTCACAGGACGATCAGGAGTCATCAGGCCCCCCAAAGCGTGCAATGCTGAGATTCCGCCCACATCGCAGCACAACGGGGCGGAAGGAGCCCTCCCCGGACTCCTTGTCCTATTTTGGCATGAGGGGGGGCAAGCGGCGCAAGAGCCGCGTACGTGCGTTCCGTCACGCTTGACACACTTGGGGCGAACGCCCTGATCCGGACCTACATCCCTTGTTGGCGAAACCTCAGGACATATGTCCGAGGACGAAACCCCAAAACGGGCGTCAGGTCAAACGTCAGTTCGTCACCTGGGGCGCGTTCAGTTCGCCGAGCGTCGGTTCCGCACCGACCGCCACCGCTCCACGAGCCGGGCGTAGGCCTCCCCCGCCGCGTCCCCGTCACCGAGCCGCAGCGCCTCGATCCCCTCGGCCACGTCGGCCGCCGAGTGGTCGTCCTCCAGCGCGCCGGCCGGCAGCACGTGCACCAGACCGCCGTAGTCCAGCTCCACCAGCGAGCGCGGGTGGAACTCCTCCAGCCAGCGCCCCACGTCGATCAGGCCGTCGATCAGCGGCCCCTCGTCGATGGCTTCCTTGAGCGCCCTCAGGGCCCGTGCCACCCGCCGCCGTGCCTGCACCATGGGCGTGCGGTAGCGCAGCATCGGCGGGACCTCGCCGGAGCCCTTGTCGAACCGCCGCTCCTCGTCGGACACCAGCACGAACCAGTTCAGCGGCACCTGCCAGGTCGCCGTCCGGATCCAGGGCCGCGCGTCCGGGTTGCGGGCCAGCCATCGCTCGTAGTCCTGGGCCGCCTGACGTCGTACGACGGGGGGCAGCACCGCGTCCAGGACCGGCGGCGGAAGCTCCTCGGGCAGCTCGTCCAGGGCCTGCCAGCCGCGCAGCCGGGTGCGCCACGGGCAGACGCACACCACTCCGTCCACATCGAGCACGAACGCGTCGCTGCTCTCGTGCACCGGCACCGGGATCGGCGGGGTGGGCAGCAGGTCGGCCAGGGAGCGACGCAGCTCGTCCTGGTACGAGGGGCGGTCGGCACGGCGGGCGTAGCGGGTCCAGTAGCCGCGCTCCGGCTCAGGGAAGGCGGCCAGCGGTTCGTACACGCGCAGATAGGCCGCGTACGGGACGATCACGGAGGACACCTTGGGCACGCCTGCTCCCTCCCCCGACGGCTGCCAGGAAAACCTGCGAAACCCGCACCCGACGTGCGGGAACCCATGCAAATCGTCGCACGGGCGTGCGCCGGGGGGACGTGATCCGGGGCGCTGCGCGAACGACCGGGCGTCCAGGCTCTAATCTCGTGCTCAGAGCCCCCGCCACCCATACGGGAGCTGGTCTCCGACCGCCGCAACTTACTTCAGGAGTCACCACCGTGACCGACGTAACCGGCGCACCTGCTGATGTACTGCACACCCTGTTCCACTCGGAACAGGGCGGCCATGAGCAAGTCGTGCTCTGCCAGGACCAGGCAAGCGGCCTCAAGGCCGTCATCGCCCTCCACTCCACCGCCCTCGGCCCCGCGCTCGGCGGTACCCGCTTCTACCCGTACGCGAGCGAGGCGGAGGCCGTCGCCGACGCGCTGAACCTCGCGCGCGGGATGTCGTACAAGAACGCCATGGCCGGCCTGGACCACGGCGGCGGCAAGGCCGTGATCATCGGCGATCCCGACGTGATCAAGACCGAAGAGCTGCTGCTCGCGTACGGCCGTTTCGTGGCCTCGCTCGGCGGGCGGTACGTGACCGCCTGCGACGTCGGCACCTACGTCGCCGACATGGACGTCGTGGCCCGTGAGTGCCGCTGGACGACCGGCCGCTCGCCGGAGAACGGCGGGGCGGGCGACTCGTCCGTCCTCACCGCGTTCGGCGTGTACCAGGGCATGCGGGCCTCCGCGCGGCACCTGTGGGGCGACCCGTCGCTGTGCGACCGCACGGTCGGCATCGCCGGCGTGGGCAAGGTCGGGCACCACCTGGTGGAGCACCTCCTGGAGGAGGGCGCCCGAGTCGTGATCACCGACGTGCGGCAGGAAGCCGTGCGGCGGATCGCCGACAGGCACCCGTCCGTGGCCGTGGTCGCCGACACCGAGGCGCTGATCCGCGTGGAGGGTCTCGACATCTACGCTCCCTGCGCGCTCGGCGGGGCCCTGAACGACGACTCCGTGCCGGTGCTCACCGCGACGATCGTCTGCGGTGCCGCCAACAACCAGCTGGCCCACCCCGGCGTCGAGAAGGACCTCGCCGACCGCGGGATCCTCTACGCGCCGGACTACGTCGTGAACGCCGGCGGTGTCATCCAGGTCGCCGACGAACTGCACGGGTTCGACTTCGAACGGTGCAGGACGAAGGCCGCGCGGATCTACGACACCACGCTGGCCATATTCGCACGTGCGAAGGCGGATGGGATTCCGCCGGCCGCGGCGGCCGACCGGATCGCCGAACAGCGGATGGCGGAGGGACGCGGGCGGCGCTGAGAGGCCTTTCCCGGGTTTGATCGGTACCCGTCGGCGCACACTTAGAGAGAACTCTCACGTCCGTCGGCGGGTCGCCTGCCAAGAAGTGGTTAAAATCGCGGTTGACCAGCGGGGACGGGGCACCCCGAGGGTCCTGGGTCCGGGCACGTCCTGCGGGCGACGTACCGTATGGGCGCGGGCTCAGGTACCGTGGAAGCCCTACGGACCGGTCTCTCCACGGAGAGCCCGTTCCAGATCATGAACGCGTGTCAAGACTCTGGGGCCGTCGAGCCCCGTCACCGAGGGGGTCGAGCCATGGGGCGCGGCCGGGCCAAGGCCAAGCAGACGAAGGTCGCCCGCCAGCTGAAGTACAACAGCGGCGGGACTGACCTGTCGCGTCTGGCCAGCGAGCTGGGCGCTTCGACTTCGAGTCAGCCTCCGAACGGCGAGCCGTTCGAGGACGACGAGGACGAAGACGACCCGTACGCCCAGTACGCGGATCTGTACAACGACGACGATGAGGACGAGGACGACGAGTCCGGTCCCGCGTCACAACGCCGCGGCGCTTGACGATCCAGCACTGCATGACCCGGTCCAGCGGTTTCCACCGCCGGACCGGGTTTTGCTCTGCCCTCGTCAGGCCGGGCGTCGTACAGATCCCGTACGGACGCTTACGGACTCCTACCGAAGCGGAGACGCTTTTAGACTGAATACGTGCCGACCAGTTCCGCACCCGTGGTGTGATCGCCGCGGTCCGTGATCTCGCCGGCCACCCACGCCTCGACCCCGCGGTCGGCCAGGGTGGCCAGGGCCACGTCCGCCGACTCCTCGGGCACGATCGCGATCATGCCGACGCCCATGTTCAGGGTCTTCTCCAGCTCCAGGCGCTCGACCTGACCGGTCCTGCCGACAAGGTCGAAGACCGGGGCCGGGGTCCAGGTGGATCGGTCGACGATCGCGTGCAGCATGTCGGGGATCACACGGGCCAGGTTGGCGGCGAGCCCGCCGCCCGTGACGTGACTGAAGGCGTGCACGTCGGTGGTCCGGGTCAGGGCCAGGCAGTCCAGCGAGTAGATCTTGGTGGGCTCCAGGAGCTCCTCGCCCAGCGTGCGTCCGAACTCCTCGATCCGCGCGTCCAGCGCGAGACCGGCCTGGTTCAGCAGGACATGCCGGACGAGCGAGTACCCGTTCGAGTGAAGACCGGAGGCGGCCATCGCGATGACCGCGTCCCCCGTACGGATGCGATCCGGGCCCAGCAGGCGGTCGGCCTCCACCACGCCCGTACCGGCACCGGCGACGTCGAAGTCGTCCGGCCCCAGCAGACCGGGGTGCTCGGCCGTCTCGCCGCCCACCAGGGCGCAGCCGGCCAGGACACAGCCCTCGGCGATGCCCTTGACGATGGCGGCGACCCGCTCGGGGTGGACCTTGCCGACGCAGATGTAGTCGGTCATGAACAGCGGCTCGGCGCCGCAGACCACGATGTCGTCCATGACCATCGCGACCAGGTCGTGGCCGATGGAGTCGTAGACGCCCAGTTGGCGCGCGATGTCGACCTTGGTGCCGACGCCGTCGGTCGCGGAGGCGAGCAGCGGGCGCTCGTAGCGCTTGAGGGCGGAGGCGTCGAAGAGGCCGGCGAAACCGCCGAGGCCGCCGAGGACCTCGGGGCGCTGCGCCTTCTTCACCCACTCCTTCATCAGCTCGACGGCGCGGTCGCCCGCCTCGATGTCGACACCTGCTGTTTTGTAAGAAGCAGCTGCGTAGCTGGCACCAGTTGTCTCAGACATGACGGTGAGAACTTTCGTGTCGAGTTGCAGTCGTCATCGCAGTCGGCATTGCGGTCGTACGGCGGTCGTACTGCGCGGTCGTACTGCTGTCGTCTGCGGGTGATACGGGCTGCCTACGGGCGACGGATCGCGTCGGCCGCGGCCGTGGCCGCCGGCCCGGCGGCCAGCTCGGTCTCCAGGAGCTGCTTGCCGAGCAGCTCGGGGTCCGGGAGGTCCATCGGGTACTCACCGTCGAAGCAGGCGCGGCACAGGTTCGGCTTGGCGATGGTGGTCGCCTCGATCATGCCGTCGATGGAGATGTACGCCAGGGAGTCGGCGCCCAGGGAGGTGCCGATCTCGTCGATGCTCATGCCGTTGGCGATGAGCTCGGCGCGGGTGGCGAAATCTATGCCGAAGAAGCAGGGCCACTTCACGGGAGGCGAGGAGATCCGGATGTGGACCTCCGCCGCGCCCGCCTCGCGAAGCATCCGGACCAGGGCGCGCTGGGTGTTGCCGCGCACGATCGAGTCGTCGACGACGACCAGGCGCTTGCCCTTGATGACTTCCTTCAGCGGGTTCAGCTTCAGCCGGATACCGAGCTGGCGGATCGTCTGGGAGGGCTGGATGAACGTCCGGCCCACGTACGCGTTCTTGACCAGGCCGGCACCGAAGGGGATGCCCGAGGCTTCCGCGTAGCCGATGGCGGCGGGGGTGCCGGACTCCGGAGTAGCTATCACCAGGTCGGCGTCGACCGGGGCTTCCTTGGCGAGCTTGCGGCCCATCTCCACGCGGGAGAGGTACACGTTCCGCCCGGCGATGTCGGTGTCGGGGCGGGCCAGGTACACGTACTCGAAGACACAGCCCTTGGGCTTCGCTTCCGCGAATCGGGAGGAACGCAGGCCGTTCTCGTCGATGGCGACGAACTCGCCCGGCTCGATCTCGCGGACGTAGGCGGCGCCGCAGATGTCGAGGGCGGCCGACTCGGAGGCGATCACCCAGCCACGCTCCAGGCGGCCGAGGACCAGCGGGCGGACGCCCTGCGGGTCGCGGGCGGCGTAGAGGGTGTGCTCGTTCATGAAGACGAGCGAGAAGGCGCCCTTGACCTGCGGGAGGACCACGGGGGCGGCCTCCTCGATGGTCAGCGGCTTGCCGTCGTCGTCGACCTGGGCCGCGAGGAGCGCGGTGAGCAGGTCGGTATCGTTGGTGGCCGCGACGCGGGTCGAGCGACCGTTGGTGTCCTTCGGCAGGTCGGCGACCATCTCGGCGAGCTGCGCCGTGTTGACCAGGTTGCCGTTGTGGCCGAGCGCGATGGAACCGTGCGCGGTGGCACGGAACGTCGGCTGGGCGTTCTCCCACACGGAGGCACCGGTGGTCGAGTAGCGGGCGTGACCGACCGCGATATGACCCTGGAGCGAACCGAGCGAGGTCTCGTCGAAGACCTGGGAAACGAGCCCCATGTCCTTGAAGACGAGGATCTGGGAGCCGTTACTGACCGCGATTCCCGCGGATTCCTGACCTCGATGCTGGAGGGCGTAGAGCCCGAAGTAAGTGAGCTTGGCGACCTCTTCGCCCGGAGCCCAGACACCGAAGACGCCGCATGCGTCCTGGGGGCCTTTCTCACCGGGGAGCAGATCATGACTGAGTCGACCGTCACCACGTGGCACGCCACCGAGTGTAGGCGAGATCGACCACTGGTCCGAATTGGGGAATGCTCCAGGGTTCTCGGCCGCATGGGATCACTCGGCGGCGACCGCCCGCACACTTGTGCCGTTTGTGCTGGTCAGCGTGAGGGTTTCCTGGTCGACCCGGTAGCCGACCTTCCCGTCGAAGAGGCTCAGCAAGGCCCGTTCGGTCTCCATGAGTGAGGCGTCGCACATCATTCGGGTGGTGGCCGGGGTGCCCAGGGTGATATGTCCGTCGCGCACGGTGGCCTTGGCGTTGACGTGGTTGCAGCCGAGCCGGCCGCCGACCTTGCCGGTCTTCTTGTCGAAGGTGAGGTGGGCGTTCGAGTCGGTCTTGTGCGTCTTGCCCTTGGCGGTGACGCTGTCGATGTTCCACCGCACGTCGGTGACGGGCTGTTCGGCGCCGACCGCACCGCTGTCGGCCTGTTCGCCGCCGCTGCCCGCCTTCTCGTTGCCGCAGGCCGCCGCGAGAGGGATGAGGGCCACGGCGGCCGTCGTGATCAGGGGCTTGATCAGTCGCTGCTTCTGCCGGTACATGTCGGTTCGACGGGACATACGGGGTGATCGGTTCCACTCCGGCCCCCTCCGGTTCCGGGTTCAGCCCAGCAACGGCAGCAATCCGCCAAGATCGGCCCGCTCCCCGCTCGCGCTGACCTTCGCCTCCTCGACCGCCCCCGTCCAGGTCGACCGCCCGCACGCGAGCCGGATCCAGGTCAGCGGGTCGGTCTCGACGACGCTTGGCGGGGTGCCGCGGGTGTGCCGGGGTCCTTCGACGCACTGCACGACGGCGTACGGCGGGATCCGCACCTCGGTGGAGCCGCCGGGGGCCTTGACGGCGAGGGCGTCGGCGAGGAGCCGGGTGGCGGCGGCGAGCGCCTGGCGGTCGTACGGGATGTCCAGGCCGGGCACGGCCGCGTTGAGGTCGTCGGTGTGGACGACGAGTTCGACGGTGCGGGTGACGAGGTAGTCGGCGAGCGTGATGGCGCCCGTCCGGGCGGCGAGGAGACGGCCGCCGGGAGCGGTGTCGAGTGCCTCGGTGAGACGTTCCTCGGCGCGGGCGTAGAGGGCGTTCAGGTCGGGGTGGGCGGCGGCGAGGTCCAGGGTGTCGTCGGAGATGCCGGCGGCCCGGGCGGCGGTGGCGAAGGGCCAGTCCAGGAGGGCGAGCTCCGCCTTGGGAGGTTCGGCCCTCTCGAGGTTGCGGCTGACGGTCTCCACCGCCATCGTCACGTGCGCGGCCAGATCCCGGACGGTCCAGCCCGCCAGCCTTGTGGGAAGGGCGAGTTGCTCGGGAGTGAGGGTGCGTACGGCCTGTCGTACCGTCCCGAACTGGGTGAGCACCGCCGTGCGGATCCTGCCGGGGTCGTAGGTACGCGCACGCTTCTTGGCCGGGGGCATGAGGTTCAGCCTAGGCGGGCCGGGACGTGCTCGCGGGGGCGTCGAAGATCTCGAGGGTGTGCGGGACGCCGATGCCTGCCGGCGTAATCACGTCAGCCCTGCGCGCGGGTGACCCTCGAGCCCTCGTGGGACCCGTCTCGGCATGACGAAGGCCCCGCCCGGACTCCTGGCCCGGGCGGGGCCCTCTGTGCCGTGACGTGCCGTGAGGCCCCTCGGCGGCGTGGAGCCGACTACGCGAGCAGCGCCGGGATGGTCTCCTCGTGTGCCGTGCGCAGGTCCTCCAGGGAGAGCGCGAACTCGCCCTGGACCTCGACGGAGTCGCCGTCGACGACACCGATGCGGGTGACGGGCAGACCCCGCGCACCGCACATGTCGTTGAAGCGGACCTCTTCGGAACGCGGCACGGCGACGACCGCACGGCCCGCGGACTCCGAGAACAGGAAGGTGAACGCGTCGAGCCCGTCCGGCACGATCAGCCGTGCGCCCTTGCCGCCGAGCAGCGCCGACTCGACCACGGCCTGGACCAGACCGCCGTCGGACAGGTCGTGCGCGGAGTCGATCATGCCGTCGCGGGAGGCGGAGATCAGGATCTCGGCCAGCAGGCGCTCGCGCTCCAGGTCGACCTTCGGAGGCAGGCCGCCCAGGTGGTCGTGGACGACCTGGGACCAGGCCGAGCCGCCGAACTCGTCACGCGTGTCGCCGAGGAGGTAGAGCAGCTGGCCCTCCTCCTGGAAGGCGACCGGCGTGCGCCGGGCCACGTCGTCGATGACGCCGAGGACCGCCACGACCGGGGTCGGGTGGATGGCCGCCTCGCCGGTCTGGTTGTAGAGCGAGACGTTGCCGCCGGTCACCGGGGTGCCGAGCTGCTGGCAGGCGTCGGCGAGACCGCGGATGGCCTCCGCGAACTGCCACATCACCGCCGGGTCCTCGGGCGAACCGAAGTTCAGGCAGTCGGAGACGGCGAGCGGCTTGGCACCGGTCGTCGCCACGTTGCGGTAGGCCTCGGAGAGGGCCAGCTGGGCGCCCGCGTACGGGTCCAGCTTGGCGTACCGGCCGTTGCCGTCCGTCGCGATGGCGACGCCGAGGCCGGTCTGCTCGTCGATGCGGATCATCCCGGAGTCCTCGGGCTGGGCCAGCACCGTGTTGCCCTGCACGAAGTGGTCGTACTGCGAGGTGATCCACTTCTTGGAGGCCTGGTTGGGGGACGACACCAGCTTCAGGACCTGGTCCTTCAGCTCCGCCGAACTCGCGGGCCGCGCGAGCTTGCCGGCGTCGTCCGCCTGAAGGGCGTCCTGCCAGTCCGGACGCGCGTACGGGCGCTCGTAGACCGGACCGTCATGGGCGACCGTGCGCGGGTCGACGTCGACGATCTTGCCGCCGTGCCAGTAGATCTCCAGGCGGTCGCCGTCGGTCACCTCGCCGATGACGGTGGCGATGACGTCCCACTTGTCGCAGATCTCCAGGAACCGGTCGACCTTCTCCGGCTCGACGACCGCGCACATGCGTTCCTGCGACTCGCTCATGAGGATTTCCTCGGGCGAGAGCGTCGAGTCACGCAGCGGTACGTCGTCCAGGGTCACGCGCATGCCGCCGGAGCCGTTGGAGGCCAGCTCGGACGTGGCACAGGACAGACCGGCCGCGCCGAGGTCCTGGATGCCGACGACCAGCTTCTCCTGGAAGGCCTCCAGGGTGCACTCGATGAGGAGCTTCTCCTGGAAGGGGTCGCCGACCTGGACCGCGGGACGCTTCGACGGCTTGGCGTCGTCGAAGGTCTCGGAGGCGAGGATTGACGCGCCGCCGATGCCGTCGCCGCCCGTGCGGGCCCCGTACAGGATGACCTTGTTGCCCGCGCCGGACGCCTTCGCGAGGTGGATGTCCTCGTGCCGCATCACGCCGATGGCACCGGCGTTGACCAGCGGGTTGCCCTGGTAGCAGGCGTCGAAGACGACCTCGCCGCCGATGTTCGGCAGGCCCAGGCAGTTGCCGTAGCCGCCGATGCCCGCGACGACACCCGGCAGCACCCGCTTGGTGTCGGGGTGGTCGGCCGCGCCGAAACGAAGAGGGTCGACGACGGCGACCGGCCTGGCGCCCATCGCGATGATGTCGCGCACGATGCCGCCGACACCGGTCGCGGCACCCTGGTACGGCTCCACGTACGACGGGTGGTTGTGCGACTCGACCTTGAAGGTGACCGCGTAGCCCTGGCCGACGTCGACGACACCGGCGTTCTCACCGATGCCGACGAGCAGCGCGTCGGACTGGGGGGCCTTCTCGCCGAACTGGCGCAGGTGCACCTTCGACGACTTGTACGAGCAGTGCTCGGACCACATGACCGAGTACATGGCGAGCTCGGCGCCGGTCGGGCGGCGGCCGAGGATCTCCACGACCCGCTCGTACTCGTCCTTCTTCAGTCCGAGTTCGGCCCAGGGCAGCTCGACGTCGGGGGTCGCGGTCGCGTGCTCGACCGTGTCCAGAGGCGTCCGGCTCATGCGTTGACCAGCTTCTTGAGGATCGAGGTGAAGAACGGGAGGCCGTCGGTGCGGCCGGACCCGATGAGCGGCTCGACGGCGTGCTCCGGGTGCGGCATGAGGCCTACGACGTTGCCGGCCTCGTTGGTGATGCCGGCGATGTCGCGCAGCGATCCGTTCGGGTTGCCGTGTCCCTCGTCAGCGGCTCCGCCGCCGACCACGTAGCGGAACGCGACCCGGCCCTCGGCCTCCAGCTTGTCGAGGGTGTACTCGTCGGCGACGTACCGGCCGTCCATGTTCTTCAGCGGGATGGTGATCTCCTGGCCGGCCGTGTAGTCGGTCGTCCAGGCGGTGTCCGCGTTCTCCACCCGCAGCTTCTGGTCGCGGCAGATGAAGTGGAGGTGGTCGTTGCCGAGCATCCCGCCCGGGAGGAGGTGGGCCTCGGTGAGGATCTGGAAGCCGTTGCAGATGCCGAGGAGCGGCAGTCCGGCCTTCGCCTGCTCGAGGAGGGGCTCCATCACCGGCGAGAAACGGGCGATGGCACCGGCCCGCAGATAGTCGCCGTAGGAGAAACCGCCGCACAGCACCACGGCGTCGACCTGGTGGAGGTCCTTGTCCTTGTGCCACAGGGCGACCGGCTCGGCGCCCGCGAGGCGGATCGCACGCTGCGTGTCCCGGTCGTCGAGGCTGCCCGGGAAAGTGACGACGCCAATACGAGCGGTCACTTCGCGGCCCCCGCGACTTCCTCCACCTTGACGGTGAAGTCCTCGATCACGGTGTTGGCGAGGAAGGATTCCGCGAGATCGTGGATGCGGGCGAGCACGGCCTCGTCGACCGGCCCGTCAACTTCCAGTTCGAATCGCTTTCCCTGACGTACGTCGGAGATCCCTTCGAAACCCAGCCGCGGCAGTGCGCGCTGCACCGCCTGGCCCTGGGGGTCGAGGATCTCCGGCTTGAGCATGACGTCGACTACGACGCGTGCCACTGGCACTCCCGGTGTTGTGGTGCTGAGCAGGTTCCTGCAGGTGCCTTCAGACTACCCGTACAAAATTTCTACGCGAGTAGAGTTGTAGGAATCTACGTGACGGCTGTCACGATCCGGCATCGGGGCGGGAGCTTCACGAAAAGTTCAGGAAAAGATCCCGGATCGATGCACCTGGCCTATTGCGCTGGGGACACGCGGACAGATTTAGTCGGGCTTCACATTGCAATGCCGGGCACTGTACAAATGAATTGTCATTAACCGATACTTTGCCCAATAACAGGCGGACAGTCGGCATCTCCCAGACGTCTTGGCACGTCATCGTAGAGATGCCGCACGAAGGGACCGATATTCGTGGCGCAGAAGGTCGTGGTCACTCTCTTTGACGACATCGACGGCTCGGAAGCGGCGGAAACGATCGCCTTCGGACTCGACGGCAAGTCGTACGAGATCGACCTGAATCCAGCCAATGCCAAGAAACTGCGTAAGGCGCTCGCGCCGTACGTGGACGCCGGCCGCAAGCGGTCGAGGTCCGGCAAGGCGTACCGGCAGACGGAGGTCGCGCCCGACCCGGCGGCCGTCCGGGCCTGGGCACAGGCGAACAAGATGGACGTCCCGGCGCGCGGGCGCATCCCCAAGAAGGTCTACGAGGCGTTCGCCGCCGCACGGTGACAGCCGGCCGCGGCGCGGTGCCCCCAGAGTCCGTCAGCGGGCCCTGGGGGCAACCGACTTGCGTTGCACCCCACCTGGTCAGCTAGAGTCTGGAGCACGCCGAGGGGCAAGGCCGAAAAGCCCAGCCCACGGAGTACATGCGGGTGTAGTTCAGTAGTAGAACATCCCCCTTCCAGGGGGAAGGCGCAGTGTGCAATTCCTGTCACCCGCTCTGCACCGCCGATCCGACCACTCCTGTGGATCAGGTAGGCTGGTGCTCGCGCCGATCGGTGAGAGCCGGTCGGAGGCAATGCGGACGTAGCTCAGTTGGTAGAGCGCAACCTTGCCAAGGTTGAGGTCGCCAGTTCGAACCTGGTCGTCCGCTCAGTTCTGAAGGCCCCGGTCCAGTGGACCGGGGCCTTTTGTGTATGTCCTTCCGGTGTCCGGGGCCGCCTCGACCGAGCGTCTGACATTTGTCATGTGCGGTGATGACAGCCCGCACTCCCGTCGGTCCCGGATCGCCGGAAGGCTGAGGGCATGGACACCAACGGACACGAACACGTGATTGAGGTCACCGACCTGAGGCGTGTGTACGGGGGCGGGTTCGAAGCCGTGCGCGGGATCACCTTCTCCGTGCGCCGCGGCGAGGTCTTCGCACTGCTCGGCACCAACGGCGCCGGAAAGACGTCCACCGTCGAACTGCTGGAGGGACTCGCACGGCCGGCCGGGGGCCGGGTACGGATCCTCGGGCACGATCCCTACACCGAGCGGGACGTCGTACGGCCGCGGACCGGGGTGATGTTGCAGGAGGGTGGCTTTCCCTCCGAACTGACCGTCGCGGAGACCGCGCGGATGTGGGCGGGCTGTGTGAGCGGGGCGCGTCCGGCGCGGGAAGCGCTGGAACTGGTCGGTCTGGAGCGGCGGGCCGGTGTCCGGGTGAAGCAGTTGTCCGGAGGCGAGCGGCGGCGCCTGGACCTGGCGCTCGCGCTGCTCGGCCGGCCCGAGGTGCTGTTCCTGGACGAGCCGACGACCGGGCTGGACGCCGAAGGGCGCCTGGAAACCTGGGAGTTGGTGCGCGAGCTGCGCGACGCCGGTACGACCGTGCTGCTGACCACGCACTACCTGGAGGAGGCCGAGGGTCTCGCCGACCGGCTGGCGATCCTTCACTCGGGTCGCATCGCTGCCGCCGGGACGCCGGCCGAGGTGACCGCCGCGCAGCCGTCCCGGATCTCCTTCGACCTGCCCGACGGGTACCTCCTGGGGGACCTGCCGCCGCTCGGCGAGCTGGGGGTGTGCGGGCACGAGATGGTGGGGAGCACCGTACGGCTGCGGACCCTGGAGCTTCAGCGGGCGGCCACCGGGCTGCTGGTGTGGGCCGCCGGGGCGGGTGTGGAGCTGCGGCGGCTCGATGTGCGGTCGGCCTCGCTGGAGGAGGCGTTCCTGGGGATCGCGCGGGAGGCGGCCGCTTCGGCCGAGGCTGGTTCGGATGATTCTGCGAACGTTTCCGAGAGTGTCGAGGAGTACGCGGTATGAGCAGTGCGACCGTCACCACTGCGACGGGGCGTGTGGCGGCCCTCGCACGGGCCGAGCTGACTCTGTTCGGACGCAGCAAGGGCATGATCTACGCGGCCCTGTTCGTGCCGGTGATGCTGCCGTTCACCGTCCGGTTGGTGGTCAAGGACATGGACCTCGCGGACACAGGCCTCAGCATCGGGCTGATCCTGCTGCCGGGAGCCGTCGGCTTCTCGTTGCTGTTCGCGGTGTACTCGGCGCTCATCGGCGTCTTCGTCGGGCGGCGCGAGGAACTCGTCCTCAAGCGGCTGCGCACCGGTGAGCTGCGGGACCGGGAGATCCTCGCCGGGGCCGCGCTGCCGTCCGTCAGCACCGGGTTGGTCCAGTCCCTGATCCTGGTGGCGGGCTGTGCCGCGCTGCTCGATCTAGGGGCTCCCGAGGCACCTCATCTCGTCGTCGTCGGCGTGCTGTTGGGCCTGGTGATGTGCGCGTCGTTGGCCGCCGTGACGGCGAGCTTCACCCGCACGGTGGAGAACGCGCAGGTCACCTCACTGCCGTTGATGATGATCTCGATGGCCGGTTCCGGGATCACCGTTCCGCTGGAGCTGATGCCCGACCGGGTGGCGACGGTGCTCGAACTGCTGCCGCTGACACCGGTGATCACACTCGTGCGCGGCGGGTGGAGCGGTGAGCTGTCGCTCTACGAGGCGCTGGGACCGGTGCTGATCGCCCTGGCCTGGACCGCGTTCGGCGTGTTTGCTGTACGACGGTGGTTCCGGTGGGAGCCGAGGCGCTGAGCCGGCGGTACGAGAACGCGTACGCGGAGAGGGACGGGGACAGGCGGATGCGGGGGCCGAGCGGCTGGTGGCGGCGCAAGAACACACCGGCGAAGGTGGAGACGTACACGCGGTGGTCGTTTCACTTCTTCGCGGTGATGGAGGGCGCCACGGCCGGGCTCACGGTCCTGAGCCAGGTGAACGGGTGGCTGGCGGCGACGCTGCTGGTGTTGGCAGGTGTGCATACCGTACTCGGCGGGATGACCGCCTCCCGGGCGCTGGACTGGACGCGAGGGCGTCGCGCGCAGCCCGTGCGGCTGCTGTGGCTGTTGTCCGCTGTCACCGCGGTGTTCGCGGTGACAGCGATCGGGATAGCGGGACGCGGGCCGGAGGGTGAGCACGTCGACAGCGCGGCCGGCGCGCTCCACAGCGTGATCCTGGCCTTCGGCGCCGGCTTCATCTCGCTCGGTGTCCGCAACCGGCGGCGCGTCTTCGCGATCGTCGGGGGCTTCTCGGCGGGCTCCGCCTTCATCGCGTTCCCCATGGGCCTGCCCGGTCCCGCCGCGTTCTTCATGGCGCTCATGGTGCTGTTGGGCGCTGGGGGACTGGCCTTCACCGCTGTCTTCTCCGTCTGGCTCCTCAACGCCGTCTACGAACTCGACGCGGCCCGCGAGACCCGGGCCCGGCTCGCCGTCGCCGAGGAGCGGCTGCGGTTCGGGCGGGATCTGCACGACGTGGTGGGACGCAACCTCGCCGTGATCGCGCTGAAGGGCGAGCTGGCCGTCCAGTTGGCGCGGCGCGGACGGGCCGAGGCGGTGGAGCAGATGATCGAGGTGCAGCGCATCGCGCGGGAGTCGCAGCGCGAGGTGCGGGATGTCGTACGGGGGTACCGCGAGGCCGACCTCGGGGTCGAACTCGCCGGTGCGCAGTGGGTGTTGACGGCAGCGGGGATCCGGTGCGAGGTGACCGGCGGGGAGGCATCCGCATTCCCGGCCGAGGTGCAGTCGGCGCTCGGGTGGGTGGTGCGGGAGGCCACGACCAACGTGCTGCGGCATGGGGATGCGGAGCGGTGCGTGGTGGTGGTGCGGGTGGTGGAGGAGTTGTCGGAGGGGTGCGTGGAGGAGTTGGTGGTGGAGGGGGGACCGGCTGAGGAGCGGGTGGGCGAGGAGCGGTCCGCTGACGGGCGAAGGGGCCGGCGGGCGGTGCTGACCGTGGAGAACGACAGGGCGCGGGCCTCCGAAGGAAGCGGTGGATCGGGGCTGGCGGGGTTGCGGGAGCGGCTGGCGGCGGTCGACGGGGCGTTGGAGGCCGGGTTCACCGAGACCGGGGGATTCCGGGTGGTGGCGGAGGTGCCGTTGACGAGGACGGTGGACATGGGCGACGCGGTGGCTGTGAGTGACTCGGCAGGTGTGAGTGACGCTGTGGCTGCGAGTGACAGGGCAGCCATGGGTGAGGTCACGAGATGACTGCTCCCGTACGGCTCCTGCTCGCCGACGACGAGCATCTGATCCGGGGCGCGCTCGCCGCGCTGCTGTCCCTGGAGGACGATCTGCTGGTCGTGGCCGAGGCGGCCTCCGGGCCGGAAGCGCTGGCGATGGCGTTGGCACACAAGGTCGACGTCGCCGTACTCGATCTGCAGATGCCGGGGGCGGACGGTGTGAAGGTCGCCACATCCCTGCGGAACGAGCTGCCCGACTGCCGGGTCCTGATCGTGACCAGTCACGGGCGGCCCGGGCATCTGAAGCGGGCCCTGGAGGCGGGGGTGCGCGGGTTCGTCCCGAAGACCGTCAGCGCGCAGCGCCTCGCGGAGATCATCCGCACGGTGCACGCGGGAAACCGCTACGTCGACCCCGAGTTGGCCGCCGACGCGATCTCCGCCGGGGACTCGCCGCTGACCGCCCGGGAGGCGGAGGTGCTGGAGCTCGCCGCCGACGGGGCGCCGGTCGCGGAGATCGCCGAGCGGGCCGCTCTGTCGCAGGGGACCGTGCGGAACTATCTGTCGTCGGCCGTCTCGAAGCTCGGAGCGGAGAACCGTCACACGGCTGTGCGGCTCGCACGCGAGCGAGGTTGGGTATAGTTGCTCTCGCGCCACGGCGCACTGCGGACGTAGCTCAGTTGGTAGAGCGCAACCTTGCCAAGGTTGAGGTCGCCAGTTCGAACCTGGTCGTCCGCTCGCTTTTCGAAGGCCCCGGTCACCGACCGGGGCCTTCGTCGTGTGCCGCGTGACGCCCGGGTGCAGAAAGGCCCCGGGTCTCGCCGGGGCCTTTCGTGTGCGGGCACGGTCAGCTCCAGGTCGTGCCCGTCAGACGCTCGTACGCCTCCACGTACTTGGCCCGTGTCGCCTCCACGATCTCCTCGGGCAGCGGCGGCGGGGGCAGCTCGCTCTTCCGGTCCCAGCCGGACTCCGGCGAGGTCAGCCAGTCACGGACGTACTGCTTGTCGTACGACGGCTGCGCGCGGCCCGGCTGCCACTGGTCGGCCGGCCAGAAGCGGGAGGAGTCCGGGGTGAGGATCTCGTCCGCGAGGACCAGGGTCTCTCCCTCAAAGCCGAACTCGAACTTGGTGTCCGCGAGGATGATCCCGCGGTCCTGGGCGATGTCCCGGCCCCGCGCGTAGACGGCGAGGGTGGCCTGGCGCAGCTGGGCGGCGGTCTCGGCGCCGACCTGGCGGGCGACCTCCTCGTAGGAGACGTTCTCGTCGTGCTCGCCGACCGCGGCCTTGGTGGCCGGGGTGAAGATCGGGGCGGGGAGTTCGCTGCCGTCGGACAGGCCCTCGGGGAGGGCGAGGCCGCAGACCGTGCGGGACTCGTTGTACTCGACCAGGCCCGAGCCGGTGAGGTAGCCGCGGGCCACGCACTCCACCGGGACCATCTGGAGCGACTTGCAGATCAAGGTGCGGCCGGCCCAGTCGGCAGGGGCGCCCGCGGGCAGGTCGGTGCTCAGGACATGGTTGGGGATCAGGTCGGCGATCTGATCGAACCACCACAGGGAGAGCTGGGTGAGGACGCGGCCCTTGTCGGGGATCTCGGTCGGCAGCACCCAGTCGAAGGCGGACAGGCGGTCGCTGGCGACCATCACGAGGTCGCCCGCCTCGTTCTGGTACAGCTCGCGCACCTTGCCGGTGTGCAGGTGTACCAGGCCCGGAACCTGGATCGGCTCGGGCTTTTCTACGAATCCGGACACGGTTCCTCCCCGTGGTTGAAGAAAAAGGTGCGCCCGTAGGACCCGAACCGGGTGGTGGAGGGCGCGGGCGGGCCCGACCGGGTCGATTCTCCCGTATGAGGGATCGGTTCCGGACAGGGGGACCGCTGGGCGGGCGGTCAGTCGTGTTTGCAGATGCGGTCGATGAGGTTCGCGGTGGCGCGCTGGACCCGGGTGTCGACGTGGCCCGGCCGGTCCAGTGAGGGAGCCCAGGCGAACGTCCCGGACGCGAAGACCAGCGCGCCGGAGGGGGCCCGGTAGAGGGAGGTCTCCTGGTGGCGGACCACGCCCTCACGATCCCTGTACGGGGAGTGGGCGAGCAGGATGCGCTCGTCGTGCTCGGGCAGCGGGGCGCGCGGGAAGTAGCGGTCGGCCTCGCCGGCGACCAGGCCCTCGATCTCGTCGCCCTCGTGCGCGCCGGTCGCCTCCCACAGCCAGTGGTCGGCGTTGCGGACGACCAGGGGGCTGGGTTCGGGTACGTGGCCGACGTACTGGATACCGACCAGGTGCTGCTCCGGGCGGTCGATCTCGCGCCACAGCACGGGTTTGCCCGGCCCTCGGCGTTTGCGGCAGGTGAGCAGGCGGTCCGGGACGCCGGACGGTGAGGGGCTCAACTCCACCTGCCAGTAGAGGGAGTTGGCGGAGAGGAAGACGAGGGAGGTGCCGTGGTCGCGGGCCCGCTCGACGGTGCGGCGCATGTTCGCCGACCAGTACTCGTCGTGGCCGGGGAAGACCAGGCCGCGGTAGCGGGTGGGGTCGATGTGCCCGGCGTGCAGGTCGCGGGCGTCGGCGTAGGCGAGGTCGTAGCCGTAGCGCTCGGCCCAGCGGATGAAGTCGTAGGCGTGGCCGACGTGCAGGGGGAGGCCGGCGCCCGCGTACGGGCGGTCGAAGGAGACCGTCGTCGCCGCGTCGGACTCCCCGAGCAGCCGTCCCTCCTCGTCCCAGGCGTGGTAGAGGCTGGCACCGGTGCGGCCGTCCTCCGGGTAGAGGTTGTACGCCTGCCAGGTCACGTCGGGCAGCAGGAGCAGCAGGTCCGCCGGGTGGTCGTGACGGACGGTGAAGGGGATGTGCGAGCGGTAGCCGTCGACGGTGGTGAGGACGGCGACATACGCTCCGACGCTCCAGTACGACGGGATCTGCAGGCGCCAGGACAGCCACCAGTGGTGGCAGGAGACCGTGCGGTCGGCCGTGAGAGGCGGCGGCTGGACGATGCCGGGCAGCCGGGGGCTGGTGGTGATCTTGGTGGCGCCGTCACCGCCGTAGTGGCCGATGCGGTAGATGTCGACGGCGAATTCCTGAGGCGGATCGACGGTGATGTGGAAGTCGACGGCCTCGCCGGGGGCGACCGCGCCGGTGGAGGTGAAGCCCTTGATCTGGCGGTGGACGTCGTCGGCGGAGCGGGGGCCTCCGGCACTTCGGGGGGCGGGGACGCGGCGGAGGCCGGTGCCGGCAGCGCGGGTCGCGGCTGGGGGCGGCTGCTGGGCCGGGTCGACGTACCAAGGGACGACCTGGCCGGAGTCGTCGAAATACGTCACGTTGCCGCGGAGCCAGGGGACGGGGCCCTGCCCGAAGGGATCCGTCACGGCGTGCGCGAGTGCTCCCGACTCCCAGCGGCGGATCTGCTCCGGTCGCGCTCCCGATCCCATCGTCGCTTCCCTCCCTCGTGCCCCCGTTGGTGTGTGCCGTGTCGTGCCTCGTCGTGGCGTGTTGCGTGAGGCGTGCGCGTCATGTGCGTGTCGTATGTCGCATGCCTTTGCCATGTGCGCGATCGGTCCCAGCACATCACATTACGCACGCACGCTGTCACTATTCGTTGCGAATTGACCGAAAGTGGAACAGGGGAATCCGATTACGAGGAGTCGCGGCGGGTGTGCGGTGGGGCACGTGTGCGGTGGGGCGGCGGTCAGGCGAGGCGGCGGTCAGGTCAGGCGTACTGGCTTCTCCGGGCGTATGCCTGACTCGACCAGCCAGGCGCGCAGCGGTGCCGGATCGCCTTCCTCGACGAGGCTGAGGACGCGGGAGGTCAGGTCGGTCGTCCGTTCGCCGTTGACCAGAAGCGACGGACCGTCCAGCCAGTCGAGGCCCGGTGACGCGCCGGCGTTGTCGATCGCGGCGCAGCAGACCATCGCGGTGACGTGGTCGGCGAGCAGCTCACGTCCGGTGCGGGGTGGCTGGAGGGGGAAGAGGGGCAGCATGTCGTCCCAGAGGGCGGTGTCGGGGCTGCCCTGCCCGGCGGCGGCCCAGTCGCCGTCCGCACGCGGAGCGGCAGACGCTTCCTCCCGGGCGACCTCGGCGCTGAGCCGAGCGGCGAGATCGGCACCGCGTTCGCTGCCGCGGGGGAGGTCGCGGGAGAGGGACTGGGAGGGGGCGTGCGGATCGTTCTGTCGGTGTGTGTCGGCGGGGTCGTCGTGCGGGGGCCGGACGGGCTCGACGGCGGGCTCGTGGTCGCTCCGGGGATCGTCGGGGACGGGGGTGCCATCGGGAAGGGGCTCGCCAGAGACGGCCGTGTCATCGGGAAGGCGTCTGCCTGAGACGGCGATGCCTTCGTCAGGTCTGGTGTCGTCGTCAGGTCTGGTGTGGTTCTCGGGGCTGGCGTCGTCCTCAGGGCTGGTGTCGCCCCCAGAGCTGGACTCTTCCCCAGGGCTGGTGTGGTTCTCGGGGCGGGTGTCCCCCTCGCCTTCGGTGTGGCCGTCCAGGGAGGTGGACCCGAGGGAGGCGATCGGGGTGCCGTCGGTGGGAGGGGTCGGCTCGGCCAGGTGGTTGATTATCCGGGCCAGGGTGGGGGCGGCGGGGGCGAGGGAGGCCGGGTCGGGGGAGCGGCGGACGCCGAGGGTGTCCAGGACGCGGTCCAGACGGGCAGCGTCCGTACGCCACTTGCGGTCGACGACCTCCTCCGGATACTCCTGCCAGTCCACCGGGGACCAGTCCGGGCCCGACTCGGGGGGACCTCCGTGGAAGAGGCGAGCGGCGAGGAGCGAGGCCGCCTCATCCACCGTGCCGGGCTCTTCCAGCAGGTCACAGGCAGGGCGCTCGCCCAGCCTGGAGGCGAATCCCTCGGCCAGGCGGTCTCGGCGGGACAGCTCGGTCAGTGCCGCGACGACACCCGCGTCCAGTCGGGAGGGCCAGCGGCCCATCCGCCAGGCGGGCAACGCGACCTTGGTCAGGAGCCGGTCCCAGCCCGCGTACGCGAGACCCACCTGTTCCTGGGCGACGATCCTCAGTCCGTAATCCACAGCCTGTGCACGCTCGGCCGCCGCGGCGGCGACACCACGCTCCATCTCGCCGGCATGACCGCGACAGCTGCGCAGCAGGAGCCGGACGACCCAGCCGACGCCCGCGAGCACCGTACGGGTGACCGGGTCCCGACGGGGTGCCGAGGTCACGGCCACCGCCGCGTCCAGGCCCCGCACGAAGCGGCGGGCCGCCGCTATGTCCGGGTGCGCCGAGGGGCCCGTACCGGCGACGACCGGGGCGAGGACCGCGCGCAGTTCCCCGACGCGCATCCACCACAGGAACGGGGAGCCGATGACCAGCACCGGAGCGGCCGCGGACCGGCGGGGAGATCCATGGGCACCCGCTATCTCGTCCTGGTCCTCCAGCGGAGGCGGGCCGTGGGCCGGGTGGGTCCGGTCCTCCAGCCAGCTGTCGCAGTCCGGGGTGAGCGCTATCGCGGAGGGAGCGGGCACGTCGAGCCGGTCGGCGAGGTCACGCACCATCCGGTACAGGTCGGGCGCCGTCCCCTCGGCGATCGGGACCGTCGGGCTGACGGCGGGGCGAGCGCGGGAGACGACCAGCGCGACGCCGGCGGCGGCGAACAGGACGAGGACGGCAGCCACCGTCATCGCCCAGCGGGCCCCGTCCCAGGCCGGGCCCACGAGATGGTCCGTGACACCGCCGGCCAGCAGCACCACGGCGACGGCCGCGGGCAGCAGCGCGACGGCCAGCGCCCGGCTGCGGATGCGCAGCACGGCGAGTGCCCGATGTCGCGCGGCCTGCGCGCCTAGCTCCACACCCATACCTGTCACGACCGGACCTCACCCCCTCCCAGCTGTCCTGTTTGCGTGGCTCTGCCAGCGTTGCTACTCCCCCACTGTGGCACCAGGCACTGACATCGCAATGCCGGTGGGCCAAGTGCCGGAACGCTTGCGCCGCACCCTAGTTGGGGCCCCGGCCCCCGTCAGCCGGATGGGGCATCGGTCGCTCGATGGAATGGCTTTGGGGAAAGGTAGGTGACAGAAAGCAAGGATCAGGCCCCGAATCCTGAGACGGATGCGGGGCCTGTCGGGTTTATCGGCGGCGGATTTTCGCGCCTGGTTTTTCAGGCGTCGGGGCCCGCACCGGCGGCAGCGTCGGAGGCCGCCTTCGCCGCGATGTCCGTACGGTGCTGGGAACCGTCGAGACGGACCCGCCCGACGGCCCGGTACGCGCGCTCACGGGCCTCGGAGAGGTCCTTGCCGGTCGCCGTCACGGACAGGACGCGACCGCCCGCGCTCAGGACGGCGTCACCGTCCTGGCGGGTTCCCGCGTGCAGGACGTACGCGTGCGGGGCGTCCTCGGCGGCCACCTCGGCCAGGCCGGTGATCGGGTCGCCGGTGCGCGGGGTGCCGGGGTAGTTGTGCGAGGCCACGACCACGGTGACCGCCGCGTCCTCGCTCCAGCGCAGGGGCTCCAGGTCGGCGAGGTTGCTGGTCGCGGCGGCCAGCAGGACACCGGCCAGCGGGGTCTTCAGACGCGCCAGCACGACCTGGGTCTCGGGGTCTCCGAAGCGGGCGTTGAACTCGATCACCCGGACACCACGGGAGGTGATGGCGAGACCGGCGTAGAGCAGGCCGGAGAAAGGGATGCCGCGGCGCCGCATCTCGTCGACGGTGGGCTGGAGGACGGTCTCCATGACCTCGTCGACCAGCTTCGGGTCCGCCCACGGCAGCGGGGAGTACGCGCCCATGCCGCCGGTGTTCGGGCCTTCGTCGCCGTCGAGCGCGCGCTTGAAGTCCTGGGCGGGCTGCAGCGGGAGGACCGTCGCGCCGTCGGTGATGGCGAAGAGGGAGACCTCGGGGCCGTCGAGGAACTCCTCGATGACCACGCGCTCGCACGAGTTCGCGTGCGCCTTGGCCGCCTCGACGTCACTGGTGACGACGACGCCCTTGCCTGCGGCGAGTCCGTCGTCCTTGACGACGTACGGAGCGCCGAAGGCGTCGAGAGCCGCGTCGACCTCTTCTGGACTCGTACAGACGTACGAGCGGGCGGTGGGTACCTCCGCCGCGGCCATGATCTCCTTGGCGAACGCCTTGGAGCCCTCGAGCTGCGCGGCCTCCTTGGAGGGGCCGAAGACCGGAATCCCGGCCGAGCTCACGGCGTCGGCGACCCCGGCGACGAGCGGCGCCTCCGGGCCTACGACCACCAGGTCGGCGCCGAGCTGCGTGGCCAGCGCGGAGACGGCGGCGCCGTCCAGAGCGTCGACCCGGTGCAGCTCGGCGACCTCGGCGATACCGGCGTTGCCGGGGGCGCAGTGCAGCGCGGTGACGTCGGGATCGAGGGACAAGGAGTGGCACAGGGCGTGTTCGCGGGCACCGCTACCGATGACGAGGACCTTCACGGGGGTCAGCCTAACGGGGTTTTTGTGCGGGGTTCCGAAGGGGTGGGGGTCGGAGGATGGTGGGTTCCTCCAAGGTGGGTGTGCCCGGTCACCCGCTGCTCGCTCTCGCTACTCGTTCGAGAACTCCTCCACCACCGTCGCTCCCAGTTCCCTGACGATGAGGTCGTAGCCGGAGAGGGCCGACTCGTCGAGGTCGGGATCGTCGTCCTCGGGGATGTCGTCCTCGATGGAGACCGGGTGTGGTGCTTCGCGGGCGGACTGCTGAGAGGCGGAAGCGCGGGCGGCCGTAGAGCCAGAGGCTCCCGAGGACGCGGACGACGATGAGGATGCGGACGAGGAGGGGGACGGGGAAGACGCGGGGGCGGCGGACGGCGGGGACTGCGAGGACGCCGGGCGCTGCGGGGTCGTACCGCCACCGCCTCCGCCGTAGCCACCGCCGCCCGAGCCGTAACCGGTGGACCCGCTGCTTCCGCCGCCGCTGAAGCCGGAGGGTCCGCCGGGCGCCGGGGGTGCCGAGCCGCCTGAGGGATCGACGATCGCCTCGATCTTCCACTGCACGCTGAACTGCTCGACCAGTGCTTGCCGCAGTACGTCCTCGCTGCCGCTGCCCGCGAAGTTGTCGCGGGCGCCGGCGTTGACGAAACCGAGCTGGAGGGTCGTGCCGTCGAAGCCGGTGACCTGCGCGTTCTGACTGAGCAGGATCCAGGTGAAGCGGCGGCGGTTCTTGACCGCCTCCAGGATGTTCGGCCAGAGCGTGCGGGGGTCGAGGCCGTCGGTCGGGGGCGCGTAACCGGCGGCGGCCGAGGCGGACGGTGCCGCGGCCGGAGTCGGGGAGGCCTGCGCAGGCGGGGGCGCGGATGTGGATGTGGACGCGGGTTGGTTCGGTGCGGCTGAGGGGCGGCCGCCGCCCGCGGGGGCCGCGGTGGGCCAGCCGCCGGGGCGTCGAGCGCCGCCCGCCGGGGCCGCGGTGGGCCAGGCACCCGGTGCGGGGGCCGCCGGGGCTGCGGCGCCGGGTGGCGTCGCGGGCGTGGGCGCCGCGTGGGACGGCTGGGGCTGCGGAGGGTCCACGGGGTGGGGGGACTGCCCGGGTGACTGAGGCTGTCCGGGCTGACCGCCGTCGGGAGGGCCGGATCCCGGGCCGGATGTCTGGCCGGCGGAGGGGCCCGGCACGGGAGAGGTCTCGGCCGGCGACGCGACGGGGGGCGCGACGGGGGGCGCGACGGGGGGCGCGGCGGGGACGTTCGGATCATTGGCCGAACCCGTACCAGGACCCGTGCCAGGTCCCGAACCCGCAGCGCGAACGGCGGCCCGAGCCGCGGCGGCCCCGCCCCCCGGTGGGACCTGCGAACCCGAAGAAGGCGAAGAACCCGACGGAGCCGACGCGCTCATCGGCACCGCAGCCCCCGCCGCTCCCCCGTGCGCCTCGGGCCCCGGCGTGTACCCCATGGCGGGGGCGGCGCCGCCCGCGGAGAAGTTCACGCCCCGTTCGATGCGGTCGAGGCGGGCCATGACCGAGCGCTCGTCGCCGTACGCGGCCGGCAGCAGCACGCGCGCGCAGATGAGCTCCAGCTGGAGGCGGGGCGAGTTGGCGCCGCGCATCTCGGTCAGCCCCTGGTTGACGAGGTCGGCGGCGCGGCTCAGCTCGGCGGCGCCGAAAGTACCGGCCTGGGCCTGCATCCGCTCGATGACGTCGGCGGGGGCGTCGATGAGCCCCTTCTCGGCGGCGTCCGGCACGGCGGCGAGGATCACCAGGTCCCGCAGCCGCTCCAGCAGGTCGGCGACGAACCTCCGGGGGTCGTTGCCGCCCTCGATGATGTGGTCGACGACCTCGAAGGCGGCGGCGCCGTCACCGGTGGCGAAGGCCTCGACGACGGAGTCGAGGAGCGAGCCGTCGGTGTACCCGAGCAGGGAGGTCGCCATGGCGTACGTCACGCCGTCCGCCCCCGCACCGGCCAGCAGCTGGTCCATGACGGACATCGAGTCACGCACGGAACCCCCGCCCGCGCGCACCACAAGCGGCAGCACGCCGTCCGCGACGGGGATGTCCTCGCGCCCGCAGACCTCTCCGAGGTACTCGCGCAGGGTCCCCGGGGGCACCAGCCGGAACGGGTAGTGGTGGGTCCGCGACCGGATGGTCCCGATGACCTTCTCGGGCTCGGTGGTGGCGAAGATGAACTTGAGGTGCTCCGGGGGCTCCTCGACGACCTTGAGCAGCGCGTTGAAACCGGCCGACGTGACCATGTGGGCCTCGTCGATGATGTAGATCTTGTAGCGGCTGCCGGCGGGCCCGAAGAAGGCCTTCTCCCGGAGCTCACGCGCGTCGTCCACACCACCGTGCGAAGCGGCGTCGATCTCGATGACGTCGATGGACCCCGGTCCGTTGCGCGCCAGGTCACGGCACGACTGGCACTCCCCGCAGGGCGTGGGTGTCGGCCCCTGCTCGCAGTTCAGGCAGCGCGCCAGGATCCGCGCGCTGGTCGTCTTTCCGCACCCGCGCGGACCGCTGAACAGGTACGCGTGATTGACCCGGTTGTTTCGCAGCGCCTGCTGCAGCGGGTCGGTTACATGCTCCTGCCCGATGACCTCGGCGAACGACTCCGGGCGATAGCGGCGGTACAGCGCAAGAGACGACACACATACGAGGTTATAGGCGCCCACTGACAACACGGACCGCCCAGATACCGCAAGCCCCGGGACACCACCGCAAGCCCGATCTTCCCGGATCTTCGTCGGGCCCACGGCCGCGCGACGTCCCCACCGCTTCCAAGAAACGGAAGACCCCCCACGCACCCGCCAGAGCCAACCTACCCTTGCTGCCTTCCGGCCCTGGGGGAGTTCAGTCAGATAGCGCCGCGTGAGGGGCTGGACCACAGCTTACCTGATCGCGGGGCAGCCGAACGAGTTCGCTAGCACCTCCCAACGTCATGTAATGTTCCCGGCGGAGGATTCGCCTAGAGGCCTAGGGCGCACGCTTGGAAAGCGTGTTGGGGGCAACCCCTCACGAGTTCGAATCTCGTATCCTCCGCCAGTGCCTCACCGGGCACGATGTCGAAGGGCCCCACCGTTCGCGGTGGGGCCCTTCGTCGTTGTCCGTCTCAGTTTCCGTCTCAGTTCGTCTTCGGAAGCTCCCAGAGCGCATCGCCGACTTGCTGCGCCACCTTGCGCAGCATGGTCCCCGTCACGTGCATGTACCGAGCGCGCATCCGGGCCGCTGTGACGCCTCACCAGGAGGTGCGTCGTCCCGCATGCTGGAGGGTGGCGGCGGTCAGTCAGGCGTTCCCGCGCCGATGACCACGGCGTCGGTCGTCGGGCTCACTGCTCGGCGGCCTCTCGGGCGATCTTCTCGAACTGGGCGCCCATGGCCTCGGACAGCGCGTGGGCGGCCGACAGCGGGCGCACCATCACCGTGAAGTCGTCGATCTTGCCGTCCTCGTCGAAGTGCAGGAAGTCGCAGCCCTGGAGCTTCTTTCCGGCGACGCTCGCGGTGAAGACGAACGCGTGGTCGCGGCCGTCGGGGTTCGCGATCTCCCGGACGTAGGTGAAGTTCTCGAAGACCTGTGTCACAGCGCGCAGGATCGCGGTGGTGATCGCCTTGCCCGGGTACGGCTTGAAGGCGACCGGGCTGGTGAAGACGACGTCGTTGGCCAGAAGGGCGGCCACGGCGTCCAGGTCACCGTTCTCGACGGCCTTGCGAAAGGGGTGCATGATCGACCTCGATACTCAACAAGTTGTATATGTGTAGAGGAGGGTAGAGGCGACTCCGGTGCTTGTCGAGGGTGCGGCGCTCCGGCAGTGCTCACCATTGAATGCTCGCTGGGCCGTACCTTGCTCCCATGGCATTGCGGAACGCGGTGATGGCCGCGCTGCTGGAGGGCGAGGCGTCCGGTTACGACCTCGCGAAAGGCTTCGACGCGACGGTCGCGAACTTCTGGGCGGCGACGCCTCAGCAGCTCTATCGGGAGCTGGATCGTATGGAGGCCGAGGGGCTGGTCACGGCCCGCCTCGTCGAGCAGCGGCGTCGTCCCAACAAACGGCTGTTTTCCCTGACGGAGGCTGGGCGGGAGGCTGTGCGCGCATACACGGCCGAGCCACCGGGTCGGCCCGCGGTCATCAGGGACGAACTGCTGGTCAAGGTGCAGTGCGCGGACGCCGGCGATGTCGAGGCGGTGCGCGCCGCCGTCGTCGAACGCATGGAATGGGCCACGGCCAAGCTGGCCCGCTACGAGAGAATCCGGCAACGACTGCTGGGCGGCCGCTCGGAGGAGGCGTACTTCGCCGAGGCCGAGCGTATCGGCCCGTACCTCACTCTGCTGCGCGGGATGTCGTTCGAGCGGGAGAACCTCCAGTGGGGCGACATGGCGTTGCGCAGGCTCGACCAGCGCGCCAAGATTAACACTCAAAAAAGTGAGTAGAGTGATGGCTCTTCCGGTGATCGCGAGAAGGAGCCAGCCGCTCATGTCAGGCACTGAGACCCGCTACCTGCGCTTCGTGGCCCTGGGCGACAGTCACACCGAAGGGGTGGGCGACGGCGACGATCTGACGGGCCTGCGCGGGTGGGCCGACCGGCTCGCCGAGCACCTGGCTCGGCACAGCCCGCAGCTCCGGTACGCCAATCTCGCAGTACGGGGCCGTCTGGCCGGGCAGGTCCACGCGGAGCAGTTGCCTACGGCGCTTGCGCTGCGGCCGGACTTCGCGACGGTCGTGGCCGGAGTCAACGACATGCTGCGCCCCCGCTTCGATCCGGATGAGGTGGCCGCGCATCTGGAGGCGATGTTCGCCGCGCTCACCGGCCAGGGGGCGCGCGTGGCGACGCTCACCATTCCCGACATCGCGCGCATCACTCCACTGGCCCGTCCGCTCCGGCCGCGTCTTGAGGCGCTGAACCACCGCGTTCGCGCGGCGGCGCACCGGCATGGTGTCGTCGTCGCCGACGTCACCCTGTATCCGGTGGCAACGGATCCACGCCTGTGGAGTCAGGACCGCCTCCACTCGAGCCCACTCGGCCACCAGCGGATCGCGGCGGCGCTCGCTCACTCGCTCAACCTGCCAGACGCTGACGCCTCCTGGACGCACCCGTTGCCCGTCCTGCCTGTTGGTCGGGCACGATTCTTGCGTGCCGCGTCAGCCGAGGTGCGCTGGGTCGCCGGATTCCTAGGTCCGTGGATCGGCAGGCGCGCGCTTGGGCGTTCCTCCGGAGACGGTCGCGTGGCCAAACGCCCGGACCTCATGTCCGTCGGCAGCCCCGGCCAACACTTCGGCCGTGCCTTCCAGCGTGGACAAGAGCCCTCCGTCGACCTGGCAGACGCCTCGGAGTAGCGAGATCCGCTTGTCCGATCATGAGTAGCGGTCGGTGCTTGCCCCGAGTCGGGAACGACGAACGATGCCCACTACGTCCTTCACGAGCACGCGGACGCCCGCGACAACCTGCTGTGCATCCAGGTGGCCAAGAACAAGGACGACCCGAACCGGCTAAACCGGTACAAGAGCGGTGCATGCACCGGTTCAACCGGACTGAGCCGCGCAGCGGCGTCCCCAGGCAGCCATGGGAGGGGCAGCCGATGCGACGCCCGTACGCCAGGACCGGATGGCCGGGCAGAACCGCGTTTACTTCCAAGGTTTGCTTGCCAGATGGCAGCCGCGGGACCGGAGTTGGGCCTGCTCAAGGTACTGCGCGAGACCGATCCCGACTACGTTCTACTCGGCGGTACGCTCGCGGAGAGGCGACGGACGGGCCCGCTACTCCGCCAAGCACCGTCGGCATCGAGTGAACGAGCATCTGGTGACCGATCTGCGTGGCCAGCTGCTGTGGATCTCACCCGCACTGCCCAGCCGCGTGCACGACTTGACCGGGGCCCGCACCCACCAGATCGTCCGGATCTGTGAACGCCAGGGCATCCCGGTGCTCTCCGACCTCGCCTACATGGGAGCCGACCCGTGGGGGACGACGCCCCTCAGACGCCCGCCCGGCATCGGCCTCACGCCCATCCAGCAGACCGTCGCGCTGACCGCCGCACCGACACCCGTCGAGCGCGGCGTCGCACGACTGAAGTCCTGGCGGATCTTCCGCAGGGCGCGCTGCAGCCCGAATCTAGTGTCGTCAATCGCAGCGGCCGTCCTCACCCTTGAGCGGCTCCGCTGAAAGGGCTCACTCTCTGCACCGCTCAGCACGAGGGCGTGAAGCTGGCGGACTGGCCGAGGTGGAACGCCGAACCCGGAGCCGTCGGGGTCCAACCACCACTCAGGGCAAGTCGCACAGCCGCGGCCACACGAGACGGCAGTACAGGCTCAGCCTCACGACCGATCCAGTTGCTCGGATGCGGCTGGTCGGTGGTGACCACGAGCGTCGCCCCCGGAGTGTCCGCATGCTCGACCGCGAACGAGCACGGTGACCAGGCCAGGCCCTGGAAGTAGGTCGGCCTGCCTCGCAGCCGCCAGCGGTAAGCCGTGCCGTCGACAACGATCTGTCGTGACCCCTTGCGGACCAGCGCCATGACGCCCCCTTCAACAGCGGTGATGCTAGCGAGCCCGGCCCTGCCGTCCGTCTCAGTTTCCGTCTCATTCAGCCCCGTTCAGGACCGTGCAGCCGAGACCCCGAGCCGTCACCACGCCGACGGCCAGCCGTCGATGAACGCAGGCGAACGTCCCCGTGCACGGTTCATGAGCCCACCAACACAGTTGGAAAGCGTGTTGGGGGCAACCCCTCACGAGTTCGAATCTCGTACCCTCCGCAGCCGCCTGAACAGGCGAAACGAGGAGCCGAGCCGCAATTGCGGCTCGGCTCCTCGCCGTGCGCTGGTTGCAGTTTTGGTTGCGTTTATATACGCCCATCAAGGACATTTCGGCGAGCGGGTAGCCAGTATCTTCTACTGCCGTCGGCTCGTCTCGTCGGGCTGGGCCCGCGGCGAGGAGGAGCCCCAGACTCTGTCTTCGTACGGCATCCGCGGATCATGGAACTGAGCCATCCTTGACCTTGGCGCCGAAGCAACTTCGGCCCGCCTGTCACGTTCCCTGTCTGTCGAGGTGCACCCTCATGAAGTCCCGATCGACGCTTGCGACTTGGCTGAGCGAACTCGACGGTTCCCGCCTGGCACGTGTACTCGCCATGCGGAAGGACGCAGCTTCCTCTCCGGAACCACGCTCGGTGGGGGAACTGGCGGACCGTCTCCAACGTCCGGGGTCCGTGGCACTCGTCCTGCCGCAACTCACGCTGCCGTGCTTGCAGGCCGCCGAGGCGCTGGCAGCCCTGGGAGCACGAGCGACCCGGGGCAGCCTCGCGGAGTTGCTCGGCTCGACATCCCCTGCGGCGGTACACGCGCTGGACGCGACCCTGGAGGCGCTGTCGGATCGGGCGCTCGTGTGGCACGACGGCAACGAGACACTCCGCATGCCTACGCCCTTGCGGCAGGCGTGGAGCACGCCCCTGGGACTTGACGCCCCGCTGGAAGAGCTGCTGGCCGGCACCAACTCGGAGGAACTGCGCGGCATGCTGGCGGTCCTGGGTATCAAGCCACCCGGCACCAAGCAGCAGCGACTCGCGGCTCTGGTGGAGCATCACACTGACGCGGAACGGGTCGCCGCGTTGGTGGCGGGGGCACCGGCGGCCACACGGAAGTTGCTTGAGCAGAGCGCCAGGTCCACGCCGCGTCAGTCACTGTTCGTCGTGTTCGGGGCTCCTGGCCGCGACCTCGAACCAGGCGCCCGATGGGCCCTCGACCGCGGGCTGCTGCTCCAGGACCGTCACCGGTACGGGCCCGTCCGGATGCCGGTCGAGGTGGCCTTGGCTCTGCGGGGCCCCGATTGGCACGCTCCGTTCGAACCTCTACCGCCCGTCACGCAGTTGGTGCCCCTCACCTCCTCGGAGGTGGAGCGGGAGGCCGCGGTAGCCGCCACCGCGTTCGCGGCCCATGCCGCCTCCGTCCTTTCGGCGTGCGCGACCGCTCCACCGACCCGGCTGAAGTCGGGCGGGATCGGCGCGCGTGAACTGGCCCGGCTCGGCAAGGCCGCCCAAGCGGACGACGCCGTCGTACGCATCGCCCTGGAGACCGCGTACGCCGCCGGACTGCTGGCCCGCGACGGCGATCGCGTACCTCCCACCGAGGCGTACGACGCGTGGTCCGAGCAGGAGCCCGCAGAACAACTCGCCGTACTGCTCCGGGCTTGGCGGGACCTGCCGCTCACCCCCACCCGGGCGCGCGACGAAGACAACAAGGCGCTTCCCGCGCTCGCCGGTGCGCCTGACTGCGGCGGCTGTCTGCAGGCCCGCCACGGGCTGCTGACCGCGGCAACGGGGCTCCCGGCAGGACAGGGTGTGAAGGTCGCTTCGGAGCTGGGGCCGCTCGTGGCCTGGCACCGTCCGCTCGCCGACGACGCCTCGCCCCAGGACACGGCACCGTTCAGCACCGTGATCCGCGAAGGCGAACTGCTGGGTGTGCTGGCACGGGGTGCACTGTCCCCGCTCGGTGCCCACCTGGCGGCCCACGCCGACGAAGAGCTCGACATCACGGCCCGGCGGCTGCTGCCCCCCGCGACCACGACGGCCCGGATCGGCGCCGACCTCACCGCCGTCGTCACCGGCACCCCGTCCGCGCGACTCGCAGCGCTGCTGGATTCGATGGCCGACCGGGAGACCAGTGGCACGGCGTCGGTATGGCGCTTCAGTGCCAGCAGTATCCGCCGGGCCCTGGACGCCGGAGGCACCCCGGACGACATCACAGCCGACCTGGCAGCCAGCTCCGCCACGGCCCTGCCACAGCCGCTGACCTATCTCATCGCCGACACCGCACGAGGTCACGGACGGGTGCGCATCGCCCCCGCGGCCTGTGTCATCCACGGCGACGAACCCGCGCTCCTGGCCGAACTCGCCGCGCACCGCGCACTGTCCAAGCTCGCCCTGCGGCAGCTCGCCCCGACGGTCCTGGTCAGCGGCAGCCCACCCGCGACGACTCTCGCCGCGCTCCGTGCTGCGGGCTACGCCCCGGTCGCCGAGACCGCCGGGGGAACGGTACGCATCGAAAAGCGCCTGCCGCAGCGGGCCACCGCTGCCGTCCCGCCCCCGCGAAGGAACGTCGGGCGGCGCGGCCCCGGGACCACCGCAACCCGCGCCTCGGACATGCCCCCCGACGTCGGGATGGACGTCCTGGCCGACCGGCTGCTCAAGGCCCCGCCGACTGCACCGGAACCCGACCCGTTCGGCAGCGGGGTGCCTTTCGCGACGGACACCGAGGAGATCGTCGCCGGATACGCGAAGAACCTGTCGTACAGCGACGTCCGCCAGGTCGCCCATGCCATCGACACCGGTGCGGCCATCACTGTCGAGTACATCGCCACCTCGGGCAACCGGACCGTACGCACCCTCAGCGACCTGGAACTCGACCCGCCCTACCTCGACGCCTGGTGCCACCTGCGCGAAGCGGAACGTGTCTTCACTCTCTCCCGCATCCATGGCGTGATGCCCGCGTAGGACTCGGCGGCCAAGGCCGGGTGCCGGGTGCGCCACCCCGCAGGCACCTCGCGAGATATACTTGACCCCACATTTGATATCAGGGAGGCACTCATGAGTCGGACGGTTATCGACCTGGACGACGACCTGGTCGCGGACGTGGCGAAAGCCCTCGGGACGAACACCAAGAAGGAGACTGTCAACACCGCCCTTCGCGAGGTGCTGGAGAGTCGGCGTCGCGCCCTGGCTCTCGCCCGGCTGCGGGCCGCGGCGGGCGACGGCGCATTCGATCTGGAGCTGTTCGAGAACAAGGGGAACTACCGCCGGTGAACGCGGCCCAGTTCCTGATCGACACCAGCGCGCTCGCGCGGTTCATGCGCGGGGAAGCGGAGCAGTACGGCTGGGACCAGGCCGCCGCGGCTGGACTCATCGCGACCTGCCCGATTACCGAGCTCGAGTTCTTCTACAGCGCACGGTCAACCGCCGACCGGACGCGTGGCATCGAGGACATGCGGCTGATCTTCGGCTGGGTTCCCGTCGACGACCGCGCCTACGACCGCGCCTGGCAGGTCCAAGAAGCCCTCACCAAACAGGGAAGGCATCGCAGTGCGGGTGCGGTGGATCTCGTCGTCGCCGCGACGGCGGAGCTGCAAGGGCTCACCCTCCTGCACCGCGACCACGACTTCGCCTGCATCGCGGCAGTGACCGGCCAGGCTCTCCAGTGGTACGGCCCGGAGAGCGGCAAATAGGTGGCGCTGGTTGCAGTTCTGGTTGCATTCACCTCCGTACAGCACCGTTCAGAAGCCGAGTTCGAATCTCGTATCCTCCGCCAGTGCCTCACCGGGCACGATGTCGAAGGGCCCCACCGTTCGCGGTGGGGCCCTTCGTCGTTGTCCGTCTCAGTTTCCGTCTGGGGGCGCCGTACGCGGATGCCGGCCCGTCGTGGTGTGCGCGGGGAGCTCCCATCCCGTCTGCCATCGACCCAGGCAGAGCCGAGCAGGCGGGATGGGAGCTGGGGTGAGTGGTGGGTTGATCTACCAAGCACCGGCCGGGCCATGTGAGTTCGATTCTCGTCACCCGCTCCGACACAAACCCCCCAGGTCACGAGCCCGGGGGTTCTTTGTTCTCCGGACGCGCCGCCGAGGCTGTCACGGTCCACGCCTGGCGCTGTCAACGGTTGAACCACTCGCGCGCCGGGGCACCCAGCATCGCACTGCCGGTCAGTGCGGCGACCGCCAACCCGAGGCCCGCGGCATACACGCCCGCGACCAAGACATTGACCAGCGAGAACAGCGCGATCGCGCACTCGACGACGAGAACAGTGACCCGCACCCAGCCGAACCGCTTCCACGCGAAGACGCCGGAGACGAAGAGCACCGCCGACGCGGAGAAGGCCATGAGGACGGAGAACCGGACCAGGCCTGGATCCGCGACATCCTGATGGTGGGTGAGACGGTCGTTCATCAGGGTCCAGCCGAGCCATCCGACAAGGCCGTTGAGCACGGCCTGGCACCACACCACCACCAACGCGCCCTTGACGCCCCGCGGCATACGCTCCGACACCTGAGTGACCATGAGTCCCTCCCCCTCTTTCGCCCGGCCTCCAGCTTCCCGTGGCCGTTCCGGGACCCCTCCCGACGCTGTGCCGGTAGGCAGTACCCGACACACTCGTGAAGGGGGAAGTACATGGTGCGAGCGCGCCCGGAGGCGTTCCCGGCCGTCGTGGCCCTGGTCGCCGTACTGGTGTCGGCGTGCGGCGCGGCGGCGCCGCAGACGTCGCGGGAGGAGTTGCTCCAGGAGTACATCGATTCGACCCACGTGAAGAACGACTGGTTGGGCGGCCAAGGCGGGACGAGTGCGGATCGGATCGCGAACTTCGCCTCGCGCGGCACGCCGGCCGACCTGCTGGGCCAACTGCTGTCCGCCCGGCCATGCGATGCCGACGCCGACTGCCCCCCGAGCGGAGCGTCCCGCCAGGCGGTGCGGGACTTCGCGGGGCCCGCCGGGTCGGTCTTCGAACGCTCCGTTCTGGTCAAGCGTCACAACGGGGCGCTGGAGCTGATCACGCTGTACGTGGCACGCACATCCGGCAAGGTCGCGGCGCTCGTCGACTCCCGCGGCAGGACCTACCCGGCCGGCCTGGACGACTTCCGTCATCACAACGACCTGCTCCTCCCGGACGACGTGATCCTCGTGCCGGCCGACATCACCTCCGTACCGGGTGAGGGAAAGGTCGTCGCGGTCTCCGGGCACACGGCCATGAACTGGCAACCGTGGCTCATCGGCACAACCGTCGCGGTGCTGGTGCTCGGAGCCGCGATCGGCGCGCGGGCGGCCCGCCGCCGTACAGCGGAGGTACGCCCGTGACCGGCTCACCGAACGAAGAGGGCGCGGCGGAATTCCTGCCCGAGGAGGAGATGGAGGCGGACGCCCGCAGGCCCCGCGTGATCACCGTGGCGTTCTGGCTGCTGATCGCGGCCGCCGTGCTCTGGATGCCGGTCGCCGGGGGCGGCGACCCGGCCGCAGGGCAGACGGAAACTCAGATCCTCGCCGTCTACCTCGTGTTCGCCGTGCGCATCCGACGCAGCCGGTGGAAGGCCAGGATCGCCGTCACGGCCGCCGCCGTCTGGCTCCTCGTCGTACTGGGGTCCCGGGCGCAGGGCTTCACGGCGCCGGAGTCTCCGTACGGGCGGGAGTACGCCGTGTTGGACAGCATGGCGGTGGTCCTGGCCGCCACCGGCGTGGCCCTGCTCTACGGCCGCCACGGCACCGCGTATTTCCGCCGGCGGCCACGGTGACGGCGTCAGGCGGCGTCGATCAGTGCCAGGTCCATCGGTACGAGCGTGGTCGACGCCAGCAGGGCCCGGATCAGATGATCGTTGAGCGCGTTGCCCACCGGCTCGCCGAGCTCCTCGCGGGTCAGCCAGGGCACCCCGTCGCGGGACAGCCGGGTTCGCACGCCGTTGACCAGGTGCTCGACGCGCTTGTCCGTCCAGCCCGCGTGCGGCTGCGAGTCGGCGAGTTCGGCGGCGGTCTGCCGCCAGGTCAGCGGCTGTGGCCGGGGCTCGTGCAGTAGGTAGCGCCGACTGAGGACGACGAGGGCGAGCTTCTCCTGTTCGGTGAGCGCCCACACCCGGGGCGGGCGGGTGACGTCCCCGTGCCGTGGCGGCGGCCGGTCGCCCTCGGGGCCGGTGACGAAGACCTCCAGCAGGTGCTCGCGCCCCCGGGAACCGCCGACGAACAGCGGTGTGTAGCCGGTGTCGAGCGGCAGTGACTCCTCGTCCCGGAACAGCAGCCGGGCCCCCGCACAACGGATCGGCAGCCGCCCGGAGTTGCTCACCCACCAGTGGCCGTCCCGGTGCGTGAGCGTGCCCTGGTGGCGACTGACCTGGGAATCGTCCTCCCCGAGGCAGACATGCACCTCGGGGCGGTTGCGACCGAACAGGACCTCGCGGCCTTCCCCCGGCCCCAACGTGAAACCTCCGGTCAGCGCGAGCGCGAAGACGGTGCCGGGCAGCGGTGCGGACGCGCCCCGGGCGAGGCTCCCATGGGTGGCGGGCAGGAGTCGGCCACCCGGAGCGGGTATTCCCCGCTCTCCCGGCCGGCTCCGTTCCGTTCCCGGTTCGGTCATGTCACCGCTCCTGCGGTCGCTTCGCGATGTTCTGTACGACGGCGGCTGCGAACTCCCTGGCCAAGGAGCACAGTTGCTCGGTCGGCTGCGGGGCGTACACGGTCAGCTGGAACAGTTCGGTCGTGCGGTCGCCGACGGAGTCCGTGTAGGTGCGGTGCGGTGTCCGTACGGTGCAGCTGTCGTCCTCGGCCTCGTCCGCGATGGAGTAGCTCTTGGTGCCGGCGACGTTCACCGGTGTTCCGTCGTCGGAGTCCAGCGAGTTGTCCTGGCTGAACTGGATCTCCACCTCGCGTGTGCCGTCGTCGCTCGACCAGTCGCAGGCCCAGGAACCGAAACCGCGGTCCCGGTTGTCCGCCTCGACGCCGGGGAGCCGCTTGAGTTCGGTGGCGTCGAGCAGTGCGCAGGTGTCCAGCCGGGCCAGGGAGTTCGCGGCCGGCGGCGACGAACGCCGGGGCACCGGGCCGTCGGCCAGCACGCCGACCACGTGGTCGGTGGCGGCGTCGGCCATCTGGCACGGGTCGGGCGCCGCTTCGTCGAACTGCTTCCCGATCACGCGGATCTGCTTGCCGTCGGCGGTCAGGACGGCCCGCTCGCAGGCCCTCCCGTCCCGTTTGAGGGTCACGACCGTGAGGCCGTTGGTGAGGCGGGTGGACAGGATGCCGTCGAAGTCGTCCCGGTCCGAGTCGAGGTTGACCTGGACGTCCGCGATGTCGTCACCGCTGTTGTTGCGCACCAGGACATCGCAGCGGTCGAACTCCCCGTAGTCCGGGGCGAGTACGGTGGCTCCGAAGCGGCTCAGCGATGCGACGTCGAGCAGCCCGCAGGGGTCCGCCGTACGCTCGTCGCCGATGGCGCCGGCCGACGCCGTGGCGGAGGGTTTCGCGTCGGTCGCGTCCGTACGGCCGCCCTGGTCTCCCTCGTCCTTCGAGGCCCACGGGCCGAAAAGGACCAGCCCGGCCGTGATCGCACCCGCCGCGGCCAGCGCCACCACCGTGATCGCCAACCGGTGCCGACGTCGGCGTACGGGCCGTGGCGGCTGCAGCATGAAGGGCGTGGAGTCCCGTGCGCGGCGTACGAGTCGCCGCAGCCGGAGGGTGGGGGACGTGAGGTCCCGCATCCGGCTGTCGTGCAACTGCTCCGCTATGTGCGGGGGCGGTGGTGCGGCACGCGTCAGCAGCTCCTGCGCCCTGGCGGCGTCGGGCCGGCGCCGGGGCTCCACCTCCAGCAGGGCGGTGAGCGGCCCCTCCAGCGGGCCGGTCCGGTGCGCGGGCTCGATGTGTCCCTCGACGGCCCGGGCCAGGTAGGCCATGAGGTGTTCGGCCTCCCCGTACGGCGACCGGCCCTCGACCGCCATGAACAGGGAGGCGCCCAGGGAGAACACGTCGGACTTCTCACCCGCGGGCAGCCCCTTGGCCAACTCCGGGGCCAGATACCGGGGTTTGCCGCGCACACTGCCCGTCGTGCTGTGGGTGACGTCGCTCCACAGAGCCCGCGAGATCCCGAAGTCGGTCAGTCTCGCGACGCCTTCGTCGGTGACGAGGATGTTCTCCGGCGTCACATCGCCGTGCACCACGCCCTCGTGGTGGGACTTCGCCAACGCGGCCGCGATCTGGCAGCCTATCGATCCGGCATCCTCGGGCGTGAGCGGACCGCTCTCCGCCAGGATCTGCGCGAGGCTGCGCGAGGGGACGTATTCCATGATGATCCAGCAGGTAGCGCCCTCGTCGACGAAGTCGAAGACGCCCACGATGTTCGGGTGGTGCAGCCGCCCGGCGTTGCGCGCCTCGCCCATGAGCCGTCGCGCGGCCCGATCGTCGTCCAGGCGTGCGCACTTGACCGCGACCTGGCGTTCGAGCCGCTCGTCCCAGGCCAGCCAGACGACGCCCATCCCGCCTCTGCCGATGGGCTCCCGCAAGAGGTACCGGCCGGCGATCTTGTCCCCGGCCTCCGGCGTCCCCAGCACCGCCCCACCCCTCGCCCCACCGCCGATGGTCCTGCCAGACGACGGAGTGTACTCAGCCCACACCTGGCGGTGATCTCTTTCACCGGACTTCGCGCGGACCCGCCCAGAACCCCCACAGCAACGGGAGTGTCTCGCCTCCTGGTACCGCCGGGCCCCGGTACCCCTCCTGGACGACGAGTCGGGCGCCGAGGATCCGGGAATCAACCGCGACTCAGCGGATGACACGGACGATCTGTGATGGGCGAGAGCCTCGGACGTCCTGTGATCGGCTCACGGCCCCGCCCAGCAGCTGGCAGCGGTACCGCAGGGGCGCTGACGCACGGGCTCGACTGCGATGGCCTGGCCGGGACATCAGTGGCTGCGGGGCGCGTACATGATGATCGCCATGCCCGCGAGGCAGATCAGGGCGCCGGAGACGTCCCAGCGGTCGGGGCGGTAGCCGTCGGCGGCCATGCCCCAGGCGATCGAGCCGGCGACGAAGATCCCGCCGTACGCGGCGAGGATGCGTCCGAAGTTGTCGTCGGACTGGAAGGTGGCGACCACCCCGTAAAGGCCCAGGGCGATCACACCGGCGCCGATCCAGATCCAGCCCTTGTGCTCGCGGATCCCCTGCCACACCAGCCAGGCGCCGCCGATCTCGAACAGGGCGGCGACGACGAACAGGGCAACGGAACGCACAACGGTCATGGCCGGTGAGGCTACCTGCGGCCCGGGGTGGTGATCCGAACCGGGTCAGGAGGGGGCGGTGCGACCGAATGCTCCTGTCAGGGTCCGCTGAGCCGGCGTCGGCGGTTCCCGGGCGAGGGGCCGGTCCGGTCGCCGCCCATCGCGTCAAGGCCGACGCCGACTCCTGGCCGAACAGGAGGGCAACACCCAAGGGACTGAAGGGCGACGGGCGACGGGCGACGGGCGACGGGCGACGGGCGACGGGCGACGGGCGCCCCTAACGCCCGCCCCGCCCTCAGCCGTTCAGGCCCAGCTCGCCCGCGCGCACCCCGGCCTGGAAGCGCGAACCCGCGTCGAGGGCGTCGAGCAGTTCGGCGACGCGGCGACGGTAGGTTCGCAGGGACATGCCGAGCTCCCGTGCTGCTGTCTCGTCGGTGGCGCCCGATCCCAGCGCGCGCAGGACCGTCCGGCTTCCGGCATCGAGCTGGGGCTGCTCACCGCGGAGGAAGGTCTTGAGGTCGGTGGCGGTCTCCCAGGCGGCTTCGAACAGCGCGTACACACCGCCGACCAGGGTGGGCGCGGTGGTCAGGGTGTACTCGCGGCCGCCGGGGGCGGGCAGGCCGGCGAGGATCGCGAACCGGCGGTCGATGACGATCGTCTCGTGGGGGAGAGTGGTGGCGGCGATCCGCACCCGGGCGCCCCTGTCGGCGAGTTCGCCCAGATGCTCGCGGCTGCGCTCGTCAGCCAGCGCGGCCGGGCTGTACAGCTTGCGGACCTGGTGGGTGCCGCTGCTCCGCAGCCGGTCGCGGGTGGTCTGCCGGGCTTCGGGGCGTGGCCAGGTGTCGAGGTCGCGGGCGGCACAGACGAACTCCTCCTGGACGGAGGAGAACAACTGCTCGGTACGGGTGAGGAACTCCAGGTCGCCGCGGAGCGTCAGGATCTCTGCCACCTCGCCATTCTGCCCGATGGCAGCAAGCTGCCAAGGGTTCGCAGCCCCAGCACCCCACAGTCCAGGCTGAGTCCATGAGCAACGACTTCCGCCTTGGTGGCGACCTTCTGATCAACCGGATCGGCTTCGGGGCCATGCGCCTGCCCACGAACAGCTTCCATGGTCCGGCCCGCGATCCCGAGACCGGTCGCGCCGTCCTGCGCCGCGCCGTCGAGCTGGGCGTCAACCACATCGACACCGCCGCCTTCTACGCCAGCGGCGACGGCACCGTCCGAGCCAACACCCTGATCCGCGAGGCCCTCCACCCCTACCCGGCCGACCTGGTGATCGCCACAAAGGTCGGCCCGGTCCGCACCCCCGACGGCGGCCTGGCCGCGACCACGAACGCCGCGGACCTGCGGCCGCTGGTCGAGGAGAACCTCGAAGCCCTCGGCGTGGACCGCCTCGATCTGGTCTACCTGCGCATCGGGGGCATGGAGCCGCCGCCGCACGGCGAGTCCGTCGGCGAACGCTTCGAGGCGCTGGCCGCGCTGCGGGAGGAGGGCCTGATCCGCCACCTCGGCCTGAGTCACGTCGACACCGGCCATCTCGCCGAGGCCCGTGCGATCGCACCCGTCGTAGCGGTCCAGAACCACTTCCACGCCGCCAAGCGCGATGACACCAAGCTGTTGGCCGCCTGTGAGGAGGCCGGCATCGCCTTCGTGCCGTACTTCCCGCTGGGCGGCGGCATCAGCGACCTCACGGACGACCGCATGGCGAAGGTCGCGGACCGGCATGACGCCACGGTCCCCCAGGTCGCCCTGGCCTGGCTGCTTGCCTCCTCCCCCGTCACCCTGGCCATCCCGGGCACCGGCTCCCTCGCCCACCTGGAGGAGAACACCGCCGCCGGGTCGGTCCCCCTCAGCCGGGAGGATCTCTCGGACCTCGCCTGACCCGAGGACCACGCCGCCTGCCTCAGCCCCGTGCAGGGCAGGCACCGGATCACGCCTCAGCCCCATGCGGCACATCGGGTCACGACGTCAGCACCTTCTGCTTGGCGTGCTGGAACTCCGCGTCGGTGATGTCGCCCTTGTTCCTGAGCTCGGACAGTTTGGCCAGCTCGTCGGCCTGGCCGCCCGTGCCCGCGCCTTCGGCCGTCTGCCGGATGTACGCGTCGATCGACTCCCGCTGGGCCCTGGCGTGTTCCTGGTCGCGCTTGCCCATGCCACGTCCGCGGGCGACGAGGTACACGAAGACTCCGAGATACGGCAGGACGATCACGAAGAAGGTCCAGCCCGTCTTCGCCCAGCCGCTCAGCGAGTCGTCGCGGAAGATGTCACCGATGACGCGGAACAGCAGGATGATCCACACGATCCACAGGAAGATCCACATCATCGTCCAGAACGCGCCCAACAGCGGATAGTCATAGGCCAGATACAGGGTGTTGGTCATCTTCGTCCTCCTGAGGCCGTGCCTCGCGGCGCGACGGTCGTCTCCGGCCCTCTCGGCGGCTACGCGCTCTGTGCGGGGACCCGTCCGGTGCGTACGGCTTCCGTGAGGGCTTGGTGGTCGCGCTCGTTCTGATCGGCATAGCGTTCGGCGAAGTGGGTGAGCGCGCGGTCGAAGGTGTCGCCGGCTCCGAGGTAGGCGGCGATGGCGACGCGGTCCCCCGAGCGGGCGTGGGCCCGGGCGAGGGTGGCGCCGCAGAGTTCCCCGAACGCGCGCATGTCCTTGGGGACCATGAGCTGGGGTTCGGCGATGCCCTTCCAGTCCCGCAACTGGCGGATGTAGAAGTCGCGTTGGCGTACGTCGATACCGACGACGCGTTCCCAGCCGAGGAAGATGTCGCTGGCGGCCTGCATCAGGCGCTGGCCGGCGACGACGCGTTGGCCCTGGTTGTCGTAGGCACTCGCCCCCACGTGCGGGGCCAGCACCGACAGGTCGGCTTCCTTGGCCTGGAGCAGCAGCGGATCCTCGTCGTCCCTGCCGAGCAGCAGGATGATCCAGCAGCGGGTGCCGACGCTGCCCACTCCGACGACCTTGCGGGCGATGTCGACGAGCCGGTACTGACGCAGCAGATGGCGACGGTCGGACTGCAGGCTCTCGCCGTACCTCTCGATCAGCTCACGCAGTTGGTCTTCCATCGCATCGCGCTGAATGCCGGGCAGGAGGTCATGCAGGGGCACGATCAGGGGCGGGTCGGGGGTGATCCGGCGTCGGCCGTCGACCACCCGTGTGAGCTTCTCGAAGGCCTGGAGGCTGTCGCGACCGCGCGCCTTGGTCATGGCCCGCCGGGTGCGCTCGCGCCCCCGCGCCCCCAGCCTGCGGTCCGCCAACTCTTGCAGGACGTCCATGTCGGCCTGGGTGTACCAGACGGCGAGGTTGCCCAGGCCGGCGAATTCGCGCATGCGCTCCCGGTAGGACCGGACGGTGGCCCGTACCACCAGGGCCCGTTCGGCATCGGTGTAGCCGTTCTCGCGTCCGGCGATCACCAGGCTGGCGGCCAGCCTCTTGACGTCCCACTCCCAGGGGCCGGGCAGGGTCTCGTCGAAGTCGTTGATGTCGAACACCAGATGCCGTTCGGGCGAGGCGAGCAGCCGGAAGTTCAGCAGGTGCGCGTCCCCGCAGAGCTGCGCCGTGATGCCCGAGCGAGGGGTGTCGGCCAGGTCGCCGGCCATGATGGCGGCGGCGCCGCGGTAGAAGCGGAAGGGTGACTCCAGCATCCGGCCGTAGCGGATGGGCACGAGTTCCTGCAGCCGGGCCGACGACTGCGCCTCGAGGGTGTCCACCGGGTCCGGTCGTTTCGCCGAGGGCTGGTAGTCCGCGTGCGCGGAGCGTGGTGCGTCCGCCCGGGCGGCCCGTCCCCGCGCCGCCCGCTCCTTCGGACTCCTCCCACCGAGCTGGTCAGCCATGACGGCACCTCCTGGGTGGAGCGGCCCCGCGGAGCGACTGCCCCGTGCCGGGCCTGCGTCCATACCCTGTCTCCACGGTGGCACAGTCCGCGCAGGCCGGCATCCGGGACCCCGGTGCGGCAGAGCCCCACGCACGTCGCGACGCCCCGACGCCGCGGGTCCATCGGTCGCGAGCCGGGGGCGGGAAGAGGACGCTGGACGCAGGGGGCGAACCCGATGGAGATGTCCCATGGCTCCGACCGGCACAGACCCACAGCAGCACAGGCAGCGCACGTCCTTCTTCTCCCGGCCCGGTGTCCGCCGCGTCATGCCGTTCGTCGTGATCACCGCGATCGCTCTGGTCTTCATCTTCGAGAACCGTGCGGACACGGAGATCCGCCTGCTGATCCCCATAGTGACCATGCCGTTGTGGGGTGCCCTCCTGATCGCCTGGGGCCTCGGCATGCTCGCCTGCGTCGTCACCGTGCGGCGCCGCCGGGATCGTAAGCACCAAAAGCCCAGGTGAGCGCCGCTCCGCCCGCCCCGAGGTGCGCGGTGTGCCCGACAGGTCGAGATTGGAAGTAGCTCCGACCGGGACGGACGTGAAGTCCCGGCTGTACGGGGTCACACCAAGAAGGAGTCGGCCATGGCGAGTCATGTGAGTGGGGCCAGTGGGGCGCACTCGGGTGCGACGACGCGCAGTACCGCGCGCACTGGTGCCAGTAGCGGTTGGATCGTCTTCGCGGGCGTTCTGATGATCTTCGGCGGCCTGATGACGCTCTTCGCGGGCATCGCGGCCATCGCCGACGACGACGTGTTCATCGCCACCCGCAACTACACGTTCGAGTTCGATCTCACCGGTTGGGGCTGGGTCCACCTGGTCATGGGTGTGGTCATCACGCTCGCCGGTCTCGCCCTGTTCCAGGGCGCCACCTGGGCGAGGGTCGTCGGCGTCGCGCTGGCCGGCCTCGCCATGCTCGCGAACTTCCTCTGGATCCCGTACGCCCCGTTCTGGGCGATCGTCCTGATCGCGTTGTACGGCTTCGTGATCTGGGCACTGTGCACGGCTCCGAGCCCGAGGGAGCGCTGAAGCCGCTACGGCTCCGTCGTGCGGGGCTGGGTCGTGGGGATCCGGTGGGTGAAGAACAGCGCGAGAAGAGCGGAGAGCGCGAGGATGGCGAGCGCGGCACGCAGCCCGTCGAGCCTCGCGCTCTCGTTAGCGTCGAGCGCCGCCTGCGTCACCTCAGGGCTCGTATCCGCGTCGTCGAGAGCGGACTCCAGCTGTGCGTCCGACAGGAACGGTACGCCGCTCTGGAGTTCGACGGTCGCCCGACTCTTGACGTCGGCCGGGATCGCCTGGCTCTGGTCGACGCTGGTCAGGAACGAGGTCGTGAGGGCGGCGATCAGGATCGACCCGGCGAGCGCGGTACCGATCGAGGCGCCGAGGTTGGTCACGGCGTTCTGCACACCGCCGACCTCCGCGCTCTGCGATTCCGGCACCGCCGACACGGTGACCGACCCGAGCTGGGACGCCAGCGCGCCCATGCCGAGCCCGATCAGCAGGAGGGGGATGGTGACGATCTCCGCCCCGGCGTCCGCGTCCAGCGCGGCCATCAGGACCACCGCGCCGGCGAGCAACGCGAGGATCCCGAGCCGTACGACCCGGCGCGGGGAGACGTCCGGGAAGAAGCGGGGAATCAGGACCGCGGCCGCCAGCAGGGTCACGGAGAGCGGCAGAATGCGGGCGCCCGTCGTAAGCGCGGACAGGCCCAGGGCGACCGACAGATAGAGCGGTACGACGAAGAAGACGCCCATCTGCACCAGGTACTGGAAGAAGAACATCGTCAGCCCGCCGGTGAGCTGCTTGTTGCGCAGCATGGCCGGGTCGACGAGCGGCTCCCTGTCGCGCTCCACCATGTGGGCCTCCCAGCGGAGGAAGAGCCAGATCAGCAGCAGGCCCGCCAGCATCAGCCACACGACCAGCGAGACCCCGAGCCACGAGGGCGCGTCGGCCTTGGGCCGGAACCAGCCCCATTCGTCGGAGCGGAGCACGCCGTAGACGAAGATCCCGAGACCGAGTGCGGAGAGCACCGCCCCGACGAGATCGATGCGCCGGCGTTCGCCGGTCGGCGCGTCCGCGATGCGGCGGGCGAGCACCAGGATGCCGAGCACCATCACGACCTCGCCGGCGAAGACCCAGCGCCAGGAGAAGTACGTCGTCGCGACACCGCCGATGAGCGGGCCGACCGCGATCGCCACGGCCCCGGCGGCGGCGACGAGTCCGTAGGCGGTGGGGCGGCGCTCCGGGGCGAAGTTGCCTGCCACGAGGGCCACGATCGCGGGCAGGATGAGTGCCGCTCCGATCCCTTCGAGGAAGGCCCAGCCGAGCAGCAGCACGGGCAGGTTCGGTGCGAGCGCCGTCACGAGGGAACCGCAGCCGTAGACGCAGCAGCCGATCATGAACGCCCGTCTGCGGCCGATCAGCGCCCCGATCTTGCCGCCCGGGATCATGAACATGGCCATCACGAGGGTGTAGGCCGTGATGGCGCCCTGGATGCCCGTCACCGTCGTGTCCACGTCCTCGGCGACCGTCGCGATCGAGACGTTCATGACGGAGCTGTCGAGCGCCATCAGGAACTGCCCGGCCGCGAGCGTCGTCAGCACGATGCGCGCCGTTGCCGAGCTCCGCGCGGTGTCTACCCCGTCCGTCATGCCCGAATCGTCCCAGTGGCCGTGAAGGGAGCGGCTGATCGACACCTTCCGATGGGCAGTTTTACGGCTATTGAGGTTGTTAGAGGGTAGTAGATAGCGAAATAGACCGATGTCGGTCTGTGTGGCGTGCCCTCGAACGCCGCGGCGGCACGCGCCCTGGGCAGGTGGGCTCGGCCCGGTGCAGAACGCGGCGAGAGTGAGATGAGAGGCCATGGAGCGGTGTGTCGTCGAGGACCACGCAGGGCGCTCGGTTCGAGACGCCGTCGGTGAGGTGCTCACCGCGCGCGCCACCGTCGACGAACACGGCACCGTGACGGGGTGGAGCGAGGGCGCCGAGCGACTGCTCGGATACACGCCGGCGCAGGTCCTCGGCCGGCCGGCGAGGTCCCTGCTCGCCGAGGAACCCCTGGCCGGCGAGCTTCCGCCCCTCTCGGAGCTGCCGAGGTGGCACGGCGCACTCGCACTGCGGCACCGTTCCGGGCACCGCGTGGAAGCCAGGGTCCTGGCGCATCACAGGATGCCGGAGGGCGGGGCGGCGGAGGCACGGAGCTGGATCCTGGTCTCCGCCGTGGCCGGGACCGAAGCCGGTTCTGAATCCGTGTCCGAGGCCGAGGCCGACGCCGTTGACCAGGCCGACGCCGACGCCGTGGCCGTAGCGGTGGCCGTGGCCGAAGCCGAGGCCGAAGCCGGGCGCCATCACGACGACGCCGCGCTCGTACGGCGCGGTTTCTTCGACTCACCGTGCTGTGCGATCTCGGTGTACGACACGGACCTGCGTTTTCGCCGGTCCAGCCGGTACGGGCAGGTCGCACTGGGCCTGAGCGACGAGGACGTACGAGGGCTGCGGCTGGCGGACGTGGTCGACGATCCCGTCTCGGAGAAGGTCGAGCAGCTGATGCGGCTGGCCCTGGAGACCGGTGAGCCGCAGTACCTCGAGAACCATGCCCGGGCCCCCGGCGAAACCCGTGAGCACGCCTGGTCCATCCACCTCTACCGCTTGCAGGACCCGGACGGCCGCGTCCTGGGCGTGGCTTCCGCCGGGCACGACATGACGGAGCAGTACTGGGCCCGCAAACGCCTCCAGCTGATCGCCGAGGCCACCGCTCGCATCGGCGGCACGCTGGATGTGACGCGGACCGCGCAGGAGCTGACGGACGTGGTGGTTCCGGAACTCGCGGACTTCGTCAGCGTCGATCTCCTGACGTCCCTGGACAACCTGCCCGACTGGCCGGCGGAAGCACTGACGGCGAACGGCAGCCTCACACTGCGGCGCATCGCCCACCGGTCCGTGTACCCGGGAAGCCCCGAGGCGGTCGTGGCACCGGGCGAGGTGGAGGAGTACCCGGAAGGCTCCCCGGCCGTGGAGAGCGTGCGGTCGGGGCGGGCCGTGCTGTACCAGATGAACGAGCCCGCGATCATCGACTGGGTGGCCCAACACCCCGTCCGGTCCTCCCGGATCCGCGACTTCGGCTTCCACTCGGCGATCACCGTGCCGCTGTCGGCGCGTGGAGCCACGCTGGGCATCGTGGTCCTCGCCCGGCACCGGCATCCCGACCCGTTCCAGGCCGACGACCTGGTGCTGGCCGAGGAACTGGCCGCCCGGGCCGCGGTCTGCATCGACAACGCCCGCCGCTACACCCGCGAGCGCCGCACGGCGGTCACCCTCCAGCACAGCCTGCTGCCGCAGCGGCTGCCCGAGCAGAGCGCGGTGGAGGTCGCCTCCCGCTATCTGCCGGCCGGCGCCCGGGCCGGGGTGGGCGGCGACTGGTTCGACGTGATCCCCCTGTCCGGGGCCAGGGTCGCGCTGGTGGTGGGCGATGTGGTGGGCCACGGCATCCACGCCTCGGCGACCATGGGACGGCTGCGGACGGCCGTACGGACCCTGGCCGACATCGATCTGCCCCCCGACGAGCTGCTCACCCACCTCGACGACATGGTGGGCCGCCTGGCCATGGAGGCGGAGGGCGCGGAACGGCCCCCGGGGGAGGGAGAGGGGGAGATCGCGTCAGACGTCGGGGCGACCTGTCTGTACGCCGTGTACGACCCCGTCTCCCGTCGTTGCACGCTGGCCCGGGCCGGGCATCCGCTCCCGGTCGTGGTGAGCCCGGACGGCACCGTCGAACTGCTCGACGTTCCCACGGGACCTCCGCTGGGACTGGGCGGACTGCCCTTCGAGGCGACGGAGACCGAGCTGCCCGAGGGCAGTCTGCTGGCCCTCTACACCGACGGCCTGATCGAGTCGCGTGACCGTGATCTCGACTACGGTCTCTCCCGGCTGGGGCAGGCCCTCGCCCGTCCCGCGGCCTCCCTGGACGTGCTGTGCGACAGGGTGCTCGCCGACGTGCTCCCCCAGCAGCCCGCCGACGACGTGGCCCTGCTCGTCGCCCGCACCCGGGCGCTCAAGTCCGACCGGGTCGCCGTCTGGGACGTGGCCCCCGATCCCGCCGCCGTCGCCAACGCCCGCAAGAACGCCCTGTGCCAGCTGGAGAGTTGGGGCCTGACCGACGCCTCCTTCGTCACCGAGCTGATCGTCAGCGAACTGGTCACCAACGCCGTCCGGCACGCGGAACCGCCCATCCAGCTGCGTCTCATCCACGACCAGAGCCTCATCTGCGAGGTCTCGGACGCCAGCAGCACGGCACCCCACATGCGCCGCGCCCGCACCTACGACGAGGGCGGCCGCGGTCTGCTCCTGGTCGCCCAGCTGAGCCGGCGCTGGGGCACGCGCCAGAACGGCAAGGGCAAGACGATCTGGGCGGAGCAGAGCGTCGATCCCGGCTGACACCCGCTCGCGGCGTTGTACCGTCAGCCCGTCGGCATTCCAGTCGGCGGTCGACGGCTCGGGAAGGATCAGCGACGTGATCATCTTCGGCACCAAGGGGTATCTGTACCAGCTCGCGATACTGACGCTCGTGTGCGGACAGTGCGGGAACCCGTCCGCTCACACGCTCAGGAAGCGGGTGACGAAGTTCAGCCTGTTCTTCGTGCCGCTGTTTCCCATCTCGACCAAGCACGCCACCCAGTGCACCTTCTGCGGGGCGGAGGCGAGGGTGACCAAGGAGCAGGCGGAGCAGCTGCTGGCACAGGGGACGGCCGGGTACGGCGGTCAGGCCCAGCAGGGGCAGCCGCACCAGCAGCAGCCGTACCAGTCATGACGTGCCGGCGCTGACGTATTGGCGGACCTGTGCTGGCGCGTCGCGGCACTAGCCCGTGATCCGCACCTTCTGCTCCTCGCTCACCTGGTCGATGTCCGAGATCCGGATCGTCACCTTCATCATCCAGTCACCGGTGATGGGGAGCTTGAGCGAGTCCGTGCCCCAGTAGCCGCCCTTGTTGGTGAGGTCGGCCTGGATCGGGCCGATGTCCTGGGCGGGGAACGTGAAGGAGAGACGGAGTTCCGGGACGCTGGACAGGCCGCCGTCGGGACCGTAGACCACGGCTTCGACCGAGTAGTCGCCGGCGCTGCTGCCCGGGAGGAGCGTGATCTGCGCCTTGCCGTAGCCGCCGGGAGAGCCGGTGTCGAAGGGGACCACGGCGACGGACGCGGTGGGGATCCCGCTCGCCTGCGTCGACTGCTCGGTCCGCTGGGCCTCGGCTGCCGCGCGGCCGGGCAGAGTGCTGGAGAGCATGGTCGACAGCACCAGCACGACGACACCGACGGCGACCTCGAGCAGCACCGAGCGGCGTATTCGACGGCGGCCGGGGTCCTCGGGGGCGGGCTCGGCGACGGGTTCCGACTCAGGCACCGGGCCTTCCCCGCCCGACCCCGGCGGTCCCCCCACCGGCTCCGGCACCCGCTCCCGGACGACCGCCTCCGACTCGACCTCCGCCGGCACCTCGGCCGTGACCTCCGCCTCCGCCAGCCGGGCCGTCCACTGCCGCGACAGCGCCGCCGCCGTCAACAGCAGCACCACCGCAAGCAGTTTGAGGGTCAGCAGGCGCCCGTACGCCGTCTCGGTGAGCGCGCTCCAGGAGCCGAGGCCGCGCCAGGACTGGTAGACGCCGGTGACGACGAGGACGACCACCGAGGCGAAGGCCAGCCGGGAGTAGCGGGCGATCATGCGGGCCGGGGCCGCGGACGTGCGGTACAGGGTGAGGAGCAGGGCCGCGAGGCCGCCCAGCCACACCGCCATCGCCAGCACGTGCAGAGCGGCCGCCGTCATCGCCACCGGCACCTGGAGCCCGGCGGAGGCGTGTTCGGCGGCGGCCCAGGTCAGCGCGAGGCCCACGGAGAGCGCGGCCCCCGCCCCGGCCCGGAGGCGCGACCACTCGGTGCGCCGCAGCAGCCGTACGAGGAAGAACGCGATCAGGGGCAGCAGGGCCAGGCGGAGCAGCAGCATCGCGCCGAAGCGGGTCGTCACCGTGCGTTCGAGGTCGGCGGCGTCGAAGGCGGACGCCGGGCCCACGCCCGACTCGTAGGGGGCCCGCAGCGCCAGCAGGACGACCGTGGCTCCGAGCAGGGTCCAGAAGCCCGCCCACAGGGGCCTGCGCAGCGGGCCGGAGTCCGGCGGACGGCACACCGCCAAGAAGACGGCCGTGCCGAGGAGCAGGGCGGCGGCGAGGTACGCGAGATACCGGGCGATGTTGTAGAGACTGGCCGTCGCCGGATCCTCGACCGGGCCGGAGTCGATGACCGGCGGGTTCGGGGAGGCCTTGCCGACGGAGAAGGTGAAGGCACCCGAGACCGGGTGGCTGTCGGCGGACACCACCCGCCAGGCCACCACATAGGTGCCCTTGGCCAGCTTCGCGGGCAGGGTCACCCGGACGCTGTCGGAGCCGTCCGGCCCGGGCCGCGGGTCCTTGACGTCCAACTGCTGGTTGTCGGGGCCGAGGACGCGGAACGAGTCCTTGATCAGGCCGACCGACTCGGTGAACGTCAGGGAGATGTCACGGGGGGCCGACTTGAGGACGGTTCCGTCCTTGGGGTCGGTGGCTCGGAGGGCGGCGTGCGCCGACGCGGTTCCCGCACCGCCGAAGACGAGCAGGACCAGCACGCTGCCCAGCAGCACCAGCCCTTGAAATCGGCGGCGTCGTCGTCCCGCCCTGAGGTCACTGTCACGCTCCACGTCACTTCTCCGTCTGTGGACTTGCCGCCTTCCGGATACGTACGGACGAGAGGCCCGCAACGCTCACCGCACCCCGTCCCGCCGCTCACCAGGTCGGACGCGCCGACACCCCGCCGTCCACGACCAGGTCGTGCCCGGTGATCCAGGACGCGAGCGGCGAGGCCAGGAACACACAGGCGTCGCCAATGTCCTCCGGCCGCCCCAGCCGTCCCAGCGGCGCCGCACCCCGCCACCGTCGCACCCCGTCCGGCCAGGCCTCCGCCAGCCCGTCCCGGTCGACCAGCCCGGGGGAGACCGTGTTGACACGGATGCCGTGGGGACCGTATTCCAGGGCCGCCGCCCGGGCGTGCGCGACGACGGCCGCCTTGGACGCCGAGTAGTGGGCGTGTTCCGGCGCCGGGTGGCCCGCCTCGATCGACGCGATGTGGGTGACGCTGCCGCCGCCCTGCTCGCGCATGACCTCCGCCGCCGCCTGCGTGCAGGCGAAGACGCTCGACAGGTTGGTGTCCACGACCGACCGCCACTCGGCCACCGTCATCCCCGGCAGGGGCCGCGTGGGCTGCACGCCCGCATTGTTGACCAGCGCCGTCAGCCGCCCGCCGCCCCACTCGGCGGCCTCCCCCACCAGCCGCCGGCACGCGTCCTCGTCGGTGAGGTCCGCTTCCAGTACGACGGCCCGCCCGCCCGAGTCCCGTACCCGGCCGGCCACCTCTCGCGCCGACGCCACTCCCGTACGGCAGTGCACGGCGACCGCCGCGCCCGCTGCCGCGAACCGCAGCGCGATGCCCCGCCCGATGCCGCCACCGGCGCCGGTGACCAGGGCGGTCCGGCCCTCCAGGAGTCCCGTGCAACCCTCCGACGGGCGCTGGGAACTGTCCGGCGGTCTCATCGAACTCTCCGGCGGTCTCAGGGAACTCTCCCGCGGGTTCATGGACGGCACAGTCCCGCGATCCGGTCCGCCCGCGCCGGATAACGCGCCGACAACTGTGCCGCGTCCCCGTGCTCGTAGCCCTCGTAGGTGAACCCGGGGGCCATGGTGCAGCCGAAGAAGGTCCACGCGCCGCCCGCCGCGACCCGGCCGCCCATCCAGGTGCCGGCCGGGACCGTGAGCTGGAGGTGCTGGCCTGCGAGGACGTCCGGGCCCAGGACGGCGGTGCGCGAGGTGCCGTCCGGGGCGAGGAGCAGCAGGTCCAGCGGGTCGCCGAGGTAGAAGTGCCAGATCTCGTCGCTGGGCAGCCGGTGCAGGGCCGAGAAGTCGCCGGGCGCGGCGGTCAGCAGCGCGACGATCGCGGACCCCTCGGGCCGCCCGTCCGGCCGCTCGGGCCCCGCCCAGGTCCGCCGGAACAGCCCGCCCTCTCGCGGGATGGGCTCCAGGCCGTAGTGGGCGACCAACTCTTCAGGCGTCACCAGGGCAGGCTACCGCCGCTCCAGGAACGCCAGTTGGGCGTGGTTCTCGGGCAGGTGCAGGTCGAGCAGGTACACGTCGGAAGGGCGGCACGCGGGCCGGCTGATCCGCCGCGCTGCCGGCGGGTCAGGGCCGGCCCGGAGCCGTACTGAGGAGCGACCCGAGGCCTCAGGGGGCATGATCGGAGTCATGGACGTCACTCTTCACCTCGCCCAGGACCCCGAGGCCGACGCACTGCTCGGGCGCTCCCCGCTCGCCGCGCTCGTCGGGATGCTGCTGGACCAGCAGGTCCCGATGGAGTGGGCGTTCAAGGGGCCCCGCACCATCGCGGACCGCCTCGGCTCCGACGACCTGGACGCGCACGAGATCGCCGCGCAGGACCCGGAGGCCTTCGCCGCGCTCCTGTCGGAGAAGCCGGCCGTGCACCGTTACCCGGGATCGATGGCCAAACGGATCCAGCAGCTGTGCCAGTACCTCGTCGAGCACTACGACGGCCGGGCCGAACTCGTCTGGAAGGGCGTCGACGACGGGCGGGAGCTGCTGCGGCGCCTCCAGGAGCTGCCCGGTTTCGGCAAGCAGAAGGCACAGATCTTCCTCGCCCTGCTGGGCAAGCAGCTCGGTGTGCGGCCCGAGGGCTGGCGGGAGGCGGCGGGATCCTACGGCGAACCGGAGTCCTTCCGGTCCGTCGCCGACATCACCGGACCCGAGTCCCTGACCAAGGTGCGGGCGCACAAGCAGGAGATGAAAGCAGCGGCGAAAGCGGCGAAGGCCGCCAGGACGACGTAGCGCCTGATTCGCCGGCCTGGGTTCATGCGGGAGCCCCGTCCCGGGTGGCGGGCCGTCACGGGCGGTCCCAGCATGGACCATGTGCGAGGCACCGACCGGCTCCGCCCCGGGCCCGGAGTACGACGACCGCAAGGTCCACAGCAGGCGCTCCGCGAGAGTTCACGAGCCCGAACCGGCACTGGAGGGCCCGCTGCACGCCCTGTCCCGAGCCGCCTGGCAGGTCGTCCCGTTCACCGGCGTCGCGTCCCTGGTCCTCGGGATCCTGGTCCTGGTCCGGCCGGGCGCCTCCCTCTTCGCGGCCGGCATCCTCGGTGTCTACCTCTTGAATCCTCCCCCAGCTGAAGCAGGGGGATTCCTGGCTCACGCAGCCTGCGGGTCAGCGACCCGACAGGTCTTCCACGATCAACACCAGCCGGGTTGAAACCAGCCCGGTTTGGTACGGCGAAGCTTGGAGGTGCATGTGCTGTCTTGGCTCTCGATCAACACGGTGTACGCGCTTGGTTCTCGCAACGCACGGCGTGCAGTTTACCCGGGCAGGTGCACGGTGTTTCGCCCTGCGGGTGAAATCCCGCTGCCTGCCCTGCTCCGCAGGAGTCCGATTCCTCCCCGGCCTGAAGGCCGGGGCATTCTCGGAGGGACCCGGTGAACCCGCGCGGTCCGGGCCAGTGATGTCCACCGAACGGGCGGTTCTGGCCCCCGGCGTGCTGAACACCCGGCGTCGCACGGGGAGATGACCTCCCATGAGCACCGCACGACGCCTTCCACGCAGCCGCGCCTGGCTGCGGGTGCTCGCGCTGCTGCTCGCCGTGCTGGTCCCGGGCGGGCCCGCCGAGGTGTCCGCGCCGCCGGCCGTCTCCATGGAGATCGTCGAGTACGACGTCCTCGACACGGCCCTGCGGCCACCGGCCCACGACGCCCACCGTCCCGCCGTACCCCCGCGCCGCCCCTCCCGCCCCGGCCCGACGCCCGCAACCGGGCGGGGCCGCCCCCGCCCGGCGCCAACGAAGCCGCCGTACGCCCTGCACGCCCTGCGCACCGTGGTCCTGCGCTGCTGACAGAGCTCGCCCCGAGCAAGGCCGGTCAGCACGACGTCCCGGCACGTCCTCCCAGCACGACGCGAGGAACACGAACATGCCCACTGACCCGTACGCGATCCTGCGCGCGCTGCTGCGCGCCGAGGCCGCACGCAGCACACTGAAACCACGGCTGAAGGAGACGAAACCGCAGCTGCCGCAGAAGGAACGGGGCCGCCGCTGAGGTTCCGGCGGAGGCGGTCGGCCGCCTCCGCCGGGCAACGTCGTCCGTCGACATCGGCTTCCCGCAGGCGACTGCGACCGGATCACCCACACCCCTATGACCGGTATGGACCAAAAACCGCACGCACCGGCTCGCGCGAGCCGAGCCGGGAGGCTGCGCCCGGCGAGGCTCGCCCGGTAGGCTTTCCGTGTGATCTTCAAGCGCATCGGAAACGGCCGGCCGTACCCCGACCACGGCCGGGAAAGCACCCGGCAGTGGGCGGACGTCGCGCCGCGCCCGGTCCGCCTCGATCAGCTCGTGACGACCAAGGGCCAGCTCGACCTGGAAACCCTGCTCGCCGAGGACTCCACCTTCTACGGCGACCTCTTCGCCCATGTGGTGAAGTGGCAGGGCGACCTGTATCTGGAGGACGGCCTGCACCGCGCGGTCCGGGCGGCGCTCCAGCAGCGCCAGGTACTCCACGCGCGCGTGCTCGAACTCGACTGACGAACCCGACCGCCGAACTCGACCGACGCCGCGCCCCGGTGACGGGTCGGTCCGGCGACGGGTTGGCCCTTTCGGGTTGGACCGCGCCGCGTCCAATGATCATCTAGTAGGAATCGTCGCCCGAGCGCACTACGCTGCGCCCATGAGCATGCTGACTCCCCCCGGCATGGGCGGCAAGTACCGGATCACGGGAGACAAGTACCCCCGGATGCGCCGATCCCGGCGGCGCGGCAGGCTCGTCCTCGCACTGGTGGCCTCCGCGGCCGCGCTCGGCCTGGTCGGCTGGGGCACCCTGCAGCTCATCGACGTCTTCACGGGCGGGGGCAAGAAGGCCTCGGCGGCCGGTGCCAAGACGGACTGCGGCACCCGGGCCACGCCCTCCGCGTCCGCCGGTTCCGTCGCCGCCGTGCCCAAGCCGGGCCGGATCACCGTCAACGTGTTCAACGCGACGCCCCGCAGCGGCCTGGCCAAGCAGACCGCGGACGAGCTGAAGAAGCGCGGCTTCAAGATCGGCGACGTGGGCAACGCGACCAAGGAGTACGACAAGAAGGTCAAGGGCGCCGGGACGCTGCTCGGCCCCGCGTCCTCCCTGAACACCTCGCTGCCCGTCCTGGCCACCCAGCTGAGCGCGGCCGAGCGCCGCACCGACGCCGCCCGCAAGGGCACGGACCTCGACCTCATCCTCGGCAACGGCTTCAAGGCCCTCACCACGAAGAAGGACGCCGACAAGGCCCTGGCCGAACTGGCCGAGCCCCAGCCGACGTCCACCTCGTCGAAGAAGACCTGCTGAGCGGTCGTACGGAAGCAGTACGGGAAGCAGTACGCGAAGCCGTACGGGAGGTGCGGGCCTACTCGGCCGCTCCGTACAGCCGGTCCCCCGCGTCTCCGAGGCCCGGGACGATGTAGCCGTGCTCGTTGAGGTGGTCGTCGACCGAGGCCGTCACGACCGTCACCGGGGTGCCCGCCAGCTCGCGCTCCATGATCTCGACGCCCTCCGGGGCGGCCAGGAGGACCACGGCCGTCACATCGTCGGCGCCGCGCCCGATCAGCTCCCGGATCGCCGCGACCAGGGTGCCGCCGGTGGCGAGCATCGGGTCCAGGACGTACACCTGGCGGTTCGAGAGGTCCTCCGGCATGCGCGTGGCGTACGTGGAGGCCTGCAGCGTCTCCTCGTTGCGGATCATGCCCAGGAAGCCCACCTCGGCGGTCGGCAGCAGCCGCATCATGCCGTCCAGCATGCCGAGGCCGGCGCGCAGGATCGGCACCACCAGCGGGCGCGGGTGGGACAGCTTGACGCCCGTGGTCCCGGCGACCGGCGTCGTGATGTCGACCTGCTCGGTGCGCACGTCACGCGTGGCCTCGTAGGCGAGCAGGGTGACCAGCTCGTCGGCGAGGCGGCGGAAGGTCGCGGAGTCGGTGCGCTGGTCGCGCAGCGCGGTGAGCTTGTGGGCGACCAGCGGGTGGTCGACGACGTGGAGACGCATGGCGACAACAGTAACCGGGCCCGTTGGGACCGGTGCCCCCGCACGGGACAGGCCCCGGGCTCGGCCGGCTCCCTGGCGTCAAACCGGCCCTCCGGGGGAAGGTGGGAGGGACGGACTGGGGTGGTGAACCTATGCCTGACCGGGAAACCCGCAAGAATCCGTCGCCGCGCACACCGCCGGGGACACACAAGCAGCCGAGCGCCAGGTACGCCTCGAACGCACCGGAGACACCGGGCGCGCCGAGAAGGCCGGAGATACCCGGCGTACTGCGCAGGCCCGACGCGCCGCAGACGGATGCCGAGCGCCGACGGCGCCGCGCCCAGTTCCTGCGCGACCTCGCCGAAGCCCGCGAACTGCGCGACCGCGTCCAGCCCCGCCGGGCGAAGACCGCCCGGCTGAGGCACGCGATGCGCATGCGGACGTTTCGTTGGTGAGGACCGCAGGGGCGAAGGTGAGGACCGCAGGGCGAGGACACGCCGAAAGGGCGGTGTCAGGGCAAGATCACGCACCACGCGCATGTCGTGCGGGTTGGCAGTGCGTGAGCGGCTGGAAAGCCGCGTACGATCCGCTGTTGGCGGCAACGGGTGCGCTGGTGAGGCCTCGACGGAACCTCTGCTGCCACGAGATCGGCGGCAGCCGGACACACAGGGAGCCGAAGACGTCCCCTGAGCGCCTTCTTTCTGCCACGATTCCGAGTGGGTGGGGCTTGGAGCACAGCTCTCCCCGCCCTACAACCTCCGCCGGGGGGACCCCCAACCGGCACGCCTATGACCAGTGGGAGAGTCACGGTGTACTTCGCCGCACTGCTCGCGCGCACCGAAGACGGGTGGAAAGCGAGCGACACGGAGCTCGACGATGTGGAGACCCTGTCGGACCTGGCCGACCTGGCCCGTGAAGCCTCGCCCGAGGACGACACGGTGCTGGTCCTGATCGAGCAGGAGGACGCCTGGTTCGGCGTCGTCCGCATCGACGGAGAGGAAGACCCTCGTATCTACGTCTCGGACGCAGCCGCCGCCGCTCGCAGTTCGTACGGCGAGATCCTGCTCACCGACGAACTGCTCGGCCGGAATCCGGGTGACGACGATGTCGCCGACCTGGACTCCCTCGACCTCGACGGTACCGAGGACGGAGAGGACGAGGACGACGACGGCGAGGACGCCGCCGGCTCCGCCGAGGCCGTGCCGCACGGCCCGGTCGGCGACGTCGAGATCCTCGACGACCTCGGCGTCGGCGAGAAGGAACTGAAGGCGCTCGCCACGGACGCGGTCACCGAGATCGCCGAGTCCCTGGGCGCCTCGGAGACCCTGGAGCTGGTCCGCTGACCGATCACCCCCTCCCAGGACCGCCGGACCCGGTACGCGACCGGTGGCGGGCCCCGATGCGGCTCGCCCTGGCCGAAGCCGAGCAGGCCGGCCGCGACGGGGACGTACCCGTCGGTGCCGTCCTGCTGTCCCCGGACGGCACGACGGTGCTGGCGGCGGGGCACAACGAACGCGAGGCCACCGGTGACCCCACGGCCCACGCGGAGGTCCTCGCCGTCCGGCGGGGCGCAGCGGCACTGAACGCGGCGGCGCGCGGCGCCTCCGGCAGGGGTGGCGGTGGGATATCGGCGGGCCAGTGGCGGCTGTCCGGCTGCACGCTGGTCGTGACGCTGGAGCCCTGCACGATGTGCGCGGGCGCCCTCGTGCAGGCCCGCGTCGACCGTGTGGTCTACGGCGCCCGGGACGAGAAGGCCGGTGCGGCCGGCTCCCTGTGGGACGTCGTCCGCGACCGACGGCTCAACCACCGGCCCGAGGTGGTCGAGGGAGTGCTCGCCGAGGAGTGCGCCGGGCTGCTCACCGACTTCTTCCGGTCCCGCTGACCGGCCGTCACAGAGGCCCGGGAAACGGATTTCGAACCACCCCCCGCCTTGCTGTAAGGTCTCCCTCGGTAGCGTGTCCGAGCGGCCGAAGGAGCTCGCCTCGAAAGCGAGTGTGGCGCAAGTCACCGAGGGTTCAAATCCCTCCGCTACCGCTTCAGAAGGGCCCCGTCGTAAGACGGGGCCCTTCGTGCGATCATGTGCGCGCGTTGGGCGTGTCAGAAGCAACTTCAGTGGCAGGGGAGGCCGCGATGGCGGTGAACTCGAAGAAGATCGCCGTCTATGTGGTCGTGGTCTTCGTGCTGTATGTGATCATCACGGACCCGAAGAAGGCCGCGGACTACGTCCAGATAGGCTTCGAGGGCGTATCGGACGCCGCGAAGTCCATCGGCGACTTCATGACCTGGGTCGCCCAGGGAGGGAACTCATGATCCGCCACCTGGTCCTCTTCAAGCTCGCCGAGGGTGTCGAACGCGACGACCCCCGGGTCGTGAAGGGCGAGGAAGCGTTCCGCTCCCTCGAGGGCACGATTCCCGAGATCCGCTTCTGGGAGCTCGGCTGGAACCTCAGCGATCGGCCCATCGCGTACGACTTCGCCATCAACTCCGGCTTCGACGACCCGGCCGCGCTGCGCCGGTACGTGGAGCACCCGGAGCACCAGGCCGGCGTCACCCTGTGGAAAGAGTTCGCCACCTGGGTGATCGCGGACTACGAGTACTAGGCGACGCCACCTTCGGAGCCCTCCACCTGCACGGTGGGGGGCTTTTTTGGGTTCTATGCCCCCATTCATCCCTCAACACGGCGTTATGCGGTGCTTGCACACAGTGCACATGTCTTGTGATGCTATGACCGCTTTTGATGGATGAGTTGACCGATGGTGAAGACCGACGAAGAGGTGGCGTTGTCCGTGTCGGCCAGTACTGCGCCGCCTCAGGAAGAGGCTCCCGTCCAGCCCCCGGTGCCGACCGCACCCCAACGCAGCCGCGGTGCCGACACCCGGGCCCTGACACAGGTGCTCTTCGCCCAGCTCAAGGACCTGCGCCCGGGCACGCCGGAGCACAACAGGGTACGCGGGGCGCTCATCGAGGCCAATCTCCCGCTCGTGCGCTATGCGGCCGCCCGCTTCCGGTCCCGCAACGAGCCGATGGAGGACGTCATCCAGGTCGGCACCATCGGGCTCATCAACGCCATCGACCGCTTCGACCCGGACCGGGGCGTGCAGTTCCCGACGTTCGCGATGCCGACGGTGGTCGGCGAGATCAAGCGGTACTTCCGGGACAACGTCCGCACGGTCCACGTACCGCGTCGGCTGCACGAACTGTGGGTACAGGTCAACAGCGCGACCGAGGACCTGACGACCTCCTTCGGACGCACCCCGACGACCTCCGAGATCGCCGAGCGGCTGCGCATCACCGAGGAGGAGGTGCTGTCCTGCATCGAGGCCGGACGGTCGTACCACGCCACCTCGCTGGAGGCCGCCCAGGAAGGCGACGGCATGCCGGGGCTGCTGGACCGGCTCGGCTACGAGGACCCGGCCCTGGACGGCGTCGAGCACCGGGATCTGGTCCGGCATCTGCTCGTCCAGCTTCCGGAACGGGAACAGCGAATTCTGCTGCTGCGCTACTACAGCAATCTCACCCAGTCGCAGATCAGCGCGGAACTCGGCGTGTCCCAGATGCATGTCTCGCGGCTACTCGCGCGTAGCTTCCAGCGATTGCGCTCCGCGAACCGGATCGAGGCATAACCGCATTCCGGATCGGGGCATAACCGAATACACGATCGACGGATCACCGTTGCGAGCGAATCGCTCACCAGCGCGGATCCCTGGATTTCTGTGATGAAAGCCCGTCAGACCCTCTCCTTCCAGGGCGAATTCGCGTCTCGCATGTCGACATGTCTCTACAGCGTGTTGCCGACATGTGACATTCTGCCGGAAGCGCGTTTGCCGAGGCTTCGGCTCCGGTATTCAGGTGGAGGCTGCGTTCCTCCGTGGGAACGTCCGCCACGACCGTCCTCGCGACCCAAAGGGGGTGGCATGTCCGCAGACCAGGGCAGCTCGAAGGTGCTCACGCTCACAAAGAGCGAGCCTGCGCCCGCACTCGACGACGTAACGGCCGTCGAGGCCGCGCCGGCCCCGGCCCTCCCGACTTCGGGAGCTCTCGACACCCGCACCCTGTCCCGCTCCCTCTTCCTGCGGCTCGCCGCACTCGACGAGAACAGCCCCGAGCGCGCGTACGTCCGGGACACCCTCATCGAACTCAACCTCCCGCTGGTCCGCTACGCGGCCGCGCGCTTCCGCTCGCGCAACGAGCCGATGGAGGACATCGTCCAGGTCGGCACCATCGGCCTGATCAAGGCGATCGACCGTTTCGACTGCGAACGGGGCGTGGAGTTCCCGACGTTCGCGATGCCGACGGTGGTCGGCGAGATCAAGCGGTTCTTCCGGGACACGTCCTGGTCGGTCCGCGTCCCGCGCCGGCTCCAGGAACTGCGGCTCGCCCTCACCAAGGCCAGCGACGAGCTCTCCCAGAAGCTGGACCGGTCACCGACGGTTCCCGAACTCGCCGCGGTGCTCGGGGTGTCGGAGGAGGACGTCGTCGACGGCCTCGCGGTCGGCAACGCGTACACGGCCTCGTCCCTGGACTCCCCGGCCCTGGAGGACGACGGCGGCGAGGGCTCCCTCGCGGACCGCCTCGGCTACGAGGACACCGCTCTGGAGGGCGTGGAGTACCGCGAGTCCCTCAAGCCCCTGCTGGCCAAACTCCCGCCTCGCGAGCGGCAGATCATCATGCTGCGCTTCTTCGCCAACATGACCCAGTCGCAGATCGGCGAGGAGGTCGGCATCTCCCAGATGCACGTCTCCCGGCTGCTGACGCGGACCCTCTCGCAGCTGCGGGAAGGCCTCATCTCGGACTGAGGCCGCCAGGAGACCCCGGGGAAAGAGCAGGCCCGAGCCAGTCCGGAGCAGGCCGAAGGAGCCCGGGGGCTCCTGTTCGACGGAGCGTCGGCCAGCAGGGCGCGATGCTTCGAGCTACGTGGACACATGGCCGTCGGGGCGCCTTGATCGGCGCGTCGGCGGCCGTCGTCCGTTCGCGTACGGCCGCGGGCAGCGCGTTCACCGGGAGCGGCACGTCGGAACGCCCAGGCGCCTCGGGCACCGAACCCTCCGGCGGCGCAACCGACGGCTCGCTCTCTGATCGCAGCCGCGGCACCGCCGGAGCGGACCTGGACGGTGTGCGTCGACGCGATGGGGGTACTCCCGCTCATGGGGGTCCCCCCGCTCGAGCGAAGCCGAGAGTGGGGGAGAAGCCGAGAGGGGGAGCGTGCCGCTGCTCGTGCACATCCCACGCGCGACGCGACCGTCCGGTGGACGTGGTTACTTCAGCGCGAGCCAGGCCACGGCGGCGACGACCGCCACCGCGACGACCACGCCGATGATGAGGCCGAGGCGGGGACCGCTGGACGCGGCGGCCTGCTGCTGGCGGCCCTGAGGGGCCTCGTCCACGAACGCGCGGAACATCTGGGTGCTGCCGGCCGGGTCGTTGTTGCCCTGGGGGCCCTGGGTGTTAGCCATGCCCCGAGACCCTAGCGAATCCGGGGGTGAGGCCCAAGTGGAGACCGTGAGCCCTCACAACACCCCCTTACCTGCACGTTTACGTTCGCAATACATGTCTTTGCCAAGTTTTTGGATGCTACCCCCGACATTCTATTTGCCTGTAGCAACCAACAGCTTCTATGGTTGCCCTAAGCAACAAACACAGGAGGTGTGATGGCAGGGCAGGCGCAGTACGAGGAGCTGATCCGTCAGTTCAGTGCCTTCGGCGCCGTACGCAGGGAGTTGGGACGCATTCTGCCGTCCGACTGCCCCAGCGGCTCCGCCGCCGTGCTGACCCTCCTCGACCGCCACGGGGACATGCGCATAAGCAAGCTCGCCGAGTTTCTCGCCGTGGACATGTCGGTGACCAGTCGGCATGTGGCCCACGCGGCCGACCGGGGCTGGATCGAGCGCTCCCCCGATCCGGCCGACAAGCGCTCACGCATCCTGCGCCTCACACCGGCGGGCCGGGACCGGATGGACGAGCTGTCGCGACGGACCTCTCAGATGCTCGCCGAGCGGCTGAGCGACTGGAGTGACGACGAGGTCGGACAGCTCACCCACCTCATGGCGCGGCTCAGGTCGAGCTTCGACGACTGCCGTGTCACGACACCGGAGCCCCGGCCGCCCACCACGCACGAGCCCGAACGGTCCACGGACCGGTCCACCCGTACACCCGCGATCACCAAGTAAGAGAAGGAAGCTCATGGCAACGACCACACCAGCCGGTGTGCGGGCCCACACCAAGCACGGAGGAGGGGCCTCCGACAGCGATCCGATGACGCACCGGCAGATCATGGAGGCGCTCTCCGGGCTGCTGCTCGGGATGTTCGTGGCGATCCTGTCGTCCACGATCGTCACCAACGCGCTTCCCGAGATCATCGGCGACCTCGGCGGCGGTCAGTCCGCCTACACCTGGGTCGTCACCGCCTCCCTGCTCGCCATGACGGCGACCACGCCCCTGTGGGGCAAGCTCTCCGACCTGTACAGCAAGAAGGCTCTCGTCCAGATAGCCCTCGTCGTCTACGTGCTGGGATCGGCCGCCGCGGGTCTGTCGCAGAACCCCGGAATGCTGATCGCCTGCCGAGTGGTGCAGGGCATCGGGGTCGGCGGTCTCTCCGCCCTCGCGCAGATCGTGATGGCCGCGATGATCTCCCCGCGTGAGCGCGGGCGCTACTCCGGCTACCTCGGCGCCACCTTCGCCATCGCCACCGTCGGCGGCCCGCTGCTCGGCGGTGTCATCACCGACACCTCGTGGCTCGGCTGGCGCTGGTGCTTCTACGTCGGTGTGCCGTTCGCGGTCATCGCGCTGATCGTGCTGCAGAAGACCCTGCACCTGCCCGTCGTCAAGCGGGAGGTCAAGGTCGACTGGGGCGGCGCGTTCTTCATCTCCGCCGCGGTCTCCCTGCTGCTGGTGTGGGTCACCTTCGCCGGTGACAAGTACGACTGGGTGTCATGGCAGACCTACGCGATGGTCGGCGGCTCGATCGTGCTCGGCCTGCTGTTCGTGCTGGTCGAGTCCAAGGCCAGCGAGCCGATCATCCCGCTCCGGCTGTTCCGCAACCGCACCATCACGCTGTCCTCGCTCGCCTCGCTCTTCGTGGGCGTCGCGATGTTCACCGGCACCGTCTTCTTCAGCCAGTTCTTCCAGCTGGCCCGGGACAAGTCCCCGACCATGTCGGGTGTCATGACGATCCCGATGATCGGCGGTCTGTTCATCTCCTCGACCGTCTCCGGGCAGTTCATCACCCGGACCGGCAAGTGGAAGGTCTGGCTGGTCACCGGCGGCGTGCTGGTGACGGCGGGCCTGGGCCTGCTGGGCACCGTCCGGTACGACACGGACTACTGGAAGATGGCGATCTTCATGGCCCTGCTGGGCCTGGGCATCGGCATGATGATGCAGAACCTGGTGCTCTCCACGCAGAACCAGGTGGCCCCGGCCGACCTCGGCTCGGCCAGCTCCACGGTCACGTTCTTCCGTTCCCTCGGCGGTGCGGTCGGCGTCTCCGCGCTGGGCGCCGTGATGGCCCACCGCATCACCGACTACGCCCAGGACGGCATCGCCGACCTCGGCCCCAAGTACGCCTCCATGGCCTCGGGTGCCGGCTCCGGCTCCATCCCGGACATGGACAAGCTGCCCGCGCCGCTGCGCACGGTCATGGAGAGCGCGTACGGCCACGGCATCGCGGACGTCTTCCTGATCGCGTCGGGCCTGGCCCTGCTCGCCTTCCTCATCACGCTGTTCATCAAGGAGGTCCCGTTGCGGACGAAGGGCGCACTCGCGCAGACGGCCTCGGAGGAGACCCCGGACCAGGCGGCCCCGGCCGCGGCGGCCCAGACCTCCGCCGAGGTGCAGGCTCCGGCCGAGGCGCAGGCTTCCGCCCAGGCGCACGTCCCGAGCTGGGCCGTCGCCGAGTCGGCCACCGAGGCCGCTCCCGAGGGCACGCAGCGGCTCTCGGCGGTGGCCACGATCCCCCGTCCCGAGGGTTCGGCCGGTGTGCCGGTCGGTGGTTTCGTACGGGGCGCGGAGGGTGTCCCGGTCGCGGGTGCGGCGGTGACGCTGATCTCGCTGGCGGGCCGGCAGCTGGGCCGCGCGGTCGCGCAGGCGGACGGCTCCTACGGGCTGGACGCTCCGGGCACGGGTTCGTATGTCCTGATCGCCTCGGCGGACGGCTTCCAGCCGCAGGCGTCCACCGTCGTGGTGGGCGGCGAGCCGGTGGCGTACGACATTCTCCTGAGCGGTACCAGTGGCCTGAGCGGGCTGGTGCGGGCCGCCCACACCGGCAGCCCGGTGAAGGACGCGATGGTCATCGTCACCGACGTACGCGGGGACCTGCTGGCCACCGCCGTCAGCGGTGAGCAGGGCGAGTTCTCGTTCGCGGAGCTGGTGCCCGGTGCGGTGACGGTCGCCGTGAACGCCGCCGGATACCGGCCGCGTGCCCTGCCGGTGGAGGTCGGCGGCAGCGGGGTGACCCGGGTCGAGGTGGACCTGGATTCGGGGGCTCAGCTGCAGGGGGTCGTGCGGGCGCCGCACGGTCCGCTGGCGGACGCCCGGGTGACGCTGGTCGACGCGGCCGGCAACGTCGTCGCCACCGCCACCACCGGCACCGACGGGGCGTACGCGTTCACCGACTTGGACGGGGGCGACTACACGGTCATCGCGACCGGATACGCCCCGGTCGCGACCGCGCTGACCGTCCAGGGCCAGGGCGTCGACGGCCACGACATCGAACTCTCCCACCCCGGCGAGTAGTTCGGATCCGGCCCGGGTCGGGCACGCCTCCGCTCGGAGGGTGCCCGGCGCGGGCCGTTCTCTTTATGACCAGTTTGTAATGCTTTCGCAGGGAGAAAAGGGATGGGACTGACCGCGAAGATCCGTACGCGGGACGGATGGGCCGTGTCGCACGCGGTAGTCACGGTGACCGACATGACCGGCTCGCAGGTGCTGCGCGCCGAGGCCGACTCCGAGGGTGCCGTACGGGACACGACCGCGCTGGCGCCGGGCGCGTACACCGTCATCGTCACGGCCGTCGGGTACGCGCCCGCCGCCGCGAGCGCACTCGTCACGGCGAGCGGCCGGGCCGAGGTCGGCACGGTGACGCTGGCCCGGCAGGGCGGGACCGAGCTGCCGCCGCCGGGGCCGTGGACCGTCGACCCGGCGCACTCCAGTGTGTCCGCCGCCGCCCAGCACCTGGGTATCTCCACCGTGCACGGACGGTTCACGGAGTTCACGGCCTCGATCGAGGTCGCCCCGGACGACGTGGCCAAGTCCCGCGTGGAGGCGGTCATCCGGGCGGCGTCCATCGACACCGGCAACGGCATGCGCGACACCCACCTGAGGTCCGCGGACTTCCTGGACGTCGAGCGGTTCCCGGAGATCACGTACCACTCGACCGGACTGACGCCGGCCGGTTCGGACCGCTGGACCGTGCACGGGGAGCTGACCCTGCACGGCGTCGCCCGACCGGTCGACCTGAACCTCGCCTACCTCGGCACCGGCTCCGATCCCTGGGGCGGCACCCGGGCGGCCTACCGGGCGACGACGGAACTGCATCGCGAGGACTTCGCCATGAACTACAACCAGGTCGTCCAGGCGGGCATCGCCGCCATCGGCACGAAGCTGAAGGTGGAGCTGGACGTCCAGGCGGTGCAGGGCGACTCGCTGCCGCAGGCCTGAGGCCGGAGCGGAGGCCCGCGCCACGGGCCGCGGCGGCCCGGCGGCCACACCCGGCACCGCCTACATCAGCCCGACGACGCGGGGCGGGGCGAACAGATGGCGGGCGCGGTGTTCCTCGGCCACCATGACCGCGCCCGGCAGCAGTTCGGGGGAATCAGCCGCCCCGGCGAGGGCGTCGCGGTGGCCGGCGCAGGTCGTGCAGGAGGGGTCCCAGTCAGGCAGTGACGCGCGGTGCGCCTCGGCCAGATGTCGGCTCAGGCTGATCTGCGTGCCGACGACGCTGTCGGTGACGTCCCAGTCGACACCGGGGTCCTCCGCGGTGAGCCCGGCGATGACGGCCTGCACGTGCTTCATCGCCTCGTAGCGGCGGACGCACTCGGCGCAGTCCCACATCCAGGCGGGTGGCAGTGGCCACTGGTCCTCGGGGCTGAGGTCTTCCGCGCTCATGCGGGCCACGGTAGGGGCTGTGGCCCCGGCCCCGCAGGCGTCCGTTCGAACTGGACGCTACTCGGCCGCGATCCGGGCCCTCTCCACATCCCGCTCCAGGAACGTCAGTTCCGTCCGGCCGAGCGGCCGGACACGCGCCCGTCGCCGCCGCTCACCCGTGCCACCAGGTCGGTGCACAGGTCCCGGAGTTTGACGTTGTGGTTCTGCGAGACCCGGCGCAGGCGTTCCAGGGCGATCCGGGCGTCGATCCGCTCCTGCGCCATGAGGATGCCGACGGCCTGGTCGATGACGCTGCGGGAGACCAGCGCGGTGCGCACGTCGGCGACGGACTCCTGGCGACGCTCGACGCGCAGGGCGACGTTGATCGCGTCACCCACCCGGTCGGCGAAGGCCCGGGCCGCGTCCCTGCCCGGGCCCAGCGAGCCCCTTTTGACACCGTAGAGGTTGAGGGCGGCGTCCCTCTCACCCTCCACCTCGATCGGAATCGCCAGCACACAGCGCACGCCCACGGAGAGCGCGTACGACGTGTACATGGGCCAGCGGGTCTCCGCCTCCAGGTCGGGGGCGTACTTCTCGCTGGTCGTCTCGGCGGCGTCCACACAGGGCCCCGAGCCGTTCTCGTACTGGCGCTGGTCGAGGCCACTGGGCAGGCCGCGGCTGCCTGCCAGGGTCAGCAGCCGGTCGGCGCGGCGCACCGTGATGCTGCACGCGGCCGCGCCGGGCACCGCCTCCACCGCGCGGTCGGTCAGATCGCGCAGCAGCGTGTCGAGACCGTTGCTGCGCACGATGGCCATTTCCAGCGTGTCGGACGTCTCGGGGCTCATGCACCTACGGATATCCCGTCGACGCCGGTTAACTCCCCCGGGCCGCCCGGCCCGTCATGTGGCGTTGTTCGCATCCACGATGCGCCGGGCCAGGTCGCGCAGCTTGATGTTCTCCCGCTGCGAGGCCTTGACCAGGGAGTCGAACGCCTCCGCCGCGTCCATGTCCATCCGTTCCATGAGGATTCCGGTGGCCTGGCCGATCAGGTCCCTGGTGCGCATCGCCTCCGTCAACTGCTCCCGTACGGTGGCCGAGTCGAGGGCGAGACTGACGTGCGCGGTGAACAGCCGGCCGACCCGGGTGGCGACCTCGTCGAAGGCACGCGGCTTGCGGGAGTAGGCCGTGAGGACGGTCAGCCGGCGGCGGTCGGCGCGCAGCCGCAGCGACAGCGCCGAGCGCAGGCCCAGCTCGGACAGGGCGGCCCCGCCGTCGTCGGCATCGCTGTCCTCCAACCGGACGACGGGCGCGCTCCACAGGTTCTCCCAGTACGGCGCCTGCTCGCGTCCGGTGTGCCCGGACTCGGCGAAGCGCACCACCTCGTCGGTCCAGGCGACCGTACGGCGGTGCTGGGTGCGCTCTATCACGGAGATGCCGGCGTGGTCGGCGCCGGGCAGCAGGTGCACGGCCAGCCGGACCGCGGTGCGCATGGTGTTGTGCGGGGTCACCGTGTCGTGCAGTTGCTGAGCCGCCACCGTCAGGGCCTCTGCCAGCTCGAAACCGGCAGCAAAAAGGGGCAAATCAGGAAACTCGGACGCAGCCACCACGAACCTCTTCGGCATGCACGCCCAAAGGACGTGCGCAGGAGAGCTCCGCAGCACATTCCTGACTGCGAGCACAGGATGGACAGAACTTTAGCTGCTTGGTTGCGTCGAAGTGACGTCCGCCTGACGGAGGTCGCGACCACTTCCGGGCGCGATGGTCGGCGTGGTGGAATGGGGGGACGTCAGGTCAGGAAGTGGCCTCCCCCGGAATCCGGACGATCGTCTGCCAGGTGAGTGCCGTGACCTTCCTCCCGAATCCGTGCGAGCTGCGTGATCTACGCGATCTGCCCGGCTCCACGACTCTGCTGGTCCTCCCGCCCGAGATAGACCTCGGCAACGCCGCGGGCCTGCTGCGCAGGGTCATGTCCGCCGTGGACGCCCGTGCCGGCCGGCTGCGGGTCCTGGTGCTGGACCTCACCTCCACCCACTTCATGGACTCCCAGGGCGTCCGCCTCGTCGACGAGGTCCGCCTGCGGCTCCACCCCCGGGTGCGGGTGCGGGTGGTGGCGCTGCCCGACAGCGCCGCCAGCCGGGTCCTGGAGGTGACGGGGGCGCGGCGGGATGTCCCGGTGTACGACAACCTGCACGAGGCGCTGACGGAGTAGGGCGCGTCGGCCGGGGCGGGTGGACGGGGCCGGTGGACGGGGGTGTACCGGGCGGCGACGCCCCGGACGGGTGTACGGGACGGGTGTCGCGCCCGGGTGTCCCGAGCGGCTGTTTCCGGCCAGGGTCCTAGGCTGACGCCATGGCACCGAACATCGCGACCAACACCTCCGTATCGCTGGACGAGTTGCTGGACTTCGTACGGCCCCGGCACCACGCGATCCTGCTGACCCGCCGGTCCGACGGTGGCCCCCAGGGGTCACCGCTGACCTGCGGGGTCGACGACTCCGGGCGGATCGTCGTGTCCACCTACCCCGAGCGCGCCAAGACCCGCAACGCCCAGCGGGATCCGCGGGTCAGCCTGATCGTGCTGAGCGACGACTGGAACGGGCCGTGGGTGCAGGTCGACGGCACCGCCGAGGTCGTCGACTCGCCGGACTCCGTCGAGCCGCTCGTGGAGTACTACCGCAACATCGCCGGCGAGCACCCCGACTGGGACGAGTACCGGGCGGCCATGCTCAAGCAGGGCAAGTCGATCATCCGGATCACGCCGGAACGCTGGGGTCCGGTGGCCACCGGTGGTTTCCCGGCCCGGCTGGTCTCCGGCGACCAGGGGTGAACGACGCCCGGGGCACCGAGTCCGGCCGCATGCCCCACGAGGCGGGCAGCCGGACCGCGCCCGAGAGCTGATCCTCTGGGAGCGCACCCAGGGGGTGTCGTTCGGATCACCCGGGTCCGCGGTGGTCCGAACGACCCGCCCTAACCGCGCTCCACCATCGCCTCGATCCCGGCCAGCAGCAGTTCCAGCGCGAACTCGAAGTCCCGCTCCAGCATCTCCTCGACCGTGTCGCCGCCACGGGCCGCCATGAGCACCGTGGACTCCTGGATGACCTCGGCGGCGTCCGGGGCCCGCGTCACCGTGCTCATGGAGTGCTGGAAGTACTCGTCCGGCGACATGTCGGCGTCGGCGACACGGGAGAAGAAGTGACCCTCGATCGTGCCGTAGCCGTACACGAACTGGAAGACCGCCGAGATGGCCCCGGTGACGCCGTGCACGGGCAGGGCGGTCCTGCGGATGACGCGCTGCACGACCCGGGAGAAGGCCAGGTTGTTGGGGCCGATGTTGAGGTACCGGCCGACCAGCGGCGACAGCCAGGGATGCCGGACCAGCAGGGCCCGATACACCCTGGCCAGGGCGCGCAGCTGGTCGCGCCAGTCCTCGTCGGCGTCCGGGTCGGGCAGGTCCAGCTCGCCGAAGGCCGCGTCCAGGGCGAGTTCGAGAAGGTCGTCCTTGGTGTCGACGTACCAGTAGACGGACATCGCGGTGACGTTCAGCTCGGCGGCGAGCCGGCGCATGGAGAACCGGGCCAGCCCCTCGGCGTCCAGCAGCCGCACGGTGACCTCGGTGATCCGCTCCCGGTCCAGCCCGGACGGCTGCCCGCCACCCCGCCCGCCGCGACGCGCCTTGCCCTCCAGCCACACACTGGTCCGCGCCGCCCGCTCGGCCGCTTTCACCATGGCGCACCTTCCTCGATTTTCAACGCCGGCCAGCTTAGGCGCCGCGGCAGGGGCCCGGGCCGCACCCGCACGCGACACCGCCGCGTGGGCGGGATCGGACCCACCGGACCCGCAGCCGCCGGCCGGACCGGCCACCCGAACCACTATGCGGAGTCTGCCCGCTCAGCCCGACGCAACAACGCGGCGGCCACCAACCCCCCGAACAGCACAGCCACCGCCCCCACCAGCTGACTCGTCTCCAGCCCGGAGGCGAACGCGTCCGTGATCTGGCGCCGCTCCTCGGCCGAGCCCGCTTCGGCCAACGCCGCCGGCAGCGAAGCCGCCGCCACCGAGACCGCCGCCGCGAACCGCGAGTTCAGCACCGCGCCGAGCACCGCGACCCCCAGCCCCTGCCCGAACTCCGCCAGCGTCCCGTTGACGCCCGCGCCCACGCCCGCCTTCTCGGGCGGTATCGCGCTCATCACCGCGTTGGCCATGGCCGGCATCGCGAAGGCGACACCGACGCCCATGATGATCAGTCCGAGCAGCATTCCGCCGTAACCGTCCCCGCCGAACAGCGCGATCGACGCGAGCCCGGCCGCCAGGCACGTCATCCCGGACGCGATGGTCAGCGGCGTGCCCAGCCTCGGCAGCAGCAGCGCGCTCACCCCGGTGAGGTTGAGCGCGACGATGGTGAGCGCGAACGGCGCCGTGTGCAGACCGGCCTCCAACGGGCCGTATCCGAGCACGAACTGGAGGTGCTGGGTGAGCAGGAAGAGCGAGCCGGCCATCCCGAAGGCGACCAGGATCGCGCCCGCGACGGCGCCGGTGAACCTCTGGTTGCGGAAGAAGTGCATGTCCAGCATCGGGTACGGGATACGCAGCTCCCAGGCCACGAACCCGGCCATCACGACAACGCCGATCGCGGCGGAGGTGAGGGTGGGCGCCGAGGTCCAGCCGTCGTCGGGCCCGGAGATGATCGCGTAGACGATGCTCGTCATACCGATCGTGGACAGCAGCGCGCCGAGCAGGTCGGGCCGGTCGCCCCGCGGGTTCCTGGACTCGGGGACGAGGGCGAGCACGGCGATCAGGCCGATGGCCGCGACCGGGATGTTGATGAGGAAGATCGCGCCCCACCAGAAGTGGTCGAGCATCACCCCGCCGAGCAGCGGGCCGACGGCGAACCCGAGCGAGTTGACCGTGGACCACAGTCCGATCGCCTTCACCCGCTCGGTGTCGTCGAAGATCTGGACCACGACGGCGAGCGTGGTGGTCATCAGGAGCGCCCCGCCGACGCCCATCCCGGCGCGTGCGGCGATCAGTTGACCGCTGGTGGTCGCGAGACCCGCCACCAGCGAGCCGAGGCCGAACAGGGCCAGGCCCGCCACCAGCAGCTTCTTGCGGCCGTAGCGGTCCGCGGAGCTGCCCGCGGTGAGCAGCAGGCCCGACTGCACCAGCGAGTACGCGTTGATCATCCACTGGATGTCCGAGGTGGACGCGTCCAGCTCGCGGGTGAGCGAGGGGATCGCCACGTTCAGGACGGTGTTGTCGAGCAACACGGTGAGCTGTGCGAGACAGATGACACCGAGGATCAGCCAGCGCTGGGGGTGGCCGCCGACCAGTGGGGGAGCCGGGGCGTGTTCCTGGGAGGATGTCGACATGGCGTACACCGTAGAACAGTTCCCATACGGCGTACAACACACTTTCCCGCCGTGCCCCGTGCCGTACGGGAAAGGCGGTGGCCCGGGGTTCGTGCGAACCCCGGGCCACCGCCTGTGGTGCCACCGTCCTTGTTGTCCCGGCCGGATGCCTACGCCTTCTGCGTCAGGTCGTAGAAGGTGGCCGAACCGACCGTCACCTTCTTGAAGTTGGCCTCGACCCAGGTGGTGATCTGCGAGGACGTGCCGTCGCTGCCGCCGCCCATGCCGCCGCCGGTGCCGGAGGAGATGAAGTAGTGGATCCTGCCGTCCTCCACGTACTTCTTGAACTGGGCCAATGTCGGGGACGGGTCGGTGCCGTTGAAGCCGCCGATCGCCATCACCGCGTCACCCGTGGCGAGTTGGTAGCTCGCGGCGTTCTGGGCGCCGATGGCCGCGGCCGCCCAGGTGTAGGTGTCGGAGTCGGCCTCCAGCAGCTTCTTGGCCTCGGAGGTGACGGAGGCGCCGTTGAGCAGACCGCCGACCCCGCCACCACCGCCGCCCATGCGGCCGCCGTCGCCCATCGCCGGGCCGCCCTGCTGGTTCTGACCCTGGCTCTGGCCCTGGGTGGTGCCGTTGCCCTGGGGGGTGCCGTTCCCTTGGCTGTTCCCGCTGCCGTTCTGCTGGTTCTGGCTGTTTCCGTTCTGGCCCGGCATACCACCGCCGAAGCCACCGGCACCGCCACCCGGGAAGCCGTTGCCCTGCTGGTTCTGACCCGGCGTGGTGCCGTTGCCGTTCTGCCGGCCCGGCATACCGCCGCCCCCGAAGCCAGCCCGGCCGCCGCCGCCCGGACCGCCCATCATGCTCGCGCCCGCCGGACCGGCCGTGACGATGGAGCCGGTGTGGCCTTCCTCCAGGGTGCTGAGGGTGTACGCCGTCGGTCCGGCCAGCGAGGCCACGATGCCCAGGCCCACCGCGGCGAGCGCGAGCTGCCGGCCCAGCCTGGCCACGAAGATCAGGCCGAGTGCGGCGACCAACCCCCCGACGAGGACCAGCCACTTGAGCCAGGGCAGGTAGTCGGGAGTGCGGTCAAGGAGGACGTAGCCCCAGGCGGCGCTCGCCACCACCGCCGATGCCAGGGTGAGCGACGCCCAGATCTCGGAGCGCTTCTCCCACAGGATCCCCGCGCCCATGCCGACCACGGCGGCGACATAGGGGGCGAGGGCGATCGTGTAGTACTGGTGGAAGATCCCCGCCATGTAGCTGAAGACGACCATGGTGATCAGCAGCGAGCCGCCCCACACCAGGAACGCGCCCCGGGTCGCGGACGTCCGCTTGAGCTTCCAGGTCGCCACCAGGCCCGCGACCAGCAGGATCAGCGCGGTCGGCAGCAGCCAGGAGATCTGGCCGCCGATCTCGGAGTTGAACATCCGGTTCCAGCCGGTCTCGCCCCACATGCCGGTACCGCCACCACCGCCACCGCCACCACCGCCACCGACGCTGCCGGTCTCGTCGCCGCTCAGCCGGCCGAAGCCGTTGTAGCCGAAGGTCAGCTCCAGGAAGGAGTTGTTCTGCGAACCGCCGATGTAGGGGCGGGAGGAGGCGGGCCACAGCTCGACGATCGCGACCCACCAGCCGCCCGAGACGACCAGCGCGACCGTCGCGAGGGCCAGCTGTCCGAGCCGCTTCCTCAGCTGGACCGGCGCGCAGACCGCGTACACGATGGCCAGCGGCGGCAGGATCAGGAAGGCCTGGAGGGTCTTCGCGAGGAACGCGAAACCGATCGCGACACCGGCCCACACCAGCCACTTCGCCCGGCCGTCCTCCACGGACCGGGCGACGAAGTAGCAGGCCAGAGCCATCAGCAGGGCCAGCATGGCGTCCGGGTTGTTGAACCGGAACATCAGCGCCGCGACGGGGGTGAACGCGAGCACCGCGCCCGCGATCAGACCGGCCGCGGGGCTGAACCGGCGGCGCACGGAGGCGTACACGACGGCGACCGTGCCGACGCCCATCAGGGCCTCGGGGGCCAGGATCGCCCACGAGTTCAGACCGAAGATCCTGACCGACAGCTCCATCGGCCACAGCGAGGCCGGGGGCTTGTCGACGGTGATGGCGTTGCCCGCGTCCAGCGAGCCGAAGAACATCGCCTTCCAGCTCTGACTGCCTGCCTGGACGGCCGCGGAGTAGAAGGAGTTGGCGTATCCGGAGGCGCTCAGGTTGTACAGGTAGAGCACGGTGGTCACGAGGAGCAGGCCGAGGAACGCTGGACGCGCCCAGCGCGGGTCCTCGGGTCGGCCCCGCCACAGTCTCCGTACGAACGGCTGCCTGGGTTCACCGGATTCGGGACCGGTCGGCGGGGCCTCGGGAACCACCGGTTCCCGCACGGCCGTACTCGTCGTGGCTGTCGGCGGCCCCCAGGAACTGGGACCCGGTGGCGTCGTCCGGTCGGTGTGCGTGGTCATCAGGAGTTCCTCGGGTCGGTGTCGGTGGGGCGCACCGGCCGCAGGTGCGCGGTCGCGTCCCCCCGGGTGCGGTCCGCGGCTTCACCGGCGCGGAACTCGGTCGTGCGGTACGAGCTCTGGGGCCCGGTGGCGTAGGTCGGGGCCGTCGGCCGCTGTGGCAGCGGGGGCTGCTGGCCGTGCTGGTGCCGGCCGTGGGGCTGTTGGCCGTACTGCTGCTGGTCGGGCTGCTGCTGTCCGTAGGGCTGCCGCCCGTAGGCCTGTTGTACGTAGGGCTGTTGTGCGTACGGCTGCTGGACGGGCGGCTGCTGGACGGGCGGCATCGTGGCGTAGGTGGGCGCGGCCGGGTCGGGCGAGACGACGACGCCGGACGGGCTGTCGTCCTCACGCCGGTCCGAGAACACCCAGGCCCGGAAGAGCAGGAAGCGCAGCACGGTCGCGGCCAGGTTGGCGGCGATGAGGACCGCCAGCTCGGTGGAGTGCGCCGGCTCGGAGGTCGCCGCGTTCAGGGCGGCGAGGGAGCCGCTGGTCAGCGCGAGGCCGATACCGAAGACGACCAGACCCTGCGCCTGGTGTCGGACGGCGCCGCCCCGCCCGCGCACCCCGAAGGTCAGTCGTCGGTTGGCGGCCGTGTTCGCGACCGCCGAGACCAGCAGCGCGAGCGCGTTGGCCACCTGGGAGCCGCCGAACTGCCGGAAGAGGCTGTAGAGCAGCAGGTAGAAGAGAGTGGACAGCCCGCCGACCACACAGAACCCGACGAGCTGGCGGGCCAGCCCCTTCGGTACGTCCTGGATCTCGCGGTCGCGCGGGTCGTCGCCGAAGGGCCGGGTGATCCGGTCCAGCGACAGCGACCCGGTGGCCAGGGCCTTGCCGACCCGCCACACGCCCTTGAGGTCGTCGGTCGCCGTCTTCACGATGTGCACCGTGGAGTTCGGGTCGTCGACCCAGTCGACGGGGACCTCGTGGATGCGCAGTCCCGCGCGCTCGGCGATCACCAGCATCTCGGTGTCGAAGAACCAGCCGGTGTCCTCCACCAGCGGCAGCAGCACCTGCGCGACATCGCGGCGGATCGCCTTGAAGCCGCACTGGGCGTCCGAGAAGCGGGCCTGGAGCGAGCCCCGCAGGATCAGGTTGTAGGCGCGGCTGATGAACTCGCGCTTGGGCCCGCGCACCACCCGGGAGCTACGGGCTAGCCGGGAGCCGATCGCCAGGTCGGAGTGGCCCGAGATCAGCGGTGCCACCAGCGGCAGCAGGGCATTGAGGTCGGTGGACAGATCCACGTCCATGTAGGCGAGGACGGGGGCGTCCGAGGCGGACCAGACGGTCCGCAGCGCCCGGCCGCGGCCCTTCTGCTCCAGCCGGAACGCCCGCACCTCCGGGAGCTCCGCCGCCAGCCGCGCGGACACCTCGGGGGTGGTGTCCGTCGACGCGTTGTCCGCGATCGTGATGCGGAACGCGTACGGGAACGTGCGCTTGAGGTGCTCGTGCAGTCTCAGCACACACGGCTGGAGGTCCTTCTCCTCGTTGTAGACGGGGATCACTACGTCCAGGACAGGCGTTCCGGCGTCTGTGGCCGGGAGGTGCTCCCGCGCCGGCAGGGTGCCGGGAGAAGAGTCGGTTCGCATGCCAACGACTCTGGTCAGGCCCCCTGTTGCACCCATATGGCGGCGCTGTGCTGGGCCTGTGAGTGCGATTGCCAGTTCGTTTCGGGCGAAGGATGCGGGATCGCGGGGCCCAGCGCGGGCAGGTGCATGGTGAACACAGTGCGTCCGGGAGCGCTGTCCACGGTCACCGCACCGCCGTGCGCGGTCGCCACGGCCTGCACGATCGCCAGCCCCAGACCGGTCGAGCCGGTGGCCCGGGAACGCGCCGAGTCACCGCGCGCGAACCGTTCGAAGACGTGCGGGAGCAGGTCGGACGGGATGCCCTGACCGTTGTCCTCGACATCCACGCACATCCAGGGGCCGCGCCGCTGCACACGTGCGGTGACGGTCGTACCGGGCGGCGTGTGCTTGCGGGCGTTGCCCAACAGGTTGACCAGCACCTGCTGGATCCGCGCCGCGTCCGCGGAGACGAGGGCCGGTTCGTCGGGCAGGTCGAGCCGCCAGTTGTGGTCCATGCCGGCCGCGCGGGAGTCGCTGATGGTGTCCACGACGAGCGGTACGAGGTCCGTCTGCTCGAACTGGAGCGGCCGCCCGGCGTCGAGACGCGCGAGCAGCAGCAGGTCCTCGACGAGGAGGGTCATACGGCCGGCCTCGGACTCGATGCGCCCGAGGGCGTGCCGGGTGTCCGGACCGACCTCCTCTCTGCCGCGTCTGGTGAGCTCGGCGTACCCGCGGATGGAGGCGAGCGGGGTGCGCAGCTCGTGGCTGGCGTCCGCGACGAACTGCCGTACCCGCGTCTCGCTCTGCTGCCGGGAGTGCAGGGCCCCGTGGACGTGGTTCAGCATCCGGTTCAGCGCGGCGCCCACCTGCCCGACCTCGGTGTGCGGGTCGGTCTCGGACTCGGGCACCCGCTCGCTGAGGTTGACCTCGCCGGTGTGCAGGGGCAGTTCGGAAACCCGGGTGGCGGTGGCGGCGACCCTCCGGAGGGGGCGCGTGGCGACTCCGACGAGGACGTAGCCGGCGATGACGGCGGCGCCGAGACCGGCGGCGGTGACGCTGAGCTCTACGAGGATCAGGGTGTTGATGGTGCTGTTGACGTCGTCGGTGGGGAGGGCGACGTAGTAGCCGCCGTTGCCGTCCTTCGCCTGGACGTACGTCACCCGGTATTCGCCGAGGCCGGGGATGGTCACGGTGTGCCGACCGGTCGTGGAGACGTCGGCGAGCACGGAGCGCTGGGCCTCGGAGAGGTCGGTGGCGTTCATCTGCTGGCTGGTGTTGTCGGCCTGCTGATCGGCGACGACCGCTTTGGTGATGGCGCCCTTGACGCTGACCGCTGCTGCCACGGTCTTCTCCTGCGTCGGGCCGTGGCTGGCGAAGCCCTCCAGTTGCTCCTGCGCGGTGAGTTTTTTGAGCGGAGCCTTGCCGTTCAGCCGGGACTGGTTGTTCAGGTCGTCCGGCTTGCCGAACGGCGGTCCCGAAAGGCGCTTGCCGGCGTCGAGGACCTGGTCGTCCAGCTGCTCGTACAGATGCGACCGCAGCGCCAGAGTCGTCACCGTGCCGATCACCGCGCAGACCACCGCGATCAGCACCACGGACGCGACGACGAGCCGGCTCCGCAGTGTGCGCGGCTTGGGTGCTCGCTTCTGCGCACGCGGCCGTCGTCGTCCGCTCATGACACGGCGGGCTTGATCAGGTAGCCGGCGCCGCGCCGGGTATGGATCATCGGCTCACGACCGGCGTCGATCTTGCGGCGCAGGTAGGAGATGTAGAGCTCGACCACGTTGGCCTGGCCGCCGAAGTCGTACGACCACACACGGTCAAGGATCTGCGCCTTGCTGAGCACGCGCCGCGGATTGCGCATCAGGAAGCGCAGCAGCTCGAACTCGGTCGCGGTGAGGTGGATGCCCTCCCCGGCCCGCGACACCTCGTGGCTGTCCTCGTCCAGGGTGAGGTCCCCGACGACGAGGACGGAGTCGGAGCGCCGGTCGGCCGCGCCGGAGCGCCGGATGAGACCGCGCAGCCGGGCCACGACCTCTTCGAGGCTGAACGGCTTGGTGACGTAGTCGTCGCCGCCGGCGGTTAGCCCGGCTATCCGGTCCTCGACGGCGTCCTTCGCCGTCAGGAACAGCACCGGCACGTCCGGCAGCTCACGCCGCAGCCTGCCCAGCACGGCCAGCCCGTCCATGTCGGGCAGCATCATGTCCAGGACAACGGCGTCGGGACGGAACTCACGGGCGGTCTGAAGGGCGCCCGTGCCGTCACCGGCACTCCGGATCTGCCAGCCCTCGTAGCGGAGGGCCATGGACAGGAGTTCGGTGATCGACAGCTCGTCGTCCACCACAAGCACTCGGACGGGGCTCCCGTCCGGCCTCAGCAGTTCGGTGCGCCCCTGGGGCGAGGTCGTGGTCATGATGAAACCATGTCGGGGCCCCCTGAGAGCACCCTTTCGGCTGTCTGTGATTTTCCTGAGAAACGCACAGGTGACTCTCAGGGAAGCCCTGGGAGCCCTTCATCGACGCCTCATGGTTTTCGGCCGGACGTGCTCCAGCGTCGTACCGAACCTGCCGTCGCCGTCATCGTCGTGCGAGAGCGCGAAGCCCGGAGCTCGCTTGGTCAGAACAGGCCCGACTGCACACTCGGCGGTGCCTTGAACTGCCGTACCGGCACGGTGACTTCCTCACCTTCGACGGGTACGAGTTCCCACCCGGTGATCAGCCGCGTGTCGAGGACGACCACCACTGCGGGGCCCGTCGCCAGATGCAGGTCCGGCCCGGCGGCCGCCACCAGCCGACCGCTCACAACGCCCCCGGCCGCAAGCTCGGCCACCTCGCCCACGGCGGCCGGAAGGTCTCTGAGCCCGAACGCGCCGACATGATCAACGGGCTGGCAGGGCGCGGGCGCGAGCGACTCCGGCCAGCCGCCGAGGTCAAGCGCACGGCCGTGCAACTCAGTGACCTCAGCGGCCCGTTCGGCTGCCGACCTCGGCAACCGGGCCCGCACCGCCCGCTTCTCGGCGTACGGAATCCGGTCCGGCACCCCGAGCGCGGCGCGCAGCAGTTCCTCGGTACGCCGGGCGGCCATCAGCGGGCCCGTGCCCAGCCAGCTGAAGCAGACGGCGCCCTGCTCCAACAGCCGGGCCGAACCGCGCTCTTCGGCGGTGATCCCGACCTTGACCATCCCGGGCCCGAACCACGCCAGATACACCCGGTACGGCCGCGGGTCGTCGGCAAGAGTGTCCGCGGCGACGGAGTGGGCCCGGTCCAGCCGCGCGCACTCCTCGCACCGCGCCCCCGTACTCCGCCCCGAGACGGCCGCCCGCACCGGACAGGGGTGCCGTCGCGCACCCACACAGGTCCGACCGCCCCCTTCCGCGACCCCGAAGGCCACCCTCTTCCCCCAGGTCAGCGCACTGCGCCGCCCGCCGTCCCACACCAGCACGGGGCCATCCGCCGCCCACCGCAGCCCCGAGCACTTCCATGCCTGTGCCATCGCTTCCGAGAGTAGGGGGCACCACTGACAATGGCGGCTGCGCGGGGATCACCCACCGGAGGGGGCGGTGGCAGGCTCCGCCTCACCTGCGGAAACAGGCACGACACCGGACGCCGTCCCTGCCGCTGCCGTACTCGTGCTTGTAGCCGCAGCCGCAGCCGTACGACGCACCCCCCGCCCCGCCAGCCGGCACCCGACACACCCGGGATGCCCGGCCCGCGCTCCCGTGTCCCGCACCCGCATCCCCCACTGCTCCCTCGGCCGTTTCCCTGGCGCCTTGCCCCAGCCGGTGAGATGCAGGGCCCAGGCGACGAGGAGGCCCACGAGGTCGATGGCGGTTCCGGCCACCAGGAGCGGAGCGGACACCACGCAGACACCCAGCCCCAGTACCGCCGTCCCGACGGTCGCGATACCGAAACCGGTCCAGCCTGCGACCGTATGTCCCTCGTCATACTGATGTGCGCTCACGTGCCCGCCTTCCTCTCGTACGGGTATCTCACAGCGTAAGTAATTTACTGCATGAACCTCTCACGAGCTAAGGGAAACAGGAACCCGCAATGCCAGCCAAGTCGCGCCCCCCTGCCACTCCGGCCGAGGCGCTGTCGGCGATGGACTCCCTCGTCGCGGCCCATCTGCTCGGCCAACAGGAGATGGCCCAGCGACTGGGCCTGAACGTCTCCGATCTCCTGTGTTTCGCCTACGTCCTGCAAGCGGGCGAGGATCTCCTCACGGCCGGCGACATCGCCGAACGCGCGCACGTCACCACCGGCGGCGTGACCGGCATCCTCAACCGCCTCGAACGCGCCGGCTACGTCACCCGCGTACCCGACCCCGCGGACCGCCGCCGTGTCCGCGTGGCCGCCGTCCCGGACGCGGTCACCCGCGTGGTCGCCCTCTACGAGCCCCACTACGCCCGTCTGAACGGCCTCTTCGCCGACTACTCCGCCGACGAACTGGCCTCCATCACCGACTGGTTCACCCGCGCGACGGCCATGGCCCACAGCCACATCGAGGAACTCCGGGACCAGGACGCCGAGGGGAAGTGACGCAAGGGGCAGTCGGCGCGCCCCCCACACGTGGTGCAGCTGGCCATACCTCCAGTCCGGGTGGCCGCTCCATCGTTCCCGCTAGCGGACGACGGCATCGTTGAACCCAGCCGATCCCAGCGGATCCCGACCGCTCCCGGTCGATCCCAACTGGCCCCGGCTGAAGCCCGATCGAAACTCGACTGAAGGCGGACTGAAGGTCGCCTGAAGTCGGGCCGGTGTCAGGTGACGAAGCAACGAAGGCCGCCCCGTCCGGAAGGAAACGTCATGGAGTCGACGCTCCCGCCGAAGCCGCATCCGACGCGCGGCGAGCCGCGGTCCGCCCGCGACGCCTCCGCGACTCCGGGCCCCCTCGCCTCCTTCGTACGGTTCGTGATCTGCGGTGGCGGTGTCGGCCTCCTCGCCGGCCTCGCCGTACCGCTGCTCGCCGTGACGATGCCCTGGGCTGCCGCGAACGCGGTGATCACCGTCGCGTCCACCCTCCTGTGCACCGAGCTGCACGCCCTTTTCACCTTCGGCACGGGCCGCCGCCCCGGCTGGCGCCGCCACCTGCAGTCCGCGGGCTCGGCGACGGCGGCGTACGTGGTGACCTGCGCCGCGATGTTCGTCCTCCAGTCGGTGCAGTCGTCGCCGAGCCTGTTGTGTGAGCAGGCGGTCTACCTCTCCGCGTCCGGCCTCGCCGGAATCGGACGCTTCCTGGTCCTGCGCCTGTTCGTCTTCGTGGGCCCCGACCGGAAGCAGGCCGCGGCACCGAAGCCCCGCACGGCGGACGACTGGAACGTTCCGTTTGTAAGGACCGAGGCTTTTGCCGGATGACCGGCTGACCATCGCCCTGCTCGCCGCCACCGGCCTCGCCCTGCCCGGCCCCGGCGCCGCCCAGGCCACCACCACGGCCGACATCCCGGCACCCACCGCCGACGGCGTCTCGGCAACGGTTCCATGAACTTCCCGGCCGTCACCGTGAACTGCCCCACGGGCATGACCCCGGCCCCAGTACGGCCTCAAGGTCAGCAACGTCAAGGTCACCATCGCCGACGACAACGTCTTCGGCCACTCGACATGGAGCACCCCGGGCCCGTTCTACGGCTGAACCGTTTCGCAGACGGCCACTGGCCGCCCAAGGTCCTGGCCCGCCCAGGACCTGCCCTAGGACTGGTGGTCCTGGTCGACCGCCATCGCCCGGAGGACGCTCTCGTGGAGCAGGGCACGGCGCCGCTCGTGCAGTTCCGCGGGCTCCTGGGCGGTCGCCGCGTAGACGTTGCTGACCGGTGACCAGGCCATGGACATGGCGATCACCATGGCCATCACGTCGAACGGGTCCCCCCGGCGCACCAGGCCGGCGGCCTGCGCCTCGGCGATGGCGCGCAGTTTGTTGTCGTCGAGGCGGTCGGGGTCGTCGACCAGGTGCCCTGCCGGGCGTCGCTCCAGACGCGCCCAGGTGGCCAGGCGGATGAGATCGGGGCGGCGCAGGTACTCGTCGTAGAGGCGCACGGCCCAGTCCGCGAGGTCGGTGGCGTCGATCGGGACGACGTTCACGATCCGCTCCAGGGAGCTGAAGAAGATCGCGTCGAAGAGCCCTTCCTTGCTGCCGAAGTAGGCATAGAGCTGGGCCTTGTTGGTGCGTGCGGCGGCCACGATCCGGTCGACGCGAGCTCCGGCGATCCCGTGCTCGGCGAACTCCTGGGTCGCCACCTCGATGATGCGCCGGTGCGTCGCCGCGCCACGCGAGGTCAGGGGCTGGTCAACCATGCCCGTCACGCTACCAAACAGAACAGTTGGTTTGCCTGATGCCCCGTACCTCTGTAGCTTGAAGAGCCAAATAGACCGAACAGTCTGTCTATCTAGCTGGAGCGGAGTGCCATGAGGACCACAGTCGGCTGGCAGGCGACGAGCACGGGCACGACATCGGAGCGGCCGTCACTGGAGATGCTGCGCCGGACAACACTTGAACGGCGTGACCTACGCCCCGACGACCTCGCGATCCGCGTGGACTACTGCGGTGTCTGCCACACCGACCTGCACGCCGTCCGCGCCCATGCCGACCTGGACGTCCATGACGGCACGGGCGGCACGCCCCTGGTGCCAGGGCACGAGTTCACAGGCGTGGTGACCGAGACCGGGCCCGAGGTCACCGGCTTCGCCGTCGGCGACCAGGTGGCGGTGGGCAACATCGTCGACTCGTGCGGGACTTGTCCCATGTGCCGGGCCGGCCAGGAGAACTTCTGCCACGCCTTCCCGACCCTGACCTACGGCGGCCGCGACCGGCACGACGAGTCGACCACCCTGGGCGGCTACTCCCGCGAGTACGTCGTCCGCGACCGTTTCGCCTACGCCCTCCCCGCAGCCCTGGATCCGGCCGCGGCGGCTCCGCTGCTCTGCGCCGGAGTCACCGTCTGGGAGCCACTGCACGCCCTGGGCGTGGGTCCGGGTACGCGCGTCGCCGTGGCAGGACTGGGCGGTCTCGGCCATCTCGCGGTCAGGATCGCCGTGGCGCTCGGCGCCGACACCTCGGTCATCAGCCGCTCACCGGACAAGCTCGACGACGCCCGTCGTCTCGGCGCCGGCGACCTCATCGTCTCCACCGCCCCGGAGCAGATGGCCGACGCCCGTGCACGGTTCGACGTCGTCATCGACACCATCTCCGCCCCGCACGACCTCGCCCCCTACCTACGCCTGGTCGCCATGGACGGGACGCTCAGCCACCTCGGGCACCTCGGCCCCGTCACCGTGGAGACCACCGACCTGCTCGTGGGGCGCAAGAAGCTCAGCTCCGCAGGCAGCGGCGGCAGGCCGGCCACCGCCGCCATGCTGGAATTCTGCGCCGAGCACGGTGTCACCGCGGACATCGAACTGCTCCCCTCGGCACAGGTGAACGAGGCCCTCGACCGCCTCCGCCGCAACGACGTCCGCTACCGCTTCGTACTCGACATGTCCGATCTGGACTGAAGAAGCCGCCGCCGCGGGCAGGTCTGCTGGATCCGTACAAGCCGGTGATCGACGAAATCCTGCTGGCGGATCTCGACGCGCCGCGCAAGCAGCGGCACAGGGTCATCCGTTCCTTTCACCGGCCGGTCAAGGACACGGTGCGGACGTCGTCTCCTACGGCGTGGTGCGCTACTACGTCCCCAGCCGCAAGCCCGAGATCCTGGCCGAGTCGGGCAAGGCGCCGCCGGAGGCATTCGCCCCCAGACCCACCTGCCCGGCCATGAGGCCGACCGGCAGCGACTCGCACCGCCTGACCTCTGCCGCTACCTCCCTCGATGGTCCGCGGCCCTCACGGCCGGCGGACCATCCTTCGGTCAGCTCGCCAGAGTTGCCTGGTGAAAGTACATACGCCAGCCCGTTTCCGTCAGACGCCACAAGGAGCTTCGCCATGCTCGGCGCCCGCTGTCGTCGGTGAAGTACGTCAGGTGAACGATGCCCGGAGCGAGTACGACCCCGGACATCTCGCTGACCTCGACCGGAGACTCCGGGTCCACTGAACCGGCACTCGTCACGGTGAGAATCGACGTCGCGTCCCAACGCCTGCCAGACGCTCCGAACTCGGTGAACTCCGGGTCCAGAAGCTCCGAGACCAGGCCCGGGACAGCACGCACCGCAGGGTCGAGAAGCCGCATCTCCGCCGCGATGGCCGCCTGAACGGCCCGTTCACTCTCGTCTGCCATGCATGAACCCTACGGACGGACCCCATCCCGCCAAAGCGAATAGTTGACGGGCCGCTGACTGGCCAGCAGCCGCCCCTTCTGCTGGCGTTCTGACATTGCGACCGCGGCGGCCCATCACTGCCTCGAACGGCGGATGAGAGCACGGACGCAAACGCAAGAGGCCCCGGATCTCTCCGGGGCCTCTCACCTGTGTGCACTCGGCAGGATTCGAACCTGCAACCTTCTGATCCGTAGTCAGATGCTCTATCCGTTAAGCTACGAGTGCTTGCTTTTTGTGTGCCGTTCCTGGTCCTTCTGGCCCGCTCGCGGCGACAGGAAGAACATTACATGACTGCCGCCGCCATGTGAAATCCGTTAGCCATACCCCTTGCGGCCTGCGGAAATGCTCCAGAAGGGGGATGCTGGAAGACGACGAAGCCCCGGTCTGTGGACCGGGGCTTCGTGATCTGGTGCGGAGGCGGAGGGATTTGAACCCTCGATGGGATTGAAGTCCCAAACCGCATTAGCAGTGCGGCGCCATAGACCGGACTAGGCGACGCCTCCAGCACAACCTCCCGCGCGAGCGCGAGTGGTGCGTGCAGATGATGACACAGTCGAGCGCGGTGTCACCAATCGCCTCCCACGGTACTAGGCGGGCGGGCCGCAGGGCAAAGTCCTTACCGGTGGCGGGGCGGCGCAACGTCCCGCGGCCCACCGCGTTAGTCAGGTCATGACACACGTCGCCCGGTGCAGCCGGTTCGCAGGGTTCACCCGTCTCCTCGTCGCCGTCGGCTCCGCCTGCGGCGTCGCATCCGTACCTCTGGCCACCGCCCTGCCCGCGGCAGCCGCCACTCCCGCCGTGCCCTTCGCCCCTGCCACTCCTCCCGCTCCTTTCACTCCTTTCACTCCCGACACCCCCGCCGGCGCCTCGGGCCCCCTCGCGCCCCCGCCCGTCCGTGACGAGGGCCGGGTGGAGCCAGTCGGTGATCACCTCACTGTCACCGTGCGGATGGCGGGTGACCGTGCCGACGGGACGTACGAGGTGAACTGTCATCCCGGTCGGGGGAGTCATCCCGACGTCAGCGGCGCGTGTGCCGTCGTCGACCGGAACACCCGGTGGGGGCAGGACGTCTTCGGGCCGGTGCCCGGGAACAGCGTCTGCACCATGCAGTACGGCGGGCCCGCGACCGCTCATGTCACCGGGACCTGGGCCGGGCGTCCCGTCGACGCGACGTTCGACCGCAGCAACGGCTGTGAGATCGGGCGGTGGGACCGGTTCGTGCCGCTGTTGCCCAAATTGAGTGCCGGCTCCTGAGCAGCCGTCCACCCGCCAGGAAGACAGATGGACCGATGGGCAGATGGATGGATGGGCAGATGGATGGATGGGCAGATAGTTAGACAGGCACGCCCGCGGGCACGCGGGCCCTTGGGCGTCCGAGCCGTCCACACCTGCCGCACCTGCCGGGCCAGCGGGGCCGGACCGGCCACCCGCCCCTCGGCGTTTCATGGCGGACGCCCCGGCTCCGTAAAGGTCCCGAAAAGGTTCCGCCCTGGTCACATCGAGGCGAAACGGGAGCCCAGGCGTACGGGCGGGTATGCGGTCACATGTTCTACGTCACTTCGTCGTGCGACCTCCCTCTCATCCGGCGTCGCGAGCGCAACCGCTGCCCGTAGACTCCCTCGCGTGACACGTCGCGGGCCGGTTGGCAAGATGGCCCGAGCGGTCGGCAAGGTGCGGTAACAGGGAGGAAGCGTCTCGTGAGCAGCAGGCCATCCCGAGGCGCTGCTCGCCTCGCAGCCATACTGGATGCGCTTCCCGATGCGTTGGTGCTGGTCAACGCCAATGGGACCGTCGTCAACGCCAATACGATCGCGCTCGAGGCCTTCGAGACGCCGGGCACCGCTCTCGTCGGGCGCGGGCTGCTCGATCTGCTGCCGCAGTTCGACTCCAAGCTCATCCCCGGGTCCATGCGGCGGCCGGATCACATGGACCCGCGCGGGCGGACCAAGCCCGCCCGGATGATCGCCCGGCGGACCGACGGGACCGAGTTCCCCGTCGAGGTCACCAGCGCGAACCTCGAGAACGGCCAACAGGCCTACGACGGCTACGGCTACAGCGCCGACGAGCTGCTGATGCTCGTCGTTCGGGACCTGACCGGCACCGTGGACACCGAGGCCGAACTCGCCCGCTCGCAACGCCAGACCGAGATGATCCTGCGGGCCGCGTCCGAGGGCGTCGTGGGGACGGACACGGACGGGCGGATCGTCCTCGTCAATCCGGCCGCCGCTCAGATACTGGGCTATCGGGCCAGCGACCTCGGCGGCCGTGAGCTGCACGATCTCGTGCTGCACTCCCGTACCGACGGCACGCCCTTCCCGTACGAGGAGTCGGCGCTCGCCGACACGCTGCGCTCGGGGCGCAAGCATCGGGTGCGCGGGCAGGTGCTGTGGTCGAAGAAGGGCGACAGGGTTCCCGTCGACCTGACGACCGCGCCCGTCCGTGACGGCGACCAACTCGTCGGTGCCGTGATGACCTTCACCGACCGGCGTCCGTACGACGCGCTCGCCGACGAGAAGTCGACCGTCGAGAAGCGCCACGAGGACGAGCTGGAACGGCTCTCCGAGGATCACGCCTCCGAGCTCACCGCGCTGCGCCAGAAGCACGTGGCCGAGCTGGAGGAGATCCGGGAGCAGCACGAGGAGGAGCTCGCGGCGGGCGAGGAGCGGTACGCGGCGCTCGGCGAGCGGGAGAAGGACCGCTACGAGGCGCTCTCCGGGCGACACGAACAGCTGCTGACGCTGCTCGCGCAGTCGCTGCGCGGCCCCCTCGACGAACTTCGCCGTGATCTGTCGGCCCTGGCCGCCGACGACGCCGGGCAGCTGTGGCCCGAGGCGAACCAGGTGCTCCATCACCTGTCGGCGGGCTACTCGCGGATCACGACCCTCATCGACAACGTCCTCGGGTACCAGCGCCTCGACACCGGGGCGGCCGTCATCACCCGTACGAAGGCGATGCTCGACGCCGTGGTGGCGGCGGGCGTCGACGGGGCCGTGGAGCTGATCGGGCCCGGGCGGGTGCAGTTCGCAGTGCACGCGCCGCCCATCGAGGCCGAGGTCGACTCCCGGCTGCTCGCCACCGCGCTCGCCCACCTCGTCGCGGACGTCGCCGGCGTCGACGCGACCGGCAACGCGCCCGTCTCGACGGGCGGTTACATGGACAACACCGTCGTCGTGGCGGCGGCGCAGCGCGGCGAGGTCGTACGGATCGAGGTGCGCGGGCCGTACGCCGGGGGAGACCCGGTGCACGAGCCGATCGTGCGCGGGATCGTGCGGGCCCACGGTGGCGTGCTGCAGACGCACGAAGTACCGGGCATGAGCGGTAACGCCTACGTCCTCGAAGTGCCTCTCGGTGGTGGGGCCGGTGCCGTCACGGCTTCGGGTCCGGCCGCGCTGGAGGCCGGACCCGGCGAGGTCCCGCTGCCCGAACATGCCACCTCCGGCGGCGGACGGCGGCGGGCCCGGCGGGCCACCACGGACGCCTTCCTGGAGATCGAGGCGCCGGGCGCCGACGGCGAGGGAGCCGATCCGGAGGCCGTGGCGCCGACCGGGCGGCGCAGGCGGCGGGCCGCCGCCGCGCAGGAACCCGCGCCCGTCCCGGCTCAGGCCCCGGGCGAGACCGGTGAGGCGTCCGGCGGTACCGGGCGGCGCCGGGGACGGCCCGCCGAGATCGCCGGTGGTGACGGTGGTAACGCTGGGAGCGGTACGGGCGGTGCTGACGCCGGTGAAGCGGGCGGGGCCGATATCGCTGGTGGTGCTGGTGTTTCGGAAGGGGCGGTCGTCACCGCCGCCGAGTACGCGGCCGGGACCGCGGCAGCCGGGACCGGTCTGGGCGGGACGGTACCGCCGCAGGGCGTGCCCACGCCCGACGGACGTCGTGCTCGCCCCGACGCCGGCGAACAGCACGCGCTGCCGCCGGCGCTGCCGGCCGTGGCCTCCGCCGATCCGGGTCAGGGTGCCGGTCCGACGGCCGACTCCGCCGAGGGTCCGCAGCAGCCGACAGGACGCCGACGGCGGGCGCTTGCCGCCGCCACGGAGCGCGCCGCAGCCGCGCAGGAGGCGGGCCCCCGCACGGTGTTCGCCCTGCCGCCCGCCGCGGCGGACCGCACACCGGAGGGGACGGCGGAGGGTACGAACGGGCAGGCTGTGCCGCCTGCTCCGGCCGCCCCAGACGCCGCCACCGCCGCCACCGCCGCGGCGCCCGCGCCCGCTGCGGGCCCGGTTCCAGTCCCGGCCCCGGAGCAGGTGGAGGTTCCCGGCCAGAGGGTTCCCGGCCAGGGGGTTCCCGCTGGCTCCGGTGTGGACGACGGTCGGCACGACGCCGTGCCGCACAGCCAGGCCGAGGACCACACTCCGCCGCAGCCGCACCCCGCGAACGCGCCCACGGGGCGTCGTCGGCGGGCGTCCGGCCAGCGGGCGGAGTCGGAAACCGCCGGGGCGCCCGTTCAGGAGGTCCCGGCCCAGGGCGTCGCGGCGCAGGTGGCTCCGGTCCAAGCAGGTGCGCCCCAGCAGGGTGCGCCCCAGCAGGGTGTGCCTCAGCAGGGTGTGCCTCAGGCCCACGTGGGCCAGGAGGCTCCGGCCGCCGGTCAAGGTGGCGTGGTCGGCCAGGGCGGTACGGCGGGACACAGCGGTACGGCAGGACAGCCGGCTCTGCCCGGTCAGCCGGTGCCGGCCGGGCATGCGGGTCAGCCGAGTGCTCCGGCACCCGCGCCGAGCACGACCGTTCACGGGGTTCAGATGGCACCGGGCCACCCGATCGGGGTGCAGGCCGCGGTCGGCCCGGTCGCTCCGGCACCGTCGGGGCAGGGCCAGAATGTCGCTGCCCCCGCGCCCACAGCCGTTCCCGCGCAGAACGGCAGCGGTCAAAACGGCACTGGTCAGGTCGGCACCGGTCAGGTCGGCACCGGTCAGGTCGGCCTGCCCCCGAACCAAGCCGCACCGGACCAGCAGGTGCCCGGCCAGCCAGTGCCCGGACAACCAGTGCCTGGCGGTCCCATGCCTGGCGCCCCCGTACCTGGGCAGCCCGCGCCCGGACAGATCACGCCCGGTCAGACCGGCGTGCCCAACCCTGCCCTGCCCGCCCAGAACGTCCCGGCTCAGGGCGTCCCGGCTCAGGGCGTCCCGGCTCAGGCCGCCCCGGCTGCCAACGGCATGCCCAACGCCAACGGCCAGCCGCTCCCGGCCGAGGCCCCGCCCGGTCAGGCCGCACCCGCTCAGGCCGCCCCTGGCCAGGCCGTACCCGGCCAAGGCGTCCCTGGCGTCCCGCAGAACCCACAGTCCGTACCGCCTACGCAGCCCGCGCCGCCGACACCACCCACACCTACGGCCACCCCCGCCCCCGGCACCCCCCTCCCCCCGGCGGCCGCGACGCACCCCCACGTCGCCCAGCCCCTCCCCGCCGAGGCAACGGGCACGACGGGCGCTACGGGTACGGGTGCAGCAGGCGCGACGGCCGCGACCGGCACCGCCGGCACGCCCGCCGCCCCTCCCGTATCGGCACCCACCGCACCCCCCGATCCGGCGCTCGACCCGAACTCCACGCAGGGCAGGGCCATCAGCGTCCGGACGCTCGGGCAGGGTGTGCCGTTCACGCGGCAGACCCAGGCGCCCCATCCGGTGACCGCCCCCGCCTCCGCCCTGCCGACGGCCACGCCGCCCCCGCATCAGGCAAGCGGCTCGGGTCGGCGTCGCAAGCTCGGTACGCGCACCGATCCCGCCGCCGGGCACCCGGAGCAGACGGCCCGCCCGCACCCGCAGGCCGACCAGTCCCTCGTACCCTCGCAGGCTCAGCAACCGCAACCGCAGCAGCCGTCGCTCGCCGGGCAGTCCCGGCTCGCGCAGGCGACCGAGGGCTCGGGGCGGTCGTACGCCATAGGGGCACCGGACGAGAACGCGGCCGAGGGCCCCGAGCCGTTGGACGGTCCGGGCGGTGCCATCGAGGTGGCGGATCCGCCGCGGCAGCAGCCGATGGACGACGAGCTGCCACCGGAGCCGCTCGACAATCCGCGACGGCTGTTGGTGTGGCCGGCGCCGGACGTCACCACCCAGCAGGAGCTCAGCGACCGCGGCTACCGGCCGGTCATCGTGCACTCGCGCGAGGAGGTCGACGCGCAGATCGCGGCCTTCCCCGCCGCGCTGTTCGTGGACCCGCTGACCGGTCCGATCACCCGGACCGCGCTGCAGTCGCTGCGGCAGGCGGCGGTCGCGGCCGAGGTGCCGGTGCTGGTGACGGCCGGGCTCGGGCAGGCCTCACGGGAGGCGGCGTACGGCGCCGATCCCGCCGTACTGCTGAAGGCACTGGCGCCGCGTGACACCGAGCAGCACCCGCCACGCGTGCTGTTGATCGAGGAGCACGCGGAGATCGCGCTCGCGCTGACCGCGACGCTGGAGCGGCGCGGGATGCAGGTGGCGCGGGCCGCGAGTGACGCGGACGCGGTGACGCTTGCCGGGCAGTTCCGGCCGAATCTCGTCGTGATGGACCTGATGCAGGTGCATCGCCGAAGGGCCGGGATCCTCGACTGGCTGCGCGCGAACGGCCAGCTCAATCGCACCCCGCTGGTCGTCTACACCGCCGCGGTCGACCAGGCGGACCTGCCGCGGCTGGCGTCCGGCGAGACGGTGCTGTTCCTGGCGGAGCGGTCCACGAGCACCGAGGTGCAGTCGCGGATCGTCGACCTGCTGGCCCGCATCGGCACCAACTGACGTACGACGCGGCCCCGCCGCCCGACGTCAGGGCGCGATCAGTCTGCGCGCCGCCGCCTTGATCGACGCACGCAGACGCTCGTGGTCGGCGTCCTCGGGGCCCGTGAGGATGCGGCGCATCTGCGGGACCGCGGCGGCCCAGTTGGCGAGTGCCGTCAGCAGGAACAGCAGGTCGCGGGGCGGGAACGCGTCCGTGATGACGCCCCGGGCCTGGCCGTCCTCGATGGCGGCGACCTTGCGGGTGTAGTGGTCCTGGCGCTCCGTCTCGTCGGGCAGCTCGGTGCTGCCGTACTCGATGCCCTCCCAGAACAGCAGGCGCAGTAGTTCGGGGTGGGCGGCGTGGTAGTCGAGCAGTCGGTCGATCCAGCCCTCGATGTCGTCCTGGTCGACCGGGACGGCTGCGGCGAGGTCCACCATGCGCGCGCCGAGGACCTGGGTGAACAGCTCCGCCTTGTTGCCGAAGTAGGCATAGATCAGCTGTTTGTTCGCCTTGGCCGCGGCGGCGATGCGGTCGATGCGGGCGCCCGCGATGCCGTGCCGGGCGAACTCGGCGACCGCCGCCTCGAAGATCCGGGCCTTGGTGGCCTCGGGGTCTCTGACTGCCATGAGGGCAGGGTACCGGGGCTTGCAACCAACTATTTGGTTGCAAGGGAATGACGCAGGGGAGCAGACTGTTCCAACCAACCAGTTAGTTATCACCAGTCGGTCATCGCGATTCCGTTGCGAAGGAGCCTCACCCGTCATGCCGTCAGCCACGCACCAGGGACGGACAACCGCCCAGGAGACGGTCACCCCCGCCACCGCCACCGCCACGGCTTCCGCCCCCGCCTCCGCTCTCCTCCTCCCCCTCATCGCCCTCTGCACCGCCGTCACGGCCGCCAACATCTACCTCGCGGCCCCGCTGCTCCCGCTCATCGCCCAGGACTTCGGCTCGACCCCCTCGGCCGTGGCCTGGGTCGCCTCGGTCGCGCAGTTCGGCTACGCGGCCGGACTGCTCGTCTTCGCCCCGCTCGGCGACAGCGTCAACCGGCGCCGGCTGGTCGCCGTCCTGTCGCTCGTCACGGCGGCGGCATTGGTGGCCGGAGCGGCGTCCGCGGGCACCACCGCACTCGCCGCGGCCGTCCTCGTCGCCTCCGCCGCGACCGTCGTCCCGCAGCTGCTCGTCCCGCTGGTCGCCCAACGCGCCCCCGCCGACCGCCGGGCCCGCCATGTCGCGGCCGTCATCGCGGGCCTGTTCACCGGCATCGTGGCGGCCCGGGTACTCGGTGGCCTGATCGGCCAGGCCTTCGGCTGGCGGGTGGTGTTCGTGGGCGCGGCCGTCCTGACCGCCGTCCTCGGACTCGTGACCGCCCACGCCCTGCCCACCGAGCACCGTCCCCGCACCGGCTCCCTCCTCTCCGGCCTCACCGCCCTGCCGTCCGTCGTCCGCCGCTCACCGGATCTGTGGCGCGCGTGCGTACGCCAGGCCGGTATGTACGGTGCCTGGAGCGCCCTGTGGACCTCGCTCGCGCTGCTGCTGACGCAGGACGGCCCGATCGGCTACGGCCTGTCCACCGCGACCGCCGGCCTGTTCGGCCTCTTCGGACTGGCCGCGAGCGTCGTGGCCCCCTTGGCGGGCGGCCTCGTGGACCGCTTCGGCGCCGCGAAGGTCGTACGGTCCGCGTATCTCCTCGCGGCCGTGTCCGTACCGCTGTTCTGGCTTGGCGGGCACATCCTGTGGGCCCTGTTCGTAGCCGCGATCGCCATCCACGCGGCCCTGGTGGCGTCCCACGTGGCCAACCAGACCCTGGCCCTGACCACCACCTCCACCCCGGCCACCGCCAACACGGCGTACGTGGTGGCCGGCTTCGCGGGCGGCGCCCTCGCCTCCGCCCTGGCCGGCACGGCCTTCAGCCACTTCGGCTGGGGCGGGGTGTCCGCGGTGGCGGGCGCGTGGCTGACGCTGGGGTGGGTGAGCACGTCGGCACGGCGGTCGGTACGGCGGTCGGGCCACGCTCGTACGAGGGGGGCCGATTCCTCCGTACGGCAGTGACGTGCGTACGGCGATGGCGTAGGCCACGGCAGTGACGTGCGTACGGCAGTGACGTGTATGCCCGCTCGGCCTTCCTCCGTACGGCAGTGACGTGCGCGCCCGTGCCGAGCAGGGACCGTGAGGACCCGCTCGGCACGGGCGTTGACGCGTGGGGGTCGGCGCGGGCGTTGACGCGCGGGTCGTCCCTGCTCCGGATCGGGTCGACCGGTGAGGCGATGGGTTGGTCGACCCGGGGGGGGCTGCGCGTGGGTTCGTCAGAGCTTCACAGCTTCAGAGCTTCGTGATGTCCAGCTGCCCGTCGGCGTACTGCCTGCGCAGCACCTTCTTGTCGAACTTGCCGACGCTCGTCTTCGGTACCGCCTCCACGATCGTCCAGCGCTCCGGGAGCTGCCACTTGGCGATGTGACCCTCGTCGGCGAGGAAGGCACGCAGGGACTCGAAGTCGGCGGTGGCGCCCTCTTTGAGGACGACCGTGGCCAGCGGGCGCTCGCCCCACTTGTCGTCGGGAACGGCGACGACGGCCGCCTCGGCGACGGCCGGATGGGACATCAGCGCGTTCTCCAGCTCCACCGAGGAGATCCACTCGCCGCCGGACTTGATGACGTCCTTGGCGCGGTCGGTGAGGGTGAGAAAGCCGTCCGGGGAGATCGACCCCACGTCCCCCGTCTTCAGCCAACCGTCCTCGCTGAACTTGTCGGCTGGGCGGAGGGGTTCAGCGTCGGGGCCGTTGTAGTAGGAACCGGCGATCCAGGGGCCCCGGACCTCCAGCTCGCCCGCCGACTCCCCGTCCCAGGGGAGGCGTTCGCCGCCGGGGCCGGTGAGGCGGGCCTCGACACTCGTCGGGAACCGGCCCTGGGTGAGCCGGTACGCGAACTCCTCATCCGTACCCACCGCGTGGGCCGGGGGACGCGCCACCGTGCCGAGTGGCGAGGTCTCCGTCATGCCCCAGGCGTGACAGACCCGCATTCCCAGCTTGTCGAACGCCTCCATGAGCGAGGGCGGGCAGGCCGAGCCGCCGATGGTGACCTGGGTGAGGGAGGAGACGTCGCGCGGTTTGGCCGTGAGCTCGGCCAGCAGGCCCTGCCAGATGGTGGGGACCGCGGCCGCGTGCGTCGGCTTCTCGCGCTCGATCATCTCGGCGAGCGGGGCGGCCTGGAGGAAGCGGTCCGGCATCAGCATGTTCACGCCGGTCATGAAGGTCGCGTCCGGCAGGCCCCAGGCGTTCACGTGGAACTGGGGGACCACGACGAGCGTGGTGTCCTGGTCGGTCAGGCCCATCGACTGGGTCATGTTGACCTGCATGGAGTGCAGGTAGACCGAACGGTGGGAGTAGACCACCCCCTTGGGGTCGCCCGTCGTCCCGGACGTGTAGCACATGGCCGCCGCCCGCCGTTCGTCCAGCTCCGGCCAGTCGTACGTCGTCGGCTTCCCTGCGATCAGGTCCTCGTACTCGTGCACCTGGACGGCGGCGTCCGTGAGGAGACCGCGGTCCCCCGGGCCGGTCACCACCACGTGCTCGACCGTCTTGAGGTGCGGGAGCAGCGGGGCCAGCAGCGGGAGCAGCGAACCGTTGGCGATCACCACCTTGTCGGCCGCATGGTTGACGATCCACGCCAACTGCTCCGGCGGGAGGCGAAGGTTGAGAGTGTGCAGCACCGCGCCCATCGAGGGGATCGCGAAGTAACACTCGACGTGCTCGGCGTTGTTCCAGGCGAGCGTCGCCACCCGATCGTCGTCGGCGACTCCGAGATCCTCCCGCAGAGCATGTGCCAACTGGGCGGCACGGGCACCGATCTCGGCGAAGGAACGGCGGTGCGGTTCGTCGTCACCGGTCCATGTGATCACCTGCGATGTCCCGTGGATCGTAGACCCATGGGTCAGGATCCTGGAGATCAGCAGCGGTACGTCCTGCATGGTGCTCAGCACGGCGTCCTCCCGGGGGCGACATTGCCTACGCGGTAGTAAGGGATGCGCAGATTCTGCGCGCATACCGCTCGGTATGTCACTAGGGCAGGATGATCGATCACATCACGTTGCGCTCATCGAGTGATGACAGTACCGGGCCAGAGGGGCGGAGGGGCGGAGGGGCGTCCGCCCCTGGGTCGTCGGGACGGGCGCCGAGGGGCGGGCGTCGGGGGGCGGGCATCGGGGGGCGGGCATCGGGCCTGGATTGGGGTTGTCGGGCCGGAGTGGTCGTCGGGCGGGTTCGGTTCGTCGGGCGGGCTCGGCGTCGGGGTCGGCACAGGGTCTGCGGGGGCGCTGCCGGGCATGGGGGCACGGGAGCGCCTGGCGTGGGGCACCGGAGGCGTGTGGCGCGGAGGCCCGGAAGGGCTGTCGGGACCCGCGTTAACGGGCCAGCACCAGCTCGGGGTCCTCGCGGAGCTTGCCCAGCGCCCGGGACACCGCTGACTTCACCGTGCCGACGGACACCCCGAGCACCTCGGCCGTCTGCACCTCACTGAGGTCCTCGTAGTACCTGAGGACGACCATCGCCCGCTGCCGGGCGGGCAGCTTCATGATCGCCCGCCACATCGCGTCGTGCAGTGCCTGCTGCTCAGCCGGGTCGTCACCGGCGGGCACCGGCTCCGGCTCGGGCAACTCGTCGCACGCGAATTCGTCGACCTTGCGCTTGCGCCACTGTGAGGTGCGCGTATTGAGCAGCGCGCGGCGTACATAGCCGTCGAGCGCACGGTGGTCCTCGATACGCTCCCAGGCCACGTACGTCTTGGTGAGCGCGGTCTGCAGCAGGTCTTCCGCGTCGCTCGGGTTCGCGGTCAGCGACCGGGCGGTACGCAAGAGCACCGGCTGGCGGGCCTTCACGTACGACGCGAACGTGGGGTACGAAGTGGAGTACGAACGGGTCTGCGTCGCCGGTGCGGCGGCCTTCGAAGCGCTGGTGCAGACGGGTGTGGTCATGGCTCCACGCTATGAGCGAGGGCGGCTCCGGCTCATCGGCCGTAGGTCCCGAAGACGAGTCCCCCTCAGGTTGTAGGGGTGTAGCTGGCTGCACCTCCTGAAGGTGGACGAGCGGACCGGGGGTACTGCGGGATTACCCCTGGGGGTCATCCCTCCGTCATCCCGGCGGTTCACTCGTCCGAGCTCAGGACCAGGCCCGATGTCGGAACCCCCGTCCCCGCGGTCACCAGGACCCGGCTCGCCCCAGGTATGTGGTTCACAGCCGTGCCCCGAATCTGTCGTACACCTTCCGCGATGCCGTTCATGCCGTGCAGATACGCCTCCCCGAGCTGTCCCCCGTGGGTGTTCAACGGCAACTCGCCGCGTCGTACAAAGTCCGCCGCCTCCCCTTTTTCACAGAAGCCGAACTCCTCCAGCTGCATCAGCACGAACGGCGTGAAGTGGTCGTACAGGATCCCCACGTCGATGTCGGCGGGGGCGAGGCCCGAGGTCCGCCACAGTTGCCGGGCCACCACGCCCATCTCCGGCAGGCCGGTCAGGTCGTCACGGTAGAAGCTCGTCATCTGCTCCTGTCCCCGGCCCGCGCCCTGGGCGGCCGCCGAGACGACGGTGGGCGGGTGAGGCAGGTCGCGAGCCCGCTCCACAGAGGTGACGACGAGTGCCTGCCCCCCGTCGGTCTCCTGACAGCAGTCCAGCAGCCGCAGCGGCTCCACTATCCAGCGGGAGGCCGCGTGGTCGGCGAGGGTGATCGGGCGGCCGTGGAAGTAGGCCGCCGGATTGGTCGCCGCGTATCGGCGGTCCGTCACCGCCACCTGCCCGAAGGCCTCCGGGGTCAGGCCGTACGCGTGCAGATACCGCTGGGCCGCCATCGCCACCCAGGACGCCGGAGTGAGCAGCCCGAAGGGCAGGGACCATCCCAGCGCGACCCCTTCGGCCGACGGCTCCCGGTGCTGCACGCCCGAGCCGAACCTCCGCCCCGAGCGCTCGTTGAAGGCGCGATAGCAGACGACCACCTCGGCCACGCCCGTGGCCACGGCGAGCGCGGCCTGCTGGACCGTGGCACAGGCCGCCCCGCCGCCGTAGTGGACACGGGAGAAGAAGGACAGCTCCCCCATCCCGCAGGCCTGGGCGACGGTGATCTCCGGGCTGGTGTCCATCGTGAAGGTCACCATGCCGTCCACGTCGGCCGGCCGTAGTCCGGCGTCGTCCAGCGCGGCCCGCACCGCCTCCGCCGCCAGCCGCAGCTCGCTGCGCCCCGAGTCCTTGGAGAACTCCGTGGCCCCGATCCCGACGATCGCCGCCCGTCCACCGAGGGCGTCCCGCGCGCGGGCGCTCACAGCGGTCTCCTGGGTTCCCCTGGCTGGAACCTGGGTTCGCCCGGCGGTTGCCCGTCTTCCCGTAGTTCCTTGGCTTCCTCCGATAGTTCCTTGGCTTCCTCCGGTTCCCTCGGCCGCTGCCTGGCTCCCCCCGACACCTCGCCTTCCACCGGCTCCCCCGGCTTTCCCGGCCCTCCCCGCACCGCCGCGTTCGCCCCCTCGGGGTCCAGTGGCTCCTTTCCCGGCAGGGTGATCGTCACGGTGCCGGTCACGTGTCTGCCTATCGCGTTGGCTCCGACCACGCGGACGGTCACGGTGTATCCGTGCACTTCATCGATCACGTCCTCGATCGTGCCCGTCAACACCATCGAGTCGCCCGGGTAGTTGGGCGCGCCCAGCCTGATGGCCACCTTGCGCAGTACCGCCCGAGGGCCGAAGTGGTCGGTGATGTACCGGCCGACCAGGCCGTTCGTCGTCAGGATGTTCATGAAGACATCGGGGGAGCCCTTCTGCCGGGCCAGCTCGGCGTCGTGGTGCACGTCCTGGTAGTCGCGGGAGGCGATGGCTCCGGCGACGACGAGAGTGCGCGTGATCGGGATCTCCAGCGGCAGGAGTTGGTCACCGGCCTTCATGCGATGTCCGACGGCCCTCATCCGGCCTCCCCTCCGGTGCGGAAGACCGGCAGCACCAACTCGTCCTCGTACGTCTGGAACTCGAGTCGCACGGACTGTCCGATCCGCACCTTGTCGTACGGCACACCGACCACGTTGCTGATCATCCGGACGCCCTCCGCGAGTTCGATCAGGGCCACCGCGTAGGGCGGTTCGAAAGCCGGGAAGGGTGGATGGTGCAGGACGACGTACGAGAAGACCGCGCCCTCGCCGCACGCCTCGACCGTGTCCCAGTTCGGGGAGCCACACGCGTTGCAGCCCGGCAGCCAGGGGAGGCGGAGAGTCGCGCAGGCCGTACACCGCTGTATGAGCAGTCGATGCTGTCGTACGCCGTCCCAGAAGCCGGCGTTGTCGCGGTTGACGACAGGACGGGGACGTGCGGCGGCGCGGGGAGGTGGGGGCTTCTCCTTCTCCGCCGGTCTACGTGCCGGGGCGTACTTGAGAATGCGGAAGCGGTGGGTGCCCACCAGGTCATCGCCCGCCCGGACGTCCATGCGGGTCGTGACGAAGTACCCGGTGCCGAGCTTGGTCGTCTTTCGCTCTGACACCGACTCGATGACCGAATCGAAGGTGACCTCGTCGCCGGGACGCAGGGCTCTGCCGTACTCCTGCTCGCAGTCGGTGGCGACCACCGAGGTGCAGCCCGCCTCGTCGAGGAGGGTGAGCAGTTCGTCGTACGCCGTTGTCCGCCCGGTGTGACCGGAGAGGCCGCCCATGGTCCACACCTGGAGCATGGTGGGTGGGGCGATGGCCTCCGAGCCGGTGTACGCCGGATTGGAGTCGCCCATCGCCTCGCACCAGTGCCGGATCATGGGCGCGTTGACGGGGTCCTTGCCGATGCCTGCCACGGCTGCTTGCTGCCCCTCGAAGGCCTTCAACCGCATGTCCAAGGTGAGCGGGGAGTCACCTGCTGCCTGCTCGCCACCGACGCCCGGCTCATCACTTGCGCCCAGATCGTTGCTGACGCCCGGATCGTTGCTCGCGCCCGGATCGTCCGTGACACACGCTTCACCGCCGCCCGTCGGCTCATCGCTGCCTTCGGGCCGTCCGCGCACCTCCGACTTCTCGCCCATCTTCGCCCCCTCGCTGCCCTCGCCGACCTCCGCCGTTCCTTGCCGTCCCACGCGGTGCCTCCTGGACTCCTGGCACCTGCCGCATCGCGTAGACACTTCTGGTACACCGCAGCCGCCGGACCGGTTCCCACCATCCTCACGAAGATTTCTGACTGTCCGTCAGATAGCGGAAGCTGTCAAGGCGTCGGTCCGCAGGCCGGGTCACCCTGCCCCACTCGCCCGACCCGCACCCGAAAATGCCCGGCCCGGCGAGTCATGGTCGGCACCTCTTCCCTTTTTCGAACGCGTGTACGAAAATGGATTCATGGCCACCACCGACCGGCAGGCCACGACGCTGGCCCTCGCACACGCCCTGTCAGCCGCCGAACGCGGACTGGCCGTCATCCCCCTGTCCCGGACGAAGCTCCCGGCCCTGCGCTCCCCCCACCGCGGCGACCCTGCGGCCACGCCCTGCCACGGCGAGTGCGGGCGTTTCGGCCACGGGATCTACGACGCCGCCACCGACCCGACGCACATCCGCGAACTGTTCGCCGCCGCGCCCCGGGCCACGGGGTACGGCATCGCGTGCGGCCTCCCGCCACACCACCTGGTCGGCGTCGACCTCGACACGAAGTCCGGTACGAACTCCTCGGCCGCCCTGCGTGAACTCGCCCTGCGTCACCTGTTCACGATCCCCGACACAGTCGTCGTACTGACCCCGAGCGGCGGACGTCACCTCTGGCTGAGCGGTCCTCCGGACGTCGTCGTCCCCAACTCGGCCGGCCGGCTCGCCCCCGGCATCGACATCCGGGGAGCGGGTGGCTACCTCGTCGGCCCCGGCTCGCGCACGGACCACGGCGAGTACGCCACCGCCCCCGGCACCGCCCACCTCGCCCCCGCGGCCTGCCCACCCGCGCTTCTCCGGCTCCTGCTGCCCCCGCCCCGCGCCCACCACCCCACGCCCCAGTCGACCGGCGGCCACGGCCAAGGCCTGGTCCAGTTCGTCCTGGGCGCGCACGAGGGCCAGCGCAACACCCGCCTGTTCTGGGCCGCCTGCCGCGCCTACGAGGACGGCGTCGGTCCCGCCCTCGTCGCCCCGCTCGTCGACGCAGCCGTGAACACGGGGCTCAGCGAACGTGAGGCACGGGCGACGATCGCGTCGGCGGCACGGATGTCGGGGCACCGGGCGTGAGGGCCCATAAAGCGTTACGGGGCTGATGAACGCTCGGAATGTCTGAAGGCCGGTTGATCGTGGGGGACTTGAGCGTGAAGAACACAGGAGCACCATGCACCGCCGTCGCCCCAGAGCGCCGACCATGTCCCTCAGTCGTGTCGTCCTCACGTCCGGCCGTTCGCTCGATCTTGCCGAACTGCGGCTCTCCTCGACGTACGGCGTGATGCTGGAGAGCTACCCCTGCAAACCGGTGAACGACCTGAGGATCAAGGAGCTCGTGCGGTCGGCCGAGCGGGAGTTCCCCGCCGCGCCGACGCATCTGGTGCCGCCGCCGCGAGAGCATCCCGACCAGTACACCGGCGCGTTCGGCCCCGTGGAGGTGCTGCCGTCGGTGGCGTGCGTCGGAGTGTTCCACTCGACGGCGCTGGCCCCGGACCGCGACCCGATCCTGTTCCGCTCGGCCCTCACCGTCATCTGGTTCCAGCCCACCCCCCGGGTGCCGTACGACTGCGACGCCGAACCCACGCTGCTGGACCTCGCATGGGAGGAGCTGGCCGGGGACTACGAGGCCTAGCCCCCTCCCGGATCGCCGCCCTCAGAAATCCCTTTCCCGGGAAACGGACCGGTGTGCCAAGGTCGGTCGGTGACCGTTTCCCGATCCGATCTGCTGCGCCGACAGTTCGACCTCACATGGTCCCTGTTCGAATACCATCTGGACCGGCTGGAGCCCGAGGACTTCCTGTGGGAACCGGTGCCCTACTGCTGGACGGTCCACCGAACCGCCGAGGGCACTTGGGTACCGGACTGGGCGGAGACAGAGCCCGACCCCGTGCCCGTACCCACCGTCGGCTGGCTGAGCTGGCACATCGGCTGGTGGTGGAGCGTGACCCTCGACCACCTGGAGGGCCGGCCGCCCCGGGACCGCACCGACGTCACCTGGCCAGGACCCGGAAAGCCGACCGTGGACTGGCTGCGCGACCTGCGCACGGCCTGGCTGACATCCCTGGCCGGTCTCACCGACCCCGACCTGGACACCACAGCCCCCTTCCCCTGGCCGGACGACCCGGAACACAAACTCGCCGACATGCTCGCCTGGGCCAACGCCGAGCTGATGAAGAACGCGGCGGAGATCGGCCAACTGCGGCTGCTGCGGTCGGCGGCGTCGGCACCAACTACCGCGTGACCAGCCGTCGAGTGCCGGCCGCCGATGCGCCGCCCTCCGGGGGTGTCCGCGACTTCGCCGGCGCTCGGCGCTGCCACTGACGCCGTCGCTCTCCTGCCCTCGGGTTCTTCCTGTGGCTGGCCGAGAACGTCGCGACCTACCTGGGTGCCTGGAGATACCCGCACCAGCTCCACGGCTGGGAGCCGGTCGCCGGGTCCGGGCGGGCCTCCTGGGCCCTGCCGACCAGCTTCACCTTCGTCATCGGCCGTGGACGCCCAGTACACCCGGAAGGGGTGCCCCGTGACAGGAGCACCCCTTCTGACCTGCAAAGCGTCTGACTGCGCGGTGGGTGTGGGATTTGAACCCACGGTGACATCGCTGCCACGACGGTTTTCAAGACCGTTCCCTTAGGCCGCTCGGGCAACCCACCCCGCGTCGCCGACTGATCGGCGGCGCGGGGACAAGAGTAACGGGTTGGTGCGGCGCCGTGGGTGTCAGCTGTCGCCCTGGCGGGAGCCCAGGGTGAGTTCCACCCGGTGGTTCTTGCCGCCGCGCTCGTAGGTGACCGTGACCTTGTCGCCGGGCTTGTGGGTCCAGATCTCGCCGATCAGGGTGGGGCCGGAGTCGATCACGTGGTCGTCGAGCTTGGTGATGACGTCGCCGGGCTTGAGGCCGGCCTTGGCAGCGGGGCCGCCCGCCTCGACCGCGGCGGCACCGCCTGCGCCCTTCTCGGTGATCTGGGCGCCGCCCGTGCCGTCCTCCAGGGAGACCGAAGCGCCGATCTTCGCGTAGACCGGCTTGCCGGTCTGGATCAGCTGCTGGGCGACGTACTTGGCCTGGTTGATCGGGATGGCGAAGCCGAGGCCGATCGAGCCGGACTGGCTGGTGCCGCCGAGGCCGCCGCCGCTGCTGGACTGGATCGCGGAGTTGATGCCGATGACATTGCCCTGCGCATCGAGCAGCGGGCCGCCCGAGTTGCCCGGGTTGATCGAGGCGTCCGTCTGGAGGGCGCTCATGTAGGAGGCGTTGGAGCCGCTTCCGTCGCTCGAGGCCACGGGGCGGTTCTTGGCGCTGATGATGCCCGTCGTGACCGTGTTGGACAGTCCGAAGGGAGCGCCGATCGCGATCGTCGAGTCGCCGACCGCGACCCTGTCGGAGTTGCCGAGCGTCAGGGGCTTGAGGTCCGACGGGGCGTTCTTGAGCTTGATGACCGCCACGTCGTAGCCCTGGGCGTGGCCGACGACCTCCGCGTCGAACTTCTTGCCGGTCGGGAAGGTCGCCGTGACCTTCCCGCCGTCCACGGCGTCCGCCACCACGTGGTTGTTGGTGACGATGTGGCCCTCGGTGTCGAAGACGAAGCCGGTGCCGGTGCCCCCCTCGCCGCTGCTGCTCTCGGCCTCGATGGTGACGGTGCTGGGCAGTGCCCTGGCGGCCACGCCGGCGACCGTGCCGGGGTCTCGCTTGACGGAGCCGCCGCTGTCGGAGGCGGAGACGGTCGTCGAGGAACTGGTGTCGTTGTCCTTGGCCAGGGTGTAGCCGAGGCCGCCGCCCAGGCCGCCCGCGACCAGCGCGGCCACCAGGATCCCGGCGATCAGTCCGCCCCGGCCGCTGCGGGGCTTCGGGGCGGGCTGCTGGTAGGCGGCGCCCCAGCCGGATCCCGCGCCACCGGAGCCGCCGTCGGCGTACGACGGGACAGCCGGCGGCGCCGGCGGCGGCCAGTCACCCTCCGGGGCGGAACCTTGGGGATGCTGCCCCTGGGGCTGGCCGTACTGCGGTCCCTGCCCCTGATGCGGTCCTTGGGGAGCGCCGCCGGCACTCGCCGCGGCGTACGCGGGGGCGGGCGCGGGGGCGGGTGTCTGGCCGGTGTGCACCGGTTGCTGCTCCTGGCCGCCGGGGTTTCCCGAGGGCACGGGTGGGATCGGAGTCGTCGGGGCGCCTCCGGTAGGAGCGGGGTGCTCCTGGGGCGCCGACGCAGCGGGAGCAGCCACCGGCACGGGGGGTGCGGACGGGGCCTGGGGTACCGCGGTGCCCTCGTTCTCGGTGCTCACAGCTTGTCTCCTAGGTCCACGGCTGTTGTTGTCGGTCGCACTCGCTCACGCTCGTCACGTGGCTCAACGGTCCGGCGCGATGCAGCTGTGCATGTGTGTTTGTATGCCGTCAGCTTTTCCCACAGGCCGTCAGAGCACCATAAGCGGTGCCTGTGCGTCCGCGACCACTCTTTATATAGGCCATCTCGGACATATAGGACGCAATTCCGAGGCCTCCGTTCGCACGCGTACCCGCGCGCGGTGACACCATGACGCGGTGACCCACGTACGACAGCACCGCACTCAGGTGGTCGCCCACCGCGGAGCCTCCGAAGAGGCCCCTGAACACACCCTGGCCGCATACAGGAAGGCGATCGAGGACGGTGCCGACGCCCTCGAATGCGATGTACGCCTGACGGCGGACGGCCACCTCGTCTGCGTCCACGACCGTCGCGTCAACCGTACGTCCAACGGCCGCGGAGCGGTCTCCGCACTGGAGCTCGCCGACCTGGCCGCCCTGGACTTCGGCTCGCGCAGGACGCGGGACTTCTGGCGCACGCGCGACGAGGAGCCCGACTGGGAGTTCCGTCCCGAGGACCGCGAGGACACGTCCGTGCTGACCCTGGAACGGCTTCTGGAGCTGGTCGCGGACTCCGGGCGGCGGGTGGAGCTGGCCATCGAGACCAAACACCCCACACGGTGGGCGGGGCAGGTCGAGGACCGGCTGATGCTTCTGCTGAAGCGCTTCGGGCTCGACGCCCCGGACTCCGCAGGGGAATCGCCAGTCCGGGTCATGAGCTTCTCGGCACGCTCCCTGCACCGGGTGCGGGCCGCCTCGTCGACGCTGCCGACGGTCTATCTGATGCAGTTCGTCTCACCCCGGCTGCGCGACGGGCGGCTGCCCGCCGGTGTCCGGATCGCGGGCCCGTCGATCCGGATCGCGCGCAACCATCCCGCGTACATCGAGCGCCTGAAGCGGGTCGGCCACCAGGTGCACGTGTGGACCGTGAACGAGCCGGAGGACATCGACCTCTGCCTCGACCTGGGCGTCGACGCCATCATCACCAACCGTCCGGCAGCGGTCCTGCACCGCCTCGGTCGCTGACTGGTGAAGACCTGTGGAAGAACCTCTTGACCCGCCCGACCCCCTGACGCCATCCTCCAGCCTCGGCCATACCGATGAAAACCGGCCACACCACTACAGGGAGTGCTCCGGCGCGTTCGGTCCGTGTTCGATCGTTGCGAATGCGTCATCGGACCTGGATTGGCCGGTTTCCGGTTCAGGCCAATGGGGCATCCACACCGTGGCGTGGGGCAAAGGAGGTCTCGGGGGTGGCGTTGGTGGTGGCACATGAGGTGCCCACGTCGTCGAGCATGGCCGTACCCCATGGCCCTGCGGGCGTGGGCGAGGCAAGGCACCGCATGCGGGCTCAGCTACGCAGGGGCGGGGTGTCGGAATCGGTCATCGACGACGCCGTACTGATCCTCTCCGAACTGTTGAGCAACGCGTGCAGGCACGGCCGACCGCTCGGTGACGCACTTGCCGGGGACGGCGATGTCCGCGCCGCCTGGCAGGTGGACCCGGTCGGCAGACTCACGGTCGAGGTCACGGACGGTGGCGGCCCCACGCGCCCCGCTCCGGCCACGCCCTCGGTCACCGCGCACGGCGGCCGCGGGCTGAACATCATCACGGCGCTGGCCGACGACTGGGGCGTACGCGACGACACCCGGGGCGAGGTCACGGTGTGGGTCGTGGTCCACGTCGACGTTCACGATCCGGACGCCGGGCATCGCCGCGACGACTTCGCCACGCGCTCCCAGGCTCGCGACTTCGCCCGAGCGGGCGGCGCCTCCATGGGGTCCTCGGTGTCTTCCGTTTCCGGTCTGGACTTCGCGGACGCGTTCGACGACTTGGGCTGACCACGAGCCAGGACGACCTGGGCAGGCCTCCGAAATCCGGAACATCGACCACCTGGACCGACCCGGGCACCGGTACGACCCGGCACGTTGTCCACAGACCGGAACGGCAAAGGCTCGACTGGCCCCCGCCCTGGGATCGAGACGGTGGGGCCTCCACCGATCGGAACGGCGAAGGCTCGACCGATCGAGACGGTGGAGCCTCCACCGATCGAGACGGCCAAGGCTTGCCCCATCAACACGGCGGACCCGCGACGGAGGCACGTCGGTCCCGTTGTCCACAGGCTCCCGTCGGTCACGTCGTGAACGGCTAGGCTCGCGCCAGTACGAGACGAGCCGTAACCGGGAGACACCCACCATGGCCAAGAAGCGCCCCCCCACGAAGGCCAAGCGGCCACAACTCACGGACGGGGCCCGCGCCGCAGGCGCTGACGGGCCCGTTCCGGTCGTCGGTGCCCGCGAGCCCTGCCCCTGCGGCAGTGGCCGCCGCTACAAGGCCTGCCACGGCCGGGCGGCCGCGCATGCCGCGACCGAGTTGGTGCACCGGCCCTTCGAAGGACTGCCGGGCGAGTGCGACTGGGTGGCGCTGCGCGAGCTGGTGCCGGCCTCGACGGTCGGGCTGACGCTGAAGGACGGCCTCCCCGAGGGCGTCCCGTCGGTCACGCTGGCGACGGTCCTGCCGATGGCCTGGCCCGCCCTGCGCCGCGACGACGGCTCGGTGCTGCTCGGCCTGCAGAACGACACGGCGTCGGGCGACATCAGCCGCGACCTCGCCGACACCCTGCAGCGCGCCCTAACGGCGGACCCGGGCACTCCGGTGGAGGGCCGCCGCGCCCCGGCCGACGGCCCGCGGCTGCAGGATCTGCTCGACCCCGAAGGTGTGTTCGAGCCAGTTGTGCACCCGGGCTTCGAGTTCTGGGTCCCGGACGCGGAGAACGCCACGCCGGAGGTGACCGCCTCCCTGGAGCGGGCCAACGCCGCGGCCGTCCCGACCGTGCGGCTGACGGGCGTGGACGCTGCGTACTGGTGCGAGACCCCGGAGAAGAACCACCTGCGCTGGGTCATGCCGCACCCCGAGGAACAGCTTCTGGACGCTCTCGCACGGCTGCACGCCGCGGGCCGGTCGAGCCTCGGCGAGGGCACCCGTCTCGTGGGTTCCTTCCGTGCTCACGGGCTCATCGTGCCGGTCTGGGACCTTCCGAGCGACGTCACGGCGGAGGACATCGAGAAGCCGACCGCCGAGTTCGCCGAGCGCCTCTCCGGTGCCCTGGCCACGGACTCGCCGCTGACCCCCGACGAACGCCGCGCGCGCGGCGGGCTGACCAACCGGCAGGTCACGCTGAGTTGACGAAGTCCGTGCGGCTGACTGACCGGTCAGCCGCACGCGATCGCGCCCGATTCGGTGACTCGGCTCACAACTCCCGCTCAGGACAAGCCAGTCGGTGTCCGAATAGCCGAGGAAAAGACGAGATCGAATTTGCGAACTGCCGATCTCTTGTTACCGTTCGAGGAGTCCGGTTGCTGGTGCATCCCCCGTCGCCAGCAACCGGACCTTTCTTTGCGCGGACGTCCTTTACGGAATGGAATCGCCCGTCAACTGCCCGTAGACGTACCGGAGTTGCTCCCGGAACGCAGCAGTAGGGGTCCGTCCCCACCCTTGGCCGCGAACTCCGCGACAGCCGTGTAGCCGTCCAGGTCTCCCCGGGTGCGCGCTCGAGGCGTCTCGCACATTCCGGGGTCGTCCTCGGCGGCCACGGCGCAGCGCATCTGGACGGTCCGGCCGCCGGGCCCCATGACACTCAGCACGGCGTGCAGCGCCTCGCCGGTCACGTTGCGGTAGTAGGTGCGCGCCCAGTTCTCCTCACCCTGCGTCAGCACACAGGTCTGTGCCTCGACGCCGTCGGGAGAGGTGAGTTCGGGACCGCAGCGGGCCGCGGTGACCAGTCCCAGGCCGAGCAGCCGCGGGGAACCGGTGGGCTCGGCGGAGGGAATCGTGGCACCGGCGCGCCCGGAAGGGCGTGCGGGGCGTACGGGGCTCAGGGCATCGCGCGCATCAGCGGGTGCGGAAGGGTGTACGTCGGCGGGCACGGAAGGACGTACTGCACCGCGAGCGGGCCGGCGCCCCTCGTCGCCCACCTGTCCCGCGGACGCCACGGCCAACGGCAGCGCGACCGCGCACACCGCGACGCCCGCGAGGGCGAGCAGACGACTGTTCATGTACCGGACGATAACGAGCGGCGGCGGTCGGTCGGTTCCGTCCGCGCCCGACACCCTTACAAGTCGGGTGCGCTCACACCCGTACGAGTGAGGGCCTCGACCACGGCGTCGACCACGGCCTCCACGTCGGGCAACCAGGGGGAGGACGAGCCGGGCAGCGGGGCGCGTTCCCAGCGGATCTCGCCCTGGCCGGTCTCGGACGGGGGCAGGGCGAGGTAGCCGCCCTCACCGTGGAAGCGGAGGGAGCCGGGAACGTGGTCCTGGGCGTACAGCAGTTCGCCCAACTGCTCCAAGGAGTAAGGCTTCACGAGGATCGCCCAGCGGGTGGGCGCGGCGACGACCGGGCCCAGACGTATGCCCTTGCGGTCGAGCACGCCGAGCGCGAGGGCGGCCGGGAGCGCGGGCAGGCTGACCGCGCAGGGCGCCTTGTCGCCGGTGGCCATGACGATGGGGGCGGCGGGCCTGTTGGCCCACCACCAGCGCACCATGCGCTCGTCGGTGGTGGCCGCGAGGAGGCCGGGGTCGAAGGGGTGGGCACCGGGCACCGTGCACTCGGGGTCGGGGCAGCCGCAGCGGGCCCGACCCTGCGGGTCCGGCGCCACACCGGGGAGTACGGGCCACTGCCATTCCGTGGCGAAGGTCAGGGCCGCGCTGATCAACTCAGGCTTCCCGTCGCTCCGCTGGGACAGGAGCCTGCGTCGCTTTCCGAGGATCTCGCGCATGAGCGCTCGTTCCTTTCCGTTGCACCGCTGGCAACACTGTGGACCACATCACACCATGTGTCGATCACTTCACTGTGCGTACCTGTTGGCGCATCACACCCCTGTCGGAAACCAGGGGAACCCCTATGGGCCGAACGTCGGCTGCGTCCGCGGCAGCCTCGCCCATACTGCGGTCTACCAAAAGCATGGGCTGGCGTGGGGGTGGCGAAGTCTGGCGTTTGCCGTCACGCGTGTATCTCTTCGCCTCCGCCACGGGAGGATGGGGCTCGATCGTCGATGACTAAGACGCCCGGGTCCGTCGCCAGGTTCCGGGTGAATCCCAACCACCCCTGGCCTTCTCCGAGTACGTACCCAACACGACCGGTGTGACGCTCTGTGGAGCAAGCCCAGTCGACCGCAATAAGCCCTTACCTGGGTAAGTTTTAGGCCAACTTTGCCTTTTGGCAAGTGGTGCACTGGTGGCCCACGGACACCAGTAATCCCGGCAGGACAATGCTGGACATCCCCTCACGAGTGCGTGTACATGTGGAGAGACTGCTAGCGGCGCAGAATGACATGGGGGTTTGCGATGCTTTTGAGCAATACGCACCGGTCGAAAGGCCGGACGCCATGAACGCTCCGCACCCTTCGAAAGTGGCTGGAATCGATTCAACGGTTCCCTCGCCCGCACACACTGTCGCGCCCGCGCCTGCCGCCTCGGCCGCCTCGGGCGTCTCGGGCGTCTCTGCGGTGCTCTCGCCCCACGCGCTGGGCGCCCTGCTCCAGGACCGTCTCGCCGGCTGGGTCTCGGACCTCACCACGCTGCACGAACTCACCGAACGTCTGGCGCGCACGGACGTGCTCGCCGACGCGCTTGAGGAACTCCTGCGCGCCGGAGCCGCCTTGGTGGGCGCCCGCCGCGGACTGGTCGTCCTGGAGCCGGGCGACGGACTCGGCCCCGACACCACCATCGGCCTGGGCCTCGGTCGCGCCGACCTCGGTCACATCGAGACCGTGCCGCGCAGCTCCCTGTCGTACGGCCGCATCCTCGACGGACTGCCGGGCGGCGACGGCGAGATCGCCGAGCCGGACCTGCTCGCCGGGGACGGGCTCGACCCCCGGCACCGCGAAGTGGCCGCCCGCCTCGGATACGCGGCCAGCTACGCGCTTCCCCTGACCACCGAAGGCCCCATCGAAAGCACCGACCGCACCACCGAAGGCATCAACTTCGGCACCCTGGGCGGCAGCACCCGAGGCGCGCCCGGACACTCCACCCACGGTCCCGGACGTCTCGGCGCCGCCGTGTGGCTCTACGACGAGCCCGCGGAACCGACAGGGCGCCAGCGTCACCTCGTCGGGCTGTACGCCCGTTACGCGGGCGAACACCTGGCCCGGCTGGTCGAGGTCGAGCGCACCCGAGCGTGCCTGGCGACGATCGCCGAGGAACTGCTGCCGTCCCGGCTCCCCCGCGTCGCCGGGGTGCGGCTCGCCGTCCGGCACCGCAGCGGCCCGCGGGGCGGCGGCGACTGGTACGACGCGCTGCCGCTGCCGGACGCCGCGCTCGGGCTCGCCGTCGGGTCGGTGACGGGTTCCGGGCCCAGCGCGATCGCCGCGATGGGCAGGCTGCGGGCGTCCCTGCGGGCGTACGCCGTGATGGAGGGCGAGGACCCGGTCGCGGTGCTGTCCGATCTGGAGCTGCTGCTGCGGCTCACGGAGCCCGCCCGCTCCGCCACCGCCCTGTTCGCCTACTGCGAACCCGCGCTGCGCAAGATCACCCTTGCCGGTGCCGGGCACAGCCCGCCGCTGTTGATCGGCGAGCGGCGCACGGAGTTCGCGGAGACGTCGGTGTCGGCGCCTCTGGGCATGCTCGCCTGCTGGGAGGCGCCGAGCGTGGAGATCCAGGCGGAGGCTGGAGAGACGGTTCTGCTGTACACCGACGGCCTGCTGCACCGCACCGGCGACCCCACCGACCGCGCCTTCGCGCGGCTGCACGCGGCGGCGGCCGGAGTTCCCAAGGCGCTGCGGCACGACCCGGACAGCGTCGTCGACCACGTCCTGCGGGCCGTGCTGCCGGACGGGCTGGACGAGGCGGACAGCGAGGAGGACGTGGTTCTGCTCGCCGCTCACTTCGAGTAGTCGCCCGCCGCACAACCGGTGACGTGACCGAAGGCCGGTAACAGGCCCTTCGGCCCTGGGCCCCCTTCCGTACGACCGTACGATGGAGGGGGTCCAGTGCCGTATCTAGGAGGATGACCGTGGCCGACGAGCTCACCCCGGCAGCATCAGATGTCGCTGCTACCGCAGCGGGCCCGGAAGAGTCGGAAGAGGCGCAGGAGTCGGAAAAGCCGATCAAGCAGCGGAAGAACGGACTGTACCCGGGCGTGTCCGACGAGCTGGCCGAGAACATGCAGTCCGGCTGGGCCGACACGGAGCTGCGTGACCTGAAGCCGATCGCCCAGGCCGCGGAGACCGCCGCCCGCCGGGCCGCGCTCTCCGCGCGCTTCCCCGGCGAGCGCCTGGTCATCCCCGCGGGCAACCTGAAGACCCGCTCGAACGACACGGAGTACCCGTTCCGGGCCTCGGTCGAGTACGCGTACCTCACCGGCAATCAGACCGAGGACGGCGTCCTCGTCCTGGAGCCCACCGCCGACGGCCACAAGGCGACGATCTACCTCCTGCCGCGCTCCGACCGCGAGAACGGCGAGTTCTGGCTGTCGGGCCAGGGCGAGCTGTGGGTCGGCCGCCGCCACTCCCTCACCGAGGCCGGGAAGCTGTACGGCATCCCCGCCTCCGACGTCCGCGAACTGGCGGACCGGCTGCGCGAGGCGACCGGCCCGGTCCGGGTCGTGCGCGGCCCCGACGCCGGGATCGAGGCCGCGCTGACCGACAAAGTCACCGCCGAGCGCGACGAGGAACTGCGGGTCTTCCTGTCCGAGGCGCGGCTGGTCAAGGACGACTTCGAGATCCGTGAGCTGCAGAAGGCGGTCGACTCGACGGTCCGCGGCTTCGAGGACGTGGTGAAGGTCCTCGACAAGGCCGAGGCCACCTCCGAGCGGTACATCGAGGGCACGTTCTTCCTCCGCGCGCGCGTGGAGGGCAACGACGTCGGCTACGGCTCCATCTGCGCCGCCGGTCCGCACGCCTGCACACTGCACTGGGTGCGCAACGACGGGCCCGTGCGCTCCGGTGACCTGCTGCTGCTGGACGCGGGCGTCGAGACGCACACGTACTACACCGCGGACGTCACGCGGACGCTGCCGGTCAACGGCCGGTACAGCGAGATCCAGAAGAAGATCTACGACGCCGTGTACGAGGCCCAGGAGGCCGGAATCGCGGCCGTGCAGCCTGGTGGGAAGTACCGGGACTTCCATGACGCGGCCCAGCGGGTGCTGACCGAGCGGCTCGTGGAGTGGGGGCTCGTCGAAGGGCCGGTCGAGCGGGTGCTGGAGCTGGGGTTGCAGCGCCGGTGGACCCTGCACGGCACCGGGCACATGCTCGGCATGGACGTCCACGACTGCGCCGCCGCGCGCGTGGAGTCGTACGTGGACGGAACCCTGGAGCCCGGGATGGTGCTGACGGTCGAGCCCGGCCTGTACTTCCAGGCCGACGATCTGACCGTGCCCGAGGAGTACCGGGGGATCGGTGTGCGGATCGAGGACGACATTCTGGTGACGGAGGACGGGAACCGGAATCTGTCGGCCGGGTTGCCTCGCCGGTCCGACGAGGTCGAGGCGTGGATGGCGGCCCTGAAGAAGAGCTGACACAGCCCGCCTCCCGGGGTGCTGGTGTGGACCTGCATGTAGAGGCCGACCCCGGCGAAGGGCGTCGTGCCGGGCTTGAGCGTGTCCTGCGCGACGCCATTCGCGACGGGCGGCTGGCACCCGGGGCGCGCCTGCCGGCCACCCGGCGGCTCGCGGAGGAGCTGGGGGTCTCGCGGGGGACCGTCAAGCGGCCTACGACCAGCTCGTCGCCGAGGGGTATCTGACCGCTCGGCAGGGGGCCGGTACGGAGGTCGCGCCACTGCCCTCCGTAGGCGCCGAGCCCCTGGAGGCAGCCGCACACGCGCGTGTGCCCCGGTTCGATCTGCGGCCCGGTAGTCCGGATGTGGGGGCGTTCCCGGCGGCCGCCTGGTCACGGGCCCTGCGACGGGCCATCGCGACCGTGCCCTCGTCGGCGTACGACTACGGGGACCCGCGGGGCCGGATCGAGCTGCGGACGGCGTTGTCGGAGTACCTGGGGCGGGCACGCGGGGTGGTCGCGTCACCGGAGCGGATCGTGGTCACCTCCGGCGCTGTGCAGGGGCTCTCGCTGCTCACACGCCTGCTGGAGGGGGGCCGGATCGCCATGGAGGACCCGGGCCTGCCCTTCCACCGGGAGGTGGTGCGGCGGGGCGGGGGGCGCGTGGTGCCGGTCCGGGTGGACGAACGGGGCTGCGTGGTGGAGGACTTGGGGCGGGTGGCGGCCGTGGTCGTCACGCCCGCGCACCAGTACCCGACCGGCGTGACGCTGCACCCGGAACGCCGGCGGGCGCTCACCGACTGGGCACGCGCGCGGGAAGCGTTGATCGTCGAGGACGACTACGACGGGGAGTTCCGTTACGACCGGCAGCCCGTCGGCGCACTCCAGGGAATGGCGCCGGGGCACGTGGCCTACCTGGGTACCGCTTCCAAGACGCTGGGGCCCGCGCTGCGGCTCGGCTGGATGGTGCTGCCGCCGCACCTGGTGGACGCGGTGGCCGACGCCAAGCTGCACAGCGACCACCACACAGAGTCCATCGGCCAGTTGGCGCTGGCCGAGCTGATCGACAGCCATGCCTACGACCGGCATGTGCGAGCCTGCCGACTGCGGTACCGGCGGCGCCGGGACCAACTCATCGACCGACTTGGCGAGTTGGATCAGCCGGACCGACTGGCCTCCCCGGGGGCGCTTCGGCGCGTACGCGGGATCGCGGCCGGGCTGCACGCGCTTGTGGACGTCGACGACGAGGCGGCGGTGCTGGAGCGTGCGGAGGCGGCGGGGCTCCAGGTGGGGCACCTCGGGGAGCACTGGCACACGCCGGGCACCGAAGGACGGCCGCAGGGGCTGGTCGTGGGCTACGGGACGCCCCGGGAGCGGGTGTACCCGGAGGCACTGGAGGCGCTCGGGAAGGTCCTGGAATTGGACCAGTGAAAGGTGCTCAGATTGGGCCTGCCTAGGAGTCCACCGGGATCCTAGGGTCGCCGGTATGACGAACTCACTCGTCCCGCCTTCAGGCCCGCAACGCGTTCTGGCCCTCGCCCAGTTGACCAACTCCGTCGGTGACGGCGCCTTCTACGTGACGTCGGCGCTCTACTTCACCCACGTGGTCGGGCTCGCCCCCGCGCGCGTGGGGCTCGGTCTGACCCTCGCGTGGGCGGTCGGCTCGCTGGTGGGGGTGCCGCTGGGACGGCTCGCGGACCGGCGCGGGTCACGCGGTACGGCGGTGCTGCTGGCGCTGGCCACCGCACTCGCGGTGGCGTGCTTCCTCGTCGTACGCGGGTTCGTGCCCTTCGTCGCGGCCGCGTGCGGGTACGCCGCCGCCCAGTCGGGGCTGGCCGCCGCCCGGCAGGCGCTGCTGGCGGGACTGGTGTCCGCAGGGGAGCGGACCGGGCTGCTCGCCCACCTCCAGTCGACGCTCAACGCCGGGCTGGCGGTGGGCGCGGGACTGGGCGGGCTCGCGCTGCACGCCGGGACGAGGACGGCGTATCTCGGGGTGTTCGCGCTGGACGCGGTGAGTTTCGCGGTGTGCGCGGGGTTGCTGGCACGGCTGCCGGCGGTGGCGCCCACGGCGAGGCCTGCCGTGGCAACTGGCGCCGAGTCGGGCAGGGCACTTGCCTCGGAATCCGGCACGGCACCTCCCGCCGAGTCTGGCATGGCGCCTCCCACCGAATCCGGCATGGCACCTCCCGCCGAATCCAGCGCGGCACCTGCGGCAGAGTCCGGCACGGCTCCAGCTTCGACGCCTGTCGGGGCGGCCGCGTCCCGCGTCGGGCGCCGTGTCCCACACCTCAGGCGCCGTGACCTCGGTGTGCTGCGGGATCGCCCCTACGTTCTCGTCACGCTGCTGAACGCCGTGCTGCTGCTGCGCATGCCGCTGCTCAGCCTCGGGCTGCCGCTGTGGATCGCGGAGCGCACGGCCGCGCCCACCTGGCTGGTCTCCGCGCTGTTCGTGCTCAACACCGGGGCGGTGATGGCGTTCCAGGTGCGGATGGCGCGCGGGGTCGTCGGACTCGCGTCGGCCACCCGTGCGGTGCGCCGGTCAGGGTGGGTCATGCTGGCGGCGTGCGCGGTGTTCGCGCTGTCCGCGGGCGCCTCGCCGTGGGTGGCCGTCGGTGCGCTGGTCGCCGGTGCGGCGCTGCAGGTGGTCGCGGAGATGGGCCAGTCGGCGGGTTCCTGGCAGCTGTCCTTCGATCTGGCCCCGGCCGACCGGGTGGGCGAGTACCAGGGCTTCTTCGGCACCGGCGTGACCGTCGCCCGCACCCTCGGCCCGCTGGTCCTCACCTCGCTGCTGGTGGGTTGGGGGACGCCGGGGTGGCTGCTGCTGGGCGGGGCGACGCTGGCGGCGTCGTACGCGATGGGCCCGGCGACCCGCCGGGCCCACCACCGGGCGGAGCTCGGACGGCCCGTCCTGGCGAGCTGACGGCCGTCGGTCCTCGCGAGTCAACGGCCGACGGTCCTGGCGAACAGGACCGTGAGGACCGCTCGTTGGCGATCCCCCTCACGAACCCACGGCCACCCGCCCCCGCACACTGACCGCCACCGCAAGCGCGTCCACGAACAGCGCCCCCGCCAGCAGTCCCGCGCTGCCACGGGGGCTCCACGCGCGCGCGTGGAGGTCCGCGTCGAGGCCGTGCAGGGCGACGCGGCCCGGTTCGGTCGCCGTACCGCCCGCCTCCAGGACCGCACGGGCGCCCGCCTGGACGTGACGCAGGCCGAGGGGGCCCGTGGTGTGGAGGAGTTCGGTGTCCTGAAGTGTGGACATCACGGTCAGGAGGGCGTCCAGGCGGGCTTGGTCCTCGGTGGCGCCGGCGGTGCGCGCGGCCTCGAGGGCGTCCAACGCCCGCCGTACGTGCGGGAATCCGGCCCGTGCCTCACCACGCGCGCCGGCCGCCCCGTACTTCGCCGAGATCGACGAGCCGCGCGAGGGCCGCCGCGGTGCCCGTCGGTCGGGGTGCGCGGCGATCCGCTTGGCGGCCGCGGTCACCTCCCGCGCCCCGGCACCGGGGTCGAGGGCGGCCGCGGCGACCAGCAGCCCGAGCGTCCACAGGGCGCCCCGGTGGCCGCCGCCGGCGAGGCCCACCGTGTGCTCGGTGCACCTGCCGATCGCGCCCAGTTCGGTACGGAGCTGCGGCGTGGGTTCGCCGGTGCGGCGGGCGGCGGCGGCCATCGCCGCGAGGCCGGGCGCGAGCGCCTTGGCCGACCAGCGAAGGGAGTTGTGGTCCCGGTGTCCGGCCCGGGCGGCGAGGTCACGGGGATCGGGCAGGCCCGGCTTGGGAGCCAGGGCCAGCTGCACGGTCAGCGCGTCCACGGCGGCCTGGGCCAACGCGTCGTCCTCGCGGCTGCGCATGCGCTACGAGGACGCCGAGGCCGACGGGGAGGCGTCGCCGCTGGGCGGGGCGCCCGTGGGAGCGTCGCTCGGGGCCCCGCTCGGGGGAGTGCCGCCACCGCCGCCGCCCGCGCCGGTGTTCTCCGCGTCCGGGTCCACGCCCAGGGTCAAGGAACCCTTGTAGCCCTTGGAGGGGTCGCTCTTGTGCACGGCCTTGAGGGTCAGCAGACCGCTGGAGGCGCCGCCGCCGTCGTACACCATGTCGTTGTCGAGGGTGGTGTAGCTGCCGGAGTGCTTCGAGTACGGCTCCAACGTGAAGATCTCCTCGGCGATGTCGTCGGCGAAGAACAGCTGGCCCGTGTAGTTGACCTTGCCGCCCTCGTAGGTGCCGTCCTCCTTCTGCCCGCCGGTGTGCACCTTGAGGTGGATGTGGCAGGTACGGGGCGTGTACCAGCCGGGGAAGATCGTCTCGAACTTGACGACTCCGTTGGCGTTGGCGACCTGGTAACCACGCAGGTAGGTGGTGTCGTTCGCGGTGGAGCCGTCCTCGCTCTCCGCGGGCGCCGAGCCGCCGGGGTTGGCGGTGGTGTAGCCGGAGTAGTAGCCCCAGGCGTCGCAGTGCCAGATCTCGACGGCCGCGCCGGGGACCGGGGTGCAGCCGTCGGTGGCGTCCACGACGGTGAGGCGCAGGGTCAGCGGAACACCGCTCTTGCCCTCGGTGATGTTCTTGCGCACCAGGGCGCCGTCCAGGTAGTACGGCCCCTCGGTGACACTCGACATCAGCGTCATGCACTCACTGCCGGCGGAGGCCGCCGAGGCGGTGGCAGCCGACGCGGCGGTGGTCGTCACATCGTCGGCGAAGGCCGACTGGTAACCGGCCGCGGCAAGGCCACCGGCCGCGACCGTGCCGCCGGTCACCACGAGAGCGCGGCGCCTGGTGATCGAGGTGTCTTTGTGGTTTCCCGTCATGTCCATGAACGTAGGGACAGCGTCCGTCAAGAACCTGAGCCGTCCCTGTGCGCGGGCTGAGAATGGCACCGCGAACTTCAAGGAGCCGGCAGGGACGGCACGTTGGCGCTGAACGGCGCGGTTGTCGCCGGACGGCGCGTTGTCGCTAGACGGCCATCAGCGGCGCGTCCTTCCTCCACTTGAGGATCTTGTCGAAGCTGACGACCGTACCGCGCCGGCCGGGCTTGTTGCCGATGTGGACGTGGTCGGCGAGTTCCTGGATGAGGCACAGACCGCGGCCGTTCTCGGCCCCGCTGGGGGCGAGGCGGACGGGCTGGGTGCGGGTGAAGCCGGGGCCCGAGTCGGCGACCTCGATACGACACTTCTCGCCGTCGATGTAGGCGGTGACCCGGAACGCCTCCGAGGGGTCGCCGCAACCGGTGTTCCCGCCGTGCTCGACGGCGTTGGCACAGGCCTCGCTGAGGGCGACGGACAGGTCGTACGAGACGTCGGGATCGACGCCCGCGGTCTCCATGGTGCCGAGCAGCAGGCGACGGGCGAGCGGAACGCTCGCAGCCTCGCGCCGCAAATGGAGTGACCACCAGATGCTCATGCTCCAGCCTCCTGGCTGCGGCTCGACATACCGTTACGTATTGCCGCGAGTGCCCGGGTGTAAGCACATCGTTGACGTGATGCCGCCCATATGGGGGGTGTACCGGGAGTGGTAGGCGGTGTTATGTGGGGCAGCCTGCGACACAGGAGACCTTCCGGTCGTACCGCCCGTACGTCATCTTGTGGACCTGCCGTATGGCGTCCGTAAGGCCAGTGCGATGATGAGCCCGCCATGACTGCCCCCCACCCGCGCACGTCGCGCTCTGGAGGAGACCTCCGGGTCCTGCGGGCCGCGGTGTTCGCCGCGGTCTGCGTCCTGCTGGCCGCCGCGGGTCATGCTCTCGTGTCCTGCGCCACGGTTCCGCTGTGGACACTGGGCGCGGGATTCCTGGGGGTCTCCCTGGTCGTGGTGCCGCTCGCCGGACGTGAGCGGTCGCTGCCCGGGATCGCGACGCTGCTCGCCGTCGGACAGGCCGTGCTGCACGTGCTGTTCGGACTGGGCCAGCACGGCGCGGCCGCCGCTGCGTCGGCGGCGTCGCCGTCCGCCTCCTCCATGCGTTCGATGACGTCCATGGGATCGATGGCGTCGATGTCCGACGCCTCGCTGCTCGAGCGGGCCACTCGGCTTGTGTGCGGGAGCGCCGCCGCGGCGCTCAGCCCGGCCCAGGCCCATCGGATCCTCGCCGACGCGCGGATGCACCCGGGCACGGCGGCCGCCACCGGCACGGGCGCCGCGAGCCACCCCACGGACGCCATGCCCACGGGCGCAGGCTCCTCGATGTCGCTGCTGCCGTCCCTGCCGATGCTGCTGGGCCACGTCCTCACCGCGCTCGCCGCCGGGTGGCTGCTGCGGCGCGGGGACCTGGCGCTGCTGCGGCTCGCCGAACTGTCGACGGTGTCGGCGCACTCGGTCGCCGACGGGGCGCTCGTACGGTCCCTGCGCGGGGCGCTCGCGCTGGTGCGCGCCCTTCGTGCCGGACTGCCGGGCACCCCCGACGCCGGCCCGCGACCGCCGCACACCGCCCCGCACTCGCCGCCGGGGCCACGGACCGCCGCGCTACAGCACACGGTGATCAGACGGGGCCCGCCGGCCGCCGCAGCACTCTCCCTCGCCGCCTGACGCGACGCGACCCGCACGCCCCACACCGGTACTTCCGTACATCCGTGGGGAGGGTCGCCGTCGTGCGGCACGCGCGTGTGCCCGCGCTCTCCAGTGATCGCTCACGCACGCGCACCCCTCCTCATCACCGGAACCTCACCGAAGTGGAGTGCCATGAAGGCCTCTCGTCTCGCCGCCGCCGGCGCCCTCGCCGCCACCGCCGTCGTCGTCCTGTCCTCGCCCGCGTTCGCGCACGTCAGCGTGCAGCCCGAGGGGGTCGCCGCCAAGGGCGGTTACGCGGTCATCGACTTCAAGGTCCCCAACGAGCGCGACAACGCCTCCACCACCAAGCTGGAGGTCACCTTCCCGTCCGACCACCCGCTGGCCTCCGTCATGCCCGAGCCGATGCCGGGCTGGGACATCAAGGTCACCAAGTCGAAGCTCGACAAGCCCGTCGACGTACACGGCAAGCAGATCACCGAGGCCGTCAGCAAGGTCACCTGGACCGCCACCGGCGCGGGGGTCAAGGCCGGCTACTTCGAGAAGTTCCCCCTCTCCGTCGGCGCGCTGCCCGAGGACGCGGACGAACTGGTCTTCAAGGCCGTCCAGACGTACTCCAACAAGGAGGTCGTGCGCTGGATCGAGGAGCAGAAGGAGGGCGACGAGGAGCCCGAGACGCCGGCTCCCGTACTCACGCTTTCCGCCGCGTCTGAAGACGGCCACCACGGCTCGGCGGCGGCCGAGGATGCCTCCGACGACACCAAGTCCACCGACAACACCGCCGCCGAGACTGCCGCCCCGGCCGACAGCAGTGACACCACCGCCCGCGTCCTCGGCGTCGTCGGCATCGTCGTCGGCGCGCTGGGCGTGGCCTACGGCGTGCTCGCCGGACGTCGGCGCACCAACGCCTGAGGATCGCTCGCCGGCCGGCACACCGGGGTCGTACGCATGCCCGTAGGACCTAACTCGTGGAACTGCACGTAGAACCGCGTGTACGACCCCGGTGGACGTCGGCACCATCACATCTGGGACATTTTTCTATGCGCAAGAAGACGCTCGCCGTGGCCTCGCTGCTCGCCGCGGCCACCCTGACCCTCTCCGCCTGCGGCAGCGGTGACGACAGCGGCTCGCCCGTTTCCGTGGTCTCCGAGGAGGCCGGCTCGGACAAGGCGGTCACCGTTCTCGACCAGCCGTTCAAGAAGCCGGACCTGGTGCTCACCGACGCCCAGGGAAAGAAGTACGACCTCCGCAAGGAGACCGCGGGCAAGCCGACCCTGGTCTACTTCGGCTACACCCACTGCCCCGACGTCTGCCCGCTGACGATGAACAACATCGCCGTCGCCAAGAAGCAGCTGCCCAAGTCCGAACAGGACGAGCTGCGCGTGGTGTTCGTGACCACCGACCCCGCTCGTGACACCCCGGCCGAGCTCGGCAAGTGGCTCAAGGGCGTCGACTCCGAGTTCGTCGGCCTGACCGGCGACTTCGCCACCATCCAGGCGAGCGCCCGCACCCTCGGCATCTCCATCGAGCCGACGCACAAGGACAAGAACGGCAAGCTCGTCTCCGTGCACGGCACCCAGGTCGTCGCGTTCTCCCCGAAGACCGACGCGGGTTATCTGCTGTACGGCGAGGACGCCACCGTCGACGACTACACCAAGGACCTCCCCAAGATCGTCAAGGGTGAGAAGCCATGAGGCGTCCCTCCCTGAACGCCGCCGCGGGCGGGACCCTGGCCCTGTCGCTCGTCCTCGCCGGGTGCGGCACGGACTCCGACAGCGGGGCCGGCCTGTCCGTCTCCGACGCCTACATCCCGCAGCCGGTCTCCGACGACATGGCGGCCGGCTTCCTGACGATAGTCAACGACAGCGGTACGAAGGACGAGCTCACCTCGGTCACCAGCGACGAGGCCGGCGAAGTCACCGTGCACGAGACGGTCGGCGGCTCGATGCGGGAGGTCCAGGACCTCCCCGTCCCCGCACATGGTCAACTCGTGTTCAAAAGCGGTGGCAACCATCTGATGTTCGAGAAGCTGAAGCGCAAGCCGAAGCAGGGCCAGACCCTCTCGGTCGAACTGCACTTCACCAAGTCCGCCCCGGTCGTCGTCAAGATGCCGGTGAAGTCGGCGACCTACACCCCGACTACCGGACACTGAGGGAGGGACCCCCCTTGACGCTGACCATCGCCCCCCGCGTCCGGACCCTGGTGCTGCTGCTCCTGGCCGCCGCCGGACTGCTCCTCACCACGGCCGCTCCGGCCTCCGCGCACGCCGCGCTGACCGGCAGCGACCCCCAGCAGGGGGTGGTGGTCGACAAGGCACCCACCCAGGTCTCGCTGACCTTCTCCGAGCAGGTCTCGGTGTCCGCCGACTCGTTGCGCGTGCTGGACCCCAAGGGCAAGCCCGTGCAGAACGGCAAGCCGTCCAACGTGAGCGGCACGACCTACGCCGTGCAACTGCACGGCGGACTGCCCGACGGCACGTACACCGTCACCTACCAGGTCGTGTCCGCGGACAGCCATCCCGTCTCCGGCGCCTACACCTTCTCGGTCGGCGCGCCCTCCTCCACGTCGGTCGCGGTGTCCGGCGGCGCGGCGGGCGGCGGAGTGGTCGGCTGGCTGTACGGGTTCGGCCGGTACATGTCGTACGCCGGTTTCATCGTGCTGGCCGGCGGCGCCGCCTTCGTGCTCGGCTGCTGGCAGCGCGGCTCCGGCGTACGGGCCATGCAGCGGCTCGTCGTCTCCGGATGGCTCGCGCTCACCTCCGCCACCCTCTTCCTGCTGCTCCTGCGCGGCTCCTACACCGGCTCGGGGAAGATCGGCGACATCTTCGACCTCGACCTGCTCGGACAGGTGCTGCAGACCAAGACGGGCGCCGCGCTGGTGTCCCGGCTGCTGCTGCTCGCCGCGGCGGCACTGTTCATCGCGGTGCTCTTCGGGGCGTACGAGAAGCGGGAGAACGAGGAGAAGCGGGATCTGACCTTCGGGCTGGCGATCGGCGGGACCGTCGTGGCCGCCGGAATCGCCGCGAGCTGGGCGATGTCCGAGCACGCCTCCGTCGGGCTCCAGGCGGGCATCGCGATGCCCGTCGACATCGTCCACCTGCTGGCCGTGGCGTCCTGGCTCGGCGGGCTCACCGCGCTGCTCGTCGGGCTGTACTGGGCGCCCTCGGACCGGCCCGTGGACACGGTCGCCGTACGCCGGTTCTCGCAGGTCGCCTTCGGCAGCGTGGTCGCGCTCATCGTGACCGGCGTCTATCAGTCGTGGCGCCAGCTCGGCTCCTGGTCGGCGTTCACCGGCACCCGGTACGGGCAGCTGCTGCTCGTCAAGATCGGGCTCGTGGCGCTCCTCGTCGGCATCGCCTACCTCTCACGACGGTGGACGGCACAGCTGGCGGACACGGTGGTCCAGCGGACCAAGCCGCAGAAGCAGCGGGTCACGGCCAACGCCGCTGCCGGTGACACCAAGGCCGCCGGTGCCGGGGGTGCCTCCAAGGGGGACGGTTCGAAGGGCGGCGGTGCCTCGAAGGGCGGCGGTTCCAACGGCGGTGGCTCCAAGCGGGCCGCGCAGCTCGCCCGGCAGCGTGCCGCGGTGGACACGGCGCGGCAGAAGCGGGCGCGGGACGCCGACCCGAACCGGTTCGGGCTGCGCCGCTCGGTGCTCGCCGAGGCCGGGGTCGCCGTGATCCTGCTCGCCGTCACCACCGTGCTGACGCAGACCGAGCCCGGGCGCACGGAGGAGGATGCCAAGGCGTCCGCCACGTCCTCGTCCTCCTCCTCGGACTCGGCGTCCGGCGCGCTGACCCTCGACATGTCGTTCGACACCGGAGGCGAGGACGGCAAGGGCGTCGTGACGGTCGACCTCGACCCCGCGCGCGTGGGCGGCAACGAGATGCACGTCTATGTCCAGCGACCCAACGGACGGGCCTTCGACATCCCCGAGGTCAAGGTCGCCTTCACCCTGGAGTCCAAGGACATCGGGCCGCTGCCCGTCGTCCCCGACCACATCACCACCGGTCACTGGTCGGCGAACGGAGTGCAGATCCCCGTGGCCGGCGAGTGGAAGATCGCGGTGACCGTGCGGACCTCCGACATCGACCAGACGACCGTCTCCAAGAACGCGCAGATCGGCTGACCCGCGACATGCCTGACCAGTCCATTCCGGAGGCCCGCGACCGGGCCCGTATCAAGGCCGGTACTGAGGCCGGTGCCGAGGCCCGTACTCAGGCCGGTACGCCGGCGCCGGAGGAGGTGGCCTCCGACCAGGCCGGCCCGGCGGCGCAGGGCCTCACGCGGCGGAAGCTGCTCGGGACCGCCGGTGCCACCGGGCTCGTCCTCGGTGCGGCCGGCGGGGCCGTCGGGTACACCGCCAAGCCCGCCGGGACCACGCCGCTGACCTCCCTGGGCAGCGGTCAGGCGATGTTTCACGGGAAACATCAGCCCGGAATCACGCAGGGCCTGCAGGCCTGTGGTCACCTCGTCTCCTTCGACCTGGCGGCGGGTGCGGGCCGCAAGGAGGCCGCCGCGCTGCTGCGCCGCTGGTCACGGACGGCCGAGCGCCTGATGGAGGGCGAGCCGGCACTCCAGGACGACACGGACGTGGCCCGGGACGCCGGTCCGTCCTCCCTGACGATCACCTTCGGCTTCGGCCACAGTTTCTTCGGCCGGACGGGGCTGGAGAAGCAGCGCCCGGTCTCCCTGGACCCGCTGCCCGACTTCTCCTCGGACCACCTCGACAAGAAGCGCAGCGACGGCGACCTGTGGGTGCAGATCGGCGCCGACGACTCCCTGGTCGCGTTCCACGCCTTGCGCGCCCTCCAGAAGGACGCCGGCAGCGCTGCCCGGATCCGCTGGCAGATGAACGGCTTCAACCGCTCGCCCGGCGCCACCTCGCATCCCATGACGGCCCGCAACCTGATGGGTCAGATGGACGGCACCCGCAATCCGAAGCCGGCCGAGCCCGACTTCGACCAGCGGATCTTCGTACCCGAGTCCGGCACGCCCGCATGGATGGCGAACGGCTCCTACGCCGTCGTACGCCGGATCCGCATGCTCCTGGACGACTGGGAGAAGCTCTCGGTCAAGGCCCAGGAGCACGTGATCGGGCGCCGCAAGTCAGACGGGTCGGCGCTCTCCGGAGGCACCGAGACGACCGCGATGGACCTGGAGAAGACCGACGCCCAGGGCAACCTGGTCGTCCCGATCAACGCCCACGCACGCATCACGCGCCCCGACCAGAACGGGGGCGCGGCGATGCTGCGCCGCCCGTTCTCGTACCACGACGGCTTCGACGCGGACGGGGTCCCCGACGCGGGCCTCCTCTTCGTCTGCTGGCAGGCCGACCCGGTGCGCGGCTTCGTCCCGGTCCAACGCAAGCTCGACCGCGGCGACGCCCTGTCGCAGTACATCCGCCACGAGGCCAGCGGCCTGTTCGCGGTGCCGGGCGGGGCGGCGCGGGGCGAGTACGTGGGGCAGCGGCTGCTGGAGGGGTGAGGTCACCCCTGAGAGGGGCGGGGCCAGGAAGGTTACGCCGGGTTTCACAAGGCCCATTAGGGTGAGGTCATGCCAGCGAGTTATGCGTATCTCGGTCCCGAGGGCACCTTCACCGAAGTCGCCCTGCGCACCCTTCCGGAAGCGGCGACCCGGGAGCTGATTCCGTACGTGTCCGTGCAGTCGGCGCTCGACGCGGTCCGCGGCGGCGAGGCCGAGGCCGCCTTCGTGCCGATCGAGAACTCCGTCGAGGGCGGAATCACCACGACCCTCGACGAACTGGTCGCGGGCGCGCCGCTGATGATCTACCGCGAGGTACTGCTGTCGATCACCTTCGCGCTCCTGGTCCGGCCCGGCACCGAGCTGACGGACATCAAGACGGTCTCCGCCCACCCGGCCGCCCAGCCCCAGGTACGCAACTGGCTCAAGAAGAACCTCCCGGACGCCCACTGGGAGTCGGCCGCGTCGAACGCGGACGCCGCCCGCCTCGTCCAGGAGGGCCAGTACGACGCCGCCTTCGCGGGCGAGTTCGCGGCCGCCCGGTACGGCCTGACGGCCCTGGAGACCGGGATCCACGACGCGGAGAACGCCCAGACACGGTTCGTGCTGGTCGGCCGCCCGGCCCGGCCCGCCGCGCCGACCGGCGCCGACAAGACGTCCGTCGTCCTGTGGCAGCGCGACGACCACCCCGGCGGCCTGCGCGACCTGCTGGGCGAGTTCGCGACGCGAGGCATAAACCTGATGCTGCTGCAGTCCCGGCCCACCGGCGCCGGCATCGGCAACTACTGCTTCTGCGTCGACGCCGAGGGCCACATCTCCGACCGCCGGGTGGCCGAGGCCCTGACAGGACTCAAGCGGATCTGTCTCCAGGTGCGCTTCCTCGGTTCGTACCCGCGTGCGGACGCCGACGTGGCGGACGTACGGCAGCCGTACATCGGCACCTCCGACGAGGAGTTCGTCGCGGCGGCGGACTGGGTGGCACGCTGTCAGGACGGACGTTTCTAGGACGTTTCCAATCGCTCCTACCTGCATATTTTAGTTATCCACAGGAGTTATCCACAGGCTGGCTTCTCGACCTGGGGACAAGTCGACAACGAAGCGCCACCTAGTCGACAAATCGCCCTACAGCGCTCAAGTTCATCCACAGTCCCGTAGGTCACCCTTCGTCCACCCGTTTCCTTTACTCCATCCCTTGGAGCGACTCATTTCCACTCGAAAGTGGGCGGGAGGGTGGTTTGACTCGGGCCCCGTTCGCCCTGAGAGTCCGTTCCGGAATGATCACTTCCGACATCCACAGATCTTTCGCACACCCTGTGGATAACTTTTCGGGGCTGTGGATCCCTGTGGATGAACGAGCCTCCAAGTCCCGCTCCCCGCAAGGGAATCGAGTCAACCCCACACCTCTCACCTCCCCCGTCCCAGGGAGTGAGACGCCTTATATTGACACGTTCGGCAATTCGCTCATAACGGAACGTAAGCTGCGATTCGGTACGCCTCGGAATAGTGAGTCGTGAGCCGTCACCCCGCACCGGTAGCCTTGAGCGCGTGATTGACCTTCGCCTGCTCCGTGAGGACCCCGACCGTGTGCGCGCGTCCCAGCGCGCCCGTGGAGAGGACGTCGCGCTCGTCGACTCCCTTCTCTCCGCCGACGAACGGCGCAGGTCGTCCGGCGTCCGCTTCGACGAGCTGCGTGCCGAGCAGAAGGCCCTCGGCAAGCTCGTTCCCAAGGCCTCCGGAGACGAGAAGGCCGAGCTGTTGAAGAAGGCGAGCCAGCTCGCCGCCGACGTCAAGGCCGCCGACGCCGAGCGCGACACGGCCGACGCCGAGACCCAGGAGCTCCTCCTCCGGCTCAGCAACCTCGTGCACCCCGACGTGCCCGTGGGCGGCGAGGAGGACTTCGTCACGCTGGAGACGCACGGCACCATCCGCGACTTCGGCGCCGAGGGCTTCGAGCCCAAGGACCACCTGGAGCTCGGCACGACCCTCGGCGCGATCGACGTCGAGCGCGGCGCCAAGGTCTCCGGCTCGCGCTTCTACTTCCTCACCGGTGTCGGCGCGCTGCTGGAGCTCGCCCTCGTGAACGCGGCGATCGCCCAGGCCACGGCGGCCGGCTTCACGCCGATGCTGACGCCCGCGCTGGTCCGTCCGCAGTCCATGGCCGGCACCGGTTTCCTCGGCCAGGCGGCCCAGGACGTCTACCACCTCGACAAGGACGACCTCTACCTCGTCGGCACCTCCGAGGTCGCGCTCGCGGCGTACCACATGGACGAGATCATCGACGCCGACCGTCTCCCGCTGCGCTACGCGGGCTTCTCGCCCTGCTTCCGCCGCGAGGCCGGCTCGCACGGCAAGGACACCCGCGGCATCTTCCGCGTCCACCAGTTCGACAAGGTCGAGATGTTCTCGTACGTCGACCCGGCGGACTCGCAGGCCGAGCACCAGCGCCTGCTGGAGTGGGAGAAGCAGTGGCTGACGTCCCTGGAGCTGCCGTTCCGGGTCATCGACGTCGCCTCCGCCGACCTCGGTTCCTCGGCCGCCCGCAAGTTCGACTGCGAGGCGTGGATCCCGACGCAGGGCAAGTACCGCGAGCTGACCTCGACCTCGGACTGCACCGAGTACCAGTCCCGTCGGCTGTCGATCCGCGTCCGCGACGGCAAGCGGGTCAAGCCGCTGGCGACGCTGAACGGCACGCTGTGCGCCGTACCGCGCACGATCGTGGCGATCCTGGAGAACCACCAGCAGGCCGACGGCTCCGTCCGGGTCCCCGAGGTGCTCCGCCCGTACCTGGGCGGCCGGGAGATCCTGGAGCCGGTCGCCAAGTGAGCACGTCCGCCGTACCGGGTTTTCCCTACCGCCTGATCGCGACCGACCTCGACGGAACGCTCCTGCGTTCCGACGAGTCGGTCTCGCAGCGCACGCGTGAGGCGCTAGCCGCGGCTACCGCGGCGGGTGCCGCCCACATCGTCGTGACGGGCCGCTCGGCCCCGTGGACGCGGCACGTCCTCGACGACCTCGGCTACGACGGCCTCGCCGTCTGCGCCCAGGGTGCGCAGGTGTACCACGCCGGTGAGCACCGCCTGCTGACGTCGGTGACCCTCGACCGGCAGCTGGCCGGAGTGGCGCTGGCCAAGATCGAGGCGGAGGTCGGCCCGCTTCATCTCGCGGCGAGCCGGGACGGCCTGGAGGGCGAGGTGCTGGTCGGCCCCGGTTACGCGGTCACCGGCAAGCTCCCCGCGACCCCCTTCACGGACGCTTCCGACCTGTGGACCGCCCCGCTGAACAAGATCTACATACAGCATCCGTCGCTCACGGACGACCAGCTCGTGGAGGCCTCACGCCAGGCGGCGGGCGGCTTCGTCACGGTCGCGATGGCCGGTGAGGGCATCGTCGAGCTTCTCCCCCTCGGCCTCTCAAAGGCGACGGGACTGTCCCTGGCTGCCCGCCGCCTGGGCATGAAGGCGGCGGACACGATCGCCTTCGGCGACATGCCCAACGACCTCCCGATGTTCGCCTGGTCCTCGTACGGCGTGGCCATGGCCAATGCCCACGAGGAACTCAAGGCGGTCGCGAACGAGGTGACGTCGTCCAACGAGGAGGACGGGATCGCGGTGGTGCTGGAGCGGTTGCTGGGTCTGTGACCCGCAGGACTTCTCCGGGCACTGAACCGGGGGCTCCTTGCAGTCCCAGTCTCAGTGACAACGTCTCGCGGAGGATGCACGAATCGAACGTGCGCGGGCTTTTCAGGCCCGACCTTGACTCGCCACTGATGGAACACAGCGCAAGCCAGTGCCTTACCACTCGGCCAATCCTCCGGGTGGGCGGCCTCACGCGGAGTGGGATCCGCGTGCTCGAAGCGGCCGCCCCGGGCAGCTCCCCGTACGGGGCGGACTCGACGGAGGAGTAACTACTCCGGAGTCCGCCACGGGCTGCCCTGGTGGGAGCTGGACGTACTGTCGTGCGTGGACACCATCCAGCTCCTCCCCAGTGTGTGGCGCCGGCTCGATCCCGGCGACGTGGACATCACCACTGTGCCGGTACGTCGAGTTCGGCGCCACTGATTAACGGGTGGCCCCCAACTCCCTCACCGGCGGCGCCACCTGCGCCGACGTTTGCTGAAGAACCACCCCGCGGGCGGCTCGTCGGAACGCCAGGGCTGGGGCTCGGGCTTCTCGGTGCGCCAGCGCGCGGCGAGCATCCGCGCCCGCGCGGACGGTTCGGCCGTCTCGGCGGACCGTATGAAGTCCTCGTCCAGGACGAGGTCGTCCCAGACCTCGTCCTCGGCCCGCCCGCGGCCGTCGTGCTCCGGCGTCTCGCCTGCCATGCCCGACCTCCTAGCCGTACGCCGCGTTCCCCTGTTCGCCCCGCGTCGGGCCCCATTCGCCCAGTGTGCCCGGGCAGAGGTGAAGCCGATGTCAACGCATCGGGACGCCTACTCCTCGCCCGCGAGCGTCAGCGACCGGAGCTTCTGCCCCGCGTACCAGGTGGCGAGCGCGGTGACGGCGACCAGCAGGACCGTCGCCGTCGTCAGTCCCACGTCCGAGGTCACCAGGTCTCCGCCGGCGACCTTCTGGGCCACCGCGAGCGACCACTGCTGGACACTGAGCGTGCGCGCCCCGGGCACCAGGGACCCGAACAGGGCCTCCCAGACCAGCGCGTAGACGAGTCCGAACACCACCGCGTGCCGCGACACCGTGCCGAGCAGCAGGAAGAGCGCCGCGTAGGCGATGGAGGCGACCAGGGCGGCCACCGTGTAGGCCACGGCGACCTGTTGGCCGTTGCCGTTGAGGATGAAGCCCGCGATCAGGGTCGGCACCGCCGAGAACACCATCGTCACGGCGATGGCGACGGTGAGTTTGGTGAGGATGATCGTCGGCCGTTTGATCGGCTTCGACAGCAGGTAGACCACGGAGCCGTCGTCGATCTCGGGTCCGATCGCTCCGGTGCCCGCGATCACTCCGATGATCGGCACCATGGTGGCGAGCGCGAGCCCGCCGAGCAGGTCGGACGCCGTCTGGTCGTCGGCGCCGGCCAGGCCGCGCACCACGATCGCAAGGACGATGAGCAACAGCGGCAGGGCGCCCAGGATGAGGGCCCGGCGCCGGCCGAGCAGGGCCCGATAGGTGAGTCGGGCGACTGTGGGGTCGTACATCTTGGGGCCTCCTACGCCGCGACGAGATACGAGAAGACGGACTCGAGGGACTCGTCGGACGGCGAGACCGTGAGCAGCCTGATGCCGTGGTCCCTCGCGACCCTCGGCAGCAGGGCCGTGAAACGGCCGAAGTCGACGGCCTGGATACGCAAGGCGCCCTCGGCGAGGTCGACCTCGATGCCGGACGTGGACGGGTCCGAGATCAACGCGGCCGCGAGGGCGCGGTCGTCGCTGGAGCGGACCAGGTAGCGGTGCGGGCGGTCGGTCATCAGGCGGCGGATCTTGCGGAAGTCACCGCTGGCCGCGTGCCGGCCGGCGACCACGACCTCGATGTGCCAGGCGAGTTGCTCGACCTCTTCGAGGATGTGGGACGAGAACAGCACGGTGCGGCCCTCGTCGCCCATGCGCCGCAGCAGGTCCATGAGCTGCATGCGCTGGCGCGGGTCCATGCCGTTGAAGGGCTCGTCCAGCAGGAGCAGCGACGGGTCGTGGACGAGGGCGCTCGCCATCTTCACGCGCTGCCGCATGCCCTTGGAGTACGTCGAGATCTTGCGGTCCTGCGCGTACTCCATCTCGACCGTGGCCAGCGCCTTCTGGGCGGCCTTGGCGCCCAGGCCGTGCAACTCGGCGTTGGCGACGACGAACTCGCGCCCGGTGAGGAAGTCGTACATGGCCTCGCGCTCGGGGACGATGCCGATGTGCTTGTAGATCGCCTCGTTGCGCCACACCTGCTGTCCGTCGAGGGTGACGGTGCCGGTGGAAGGGGCCAGGAAGCCGCCCATCATGTTGATGAGGGTGGACTTTCCGGCGCCGTTGGGGCCGAGGAGGCCGGTGACGCCGGGGCCGACAGTCATGGTGATGTCGTTGACGGCGACCACGTTGCCGAACCAGCGCGAGACGTGGTCGATGGTGAGCGTGGTCACAGTCCGACCTTTCGGTAGCGGCGCATCAGGAGGCCGTAGCAGGCGGCGATCAGTCCGAGGGTGGCGAGGACGTAGACCACGCCCTCCCCGTTCGTCGGGCCGACTCCTCCGGGGAACGCCGAACTGGCGCCCAGGAACGCGGACTGCATTCCGTCGATGAGCGTGATGGGCGAGAAGAGGCCCATCCAGGCGATGGACCCGGAGCTGTTCTGTGCCTGGGCGATGGCCTGGAGGGTGGAGACGGCGCCGTAGGAGATGGTCAGGACGGCGATCACGGCAGCGATACCGAAGCCGCGGCGCGGGGTGACCGACGCGATGACCAGGCCGAGGCCGGCGAAGAGGAGCGAGAGCAGTGCCACGGAGACCAGTCCCTGCGCGAACCCCACGGTCTGGTCCGCGAAGTCGAGTTTGGCCAGCAGGGCGCCCACATAGAGCACCAGCAGCGGGGCGGCGGTGAGGACGAACAGCGCCGAGGCCAGCGCCGCGAACTTCGCACGCACGTAGTCGGCGGTCTCGATGGGCCGTGAGAAGTACAACGGCACGGTCTTGAAGCGCAGGTCCCGCGAGACGGACTGGGGTGCCTGCGAGGCGACGTACAGGCTGATGACGGCCTGCATGACGATCGCGTAGCGGGTGTAGTCGACGGGCAGGTCCTTGGCCTTCGTGGCGACCGCGACGGCCACCATGATGGCCGCGGGCACGCACATCACCACGAACATCAGCATCGGCAGCACCTTGGACTTGACCGAGCGGCCGAGGCCGTAGGCGCCGCGCAGGGACTGCGAGTAGAGGGAGCGGCGGGCGTAGGCGCGGCCGAGGCGCGGGCCGTCGTATGCGCGGTAGCCGATGTTGTGGATGCGGGTCTGGTCACCTGAGGGTGTTGCCACGGGGTGCTCAGTTGCCATGGCCGACCGCCTCCTTGCGCTCTGCGTCACGCTGTTCGTCGCTGTCCGTGAAGACTTCGGAGATGTGGTGCCGACGCTGTTCCATGCGCACCAGGCCGAGGCCGAGGTCGGCGACCACGTCGCGGACCAGGTCGTAGGTCTCCTCGCCCTGTGCGGTCAGCAGCAGCACATGGCCGGCGCCCGGCAGGCCGCCGCCGCTGTCGATCACGTCCACCCCTCGCGTGTGAAGCGCGTCGCGCACCGCGAGGGTGCCGTCCGGGTGCTCGTCGGTGTCGGTGACCTCGATCGCGAGGGTCGTGGTGGTCTGGGTGAAGTCGGTGGTGGAGCTGGATCGCAGAAGCTTGCCGCCGTCGACGACCACCACGTGGTCGCAGGTGCGCTCCAGCTCGCCCAGCAGGTGCGAGGTGACCAGGACCGAGATGCCGAAGTCGGTGTGGATGCGGCGGATCAGGCCGAGCATCTCGTCCCGGCCGACCGGGTCGAGGCCGTTGGTCGGCTCGTCGAGGAAGACCAGCTGCGGGTCGTGCACGAGGGCCTGCGCGAGTTTCACGCGCTGTTTCATGCCGGTGGAGTAGCCGCCGATGGGGCGGTAGCGCTCCTCGTACAGGCCGACGTGGCGCAGGGTGTCCGCGGTGCGCTCGCGGGCGGCGGTCGGCGGCAGGCCGGACATGCGCGCCATGTGGACGACGAACTCGGTGGCCGAGACGTCGGGTGGCAGGCAGTCGTGTTCCGGCATGTAGCCGACCCGCTCGCGGATGTCGGCGCCCTTGGTGGCGACATCGAGGCCGAGTACTTCGGCACGGCCCTCGGTGGCGGGGGACAGACCCAGCAGGATCTTGATCAGTGTGGACTTGCCGGCTCCGTTGGCTCCGACGAGTCCGGTCACACCGGGTCCGACGTCCACGGAGAGCCGGTCAAGCGCGGTCACCCGGGGGAACCGCTTGCTCAGGCTTTCGGTCGCGATCACAGTCACGTCTAAGACCGTAGTGACGCGGGCCACGCCGGTCGTCACTCCGCAGAGCTGTCTTCGTATCAACCTGGAGTCGTACGGGGCCCTAGGGGTCCCCCTGAGGTCGAACAACGCCGGGCTGGTTGTCCACATTCGCCCTGTTGTCCACAGCCCGAGGCGGGCCTATTGACGCAGCCTCCAACGACTGTCACATTCGCCGGAGTCAGGTTACGGGCACGTACCGCGACCGGTGTGCGGCGGGGTTCGAGCGTGCGGGACCACGGCGCTGGACGGAGGACAAGTGACGGGCCTTTCGCGGACGGGATCGACCGGGGCGCACGGCGCGCGGGAGCGCCGGGTGCGGACGGGCGGGGTCGAGTTGTGCGTCGCCGAGCTGGGGGACCGCTCGGCACCGACGGTCGTCCTGGTGCACGGCTACCCGGACAGCAAGGAGGTGTGGTCCGAGGTCGCGCCCCGGCTGGCCGAGCGCTTCCACGTCGTGCTCTACGACGTCCGCGGGCACGGCCGGTCCACGGCACCGAAGCCGCTGCGCGGCGGGTTCACGCTGGAGAAGCTGACGGACGACTTCCTGGCCGTCGCGGCCGCGGTCAGCCCGGACCGGCCGGTGCACCTGGTGGGGCACGACTGGGGCTCGGTGCAGTCCTGGGAGTTCGTCACGGTCAAACGCACCGAGGGCCGGATCGCCTCCTTCACCTCGATGTCCGGCCCGTCCCTCGACCACCTCGGCCACTGGATCAACGAGCGCCTCAAGCGCCCCACTCCGCGCCGGGTCGGCCAGCTGCTCGGCCAGGGCGCCAAGTCCTGGTACGTGTACCTGCTGCACACGCCCGTGCTGCCGGAGCTGGCGTGGCGCGGCCAGCTCGGCAAGCGCTGGCCCCGCATCCTGGAGCGCGTCGAGAAGGTTCCCGGCGGCGACTACCCGACCTCGTCGCTGGCCGTGGACGCGGCGCACGGGGCGTGGCTGTACCGCGACAACGTCCGCGCCCGGTTGCGCCGACCGCGCCCGGACGCCTACGCGCACGCACCCGTGCAGCTCATCACGCCCCTGGGGGACACGTTTCTCTCGGAGCGGCTCTGCGACGAACTGGAGCGGTGGGCTCCGCAGTTGACCCGGCGGGTGCTGCCGGCGAAGCACTGGATCCCGCGCACCCGGCCCGACCAACTGACGGCGTGGATCACGGAGTTCGTGATGTCCGTGGAAGGTGGGACGCGCGCTGCCGGGGCGGCGACCGGCAAGTACGCCGAGCGGTTCGGCGGGCAGCTCGTGCTGGTCACCGGCGCGGGCAGCGGCATCGGGCGGGCCACCGCGTTCGCGTTCGCCGAGGCAGGCGCGCGTGTGCTGGCCGTCGACCGGGACGCGGAGGCGGCGCTTCACACCGCCGAGTTGTCCGGGCTGCTCGGCGCGTCCGAGGCCTGGGCGGAGACGGCCGACGTCTCCGACGAGCGGGCCATGGAAAAACTCGCCGCGAAGGTCGCCGCCGAGTACGGCGTGGTGGACGTCCTGGTGAACAACGCCGGCATCGGCCTGTCCGGCTCCTTCCTCGACACCACCCCCGAAGACTGGAGGAAGGTCCTCGACGTCAACCTGTGGGGCGTGATCCACGGCTGCCGGCTCTTCGGCAGGCAGATGGCCGAGCGCGGGCAGGGCGGGCACATCGTCAACACCGCGTCGGCGGCGGCGTACCTGCCCTCCAAGTCTCTGCCCGCCTACAGCACCTCCAAGGCGGCCGTGCTGATGCTCAGCGAGTGCCTGCGCGCGGAGTTGGCCGGTCAGGGGATCGGGGTGACCGCGATATGCCCCGGCATCGTCAACACCAACATCACCTCCACCGCGCGGTTCGCGGGCGTGGACGCCGCCGAGGAGAAGCGGCGTCAGAAGCGCGCCGCCCGCCTGTACGGGCTGCGCAACTACCCCCCGGAGAAGGTCGCCGACGCGATCCTGCGGGCGGTGGTGCGCAATGAGGCCGTGGTCCCGGTGACGCCCGAGGCCCGGGGTGCCCGCCTTCTGTCCCGCCTCATGCCGGGGGCGTTGCGGGCCGTCGCACGGCTGGAGCCGCCGCTGTGAGCCACCGCATTGCTCCGCGCCGGGTCGCTTTCGACTTCTCGCGCGGTCCGCTGCACCGGATCCCCGGCGGACCGAACGCGCCCCATGTCATCAACTCCGCATTGCAGACCCAGGTCAAGCACCTCGCCGTGCACGACACGGCCGTGCAGAAGATCGTGTTGCCGTCCTGGCGGGAGTTGGGCGCCGCAGCGGCGCGGCATCTCTGGTGGTCGTACCACCCGTCGAGACAGGGGCCGTTGGGCCGGACGGTGGCGTATCCGGGGCAGTCCCCGGCGGCGAGGGCGGGCACGTGACCGGCCCGGCAGGCGACTCCGCCCATCGAGCCGGCGGCCCCGCGCACCGGACCGGCGGGCCTTCCCCTCGGATCGCGGACCCAGCACACCGGACCGGCGGGCCCTCCCGTCCGACCGAGGACCCCGTCCACCGGATCGAGGACCTCGCGCACCTCAGTGGGGCCACGGTCCGGACCATCCGCGCCTACCAGGACCGCGGCCTGCTCCCCCGTCCGGAGCGCCGCGGCCGGGCCAATGTCTACGCGGACGCCCATCTGGCGCGCCTGCGTCAGATCGCCGACCTCCTCGACCGCGGCTACACCCTGGCCGCCATCAAGGAGTTGCTGGAGGCGTGGGACGCGGGCCGGGGCCTGGACGGGGTGCTCGGGCTGGTCGCCGAGGCCGACGGTCCGTGGACCGACGAGAAGGCCGTACGGATCTCACGCGCCGAGTTGGACGAGCGGTTCGGCGGCACCTGGAACGACGAGTCGGTCGCCGAGGCCGTGGGGCTGGGTGTGCTGGAGCCGGTCCCCGGTGACGACGACGTCTACCTCGTACCGAGCCCTCAAGAGCTGGCCGTGGCCGTCGAGTTGCAGGCAGCGGGCGTTCCGCTGTCCGCGATCTCGGTCCACCTCCGGGAGTTGAGGGTCCAGGTCGAGCACATCGCCTCCCGTTTCCTGGAGTTCACCACCGAGCAGGTCTTCGCCCACTGTCTTGACGGACCACATCGTCCGACTGCCGCGGACACGGCCGTGGCGGCCTCACTCATACGTAAGGTGCGACCCCTCGCGCAGCAGACAGTGGATGCCGAACTCACCCGGGCCATGAGCCTGTTCGCGCTACGGCATCTGCGTTTGCACCTCGGAGCGGAAGAAGCCCCGCCGCCTGAGGACCGGACGCGGTGCGTGGCGATGCCTGCGGAGACAATGAGGGCTGTCGAGGGGCTGGTTGGCTCTGAGCGGGCGTCTGAGTTCATCGCGCTGGCCGCCGAACGAGAGGTGCGGGCCCGGGCCTTGGACCGACTCGCCCCAAGTCACGGCACGTCAGTTGATCTTGATGAAGCGCCTTGATTCAAAGGGTAGTTGTCCACAGAATCGCCAATTCCCCTGTGGATAACCACACTTGGCTGTGGATCAAACATCCGGAGCAAAATCATTCGCGTGATTCACATCTCTCCCGGCACGCTGGTGGGATGAACGAGAACGAGAAGGAGAGGACCGAGAGACGGACCGTGAAGGTGTCCAAATACCTCTCGAAGCACCTTCGGCACCAGCCGGAACGGATCGGGCTCATCCTCGACGAGGGCGGATGGGTCGAGATCGACGTACTGATCGCCGCGGCCGCGGCCCACGGTTTCCGGTTCAGCCGGGACGAGCTGGACCATGTGGTCGCCGCCAACGACAAGCAGCGCTTCGCGATCGACGGCACCCGGATCCGCGCCAGCCAGGGCCACACCATCGACATCGACCTCGGGCTGGCACCGGCGCCCCCTCCGCCGCATCTGTACCACGGGACCACGGACCGCTGCCTGGAGGCGATCCGCGTCGAGGGACTGCGGCCCATGAACCGGCACGACGTGCATCTCTCGCCCGACCGGGAGACGGCGACCCGCGTCGGCGCCCGCCGCGGCCGGCCCGTCGTGCTGTCGGTGGACTCGGGCGCAATGCACCGGGACGGCCTTGTCTTCCAGGTCAGCGCCAACGGAGTGTGGCTGACGAAGGCCGTACCCCCGCAGTACCTGCGATTTCCCGAGCCGCGCTGACGGCCGCCAGGTTTACCGACCCGGGCTGGACGGCCGCCAGGGTTTTCCGGTCCTCCCCACCTCGGCATGATCAGTGGTATGAACCACCTCCCGAGCACCGAAGCCGCCGTCACCGCCCTTCGCGCCCTTGCCGACGAATACGGGCGCGAGATCGAGGTGACACACGACATCGGCGCCGACCAGACCTCTCGCCGCAGCGCCGCAGGCATCGGCGTCACCACCGATCCGGACGGCTCCCTGCCTCACGAGGCCCATGTCGAGTTCGGTGGCATCCCCCGGGTGAGCGTGCGGCTCTACCTCGACGACGACGCGCTGATCGACATCGAAGGTGTCGAGTGCCCCGACATCCCACGCGACGACGTGTCCGCCTTTCTTCGCTCAGTCTTCGGCGACCTCACCCATGTCAGAGCACGCCGCTTCCCGCCCGGCTACTTCCTGATCGTGCCGCTGCCCGGCGACCGGACGCACAAGGAGTACGTGCCGTTGATCACGCTCACCCCATGGCTCAGCGGACGTTTGCGATGACGGTGCGTGACAGTTTCACGTGAAACCATTCATCCACATACGCTCGTTCCATGAGTTTGCGTCTGAGTACCGTGATCCTTCCGTACCGCCGTTGGCACGAGGGCGGCCGTTCGGCATGGCAGCGCGCTGAGCAACTCGGTTTCCACTCCGCCTACACCTACGACCACCTGTCCTGGCGCAGTTTCCGGGACGGTCCCTGGTTCGGTGCTCTCCCGACGCTGACCGCCGCCGCGGGTGTCACCGACACCCTGCGCCTGGGAACACTCGTGACCTCGCCGAACTTCCGGCACCCGGTGACCCTCGCCAAGGAGCTGATCTCCCTCGACGACATCTCCGGCGGGCGGGTCACGCTCGGTATCGGTGCGGGGGGCAACGGCTTCGACGCCACGGTGCTCGGACAGGAACCGTGGCCCCCGCGCGAGCGCGCCGACCGCTTTGCCGAGTTCGTGTCGCTCCTCGACAGGTTGCTGACCGAGGACGGCACCAAGGGAGTGTCGTACGAGGGCGACCACTACTCGGCGCACGACGCACGCAACATCCCCGGCTGCCTCCAGCGTCCCCGGCTGCCGTTCGCGGTGGCCGCGACCGGGCCGCGCGGGCTCGAGCTCGCCGCCCGGCACGGGCAGGCCTGGGTGACCACCGGCGACCCCAAGCTGTACGAGAACGGCACTCCCGAGCAGTCGGTTCACGCCATTCGCAGGCAGACGGAGAAGCTGGCCGACGCGTGTGCCACGCTCGGGCGGGACGTGCGCGAGCTGGACAAGATCCTGCTGACCGGCTTCACCCCGGACCGCGGCAGTCCGCTCCAGTCCCTCGACGCGTTCGTGGACTTCGCAGGCCGGCACCGCGATCTGGGCTTCACCGAGATCGTGGTCCACTGGCCCATCTCCGGATCGGACTTCGCCGCGGACGAGAAGATCTTCGAGCAGATCGCCATGGAGGCACCCGCCCAGCTGTGACGGTGCAGGTGAGAGGCGGTCACTCCACACCTGTGCGTACTCCCGCACGGACGTGCGGGTGATCTGCTGGAGAATGGCCGGGTGACCTCAGCGACTCGACAGCCCGAGACCCCGGCCGCCACCGTTCCGCCGCGACTGATCGCCACCGATCTGGACGGCACCCTGTTGCGCGACGACAAGTCGGTCTCGCCGCGCACCGTCGCGGCCCTCGCCGCCGCCGAGGAGGCGGGCATCGAGGTCTTCTTCGTCACCGGTCGCCCGGCCCGCTGGATGGATGTCGTCAGCGACCATGTCCACGGCCACGGCCTGGCAATCTGCGGCAACGGCGCGGCCGTGGTCGATCTGCACGGCGGTCCGGGGGCCCACCGGTTCGTGAAGGTGCGGGAACTGGCCCGGAAGAACGCGCTGGACGCCGTACGGATGCTGCGGGAGGCGGCGCCCGGCACGGTGTACGCGGTAGAGCAGACGTACGGCTTCTACCAGGAGCCCGACTATCCGAAGCTGCACATGGAGATTCCCGACTTTCTCGCACCGGCCGAGGAGCTGCTGGCGCCGGATGCCCCCGGTGCCGACGAGCCGGTCCTGAAGATCCTCGCGTATCACCCCACGGTCGACCCGGACGCCTTTCTCACCCTTGCCCGCCTCGCCATCGGTGAACGCGCGAACGTGACCCGCTCCAGCCCGAGCGCCCTGCTGGAGATCAGCGGCCCCGAGGTCTCCAAGGCCAGCACGCTCGCCCTGTGCTGTGCCGAGCGCGGCATCTCGCACGAGGAGGTCGTCGCCTTCGGGGACATGCCGAACGACGTCGAGATGCTCACGTGGGCGGGCCGGTCGTACGCGATGGGCAATGCGCACCCGGATGTGCTCGCCGCGGCCTCCGGCCGGACGGTCGCCAACAACGACGACGGGGTGGCGGTCGTGATCGAGCGGCTGCTGGCGGAGAGAAGGTAGAGCCGGAGGGAGCCGAGCGCTCCACCAGGCCCACCAGGCGTGTCCCGACTGGCTCCGGCGCCCCTTGCGGTCCTCATCCCACCGGCACCCCTCGCGCCGACAACCACGGCACCGGATCCACCGCCGACCCCATCTCCGGCGTGACCCGCACCTCGAAGTGCAGGTGGGGACCGCTGGAGTTGCCGGTCGTGCCCGACTGCCCGATCCACTGGCCGGGTCTCAACTGTTCGCCCTGGTCGACGGTGACGGCGGCGAGATGGGCGTACTGGGAGTAGTAGCCGCCCGCGTGCTCCACGACGACCTCGATGCCGAAGGCTCCCCCGCACGACACCTTCACCACCTGCCCCGCGCCGACCGCCCGGACCGGCGTACCGATGGGCACCGCGAAGTCCTGCCCGGTGTGCCGGTTGGCCCACCGGGTACCACCGCTGCCGAAACCGGCGGACAGCTGGTAGGACTCCACCGGGGCCACCCACGCGCTCGTGAAGGACGCCTTCGGCTGGTCCAGCCGGACAGCACCGCGGCAGGAACCTGCCGCGACGGAGGCATCCGCCTGTCCCTGCAACTGCCAACGAGCCTGCTCCAGCTTCTGCTCGATGTCCTCCTTCAGGTCGGCAAGCTCGGAGCTCCGCCGCTCGAGGGCCTGCCAGGCGGCCGCCGCCCTCGCCTCGTCCGCGGCCAGTCGGCTCTCCGCCCGCCGGCTCTTGTCGATCGCGTTGTTGACTGCGAGTTGCGACTGGGAGAAGACGTGCTGACCGCGCATCAACTCCTCGGTCGTGCTGGCCAGAAGGATCTGTGCGGTCAGCGGTGTCCCACCGCCACTGCGGTACTGGGCCCGTGCGATCCGCCCCAGCTCCTCGTGCAGCACGGCGGTCTCCCGCCGCTCACGGTCGAGAAGCGCCTCGGCCCGCAGCGCCTGCGCCCGCCGCTTCTCGGCCTCACGGCGCCCCGCCTCGTAGCTCTGGGTCGCCACGGCCGCGTCCTCGTAGAGCCGGGCCACCTGCGCGCTGAACCCCGACTCCGCCGCACCCTGCCCACCCGCGCTCCCCCCGCCGTCGGCGGCGTAGATGGGACGGGCCGCCAGCACCGCCAACGCACACAGCAGCGCCGGAACGAGCAGCGGGTGACGGCGAGGTGATCGCATATCAACGATCGTGACCCGGCGACAGGGGTGCGGTCCTGTTCAAGTCGTGCGGCTGGGGGACCGGTTGCGGCAGATGGGTCAGTACGGGGCCTGCCACACCACCGTCGTGCCCTCGCCGTCTGCCCCGGCGCCGGGCCCGTTCCGGCTGACACCGCCGAGGAACAGATCCGCTCCCTATCGCGTGCCCACCAACAGGTCCGCCGCCTCCTCCCGCTCCGCCATCCCCCGCAACGGACCCGTCGCCGCCACCAGCTCCGCGTACGCCCCCCGCTGCACCACGCGACCCTCGTCCAGCACGATCACCTCGTCGACGGCCGTCAGTCCGGCCAGGCGGTGGGTGATGAGCAGGGTCGTACGGCCCTCGGTGGCGGCCAGCAGGTCTGCGGTGAGCGCGTCGGCCGTCGGCAGGTCGAGATGCTCGGAAGGCTCGTCGAGCACCAGGACGGGGAAGTCGGCCAGCAGCGCCCGGGCCAGCGCCAGCCGCTGCCGCTGCCCACCGGACAGCCGCGCTCCGTGCTCGCCGACCAGCGTGTCCAGGCCGTCGGGCAGAGCCTCGGCCCAGTCGAGCAGCCGGGCCCGCCGCAGCGCGTCCCGCAGTTCGTCCTCGGTCGCGTCCTTCCGGGCAAGGAGGAGGTTCTCACGCACCGAGCTGTCGAAGAGGTGCGCGTCCTGCGCACACAGGCCGACGAGCCGCCGTACGTCGTCGCCGTCCAGCGCGTACGCGTCCACGCCGCCCAGCGTGTACGAGCCCGCCTCCGCGTCCAGGAATCGCAGCAGCACCTGTGCGAGCGTCGTCTTACCGGACCCGGACGGCCCGACCACGGCGATCCGGCGCCCCTCCTCCAGAGCCAGGTCGACTCCGGCAAGCGCGTCCCGGTCCTGCCCCGCGTGACGGGCCGTCAGTCCCTTCACCACGACGGGGAAGGGAGACGCGGGCGCCTGCCGGGGCCGCTCCGGCTCCCGTACCGGCTCCGGCGCGTCCAGCACCTCGTACACGCGCTCAGCGCTCTTGCGCACCCGCTGGCGGTACTGCACGGCGAGCGGCAGGCCGAGGACGGCCTCGAAGGCGGCCAGCGGAGTCAGGACGACGACCGCCATGGCCACGCCGCCCAGCCGCCCGTCGGAGACCGCCTGGGCGCCCACGAGAGCGCTCGCGACGACGGACAGGCCGGAGATCAGCGCGGTGAGTCCGTCACCGAGCGCGGTCGCGGTGGCGGTGCGCGAAGCGATCCGGGTGAGCGTCCCGTCGGCCCGTCGCGCCTCGGCGGTACGTCCGGGCAGCGCGCCGGCGACGGTCAGCTCGGCGGTCCCGGTGAGCAGGTCGGTCACCCGGGTCGCCAGTGTTCCCCTCGCGGGGGACAGCCTGCGCTCGGCCCGTCGGGCGACGGCACCGGTGATCAGCGGGACACCCACGCCGGCGGCCAGCAGTCCGACGGCGAGCGTGGCTCCGGCCTCCGGCAGAAGCCAGGCGGTGAAGCCGACGGACGCGGCGGAGACGACCACGGCGGCACCGGCGGGCAGCAGCCAGCGCAACCAGTAGTCCTGCAAGGCGTCCACGTCGGCGACGAGCCGGGACAGCAGGTCCCCTCGGCGGGTGCGCCGCAGTCCGGCGGGCGCCAGCCGCTCCAGACGGCGGTACACGGCGACCCGGGTGTCGGCCAGCATGCGCAGCACCGCGTCGTGCGACACGAGCCGCTCGGCGTACCGGAAGACGGCCCGCCCGATCCCGAAGGCCCGCGTCCCCGTCACGGCCACCATCAGATAGAGCACCGGGGGCTGTTGCGAGGCCCGCGAGATGAGCCACCCGGAGGTGGCCATGAGGCCGACGGCACTGCCGAGCGCGAGACTGCCCAGCAGCAGGGCGAGAGCGAGCTGTCCGCGCCGGGCACCGGACAGGGCGCGCACGCGGGCGAGGACGCCACGGGCCTGTGGCTCCGGCACGACCGTCTCGGGCGCTTCCGGAGCAGCACTGGCTCCCACCTCGCTGGGAAACGCCTCGGGCGTCCGGGCCACGCCTTCCACCTGAGCAGAGGAAAGGGGCTCCACCAGCCGTACCACCCGGTCCGCCACCCCGAGCAGCGCCGGCCGGTGCACCACCAGCAGGACCGTCCGTCCCTCGGACAGTCGCCGTACCGCCTCCACGACCTCGGCCTCCGTCGCCCCGTCGAGGGCCGCCGTCGGTTCGTCGAGCAGCAGCACCGGCCGGTCGGCGAGAAACGCCCGGGCGAGTGCGAGGCGTTGCCGCTGGCCGGCGGACAGCCCGGCCCCGTCCTCGCCCAGCACCGTGTCGGCGCCCAGGGGCAACGCGTCCACGAACGCCAGCGCATCGGCGTCGCCCAGAGCACGTCGTACGGCGGAGTCGTCGGCGTCCGGACGGGCGAGGCGTACGTTCTCGCCGATCGTCCCGGCGAACAGGTGCGGTCGCTGCGGCACCCACGCGATACGCGAGCGCCATTGCTCCAGATCGGCCTCGGCGAGATCCACTCCCCCGACCAGGACCCGGCCCTCGCTGGGCCGCACAAATCCCAGCAGCACGTTGAGCAGCGTCGACTTGCCCGCACCGCTCGGCCCGACGAGCGCGACCGTCTCCCCGGGCTCGACGGCGAAAGACACATCAGTCACCGCGTCCGCCGATCGTCCGGCATACCGGACGGTGACCCCTTCGAAGGCCAGGGTCCCGGACTGCACGGCACCGGAGCCCGAGGCCGGAACCGGCGTCTCGAGCACCGAGAAGATCTCCTCCGCGGCGGCCAGTCCCTCAGCCGCCGCGTGATACTGCGCTCCCACCTGCCGCAGCGGAAGATAGGCCTCGGGCGCGAGCACCAGGATGACCAGACCGATGTACAGGTCCATGTCCCCGTGCACGAGCCGCATTCCGATCGTCACGGCGACCAGCGCCACCGACAGCGTCGACAGCAACTCCAGAGCGAAGGACGAGATGAACGCGATCCGCAGCGTCCGCATGGTCGCCTGCCGGTACTCCCCGGTGATGCGCCGGATGGAATCCGCCTGCGCCTTGGCCCGCCCGAACACTTTCAGGGTCGGCAGGCCGGCCACCACGTCCAGGAAGTGCCCGGACAGCCGGGACAGGAGCCGCCACTGACGGTCCATCCGGGACTGAGTGGCCCAGCCGATCAGCACCATGAAGACCGGAATGAGCGGCAGGGTCCCGACGATGATGGCCGCGGAGACCCAGTCCTCGGTGACGATCCGCACCAGCACCGCCACCGGCACGACCACCGCGAGGCCCAACTGCGGCAGATAGCGGGAGAAGTAGCCGTCGAGAGCGTCGACCCCCCGGGTGGCGAGCGCGACCATCGATCCGGTCCGTTGTCCGCTCAGCCACTCGGGCCCCAGTGCGACGGCGCGCCCTAGCAACCGCCCTCGCAGCTCCGACTTCACTGCCGCGCTCGCACGGTGCGCGGCGAGTTCGGTGAGCCAGGAGACCAGCGCGCGGCCACCTGCGACGGCCAGCAACAGCAGCAGGGGAGTGCGAAGGTCGGCGACGGACATGCCGTGCTGGAAAGCTCCCACCACCACTTCGGCGATGAGCATCGCCTGCGCGATGACCAGGAGGGCCCCGACGGCGCCCAGGCCGACGACCGCCACCAGGAAGAGCCGCGTGGTGCGGGCGTACCGGATCAGACGCGGATCGATCGGTTTCACGTGAAACATGCCCTTCGGTCCAGGAGGCCTTTCACCGTGCTTCACGCGACCATCGCGAAAGCCCGGTGACCGAACTCCCTGTCGGACTCAGTGAGCGGTGTCGGCGGCGATGTGCTGTGTGCCGATCCGCTTGCGGAACACCCAGTAGGTCCAGCCCTGGTAGAGCATGACGACGGGCGTGGCGATCGCCGCGCACCACGTCATGATCTTCAGGGTGTACGGGCTGGATGAGGCGTTGGTGACGGTGAGGCTCCAGTCCTCATTGAGCGAGGACGGCATGACGTTCGGGAAGAGCGTCAGGAAGAGCATCGCCACGGCGGCCACGATGGTGACCCCGGACAGGGCGAACGACCAGCCCTCGCGTCCGGCCTGGTTGGCGACGAGGGCAGCGACCAGGGCGCCGACCGCCACGACGAGCGCGACCAGACTCTTGCCGTCACCGCCGTCGACCTGTGTCCACAGCAGGAAGACCAGCGCCAGTACCGCGGCGGCCAGACCGACGACCGACGCCAGCTTCCGTGCCCGCACCCGGATGTCCCCGACGGTCTTGAGTGCCGTGAACACCGTGCCGTGGAAGGTGAACAGCGTCAGGGTCACCAGACCGCCGAGGAGCGCGTACGGGTTGAGGAGGTCCCAGACGGTGCCGACGTAGTCGAAGTTCTGGTCGATCTTGACGCCCCGCACGATGTTGCCGAAGGCCACACCCCACAGGAACGCCGGGATCAGTGAGGTCCAGAAGATCGCGGTCTCCCAGTTGCGCTGCCAGTTCTCCTCGGGCCGCTTCACCCGGTACTCGAAGGCCACACCCCGGACGATCAGACAGACCAGGATGAGCAACAGGGGCAGGTAGAAGCCGGAGAAGAGCGTGGCGTACCACTCGGGGAAGGCGGCGAAGGTCGCACCGCCGGCCGTCAGGAGCCATACCTCGTTGCCGTCCCAGACAGGGCCGATGGTGTTGATCAGCACCCGCTTCTCGGTCCGGTCGCGGGCGAGCAGCTTGGTGAGGACGCCGACCCCGAAGTCGAAGCCCTCCAGGAAGAAGTAGCCGGTCCACAGGACGGCGATGAGTACGAACCAGACGTCGTGAAGTTCCATGACTGTGCAGCTCCCTCGGCCTAGTACGAGAAGGCCATCGGCTTGTCGGCGTCACGGGAGTCGCCGCCGATCTTCGTGGGCGGGTTGAGGTCGGCCTCGGTGAGCTCGGGCGGGCCGGCCTTCACGTACTTCGCGAGCAGCTTGACCTCGACGACGGCGAGGATGGCGTACAGGCTGGTGAAGACGATCATCGAGGTGAGGACCTCGCCCTGGGAGACACCGGGGGAGACCGCGTCCCTGGTCTGCAGGACGCCGTAGACGACCCACGGCTGGCGGCCCATCTCGGTGAAGATCCAGCCCCAGGAGTTGGCGATCAGCGGGAAGGCCAGGGTCAGGATCGCGATGCGCCAGTACCAGGTGGTGAGCGTCGGACCGAGGGCCTTCTTCCTGAAGAGGACGAGATGCGGCACCTCGTCGTCGCCGACCCTGAGGTGCTGTGGCAGCAGGAACTTCTTGCGGGTGAGCCAGAGCCCGGCCAGTCCGATGGCGAAGGACGTCATGCCGAAACCGATCATCCAGCGGAAGCCCCAGTAGGCGACCGGGATGTTGGGCCGGTAGTCACCGGGACCGAACTTCTCCTGCTCGGACTTGTTGACGTCGTTGATGCCCGGAACGTACGAGCTGAAGTCGTCGTTCGCGAGGAAGGACAGCAGGCCCGGGACCTCGATGGCGACCTTGTTGTGGCCGGCGTCGACGTCGCCGTAGGCGAAGACGGAGAAGGGCGCGGGCGCCTCGCCGTCCCACAGCGCCTCGGCGGCGGCCATCTTCATCGGCTGCTGCTCGAACATGATCTTGCCGAGGGTGTCGCCGCTCACCGCGGTGAGCAGGCCGCCGACGACGACGGTCACCAGGCCGAGGCGCAGCGAGGTCTTCATCTCACGGATGTGCTTCTTGCGCAGCAGATGGAAGGCGGAGATGCCGACCATGAAGGCACCGCCGGTGAGGAAGGCCGCGGAGAGGGTGTGGAAGGCCTGGGCGAGCGCGGTGTTCTGGGTCAGTACCAGCCAGAAGTCGGTGAGCTCGGCCCGTCCCTTCGCCTCGTTGATCCGGTAGCCGACCGGGTGCTGCATCCAGGAGTTGGCCGCCAGGATGAAGTACGCCGACAGGATCGTGCCGATCGAGACCATCCAGATGCACGCCAGGTGGATCCTCTTGGGCAGCTTGTCCCAGCCGAAGATCCACAGGCCGATGAAGGTGGACTCGAAGAAGAAGGCGATCAGTGCCTCGAAGGCGAGCGGGGCGCCGAAGACGTCCCCGACGAAGCGTGAGTAGTCGGACCAGTTCATGCCGAACTGGAACTCCTGCACGATGCCGGTGACCACACCCATCGCGATGTTGATCAGGAAGAGCTTGCCCCAGAACTTGGTGGCCCTGAGGTACTTCTCCTTCTCCGTGCGCACCCACGCGGTCTGCAGTCCGGCCGTGAGAGCGGCCAGCGAGATCGTCAGCGGGACGAACAGGAAGTGGTAGACGGTGGTGATTCCGAACTGCCAGCGCGCCAGGGTCTCCGGCGCCAGAGCCAGTTCCACGTCGTCACTCTCCTTACATCGCCGAGATACAGCGGCTCTTTGCCCCTTTTGTCACACACATCACTGGAGTAACCGGGACACGCTTGTGAACGCGTTCACATTCACAAGCAATTATGACGTACGGATTTTCGACATGGGAAGGGGGGTCCCCTTCTGCGGGACCCCCCTTGTCGTCAGGCCTGGCTAGAGCTCCTTGCGGAACCCCTCCGCCGCCTTGAGGAAGATGTCGTTCGCCTCGGTCTCTCCGACCGTGACCCGCACACCCTCGCCCGCGAACGGCCGGATCATCACCCCCGCCTGCTCGCACACCCGTGCGAACTCGACCGTGCGCTCCCCCAGCCGCAGCCACACGAAGTTGGCCTGGGTCTCCGGCACCGTCCAGCCCTGGGCGCGCAGCGCGTCGACCACGCGGGAGCGCTCGCACACCAGAGAGCCGACCCGGCCGAGCAGTTCGTCCTCGGCCCGCAGTGAGGCGACCGCCGCGTCCTGCGCGAGCCGGCTCACCCCGAAGGGCACCGCGGTCTTGCGCAGCGCCGCCGCCACCGGCTCATGGGCGATCGCGAAGCCGACGCGCAGCCCGGCGAGGCCGTACGCCTTGGAGAACGTGCGCAGAACGCAGACGTTCGGCCGCCGACGGTACAACTCCACGCCGTCCGGCACCTCGGCGTCGCGGATGAACTCGCGGTACGCCTCGTCCAGCACGACCAGCACATCTCCGGGCACCCGGTCGAGGAACCGTTCCAGCTCGGCCCGCCGTACGACCGTGCCCGTGGGGTTGTTGGGGTTGCAGACGAAGATCAGCCGGGTCCGCTCGGTGATCTCGTCCGCCATGGCGTCCAGGTCGTGCACATCACCCGACGTCAGCGGCACCTGCACCGGTGTGGCCCCACTGATCCGCGTGATGATCGGGTACGCCTCGAAGGACCGCCAGGCGTAGATCACCTCGTCGCCGGGTCCGGACGTCGCCTGGATCAGCTGCTGGGCGACCCCGACCGAGCCGGTGCCGGTGGCCAGGTCGGACAGGGGCACGGCGAAGCGTTCGGACAGTTCGTTCATCAGGTCCGTGCAGGCCATGTCCGGATAGCGGTTGAACGACGAGACGGCGGCCGTCACGGTCTCCAGCACGCCGGGCAGCGGCGGATACGGGTTCTCGTTGGAGGACAGCTTGTAGGCCACCGGGCCGTCGGCCGCGGCGGGCTTGCCGGGCACATAGGTGGGGATACCCTCCAGCTCGGCACGCAGCTTGGGGCTCGTCTCGCTCACCGCAGTCCTCCTCGTGACCACCGGCGGACGTCAGCACCACCGGCTTCCATTGGTCCTCACCTTATGAGGATTCGGCCCGGCTGCGTACAGGTGCGCGACGACCTCGTCCCACGACGCGGCCCGCACCTCGGACGTCGCGGCCGACGCCCCAACCGCATCAGGGGCATCACCGTACGAAGGCATACGAATCCAGGGGCGCGGCCACATATATCTACGCGCCGGTAGCTCGCGCCGTAGCGCGCATCCCTCGTAAAGGTGAGTTGAGACCGCTTCGAAACATCGGCGACTTGGCAGGCCGGTGCACGCCGACAAGTCACGTCCTATCCATGGATCACTCAACTACCTTAGTTTCCAAGGCAATTGACCCATGGCACCCTTGCAGAAACGTGCCTGTCAACGCGTGCATATGCGTCCGCCCTACCCCACCGCATGAGCCCTACTATCGGCTCGCCATGACAGCAGCAGGGAAGCACCAGGTGAGCCGCGCGGAAACCTCACGGCGAGGCAGCCGGCCGGGACGGGCGGGCATCAGAGACGTTGCCGCCGCCGCCGGAGTGTCCATCACGACCGTCTCCGACGCCCTCAACGGGAAGGGCAGGCTCCCGGACGCCACCCGACGCCATGTCCGCGAGGTCGCCGACCGGCTGGGATACCGGCCGTCGGCCGCCGCCCGCACACTCCGTACCGGCAAGTCCGGACTGATCGGTCTGACGGTGACGACGTACGGGGATGAACCTTTCACCTTCACCGAATTCGCGTACTTCGCGGAGATGGCGCGGGCCGCCACTTCGGCGGCGCTGGCCCGCGGCTACGCCCTGGTCATCCTCCCCGCGACCTCCCGCCACGACGTGTGGTCGAACGTCGCTCTCGACGGCACGGTCGTCATCGACCCCTCCGACCAGGACCCGGTCGTCAGCGAACTGGTCCGCCAAGGTCTGCCGGTCGTCTCCGACGGCCGCCCGGCCGGCGCGCTCCCGGTCACCGCCTGGGTCGACAACGACCACGAGGCCGCCGTACTCGGCATCCTCGACCACCTGGCCGACGCCGGCGCCCGGCGGATCGGCCTGCTGACCGGGACCACCACGGACACGTACACCCATCTGTCGACCACCGCCTACCTGCGCTGGTGCGAGCGTGTGGGCCAGGATCCGGTGTACGAGGCCTATCCCGCGCACGATCCGTGCGCGGGAGCTGTAGCCGCCGACCGGCTGCTGGCCCGCCCCGACCGTCCCGACGCCGTCTACGGACTCTTCGACCCGAACGGCACCGACCTGCTCGCCGCGGCCCGTCGCTACGGACTGCGCGTACCGGACGACCTGCTTCTGGTGTGTTGCAGTGAATCCGCCGTTTACTCCAATACCGAGCCGCCCGTCACCACGCTCTCCCTGAAACCGCGCCATATCGGCACGGCCGTCGTCCAGCTCCTCATCGACGCCATCGAGGGGGTCGAGTCGGACCAGCCGGTCGAGCAGGTGATACCGACGGAACTGATCGTGCGTACCTCGTCCCAGCGACGTCCGCCGCGGACGACGGTCAGCCCGCCGCGGTCGCCCGAGGAGAAGTAGCGCCGCAGCGGTCGGGGGATGGCAAGCGCGTTCCACGGGGCGGGGCAAGGGTCGTCGCGATGCGCAGCGACGTTGGTCACGCCGCGGTCGAAGACCTGCCCAATCGGGGCGAATGCCGCGGTGAACTGGACTCTTGCTCGGATTCACCACCCCTGGGTCATCACACGGCGCGATCCGCATTCCTATGATGGGCCCACGACACCGCGGGCCGCTGCGACCAGGCAGTCCGATGCGGTGCAGGTGCGGCGCGATGGTGGAGGGGTCTGATGACTCAGGGGGCCGGTCAGGGACCCGAGGTGGAGCGGACGGCGACGTTGCGCGACTTCCGGGTGCCCGCGTACGTCCACGAGACCGGTCCGTACCCGCAGGGCGTGCACACCGGTGACACGGTCAGCCCGGTCGAGGAACCGGTGGAGCACCCGGAGGGCTACACCCCGACGGAGCGCGATCTGCCGGTCATCAATCGGGGGGACACGCTTCAGACGGCCGTCGACCCCGAACCCCTACCGGCCCCGCAGCCGACGGCCGGTCCCGGTCCGCTGTTCGTCGTCGGAGACGTGCACGGCTATATCGACGAGCTGGTGGGCGCCCTCCAGGAGAAGGGGCTCCTGGACGCCGCGGGCAACTGGTGCGCGGGCACCGCACGGCTGTGGTTCCTCGGCGACTTCACCGACCGAGGTCCGGACGGCATCGGCGTCATCGACCTCGTGATGCGGCTGTCCGCCGAGGCCGCCGCGGCCGGCGGCTACTGCAAGGCGCTCATGGGCAACCACGAGCTGCTGCTGCTCGGCGCCAAGCGGTTCGGCGACACTCCCGTCAACTCCGGCGCGGGCACCGCCACCTTCCAGGCGGCCTGGCTGCTCAACGGCGGTCAGAAGACCGACATGGACCGCCTCCAGGACCACCATCTGCAGTGGATGGCCCGCCTCGACGCCATGGAGGAGGTCGACGGCCATCTGCTCGTCCACTCCGACACCACTGCCTACCTCGACTACGGCGACTCGATCGAAGCGGTCAACGACACCGTTCGCGAGACGATCACGCGCAATGACGCGGACGAGGTGTGGGACCTGTTCCGCAAGTTCACCAGGCGGTTCTCCTTCCGCGACGAGGGCGGACCCGACCATGTGCGTTCCTTGCTCGACATGTACGGCGGCACCCGGATCGTGCACGGCCACAGCCCCATCCCGTATCTCCTGGGCCAGGTCGGCTCCGAGGACGGCGAGGACACCTCCGGTCCCGTGGTCGAGGGAGCGCATCTCTACGCCGACGGGCTCGCCATCGCGATGGACGGCGGCGTGACCATGGCCGGAAAGCTGCTGGTCCAGCAACTGCCGTTGGATATCTGAACGTTCACAGGGCAGGCGCTCCCCCACGGAGGACCGACCGGCGACGGCACTGGCCACAGGGCATTTTCGGTAAACCCCCTGTCACGCCGTGCCGTCATCGCTCTACCATCGGCTTATCCGTAGCAGGCTCCCCTCCGTTTCTGCCCGACGGCTCGTCAGCGTGCGAGCCCCAAGCCCTACGGAGCATCGGGGGATGCACATGAACAGCGTTCCGCAGCACCTGCTGAACGAGGACCGCCAGGAATACGAGCGGATCCTCGATGAGGTGCTGCGCTCCGCACCACACCGTCCGGAATTGGCCGATGTCGGACAACGGCTCAATCCGGAACAGCTGCGCACCATGGCGCTCAACGCCACCGCACTCATCACGGCGGCCGCGGCGACCGAGTACCAGCACTACGTGAAGGTTCGCGAGGAACTGCGCCACCCGGCGCCGTCCACCCCGTCGTCCAACCGCGCAACCGGCTCCGCGGATCCGGGCACCGGCGCGATGGGGCTCGCCACCACCATGGGAGAGGTCGCCGAGACCACCGGCGCGGGCGCCGTCGCCGTCGTCGCTGTCCTGGCACCCGTCCTGTCCGGAACCGCCGCGGCGATCTTCCTGCTCGTGGGCTACATCCTGAAGATGCTCGACCCCGAGCCGGCGTTCGCCCAGACCATGCTCACCACCGGATGGGTGTTCGGCGCCATGACCGCGGCCGCGATCCTCGTCGCCGCTGTCGGGCTGCTCCTCACCGCCCTGCGCAACAGGCCCGCGCTCGCCGCCGGAACGTACGGCGAGATGAGCGCGGAGGTGACCCGGGCCAGGGAAGCCTGGCGCGAGGCACTCCTGGAGCGCGGCATCCTGCCGTTTCTGCGAGAGGCGCTCGCGGACCCCGGCACCGCCGCACTGCGCCGTACGGCACCACCGGCGCCGACCAGCCGCATGCCGCACCTCGGCTACGGCCGTCCCGGCTTCAGCAGCCCGGACGAAGGCGCCGGCGGCTCGCGCCCGAGCTTCACGAGCCCGGACTACACCAGCCCGGACTTCGGGGGGCCGGATCACAAGCCGGAGTAGCAACCGGCACAGCCTCTCGGCTTGCGCCCCCACCCAGGGGAGCGCAAGCCGACGACCCGGCGTCGGGCCCTCCGCCCGCCGAGCCGATGTCCGCCATCCGCCAAGGCAATCCACCGCGGCCACCCGCTGCGCCGTCCTCTACCGCTGCCGCCGGCGGGCGGCGGAGGCCGGCTCATGCGCCGCTGGAGATCTGTGCTCCTGAGGTCCTTCGGCCGGGCGTGGAAGTGGGTGCTCCACCCCCGCGTGCGCCGATGCGAGGGCACAGAGCCGGCCGTGGTCCGCTTCTCTCCGTCGGCTTCCCAGCCCCCGTCCGGCCCGCGTCCATGGCAGACGCGGGCCGGTCAGGAACGGGCCGCTGTGCCGGGCGGAAGGACTGCGGGTCAGTCCGCGATCGGCAGATACACGCGATTGCCCGCCGCCGCGAACTCCTTCGACTTCTGGACCATGCCCTCCTCGATCTCCTCCGGGCTTCCGCCGTGGCGGCGACGAATGTCCTGGGAGATCTTCATGGAGCAGAACTTGGGCCCGCACATGGAGCAGAAGTGAGCCGTCTTGGCAGGCTCCGCCGGCAGTGTCTCGTCGTGGAACTCCCGTGCCGTGTCCGGGTCCAGGGCGAGGTTGAACTGGTCCTCCCACCGGAACTCGAAGCGGGCGTCGGACAGGGCGTCGTCCCACTCCTGAGCACCTGGGTGCCCCTTGGCGAGGTCGGCTGCGTGGGCGGCGATCTTGTAGGTGATGACGCCGGTCTTCACGTCGTCACGGTTGGGCAGGCCCAAGTGCTCCTTGGGCGTGACATAGCAGAGCATGGCCGTGCCCCACCAGGCGATCATCGCGGCACCGATGCCGGAGGTGATGTGGTCGTACGCCGGCGCGACGTCCGTCGTCAGCGGGCCGAGCGTATAGAACGGAGCTTCATCACAGATCTCCTGCTGAAGGTCGATGTTCTCCTTGATCTTGTGCATCGGGACATGTCCCGGGCCTTCGATCATGGTCTGTACGTTGAAACGCTTGGCGATCCGGTTGAGTTCCCCGAGCGTGCGCAACTCCGCGAACTGTGCCTCGTCGTTGGCGTCCGCGATGGAACCGGGGCGCAGGCCGTCGCCGAGCGAGTACGTGACGTCGTAGGCCGCGAGGATCTCGCAGAGTTCCTCGAAGTGCTCGTACAGGAAACTCTCCTTGTGGTGCGCGAGGCACCACGCGGCCATGATCGACCCCCCGCGGGAGACGATGCCGGTCTTGCGGTTCGCCGTCAGTGGTACGTACGGCAGGCGCACGCCCGCGTGGACGGTCATGTAGTCCACGCCCTGCTCGGCCTGTTCGACGACCGTGTCCTTGTAGATCTCCCAGGTCAGCTCCTCGGCCCTGCCGTCGACCTTCTCCAGAGCCTGGTAGAGCGGCACCGTGCCGATGGGAACGGGGGAGTTGCGCAGCACCCACTCGCGGGTGGTGTGGATGTTGCGGCCGGTGGACAGGTCCATGACCGTATCGGCGCCCCAGCGGGTCGCCCAGGTCATCTTCTCGACCTCCTCCTCGATGGAGGACGTCACCGCCGAGTTGCCGATGTTGGCGTTGACCTTCACCAGGAACCGCTTGCCGATGATCATCGGCTCGATCTCCGGGTGGTTGACGTTGGCAGGGAGCACGGCCCTGCCCGCCGCGATCTCCTCCCGGACCACCTCGGGGGAAACGTTCTCTCGGACGCCCACGTACTCCATCTCGGGCGTGATCTCGCCCCGGCGGGCGTACGCGAGTTGAGTGACCGCGTTCCCGTCGCGACTACGGCGCGGCAGGCGGGGCCGTCCTGGGAAGACCGCGTCGAGGTTACGCAGGCCTCCTCGGGGCGAGGTGTGCTTGATCCCGTCGTCCTCGGGGCGGGCCGGGCGGCCCGCGTACTCCTCGGTGTCGCCACGGCCGACGATCCAGTTCTCCCGAACTGGCGACAGGCCCCTGCGGACATCGGTCTCGACGAGCGGATCGGTGTACGGGCCGGACGTGTCGTACAGCGTGACCGACTGGCCGTTGGTGAGGTGCACCTGACGGACCGGCACCCGCAGGTCGGGGCGCGAGCCCTCGACGTACGCCTTGTGCCAGCCGATGGACTTCCCGGCCTCCTGGGACTCTTCGTCCTGAATGGAGGCAGGCGTGCGTGCGTCCTTGTTGGTCATGTGACCTACTCCCTACGCCGGCATTACCCGGTAACAGGTTCGGCGGTCGACGCAGCGGCTTCCGTCTGCCGACGTTTCGTGTGCAACATCACTCACAAGTGGCGATGTTTCATGTGAAACATGGCTGGGACGGAGGTCAGCGCCCTCTCAGCCCGGTGCTCCGAGCTCCCGCGTGTTCAAAGGTGCCTCCACGCTAGCGTCAATTCGGGCGCGCTGAACAGAGGGCCCCTGTCGTTCTTGGGATGATCGGTCGGTGACCACGACAGATCAGCCTGCGTACCCACCGCCCGAGCCGCGCCGTGGGTCCGGTCGCGGAGACGGCGACCACGGCTCTGGTGGTGGGCAGAGGCCGGGTGGCGGGTACGGGCCCGGTGGCGCATACGGGCCAGGTGGCAGGCCGGAGCCCGGTGGCGGGCCGGCGTACGGGCACGGTCCCGGTGGCGGGCCGGGACACGGGCACGGCCACGGTTCCGATGGCGGTTTTGGGCCCCGGCCAGGCGAGGGCGATGGTGGCGGCGGCGGGCATGGCCAGGGGCCCGGTGACGGTGGCAGGCCAGGGCCGGATTCCGAGGGCGGCGGACACGGCCACTCACACGGTCACAGCCACAGTCATGGTCCGGCTGCCCCCGTCTCCCAGCACCTGCGCAAGGTCATCGCCGCCATCCTGATCCCGTTCGGGGCCGCGGTGCTGGTCGGGCTCGCGGTGCTGTGGCCCGGCGGCGCGCCGGCCCACGAGCGAACCGGCGTCGGCTTCGACCGGCAGACGCAGCAGGCGACGGTCACAAAGATCGAGAGCGTCAGCTGCAAGTCGGTGAACGCCTCCGGGGACGTCCCGACCGGCGACACTTCCACCGCCGAGGGCTCGTCCGCCCAGCAGCAGGCGAACGGCACCTGCAAGCGGGCCACGATCCGGGTCGACACCGGCAAGGACAAGAACCGTACGTTCACGGAGATCGTTCAGCCGGACCAGTCCCGGCAGTTGCACGCGGGCGAGAAGGTCGTGGTCGCGTACGAGCCCTCCGCGCCGAAGGACCTGCAGTACTCGGTCACCGACGTGAACCGCAGGCTGCCGATGGCGCTGCTCGCCGGGATCTTCGCCATTGCCGTCGTGGTGGTGGGCCGACTGCGTGGTGTCATGGCACTGGTCGCGCTGGCCATCAGCTTCATGATCCTGAACTTCTTCATCCTGCCCGCGATTTTGCAGGGATCGAACCCGCTGCTCGTGGCGGTGATCGGGGCGAGCGCCATCATGCTGATCGCCCTGTACCTGTGCCACGGGCTGTCGGCCAGAACCTCCGTGGCAGTGCTCGGCACACTGATCTCACTGTTCCTCATCGGCGTCCTGGGCTCGCAGTTCATCGGCTGGGCCGCACTCACCGGCAACACGGACGACAACACCGGACTGATCCACGGCCTGTACCCGTCGATCGACATGAGCGGGCTGCTGCTCGCCGGCGTCATCATCGGTTCGCTCGGTGTCCTGGACGACGTGACGGTCACACAGACGTCGGCGGTCTGGGAACTGCACGAGGCCAACCCGTCGATGGGCTGGCGCGGGCTGTACCGGGCGGGCATCCGCATCGGACGCGACCACATCGCGTCCGTCGTCAACACGCTCGTCCTCGCCTACGCGGGCGCCGCGCTGCCGCTGCTGCTGCTCTTCTCGATCGCCCAGAGCAGCGTGGGCGCGGTCGCCAACAGCGAGTTGGTCGCTGAGGAGATCGTGCGCACGCTGGTGGGCTCGATCGGCCTGGTCGCCTCGGTACCGGTCACCACGGCCCTCGCGGCCCTGGTGGTCTCGGCCGACCGGCCCGAAACGCGGACGTCCGCCGCTGCGGCAGGGGCAGGAGACACAGGGACGGGACCGGTGCCGGTGGTTGACCGCCCGGCTCCGGCACGCGGTGGGAAGGGACGTCGACGCAAGCACTGACGTGGAAGGTTCGGCCGGCCTCGGTCGCACCTTCTCCGCCCCACTCCCTGAGATCACCCGAACAGAAGCGTTACTGCGCGCCGTGGCGCTTCAGCCCGCGCTCTGCTCCTCCGCCAGGATGCGGTCCAGCGCCTCGTCGAGGTGGGCGTCGAAGTCAGCGAGCGCACCCTCCTGGCCCAGCGGCACCAGCTTGTCGGTGCGGTCGAGGAACGCGACCAGCGGTGCCGTGGACGAGCGGAACAGGGCCTGGTCGCTGCCGACCTGAAGCCGGATCAGTACGTCACCCAGCGTGTCGGTGTCGGCGGGAGCGACCCGTACGTCGCCCTCCCCGCACGGGCGCCCCACTCCGTCGATCAGCAGCTCACGACCGAAGGCCCAGGTCACCGGGGCATCGCCGGGCAAATGGAAGGTCAGCCGGACGGCATACGGATCGCAGGTCTCGTAGCGCAGTTCCACCGGGATGCGGAAGGACAACTCCTCGGACACGAGAAAGCTCATCATGACCTCTGCCTGTACGGACTCTCGCATCGCCTACCCCGTCGTGTGACGTCGTCTGGCCGGGAATGATCCCTCTGACACTGCTGGCATCTTGCTGAACGTGCGCGCTAGATCACAAGGAGTGAGTTTTCAGATACTGATAGAGAGCGCGAGCGACCCGAGGTGCCGCCCCACGGCGTTCTGTAACTGCCGCGTCGCCGCAGGCAGACGATCAGCCTGGTGCGCGGGGAGAGAGATGGCCATGGTCGCGGCTGTCGTGCCCACCGTGATCGGAATGGCCGCGCACACGGTGCCCAGCGCGTACTCCTGGCGCTCCGTCACCGCATCCATGCGCCGTATGCGTTCGAGCCGCCGTAGCAGCGTGTGGCTGTCACGCACGGTGTACGGGGTGATGGACTGCACGGGGTGCCGGTCGAGGTGGTCGCGGCGGGCGTCCTCGTCCAGTTGGGCCAGCAGGCACTGGCCGATGGCGTGCGCGTGCCCGGTCTCGCGGAAGTCGGCCCATTCCTCGACCGCCGGATTTCCCGGGGCGTCGGAGACGCACACGACCTCGATCTCCCCGTCGCGGTACATGGCGTAGTACACCGGGACACCGATGGCGTCGCGCCAGTCGGCGAGCGTGTCGACGACGGTGCTGCGACGTTTCTGCCGCGCGCCGCTGCTGCCCAGTCGCTCGGCTGCCTCGCCGAGGAAGAACAATCCCTTGTCCCGGGAGAGATAGCCCTCGTACACGAGAGTGCGCAGCAGGTGGTACGCCGTGGGGAGGGCCAGACCCGTCTCACGGGCCAGTTGCTTGGCGGGTGCTCCGTGTTCGTGCTCGGCGACGGCCTCCAGCAGGCGCATGGCGCGCTGCACCGACCCGATCAGGGTCGCGGAGTGCGGTGCCGTGGAGGATTCCGCCGCGTGCCGTTGCGTGGGAGGCGTCTGCCGCCGCGCGGGAGGGGGCATCGTCGAGCGTGGCTGCGTCGGCAGCGCGGGCCGCTCGACGGATGACGTCGTCGAGCGCGGCCGTCCTGTGGCCGGTGCGGGTTGTTCAGGCGGCCGGATCCGGGGCCCCGGAGCCGGGACGGCGGCCCGGACGTCGGCGGGGGGCCCGGGGGGTTCGGTGTGGGCGGTGTCAACCGTGACCAAGGGGCACTCCCGAAGCGCGAGGGGGCGGCCCGTGCTGGGGAACACGGGAGGGCTGGTACGCCGCTCACGGGGGTTCGTCCCCGCGACGACCCCGGACTCTAATGGCCCGTCGTCGCTCGCAGACGCCCTGCCCGGGAAACTTCCCTCGCGCGAGGGAACCGGTGATTCCTGTTACCGATCGCCGGTTGCCCTGCGTGAACCTCTCATTCGTCGTCCGGGACGGCCCCGTCGCACCTGGCGCTCACCAGTCGCTGCGCGACGAGGAGCTGGATGTGAACTTCCGTACGACGTAGATCAGTCCGCCGACGAGCGCGACGAAGACCAGCACCTTGAACAGCAGTCCGATGACGAAGCCGACGACGCTGGCGATCAGCCCGCCGAACACGACCAGGGCGATGACCGGCACCGCCACCCACTTAACCCACCACGGCAGTCCCGCGAAGATCTCTCGCATCGCCCTTACCTCTCCGATACCTGTCCACGCCCGGCGCCCTTGGTGCCGGATCTTCCTATGTCCTGCACTCGATGCTAGGGCGAGGAGGGGGCCGACGGGGGCCTCGCATCCCTTGTCCGCCCCTGACTGATCCCCTAGGGAACCCCGAGGTCGCGCGTCACCTCTCGGGTGGAGAGAACACCACCAGCACCCGGAGGTCCTCGCTGATGTGGTGGAACTTGTGCGCGACACCAGCCGGTACGTACACCACGCTGCCGCGCGCCACCTGGGTGGTCTCCATGCCGACGGTGATTGCCGCCCGGCCGCTGACGACGAAGTACACCTCGTCCTGGTTGTGCGGCTGTTGGGGGTCAGGCTCGCCCGCGTCGAGCGCGTACAGGCCGACCGACATGTTCCGCTCCCGCAGGAACTGCAGGTAGGCGCCGTCGTTGGCGGCGCGTTCCGCCTCCAGTTCATCCAACCGGAATGCCTTCATCGACTTAGTCCGCCCCTGCCCGTACTCGTAACCGATCTCGTCTGCCACGATCAGACACATGAAGAATTTCGTAGTCAAGACGATCGCCAACGCGGGCGCCCTGGCGGTCGCCGTCTGGCTGCTGGACAAGATCACCCTGACAGGTGACAGCACCGGCAAGAAGATCTGGACACTGATACTCGTCGCCCTGGTCTTCGGCCTGGTGAACTTCCTGGTCAAGCCCATCGTGAAGGTACTCACCTTCCCGCTGTTCATCCTGACCCTCGGCCTGATCACCCTGGTGGTCAACGCACTGATGCTGCTGCTCACCTCGTGGCTGGCCGACAAGATCGACCTGAGTTTCCACGTGGAGGGCTTCTGGACGGCCGTTCTGGGCGGTCTGATCATCTCGATCGTGTCGTGGGCGCTCCATGTCGTCCTGCCCGACGAGGACTGAGCACGCCATGACCTACCGCGTCTGCTTCGTCTGCACGGGCAACATCTGCCGTTCCCCGATGGCCGAGTCGGTCTTCCGCGCCCGCGTGCGGGAGGCCGGGCTGGACGGCCTGGTGGAGATCGACAGCGCCGGCACGGGCGGCTGGCACGAGGGCGACGGGGCCGACCCGCGCACAGTCACCGTCCTGGTGGACAACGGCTACGACAGCACGCACACCGCCCGGCAGTTCCAGCCCTCCTGGTTCGCCCGCCTCGACCTCGTCATCGCCCTCGACGGCGGCCACCTCAAAGCACTGCGCCGCCTCGCACCCACCGCGAAGGACGCGGACAAGGTACGGCTGCTGCGCGCCTATGATCCCGCCGCGGGCGCCGCCCTCGACGTGCCGGACCCCTATTACGGGGACATGGACGGCTTCGAGGAGTGCCTTGAGATGGTGGAGGCGGCGAGCGAGGGTCTACTCACCGCGGTACGAAATGACGTGGAGGGGCGGGCGGCATGAGCGACGCCGGCAAGGGCGACGAGATCGGCAGGGCGGGTTCTCCGGGCACCGGGGACGGCACGCGCGCGGTGCGGGCCGGGCTGCCGGAGCCGGTCAAGCACGAACCGGCCCTGCCCGGCCCGGTCTTCGCCGCGCACTTCCATCTGCCGGGCGAGGTGACGGGTCCGTACGGCTACGGCCGCGACGACAACCCCACCTGGACCCTGCTTGAGCGCGCGATCGGCGATCTGGAGGCGCCCGGGCAGGACGACGTCGAGACGCTCGTCTTCGCCTCGGGGATGGCCGCCGTCTCGTCGGTGCTCTTCTCACAGCTGCGCGCCGGGGAAACGGTCGTCCTGCCCGAGGACGGCTATCAGGCGCTGCCCCTGGTGCGTGCCCAGCTGGAGGCGTACGGCATCGAGGTGCGGACCGCGCCGACCGGCAACGACGCTCAGCTCGACGTCCTCGACGGCGCGAAACTGCTGTGGATCGAGAGCCCGTCGAATCCCGGGCTCGACGTGTGCGACATCCGACGGCTCGTCGAGGCGGCACACGCGCGTGGCGCCCTGGTGGCGGTCGACAACACGCTGGCGACACCGCTCGGTCAGCGCCCCCTGGAACTGGGCGCCGACTTCTCTGTGGCCAGCGGCACCAAACAGCTCACCGGCCACGGCGACGTCCTCCTGGGATACGTCGCCGGTCGCCGTGCCGAGGCCATGGCCGCCGTACGCCGCTGGCGGAAGATCGTCGGGGCGATCGCGGGCCCCATGGAGGCTTGGCTCGCGCACCGTTCGATCGCCACGCTGCACCTGCGGGCGGACCGGCAGAACGCGAACGCCCTGGTGCTCGCCGAGACGCTGCGCGAGCGGCCCGAGGTGACCGGGCTGCGCTATCCCGGGCTGCCCGACGATCCCTCGCACAAGGTCGCCTCGCGACAGATGCGCCGCTACGGCTGCGTGGTCTCCTTCACGCTGGCCACGCGGGCGCGTGCCGACCGTTTCCTCGACGCGCTCCGGCTGGTGGACGACGCGACCAGCTTCGGCGGGGTGCGGTCCACGGCCGAGCGGCGCGGGCGGTGGGGCGGCGACGCCGTGGCGGAGGGCTTCATCCGTTTCTCGGTCGGCGCCGAGGATCCCGAGGACCTGGTGGCGGATGTGCTGCGAGCCTTGGACGCGTCGGCACCCTGACCACGGCGCACCAACGCCGTTTGCGGCCTCCTCCACGTACAACGGACGGTCCGAGCCTCCCCCCTCGTGGCTCGGACCGTCCTCGGTTCCGCGCGCGAAGAACCGCGCGACCAAGGCTAGTTGACTCTGTGTCAGTGTCCAATCACAGTAGCGACAGAGGCCTATCGACATATTTATAGTTGGGCCCTGCCTCGGGCAGGGAGAAGGGAAGGGGGAGGGCGTCGCCATGGATCTGGCCTTGCTGCGCACCTTTGTGACGGTGCACCGGGCCGGTTCCTTCACCCGCGCCGCCGCTCTGCTCGGACTGTCCCAGCCGGCTGTCACCTCGCAGATCCGTACGCTGGAGCGACAGCTGGGGCGCCCGCTGTTCCTACGGCAGGCCCGTGGAGTGACCCCGACGACCATCGGGGACGAACTGGCCCACAAGGCGGCCCCGCACCTCGACGCCCTGGTGGAGATCACCGAGACCGGTCTCGACGACGAGTCATCTCTGCGCACCCTGCATCTGGTCGGCCCTCCCGAGTTCACCGCTGAGCGGGCGTTACCGGCGCTCACCGCGCTGACCGGCGAGGACGGCCAGGGCTTCGCGCTGCGCACCTCTTTCGGAAATGCCGAGGAAGCCTTGGAGGGGCTGGCCGCCGGACATCATGATCTGGCCATCAGTACGGCCCGTCCGCGCGGCGGCCTGCTCACGGCGACTCCGCTCTGCGACGAGGAACACGTCCTGGTCGCCGCTCCGCGGTGGGTCGAACTGCTCGGCTCCGGGAAACCCGGCCGCAGAGGAGCACGAGCGCTGGAGAACGTTCTGGCGGTCAAGGGAGCGCACGCGCTGGAGAGCGTCCCCGTGGTCGAGGTGCACGAGTCGTTGCCTTTCGTCTCCCGCTACTGGGCCTCCGTCTTCGACTCCCGCCCCGCTGCCCCGGGCAGCGTGATCGTCCCGGACCTGCGTGCGGCTCTGGCGTGCGCGGCCGCGGGCGCCGGGCTCGCCGTGCTTCCTCGTTATCTGTGCGCGGCCGCTCTGCGACGCGGTGACGTCGTCGCGCTGCACGATCCCCCGGTGCCACCTCTGCGCACGTATTTCCTGTCGGTGCGGACGGGAACGCTCGCCATGCCGCATATCGCACGGGCACACGAGTGGCTTCTGCGCGCGGCCGGCGACTGGTGCTGAGCCCCGATTTCCGCTGGTGACAGGCTGGGTTCACCCGGTGACGTCTCGCGATGTTTCACGTGGAACCAACGGGGCCACATTCCTCCCATGACCGTCCGACCCGTGGTCAAGCGCACCGCACGCGCCATCCTGCTGGATGGTGACGACCTGATCCTGATCAAGCGCACCAAGCCTGGCACGGATCCCTACTGGCTCACTCCCGGCGGCGGGGTCGAGCCGGACGACCCGACCGTGGTCGACGCCCTCCACCGCGAGGTGTATGAGGAACTCGGCGCCAAGGTCACCGACGTGGTGCCCTGCTTCGTCGACACCGTCGAGCACATCGGTGAGGATGGCGGCGCCACCGGCGTGAAGGTGCAGCATTTCTTCGTCTGCCACCTGGAATCGATGGATCCGGCTCTGCGCCACGGCCCCGAGGTGGACGAGCCCATCGGCGAGTACGAGATCGTGCGAGTGCCCTTCACCCGGATCGGCATCGCCTCCGTCCATCTCGTGCCGTTGTCCCTTCGGCACTATCTGGACGGCAACATCGAGGGTGTACGCGCCATGCATGCACCGGACCTGGGGTGACAGTCGCCAGATCTGACCGGACGGTTCGGACCCGACGGACGTCGGAACTCACTGAGCGGCTACGAGCTCTTCCAACGAGTCGTGGCGTATGCGCTCGAACGGGATACCGATGTCCTTGAGCGCGCTCACCCCATTGCGGATCATGCCGGGGGGGCCGGACAGGTAGACGTCGTACTCGTTCCACGGGCCGTATTCGCGTATGGCGTCGGGGAGCTGCAGGTGCGCCTGCTGGTCGACGACCGCACGGACCGAGAGCCAGTGGTGGGACTGCTGAAGTCTGAGCATCGTGTCGATGTCGTAGAGGTCGTGATTGGTACGAGCGCCGTAGAACACCTCGACCGGTCGCCGCTCCCCGTGCTCGGCGAGGTCCTCCACGAGTGCCTTGATGGGCGCTATGCCGGTGCCTCCGCCCAGGCAGAGCAGCCCGCTGTCGGAGGTGTGGTCCACGGTCATCGAACCTGCCGGCGGTCCGAGCCGGATGATGTCACCGGGACGGGCGCGGTGCACCAGGGCGTTGGAGACCCAGCCCGCCGGGACGGCCTTCACATGGAACGACAGCAGGCCGTCTGAGCGGGGTGCGGAGGCGAAGGAGTAGTGCCGCCAGATCCGGGGCCACCACGGTGTCTCCAGGCTCGTGTACTGCCCGGCGAGGAAGGGGTAGGGCTGGTCGGGACGGACGGTGACGACCGCGACGTCCGGTGTTCTGAGGTCGTGAGAGACGACCTCCGCGTGCCACCAAGGCGGGGATCGCAGTTCATCCGCGGCCGCAGCGTCGATCATGACCTGCGAGATCGTCGTGTACGCGCGGACCCAGGCGGCTTCCGTCTCCGTGTCCCACCCCGAGGCGTATTTGCTCAGCGCTCCGATCAGGCATTCGCCGACCGCCGGATAATGCTCGGCCTGAGTGCCGTACTTGCGGTGGCCGCGGCCGAGATTCTGCAGGTATTCGACGAGGACTTCGGTGTTGTCGATGTGCTCGGCCGCGGTGAGCAGGGCCTTCAGCAGGCGGTCCCGCTGGGTGTCCATCGCCGCCGGGAACAGCGGCCGCAGGTCGGGGTGGCGCACGAAGAGAAGCGCGTAGAAGTACGACGTGACCTTGTCGGCGACTGGGCCGATCTCGGCCATGGTCCCGCGGATGAGGACAGCGTCCGGAGAGGCGTTCCGGGTGGGGACGGGCCGCTGCTCGGGGACACGCTGTCCGGTGGACGGGGCTTCGGTGGGCGAGGCCACACCGAGCTCGGCTCTGGCGGAGGGCGCCGCGCTCGGGGCGGGGGCCGTGGCGGGGGCGAAAGCGGGGGACGATATCGAAGGGGCCTCGGGCGCGGCTTCCTGTAGCCGGACGGCCCCTGTCAAGGCCGGTTCGCCGACTGTCAGGGGCGGCGGTATGTCGTCCGCCGGCGAGGAAGGGGGTCCGTCCTCGGCGGCCGACGAGTCCGGCCACTGCGTGTCGTCGGCCGTGGTGGGCGGGGTGGATCCCTCCGGTGGAGGGGTCGTGCCGGTTCCTGCCGTGGTCCTGCCCACCGGGCGCATCGCCGCCAGGCGGCTGCCCTCGGCTGCCTCCCGTTCGCCGCCAGGAGGCGCCGTCGGCTGCTTGTGCGGCGTGAACCAGCCGCCTCCGCCGCCGGACGTGCCGTTGTCGGCCGACGTGGTGGTCGGAGCGTCCATGGTGTGCCTCGCCTCGAACATCTTTCGGTCGGTCTGCGCACTTCCTCGGTCGGAAGGTGCCTGCTTTCCCCCCGCAGACGGCTTGCTTTTCCCCGTTCGCTGTCGCAGCCGATGCGGCCACATTCAACCTGCGTTCCGGCTCCGTACGGACAAGTAAGGCGAGAGTGTGACATTGCCCGCAGGACTCTCACCGCTGCGTCCCACCGGTGGGGATACCCCGGCCGAACGACCGGAAATACGGATCCTCGATCTCTCCGTCCCGTTAGGCTGCAATGCCTTGCTCCGGGTCGGCACAGAGTGCACAGGATGCACACCTCGCTCCGACCCGAACCGGAGTCGACCATACCGGCCGACGCTCTGCACACAAGTCCCGCCTCGTCCACCATGAATTGAGTGCGGGCAAACCATCGATTACATCAATTACCGGGCGAGCCGTACCAATTCGTAGGCTTCCCACAGATCCCTCCCTACGTAGGAATGGGTCGCGCGACCGGACAGATGGCGGTCCGCATTGACCGCGACGGAGACGGGCACCACATCGAACAGGTCCCTGTCGGAGAGCGAGTCGCCGTACGCGACGCAGTCTGCCCGTGTGACTGCGAATTCCTCACACAGCCGGTCGGCGATCCGCACCTTGGCCGCTGCGCTGAGGACTCCTGCAGGGTCCACCGGCTCGGTGAAGGGCACTGCGGGAAAAAGCGAACCGTGCGCCGCGTGCGCACCCCAGTGAATGAGCCGCTCCACGAAGAAGGACGGGGAGAGCGAGACGACGGCACAGTAATCGCCCGCCTCTCTGATCTCCGCCCAGACCTCGCGGATCCGAGCCAGCCACGGTGCGCCGTCGAAGGCCGCCACCACATGTGCCTCAGTGAGCTCGGCCCAGAGCGCGTACACCTCTGCCGCGTACTCGGGCGGCCCTATCAGGCCCGCCCCGATGGCTTGGTCGAGCGCCACTGCCTCGGCTTCCAGACCGAGTTGCCGGGAGATCTCCACAGGCGCCGTGGTTCCGTGCAACAACGTGCCGTCGAGGTCGAAGAGATGAAGTCTCGCCATGCTCTGAGGCTAGCGGGCTGCATTGCCGCCCCTTGATCGACCGTCCGCGGACAGAATCCGTTCGTCGATGTTTCACGTGAAACACCTAGCGCCTGTTCGGACCCTCTGGAGTTGGCTATGCGATGGCCAAAAGCGCCTACGTCCCGCGGAAACAGGTAGACGTCGAGGTCACACGTCGGACAGCCTGACCTGCGTGCCGACTCCTTCCCTCAGCGCTCTGCCCATCCGCCGTCTGACGCTTCGCGATCACAGCGCCTGCGCCGACTTGTCCGAGGACCGGGGGTGGCCACGCGAAGAACACAAGTGGGGCTTCCTCCTCACCGCCGGGACGGGCTACGGCATCGACGACCCCGAAGGCGGGCTCGTCGCCGCATGTGTCGTCACCGAGTACGGCCTGCGGGACCGTCCCGACCTCGGGGCCATCGGAATGGTCCTGGTCGCCGAACGGCATGCCCGCCAAGGCGTCGGGCGCCGACTCATGCGACACATCGTCTCGGTCATGGGCACCACACCGCTGACCCTGCACGCGACACCGAACGGCCGCCCGCTCTACGAAGAAATCGGGTTCAAGATCACCGGCCGGGCCGAAATGCTGTGCGGACACTTCACACCGGGTGGGACGGATCCCGGTATCGCCACCCGTCCCGCCACCGCCGAGGACCTCACCGGCATCCTCCGACTCGACGAAGAGGTGTTCGGCGCCGATCGCACCCACATCATCACCAGGCTGCCCGCCTTTGCCCACCAGTTGCGCGTTGCCGAGGAGGACGGCCGGGTCATCGGGTACGCGGGCGCCTGGCCCAACATGGACACCCAGGTCGTCGGTCCGCTGATCGCCCGCGACACCCGGACTGCGAAGGCCTTGCTCGCCTCTCTCGCCGCCCACTCCGACCGCCCGCTACGCACCGACATCGACGTGCGGCACGAAGAACTGTTGGCATGGGCGAAGGAGCGGGGACTGATGTCCATGGCCTTCAACGTGGTCATGGCGTACGGCATCGCGGAACTGCCCGGTGACTGGAGCCGGAGGTTCGCCCCACTGACGGTGGCAGCAGGCTGAAGGCGCCGCCAGAACTGTGCCGACCCCGGAGGTTCTGGGGACCGGCACGTTGTGGCCGGCACAGATCAGTGGCGGACGTCGGTCGGCTGGTCCGTCGGCGCACCCTGTCTGCAAACGACCGACACCCTGGTGACGGACTGCCCCCTGGCGACACCCCCCAAATAGGGTGCCCTCATGGGAGATCTTGAGATACGGGCCGCCACGAGAGTGGACATCCCAGCGATCGTCGCGATGCTCGCTGACGACCCTCTGGGGGCCCAACGGGAGTCACCGGATGACCTGACCCCCTACCTGACAGCGCTGGATCGTCTGTCGTCCGACCCGCACCAGCACCTCGTCGTCGCCGTACGCGAGGGCCGCGTCGTCGGCACGCTTCAGCTCACGGTCATCCCCGGACTGTCCCGGCGCGGCTCCACCAGGTCGATCATCGAAGGCGTACGCATCCACGCCGATGAGCGTGGCAGTGGTCTGGGCACACTGCTCATCGAGTGGGCCATCGACGAATCCCGCCGCCAGGACTGCCAGCTGGTCCAACTGACCTCGGACAACACCCGCACGGACGCCCACCGCTTCTACGAACGGCTCGGCTTCACGGCCTCACACGTGGGATTCAAGCTCCAACTGTGACACACCAGCGCGCGACATCCCCATGGCGGCCTGTTTCACGTGAAACAGGCCGCCAGCGCGAGGACGCCTAGCCGATACCCCGCCACCCCTCGGGATCCACCCCGCCCGGCACAGAGGGCCCCTCCTCGTACGGCTGACGCGTGAACACGAACGACCCGAGGTCGAGGTGGCTCACGGATCCGTCCGGCCGCCGTACGGCCCTCAGGAGCTCTCCGGCGTAGTAGCCCTCCAGACCGGTCCAGGTGCCGTCGCCATTGGCCCGGAGCCGCGAACGGCGGCCGTTGCCCGACAGCGGCTCCAGCGAGACGAGTCCGTCGGCCGTCAGTCGCAGACCGAAGGCATGGGTCCCCCAGTACCACTGGCCGACCAACTCCATTACTGAGGCGTCCACTTCGGCCAGGGGTTGCCACGGCTCGGGAATCCGCGGCTCTGCCTCGGCGACGATCCGCACGAGATCGGCGCCCACAGTAGCCAGCAGCGGCCCAGAGGTGCAGTTGGCCAGGACCACCGCTGCGACGTCGTCCGCCACGCTGATGGTGAGGTTGGCCAGAAAGCCCGGCAATGAACCCGAGTGCCCCACGAGCAGTCGGCCGTCTCTGTGCTGGATCTGCAGGCCGAGCCCGTAGGTGGACCCGTCCCCGACATCCGCGGCCTCCGCCGGCGCTGCGGGAGTACGCATCTCCTGGACGCTCCGCGCACCGAGCACCCGGTCGTCCCCCTTGGTGAGGAAGACAGCGAAGCGCGCCAAATCACCGCTTGTGGACCAGAGTTGACCAGCCGGTGCCATCCGGCCCAGGTCCTCGGCCGGCTCCGGGAGCATCGCATCCGCCCAGGGATGCACCGCCCAGCCGCCGGCATGGGGCGCCCGTGGCTGCGCACTCGTGCGACGGAGGCCCAGAGGTTCGAGCACTTCGCGCCGCATCACTTCCTCCCACGGCGCCCCACGCAGCCTTTCGACGAGCGCTCCCAACAACGTGTAACCCGGATTGGAGTAGTGGAAGCGGCGCCCGACCGGATGCCGGAAGGGCTGCTCTCCCACTACGTCGGCGAGCTCGGGCCGCAGGGACCCAGGTGTGCGTTCCCACCACGGCGCTGGCGACTCGGCCGCCAACCCGCCCGTATGGGCCAGAAGATCGGCGATGGTGGCCTCCCCTGCCCCGGTGCCGGGCAGATGCTTCTCCAACCGATCATTGAGGTCAAGCGCGCGCTCGTCCCGCAGCCGCAGCACGAGAACGGCAGTGAAGGTCTTCGTGATCGAACCGATCCGGTACTGCACGTTCTCGTCGGAGCCGTGTCCGTCCACCGATGTCCGCGAGCCGTGCCACACGGCTCGCCCGTCCCGTACCACCGCGGCGACCAGTGAGGGAGCTCGCCCTTCGGCCTGAGCCACGGCAATCCGGTGCAGCAACGCACGGCGCGTGCCGGGCAGCAGCTCTTCCTGAGGTGTCGTCATGCCGCCAGTCCACCCCGCGGGGCCTGTGGGCGTCGACTTCATTTGGCCGGGGCCGGACCTGTAGGTCAGCGCCGACCTGGCGCTATGGGCGGGATCGGACCGGTCCGGTCCTTCGGCCGCGCGTCACCTTGAGGCTTCGATGCCGTCGAGCAGGAAGTCGGGACCGATGGGGAAGGTGGTCGGCGTCCCGGTGGGCGGCATCGCGCACCACCGTGGCCAGCGCGGGGAATCGGCCGGTGGCGAAGGTCCGCTCCAGACAGGGCCCGAGTGAGGCCTGCCAACGCTTCTCGTCCAGCCCGGTGGCCCGCTCGGCATTCCCGACATCGACCGCACGCACCCCGACCTCGCGGCGATGTTCAGGCGCGGCACCTACTGGGTGCTCGGCAACAGACTGTCCCTGGCGGCGCAGCGCAACGGCGACGGCCGCACTCGCATCGGCCTCAGCTTCTACAAAACACCGCCGAGGACTAGTTCGCTACGAGCGGGATCCCGTTCGACGACCCGGCCGCCGCCCGGGCGCGGGTGATCGACCTGCTCGCAGGTTGGGACTCACGGTTCACCACGCTGATCGTGGCCTGCGACGACACGGTCGTGCCGCGGTCGATCACCACTCTCCGGGTAGGCCTGACCTGGCCGTCGACGTCCGACGTCACGCTGCTCGACGCTTCTTGACCGGCGTGACGGGATGAATGCCGAGGGCCGGGGCACCGTCTTCAGTGTGGCGTAGGGCAGTGCGGCGACGAAGTACTGCAACCGCTCCAGGCATGAGGGATGGCCAGGGCGTCTTCCAGGAACCCTGGGACACGGGTGCCCCATGTAGGTTCTCAGCCGCTGTGTCATGCGGCGACGCGGTGACCTGGACGTTTTCAGGCTGTCTCACGTCGTGTCATCTGCCTGCTGTCTCAGCGTCGTGTCATTTCCTCAAGTGAGTGCAGAACGGCCGACCACTCCTCAGTCCTGGTCCGCGCCGTCTGCTGTGTGGGGAAGCAGGGGGAACAGTCGGGTGATGAGGGCCACCGGTCGAGCGCCGTCAGGCCGGGCCAGGGGGCGTTGTTCGCGGTCCTGGTAGGGCGCGAGGGCCCGTCGGATCACGTCCGCGACCCGGCTCATCTCTTCGGGTGTCAGGTAGGCAACTGCGCTGAAGGCTTCGTCATGGCGCCATTCGGACGGCGCTTCATCTCGCTGGGTCAGCCATCGCTGCCAGCTTTCGTCCTCCAGCCCACGAGCCAAGTCGCCGAACTGCTCCTCCGCCATGGGACCGTCGGCAGCGGGGGGGTGCTGCCTCAGACGCCATGGACGTGCGCGGCCCCCGCGGTGGGGGGCTTCTTCAATGTATCCGTGGCGTGCGAGCTGGCGTAGGTGGAATGAGCAGAGGCCAGAGCTGTAACCCAGCCGGGAGGCGGCTTCGGTCGCCGTGACGGTGCCGACTTCGGCGAGCAGGTCCAGCAGGGCTGTGCGGACTTCGTGCTCACGCAATTCTTCGCCGCTGCCGGCTGCCTGGTCGTCCGGGGTGTTGACGTCATCTTCAGTCACTTTGCAAAGTCTGCTACTTTGCAAAGAGCTTGGCAAGCAGTAGTCCTGCTGAAGGTGATCAGCTGCGGTGACCTCCGCGGCATCTGTGGCGTGCGCAAAAGGGAGACAGCCATGTCTGTTCGTCACGAGCGGTCCCGTTCCGTCGACCGACGAGTCCGTGTTCAAGGCCGCCCGGTGGACACCTATCCGGCTCTGCCGCCAGAAGCGGGACGGGGTTCGGTTCGCAGGGTCACGGTCGTGGGCGAGGAGGTGCTGAGCCGTCCGTGCCGGGAGGTGACCGAGTTCGGGACTCCGGAGTTGTCGGCATTAATCGACGACATGTTCCTGACCATGTATGTCGCCGACGGTGCCGGCCTGGCCGCCAACCAGGTTGGCGTTGACCTGTGCCTATTCGTGTACGACTGCCCGGACGACTATGGAATCCGGCATGTCGGTCACATCATCAACCCGGTTCTGGACCTGCCCGATCCAGGGAGTCGGCGACTCGTTGACGAATTCGAGGGCTGTCTGTCCGTGCCCGGTGCCGCCATGGCGGTTCCCCGCACCGATCGTGCTGTCGCTCGTGGGTTCGACAAGGACGGCAGCCCTCTCGTCATTGAGGGGTTGGGATACTTCGCCCGGTGCCTGCAGCATGAGACCGATCACCTCGTCGGCCACACGTATCTTGATCGGCTCTCCAGGCGGGACCGCAAGGACGCGTTGCGGCAGATGGAAGACCGCAGGGAGGACGTCTTCGCGCAACGCGCGATCAAGGCCGCCAGTTTGGGTCGGTGAGACGCCGCATTAGCGTGCGGTCAGCAGGGGTGCGGACCCTCTGGTCCCGTCGCTGAGTGGATCGCTGCGACAACAGCTTCGCCGAGTGGGGTCAGTCTCATTGGTGATGCCGTGGTTGCGCGGATGAAGAGCGGGTGCCCGATCTCCCGTTTCAGCCTTCCGATCCTGGTGATCAGTGCGGTGTGATGGGTCCCGAGCGCTTCGGCGGCTTCCTTGAGCGTTCGATAGTGCGACACTGCGGCGAACTCGCGAAGGCGGTCCCATGCGCCGGGTCCCGTGAAGGCAGGACGGAGGATTGCCGGTGCCTCTCTGGCCTGAGCTGCCAGCTGCGCGAGTTCGGGGCGGGTGTGCCCGTTCACCTTGGTCACGGGGATTCCATGCAGCTTGGCCCATCGGGTCATGGTCGTGGGGCTGAGGCCCTTCTCTCTGCCGAGCTCTGCCAGGGTCCGGCCGTGGACCAAGTACTGCTCGCGGAGCCATGCTCCGTCGACGTAGCCCTTGCGCGGGCCCGTTGCGTTGGGCTCGCGGATCTCGATGCCGTACTGCTCGGCGAGACGCCTCGTAACGTTGCGGCTGACGCCAGCGAGATCCGCGATCTGGCGGAGGCCGAGACGTTCTGCGTAGTAGAGCCGCCGGAACTCGTCCGGCGGGAAGGCATGCTTCGCGATCCGCATGGCTTCGCCGTCGTTCCGACGACGACTGCGTGGCCTCGGCTGGGCCGGTGCGGGAGACCTGTGCAGCAGAACTCGGACAGCTTCATGTGACGTCCCGAGTTCGCGGGCGGCTTGCTCCGTCGTCATGGACGGTGAACGGATCATTTGATGAAGAATGCGGATGTCGATCTTCTCCAGGTCATGACCCATCGTTTTCAGGCCGCTGGCAATCACCGTCGGGGGTTCCCAGACCAAAGACTCGCCCTCGACGCCGTTCTCTGCGAGGAAATCGGCTCCAGCGCGGTGCAGGCCGTCCCTGACTTCAGGTGTCAGGAACGCGGCGAAGTAGTTCACGTGCGGCCGGTCCATCGGCCGAGTGATCGCGAAGTGGCTGGGAGCGAGATGTGCCGGAAGCCCGCTCAGCTGCTCGAAGAGTGTGCTTCGCGCAACGATGAGACGACGTCCCTGGCCGGGTTGGACTCCGGCGTCCTCGCAGATCTGACGCCATCGAGCCTCGGAGAGTAGATCGGTGTAGTCCAACATGCGGCGGCGCTGGTAGTCGATGGGCACTTCGTGTGCGTCGAGGTAGTCCGCCAGCCGCACCAGTGCCGTGCTGACCACCGCCCAGTGTCCCTGCGCATGCAGGAGTTGCAGGACTTTCGAGGTCATCTGCCGGGTGGTCACGCTGCCGAGACGACGTGTGATCACTCTGAGGTCGTCGCGTGTACCCACCAATCCCAGGGAAGCGGACAGGCAAGGACGGAACGTTCGGCTGTATGCGCCTTGCGGCGGTGACAGCAGGACAGACCAGCCGGGCCAGAAGCACGAGGGAATCTTGTGAACGCGCTGGTCCGCCAGACCTCCGCGAGGGGACGGTCTGGAGGGGAGGAAGGCCGGAAGCCGGTAACGGAGCTGATCACTCGGTCGCAGCATCGGTTCCTGCGCTGTCAGCTGGACGGCGCTCAGCAGCGGACTGATGCCGTGCATCCTGTGGAAGCCCGTCAGACGCTTGAGTGTCTCTGACGGGTCTGCGGCGGCGACGAGGTGCCGAAGCTCGCGGCCGGCGGCATGGACGTGGGGCTGCCCGAGGACTTGAAGGGCGGCGGCGATTCCAATGGCTTGGACGGGTGCAGTCAGGCTGCGCCTGGCAGGAACGGCGCCCGTGATTTCGGGAAGAGCCCCTTTCACACCCTCATAGATCTCTCGCGTGTCGTGCGGCAAGACATTGGCCAGACCGCTGTCCGCGGCATCGGCCAGGAGCCGGGAGGAGAGGGCACGAAGATCAGCCAGTGCCTCCAATGCGGAGAAGCCCTGGTTGGCGCTGGCGTAGATGCCGAACCTTGCTGAATCATGCTCCGCGGTCTCCGTCAGCAGCTTCTGTGCTGCCAGAAGTGTGTGACAGGGCTCAAGTTCGCGGCTTGCCGTCTCGGACAGCGGGTGGCCGCAGCGTTGATGCCTTCTGCCGTGTTCTTCGCGTTGGTCGGGGACGGCACATTTTCCCGGCTCTGGGACATAGCGCTGTTGGTGCAGCCGTCTCCAGGGCACTTGACCGCACTGAGGGCATGCGTCGACGAGTAGGCGGTTGTGATCGAGGCAGGCGAACATCCAGCCCAGCCTCCAGCTCAGCTTCCACCGGCCCTTCGTCTCGGCCAGGCAGTCCGGGCAGAAGCGCGATCCGGCCTGGCGCCCCCAGTGGTGCCATCGACTGACCTGCCTCGTATCCCGTTTGATCTTGAGTGCTCGGCCGTCGAAGTGCGCGAGCGTCATCGCATGCAGGACCTCGACGTTCACGCCGGTGGCGTGAGAAATGCCGACGGCTTCGTGGTCACGAAGCAGAATCGCCCAGCGGGCTGGGATATCACGGCGGCAGTCGCCTGCTTCGACCCGTCGGGCCAGGCCAAGAGCTGGGAGCAGGTCAGCCATGGGTGTCCGCAAGCGATAGGCGATCGTCTCGAACCACGAGTCCAGGGCCTCCCCATCCAGCGGAGCGACACGGATTGGCAACGTCCGCAGGCCCTGGTTCATGCGGCCTTGCGCTTTTGCTTGGGTCGGCTGGTCAGCTTGCCAGTCTCGAAGGCCAGTTGAAGCTCCCTGCGGGCCTCCTCGGAAGCGGCGTCGTTCTTGACGGTGCTCAGCAGGTCCTCGTCCAGCCGCTCGGCGCCGGTGCGTACGGCTTTCTGGCAGCCGCGGTTGATCAGTGTCATCAGGGAGCCGATGTGGCCGGTGCTGCGGGCGAAGAGGTAGTCGGACAGATCATCCGCGATCATGCCTGGATGCTTGTCGGCAAGGACGACGCGCTGTTCGATGGCCAGCAGCATGTCCCGCCAGTGGCGGCGTCCTTTCTCCGTTTTGATGGTGAAGGGTTCCATGCCCAGCCGGGTCGTGCGGCGTCCGGTCTGGGCCAGGACGGCGTCCTCAAAGTCCTCGCCCTCGTTGAACAGGCCGCGCGTCTTCAACCCGACGCCGATCATCAGCAAGGTGACGGGGAACTCGTTCGCGATGTACTTGAAGTGGTTGCTGACCTCGATGCCGGACCGGTTCCTCCAGCGAAGGAAGTGGAGGTCATCGACGATCAGCAGTTTCGTCTCGCAGGACAGCACGCAGTCAAGGGCCCGGTAGCCGAAGTCGGATGCGGTGCCACGGAAGCGTCCCGGGTGGCCGTAGAACTCAAGGATCGCGCGATTGAAGTCGCGCATTCCGGTGTTCGCGGTCAGCCCGACTCGGCAGACCGGCCATCGCTCGAATCCTGCATCGGTGAACTCGTTCGCCTCGGTGATCTCCCTGCGATGGAACTTCTTGGCGAACGCCAGCACCGCCGTGGTTTTGCCCAACCCAGGGAAGGCGTCGAGCGCAATGCCGCCTTTGGCCTTGTCGCCGTCCTGCTCGTTGCTGTCGATGATGTCCCACAGGTCCTCGTGCAGTGCTGCCATCTGCGGGGTGTCCAGCGGGCCGAGGTTCGCGTGCCACTTGCGGCGATCGCGGTCGTACTCGATCCGGGCCGCCTCATCCAGGGCCTTGATCTGTCGACGTGACAACGGCTCGGGCCGCGGCCGGCGCGGAGCCTCGGCCAGCCGCTTGAACCCCTCTTTGCGGGAGAGGGTGAGGTGGTCCAGCTTCGCCCGCAGGTCGTCGGCTGGCGAAACGTCGCGGCGGTCAGTCATCGACGTCCTTCAGTGCAGTGGCGTAGAAATCGTCCTCGTCCACCAAGTCCTCGAAGTCGGCTGCGTCGTCGTCCCCGCCCTCTGCCTCGTCGGTCTCCTCTGGCTCGGCCTGTGGCGTCTCCTCCGCCTCGCCCAGAGCTCGGCGTACCGACGGAAGGGTCACGGCCGTCTCGACCTCGGCTTCAGGCAGTTCGATGGTCTGCTCGCGAGAGAGCCGCAGTGCCATGCGTCGCTCGGCGGGTGTGTTGCCCAGCCCCGCATTCCAGCGCTCCAGCAGATCCGCGACGGCAAGCCGATCGTCGACATGGGTGTACTTCTTGGCCGCGAGTTTCCGGGCGAAGGCCAGGGCCTCCTCACTCATCGGCATCTGCATCGCGGGCGCGTGCTCCCACTCCAGCGCGTGCCAGGCCCTGTTTTGGTCCCGGAAGTAGATCTTCGTGATGTCGTCGGGGTTGACCTGGAATGGCCAGTGATCGTGTTTGCCCCGGTAGGCGTAGGGGCTCTTCGTGCCCGGTGCCGGCAGGCCGGGGCCCCGGTAACGGCGGCCGTCGATCTCGACGCCGTAGTGCTGCATCGTGCGCCACTTCGTGGGCAGGAACTCGAAGGCGAGATCACTGTCCCGGGGGACCTCGATGTAGCCAGCGCGGGCCATGCCGTGTTCGAACATCTGGGCCGGGGACATCCGTAGCCCCGGCAATCCCGGGTCGACCAGGCTGGAGTGCGGCCGACAGTGGTAGACCGTCGCGGTCCACTCCCGGATGATCTCCTCCAACTCGTCCAGGAAGTAGAACGCCTCCCCTTCCGGATCCTCGCCGCGGGAGTGGATGTCCGGGCCCTTGTAACCGGGCAGGGCCTCCAGCTTTCCTTCGCGCAAGGTGCGGAAATAACGCTCCACCGGTCCCTTGTCCCGGCCCGTGCGCAAACGCGCCGGCTGGATCGATATGCCCATCCGGCGACAGACACTGGTCACGTGCTCCGACACGTAGACCTTGCCGTGATCGACCACGAGCGTCTCGGGAACCAGTGGCGGTGAGGCAAGCCCGGGCCCGGTCGATCCTTCGACGTCAACCAGGACCGTGCGCGGGATCCCGTGCTCGGGCCAGACCGCGTGCCGCGGCCAGTCCCGCACCGCTGGCCGCGGGCGGAAGCATTGGAACAGCACCGCGCTCACATCCACCGCCTTCGTGGACACAGGAGTGAGAAGGATCCCGGTGATGCAGCGCGTGTACCAGTCCATCGCAACCGTCAGTTCGGCCTGCACCCACCGCAACGTGAGCGGGTCGAAGGCGAACACGTCCAGCCGGGTGGTGTCCATCAGTACGTACTCGCCCGGCCGCGTCGGCCGCAGCTTCCCGTAAGGCCCCTCCGGGCGGCCGGCGATATCCCGGTTCCGCTTCGTGCTCAACCGAAACAGCGGGTGCCGACGCTCCAGGGACTCCAGGATCCGAAATGCCGTCGCCCGGCTCGGCTGTGGCACCACATCGGGACCAAACCGGGCGATCACCCGAGCCCGGGTCCGGTCGATCACCAGCGTCCGCGACGGCCTCGACGAGTCGGTGAACTCGACCATTACTTCCAGTGCAGTCTCCACCCAACGGTCATCAGCCGAAGGCTGCGACCTTCCCGACGAGTTCCTCTTGGGCGCAAGCCCGGCCTCGCCATGCCGACGGAAATCAGCGACCCACTGCTTCACAGTACGGACCGACACGCCCACTTCTTTAGCCTTGGCCGCGTACTTGGTCTCTGCTCGCATGCCAGGTGCGTACTCAGGACGCGGCTCGCCATCGCGGCCCAGCTCGGGGCTTCCAGAGCGGTATCCCGTCAGGACTTCGCGGACGTGCTCAGCCCGCTCCAGGACCTTCTGCCGTTCGCTCTGGCGCAGCTGGCCCAGCACGACCGAGGCAATCTCTTCGACATCGTCAGCCGCCGGACCGGATTGCTCGGGGATCACCTCCGCGCGGTCGGAGAACAGCAGTTCCTTCAGAGTCAGTCGGCGAACTCGTCCCCGACCGTCCTTCAGGACGACCTCATTGCCTGCCGTCGTCGAGGCCATCTCGACTACCTCGACGGTCTCCCCGTCGTAGCGGAAACGCGCACCGACTCCAACCCGGGCTCCCGCACCACTCATGCCGCCCTCCTCAACACCGCGGAGGGACGTAGGGGTTCGGTCAGATCCGCACGCAGCTCTTGGTTCCAAAGCAGGTGATGGATTCCGGCCCGCACTCTCTGCTCAGGACGGCCAGGCAGCCTCCGCGCCGCCTGCCCCAGCGGAACGCCGTCCAGGTCAGCACGCCGCAGATCCTCCAGGATCTCCGAGGCGAACAGCCACCCACGGCGATAGCCGGCCAGGAAACGGATGTTCTCCAGCTCCGCCTCCGGTGGCTCACTCCACACCTCGTAGCACCACCCGCGCGACTCAACCGCCCGGCGGGTCCACTTGAACGTGAAGGCCACCGCCGGCTTCAACAACCGTCGGCGCGGCTTGACATCCACGACCACCGGGCCATCCTCAGTCATCAGGAAGTAGTCCGGGATGTGCCTGCGGGTCTTGCCCTCCACCACTGCCTTCAGCAGGAACGGCTGGGCCACGATTCCGTGCACCGCAGGATCGAAGTCGGCGAACAGCAGCCGTGCGAGCTCAAGACGCGACTCGTAGATCACGTGATCCTGGGTCGTCGCCGACCAGTATGTGCCGGAATAATGCTTCTGCTCCCTGTACCAGCGAAACGTCCGCCACGGAGCAGCCGAACCCAGAAGACCCAACGACACTGTGTTCCATGCAAGGTCCTCGGCTACCCCACCGTCGCGGCGGCGAACACTGGCCGTGACAGCCGAATCGTCCATGACCTACCCCCAACCCCGGTGATGCCCGTACGCCAAGATGCCCACCTCCGGTTGGGAGGTGGGCAAGTCCTGGGGCGGTTAACCCGAAAGAGTGAGTGCGCTGAACAGTGAGTCTCAGAGCTGCTGCATAAGTGGTATCGACATGCAGTCAGCTCTGAGATTGTGAAGCGGAATCTGAGACCCTACACCCCAGTCACGGATCAGGTCTGCGCCATGTCCACGAACCGCGAGTAGTGGCCCTGGAAGGCAACCGTGATCGTGGCCGTCGGACCGTTACGGTGCTTGCCCACGATGATGTCCGCCTCGCCCGCGCGCGGCGACTCCTTCTCGTAGGCGTCCTCACGGTGCAGCAGGATCACCATGTCGGCGTCCTGCTCGATGGAGCCGGACTCACGCAGGTCGGACACCATCGGCTTCTTGTCCGTGCGCTGCTCGGGACCACGGTTGAGCTGCGAGAGCGCGATCACCGGGACCTCGAGCTCCTTGGCCAGGAGCTTGAGGTTACGGGACATGTCCGAGACCTCCTGCTGACGGCTCTCGGAACGCTTCGAGCCACCGGCCTGCATCAGCTGGAGATAGTCGATGATCACGAGCTTGATGTCGTTGCGCTGCTTGAGCCGACGGCACTTCGCGCGGATCTCCATCATCGAGAGGTTCGGGGAGTCGTCGATGTAGAGGGGAGCGGATGACACCTCGGGCATCCGGCGGGCCAGCCGCGTCCAGTCATCGTCCGTCATGGTGCCGGAACGCATGTGGTGCAGGGCGACTCTGGCCTCGGCGGACAGCAGACGCATGGCGATCTCGTTGCGGCCCATTTCGAGGGAGAAGATGACGCTGGGAAGGTTGTTCTTGATCGACGCGGCACGCGCGAAGTCGAGCGCGAGCGTGGACTTACCCATGGCGGGACGGGCCGCGATGACGATCATCTGGCCCGGGTGCAGGCCGTTGGTGAGCGAGTCGAGGTCGGTGAATCCGGTGGGCACGCCGGTCATCTCGCCACTGCGTGAACCGATCGCCTCGATCTCGTCGAGGGCACCTTCCATGATGTCGCCGAGCGGCAGATAGTCCTCGCTGGTGCGCTGCTCGGTGACCGCGTAGATCTCCGCCTGGGCGCGGTTGACGATCTCGTCGACGTCGTCCTCGGCCGCGTATCCCATCTGCGTGATGCGAGTGCCGGCCTCGACCAGGCGGCGCAGCACCGCCCGCTCATGGACGATCTCCGCGTAGTACTCGGCGTTGGCCGCCGTCGGCACGGTCTGGACGAGGGTGTGCAGATAGGATGCGCCGCCGACCTTGTTGATCTCGCCGCGCTTGGTGAGCTCGGCGGCGATCGTGATGGGGTCGGCCGGCTCGCCCTTGGCGTAGATGTCGAGGATCGCCTGGTAGACGGTCTCGTGCGCGGGTTTGTAGAAATCGTGGCCCTTGAGGATCTCCACGACGTCGGCGATGGCGTCCTTCGACAGGAGCATGCCGCCGAGGACGGACTGCTCGGCATCGAGGTCCTGCGGCGGTACGCGTTCGAAGGCCGAACCAGCACCGTCCCAGGTCGCGCTCTCACCGCCGCGGTCGTGTTGCTCGTCACGGCCCCGGGTTCCGTCACCGCGTCTGCGGGAAGAGGGAAGACGATCACTGGGACCGCTGTCGGCCCAAGGATCGTCCAAGGGCTCGGAAATACTCACCCGAGCCACCTCCTCCCGTCCGCGAAGCGGACCTCTGCCGTGCCCCTAATTTCTATGGCACGGCACTGACAAATGAGAGGCCCAACTCCGGTTCTGGCGCGTCGGTTCTGTGACGATTTCCGGGCCGACGGACGGAGTGGGCGCCGGACTACCGTAGGCCCGCGGGCACCGTCAGCCAATCTGGTTATCCACAGGCCATGTGGACGACGGCCCAGATGCTGTGGAGAACTCCCCAAAACCTGTGCACGACACGGTGGACAGGCCTGTGAACAAGCTTCACCCAACCCTGCGATGGCTGCGCTGACCTGCACATTTCCCATCCATAGGCTGTGCAGGAGAAAAACTTCCCCAGTCGGACCAAGATCACTTGAAGTCACATCGAAGAGCGGGCGCTCCAGACTCAAAAGTAAGGGTCATTGCCCCATTGCAGCTCTTACCTGTGGATGATTAGATTGGTGCTCATGACACAGGCTCCCGCGCCCGCCAGGGCCGCCCGTCGGCAGCATGATCGAGAGATCGTCGCTCTGGCCGTTCCGGCCTTCGGTGCACTCGTCGCCGAGCCCCTCTTCGTCCTTGCCGACAGTGCGATCGTCGGCCACCTGGGCACGGCACAACTCGCCGGCCTCGGCGTCGCCTCGGCTCTTCTCACGACAGCCGTCAGCATCTTCGTCTTCCTCGCCTACGCCACCACGGCCGCCGTCGCCCGGCGTGTTGGCGCGGGTGATCTCGCAGCCGCCATCCGTCAAGGCATGGACGGCATCTGGCTGGCACTGCTGCTCGGTGCCACCGTCATTGCGGTCGTCCTGCCCGCAGCACCGGCGATCGTGGACCTCTTCGGCACTTCCGACACCGCAGCCCCGTACGCGATCACCTACTTGCGGATCTCGTCCTTCGGCATTCCCGCCATGCTGGTTGTCCTTGCCGCGACCGGTGTCCTGCGCGGACTGCAGGACACGCGGACACCTCTATACGTCGCCATCGCGGGTTTCCTCGCGAACGCCGCCCTCAATGTGGGCCTCGTCTACGGCGCCGGCCTCGGCATCGCGGGCTCCGCATGGGGCACCGTCATCGCCCAGTGCGGCATGGCCGCCGCCTATCTGGTGGTCGTCGTCCGCGGTGCCCGGCAGCACGGAGCCTCCCTACGCCCAGACGCCGCCGGGATCCGTGCCTCCGCTCAAGCAGGCGTACCTTTGCTGGTTCGCACACTCTCCCTGCGAGCGATCCTGGTGATCGCCACAGCTGTCGCGGCCCGTCTCGGCGACGCGGATATCGCGGCACACCAGATCATCCTGTCCCTGTGGAATTTGATGGCCTTCGCCCTCGACGCGATCGCGATCGCTGGGCAGGCCATCATCGGGCGCTATCTGGGCGCCGACGACCCCCAAGGCGCCCGAGCCGTCTGCCGCCGCATGGTGGAGTGGGGCATCGCGGCCGGCGTTGCGCTCGGTCTGCTTGTGGTCATCGCCCGGCCACTCTTCCTGCCTCTGTTCACCAGTGATCCGATCGTCACGGACGCCGCGCTGCCGACCCTTCTCATGGTGGCGCTCTCCCAGCCGATCTGCGGGATCGTCTTCGTCCTGGACGGAGTTCTGATGGGAGCAGGCGACGGACCGTACCTCGCCTGGGCGATGGTGCTCACCCTGGTGGTCTTCACCCCCGTGGCCCTGCTCGTCCCTGCGGTCGGCGGCGGTCTCACAGCCATCTGGGGGGCGATGACGCTGATGATGACGATCCGGATGCTGACCCTCTGGCTCCGTGCCCGCTCGGGCCACTGGCTGGTGACGGGGGCTACGCGCTGAGCGTTTCACGTGAAACCGGCGTTTCACGTGAAACATGGCCTTCCCTGTTGGCCAGAATCCTTGGCATGCAGAAGGGGCCGCACCCTGGCTGGGTGCGGCCCCTTCTCAGCTGTTCAGCCGAAATACGGCGATCAGGCCGCGACGACCTCGATGTTGACCTTGGCGGCCACCTCGGGGTGCAGACGCACGGACGTCTCGTGGGCGCCCAGCGTCTTGATCGGCGCGCCCAGCTCAATGCGGCGCTTGTCGACCTCGGGGCCACCGGAAGCCTTGATCGCCGAAGCGACGTCGGCCGGAGTGACGGAACCGAAGAGACGACCGGCGTCGCCCGAGCGAACGGCCAGACGGACCTTGACGCCCTCGAGCTGGGCCTTCACAGAGTTGGCCTGCTCGATGGTCTGGATCTCGTGGATCTTGCGAGCGCGACGGATCTGCTCGACGTCCTTCTCGCCACCCTTGGTCCAGCGGATAGCGAACTTCCGCGGGATCAGGTAGTTGCGAGCGTAACCGTCCTTGACGTCGACGACGTCGCCCGCGGCACCGAGGCCGGAGACCTCGTGGGTGAGGATGATCTTCATCTGTCGGTCACCCTTCCCTTATCGCGCGGTGGAGGTGTAGGGCAGCAGCGCCATCTCACGGCTGTTCTTCACAGCCGTGGCGACGTCACGCTGGTGCTGCGTGCAGTTGCCGGTCACGCGGCGGGCACGGATCTTGCCGCGGTCGGAAATGAACTTCCGCAGCATGTTCGTGTCCTTGTAGTCCACGTACGTGACCTTGTCCTTGCAGAAAGCGCAGACCTTCTTCTTCGGCTTGCGCACAGGCGGCTTCGCCATGATGTATCTCCTGTGTGATCAAGAAGTGTGGGTACGGCCCACCCTCGGCCCGAGGGCCTAGAAGGGGGGCTCGTCCGAGTAGCCGCCGCCGCTGCCGCCGGAGTTACCACCCCAGCCGCCGCCACCGCCGCCGCCACCGCCCTGGTTGCCACCGGCAGGAGCGCCGGTCGCCCACGGGTCGTCGGCGGGAGCTGCGCCGCCGCCGCCCTGCTGGCCGCCGCCGGAGCTTCCGCCCCAGCTGCCGCCACCCTGGGCGCCACCGCCGCCACCGCCGTAACCGCCCTGGCCCTGCCCACCGCGGCCGGTGGTCTTGGTGACCTTGGCCGTGGCATTGCGCAGGCTGGCGCCGACTTCCTCGACGTCCAGTTCGTAGACCGTGCGCTTGACGCCCTCACGGTCCTCGTAGGACCGCTGCTTCAGCCGGCCCTGCACGATGACGCGCATGCCTCGCTGGAGCGATTCGGCGACGTTTTCCGCCGCCTGACGCCAGACCGAGCAGGTCAGGAACAGGCTCTCGCCGTCCTTCCACTCGTTGGTCTGACGGTCGAAGGTGCGGGGAGTGGACGCGACACGGAACTTCGCGACCGCCGCACCGGAAGGGGTGAAGCGCAGCTCGGGGTCGTCGACAAGATTGCCGACGACCGTGATGACGGTCTCGCCTGCCATTGGGGGAACCTCTCGGCGGGTTTGCTGCTGGCTGCTAGTGCTGCTACTCGAATCCCGAGATCAGCTGAGCGGGAGAGCTCAGTGGGTCTCGGGGCGGAGGACCTTGGTCCGGAGGACCGACTCGTTCAGGTTCATCTGGCGGTCGAGCTCCTTGACGACCGCAGGCTCGGCCTGCAGGTCGATGACCGAGTAGATGCCCTCAGGCTTCTTCTTGATCTCGTACGAGAGACGACGACGGCCCCAGGTGTCGACCTTCTCGACCTTTCCGTTGCCCTCACGGACGACGGAGAGGAAGTTCTCGATCAGCGGGGCGACAGCGCGCTCCTCCAGATCGGGGTCGAGGATGACCATCACCTCGTAGTGACGCATGTGGAACCCACCTCCTTTGGACTCAACGGCCACGGCGGTTCCGTGGCAGGAGGGTTGTGATGCGTACGCAACGGTATCGGCCGCCACTGACAATCGGATTTCCTCGAAGGAGTCCTCGGGCCGTGACGTGGGCAGACACCGGTGCAGAAGATACAGCCTACCCGCACATCGACTTCCGGTTGAAATCCGGCCGCCTGGACCGTCAATCTGTACACATCGGGTGTGTATGGCGCTACGATGCGCCGCCTTTCGCAGGAGGTGCCACATGGCACAAGCATTGCGACCCAACACCGTCGGAGGGCTGTTCGCCACGGACGGCAAGCCCCACCCGCTCCAGGACACGCTGCTCGCGGTGACCCTGGTGCTGGGCATCACGTCGTTCCTCACGGCGATGATCGACGACGACCTGCACCTGCTGAGCTCCTGGACCGGCCTGGTGGGGATCCTCACCGGCGCGTACGGCCAGTGGATCTCGGTGACGACCCGGGAACGCTTCGGGCTGATCCTCGGCCTGGGCGCATCCGGTGTCGGCTTCTTCCTCGGCATGGCGCACGGTGGTCTCTTCGGCGGGCTCTTCTGACGCCACGGACGGCACACCCACATCCCTCATACGGCACCGCGGTCCGCCCTGGTAGCTCATAGCCCCGGGCGAAGGTGCCCTATGCCCGGTCAGGGCGCTCTCAAGGCGCAGTAGGCTTCGCCGCGAGAGCCGGAGCCCCTGTACCCATGGGGACACACCAGCCCGAGGAGCGCCCCGAATGAGCCTGACCCTGAGGACGATCAGCCGCGAGCAGCATCTGGCATACATCCAGAGCCTGCCCTCGGCGAGCCACATGCAGGTTCCGGCCTGGGCAGATGTCAAGGCGGAGTGGCGCTCGGAGAGCCTCGGCTGGTTCGACGGCCGCACCGGCGACATGGTCGGCGCGGGGCTCGTCCTCTATCGGCAACTGCCCAAGATCAAGCGCTATCTCGCGTATCTGCCCGAGGGCCCGGTCATCAACTGGTTCGCGCCAAATCTCACCGAGTGGCTGGAACCGATGCTCGCGCACCTCAAGCAGCAGGGCGCCTTCTCGGTGAAGATGGGCCCGCCGGTCATCATCCGGCGCTGGGAGGCGGGCTCCATCAAGCAGGGCATCCAGAGCCCGGATGTGAAGCGGCTGCGGGACATCGAGGCCGACTTCATCGAACCGCGCGCCTTCGAGGTGGCGGACAAACTTCGGCGCATGGGCTGGCAGCAGGGCGAGGACGGGGGCGCCGGCTTCGGGGACGTACAGCCCCGCTACGTCTATCAGGTACCGCTGGCGAATCGCTCCCTGGAAGAGGTCCACAAGAACTTCAACCAACTGTGGCGCCGCAACATCAAGAAGGCCGAGAAGTCGGGCGTCGAGGTCGTCCAGGGCGGCTACCAGGACCTCGAGGAATGGCAGCGGCTGTACGAGATCACGGCCGTCCGGGACCACTTCCGGCCGCGCCCGCTGTCGTACTTCCAGCGTATGTGGACGGCCCTCAACACCGAGGACCCCAACCGCATGCGGCTGTACTTCGCCCGGCACAACGGCGTGAACCTGTCTGCGGCGACGATGCTGGTCGTCGGCGGTCACGTCTGGTACTCCTACGGCGCCTCCGACAACATCGGCCGGGAGGTCAGGCCCTCGAACGCGATGCAGTGGCGGATGCTCCGCGACGCCTACGCGCTCGGCGCGACCGTCTACGACCTGCGAGGCATCTCCGACTCGCTGGACGAGACCGACCACCTCTTCGGGCTGATCCAGTTCAAGGTGGGCACGGGCGGCCAGGCCGCCGAGTACCTCGGTGAGTGGGACTTCCCGCTGAACAAGCTGCTCCACAAGGCGCTCGACATCTACATGTCGCGCCGCTGACGCCGCGTTCCTCGCTTCGATAGCTTCCATACCTCTGATACACCGCAGCCCCGAGAAAGGTTCCAGGTCCGGCCATGGCGCTCACGCTCTACGTCGACACCGCGCGCTGGCGGGCGCACCACAAGCACGTGCAGGAGCAGTTCCCGGGGCTCGTCCCCGTCTGCAAGGGCAACGGCTACGGCTTCGGGCACGAGCGGCTGGCGGAGGAGGCCACGCGCCTGGGCTCGGACGTCCTCGCCGTGGGCACGACGTACGAGGCCGCCCGGATCAAGGACTGGTTCGGCGGTGACCTGCTGGTGCTGACGCCGTACCGGCGCGGCGAGGAGCCCGTGCCGCTGCCCGACCGGGTCATCCGCTCGGTGTCCTCGATCGACGGGGTCTACGGCCTGGTGGGTGCGCGCGTGGTCATCGAGGTGATGTCTTCGATGAAGCGCCATGGCATCAGCGAGCAGGACCTGCCCCAGCTGCACTCTGCCATAGAGAACGTCCGCCTTGAGGGCTTCGCCATCCACCTGCCGCTGGACCGCACCGACGGCTCGGATGCCGTCGAGGAGGTCATCGGCTGGATGGACCGGCTTCGCGCGGCCCGGCTGCCGCTGCACACGATGTTCGTCAGTCACCTCAAGGCCGAGGATCTCGCCCGGCTCCAACAGCAGTTCCCGCAGACCCGCTTCCGCGCCCGTATCGGTACGCGGCTGTGGCTGGGCGACCACGAGGCCACCGAGTACCGCGGTGCCGTCCTGGACGTCTCGCGTGTGGCCAAGGGCGACCGCTTCGGCTACCGGCAGCAGAAGGCCGCCTCCGACGGCTTCCTGGTGGTCGTGGCGGGCGGAACGTCGCACGGAGTGGGGCTGGAGGCCCCCAAGGCGCTGCACGGCGTCATGCCGCGGGCTAAGGGCGTCGCCCGCGCCGGCCTCGCCACCGTCAACCGGAACCTTTCTCCGTTCGTCTGGGGCGGCAAGCAGCGCTGGTTCGCCGAGCCGCCGCACATGCAGGTGTCGATCCTGTTCGTGCCTGCCGACGCCCAGGAGCCCACGGTCGGCGACGAGCTGGTGGCCCATCTGCGGCACACCACCACGCAGTTCGACCGGATCGTCGACCGCTGAGCGCTCACGGACAACCGAGAGGCCGTACACGGAGCATCGTGTACGGCCTTTCGTATGGGCCATTCGGCCCCGCCTTCCCGGCGTTCGCTCAGAGCGAACCGTCTATGGAGGGCGGAGCGGGAGACCCGGCTCCCCGGCTGCCCCACTCCACCTGAGGCCCGTCGAAGTGGGCCGCGTGCCGCGGCGGATGCGCGGAGGGACCGAGAACGAAGACGTCCTCTGCACCGTCGAGCACGCCCCCTGAGGGATCGTCGTCACCGTTCAGGCGCACCACGTCCCGCTCGGGCATGAGGATGTCGCGCACGACCACCGCACACAGGTACAGCGTGCCCAGCAGGTGCAGGGCGACGGACCAGTGGTAGCCGTCGGTCGGCAGGCCCTTGTGAGCGTCTCCGCTGGTGGTGTACGCGAGGTACATCCAGATCCCCAGGAAGTACGCCACCTCGCACGCCTGCCAGATCAGGAAGTCCCGCCACTTCGGCCGGGCCAACGCGGCGAGCGGCACCAGCCACAGGACGTACTGCGGCGAGTACACCTTGTTGGTGAGGATGAAGGCCGCGACGATCAGAAAGGCGAGCTGGGCGAAGCGCGGGCGGCGCGGAACGGTGAGGGCCAGGGCCGCGACACCGGCGCTGCACAGCAGCATCAGCAGCGTGGCCATGGTGTTGACGGAGTCGGTGCCGGGCGGGTCGTTCGAGTTCTGGACCCAGATCAGCCAGAAGGAACCGAAGTCGACACCCCGCTCCTGGCTGAACGTGTAGAACTTCGACCAGCCGTCGAAAGCGAAGAGCATCACCGGCAGGTTCACCACCAGCCAGGCGACGACCGCGCCCCCCAGAGCCGTGCCGAACTGCCGCCACTTGCCCGCGCGCCAGCACAGCAGGAGCAAGGGGCCGAGCAGGAGAAAGGGATAGAGCTTGGCGGCCGTGGCGAGCCCCAGCAGGACGCCGAAGGCGAGCGAGCGGCCCCGTGACCACATCAGCATCGCGGCGGCCGTCAGAGCGACTGCCAGAAGGTCCCAGTTGATGGTGGCGGTCAGGGCGAAGGCGGGCGCCAGCGCGACCAGCAGACCGTCCCAGGGGCGCCGGGCATGCGTCCGGGTCACGCACACGGCGATGACGGCGGCGCACGCCATCAGCATCCCGGCGTTGACCATCCAGTACCACTGCTCCTGGTCCTGGATGCTGCCGCTGCCGGGTGTGAGCCACGAGGCGACCTCCATGAACACGCCGGTGAGCACCGGGTATTCGAGGTACTGCATGTCGCCGGGCAGCTTGTCGAAGTACGGGACGAGCCCGTCGGCGAAACCACGCCCCTGGTACAGGTGCGGGATGTCGGAGTAGCAGGCGTGCGTGTACTGCGAACTGGCGCCGAAGAACCAGGCGCCGTTGTAGCAGGGCGCTTTCTGGACCAGGCCGAGGACGAACATGCCGATCGCCACCAGAACGATCACCCGGACGGGAGTCCACCAGGACGTGCCGAGCAGGGCGCGCCGCCCCAGGGGGCCGCCGATCAGTTCGCTGCCGGCCGCGGCGACCGCGTCCTCCTTCGTCGGCCGCACCGGCTCCGGCTCGTGCACGCTCGCTTGCGTAGATTCTGCGCTGGGCATGTCGCACATCCTGCCGTACGCGCCTGAGAACCGGTGCGGGGTCGGCGACGGACGTCCGGCTCGCCCCGTTCCACGCCGGTACGCGCGCGCGTGCGTGCGGCGGTCACGGCGGGCTGCCTGCCTCGACAGCTTGTGCGTCACATCCTGGACAGCGGGGCCGCGGGACTCGCAACCGGGCGGTGGCCGCTGCGGGCTCGCCCACCCCGGAGCCGGCGCAGCCTGCCGTTGCGGCGAGGCAGGCGGCGTACCGAGCCGGACGCCCCGGAAATAAATCAAGGGTGGCCGCCACGGCGTTCAGCGCGTGGCGGCCACCCTTGCCTTCACCTACCCGGGCAGAGGCCGGACTTCCGGGTCGGCCGGATCAACCCGACGGGCCTCCGAAGAGGCCTCCGTTGCCGTTGCCCCTGGTGTTGCCTTCCGACTCCGTGGGCGTGGGTGAGGACGTCACACCCCCGTCGGTGCCACCGGTGTCCGTGCCGGCGGTGTCGCCGGTGCACTGCCACTCGAACTGGCAGGACTCGCTCTCCGTGGGCGTCGGGGAGGCCTCCGACTCACTGGGCGTCGGACTCGGCGTCGGGCTGGCCGACGGCGTGTCGCTGACCGTGGGGGTCGGAGTGGGGCTCGGGACGTCGTTGACGACCACGCCGATGGGCGCCGGCGTCGGGAAGGGCAACGGCTGCGTGCCCTTCACCGCCTGCTCCATGTAGTCGTGCCAGATCTCGGACGGGAACGAGGCGCCGTGGATCTTCTCCTGCCCACCCGTTCCGTACATCTTCAGGAACGTGCGGTTCTTGCTCTTCTCGTTGTCGTCGTAGCGGAACATGCTGATCGACGTGGACAGCTGTCGGGTGTAGCCCACGAACCAGGCGGACTTGTTGCCGTCGGTGGTACCGGTCTTGCCCGCCACCTGACGGTCGCTGAGCTGAGCGTTGGTACCCGTGCCGTCCTTGACCACGGTCTTGAGCACGTCCGTCACGTTGTCGGCGACGTCCGGCTCGAACGCCTCCTGCGTCTCGTCCTCGTGGGTGTAGACCGTGCCGTCCTTGCCCGTGACCTTCAGGACGGAGAAGGGCTCGCGCTGCTTTCCACTGGCCGCGAAGGTGGCGTACGCGCCCGCCATACGGATCGCGCTCGGGTCGGAGATGCCGATGGAGAAGGACGGGTAGCCGGTGCCGGTCAGGCTGCCCTCCAGGAGACCCGCGTCCATCGCGGACTCCTTCACCTTGTCCAGCCCGACGTCCATGCCCAGCTGCACGAAGGCGGAGTTCACAGACTCCCTCATGGCCTCGCGGAGGTTGATCTTGTAGCCCGGAGGAGCGCCGTACGACTCCTTGCCGTCGTTCTCCTGGAGCCACTCCTTGCCGTCCTCGTTCTTCCAGATCGATCCGTCGTAGTTCTTGACCTTGAGATCGTTCTGGCCGCTGTACAGGCTCTGCGGGTTGACCTTGGTTCGCTCGTCCTGGGCCTGGTTCTCCGGGAGATCCTTGTCCCGGACACCCCACTTCATCGCCGCCGCGAGCACGAACGGCTTGAAGGTCGAGCCGACCTGGGCACCGGTGACATCGGCGTTGTTGGTGAAGTGCTTCGTCGCGTCCTCACCGCCGTAGATGGCCTTGATGGCCCCGGTCGTCGGGTCCACGGAAGCCCCGCCGAACTGGACGTATTTGTCCGTCTTGGGGCGCTCCTTGGGCTTGATGTTCTTCTTCTGAACGGTCTCGACCGCGGCCTTGAGCTCGTTGACCTTCTTCTTGTCGAAGGTCGTGTAGATCGACAGGCCGCCCTCGCGCAGCTTCCGCTCGGTGATTCCCGTCTTGTCGCTGTTCCTGACCAGAGAGGCGTTGGCGAGGTCGACGAGGTAACCGACCTGGCCACTCAGCTCGTTGTTCGAGCGCGGGTTCTTCCAGTCGGGGAGCGTCTTGTACTTGGCGCGCGTCGCGGCGTCCAGATGGCCGTACTCGACCATCTTGTCGAGGGTGTTCTGCATCTGCCGCAGGGCCCGCTTGCTGTTGGCCTCGTCGGTGGCGGCCGGGTCGAAGCTGGTCGCACCCGCGGGGTCGTAGTACGTGGCGCCCTTGAGCATCGCCGACAGGAAGGCGCACTCGCCCGGGTTCAGCTTGGCGGCGTCCTTGTCGAAGTACGCTCGCGCGGCCGCCTGGATGCCGTAGGCCCCGCGACCGTAGTACGCGGAGTTCAGGTAGCCCTCCATGATCTTGTCCTTGGACACGGTGGAGCCCACCTTGACCGAGACGAAGATCTCCTTGAACTTGCGCGAGATGGTCTGGGACTGGTCGTCCAGCATCGCGTTCTTCACGTACTGCTGGGTGATGGTGGAGCCGCCCTGCGTCTCACCGCCCCTGGCCATGTTGAACACGGCGCGGGCGATGCCCTTGGGGTCGATGCCGCTGTCGGTGTAGAAGGTCTTGTTCTCCTGCGAGATCACGGCGTTCTGCATCGCCTTGGGGATCTGCGAGAGGTTGACCTCCTGACGGTTCGTCTCACCGCCCGTGGCGACCATCTCGGACTTGTCGGACCAGTAGTAGACGTTGTTCTGGGCCTTCGCGGTGTCGGCGAGGGTCGGGACGGTGACCATGGCGTACGCGAGGCCCGCGACAGCCACCATGCTGCCGAAGAACGCGATGAACAGCCCGGTGACCAGCTTCCACGACGGCACCCAGCGCGCCACGCCGTACTTGCCGGCGCGCGGGTAGTCGATGATCCGCTTCTTGTCGGAAGCGGTCGCGCGGCCACGCCCGGGCCCGCCTGGGCCGCCGGGGCGTCGGCCGCGTCCGGCGGGTTCGGCCGCTCTGCGCCGGCCGCCGCTGCTTCTCTGTGTAGCCCGCCGGGCCTCGGCGCGGCCGCCGTACGGACGCTCCTCGCCTCCCGGACGATAGGAATCCGACTCGTGGGAACTGGTCCCATAGGAGTCGGACGCAGACCCGGTGGCGCCTCGCGGTGCCGCACGGCGGCCTGGGGACGAGCCGGACTGGCCGCGTCGGGCCGCGGCACGTCCGCCTCCCTGCGGCTGCGGCGGTTTGCGACGGTGCTCGCTCATCGAACGACTACTCCTCGGGCAGGCGCACCGTTGCGCGCCTGGAAACGGCAGCTGGTTTCCGGTCCCCCCGAAGTACGGATGCGGTCGGTTCCGCATTCACCCGTACTGCACCGAAGACAACGACGCCCCCCAGGCGTCACTCGGTTCCCGGTGGTGTGCATGGCGCACAGACTACGCACCGCCAAAACCCACTTAGCCCCGAGGTTCACCCCAAATCAGGCAACTCGCTCCACGTGAATCAGTCATGTGATCCCGTTCACCTTCCCCCCACTTGTCGCATCCGTAAGGCCGTTCTATCGTCGTGATGTATCGAGTCGATACATCAGCTCGGCATAAAGACCGTCACGGCCCGACCGCGGCAGAGAGGAGGCGACCATGAGCCGGCGTTCCGGGATCCTTGAGTTCGCCGTACTCGGCCTGCTCCGCGAGTCCCCGATGCACGGCTACGAGCTGCGCAAGCGACTCAACACGTCGCTGGGTGTGTTCCATGCGTTCAGCTACGGGACCCTGTACCCCTGCCTCAAGACGCTGGTCGCCAACGGCTGGTTGATCGAAGAGCCGGGGCACACCTCCGAGGACGCCCTCGCCGCGCCACTCGCAGGGCGTCGGGCGAAAATCGTCTACCGGTTGACGGCGGAAGGTAAGGAGCACTTCGAGGAGCTCCTCTCGCAGACCGGGCCCGACGCGTACGAGGACGAGCACTTCGCTGCTCGCTTCGCCTTCTTCGGGCAGACCTCTCGTGATGTGCGCATGCGCGTCCTTGAGGGCCGTCGCAGTCGGCTCGAGGAACGCCTGGAGAAGATGAGCGCCTCTCTGGCGCGCACCCGGGATCGCCTCGACGACTACACGCTTGAGCTCCAGCGCCACGGGATGGAGTCCGTGGAGCGCGAAGTGCGCTGGCTGAACGAGCTCATCGAGAGCGAGCGGGCGGGTCGGGACCTCAAGGGTCCCGACCACGGGGAACCCGCTCGCGACACCACAGAGGGAGCGCCGGGCGTTCTGCCCCGGACCGGGGACACTCCCGGTCCGGATACGCCCGGCGACACCACCACGTGAGGCCCCTGCCAGGGCCTCACTCGTACACACAGGGAGCAACCGGAATGGGTTCGGTGCGCGTAGCCATCGTCGGCGTGGGCAACTGTGCCGCGTCGCTGGTGCAGGGAGTCGAGTACTACAAGGACGCCGATCCGGCGTCGAAGGTCCCCGGCCTGATGCACGTCCAGTTCGGCGACTACCACGTCGGTGACGTCGAGTTCGTCGCCGCCTTCGACGTCGACGCCAAGAAGGTCGGACTCGACCTCTCGGACGCCATCGGTGCCAGCGAGAACAACACCATCAAGATCTGCGACGTCCCGAACAAGGGTGTCCCGGTCCAGCGTGGCCACACCCTCGACGGCCTCGGCAAGTACTACCGCGAGACCATCGAGGAGTCCGCCGAGGCCCCGGTCGACGTCGTCCAGATCCTGAAGGACAAGCAGGTCGACGTCCTCGTCTGCTATCTGCCCGTCGGCTCCGAGGACGCGGCGAAGTTCTACGCCCAGTGCGCCATCGACGCCAAGGTCGCCTTCGTCAACGCTCTTCCTGTCTTCATCGCGGGCACCAAGGAGTGGGCGGACAAGTTCACCGAGGCAGGCGTCCCGATCGTCGGCGACGACATCAAGTCGCAGGTCGGCGCCACGATCACGCACCGTGTGATGGCAAAGCTGTTCGAGGACCGCGGTGTCCGTCTTGAGCGCACCATGCAGCTCAACGTCGGCGGCAACATGGACTTCAAGAACATGCTGGAGCGCGACCGCCTCGAGTCCAAGAAGATCTCGAAGACGCAGGCCGTCACCTCGCAGATCCCCGACCGCGACCTGGGCGAGAAGAACGTCCACATCGGTCCCTCGGACTACGTGGCGTGGCTCGACGACCGCAAGTGGGCGTACGTCCGTCTCGAGGGCCGTGCCTTCGGTGACGTCCCGCTGAACCTGGAGTACAAGCTCGAGGTCTGGGACTCCCCGAACTCCGCCGGCGTCATCATCGACGCGCTGCGCGCCGCGAAGATCGCCAAGGACCGCGGCATCGGCGGCCCGATCCTTTCGGCGTCCTCGTACTTCATGAAGTCCCCGCCGGTCCAGTACTTCGACGACGAGGCCTACGACAACGTCGAGAAGTTCATCAAGGGCGAGGTCGAGCGCTAGCGAGACAAAGCTCTGCGTTCCACCGAGACAAAGCTTTGTGCGGCGGAGAGACACGACGCCGCGTGCTGAAACCGCTCCTGCCAGAGCTGATGAGGGTCCCCCGGGTGGTACAGCCCGGGGGACCCTCCCTTATGTGAGGCTGTGCCCCATGCCTGTCGTGCGTGATCTGCGCGTCCTGCTCCGTTTCCGGAACTTCCGACGTCTGCTCGTCGTGCGCCTGCTCTCCCAGGGCGCCGACGGTGTCTTCCAGATCGCGCTCGCCGCCTACGTCGTCTTCTCGCCCGAGAAGCAGACCTCCGCCACCGCCATCGCCTCTGCGATGGCGATCCTCTTACTCCCCTACTCCCTGGTGGGCCCTTTCGCCGGTGTCCTCCTGGACCGTTGGCGCCGCCGCCAGGTCTTTCTGTACGGCAACCTGGTGCGCGCCCTGATGGCATCGGCCACGGCCGCCCTGATCATCAGCGATGTTCCCGACTGGCTCTTCTACATCTCCGCGTTGTGCGTCACCGCTGTCAACCGCTTCATCCTGGCCGGCCTGTCCGCCGCGCTGCCCCGGGTCGTCGACGCCGAGCGACTGGTGATCGCCAACTCCCTCTCCCCGACCGCCGGGACACTCGCCGCGACGGTCTGCGGCGGCCTCGCCTTCGTCGTCCGGCTGGTCGCGGATTCCGATGCGGCCGTGGTGCTCCTGGGGGCCGGACTGTATCTGTGCGGAGCTCTCGCGTCGTTACGCATCGCACCGGAACTGCTGGGGCCCGACCGCGAGTTGGTACAGCCAAGCCTGTCGGCAGCACTCACCGGCACCGCCCGCGCCCTGGCGGCGGGGGTGCGCCATCTCTCCGCCCCCTCACGCAGGGAGGCCACGTGGGCGCTCGTCGCGATGTCGTTGATGCGGTTCTGCTACGGCGCCCTGTTGGTCATGGTGCTGATGCTCTGCCGCTACACCCTGACGTCCGGTCCCGACGACGGTCTCGCCCTACTGGGGCTGGCATTGGGTTTTTCCGGCGCCGGGTTCTTCGCGGCTGCGGTCGTGACACCATGGGCGGCGGACCGATACGGGCCCGGGCAATGGATCGTCATCTGTGCCGCTGCGGCCGCGGTCCTGGAGCCCGCACTCGGCCTCCCGTTCGCCGCAGCTCCCATGCTCGTCGCAGCATTCGTCCTGGGACTGATCACCCAAGGCGCGAAGATCGCAACGGACACGATCGTGCAGTCCTCGGTCGACGACGGCTTCCGGGGCCGGATCTTCTCCGTCTACGACGTGCTCTTCAACGTCGCCTTCGTGGGCGCCGCGGGCGTCGCTGCCCTGATGCTGCCGCCGGATGGCCGCTCGGTGCCACTGGTGATCACGGTCGCCGCCGTCTATGGACTGGTCGGGGCGTTGTTTCACGTGAAACAACGCCCCTCGGCGCAACCGAGCTCGTCTTCGTAGAACGACGTTGGCCTTGTCGAGAGCTGGCTCATGTTTCACGTGAAACGTGAGCCCGTTTCACGGCCTCAGCCCTGCTCGGCCCACCACTCCTTGAGCGCGGCCACCGCCTCATCGTGCTTCATGGGCCCATTCTCCAGCCGGAGCTCCAGCATGTGCTGGTACGCACGGCCGATTGCCGGGCCCGGGCTGATGCCCAGGATTTCCATGATCTGGTTGCCGTCGAGGTCCGGACGGATCGCGTCCAGCTCCTCCTGTTCCTGAAGCTGAGCGATCCGCTCCTCCAGGCCGTCATACGCCCGCGAGAGCGCAGCGGCCTTGCGCTTGTTCCGCGTCGTGCAGTCCGAGCGGGTCAGCTTGTGGAGGCGGTCGAGCAGGGGGCCTGCGTCACGGACATAGCGGCGGACCGCGGAGTCCGTCCAGTCACCTGTGCCGTAGCCATGGAAGCGCAGGTGGAGTTCGACAAGACGCGAGACCTCCTTCACCAGGTCGTTGGAGTACTTCAGCGCGGTCATGCGCTTCTTGGTCATCTTCGCCCCGACCACCTCGTGGTGGTGGAAGGAAACCCTGCCGTCCTTCTCGAAGCGACGAGTTCGCGGCTTGCCGATGTCGTGCAGCAGGGCGGCCAGACGCAGAGTCAGGTCCGCGCCGCTCTCCTCCAGAGCGATCGCCTGCTCCAGAACGATCAGCGTGTGCTCGTAGACGTCCTTGTGCCGGTGATGCTCGTCGCTCTCCAGGCGCAGCGCCGGAAGCTCGGGCAGTACGTGGTCGGCAAGCCCGGAATCCACCAGCAGCGTCAGGCCCTTGCGCGGGTGCGTGGACAGGATCAGCTTGTTCAGTTCGTCCCGGACCCGCTCGGCCGAGACGATCTCGATGCGTCCGGCCATCTCCTTCATGGCCGTGACGACCTCGGGGGCGACCTCGAAGTCGAGCTGGGCCGCGAAGCGTGCTGCCCGCATCATCCTCAGCGGGTCGTCCGAGAAGGACTCCTCGGGCGTGCCCGGAGTACGCAGCACACGCGCCGCGAGGTCGTCGCGCCCACCGTGCGGATCGATGAACTCCTTCTCCGGCAGCGCGACGGCCATCGCGTTCACAGTGAAGTCGCGACGGACCAGATCTTCCTCGATGGAGTCGCCGTACCTCACCTCGGGCTTGCGTGAGGTCCGGTCGTACGCCTCCGACCGGTACGTGGTCACCTCGATCTGGTAGCCGTCCTTCTGCGCCCCGACCGTGCCGAAGGCGATCCCGACCTCCCACACGGCGTCCGCCCACGGCCGGACGATCTTCAGTACGTCCTCGGGGCGGGCGTCGGTCGTGAAGTCCAGGTCGTTGCCGAGCCGGCCGAGCAACGCGTCCCGGACCGAGCCGCCGACCAGGGCGAGTGAGAACCCGGCCTCCTGGAAGCGGCGGGCGAGATCGTCGGCGACAGGGGCGACCCGCAGCAGTTCACTCACCGCGCGGTGCTGCACCTGGCTCAGGGCACTGGAGGTGTCTTCGTTGGCGTTCGGCACAAAGGAAAAGGGTACGTGGCCCGGGCGACCGCGAGCGCCTCCATTGAATGCGCACAGACCCTCCACTGGGCCCCGTGCGAGGCCTGCCCTCGAAAGGCACGCAGGCGACCCCCTTTATACGTGCACATTCGGGACAGCACGACGTCCTTCCCCGATCTTGCGGAGCGGTCCGCGGCACTTCCCCTCAGCGCGCATCGTTACCATGCGTGGACGCACATTCCGACGACCACTGACGACGACGAGGGACGGGCGAGCGCGTGGCCGAGGCGGCAGACTTCCAGGGGACCAGTGCCTCACCTGCCCGCCGCTGGCTGCGGCGCACTGGAGCCCTGCTCGCCGGGGCGCCCCTGCTGGCCGGACTGCTGCAGCTGCCCACCGCCACACCCGCGCTGGCCGCCGACTCGGGCACCGTCTCCGTGGCGCTCGACACACTCACTCCCAGCGCCCCCACGGACGGCGACACAGTCATCGTGTCGGGAACAGTGACCAACACCGGCAAGCAGGCAGTCACGGGCGCCCACGTGGGACTGCGGGTGGGCCCCGAGCTGACCACCCGCTCGGCCATCGACAATGCCACCAAGAACAGCAACGACATGCAGGCGGCCACCGGCCCGGAGGTCGGCGGCAAGTACATCGAGAAGTTCTCCCAGCTGACGCCGGGCGTCGCCGAGCCCTTCTCCATCTCGGTTCCGGTCGACGAACTGGACCTCGGCGACAGCGGCGTCTATCAACTCGCCGTCTCGCTCTCCGGGGAGACGTCCGCGCAGCCCTGGGAGCAGGTGCTCGGTATGGAGCGGACGTTCCTGCCGTGGCAGTCCGACGAGGCCGACACCCGGACGAGGACGACGTACCTGTGGCCCCTGATCTCCACCGCCCACATGACGGCGGAGACAGGGTCGAACGAGCAGCAGACGCCCGTCTTCCTCAACGACGACCTGGCCAAGGAGATCTCTCCGGGCGGCCGCCTCGATCAGCTCCTGTCACTGGGCAAGGACCTCGACGTCACCTGGGTGATCGACCCGGACCTGCTGGCATCCGTCGACGCGATGACCCGCACCTACCGGGTCAGGTCCGGTGACACGACCCGGGCAGGCACCTATCAGGCCGTCGCCAAGCAGTGGCTCGCCGGGCTGCAGGACGCGGTTGCGGCCAAGGAGGTCGTCGCCCTCCCCTTCGCCGACCCGGATCTCGCCTCCCTCGCGCACAACGGCACAAGCGTCACCGGCACCCTCAGCCATCTCAAGGAGGCCACCGACGTCGCCGCCACCACGGTGCGGACCGTGCTCCACGTGACACCGAGCACCGACTTCGCCTGGCCGGTCGAGGGCACGGTGGACCCGTCGATCGTGAAGGTCGCCACCTCCGCCGGCGCCGACAAGGTGATCGCGCGCAGCGACAGTCTGCAGGAGACGGGCAGCCTGTCGTACACGCCCTCGGCGGCCCGCCCCATCGGGGGCGGCACCACGGCGGTCGTCGCGGACGCGCGGCTGTCGACGGCGTTCCAGGGCGACCTGACGAAGGCCTCCGCCTCCACGCTCGCCGTGCAGAATTTCCTCGCCCAGAGCCTCGCCCTCGACCTTCAGACGCACAAGCAGCGCAGCGTCGTCGTCGCCCCGCAGCGCATGCCGTCGGCGCGCCAGGCCCAGGCGATGGCCGAGGCGCTGACCGCCCTGCAGAGCAGCAACTGGTCCGAGTCGCAGGAGCTCACCGCGGCGGCCGCCGCCAAGCCGGACCCGGCGGCCACCACGACCGTGCCGTCGACGTCCAGGTATCCCTCCTCGCTGCGCAAGCAGGAGCTGACTCGGTCGGCCTTCATGGAGATCGCGACCACGCAGGACAAGCTCGACAACTTCAAGGTGATCCTCAGCGATCAGTCCCGAGTGGTGACCCCGTTCGGGCGGGCCGTGAACCGCGAGATGTCCACGTCCTGGCGCGGCCGGGCCACCGAGGCGCGTTCCTTCCGGAGTGACGTCGAGGCGTACGTGGACGAGCTGACCGATCAGGTCAAGCTGATCGACAAGTCCGAGACCAAGCTCTCCGGGCGCAGCGCCACGATCCCGGTGACCGTGCAGAACAACCTGGTGCAGGGCGCGGACCACCTGGTGCTGCGGCTCACCTCACTGAGCCCCAAGCGCCTGGAGATCGGCGACGACGCCTACGACGAACAGCCTGTCGAGGTCTCCGGCGGTCACAGCCAGACGGTGAAGTTCACCACGACGGCGAAGGCCAACGGTCAGGCCAGGGTGATCGCCCAGCTGTACACGGAGGACGGGCAGGTGTACGGCGCCCCCGTCAGGTTCGACGTGAAGGTCACGGAATTCACGGCCACTGTGATGCTGGTCATCGGCGGCGGTTTCCTCCTGCTCGTTCTCGCCGGCTTCCGGATGTACACCCAGCGCAAGCGCGCAGCCGCCCGCGAGACCGAGGAGGACGGCCCCGACGAGACGGGCGAGGCCGTCGACGCCCCGGAGAACCCCGACGGCGGCGACGACCGTCTCAAGGGGGAGTCCGACACCAGGAGCCGGGCAGACGACCCGCAGCAGCCGAGTGACCCGGCACCGGACACCGCAGCGGAAAGCGCCGACCCTTCCGGCACGGGTGAGAGAGTGGACCGTTGAGGATGTCGTGGCCGGTGGGCCCGGGACGATGAGGTGGGGTAACCATGAACGCGCCGTACGACGGTGACCGCGGCGAGGCCGCGGGCGGCTCGGGCCACCCCGAGGGCCCGCCGCCTCAGGACGGCCAGGTCCCGCCGCAGTCCCCCGCCGACATGTACCTCCAGGACGCCTACGACCAGGACCCCTACCGCGCGCAGGACATCTACGCCCAGGATCCGGTCGCCGAGGCGCTCTACGACCGCGCCGCACACCCACCGCCGGCCCCGGGCACGTTCCAGCCGCAGCAGCCTCTGTACGCCCAGCCTCCCCAGTCGCCGTACGCCCCTGACCCACACCTGTGGGCACAGACCCCGGCGCCCGAGCCGGAGGGCCCGACCCAGTACCTGCCGTACGGCGACGACCCCCGCACCACCCAGTTCGTGGGTGTCGACGATCTGGTGACCCAGGCCGGCGAAGAGCGCCACGAGCCGGATGCCTTCGCGCATCTCTTCCGGGACCAGCAGCAGGGCGGCTACCCGGCCTCGGAACTCCCATCGGCGCCGGGTCCCGCGGCGGCCTCGAGTGTTCAGGTACCGGCACCGCAGTACCAGGCCCCCGCGGCCCCCGCGGCCCCCGCGCCCGATCAGACCATGGAACTCGGGACCGCGGCCGTCGTGGCTCCGGCACCGCCCGCGAAGAAGAGCGGGAAGGCCGCGGGTCTGCTGAAGTCGAGCGCCGTCATGGCTGCCGGCACGATGGTCTCCCGCCTCACGGGCTTCATCCGCTCGGCGCTGATCGTGTCGGCACTGGGCCTCGGCCTGCTCGGCGACTCCTTCCAGGTCGCGTACCAGCTGCCGACGATGATCTACATCCTGACCGTCGGCGGTGGCCTCAACTCCGTCTTCGTGCCGCAGCTCGTTCGGGCGATGAAAGAGGACGAGGACGGCGGCCAGGCCTTTGCGAACCGCCTGCTGACGCTGGTGATGGTGGTCCTGGCCGCACTCACCGGTCTCGCGATGTTCGCGGCGCCGCTGCTGGTTCGTATGCTGTCGAACCCGGTTGCCGGCAATCCGGCGGCCAACGAGGTCGCCATCACCTTCACCCGTTACTTCCTGCCCTCGATCTTCTTCATGGGCATTCACGTGGTGATGGGGCAGATCCTCAACGCCCGCGGGAAGTTCGGCGCGATGATGTGGACCCCGGTCCTGAACAACATCGTCATCATCGTGACACTCGGCACGTTCATCTGGGTGTACGGCACGTCGGCGAACTCCCAGATGAGCGTGACGAGCATTCCGCCGGAGGGCCAGCGGCTCCTCGGTATCGGCGTCTTCCTCGGCCTGGTCGTCCAAGCGCTCGCGATGATCCCGTACCTGCGTGAGACCGGCTTCAGGATGCGGCTGCGGTTCGACTGGAAGGGCCACGGTCTCGGCAAGGCCGCCATGCTCGCCAAGTGGACCATTCTTTTCGTCCTGGCCAACCAGGCGGGTGCGCTCGTCGTCACCCAGTTGTCCACAGCCTCCGGCATCGACTCGGGGGTCAAGGGCACCGGCTTCGCCGCCTACGCCAACGCCCAGCTGATCTGGGGCCTGCCGCAGGCCATCATCACCGTCTCCCTGATGGCCGCCCTGCTGCCGCGCATCTCCCGCTCCGCGGCGGAGGACGACCCCGGAGCCGTCCGCGACGACATCTCGCAGGGCCTGCGGACCACCGCTGTCGCCATCGTGCCGATCGCCTTCGGCTTCCTCGCGCTCGGCATCCCGATGTGCACGCTGATCTTCGGCTCCTCAGGCATCAGCGAGGCCACGAACATGGGGTACATGCTGATGGCCTTCGCCCTCGGCTTGATCCCGTACTCGGTGCAGTACGTCGTCCTGCGCGCCTTCTACGCCTACGAGGACACCCGCACCCCCTTCTACAACACGGTGATAGTGGCCGCGGTCAACGCGAGCGCCTCGGCGCTCTGCTACGTCGTACTGCCGCCCCGCTGGGCGGTGGTGGGCATGTCCGCCTCGTACGGTCTGGCCTACGCGATCGGTGTCGGTGTCGCCTGGAACCGACTGCGCAAGCGGCTGGGTGGCGACCTGGACGGCAATCGCGTGCTGCGTACGTACGCCAGACTGTGCATCGCCTCGGTGCCGGCTGCCCTGCTCAGCGGCGCTGCCTGCTACGGCATCGCCCACTCGCTCGGCCAGGGCGTCCTAGGCTCCTTCGCGGCCCTGATCGCAGGTGGCGCGGTGCTGCTCGGGGTCTTCTTCGTCGCTGCTCGCCGCATGCGCATCGAGGAACTGAACTCGCTGGTCGGCATGGTGCGAGGGCGCCTGGGACGCTGAGGCGCGGGTACGCGCACAACCATCGTCCGCCCCCGTGTGTCGTGCATGGCGGCGGACTGTGGGCACAATTGGTTTCGGCGTCGCACGACGCGCAATGGATGGGGAGGCAGGGACGACGGTGGCGGAACGGAGCACGGCTGCCGTCGACGTGGCAGACAACAGCGGCGACGAGCCGCTGACCGCCAAGGCGGACCAGTCCACGGCCGACGGGGTGGCCAAGAACCGGGAGCGGGACACGGAAGACGTCGAGGCACAGGGGAGTGGCGGGACCGAGAGTCCCGGGAAGGCGTCACCGCCGGAGCTGCACAGTGGCCACAAGCTCGCCAGACGCTACCGCCTTGAGGAGTGCGTCACCCGTCTGGACGGATTCAGCAGTTGGCGTGCCGTGGACGAGAAACTGCGGCGTGCCGTCGGCGTCCACCTCTTGCCCGCGGAGCACTCGCGGGCCCGTTCGGTGCTGGCCGCGGCCCGCTCCTCCGCGCTGCTGGGCGATCCGCGCTTCGTCCAAGTCCTCGACGCCGTCGAGGAGAACGACCTTGTCTACGTCGTCCACGAGTGGCTGCCGGACGCCACCGAGCTGTCCACACTGCTGGCCTCCGGCCCACTGGACGTGTACGACGCCTCCCAGATGGTCAGCCAGATCTCCTCCGCCATGGCCGCCGCCCACCGCGAGGGCTTGGCGCACCTTCGGCTGAACCCGAACGCCGTCCTGCGCACCTCGACCGGCCAGTGGCGCATCCGCGGCCTCGCCGTGAACGCGGCACTGCGCGGCATCAGTTCCGAGACCCCGCAGCGCACCGACACGGAGGCGATCGGTGCCCTGCTGTACGCGGCGCTCACTCAGCGCTGGCCGTACGAGAGCGACGCCTACGGTCTGTCCGGCCTGCCCAAGGACGTAGGTCTCATCGCCCCCGACCAGGTGCGCGCGGGGGTCCACCGCGGTCTGTCCGAGCTCTCCATGCGGGCACTCGCCAACGACGGCGCCACCGCATCGCGCCACGAGTCGCCGTGCACCACGCCGGAGGAACTGGTCAAGGCGATCGCCGAGATGCCTCGCATCCGTCCGCCGGAGCCCACGTTCACCGCCCCGCCGGACTACCAGCACACGACGTACCAGCAGGGCACGTACGGCCGCCCGTCCGCGCACCCGGGTGCCACGCAGCCGGTCGCCGCCCCGCCGCCCCCGCTGCAGACCCGTACCGGCAAGGCGTTGAAGTGGGCTGTCTCGGCCCTCCTCATCGCCGCGCTGGGACTGGGCAGTTGGCAGCTGGCGGACGCCCTGATGGACCAGGGCGAGAAGTCCGACGACACCGGCAATACGCAGACGACCGACGGGGACGACAAGAACAGCACCGCTCCCAAGCCGGTCAAGACGCTGAGCATCGAGCGCGCCAGCGAGTTCGTGGCGAAGGGCGACCCCCAGCACCCGGGCGACATCGCCAAGACGTACGACGGCAACCCGTCGACGTACTGGAAGACAAGCACCTTCCGGCAGGGACCGACCCTCGCGCCCTACAAGCCGGGCGTGGGCATCGTCTACGACCTCGGTTCGGCGCAGGAGATCTCCAGTGCCGGCATCGGGCTGCGCTATCCCGGCAATCACACGACGGCCAAGCTGTACGCTTCCGACTCTCTGACGCCGTCCTCGCTGGACTCGATGAAGGAGATCGGCAGCGTCACCACGAACGGCACCACGGCCACGGTGAAGGTCGCCAAGCCGGTGAAGACGCAGTACGTGCTCGTATGGCTCACCGCTGTGCCCTACTCGGAAGCGGATCCGAGTGCGTACAGCAATCCCGGCTACAAGCAGGCCATTACCGACGTGAAGTTCACCGGCTGAGCAGTCGCCAAGGGGAAGGGGGCCCGATGGCAGATGACACCGCGTACGGCGACACGAGCGATCAGGACCTCCTGGCTCTCCACGTAGAAGGCGATCCCGAGGCATTCGGTGAGATCGTGCGGCGACACCGCGACCGGCTCTGGGCAGTGGCCCTGCGGACGCTGGGGGACCGCGAGGAGGCCGCTGACGCCGTCCAGGACGCCCTCGTGTCGGCTTACCGGGCCGCCCACACCTTCCGAGGCCAGTCGGCCGTCACGACCTGGCTGCACCGGATCACGGTGAACGCCTGTCTTGACCGTGCGCGTAAGGCAGCCTCCCGCAAGACGTCGCCGGTCGACGACACCGAGCGCCTGGAGCAGCTGCTGGAGCCGCACGAGTCGGCCTCGGCACCCGCGGAGCGCAATGATCTCCACCGTCAGCTGTTGGAGGCGCTGGGCACCCTTCCGCCCGACCAGCGCGCCGCACTCGTCCTCGTGGACATGCAGGGCTACCCGGTCGCGGAAGCCGCCCGCGTGCTCGACGTGCCGACCGGGACGGTGAAGAGTCGCTGTGCCCGAGGCCGAGCCAGACTCCTGCCTCTCCTCACTCATCTACGGCCGCACAACACCGGGGGCGGCAGAGAAGAGGGCTCGGGGCGGAACCGGACGCAGGGGACATCCGTCCCACCCGCAGCGGGACCGCGTGAGACGGGTCCCCCGGATGCAGGGCCAGGCGATTCAGCTGCTGTGAAGGGCGGAGGTGGGCGAGCGTGACATCCACGACAGAGACGGCCGGGCACCCGGACGTCGCGGAGATCTCCGACCTCACCGAGGGCCTGCTCGAACCGTCGCGGACCGCGGACGTACGGCGACATCTGGACGACTGCGAACTCTGCGCCGACGTCTACGCCTCGCTGGAGGAGATCCGCGGGCTGCTCGGAACCCTGCCAGGTCCCCCGCGCATGCCCGCCGACGTCGCCAGTCGGATCGACGCCGCCCTCGCAGCGGAGGCCCTGTTGCACGCCACGGCACCCGAAGCCGTGGATCCGCAGCCGCCCGTTGCGGCGACGATCCAGTCGGACTCCGCGACGGCCTCGGACGACAGCGCGCGTGTTTCACGTGAAACACCGGCGACAGCGGACCGTCCCTCGGGCCACGCCCGCGTCTCGACCACAGGTCCGGGTCGTAAGCGTAAGAAGGGGGACCGACGCAGGGGTGTCGTTCTGGGTGCCGTGTTCACGGCCGCCGCCCTGGGATTCGGTTCCGTGCTGCTGTCGTCCATGAACGACGGCAAGCCGTCCGGTCCCGAGGCACATGGGCAGCAGTCCACCTCCGCGGACACCTTCGCGGAGAGCAACCTGCAGAAGCAGGTCTCCGATCTGTTGGCCACGAGTCGGAGCGGAAGCGGATCTCGCTCGCCGCACACCTTGGGCGCGGCGTCCGTGCCGGGCAGCGACGAGCCCAGGATCCTGCAAGACCCGATCCCGGTTCCCGCCTGCGTCCACAAGGGCATCGGCCGCAGCGACTCGGCACTCGCGAGTGAGCCCGGGATCTACAAGGGCACGGACGCCCTGCTCGTGCTCCTCCCCGACGCGTCCGACACCTCCCGTGTCATGGCCTACATCATGGATACGGCCTGTGTGGCCGACCCGTCCGTCGGCAAGGCCAACGTTCTACTGAAGCGGACCTACGCGCGGTCCTGAGCGAGTCCTGCACTCGTCTTGAGCGCACAGGCTTCGCCTTTCGTCTCACGTGGTAACCGGAGCGATGTCGCGTCTCCGTGTGCCCGGACACAGCGGGAATGCGCGACCCTTAGGATCCGTTGGGTGGGGTGAGAGTTCTGAGAGGAGCTCCCCCGGTTCTACGACGCTGTCCAGAGACGAGGAATCAAGCCGTGACCGACGTCCGTAACGTGATCATCATCGGCTCCGGGCCCGCCGGCTACACGGCGGCGCTCTACACCGCGCGCGCGTCGCTGAAGCCGCTGGTGTTCGAGGGCGCCGTCACCGCTGGTGGTGCGCTGATGAACACCACTGAGGTGGAGAACTTCCCGGGTTTCCAGGACGGCATCATGGGACCCGAGCTCATGGACAACATGCGCGCCCAGGCCGAGCGCTTCGGCGCCGAGCTCATCCCGGACGACATCGTCGCCGTCGACCTGAGCGGTGAGATCAAGACCGTCACCGACACCGCCGGCACCGTCCACAAGGCCAAGGCCATCATCGTCACCACTGGTTCGCAGCACCGCAAGCTCGGTCTGCCGAACGAGGACGCCCTTTCGGGCCGCGGTGTCTCGTGGTGCGCCACCTGTGACGGCTTCTTCTTCAAGGACCAGGACATCGCCGTCATCGGCGGCGGCGACACCGCGATGGAGGAAGCCACCTTCCTCTCACGCTTCGCCAAGTCCGTGACGATCGTCCACCGCCGCGACACCCTGCGTGCCTCCAAGGCGATGCAGGAACGCGCCTTCGCCGACCCGAAGATCAAGTTCGTGTGGGACAGCGAGGTCGCCGAGGTACAGGGCGAACAGAAGCTGGCAGGTCTGAAGCTGCGCAACCTCAAGTCCGGCGAGTTCTCGGACCTCCCGGTGACCGGCCTGTTCATCGCGATCGGCCACGACCCGCGCACCGAACTCTTCAAGGGACAGCTGGAACTGGACGAAGAGGGCTACCTGAAGGTAGAGGCGCCCTCCACTCGGACGAACCTGACCGGTGTCTTCGGCGCCGGTGACGTCGTCGACCACACCTACCGCCAGGCCATCACCGCCGCCGGCACCGGCTGCTCGGCCGCCCTCGACGCCGAGCGGTTCCTCGCCGCCCTCGCTGACGAGGAGAAGGCCGAGCCCGAGAAGACCTCCGTCTGACCCCGACCCACTCCACGCCCAACCAGTTAAGGAGCCCGCCGTGGCCGGCACCCTGAAGAATGTGACTGACGACTCCTTCGAGCAGGACGTCCTGAAGAGCGACAAGCCCGTTCTGGTGGACTTCTGGGCCGCCTGGTGCGGTCCATGCCGCCAGATCGCGCCCTCCCTTGAGGCGATCGCCACCGAGTACGGCGACAAGATCGAGGTCGTCAAGCTGAACATCGACGAGAACCCGGGTACGGCCGCCAAGTACGGCGTCATGTCCATTCCGACGCTGAACGTCTACCAGGGTGGCGAGGTCGCCAAGACCATCGTCGGCGCCAAGCCGAAGGCCGCGATCGTCCGCGACCTCGAGGACTTCATCGCCGAGTGATGTTTCACGTGAAACGCGATGGGGCCGGCCCGAAAGGGCCGGCCCCATCGCGTTAGAGCGGACGCAGTGCCGGTTCCTTCTGAACTGCCCCCAGCAACCGGTCCAGCGCCATCTCCACGTCCTCCTTCCAGGAGAGCGTGGTCCGCAACTCCAGTCGCAGACGCGGATACATGGGATGCGGCCGGACGGTCTTGAAGCCCACAGCCAGAAGATGGTCGGCAGGCAACAGGCAGGCAGGCTCCTTCCAGCGCGCGTCGCCGAACGCCTCGATGGCCTTGAATCCCCGCCGCAACAGATCCTTGGCAACCGTCTGCACCATCACACGCCCCAGCCCCTGCCCCTGGTAGCCCGGCATGATGAACGCCGTCATCAGCTGCACCGCGTCGGGCGAGACCGGGCTCGTGGGAAACGCCGTCGCGCGGGGGACATAGGCCGGAGGGGCGTAGAGCACGAAGCCCACCGGTACGTCGTCCACATACACGACTCTGCCGCAGGATCCCCAGTCCAGCAGGACGGCAGAGATCCAGGCCTCTTTCTCCAGGGCAGGCGTTCCCGCCTTTATAGCGGCCTCGCCGCTGACTGGGTCCAACTCCCAGAAGACACACGTGCGACAGCGCTTGGGAAGGTCCTGAACGTTGTCCAGCGTGAGCGGTACGAGCCGGCGCCCCATGAAGGCTGTTCCTCGCTTCCTTCGCCCGCCGCGTCGCGGGCGGCAGTCAGAGCGCTCCGTTCCCTGAGCAGGCTGCCGACGAAGCCGCCGACCGCGCCCAGCCCGAGGCCCGCGCTCACCAGTCCAGTGCGGCTCACCGTTCGCATGCCCCTGCCTCTCCCCTCAGAGGTGCCCCCGGGTGGATGCGCCATACCCGAACGCATCGTATCCACGATGCGATTCCACCGATACCGACTGAAAGTAAAGGGCGGGCTGTGTCCCGTACACATCGGACACAGCCCGCCCTGTCGACCGCTTGAGATGTCACTCCGCGGCCGGAGAATCAGTCCTCCGTCTCCTCGGAGTCACCGTCCAGAAGGCCCTTCTGAAGAACCGGCCCTTCCCCGGGAGCAAGGCTGCTGAGGATCCGCTCCAGGTCCTCCATGGAGGCGAATTCGACAGTGATCTTGCCCTTCTTCTGGCCGAGGTCGACCTTCACCCGCGTCTCGAAGCGATCCGAAAGGCGGGTCGCGAGGTCGGTGAGCGCCGGCGAGACCAGTGCACCGGCCCGAGGCCCCTTGGACCGCTGGGCCTTCTGCGGCCGCGAGCCCATCAGGGTCACGATCTCCTCGACGGCTCGCACCGAGAGCCCCTCGGCAACGATCCGATGGGCCAGCCGGTCCTGCTCCTCGGAGTCCTCGACGGAGAGCAGCGCTCGGGCATGTCCCGCCGACAGCACCCCGGCAGCCACCCGCTTCTGGACGGCCGACGAGAGCTTCAGCAGACGCAGGGTGTTGGAGACCTGCGGGCGGGAGCGACCGATACGGTCCGCCAACTGGTCGTGCGTGCAGTGGAAGTCCTTCAGCAGCTGGTCGTAGGCGGCCGCCTCTTCCAGCGGGTTCAGCTGCGCCCGGTGCAGGTTCTCCAGGAGGGCGTCCAGGAGAAGCTTCTCGTCGTCGGTGGCCCGTACGATCGCCGGGATCGCCTCCAGCCCCGCCTCACGGCAGGCCCGCCAGCGCCGCTCGCCCATGATGAGCTCGTAGCGCGCGGGGCCGGTCTGCCGTACGACGACAGGCTGGAGAAGACCGACCTCCTTGATGGAGGTGACCAGCTCCTGAAGCGCATCCTCGTCGAAGACCTCGCGCGGCTGTCGCGGGTTCGGCGTGATGAAGTCGAGGGGGAGCTCCGCGAAGTGAGCGCCCACGGGAGGCGCCGGCATTTCCGTAGGATCGCTCGCCGACGGCTCCTCGGTTTCATGTGAAACAGGCGGCAGGGTGGCCACCTTCGCCGCAGCCACCCCACGGTCCGTGGTCAGCACCGGCACCGCCGCTGGGGACGTCGAAGCAGCGCCCCCCACCGCAGCCGGAGCCACCTGCTTCTCCGTCGGGGCAGCAGGGATCAGGGCGCCGAGACCACGGCCCAAACCCCTCCGTCGCTCGCTCACTGGATCCCCTCCACCATGCTCGGGTCGCTCTGTGCGCCGATGTGTGCGTGTGTCGCGTCGTAGGAGACACCGACACCCTTCAGCGCGATTTCTCGTGCCGCCTCAAGATAGGACAGGGCACCGCTCGATCCTGGATCGTAGGTCAGAACCGTCTGTCCATAGCTCGGCGCCTCGGAGATACGGACCGAGCGGGGGATGCTCGTCCGCAGTACCTCGTCGCCGAAGTGGGTGCGCACCTCGTCCGCGACCTGGGACGCGAGGCGCGTCCGGCCGTCGTACATGGTGAGCAGGATGGTCGACACATGCAGGGCGGGGTTGAGGTGCCCCCGCACCAGGTCGACGTTGCGCAGCAGTTGGCCGAGGCCCTCCAGCGCGTAGTACTCGCACTGGATCGGGATGAGAACCTCCTGGCCGGCGACCAGCGCATTGACGGTCAGCAGGCCGAGCGAGGGCGGGCAGTCGATGAGGATGTAGTCCAACGGCTGCTCGTAAGCCTGGATCGCTCGCTGCAGTCGGCTCTCACGGGCCACCAGAGACACCAGCTCGATCTCCGCGCCGGCGAGATCGATGGTGGCGGGGGCGCAGAAAAGCCCCTCGACATCGGGGACAGGCTGGACGACGTCGGAGAGCGGCCTGCTGTCGACCAGCACGTCGTAGATGGAAGGGACTTCGGCATGGTGGTCGATACCCAGCGCCGTGGAGGCGTTGCCCTGCGGATCGAGATCGACCACGAGCACACGGCTACCGTGCAGAGCCAGCGAAGCGGCAAGATTGACGGTCGTCGTCGTCTTTCCCACCCCGCCCTTCTGGTTGGCGACCACCATGACTCTGGTCTGCTCAGGACGCGGCAGACCCTCGCCGGCACGACCCAGAGCCTCTACCGCCAATTGGGCAGCACGACCGATCGGAGTGTCGTCCATCGGAGGCGGTGTTTCACGTGAAACATCCTCCCCGATCGACTCGGTACGGGGACCGGGGACCGGATCGGTCATCGGTCCCGCGATGTTGGCGTTGGACCGCAAGGATTCACTCTCCTCGACTTCAGGCTCGCAGTGAACAGAGCCTCCCATGCCTTCGGGGTCGTGAACCAGTGAGGCCTGTTGTTCTGTGGAGAAATCCACCTCTGTGGACAACTCCACACCCGCTCGGAGTGAACCGAGTGGCTTTCGGTCGCGGGGTTCGGCCGCGGCCCGGCCCCGGCTGATGATGCCGTGCAACAGTGAGCGACGTTTCACGTGAAACACGATGCACAGCGAACAGGGACGAACTGCCGCGACACTCCGCATGCGTAGGTTGGGCAGCTTGTGTGGAGTACGCGTCGCCGTCAGGACGGATCAGCGCCCGGAGCCTCGAGCGGTCACCCCCGACGCCGACGTGCCCGTCCCGTGCGGGCTGCTTTGGCTCGCTTTGCCGCGAACCGCACACCCCCCGGACTCTCGCCGACCTCCACTCGCACCACCGTGGACAGTGGATCGACCGTGCCCTCCCCGACATGCAGGATGGACGTCTCCACGGCACCCAGCTTGCTCAGCGCCGTCGCCGCGCTCTTGAGCTCCTCCTCGGCGGTGTCGCCCTTGAGCGCGAGCATTTCCCCGTAAGGACGCAACAGGGGAATGCCCCAGGTTGCCAGTCGGTCCAACGGGGCCACCGCCCGTGCCGTCACCACATGGACGGGCGTGATGGTGCCCATGACCTCTTCGGCCCGCCCGCGGACGACAGTCACATGGTCCAGTCCCAGCAGCTCGACGACCTCCGTCAGGAAGGTGGTGCGCCGCAGCAGGGGCTCAAGCAGCGTGATCTTCAGGTCCTCCCGCACCAGTGCCAGGGGAATACCGGGCAGACCCGCGCCCGAGCCGACATCGCACACCGTTACGCCCTCGGGTACGACCTCCGAAAGCACTGCGCAGTTCAACAGATGCCGCTCCCACAGGCGGGGCACCTCACGCGGCCCGATCAGACCGCGCTGCACACCCGCCTCAGCGAGCAGCTCCGCGTAGCGGACCGCGTCTGCGAAACGATCACCGAAGACCTCGCACGCCTGCTCGGGCGCGGGGGGAAGCTCCGCTGCCTCCGTCACGGGGGACCGTCCTTCCGTACGGCACGGCGCACTGGCGCCGACTCCAGAACCACCAGAACTATCAGGCTGACAAAGTGCGGCCCCGCCTGCGCAACAGACGGGGCCGGAGGAACGTACGGACCGATCAGGCGGGAAGCACAACGACGAAGCGCTGTGGCTCCTCGCCCTCGGACTCGCTGCGCAGCCCGGCGGCCTTGACCGCGTCGTGCACGACCTTGCGCTCGAACGGCGTCATCGGCTGCATCTTCACGGGCTCGCCCGAGCTCCTGACCTCGGCGGCGGCCTTGGCGCCCAGCTCGGACAGCTCGGCGCGCTTCGTCGCGCGGTAGCCCGCGATGTCCAGCATCAGTCGGCTGCGGTCGCCGGTCTCCCGGTGCACGGCCAGGCGCGTGAGCTCCTGCAGGGCTTCCAGCACCTCGCCGTCACGACCCACCAGCTTCTGCAGGTCACGACCACTCGTGTCGCTGATGATCGAGACGGCGGCCCGGTCGGCCTCGACGTCCATGTCGATGTCGCCGTCGAGATCGGCGATGTCCAGCAGACCCTCGAGGTAGTCCGCCGCGATCTCGCCCTCCTGCTCCAGGCGGGTCAGGGTGTCTGCACCCTCGGCAGCGGCGGAGGTGGTGCCTTCCGTCACGGGATGGACTCCTTCTTACTTCTTGGACGGGGACTTGGGCCGCTGCGGGCCCTTGCGCTGTCCGGACTGGGCCTTGCTGCGGGTGCCGCCACCGGGCTTCTGCGGGGCGTTCTTGGCGGCGGGCTTGGTGTCCTCGGGCTCATCGGACTTGCTCAGCGACGTGGTCTCGCCGGCTGCCTTCGCGGCTCCGGACTGGCGCTGGGACTTGCTCTGGCGCTTGGGCTGCTGCCTCTTTGGAGCGGCGGCGCTCGTCGACGTGCCGTCCTCGGCCTGGTCCGTCTCGACCTGGGTCTCGCCCCTCACCACGGTGCCGTCCGCCTGGGCCGTGAAGCCCGCCTTGTTCAGGCCGTTGATGAACTTGCGCTCAAACTCGTTGCGGTCGCGCCCCTTGGCCACGATGGCCTTGACGATGGCCTTCTCACCACGGCTGCGCGTCTTGCCGTGGTGCGTGACGTGCTTGTACAGACGCTCCAGGTACGAAGCCTGGGCCTTGGAACCCGGGGTCGGGTTGTTGTGGATGACGTACATCTGCTGGCCCATGGTCCACACGTTGGTGGTCAGCCAGTAGACGAGGACACCGACCGGGAAGTTGATGCCGAAGACGGCGAACATGACCGGGAAGACGTACATCAGCATCTTCTGCTGCTGCATGAACGGCGTCTTCACCGTGGTGTCGACGTTCTTCGTCATCAGCTGACGCTGCGTGTAGAACTGCGAGGCCGACATCATGACGATCATGACCGCGGTCACGATGCGGACGGTGGTCAGCGACGCGTCGAGCGCGACGACGTCCGCTGAGCTGTCGGTGAACTTCGCGGCCAGCGGAGCACCGAAGATGTGCGCCTTCTGAGCGCTCTGCAGCAGGCTCGTGTTGATGACGCCGATGGTGTCGTTGTTCGCGATGCCGTTGAGCACGTGGTACAGGGCAAAGAAGAACGGAGACTGCGCCAGGATGGGAAGGCACGAGGAGAGCGGGTTGGTGCCCGTCTCCTTGTACAGCTTCATCATCTCTTCGGACTGACGCTGTTTGTCGTTCTTGTGGCGTTCCTGGATCTTCTTCATCTCGGGCTGCAGCGTCTGCATGGCCCGGGTCGCCTTGATCTGCTTCACGAAGAGCGGGATCAGGCAGATGCGGATCAGGATCACCAGCGACACGATGGACAGGCCCCAGGCCCACCCCGTGTCAGGGCCGAAAAGGGACCCGTACACCGTGTGGAACTGGACGATGACCCAGGAGACAGGTGTCGTGATGAAGCTGAAGAAGCTGGCAATCGTGTCCACTAATCATGCTCCTTGGGCATGGGACGGGGTCTCTGCGGCCGGGCTCGTAGGAGCCTGCCCCTCGGTGGCCGGTTCGGCGGAGGAGGGCCCGCCCTTGCGTGCACGCCAGGCGTTACGCAGCATTTCGTGCCACCGCGGACGCTTGCGCGGCGGAACATGGTCCACACCGCCCAGCGACCACGGATTGCATCGCAGGATGCGCCAGGCCGTGAGCGCCGTTCCCTTGACCGCACCATGGCGGTCGATGGCCTGGTAGCCGTAGTGGGAGCACGACGGGTAGTACTTGCACACCGGCCCGAGCAACGGACTGATGGTCCACTGGTACAGCTTGATCAGCGCCAGCAGCGGGTACTTCATCGCGCGCCCCCTCCCAGCAGCCGCTCGATGGCGGCGTCCAGGTCTCGGGCCAGTTGTGCGTGGTCGGCGTCACCCGCGCCGGGCAACGCTCGTACGACTACCAGGCTACCGGGGGGCAGCAGGGCGACTCGATCGCGCATCAGATGACGAAGCCTGCGCTTCACCTTGTTGCGCACCACCGCACCGCCCACGGCCTTGCTGACAACGAAACCCGCACGCGTTGGGGAAGCGCTCTCCCCAGGCGCGTGCGGGTCCGTGGCACCGCTACGAAAGTGGACGACGAGAGTCGGGCGTCCAGCCCGACGGCCCCGTCGTACCGCGGTCGCGAAGTCCTCGCGCCGCCTCAGCCGATGCTCGGTAGGCAGCACGACGTCATGACCTGATCGGGATCAGGCGGACAGGCTGGCGCGACCCTTGCTGCGGCGGTTCGCGAGAATCGCGCGGCCGGCACGGGTGCGCATCCGCAGGCGGAAGCCGTGGGTCTTGGCGCGACGACGGTTGTTCGGCTGGAAGGTGCGCTTGCTCACTCGGGGGCTCCAGAGATAAATCGGGGTTTTCGGGGTGCCGTCCTGGCTGTCACCGTGCGCCCACGAGTAGCTCGCGTTACGCCCGAGTGCACCGCTGACCGATCACCCAAATGATCTGTGCCCATCGGAGGCAGGCGGCAGCAGCCATCGACAACTCGACCTGGTTACGGTACGCGCGGCTACGCCATCCGGTCAAACCAGGGGTCACCGGGAGACACTATCCACAGCCTGGGGACAACAACTTGAACCGTACCCGCCGCCCTGACTACCGTGGCTGAACTTCGATTCGTTCCCTTGTAGCTGCCCCACCCCCTTTGAATCCCGACCCGTCCCGAACCACACGTTCGTGGGACCCATGAGAGAGCGTGCCCTGTGGCTGATGTACCTGCCGATCTTGCCGCAGTGTGGCCACGAGTACTGGAGCAACTTCTCGGCGAGGGCAGAGGGCAGGGTGTCGAGACCAAGGACGAGCACTGGATCCGGCGCTGCCAGCCCCTGGCCCTGGTGGCGGACACCGCCCTGCTCGCCGTACCGAACGAATTCGCGAAAGGCGTGCTCGAAGGGCGCCTCGCGCCGGTCGTCAGTGAGACGCTGAGCCGCGAGTGCGGCCGCCCGATCCGGATCGCGATCACGGTCGACGACTCGGCCGGCGAGCCCGCGCCCACTCCCGCGCCGCCCGCCCGGCCCCTGTCGCGCTACGAGGAGCCTGAGCTCCCTCCCGCCCAGTACGAGGGGGGATACGGCCGCCATCGCGCGGACGACCACATGCCCGGCCGCTCCGAGCAGCGCCCCGGGCCTCAGGGCGACCGCGACCACCCATCCCACGCGGCCCACCCTTCTCGGCCGGACCAGCTCCCGACCGCCCGCCCCGCTTACCCCTCCGAGTACCAGCGCCCGGAGCCCGGCTCCTGGCCGCGCCCGCCGCAGGACGAGTACAGCTGGCAGCAGCAGCGGCTCGGCTTCCCGGAGCGCGACCCGTACGCGTCGCCGTCACAGGACTCCTATGGCCCCCCGCCGCAGGACTCCTACCGACCGCCGTCCCAGGATTCCTACGGGCCCCCTCCGCAGGACTCGTACCCCTCCCAGGACTACCGCCAGCAGCCGGCGGAGCGCTCCGCGTACGACGGGCAGCGTCCGGACTACGACCAGCGCCCCGACTACGACAAGCGGTCGGAGTACGACCCGTCGCGCGGCGACTACGACCCACGCGACGGCCGCCGGGACCGGTCGGACGGCCCGTCCGGACGCGTCCACCGCGGCGGGCCGGTCGGTTCCTCGCTGCCCGCCACCGGCGCCCCCGGCCCGCTGGCCGCGCAGCCCGCGCCGGCGACCGGCCCCGGTGAGCCGACCGCGCGCCTGAATCCGAAGTACCTCTTCGACACGTTCGTCATCGGCGCCTCCAACCGCTTCGCGCACGCGGCGGCGGTGGCCGTCGCCGAGGCGCCGGCGAAGGCGTACAACCCGCTCTTCATCTACGGGGAGTCGGGCCTCGGCAAGACGCACCTGCTGCACGCCATCGGGCACTACGCGCGCAGCCTCTACCCGGGCACCCGCGTGCGCTATGTGAGCTCGGAGGAGTTCACCAACGAGTTCATCAACTCGATCCGCGACGGCAAGGGCGACAGCTTCCGCAAGCGCTACCGCGAAATGGACATCCTGCTCGTCGACGACATCCAGTTCCTGGCGGACAAGGAGTCGACGCAGGAGGAGTTCTTCCACACCTTCAACACGCTCCACAACGCCAACAAGCAGATCGTGCTCTCCAGTGACCGGCCGCCCAAGCAGCTGGTGACCCTGGAGGACAGGCTGCGGAACCGTTTCGAGTGGGGCCTGATCACCGACGTCCAGCCGCCAGAGCTGGAGACCCGCATCGCGATCCTGCGCAAGAAGGCGGTCCAGGAGCAGCTCAACGCCCCACCCGAGGTACTGGAGTTCATCGCGTCCCGGATCTCGCGCAACATCCGCGAACTGGAGGGCGCGCTGATCCGCGTGACGGCCTTCGCGTCGCTCAATCGGCAGCCCGTGGATCTGGGCCTCACGGAGATCGTCCTCAAGGACCTGATTCCCGGCGGCGAGGACTCGGCCCCCGAGATCACCTCCACCGCCATCATGAGCGCGACCGCCGACTACTTCGGGCTCACGGTCGAGGACCTGTGCGGCACCTCGCGCGGCCGCGCGCTCGTCACGGCCCGCCAGATCGCCATGTACCTGTGCCGAGAGCTCACGGATCTCTCCCTGCCGAAGATCGGCGCGCTGTTCGGCGGCCGCGACCACACGACCGTCATGCACGCGGACCGCAAGATCCGCAATCTGATGGCCGAGCGGCGCTCCATCTACAACCAGGTGACCGAGCTGACGAACCGCATCAAGAACGGCTGACCGACGCACAGACCGAAGCACAGGCCGACGCTGAGGGCGTCCCCGGAGGGAGTTCCGGGGACGCCCTTCTTCATGCCGCGCTCGCCCTCTGTTCGATTACCTGCCGGGTTACGGCCTCTCTCCACAGATCTGCTGACTTTTTCGCGTCCACACCCTGGGGACTGGGAAGTTGTCCAGAACGTGTCCACAGCCTCCTCCGTCCGAAGACCATCGGACCAGGTCAGGTACTTGTGGATTGGTGGACGAACGATCTCCACAGGCTGTGGACAGAGCGGTGATCCACAGCCTGTGCATCGAGTTGTCCACCGACAGCCCACAGGCTGAGGACGGTTGTCCCCAGCAATCCCGGGCTTCTCCACATGACTGTCCACTGTTCGGCAACGCGACGCGCCTGATCACCGAGTCGAGTGAAAGGCGTCACACGAAGGTGCCGGGTTGGGCTGTGGGAAAACCGGGAAAAGCTGGGGACGGCGCTGGGGAGAACTCCCCTCGGGCTGTGCATGGAGTGTGCAGAACTTTCCGTTCTCCACAGAGAGGCCCGGTTTTCCACCGCCTCCGCCCACAGGACCCGTGGACAAAATTTCCCGGCTGACCTGCGCAAACGGGGTTATCCACGGTATCCACAGCCCCTACTACTACTCCCAACTAGAGAGAGCTGGGAATCCGTTTCGAAGGGGGTCCTGTGCACAACTCGCTCTCCGGCTCCCGACTGCCCCTCGTCACGACTTGACCCCGAGAGGCACCTACTGTCAGTGCCGTGCGTCAGACTGTTCCCCGGTGTCCTTCCCGCCACAGGGACCGACGACACCGCGACAGACGACGAAGCCAGGCAGGCCGAGAAGCGCCGGCAACAGCAGGAGGCGGCAACAGTGAAGATCCGGGTGGAACGCGACGTACTCGCGGAGGCAGTGGCCTGGGCGGCTCGCAGCCTCCCGGCCCGTCCGCCGGCGCCTGTCCTCGCCGGCCTTCTGCTGAAGGCCGAGGAAGGCCAGCTGAGCCTGTCCAGCTTCGACTACGAGGTCTCCGCGCGGGTCTCCGTGGAGGCGGAGGTCGACGAGGAGGGCACGGTCCTCGTCTCGGGCCGGCTGCTCGCCGACATCTCCCGCGCCCTGCCCAACCGCCCGGTGGAGATTTCCACAGACGGTGTACGGGCGACGGTGGTCTGCGGCTCCTCGCGGTTCACACTCCACACCCTGCCTGTGGAGGAGTACCCGGCCCTGCCGCAGATGCCGAACGCCACGGGCACGGTCCCTGGTGAGGTCTTCGCCGCCGCAGCCGCCCAGGTCGCCATCGCCGCCGGACGCGACGACACGCTGCCCGTCCTCACCGGTGTGCGCATCGAGATCGAGGGCGACACCGTCACGCTGGCGTCCACCGACCGCTACCGCTTCGCCGTCCGCGAATTCCTGTGGAAGCCGGAGAACCCGGAGGCCTCCGCGGTGGCCCTGGTGCCCGCCAAGACCCTCCTGGACACCGCCAAGGCCCTCACGAGCGGCGACAGCGTCATCCTGGCGCTGTCCGGTTCGGGTGCGGGCGAGGGCCTGATCGGTTTCGAGGGTGCCGGCCGTCGTACGACGACCCGCCTCCTGGAGGGCGATCTCCCGAAGTACCGTTCGCTGTTCCCGACGGAGTTCAACTCCGTCGCCGTGATCGAGACGGCCCCCTTCGTGGAGGCCGTCAAGCGCGTCGCCCTGGTCGCCGAACGGAACACGCCGGTGCGGCTCAGCTTCGAGCAGGGCGTGCTGATCCTGGAGGCGGGCTCCAGCGACGACGCACAGGCTGTGGAGCGAGTCGACGCCCAGCTGGAGGGCGACGACGTCTCGATCGCCTTCAACCCGACCTTCCTGCTGGACGGTCTGAGCGCCATCGACTCCCCGGTGGCCCAGCTGTCCTTCACGACGTCCACGAAGCCCGCACTGCTGAGCGGCAAGCCCGCGCTGGACGCCGAGGCGGACGAGGCCTACAAGTACCTGATCATGCCGGTGCGCCTGAGCGGCTGATCACGCCCGTCGGAGAACCCGCAGGTCGGGGCGTACGTTTGAGCGCGTATGCCCACAGGTGTGAGCGAGCGTCCGGGTTTAGGCTCGGACGCAGGTACGAAAGTGCCGCGGCACGGATGTGCCGTCACGCCACCTCGCAAAACCTAAGGAACAACTGATGGAGCTCGGTCTCGTCGGCCTCGGCAAGATGGGCGGCAACATGCGCGAGCGGATACGCCGCGCAGGTCACACCGTCATCGGATACGACCGCAACCCGGACCTCGCCGATGTCCACAGCCTTTCCGAGCTTGTGGGCAAGCTCAAGGGCCCGCGTGTGATCTGGGTGATGGTCCCGGCCGGTGGCCCGACCCAGTCGACCGTCGACGAGCTCGCCGAGCTGCTGGAGCCGGGTGATGTCGTCGTGGACGGCGGGAACTCCCGCTGGACGGACGACGAGAAGCATGCCGAGGAGCTGGCGGCCAAGGGCATCGGCTTCGTCGACTGCGGCGTCTCCGGCGGCGTCTGGGGGCTGGAGAACGGCTACGCGCTGATGTTCGGCGGTGACGCGGAGAACGTCGCCAAGGTGCAGCCGATCTTCGACGCGCTGAAGCCCGAGGGCGACGTCGGCGCCGTGCACGCGGGCAAGGTCGGCGCGGGCCACTTCGCGAAGATGGTCCACAACGGCATCGAGTACGCGATGATGCAGGCCTACGCGGAGGGTTGGGAACTGCTGGAGAAGGTCGACTCCGTGACCGACGTCCGGGAGGTCTTCCGCTCCTGGCAGGAGGGCACGGTCATCCGTTCCTGGCTGCTGGACCTCGCGGTGAACGCCCTCGACGAGGACGAGCACCTGGACAGGCTGAAGGGTTTCGCACAGGACTCCGGCGAAGGACGCTGGACTGTGGAAGCCGCCATCGACAACGCCGTGCCGCTTCCCGCGATCACGGCCTCCCTCTTCGCGCGGTTCTCGTCGCGCCAGGAGGACTCTCCGCAGATGAAGATGATCGCCGCGCTGCGCAACCAGTTCGGCGGCCACGCGGTCGAGAAGAAGTAATCCACAGGGCTGCTCAGCGGTCCACAACCCTGGGGGAGGTCGGCGAACGACCATGCACGTCACGCATCTGTCGCTGGCCGACTTCCGCTCGTACGCCCGGGTCGAGGTTCCGCTCGACCCGGGCGTCACCGCCTTCGTCGGCCCGAACGGGCAGGGCAAGACGAACCTGGTCGAGGCGGTGGGCTACCTCGCCACCCTCGGCAGCCACCGCGTCTCCTCCGACGCCCCCCTGGTCCGCGTGGGCGCCGACCGTGCGGTCGTCCGCGCCCAGGTCAAGCAGGGCGAGCGGCAGCAGCTGGTCGAGCTGGAGCTCAACCCCGGCAAGGCCAACCGTGCCCGTATCAACAGGTCCTCGCAGGTCAGGCCGCGTGATGTGCTTGGCATCGTGCGGACCGTGCTGTTCGCGCCCGAGGACCTGGCCCTGGTCAAGGGCGACCCCGGTGAGCGCCGTCGCTTCCTCGACGAGTTGATCACCGCCCGCTCCCCGCGCATGGCCGGCGTCCGCTCCGACTACGAGCGGGTCCTCAAGCAGCGCAACACCCTGCTCAAGTCGGCCGCGCTCGCCCGACGGCACGGCGGTCGCTCCATGGACCTGTCCACGCTCGACGTCTGGGACCAGCACCTCGCGCGGGTGGGCGCCGAACTGCTCGCCCAGCGTCTCGACCTGATCGCCGCGATCCAGCCCCTCGCCGACAAGGCGTACGAACAGCTGGCCCCCGGCGGCGGCCCGGTGGCCCTCGACTACAAGCCGTCCGCGCCCGGCGAGGCACACACGCGGGAGGACCTCTACGAGCAGCTGATGGCCGCGCTCGCCGAGGCCCGTAAGCAGGAGATCGAGCGGGGTGTCACCCTCGTGGGGCCGCATCGGGACGATCTGCTTCTCAAACTCGGTCAGCTGCCGGCCAAGGGGTACGCCTCCCACGGCGAGTCGTGGTCCTACGCGTTGGCGCTGCGACTGGCGTCGTACGACCTCCTCAGGGCCGAGGGCAACGAGCCGGTGCTGGTCCTCGACGACGTCTTCGCCGAGTTGGACACCCGTCGTCGCGAACGCCTGGCCGAACTGGTCGCGCCGGGCGAGCAGGTCCTGGTGACGGCCGCGGTCGACGACGACGTGCCGCACGTACTGGCGGGGACGCGGTTCGCGGTGTCGGACGGGGCGGTGGAGCGCGTATGAGCACGGAAGAGCCCGTGCCCCGGCCCGCACCCCCCTCGGCCGAGGCGCCCGGCCAGAGCGAGGGCAAGGCGCCCGAACCTTCCGGTGTCGACCTCGCACGCGTGGCGCTCAGGGCGGCGAAGGAGCAGGCACGCGCGCGTGGCGACGCGGCGCAGCAGAAGAAGCAGGCGCGGCGGGGTGGTGGGCTGCGCTCCGGCGCGCGTGCCGACCGGCGCGACCCCATGGCGTTCGGTGCCGCCATCAACCGGCTGATCACCGAGCGCGGTTGGGAGGCGCCGGCCGCGGTGGGCGGCGTGATGGGCCGCTGGCCGCAGATCGTCGGCGAGGACGTCGCCAACCACTGTGTGCCGGAGAAGTACGACGAGGACGAGCGGATCCTCGTCGTGCGCTGTGACTCCACGGCCTGGGCGACGAACCTGCGCCTGCTCGCACCGACGCTGGTCGCCCGCCTCAACGAGGATCTCGGCCATGGCGCGGTGACGTTGATCAAGGTGAACGGCCCCGGTGGTCCCCCCCGCCGCTACGGCCCGCTGCGCGCCCCCGGCAGCACCGGTCCCGGCGACACCTACGGGTGACCTGTCTCACATTTGCGGCGATCGGCGGCGCCGGCGGAGAGCCCGTCACGCAACCGAACGCGGTTGCGAACCTCGACCTGACTCCCAAGTAGCAAAGGGTTGACGGCCGAAAGCGCTGAGTGCCGCTGTGAGCCTCTTGGAGCCCCGCTCCGTATATGGGGACCCGGAAGAGACCGGTTCAGGGCGCCACATGAGGACTCAGGTACCGGCAAACCCCCATCACTGTCGGCGCTACCGGTAGACTGGAAGCCAATCCCGCCCCAAACGTGGGGACCGTTCGGGACAAGCTGAGCAACGCTGATCAAGGCTTACCAACGCAACATGCCGCAGCCGCTCCGGCAACCCGCCGACGAGCCTGGCTCGTGCTGTGCCAGAAAGGGCGCTTCGTGGCCGATTCCGGCAACCCCAACGAGAACATCCCGTCCACCGACGCCGGCGTCAATGCCGAGGGCAACACCTCGAACCACGAGGTCACCGCCTCCTACGACGCCAGCGCCATCACCGTCCTCGAGGGTCTGGACGCGGTCCGCAAGCGACCCGGTATGTACATCGGCTCGACCGGTGAGCGCGGCCTGCACCACCTTGTGTACGAGGTCGTCGACAACTCGGTCGACGAGGCGCTGGCCGGCCACGCGGACACCATCGACATCACGATCCTCGCCGACGGCGGCGTCCGCGTCGTCGACAACGGCCGTGGCATCCCGGTGGGCATCGTGGCCTCCGAGGGCAAACCCGCCCTCGAGGTAGTGCTGACCGTGCTGCACGCGGGCGGCAAGTTCGGCGGCGGCGGCTACGCGGTCTCCGGCGGTCTGCACGGCGTGGGTGTCTCCGTCGTGAACGCGCTGTCCGCGAAGGTCGCCGTCGAGGTCAGGACCGACGGCCACCGCTGGACGCAGGACTACAAGATGGGCGTCCCCACGGCGCCGCTCGTCAAGCACGAGGCCATCGAGAAGACCGGCACGTCGGTCACCTTCTGGGCCGACGCGGACATCTTCGAGACCACGGAGTACTCCTTCGAGACGCTCTCGCGGCGTTTCCAGGAGATGGCGTTCCTCAACAAGGGTTTGACGATCAAACTCACTGACGAGCGCGATTCGGCGAAGGCCACCGCAGGGGCGGACGAGGCGGGTGCGGACGAGAAGGACGAGGTCAAGACCGTCACGTACCACTACGAGGGCGGCATCGTCGACTTCGTGAAGTACCTCAACTCCCGCAAGGGCGAAGCGGTGCACCCGACGGTGATCGACCTCGAGGCCGAGGACAAGGACAAGAGTCTCTCCCTCGAAGTCGCCATGCAGTGGAACAGCGGTTACAGCGAGGGCGTGTACTCCTTCGCCAACATCATCCACACGCATGAGGGCGGTACGCACGAAGAGGGCTTCCGCTCGGCGCTCACCAACCTGATCAACAAGTACGCACGCGAGAAGAAGCTGCTGCGTGAGAAGGACGACAACCTCACGGGTGACGACATCCGCGAGGGTCTCACCGCGATCATCTCGGTGAAGCTCAGCGAGCCGCAGTTCGAGGGCCAGACCAAGACCAAGCTGGGCAACACGGAGGCGAAGACCTTCGTACAGAAGGCGGTCTACGAGCACCTCAACGACTGGCTGGACCGAAACCCGGTCGAGGCCGCGGACATCGTCCGCAAGGGCATCCAGGCGGCCACCGCGCGCGTGGCGGCCCGCAAGGCCCGTGACCTCACCCGTCGCAAGGGCCTGCTGGAGTCGGCCTCGCTGCCGGGCAAGCTCTCCGACTGCCAGTCGAACGACCCCATCAAGTGCGAGATCTTCATCGTCGAGGGTGACTCCGCCGGCGGCTCGGCCAAGTCCGGCCGCAACCCGCAGTACCAGGCGATCCTCCCGATCCGCGGCAAGATCCTCAACGTGGAGAAGGCGCGGATCGACAAGATCCTGCAGAACCAGGAGATCCAGGCGCTGATCTCCGCCTTCGGTACCGGAGTCCACGAGGACTTCGACATCGAGAGGCTGCGCTATCACAAGATCATCCTGATGGCGGACGCCGACGTCGACGGCCAGCACATCAACACCCTGTTGCTGACCTTCCTGTTCCGCTTCATGCGCCCGCTGGTCGAGGCCGGGCACGTGTTCCTCTCCCGCCCCCCGCTCTACAAGATCAAGTGGGGCCGGGAGGACGCCGAGTACGCGTACTCCGACCGGGAGCGCGACGCGCTGATCGAGCTGGGCCGCCAGCGCGGCAAGCGCATCCGCGAGGACTCGATCCAGCGCTTCAAGGGTCTCGGTGAGATGAACGCCGAGGAACTGCGCATCACGACCATGGACCAGGAGCACCGCGTCCTCGGCCAGGTCACCCTCGACGACGCCGCCCAGGCCGACGATCTGTTCTCGGTCCTCATGGGCGAGGACGTCGAGGCGCGCCGCCAGTTCATCCAGCGCAACGCCAAGGACGTCCGCTTCCTCGACATCTGAGTCGGTCTCAGCTGACCGCACCAGGAAGGATCTTCACCAGCAATGGCCGACGAGAACACTCCCGTCACCTCTGAAGAGGGCGGCGTTATCGCCCAGCGTGTCGAGCCCGTCGGGCTCGAGACCGAGATGCAGCGCTCGTACCTCGACTACGCGATGTCCGTCATCGTCTCGCGTGCGCTGCCCGACGTCCGGGACGGACTCAAGCCCGTCCACCGTCGCGTCCTGTACGCCATGTACGACGGTGGCTACCGCCCCGAGCGCGGCTTCTACAAGTGCGCCCGTGTCGTCGGCGACGTCATGGGCAACTACCACCCGCACGGCGACTCCTCGATCTACGACGCGCTGGTCCGCCTCGCGCAGTCGTGGTCGATGCGGATGCCGCTGGTGGACTCCAACGGCAACTTCGGCTCTCCGGGCAACGACCCGGCGGCGGCCATGCGCTACACCGAGTGCAAGATGGCGCCGCTGTCGATGGAGATGGTCCGTGACATCGACGAGGAGACCGTCGACTTCACGGACAACTACGACGGCCGTTCCCAGGAGCCGACGGTCCTGCCGGCCCGTTTCCCGAACCTGCTGATCAATGGCTCCGCCGGTATCGCGGTCGGCATGGCGACCAACATCCCGCCGCACAACCTGCGCGAGGTGGCGTCCGGCGCCCAGTGGTACCTCGAGAACCCGGAGGCCTCTCACGAGGAGCTCCTGGACGCGCTGATCGAGCGCATCAAGGGCCCCGACTTCCCGACCGGCGCCCTGGTGGTGGGCCGCAAGGGCATCGAGGAGGCCTACCGCACCGGCCGCGGCTCGATCACCATGCGCGCGGTCGTCGAGGTCGAGGAGATCCAGAACCGCCAGTGCCTGGTGGTCACGGAACTGCCGTACCAGACCAACCCCGACAACCTCGCGCAGAAGATCGCCGACCTGGTGAAGGACGGCAAGATCGGTGGCATCGCGGACGTCCGGGACGAGACCAGCTCCCGTACGGGGCAGCGTCTCGTCATCGTGCTGAAGCGGGACGCGGTCGCCAAGGTCGTGCTGAACAACCTGTACAAGCACACCGACCTGCAGTCCAACTTCGGTGCCAACATGCTGGCGCTGGTCGACGGCGTTCCCCGCACGCTGTCCCTCGACGCGTTCATCCGCCACTGGGTGACGCACCAGATCGAGGTCATCGTCCGCCGTACGCGCTTCAGGCTGCGCAAGGCCGAGGAGCGGGCGCACATCCTGCGCGGTCTGCTGAAGGCCCTGGACGCCATCGACGACGTCATCGCGCTGATCCGGCGCAGCGACACCGTCGACATCGCGCGCACGGGCCTGATGGGCCTGCTGGAGATCGACGAGATCCAGGCCAACGCGATCCTGGAGATGCAGCTGCGTCGACTGGCCGCACTGGAGCGCCAGAAGATCGTCCAGGAGCACGACGAACTCCAGGCGAAGATCAACGAGTACAACCAGATCCTCGCCTCCCCGGTCCGCCAGCGCGGCATCGTCAGCGAGGAACTCGCCGCGATCGTCGAGAAGTACGGCGACGACCGCAAGACCATGCTGATGCCCTATGACGGCGACATGTCCATGGAGGACCTGATCGCCGAGGAGGACATCGTCGTCACCGTCACGCGCGGCGGCTACGTCAAGCGCACCAAGACGGACGACTACCGGGCCCAGAAGCGCGGCGGCAAGGGCGTACGAGGCGCGAAGCTCAAGGAAGACGACATCGTCGACCACTTCTTCGTGTCGACCACGCACCACTGGCTGCTGTTCTTCACCAACAAGGGCCGGGTGTACCGGGCCAAGGCGTACGAACTGCCGGACGCCGGGCGTGACGCGCGTGGACAGCATGTCGCCAACCTGCTGGCGTTCCAGCCGGACGAGGCGATCGCCGAGATCCTCGCCATCCGCACCTACGAGGTGGCGCCGTACCTGGTGCTGGCCACCAAGGGCGGTCTGGTGAAGAAGACGCCTCTGAAAGATTACGATTCGCCGCGCGCGGGTGGCGTCATCGCGATCAACCTCCGTGAGACGGAGGACGGTTCGGACGACGAACTGATCGGAGCCGAACTGGTCTCCGCCGAGGACGATCTGCTGCTGATCAGCAAGAAGGCACAGTCGATCCGCTTCACGGCAACGGACGAAGCGCTTCGCCCCATGGGCCGTGCCACCTCGGGTGTCAAGGGCATGAGTTTCCGCGAGGGCGATCAACTGCTCTCGATGAATGTTGTTCGACCCGGTACGTTCGTGTTCACTGCTACGGACGGCGGGTACGCGAAGCGGACCAACGTCGACGAGTACCGCGTCCAGGGTCGCGGCGGCCTCGGCATCAAGGCCGCCAAGATCGTCGAGGACCGTGGATCGCTCGTCGGTGCGCTGGTGGTCGAGGAGGCCGACGAGATCCTCGCCATCACGCTGTCCGGCGGTGTGATTCGTACGCGAGTCAGCGGAGTCAGGGAGACGGGCCGTGACACCATGGGCGTCCAACTGATCAACCTGGGCAAGCGCGATGCCGTAGTCGGCATCGCACGTAACGCCGAGGCGGGACGCGAGGCGGAGGAGGTCGACGGCGACATCGTCGTCGACGAGACCGCCGAAGATGCCGCGACCACAGGCACGGACGAGGGCGAGGTGCCCTCGACCGAGTAGCACGAGGAGAGAGTCATCGTGAGCGGAGCCACGGGCGCCGGGTCCTCCGGAACCTCGACCGGTCCTTCCACCGGTTCGGAGACGGACGGCGGCGGCCGTGGCTCCGCCGCGAACTCGACAGAATCGCGCACGGGGGATGCGCGCGCGGCGGACACCCGCACAGCGGACGCACGCGCGACCGACCCGCATACGACCAACCTGCAGGCGATCAAGTCTCCCTCGACCGAGTCGCGCTCGCCCGACACGCATGGATCCCAGGGGGGAACTGTGACGGACACCCGAGGTCAGCAGGCCCAGCGGCACACCGCCGCCGCGAGCCAGGCCCCGGCCGCTCCGGGCGCCCAGGCTCAGCCCACGCCACCCGCCGCGGCCTCTCCGCTGCCGGGGGAACGGCAGCCGCAGCAGCCCGCCGAGCCCTACCACCCACCGCAGGCCTACCCGACGCAGGCGCAGGCCGCCGGGGTACGACGCCCGCGCACCGGCGCGCGCACCACGCCCCGTACCCGCAAGGCACGTCTGCGCGTGGCCAAGGCCGACCCGTGGTCCGTGATGAAGGTCAGCTTCCTGCTCTCCATCGCGCTGGGCATCTGCACGATCGTGGCCGCCGCGGTGTTGTGGATGGTCATGGACGCCATGGGCGTGTTCTCGACGGTGGGCGGCACGATCTCGGAGGCCACAGGCTCGAACGAGTCGAACGGCTTCGACCTGCAGTCCTTCCTGTCGCTGCCCAACGTCCTGCTGTTCGCGGCGATCATCGCGGTCATCGACGTCGTCCTCGCGACGGCACTCGCGACGCTCGGCGCGTTCATCTACAACCTCTCCGCCGGCTTCGTCGGCGGCGTCGAGCTGACGCTGGCCGAGGACGAGTGACCACGCCCCCAAACCTTCGGTGACCGTCCCCCGAGAACCGATTTTGGGACTGCCCACGTCGTGCGCTAATCTTCAGGGGTCAGCGCGCGGGACACACCGCAGAGCGCGGCGGGGCTATAGCTCAGTTGGTTAGAGCGCATCCCTGATAAGGATGAGGCCACAGGTTCAAATCCTGTTAGCCCCACCAGCGAAAAGAGCACCACCTCACGTGAGGTGGTGCTCTTTTGCTACCAGCAGGACACCACGCCCTTCTCAGCCCTGGGTCTCGGCCTCGATCTCGGCGTCGGTGACCGCGATGGCGATGCCGAGCGCCTCGGCGATGTTGCCCGCCGCCGTCATCACGCGAGCCGTGCCCACGATGGGGGCGACGGCGACCAATACGTCCTGCACCTGGGCGGCGGTCAGATTGGCCCTGAGGGCGGGGCCGATGTGGGCGACGTAGGAGATCGGGGGCGCGTCCGAAGCCGCCAGCGCGGCGATGCGAGTGAGGATGAGTGTGTCCGGGGCCAGACCGCACCGCTCAAGAGAGTCGACGGTCATGGCGGCGAGGGTGTCAAGGACAGGGGTGTCGGAAGCTGTGGACATGCCGAATGGCCTCCTTGAGACGCTGAACGCGCCGAAATGGGGGCGGCGGAGGCGGACAGAACGGGTGTCCGCGAGCCCCACGGTCTCTTTCAACCGTAGAAGCGTTACCGGCAAGGCGCGCGGGGAGCCGACTACCCAGCAGGTGCACGATGCCAAGCTCGGGCTCGGCGTCTGACACCAGCGCCTGACACCACAGGCCCGTAGAGCGGCGGTCAGCGCTGAACGAGGCCGCAGGGACAGTCCTGTTGGCCCCGCCGGCGCGAAGACCCTCAACCGAACACGGTCGGGGGCCTTCGACGGGTACGGGCCCCCAGCCATATCCGGCTGGGGGCCTGCGGGGTCCTTCTCAAGGGCGTGTACGCAAGATCGCCGTTCCGTCAGGACGTGCGAGAGAAGGCGTGGAAGGCGCTGTGGGGTGGCCGCGGGGGACGTCGGTGCCGCGCGGACGGTGCTGTCAGCGCTGGAGGGGCGTGGCGTGTTCGTCCGGCAAGGCGGCGGGGTCGCAGGTCGTATCTGCTGCCGGATCGGCCGCCGAGGCGGCGTCGGCCGCTGCGATTGCCGCGTCGATGTCCGTGAGCGGCCGGTGGCGGCAACTGGGAGTCTTGCCGTGCGCCTCGGCGCGGATGCGCTGCTTCATCGTGGGGGGCAGATCCTTGGCGTAGGACCAGGGCGAGTACCCGGGAGACATCGCCGGCGGCGTCGCTGGCTCCGTCGTGCTGTTGCGGGTCGGCTCGGTCTGCGGTACCGCCGCGGCGGCGGTCGTCGTGATGAGTCCGAGCGCCGTGCACAGGGCGAGCAGGACGGTGACGAAGGCGGTCCACAGGTTCATGACCTTGTTCTGGGCCATGGCCCCTCACTTTCGGGTTGGGCGATTTGCGTACTTCCCTCATGATGTGTATGGGGGCGGGTAAGTGGTGGACTGACGCCCGTGGCGCGTCGATCTTCGGATGAACACCACTCGGATGGGTGCAAGAAGGGCGAGAAAGAGGCGATACGGGCAGAAACCGCCGATTAGTCACCGTTTGTGCAGGTGTGATCACCCTCTGATCGGAGCGTCGTGGTCCACTTGTACTGCGGTGTCCTGAACGGCAGTTGGGGCCCCACGTAGGTCACCGATCGGTCTCGGTCGGTGTGTATAGTCGGGCGCCAGAGGTCCCCTACGTCAAGGAAAGACGAGGTCGCGCGGTGAAGAAGCTTCTCCTGGTCGCACTGGCCGCCATCGGCGGGCTCCTCGTGTACCGCCAGATCCAGGCGGATCGCGCCGAGCAGGATCTGTGGACGGAGGCGACTGACTCCGTGCCCACGGGTTCGTGAGTACCGACCGATTCTGAACAGACCCCGGCCGCCTTCGCGGTCGGGGTTTTGTGTTGCGCGTGCTCGGATCCTGTGCTGTGCCCGTTGCTCCGCCGCACCCGCCGACGCCGGGTGTTTCGGACGCCCGTACGGATTACGCGGATGGTGTGCCGTCCGACGGGGCAGGATGGGCGACGGTCACACGGTCGAACGGTCCGGGCAACGACGAGTGGGGTGGCGCGTCATGGGGCGGCGTACGGGGTGGAGGCGGCACGGGGACGGTCGCCCGCCGGTGCCTCTGCACGCGGTGGCCGGGCGAGTGACCGTCGTCCTCGGGCGGGCTGCCGTCGTGGGCGCGGTGCTGTGTCTGACGGCGGCGATGTCCTCTCTTTCCGCGTCCTCTCTTTCCGCGCACGCTGCCGGGCCATGGGACTCCTACGGCTTCGACCCCGACGGCAGGTCCGTCGCCGGCTCGACGAACACGGGTGACGCCACCGTACTGGCGCCCGGTTCGACGTACCGGAGCTCCCTCCCCGTCGACGGCAAGGTCTACTACCGCCTCGACCTCGACGCCTCGTCGACCGTGTACGCGTCGGTCACCGCCGTCCCCGGCTCCGGTACGACGGTCTCCGCGACCGACGGCATCAAGGTCTCCGTCCAGGACGCCGACAGCCACTCCTGTTCGATCGACACCGCCAGCGTCGGTACCGACCGTCGGCCCCACCCCCTGACCGCCTTGGGCGTGCGGGACACCTCGCGCGCCAGGTCCCGGTGTCAGGACGCCGGGGCGTACTACCTGCTCGTCGAGCGGGTTCACCGACCGGGGTCCTCGTCGGACGACTGGGGACTGGAACTCGCCACGGCGTCGGAGCCTGCCCTGAATCAGGCCGGTGCGACGAGTGCGCCCGAGGCCTGGAACTCCGCCCCGCCCGCTCCTGTGACCGACGAGGCCACGTCGCGGCAGGGCGCCTCGGGCTTCGCCGGGGCGACGCCCGTGGGCCAGGGAGTCTGGCGCGACGACATCCTGCCCGGGGAGACGTTGTTCTACGCGGTGCCCGTGGACTGGGGGCAGCAGCTCTACACCACCGCCGAGCTGGGCAGTTCGGGTGACGACAACGGCCTCGTGGCCAGGGCGCTGGTCGTGTCCCTCTACAACCCCGTGCGCGGCTTCGTGGACGACGCGAGCGTGGTCTACGACGGCAGCCAGCGCGCGGCGGAGCTCGAACCGTTGCCACCGGTCGAGTACCCCAACCGGAACGACGTCTCCGACCGGGTGAGCGGGATGCGCTTCGCGGGCTCGTACTACCTCGCCGTGCACCTCTCGGAGCAGGTGGCCGACAGATTCGGCGAGGGGCCCTTCGACCTGACCCTGCGCGTGCGGGTCACGGGCACCTCGACGGCCGGCCCCGGATACGCGGGTCAGCCCGATCCGCAGGGCCTCTTCGACGTCACGTCACGAGGTCGGGAGAAGGCGGCCGCCGCGGGCCGGACCTCGACGGACGATGACACCGCGATGAGGCTGCTCGCGGCGGGCGGGATCGGCACGGGGACCGCGCTGCTGATGGGGCTCGGGGTGTGGACGGCGATGGGGCGGCGCAGGGCCGGATCCTCGTAGGGCTGGGTCTTGCGGGGCTGCGAATCTCGTAGGGCTGGGATCTCGTACGGCCGGAGCCTCCCAGGGGGCACGGGGGGCACGGGGGGCACGGGGGGCACGGGGGCACGGGGGGCAGGGGGGGGGGCAGGGGACACGAAGGTCAGATGCGGGTGAGGGCCCAGAAACCTACGGCGTAGCAGGCCAGTGCGAGCAGCAGGAGCGGGATCGCCACCTGGGCCGGTGGGCCGGAGCGACGGCGGGCGGCTCGATGACGCGGCTGCGTGGTGTGCGCGGCTTCCCGCGCAGCAGGTGGAACCTGTTGGGCCTGAGCGGTGTATGAAGCAGTAGAGGCGTCAACGCGCTGGTGCAGAACCGTTGTTGGGGAGTGGGCGGGGTATTGGGGAGCAGGCCGTCGGGGGGAGGAGAGCAGGTGTGTGGGGTCGTGGGGGGAGAGGTTGGCGGACGGATCCGGGGGGTCCTGGTGCGCCTGTGCCTGTGGATGGGCGTGGTTGTGGGACTGAGGGGGCGCGGGACGCGGCTGTGGAGTTGGAGGGCCGGTCCTTCGGGAGGAGGTCGTGGTGGGTTGAGGCGGGGGCAGGTGGAAGCTGCCGGTGTCCGACATGGTGATCGGCTGAGCGGGGGCCCCCGAGGCGGTGGTGGGCCCGGCGGGAGCGGGCATGGGCCGGGGCACCGCACCGTCCCGGCCCGGAAGTGGGCCGCCCTGCCGAGGGCCAGGAGACACGACGCCCGAGTCGGGCGACGAACCGGTGCTGGGGGCTGGGCCTTCAGCGTTGCCTGTGATGGCGCCGGGGTGGGCGGTCCTCGAGCCTGTGCTCCCCGTGTCCACGCCCGGTGCCCGTTTGAGGGGGCCCTCAGGGACGAACCCCGGGGGCAGAGGGCCGAGTTGATCGAAGATCTCGATCTGTTCGTCGTCGGGGCCTGGTTCCGGCAGGAGCTCCGCAGCCGACGCGAGCGCCTTGCGGGCCCCGGTGGCCGTGCGAAAGCGGGCCTGCGGATCCGGTTGCAGCATCGAGGCGACGACCTGCCAGAGCGGTTCAGGAATGCCTTTGGGCGCGCTCGGGGTGCCATGGGCCGCGAAGTACTCGACGAGGGCTTTGGCGTCCGGCTTGGCGCCCTCCAGGAGATACAGCGCGACCAGCCCGACCGCGAACAGGTCCGCGGGGAAGTCCGGGTCCGAGCCCAGCATCTGCTCGGGTGCGATGTAACCGGGCGTTCCCACCACGAGGTTGGTCTCCGTCAGGCGGGGTTCGCCCAGGCGCATCGCGATGCCGAAGTCGGACAGGCGCAGCCGGGGGCGACTCGTGCCGGTGGCTTCGAGCAGGATGTTCGCGGGCTTGATGTCGCGGTGGACCACGCCTTCCGCGTGCACCGCGGCAAGTCCGGCAAGAAGCTGGTCGAGCAGGGTGCAGACGAGGGAGGAGGGCAGCGGGCCGTAGTCACCGACGAGGTGGACCAGGGAGCCGCCGGCGACCAGATCCATGGTGAACAGGACCTTGTCGTCGTCAGCCGCCCAGCTGGCGGGCGCGAGCACATGGGGGTGGTCGATCCTGAGCGCCTGTTCACGGACGAAGCGCAACAGGGCGTGTGCGTCCCGCTGTTGGAGAACCTTGGCGGCCACATAACGTCGTCGGCGGTGGTCCCAGGCGCGCCAGACCGCGCCGACCCCTCCGCGTCCGATCGGATCGACCAGTTCGTATCGTCCGGCGAAGACCTCACCCATGGCCGTGCGTCGCCCCTCCCCCTTCGGTTCCCCCTTACCTCCCCTTGCTTCCCCCGCGATGAGCGATACGACCCCTCCGTGCCGTCATCGGTGAAGACACGCCCCCACGTGTCTCCCCGTCGAGGGCACGACCCCCCGTTCCTCCTCGGCCGTCGGCCCGGCCGCCGAACCCCCTTCGGTGACCGGGCCGTTGGCTCAGCTCTGGTGGGACTGGTAGTGAGTGACGGCGTCGGAGGTGCGGCCGGCGCCGTACACCCGGAGGAACTCTGCCAGTTCCGGGTGGGTCGAGGCGAGGGTGTCAGCCGCCTCGATGATGTCTCCGGCGGCGGCGACCGAGCGCAGCAGCGACTGGATCTCGCGGACGACCCGCTTGACCGTGGGCGCCCCCGAACTGCTCGTCGTCTGTGTGGTGTTGTTGAGCACCGAGCCCCCCTGCGACTTCTTGATCTCTTCCATGCGGTCGGTCGCCTCGGCCGCGCTGACGCTGCCGTCCGCGACCTGCCCCGCCAGGTCCTGCAGCAGCTGCACCCGCTGGACCACAGCGGGGTTGCCGATCTTCGCCCGCTGACCGCTCATCAGCTGAGACAGCATCGGCGCTGACAGTCCCAGTACCCCCGCGAGACGAGCCTGGTTGAGGCCAAGATCGTCGATGAGCTTACGGAAGAGCGCCCCCAGCGGCTCCCCGTACCAGTTCCGCTGCAGTTCCCGCGCTCTCGCGGTCGCTTCCTGCTGTGCGGCGTCCATTGCGTCTCCCCATCGCTTCCCCAAAAACCGTGCTTCGCGGTAGCGAACCACGCGGAGCATCTTACGGAGAGTGTTTGTTCACCGGGACCCCAATCCTTTTGCGGAATCACGGGGGTGACCCGGTACTCTGGTCTGCGGCACCCACCGGTACGTGGTTGTTCCGGTGGTTGTTCATCTTTGGGGCCTTAGCTCAGTTGGTAGAGCGCTGTCTTTGCATGGCAGATGTCAGGGGTTCGACTCCCCTAGGCTCCACTTACAGAACCCCTCCAACCTGCGCGAACGCGGTTGGAGGGGTCTTTTGTGCAGGGTGCCTGATGTGGGGATGGGTCGGCCGTCGGGCGGCGCGTGTTTCACGTGAAACCGTCCGCCCACCACAACAGAGCCGTGGGGCAGGAGACGACACGGTCTCCTGCCCCACGGCACGGGCCTCAGTGAATCGTCACTGCCCTTCGTCGCGGCGTGCGGCCTCCTCCTCGGCCTGCTTGGCCTGCACCTCGGGGTCGAGCACGGACTGCCCGCTACCGTCCACCGAGGTCAGCCGGTTCGCTTCGGGGACATCCGTCGCGGCGGGTGGCTCGACCAACCAGTCGGGGTTGGCCTGCTTGTCCCACCACTTCCAGGCGGCGAAGGCGCCGCCCGCGACGAGACCCGCAACAGCCAGCGCCTTGGCGAGCCGACCTGCCCGCGCACGCCGCTCCTGCTTGCGAACCAGCTTCTGAATCTGCTTGGGCGAGACCTGGCCGCGCAGGGCGGCCAGCGCCGCGGTGCTGCGCGCGGCCGCCTCGTCCCGAACGGGCCCGGCCGCGGCCACCGCCTGCCCGATCCTCGGCCGGGAGTAGTCGGCGGCCTGCTTGGCGGCCTTGCGGGTACGTGCGGCAGCCTCGTGGGCGGCCTGGTCGACCTTCGGCGGGACATGGGCGAGAGCCTGCGAGCGGGCCTGGTCCAGACGTGGCGCGAGATGGGCGCCGTATTGGACGCGTGCCTGTTCGGCGGCCTGCGTCACCTTAGGCGCGAGCCGTACGCGTGCCTCGTGTGCGTAGTGCGCGGTCCTGTCCTTGGCCGTGTCGGCGTAGGGCGCCACCACTTCCGCGGCGTGCAGCACGCTGTCCTTCGCCGAGCCGGTCGCGGCGCGCACGCTGTCGATGCGGGTCACGGGATCCTCCTCCTCGGTGGCGTACGGTATTTCGACTTTCCACCCTTTTACGGATCATGCATGTTCGGACGATCCTGGTCATGTGAGGGCGGGCATCCGGGTCATGACCCCTGACACCTGGCCATCTCCGATCAAGAACTCCTCAAGAGTCGATCACGTGTAATAGCGGATGAATACAGGGCAACACGAGCTTGTCGTCGACAATGCCACGGATCGCCGCCCTGCGCCCCCGGCCCGGAGCCACTCGACCGGATTTCTGTAAGCGAAACCGCAGAAGCCGGACGCACGGGCGGGTGCCAGGCGACGCACGACGCGAACCATGCAAGGATCGGTGGGCACAGGAAGACAACGGAAGGCAGATCGTGGCCGAGCAGCTCTACGCCACCCTGAAGACGAACCACGGCGACATCGAGGTCCGGCTTCTGCCGAACCACGCCCCGAAGACGGTCCGGAACTTCGTCGAGCTCGCCCAGGGCGAGCGCGAGTGGACTCACCCGGCCACCGGAGAGAAGTCCACCAAGAAGCTCTACGACGGCACGATCTTCCACCGCGTCATCAGCGGCTTCATGATCCAGGGCGGCGACCCGCTGGGTACCGGCATCGGCGGCCCGGGTTACGAGTTCGAGGACGAGTTCCACCCGGACCTCTCCTTCAACAAGCCCTACCTGCTGGCCATGGCCAACGCCGGCCCGGGCACCAACGGCTCGCAGTTCTTCATCACCGTCTCCCCGACGGCCTGGTTGAACCGCAAGCACACCATCTTCGGCGAGATCACCGACCCGGCCGGCCAGAAGGTCGTGGACGCCATCGCCGCCGTTGCGACGACGCGTCCGAACGACCGCCCGGTCCAGGATGTCGTCATCGAGTCGGTCGTCGTCGAGACCCGCGAGGGCTGAGACCACGGGAACCCGCGCCCAGGCCGCCTACCTCCCCGGCCTGCGCGAAGGGAACCAATCGCCCCGCTCATCCGTAAGGATGGGCGGGGCGGGTGCATGTGCGTACGACGACTTAGGGGATGTCATGGACCAGGCGGCAAGTAGTTCGCAGGGCGCGCAGAGCGTGCCCGGCTGCTACCGGCACCCGAACCGTGAGACCGGTATCCGCTGCACTCGCTGTGAGCGTCCGATCTGCCCGGAGTGCATGGTCAGCGCCTCCGTCGGCTTCCAGTGTCCCGACTGCGTCCGCAACGGCTCCGGCACAGGGCAACCTCCGACGGCAACCCAGCCCCGCACCCTGGCTGGTGGCACGATCGCCGCCGACCCCCGCCTGTTCACCAAGATTCTGGTCGGCATCAACCTCGCGGTGTTCATCGCCGTCCAGGTATCTCCGTCGCTGCTGAACGACCTGGTGCTCGTCGGCGCGTGGCCCCCAGCGCCGTTCGCCCCGACCATGGGTGTCGCCGACGGCGAGTGGTACCGACTGGTGACCTCGATGTTCACGCACCAGGAGTACTGGCACATCGGGTTCAACATGCTCAGCCTGTGGTGGCTCGGTGGTCCGCTGGAAGCGGCACTCGGCAGGGCCCGCTATCTCGCGGTCTACTTCATCTCGGGCCTCGCGGGCAGTGCCCTCGCCTATCTGCTCGCGTCCCCCAGCACGGCCACGCTCGGTGCCTCCGGTGCCATCTTCGGCCTCTTCGGCGCCACCGCCGTCCTCGTGCGGCGGCGCAACTACGACATGCGGCCGATTATCGCCCTGCTGGTGATCAACCTGATCTTCACCTTCAACCCTGGCTTCAACATCTCCTGGCAGGCCCACATCGGTGGCCTCGTCGCCGGCGTCATCACGGGCTACGCCATGATCAACACCCCGCGAGAACGCCGGGCTCTGGTCCAGTACGGCACCTGCGCCCTGGTCCTGGCCGTGATCGTGATCATGACCGTGCTGAGGTCGGCCCAGCTCACCTGAGCCGACAGTCCGGGCAGGTGAGCGGCCGGTTGTCCACAGTCAGTGGCGGATCTTGTGCATACCGTGCGGGAACGCGTGTGCCTGCTGTGGCGTACCTGCTTTTCCGCAGGTCAGGCATGTTTGAACGGGCTTTCGATTGCCAGTCAGTCAGTCACACCGGCGTCAACACCCGAGGAGTTATCCACAGATCGTCTTTTCTTTTCCCCACCGTGTGGACAGGGGCTGTGGATAACTCAGTGGATAGCCCTGGGCAGAGGTACGTTCACCTGCCCGTGGCCGCTACTTCCACTGCGTCGAGACGCCGAATCCCGCGGCGATGAACCCGAAGCCCACCACGATGTTCCAGTTGCCCAGCTGGTCGACGGGCAGCGACCCGTCGGTCACGTAGAAGACGACGATCCAGGCCAGGCCGATGAGGAACATGGCCAGCATCACCGGCGCCACCCAGGCCCGGTTGGTCAGCTTGATGGCGGTCGCCTGCTTCGCCGGCGGCGGCGTGTAGTCGGCCTTCTTGCGGATACGTGACTTCGGCACGAGGGTCTCTCCTGTCGATGCGCTGCGTGGCCGCGCAGGGTACGGGGCTGGCTCCGAGGCAGCGTACAAGGGGACACTGGGTGCTCCCCCGGGCGTCCGTTAGCGTAGTGCTTCCGCGGTGCCGAAGGAGATAAGGGTACGTTGAGCAATTCTGCCGACTTCCCCGGGACGGGATCCAGTCCTGACCGCCGACGAGGTTTCCGGCCGGTGAGAGTGCTCACGGCGGGCGTCTTCGCTCTCGCGGGGCTCATCTTCTTCACCAGTTTCAACACGGCCAAGGGCACCAATATCCGGACGGACACGTCCTTGCTGAAGCTGTCGGACCTCATCCATGAGCGCAGCGGCAAGAACGGCGAGCTCGACGAGTCGAACGCGGCCCTGCGTAACGACATCGAGTCCCTCGCCGAGCGGGACGACGGCAGCACCAAGGCCGAGGACGACAGGCTGTCCGCCCTGGAGAAGAACGCGGGCACGCAGAAAGTCACGGGCAAGGCGATCTCGGTCACCCTCAACGACGCCCCGCCGGACGCCACCGCCAAGCTTCCCGGCTATCCCGAGCCGCAGCCCGACTACCTGGTCATCCACCAGCAGGACCTCCAGGCGGTGGTCAACGCCTTGTGGCAGGGCGGCGCTCAGGGCATCAAGGTCATGGACCAACGGCTGATCTCCACCAGCGCGGTGCGCTGTGTGGGCAACACCCTGATCCTCCAGGGTCGCGTCTATTCGCCGCCGTACAAGATCACGGCGGTCGGTGACCCGGAGAAGCTGCAGAGGGCGCTCACGGCGTCAGCGGCGATCCAGAACTACATGGTGTACGTCAACGTGTACGGGCTCGGATGGAAAGTCGAGGAGGACGGGCGGGTGACTCTGCCCGGCTACTCGGGCACAGTGGATCTGCAGTACGCGAAGCCTGTGGAGTAGCCGCCGGGGGGCTCTGTGTCGGTGCGGGTGATCGTCAGGACTTTCAGCGAGCTCTGTATCACCCTGGGTGCACTGATCGTGCTGTTCGTCGGCTATGTGCTGTTCTGGACCGGCGTGAAGGCCGACCATGTCATGGACGACCAGATCGACGAGCTGCAGGAGCAGTGGGCGCGGGGCAGTGTGCGCCCCATATCGACGACCCCGCCTGACACGGCCACCCCGGACCCCACGACGGCCACCCCCGGCGCGCCCGATGGGTCCGGCGCTGCCGAGCCCCCGGCGGCGCCGACGTCGTACAAGGGCGGGAAGCCCTTCGCGATCATGTACATCCCGCGGCTTGGTTTCACGTGGAACAAGCCGGTCCTGGAGAACACCGCCACCAGCACCCTGAAGAAGGGACTCGGTCACTACGCGAACACGGCGCGGCTGGGGCAGAAGGGCAACTTCGCGGTCGCCGGCCATCGGCGTACGTACGGCGACCCCTTCAAGGACTTCCCCGAGCTGCGCCACGGGGACGCGGTGGTGCTGACGGACGGTTCGACCTGGTTCACGTATCGGATCGACAAAGGGCCTTACAAAACCGTGCCCTCGGACATCGAGGTGATCGACCCTGTGCCACGTAAGTCGGGGTATACGCGTTTGGGCCGCTACCTCACACTGACCACGTGTGATCCGGAGTGGGGGCACAGCCATCGGCTGATCGTCTGGGCGCATCTGGACTCCACACAGCCTGTGGAGGCCGGGAAACCTCAGGCTCTACGCCGTTAGTCTGGTGCGGTACGGCGTGAGTCTGGTGCCGTGGCGCGACGGAAGGGACGGCATGTACGGCTGGATCTGGCGGCATCTGCCGGGGAACGCATGGGTGAGGGCGTTGATCTCACTCGTGCTGGTCGTGGTCGTGGTCTACGTCCTGTTCCAGTACGTCTTTCCGTGGGCGGAACCGCTGCTTCCCTTCAACGATGTGACGGTGGACAACCAGTGACTGCGCGGATTCTCGTCGTCGACAACTACGACAGTTTCGTCTTCAACCTGGTCCAGTACCTGTACCAGCTCGGCGCCGAGTGCGAGGTGCTGCGCAACGACGAGGTGTCGACGGCGCACGCCCAGGACGGCTTCGACGGTGTTCTGCTGTCGCCGGGCCCCGGCACTCCTGAGGAGGCCGGCGTCTGCGTCGAGATGGTGCGGCACTGCGCCACCACCGGCGTCCCCGTCTTCGGCGTCTGCCTCGGCATGCAGTCGATGCAGGTGGCTTACGGCGGTGTGGTGGACCGCGCCCCGGAGCTGCTGCACGGCAAGACCTCGCTGGTCGAACATGAGGGCCGAGGCGTCTTCGCCGGCCTGCCCACGCCCTTCACGGCGACCCGCTACCACTCCCTCGCCGCCGAGCCCGCGACCGTCCCTGCGGAGCTTGAGATCACCGCTCGCACGCACGACGGCATCATCATGGGCCTGCGCCACCGGGAACTGGCCGTCGAGGGCGTGCAGTTCCACCCCGAGTCGGTGTTGACGGAGCACGGCCACCAGATGCTGGCCAACTGGCTGGTGGAGTGCGGCGACCAGGGTGCGGTGGCGAGGTCGGTGGGGCTCGCCCCGGTGGTGGGCAGGGCCACGGCGTGACCGCGCTGCGCCCCGAGCGCGAGGACTCGTACGGCGGCACGCCGTACGAGTCCTACGGCTCGGTGCCGTACGAGGCCCCGGTCGAGGAGGCGGCGGCCTACGAGCCTGTCGCCGACCCTGCGCCTTACGAGCCGCCCGTCGACCAGGCGCCTTACGACCCTGTCGCCGACCCGGGTCCGTATGTGCCGCCGCTCGACGACGAGACGGTGGCTCTGCGGATACCCGAGCCGCCGACGCGCCCGGTCGGCGGCGAGTCCATATCCGCCTCTGGCGTCTCATCCGCATCTCCTGCCACCGGAACCGCCCCGGGCGGTCGTGCGGCCCGCAGAAAGGCCGCCAAGCGCCGTCACGGGCGTCATGGCGCCTCATCGCCGGAGCTGGAGCCGGAGTCGGCGTCGGAGTCGGCATCGGTGGGGAGCAGGCCGCTCTCCCGGGTGGAGGCGCGCAAGCAGGCGCGGGCGCGCAAGGCCAGTCCCGGTGTCGTCGCCAGCAGGGCGATCGGCGAGGTGTTCATCACCACCGGTGTGCTGATGCTGCTGTTCGTCAGCTACCAGCTGTGGTGGACGAACGTCCGGGCGCACGCGCAGGCCGACAAGGAGACGAGCAGCCTCCAGGACGGTTGGGCGAGTGGCAAGCGCAACCCGGGCACCTTCGCACCGGGGCAGGGCTTCGCCATCCTGCACATCCCCAAGCTCGACGTCGTCGTGCCGATCGCCGAGGGCGTCAGCAACAAGAAGGTGCTCGACCGGGGCATGGTCGGCCACTACGGCGAGGGCGCGCTGAAGACGGCGATGCCCGACGCGAAGACCGGAAACTTCGCGCTCGCGGGTCACCGCAACACACACGGCGAGCCGTTCCGGTACATCAACCGGCTCACGGCCGGCGATCCGATCGTCGTGGAGACGCAGGACAAGTACTACGTCTACAAGATGGCGTCGATCCTGCCGGTGACGTCCCCGAGCAACACCAGCGTCATCGACCCCGTCCCCAACGGTTCCGGTTTCACCGGGCCCGGCCGGTACATCACGCTCACCACGTGCACGCCGGAGTTCACCAGTAAGTACCGGTTGATCGTCTGGGGCAAGATGGTCGAGGAACGGCCGCGCAGCAAGGGCAAGCCGGATGCGCTCGTCCAGTGAGGGCAGATGAACGTGGCAGCGACCACCGACGACACCGAGCACGAAGAACACACCGGAGCGTCCGCGCCGCCCGAGGCACGTCGACGCCCCGGCCGTATCGCCATGGCGGTCAGTGTCTTCGGCGAGCTCCTGATCACGGCCGGACTGGTCCTCGGCCTGTTCGTCGTCTACTCCCTGTGGTGGACCAACGTCGTCGCCGACCGCAAGGCGGACCGCCAGGGCGACAAGGTCCGTGACTACTGGGCGGCCCAGAAGGACACCGGGCCCGGTGCGCTGAACACCAAGGAGGGCATCGGCTTCCTGCACGTGCCCGCGATGAAGAACGGCGAGGTCCTGGTCGAGAAGGGCACCTCTGCGAAGGTCCTGAACGACGGTGTCGCCGGCTACTACACCGACCCGGTCAAGTCAGCGCTCCCGACCACCGGCAAGAACGGCAACTTCTCGCTCGCCGCCCACCGCGACGGCCACGGCGCGAAGTTCCACAACATCGACAAGCTGAAGAAGGGCGACCCGATCGTCTTCGAGACGAAGACCAAGTGGTACGTCTACAAGGTCTTCGCGGTCCTTCCCGAGACCTCGAAGTACAACGTCAAGGTCCTGTCGAAGATCCCCAAGGAGTCCGGCAAGAAGAAGGCGGGCCACTACATCACCCTGACGACGTGCACGCCGGTGTTCACGTCCCGGTACCGGTATGTGGTGTGGGGCGAGTTGGAGCGGGTGGACAGGGTGGACAGCGAGCGGACGCCGCCGAAGGAACTGGGCTGACTGAGCTCCTTGCGGGAGCTCAGTCGCCTAGCATGGCGAAGGCCCGAAGCCGCAACTAGATCTTGCGGCTTCGGGCCTTTCTTGTGACCAGATACTCAGCGCAGTGCCTTGAGCCGCATGCCGGCGCTCCAGGCCTCCAACTCGTCGCGGTTCACAGTGATGACTCCGCTCAGATCGGCGATCGCCTGGGCTTCGCTGCTGAAGTTGCAGGTGGTGACGAACAGGGCGACGTCCGCACGACCCACGGCTCGTGCCGCGCCGGCGAACTTCTGCATGTCGGCACTGGGGACGGACCAACGACCGGCGCGGTTCTTGCACTGCACGGCGAGGGTCCGGCCATCGGCTGTGTGTCCCGTGATGTCGATGCCCCTGTCGGTGCGGGCCTGTCGTACGACGACGTCCGTACAGCCGTCACGCTGCAGCAGGTCGGCCACATGGCGCTCGAACGCTTGCCAGGTCATGGCCTTGAGCTGTGCCCTCACGGCGTCTGTCGGGGCTTCTCCTTCCAGAGTCCGGAGGCGGCTGTGGTGCCAGCACAGCTTGCGTTCGACGTTCTCGATGTCCTGGCGGAGCTCGATGAGTTCGCGGCGGTGTTCGCCTGACGCTTCGATCAGGGCGTTGAACATGGGGACGACGGTCTTGCCGAGGATGTGGGTGAGTTGTTGATCGATGCGTTCGTCGAGGGAGGTGGTGTCTGCGGCGACGGAGTTTTCCACAGGCTGTGTGCGCGCCAGGTACTCCATGTCGAGCAGATACACACGCACCTGACGTGCGACTCCGCTGTCTCGGAGCAGCATGGCGATGTTGAGGACGGCGCGGCGTGAGAAGAGCGCCAGCGAGCGTGTGCGCGACTGGATTCCACTGAGTTGCTTGAAGTCACTCAGTTCTTTGCCTGCCAGAACCCGATACCCGTTCGATTCCAACTCCGGTCGGTGGTCGTGTACGAGGGCTCGGATGGCCTCCATCGTCACGCTGAAGTACGCCGCCACCATCGCCGTAGTCACATGCATCCCGTCCGGCAGCAGCGACAGCGCTTTGACCCTGTCGAGTACGTCTGTGCGCTCCAGCACGCTGCCGCGCAGGCTTTTGGATTCCAGCAGTGCCGATTCGTTGATCACGTTCTGCCCTTCCGTTCGTGGCGTGGCGCATGGCCGGGGCAGAGCGTCGCTTCCCCACCCCACCCGATCAACGAGTCATGACATATGAAGACACGATCGATGCCCGTACATCTATGCGGCGAGTGGGTGTGGTGTTCCGGCGGTACGAGCCGGTAGTGGACGCGTCAGAGCCCCGGCACTCTGATCCGAGTGACGGGGCTCTGACGTACGGGAGGGCTGTCAGTCCTCCCTGTGGGCCGCTATCCGGTGCCGCCGCCGAAGAATCCGCCGCCGTTCCCGTTGCCGTTTCCGTCGCCGCCGACGGTCGTCAGCGTGACCGCGGTGCCGGCCGGGTCGCCGTCGATCTCGGAGTTGCCCTGCGGATCCTGCTGGCTCACGAACGCGGTGTCGCTCTGGTTGCTTCCGTCGGCGAACTGGACGTTGGTGAAGCCGGCCGCCTGCAGGGTCTGTTTGGCCTGCCCGACCGTCTGGCCGACGACGCTCGGGACCTGTGTCTTCTTCGGGGCTGCCTTGCCGACCTTCATCTCCACCGTGGAGTTCTTGTCGGCCTGCGAGCCCGCCGACGGCGTGGTCTCGATGACCTTGCCGACCTGGTTCTGGTCCTGGGTCTCCACGTCGGTGCAGTTGCCGACCAGGTTGTTCGCGGTCATCTGAGCCTTGGCGGCGTCACAGGACTGGCCCAGGACGTCCGGGACCGTGGCCTTCTCCTCGGCCTTGGCGATGGTGAGGGTGACCGTGGTGCCCTTCTCCACCTCGTCACCGAGATCCGGGTCCTGGTCCGTGACCTTGCCCGGCTCCTCCGTGGACACCTCTTCCTTCGTCTTGACCACGAAGTCGTACTTGTCGTCCTCGAGGATCGATGTCGCCTCGTCGACGGTCTTGCCGAGGACACTCGGGACCGCGACCTTCGGCGCCCCGGTGGAGATCACCAGGTTGACGACTGTCTGCTTCTTGACCTCGGCCTTGAAGTCAGGATCTTGGTCGCAGACCGAACCCTTGGGCTGGTTCTCGCAGGGCTTCTGCGTGACCGTCCCGACCTTCAGGTCGCTGTTGGTCAATTGCGATCTCGCGTCGGCTTCCTTCAGGCTGACGAGGTTGGGCACAGTCACGGTGTCATTGGCCACCCCACCACTCGCGAAGATCCACTTCCCGATCAGGATCGCGCCGACGAGGACGAGAACCCCCGCCACCACCAGCAGAATCGTCGACGTGTTCGACTTGTTTTGGCGGCGCCGGTCGGGGCGGTCGTCGTAGCCGAAGCCGCCGTCGTCCGGGGACATCGGGGGGAGCATGGTCGTCGCCCCGCCGCCCGCGTCGGCGCGCAGGGCGGTCGTCGGCTGGTCGTCGGGGTACCCGCCGTAGCCCACGGAGCCCATGGCGGCGGTGGCCGCGACCGGCTGGCCGTCGAGGCAGGCCTCGATGTCGACGCGCATCTCGTCGGCCGACTGGTAGCGATAGTTCGGGTCCTTGACCAGCGCCTTCAGGACGATGGCGTCCATCTCGGGCGTGAGCTCGGGATCGAACACGGACGGGGCTTGGGGCTCTTCCCGGACGTGCTGGTACGCGACCGCCACCGGGGAGTCGCCCACGAAGGGCGGCCGGACCGTCAGGAGCTCGTAGAGCAGACAGCCCGTGGAGTAGAGGTCGGACCGCGCGTCGACCTGCTCGCCCTTGGCCTGCTCCGGGGAGAGGTACTGGGCGGTGCCGATGACCGCGGATGTCTGCGTCATCGTCATGCCGGAGTCGCCCATGGCGCGGGCGATGCCGAAGTCCATCACCTTGACCTGGCCGTTGCGCGTCAGCATGACGTTGGCCGGTTTGATGTCGCGGTGGACGATGCCGGCCCGGTGTGAGTACTCCAGGGCCTGGAGAATGCCGATGGTCATCTCCAGCGTGCGCTCCGGCAGCAGCTTGCGGCCGCTGTGGAGTAGCTCACGCAGGGTGGAGCCGTCGACGTACTCCATGACGATGTACGGGATCGAGACCCCGTCGATGTAGTCCTCGCCCGTGTCGTAGACCGCGACGATCGCGGGATGGTTGAGCGAGGCGGCCGACTGGGCCTCCCGGCGGAACCGGGCCTGGAAAGACGGGTCGCGTGCGAGGTCCGCACGCAGCGTCTTCACCGCCACGGTGCGGCCGAGGCGCGTGTCCATGGCGAGGTATACCTCCGCCATGCCACCACGACCGAGCACCTGGCCCAGCTCGTACCGGCCGCCGAGGCGACGCGGCTCTTCCATAGCTTCCTACCAGCCCTCTCCGTCGGTCCCGACCCGCACGGCTCGTGCGGGTCGGAGGCTGCCGTCCGGGCCTACCGTACCCGTCTGGCTCTGTGTGACCTGGCCAAGCCCGTCACCCGATACAGGACCGGTATCGCAACGTGCACCGATGTGAAGGGGACGTGAGCGGGGTCACTTCTTGCTGTTGATGACCGCCTCCATCACGCTCTTCGCGATGGGCGCCGCGAGGCCACCGCCGGAGATGTCGTCACGGACGGCGGCGTCGTCCTCGACCACGACGGCCACGGCGACCGGCGAGCTGTTGTCGGCGAGCTTGGCGTACGAGAGGAACCAGGCGTACGGGTTCTTGCTGTTGTTCTCGCCGTGCTGGGCGGTACCGGTCTTGCCGCCCACGGTGACGTCGCCGCCGATCTGCGCCCTCGTACCCGTTCCCTCCTTGACGACGGTCTCCATCATCGACTGGAGGATCTGGGCGTTCTTCGCCGACAGGGGCTCACTCAGCTTCTCCGGCTCGGTCTTCTCGACGGGGTCCACGCTGTGCGCCTGGAGCTCGTCGACCATGTACGGCTTCATGAGGGTGCCGTCGTTGGCGATGGCCGAGGCGACCATGGCCATCTGCAGCGGGGTCGCGGCGGTGTTGTACTGGCCGATCGAGGACAGTGCGGTCTGCGACTTGTTCATGCCGTCGGAGAAGACCGAGGCGCTGGAACGGACCGGCGTGAACTGCTCGGAGGTGAAGCCGAACTTCTTGGCCTCCTCCAGCATCTTGTCGTTGCCGAGGTCGGAGCCGATCTTGCCGAAGACGCTGTTGCAGGACACCCGCAGCGCCTCGCGCAGGGTGGCGTTCTCGCAGGGGATGTTCCCCTCGTTCTTCAGCGGGGTCGTGGTGCCCGGCATGATCCACGGCAACGGCGAGTTCGTCTTAGCGTCCGGGTCGGTGTACAGGCCGTCCTCGAGCGCCGCGGCTGCGGTGACGACCTTGAAGGTGGAGCCGGGCGGGTAGACCTCGCGCAGCGCCCGGTTGAGCATCGGGTCGTCGGGGTTGTTCTTCTTGTCCAGCTTCTTCCAGGCCTCGGCGTCCGACTCGCTGCCGCCGGCGATCGTGGAGGGGTCGTACGACGGGTAGGAGGCCAGTGCCAGGATCTTGCCGGTGGACGGTTCGATCGCGGCGACGGCGCCCTTGCCTCGCTCCTTGAGCCCGTTGTACGCGGCTTTCTGCGCGGCGGCGTTGAGGGTGGTGACGACGTTGCCGCCCTCCCTCTCCTTGCCGGTGATCATGTCCAGGGTGTTGCGGAAGAACAGCCGGTCGTCGTTGCCGGTGAGGATGCCGTCCTCGATGTTCTCGAGCTGGTTGGCGCCGTAGGCCTGCGAGACGAAGCCGGTGACCGGCGCCCACATCGCGCCGTTCTTGTACGTGCGCTTGTACTTGAAGTCGCCCGAGGAGGTCGTCGCGTGCCCGGTGATGGGGTCGCCGCCGACGATGATGTCGCCGCGGGGGGTGGCGTAGCGCGCGATGGCGACACGGCGGTTGTCCGGGTCCTCACGCAGGCCGTCGGCCTGGACGTACTGGATCCAGTTGTCGCGGATGAGCAGTGCCAGGACGAGGAGTCCGCAGAAGATCGCGATCCGGCGCAGGGGCTTGTTCATGACGGGCGGACCACCTGGGTCATCTCGGCGTCGGGGCTGGGGGCAGGGGCGGGCGCCGGGCGGCGTGCGGTGTCGCTGATGCGCAGCAGGATGCCGATGAGGGCCCAGTTGGCGATGACGGAGGAACCGCCGTACGCCACGAACGGAAGCGTCATACCGGTCAGCGGGATGAGGCCCATGACACCGCCGGCCACGACGAAGACCTGGAGGGCGAAGGCGCCGGACAGGCCGACGGCCAGCAGCTTGCCGAACGGGTCGCGGGCCGCGAGTGCGGTGCGTACACCGCGCTCGACGATCAGGCCGTAGAGCAGCATGATCGCCATGACGCCCGCGAGGCCCAGCTCCTCGCCGAAGGTGGCGAGGATGAAGTCGGAGTTGGCGGCGAAGCCGATGAGGTCGGAGTTGCCCTGTCCGAGCCCGGTACCGAGCGTGCCGCCGGAGCCGAAGGCCCACAGGGCCTGCATGGCCTGCTCGGAGTGGACGATGCCGTCCTGGACCCCGGAGCGGCTGAGATCGAACTCGTGCGCCGGGTCGAGCCAGGCCTGCACACGCGTCTGGATGTGCGGCTCGAAGCTCGCCACGCCGACGGCGCCGACTGCGGACATCAGCAGACCGAAGACGATCCAGCTGGTCCGCTCGGTGGCGACGTACAGCATGATGATGAACATCCCGAAGAACAGCAGGGATGTTCCGAGGTCGGTCTCAAACACCAGGACGAGGATCGAGATGACCCAGACGACGAGAATCGGACCGAGGTCGCGGCCGCGGGGCAGGTACAGGCCCATGAAGCGGCGGCTGGCCAGGGCCAGGGCGTCTCTCTTGACCATGAGGTAGCCGGCGAAGAACACCGCGAGGGCGATCTTCGCGAATTCGCCGGGCTGGAGTGTGCCGAGGCCGGGGATCCTGATCCAGATCTTGGCGCCGTAGACGTTTGCGCCGAGTCCGGGGACGAGCGGCAGAACCAGCAGGAACAGCGCGCCGGCCATGGAGATGTAGGTGTAGCGCTGCAGGACGCGGTGGTCCTTGAGGAAGATCAGGACGGCCACCAGCAGGGCGACGCCCATCGCGGAGTACAGCAGCTGGCGGGGGGCCGCCTCGACGAAGTCCTTGTTCGCCTGCAGCCGCTTCGACTGGTCCAGACGCCAGATGACGACCAGGCCGATCCCGTTCAGCAGGGTCGCCAGCGGCAGCATCAGCGGATCGGCGTACGGCGCGAACTTCCGGACGACGAGATGACCGACGCCTGCGAGCAGGCCGAGTCCGAGGCCGTAGCTCAGCAGCCCTGGCGGCACCTCGTCGTTGATCGCCAGTCCCACGTTGGCGTACGCGAACACCGGGATGAGGACGGCGAACACCAGTAGCGCGAGCTCGGTGTTGCGCCGGCTCGGCGTGCCGATCGAGCCGATCGTGGACGTGTGGTGCGTCGACGGGTTGGTTGTACTGCTCATCGTGTGACGGGGCCTCTCACGGCTTGCCTACTGCGTACCGCACTGCGAGACGACCTTCTGCTCTTCCTCCGAGAGAGTGGGGCCGGGGCTGGGAGTGGGTGCGGTCGTGGACGGGGACGGGGAGGTCGGCTGCGAGCCCGACGGGTTGGGTGTCGGTGTCGCCTTGGACGTGAGGGAGGTGCGGGTGGTTCCCGTGGTGCCTCCGGCCTCGCCCGCGCCGGTCTTGGAGTTCTTCTCGCTCTCGGCCGCCTGCCGCTCGGACTGCTTCTGGCACGCGGAGGCCTGAACGGACAATTCGGTGATCTTCTTCTGGGCGCTCTTCAGGTCGCCCTCGGCGATCGTGCTCTCCACCAGCTTCTGCTGGTACGGCGGCAGGTACTTGAGTTCGATCTCGGGGTGGTCCTTCGACACCTTCGAGAGCGACATCCAGGCCAGGTCCTGGCTGATGCCCTGGTAGAGCGCGACGTGCTCGCCGTTGGTTCCGACGTAGTACTGGGTCTGCGTCCAGCGCCAGCCGCCGTAGAGGCCTCCGCCGATGACGCCGAGCGCGACCACGAGGTAGAACGATCTCTTCAGCCACCTGCGGCCCTTGCGGGGCTTGACGAAGTCGTCGTCGCCGTAGTCGCCGAAGCTGCCCTCGGGGATGTAGCCGGTGGTGTCGGCGGAGCCGGGCGGGCCGAACTCGCCGCCTGAGCCGCCCTGTCCGGGTACCTGGCGGCCGAGTCCGGAGGCGCGGCCCGCCGGGGTCTGCATGATGCCGTTGTCGTGCAGGTGGTTCTGGTTCTCGGCGACCGCGCCGACCACGACCGGGGTGTCGGACAGCTGCCCGGCGAGGGTGTCCCCGGTGTCGAGGTCGAGGACGTCGGCGATGATGACCGTGATGTTGTCGGGGCCGCCGCCGCGCAGCGCGAGCTCGATCAGGTTCTGGACGGTCTCCTGGGGGCCCTGGTAGCTGGCGAGGGTGTCCTCGAGGGTCTGGTGGGACACCACCCCGGACAGGCCGTCGGAGCAGATCAGGTAGCGGTCGCCGGCGCGGACCTCGCGGATGGAGAGGTCGGGCTCGACATGGTCGCCGCTGCCCAGCGCGCGCATCAGCAGGGAGCGCTGCGGGTGGGTGGTGGCCTCTTCCTCGGTGATCCGGCCCTCGTCCACGAGACGCTGCACCCAGGTGTGGTCCTGCGTGATCTGGGTGAGGACACCGTCGCGGAGCAGGTACGCGCGCGAGTCGCCGACGTGTACGAGACCGAGCCGCTGACCGGTCCACAGGAGGGCGGTGAGCGTGGTGCCCATGCCCTCCAGTTGCGGGTCCTCCTCGACCATCGCGCGCAGTTGGTCGTTGGCGCGTTGGACGGCGGTGCCGAGCGAGGTGAGGACGTCGGAGCCGGGCACGTCGTCGTCGAGCGCGACGATGGTGGAGATGGCCTCGGAGGAGGCCACCTCGCCGGCCGCCGCGCCGCCCATGCCGTCGGCGATGGCGAGCAGGCGCGGACCGGCGTATCCGGAGTCCTCGTTGCCCTCCCGGATCATGCCTTTGTGCGATCCGGCGGCGAAGCGCAGTGACAGACTCATGCGCACCTCGCCCGTCGGCTCCGGGTACATCCGCACGGTGCCCACCCTCCGGTCGGGAGCGCGCCGGGGCCCGTGATGGGGGCCGCCACTGCGTGCTCGCTCCGCTCGCGCCTATCCATGATGTAGCACTACTTCCGCAGCTCGATGACGGTCTTGCCGATGCGGATCGGCGCGCCCGGTCCGATCGGTGTGGGGGTCGTCAGCCGCGTTCGGTCGAGGTACGTGCCGTTGGTGGAGCCCAGGTCCTCGACGATCCACTGGCCGTCGCGGTCGGGGTAGATCCTGGCATGACGGCTCGAGGCGTAGTCGTCGTCCAGCACGATGGTGCTGTCGTGGGCCCGGCCCAGGGTGATGGTCTGCCCCTGGAGTGCGACGGTGGTGCCGGTGAGTGTGCCTTCCGTCACCACCAGCTTGGTGGGGGCGTTACGACGCTGCCGGCCCCCGGCGGCCTGCTGGCGCTGCTGCGGGGGCGCGGCCTGGCGGGCGGCCTGCTGGGACCGTCCGCTCTCCCGGCGCGAACCGCGCTGGGTGACACGCGTACCGAACAGGTCGCTGCGGATGACCTGCACGGCCACGATCACGAACAGCCACAGTACGGCTAGGAAACCCAGCCGCATGACCGTGAGGGTCAGCTCTGACATTGCCCCCGCTTCACCCTTCGGCTTGCCGGTAAATGATGGTGCTGCTGCCCACGACGATCCGCGAGCCGTCGCGGAGCGTAGCGCGGGTGGTGTGCTGCCCGTCCACCACGATGCCGTTGGTGGAGCCGAGATCCTGGATCGTCGAGGGCGTTCCGGTCCGGATCTCGCAGTGCCGGCGGGAGACGCCGGGATCGTCGATCCGCACGTCGGCCTCGGTGCTGCGGCCCAGCACCAGCGTCGCGCGGGAGATCTGATGGCGGGTGCCGTTGATCTCGATCCAGTGGCGCATACGACCACCGGCCGCCGGAGCGGCCGGGGGCCGCTGTCCGCCCGCGGGCTGCGGGTAGCCGTAACCGCCGGGGCGGCCGCCGGGCGGCGGCGAGGCCGGCATCGGCGGGGCGCCCGCGGGTGACGCGGCCGGCGGGTAGCCGTAGCCGCCGGCCGCGCCGGGGCCAGGACGGCCCGGAGCCGGGGCCGCCGGGGCGCTGCCGGGAGCCTGCTGGTCGGTGGAGGAGGCGAGCGTACGGCTGCGCACCCGGTACAGGCCGGTGTCGAGGTCGTCCGCCTTCTCCAGATGGACCTTGATGGGGCCCATGAAGGTGTAGCGCTGCTGCTTGGCGTAGTCGCGCACCATGCCGGCGAGCTCGTCGCCGAGCTGTCCGGAGTAGGGGCTGAGCCGCTCGAAGTCCGGTGTGCTCAGTTCCACGATGAAGTCATTGGGGACGACCGTCCGGTCGCGGTTCCAGATGGTCGCGTTGTTGTCGCACTCGCGCTGGAGCGCTCCCGCGATCTCCACGGGCTGGACCTCGGACTTGAACACCTTGGCGAAGGTGCCGTTGACCAGACCTTCGAGACGCTGCTCGAACTTCTTCAGGACTCCCATGGGGCACCTCCTCCGTAGCTGCTGCCGTTCTGCATCCCGCTGAGCGGGTACTTCCCTGCTTGGTACCGCTGATACCGCGTTTGGTGCCGCTGATGCCGAGACCGTGCTTGGTACCGCTCGTACTGGTCGTGCTGCTCGTACTGCTTACTGATCGTATCCACGCGCCGGTGAATCGGCTGGTTCCCCCTGTCGGACCGGTCGACGGGTGTCGACGCCTGTCGAGGTTCCCTGTGGAACTCCCCTTCGAACTCTTCTCGGACGTAGTCCTGCGAAGGGATCGTAGAGGCGGCCGCAGACCAGTGTCCCGCACCGGGCTGTGGACCCGGACCGGCTCCTGGGGAGACGGGCGGGACCGGTACGAGGTTGATACGTGAATCGACACCCCTTGATACGTAGCCGGAGGCCCGTCCGGTTCGGTGGGTTCGCGAGACCGTGCTGGTGGGCGGCTGCCCGGCCATAAGGGATGTGAATCCACCCCACCCAGCGTGCTAATGTTCTGCGTGTCGGAAGGCGCCAACCCCAAGGGGGAACAGCCCGAGGACACACCCAATGCGCGGGTGGCGGAATAGGCAGACGCGCTGGATTCAGGTTCCAGTGCCCGCAAGGGCGTGGGGGTTCAACTCCCCCCTCGCGCACACCGTCGGAACGGGCGGCATCGTAGACACGATGCCGCCCGTTCTGCTATGTCCGCGCCGCAGGTGCTGTGAGGAACATCTCAGGTCGGCGGGGTGTCTTGGGGCGATCGTCGGGGTGTTCGCGGGCGCTGCTGGTCGCTCCCTTCAGCTTGTCCTGGAGCGCTACGTCGCGATGTGGATCACCGGCGGGGTCGGTGAAGCCGGAGGTGTGGGCGTCGGGGGTGTGCGGGACCGGGTTCGTGGTGGGGTCGCACTGGATCACCGGGCCTTCCGGTGCTGCTCTCCGAGCTTTCGGGATGCTCCCAGTGTTCGGGAGGGCCTCCGCTACGGGTGTTGTGTCGTAACGGCTGACGGTTGTGGGGCCGCGCTGGATTCCGCCGCGCTGGATTTCGCGCTCGGGCTGGACACGCCACGGGCGTAGGAGCAGACGCCGCAGGGCGAGTGTCCGACGGGGGGCTCAGTGGCTTTGGGGCGGGCCTGAGCGGCGCCGGGTTTTCCACAGCCGTGGAGTTGTCCACAGGGTGTGACGGGTTTCAGCCACCGGCTGTACGGTCGGCACGAGTTGATGTTCGTGCGGCTGCTGCTGTGGCCGCAGCCGCGGGTACGAGTTCGGGGGAGGCGGTCGGCATGACCGAGGTCGGTGCGGAGACGGCAGCGGATGCGGTGGCGGTGGAAGCGGACGCGGCGCCCGCTGATCAGGCGGCGGTGAGCGCGGAGCGAGCCCGTCGACTCCCTGGGGTACGTGGCTTCGCCGGATGGCCTGCCGAGGGATCACCCAAGGAGGAGGGCAAGGCGCTGCGGCGCCGGGTCCCGCGCGCCGTGCACGCGACCCTCGTCCTCGACGCCGCCCGGCCCGACGCGGTGAGCGCGGTCGAGGAATCCGGCCGCGGCCGGATTCCCGAGCTCACGCCGATACGGGTCGCGAGGATGGCGGCCACGCCCTTCGCCTTCCTGCGCGGAGCGGCGGGTCTCATGGCCCATGATCTGGCACGCACCCCCATGACCGGGATCCGCGCCCAGATCTGCGGCGACGCGCACGCGGCCAATTTCGGCCTGTACGGCGACGCGCGCGGCGGCCTGGTCATTGATCTGAACGATTTCGACGAGACGGTCCACGGCCCCTGGGAGTGGGATCTCAAGCGGCTCGCAACCTCGCTGGTACTGGCCGGCCGCGAGGCGGGTGCCGACGAGGACACCTGCCACCGGGCCGCGCACGGAGCGGCGGGCTCCTACCGTCGAACCATGCGGCTGCTCGCCAAGCTCCCGGTCCTGGACGCGTGGAACGCCATCGCGGACGAGGAACTCGTCTCCCACACCGACGCCCACGACCTGCTCGGCACCCTGGAGCGGGTCTCCGAGAAGGCGCGGGCCAACACCAGCGGACGCTTCGCCGCGAAGTCGACCGAGCCGACCGAGGACGGCGGCCGCCGTTTCGTCGACGCCCCGCCGGTCCTGCGGCGTGTCCCGGACGAGGAGGCCGCGGCGGTGACCGCGTCCCTGGAGGAGTACGTCACCACGCTCTCCGAGGACCGCCTCCCGCTGCTGGCCCGGCACGCGGTGCACGACGTCGCCTTCCGCGTCGTCGGCACGGGCAGCGTCGGAACGCGGTCGTACGTCGTGCTGCTCCTGGACCATCGAGGGGAGCCGTTGGTCCTCCAGGTCAAGGAGGCCCGTCCCTCGGTGCTGGTGCCGCACTTGGTGACGGCGGGCTTCGAGGCGCCGGCGGTCGACCACGAGGGGCGCCGGGTGGTCCTCGGGCAGAAGCGCATGCAGGTCGTCAGCGACAATCTGCTGGGCTGGACGACGGTCGACGGGCGGCCCTTCCAGGTACGGCAGTTCCGCAACCGCAAGGGCAGTGTGGATCCCGCGGCCCTGGCCGCCGACCAGATCGACGACTACGGCCGCATGACCGGCGCCCTTCTGGCCCGTGCCCACGCGCACAGCGCCGATCCCCGTCTGATCGCCGGCTACTGCGGCAAGAACGAGGAACTGGACGAGGCGTTCGCCACGTTCGCCGTCGCCTACGCCGACCGCACCGAGGCGGACCACGCGGATCTGGTGGCGGCGGTGCGGGCGGGGCGGATCGCGGCGGACGAGGGGGTGTGAGAGCGGGCGGAGGGGTGCGAGAGCGGAGGGAAGGGTGCCGGTGGACGAGAGTGTGACGGCGAGGTGCCGGCCGGGCGGCGGGTGAGGGTGGCGCGTTCCGAGGTCTCCTCCGGCCGTGGCCTAGGCTGGTCGGGTGACGACCCCGGAAGCTGAGCAAGATGGTGGGGCCGGCGAGGGCCGGCAGACGCCCGAAGGCGGTGCGCCCCGGCCCGAGGAGCGGCTGGAGCGGGCTGTGCGGGCCGCCGAGCAGGCGCTGATCGAGTACGAGATCGCGGTCGAGACCTTCCGGATCGAGGTCGAGAACTTCTCCCGGCTGCACCACCAGAAGCTCGGCCCGATGTACACCCGGCTCGACGAGCTGGACGCCGAGATCGCCGAGGCGCGGGCCGCCCGCACGGGCGATCCCGAGGACCGGCGCAAGGCGGACGAGGCGCGGGCCAGGGTCATGCCGATGCCCGGTGTCGAGGAGCTGTTCGGCGGCTGGATGGACGGCCAGGGGCTGTTCCCGGAAGCCTCGGCGATGCTCACCGATCAGCCGGTGCGGCCTCCGCAGCGGGTCCGCCCCAGCGACGAGGCCCGCAAGCTCTACCGCGACCTGGCCCGCAAGGCGCACCCCGACCTCGCGCAGGACGAGACCGAGCGGGGTCGGCGTGAGGAGTTCATCACCCGGGTCAACGGCGCCTACGCCATCGGGGACGAGGCGCTGCTGCGGGAGCTGGCAGAGGAGTGGGCCGCCGGGCCGAAGCCCCCGGAGCAGGGGCCGACGCCCGCCGACGAGTTGTACGCCCGCCTCGAATGGCTCGCCCAGCGCAAGGAACTGCTGGCCGTGGTCGCGCGGGACCTGGAGGAGAGCGCGATCGGCGCGATGCTCCGGATGGCTCCGGACGACCCCGACCGTCTCCTGGACGAGATCGCCGAGAAGCTCCTGGCCGACGTAGCCACGCGCGAGGCGGAGCTTGCGGAACTACTCGCCCAGCCGGAGAGCGGGTGATCCGGTCGACCCTTCCGGTGCCTTCTTCGCCGAGTGACGTCGGGTAGCGTCGGGGTATGCATTTCGGAGCTGGTGTGCCCACGGTCGAGGTCCAGGACCTCAAGGACGGCGACTTCCTGCTGGACGTCCGCGAGGACGACGAGTGGCAGGCGGGCCACGCCGACGGGGCGCTGCACATCCCCATCAGTGAGTTCGTCGCGCGGTACGGCGAGTTGACCGAGGCGGCACCGCAGGACGGGCGGGTGCATGTGATCTGCCGCTCTGGCGGGCGCTCGGCCCAGGTCGCGATGTACCTCGTCCAGCAGGGCGTGGACGCGGTGAACGTCGACGGCGGCATGCAGGTGTGGGCGGCCGCAGGCCGGCCCGTCGTGACGAACGAGGGCCGGCCCGGCTTCGTCCTCTGAGAGAGCCGGAGCTTTCAAGGGGCGGCCCCTGCCAGTGCCTTCGTTCAGCTCAGTGGGTGGGCTGCCAGCAGGTCGCCCAGGGATTCCTCGTGCGCCGATGCCGGGCCGAGCGACAGTTCGAGGTGCTTGGCCCAGGCGTGATAGCGGTGCAGGGGATAGTCGACGTCGGCGCCGAACCCTCCGTGCAGATGCTGCGCCGTCTGCACGACCCGCCGGACGCCGTCGGCCGCCCAGATCTTGGCGACGGCCACATCACCCGAGACGGGCAGCGCCCCCTGGGCCCCCGAGCCGTGCCGCCAGGCGGCCTGCCACAGCGTTGCCTCCATGGCCCGCAGGTCGATGTAACGGTCGGCGGCCTGGACGGCGACGGCCTGGAAGGTGGCGACCGGGAACCCGAACTGCTCGCGTTTGCTGGTGTAGTCACTGGTCATACGCAGGACCCGCTCGCCCAGACCGAGGGCCAGCGCGCACGTCCCGGTGGCCAGCAGATCGCGCAACCACTCCCAGGCGCCGTCGACATCGATGACGTCCCGGGCCGCGATCCGCGCCGATTCCAAGCGCAGTTCGGCCAGTCGCTCGCCGGTGGTGGAGATCTGCTCGGCGAGAACGACGCCCGGGTGGAGGCGGGGGACCAGCGCCAGAACGGTCCGGTCGGCGGCCGTGTGCGCCGGTACGACGACGAGGTCCGCGCCGTAGGCCCAGGGCACGGCCGTCTGCACCCCGTCGAGGATCCACTCCCGCCCCTCCTGACGTGCGGTCACGGCGCGTTCGGCCGGGTCGTGGCCGGTGCGGCCGCTCGCGGCGACGGTCAGCACGACCTCCCCCCGACCGGCCCGGGCCAGCAGGGCGGACCTCAACTCCTCGTCGCCGTGGGCCTGTACGGCCGCCGTGGCCGCGCTGTGCTCCAGCAGTGGCACCCGCGCCAGCACCTGCGCCGCCTCGCGCAGCACCAGGCACAGCGCGATGGCGTCCAGGCCGGCGCCGCAGTACTCCGGGGCCGCCGTCAGACTCAGTAGATCCGCCTCAGCGAGCCTGCTCCACAGTGCGCGGTCGAAGTCTTCGGCGACGGCGCCCGCAGTGAGGGACGGACTGGGCACCGTGTCCGGCGCGACCCCGGCGAACACCCCCCGCGCCGCCTCGGCCGCCGCCTGCTGCTCCTCGGTGAAGGTGAAGTCCACGGTCCCTGCCCCTCCCACGCGCGCACCGGCCCATCGGCCGGGTCGACGACCTGATGTCTGACGAGGCGTCAAGATAGAACAGGTTCTAGAAGAAGGGAACGGCCGGTCACCTCCGGCCTCTCACCGGTCGAAGTCCAGCTCCACCTTCTCCGTCACCGGATGCGACTGGCATGCCAAGACATATCCCTCCTGTGTCTCCTCCGGCTCCAGCGCGAAGTTGCGGTCCATCCGCACCTCGCCGGCCACCAGGAAGGCCCGGCACGTCCCGCACACCCCGCCCTTGCAGGCGTAGGGCGCGTCGGGCCGGTTGCGCAGAACCGTTTCCAGCAGTGACTCCCCGTCTTGGACGGGCCAGGTACCGCCTCGGCCGTCGAGCCGGGCGGTGACCATACTGTGCGCGGGAGCCGGGACGACGGCCGTGGGGGCGACCGGGTCCACGTGGAAGATCTCCTCGTGGATGCGGGTCCGGGCGACCCCGAGTTCCCGCAGCGCCCGTTCGGCCCCCTGCACCAGCCCGAACGGCCCGCACAGGAACCAGCCCGCCACCTGCTCCACCGGCAGCAGTGCCGGGAGCAGCCCGGTCAGCCGCTCGCGGTCGAGCCGCCCGGAGGGCAGCCCCGCCTGCTGTTCCTCCCGGGAGAGCACCGTCACCAGGTGGAGCCGCTCGGGGTAGCGGTCCTTCAGGTCGGCGACCTCCTCCAGGAACATCGTGGAGGAGGATGTCCGGTCGCCGCGTATCAGACAGAACCGGGCGGTGGGCTCCCGTGCCAGCAGTGTCGCCACGATCGACAGGACCGGGGTGATGCCGCTTCCGCCGACGATCGCGGCGTACAGGCCGGGCGCGGGGCCGAGCGTGAAGCGTCCCGCCGGGGTCATCACCTCCAGTTCGTCGCCGATGTCGATCTCCTTGAGCGCGAAGGTGGAGAACGCGCCGCCCTCGACCAGCCGCACTCCGACCCGCAGGGTGCGCGGACCCTCGTCGTCCGTCGCGGGAGCCGGGGAGCAGATCGAGTACGTACGCCGGATCTCGACGCCGTCGACCTTCCGGCGCAGGGCGAGGTGCTGGCCCGGTGTGTGCCGGTACTCCTCGCGCAGCTCCGGGGGCACGGCGAAGGTGACCGCCACGGAGTCGTCGGTGAGCCGGTCGACCGCCGCCACCGGGAGCGCGTGGAAGCGGGCCATCACAACTCCTTGAAGTGGTCGAACGGTTCACGGCAGGCAAGGCAGCGCCGCAGGGCCTTGCACGCCGTCGAGGAGAAGCGGCTGAGCAGTTCGGTGTCCGCGGAACCGCAGTGCGGGCAGTGGATCGGGTCAGCCGTCCCAGTGGCTTCGGTGGCTTCGGTGGCTTCGGTGGCGTCGGTCGTCGCGGGTTGCCGTTGCACCGCGGTATCGCCGGCGTGTGTGCGGGTCGGCCCGAGCGAGAGCGTGAGCGGTCCGGACTCCCGACGTACCCGAGGTGGGGCGATGCCGAACTCCCGCAGCTTGCGGCGTCCTTCGTCCGTGATGTCGTTCGTCGACCAGGCGGGCGCGAGCACCGTGCGCACGGTGACCTCCCGCACGCCGTGCTGGTGCAGGGCGCGCTCTATGTCCAGGGACATCGCCTCGATGGCCGGGCAGCCGGTGTACGTCGGGGTCAGCTCGACCTCGACCGCGTTGGCCCCGCGCATGTGCACCGCGCGCAGCACACCCAGCTCCTGGAGGGTGAGTACGGGCAGTTCGGGGTCGAGTACCGAGCCGGCCACCTCCAGGAGTTCCGCCTCCAGGGCGGTGACCGTCACCATGACGCCCCCGGGTGACTGCGGTGCAGATGCTGCATCTCGGCGAGCATCCGCCCGAAGGGCTCGGTGTGCAGACCCTGCCGGCCGGCGCCGGCCTGCCACGCCCCGGAACGCGGGCCCTCCGGGACCGTGAGGGTGGCCCGGCGCAGCACGTCCTCGACGGAGGCGAGCCAGGCTGCCTCCAGCCGCTCCCGGTCGACGTCGAGCCCCTCCACCGGCTGGAACATCTCACCGGTGAAACGCCACAGCGCCTCGCACGCCCGCCCCATCCGGTCGTGGCCCACGTCGGTGCCGTCGCCGAGCCGGAGCGTCCACTGCTCGGCGTGGTCGCGGTGGTAGGCGACCTCCTTGACGGCCTTCGCTGCCAGCGGGGCGAACGGGCCGTCTCCGCCTGAGAGTTCGGCGTAGAGCAGGTGTTGGTAGGTGGAGAAGTACAACTGGCGGGCGATGGTGTGGGCGAAGTCGCCGTTCGGCTGTTCCACCAGCTGGAGGTTGCGAAAGGCACGCTCTTCGCGCAGATACGCCAGGTCGTCCTCGTCGCCGACCAGCGACAGCAGCACCCGGGCCTGGCCGAGCAGGTCCAGCGCGATATTGGCGAGGGCCACCTCCTCTTCGAGGACGGGGGCATGACCCGCCCATTCGCCGAGACGGTGCGAGAGCACCAGGGCGTCGTCACCGAGGGCCAGGGCGGCAGCCGATCCGGGTGTGGTCGTGGACTCGGGTGCGGTCACAGGTGCTTCACCCCCTCCGGGATCTCGTAGAACGTCGGGTGGCGGTACGGCTTGTCGGCGGCCGGTTCGAAGAACGGATCCTTCTCGTCGGGCGAGGACGCGGTGATCACGGACGAGGGGACGACCCAGATCGAGACGCCCTCGCCGCGCCGGGTGTACAGATCGCGGGCGTTGCGCAGGGCGAGCTCCGCGTCCGGCGCGTGCAGGCTGCCGGCGTGCGTGTGCGAGAGACCGCGGCGGGAGCGCACGAAGACCTCCCACAGAGGCCAGTCGGTGTTCGTCATCCTCGGCTCACTCCCGTCCCGCCGTTGTGCTTGGCCGCGTACGCCGCGGCCGAGTCCCGTACCCAGGCGCCCTCGTCGTGCGCCCGCCTGCGCTGCGTTATCCGCTGTTCGTTGCACGGACCGTTGCCCTTGAGCACGTCCCAGAACTCCGTCCAGTCGATGGCGCCGAAGTCGTGGTGGCCCCGCTCCTCGTTCCACTTCAGGTCCGGATCGGGGAGGGCCAGGCCCAGGGACTCGGCCTGGGGGACACAGATGTCGACGAAGCGCTGGCGCAGCTCGTCGTTCGAGTGGCGCTTGATCTTCCAGGCCATCGACTGGGCGGAGTGCGCGGACTCGTCGTCGGGTGGGCCGAACATCATCAGGGACGGCCACCACCAGCGGTCCACCGCGTCCTGCGCCATCGCGTGCTGCTCCGGGGTCCCGCGGCTGAGGGCCAGCAGCAGTTCGTATCCCTGTCGCTGATGGAAGGACTCCTCCTTGCAGATGCGGACCATCGCGCGCGCGTACGGGCCGTAGGAGCAGCGGCACAGGGGGACCTGGTTGGTGATCGCGGCGCCGTCCACCAGCCAGCCGATCGCGCCGACGTCCGCCCAGGTCAGCGTGGGGTAGTTGAAGATCGAGGAGTACTTCTGGCGGCCGGTGTGCAGCTTGTCGAGCAGCTCGTCGCGGCCGGTGCCGAGGGTCTCGGCCGCGCTGTAGAGATAGAGCCCGTGTCCGGCCTCGTCCTGGACCTTCGCCATCAGGATGGCCTTGCGGCGCAGCGAGGGCGCGCGCGTGATCCAGTTCGCCTCCGGCTGCATGCCGATGATCTCGGAGTGGGCGTGCTGTGCGATCTGCCGGACCAGCGTCGCGCGGTAGGCGTCGGGCATCCAGTCGCGCGGCTCGACGCGCTCGTCGGCGGCCACGGCGGCGTCGAAGGCGCGCTCGTACGCGGCGGTGTCGACGACGTGGTCCTGACGAACGCCGCCCTGTCCGTCGTACGCCTGAGCTCCGGCCGTCCGGGCCGTGTGGTGCGCGGCTGCTGTCGCCATGAGGTCCCCCTCGACCTGGACTCTGCCGGTACTCCCGACCGATCGTTCGGTTCGTGCGATTCCATGGTGAGACGGGCGCCGTAAGGTGTCAACCGCTGTGGATAACTCGCGGGCGTCCCCCGGCGTGGCCTGTGGACAACCGGGGTGATTTCGGGGTGGGGCCGACGGGGGCTGTGCCGGGAGGACGGCTCTGAGTACCGTTCCGTGCGAGCGTCGTGCGAGCCGTGTGCCGGGCGGCACGGGCGAGAGGGCGCGGACGGACGCCCGCCGGGAACAGGGCGGAAGGCGCCGGGAACAGAACCGGAGCAGGGCCGGGATCGGGGAGACGGGGCGGAATGGACGCGTACGACGAGAGCGGGAGGCCCCCGCACGGGCCGGACGAGCCCAGCGCCCCCGACCCCGCCCCAGCCCCCGACGCCGAAGCCCGAATCGGACTCGTGGCCCTCTCCCTCCGGTACCAGATCGCTGTCGCCGTGGCCCTCGCCGTCGTCGCGGTCGCCGTCTGTGTGCACATCGGCATGGTGTTCCTGCATGTCGCGCCGTCGAACACGCTGACCAAGCAGCACGGCAAGGCGATCGACGACTGGATCTACCCGGAGTTCGAGCAGAACTGGAAGCTCTTCGCACCGAACCCGTTGCAGCAGAACATCGCCGTCCAGGTCCGCGCGCAGGTGCGGTCCGCGGACGGCGGGGTACGGACCACCGGCTGGTACGACCTGTCCGCACAGGACGGCCGGGCCATCGACGGCAATCTGCTGCCGAGCCACACACAGCAGAACGAACTGCGCCGGGCCTGGGACTTCTTCGTCTCCACGCACGACACCGACAACCGCTCCACGGGCCTGCGCGGCTCCCTGTCCGAGACCTACCTGCGCCGCATAGTGTCGCTGCGCCTGGAACGCGAGAACGCGGCCGGGAAGGGTGGTGCCGTCGACCTCGTCCAGATCCGCTCCCGCACCACGAACGTGCCCGCGCCGGAGTGGAGCGACGAGCAGGTCTCCGACAAACCGATGTACCGCGTGCTGCCCTGGTGGTCGGCAGCGCCGGATACGGCGCACACGGCGGGCAGTGAGGATACGGCGGGCACGACCGCAGGGGGCACGAAATGAACCGGTTCGCCCTCTCCGTCTCGACCGGTATAGCCCGCGTCACCGAATCCGCCCTCGGCCCGTACCAGACCGCCGTGATCCGTATCGGCTTCGGCGCGACCTGGCTGCTGTTCCTGCTGCGCGAGTTCCCTCACCGCCAGGAGATGTACGGTCCCGACGGCCCCTGGAGCTGGGACCTCGCCGAGCAGCTGATCTCGACGAACGGTTCCTTCACGGCCCTGATGTGGTCCGACGGCAGCCTCTGGTTCGAGGCCCTCTACGCCCTCGCGGTCCTGACGAGCGCTCTGCTCCTGCTGGGCTGGCGCACCCGCACGATGTCGGTGCTGTTCATGGTCGGCGTGCTCTCGCTGCAGAACCGCAGCATCTTCATGGGGGACGGCGGCGACAACGTCCTGCACCTGATGTGCATCTACCTCGTGTTCACGCGCTGCGGTCAGGTGTGGTCGCTGGACGCGCGCCGGGCACGGCTGTTGCGAGCGGCACGCGCGCGTGGGGAGCGCGTCACGGACCGGGTGGGTCCGGCCCTGTGGAGCGGGCTCGGGCTCGCGCTGGTCGCGGTGACCCTGGCGGGCCGGCTCGACGGCGACCCGACCGTGCCGGTGCTCCTGTGGGTGGTATGGCTGGCGATGGCCCTGTGGTGGGCGGTCGGGCGTTTCGCCAGGTCCGGCGAGCCGCGGATCCTGCTCGACGTGGTCGGCAACATCGTCCACAACGGTGCCCTGCTCGTGATCATGGCCGAGGCCTGTCTGATCTACGCGACGGCCGGTTGGTACAAGATCCAGGGTTCCCGCTGGCAGGACGGCACCGCCGCCTACTACCCCCTGCACCTCGACTACTTCTCGCCCTGGCCCGCCCTCGCCGACCTGCTGTCGGCCAGCGGCACGATGGTGATGCTGGTGACCTACGGCACGGTCGCCGTGCAGGTCGCCTTCCCGTTCACGCTGTTCAACCGACGGGTCAAGAACGTCCTGCTCACCGCCATGATCATGGAGCATGCCGCGATCGCGGTGATCCTGGGGCTGCCGTTCTTCTCGCTGGCGATGATCGCCGCCGACGCCGTGTTCCTGCCGACGTCGTTCCTGCGTCGGCTCGGCGGGCGGGCGACGCGCGCGCGTGAGCGGCTGCCGGCGGTGCCGGCCGTCACGGTGGGGGCGGCGGGCAGGGGCCGTCCGGGAGTTCCGAAGGGTGTGCCGGAGCAACGCACCCCGGTGGACCCGGTGACCTCGGAGGCTTCAAAGACCGCGGAGGTCCCGAGGCCCGAGGGCGCCCCGACTGCGCAGGAGGCGTCGGACAACCGGGAAGCCCAGGAGCACTCGTAGAACCCTGGCGGTCCCGAGGTTCCCGAGGACCAGGGCATCAGGGAACCCAGGCACCCCAGGCACCTCGTGCACCAAGCACCAAGCACCAAGCACCAAGCACCAAGCACCAAGCACCCCGAGCACACGCACGTAGGCTTCACGGCATGACCGCCCCCGATCCCGTGAGCCGGTGGCACCGGCTCACCGACGCCTCCGTCCTGCTCGACGGCTTCCACGCCCTCAAGCACGCGGTGCGTTTCGGCGCCGAGGTGCCGGTGGCCGTCGCCGTCGACCGGGCCGCCGCGCTCGCCCTCGCCGACGAGCTGGCCCCCGACGTACGGGACACGCTGGACGCGCTCCTGACGGAGGTCCCGGAGACGACGTACACCTCCCTGGTACCGCGCCCCCACCCCACCGCGGTGGCCGCCCTGGCCGTACGTCCCTCTCGCGCGTCCCATCTGAAAAGGCTGGCGCACACCCCGCGCACCGCGCCGGTCGTGGTGCTCGACAACCCGCGCAACCTGGGCAACGCGGGGGCCGTGATCCGACTGGCCGCCGGTTTCGGTGCGACCGGAGTGGTCACCACCGGCACGCTCGACCCCTGGCATCCCACGGTCGTACGCGGTGGAGCCGGGCTGCACTTCGCGACCGCGGTGGAGCGGCTGACCGTCGACGAACTGCCGGCCGGGCCGGTGTTCGCGCTCGACCCCGAGGGCGACGACCTTCGCGGTATCAAGCTCCCGGACGACGCCGTACTCGCCTTCGGCTCGGAACGCAGCGGCCTGTCGGCCGAACTGCGCGCCCGGGCCGACCACTTGCTGGCACTGCCGATGCGACCCCAGGTCTCCAGCTACAACCTCGCGACCAGTGTGGCCATGACGCTGTACCACTGGAGCGCGACCGGGGGCGCACTCGGCGTCTCCTAGGAGGTGCTCTACGAGGTGCTCTGCCAGGTGTACTGCGAGGTGCCCTACGCGTCGCGCCGGACCTCCACGACCCGGAAGCGGTTCGCCACGAACGCCCCGTCCGTGAGCGCCGCGTTGGCCGCCGGGTTGCCGCCGGAGCCGTGGAGGTCGGAGAAGGCGGCCGTCTGGTTGACGTACACCCCGCCCGTGAGGTTCAGCGACAGCTGGGCCGCCTCCTCCAGGCAGACCTCCTGGACGGCCTGCTCGACGTCCTCGTCGGTGGTGTACGCGCCGACCGTCATCGCGCCCTTCTCGCGGATGGTCCGGCGCAGCAGCTCCGTCGCGTCGGCCGCCGAGTCGACGGCGACGGCGAAGGACACGGGTCCGAAGCACTCGCGCAGGTAGGCGGGCTCTTCGTCCGCCCCGTCCCAGTACTTCCGCGCACCGTCCAGCTTGACGATGACCGGGGTGCGGACGACCGCTCCCGGGAACTCCGGGTTGCTGATCTCCCGCGAGCCGAGGGCCACCTCGCCGAGCCCGGAGGCCGCCTCCAGACGGGTCTTCACATCCGGGTTGACGATGGCGCCGAGCAGGGCGTTCGCGCGCGCGTCGTCGCCCAGGAGGCCGTCGACGGAACGGGCCAGGTCCGCGACCACCTCCTCGAAGGTCTTGGGGCCCTCGTCGGTGCGGATGCCGTCGCGCGGGACGAGCAGGTTCTGCGGGGTGGTGCACATCTGGCCGCTGTACAGGGACAGGGAGAAGGCCAGGTTGGCGAGCATCCCCTTGTAGTTGCCGGTCGACTCCACCAGCACGGAGTTGACGCCGGCCTTCTCGGTGTAGACCTGCGCCTGGCGGGCGTTGGCCTCCAGCCAGTCGCCGAACGCGGTCGAGCCCGTGTAGTCGATGATCCGGATCTCCGGGCGGGTGGCCAGCGTCTTCGCGATGCCCTCGCCGGGACGCTCCGCGGCGAGGGCCACCAGATTCGGGTCGAATCCGGCCTCGGCCAGCACCTGGCGGGCCACCTGCACGGTGAGCGCCAACGGCAGCACCGCGCGCGGATGCGGCTTGACCAGGACCGCGTTGCCCGTGGCGAGGGAGGCGAACAGGCCCGGGTAGCCGTTCCACGTCGGGAAGGTGTTGCAGCCGATGACGAGGCCGATGCCCCGCGGTACCGGGGTGAACTGCTTGGTGAGCGCCAGCGGGTCGCGCTTGCCCTGCGGCTTGGTCCACTCCGCGGTGTCGGGTGTGCGGACCTGCTCCACGTACGCGTAGGCCACCGCTTCCAGGCCGCGGTCCTGCGCGTGTGGGCCGCCCGCCTGGAGCGCCATCATGAAGGCTTGGCCGGAGGTGTGCATGACCGCGTGTGCGAACTCGTGCGTCCGGTCGCTGATCCGGTGGAGGATCTCCAGGCAGACCACCGCGCGGATCTCCGCGCCAGCGTCCCGCCAGGCCCGCTGCCCGGCCTTCATGGCGGGCAGCAGCGCGTCGACGTCCGCGTGCGGGTAGGTGACGCCCAGTTCGATGCCGTACGGGGAGACCTCGCCGCCCACCCAGTCGTCCGTGCCGGGCTGGCCGAGGTCGAGGCGGGTGCCCAGGAGGGCGTCGAAGGCGGCCTTGCCCGCCGCGGCGTCCAGGCTGCCGTTCTCGCCGTAGGCCTTGGGGTGCTCGGGGTGCGGCGACCAGTACGCGCGCGTGCGGATCACTTCCAGCGCCTGGTCGAGGGTGGGCCGGTGCTTGGCGATCAGATCGTGCGCGGTGAGTTCGGCGGCCATGCGGGACCAACTCCTCGTTTCCTGAACTCTTCGTCGAGCTCATGACCTGGGCAGAAACATGGGCGGGAACAGGCGGTCAGAGTTAGAGTAACCGAACGATCGGTCGGGACAAGGGGGTCCGCCGCATCTGTGGAAAACCCCGTGCGGGAGGATCGCGCACATGACAGGACTCGACCTCAGCAGCCCCGTGGCCGTCGTCGGCGCCGGCACCATGGGCCAGGGCATCGCCCAGGTCGCACTGGTCGCGGGCCATACCGTACGGCTGTACGACGCCATGCCCGGGCGGGCCCGGGAGGCCGCCGACGCGATCGGCGCGCGTCTGGACCGGCTCGTCGAGAAGGGCCGTCTCGACGCCGCCGACCGGGAGGCGGCACGCACCCGTCTGCTGCCCGCCGAGAGCATCGCCGACCTCGCCGACTGCGCCATGGTCATGGAGGCCGTTCTGGAGCGGCTGGACGTCAAGCAGGAGCTGTTCCGCGAGCTCGAGGGCGTCGTCGACGAGGACTGCCTGCTCGTCACCAACACCTCCTCCCTGTCGGTGACGGCCATCGGCGGTGCCCTGAGCAACCCCGGCCGCTTCGTCGGTCTGCACTTCTTCAACCCCGCTCCGCTGCTCCCGCTCGTCGAGGTCGTCTCCGGGTTCTCCACGGACGTCTCGTCGGCCACGCGCGCGTACGAGACGGCCCGCGCCTGGGGAAAGACCCCGGTCGCCTGTGCCGACACCCCGGGCTTCATCGTCAACCGCATCGCGCGGCCCTTCTACGCCGAGGCGTTCGCGGTCTACGAGGCCCAGGGCGCCGACCCCGCCACCATCGACGCGGTCCTGCGGGAGTGCGGCGGGTTCAGGATGGGCGCCTTCGAACTGACCGACCTGATCGGCCAGGACGTCAACGAGTCCGTCACGCGCTCCGTGTGGCAGTCCTTCTTCCAGGACGTGCGCTTCACGCCGTCACTCGCCCAGCAGCGCCTGGTCGAGTCGGGCCGGCTCGGCCGCAAGACCGGACAGGGCTGGTACGACTATCCCGCCGAAGGTGAGGCCGCCGAGCGACCCGAGCCGCACACCGCCGAGCCGGCGCGGCGACCGGTGTACGTGGTCGTCGAAGGCGACCTCGGACCCGCGGCGGAGCTGGTCCCGCTGATCCGCGAGGCGGGAATCCAGGTCCGCGAGGACGACGAGGACCACGGCACCCGGCTGGTGCTGCCCAGCGGCGGTCAGCTGGCCCTCGCCGACGGACAGACCTCGGTCGAGTTCCGGGACGTCGTGTACTTCGACCTCGCGCTCGACTACCGCAGAGCGTCCCGAATCGCCCTGTCCGCCTCCCAGGACACCTCCCCGCAGACGCTCGCCGAGGCCACCGGCCTCTTCCAGGCGCTCGGCAAGCAGGTCAGCGTGATCGGCGACGTACCCGGCATGATCGTCGCCCGTACGGTCGCCCGGATCGTCGACTTCGCGCACGACGCCGTCGCCAAGGGCGTGGCCACCGAGGAGGACATCGACACGGCGATGCGGCTCGGCGTCAACTATCCGCTGGGCCCCTTCGAATGGAGCCGCCGCCTGGGCCGCAACTGGGCCTACGCCCTCCTGGACGACCTGCATATGCGCGACCCCTCGGGGCGTTACGCGCCCTCCCTCGCCCTGTACCGCCACGCGTACGCCACCGACAAGCGGGAGGGCAGCACCTCATGACGACCGCCAAGCGCGACACGTACACGCCTCAGACGCTGCTGTCCGTCGCCGTCCAGGTCTTCAACGAGCGCGGTTACGACGGCACCTCCATGGAGCACCTCTCCAAGGCGGCCGGCATCTCCAAGTCGTCGATCTACCACCACGTCACCGGCAAGGAGGAGCTGCTGCGCCTGGCCGTGAGCCGGGCGCTGGACGGCCTCTTCGAGATCCTCGACGAGGAGCACGCGCGCGTGGGACGCGCGGCGGAGCGCCTGGAGTACGTCGTACGGCGCATGGTCGAGGTGCTCATAGCCGAGCTCCCGTACGTCACCCTGCTGCTGCGGGTACGCGGCAACACCGGCACCGAGCGGTGGGCCCTGGAGCGGCGCCGCGACTTCGACCACCGGGTCGCCGACCTGCTGAGGGCGGCTGCCGCGGAGGGCGACGTGCGCGGCGACGTGGAGGTCCGGCTCGCGACGCGGCTGGTCTTCGGGATGATCAACTCGATCGTCGAGTGGTACCGGCCGGACGGGCGGGGCATGAACGAGCGCGAGGTCGCCGAAGCGGTGGTGCGGTTGGTGTTCGGAGGGCTCGGCAGGCCCGTCTGAGGAGCCCGGGACGCTCAGCCCTGCGGCTCCAGGTCCTCCTCCTCGAACACCAGCAGGGTGCGGGTGCTGAGCACCTCCGGGATCGCCTGGAGCCGGGTCAGCACCAGCTCGCGCAGCGCCCGGTTGTCGGAGGTGTGCACCAGCAGCAGGACGTCGAAGTCACCGCCGACCAGAGCGATGTGGGAGGCGCCCGGCAGTTGTCTGAGCTGCTCGCGCACCGTGCGCCAGGAGTTCTGGACGATCTTCAAGGTGACGTACGCCGAGGTGCCCTGACCCGCGCGTTCGTGGTTGACGCGGGCCCCGAAGCCGCGGATGACGCCGTCCTCGATGAGGCGGTTGATGCGCGCGTAGGCGTTGGCGCGCGAGACATGGACCCGTTCGGCGACCGACCGTATCGACGCGCGGCCGTCCGCCTGCAGCATCTGCAGGATGTCCTCGTCGATGGCGTCGAGGGGGCGAGGGGACGGCCGAGGGCCGTTGCCGTCCGGGCTCTCGGCCATTTGTTCAGATGCCACGTCCCCCCACCTTCCTGTCGTGGACGTCCTGCGTCCATCTCAGGCTGTGGAGAACCGTTTGTCCACAGCCTGAGGGGGCCTGTAGCCAAAATGTGCCGACGACCGAACAATCGGTAGGTGAGGCGCATCACACCCGTGACGCGTCCGAAGCCGCTCCCACGAGGAGGTGCCGCTATGACGGTCATGCAGCAGCGGGGCGCGTACCGGCCATCGCCGCCGCCCGCCTGGCAGCCCCGCACCGACCCCGCGCCGCTGCTGCCCGACGCGGAGCCGTACCGCGTCCTCGGCACGGAGGCGGCCAAGGAGGTCGACCCCGGGCTGTTGCGCCGGCTCTACGCCGAACTGGTCCGTGGCCGCCGCTACAACGCGCAGGCCACCGCCCTCACCAAGCAGGGCCGACTGGCCGTCTACCCCTCCAGCACCGGCCAGGAGGCCTGCGAGGTCGCCGCCGCACTGGTCCTCCAGGAACGTGACTGGCTCTTTCCCAGCTATCGCGACACCCTGGCCGCGGTGGCACGCGGCGTGGACCCCGTCCAGGCCCTCACCCTGCTGCGCGGCGACTGGCACACCGGCTACGACCCGCGCGAACACCGCGTGGCCCCCCTGTGCACCCCGCTCGCCACCCAGCTTCCGCACGCCGTCGGTCTCGCGCACGCCGCCCGCCTCAAGGGCGACGACGTCGTCGCGCTGGCCATGGTCGGCGACGGCGGCACCAGCGAGGGCGACTTCCACGAGGCACTGAACTTCGCCGCCGTCTGGCAGGCCCCGGTCGTCTTCCTGGTGCAGAACAACGGCTTCGCGATCTCCGTACCGCTCGCCAAGCAGACCGCGGCCCCGTCGCTGGCCCACAAGGCCGTCGGCTACGGGATGCCCGGCCGCCTGGTCGACGGCAACGACGTCGCCGCCGTGCACGAGGTCCTCGCCGACGCCGTACGCCACGCGCGCGCGGGAGGCGGTCCCACGCTGGTCGAGGCGATCACGTACCGCGTCGACGCCCACACCAACGCCGACGACGCCACCCGCTACCGGCAGGACACCGAGGTCGAGACCTGGCGCGGACACGACCCGATCGCACTTCTGGAACACGAACTGACCGAACACGGTCTCCTCGACGACGACGGCGTCCGGGCCGCTCGCGACGCCGCCGAGACCATGGCCGCCGACCTGCGTACCCGCATGAACCAGGATCCGCCGCTCGACCCCATGGACCTGTTCGACCACGTCTACGCCGAGCCCACCCGGCAACTGCGTGAGCAGCGGGACCGGTTGCGGGCCGAGCTGGAGGCCGAGCAGGAAGGCCCGCACCGATGACCACCGTCGCCCTCAAACCGGCCACCATGGCGCAGGCCCTCACGCGCGCGATGCGCGACGCGATGGCCGCCGACCCGACCGTGCACGTCATGGGCGAGGACGTCGGCACCCTCGGCGGTGTCTTCCGGGTCACCGACGGCCTCGCCAAGGAGTTCGGCGAGACCCGCTGCACGGACACCCCGCTGGCCGAGGCGGGCATCCTCGGCACGGCCGTCGGCATGGCGATGTACGGGCTGCGCCCGGTCGTGGAGATGCAGTTCGACGCGTTCGCCTACCCCGCGTTCGAGCAGCTCATCAGCCATGTCTCCCGCATGCGCAACCGCACCCGGGGGGCGATGCCGCTCCCGCTCACCATCCGTGTCCCCTACGGCGGCGGCATCGGCGGCGTCGAACACCACAGCGACTCGTCCGAGGCGTACTACATGGCCACTCCGGGGCTCCATGTCGTCACGCCCGCGACCGTCGCCGACGCGTACGGCCTGCTGCGCGCCGCCATCGCCTCCGACGACCCCGTCGTCTTCCTGGAACCCAAGCGTCTGTACTGGTCGAAGGACTCCTGGAACCCGGAGGAGCCGCCGGCCGTTGAACCGATCGGCCGCGCGGTGGTGCGGCGCTCGGGCCGGAGCGCCACGCTGATCACGTACGGTCCGTCCGTGCCCGTCTGCCTCGAAGCCGCCGAGGCGGCCCGGGAGGAAGGCTGGGACCTCGAAGTCGTCGACCTGCGCTCCCTGGTGCCGTTCGACGACGAGACGGTCTGCGCCTCGGTACGGCGGACCGGGCGAGCGGTCGTCGTACACGAGTCGGGCGGCTTCGGCGGCCCGGGCGGGGAGATCGCGGCCCGTGTCACGGAAGGGTGCTTCCACCACCTGGACGCCCCGGTGCTGCGCGTGGCCGGGTTCGACATCCCCTACCCGCCGCCGATGCTGGAGCGTCATCACCTGCCCGGCGTGGACCGGATCCTGGACGCCGTGGGGCGCCTGCAATGGGAGGCCGAGAGCTGATGGCACAGGTCCTGGAGTTCAAGCTCCCCGACCTCGGGGAGGGACTCACCGAGGCGGAGATCGTGCGCTGGCTGGTCCAGGTCGGCGATGTCGTCGCCGTCGACCAGCCGGTCGTCGAGGTCGAGACGGCCAAGGCGATGGTCGAGGTGCCCTGCCCCTACGGCGGTGTGGTCACCGCCCGCTTCGGCGAGGAGGGCACGGAACTGCCCGTCGGGGCGCCGCTGATCACCGTGGCGGTGGGCGCGCCTGCCTCCGACGTCCAGACCGAGGGCTCCGGGAACGTGCTGGTGGGCTACGGCACCTCCGAGGCACCCGCGCGGCGACGCCGGGTACGCCCGGGACAGCCGGCGCAGGCCCCGGGAGCGCGGGCAGAAGCGCCGACCGGCACCTCCGGGACGGCGAACGGCCAAGTCGGTGCGCCCGACGTGGCGGACGGGCCCGTTCCCGTGATCTCCCCCCTGGTCCGCAGGCTGGCTCGTACGAACGGCTTGGACCTGCGGGACCTCACCGGCTCCGGGCCCGACGGGCTGATCCTGCGGGCGGACGTGGAGTACGCGCTGCGGGCCTCCGCCGCCCCGGCCCGCCCCGCCACCCCGCCGGCCGAGCCGCGCGCGCGCGTGACGCCCACCCCGACCGCCGAGCCGCCCGCGCGCGTGACGCCCAGGCAGACGGCCGCCCCCGCCACCGCGACCGCCGGCACGACCGCCCCCTCCCCCTCCGGCACCCGTATCCCCCTCAAGGGCATCCGCGGCGCCGTGGCCGACAAGCTGTCCCGCAGCCGACGGGAGATCCCGGACGCCACCTGCTGGGTGGACGCCGACGCGACGGAGCTCATGCGGGCGCGTACGGCGATGAACGCCTCCGGCGGCCCGAAGATCGCCCTCCTCGCCCTGCTCGCCCGGATCTGCACCTCGGCCCTGTCCCGTTGGCCCGAGCTCAACTCCACGGTCGACATGGACGCCAGGGAAGTCGTCCGGCTCGACCAGATCCACCTCGGGTTCGCCGCCCAGACCGAGCGAGGTCTGGTGGTCCCCGTGGTCCGGGACGCGCACACCCGGGACGCCGAGTCGCTCACCGCGGAGTTCGCCAGGCTCACCGAGGCGGCCCGCGCGGGCACCCTGACCCCCCGTGAACTCACCGGCGGCACCTTCACGTTGAACAACTACGGCGTCTTCGGCGTCGACGGCTCCACACCGATCATCAACCACCCCGAGGCAGCCATGCTCGGCGTCGGCCGGATCGTCCCCAAGCCGTGGGTGCATGAGGGTGAGCTGGCGGTGCGGCAGGTCGTCCAGCTCTCGCTCACCTTCGACCACCGGGTCTGCGACGGCGGCACCGCCGGCGGCTTCCTGCGGTACGTGGCGGACTGCGTGGAACAGCCGGCGGTCCTGCTGCGCACGCTGTGACGGCACCTTGATCGCGTCCAGCCACCGCCCGCAGCTCGCCCCGACCCACCTCGACTGAGCCTCGACCCACCTCGATCGAGCCTCGCCTGCGCCTTGATTGCGCCGTCTCCCCGCGTTCCCTGTGATCGCCGCGACACGCATACTCGGGGGGTGACCGCATACGACGCCGTCGTGCTCGCCGGAGGTGCCGCCCGGCGGCTCGGTGGTGCGGACAAACCCGGAGTGCGCGTGGGCGGGCGCGCACTGCTCGACCGCGTGCTCGCAGCCTGCGCCGACGCCCGCACCACCGTCGTCGTCGCCGACCCGCGGCCGACCGCCCGGCCCGTGACCTGGGCGCGTGAGCGGCCGCCCGGCGGCGGACCGGTGGCCGCGCTCTACGCCGGGCTGCGGCACACCACGGCCCAGGACGTCGTCGTCCTCTCCGCCGACCTGCCCTTCCTGACCGAGGAGACGGTACGGCGGCTGCTGACCGCCCTGGGGACCAGCGGCGCCGAGGGCGTGCTGCTCACCGACACCGACGGCCGCGACCAGCCGCTCGTGGCCGCCTACCGCACGTCCGCACTGCGCCGGGAGCTGACCGTACTCAACGGAATGCCGGCCAGGAGCGGCTCCGCCGAGAGCGGCGGCCTCACCGGTCTGCCCGTGCGCCGGCTGACCGCGGGGCTCGACCTCACCCGCGTCCCCGACCCCGTCGCGTCCTTCGACTGCGACACCTGGGACGACATCGCCACTGCCAGGGCACGCATCAGGGAGCATGGGCACGTGTTGGATGAATGGATTACCGCAGTCAAGGACGAACTCGGCATCGAGCTCGACGTCGACACGGGCGTGCTGCTCGACCTCGCCCGCGACGCCGCCCACGGTGTGGCGCGGCCCGCTGCCCCGCTGACCACCTTCCTCGTCGGCTATGCGGCCGCGCGGGCCGGTGGCGGACCGGAGGAGGTGGCCGAGGCGTCCCGCAAGGCGACCGCCCTCGCTCTCCGCTGGGCCGACGAGGACACCGCCGAGGCCAAGCCCGACGCGGCCCCGGACGCCGGATGACGGCCCGAGCCACCCGGGCAGGCGAGGACGCCGAGGACCTCGACGTCGAGGAGGTACTCGCCCTCGTGAACGAGAACCACGGACACAATGCCGGTGGTCAGGTACCCGCACCCGGCACGGAGGACGGCCGCCACAGCGACCCGCACGGTGCCGCTCACCGGCCGGAACACACGCAGGGGACCCGTCACCGGGCCACCCCCTGGCCCGAGGCCCGGGCGATCGCCGAACGGGCCACCCGCACCACCCGTGGCGCCCGCCGCGCCCCCGTCTCGGTCCCCCTCGACGACGCCCTCGGCCTCACCCTGGCCGCTCCGCTCGCCGCCCTCACCGACCTGCCCTCCTTCGACACCTCCGCGATGGACGGCTGGGCGGTCGCCGGCCCCGGCCCCTGGGACGTCCGGGACGACGGCGTCCTCGCCGGGCACACCGAGCCCGAGCCGCTCACCGACGGCGAGGCCGTCCGGATCGCCACCGGCGCCCGCATCCCCCCGGACACCACCGCGGTCCTCCGCAGCGAGCACGGCCGTACCGACGACAAGGGCCGGCTGCACTCCACCCGCGAGGCGGCGCACGGCCAGGACATCCGGCCGCGTGGCCAGGAGTGCCGCAGCGGCGACCAACTCCTCCCGGTCGGCGCCCTGGTGACCCCGGCGGTCCTGGGCCTCGCCGCGGCCGCCGGATACGACACCCTCACCGCCGTCCCCCGCCCCCGTGTCGAAGTCATCGTCCTGGGCGACGAGTTGCTCACCGAGGGCACTCCGCGCGACGGGCTGATCCGTGACGCCCTCGGCCCGATGCTCCCGCCCTGGCTGCGTGCGCTGGGCGCCGAGGTCATCGCCGTACGTCGACTCGGTGACCACGCCGACGCCCTGCACAAGGCGATCACCACCAGCGACGCCGACCTGATCGTCACCACCGGCGGCACCGCCGCCGGCCCCGTCGATCACGTCCATCCCACCCTGCGCCGCATCGGCGCCGAACTCCTGGTGCACGGCGTGAAGGTGCGTCCCGGCCACCCCATGCTGCTGGCCCGCACCAAGGAGAACCAGCACCTCGTCGGCCTGCCCGGCAACCCCCTGGCGGCCGTCTCCGGCCTGCTCACACTCGCCGAGCCGCTGCTGCGGACCCTCGCGGCACGGCCCGCCCCGGAGTCGTACACGCTGCCACTCCAGGACGAGGTGCACGGGCACCCGTACGACACCCGGCTCATCCCCGTCGTTCTGCGCGGTGACCGGGCCGTGCCGCTGCACTACAACGGCCCGGCGATGCTGCGGGGCATCGCGGCGGCCGACGCCCTGGCCGTCGTACCGCCCGGCGGCTCGCGGCCCGGTCAGGAGAGCGAACTCCTCGATCTGCCCTGGGCGAGCGCCGGAATCGGGGTGTGTTTCACGTGAAACTTCCGGGCCATGACGCGATCGCCCGGCAGGCGGACGAGCATCTCGTGACCCATCGGGTGAAGCTCCCGCGCACCGTGGTGGAGCACCCGTTCCGACAGGTGGCCAAGCGGCTGTCGATGGCCCTGCTGGTTCTCGTGGCGACCGCCCTGCTGGTCTACGTCGACCGCGACGGCTACAACGACAACTCCGACGGCTCGGTCGACTTCCTCGACGCCTGGTACTACGCGACGGTCACCTTGTCCACCACCGGCTACGGCGACATCACCCCCGTCAGCGATGCCGCCAGGCTCACCAACATCTTCGTCGTCACACCCTTGCGCGTGCTGTTCCTGATCATCCTGGTCGGCACCACGCTCGAAGTCCTCACGGAACGCACCCGGGAGGAATGGCGGCTCACCCGCTGGAGGTCCACCTTGCGCGACCACACCGTCGTCGTCGGCTTTGGAACCAAGGGGCGGTCGGCGATCCAGACCGTCTGTGCGACGGGCCTGAAGAAGGAGCAGGTCGTGGTGGTCGACCCCAGTGGCAAGGCGATCGACGCCGCGACCGCGGAGGGCTATGCCGGTGTCGTCGGGGACGCCACCCGCAGCGAGGTGCTGAAGCGGGCCGAGGTGCACAAGGCACGGAAGATCATCATCGCGACCCAGCGCGATGACACGGCGGTCCTGGTGACACTGACGGCCCGGCAGCTCAACAAGGGCGCGAAGATCGTGGCGGCCGTGCGCGAGGAGGAGAACGCGCCGCTGCTGAGGCAGTCCGGCGCCGACGCGGTGATCACCAGCGCCAGCGCGGCCGGACGGCTGCTCGGACTGTCCGTGCTCAGTCCCGCCGCCGGCATGGTGATGGAGGACCTGATCCAGCAGGGCAGCGGGCTCGACATCATCGAACGGCCGGTCATAAAGGCCGAGGTGGGCAAGCCGGCGCGGGAGACGGAAGACCTGGTGGTGAGCGTCGTACGAGGGCACCGGGTGCTCGGCTACGACGATCCGGCCGTCGGGGCACTGGAACTGACGGACCGGCTGATCACGATCGTGCGGGCGACGCCGAGCAGCCAGATCGCGCCCGACGCCCGACCGATTCCCCAGGACTGACCGTCCGACCGATCCCCCGGAACCGCCCGTTTCCCCAGGCTGACCGCCGGCGGTACCGGGCCGACGGCCGCCGAGGGGCTCGCTACTTGCGGTTGTACAGCCGCATCGTGATCGGCCCGAAGACCGCCAGGAACAGGCCCGCCCAGCCCAGCGACCAGGCGACCTCGTCGGCCGGCCAGTCACCCGCCATCAGACCCCGTACCGCCGACGCCACATGGGTCACCGGACTGTTGCTGACGAAGGCCTGCAACCAGCCCGGCATGGTCTTCGGGTCGACGAAGACGTTGGACAGGAACGTCAGCGGGAAGATCACCATCATGCTGACGCCCATCACCGACTTCTCGGTGCGCAGCATCAGCCCGAACATCGTCCAGATCCACGAGAACGCGAACGAGAACACGACCAGCAGCACGATCCCGGCGAGGACGCCGCCGACCTCGCCGTCCGGGCGGTAACCGAGGATCATGCCGACCGTGAGCATCACGACCGACGCGATCGTGTAGCGCAGGGCGTCGCCGAGGAGATAGCCGACCATCGTCGACGGCCGCCAGATGGGCAGCGACCGGAAGCGGTCGAAGACGCCCTTCTCGATGTCGGTGTTCACCGAGACGCCCGTGTACATCGTGATCATCACGACCGACATCACCAGGATGCCGGGCAGCAGGAACTGGATGTACTCCTTCGGGGACCCGGCCAGGGCGCCCCCGAAGAGGTACGTGTACATCAGCACCATCATGATCGGGAACGCCGTGACGTCGAAGAGCTGCTCCGGCACGTGCTTGATCTTGAGGATGGCCCGCCAGCCGAAGGTCAGCGAGGCCGACAGAGCGCTGGGCCGCGGCGGCCGCTCACCGGCGACGAGCAGCGCGGCGAGGGTTTCGGCTCTGACCGGGGCGAGGTCCTTGGTCTCCGTGGTCGTCGCGGTGCTCATGCCGCCACCTCGTCGTTCGAGTCGTCGGAGCGGTTCGAGTCGTTGGAGTCCTCAGAGACTTCCGAGTTTTTGGTCTCGTGGGTGTCATGTCCGGTGAGGGCGAGGAACACCTCGTCCAGGCTGGGCTGGCCCAAGGAGAAGTTGTCGACGACGATCCCGCCGCGAGCCAGCTCGGCGAGCGCCCGGGCCGCCTGCTCGGCCGCACCCTGCCCGTTCGCCGCACCCGCCCCGACACGGGCCGTCAGCGCCACCGGATCCGGCTCGAGCTTCACGTCCGCGTCCAGGGTCAGCCGCAGCACCTCCTCGGCCTGCGGCCGCTGCGCCGGATCACGCAGTCGCAGATGTACGGAGCCGGCGCCCACGGACGCCTTCAGCTCGCCCTTGGTCCCCTCGGCGATCACCTTGCCCTGGTCGATGACGGCGATCCGGGACGCCAGTTGGTCGGCCTCGTCGAGGTACTGCGTGGTCAGCAGCACGGTGGTGCCCTGGGCGACGACCGCGCGGATGATGTCCCACACCTGGTTGCGGCTGCGCGGGTCGAGGCCGGTCGTCGGCTCGTCGAGGAAGAGCAGGTCCGGGGTGTTGAGGATGGAGGCGGCGATGTCGATACGGCGCCGCATACCGCCGGAGTAGTGCTTGACCTGCTTCGCGCCCGCGTCCGTGAGGCCGAAGGCTTCCAGCAGCTGCCCGGAACGCTCCCGCGCGGCCTTCTTGCCGTGGCCGAGCAGCCGGCCCAGCAGGATCAGATTCTCCGTACCGGTGAGGTCCTCGTCCACCGACGCGTACTGGCCGGTGAGGCTGACCCGGCCGCGGACCTCGTCGGCCTCGCGCACGATGTCGTGGCCGAAGACGTGGGCCTGGCCCCCGTCGGGTCGCAGCAGGGTGGCGAGCATCTTCACGGTGGTCGTCTTGCCGGCGCCGTTCGGGCCGAGAACGCCGTAGACAGTGCCGGCCGGCACCGCGAGGTCGACTCCGTCGACGGCCCGTGTCTCGCCGAACGTCTTCACCAGGCCTGCGGTCTCGATGGCCAGGCCGGACGTGTGCTGGCTCATGGTGGGTGTCCTTCCGCGCTCTTGGGTGACGCATGGGGAGACCTTTACCGTCGCGCAAACTCATCGGTCGCGCACAGGGATTTTTCAGGAGACCGGCCGAAGGGCGGAGCACCGGCCAAACCAACGACGGAGCTGACACGGGCCCGGAGACCTAGGCGAGGTCGGATCGGGCCCGGAGACCGAGCGGGCCGGAGTCCCAGGCGAGGTCGGAGCGGGCCGGAGCCCCAGAAGAACTCGGATCGGGCCCCGAGACCCAGGAGAAGTCGGGGAGAGGCCTGGGCGTCGGTGGCCCGGGTAGCGTCCCCTTCATGCATGCGATCACGATTCCCGAACCTGGTGGGCCCGAGGCGCTGGTGTGGGACGAGGTCCCCGATCCTGTGCCCGGCGAGGGCGAGGTGCTGGTCGAGGTGGCGGCCAGTGCCGTCAACCGCGCCGACATCCTGCAACGCCAGGGCTTCTACGACCCGCCGCCCGGCTCGTCCCGCTACCCCGGCCTGGAGTGCTCCGGACGGATCGCCGAGCTCGGCCCCGGGGTCTCCGGCTGGTCCGTCGGCGACGAGGTGTGCGCGCTGCTCGCCGGCGGTGGCTACGCGGAGAAGGTCGCCGTCCCCGCCGGCCAGCTGCTGCCGCTGCCGAAGGGCATCGACCTCGGGCGGGCCGCGGCGCTGCCCGAGGTGGTCTGCACGGTCTGGTCGAACGTCTTCATGATCGCCCAGCTCCGCCCCGGTGAGACGCTGCTCGTGCACGGCGGCTCCAGCGGCATCGGCACGATGGCGATCCAGCTCGCCAAGGCCGTCGGTGCCAAGGTCGCCGTGACCGCGGGCAGCAGGGAGAAGCTGGACCGGTGTGCCGAGCTGGGCGCCGACGTACTGGTCAACTACCGGGACCAGGACTTCGTCGAAGAGGTCAGGAAGGCCACCGACGGCGCGGGCGCCGACGTCATCCTCGACAACATGGGAGCCAAGTACCTCGACCGCAACGTGCGGGCGCTGGCCGTCAACGGCCGGCTCGCGATCATCGGCATGCAGGGCGGCATCAAGGCCGAGCTGAACATCGCCACGCTCCTGACCAAGCGGGCCGCGATCAGCGCGACCTCGCTCAGGGCCCGCCCGCTCGGTGAGAAGACCTCGATCGTGGCGGCCGTACGCGAGCACGTGTGGCCGCTGCTCGATTCCGGTCAGGTACGTCCGATCGTCGACCGCGAGCTCCCGATGAGCGACGCGGCCGCCGCACACCGGGTGGTGGAGGAGAGCGGCCACATCGGCAAGGTCCTGCTGGTCACTCCGTAGCCACGCGTCAGCCTCGCATTGCTCCTTGGGGCCTCATGGGTTCCCGCCCCGCGCGGGCCTCAGGAGGTCCCTCGCCGCAACCGCAGCGCGACGAACGCGAGGCCCAGGCCGAGTCCGACGAGGATCAGCCCACCGCCCAGGGGGAGGATCGGCAGTCGGGGCTCGGCGGGACGCGCATCGGCCTGGCCCGCGCCCTGTGTCTGCGGCGCGGAGGGCACGAGGGACGTCTCCCGAGGAGCTTCCGGTACGGCGGTGACCTCGCCGTCCGCCCGACCGTCGACGTCGCCGTCCACGCCCTTCTCACCCACCTCGCCGACCAGGCCCACCTCGCCGACCAGGCCCTCCTCGGCGTCCTGGACGTCGTCGGCGTCCTGGACCTCCGTGGCGTCCGGTACCGGGTCCGTTTCCACCGGCTCCCGCCGCCCCGGCCGCTCCCGTCCCTCACCCGCCCGGCTCCCGGCCCGCGAGGGCACGGCGGCCGAGGGGGAGGGGACGACGGAGGCCGAAGCGGTGGCACGCGGCGGTGCGTGCGCGGGAACGGAGCCCGCCGGGCGCGCGGAGGCAGCAGCGAAGGACGAGGCGGCCGCGGGAGCGGAGGGCGACGCGACTGAGGAAGCGGAGGAGGAAGGGGCCGGGGAAGCGACCGCCCGAGCGCCGACGTCCCCCGACGACCTGTCCCCGAACGCCCGCGCACCCTGGTACGGCGATGACTCGCCCCCGTACGCTCGTGCGCCGCCGTAAGGAAACACCGACCCGCCCGCCCCCACCACGATGAGCAGTACCGTCGCCCGCACCCATGGAGTCACGGAACAATCCTGACTTTTGCCGACTACACCGGCATTTCGTGGTGGGCCAAGGGGGCGACAACGGCCGGAGAAGGTGGATCAGCCCTTATTGGGGGCACCACGCTGATGAGATGGAGCGGTGCGAGAGAATGGCGGCATGGAGATGCCGAGGAACGAACGGTCGCCGGAGAACCCTCAGATCCTGGTCTTGGGTCAGGACGGGATGGCTCTCGGCGGCGGAGGCGACGAGGACTCCCGCGAGGTTCCGGTGACGGAGATGGTGGAGCAGCCGGCGAAGGTCATGCGGATCGGAAGCATGATCAAGCAGTTGCTGGAAGAGGTCCGCGCGGCGCCTCTGGACGAGGCGAGCCGGGTGCGGCTCAAGGAGATCCACGCCAGCTCGGTGAAGGAACTGGAGGACGGTCTGGCTCCGGAGCTCGTCGAGGAGCTGGAGCGGCTCTCCCTGCCCTTCACGCACGAGTCGACCCCGAGCGACGCCGAACTGCGGATCGCGCAGGCCCAGTTGGTCGGCTGGCTGGAAGGGCTCTTCCACGGGATCCAGACCACGCTGTTCGCCCAGCAGATGGCCGCACGCGCCCAGCTGGAGCAGATGCGCCGGGCCCTCCCGCCGGGCGTCGGCGGCCACGAGGAAACCGACGACCCGCGCGCGGGCGGCCGCTCGGGCGGGCCGTACCTGTAATCGAGAAAAGGGCCCGGCAGCCAGTGTGCTGCCGGGCCCTTCCGCTTCTGCCTTCTTCTCTTTCGCCTCTCCCTGCTTCCGCCGGCAGCTGCCTGCTGCTCCGCGATCAGGAGGGGTTGCCGGTGGAGACGTCGAACTGCATCTTCGGCGGCTTCTTCGGATCGAAGTCGGTGCCCTTCTCGGGGAACTGCTTCATGACCGTGCCGTCACCGAAGGTGTTCTCGTCCACGTCGTTCGTGGTGTAGTGCCAGCCCGCGGCCTTCAGGCATTCCAGAACCGAGTCCCAGTTCTTGTACTGGAAGTCCGGCATCCGCACCTGGTCGGGGTCGTTGTACGACTCCTCCGGTTCGGAGCACTCGGTCGTCTCGATCGTCTTCGTCGTGTCCGGCCCGCGGTAGCCCGCCTCCTTGGTCGCCGAGACCGACGGGCTGGCACTGGGGTCCCCGCCCGCGTCGTCACTGCCGCCGCTGTTCATCATCAGCGCGGCGAGCAGCCCGCCGACGGCGACCAGCGAGACGACGATCGAGCCGATGATCACCGGCTTGTTGCCCTTGCCGCCGCCCCCGGGGGAGGCGACTGTCGTCTGGGGCGCGAGGTTGTAGGGCGGCGGCGTCGACGCGCCCTGCTGCGGGGCGTACGCGGCCGGGCCGGGCGCCTGGTAACCCTGCTGCTGCGGATAGCCGTACGCCGGGGAGTGCGCCGACGGGGTCGGGTTGCCGTACGGATGCGGTGTCGGCTGGTACGGCGTCTGGACGTTTCCCTGGGGCGGCGGTGTCTGGTCGATCGGCGGGAACACCGCGGAACCGACGCCCGCGCCGCTCTGCGTCGGCGAGCCCGGCACGATGCTCGGCGCGGCGGGCTGGACGGACGCGGCCACGCGCAGGCACTCGTCACGCATGGCCTCGGCGCTCGGGAAGCGTTCGTTCGGGTTCTTCTTCAGCGCGCGGGCGACCAGTGCGTCCACCGCCGGCGGCAGGGCGCGGTTGATCGACGAAGGAGCGACCGGCTCCTCCTGCACGTGCGCGTACGCGATCGCCAGCGGCGAGTCCGCGTCGAACGGCAGCCGGCCGGTGACCAACTGGAAGAGCATGATGCCGACGGAGTAGAGGTCGGAGCGGGCGTCCACGCCGCGTCCGAGCGCCTGCTCGGGAGAGAGGTACTGCGGGGTGCCGACGACCATGCCGGTCTGGGTCATGGAGGTGACGCCGGACTGCATGGCCCGCGCGATGCCGAAGTCCATCACCTTGACGACCCCGCGCTTGGTCATCATGACGTTGCCCGGCTTGATGTCCCGGTGGACCAGCCCCATCTCGTGGCTGATCTCCAGCGCCGCGAGCACGTCCGCGGTGATCTTCAGCGCCTTGTCGGCGGGCATCGCGCCGTGCTGCCCCACGTCCGTGTTCAGCACCGAACCGAGCGGCTGGCCCTCGACGTACTCCATGACGATGTACGGCATCGTCGTGCCGTCCAGATCGTCCTCGCCGGTGTCGAAGACGGAGACGATGTTGGTGTGAGTGAGCTTGGCCACGGCCTGGGCCTCGCGGCGGAAGCGCTCACGGAAGGCCTGTTCGCGGCCGAGCTCGGTGTGAAGTGTCTTGATCGCGACCTGCCGGTCGAGCACCGAGTCGTACGCGAGGTGCACGGAGGCCATGCCGCCCTCGCCCAGCAAGTCGCGCAGCTGATAACGGCCGCCGGCGATCGCCCGCCCCGCGTACCGGCCCTGAGCGCCGTCCTGGCTCATGTCTCTGCGTCCCCCGTAGGCCCTCATGCGCCGATGCGTGCCGTTGATCCAAAGTGCATTCCCGGCCAAGTCTGCCGGAGGGCACTGACACGTCAAGCGCGGTGCCCGTTCCGTGACCGTACGAGAGAGAAAGGTCGCGCAAGCGTTACAGCAGGCGTACGGCCGGTACACACAATTTGCACGTCGGCACGTAATAACGGTTTGATGGCCGGTCCGCGTCGGGCCGGTTCCCGGGGTCTTCCCGGATCGGCGGCTTGCGCGGAGGCTGTAGCGTGGCCGACGGAGACCCGTAACAACACCGCGCGCACCGCGGGCAGAAACGACGGCGAGGACTGATGGCACAGCAGCAGCGCGCTCAGGGCCCGTCCGACCCCGAGGCGACTGGCGGCGGGATGTCAGATGCGCCGGAAATGTGGGGGAACGGCGGACTGGTCGGGGACGGCCGATATCGGCTGACCCGCAGACTCGGCCGGGGCGGCATGGCCGAGGTGTTCGCGGCCGAGGACGTACGCCTCGGACGCACCGTGGCGGTCAAGCTGCTGCGCGCCGACCTTGCCGAGGACCCGACCTCCAAGGCCCGCTTCACGCGCGAGGCCCAGTCCGTCGCCGGCCTCAACCACCACGCGATCGTCGCCGTGTACGACTCCGGCGAGGACTTCGTCGGCGGCCAGTCCGTGCCGTACATCGTGATGGAGATCGTCGAGGGGCGCACGATCCGCGACCTGCTCCTGAACGCCGAGGCGCCCGGGCCCGAGCAGGCCCTGATCATCGTCTCGGGTGTCCTGGAGGCGCTCGCCTATTCGCACCAGCACGGCATCGTGCACCGCGACATCAAGCCGGCCAACGTCATCATCACCGAGAACGGCGCCGTGAAGGTGATGGACTTCGGCATCGCCCGCGCGCTGCACGGCGCGTCCACGACGATGACGCAGACCGGCATGGTCATGGGCACCCCGCAGTACCTCTCCCCGGAGCAGGCGCTCGGCAAGGCCGTCGACCACCGCTCCGACCTCTACGCGACGGGCTGCCTCCTCTACGAACTCCTCGCGCTGCGGCCCCCGTTCACCGGTGAGACCCCGCTGTCGGTCGTCTACCAGCACGTCCAGGACATTCCGACGCCCCCGTCCGAGGTCTCCCAAGCAGTCCCGCCGGAGCTCGACGGACTTGTCATGCGCTCCCTCGCCAAGGAGCCCGACGACCGGTTCCAGACGGCCGAGGAGATGCGCGGCCTGGTCCAGTACGGCCTGCAGATGCTGTACGAGCAGGGCGGCCACACCGGCACCTGGAACACCGGCCATGTCGCCGTGCACGACGGCCGGCACACCCCGGCGGCGGGCCTCGCCGGCACGTCCGTCATGCCGCACCCCGGTGACGGCTCCGGCACCACGCAGATCCCCCAGCAGATCCTGCCCAACCGCTACGGCGGCGGGGACGAGGGCGGCTTCGAGGGGCACGGCAACCGGGGCGGCGGCGGACGCGGCAAGCTGTGGATCCTCGCCGTCCTCGCGGTGATCGCCATCGCGGCGGGCGTGGCGCTGGCGCTCCAGAGCGGCAACAAGGACGACAAGAACCCCGACACCACCAAGTCGCCGACCACCTCGCAGACCACTCCCAAGGAGACGGCCGACGAGACACCGAGCGACGACACGAGCGACGAGCCCACCGACACGAACACGGACGACGGCACGGGCACAGGCACGGGCACGGGCTCCGACCCGGACTACTCGCCGTCGTACTCGCCGTCCTACACGCCCTCCCAGCCGCAGACGCAGGACCCGACCGACGATCCGACGGACGACCCGACGACCTCGGGCCCGCCGGACAATCCGACGACCTCGGCGCCGCCGGACGAACCGACGGACGACCCGACGGATCCGACCGGTGAAACCGTCTCGGGCGCCTTGGGCGGCAACGGGGGCGAGGGCGGGACCTGACCGCCTGGCTGACCGCCCGACCCGCTCACCGCGGCAGCCGTCACAAGCCTTCGTCACGCGCGCGTGCGACCCGGAAACGGGCTCCACGCGCGCGTGCTGTTGCGCAGGACCTCTGGAGGGTCGCTCAGTCCACGAACGCGTCGCACACCGCGTCGTACTCCCGGGTCCACCACACCGCGAGCGCCGAGGCCGCCGGGAACTGGGGGTCCGCGCGGGTGTCCCCGCGCTCGTAGTGCCAGCGCAGCATCCAGAAGTCGTTCAGGCGCTCCCACCACACGCGGTGCACGGCCGCCGCGAGCTGCGAGGGTGTGGCGCCGGCCGTACGCCGGTAGGCGCGCGCGTAGGCCCGTACCTTCGGCAGGTCGAGAGCGCCCATGGGCAGCACGAAGAAGATCGCGGCGGCACGTACGGCCTCCTCCGCGCGGGGCTTCACGCTCAGGCGGTCCCAGTCGACGATCGCCGCCGGGGCGTCCCCCTTGTAGAGCAGGTTGAACGGGTGGAAGTCCCCGTGCACCCAGCCCACCGAACCGCCGCGCGGAGGCCGCCGGTCGGCGTGCTGCTCCAGCAGTGCGCGCCGCTCCAGGAGCCGGTACCGGGCCAGTTCGTCGAAGGAGTCGGCGGGCCGGTGCCGGTGGACGCGGCCGAGCAGCTCGTCGATGAGGGTGAAGGTGTCGGCGGGGTCGGCGCTCGGCGGGCGCAGGTCGTCGGTGGTCGGCCCGGTGGTGAGTGGGTGAGGCGCGGGGGGCCCGGAGGCGTACGGGGGAGGCGTGGGCGCCTCGGTGGCCGGGGGGATCGGTGCGGGGGCGCTCTCGGCCCGCGGGGGTGGCGGTGAGAGTCGCGTGTCGCCGCGGTGCCCGGTCACACGGGAGGCGTGTCTGTCGGTGCTGTGGGTGGGGGGTGCGGTGGACGGACGGGGGCGCGGGATGTGTGGGTGGCCGTGCGCACGTGTGCCGGGGCTCTCGAGTGGCGTCCATCCCTTCGCGCGCGTCCGTGCCTGTGTCGGCATCACGCGCTCGAGGCTCGCGTGCACCATCCCGAGCAGTGACCCGAGTCGCGCGCACTGCGCGGTGGTGAGCTGACCGCCGTGTCGGTGGCGGCCGTCGATCCAGGGGTGCAGGGCATAGGCGTGGCCGCCGACGACCGCGACCGTGCGCCCGTCGCGACCGGTGAGCGGGGGCGCCACCGGGACGCCCAGGGCGGCGAGGCGTTGGGTGGCCCGGTGCTGGCGGGCGATCGCGTCCGGGTCGGCGGTCTCGGGGTCGAAGTGGTGCTTGAGGAAGTAGCGGCCGCGGGTCGTGCGCAGGCGGTAGCCGCCATTGAGCAGCCCCTGGTCGACGGGCTCGCAGGTGAGGGCGGACCCGGCGGCGTACTGGCGGAGGAGGGTGCCCAACGGGGGCGCGTGGGGCATGAGGGGTGGTACACAAGAGCGCGGCACGCTGCCCGATGCTAGGGCACCGATGAGGCCTCTGAGCTGGGAGTTGTCACAGACAGTCGCTTTCGATCACAGGTTGCGCTCGAAGTGGCTTTCCTCTGAAGTGAGGGCCTTGGGTGTCGGGCCTTGGGTATCGAAAGGTGACCTCGACTCCCGTCCGCCCTCCCGACGGGGCGTTCCGGGCGGCTGCGGTGGTTCGTTCCCCCGGATGGCCGTCAGGACGTGTCCCGTCGAGCGTGGCGACGTCGGGGCGGATGGCCGGAATCGGCGCAGGCGTGCCGGCCGCGGTCCGGCCTTGTCGGCGCCCTCGGTGCCGTCCTCGATGTCGTCCTCGATGGACAGGAGTTCGTGGACGACCCGGCGGATCACCTCTCGGTCGTCCGTCGGCCGGCGGAAATGCCCCGATTTTCCGGCTTCGCGCCCGCGGTCGGTTTCGCACCCGACTTGTGGACCCGCCCTCGGCGACTCTTCCCGTGAGCTGGGTCACCGGGATAACGTGCCGTTGTTCCGGCCCCCTGCAAGGCTGTGACCAGGAACTGTTCCCGATTTTGCGATTTTACTTGGAAATCCAAGCAAAAACGCAGGTCAGGAGGGGTTTCACAGAATTGTGGAGCACTGGGTAACGTGCCTAGGTGCAGGGCGCTCGCCGGGGCAACCTGTCACGCCTGGTTCCGAACGAGCCGCACCCACCCCGTGCGTCCGTGAGGCAACAGGTGAGCCGCACTGGCGCCCGGCGAACCCGGGTAGCCGGACCGACGGAGGAGCACACGTGACCGTGGAGAGCACTGCCGCGCGCACACCGCGACGCAGCGCGGGTACGACCGGTACGACCGGTACGACCGGTACGAAGAGCACGGCCGGCAAGCGAACGACCGCCAAGAAGCCCTCGGCGACCGCAAAGAATCCGCCAAGTGGCGAGCCCGGACTCGTCCAGCTGCTGACGCCCGAGGGCAAGCGCGTCAAGAACGCCGAGTACGACAAGTACGTCGCCGACATCACCCCCGAAGACCTCCGCGGCCTGTACCGCGACATGGTGCTCACCCGCCGCTTCGACGCCGAGGCCACCTCCCTGCAGCGCCAGGGCGAGCTCGGCCTGTGGGCCTCCCTGCTCGGCCAGGAGGCCGCCCAGATCGGCTCCGGCCGCGCCACCCGGGAGGACGACTACGTCTTCCCGACCTACCGCGAGCACGGCGTGGCCTGGTGCCGAGGCGTCGACCCGACCAACCTCCTCGGCATGTTCCGCGGCGTGAACAACGGCGGCTGGGACCCCAACAGCAACAACTTCCACCTCTACACCATCGTCATCGGCTCCCAGACCCTGCACGCCACGGGCTACGCGATGGGCGTCGCCAAGGACGGAGCGGACTCGGCGGTCATCGCCTACTTCGGCGACGGCGCGTCGAGCCAGGGCGACGTCGCCGAGTCCTTCACCTTCTCCTCGGTCTACAACGCCCCCGTGGTGTTCTTCTGCCAGAACAACCAGTGGGCGATCTCCGAGCCCACCGAGAGGCAGACCCGCGTCCCGCTCTACCAGCGCGCGCAGGGCTACGGCTTCCCGGGCGTCCGCGTCGACGGCAACGACGTGCTCGCATGTCTCGCGGTCACCAAGTGGGCGCTGGAGCGCGCCCGCAGCGGCGAGGGCCCGACCCTGGTCGAGGCGTACACGTACCGCATGGGCGCCCACACCACCTCCGACGACCCGACCAAGTACCGGGCCGACGAGGAGCGTGAGGCCTGGGAGGCGAAGGACCCGATCCTGCGCCTTCGCCGGCATCTGGAGGCCTCAAACCACACGGACGAGGGGTTCTTCGCGGAACTGGAGGCGGAGAGCGAGGCGTTGGGCAGGCGAGTGCGCGAAGCGGTCCGCGCCATGCCGGACCCGGACCACTTCGCCATCTTCGAGAACGTGTACGCCGACGGGCACGCGCTCGTCGACGAGGAGCGAGCCCAGTTCGCCGCCTACCAGGCGTCGTTCGCGGACGTAGAAGGGGGAATCTGAGATGGCCGGGACGGTGACATCCACAGCGGCGCCGGCGAAGAGCATGGCTGTCGCGAAGGCGATCAACGAGTCGCTGCGCGCGGCCCTGGAGGCCGACCCCAAGGTCCTCGTCATGGGCGAGGACGTCGGCAAGCTCGGCGGCGTCTTCCGGGTGACGGACGGCCTGCAGAAGGACTTCGGCGAGAGCCGCGTCATCGACACCCCCCTCGCCGAGTCCGGCATCGTCGGCACGGCCATCGGCCTCGCCCTGCGCGGCTACCGTCCGGTCGTGGAGATCCAGTTCGACGGCTTCGTCTTTCCGGCGTACGACCAGATCGTCACGCAGCTCGCGAAGATGCACGCCCGCTCCCTCGGCAAGGTCAAGCTCCCGGTCGTCGTCCGTATCCCGTACGGCGGCGGTATCGGCGCGGTGGAGCACCACTCGGAGTCCCCCGAGGCGCTCTTCGCCCATGTGTCGGGCCTGAAGGTGGTCTCCCCCTCGAACGCGTCCGACGCGTACTGGATGATGCAGCAGGCCATCCAGAGCGACGACCCGGTGATCTTCTTCGAGCCGAAGCGGCGCTACTGGGACAAGGGCGAGGTCAACGCCGAGGCGATCCCCGGCCCCCTGCACAAGGCGCGGGTCGTCCGCCAGGGCACGGACCTCACCCTCGTCGCCTACGGCCCGATGGTGAAGCTCTGCCACGAGGTGGCGGACGCCGCCGCCGAGGAGGGCAAGTCCCTGGAGGTCCTGGACCTGCGCTCGGTGTCGCCGCTGGACTTCGACTCGATCCAGGCGTCGGTGGAGAAGACCCGCCGCCTGGTGGTGGTCCATGAAGCCCCGGTGTTCTTCGGCTCCGGCGCGGAGATCGCCGCCCGGATCACGGAGCGCTGCTTCTACCACCTGGAGGCCCCGGTGCTGAGGGTCGGCGGCTACCACGCCCCGTATCCGCCGGCGCGCCTGGAGGAGGAGTACCTGCCGGGCCTGGACCGGGTGCTCGACGCCGTCGATCGTGCCCTGGCGTACTGAGGAGAGGGTCGTGACGACGATGACGGATGCGTCCGTACGCGAGTTCAAGATGCCGGACGTGGGCGAAGGGCTCACCGAGGCCGAGATCCTCAAGTGGTACGTCCAGCCCGGCGACACGGTGACGGACGGTCAGGTGGTCTGCGAGGTCGAGACCGCGAAGGCTGCCGTGGAACTGCCGATCCCCTACGACGGGGTCGTGCGGGAACTCCGCTTCGCCGAGGGAGCCACGGTGGACGTGGGGACGGCGATCATCGCGGTGGACGTGGCGGGCGGTGCGGCGCCGGCCGAGGCGCCGGCCCCGACGGAGGCTTCCGCCCTCGTGGAGGCTCCGGACTCCGCGCAGAAGCCCACGGCACAGAAGCCCACGGCACAGAAGCCCACGGCACAGAAGCCCGCCGGGCAGAAGCCCGGGGAGCGGAAGGCCGAGGAGAAGAGCCCGGCGGGCTCCGGTCGCCAGCCGGTCCTCGTCGGCTACGGCGTGGCGACGTCCTCCACCAAGCGCCGCCCCCGCAAGGGCCCGGAGATCAGGGTCCAGGAGGTGCCGACGGTGACCCAGGCGGAGCTGAACGGCCACGGCACCGCCGCCGCCGTGAAGCCCCGTCCGCTGGCCAAGCCGCCGGTGCGCAAGCTGGCCAAGGACCTGGGCGTCGACCTGGCGACGGTCGTCCCGTCCGGCCCGGACGGCATCATCACGCGGGAGGACGTGCACGCGGCGGTGGCACCGGCGCCGGCGCCCGAGCCGGTGGTGGAGACGCCCGCCCGCGTCCAGGCACCGGCTCCGGCGCCGACATACGACACCGCCCGTGAGACCCGCGTCCCGGTCAAGGGCGTCCGCAAGGCGACCGCCGCGGCGATGGTCGGCTCGGCCTTCACGGCGCCGCATGTCACGGAGTTCGTGACGGTCGACGTGACCCGCACGATGAAGCTGGTCGAGGAGCTCAAGCAGGACAAGGAGCTCCAGGGCCTGCGGGTCAACCCGCTGCTGCTGGTCGCCAGGGCCCTGCTGGTCGCGATCAAACGCAACCCGGACGTCAACGCGTCCTGGGACGAGGCGAACCAGGAGATCGTGGTCAAGCACTACGTGAACCTCGGTATCGCGGCGGCCACCCCGCGTGGCCTGATCGTGCCGAACATCAAGGACGCGCAGGCCAAGACGCTCCCGCAACTGGCGGAAGCCCTCGGCGAGCTGGTCTCGACGGCACGTGAGGGCAGGACATCGCCCGCCGCGATGCAGGGCGGCACGGTGACGATCACCAACGTCGGCGTCTTCGGCGTCGACACGGGCACGCCGATTCTCAACCCCGGCGAGTCCGCGATCCTCGCGGTCGGCGCGATCAGGCTCCAGCCGTGGGTCCACAAGGGCAAGGTGAAGCCCCGCCAGGTCACGACCCTGGCCCTCTCCTTCGACCACCGTCTGGTGGACGGGGAGTTGGGCTCCAAGGTGCTGGCGGATGTGGCGGCGATTCTGGAGCAGCCGAAGAGGTTGATCAGCTGGGCGTGACGAGCCGGGACGGGATTCGTTGACCTGTCGAAAGGGCGGCCGCAAGTTTCCGTTGCGACCGCCCTTTTGCCATTCAGTCCGTCAGGATCGTCGAGTACGTCCGTCAGGATCGGTTGAGTACGTAGACCGGCGCCCCGTCGTCCGTTCCGCCCCGGGAGTGGATGCAGGCGTGCTTGCGCAGCAGACGGAGGCATTCGTTGACACGGTGCACCGACAGCCCCGTACGGGCCGCGATCGAGTCGAGCGGCTGACACAACTCGCCCTGCTCGACCAGAACCGGGGCGATCACCACCGCGACGGCCCAGACGTCCGACGTCACGGACAACCGTTGCCGCCACTCGGCCAGCACCGACTCGGTGGTCGGATGCGCGGAGAAGTCGGCGGTGGGCGCCGGACGGTCGAGCGTCATGACGTCGAGCCGGTTCGCGATGCGTTCCATGGCCTGGGCGATGGCCTGCTGCGTGGCGAGCGTCGCGCGCTGCATCTCCAGCATTTCCTTTTGCACAGTGAGCGCTTCGCGCTGAGCGCCCGCAAGCTCCTCGTCGACCTGAAGGTTGTGCGCCTCGAGCCGGACGATGGCCTCCGCGACCTGCTCCGGCATCGCGTACGCGATCGGAGCCCCCGGATCGGCGGACTGCACCTCGGCCTTCTCAAGGGTGTAGGAGCCCTCCCGCTGGACCGTCTCGATCACCTCGGCGACCCATTGCTTGAAGGGGGCGCAGGTGGGCTTGGTACAGGCGTTGACGAGAAGGATCAGGCCCTGGAGATCGATGAGATTCAGGTCTCGGCGCGACTCCCTACCTGCGGGAATGCTGAGACCGTAAGCTCCAGTTACGGTCTCGAGAATGTCTCGGTGCCCCTCGGGGACATGGTCGGAGAGTGCCTGCCTCGAGTTGCTGTGCCCCAACTCCTTGCAGACATCCACCGCCGGAAACCAGTGGGTCCCGCCCGGCATCGTCAGCCTCCGGACGCGGGCTCCCGTGGCCGCGTAGACGAAGTCGCTGACGTCGATCGCGTCGCGCTGTACCCGAGGGTCGGGCTGGTGCTTGCTGGGTTCGATCATCTGAACCACCTCCGCCGCGGAACGTAAAGCGGAGCAAATCGAATATGCCAGCCGATACAGGGATGTTCACGATTGCGAGGGAAAGGATCACCGAATCCGGTGCGAGACGCGACCGGCGCGTGTACGACGACCGGGACGGTTTCACCGGTTCGAGAAGGCCAGCGACATCGGGTTGACGGCCGCTTGGTAGCCGCCGGCGTCATGCAGAAAGAGTTGGCCGCCCTCGTACAGCGCCGGGTCCTCGCCGTCCTTGCTGATCATCGAGTGCAGCATGCTGTTGACGGCCAGCTCATTGGGCATCTCCAGCAGCTTGGTGGCCTGGCCGGTGCCGGGGTCCAGGCGCAGGACGCGGGCGGGCGTCCTGGGCTCGGCCATCTGGAGGGCGATGAGGGCCTTGCCGTCGGCGCGCAGCGGGACCCAGGTCGACTTGTCGGTGGCGTCGAAGGACCGCCGGGGCTTGCCGGTGCGCAGGTCGAAGGCGGTGATCTTGTTGCCCGTGGTGTAGCTGTGCGGGTCGGTGCCGATGTAGGCGGTGTTGCCCGCGACGACGGTGGCGGCGCAGGCGCCGGTCTCACCGCAGCCGGCGACGTAGTCGTCCCCGAGTTCGACGGTGGACTCCACCTTTCCCTGGTCGGAGACGGTCACGAGTTGCTCGGCGTCGAGGCCGTCCTCGCTCTGCACCAGGCCGAGCACGAGCGGTTCGCTGGAGACGAGCCAGGCGCCCCTGGCCTTCGGCACCTGGTAGGTCCAGGTCGCCTTTCCGGTCCGCGGGTCGTGTTCGCCGACGCGGAAACGCATACCCGCGGAGGTCTGGCAGTACGCGAGAGTGAGCAGCTTCCGCCCGCCGAGGTGTTCCTCCTGGGCGCATCCCTGAGCCGGGGCGACCCAGAGCGGGGCGCCGCTGGATGTCGTGAACCCGGCCGATCCGCTGGGCCAGCCCGCCGTCGCGACCGAGTCGCTGATCGCGACGTTCAGGCCGAGACCGAGGCTGATGCTCCTGTCCACGATCGGCTTCTCCCACACCGTGGCGCCCTTGTTCACGTCGATCACCGCGAACCGGGAGCACAGGCTGTTGTGCGTGTCCTTCGTCGCGTGGAAGACGACGGCGACCAGCCCGCTGCCGGTGATGTCGCGGGAGGCTCCGCACAGGCCGCCGGACAGGGGGATGGTCCACGCGCGTCTGCCGGTCGCCAGGTCGTATCCCGTGACGGCGTTCTTCTCGCCGGACGCGAAGTAGCGGGAGGTGACCCAGGCGCCGGGTGTCTGCACGTACTCGTCCTTGCCCTCCTTGGGCGCGGCCACCTGGAACAGTTCCGTGCCCTTGGTGCCGGTGGGCTTCGGGGAAGCCGAACGGGGCGTGCCCTTCGTCTTGCCGTCGGCCTGCTCGGAACCCTGGTCACCGCTCAGCAGGGCGACCGCGCCGACGCCGATCACGAGGAGGGCGGCGACCACGGACCCGAGCACGACAACGAGACGTCGTCGCTTGACGCCGGGGCCGCCCGGGCCACCGGGGCCAGTCTGTACCGGGGCCTGAAGGGGAGGTTGCGGGTAGGGCTGCGCGTACGGATTCTGCGCGCCGTACCCCGCACCCTGCGGTATCTGCTGCCCGTACGGCCCGGGTTGTTGCGGGTACGGCTGCCCGTACGGCCCGGACTGCTGCTGCGGCTGGCCGTACGGCTCGGGAGGCACGGGCGGTTGCGACATGGAGGCTTCTCCTTCAGGTGCGGGCGTCGGTCGGAAAGGCGTCAGACGGGCTTGTGGGCCAGCAGAGTGGCGATGTGCCTCTTCACCCCGTGGGCAGGTTCCTGCACCATCCGCGCGGTGACCACCAGTCCCGAGCAGCCGAGGAGTTCGGCGAGGTGGTCCATCGGCACGAGGTGGGACTCGTACGACACCGGATGGCCGCCGTAGGCCTGCGTCGGGCGCAGCCGATCGCCGTCTCCCACATGGCCGGCCAGCATCAGATGGCCGCCGGGGGCGAGGGTGCGGTGGAACTCGGCGTAGACGCGGGGCAGGAGCTCGGGTGGGGTGTGGTGGGTGGAGTAGTAGGCCAGGATACCGCCGAGGGTGCCGTCCCCGATGTCCAGAGCGGTGAGTGATCCGACGCTGAACGTCAGGGTGGGGTGGGCGCGTTGGGCCAGTTCCACCATTCTGGGTGACAGGTCGACGCCGAACGCCGGCACGCCCAGTTCGGTCAGGTGCGCGGTCACGAGACCGGGACCGCAGCCGAGGTCCGCGACCGGCCCGAGCCCCGCCGACCGCACGGTCTCCGCGAACGCGGCCAGCAGCGCACGGGACAACGGGTCCAGGTCCGCGGGTCGCTTGACCAGTTCCGTGTAGGCGTCGGCGACGGTGTCGTAGGACTTCCGCACCGCCGCGAGATACGGGGCCTCGGTCATCGCCCGCTCCAATCGCCATGCCCACATGGATCACGCCCACATGGATCACGCCCACATGGATCACGCCCACATGGTGAAGGCCCCCCGCCGTCGGCGAGGGGCCTTCGTTCCGGTGATACCTGAGCCGGTGTCAGCCGAGCTTGGCGAAGCCGTAGTTGAGGAGCTTCTTCGCGTCCGTCTCCCGCTGGGGCCCGCTGGTGGAGGACAGGACGGTGCCGTAGACCGTCTTGCCGTTGCGGGTGGCGGCGAAGACGAGGCAGTACCCGGCCTCGTCACCGGAGCCGGTCTTCACCCCGATCGTGCCGCTGTAGTTGCTGAGCAGTGTGTTCGTGTTCTTCCACGTGGCCATCGTGCGGGTGCTGCCCGTCTTGGTGATGGTCTTCGCGGTGTACGCCTTCGTCTTCACGACCGTACGGAACGTGGAGTTCTTCATCGCGCTGCTGGCGAGCTTCGTCAGGTCCTTCGGCGTCGAGTAGTTCGCGCCGTTGCCGATGCCGTCGAACGAATCGAAGTGCGTGTTCGTCAGGCCGAGGCTCTTGGCGCTGGCGTTCATCTTGCCGATGAACGACTTCACGCGCGCCGCGCGCGTCGAGCCCGAGCCGAACTTGTCGGCCAGCGCGTACGCGGCGTCGCAGCCGGACGGCAGCATCAGCCCGTACAGCAGCTGACGAACGGTGACCTTGTCACCGACGATCAGACGCGCCGACGAGGCGCCCTTCGACACGATGTAGTCGCTGTACGCCTTCTGGATGGTGACCTTGGCGTCCAGGTTCAGGTTCGACTGCGCGAGCACGACCTTGGCGGTCATGATCTTCGTCGTGGAGCCGGTGGAGCGCTTGGTGGTCGCGGCTTTGCTGTACAGCCCCGCGCCGTTCGCGTTGTTCATCACGTAGCCGCCCTTGGCGACGATCGTGGGCGCGGTGACGGCCTGCGCGGGCGCCGCGGTGAGGGCTCCGGTCGCCAGGACGGCGCCGGCGGTCACGGTGACGGCCGCGGCTCGGCGGAAGCGGGCAACCTTGAAGCCGTCCTTGATGCCGATTATCAACTGAGATACCCCGATTGTCTCGAATGCCCCTGAGATGCGGCCGGTTGATGTGGTGCCAAGAAAATGGGGCCGCAGGTGTGTGACACGTAACTAGCACAGAAGGTTGTGCGGTTGCTGGACCGGGGTGGGGTTCTTTGCCGGAAGATCCCCCTTCCGTGTGCGTGGCATAGCTACCGTCCCGTATGCCGGACCGGGTCTCCATCATGGGTACCTGTTGTATCTATGATGTCGGCATGAGCCTGGCCGTGAAGCAACCTCCCGCCGCCGATCGCGTCTACGCCCACGTCAAGCAGGGCGTCCTGGACCGCCGTTACGAAGGCGGCGTTCTCCTCACCGAGGGCGAGCTCGCGGAGGCCGTCGGCGTCTCCCGAACGCCGGTGCGTGAGGCGCTGCTTCGGCTCGAGGTCGAGGGACTCATCAAGCTCTACCCGAAAAAGGGAGCGCTCGTCCTGCCCGTCTCCGCCCAGGAGATCGCGGACGTGGTCGAGACTCGGCTCCTGGTCGAGGAGCACGCGGCGCGCAAGGCCGTACCGGCCCCCGCCGGGCTCATCGAGCGGCTGGAGGCACTGCTGGCGCAGCAGAAGGAGCAGGCCGCCGCCGGCGATCTGGCCGCGGCCGCCGTCACCGACCGCTGCTTCCACGCCGAGATCGTCCGCAGCGGCGGCAACGAGATCCTCTCCCGGCTCTACGACCAGCTCCGCGACCGTCAGTTGCGGATGGGTGTCGCTCTCATGCACTCCAACCCCGACCGGATCGCCAAGAGCCTCGTCGAGCACGAGGAGATCCTCGAAGCGCTGCGTTCCGGCGACGCGGAGGCCGCGGTCGGCATCGTCCACCGGCACGTCGGCTGGTTCTCGCACCTCGCGCGGGGTGAGGTCCGATGAGCGCCTCCTCGGCCTCCTCGGTCTCGCTGCCGGGAGATCCGCCGGGCGGGCGGCGCGCGATGGCGGTGTGGGGCGTCGGCGTCTCCGTCTACTTCGTCGCCGTCATCTTCCGTACGTCCCTGGGGGTGGCCGGCCTCGACGCGGCCGACCGCTTCCACGTGGGTGCCTCCGCGCTGTCGACCTTCTCCATCCTCCAACTCCTCGTCTACGCGGGCATGCAGATACCCGTAGGCCTGCTGGTCGACCGGCTCGGCACGAAGAAGGTGCTGAGTCTGGGGGCGGTTCTCTTCACGGCCGGACAGCTCGGGTTCGCCTTCTCACCGTCGTACGGGATGGCCCTCGCCTCACGTGGGCTGCTGGGCTGCGGGGACGCGATGACCTTCATCGCCGTACTGCGTCTCGGCAGCCGCTGGTTCCCGGCCCGGCGCGGACCGATGGTCGCGCAGTTCGCCGGGCTGATCGGCATGGCGGGCAACTTGGTCTCCACCCTCGTCCTGGCCCGGCTGCTGCACGGCATCGGCTGGACGGCGGCCTTCGCGGGCAGCGCGCTCGCGGGTGCCGTCGTGCTGGTGCTGGTGCTGCTGTTCCTCAAGGACCACCCTCAGGGGCACGAACCGGAGCCGTTCCCGCACCATGGCGCGGCGTACGTCCGGCGGCAGATCGCCGCGTCCTGGCGGGAGCCGGGGACCCGGCTCGGGCTGTGGGTGCACTTCACGACCCAGTTCCCGGCCATGGTGTTCCTGCTGCTGTGGGGACTGCCGTTCCTGGTCGAGGCGCAGGGGCTGTCCCGGGCCACGGCCGGCGAGCTGCTGACGCTGGTCGTCCTGTCGAACATGGTGATCGGGCTGGTGTACGGGCAGGTCGTCGCCCGGCATCACGAGGCGCGGCTGCCCCTGGCGCTGGGCACCGTGGGGGCGACGGCGTTGATGTGGGCGGTCACGCTGACGTATCCCGGTGAGCGGGCGCCGATGTGGCTGCTGGTGGTGCTGTGCACGGTGCTGGGGGCGTGCGGGCCCGCGTCGATGCTCGGGTTCGACTTCGCGCGGCCGGCGAATCCGCCGGAGCGGCAGGGCACCGCGTCCGGGATCACGAACATGGGCGGCTTCGTCGCCTCGATGACGACGCTGTTCGCGATCGGGGTCCTCTTGGACGCGACCGGGGACGACTACCGCGTCGCGTTCTCCGTGGTGTTCGTCCTGCAGGCGGTCGGCGTCAGCCAGATCCTGCGGTTGCGCAAGCGGGCGGCACGCAGGGAGCGTGAACGGCTGGTCGCGAGCCGGGTGGAGACGGTGCACGTCCCCGCCTGAGACACCCCGTGCCGGGCACACGTGGGTCTCGCGGCCCGGCACCGCGGGGGCGCCATCCCCGCCATCCGCCCCGCCCACCCGTGCCCGCGCCGCCCACCCGTGCCTACGGCGCCCATCAGTGCCCCCGCGCCCCTGAGCGCCGGCCGCGCTCACCGGGCCCACCCGTGCGGCCCCGGCGGTCCGACCTTCCGAAACCATGCGGAACTACGCGGAACTACGCGGAACTACGGAGTCACCGCGAAGTTCCGCAGGATCGCCCCGGTGAGCGTGGGATCCCCCTCCGTCTTCAGGCGGTCCTTCACCTGTTCCGGGGTCACGCGTCCGCAGGCCAGGCGTACGTAAGTCTCCCAGTCGAGGGTGAGGGTGGCGGCGGGGCCGAGGGCGGGGGTGGATTCGAGGGTGCCGCGGCCCTGGATGTCGACGCGGATCGTGCGCAGGAACTCGATGGGGCCGTGCACGTCGAAGACGATCGCCGAGCTGCGCGGGGCGTCGGCCTTGACCGCGACGACCTCGGGAAGCGCGTCGAGCAGCACGTCACGGGCGACGTGCGCACCGGGGGAGTCGAGGTTGCCGGGGCGGCCGAGGGCGGTGCGCAGATCCTGTTCGTGCACCCACACGGCGAACGCGTGTGCCTGCATGGATGCTTCGAGCGTGTGTTCCGTGCTGAGGGGGCCGCGCACCTTGGTGCCGGGATCGCGTGACTCGTTGCGCAGCTGGCGGTTGCGGCGGATGATCACGTACTCCAGCTCGGAGGTCATCTCGGGCGCCGTGTGGTGGCGGCGGACGTCGACCTGCATCTCCATGTAGCGCTGGTGGTCGTTGGTGACGTGGAACAGGTCGCGCGGCAGCGTGTGGATGGGGCGCGGGTCGCCGAGCATCTCGCAGTCCAGGCCGATGACATGTGAGACCACGTCACGGACCGACCATCCGGGGCACGGTGTGCGCCGGTTCCACTCTCCCTCCACGAGGGGCTGCACCAGCTCGGATATCGCATCGATGGAGTGGGTCCAGGCGTCGGCGTAGGGCTGGAGAGTGGGATGCAGACTCACGGAACGGGACCCCTCGGCGGTCGGTACTCGGGTGGTTGTGGCGGCGGCGTTGCCTGCGGGAGGTGGCTGTCGGCGGGCGTCTTGGAACGCTAAGTTACGCTGCTAAGAGGCACCCCGGCAGTGCTTTCGTGTGACGATCGTAGGCCCGTATGGACAGCTCGAATGCCAGGACGGTGGTAGTGTGCGCGCCTCTCTGATCCAGATCGCCGTGGACGAGGGCGAATCGGTGGAATCCCGTCGACGGCGTGTGGCCGCGTCGGTCCGGGACCAGGCCGGTGCGGACCTCGTCGTACTGCCGGAGCTGTGGACCACCGGAGCCTTCGCATACGAGGAGTTCGGGCGCGAGGCCGAGTCCCTCGAGGGGCCGACGTACGAGGCGATGGCCAAGGCGGCGAGCGACGCGGGTGTGTGGCTGCACGCGGGATCGATTCCCGAACGGGACCCTGACGGCTCCCTCTACAACACCTCCCTCGTCTTCTCACCCTCCGGCGACCTGGCCGCCGCCTACCGCAAGATCCACCGCTTCGGCTTCGACAAGGGCGAGGCCGTGCTGATGGGCGCGGGCCGGGAACTGGTGACGGTCCGGCTGCCCGAGACGGTCGTCGGTGTGGCCACCTGCTACGACCTCCGTTTCCCCGAACTCTTCCGCGGTCTCGTCGACGCCGGCGCCGAGACCCTGGTCGTTCCGGCGGGCTGGCCGGAGCGCCGCCGGGGGCACTGGACGCTGCTGGCCCAGGCGCGGGCGGTGGAGAACCAGGCGTTCGTGCTCGCGTGTGGAACGGCCGGGACGCATGCGGGAGTTCCGCAGGCAGGTCACTCGATCGTGGTCGATCCCTGGGGCGAGGTCCTGGCGGAGGCGGGCGCGGACGAGGAGATCCTCACCGTCGATTTCGACCCCGGGAAGGTCGCGACGACCCGAGAGCAGTTCCCCGCCCTGAAGGACCGGGTTCTCTAGCTCTTCCCCGGCCCCCGTCGGACCGCCCGGATCCCCTCGGCTCCTCCCGGCCCACCCCGGACTGACCCGGACTGCTCCTGACTGACTCAGCCCACCCCGGACTGACCCGGACCGCCCCGGATCTCCTGCCCTCCCGGTTCAGTCCTCCTCCCGCTCCTTCTCCGCCAGGTGGATCACGCACACCGCCACCGCGATCAGCAGTGCCGGGTCCGCGTCCTCCCGTACGACGTCCACGCCGTACGTCTCCCGCACGTGCAGCCACCGCCGGGAGACCACGGCGAGCAGCTCACCGTCGTACTCGACGGCGAACTCGCGGTCCAGGATCTTGCCGCTGACGTCGAGTTCCGTGCTGCCGTCCGCCAGGGCCACCCGGTAGTGGTTGCGCAGCAGCGACAGCCGCTTGCGTTTGATGCGGGCGAGCGGTTCGCCGTCCCGTTCGATCACCATCGTGTCCCTGAGGGCGAACACCTTCTTATGGATGTCGATGAGGACCCGCCCCTGGGTGTCCTTCAGCTCGAAGGTGTCCCTGAGGCGCATGGCCTTGCCGTCGACGAGGAACACCTTGTTGCCGTGGTCGTCCTCGATCCAGTAGTCGTCACCGATGCCGAGGAGCCGGTCGCGTACGAGGAATCTCATACCGTCACCGCTTCCCCGGCGGCAGGTCCGAAACGCCGCCGGTAGGCCGATGGGCTGAGCCCGGTCTCGCTCCGCACGCGTGCCCGGAGGTTCGCGGCCGTCCCCAGCCCGCTCCTCGTGGCCACCACGTCGAGCCGCTCCTCCCCGCGCTCGATCAGCCGGCACGCCAGCGCCACCCTCTCCCCCGTCAGCCACGCCAGCGGGGTCGTCCCGAGCTGGGCGCGGAAACGCCGGTGCAGTGTCGCCGGAGACACCGCCGCTCGTGCCGCGAGGCCGGCCACCGTCAGCGGCTCCCCCAGCCGCTCCTGGGCCCACGCCAGCAGCGGACCGAGCGACTCGTCGGGCACGTCCGGCACCGGACGCTCCACGAACTGCCGCTGTCCGCCGTCCCGGTGGGCGGCGAAGACGAGCCGCCGGGACACGGCGTTGGCGATCTCGGCGCCGTGGTCGCGGCGCCAGATGTACAGCCCCAGATCCAGCGCCGCCGCGCTGCCCGCCGCCGTCAGCAGGTCACCCTCGTCGACGAACAGCACGTCCGGTTCCAGCAGGACCTTCGGATGCAGACGCCGGAAGGTCTCCGCCCACCGCCAGTGGGTGGTCGCCCGGCGTCCGTCCAGGACCCCGGCCTCGGCGAGCGCGAAAGTGCCGGTGCAGAAGCTCAGGACGCGGGCTCCGCGGGCGTGTGTGCGGCGGATGGCATCGAGCACGGCGGCCCCGCGCGGGACGACGTTGTCCGGACGGCCGGGCACCACGAGGGTGTCGGCGTCGTCCGCCGCGTCCAGCCCGGGCACTCCGGTGAGGGTGAAGAACCCGTGGTTCATCCGCACCTCGGGCGTCGGCGTGCAGAGCGTCACCTCGTACGGCGGCCGTGGCAGGCCGAGTTCCGGCCTCGGCAGCCCGAACAGCTCGGTGGCCACGCCCACCTCGAACGGGTTCGTGCCCTCGTCGACGATCACGGCGACCCGGTGCGGACGCACGGGCTGCGAGAATCCTTGCGGCATATGCGATTTCTAGCACTCGTACGGCACCCCGGGCACCCGCACGATGGGCCCATGGAACCCATCTCGCTCTCCGACGCCCTGGCCTCCTTCACCGAGCGGTGGAGCCCCCGCATCGTCACCACCGTCAACGACTACGACGTACGCGTCGCGAAGGTCGAGGGCGAGCACGTGTGGCACGTCCACGACCACACCGACGAGTTCTTCCTGGTCCTGGACGGCGAACTGCACATCGCGCTGCGGGAGACGACGGGCGAACGCACCGTCGTCCTGCCCAAGGGCTCGGTCTTCACCGTCCCCCGCGGCACCGAACACAAGCCGTACGCCCCCGGACCGACCGCGATTCTCCTCCTCGAACCCACCGGCACCCTCACGGTCGGCGACCGTCACGACGAGGTACCGGAGCACGTGGACGCGACGACGGGCCACGCGCTGGTCTGACCGTCACCCAGACACGCCACGGAGCCCGACGCGTTACGGAGCCCGACGCGTCACGGAGCCCGGCTCCTCCCCGCGGAAGGGCCGGGCGCCTCCTGGCCTCGCGGTCAGCGCCGGCGCGGGCGCGGCGCCAGCTTGTACAGGGCCACGCCCGCGGCCACGAGTGTGGTGGCGGTGACCATCAGCGCCATGCTGTTGAGCCACATGCCCGTGGCGGCCAGGGTGGCGCCGCCCGCGCCGGTGGTTCCGGCGCCGATCACTCTTCCGTACATGGTCGTTCTCCTCGGAGGGTTGTGCGGTGAGGCGTGGGGGGTGGTTCAGGTGGCCACCCACTTCTCCTCGCTGCGGCGCAGCAGGCCCCACAGCGAGGAGAATTAGACGGCGTGTTGGAACAGGTCGTAGAGCATCTCCGGGACCATCAGCGCCGCGACCAGGATGGCCCGGGGGCCGGCGCGGCGTACGGAGACGATCTTCTCGACCATGAAGATCAGGCCGATCGCGGTCCAGAACGGCGAGAAGCCGGGCCAGCCGTACAGGGTCGTGTACGTGGCCACGAAGGTCAGGTAGACGAGGAAGGACAGCGCGCCGAAGCCCATCAGGAACTGCTGGGCGAAGTAGCGGGCGGTGACCCGGGTCCAGCCGTAGTCGCGCAGGTTCTCCAGGGCGCCGCGCTGCCAGCGCAGGCGCTGGTGCCACAGCTTGCCCAGGGTGGGCATGACCTCGGGGGTGACCGCGCAGCCGGCCGGCGACATGGTGCGGAAGCCGAGGGTCTTGACCGCCTTGGTCATCTCGTCGTCCTCGGTGAGCGAGGCGAGGCTGTAGTAGCTCGAGCCGCCGCTGATCACGCCGTCGCGGCGGGCGGTGCGCACCTCGCGCAGCACCCGCGCGCGGAACATGGTGCCGGTGCCGGTGAGGACCTGTGCCTGCGTGCCGTACGCCTCGGCGATCACGGCGGTGTCGTCGGTGCAGTTGTCGGCGACGACCACGATGAGGTCCGGGCTCCGGGTCTGCTCCCACAGGCCCTGGATGGCGGCGGCGATGCGGTCCTGCTCGTTGTGGGCCGGGATCAGCGCCGCGAGCCGCGGCACGGGGCCGGGTGCGTCGGGGGCGGCATGGGCCCGGCGGGCGGCGTGCCGACCGTGGTTGCGTCGGTACGGATCGCGGGCCGGGGTGGTCGCCGCAGGGGAAGCGAGGTCGAGCACGTGGCCCCCCCCCAGGTGCAGCGGTAGGGCCCGGTGCCGCGTACACCTCCGGGCTTCAGGACCCAGAGTCTTCACGACAATCACACAACCACACAAGACACCCCAGGTCACGGAATGCTCAAGGTTGTCAGTGCTTGCCCTGTGTATACCGTGCCGGGGGTCCTGTGCCGCTCCAGTGCTTGTGCCCGAAATGCACGCGCCTGCAAGGCTCGTGCCGGTAACTGCTTGTGCCTGTAACGCTCGTGCCCGGAACTGCTTGTGCCCGGAATCCGGTGTTCCGGCCGTCCGTCTGCCGCTCTGTCAGACGCCGTAGCCGTCGCTGTATCCGTCGCGGGTGTGGTGCCGCTCCTCGACGACCGTGGTCGTGGGCGGGGGAACGCCCCGCCTGCGCCGGGCGATGCTGCTGAACGTCGAGACGCCGATCAGACCCACGATCATGAGGATGATGCCGACCAGGTCGAGGTTTACCCCCTGCATGTCCCAGTCGGTCGCGAACGTGAGGATGGCTCCCACGGCGATGAGGATGATGCATCCGCCGAGGCCCATGGCTGTTGCCTCCCTGTCCGGTCCGGTCGTTCCGGTCCGTGGCTGCGGGTACCCCGGTTGTCAACCCCCATGCAGCGCCGAGCCTTTCCGCAACGGGCCCTATCCCTCCAGGAACGCCACCAGCGCGTTCGCCAGCAGATACGGGTCGTCCGCACCGCACAACTCGCGGGCGCTGTGCATGGACAGGATGGCGACACCGATGTCGACGGTGTGGATGCCGTGCCGGGCCGCGGTGATCGGGCCGATCGTGGTGCCGCAGGGCATGGAGTTGTTGGACACGAAGGACTGGAAGGGCACGCCGGCCTTCTCGCAGGCGGCGGCGAAGACCGCACGGCCCGAACCGTCCGTGGCGTAGCGGTTGTTGACGTTGACCTTGAGGATCGGGCCGCGGTTGACGCGCGGGTGGTGCGTCGGGTCGTGGCGTTCCGCGTAGTTGGGGTGCACCGCGTGGCCGGTGTCCGAGGACAGGCAGACGGTGCCCGCGAAGGCTCTCGCCCGGTCCTCGTACGACCCTCCGCGCGCGAACACCGACCGCTCCAGCACACCGCCGAGCAGCGGCCCGTCCGCGCCCGTGTCCGACTGCGAGCCGGTCTCCTCGTGGTCGAAGGCGGCCAGCACCGGGATGTACGGGCCGTCGCCCTGCCGCGCGGATGCCGGTTCGCTGCCGGAGCCCCCGGCCAGCGCGGCCAGCGCGGTCACCCCGGCGTGCACCGACAGGAGGTTGTCCATGCGCGGTCCGGCGACCAGTTCGTTGTCGCGGCCCAGGTAGGCCGGCGGCTCCACGGAGTGGACCATCAGGTCCCAGCCGGTCACCTCGCCCGCGCCGATCCCGCTCTCCTCCTCCAGGAAGGCGATCAGGTCACCGTCGCGCACGTCGCCGCCCAGCCCCCAGATGGGCTGCAGATGCCGCTGCTTGTCCAGCTTGAGGCCCTCGGCCGACACGGAACGGTCCAGGTGGATGGCGAGTTGGGGCACCCGCAGCAGCGGCCGGTCGACGTTCACCAGGCGCGTCGAACCGTCCCGCAGGGTCAGCCGTCCCGCCAGCCCCAGGTCGCGGTCGAGCCATGTGTTCAGCAGCGGCCCGCCGTAGATCTCCACGGCCACCTGCCGCCAGCCCTGCGCCCCGAAGTCAGGACGCGGCTTGACCCGCAGGTTGGGGGAGTCGGTGTGCGCGCCGACGATCCGGAACGGTGTGTGCGCGGCGGCGTCCTCGGGGACGTACCAGGCCACGATCGCCCCGCCGCGCAGTACGTACTTGCCGCCGCTGGTCCCGTCCCAGGCGTCCGTCTCCGAGACCTGCCGGAAGCCGGCCTTCTCCAGCCGCGCGGCGGCGTTGGTCACCGCGTGGTAGGGCGACGGGCTCGCCGCGAGGAAGGACATCAGGTCATCGGTGAGTCCGCGGTCGAAGCGGGAGGGTTCGCTCATGGGTTCACCTTAACGACGGGCGAAGGCCCGCTCCCCGGGTCTGGGGAGCGGGCCTTCGCGGGGGCTGATCGAAGGAATCGGAGGGATCAGAAGGACCGGAAGGGCGGAAGGGACCTGCGGGGCCGGAAGGCCACGGAGCTCAGAACGCGGCCTCGTCCAGCTCCATCAGGTCCAGCTCGACACCCTCGGCGATCTTGCGGGCCAGGGTCACGCCCGGCAGGACGTTGGCCGCGAAGAACTTCGCCGCCGCGATCTTGCCGGTGTAGAAGGCCACGTCCTTGGCGGAGACGGCCTTCGTGGAGGCCGTCTCCAGCTTCTCGGCGGCGATCGCGGCGCCCTTGAGGAGCAGGTAGCCGACGACCACGTCACCGGAGGCCAGCAGCAGGCGGGTGCTGTTCAGGCCCACCTTGTAGATGTTCTTGACGTCCTGCTCGGTGGCCGCGAGGTCGGTCAGCATCAGACCGACGATGGCCTCCAGCTCCACGGCGGCCTTGGCGAGGTGCTCGCGGGCCGCGGAGAGCTCCTCGCCACCGGTGCCCAGCGCCAGGAACTTCTTGATGTCCTCGGCGAGGGAGTTCAGGGCCGCGCCCTGGTTGCGGACGATCTTCCGGAAGAAGAAGTCCTGGCCCTGGATCGCGGTGGTGCCCTCGTACAGGGTGTCGATCTTGGCGTCCCGGATGTACTGCTCGATCGGGTACTCCTGCAGGAAGCCGGAGCCGCCGAAGGTCTGCAGGGACTGGGCGAGCAGCTCGTAGGCCTTCTCGGAGCCGTAGCCCTTCACGATCGGCAGGAGCAGGTCGTTGAGGGCGTGTTCGGTGGAGGCGTCCTCGCCGTTCGTCTCCTTGACCTGGATCTCGTCCTGGACGGCCGCGGTGTACATCACCAGGGCGCGCATGCCCTCCGCGTACGCCTTCTGCGTCATCAGCGAGCGGCGCACGTCCGGGTGGTGCGTGATGGTGACCTTGGGCGCGGCCTTGTCCATGAAGTTCGCCAGGTCGGGGCCCTGGACGCGCTCCTTGGCGTACTCCAGCGCGTTCAGGTAGCCCGTCGACAGCGTGGAGATCGCCTTCGTGCCGACCATCATCCGGGCGAACTCGATGATCCGGAACATCTGGCGGATGCCGTCGTGCTTGTCGCCGATCAGCCAGCCCTTGGCGGGGTGCCGGTCGCCGAAGGTCATCTCGCAGGTGTTGGAGGCCTTCAGGCCCATCTTGTGCTCGACATTGGTGGCGTAGGCGCCGTTGCGCTCGCCCAGCTCGCCGGTCTCGAAGTCGAAGAGGTACTTGGGCACGAGGAAGAGGGAGAGCCCCTTGGTACCGGGCCCGGCACCCTCCGGCCTGGCCAGCACGTAGTGGAGGATGTTCTCCGACATGTCGTGCTCACCGGACGTGATGAACCGCTTCACGCCCTCGATGTGCCAGGAGCCGTCCTCCTGCTGGACCGCCTTGGTGCGGCCGGCCCCCACGTCGGAGCCCGCGTCGGGCTCGGTGAGGACCATCGTCGAACCCCACTGCCTGTCGACGGCGATCTGCGCGATCTTCTTCTGTACGTCGTTGCCCTCCTCGAAGAGGACGCCCGCGAAGGCGGGGCCGGAGGAGTACATCCACACGGCCGGGTTGGCGCCGAGGACCAGCTCCGCGTAGGCCCAGATCAGGGAGCGGGGCGCGGTCGTGCCGCCGATCTCCTCGGGCAGGCCGAGGCGCCAGTACTCGGAGTCCATGAAGGCCTGGTAGCTCTTCTTGAAGGACGCCGGTACGGGCGCGGTGTTGGTCTCCGGGTCGAACACCGGCGGGTTGCGGTCGGCGTCGGTGAAGGACTCCGCCAGCTCGTTCTCCGAGAGGCGGGTCAGCTCCTCGAGGATGCTCTTCGCGGTGTCCGTGTCCATCTCCGCGAACGGACCGGTCCCGTACAGCTTGTCGCGCCCGAGCACCTCGAAGAGGTTGAACTCGATGTCGCGGAGATTCGACTTGTAGTGCCCCATGGCGACGGCTCCGTAAGGGATCGGCGAGGCGCATACTCCTCGCAACCTAGTTCACGTACCAATCAGTAGCTCCCGATGATGCTACCCGTCGGTAATAAGAAGCAACCCCTACGCGGACAAGTGTGAGAAGGGTCTAGTCGGTACGCTTGCGCGCATGTACGGCTACGACCAGAACGTCGGCGCTCAGCAGCAGTACGCCCCGCCGCAGCAGCCCATGTCCGGCGCGGGCGGCTACGGGCAGCAGTCGCCGCTGTACCCGGAGCCGTCCCCGCCCTCGCTCGCCGACGCGGTGCGTGCGTTCACCACCGGCCAGGTGACCGCGGAGGACTTCCAGCAGGTCTTCGCGACCTCGAAGGTCTACTGCCCGCGCGGCGACAACCCCGGCTTCCTCGCCCTGCACAACACCCAGCAGCCGGTGATCCCGATGTTCACCTCGCTCAAGGAGCTGCGCCGGTACGCGGGCAAGGAGTCCAAGTACTTCGTGATCACCGGCTCCGAGGTGATCGACCTGCTCCCGACCGGGTACGGCTTCGTCCTCGACATGGAGGGCGAGCACCGGATGGTGTTCGACGCGAAGGCCGTGGAGCAGATGGTCGAGTTCGCCATGCGCCGGATGTACGGCTAGGTCGGCGTACGGCCGGCCCGGCTGAACGCCCAGCCCGGCTGAACGCCTAGCCCGACTTCCCCGGCCGGCGCGGCAGTCGTAGCGCCAGCCCGTCCAGTACGACCTCCAGGCCGTAGGCGAACTTCCCCTCCCGCAGCGCCGCCGGGTCGGTGGCCGCGGTGGCGAGGTCCTCCTGGGGGCCGGCGGGGTGTGCGGGGCCGGCGGTGGCCTCCTGGGTGGCGGGCAGCAGCCGGGCCACGAAGTCCGCCTCGGTCTCGCCGGAGCGGGCCACCGTGCTCAGCCAGGCCGCCTCGGTGGTGCTCATGCCGATGACGTACGACAGAACCGTGTCCATCGCCCCGGACGGCTCGGGCAGCCCGGCCTCCGTGAACAGGCCTGCCAGCCGCTCGGCGAACGACGTCATGTGGGGGCCCAGATAGACGAGGCCCACCTGGCCGAGGACCGGGGGCAGCCAGGGGTGCCGTAGCGCCGCCCTGCGGAACGACCGGGCGGCCTCGGTGACGGCGGCCCGCCAGTCGTCCCGGTCGTCGGCGGACGGTACGTGGAGCTCGGCGGCGACCTCGTCCACGGCGAGTTCCAGCAGCTCGTCCTTGGTGGCCACGTGCCGGTAGAGCGAGGCCGCGCCGGCGTTCAGGCGGGCGCCCAGCTTGCGCATGCTCAGCGCCTCGATGCCCTCGGCGTCCAGCATGGCGATCGCCTCGCGGACGATCGTCGTTCGGCTGAGAGCCGGCTGGTCGGACCTGGGCTGGGGGCGGACCCACACGGACGGGATCGGGTTCTGCGTCGCCTTGGCTGTCACGGCACTCCTCGGTGCGTACGTCGTTCGCGTCAAGCGTACAGCGATGGATGCTTGCGAACGCTGTTCTGCTATGCGTACAGTGTTCGCATCGAAGGAACGGTGTCCGCAAGAGGTTGGAAGGAAACCGCTATGGAAGCCCGCAACCCACGTCGTTGGTGGATCCTCGTCGTGCTCTGCATGAGCTCGCTGGTCCTGGTGATCGACAGCATGGCGCTGACCGTCGCGGTGCCCGCGATGACCGAGGACCTCGGGGCGAGTGCCCAGGACACCCAGTGGATCCTCGACTCCTACATCCTGGTCTTCGCGGGCCTCCTGCTCACCTCCGGCAGCCTGGGCGACCGCTTCGGCCGGCGGAAGGTGATGCTGATCGGCCTGCTGCTGTTCGGGGCGGCCTCCTTGGCGGCGTCCTTCTGCGGCAGCCCCGGCGAGGTGATCGCCGTACGCGTCGCGATGGGGGTCGGCGGCGCGCTGATCATGCCCTCCACGCTGTCCATCCTCATCACCGTCTTCGACGAGGACGAGCGCGGCAGGGCGATGGCGGCCTGGGGTTCGGTGTCGATGCTGGGGCTGGTGGGCAGTCCGGTCCTGGGCGGCGTCCTGATCGAGCACTTCTCCTGGCAGGCGATCTTCCTCATCAACGTGCCCGTCGTCGCCCTGGCCCTGCTCGCCGGTGTGACGCTCATGCCGGAGTCGAAGGCGCCCTGGCAGAAGGCGGACCCGCTGGGCGCGCTCCTGTCCGCCGCCGGGATGACCGCGCTGGTGTGGTGGATCATCGAACTCCCGGAGCACGGCGTCCTCGGCGGCCGCTCGGGCCTCACGCCGGCGGTGGCGGTCGTGTCCCTGGTCGGATTCGTGATCTGGGAGAACGTCAGCAAGGCCCCGATGGTCCCGCTGGTCCTCTTCAAACACCGCAACTTCAGCGGCGGTTCGCTGTCCCTGGCCCTCGTCCAGATCGGCAACGGCGGTCTGCTGCTCGTCCTCACCCAGTACCTGCAGTTCGTGCTCGGCTACTCGGCGATCGAGGCCGGTCTGGCCTTCCTGCCCCTGGCGGTCGCGGCGCTGGTCGGCAACGGGGTGGGCGTCAAGCTGGCCGCCAAGTACGGCAACCGGTACGTGATCCTCGCCGGGATGCTGGCCATGGTCGTCTGCTTCGTCCTGATGACCACGGTGGACGCCGACTCCGGCTTCACGGTCCCGGCCCTCGCCCTCGGGCTGCTCGGCCTCGGCGCCGGTCTGGCGATGCCGGCCGCGGTGGGGGCGCTGATGAGCACCATCCCCGAGGACAAGGCGGGTGTCGGCTCGGCCTTGAACGACACCATCCAGCAGGCCGGCACGGCCCTCGGTATCGCGATCCTCGGATCGCTGCTGTCGAGCGGCTTCACGTCCCGGATGCCGGCGGACGCGCCGGACGAGGCGAAGCACTCGATCGCCGGGGCGCTGACGGTCGCGAACGGCGACACCGGCCTGGTCCGGGCGGCCCGGGAGGCGTTCACCGCCTCGATGTCGACGACCTTCATGGTCAGCGCGATCGGCGTCCTGGTCGCTGCCGTGGTCGCGACGCTGGTGATGCGCGACGACAGGACCGGCGGGGGCGACGAGCTCGATGGGGACGACGAGACTGGCGACGAGAAGGCCGGCGCGAGCAAGGCGGAACCGGCCGGGGCCGGGGCGGAGTCGGCCAAGGGGGCGGAGTTGGTCGCCTGAGCCTGGTTGAGTGGTCGTAGGAGGCCGGTGCCCCGCGCGGGGCACCGGCCTCCTGGCGTTGTTCGCGTCCGCCACCCCCTCCTGTAGCCCCCAGCGGGAATGCCTGCCGCGCTGTGTCGGTTAGGGGTGGCAGAAAGTTCAATGCTCAACTAAACTCGGAGCACAAGGAGGTACCGACATGCCTGCAGTGACCGTCGAGAACCCGCTGGCGCTGCCGCGAGTCGCCGCACCCGCGGACGCCGTGGCCCGTCCCGTACTCACCGTGACGACCGCGCCCAGCGGATTTGAGGGCGAGGGCTTCCCGGTGCGCCGAGCGTTCGCCGGGATCAATTACCGTCACCTGGACCCGTTCATCATGATGGACCAGATGGGCGAGGTCGACTACGCGCCCGGGGAGCCGAAGGGCACCCCGTGGCATCCGCACCGCGGCTTCGAGACCGTCACCTACATCATCGACGGCATCTTCGACCACCAGGACAGCCAGGGTGGCGGCGGCACCATCACCAACGGCGACACCCAGTGGATGACGGCCGGCTCGGGCCTGCTGCACATCGAGGCCCCGCCGGAGTCCCTGGTCATGTCCGGCGGTCTCTTCCACGGGCTCCAGCTGTGGGTGAACCTGCCGGCCAAGGACAAGATGATGGCGCCGCGCTACCAGGACATCCGCGGCGGCAACGTCCAGTTGCTCACCACTGCCGACGGCGGCGCGCTCCTGCGCGTCATCGCGGGCGAGCTGGACGGTCACGACGGCCCCGGCATCACCCACACCCCGATCACGATGGTCCACGCGACGCTGGCGCCGGGTGCGGAGCTGACCCTGCCGTGGCGCGAGGACTTCAACGGTCTGGCGTACGTGCTCGCGGGCAAGGGCGCGGTGGGCGCGGAGCGGCGTCCGATCCACCTGGGGCAGACCGCGGTCTTCGGCGCGGGCTCCTCGCTGACCGTCCGCGCGGACGAGCAGCAGGACTCCCACACGCCGGACCTCGAGGTCGTCCTCCTGGGCGGCCGGCCGATCCGTGAGCCGATGGCCCACTACGGCCCGTTCGTCATGAACACCAAGGACGAGCTCCAGCAGGCGTTCGACGACTTCCAGAAGGGCCGCCTGGGGACGATCCCGGCGGTGCACGGGATGTCGGAAGGCGGCCTGTAGGACTCGCGTAGTTCAGTAGGCTACGAACAGGCCCGAAGCCGCAACTTTGGTTTGCGGCTTCGGGCCTGTCTCAGTTCGTTGGCGTTACGCGATTACGGGAGCACGTAGATCGGCGCTCCCTTCGGGCTGCATCCCACCTGTCGCATGCACCCCCGCTTCAGCAGCATCCGCAGGCAGTCGTGGACGCGGTCATGGGGCAGGCCCGTACGGTTGGCGATCTCCTCGATGCGAGGACTGGTCTCGCCCTGCACCAGCGCCGGGGCGAGGCAGGCCGCGACCGAGTGGACGTCGTCGGTGATGACGAGGTTCTTCGCCTTCCAGGCGGCGAGGAGTTGTTGGGCGGTCAACCTCGGTTCCGGGGGGCCGGTGCGTTCGGTTGGCCGGTGCAGAGACTGAGCGAGGTTCTGCAGCGCCTCGGCGATTCTGTCCTGGTTGCGGCTGATCTGCCTGAGCAGTTCATTGCGCTCCCCGGCGGCGGCCGCCAACATCTCGTCCGCCGCCAGGTTGCGCTCTTCGAGTCGCATGATGGCGTCGGCGACCTGCTGGGGCATCAGGTAGGCGGTGCCACCGCTGGCGGGGGGCGGTGCGGGGGCCGGTTCCAGAGAGTAGGAGCCTTCGCGCTGGACGGTGGTGATGACGTGGGAGACCCACGCCTTGAAGGGCTGCGACTCCGGCTTCGTGCAGCCGTTGACAAGCTGGATGAGTCCGCGAAGGTTGACCAACTTCATGTGTTTCTTGAGCCCGTGACCTGCAATCTTGCTCGAACCGTCGATCCTGTCGACGGTTCGTGCAAGATCGTCCAGGGATGCTGTGTGTTCTTGCGCGACGCCGTGACGCAGTGCGTCCCGGGTGTTCGCGTAGCCGAGTTCAGTGGCCACGTCCACCGCCGGGAACCAGTGCGTCCCATCCGGCAACGTCATCCTCCGCACCCGCGCCCCCGTGGCCGCGAACACGAAGTCGTTGATGTCGATCGCGTCCCGCTGCTGTTCCGCCGACCAGTCCGGCGGCGTGTTGTTCTGCTCGTTCATCGAGCATCACCTCCGCTCCGGAACGTAGGCATCGGTCTGTGCAACTCGGGTTTACAGCAGGGATGTTCACTCGAAAGTGGATCAAGGTATCGAACACATGCACCTGAGTCCCATTCGGCGGGCCGCAGCGCGACACCGAACCTGACGTATGGCCAGATAGGAGCGTGGACGCACCGCAACCGCTCCTTCCCGACCCCGTTCGCCGTCTCGGAGCCTGGTGTGGCGTCGCCCTGCTCGTCTCCGGAGTCGTCTACGTCGCGGTCCGCCTCTGCGTGGAGTTCCGTACGGCCGTCGTGCCCGTGCTGCTCGCGTTGCTCGGGACCGCGTTGCTCGGGCCTCTGCATCGGCGGCTGGTGAAGGCGAAGGTCAACCGGTCCGTCGCCGCCGGGATCACCTGTGTCGCGGTGGTCGCCGTAGTCGGTGGAGCCGTGTACATCGTGGTGGCCGCGCTCATCGACACCGGGGACGAGATCCTCACCTCGCTGAAGAGTGCGGCGCAGGGGCTCGCGGAGCATTTCGGGGCCGCCGGGACCTCGCTGGACGACGTCGCCTCCAACGCGCGGGAACTCCTCGGCAAGTTCGGGGGGACGGCGGCCTCCGGTGTCCTCAGTGGGGTCAGTGTCGTCGGCGAGTCCATCGCCATGGCCGTACTCGCGCTGCTGCTCGTCTTCTTCTTCCTGCGGGATTCCCACAAGGCCATCGGCAGCCTGCGGTCCGTCGCCCCGCGGCAGAGCGGTGACCTCATGGAAGCCATGGCCCGGCGGGCCTTCGAGGCCGTCGAGGGGTTCATGCGGGGGACCACGCTGATCGCTTTCATCGACGCTCTCTGCATCACCGTCGGGCTGCTCGTCCTTGATGTACCGGGCGCCGTCGGACTGGGGGCGCTCGTCTTCGTGGGGGCCTACATCCCCTATCTCGGCGCGTTCATCTCCGGCGCCGTCGCCGTGCTCGTCGCGCTCGCCGACCGGGGGTTCGTGATCGCCCTGTGGGCGCTCGGGGTGGTGCTCGCGGTGCAGGTGCTGGAGGGACACGTGCTGCAGCCGATGATCCAGAGCCGGACCGTCCAGATGCATCCGGCCCTGGTGATGCTCGCCATCACGGCGGGGGCCTCGATGGCGGGGATCCTGGGGATGCTGCTCGCCGTACCGCTGACCGCCGCCGCCTTCGGCGTCGTACACGAGCTGCGGACGCGCTACGGAGTTCCGGCGGAGTCGACTGCGGAGTCACCGAACGACTCCGCAGCGGACTGACTGGACGGCTTCTCGGCCGAGTGACTGGACAGCTCCTCGGCGGAAAGACTGGACAACTCCCCGGCAGGGTCAGCGAAAAGCCCCCCGGCGGGCTCACCGGACGTGTCCGCCTCGGGCCCGTCCGACGCCTCGTGGAGCTCGAACCAGATGCTCTTCCCCTCGCCCCTCGGATCCACTCCCCACGCGTCCGCTAGCAGTTCGATCAGCATCAGACCGCGCCCCGAGGAGGCCAGCTCGCCGGGCCTGCGCTTGTGCGGGAGGTCGTCGCTCGTGTCGGTGACCTCCACCCGCATCCGGCGCCGAACCGCCCCGTCCGATCCGCCCGCCCCGCTCCGGCCGCCCCGCACCTCGGCCAGCAGCAGCGCGTCGGCGTCGGTGTGGACCAGGACGTTGGTCAGCACCTCGGACAACAGCAACACCGCCGAGTCGACCTGGTCCGCCGACCTCCAGTCGTGCAGCAGCTCCCGCAGCTGATGGCGGGCCACCGCCACCCGTTCCGGTTCCGCCTGGGCCACCGACAGCATCGTGCGCCGGACCGTGGGGCGTATGACCACCGTGTCGTCGCATCCGCAGCCGTCCCCCTGCCGGCACAGCAGGAGTACGGCGATGTCGTCCTCGCGGCGGTCGGCCAGCGCGCCGGTGGTGTGGTGGGAGGACGGTCCGTGGACGGCCTGGACCAGGGCGTCGGCCAGCTCCTCCAGGTCGCCCTCGTGTTCCTCGAGGATCGCGCGGATGCGTTTCCAGCCGGTCTCCATGTCGTGGCCGCCGGTCTCGATCAGGCCGTCGGTGCAGAGCAGGAGCGTCTCGCCGGGCTCCAGAGTGATCCGGGTGGTGGGGTAGTCGGCGTCCGGGTCGATGCCCAGCGGAAGGCCGCCGGCCGTCGGGCGGGCCAGGACCGTGCCGTCCGCCATACGGATCGCCGGATCGGGATGACCGGCCCGGGCGACGTCCAGGATGCCGGTCGTCGGGTCGGCCTCCACGTAGAGACAGGTCGCGAAGCGCAGGTCGGCGGCGTCCGGGTCGCCGTAGGTGATCCCGTGCAGGAAGCGGGACGCGCGGGAGAGGACCGCGTCGGGGCGGTGGCCCTCCGAGGCGTACGCGCGCAGGGCGATGCGGAGCTGGCCCATCACGCCGGCCGCCCGGACGTCGTGGCCCTGCACGTCACCGATGACCAGGGCGAAGCGGCCGTTGGGCAGCGGGATCATGTCGTACCAGTCGCCGCCGACCTGGAGGCCGCCGCCGGTGGGCACATAGCGGGCCGCGACGCTCATGCCCGGAATCCCGGGACCGAGGGTGGGGAGCATCGAGCGCTGGAGGCCGTCCGTCAGCTCCCGTTCCGACTCCGCCAGGCCCGCCCGGGACAGCGCCTGCGCGAGCATTCTCGCCACGGTCGTCAGGACCGAGCGCTCGTCCGGCGTGAACGCCACCGGATAGGCGAAGGCCGCCATCCACGCGCCCATCGTGCGGCCGGCCACCGTCAGCGGCAGGAACGCCCAGGAGTGACGGCCGAAATGCCGGGCGAGCGGCCAGGCGGCCGGGTAGCGGGACTTGTAGGCCTTGGGCGTGGAGAGATAGACGGCACGGCCGGTGCGGACCACCTCTGCGGCGGGGTAGTCCGTCGCGAGGGCCATGTGGGAGAAGGCGCTCTCGTCGCCGGGCTGCTGGCCGTGCTGGCCGATGATCGTGAGGCGGTCGCCCTCCATACCGAAGACGGCCAGGCCGTCCGGGGAGAAGCCCGGCATGGACAGGCCGGCCGCGACCCGCAGGACCTCCGCCGTGGAACGGGCCTCGGCCAGCGCACGGCCCGCGTCCAGCAGGAACGCCTCGCGGGAGCGGCGCCAGTCGCCGGTGATCGGGGTGCGCGCGGCGGTGCCCGGCGGCGGCTCGGCGACCTCCTGGAGGGTGCCGATCAGCTCGTACTCGCCGGTGGCGGGGTCGACGATCGGTTTGGAGCGGCTGCGCACGGTACGGATGACACGGCCGTGTTCGTCCATGATCCGCAGCCGGGCCTCCGCGAGGGTGCCCTCGGCGACGGCGAGCCGGACTATGCCGTCGATCTCGTTCCAGTCGACGGGGTGGAAGCGGGAGCGCATCGCCCCCTCGGTGAGAGTGGTCGGCCGGGCGGGCAACCCGACCAGCCGCGCGGCCTCGGCGTCCAGGATGACGAGGCCCGCGTCGTTGTCCCAGCGCCACAGGCCGGTCGCGAGAGCGACGAGGGCCTCCCCCACGGCGGGCAGGGGGTCACCAGTACGCATTGACCTACTTTATGGAGAGGCGACCGAGCAGTGCCACTGATCCGCGGACCTAAATGGTGGGGAGTCGATCTCGGGGTGCCCGGTACGCTTGGCGGAGTTTCACGTGAAACAGACGCGCGAAACAGACTCGTGCAACAGACCCCGATCCGCGAAGACTGGATGAAACGACGATGCACCGGTACAGGTCCCACACCTGCGGCGAGCTCCGCGCCTCTGACGTCGGCACCGACGTCCGGCTGAGTGGCTGGCTGCACAATCGGCGCGACCTGGGCGGCATCCTCTTCATCGATCTGCGCGACCACTACGGCATCACGCAGCTCGTCGCCCGTCCCGGCACGCCCGCCTACGCCGCTCTCGACTCGCTGACCAAGGAGTCCACGGTCCGCGTCGACGGCCAGGTCGTCTCCCGTGGCACGGAGAACGTGAACCCCGACCTGCCGACCGGTGAGGTCGAGGTCGAGGTGAGCGAGGTCGAGCTGCTCGGTGCCGCCCAGCCGCTCCCCTTCACCATCAACACCGAGGACGGGGTCAACGAGGAGCGGCGCCTGGAGTACCGCTTCCTGGACCTGCGCCGCGAGCGCATGCACCGCAACATCATGCTGCGGACGTCGGTCATCTCCGCGATCCGGCACAAGATGGTCACCCTCGGCTTCAACGAGATGGCGACGCCGATCCTGACGGCGACCTCCCCCGAGGGCGCCCGTGACTTCGTCGTCCCCTCCCGTCTGCACGCGGGCAGGTTCTACGCCCTGCCGCAGGCGCCGCAGCAGTTCAAGCAGCTGCTGATGATCTCCGGCTTCGACCGCTACTTCCAGATCGCGCCCTGCTTCCGGGACGAGGACGCGCGCGCGGACCGTTCGCCGGGCGAGTTCTACCAGCTCGACGTCGAGATGAGCTTCGTCGAGCAGGAGGACGTCTTCCAGCCGATCGAGCGGCTGATGACCGAGCTGTTCACGGAGTTCGGCGGCGGCCGTGAGGTCACCTCGCCGTTCCCGCGGATCCCGTTCCGCGAGGCGATGCTGAAGTACGGCTCCGACAAGCCGGACCTGCGCGCCAAGCTGGAGCTCGTCGACATCACCGACATCTTCGAGGGCTCGGAGTTCAAGGCGTTCGCCGGCAAGCACGTGCGCGCGCTGCCGGTGCCGGACGTCTCGGCGCAGCCCCGCAAGTTCTTCGACCAGCTCGGTGACTACGCCGTCTCGCAGGGTGCGAAGGGCCTGGCCTGGGTGCGCGTCACCGAGGACGGCTCCCTCACCGGCCCGATCGCGAAGTTCCTGACCGAGGAGAACGTCGCGGAGCTCACCAAGCGGCTGTCCCTGGCCGCCGGTCACGCCGTGTTCTTCGGCGCGGGCGAGTTCGACGAGGTCTCGAAGATCATGGGCGCGGTGCGGGTCGAGGCCGCCCGGCGGGCCGGGCACTTCGAGGAGAACGTCTTCCGGTTCTGCTGGATCGTCGACTTCCCGATGTTCGAGAAGGACGAGGAGACCGGGAAGATCGACTTCTCGCACAACCCGTTCTCGATGCCCCAGGGCGGCATGGACGCCCTGGAGAACCAGGACCCGCTGGACATCCTGGCCTGGCAGTACGACATCGTCTGCAACGGCGTCGAGCTGTCCTCCGGCGCGATCCGGAACCACGAGCCCGACATCATGCTCAAGGCCTTCAACATCGCGGGCTACGACAGCGAGACGGTGGAGCGTGAGTTCGCCGGCATGCTGCGCGCGCTCCGCTTCGGCGCCCCGCCGCACGGTGGCATCGCGCCCGGCGTCGACCGCATCGTGATGCTGCTGGCGGACGAGCCCAACATCCGCGAGACGATCGCCTTCCCGCTCAACGGCAACGCCCAGGATCTGATGATGGGCGCGCCGACGGAGCTGGACGAGTCGCGGCTCAGGGAGCTGCACCTGTCGGTGCGCAAGCCGCAGCCGAAGTAAGGCAAGCCTTTCGAGGCGGCTGATCGCAAAGGGACCGGAAATCGCCCGTCGATTTCCGGTCCCTTTTGCGTGCGTGCGGAAAACGGGCCCTTTTCTCAGCTCGTTGACAGGGTTCTTACCTAACTTCCCGGCGCATGACAGTGAATCAACAGCCTCAACAGCCGCAGGACTCCCAGGATCTGACGCGCCGCAAGGTCGTTGCCGTGGGCGCCGGAGCGATCGCGGCGGTGGGCCTCGGCGGCACCGCCTTCGCGACGAACGCGACCGACGGCCACAAGGACGGCACCGACGCCGCGAGTTCGACCGAGGACTGCTACAAGCTGACTACCGAGACCACCGAAGGCCCCTACTACATCGACGCGGACAAGCTCCGCCGGGACGTCACCGAGGACCGGGAGGGCATCCCGCTGCTCCTCGCGCTCAAGGTGATCGACTCCGAGACCTGCAAGCCGATCAGGAACGCCGCCGTCGACATCTGGCACTGCGACGCGGTGGGCGTCTACTCCGGGTACGAGGACGTGGGCAACGGGGGCGGGGGCGGACCGGCTCCCACCGGAGCGCCCACGGGCACCCCCACCGGTACGCCCACCGGGCCTCCCCCGGGCGGCGGCCACCAGGAGCCGACCGACGACTCCCGCTACCTGCGCGGCACTTGGCGGACGGACCGGCACGGCCAGGTCACCTTCAAGACGATCTTCCCCGGCTGGTACCAGGGCCGTTGTGTCCACATCCACACCAAGGTGCATGTGGACGGTGAGTGGACGGACGCCGGCTACGAGGGCGGGCACACCTGCCACACCGGCCAGTTCTTCTTCGACGAGAAGTCGGTCCTCGCCTCGGCGGAGCTGGAGCCGTACGCGTCCAACACCGCCGAGCGCACCACGCTCGACGAGGACTCGATCTACGACGGCAGCGGCACCCAGGGCGGCCTGCTCCGGCTGAGGTACGACAGGCGGGATCTCGCCAAGGGCGTCCACGCCTCGCTCACGGTCGGTGTCGACCCCGAGTCCACGAACGACGGTCAGGGAATGCCGCCGCGGCCGAGCGCCTCAGCCTCCGCATAAGGGAAGCCTTTCCTGAATCCATAAAGGACGGGAAGCTTCGGAGGGGCTTGAATCGCCCGTTGCTTTCAAGCCCCTTCTGCCGGTGCGTGGGAATGCCATGGGAAACCACAGCCCCTTCCCACCGCGTTGACAGCCTTCTTACCTAAATTCCCGACCCATGACGGGAAACCACACGGCTCAAGGGCCGAAACACAAGCAGGATCTGACGCGTCGCAAGGTCGTCGTGGCGGGCAGTGCCGCCGTGGCCGCGGTGGGCGTGGGCGGCGGCCTCGCCATGACGGCCTCCGCGGACGAGACGACGGCGGCCGCCTCGTCGGGCACGGCTTCGAGTACGTCGAGTGCCGCGGAGGCCTGCTACCAGCTGACCTCGGAGACCACCGAGGGTCCCTACTACATCGACGCCGACAAGCTCCGCCGGGACATCACCGAGGACAAGGAGGGCATCCCGCTGACCCTCACCCTCAAGGTGATCGACTCCGAGACCTGCAAGCCGATCAGGAACGCCGCCGTCGACATCTGGCACTGTGACGCGCTGGGCATCTACTCCGGCTACGAGAGCGTGTCGACCGGCGGCGGCAGCGTCCCGACCGGCGCTCCCTCGGGCGCGCCCACCGGAACGCCGACGGGTGAGCCGCCGTCGGGCAGGCCGTCCGGCGGTACCGGCGGTGGCGGGGGTCACCAGGAGCCCACCGACGACGAGCGGTATCTGCGCGGCACCTGGAGGACCGACAAGCAGGGCCAGGTCACCTTCAAGACGATCTTCCCTGGCTGGTACCAGGGCCGCTGTGTCCACATCCACACCAAGGTGCATGTGGACGGTGAGTGGACGGACGCCGGCTACGAGGGCGGGCACGCCTGCCACACCGGCCAGTTCTTCTTCGACGAGGAGTCCGTGCTCGCCTCCGCCGAGGTCGAGCCGTACTCCACCAGCACCACCGAGCGCACCACGCTCACCGAGGACCACATCTACGACCAGAGCGGCACCCAGGGTGGTCTGCTCAAGCTGAAGTACAACAAGAAGAACATCGCCCGGGGCGTTCTCGGCACCATCACGATGGGCGTCGTGCCTGACGAGACGAACGACGGCACCTGATCATCGCCCGGGTCAATGGGTATCGCACGGTTTACCCGGTTCCTCTTGTTCTCATACGTGAACCTGAAACCAACCCATTGACCCGGAAGATCAGCCTCCGTAACGTCCCCCAGTGCCCGCGTACGTGATTGCAGTTCACGTATGTGCACCACGAGGGAGACAACGATGTCAGAAGCCGTGACACCACCCGACGCCGAACGCCGAGCCGTGGGCAAGTTCCTGCGCCGCATGCTGCCGATCCTGGTCCTGATGCTGCTGGTCAACCAGATGGACCGGACGAACGTCGGCTTCGTCCAGGACGAACTGCGGGCCGATGTCGGGGTGAGCGCCACCGCGTACGGTCTCGGCGCCGGCCTCTTCTTCATCGGGTACGCGCTGTTCGAGGTGCCGAGCAACATGCTCCTGGAGCGCTTCGGCGCCCGGGTCTGGCTGACCCGCATCATGATCACCTGGGGTCTGGTGATCGTGGCGATGTGCTTCATCCACAACGTCACGCTGTTCTACGCCCTGCGTTTCCTCCTCGGTGTCGCGGAGGCGGGCTTCTTCCCCGGGGTGCTCCTCTACTTCACCCAGTGGCTGCCCGACTCAAGCCGGGGCCGGGCGAGCGCGATCTTCCTCGGCGGCTCGGCGACGGCGTACATCGTGACGGGACCCATCACGGGCGCGCTGCTCGAACTGCACGGAGCGGGCGGATTCGCCGGCTGGCGCTGGATGTTCGCGCTGGAGGGCGCCTTCTCGATCCTCGTCGGTGTGATCGCCGGATTCTTCCTCGTCTCCCGGATCGAGGACGCCGGCTGGCTCACCCGGGAGGAGAAGGACGCGCTCAGCGCGGCGGTCGCCCGTGACGAGGAGGCCCGCGCACGGGCCCCGAAGGTGTCCCGCCTCAGGCTCATCCTCCATCCGCAGGTCGCCCTGCTGACCGGCGTCTTCTTCGCGATGGCACTCACCGGGTACGCGATCACCTTCTGGCTGCCGAGCCTGGTCGACGACATCGGCGGTCTCTCCCCGTTCCAGGTCGGGCTGCTCACGGCCATCCCGTGGATCTGCGCCGTGATCGCGATGTACACGGTGAGCCACTACACCGACAAGGCGCCCGACCGCCGCCCGTATCTGGCGATCGCCCTGGTCCTGTCGGCCGTGGGCACCTTCCTCGCCACCCTGGGCTCCCCGTGGTTCGGACTCGCAGCGCTCACGCTCGCCGCGGTCGGCGGGAAGTGCGCGGCCACCCTGTACTGGCCGATGGCCCAGTCCGGACTCGACCTCAAGATCGCCGCGCCGGGACTGGCCGTGGTCAACTCCATAGGAAACCTGGGCGGTTTCGTCTCCCCCACGCTCTTCGGCTACCTCAAGGACACCACCGGCAGCACGAACGGCGGCCTGTACACCCTCTCCGCCGCGTCACTGCTCGCGGTGATCGGGGTGTTCTACGTCAGGAACACCCGCGGCACGCCGGACGCTCCCGCGCGGACCGCGGCCCCGGAGACGGGCGCGCGACCGGTCGTCTCCTGACGACCAGCAACACCAGCAACACCAGAAGGCGCCCGGGGTGACCACGCCCCGGGCGTCGGCGTACGCACCGCCCGCCACACCTGTGGCCCGGAAGGTCGGGCACTGACGGGCGCCGACGCCGATGCGTGACGGGCACCTCATGGGCGCCGCACAGATTTCTCGTGGGGGAGGCACAGAGGCAAGCGGTCTCATGGGGAACACGACAGCCGTACGACTCGCGTACGACCCTGAGTCGCCGGAGGTGGAAACCGTGGCATGCGCAGCCCTGCTCTCCCTGCTGCTGATCGCCGGTGCGGTGGGCGCGGTCGTCGCGCGGCGCCGCGCCCACCGGCCGGACGCCCTGTCCGACCTGGACGAGGAGGCCGAGGCCAACCGCTGGGTGGTACGGCTCGGCGGCAGCCTGTCCGCCCTCGACGTACGGACCCTGGCACGCGCCGACCGGACCGCGGTCCAGGCCCTGACGGACGCCACCGAACGCCTCGGCACCGCCCGCGCCCAACTCGCCACCGCCAACTCCGGCGCGGAGTACGCCCAGGTGAAGCGCACCGCCGCGGAAGGACTCCAGCACGTCCGCGAGGCTCGGACCGCCCTCGGGCTCGACAGCGACCAGCCGGCACCGGGCGGGGGCGGTGGCGGTGTGACGAGCGGCGTCTTGTCGGGCGGGCTCTCGTCGGGCCGGGGGTGAGCGCCCCTCGCTGCCCGGCGGTTGCCGTCCCGCACCTCAGGCCCGCCAGGCGGAGACCACGTCCCGCGCACTCCACACCAGCTCGACGCCGGCGTCGGCCAGGGGCCCCGTCGTACCCGAGAGGGACACCACGGCGAGACCTGTGGAGCCGGGGGCGAAGCCGGGTACTTGGGCGGCGCCCGTCTGCAGGGCGGCCAGGTCGTGATGGTCGAACGGGGAGGAGAGCCACTTCACGGAGCCGGCGAAGTGGAGGGTGTTCGCGACGGGGGCGCGGTCGGCGCCGATCAGGTCGATCTCCGGGGAGAACTTACGGTTCCACCAGCCGCCCACCTCGGCGGTGTCGGGCCAGGGGAAGTCCCCGGACACCGCGGCCAGTTCCAGCGCTTCCCGGATCAAGGGCTCCACGGCCCTGCCCCGCCAGGCGGCCCAGCGGCGTACGACGAGCCGGTACGCGGCCTCGGGGCGGCCGCGTCGCGACAATGCCTGCGCGGAACGCATGGCGGCCAGGTAGAGGCGGAGATTGCTGTCCGCCACGCGGTAGAGGGCGGGCTTGCCCGGGCTGGTGGACAGCGGGGTGTCGGCGGCGAGGACCCGTTTCTCCTCGGTGAGCCGTCGCAACAGGGGGGACAGTATCCCCGACGGCAGCGCACCACTCTGACTCCCCGCCGTCGCCGCGATGTTGGCGTGCGTACGGTCTCCGCTGCCCACCGCCTCCAGTACCCGGCGGGACTGGTCGGGCGCGGGGAACTCGGCCATGAGCGTCGCCTCCGGGACACCGAAGAGCGGTGAGGCCGGGTCCGCGCACTCCGCCTCGATGAAATCGAGTGCCGGGGTCGCCTGCGGCCACGCACGCAGAATCCCCGGCAGGCCTCCGGAGACGAGATGCGCGTCGATGGCATCCGACGCGTCCAGCCCCAGCGCGTCCCCGGTCTCGGCCGGGTTGAGCGGCCCGAGGACCAGGCTGTCGGCCCGCCCGTAGAAGGGCCGGTCGTACGCGGTGAACCGCTCCATCATGTGCAGGTCGCTGCCGAGCAGCAGCAGGAGCACGGGTCTACCGGCGAGCAGTCTGTCCCAGGCCGTCTGCATCGCCCCGTCGAACACGGGGTCCTGCTCGGCGAGCCAGGGCAGCTCGTCGAGGACCACGACGCTGGGCGAGTCGGGCAGGACGGCGGCGAGTGCGCGCAAGGCGTCGGGCCAGTTGGTCGGGGCGCTCTTCGGTACGAGTTCCGGGTCGGCCGGGAGGGAGGACTCTCTCAGTTCGGCCATGAAGTCGGCGATGCCCTCCCGGGGGGAGGCGCCCTTGGTCGCGGTGAAGAAGACGTACGGTCGCCGGGCCCGATCACAGAACTCCTGCACCAGCCGCGACTTCCCGACCTGCCGCCGCCCCCTCATCGCGACGGCCACCCCGGCACCGTCGGCTGTGACACGGTCGAGGCGCTTGTGGAGGAGGGCCAGCTCAGTCTGGCGGCCTACGAAAGGGGTGGGCATGAGGTCTCCCCGAGCCGGGTTTCTGGATGCAGTGCTATGTAGATTCATTCTACGTAGAATCAATCTACATAGCACTCGGAACAGTCGGAGCGGGGTTCGGTGACCCCAGTTCGCACCACACGTACTTGCCCCGGTTGCCGTGCCTCGACAGCGGCTGCCAGCCCCAGACATCGGCGCAGGCGCGGACGAGGGCGAGGCCGCGACCTTCTTCGGCGTCGGTCAGGCTCGTCAGCTCACCCGGTGGTTCGGGTGGTTCCGGGTCCGCGTCCCACGCGCCGATCCGCAGAACCCCGGCCGACCGGCGGACGCGGAGGGCGGCGGGGCCCTTGGTGTGGCGTACGGCGTTGCCGACCAGCTCCGTCGCAAGGAGTTCGGCGACGTCGGCGAGGCCGATGAGGCCGTGCATCGTGAGGATCAGGCGGAGGGTGCGGCGGCTGACGGTGACGGCTCTGGGGTCCTGGGGGACGTACAGCGTGTACTCCCAGGGTTCGGTTTCGGGCATGGGTGACTCCGTTCGGTGGGGGTGAGGGTGGGGGCTGCGGCGCGCGGGCGGTGGCATTGCCACGTCCGCCATGGCAGGGCGGAGCGGTGCGCTTCCGGGGTCCCGGTTTCGCAGGGTGTGCGTCGCGTCACTGACGGTAGGGGGTAATCTTTCTCCCGTGCAAGCCGCTTGCATAACCTTGCACTCGATCGGGGTGTCCAGCCCGGCGCAGGGTCAGCGCTGTTGTGGAAGTGGGAGTCAAATGCCGGTGAGGATCCAGCCGACCGCCCGCCAGGTTCGCCTTGGTGTTGAGCTGCGCAAACTACGCGAGGCGGCCGGTCTGTCGTCCCGTGACGCGGCTGGGCTGCTGGGAGTGAGTCCGGCGAAGATGAGCCAGTTCGAAGCGGGCAATGCCGGGATCAGCGAGGAGAGGGTGCGCAGGTTGGCGGGCCACTACGCCTGTCCGGACGCAGAGTTGATCGAAGCGTTGGTGGAGATCGCGACGGACCGCACCCGGGGTTGGTGGGAGGAGTTCCGGGGCGTACTGCCACCCTTGTTCCTGGATCTGGCGGAGTTGGAGTTCCACGCGACCTTGGTCCAGGAGATCGGCACCACTCATGTCACCGGGCCGCTGCAGACCGAGGAGTACGCACGCGCGGTCTTCGAGTATTGGCGTCCGGAACTTCCGGTGAGTGAGTTGGATGCAAGGGTCGCCCACCGTATGCACCGCAAAGCGGTCCTCGCCAAGGGCGGCGAGACTCCTTACACGGCAGTACTGCATGAGTCGGTCTTGCGTACGCGGGTAGCCGATCGGCGCGTGGCCCAAGCTCAACTGCTCGAAGTCCTACGGCAGTCCGAGCAGCCTGGCGTCACTGTGCGCGTGATCCCGTTCGATGTCGACGGTTTCGCCGGGGCGAGCGCAGCGCTGCTGTACGCGACCGGACGGGTGCCAGCGCTGGACACAGTGCAGAAGGACACACCATCGGGCGCAGCGTTCGTGGACGCAGTGGCACAGCTCCAGGCGATGCGAACACTCTTCCGTAAAGTGGAGTCGGCATCGCTGGACCCCGCCCAATCGCGGGACTTTGTCCATCGCCTCGCGAAGGAGCTGTAGACATGACCCAGTGGCAGAAGTCGTCCTTCTCGAGCGGTTCGGATGGTTCGTCCTGCGTTGAACTCGCCCACGGGGATCCCGCGTTCCGCCTCCGTGAAAGCGACGACCCTGCGCGAATACTCTCCGTCACCCGCGACAGTCTGGCCGCGCTGCTGGCGCACCTGCGCGCTGACCGATAGCGCACTCGCGAAGGAGCTGTGAGCCGTGATCCAGTGGCAGAAGTCCACCTTCTCCAGTGGGAGCGACGGGGCCAACTGCGTCGAACTCGCCCACACCAAAGCCTTGTTGCTCCTCCGTGAGAGCGACGTCCCCGCCCGAATACTCCCCATGGCCCCCACCACCCTCGCCGCCCTCCTGGACCACCTCCGCGACGCTCCCACCCGTTGACCCCCGTATCGAACCGCCCGGGCGCCACCACCCGGGCGGTGTCGAACTACCGCGCCACGAACTCCGTCAGGATCGCCTGCACCTCGTAGATGTCGACCCCCTTGGTGAAGGTCTTCTCGATCGGTACGGAGTTGCCCGACACCCAGATCTTCAGCTCGGCGTCGAGGTCGAAGGTGCCGGCGGTCTCCACGGCGAAGTGGGTGATGCTGCGGTACGGGATGGAGTGGTACTCCACCTTCTTGCCGGTGATGCCCTGCTTGTCGACCAGGATCAGTCGGCGGTCGGTGAACAGGATGACGTCGCGCACCAGTTGGTAGGCGGCCTGTACCTGCTCACCGCCGCCCAGCAGGCGCGCGTAGTCCTGCTGCGCCTGGCTCGGGTCGACGGTGTGCGCGTTGCCGAACATGCCCATGTGGATCCCCCACTCGGTTGGCATATGTGGCCGGAAGCGTTCCGTTTCGCCCCGGCTTCACATGATCTTCGTGTTGTATACCGTTCGGGTGGTAACTGTGTACAGGGGCTGCGGGAGATGTGATCACGAGCGGCAACCCTTCTCGGATCCGCGGCCACTGACGGGGTGACAGTACGTTCCACCCTCCCGTAAGGACCCCCCTTCGTGGCAACCCCCTCCCACCGCCGGTCCCTCCGCAAGCGGCGCACCCTCGTCGTCTCCGCCGCCGTCGCGGCCGCCGGCCTCGGCACCTCCTTACTCGTGATGAACGCGAACGCGGAAGCCGTCGACCTGTTCCACCAGACGCTCGCCGCGAAGGACGGCTGGGCGTCCTCCGGCACCGGAACCACTGGCGGTGCGAAGGCCGACGCCGCGCACACCTTCACCGTCAGCACGCGCGCGCAGCTGGTGAAGGCGCTGGGGTCGGCCTCCGACACCACCCCGCGGATCATCAAGGTCAAGGGCACGATCGACGCCAACACCGACGACGCCGGCAAGAAGCTGACCTGCGCGGACTACGCGTCCGGCACCGGCTACTCGCTCTCCGCCTACCTGAAGGCGTTCGACCCCGCGAGCTACGGCACCTCGAAGCTGCCGTCCGGCACGCAGGAGACCGCGCGGGCTGCCGCGCAGGGCAAGCAGGCCAAGAACATCGTCTTCAAGGTGCCGGCCAACACGTCCGTCGTCGGCGTCCCCGGCACCAAGGCGGGCATCACCGGCGGCATGCTCCAGATCCAGAACGTGGACAACGTCGTCGTCCGCAACCTCACCTTCGCCGCCACCGAGGACTGCTTTCCGCAGTGGGACCCGACCGACGGCGACGACGGCAACTGGAACTCCAACTACGACTCCGTCACCCTGCGCGGCGCGAGTCACGTCTGGGCGGACCACAACACGTTCACCGACGCGCCGCACCTCGACAGTGCCAACCCGAAGTACTACGGCCGCGAGTACCAGATCCACGACGGAGCCCTCGACATCACCAAGGGCTCGGACCTGGTGACCGTCTCGCGCAACCAGTTCACCAACCACGACAAGACGATGCTGATCGGCAGCAGCGACACCGACAGCGTCGGCAAGCTGCGCGTCTCCATCCACCACAACGTGTGGAAGGGCATCGTCCAGCGCGCACCGCTGGCCCGCATCGGCCAGATCCACATCTACAACAACCACTACGACGTCACGACCCTCAACGGCTACGCGACGCAGTACAGCATCAACTCCCGCGCCAAGGCCCAGGTCGTCGCGCAGAACAACTACTGGACGGTCCCGTCGGGCGGAAAGGTCGCCAAGCTGCTGAGCGGTGACGGGACGGGGTCCGTGGCGGGCAGCGGCAACCTCGTGAACGGGACGGCGACGGATGTCGTCGCGGCGTACAACGCGGCGTCCTCGAAGGACCTGAAGACGACGGTCAACTGGACCCCCACGCTGACGGCGGAACTGGAGTCCTCGGCGAAGAACCTGCCGACCTCGCTGGGGTCGACGACGGGTGCGGGCGTTCTGAAGTAGCGGATGCCGAGGGGCCCGGGACGTGCTCCCGGGTCTCTCCTGGAGTCTGCCGGGCAGGCCGCCGACCGGGCGGTTCACGCGGGGCGCATGACCTTTGGCGGTCGCTCAGGCCTGGGAATCGGCCCAGAAGGTGAAGATCCTCGAGAAGCCTGCCCGTACGGCGCCGCTCCGCGTGAGCACGGACCGGTCGACGCCGGAGAAGACAGCTGCGAGGGAGACGTCGGCGGGCAGGACCCGGCCCGCGGCCTGCACGCTTACCTTCCTGCCGCTTCCGAGACCCGACTGCCGCACCGTGATGACGACACCGGGGTCTTCGGCGTCGGGCTGCCGGGACAGCTCGTACGCACGGCGGTTGATCGCCGTGAGCCTGTACGCGTCGCCCAGATACGTCATGTTCAGGGAGCGCCCCCGGTGCGTAAGCCCCCAACGGTTCCGGCTCATCCGCACGAGCCCGTCGCCCACTCGGAGCGTCGCACGGTTGAGGGTCGGCATCGACAGGACGTCCGTGTGCGCGCCACGCGCCTCGAACGTGGACGCGGGGATCAGAGCACCCCGCACATCCGTGACGATCACGTTCGGCACGTCCCGGCCTGCCGGGTACACCACCCGGACATCGCCGAGCTCCGGAGAAGTGCCCTCCCAGCCGAACTTCGTTCGCCCGGCGGGCTGTTTCTCCTTCCAGTACGTGAGAGTGAAAGGGCTGATGGTCGTGTGCATGCCGTCCTTCGCGCGGAGTAGCGACCCTGTCCTCGTCGTGAACGTCCGTCGCCTGGTCCAGCTTCCCGTTGGCGCGCGACGGCCCGATCAGGTCACGTACCGGCCGTCCCACGGTTCGGCGAATTCGAGGCGGTCGGGGTAGAGCTCGGCCCAGGACTCGCCCTCCGCCTCGCGGATCACCAGGCCGAAACGGACGCCGTCGAGGGTGACCTGGAAGGGGCGGACGGCGATGTGGGTGTAGGAGCGGCGGGGGAGGCTGCGCAGGAGTTTCGCCAGGTGGATCCGGGCGCGGCCGAGGACCGAGTCGTCGCCGGACGGGGCGGCCTGCTGCTCGGCCCAGGTGCCCGCGCACAAGAACTCCGAGTCTCGGTAGTGGCCCTCGGCGTCGAAGGTGTGGAGCACGGTGTAGAGGCGCTTCTGCTCTTCCCAGCCCTCGTCCGGACGGAACCCCTCGGGGAAGGCATACGTGATCGACGCCAGGAACTGACCGTCCGCGTAACGGCCGATGCTCTCGGTGTGACTTCTGGGTACGTAGGCGATCGGAATGACCTCGGGAACTGCCATTGCCATGGCGGAAACCATACGGTCTGGCGCGGACGTTCCGGCAGGGGGTACGGCCGGGGCCCGGGAAGTGGAGTGCTTCCCGGGCCCTTCGTTCTTCCTGCTGTTCCGGCCGGTTACGCCGGCTCACCGCCGAAACGCTCCTTGTACGCCGCCAGGTCCTCGTCCGTGAGCTTGGCGAAGAGGACCGGCGGAACGGTGAAGGGGGTGCCGACGGGGACGGCGGTCAGGGACTTCGCGTCCGCCTCGGAGACCCAGGTGGCCGTGTCGTCGGGGAGGGCGAAGGCCGCGCGCATCGCCGCCGAGGCCGTCGGGATGAGGGGCCCCGAGACCACCGCGTACAGGTGGATGAGGTTCATCGCCGTACGGAGGGTGAGCGCGGCGGCGTCCTTGTCGGTCTTGATCTCCAGCCAGGGGGCCTTCTCCTCCAGGTAGGAGTTGCCGGCCGACCACAGCGCGCGCAGGGCGGCCGCCGCCTTGCGGAACTGGAGGGCCTCCATGTGCTCCTCGTACTCGGCGAGAAGCCGTGCGATCTCCTCGCCCAGCTTCGTCTCCGCCTCGCCCGCCGTGCCGCCCGCCGGGACCTCCTCGCCGAAGCGCTTCTTCGAGAAGGACAGGACGCGGTTGACGAAGTTGCCGAGCGTGTCCGCGAGGTCCTTGTTGACCGTCGCCGTGAAGTGCTCCCAGGTGAAGGACGAGTCGTCCGACTCGGGGGCGTTGGCGATCAGGAAGTAGCGCCAGTAGTCGGCGGGGAGGATGTCCAGGGCCTGGTCGGTGAAGACACCGCGCTTCTGGGACGTGGAGAACTTTCCGCCGTAGTACGTCAGCCAGTTGAAGGCCTTGACGTAGTCGACCTTCTTCCACGGCTCGCGCACGCCGAGCTCCGTGGCCGGGAACATCACCGTGTGGAACGGGACGTTGTCCTTCGCCATGAACTCCGTGTAGCGGACCGGGTTCTCACCGGAGTCGGCCTCGTACCACCAGGACTTCCAGTCGCGGTTCTCCGGGTCCTGGTCCGCCCACTCCTTCGTCGCGCCGATGTACTCGATCGGGGCGTCGAACCAGACGTAGAAGACCTTGCCCTCCGCCGCCAGCTCCGGCCAGGTGTCCGCCGGTACCGGGACGCCCCAGTCCAGGTCACGGGTGATCGCCCGGTCGTGCAGCCCCTCGTTCAGCCACTTGCGGGCGATGGAGGAGGCCAGCTGCGGCCACTCCTCCTCATGGGCCGCCACCCACTCCTCCACCTCGTGCTGGAGCTTCGACTGGAGGAGGAAGAGATGCTTGGTCTCGCGGACCTCCAGCTCCGTGGAGCCGGAGATGGCGCTGCGCGGGTTGATCAGGTCCGTCGGGTCCAGGACCCGGGTGCAGTTCTCGCACTGGTCGCCGCGGGCCTTGTCGTAGCCGCAGTGGGGGCAGGTGCCCTCGACATAGCGGTCCGGGAGGAAACGGCCGTCGGCCGGGCTGTACACCTGGCGGATGGCGCGCTCTTCGATGAAGCCGTTCTCGTTCAGCCTGCGGGCGAAGTGCTGGGTGATCTCGACGTTCTGCGGGCTGGAACTCCGGCCGAAGTAGTCGAAGGCGAGCGCGAAGCCGTCGTAGACCGCCTTCTGCGCGTCGTGCGCCTGCGCGCAGAACTCCGCCACGGGGAGGCCCTGCTCCTTCGCCGCCAGCTCGGCGGGGGTGCCGTGCTCGTCGGTCGCGCAGATGTACAGGACGTCGTGGCCGCGCCGGCGGAGGTACCGGGAGTACACGTCCGCAGGGAGCATGGACCCCACCATGTTGCCCAGGTGCTTGATTCCGTTGATGTACGGAAGGGCGCTGGTGATGAGGTGTCGAGCCATCGGAGGCTGCTCCCAGGTCGGTCGTCTTACGAACCTTGAAATCGTAGCCGACATGGGTGGGCCGCCCGCCTCCCGTTTTACGGGGTGGGAAGGGGGCGGCCGCTCGTCGTGCGACGGGGTGGTGCCGGGTTACGGGCGCCAGGTCGCCAGTACGCCCTCGTAGAGCTCGGCGTCCGTGAGCTCGCGGGGGGTCGGGCCGGCGTGGAAGAAGGACGTGTTGTCGGTCTTCAGTTTCCGGAGGTAGTCGAACGCCTTGTTGTCGTGCTCACCGAACGCGACGAAGGAGAAGAAGACGGAGGGGTGGTTCGCCGCCGCGTCCGTGAGGGACTGGGTGGCGGGGGTCTTCGCGTCCGGGGCGCCGTCCGTCTGGAAGACGACCAGGGCGGGGGTGCCGGGGGCTTCCTTGTCGTGGTGGGCGAGGACGTCCGCGACGGCCACGTGGTAGCTGGTACGGCCCATGCGGCCGAGGCCCGCGTGCAGCTCGTCGATCTTGTTGTCGTGGTCGGTGAGGGTCAGCTCGCCGGTGCCGTCCACCTCCGTGGAGAAGAACGTGACGTGGACCTTGGCGTCCGGGGCCGCGGGGTCGAGGTGGGCGGCGAGGGCGAGGGTCTGCTCGGCGAGGGCCTGGGCGGAGCCGTCCTTGTAGTACGCGCGCATGGACGCGGAGCGGTCGAGGACGAGGTAGACCTTCGCGGTGGTGCCGGTGAGGTTCTTGGCGCCGAGGGTGGTGGCGGCGGCGGTGTAGGCGGTGCGGAGGGTCACGGGGACCGGGGGTGCGGCCTGGGGGGCGTCCTTGCCGTCCTTGCCGTTCCCGGCCTTGCCCTTGCTGTTCCCGGCGTCGGCGGCCGCGGGCTCGGGGGTCGGCGCCGATGCCGGTTCAGGGGTCGGCTCCGGGGCGGGTTCCGGGGTGGCCTCGGCCGTCGGTTCCGGCGTCGGTTCGATCACCGGGTCGGGCTCGGGGGTGACCTCGGCGGTGGCCTTCGGCTTGGCGGCCGGCTTCGACTCAGCCTTCGGCTTGGCGGCCGGCTTCGGTTCCGGGGCGGCCTCCGCGCTCGAGTCCTGCTTCGGCTTCGTCTTCGGCTTCGTCTTCGGCTTTTCGGTGGCCGACGGCTCGACGGCAGTCTTCGCCACTGCCTTCGGCTCGGGCTGGGGCTCCGGCTCGTTCTCGGGCTCGGGAGTGGCTTCGGCGGTGGCCTTCGGCTTGGCGGTCGGCTTCGACTCAGCCTCAGGTTCGGCCTTCGGCTGAGCCTGGGTGACCGGCTCGGCCTTGGCGACCGGTTCGGCCTTCGGCTCAGCCTTGGCGACCGGTTCAGCCGCCGGTGCTTCCTTGACGGGCTCCGGCTCCGTCTCGGCAGCAGGCTTGACCGCCGGCTCTTCCGCGCCCGGCTTCTCGACCACCGGCTTCTCGACGACGGCCTCCTCGACCGGCGCCTTCTCGACCGCCGACCCCTCCGCCGGGTCCGCCGGGTCCGTCGAAGAGTTCCGCTTCGGGACCGCGACCTTGTCGAAGGCGGCGGAGACCAGGTCGTGCTCTTCCTGCGCGGTGAGCGGGGACGTGCGGGGCTCCGGCACCTGCGCCGGCTTCTGTGCCGGTGCTGGTTCCGGTGCCGCCGCCGGTGTGGTCGTGGCCGCAGTCGGCCGCGGCTCGGCGGTCGGCTCCGGGGTCGGCTCGGTCGCCGGGGACGGTACCTTCGGTGCCGTCTCCTCCGAAGGAGTCCGGTCCGCTTCCTGTGCGGAAATCTGCTCGGCTTCCTGCGAAGGAGTCCGTTCCGCACCCTCTGCATCGGCGGTACGCCCCTTGCGTGACCTGCCCAACGCATTCCGCAGGAGAGTGAGAATGCCCATGTGCGCAACCCTTCGCGTGAGTTGAAGCCGTCAATCCCTGGCCAGGACGGACACGTAAGGTTAGCGGCCCCTGCGGGCATCTTAGGCAGGGGCCGCCCACACGGTGACCCCGGCGTCAAGGCTCACATTCAGTCACCGTCAACCGCCCTACAGCCACCCCGGGTTCACCCGTAGTTCATCGGCACGCCCCGCTCCCGCACGGACGCCCCCCTACTTTTCGTAACGCCGGATTCAAGGGGAAGCAAGGGGAGAGCAAAGTGCGTACGCAGTTGCCGTTGATCACGAACTCCACGTCGTCCGATGCGCATCCTGGCGGGCGGTCCGCCCTGACGTGCCGTTTCCGGTGTGGTGACGCCTGTTTCCACCCGGCGCCGAACACCTCCGCCAATCCGTACGTGGGCGACGTCATCGCCGGGGCGCTGAGCCGTCGCTCGATGATGCGGGCCGCCGCCGTCGTCACCGTGGCCGGTGCCGCGGGGGCCGCTCTCGCCTCGCCGGTCGCCGCGGCCGAAGGCGGCAGCGGCGCCGGCGACAGCGGCAGCGGTCGTACTGGCTCCAGGCCAGGCACCTCCAAGGGCGCGCGTGGGCTGCGGTTCACCGCCGTCGCGCCGAACACCGCCGATGTCGTGACCATCCCGGACGGCTACCGGCAGAACGTGGTCATCCGCTGGGGCGAGCCCATCCTGCGCGGTGCGCCCGCCTTCGACCCCCAGAAGCAGACCGCCGCCGCCCAGGCCGGTCAGTTCGGGTACAACAACGACTTTCTCGCGCTGCTGCCGCTGCCCGGTGAGCGTGGCCGGCAGGTGCTCGTCGCCAACCATGAGTACACCGACGAGGTGCTCATGTTCCGTGGGTACAACGCCGCCGCCCCGACCCGAGAGCAGGTCGAGATCGCCTGGGCGGCTCATGGCCTGTCCGCCGTCGTCGTCGAGGCGGACCGCAAGAGCGGGCGGCTCACCCCCGTGCCCCGGCACCACCTCAACCGTCGCGTCACCGCGACCACCGAGTTCCGGCTCACCGGGCCCGCCGCCGGGTCGGCGCTGCTCAGGACGTCCGCCGACCCGACCGGCCGCAAGGTCCTCGGCACCCTCAACAACTGCTCCGGCGGGACCACCCCGTGGGGTACGACCCTGCACGGCGAGGAGAACTTCAACCAGTACTTCGCCAACGCGAGCCGGGACACGGACAAGCGCTACGGCATCGGCACGGGTGCGAGTGAGCGCAAGTGGGAGCGGTTCGACAAGCGCTTCGACGTCGCCCAGGAGCCGAACGAGGCGCACCGCTTCGGGTACGTCGTCGAGCTCGACCCGTACGACCCGCACTCCACGCCCCGCAAGCACACCGCGCTCGGCCGGTTCAAGCACGAGGGCGCGACCGTGCGGCTCACGAAGGACGGACGTCCGGTCGTCTACACCGGTGACGACGAGCGGTTCGACTACTTCTACAAGTTCGTCGGCGGCAAGCGGATGAAGCACGGGACCTCCCGTGCCGTGCGCGAGCACAATCTGTCACTGCTCGACGAGGGCACGCTGTATGTCGCCCGGCTCACCGGCGACTCCCCCGCCATCGAGATCGACGGGAGCGGCAAGCTGCCCGCCGACGGGGAGTTCGACGGCGGCGGTGAGTGGATCCCGCTGGCCACCGCGACCGCCAAGGGTGCCGTGTCGCACGTCGAGGGCATGACCGCGGACGAGGTCTTCGTCTTCACCCGGCTCGCCGGTGACAAGGTCGGCGCGACCAAGATGGACCGACCCGAGGACATCGAGCCGAACCCGCACACCGGCAAGGTGTACGTCGCCCTCACCAACAACACCAACCGCGGTGTCGGTACGAACGCCCCGGCCGACGAGGCGAACCCGCGCAACGCCAACAAGCACGGGCACGTCCTGGAGCTCACCGAGCGCTGGAACCGGGCCGACAGCACCCGGTTCGCATGGACGCTGTTCCTGGTGGCGGGCGACCCGAAGGACCCGGCGACCTACTTCGCCGGATTCCCGAAGGACAAGGTCAGTCCGATCTCCTGCCCGGACAACGTGGCCTTCGACCCGCACGGCAACCTGTGGATCTCCACGGACGGCGCCCAGCTCGGCTCCCACGACGGCCTCTTCGGTGTCGCCACGAAGGGAGAGCGGCGCGGTGAGCTCAAGCAGTTCCTGACCATGCCGATCGGCGCCGAGACCTGCGGTCCGATCGTCCAGGACCGGCGGGTGCTCGTGTCCGTGCAGCACCCGGGCGAGATCAGCGGCGCCACCGTGGAGAAGCCGGCCAGCGCGTGGCCCGACGGTCCCGGCAAGATCGTCCGCCCGGCGGTGGTGGCCGTGTGGCGTGCGGACGGTGACGACATCGGCGTGTAGTGGGACGAGGGGGGCGGTGCCCGTTCTGGGGGCCGCTCCCCGCCGTCTCATGGCCGCCCGTGCAGCGTGACCTCGACGATCAGGGCCCGGTGGTCCGTGTCGGCCAGGGCGAGGAAGCGGGCGTCGCGTGCGGAGAAGTCCTCGGACACGAGGACGTGGTCGATCTGCGCGCCGAGCCTGGGCGCGGTGCGGGCCGGCCAGGTGGGGGTGCGGTCGGCTCCGGCGAGGCGGGCGGTGTCACGCAGGCCGGTGTCGAGGAGGCGTCGGAAGGCCGCGTGGTCCTGGGAGGCGTTGAAGTCGCCGGCCAGGACGGTCGGGGTGTCCGCCCGGTCGGCGGCGAACTCGCGCAGGGCGCCCAGCTCCCGCCGCCAGACGTCGAGCTGGCCGGGCAGCGGGGGCATGGGGTGCGCGAGTTGCAGCCGTACGGGGTGCCCGTCCACGTCGGCGAGGGCCCCCGGCATGCCCATGGTGCCGGGCACGCCGTCGGTGCCCTTCAGGGGGAAGCGGCTGAGGATGACGGAGCCCTCCGACCCGCCCGCCGCCACGGCCCGCCGGTACGGGTAGGCGGTGCCGAGATCCCGCTTCAGCGTGGCGTCGCAGGTGTACTCGCACTCCTCCACGAACACGACGTCGGGTCGCTCGCGGCGGACGGCGGTGACGAGGGCGGTGGCGGCCCGCCCGAACTCGACGTTCGAGGTGAGCACGCGGAGCGTGGCGAGCGGCGGCCCGCCGGGTTCGGCGGTCTTGCCGTACGGCTCGATGAACCAGGCCAGCGCTCCGAGGACCACGAGCGCCCACACCACTCCGGTCCACCACCGGGCGAGCAGCGCGAGGGCCAGACCCAGTCCGGCGGGCGCGAGCAGCCAGGGGAGGAAGGCGAGGAGCTGGGGGACGGGGGTGATGCCGTCGGTGTCGGCGGCCCGGCATCCGACGACCACGCTGACCCCGGCGAACAGCAGGGCCGCGGTCCAGCTGCCGCCTCGCCGTCCCCGCTGGTTGTCCATCGCCCTGAGGCTACGAGGTGGCGTCCACCCGCGCCAGGAACTCCCCCAGCGCCTCGTTGAACTCCGCGGGCCGCTCCAGGTTCGGCAGGTGGGCGGCGCCCTCGATGATCCGGAGCGTGGAGTGGGGGAGGGCCGCGTGCATGTCCTGGGCGTCGGAGACCGGGGTGTAGAGGTCGTCGGCGCCCACGACGACCAGCGCGGGGACGGTGACCCGGGTCAGCAGGTCGCGGTGGTCGGCGCGTTCGGCGCGGGCGCGTAGGGCAGCGGCGGCGCCCTGTGGGGGCGCGGACGTCATCATGCGGTGGACGTGGGCCTTGACCTCGGCGTCGGCGTACGGGGCGACCATCTTGTCCAGGACCTCGTCGGCGTACCCCCGCATGCCCTCCTCGAGGAGGCGGTCCGCCATCGCGTCGCGGGCCCGTTTGCCGTCCGGGTTCTCCGCCGCCGGGAAGGTGTCCGCGAGGACCAGGCCGCGGACCCGGTCGCCGAACCGGCGGTAGCCGTCCATGGCGATCTGGCCGCCCATGGAGAGCCCGGCGAGGACGAAGGTCTCCACCTTGAGGTCGTCCAGCAGTTCCTCGATGTCCTGGGCGAACCGCGTGAAGCGGGTGACGGCGGGGGTGTGCGGGGAGGCGCCGTAGCCGCGCAGGTCGGGGGCGATCACCCGGCGGGTGGCGGAGAACTCCGCGATCTGCGGGGCCCACATCGTGTGGTCGAAGGGATGACCGTGGGCCAGAACCAGGGGTACCCGGGAGGTGTCGGTGCCTTTGTCGGTGTATGCGAGGAACTCCTGGAAAGGCGTCATGTGAGCGACCTTAGAGCGCGCCAACTCCTCGGTGCAATAAGATCTTTGCTCTCGGTGCAATCCAACGGGGCGGCTCAAGCAGGCAGTTCAACCAGGCGGCTCAACCGGACTGCTCAACCGGGCAGCTCAACGGGACGGCTCTACGGGGGACTTCGTGAACGACTACCGGCGTATCGCCGACCGGCTCGCCGACGACATCGCCGCCGGACGGCTCGCGCCCGGTGAACGGCTGCCCCCGCAGCGGGTGTTCGCGCGTCGGCGTGGGATCGCCGGGTCCACGGCCGGACGGGTCTACGGCGAACTCGTGCGCCGGGGACTGGTCGTCGGCGAGGTGGGGCGCGGGACGTTCGTGCGGGCGGCTGCGGCCGTGCCCACGGGCCGGGCGCTGACCGAGCCGGTCGCCTCCGCTCCCGTCAATCTTGAGCTCAACTACCCGTCCGCGCCGGGCCAGTCGGAGCTCCTGGCTCCCGCGCTCGCGCCCCTGCTGCGGCCCGACGTCCTGACCGAGGCACTCCGCCCGGCCGCCGCCACCGGCACCCTCGCCGCCCGGGAGGCGGCCGCCGATGTCCTGGCCGGCCCCGGCTGGCGCCCCGCTCCCGAACAGTTCCTGTTCGCCGGCAACGCCCGCCAGGCGATCGCCGCCGCCCTCGCCTCCCTCGTCCGGCCGGGCGGCCGGGTCGGTGTCGAGGCGCTGACGTATCCCGTGGTCAAGGAGATCGCGGCCCGGCTCGGCATCGTGCTGGTGCCGTTGGTCTCGGACGAGGAGGGTGTCCGCCCGGAGTCCGTCGCCGCCGCCCACCGCGCCACCCCCCTGTCCGCGCTCTACCTCCAGCCGACCCTGCACAACCCGACGTCCCTGACCACGAGCGACGAGCGCAAGCGCCAACTCGCGGACGTGATAACCGGGTTGGACATCCCGGTCGTCGAGGACCGCATCTGGTCCTTCCTTGCCGATCCGGGCACCCCGCTGGCCGTGCACGCGCCCGCCCTCACCCATGTAGTCGACGGTCTGTCCAAGCGGGTCGCGCCCGGGCTCACCGTCGGCTTCCTCGTCGTACCGCCGCACCGGGTGGACGCCGTGGCCGCCGCCGTGCGGTCCGGCGGCTGGAGCGCGGGGCGGTTCGCGCTGGAGGCGGCGGTGCGCTGGGCCGGGGACGGGACGGTGGCCCGGCTGGTCGCCGCGAAACGGGCGGACGCGGCGCGCCGGCAGCGGATCCTCGCACGGGAGCTGCACGGTCTCGGCTTCCGCGTACGGTCCGATCCGGGCGCGTACTACGCCTGGTGGGAGCTGCCCGCCTCGTGGCGCGCGGACACCTTCACGGCCGCCGCGGCGGCGCACGGGATCGCCGTCACTCCGGGGCCCGCCTTCGCGGTGGATCCCAGCCGCACCCCGGACGCGGTCAGGCTCGGACTCGCGTCGGTCGCCGAGCCGGATCTGGAGCGGTCGCTGCGGACGCTCGCCGACGTCGCGCGACGGGGCCGTGGCGGCCGGTGAGCCAGCAGGTCAGGGCCACCGTGAGACCGAGTGCGACCAGCAGCCAGGAGACCGTGCGCAACGTGGCCGTCAGGGCGTCGTAGATCGCGCCGGCGGCCGGCCGGTGGGCCGGGTCGGGCAGGTCGGCGAGGGTGAGCCGGCGGCCGATCGCGACCGCGAGGCCGAGGAACGCGCCGCCGAGCGCGGTGCCGAGCGCGGTCGCGGTGACCGCGCGGCGGCGGCAGGCCGCGACGGCTATCCCGGTGACGGCGAGGACGGCCGCCGTGACGGGCAGCCAGAAACCGGCGACGTCGAGCACGTCGTACCCCTTTCGGAGCCGGGCCAGGTCCGCGGCCGGGAGCACCGCGACCTCGGTGTGCCGGACGGGTATGCGCTGGGCCAACGGCATGTGGTCGCGGGCCAGTTGCTCCTTCACCTGCGTGGTGACGGGAGCGAGGTCGACGGTCACCGCGTGCTGGTCGCCGTCGCGCACCGCCCGCAGCACCGCGCCGTGGACGGCCCGGTTGCCCGAGTCCCAGACCGTGCGGAAGGCCTCGGTGCGGGTGAACGAGCGGACCGCGTCCCGCACGAAGGGGCGCATCGACCGCATGCGTATCTCCTGGGCGATTCCGGCGCCGACCTCGTCCGCGACGGCGTCCCGTACGGCCGGGTCGGTGGCCAGGGGCGCCATCGTGCTGACGTACCGGCTCGTGTCGGCCAGCCCGTACGCCGCCCAGGCCGCCAGCGCGCCGAAGGGGACGAGGAGGCAGGCCACGGCGATCAGCGTGGCCGACAGGGCGTTCCGGAGACGTATGAGCACCCTTCCAGGCAAGACCCGGGGAACGGGGGCCGCGAGCCGGGTGACTGCATCCGGGCGCCCGGAGCGAGCCGAACGGGGCGCCGGCCTGCCGAGGGCCTTGGCGGAACTGGGGCCTCCGCTCTCCGGTGGAGGGTTCGCCCGAACGGGTGTTTCCTGGTTGTGACGGGTGTTTTCCGGTTCTGGTTCTGGGTCTCAGTCTCAGTCTCGGTCTCCGTGGAGCTGGAGCGTCGCCGGATCCTCGTCGGGTGGCTGGGACTTGTTCCCGGTCGACCGGTGAGTGGAGGGATGAGGGAAACACGTGGGCCCCGGCGATGTCGCCGGGGCCCACGTGGTGTTGCCGCGTCAGCGCATGTCAGCGGATGCGGTTGCCCTCCGCGTCCTCGCGTGTGTAGTAGCGGTAGAAGAAGACGACGAAGATGGCCGCGGCGACCACCAGGCCCAGTACCCCGCAGCGCAGGACGCTGTCGCCGCTCTGGCTGTAGAGGAAGCCGATGGACGCGCCTGCGAAGGCGGACTTCACGCCCGAGTGCAGTTCGCGCTTCAGCAGGGGGGCCAGGGTCGCCACCGCGATGCACAGCACGATGAACGCGAGTGCGGTGAGGAAGCCGAACAGGAGGTTCCAGCCGGTGATGGGACCGCCGCCGCGTCGGTTGGCCGCGGCCCAGTAGCCGTAGACGAGTCCGAGGGCGACCGGGATCGCGAACCTCGCGATCCGGTGGAACCGCTCGTCGAAGACGTCGGGCGTGTGGATCGGCCTTGCCATCCGGTTCGTTGCGCGTGTTCTGCGGGTACTGGGTGGTTCGCGCGTACCGCCGGACGCGGGCGCCGCATGAGCCATGAGAGGTCTCCTCTCGTTCCTCGCCCCCGCCTTCCAGGGCACACCTGGAGACAGACGCTGGCAAGTCGGCGAGGCGGATTCATTCAGGGATTCCGGTCGACTTCTTTTGGGATCCGGTCGCCCGGGAGGGAGGCCCCCGAAAGGGACGTTTGCAGTCCTGAGGTCCTCCTTTGCAGCCGCAGCGGTTACGGTGCTGAGGTACGTGATCGACGGGGGATGGGGAGGGACCGATGCCGGGGACCGTTCTGCTGCTCGCCGCCGCACCGGTGGGCAAGGGCTGTCTGGTGGACGCGGCGTCCGTGCTTCCCGTCCTCGCGGCGGTGTCGCCCGCGGTGCTGTCGGGGACCGACACGGCGAACGTCGTCGAGCTCGCCGACCCGCTGGAACCGCAGGCCGTCCTCACCCGGTTGCGGGCCGCCGCGACCGCGCCCGGACCGCTGACCGTGTTCGTCACCGGCCAGCTGCTGCTCGACCGCCGTCAGCACCTGCCCCACCTGGCGCTGGCCCGCACCACCACGTCCACCGCCCGCTACACCGCCTTCCCCTGGCACTGGATCCGCGAGGAACTGCGGCTGCGCACGCCCGGATCGACGGCCCTGTTCCTCGATCTGCACGCGGACGCGGAGACCTGGGCGTGGCTGCGGACCCATCCGCTGGACTGCGGCAGGGGCGTCGGGGTGTACGGACGGATCGCGCCGCCGCCGTCACGGCGGACGGTGGCGGCGCCGGCGTACATGAAGGCGATCGCGACGATCCTGCGCAGCGGGCACCGGCCTGACCTCATGGAGCTGCATCAGCAGGCGTTGGCCCGGCTGGGGAGCGAGGCGTACGGGGACATCGTGGTGACGGTGACCGGAGTCGGAGTGGCTGTCCCGCCCACGGTGCCGGGGGCGGGCGTGGGTGCCCGTCCGACGATGGCCGGGGCCGAGGTGGCCTTTGCTCCCCCCATGTCCACGGCCGGTGTGGCTGCCGCTCCCCCCGTGTCCGGGGCCGGTGTGGCTGTCCCGCCCACGGTGCCGGGGGCCGGTGTGGCCGCCCAATCCACGGTGTACGGCGCCGGCGTGGGTGCCCGTCCCACGGTGGCCGGGGCCGACGTGGCTGTCGTTCCCCCCGTGGCCGGGGCCGACGTGGCTGTACCGGACACTGTGCCCGGGGCAAGCGGCGCGGCCGTCCCTCCGACGGTGCCCGGGGCCGGTGTCGCCGTCCGTCCCAAGGGCCCGGGGGCCGAGGTGGCTGCCCCACCCACGGAGCCCGGGGCAAGCGGCGCGGCCGCCTCTCCGACGGTGCCTGGGGCCAGGGTGGCCGTCCCTTCCACGGTGCCTGGGACCGACGTGTCCGTTCCTCCCACGGTGCCCGGCGCGGACGTGGCCGTCCCTCCCATGCCCCCTGTCGTCGCGGTGTCCGTACCTGAGGGCTCGGCTCCCAGGCCCCCGCACCGGTCCGAACGGCTTCGTTCCCAGACGCCGGGCGTGCCGAGAGCAGCCGACCGGCGCCCGGAAAGTGACGACGACCCGCACGCCTACATCACCGCCGCCGTCCAGAGCGGCCGGCACGGCGACGCCGACGCTCTCGCCGCCGAGCACGAGAAGGCCGCCGTACGGGCGCATGGGCCCGGCTCCGAACAGGCCCTGCACTGGGCCGAGGTGCGGGCGGACCTGGCGATGTTCGCCGGGGATCCGGTGCGCAGCTGCCGTACCTGGCTGGGGGTGGCCGGGGCTCGGCTGACCGCCGGTCAGACGTCGGACTCGGCTGCCGTGGAGTCGGCCGTCGACCGGGCCCACCACCAGTGGAGCCAGATCCGTGACCTGGAGTCCGCCCGTGAACTCGGCTCCTTGCTCGCGGAGTTGCGGGGCCGGGTGCCGGGGCGTCGGCAGGGCGCGCTGGAGAACATCAACCGCCAGCTGCGGCAGCTGCAGACACAGAGCTAGCCTCCTGCGTCGGCGGGCCGGTGCGCCGGCCCACACGGGTGAGGAAAGGGCCCCTGTGGGACTTGGCGGAACCTTTACCTTGGGGTGGCCGTTGGTCGGGTGATGGCTCCGACTACTACCGAGGTGACGGCAATGCCGCTGTGGGACAAGCTCAAGGACCAGGCCAAGACACTGCAGCAGTCTCAGGGTGGGCGCGGCGCCCCGACCGGCGGGCGCGGCGGCACGGGGTCCGGCGGTGGTTCGCGCGCCCAGCTGGTCGGTGTGCTGAAGACGCAGCTCGGCACGCTCAAGACCGAGCTGAAGAGCGGTGCCTACCGGGACGCGAGCATGGCCATGTGCGCACTGGTCGCGGCGGCCGACGGGCACGTGGACGCGGCCGAGCAGCAGCAGGTGGAGTCGCTGATCCTCAGCAACGACGTGCTGCAGAACTTCCCGCCGGAGCAGCTGCGGCAGCGCTTCCACAAGCACGTCAGCCTGCTCACCCGGGACTTCCAGCAGGGCAGGGCCGAGGCGATGCAGGAGATCGCCAAGGCCTCCAAGAAGCCGACCGAGGCACGGGCGGTGATCCAGACCGGCATCGTCATCGCCGGCGCGGACGGCCACCTCTCCCAGGCCGAGCAGACGGTCCTCAGGGAGGCCTGCACGGCACTGGGGGTGTCTCCGGCGGAGTTCCAGCTCTGATCCGTACCGCGGCGGTCGAGGCCCGCAAGGGCAGGGCCTACGACCGCTGTCTCCCCGAACCGGCGGCGGGGTCCGTGGCATGGACGGCATGCTGTACCTGGACGTGCGTCGGCACCACCTGGACGTGCGTCGGCTCCACCCGGACGCGGGTCGGCTCCGCGGCTCGCGCCGGGACCGCGTTCGCCGCCAGGACCAGGGCGGCGACCGCGATCACGGCCGCGGCCAGACCTCGGGTGTAACGCTCGGTGGTGCTGGGGTGTTCGCGCACGGCGACCTCGCAGCGACGTCGGCTCGGAACAGCTCGGACCTGTTCAGAACAGCTCGAAACAGCTCAGCGACAACTTAAACACGCTTAATACGCCGTTTAACCTAGGGCCTGTCAGAGTCGAACGGCAAGAGGCACAGGGGGAGTTGGCCGATGTCGGAGCGCGACGACCCGGTGACGATCGGGCGCAGGGTGCAGCTCCTGCGCGTGGAACGCGGGCTGACCCAGAAGCAGTTGGCCGAGCCCGCCTACACCCCGGCGTACATCTCCACCCTGGAGGCCGGCCGGGTCCGCCCCTCCGACGACGCGCTCCGGCATCTCTCCGACCGGCTCGACGTCGGTTTCGAGGAACTGGCGACCGGGCGGCCGGCCCGGCTCGTCATCGAGCTGCGGCTCAGGCTCACCGAGGCCCAGCGCACCCTCGCCACCGGAGAGGCCGAGGCGGCCGCCGAGCAGTACGCCCGCCTGCTCGCCGAGGCCGAGTCGCTCGACCTCGGGGAGGTGTCCGCGGCGGCCCTGCTCGGGCTCGGCGAATGCGCCCTGGAGACCGGCGAGCTGGAGGAGGGGCGCCGCTACTTCGAGCGGGCCGGGGAAGCGTTCGGGGACGTCCCGTTGCCGGTCCGCGTCCCGGCCCTGCGCGGACGGGCCGTGTCGCACTATCTGGCGGGTGAACTCCGGTACTCCGTCTACCTGCTGGAGTCCACGATCGACGAGCTCAACCGCGCCGGCCTGCACGACCCGGACGCCCTGCTCCTCCTCTACGCCAGCGTCATCGGCCCCTACATGGACATGGGCGCGCACGCCCGGGCCGCCCAGGCCGCCGAGTTCGCCCTCGCCCTCGCCCCGCAGTCCGGCGACCCCGCCCTGGTCGCCCGGATGCACCGAGCCGTCGCCCGCACCCTCATCGCCGAGGGCCGGGTCGCCGAGGCCGACGCCTCACTGGCCAAGGCCGCCGAGCTGTACCGGCAGCTGCACCTGCGCACCGAGCTGGCCAACTGCCACTGGATGCGCGGCTACGTGTACGCGCAGAACGGCCAACTGGAGCTCGCCGAGGACGAGTTGAGGCAGGCGCTCACCATGCTCTCGGCCCGCCGCGCCGCCCTCTACTCCAGCCAGGCCGCCGTCGAGCTCGCCGACGTACTGCACCGGCGCGGCAAGTCCGAGGAGGCCGCCGCCCTGCTGCACAACGTGCTCAGCGACCTCAGTCCCGAACGCGGCGCCCTGCACTCCGCGGCCGCCCACCGCCTCCTCGGCATCATCGCCGAGGACGCCCGGGACACCGACGCCGCCGAGGAGCACTACGTCCGCGCGCTCAGCCTGCTGGAACGCGCGGGTGCCGCCGGTGACCTGGCCGACCTGTGCCGGCTGCTGGGGGACCTGCTGCGCCGTACCGGACGCGTGGAGGCGGCGCTGGACGCCTACCGGACGGGACTGGGGCACCGTACGGCCCCCGGGACGACCACCCTGGGGCCCGCACCCGCACAGCCTTCTCTTTGACGACGTGACGCCACCGGGCCCGTCACACAGTTCGCCCGGCTAGCCTGCGCCAGACGGCGAGCGGTGGGGCGAGGCGCATGGAGAACCAGAGAACGGTGGGCGACGGGCTGTGGCTCGCCGTGCGCGCCCTCGTGCACGCCGTACTCGGCGGCGCCGCGCTGATCGCCATCGCGACCGTCGTCTCCGTGCTCGGGCCGATGCTCGCGCTCGACCTGTACACCCCGCCCGTCGCGGCCTGGTGGACCGTCTTCACGGCGGTCGCGGTCCAGGGCGTACCGTTCCTGCTCCTCGGGACGGTCGTCTCCGCGGCGATCGGCGCCTTCGTACCGGAGCAGGTCTTCCGTCGGCTGCTCCCCCGCAACCAGGCCCTCGCCGTGCCGGTCGCGGGCGCCGCGGGGGTCGTCCTGCCGGGCTGCGAGTGCGCGTCCGTGCCGGTGGCCGGGAGCCTGATGAGGCGCGGGGTCGCTCCCGCCGCCGCCCTCGCCTTCCTCCTCTCCGCGCCCGCGATCAACCCGGTGGTCCTGGTCGCGACCTCCATCGCCTTCCCCGGCCGGCCGATGATGGTGCTCGGCCGGCTGGTCGCCTCGCTCACCACGGCCGTGGTGATGGGCTGGCTGTGGGCCCGCTTCGGGCGCGAGAAGTGGCTGCGGCCGCCCGAGCGCCGTACGTCCTCGGAAGCGGACGGCGGCGGTCTGCGCGCCTTCGGTGCCGGACTCCAGCACGACTTCCTGCACGCGGGCGGTTTCCTGGTGCTCGGCGCGGCGGCCGCGGCGACCTTCAACATCGTCGTTCCCCGCTCCGTGCTGGACCTCTTCACCGGCTCGGCGTGGCTGTCGGTGCTGCTGCTGGCCGTCCTCGCCGTCGTGCTGTGCGTGTGCAGCGAGGCCGACGCGTTCGTCGCCGCCTCGCTCAGCGGCTTCTCGCCGACCGCCCGGCTGACGTTCATGGTGGTGGGGCCGATGGTCGACCTGAAACTGATCGCGTTGCAGGCGGGGACCTTCGGCCGCGCCTTCGCCGTGCGCTTCTCCTCCGTGACCTGGGTGGTGGCCGTGGCGACCAGCACACTGGTGGGGTGGTGGCTGCTGTGAGGCGCTACGGCTCCCCCCTGCTCCTGGTCCTGGTCGGCGCGGCGGTCCTGCGGATCTCGCTCTTCAGCGAGCTGTACCTGCGGTACGTGCAGGCGGCGCTGCGGCCGTACCTGGTGGTGTCCGGAGTGGCGCTGACGCTGCTGGGTCTGGCCATGGCCGCCGTACGACGACCGGCGCACGACGACCAGGAAACGGCGCGCGAGGAGGGGGCGGACGAGGGGCACGGCGAGGGGCGCGAGGGTGAGGATGGTCATCACCACGGGCACGGCCCCCGTGTCGCCTGGCTCCTCACCCTCCCCGCCGTCGCCCTGCTGCTCTTCCCGCCGCCCGCCCTCGGCTCCTACAGCGCGGAGCGCGAGGCCGCCCAGCGGGCCGCGCAGGGCGTCGGCACCTTCCCGGCGCTGCCGGCCGGGGACCCCGTCGAGCTGACCGTCGGCCAGTTCGACTCCCGGGCGATCTACGACAGCGGGCGGTCCCTGAAGGCCCGTTCCGTCCGGATGACCGGGTTCGTCACCCATGGCGACGACGGCACCTGGTACGTCACCCGGCTCATGGTCACCTGCTGTGCCGCCGACGCCACGACCAGCAAGGTCGAGGTACGCGGCGGCGACGCACCGCCGGTCGACAGCTGGGTCACCGTCACCGGCGTCTGGCACCCCAAGGGCGAGCTGGGCGCGGACTCGGCCTGGCCGCCCGTTCTGGACGCGACGTCGGTGAAGCGGGTGAAGCAGCCGGCGGATCCGTACGAGCAGCGGTGACAGGGCGGCGCGGACGGCGTCCCGCCGCCGGCGTTCGTGGCGCTGTTCCTGGTGCCCTCGTGGTGCGTTCGCGGTGCGCCCGCGGTGCGTTTCGCCCCTCGGACGACGGGTAGTCGGGCTGCGCCCCGCGCGGGCGCCACGAATCGTGACCCTGCTTCGGACGCTCCCGCCGCGGGAGGCCATGGACGACGATGGCCGCGCTGGTCGAAGGAGGCGGTGGGCGTGCGGCCCAGGGAACCCGGTGGCGACGACTCCGGTCCGCATGGCGCGTCGAGCGGCGGCGATTCCCGGCTGACCGGCCGCGGCGCGCCTCGTGAGCGGGAAACGGCACAGGAACGGGATCAGGCACGCGAGCACGAGCGGAATCAGACACGCGAGCACGAACCGGATCAGACACATCAGGCACATCAGGCACATCAGACACATCAGACACACGAGCGCGAACAAGATCAGACTTACGAGCAGGCACAGGCGGGGGAACGCGAGCACGTGCGGGCGGCCGATGTGATCGCGGAGGGCCTGCGGGGCGCGGCACCCGGGGAGATTCCCGGACGCCTTTGCACGGTGGCGGTGGAGCTGTTGCCGGTGACCGGCGCGAGCGTGTCGCTGCGCAGTGACGGCATGCCCGTCCAGCTGAGCGCGAGCAGCGACCAGGCCGCCCACCTGTCGGAGATCCAGGCCACCCTGGGCGAGGGACCCTGCACGTACGCGGCCCAGACCGGCGCCCCGGTACTCGCCTCCGACCTCACGAACGGGCGGGACGCTCACCGCTGGCCGATCCTCGCGCAGCAGGCGGCGGCCGCCGGAGTGCAGGCCGTGTACTCGCTGCCCCTGGGAAGCGACGCCGTGTGCGTGGGCACGCTCGACCTCTACCGCCGCACCCCCGGCGGGCTCACCGCCGAGGAACTGCGTACCGCGCAGCTCGTGGCCAGTGTCATGACGGCGGCCCTGATGGCGCTGCCCCGGGGGGAGGAGAACGGCCATGGGGGAGAAGAACCCTGGTTGAGCGGTCTGGCCACCGATCATGACGAGGTCTACCAGGCCATCGGCATGATCATGGTGCAGCTCGGTGTCGCCTCGGAGGAGGCGCTGGCCCGGTTGCGCGCCCACGCCTTCTCGCACGACCGCACCGCCCTGGAGGTGGCGCGCGATGTGGTCTCGCACCGGGAGAGGTTCGACCGCGACTCGTGACCTTCGGCGGTCGTCAGACGCGTGACCTCGCTCGTGACCTTCGCCGGTGGTAGGACGCGTGGCCTCCGGCGGTGGTCAGATCTGTGCCCGGCCGGTCTTACGGACGTCCGCGAGGCGCTGCGCCCCCAGCTGCAGGGTCGCCTGCGCGATGTCGGGCGAGACGTCGCCGAGGCCGCCGTGGGTGAGCCCGATCGCGTCGTCGCCGACCCGGACGACGGCGACGTCCAGGGTGAGCAGGACCGGTTCGTCGTTCAGCGTCGCACCCGACATGGTGACCCGCAGCCCCTGCCGCGCGTCCCCCACCTCCGGCAGACCCGCGTCGGCGACCTGGACCTTCTGCACGTTGCCGTGGGCCGTGGTCACCGTGAACTCGGCGCACTTGGCCGGGAGGGTCTTCAGCCAGGCCACTCTGCGGTCCACGTCGGCCGGGCTCTGGGTGACGACCTGGTAGCGCAGCTGGGACCCGTTCCAGACGTCGTCGAGGCCGATCACGGCACGGGCGCGGGTGGTGGCGCCGAACAGTTCGTCGGCGTACAGGGTGTCGAGCAGGCGCCGGCAGTCGGGCCGTTCCGTCGTCGCCTTCAGCAGCCCGTCGTGCCAGGTCGCCGCGCCCTGCGTGGGCGCCCACGGCTCACCCAGGTCGGCCGCCGTGAGGAGGGCGGCCTGCGCCTGCGCCGGGGTCAGCGCGGGGACTCCTCCCGGCGACGTCGGGGGCGCGGTGGTCGTAGCGGCGTAGTCGGGCTTCTCGGCGGTGGGCGGGGTGCTCAGGGCGGAGCAGGAGGCGGTACCGAGGAGGGCGCCCAGGGCGAGAGCGGAGGCGGCGAGGGCGCGCGCCGGGGGTGGGGTCATCGGTGCCTCCTTGGGGCGTCCACGACCGAGTACGCCCTCTTACGGCACCACCGCCGCCGACGCTCCACCAGCGAGCCGGGCCGTCCGGGTGAGGGGACGTACGCCGACACATACGTCTGACGCCGGCAGGTGGCAGGTGGCAGGTGGCAGGTGGCTGGCAGGTGGCACGTGGCTGGGCGGGCGGGCGGAGGCTGAGACGTGCGCCCGGGGGGCCGAGGGGGAGCGAAATCCCGTCGCCCGCCCGTCGTCCCGCTGCTAGCGTCCCCCCATGCAGCGCGCCCAAGCAGTACGCCCGTCTTCCACGACGACGCCGGAGAACGTCCCGGCGCGCTGATCATCGAGTCAGTTTCCGAGCCCCGGGGCGAGTGCCCCGGGGCTTTGTCGTGCGGGGTGCTCGGGCCGGGCGACCGTGAGGAGAGCCCACCGTGTACGACCACCGACGACTCGGCCGTGATCTCGACCTGTTCGACACCGACCCGCTGATGGGCGCGGGGCTGCCGTACTGGCTGCCCGACGGGGCCGTCGTACGGCACGCCCTGGAGGAGTACGTCCGGGAGGCGGAGCGCGCCGCCGGGTACCGGCACGTGTACTCGCCCGTCCTCGGCAAGCGGGAGCTGTACGAGATCTCGGGCCACTGGTCCCACTACAGCGACGACATGTTCCCGCCGATGGCACTGGGCGCGGAGGAGGTCGTGCTGCGGCCCAGCCTCTGTCCCCACCACGCGCTCATCTACCGCTCCCGCTCCCACAGCTACCGCGAACTACCCCTGAGAATGGCCGAGTTGGGCGGCATGTACCGCTCCGAGCCGTCCGGTGTGCTCGGCGGTCTGACCCGCGTGCGGTCGATCCAGCTCAACGACGCCCACATCTTCTGCACCCTGGACCAGGCCGCGGCGGAGGCCGAAGCCGCCCTGGAGCTGATCGGCCGTGCCTACGCCGACCTCGGTATCCGCGCCGCCCGCCACCGGCTGTCCCTCCCGGGCGAGGGCGGCAAGTACGTCGCCGACCCGCACCTGTGGCAGCGGGCCACCGCGTTGCTGAGGGAGGTGCTCGACGCCTCCGGCGTGGAGTACGACGCCGTCGAGGGCGAGGCCGCGTTCTACGGCCCGAAGATCGACGTGCAGATCACCGACCCCGCCGGCCGCGAGTCCACCCTCTCCACCGTCCAGATCGACTTCCACCAGCCCGAACGCTTCGACCTGCACTACATCGGCGCCGACGGGGCGAAACACCGGCCCGTCATGGTGCACCGCAGCATCATCGGCAGCGTGGAACGGGCGGTCGCCCACCTCATCGAGGAACACGGCGGAGCATTCCCGGCCTGGCTCGCCCCCGTGCAGTTGGCGGTGCTGCCGGTGGCGGAGGCACAGGAGGAACAGGCCCACGAGGTCGTACGGGAGGCCCTGGCCCGGGGTCTGCGGGCGGAACTCCACGGCCCCGGCGAGGGCACTCTCGGCGCCAGGATCCGCGCGGCGCGGCTCGTGCCGTACCAGGCGGTGGTCGGGCAACGGGAGGCCGACGGCGGGCTGGCGGCCGTGCGCCTGAGGGACGGCAGGCGCCCCGGCGCGGTACCCGTCGGGGAACTGCTGGCCCGGATCGCCGCCCGCGTCGGCGATCGCGACACCGAACTGTGGGCGGCTGCGTAGACCGGCCTGCGTAGACCGGCCTGCGTGGACCGGCCTGCGTGGACCGGCCTGCGTGGACCGGTCTGGGGATGTCGGCTCCGGATGTCGGCTACGTGAGGTCGGCCGCGGATGTCGGCCCCGGAGCGCCTACGGGGGTCGGCGGCGTAAGTTCGGCTGCGTAAGGTCGGTTCCCCAGCCCGCCTCGGGCCCCGTCGGCGAGAGGACCCCAGCCGTGACCGGTCAGCGTATCCCGGTGATCATCGACTGCGACACCGGTGTCGACGACGCCCTGGCCCTGCTGTTCGCCGTACGGCACCCCGCGCTCGACCTGCGCGCGGTGACCTGCGTGGCCGGGAACACCGACGTGGACGGGGTCGTCCGCAACACCCTGACCGTTCTGGAACAGGCGGGTGCCCCCGGGATACCGGTCGCCCGGGGCGCCGAACGCCCGCTGATCGAGCCCGTCCGCACGGCCCGGCATGTGCACGGCGAGGACGGGATGGGCGACCTGGGGCTGCCCGCGCCGACCCGGGTCCCGGTGGACGTGGACGCCGTGACCCTGCTGCGCCGCGAGATCCTCGCCTCCCCGCGCCCGGTCACGCTCATACCCATGGCGCCCCTGACGAACATCGCCCTCCTGCTGCGCACCCACCCCGAGGTGGTGCGCAACATCGAGCGGATCGTGTTCATGGGCGGCGCGGTGGCCACCGGGAACGCCACACCGGTCGCGGAGTTCAACGTGTGGCACGACCCGGAGGCGGCGGCGGTCCTGCTCACCGCCGGGGTACCGATCACCATGTACGGCCTCGACGTGTTCAAGGAGGTCCTGGTCCCGGCCGCCGACGTCGAGCGGCTGCGCGCCAGTTCGGAACCCCGGCTCCGGCTGGCCGGCCAACTCCTCGCCCACCGTGACCCGGCCACCTCCGGCGACCCCACCCCCACGGGCGGCCTCGGCGACGCGGGCGCGGTCTGCGCGGTCGTCGACCCGGCGGGCATCACCACCGAAACACTGCCGGTCGAGGTGAACCTGACCCCCGGCCCCGCCCGCGGCCAGACCATCGTCGACCGCCGCCCCCGCCCCGGCGAGTCCGAGATCCACGAAGGCTTCCGCGAACAATCCCTGGTGGACGTGGCGTTGGGCGTCGACGTGGAGCGCTACGTGAAGCTGTGGCTGACGACCGTGGAGACGCCGTAGGCGCTCCGCCCAGAACTCAGCCTGCGTGGGGAGGGCTCGTCGTCATCCGTTCGACCGCGGCCGTCACGAGTCGTTCGCGCTCGGCCTCCGAGAGTACGTCTGGGAGAGTGAGCTGCTCGACGATCAGCCAGTTGAGCGTCAGGTACAGCAACTGGACGGCGGTGGCGTCGCCAGGCAGGCCCGATTCCTCGTGGTAGGCCACATTGGCTTCGAGGTCGGCACGTACCTGTTCGGTCAGCACCGCGCGGAGCTGTGGCCGTCGGGTGGCCTCCAGGCGCAGTTCGAGGAGTGCGAGGTAGCCGGTGCGGAAGTCGCTGATCCGGCCGACGAGTTCGCGCATCAGGACCGCGTAGGTCTCCCGGTCCCCAGTGCTCGCCCGCTGCCGCGCGATGGTTGCCTCGTCGGGCTGGAGCCGCTCGTAGACACGGGCGCCGGCCTGGGTGAGCAGGTGGTCGCGGTTGGCGAAGTAGTTGGAGGCCGTACCCGCGGGCACACCGGCCTCGGTGTCCACCGCCCGAAACGTCAGACCGCGTGCGCCTTCCCTGGCCAGGACCTCAATGGCGCCGTCCACGAGGGCCGCCCTTCGCTCTTCGTTCCTGCGCACCATTGACACCACTCCAGTTGTAGTACTACGGTCACACCACTACGAACAGAGTACTACGAATGGAGTTACTTCAATGCGAGAGCTCGTCTACTACGTCGCCGTCTCCCTCGACGGCCGGATCGCCGGCCCCGGCGGAGAGTTCGACTTCTACCCGGCAGGCGACGAGGAGCAGGCAGCCGCCTACACCGCCTCGATGAATGAGAGCTATCCCGACACCGTTCCCACCGCGATGCGCGCCGCGCACGGCTTAGCCGATACGCCCAACCTCCACTTCGACACCGTGCTGATGGGGCTGGGCGCCTACCGCCCCGCGCTGAACGTGGGCATCACCAGTCCCTACGCACACCTACGTCAGTACGTGGTGTCGAGCACGCTCGGGGCCAGCCCCGACCCGGACGTGACCGTGATCAAGGACAACCCGCTCGACCTGGTCCGCAAGCTCAAGGAAGAAGAAGGCAAGGACATCTGGCTGTGCGGAGGCGGCCGGCTCGCGGGTGCTCTGTTGCCTGAGATCGACAGACTGATCATCAAGAGTTATCCGGTGGTGGCCGGTGCCGGTATCCCGCTTTTCGATGGGGAGTTCAACCCCACACTCTTCAACGTGACGGAACGCCTGTCGTTCGCCAATGACGTCACGGTCACCTGGTTCACGCGGCGGGAGCCCGCGCAGTAGCCCCGTCACCCGGCACAGATGAAGCCGGGTGGGCGCAGAGCGCCAGATCGTTCCCGAGCTGCGTGCGCGAACGGCGGGGGTGGTGACACCCCAGGTTGGAAAGGGCCCATTGAGGCCTGGAACTCACTGCTCGTGTACGGATCAGTAGTCGGAGAAGTTCCAGAACATGCCCACTTCGGTGTCGGAGACGACGATCAGGCCGCAGTCCTCCGAGTAGTCCTTGGTCAACGCCAGCGGGCTGTACGCCCAGCTCGACGACGTGAAGTCGAGCGTGCCGCGCACATGGCCGGGCATGTTGACGTTGGTGTGGTAGGTGGCCTCGTCTCCGTATCGCGCGAGGACCGTGCGTGCCATCGTCCGCAATTCCTCCTCGCTCTCCGTGAAGCGCTTCAGGTTGGACAGGGCGCAGCAGTCGTCCGTGAGGGCCAGCAGCAGGTTCTCGGCGCTGGCCCGGTCGATTTCATTCAGACGCGGCGCGATGTACTCCGGCGGGTGGACGGCGAACGGGTACGTGGGGAACGCCTCGCGCTCCGGGGTCTGCGCCGTGTCGTCGAGACCGGTCCAGCCCCGGGGATCCGGGACGGACCGGGCCATCAGCGCGAGGACATCGAGGACCCAGTCCTCGTGGCGACGCGGACCTGTGGCGTCGTACGGGAACGCGTCCTCGAACAAGTGGCGTACCGCGGCTTCCCAGGAGGTCTGGTCGACGGACATGTGGTGGTGGCCTTTCTCGGCGGCCGCTAGGACTTGGAGGGCATCGACGTCATGACGGTGAAGGGAGGGGTGCGGCTGCTGTCGTACCGGAGCCTTGTGTCGATCCCGGTGACGTCGTACGCCTTGGCATTCAATGCCACCCTCCTTGTACCCGGACAGCGGGTCGTTCGGGTCCACCGGATGCTCAAGCACGCTGCGGCCGCTGGTCTCGCCGTTCGGCGCGGTCGAAAAGAACTTCTCCTCCTTGCCCTCCGCCGGTGGCGGCGGGCCCGGCGCGGGGCGACCATGCCGCCTTGTCCGAACGCTCTCTATTGCGCCCCTGAAGAAGGCGACGGCGGTGGACAGGCCGGTGACGGTGAGGTTGTAGAAGACCTGGCCCAGGGCCCCGGGCGGGGATCATTCGAGGGACTCAAGGCTGACCTCGGCCCAGACCGTCAGCTCGCCGCCCGCCCTTCGCGTTCCCCATCGGTCGGCCAGCGCGTCGGTGATCAGCAGACCGCGTCCGTGCTCTTGGTCCGGCGGCGGTGGCACGGCCGGAGCCATCGGCATCCGTGTTCCGCCCCCTTCGTCCGTCACGCTGATCGTGGCCGACCCGGCGGAGAGGGCGCAGGTGACCGTGATGGTGTGACTCCCGCTGTGCTCCACGGCGTTGGCGACGAGCTCTCCGGCGATCGTCTCCAGGTCGTCTGTCGCACGCGAAGGCAGCCCCCACGACCGGGTGGTGTCGCGCACGTGGCGCCGTGCGGCGCGGGCGGAGGCGCGGTCGTGACCTGGGAGTGTGAGCGGGATGACGGCCTCCACCGGGGCGGGATGGGGCCCCGGTGTCCCGTCAACTCCGTCCACCCCGCGCACTCCTGACTGCTCCGTCCTCGCGAGACGAGCACTCCGGCACCCGGCGATGAGAAGCGCATCGTGCAGGGCGTCGACCAACTGGGCTGCCAGCTCGCTCAGTTCACCACCCGAAGGCTCTGGCGTCGCGACCACCATCTCCCGCGCCCGCACCAGCAGCCGTTCCGCCAGCCCGAACTGCACGTCCTCGATCCGGTCGGCGAGCCGGGAGACGGCCCCGTCCCCGTCGGTGACGAGCAGGCAGGGCTGCCCCTGTGCGCCGGTCCAGGGCAGCAGCCGTACGTGACTCGTCTCGCCGTTCATGACGCAGCCCCCAGACACGCGTGGATGTCGCGGGTATCGAGGTCGACGCCGTACGTGGCACACCAGAGGGTGTCACGGCGCAGCCGCTGGAGACGGACCTTCTCCTCGCGCTCATGGGCGGTGAGGTAGGGGCGGACGAGGGGGGTTGAGGCACCGTCGATGGGGGTGTACCAGAGGCGGACGGTGGGGGCGATCTTCGCCTGCGAATGATCAGAGAGAGGCGTCGCAGGCTCGATACCTTCCGTGGCCCATCTCCATCGGTCGGGACGCGGGGGCAGCGCCGCTTTGACGCGATGTTTCCCCCGTGGATGGAAGAGAGTTCGGACGCGGTCCAGTGTGCGGGCGATCGTATGGGCCATGTGGTCAACTCCGATCTGGGCGAGCCGTTGTCGGGTCCTGCGCCACTCCGCCGTCACCGTCGTCGTTGACCTCCACCCAGATGACCGAGCGGTCCGCTGTTACGTCGTGGCCGTATCGGTCGGCGTCGGCGAGCGCGGTGAGGAGCGCGCGGCGCCGGCCATCAGGGAGGTGCGGGGGAAGCGTGATCCGGACGCGGATCCGGTCGGGGAACTCCTCGGTGTGCGCCACGCTCCCTGCCAGAGCAGTGAGTTGGGCGGCCAATGCGACCGCTCGTGACTTCGCAGAACACACGGAGGAGCCTCCTGTGACGTCGTGAGCACGGAGAGTATTTCTACTTCAGTAGCTTCTACCTGATGCAGTAGCTTGTCAATGTCGTTGGGATGACTGGGATGACCCACCGCATCGCGGAGGAATCGGAGAGCCGTTCATGCCCCGAGAGGCGCCGTACCTCGAAGTAGCCGACTCACTGCGTGCCCGGATCCTCAGGGGAGAGTGGGAGGTCGGCTTCCGTCTCCCCTCACGGGCACAGCTCGCCGAGGAGTACGGCGTCGGCCGCAACGTCACGCAGCGAGCCATGGACCGCCTGATCATCGAGGGCCTCCTCGAGGGGCGTGCGGGATCTGGCACGTACGTCCGCAAGCCGCGTGAACGGATGCGCATGGTCCGCTCACGACACCGCGAACGCCGGGGAGGCTCCCCTTTCCGCGCCGACATGAAGGAGCGGGGGCAGGCCGGGACCTGGGACGCGCACAGTCAGGCCCGATTCCCCGCCCCGGATTCCATCGCGGAGCGGCTCGCCATCAACCCGGGGGATCCCTGCGTGACCACCCGGTACGAATTCCTGGCAGACGGGCGCCCGGTCCAACTGTCCGAGTCCTGGGAGCCGATGGCCATCACGGACGGAACGCCGATCGTGCTCCCAGAAATGGGACCCCTGGCCGGCACGGGAGTGGTCGACCGCATGCACTCCATCGGCGTGGAGGTTGAGACGGCGGTGGAGGTGCCGCGCCCCGCCAGGGCAACCCAGGCCCAGGCAAACCTGCTGGGCATCAGCGTCGGGGACTTGGTGCTTGAGATCGAGCGGACGTACTACGACTGCGACGGGCGGCCTGTGGAGACCGCGGACATCGTCGTTCCGGACGTTCGCTGGGAAGTTGCCTATGAGTTCGGGGTGGACCGGGCGTAGCTGCCATCAGCCGCGCGGGCAGCAGCGGCACGACTCGGGGCGAGGCCAGCCAGCACCTCGACGGCCTCGGTCATATACCGGTACGCGGTGGCGGTCTCGATCCGAATCGGCGGCGAGTTGGGCGTAGCCGTGTGGGCGCAAAGCGCCAGATCGTCTCCGAGGCGCTCAGTTTGGGGCTCGTCTGTCGATCAGAGCTTGAACACGCCCCGCCAGGTCCATCCGGCACCAAGGACCACGTTCCGCAGGGGGTCTGTCATCTCCCGCGTGTCGAAGCGGAATGCCTCGACCTTGTGCTTCCGGCCGTCGGAGTTCTGCTTGGTCTCCATCTGTCGGAATACTGTGGGGGCGTGCCCGCGTCCGTACTGCGCATTGGCCTGGCCAGACGAACGATTCTCCCATCGCTCGTCGAGGAAACGCACTTCGCCCTTCTCCGGGATCAGGCGCATGCTGGTCTTCAGTCTCACTCCCACCCGCGGAATCCGGCACTCCGCCACCAGATCGGCCTTCTCGTTAGGCGCGGCGTCGCGCACGCGGTACGGCACGTCTGGCCCGTTGAGCGCGAACAACGCGGCTCGCACCTCGGCGGAAGAGCGAGGCGCAACACCGCTGTCAGGGCGCTTGGTGCCGGTCAGTTTGTCAAAAATACCCATTGTTATGCCCCCATCCCAGTGTCCGGCCGAATCGTGCGCAGGAAGTTCTGAAAGCCTCCCAAGACGGCGTCGTGCTGGGCCGCACTTGCGGTCAGAGCCAGCCGGATTGCTGCGCGCTTGTGTGGATCCACGAGATCCGACAGGGACAAGTACACCTGTGACTGGACGAGGTCGCAGCGCGCACCGTCGATGACGGTGGAGAAGGCCAGACGCTGAGCAGGGCGGGCACGTCTGCGGAGCCGACCTTGCGGCGATGCGTCACCACTACCGACTCGGCACCTCGCGCAGGCGCTCCACCGACTCGTCCGCGAGGTCGGCTGGCGTCACCGCGTCCGGGGGCGCTTCGCCTTCGATGGTGAGGTCGATGACTCCCCGCTCCTCATCGATTGTTCTGATAGCGGGGTAGTTTCTCAGGAAAGTCGCGAGGGGTTTTACAGTCCGCCAGTTTGTAGGCGTGCTTGGTGAGTTGATAAGCGAAGTCGGTCAGGGCCTGTCGTAGCTCTGCTTCGGTGGCCCTGCTCTTCCCTGTCACGCTGGCGTCCGCTACCAAAGCATAGGGCTTGGATTCATCTCCCTCTTCGATTCCTGTGGGTACACAGGGGAGATATACGGAAGCAGAGACGCTGTCACCATCCAGTTGTGCCAGTGCTCCAAGGTCGCCTTCCGAGATTCTTATGACCTGGCGGGATGCGGCATCTCCATAGAAATCTACCCAGGAAGCTTTGGAAGAATTCCGAAGATCCACCTGTCCAGACAGAATCGAGTTCCCGCTTGTGGAAATCCGGCAAGCGAATGAGAAATTGCGTCCCGTGCCTCTCTGATCTGACCATTCATCTGCTGCCCGCGCACGTGGCAGAGTCTGGATCGCAAGGTCCCGCTGCGCGGCACCGGCGCACACCTTTTCCGGGAGCAGGTACAGTCCTTTTATGAAAAACAGGAAGGCTGCGCCACCTGCGAGCCCAACTGCCGTCAGGAAGATAATAAAATTCCTCACGGTGCGATACGTTTCAGGTCTCCCTGTTGTTGGTTTATTCATATTGATCCTTGGAGCGATTCAAGAAGTAATCGCTGTCCTTCCAGCCATCGTTAACGGCCTGCCCGACGGTATCCATGATTCCATCCTTCGGTAGGTCGATATGATGTCGGGTCACCGCGTCTCCTACCGACCACTGCGTCTGCTGGCTGACCGAATCTCGCATACTAAACAGGTCCTGGCTGGAGTAGTACAACGCCTCGTCTCTGGCGCCCTCAAGTTTCTGACCTTCCAGCAGGCGATCAACGGCTGCTCCGGCAACGGCCCCGACTGCTCCTCCACCCACGGCCCCCATTGTCGCTCCTCCAAGCCTTTCCGGGACCTCGATGAACGTCAAGCCGACTGCAATCCAGGTTTTGGCGAAATCTCCCTTTGCTGTCAAGGCGTCGTTATAGTCGCTCTCACCCTTGACGGCGCCGCTGATTTCGGAATTTGCGGCAGAATGTCCCACAATTCCTTCGATGGTTCCTGCGTTCCTGCCGATATCGGCAAGGACCTGTTCGTGGTCTCCATCGAACAGGGAAGGATTGGAAAGATGAGCCTCAAGGAGATTGCTGGTGTAGATGCTTTCTCCGTAGATAATTCCGGCTCTTCCTGCGGGATCTGCTGAAGTTGCCGAAAGGAAGCGTGTGACATCAGGCAGGTTAAGTCCTGCAGGGGCATCGCTATTGGTAATGAATACGGCCCCAGAGCCAGGTCCTGAAAACGCCTGACTGATCTCCGGCATATAAGCAGCCGCCATGTCGCCGAAGCTCTCGCCAAGCCCTTTGGTGACCAGGTCCGCGCCCCCGCCGGGCTGAGCCACTGCATGCATGATGTTGTTCATGATCTTGACTTGGGTCGTGCTGTGCGGCGGGGCCATGGAATTGGTGTCACCGGCGGCGATTCCAGTGACGGCACTTTCCAGGGCACGTCCGAGCGACTCTCCTCGGTCCGCGTACACCGTGGTACCGAGCATGTGGTCCAGGTCTGACTTGGACTCGAAGGCGTGTACTGCCGCCTCGGGGTTATGGGAGAGGCCATCGAACAGTCCTTCCAGCGGGTCTCGGCCATTGCCGTCGCCGAAGACAAGGTCCAAGGCGTCGTAGCCCTTGACCCACAGGTTGTCTGTTCCTGAGTCCCCTGCCCCCTTGTCCGCCTTGAACAACTTCTCGCGGTAGGCGTCGAGGAACTCGGTGTCGAACTGCCCCTGGCGCAGGAGGCTGCTGATGACCTGGGAGCCTAGCCTCGCGCTTTCACGAGGTGGGGTGTCCGAGGCTTGATCAAATAAGCGGAGAGTGCTCCTGAACTGCAACGATGGGACTTGTCTAGGGTCCTGTTGGCTGCACGGAAAGAAGCACTCTCCAGGTGAAGAAGCGTATCGGGTCGTACCCGCGTGTCCGCATCGAGGGCGGCGGCCGGACGGTGGTCTCGCAGGCCGGGGGCGTGCTGCTGGTCGAGACCGTCCGCAAGGCCGGCTTGGACACCGCGATATCAGCGGCGCTGACGCCGTGGCGGAAAACTCGGGCGGTGCATGATCCGGGCAAGATCCTGCTGGACGTGGCCCTGGCGGTCGCGCTGGGCGGAGACTGCCTCGCGGATGTCGCCATGCTGCGGGCCGAGCCGGCCGTGTTCGGGCCGGTGGCCTCCGACCCGACGGTCTCCCGCCTCATCGACACCCTCGCCGCCTCCGGAGAGAAAGCCCTGCGGGCCATCCGTGCCGCGCGGACCGAAGTCCGCCAGCATGTCTGGCGGTTGGCCGGCCGGGAAGCGCCTGATGCGGGCGGGACAGTGACCGTGGACCTCGACGGGGTGCTGGTGATCGCGCACTCGGACAAGGAGGACGCCGCACCCACATGGAAGCGAACCTACGGCCACCACCCGCTGATGGGGTTCGTCGACCACGGACCGGGCGGCACGGGTGAACCGGTCGCGGCCCTGCTCAGACCAGGCAACGCGGGATCGAACACGGCCACCGACCACATCACCGCCGCCCAACTGGCCTTGGCCCAGCTGCCGAAGAAGTACCGGCGCGGACGCCGGACCCTGATCCGCACCGACTCCGCGGGCGGCACCCACGACTTCGTCGCCTGGCTCGCTCAGCGAGGCCGGTGGCTGTCCTACTCGGTCGGCATGGTGATCACCGACGCGATCCACCAGCAGGTGCTGAAGGTTCCGGCATCGGCCTGGACGGCGGCCGTCGAGGCCGATGGCGAGATCCGCGACGGCGCCTGGGTCGCTGAACTCACCGGCGACGTTCTGGACGGCTGGCCCAAGGGCATGCGGCTGATCGTCAGGAAGGAACGACCGCACCCCGGGGCCCAGTTGCGGCTCACGGATGCGGACGGCATGCGGCTGACCTGTTTCGCCACCAACACCTCGGGCCGGCCGATCACCGAGCTCGAACTCCGTCACCGGCTGCGGGCCCGGGCCGAGGACCGCATCCGCGCCGCCCGGGCCACCGGCCTGCGCAACCTGCCCCTGCACCGCACTGCCCAGAACCGGATCTGGCTGGAGATCGTGCAGATCGCTCTCGACCTGCTGGCCTGGATGCCGATGCTCGCCCTGACCGGCAAGGCCAGGCTCTGGGAACCCCGCCGCCTACGGCTCCGCCTGTTCACCGCGGCCGGACAGCTCGTCACCACCGGCCGCCGCCGGATCCTCCGCCTGGCCCGGCACTGGCCCTGGACCGGTCACATCACCGCAGCCCTCGACCGGCTCGCGCGCCTGCCGAACCCCGGATGACCAGGGGCTTTCCCGTCCCTGCGACAGCACCTCAACAGCCGGGCAAGTGGAACCCGGCGCCACCCCGAGGCGACACTCGGGTCTTCGTTCCGCCCAGCCTCAGCCCACGGCACGAAAACGGTCCACCGACTCCGTCGGCGGACCGTCACGAAACTTCGAGGCTAGGGCGCCGATCGGATGGAACGAGCTCGCGGCGCGGAAGTTGGTGTTGCGCTCGGAGACAAGGTCTTTCTTCCAATCCTGCATCGCGTCCGAGTCTGAGAAGGATGCCGTGGCAAGTGTCAGGCCGAGGTTGGTCTGCAGGTCCTTCATCGTTTCGAGTTCTGAGCCCCTGGCGCCTGCGTGGGCGTAGGTCATTTCGGTCCAGAACTGGAGTGTTCCCTTGGCTCCCAGCCGCTTCGTGAACTGCTCCGCGAACAGGGAGTCGTCGTGGTACTTCTCCATCGTGCGGTTGAAGTCGGCGATGTCGTCGAGACTCATGTCAGCCGGGTTCTCTGCCATCTTCGCCAGCTTCTCCGCAGTAGCGACGGCCTTGGCCGCTGCGTCCCGGTCCGGGTAGCCGGCGTCGGTGAAGCCGTACTTGGCCTGGTCGACGAGGAGTTTGAGGACCTTCGCCGCACTGCTGTCACTCTCGGTGGCCTTGCTGAGGATGCGCTGGATGTCGTTGCGGAGTGCCTCGGCAGCCTTCTGATCTCCGGCCATGGCGTTTCCACTGGGATCGGACGACCAATCGGGGCGGTGGCTCGTGCTGACCATGAACGTGCCGCAGTTGGTGTCCACCACCGTCAGGTGCTGTTTCGCGCCTCGCTCGATCACAGCGTTCAGCTGTGTGCGGTAGTCGATGAGTTCGCTTCGGGTGTCCTTGAGGATCTTGGCGATGGAATCAGCCTGAGTATGAGCGTCAGCGAACTCTGCTGCAGTCTTGTCGATGAACTCGCGGGTGACTGTGGCGTTTACCCCTGCCCACTTGGCTCTGACCGCCTTGTTCTTAAGGTTGTTCTCCGCATCCCTCTTGAGGTCGGCGAGTTTCCTCGTCATCTGCTCCCAGTCTGTGATCGCCTCACCGAGTTTGGAGAAGTTGCCGAACCGGAGCGCGTCGAGGTCCATCGGAGTCAGTGGTCCTTCCGGTCGTCGAAGCCGGAGTCCAGCAGGGAGATCTTGCTGACCGCGCCGGCGATGTACGTCTCGTCGGCCGCATGCTGGTTCTTGGTGAACCGCAGGTGGTTCGAGATGTGTGCGCAGGCGTCCAACAGTGTCTTTGACTGCTCGCTCCAGCGTTCAGCGACGTGCTCAAGAGCGGCTCCCAGCGCGAACCCCTCGTCTTTCAGCCCGCCGGCAGCCGCCACCGAGGCGACACGCGCATAACCGCTGTGGTGTTGGAAGTCGTCGAACAGGTCATGGGCTGCATTGCCGACCGCCTCAAGGTCCGCGTGGTCAGCCTTGAGATCGCCTTGAGTGCCGCTTCCCCCCTGATCGGCCGGGAGCTGGTTGAGCTGCATTCGCGTGGAATTCTGCTCTGCCGCCGAAGCCTTGAGCTGGTCCCACTCCTCCCACGCCATGCGTGGCCCCTCCCCGTATGTCATTTTGCGCGCCACAAAGCAGTTGTCAAGCGTTTGGCAGTAACGCAGCGATGATCAAGACGCGCCTTTCCGGCCTCTGTCAAGGATCCTGCCATCATGTGGCGCTGAAAAGCCGTGTATTCGCAATCACCCGGCACCTGGTCCTTGACCGGGCGGGTATCCGCCGCCCGGAGCGCCGGGCGGCGACGTGAATCCTGTTTCGGGATAGCTGAATTGTCCTGAAGTAACTGGCGGCAGAGGGACGCCTGCGGGCTTCCGGCGCCTGCGCATGACCAGTGCGATTGCTCCTCCTGTCAGGACGACACCGCCGGAGCCCAATGCGATCCAGAGAACGCCGCTGTTGTCCTTGGATGCGGAGACCGAGGTTTTCTGTTCTGCAGGAGCTCCCGTGTCGTTGGAGCCCTCGTTCACTGTGGTTCCTGAGGACGGTGACTGCGAGGCGGCAGCCTTCAGGTCCGGGAGGGGATAGACGTCGGCCTTGCCAGGGTCGCCCGGGTTCTGCAAGGCGATCCGGGGCCGGACGATGCCGTAGCCGATGGCGTCGTTGCGCTTCTTGCCGTCCGTGGGGGCGCCGATGGTGTTGAGCATGACGCGGAGGACCTGGTTGTTGGTCCAGGTGGGGTGCTTGGACCAGATCAGGGCGGCGCTGGCGGAGGCCAGGGCGGTGGCGTCGCTGGTGCCGTGCGTGCGGCACAGGCCGCTTTCGCTCCCACAGGCCGCGACCATGTCCTCGCCGGGTGCGGCCATGTCGACCTGCGGGCCGTACTCGGACTCGGCGGTTCTGCGTAGGTTTTTGCCCACCGCCGCTACACCGACTACTCCCGGCGTGGCAGCCGGGTACTCGACCCGATTGGTGGTGGCTCCGCTGTTTCCGACAGACGAGAAGATCAGTGATCCCTTGTTCAGGGCGTATTTCACTGCTTCTGTCAGTTGCGGGGAACCCGTCGTGTGCCCCAGGGAGATGTTGATGACCTGTGCGCCAGCGTCTGCCGCATAGCGGATCGCCTCCGAGCCAACCTTGTTGAACTGCTTACCCGCTTCCGCCTGGTTGGCCGCCGTTTCGGACTTGGGCATGCGGATCGGGAGGATCTTCGCGCCGGGAGCGAGGCCGAAGGCTCCCTGACCGCCACCGTACGCACCGGTGCCGGCGATCAGCCCCGCCATTCCCGTGCCGTGGCCCTCGTAATCGGTGTGCTCGTCGCCCGGCTGCTCTGGTGCGAGATCTTTGCCGGACAGGACACGCCCCTTCAGGTCGAGATTGTCCGGGTCGATGCCACTGTCGATGACGGCGACCGTGATGCCCTTCCCGGTGCTGGTCTGCCACATCTGCTCGGCCTTCATGGCGTCGAGGAACCACTGCTTCTCGCGGATCGACTCCGCGTTGGCCGGTGTCCCCGCGGCGCCCACCAGTAGCAGGCCGAGGACCGCCGTTGTCGCCGCTCGGCGGCCCCTGTGACGAGTGCTACTGGTACGCATGAACTTCGCTCTCTTCGTTCCCGGATACGTCAGTCGATGACCGGCGGCACGGCGGGGCGGATGCCCTGTCGCCAGGTCTCCTCATCCTCGACCACGCCATATGGTCGCCCGTTGCCGTTGCCGTTGCCGTTGCCGTTGCGCGTTCTGTTCGCCGGAGTCTGGTGAGAAGCAGAAGCGCCAGATCCGCCGCCCCCGTGCCGCTCGCTCTGGCGCCCCGCGTTGGACGTGCCGCCTACGACACCGCGACCCGCTGTGCCGGGACTCGCTGGGGTGCCTGGGGTGCCCGGTCTGGCCACCGTTGCTCCCGTACGTCCCGGCTGCTGCGGACGGGGGCTCCCCGCACCGTCGTTCGGGAGCTGACGGCCGCCGATGACGCCGCCGTTCGAGGCCGAGGGACGACGACCAGGTGTCAGGTTCTGCTGGCCCGCCGCACGGCCGACTGGATTCGTCGAACCAGCGGCCTGGCCCATTGGTCCACGCGGGGCCGTCCCCTCGCCGCCTACGACGGTTCCGCGCGGGATGCCCATCGACTTGCTTGGGGACTGGGGCAGGGGGCGACCTCCGACGACACCGTTGCCGTTTCCGCCGCCGCTTCCTGGCATCCGTACGGGATTCGCCGTTGCCCCTTGCCCAGACTGGAAGGGCATCCGGCCCACGCCAGAAGCCCGCCCTTGCCCTGCCGGGGTGTTGACCGGGGTGCCGAATGCCGGAGGAGTCGTGCCGGTCTGAGGCGTCGGACCACCACCCTTCAGCTGGTCCGGGCTGGGCAGGGTTTCCGGCACACCATGCGGGGACTGTGTACGCGGAGGCAGCGTGTCTACGGAGTCGATGCCCATCCGTGTGGGCTGTTCCACGTCCAGCTGTGGACGGCGTTCAGGCGATGCCACGCTTGAGGACTGCCGCGGATCGGGAGCAGCAGACCGTGTGTGCGAGATCTCAGCGTTTCCCGGCGGGGATGTCTCCTGCCCTGAGATGCCTGGGCGCGCCAGGGCTTCCATCGTGTGGCGACTGCCGCCCTCCGGCGGCACAAACGCCTCCGGCGGCGGCGGAAACTTAGGCCTCTCCAGCGTCGCCATCTCCGCCGCCGACGCCTGATACGACTGCCCCAGCTTCCGCATCTGATCGGCCGCCTCGAGGCGGACCTTCTCCCGGTTCGCCGTCAGCGCGTCCAGTTCGCTTCGGGACTTGGCGCTCACCGCCGCCGCGTCAGGATCGTTGTGCGCGGACTGCGCCGCCGCGAGGTTCGCCTTCGCGCCCGGCATGTCGCGGGGGATGGACGTCTGTGCCCTGGCGATCGCCCCCGACGCATGCCCCAGCCACTGCGCCGCGCTCTCGCTGAAGTCGCCCAGCCGCAGTGTGGAGTTGGCGAGATCGCCGGCCCAGGTGCGGAACGACTGGGCGCCCTCGCCCTTCCACTCCACGTACTGGGGGCGGATCTTGAGGTCCTCGGCGATGCTGCGGATCTCCTTGGCCGCCTTGACGAGACGGTCGGCGGCGGCCTGCACCGTCCCGGAGTTGGCCTGATCCAGCCACGCCAGCATCTGCTCGTGGCTCATGTCCTCGAAGGGCGTGCCGCCCGCGGTTCCCTTGCCCGGCATCAGATCGAACCTCCGGCGTCGTTGCCGGACGGGCGCTTGGCGACGTCGTGCCGGCCCGTTCGCGCCTGCTCGGGGTCGTAGCTCCCGCCGTAGTGCTTCGTTGTTTCCGCGCTGATCGCCGCCATACGGTCACGGACGTCCAGGTCGATGTTCTGGTAGCCCTTGTGTGATGCCAGCACGGCGATGGCCATGCCCTCCATGGAGTCGGACAGGAGCTTGGACAGGGTCTCCAGTTCGCCTATCACCGTCTCGTACGCGGCGTGCAGTCCGGCTGCCTCGGCCCATGCCCCGTCCCCGCCACCGAGCTGGTTGCGTACCAGCCGCTCCTGGCCGAGCTTGTCCGGGCCCGCGGCCGAACTCTTCAGATCACGGATCAGCTCGTCGACGCGGGTCCGGAACGTCGTGAACGACGACAGTTCGGCGGCCACTTCGCTCGCGGCACCTGCAGCGGCCTGTGCCATGTTGAACACGTCGAACACCCATGACGGCCCCGCCGTCGCGCCACCGTCGCTCGGCAACTTGTCCTCCCCCGTACGCCATCAGCAGTCAACGACTCATAAGTAACTCTAACTATCGGCAGTGACAGCGGACAGCCAGGGCGTGGCCAGAGCGGGGAGATTCCAGCCAACCGCCGTGAAGAGAACACCGAGAAGAGAACACCGAGAAGGGAACGCCGAAGAGGCCGCCCGCACCATGACGGCGGGCGGCCTCTTCAGGTTCAGAACTGCTCATGCAGTCCAGGACTGCTCAGTCCGCGTCGGTCAGGAGCGAGTCGCCTTGCGACGCCGCGTCATGACCACGAGGCCCGCCCCGCCCGCCAGCAGCACCGCCGCGCCGATCGCGATCGGGCCGGTGTTGCTGTTGGCGCCGGTCTCCGCGAGGTCGTCGCCGCCGCCCTTCGGCGTGGTGGCCGGGGCGGTGGTGGACTCGGAGGCCGAGGGGGTGGGGGTGTCTGTACCGGGGGACTCGGTGCCCGGGGTCTCGTCGGCCGGAGGCGTGGTCTCCTCGGCCGGCGTCGAGGGCTCGGGCTGCTCCGGGGTCGTCGCGGGCGGGGAGGTCGGGGTGGCCGGCGGCTCGGACGGGACCGTCGTGCAGTCCTTCGTGCCGCCGTTCCAGCTCGCGATCAGGTTGTCCTTGATGACCGGGCGGTCCGGACCCTTGGGCAGCTCGCCGTGGACGAAGCCGTCCTTGGCGTCGAGCTCGCCGTCGAACTTGACCGCGCCCCGGTACAGGTCGACCTGCGCGAAGCAGCCCGCGTCCGGCACCGCGATGTCGAGGGACTCCGTCTGCCCGGGCTTCACGGTCACCGAGTCGAAGTCGACGAAGACCTGCTCGCCGGAGGTGTTGAAGGTGGCGCCGTGGGCGAGGTACGAGGCCAGCGAGGCGGTGCAGGAGGTGGCGTCACCGGCGGTGCGGACCTTGACGTGGACCTTGCCGTCGTCGGTGGGCTTGAGGTTCTGGTCGTCGACCTTGACCGAGTCGAAGAACTTCGATCCGTCCAGGGAGAACTGGCAGCGGTCGGTCCCGGTCTCCGTGCCCGCGCCCGTGCCGGGCTTGTAGGTGCCGCCGGACTTCCATCCGTCGCCGCCGGGAGTGCCGTGGGCCCAGGAGGTCGGGGCTGAGACGGCGCAGAGGACGAGCGCCGCGGCACCCGTCCCCAGCAGGCGGCGCGCGGTGACACGTCTGGCTATGGACATGCGGATCCCTTGGGGGTGAGGGGGTGGCAGGTGCTCCACAGAGCACCGGTCTCAAGAAACACCGGTCTCACTGGTCACATGAATCACGGTGTTCGCACATCGTGGATCGCCCTGCGGAAGCTGTCAACCTGCGGCAATACAGGGATGGTTCAAAGATCCATCACGATTTCGTCACAGGAGGAATGAACTGCTCCGGACGGCGTCGAGTTCGCTTTACGGGCAATATGGACAGGTACGTGAGTGTCGCAGTGCCCGCGTCTGACCACCGCTCCGAGGGAGACCGCGTGACCGCCCCCCGCGCCGACCGTTCCGCCCGCCCCGGCCCGCCTGTCGACCTGTCCTCCCGCGACCCCGACTGGTGGCGGCAGGCCGTCGTCTACCAGGTCTATCCCCGCAGCTTCGCCGACGCCGACGGAGACGGCCTCGGGGACCTGAAGGGCGTCACCCTGCGGCTGAACCACCTCGCGGCCCTCGGTGTCGACGCCCTCTGGCTCAGCCCCTTCTACCCCTCCGAACTCGCCGACGGTGGCTACGACGTCGCCGACTACCGTGACGTCGACCCGCGCCTGGGCAGCCTCGACGACTTCGACGAACTGGCCGCCGAGGCCCACCGCCTCGGCCTCAAGGTGATCGTCGACCTCGTCCCCAACCACACCTCCCACCAGCACGTCTGGTTCCAGGAGGCCCTTGCCGCCGGCCCCGGCTCCGCCGCCCGCGACCGCTACGTCTTCCGCGACGGACGCGGCACGCACGGCGAACACCCGCCCACCGACTGGCAGTCCGTCTTCGGTGGCAGCGCCTGGCAGCGGGTGCCGGACGGACAGTGGTACCTGCACCTGTTCGCGCCCCAACAGCCCGACCTGAACTGGGCGAACGACGAGATCCGCGCCGACTTCCGCACCACCCTGCGCTTCTGGGCCGACCGCGGCGTCGACGGCTTCCGTGTCGATGTCGCCCATGCCCTCGCCAAGGACCTCGACGAGCCGCTGCGTGACCTCGGCGCCCACGCACTCGGCGGCGAGGGGGCCCTGGCCGAGTTCCCGCCCGGCGCCCACCCCTACTACGACCGCGACGACGTCCACGACATCTACCGCGACTGGCGCAGGGTCTTCGACTCCTACTCCCCGCCCCGGATGGCCATCGCCGAGGCCTGGGTCCTGGGCGACCGACGCGCGCTGTACGCCCACCCGGACGGACTCGGCCAGGCCTTCAACTTCGAGTACCTCCAGACCGGCTGGGACGCGGAGGAGCTGCGCCAGGTCATCGCCCACTCGCTGGCCACGGCGCGGGAGGTCGGCGCCTCCGCCACCTGGGTGCTCTCCAACCACGACGTCGTCCGGCACACCTCCCGCCTGATGCTCCCGCCCGGCACCGACGACAACGCCTGGCTGCTGACCGGCGGCCACGCCCCGGCGGTGGACGAGGCGGCGGGCCTACGACGAGCCCGGGCGGCCACGCTGCTGATGCTGGCGCTGCCCGGGTCGTCGTACGTCTACCAGGGCGAGGAACTCGGCCTGCCCGAGGTCGCCGACCTGCCCGTCGAGGTGCTCCAGGACCCGATCTGGGAACAGACGGGACGCGTCCGCAAGGGGCGCGACGGATGCCGGGTGCCGCTGCCGTGGGCGACGACGGGGCCGTCGTACGGCTTCGGGGCGGGTGGTGCCTGGCTGCCGCAGCCGGAGAGCTTCGCTCGTTACGCCGTCGAGGCGCAGGACGGGACCGACGGCTCGACCCTGGAGTTCTACCGCACGGCCCTGAGGGTGCGCCGCAAACTCCAGGAGGGCGAGTCGCTGACCTGGGCGGACGACAGCCCGACCGGGGTGCTGGACTTCGCCCGCCACGGCGGCTGGCGCTGTGTCACCAACCTGTCCGGGACGGCCGTTCCGCTGCCGCCCGGAGAGGTGCTGCTGAGCAGCGCTCCCCTGGCGGACGGGCGGCTCGGCCCGGACACCACGGTGTGGGTCGCGTAGGACCACTCGGCCGGCCGACTACTGCCTGATGGTCGGCGGGGTCGTCGTGGCGGTCGGCGGCGGGCTGAGGACGATCATCGGTTCGCCGGGCTGCGCCGCGGGCGGGGTGAGCTGGTCCGAGGGCAGCTTCGGCGGGGTGGTCTGGGTGAAGAGGGCCTGGTCGAAGTTGACCAACCCGGTGTCCTCCATGACCGTGATGTGGTCCAGGACGGTGTCGTTGGCCTGGTCGGCCAGCTGCCGCACCAGGCTGTTCTTCGTGGTGGACCGGATCTTCGCGATCGTGTTGAAGATCGAACCGTGCGTCACCCGAAGGATGTTGGCGAAGTCGGAGTCGAACTGGTTGCCCTTGGGGTCCGCAGACAGCTGGTTGACGAAGCCCACCTGTTGCGGACTGGCCACGTTGGGCAGGGTGATGTTGAGCATGGGGGCGATCTTGCGGCAGGTCGTGTCCAGCGCGGCGTGACCGTCGATCAGGTGGTTGGAGGCCGTCACGACCTCCTTCGCCGTCCCCTTGCCCACCCCGATCTGCCCCACGGGGTATTCCCACAGCCCGGCCGCCCGGACCTTGACCACGAAGTCCCGGTCTCCCTCCGTCAACGGCCCCCACTGGGTCTGGGAGATGACCCGGTCCTGGGAGCTGGAGACGGTGTCGAGACCGAGCATCGAGGGATAGGCGAGCGCCGCCAGGGTCAACGTGAGAGCACCACCCACGAAGAGAGTTCCCATTGCGTTCCGCGAAATGCCCACGGTGCCTCCTGCCCGGCCGGGTGCCCACCGGTCGGCGGGCCTGACGGACAGGAGTACGGATGCGGGGGCCCCCGAAGTTCATTGGATTGGTAAAAAATTTGCTCGAGGTGGCAGTGGGGCGCAGGGGGAAGTCGCGGTCGACGTGGGGGACTTCCCGTTTCCCGCGCCCGCGTACGGCCGCCGCGACCAGGTGCTTCTGATGGCCGTTGACAAAGCGGAACGATGTTCCGTATTCTAAGTGGAACAACGCTCCGTTTCGGCCTGCCTGAAGCCGGGCGCTCCTGACCGCCTCGCCCGCGGCCGGCCCGACGATCCGGTCGCACATGGCAGAGGCCATTCAACGGAAGTCGCATCATGAGTGAATCGACGTACGCGGCCGACACGTTCGGCTCGCCCACTCCCGTCCTCTCGGTCTCTCCGGTGGTGCTGCCGGCTCCCGGCCGAGCCGTGGACCTGGAGGTGCGGGTCTCCGCGCCCGTGACGGGGAGCGACCTGCCGGTCATCCTCCTCTCGCACGGTCAGGGCTACTCCAACCACCTCTCCTCGCTGAACGGTTACGCCCCTCTCGTCAACTACTGGGCGGCGCACGGCTTCGTCGTGATCCAGCCCACGCATCTGAGTTCGAGAACGCTGAGCCTGGATCCCGGCACCCCCGGGGCACCGATGTACTGGCGGTCCCGGGCCGAGGACATGACGCGCGTCCTCGACCAGCTCGATGTGATCGAGGCCGCCGTCCCGCAGCTCCTCGGGCGCCTGGACCGAAGGAGGGTCGCCGTAGCAGGGCATTCGATGGGCGGCCACACCGCGAGCCTGCTGCTGGGCGCACGGCTCACCGATCCGGATGACGGAACGGAGGTGAACCTGGTCGAGCCCCGGATCAAGGCGGGTGTCCTGCTTGCCGCGCCCGGCAGGGGCGGCGACGCCCTCACCGAGTCCGTGGCGGAGGCTCTCTCCTTCTTCCTGACCACGGACTTCTCCGAGATGGCGACGCCCACGCTGGTGGTCGCCGGTGACAAGGACGTCTCCGGCCACCTGACGGTGCGGGGCCCGGACTGGCATGCCGACCCGTACCACCTGGCCCCGGGCCCCAAGTCCCTGCTCACCCTGTTCGACGCGGAACACGGGCTCGGCGGGATCTCCGGATACGACGTCGCCGAGACCACGGACGAGAACCTCGAGCGGGTGTCCGCGGTCCAGCGCCTCACCTGGGCCTACCTCCGGAGCGTGCTCTACCCCGGGGACTCCGCCTGGCAGGCGGCGTGTGACGCGCTGACGGCCGGCCCCGACCCGCTCGGACGGGTCGAATCCAAGTAGGCCCGCGACACCCCCGCCCTCACCCCGGCCCCCGCCCCTCCCTCCCGGTTGACCGAACATTGACCACTTCGCGGGAGACTCTGGAGGGAAACGCGGGAGAGTCCTGACGGGCCTCGGACCTAGATTCGCCGCATGTCCATGCCACAGCGGTCCTCGCGGCCCGGGAGGGCCGCGTCCCTCCCCGTCCTTCCCTACCGCAAGCCCACCAAGGGCCGCGACTACTGGGTGATCGACGACGTGCTGCCGGACGTCGACGCCGTGCGGGAAGGCTGTCTCGGCAAGGACGACTGGGTCGAGGGATATCCGCACAAGCCGGAGGCGTGGCCGGGGCTGCGGGCGATGCCGGGGCTTGATCCGGCACAACTCGCGCGGGTGGAGCGGGCGGTGAGGAAGGCGACCGGGGCCAGGGAACTGTGGGTGCAGAAGGCGCCCGGCGGGGGCACCCTCAACCACAACTGCGTGCAGGTGGTGGGGGAAGGGGAGAGTACGCCCCGGCCGCACACGGACTCGCGGTCACTGTGCCGGTACGCGGCCGTGCTGTATCTCAACTCCGGTGTGCCCAAGGACTGCGGGACCAGTTTCTACCGGCAGTCCCTGCCCGGCGGGCGGCTCGGCGGCAATGTCGTGCAGGCCCCGCACAACAACCTCGTCGACGCGCTCGGTACGCGGTTCGTCGCGCCCGACGCCTTCGAGGAGGACGTACGCGTGCCTCACCGGTACAACCGCCTGCTCCTCTACAACGCCAACCTCGTGCACAGCGCGACCGGTTACCACGGCCGCACGTTGGCGGAGAAGCGGATGACCGCCGTCTTCTTCTGGATGGCCTGACTCCGCGGTGCCTGATTCCGTGGTGCCTGACTCCGCGGTGCCTGATTCTTGATGGCCTGAGCGGCGGCGTCAGTTCACGATGGCCATCTCGTGCGGTGTCGCGTTCAGGCGGCGCCCGCCCGTCCGCGTGCACGTCACGACGTCCTCGATGCGGACGCCGAAGCGGCCCGGGAGATACACGCCCGGTTCGATGGAGAAGCACATGCCGGGGACGAGGGGCTGGTCCTCTCCCTCGACCAGGTACGGCGGTTCGTGGGTCGTGACGCCGATGCCGTGGCCGGTGCGGTGGACGAAGTGCTCGCCGTATCCGGCGTCCTCGATCACGGCACGGGCCGTCCGGTCGACCTCCTGGCAGGGCACATACGGCCGCACGGCCTCGAAGGCGGCCTGCTGGGCGGCGCGGACGACCTCATGGACCGCGCGCTCCTCGTCCGTCGGCTCGCCCACATGCACCGTACGGGTGGTGTCGGAGCCGTAGCCGTCCTTGAGGCCGCCGAAGTCCAGGACCACCATGTCGCCGTCGGCGATCACCCGCCCGCCTGCCCCGTGGTGCGGGTTCGCGCCGTTGGGCCCGGCGCCCACCACCGTGAAGTCGACCTGGCTGTGGCCGTGTTGGCGCAGCAGGCGGGCCAGGTCGGCGGCCACGTCGGTCTCGCGGCGCCCCGCGAACCGTACGGAGAGGATCTCCTCGTACGTCGCGTCCGCGGCGGCGCCCGCCGCCGCGAGCCGGGCCACCTCGTGCTCGTCCTTGACCGCTCGCAGCATCGGCAGCGCGACGGCCAGCGGGCGGTACGTGGTCAGCGGCAGCGCCTCCTGGAGACCCAGCAGATGCAGCGACCAGGTCGCGTCGGAGACGCCGTAACGGCCGTGCGGACGCAGCAGCCCGGCCGCCGCCGCGTACGGGTCCTGGCCGTCCCGCCACGCGGAGATCCGCAGGGCACCGGCCCCCGGCGACGCCTCCGCGTCCGGGCGCTCCGACGCCGGGACCAGCAGCCGGGGGTCGGAGTCGGGGGTGAGGACGAGGAGGGTGAGGCGTTCGGTGCTGGAGATCGGGCGGTGGCCGCAGAGCCACAGCATGTCGGGGCCGGGGGACACGAGGAGTCCGGACAGGCCTACGAGCGCGGCGTGCCGGGCGGCTCGTTCCATCCGGGCCGCGTAGTCCTGCTCGGTGAAGGCCACCGGGGGAGCGGCCTTCGGTGTCCCGTGCTCAGGTGCCCCGTGCTCTGGTGTCCCGCCCTCTGGCGCCACCTCCTCAGGTGTCCCGCGCTCAGGTGTCGCCCCCCTCGGTGTCCCGCCCTTCGGTGTCTCAGTCATCGTCCTGCCTCGCCGTCCTGCCGCAGGGGTCCGCGTCGTCGTCGCCGGGGCGTCGCGGTCGCGGTGTTCGGTAGGTCGTACCTTTCGGTTGGCCGCCGGTCAGTACCGCACCGCCCGCGCCGCCTTCGCCCTCACCGTGCCGGTCAACTGACGGTTGCTGCGGGCCGTCGCCTTGCCGGAGTCACCGGCCGGGACGTCGGAGACGGTCACCACGACCGTGTCGAGCAGACTGCCGGCCTCATCGGTGAAGTCGACCTGGACCGCGAAGGACTTCGTGGAGTCGGTGGAGTTCTTGGCGGTGACCTCCACCTTCGTACGGTCGCCGTCGGCCGCCGGCTCGCCCAGTGCGACGGAGCCCTTCGCGTCCACGCCGCCCTTGATGTCGTCGAGCCTGCGGCCCGCCTCCGCAGTCGCCGACTCCAACGCCTCGGTGGCCAGGGAGGCGAGGGAGGACGCGGCGGCGGTCGCCTCCCTGCCGGCCGACCGGGCAGCCGACTCGGCCTTGCTGACCGTGCTCGACGGGCTGTCGTCGCCGGAGCAGCCGGTCAGGCCGGTCAGCGCGACCAGGGCCAGACCGGCCAGGGCCAGACGGGGCAGGGCCAGACGGGGCAGGGCGGCGGCCGTGACCGTCGTTGTCGCCGCGTGCGTCGCCCTGCGTGCACGGGTACCGGCCATGTCGCCTCCCGGGGTGCGATGTGTCCCGTCCAGTGAAGGTCCGAGCGCGGAGGGGTGCATGCCGGACGTCACCCGTACGGCCCAGTCCCCATGGCGGGTGCCCCTGCCCCGCCCGATGGTCGAAGCGCAGGACACACCACTCGGCACCGGCGGACGGCGTACCGCGCCTGCCGCCCCGGAAGAAGCGGGGTCCGGCCATGACCCATCAGCCGCACGCCACACAACCGCCCACCGGTGGCGGACAGCAGTCGACCGGCGGGGAGCAGTCGCCGCCGGTCCGGGACGACACCCAGCGGTCGGCGGGCGGGCCCTCCGCGCGGGGCGACTACGGCGGCGCTCCCACGTCGGCCGAGGCCGGCCGGGCCGCCGGCGGGGTCGTCTTCGCCGGTGTCCTGATGCTGGTCAACGGCATCCTGGCGATCTTCCAGGGCATCTCCGCGCTCGCCAAGGACGACGTCTGGGCCAACCTCGGCGACTACGTCTACAAGATCAACCTCACCGGCTGGGGCGTGATCCTGATCGTCCTGGGCGGGCTCGCCGTGCTCACCGGCGGAGGGATCCTGAGCGGCGCCGCGTGGGCCCGGATGACCGGTATCTTCCTGGCGTCGCTGAGCATGATCGCCCAGTTCCTGTTCCTGCCGTACCAGCCGGTCTGGTCGATCGTCATGATCGCCGTGGACGTCTTCGTGATCTGGGCACTCGCGGTGTACCGGCCGACGCGCGAGCAGACCTGACCGAGACCGGTTCAGCTCCGCCGCCCCGGGGCACCGATGCCCCGGGCGCCCGGCGGTGCTCACGTGTGACCGATGCCGCCGCTGCCGAAGGAGCCGCTGGAACCCGGCAGCCAGCGCTTTCGCACCTGGTCCTTTCCGCGTCGGGTTCCGGAGGCGTGGAGCTGGTACGGCATGAGCCGTTCCCGCTTGTCCGCGGGCACCGGCACTTCGTCCGGCTCCCGCATCTCCCGGATCTCATGGATCGGGCCGGTCAGGGGAAGGTGCGGCTGATCCTCGGGGCGGGGCCGCGGCAGTTCCCGGTCCCGGACCCGCATGCCGAACACCACGGCGAACACCAGGGCGCCGGCGATGAACAGCCCACCTGCGAAGGCGGCGATCACGTTGAGTACCTCGCTCGACGTGGCCGCTAGTACGAACGTCGCTGTACTCATAGTTCGATTATGGCCGAAAACGCCCAGAGTGCGTGATCTGGGTCATTCAAGGCTTTGTCGCTTCTGTTGCGAGGTGCTGTCGCGAAGCCCTGTCCCTGGCCCTGTCGCGACGTCCTGCCCCTGGTGCTGTCACACGGCTCTGAAAGTGGCGAACGCCTCGTCCAGGAGGGCCACCAGATCCAGGTGGCCGTCGGAGGCCGTCCAGTGGTCGATGGCCACGTTCAGGCAGTCCAGTGCGGCGGCGGCGCGGACCGTGTGCCCGAGGGTCGCGGCCCCCGGCGTGCCCGCCCGCTCGGCGAGAGCCTCGGCCAGGGCGGGGCGCCAGCTGTGCTGTTTCTCCAGGTGCCGGGCGCACAGGGCCGGGGTGTCCCGGACCAGTCGGGTCGTCGCCAGGGCGCCGGCCGGGTCCTGGTGATAGCGCTCGATGAGGCTGTCCAGAGCCCTGCGCAGCGCCGTCCAGTCGTCCTCGCCGGCCGGGCGGGCACGCAGGGCGTCGGCGGTACGGCGGTCCTGGCCGTCGAACGCGGCGAGGACCGCGTCCTCCTTGGTGCCGAAGTAGCGCAGGAACGTACTTCGGGACACTCCGGCCGCCGCGGCCAGATCGTCCAGGGTGACCTTGTCGAAGCCGTCGCGGTGGAACAACTCGAAGGCGACCTGGGCCAGTTCGGCCCGTACGGCGGCCTTGGCGATGTCCCTCGTGCGCGAACGGGCGCTGTGTGGTGCTCCGGTCATCCCAGGATCGTAGCGGCCCTCCGGCTCTCGCTTGCAGCGTCGATACCCGCTGGCTAGCCTGACACTCAGTTTCATCTACGAAGTCAAGGTGCACGAAGTTCCGCCGCGCGAGAGGCCCTCATGACCGCTGTGCTCGGATCGTCCGTGGAGATCTCAACCCCGGACGGCATCGCCGACGCCTACCTGTCCCACCCCGACGACGGGTCCCCGCACCCCGCCGTGCTGTTCTTCATGGACGGCTTCGGGCTGCGGCCGCATCTCCGGTCGATGGCCGACCGGCTCGCCTCGGCCGGATACACGGTCCTGGTGCCGAACGTCTTCTACCGGTACGGGCCCGCGCCCGTGGTGGAGTTGCCCGAGTTCATCGACCCCGCCGAGCGGCCGGAGATCATCCAGCGACTGGGCCCGGCCGCACGGACGCTCACTCCCGAGGGCGCGATGCGGGACGCCGCCGCGTATCTGGACTGGCTGGCCGCGTCCCCGCTGACCGGCGAGGGCCCGGCGGGGATCACCGGCTACTGCATGGGAGCGGGCCTCGCCCTGCGGACCGCGGGCACGTATCCGGACCGGGTCGCCGCCGCGGCCGGCTTCCACGGGGCGTATCTCGCGACCGAGGCGCCGGACAGTCCGCATCTGCTGGCCGACCGGATCACCGCGGAGTTGTACTTCGGGCACGCCGACCAGGACGCCGCCAACCCCGCCGAACAGATCGACCGGCTGGCGAAGGCGCTCGGCGCGGCGGGCGTCCGCCACCGGAGCGAGGTGTACCCGGGTGCGCGCCACGGCTTCACCCAGGCGGACACCGCGATGTACGGCGCCCAGGTGACGGAGCGTCACTGGAAGGCCCTGCTCGACCTGTTGGACAGGGCCCTGTGACGGGGCGGGGGTCGCAGAACTGGCGGGGCAGCAGAACTAGGGGGCGGCGGGGGCGTATGGCGTGGCTGTGACCATCGCGGAGCGCTTTCGTGATGACCCACGTGTCCCGCCACCCTCAGAATTGACCGGGTGAATGATCAAAAGGTGCAGCCCTCCAACTCGCCCTCCTTCCAAGCCTCGGCGCGCTGTGCGGTCGCGGCCCTCGCCCTCACCGGGGTCGCGTGGCTGGCCCGGGCGGCGTGGGAGACACGCCTCGCGGTGGCGGGGCAGCCGGCATCCGGGCCGCCGGACCAGGGCGGCGGCGAGCACCGGAAGCTGACCTCGCTGGAGGACGGGTACCACATCGTCAACACCCTGGGCAGCGCCACCGCCGTGCTCTGCGCGCTCGTGTTCCTGTCCTGGCTGTGGCGCGCCCGCGACAACGCCCGCGCCCTGTCGGGCGAACGGCCCCGCTACTCCGCGATCTGGGTGTACCTGGGCTGGATCCTGCCCTTGGCCAACCTCTGGGTCCCGCGGGGTCTCGTCGTCGACATCCACCGCGCGAGCGCGCCCGGCAGGCGGCTGCCGCGTTCGGTGAACTGGTGGTGGGGCCTGTGGCTGATAGGCCTGGCCGGCGGCGTCGGCCTCATGTACACGGACGACACGGACGAGATCATCGCCCGCGCCTACACCGACGTCTGGATGCTCCTGGCCGCCGACGCGGCGATCGTGGGCGCGGCCGTGGCGGCCGTCTTCGTGGTCCGCGCGGTCACGGCGGTGCAGCTCGAGCGGCTGACGGGGGCGGGCAGGGCCTGAGGTTTGTTTCGAACTCACCCGTCCCGGGGACTAGTTCGACCCCTCGCAGTAGTTCGAACCCCAGGTCAGCCGGGTTCGTCCGTGTGGGTGCGGGAGGCCTGGGAGCGGCTGCTGATCAGCCAGGGGGAGGCGGCGGGGGGCTCGTCCGGGGGCTGGCCGGTGTCGACCGTCAGGTGGAGCAGGGTGCCGTGGCCGTCGGGGCCCGCCGGATAGCTGCGCGGTTCGTCGCAGTGGAAGCCGTGGCGGAGCAGCAGCGCGACCCGTTGGGCGACGTCGGGGTCCGCCGCGATGATGCGGACCTCGGCGAGCCCCTCGCCCTCGGGCGGCGACATGTCCGCGGCCAGGTGCGCGTCCGCTTCGGTGCGTACGGGGGTGGAGACGGCCGGAGCTGTCGGCGCGCTCTGCGTGCTGGGGGAGCTGTCGGGCCTCGTGTGCATCACGGTCACCTGTCTCCGGTTCTGCCGCATGCCCCGGTATGTCCACCGTACGCCCGGGCGCTTCTGGCCGGTCGGACAGTACAGGCCCGGCAGGGGGTGTGCGGGCGGGAGTACGGTGAAAGGGCCGAGGGCTCCTCGTGCGCCCCTCCCGCGGTGCCGTTCTCGGCGGACCACGACGCCGGGCCGGCCCGTCCGCGCCCGGGGCAGGGCTCGGGCGATGACCTTGAACGTGCCCCCTCCCACCTCGCCGCAGCGCCGGCGCCGGTACCCCTCGCCCCTCGAAGGGGAACGCCTGCGCCCACTGAGCCGAGGTCAGGTCGAGGACCGCTGGTGGGAACTCGGTGATCTGTACGCGGAGACCTCGGGCGTCGTGCCGGAGCAGTGGGCCAGGTCCCGCACCACCTTCCTGCGGCGGCTGGCGGTCGAGGTACGGCAGCCCGGGTTCGCGCTGCTGGTCGCGGAGACCGTCGTCCGCGACGAGACGTCCGTGCTGACGGGGTGCGCGTACGGCTTTCCGGTCCGCGTCGAGGGCCCCTGGTGGCGGGGCCTGGACGGATGCCTCCCCCAGCACCTGCTCCGCCTCGCCGCCTCCGGCGGGCTCTTCGCGGTCTCCGGGATCCTGGTGCCGGACCGGGTGCGGGCCCAGGACCAGGACCGCGACTGGAACCTCGCCCGGCGACTGCAGAAGCGGCTGCTCACCGACCACGACGGCGCGCTCGGTGTCTTCCTGGTCGACCGGGGTGACGTCAGAACCCTGGAGGCGTTGCGTTCCTGGGGGTGGCGGTCCGTCGCCGCCGAGCCCCGGGACGACGGCCTGCTCGGTACGTCGTCCGGCCCGTGCCGGGCCCTGGTCGTCGAGGCCTGAGCGGGACGGGTACGGCAGTGGAACATCCAAGTGAATATCTGTGCCCGCCGCAGCAGGAATTCCACCCGGACGACTAGAGTTCTCGGGCAGGAACCAGCCCCTGTGGCGGGCCGCGCCCCGGCGACCCGCGGGAAGGCGCACATGCCCTCACAAGAGCAGCCGCCCGTCGGCGACCCGCTCGACGACGACCACTACCCGGCGTACACCATGGGCCGGGCGGCCGAACTCATCGGTGCCACGCCCGGCTTCCTGCGGGCTCTCGGCGAGACCGGGCTGATCGCTCCGACCAGGTCGGACGGCGGTCACCGCCGCTACTCCCGGCACCAGCTGCGGCTGGCCGTCAGGGCCCGGGAGCTGGTCGACCAGGGCACGCCCGTCGAAGCCGCCTGCCGCATCATCGGCCTGGAGGACCGGCTGGAGGACGCCCTGCGGGACAATGAGGAGCTGCGCCGCCCGGCGGGGGTCTCCGGAGCAGGGGCGCACGGCGAGTGAAAACCTGACATCGCCGGAGCAGGATTGCGGGCCGCGGTGGAAAAGAATTCCTCGGTGAATCCCGGCAGGGTTTTAGCGGATATCACTCGCCCGCATTACTTCGCTCTCGCCTCCGATTTGTTTCAGGACCTCCCGTGCTAGGCTCGGTCTCAGTTGCAAGTGTGGTTGCCATTTTGCTGCCGGTTTTTCCGGGCAGGTGATCATCGCAGCGATGAGGAGGCTCGCGCAGTGCGGGTCCCCAAGCACTGCCTTCAGGAGATATGACATGGCCACCGGTACCGTGAAGTGGTTCAACGCGGAAAAGGGCTTCGGCTTCATCGAGCAGGACGGCGGCGGCGCCGACGTTTTCGCTCACTACTCGAACATCGCCACCCAGGGCTTCCGTGAGCTGCAGGAAGGTCAGAAGGTGACGTTCGACGTCACGCAGGGCCAGAAGGGCCCGCAGGCCGAGAACATCGTTCCTGCCTGATTTATCCGCGATCGCTCGCGCGCTACGGCGAAACGGGGCCCGCACCTTGGGTGCGGGCCCCGTTTGTTTCCCCGTTTCCCCGCCGGGAAACCGAGCCGGATCCAGGCTCCCGAATTGGCGCCGCCCGCGCTGTGTTGCCGGGCGTGTCCCCCGTGATCGACCCTCGCGAATACGCGTCCGGGCGTCCTGGACAGCCGTGCTGACCACGGCCCCCGCCGACTTGCCTACCTCGCGGACCCAGCTCTCGCTGCTTCCGGTCCGCGACCCACAGCCCCGCTGACCATCGTCCGCGGACCACGGTCACGGCCGGGCACCGTTCCGGCCGACGCTGACCGACACCGGCCCCGAAGGCATCCCCCTGCCGTTCCCTCGACCCTTGGTGAGGCACCCATGCGCTGCGTGATCGCCCGTTACCCCTTCGACCTGATCAAGTCCGAGGTGGAGACACAGATGGAGGGCATCCGACCGGAGGCCGCCACCGGGGCCTGCGTGGTCATCGGGCGCAAGGTGTTCCCGGTCAAGCAGGTGGGCGAGATCATCACCCGTCAGGACCGCCGCGACTTCACCGCCTTCGAGGTCACCAGGGCGCTCACCCGCCTGGGCTTCACCTGTCACACAGCGCCCCCGGAGACCCCCGCGGCCCGCTCGGAGTCCTACCCGACGCTCGGCTGACCCGGCCCGCACCTCCACGCAGCGTTCCGACGCCGATCCACCGGCCCTCAGGCCGGCGGGTCGGCGTCGTTGCGTTGGCGTCGTCGCGGCGGTGTTGATGGGTCGGCGGTGCCGAAGCCTCGTCCAGCGTGAACGGCGAGTGTGAGTGCGAGGGCTGTCCGGTGGGCTGATGGGACTGCTGGGTGCTGGGACTGCTGGGCCCGATGTGAACGGTCGCGGTCAGTTCGTCCTGGTGCTGCCGGTCCGGCGGGCGTAGGCGCGGGCGGCGCGGGCGCGGTCGCCGCATCGGGTGGAACACCAGTGGCGGCGGCCGTGCCGAAGCAGGAAGCGGGTGCACGGGGGCGAGCCGCAGGCCGTGAGGCGCTCGGCGTCCGAGCCGGTCAGCAGATCGGCGGCGTCCGCGGCGAGGATCGCCAGGGCGTGGTCGACGATCTGTGTCGTGGGGTGGGAGGAGGCGCGGTACAGGCCCCGGTCGGAGTCCCAGTGCAGTAGGGATGCCGTGGGGGCCTTGGTCAGCGCGTCGTTGACGGCGGCGAGGGCGTCGACGGGAGCGGGCATGCCGTCGACCCGGGAGGCGAACAGGGCCCGGATCTGCTCCCGCAGGGCCCTCAGCCGGGTCGCGCACATCTCCTGGATGCCGGCGTCCACCGGGGCGAGGCCGCGCTCGACGAGCCACTGGTTCGCCGCGGCGGGCGTGCCGAGAAAGTCCAGGAACTGACCGCCGGGCAGGGCGACCGTACTGTTCGCGAAGTCGAGGGCGGCGTACTGCTCCGCCCCGGGCGCGGGAGGGAGGACCGACTCCGGCGCCACGGCCGACGCCTGTGCCGGGGCGGGTGACGAGTCAGCCTGGGCGGGCGACGATTCCGCCCGGGGTGCCCGGAACGACTCCGTCCGCGAGGTCGGTGACCCTGTCCGCAGCTTCGGCGACCCTGTCCGCAGGTTCGACGACTCCGCCTGCTCGGCAGACGAACTCGCCTGCTCGGCCGACGACTCCGCCTGCTCGGCCGACGAGGCTGCCGGTGGGGTCGGTGGTGACGTGGCGGTCGATTGCTCCTTCGGTGCCACGGTCCGCCCCGACGATCCAGTCACGGTCTCTCTCATGGTTCCCACGGTTCTCATGTTACGGCTTGCATCCATCCGTGAGAAGCCGCTACCGTCTCTCACGGATAAACCGCTTCTCATCCGTGAGGTGTTGCTCTCGTGTCCTTCCCGACCGCTGCCGCCGCCCGCCCGTCCGCCGAGCAGGTCCCCGTCCGTGTCCTCGGCGGGCCGACCGCCCTCATCGAGTACGGCGGGCTGCGTATCCTCACCGACCCCACCTTCGACGCCCCGGGCGACTACTCGAGGCCGGGCAGGCCGACCCTGACCAAGACCGCGCCCTCCTCCGTCGCCCCCGCCGACCTCGGCCCCGTGGACGCGGTGCTGCTCTCGCACGACGAGCACGCCGACAACCTGGACGAGTCCGGCCGGGCCTTCCTCACCGACGTACCCGTCACCCTCACCACCCCCAGTGGCGCGCCCCGCGTCGGCGGCACCGCGCAAGGGCTCGCGCCCTGGGAGTCGGTGGAACTGCGCCGTCCCGACGGGGGCACCGTGACCGTGACCGGTGCGCCCGCCCTGCACGGGCCGGACGGTGTCGAGGACGTGGAGGAGAGCACCGGTGAGGTGATCGGTTTCGTGCTGACCTCCGCCGACCTGCCCACGGTCTACGTCAGCGGCGACAACGCCTCACTCATCCTGGTCGAGCGGATCGCCGAGCGCTTCGGCCCCGTGGACACCGCCGTCCTCTTCGCCGGGGCGCCCCGTTTCCCGGCCCTCTTCGACGGTGCGCCGATCGTCCTCGACAGCACCGGGGCCGCCGAGGCCGCCCGGATCCTGGGCGCCCGCCGGGTCGTTCCGGCGCACTGCGACAGCTGGGCCCACTTCACCGAGGGCCGCGACGACCTGGTGGCCGCGTTCACCGCCGCCGGACTGGCCGACCGACTGGACCTGGGCTGAACGGCGCGGAGCCACCGGCCTCGGACGTTCGGCGGTTCACGTTTCTCCCCGGGCCGCGGAGTCGCTCCCGCGGCCCGGCACTCCTGCGGGCGTGCGGTCAGGACGAGTTCGCGCTCGACCGGCCGAAGAACTCGATCTCGGCGATGGACACCTGCTTGCTTCCGGAGGTCTGGTAGGCCGACTCGATCGTGAAGCGGACCTTGGTGACCTCACCGACGCGGAACGCGCGACGCTGGCCGCCCGAGGACTGGTCCAGGGTGAGCTGACGAGTCGTCTCCTTGCCGTCCTTCGTGGTGATCGTCGCCTTGAGGCGGTGGGGCAGCGCCGACTTGGTGCGGTCTTCGGTGCGGGCGGAGATGCCCGACGTGATGATCACGTCCAGCAGCCGGGTCGGCTCGTCGAAGCGGGCCTCGATCCACTCGCCCTCCGCCGACTCCGAGACACCCGGGCCCCACCAGGTGTTGTTGAGCATGTCGAAGGCCAACTCGGGCTTGTGCTGCGGGTAGGAGCGCGATGCCACGACCCGGTCCGGGGGGACGGGGGCGCGCTTGGCGAAGTGGTCCCGGGTGGCCTGGATGGCGTCCGGTGTGTAGATCGCGACGGTGATCAGGAGGGCGACGACCACAGCGGCCGTGACCCAGGTGACCACGCGGTCGAAGGTCCGCCGCAGCCGGGGGCGGTCTCCGGCCCACGGGATCTCGCCGTTGCCGAAGCCGAACAGGCGGCGCCACCACGGGCGGTGGGGCTCCGGTGCGTGGTCGTCCCCGGCCATCGGCATCGCGCAGCGTGAACAGTAGTGCCGGTCGGGCCGGTTGGGAGTGGCGCACCACGGGCAGGGCGGACCGTACCCGGCGCCCTGCTCGGGCCCCGGCGCCCGCACCTGCGGCCGGTCCGCCACCGGTCGGCCCGGCAGCACCGGCGCGACGGCCTCAGGCGCGGGAGGCTGGGCCTCCGGGTCGGCGACGGGGACGAGAAGGGAACGGGCGCGGGCGGCCATGGTGTCCCCGAGCGCGGGAGGCGCGGGGGGCGGGGTGGAGGTGGCCGCGGGGACGGGTTCGGTGGGCGCCGTCTCGTCGGGTGCGGGGTGGTGGGCGTACGGGGCGGGGGGCGTCGGCTGCCGGGTCGGCTCGGGGTACGGGGTGCTTGCGGGGTGGGCGGCGTGGGGCTGCTGCCCGGTCGCGGGGTGGGCCGGGGAACCGCCGGCGTCGGCCGCCGGGCCTGCGGCGGGAGCGGGCCCCGGGTGCATGGGATCAGCGCTCGTGCGTTCTGTGTCCGTGCGCTCTGTGTCCGTGCGTTCCGTGTCCCCGGGTGCCGTCGACGCGCCGTGGACGGTGGGCGAGTAGGCGGAAGCGGAGGTGGGGGGCGTGGCGGTCTGGTGTGGGATCGGCTCCCCACTGTCGGCGGCGGCCGAACGGCCCCCGCTCGCCGGGCGGTCACCGGCCGCGCCGCTCCCGCTCGCCGTGGCCGTTCCGACCGCACCGGCGCCTGTACCGGCGCCCGCACCGGCATTGGTACCGGTGATCGAGGCGGCTCCGCCCGTCCGCTCGCCGGTCCGTTCCGCCGTACGTGTCCGTCCCCGGTCCGTCCAGCTCAGTACGGCGCCGCACGCGTCGCAGAACGACTGGCCCGGTTCTGCCCGGGTGCCGCACTCGGCGCAGTTCTGGGTGGTCATCTCTCCGGAATCCTTTCGGCCGCGGTCACCTTGACCGTGTACGGCATATGGGCGGGGCGGGCGGCCGCCACGAGGGCGTCCAGGCGGTGTTCGTCGGCCGGGCCCGGGTCGGGCAGCCGGACGGTGACGTGCAGGTGGGGGCGGGGTTCGCCGGGGACCGGGCCGAGCGGTCGGGCGCTCCAGGCGGCACCGCCGCTCTCGGAGATCTCCGGCTCCACGCCGAACGCGAGCCGCACCGCCTCGGCGAGACCCCGTCGGGTGCCCCTCACCCGGTGCAGGTACGCGGCGGCGGCGACGGCGGCCCGCAGCCTCGGCTCCGGTTCGGTGCCGTCGGTCTCGGCGCCGACCCAGCCGGACAGCCAGCGGGTGAAGTCGACCGGCGCCAGGGCCGGGTCGAAGTAGGCGGGCAGACAGTCGAGGACGTTCAGGATCGGCGCGATCACCTCGTCGAGCCCGGCCACGAAGCGCTGCGCGAGGTCGTCGTCGGCGAACACCGCGGGCAGCATCATCCCGATCGGCGCGGACGAGCCGAGCCCGTCGACGGAGCCCCTCATCGGCCGGCCTCCCGGATGGGCGTGCCCACGAGCCGCCCCCCGTCCCCGATACGCCCGCTCACGACCCGTCCCCGATCACCCGGACGCGGTGGTCGTACGAGAACACCAGCGCCGGCGCGTCCAGGTCGATGCGGTCGGTCGCGTCGCCGCGTTTGCCCGTGAGGGGGTCCGCGGGGTGCAGGGTGACCTGGTCGACCAGCTCCACTCCCGGCACCCGTTGCAGTACCGCGAAGACCTCCCCGGACTGCACCGGCCGCCCGAACGGCCAGCCGCGCCCGTCCGCGCCGCCGGTCAGCGGGTCGAGGTGGCGGTAGAGGGCGTCGTGGGCCTGGCGGCGCACCCGGTCGGTGTCGACCCCGCGGAACGCGTGCACGGTGGCCACGACGGTGACGCCCTGGTAGTAGGGCGGTCCGACCGCCAACCTCGTCCCGATCAGGCGGCGTTCGTCCAGGTGCCGGGTGATGCGCTCCAACAGGGCGTCACCGGGCACGAGTTGCTCGAAGCGCAGTCGGCCGCCCGGGTCGGGAACGGCCTGCGGCACCACCAACACCCGTACCGCGTAGGCCCCGTGCTCACCCTCCTGGCCTTCCAGGCAGGTGATCCGCGCGTTCTCCGGCGCGGCGCGGCGGGCCAGCTCCTCGTAGTCGCGCAGGGTCACCGCCCGCTCCTGGGCGCGCAGCGTGATGGGCGCGCGGACCTTCGCCTCGTCCACGGTCTCGCCGTCGACCCCGCCGCGCGCGGCCTCCCGGTTGACGACCTCCGAGACGTACGGCACGGAGGTGCGCAGCACCTGCACGGCGCCCCGGGCCACGTTGCCCGCGCGGCCGCCGCCGGTGCGGTAGCGGCGGGCGCGGATCACCGCGCCCTTGGGGGCGACGGCGCCGTACTGGCGCAGGGTGCCGTCGGGCTCGCGTACGGACGGGCCGAAGGCGATCTCGCCGGTGGTGGCGTCGAGGGTGAGGTGACGGTCGTACGGGCCGGAGGCGGCGAAGTGCGGGACGACCTGCCAGTCCGTCCAGCCCTCGTGTTCGGCGGTCTGCAGGAGCAGCGGCGGGTCGTCGCCCACGACCGGCGCGTGGGCCAGCCGCAGGCGCTGACCGGGCAGGCCCGTCGACTCGCCGAGGGCCTCGTCGTACACCGTCTCGGCGTGCAGGGCCGGGGCCGTGCCCCCGATTGTGAAGGCCTCCGCCGAGCGGACCGTCGGGGAGGTGGTGTAGAAGGGCTGGGCCGGGAGCGGTTCGGTGACGCGGCAGCGCAGCCAGCCCGCCTCCTGACCGCCGGAGCGGGACAGGACGTGGCCGCCGGGGACGTGCAGGATCACCTCGCCGGGGCGGTTGAGGCCGCCGGTGCCGTCGCGGTCCACCTCGCAGTCCTGCCAGCCGTCCTCCGTCCACGCCTCCCACACCAGGGGCGGCTGGCGCGGGTCGACGCCGACGCCGTCCACCCGGCTGTCCAGCTCCAGGGCGACCGCGCAGTGCGGGACGGCGGAGCTCAGCCCGAGCAGCATGCAGTCGCCGGGCCGGGGCGACTCCGCGAAGCACAGCAGGTCCTTGCCCTCGACGAGGTCCGTGGTGCGGTCGACGACCGGCTCGCCCCGGTGCTGGACCACCAGATGCGTCAACGAGCAGGGCGCGACGGCCAGTTCGCGTTCCGTGGCGAAGACGACCGCCTCCTCGCTCTCCGTGCGGACCGTCGCCACCTCCGTCCCCACCGGCAGCAGCACCGGCTCCTCCTGCGGCGCGGACAGCCAGAAGGTGACGTCCGTACGGGCGGCGGAGGGCGGGAAGAGACGGATGCCCACCAGGTCCAGGAACGCCAGGTGGTTCTTGTCCGGGACGCGGTTGAGGCGGTAGACGACCTGGTCGGCCATGTGGGCCACCGTCTCGACCAGGGTCACGCCCGGGTCGGAGACGTTGTGGTCGGTCCACTCCGGGGCGCGCTGCTGGATGTAGCGCTTGGCGTCGTCGACGAACTGCTGGAAGCGGCGGTCGTCGAGGTTGGGGGAGGGCAGGGCCATCAGCGGTCGCTTTCAGGGGAGTTGCCGGGGCCGTCGGACGTGCCCGGCTCCTCGTGGGAGGGAATGACATAGAAGGGGAAGACGAGACTGCGCGGGTTGTTGGTGCCGCGGATCGAGTAGCGGACGTCGATGAACAGCACGCCCTGCTCGGCGCCGGCGGTGACCTCGACGTCATTGACCTCGATACGCGGCTCCCAGCGGTCGAGACTGCTGTACACCTCGTGCTGGATACGGCCCGCGGTGGCCTCGTTGACCGGCGCGAACACCAGGTCGTGGATGGCGCAGCCGAACTCCGGGCGCATCGGCCGCTCGCCCGGCGCGGTGGCCAGCACCAGCCGGATCGCCTCCTCGATCTCCCGCTCCCCGCTGACCAGGGCGATGCCTCCGGTGGGCCCGATGCGCAACGGGAACGCCCACCCGGACCCGACGAACTGCTCGGCCATCAGAGGGCCACCCGCCTTCTCCTTTTCTCGACCGGATTCCTGACCGGATTCCTGACCGGATTCCTGACCGGACCGGCCGACCGCGTCGCCGTCACGGCAGCGGATACGGCTTGTTGTTGACCAGCACCACGCCCTGCAGCAGCAGGGTGGCGGCGCGGATGCCCACGTTCGCTATGGAGTTGACCTGGAGGGTGCCGCCCGAGGTGATCATCGTGGCGCCCACCGCCTTGAGGTTCAGGGCGCCCATCGCGTCCACCGTCACCGCACCGCCGAGCGACTTGAGGTTGACCAGGCCACGGCCCTGCATGGTGAGCATCCCGCCGCTCTTGATGGTCAGGTTCCGCCGTGCGCTCAGCGAGAGGTCCGTGCCGGCCTCGATGGACACCGAGCGGCTGCCCGTGATGCTGACCGAGCCCTTGCTGTCGACGGTGATCTCGGTCTGCGCCCGGTCCAGATTGATGACGAGTTTGTCGTCGCCGCTGGTCAGCCGCACGCCTTGCTTGCCGCCGGTGCGCTGGCTGAGCAGGTCCACGCGGTTGCCGTCACGGTCGGACAGGGTGTGCCGGGAGGCGCGCTGCCGGGCGCCGTCGTGCAGGGGCACGTCCTTGACGGGCGTCGGCTTGTCCTTGCCGTTGTAGAGGCCGCCGATGACGTACGGGTGGTCCAGGGCGCCCCGGTCGAAGCCGACCAGCACCTCGTCGCCGACGTCGAGGGGGAAGATCGAGCCGCCGCGCTTGCCGCCCCACTGCACCACACGCGTCCAGTCGCTGACGTAGGCGTCGTCGAGCCAGGGGAACTGGAGCTTGACCCGCCCCTGCTTGAGCGGGTCCCGGACGTCGGTGACCAGGGCGTTGGCGGTGCCGGGCAGCCGCAGGCCGTTGCCCGTGCCGCCGCCACCGGAGGACAGCCCGTACAGCGAACGCCACTGCCGTCCGCTGACGGTGACCCAGGCCTCGTAGTGCTTGCCGTCGCCGAAGACGTGCCGTACGGAGGTCGCCGTGTACTTGCCCTCGAAGGGCGCGCCGACGTCGGCGAGGGTGACCGGCAGGCCGGGCCGCAGCTTGGGTGTGCCGCGTGCGATGACCTCCAGCTCGGCGAACGAGCCGGTGACGTCGTCGGCCAGGGCCTCGGCGGCGAACTTCACCTCCGACTGCCGGTCGTACGGTGTCTGCGGGTCGACCAGCTTGGCCGGCTTGAACTTCGCCGCCGCCTCGCCGGGCGTGGTGCCGATGCTGATGCCCGGGTTGGACTTGGCGGGCGCGGTCGCGGTGAGCTTCTTCTTCGTCGTCACGTCCCAGCCGCGGGTCTCGACGCTGCCGACCTGTTCGGCGGCGGTCACCGAGGCCCGCAGCCGCAGGATGTCGGTGCCCGCCTCCAGGACGAACGGGCTCTTGTCGCCGGGGGTGCTGACCGCCGGGGCGCCGGAGGCCGGGTCCGGCTTCACGAACTGGAACTTCCCCTTCGCGTCGACCGACATCACCATCTCGTTCTCGTCGGCGAGCCGGGCCAGGAAGTCCCAGTCGGTCACGTTGGCCTGGCTGATGAACTCGTACACCGTCTTCGTCGACTGGATCCGCCCGATCGGGACGCCGTCCTGGGCGGCCAGCTTGCGGGCGATGTCGGAGGCGCTCTGGTTGCGGTAGGCGGCCACCCGGCGTTGGCGTATCAGCCGGTGACCGTGGTCGTAGCCGCGGATGACGGTGAAGGATCCGGTGCCGTCGTAGTCGGCCTCCAGGCCGCTCACCTCGCCCGTCAACAGCGGGTCTGAGCCGCCCTTGCCGTCGGCGATGGGCGTGATCACCACCGGCGTGCCGAACTTCACGCCGAGTTTGCCGAGGACCAGCCGGTAGGGGTCGCGGAAGGTGAGCCGGAACGCGGCCGGCACCCCGAGCCCCTGGTCGACCCAGCCGTCCACCAGCAGCGGGGCGAAGTCCGGGGGGAGCGGACTGCCGCCGAGCTTGACCTGGATGACGCTGGAGTAGGCGGACTGCACCATCAGAACCGCACCTCCTCGGCGGCGGGCAGGACGAGTTCGATGCCGGTGGGCAGCCTGCTCGGGTCGTCGATGCCGTTGGCCTCGGCGATCGACCGCCAGGCGGACGCCTCGCCGTACTCGCGCCACGCGAGGGACTGGAGGGAGTCGCCGGCCACCACCCGGTGCACCCGCTGGGCGGTCAGCGCGCCGGAGGTCGGGTTCTGGCCCTTGGTCTTGCTGGGGATCTCGTTCAGGTGCACCTGACAGGTGGCGCGGATCGGCACACCGGTCGTCCCGAAGAGGGAGTACGTCGCCTCGACGCTGCTGACATAGGCGGTGAACCGGGCCGTGGAGAAGGAGCCCCACTGGAAGACCACCCAGGGCGGGGAGGGCTGCTTGGCCGCGATGCTCTTGGTGGTCACCTCGCAGCACTCCAGCAGCGACTCCACCTTCTTGAGCACGCTGTTGCTGCTCGGCTCGTCCGAGGAGTCCAGGAAGATCTCCACCGTCATCTCGCGCGGCTCAGGCCCCATGAACTCCGGTGTGGCACCGTCCCGTACGGCCGGTGTCGGCGTCGCCTTCCACTGGGAGCGGCGCGACAGCGACAGCTGTGACGGGTTGAAGTCCAACGCGAACGACTTGATCAGGCCGCCCGGCGTGGTGCTCGTCCCCACCGGCGGTTCGTGGATCGCGAGGGTCGCGCGGACCAGGCTCTTGCCGGCACCGCCCCTGTTTCCCTTGGCCATGGTCGTTCCTCCCGTCAGTCCGTGAATCCGTGGTGGGCGATCTCCAGGACCTCGGTCGCGACCCCCGGACTGGCCGGATCCAGGGACGGCCCCTTCCAGCTGACCGGCAGCACGTCGATCAGGCCCCACCGGGCGACCTCCGAACCGTCCGCCCGCAGCGCGGCGATCTGCGCGGTGGGCCGGGTGACACCGGTGGTCACCGAGGAGATCCACTTGGCGACCTTGGTGGTGTCCGGGGTGAGCGGGCGGGTCAGCCGGATGGTGGAGAAGGTGACACGGGAGGGGAGTTGCCAGACGAAGCCGTTGTTGCCGCCCTCCTGCCGGTGCTCGACCTCCACCTGGGACGACAGCCCCTCGCACCCGTTGAAGTAACCGAGGCTCTCGCCGTCGATGGTCAGGGTGAAGAAGATGGTGGAGCCCGGGTCGAGATCGCGGGACATCGCGGGGGCCTTTCTGGGGGCGGGCGGGTTCTGCGGGTGGTGCGCTGCGCTGGGAAACGGCCTGTTGTGCAGCCGGTGGTGCTGTGGGTGCTGTGGGTGGTGCGGTCAGTTGCGGGGGTCGCGGAGTCTGCCGATGCGCTCCCGGTCGAGGCGTAGTTCGGTGCGCAGGAGCCGGGTGATGCGGCCGGTCAGGCGGTGCGTGAGTTCGTCGAGCTGGAAGTCGGTCAGGGCACGGGGGTCGAAGGCGTCTTTGGGGACCGCCGAGTACGCGGGCGGCGCCGCCGGCCCTGGGCTGTAGGCCGGCGGGGGCGCGCCGTCGGAGAAGGGGGGCGGGCTGCCGGGCGGTGAGTACGGGGGCGGGCTTCCGGAGGGCGGGTTTCCGGGGGGCGAGTACGGGGGCGGCGGGGTGGTGGGTGGGGATGCTGTGGGGGTGGGGATCGGGGCGGTGGCGGCCCTCCCCGGGGTGCGCTGGACGGCGGGGGCCCGCAGGGCGGGGGCTGCGGGCGGCGGGCCCGCCGACGGGGCGGCGGCCGGTGCCGGTGCGTGCCGGGGGTGGACGACGGGCCGGGCTTCGGCGCCGGGTGCGGTACGACGCAGGGGTACGGCCGTGAGGGTCGGGCGGCGCTGGATGGTGGGTGCGGTGGGTGCGGTGGGTGCGCCTGGGGGGCGGGGCGGTGTCTGCGGTGTGGGCTGCATGGGCGTCGGGGTGGTGCTGGTCGAGGCGGTGGGAATGGTGGGGGCCGTCGGTGTGGTGAGGGGGAAGGGCACGGCGGCGGGTGTGGGTGCGGGCACGGTGTTGCCTTCGGCTGCGGACGGCGGCTTGGCGTGCGAGGGCAGTGGGGCGGCCGCACGAGGGGTGGTGAGCGCGGCGGGGAGTGCTGGGGCCGCGGTGCCCGAACGCTGCGCGTCCGCCGGGCGGTTGGGTGCGGTGCGCTGTACGGCGGGTACGGCTCCCGCCCCGCCGAGCGGCGTCGCGTCGACGGGGCGGGAAGAAAGGGGGGCGCCGAGCGGGGTGCGGGCGGGTGCCGTGGGGGTGCGGTGGGCGGCCGGCGCCGGGCGGGTTCGCGGCGGGGCGGTGGTGGGGTGCGGCAGGGGGGCGCCCAGGGCGGAGGTGCGCTGCACCGGGGGCAGCGGCCGTGCATCCCGTGGACTTGGGAGACCGCGTGGACGCCGTGTCGTGGCGCCGGGTTCGGTGTGTCCGGGGCCGGCCGCCGGGCCGGATGCCGCAGAGGACGACGGGGCCTGAACGGGCGTGCCCTTCGTGGTGCCGACGTGGGTGGGCGGTGCGGGCACAGGGGCTGCGGTGGGCCGTCGGACGGACGACGTCCCTTGCGACGCGGGTGCGATGGCCTGCTGGGCGGGCGCGGTCGCCTGCTCGGCGGACGGCTTGGGCGGCGGGGACGATGGTGTGGCCCGCTGTACGTGCGGTGTGGTCTGCGGAGTGGATGAAGTCCCGTTCGGGGCGGGCGGGGTGGCCTGTTGGGTGACCGGTGCCTCGTGCGGAACGGATCCGGTGGCCTGCCCGGCGGCCGACTTGGGCTGCGGAATCGACGACGTGGCCCGCTGTACGGACGACGTGGCCCGCTGGGCATGGGGCGCGGGCGGTGGGACGGCAGGCGTGCCGTGGGAGGCGGACGACGTTCCCTGCGGGGCGGGCGCGCTGGAACGCTGGACGGCGGGCGTGGGCTGAGGGGTGGCATGCACCTCGGGGGCGCGGGCGGGCCAAGTCCCCTGCGGAGCAGGCGTGGTGGCCCGCTCGGCGGAGGGGGAGGCTTGTGAGGTCGACGGGGTGGCCCGCTGGGCCGAGGGCGTGGCCTGTGCGGTCGGACGCGTGTCGTGTGCGGCGGCTGAGGTGTCCTGCGGGGTGGACGGGGTGCCGTGTGGGCCGACGGAGGTGACCTGCGAGGTGGACGGGGCGCCTTGGGGTGCGGTTGCGGGCCGTCGTGGGGTGGGTGAAGTCCCGTGTGGAGCAGGTGCGGTGGATCGCTGGGCGGAGGGAGTGGTCCGTGGGGCCGTCGGCGCAGCCCGCTGCACGGATGGCGAGGCCTGCTGCGCGGCGGGGGCGGTCTGTGCGGCCCGAGGCGTGTCGCGCGAGGTGGAGGGCGCCTCGCGCGGGGTGGCTGCGGTGGCTCGCGGGGTTTGCGGGGTGCCTTGCGGGGCGGGTGAGGTTCCGTGCGGGGTAGAGGGGGCGCCTTGTGGAGCGGGTGAAGTCCCGTGTGAGGCAGGCGCGGTGGATCGCTGGGCGGAGGGCGCGGGCGGTGCGGCCGTTGATGTGCTGTGCGAGGCGGGGGCGTGGCCCTGCTCTTCGGGCGGAGTGCCCTGGGCGGCGGGCACGGCTTCTCGTGGCGTGGGTGGAGTCCGGTTCGGGGCAGGTGCGGTGGATCGCTGCGCGGAAGGTGTGGTGTCGGGGGCGGGTGCGGTTCCCGGCGGGGTGGTCGGCGTGCCTCGGCGGGCGGACGCGGCTTCCTGCGGCGCGGAGGAAGCCTGGTGTGGGGCAGGTGCCGGGGATCGTTGCGCGGAGAGCGCGCCCTGTGAGGCGGCGGGTGCGGTCCCCTGCGGGACGGTCGGCGTGCCTTGGTCGACGGACGCCGCTTCATGCGGCGTGGGCTCGGTGGAGCGGGACGTCTGCGGGGACGGCGGTGTGACCCGTTGCGCGGAGGGTGTGGTCGTAGGCGTGCTGTGTGAGGCGGGTACGTGGCCGTGCGCGTCGGTCGGCGTGCCTCGGGAGGCGGACGCGGCCTCGTGCGCGGAAAGTGAAGTCCCTTGTGGCGTCGGCCCGGTGGAGGTGGCGGGATGCGGAGTCGATGGTGTGGCCCGCTGGATGGAGGGCCGGGCCTGTGGGGCGGCGGGCGAGGCCGAAGGCGTGTCTTGTGCGGTGTACGGCGTGCGCGGCCGGGCGGACCCGGTGACTGCTCTCTCGGGGGACGGCGAGGTCTGCGGGACCGATGACTGGACGGCCGATGGGGGCGAGGGGCGTTGTTTCACGTGAAACGTCGGTTCGTCCACCCCGTCAGACCCGGGCACGGCCGACCGCGGGGTCGGCGCGCCCAAGCCCGCGCGACGCGGCGTCGGGGTGGACGCGCTCCGCTGGACGTCCGGGACCGAACCGGCCGCCGGAGACGGTGACTTGGATGCGGTGGGCGTAGCCGTGGAGGTGTCCCCCGGGTTCACCGACCGCTGCACGCCGGTCGAGGCGGCGGACGCGGAGGACGCGGCGGACGCAGATGTCGCCTCCGACTGGACCGCGTACGTCGACCCTGTGTCGAAGTGCGGGATGTTCGAGCCGGAAGTCGGTGCCGTACGGGCGGAGTCGGCTGCGTCCGTCGCGTCGGACGAAACACCCGTCGCGCCGGGCCGCACGGGCTGTGCCCGTTGGACGGTCGGTGCCTCGCTGTCGTACTCCCGCGCTGAACCGTCCGGCGTGGGCAGGCCGCCGGCATCCGGCAGAGGGCCGCTGCCCGGAGCGGGCTCCTTGCCGGTGGCCGCCCCGCCGCCACCGGTGTCCCCGCCGCCGCCCGTTTCCGAGCCCCCGCCGTCGCCCCCGCCGTCGCCCCCGGCGGACGACGCCGTGCCCGGGATCCGGGTGGGCAGCGTGCGCCGCTGTACGGGAGACGTGGTCGACCTGGTCAGCGGGGCCGGTGCCGTGGTCGGGCGGGGCGCTGTCGGGACTACGCGGATACCCCGCCCCTGGACGGAAGGAGCCGGGGCGGCCGGTGCCGGCGGTGCGGCCACCGGCTGGACGGGGACGGGCTGTTGCCCCCGGCCAGAACCACCAACAGGGCTTGCGGAACCGGCAGAACTCGCAGCACCAACAGGGCCTGCTGAACCGGCAGCACCCGCCGAACCCTCCGTGCCCGCAGCGCCCCCCGCACCCGCAGCACCCGCCGAACTTTGCGTGCCCGCCGAACCCGCACGTTCCGCAGGCCGTGCCGGTGCGGACAGGCGATTGCCCGTCAGGCCGTCCGGTGCCGTGTCCAGGACGACGTGTGGGCGTGTGCCTCCGAAGGACGGGTTGCGCCAGGTGGCCAGGCGGTTGCCGAAGTCGGCGTCGGCCACCCCCGACGTGCCCCGGGCCGACCGTTGGATGGGCGGCAGCGTGGGCCAGTCGGCCGGGCGTGGAGGCACCGCGTCGACAGCCGCGGAACCAGTCGGCGCCGACCCGCCCTCAGCCCCACTCGCAGTCCCACTCCCAGCCCCACCCCGAGACTCAGGACCCGCCGCCGAACCGGTACTCGAACCGCCCGTCCCAGCCCCCTCCGTCCCAGCCCTCTCCGTGCCAGCACCCGCACCGACACCCGCACCGACACCCGCACCGGCGCCCGAACGGACACCCGCCCCCCGCCCCCGGAATCGGTCCAGAAGCCCCATGCCTCAGCCCTCCGCCCCGCCCCGCGTCACGAGAGACGCGATGCGGTCGGCGTAGCGGCGCCGGTCGTGGTGTTCGAGGTCCAGGATCTCGTCCTGGCTCCAGTGGAAGTGGAAGGCGACGTACGCGATCTCCTCGTGCAGCCGGTCGGTCGCGTACGTCACGATTCCCCCAGGCGGCTCCCGCCGAGTTCCACCTCGAAGGGCTCCGCGCAGTGCGGGCACTCCACCGAGGCTCGGGTGTGGCCCTCGGCGTTGATCTGGCGGTAGAAGTCCTGGAGGAACGCCAGGTCGGAGGCGAACATGTTCTCCACGATCCCGTCGTGCACCATCGGCAGCCCGCCCAGGCGGGTGATGACCCGGCCCAGCAGCACCACCGACAGATACGCGGGGTTCTCCTGGACGCGGATGTCCCGCAACGGCACGAGTTCGTCCCTCGCCGTCGCCAGCCGCATCACGCCGTCCCTGTGGACCGTGCCCGCCTCGTCGACGTAGCCGCGCGGCAGCTCGAAGGGGAACTCCGTCTGCAGGCGGTACGCCGGTGCCGTCGGCACGGGAGCGGACGCGGGCGTCGGGGCGGGCGCGGCGTCGGGCACGGCGGCGGGCGAGGGAGCTGCCTGCTCCCCGCCCGCCGCCGCCCGGACAGCAGTACGCCGCATTACTCGATGACCAGTTCTTCGAACGTGATCGTCACGGTCTCGGTCAGCGCCGCGGCCTCGCCGGCCTTCACCGTGCTGGTGTCGATCTTGCTGCACCAGGCGTTGCGCATGTTGTACCGCTTGACCGGGTTGTTCTGGTAGTCCATCACCATGATCGTGGCGTTCTTGCGGGCGCTGCCCATCACGCCGTTGATCGACTCGGTGATCCACGTGTTGAACGCGGCGGACTGCGTCATACCGCGGACGACCGTGCAGGTACCGGCCTTCTTCACGCCCGGCAGCTTCTTGGTGACCGGCTTGCCCTGCGCGGAGACCTGCTGGTACTCGATGACGTCCTGTTCCAGGCTGAGGCCACTGACCTCGGCGAGATACTCGACCATCACGCCGTCGATCTGGAGCCCGAAATTGTGCGAAGTAAGGGCGTCACCCGGCTGGAGACTCATCTGTTCGTCCTTCTAGGGGAGTTGACTCGGTGTACGGAAGTGGCGGGCGCCGCCTACTCCTCCAGCTCCCCGTTGCCGCTGGAGAACTGGGCCAGCCGGAAGATCACGAACTCGGCGGGCTTGACCGGCGCGATCCCGATCTCGCACACCACCCGGCCGACGTCGACCGACTCCGGCGGGTTGCTCTCCTCGTCGCACTTGACGTAGAAGGCGTCCTCGGGCTTGGCGCCGAACAGGGCGCCGGCGCGCCACTCGTTGACCAGGAACGCCGAGACGTTGCGCCGGATCCGGGCCCACAGGGCGTGGTCGTTCGGCTCGAACACCACCCACTGGGTGCCGATCAGGATCGACTCCTCCAGGTAGTTGAAGTACCGGCGGACGTTCAGGTAGCGCCAGGCCGGGTCCGAGGACAGGGTGCGGGCACCCCAGATCCGGATGCCGCGGCCGGGGAAGGCACGGATGCAGTTGACGCCGATCGGGTTGAGCAGGTCCTGCTCGCCCCGGGTGATCTGGATCTCCAGGTCCACCGCGCCGCGTACGACCTCGTTCGCCGGGGCCTTGTGCACACCGCGCTCGGAGTCGTTGCGGGCCCACACGCCGGCCACGTGGCCGCTCGGCGGGACCAGCCGGGCCTGGCCGGTGGCCGGGTCGAAGGACTTGATCCAGGGGTAGTACAGGGCCGCGTACTTGGAGTCGTAGCCGGCCGTCTCCTGGCGCCAGACCCGGATCTGGCGGGCGTTGAGGCTCGGCGGGGGGTCGATGATGGCGACCCGGTCGCCCATCAGCTCGCAGTGCGCGATCAGACCGAGCTGGACGGCCTTGACGGCCTCCAGGTCGATCGCGCCGCGCTGGTAGGCGGCCATCAGGTCGGGCACCGCGACCATGGAGATCTCGTCGACCGCCTCCAGGCCGCCGAAGCCGGTGCGGTCGGCGCTGTCGCCGAGGTACTGCGCCGGGCCCACGGACTGCGCGGGCGGCTCCTCGACACCGGCCGGGGCGGCGGGCGGCGCGGCCAGCGCCACCGTCTGGTTGTCCGGGCGGGCCAGCTGCGCGGACGGCGCGGCCTCGGCCACGGTGATGAGCTTGGAGCGCTCCTTGACCTGCGTGACGACGTAGTTGCGGTTGCCCTTCTTGGCCGTCACGTCGAACGTCTCGACTGGCTTGTCGCCGTCCTTGACGATCAGCTTGAACCGCTCGGCCGGACCCTCGCCCTCCGGGTCGGCGACCTCCACGCTCAGCGGGTTGCCGCTCTGGCCGGTCGCGTTGGCGGTCACGGCGAACGTGCCGAGCTGCTTGGGCTCACCGGCGGGCAGCGCGGCCGGGGCGGCCGAGCCGGACACCGCGGCGGGGGAGGCGGAGTCGCCGGAGGCGCCCGCCGCGGAACCGCCCACCCGCACGACGTACGCCGCGGAGCCGCCGTTGTTGAAGAAGCCGTAGACGGAGTGGGCGAGGTAGTACCCGTCGGTGAAGTCACCGAAGGCCGCCACGTACTGCGTCCAGTTGGTCACCAGGGTCGGCTCGTTCAGCGGGCCGGTCGGGGCGAGCCCGACGAAGGCCGCCACCGAGGTGCCCACCCCCTCGATCGGGCGGGAGCCGCTGGCCACCTCCTCGACGTATACGCCGGGCGACAGGTAGGACGGCATAGCTGTGCACTCCTCGGGGTACGAGTCAGGTCGCTCTCACCGTCACGCGCGAAGCGCGTCAGCCGAAACGTCCTGGGGTGCCGGATCGGGGGCAACCCTCCTGCCCTCAAGGGCACTTCTTCGCGACCGTCGGCCCGTAGGGGTGGTGTCGTTGCCCTCGGTGCTGCCCCGGAGGACGTGTCGGCCTGCCGGGCGGTCCGGTAGAGCTGGATGGCCAGTCGTCCGGTGTCGAAGGGAGCGTCGTGCGCGCACACGGAACACGGGCCCAGCAGGCCGGTGACCAGGGTCAGGCCCGCCGGGTGAGTGCGCCGAGCGGGCCCGCCCACCGGTTGCTGACCCTGCAGCGCATGGCCGGGAACGCGGCCGTGGCCCGCGCCATCGAGGAGGAGCGGCACGAGAACGCTCCCGGATGCGGACACACGCAGTCGGCCGTCGAGCAGTCGACCGCCTCGCAGTCGGGCGCCGTCCAGCAGTCGGCGGCCCCGCAGTCGGCCGTCGGGGAGCCGGTCGTGCAGCGGCGGTCGTCGGTGGACGAGGCCGTCGCGTCTCCCTGGCAGCCGCTGGATGCCCGCATCCGGGCGACGGCGGAGCAGGCCTACGGCATGGACCTGGGCCATGTACGGGTGCACACCGGCCCGGTCGCGCAGCGCTCGGCGACGGAGCTGGGCGCCCTCGCCTACACCACCGGCGCGCACATCGTCTCCGCGTCCCCGAAGTTGGACGACGAGACGATCTACCACGAGATCGACCACGTCCGGCAGCAGAGCCTGGGTCCCGTGGCCGGCACCGACAACGGCGCGGGCGCGAAGGTCTCCTCCCCCAATGACGCCTTCGAGGTCCAGTCCGCGGCGAACGGCAGGCGGCTGGCCCAGGGGGCGGCGCCCGAACTGGGGGTTCCCGGGTCCGTGCAGCGGGCGACCGGGCCGGGCGCCGCGCCCGTGCAGCGGGTGCGCTCGTCCGTCACCGCCGGCACGTCGACCCGGCGTGGTCGCGTACGAGTCGAGTCCCTGCCGCTCTTCATTTCGGCCCCGGAGTACACCCGCGCGAGCCCACGGGCCGCGGGCGGTGCGATGTCGAAGGCGATCCTCGGACCGAGGAGCCTGTTCGGCATGGGCACCGACGCCGACAGCAGGCTTCCCGCCGCGATCGACGACGCCCGGGACAAGTACAACATCCCCTTCATCGCGGGCCATCTGCTCAACGCGGACTTCGGCGGCGACGGCACGGCGGCGGCGAACCTCACGATTCTCACGCCCCGGGCCAACTCGGCCCACAAACGCTTCGACAACCCCGTCAAGGTCGCCGTCGGCTACCTCAAGGACGTCTACGAGCACCTGTCCCGCCTCTATGTCCCCATCGACCGGCTCGGTTACGGGATCGCGGTGAAGGTCGGCGTCAGCGGACCGTCGTACGTCTGGAGCAGCAAGTACCCGGGCAACTGCATCTCGCAGTACCTCAGCTGTGAGGCCCGCGTGATGCGGGAGAGCCAGGTGTACGACTACTACGACCGCCGTGACCCCGGGGACCGGGACGCGGAGCGGAAGTGGGACGCGGTGCTCGCCCTGATGGACAGGATCACGGCTCTGGTGGAGCAGGCGAACGACAACGACCTCGTCGACAACGAGGCGCGCTAGAAGGGGACTTCCGCCAGCAGAAGGGAAGGCCCGGCACCAGAAGGGAAGTCCCGGAGAAGGGACTTCCGGGCAGTGGGTACGGAACTTTCCGCACCCACGTCTGCCCCTCGGTCCGCTGCCGCGGGCCTGGTACCGGCCGTAGCGTCCTCGCGTGAGCCTGTGGACCTCCCTCGAACCCGCCTCCGCCACCGTCGACCCCGGCAGCAGCACGCGCGTACGTCTGCGTCTGCGCAACACGGGTGATGTCGTCGACGAGTACCGCTTCGAACCGGTGGGGGCGGTGGCGCCCTGGACGACGGTGGAACCGCCGACGCTGCGGCTCTATCCGGGGACGACGGGCACGGTGGAGCTGACGTTCGCGCCGCCGCGCACTCCGGACGCGACGGCGGGACCGAACCCGTTCGCGGTGCGGATCACGCCGACCGAGCACCCGGACGCGGTGACCGTCCCGGAGGGCAACCTCACCATCACGCCGTTCAGCGAGGTGCGGGCCGAACTGGTGCCGCACACGGTGAAGGGGCGGTTCCGGGGACGGCCGCGGCTCGCCATCGACAACCTGGGCAACACCAAGGTCACCGCCTCGCTCAGCGGCAGCGACACCGGAGACCGGCTGTCGTACGAGATCCAGCCGGCCAACGTGCAGATCGAGCCCGGCCGGGCCGCGTTCGTGAACACCACGCTGCGGCCCCGGCAGATCATCTGGTTCGGGTCGAAGGAGGAGCAGCCGTACCGGCTGGCGGTGCGCCGCTCGGGCGTCCAGCCGACGGAGGTGGACGGCACCTATGTGCAGCGGGGCTTCCTGCCGCGCTGGCTGGCGACCGCGCTGAGCATCATGCTGGCCCTGGCGATCGCGTTCGTCATGATCTGGATCTCGTACAAGCCGCGGGTGGCCAGCCTGGCGGAGGCGAAGTCCCAGGAGGTCGGCTCCACCCTCGCGCCGCCGAGCCCCACCGCGACACCGACCCCACCGCCGCAGCCCACCGCGACACCCGCGACACCGCCCGCCGAGGTCGATCAGGGCGCGGCGGCCGGTGCGGGCGGCGGCGGAGGCGGCGGCGCCCCGGCCACCGTGACCGCGCGGCCCCCGCAGGACACCGCCGCCACCGCCGTGAACCGCCTGGCCAAGGACGACCCGACCGGACGGCACATCTGCTACCGCGCCTTCGTGACCGGCGACGGCTGGCAGAAGCCGGTGTGCGACGGCACGTTCGCCGGCACGACGGGCCAGAACAAGCCGATCAAGGCCCTCAACATCGCGGTGTACGGCGCCGGCGGCTCGGCGGCCAACGCCTTCATCCACAACCCCGAGTCGACCGACGGCAAGGGCAAGTGGTCGCCGTCGTGGACGGCCATCGCCGACGGCCGGAACATCTACATCGGCAGCAGCAAGAAGGGCGCGCCGGACATGCTGGGCTTCGGCATCAACATCGGCAGCGGCAAGGTCTGCCAGACCGCCCGTGTCCACGGCTACGACTGGGGCGCCCAGGGGTGCACCGATCCGCGCCCCGAGCTCATCTTCGGCGGAGCCCTGGAGAACGACCGCTGGCTCGAAGCCGTCAAGCTGACGGTCTGACGGGGGCTCGGTTGTGGGGCCGGTTGCACAGAAGGGGCGGGCCGGGTAAGTCCGGTACGGGAGCTACCAGTTGGCTTCTCCGGGCACCAGCCGACCCGCCTTGCGGTACTCGCGGCGGGCCCCCTCCAGCAGGTCGTCCGCGCCGACCGGTTCGTCCCGGCCGGCGGCGAGATAGGCGGCGGTGACGACCGCGCTGCGGATCGAGCCGCCGGCCAGTTCGAAGTCCTTGGCCAGCGGGGCCGTGTCGATGCCGGCGGCACACGGGACGTGCGCGAGTCCGTGCCGCCACAGGGCCAGGCGCTGCTCGGGGTCCGGGAACGGGAAGTCGACCACCAGGTCCAGACGGCGGGTGAACGCCTCGTCGATGTTGGCGCGCAGGTTGGTGGTGAGCAGCGCGATGCCGTCGAAGGACTCCAGGCGCTGCAGCAGGTAGGCGCTCTCCATGTTGGCGTACTTGTCGTGCGCGTCCTTCACCTCCGACCGCTTCCCGAACACGGCGTCGGCCTCGTCGAAGAGGAGCACGGCGTCGGTGCGGTCGGCCTCGGTGAAGATGCGTTCCAGGTTCTTCTCGGTCTCGCCGACGTACTTGTCGACGACGGAGGAGAGCTGCACCACGTAGAGGTCGAGCCCGAGTTCGGCGGCGACGACCTCGGCGGACAGGGTCTTGCCGGTGCCGGACTCGCCCGCGAACAACCCGAGCACACCCCGGCCCCGGCCGCCGCCCGCGCTCAGCCGCCAGTCGCCGAGCACACGGTCGCGGTGGCGGGCGCGCAGGGCGAGTTCACGCAGCTGGGTCAGCGGCCGGTCGGGCAGCACCAGGTCCTCCCAGCCGACCTCGGGCCGGATCCGGCGGGCGTGCCGCTCCAGTCCGGACGCCGACTGCTGACGGGCGGCCAGCCGTACGTGGGCGGCGGTGAGCGGGGTGCCCTCGAAGGTGGCGAGGGCTTGGGCGGACCGCGCGGCCCGGGCCACCCGGTCGCCGCCCAGGCGGTACGGGGCGACGGTGGCGGCCAGGTCGAATCCCGGGGCGTCCGGCCCGAGCGCCGCCGACCAGGCGGCCGTACCGCCGGCACCGCGCCGGGGTGCCTCGAGGACCAGCGGGTCGCGCCCGCTCCACTGCGGGTCGTAGGGGTGCGGGTCGGTCAGCAGCACGGTGACGTCCGTCGCCGCCGCCAACGCCCGCACCAGCGGGCCCGGCCGGTCCGGCAGGCCGGACAGTACGACGGCGCCGCCGCCGAGCCGGGCCTCGCGCAGCAGGTCGGGGACCAGGTCCTCGGGCCCCGAGAAGTGCAGGGCGTCCAGACCGGCGGCGCGCAGGGCAGCGCCGATCGCGGCGAGTCCGTCGCCCTCGCGGTGTTCACGGAGGTAGGCGGTCAGCGGACCGACGCGCAGGCGGGCGGCCAGCCGGTGCACGAAGTCGTCGTCGACGGGCAGGGGTTCGGCCATCGGGCTCAGGTGGGCGTGCAGCGCGGGGGCCGGGGTGTCGTCGCCGAGCAGATGGGCGATCAGCCGGTCGGGCACCCGCAAGGAGCGGGACAGGAAGGGGCGTTCCGGCTCCTCCACGTCCAGCAGGCCGAGCGCTCGCAGGGGCGCCGAAGGGTGGAAGCGGGCGCGGGCCGTGGCCAGGTGTACGGGCGTCGCGCACAGGTCGAGGGCGAGTCCGGTGGTGGCGCGGCGCCGGCTGACGTCGTCGTTGAGGTAGCCGTAGAGCGGTTCGAAGGTGCGGTCGAGGTCCGGGGCGAGGGCGACCAGCAGGATGGCGGTGTCCAGCTCGGTCAGATCCGCCCGGGCGGCCAGCGCGGCGAGGCGGTCACCTGGTCCGAGCGCGACTATCGCGCCGTCAGCCGAGTCAGCCGAGTCAGCCGAGTCAGCCGAGTCGGCGGCGGGTGCGGCCGAAGCGGCGTGCAGCAGATGCCGTACGGCCCCCTCGGACAGGTACAGGCCGCGCAGCGGATCACCGGCGGTGGGGTCGTCGGCACTCCGCTGCTCCACCAGCGCGCCGACCCGCTCCCGCAGACCGGCGAGCCGTACGAGCAGCGGGTGGGCGGGGTCGGTGCCCTCCCTGGACCTGGTGGTGTCCGGGGTGTCGGCGTACGGAGTGGTCATCGGGGGTCCGGTCGGCGGGCGGCGGCCTCGGCTCGGGCTGCTCGGGCCGCTGCCACCTGGTGGGGGCGGTGGGCGCGTTCGGCGGACTCGGGCGGGTCGTCGTCCAGGCCGCGCACCCGTACCGCCGCTCCCTCGGTGACCGGCGGCCCGGCGTCGTACTCGGGGAACGCCGGGAAGGGCGCGGTCACCACCACGTCCAGGGAGGGCTTGAGTTCGCCGCCCAGGGCGGACCAGATCTCGGCGAGAGAGCGGGACTCGGTCTGGCTGCCGGCCACCGTCACCGGCACGGCGAGCCCCAACGCGCCCAGGGATCCGGGGAGTTCGTCGGCGGCCAACAGCTCGCGCGGCAGCATCGTGGCCAACACCGCCGACAAGAGCCGGTGTTCGTCCTGCGGCGTCTTGGTCCAGGCGGTCACCAGGTACGACAGCCGGAACCAGCGCGGCGGTTGGCGCCGCCGGACCACCACGTCCCGCTCGTCGCGCACGGACATCTGGCCGCGCTGGCGCCGGGCCACGTCCTCACGGATGTCGTACAAGTAGGCGTTGACGACAGGCGCGTTGCGCCGGGCCGCCCAGTCCCGGGTCGGGGCCTCGAAGGAGACCTCGATGCCGGAACCCGTGAGCGCACCGCCGCCGAGCAGGCTCTTGAGGACCTCGTCCACCTCGTGGATCACTGTCTCGCTCCTGCCCTGCCGTGCTGTCGGACCCGCTCGATGCGGTCCGTTCCCGATCATCCCCCTGCGCCGGCCGGGCCGCAGGCACGCCGGGGTCGGCGGCCGGGCACCCCGTGCTGCCCGCGGGGGCGACAGAATCTGCCCCTTCGGTCAGAGGTAGCCTTCACGCAGGGCATAGGCCACGGCGTGCGCCCGGTTACGCAGATGCAGTCGGGTGGTGAGCCCGTGCATGACGTTCTTGACGGTGCGTTCGGAGTAGGACAGCTTGCTGGCGATCTCTCCGGTGTCGAGGCCCTCGGCGACCAGTCGCAGGACGTCCACCTCGCGGGGCGCGAGGCCCAGGGACGGGGTGCCGGGTCCGCCCGCCGCGCCCCGGTGCAGGGTCCCCACCTGGTTGATGAGCCTGCCGAGCAGGTCGGAGGGCAGGTCGCCGTCCCCGCGGGCAGCGGCGAGGACCGCCTGGACCAGCCGGTACGAGGTGGCCTCGCGGCGCCAGACGATGGCTCCGACTCCGCACTCGATGACGTCCAGCAGTTCGTTCTCCCGGATCGTGCCCACGACGAGCACGGCACGGGCGCCCTCGCTGCGCACGGTCCGGCGCAGCCGGGTGAGCGCCGCCTCGTCGAGGGTGTCCTCGATCAGCAGCGCCACGGTGTCGGGGCCGGTCTCCTCGCGGAGTTCGATCTCCGGGTGCCGGCGCAGCTGGCTGACGGCGCCCTCGCGGGACAGCGGGTCGGAAGCCGCTACCGCCACGGGTGTGCGGCGCCCGGGGTCGGCGGCACCGGTGCCCGTGGCGCCGCTGTGTGTGGTCCGGGGTGAGCTGAGCAACCGTTTCCCCCAAGTTCGCGAGCCCGCCGTCCGGTGCGGACCGGTGACGGGTGGGTTTGCTCCACACTTCTGTGACCGCTGTGGCATGCGCAATCGTGGAGCACCACGAGGCGGACCACGAGACCAGCGGCACGATCACCACTCGTGGCGCCTCGCGCTGGCATCGTCGCAGGTCAGAGTGGGTGTACGGAACGGCGGCCGGTCCGGTGCGGTTACTCCGGGCATCGCCGTGAGCCTCGCCACAGCAAATGGAGGGAACCCGTCCGCCGTTCTGCCGGACAGGACACGGCGCCTGGAACCGGTCCGATCCGTGGCGCACGTCACAGCACCGGACCCGGTGCCTCCGCGTCCTGCTCACCGAGGGCGACGCATCCACCAGGGGAGGCAGGGATGACCGGACCGCTGCAGGGGATGACCGGAACGCTGCGCGAACGCGGGGACGCACACGAGCTGTTGGCGGCCGAGGCCGGGCGCGCCCGCGCCGGGAACGGACGCCTCGTCCTGCTGCGCGGCGCCACGGGTACCGGCCGCACGGCCGTCCTGGAGGCCGCCTCGGTGGCCGCGGCGGCCCGCGGGATGCGCGTACTGCGGGCGCGCTGCTCCCCCGAGGACTCCACCGTGCCGTTGTCCGTGGTGCTCCAGCTGCTGGGCTCGGTACCGGAGTTCGCGGACCTGACCGCGGGCGACGACGAGCGTGGCAGCGCGGCCCGGCTGTGGCGGCTGCTGCGTTCGTACGCGGACCAGGCCCCGCTGCTGCTGGCCGTCGACGACGTCCACCTCGCCGACGGCGCCTCGCGTCGCTGGCTCGTCGACGTGGCCCGCCGTATCGACCGATTACCTGTGCTGCTGGTGGCCACCGAGCGCAGTCAGTACGACATCGACCCGCCGGCCGCCGGACTCGCCCACGCGCTGTCCCCCTCCCTCGTCCGCTCGCACACCCTCGCCCCGCTCACCGACACCGCGGCGGCGGAACTCGTCCGCGCCGCCTTCCCCTCGGCCTCGGCGCGGTGGACCGCCGACTGCCTGTCCGCCGGCGCGGGCAGCCCGCTCCTGCTGCGGGCCCTGCTCGACGACCTGGGCGCCCTGCCGCAGGAGACCCTCTCATCGACCTTGCCGGACACCTGCGCCGCCCTGTATCCGGGCGCGTACCCGGCCGTCGTCCAGTGGTGGCTGGACAGCGCCGGACCGGCGACGGCGGAGGTCGCCCGAGCCCTCGCGGCCCTCGAACTGACGGGGCCTTCGGCCGCGGGCGAGGAGGCGACGGGTGCTCCGGCGGGAGGCGCGGCAGGTCGTCCGGCCGAGGTGCTCGACGTGGTCGACGCGGCCGGAGCGGCCGGCGGGGAAACGCTCGGTGCGGCCGCACTCCCCGCGCCCGACTCCGTCGGTCTCCTTGCCGAGACGGTGGGAGCCGACCCGGCTCGGGTCGCTGGATGGCTCACCGCGATGGTGTGGCTCGGGGTGCTGCGCACCGATGCCGGCGGGCGCCCGCGGTACGCGCATCCGTTGCTGCGGGACGCGGTGCTGGCCGGGTGGCCGGTCGGGCGGCGGCAGGAGGTGTACCTGGCGGCCGCGGAGGCCATGGTGCGGCGCGGTGACCCTGCGGAGGCGGTGGCCCGGCCGTTGCTGCGGGCCCGGGCCGTCGGCCTGCCGTGGGCGTCGCGCGTGCTGCGGGACGCGGTGCGGGCGGCCCTGCTGGACTCCCGCCCCGAAGACGCCGTCGGCTATCTGCGCCGGGCCCTGGAGGAGCCGCTGGACGACGACCTCAGGCAGCGGCTGCTGACCGAGCTCGGCTCCCTGGAGTACGCCGCCACCGACGCCCCCGGCATCCCCCGCCTGACCGAGGCGCTCCAGCTGCCGGCCCGCCCCGACGACCGGGTGCGCACGGCGATCGCCCTCGGCACCGCGCTGGCCCGCCGCGGCGAGGTGCGGGCGGCCGTGGACGTGCTGCGCACCCTCGAGGACCGGCTGACCGGCCACCCCGAGCTGGCCCACACCGTGCAGACGGCGTCCGCGCTGCTGTCCGACCACGACCACACGGTCCGGCAGGAGGCCTACCGGTGGCTGGGTGACGTCGCCGCACGTTCCCCGGAGGCGGCCGGCCCCTCCGGCCAGGCCCTGCTCGTGCGGTACGCGGCCACCGCCGGCGCCTGCTCGGCCCAGGAGGCGATGGCCCGGCTGGGAACGCTGCTGGCGCAACCCGCCGAAGCACTGGCCGAGCCCTTCCTGCTGGGCACGGCCGCCGCCGTCGCCCAGTGGGCCGACGAACTCGACCACGCCGAACGACTGGTGGAGCGCGGCCTGGCCGTGCGGCACACCCCGCTGCTGCACCCGATGGAGGGGGCCCTGCTGGACGTACGCGCCGACATCGCCGCCGCCCGCGGGCAGTACGACCGGGTCCTCGCCGCGCACGCCGAGCGGACCGTGCCGGAGCACCGTACGGGCCCGACCAACGCCGACGCGCACGCCGTGGTCGCGCTCGTGGAGACGGGGCGTACCGACGCGGCACGGCGGCTCGCGGACCGCTTCGATCCGGGCCGGGCGCCGGACTCCTGGGAGATGAACCGCTTCCTGTACGCGCGCGGAGTGCTGCGTCTGGCCGAGGAGGACTTGACGGGCGCCCTGCACGACTTCCTGGAGTGCGGCCGGCGCCAGACGTCCCGGGCCGTGATCAGTCCCGTCGTCACGCCGTGGCGGACGGCCGCCGCGATGTGCCGGCTCGCGATGGGCCTGCCCCGGGAGGCACGGGTGTTGGCGGAGGAGGAACTGCGGCTGGCCCGGGTGTGGAACACCCCGCGCACGCTGGGGCGGGCCCTGCGGGTGCTGGGTCTGACGACCGGCGGCCGCCGCGGCCTGGAGCTGGTCGAGGAGGCCGTCGCCGTGCTGCGCCCCGCACCCGCCGAGCGCGAACTGGTCGCGGCGTTGCTGGCGCAGGGACGGCTGTTGACCGCCACCGGCGACCGGACGCGGGGCCGTGACTGTCTGCGCGAGGCGGCCGAGCGTGCCGAACGACTCGGCGCGCCACGGTTGCGGGCCCGTGTCGAGGAGGCCCTGCGCGCGGGCGGTGCCCGCCGTTCCGCGGCGGCGTTCACCGGCTCCGGGTCGCTCACCGGCAGCGAGCGCCGTATCGCGGAACTCGCCGCGGGCGGCTGTACGAACACCGAGATAGCGGATCTCCTGCACGTCGCCCGACGCACCGTGGAGACGCACCTGACCAGTACGTACCGCAAGCTCGGCATCCGGCGCAGGGGGGAGTTGAGTGCCGCGTTGGAGGCGGCGGACGGATAGCGGCGCGGGACCTGCCGACGGGCAAGTCCGGCGCCCCGGCGGCGCGGTGTTCAACTTCCCTACGTCTGTGGTTTTCCCGGCGGCCGGGAGATCCGCCGCAGTACGCTCACATCACCGAACCCCCACGCGAATCCCTGGTTGTGGAACTCGTCAGTAGTTGCTGTTGCGATCTCGTTAACCGGAACCCTTGACGGTGTGTACCGAAACCGCGTTGGCTTTCAGCCACCCCTGGTCGCCAGGCTGCTCTCTCGCCCCCGGAAGGCATCCCCGTTGTGAACGCTTCCCCCACCCGTAGTCCCACGGTCCGTCGGATCGCCGTCACCGTCACCGCCGCCACCTCGGCCCTTGTGCTCTCCGCCTGCGGTGTGATCGACGGCGTCGGCGGGAGCAGCAGCTCCGCGGCCCCCAAGAAGGGCAACGACATCACGGTGGGTCTCCTCCTGCCCGACAAGGAGACGGCACGCTTCGAGAAGTTCGACTACCCCCTCATCAAGAAGCGGGTCGCCGAGCTGACCAACAACAAGGGCAAGGTCCTCTACGCCAACGCCGAGGCGAGCCAGTCCAAGCAGAGCGGACAGATGGACACGATGGTCGCCGACAAGGTGGACGTGATCCTGGTGGACGCGGTGGACGCGAAGGCCATCGTGCCGGCCATCAAGAGGGCCAAGGACGCCGCCATCCCCGTGATCGCGTACGACCGGCTCGCGCAGGGCCCGATCGACGCGTACGTCTCGCACGACAACGAGCTCGTGGGCGAGGTACAGGGCCGCGCGATCGTCGGTGCCCTCGGGGACAAGGCGGCGAACAGCAAGATCGTCATGATGAACGGCTCGGTCGCCGACCCCAACACCGCCCGCTTCAAGCAGGGCGCGCTCAGCGAGCTCGAGGGCCACGTGATCATAGCCAAGCAGTACGACACCAGGGAGTGGCTGCCCGAGGTCGCCAAGGCCAACATGAAGAAGGCGATCCAGTCCATCGGGCTCAGCAACATCGCGGCCGTCTACTCGGCCAACGACGGCATGGCGGGCGCCGTGATCGACGCGCTGAAGGAGGCCGGCGAGACCAAGATCCCGCCGGTGACCGGTCAGGACGCGAACCTGGACGCGGTGCAGCGGATCGTCTCCGGCGAACAGTTCATGACCGTGTACAAGTCGTTCCTGCTGGAGGCGGACAACGCCGCGGAGATGGCGGTCGCCAAGGTCCAGGGCCGCTCGATCGAGTTCGAGGCGCTGACCCCCGACTCGGTCGACAGCCCGACGCAGAAGAGGATCCCGTCGCAGCTGGTGAAGGTCGTGGCGCTCACGAAGGACAACATCAAGGACACGGTGATCCAGGACGGCGTCTACACCGTCAAGGACATCTGCACCCCGAAGTACGCGTCGGACTGCGCCGCGATCGGCCTGGAGTAGACCTCGTCACGGCCGGCCGCCGCCGTCCCGGTGGGCTGATCGGCCGGTCCGGGAGACGGCCGGGGTCCCAGTAGCGTTGTCTCGGTCCGACGACGTACGCCGAACGCGATGGAGCAGCACGTGAGCGACCCCCTGTTCGTCAAGATCTGTGGCCTGAGGACCGAGCGGGACGTCGACACGGCCGTCGAGGCGGGCGCCGACGCCATCGGGTTCGTCTTCTCGGACAGCCCGCGCCGCGTGGACGCCGCCGCGGCCGCACGGCTGTGCCGTCGGGTACCGGAGCACGTGCTGACGGTGGGCGTCTTCCGGGCCGAGCCGCTGTCCGAGGTGCGGTCCCTGGCCACCGAGGCGGGCATTCGCGCCGTCCAGCTGCACGGGCCGGAGGACCGCGGCTACTACGACGACCTCGCGGCGGGCGGGTGGACCCTGATCCGTGCGACGGCGTTCGGCGATCGGGTGCCGCGGTGCGGGGAGATGGGCGAGGACATGCTCCTCCTCGACGCTCCCGTCCCGGGCTCCGGGCTCGCCTGGGACTGGTCCGGCAAGCCCTCGGCCGCCCCGGGGGAGAAGTGGCTGCTGGCCGGCGGCCTCAGCCCGGAGAACGTCCGGGACGCCGTCGACACCACCCGTCCGTGGGGTGTCGACGTGTCCAGCGGCGTGGAGCAGACCCGGGGTGTGAAGGACCCCGTCCTGATCAGGGCGTTCGTGAAGGCTGCCAGGGCGCGGTCCTGAGCGCGGTGCGCGCGGAGGCCCGTCGGCCTGTCGGGTCAGCCGGTACCGGAGCCGGACGCGTTGTGCGCGGCCCGGCGGTACTCGGTGTTGATGCGCTGGGCTTCCTCCAGCTGGTCCTCGAGAATGACGATGCGGCAGGCGGCCTCGATCGGGGTGCCGTTGTCGACCAGTTCACGGGCGCGCGCGGCGATCCGGAGCTGGTAGCGGGAGTAGCGGCGGTGTCCGCCCTCCGAACGAAGCGGAGTGATCAGACGGGCCTCACCGATGGCCCGGAGGAAACCGGGGGTGGTGCCGAGCATCTCGGCGGCCCGGCCCATCGTGTAAGCGGGGTAGTCGTCGTCGTCCAGACGATCCGTGAGCGGAGTATCCGCTGGCATGTCACCTCGTTGAGCAACGCGTGGAAGGGCCCTGACGCCGTACGGCACCAGGGCCCCGAGAAAACTGAACACAGAAACCATACCCATGCAAATCAGCAATGTCTATGTTGACCAACGTAGATTTCAGCTCTCCGGAGGGGAAGGAATCTTCGTCTTCTGGTCGAGGGCGGGGTCGACGGGGCCGGTCCGGCATAGAATCGGCTCTCATGTCGAACCCCGACGAACTGCTCGTCGCCATTTCCGCCATGGTGGAGCGGGAGCAGAGCAACCAGATGTCGCTGACCGTCGTCGTCGCAGGTGCCGTCATCACCGGACGACTGGCTCCCGAATCCTTGTGGAGGGAGCGAGTGTCGGAGGTCCTCAAGGACTCGGACCGTCTGGGTCCGTTCTCCGACGTCTTCACCACCGACCGGACGGAGCCCCGGCCCGACCCTGGCGGAGTGCCCACACATCTGCACTTCCATCTCGCCAGGATCCTGCAAGGGACCACCGGCATCCCCGAGACGGGCGGCATGTACCGGGTCGCGATCGAGGATGTCAGCGCCTGGACCGTGGGCGACTTCAGCTACTCCGACCAGTGACCTGAGCCGCGGGGCGAGGCGGTGACCTGAGCCGCAGACCTGAGCCGCGGGACGAGAACGAGAACGAGGGCCCTGCCGACGCGCGTCGGCAGGGCCCTCGTGGCTGTGGTGCTGTACGGGTGTCCGCTACACGGCCTGGCTGCCCGCCTCGGCGGCGGTCCCGCCACCGAGCATCGCCGACGCCGCCTGGAGCGGACTGAGCGAGGGCTCGGGGGCCGGCGCGGCCGCGACGTCCTCGTGGCAGGTGAAGCCGAGACGGGCCATGGCCCGGACGACCTCACCGCTGGTGAAGTCGCGCCGGTCCTGCCGGGTGATGATCTGACCCACCTGCTTGACGGGGTAGCGGCGGCGTCCGATGGTCACGGACTCACCGACGACGAGCTCGGGCTTGACGCCCTTCATCGATTCCAGCACTCCGTCCTTGGTGAGATCGAACGGGTACCGGGCGATGACACAGCGCATGATGCCTCACAGGGGGCGGAAGGGTGGACTGGGGGAGGGAGCGCGACCGGCGGGTGCCGGCGCTCAGGCGGCCGAGTCGAAGCTGGACCGTCGCCGCGGCGTCGTGGCGCGCCGCCCGGCCTCGCCGGTGGAGCCGCCTCGGCGGCCGCCCTCACCGGTGGAACCGCCACGGTACCCGTTCTCGCCGGTGGAGCCGCCACGACGTCCGCCGTCGCCGGTGGAGCCGCCACGACGCCCGGCCTCGCCGGTGGAGCCGCTGCCCGGAGCGCGTCGGCGGCCCCGGGACGAGGAGCGCGTGCTGCGGCGCGAGCGTTCGGTCGCCTGCGCGGGCACCGAGATGACGACCGGGACACCGGACGGGGCCTGAGCGCCCGTGATGCGGGTCAGCTCCTCCTCGCCCGAACGGACCTGGGTGATCATCGGGGTGACGCCCGCGGACGCCATCAGCCGGCTCATGTCGCGGCGCTGCTCGGGGGTCACCAGCGTGACGACGGTGCCGGACTCGCCGGCCCGGGCGGTACGGCCGCCGCGGTGCAGGTAGTCCTTGGGGTCCGTGGGCGGATCCACGTTGACGACCAGGTCGAGGTTGTCGACGTGGATGCCGCGGGCCGCGACATTGGTCGCCACCAGCACGCTCACATGCCCGTCCTTGAACTGCGTCAGGGTCCGGGTGCGCTGCGGCTGCGACTTGCCCCCGTGCAGGCCCGCGGCGCGGACACCGTTGCTCAGGAGGTGCTTGGTCAGCTTGTCCACCGCGTGCTTGGTGTCCAGGAACATGATCACCCGGCCGTCGCGCGCGGCGATCTCGGTGGTCGTGCGCTGCTTGTCCGTGCCGTGCACATGGAGCACGTGGTGCTCCATCGTGGTGACCGCGCCCTTGGACGGGTCGACGGAGTGCACCACCGGGTCGGTCAGGTAGCGGCGGACCAGCAGGTCCACGTTGCGGTCGAGGGTGGCCGAGAACAGCATCCGCTGGCCCCCCTCGCGCACCTGGTCGAGCAGCGCGGTGACCTGGGGCATGAAGCCCATGTCGGCCATCTGGTCGGCCTCGTCGAGAACCGTGATGGTGACGTCGTCCAGGCGGCAGTCGCCGCGGTCGATGAGGTCCTTCAGCCGTCCCGGCGTCGCCACGACGACCTCGGCACCGCCCCGCAGCGCCCCGGCCTGCCTGCCGATCGACATCCCGCCGACCACGGTGGCCAGTCGCAGGCCCACGGCGCGGGCGTACGGAGTGAGCGCGTCGGTGACCTGCTGGGCCAGCTCGCGGGTGGGGACCAGGACCAGGGCGAGCGGCTGTCGCGGCTCGGCCCGTCGGCCCGCCGTACGGGCGAGCATCGCCAGGCCGAAGGCGAGGGTCTTGCCCGAGCCGGTGCGGCCACGGCCGAGCACGTCACGTCCGGCGAGGGAGTTCGGCAGGGTCGCCGCCTGGATCGGGAACGGCACGCTCACACCCTCGTGGGTGAGCGCGGTCAACAGCCGGGCCGGCATGTCGAGTTCGGCGAACGCCTCGACGGCGGGCAGGGCGGGCGTGATCGTCTTCGGCGGGGCGAACTCACCCTGGAGGGCCGCCGGTCGGCCGCCCTGGCCCTTGGAGCGGCGCGGACCGCCGGAGCGGTTGCCGCCGCCGTAGCCGGAGTTCCCGGAGCTCGAAGGCGCCCCGGTGCGCTTGCGGGCGTATCGGTCATTCGTTCGTACGCGGTTCATGCGGAACCTTCCTTGATATGGCACGTATCAAGGAATTCCCGCGGTGAATGAGCGGCGCAGGGAATCGCAAGAACGAGCCGGGGCTCTGGCGTTTCAAACGCCGAGAGCGATGAATACGGGGTAAAGAATCCCCGGAATTCCTCTGGGGATTCACGGAGACGCGCGAAGGGTCTCCGAGGTTTTCTGAAATGCAGCGAGCTGGGGCCCGCACCCCAAGGTGCGGGCCCCAGCTGCGACTCAAGCGTCAGTGGCCGAATCAGGCGGGAACGATGTTCTCGGCCGTCGGGCCCTTCTGACCCTGAGCGATGTCGAAGCTCACCTTCTGGCCTTCCAGCAGCTCGCGGAAGCCAGAGGCGGAGATGTTCGAGTAGTGGGCGAAGACGTCGGCGCCGCCGCCGTCCTGCTCGATGAAGCCGAAGCCCTTTTCTGCGTTGAACCACTTCACGGTGCCGGTAGCCATGTCAATCTCCTTCGGTACGGTGTTCGGAGTTCGCGGTGTGCGCACTCCGGTCGCCGCGATGATCAGCCCGTCGGAAAAAACCTTCTGGCCACCACAACTGCAACTGGGAACGACAGTAGCATGGCGTGATCGGCTGCGATGAGTCGGCAATTCGCATCCGGTGGGGATCAGGTCGCGGGTCCGGGAATACTCATCGCGCGTGGCGTCGAATTCTCACTTCATGGCCACAGATATTGCTCCGCCCGGACCGCAACGTCGCTGCCGGGGCCGTCCGGCAGCCGTGCCCGGCCCCCCTCCCACCAGCAAATGTGCCGGGTTTCGGGGGCCGATGTGCCGCCGCCCTCGTCAGCGGACGGGCCGCCGTCGCACCCGCCGCGCCCCTCGTACCGTGATGAAGGCCACAGCGCCGATGAAGACCACGATTCCGATGGCCAGCAGATAGCCCAGACCGTCCGCCGCCACGCCGATGATGCCCAGGGCGACGGCCACGAGGACGAGCAGCAGGAAGGCCACCATCATTGCGAACACCTCCTGGTCGAGCGGCCGAGCGGTCGAGCGGGTCGAGCGGTCGAGCGGGTCGAGCGGTCGAGCGGGTCGAGCGGCCGAGCGGGTCGAGCCGCCGAACCGTCGCGAGGTCAGCGGCGGGCGAGCCGGCGTTCGCCGTTGACGCCCGGCTGATACGCCATGCCGTAGTGCTGGAAGATCGATTCCTCCCGTTCGGCGGGCAGAACGTCGTCCGTCCCGATCGAAGGAGCCTTCCGTACCTCTGCCTTGGGGTGGGAGACCCGCACGTAATCGGGTCCGAGGACGGCCTCGTCGAGCGGGACGAAGGTCAGTCGGTGGCGGGTGGGCAGCCCGGTGCGGACCGTGGCCACGGCGGGTTGGTCCGTCGCCGTGTCCACATAGACCGCTTCCAGCATGCCGATCTTGTGGCCCTTGGGATCGACCACGTCGTGATTGCGCCACTCGCGGATGTCGGCTGAACGGATCATGCCTGCTCCCTGTCTGCCGGCCCACTTGTCATCGTAGAACCGCGGGACCCTTCCGGCATGGGGGGATTATGAGTAATTCGGACGAAAAGCGGCCGGCCCCACCACGCGGACGCGCGTGGTGGGGCCGGCTTTCCGATGCGGGGACGCGGGGCCAGGGAGTTGGTCCGACGTCCTACGGCTGCGGGGCGGGGGACGGGGACGGGGACGGACTCGCCGACGGCGACGGCGTGACGGCGTCCGAGGGCGTGCCGGACAGCGGCTCGAAGGCCAGGGCGTCCCAGGCGATCGAGTCGTCGCCGGTGCCGTCCGCGGTGTCCGAGCTCAGCGAGACGCTCGGAGCGCCCTGGAACTGGTACGACCCCAGGGAGACCCAGCTGTTCTTGCCCCCGGTGTCCTGGGAGATCGTCTTCTCCAGGACGGTGCCGTCACCGAGGTCGACCCGGTAGGTGGCCTGGCCGGTGTCGGCCTCGTGGTCGGGCAGATGCACCATGACCCGCGCCCAGCCCTTGACCGACCGGTCCGGCGTCCAGGTCCCGGTGACGACCGAGTCGGTGAGACTCGGCACCCGGGTGTGGGTGAACCAGAAGTGACCGCCGAAGCCCGAGCCGAGCTGATGGAAGTCGATCTTCGAGGGATAAACGGTCGTACCGTTCTGCGCCGCCGAGCCGAAGGTGAACGACAGCGTGCCCCGGCTGGTCCAGTTCTCCTTGCCGGCACAGGGGTTGGCGCCGCCCACCCGGAACTTCACCGTGTTCGGCACGTCGTCCACGATCAGCGCGTTCGACGGCAGGGAGGACGAGCAGGACGCCGGGTGCGGCGCGGTGACCTTCGGCTCCGGATCGGTCGCCTTGTACGTCAGTACCTCCGTGCCGCATGTGGTGGCGCAGTCCGTCCACGTCGACGGCTGGTTCCACCAGCACTTGAAGTCGTCCCGCTGGCACGGCCCTTCGGGCTGGCTCGACCCCTCGACCTGGTGCGGCTTGGAGGTGTCGCACTCGTTGACGCCGGGGGAGCAGAACGCGTCGTGCGGCGGCTGGGCGTTCGGCGCCCCGCCGGCCGGCCAACTGCCGACGGCGAAGGCCGCGGAGGCGGCGCCGGTCGCCGGGTCCGTCTTCAGCTGGGAGTACGCCGCCCAGCCCAGGACCCGCTCCGGGTACGTCCACAGGTTGGGGCTGCGAGCGTCGTCGGCGCCGGACGACAGGAACATCTTGCGGTCGGGCGGGTAGAGCCCGTTGGCCGGGTTGTTGAACCAGCCCAGGCCCCAGGGGGCGGTGGCGTCCGAAGCGGTCGGCTCGTTGAAGCCGCTGTTGTACGCCCACAGCGCGAACCACCAGTTCTCCAGGTACCGGGGGTCACCGCCGTTGGCGAGAATGCCCCGTTCGTACAGCTGGTTCCACTTGTCCTGGAGGATCTGCACGCTCGCCGCGATGTTGGCCGCGTAGTCCACGGTGATCGCCCGCTGCTGCTCGGCGGTGTACGTGGTGTCGGTGCGGGCCATGCCGCTGGTCACCTGGCCGATGCCGTAACCGCAGTCGGCGGCGGACCAGTCGACGGTGTGGACGCTGCCGGCGTTGCCGTAGTAGCCGCCCTGGATGAAGTTGCCGCTCTCGCCGGCGGACGCCCTGGAGGTGGACTGCAGCAGGTTGGACTCCTGGCTGAGCACGCCGAGCAGGACCTGCGCGGGCACCCGGCCGCCGCCCTTGAGCCGGCCCGGCGGGAACAGCCCCTGCGGGGTGTACGACGCGAGGTCGGTGCCGTTCCATCCGCTACGGCGGCGGACGTCGAGCCGACCCTGTACGGCGAGGTCGGTCGCCCACTCGACCATCGCGGGGGACGGCTGGAGTGCCTGGAGCCCGGGGTCGTTGCGGGAGACGGCGCAGGCACGGTCCGGGTCGGTGGTGGTGTGCGCGGGGTCGTCGTCGACGCTGTCCAGCCGCATGCCGGCCGACGGGCTCCCGCCGTCGCCGCCCCGGGCGCGCACGGACAGGGCCGGGGACTGCTCGGCGCCCTGTTCCCGCTGGGGTGCTCTGGGCTTCACCCGGAAGTCGAAGGCCGCGTCGGTGCCCGTCGCCACGGCGTGGATGCCGACCGGCTGTGCCGTGGCGGTGGCGGTGCCGGGGGCGGGGAGGACGTCGACGGTCTTGTGGCCGGCCGCCTCGGTGCCGGTGCCGACACCGGTCAGGGCGAGGGCGCCGGTGGTGGAGACCTCGGACGAGGCCGGGACGTCGAGGGTCCGCCAGCTCTTGGGGAGGGCGGAGCCCGGGATGTCCTTCCCCGCGTCCGGCCCGGTGACGAAGACCCGGCCGCCGGTGCCGCGCACCGCCAGGGCGCCCAGTGCGCCGGAGCCGAGCAGCCGGTCGGGGCCGTCCTCCGTGACCCGGCGGACCTGCACCTTCTTCCCGTCGTCCGGGACCTGGTAGGCGAGACCGTCGTGCGCGTCCGGCACCAGGCGGAACGGCGTCCCCGCGGTACGGGCCAGCGTGCGCAGGTGCCCCCCGCCGTCCACCGAGACGACGGAGCTCGCGGTGGCCGCCGCGATGCCGTCGCCGAAGGGCACGGCGGAGCTCAGCTGACCGGGGACGGTCTGCTCACGGGTGAGTTTTCCCTGCCGTGCGTCGACGGTCAGCAGTTCCGTGCCGTCGCCCTGCGGCCGGGACAGCACCGCCTGTTCGCCGTCGCCGCAGCCGGGGTTGAAGTAGGCGAGGGACACCAGCCGCGGCAGTTTGGTCACCGTGCCGTCCGCCAGGTCGACCACGGCCGCGAAGCCGCCCTGCTGGAAGCCCTGTTGGTCGTTGACCGCCTGCCGGGGCGCGTAGACCACCACGGCGTGGTCGCCCGAGGCCGTGACGCAACTCTGGCCGATCCACTGGTCGGTGTCGACGCCCGGTTCGGAGAGGGTGGCCGCGGTGTGCCAGGCGTAGGCGTGCGAGGCGTCGGCGACCAGGACGTGCAGGCCGGTGGCGTCTCCGTCGTAGGTGACCATCCGGTCGTCGGACTGCCGCCAGCCGGACGGCAGTTGGGAGGTGTCGGTGACCCGGTCGGCCAAGGCCGGGGCGGTGGGGCCGGGCGGGTCGGTCAGTGCCGCCGAGGCGAGTGGCGCGACGATCGCCAGCGCCAGCACGGAGGTCGCGCCTGCCATGAGTATGCGACCGCGTCGGTTCCTCGGCACCCGCCAACGGTGTCTTCCCAGTGGGTCTTTACGAGAGGTACGCAAGGCGTTCCGTCCAGATTCACTTGTGGGGGTCTGGTACCGGCTTCGATGGTCCCCCCGAGCCGGAGAAGCGGAAGTTACCAGTCCGAATTGACCGTGGAGGGTCCCCGAGGGGCCTTACTGAGAGGTATCCACGAAATATCCACGTGGGCTGAAATGGAACTCTGAGACGGTGTCACCGCACGGTCGGCAGCCCATGGGGCGAGCCGGTCCCCACCCGAGCGAATCCGAAGGATCAGCGAACGTGTCGTTCAAGAACAGTCGTCTCAGGGTCGCTTTGGTGGCTCTCGTCGTGGCGCTGGCCGGCCTGGCCACGGCCGGGCCCGCCGCGGCGGCCACCCAGCGGACCACCCCGGCGGTGTCCACCAGCCGGCCCGCCCAGGAGCCCGTCCTCGTCACCGGCTTCGTGGACCTGCCCACCAGCGCCCTGCCGGCCGACAGCAAGAAGCACGTGGTCACGGTCACCTACCGCAACGACTCGGCGGCCGACCGGACGGTGGCCCCGCAGCTCCTGGTGGCGTCCCCGGACGCTGGGCCGTTCCTGACGCCCTCGGACGTCACGGTTGAGCGGCGCACCGCGGACGGATGCTGGGAAGCCGTCCAACTCGCCAGCCAGACCGGCACGTTGTTCACCGACCTGCCGACCGCGCAGCGCACCCTGCACGCGGGTGAGACACTCACCGAGCACTACCGCCTCACCGTCGTGAACCTGGACGCCCAGGGCACGGTGGAGCCGCGGGTCGCCCTCTACGGCTGAGCCGCACGACCGGCCCGGGGGCGACCCCGACAGCTCCCCGAGGCTCGAGGCCGTCAGCGCCCTGGGTCTCGGGGACCGGGCAGGTCGGCGTGGCAGGTGCAGTTGCCGCGACCGAGAAGCCCCGCCCGGTGCAGGCCCTCGCGCGCCTGGACCCACGCCCAACGTGACAGGACGCGGGTTCTGGGGCCGAAGAAGCCGCTGAGGAGCACGCCCGGGGTCAGGTTGACGACCTCGTGCCACCAGTACGCGGGTACGTAGAGCACATCGCCCGGTTCGAGATCCGCCACGAAGAAGTCGCCGTCTTCCTGGCCGGCTGCCAGCTTCTCGGCACCGATCAGGGACAGGCGGGCCCATGCGTCGTACTTCGGGGATTCCAGGCCGGCCCGTTTCACCGCCCCGGGGTGGGCGAGATGGAAGCGCTTCGTCCCCATGATCTGGACGGCGAGATTGTCCAGGAGATCGCAGTGCAGGCCGGTACGAGCGTGCGCGGGGCCGATCCAGGTGGCGCTCGAGCTTATGGTCCCCGACGGGAACAATTCCTGGCTTCTGAGATCCGCGCGCAACTGCGGAAACTTCTTGAGCAGATCGAACTCTTTGAGATAGACCGGTGTGTCGTCCGGGGGCGCTTCGCGCGTCAGACGGCTGACATAGGAACCCAGGGTCGACGTGGTGAATCGGGTTCTCTCGGTCTCCCTGTTTCCCGCGACCAGTCGCACGGGGAGTTCGGGGTCGAGTGAGGCGAGGTGCGGGAAACTCCACTTCTTGACGGCGGGCCAGTCGGCGGCCGCCGCCCGGAACACCGTGGGAGTACGAGTACGGACATGGGTTGCGGGCGCTTCCTCGGAGGCGGGCAGCGGTCGGAACGCGGGCATGGCCTCTCTCCCGTCAGGAACGAGCAGGATCCGCTGCCCCGGGCAGGGCCTGAATCAAATCAGGTAGGGCGCCTCGTATGACGGCAGCATGGTTCAGTGACCGTTCGTGCGGAAAGTAGTCGGGCTTGCAGGCGGCGATGCTCTGGAACCCCTTGCTGTGGTAATAGCGAAGTTGGGGGTCGAGCGGAAGGCCGTTGCGCTTGGCGTACACGTACTCTCCGACCGGTACCTCGGGGTTGGCGCTCTTCCAGGCGGACAGACCGGGCAGGGGGGACCCGAGATATACCTCGCGGTATCCGAGTGCGGATATGTGGGGAAGGAAGAAGGTGAAGACGGCTGTCACCGCGTCCCCGTCAATGCTGCTGAGGCTGATACCGAAGAGGGAACGGCTCGCGTGCGGATCCGGAGATTCGGCGTTGACGCATTCTTCCCAGGAAAGTGCTGTGCGTGCCTTTTCGGCCGTGATCGGCTTGGTGAACAGCGAGGTGAGCACTTCGCCGGTGGTGAGGGAGAAAGCGCCGACGCAGAGGTGCGGATTCTCCTCGATGCGTTGGACGAGATCTTCGCGGCCGGCCGACTGTTCTTCCGTCCACTTGGCCTCCTCCAGCGCCATGAGTCCTTCGGCGTCATCCGGCCGAAGGAAACGCACCTCGACGTCGTCCGAGACATTCATGAAACTCCCCTTTGGCTGCGGGTGGGGTGAATCTTCGCCCTGGGGGATATTTGCATGCCGAGTGGGGGTTTGCGGAGAAGGCCACTTTTTGTTGCGGATGCCTTCACCCGGAGTTGGGATTACCCGAGGTGATTTCGGGTCGTGGAACTCTTGAAGACGAGCGCATGGTGATCGTGAAGAGCTTGAAGCGTGAACGGAAAAGGGCCTCCGGGAACCGCTCGGAATGGCATCGCACCATCCGAACTGCCAGGAGGCCCAGCCTTCATGCGGTCATGCGGTCCAGCTGTGGGCCACGTCGACCACCAGCCGGTCGGGCAGTTGGATCACCCGGAACGGCAGCCGGGCGCGGACGCCGAGGCCGATCTGGGTCTCGCCCTCGAAGCTGCCGGCGAAGCGGGTGTCCCTGAAGGTGCGGTATCCGCTGATGTCCACACCGGGCAGCGGGCGGGAGACCCGACCCGGGTAGGTGGGCGCGCCGCTTTCCAGGGCGTAGCTGGGTGCGGCGACCCGGACTTCGAGGATGGCCCCGCCGCCCACCGGGATGTAGGCCCCGGAAGCGTCCTGGTAGAGCCGGTCGACGTAGTGGACGTAGTAGCCGACGGTGCCGCCGCCGGGGACGTCGAACACCATCCGGTCGTAGCAGTCGTGCTGTCCGGTCCTGATGTTCGTCAGCGGCACGGCGCCGGCGGTGACGCCGCCCTTGACTCCGCTGCCCCAGCCCGTCGGGCAGGCCGAGGCGCTCGTGGCGGTAGACGGCGAAGCGCCCGCGGTGACAGCTCCCGCCGCCAGCAGGCCGCCCGCGAGGGCGAGCGCCGCGGCTGCGGCTCCTATTCTTCGCATGTTGTCCCCCTTGGTATTGCTTGGAGAGGTAAAGCTGTTATGGGGTGAGACGACCGGGTATCCCGGAAGGTTGCACGCCGGGGCGAAGGGCTTTGCGGCATGCGTGAGGCGCCGGGCCCGGGAAGGGCCCGGCGCCTCGGCTGCCGGGGTGGACGGTGTCGGGTGACGCGAGGTCAGCGGCGCGCTACGCCGATGCGGTCGAGGCGGTCGCTGACTCCGTTGCGGAGTTCGCCGAGCGTGGTGCCGGGCGGGGCCACCGTGGGCGTGGAGGACGGCGGCTGGGTCTCGTCCGCGCAGGTCGTGCCCCGGGCCGGGACCTTCAGGTCCACCAGGTAGCTCGTGACGGCGTCCGTCGCGCAGGCGCTGCGGCCGAAGGCGGTGTGTCCCTCGGCCTTGAAGGTGAGCAGACGGCCGTTGTCGAGCTCCCGGGACAGGGCCACCGCGTCCTGGTACGGGGTGTCCGGGTCGCCGGTGTTGCCGACGACGAGGATCGGTGCCGAGCCCTTCGCGCGGTAGGAGCCGTCGTAGCGGCTGACGTGCTCGCCCTTCCACTGGACGCAGGCCGTGGCGTGCTGGTGGTCGTAGGTCGGCGGGCCGTAGGCCATGGCGGGACCGAGCAGCGGCGCCAGTCTGGCGTTGGTGGTGACCTGCCGCTTCAGCAGGGCAGGGTCACTCGGGTAGTCCTTGTCGACGCACTCGACGGCCACGTTCGGGTTCAGGAAGTCGAAGCTGGCCGGGGACGGCGGCCGTAGCAGGAAGGACGTGTTGTCGCGCTGCTGGGCCTTGCGCAGGGCCTCGCCGAAGGAGGGCCAGATGACCTTGCCCTCGTTGATGTTGAACATCAGGCGGTAGACGAGGGTGTAGCCGTTCGCCTGGCCGCCGTTCGCGGTCGGCACCGGGTTGGCGTCCAGGTCGGCCTTCAGCTTCTCGAACGCCGCCCGGGGGTCGCCGTCGCCGAACCCGCAGGTGGCCTGGTCGGCCTCGCACCAGTCGAGGAAGCGGCTCATCGCGCCGTCCAGGGCCAGGTACTGGGGTCGGTCGTACTTGTACGGCTGGTAGGAGTAGTGCACCGGGTCGTACGCGCCGTCGAGCGCCAGGGCGCGCACCCGCTTCGGGAACAGCGCCGCGTACACGGTGCCGATGTAGCTGCCGAACGACCGCCCGTAGTACGTAAGTTGGTCCTCGCCGAGGGCCTGGCGCAGCAGGTCGATGTCGCGGGCGACGTACTCGGTGCCCACGTACGGCAGCAGGTCGCCCGCGTTGTCCTGGCAGGCCTTGGCGAACTCGGCGGCCTTGCTGACGGCCGGCTCGTAGGCGTCCGGGCCGGGGACGCCCTTGGCGGCGGTGACGGCCTGGGTGTACGTCGGGTCGTCCCAGCACTGGACCTGCGAGCTGCGTCCGACGCCGCGTACGTCGTATCCGAAGACGTCGAACGAGTCGCGCAGGGCGGCCGGCAGGCCGGCGTAGTTGCCGCGGACGAAGTCCACGCCGGAGTTGCCCGGCCCGCCGGGTTGCAGGAACAGGGTGCCCTTGCGCTTCGCCTGGTCCGTGGCCTTCCGGCGGATCACCGCCAGGGTGAGGGTGCGGCCCTCCGGTTCGCGGTAGTCCAGCGGCACCTGGGCGTTCGCGCACTCGAAGCCGCCCTGGCAGTCCGACCAGGCGAGGGTCGGCACGGGCGGCGCCGCGGGCGAGGCCGCCGGGGACGCCTGGGCGGCCATCACCTGGGCCCCCGTCCCGACGACGATCAGCGCGGTCACCGCCGCCAGGGAGATCCTCAGGCGGGTGAACCCCTTCCGCGCCCGTGAGCCGGACCCGCGTCCGAACCGGCGCGCCGAGCGTCTGTCACCGTCGACGGGGACATGATCTGGCGTAGTCACTACGTGTTTCTCCTCGGGCCGATGTGCCGCCAAGAACCCACCGGTGACGGTGGGTTCGGTGACTGTCTAGCCCAATCCCGGCGTGTTCGCAGGGGAAACGGCCTCCGGTGAACGTTCACGCCCGGGTTTCCACGCGATCTCTGCACTACCCGGCGGTAGTTGGGCGTCCGTCATGTCGCCGGTTCGGCATCAGAGGTCTTCTTCTCGTCCGCGCCGGAGGCAGGCATCGCGTTGGGTCAGTGCGCGCTGGGCGTCCATGCCGCCACCAGATCCAGGAGACCGGGGAAGCGGGCGTTGAGGTCGGCGATGCGTACGTGGCTGCGGCGCTCCAGGCCGTATTGCCGCTGCCGGGTGACACCCGCCTCGCGCAGGGCCTTGAAGTGGTGGGTGAGGGAGGACTTGGGGCGGTCCAGGCCGAACCAGCCGCAGGGGTGGTCGAACTCCTCCGACTCCAGGAGGAGTTTTCGCACGATCCGCAGGCGCAGTGGGTCGCTCAGCGCACCCAGCACCGTCTCCAGCCGCAGGTCCTCGACTGCCGGCTCAGGCAGCGGCTCGGGTAGCCCCGCAGGCTTCGGCAGCACCTTGATCGCCGTCACCGGACTCACCGTCGAAGGCATGGACAACTCCTCATCACCCGCATCACTTGTACGAGTTCAATCGTACTGCCTGCTATGTTCGACTTAACTCGTACTGTGCTTGCTGGAGGGATCGGTTGTGTCGGAGAGTCGAACGGTGCCTGTGAGGGCGGCAGGAGGGCAGCAGCGCCCAGGCATGGGCGAGAGCTCGGGGGCGAGCGACTCGGCGGCTCCCACCTGGTGGGTGTGGCTGGCGGCATGGCCGGTGACCGCGGTCTTCGTCCTGTCCAACGCGGCGACCCCGCTGTACGTGCTGTGGCAGCGCGACATCGGGTTCTCCAAGGGCACCCTGACTGTGATCTTCGCCTTCTACATCGTCGGACTGCTCGGCTCCCTGCTCGTCTGCGGCGTCGTGTCCGACCGGCTTGGGCGTAAGCCCGTGCTGCTGCCCGCCCTCACCCTCGCCGTCGCGGCCTGTCTGATCTTCGCTACGGCGTCCACAGTGCCCGCGCTGATCGTGGCCCGGCTGTTCACCGGCATCGCCGTCGGAGCCGTCGTCTCCGCGGGCATGGCCGCCGTGACCGACGTGGCGGGCCCGGACCGCAAACGGCTCGCTGCCCTGCTTGCCTCCTGCGCCATGGTCTTCGGGGCCGGCCTGGGGCCGCTCCTCGCGGGCATCCTCTCCGAGACACTTCCCGCGCCGACCGTCACCGTCTTCGTCGTGGAGATGGCGATGCTGGTCACCGCAATCCTCGCCGTGCTCCGCATGCCCGTAGGGCGTCCCTCGGCACCCGCAAAGGGCGCATGGGTGCGCGTGCCCGGCGTCCCGCGCGGCAACGGTCTGCAACTCACCCTGGGCATCGCGGTGTTCGCGCCCGGCATCACCGCGACGTCCTTCGTGCTCTCGCTCGGCCCCTCGCTGCTGGCCGGCCTGCTCGGCACCACCAGCCCGATCATCGCTGGAGCCATGGCGTTCGTCATGTTCCTGGCCGCCACCGGTGTGCAGTTCGCTGTCCAGAAGCTGCGCAGGCCCGCGATCCTGACCGCCGGTGCGGTCAGCACCACCCTCAGCATGATGACGCTCGTCATCGCCGTGCACACGTCGTCGGTCGGGGTCCTCATCGCTTCCGCCTTGCTGGCCGGCGCCGGTCAGGGCATGGGGCAGCTCGGGGGCCTCTCCCTGCTCAACTCCACCGTGCCACCGCATCGGCTGGCCGAGGCCAACGCGGCACTCAACATCGGCGGATATGTCCCGGCCGGCCTCCTGCCGGTATCGGCGGGCTACCTCAGCGACGCCGTGGGGCTGACCGACGGAGCGACTCTCTTCGGCACCGTCCTGACGGCCCTCGCCGTCGTCGGTGGCCTCGTGGTGGTCACCAGCCGCCGACGGGTGCCGACACCTGCGTGACCGGACGGCACCCGTGCCAGAGGTGGCCCTGCGCGTCGCTAGCGGGCGGGTTCGGCGGTCCAGGTGATCTGCGGGGGTTCGACCCGTGCGCACAGGGGGTTGCCCAAGGGGTCGGTCAGGCCGAGGCGTCCGACCAGCAGGCCGTCACGGGCGGCGGCGGCGAGTACGTCGGCGGGGATGACGTCGAGCATGAGCTTGGCGCGGCGGAACATGGTGAAGACGCCGGCGTCGTCGACGGTGCCCCACGAGAGGTAGACGAACCGGCGGCCCAGCCGGTCCTGCACATAGGGGCCCTTGACGTCCGTGCCCGTCGGCGAGGAGTCCGCGGTGCATTGCAGGGTCCAGGTCGCGGACGCCGCGTCGCCGGGCTGCGGTTCGAGCAACTCGGCCGGACGGTCCCGGCGTTGCACGGCGACGTGGACGTTGCCGTACGCCGGGGCGTCGGTGTCGGCGGCGGCGGGGGGCCGGCAGGTGCGGCCGGGCAGGTCGACTGCGTCGATACGGATGCGCATACCCGCCATCATCCCGCCGGCCTCCCCGCCCGTGGCGCCACGGACCTGGCGCCACGAGCGGGGAGGCCCGGTTCTCAGAGGTGCGCGGCAGCCGTCAGGGTGCCACGGCGCGGCCGGTCTGCGGAGAGATCTGGCCGGCGCACAGGCCGCGGCCGGCCAGGCCCTGCGCGATGCGCGGAATCGCGGCGAGCGTGTTGGCGGACCAGTCGTGCATGAGGATGACCTGGCCGTTGGTGAGCCGGGCGGCGGCCTGCACGATGGCGTCGGTGCTCGCGCCGTTCCAGTCCTGCGAGTCGACGTTCCAGATGATCTCGGTCAGACCGTACCGGGCCGCGACGGACTTCACTGTCGCGTTGGTCTCGCCGTACGGAGGGCGGAACAGTTTCGGCGTGCCGCCTCCCGCGTTCGCGATGGCCTGCTGGGTGCGGGAGATCTCGGAGTCGATCTGTGCCTGGCTCAGCTGGGCCAGATGCGGGTGGGTGTAGCTGTGGTTGGCGACCCACATACCGGCCGCCACCTGGGCCCGGACCAGGGACGGGTTGACGGCCGCGTACTGGCCCTGGTTGAACATGGTGGCCCGCAGACCGTTCTGCCTGAGGGCGTCGAGCAGCCTTGTGGTGGAGCCGGACGGGCCGTCGTCGAAGGTGAGTCCGACGTATCCGTTGCAGGCAGCGGCCTGTGCCGGCGCGGCGCCGGCCGCGAGGGTGGCGGTTGCGGCCGTCGCGAGGACGGTCAGAGCCGTGACCAGGGCGCGGAGCGGGGAGCGCGAGTCGGGCCGCATCCTCACGGCCCCGTGTGCACGGTGATGTTGGAGCTGCCGCTGCTCTGGTAGCCCTCGGTCGCCATGATCATGTAGTACTTGAAGTTGCCCATGGGCATCCCGGCCCGGGCCCACGCGTCGAAGTGGTTGCCGGCCGTGATGGTGCCGCCCGTCCGCTTCGACTGCCGCACGCTCCAGTACTGGTCGAAGGTGCGCGTGCCCTCGACGGACGGGGCGTTGTACCGCGTCGTCTTGTAGATGTCGTACGTGCCGCCGTCGCTGGTGACGGTGCCCTTGTACGTGCCCGTGGGCCGGTAGGTGCCCCAGTTGTCGACGATGTAGTACTCGACGAGCGGGTTGGCCGTCCAGCCGTAGAGCGTCAAGTAGGCGTTGCCGGAGGGGTTGAACGTGCCCGAGTACGTCACCGTGCGGCGGGCGCCGGTGCTCCAGCCCTTGCCGGCGACGAAGTTCCCGGTGTTGCGCCAAGAGGTGCTGTAACTGCCGCCGGAGGCCAGGTTCATGGAGACCGTGCCCGGCGCGTCGGTCCAGAACGAGTAGTAGTAGCCGTTGTTGGTACCGGTCTGGTTCCTGGTGATGACCGTGTCGGCCTGCGCGGTACCGGGCAGAGCCAGCGCGGCCACGGCGACCAGTAACAGTGTGCAGAAACCACTGAAGAGCAGCCTGAGCCGGGGTGCGGGTGCGTGGTTCATGTGCGTGTCCCTTCTCGTCCTCCTGAGGCCGGTGGGGCCTTGTCGACGCAGTGTTGGCCGGGTCACGTCAACTGTCAATGGTTTCGGTTTCTGTTACGAAACATTCGAAATGCTTTTGATCTTCCTGGCGGAAAGAATTCCCAGTTCCCGGCCCTGCTGGGCCAATTTGCTTGGTCCTGAAAAGAAATTCCCGAGAACGCTTGATCAAAAATCTTGGCGCACTATCTCGAATGTTTCGAAGCCTCAGCCGGGAATATCGGGGTCGACCTGGTCCCGCCCCCACTCGGAGTCACCGAGCGGATAGGTGTACGCGGGCCGCCCCACGTTCCCGCTGGTCCGGAAGGGCTTGCCGTGGTCGTCGACGCGTACGGTGCCCTGTTTGTCGCCGCTGGACCAGTCGAGTTCCAGGTACCAGCTGACGTTGTGCGCCCGCGCGTCCGCGAAGACGTAGAAGACCTCGGGGTCGGACTCGCTCACGCTGTACGGGAAGTCGCGCTGCCCGGCCTTGGGGGAGGTGGCGGGCCGTCCGGCATCGAGGTTCACGCCGAAGGACGTGGTCTCCACGCCGCCACCGCAGCCGACTCCCATCGCGAAGTCGTTCCAGGCCGGCGGGGCGCTCTTCTCCACCACCCGCACATGCAGGGCCTCCAGGACGACGGTCGCCTTCCCCGTGCCCTGCACGGTCAGCGCCAGCATCTGCTGTCCGGCGGCGACCCCGCCGAGCGCGGTGACCCACCCGCGCGCGTCCGGCTCGCTCGGCGGCGGGGGCACCTGCTCGGCATTTTGGTCGATCAGGTAGTGCTGGCTGCACGGGCTGTCCCACTTGTACGGATTGACGGCGACCGCGGGCGCGGTGGCCCCGTCCTCGGTTCCGCCGCCCTGCGCCGCCCTGGCCCCGCCGCTCCCGGAAGCGGAGACAGAGGCGGACGCGGAGACGGAGGCGGAGCTGGAGGTGGAGGCGGAGGCAGAATCCGTCGGACCGGCGCTGCGTGAGGCGGACGGCGAGGCCGAGTGGCCCTGCGCGTCGGTGGGTTCGGCGGCGGCCCCCACGGACTGTCTCCCGCTCCGGTCGTCATCGCCCTTGCCGGGCACGAGGTTCACCACGAGCGCGGCCGAGACGACGGCGGCGACCACGGCGGCACTCGCCAAGACGACGGCACGTCGGCGCCGGGCCACGGTCGTCACCGCCGGGAGAGCCCGGTCGTCGTGGGCCTCGTCGATGTCGCGTCCGTCGTTGTCGCGCTCGGTGGTACCGCGTGCGTCGGTATCGCGTGCGGCGGCCCCGTGTTCGTCGCCCCCGCGCTCGACCTCGGGGACGCCTTCAGCCGCCGCTTCCGCGGGGGCCCCGCCCGCCTTCTGCCCCCGCCGGGCATCCGCGAGAATCCACCGCCGATGCAGCTCCACCAGTTCCTCGGGCGTCGCCTTGCACACGCGCGCGAACCTCTCCACGGGCGCGTAGTCCGTCGGTACGGCGTCCCCGTTGACGTACCGGTGAAGCGTGGACGCACTCGTGTGCAGCCGCTTCCCGAGCACCCCGTAACTGAGCCCGGACCGTTCCTTCAACCGGCCCAACAGCTCCGAGAACTCGTCCCCGGCCATGGTTCCTCCCTCTCCCCGCGTCCCGGACCCTCGTTCCAGGAGGTGGTCATTCCCCCAGGTCAGAGCTGTTGCAGGCGTTCCAGCGTTCCGGATGTCCCGTCAGTTGTGGCGGCTGGGACGGATCACCGCACAAGCTCTGGTCATCCAAGCACGCCGCTCCCGGCACACCGCCGGGCGGCCCGCACCAACACCCGTACCGCACCAGGGGGATCACATGTCCGCACGTACCCATCGCAACCGCATGCTCGCCGCCGCCGCACTCACGGCCGTCACTCTGACGCTGACGGCGTGCAGCGACGGGCAGGGCGCCCGCGACGAGGGCGCTTCGACGGTGTCCACGTCCACCTCGTCGCCCGCGGCATCCGCCACGACCCCGCCCCAGAAGAGCGGGGGAACGTCCACGGGGGCGGGACAGGCCGCCCTCGCCGGCTCGACCGGGACGACGGGTTCGAAGGGCTCCTCGGGTTCGAAGGGCTCCTCGGGCTCCGCAGCCTCAAGCGGCTCGAGCGGCTCGAAGTCCCTCTCCTCCCCCTGCACCGGCACCTCCACCAGGACGACCGCCACGCCGGTCTCCCGCCCGCTGAACCACCTGCTCCTCACCGTCACCAACACCGGCTCGAAGAACTGTGACCTCGTCGGCTACCCGGCCGTCCGGTTCGGCGAGGCCCAGTCCGTCCCACCGGCGTTCGAGGACTCCAAGCCGCAGGCCGTGGTCACGCTGGCTCCCGGTGAGTCGGGGTACGCGAGCGTCCTTCTCGCGGCGGCGGACGGCAGCGGCTCCAACGGCTACACGGCGAAGACCCTCGAGGTCTACTTCAACGACAACGCGGGCTCCGCCAACCCCTCCCTCCCCGCGAAGGGCGTGTACGTCGACGACTCGATCGGCGTCTCCTACTGGCAGTCGACCATGGCCGACGCGCTGACCTGGTGACGCACGATCAGATCGGTCGGGCCGCGGAGGAGCCGGGCTCGGAAGAACTCTGCCCCTCGTAGTCCGGACTCGGCGGGGTACCCGCGAAGTGACAGCGGGTAATCCGTCGATTCCGAGGAGGTACGTACCGTGCGCGCCTTCAAGCGCTGGCTCGACCGCAGTCTGACCGCGCAAGCCGCCCTGGCCTTCCTGCTGGGCGTGGGGGTCAACGCCCTGCTCCGCCGGGATGACCATCCGGTCCTGTGGGTGATCCACGCAGTGATCTACACCGGCGTCATCATCGCGTTCCTCGCCGTGCGGCGCCGTAGGGCCAGCCGCGCGGTCGGCACCGACGCGGCCGGAATCGCCGAACTCAACCGCAAGATCCGGCACCGCGAGGTGCCGAGGGACGCCGAGGAGCGGGCGACCATGCGACGGCTGGTCGCCGAGCAACTGGGTCAGATGGAGCGGGGAGGCCGGTGGCTGCCGTACTGGCTCGGCTTCATGGGCCTGGTGGCGATCGGCATGGTCGTCCTCGGGGCCTTCACCGGTTCCCTGGTCTTCCCGCTGGCCTTCGCGGTCGGCGTGGCCGGGTTCTGTTACGGGATCCTCTGGATGCGCCGTCGCGCCATGGGCCTCCACCGCGACATGCGCTCGGCCCTGCGGAACCAGAACGAACAGGTCGCGTGAGTTCCCAGCCCGGGACGGCTTTCCCCCACGATGCGCCACCGCCGTACTCACCCCAGGCGGCGAACATCCTCCAGATACCGCAGCACCGCGGCCACCCGGCGGTCCACCTGGTCGGTGGGGGACAGGTCGAGCTTGGCGAAGATGCTGCGGATGTGCTTGTGGACCGCCCCGTCGGTGACGACGAGCCGTTCGGCGATGGCCGAGTTGCCCAACCCCTCGGCCATCAGGCCCAGTACGTCTCGCTCACGCGGGCTGAGCCGTTCCAGCCGATGGTCCTGGCGGGAGCGGGTGAACAGCTGCGCGACGACCTCGGGGTCGATGGCGGTGCCGCCGTCCGCCACCCGGCGCAGGGCGTCCAGGAACTCCTCCACCCGCCCGACGCGCTCCTTGAGCAGATAGCCGAGGCCGGTGACACCGCCGCCGAGCAGCTCGGTGGCGAAGCTCTGCTCGACGTACGCGGACAGCACGAGGACCGCCAGGTCGGGCCGTCGGCGCCGGGCCTCGACCGCCGCGACGATCCCCTCGTCGGTGTGCGTCGGCGGCATCCGTACGTCGAGGATGGCGACGTCCGGTTTATGTACGTCGATGGCGTCCAGGACGCCGTCCGGGGTGCCGGCGGTTGCCACCACGTCGAGGCCCTCGGCCCGCAGCAGCAGGGCGAGTCCCTCGCGCAGCAACGCGTCGTCCTCGGCTATCACGATGCGCAGGGCACGATCGTCACGATCCACAGGGAAGGTCCACTTCAAGGGTTGTCGGGCCGCCCGGCGGGCTGGCCAGGGTGAGGCTACCGTCGAGCGCCGCGATCCGGCGGCGGATGCCGGTGAGCCCGGAGCCGCCGTCCGCGTCGGCGCCGCCCCGGCCGTCGTCCTCGACGCGCAGGCGCAGTCGGCCGCCGTTGCTGCGGGCGGTGACGGTGGCGTGGGTGGCGCCGCTGTGCTTGGCGATGTTGGTCAGGGCCTCGGCCACCACGAAGTAGGCGGTCGCCTCGACCGAGGCGGCACATCGCGCGGGTACGTCCACGTCGACCCGGCACGGCACGGCGCAGTTGACGGCCAGCCCGGAGAGCGCGCCCGCCAGTCCGCGGTCGGCGAGCACGGGGGGCAGGATGCTCCGGGAGACCGTGCGCAGTTCCGCGAGGGCCTGTTCCGCGGCGGACTGGGCCCGTTCGAGGAGTTCGTCGGCGCCGGCCGGGTCGCGGGCCACCATGCGTCGGGCCGCGCCCAGCAGGACGGTGACGCTGACGATGCGGTTCTGCGTGCCGTCGTGCAACGAGCGCTCGATACGGCGCAGTTCGGTGGCGTGGGCGTCGAGCGCGGCGGCGCGGGTGGCCGTCAACTCCGCGACGCGCAGGGAGAGATCGACGTCGGGACCGGCCGCGAGGAGCTGCCTGCCGGGCCGTGCCTGGAGACGGGCCATGCCGGGCGCGAGCCCGAGAATGATGAGGGTCCAGCTCAGCCCCAGCAGCGCCACGGCGAGGGCGTCGGGCCAGGAGTGTGCGGAGCCGATCCCCAGGGACGTGGCGGTTGTCTCCCTGGGCGCGAGCTTCCAGTACAGCGGAAACGCGGTGTCCCGCACGGCCAGGAGCGGCAGGAGGACACCGAGCAGCCCCAGGAGGAACCCCACCGTCGCGTGCCGGGCCAGCCAGCGCAGTTCCCGTCGGGTGGTGGGGTCGACCAGGGCGGGCCTCAGACGGGTCGGCGGGGGCTCCGGGGCGTGGACCTCCGGGCCCCAGCGGGCGAGCCGCACGCGTTCCCGGCCGGCGACGGCGTGCAGCGCGCGCAGTACGGCGGGTGCCATGAGAAGCCCCACCCCGACCGGGCTCGTCACGGCGGCGACGGCCGTCCAGAGCAGCACCAGCACGGCGAGCAGGGCCGTGTTGAGCCCGGACGCGAGCTGTCCGATCGCCGTGCCGGCGGCGCTCAGGGTGCGTACGGCGATGTCCTTGACGTCCGCGCCCCGGTCGGCGGCAGCGGTGACGGCGCTGTCCTCGTGAGTGGCCATGCACCCTCCCTCGGTCGCGAACGACCTTATGCCGCAGGCCGGTTGGCGGGTGGCTCCGAGGCCGGGAAGTACAGCCTGCTGTACCTGAACCGGGTCGGCTGCGGGATCGGCCGTCAGGGGTGCTGATCCATAGCGTCGGTGACGACAGCACGGACCGCACACGGACCGCACACGGACCGAACTCGGACCGAACTCGGACCGCACTCGGATTGCCAAGACCGCCGCAGAGCACGGGAGTTGCCCCATGACGAACACACCTGTCGAGTCCGACCGCCTCACCCGGGGAGACATCGCCCGCACGCTCCTGTGGATCGTGGTCGTGGTCAGCGCGGTCGCCAACATGACGGCCTCGTTCGGCGGTGCGAACACCTGGGTGCACCTGGCCTGCGGTGCCGTCACCGTGCTCTGCGGCGGGGCCCTCGTCGTGCGCAGCCTGCGGGGCCGTCGATGAGCGCCATCGCCCTCACGGACGTCAGCAAGGAGTACGCGGGAGGCGTACGCGCCCTCGACAACGTGTCGTTGACCGTGGACCGCGGCACGTTTCTCGCCGTGATGGGGCCCTCCGGCTCCGGCAAGAGCACGCTGATGCACTGCGCCGCCGGCCTTGACTCCCCGACGTCGGGGAGCATCCGCATCGACGGCCGGGAGATCGGCGGCCTGAACGAGACCCGCCGTACCGAACTGCGCCGGGAACGCGTCGGGTTCGTGTTCCAGGCGTACAACCTGATCCCGTCGCTCAGCGTCGAGGACAACATCACGCTGCCGCTGCGGCTGGCGGGACGCGCCCCCGACCAGGACTGGATGCGGACGCTGGTGCGGCGCGTCGGTCTCGCCGACCGGCTGGCCCACCGGCCGGCCGAGCTCTCCGGCGGCCAGCAGCAACGCGCCGCGGTCGTACGGGCGTTGGTGGCCAAGCCGGCCGTCGTGTTCGCCGACGAGCCGACCGGCGCGCTGGATCTGCGCAGCGCCCACGAGGTCCTCGACCTGCTGCGGGACCTGGTCGACGACCTGAACCAGACGGTGGTGATGGTCACCCACGATCCGGCCGCCGCGGCCCGCGCCCACCAGGTGCTGGTGATGGCCGACGGCCGGGTGGTCGAGGCCCTCGACAAGCCGACCGCCCCCGAACTCGCCCACCGTCTCGTCGAGTTGGGAGAGGTGTGAGAGCCGTGTTCCCTCTCGCGATACGCATGGCCGGGCACCGGATCACCGCGCTGATCGCGGTGGCCTGCGCGGTCCTCGGCGGCGCCGCGCTGATCACCGGCACCGGGGTGCTGGCCGAGTCCGGTCTGCGCTCCCACCTGCCGGCCGGCCGTCTGGCCGGCGCGGACGTCGTGGTCGCCGCCGACCAGGTGTTCCACCCGAGCGGCGACCTGCCGATCGCGCTCCCGGAGCGCCGTACGGTGCCTGCCCGCCTCGTCACCGAACTGTCCGGGCTGCCGGGGGTCGAGGCCGCGGTCGGTGACATCGGCTTCCCCGCCGCCCTCGTCGACGCCCGCGGCCGGGTCGTACCGACCGAGGACCCCGCGTCCGCCGGGCACGGCTGGTCCTCGACCGGCCTGCTGAAGGCCCCGAAGGTCGACGGCGGCGAGCCCACCGGTTCCGGCGAGGTCGCCGTGGACCGCGCGACCGCCGCCGCGGCGGGGGTCCGGGTCGGCGACCGGGTCGAGGTCGTCGCGGCCGCCCGTCCCGCCGCCGGCTACCGCGTCTCGGCGGTGGTCGACGCCCCGGACGCCGGGATCCTCTTCGCCGACACGACGGCCGTACGACTGTCCGGTCGCGCGAGCGGCGACCCCGGGCCGCGTGCCGGAACCGTCGACCTGATCGGCCTGCGCACCGCGCCGGGCGCGGAGGAACGGGTCGCCGCGGAGGTACGGACGAAGCTCACGAAGCTGAAGGGCGCCGGGCTGGTGGCGGTGACCGGCGCGGGCCGCGGTGACCTGGTCGCACCCGGCGCGGGCGCGTCCCGCTCGCTGCTGATCCTCCTCGCCTCCTCCCTCGCCGGCATCGTCCTGCTGATCACCGGGTTCGTGATGGCGAGCGCGTTGGCCGTGTCGGTGGGCGGGCAGCGCCGCGATCTGGCGCTGATGCGGGCCGTCGGGGCAACTCCGCGGCAGATCCGCCGACTTGCCGCCGCGCAGGCCACGGTCATCGCGGCCGTGGCGCTGGTGCCCGGGGTGGCGCTGGGCTATCCGCTGGCCGGGCAGTTCCGTGACCTGCTGGCGGACCGGGGTGTCGTACCGTCCGAACTGCCCCTCACCTACAGCCCGTTGCCCGCCCTCGCGACGATCTTCCTGACCGCCCTGGCCGTGCAGCTGTCGGCCCGGGGCGCGGCCTGGCGCACCTCCCGCAGGCCGGCCACCGAGGCGGTCGCGGAATCCCGCAGCGAACCCCGCGACCCGTCGAAGGCCCGTACCCGCGCCGGACTGCTGGTCATCCTCGCCGCGCTCACCATGTCGGCCCTGCCGCTCTTCTCCCGCACGGTCATCGGCGCCACCGGCACCTCCATGGCGGGCATCGTCGGTGCGATCGGCCTGGCCCTGGCCGGCCCGGCCCTCGTCCGGGGCGTCGGAGCCACCGCGTCCCGTCGTACCCGCTCCCACGCCTCCGCCCCGACCTGGCTGGCGATGTCCAACGTCCGCGCCTACGCGCTGCGCAACGCCGGGATCGTCAGCGCGCTGGCCATGGCGGTCATGTTCGTCCTGACCTACACCTTCGCCCAGACCACCGTGATGGCCGCCACCGCGAACGACACCCGCGCCGGCACCCTCGCCCAGCAGCGCCTCAGCGCGCCGGGACTGGGCGGCCTGCCCGACGGCACCCTGGCCGCCGTACGGAAGACCCCCGGCGTACGGGCGGCGGCCCCCGTCGGCGACACCTCCGTCGTGTGGACGTACGACCAGTTCGGCGAGCCGACGACCGAGTCCGGCTCCGCGATGATCCTCACCCCGGACGCGGCGGACGTCCTGGACCTCGACGTACGGGACGGCAGCCTCAGCGGCCTCACCGGCGCCACCGTCGCCGTCAGCAGCGACGTCGCCCGCTCACGCGGAGCCGAACCGGGCAGCAGGGTGAATCTGGTCCTGGGTGACGGCGCACGGGTCGACGCCAAGGTCGTCGCCGTGTACGCCCGCGGCCTCGGCTTCGGCACGGTCGCCCTCTCCCACGACCTGGCGGCCGGACACACCACGACCGGCCTCGACCAGTCCGTCCTCGTCCGCACCGACGGCACGGACACCGCCCGGCAGCACCTCGCCGCCCTGGCCGCGTCCCGCCCCGGCCTCACCCTCGAGGACACGAACCCCGACTCCGTCGGCGGCCTGGAGGGCGCTCCGCCCGAGGTGTGGATCAACCTGGCCACCATCGTGGTCCTGCTCGTCTACCTCCTGCTCAGCATCGCCAACAAGCTCGTCGCCGCCACCGCGCAGCGTGGTGTCGAGATGGGCGCCCTCCGCCTCAACGGCACCACACCACGCCAGATCCGCGCCATGATGCGCCGCGAGGCCGCGGTCACCGCCGCCACCGCCCTCGTCGCGGCCCTGCTCCTGTCCGCCCTCCCCCTCGCCCTTCTGGGCCAGGGCTTCCTAGGCCGTCCCTGGCCCGCCGGCCCGGCCTGGCTCCTGCCCGCGCTCGCCGTCACGGTCACCGTCACGGCCTTCCTCACCATCGAACTCCCCACCCGCCAGGCCCTGCGCACCCCGCCCGCCGACGCCATCCGCGCCCAGTGAGCCGGCTACGGGCAACGGGCCGAGCCCTCCCGAGGGGGAGCTCCGTCGACCGGGACCACGGCGCCGCGCACACGGCCGGCGCCGACCAGGAACGCCACCGCACCGCCACCGGGTGGTGGGTCCGCCATCCGTCAGGCCCGCCCGCGCGAGGCCGCCGCGCGTCGCGCCAACGAGTCGAAGACCACCGCGGTGAGCAGCACCCCACCGGTGATCATGAACTGGACCGCGGGCTCGACGCCCAGCAGCGCCATGCCCGAGGCGATCGACTGGATGATGAGTACCCCCAGCAGCGCGGACCAGGTCGAGCCCCGTCCGCCGAACAGGCTGGTACCACCGATGACGGCGGCGGCGATGGCGTTGATCAGCAGCGAGCCGGAGCCGGGGACCGTGGTCGCCGAGGAGAGTCGCGACGCGACGAACAGGCCGCCGACCGCGGCCAGGGTTCCCGACACCAGGAACACCCAGATCCGCACGTGCGCCACATGGACGCCGGACCGCCGGGCCGCCTCCACGCCGCCGCCCAGCGCGAGGACCTGGCGGCCGTAGGGCGTGCGGCGCAGAAAGAGGTCGGAGGCGACGATGGCGCCGATGAAGATCAGGAGCGCGAGCGGCAGGCCCTCGAACCGGCCCAGCACGTAGACGGCGGCGAACGCGACCACCGCGAGGAGAGCCGTCCGCGCCAAGATCTCGCCCACCGGCCGGCACGGCATCCCGGCGGCGCCGCGCCGCCTGCGGTCGCCGTAGGAGACGAGGAAGTACGCCCCCGTGCCGAGAGCCGCCAGGCCGTAGGTGAAGACGACGGCGTCGAAGTAGCGGCTGGTCAGCATGGAGACCAGCCCGTCCTCGCTGAAACCGATGGAGCTCTCCGGCCCCAGCAGGTAGAGCATCAGGCCGTTCCAGGCCAGCAGGCCCGCGAGGGTGACGACGAACGCGGGTACGCGGATCTTGGTGAAGACGAACCCCTGGAATCCCCCGGCCACCGCACCGCCCATCACCGCGATGATCACGGCGAGCCATTCCGCCATGCCGAGGTTCACGTTCAGCGCCGCGAACATGGCACCCGACAGTCCGGCGAGCGAGCCCACCGACAGGTCGAGTTCGCCGATCAGCAGCACGAAGACGACACCGATGGCGACCATGCCGGTTCCGACGATGTCCACGCTGAGGACGGACAGGTTGCGTGGTGAGAGGAAGTTGTCGTTGAGGCTCTGGAAGACGATCCAGGTCACGGCGAGAGCGAGCAGGGGCGGGGCCGGGCCGAGTTCGCCGTCGTGCACTCTGCGGCGTACGGCGCTCGCGGTCGCCCTGAGATGGTCGGTGTACCGCCGGTGTTCGTCGCGGCGCCGGTCGGCGGGTGCCGTATCGGCGGCGGGCGGGGTGTCGGCGTCCGGTGTGGAGCCGGCGGCCGGTGTGGAGTCGGTGGGCGCGGCGTCGGTGGAGCGCGCCCGGGCCCCCCTCCACCTCCCGCTCACCCTCCCCGTCCACCCTCCCCTCCATCTCACGGCCATACCTCCTCCGGGTTCGGCGGGCGGCGGGGTGCGGAATTGTCCACCGCGCCGGTGACGGAGGAGATGATCTGTTCCTGAGATGTGGTGTTCACGTCGAAGAGGCCGTTGTTGCGGCCGAGGCGCAGGACGGCGACCCGGTCGGCGACGGCCTTGATGTCACCCATGTTGTGGCTGATGAGAAGCACCCCGGCGCCGTGGTCGCGCAGTTCCTCGATGAGGTCGAGCAGCTGGTTGGTCTGTTCGAGGCCCAGGGAGGCGGTGGGCTCGTCGAGCAGGAGCAGCCTGGGCGCGCTGAGGAACGAGCGGGTGATCGCCACGACCTGCCGCTGACCGCCGGACAGGGTGGAGAGCGGCGCCCGCACATCGGGGATGCGGATGGACAGGGTCTTCAGCAGATCGCGGGTCCGGCGCTCCATCTCCACCTCGTCGAGGATGCCGAAGCGGTGGATCTCCCGGCCGAGGTAGAGATTGCCGACGACATCGAGATTGCCGCACATCGCGAGGTCCTGGTAGACGGTCGCGATCCCGAGGAGCTGAGCGTCCTGGGGGCGCTTGATCTGAACGGCCCTGCCCTCCCACTCGATGACGCCCTTGTCGGCGGGAACGACCCCCGAGATCACCTTGACCAGGGTGGACTTGCCGGCGGCGTTGTCGCCCAGCAGGGCGACCACCTCTCCGGCCCTGACCTCCAGCTCGATGTCCACCAGGGCCTCGACGGCGGCGAAGCGCTTGGAGACGCCGCGCAACGCCAGCAGGGGCTGAACCACAGGGCCACCTCCTTCCGCCGTCGGGGAAGCTCATCCGGTGAGTCCTGCCTGGGCGCAGGCGGACCGAAGCTTGGGGGTGCAGATCTGGTCGATGGTGTACATACCGTCCTTTACCAAAGTCTCCTTGATGTTGCCGACCGTCACCGGAATCGACGGCAGCAGGACCGCCGGGATGTCCTTGGTGGTGACGCTGTCGACGGTGCCGGTGGCGATGGAGCCGACCGAATCGCCTCGGCCCAGGGCGACGGCCATCTCGACGGCGGCGTCGGCGGCGGGCTTGTACGGCTTGTACACGGTCATGTACTGGTCGCCCTTGACGATGCGCCGCACGGCCGCAAGGTCGGCGTCCTGGCCGGTGACCGGGGGCAGCGGCCTGACCGCGCTGGCGTTGAGGGCGGAGATGACGGCTCCGGCGAGGCTGTCGTTCGCGGCCAGCACGCCGTCGATGTTGCCCGCGCCCAGGGCGGCGATGGCGCCGGTCATGTTGACGTAGGCGTTCTCCGGCCGCCATCCGACGGTGTCGTACGACTTGCCGATCTTCACCTTGCCCTGGAGGACGGAGAGCGCTCCCCGCTTGAACCAGCCGGCGTTGGGATCGATCGTGGCGCCGTTCATCATGACGATCTGGCTGCTGCGCGCCTTCGCGCCCATGGCCTTCAGGAGCGCCTCGCCCTGGAGCCTGCCGACCGTCGCGCCGTCGAAGGTGACGTAACCGGAGATGGGGCCCTGTGCGAGCCGGTCGTAGGCGACGACCGGGATTCCGGCCTGGTTCGCGGACTCGACCGACGACCGCAGCGCCTCGGGGTCGACGGCGGAGACGATCAGGACGTCCACCCCCCTGGTGATCATGGCTTCGAGCTGCTGCCGCTGCACCGCCGGCTCACCCGTGGCGGCGACGGCCGCCGCCGGGCAGTCCGGGCACACCCGCTTCAGGTGCTTCTCCATCAGGGGCCTGTCGAACTGCCCGAAGCGAGAGGCTCCGCCGCCCGGGAGCAGTACCCCGACGGTGACGCTGTCGCCTCCGCCACCACCTCCGTCGCTCCCGCCGCAGGCCCCGGTCATGGCCAGGCCGACCGCTGTCACGACCGCCACGGACACACGGGAGGCACGGGACGTGCGGGACGTGCGGGACGTGCGGGAGGCACGGGTGACGGACCTACGCTTCAAGGTCGGAAGGCTGACACCGAGACCCATCTTCGGTTCCTTAGGGAAGTTTGTCCTAACTTGCCAGATAAAAGCACTTCGCACCAAGCGTAGCCAAGTAGTCGGTTTCTTCCCGTTCACGTCCGGCCACCTGCCTGCACCGGGCGGAGAAGCGCAGCCGGTGATGTACTCGGGTGGAACTGAGTACGTGCGCTCTGGTCGTCGACGGGGCGAGGCGGAACGCTTGGACCATGCGGACAGGACTACCGAAACCCGTTCTCCAACTGGTGCAGATCCTCGTGTCGGCCGGTGTGTCACTGGCGGCGTGGGCCGCCTGGCTGGGCTGGGACCAGCATCGTGACGTGCAGCCGGATGGATCGACGACCGGCCCCTACGAGGCGTGGCAGGTGATCGGTCTGGTGCTGACCCTGCTGCTGCCGGTGTACTGGGCGGCGTCCCGGCGCTACTTCGCCGGAGCCGTGCTGGGGACCACGGTCGGTCTGACCGTCGCCGCCGGGTACGACTGGTCGGACGATTCCAGCGGCCTCTTCGCCGTCGGTGTGGGGATGGTCATGATCGGGACCCTCGCCGTGACCGCCGCCGCTTCCGCCGTGATCGCCTCCGTGAAGGGGACGGGACGACGGAACACGGCTTGACGGTGCGCCCCGCCGGGCGGTCCTCCGGCGCGTGTGGCGGTGCGCGGCGGCTGCCCAGGAGTCACCATGTCCTGGGGGAGGCCATGGTGTCCCGGGGGAGGCCATGCCCGCACGCCGAGCGTGCGGATCCTCGCTGGAGAGGACGTAACCCCATGCCTGAGCTGCCAGACGTCGAGGGATTCCGGAAGGTGCTCAGGTCCTGCGCGAAGGGCCGGGTCATCCGGCACGTCGACGTGCGGGACGCGGGCGTCCTGCACGGGGTGAGCGTGAGGCGGCTGCGTGAAGCTCTGGAAGGCCGGCGTTTCACCGAGCCGGAGCGGCACGGGAAGTGGCTGCTCGCCCGCACCGGCGGCCCGACCCTCGTCCTGCACTTCGGCATGACCGGGCAACTGGTCTGCGCCCGTCCGGACGACGCGTACGAGGCGCACGACCGCGTCCTGTTCACGGTGGGCGCCGACCGTCAGCTCCGCTACCGTGACCAGCGCAAGCTCCAGGGCATCTGGCTGGCCGACGACGCCTCCGATGCCGAACGGCTGCTGGACCGCCAGGGTCCCGACGCGATGGCCGTCGACCGCGAGGAGTTCGAGTCCGCGCTCTCCGCCCGGCACGGCAGTGTCAAGACCGTCCTCACCGACCAGTCGGCCCTGGCCGGACTCGGCAATCTGCTGGCCGACGAGATCCTGTGGCGCGCCGGGCTGCGCCCCACGACGCGGGCGAGCGATCTCACCGAGGCCGACCGCCGCCGCCTGTACACCCAGATGCGTCACACACTGCGTTCCGCGGTCTCCGCCGGCCGCGTCCCGCCGCGCGACTCCTGGCTCACCGGTCACCGCGACCACCCCGATCCGACCTGCCCGCGCTGCGGCAGCCCGCTGCGCCGGTCCCGTGTGGCGGGCCGCGGCACGGTGTGGTGCCCGCGGTGCCAGGGGAACGGATCCTGAGTCCACGGCCAGTTCCGCCACGATTTTGCAGACAACCCGCTCAACTCATCACGTGCTGAATCAGCCGTAGATTACACAAATTAAAAACTGTTCCCATCAACGTTTCACCGACTTTACGGTCACTCATTTGCCGCGCAACTGGAGGACTGGATGCGGCGTTAGCGGGACATGACGAAACCAATGCCCTTTGGCTTGCCTCGCCGCGGAGCGAGAGCGGGGAATATGTCCGTGGACAGCGATGTGGCCGTAGGGAAATATACTTACACGCCCGGTACGGCATACTCGGCGCTCGATGCGCGTGGCACCCTGCGCAGGGACGGTGCGCGGGTCGAAACCCGAGTTACCGAGTCGCTGCTCAGCGAGTTCCTCACGCTGTTGGATGCGGCCCAGGAGGAACTCAATCAGCGGTGGAGCGGCCAGAGGAACTCTGGCTGCCACACGGACCGCAGGTGACGTGGGCGAATCACCGTGAATCACGACTATGCCGATATCTCGTTTACGCAGCGTGAATGGTACCCCGAGGCTTATCCTTTCGGGGCGGGTACCGCCTGGCACGGCAGTTCTGTCGACGCCCTGCACTCGGGGGCCCCCTTGGAACCCCCCGATACGGCGTGGGACCCGGTCGAGGAACTTGCCCATCTCCTGCAGGACGCCGTACCGGCCGAGCGGGCGACCGTCGTACCGCCGCCGCGCACCGAAACGTCGCCCGGCGTCGACTTCACCGACCCGTTGGAAAATCTGACACAGATCACGGCACAGCTGCCGCCCATTCGGCGTTCTTCCGGACATCGGAAGACTCGAGACCGCAAAGTTCGCTTCAAGTGGTTGCAGACCGGCAGCTTCGTGATCGTCGCGTTCGTGGCCGTCATCGTGGCGATGGTCAGCGTCTTCGGTGGCGTGGTGGCCTACGCGCCTCTGCAGCACGTCACGTCCGGCGCGAAGGGTGGCAAGGTTTCCTGGTGGCCCCTCCTCGTGTACGGCCCCTGGATCGTCGCCTCGCTCTCCATCCTGCGCGCCGCCTTGCACCAACGCCGAGCCATGCACTCATGGTTCGTCGTTCTGCTGTTTTCCTCCGTGGCCATAGCGCTGTGCGTGACGCAGGCGGAGAGGACGTTCCCCGGTATCGCCGGCGCCGCCCTGCCGGCCCTCGCATCCCTGGCCTGCTTCCAGCAACTCGTCCGACAGATCACCTTGACCCTGCCGCCGCGACAGAGCACGTCCCGCCACCGGCACTAGCCGGCCCACCCAGGCGACCATCGCCCCGCTTCCGGCCCGCATCACCGTGGGCCCCCGCGGCATCGCCCTGTCACGAGCCCGGCGGCAAGTCCGGCTTTCCGGGCCACGACAGGGTCGGCTCGGCTATGACCCGCGCGGACATCGCTGCCTTCCTGGTCTCCAGGCTCACCGACCTCCGCTGCCGCCGGGCCATGCCCGCCATCAGCGACCGAGGGCCGGCCACCCGCTGCCCGCAGCCACCGGAGGGGATCGGCGGTTCACCTCACACGGCCCTCCTCTTCGGACTCCTCTCCCTCCGCCTCGTCGGGAAGGTGGACGTCGTCGACGGCGATGTTGACCTCGACGACCTCCAGGCCCGTCATCCGCTCCACTTCGCCGATGACGTTGGAGCGCACGTCACCGGCCACGTCGACGATGGAGACGCCGTACTCGACGACGACGTTCAGGTCGACGGCGGCCTGGCGCTCGCCGACCTCGACCTTCACGCCTCGCGTGACGCCTCCGCCTCCGCCTCCACCGGGGACTCGTTCCCGCATGGCGCCGAAGGCGCGGGCCACGCCTCCGCCGAGATTGTGGATGCCCGGCACCTCACGGGCGGCCATGCCTGCGATCTTGGCCACCACGCCGTCCGCGATGGTGGTCCTGCCCCGGGTCTCCGCCGGAGCCTGGGCCCCGGTACGGCCCTTCCTTGTGCTCACGCCCGCGTCGGGCCGACCGCCCGAGCCGACGCTGGTGGTGTTGTTCGTCATGACGATCACCTCGGCGCCTGTCCGATGTGCTGTGCGGACTCCGAGTACCCCCTTGGCCAGAGCCGCGAACGGGATGGGCGTGACCAAAAGGGCCGATTTGTTCGCCTTCGGCCCGCATGATCGTGCCCGCTGGGTCACCAGCGCGTGCCGCGTGGCCTCGCTCCCGCGCCCTCCCTCGCGAGCTGCTGCTCCCGGCGCGGGGGAGGGCCGGAGCGCTCTCCCGAGCCGGAGGGATGCCTTTGCGGGCTCAGTCGAAGGTGGCGAGGCGATCGGCGTCGCCGCCTCGCCACTCGACGAGGAAGATGGTCGCGTCGTCGGTCGTCGCGCCGCCGCGTTCCTGTTTCAGGGCGTGGGAGAGAGCTCGTGCCACCGCCCGTACCTCGGTGTGGTCGCGGAGGACCCGATTGGTCCACTCGATGAGCTGCTCCTCACCGAAAGGTTCCCCGCCCACTTGGTGCTCCTCGATCAGACCGTCGGTGAAGCACAGCAACCGGTCCCCGGGCCGCAGCATCCGCTCGCTGACCACCGGCTCCTCACCGCCGAAGCCGACCGGCAACGTGGTCGGGCTCTCCAGCCGGTCCACCACTGCGCGGTCACGGATCAGGAGCGGGGCCGGATGGCCGGCGTTGACCCACTGCAGCCGGCCCGTGGTGATGTCCAGGATCATCATCTGCGCGGTGACGAAGTGGTCGGGGCCGAACTGATCGTTGATGGCCCGGTCCATGAACGCGTACACCTGGGACAGATCCGTATGGGCCCGTCGGGTGTGGCGATAGGCGCCGACGGCCACCGTCGCCATGGTCGCCGCGTCCAGCCCGTGACCCATCGCGTCGAGCATGGCCATGTGCAGGATGTCGCCGTTGAGGGCGTAGTCGAAGCTGTCGCCGGCCACGTCGTAGGCGGGCTCCAGGATTCCGGCCACCTCGACCTGCGGAACGGTCATCGACAGCGGGGGCAGCAACGACCACTGGATCTCCGCGGCCACACTCATCGGGGCGCTGCGACGGGCCTGGAAGAACTGGTCGGTGTAGGCGTCCTTGGTGACGATCATGTCCGCGACCAGACCGGCGAGTCTGCGGAGCAACCGCCGGTCGTCGTCGTCGACAGTGTCCAGGGTGACGGCCATCACCCCGATCTGGTCGCTGCCGTCCAGCAGCGGCAGGTACATCCGCACGCTGTCGCCCTGCGGCACCTCCACCGTTCTGCGGCTCAGGAACGCCTCGCCGGCGGGGGAGCCCTCGACCGGCTCGGGCCCGCCGACCTTCAGCCCGCGACCCGGCAGTGGTACCAGCAGCACCTGTTCGTAGTCCTGGAGGAGGATGGAGACGTCCCGGCCCCCGACCCTGGCGACCTCTTCCGCGACGAGCGGGGCGATCAACTGCGGTGGCATCTCGTGGGCCCGGTCCAGCAGCACCCCCAGCAGTCGTTCGCCAAACCCCTCCGACCGGTCCACCCCGGTCCGGTCCGGCCTTCGCCCACCGTCCGTCATCGCTGTCTGCTTCCCTTCGTCCCGGGGCCTGGGGAACTCATCGGGGTGGCTGCGACCACACGGTGTTCACCAGGCGGCCCGGTGCCCCGGCCTCGTCGAACCGCAGCCGAGCCGGTACGGGCGGTGCCGACCGGAACGGTGCCGACGCCTCCAGCACCCCGGACCACGTATCCGGACGCGGTGCCCCGGCGCAACGCACGCCCCGCTCCTGTCGGATCCACCCGGCAGGCAACGGCGGTCAGCGTGGCACGACGCTGTCGACCGGCACAGGCTCGCATCGCCGACCGGTCCAATGAGCTGATTACGCCATGGGCGGCATGTCGCTCCCAAACGCCGGTCATCACAAGGGGCTTGGGTCGACGGGACCCAACGACCCCGGCGTATACACACCGGGGTCGCCCTTCCGGGCCGGTCGCACGTGAGAGTGTGCCGACCCGCTTTCATGCTATGCCTGGTGCACATTTCGGGCATCAGGTGTTTCGCGGCTCTCGTGTCCATGCGGTCCCGTGCGGTCGGGGAAGGGTATGCGCCCTGCGGCAGCCGCGTCCCCTCCGCGCTCTCCACGAGCCGGATGCCCTGGTGTGTCAGCGTGACATCCGTTCGGCTCGGCCGAGGAGTACGCTCAAAGTACCGAGGATATTTCGCGCACCGGCTGCCACGCTCGTGTCGTTTTCGGCGATCGAATAGGCCGGGTCGCCCGCGGTCGGCCCGGGGCAGGGTTCGCGTCATGACTGCGACCATTTCCCTCTCGCCGACACTCGAAGACCGGCTCTCGTCGTCCTCCCCCACGTCTTCCTCGCTCCGCCTGTCGCTGGCTCCCGCCGGCGCCGCGCCGGCTCTCCTGGACGGCGCGTGGTGGCCCCGCTCTCGCGATCTCGTGGCGGAACTCCCGACCCTGATGGCGGTACTGGATCCACTGTGGGGGCGGATCACCCGGGTCACGGTGAATCCCACGCACTGGCCGGTCGTTCCGCGCAAGGTGCCCGTCGCCGGGCATGTGGTGAACGTGGGCTGGTTCCGGTCCGAGCAGGATCCGCATGAACTGCTGCTGCTCTCGTATCACGTGGGCCGCTGGAACCTGCTGGTGGTCCCGCCGTGGACGGACCCCGTCTCGGCCGCCTGGCTGATGTCCGCCGCGAGCGACCCCCTGGGCACGTCGACCGCGAGCCGGTTGATGGAGCAGGCCGCGCGCCGCCGGACGGTGACGGAGACCGACCGGGCCGTGGAGGCGGTCTGGGACTCCGAGGGAGGGCATGGGGCCCGCGAACCCGTCGCGCGGCCACGGATCCTGGCAGCCATGCCCGAGGAGGTAGCTCAAGCCGTTGCACCAACCACGACCCTGAATCGTCCGATGGGGATGTGAGAACCATGGAGACCTTCGTGACCGTGCTCGTCATCTTGGCGATGATCGCTCTGGGCGTGCTCCTCATCCACCTGGCCAACCGGCAGCGCGGCGACCGCATCGCCGCCTTCCACCGCGGCCGCTCCTGGGCGACGGCGTGGGCACGCGGCACCCGGAAAGAAGTGGGGTGAGTCCTCGTGATTCCCATCAGGCTTCTGGCGGACAGCAGCAGGGAGCCGATACTTCCCGGCACCGCGGTCCTGCGGATGGAGACGACGCCCAAGCGCACGGGGACGTTCGACGGCGCGTGGTGGCCGCGGTCACGCGACCTCGAGAGTCAACTGTCCGGACTGCTCGCGGCGCTGACCGCCCGGTTGGGTCCTCTCGCCCGTGTCGGCCTCGACGCGGGCGCCTGGGACGAGAGGCCGGGCCATCTGGTCGTCGACGGTCGTACCGTCCGCATCGACTGGTCGGCCGTCGGCGACGACACCATGATCGTCACTCGGGGAGTTCAGGACCACTTCCTGTTCCTGGTGATCCCTCCACAGACAGCTCCTTCGCTCGCTCGCGCCGCGATGGACATGGCCGTACGGGACGACAACCACGTCTCGGCCGAACGGATTCTCGCCGCCACCGGCGTCACTCCCGCCGACCGCACGCGCGTACCGCCCGGTGCTCCCGGCTGGTAGCCCATCTGATCGCACAGCACGCAGTCCGGTCCTGGAGACGGCGTTCAGGAACCGCGTTCAGGAACCGCGTTCAGGAACCGCGTTCAGGAACCGGGGGCAGGAACTCGGTTCGCGGGACCGGAAGTTGACCCGTCCGTCTTCGTGCAGGCACTCGCACACCCTCATGTGTCCGAACAGGGGAGCCATGGCCCTTCCACAGCTGAACGTCTACCGGCACGACCGCGACGACCGCGCTCTGATCACTCTCGCGGGAGAGATAGACCTGGCCACCGCACCGCTGGTGCGCGAATCCCTGGCCGAGTGCCTACGCGACGGCATCCTCAGTATCGATGTCGATCTCACGGCGGTCACCTTCTGCGACGTCGGCGGACTCGACGCCTTCCTCTTGGCCTCCCGGCTCGCCACGGACACCGGCAGGACCTTGCGACTGCACCACCCGTCGCGGAGCATGGCCCGCGTCATCGAGATCACCGGCTCCGGATTCCTGATGCACTCGGTACCTGACGTCGGCGCGCGATCGTGCCGGGCGCCCGTTGTCATGGGCGATGCGCCGTGACGCCCCCGCTCGGGCGGCAGCAGCCGCCGCACGGTGACGGAAGCACACCGTCCACCATGGGCGCGTTACGTCTGCGTCGGCTGAACCGCTGGCAGGCCGAGACCTTGAAGGAGGACCTGGCCGATCTGTACGTGGAGTCCTCCCAGGCACGGGCCGGCGAGGGGTACCGGGGCCGGGAGGCGTTTCTGCGGCGGCTGACCGGCGCGATCCGGCGGCCCGGCTTCGCCCTGCTGATCGCGGAGAGCACCGCTTTCGCCGGGTGCGTCTACGGATTCCCGGTACGGCGGGAGGGGACGTGGTGGCGGGGGTTCGAGGGGCCCCTTCCGCGGAGCGTCGAACAGCTCACGGCGTCCGGTCACGTCTTCGCGATCACTGAGACCGTGGTTCACCCGCACACGGACGACCAGGGCCTCGCCCGCCGCCTTCAGCAGTGCCTGCTCGCCGACCATCACGCCTCGCTCGGGGCGACGTTGGTGGAACAAGCCGACTCGGCGGTCCGCAACGCCTTCCTGTCGTGGGGCTGGCAGGACATTGGGCTGGTTCGTCGGCCGTCGGACCAGCAAGTTCTCCGGCCGTCGGACCCCGCGGTGCTACGAGCGCTGGTCCTTCCGCTCGGGCTCGGGCCGCGTACGGCCGCCCACCCGGACGGGCTCGCCCACGAGAACCGCACCCAGCGGCCCGGCTGACGAACACCGTTGTGCGGTGCCTGGCGGGGGGCATCGCGTTGTCGGCGGCTCCACCCGTTCGAGGGGAAGGGGCACCTCGTTGAGAGGTGCCCCTTACTCATCTTGGGTTTCTCCTCACTGAGATACAGGCGAGGTTTCGCTCAGTCCCCGCATGCCGCCCAGGGCTTCAGTGACACGCCGCGTACCCAGGGGGACGGCCGTATTGGTCGTGGCAGTCGGGCTTGTGACCGCCGTGGTCCCCGTGGTCCCCGTGTCCCCCGTGGTTACCTCCACCGCCAGGTCCCTTGGGTCCGGTGTCGCCCTTGGGGCCTTTAGGCCCGGTGTCGCCCTTGGGGCCTTTAGGCCCGGTGTCACCCTTGGGGCCCTTAGGTCCGGTGTCGCCCTTGGGGCCCTTGGGTCCGGTGTCGCCCTTGGGCCCCTGAGGTCCGGCGGTTCCGGCAGGTCCGGCGTCGCCCTTGGGTCCGGCGGTTCCGGCAGGCCCGGCGGTTCCGGCAACTCCGGCAGGTCCGGCGTCGCCCTTGGGTCCGGCAGGTCCGGCGGTTCCGGCAGGTCCGGCGTCGCCCTTGGGTCCGGCGGGTCCGGCGGTTCCGGCAGGTCCGGCGTCGCCCTTGGGTCCGGCGGGTCCGGCAGGCCCGGCAGTTCCGGCAGGCCCGGCGGGCCCGACAGCTCCGGCGGGTCCGGCAACTCCGGCAGGCCCAGCAGGCCCGGCAACTCCGGCAGGCCCGGCGGGGCCAGTCGCGCAGAACGGCGTCGTGATGACGTTGCTGTCCAGTGTCACCGCGCCGATCCTCGCAAGGGCACGGCCTTGGATCGTGGTGCCCGTCGTCACCGTGATGGACTGGTCGGCCATGATGGTGCCGACGAACTTGGAATTGGTCCCGAGAGTGGCGGAACTGCCCACCTGCCAGAACACGTTGCAGGGCTGTGCACCGTTGACGAGGATGACGCTGCTGGCCGATGCGGTGGTCAGCGTCGTTCCGGCCTGGAAGATCCAGACGGCGTTGGGGTCACCCTTGGCGTTGAGGGTGAGGGCTCCGGTGAGTCCCATCGACGACGAGGCCGTGTAGACGCCGGGCACCAGTACCTGCCCGCCGAGATCGGCAGTGACGGCGGCTCCGGGTCCCCGGCCGGCCGCATCGTTGTAGGCGGTGGTCAGATCCGTCTTCGCCGTACCGGCCTCGGCGTCGGCCACATGCAGGTCGCCGAAGATCTGCCCGGGGCCGGAGGGCGTCGACGTTGTGAAGCCCACCACCGAAGGGCCCGGACTGAGTCCCAGGTCGCCGTTGATGACGGTGGGGCCGGTGTTGGTGACCGTTGAACCGGCCAGGACCGCGTAAGTCTTGGCGGTCCCCAGACCAACGGGGGCTTCTGCGGCGTGCGCGACGCTCGAAGCCAGCGTGACCGTGGCCAGCAGCACTACTCCGGGCAGGAGTGCGAGACGCGCCTTGAGCCGATGGTGAATACCTCTGCTGCCTGGTGAACGGGGCGAGTGGGCAACCACTGCCATGCGAGTGACCTTTCTTGTCGCCGTTGAGCTCAGGCGCCCCGGCAAGGGGGACTCCGAACTTCCGTCGTGAGTTCCGGTCGGGCCGGAAGCCGCGCCTTTGCGGAATCAGCCGCGAACAGAGGTCCGCAGGACGAGCACCTGCGGATGAGCTGATGAACCGTCACCCACCGGACATAAGCTAGCAATAGCCTTATAAAGTACATACGGATAAAATGCCGAAGGGGGCAAAGGGGCGCGTAATTCACCCTGCTGGTCTTGTTGGTGCTTGATTCCGAGCCATCAGCTTGTTCGCGGGAGGCCGGCCACCGGCCGGATCATGGCGCGCTGACCGGCTCGGACGGGGGCGAGTGATCACAGCGGACGACAAAAAGGCCCGGGTCCATGACCTGGGCCGGCTTCGCCGTGGAGCGGGTGACGAGACGCGAACTCGCGCTCTCCCACTGGGATGTGACGGCGCTGGAACGGCCATGTGGCGCTGACCGCGCGCCGAGCCGAGGACAGCCGTGGGGAAGGTGTGGTGCCCGCGTCGAGGAATCGACCCGAGCCCACCTCGGCGTTGATCGCCTGCAGCAGATTGAGGTGGATCCTGCCGGGCGGGCACGGCCTGGAGCATGGTGGTGCCCAGCGCGGAAAGCCTGTCCATCAAAAGAGCGGCAAAGGGATGGGCGCCGGTGCGCCTGTCGTGCCGACCGGGGTACTCGGGGCGACTGGCAGGAAACGAGCCACTACGCCAAACGAGCCACGACGCCAATCGTGCGACGCGAGGAGACCCGATGGCACCGCCCCGAAACCGTGCACAAGCTGACCAGCAGAGGAGGGGAAAGGGCCACACCGGCCACACAGGCCGCGGGGAACCGGGCGGACGCGCGCTGCTCGCGGACCCGCTGAGCAACAAGGGCGTCGCCTTCACCCAGGAGGAGCGGGAGCGGCACGGCCTGGTCGGGATGCTGCCGCCCGCGGTGCTGTCCCTGGAACTGCAGGCGCGCCGCGCCTGGGAGCAGTTGCGGGCGCAGCCGGACGACCTGGCGAAGAACGTGTACCTGGAGCAGCTCCACGACCGCAACGAGGTCCTCTACTTCCGGCTGCTCACCGACCACCTCACCGAGCTGCTGCCCATCGTGTACGACCCGACCGTGGGCGAGGCGATCAAGCGGTACAGCCACGAATACCGGCGACCGCGCGGGGTCTACCTCTCCATCGACCGACCCGAGGACATCCGCCCCGCCTTCCAGACGCTCGGCCTCGGCCCCGACGACGTCGACCTGGTGGTGGCGACCGACGCGGAGCAGCTCCTCGGCATCGGTGACTGGGGCGTCGGCGGCATGCAGATCTCGGTCGGCAAGCTGGCCGTCTACACCGCCGCCGCGGGCATCCACCCGGGGCGGGCCGTTCCGGTGATGCTCGACGTCGGCACCGGAAACCAGGCGCTGCTCAACGACCCGCTGTACGTCGGCAACCGGCACAACAGGGTGCGCGGCGAGAGGTACGACTCCTTCGTCGCCGCCTTCGTGGACGCGGTCACCGAGCTGTTCCCGCGCGCACTGCTGCACTGGGAGGACTTCGGCCCCGGCAACGGCCGCCGCATCCTTGAGCGGTACGGCGAGAAGAGCCGCACCTTCAACGACGACATGCAGGGCACCGGCGCGATCACGCTGGCCTGCGTCATGAACGCGGTACGGGTCACCGGCACGCCCATGCGCGACCAGCGGGTCGTGGTCTTCGGCGCCGGGACGGCGGGCGTGGGCATCGCCGACCAGCTGCGCGACGCCATGATCCGCGACGGACTGGACCGGGAGGAGGCCACCAGGCGTATCTGGTGCGTGGACCGCCAGGGCCTGCTGCGGCAGTCCACCGGGCAACTGCGCGACTACCAGCGGCCGTACGGGCGCCCCGACGACGAGTGGCCCGACGACCGGCCGGCCGACCTGCACAGCGTGGTGGACCAGGTGCAGCCGACCGTGCTGGTGGGCACCTCCACCCAGCACGGGGCCTTCACCGAGGACGTGGTGCGTTCCATGGCCCGCACCGTGGACCGGCCGGTCGTCCTGCCGCTGTCCAACCCGACGGAGAAGATCGAGGCCATGCCGGAGGACGTCCTGCGGTGGACCGGCGGCAAGGCCCTGGTCGCCGTCGGCATCCCGGTTCCTCCCGTCGAGCTGGACGGCACCACCTACGTCATCGGCCAGGCCAACAACGCCCTCCTCTACCCCGGGTTGGGGCTGGGCGCCGTGGTGGCCGACGCCGAGCGGATCACCGACGGCATGCTCCAGGCCGCCGCGGAAGCCGTCGCCGGCCTCGCCGACCTGTCGGAGCCCGGCGCCGCCCTGCTGCCGGAGGTGGAGAACCTGCGCACCGCGTCGGCCGTGGTCGCCGCGGCCGTCGCCCGCCGCGCCGCCGAGGAGGGAGTCGCCCGGGCCCGACTCGAGGACGTCATCCAGCAGATCCAGGACGCCATGTGGCAGCCGGAGTACGGCTGACGGGGCGAGGGGGGGAGCGAAGCGAAAACACAGAAGAGGCCGTCGATGAAGCGTTGGGGGAGGCGGTCCTTCTGGCGGTTGGGGTGAGCAGCAGCCGCGTCACGGTGCGGATGCAGGTGCTGGTCGGCCAGGCGCGCGATCGGGACGGAGACGGTCGGGTCTCGAACGGCGTCGCTGTTGCTCACGCCACCAGCCGTTGCGGGGAGGTGCCTGAGCTACCGCGGACATCAGCGCGGGATCCGGCCGGCGTCACCGGGCGGAGGAGCGAAGGGAACCGCCCTCTGAGGCAGACCTGGCGCGTCCGTGCGGTCGGCGTACGGGACCGGGAAGCCAGGGACAGGAACGTGGGCCGCGGGAACCTGGGGATACGCGCCGGGAATGGACAACGGCGGCGGGACCGGTGCCGGCGCGGGGACGGTGCGGAGCGGCGCGCGGCGACGCGCCAGCCAAAGGACGGCCGCCGTGTACAGGGCGATGCCGGCCAGGTCGAGGGCCACGAGCTGCCAGGGAGCGTCCGCGGCCGTGTCGTCGCTTTTGAGGCCGTCGACGACGGCGGCCGAGACGCCGAAGGCCAGGAGGTTGTTCACGGCGTGCAGTCCGATGGCCGCCTCCAGACCGCCGGTGCGTACGGTGAGCCAGCCCGCGACCACTGCGAACACGGCCAGGTCGGCGAAGCCCCACGCAGTGCCCCAGCCGTGGGCGGCGGCGAACAGGAGGGCCTGGGGCACGAGCGCCCACCACGGAGAGCGCAGGAAGGCGCCGACCGCCTGCGTGAGCCAGCCGCGGAAGACGTACTCCTCGGCGGCCGCTTGCAGCGGCACCAGGACGACCAGCATGGCGAGGGCCGGGCCGAAGACCTCCCAGCCCGCCCACCGCGACGGCGGGGCACCGTCCGTAGGCAGCAGCAGCATGGCCCCGGTGGTCACGGCGAGGACCGGGAGGGCCGCGAGCACGCACAGCCCCAGCCAGTGCCACCGCAGTCCGCCCGTCACGGACGAGACCGTGCCCGCCGGGCGGCGGCCGGCCCAGCGCGCCGCGAGCAGGACCACGGGGATGGCGGAGGCGATCGCCAGCAGGTCGAGGGCGGTACCAGAGACGGGGCCGAACTCGACGGTTCCGTCGTCGGCTTCGGGGTAACCCTTGGCCGCTCCCAGGGCGGAGCCGAGGCCGTAGAGCAGTCCGGCCACGAGCAGGCACGCCACGGCCACGAACCCGGTGCCCAACACGGGCCGCCACCATCGGTGACGTGCCGAGACGCGGGCCATGCGGTGGTAGGGGAGCCGTTCGGGGAGGAGCGCGGGCATCGGGGCAGCGAGCGCATTCGTCATGGCGACAAGCCTCCCGGCGGGCCCGTGTCCCCACATCGGCCGCGGGCACGAACGGTGTCTCTGCCGGAGGGTGGAGAGCGACCTCCTACCTGGGGCCGGTGCCGCGCCGGCGCACGCCGCCCTAGGCTCGTGCCGAGATGGAGACGACACGCAACTGGCTGCTCCCCGCGCTGCTCGCGACCGGACAGATCGCCTGGCTGTGGCCCGGAGCCGGCTTGGTCGGCGCGGACGTGCCCGGGGCGGCGGCACTCATCGCCGTGCTGGGCGCGGTGGTCGTGGAGACGGCCGCGCTGGGCCGTCGACGGCAGGCGCCGGTCCGGGCCCTGGTCTGGTCCCTCGGCGCTCTCCTGCTGGGCCAGGTGGCCTGGCAGGACGGCCACTTCGGGGTGGGTACGCCGGTCGCGCTGTATTCGGTCGCGGTCCGCTGCCCCGTGTCCGTGACCGTACGCGCGGTCGCCGCGGCCGTGGCTGTCGAGTGGCTCCTGTCCCTCATCCACGTCGGGGCCCGACCCGCGCTCGCCTCGGAGTGGGCGCTCGGCGCGCTCCTGTACGTCGTCTGCGCGGGGCTCGGTGAGGCCCGACGGCAGTGGCTCAAGGGGCGCTCGCTCGCGGCCCGCCGGCTGGTCGGCGCGGAGCAGGCCCGGCGGCGGGCGGGCGACACCGAACGGCAGCGTCTGGCTCGCGAACTCCACGACGTGAGCGCCCATCACCTGACGTCTGTCGTCATCACGGCCGACGCCGCACGACGACTCGCCGCCCGCAGGCCCGAGTTGACGGCCGAGGCGCTGTCGTTCGCCGAACGCACCGGCAACGAGACCCTGACGGCGTTGCAACGGCTCGTCGGACTGCTGCGCGACGTCGACCATCCGGATCCCCGTCCGATGACCGCGCGCATTGAGGAACTCATCGCCGGATTCGGCCGGTTGGGGCGTCCGATCGATGCCGTGCTCCCCGGCGACCTGGCCGGTCCGGCGGCCGAGGCGGTCCACGGGATCGTCCGTGAGGCCCTGACGAACGCCCTGCGGCACGCCCCGGGTTCCGCCGCGCACGTCAACGTCCTGCGCGGTGAGGGTGTCCTGGAACTGAACGTCGACAACGCTCCCCCGCGCGGCGCGGCACCGGACGGCGTCGACGGCGTCGACGGACTGGGGTCGGGACGCGGCGTCGTGGGGATGAAGGAGCGGGCCGCGGCCGTCGGTGGGGAGCTGACGGCCGGCCCCGCCCCCGACGGTGGCTGGCGGGTCCGGGCCACGCTGCCGGACGTCACGGGACCGTGGGGTCCGTCCGAGGGCGTGGGCCGGCGCGGCGTCCTGCGGGAACAGCGGCTGGCCGACCCCGCGCTGGTGTTCGTGGCCACGCTCCTTCCCCTGGTGTTCGCCCTGGTCACCGTGGAGGAGTGGACAGGCGCGAGCCTGCGCGCCGCGATGCCCGGCCTGCTCGTCGTGGCCGCGCTGCTGACCGCTCACGCGGTGCCGCTGCTGTGGCGGCGGCGTGCCCCGTGGGCGGCGCTCCTCGGCGTGCTGGCCACGTCGTGGCTGTGGCCGGCGGCGGTCGCCGCGGCCGCGCTGCCGTCGCGGGTTTCCGAGTTCTTCGCCGGCGGAGCGCTCGTTGAACCGCTGGCGGTCTACGCGGTGGCGGTCTACGGCCGGGGAGCCGCCCGTACCTGGCCCGCGTGGTGCGCTGCGGCGGTCTCGCTCTCCGGGACCCTCGTCGCGACGGCGGGCGCGGACGGGGATTTGTCGGGCGGGGGCTCGATGGGGCCCACCGCCGTGGTGATGTTCGTGGTGTTGGCCGTGGTGCTGGCTGTCGTGTTCGCCGGCCTGTGGGGCGCCGGGCTCGCTGTGCGGCGCCGACGGCTGCGGATCCTGGCCTGGGACGACTTCGCGCTGGCCGGCGCGTTGTGGCACGCGGAACGGGCCGCGGACGCCGAACGGGGCCGGTTGGCGGCGAAGGTGCGTGACGCCGTCCTGCACCCCACGGCGGCACTGGTCGAACAGGCCCGGCAGGGGCGGTTGGACGAGGTGGCCGCCGGGGCCCGGTCCGCCCTCGCGGCCATGCGCGAAGTCCTGCACAGCCTGGGCGAGTCGGAGGATGACGGGCAGGGGCTCGCTCCGGCGCCCACCCTCGCGGACCTCGCCACGCTGTGCCGGACCGTGCACGCGGCCGGGCGCGACGTGAAGCTGCGGGGCCTGCCGGAGGCAGCGCGGGAACTGCCGCCCGCCGTGGCGCTGTCGACGTACCGCATCGTCGAGGCGGCGCTCGGCGCGGGTGATCGAGGGCCGGTGCGGGTCACACTGAGGCGACGGCGGGACGCCCTGCGCGTCACGGTGTCGGGCGTACCGCTGGCCGTGACCGGACCGGTGGCCGAACGCCTGAAGGTGCAGGTGGGGACCAGGACGACAGGGATCGGCCGTATCACTCTCGAACAGGCCGGTATCGTACGGGCGTTGCTGTCGATCCGGCCGAGTCCGGCGCCCGTCCAGGAGGTGTCCCCGTCGTCACACGCGTGATGGTCGTCGACGATCAGGCGGTGGTCCGCGCCGGATTCGTGGCCATCGTGGACGCCGAACCCGATCTGACGGTGGTCGCCGAGGCTGGTGACGGGGCGTCGGCGGTGTCGCTCGCCGCCACCGAGGCGCCCGACCTCGTCCTGATGGACATCCGCATGCCCGGCATGGACGGGCTCACCGCGACCCGTCTCATCACCGCGCAGGATCGCCGGCCGCGAGTCCTCGTCCTGACCACGTTCGACCTTGACGCCCACGTGTACGAGGCGTTGCGCGCCGGGGCCTCGGGGTTCCTGCTCAAGGACGCCCTTCCCGAGGACCTGCTGTCCGCGATCCGCGTGGTCGCCACAGGGGAGGCCATCCTGGCCCCTACCGTGACCCGCCGGCTCATCGACACCTTCGCGCAGGGCGCCCCGCGGCCGCCGTCCGTGACGGGTGCGCTGTCCTCCCTGACGCCGCGCGAGAGGGAGGTGCTGCTGCACATCGCCTCGGGTCTGACGAACGCCGAGATCGGGTCCGCGCTCGGAGTGACCACGGGCACCGTGAAGACCCATGTGAACGCCCTGCTGTCCAAGCTGGGCCTGCGGGACCGGGTGCAGGCCACGATCCTGGCGTACGAGAGCGGGCTGGTCAGGCCGATCGGAACGGCCTGAGCGCGGGAGTCACGACCGCCTCTGCCCTGACCCTTCACGGGATTGCGGCAGTGTGTCTTCGATTCCTGCTGAACCCGCGAAAAACCGGGCCGCGTTCTGAGGGCCGTCTTTACGTGGGGGCCTTGGCGGCACCGCAACGTGAGGCCAGTGATAGTTCGGCGATCCCGATCCAGCGATGGCGAGCAGGACGAACAGAAGAGGGAGCGATATGGCAAGCAGGAGACCGAGCAGAGACCAAATGTCACTCATGAGCACCCCTATAAAGCGATAAGCAAGGGCATTGGGTCTCTGAGGGTTGCATCACCGTGAGAGCCACACCAGGGCGCCCATGGCTCACTTACCTGGCGCTCCGTTTGGGATATGCGCCCCCTGACTCCGCAAGGACAGCGGCTGGCGTTCCGGCCCGCCCGCGGCTCAGTGGTCGTCGGTGATGGTGGTCGCGATGCCGTTGCTGATCTCGACCTCGGCGGAGAAGCCCTTCTTGGCGGCCGCCTCCAGTTGGGCCTCGGTGCACTCGACGCCGCCCTCGCCGCCCGGCCCGGTGTTCACGGCATCGCAGATGTCGTCGTAGCCCATGATCTTGGTGTCATCGGCGACGAGGAACTGCTGCTCGGTGCCCTTCATGTCGGAGACGGTGTACTTGCCCGGCGCCAGGTAGGAGACGTTGCCGAACCAGGTTCCGTCGACGCCCTTGCCCTTGTTGATGCCCTCGACGACGGTCTCGCGGGAGTCGGAACCACTGCCGGAGCCGGACGCGGAGTCCTGCTGGGTGCCGCGCCGCTCGGTCACCAGGGTCGCGACGCCGTTCTTCATCTCCACGTCGGCGTTGACGGCACCCTTCTTGACGGCCGACTCCAGCTGGTCCACCGTGCACGGCGCGTCCACCTTGGACCCCGCCTCGCCGCATATCGTGCCGACGCCGTAGACCTCGGTGTCGTCGGCGACCCAGAACTGCTGGTCGTCCCTGCCCGGTACGGACACGATGTACTTGCCCGGGGCGAGGTAGGTGACCTTGCCGTTCTTGAACGAGCTGCTGACGCCCTTGGAGTTCTTGGAGTCCTTGGCGTTCTTGGAGCTGGACGCCTTCTCCGCGGCCGCCACCGGGCTCGCCTGGTCCGCCGAGCTCTTGCCGGACGAGCTGTCGGCGGTGCCGTTCTGGCAGGCCGTCAGCAGCAGTCCGGCGGTGATCGCGGCGGTGGCGAGGACGGCCTTGCGCAGGTGGCGGTTCTTCACGGGAGGTTCCTTCCGAGGTGGGGAGTAGCAAGGAGCCGGCGGCGTTTCCGCCGTTTCCCGTTCTGTGATCACTATGAGGCCCCCCAGAGCCCGCAGGTCACGCCCGTCGTCCCTTCAGGACACCGCCGTGGCACAGCCGTGACACAGCAACACCTCGGCTGTGGAGGCCAGTTACTCGACAGCACGGTCCGTCACGCCAAGGCGAAGGTCGCCTGCGCCCGCTTCGCCGGCCAACCGCAGGGCATCGGCGGCCAGTTGGTTGCTCGCCTGCCCGCTCGCCCCGTGGTGAGGCGCCAACCGTCAACTGGCCGCATCGACGGTGCGAAAGATGCGGTTGAGATGGTCGTCCAGGATCGCGGCGGCGGACTCGGGACTGCGCTGGCCGACGAGGATGCTGGTGCCGAGCCCCGCGGACATCGCAAGCAGGCCGGCCGCCGCCAACTGTGTGTCCACGCCGGACTGCAGCAGACCCGCCGCCTGTGCCTGCCGGAGGATGTCGGTGAGGGCGCCTTCGGCGGCGTCGGGGTTCTTGATGAAGGGCTGGGCGGCGAGCGTCTGGTCGGTCACGGCCAGAACGGCGTACGAGGTGTAGAGGTGATGGAAGGTACGGCTCTCCTCGCCGGTCGGCAACGCCGTCATCAGCAGCGCCTCGACCGTGGTGCGCGGCCCCGGGCTGTCCCCTGCGGCTCGGATGCGGGCGGAGAGCCGCTCCCCGAATTTCTCGGACAGGTGCTCCAGCCCGAAGAGCAGCAGCTTCTCCTTGGTCTCGAAGTAGTACTGCACCAGCCGCAGTGACACGCCTGCCTCGGCTGCCACATCGCGCATCCCCACGGCATGCAGCCCGCGTCGCCCAGCGACCCGCACGAGCGCCTCCGCGATCTCGGTGCGCCGTTCCGCATGGTCCACACGCTTGGGCATCGGCTGTTCTCCGCTCATCGTCCGCTGGGCCTTCGCCTGCCATCTTTGATGGTACAGCCGTATCAATATCGTGATACGTTCGTACCACGAAGCCGAATCCCTCCGGAGGTGGCCGTGCCCGAGACAACTGCCCGCACCCAGGCCGACGTCGGCCGCTACGTGAGCGACGCCCGGCGCGGCCGCTATTTCGCCGCCTGCGACGCCGTCTACGCACTGGGAGCACCTGCCCTCGCGGAACAGGATGTGGAGACCTCGTTCGGCATCACCCACGTGTACCGCTACGGGCCCGCCGACCCCGCGGCCCAGTCCCGTACTCCCATCGTCCTGGTGCACGGAGCGGGCTCCTGTTCCGCCATGTGGTACCCGAACACCTCCGCCCTCAGCGCCGACCGCCCCGTCTACGCCATCGACACCCCGGGCGATCCCGGACGCAGCGTGCAGCGCGAGCCGATCCACCAGCCCGAACGTGCCGCGCAGTGGCTGGACGAGACGCTCGCCGGGCTCGGGCTCGAACGCGTCCACCTCGTCGGCACCTCGTACGGAGGCTGGCTCGCCCTGAACCAGGCGCACCGCAGGCCCAAGCGCCTCGCCTCGGTCACCCTGCTCGACCCCGGCGGCCTCGAGAAAGTGGGGTTGCGCTTCTTCGTCTGGATCTTCGCCGGCCTCTTCGCGACCTTCGCGCCCAAGGCGCTGCGCCCGCGGCTGGCGGCCTGGCTGGAACAGCCGGTCCTCGTCATGCCCGAGCTGCGCACGATGATCAGGGCGGCAGTCCGTGCCTACCGCATCCGCCGCCCGGCACCGCTTCCCCTGTCCGAGGCCGAACTGTCCACCGTCCGTACGCCCCTCTACCTGGTGCTCGGCAAGCGAAGCCTCCTGCTGCACCCCAAGCGGCAAATGGAGCGCGTTCCGCGCCTGATATCAGGTGCCCGGGCCGAGATCATCACCGGCACCGGGCACGGACCTCAGATCGACCACGCGGAGGAAATGAACCGCAGGATGCTGAACTTCATGGCCTCCGTCGACTGACAACCGCCGAGCGGACGGGCAATCCAGTCAGCCGGGGTGGGCGTCGGGAAACCATCCAGAAGGCCGGCCCCGCTTCCCCTGTATCGGTGGTAGAGGGTGGATCAGCGGCAGGAGCAGGGCGACGTCCTCGCGTCCCGCCGCCCCCCCCGGTCGGCATCCTCGACACACGGGGCGTCGGCAGCGCCGACCAATGTCGCGGCGGCAATGGCTGGACGGAGATGCGCCGTCCTCGCATCCTCCCCGCCCCGGTCGGCTGGCGAGACCGCCACCATCAAGGCTGCAGGATTTCCGAATTCCGGGGGCGGAATCACTGGTTCGGCTCCATTCCCCTTTCCCTTCCGTCCCTGGCCCAACTACGGCCCTACGGTCCTCGTAAGGAAAAGTAGAGCAAGTCGAAATTCCGTCAAGAAGTGCGATCGGTTATTTTAGGACTTTACCTTCCGGAGAAACCGCGTAATCGTTTCTCCGTATCTACGATCTCCTGCTATGACCGACATTTCATGGGACAACTCCGCCACCCGTGCGCGCTGGCAGACGTGTCTCAGGCTCGCCCGCGAACTCCTCCTCGTCGGGCGGGACAACAAAGACCTCAAGCTCAGCTATCTCCTCACTCTGATAGACACGGGCCGCCTCGGCCCCACTCACCATCCGCGCAAAAAGATCCTCATCATCGGCGCCGGCATCACGGGCCTCGTCACCGGCCGATTACTCAAGGACGCCGGCCGCGACGTCACCATCCTGGAGGCCAACGCCAGCCGCGTCGGAGGACGTATCAAAACCTTCCGCGCCACCAAGCACCATCAGCCCTTCGACGACCCCGCGCAGTACGCGGTCCTCCGGCGGTAGCGCAGGCGAGGCGGTTGACCACAGGCCGGCCCGAAACCTCCGGTGCCGCCGTTCAGGTCAGAGGTGCGCATGCGTGGCGCCTTCGGGCTGCAGCCGTGCACGGCCACCTCGATGCTGTCCGGGTGCGCGGTCAGGTCCAGAGCGCAGGTGCGCTGCCACCGTGATGCGGGGCGTTGGCGACGAGCTCCGAACGACCAGGACCCCACGGTGTCGGCAGCCTCGGCTGCAATCGCCGGTACGAAAACTTGGAGGAAGTGCCGGGCGCTGTCGCGCGCCCGCGACGGATGTAGCGGAGCGGGCGGTTGCGACGTTGCCGCTCACCGTGTCCATCAGGTCACCCTGGTCTCTCATCGTCTGCGCCCAGTCTTCCGCCGCCGTTCGGGGCGGGTTGTCTCACCGTCGAACGCGCGAAAATCTATGGTGACTGGAGTAGACATTGGGTGGCGTCATGGTTATGGTTTCTCTCGTAGCCCAGAGAGACGGCAGGGCCTGGCAGACACGAACTGCCGGGCAGCAGTACCGCAGTTGAAGTTCGCAGGACGGTGCGGTGGTGGAGTTCCGAAGCCAGGGTTGTTGCAGGGCGGCGACGGGACTGACGACCGGACCGGGTGGCCCGCAGTGATCAGGGGCCGCCGTGAGCAGTACCGCAGTGGCAGTACCCGTAAGTGAAGTTCGCAGTTCCCAGCAGTGATGTCAGTGAGCAGTACCTCGGTGAAGGCGTCGGCTGCGGGCGCGCGCACCGGGAGGTTCGGCAGTGGGGTTCCAAGCCAGAGCAGACGCAGGACGGGCGACGGGGCTGGCTGCCGAAGAGTGGCGCTTCGTGAGGCCACCAGTAGTTCGCAGTATCAGCAGTGCGAGCAGTACGCAGTACCCGTTTGGCAAGTAATGGGTTCAGAGGGAAGAACGGAGGAGCCGAGCGCCATCAGGATCGCCCGGGCGGAAATCTTGAGCCCGGGTACCGCAGGACATCGATAGTGAGGTGGTCTCCGGTCGAGCAACCGCGATCCCCGCGCCCCCGACAGCGTCTCGATCGGGTCGGCGGACACAGAAGGTCGGCGCAGCACTAGGGCCGGCAGATGGTGTAGCAGTTCCTTCGGGGCCCTGGTGCCGTACGGCACCAGGGCCCCTCCACGCGTTCCACAGAGAGGTGAGATGACAGCAGGCGATTCCTTCGGCCGTCTCGACGACGACGATTACCCCGCCTACACCATGGGTCGAGCTGCCGAGTTGCTCGGCACCACCCCCAACTTCCTCCGCGCCCTCGGCGAAGCCCGCCTCATCACCCCGCTCCGCTCCGAGGGCGGACACCGCCGCTACTCCCGCTACCAGCTGCGGATCGCCGCCCGCGCCCGGCAACTCGTCGACCAGGGGACTCCCATCGAGGCCGCCTGCCGCATCGTCATCCTCGAAGACCAGCTCGAAGAAGCCCAGCGCATCAACGCCGAGTACCGCCGCGCCGCATCCCGGCACACGGCCGGTATCTGACCCGCGGTCCGCAGCGCCGGGCCAGGCCGCACTGTTCCGCCGATTTCAGAATACGAGCGCATGACCGCCGAAGACACTCAGCCGCCGGCACACGGGCGCGATCCCCAGCCCTGCCCCGGCACCACTCCCGACGCCATGCGCACTCCCGCGGTCGATGCGCCTGCCGGCCCAACCGGTCGGCCGGCTGCCGCCGCCAGCCTGGAAGGTGGGGTGGAGCGCGCGGCGACTGCGCTGAAGCCGAGGATGCGCGGCTGGCTGCATGCCGGCGTGTTCCCCCTCGCGCTGGTCGGCGGCATCGTCCTGATCACCGTTTCACGCTCGGCTGCGGCCGTGGCGGCCTGCTCGGTGTACGCGCTGTCTGCCTGCCTGCTGTTCGGTACCAGCGCGGTCTACCACCGCGGAACGTGGGGTCCGCGTGGGGAGGCGGTCCTGCGGCGGCTGGACCACGCGAACATCTTCCTGATCATCGCCGGCACCTACACCCCGCTGGCGGTACTGCTGCTGCCCACGGACCGGCAACGGGTGCTGCTGGCCGTGGTGTGGGCGGGTGCCCTGGCCGGCATCGCCTTCCGCATCCTGTGGATCGGGGCTCCCCGGTGGCTGTACACCCCGTGCTACATCGCGCTGGGCTGGGTGGCCGTCTTCAACCTGCCCGACTTCGCGCGCACCGGCGGCACCGCGGTCGTCGTACTCGTCATCGCCGGCGGTCTGCTCTACACCGCGGGCGCCGTCGTCTACGGACTCAAGCGCCCCGACCCCTCACCGGCCTGGTTCGGCTTCCACGAGATCTTCCACGCCCTGACCATCGCCGCCTTCACCGCGCACTACACGGCCATCCTCCTGGCAGCCACGTGACCGCGTTCAAAGGCAGGCCCAAGCGCATGACTCCGGGTGTCCCGCCCGCACATGGTCAGAGAGACTGGTGGGCGAGGGGGAGCTGGTGGAGTCCTGAGCGTCATCGAGAGGTTTCCGGTTCTACGATCTCCGGTACACCGGACACACGCTGTCGACGCGCTCAGGTGCCACCCTCAAGGACACGATGGTCCGCGCAGGGCATCCTCGGAGAAAGCCGCTGATCTATCAGCACTCTGGCGACGAGCGACAGCAGGAAGTTGCCGCCGGGCTCGACGCGACCGTACGCAAGGCACGCCAGGAAGCTGCTGCCGTGCCAGAAAAAGGTGCCGATGATCCAGACGATCAGCGTTCTGGCACGAATCTGGCACGCGGCGAGTGATCGCAGAGCGCAGCAAAAAGGCCCGGGTCGATGACCTGGGCCTTCTTCGTGGAGCGGGTGACGAGAATCGAACTCGCACTCTCAGCTTGGGAAGCGACGGCGCTTGGGTGGGTTCTATGGCTCTGACCAGCGCAGTTACCTGATTCTTGGGGTGGTCGTGTGGGTTGGATCGCACCGCTGTTGACCGTGATTTTCCGTCCTTACGGGCACGCTGTGGGCACGACTCCCGAGAGAGTGGTCTCGGGTTGGGGCCACGGGCCTCGGGAGGATTCCGCGTTCCGGTGTCTCGAACCCAGGACCGCCGTGGTTGCGGATGCGTATGTGTGCCGGACTCCGGTTCTCTCGCCTATTGCGAGCTGTTGCTTCCAATGTCCCGCCGAGTACCGGTCTCAGCCGTGCCCGCAGCCGGTGCACCGGTAGCGGCCCTGTTCGGCGGACGGGACAGGTTCGAACAGCAGCACGTTCTCGCACACAGCTCAGTCACGGGAAAGAGCGAGCCGGGCTGAGGCCGGGAACCGGAAGAAGGGCCGGAGCCCATGGGCGGTTTCTAGGGATCGGCCCTCCATCATGCGCACATCGATCAGGCGGCGACGGACGCGGCCTCGCCGTGGATCAGACCGATGACCTCGACCAGCTGCGCGACGACCTCGGCATCGTCGGAGGGGTGCGTCTCGGCGAAACGGACCACGGAACCGGCGATGGACGGCTTGGCGTCCTCCAGCACCCTGGCGCCGACGATGCCCGCGGCCTTGCGGGTCGCGTTCTGCGCCCAGACGCCGCCGAACTGGCCGCGCTCAACGAGTGATCGGGCGCTCCCGCGTGTCTTCCGGGAGCAGGGAGTGTTCCTGGCCTGTCACTCAGTAGGGCTCGGAGTCTCCGGTGCCGGGAGCAGGCGTCGCAGCAGGGACTCCTCCAGCTCGATCAGGACGTCTTCGCTGCCGGCGACGGGGCTCGGCAGGGTACGCCACAGGACGAGCTGGCCGTGCAGGGCGGTCCACAGGTGGATGCCCAAGTCCTGCGCCTCCGCCCGACGGTCGGGGGCTGCTTCGGTGAGGTAGGCGTCGGCCGTATCGGTCCACGCCTGGAGCACGGTGCCGATGGGGTGGTCGGCGGAGGGATGGTGCTGGGGCTCGTATTCCAGGCTGAACATCAGTCGGTAGCGGCGGGGCTTGTCGATGGCGAACCTGCGGTAGGCCGTGACGGTGGCCCGCGCGCGCGCCCACGGGTCCGCGCCTGCGGCGGCGGCCGACTCGCCGGCCTCCCTCATCGCGACGGCCAGTGCGCGGTAGGTGGCGTCGAGGACGGTGGAGACCAGGTCGGCCTTGTCCTTGAAGTGCCGGTAGACGCTGGGCGCGGAGATGCCGACCTCGCGGGCGACTCCGCGCAGGGAGAGCGCGTCCTCGCGGCCCGTCTCCTCCAGGATGCGGGTCGCCGCGTCGAGGATCTCCTGCCGCAGCCGCTCGCCCTCGCCCCGCACATTGGGTACCCGCTTGACCTGCGACTTCATGGCCCCCTCCTCGCTGCCGGCAGCAGCCTACCGACCCTCGGTGCACTCCGCCTCCGGCAGTCGGCGCTTCGTCAGGTCCGATACCGGCTTCCGACCCCTCGGTTAACGGTGTTAGTCTAACAATGCTTCGACTAACGGCGTTAACCGATGGTGGAAAGGCACAGTCATGGCCTCGTCTCCGAATGTCCCCGCGTTCACGCTCACCCGCCCGCAGGACGCTCCCCTGGACCCCCCGCCGCTGTATGAGCGGCTGCGTGAGGAACAGCCCGTCACGCGTGTCTCCCTGTGGGAGGGGCGCCTCACTCCGTGGCTGGTGACCCGCTGGGAGGACGCCCGGGCGGTACTGGGCAGCCCGGCGTTCAGCTCCGACCCGACGCGCCCCGGCGCACCCAACTTCAAGGAAGATGAGCAGCCGGCCCCGCGCGGCTTCTTCCAGAACTTCGACGACCCCATCCACGCGACGATGCGGCGCACCCTGACCCGCGAGTTCATGATCAAGCGCATCGACGCGCTGCGCCCGGCCATCGCCCGCCTGACCGACGAACTCCTCACCGACCTGACCGAGCTGAGCGGCCCCGCCGACTTCGTGGAGCACTTCGCGCTGCCGCTTCCCTCCCTGGTCATCTGCGAACTGCTCGGCGTCCCCTACGAGGAACACCCGTTCTTCCAGGAGCAGTCGAAGACCCTCGTAGACCTGAACGCCACGGGAGAGGAGGCCGCCCGGGCGTTCGCCAACCTCGGCGAGTATCTGCTGCGCCTCGTGCAGACCAAGCGCGCCACCCCCGGCGACGACGTGGTCACCCGGCTCGCCGCACAGGTGGACGAGGGCGTCATCACCGACCAGGACGCCGCCGACCTGAGCGCCTTCCTGCTGTTCGCCGGGCATGAGACGACGGCGAACATGATCGCGCTGAGCACCATCACCCTCCTCAACCACCCCGACCAGATCCCGCACCTCCTCGGCGGACCGGACCAGGTCGCGAGCGCGGTGGAGGAACTCCTGCGCTACCTGTCCATCGTGCACGGCGGACTGCGCCGCACCGCCATCGACGACGTCACCATCGGCGGCGTGACCATCCACGCGGGCGAGGGCGTGATCATTCCCGTCCACGTCGCCAACCGCGACCCGGAGTTCTTCACGAACCCCGACGACCTCGACCTGGAGCGTGCAGGCGTCCGCCGGCACCTGGCCTTCGGCTACGGCATCCACCAGTGCCTGGGCCAGCCGCTGGCCCGCGCCGAACTTCAGATCGTCCTGCCCGAGGTCTTCCGCCGGCTTCCCGACCTGAAGATCGCCGTACCGATGGAGGAGATCGCCTTCAAGGAGGCCACCGCCGTCTACGGAGTCCGCGAACTGCCCGTCACCTGGTGACCGCAACCCCCCGATCCCCCCACCGAGAGCAGGGAAGAAACGTCATGCGTGTAGAAGTCGACGTCCCCAAGTGCGTCGCGTCGGGCCAGTGCGTACTGCTCGCCCCCGACGTCTTCGACCAGCGCGAGGAGGACGGCATGGTCGTCCTCCTCGACGACAACCCGCCGGCCGAACTCCACGACGCCGTCCGCGAATCCGCCACCGTCTGCCCCGCGGCCGCCATCCGCCTGGAGGAGTCGTGAGCGCGACCACGACCGGCCGCGTGGTCATCGTCGGCGCCTCCGCGGCCGGCCTCGCCGCCGCCGAAACCCTCCGCCGGGAGGGCCACACCGGCACGATCACCCTCATCGGCGACGAACCCGCCGCCCCCTATGACCGCCCGCCCCTGTCGAAGGAGATCCTCTCCGGCGTCTGGAGCCCCGACCGACTGCCCCTGCGCACCCAGGCCGACCTCGACGCCCTTGACCTGGACGCCCGCTACGGCCGCGAGGCCATCGGCGCGAATGTCGCAGAGGGCACCGTGCTGCTCGCCGACGGTACGGAGGTGCCGTACGACGGACTGATCGTGGCCACCGGAGTCCGCCCCCGGCGCCTGCCCGGCACACCGGCCCACGTCCTGCGCACCCTGGACGACGCCCTCGCCCTGAAGGACCGCCTCGGCCCCGGCCGCACCCTGGCCGTGGTCGGCGCCGGATTCCTCGGCGCCGAGGCCGCGTCGGTGGCGGTCGGCCTGGGCACCCAGGTGACCCTCCTGGAACCCGCGCCCGTCCCGCTGGCCCACGCGGTCGGCGAGGACGTCGGCCGCATGCTCGCCCAGGTCCACCTCGACCACGGCGTGGACCTGCGCACCGGGACTGGGGTCAGCGAGGTCGTCCCCGGCGGCGTACGACTGGGCGACGGCAGCGTGGTCGAGGCCGACACGGTGTTGGTGGCCGTCGGTTCCCGGCCCAACACCGAGTGGCTGACCGGCAGCGGCCTCACCCTCGACGACGGGCTGGTCTGCGACGAGTTCTGCGCCGCCGCGCCCGGGGTGTACGGCGCGGGTGACGTGGCCCGCTGGCACAACCCGCTCTTCGGCACGTCGATGCGCATCGAGCACCGTACGAACGCCGCCGAGCAGGGCATGGCCGCCGCCCGCAACCTCCTGGGCGCCCGGCGGCCGTTCGCGCCCGTCCCCTACTTCTGGTCCGACCAGTACGACATGAAGATCCGCGCCTACGGCTACCTGCGCGGCCACGAGGAGATGCGGATCGCCGAAGGCAGCCTGGAAGAACGCAAGTTCACCGCCGTCTACCGCACCGGCGACCGTCTCACCGGCGTCCTGGCAGTCGGCATGCCGCCCAAGACCATCCGCCCATGGCAGCAGGCCATCGCCGCTAGCACCCCCTGGCGCCAGGCGACATCCCTCCTGGAAGGAGCGGCAGCATGAGTGACACCACCGACTTCGAGGGACGGGGCGTCGTCGTCACCGGCGCCGGGTCCGGCATCGGACGCGCCACCGCGCTGCGGTTCGCGAGCCTGGGGGCCAGGATTCTTGTCGCGGACATCAATCAGGTCGGCGCCGAGGCCGTCGCCAAGGAGATCGAGGCGAACGGCGGCACCGCCCGCACGGTCGTCGGCGACCTCAGCGACCAGGGCACGGTCGACGAGGTGATCACCACCGCGGTCGAGTCCTTCGGCAACCTCGGCGTGCTCGTCAACAACGCCGGAATCATGGACACCATGACCGCCACCGCCGACGTGAGCGACGCGGAATGGGAGCGAGTCATGCGGATCAACCTCACCGCTCCGTTCCTGCTCACCCGCGCCGCCCTGCCCCACATGCTGGCCCGCGGCAACGGCGCCATCGTCAACACGGCCTCGGAGGCGGCTCTGCGCGGCAGCGCCGCCGGCACCGCGTACACCGTCTCCAAGCACGGGATCATCGGCCTGACGAAGTCGACCGCGGTCATGTACCGGGACCGCGGCATCCGCGTCAACGCCATCGCCCCCGGCGGCACCCGGACCCACATCACCGACACCGTCACGTTCGATGGCGACGGCGCCTCGATCGTGGGCCGCTACCGGGAGAACGTGGGCCGCTTGGCCGCGGCGGAGGAAGTCGCCGCGGCCATCGTGTTCCTCGCCTCGGACGCGGCGGGCAACATCAGCGGCGCCGTGCTCCCCGTCGACAACGGCTGGTCGGCCGTCTGACCCCGCCACCCATGCGGTGCCCGGCCCGCGCATCGGGGACCGGACACCGCATGCCCATGCCCTGTGAGACCGCTTCCCAAGGGGCGAGCGGATCCTCGTGCGGGCGCGGACGCGGCACAGGACGGAGTGCACGTCCCGCTGCGGGCACGGTCCGGCCGTGTGCGCGGCCCTCACGAGCCGACGGGGCCGATGTCCCGGCGGAGCGTCTGCACGTCAGAGTTGCGGGTGCAGCCGCTGGAGGCGCTCGGCCTCGACAGCGGGACCGACGCCTGCCCGGCCGCAGGCAGGTTCAGCTCGGGTCCGTGCTCAGGTCGAGCGCCGGGGTGATCATCGCGAAAGCCTGGTCGACCAGCTCGTCCATGGCCTTGGTGCCGTCGCTGTCCACCCAGCGGCGCAGGGCGGTCTGGAACGCGGTGAGGGCGACACCGGCGGCAAGTGCGGGGCGCAGGTCGGCGTCGGGCTCCACTCCGGCGCGTCGGGCGAGGATGCCGGCCATCTCGGCCTGCCACTGCGACTGCCGGCGCTGTCACCTTGTTGGGTGGGTAGGGCCTGACGGTGTGTCGAGGCATGAGCACTGTGCATCGTGAAGTTGCTGGTCACGGGTCTGGTGTGTGCGGGGTTCGGGATGCTCGTGCTGGTCGTGGGTGGATGACTTCGGTGAAGATCGTCGGTCACCGGGAAGCTTCGCGGTTTGTGAGGACGAGCAGGGACTTGACCAGGGCGGTCGTCGACGTCGGGTCGGTGCGGACCTTGCCGAGCACGCGCCAGTTCTTGAGGTGGGCCAAGCCGTGCTCCACCGGTGCCCGGACCGCTGCCAGTGCGGTGTTCGACAGCTTCTGGCCGCGGGTCAGGGGCCGGTTCCGGGCGGCCTTGTAGCCGGTGATCACCGCCGGGTCGGCGTCGGGACGATGATCGACACCGCGATCGAGACAGCCGTGGCGGAGCTCACGCCCCTGCCCGGGGGCGCGTACCGGGCCACCGGCCGGGCCCAGGCTGGCCACTACCGCCAGTCCCCGCCGCCGTCGGCCAAGCCGCGCCCGCCGCACGACCGCAGCCACGCGCCCTGTCGACCCAAGAGCGGGTCACCGTGCGGTCGCCGCTCAACACCGGCGACTTCGCCGACACGGCCCCGGCATCGGTATACCACCAGCTGCTCGACCAAGGCGTGTACGTGGCCAGCGTGTCCACCATGTACCGCATCATGCGCGAGCACGACGAGGTCCGTGAGTGTCGCCGCCACGCCGTCCACCCAGCGCACGCCCAACCGGAACTGCCGGCCACCCGCCCGGACGAGATCCGATCCCGGGACGTAACGCGGCTGCGCGGACCGGGCAAACGGGTCTTCTGCCACCTGTACTCGATCATCGACATCTACAGCCGCTACACCGTCGTCTGTATGGTCGCCGTCCGCGCCGACGTCCTGACCGCCGTCTACCAGCGCACCCCTGAGCGGTTCGTCAACAAGCCACCCACCCCGCCGATCGTCCCCACCAACGTGTGGATCAACCAGCCGGACGACCGCGCCGCCGCCCAGTGATCACCTCGGACGCCGGCGACCCCGGCTCACTCGACGAACCCTGAAACCGACCGACTCACCAGGCTTGAGACGTTCCGCGTCTCGTGGTCGACCAGGACGAGGCGGCCACCATCCGGGTTCTCCGCGTGCACGGGCGGGCTCGGCCTTGCACCGAGCCCGCCGCTCCAACTCCACCCGTTCCTGATCGCTCGCTGTGACGCTCACCCGGTTCGGCGTACGTCGTTGCCCGCGAACGTCAGGAACACCAGGACCTGCGTCACGCCACCGGCTAGCGCTGCAGTGTCAGTACCCCCGGTCGGTACGGCAGGAGGCCGTAGTCCATGCTGCCGGTGTTGGGGTCGAGCCCCTGGTGGAGGAACTGGAGGTTGCAAAGGTCGATGGTCTTGGTCTGGTCGGGGTTGGTGCGAACCAGGTCGCCGTGGCTGATGTCGTTGGTCCAGGTCGCGCCGCTGTTGGCCTTGCCGGCGAAGGGGCTGGTCACGGTGTCGGCCTGCGGCTGCGGTGTCCACGTGCCGCCGAGACTGGTGGCCGTGAACGAGCGGAAGTAGCGACCATACCCTGTGTAATTCTGGGCCTCGACGATCATGAGGTACTGGTTCTGGCCCTGAACCTTGTAGACCTCGACCGCCTCGAACAGGTTGAGCGCCGAGTCGCTCATGATCTTCGTGAACGAACCGAAGGTGCCCGGGAAGTTGCCGATGGGCATGCTGGCGCGGTAGATGCCGCCCTCATCGTCAGCGAAGAACATGTACATGTTCGTGTCGTCGCCGATGAGGGTCACGTCGAGGGGGCCACCCTTCGGGAGGGTGCCCGTGAACAGCTCCTGCTGCTCGGACCAGCCGTTGGGGTTGGTGGGGTCGCTCGAGGTGCGGTAGCCGAAGCTGTACGGCCAAGCCCCGTTGTAGGCGAGCACCCAGAGGTTCTTCGGGGCGAAGTAGAACAGCGTCGGCGCGATGCCGCCGAAAGGAATCGTGTTCTGGGTGGCGGTGGCCATGTCGGACCAGTTCGTGAAGGGGCTGAAGGTCATCAATCCCCAGCGCCCGTCGTCACCGGCGGAGGTGTTGTGCGTCGTGGCATAGACGACGTGCTTGCCGTTGTGGACGACGCTGGTGAAGTCCTTGAGCGAGGCCCACCCCGCCTTCGGCTGCGCCAGCGGGCCGGTCGATGTCCAGCGGTAGGTCGACGGAAGAGCACACGCGTTGCCCGTCCCGGACAGGCCGGTCCACTTCTGGTTGGCGCCGCCGGTGCACGACCAGATCTGCACCCCCGTGCCGTTGGCCTTGCCCCAGGCCGAGACGTCCAGGCACAGCCCGGACCGCACGCCGACGATCGTGCCGTCGGAGTTCACCCGCCACTGCTGGTTGTCACTGCCGGTGCACGTCCAGATCTGCACCGGGGTCCCGGCCGTGGTGGCGCCGCCCCGGACATCCAGACACTTGTTGCCGTACACGGTCAGCTGGTTGCTGTCCGTCAACGTCCACTGCTGGTTGGTTCCGCCGTGGCAGTCCCAGATGTGCACGTTCGCGCCGTCGGTCTGGCTGACGCCAGCCACATCGAGACAGCGGCCGGAATCAACACTGCGCACGTCGCTGGTGGTGGCCGCTTGGGCCGGGCTGGCGACGATCAGGGCCGCCAATGAGATCATGACCGCGACCGCCGCGGCGAGCACCGCAGACAGATGTCTGCGGCGGGAACTACGTCTGCGCATGGGACCTCGTCGTCCTGCTTGAGTGAGCGGGTTTCCGGTTGGCCCGTCGGGGACTGTGCGGACCTCGATCGACACGCACCCCTGAGGTGTTCGCTATGTCGAACAAAGGTCGGAGTGTCGATCAACTGGATGATATGGAACCGGTGAACAACGTCAATACCTCTCACATAACTCGCAAGCCGGAACATTCACAGGCTGAACCAGGCGGCCTCAAGTCCCTTGGTTGTACGGGCCTTTGGCGTGAGGGGCAGGTGGCAGTGCGTGCGCGGGCTTGGTGATCATTGCGGACCCCGCCCAGGTCGCTCACCCGAGCCTCTGGTTCGGCTCGGTGCCCGACCCGTGCTCGCGGCGGGGCCGGTGGCACTCACTGACGCCGGTCCGGTCGACGTGCGCCCGCGGCGGTCGTCTGCGGTGCGGGGAGCGTCGAGAACTCGCCGAGCGGGGTGCGAGTGGCCGGGCGAGCAGTCCTGCTCATCCCGCACCGCAGCGACGCGGCCGATGAGGGCGCGCTGCCCGGCGACTACCGCAAGATCCTGGCGATCGTGCGGGAGGCCGACGGCCCGGTGCAGGTCAGGGCGGTCGGCGAGCGGCTGGGCCTGGACGCCTCGGTGCGCGGCAAGCTGGAGCCGCTGCGGGCGAAGATGACCAAGCTCGCCGACCGCGACTGGCCGCACAAGCGTCCCGACGGCAGGTTCACCGCATGCGCGCAGGCGTAGGGAGGCGGGCGCCGACGGGGCGTAACTCGCGGGCCCCCGGCGGCAGTTGAGTTTGGTGTGAAGAAAAACAACCATCCCGTCGAGGGCCCTGACGGCCTTGTCTACACTGCCCGCCTGCCGCTGTCGAGTGCCACCCTGAACTGGCTCGCCGATCTATACGCGGCCGCTGCAAGAAGATCAGATCACGGTGGCGGGCCCTGCCCTCGGGGAAGGTCGCCGCCATCGTGCTCGCGGTACTGCGCTGTGACCAGCGGCCGGGCGACCTGGCCGGCGGCAACGGGATACACCGCACCACCGTGACCCGGTGGGTTCGGGAAGTCGTCGGCCTGCTGGCCGCCCGCGCCCCGCGCCTGGACCGCGCCCTCAAAAAGATCGCCCACAAGGGTGGCGGGGTGGTGCTGTTGGACGGCACGCTGATCCGCACCCGGCGGCGCACCGGCAAAGAGAACCGGAAGAACTACTCCGGCAAGAGCAAATGCCATGGTCTGCTCGTCATCGCGCTCACCGACGACCGCGGCCGACTGCTCTGGGTCTCGGCGGCCCGGCCCGGACGCACCTCGGAGATCACCGCCTGCCGACACGACCAGCTCACCGCCAAGCTGCGGGCGGCCGGCCTCGGCGCCATCGCCGACCTGGGCTTCGTCGGGCTCGATGACAGCGGTCCCGACGCCGACCCGGCGGTGATCACCGGCTACAAGGCCGCCCGGAACCGGCCCCTGACCCGCGGCCAGAAGCTGTCGAACACCGCACTGGCAGCGGTCCGGGCACCGGTGGAGCACGGCTTCGCCCACCTCAAGAACTGGCGCGTGCTCGGCAAGGTCCGCACCGACCCGACGTGGGCGACCGCCCTGGTCAGGTCCCTGCTCGTCCTCACAAACCGCGAACTTTCCCGATGACCGACGATCTTCACCGAAGTCATCCACCCACGACCAGCACGAGCATCCCGAACCCCGCACACACCAGAACCGTGACCAGCAACTTCACGATGCACAGTGCCCACTCGTTGAGCGCGGCCAGTTCGGCGGCCTCTGGGCGCAGGGCGCGGCCCACAAGGCGGCGGGCATCGCCGGCGCCAGGGTGCTGCAGGACGCCAAGCCGTCCATCGCCGGTTCCGTGGTCCGTTTCGCCGAGACGCACCCCTCCGACGATGCCGAGGTCGCCACGCAGCTGGTCGAGGTCATCGGTCGGATCCACGGCGAGGCCGCGTCCACCGCCGCCTGATCGATGTACGCATGATCGAGGGCCGAAGCCGCATAGGCTCCGGCCCTTCTTCCGGTTCCCGGCCTCAGCTCGCTCGCTCTTTCCGGTTCCCCGGTCTCAGCCCAGCTCGGCCGCGCGCCGCACCGCCGTGGCCACGAACTGCTCGATCCAGGCCGCCTGCTCACCCGTGCGCGGACCCAGCATCACCGTCTCGATGCCGAACTTGGCGTAGCCCTCGATGTCCCGGACGAACGCCTCGACGACGTTCTCGACCGGAGCGTCGCCCATGCAGATCGGAGTCGAACATCTCCGGCACGTGCTCGGCCGCGGTCGTCCATGGACAGGAAGGAACTCGCCACAAGACCAGGCTCGGCGGATTCCTGCGCGACGCGAGTAGTACGCCTTCGATTCCCGCGCCGGCCGGATCACCGAAGTCCGCGACTGCTACACCTTCACGCCGCTCCGCGCGGATGGCCGGTCCCAGGTCGAGCTCGAGAACTTCGACTGCGGCGCCTGCTGGGGCTACCGCCCGTCCTGCCCGGTGCATCGCCCGCATGCGGACGCCGAGTACGCCAGGAGCGGTGGTGCACAGGCCACCGGCTGCACAGTGACTCGCCGACAAAGCAGGCCGCTGCAGGAGCCGGCACCCGCGGTCGGCCGTTCTCGGGCCGAGGCCGCACACCTGGTGTCAGTGTGCGGCCCCTGGATGGTTGGCTCGCCGGAAGGACGGACTCAGCCGGCCAGTGCGTGGAAGCCGCGTTGGAAGTAGACGGTCGCCGGGTCCTGTCCGAGTCGGACGTCGTGCACGCGTCCCACCAGGATGGTGTGGTCGCCGGAGATGTGACGGTCGTATGCGGAGACGTGCAGGCGCGCCGACGCGTCGGGTAGGTAGGGCACGCCCTCGGGGTCGAGGTGGAACTCGTCGCCGGCGAACTTGTCCGCGCCGCGGGTCGCGAACCGGCGGGCGAGCGGTTGGTGGCCGTCGTTGAGGATGTTGATGGTCCAGTGCGTGGAGCGCTCGAACACCTGGTGGCACTCGGCGGTCCGGGACAGGCACACCAGGACGAGCGGCGGTTCGGCCGAGACCGAGGAGAAGGCGCTCGCGGTGAACCCCCAGGGGCGTCCGTCCTCATCCACCGTGGTCACGATGGTGACGCCGCTGGGAAATGAGGCCATGGCCTCCCGGAAGCGTCCGGCGAGTTCGAGGTCGTCGGGTGCGGTCACGGGAGTTTCTCTTCTTGTACCGCGCTGGGCGAGGCGGTCATTGCCGGCGAGCCTGTCAGACACGGACGTAGACCTCCATGCCGGGGACTTCTCCGGCCAGGTGGTAGCCGCCGACGAAGTACTGTGCCGCATCGACCTTGGGGTCGTGCTGGGAGAAGGTGCGGATGTTGCGCCAGAAACGGTCGATGTTGTACTTGGCGGCGGCGCTGCGGGTCCCGGTGAGGTCGACGATCCCGGACGCGACCTCGACGGCGATGCTGGTCGCGGCGGTCTTGGCGGAGAGCGCGTCGATCATGAGCTGGGCGATTTCGGTTTTGTCGTCGGCGTTCTCCACGGCACGGACGAGTTCCATCAGCAGGGCTCGGGCCGCGTCCAGCTTGATGCGGAACTCGCCTATGCGCCGCCGGACGAACGGGTCGGTCTGGATCGAGTCGTAGATCTTCACGGTGGGAGTGGTGGAGGCCCTGACGTAGTCGATCGCGGCGTCCAGTGCCCCGTAGGCAGGGCCGAGAACGATGATCGCCTGGCCGGCCTGTGCCATGGGGAACAGCAGGGGGTCGCGCGTGGCCTGGACGGTGTACCAGCCGTCGGGGACGAAGACGTCGTCGTAGGTGATGCGCTGGCTCTGGGTGCCGCGCATGCCCATGACGTCCCAGTCGCCGTGGAGGCGAACGGCCAGGGCATCGAGCGGGATCAGGGCGGTGACCAGGGACGTCGAGCCCTCTAGTTGGGCGGAGACGCTTGCGTAGCCCTCGGCCGCGCTGCCGCTGTTGCTGTTGAAGGACTTGGTGCCCTTGACCAGCACGCCGCCGTCGACCTTGCGCGCGGTGGTCGGGCCGGTGGCGACACCGGTCTCGGAGGCGGACGCGACGAAGCGGAACCTCCGGCCGGTGGCGATGTCATCTGCCACCTGACGCTTGGTCGCTTCGGGAAGATCGCTGCTGAAGAGCTCGGCCAGGACAACGGAGCCGACGACGGTGTTGAGCAGGACGGCGGCGTCTCCTCGACCGATAGACAGATAGATCTTGTACAGGGCCTCCAGGCCGAACGCGACGCTGCCGTCGCTGTACCCGCCGTATGCAGCCGGGACCTGCAGACGCCAGAAGCCGGCTTCATTGAGCAGCTTCATCGCCTCCGTCGGGTCCTCACTCAGGCTGTCCGAGCGGTTGCCGATTTCAGCCAGCCGGGGAACGAGTTCCGCAGCTTTGTCAACAAGCTCCTGAATTTCACTGTCCATGATTTTCGACTTCTGTCCCATGGCTTTCTCCTCAGAACGGCGGCACCGGGAAATTCCTCGTGTTGACCGCGCCATGAGCATCACGGTATGAGTGACTATCCATAGAAGCAAATAGTTCATTTGCTTACGTGCCATAGAATGCTTCTATGGGTCACGTGAGGAGAAACCGATGAACCTGCGCCAGTACGAATATGCCTTGGCCATGGCCGAAGAGGGCTCTGTCACTGCGGCCGCCGCCCGGCTCGGTGTCGCCCAGCCCACGGTCTCCCATCAGGTCGCGGCGCTGGAGAAGGATCTCGGCGTCCGCATCTTCACCCGGATCCCGCGCGGAGTCGCGGTGACCGTCGCCGGGCGGGCCTTCCTCAAAGAGGCCGAGATCGCCGTGGGCGCCGCCCGCCGAGCCCGCGCCGCGGCACGTGCCAGCGGAGGCGATCTGACGGGCGAACTCCTCATGGTCGCCTCAACCGGCCTGGCGACCAACCAGCTTGCCGCCGCCCTGGGAGAGTTGCGGCGCATCCATCCGCGCCTTCATGTGACTCTCGTGGAAGAACCCACGCCGGTGGAGATGGAACGCCTCGACCACCTGGGCACGGTCGATCTGGTGCTGTACCACCACCTCGCACCCGAGTGCGGCTACGACGTCCACGAACTGGGCGAGGAGCCGTATGCCGTGATCCTTCCTCCCCAACACCCCCTGCACCGGGCAGACTCCGTACGACTGGAGGACCTGGCCGGCGAGGGCTGGGTGCGGTTCACCCGTGGCGGCCTCCTGGACGAACAGATCGGCCAGGTTCTCAGGCGCGTCGGGCTCACTCCCTCGACCGTGGCACGCGCCTCTCAGATCGCCACGGCGGTACAACTGGTCGCGCATGGCCTGGGTGTGACCATGGTCCCCGCCTCCACCGTCCCGCCCCCCTATACCCAGCTGGCCAGGCCGCTGGCCCCCGCCCTCTCCGAACGGGTCCTGGTCGGCGTGCGTCACGACCCGGGGCCGGCCGAAACCGCCCTGCTGGACCTCCTTCGCCAACAGGACTGGTCAACGCCCGCTGCCTTCAGCAGCGCGCGGACCCTTGCCGCCTCCTCGGCGTGACGCCGACCGGGCTTCCGTGCGCCGCTGAGGAATATCGAGTGTCTTGTCGTCGCGGGTGGCCAGCCCCCGCCATTCCTTGAACTTGTTGATGGCACGCTCGACTGTGTTGCAGTCTTTGTAGAGCGTGGCGTCGTGGCTGCTCTACCTGATGCATGTCAGCAGCGAGGACCCGGACGTGGTCTGGATGTGCGAATGCTTCGCCGACGAGGCGGCCTTCGAGCGCGCCGTGTCGCTGGTGCACGCGGAGGTCACCGAACGCCTCCGCGAACTCTGCGGCGCGGGGACGGAACACGTACCGGCTCGGCCTGGTCGCCGGGAAGGGGCACCCCCGCGGCGCCTTGGGACAACGACGCGTGCCGACGGTCAGGCGCCGCAGGCCCCGTTTCCGCCGAGGCTGATCATGGCGCGGTACAGCTGCTCCTCGGTGAGCGGCGGCGCCGGCAGCGGGTGGGCGCGGTCGGCTCGGAAGCCGTCGAGCAGAAGGTAGAGGTGGCGGCGCCAGGCGTCCGGGGCGATGGCGTGGGTGGCCTCGGTGACGCGGCTGTGCGACCAGATGACGAAGGCAAGGTCCTCGGGGGTGAGGTCGGGGCGCAGGCTGCCCTGCTCCTGCGCACGCTCGACGATGTGTACACCGAGTTCACGGATGCGGGTCTGGGCGCCCGCCAGACAGGCGCTCTCCGGCAACCGTATGGAGGCCAGATCGTTGAACCCCCGGTCCTGTGACTGGAGTTCACACATGGTCTCCAGGAAGTGGCACAGCCCCGCCCAGGCGTCGTCCATGGTGACGGCCTTCTCGGCGGCCTCCCGCCAGGCGGCCAGCTTCTCGGCGAAGGTTGCCTGCACCAGGTCCAGCCGGGTGGGGAAGTGCCGGTACAGCGTGCCGATGGCCAGCCCGGCCCGCTTGGCCACCTGCTCCAGGGGTGCCTCCAGGCCCTGCTCGGCGAAGCAGGAGCGGGCCGCGGTGAGCAGGGCCTCGCGGTTGCGCTGCGCGTCGCGCCGCAGGGGGCGGACAGGGGCCGGGTTTTCGGCGGAGGCGGACGGACGGTCGATGGCCATGTCACTCAGGCTACCAACCGGAGGGTTGCCTCATGTTCTCTGCTACGCTCCAAGAACATGAGGCTGCCCTCGACTTTCAGTCCTGACCGCTGTCATGGCGGGAGGTGCGCCTCATCCATTCAGTCCGTCCGACCACAGGAGCACCAGCCATGCCCGTCATCGCCGTCATCGGGGCAGGCCCCGGCCTGGGCCTGTCCATCGCCCGCCGCTTCGGAAGGGAGGGGTTCCAGGTCGCCCTGGTCTCCCGGACCCAGGACAAGCTCGACGCGCTCGCCGCACAGCTCGCCGAGGAGGGCATCGAGGCCGCGGGCTTCGCCGCGGACGTGACGCGCCCCGACTCGCTGCAGTCGGCGCTCGCCGCGGTCGCCGACCGGTTCGGGGCCGTCGACGTACTGGAGTACTCACCCGCCGACCCCACGTTCGCCGGCGCCGCCGCCGTCGACGCCACGGCGCAGGACCTCCACAAGCAGCTCGACTACTACCTGTACGGAGCGGTCGCCGCGGTCCGTCAGGTGCTGCCCGCCATGCTCCAACGCGGCAGTGGCACCCTGCTGTTCTCCACGGGCGCCTCCTCCATCCGGCCGAGCGGCGGCGCGTTCGGCAGCGTCGGCGTCGCGGCGGCGGCCCTGCGCAACTACGCCATGGCCCTGGGCATCGACCTCGCCGAGCGCGGGGTGCACGCCGCGCACGTGGCGATCGGGGTGTTCATCGGCAGCGGTCCCGGCACCGAGCCCGAGACCATCGCCGAGCACTACTGGGACGCGTACACCAAGCGCGACCAGGCCGAGATCGTCCACACCGTCCCCGGCGGCATCAGGTGAGCACCTCCGGCACACCCGCGGCGAACGCGACCAGGCCACCCTTGGTGAAGATCTTCCGAGCCGCCAACAAGGTCGTACGGCCGCTGCTCGCCTCCCGCTTCCACAAGCCGCTGAGCGGGCGCCTGATGCTGCTCACGTACAACGGGCACAGGACGGGCCGCGAATTCACGGTCCCCATCGGCTACTTCGACTGGGATCCCGGCACGGTGCTCGCCATGTCCTCCCGGCTCAGCTGGATCCCCAGCATGCGCCAAGGGTCCCCCGTCCGGCTGCGCATCCGGGGCCAGGACCACACCGCCGTCCCCACGGTCGTCGAGGACCCTGAGGAAGTCACCGCCCTGCTGGCTGAGTTCGGCCGACGCAAAGGCCCCAAGGCCACCAAGGGCCTGATGCTCGGCCTCCCAGGCGACCGGCAACCCACCGGCGACGAGCTGCGCACGGCCGCCGCGAAGACCCGCTTGGTCTGCTTCCGGATGGAGCCCGAGCGGCCGGGCCGGTAGCACTCGACCGGCTGATGCGGTCGACGGAGTTCCCCATCCCAGACACGCATCGCAGTTCTTGTGACACGTACCAGGCTTGGGAAAGGGTCAGCGCCGCGACCGCCTCGCGCGTCAGGTGATGCTGGTGGGGAGGCTCCGGACGGGGCTGGGCTGGGTGCTGTTGTCGGTGCGCCGGTCCAGCTCGGTGCGGAGTTCGTGGATGACCTGGGCATAGACGGCGACGCGCTCGCGGAGCCGGCCGTTGTCCTCCCGCAGTGCGCGGGCGACGGCTTCGGCGTCTGCTGGGCGGGCGTGCAGATGCTGGAACGCGGGCGGGATGCCGTTCGCCTCGGACTTTCGGCGGGTGAACTCTTCTTTCAAGTCGACGTGCTTATGCGTGAGGACCCAGCGCTTGACGCCTGCCTCTGCGGCGAGTTGCAGCGTGGTGAGCGCCCCCGTGGACCGGATTGGACGGCCGTCGAACAGCCGCTGGATCGCTGCGGTGATGGCGTCGCGTTCGGCGTCGCGGTCAGTGGCCATCGTGGGGTTCTCCAGTGTGGTCGTGGGCGGTGACGATGCGTTCCAGGCGGTCGAGCTCGTGCTGTTCGCGGGCGTGTCGGAAGGCGGGAGCCAGCGGGTCGTCGACGAGCGGCCGTAGCCGCTCGATCTGGACGTGGACGTGTTCGATGTCGCGATCGGTCCGCGCGATGTTGACGCAGTTCGGGCGGCAGTCGTCGAGGTCGGGGGTGCGGCGGGTGCCGTCCTCCTCGCTCCGCAGGCGGCAGGCTGCTCGCTTCGGGTCCAGGACGCAGGTCATGCCCTTGCCGGGGAAGATCTGCAAGTCGGGGTTGGTGAGCATGGCGTTGGCGTGCCGCTTGGGTGCGCAGGACTCTCCCGGCGAAGCGCGTGGCGGCCTGGACGCGGTGCTGGTAGGTCTCGGCTGCCGGGCCGCTGACCTGCTCGCCTTCACGTAGGCGCTGGTGTGCGTCGGCGAGAGTGTCCAACCGGGCCAACCAGTCCTCAAACGCGAGGTCGTCGGGGAAGCCCGAGGCGTAGCTTCCGGCGTAGCCGAGGGTCATCTGGACGCGGAGATGTCCGTATTGGATCGCGGCGGCGACCAGGCCCCGCGGCCGGCGGACGATGAACCAGGCCAGAGTGCGGCGCAGGCGAGCGGAGTAGATGACCGGGTGGACCGGGTCGGGCGGGATGCGGTCACTGCGGCCGTGCTCGGTGCAGTAGGTCTCGACCCAGGCCAGGAACTCGGCGATGTCGTGGTTGATCCGGGTCTCCGACCGGGAGCCGCCGACGCGGCTGCGCAGGATGGTCGCGCCGTCGCGGCCGTCGGTGAACAACGTCGCCGGGAACAGCCAGGTGCTCGTGTGCAGCCGTTCCAGGACGGCGACGGCGGTAGCGACGACCTCGGTGACGACCCACGGATCGGCCCGGATCTCACCCTCAGGCATCTTGTCGCCGACAGCGTCGCGGACACCTTTCCAGTGTCTGCCGCGCAGGAGGACCAGGCCGTGGGCTTGGTCTCGTTCGACGCAGCCGCGTTCCAGGCTGAGGACTTCGCCTGCCCGCATCCCCGACAGGTAGCTGATCACGATGAAGCAGGCCGTGCCCAGGTGCCGGGGAAGGAAGCCGGCCTCGGTGTAGTAGATGTGATGGTGTGGCCCTGACTCCTCCAATCCAGCCGAGGCTCGCCGAAGCGCGGAGGCAATGGGTCGCGGAAGAAAAGACGCAGGCCACTGCCCCCGCGGCGGCGACCCTTCGTGCCGCCCGTGCCCTCTTCCCCTCAGCGATCGACGACTCCTGGCATGCGGCGGCCGGCCCCAGCGATGCGGTCCCGCTCGATCTCCGCACGGACCTGCGCCTGGCCGCCACTCGCACTGCTCACACCTCCGTAGAAGTCGAAAGGTGAACGGTGCCGCTCGGTGGCACCTCGCGGCTGGACGAGACGTCCGGCACGGTCGCCCACCGCTCGGGTCAGGCCGCTGACGGAACGGCCAACGGCACAGCCTTGCTACGGACCGAGCGATGATCTCGGCACACCAGCAACGCCCCGACAGAGGAGTGCATTTCGGCCGGTGGCGGGGCTCCGGCTCGCCGCGCGCCTGCCTGACCGGGCACTACCGGTGTCACGCCACCTATTGACGCACCGCAAACCCGGCCATAGCCTCCCGCTACCGTTCGGGACACGGACAATATTTCGCACAGCGCACACAATCGTCAGGAGAGGCCCATGCGAAGAGGCATCATCGGGCTTGCCATAGCAGCGGTCACGTTCACGGCCGCGACCGGATGTGGATCCTCGTCTTCTGCGACAGGCGGTTCCTCGCCCTCGGACGGAGGCAAGACGACGCAGGTCAAGGTAGGGGTCATTCCCATCGTCGATGTGGCGCCGCTGTATCTGGGGGAGAAGAAGGGATTCTTCAGCAGTCGCGGCATCAAGCTGGAGTTGGTGACCGCCCAGGGTGGTGCCGCGATCATCCCCGGTGTCGTGAGCGGCGAGTTCCAGTTCGGGTTCAGCAATGTCACCTCGCTGATGATCGCGCAGTCCAGGGGTGTGCCGGTCAAGTCCGTGGTCAACGGTGACGCCTCCACCGGCGTCACCGGGAAGGACGTCACGGGAGTCGCGGTCAAGAAGGACAGCAAGGTCAAGTCCGCGAAGGATCTCGCCGGGAAGACAGTGGCTGTCAACACCCTCAAGAACATCGGGGACACCACCGTCCGCGAGTCGGTGCGCAAGGACGGAGGAGACCCCTCGAAGGTCAAGTTCGTCGAGTTGCCGTTCGACCAGATGCCCGCCGCGCTGGCCGGCGGACGGGTCGACGCCGCCTGGATGGCCGAGCCGGCGCTGACCATCGGCAAGGGACAGGGCGCCCGCGTCGTGGCGTCCCCGTTCGCCGACACCGACCCGAAGCTCACCGTCGCGACGTACTTCGCCTCCACCAAGCTGGCGCAGGAGGACCCTGAGCTGGTGAAGAAGTTCACCGAGGCGATGACCGAGTCCCTGGAGTACGCCGCCGGGCACCCCGACGAAGCGCGCCAGATCCTCACCACCTACACCAAGATCAGCGGTGACGTGCTGAAGAACCTGACGCTGCCGAGCTGGACTGCGGAGTACGACATGAAGTCCCTGGAGAAGCTCGCCTCCCTCGGCGAGAAGGACGGCATCCTCGGCGGCAAGAAGCCCGACCTCGACGCCCTGTTCTCATGAGCGGTTCCCAGAGCACCTCTGCGCTGACGAAGAGCGGCGGCGCCGTCGGGACCGTCACCGGTCCCGACGGGCAGGACACGCGACGTGTCCGGCGCTCTCCGGGGAAGGCCGCCACGTTGTTGCGTGGGGCAGCGGGCCTGATGGGCCTGGTGGTCCTGCTTCAAGTGCTGCCCCACACCGGTGCGGTCTCCGCCGACTACCTCCCGCCCGCGTCGGAGATGGGCCGGGCCCTGTGGCAGGTGCTCGCCGAGGGCGCGTTCTGGACCGCGCTCGGCGACACCTTGACCGGGTGGGGTATCGGACTGGCCATCGCCGTCGTGGCAGGCGTGACGGCGGGCATCGTGATCGGATCGGTGCCCCTGCTGCGGGCGGCCACCGCCTCGACCATCGAGTTCCTGCGGCCAATCCCGTCGGTGGCTCTGATCCCGGTGGCCGTACTGCTCTACGGCACGGACCTGAGATCGAAACTGCTGCTGGTGGTGTACGCCTCCTTCTGGCAGGTCCTCGTCCAGGTGCTGGCCGGGATGCAGGACGTCGACCCGGTCGCTGACGACACCGCCCGCAGCTACCAGCTGGGCACGTGGGGACGGGTGCGCCACGTCATGTGGCCCACCGCGCTGCCGTATGTGATGACGGGCGTACGGCTGGCCGCCACCGTGGCGCTGGTCCTGGCGATCACCGCCGAACTCGTCATCGGCTCGCCGGGGCTGGGCAACCAGATCGCCGTCGCCCAGACCTCCGGCGCGGTACCCGACGTCTACGCCCTGGTCCTGGTCACCGGGCTGCTGGGCATCGCGATCAACCTGGTGGCCCGGGCCGTCGAGCGGCGGGCGCTGCACTGGCATCAGTCCATCCGCAGGGAAGGGTAGCCGGATGATTCGGACGACTGTCCTCAACGTGGCCCGTCGGGCCTCGCTGGTCCTGGGCCTGCCCCTGGTCCTGTTCGGAGTGTGGTGGTTCCTCACCGCCGGCAGCACCGACTTCTACAGCCCTCCGCTCTCCACCATCCTGGGGAAGTTCGCAGACGTCTGGACGGGCGAGCGGCTGACATCCGACGTGGTGCCCAGCGTGATTCGGCTGACCGCCGGCTATCTGCTGGCCGTCATCGCCGGAGTCGGGCTGGGGCTGGTGATCGGCATGAGCCGCCTCGTGCGCGACTTCCTGGAGCCGGTCATGGAACTCTTCAGGGCCATACCGCCCCCGGTGCTGGTACCGATCATCATGCTCTTCGCGGGCATCGGCGACACCATGAAGGTGCTCGTCATCGTCAGCGGGTGCATGTGGCCGATTCTGCTCAACACGGTCGAGGGTGTCCGTGCCGTCGACGAGGTACTCAGCGACACCTGCCGCTCGTACGGCATCACCGGCACTCGACGCCTGTGGCACCTGGTACTGCGCTCGGCGAGCCCGCAGATCGTCACCGGCATGCGTCAGTCCCTGTCGATCGGCATCATCCTCATGGTCATCAGCGAGATGTTCGCCGCCAGCAACGGACTCGGCTTCGCCGTCGTGCAGTTCCAGCGGTCCTTCGCCATCCCCGAGATGTGGAGCGGCGTCCTGCTGCTCGGCCTGCTCGGTTTCGTCCTGTCGCTGCTCTTCCGGTTCACGGAGAACCGGGTCCTGGCCTGGTACCACGGCTTGCGCCGGGCTCAGCGCAATCCCTGACAAGGAGACGTCGATGCTCGACGTACGCAATCTGCAGAAGATCTACACCGGACGCAACCGCAGCGTCGAAGCTCTGCGGAACCTGACCTTTCATATCGCTGCCGGAGAACTGGTGTGTCTGGTCGGACCGTCGGGGTGCGGCAAGACGACTCTGCTGAAATGCATGGCGGGGCTGCTCGACCCCACCAGCGGCGAGGTCCGTCTGGAAGGCCGTCCCATCGCGGGACCGCCACCCGCCATGGCCGTCGTGTTCCAGGAGTACGGCCGGTCCCTGTTCGCCTGGATGAACGTGCGCGACAACGTGGCCCTGCCGCTTCGCCGCAAGAAGCTGGGCAAGGCCAGGGAGAAGGAACTGGTCGACCACGCGCTGGAGGTGGTCGGTCTCGCCGATGCCCACCATGCCTACCCCTGGCAACTCTCGGGAGGAATGCAGCAGCGCGTCGCGATCGCCCGCGCCGTCGCGTTCGAACCGAAGGTGCTGCTGATGGACGAGCCGTTCGCGGCCGTCGACGCACAGACGCGCGCCGAGCTGGAGGACCTCATCAGGCACCTGTGGCACGAGCTGGGCGTCACCGTCCTGTTCGTCACCCATGACATCGATGAAGCGGTCTACCTCGGCCAGCGGACCATCATCCTGTCCAAGTCGCCGACCGTCGTGCAGGAGGATCTGACCATCGATCTTCCCGACGAGCGCGACCAGTTGCACACCCGCTCCAGCACGCGATTCGCCGAACTGCGCGCGCACGTCTACGAACAGATCCAACGCGCGAAACACCTCAGCGGCGACACGGACACGGAGGCGCCCGACCGCAGCAAGGACTTCGCCTCACAGGAGGCCGGGGCCTGACACACCGCACGGCACGGGGCCGGCCCGTGACACTGCACGCACCCCTGGTGATGCGCCATGAGGTACGGCGGCGCGCGCGGTGGTCGGCTCGGTGCTCTCCGCCCCTCCAACCTGTCATTCGAACCGTGAAGAAGTGGGCAACGCCATGGCGTTCAGTTCAAGAGTCCAGGCCAGAGGCATCCAACTGCTGCTCGGCCGCATGATGTCCCGCGTGCACAAGGACCTGCGCTTCACCGACCTCCCGAAGCGCACCGAAACCCTCCGGGTGGAGACCGGTGCCGGACCGGTGACCTGCACCGTCTACCGCCCGCCGGCCACGACCGGATCCCTCGCTCCCGTGTACGTCAACTTCCACGGCGGTGGTTTCGTGGTCGGCCGCCCGGAGCAGGACGACCACATCTGCTGCTCCATCGCCGCCACGGCCGGCTGTGTGGTGATCAACGTGGACTACGCCGTCGCCCCGCAGCGGCAGTTCCCCGTTCCCGTGACCCAGGCGTACGACGTCACCGCTTGGGTCGCCGAGCACGGTCCCGAGGGCGGCTGGGACGGTTCGCGCCTCGCGGTGGGCGGGCACAGTGCCGGAGCCAACCTGACCGCCGCGGTCTGCCGCCTGGCCCGGGACCGCGGCACCTTCTCGCCCCGCCTCCAGATCATCGACTCCGCACCGCTCGACCAGCTCGCCGACCCGGCCACCAAGCAGTCCCTCATAGCCAAACCGCTGCTCAGCCCTCAGCTCATGCGGATCTTCACCGCCGCCTACGTCCCGAATCCCGCCGACCGCGCGCATCCCCTCGTCTCTCCCGCACTCTCCGACGACCTCGCCGGACTTCCTCCCGCCCTGGTCATCACCGCGGAGAACGACCGCCTGCGCGACGAAGGCGACGCCTATGCCAAGGCTCTGGAGGCCGCAGGCGTCCCGGTCACCCACCGTGTCTTCGAGGGGGTCGACCACTACTTCACCCACACCGGCCCGGTGCCGGCGGCGAAACAGGCCATCGATCTGATGGCCACCACGTTGCGCAGCGCACTCAACGACTGACACCGGCGCTCCGGTCGGCGACGCATTCAGGGACGAGCGGGCGGGGACGGCCTCCCGCCCGTCGACGGTCCAGGCAGGCCGGCTCAATCTCGTCGAGCCGGTGGATCGCCTCCCGGAACACACACTCGTACCAGGGATTTCTGCGTCGCCGGTTTCCGACCGATACAACCGCGCTCCGTCGCCCGTCCTTGGCGGAGCGACCCGGACTCCCAGGCCCTCTGGAGGACTGATCGGCTACTGTTGCCTGCACCGAAGCAAGGAGTGACGGCATGACGGCCGAGGTCGCGGCCAGTGAGGTGGACGGCGCCGCAACGGAGCAGGTGCCCACCGAGGCGGTCGGCCCTCTGATACGTGGGATCGCCGTCCTCAAGGCTCTTGGGGACGCCGGCGGGCAGGAGGACCTGCAAGAGCTCGCGAACCGCACAAGCCTCGCACGGGCCACCCTCGACCGCATCACCGTCACCCTCGGCGCCATGGGCTACGTCCACATCGAGGGGCGTAGAGCCGTGCTGGCCCCGCCACTGATGGAGCTGGGCAACGCTTACCTGACTGCTGCCAGGATTCCCGAACTCCTGGGACCACGGGCCGACGCGCTGGCCGAGGAACTTGACGAGGGGGTCACCCTGACCGTGCCGGACCGGCACGGCGCCCATTTCGTCCACTCGGCGGAGCGCGACCGGCGGATGGGAATCGTCTGCAGCATCGGCGACAGGCTGCCACTCGACGCCTCGGCGCCGGGCGCGCTGCTGGCCGCCACCTGGAGCCCCGCCGAATGGGAACACCACCGGGCGCACCACCCCTGCGTGCGCGGCGGGAACCTCATCGAGGCGTGTACGGACGATCTCCGCGAACGCGCCACCGCCGCGAAGGCCAACGGCTGGTCTCTCGACGACCAGTGGCTGGAGCCCGGCCTGATCGCCCTCGGCCACCCCGTCCATGCCCCGGACGGGGACCTGGTGTGCGTGGTGAACGTGGTCAGCCTCATCGGACGCTACCCGAGCGCGGAAGCGCTGGCACGGGCCGCGCTGCCCGCTGTGCGGAGCGCCGTGGCAGACATGGAACAACAACTGCGCACACCGCCGCCGGAACCACCGGCCGCGGCGGTCAGACCACCGCTCGATACCGAAGTCTCCAAGTCCGGGCGCGGAATCATCGAGTCCCTCGCCCGCGGTCTGAGCGTGCTGACCGCCTTCGGCCCGGGCCGCGAAGCCCTCAGAAATGCCGAGATAGCCCGTCTCACCGGCCTGCCACGGGCAACCGTACGGCGCGCGCTGATCACGCTGGACCACCTCGGGTATGTCACCGGTCAGGACGGGCTGTACCGGCCCAACGCCGCGATCCTCTCGCTGGGCTACGCTCCGTTGTCGCGTCTGTCACCGGCGCAATTGGCCCAACCTCATCTCACGGCCCTGTCCCACCGGCTCTCCGACTCCGCGTCCATGACAGTGCTCTCCGGTTCGGAGATCCTTTACGTCGCCCGCGCTGCCCCCGCCCGCCTGATGACGGTCCACGCCACAGTGGGCACACGACTGCCCGCGTACGCCACCGCGATGGGCCGCGTACTGCTCGCCGGCCTGCCCAGGAACGAATACGCCGCGATCCTCGCCTCCTCAGCTCCGACGTCTCTCACCGCGCAGACGGTGACGGATGTCAATGAACTGATCCGGCTTGTAGCACAGGCCGACGACGACGGATACGCCCTGGTCGACGGGGAACTCGAAGTCGGTCTGCGCTCGATGGCCGTGCCGGTCCGCAGCCGGGACGGCAAGGTGCGCGCCGCGATCAACGTCGCCATGCACTCCAGTCGGCGTTCGGTCACCGAATGCCTCGAGGAGGTCCTGCCCGCGCTCCACGCCGCGGCGGCAGGTATCGAACGTGACCTGGGGCCGGTTTCCTAGACCAAGACCTGACGGCGCCACCGCCGCGCGACGGCCGGGGTGTTCGGCGCAGGATCGCGTGAGCGCCGGAGCGCGCCTCCGCCCGTGACATGCGCCCGTCACTAGCCGGGTGAGGGCAGCCGAAGTCCTCGCAGTGGCGCTGTCGCCGACCCGCTGCCGGTGGGTCGTGAGCCCGTGCATCTTCACCACCATTGACACCCGCTTGGTGCCAGACCCAAACTCATGCCAGCCGTCCAACGAATTAAATTTCGTCAGGCGAACGCAGTTCATTTGCTTCAAGTAATCCGGCCATCCCGGCTGTTCGGCATCCGAGCCGCCGGCCGCTTCCCACGCGAAGAGGAGTGAGCATGAGGATCCGGCATCGACGACCTACGCGGTTGCGTATTGGTCGCGCTCTCATGGCGCTGGCGGCATCTGCCATCGCCTTGGGGGTCACCATGGCCCCCGGTCATGCGGCCCCCGCCCCCGGACCCGACGAGGTGAGAGTGGCCAGGGACATCGCCTACGCGCCGGCCCAGCCGGCCGACAGTCAGGGCCACCTGCTGGACCTGTACATCCCCCGGTCGCAGCGGCCGGTTCCGTTGGTGATCTTCACGGGAGGCTCGGCGTGGATGGCCGACAACGGCCGACAGGGCGCTGACCAGGTCGCCGCCCAGCTCAACCCGCATGGGTTCGCGGTGGCGGGTGTGTCGGTCCGTTCCAGCTCACAGGCCGAGTTCCCGGCCCAGCTCCACGACATCAAGGGCGCCATACGCTGGCTGCGGGCGCACGCCCAGGTTTACCACCTCGACCCTCGACGCTTCGCGATCATGGGTGATTCCTCGGGGGGCTGGACCTCGGCGATGGCCGCGGTCACCGGAGACCTCCCGCGACTGGAGGGAGACGTGGGTGTGCGCGGTCCGTCCAGCGCGGTACAGGCAGCCGTGCCGTTCTACCCGCCGACTGATTTTTCCCAGATGGATGCGCACATGCTGGACGACTGCAAGGTGTTCAACCAGCTCCTGGGGACGACCGACTGCCACTCGGACGCACGCTCGCCCGAGTCGCGGCTGCTCGGCTGTCCCATCAAGGACTGCCCGGACAAGGTCGCGGCCGCGAACCCTCTCACCTACGTCACCGACCGGCCCCTGCCCCCGACGCTGATCTTCCACGGCGAGCAGGACCCCTTGGTGCCTTACCACCAGGGCCGACTGCTGCGCGACGCCCTGGCCTCCGCCAAAGCCAATGTGCGTATGATCTCCCTCCCGCACGCCGGTCACGGTCCGATTTCCAGCATGCTGGGCGACCCCGACACCCGCCGGGACGCCTACGAGGAATACGCACGGCACGGTCACACCACGCCGCCTGTTCCCGTGACACCGTCGTGGCAGACCATCGTCTCCTTCCTGACGTCCGAGTTGCGTCCCGCGGCGAGGTAGGCCCACCGCAAGGCGACCTCACGCTGCACACCGCTCATGCGGTGCGGGTACCGGCGGCGGCGCCCAGTGCCGTGGATACCCGGTACTCGGCCAGGACACCGTGCACGGTGTTGCCGGCCAGGTGGGAGCATGCCCCGCTCCAGAACTCGTCGAGTCTGCCTGCAGCTTCGCCGTTGGCCCGTATCGGCTCGTTGCCGCTCCGGCGCGTGATGAGCAGAGGACCAAGAGCGGCTTTGCTCATGATCTCCTCCTGGCAACGGCCTGCGGCGAATGGCGCTCAGCCTGCCGGCAGCCACTGACAGAGGAGGTGGGCCCACCCCGACCCGGGAGCCGCAGTCACCGGAAGCTGTTGAGCGACGACAGATGACGGGCCCGACCATGGCATGATCGGGCCCGTCAGCCGTTCGCCGGCCTGGAACCGGTTCCTTCGATCGACGTGTCAGAGTCTCCGGCAACCAGCGCTGGAGACCCTGCGTGTCTGGCCGGGTGATCACCGTGACCGGTGCGGAAGGAAGGCCAGCGGCGTGACCGCGGTAGGGGTGAGTTCAGCGGCCTTCGGGGCGGATCGGGCGCGGGCAGTGTTGCTGCGGGCTTGTTCGGCCCGGGTGCGTGGCGTTCGCCGAGGCGCTGGATGCGCCAGGTGAGGACTTCCGTTGGCGAGCGCGCATCGTCCAGCGGGCGTTGCCCGGCCGCTTGTTGGAGCAGGATGGCGGGGCCGTGGCCCGCGCGCTCGGCGTCCGCGAGCACGGCCGCGAATGCGTCCCGGGCGGTCTCGTCGAGGACTTGTTCGGCGTGGGCAGGCACGGCCGTGCGCAGGTGCTCGGGGTATCGGTGCGTGACGTCGGCGGCGGCTTTCGTACGACGAGCCGCGCCAGCGGGGCCGGTGCGGCCTGCCCGTAGGCGGCCTGGAGGTGGTGCAGGGTCTGCTGGGCGGCGGCGACCTGCTGGGCGTGGTGGTGCTGAGCGCTCCTGCGGCGCACGGCGAGGACAGCGAGGACGGCCGCGGTCGCCGCCGCCACATTCGCGATCCGCCTGCGCTACCCGCTCGACACCTGGGTGCCGGTCCTGGACTTCGTCCAGGTCGAGCCCGCCCGGCTGCCGCAGCACACCACGTTCTTCACCCTCGGTGTCCTCGCCCACCGCCACGGATGGCTCGACCGGCTCGATGCCCGCACCGGCTGGCTCTGGCTGACCGGCGGCCTGCTCGCCATGGCCCTCCTGTTCGCCGTCGGCGCGGACGCGGACTGCTTCGGCCCCGGCGCACTCAACGCCCCCACCGCCCTGTGGTCAGCGTACGAGAGCGCCCTGTGCTGGCCCTGAGCGTCGGCCTGCTCACCCTGTTGCGCGAGACCGCCAGCGGCGACAACCGCCTGACACGCGAACTGGCGGCAGACGCGTACGCCGTCTATATCGTCCATCTTCCGATCGTGGTGACCTTGCAGTACTACCTGGCGGACCGTGGCCTGTCCGCGACCGCCGCGTGGAGCATCGTCTCCGTCACCGCCGTGCCGACGTCCTTCCTGCTCGCTGCCGGACTGCGCAGGCTGCCGGGATTCCGGCGGGTGCTGTGAGTGAGTACGCATTGCCCTGCGGCGCTTCAGCACGTCGGAGGTGATGGACGAGGCACCCTCAGGATCGGGTTCCAGGCGAACCAGCCGAGAGCCTCGGCGCCCAGTTCCCAGGGGGCGTTCAGCAGCGCCTTCTCTGTCCTCTCCAGGTCTGTGGTGACCGAGTCCGGCGCCGGCCCGATGCGCTTCATCAGATCGCCGCGCTTGCGGAAGAACTCCTCGTCCTCGCCGCGCAAGCGACGGATCGCCGCCTTCACGCAAGCAGGCCATCTCGGCATACCGAAGTGGTCGTCGTGGGTCCCGAGCTGTGGGGCGGCCATGAAGATCAGGAAGTCGTCGTGCGGCAGCTGTTCCTCGAAGTGCATGAGGGTGTCGATGCGTCTCTTGACGTGCTTCTTGATCTCCCCCAGGAACCCCCAGCCGAAGTCCGTCAACGTCCCGTCGCACCCCGGCCAGACCGCCTCGCGGTCCAAGATCACGTCCTCCAGTTCCAGCAGACGGAAGGGCTCGCTGCTCCCCAAGGCGTCGAAGGCTTGTCGGGTCAGCCACGTGTTGCGGGCGAACATCGCGCCATCGTGCAGGTTCTTGCGTCGCTTGCTGGGTGGTGAAGCGTGCGCGTCCTCGATGGGGCCGTTGCGCCACACGAACAGCACGTTCCCGTGGGCGGCTGCCCACCGAAGTCCCTCCGGGGACCGGAATACGCCCATCTCTTCGAGCCTCTGCCGCCCCCACGCCAGTCTTTCCCGCAGCTCTTCGTCCGTCACGACGCCATGCCCTCCACCCTCCGCGGCAGCCGCGCTTACCGGCTGACGACGTCCGTCCCGACGGTATGCGGTGCGACGCACCTGTGACAGGTACTTCGGTGGGCTCACGTGAAGTGGCCGTGGAGCGCCGGTCAACTGCTCGGCGACGACGTCTTCGCCCACCCCCTCCTGCTCCGGCACGCCCTCGTGCCGGAGCTCCCCCTCCGCCACCCCCGGGGCGGAGGTGCTCGCGATGGACCGGCCCATGGACGGTCCATCGCCATTGCTTGCTGCGCGGTTGTCCGGGGCGTTGGCCGTCTCCTGCCGGTTGGTGTCTTCGTGGTGTCGGTCGTGCACGTGTGGTTCTCCGAGGGTGTGGTCGGCAGGGGAGCTGAGCCGCCGAAGCGCCGAGCTATGGCAGATGAGGCCAGTGGCCGGAGCGATGCGACGGTTGTGAGAGCTGCGGTAGGTGCTGTCAGGGGCAGGGCTGTGGTTGCGAGGGGCGCTTTGGGGACCGGTCCCCAAAGCGCTGCGGTGCACGGTCCCCAGACAATTGGGGACGGGACGCGACGCTCATCGGGGACGGTCCCCCTGACACGTCGTCACGGGGACCGTCCCCCTTTCACCCCACGGTCCCGGTCCCCGCAGGGACCGAAGGGGGCTGTTCCGGGGACGGTCCCGGTTGCTGGGGACGCTCCGGGGACCGCAATAAAAGTCCCTCTGAGCTGCGGTTTCAGAGGGGACCGGTCCCCGGCAGCCGTCGGCACGGTCCCCGGGACGCGGTCCCCGAAGTGCTCGTCGGGGACCGCGTACGACCGGTTCGGGACCGACGTTCGTAGCCCCACGAAGCTGCGCGAGGAGCGAAGTCGGACCGCGTCAGGCAGCTCGGTGTCGGTCCATCCGGGCAGCGGCGAGGTCGACGCGCGACGGGTGGGGAGTCGTACGTACGGCATTGCCCCGGGCGGCTCCGTCAGGGCTCGCCCTGCGTTGACGGCGCGGGGAGCCCACGGGGGCGTGGCACCAGTCGCACCGGACACCGAGCGCATCGGGGACGCCCTCGGCGACGGCGGCCTCGCGCGCGGCGCGGGTCGGACGGTAGCGGGCCAACTCGGCACGAACGGTCGGCGGGATGCACGAACCGATCTCGTGCAGGCGCTCCTCGACGTCCCGAGGCCGGCCATCGCTGGTGATCTGCCGGTGCGTCGACGGGGCGGCCGTGCCGGCGGCGACAGCGTTCCGGGCACGGAGCAGCTCGGCACGCCAGGCGGCCGGATCGTCGGGGTCGGCAGTGGGAGTGGGGTCGGTGTGCCGGTCGAGGCGGTCGCGTCGGTGGGTACGCCATCTGCGGGCGATGTCCACGGGCAGGATCGGGTACGGCGAGTCGAGGATGTGGGACCGTATCGCTTCGCGGACGTCCCAGCCGTGGTCGGTGGCGAAGGGCACGTCGTCGAGCAGCTCCTGCCACTGGGCGATCTGGTCACGGGCCTCGTCCGTGCCGGTGCGGATGGTGCGGGGGTCGAGACGCCCGATGTAGGCGAGGACGGCGGCGACTTCGCGTCGGTTCAAAGGCGGGTTACTCCGTTCCTGTCGGTTCGTCGAGGGCGGCGAGCAGGGCGGCCATATGCGCCTCGGAGCGCGTCATGCCAGTGGCTGCGGTGGGGGTGCCGCCGGGTAGGGCGTAGAGGTTGGGGCGGCCAGGGGTGGGGGTGTGTTCCCGGGCGATCCACGCGCGCCAGTCGGCGGCCCACGCGGCGGCGGTGCGGGGCGCCCATGGAGCCCGGTAGGTGCGCCACTTCTCGTCGGCGGCGTGCAGGGCGTGCTCGCCGAGTCGGTCGAGGTGGCCGTGGTGCTGCAGCCAGGCACGGGCATCGTCGTCGATGTGCCACTCGATGGCGGAGATGAGCGGGGCAGAGCTGCTGCTGCTCTTACCGTTCACCTTCGGTTCTCTTCTGTTCTGGGGGCCGGAATCTGCACCCCCATCGGGTCGGAATCCGTACCCCCCGGGGGCTGGATTCCGTTCCCCGGGGTCGGATTCTGATCCCCTCTCGAAGTGCTCGGCAGGGTCGGATTCCGGTCCCCCGAGGGTCGGATTCCGCTCCCCTTGGGGGACCGGATTCCGGTCCCGTTCCCGGGGCTGGTCCGCGAGGAACCGGGCGGCAACCGGGAGGAGGTAGTACGTCTCTCCCCGTGGCCCCTTGCGGTCAGGGAGCTGCACCAGCTCGCCGCTGGCGATCAGCTTGGTCAGCGCGTCGCGCACGGCGGTGCGGGAGGCGTTGGCGCGTTTCATGAGGGTGGGCACGGACGCGTACGCGACGCAGTGCCGGTCGCGGCACCGGTCGGCGATCAGGGCGAGGACCATGCGGGCGGTGCCCTTGCTGCGGCTGTGGTCCCACACCCATTCGCGGGCGTCGTAGCTCATCGGGCGGCGGCTCCTAGGTCAGGACGGGGAGGTGCGATCGACCCTCGTCGGGCGATGCACAGGGAGGGGTTGCACACAGCCCCGGTCCGAAGGCGCGGGGGAGGGCTGGTGGCGTCGTATAGCCAAGACAGCCACACCCATGCCGCACAAGTCCAGCATTCCGCCGGGAAATCAGACAGCTGACGGCGAACGTGTGCTGCGAGGCAGGAACAAAACCATAAACCCGGATCGCCGGTTGCCGAAATAATGCACCGTCAGGTGAAGCCAGAAGCATCACATCGGGAACCCGTTGACTCCCGCTGAGAGTGCAAGCTACAACACAACACCCCACGTCAGAGCATGCAGTCGGGCTGGCGAAGACACCGCCAACCGGATACTCGGAACCCAGCCCAGAGGTAAGCCCCGCCCGTTCGCCGGGCGCAACATAGCCGACGATCGCCGGTTAACCAAACCGGCGAATGGAAGCTACAAATGGAGCCATGGCAGCACGATCCCTGGAAATCGGACCGGCCGGAATACGGACCGCTCGCACCATCGAAATTCTCCGCACCGAACGCGGCCTCGCCCAGCGCGAGCTCGCCGCCCGCGTCACCGCCCTCGGCCGTCCGATGACCAACACGATGCTGTCCCGCATCGAACGCGCCCAACGCCGCTGCGACATCGACGACCTCGTCGCCCTCGCCCAGGCTCTCCGGGTCTCGCCCCTGGCTCTCCTCCACGGGACCCGCACCGCGTAGTTCCAGGCGACGCCGCCGAACGGCCTGCCACGCCCAACCACATCCGAGTAAAGGACCCAACGCCCTTGCGCCGACCCGCAATACCCCCTGCCTTTCCCCGCTCCCAGCGCACCGCCTGCACCGCCTGCACCGCGCAGGAGGTGACCGCGCATGGGTGACCGCCTCCTGAACGTGGCCGAGGCCGGCGACATGCTCGGCACGGGCGAGCGCTTCGTCCGCCGCCTGATCGCCGAGCGCCGCATCCGCTACGTGAAGCTCGGCCGCCCGGTACGCATCCCCGAGAGCGCGATCACCGAGTACGTCGAGGCGCGCACCGTCGAGCCGGTCCGCCGCATCCGTGCCCGCTACGGGAAGGCGGCCTGATGGCGGCACGCAAGCCGCAGCGGCGGCGCGAGTTCGGCACGGTACGCAAGCTCGCCTCCGGCCGATGGCAGGCCCGCTACCTCGGACCGGACGGCCAGCGACACAAAGCACCGGAGACGTTCGAGACCAGGTCTGACGCCCAGGACTGGCTCAACCTCGTCCGCGCGGACATCGAGCGCAGCGCATGGAGCGACCCGGACGCCGGCGCGGTCAACTTCGAGAAGTACGCCCTGCGTTGGATGGAGGAACGCGGCCTGGCCCCGACCACGGTCGACCGCTACAACGCGCTGCTGAGCCTGCACATCCTGCCCACCTTCGGTGGCAAGGACCTGGACGAGATCGCCCCGCCCTCCATCCGTACCTGGAGGGCCGAGCGACTGAACGCCACCGGCGCCACCACCGTCGCCAAGTCCTACCGCCTGCTGAAGGCCATCCTCCAGACGGCGGTCGACGACGACCTCCTGCGCAGTAACCCGTGCCGTATCAAGGGCGCAGGAAAGGAGGAGGCCGACGAGCGCCCGACCGCGACCGTCGACCAGGTATTCGACCTCGCCGACGCCATGGGCCCGCGCTGGCGCCTCATGGTCCTGCTCGGCGCCTTCGCCTCCCTCCGCCCCGAGGAACTCGCCGAACTGCGCCGTCACAGTGTCGATATCGACGAATGCTCCCTGCGCGTCACGCATGCCTCACCGGAGCTGACCAACGGAAGGAGGGTGACAGGCGACCCCAAGTCCCGTGCGGGGAAGCGCACCGTGTACCTGCCCGACTTCATGCAGCCCGAGCTGCGCCGACATCTTCGGTGGTTCGCCGAGAAGGAGCCCGATGGCCTCCTGTTCGTGGGTGAGAAGGGTGCACCCTTCCGCCGCTCGACCTTCGGCCGCAAGTGGCGCAGGGCGCGTACCAAGGTCGGCGTGCCGGAGAACTTCCGCTTCTACGACCTGCGCCACACCGGTAACAACCTCGCCGCCGACACCGGCGCCAAGATGAAGGACCTCATGGTCCGCGCCGGTCAGTCCTCGGAACGGGCCCAGCTGATCTACCAGCACTCCACGGCGAAGCACCAGCGCAAGCTCGCCCAGGACATCGACGCCGAGGTGCGACAGCAGCTGAAAGAAGCCGACGGCGGGCGTCAGCAGGCCCTTGAGGCATGATCCACGGCAGCTCCACGTGGCTTCGGCCGAGTTCCGGCCGGGGCCACGTGAGCGGCAGGACCCCAGCGGCTCTGTACAGCGGGGGAGGGGGACCAAGGCGAAGTCGGGCTTGACCTTCGAGCCGGGTTGAAGGTTTACCGTCGGTGGTGTGACGAGCTACCGCATCTCGCAGCTGGCCGAGCGCTCAGGTGTTCCGGCCACGACGCTGCGTTTCTACGAGACCGCCGGGCTGCTGCCCGCCGAGCGGACCCCGTCCGGGTACCGCGTCTACGGCGAGGACGCGGTGGAACGGCTGGCGTTCATCTCCTCGGCCAAGCTGCTGGGTCTGGCGCTGGAAGAGATCCGCGAGCTGCTGGATGTCCGCGAGGAAGGTGTGTGCGCCTCGGTCCGGGCCCGGATGCTGCCGCTGGTGGCCGACCGGATCAAGGACACCGACGGTCGGATCGCCGAGCTGCGCGCGTTCTCGGCCCACCTGGCCGGAGTTCATACCGTGCTGTCGGGCCCGGCACCGGCGGGTGCGTGCGGCTCGGACTGCGGCTGCACGACCACCAGTGTCCCGGCGGCCGGACCGGTTCCGGTGACGCTTTCGCCGACCCGCCCCACCTCCGGATCGGAGCGGGAGACGTGGCGGGACGCCCCGGTCGCCTGCACGCTCGGCGGCGCCGAACTGGGCGAGCGCGTCGAGCAGTGGCGCACGCTCGCCGGGAAGGCCGAGCAGCGCGAGGAGATCGGCGACGGGCTGCGGCTGTCCTTCCCGCCGGAGGCCGAACTCGCCGGACAACTCGCGGCGCTCGCCGCGGCCGAGCAGAGCTGCTGTGCGTTCTTCGACTTCACCCTGCACCTGACTCCCGATGCCCTTCAGCTGAGCGTGCGCGCGCCAGAGAGCGCCGCCGGAATGCTGGCCGAACTGTTCGGAGCGACCGCATGACGCCTCCCTCATCCCGTCCACCTCGCCCGTGGGCACACTCGGCGCGGGCACGGCTGCCATCGCAGCCTGTGCCGTGTGCTGCGCCGGCCCGCTGCTGGCGCTGCTCGGCAGTATCGGTATCACCTCCGCGATCGGCGCCCTGTGGATGCCCGTCCTCGCGGTACTGGCCGTAGCCGCCGCAGCAGAAATCCTCGTCGTGCGTCGGCGACGACGGGCAGCGGCCTGCCGCACCACCCCGGCCCCCGCCGATCTCGGCATGCCCACCGTCCGGCCGGCGCCGAAGGACAGCGCGCCGTCGCGCTGAGAGGCCGAGCATCGCCGGTGTCCGAGCCGGTCGTGTGACCTGTGAGGATGGGCGAGAGGTCTGCCGCGGGGCGGCCGGTACGAACACGAGGGAGCAGGCAGGGTGTCGCAGAAGGGACCGCAGGGCCTGGTCGAGCGGATGGAACACCACCAGGTCGCGATCTATCTCGCGGCGATGGCCGTCGGCGGGCTGCTGGGCTGGCTGGCCCCGGTCGTCGGTCCGGGGCTGGAGCACGCCATCAACCCCGTTCTCGGCGCCCTCCTCTTCGTCACCTTCCTCCAGGTCCCGGCCGCCGAACTGGTCCGCTCGCTGCGCGACGGCCGGTTCCTCGCCGCGGCCCTGGCCGTGAACTTCGTGATCGTGCCGCTCATCGTCGCGGCGATGTTCACGTTCCTGCCCGAAGACCAGGCCGTGCGGGTCGGTGTGCTGCTGGTACTGCTCTGCCCGTGCGTGGACTACGTGATCGTCTTCTCCGGGCTGGCCGGCGGCTCCAGCCGCCGCCTCCTGGCCGCGACCCCACTGCTTCTCGTGGCCCAGATGCTCTTGCTGCCGCTGTTCCTGTACCTGTTCATTGGCTCCGAGCTGGCCGAAGTCGTTGAGGCGGGCCCGTTCCTCGAAGCCTTCGCCTTCCTGATCCTCATCCCGCTCGCCCTCGCCTGGGCCCTGCAGGCGTGGGCCGCGCGTCGGCCGGCCGGACAGAGGGTCTCCGACGCGGCGACCACCACGATGGTGCCGCTGATGGCCGCGACCCTGCTGACCGTGGTCGCCTCCCAGATCCCCAAGCTCGGCGACAGCCTCACCGACGTCGCCGTCGTCGTCCCCTTCTATGTCCTGTTCCTGCTGGTGATGGCCTTCGCCGGGAAGGCGATAGCCCGGCTGTTCCGGCTCGGCACTGGCGCCGGACGGGCCATCGTCTTCACCGGCGCGACCCGCAACTCCCTGGTCGTCCTGCCCTTGGCCCTGGCACTGCCCGACGCCCTCGCGGTCGCAGCGGTCGTCGTGGTCACCCAGACGCTGGTCGAGGTTCTGGGGATGGTCGCCTACGTCCGGCTCATCCCAAGCCTGCTCCCCCTCGACAAGCGCGAGGACGACGTACCCCCCGCATCGTGAGCGATGGCCGGCAGTCAGCAGCACGACACCGCAGCCGACGGCAGCGCGAACTGTCGCTTTGCGTATGCGACTTCACCACCCCGACGCCTGCAAGTGGTGCAGGTCACAGAAAATGCGTCTCACTATTCGAGACAAACGGCTGACGTGTTGTCAGAAGCTACCCTCTAGCGGTCCTCTGGTGGGCACATTCGTGCGACTTAGGGCACGCGAAGGGCGCGGAGCCCCAAAAATGGTCTAGACAACAAACAAACCCCAGGCCGCTGACCTGGGGTTTCATCATGGAGCGGGTGACGAGAATCGAACTCGCACTCTCAGCTTGGGAAGCTGATGTTCTACCACTAAACTACACCCGCGAAAGACGCCGGTCAGGGCCGGTGTCGGAACGCGCTGTCACTTTACCTCATGTCCGGCCCCCGGTGCTGAAGCAGTGGGGGCCCGCCGCGTTTTCAGGGGTGGGACCGGGCTGCGGGGGACGGGAGTTGGGGCGTACGGTGGGGGCGGGGGAGAGGGTCCGGGCGAGGCCGGAGTGCCGCCTGTAGAGACGCCCTTTTCATCCCGTAACGTGGCATTGTCGTCGGGCGAGCAGTAGCCCGACGAGGCTCTTGGGGAAGGGACTCTAGGACTTGATGGAGCGCACCGTCGTCCGATGTGCCGATGGGCACGTCTTCAGTACCGCTTCGTTCCCGATGCAGCAGGCCGAGCGGCTCGGCCCCGGTCGGCTCCTCCGGTGTCCACGGTGTGCCCGGCTCCGCAGTGTGGTGCCGGTGGCCTTGGACAACCAGCGGCAGCGGTCGCAGGCAGCATCCGGAAGCAGTGGCCGCAGGCACTGAGGAGAAGCGCCGAGAGAAGCCGCCGAAGGGGAGCGCTGACGAGAAGCGGTAGTCCATCGCAGTAGACATGTAGCAGTAGACATGTACAGGGAGTAGCGCAGGCGCGCGGCGTCCGATTGTGGTCGGTCCGCGCGCCTTGCGTATCCTCGGGGCGTGCTTCTCTCAGACAAGGACATCCGGGCCGAGATCGACGCCGGACGGGTACGGATCGATCCCTACGACGAATCCATGGTGCAGCCGTCCAGCATCGATGTACGGCTTGATCGGTATTTTCGGGTGTTTGAGAATCACCGGTACCCCCACATCGACCCGTCCGTCGAACAGGTGGATCTGACGCGGCTCGTGGAGCCGGAGGGGGACGAGCCGTTCATCCTCCACCCTGGCGAGTTCGTTCTCGCCTCGACGTACGAGGTCATCTCTCTGCCCGACGATCTCGCCTCGCGGCTGGAGGGAAAGAGTTCCCTCGGGCGGCTCGGGCTCGTCACCCACTCCACCGCCGGGTTCATCGACCCCGGTTTCTCCGGACACGTCACGCTCGAGCTGTCCAACCTCGCCACGCTTCCCATCAAGCTCTGGCCCGGGATGAAGATCGGCCAGCTGTGCATGTTCCGGCTCAGCTCGCCCGCCGAGTTCCCCTACGGGAGCGACCGGTACGGATCGCGGTACCAGGGGCAGCGGGGGCCCACCGCCTCCCGGTCCTTCCTCAACTTCCATCGGACCCAGGTGTGACGACAGGTGTGACGAACGGGGCGGCAGTGGCATGAGTGACGGCATGAGCGGTGACGTGAGTGGTGGCATAGGCAGCGGCAACGGTATGAGCGGCGGCGTGAGTGACGTGCGCGAGAATCTGACCTACGAGCGCTTCGGTGTCGCCGTGCGCGAGCTCGCGCAGGCCATCGCGGACGACGGGTACGAGCCCGACGTCGTGCTCAGCATCGCCCGCGGAGGCGTCTTCGTCGCCGGCGGGCTCGCCTACGCCCTCGACTGCAAGAACATCTCACTTGTGAACGTCGAGTTCTACACGGGCGTGGGGACCACCCTCGAGATGCCCGTCATGCTCGCTCCGGTGCCCGACGTCATCGACTTCTCCGACAAGAAGGTCCTGATCACCGACGACGTCGCCGACACCGGCAGGACGCTCAAGCTGGTGCGTGACTTCTGCCTCGACGCCGTCGCGGAGGTCCGCAGCGCCGTGATCTACGAGAAGTCGCAGTCGCTCGTGAAGTGCGAGTACGTGTGGAAGCGGACCGATGAGTGGATCAACTTCCCGTGGAGTGTCCTGCCTCCAGTACATAGGTCGGGAGAAGCAGCCAAGGAGAACAAGGAAGCGGTCTGACCTGCGCGTTTTCCGGAGATCGCGGAGAGCCCCTCGAGAGCTCGGTGAGGGGCTCTCCTGCTGCCTGGAGATCGGTCGTTGAAGCTCGTACAGGCTCCGGGAGTGGCACGACGACCGATGGTGGGCGCCGACGGCGCCTGGAGTTGCTGTGTAGCAGCGTCCTTGCCGGGAGTATCGAGACCTCCGGCCTGGCGCGGGCCGTGCAACGCCTGGACCTCTACGGCCGCCGGGTTCGACTGGGCCGGATCAGAACCGCAGACGGATCGTGGGTCTTCATGCTGTCCCCTCATCCCCACCCGGCCGACGGGTCCATCTCCTCGTCGTCCTCGTCGTCTTCCCCGAAGGGGTCGGCGAAGATCGAGGGGAGGCCGGCATCGACCTTGTTGCCGACTTCATCCTCCGTGAGGAGGATCCTGCGGATTGCGTTCAGCGGGTACACGTAGCTGTCCGGGTCGTCGGGGGCGCCGACGCAGGGGTGATCGAGGGCGGAGGTCTCCGCGCCCGCGTTGAAGAACGGCTCAAGCTGTCCGCTGACGAGGTCCGGGATGTACTTCCACACCATGCCCTTGTGGCGGCAGAACACTTCCCCGACGTACCAGATCGCGCCCTGAACGAAGGGAGTCATGCGCCGGTCCGTGATCTCCTCCATGCTGTTCGCGGTTTCCCGGATCAGGTCGTCCAGGATCGCCAGGGAGGCCGGTGAGAAGTCGAGGACGCCGGCGAAGGAGGTCTGTGCGGCCCACGCGGCGTGAGTGCCCTCGCGTTCGGCGAGCCACGCGAGCAGGTCGGGGTGCCGGGTCGGGTCGTACGTCTCGTCAGCTTCGGTCATGCAGGCGACGGTAACAGCCACAACAGGCCCTCGCCTTTACACAGTTCACACACAGCGAGCCAACAGACTGCTGTATCTGATGGGGCGTCAGTGGCTAGGCTTGCCGGCGGACGGGCGGCGCAAAACGGGGGCCCTGCCTCGCCCGCGTCCCTTTCATGTCCCATGGCCCCCACCAAGGGACACAGCTTTGAGTACACCGATACGAATCCGCCTGCGGCGGCGTCTGGGCTCGTGCCTGGCGGTCGTCGCCTCGGCGGGGATGATGCTCGTCGGGCTTCCCGCGAGCCCGGCCGTGGCGGCGCCGGGCGACTACGCGAAGGTGACCAGCGGCGGCCGGTGCGACAAGATGCACCTCGGCAGAACGTTCCCCCGCACCCCGGCGAACTCCGGAGCGCCGACCGGACAGCACCACTGGACGAGGTCCGGCCCGGATGAAGAGTATTACTTCAACCTGGAGTTCAAGGGCTTCGAGAACGTCCCCGCCCCCACCCGCGCTGACCTGAACGGTGTCGGAAACACCGACGCGGACATCCGCAAGTGGGACAACGCTTACCGGGCGTCGAAGAGCCCCGAGGACATGAAGCGGGCCATCTGGGCTCGCTACGCCCGTTACATCCAGGGCAAGCCGTCCCCGAAGCCTTTCGCCAAGTGGGTGCCGCAGAACCTGATCGGCGCCCAGCACTCCCGGGCGAAGGGAGGCGTCTTCGAGCGGAAGACCGTCCAGGACTACCGTCTCATCGGCCCGGACTGGCTGTGTGAGGTGACCGTCGAGATCTTCGACAAGGACGGCAACAAGATCGCCTCCCGCCGGTATGACTCCTACAACCAGCGCACCGGTGACCTCGGTGAGTTCAAGGCCGACGGCAAGCGTAAGCCGGGCCAGTTCAAGAACGACAAGATCATCCTGCGGCACAAGGACGCGAAGTACGACTTCACGAAGTCGCGGTTCACCATGTACGCCGGGGAGAAGCCCAATGGGGCCACCACCCGCGAGTACAAATCGGAGAACGCCAAGCTCCGGGGCGAGCGCGGCACCGGCAACAACCCGATCCGGATCGCTGAGCGTCGCGCCACGGCGAAGGGGGTATGGCCGCAGACCAAGTACACGAAGTCCTACCCGGTGTTCAACCCCAGGCCGAACACCGGCACGCAGGGGCCGATCAACTCCATCGCCTACGAGTCGGGGAAGAACCCGGCGCAGGCGAAGCAGATCCAGCAGCAGCACAACCAGGCCAACACCCGCGGCGTCCTCGGCCGCGGCCCGGGTGGCGTCGACTTCTCCACCCTTGAGCTTCAGTACGTCGGCAACCCCGTCAAGGGCAAGGGACTCGACTACAGCATGAAGGCCGACTTCATGCCCGACGAGGACACCGAACCCGGCTGGGGCGGTCAGGCGAAGCTGGAACTCGCCTCCGACGCCCTGTTCACGTGGCTGGCGCTCACCCCGGACCGCATGTGGGTGAACCTGAACCCGGACCAGCCCGACACGATCATGGACAAGAACTTCGGGGAGACCGACACCGGCCGCGTCCTCCTCGAAGCCGACATGGAGATGAAGCGGGACTTCTCCCGCGCCATGAACCCCGAAGTCTCGCCCGGCAAGGAGTTCATGAACGCCGCGCCGAAGGTCGACGGGGTGCCCTGCTGGGGATCCGGCCGCAACTGGATCGTGCCCGACCGGGCGAAGGTCCGCGAGCAGAACGGCGGCATCTACATCCTGGACGCGCCGCTGAAGGTCAACCACGCGGCGATGGACTTCGACACCCCCGTCCAGGGTGAGGACTGCTCCAAGAAGCTGACCAAGGAGGAGAAGGAGTACAGCCACCAGCTGATCGACCGCTATCTCGTCCCCCACGTCCAGAAGCAGATCAACACCGAGAAGAAGTACGCCGACCTGCGCCGCGTCTACAAGTCCCGCGTCGCGGCCGAGTGGATCCGCCTCCAGGACGCGAAGAAGGCAACCGACTTCCGGCCCGTCATCAACAGCAACAACCTGAAGCGGTGGCCGCTGCGCGGCGAGAACGCCGACTGGGACAAGCTGACCGTGTGGAAGGAGATGCGGAAGTCGTTCACCGAGGGCGACTTCACGTATGAGTGGCCTCTCGCCGACGGCCGCATCTACACCTTCTTTGTCGGTGGGGTCGACTTCGCGAAGGCGCCGAAGCGGAACGTCTCCGGTGTGGAGTTCCAGCTCCAGCACCGCGAGCTGCCTCGTACGACGAAGGACTCTGTGCGCGCGGAGACCTCGGCCCGCGACAGCGATACCGCGTTCCTCGGCGGAAACGGGGCCGCCAACACCAGCGACGGCAAGCCGGATCCCACGCCGACGCCCACGCCGACGCCCACGCCGACCGGTTCCGGGAAGCCGGACCCCACCCCGACACCGACGCCGACCGGCCCGGACCCGGATCCGACGCCGACCGGGACCGTTCCGAGTAAGCCCGACGGCAACACCCCGGACCCTGACGGCGACCTCGCCGACACCGGATCAGACACCCCCGTGGGGCTGATCTCCGCCCTCGCCGCGGCTGCGGTGGCGGCCGGTGCCGCACTCGTCTGGTGGCGCCGGCGCAGCGCTCGCGCCGGTAGCTGACGCACACGACGGCGCCCCACCCCCAAGCGTGCGGGGGTGGGGCGCCGTCGCGTTTGAGTCGCTCGGTGGGCGGCGGCGGAACGTCTAGAACGTCCCCAGCTTCACGATCGACAGCAGGGCGATCAGCTGGATCGCCGACGCGCCAAGCGCCTTGGGCCACGGCAGGTCGTGGGAGCGGCGGACCATCAGGGTGAGCAGGGCGCCGGCCGCGATCCAGGTGGCCCAGCCCAGGATCTGCACGAAGGGCGCGTCGCCGCCGAGGAACATCGCGAAGACCAGGCGGGGGGCGTCCGTGAGGGACATGATCAGCATCGAGAGGCCGACCGTCGGCTGCCAGGCGCCGTCGCCGCCGAGCTGGCGGGCCAGGGTGTGGGTGACCACGCCCAGGACGAAGGCCGAGAGGACCATCGCCACGGAGGTGACCAGGACGATGGGAACGGCGTTCGCGAGTGTCGCGCCTATCGCGTCCTTGCGGGCGCCGTCGAAGCCGAAGACCGCGAGCAGGCCGTAGAGGAAGGTCACGATGAGGGCGGGGCCCCACATCGTGTAGTCGCGCATCTGGAGGAAGGTCTGGTCGGGGGACAGGAAAATCCCCCTCAGCAGTTCCTTCCAGTGCAGACGCGGCCCGATCGGTCCGGCCGGAGCCGAGCCCGCGCGGTAGGTCCCGCCCTGGTTGTAGGGGTCGTCGTCGACCGAGAACGCCTGAGTGTTCCCAGGGTTGTTGGCGGCGTACGGGTCCGGTCCGGGCTGCGGCGGGTAGGTGCCGCCGTCGCCGAAGTACTCCGGTTCGTCATAGCCACCGGCCTGGGTGCCGCCGCCCCCGTACTGCTGCTGCCCGGGGTGGGGCTGCGGCGCCGGAGGGTAGCCGTACGACGGACGCCCCTGGGGCGAGCCGTACGTCTGACCCTGGGGCGCCTGCTGCCCCTGCCCGCGGGGCGACTGCTGCTGCCCGTAAGGAGGTTGTTGCGGTCGCGCTTGAGGAGCGCCGTTGTTCCGGCCGCGTCCGATCCTGAATCCAGCCACGTCTTCGAACGTACCTGTTCTCGGAGAGTGAGGTGCCGGGCCCGGCGTTTCGGGCCCGGCTTTGCGGCCGAGCTGTGACATCCCCTAGGGGGAGATTCACGTGTCGCTCAGGGATCGCTCAGGGGTTCGTCAGGGGGTTCGTCAGGTGCGGACCGGGGTTCCTCAGGTGCGGCCCGGCGTCCGTCAGGAGTGCCCCAGCGCCGATCCGTAGCCGGGGCTGCCCGCCGTGGACACGCCCGTCATCGAGGGGCCGAAGCTGGTCGCGCCGCTGGTGGTGGGGCCGGTCGGCGTGGAGCGCAGGGCCCAGACCGCGCCGTCGCCGACGTTCTCGCCCGGTGCGGCGACGGAGAGGTCGGCTCGGCGGTCGCCGGTGTGGTCCAGCAGGCTGGTCCGGCCGCCGAAGCGGTCGGACTCCTCGGCGGCGCCGGGGACACCCGCCGTGCTCTGGGTGTACGACGTGGCGCCCTCGGTGGTCAGGCCGGCCGCCGAGCCGTACAGGACGGTGACCGAGCCGGTGGTGGCCACCGTGCCGATGGACTCGCCGGAGGCACCGATCGCCAGGTCGGCGTACCTGTCGCCGTTGATGTCGCCGAGGGAGACAGCGGAGCCGAAGGCGTCGCCGGTCTCCGCGGCGCCGGGCACGCCCGCCGTGTCCTGGGTGATGACGAGCGGGGCGCGGTTGGAGTCGTGGCCGCCCGGGCCGCCGTACCAGATGGTGACGCTGCCGCCTGTCGCACCCGCCGGGTCGGCGGACGTCTCGCGGTGGTTGCCGACGGCGACGTCCGCGTAGCCGTCGTGGTCGATGTCGCCGACGGCGGAGACGTAACCGGCGGGCAGGTCCACCAGCCAGTCGTTGAAGTTGCCGATGCTGCCGTCCACCAGGGTCGTGACGGCCTCGTCGGTGCCGTCGAGGCGGCCGTGCACGATCAGCTGCGGGTACCCCCTCCTCATGACGTCTCCGGAGGAGAGGTACTCGATGCCGTACGACGTCGAGAACGGACGGGAGCCGCCGGACAGGGACCCGCCGTTGCCGCCGCCGAAGGAGCCGGTCTTGCGGAACGGGCCGGACACGAAGTTGAGCTCGAACATGCCGGTCGAGCCGGTCGCGACCTCGAGCAGTCCGTCGCCGGTGAAGTCGCCCGCGGCCACGGCCTCGCCGTAGCGGTCGTTCTCGCGGTGGTTGTCGTTGCGCAGCTCACGGCCGCCGGACAGACCGGCCTTCGAGCCCCAGACGATGGCCACCATGCCGTCGTTGGTGTCGGTGCCGACGTCCTCGCCGGGGGTGCCGACCAGCAGGTCGGCATAGCCGTCGCGGTTCAGGTCGGCGGAGGCGAGCGCGGAGCCGAAGGCGTCGTCGGTCTCGGCGGTGCCGGGGATGCCCGCCGTGTTCTGGTTGATCAGCTGGTACGTGGAGCTCTTGAGGCCGGTCGAGCTGCCGTAGACGACGGAGACGGCGCCGGCCTTCGCCTTGCCGCCGACGGTGGCGCCGGGGGCACCGACCGCGAGGTCGGCCCGGCCGTCGCCGTTGAAGTCGAACGGGGCGGCGGGCGCCGCCGCCTGTGCGGCGGGGACGGACAGCGCGAGCGGGGTGAGGGAGGCCGCGAGCAGGACGGCGAGTCGGCGGTACGTCACGCGGTACGTCACTGGGAGATCACCCAGCCGAAGTCCGCTCCGCCCTTGAGGGAGACGCCACGGGCGGTGAAGGACGTGGCGCCGGTGGTGGTGAGGCCGGAGGCGGCGCCGCGCAGGACGGTGACCGCGCCGTAGCTGTTCTCGTATCCGGAGCCCGTGACCAGGTCGGCCTTGCCGTTCTTGTCGAGGTCGACCAGGCGGACCGACACGCCGAAGGCGTCGCCGGTCTCGTTGCCGCCGGGCACGCCCGCGGTGTTCTGCGTGTACGACTTCGCGCCCGAGCCCTTCAGCCCGGTGGCCGAGCCGAACAGGATCGTGACGGAACCCGAGTCCTTGGCCGTGCCGTTGTCCTCGCCCGAGGCACCTACCGCGACGTCGGCGAACTTGTCGCCGTTGACGTCGCCGACGCTCACCGCCGAGCCGAAGCGGTCCTCCACCTCTCCCGCGCCGGGCACACCGGCCGTGTCCTGGTGGATGACGGTCGGCTTCTGCGCCGGGTCGGGGCCGTTCGGGCCGCCGTACCAGACGCTGATCTGGCCGCCCTTGTGGCCGCCGGGCTTGTCGCCGCGCGGGTCCTCGTAGTCACCGAGGACGAGGTCGCCGTAGCCGTCGCCGTTGATGTCGCCGACCGAGCCCAGGGAGCCGTCGGCCTTCGGCAGCATGGTCTGGGCGTAGTCCGACTCGGGGTGGGTCTCCCCACCCGCGGGGTCGTAGCCGAGGTAGCCGATGACGCCGCCGTGGTCGCTGCTGACGCTGTACGGGTAGATGCGCTCTGCCGCCTTGTCGCCGTTGAGGTCGCCGGCGATCACGTCGTACGTCGAGCCGACCTCGTAGACGGAGGTCTGGCTCGTGGGCGTGCCCGTACGGGCGAAGGGGCCCTTGTACAGGCCGGTGTAGCTCTGGCCGGTGACGGTGACGTCCGTCTTGCCGTCGCCGTCGAAGTCACCGGTCGCGAGGCCGGAGCCGTAGCCGCCCCACTCGGCGAGCCGGGACGACGGCGCGGGCAGGGAGGAGCCGCCGGAGAGGCCGGACTTGCCGCCCCAGATGACGGTGGCCGAGCCGACGCCGTCCCGGTCGCCGATGCTCTCGTACTGGGAGCCGACGACCAGGTCGGCGTAGCCGTCGGCGTTCAGGTCGCCGGCGGCGATGCTGCTGCCGAAACGGTCGCCGTACTCGGCCGTGCCCGGGACGCCGGTGGAGTTCTGGGTGATCACGGTCTTCCTGGCGGCGGAGACCCCGGACGACGAGCCGTACAGCACGACGACGGCACCCGCGCCCTGAACCGAGCCGACGTCGGCGCTCATGGCGCCGATGGCGACGTCCCGGTAGCCGTCACCGTTGAAGTCCCCGGCGAGACCGGAGGGTGCGGCGGTGGCCGTGGTGGCGGGCAGGGCGGTCAGCAGGCCGGTGGCGAGGGTGGTGGCGAGGGTGGTGGCGAGGAGGAGTGTGCGCTTGCGCAAGGCAGTGTCTCCGGAAGAGGGGTGAAGGCGGGCCCGTGACGGCGGGCCCGGCCGGTGCTTAATGCTGCATGGGTGTACGGGTCGGTCGGCGAGGCCGGTCGACCGGGACAGGTACGAGGTCAGTCGGCGAAGTGCGCGGAGAGCGGACCGCACGTCAACGCGGCGGCGGTGGCCGTCGCGAAGGTCGGCCTGAAATGCGTGTGCATGCGAGGTCTCCTGCGGCATGCGGGGGATGCCTGGTGGGCATCCGCAGTCGATGGTGAGCGTCCGTCGGCCGTGTGCGGTTCCGGGAGTCGGCCAGAATGTCACGGGGCGGTCGGCGATCAGGAGACCTTCGCTGGTGCGTAAGGGTTGTATGTGAGTTCGGTACATCATTGAGGCGCCGTCAGCGCAGCTCTGTCAGCTCACAACGAAGACGCCCCGCGCCACAAAGGCACGGGGCGTCTGACGACCGCAGGGGCTACTTCACCGGCTGCGGTTCCGGCTCGTTCTCCGACTCGGAGGTGCCCGCCGGGGGCTCGTCCGAGTCGGAGACAGGGGTCTTGACGGACTGCAGGAGCAGCTGGGCGACGTCGACGACCTGGATGGACTCCTTGGCCTTGCCGTCGTTCTTCTTGCCGTTCACGGAGTCCGTGAGCATGACGAGGCAGAACGGGCAGGCGGTGGAGACGATGTCGGGGTTCAGCGACAGCGCCTCATCAACACGCTCGTTGTTGATGCGCTTGCCGATCCGCTCCTCCATCCACATCCGCGCGCCACCGGCGCCACAGCAGAAGCCGCGCTCCTTGTGGCGGTGCATCTCCTCGTTGCGCAGGCCCGGGACGCCCGCGATGATCTCGCGCGGCGGCGTGTAGATCTTGTTGTGGCGGCCCAGGTAGCAGGGGTCGTGGTACGTGATGATGCCCTCGACCGGGGTGACCGGGATCAGCTTGCCCTCGTCCACCAGGTGCTGGAGCAGCTGGGTGTGGTGGATGACCTCGTAGTCGCCGCCGAGCTGCGGGTACTCGTTGCCGATCGTGTTGAGGCAGTGCGGGCAGGTGGCGACGATCTTCTTCGCGGACTTCGGCTTCCTCGACTCCGCGGTGACGTTGCCCTCGTCGTCCATCTCCTCGCCGAAGGCCATGTTCAGCGCGGCGACGTTCTCCATGCCGAGCTCCTGGAAGAGGGGCTCGTTGCCCAGCCTCCGCGCCGAGTCACCCGTGCACTTCTCGTCGCCGCCCATGATCGCGAACTTGACGCCCGCCATGTGGAGGAGCTCCGCGAAGGCCTTGGTGGTCTTCTTGGCGCGGTCCTCCAGGGCGCCGGCGCAGCCGACCCAGTACAGGTACTCGACCTCGGACAGGTCCTCGATGTCCTTGCCGACGACCGGCACCTCGAAGTCGACTTCCTTGAGCCACTCCAGGCGCTGCTTCTTGGCGAGGCCCCAGGGGTTGCCCTTCTTCTCCAGGTTCTTGAGCATGGTGCCCGCCTCGGACGGGAACGCGCTCTCGATCATCACCTGGTAGCGGCGCATGTCGACGATGTGGTCGACGTGCTCGATGTCGACCGGGCACTGCTCGACGCAGGCGCCGCAGGTGGTGCAGGACCACAGGACGTCGGGGTCGATGACGCCGTTCTCCTCGGCGGTGCCGATGAGGGGCCGCTCGGCCTCCGCAAGCGCGGCGGCGGGGACATCCTTGAGCTGCTCCTCGGACGCCTTCTCCTCGCCCTCCATGGTCTTGCCGCCACCCGCGAGCAGGTAGGGCGCCTTGGCGTGCGCGTGGTCCCGCAGGGACATGATCAGCAGCTTGGGGGAGAGCGGCTTGCCGGTGTTCCAGGCGGGGCACTGCGACTGGCAGCGCCCGCACTCGGTGCAGGTGGAGAAGTCGAGCAGGCCCTTCCAGGAGTACTGCTCGACCTGGGAGACGCCGAAGACGTCGTCGTCGCCCGGGTCGGTGAAGTCGATCGGCTCGCCGCCGGAGGTCATCGGCTGGAGCGCGCCGAGGGCGGTTCCGCCCTTCGCCTCGCGCTTGAACCAGATGTTCGGGAAGGCGAGGAAGCGGTGCCAGGCCACGCCCATGTTGGTGTTGAGCGAGACCGTGATCATCCAGATCATGGTCGTGCCCAGCTTGATCATCGCGGCGAGGTAGACCAGGTTCTGCAGGGTGGCCACGCTCAGGCCCTTGAAGGCCAGGATCAGCGGGTACGAGGCGAAGTACGCGGCCTCGTAGTGGTCCACGTGGTGCAGCGCGCCCTCGAGGCCGCGCAGCACGTAGATGGCGAGGCCGATGGTGAGGATGACGTACTCGACGAAGTAGGCCTGGCCCATCTTCGAACCGGCGAACCGAGACTTGCGGCCGGGCCGCGAGGGCAGGTTCAGCAGGCGGATGACCATCAGTGTGGCGATGCCGAGGGTCGTCATCGCGGCGATGAACTCGATGTAGAGCTCGTACGGCAGGAAGCCGCCGATCACCGGGAGCGTCCAGTCGGCCTCGAAGAGCTGGCCGTAGGCGGTGATGATGGTCGGCGGCAGCGTCAGGAAGCCGATGGCCACGAACCAGTGGGCGAAGCCCACGATGCCCCAGCGGTTCATCCGCGTGTGGCCGAGGAACTCCCGCACCAGCGTCACACTGCGCGAGTAGGGGTCGTCGGTCCGGCTGCCGGCGGGCACGGGCTGGCCCAGTTTGAAGTACCGGACGAACTGGCCGATGGCGCGTGCGAGCAGCGCAACGCCGACCACGGTCAGCACCAGCGACACGATGATCGCGGCGAGTTGCATTTGGGGGCTCCTCGGGCCTGCGAGGGGATTTTTCGAGGGATCTTCACGACGGGTGTTCCGAGGGAGTCCCTCGACATTACTAAGCGGTAACTTACCCAGTCGGTTTGAGACTACCCCCATCTTCCGTCGCACTGTAGTCAGCCACTCGGTGATCTGCGTCGCTGAGGGTTGCCTTAAAGAACCAGGGCGATCCGATCGTGTTATTCATACCAAATTGGTACATTCACCCCTAACTTAGATCCGTGCTCTATGGGATCGCCGCCGCCACCGCCGCCCTGCTCCTCGCCGCCCTGCTCACCGCGCTGCTCCGGGCCCCGGCCCGGCGGCTCGGGATCGTCGACCGGCGGCGGCAGCGGGCCGTTCCGTTGTGCGGCGGGATCGCCGTCGCGCTCGCCACCTGTCTGGTCGCGGCGGCAGGCGGGTGGACCGGGTTCGCACCGCTGGACGGCGGGATGCGCGCGCTGCTCGTGGCCGGGGCCGCGGTCGCCGTGCTCGGTCTGGTCGCCGACGTGCGGCGGGTCAAGGCCCGGCTCCTCGTGGGCGGTACGGCCCTGGCGGCGGTCTGGGTGGTGCCGTACGCCGAACTCGGGCTCGGTGGCGGGGCGTTGGCGGTCGGCTGGATCGTGTTCGTCGCCGTCGGCTTCAAGGCGCTCGATCACGCGGACGCGCTGGCCGGGACCGTGGCCGTGGTGACCGCCTTCGGGGTGGGGGCCATGGCGGCGGCCGAGATGATGGACGGGCCGGCCGCGCTGCTGAGCGTGCTGGCCGCCGCGCTGACCGGGTTCCTGATGCACAACCGTCCTCCCGCGCGCGCGGGACTCGGTTCCTGCGGGGCGCTGTTCGCGGGGTTCGTGCTCGCGTCGGCGGCCGTGATCACCCGCGCCGGGCGCGAGCCGGCGTCCAGCGCGGGGGTGTTGTTCGCGCTGACGGCGGTCGCGTGCGCCGATGTGGCCCTCGTGCTGCTCTCGCGCCGACTGGCCGGGCGGCCCCTGCTGCGCAGCGGTCCGGACCACCTCGCGCACCGGCTGCGACGGCTCGGGCTCACCTCCGGCGGGGCCGCGGTGGTGCTCGGTGTGGGGTCGTGTTCCGGGGTACTCGTCGCGGTTCTCGCGCATCTGGGGTGGATCGCCGGGTCGGGGGTGTACTGGGTGGCTGGGGGCGCCCTGGTCGTCGTGCTGGGACTCCTTCGAGTACGTCCTTACGGGCCGCGCCGCGCGGAGAATACGCAGGTCAGAGCCCAGTTGCGTGTAAGGAACGGATAAGAGTTGAGTCTGCCCGACTCAGGTCTGTTGACCGCAGGCTGGACGTCGTGCACACTTGAGCCCGTTCCACTCAAGTCAGCTGGAGGAAGATCACCATGGCACGTGCGGTCGGCATCGACCTGGGCACGACTAACTCCGTCGTCAGCGTTCTGGAGGGCGGCGAGCCCACCGTCATCACCAACGCCGAGGGTGCCAGGACCACGCCGTCCGTCGTCGCCTTCGCGAAGAACGGTGAGGTGCTCGTCGGCGAGGTCGCCAAGCGCCAGGCGGTCACGAACGTGGACCGGACCATCCGTTCCGTGAAGCGACACATGGGCACGGACTGGAACATCGAGCTCGACGGGAAGCCTTTCAACCCGCAGCAGATCTCGGCGTTCATCCTGCAGAAGCTGAAGCGGGACGCCGAGTCCTACCTCGGTGAGAAGGTCACGGACGCGGTCATCACCGTCCCGGCGTACTTCAACGACTCCGAGCGTCAGGCGACGAAGGAAGCCGGCGAGATCGCCGGTCTCAACGTCCTGCGTATCGTCAACGAGCCCACCGCGGCCGCGCTGGCGTACGGCCTGGACAAGGAAGAGCAGACGATCCTCGTCTTCGACCTCGGTGGTGGCACCTTCGACGTGTCGCTGCTCGACATCGACGAGGGCCTCGTCGAGGTGAAGGCCACCAACGGTGACAACCACCTCGGCGGCGACGACTGGGACCAGCGGGTCGTCGACTACCTGGTCCAGCAGTTCAAGTCCGGCCACGGCGTGGACCTGGCCAAGGACAAGATGGCCCTCCAGCGTCTGCGTGAGGCGGCGGAGAAGGCCAAGATCGAGCTGTCCTCGTCCACCGAGACCTCGATCAACCTGCCCTACATCACCGCGTCCGCCGAGGGCCCGCTGCACCTGGACGAGAAGCTCACCCGGGCTCAGTTCCAGCAGCTGACGGCCGACCTGCTGGAGCGCTGCAAGACGCCGTTCCACAACGTCATCAAGGACGCCGGCATCTCCATCAACGAGATCGACCACGTCGTCCTCGTCGGTGGCTCCACCCGTATGCCCGCCGTCGCGGAGCTCGTCAAGGAGCTGACCGCCGGCAAGGAGGCCAACAAGGGCGTCAACCCGGACGAGGTCGTCGCCATCGGCGCCGCCCTCCAGGCCGGTGTCCTCAAGGGTGAGGTCAAGGACGTCCTGCTCCTCGACGTGACCCCGCTGTCCCTGGGTATCGAGACCAAGGGCGGCATCATGACCAAGCTCATCGACCGGAACACCACGATTCCGACCGAGCGCTCCGAGATCTTCACGACGGCCGAGGACAACCAGCCGTCCGTGCAGATCCAGGTCTACCAGGGCGAGCGCGAGATCGCGGCGTACAACAAGAAGCTCGGGATGTTCGAGCTCACCGGTCTGCCGCCGGCGCCGCGTGGCGTCCCGCAGATCCAGGTGGCCTTCGACATCGACGCCAACGGCATCATGCACGTGACCGCGAAGGACCTCGGCACGGGCAAGGAGCAGAAGATGACCGTCACCGGCGGCTCCTCGCTGCCGAAGGACGAGGTCGACCGGATGCGCCAGGAGGCCGAGCAGTACGCGGAGGAGGACCACCGCCGTCGCGAGGCCGCCGAGACCCGCAACCAGGGCGAGCAGCTCGTCTACCAGACCGAGAAGTTCCTCAAGGACAACGAGGACAAGGTCCCGGGCGAGATCAAGACCGAGGTCGAGGAAGCGGTCGGCGAGCTGAAGGAAGCGCTCAAGAACGAGTCCGCCGAAGGCGACAACACCGCCGAGATCCGTACCGCCACCGAGAAGGTCGCGGCCGTCTCGCAGAAGCTCGGCCAGGCCATGTACGCCGACGCCCAGGCCGGTCAGGCCGCGGGCGGTGCCTCCGAGGGTGCCGCCGACGGTGACGCGAAGGCCGACGACGACGTCGTGGACGCCGAGATCGTGGACGACGAGCGCAAGGACGGTGCCGCGTGACGGAGGAGACCCCGGGCTTCGACGAGAAGCCTGACGTCCCTTCCGGCGCCACCCCCGACGACGCCGAGCCGCAGGCCGCCGCCCCCTCCTCGGGGGAGGCGGCGGCCCCGGCCGGGGACGCATCAGCACAGATCGCAGGCCTGACGGCCCAGCTGGACCAGGTACGCACGGCGCTCGACGAGCGCACCGGCGACCTCCAGCGGCTCCAGGCCGAGTTCCAGAACTACCGCCGCCGGGTCGAGCGGGACCGGATCACGGTCAAGGAGATCGCCATCGCGAACCTCCTGACCGAGCTTCTGCCCGTGCTCGACGACATCGGCCGCGCGCGGGACCACGGGGAGCTCCTCGGCGGATTCAAGTCCGTCGCCGAGTCGCTGGAGTCCGTCGCGGCCAAGATGGGCCTTCAGCAGTTCGGCAAGGAGGGCGAGCCCTTCGACCCGACGATCCACGAGGCCCTGATGCACAGCTACGCGCCGGACGTCACCGAGACGACGTGCGTGGCGATTCTCCAGCCCGGGTACCGATTCGGCGAACGCACCATCCGTCCCGCGCGGGTGGCCGTGGCCGAACCTCAGCCGGGAGCGCAGACCGTCAAGGCGGAGGACTCCGCGGAGACGGCCGACGACAAGGAGAGCGGTGGCCCGGACGAGGGCTGAGCTTGAACCGAGAAGGACAAGAAGGAAGGAGGGACGTCGAGGATGAGCACCAAGGACTTCATCGAGAAGGACTACTACAAGGTTCTCGGCGTCCCCAAGGACGCCACCGAGGCCGAGATCAAGAAGGCCTACCGGAAGCTCGCCCGCGAGTACCACCCGGACGCCAACAAGGGGAACCTCAAGGCCGAGGAGCGCTTCAAGGAGATCTCCGAGGCGAATGACATCCTCGGCGACCCGAAGAAGCGCAAGGAGTACGACGAGGCGCGGGCCCTGTTCGGAAGCGGCGGCTTCCGGCCGGGTCCGGCCGGCGGCGGCTCGTTCAACTTCGACCTGGGTGACCTCTTCGGAGGCGGACCCCAGGGCGGGGGAAACGCCGGCGGTTTCGGCGGCGGGATCGGTGACGTCTTCGGGGGCCTGTTCAACCGGGGCGGCGCGGGCACGGGGACGCGTACGCAGCCCCGGCGCGGCCAGGACATCGACACCGAGGTCAGCCTCAGCTTCACCGAGGCGATCGAGGGTGCGACCGTCCCGCTGCGGATGTCCTCGCAGCAGCCCTGCAAGGCGTGCTCCGGCACCGGCGACAAGAACGGCAACCCGCGGGTGTGCCCGACCTGCGTCGGGACCGGGCAGGTCGCGAGGGGTTCGGGCGGCGGTTTCTCACTGACGGACCCCTGCCCGGACTGCAAGGGCCGCGGACTGATCTCCGAGGACCCCTGCGAGATCTGCCACGGCAGCGGACGGGCCAAGTCGTCGCGGACCATGCAGGTCCGCATCCCCGCCGGGGTCTCCGACGGCCAGCGCATCCGCCTGCGCGCCAAGGGAGCACCCGGCGAACGGGGCGGCCCGTCGGGCGACCTGTACGTCACCGTGCATGTCGACGTCCACCCGGTCTTCGGCCGCAAAGGCGACAACCTCACCGTGACCGTCCCGGTCACGTTCGCGGAGGCGGCCCTCGGCGGCGAGGTCAGGGTGCCCACCCTGGGCGGCCCGCCGGTGACGCTGAAGCTGCCGCCGGGCACGCCCAACGGCCGCACCATGCGCGCCCGCGGCAAGGGCGCGGTCCGTAAGGACGGCACCCGCGGCGATCTGTTGGTCACCGTCGAGGTGAGTGTCCCGAGGGACGTGACGGGGAAGGCTCGTGACGCGCTGGAGGCGTATCGCGAGGCGACCGCGGGTGAGGACCCGCGGGCGGAGCTGTTCCAGGCCGCGAAGGGAGCATGAGTGGGATGGACGGTCGTCGACGCAACCCGTATGAACTGACCGAGGAAACCCCGGTCTACGTCATCTCGGTGGCGGCCCAGCTCTCCGGCCTGCACCCGCAGACCCTTCGCCAGTACGACCGTCTCGGCCTGGTCTCCCCGGACCGCACCCCCGGCCGGGGCCGGCGCTACTCGGCCCGCGACATCGAACTGCTGCGTACCGTCCAGCAGTTGTCGCAGGACGAGGGCATCAACCTGGCCGGCATCAAGCGCATCATCGAGCTGGAGAACCAGGTCGTCGCCCTCCAGTCCCGCCTCGCGGAAATGCAGGCGGCCCTGGACGGCGCGGCGGCCGCGATGCAGCAGCGCGAGGCGGCGGTGCACGCGTCGTACCGCCGCGACCTGGTCCCGTACCAGGAGGTGCAGCAGACCAGCGCGCTGGTGGTGTGGCGGCCGAAGCGACAGCAGACGTCCGACTGACGTCGCGTCAACTGACCTGAGGGGTCCGGAGGTTCACCTGAACCTCCGGACCCCTCAGTCGTCGCCCTTGAGGCTGCGCAGGAGAGCGGCGAGGCTGCCGGGGGCGGCGGTCAGGATGACGTGGGGGGTGTCGCTCTCACGGAGGCGGATCGTTCCGTCGGGGGTGGGGGCGAGGTAGAGGCAGTTGCCTTCGGGGCCGCCGCTGTACGACGACTTCTGCCAGTGCAACTCAGGCATTCGCGCCTCCTCAGGCGGTGTAGAGCACATGCTGGACAAGGGTCAGCGAGTCCTTCACCGAGTGTGCTTCGGGGGCCAACGATACGTCGATGGGTGCGAGGGCGTTTTCGGCGATGCGGTCGAACAAGGAGTCGTACTCCGCAAGCTGGCGCTGCCCCACCAAGTAGTGGGAGCCCAGGAGTTGTTCGACCACGACCGTGCCCAACCTCGGGTTGGCGGGGATGACGTGCGTGAAATTGCCGGTGAGTGCGGCGTGTGCCTGGGCCGTGAACGGATAGATCTGGATGGTCACGTTCGGCAGTCGCGCCAACTCGATCAGACGCAGCAACTGCTCCCGAACGACCTTGGTGTCGCCGAACCGCATGTGCAACGCGGACTCGTGGATGATGGCGTGCACGGACGGCGCGTTGTCGCGCGTCAGGATGTGCTGACGCTCCATGCGGAACCTCAACCCCTCCTCGATGTTCGCGAAGCCCAGGTCGGGGCTCGTGAAGATGGAGCGCGTGTAGTCCTCGGTCTGGAAAAGCCCCGGGATGAACAGTGGCTCGTGCGTCCTGATGGCCACGGCCTCTGATTCGAGCTCGGCCAGATTCAGCGAGTCGGGCCCCATGTGTTTCCTGTACGCACTCCACCAGCCCTTGCCACTGGACTCGGACATGGTGACCAGCGCCTCGACGTAGGGCTCCTCTGAGCAACCGTAGACGCGGCAGAGGTCGAGCAGTCGTTCAGTGAGGACTGAGGTCCGGCCGGCCTCGATGTGCCCCAGCTGTCCGCGCGTCATGCCGATCCGCTCGGCGGCTTCACTGGTGGTCAACCCAGCCTGTTCGCGCAGATGTTTGAGCTCGAAGCCGAGTCGCCGCTGCCGTTCGCTGATAGTGGTGCGCAGTCCCACGGGTTCTCCTTGGTGGTCGACTCAAAGTCTGCCCCTTTGGTGGATGTTGGTCCACCGGATCCCGCGAATAGGTTGCTCGCGAGAACCCTTAATCGCTACCTTCAGTGCTGGGTCAGTCACACACTGAAACCAGTCAACCTCCCCTGCCCGTAAGCCGACAGAGCACCCGCACGCGGGCGACGTCATCGCCGGGCAACGGGAACCACGCCACTCACCTGGAGCCGACACCCATGAACCCGTCCCGCCGCGCAGCCCACCGCCCCGCTCAACTCACCCACGAATACAGCCTGTTCGCACCCGGCGACGCCACCTCACCGCGCGTCTGCCGGGATTTCGTACGCGCCGTCCTCTTCACCCACGACCGGGAGCACCTCGTCATGCCCGCCGCACTGTGCACCTCGGAACTCGTCACCCACGTCCACCTGCACACCAAGGGCACCGCCATGCTCCGCATCCGGCTCACCGCGGGCAGACTCCGAGTCAGCGTGTTCGACGAGAGTCCGGACCCGCCCGTGGTCACGTATCCCGCCGCCTGGGCTGTCGCCTGCTGGGGGAGGGGGCTCGCGCTGGTCGAGGAGATGGCGGACGGGTGGGGCGTCGCCGACGAGAGAACGGGGCGGTATGCGAAGGGAGTCTGGTTCGAGTTGGGCGGGAACAGCGGATCGTTCCGGCTTCGCTCGAACGGGTGAACCAGGGATATCTCCTGGTTCTTGCGAGGAGGCCCCGGCGTTCACGCCGGGGAGGAATCGCATCCGGGTGTCGCGACGCGCGGCGTCGCCGCATCCGGTTGAGGGCGCGGGGCGCCGGTACCGCTCTCGGTATCGACGAGGTGATGCGAACGCGTGTACCAGTGATCGCTGGTCGGGGTGGTGGCCGTGGGATCGGGGGACATGTGTGCGGCTGTCGTACGTATGGTCCTTCAGGGGTATCGGGTCGGTATGTCGTCCCGGCCGGGGATGTGAGGGGGCGGGATGGCAGGCGTGGGGGTGGTGGCGGAGGGTGGGCATGCCCGGTACACCTTCCGGCTGCGGGTGTCGTCCACCGCTCGCACTGCCCTGGTGGCGGAGTGGGACCGGTGTCGGTGGGTGTGGAACGAATGTGTCGCCAAGTCCAAAGCCGTGCACCGGCACAACAAGGCGACCGGACAGAAGGCGACGTGTGGTCCGGCGCAGTTGGACAGGATGCTGACCGAGGCCCGGAAGGCGACGCCGTGGCTGTGTGAGGGCTCGTCGGTTGTCCAGCAGCAGGTCATCCGTGACTTCGGCCGCTCCCGTGGCAAGGCGCACAAGGACATCCGCGAGCGGTTGCCCATGGCGCGCCGGGCGGGGATGCCGAAGTGGAAGACCAAGCGCGAGGCACTGCCGACCCTCAACTACACGCAGCGCGGGTTCCGGCTGCGGGGCGGACGGCTGCACCTGGCCGGGGGCGTCGTGGTGAGGGTGGTGTGGTCGCGGGACCTGCCGTCCGAGCCGTCCTCGGTGCGCCTGTACCAGGACAGCCTCGGGCACTGGTACGCCTCGTTCGTCGTGCCCGCGCAGGTCCAGCCGCTGCCTGAGACCGGTCGGGTGCTCGGTGTCGACTGGGGTGTGAGGGAGACCGCGACCACCACGTCCGACGCGTACGACCTGCCGCACGCCGAGCACGGCAAAAAGGCCCAGGCCAAGCTGACCCGGTACGACCGGATGATGGCCCGCCGAAAGCCGAAGAAGGGACAACCGGCATCCAAGGGCTACCGCGAGGCGAAGAAGCTGCGGGCGAAGGCGTACAAGAAGGTTGCCAGGCAGCGTGCGGACACCGGCCGGAAGTGGGCCAAAAAGGTCGTCCGCGACCACGACGCCATCGCGGTCGAGAACTTCCGCCCGAAGTTCCTGGCCAGGACCACCATGGCCCGCAAGGCCGCTGACGCCGCCATCGGCGCCACCAAGGCCGCTTTGCTGGAGATGGGCCGCAAGCACGGGCGGGACATCCGCCTGGTCCACCCCGCGCACACCACGATGGACTGCGCGCACTGCGATGCGAGAGCCAAGCATCGCCTGCCGCTGGGTGAGCGCACCTACACCTGCACTGTGTGCGGAACGGTGTCCCCACGGGACAAGAACTCCGCACGCGTGATGCTCGTCCGGGCTGGTCTCAACCCGGCTGGTGCTGATGGCGGAAGACCTCCTGGAGCGCTGCTCCAGGAGGCTGCCTGAGCCAGGAATCCCCTTCCTCCAGGGAGGGGAGGATTCAACTGGTCAGCCGTAATGCCGTACCTACCGTGATCTCGCACATGAGAGGACGAGACCATGTCCCAGGCGCAGGCTGCGTTCTTGAACCGACCCGACCTGGACGAGGTCCTGTGGCAGGCATGGAAGGCCATGGACGTCCCCGAGGGCTACCGCGCCGAGATCGTCGAGGGGGCCATCGAGGTGTGGCCCACCGGCTGTTTTCGACATGCCCAGGTGGCCAACCGCTTTTGGGGCGCCCTGGGGACCTTCCTGGAGGACAGTGAGTTCGGCGTCTGGAGCGTCACCAACGTGATCCACAAGCGCCAGGCATGGATCCCGGACGCCTTCCTGACCCTGAAGGACGCGGAACCATGCAGCGACGAGGAAGACATGGGGGTCAGGGCCGGCTCCGTGCACCTCGTTCTCGAAGTCGTCTCCCCCGGCACGGCCAACCAAGACCGCGACCGCATCCGCAAGCGCCGCGAATACGCCCGCGCAGGGATCCCCGTGTACGTCCTCATCGACGACCACGACGGCCAAGGCGCCGTCACCCTCTTCACTGAGCCCCGCCCCGAGAAGGCCGACTGGGACGACATCCACCGCGTCCCCTACGGCACCGACGTCACCATCTCCGAAGGCCCCGCCAAGGGCTTCGTGATCGGCGAGGCGATCACGGGTCCGAAGCGGGGCTGACGGTCGGGCGGATGGTCCTGGTGGGTCGGGTCAGTTCGTCGGCGCGGTGACTGCCCAGTCACCCGCGGGGAGGGACTCGGTGCCGTCGGCGGTCAGCGCGGTCACCCAGTAGTAGGACGTGGTGCCGAGGCGGGCGCCGATGTCGACGTACTCGGAGTCACCGGCACCGAGGTCGGCGATCTTCGCGTACGAGGATGTGGCGGGGTTCCACCGGTAGACGCGATAGCCGCCCGCGGCCTGCGGAGAGTCGTCCCCGAGCCCGGACCACGTGAGGCGGTTGCCCTCGTCGCGCTCGGCTCCGGTCGCCGTGAGGCGGAGCGGCGAGCCCTCGGGCGTCGGCACGCTCGGCGTCATGTCGAGCTCGGTGACGGACACGGCCTCGGTCGGACCGTTCCACTTGATGGCGGAGTTTCCCTCGTCGTCCACGGCGTCGACGAAGAAGCAGACCTGGTCGCCGTCCGGGAGCGTGGTGTACGCGTAGGACGTGTCGTCGGGAGAGACGTATTCCACCAGGCTGCTGTAGCAGACCTGTTCGCCCTCGTCGCCCGCCAACTCGCCCCAGTGGACCGTGTAGTGCCGCAGATCCCGGGCCGGGTTCTTGTCCCAGTTCAGCTGGAAGCCGTACTCGGTCGGGGTGACGCTCAGCCCGGTGACGAGCGGCGGCGGATCGTTGTCCCGGATCTTGCCCATCAGGGGCTCGGACCGGGCGGACTCGTTGCCCGCCGCGTCGACGGCTGTGACGCGGTAGTAGTAGACGGTCCCCGCGACGGCCGAGGCGTCCAGGTACGAAAGCTGGTCCGTGCTGCCGAGCACGGTGTACGTGCCACCCTTGCTCGCCGCCCGGTGGACGCGGTACGACACCGCGTCCTCGACCTTCTTCCAGTCCACCTCCAGCCCACCCGTACCGCCTGTCGGGGTCACCTCACCCGTCGCGTGCACGATGGTGGGAGTGGCGGGCGCGACCAGGTCGGCGGTGGTCACACCCTGGTCGGCCGTGCCCGACGACTCGTTGCCGGCCTTGTCGTAGGCGCGGACCTCGTAGTAGTAGGTCGCGCCCGACTTGGGGAGGGTGGTGTCCGTGTACGACGTGGAGGTGGTCGTCGTCGCGAGCGGAGTTGCGCCGAACGGGGTGCCCTTCAGACGCCGGTAGAGGCGGTACCCGGCGAGGTCCATCTCCTTGTTCTTGGACCAGGTGAGCTTCGCTTTGCCTGTGGCCTTTTCATACGTCGCCGAGGTGCCGGTCGGGGCGAGCGGGGCGACCTTGTCGACGGTGGCGGAGGTGCGGGGCGTGTAGGCGAACTTGACGTTGGCGGATCCGGTCCAGTTGACGTAGTCGACGCGCAGCGTGTGCTTGCCGGAGGGGATGGTGACGTTGACCGTCTTCTTCACGGTCGTCGACACGTTCTTCCACAGGTCGACCTTGCGGGCACCGTCGAGGTAGACGCGGATACCGTCCTGAGCCGCGGCCGAGAAGGCGAACGGTCCTCCGGAGCCGAAGTCGCGGGTCACGCTCCAGCGGACGCCGAAGTTGTTCGAGGGAAGGCCGGAGGCGGGGGCGCCGGTGCCCCAGTTCTGGTCGACTGCGCTGTCGCAGTCCGTCTTCCTCGGTGTGCCGGAGAAGCTGGTGTTCGCGAAGAACTGCCGTTTGAAGACCGGCGAGGCGCAGGTCGTGGCGGCGGTGGCGGGCGTGGCGACGGCGGTGAGCAGGCCGCCCGCGGTGGCGAGCACGACGGCCGCCGACGTCGCGGGGGTCGCGCGTCTGACTAAGTTGATCCGGTCCTTCAGTCCTGATCAGCAACGGCAGGCAGAGCCGTCGATGATCAGGACCGACCAGGCCGGGGATTGGTTGTACGCGACTTTTGGGCCCTGGCGGTCACCCCGGACGCCCCATGCCTTCACAAAAGCCGCACGTATTAACGTTGCCATCTCGATAAGTGATTGCTTCTTGACCGTTTGGTGAAGACAGCGTTGGCTTCCTTCACCTGGGTCGCGACAGCACCCTCGTTCGGAAGGCAAGCGCACGTGAACACCCGTACCCGTCGTAGCGGCATAGCAGTGGCCGCAGGTTCTCTCGCCCTTTCCCTGTCCGCCTGTGGGGCGCTGGGAGTGGCTGGGAGCAGCACCGAGGCCAGCCCTACCAAGGGGAACGACATCACCGTGGGCCTGCTGCTGCCGGAGAAGGCGAACACCCGTTACGACAAGTTCGACCAGCCGATCATCGAGGCCAAGGTCGCCGAGCTCACCAAGAAGCAGGGCAAGGTCGACTACGCCAACGCCGACGCGAGCGCGAGCCGGCAGGCCGAGCAGTTGCAGCAGATGATCGACGACCAGGTCGACGTGATCCTGCTGGACGCCGTCGACGCGCACGCCATCGCCGACGGTGTGAAGAAGGCCAAGGACGCGGGCATTCCCGTCATCGCCTACGACCGGCTCGCCGAGGGCCCGATCGACGCGTACGTCTCCTTCGACAACGAGCTGGTCGGCGAGGTCCAGGGCCGCTCCGTGGTGGAGGCCCTGGGCTCAGGCATCGACACGTCCGACAAGATCGTCATGATGAACGGCTCGTCCACCGACCCGAACGCCAAGCAGTTCAAGGCGGGCGCGCTCTCCCAGCTGCAGGGCAAGGTGACCATCGCCGAGACGTACGACACCGTCGACTGGAAGCCGGAGAACGCCGAGGCCAACATGAAGAAGGCGATCGGGGCGATCGGCGCGGGCAACATCGCCGCCGTCTACTCCGCCAACGACGGTATGGCCGGCGGGGTCATCGACGCCCTGAAGGAGGCGGGTGTGACCAACCTGCCGCCGGTCACCGGTCAGGACGCCGAACTGGCCGCCGTGCAGCGGATCCTGACCGGCGACCAGTACATGAGCGTGTACAAGTCGTACCCGCGGGAGGCCGAGGCCGCCGCCGAGATGGCGGTGGCGAAGATCCAGGGCAAGGACATCCAGTTCGACGCCCTCGCCTCGGACCGGGTCGACAGCCCCACGGACAAGAACATCCCCGCGCAGCTGGTCCCCGTGGTCGCCCTGACGAAGAGCAACATCGAGGCCACGGTGATCCAGGACGGCATCTACAAGGTGTCCGACATCTGCACCGGCAAGTTCAAGAGCGCCTGCGAGGCCGCCAAGCTGAAGTAGCTACGACGGCGCGGCCGTGTGGCGGGCGGCGGCGAAAGGGCCCTTGGCGAAGGTCAGTTCGGCGAAGCGTTCACCGATGCGGCGGTGGGTGGCGGCGTCCGGGTGGAGGTCGTCGGGCAGGGGCAGCTCGGCGTGGTCGCGCTCGCCGTAGAGGTCGCGGCCGTCGAGGTAGTGCAGGTTCGGGTCGTCGGCGGCCCGCTGGGCGACGATCCGGGCCAGTTCGTCCCGGATGACACCGAGGGTGAGCTTTCCGCTCGCGCGTTCCGCGGGGTCGCCCATGGCCCGGAACCGCAGCTGCCCCTTGGCGAGGGAGCTGAGGTCGGGGGCGCTGGGGCCGGGGGTGTCCTCGTGGATGGGGCACAGGATCGGCGAGACGACCAGTAGCGGGGCGGTGGGGTGCCCGTCGCGGATGGTGTCGAGGAAACCGTGGACGGCGGGGCCGAAGGCGCGCAGGCGCAGCAGGTCCGCGTTGACCACGTTGATGCCGATCTTGACGCTGATCAGGTCGGCCGGGGTGTCCCGCAGGGCGCGGGCGGTGAACGGGTCGAGCAGGGCGCTGCCGGCCAGGCCCAGGTTGATCAGCTCCGCCCCGCCGAGGGACGCGGCGAGCGCGGGCCAGATGGTGGTGGGCCCGGCGGCGTCCGAGCCGTGACTGATGGAGCTGCCGTGGTGCAGCCAGACCGGGCGGTCCGGGCGTGGGGCGGGTTCGACGGGGGCGTCGGTGCGCAGGGCGACCAGCTCGGTGGTCTCGTTGTGCGGCAGCCAGATCTCGACGTTCTTGTCGGTGCCGGGCAGGCCGGTGAAGCGGACGGTGCCGTGCGGGCCGGACCGGTGCTCGGTGGTCCCGGTGGTCATGTCGATGGTGAGGGTGGCACCGCCGCTCACGCTGCCCCGGCCGGCCACGCGACCGTCGACGAGCAGTTCGTACACACCGTCCGGGCGGGGCGGTGCTCCGACGTAGACCCGTTTGGTGGGGCGGGTGTCCAGCTCGACCGTGGTGGCCCGGGTGCGGAAGGCCAGTCGTACGCCGGAGGGTTGGGACTCGGCCATGGCCAACTGGGGGTCGGCGCACTGGGCGCGGGCGCGGGCGGGCAGCCGGTGGGGGAGCAGGCCGTGCTCGGTGCGTTCGACATCGAGGGCGCCGCGCAGCAGGTCCTCGGTGAGGGGCGTGGTGAATAACGTCATGGTGTGGGCCAGTTCCGTAGCAGGGAATCGAGGGCGTCCAGGATCCGCGTCCAGCTCTCCTGACTGTCCGGGGCGCTGTGGCTGAAACCACCCGACAGTTCAAGGCTGACGTAGCCGTGGAAGACGCTGCCGAGCAGCCGGACCGCGTGGGTCTGGTCGGGCTCGGTCAGGTCGTAGCCGCGCAGGATGGCCCGCGTCATCGCGCTGTGCCGTCCGCCGGCGCTTGCGGCGGCCGCCTCCGGGCCGAGCCGGTACCGGGCCGCCGCGTAGCGGCCGGGGTGCTCGCGGGCGTAGTCGCGGTAGACGTCGGCCAGGGCGGTCAGCGCGTCCTTGCCGGCCCGGCCGGCCAGTGCGGTGGCGCCCCGGTCGGCGAGCTCCTCCAGGGCGAGCAGGGCGATCCGGGTCTTCAGGTCCTCGGAGTTGCGGACATGCGAGTACAGGCTCGCGACCTTGACGTCGAACCGTCGCGCCAGCTCCGAGACGGTCACCTGCTCGAACCCGACCTCGTCGGCCAGCTCGGCCCCCGCCCGTGTCAGCCGCTCGGGGGTCAGCCCCACACGCACCATAAGGTTCCTCCTGTTTGCCGGAAACGATTATGCAGTTTCCTAAGAGCTTTAGGCAGAGGGAAGAGCCGAGGAGGAGACGGCGAACGACCTCAGGCCACCCGCGTGAACTCCACCGTCACCTGCGGAAGCCCGCCCGCCACGCCTCGGTAGATGCCCTTGTGCGGGGTGACGTCGTCGTAGTCGCGGCCCCGGCCCACGACCACGTGGGACTCGTCGGGGCGGGTGCGGTTGGTCGGGTCGTAGCCGCACCAGTCGCCCGCCCAGTACTCCACCCAGGCGTGACTCTGCCCGGCGACCGGCCGGTGCAGTTCCGCCTCCCGCTCGGGGTGGAGGTAACCGGAGACGTATCGCGTCGGCAAGCCCAGGCCCCGCAGCAGGGCGAGGGTGACATGGGCGATGTCCTGGCAGACGCCCGCGCCCTGCTCCCACGCCTCGGCGGCGGAGGTGGTCACGCCGGTGGAGCCGGGAAGATACGAGACCCGGTCGGCGACCAGGGACGACACGACGGCCGCGGTCTCGTGCGGGTCGAGGCCGGCCGCCGCGCTCCTCGCCTGCTCCACCAACTCGGCGGAGACCTTCGTGCGGGGAGTGTCGCCCGCGAACTCCAGCAGGCGGGAACGGGAGGTGTGTTCGGCGATTTCCGGCCAGTCCGGTGCCTGCGGGAGCGGGTCCGGCGCACTGGTCTCCACCAGGCTGGAGGCGGTGATCGTGAGGTCGGCGTGGGGGTCCATCAGGTCGAAGCCGGTGACCTGGGTGCCCCAGTAGTCCCAGTACGACCAGGTGGTGGCCGTCGGGCTGATGGCGACCCGGGAGTCCAGCGTGGTCTGCCCCGGCAGGGTCAGCGGGGTCATGCGGACCTCGTTGTGGGAGGAGACCGCGGCCTGGGCGTAGGAGACCCGGGTGACATGCCGGATGCGGAGACGACGAGCCATCTCAGGCTCCTTCCTGGGCCCACTCGACGGGCCCCCGGTAGGGGAAGAACCGCTCGGCCACTCCGTCGGCGGAGGCCATGCAGGACTGCTGCAGATCCCGCAGGAGGCTCGGCAGCTGCTCCTCCAGGGCCTGCGAGTCGAGATACTCCAGGCGGGTGCGCATCCGGCCGATCGGGCGGCGCGCCGGGTCCTGGCGGGGGCGGCCGAGGGCGGACAGGCACTCCTCGGCGGTGGTCAGCGCGTGCAGGGCCGAGCGCGGGAAGTCGCGGTCCAGCAGCAGGAATTCGGCCACCCGCGGGGTGTCGCCGAAACCGCTGTACACGCGCGCGTACGCCTCGTCGGCGCCGGACGCGCTCAGCAGGGTCGGCCAGTCGGGGGCGTGGGCGGCGTCCAGCACCCGTACCGACAGCAGCCGTACGGTCATGTCCACCCGCTCCAGGCTGCGGCCCAGGACGACGAAACGCCAGCTGTCGTCCCGGCTCATGGTGGAGTCCGCGAGCCCGAAGAAGAGGGCGGCCCGGCGGCGTACGAGTTCGAGATAGCCGTAGGGGCCGGTACGGCGGGCCGCGAGGCGCTGGTCGGCGAGGGCGTGCCAGGTGGAGTTGAGGCACTCCCACATCTCCGAGGAGACCGCCTCGCGGGCGCTGCGGGCGTTGAGCCGGGCGGCGCCCAGCGCGCCCTCGATGGAGCAGGTGGACAGGGCGTCGAAGGCCAGCTGGTCCAGGACCTGCTGCATGTCGACGCGTTCGTCGCCGGCGTCGACACCGAGGATCGCGTACAACGACCGGCAGGCCACGTCCTCGTCGCGCCAGGGGTCCTCCAGCATGCGGTGCAGATAGGCGTCGAGGATGCGGCCGGTGTTGTCCGCCCGCTCGACATACCGGCCGGTCCAGGTCAGTGCCTCGGCTATCCGGGAGAGGATCACGTCGCTCACTGCTGCTGCGCCCCTTCCTGTACGACGGTGGGGGTGCCGTCGGGTCCTAGCTGGCGGGGGGCCACGGCGGGCAGCGAGCCGGCGCTGACCGGCACAGGCTGTGCGGCGGGCCCCTCGGCGAGCACCCAGGTGTCCTTGGAGCCGCCGCCCTGGCTGGAGTTGACGATCAGGTTGCCCTCCTGGAGGGCGACCCGGGTGAGTCCGCCGGGCAGGACCCAGACGTCGTTGCCGTCGTTGATGGCGAAGGGCCGCAGGTCTATGTGGCGCGGCGCCATGTGTTCACCCGCGAGGGTGGGCGAGGTGGACAGGGCGACGGGGCGCTGGGCGATGAAGCCGCGCGGGTCGGCGACGACGGCCTCGCGGGTGCGCTCCAGTGTCTCGCGGTCGGCCTTCGGACCGATGACGATGCCCTGGCCGCCGGCCCCGTCGACGGGCTTGATGACGAGCTGGTCGATCTGGTCGAGGACCGCTTCCAACTGGCCGGGTTCGTCCGGGCGGAAGGACTCCACGTTGGGGAGAACCGGTTCTTCGGAGAGGTAGTAGCGGATCAGGTCCGGGACGTACGTGTACAGCAGCTTGTCGTCGGCGATGCCGTTGCCGACCGCGTTGGCGAGGGTGACGTTGCCCGCCAGGGCCGCGCCCATGATGCCGGGGCAGCCGATCACCGAGTCCGGGCGGCAGTGCAGCGGGTCGAGGAAGTCGTCGTCGAGACGCCGGTATACGACATGGACGGGAACCTCGCCCCGGGTGGTCCGCATCCACACCCGGTTGCCCCGGCAGACCAGGTCGTGTCCCTCGACCAGCTGCACGCCCATCAGCCGGGCGAGCAGGGCGTGTTCGAAGTAGGCGGCGTTGTTCGGGCCCGGGGTCAGGACCACGACGCGCGGATCCTGGATGCCGTCGGGCGCGGCGGCGCGCAGGGCGGCGAGCAGCCGGTGGCAGTAGCCGTCGACCGGCAGGACGTGCTGCTCGGCGAAGAGGGAGGGGAAGATCCGGGTCATCGCCCGGCGGTTCTCGATGACGTACGAGACTCCGCTGGGCACCCGCACGTTGTCCTCCAGCACCCGGAAGTCCCCGGCCTCGTCCCGGACGAGATCGATGCCGGCGACATGGATGCGTACGCCGCCCGGCGGCTCGACGCCATGGGCCGCACGGTGGAAGTGGGGGGAGTTGAGGAGCAGCCGCCAGGGCACCACACCGTCCTCGAAGGCGCGGGCGGGACCGTAGGCGTCGGCGAGGTAGGCCTCCAGGGCCCTGACTCTCTGACTCACCCCGCGTTGTATGAGGTCCCACTCCAGGGCGTCGAGGATCCTGGGCACCAGGTCCAGCGGCCAGGGGCGCTCCTCGCCCGCGAAGGCGTAGGTCACGCCCCGGTCGGTGAACGCCCGGGCCATCTGGTCCGCCCGAAATCGGAGTTCACTCGGTTCGATCGGTTGCAGCGCCGCCAGCACCGGCTCATAGGCGGCCCTGACCTCACCCGGCCGCTCGAACATCTCGTCCCACGCGTCGGCCAACGCGTATGCGTCAAATATGTCCGCCATGACCTGACGCTAAGTGCGGTGGGTAACACGCTGATCACTGCTTCGTTTCCGGCAGTTCACGTGCGGAACGAATGGGTCCGAGGGTGCCCGTACAGACGGGTTCGTGGCTTTTGGGTGGGTTCGCGGAGGCGCCGTCAGCTTGTTGCGACGAGCCGGTCGGGGGCCCGGGAATAACAGGTCGAATGGACGCTTTTCGGCGGTCGTGGCGCGGAGAGCCGTGTTGCGGTGCCGGTCCGGTCCGCGCATAGTTGCGCTGCGGAAGACGCTGGAACCGGGGGGTGAACGGGGTGATGGCCGGGCACGCGGCGGAGCAGCATCCACACGGTGCCGACCGTCTGTGCGAGGCCGGGGATCGCGTGTATTCCCGGGCCGTACGGCGGGGCCGGGTGCCGCGCTGCGACGCGGAAGCGGTGCCCTGTCTGCTGGAGCTGGCCCTGCTGCACCCGGACCCCGACGACATGGACTGGCTGGTGCCGACCGCCCCGCAGGAGGTCATGACACGGCTGCTGCGCGGGCTGTACGACGAGGTCAGCACGAGCCAGCGGCGGGTGGGTTCGGCGGTCGCGGCCTTCGAGTGGTACGCCGGTCTCGGCGGCCGGCCACCGCAGGCGACCGCCGCTGAGGGCAGCGCGATCCGGGTCCTGGACGGACTGTCCCGCATCCAGGCCGCGATGGACGAGGCGACCGAGGCGTGCACGAGCGAGGTCCTGAGCGTGCAGCCCGGCGGCATCCGCCCCGAGCACGAGCTGACGGAGGGGCTGCACCGGGCGCTGGCCCTGCGCGGCCGGGGCGTGCGCATGCGCGACCTGTACACCCACGTGGCCCGGCACGGTCAGGGCCTGCTCACCTACCTGGAGCTGATGGGCGGCGCGGTCCAGGCGCGCACGCTGGACGAGGTGATCGAACGCCTCATCCTCTTCGACCGCACGGTCGCCTTCATCCCGGCGAACGCGGACCGCACGCTGGCCCTGGAACTGCGCCACCCGGCCCTCGTCGGCTACCTGGTCACGGTCTTCGAACGCCTCTGGCGGCTGGCGATCCCGCTCACCGCCCCGCTGCCCGACACCGGCATCGAGGGGATCTCCCACCGCGAACAGTCCATCGCGGCCCTGCTGGCGGAGGGCCACCAGGACGCGGTGATCGCGGAACGGCTGGGGATAAGCGTCCGCACCTGCCGGGCCCACATCGCGCGACTGTCGGACACTCTGGGCGCTGCCAGCCGCACCCAACTCGGCGTCCGCATCGCCCAGGTGGGCCTGGACGGCCCGGCGCGGACGGAGGCCACCCGGCTCACTCTGCCCGATCAAGGATCCCGGACTGGGCGATGAGGTAGCCGAGCTGGGCGCGGCTTCCGCTGCCCAGGGCGGAGGCGAGCTTGGCGATGTGGGCGCGGCAGGTGCGCACGTTCATGCCCAGCCGACGGGCGATCGCCTCGTCGACGTGGCCTTCGACGAGAAGCTTGGCGATGGAGTGCTGGATCTCCGTGATGCCGTCGGGAGCGGCCTCGTAGGGGGCGCCGGTGCTCAGCGGGACGGCACGGTCCCACAGGTACTCGAAGACCTTGATCAGATAACGCACGAGGCCGGGGTGGCGAAGCTCCAGAGCGACCTGCTGGTCGTCCCGGGTGGGGATGAAGGCGACGGTCTCGTCGCAGATGATCACCCGTTCCACCAACTCGTCGATGGTGCGGTACTCCGCCTTGCCGGCCGCGAGGTGGGAGGCGTAGGCCAGCTTCTCCTGGCTGTAGCGGGCCGTGTGCTGGTAGAGCGTGCGGATCCGTACGCCTCGTTCGATCAGCGGCCGGTCGCGTTCCATTCCCTGCAGCAGGCTGGCCTCGGACATGCGGTCGCTCGGCTGGACCGTGAGCATCTCCGACCGGCACTGGTCCGTGGCCATGTTGAGCGCCGTGTTGATCCGGTCGCCGCCCTCCAGCACCGTGAGGGAGTCGCTGGTCGTCGTCACCTGAGTGCTGAGGGCCATGAACGGCTCGAAGGCGTCCGAGAGTTGGACGGACCGGCGGCGGCGCTCGCTGATCTCGCGTTCCAGCGGGTTGAGCCGCTGGGCCAGTGCCACCGCCGGGGGCACCGGGCGCAGCAGTTCGGGGTCGTCGGGATCGGGGTGAAGGAGGGCGAACTCCATGAGGCACGGGGCGGTTTCCGCGTCGGTACGGGCGACCCGTCCGACCCGCAGAGCGGTGGCGTAAAGGCGACTGCCTTCCTCGCACAACTCCGTCATCGCATGGGGATGTGTGCCTTTAGTGCGATTCGTTGCCAAATCTCCACCCCCCAGGGTCCTGAACGTGCAGGAACATGATGCATCGATTGTGTGGCCATGACGTGCCCGAATGAGCCATCGTCGTATTCGACGGGGGATAAGGGGACTTTCAAGTGAGGACGAAGCCGACTATGCGTAATAAAATGCTTCGCTCGGTACTTGTCGCCGCCTTCTCCGCCGTCGTGGCCCTAGGAGCGCTGGGTAGCGCGAACGGTGGGAAGGAAGACGTTCGGGCGAACAGCAGCTGGCCGTCGGTGGCCGTGAACGCCGACGTCACGGGCACCACCGGTGAGGCGGGTGCTGTGGCAGAAGAAGCCGGGAGCTGACGTGACCACTCCACCGGACGACCGCTCCTTCCGTCGCGAAATGGCGACCGCCTACCGCTCGGGCTGGCACTTCATCGACCTGGCCACCGCGATCCCCCACGCCGGTGACTCGTTGATGGTGACCGTGTTCGGTGAGCCGGTCGTCGTGACCCGGGACGAGGACGACGAGGACGTACGGGCGTACCGGTGTCTGCGCAAGCCCCGCGGAGCGCCGCAGCCCGTGCGGTGTGCCATCCGGTACGGAATGATCTTCGTGAATCTGGATCAGCGGGATCACCGTCTGGTGGAGCCGGACGTCCCCGACATTCAAACCATCTCAGCCACCCCCCGCAGTGCCTGACGCGATTCCCCCGTCGTAACAGATCGCTCAGGTGCTTCCCCCCGCAGCGGCGTCACCGTGACCTGAACACGGTGACGCCGCTGCAGTTTTCGCGGGACATTTCGGGATCTCGACCCAATCCTGTAGTGGCTGGAACTGGTCGATCATCGGCGGGTTCCTACGCGTCTTTACCGACCGCTCGTGCGCTTTCCATCCGGGGTACCCGTCTCCTGGGCGGGTCCCGTCCGCCCCGCACCTTGAGTGGAATAGACTCAAGTTTGTGTACGCTGCCTGAGTCAGCAAGCTGAGCCGGCGCGCTGAGTCGGCACGGGATGACGCCAGGAGGAGAACGCGAACGTGGACGCCGAGCTGACCAACCGGAGCCGGGACGCGATCAACGCGGCCGGAAACCGCGCCCTGTCCGACGGGCACCCGGACCTCACCCCCGCCCATCTGCTCCTGGCCCTGCTCCAGGGCCAGGAGAACGAGAACATCACCGACCTGCTCGCCGCGGTCGACGCCGACCAGGTGGCCGTACGTTCCGGCGTCGAGCGGGTGCTGGCCGGCCTGCCGAGCGTCACCGGGTCCACCGTCGCGCCCCCGCAGCCCAACCGCGAGCTGCTCGCGGTGATCGCGGACGCCGGCGAGCGGGCCACGGACCTCGGGGACGAGTACCTCTCCACCGAGCACCTGCTCATCGGTATCGCGGCGAAGGGCGGCGCGGCCGGCGACGTACTCTCCGGTCAGGGCGCCACGGCGAAGAAGCTGCTGGAGGCCTTCCGGAAGGCAAGGGGAGGACGCCGGGTGACCACAGCAGACCCCGAGGGCCAGTACAAGGCCCTGGAGAAGTTCGGGACGGATTTCACCGCCGCCGCGCGGGAGGGCAAGCTCGACCCCGTCATCGGGCGGGACCAGGAGATCCGGCGGGTCGTGCAGGTGCTGTCCCGCCGCACCAAGAACAACCCGGTGCTCATCGGCGAGCCCGGCGTCGGCAAGACCGCCGTGGTCGAGGGGCTGGCCCAGCGGATCGTGAAGGGCGACGTGCCCGAGTCCCTCAAGAACAAGCGGCTGGTCGCGCTGGACCTGGGCGCGATGGTGGCGGGGGCGAAGTACCGGGGCGAGTTCGAGGAGCGGCTGAAGACCGTCCTCGCGGAGATCAAGGACTCCGACGGGCAGATCATCACCTTCATCGACGAGCTGCACACCGTGGTCGGCGCGGGCGCCGGCGGGGACTCCGCCATGGACGCGGGCAACATGCTCAAGCCGATGCTGGCCCGCGGTGAGCTGCGCATGGTCGGTGCGACGACCCTCGACGAGTACCGCGAGCGGATCGAGAAGGACCCGGCGCTCGAGCGACGCTTCCAGCAGGTGCTGGTCGCCGAGCCGACCGTCGAGGACACCATCGCGATCCTGCGCGGTCTCAAGGGCCGCTACGAGGCCCACCACAAGGTGCAGATCGCGGACAGCGCGCTGGTCGCCGCGGCCACCCTCTCCGACCGGTACATCACCTCCCGCTTCCTCCCCGACAAGGCCATCGACCTGGTCGACGAGGCGGCCTCCCGCCTGCGCATGGAGATCGACTCCTCGCCCGTCGAGATCGACGAGCTCCAGCGTGCCGTGGACCGGCTGAAGATGGAGGAGCTGGCCATCGGCAAGGAGACCGACCCGGCCTCCCGCGAGCGGCTGGAGAAGCTGCGCCGCGACCTCGCCGACAAGGAGGAGGAACTGCGCGGCCTCACCGCCCGCTGGGACAAGGAGAAGCAGTCCCTCAACCGGGTCGGTGAACTGAAGGAGAAGCTGGACGAGTTGCGCGGCCAGGCCGAACGCGCCCAGCGCGACGGCGACTTCGACACCGCGTCCAAGCTGCTCTACGGCGAGATCCCGTCCCTGGAACGGGACTTGGAGGTCGCCTCGGAGGCCGAGGAGGAGGCGGCCAAGGACACCATGGTCAAGGAGGAGGTCGGCGCCGACGACATCGCCGACACCGTCGCCGCCTGGACCGGCATCCCGGCCGGCCGCCTCCTGGAGGGCGAGACGCAGAAGTTGCTGCGCATGGAGGAGGAGCTCGGCAGGCGGCTGATCGGCCAGGGCGAGGCCGTGCGGGCCGTGTCCGACGCCGTCCGCCGCACCCGCGCCGGCATCGCCGACCCGGACCGCCCGACCGGCTCGTTCCTCTTCCTCGGCCCCACCGGCGTCGGCAAGACCGAACTCGCCAAGGCGCTCGCCGACTTCCTCTTCGACGACGAGCGGGCGATGATCCGCATCGACATGTCGGAGTACGGCGAGAAGCACACCGTGGCCCGCCTGGTCGGCGCCCCGCCCGGCTACATCGGCTACGAGGAGGGCGGCCAGCTGACGGAGGCGGTGCGCCGCCGCCCGTACAGCGTGGTGCTGCTGGACGAGGTGGAGAAGGCCCACCCGGAGGTCTTCGACATCCTCCTCCAGGTGCTGGACGACGGTCGCCTCACCGACGGTCAGGGCCGCACGGTCGACTTCCGCAACACCATCCTGGTGCTGACGTCCAACCTGGGCAGCCATTTCCTGGTGGACCCGATCACCAGCGAGCAGGAGAAGAAGGAACAGGTGCTGGAGGTGGTCCGCGCCTCTTTCAAGCCGGAGTTCCTCAACCGGCTCGACGACCTGGTCGTCTTCTCGGCGCTCTCGAAGGACGAACTGCGCCGGATCGCCCGCCTCCAGGTCGACCGTCTGGCCCAGCGACTCGCCGAGCGCCGGCTGTCCCTGGAGATCACCGACGAGGCCCTCGCCTGGCTCGCCGACGAGGGCAACGACCCCGCCTACGGAGCCCGCCCCCTGCGCCGCCTCGTCCAGACCGCCATCGGCGACCGCCTCGCCAAGGAGATCCTCTCCGGCGAGATCAAGGACGGCGACACGGTCCGGGTGGACGCCTTCGGGGAGGGGCTGATCGTGGGCCCGGCAACGGGGAAGACTCTGTAGTACGTCCGCGGTACGTCCGCACCGACCGGATCCCGTCAGCCGAGGGCTGACAGGCCCCGTCGGGGCTTGCCACCCCCCTCCCCGCATGGGGGAGGATGGCGGGATCCGTACGAAGGGAAAATCACGGTGACCATCGACCCGTCCTCGATTCCGAACTTCGGGGGCCAGCCCGAGCCGCAGCCGCAAGGACCGGCGGGCCCCGTCGTCCCGGATCAGGATCTTGTGAAGCAGCTCCTCGACCAGATGGAGCTCAAGTACGTCGTCGACGACGAGGGTGACCTCGCGGCGCCGTGGGAGCAGTTCCGTACGTACTTCATGTTCCGCGGCGAAGGGGACCAGCAGGTCTTCTCCGTGCGGACGTTCTACGACCGGCCCCACAAGATCGACGAGAAGCCACTGCTGCTGGAGTCCATCGACGACTGGAACCGGCGCACCCTGTGGCCCAAGGTCTACAGCCACACCCACGACGACGGCACCGTCCGCCTCATCGGCGAGGCGCAGATGCTGATCGGCACCGGTGTGAGCCTGGAGCACTTCGTCTCCTCCACGGTCAGCTGGGTACGCGCAGCCATCGAGTTCGACAAGTGGCTCGTGGAGCAGCTGGGCCTGGAGGAGGAGGTCAACGACGCTGAGAAGCCGGAGGACGACGAGGAGTAGTCCTCGGACCGTCGCCGCAACGGTGTCCGGCGAGTGCCACCAGGCACCCGCCGAACGCGGGGGAGAGCCCGGCCAGGGCGCCGACCACCGAGGTCGGGCGCCTGAGCCGGGCTCTCGCCGTTCGCCGGTGAGCCGGCCGCGGAACCTGTCCTGACCGGTCGCACAGACGTACCGCCGGGCTCGGTGAAGCGGCACTGTCCGTCGTATCCTGACCACTCACGGGAAGGAGTCGTCCATGAGCGTCGACGCGATCGTGCACACCGAGTTCCCCAAGGGGTACACGGTCCTGTTCGGAGCTGACGGAAAGGTGATCATGACTCCGCAGAGCGAAGAGCACTCCAGCACGATCAGATCGATGCAGATCGACTCCGCTCTCGCCCTCGGCCGTCACGCGAAGGTCACCTCCGACGTCTACATCGACTTCCCCGCCGACGAGAACTCCGCCCCCGATCTGGCGATCCTTCGCGAGGACGCCCGCCGGGAAGGCAAGCGCTACAGCTTCGAGGACGTCCTGCTGATCTCCGAGGTCGTCTCGACCTCCTCCGCGCGCAAGGACTACGACGACTGCACCGCGAAGTACGGCCGCTACGGAATCCCGATCTACCTGGTCGTGGACCCCTACGCGCAGGAAGTCGTCCTCCACACCGAGCCCACGGCCACCGGTTACATCGCGGCACACACCCACAAGTACGGCACGGGGAAACTCCCCATCCCGCTGGCCGACGGCCGCACCTTCACGCTCGACCTCGACGAACTCCCGCGCCCGGAGCCCGAGGCGGACGCTCGCTGACGAAGGACTGCCGGGGCGGCGTCGTCGGGGGTGAGGGCGTCCCTCCTCTGAGGGGCTGGAACGTCATCCACGGGACGACGGAGGCCGCGACCGGTTGGGAGGCCAGGACGCCTCGACTGTGATCCTGGTGTACGCCTCCCCGAGCCACCCGAAGGACACCGAATTGGTCAACGGCCCAGGGCTCTATTTGCGCAGTGTCTTGAGGCGGCGCACCGCCTCCTCCAGGACTGCTGTCCGCTTGCAGAACGCGAACCGTACGAACGGGGCCCCCTCCTGCCGGTGGTCGTAGAACACCGCGTTCGGCACCGCGACGACCCCGGCCCGCTCCGGCAGCGTGCGGCAGAAGGCGACGCCGTCGCCCTCTGCGGACAGCGCAGTGCCGAGGGGACGGATGTCGGTGGTGACGAAGTACGTGCCCGCGGGCCGGAACACCTTGAAGCCCGCCTCCGCGAGCCCCGTCGCCAGCAGGTCGCGCTTGGCCAGCATGTCCGCGCGGAAGTCGACGAAGTACGAGTCCGGCAGGGCCAGTGCCTCGGCAACCGCGTACTGGAAGGGGCCCGCCGAGACGTACGTCAGGAACTGCTTCGCCGAGCGCACCGCGCCGACCAGCCCCGGAGCGGCCGTCACCCACCCCACCTTCCAGCCCGTGAACGAGAACGTCTTGCCGGCCGAGCTGATCGAGACCGTCCGCTCACGCATCCCCGGGAAGGTCGCCAGCGGCACGTGCTCGGCCTCGTCGAAGACCAGGTGCTCGTACACCTCGTCGGTGATCACGAGCAGATCCCGCTCCACGGCCAGCTCGGCGATCGCGGTCAGCTCCGCACGGGTGAGGACGGTGCCGGTGGGGTTGTGGGGGGTGTTGATCAGCAGCAGGCGGGTGCGGTCGGTGACGGCGGCGCGCAGCTCGTCCAGATCGAGCCGGAAGCTGCCCTCGTGCGCACGCAGGGTGACCGGCACGCGCGTGCCGCCCGCCATGGCGATGCCGGCCGCGTACGAGTCGTAGTACGGCTCCAGGGCGACGACCTCGTCCCCGGGCTCGACCAGGGCGAGCAGCGCGGCGGCGATCGCCTCCGTGGCGCCCGCGGTGACGAGCACCTCGGTGTCCGGGTCGTACGACAGCCCGTACCGCCGCTCCTGGTGAGCGGCGATCGCCGTACGCAGCTCGGGCACGCCCGGGCCGGGCGGGTACTGATTGCCGCGACCGTCCCGCAGCGCCCGTACGGCCGCCTCCCTGACCTCCTCGGGGCCGTCCGTGTCGGGGAAGCCCTGGCCCAGGTTGATCGCCCCGGTGCTCGCTGCCAGGGCGGACATCTCGGCGAAGATCGTCGTCCCGAACTCGGCGAGCCGGCGGTTGAGGAGGGGGCGTGCGCTGGAGGTCATGCCGGTCATCCTGCGCCCAAGCTCTGGAGTTCCTCAACTTACGTTCGGTGAGTGACACCTGCGTTGGGACCCGGCGCACCGTCTCTGAGCAGGGGGAGAGCATCGGCAACTGTCGTCGTCTGTCGCCGTTGGCCGCTCTCGGACGGCCCACAGACGGCCCGGCCCGCTAGTGCTGTGACCACGTAGGTTCGCCGAGTTGGTTGGTCATGGCGGTTGGATGTGCGGTGCTGTTTGGTCCGGAATTTGAGAACGGCCAGCGTGTTCGCGGCGCCTTTCTTGCGGGGGTGACGCCCCACAGGGCGTCGTCGCCGCCCGAACTCGGAGCCGTGACGCCCACGTGCCTACACCGGCGTCGGGCGCGAGATGGTCAGGTAAGTGGCCGTCCCAACTTCGCCGACTGTCGGTTGTGTCCCTTCGTGTCCCACCACTCTTCCAGATGGGCACGGACGAGGTGCACGAGCTGCCGCAGTCGGTCGGGAGGCGGCGCGGGCGAGGTGAGTACGTCCACCCAGGACTTGTCGTCCCAGGGCAGAGCGACCACCCAACGCTCGTCCGGGTGGCCTTCGCGGCCCACAGTCAGCCAGTACGTCAACGTCGCGCTGCGGTCCGGATGGTAGTCGACCGACATCTTGATGACGTCGAAACGGAGCCCGTCAGCGGTGACGTACGAGCGACTCAGGGCCTGATCGGCTGGTGTCTGTTCCTCCACAGGTACAAATTACCTTTCACCTCAGCCCACGCCCCAAAGCGGTGTTTAGCAGCGAGCAGCGCCAGCGGCGGCCGGTTGATCAACCTTGTAGGCCGTCAGGAGGTCGTTGGTCCCGGCCGGGGTACCGATGATGGTGCGGAACTTCTCCACTCGCCCGCGCGGGCACTGAATCGTGTAGGTGGAGTAACCACCGCGGCCATTGGCATCCCCGGAATAGATGGCATTGTCTATCTTCCGGTCCATCGTGCTGTTCCAGCCGTGTCGCGCCTTGATGTGCTTCCAACCCCACGTGCTTGTGCCACAGCGCAGGGTGAAGAACTGGGGCCCTCGGTAGTACTTCTTCAGGACGTAGTTGCGGCTGTGGCTCCTGCACTTGGCGTCAAAGCTGCCGGCCGCTGCTGTGACGGACTCCCCGGAGGCGGAGGACGCGGCGGACGCGGAACCGGCTGCCGGGATCAGCAGGGCTGACATGGCGGCAGCAGCAGACAGCGCTGCCTTGACGGAAGTGTTGAAAAGCATGTGTTCCCCTCTGTTCTCCCCGTGGTCAGCGGGGAGTTGATGTCAAGCGCCTCATTGGCGACGCCGCTGCACCGTTTCATCAGTGACTGCACACCGTCAAACAAATACTTGTCAGATGGGCCGGGTCTGGTCGTTGGCGGGCAAGAGCGCCCCGGACACCGACGGACAGGCCACGGTCGACCTCGACGGCTTCCTCGTGACCGCGCACATTGGACGCAGCGGCGACCTGGAAGAAAGACCTACGCTCATCACCCGCTGACGGCTAGAGACCTTCAAGCGCTGGCGTTACGGCGGCTGAAGGTCTCTGGCGCAGGACTCTCTGTTGTCCAGGTCGTGATCAGCACCCTTGGGGTAGCAACCCTCAGGAGGCGTGTGCACGTTTGGTGGCGATGGCGGCCAGGGTTCCCAGGGCGAGACAACTACTCATCACGGCTGCCATGGGCGCCGGGCTCTGGGTACCGAATAGCCCGACCAGGGGGGATGCGGCCGCGCCTAAGAGGAACTGGCTTCCGCCCAGGAGAGCGGAGGTGGCTCCCGGGGCAGCGCGTCCGCGGCTCTGAGCGACGGTGATCACGGCTGGGAAGAAGATGCCGAATGCGCTGATAGTGATCAACAGGCATAGCCAGGTCAGCTGCGTGGTGCTGCCAGCGGTCGCCTGGATGAGGAGTAGTGTTGCCGCCCCCGTTGTCGCCAGCGTCCCGCTGATGATGAGGAGAGCCTCGGGGGTCCGGCGTTTTGCCAGGTGGCCGTAGGCCAGGCTCCCCGCCATGTTGCCGACGGCGTTGACGCCGTAGACGAGGCTGGAAAGAGCCGGGGAGAGACGGTAGATGTCCTGGAAGACGAAGGTGGTTCCGGCGATATAGGCGAAGACGGCGGCCCCACCGCAGGCGAGGGCCAGCACCGGTGCGAGGATGGCGCGCTGTGCGGCGACCTCTGCGATGGCGCGCAGGCTGGCGGTCATCCCGCCAATGAGGCGGGCGTGGGACGGGTGGGACTCGGGGATCCAGCGCCATACGCCCAGCGACAGGAGTATGCCAATGAGGGCGAGGACGGCGAAGACGTAGCGCCAGGACACCGCGAGCAGCAGGGCGCCTCCGGCTAAGGGGGCCAGGACCGGGGCCGTGGCGGTGATCGCTCCCAGGCGGGAGAAGACCAAGGGGAGTTCACGGTCGTCGTAGAGGTCGGCCACGACAGCGCGGGAGACAACGATCCCGGCCGCTCCCGCGACGCCCTGCCCGACTCGTGCCGTGTTGAGCACCTCAACCGTGGGCGCCAGAGCACACACGACGGAGAAGACAGTGAACAGCACGGATCCGCCGATGAGGACGGGTCGGCGGCCGACCGCATCACTGAGGGGGCCCAGAACGAGTTGCCCGACGATGATTCCGGCCAGGAACCCGGTCAGCGACATTTGCGCGCCGGAAGCATCGGTTGCCAAGGAGCGGGCCAGGTCGGGGAGGGCGGGGACGTACATGTCTGTGGCCAGCGGGCTTGCGCCGCTCAGTCCGGCCAGGACCAGCAACAGCGGGAGCCGTTTCGGAAGTTCGGTGGACGGGCGCTGATGACCGGCTGATGCCTTACCGGTTGAGTGAGTAGTCATAGCGCCGGGGCCGCCCCCTCGACCTGCCCTGACGCCTGCGCCGGCCCCCGGCACCCATCGACGGCCACCTCAGCCTCCGCCACCTGCTCCAGCAGCCCGGCGGCGATCTGCAGCACACCGCGCTCGGCCGGTGACAGGGTCTGACGCAGTGCAGCCGCCAGCCAGGCGTTGCCATCGCGTACGTGCTCCCGCAGCGCCTCCCGCCCCGCTTCCGTGACCTCGATGTTCTGGCGACGGGCATCCACCTCGCTCTTCGAACGGCGAATTCGCCCGTGTTCCTCCAACTCGTTGAGCACCCGGGTCAGTGACTGGGTCTGCAGCCCTTCGATGGCGGCCAGTTCCGACGGGGTCAGTGGGCCGCTGTGCCGAAGGTTGGCGAGCACGGATGCGGCCAGCCGCGTCAAGGAGCGGCTGTTCCCCGGCTGCTCGACGCGTAGCCGGGAAGCCAGGCGGGACACGCCCCACCGCAACGCCTCGGCCAAGACCAGATCCTTCGATGCCTCTTCTGGAACATCAACCATGCTTACCAAGCTAACGCTTACTGCATAGCTCTTCAATCGCTGGACTTTGAGCAGATTTAGTAAGTGCGAGCTTCCCGCCTGGGCGGTCTGTCGACACATGCTGCACCAGATGCATCATCGTGACGGCGGTCACTGCTGGGCGGCACAGAGCATTGGAGGTCGAGCCCGGTCTTGGCTACGAGGCCGTCGATGAGACAGGGGCGGTATTGCATGCTTTTGAGCCGGGTCTTCACCAGCTTGGTGAGTTGGTCGAGGCTCTGTTTGGTGAGGTTGGCTAGCGACCTCTTCAGGAGCGACCACACACCCTCCACCGGGTTGAGCTCGGGCGCGTACGGCGGTAGTTGGTAGACGGTCAGCCATAATCGGGCGGCGATCAGCTCGCGCATGGTGCGGCTGACGTGCGTGTTCAAGTTGTCCCACACCAGCACGATCGGTCCACCGAGTTGCTGGTGGGCGGCGTCCAGCAGACGGGCATAGTCGGTCTCGGTGAAGCCCTTGCAGCGGCCTTTGGCGGGGCCGCGGTCGAGGTGAGTGCGGTAGATCAGCCGTGGCCGGTGGCCGGCTTTGGCGCAGATCAGCGCCGCCATCGAGACACGCTTGGTCCCCGCTGCGGTCACCCGCACCACCGGGGTGTTACCCCGGCGGCCCCAGGTGCGGCCCTTGGGCGGCCTCAGGCCCTGGCCGGCTTCGTCTTCGAAGCAGAGCCAGGCGCCCAAGTCCGCCGCCTTCTTTTTATGACAGGCCACTGCTCGTCCTTCCAGGCGGCGATCTTCGCCTCGTCCCGCTCGGTGGCCCTGCGGGAGGGGACCTGCACGCTCCAGCCGATGCGGTGCAGCAGCAGGTCCAGCCCGGCCAGGGTGTATTCGACGCCGAACTGTCGGCGCACGATCTCGGCGATCCGGGCCAGCGTCCAGCACTGGTCACTCCAACCGGAGGCGGCCGGGCCGACGTCCAACACCGTCTCCAGCACACGCAATTGTCCCGGGTCGAGCTTGCAGCGGGCACCGCCGGGGCCCTTGGAGGCCAGGGCCTGCCGCCCGCCCGAAGACAACGCCCGCCGCCAGCGGTTCGCCGGCATCCGGGTCACCCTGAACCGTCGGGCCACCTCCCGGTCGCTGGCCCCGGCCTCGATCAGGTCAGCAGCTGCGAGTTTCGGACTTGCTCACGCCGAGACCGTTCCTTGGCAGTCAATCCACCACCATCGGGATATCTCATTCCTCCGGCATAGCGCGGCACACGACAGCCGTCACGACCCGGCGTAACCCGAACTGTTAAAGATCTCTAGTAGGGCGGTAGGTACATTGTGTGACATAGCTGTTACATGGGTTATGTCATTTTTGCCATCGATCTGGAAAAGATGTCTTCCTGTCGCCTAAGGGGAGGGCGGCTCGGCTGGAAGAGGGGGGAGATCTATGGGCGGAACGGACGGTGGGAAGGCCGGAACAGACGGCGGGAAAGTGCCAGCGTGGGTGAGCGCCGTGAGCGCGGCGGTGGCTACCCTCGTGGCCATCGCGGCACTGTATTTGTCGTGGCCTGACGACGAGACACTGCCCGAGTGTGGAGAACAGTCGGGGTACGACGTGACGCTCCGTCCTAGCACGCAGACCGTGCAGGACGTGGGGACGGTGACTGGGGAGATGGAATGCCGACGGCAGGAATCGCAGCACCTCATGTGGATCGGTCGAACATCCATCAAGGACGCTAACGGCAGTCATCCGAACTTTTACACCAAGGGACCCCTCGACGAGCCGGGCCAGTACAGCGAGACCGTGGAGCTGGCGCGCTGGCCCAAGGGCACCAAAATGGAAGTGGCGGTGTACGTCATGGACGATGCCGCGTACAAGGAGTTGCTGGACCGCAAGGGTTCGGATGGCGCGGTCCCGAACTACCTGCCTCCCGGCGTGCGACCCATCTCCAACAAGGCCTATGTCATCAAGGCAAGCTAGGTAGACGCTGGTCGCGTCACTTGTCGTCCAGCTTGTCGGATCACTTGCCGCGAGCGTGCCTGCCGCGCCATCGACTCTGCGTTTCAGCGCATCTTCGGGGTAGATCACGGCCCACAGACGGCCCAGTGAGGTGCGGACGGCCCCTGAACTGCCCTTCTGTGCAGGTCAGGGGTCGTCGCCCCGAGAGAAGCCTCTGAAGTTCCTCAACTCTGCTTTGGCTCGTGTGACGGAGGGGCATCTCCTCGGCACGCACCCAGCGAGGCGCCCACGGGGGGTCGCTTCGGGGGAATCGGAAGGAGGGTGGAGCCATGGTCATCGGCATCATCCTGGCGGTTTTCTGCATCGTCCTGATCGGCGCGTTCCGCGCCGCGGCCGGCAACCGCCGGCGGAGCGCGGTGCGCGCGGGAGGGCGTGGCGGCCGGGTCCGCCGGTCGTCGGGGAGCGGGTCCGACCGCAGCTGGTGGGCCGCGGGCGGCGCGTCGTTCGGTGACAGCGGCTCGGGCTCCTCCGACGGGGGGTCGTCGGGCGGGCACCACGGCGGCCACTCCTGCGGAGGCGGGTCGTCCTGCGGAGGCGGCTCGTCCTGCGGGGGCGGCGGCGGGGGCGGATGCGGGGGAGGCGGCGGCTGAGGCGGGCAACCGCTTCCGGGAGGCAGCTGACACGGGGCAGCTGAGCTCCCGGCGGGGGAAGCGGGTACGCCACCGAGTCCCCCGGCCGTCGTCACCCACCGCACACCGCGTCACTCATTCCATACGCCCGCCGGGCAGCGCGCCCGGCGGGCGTAGCACTGCTCCGGCGTACGCTCCCGCCGCCTCGGCGCACGCCGGGGCTGAACAGTTGAGCTGTGGAGCCCTCTGAGGGATGGAAACCCCACGAAGTTGGGTAAAAACACTGTGGCGGCGCCACAGTTCATGATTCCCTCTTACACGCCGACGCGGCCCTCGGACCCCACGCGGACCCCTCCCTGACACTCCGACTGGGCCGACCGGGCCGAATCCCCGGTGTCGACCGGGGTGCGTCGTACCCACACCTCCCTTTCTTTGCGTGCTAGCGGAGCCGATCCATGCTCACGACCCTGAACACCTCCTACACCGACACATGCGCGGCCGACCTCGCCTGGACCCTGGGGCGCGAGCCACTTCCCGCACTGGCCACGCTCGACCTCGAACTGGCCGGGTCCAAGCTCCAGTTGCGACTCCTCGGCGCGTCCCACCAGGTGCTTCTGGAAGAGGCGCGGGGCAGCTGCTCGGAGACCGTGGCATGCATCCCGGGCAGCAGCACACCCCTCCCGCTGGGCGTGGCCAAGCGCGTCGGCGAATGGGAGTACGAGTTCGCCGCCCGCGTGGAGCTCCTCTCGCCGAGCCAGTTCGCGGCGCGCGCCCAGGAGTTGCTGGCCCTGGTCGCCGACCACCCGGGCGGCCTCGCGGGCGTCTTCCCGGGCAGCCCGCACGCCTTCACCGCGCTGCTGGCCCACCGCCACGAGGGACAGGTGCACTGGCGTACCTGGCACGCGTATCCGCAGGACGGGCAGTTGGTGGCCACGCGGACGAAGGTCGGCGCCCGGGTGACGGCGGCTCAGCCCGGCCGACGGGAGGCGTGTCTCAGCCCGTCCGGCTTCTGAGAGCACGGCTGTTCAGGCCGTCACGCCGTGCGGCGGCCGAACGGCACGGGGCCCGGGTGCCCACGGCGGGGTCCGGCGGCGGCCTTCCACCGGGGCGCCGACTCGGACGTCCACATGGGCGCCCACTCAAACACCGGGCGCCCGATCGACCCAAAGTTCCACACGTGTGGGTGACGAAGCGTGCCGTTGCCGTGACGTAACGTCGCAGCGTGATCGAACCGCACGCGCCCGCCCCGCCCGGCACCACGCCGCCCAGGGCAGGCCCTGCGCGGCTGCCCGTCCGCCCTGACACGGGCAGGTTCTTCGTCCTCGCCTGCGTCTTCGTCTGTGCGGCCTGCGGGCTCGTGTACGAACTCGAACTCGTCGCCCTGGCCTCTTATCTGATCGGCGACTCGGTCACCCAGGCCTCGGTCGTCCTGTCCGTGATGGTCTTCGCGATGGGCATCGGCTCGCTCGCCGCGAAGCGTCTGCGCTGGCACGCGGCGGCCGCGTTCGGCGCACTGGAGGCCGCGCTCGCCCTCGTCGGCGGATGCAGCGCGATGGCCCTGTACGCGGTGTTCGCCTGGACCGGCGCCTGGGGCGGCCTGTGGGCCGGCGGCCCGCGCTGCCTCCTGGTCGCCTTCTCCCTCGCCATCGGCGTGCTGATCGGCGCCGAGGTCCCCCTCCTGATGGAGCTGATCCAACGCATCCGCCGCCAGGACGCGGGCGGCGCGGTCGCGGACCTGTTCGCCGCGGACTACGTGGGTGCCCTCGTCGGCGGCCTGGCCTTCCCCTTCCTGCTGCTGCCGCTTCTGGGCCAGCTGACCGGTGCCCTGCTCACCGGCACGGTCAACGCGGTCGCCGGCGCCGTGCTCGTCCTCGGCCTGTTCCGCCGCGACCTGACCCGCCGGGCCCGCTGTCTGCTCCTGGCGGCCAACCTCGCCGTGCTCGCCCTCCTCGCCACGGCCGCCGTACTCGTCGACGACTTCGAACGGGCCGCACGACAGGCGGTGTACGGCGACGACGTACGGGTGGCGATGCAGACGGACATCCAGGAGGTCGTCCTCACCGGCGGCACCGACGGCCGGCCCGTCGGCCTCTTCCTCGACGGCCGGCTCCGGGTCAGCGGCCGGGACGAGCACCGCTACCACGAGGCGCTGGTCCAGCCCGCGATGAACGGCCCCCACGCGCGCGTGCTGGTCCTCGGCGGCGGCGACGGACTGGCCGCGCGGGAGGCGCTGCGCCACCCGGACGTGCGCACCGTCGACATCGTCGAGATCGACGAGGCCGTCGTACGGCTGGCCCGTCAGGACCCGGCGCTGGCGGAACTCAACGGCCATGTGTACGGCGACGCGCGCGTCCACGTGAACACGGCGGACGCCTTCGGCTGGCTGCGCCGGGCGCCCTCGGCCGCGTACGACGTGGTGATCGCGGACCTGCCCGACCCGGGCATCACCGCGAGCACCAAGCTGTACTCGCGGGAGTTCTACGACCTCGTTCGCCGCGTCCTGGCGGACGACGGCCGGCTGGCGGTGCACGCCGGGCCGGTCGCCTCCCGCCGGCGCGTGTTCTGGACGGTGGACACGACGATCCGGGCGGCCGGACTGCGCACCGCGCCCTACCGCGTCGGCGGCCGCGACTCCGGCTTCACCGCGGGCCCCGACCGCACGGCCGGCCCGGAACGGGCCCCGCGGGACTGGGGCTTCGTCCTCGCGTCCGCCGCGTCCCGACCGCCCCTGCGGCTCGCCCCGGACGGACCGCGCCCGCGCACGCTGACCCAGGCGTCCCTGACGGCGGACGCGCGGGCGGCGGCCGGGACGAGGATCCAGGGGCTGCCGGTGTCGACGCTGGTACATCCGCGGTACTGACACCACGGGTAACGCGTGGTCACTTCGCGCGGTCACTTTCGACCAACCAAGGTGCACGACGGCGCCCACTGGGTAGAGTCCGCTGATATGGAGCATGAGGTGTTCGTTCCGGTTCCGGCCGAGCGGCTCAGGAAGGCACTGGCCGACCCCGCGCGAGTCGCCCGGGCGGTTCCGGGGCTCCAGCAGGACGCCGGCGCCGAACCCGGCACTGGACGGCTGAAGGTGCGCGTCGGCAGCCACTCCATCACCTACCGCGGCTCGGTGCGGATCTCCGGGCGGGACGACGGTTCGTACGCCGTCGAGGGCGACGCGACCGAGGCCCGCGGCACCGGCGCGGTGAAGCTGACGCTCACGATCTTCGTCCGGGACACGGACGGTGGCTCCACGGCGACCTTCGAAGGAACCGCCTCCGCGGACGGCCGGGTCACGGAACTGCCGCCGGAAGCGGTGGCCTCGGCCGCCACCCGTCTGCTCAGCAGGTTCGCGGAGAACCTGGGAGCCGTGGAGAGCCCGGGGACCGCGGCGGAGGGAGAGCGGGAGACGCCGAAGGGGCAGGGGCCTGAGGAGTCGCAGCTCGCGGAGCCTCCCACGCCTCCGACCCCTCCCACCCCTCCCGAGCCCCCGACGCCTCCCGAGTCGTCCCCCGCCTTCGAGGCCGAGGCCCCTGGGTCGTCCCTCCCCGAGCGCTTCGAGGACGCCGGTGGACCGCCCGCCGAGGCCGCGCACGCGCGTCGGACGATGATCGGTCGCAGTGCGGAGGAGGTCGACCACGCGCCGCCGCGGGGCCGCTACGCCCCCGTCCCGGCCCCGCAGACGATCTCCCCCAACCAGACGCTCCGCTGGGCCGCGCCGGCGGCCGCGGTGGCGCTGGCCTCGGCCATCGTCGTCACCAGAGCGCTGCGCAAACGCCGGTGACCGCCCCCTTGATCACCCCAGTAGGGTCGTCCCGTGAGCAACGAAGACATCACGCTGACCGCGGGTGACGCGGAAGTGACCGTGCGGCCGGGCAATGGCGGCCGGATCGGAGGGCTCCGGGTCGACGGAGTCGAGCTCCTGAGGCAGGGCGACCGCTTCGGCTGCTTCCCGATGGTTCCCTGGTGCGGCCGGACCAGGGAGGGCAGGTTCCGGGACGGCGGGTCCGTCCACCAGATGCCGCTCAACTCCCCGCCGCACGCCATCCACGGCACCGCCCGCGACGGTGCCTGGCGCACCGCCCGCGTCACCGGGGACGAGGCGGTCATCACGTACGACCTGGTCGAGCCGTGGCCCTACCCGGGCCGGGTCACGCAGGTGGTCGGCCTCACCGGGGACGCGCTGACGCTGACCATGTCGGTGGAGACGTACGGCTCCTCCTTCCCGGCCCAGATCGGCTGGCACCCGTGGTTCAACCGGAACCTGGGACAGGAGGACGTACGGATCGACTTCAGCCCCGACTGGCAGGAGGAGCGCGGCGACGACCACCTGCCCACCGGCACCCGTCTCGACCCGAAGCCCGGCCCCTGGGACGACTGCTTCGGGATGCCGGGAGGCGTCGACGTCACGCTGACCTGGCCCGAGCGGCTGGAGCTGAAGGTCACCAGCCCCGAACAGTGGGTCGTCGTGTACGACGAGCAGGAGGCGGCCGTGTGCGTGGAGCCGCAGACCGGGCCGCCCGACGGACTGAACACTCTTCCCCGGCTGGTCACGCCGCTGGAGCCGCTCGAAGCCACCACCACGTGGACTTGGCGTCGCCTCTAAGCTGACAGGCATGACTGACGTTCGCGGCGAGCTGCTGCAGCAGATCAAGGACAAGGCCGTCGTGCACGGCAAGGTGACCCTGTCGTCGGGTCTCGAGGCCGACTACTACGTCGACCTGCGGCGCATCACCCTCGACGGCGAGGCCGCCCCGCTGGTGGGGCAGGTGCTGCTCGACGTGACCGCCGACCTGGAGTTCGACGCGGTGGGCGGGCTGACCATGGGCGCCGACCCCGTCGCCGGCGCCATGCTGCACGCGGCCGCCGCCCGCGGCCGGAAGCTGGACGCCTTCGTCGTGCGGAAGGCGGCCAAGGCGCACGGCCTGCAGCGACGGGTGGAGGGTCCGGACATCGTGGGCCGCCGGGTCCTGGTCGTCGAGGACACCTCCACCACCGGCGGCTCCCCGCTCGCCGCCGTCGAGGCCGTGCGCGAGGCGGGTGCCGAGGTCGTCGCCGTCGCGACCATCGTCGACCGGGCGACCGGCGCCGCCGAGAAGATCCAGCAGGGTGCGGGCGTCCCGTACCTCTTCGCCTACTCCAAGGACGAGTTGGGCCTGGACTGAGTTGTCCACAGGTGCCGGGTTATCCACACCTTGGACACCAGGGAGGGCCCAACGGGTCAAGTCTGGAAAGATGGGGCCGACGATGACGTCACCCCCAAGGTCTAGGTCAGGGCCGTAGTACGCAGAACGCCAACCCGCACATACCAAGGAGCGGACAGATGCCCATCGCAACCCCCGAGGTCTACAACGAGATGCTCGACCGGGCGAAGGCAGGCAAGTTCGCCTACCCGGCCATCAACGTGACCTCGACCCAGACCCTGCACGCTGCCCTGCGCGGCTTCGCGGAGGCCGAGAGCGACGGCATCATCCAGATCTCCACGGGTGGCGCCGAGTTCCTGGGCGGTCAGTACAGCAAGGACATGGTGACGGGCTCGGTCGCGCTCGCCGAGTTCGCGCACATCGTCGCCGAGAAGTACCCGGTCACCGTCGCCCTGCACACGGACCACTGCCCCAAGGACAAGCTCGACACGTACGTCCGCCCGCTGATCGCGATCTCCGAGAAGCGTGTCCAGGCCGGTCTGGGCCCGCTGTTCCAGTCCCACATGTGGGACGGTTCCGCGGAGACCCTGGCGGACAACCTGACCATCGCGCAGGAGCTGCTCGAGAAGGCCCGCGCCGCCAGGATCATCCTCGAGGTGGAGATCACCCCGACCGGCGGCGAGGAGGACGGCGTCTCGCACGAGATCAACGACTCCCTGTACACGACGGTCGACGACGCGGTGCGTACGGTCGAGGCGCTGGGCCTGGGCGAGAAGGGCCGCTACCTGCTGGCCGCCTCCTTCGGCAACGTCCACGGCGTGTACAAGCCGGGCAACGTGGTGCTGCGTCCCGAGCTTCTGAAGCAGCTGAACGACGGCGTGGCCGCGAAGTACGGCAAGCCGGCCGACTCCCAGCCCTTCGACTTCGTCTTCCACGGCGGCTCCGGTTCCTCGGAGGCGGAGATCGCGACCGCGCTGGAGAACGGCGTCGTCAAGATGAACATCGACACCGACACCCAGTACGCCTTCACACGTCCGGTCGCGGACCACATGTTCCGCAACTACGACGGCGTCCTGAAGGTCGACGGCGAGGTCGGCTCCAAGAAGACCTACGACCCGCGCACCTGGGGCAAGCTGGCCGAGGCGGGCATGGCCGCGCGTGTCGTCGAGGCCACGCGGAACCTGCGCTCGGCGGGCACGAAGATCAAGTAGCCCCTTCTTTTACGGCGGCTTGAGGTGGGCCCGGTGCCATGGCACCGGGCTCGCTGTATACCTGGGGCATGCCCGATGTCCGGCTGGCCTCCCCGCAGGGCAAGTGGATCCTGCTCACCACCGTCCTCGGCTCCAGCATGGCCCTGCTGGACTCGACCGTCGTCAACGTCGCGCTGCCGCGCATCGGCCGTGACCTCGACGCGGACCTCGCCGCCCTCCAGTGGACGGTCAACGCGTACACGCTGACGCTGGCCAGCCTGATCCTGCTCGGCGGCTCCCTGGGCGACCGCCTCGGCCGCCGCAAGGTCTTCGTCGTCGGCGTCGTCTGGTTCGCCGCGGCCTCCCTGCTGTGCGGCATCGCCCCGAACGCCGGTGTGCTGGTCGCCGCCCGTGCCCTGCAAGGGGTCGGAGGCGCGCTCCTCACCCCCGGCTCCCTCGCCCTCATCCAGGCCTCCTTCCATCCCGACGACCGGGGGCGGGCCGTCGGCCTGTGGTCGGGGTTCGGCGGGGTCGGGGCGGCCGTCGGACCCTTCGTGGGCGGCTGGCTGGTCGACGGCCCGGGCTGGCGGTGGGTGTTCCTGCTCAACGTCCCGCTGGCGCTGCTGTGCGCGCCGATCGCCGTCCGGCACGTTCCGGAGTCCACGGACAGCCGTACCCACGGCCGCTTCGACGTGCTCGGCGCGGTCCTCGGCGCGGCGGCGCTCGCGCTGGTCACGTACGCGCTGATCGAGGCCCGCTCGGGAACCCTCGTCGTCGTCGTGTCGGCCGTCGCCGGTCTGGCCGCCGCGGTGGCCTTCGTGTACGTCGAGAAGCGCCGCCCCGATCCGATGATGCCGCTCGACATCTTCGCGTCCCGCCAGTTCACCGCGGTCAACCTGGTCACGCTGTGCGTGTACGCGGCCTTCGGCGGGTTCTTCTTCCTCGCCGCGCTCCAGCTCCAGGTGGCAGTCGGCTACTCGGCCCTCGGCGCCGGTACCGCCCTGCTGCCGACGACCGCCATGATGCTGCTGCTGTCCGCGCGCTCCGGTGAGCTGGCGCACCGGATCGGGCCGCGGATTCCGCTGACGGTGGGACCGCTGCTGTGCGCCGCCGGGATGTTGCTGATGCTGCGGGTCGGGCCGGGGGCGTCCTACGTCACCGATGTGCTGCCCGCGCTGCTGGTGCTGGGGCTGGGGATGGTGGCCCTGGTGGCTCCGCTGACGGCGACCGTCCTCGGGTCCGTGTCCACCGCGCGGGCCGGGCTGGCCAGCGGCATCAACAACGCGGCGGCCCGGGCGGCGGGGCTGATCGCGGTGGCCGCGCTGCCGCTGATCACCGGAATGGGCGAGGAGGCGTACCGGTCACCGGCGGCCTTCGACGCCGCGTTCGGGCGGTCCATGGTGGTGTGCGCGGTGGTGCTGGTGGCCGGGGCCGCGGTGGCCTTCGCGACGGTACGCAAGCCTCCGCCGGGCTGCCGGACGCCGGAGTGCCTGACACACGGGTCCGTGCTGGCACCGCCGCTGGAGGGGGAGCGGGCTCGGGGGCGTCTGTCCTGACCGGGGACAGGGCTGCGGGCTGTCGCGCCCCGGATGGAGGAGACTTGTCCCATGTCCATTCACGAGAACCTTCTCGGGGGCCCGCCCCCGACCCACCTCCCCGACGACCCGGAACCGCGGGAGCTGCTCGCCGGCGGTACCGCGCCCGCCGATGTCGCCGCGAAGTACCCGACCTCCTCACTGGCCTGGGCCCAGCTGGCCGACGAGGCCTTCGAGCGGGGCAGCGTCGTGGAGTCGTACGCCTACGCCCGTACGGGCTACCACCGCGGCCTGGACTCGCTGCGCCGAAGCGGCTGGAAGGGTCACGGTCCGGTCCCCTGGGAGCACGAGCCGAACCGTGGCTTCCTGCGCGCCCTGCACGCCCTCGCCCGCGCCGCGCAGGCGATCGGCGAGCAGGAGGAGTACGAGCGCTGCTCCCAGTTCCTGAAGGACTCCTCCCCGGCGGCCGCCCAGACCCTGGGCTGAGTCGTCCCTCCCTCCGGGCCCGCCTGTGTGATCAGGCGGGCCTTGCCTTTTCCGGGGACCATCGAAGAAGATGCCCGGCGGGGACCGGGGCCCCCGTGTCGGTAACGGCAGGGGCGGACCGCTACCCGGAGTACACATCAGGAGACAGCGATGTCCCACGAGGCTCACGAAACGCAGGAGCCCGAGACCCCGCATCTCGACTTCCACGGCACGACCCCGTACGAGGACTACGTACAGGCGGACGTGCTCACCCACCTCCAGCACCCCCTCTCCGACGATCCCGGAGAGATGGTCTTCCTGGTCACCACTCAGGTGATGGAGCTGTGGTTCACCGTCATCGTCCACGAGTGGGAGACCGCGGCGCGCGCCCTGCGCGAGGACGACGTTCCCGTGGCGGTCGCCGCGCTGAAGCGTTCCGTACGGGAGCTGGAGGCGCTGAACGCCTCCTGGAGGCCGCTCGGACAGCTCACCCCGGCCCAGTTCAACGCGTACCGCAGCGCGCTGGGCGAGGGCTCCGGCTTCCAGTCCGCGATGTACCGCCGGATGGAGTTCCTGCTCGGCGACAAGTCCGCCTCCATGCTGGTCCCGCACCGGGGCGCGCCGCGTGTGCACGCGGAGCTGGAGAAGGCGCTGCACGAGCCGAGCCTGTACGACGAGGTCCTGCGGCTGCTGGCCCGGCGCGGGCATGCCGTGCCGGGGGCGGTACTGGAACGTGACGTCTCGCGGCGGTACGAGCCGTCCGACGAGGTCGAGGCCGTCTGGACGGCCCTGTACTCCGGCGACGAGAGCGACGAACTCGCCCGCCTCGGCGAGGCGTTGACCGACGTGGCCGAACTGGTGTGGCGCTGGCGCAACGACCACCTGGTCGCCACCCGCCGCGCGATGGGCTCCAAGGCCGGCACGGGCGGCTCCGCCGGGGTCGCCTGGCTGGAGAAGCGCGCCCGGAAGAACGTCTTCCCGGAGCTGTGGACGGCGCGCTCCCATGTCTGAAACAGCATCTGAACTCGCTTTCAAGGCACGCGAGTTGGACGCCGGTGACGAGCTGGCGGGAGTGCGTGCGCGGTTCGTCCTGGACGAGGCCGTGTACCTGGACGGGAACTCGCTCGGCGCGCTGCCGGCTGCCGTCCCCGGGCGCGTCGAGGATGTCGTACGGCGCCAGTGGGGCGAGCTGCGCATCCGTTCCTGGGAGGAGAGCGGCTGGTGGACCGCGCCCGAGCGGATCGGCGACCGGATCGCCCCGCTGATCGGCGCGGCGACCGGGCAGATCGTGGTGGGCGACTCCACAAGTGTCAACGTTTTCAAGGCACTTGTGGGCGCGGTACGGCTGGCGCGGCTCGCCGGAGGTGAGGCACGCGACGAGATCGTCGTCGACGCGACGACGTTCCCCACCGACGGGTACATCGCAGGATCGGCGGCCCGGATGACGGGCTGCGCCCTGCGCCCGGTGACGCCGGCGGAGGTCCCCGGGGCGCTGGGCGACCGGACCGCCGCCGTGCTGCTGAACCACGTCGACTACCGCACCGGCCGGCTGCACGACCTGCCCGGTCTGACGGCCGCCGTGCACGCGGCGGGCGCGATCGCCGTCTGGGACCTGTGCCACAGCGCGGGCGCCCTCCCGGTCGGGCTCGACGAGCACGGCGTCGACCTGGCGGTCGGCTGCACCTACAAGTACCTGAACGGCGGCCCCGGTTCACCGGCGTACCTGTACGTGCGCGACGAACTGCAGGACCGTTTCGACTCCCCGCTGCCCGGCTGGAACTCGCACGCCGACCCCTTCGGCATGCGGCCGGACTACACCCCGGCCGCCGGCGCCCCGCGCGGTCGCGTCGGCACGCCCGACATCCTCTCCATGCTCGCCCTGGAGGCGGCCCTGGAGGTGTGGGACGGCGTCTCGATCGAGAGCGTCCGCACCAAGTCCCTCGCGCTGACGGACCTCTTCCTGGAGTGCGTGGCCCAGTACGTTCCGGCCGGCCGCGTGGAGTCGCTGACGCCGGTACCCCACGCGGAGCGGGGCAGCCAGGTCGCGCTGCGCTGCGCGGATGCCGGCCAGGTCATGGAGCGGCTGATCGAGCAGGGCGTCGTCGGAGACTTCCGGCACCCGGACGTCCTGCGCTTCGGGTTCACACCGTTGTACGTCGGATTCGCGGATGTGGAACGGGCGGCGGGGGTGCTTGCGGGGATCCTGCGGGGTGGGGGCGGCTGACGGTGACGGGGTGGTCGGGTAGCGGGCTGACGGGGTGGTCGGGTAGCGGGCTGACGGTGACGGGGGTGGTGCGCGAGGTGGGGCCGGTCGAAGCGCTGTTCGGCTCACCGAGCGTGACATCCCCTGGTCCGTGCACGTCATGGGCCTGATACCGTCCCCGCCAACGGCCGAAATCCCTCCTGGGGATCTTGCCCGGTCCGTCAAATCCGTTACGCCGCTGAGAGGTTGGAGCATGCCGGACGACGCCGCAGCTCGCGATGGAGTAGCTGCCCGTGCCGCTGCCGAAGAGGAGTCGGCCTTCTCGCACCCGGCGGTCGACCCCGACACCACCGCCGCGTACGGCGATCACCCCGACCAGGTGATCGACTTCTACGCCCCGCACGAGGGGGTGGGCCCGGGCGGTCCCGCGCCGCTGGTCGTCGTGCTGCACGGAGGCGCCTGGCGGGCACCGTACGACCGCCGCCACATCTCCCCGTTCGCGGGCTACCTGGCGCGTCGGGGCTTCGGGGTGGCGAGCGTGGAGTACCGGCGCGGGGGTGCGGGTGAGGAGCAGCAGGGCGGCGGTGCGGGTGAGAGCCCGAGCGGCGGTGTCAGTGGGGGCGGGTCCGGGCCGGTCGCGGGACGCTGGCCGGACACCTTCGACGATGTCGCCGCCGCGCTGGACGCGCTGCCCGCCCTCACCCGTTCGTCCCTCCCGCAGGCCGACCCGCGCCGCATGGTGGTCACCGGCCACTCCGCGGGCGGCCACCTCGCCCTGTGGGTGGCGGCCAGGCATCTGCTGCCCGCCGACGCCCCGTGGCGCATCGACCGGCCGTCCCCGCTGCGGGGCGTGGTCGCCCTCGCCCCGATCGCGGACTTCGCGGTCGCGGAGAAGCTGGACGTGTGCGGTGGCGCCTGCCGTCAACTGCTGGGCGGCGACGAGGGGTTCACCGAACGCCGGCCCTACGCCGACCCGGCGCTCCTGCTCCCGACGGGCATCGCGACGACCATCGTCCAGGGCCGCGCGGACGGGGTCGTCCCGGAGGCGGTCGCCGAGGCGTACGCGGACGCGGCGGCGAAGGCGGGCGAGGTGGTGGGCGTAACGCTCCTGGAGGACGTCGGCCACTTCCCGCTGATCGACCCGGTGGCCGACGCGTGCGCGGTGGTGGGGGAGGAGATCGCGCAGTTGGCGTGGTGACCTGTACGGCGCCCGTGGCCGGCCCTTCGGCACGATCGAGGCCGTGAGGTTCCCGCTGTCCCCGACCCGCCCCGGTCGTACCCGTAGTACTTGAGAGCTACAGCGCAGGTGAGCTCCCTGGCGTGACGCGGACGACGAGCACGGATCCGTAACTTCCCTTCCATACAAGCCCGGTGACCGGGCGGGATGGAAGGAAGCCGACGGTGGGGCTTGAGGCGGGGGCAGGGGTACGGGCATGGGCAGGGGCAGCAGACGGGGGCGGAGGCAGAGCGGGGGAGGGACCGGCCGGGGGCGAGCAGCGCAGGGGCGCTGGAAGTGACGGGCCGCGCCAGGGAGCACGAAGCGGCGGGCCGCGCCGCGGACTTGGCGGGCGTCGTGTTCCTGGCGGGCGCCGCGCGCAGAGGTGGCGTCGTGCGCTGAGGTGGCGCCGTGCGCAGAGGTGGCGTCGTGGTCTTCTCGCCGTTCTCGTCACCGCGGCCGTCGTGGTTCCCCTCTCCGCCGCCGCCCGACCGGAGATCCCCGCGCCGGCCCCCGTCGTCCTGGCCCCGGTGACGGCGGCCACGCTGGACGAGGCGTACGCGGCGAACCGGGCCAACGCCGAGGAGGCGTCCCGGATGGCCGACGCGCACGGTGACCGGGCGCGTGCGGCGACGGACCGTGCGATGGCCGCGCCCTCCCGTCATTTCCTCATCTTCGACGGCCGTGGCTCCGGTCGTACGGCGGAGGTCCTCGGTGACCTGGCCCACGCCGACCGTGTCGCCGTCCTGGTCCCCGGCTCCGACACCTCACTCGACACATACGACCGCTTCCGCGCGACGGCGACCCACCTGTGGACGGAACTGAACCGGCGGGGCGGGAAGATCACGGCTACCGGAGCCGGGACCGGAGGGGCAGGGGCCGGCGCGAGCGTCGACACCCACTCCGATCCCAACCTCCGCACCGCGGTCGTGGCCTGGCTCGGCTACGAGACGCCGGCCACCATCAGCGCCACCGTCGCCACCAGCGGTCGTGCCGAGCAGGCCGCCCCGCCGCTGCGGGAGTTCATACGGCAACTGCGCGGCATCGTCGGCGAGAAGGCCCGGCTCTCCCTGCTGTGCCACTCGTACGGCTCGGTCGTCTGCGGGCGTGCCGCCGCCGGCCTGGACGTGGACGACATCGCCCTGGTCGGAAGCCCCGGCACCGGCGCCGACACCGCCACCGCCCTGCACACCCGGGCCCGCGTGTGGGCGGCCCGCGGTTCCGACGACTGGGTGGGCGAGGTGCCGCACGTCAAGGCCGACCTGTTCGGCACGACCGTCGGCTTCGGCACCGACCCGATATCCCCGACCTTCGGGGCCCGGGTCTTCGCCGCCGGCGACGGCGGCCACAGCGACTACTTCGCACCGGGCTCGGTCTCGCTGACCAACCTGGCCCGGATCGTCCTAGGCGAGACCTCGGAGGTCACCCGTGCGTGAGACGAAGACCCCGCACCGCGTGTGGGCGGGCATACGACAGGGCGCCGACCGAGTCGACGCCGCCACCCCAGCCGAGCGGGACCGCGCGGTCGACGCGCTGCGTGCCCTCGCGATCCTCGGCGTGGTCCTCGGCCACTGGCTGGTGACCGCCCTGGTCGCCGACGGCGGTCGACTGCGCACCGCGAGCCCGCTCCAGCACATGCCCTGGCTGGCCCCGATCTCCTGGGCCTTCCAGACACTCGCCGTGTTCTTCCTGGTGGGCGGTCATGTGGCGACCCGCGGCTACACCTCGGCCCGCGCCCGCGGCACGACCTACCGAGGGTGGCTGGCGGCCCGGCTGTCCCGGCTGTTCAGACCGGTGGCGGCCGTCCTCACCCTGTGGACGGTGACGGCGACGACCCTCCTGCTGACGGGCGCCGAGTTCGCGACGGTGCGCACGCTGGTCAAGCTGGCGCTGTCCCCCTTGTGGTTCCTGTTGGTCTTCGCCGTCCTGACGGCGGCGACCCCGCTCCTGCTCCGACTCAACCCTCTCTGGCCGCTGGCCGTCGTTCTCCATGTGGACCTTCTGCGCTTCGGTCTGGGCGGCCCGTCCTGGCTCGGCTGGGTGAACGTGGCGGCGGGCTGGCTGGTGCCCTACACCCTGGGCGCGGCCTGGACGCGGGGCGAGTTGGACGGTCGCCGCGCGGGCGTGCTGCTGCTGACGGGCGGCGCGGTGACGACGGCACTGCTGGTCGCGTTCGCCGGCTACCCGGCGTCGATGGTCGGCGTCCCCGGCGCCGGGGTCTCCAACCTGAACCCGCCGACGCTGGCCGTGGTCACCTTCGGGCTCGCTCAGTGCGGCCTGGCCCTGCTCCTGCGGGACCGGCTGCGCCGGACGACGCGACGCCCGCTGGTCTGGGGGGCGGTGGCGTTGGTCAACCTCTCCGCGATGACGATCTTCCTCTGGCATCAGACGGCCCTGATGGCCACCACGGCCACCGGACTCCTGGCGGGCCACTTGCCCGGCCTGCACACCGTCCCCGACGGGCTGGACTGGGTGGCGGCCCGCCTGGCCTGGCTCCCGGTCCTCACCCTGGCGCTGGCCGTCTGCTGGGCGGCCTTTCGCTCCCACGAACAGGGGCCCCGACGCACTTCCGGCCGCCGCTCCCGAGTCGTCCGCGTCCACCGAGGCCCCCACTCCAGGGCAGCGAAGGCGGCACGCGGTGCCTAGGGTTGCCGACGTGATGAAAACGGGGGCCCAGCACGTGATCGTGAGCCGTGTCTTGCGCTGGCTGCGGGTGCTGCGCCAGGACCTGTGGACGGTCCGGGCGAATCCTCTGCCCCCGTCCGTATGGCTGCGTTGGCTGCCGCATGGTGTGGTGTGCCTGGCCGCGTTCGGCATCGGGCTCGGTGACATGGCCCAGCTCCAGGACAACGGACAGCTGGGCTCGGGGGTCGCCGTCCTGATCGGCGCCGGGCAGGGCGTCGCGACGGCATTCGCGCTGTGGCGGCCCATCCCGGCGTGGTGGCTGTCGATCGCGGCCACCGTGACGGGAGCCGTCGCGGTGCACAGCCGGCTGGGCGCGCAGGCGGGGGAGCACTTCACCTGGCCCTGGACCGGGGCCGGGATCGTCGCGCACCTGTTCGTGCTGCTGCTGCTCTCGCTGCGGGTGCGCACCCGGGTGTCCGCCGAGGCGCTGGCGCTGACCACACTGGTCACCTACGTCCTCCAGGGCATGTGGGGCGCCCCGACCCACTCCTCCACGGGGGTGGTCGCGGTCTGTCTGTCCGTGGTCGTCGTGGTTCTCGGCATCGCCCTGCGGGGCCGCCGCGAGGCACGCGCGGAACTCGGCCGGCAGACCACGATGACCGCCGAGGAACGGGCGCGGCGCACACTGCTGGAGGAGCGCAACCGTATCGCTCGCGAACTGCACGACGTGGTGGCCCACCACATGTCGGTCATCTCGATCCAGGCGCAGGTCGCCCCGCACCTCGTCGAGAACCCGCCGGACGAACTCAAGGAGAACCTCGCCGGCATCCGGCAGAACGCTCTGGAGGCGCTGACCGAGCTGCGCCGGGTCCTGGGTGTGCTGCGCGCGGAGCACCCCGACCGGCCGGCCTTGCCCGACCAGGCCGGCACCGGCGCCGCCCCGCACGCCCCGCAGCCCACCCTCGACCGGCTGCCCGCGCTCGTGGAGAACACCCGGGCCGCCGGTCTGACCGTGACCCTGAAGGTCATCGGCAAACGGCGATCCCTGCCGCCCGGCGTGGAGTTGTCGGTGTACCGGATCGTTCAGGAGGCGCTGAGCAACGTACTGCGCCACGCGCCCGGCGCGACCGCCCGCGTCCAACTCGACTACGGAGCGAACGGCGTGGCCGTGAGCGTGGTCAACTCGCGGCCCACGAGGCCCGCGCCGCCGTCGCCGGGTACCGGGCACGGGCTGCTCGGCATGCGGGAGCGGGCCGTCATGCTCGGCGGTGCCGTGTTCGCGCACCCCAACGAGAACGACGGCGGTTACACGGTGTCCGCGTTCATCCCGGTGGCCGTCCTCGCCGACGGCCTGACCTACGCTCGTCGGACGCCCGACGCGACGGGTGCCTTGACCGGCGACACACAGGGCCACGTCGTGTACGTGGACCCGGCCACCGATCCGAAGGGCGACACCGCATGACGAGCGGCACCATCCGCGTACTGATCGCCGACGACCAGCAGATGGTCCGGCAGGGCTTCACGGTGCTGCTCAACACCCAGCCCGACATCGAGGTGATCGGCCAGGCGGTGGACGGTCTGGACGCGATCGCCCAGGTCGCCGAACTCGTCCCGGACGTCGTCCTCATGGACATCCGCATGCCGGAACTCGGCGGCATCGAGGCCACCCGCCGGATCACCGACGAACGGCCCGACATCAAGGTGCTGGTGCTCACCACCTTCGACCTCGACGAGTACGTGTACGAGGCGCTCAGAGCCGGGGCGTCCGGGTTCCTGCTGAAGGACGCGTCCGCGGACCAGCTCGCCGAGGCGGTGCGGGTGGTGGCGGCCGGCGACGCGCTGCTCGCGCCGGGCATCACCCGGCGGCTGATCGCCGAGTTCTCCCGCCTGGGCGACCGTCCTCGCACCCCGCTCAAGGAACGTGTCGGCGGTCTGACCGAACGGGAGACGGAGGTGCTGGCGCTGATCGCGCAGGGCCTGTCGAACGCGGAGATCGCCGAGCGTCTCGTCGTCGCCGAGCAGACGGTGAAGACGCACGTGGGCCGCATCCTGGTGAAGCTGGGCCTGCGCGACCGCACCCAGGCGGCGGTGTTCGCGTACGAGTCGGGACTGGTGCGTCCGGCCGGGTACTGAATGACCTGCGCCGACCACCGAACTGGCCCTGGCGGAAGGCGCCTCGCTCCTGCGGCCCGGAGTCGCCGGTATCCGTACCGGCGGGGCCGCCGGTATCCGTAGTACCTGAGAGGGATGCCGAAGGACCCCTCTCACTGGTGACGACCGCGGCCTTGTCCTCCACCTACCGTTCTGTATGTGACCGAGACGACCCAGACGCACTCCACGCCGCAGGGCGGAACCAGAGCGCGCAGCCCTGAGTACCGGCTGGCCGCGGACGCCCTGCGCGGCCTGCGACAGGAACTGTTCACCGACGCCTTCGCCTATGACCCGCTGCCCCGGATGCGCGTCGACGGCCCTGTGACCAGGCGGCTGCCGGGCCGACTGCGGGACTGGGCGGCCTGGACCCCGCACGCCGTGGTGGCGTTCGCCGGACTGCTGGTGGCGATCATCGCCGCGTCCGCCTCCGCGGCCGACGGCAGCGGAGGCCTCGGTTGGCTGACCGCGCTGATGGCCCTGTTCCCGGTTCTGCTGGTGCTGCTGCGTCCGACCGGCGCGTTCTGGATCTCGATGGCGGCCACCCCGTTCATCGCGGTGCTGGGCAACAGCTACGACGACTGGCCGTGGCCGACCGGCAGCTTCGCCTCCCACCTGGTCGTCCTGACGGTCGCGGCCGTCCGGACCGGGCCCCGCACGGCGGCCTGGATGTGGATCATGAGCGGGGTCTACGGCATAGGGTCGGAGTCCATCCTCGGTGCGGGCCACTACTCCTCGAACACCGGGCCCATGCTGGTCGTCTCCGCTCTGCTCCTGCTCGTCGTCGCCGTCTGGCATGTACGGCGGACGGCCGAGAAGGAGGTGACGGCCCAGCAGACGGTGACCGAGCACGAGCGTTCCCGCCGCACCCTGCTGGAGGAGCGCACGACGATCGCCCGCGAACTGCACGACGTGGTCGCGCACCACATGTCCGTCGTCGCCATCCAGGCGGAGGCCGCCCCCTACCGGGTGGAGAACCCGCCACCGGAGCTGGAGCGCGCCTTCGCCACGATCAGGGAGAACGCGGTGGCGGCCCTCACCGAACTACGTCGGGTCCTGGGCGTGGTCCGCGCCGAGGACTACGAGGCCCCGGATGCCCCGCAACCCACCCTCGCCGACCTGGACGCGCTGCTCGCCAATGTGCGGGACACGGGCCTCAGCGTCGACAAGACGGTGACCGGAGCGGTGCGCGAGCTGCCGCAGGGCGTGGAGCTGTCGGCTTACCGGATCGTGCAGGAGGCGCTGAGCAACAGCTTGCGGCACGCGCCGGGGGCCGGCGCCAGGGTGGAGATCGGGTACGTCCTGGGTGGGCTGGGGCTGCGGATAGTCAACGGCCCGCCGCCCGAGCCTTCCCTGGTGAAGCCTTCTCCCGGAGCGGGGCACGGCATCACCGGTATGCGGGAGCGGGTCTCCATGCTGAACGGCGAGATGACGGCGGGCCCGGTGGAGGACGGGGGCTATGAGGTCGCGGTGTTCCTGCCGGTGACCGCGGTGAGCGAGGGTGACGTATGACCATCCGGGTCCTGATCGCGGACGATCAGATGATGGTGCGCGAGGGCTTCTCGGTTCTGCTGAACGCGATGCCGGACATCGAGGTCGTCGGCGAGGCGGTCAATGGACGGGAGGCGGTTGACCGGGTCCGTGAACTCGCCCCGGACGTGGTGCTGATGGACATCCGCATGCCCGAGCTGAACGGCATCGAGGCCACCCGGGAGATCGTCGCCGCGGACGGCGCGTCGAAGGTGCTGGTGCTGACCACCTTCGACCTGGACGAGTACGTGTACCAGGCGCTCAGGGCGGGAGCCTCCGGCTTCCTCCTCAAGGACGCCTCGGCCCGTCAACTCGCCGATGGGGTACGGGTGGTGGCGTCCGGGGAGGCCCTGCTGGCGCCCTCGGTGACCAGGCGGCTGATCACCGAGTTCTCCAAGCTGTCCACCGCCCAGCGCCTCGCGCCCTCCGCGCAGGCGTCCTACGGGGACCTGACCGAACGGGAGACGGAGGTGCTGGTGCTGATCGCGCAGGGCCTGTCGAACTCGGAGATAGCCGAACGGCTGGTGGTCGCCGACTCGACGATCAAGACGCATGTGAGCCGGATCCTGGTGAAGCTGGGCCTGCGGGACCGCACCCAGGCGGCGGTGTTCGCGTACGAGGCCAGGCTGGTCACGCCGGGCTGACGAGGCCGCGCCGCCGGTGGGACCCGGCCCCGCCGCCACGGGGACACCCCTGGTCAGACGGTGGGGCGGCGGGCTAGCGTCCGGGCATGGCAGCTGTTTCTGACCTCGCGTTCGACCCCTGGGACCCGGCGTTCGTCGCCCACCCGTACCCGGCGTACGCCGAGCTGCGTGAGCGTGGCCGCGTGCTGCGGTACGAGCCCACCGACCAGTGGCTGGTGTCGCACCACGCGGACGTCTCGGCGTTGTTGCGGGACCGTCGGCTGGGGCGGACGTATCAGCACCGGTTCACGCACGAGGACTTCGGGCGGACGGCGCCGCCTCCGGAGCACGAGCCGTTCCACACGCTCAACGACCACGGAATGCTCGACCTGGAGCCGCCGGACCACACCCGGATCCGGCGTCTGGTGTCGAAGGCGTTCACCCCGCGCACGGTGGAGCGGCTGCGGCCGTATGTGCACGGTCTGGCCGGTGAGTTGGTGTCCGCGCTGGTGGAGGCGGGCGGCGGTGACCTGCTGACGGATGTGGCGGAGCCGCTGCCGGTCGCGGTGATCGCGGAGATGCTGGGGATCCCGGAGGCGGACCGGGCGCCGCTGCGGCCCTGGTCGGCGGACATCTGCGGGATGTACGAGCTGAACCCGTCGCAGGAGACGGCGGAAAGGGCGGTCAGGGCGTCCGTCGAGTTCTCGGACTACCTCCGGGAACTGATCGCCGCCCGCCGCAAGGAGCCCGGCGACGACCTCATCTCGGGCCTGATCGCGGCGCACGACGAGGGCGACCGTCTCACCGAGCAGGAGATGATCTCCACCGCCGTGCTGCTTCTGAACGCCGGCCACGAGGCGACGGTCAACGCCACGGTGAACGGCTGGTGGGCCCTGTTCCGCAACCCCGACCAGCTCGCCGCCCTCCGCGCCGACCACTCCCTGGTGCCGTCCGCCGTGGAGGAGCTGATGCGTTACGACACCCCGCTCCAGCTCTTCGAACGCTGGGTGCTGGACGACATCGAGATCGACGGCACGGTGATCCCCCGGGGCGCCGAGATCGCCATGCTCTTCGGGTCCGCCAACCACGACCCGGCGGTCTTCCGGGACCCCGAGCGGCTCGATCTGACCCGGGAGGACAACCCGCACATCTCCTTCAGCGCGGGCATCCACTACTGCATCGGCGCGCCCCTGGCCCGTATCGAGCTCGCGGCCTCCATGACGGCACTCCTGGAGAAGGCCCCCACGCTGAGTCTGGCGGCGGAGCCGTCGCGGAAGCCGAACTTCGTGATCCGGGGGCTGGAGGGACTACCGGTGATCGTCTGAGACGTCCCGTCTGCCGACCAGCGCCCGTGTGAACAGGGCGTAGACGAGGGCGGGCAGGACGGCTCCCGTGAGGAACACCAGGGGGAGCTCGGTGAACAGGACACTCAAGTCCATGCCCTCGTTCTCAAAGCCTTTGCCCAGGTGGATCCGGGTGCGGGCGGAGGAGAGCCACCACAGTGTGGCCGCCAACGCGCCCACCATCGACAACAGACAGCCACCGCACGTCACGGCATTCCGGTTCATGTCCAGGAGGACGCATGCCGCCACTGCCCGGTTCGCACGTCAGTCCACCGCAGCAGGAACGCATCCCCGGATCTCTCCCCCTCACCCCCCCACCTCCCCCTCACGTCGTGACGTCGCGCCGTCGAAGTCCCGCCAGTCCCGCCGCCGTCAAAGCGGCCGCCAGCAGCAGAAGGACCAGTACCGGGCCCCACTCCATCTCCCCGCCCGGCAGCTTCGGGAGGTGGCCGAACGGGGAGAGGTCCAGGACCGTTTGCGGAACGTCCAGCGCGGGACCGACCCAGCCGATCAGCAGTACCGCCCCGGCCACACCCCAGGCCGCCATCGCAGCCCGGGGCGCCACTCCGTGCAGCAGCACCGCCAGACCGCCGACCACCCAGACACCGGCCACCTGCACGAGGCAGGCGCCCAGGACCGGCCCGGCGTCCTTGCCGTAGCCGAGGGCGAAGCCCAGTCCGGCGAGCAGCATGATCAGTACGGCTCCGCCGAAGGCGATCACCAGGTGGCCGGCGGCCCACCGCAGCCGCCCCACCGCGTTCGCCAGCACCGGTTCCGCGCGCCCGGAGGTCTCCTCGCCGTGCAGTCGGAGAACGGAGGCGACGACGTAGAGCGCGGCGATCAGGCCGAGCATGCCGATCATCGCCGACAGGAAGGCGTCCGTCAGGCCGGCCTGTCCGCCCATCCGCTCGATGATCTCGCGGGCGTTGTCGTTGTCGCCGACGAGGTCGGCCGCGCCCTGCGTCATGCCGCCGTAGACCAGGCCGGCGAGGAAGAAGCCGATGCTCCAGCCGAGCACACTGCCCCGCTGCAGCCGCCAGGCCAGCGCCGCCGCCGAACCCAGGCGACCGGCCGCCGGTCCCGGCCGGGTGGGCAGGAAGCTCATGCCGACGTCGCGCCGCCCGGCGAGCGCGTACGCCACCGTCGCCTGTCCGGCGGCCGCCGTCACGAACAGGAGCAGTACCCACCAGCGTTCGTCCGCGTACGGCCGTAGGTTCTCCAGCCAGCCGAGGGGGGACAGCCAGGTCAGCACCGAGGAGCCGTCGTCGGTGGCCGAGTCGCCCGCCGCGCGCAGCACGAAGGCGGCGCCGAGGACCGCCGCGGTCAGTCCGCGGGCGAGCCGAGCGCTCTCCGTGAGCTGCGCGACGATCGCCGCCATCGTCGCGAAGACCATGCCGACGCCCGCGATCCCGATCCCGAGCGCCAGCGCGCCGGTGGTTCCGTGGGCGGCCAGGCCCGCCGCGACCAGCAGTGCCACCAGCGCGTCGGCGACCGCAGCCGCCAGCAGGGCCGCGGTGAGGGAGGCCCGACGGCCCACCATGCCCGAGGCCACCAGCTCCTGACGGCCGCTCTCCTCCTCGTCCCGGGTGTGCCGGACGACGACGAGCAGGCTCGTCACGGCGGCCAGCGCACCCGCGTACACGCCGACCCGCCAGGCGGTCAGCGCACCGATCGAGTCGCCGAAGACCGGGCCGATCATCGCGCGCAGCGAGGAGTTGGTCGACATCTGCGTGAGCAGGTCGGCGCGTTCGGCGGGGGTGGCGTAGAGGCCCTCCAGGGTGTTCGGCATGGAGAGGACCATGAGCGCGTTCACCGCCACCCAGACCGGGATCATCGCGCGGTCGCGACGCAGCGCGAAACGCAACAGGGCGCCGGTTCCGGCCAGTTGGCGTGAGCCGGTGGTCCGGGAGCGGGTGCTCCCTGAGTCGGTGGACTGTGGCCCGGAGGGGTGGGGGCCGGAGGGTTGTGCGCCGGTGGCGGTCGCGGTCATCGCGCCACCCCCTGAGCGACCGCGTCCTGAGCGACCGCGTCCTGTGCGGCCACGTCCTCCTGGTAGTGACGCAGGAACAGCTCCTCCAGCGTCGGCGGTGTCGACGTCAGCGACCGCACGCCGGACTCGCTGAGCGAGCGCAGCACGGCGTCGAGTTTGTCGGTGTCCACCTGGAGGCGGACCCGGCAGCCCCTGCCCCCTTCCGTCGACTGGGTGGCGAGGTCGTGGACGCCCGGCAGCCCCGCCAACCCGTCGGGCGTGCCCGCGAGTTCGGCGGTCACGCTGGTGCGGGTGAGGTGGCGCAGCTCGGCCAGCGAGCCGGTCTCGACGGTCTGTCCCCTGCGGATGATGCTCACCCGGTCGCAGAGTTCCTCGACCTCGCTCAGGATGTGCGAGGAGAGCAGGATGGTGCGGCCGCGGTCCCGTTCCTCCTCCACGCACCGCTGGAAGACCTCCTCCATCAGCGGGTCCAGACCGGAGGTCGGCTCGTCCAGGATCAGCAGGTCGACGTCCGAGGCGAACGCGGCGACCAGGGCGACCTTCTGCCGGTTGCCCTTCGAGTACGTTCGGCCCTTCTTCGTCGGGTCCAGCTCGAACCGCTCGACCAGCTCGGCGCGGCGCCCGGCGTCGAGGCCGCCGCGCAGCCTGCCGTAGAGGTCGATGACCTCGCCGCCGGAGAGGTTGCGCCACAGCGTCACATCGCCGGGGACGTACGCGATCCGGCGGTGCACCTCCACCGCGTCCGCCCACGGGTCGCGGCCGAGGATCTGCGCGGCGCCCGAGTCGGCGCGCAGCAGTCCGAGCAGGACGCGGATGGTGGTGGACTTGCCCGCCCCGTTCGGGCCGAGGAAACCGTGGACCTCGCCGGACTCGACGTCCAGGTCGAGGCCGTCGAGAGCGTGCGTCCCGCCGAACGACTTGTGCAGCCCGGAGACGCTGATTGCCTTCGTCATGTTTCAGAACGTACGCTTCCTTCAGAAATTTGTGAAGTTAAGGAAGCGTAGAAAGCCCGCATAGGATGAACGCATGACGGAATCAGCCGGGGCCGGGCGGGACACGGAGGCCGTGTCGCGGTTCGTCGAGTCGTTCGCGGCGCAACTCGTCGAGGCGGGGATGCAGCGCATGGCCGCTCGGGTCTTCGCCGCCCTGCTCGCCTCCGACGAGGGCGTGATGACCTCCGCCGAGCTCGGTGAACAGCTGAAGATCAGCCCCGCCGCGGTGTCCGGGGCGGTGCGCTACCTGGCGCAGACGCACATGGTGTCGCGCGAGCGGGAGCCCGGCTCGCGCCGGGAGCGCTACCGGGTGCACGGCGACCAGTGGTACGAGGCCCTGACCAACCGTGAGGCGGTCCTCAAGCGGTGGGAGGGCGCCCTGCGCGAGGGCGTCACCAGCCTCGGCGCACAGACCCCCGCGGGCCGCCGGATGGCCGAGACGCTCGCCTTCTTCGAGTTCCTCGACGGCGAGGTCTCGGCCATGATGGAACGCTGGCGCGCCCACCGGGACCGCACCTTCGGCGCTTCCTGACACCTGCCGCGGCATTGATGCTCCTTCGGCGCTCCCCAGTGTCCGCCGCGGCCCTAACGCTCCTTCGTCTCCTCCAGAACCGTCCGCCCCAGCAGGGCGTACCGGGAGGGGTCCCGCCGCTTCAGGTACTGCGCGTACCCGATTCCCGTCGCGGCGACCAGGGCGACCAGCCACGGAGTCGCCTTCAGGACCAGGGAGCCGGACTCCGAGCCGGCCGCCACACCCATGTTGGACACCAGCAGCACCACCACCGCGAGCATCGCGACGCCCCCGATGAGCGGGGCGGTGAACGTCCTGAACCAGTGCCGGCTCTCGGGGTGGTGGGAGCGGAAGTACGCCAGCACCGCGAAGGAGCACACGGCCTGGACGACCAGGATCGCCATGGTGCCGAGGATGGCGAGAAGGACGTACAGGCCCGCGTACGGGTCCTTGCCCGCGATCCAGAACGCCGCGATCAGTACGGCGCTCACGATGGTCTGGACGAGGCCCGCGATGTGCGGGGAGCCGTGCCGGGCGTGGGTGCGGCCGATGGTGTTCTTCAGGGACGGCAGGACACCCTCGCGGCCCAGCGCGTACATGTAGCGGGCCGCGCAGTTGTGGAAGGCCATGCCGCAGGCCAGCGAGCCGCTGATCATCAGCCACTGCATGACGACGACCGCCCAGTGGCCGACGTACTGTTCGGTGGGGTTGAAGAACATCGCGAGGGGGTTCGCGGAGGAGGCGGCGGCGACGGCCTCCTTCTCGCCGTTGCCGGTGATGGCCATCCAGGAGACGAAGACGTAGAAGACACCGACGCCCAGGACGGAGATCATGGTGGCCTTGGGGATGATCTTCTTCGGGTCGCGGGACTCCTCGCCGTACATCGCGGTCGACTCGAAGCCGACCCACGACCAGAAGGCGAAGAACAGGCCGAGGCCGGCGCTCGTGCCCTGGAAGGCGTTGACCGGGTTGACCGGGCCGAAAGTGAAGCCGTCCGGGCCGCCGCCGTGCAGGGCGACCGAGACCGCCATCGCCGCGAGGATCGTCACCTCGGTGGCCAGGAGCACGACGAGCAGCTTCTCGGCGACCGAGACGCCGAACCAGGTGCCCATCGCGTTGACGGCGAGCATCAGGATCGCGAACACCCACCACGGGATGTGCAGTCCCGTCTGGTCCTTGAGGGTCGTCGTCGCGAAGGTCGAGAAGATGCCGATGAGGGCGGGCTCGAAGACGACGTACGCGAAGGTCGCGAGGAGTCCGGAGGCGAGGCCGACCGTGCGGCCCAGGCCGTAGGAGATGAAGCCGTAGAAGGCTCCGGTGGAGGTGATGTGCTTCGCCATCGAGGTGAAACCGACGGAAAAGATTGCCAGGACGACCATTGCGACGAGATAGCTCGCCGGGGCGCCGATGCCGTTGCCGGACGACACCATGAAGGGCACGTTCCCGGTCATCGCGGTGATCGGCGCTGCGGTCGCGACGGCCATGAAGACCACGCCGAGCAGGCCGATGGCGTTGGGTTTGAGGCGATGGACGGTTTCCTCGCCGGCGGTGCCCGCCTCCGGGGCGACGCCCTCCTGTACTGCCATCGGGTGGCCCCTTCCTGGTTGCCTTGATCGCGCTCCGCGCACTGCCGATGGAGTGGAACTCTGTGGCCCGAATGAGTCGGTCAAGGGTGTCGGCGCGTTAAATGTTTGTCAACCAGACCTTTAGAAATCTGGCGGCAACACGCGGCTCGTACGGTCACCGCCATGAGCGTCTACACCTCCACCCTCAACGGCGAGCGCCATCGCTTCGACTCCCTCGCCCGGCTGCTCGCCGCCGCGAGCCCCGAGCGCTCCGGCGACCGGCTGGCCGGCCTCGCCGCGTCGTCGGCGCGGGAGCGGGTCGCCGCGCGCTGGGCGCTGGCCGAGGTGCCGCTCACGGCGTTCCTCACCGAGCCGGTCGTCCCGTACGAGACCGACGAGGTGACCCGGCTGATCCTCGACACCCACGACCCCTTCGCCTTCGCACCGGTGGCCGGGATGACGGTCGGGGAGCTGCGGGAGTGGCTGCTGTCGGAGGCGGCGGACGCGCGGGCGCTGGCCGCGCTGGCGCCCGGGCTGACGCCGGAGATGACGGCCGCGGTGTCCAAGCTGATGGGGAACGCGGATCTGGTGGCCGTGGCGCGCAAGGTGAGCGTGGTGACGGCGTTCCGGTCGACCATCGGCCTGCCGGGGCGCCTCGCGACCCGCCTCCAGCCGAACCACCCCACCGACGACCCCGCGGGCGTGGCGGCGGCGTTGCTGGACGGACTGCTGCTGGGTTCCGGCGACGCGGTGATCGGCATCAACCCGGCGACCGACAGCCCGAAGGCCGTACGGGACCTGCTGGAACTGCTCGACGGGGTGATCACCCGGTACGGCATCCCGACCCAGTCGTGCGTCCTGAGCCATGTGACGACGAGCGTGGACCTCATGGCCCGCGGAGCCCCCGTCGACCTGGTCTTCCAGTCCATCGCGGGGACACAGGCGGCGAACGCGTCCTTCGGGGTCACGCTGGGGCTGCTCGACGAGGCGTACGAGGCGGCCCTTTCGCTCGGGCGGGGCACGGTCGGCCAGAACGTCATGTACTTCGAGACCGGGCAGGGCAGCGCCCTGTCGGCGGACGCGCACCACGGGGTGGACCAGCAGACGGTGGAGGCCAGGGCGTACGCCGTCGCCCGGCGGTATCAGCCGCTGCTGGTCAACACGGTCGTCGGGTTCATCGGCCCCGAGTACCTCTACGACGGCCGGCAGATCCTCCGCGCCGCCCTGGAGGACCACTTCTGCGGCAAGCTGCTCGGCCTGCCGATGGGCCTCGACATCTGCTACACCAACCACGCGGACGCCGATGACGACGACGTGGCGACCATGCTGACCATGCTGGGCGTCGCGGGCGCCTCGTTCGTGATCTGCACACCGGGCGGCGACGACATCATGCTCAACTACCAGTCGGCCTCGTACCACGACGCGTTGTACCTGCGGGAGGTGCTGGGCCTGCGCCCGGCACCGGAGTTCGAGGCCTGGCTGGAATCGATCGGGCTGCTGGACGAACGGGGAGCGATCCGGGACGTGTCCGGTACGGCGGGGGCGCATCCGCTGACGGCGATCGGAAGGGAACTGGCGGCATGACCCAACCACCCGCTCGCACCGACGACCTGGCCCTCTGGTCGGCCCTGCGCCGCCACACCCAGGCCCGCATCGGCCTCGGCCGGGCGGGCTCGGGAATGCCGACCCGGCACCGGCTGGAACTCCAGGCCGCGCACGCGGCGGCCCGCGACGCCGTGCACTCGCCGTTCGACCCGGACCTGATCGCCGCGGGGCTCGCCGGTGTGCCGACGGTACGGGTCCGCAGTGCCGCCCCCGACCGGCTGACCTACCTCCAGCGCCCCGACCTGGGCCGCCGGCTGCACCCGACCGACCGCGCGCATCTTCCGACGGGGGCGTGGGACGTGGTGTTCGTGATCGCGGACGGGCTGTCGAGCCGGGCGGTGCACGAGCACGCGGCGGCGGTGGTACGGGCGACGACCGCCGTGCTGCCGCCCGGCACCGGGGTGGCCCCGGTCGTCCTGGCCGAGCAGGCCCGCGTGGCCCTCGGCGACGACGTCGCGCACGCCATGGGCGCCGCGTCCGTGGTGGTCCTGGTCGGCGAACGCCCCGGCATGTCGGCGGCGGACTCCCTGGGCGCGTACCTCACCTACGGCCCGAAGCCCGGCGAGACGACCGACGCCGCCCGCAACTGCCTCTCCAACATCCGCCCCCCGAGGGGCCTGGCGTACGAGACGGCGGCACTGAAGCTGGCCGCCCTGTTGCGCGGGGCGCGGGAGCTGGGGCGCAGCGGGGTGGACCTGAAGGACGAGGCGGACGCGCTGCCCGGGTAGTCACACCGGTACGTGCACGCCGACCGGGAGGACACCACACGGCACGGGCGCGAACCTCTACGTCAGTCGCCCGGGCGCCGCACGGCACTTGGTTGCCCGCCCCTCACCTCTCCGGCACCCTCGTGGCCGGACGGCCCCGCCACCGGCCCTGGTAGCCGGACGGCCCCGCCACCGGTCCTCGACGAGGGCGCGGGCGCGAACCTGCACGTCAGTCGCCCGGGCGTCGCACGGCACCTGGGTGCCCGCGCCTCACCTCTCCGGCAACGTGAGCCTCAGTCACCTCTCCGGCAACGTGAGCCCCAGCGCGCCCTCCCACACCGTCCACGTCCGCCTCCGTACCGGACCCGCGACCGTCGCGTCCGCGCGGTACCGGAAATCCGCCCCCGAGACGGTCACCCGGCGCCCCCGGGCCAGCAGGGGGGACGCCTCCGCGCCGACCGACGCCGGACGGACCTCCACCGCCGCGGCTCCGGAACCGCCCGGGGTCACGGAGACCGCCTCCACCGGCTGGTCGAGGTCGACGAGCATCTCGCCGTCCACCTCGACGCGCAGTCGTGAGGGGCCGGGGCCGGGATCGAGAGGGGCGGGGCGCAGCGGCCGGACCGGTACCAGGGTGCGTACGAGCGACTGGCAGGTCCGCAGCCAGGGACGTGCGGTCACCCCCGCGGCCACCGCCGCATCCAGCCCCGTGTCCGCCTCCGCGGCCTGGTGCGAGACCACCGGCGGTATGCGCAGCGCGCCCAGCACCACCCCGTCGCTGTCGTCCACCAGCAGGTCCAGCCGCCGCTCGGTCCCGTCGAGCACGGCCCGCGCCGCCGCCACCGCTCCGGTGGGCAGGCCCAGGGAGCGGGCCAGTGACAGCACGCCGCCCACCGGCACCACGGACAGCGCGCAGTCCGTCAGCTCCCGTCGCCGGTGCAGAAGGGACACCGCCCGGATCAGCGAGAGGTCGTCCCCTATGACCACCGGCCGCCGCGATCCGCGCCGAGTGAGCACCCGGGCGAATTCCTCCGGCCCCTCCGGCAAACACACCTTCATACTCGCCGAACCCGCGCTGAGCACGTCTTTCGCGATCCGTACGGACTCTCCGTCCATCCTCCGGGCGACCGGATCGATGACCACCAGCAGCTGGTCGGACGTCGCGAAAGTCGCCACCTCGGTCCTGCCTCGCTTCCTCGGGTAGCATCTTGGTGCAAGAGCCCCTTGCGCTATTGCGCCAGGGGCTTCGTCTATTCCGGGGCATCCGGTCCGACGGGTTGCGGCCAACGAAGGTCGCCGGTGTACGAGGCAACCGTGCCGCGTACCCCCTGACCCTGGACATGCCCCGCCCGGAAGGGGTGTACGCGCGTGCCCGCACTTGTGCTGCTCGGTGCTCAGTGGGGTGACGAAGGCAAGGGAAAGGCGACCGACCTGCTCGGTGGCTCGGTGGACTATGTGGTGCGCTACCAGGGCGGCAACAACGCCGGCCACACGGTAGTCGTGGGCGATCAGAAGTACGCCCTCCACCTCCTCCCTTCCGGAATCCTCTCGCCGGGGTGCACCCCGGTCATCGGTAACGGAGTCGTCGTCGACCCGTCGGTCCTGTTCTCCGAGCTGAACGGACTGAACGCTCGCGGCGTCGACACGTCGAAGCTCCTCATCAGCGGAAACGCGCACATCATCACGCCGTACAACGTGACGGTGGACAAGGTGACGGAACGCTTCCTCGGCAAGCGGAAGATCGGCACCACCGGTCGGGGTATCGGCCCGACCTACGCCGACAAGATCAACCGCGTCGGTATCCGCGTACAGGATCTCTACGACGAGTCGATCCTCACCCAGAAGGTGGAGGCGGCTCTCGACGTCAAGAACCAGATCCTCACAAAGCTCTACAACCGGCGCGCGATCGCCGTCGACCAGGTGGTCGAGGAGCTGCTGACGTACGCCGAGAAGCTCGCGCCGTACGTCGCCGACACGGTCCTGGTGCTCAACCAGGCCCTTGAGCAGGACAAGGTCGTGCTCTTCGAGGGCGGCCAGGGCACGCTCCTCGACATCGACCACGGCACGTACCCCTTCGTCACCTCCAGCAACCCCACCGCGGGTGGTGCCTGCACGGGCGCCGGCGTCGGCCCGACGAAGATCAGCCGGGTCATCGGCATCCTGAAGGCGTACACGACCCGCGTCGGCGCGGGCCCCTTCCCGACGGAGCTGTTCGACGAGGACGGCGAGGCGCTGCGCCGCATCGGCGGCGAGAAGGGCGTGACCACCGGCCGTGACCGCCGCTGCGGCTGGTTCGACGCGGTGATCGCCCGCTACGCCACCCGCGTGAACGGCCTGACGGACTTCTTCCTCACCAAGCTGGACGTCCTGACCGGCTGGGAGCAGATCCCGGTCTGCGTGGCGTACGAGATCGACGGCAAGCGCGTCGAGGAACTCCCGTACTCGCAGAGCGACTTCCACCACGCGAAGCCGATATACGAGACCCTCCCGGGCTGGTCCGAGGACATCACCAAGGCGAAGTCCTTCTCCGACCTGCCGAAGAACGCCCAGAACTACGTCAAGGCGCTGGAGGACATGTCCGGCGCCCCGATCTCCGCGATCGGCGTGGGCCCGGGCCGGGACGAGACGATCGAGGTCAACTCGTTCATCTAGGCCGCGACGGCTTCCGAACACGCCTGTGCCCTGGCCGCTGACGTCGGCCAGGGCACTGGTGCTTTGTAGGGCCGACGTGAGGTCAGCTGTCCTTGGTGCCTGGAAGCCCGTGGTGTCGAGGAGGCAGTTGAATGGTGCCGGGATGTCGATTTTCTCGCCCGACCCCCTCACCGCAGGTACCTCGGGCCACCCTGACAAGTCTCAGGTTCACGTGCCGGTCCCCGTGCCCTTCACTGAGGTCAGCAACGCACACCGCAACCTCACGGGGGCACCAGTGAACCGCAGGAAGAGCATCCTCACCGCCGGCCTGGCCACCACGGTCTCGGCGCTGGCCCTGACCGTCGGCGCCGTGGCCGTCCCGGCCCAGGCCGCGTCGGCCGGAGCCCAGGGAACCGTCGACTGTGAGGGCTGGGTGCACAACAACAACCCGGACCACGGCATCGCCGGCTGCCAGAACAACACCGACCACAACGTCACCTTCCGTGCCGAGATCGTCTGCGGCTGGGCCCCCGACGTCTCCGGCCAGTGGGTGACGCTGTCCCCGGGCCAGTACAGCGAGTCCTCCGGCGTCTGCGCGATCTACAGCACGGGCGTCGGCAGCGTGGGCTGGACCATCCAGTAACGGCGGATCATCCCGCGCACTCCGCCCGGTGGGCCTCGGCCCACCGGGCGGAGTGGCGTCGCCGCGAGGGGCGCCGACCCGGCCCGATTCGCTGTAACTACCAAGGAGAAAAGCCGCATACAGGCATATCCTTGGACCGTGCATCAACGTGTGCCGACCAGAAGAAGGTGAGTGTGATGCGCGTACTGCTCAAGGCGCAGATGGACACGGAGAAGGCGAACGAGGCCATCCGCAACGGCACCCTGGGGAAACTGATCCAGGAGTCGGTGGAACAGATCAAGCCCGAGTCGGCCTACTTCACCACCGACAACGGCGAACGCACCGCGTACTTCGTCTTCGACATGCAGGACAGCTTCCAGATGCCGGTGCTCAGCGAACCGTTCTTCCTCAACCTGGGTGCCAAGATCACCTACACCCCGGTGATGAACCTCGAGGACGTGCAGAAGGGCCTCTCCCAGCTGGGGCGCTGATCCTCGGCTGAAGCCTCACCTGAAGTCCTCGACTGAAGTCCTCACCTGAAGTGAAGCCTTCAGCTGAAGATGATCATCGACCCCTGTGCCAGGCTCCGCGTCGCCGCCGCGTGCAGTCCGAGCCAGACGTGGCGCTCCCGGGCGAAGGGGCTGGGGTCGTAGGGAGCCGGTACCGCGGGCTCCTCCAACTCCGTGGGGGCGGCGGGCGGTTCGGGCGCCGCCGGGGGGTTGGCCGGGTCGATGCCGATGCTCTGGGCCACCAGTTCCAGCTCCCGCAACAGGGTCTGGGCGGAGCCCAACGGGCCGCCGGCCGCGAGGAGTTCGTCGTTGGCGAGGGGGTGCGGGAAGTCGACGGGGACGTACGCGCCCGCGTGGTCGTAGTGCCAGACCAGGTGCGACTGCTGGGCCGTCGTCTCGAACATCTCCAGCAACTGCTCGTAGTCACCGCCCAGTTCGTCCACCGGAGTCACCGGCAGCCCGCAGACCTGGAGCAGGTAGGCGCGGCGCAGGAAGTGCAGGGCGTCGTAGTCGAACCCGGCCACCGGGGCGACGTCGCCGGACAGGCCCGGCATGTACTGGTACACCGGCACCGGCGGCAGTCCGGCCTCGGCGAGCACCTTGTTGTATTGCGCGAGTTCCTCGGCGAACGGGTTGTCCGGGGTGTGGCACAACACGTCGACGAGCGGCACCAGCCACAGGTCACAGGCCAAAAGACAGCTCCTTCGTTACTCGCGGCGAACGGTGGTGGTCGCACGGTGGTCAAGGCAGGGTAATCGGTGCGGCGCACGGTCGGCTCCTTCCGCGCGGTTCCAGGCCTGCCCAGCCCCGCCCCGCTCGGCTCGTGCACGTTCCATACCCGGACCCGCCCGGCTCACCCCGGGGCGGCGCGGGTCGGCGAATTCCCGCCTGCGCGGAAGCTTGGCACGGCCCGGGCAACCGCACCGGGCACGCGGCCGGGGAGCCCGGCCCGGGCATCTGCTTCTGCCCTGGCCCGACCCTCTGCCCTGGCCGGACCCTCAGCCCTGCCCCAACCGCTCGACCAGGTTCAAGGCGTGCGTGTTGTTCGCGGCCACGATCGTCCGGGCGGTCTTGGTGTCGCGGTCGGCGAGGGCGGCGACGAGTTCGCTGTGCCCGGACCACAGCCGGCCGCGCAGATCGGTCACCCGGCGCAGGTGCTGCACGGTGCACACCCAGCTCTGCACGCGTAGCCGGTGCAGGAAGTCGGCGAGATAGGGGTTGCCGAAGAGGATGCTCAGCTCACGCCAGAAGCGCAGGTCGTAGCCGATCAGGATGGTGAGGTCACCGGCGTCGGCGGCGCGCCGTGCCTCCTCGCCCCGCCGCCGTACGCCCGCGACGGCGGCCGCGGTGCGGGGGTCGCCCTGCTCCCCGTACCCCTGGTGGCCGCCGTCGAGCGCCTGGAACATCCCGTCGGTGACCAGGCTGCGGGCCTCGAGCATCCCGCGGAAGTCCTCGACCGTGTACTCGTGCACCCGGAAGCCCCGGTGCTGGTCGGCGTCGAGGAGCCCCTGCGCGGAGAGGTCGACCAGCGCCTCACGGACGGGGGTGGCGGAGACGCCGTACTGCTCGGCGATCTCCTTCACCGTGAACTCCTGCCCCGCCTGCAGTCTCCCGGCCAGCACCTCGTCGCGAAGCGCGTCGGCGATCTGCTGCCGCAGGGTGCTGCGGGTCACGGTGCCGTTGCCGCTGCTGGCGGGCATGGTCAGGGCGTCTCCCTCGTCGCGTTCTGGTGGCGTGCTCGTACATGTCTACGAACTCGCCACCATACGCGTTCGGGTCGCCGAGATACTTGGTACTTACACCTCGGCCGTCCGCAGCAGCTCCGTCACCTGGTCGTGTACTCGTCCGCCACCGTCAGCGCGGCGTCCAGTACCGCCAGCCCCTCCTTCAGCTCCGCCTCGCTCACGTTGCACGGTGGCACCACATGGGTCCGGTTCATGTTGATGAACGGCCACAGCCCCTGCTTCTTCGCGGCGGCCCCGAACGCGGCCATGGCGGCGTTCGCCTCGCCCGCCGCGTTGTACGCGACGAGCGGCTCCCGGGTCTCCCGGTCGCGCACCAGCTCCACGGCCCAGAACATGCCGACGCCGCGCACCTCGCCCACCGACGGATGCCGCTCGGCCAGCTCGCGCAGCGCGGGCCCGACGACGTCCTTCCCGAGCCTGGCCGCGTTCTCGACGATCCCCTCCTCGGCCATGACGTCGATCGTCGCGACGGCCGCCGCGCACGCCAGCGGGTGCCCCGAGTACGTCAGCCCGCCCGGGTAGGGCCGCTTGGCGAAGGTCTCCGCGATCGCCCCGGAGATGGCCACCCCGCCCAGGGGCACGTACCCGGAGTTCACGCCCTTCGCGAAGGTCATCAGGTCCGGTACGACGTCGAACAGGTCGGCCGCGAACCACTCACCGGTCCGCCCGAACCCGGCCATGACCTCGTCCAGGATGAAGACGATCCCGTACTTGTCGCAGATCTCACGGACACCGGCGAGGTAACCCGGCGGCGGGATCATGATCCCGGCCGTTCCCGGAATCGTCTCCAGGATGATCGCGGCGACCGTGCCCGGCCCCTCGAAGGCGATCGTCGTCTCCAGGTGTTCGAGCGCCCGCGCGCACTCCTGCTCCTCGGTCTCGGCGTAGAAGCGGGAGCGGTACAGGTAGGGCGCCCAGAAGTGCACGACTCCGGCCGTGCCGCTGTCCGACGCCCAGCGGCGCGGGTCGCCGGTGAGGTTCACGGCCTGCTCGGTGCCGCCGTGGTACGAGCGGTACGTCGACAGCACCTTCCTGCGGCCCGTGTGCAGCCGGGCCATGCGCACCGCGTGCTCGACGGCGTCCGCGCCGGCGTTGGTGAAGAAGATCTTGTCCAGGTCCCCCGGCGTCCGCTCGGCGATCAGCCGCGCCGCCTCCGACCGCGCCTCGATCGCGAACGCGGGCGCGAACGTGGTCAGGCTCGCCGCCTGCTCCTGGATCGCGGCGACGACCTTCGGGTGCTGGTAGCCGATGTTCGTGTAGACGAGCCCGCTGGAGAAGTCCAGATACCGCTTGCCGTCGTAGTCCCAGAAGTACGACCCCTCCGCACCGGCGACGGCGAGCGGGTCGATGAGCTCCTGCGCGGACCAGGAGTGGAACACATGGGCACGGTCCGCGGCCTTCACGCCGGCGCCGACCTCGGGGTTTGGCTGAGGGGTCATGCGCCCGAGAATAGATGTCCGCGATGCGGAAGCGGTATCGGCGTCCTGTCTGCGGTACGGGGCGATCCACGACAGGTTGTCGAAGACCGACCCTATTGACAGCCTGCTGTCGAAGTGACAGTGTGTTGTCATCCGGGGTCGACGGGATGGCCGAGAAGGCCACGACGACCGGGACGGTCCGAGGAGGCAGCCATGAGCCGCAAACCCGTACATCTCGCCGTGTACGACACGCTCGCCGACTGGGAGACGGGACACGCGACGGCGTATCTCGCCCGCGCCGGATACGAGATCCGGACCGTGGGGCCGGGTCGTGAGCCGGTGACATCGATCGGGGGGCTGCGTATCCAGCCCTCGTGCGCCCTGGACGACGTACGTCCGCAGGACAGCGCCCTGTTGATCCTGCCGGGCGCCGACCTCTGGGACACGTCCGCCGACCTCGCCCCCTTCGCCCGCAAGGCCCGCGCCTTCCTGGACGCCGGCGTGCCCGTGGCCGCGATCTGCGGGGCGACCGCCGGGCTCGCGCGGGAGGGCCTGCTCGACGACCGCGACCACACCGGCGCGGTCTCCTTCTACCTGGCCGCGACCGGATACGCCGGCGGCGAGCGGTACGTGGACGCGGACGCCGTGAGCGACCGCGGCCTGATCACCGCCGGGCCCACCGAGCCCGTCGCCTTCGCCCGGGAGATCTTCCGGCTCCTCGGGGTGTACGAGGGCGAGGTGCTGGACGCCTGGTACCGGCTGTTCCACGACTCCGACGCGCAGGCGTACGCCGTACTGGAGAAGGCGGCCGCCCGATGAGCCGTGAGCGTCAGGACCTGCTCAGCCGCAGCGCACTCGGGGTGTTCCGGCTGAACGGCCAGTTCCTCACCGTCGCCGAGGAGCTGGCGAGGCCCGCCGGTCTGACCGCCGCCTGGTGGCAGGTGCTCGGCGCGGTGCTGCACGAGCCGCTGTCCGTCGCCGGGATCGCCCGGGCCATGGGCATCACCCGGCAGAGCGTGCAGCGCGTCGCCGATCTGCTGGTGGAGCGGGGGCTGGCCGAGTACCGGCCGAACCCCGCCCACCGCCGCGCCAAGCTGCTGGCACCCACCGAGGAGGGACGGGCGGCCGTCGCCCGCGTCGGCCCGGGGCACGCGGCCTTCGCCGACCGGCTGGCCGAGGCGTACGGCGACGAGGCCGAACTCGCGGACGCCGTACGGATGCTGGAACGGCTGTCCAAGGTGCTCGAACAGATGGGCTCGCCTGTTACGGAACCGTAGACAACGCCCAGCTCATCGCGGGGTGGGGCCGCACTATCCTCGATCTGTTGCTCACGTGCGGGGCGGGGGAAGGCGGCGCAACGATGGAGAATCTGGGGCCCGGGGATCCACAACGGATCGGTGCGTACCGGTTGTTGGCGCGGCTCGGTGCCGGCGGGATGGGGCAGGTGTACCTCGCCAGGTCCGACCGCGGGCGGACGGTCGCCGTCAAACTCGTACGGGAGGAACTGGCCGCGCAGGACGAGTTCCGGGCGCGGTTCCGGCAGGAGGTGCAGGCCGCGCGGCAGGTCGGCGGGTACTGGACGGCGCCCGTGCTGGACGCGGACACCGAGGCCGCGGTGCCGTGGGTCGCCACGGGGTACGTCGCCGGGCCCAGCCTCCAGCAGATCGTCGGCCACGACCACGGCGCCCTGCCCGAACGCACGGTCCGTATCCTCGCGGCCGGGCTCGCCCACGCGCTGGGGGACATCCACGCGGCCGGGATCGTCCACCGCGACCTCAAGCCGTCCAACGTGCTGATCACGATCGACGGTCCGCGGGTCATCGACTTCGGCATCGCGCGCGCCTTGGAGACGGTCACCGACGGCGGGCTCACCCGCACCGGCGCGCTCGTAGGCTCGCCGGGCTTCATGGCCCCGGAACAGGTGCGGGGCGACCGGATCACCCCGGCCTGCGACGTGTTCTGCCTCGGTTCGGTCCTCGCCTACGCCGCCACCGGCAAACTCCCCTTCGGTACGGCCAACAGCGGGGTCCACGCCCTGATGTTCCGCATCGCGCAGGAGGACCCCGACCTGACGGGCGTCCCCGAGGGCATCGCCGACCTCGTCCGCGACTGCCTGCGCAAGGACCCGGGGACGCGCCCGACACTGGCCCAGGTCCTGGATCGCACGGGCGCGGAGGACACCGTCGCGGGCGGCCGGTCGAAGGACCCATGGCTGCCGAGTGCGCTGGTCGCCCAACTGGGGCGGCACGCGGTGCGGTTGCTGGATACGGAGGACCCGGAGGGGGAGGGGGGTGCCGGGGCTGGTGCCGGTTCCGCTGCGAGGCCGGGTTCGGGTTCGGCTCCGGACGCCGAGGTGCCACCCGAGCACGGCGTCGCCGCCGACTCCTCTCCCTCCGCTCCGTCCGCGCCCGCGAACCAGGCCCCGGCCTCCGCTCCCGCCCCCGTCGCGCAGGCGGGTCCGCCCGTGCCGGGGCAGCCGGGCGACGGGGCGCGGATGGACCAACGGATGGACCACCTGCCGACAGCCGTCGGAGGCCGGAACGTACAGCCGCCCCCGCCAGGAAGTCCCGCCGGCCCGGGAGGCCAGGGAGGCCCGAACGCCGCCCCGGGAAGCGCCCCCGCCCACCCCGGCTACGGCTACCCGCAACAACACCCGCAGCCCTCGGCGTACGGCTATCCGCACCACCCCGGCGCGCCGGGAGCCTGGGCCGGCGCCCCCGGCGCCCCCGGCGCCCCCGGCACGCCCGGCGCCCCCGGCACGCCCGGCGCGACACCGCCGTACCACCAGTACGGCGGCCTCGGCCAGACCCCGCCCTACGGCGCGCCGCCCACCGCTCACACCCCGCCCTACGGCCCCGCCGCCCCCCAGGACCCCCGCAGCACCTCGCGCTCCACCGCCGTACTCGTCCTGGTCGCCCTGGTCGTCGCGCTGGCGGCCGGCGGCTCGGTCTACGCGCTGATGAACGGCGGCGGCGACGATCAGGCAGGCGGCACGACCGGCCCCTCGGCGACGGCTCCCACCAGCCCGGGCGGCCAGGCCACGACCGGACAGCCGGCCCCCGGCCCCTCCCAGCCCGCCACCTCCGCACCCTCGTCGGACGGCACGATCCCGGCCGGTTACCTCGGCACCTGGGCCGCGACGATCGAGAACGCCGACGGGCTGCACACCCGCGAAATGACGCTCCAACAGGGCGGCACGGGCGACCCGGTGCTCTCCCTCGTCGCCGACGGCCCCACCGCGAACGGCACCTACCACTGCGTGTTCCAGGCCGACCTGGCCGAAGCTCCGGGCGCGGGCGGCACGTTGCGGATCGGTCCGTCCACGGTCACCACCGGCGAGCCGCGGTCCTCCTGTTCACCGGGCGCGGCGAGCGAGATCAGCCTGCTGCCGGAGGGCACGCTCCAACGCACGAACGCCGGCACGGACAAGAAACTGACGTACACCCGCCAATGACCGGGCGCCGTCCCCCGCAAACAAACGTCTCCCCGACTCACGTACGTAGCTAAGGACGTCCCACACCGCTTGCGGGGTGGCGTCGATGTCAATAACGGCGGTGAGGACCGGCTTCACTTCTGGCTGGCGCGGGAGGGAGGGACGGGGGTTCGGCGAGCGGGTGGTCTACCGGTGGCCGGTGGGGCCGGGGACTGGCGTGGAGCGCAGTCCACGGCGGTCAGAGCGTCACGTCCGGCGCGGCCCTGCGGGAGGGGGTGCTGTTGGTGCTGGTGGCCGTGGTCTCCTGCAGGCCGTGGTCGATGAAGTCGATCATCCAGGTGAAGCTGTCGTCGATGTCGGTGGCGAACTGGAACCCGCCGGCTACTTCCAGGGATGCGTATCCGTGCAGGACGGTGCGCAGCATCCGCAGTGCGTGGATCTGCTGGTCGGGGTCGATCTGGTAGCCGTGCAGCATGGCCGCCCAGGAGTCGACCACCCGGTTGAGGGCGTCGATGAGGGGGTCGTCGGGTCCGGTCGGGCGGGCGGCGTTGGCTGCGGCGTATCGGCCGTGGTGGTCCTTGACGAACGTCCGCATCGCCTGTGCGCCGCGGGCCAGGGCCTCGGTGCCGGAACGACCCTGAATGGCGTCGCGGATGGCGTCGGCGCACTGGTTCATGGCCAGGATGGCGATCCGGTGGGCGAGGTCGCTCTGGCCGGTGACGTGCTTGTACAGCGAGGGGGTCCTGACCCCGAGCCGTTCGGCGACCAGGCCCATGCCGAGCTGGTCGAACCCGACCTCGTCGACCAAGGCGGCGGCGGCTTCGGTGACCGCCGCGGCGGTGAGCCCGGCCCTAGGCACCGGCAGCCGCCTTGGCCAGGAACGGCAGGGCCAGCGCGAGGACCTGGTCGGGGGTCTGGGCGTGCGGGTAGTGGCCGGCGCCGTCGATCACGGCCAGCTCGCCGAGGCCGGCGGGCAGGTCGGCGATGATCTTCTCCCCTTCGGCGCGGGGGTCGGCCCAGTCGGGGTCCAGGCTGCCTTCGACGATCAGCACCGGGCAGGTGACGTGGGCGAGCTGGGCGCCGGCGTCGGTGGGCTTGGACTTGCACATGTCCTGCAGGGCCTTCATCCGGCCGGGCTCACTCAGCGTGGCCTCAATGCGGGCCAGTTCGCTGTTCCAGTCGGCGGGCTTGGCCGGGTAGGCCACGTCGAGGTACTTCTTCCAGTCCGCCAGGCGCCCCCGGACGATGACCTGCGCCATCCGCGTGTACCCGGTCCGGAAGCGCTTGACCCGGATCAGCCCGCCCAGGTCGACCGGCTGCGCACGGGTGAACGGAGCCAGCTCGATCACTCCGCTGATCACGTCGGGCGCAGTGGCGGCCGCGATGGTCGCGGCGCCGCCGCTGATCGACTGCCCGATGATCACGGCCGGGCCGCCGAGGTGACGCACGACGGCGACCAGATCTCCGGCGATGTCGGTGCGGCTGTAACCGTCCCAGCCGAGGCTGGACTCACCGCACCCGCGGATGTCGACGTTCGCGACCCGGTAACCGGCGGCCACCAGACCGGGAACGAGGAAGCGGTAGGAGTGCCGGCTGTCGCCGATACCGTGCGCCAGCACGACCAGGGGACCCTCCCCGGTCACGTCGAAGGCGATGGTGTTCTTGCCGATTCTCAGGTGCTCGGTCATGCCGTCCTCCATCAAAATGGCTAACGTGATTAGCTATAGGCTAGTTAGATTAGCTACAAAGTCAACAGCACACCCGGCCCCGCTCGATCGGGGGCCGGGCATGGGGGCTCAGGGGAACTCGCGGGATGTCGCACACCCCTCCGGCCCCTCTCACTTTCCGACGGTCAGCGGGTCCCGTTCACGGCAAGAGCGCCCGAGCCGGCCGAAGCCGACCCGGGCGTCCAGCCAACACACGTGTACAGACGCCTACTTGACGGCCCGGTAGGCCCGGTGGATCGTCTGCTTCAGGGTGTTGCCGGCCGCGTCCGTGAGCGCCACGCGCAGAGAGACCGTGCCCGCCTCCGCCGGGTGGCGCAGGTCGAGGCGCTTGCCGTCGACAGCCTTCGCCGGGTGCCAGGTCCGGCCGTCGTCGTACGAGACGGAGAAGGCCAACTTGCGGGCGGTGCGCGCGGTGGCCGCGCCCTCGACCGTGAACGGGACAGAGAAACGCGTACCCGCCTTGGCCGTGCTCTCCGTGGACAGCCGGGGCGTGAAGCGGACCACCGACAGCGGCAGCCGCTGCCCGACACCGGTGACGTGCGCGGAGGTGAAGGTCCACTCGGCGGTGACCCGGGTGCTGACCGAGGACAGCGTGGTGGGGCGGGAGACGTCCGTGGTGAGACGGAACGAGCGCTTGGCAGCGGGGAGTTCGTACGAGACGCCGGTCAGCGGCGTGTCCACGGCGAAGACCCGCGTGCCGCCCGCGTACAGGGTGCTCCTGGCCTTGCTGTAGCGGGAGTCGCCCACATGGCCGGCGCCGTCGGAGAACAGGGGAAGGTGGGCCAGGAGGGTGTCACCGATACGGACCGCGCCGGGACGGTCCTCGCCGTCCGTCAACGGGCCGGTGAGGTGCGGGCCGAAGACGCCGGTGTTGAAGCGCTCGGTGTACTGCCTGCCCGCGCTGTACGAACGGGGCTTCGCGACCCACTGGCCGGCCTCCCACACCGGTTCGCCGTCCGCGTCCTTGCCGCCGTCCTGCGAGACGGAGTACCGCCACCGCACGCCCGGCAGGACGTACTCGGTGAAGGCGCCCGGCAGCGAGCGCGTGTCGGGGTAGAAGTCGAACGACGAGCCGCCGGGAGTCATCGGCGCGGCGACGAGCGACGCCGTCTTGCCCCTGGCGGGCGCACCGGCGGCGAGCGTGACCTTGGCGAACTGTCCGCGCTTCGGGTTCGCGGTGAAGCCCGACAGATCGCCGGTACGGTTCCAGACCGGCCGGTAGTGCGTACTGCCGTGCGTCCAGGTGCCGTTGTACTGCGCGAACGCCTCGCCCGCCGGCAGCCGGGCGCCGAACTGACCGACGCGCAGCCTGCCGAAGTCGCCCATGAGGTACGTGGAGATGCTCCGGTTCCCGCCGATGTCGAACCCGTAGTTGAGGGTGGCGTCGGTGTGCTTGGCCCTGCTGTCCGGCACGGTGATACGGACCGGCGTGGCCTTGCGGGCGTCCATCACGAGGGTGGTGTCACGGGTGAGCGAGAACTTCGGGTTGAGGAGAAGGGCCAGCTCCCCGGATTTCGCGTCGGGGGTCGCGCCCGTGTCGATACGGTCTTCGAGGCTGTAACGGCCCCTGGGCAGCCGTACGGTGAACTCGCCGTCCCTGTCGTCGGAGAAGTCCCGCCAGATCTCGTTGTCCAGGCCCTGCACCCCGGTCTCGGAACGGATGGCGGGCTTGCCCTTCAGGTCGAGGTGCTTGACCGTCAGGTCGTACGACTCGACCTCGCGGTGTACGCCGATGCCGGTCCGTACGGTCGTCCCCGCTCCGTCCGTCGCGGTGACCGCGCCGCCGAAGGAACCGTCGGCCGTGCCCGCGCCGCTGTCGGCGGTGACCTGGGCGGTCGCGGTGGCGCCCGCCGGGACGGTGAGCTGCTTCGGCGAGACCTCGAACATGCCCTCGGCGGCCGGCTTTCCGTCCTCGCCGTACGCCTCGGTGGTCAGGTCGAGGGTGAGGGGGCGGTCGCCGTCGTTGCGATAGGTGATCGTTTCGGTGGTCGGCCGGTCGTCGGTGTGCGGCCACTGCTGGGCGGGGAAGGCAAGGGTGGCGGGGGTCGTGGTGAGCTGCTGGTCGAGGGCGCGGGTGAGGTCCGTACGGCCCGTGCCCTGCGCGAACGCCGAGACGCCGGGGGTGGGTTTGGCGGACGCGGTGAGGGCGGCCTTGATGCGCTCACCGGTCCAGTCGGGGTGGCGCTGGGCGAGGATCGCGGCGGCGCCCGCGACATGCGGGGTCGCCATCGACGTACCGCTCATCGAGACGTAGCCGTCGGCGGCCGGGTCGCCCTCCGTGCCCTCGGCGGCCTTCGCGGCGACGATGTCGACGCCGGGGGCGGTGAGGTCGGGCTTGAGGGCGCCGTCCGCCGTCGGGCCCCGGCTGGAGAAGTCGGCCATCGCGTCGGTGCGGTCCACCGCGCCGACGGTGAGCGCGGCGGTGGCGCTGCCCGGCGATCCGACGGTGGCGGCGTCGGGGCCCTCGTTGCCGGCGGCGATCACGAAGAGGGCGCCGGAGGAGGCGGACAGCTCGTTCACCGCCTGTTCGAGGGGGTCGTCGCCGGGGCTGTCGGGGCTGCCGAGGCTGAGGTTGATCACCTTGGCGCCCTGCGCGATCGCCCACTGCGCACCGGCGATGATGCCGGAGTCCTCGCCGAAGCCGGTGTCGTCGAGCACCTTGCCGCTGATCAGCCGGGCGCCCGGCGCGACCCCCTTGTACTTGCCCCCGGAGTGCGCGCCGGACCCCGCGACCGTCGACGCCACATGCGTGCCGTGGCCCACCCGGTCGACCGTGTCCGCCGCCTCGGAGAAGTTCTTCGCCGCATCGATACGGCCCTTCAGATCCGGATGCGTGTCGTCGACCCCGGTGTCCAGCACGGCGACCTTGATGCCCGTCCCGTCGTACCCGGCCGTCCAGGCCTCGGGGGCGCCGATCTGTGCGGTGCTCCGGTCGAGGGCCGCCTCGACCTTCCCATCGAGCCAGATCTTCTCGACCCTGTCGGCGGCGGCCGATCTCGCCCGCGCCGTCCCGCCGCTGCCGGTGAGCGTCTTCCACAGGTCGGCGCCCTCGGACTTACGGGCCTTCAGCGCGTCCCCGTTGACGCTGGGCAGGTCCCGGCTGACCCGGGCTCCGGCGGCGGACAGCGCGCTCGGCGCGAGGGTGCGGCCCTTGGCGTACGTCACGATCAGCGGGAGGTCGGGGCGGGCCGCGTCGTCGTAACCCCACTTGACCAGCTGCGTCACGTCGAACAGCCGCCGGTCGGCGGTGCCGTTCGCGAGGAGCCGCTCGGCGTCACGCGGGACGACGTAGGTGCGGTCGGCGTTCCGCGCTATTCGGAAGGTGGTGCCTTCCCTGCCCTTGGCGGGCCGCACATCGGTGACCTGTCCGGTGGCGTCCAGGGTGACCCGGTCGCCGGTGACGAGGGTGACTGTCCTGGCCTTGCCGAGGGCGCCGGCCGTACCTGCCGTACCGCTGTCGAACTGTGCGGCCCCGGATTCCGGGGCGGCGACGAGCAGGGCCGCGGTAAGGGCGGCGGCGACGAGCGCGGCGAGAGCGGAAGCCTCACTCGCGCGCCTCTTACGGTGATTCAAGGCATGCCTTTCTCTCCGGACTTCCGGGCATGGCGAAGCAGCCCGGCGTACGGGACAAAGAAACAGAGGGGGAAGAGGCGCCCCTTCGAGAAGGGGCGCGGGGCGTACGGAGTCGGACGGGCCGACTCAGGCGAGCCGACTCAGACGAGCCGCTTACGGCCCCAGAAGAAGAGGAACGCCACGACAACGGCCGTCAGGGCGAACAGAATCGACGCGCCGAACCACTGCATACCGCTCATCTGCGACATCGGGAGGTACTCCACCGACCAGCCCACGACATCGGCCTTGTCCAGGCACGCCTGCCGTGCCGCGTCGGTCTGCGATCCCGAACAGGTGCCGAATCCCACCAGATCCCCGCTGCCAGTGACAAACGAGTAGTCGATCTCGTAGGCGCCGCGGGGGAGCGACGGGGACCCGTTCTCGCCCATGACACCCTTGTTCGTCGTGATCGTGACAGCGTTGCCGAGCGACACGATGGAGTAGGACCAGACGACCTGGACGGCCACGGTGAACCCGAAGGTGACGACCATGGCCATCAGCGTGCGGCGCAGCACCACACCGATCGCGACCCCGCCGAACACGGAGAAGAGGGTGAGAGCGACGGGCACCGGGCCCGTGTTGTTGAAGGCCTCGCCGGACATCCAGTCCATGACCGTGACCTCGGACTTGACGGGGTTCCACCACCAGCCGAACACCGCCGACAACACGCCCGTGCTCACCACGACCACCAGTCCGGCCAGCGCCAGCTTCGTCGCGAGCCAGCGGGTCCGGCTCATGGACTGGGCGGCGACCAGCTTGGCGGTGCCGTTCTCCAGGTCGCCCGCGATGAGCGGGGCGCCGAGGAAGACACCGAGCAGGATGGGTATCGCCTGGAGACCCATGGAGACGAAGGAGAACGCGTCGTTGTACTGCTGGAACTTGCCGCCCGCCTCGTCGAGGCTCTTGCCGGGATAGCCGTAGCCGTCGAGGAAGTCGACCAGCTGGCCGCGCTGGTAGACGATCCAGGCCACGGAGAGCGCGGTGGCGGCGAGGATCGTCCAGAACGCGGCCCGGTGCTGGCGCCAGACCAGCCAGGTCATACCGCTGAGTCGGGGGCGCCGGGTGGCCTCCGTGGTGGTCCCGTTCATGGTCCCGTTCTTGCCGTCGCTCGTGGAGCCGGTCGAGGTGCTGGTCGAGCTGCGAGTGAAGGTGCTCATGCCGCCACCGCCCCGGTACCGAACCCCTGGCCGTGGACCTGGGCGGTGGGGGTGATCAGCGGTGGTGCGTCGGGTGAGCGGAGATAGGCGAGCAGGAGTTCCTCCATGTTCGGGGCGTTCACGTCCCAGGGGCCGGTGACCGGGCCTTCGGGGCGGATGAGGGCGGTGAACTGCCGTCCGCTGGTCCGGGACTCGACGAGGGTGTGGTGCCCGAGGGCGAGGGCGGGAGGCATGCCGTCACCCTCCTTGGCGCCCGTGACCAGGGTGTGCACGGACATCAGCTCGTCCACGTCACCGGCGAGGCGCACTCCGCCGCCGGAGACGACGACGAGGAAGTCGCACACGTTCTCCAGTTCGGCGAGGACGTGGGTGGACATCAGCACGGTGGTTCCGCGCTCGGCGGCCTCGGCGAGGAGGGTGCCCATGATCTCGTGGCGCACGACCGGGTCGAGGTCCGACATCGGCTCGTCGAGCATCAGCAGGTCGGGGCGCTTTCCGAAGGCGAGGGCGATGGCGACGCGGGTGCGCTGGCCTCCTGAGAGGGTGCTGACCTTCGCGTCGAAGGGCACGTTGCCCGCGCGGATGATGTCCTCGGCGGCGCGCTGGTCCCAGCCGGGGTTCAGCTCCCGGCCCAGACGCAGGGTCTCCGCCACGGTGAAGCGGCGGAACAGGGGCTTCTCCTGGGCGAGGAACGCCGTGCGCCGACCGGACTCCACCGAGCCCGGAGCCTCACCGAACAGGCTGATCGAGCCGTTCGTCGGCTGCAGGACATGGGCCGCGATGCTCAGCAGCGTGGTCTTGCCCGCCCCGTTGGGTCCCACCAGGCCGCAGATCCGTCCCGCCGGGAGCCGGAAGGAGCAGTCCCGCAACGCCCAGCCCCGCCGGTAGCGCATCCCCAGCCCGTACGCCTCAAGCGCCGGCTCCCCCGCGTACATACCTTCACTCACCTGTGCTCCTGGTTGTCGTGGCCCCCGTGGACCCCGTTGTCGTGGATCCCGCTGCCGCCACGTTCCCGGCGGCGTACTGCTTCTCCATCGCCGACGCGACCAGCGCGGCCACGTCCTCCTGCTCCAGACCGGCCCCGGCCGCCTTCGACATCCACGCCACCAGCTCCGCGTACAGCGGCGAGTCGGTGCCCGTCTCGGGGCGGCCCAGCGTGCGGCGTACGAAGGTGCCCTGGCCCGGTCGCGGTTCGACCAGGCCCTCGCGCTCCAGCTCGCGGTACGCCTTGAGGGTGGTGTTCGGGTTGACCGTGCTGGTCGCGGCGACCTCCTTGGCGGTGGGCAGCCGGTCACCCGGCACGAGTACGCCCAGCCGGAGGGCCTGCTTGGTCTGCTGCACGATCTGCTGGAAGGCGGGGACCCCGCTCCGCCTGTCGATGCGGTACTCCACGATCACCACCATCATTCCACTACTTGATTAGTGGAATGATGATGGAGGGATGCGAGGGCGGTTGTCAATGCCGACCGGGGGCGAGGAGAAGCGGGTGGGAGGTAGGCTGACCGTCTTTTTTTGGGTCATCAGCGGACAGGGAACAAGGCGTGTCCAGCAAGGGACGCCTGATGGTGGCCGGTCTGACGATGGCCCTCATGGCCAGGCTCGGCGCATGCGGAAGCGGCCACCGTCACCGGACTCCGCGACGCCGTCACGTCCACCACGGGCTCCCGGAAGTTCGAGATCGTCCGCAGCGGCACCGAGACGTACCCCCGGGTGATCCGCCAGGAGCGCTGGTGCGTGAGTCTGAACGACGTGGGCGGCGACACCTCCAGGGGCGCCGTCTGGTACCGGGTCACCCACGCGACCTACGCCGAGGCCGCCGCCACGGACCGGCTCGACCCCCTGAAGTTCACGCCGGAGGCCACCGACTGCGTCCAGTGACGTCCCGTTCCCCTCCAAAAGCTACTGGCAGGTTACTTGTCACCTGGTTCGCCGCTCGTTAACGGCACCCCTCGTTGAACGTCCGGCGAACTTCCGCCCACCAAACCGGAATTGGCGCGCGCACGGCCGTACGGTGACCCCACGATTCGGCTCCGGGGAGTAGCGGGGGCACCCACGGTGGAGTTTCTGAGCGCAGAGAACGTCGTCGCTGTGGGCACCGCGCTGCTCGGTATCGCCGCGTCCGGTGTCATGGTCTGGTACGAACGCCGGGTGCCGCGCCGCAAGCGCGTCGGCTACCGCGTCCAGATGGACAACCCGATAGGCGATGACGTCCGTATGGGCCGGGCCAACGTCCGCTTGGGCGTGTTCGACGAGGCGCCGGGCATGTCGAACGCGACCCTCGTGCTGCTGCGCATCGAGAACGACGGCTCGCAGGGCATCGACCGCGACGACTACACGAGCCCCGAAGTCCACGGCCTCACCGTCGTGTTCACCGACCGGACGGTCCGTGGTGTCTCGGTCACCCAGCCGTCCGACACCGATCACCTCATGGACCACTTCACTCCCACGAGGGGCTTCGGCTACGACGGCAACACGCTGCGCGTCCCGCGCGTCCCCCTCAACCGGGGCGACCACTTCAAGCTGCTCGTGATGCTCTCCGGCGGTGACGTGGGCAGCGAGATCCGGCTCAGTGGCGGCATCCGGGAGGGCGAGGTCCACCCCAACCGCAGCGCGACGCCCGATGAGAAGCCGCCCCTGTTCAGCCGGGCGGCTCGCCTGATCACCATCATGCTGACGGCCAGCGTCCTCACCCTCGCCACGATCGTCGTCACGCGTGACGACACCCGCCCCCCGATCGGCTGTGCGACCGGCTCGCTGACCCTCACCGGCTCGACGGCGTTCGCACCCGTGCTGGCTGAGGTGGCGAAGAGGTACGAGGGGGACTGCGAGGGCGCGGCCATCGAGGTGGATCCGCACGGGTCGACGGCGGGCGTACGGGAGTTGGCGGCGGCCGGCACCAAACCGGGGGCCAAGGGGTCGCCGCCGGTCGTGGCCCTGTCGGACGGCGCTAAGCCGAGCGGCTTGCCGGAGCTGCGCGAGACGCGGGTGGCGGTGTCGGTGTTCGCGCTGGTGGTCAACGACGACGTACGCCTGACGAACCTGTCGACGCGGGACGCACGACGCCTCTACCGGGGCGAGATCAGGAACTGGCGACAGCTGGGCGGCCCCGACCTGCCCGTGCACATGGTCAGCCGGGACGCCAACTCCGGGACGAGACAGGTGTTTCAACGTCGGGTGCTGGGACGGGGCGAGATCGCGAACTCGTCCGTGGACTGCGTCCACAAGGACGACGCCACCGCGCCCGTCATCCGCTGCGAACTCGACTCCACGGACCAGGTCCTGACCACCGTCGCCGGACTGCCCGGCGCGATCGGCTACAGCGAACTCAACGCGGCCACCCGCTCGAAGGGTCTCCACCTGCTCCGCCTCGACGGCCACACCCCGTCCGTGGACGCCATCGAGCACGGGACGAACCCCTACCTGTACCGCGAGATCGAGTACGCCTACACCTATGGCCGCCCCCCGGCCGATTCCCTGGCCTCCAGTGTCCTGACCTACCTCGCCCGGGGAAACGGCCAGGACGTGATCCGCGTCCACGGCCACATCCCGTGCTCGACCCCGGAGGGCCTGCACATCTGCGCGGACGACTAGCGGATCACCCCGGCGCCGCTCACCCCCGCGCCGCTCACCTCGGCTCTGGCGGTCGCTGGCGAGGCATGTTCGGCCGGGCGCCGGCCCCCGGCGGCGAGGGGAAACGCCCGGTTCCCCCCGCACCCGCGTCCTGTCGCTGCCCCGCGACCCCCGATGACTGGATCCCCAACGGCGCCGTCCCCGTCCGGAACTCCACGATCCAGTCCGCCGTCTCCGCCCGCACCAACTCCGTCACGTCCTCGGAGAACCGCCGCAATACCCCGAGGCACCGATCCGCCGCCTCGCTCGCCGTCCCGTCCGCCGGGCCCAGAACCTCACGCACGCTCTCCGAGGCCCAGTCGAACTGCAGAGCCTGAAGCCGTCGCTGCACGGCCTGAGCCGTGGCCACGTCCCTCACCCACCCGGACGTCACCCCGAAGAACCGGTCCCCGGCGACGCAGGCCACCCCCACCAGCAACGCCAGATACCCCCAGGGCGCCACCTCGCCCACCACACCCGTCATGTCCAGCAGCGGCAACGCCGCCCCCGCCACCGCGCCCCCCGCCGCGCCCACCCGCAGCGCCCGCGCCCCCCGCCGCTTCCACACCCGGTCCGCGAGATACCACGACGCCGTCTCCAGCGCCCCCCGCTCCACCCACCGGTACAGCTCGTCCAGCCGTATGGCGGGCTCGCCCCAGTCGCCGAGCGGAAACACCCTCCCCGTCAGATCGCCCGCCCGCAGCTCGGCCGCCCCCTCACCCCGACCGTCCTTAGGCGGACCCTCGGGCTGCATCTCCGGCTGACCCACCCGGCACTCCCTACCTGATCCCGGCCGATCACGCTACGTGACGGCTGATGCTGATGTGCCGCACCCTTACTACCGCCCGAGGGTGGCGATGGGCCGGGTTTCGTCTCTTTTCCGCCCAGAAGTGGGTCTTGGCCAGGTATAGGACTCACAGTCGACTCACTCGAAAGAGTGCTGGGGCGACGGCCGGACAGACCACGTAGGCTCGTGCTGAACGGGAAAATGCGTACCGACCAAGGAGAGCCGATCGTGATCCCCGGTGGTGGCCAGCCCAACATGCAGCAGCTGCTGCAGCAGGCCCAGAAGATGCAGCAGGACCTGGCGAACGCCCAGGAGGAACTGGCGCGGGTCGAGGTCGAGGGCCAGGCCGGCGGCGGTCTGGTGACGGCGACGGTCACCGGCTCCGGCGAGCTGCGCGCGCTGAAGATCGACCCCAAGGCGGTGGACCCCGAGGACACCGATACCCTCGCCGACCTCGTCGTCGCGGCCGTCCAGGCGGCGAACGAGAACGCGCAGACCCTCCAGCAGCAGAAGCTCGGCCCGCTGGCCCAGGGCCTCGGCGGCGGCAGCGGAATCCCGGGCCTGCCGTTCTGATCCCCTGCCCGTCTTACTAAGACGGGCATCGGCCAACTACCGTACGCACAGAAGGACCCTCAACAAGCAGGGAAGGAAGGGCAGTCCGTTGTACGAAGGCGTGGTCCAGGACCTCATCGACGAGTTGGGGCGGTTGCCCGGCGTCGGTCCCAAGAGCGCGCAGCGGATCGCCTTCCACATCCTGCAGGCGGAACCGACCGACGTACGGCGTCTCGCGCAGTGCCTGATGGAGGTCAAGGCGAAGGTCCGCTTCTGCGCGACCTGCGGCAACGTCGCGCAGGAGGAACTGTGCAACATCTGCCGCGACACCCGCCGCGACCTCTCGGTGATCTGCGTGGTGGAGGAGCCGAAGGACGTCGTCGCCATCGAGCGCACGCGTGAGTTCCGGGGCAAGTACCACGTCCTGGGCGGCGCGATCAGCCCGATCGAGGGCGTCGGTCCCGACGACCTCCGCATCAGGGAACTCCTGGCGCGTCTGGCGGACGGCACGGTCACGGAGCTGATCCTGGCCACCGACCCGAATCTCGAAGGCGAGGCGACGGCCACGTACCTCGCCCGCATGATCAAGCCCATGGGCCTCAAGGTCACCCGCCTGGCCAGCGGCCTCCCGGTGGGCGGCGACCTGGAATACGCGGACGAGGTGACCCTCGGCCGCGCCTTCGAGGGGAGACGACTCCTAGATGTCTGACGCCACGCTGCACGCGACGAGCCAGAATCCCGACGACTTCGCGGTCCAGATCGCGGACCAGGTGGGGAGCTTCCTGGTGGCTGTCACGGAGGTCGCGAAGGGCGACGAGCCGGATTCGGCTGTCCCCTTCCTCCTCCTGGAGGTCTCTCAGCTCCTCCTGGCCGGCGGCCGCCTGGGCGCCCACGAGGACATCGTCCCCGACGAGCGCTACGAGCCCGACCTGGGCCCGGAGCCGGACGTGGACGATCTCCGCGAGAACCTCGCCCGCCTCCTGGAGCCGATCGACGTCTACTCCGAGGTCTTCGACCCCTACGAACCTCGCAAGGCGCCTGTCCCGGCCCGTATCTCCGACGACCTGGCCGTCGTCATGGCCGACCTCCGCCACGGCATGGCCCATTACCGCGCGGGCCGCACCACGGAGGCCCTGTGGTGGTGGCAGTTCTCCTACTTCTCCAACTGGGGCACCACGGCCTCGGCCACCCTGCGCGCCCTCCAGTCGGTGGTGGCCCACGTCCGCCTGAACCAGCCCTTGGACGCCCTTGACGGCCTGGACACGGACCAGGACGTGGGCGACGAGACCCTGGAGTTCGAGGCGGGCAGGGTGATGGCGGAGGAGATCGGCGGGCCGCTGGGGATGCGGCCGGTGAAGTAGCGCCTCACAGGGCTGCCAGCAGGACCTCCGGATCGACGTGCGGGGCGCTCGGCGTCGGCTCGCTGCACCAGCGCAGCGGCCAGGTGTTGCCGTCCAGCGCCGGGATCCCGACGTAGGTGAGAGTGCGGTCACCTCGGCCGCCGAACCGCTGCACACCCAGCGGCCGGCTGTGCCTGCGCAGAGCGGATGGTGGATCAGCCATGAGTGACCAGCTGATGTGGTTCAAGTCGAGCTACAGCGATTCCGAGGGCGGCAACTGCGTGGAAGTCGCTCTCGAATGGTTCAAGTCGAGCCACAGCGACTCGGAAGCCGGCGCCTGTCTCGAAGTCGCGTTCTCCACCCGTATCCACATCCGCGACAGCAAGACCCCCACCGGCCCCGAACTCCGCCTCCCCGCCCCCGCCTGGACGGCGTTCATCTCCGCCGTTTCCGCAGGTCGCCCCGGAGCTTGAGCCTCGGGCTCCGAGCTCTGAAAGCGCTCTGGGTTCGCGCCGAACAAGCAAAAAGATCGGCCCCGGTCGGTGCGCCAGCACCGGCTCCGGGGCCTGACCCCGTGGCCAAAACCCGTGACGACCAGCGGGACCGCCCCCGTGGGATCGGCTCAGGAGATCTGGACGGCCGCGCCCGAGACCCCGATCCCGCTGCCCGCTTCCCGCGGCACCGTCACCGTGATGGTGCTGGGGCGTCCCATGTCCACTCCCTGATGGACCGTCACTGTGGCGGGGAGCGGCACGAGTTCGAGCTCGCGCAGGTATCCCCCGAACGCGGCGGCCGCGGCGCCGGTGGCCGGGTCCTCGACGACGCCGCCGGGAGGGAAGGGGTTGCGGGCGTGGAACACGGTCGGTGACTCCCGCCAGAGCAGGTCGACGGTGGTCCAGTCGTGGCGGCTCATGAGCGCGGACAGTGCGGTCATGTCGTAGGCCAGGTCGGCCAGCCGGGCGCGGCTGGTGGTCGCGATCACCGGATGCCAGGCGCCGGCGTAGGCCACGCGGGGCGGCAGCGCCGGGTCGAGGTCCTCGGGGGACCAGCGCAGGGCCGCCAGCAGCTCGGCTAGGTCCGCTTCGGCGAGGGGGATGGATCGGGGTGCCACGCTCACCAGGGAGGCCGTCATGGAGCCGTCCTCGGCCTGGGCGGTGGAGACGGTGACCTCGCCTGCCCTGGTCCGCAGCCGCAGGGTGCCGACACCGTGCCGCTGGGCGTGGGCGACCGCTGTCGCGATCGTGGCGTGGCCGCAGAACGGCACCTCGGCGAGCGGGCTGAAGTACCGCGTGTCCAGGGAGCCGTCGTCGCGCGGAACGACGAACGCCGTCTCGGAGTAACCCACGTCCGCCGCCGTCTTGAGCATCGTCGCGTCGTCGATTCCGGTGGCGTCGAGGACCACACCCGCCGGGTTGCCGCCCGAGGGGTCGGTGGTGAAGGCCACGTAGCGCAATACGTCCATCGACAGACCGTATCCGAACAGACGTGCTTGCGAGGGCTGATGGTGTAGCTCCCTACACCTCCGGTTCGGGAGAGCACGCCCTCGTGACGGCGGCCGCGAGACGGGATCGTTGATCTCGCAAGCCAGACGAAGCAACTCAAGCCGGCTAGGCAAGACAGCAACTCAAGCCAGCAAGGCAAGCCGTCACGGCAGACGCCCTCACCGAAGGAATTCCCCATGAAGTCGCTCCTCGCCTCCAAGCCCGCCCTCTGGTTCCTCTTCCTGTTCAACCTGGCCGTCGCCGCGGTCGCCCCCTTCGTCGTCGACGGCGACCAGGGCGTCATGACCGCCGTCGGCATGGGCGTCGTCTCCCTCGGTGCCGGTGTCGGTCTGCTGCGGGGGCGGAAGCCTGTCACTGCGTGAGTAAACGGCTACGCACCGCACTTTGGATGCGTCTTGTCTCGGCGCTGTACGTCGGCTGCATGGGCGCTAACCAGCGGAAAGCGAGTCTGGAGTCACTCCACACCGCAGCGAACGCGGAGGGAGCAGGGCCCGCCTCGAACCGCAGGAGACAGCGATGACCCGTCGTTTCATGACCAAGCGCGCAGCCGTCGTCACCGCCACCGCCCTGGTCGCGGTCGGCACCGTCACCGCGGGTGTCAGCCTGGCGGGCCAGAAGGCTCCGGCGAAGCCCACCACGAAGCAGGTCGCCTCGCTGTTCGACGGCTGGAACGCCGCCCTGCAGACCCGGGACCCGCAGAAGGTGGCCGACCTGTACGCGAAGGACGCGGTCCTCCTGCCCACCGTCTCCAACCAGGTCAGGACGGACCGCGCCGGAATCGTCGACTACTTCGAGCACTTCCTCCAGAACAAGCCGGTCGGTCAGAAGGTCCAGACGGTCGTCAAGGTCATCGACAGGGACTCCGTGATCGACACCGGTGTGTACGAGTTCACGCTCACCGACCACGACACCGGCGAGAAGCGCGTCGTCAAGGCCCGCTACACGTACGCCTACGAGAAGATCGACGGCCAGTGGAAGATCATCAATCACCACTCCTCGGCGATGCCCGAGGACTGACCCTCAGCCGCCGCTCCTGGGCGCCGCCCGCAGGCGGATCTCCACGCACAGCCCGCCGCCGGGAGCGTCCCGGAGCGTCACGGTCCCGCCGTCGTCGGTCAGCAGCTGCTTGACGACGGCGAGGCCCAGCCCGGAGCCGGACCGGCCGGTCAGACCCCGGCCGCGCCAGAAGCGGTCGAAGGCACGGGGCTTCTCGGCGTCCGACATGCCGGGGCCCTCGTCGAGCACCGACAGCACCACCTCGTCACCCTGTGACTGAGCCCGCACAGTGATCGTGCCGCCGTCCGGCGACACCTCCAGGGCGTTCGAAAGCACGTTGTCCAGCACCTGGTCCAGAGCTCCGGGGCTGGCCAACACCAGCGGCCGGCCGTCGATACTCCCCCTGAGCGCGACGGTGACTCCGCGCTCGTCGGCGGCCGGCCTCCACACCGTCAGACGCTCGTCCACGATGTCCAGCAGGGGCAGCGGCTCCGCCGCGGTCACCTTCGCCTCGGCCCGCGCCAGCACCAACAGTCCGTTGACCAGCCGGCTCATCCGGACCACCTCGGCGGTCGCCTGCTCCACGTCCTCCCGTACGAACTCGTCGTCCACACCGTCCGCGATGTTGTCCAGCGACAGCCGCAACGCCGTGAGAGGGGTGCGGAGTTGGTGGGAGGCGTCCGCCACGAAGATCCGCTGCGAGGCGACCAGCGTGTCCAGGCGCTCCGCACCCTGGTTGAGGGTGCGTGCCAGCGTCTGCGTCTCCGGCGGGCCCGTCACCGGCGAGCGCGCCGTCAGGTCGCCGTCGCTGAACTTGCTCGCCATGTCGTTGAGTTCACGCAGCGGGCGGGTGATCCGGCCGGCGGCGAACGCGCCGATCGCGGCCGCCGCCGCAAGCACCAGCACGGCCAGGCCCGCCCTGAAGCCCCAGATCTGCCAGAGCCGGGAGGTCATGTCCCCGGTCGCGTACTCGATCCGTACCGCGCCCACGACGGGACCCCGGCCGGACGCCCCGTCGGCCGTCGGCTGGTGCGCGGGGACGGTGACCACCAGGTGATCGCCCCAGATGAAGTCGGAGCCCCAGTCGGTCGTGGTGGCGTCGTCCCGCAGCGCCCGGCTCAGGGCCTCGTCCGCCGCGGGCTTCGGCAGTTTCGGGGCGCAGCCGCTGGTGACGGTCACCTGGACCGTGCCGGGTGTCTCACGGTCGTACGCCTTGGCCACCTGCTCCAGCGCGTCGCACGAGATCCGGTCGCCGTTGGCCAGCAGCAGCGCCATGGTGGCGGCCTCACGCCCGACGGACACCCCGGTGTCGTCCCGCAGCTGTTTGGTGAGGGTGAAGGCGACCGGGACCGTGAACAGGAAGATGGCGACCGCGACGAGCAGGATGTAGCTGCGGATGAGCTGGCGGTTCACGGGACCCCGCCGGCCTCACCGCCGCCGGTGGCGATCTCCAGCCGGAAGCCGACCCCGCGGACCGCCTCGATCGTGATCGCGCCCTCCAGCTTCCGCCGCAGCGCCGCCACGTGCACGTCCAGTGTCTTCGTCGGGCCGAACCAGTTCGCGTCCCAGACGGCTTCCATGATCTGCTCGCGCGACATCAGCGCGCCCGGTTCCTCGGTGAGGAAGGCCAGCAGGTCGTACTCCTTGGGCGTCAGCGCCACCTCCTCGCCGTCCAGCCGGACCCGGGCCGCCTTGCGGTCGACGGTCAGCCGGGAGCCGTACCGGTCGGGCCCGGGCGCGTCGCCACCGCCCGCGGAGGACCCCGCGCGGGGCTGCGTGCGGCGCATCACGGCGCGTATTCGCGCGATGACCTCCCGGACACCGAACGGCTTGGACACGTAGTCGTCGGCGCCGAGCTCCAGCCCCACCACCCGGTCCGTCTCGTCGCTGCGCGCGCTGATCACGATGATCGGCACGTCGCCGCGCTCGCGCAGCGCCTTGCAGACGTCGAGGCCGTCCGTGTCGGGCAGGCCGAGATCGAGAAGGACGACGTCGTAGGGCTCCGGGTGGGCCAGCGCGGCCGCGCCCGTGGTGACCCAGTCGACCTCGAACCCATAGCGGGTCAGGCCGCGTCGCAGGGACTGGGCGACGGGCTCGTCGTCTTCCACGAGAAGTACGTGCACAGCCGAACCATAGTGCTTGAAACTTAATTCACGATCTTCCCCTGTGATGCTTGGCACTTTTTCGAGGGCCCCGATCTGGGCATGCGCTGACCTGGGCGTCGAAGTCTCAGCATGCGATACCGCGGAGGCGTTTTTCGGGCGCTCGATAGAATGAGCCGACCGCAGTACATATGCGTATGTGTGGACTGCGGATACACAGACTGATGGAGCGAGGAGCGCACGTGGGCCTTGTCGTGCAGAAGTACGGAGGCTCCTCCGTAGCCGATGCCGAGGGCATCAAGCGCGTCGCCAAGCGAATCGTGGAAGCGAAGCAGAACGGCCACCAGGTGGTCGTCGTCGTTTCCGCGATGGGCGACACGACGGACGAGCTGATCGATCTCGCCGAGCAGGTATCTCCGATGCCTACCGGCCGTGAGTTCGACATGCTGCTGACCGCCGGAGAGCGGATCTCCATGGCCCTGTTGGCGATGGCGATCAAAAACCTGGGCCACAGCGCCCAGAGCTTCACCGGCAGCCAGGCCGGCGTCATCACCGACTCGGTCCACAACAAAGCGCGGATCATCGACGTCACGCCCGGCCGGATCCGGACCGCGCTGGACGAGGGCAACATCGCCATCGTCGCCGGTTTCCAGGGCGTCAGCCAGGACAAGAAGGACATCACCACGCTCGGCCGCGGTGGTTCCGACACCACGGCCGTCGCGCTCGCCGCCGCCCTCGACGCCGAGGTGTGCGAGATCTACACCGACGTCGACGGCGTGTTCACCGCGGACCCGCGGGTGGTGAAGAAGGCGAAGAAGATCGACTGGATCTCCTTCGAGGACATGCTGGAGCTCGCCGCCTCCGGGTCGAAGGTGCTGCTTCACCGGTGTGTGGAGTACGCGCGCCGCTACAACATCCCGATCCACGTCCGCTCGTCCTTCAGCGGACTGCGGGGCACGTGGGTCAGCAGTGAGCCGATCGAGCAAGGGGACAAGCAGGTGGAGCAGGCCATCATCTCCGGTGTCGCGCACGACACCTCCGAGGCCAAGGTCACGGTCGTCGGTGTGCCGGACAAGCCGGGCGAGGCCGCCGCGATCTTCCGTGCGATCTCCGACGCCGAGATCAACATCGACATGATCGTGCAGAACGTGTCCGCCGCCTCCACCGGCCTGACGGACATCTCCTTCACGCTGCCGAAGACCGAGGGCCGCAAGGCCATCGACGCCCTGGAGCGGAACAAGAGCGGCATCGGCTTCGACTCGCTGCGCTACGACGACCAGATCGGCAAGATCTCCCTCGTCGGCGCCGGGATGAAGACCAACCCGGGCGTCACCGCCTCCTTCTTCGAGGCGCTGTCCGACGCGGGCGTGAACATCGAGCTGATCTCGACCTCCGAGATCCGTATCTCGGTGGTCACCCGCGCCGACGACGTGAACGAGGCCGTCCGGGCGGTGCACAGTGCCTTCGGGCTCGACTCCGACAGCGACGAGGCCGTCGTCTACGGGGGCACCGGACGCTGATGGCAGGGACGGGATCCGGCCGATCCGGACGACCGACGCTCGCGGTCGTGGGAGCGACCGGAGCCGTCGGCTCGGTCATGCTCCAGATCCTTTCGCAGCACGCGGACATCTGGGGCGAGATCCGACTGATCGCCTCCCCGCGCTCGGCCGGCCGCAAGCTGGCCCTGCGCGGTGAGCAGGTCGAGGTGGTGGCGCTCACCGAGGACGCCTTCGACGGGGTCGACGTCGCCATGTTCGACGTCCCCGACGAGGTCGCCGCCCGGTGGGCGCCGATCGCCGCCGCCAGGGGCGCGGTGGTGGTGGACAACTCGGGCGCCTTCCGGATGGACCCGGAGGTGCCCCTGGTCGTGCCCGAGGTCAATCCGCACGCGGTCCGCGTCAGGCCGCGGGGCATCATCGCGAACCCCAACTGCACGACCCTCTCCATGATCGTGGCCATGGGCGCGCTGCACGCCGAATTCGGGCTGCGCGAGATGGTCGTCTCCTCGTACCAGGCGGTGAGCGGGGCCGGCCGGGCAGGCGTGGAGACCCTGCGCCAGCAGTTGTCCCTGGTCGCCGGCACGGAGCTGGGGACCAGCCCCGGGGACGTGCGGCGGGCCGTCGGCGACAACACCGGGCCGTTCTCCGAGCCGGTCGCGCTGAACGTCGTACCGTGGGCCGGGTCGCTGCGCGAGGACGGCTGGTCCTCCGAGGAGATGAAGGTGCGTGACGAGTCGCGCAAGATCCTCGGACTGCCCAGGCTGCCGGTCGCGGTGACCTGCGTGCGGGTGCCGGTCGTCACCACGCACTCCCTGACCGTCCATGCCCGCTTCGAGGGCGAGGTCACCGTCGGCAAGGCGCGGGAGATCCTCGCCACGGCCCCCGGGGTGGTTCTCTTCGACGATCCGGCGGCGGGGGAGTTCCCCACGCCCGCCGACGTCGTGGGTACGGATCCGACCTGGGTGGGTCGGGTACGCAGGGCGCTGGACGATCCGACCGCGCTCGAACTCTTCGTGTGCGGGGACAACCTGCGCAAGGGCGCGGCCCTCAACACCGCGCAGATCGCCGAGCTGGTCGCGACCGAGTTCGGCTGAGGTCGGCTGAGCTCGGTTCGGTTCGGCGACCGCTCGGCTCAGTTCGGCCGGGTTCGGTCCTGTTCAATCGGGTTCCTCATCGTTCAGGAGAGTCCGGCCGATTTGGATCTGTTCGAATCGTTTCGGTCCGGATTCGGGTGACGAAAGCGCCTTCCCGGACGCTTGGTGTTACGAGCGACACGTGCTGCTGCACGGCATTACTGCCGGAAAAGTCCTGGCTGAAACCGCATTCATTTGTAGGATCTGTGTATGACATGTGGTGCGGACGTTGGTCCGGACCACTTGAACCGAGCCCGCTCGGCGTTCGAAGATTTGGCTCCCCGCCCTCCGCAACCGCGCGGAGGGCGGGGAGCGTCTTTGCGGACGCCCTTCAGTGGGCGCGGGAGCGTTTTACGGGGCGTGGGGACGCCCCGGTCATTCAGGACACAGGGGAAGAGCGGGTAGGGCATGAGCGCGTTTGACGCACGGTCAGTTGTGCTGCCTGACAGAAGACCGTCGGTCTCGTACAACCCTGATGGGGTGAAGCGTGTCCAACAGGCGTGGCAGAAGTACTCGACTTCATTGCGGTCCCGCGCGGCTCGGCTCTCCGGCCGCCCCGTGCGGCCCTACGACCCCGCATGGCCGGCACGTCCGGTGGTCTGCCGGTGATCGCGCCCATGCCCGCAGCGCGACCCACCCGCATACCGAACCAGCGCGACGGTGCCGAGTACGCCGAGGACACGGTGGCGGCCGGAACCACCGTCGACCACCTCACCGAGACCTACCGCGCGCACTACCGCTCACTGCTGGGCCTCGCGGCGCTCCTCCTCGACGACACCGCTTCCTGCGAGGACGTCGTCCAGGAGGCGTTCATCCGCGTCCACTCCGCACGCAAACGCGTCCGTGACCCGGAGAAGACGCTCGCGTACCTGCGTCAGACGGTCGTCAATCTCTCCCGCTCCGCCCTGCGCCGCCGCATCCTCGGCCTGAAGCTGCTCTCCAAGCCGATGCCGGACATGGCGAGCGCCGAGGAGGGGGCCTACGACCTGCTGGAGCGCGACTCCCTGATCAAGGCGATGAAGGGCCTGCAGCGCCGCCAGCGCGAGGTCCTGGTCCTTCGCTACTTCGCGGACATGACCGAGGCGCAGGTCGCCGAGACGCTCGGGATATCGCTGGGCTCCGTCAAGGCGTACGGCTCGCGCGGCATCGCGGCCCTGCGGGTCGCCATGGAGGCCCCGGCATGAGCCGCGACCACGACGGGCGGCGTCATCTGCACGTCACCCACGAGCACGAGCCGTACGAGTGGCACGAGCCGACAGACCGGCCGGGCAACCAAGAGCCGAAGCAATCGCACGCTGGGAACGGAACTGTGAACGACGGCCCCGACGACCAGAGCCCCACCGGGCTCGACTCGGAAGAGCTGGTACTGCGCAGGTTGCTGCACCAGGCGGTCCAGGAGGTCGAGCCGCGCGACGGCACGCTGGACCACCTGCGCAAGGCGGTGCCCGCCCGACGGGCCCGCAAGCGGCAGGCCGTCGTCGGCATGGCGGCCGCCGCGCTCTTCATCGGCACCGCCATCCCGGCCCTGTGGCACGTCTCCACCTCCAACGGCCTCAGCGCCGACCCCTCCATCGCCGGACACGGCTCGCAGGCTCAGGGCGGTGCCGGTCAGGGCAAGGACCCGGACGGCGGAGAGAGCACCTCCGGCGGGTCCGCGGGCAGGACCGAGGACAAGGGCAAGCCCGCGGAGAAGGAAAGCGGCAAGAGCAAGGCCCCCGGCAGCGCCTCCGGATCGAGTACCGGCTCAGGCACCCCGCCCACCAGTGCGGCGGGCGCCTCGGTGTGCACGCCCACCGAGATCGGCTCGCCCACCCAGACGGTCAACGCCCCCGACTCCGTCGGCGCGGTCTACGGCACCTTCCGCTTCACCAACGTCTCCGGCGCCGGCTGTACGGTCAGCGGGCCGGGCACGGTGGCTCCGACCCCGCAGGGGGCCGCGGACGCCACCAAGATCAGCACGGTCCGGCATGTCGCCGGGGACGCGGCGGCCGCCCTGCCCGACCCGTCCCTGGAGGCCGCCTCACTGCTCCTCCAGCCGGGTTCCTCGTACGAGGTGCAGTTCGCCTGGGTGCCCTCGGAGACCTGTCCCACGACCGGCGGTGACACCACCGGCGGCGAGACGGGCAACCCGACACCCGACCCGTCGCCCACGGACGGCACCACCACGGACGGCGGCACCACCACGACCGGCGATCCCGGCACCTCGGCCCAGCTGCTCACGGAGGACGCCACGGTCGACGGCAGCGTGACCGTCACCAACACGGCGGAGGGCGGCGCACCGTCGGTCTCGGCGGTCGTGTCCAACGCGTGCGCGGGCACGGTGTACTGGACGGGCGTACTGGCCGGGGCCTAGGGCTGTAGAGACACCGTGCGTCGGTGCCGGCCCCTGGCCGGTCAGGGGCCGGCGCCTCGCCGGGGGTGCGGCCTCGGGCATTGAGGTCGCTCGCGGGCACCGGCCCGAAGTCAGACGGCCACCCGCTCCTGGTCCCCGTCCGGTTCCGGCACCAGGCCCAGCTCCGCGTCCCGCAGGAACTCCACCTCGCGCCGCAGCAGCCGGAACCACATGAACACCACGAACCCGGCGAAGACGAACCACTCCCCGGTGTACCCCAGGTTCTGGAACGCCTTCAGGTCCAGCCCCGAATCCGCGGGCGCCGCAGCCGGCACGGCCGTCATCCCGGAGTCCGCCCGGGCCAGCGTGACCCAGGCGTCGTAGACGTCGTACGGCACCAGGTTCACCAACGACGCCGCGCTGATCGCCGCGGTCTGCCCCGCCGGGAGACCTCCCTGTGCGCTGACCCCGTTGTCCCCGGGCGTCTCGGACGCCTGGAGGGCCCCGGTGACGGTGACCTCACCGCGCGGCGCGGCCGGCACCTTCGCCTGGTCGGGAGAGCCCGGCAGCCATCCCCGGACGACGGGCATTGCCTTGCCGCCGTCGACGCGCAGCAACGTCAGGACGTAGTAGCCGTCGCGGTCGTCCAGCTCACGGTCCGGGATGAGCAGCTGCTTGCCGTAGTGCCCGGTCGCGGTGACCTGTCGGCCGGAGGTCGCCTTGTCCACCGGCAGCATCTCGGACAGTGGACGGGCAGCCTCACGCCCACTGGTCGCGGCCTGTGTCTCGGCGCTGCGCCCTTCCTGCATCCGGTCCTCGAAGCGGCTCAGCTGCCACGACCCCATGAAGACGCAGAAGGGGATGGCGAGCAGCACGAAGACGTTGATCCCCCACCAACGGGGCGTCAGCAGAAACCGGTACACGCCTTCCAAGGTACGGGGCTCCCCGGCCGGCCAGGGTCGCGGGGTCGCTGCCGGGCCCGCCGCCGACCGGGAAAGTGAGGGCTTCGGAAGAGCCCGGTCCAAGTTGTCCACAGGCTGGGGGTCTGGTCGGCGCGTTGTCGGTCGGGGCGGGCAGTATGGGGTCATGACTGAGAGCAACGGGTCCGCCTCACCCGAGCGGAACGAGGACATGCCGGACATGCCGGACTGGGAGAAGCGCTTCCGGGCGCCTCGGGTGTCGCTGCCCGACTGGGCGGAGGACGCGCCGGACCGCTCCCTGTTCGTGTCGAACGCGACGGGGACCTACGAGTTGTACGCCTGGGACCGATCGACGGGTGAGCAACGCCAGGTGACCGACCGGCCGAACGGCACGACGGACGGCGTGCTCTCCCCGGACGGCCGGTGGGTGTGGTGGTTCGACGACAAGGACGGCGACGAGTTCGGGGTCTGGCGCCGCCAGCCCTTCGAAGGCGGGGCGGACGACCTCGCCACGCCGGGCCTGGAGGCGTCGTACCCGGCGGGGCTGGCCCTCGCCCGGGACGGCCGTACCGCGGTCGTGGGCCGCTCCACCGACGAGGACGGCACGACGATCCATGTCTCCCGCCTCGGCGAGCAGCCGGTGCAGATCTACCGCCACCGCGAGTCGGCGGGCGTCGGCGACCTCTCGCACGACGGCTCACTGATCGCCGTCGAGCACACCGAGCACGGCGACGCGATGCACTCGGCGCTGCGCGTCCTGCGCCCCGACGGCACACCGGTCGCCGACCTCGACGACACCAAGGGCGGCACGGAGGAACTCGGCCTGGAGGTCCTCGGCTTCGCTCCGGTGGACGGCGACACCAGGCTGTTGATCGGCCACCAGCGCCGGGGCCGCTGGGAGCCCCTGGTGTGGGACGTGGCAACCGGCGAGGAGACCGACCTCGCCCTGGACCTGCCCGGTGACGTGGGCGCCGAGTGGTACCCGGACGGCTCCGGCCTGCTGATCGCGCACAGCTTCGAGGCCCGCAGCGAGCTCTTCCGCTACGACCTGGCGACCCGGGAGCGGATCAAGGTCCCGACCCCGCCGGGCACCGTCTCCGGGGCGACGGCCCGCCCGGACGGCAGCGTGGAGTACCTCTGGTCCTCGGCCGCCGAACCGCCGACGGTCCGCTCGACGACGGGTCGGTCCGTCCTGGACCCGCCCGGCATGAAATCCCCGGGATCCGTCGCCGTGGAGGACGTGTGGGTGGAGGGCCCCGGCGGTCGCATCCACGCCCTGGTCCAGAAACCGGCGGGCACCAGCGGCCCGCTGCCCACGGTCTTCGACATCCACGGCGGCCCCACCTGGCACGACAGCGACGCCTTCGCGGCCGCCCCGGCGGCCTGGGTCGACCACGGGTACGCGGTGGTCCGCGTCAACTACCGCGGCTCCACGGGCTACGGCCGCGCCTGGACCGACGCTCTCAAGCAACGGGTCGGCCTGATCGAGCTGGAGGACATCGCGGCGGTCCGGGAATGGGCGATCACCTCGGGCCTGGCCGACCCCGACCGCCTCGTCCTCACCGGCGGCTCCTGGGGCGGCTACCTCACCCTGCTCGGCCTCGGCGTCCAGCCCGACGCGTGGACGCTGGGCATCGCGGCGGTCCCGGTCGCCGACTACGTCGCGGCGTACCACGACGAGATGGAAGCCCTGAAGGCCATGGACCGCACCCTGCTGGGCGGCACCCCGGAGGAGGTCCCGGAGCGCTTCGAGGCGTCCTCACCCCTGACCTACGTCGACCAGGTCAAGGCCCCCGTCTACATCTCGGCCGGCGTCAACGACCCCCGCTGCCCCATCCGCCAGATCGACAACTACGTCAAGCGCCTGGAGGCCAGAGGCGCGGTACACGAGGTGTACCGCTACGACGCGGGACACGGTTCCCTGGTGGTGGACGAGCGCATCAAGCAGGTGAGACTGGAACTGGACTTCGCGGCACGGCACTTGGCGGGCTAGGTCCTGTCGGAGAGACGACCCCGCAATGGTGCGGCAGGGCGAGGGGCAGAGCGGGCGGCCACGGCCTGCTCGGTCTGCTTCTCGTCCTGGCCGGCCACTTGAGTCGGGCGGGGGGTGGGTGCGGCGCTCCTATGTGCCCGCCCGCTCCCGGCTCCGCCGCCCCAGCAACTCCGCCAGCCCCCGACGGGTGGCGGCGAGGACAACCCGGTCCGAGCCCCGCAGGACATACGTGTCCGGCAGATCCCACACCAGCCCCGAGCCCCCCGAGGGCCGTACGTCGTCATACGCCTCCTCCGCGGCCGGCTCCTCCCGTCGGCCGTCGGAGGCGCCGGTGTCCAAAGCCAGCACCCGCCAGGACCCGGCCCGGAACGCCTCCCCGACCGTCTTCCCCTCCAACTGCGGGTGCCCGCCCACCTCCACCGCCGCGAACAACAGCACCCGCCGCTCGACCGGGATCGCTCCCAGGATCTGGCGCCCCATCATCGCCCCGGCGAACGCGGGCGCCGCCAGGTGCGACACACTCCGGCTCCGCGTGGACGCCGCCGGGTGCGCCGCCCGCAGGGTGCGGTACACGGCGGTCGCGAAGTCGTCGTCGTACAGCCGAAGGACGACCCGCAGATCGGGCCGTACGGATCGGGCGTACAGCACGGCCTCCAGGTTCGTGGTGTCCGCGCTGGTCACCGCGAGCAGGGTCTGCGCGCGGTGGACCTTGGCGGATTCCAGGACGCCCTCCTGGGTGACGTCCCCGAGGATCACCGGCACCCGTAGGCGTCGTGCCGTCGCGAGCCCGCGTGCCTCGGGATCGGATTCGACGCACACCACGGGGATGTTCAGCTCACGCAGCCGCATCAGCACCCGCGTGCCGACCTTGCCGAGTCCGAGCAGCACGACATGCCCGCTGAGCCCACGCGGCGGCTTGCGCAACGCGGACGCGGTCCGGAAGGTGCCCAGCGCTTCGAGCACCGCGGCCAGCAGCACCGGCAGGAGCAGCAACCCGACCAGACCGGAGAGGAGTTGAAGGATCTGCCGTCCGGTCGCCGCCCCGATGGCGGGGTCGTCGATGGCGAAGAGATCGAGCAAGGTCAGATAGAACGCGGCCAGTGGATGCATGTTGGGCGTGACCAGCCACAACGCCACCGCAAGCGCGATCACGCACCCCACCGAACCCGCCAGCGACCACCGCAGCCGACGCGAGAACAACGAGGAGAACGGCGGCACGATCCCGCGCCCCGCCGGCAGCGCCGGCCCGGAGTACGAGACCTGTTCCAGAACGACGGTCCCGCGCCCGGTCGCGGCCCGTACCGTCTCCGCGTCCGGCAGCAGTTGGGGCCCCTGGTCGTCGCCGCTGTCGGAACCGTCCGCGCCCGCCGGATCGTTGCCGGCCGCGGACAGCAGCGCGAGGGTGGCCAGCCCCGGGTCGGCCACCCGGCCGGGCCCCGGCGGCGGCCGTTCCACCGCACGCAGCAGCAGCCCGTCGGTCTGGACGACCTTGCTGGTGCCGACGATCGCGGAGGCCGCCAGCGCGGGCGCGGCCGTGTCGGCGTCGGACATGACGGTCGTGGAGGCGTCGAACACCGCCGCCGGTCCGGTCGTACCGCCCGTCGCCAACGCCGCCGCCTGGTCGAGGAGTTCCTCGATGTGCTGGCCGAGTCGCCGGTTGTACAGCCGCAGTACCAGCCGCAGGCGGGGGTTGAGGCGGCGGGCGGTGAGGGCGGCGCGGATGTTGGTCTCGTCGTCGTCGTACACGAGCGCGAGGGCCGCCGCCCGGTCCACGCCCGCCTCGGCGAGGACGGCCTCGGCCGGCTCGGCGGCCTCCACCACCCGGGCTTCGGGGGCGGGCGGGTCGGAGGCGCCGTTGCCACCGCCCCGGTTGACGGCCGCGTTCACCACCCGGTCGAGCAGCGCCGACGCCGTGCGGGCCCGTCCGACGACCGGGGGCCGTACGCTGCGTTCGGAGGGCGGAACGACGAGCGTGACCCGCTCGCCGTACACCTCGCGCAGTTCGGCGGCCAGTCGGTGCGCGAGCCCGTCGTCGCCGCACACCACCATGTGCGCGCCGGCGTCACCGGGCGGACTCTGATTCGGAACGGTTGCCACAAGGGGCAAGACTGCCTGAACGGGACGAGTGGTTCCAGCACGGGTCGGCACGTGGTGCACGCACGCGGTGCCCGCACACAGTGAACGACCGCTCCTCGTCAGCCGTACTGAAGGGGAGGTAACCAGCGCCCTTCCGCACCACCGGAGGTACCTCGGCCGTGGCCGTCACCAAAGCAGCCCCGCGGGACAGCGGGGCGGACATCGGTCGGGCGCCGGACACAGAGGGCCCGCGCCGCCTCAACTCGCCGCTCGCGCTCACCCTGTTGCTCATCCTCCTGGTGCTGGCGCAGGGCCCGATCCGGCGGGCGCTGTCCGACCCGGTGATGCAGAGCTGGATGACCGTGTTCGTCGCGGTGATCGTGCAGGCGCTGCCCTTCCTGGTGCTGGGGGTGCTGCTGTCGGCGGCCATCGCGGTGTTCGTCCCGCCGTCCTTCTTCGCCCGCGCGCTGCCGAAACGGCCCGCGCTGGCGGTCCCGGTGGCGGGCATGGCCGGCGCGGTGCTGCCCGGCTGCGAGTGCGCGTCCGTACCGGTGGCCGGGGCGCTGGTACGCCGGGGCGTCACCCCGGCCGCCGCGCTCGCGTTCCTGCTGTCCGCCCCGGCGATCAACCCGATCGTGCTGACGGCGACCGCCGTCGCCTTCCCGAACGACCCCGAGATGGTCCTCGCCCGTTTCGTCGCGAGCCTGCTGGTGGCCTGCGCGATGGGCTGGCTGTGGCAGCGCGTCGGCCGCGCCGACTGGCTGCGCCCCCCGGCTCGCGCGGCCTACGACGGCCAGAGCAAGGGGGCTGCGTTCTGGGGCTCGGTCCGCCATGACGTGATGCACGCCGGGGGCTTCCTGGTGGTCGGCGCGATGGCCGCGGCCACCCTCAAGGCGGTCGTCCCGGAGGAGTGGCTGCGCATGGCGGCCGGCAACCCGGTGGTCTCCGTGCTCGCCCTCGCGGTACTGGCCGTGCTGCTGTCGATCTGCTCGGAGGCGGACGCGTTCGTGGCCGCCTCGCTGTCGCAGTTCTCGCTCACCGCGCGGCTGGCGTTCCTGGTCGTCGGCCCGATGGTCGACCTGAAGCTGTTCGCGATGCAGGCGGGCACCTTCGGCCGCGGCTTCGCCCTGCGGTTCGCGCCCACCACCTTCGTCCTGGGGGTCACCGTGGCGGTCCTGACCGGGGCGGCGATCCTGTGAACCGCCAGGCACAGGCGGCGGTCCTGTTCCTGCTCGGCGCGGCCCTCCTGCACGCGGGCCTCACCGACCTCTACCTGCGCTACGTCAAGGCCGGCCTGCGCCCGATGCTGCTGGCCTCCGGCGTCGTACTGATCGCGGCGGCCCTGGCGACCGTCTGGTACGAGTGGCGGGCGAAGAAGGATGCCCACGCGGACCACCAGGCGGACCACGCGGAGCCCGCAGAGCACGCAGGTCACACCCACCGCGAACCCCGTGTCTCCTGGCTGCTCGTCCTCCCGCTGCTCGCCCTGATCCTGGTCGCGCCGCCGGCCCTCGGCTCCTACAGCGCCCTGCGTGCCGGTACGGCCCTGCAACAGCCGTACGGCTACGCGGATCTCCCCGTCGGCGGCACCCTGCGCCTGAGCCTCGTCGACTACGCGGGCCGCGCGATCTACGACCGCGGCCGTTCCCTGGAGGGCCGGCAGATCAAGGTCACCGGCTTCGTCGCGCTGGACCACTCCGGCTCCCCCTACCTGGTCCGCATGGCCCTCAACTGCTGTGCCGCCGACGCGCAGCCGGTGAAGATCGGCCTGACCGGCCGGATCCCCCCGGTTCTGCAACCGGACACCTGGCTCGAGGTCACCGGCACCTACACCGCCCGCCGCACCAAGGACCCGGTCAACCACGGCCCGATCCCGTATCTCGACGTCACGGCCGCCAGGCCGGTCCCGACACCGCAGGACCCGTACGACGAGAGCTGGAACAACTGACGGGCGCCTGAGCTCTCAGTCCCTCAGTCCCCAAGCTCGTCAGTCCTCGTCGGTCCCGTCCTCGGCTTCCTCTTCGCCGCCCTTGTCTTTGCCGGTGTTCGGCTCAGGCGGTTGCTTCTCGCCCTTCTCCCCTCCCTCCGGGGACGCGATGGGGGAGGGCACTGTGGGAGAGGGCGCGGTGGGGAAGGACGCTGTGGGGGAGGGCACGGTGGCGGAAGGCTCGGATGCGTCGGGCAGTGCGGCCTCCGTGGCCGGGGCGGCGCTCGGCGTCGAGGCCGGCGTGACGGCGGGGGCCGTCGTGTCCGGGGTGTCGTCGGCCGGGGTATCCGCGGTACTGCGGCCCGGCGCGAACCAGAGCATGCCGGCGACCATCGCGGCCAGGAACACCACCGCCCCCGCGATCAGCCCGCCCGTTCTCGACCGCCGCGGGCGCCGGTCCGCCCGTCGGGTGGCCGCCGGCAGCGCGTACGTCGTAGGGGGCCCGGTCTCCGCGCGGAACCCTCGCGCGGGGCCGCCCGTAGCAGGGGATGCGGCAGGCGTAGGCGTGCGCGTGCGCGTGTGCCTCGGTCCCGGCGTCGGCATCCGCGTGGGCGCGGGTTCGGGCAGTGGTTCGGACCGCCCCTGCCACGCCCCGCCGCCGAACCACTCGGCGACCTGCTGTGCGGTCGGCCGGTCCGCGGGCTGCTTGGCGAGCAGCCCGAGGAGGTAGTTCTCGAAGGCGGGCGGGATCAGCACGCCCAGTTGGCGGGGCGGTACAGGGGCGTTGTCGAGGTGCTGGTGCAGGATCGCGACCGCGGTGTCGGCCTGGAACGGCGGGCGTCCGGTGAGGAGTTGGTACAGCACACAGCCCAGCGCGTACACGTCGCAGGCCGGTCCGGCGGGTCGGCCGAGGGCCCGCTCGGGGGCGAGATAGAGGCTGGTACCGACGATCTGCCCGGTGGTGGTGAGCGCGCCGGACGGGTCGTCGACGAAGCGGGCGATGCCGAAGTCACCGATCTTCAGGGTGCCTTCGGCGTCCTGTAACAGGTTGGCGGGCTTGATGTCGCGGTGCACGATGCCCTGCTGATGGGCTGCGGCGAGCCCGTCGGCGGCCTGGGTGGCGATCCGGGCCACCTGCTCGGCGGGCAGCGGTCCGCCCTTGCTGAGACGGCCGGCGAGGCTGTCGCCCTCGACCAGTTCCATCACGAGGAAGAGGCGTCCGTCGAACTCGCCGAAGTCGTACACCCCCACCACGTACGGGTGGTTGAGCCGCCCGGCGGTCTGGGCCTCCAGCCGGAAGCGGGAGGTGGCCGTGGGGTCGGAGTCGTGGGGGAGGAGCAGCTTGACGGCCACCGTCCTGCCGAGGGTCTCGTCGTAGCCCCGCCAGACCTCTCCCATCGCACCGCGACCGATGGGATCCTGCAGCCGGTATCGGCCCGCAATCAGCACCTGTTCGTCATCCTCATGCCGTAAGACGTGTCGATGGCCGCAGGCCGAACTCACCGCGCTACGTGGGGTGGTGGTCGTGGGGGGTGCCGCAGCCGCCTCAGCGTACCGGCTGCCGGGGCCTCGTCATGACCGTCGACTCTGGAGATCTGACGACCCGTCAGATATGGTCGCCCCGCCGGTCCGTGCCGGGCGGTGCCTAGTCGAAGGGGTGAGTGCCATGGAGACCCGACCCGAGTGCGCGCGACCGCAGGGGACCCCCCGCTGGGTCGCGCTGTTCTACCGACCGGACAAGGCCTCCTGGCAGGTGGGCGCGGAGTCGCCCGACCGCTCACCTGTCCTCTACGCGCTGGGCGAGATGACCCAGACCCTCCGGGCCCGCGGTGACGAGGTGACCGTCGCGCTGTGGGGCCCGAAGGACGAGGACTGGCACCGCTACGACGCCTCCGCCACGCCTGTCACTTCGGCCACTTCGGCCACTTCGGCCACTTCGGCCACTTCGGTCACGACGCCCGAGCCGGCCTCCGCCGCCGAGGAAACCGAGGAAACCGAGGAAACCGAGGAGGAGGTCCCCAAGAAGGAACCCACCAAGCTCGCCGAGCGCATGGACGACCGTCGGCACCAGGCACTCATGGCGGGCCTGAGCAAGGCGGGCCTCTACGATCTCGCGCCGGACGACGTGACAGCCGTACGGACCCTCGTCGACCGACTGGACGAGACCACGGTCCGCACCCTCGCCAACTGGCTCGCCACCGCGGCGGAGCGCTAGTGCCTGTCGCCTTTCCGAAGCGGCTGCGGGACGGGCTCCGCGGGGCACGGAAAGGCCCGACCGCTGGCGACGGGGGATGCACCAGCGATCGGGCTATGGCCAACACTAACAACGCCGCATGTCCGTCGGGAGCCGACTCCTGACCCGTACCGAGAAGTTGTGATCGGGATCACGTACCGCACGGGGGATCGTACGAGAGGCGTGGCAGGTACTCGTGCCACTTCTCCGGCGTCAGTACCCCCCGCGTGGACGAGCAGATACGGCGAATGGCCTCGTCGGTGTCCAGGTCCCAGAGCCGGACGGTGTCGGTCCCGCTCGACACTCCGAGCATGTGGCTCTTCGGACCGAAGGACAGGAAACTGCCGGTCTTGGCGTTCGGACTCATCGACTGGCCGATGGGAGAGGCGTCGGAGGGGCGGGCGACGTTCCAGAGCCGGACCGTGTTGTCGTTGCCGCCGCTGGCCAGGGTGCGGTCGTCCTGGCTGAACGTCAGCGAGACGACCGCTTCGGTGTGGCCGGTGAGGGGGGAACCCAGCCGGGTCGCCTTCCGGGGGTCGGTGACGTCCCAGAGCCGAACCGTGCCGTCGTCGCTGCCGCTGGCCACCGTACGGCCGTCCGGACTGTAGGCGAGCACGTTGATGGGGCCGAGGTGCCCCCGGAGAGGCGCGCCGAGGCGGGCCGCATGACGGGGGTCGGCGACGTTCCACAGCCGGACGGTGCCGTCCGCGCCGGCGCTGGCCAGCGAGCGACTGTCCGGGCTGAAGACGAGGGAGTTGACGTAGCCCGTGTGACCGGAGAGAGGCTTGCCGAGCGGACGCGGACGGGACGGGTCGCTGACGTTCCACAGCTGAATGGTGCGTTCGTCATGGGCGGTTGCCAGCGTGCGCCCGTCGGGACTGAAGGCCAGCGCGGCCACGATCCGTGTCCGCAGCGCGAGGGGCGGACCGTAGGAGACCGGCCGAGCCGGGTCGGTGACGTTCCACAGCCGCACCGAGCGCCGTCCGGTCTGCACCGCGAGTGTGCGGCCATCGGGGGAGAAGGCCGGCACACGCGCCTCACCCTCCCCGGGCTTGAAGGGTTCGCCCAGCAACACGGGCCGGTTGGGATTCCCCACGTTCCACAACCGGATCTTTCCGTCGAGCGCGACCGTGACGAGCACCTGCCCGTCCGGGCGGAACGCTCCGACGCCGCCGACCATGTCCGATGTCGGTATCGACCACAGGCGGACGGTGTTGTCACCACTCCCGGTGGCGAGGGTCCGGCCGTCGGGGCTGAAGTCCAGGGCGTACATCTCGCCGTTGCTCCCCGCGAGCGGCTCGCCGACCTGCGAGGGGTATGCCGGATCGGTGACGTTCCACAGGCTCGCCGTACTGTCCTCGCTGGCGGCGGCGAGCGTGGTTCCGTCGGGGCTGAACGCCACGGACCAGATGGGACCGGTGTGGCCGGTGAGCGGCGTGCCGAGCGGCGCCGCGTGCCGGGGGTCGGCGACGTTCCACAGCCGGACGGTGTTGTCCGCGCCGCCGCTGGCGAGGGTCCGGCCGTCCGGGCTGAACGCCACGGAGTGCACCAGGTCGGTGTGGCCCCTCAGCACCCTGTCGATCGGCACCGGATGACGCGGATCGGCCGTGTCCCACAGCCTGATCGCGTCGTCGTCGCCACCGGCGGCCAACGTCCGGCCGTCCGGGCTGAACGCCACGGTGCGCACGGCGTCGGTGGGACTGGTCAGCGCGCCGAGCGCCTTCGGCCGGCTCGGGTGGCCCACATTCCACAGGCGTACGGTCTGATCGTCGCCGGCGGAGGCCAGAGTCCGCCCGTCCGGACTGAAGGCGATCAGGTAGATCGTGCCGTCATGGCCGGTCAGGGGTGCGCCGAGCGGCTTCGGATGACTGGGGTCCCCTACGTCCCACAGCCGTATGGTGCCGTCGTCGGAGGCGCCGGCGAGGGTGTTGCCGTCCGGGCTGAAGACCGCGCTGCTCACCCAACTCGTGTGGCCGGTGAGCGGCTTGCCCAGCGGCTCGGGTCGGGTCGGCTCGCTCACGTCCCACAGCCGTATGGTGCGGTCGTTGCTGGCGGTGGCCAGGGTCCGCCCGTTCGGACTGAACGAGGTGAGGTAGACGGCGCCGGTGTGGCCGGGCATCGGTGTGGCCAGCGGCGCGTTCACGATCGAGATCAGCCGGTTGTTCGTGTCCTCGTCGTCGGGCCGCAGGTCGTGTGCCACCAGGTCGAGCTGGGCGGACAGCGACGGATCGGTGTACTGGACACGGTCGGCCTCGGCGACCACCTGCTCGAACACCGCCTCGTCGCGCTGCTGCCAGGCGACCACCGCCGCGCCCACGGCCAGCATGGCCAGCACGACCAGCGCCGACACCGCGCCGCGGCTGATCCACACGGTCCGCCGGCGCAGCCTGACCGAAGCGGCCAGGAAGTCCACCGCGCTGCGGGTCAGGAAGGTGTCACCGGCGGTCTTCGCCCAGCTCTGTGCCTGCTCCAGACGTGAACCCCGGTAGAGCAGCGACGTGTCACGGTCGGATTCCTCCCAGGACCGGCCGTCCTCCTCCAGCCGCTGGCGCAACAGGTGGTCGCCGCGGTCCTCGTCGATCCACTCGCGCAGGCGCGGCCAGGCGTGCAGCAGCGCCTCATGGGTGATCTCGACGGTCTCCGCGTCCAGCGTCACCAGCCGGGCCCGCACCAGCGCTTCGAGCGACTCCTCCGTCTTGCCGGGGTCCGTCGACTCCTTGGCCAGCTGCCGCCGCGTGCCGCGCCGCCGGGTGGCCTGGGTGTCCTCGCCGAGCCGGACCAGCCGCAGCAGCAGCAGCCGCGCGGCCGTCCGGGCCGCCGGGTCCAGCCCCGACCAGGCCCGCTCGGCGGTCGCGGCCACCGCGCCCTGGATCCCGCCCGCCGCGCGATACCCGGCCAGCGTCAGCCGCCCCGCCTTGCGCCGCTGCCAGGTGGCGAGCAGCGCGTGAGACAGCAGCGGCAGCGCCCCCACGTGGTGCGCCCCGCGCGGTCCGTCGGCGCTCACCTCCCGCACGATCAGCTCCGCCAGCCCCGGCTCCAGCTCCAGCCCCACCGCCTTGGCCGGCCCGGTCACCGACTCCCGCAACTCCGTGGCGGTGAGGGGGCCGAGCACCATGTGGCGGTGCTGGAGCGCGTCGGCCAGTTCGGGATGTCCGAGGCACTGCTCGTAGAAGTCGGCACGGATCCCGAGGACCACGAGCACGGGGGCCGGGCCGGTGCCGGGCGCGTCCGGACCGGCGGGTGCTCCCGGTCCGGCGGGCGTGGACGAGGAGGGCACGGGCGCCGAGGGCGTGGACGCGGCGGGCATGGACGCGGCGTGCAGGACCTGGACGAAAGCCTGCCGTTCGACCTCGTCGGAGCAGAGGGTGAACGCCTCCTCGAACTGGTCCACGATGACGACGGGACGCCCACCGGACGGCGCCTCACGCCGCGCCCACCAGGCGAACGCCTCCTGCACCGAGCCGGCGAACGCAGGGGACTGAGCCGTGTCGAAGTCGACGCCGGTCAGTTCGGGAACCCGGCGGATCAGCTCCTTGAGCGGATCGGCACCCGGGACGAGCTGGAGCACGGGACGAGCCGGACCACTCTCGCCGCTGAGCGCCCCGTTCCGCACCGCGGTCACCAGACCGGCGTTCAACAGGGACGACTTCCCGGCCCCCGACGCACCCACGAGCATCACCAGACCACCGGTCGGCTCGGCCGCGCGCAGCTGCGCGACGAGTGCCTGAGTGCTCCGTTCCCGCCCGAAGAACCACCCGGCGTCCTGCTGCCGGTAGGAGGCCAGCCCCCGATACGGACACACCCCACCGGCCAGGGACGAGGCGTGACCCCGGGCCGACGACTCCTCGCCCGTCTCGGTCTCCGTCTCGGTCTCGGCGGCGGGACGGTCACCGACCGGATCGGCCACCGCCCGTTCCCACAGCCGCTGCCACTGCCCCAGGTCGTACAGCCCGTTGGACACCGGGGCGGGGCGCGCCCGCCGTGCCTGGGGTATGAGGACGTGCAGCACCGCGGCGAGAGCGGGGAACTGGGCCGGCACGTTCTTGGCCCGCCGCCAGTCACTGATCCGCTGGGCCGACACCCGCACGGGCCGCCCCCGCTCGTCGACCCGCCGCAGCCGTACGACCGCCTCGGCGACGCTCTTGAGGGGAGGGTTGCCGGCCTCCTTGTACAACAGCGCGAGACGCTCCGCGAAGGCCGTGCGTGCCCCTGAGTCGGAACTCAAGGTCCCACCCCTTACTTCTCCCGCGCTTGAATATCCGGACCGGAAAACTCACCTTATACGTCTGACCTGCGCTTATGTATCCGGAGGGGTACCGGAACCTACTCGCGTGGAGCCGCGACTGGCAGGATCACCCCGTAACAACGCGGCAACCGGACGTCACCAGGACAGGCCATCAGCTCAGCGCTCGGAGAGACCCCCCACGGCTTGGCGCGTTCCCCGTCGGCACCCGCCGCGGTCACGGGACAGCACCGCCGGTCTCCTCACCCGGGCCCGAGGGATCCACCAAGATCCGCCACAGGTCCCCGATCCACGCCCGCCCGGCGCGGATGGACGCGTCCGCACTGTCCGGCACCGGTCCCCACGAGGGGAGGGACCGGCGCCGGGCGACGCGTTGTGTCGACCGGCGCCGGGCGACGCGTTGTGCCCCCGTGATCCGTTCGGAGTCATTCCCGAGTCATTCCCGACCGGCCCCGAACAACGCGCAGACCCGGCGTCCGTTTCCGGAAGCCGGGTCTGACGTGCGTTTCACCTGCCGGTATGCGGACCGCCGTGGCCCCTAGAGACGGAGCATCCGCTGTGTGACCTCCCGGTACTGCCTCAGCGCGAGGCGGAGTTCCGCGGACTGCGTCTCGGGATCCCGGTCCTGCCAGCCCTCACGCAAAAGCCGCCGCTGTTCCGCGAGGGCGTCGGCGAGCAGGGCAGCGGCTTCGTCGAAGGCTCCCTCGGCCTTCTCCAGCGCCTCACGAGGGGTGTCGGCGAAGGCGTTGGTGGCGTGTCCGAGACGCTGAAGGATCTTGTCCCGCTCACCGGGCGGGAACAGCGTCTCCGGTCCGGGGGCGCGCCGTTCGTCGCGTCCCGAGGTCTTGCCCGCGGGCTGTTGAGCACGCGTCTGGTCGTACATCTTCAATGCCGCCTTCCTGTACGTCATGCCTGTACGTCATGCCGGACGTTGACTGGCGGCAGGGGGCCGAGCCATGCCGCCAGTCAACGTCCGGCAGGGCCCGGTGTCAACGCGCCGATCGGTGACGGTCGCGGAGAGTGGGTGACCGCGGCCTGATGGCCGGCGGCGGAGGCTGGTGTCCTAGGCGGTCGCGGTCTCGGTGAACTGGTTCGTGTCGAAGAGCTGGTTGATGTGTCCGCCGAGTGCGGACCAGTGCTGTCCGGAGAGGTCGGCGGCGGCGCGGGCGTCGCCGCCGGCGCAGACCTCCACGAGTCGGTCGTGATGCTCGATGGTGTTGCGGCCACCGAGCAGCGTGGAGAACTTGCGGTAGAGGATCCGGTGGATCTGGGGATGGAGCTGCTCGACGATCCGGCTGAGCACGGGATTGTCCGCGGCGGTGATGGGGACGGCGTGGAAGCGGTCGTCGGCGGCGAGCGCGGCCGTGGTGTCGTTGGCGGCGACGGCGCGTTCGAAGTCGCGGTTGGCCTCGCGCATCTGCCGCAGATCCTGCTCGGTCATGACCGGTACGGCGGTCTCGACGGCGAGCTGGTCGAGGGAGCGCAGAACGGCGAGGGTCTTCTCGACGTCACGGCGGTTGAGGGTGGTGACGCGGGTGTAGACGCCGGGCTTCGCCTCGACCAGACCGATGTCGGCGAGCCGGGCGAGCGCCTCGCGCACCGGGGTGCGGCTGAGCCCGAGACGCTCGGCGAGCTCGCTGTCCTTCACCTTCTCCCCGGGGACCAGTTCGCCGAGCACGATGGAGTCGCGCAGGCGGTCGAAGACCTCGTCACTGAGGAGGCGGCGGGAGACAGGACTGTCGAGTGACATATTGCGTACAGTACATCGCTTCCTCGTGACGGTTCTTCACATCGGCTGCTTCACCTCGCCTGCTTCGCATCGCCCGCTTCACATCGGTTTCTTCGCTCGCCCTGTTCGGCTCTGCTCCGGCCGTCGCCCTGGCCCGGCGGACCAGGGCCTGGGCCAGGACGAGCGCCGGGTCGACGAGGGGGACGTCCACGGCGTCGGCCGGCAGGCCGAGGGGGATTTCCGTGCAGCCTGCGATGATCGCTTGCGCGCCCTGCTCGGTCAGGCGTCGTGCGGCGCGCGCCAGAAGCGCGGTCGTCCTGTCGTCGTGGGTGCCCGCCTTCACGGCGTGGATGGCGGTCATGACCTCGTTGTTCTGGCTGGTGGGGTCGGGCAGGGCGAGGCGGACGCCGTGGCGGTCGAGCCATTCCTGGTACAGGCCCGCGTGGACGGTGCCGGTGGTGGCCAGCAGCCCGGCGGTGCGGACGGCCGGCCGCAGGGTGGTGAGATGGCGGGCGACCTCTCCGATCATGTGGACGATCGGCAGGCCGACGTGGTCGGCGATGCGCGGCACGAAGGCGTGCGCGGTGTTGCAGGGGATGGCGATGACGGTGGCGCCCGCCTCGCGCAGCACCCGGCTGCCGTTGAGGAGCCAGGGGGTGGGGTCGGGGCCGTTGCCGAGGAGGGCCTCGGTGCGGTCGGGGATCGTGGGGTCGGACCAGATGACCGTCCTGAGGTGGTCCTGGTCGTTGTGGCCCGGAGTCATCGACACCAGCTTGGCGTAGAAGTCGGCGGTGGCCGCCGGTCCCATGCCGCCCAGGATGCCGATGATCTCCGTGGTGCGACGCGGATCGATCGGACCGGTCACTGTGCCGGGTCCTTCTGGAGGGTGCGTCCGAGCGGTGACTCGGGGCTGGGGACGGCGGTCTGCTCGGTGCCGTCGCTGTGCGCGGCCGCCTCGTCGTCGGTGTCGCGGGCGGTCTTGTCGGCGTCGCGTCCGGTCTCGCTGGGGCGGCCGTGCTTGGCCTCGCGGCGTTTCTCGGAGCTGTCGACGACGGCGGCGGCGAGCGAGTTGCCGACGACGTTCACGCCGGTACGGGCCATGTCGACGATGAAGTCCACGCCGAGGAGGAGGGCGATGCCCTCGGCGGGCAGACCGATGCTGTTGCCGGCGGCGATGAGGACGACGATGGAGGCGGAGCCGACCCCGGCCATGCCCTTGGAGAGGATGACGAGCACGCCGACCATGAGGAGCAGGGCGGGCAGGGAGGTGTCGGCGCCGTACGCGTTGGCGAGGAAGACCAGGGCGGCGGCCTGGTACAGGACGGAGCCGTCGGTGTTGAAGGAGTAGCCGAGAGGGACGACGAACGAGGTCGTCGACCGACTGAGCCCGAAGGCCTCCAGCTTGACCATGAGCGGGGCCAGGACGGACTCGGAACTGCGGGTGACGAAGGCGATTCCCGCCAGGTTGGCGATCGACTTCAGCAGCTCGACGTAGCGGATGCGGTAGATCGCGGCGATGAGCGGGAACAGCACGCCGACCACGATGGCCAGGCCCGCGTAGACGACGGCGATGAAGCCCGCGAGGCTGCGGAGGTTGCCGAAGCCGTAATAGGCGACGTCGTAGGAGATGAATCCGAGCACGCCCAGGGGCGCGACACGGATGACGTAGCCGACGACCTTGAACATCACCGCGGCGACCGACTCCAGTACGGAGGCGAAGGGTTCGGCCTTCTCCCCGATCGAGGCCATGGCCACGCCCACGAGCAGGGCGAAGGTGATGGCGCCGAGCAGGTTGCCCTCGCCGAACGCGGCGAAGATGTTCTTCGGTACGGCGTGCAGGACCAGCTCGTGGAAGTCGATGCCCTGGTTCAGGCCTTCCAGGTCCTTGGCGTCGGTCCCGTGGACGGGGGCGCCCTTGCCGATGCCGGTGAACTTGGCCAGGCCCACCGCGATCAGCAGGACGACGGTGGTGACGAGCTCGAAGTAGAGGATGGCCTTGCCGGCGATCCGGCCGACCTTCTTGACCGACTCCATGCGGGCGATGCCCAGCACGATGAGCGGGAACACCAGCGGCAGGACGACGACCTGCACCAGGTTGAGGAAGACGTCGCCGAGGATCTTCATCTGCTCGCCGGCACTCGGCGCGAGGGTGCCGATCAGGGCTCCCAGGCCGACGGCGATGATCGACTGCACGCCGATCGGCGTCCGCAGACCTCGCCGCAGACCTCGCCGCAGGAGTCCCGGCCGAGGCCCCGAGCGAGTGTCCGCGCTGCTGCCTGCGCTGCTTTCTGCGCTGGTGTTCGGGGTGTGTGATGCGTTCACTGGTGCCTCCTCGCGGCTCCAATATATTGCGCTCTGCGTATTGGGCGGTAACACTGGCCTCGCGGCGGTGACCTGTCAAGGGGTCCCGCACCGCCGTACCGGTCGGCGGCACATCGGCTGAAACCGACGGCGATGACGAGAGGCGCAGGTGGCACAGGTGACGCAGACGGAGCAGATGCCGCAGATAGACCAGACGGCGCAGACAGCACAAACGGAGATGGCGCAGACGGCACGAACGGAGATGGCGCAGACGGCACCACACGCCACGCGCGTCGAGCACGATCTGGTGGGAGACAAGGAGGTCCCGGCCGCCGCCTACTACGGCGTGCACACGGTGCGGGCCGTGGAGAACTTCGCGATCACCGGGTCGACCATCGCCCGGTTCCCCGACCTGATCGCCTCGCTGGCCGCGGTCAAACAGGCCGCCGCGACCGCCAACCGCGACCTCGGCCTGCTGCCCCCGGACATCGCCGGGGCGATCGTCAGCGCCTGCCAGGAGATCCGCGGTGGACGACTCGCCGACCAGTTCGTCGTCGACCCCGTCCAAGGCGGCGCCGGCACCTCGACGAACATGAACGCCAACGAGGTCATCGCCAACCGGGCCCTGGAGATCCTCGGCCACCCGCGCGGCTTCTACGAGGTCGTCCACCCGCTCGACCACGTCAACCTGGGCCAGAGCACCAACGACGTCTATCCCACCGCGGTCCGCCTCGCCCTCGTCGCCTCACTGCGCCGGCTCTGCGACTCCCTGCGGGCCCTGGCCGACAGCTTCTCCGCCAAGGCGGCGGAGTTCAGCGACGTACTGAAGATGGGCCGCACCCAGCTCCAGGACGCCGTCCCCATGACGCTCGGCCAGGAGTTCACCACCTACGCCGTCATGATCGAAGAGGACCGGCAACGCCTCACCGAGGCCGCCGCCCTGCTGTTGGAGTCCAACCTCGGCGGCACCGCGATCGGCACCGGCATCAACGGCCACCCCCGCTACGCCGAACTGGCCTGCGCCCATCTCGCCGAGATCAGCGGCGAACCCGTCCAGCCCGCGGGCGACTTCATCGAGGCCACCCAGGACTGCGGCGCCTTCGTCCAGCTGTCCGGGGTCCTCAAGCGGGTCGCCGTGAAGCTCTCCAAGACCTGCAACGACCTGCGCCTGACCTCGTCGGGCCCCACCACCGGACTGGGCGAGATCAACCTGCCGCCGGTACAGGCCGGTTCGTCGATCATGCCCGGCAAGGTCAACCCGGTCATCCCCGAAGTCGTCAACCAGGTCGCCTTCGAGGTCATCGGCAACGACCTGACCGTCACGATGGCCGCCGAAGCGGGCCAGCTCCAGCTCAACGCCTTCGAACCCGTCATCGCCTACAGCCTGTTGCGCTCCCTCACACACCTGCGCGCCGCCTGCGACACCCTCGCCACCCGCTGCGTGCCCGGCATCACCGCCAACCGCGACCACCTCCACGACAGCGTCCACCGTTCCATCGGACTGGTCACCGCACTGGCACCCCACATCGGCTACGCCGCCAGCACCACCCTCGCCCGCCAGGCCCTCGCCACCGGCCGCCCCGTCAAGGACCTCGCCGCCGAAGCCGGCCTCCTCACCCCCGAGCAACTCGACACACTCCTGCGCCCCGAATCCCTCACGGGCCAGGCCTCGCGGCCGACCGAGGCGACCTCCTGACTCGCCCACCCTGGGTACCGTACGAACGGCGTCAGGACGGCCACGTGCGCTCGATGCGGTCGTGCCGTACGGCGTAGGCCGCCGGACCGCCCTTCTCGACGGCCCGGTGGATCGCGTCACGGCGTGCGACGAGTCTTTCGACCATCTCGAAGCTGCGAAGCTGCTGGTTGTCCAGATAGAACAGCACCGCCTCGCGCTCCAGCACGGGCCGGATCTCCAGGTCCCGGGTCTTGATCCGCCCGTCCTTCGACAACGGGACCCAGGAACGGTCGAGTCCGTGAGTGATCCACTCCTCGTCAGGAACGTCCTGCCCGTCGTCCGGGAAGACGTCCCCGATGCGGTGAACAGTCCACCCGCAGGCTCTCAGCCCCTCGGCGACACGGCGGCCGAGGTTCCGGTCGAGGAAGAACTCAGGCGGCAAGATGCACCACTGCTCGGCAGAGGGCATCCACCTGCTCAGGTGTCATGTCGTAGTCGTACGCGATGTCCTCGACGGACTCCCCGGCCTCCCACAGATCGGTGATGGCCTTGACCGAGACCCGGTTGGCGGCCACCACGGGCAGACCGTGACCGAACCTCGGGTCGATCACGACGGGCACGGAGTCCGGGTACTGCCTCAGCCGCAGGCTGGAGGGGAAGTCGTCGCCCGGCTCCCAGGTCAGGTAGCGGAGATAGTCGGAGACCACTTCCTCGATGGGGACCTGGCCGTCGCGGGCTCTGCGGAGGTCTCCCCAACCGTGCTCGATGAAGATGTCCACGCCGTCCGTCGCGATCCGCTTGGACACGAGCCCGTACGGGGAGTCGAAGGCGTCCCGCACGGCGGCCGCGGCCTCCCTGATCTCGCTCATGCGGAGCCCCAGGGAGCGCAGGGAACGAAGGACGTGAGCCTCGGCGACCGCGATGAACGGTACCGAAGGCTGCCCCTTCCGTACCGGATCCACCTGGTGGACCAGAGGCGCTCCCGCGGCCTTGCCCTTCAGCCACGAGGCGAGGGTCGACTGCGGAATCTCAAGGTAGGAGGCGGTCTCCGTGGGCGTCAGAAGCCCGTCCTGGAACCTGTCGACCATGCCCCACCTCCCCTTGATGCCCTTGCTGATGCCGGGTTTCGCATCGTTGCACATCAAGCCTCCCACCCGAGGTCCGACCGCACACCCGCCCACCGGCTCAGCCGGCCGCACGGAGACGGTCCCCCGATCGGCAGTCGCGGCAGTGGCCGGGTACGGGGGCGCGGAAGGCCCGCTCGCAGCCGTCGCAGGTCTGGAAGGGCAGGACAGTCGCCGGACGGTCCCCCTGGTACTCCGACGGAAGTGGCGCGGGCAGGGGGAGGGGCGTCTCTCTCAGGCGGAAGGCGAGGATCCCCGCGGGGCGAACAAGCAAGCGGGCGGGGAGCCGCGCGGTGAGCAGCTCGGTGATCTGGGACGCTTCGACACCCGCCGCGAGCCACTGGGTGACGGCCGGTGCCAGGCGGGCAGCCTCCTGAGCGGACAGGATCAGGCGCGGATCGACCCGGCGCAGCGCGGTGAGTACGGCGACGGCCTGGGGGTCGGCGTCAACGAGCGAGATCGGCTGTTCCGCCTCGGACTGCGCGAGTGCGTGCACTGTTTCTCGCGCGGGCGCGGGCGCGGGCGCGGGCGCGGGCGTCGCTGCGGCGCGCTGCTTTCGGGGCCGGCGTGGCTTCGGCGGCTCGGGAGGACCGCTCGGGTCGGAGGGAGTGTCCGGGTCCGGGTCCCGGTCCGGGCCCCCGCCGGGGACGTCGTAGAAGTACGTCCGGGTACGGATCTGTCCGGTCGACAGTCGCTCGCGGCGGCGTTCCAGGTAACCGGCCGCTTCAAGTTCCCTGAGCGCCCGCGAGATGAGGATCTCGCCCTCGGTGAAGTGCCCGCACAGGGCGGCGATGCTCACGGGAGTGCCGGTGGGAAGGGAGAGGATGTACACCGCGACGCCGACCGTGACCGCGCTGCCGCGTCGCTGGGCGAGGGCGTTGGAGATCACGGTGAAGTCGGCTGTCAGCCGGGTGCGTACGTGGATCACGCCGGTAGTCGGAGCTCCGGCGTCGGCGCGCAGGCGCGCGTTAGACTGCGAGTCAGCCATCGGGAAGGGTTTCGCTTCCTGATCGGTCAGGCCCTCGATCGGGATTGCCGTCCCGGCCGGGGGCCGTATCTGTTTGCGGTTGTCGCGGCGAACGTAACCGCCCGTATCCCGCGCCTGCAAGCCGGTCACCCGGACGGGTGACGCGAGGCTTCACGGCCGGGGAGGGTGGGTGGGCGGGTAGTTCTTTCCCCGGTTCTTAAAGGAGGTCAGCGGCCCGCCGGACCCTCGCGGACAAGGATCCGGCGGACCCGGAGGGCGGGCCATGACCGGGACCTGGTCGGCTCAGAGGCGGTGCTGGCCGGCCTTCAACTGGCTTACGAACGCTGCCCAGGAAACGGCGTCGAAGGTCAGAGCGGGACCGTGCGGGGCCTTGCTGTCACGGACGGGGACGGCTCCCTGGAACCCGACGGCCACCTCGACGCAGTCGCCCCCCGCTTGATTGCTGTAGCTGCTCTTGCGCCACGCGGCGCCGTTCAGATCGGGACGGGATGCTCGTACCACGGTAGTCGCCCTCCATCACGGACCGGATCATGTCGAGCGACATGAGCGGAGGCAGGGCCGCTGCCCGGAGCCGATCGTAAATCACCTTGTAGCGACTGACGTTGGTCGGTTCTTCGATGAGTTGGCCGTAGTCCGCGCCCTCTGTGTAGGCCACCTCTGAGCCGTCCGGGAGGGTCAGGACGGTCAGCGAGCCGCCCATCGCCTCATGCCCGCCCTGGTCGAACGGCAGTACTTGCAGGGTGATGTGACGCTCTGCCGCCGCATCGAGCAGTCGCTCCAACTGCTTCCGCGTCACCGCATGGCCGCCGATCGGACGTTTGAGCACCGCCTCGTCCAGGACGACCCACAGTTCAGGCCGGTCGGGCGATCCGAGTCGTTCCTGCCGCCCCATTCGGGCTGTGAGCCGCTCCTCCAGCTGCTCTTCACCCTCGAGCAACGCGTCCAGGCTGAGGACCTCCCGTGCATAGTCCTCCGTCTGTAAAAGGCCGGGCACCACGTGGGCGGCGTACTGCTGGATGGTCACCGCCCGTTCCGAGTACTCCATGAACTTCCGCGACCAGTCCGGGAACGTCTCCCGGTACACGTACGGCCACAACTCGACCAGCAGATTGTCCGCACCGAGGACGGCGTCGAGCGCCCGTGCGAGTTCCAGCGTGGGTTTCGCCCCGGAGGCCCGCTCGATCTGCGTGATCCTGGTGCTGACCACGTGTGTCTTCCGGCCGACGTCCTCCTGGGTCATTCCGGCCGCCGTACGGAGTCTGCGCACCCGCGATCCGAACAGCGCCGCCATCGACGTACTGGGGTCAATTCCGTTGGCCAAGGCGTCACTTCCGTTGCTTACGAACCGAAAGATAAGGCTGCGTCACCTTTTGAGACTAGGCCTGTCTGCCGATTCTTGAGTACGGAACGTGACGGCTCGTGCACAACGCGGGACGTCCCAGGACTCGACAGGCAAGGACGGTCACGCTGTGCTGACAGGAACGACCAGTTCGGGCGAAGGCCCTCGCACGAGCACCGAACCCCTGGCCTTCACGGCCCAGTTCGCCTCCTCACCCCGGGGCGCCAGGCTCGCGAGACGCCTCGCCGTGCGGCACATGGAGGAGTGGGGGCACCCGCCGGAGTCGGACGCGTCGTGCGCGGTCGCCCTGGTCGTCGGCGAACTCGCCGCGAACGCCGTACAGCACGGTCGCGTACCGGGGCACGACTTCCGTCTGGGTCTCGGCCTCGACGAGACGGCGGGCCTGGTCCGTATCGAGGTCGCCGACGCCGCCGCCGCGAAACAGCCGCCCGCGGTTCCGCCCACGTCGTACCCCGACGGCGAGTCCGGTCGCGGCCTGCTCCTGGTGGACGTCCTGGCCGTGCGCTGGGGCTGGATGCCCCGCCACCCCGTGGGCAAGACGGTCTGGGCGGAGGTGCAGACCGTTACTTCAACGGGTCTGAATATCTTTTGAGCTTCGACGACCCCACCAGTACGAAACAACGCCCGCCGGTCCAGACGGTCTCTTCGAGGTGGCCGGGCCCACCCCCGTGGAACCCGGCCACCCGCCTGGGGGGAATCGGTCATGCCCCCAGAAACTCGGAGACACCTGATCGCAGCAGAGGAACACTCTGGTGCGAGAGACTCCCGTAAGAACGTACACCGTGGTTGCGGGCGATCGTCAACTAGAGTTGATGGAGAGTCACCACTTTCCGCAGCCATCACGCACCAGAGTGAACGCGGGGGCGATCATGACAAGGACGTACCGGACGTGACAGACGACGAGCCGCGCACCTTCGCGCAGTTGCTGGACTACCTGTTCAAAGAGGTCCACCCGGAAAGTCGCGGCCCCTACACGTACGCCGAGGTCGCCGAGGGCATCCGGGAGGCTTCGGGAGGTGAGGGCAAGGGGCTGACCGCGAGCGCGATCCAGCAACTGCGCACCGGCACCAAGAAGAACCCCACGATGCACACGATCAAGGCTCTCGCCGACTTCTTCGGCGTGCCCGCCGGCTACTTCGTCGACGAGGAGGCCGCCCATCGCACCCGGGCGGAGATCGCCGTCCTCGCCGCCATGCGGGACCGGAACGTCCGCACCGTCGCCCTGCGCGCCAACGGTCTGAGCACGGAGACCCTCCAGATGGTGACGGCGGTGATCGAGCAGGCCCGGATCCTGGAGGGCCTCCCGGGCGATAGCACGTCGAACACCCTCAACCTGGACGACTAGCAGCCGCCATATCCGGCCATCCGGCCAGAGGGCGGAGATCCTCTTGGACCGGCCCGGGCATTCGCCTAAACTTTCGAGCGATTCGGTGCCGGGGATTCCGGATCGCACTCCGGCCGTACGGGGTCACACCTTCACAGGTCAGACCCGAGCAACGTCAGGACCGGACATGGACCTTGAGCGGCTTCGTCGCGAGTGCGAGGAGCGCGTGGACGCGCTCGGGCTGCCCCACCGCTTCAACACCCGGGACCTCTGTGACGCCGTGGCGGAGAAGCGCGGCCGTCCCGTCATCCTCAGGCCCCTGAACACGCTCGGCGCGATCGACGCACCGTGCGGAATCCGCCTGGAGACGCCCGCCGCGGACCTCCTCTTCTACGAGGAGGGAACGTCCGCTCTGCACCAGAACCACATACTCGCGCACGAGATCAGTCACATCGTCTGCGACCACCCCGGCAGCCTGGAGCTGGACGCCGACACCTTGCGTGCCATCGGCTTCAACCCCACCCTCGTCCGGCGTATGCACGGACGCACGAGCTACTCCACGGACGACGAGCGCGAGGCCGAGATGATGGCCACCGTCATCCGCCAGCACATCTACCGCGGACGTGAACTTCCCCCCAGCGAGCCCGAGAAGGGCGCCGAGCGCTGGGAGGCACTGTTCGCCAAACCGACCAGGAAGGGCCGTCGGCACCGATGATCGACCTGTTGTTCTCGGGGGTGGCCATCGTGCTGTTCCTCGCCGCCGGTTACTGGGTCCGTGGGAGGGGCGGCCACAGACCCACCGGCACCTGGGCCATGGCCGCACTGCTGGTGTCCTTCGCTCTCGCCTTCTCCTCGTACGTGTCGTTCGTGGACAACGCCGTCGAAAGCGTCGTCCCCGACGGCGGCCGCCTCCTCAGCAACTCGTTCACGCTGGCCGCCGCGACCTCCGTCCTGGCGTTCATGTTCCAGCTCAACCTGGAGCCCGACGAGGCCCGACGAAGCATCCGGCTGCGGGTGCTCTACCTCGGGATCTCCGTCGCCGGCATGGCGGTCCTGTTCACCGCCAGCCATATGAACGACGACTCCCCCCAGCTGTACGCGCTCTACGTGCTGATCTACATCACGAATCTCGGGGTCACCGCGAAGGACTTCTGCAAGCAGACCTGGAAACAGTCCACCCACTCGCGGCGCAGGAGCCAGCGCATCGGCCTGCGCGTCACTGCCGTCGGCTGCCTCTTCGCCCTGCTGTACGCCGCGTACAAAGTGGTCGGCCTGGTGTCCATCGGGCTCGAACTGGGCCTCCTCCCGCACGGCGTCCGTTGCTCGACGCCCGTCAGCCCGGTCCGCTGCGTCTTCAGCGTGACAGCGCCCGCCCTGGCCGTACTCCTCATCACCCTGGGTCTCACCCTCCCGGCGGTCGTCTGGCCGTTCAGCCAGTTCCTGCGCCGCCGATGGGAGTCACGGTCCTTCGCCGCGCTCGCCCCGCTGTGGGAGGACATCTCCGGCGCGACACCCGAAGTCGTGTTGGGCTCCGGCGTGTTCCACGAGAAGGAGCACGCCGACGACTCCGATTTCTTCCTCCACCGTCGGGTGATCGAGATCAACGACGGCGGGCTCGCCCTTCGCCCCCACCGTTCCCCGCGAGTCCAGGAGACCGCCGAGCGGGCCGTCGCCGCACGCGGCCTGGCAGGAACCCCGGAAGGAGACGCGATCGTGGAGGCCGCGATCCTGCGAGCCGCCGTACACGCGAAGAAGACCGGGAGCGAACCCCAGACAGAGGCCGCACCGCCGGCCCCGAGGACCGCCTCGCGGGCGGGCAACCTCCGCGCCGAGACCGAGTGGCTGCTTCTCGTCGCCCACGCCTACGCGCGGGACGAGACCTTGCGTACCGTCACTGACGAACTGGCACCCTCGGGAACGGAACCGCAAGCATGACCGACCCCTTGCAGGACCCGCGGTTCTTCGCCGACCCCTACCCGACCTACGCCCGGCTGCGGAACGCGGCGCCGGTGCAGAAGGTGCCCACCGGTTCAGGAGGGCGCTACAGCTACCTGGTCACGGGCCACGCGGAGGCGCGGGAGGCATTCGCCGATCCTCGGCTGTCGAAGAACACCGTGCGGTTCTTCGCCGGCCGGCCGTCGCAGCGCGATCTCCATCCGGCCATCTCCCAGAACATGCTCGCCACCGACCCTCCGGAGCACGCACGGCTGCGGTCTCTGGTGACGAAGGCGTTCACCACCGGTGCCGTCGCGCGGTTGCGTCCCTCCATCGAAGGCCTGGTCGACGACCTGCTCGACGCCTGGCCGGACCACGGAACGGTGGACCTCGTCGCGAGCCTCGCGGTACCGCTACCGGTCACCGTCATCTGCGAGATGCTCGGGGTACCCGAATCCGACCGTCCACTCGTGCACACGTGGTCGAGTGATCTGTTCGCCGCCGGAGACCCCCGGCGCATCGACGCCGCCTCCCATGCCATCGGCGACTACATGACGGACCTGGTCGCCGCCCGCCGCGGCTCGCCCGGCGAGAGTCTGCTCGACGACCTCATCGCCGTACGCGACGGCCAGGACCGGCTGACCGAGGACGAACTCGTATCGCTGGCCGTGCTCCTGCTCGTGGCGGGCCACGAGACCACCACCAACTTCATCGGCAACGCGGCGCTGGCCCTTCTGCAACACCCGGATTCCCTGGCTAAGTTGAGGGCCGAGCCGGAGCGCCTCGGGAGCGCGCTGGACGAGTTGCTGCGGTTCGACTCGCCCGTCGGGATCGCCACGTTCCGCTACAGCACGGAGGAACTCACCCTCGGGGGAACCGTGATCCCCGCAGGCGTCCCGGTACTCATCGCTCCCGGCGCGGCCAACCGCGACGCCGACCGCTTCCCCGCACCGGACCACCTCGACCTCGACCGTGACGCCACCGGCCACCTCGCCTTCGGCCACGGTATTCACAGATGCCTGGGAGCACCCCTGGCGCGAGCCGAAGCCGAACTCGCACTCCGGGCGGTCATGTCCCGCTTCCCCGACGTCCGGCTGGCTGTTCCCGCCGAGGAACTGGAGTGGCGGCACACGCGGTTGATGCGCGGCCTCGCATCCCTGCCGCTGACTCTGTGACGACGAGGGCACCAGAAGCCTGGGGCCTGGCTGTCCTGGCCGAAATGTGACATCCAAGGCCTAGGCTCTCCGGCATGGCGAAGCGCAAGGTGCAGCGGCGGGCCCGGAAGATTCTGGGCGAGGATCCCGTCGCTCTGGTCTGGTGCGAGATCGGCAAGCCGATTCCCGTACCTCCCAAGGCGGTTCACCGCGCGGCGGGCAAAGGACGACTGAAGCCGGGACATCCGTGGCTGCTGTACGTCGGCGGTGTCGTGTTCTTCTTCATCGTCGTACCGATGATGCTCGTCGACAAACTCGGTGATGTGCTGGGCGGGCAGCCTGCCTCCGGCGAGGGAAACTCCACCCGCCGCGCCACCCCAAGCGGCCGCCCTGCCAACGACCCGACCAGCGCCGTCTTCGACGGTGACTGGAACCTGACCGCAGGACAGTTGTTGTTGCGCTGGTACGGCCACTCGCCCAACCCCAAACGCCTGGTGCTGCTGGCTCGCGACCGCGTCTGCCTGGCCGCCTCCCCGCGCCGCACCATGTCACCCACCAAAGCAGACGACTTCCGGACCTTCGCGGAGTTCTCCTCCGGTGAGGCCCGCATCGAGGCCGAGCCGGGCCAGCCGCGAGGCTACGCCACCTTCAGGCTCCGCTTCCCCGACGGCTCCTGGCTGGAACTCGCCCGCCTGGCCGAGCCGGACGACGCGGACCACTTCCTGCGCACGGTCAGCGCCTGACCTGCTCCGCCGGTCAGCGGACGCGGGTGAGTCCTCGCCTGATCCCGTAACCCGCCGCCGCGTCACTGTGCGTGACATAGATGGAACATAGAGGTGGCACGAAGACTGGACGGGCAGGCATTCACCGCTTCGATGGGATGACATGAACCCGAAAAGACGCAACGTCACTTTCCTGGTCACGACGTTCCTGGCCGCCTCCGCGGTCACCGGCATGGCGACCTCGGCTCAGGCCGCCCCACAGGCGTGCACCTACCAGGCCGCCCACCTGCCGGTACCTGAGGGGGTCGAGTCCGGAAGCGTGACGGCGACGGGCGGGGCCGGTGTGTATGCGGGGGAGGTCCAGTTCCCCGGGGACGACGCGCTGGAGCACGCCGTCCTGTGGACCAACGGCAAGCTGACCGACCTGGGGCCCGCCGCCGGCGCCGACTACGACCTGTACATCAGCGACGTGAACAGCGCGGGCACCGTGGTGGGTCACGGTGCGAAGATCACCAGCGTGGTGGAGGGCTGGCCGAACGTGTCGTGGTTCCCGGTCCGTTCCCGCGACGGGAAACTGGAGCAGCTTCCGGTACCCGCCGGCTCCCACGACCTCCAGACGCGCGCGGTCACGGAGAACGGGGACATCTACGGCGACGGCTACGGAGCCGACCCGAACTACCGTGAGGTCTACATGTGGCCGGCGGCCCGGCCCGGCACCGTGGTCAAGCTGTCCGGCTTCCCCAAGGGCAGCAGGGTCGAGGGCGTCGACACCGACGGCACGGTGGCGGTCACCGCCGAGGACGACGCCAAGGGCACCTGGCGGCCGTACCTGTGGAAGAACGGCACGGCGAAGCAGCTGCCGATACCGGCCGGCGCGGCGCACGCCCAGGTCACCGGGATCTCGAACGGCAATGTCATCGGTGATGCCCTGACCTCCAGCTTCGCCCGGTCCGCCGTCGTGTGGAACAAGGACGGCAAGGCGACGGCCCTGCCCAACGGCCAGGGCACCAGTGCCATCAACAGCCAGGGGCTGATCCTCGGCAGCAACAAGAGGCTGGTCGCCAGTCTGTGGCAGATGACCGCCAGTGTGGGTGCCGCCCCGAGCGACGGTGAGCTGACCGCGCTCGCCGACGACGGGTCGCTGGCGGGCGCGAAGGCCCGTCCGGGTGCGGACTATCCGCGGTTCCCCGCCGTCTGGCGTTGCGGCTGATCCGCACCGCCGCAGTCCGCGCGGGGTCCGGCCGGCACGGCCGGGCCCCGCGCTGCTTCGTGGCGGGAGACGCCCCAGTGCTCCTGTCGTCCTGAGGGCGTCCGGTCCGTGGTCATCCGCGGCCCGGACGCCCTTCGGCGTTATCGCGAGCGAGTCCATTGCATGTGCCTACTCTGCGAGGCAGTTGACAGCTCGTCATGGCACCTGCAAGGATTTGTTTGCAGATAGAGGAGGGGCATGAAGCTTTCCGAAGTGACGGGTGACCGGCTGGTGCAGATCCTGGCCACGCTCGCCAACCCGCACCGGATGCGCATCCTGGCTGCCCTGACGGGCGGTCAGGACTACGTGAGCCGGCTGGCGCGCGAACTGGGGATCAGTCGTGCGCTGCTCCAGGTCCACCTGCGCAAGCTGGAAGCGGCAGGTCTGGTCACCTCGAGGCTCGTGCTCTCCGAGGACGGCAAAGCCATGAAGTACTACGACATCGAGCCGTTCTCGCTGCACCTCACGCCCGAGGCTCTCGCAGCCGCCGCGCTCTCACTCACCGCTGACCAAAGTCAAGGAGACCCTCAATGAGCCCTGTGCAACTGGCCTCGGCCGACAGCGACGGCATGATCTGGTCCTTCGGGTCCATGGGATTCATCGTGGTGTGCGCGATGCTCGTGATCTGGCCGACCATCGCGGTCTGGCGGGCCAAGTCCGTGATGTCCAGGGAGAGCGACTACAAGGGCATCGCCGAGAAGGCGGTGATGGCCCAGCAGGACATGGAGCGCGAGCTGGTCGAGGTGCGCCTCCAGCTCAACGACATGAGCGACCGGGTGAAGTCCGTCGAGCGGGTACTCAAGGACGTCTAGTGACACGGCATCACCCCGCTTGCCGTCCGTAGGGGCTCGGTCCGCAGCCCCGTATCCCACCCACCCCCGCTGGAAGGACAACTGCCATGCTCCGGAACGCCGTGACGACCCCCATTCCGACGGCCGCCCTGACGGTGGCCGACGAACCGGCAACCGGGCCCGCACCGCTCCCGGCGGGCGGGGTCCGCCCGCCCAGGGCCGGTGGTGACCTGGTGCTGGCGAACAGCGGCATAGTGGTCCGCCTGGTGGCGGACCCGGTCTCCCAGGGCCCGGCGACGCTGGTGCTGCTGGCGAACGACGAGCCGCTGGCGCTGACCCCGGCCCGGGTCGGCTCCGGGCGCGTACTGGCCGGCGCCCTGCACGGCAGGCGGGGCGAGCGGTCGTGGTCGCTGGCCTGGGGGCGGCTGTGCGCCGGCGAGTTCAGCGTCTGTGCCGAGTTCGTCGGCGAGGCCCGGGGCGGCGCCACGCGCACAGTTCTGGCCACGCGCCTCGGTCCCGACTTCTGGCTCGCCGAGACGGCGGGAAGCTACCGCGGGGTCACCGTCACGACCGCGGAGAGTCGGCTCCACAGCGAGCTGTGGCCGGTGCCCCAGGCGCCTCACGCGCTCTGAGACGCACCTGAGATCACATTGGCATCGTCCTGTCATTGCAGGAGGCTGACAGCCTGAGCGGCTGACAGTTCCGCGCCAGGACGGCAGGATTCTGACTGACGGGGGAGTCCTGGTAGTTCGCGCGTTTGATTGACCGTTTCTGAACGGTCTTTGAGCGGAACTGATCTAAATCGGGACCATCCCTCGACATGACCTGATGTGCCTCACCTCAGGTGGGGTTTGGGGGGAGTCCTGGATGTCCAAAGGCGTGACGAGATCGTCGTTCGCCGTCATCTCCGGCGCGCGGGTGCAGCACCCACCGCGCGGCCAGGAGAAGAGAATCGTCGAACTGGTCGAGGAGACCCACCGGCCGCACCGTGCCGGGCAGAGCGTCAACCCTCCGTCCAGCTTCCCGCGCTCCCAGGACCGCCCCACCTCCCACGACGCCGGATACCCCTGCGCCCGTCCGGAAAGCTCCATCGGCAGCGCCCTGGACCTCGCCCCCTCCCGCCGAACAGCCCGCCGGCCAACGGGACTTCGTGCATGTCCACCTGTTTCAGGTGCTGACGGGCGAGGCCGTCCTGCCCGACGGCCGGCCCCTGGTCTTCTCCCTGTTCGGTCTCGGCGGCCTCGGCCTCGTGGCCGACGGTTCGTGTACGAGGAGATCCGGCGACGCGGCGAACTGGCCGTCGTGGACGGCTCCTTCCACGAGCTGCACCGCTACGGGCGCGACTGAGCCGGCCAGACCGAACAACTTCCGCGCCGACGACGCACGGCCACCACGCCGTTCCCGTCGTCCACGGCCCTGCGACAGGTGTCCCCCACCGCCTGCCGCCCACGGCTTTTGAAGCCCGCTGAGCGACAACCCACCCCACCGGGACGGTTCGCGCTCCACAGGCCAGTACGCACCAAGCCACAGCAGGCGGGCGTCCTCAGTGGGGATGCACCCCCTCTTTCGCATGCATTCAGAGGGAGAACATGAGATTCCTGGTTCTGGGTTCGGTCGAAGCATGGACGACTCCCCGTCACAAGATCGCGCTCAGCGGGTCCAAGCTGCGAACCGCCCTCGCCGCGCTGGTCCTCGCGCGCGGCAGGGTCGTCCCCGACTCCCGGCTGTCCGCCCTGCTGTGGGGCGAGGCCCCGCCCGCGACATCGGCCGCGCAGATACAGACGTACATGTCGCGGCTGCGGCAACTGCTCGGCGACCAGGCCGAGGTGGTCCGTCAGCGCCCCGGCTACCTGCTGCGGGTTCCGGACGGTACGGGGGAGGCGGGCACCTGGGACACGGACGTGGCCGAGTTCGAGCACTTCGCCGCGCTCGGCCGTGACGCGCTGGCCGGGGGCGACGCCGACAACGCCGCGCTGCTGTTGCGCAAGGCGCTGGCGGTCTGGCGCGGGCCGGTGCTGGGCGGAGTGACCGACTACCTGGCCGAGGCTGAGCGGGGCCGGCTGGAGGAGATGCGCCTGACCGTCCTCGAGCGCCGGATCGAGGCCGACTTCACTCTCGGGCGGCACGCCGAACTCGTCTCCGAGCTGACCGGCCTGGCCGCCTCCTACCCTCTCCGCGAGCATCTGTGCGGCCAGCTCATGACCGCTCTGTACCGGTGCGGGCGGCAGGCGGAGGCACTCACCGTGTATCAGGGCTGCCGCCGGACCCTGGCCGACGAACTGGGCATCGATCCCACCCCATCGCTGCAGCGGCTGCACCAGTCGATCCTCGTCGCCGCCCCCGTCCTGGCAACGCCCGCCCCGGCGGCCACCCGCGCCGAGCAACCCCGGCCGGCACCCGCGTCGCCCGCGGAACTGCCGCCCGCGCTGTGGGACTTCATCGGCCGGGAGCCGGAGATCATACGGCTGAGGACCCAGCTCGCCGGCCGGCAGCGCGCCGGGACCCCGGCCGTGGGCGTCGTCGTCGGCATGCCGGGCGTGGGCAAGACCTCGCTCGCGCTGCACGTCGCGCACCAGCTCGTCGACGAATATCCCGACGGCCAGCTCTGGGTGGACCTGCGCGGCACCTCGGTGACGCCGCTGGACCCCGCCGACGCGCTCGCCGACCTGCTGCGGGCGCTGGGCGTCGACAGCCGGGACATCCCGGCCGGCCTCGCCGAACGCACCCGGCTGTACCGCAGCACGCTCGCCGACCGGCGCTGCCTGATCGTGCTGGACGACGCCGCGGGTGCCCGGCAGGTGCGGCCGCTGGTGCCCGCCGCTCCCGGCTGCGGTGTCCTGGTCACCGGGCGCACCCAGCTGAGCGCCTTGGAAGGCGTACGTCCTCTCCTGCTCGGCACCTTCACCCGGTCCGAGGCGGCCGCGCTGTTGTGCAGCACGGTCGGCGAGGAACGGATCGGGGCCGACCCGGAGTCGGCCGAGGAACTGGCGGATGCCTGCGGGGGGCTGCCGCTGGCGCTACGGATCGCCGGATCGCGGCTGGCCGCCCGGCCGCACTGGACGCCGCGCGGGCTGGCCGACCGGCTCACCGACCCGCGGCGCGGTCTGGACGAGTTGTGCCTCGCCGATCTGGGGGTGCGCGACGTCCTGGCGGCCAGCTACCGCCTGCTGACCGAACCCGCCCGGCGCGCGCTGTGCCTGCTGGCCCGGCCGGACATCCCCGCCTTCAGCGCCCGTACGGCGTCGCTGCTGCTCGACCTGCCCCTGGACCAGGCGCAGGATGTGGTGGAACTGCTGGTCGACGATCACTTGTTGCAGCCCGTCGACGGCGAGTACCGCGGCTACCGCATGCACCGGCTGGTCCGGGCCTTCGGCCTGGAGCAGGCGACGCGCGGCGAGACGGGCCGGGACCAGCACACGCCCCTCGACCGGACCGGCCGACCGCGACTGGTCAGCGGACGCGGCGAAGTGGCCTGACCCCGCACTCCGCCGGCGGAAATCGGGCCTCCGGGAAGGGGGGACGGTCACCTTCTCCGGGCCGCCGGTGTCCGCGTCGACGGCCGTAGGGGCCGCCGGGCAGCCGCAGTCGGAGGCCGGGCTTCCGCTGGAGGGGTGCGCGTTCAGGAGCCGATGGTGACGTCCCCGCCGCCGGACTTGGCGGTCACCTTGTGCGCGGAGGCGGGGTCCGTCTTGACGGTCACCTTCTCCGAGCCGCCCTCGGCGTCGGCGTCGACGGCGTAGGGGCCGCCGGGCAGCCGCAGGCTGAGATCGCCGCCGTCGGTGCGTACGTCGGCGGTGTCGGGCGCGGCGGAGAACGCGGCGTCCGCGTCGCCGCCGGCGGTGTCGACGGTGAGATTCCCGGCCAGGGTGGTGACCTGGACGTCGCCGCCCTCGGAGGCAAGGGTCACGGCCAGTTTCCGGGGCACCTCCAGCCGGTACGACACCTCGCAGGGCGAGGAGTCCGACGAGCAGCCCTCGGTCTTCAGGCTGAGCGTGGAGCCGCTCACCGCGTGCTCGGTCGCCGGCTTGCCACCCGAGTAACGGAACTTCTCGGTCACCTGTACGGTCGTCCGGTCGCTGCCGACCAGCTCGATGAGACCGCCGTTGCTCTTGACGTTCAGTGCCGAGACGGACTCCTTCACTGTGTAGGAGTTGCTCTCGGAGGTCTCATCGTCCGTCATGCAACCGGAGAGAAGCGCCATGAGCGTCAGGGCTGCTGCGGCGTGAGCCTTGGTCTTCACGGTGGTGTTTCCTTTGCCTTTGGGTGACGTGGCGCGCGGAGGGCCGAAAGCCCCCAGTCGACAAGTCTGCTGACACCTCGAAGGGCTGTCAGGCGACCTCGATGGCAGGAGGCTGCGGTGGCAGCATGTTGCCGCCGCGGGCGCCCCCGGCCCGCCCCTTCGGCCGTACCCGGTGTGCCATGGTGATGCGGTGCCCCGGCTGACGGCCCGGGCTGCCGCGTCCGGCGTCCGGACGCCAGGACACCCACACCGAGGCGGCTGTGCCGGGTGTGCGCGGACCGACCGGGGGCCGGGACACATGGATGATCGTAGGGGTCGGGCCTGCCCGCGGCCTGCGGCGAAGCCCTCGCCATGGAAGCGCGATAGGTGCGGCATAGAGGCGCCCCGCACGCTGGTCGCGGTCAGCCGGCGGCACGCGGAAGACAGCGACGGGCCCCGGGACAACACGATTCAGCAGCGGAGGGCACCCGACATGGGCCGTCCCGTGCTCAACGGAATTCTGGCGGCCATAGGGGAAACCCCGTTGGTGGAGCTGGGAAAGGTCTTCCCTGGACTGGGCTCCAGGGTCTTCGCCAAGATTGAGAGGTTCAACCCGGGAGGAAGCGTCAAGGACCGGTCGGCCCTGGGCATGTTGCTCCGCAGGATCCAGGACGGCCAACTCGTCCCGGGGCGCTCGGTCGTGATCGAGTCGAGTTCCGGCAACCTGGCCGTCGGCATCGCCCAGATCTGCCGGTACTACGGACTCGACTTCATCTGCGTCGTCGACGCCAAGACCACACAGCAGAACCTGGCGCTCCTGCGCGCGTACGGAGCAAAGTTCGAAGTGGTCATGACGCCGGACCCGAAGACGGGCGAGTACCTCGCGGCACGTCTGGAGCGGGTGCGGGAACTGGTGGCGACCGTGCCGGGTGCCTACTGGCCCAACCAGTACTCCAACCCGCTGAACCCGCAGGCCCACCGGGAGACGATGAGGGAGATCGTCGAGACGCTGGACGGGAAGGTCGACTACCTGTTCGCCGCGGTCAGCACCTTCGGCACTCTGCGCGGTTGCTCGGAGTACCTGCGCGAACAGGGACTCGACACCACCGTCGTCGCGGTCGACGCCGTGGGCAGCAGGATCTTCGGACAGCAGGGCGCACCCAGGCTCATCCCGGGCCACGGAGCGTCCGTGCCACCGGCGCTCCTGGACCCGGACGCCGCCGACCACGTGGTCCATGTGACCGACATCGACTGCGTGGTGGCCTGCCGCCGGCTCGTCCTGACCGAGGCGGTGCTCGCCGGAGGATCCTCCGGCGCGACCGTGGCGGCTCTGGAGAAGTTCACCGGCCGCATCCCTCCCGGCTCCAACTGTGTCCTGATCTTCCCGGACGGGGGCGACCGATACCTGGACACCATCTACTCCGACCAGTGGGTCAGTTCGTCCTTCGGTGAGATCTCCCACCTGTGGAAGCAGCAGAAGGGCAGCGACAGCTGAACCCCTGCGCCTCCCACGGTCCGCCGGCTCCCCGCACACCGCACCGGCGGACCCTCAGGCGTGTCGCGCGCCCCGCGCGGTACTTGAAGGAATCGAACGAGAAGGGAGAGCCGCTCGTGCCCTCCAACGGTGAGCCGGCTGCCCCCACCAACCCGCTGCCTCCTGGACGGGGACAGCCCGAACCCCTGATCGAGAGAGTGGCCGCCTGGTCGGCACGCCGGCGCAAGGCCGCGCTGTTCGGCTGGCTCGCCTTCGTCGTGCTCACCTTCGCGGTGGGTGCGGCCGTAGGCGGCAAGGGGCCGCAGAACCACGACCCGGGAGAGTCGGGCCGGGCCCAGGTCATGATCGAGGAGGCGGGTGACGACACCCGGCCGCCCAGCGAGAACATCCTCGTCCAGGCCGGCGACGACTCCCCCGGCTTCCGCGATGACACCGCGCTCCAGAAGGCGGTCCAGGACGTGGGCAGCACGCTGCGCGGCCTGACCGGCAAGGTGTCGGACGTGGTGGTGCCGACGCCCGCCGAACCCGGCGGCCTGGTCTCCGCCGACGGCCGTTCCGTGCTCGTGACCTTCTCGCTCGCCGGACCCGGCCACGGCTGGGACAACGCGGCCGAGGTGGTCGAGCAGGCCCAGCAGAAGGTCGGGCAAGTCGCCGACCGGCACCAAGGTCTGACGATCGTCCAGGCCGGCGATGCCAGCGTCGACTTCGCCGTCGAGCAGGCCACCGCCGAGGACTTCGCCACCGCCGAGATGACCTCCGTCCCGCTGACGCTGGTCATCCTCCTCGTGGTCTTCGGCGCGCTGATCGCGGCGGGCATCCCGTTGCTGCTCGCCGTGACCGCCGTCCTCGCCTCCATGGGGCTGTTGACCCTGGCCGCCAACTGGCTCCCGGTGAACGACACCGCGTCCTCGGTGGTCCTCCTCATCGGCATGGCCGTCGGCGTCGACTACACCCTGTTCTATCTCCGCAGGGAGCGTGAGGAACGGCTGGCCGGACGCGACACCGCGCAGGCCCTGCGGATCACCGCGGCCACCTCCGGGCGGGCCGTGGTCGTCTCCGGGCTGACCGTCGCCGTCTCCATGGCGGGACTCTTCCTCACCGGCATCGACACCTTCACCGGCATGGCTGTCGGCAGCATCGCCGTGGTGCTGCTCGCGGTGGTGGGCTCGCTGACCGCGCTGCCCGCCGTCCTGTCCATGCTCGGCTCCAAGGTGGACGGCCTGCGCCTGCCCTGGATCGGCCGACGCCGCGCCGAGGCGCGCAGCTCCCGGGCCTGGACGGCGGTCGTGGCCCAGGTCGTGCGGCGGCCGGTGGTCTGGGGCGGGGCGGCGGTCGTCGCCCTGGTGTTGGCCGCGCTGCCCGCCGCCGGCATGCGGCTGGCCGACCCCTCACTCCAGGAGCGGTTCCCCGACAGCGTGCCGGAGATCTCCCACCTGGTCGCCATCCAGGAGGCGTTCCCCGGAAAGCCGGCCCCGGCACAGGTGGTCGTCACCGGATCCGCCGTCGGCACCGGTGCCTTCGACGAGGCCGTCACCGCCCTGCACGAGCAGGTGTCCCGCAGCGACGGGGCGCTGGCCGAACCGGTCAGGACCGCGAAGATCGGGGACGGCGGGACCGTCGTCGTCACCGTTCCGCTGGCAGGTACCGGCAACGACGCCGAGTCCCAGAAGGCGCTGGAGCTGCTGCGGGACACGGCACTGCCGCGCAGCCTCGGCGAGGTCGACGGACTGCGCTACGCCGTCACCGGGCAGACCGCCGGCCCGGCCGACATGGCGGCCGCGCTGGACAGCCGTACGCCGGTCGTCTTCGGGTTCGTCCTGATCTTCGCGTTCCTGCTGCTGGTCTCGGCGTTCCGGTCGCTGGCGATCCCGCTGGTGTCCATCGCGCTGAACGTACTGTCCATCGGCGCCGCGTACGGAGTCGTCACGCTGATCTTCCAGGACGGCCACCTCAGCGGACTGCTGGGCTTTGAGTCGTACGGCGGGATCATCAGCTGGCTCCCGCTGTTCATGTTCGTGATCCTGTTCGGCCTGTCGATGGACTACCACGTCTTCATCATCAGCCGGATCAGGGAACTGCGCATGGACGGTGCCGACACGAACACGGCCGTGACCCGGGGCATCGGCGGCAGCGCCGGCGTCGTCACCAGCGCCGCCGTGGTCATGATCGCGGTGTTCTCGATCTTCGCCACGCTGTCCATGCTCGACTACAAGATGCTCGGCATCGGCATGGCGGTGGCCATTCTGGTGGACGCCACGCTGGTGCGCGGCGTGCTGCTGCCCGCGGCGCTGGTCCTGCTCGGGGACCGCAGCTGGACACTGCCCCGGGCGTTCGCCTGGATCCCCGCGGTGGCCGCCGAGAAGAGCCCGGAACCGCCCGCCGCCGGCCACGAGAAGGCCACGGAGGACACCAGGACGGAGGAGAGGGACAAGGACGTCGAACGGGTCTGACACCCCGACCGTCCGGCACGCAGCGGCCCGGCCACCCCACCCGTGGGGCGGCCGGGCCGCCGTGTTCGCCGTCACGGCGCCCCGATAGCTCCGGTAGAGCCGGAGTATGGGAGCCCTCGGAAGGATGAACAGCACGATGCCCGCAGCCTGACGGACCTGTCCGCAGGCCACGGAGCCGGTGCCGCGTCACGGCGGGCAGCGCCGACACACCACCCCGACGAGGAGTTCTGTCATGGCCGACGAGCGTGCCGACGACCGTATGTACCACGTGGTCCTGAACGACGAAGAGCAGTACTCGATCTGGGCGGCGGACCGTGACCTCCCGGCCGGCTGGCGGGCCGAGGGCACCACAGGCACCCGCGAGGAGTGCCTGGCCCGGATCGGCGAGGTCTGGACCGACATGCGCCCGCTGAGCCTGCGCCGCCGCATGGAGCAGGCGAGCGCCTGACACCTGCCCGCCCTCCACCGCCGACGGTCGCCCGTCCGTCGGTGAGTCGTGCGCGGCCGAGCCGCACCCCATCCACCGCTGACCACCCAGGAGTACCCATGAAGTCCGAGTCGGCACGGCACGGCTCGCTCGACGAGGCCATCACCGTCCACGAGCTCGTCGCGAAGCGGGCGGCTCGGACGCCGGACGCGATCGCCGTCATCGACGGGTCGCAGGCCCTCACCTACGCGGAACTGGAGGCGCGGGCCAACCGGCTGGCACACCTCCTGCGTGACCACGGTGTCGTCGCGGACTCCAGGGTCGGCATCTGCCTGGGCCGGAGCCTGGACCTGGTGACCGCCGTGCTGGGCGTGTGGAAGGCGGGCGCGGCGTACGCGCCGATGGACCCGGCCCAGCCGGCCGCCCGGCTGGAATGGCTGCTGGAGGACCTGGGGGGCGGTCTCGTCCTGACCGACGAGGCGACGGCGTCCACCGCCGAACGCGTCGGCGTCCGCCCCCTGGTCCTCGGCTCCGGCGACACCGCACGGCAGCTCGCGGACCGGTCGGCGGCCCGGCCACCGGCCCTGGAGGTGCACCCGGCCCAGGTCGCGTACGCGATCTACACGTCCGGCTCCACCGGGCGGCCCAAGGGCGTGCTCGTCACCCACGAGGGCATCGCCAACCGGGTCCGCTGGGCGGTCGACACCCACGGCCTGGGCACCGGGGACCGGGTGTTGCAGAAGACGGCCGTCACCTTCGACGCCTCCTGCTGGGAGATCTTCGCCCCGCTCGTCGCCGGCGGCACGGTGGTGCTCGCCCCGCCCGGCGCCGAACGCGACCCCGCGGCCCTGCTGCGGGCGGTGGCCGAGCACGAGGTGAGCGTCCTCCAGGTCGTCCCCTCGGTCCTCCAGGCACTCGCCGAGGAGCCCGGCTGGGCGGACTGTGGCGCGCTGCGGCTGCTGTTCTCGGCCGGCGAGCCGCTGCACGCCGAACTGGCCCAGCGCATCCTGGCCCGCCGCCCCGGCCTGACGATCTGGAACACCTACGGCCCCACCGAGTGCGCCATCGACGTCACCGCGCACCGCTTCGACCCGGCGACGACGACCGGACCGGTGCCCATCGGCCGCCCCATCCCCGGCATGCGGGTGCTGGTGCTCGACGCGGCCGGCGCCCCCGCCGCGATCGGCGCGCCCGGTGAACTCCACGTCGGCGGGGTCGGCGTCGCCCGGGGCTACCTGGGCAGGCCGGACCTGACCGCCGACCGGTTCGTGCCCGACCCGTACGGCAGGACCGGCGGCGCCCGGCTCTATCGCACCGGCGACCGGGTCCGCTGGAACCCGAACGGCTACCTGGAGTACCTCGGCCGGTTCGACGACCAGACCAAGGTGAACGGCGTCCGGATCGAACCCGGAGAGATCGAGGCGGCGCTCGTCACCCACCCCGGCGTCCGGGCCGCCGTCGTCGTCCCCGTCGTCACCGGGGAGGACGGGGCCGTCCGACTCGCCGCGCACCTGCTGCTGGACACCCCCGAAGTCCTCGGCGAGCTGCGGGACTTCCTGCGTGACCGGCTGCCCGAGAGCCACCTGCCGGCCGCATTCACGGACACCGGGGAGTTCCCGCTCACCGCCCACGGCAAGGTCGACCGGGCCGCGCTCGCCGCCCGGGGCCTGGATGCCGGGCCGGCTCGCACCGCTCCCCGCACCGACGCCGAGAAGCTTGTCGCGGGCGTGTGGGAGCAACTGCTGAAGACCGAGGGCGTCGGCGTCCACGACGACTTCTTCCAGCTCGGCGGCTCCTCCCTCCAGCTCACCCGGCTCGCCAACCAGCTGCGCGCGGCGGCCAAACAGGACATCCCCCTGCGCGGCCTGCTGACGGCCACCACCGTCGAGGCCCAGGCCCTGCTCATCGCCCCGGAGACGGCTGCCCCCGCCGCGCACCCGGCGGCCCCCGACAGCATCCCGCCCCTCCCGCGCGGCGGGACCCTGCCGGTCTCCTCGGGCCAGCGCCGCCTGTGGGCCCTGGACCGGATGAACCCCGACAGCGCCGAGTACGTGGCCGGCGTGTTCCTGCCGGTGCCGCCGGAAGCGGACACCGCCGCGGTCCACACCGCACTGGACGCCCTCGTGGCACGGCACGAGTCGCTGCGCACCCGGTACGTCACCGAGGACGGCGAACCCCGCCAGTACATCGACGCACCCACGCCCGTGGCGGTCCGCGAGACGGAGACCACCCGGGAGGGACTCGCCGACCTGCTCGGCGCCGCCCTCAGCCACGGCTTCGACCTGGAACGCGGACCGCTGCTGCGGGCCACGCTCGTGCGCACCCTCGACGACCGGCAGCGCGTCCTGCTGCTGGCCGTGCACCACATCTGCAGCGACGGCTGGTCGACGCGGGTCCTCCAGCGGGACTTCCAGGAACTGGTCACCGCCGCCGTCGCCGGCCGGGAGCCCCTCCTGCCGCCGCTCGGCGTGCAGTACGCCGACTACGCGGGATGGCAGCGTGCCCAGCTGACCGACGAAGCGGTCGCACGTGAACTCGCCCACTGGCGTGCCGTCCTGGACGGCTCCACCCCGGTGGCCCCGCCCACCGACCGGGTGCGGCCCGCGGTCCGCGACGGACGGGGCTCGGCGGCGGCGTTCTCCGTCCCGGCCCCGGTCGTGACGGCTCTCACCGACCTCGGACGAAGCCGGGGCGCCACGCCGTTCATGACCCTGCTGACCGCCTACGCCACCCTGCTGGCCCGGCACACCGCCCAGTGGGACCTGCCGGTGGGCACGCCTGTCGCCGGGCGCAACCGCCCCGAACTCGAGGACGTCGTCGGCTTCTTCCTCAACACCGTGGTGCTGCGCTGCGGGCTCGACGCCGACCTCACCTTCGTCGAGGCCCTGGACCGCGTCCGCGACGCCTGCCGGGACGCCTTCGCCCATCAGGAGCTGCCGTTCGACCTCCTGGTCGAGGACCTGGCCCCCGAGCGCGACCTGTCCCGGACGCAGCTGTACCAGGTCGCCTTCGACCTGCACGACGAGGAGTTCACCGGCCGGGCCACCGGCCTGGAGGACAACGACGCCGTCGTGGACGCCTGGCGGCTCGCCCACACCGACCTCACCCTGCTGATGCGGGGGTCCGCCGACGGAGGCATGGACGGCGTCTTCGAGTACGCCACCGCGCTGTTCGAGCACACCACCATGGAGCGCCTGGCCGACCAGTTCCCGCACCTGCTGCGGGCGGTCGCGGCCGACCCGGGCGCCCGGCTCGCCGACCTGCCCGTCGTCCCGGCGCGCGAGGTCGAACTGCTGGCGGGCTGGTCGTCGGGTGTGGGGCCGGTGGTGGAGCGGTCGGTGGTGGAGGTGTTCGAGGAGTGGGTGTCGCGGGTGCCGGAGGCGCCGGCGGTGGTGTGTGGGGATGTGTCGGTGTCGTTTGCGGAGTTGGATGCGCGGGCGAATCGGCTGGCTCATCATTTGCGGGCTCTGGGTGTGGGGTCGGAGTCGGTTGTCGGTGTGCTGCTGGAGCGGGGCGTCGAGTTGTTGGTGGGGTTGTTGGCGGTGTGGAAGGCCGGTGGGGGGTTCGTTCCGCTGGATCCGGTGTTGCCGGGGCGGCGGGTGGCCGGGATGTTGGCGGATGCCGGGGTGGGGGTGCTGGTCACTGGGGGTGGTGTGGTGGCTGGTTTCGGCGGTGTGGTGGTTGATGTGGATGCGGATGCGGTGGTGATTGCGGGGCGTCCGTCGTCGAGGCCGGGGGGCCGGGTCGATGTCGATCAGGTGGCGTATGTGGTGTTCACGTCGGGTTCGACGGGTCGGCCCAAGGGTGTGGTGGTGTCGCATCGGGGTCTGGCCAACCATGTGGGCTGGGCGGTGCGGGAGCTTGCGTCGTGTGGTGAGGGTGGCGGGGCGGTGTTCTCGTCCGTTGCGTTTGATTTGGTGGTGCCGAATGTGTGGGCGCCGTTGTGTGCGGGGCAGCGGGTGGCTTTGTTCCCGGCGGGGGCGGGGCTGGATGAGCTGGGTGGCTGGCTGGTGGAGCGGGGGCCGTTCAGTTTTCTGAAGTTGACGCCGGGTCATCTGGAGGTGTTGTCGCATCAGGTGACGGCTCGGGAGGCGGCTGGGCTGGCGGGTGTGGTGGTGGTGGCTGGTGAGGTGCTGCCGGGTTCGCTGGGTGGTCGTTGGGCGGGGTGGCTGGGTGAGGGCCGGCTGGTCAATGAGTATGGGCCGACGGAGGCGTCGGTGGGGTCGACGGTTTATCCGGTGCCGGTGGGTGTGGAGGGTGTGGTGCCGATCGGGCGTCCGTTGCCGGGGATGCGGGTGCATGTGCTGGATGTGCGGATGCGGCCGGTGCCGGTGGGTGCGTTGGGTGAGTTGTATGTGGGTGGGGTGGGTGTGGCCCGGGGGTATGTGGGTCGGCCGGAGTTGACGGCGGAGCGGTTTGTGCCGGATCCGTTCGGGTCTGTGGGCGGCAGGTTGTATCGCACGGGGGATGTGGTGCGGTGGAACGCGGCTGGTGCGGTGGAGTTTTTGGGTCGGGTGGACGATCAGGTCAAGATCCGGGGTTATCGGGTGGAGCCCGCGGAGGTGGGTGCGGTGCTGGCGGCGTGTCCGTTGGTGCGTGAGGCCGTGGTGGTGGCTGATGTGGGTGGGGGGGAGACCCGGCTGGTGGGGTATGTGGTTCCCGCCGCGGGTCCGGGGTCTGCTCCGGTGGATGAGCTGGGCGGGTATCTGGCGGGGTTGTTGCCGGAGTACATGGTGCCGTCGGTTTTCGTGGAGCTGGACGTGGTCCCGCTGAACGCGAATGGCAAGGTCGACCGCAAGGCCCTGCCCGCCCCGACCACCGACACCGACGACCCCGACCGGGTCGCGCCGCGCAACGCCGTCGAGGAGCGGATCGCCGAGCTGTGGAGCGAGGTCCTCGACACGTCCGGGTTCGGTGTGCACGACAGCTTCTTCAAGGTCGGCGGCAACTCCATCCTCGCCATCCGCCTGATCGCCGCACTCCGCGCCGAATACGAGATCGACCTGCCGGTCCGCGCCCTGTTCGAGGGTCCGACCGTCGAGGCGCTCGCCGACTCGGTCGAGACCTGCATCAGAACCGAAATCGACATGATGTCCGACCTCGATGTGGCGGACTCGATGCTTCTGAAGGAGCAGAACTGATGAGCAACGGGGGCCCCGAGTCCAACGCCGTCCCTTCCGCCGCCGGATCTGCCCGTGAGGAGCTGCTGCGCCGACGGCTGGCCGGACGGCGCTCCGGTGGCAGCCGCTCGGTCATCCCGAGAGCCGACCGGGCCACGCCGCTGCCGCTGTCCTCCGGCCAGCAGCAGATGTGGTTCCTCCAACGCCTCGACCCGGACAGTACCGAGTACCTGATCCCCCTCGTGGTGCGTCTGCGGGGCCACCTGGACGCCGGGGCGCTGGAGCGGTCCCTCGGCGAGATCAGCGCGCGGCACGAGATCCTGCGCACCCGCTACGCGATGACGCCGGACGGGCAGCCGGCCCAGGTCGTCGACGCGCCCGCCGGGCCCGCCGCCGTCCTGCCGCGGGAACAGGTGCCCGGCGAGTCGGCAGCCGAGCGCGAGCACCGGCTCACCGAACTGGTCGCGGCGCAGACCTCGGCCCCGTTCGACCTGGAAACGGACTGGCCGCTGCGGGCCAGGCTGTTCCGCCTCACCGACGACGACCACGTCCTGTGCCTGGTCTTCCACCACATCGCCTGCGACGCCTGGTCCACCCGTATTCTCCTGACCGAACTCAGCGCTCTGTACGCCGCGTTCACCGAGGGCCGGCCGTCACCGCTGGAGCCGCTGCCGGTGCAGTACGGCGACTACGCGGCCTGGCAGCGGGAGCAGCTGACCGGCGACTCCCTGCGGCGGCAGCTCGCCCACTGGCGCCGTGCGCTGGAGGACGCCGCTCCCACCGAACTGCCGGCGGACCGGACGCGGCCCGCCGTGCGCGACCACACCGGCGCCGAGGTGCTCTTCGACTTCCCCGCGGGACTGCCGGAGTCGGTGCGCCGACTCGCCGCCGCGCACGAGACGACCCCCTTCACGGTCATGATTGCCGCGTTCCAGGCGGTCATCGCCCGCAGCACCGGGCAGAGCGACATATCGGTGGGCACGGTCGTCTCCGGCCGGGCCCGCCCCGAGCTCCAGTCGCTGATCGGCTACGGCATCAACAGCCTGGTCCTGCGCGGACACTGGGACGAGAACGCCGACCCCGCCTTCACCGACCTGCTCGACCGGACCCGCCGCACTGTCCTGGACGCCTTCGACCACCAGGAGGTGCCGTTCGCCACGCTGGTGAACGAACTCCAGCCGGAACGCGATCTGTCGCGCACCCCGCTGTACCAGATCGCGTTCACCATGCACGAGTCCCGGCTGGACGCCGTCGACCTGCCGGGTCTGCGGGTCGAACCGTTCTCCGGCGGCGCCCCGGTGGCCAAGTGCGACCTGACCCTCCAGGTCGAGGAGGCCACCGACGGCTCGTTCCACGGGCGCGTCGAGTACGCGAGCGCCCTGTTCGAACCGGAGACCGTCCAGCGCACGGTCCGCCACTTCCTCCAGCTCCTCCAGAGCGCCGTCGCGGCTCCGGCCACCCCCGTCTCGCGGCTGGAGATGCTCGACAGCGCCGAGCGCGCCATCGTCAGCGGAGTCCTCGACGGTCACGTCCCGTCGGCTCCGGTGCAGCGGTGCGTGCACGAGGTGTTCGAGGAGCGGGCGGCGCTGACGCCGGACGCGGTGGCGGTGGTCGCCGGTGACGTCTCCCTGACGTATGCGGAACTGGACGCGCGGGCCAACCAACTCGCCCACCACTTGCGAGGGTTGGGCGTAGGCCCGGAGTCGCTGGTGGGCGTGTGCCTGGAGCGCGGGCCGGACCTGATGCCGACGCTGCTGGGCGTGCTGAAGGCCGGGGCGGGTTATCTGCCGCTGGATCCGGCGAACCCCGCGGACCGGTTCGGGTTCGTCCTCGCGGACGCGGGAGCCCGGGTCGTGGTGACCTCCAGCAGTCTGGTGCAGGTCCTGGAGGACGTGTACGACGGCCGGCTGGTCGTCCTGGACCGGGACGCCGATCTCATCGCGTCCCGTCCGGAGTCGGCCCCGACATCGCTCGCCGTGCCGGACAACGTCGTGTACGTCATCTACACGTCCGGTTCGACGGGCCGCCCGAAGGGCGTGACGTTGGCGCACACGCAGGTCGTGCGGCTGCTGGAGAGTGCGCGGGAGCACTATGCCTACGGCGCGGACGATGTGTGGACGATGTTCCACTCGTACGCCTTCGACGTCTCGGTGTTCGAGATGTGGGGTGCGCTGCTGCACGGCGGCACCCTGGAGGTGGTGCCGCGTGAGGTGACGCGCTCCCCGGAGGAGTTCCTCGACCTGCTCGTCGAGCACGAGGTCACGGTGCTGTCGCAGACGCCGACGGCGTTCCGGTCGCTGGTGGCGGCGGCGGGCCAGGGCGATCCGCGGATCGACCGGCTGGCGCTACGCGCGGTGATCTTCGCGGGGGAGAAGCTGGAGGTCGGTGACCTGCGTCCGTGGACGGACCGGCTGGGGCTGGAGCGGCCCGTGCTGGCGAACATGTACGGCATCACCGAGACCACCGTCCACACCACCTACTACCAGGTCACCGAGGAGGACTTCGCACCGTCGGCGGCCAACCGCGTCGGGTACCCCCTCGGCGACCTTTCGGTGTATCTGCTGGACCGGTTCGGTCAGTTGGTGCCGGTGGGTGTGGCGGGTGAGATTCATGTGGGTGGTCCGGGTGTGGCCCGGGGTTATCTGAACCGGCCGGAGCTGACGGCGGAGCGGTTCGTACCGGATCCGTTCGGTCCGCCTGGTGGGCGTTTGTATCGCAGTGGTGACCTGGCGCGTCGGCGGGCGGACGGGAGTCTGGAGTTCCTGGGGCGCAGCGACGATCAGGTGAAGGTGCGGGGGTATCGGATCGAGCCGGGTGAGATCAGTGCCAGGCTGACGGCTCATTCCGCGGTCCGGGAAGCGGTGGTGGTCGTTCGTGACGAGCGGCTGGTCGCCTACCTCGTTGCCGATGCCGAGTTGCCTTCCACGGCCGAGTTGCGGCAGTTCGTGGCGGGGGCGTTGCCGGAGTACATGGTGCCGGCGGCGTTCGTGGTGTTGGAGCGGATTCCGCTGACGGTCAACGGCAAGCTGGACCAGCGCGCCCTTCCGGTGCCGGGTGAGGGGGCGTTCGCGGAGTCGGCGTTCGTGGCTCCTCGTACTCCGACCGAGGAGCGGGTGGCGGCTGTCTGGCAGGAGGTGCTGGGGGCCGAGCGGGTCGGTGTCGAGGACGGGTTCTTCGAGCTGGGCGGTGACTCGATTCGGGCCGTGGCCTTGGTGGGCGCGTTGCGTGCGGCCGGGTTCGACGTGGCGGTGCGGGACGTCTTCGAGCGCCGTACGGTCGCCGCTCTGGCGGAGTTGATCACGGGTCGGCCGGCGGTGTCGGACGCGGACCGTGGTGTCGAGCCGTTCGCGCTGATCGGCGAGGCCGACCGGGCGAAGCTCCCGGCGGGTGTGGTGGACGCCTATCCGCTGTCGCAGGTGCAGCTCGGCATGGTCGTCGAGATGCTGGTCGACGACAGCCGGAACAACTACCACAACGTCAGCACCTTCCGTGTCCTCGACGACCAGCCGTTCTCCTTCGCGGCTCTGGAGGCCGCGGGCCGGCTGGTGGTCGAGCGGCACGAGGCACTGCGCACCTCGATCGAGCTCAACGCCTACTCGGTACCCCTCCAGCTGGTCCACGCCACCGCCGAGCTCCCGCTCGGCACGCAGGACCTGCGCGGGATCGCCCCGGAGGCCGTGGAGCGGGAGCTGCGCGACTTCACCGCACGCGAGCGCGCCACGCTGTTCGATCTCCAAACGCCCTCCCTGATGCGTTTCTTCGCGCACGTCACCGACGGCGGCTGCTGGTGGATCTCGGTCACCGAATGCCACCCCGTCCTGGAGGGCTGGAGCCATCACTCCCTCCTGATGGAGATCCTGGCCGTGTACCGGCAGCTCCGGGACGGCCTGGAGCCGGAGCCGTACGACGCCCCGAGCGTGCGTTTCGCCGACTTCGTCGCCGGTGAGCTGGAGTCCCTGGCCTCCGCCGAGGACCGCGCCTACTGGCAGGGCGTCGTCGACCGGTACGCCCCGTTCTCCTTGCCCACCAGCTGGGGTGAGCAGCAGGACGGCCCGCGCGAGCTGTTCCAGGCCTGGACCTCGTGGGAGGACCTGGAGCGCGACCTGCGCAAGCTGGCGACGGACTCGAAGGCCTCGCTGAAGAGCGTGATGCTGGCGGCCCACCTCAAGGTGATGAGCCAGCTCACCGACGAGGACGCCTTCCACACCGGCGTCGTCTGCGACGCGCGCCCCGAGGTCCTGGGCGCCGACCGGGTGCTCGGCATGTACCTCAACACCCTTCCCTTCGCCGTGGACCGCAGTGCGCGGACCTGGCGCGAGCTGGTCCGGCAGGTCTTCGCCCGCGAGGTCGAGCTGTGGCCGCACCGGCGATTCCCCATGCCGGAGATCCAGCGGGACGCGGCCGGCGGCCGACGGCTGCTGGACGTCATGTTCAACTACCAGGACTTCCGGCAGATGGACTCCACCGTCGTGGACGACCGGGCCGGCCTGGACGACAGCCCGACCGAGTTCCCGCTGACGGTCTCCTCGCGTGCCGGTCACGTCATCCTGACCGCCGACCCCCGCCTGCTCAGCCGCGCCAACGCCGAGCGGCTGGTCGGCATGTACCGAGCCGTCCTGGAGGCCATGGCCACCGACGCGGACGGCGATGCCCGGGCGGTGTACCTGCCCGGCGACGAACGGGACCTGCTGCTCTCCGTGGCGGGTCCGGTGGTGCCGTCGGCTCGGGTGGAGCGGTGTGTGCACGAGATCTTCGAGGAGCGGGTGGCGGCGGGGCCGGATGCGGTGGCGGTCGTGTTCGGTGAGGTGTCGCTGACGTATGCGGAGCTGGATGCCCGTGCGAATCAACTCGCGCACCACTTGCGGGGGTTGGGGGTGGGTCCGGGGTCGTTGGTGGGTGTGTGTCTGGAGCGTGGTCTGGATCTGGTGCCGGCGTTGTTGGGTGTGCTGAAGGCGGGTGCGGGTTATCTGCCGTTGGATCCGGCGAGCCCGGCGGACCGGTTGGGGTATGTGCTGGCGGATGCGGGTGCCGGGGTCGTGGTGACGTCCGGTGCTGTGGTGTCGGTGTTGGAGGGTGTGTTCGGCGGTGAGTTGGTGGTCCTGGACCGGGACGCCGATGTCATCGGTGTCTGGCCTGCGACGGCGCCGGTTTCGTGCGTGGTGCCGGACAGCACGGTGTATGTGATTTACACGTCGGGTTCGACGGGGCGGCCGAAGGGTGTGGTGCTGGCGCACGCGAATGTGGTGCGGTTGTTCGAGACGGCGCAGGCTGAGTTCGGGTTCGGGCCGGATGATGTGTGGACGTTGTTCCATTCGTACGCGTTCGATTTTTCGGTGTGGGAGATTTTCGGCGCGTTGTTGCATGGTGGCCGGCTGGTGGTGGTGCCGGAGATGACGGCGCGGGAGCCGAGTCGTTTCCATGAGTTGTTGGTGCGTGAGGGTGTGACGGTGCTGAACCAGACGCCGTCGGCGTTCACCCAGCTCATCGAGGAGGACCGCACCCGCGGTGACGACGACCGACTCGCGCTGCGGACGGTCGTCTTCGGTGGCGCGGCTCTGGACTGCGGGGCGCTCGGTACCTGGGTGGCGCGGCATGGTCTGGAGCGGCCGCGTTTGGTGAACATGTACGGCATCACCGAGACGACGGTGCATGTGACGTATTACCCGGTCGGTGAGGAGGATGTCGCGGCCGGCGGGTCGGCCAGTCCGATCGGCCGTCCGTTGAACGACCTTTCGGTGTATCTGCTGGACCGGTTCGGTCAGTTGGTGCCGGTGGGTGTGGCGGGTGAGATTCATGTGGGTGGTCCGGGTGTGGCCCGGGGGTATCTGAACCGGCCGGAGCTGACGGCGGAGCGGTTTGTGCCGGATCCGTTCGGTTCGCCTGGTGGGCGTTTGTATCGCAGTGGTGACCTGGCGCGTCGGCGGGCGGACGGGAGTCTGGAGTTCCTGGGGCGCAGCGACGATCAGGTGAAGGTGCGGGGGTATCGGATCGAGCCGGGTGAGATCAGTGCCAGGCTGACGGCTCATTCCGCGGTCCGGGAAGCGGTGGTGGTCGTTCGTGACGAGCGGCTGGTCGCCTACCTCGTTGCCGAGGCCGAGCTGCCTTCCACGGCCGAGTTGCGGCAGTTCGTGGCGGGGGCGTTGCCGGAGTACATGGTGCCGGCGGCGTTCGTGGTGTTGGAGCGGCTTCCGCTGACGGTCAACGGCAAGCTGGACCAGCGCGCCCTGCCCGCGCCCGACGCCTCCGCCGTGGAGACCGGCCGCACCTACACCGCTCCTCGTACTCCGACCGAGGAGCGGGTGGCGGCTGTCTGGCAGGAGGTGCTGGGGGTCGAGCGGGTCGGTGTCGAGGACGGGTTCTTCGAGCTGGGCGGTGACTCGATCCGGGTTGTGGCGCTGGTGGGTGCGTTGCGTGCGGCCGGGTTCGACGTGGCGGTGCGGGACGTCTTCGAGCGCCGTACGGTCGCGGGAATCGGCGAACTGATCACCGGACTGCCCGCCCCCGAACTGGAGGAGCAGTCCGTCGCACCCTTCGCGCTGATCGGCGAGGAGGACCGGGCCCTGCTCCCGGAGAGCGTGGTGGACGCCTACCCGCTGTCGCAGGTGCAGCTCGGCATGATCGCCGAGCAGCTCGCCGACGACCGGCGGAACAACTACCACAACGTCAGCCTCTTCCGGATCCGCGACGACCGGCCCTTCGACGCCGACGCCCTGCGCGAGGCCGCGAGCATCCTCGTGGACCGGCACGAGGTGCTGCGCACCTCCGTCCACCTGGACGGGTTCGCGGTGCCGTTGCAGGTCGTCCACGGGGCCGCCGAGGTTCCGGTGACCGTGCGCGACCTGCGGGTGATGGACGACGCCGATACGCGCGAGCGTGCGCTGCGGGACTTCGTCGCGGCGGAGCGCGCCACGGTGTTCGACCTGGCCGCGGCCCCGCTGCTGCGGGTGTCCGCGCACCTGGAGAGCGACGGGGCGTGGTGGCTCGGTCTGACGGAGTCGCACGTCGTCCTCGAGGGCTGGAGCGTCAACTCGCTGTGCAGCGAGCTGCTGGAGGTCTACGGCCGACTGCGCGACGGGGCACGGCCGGAGCCCCACCGCGCGCCCCCCGTACGGTTCGCCGACGCCATCGCCGAGGAACTGCGGGCGCTGGAGTCGAAGGAGGACCGCGCGTACTGGCGCGAGGTGGTCACCGGGCACACCAAGTTCTCCCTGCCGTCCGGCTGGCACGGTGATCTCTCCGTTCCCGCCGAGCCGGTGGGCACAGCGTTCCGCCTGAACGAGCTGGAAGCGGGACTGCGGGCCCTCGCCTCGGCGGCCCAGGCCTCTCTGAAGAGTGTGTTGCTGGCCGCGCACTTGAAGGTGATGAGCCAGCTCACCGACGAGGACGCCTTCCACACCGGCGTCGTCTACCACACCCGTCCGGAGGCCCCGGGCGCCGACCAGGTGCTCGGCATGCACCTCAACACCCTGCCGTTCGCGGCCGATCGCACCGCCCGGACCTGGCGCGAGATGGTCCAGCGGGTGTTCGCGCGGGAGGTCGCCAACTGGTCCTACCGTCACTTCCCGATGCCGGCGATCCAGCGGGAGGTCGGCTCGACCGAGCGTCTCGTCGACGTGTTCTTCAACTACCTCGACTTCCACCAGGTCGACGGTGACCTGGTGGACGAGGGCGAGGAGATGGGGGAGAACCCCAACGAGTTCTCCCTCACCGTGACGGCGATCAGCGGCCGGCTCGGCGTACGCGGGGACTCCCACGTCATCAGCCAGGCCAACGTCGAGCGGCTGGTCGGCATGTACCGGGCGGTGCTGGAGTCGATGGCGGCCGACGTCGACGGTGACGCGCGCGCGGTCTACCTGCCCGCCGCCGACCGGGAGTTGCTGGCGGCGTCCGCTCTGCCCGTGAAGGCACTGGCTTCGGTGGAGCGGTGTGTCCACGAGCTGTTCGAGGAGCGGGCGGCGCTGACGCCGGACGCGGTGGCGGTGGTCGCCGGTGACGTCTCGCTGACGTATGCGGAGCTGGACGCGCGGGCCAACCAACTCGCCCACCACTTGCGGGGGTTGGGTGTGGGTCCGGAGTCGTTGGTGGGTGTGTGTCTGGAGCGCGGGCCTGATCTGATGCCGGCGTTGCTGGGTGTGCTGAAGGCGGGTGCGGGTTATCTGCCGCTGGATCCGGCGAACCCGGCGGACCGGTTGGGGTTCGTGGTGGCGGATGCGGGTGCCAGGGCCGTGGTGACGTCCGGTGCTCTGGTGTCGGTGCTGGAGGAGGTGTATGGCGGTGAGTTGGTGGTTGTGGACCGGGACGCGGATCTCATCGCGTCGCGTCCGGAGTCGGCCCCGGCGTCGCTGACTGTGCCGGACAACGTCGTGTACGTCATCTATACGTCGGGTTCGACGGGTCGGCCGAAGGGTGTGACGTTGGCGCATGCGCAGGTTGTGCGTCTGTTGGAGACGGTGCAGGAGCACTACGGCTTCGACGAGCACGATGTGTGGGCGTTGTTCCACTCGTACGCCTTCGATGTGTCGGTGTTCGAGATGTGGGGTGCGCTGCTGCACGGCGGCACTTTGGTGGTGGTGCCGCGTGAGGTGACGCGTTCTCCGGAGGAGTTCCTGGACCTGCTGGTCGAGCGTGAGGTCACGGTGCTGGCGCAGACCCCGACCGCGTTCCGCTCACTGGCGGCGGCGGCGAGCCAGGACGATCCGCGGATCGACCGGCTGGGTCTCCGTACGGTGATCTTCGCGGGGGAGAAGCTGGAGGTCGGCGACCTGCGTCCGTGGACGGACCGGCTGGGACTGGAGCGGCCCGGTCTCGTCAACATGTACGGGCCGACGGAGACCACGGTCTACTGCACCTATCACCGGCTCACCCCGCGTGACGTCGGTGCCGGCGGGTCCGCCCCGATCGGGCGTCCGCTCAGCGACACCACCCTCCATCTGCTGGACCGCTCCGGCGAGTTGGTCCCCGTCGGTGCCCCGGGCGAGCTCTACGTCGGTGGCCCCGGCGTGGCGCGCGGCTACCTGGGCCGGCCGGAGCTGACGGCGGAGCGGTTCGTGCCGGACCCGTTCGGTCCCCCGGGTGCGCGTTTGTACCGCACCGGCGACCTCGCGCGCCGCCGGCAGGACGGCAGCCTCGAGTTCCTCGGCCGGGCCGACGACCAGGTCAAGCTGCACGGGTACCGGATCGAGCCGGGTGAGATCAGCGCCAGGCTGACGGCTCACCCCGCGGTCCGGGAAGCGGTGGTGGTCGTTCGTGACGAGCGGCTGGTCGCCTACCTCGTCGCGGAGGGCGAGCTGCCGGCCGTGGCCGAGCTGCGGGCGTTCGCGGCGCAGGAACTGCCCGAGTACATGGTCCCGGCGGTGTTCGTGGCCGTCGAACGGATCCCGCTGACGGTCAACGGCAAGCTGGACCAGCGCGCCCTGCCCACGCCCGACGCCTCCGCCGTGGAGACGGGCGACACCTACACCGCTCCTCGTACTCCGACCGAGGAGCGGGTGGCGGCTGTCTGGCAGGAGGTGCTGGGGGCCGAGCGGGTCGGTGTCGAGGACGGGTTCTTCGAGCTGGGCGGTGACTCGATCCGGGCTGTGGCGTTGGTGGGCGCGTTGCGTGCGGCCGGGTTCGACGTGGCGGTGCGGGACGTCTTCGAGCGCCGTACGGTCGCCGCTCTGGCGGAGTTGATCACGGGTCGGCCGGCGGTGTCGGACGCGGACCGTGGTGTCGAGCCGTTCGCGCTGATCGGCGAGGCCGACCGGGCGAAGCTCCCGGCGGGTGTGGTGGACGCCTATCCGCTGTCGCAGGTGCAGCTCGGCATGGTCGTCGAGATGCTGGTCGACGACAGCCGGAACAACTACCACAACGTCAGCGGCTTCCGGATCCGGGACGACCGGCCCTTCGACGCCGACGCCCTGCGGGCCGCCGTGGACCTGGTCGCCGCGCGGCACGACGTCCTGCGCACGTCGTTCGACATGCACACGTACTCCGTGCCGATGCAGCTGGTGCACGCCGAGGCCGGCATCCCGCTGACCGTGCACGACCTGCGGCAGCTGGACGAGGACGGGCGCCGACAGGCGCTGCGCGACTTCGTGACGGCCGAGCGGGACACGGTCTTCGACCTGACGGCCGCGCCGCTGCTGCGGGCCGCCGTGCACATGGAGGACGACGCCGGCTGGCGTCTGACCTTCACCCAGACCCACGCCATCACCGAGGGCTGGAGCCAGCACTCCCTGCTGACGGAGGTCGTCTCCTGCTACCGGCGGTTGCGCGACGGTCTGGAGCCGGCTCCCTACGAGGTGCCGAGCGTGCGTTTCGCCGACTTCGTGGCCGGTGAGCTGGAGTCCCTGGCCTCCGCCGAGGACCGTGCCTACTGGCAGCACGTCGTCGACGAGTACACACCGCTGTCGCTGCCCTCCGCGTCGGGCCCGTCCGGCGAGCCGGGCGAGGACTACGCGGTCGTCGTGCCGTTGCGGGACCTGGAGGCACCGCTGCGCGCTTTCGCCACCCGGTCCAGGGTCTCGCTGAAGAGCGTGCTGCTGGCGGCCCACCTGAAGGTGATGAGCCAGCTCACCGACGAGAACGCCTTCCACACCGGCCTGGTCTGCGACGCGCGCCCCGAGGCGCTGGGCGCCGACCGGGTGCCGGGCATGTACCTCAACACCCTTCCGTTCGCCGTGGACCGCGGCGCGCGGACCTGGCGCGAGCTCGTGCAGCGGGTCTTCGCCCGCGAGGTCGAGCTCTGGCCGCACCGGCGGCACCCGCTGCCCGAGATCCAGCGCCAGGCCGGCGGCGGCCGACGGCTGCTGGACGTGATGTTCAACTACCTGAACTTCACGGGCGCCGTCGACACCGACGTCGTCGATGTGGACGCGGGTCTGGGCGCCGGCGCGATGGAGTTCTCGCTGGCCGTCACCACGGCGGCCGAGGGCCTGGTCCTGAAGACCGGCACCCAGCACTTCGACCGGGCCGACGGGGAGCGGCTGGCCGCGATGTACCGGACGGTCCTGGAGTCGATCGCCGACGACGACGAGGGTGACGCCCTCGTGCCGCGGCTGCCCGCCGGGGAACGGGAGCGGATCCTCGGAACCTGGAACGACACCGCTGCCGAGCGGACCGACGCCTGTCTGCACGAGCTGTTCGAGCGTCAGGCCGCGGCCACCCCGGACGCCGTGGCCGTGGTCTTCGAGGACCAGGAGGTCACCTACGCCGAGCTCGACACACGCGCCAACCGGCTCGCCCACCACCTGCGGGGCACGGGCGTGCGCCCGGGCACCCTCGTCGGGGTCTGTGTCGAGCGGTCCGTGGAGCTGGTCGCCACCGTGCTCGCGGTGTTCAAGTCGGGCGGTGTGTACGTGCCGCTGGACCCGGACTACCCGGCCGACCGGCTCTCCCACATGGTCCGCGACGCCAAGGCCGCCGTCCTGGTCACCCGCAGCGACCTGCTCCCGCTGGTCGAGGGCAGCGGCGCCACCGAGGTGCTGCTCGACGACGAGGCCCGCTGGAGCGGGCACGGCTCGCACACCCCGGAGCCCGTCACCGGCCCGGACGACGCCGCGTACCTCATCTACACCTCGGGCTCGACCGGCCGTCCCAAGGGTGTGCTCTGCGACCACCGGGGCCTGGTCAACCGCCTCGACTGGACGCAGCGCACCTACCTGCGGCTCACCGCCGCCGACGTGGTGCTCCAGAAGATCCCGATCGGGTTCGACCCGTCACTGGCCGAGATCTTCGGCCCGCTGATGGCCGGCGCCCGCATCGCTGTGGCCCGGCCCGGCGGGCACCGCGACCCCGCCTATCTGCGGGCGGCGATCGCCCGGTACGGGGTGACGAACCTGCACTTCGTGCCGTCGATGCTCGCCGCCGTCCTCGCCGTGGACGACCTGTCCGAACTGCGTTCCCTGCGGATCGTGGTGTCCGGCGGCGAAGACCTCTCCGTCGCCCTCGCGAAGGAGTTCACCACCCGGCTGCCGTGGGCGGAACTGCACAACCAGTACGGGCCCTGCGAGGCCGCGGTCGACGTCTCGGCCTGGCACTGCACGCCCGAGAGGCTGGAGCAACTGGCACGCGTGCCGCTCGGCGCGCCCATGCAGAACGTCACGATCCACGTCCTCGACTCCCGGATGCACCCGGTACCGGTCGGTGCCCCGGGCGAGCTGTACATCGGCGGCGTCGCGCTGGCCTTCGGCTACCTGAACCGGCCGGATTTGACCGCGCGTTCCTTCGTGCCCGACCCGTTCGGACCGGCGGGCGCCCGGCTCTACCGGACCGGCGACCGGGCGCGGTGGCGGGCCGACGGCACCGTGGAGTTCCTGGGCCGCACCGACGACCAGGTCAAGATCCGTGGCGCGCGCGTCGAGCCCGGTGAGACGGAGGCCGCGCTGAGCGCGCTGCCCGAGGTGTCGAACGCCGTGGTCGTGGTCCGCGAGGACAGCGCGGGCCTGCCCCGCCTGGTCGCCTACGTCGTCCCGGCCCCGGGCCAGTCGGCCGACCCGGCCGAACTGCGCGCCCGGCTCGCCCCCGAACTGCCCGAGGCGCTGCTTCCTTCGGCGTACGTACGGCTGGACGCCATGCCGCTGGGCGCGAACGGCAAGGCCGACCGGCGGTCCCTTCCGGCGCCTGGCCTGGACGCCTTCGCGGCCGGTGAGTACATCGCGCCCCGCTCCTGGCTGGAGGCCCGCGTGGCCGCCGTGTGGGGCGACGTGCTCGACCTCGAACGGGTCGGTGTCGAGGACGGCTTCTTCGAGCTGGGCGGTGACTCCATCCGGGCGGTCGCCCTGGCCGGAGGGCTGCGCGGCGCCGGCTTCGAGGTCGGCGTGCAGGAAGTCTTCGAACACCACACGGTCGCGCGGATGGCCTTGCTGCTGGCGGGCCGTACCCCGGCCGCCGGCCACGCGGTGGACGAGGACGCCGTACGGCCGTTCGCGCTGCTGCCGGAGGCCGACCGGGCCCGGCTGCCCGAGGACGCGGCGGACGCGTACCCGCTGACCCAGGCACAGCTGGGCATGGCGGCCGAACTGCTCTCCGACGAGGGCCGGAACAACTACCACAACGTCACCATGGTCCGCGTCCGGGACGAGGGCCCGTTCTCCGCCGAGGCGCTGCGCGCCGCCGTGGCGCTGCTGGTGGAGCGGCACGAGGTGCTGCGGACGTCGGTGCACCTGACGGGATACTCGGTGCCGCTCCAGATCGTCCGCACGACGGCCGAGGTGCCGGTCGGCTGGGCGGACCTGCGCGGGACGACCGACCGCAGGGCCGGCGAGCAGATGCTCGTCGACCACGCGGCCCAGGAGCGCGCCATGGTGTTCGACCTGGCCGTGGCGCCGCTGCTGCGGGTCTTCGCGCATCTGGAGAGCGACGACGCGTGGTGGCTGACGCTCACCCAGTCGCACGTCATCCTGGAGGGCTGGAGTCACCACTCGCTCCAGACGGAACTGCTCGAGTGCTATCGGCTCCTGCGGGACGGCCGCGCACCGGAGCCCTACCAGGCCCCCGCCGTGCGGTTCGCGGACTGCGTCGCCGGTGAACTGGAGTCCCTGGCCTCGGCCGAGGACCGGGCGTACTGGGAGCGGGTCGCCCTGGACCACCGGCCGCTCGCCCTGCCGGACGACTGGGCCGACACCTCCGGCCGCCCGCTGGAGGTGTACAGCGTCCGCGTCCCGGTCGAGGACCTCGCGGACCGGCTGCGAGCCCTGGCCGCCGCGGCGCAGGCCCCGGTCAAGAGCGTGCTGCTGGCGGCGCACCTGAAGGTGATGAGCCAGCTGACGGACGAGGAGGCCTTCCACACCGGCGTGGTGTTCCACACCCGTCCGGAGGCCCCGGGTGCCGAGCGGGTACTCGGTATGCACCTCAACACCCTGCCGTTCGCGTTCTCCCGCGGAACCCGGACCTGGCGCGAGACGGTGCGTCAGGTACTCGCCACGGAACTGTCCGGCTGGCGGCACCGGCGCTACCCCATGCCCGAGATCCAGCGCCAGTGGGGTGGCGGCCGCCGCCTGATCGACGCCTACTTCAACTACGTCGACTTCCATCAGGTGGACAGCGACGTCGTCGACACCGGAACAGGCATCAGCGACGCGCCCAACGAGTTCGAGCTGTCCGTGCACAGCCACGGCACCCACCACCTCACCCTCGCCACCCACAGCCACGCCGTCAGCCGCGCCAACGGCGACCGGCTGGCGGGCATGTACCGGGCGGTGCTGGAGTCGATGGCGGCGGACCCGGACGGTGACGCGAGGGCGGTGTACCTGCCCGCCGGTGAGCGGGAGGCGCTGCTCGGTGCGGTGTCGGCGGTGCAGACGGCTTCGGTGGAGCGGTGTGTCCATGAGCTGTTCGAGGAGCGGGCGGCGCTGACGCCGGACGCGGTGGCGGTGGTCGCCGGTGAGGTCTCGCTGACGTATGCGGAGCTGGACGCGCGTGCGAATCAACTCGCGCACCACTTGCGCGGGTTGGGTGTGGGTCCGGAGTCGTTGGTGGGTGTGTGTCTGGAGCGCGGGCCTGATCTGATGCCGGCGTTGCTGGGTGTGCTGAAGGCGGGTGCGGGTTATCTGCCGCTGGATCCGGCGAACCCGGCGGACCGGTTGGGGTTCGTGGTGGCGGATGCGGGTGCCAGGGCCGTGGTGACGTCCGGTGCTCTGGTGTCGGTGCTGGAGGAGGTGTATGGCGGTGAGTTGGTGGTTGTGGACCGGGACGCGGATCTCATCGCGTCGCGTCCGGAGTCGGCCCCGGCGTCGCTGACTGTGCCGGACAACGTCGTGTACGTCATCTATACGTCGGGTTCGACGGGTCGGCCGAAGGGTGTGACGTTGGCGCATGCGCAGGTTGTGCGTCTGTTGGAGACGGTGCAGGAGCACTACGGCTTCGACGAGCACGATGTGTGGGCGTTGTTCCACTCGTACGCCTTCGATGTGTCGGTGTTCGAGATGTGGGGTGCGCTGCTGCACGGTGGCACTTTGGTGGTGGTGCCGCGTGAGGTGACGCGTTCTCCGGAGGAGTTCCTGGACCTGCTGGTCGAGCGTGAGGTCACGGTGGTGGCGCAGACCCCTACCGCGTTCCGCTCACTGCTCGCCCAGGCGACCGCGCCGGGTGACCGGCGGCTCAAGCAGCTGTCGCTGCGCGCGGTGGTGCTGGCCGGCGAGAAGCTGGAGGTGGGCGACGTCCGCCCGTGGTCCGAACGGCTCGGCCTCGGCCGCACTGCCCTGGTCAACATGTACGGGCCGACGGAGACCACGGTCTACTGCACCTATCACCGGCTCACCCCGCGTGACGTCGGTGCCGGCGGGTCCGCCCCGATCGGGCGTCCGCTCAGCGACACCACCCTCCATCTGCTGGACCGCTCCGGCGAGTTGGTCCCCGTCGGTGCCCCGGGCGAGCTCTACGTCGGTGGCCCCGGCGTGGCGCGCGGCTACCTGGGCCGGCCGGAGCTGACGGCGGAGCGGTTCGTGCCGGACCCGTTCGGTCCGCCCGGTGCGCGTTTGTACCGCACCGGCGACCTCGCGCGCCGTCGGCAGGACGGCAGCCTCGAGTTCCTCGGCCGGGCCGACGACCAGGTCAAGCTGCACGGGTACCGGATCGAGCCGGGTGAGATCAGTGCCAGGCTGACGGCTCATTCCGCGGTCCGGGAAGCGGTGGTGGTCGTTCGTGACGAGCGGCTGGTCGCCTACCTCGTCGCGGAGGGCGAGCTGCCGGCCGTGGCCGAGCTGCGGGCGTTCGCGGCGCAGGGACTGCCCGAGTACATGGTCCCGGCGGTGTTCGTGGCCGTCGAACGGATCCCGCTGACGGTCAACGGCAAGCTGGACCAGCGCGCCCTGCCCACGCCCGACGCCTCCGCCGTGAGCACAGGGCGGGACTACACCGCCCCCCGTACCCCGCTGGAGGAACGGGTCGCCGCCATCTGGCAGGAGACCCTGGGCGTACGGCGGGTGGGAGTCGACGACGGCTTCTACGAACTGGGCGGCGACTCCATCCGGGCCGTGATGCTGGTCGGCGCCCTGCGCGAGGCCGGGTACGACGTCACCGTCCGCGAGACGCTGGAGGCGCAGACGCTCGGCGCGCTGTGCGATCGTCTCGCCGGCCGCCCGGCCGACGGCGGCTCCGCCACCGCGGCATCGGTCGCACCGTTCGCACTGGTCGGCGACGCCGACCGGGCACTGCTGCCCGAGGGCCTGGCCGACGCCTACCCGATGCTTCAGAACCAGATCGGCATGCTGGTCGAGATGCTCGGCGCGGGTGAGGGGCTGAACTACCACCTCGTGACGTCCCTGCGGGTCCGGGACGGACGGCCGGTCGTGGAGGAGGCCATGCGGTCCGCGGTCGCGGAACTGCTGCGTCGGCACGACGTGCTGCGCACCTCCCTGGAGCTCGACCGCTACTCCGTGCCCTTGCAACTGGTGCACGCGGACGTGCCCACGCCGGTGCGGTTCTTCGACCTGAGCGGCCGCACCGAAGCCGAACAGGACCGGATCCTGCGGGAGTTCGTCGACAGCGAGAGCACGACGGCGTTCGACCACTCCGCCGCACCCCTGGTGCGTATCGCGATCCACCAGTGCGCCGACGGCAGCTGGCAGTTCACCATCGCACAGTCCCATGTGGTGCTGGAGGGCTGGAGCTTCAGTGGCCTGCTCGCCGAACTGCTGGACATCTACCGGGCGTACGCTGACGGCCGGGAGCCCGAGCGGCCGTCGGCACCGGCCGTACGGTTCGCCGACACCGTCGCCGCAGAGCTGGCCGCACTGGCCTCACAGCGGCACCGGGACTACTGGCGTGACGTCGTCGTCGGGCGGGAGAAGTTCACGATGCCCGAGGGATGGGGCGACGCCCAGGACGCGAACCCCGAGAAGTACAAGCTGGAGGTGGCCTTCGACGACCTGACGGACCGGCTCCAGCTCCTCGCGACCGCGGCGAGGGTGTCGCTGAAGAGCGTGCTGCACACCGCCCACCTCAAGGTGCTCGGCCAGCTCACCCGCGAGCAGGAGTTCTTCACCGGCTTGGTCGCGCACGTCCGGCCCGAGGCGGTGGGCGCCGAGCGGGTGTACGGCATGTACCTCAACATCCTCCCGTTCGCGGTGGACCGTACGGCCCGCACGTGGCGGGAGCTGGTGCAGAACGTCTTCCGGCAGGAACTCGGCATGTGGGAGCACCGCCAGTTCCCGATGCCCGCCCTCCAGCAGGAGTTGGGCGGCGGCCGGCTCGTCGACGTGTACTTCAGCTACCAGGACTTCAGCGGCAGCGACACCAGCATGATCGACGCCTCGGCCAGCACCGGGAACAGCACCAACGAGTTCGGCTTCTCGGTGTCGACCGCGCCCGGCAGGATCAACCTGAGGGCCGACTCGCGCACGCTGAGCCGTGCGCACGCCGACCGGCTCGCGGGCATGTACCGCGCGGTTCTGGAGGCGATGGCCGCCGACCCGGACGGCGACGCCCAGCTCGTCCACCTGCCCGCCGACGAGGCGGAGACGCTGGCGGGCTGGTCGTCGGGTGTGGGGCCGGTGGTGGAGCGGTCGGTGGTGGAGGTGTTCGAGGAGTGGGTGTCGCGGGTGCCGGAGGCGCCGGCGGTGGTGTGTGGGGATGTGTCGGTGTCGTTTGCGGAGTTGGATGCGCGGGCGAATCGGCTGGCTCATCATTTGCGGGCTCTGGGTGTGGGGTCGGAGTCGGTTGTCGGTGTGCTGCTGGAGCGGGGCGTCGAGTTGTTGGTGGGGTTGTTGGCGGTGTGGAAGGCCGGTGGGGGGTTCGTTCCGCTGGATCCGGTGTTGCCGGGGCGGCGGGTGGCCGGGATGTTGGCGGATGCCGGGGTGGGGGTGCTGGTCACTGGGGGTGGTGTGGTGGCTGGTTTCGGCGGTGTGGTGGTTGATGTGGATGCGGATGCGGTGGTGATTGCGGGGCGTCCGTCGTCGAGGCCGGGGGGCCGGGTCGATGTCGATCAGGTGGCGTATGTGGTGTTCACGTCGGGTTCGACGGGTCGGCCCAAGGGTGTGGTGGTGTCGCATCGGGGTCTGGCCAACCATGTGGGCTGGGCGGTGCGGGAGCTTGCGTCGTGTGGTGAGGGTGGCGGGGCGGTGTTCTCGTCCGTTGCGTTTGATTTGGTGGTGCCGAATGTGTGGGCGCCGTTGTGTGCGGGGCAGCGGGTGGCTTTGTTCCCGGCGGGGGCGGGGCTGGATGAGCTGGGTGGCTGGCTGGTGGAGCGGGGGCCGTTCAGTTTTCTGAAGTTGACGCCGGGTCATCTGGAGGTGTTGTCGCATCAGGTGACGGCTCGGGAGGCGGCTGGGCTGGCGGGTGTGGTGGTGGTGGCTGGTGAGGTGCTGCCGGGTTCGCTGGGTGGTCGTTGGGCGGGGTGGCTGGGTGAGGGCCGGCTGGTCAATGAGTATGGGCCGACGGAGGCGTCGGTGGGGTCGACGGTTTATCCGGTGCCGGTGGGTGTGGAGGGTGTGGTGCCGATTGGGCGTCCGTTGCCGGGGATGCGGGTGCATGTGCTGGATGTGCGGATGCGGCCGGTGCCGGTGGGTGCGTTGGGTGAGTTGTATGTGGGTGGGGTGGGTGTGGCCCGGGGGTATGTGGGTCGGCCGGAGTTGACGGCGGAGCGGTTTGTGCCGGATCCGTTCGGGTCTGTGGGCGGCAGGTTGTATCGCACGGGGGATGTGGTGCGGTGGAACGCGGCTGGTGCGGTGGAGTTTTTGGGTCGGGTGGACGATCAGGTCAAGATCCGGGGTTATCGGGTGGAGCCCGCGGAGGTGGGTGCGGTGCTGGCGGCGTGTCCGTTGGTGCGTGAGGCCGTGGTGGTGGCTGATGTGGGTGAGGGGGAGACCCGGCTGGTGGGGTATGTGGTTCCCGCCGCGGGTCCGGGGTCTGCTCCGGTGGATGAGCTGGGCGGGTATCTGGCGGGGTTGTTGCCGGAGTACATGGTGCCGTCGGTTTTCGTGGAGCTGGACGTGGTCCCGCTGAACGCGAATGGCAAGGTCGACCGCAAGGCCCTGCCCGCCCCGACCACCGACACCGACGACACACAGCACGTCGCACCCGGTACGCCCACCGAGCGCAGACTCGCCGAGATCTGGAGCGAGGTCCTCGGCAAGGAGGGGATCAGCGCCACCGACAGCTTCTTCGATCTGGGCGGGCACTCGATCCTCGTCATCCAGGTGATTGCCGCCGCCCGCCGGGAAGGCCTGCCGCTGTCTCTGTTCATGCACTACCAGGCGCGGGACCTGACGGAACTGGCCGCCCTGATCGACGCGGCCGCCGAGGCCGAGGCCGAGGCGGACAAGGCCGAGCAGCGGGCGGAGCCTTCGGCGCCGTCGGCCGGAACGTCCCTGTCCGGCCTGCCCGCCGCGCTGGCCGAACACCGGGTTCCCGGGGCCCTGATCGCGGTCCTGGAGGGCGGCGAGCTCGTCGCCGTCGAAAGCTTCGGCACCCTGACCGCGGACGGGACCCACCCGGTCACCCAGGACACCGTCTTCCACGTCGGCTCGCTGAGCAAGCACATCACCGCGCTCGGCGTGCTCAAGCTCGTGGACGAGGGACGTCTGGACCTGGACGCGGACGTCAACCGGTACCTCGTCGACTGGCGGGTACCGGAAGACGCCGACGCGCCACCGGTGACCGCCCGGCACCTGCTGGGACACCTGTCGGGGCTCTCCCCGACCCCCGGCAAGGGCTTCCCGCGCGCCGGAGGTGAGGTGCCGTCGCTGCTCGACCTTCTGCACGGGCGGGCGCCGGCGACAACGCCCCCGGTCGGGCGCGAGGGTGTCCCGGGCAAGGAGTTCCGCAAGGCCAACGTCCACTACTCGGTGCTCCAGCAGCTCCTGACCGACATCACCGGCAGCCCCTTCGACGCGCTCATGCAGGACCTCGTGTTCGAACCGCTCGGCATGCGGGCGAGCAGCTTCGACCAGGCGTTCCCCGAGCGCTACGGCCGCCCGGTGGCCCTGGGGCACGACGAGGAGGGCCGGCCGGTCGACGGCGGCTGGCTGGTCCGCCCGGACCAGGCCGCGGCCGGTCTGTGGACGACCGCCGCCGACCTGGCCAAGGCCGCGCTGGAGCTCCGCCGTTCCGCGCTGGGCCGTCCGCTCAGCCTGCTGTCGCGTACGACGGCCGGCCTGATGCTGACGCCGAGCAGCGACAGCTTCTACGGCCTGGGCACGGTCGTGGACGGCACGAACGACGAGGTGCAGTTCGGCCACGCAGGCTCGCCGGTCGGCTACCAGGCGGTGTCGCTGTGCACCCTGCACGGCGGTGACGGCTTCGTCGCCCTCACCAACGGCGCGGCCGGCAAGAACGTCGTCGCCGCCATCGCCGAAGCGCTCGGCCACGGCGGCCGGCGCTCCCCGCTGGGGCTGCCCCACCAGGGCTGACCAGCGGGCGCCGGCGGACCCCGTGGTCCGCCGGCGCCGCACGGGCCGGCGGCACCCGTCCACAGACACTGCCGCCGGCCCCTCTTCCACCCGCACGACGCACCCCGAGGAGCGCCGCATGACCGCCCGACACCTGATATCCCTCGATGACCTCACCGACGCCGACCTGTGCCACCTCGTGGACCGGGGAGCCGCCTTCTCCGACGGCACGGCCCGGGCCGGCGCCGCGCTCGACGGCACCATCGCCGGCATCTACTTCCGGCGCACCTCGACCCGTACCCGTACGGCCTTCTCGGCGGGGGCGCTGCGGCTCGGCGCGCAGATCGTCGCGTACAACGGCGGTGATCTCCAGATCAACACCGGGGAGACCAGCGAGGACACCGGGCAGGTGTTCTCCCGGATGCTGGACGTCCTCGTCGCCAGGACGGCCGACGACCCCGCGGAGATGCGGGGCTGGGCGGCACAGCCCCGGATGTCCGTGATCAATGCCATGAGCTCCGACGAGCACCCCACCCAGGGGCTGACCGACCTCACCACCCTCAAGTGCCGCTTCGGCCGCGTCGAGGGGCTGCGGCTGCTGTACGTGGGGGAGGGGAACAACACCGCCGTCGCGCTGGCGCTCGGCCTGTCCCGGTTCGCCGGCACCGAACTGGAGCTGCGCACCCCGGCCGGCTACGGGCTGCCCGGCGACGTGCTGGCCCGCGCCCAGGCCCACGCGGAGCGCTCCGGCGCCACCGTGACCGAGCGGCACACGATGGACGAACTGCCCAAGGACGTCGACGTCGTCTACACCACCCGCTGGCAGACGACCGGCACCAGCAAGCCCGACCCCGACTGGCGCACCCTCTTCGCCCCGTTCCAGGTGACCCAGGACCTGTGGACGTACAACGCCGACGCGGTGTTCATGCACGACCTGCCCGCCCACCGGGGCGAGGAGGTCACCGCCGAGGTGCTCGACGGGCCGGCCAGCATCGCCTTCGACCAGGCCGAGAACAAGATGCACAGCGCCATGGCGGTGCTCGAGTGGTGCCGCCTGGGCGCCGTCGGCACGCCCGCCCCGACCGAATGAGCCTGACCGAGGAGCACCGCGGCGGAGACGGCGTCCGGGCCGGCACGGCGCCGCCCCCGCTGCGCAAGAACCGGGACTTCCTGCTGCTGTGGACCGGAGCCGGGCTCTCCCTGCTCGGCACCCGGGCGAGCACCGTCGCCTACCCGCTGCTGATGGTCTGGTACGGCGGCTCCCCGACCGGCGCCGGACTCGTGGGGTTCGCCGCGCTGCTGCCCCAACTGCTCCTGCAACTTCCCGCCGGCGCCCTGGTGGACCGTTGGGACCGGCGCCGCTTGATGATCGCGTGCGACATCGCCGGGCTGACGGCCATGGGCAGTGTCGCGGCCGCGCTGCTGAGCGGGCATCTGTGGCTGCCGCACCTGATGGCCGCCGCGTTCGTGGAGGGCTCGGCGGTGATCTTCTACCGGCTCGCCGAGCGGGCCGCCGTGCGCAACCTCGTCCATCCCGACCACCTGACCGTGGCACTCACCCGCAACGAGGCACGCGGACAGGGCGCGGGGCTGCTCGGCCAAGTCTCCGGCAGCTCGCTGTACGCCCTGGCCAAATGGCTGCCGTTCCTGCTCACCGCGGTGGCCCACCTGTGCGCCCTGGTCACCCTGCTGCTGATCCGGAAGAAGTTCCAGACCGAGCGCCCGCAGGAGCCCCACGATCTGCGCCGGGAGGTGCGCGAGGGGCTCGTGTGGGTGTGGCGGCAGCGGTTCATGCGGGCCGCCGTGGGACTGATCGCGGGCAGCAACATCCTCTTCCAGGTGCTGTCCCTGGCCCTGGTGCTCATCATCAAGGAGCACGGCGGGTCCCCGGCCACCATCGGCCTCATCGGGGCGGTGTCCGGCGTGGGCGGCATCTGCGGGGCCTTCACCGGTTCGTGGTGGCTGAAGCGGCTGTCGCCCGGCACCCTCGTCACCGGCACGCTGGCGGTGTGGGCGCTGCTGATGCTGCCGGTCGCCGTGGTGAGCCGGCCGGTCGTCATCGGCGCGCTGTTCGCGGGCATGTCCTTCGCCGGGGCACTGCTGAACGTGGCCGCCGGCGTGTACCAGGTGCAGATCACACCGGACGCCATGCAGGGCCGTGTGACCAGCGTCTTCGCGCTCATCGGCTCGGGCATGAACTCCGCCGGGGCGCTCGTCGGGGGATTCCTGCTGGCGGCCTTCGGCACCACCCCGACCGTCGCCGGAGTCGCGGCCGCGATGGCCGTCATGGCGCTGGCCGCCGTGGTGAGCCCGGCCATCCGGACCGCGGGACAGGAACCCGTCGAGGCCCGCCCGGAGGACGACGCGGCGGCGCACACCGAGGACGCGCCGCGGCGCACACCGGAGAAATGACCGAAGAAATATAGGCCGAACCCACACAGTGGGGAGGCGGACGGGACCAGCTCGCGCACGAGCGCCCGCGCAACACGCGATCCGGGGCCGCGGCGCGGCACGCCGCCCGCCTTCGGCATCCCACACCCTTTCAGGAAGGCACGCCACGACGATGTCCGCCCATCGCACAGCACCAGCGGGACAGCCACTGCCGCTCCTGGTCGAGGCCGAGCCGGAGGACCGGGACGTCACCCGCCTGATCAAGTCGGACCGTGAACGGCTGCGCGCACAGCTCAGGACGCACGGCGCGCTGCTGCTGCGCGGCTTCGACATCGGCGGCATCGACGGTTTCGACCAGGTCGTCCGGGACCTGTCCGGCGACCCGCTGACCTACTCCGAGCGGTCTTCCCCGCGCAGCACCATCAAGGGCAACGTCTACACCTCCACCGACTATCCGCCGGAGGAGGAGATCTTCGTCCACAACGAGAACTCCTACCAGTCGAGCTGGCCCAGGACGCTCTACTTCTACTGCGACCACCCGCCCGAGACCCAGGGGGCCACCCCGCTGACCGACGTCCGGCAGGTGTACGCCGCCATCGACCCGGCGGTCCGCGAGGAGTTCGCCCGGCGCGGCTGGATGGTCGTGCGCAACTTCCACGAGCGCTTCGGCGTGGCCTGGCGGGAGCTGTTCAACACCGACGAACGGTCCGAGGTGGAGGCGTACTGCCGCTCCAAGGACATCGAGTTCGAGTGGCTGGGCGCCGACGGGCTGCGCACCAGGGCTCGCCGCAAGGCGATCCACACCCACCCCGAGACGGGGGAGACGGTGTGGTTCAACCACATCGTGTTCTTCCACCACACCACGCTGCCCGCCGAGGTCCAGGAGGGCCTGATCGGCCTGTTCGGCGAGGACGGCCTGCCGACCAACACCTACTACGGCGACGGCGGCCGCATCCCCGACGAGGTGACGGACCATCTGCGGTCCTGCTACCGCGCGGCGACCGTGCGCTTCGACTGGCAGCAGGACGACGTGCTCGTCGTGGACAACATGCTGGCCGCGCACGGCCGGGAACCGTTCACCGGCACGCGCCGCATCGCCGTCGCCATGGCCGAGCCCTACGCACCGGACGCGCCGTCAGAGAGCGCCGGGGAGTGAACCACCCATGACCGTGCCCCACTCCACGGCCCCGGGCGCGTGGCTGCGCCGGTACGTTCCGCGTGCCGACGCCCGGCTGCGGCTGATCTGCTTCCCGCACGCCGGTGGCAGCGCGAGCGCCTTCCGGGGCTGGCCGGAGCTGCTGCCGCCCGACATCGAGCTGCTCGCCGTCCAGTATCCGGGCCGACAGGACCGGTACGCCGAGCCGCTCATCGGGGACTTCCCGAGCCTGGTGTCCGACGCCGCGCGGGCGATCCTGCCCTGCCTGGACCGGCCGGTGGCGTTCTTCGGCCACAGCCTCGGCGCGACCGTGGCCTACGAAGTCGCCCGCGCCCTGCGGGCCTCCGGGGCACCGGCGCTGAGCCGGCTGTTCGTCTCCGCGCGCAAAGCACCCTCGGTGCCTCGGCCGGACACCGTCCGGTTCGGCACCGAGGAGCAGATCATGGACTACATCCGGAACCTGGGCGGATCGGGCGCCACCCTGCTGGAGGACCCTGACCTGCTCCAGCTCATGCTGCCCATGCTGCGCAACGACTTCGGGCTCGTCGCCTCCTACCGCTACGTCCGCGGTTCCCTGCTGGACTGCCCCGTCACCGCGGCCATCGGGGACAAGGACGGCTCGGTCAGCGAGGGCGAGGTTCGGCAGTGGGCCCACCACACCGCGCGGCCGTTCGACCTGCACACCCTGCCCGGCGGCCACTTCTACACCGAGACGGCCACCGACCAGCTCGTGACGCTGGTGGCCGACCGGTTGAGCGACGTGGCGAGGAGGAGGTGATCACCTGATGAGCACCCACCCGTTCGAGGACCAGGACGCCGTTTACCACGTCCTGGTCAACGAGGAGGGGCAGCACTCGCTGTGGCCCGCGTTCGCGGACGTCCCGGCCGGCTGGACCGTCGTCCTGCACGAGGCCAGGCGCCAAGCGTGCGTCGAGTACGTCGACGCCCACTGGACGGACATGCGCCCCCGGAGCCTGCGCCGACGGACGGCGTGACCACACCGCCGTAACCGCGCCCTCTGCTCCTTCCGGACCGCGCACCCGCGCCGTCGCCCGACTGCTCTTCCGTACCCGGATCCTGGTGGTGGAACCCCATGCCCATACCCGAAACAGCACGAACCGTGAGTCTCCCCTTGTCGGCAGCGCAGGCGGGTGTCTGGGCAGGGCACGAACTCGATCCGACCGGGGCGAAATACAACATCTCGGAGTACATCACCTTCCACGGCGCCGTCGACCACGGGCTGCTGGAGGCCGCCTGGCACCAGCTGCTGGTCGACGCGGAGACGCTCCGGGTGCGGGCCGTCGTCAAGGAGGGCGAGGAACTGCGCCAGCTGGTCGCGCCGGAGCTGCGCCCCGGTCTGCCCCTGGTCGATCTCACCGCCCAGGACGACCCCGAGGCCGCGGCCCAGGAGTGGATGCACCGGGACCGGCACCGCCCCGTCGACCTCGCCGCGGGCGGCCTGACCACCTTCGCCCTGCTGAAGGTGGCCGACGACCGTTTCCACTTCTACGAGCGCATCCACCACATCCTGATCGACGCCTCCGGCGGACCGCTGATCACCGGCCGGATGGCGGAGGTCTACTCGGCCCTGGCACGCGGCGAGGAGTTCGGCCCGAGCGGGTTCGCCCCGCTGGTCCAGCTGGTGGAGGAGGACGCCGACTACCGGCGGTCGCCCACCTTCACCGCCGACCGGGAGTACTGGGCCGGCCTCCTCGCCGACGCCCCGGAACCGCCCCGCCTGGCGGACACCCCGGGGCTCGCACCGGCCGACGATCAGGTCCTGTTCCTGCGGCGGACCACCCGGCTGCCCGGGGCCGACTTCGACCGGCTTCGGGACGTGGCCCGAGGCCTGCGCACGATGTGGCCCGTCCTGACCATCACCGCCACCGCCGCCTATGTGGCCCGTATGACCGGCAGGCAGGACATCGTCCTCGGCCTCCCGGTGACCGCCCGCAAGACGCCGGCCGACCGCCGCACCCCCGTCCTGCGTTCCAACGTGGTGCCCCTGCGGGTCCGCGTCACCCCCGGCGACTCCCTCACGGCACTCGTCGCCCAGGTCACCCGTGCCACCCGCGCGGCCCTGAAGCACCAGCGCTACCGCTACGAGGACATCCGACGCGACCTCAAGCGCCTCGGCGACGGCCAGACACTGACCGGCCCCGTCGTCAACATGATGGACTTCGACTACGACCTGGACTTCGCGGGCCTGCGCACCACCGCCCACAACCTGTCCAACGGCCCCGTCGACGAACTGTCCGTCGCGGCGTACCACCGGGCCGACGGCGAGGGCCTGGTCCTCGCCTTCGACGCGAACCCGGCCTACTACGACGCCGACCTGCTCGCCGCCCACCAGGACCGTTTCCTGCGCTTCCTCCAAGGCGTGGTGGCCGAGCCGGAGCGTGCGACGGGCGAGGTCGAGGTGCTGTCGCCCGACGAGCGGCAGCAGCTGCTGACGCGGTGGAACGCGACGGACCGGGCGGTCCCGACCGGCCCTCTGGGCGAGCTGTTCGCGGCGCAGGCCGCGGCCACCCCGGACGAGGTCGCGGTGGCCTCCGACGGGGCGGAGCTGACCTACGCCGAACTGGACGCGCGCGTGAACCGGCTGGCGCGACGACTGGTGACGCTGGGCGTGACGACGGAGTCCCCGGTGGCGCTGCTGCTGGAGCGCTCCGTGGACGCGGTGGTGGCGACGCTGGCGGTGGTGCGCGCGGGCGGCGTCTACGTGCCCCTGCACTCGGGCCTGCCGCCCGAGCGGATGGCGTGGGTGGTGCGCGACGTCGGTGCCTCGGTGCTGCTCACCGACCGGGAGGTGCCGGACCTGCGGACGCAGGTGGTGACGCTCGACCGGGAGACGTGGACGGACGAGTCGGAGGACGGGAACCCCGGCGCCCCCGACATCACCGTGTTCCCGGACCAGCCGGCGTACGTGATGTACACGTCGGGTTCGACCGGCGTGCCCAAGGGCGTCGGGGTGCGGCACCGCGACGTCGCGGACTTCGCCTTCGACCGGCGCTGGCTCGGCGGCGCGCACGACCGCGTTCTCATGCACGCCCCGCAGTCCTTTGACGCCTCCACCTACGAGCTCTGGGTGCCGCTGCTGAACGGCGGCCGGGTCGTGGTGGCCCCACCCGGACAGGTGGACGGCGCCGTGGTGGAGCGCATGACCGCCGAACACGGCGTAACGGCCGCCTTCCTGACGACGGCCCTGTTCAACCTGATCGCAGACGACCACCCCGAGGCCTTCGCCGGGATGCGCACCGTGTGGACAGGCGGTGACGCGGCCTCCGCGGCGGCGATGCGCCGGGTCCTGGAGGCATGTCCCGGCATCACGGTGGGCAACGGCTACGGCCCCACGGAGACCACGACGTTCGCCGTGACCGCGCTCGCGCGCTCCGCCGACGACATCGGCACCGTTCCGCCCATCGGCACACCGCTGGACAACATGCGGGCGTACGTCCTGGACACGGGCCTGCAACCGGCGCCGATCGGCGTGGTGGGCGAGCTGTACGTGGCCGGCACCGGCCTGGCCCGCGGCTACCACAACCGCCCGACCCTGACAGCGGAACGGTTCGTCGCCTGCCCGTTCGGCGCCCCCGGGGAGCGGATGTACCGCACCGGGGACCTCGTCCGATGGCGGGCCGACGGACGACTGGAGTACGTGGGCCGCGCCGACCTCCAGGTGAAGGTGCGCGGCTTCCGCATCGAACTCGGCGAGGTGGAGGCGGTGCTGGCCGCCCACGCCTCGGTGGCCCAGGTGGTCGTGGTCGCCCGGGAGGACCGCCCCGGAGAGCGGCGACTGGTGGCGTACGTGGTGCCGGAGGACGACGGCGCCGACCCGGCGGTCCTGCGCGGCCACGCCGCCCGCGAACTGCCTCAGTACATGGTGCCGGCGGCGTTCGTGGTGTTGGAGCGGCTTCCGTTGACGGTGAACGGCAAGGTGGATCGGGGGGCGTTGCCGGCGCCGGAGTTTGTGTCGGGTGTGGGGCGTGGGCCGCGGTCGGGTGTGGAGGGGGTGTTGTGTTCGCTGTTCGCTGAGGTGTTGGGGCTTGATCGGGTGGGGGTGGGGGATTCCTTCTTCGATTGTGGTGGCGACAGCATCATGGCGATTCAGTTGGTGTCGCGTGCGCGTCGGGCGGGGTGGGTGGTGTCGGCGCGGGATGTGTTTCAGCATCCGTCGGTGGAGCGGTTGGCGCGGGTTGCGGTGCCGGTGGGTTCTGGTGGGGTGGTGGAGGCTGCGGGTGCCGGGGTGGGTGTGGTGCCGTTGACTCCGGTGATGGGGTGGTTGCGGGATTTGGGGGGGCCGGTTTCGGGGTTCCATCAGCATGTGGTGGTGGGTGTGCCGGGGGGTGTGGGCCGGGATCGGTTGGTCGGTGCGTTGCAGGCGGTGGTGGACCGGCATGACATGTTGCGGTCGCGGTTGGTGCGGGAGGGGGGTGAGTGGCGGCTGGAGGTGGCGGCGCCGGGCTCGGTGGATGCCGGCGGGTTGCTGGATCATGTCCCCACATCCCATCTCGACGAGGACTCCGTTCTCACCGCCATCGGTGAACGCGCTGAAGCCGAACGCCGACGGCTGGATCCCGATGCGGGTGCGGTCCTTCGAGCGGTCTGGTTCGAGCCGGGCCGGTTGCTGCTGGTGGCCCACCATCTGGTGGTGGACGGTGTGTCGTGGCGGATTCTGCTGGAGGATCTGAAGGCGGCCGCGGAGGGCCGGGAGCCCGAGCCGGTGCCGTCGTCGTTCCGGAGCTGGGCGCGGCGGCTTCGGGACCAGGCGGAGCAGGGAACCTACGCGGACCAGCTGGACTTCTGGCGTGAGGTGCTCGACCAGCCGAACCCGCCCCTCGGCTCCAGGAATCTCATCCCTGCCGAGGACACCACCGCGACGCAACGCGAACTCAGCCTCGACCTGCCGACAGACCTGACGGAGGCGTTGCTGACGCGGGTGCCGGCGTTGTTCCACGGTGGTGTGAACGATGTGTTGTTGACGGGTCTGGCGTTGGCGGTGCAGGAGTGGCAGTCGCGGCGTGGCCGGGAGGGGGGTGCGGGGGTTCTGGTCGATCTTGAGGGTCATGGCCGGGTGGAGGCGGCGGGGGTGGATCTGTCGCGGACGGTGGGGTGGTTCACGTCGATCCATCCGGTGCGTTTGGTTGCGGGTGGGGTGTCGTGGGATGAGGTGTGTGCTGGGGGGTTGGCTGCCGGGCGGGCGTTGAAGGTGGTCAAGGAGCAGGTGCGGGCGGTGCCGGACGATGGTGTCGGTTTTGGTGTGCTGCGGTATCTGGATGCCTCGGCGGGTGCGGAGCTGGCGGCTGGGGTGCGGCCGGAGCTGGGCTTCAACTATCTGGGCCGGTTCGCCGGTGGTGGTGGGGGCGGGGCGTGGGAGCTCAGTGCCCGGGCCGGGATGGTCGGGGGTGGTGCGGATGCGGGGCTGCCGCTGGCGCATGCGCTGGAGGTCAACGCGGTGACGTACGACCTGGCCGAGGGGTCGCGGTTGCGGGCGAGTTGGGCGTGGGCGGACGGGGTTTTGTCCGAGGCGGAGGTGGAGGAGCTGGCTCGGTTGTGGTTCCAGGCTCTGGAGGGGCTGGCCCGGCATGCCGACGCACCCGACGCGGGCGGGCTGACCCCCTCCGACCTGGACCTCGTCCAGCTCAGCCAGGCAGAGATCGAAGCGCTCGAGGGCTTCGAGAACGACGACGACTACGACCTTGACTGGGAGTTCTCAAAGTGAGCAGGTCGCGCATCGAGGACATACTTCCGCTGCAGCCGCTTCAGGAGGGTTTTCTGTTCCATTCGCTGGTGGCGGATGGTTCGGTGGATGTGTACACGTCGCAGGTGCGGTTCGATCTGGCCGGTGAGGTGGATGCGGTTGCGTTGCGTCGGGCGGGGGAGCGGTTGCTGGCCCGGCATGCGAATCTGCGGGCGGGTTTCCGGCATGAGGGTGTGAGCCGGCCGGTGCAGGTGGTGTACCGGCGGGTGCGGTTGCCGTGGGCCGAGGTGGATCTGTCGGACGCGGTGGATGTGGAGGCGCGGGCGGCGGAGGTGGCGTCGGCTGACCGGTTGCGTCCGTTCGATCTGGGGCGTCCTCCGTTGGTGCGGCTGTCGTTGTTGCGGCTGGGTGAGGGCCGGTTCCGGCTGTTGCTGACCGGTCATCACATTCTGTGGGACGGCTGGTCGGTGCCGGTGCTGGTGGAGGAGCTGTTCCGGCTGTATGCGGCGGGGGGCGAGGATGCGGGTCTGCCGGCGGTGACTCCGTACCGGGAGTACCTGGCGTGGCTGGGCCGGCAGGACCGGGAGGCGGCCGGGCAGGCATGGGCCACGGCACTGGAGGGACTCGCCGAACCGACCCTCGTCGCCCCCGACACCACCCACGACAAGACCGCACTCCAGGAGTACGTGACCACCGACCTCCCGCAGCACCTGCTGGACCGCGTCACCGCACTGGCCCGCCGGCACGGGCTGACGCTGAACACGGTGGTTCAGGGGATGTGGGGGTTGCTGCTGGCGCGGCAGACCGGGCGGGAGGACGTGGTCTTCGGGGCCACGGTCTCAGGGCGTCCGCCCGAGCTGGAGGGCGTCGAGCGGATGCTCGGCCTCTTCATCAACACCCTTCCGGTCCGGGTGCGTCTGCGTCCGGAGGAGTCGGTGATCGATCTGCTGACCCGGCTCCAGGAGGAACAGTCGGCGCTCATTCCCCACCACCACTACGGCCTGGCCGACATCCAGCGCCACACCGGCTTCGGCACCCTCTTCGACACCAGCATGGTCGTCGAGAACTACCCCCTGGACCCGGCAGCCTTCACCGCTGCCCTCGGCGACCTCGACCTCGTGGGCATCGGCTTCGACGACGCCACCCACTACCCGCTGTCCCTCGCCGCCATACCGGTCCCCGGAGCCGGCCTCACCCTCAAGGTGAGCTACCGCCCCGATGTCTACGCCCGTGACGAGGCCCAGCGGATCAGCGCACGCCTGGTTCACCTGCTCGAGACCGCCGTGGACGCCCCGGAACGCCCGATCCACACGGTCGACGTGCTGCCTCCCGAGGAGCGCGAGTTCCTCCTGTCCGTGGCGGGTCCGGTGGTGCCGTCGGCTCGGGTGGAGCGGTGTGTGCACGAGATCTTCGAGGAGCGGGTGGCGGCGGCGCCGGATGCGGTGGCGGTCGTGTTCGGTGAGGTGTCGCTGACGTATGCGGAGCTGGATGCCCGTGCGAATCAACTCGCGCACCACTTGCGGGGGTTGGGGGTGGGTCCGGGGTCGTTGGTGGGTGTGTGTCTGGAGCGTGGTCTGGATCTGGTGCCGGCGTTGTTGGGTGTGCTGAAGGCGGGTGCGGGTTATCTGCCGTTGGATCCGGCGAGCCCGGCGGACCGGTTGGGGTATGTGCTGGCGGATGCGGGTGCCGGGGTCGTGGTGACGTCCGGTGCTGTGGTGTCGGTGTTGGAGGGTGTGTTCGGCGGTGAGTTGGTGGTCCTGGACCGGGACGCCGATGTCATCGGTGTCTGGCCTGCGACGGCTCCGGTTTCGTGCGTGGTGCCGGACAGCACGGTGTATGTGATTTACACGTCGGGTTCGACGGGGCGGCCGAAGGGTGTGGTGCTGGCGCACGCGAATGTGGTGCGGTTGTTCGAGACGGCGCAGGCTGAGTTCGGGTTCGGGCCGGATGATGTGTGGACGTTGTTCCATTCGTACGCGTTCGATTTTTCGGTGTGGGAGATTTTCGGCGCGTTGTTGCATGGTGGCCGGCTGGTGGTGGTGCCGGAGATGACGGCGCGGGAGCCGAGTCGTTTCCATGAGTTGTTGGTGCGTGAGGGTGTGACGGTGCTGAACCAGACGCCGTCGGCGTTCACCCAGCTCATCGAGGAGGACCGTGTCCGTGCGGCCGAGACGGCCGGTCGACTCGCGCTGCGGACGGTCGTCTTCGGTGGCGCGGCTCTGGACTGCGGGGCGCTCGGTACCTGGGTGGCGCGGCATGGTCTGGAGCGGCCGCGTTTGGTGAACATGTACGGCATCACCGAGACGACGGTGCATGTGACGTATTACCCGGTCGGTGAGGAGGATGTCGCGGCCGGCGGGTCGGCCAGTCCGATCGGCCGTCCGTTGAACGACCTTTCGGTGTATCTGCTGGACCGGTTCGGTCAGTTGGTGCCGGTGGGTGTGGCGGGTGAGATTCATGTGGGTGGTCCGGGTGTGGCCCGGGGGTATCTGAACCGGCCGGAGCTGACGGCGGAGCGGTTTGTGCCGGATCCGTTCGGTCCGCCCGGTGGGCGTTTGTATCGCAGTGGTGACCTGGCGCGTCGGCGGGCGGACGGGAGTCTGGAGTTCCTGGGGCGCAGCGACGATCAGGTGAAGGTGCGGGGGTATCGGATCGAGCCGGGTGAGATCAGTGCCAGGCTGACGGCTCATTCCGCGGTCCGGGAAGCGGTGGTGGTCGTTCGTGACGAGCGGCTGGTCGCCTACCTCGTTGCCGATGCCGAGCTGCCTTCCACGGCCGAGTTGCGGCAGTTCGTGGCGGGGGCGTTGCCTCAGTACATGGTGCCGGCGGCGTTCGTGGTGTTGGAGCGGCTTCCGTTGACGGTGAACGGCAAGGTGGATCGGGGGGCGTTGCCGGCGCCGGAGTTTGTGTCGGGTGTGGGGCGTGGGCCGCGGTCGGGTGTGGAGGGGGTGTTGTGTTCGCTGTTCGCTGAGGTGTTGGGGCTTGATCGGGTGGGGGTGGGGGATTCCTTCTTCGATTGTGGTGGCGACAGCATCATGGCGATTCAGTTGGTGTCGCGTGCGCGTCGGGCGGGGTGGGTGGTGTCGGCGCGGGATGTGTTTCAGCATCCGTCGGTGGAGCGGTTGGCGCGGGTTGCGGTGCCGGTGGGTTCTGGTGGGGTGGTGGAGGCTGCGGGTGCCGGGGTGGGTGTGGTGCCGTTGACTCCGGTGATGGGGTGGTTGCGGGATTTGGGGGGGCCGGTTTCGGGGTTCCATCAGCATGTGGTGGTGGGTGTGCCGGGGGGTGTGGGCCGGGATCGGTTGGTCGGTGCGTTGCAGGCGGTGGTGGACCGGCATGACATGTTGCGGTCGCGGTTGGTGCGGGAGGGGGGTGAGTGGCGGCTGGAGGTGGCGGCGCCGGGCTTGGTGGATGCCGGCGGGTTGCTGGATCATGTCCCCACATCCCATCTCGACGAGGACTCCGTTCTCACCGCCATCGGTGAACGCGCTGAAGCCGAACGCCGACGGCTGGATCCCGATGCGGGTGCGGTCCTTCGAGCGGTCTGGTTCGAGCCGGGCCGGTTGCTGCTGGTGGCCCACCATCTGGTGGTGGACGGTGTGTCGTGGCGGATTCTGCTGGAGGATCTGAAGGCGGCCGCGGAGGGCCGGGAGCCCGAGCCGGTGCCGTCGTCGTTCCGGAGCTGGGCGCGGCGGCTTCGGGACCAGGCGGAGCAGGGAACCTACGCGGACCAGCTGGACTTCTGGCGGCGCATCGTGGGTGAACCCGCCCCCTCGCTGGGCGCACGGGCCCTCGATTCACAGAAGGACACCGTGGCCACCCGCCGGGTCATGGAACTGTCCCTCCCGCCGGAGAGCACCGAGGCGTTGCTGACGCGGGTGCCGGCGTTGTTCCACGGTGGTGTGAACGATGTGTTGTTGACGGGTCTGGCGTTGGCGGTGCAGGAGTGGCAGTCGCGGCGTGGCCGGGAGGGGGGTGCGGGGGTTCTGGTCGATCTTGAGGGTCATGGCCGGGTGGAGGCGGCGGGGGTGGATCTGTCGCGGACGGTGGGGTGGTTCACGTCGATCCATCCGGTGCGTTTGGTTGCGGGTGGGGTGTCGTGGGATGAGGTGTGTGCTGGGGGGTTGGCTGCCGGGCGGGCGTTGAAGGTGGTCAAGGAGCAGGTGCGGGCGGTGCCGGACGATGGTGTCGGTTTTGGTGTGCTGCGGTATCTGGATGCCTCGGCGGGTGCGGAGCTGGCGGCTGGGGTGCGGCCGGAGCTGGGCTTCAACTATCTGGGCCGGTTCGCCGGTGGTGGTGGGGGCGGGGCGTGGGAGCTCAGTGCCCGGGCCGGGATGGTCGGTGGTGGTGCGGATGCGGGGCTGCCGCTGGCGCATGCGCTGGAGGTCAACGCGGTGACGTACGACCTGGCCGAGGGGTCGCGGTTGCGGGCGAGTTGGGCGTGGGCGGACGGGGTTCTGTCCGAGGCGGAGGTGGAGGAGCTGGCTCGGTTGTGGTTCCAGGCCCTGGAGGGGCTGGCCCGGCATGCCGACGCACCCGACGCGGGCGGGCTGACCCCCTCCGACCTGGACCTCGTCCAGCTCGACCAGGCAGAGATCGAACTCCTGGAGGGCGGCGCGCCCGAGCTGGAGGACATCCTTCCGCTGCAGCCGCTTCAGGAGGGTTTTCTGTTCCATTCGCTGGTGGCGGATGGTTCGGTGGATGTGTACACGTCGCAGGTGCGGTTCGATCTGGCCGGTGAGGTGGATGCGGTTGCGTTGCGTCGGGCGGGGGAGCGGTTGCTGGCCCGGCATGCGAATCTGCGGGCGGGTTTCCGGCATGAGGGTGTGAGCCGGCCGGTGCAGGTGGTGTACCGGCGGGTGCGGTTGCCGTGGGCCGAGGTGGATCTGTCGGACGCGGTGGATGTGGAGGCGCGGGCGGCGGAGGTGGCGTCGGCTGACCGGTTGCGTCCGTTCGATCTGGGGCGTCCTCCGTTGGTGCGGCTGTCGTTGTTGCGGCTGGGTGAGGGCCGGTTCCGGCTGTTGCTGACCGGTCATCACATTCTGTGGGACGGCTGGTCGGTGCCGGTGCTGGTGGAGGAGCTGTTCCGGCTGTATGCGGCGGGGGGCGAGGATGCGGGTCTGCCGGCGGTGACTCCGTACCGGGAGTACCTGGCGTGGCTGGGCCGGCAGGACCGGGAGGCGGCCGGGCAGGCATGGGCCACGGCACTGGAGGGACTCGCCGAACCGACCCTCGTCGCCCCCGACACCACCCACGATCACAGTCCCGTGCAGGACATGGTCCGTACGGAGATGCCCAAGGAACTCGTCGAGGCACTGGCGGCGACCGGACGCCGCTACGGCGTCACCCTGAACACGGTGGTTCAGGGGATGTGGGGGTTGCTGCTGGCGCGGCAGACCGGGCGGGAGGACGTGGTCTTCGGGGCCACGGTCTCGGGGCGTCCGCCCGAGCTGGAGGGCGTCGAGCGGATGCTCGGCCTCTTCGTCAACACCCTTCCGGTCCGGGTGCGTCTGCGTCCGGAGGAGTCGGTGATCGATCTGCTGACCCGGCTCCAGGAGGAACAGTCGGCGCTCATTCCCCACCACCACTACGGCCTGTCCGACATCCAGCGCCACACCGGCTTCGGCACCCTCTTCGACACCACCACCGTGCTGACCAACTACCCCCTGGATCCGTCGGTCCTGGACACGGTCCTCGGCGACCTCGAAGTGCTCGACGTCGGCAACGACGACGCCACCCACTACCCGCTCCGCATGGCCGTCGTACCGGATGGCAGCGGCCTCGGCCTGCGGCTGGGATACCTGCCGGACCTGTACACCCGTGACGAGGCCCAACGGATGCTCGACCGGGTCCTGCACCTGCTGGAAACCCTGGCGGCAGACCCCGAACGTGCGGTGAGCAGCATCGATCTCCTCACCGAGGAGGAGCGACACCAACTCCTCGTGGAGTGGGGAGGTTACTGACCGCGCCTGGCACTTTCCTGCCATCGGCAGAAGCGGACATGATTTTCGCTGGCGGCCCGTGGAATTGCGCTGAAAGAATCAAACACACGGGCCGCACCATGGAGTTCGCGAGCCAAAGGCACAAGAACCGGTGCGGTCGAAACGAGGAATTAGCAAAAGCCAACATGAAAGGTGTCTTGTGAAGGGCCTGGGACGACTGAAGCTCGCTCTGCTGGTGCCGATTGTCGCCGTTCTGACCGCGACGGCGGCTGTGGCCGCGTCCCCTGTGTCCGGTCAGCAGACCGGCCAGGCACCGGCGTTCGGTGAGGAGGCGGCGTCGGCCCCTCTGGACAACACCTGGGGTCCGTGATCCCCGCGAGGGACCGCTCCCCATGGGCCGTCAGCCGCACAGCCAGCCGCGCGCGACGGCCAGCACACCGGCCTGGAAGCGACTGCCCGCGTTGAGGCGGGTCATCAGGCCGGCCGTCATCCGGCGCACGGTGCGTACGGACACGGCCAGCTTCTTGGCGATCATCTCGTCGGTGAAACCGCGGGCCAGAAGCTCCAGTACGGCCCGCTCCTGGGCGGTGAGCCCCTGAGCGTCGCGCGCACGGTCCGCGCCCAACGGAGAAGCCTGTTCCCAGGTGCGCTCGAAGAGGGCTTGCAGGGCGCTGACCACGCCCAGGTCCTCGAGGGCGATCACGGCAGCGTCGGCGACCTGCGGATTGACGGGAACGATCGCCAGAGCGCGATCGTAGATGAGCAGCCGGGTCGGCAGGTGCGGCACCGTCCGCACCTGCCCGCCCTGCTGGGTCAGCCACTGCGCGTACGCCGTGGTGGCCCCGTCGTTGCGGACGCTGTCGAGGTACACGTAGCGCACCCGCACGCCCCGCCCCAGGACCGCGGAGTCCAGCGGTTTCGCCGCTTCCAGGCTCTCCGCCGGCTGGCCTCCCCCGGTGGCGAAGACGGCGACCTCGGACGTGCAGTCGTCGGCCATGGTCCGGATCAGGGACTGGATGGCTTCCCTGCCCTCCAGCCGCCGGGTCCGTCTGTGGTGGTCCGCCGCGTCCGTCTCGGCGTATTCCGCGAGCAGTTGGAAGATCACCTGACGGCTGGTGGCGATCTCCTTCTGGCGGCGTATCAGCTCCTCCTCCTGGCGGTCGAGGAAGGAGATGAGACTGAGCCGTATGTGCGTGATCCTGCTGCTGGATGTCTCGCTTCCCGGACCCAGGGAGGAGAGGTGGATCAGTTTGTTGAAGGCCGAGGTAACCCTTTCGGGAGGCCAGCCGAGGGTGTCGGAAAGAGCCGCCACGCTGAGATTCGGCTTTTCCAACAACACTTGATAAACGAATTCTTCGTCCTGGCCCATTTTCGTGCTGTCCGACATGACTTTCCCCCTGGTGCTCTGGTCCGCAGGCGCCCGCGCGGAGTGCCGAGTGGTTATTCTGCCCCGGCGCAGAGCCAGCAGAATGAGAATTACCCCGACACCTGCGGCTCGGCCGTCGTGCGCGGTGTTCCGTCCTCGGCGTCGGGCAGCGGCACCCAGCCGCGGGTCGCCGCGAGCACTCCCGCCTGGAAACGGCTGCGGGCGCCGAGGCGGCTCATGAGCCCCGAGGTCAGACGCCGGCCGGTACGCACCGACACGCCGAGTCTGCGCGCGATCACCTCGTCGGTGTTGCCCAGGCAGAGCAGTTCGAGCAGGGTGCGCTCCTGGTCGGTGAACTCGTCCGCGTCGTCGTCCGCGGCGGAGCCCAGCGGGATGGCCTGCTCCCAGACCTTGTCGAACAGGCTGAGCAAAGCCGTGACGGCACCTGTGCCCTGGATCGCCACGGCCTCCGCTTCGGGCTGCGCGGGATCGATGGGCACGATGGCCGAGTAGCGGTCGAAGATGGTCACCTGGGGCGGCAGGTGCCGTGCCGTACGCACCTGACCGCCGCGCGCGGCCAGTCGGTCGGCGTACCGGACGGTCGCCGCGTCGCGGCGCGTGCCGTCGGGATAGACGCGGCGGACGTCGACTCCGCGGGCCAGCATCGCCGTGTCGAGCCGCTCGGCGGCCTCCAGTCGTTCGGCCGACCGGGAGTCGTTGACCTCCAGCGCCGCGATCTCCACCTCACAGGCAGCCGCGAACTGGTCGATCCTGTTCTGCACCGCCTCCGGTCCCGGCAGTCGCACGACGTCGGGGCGGTCCTCCGGGGCGTTGTAGGCGGCGATCACCTGGGTGACCGCGGTACTGCTGGCGGCCACCCGCCTGCGGTGTTCGAGCAGGGCGGCCTCCTCGTCCAGGAGCAGGGCGGCCAGGGCCAGTTCGGGCCGCACCAGGACAGGGCGGCCGGGGCTGTCCGGGGGCAGCTGGACGAGTGAGCGCCGGCTCAGCCGGTCGAGCGCGGCGGCGACTCTGCCGGTGGGCCAGCCGAGGTGTGCGGCGAGTTCGGTCACGCTCATGTGGGCGTTCGTCAGCATGGCCCGGTACGCGGACTCCTCGTCCGGGTGCAAGCCGAGGCTGTTGGTGAACACCGGCGTCTCCAAAACTGGCCCTGCGATCTGGCCGTGTCGCTCACTGGTCTGCTGTGGGGGACGTGCATGACGGCGAGCGCCGGTGATTCCCCCTCGCATGTCAGTTGTAGATCAATTGTGAATCTGTCGTAGATGTCCTACGGATTGTAAAGCAGTTGTTCCGATCGTGTGGCCTTGGATTTGACAGTGGCATTGATCCGTAAAATGCTCTTATTTAAAGTAAATGCCTTCTTTGCGGGTTGGTTGATATACCGCGTCAACCGGTGGCGGGAACGCTCCAGGCCAGGTCGGCGCCCACGGCGGCGGCTGCCCGGTCGAGCGCGGTGGCCGGGACGGGCGCGTCCACGCAGAAGCCCGCCAGCGCGGTGCTCCCGGAGCCGTCCCGGGAGACCTGCATGGCGGCGATGTTGACGCCCTCCGCCGCGAACTCGTCGCCGATCAGGCCGACCGCGCCCGGATGGTCCGGGTAGCGCAGGAAGGACAGATCGCCCGGGAGCGGCAGCTCCAGCTCGTGCCCGAACGCCTCGACCAGCTTCTCCCGGAGACGGACCCCGGCGAGGGTGCCGGTGACCGTGACGACGCGGCCGTCAGGCAGGACGCCGCTCAGGGTGACGGCGGAACGCTGACTTGCGCCCTCCTGCGGGCAGACCAGCCGCGAGGTGAGGCCGCGTTCCCGGGCCACCAGCGGGGCGTTCACATGGCTCACCGCGAGCGTCCCGGCCCGTTCCAGCACTCCCTTGAGAGCGGCGAGTTCCAGCACCCCGGCGGGCAGCTCGGCGATCTCGCCCCGCAGCCGGACCTCCAACTCGGCGGGGATCCCGCCCGCGGCCCGGGCGAAGACCTGGCCGAGCCGCTCGGTCAGCGGCAGCCACGGACGCAGCGCCTCCGCGACGGGGCCGCCCTGGACGTTGACAGCGTCGGGCACGTGGACGCCCGCGAGCGCGAGACGCACCGAGCGGGCCGCCGCGACACCAGCCTTCTCCTGGGCCTCGTCGGTGGCGGCGCCCAGGTGCGGGGTCACCACCACGTTGTCGAGCGCGAACAGGGGCGAGTCCGTGCACGGCTCGCTGGCGTACACATCGAGTGCGGCGCCCGCGACGCGGCCCTCCTTGAGCGCCGCGTACAGCTCGTTCTCGTCGACGATGCCGCCGCGTGCCGCGTTCACCACGCGCACGGTCGGCTTCATCCGACGGAAGGCGTCGAAGCCGATCAGACCCGTCGTCTCGGGGGTGCGCGGCAGATGGACGGTCAGGAAGTCGCACCGGGCGAGGAGTTCGTCAAGGGGCAGCAGCCGCACCCCTACGGCGGCCGCGTGGGCGGCGGTCACATACGGGTCGAAGGCCACCACGTCCATCCCGAAGGCGGCCATGCGCCCGGCGACGAGGCCGCCGATCCGGCCGAGGCCCACCACACCGAGGACCTTGCCGCTCAGCTCCACGCCGGACCAGCGGCCGCGCTGCCAGGAGCCGCTCTTCAGCGCGGCGTCGGCCTGGGGGATGTTGCGCGCGACGGCCAGCAGCAGACCGACGGTGAGTTCCGCGGCGCTGGTGACATTGGAGGTCGGGGCGTTGGCGACAAGGACACCAGCCTCGGTCGCGGCCGGGATGTCCACGTTGTCCAGGCCGACCCCGGCCCGGGCGATCACCCTCAGCCGCGGGCCGGCGGCGATCGCCTCCCGGTCCATCAGGGTGGCGCTGCGCACCAGGACCGCATCGGCGTCGGCGAGCGAGGGCAGCAGGGCGGCACGGTCGGAACCGTCGACATGGCGTACGTCGACACCGGCGCCGAGGGCCTCGACGGTGGCCGGGGAGAGCTCCTCGGCGATCAGGACGACGGGGCGGTGGGCCACGGTCTGGCCTTTCTGGCAGGCCGGGCGGACCCGCCCGGCGGGAAGTCGATGGAAGGCGGTCGCCGCGCGAGTGCGTACCGCGGCGCGGGCCGAAGCCGGGCGCGGCAACGGGGCCAGCACCGGTGAGGGACACCGGCCCTGGCCCCGCTGCGGACGCGGAATCGGGGTGTGCTCAGTCCGACATGGCGACCAGGACCCGCCGCGCTCCGGTGAACGGCCGACGGCCGTGCCCGACCAGCAGGTTGTCGATGACCAGCAGATCGCCCTCGCGCCAGTCGGCGTCCACCGCGTGCTCCAGACCCCGGTCACGCACTTGGAGCACGTACGCGTCCGGGATCGGGCTGCCGTCCGCGAAGGTCACGAACTGCGGCAGCTCGTCCGTCGGCATGATCTGGGCCAGCGCCTTGGCCGTCTCGTCGCCGAGCGAGGCCGGGTGCCACTGGTCGGACTGGTTGAACCAGACCTCTGCCCCGGTGACCGGGTGGCGGACCGTGGCGTGACGCACCTGGCTGACCTTGAGACTGTCGCCCGGCCCCCAGCCCCAGTCGGCCTGCGCCTCCTTGAGGAAGGCGTCGACCTCGTCCCGGTCGTCCGTCTCGAAGGTGTCCTGCCAGCTCTTGCCGAGCCCTCTGCCGCCATGCAGGTTCTGCGTGTACCGCACGCCGGCCGCGAAGGCCTCCCGCACCTCGTCGTCCAGCGACTCCAGCCACAGCGCCGCGTCGACGACCGGGGTGGCGCCACCGGTCGCGGGCGCGACGGCGCAGTAGAAGGCGAGACGGGTGGGCCATGCGTGGGCGTACGACATCTCGTTGTGCATCGAGATGGTGTACTCCTGCGGGTACTCCGTGGAGGTGTACACGTTCGAACCCACCTTGGTGCGCGGCGAGTTGCCGTGCACATAGGCGAGGCGGCGCGGCAGCAGACGGTCCAGCACCGGGTCCAGGCCGTCCTCGGGCACCTTGAACCCGCGGAAGGCCACGGCCTTCTCCCGGACGAGCAGCTCGTCCAGGCCGGCGGAGTCCAGGTACTCGACGAGCGCCTCGGCGGTGGCCTCGGCGCCGATGTCTCCCGGCGTCACCTCGAACGGCGCCCAGCCGTTGCGGTCGCTCATGGATCGGTTCCTCTCATGTGGGGCGCGGGAATTCAGCCGGTGGTCGGCGGGGCGAGCCGGGACAGGAAGGCGTTGTACCAGAACACCGAGTTGCCCTCGCTGTGCACGGCGTACAGCGACCCGTCGGAGCCGGAGGTCAGCTGGTCGACCTGGGCGCCCTTGGTCAGGGAGGTGTCCGACGCCCAGGCGGAGCCGGTCCAGCGGACCAGCTTCGGCGAGCCGTACAGACCGGCGTAGAGCTGACCGTTGTGGTAGGCGAACGACGGCCAGGACGCCGGTGTGTCATGGCGGGTCCAGGTCCTGCCGTTCCAGTGGCTGACCTTGTCGCCGGCGGCGACCCACACGTCGTTCGGTCCGGTGCTGATCACCTCGCGCAGGATGTACATATCGCCCGGGGTCTCCGGCACGGGCACTTCCCGCCACCCGGTGCCGTCGTAGTGCATGGCGAGGGGCTGGTAGTCGCCCGTGGTGTCGCCCTTGTCGCGGTAGCCCACGGCCCAGATGTCGGTGTCGGAGTTGACGTCGACGGCCTCGAACTCGCCCTCGATCCCGGTGAGCTTGGTGGTCTTCCAGCCGCTGCCGTCCCAGTGCGTCACCATCGGGTGCCAGCCGCCGCCGGTGGCGCGGTAGTTGCCGACCGCCCACACGCTGTCGCGGCTGACCGCCTTGGCGGCGAGAACCTCGGCGTTCTTCGGCTCCGGGTTGAGGTTCGACGTCCACTTGGTGCCGTCGTAGTGGTTGAACCGGTAGCTGCCGGTCGTCGCGTGCCGGCTGCCGAACACCCACAGGTCGTTCGTGCCGGTGCCCGCCAGCACGCCGACCTCGGCGTCGGCAGGCGGCGTCAGCTGCTTCCAGGCGGTGGCCGTCCGCTGCCACAGCTTGGGCGAGGAGGTGCACTCGTCGGAGCAGAACGGAGCGCTCTTGGCGTAGGCGTTCTGACTGTCGAAGGGCAGGACGGAGATGCTCGCGTAGGTGGTGGGCACGGTCAGCGACTCCCAGCTCGTCGCGGCGCTCGCGGGCGAGGCGACGAGACCGACGCCGACGGCCGCGGCCGCCGCCGCTGCGAGGACTGTGGCGGCACGCCGCCCGTGGGAGGTGCTCGTGGTCATGTGTGTGCTCCCATGTCGTTTCCGGCGAGGTGCGTACGTCCGTGACGGGTCGGCGTCACGGCAGGAATCCCTCCACCTCCACACCGAGCCCCTGGGCGCGGGCGGAGGCGAGGACGTCGTCGGCCAAGGCCATGTCCAGGACCCCGAGCCCGAACGGCGCGTAGACGATCGTGCGGCCCGGCTCCGGGGTGAACGCGCCCTCCGCGCCCTCCTCGAGCAGCAGCCGGCCGATCGTCGGATCGATGAACTCGCGGTGTCCCGCCGCCTGTACGGCCACGTCGAGCGAGGTGCGCTCGCGCACCGCGTGGTCGACGTCGTCGACGATGTTGTGCGCGTCGAGCAACGACTCCGGCAGCAGGTCGCGCAGCGAGATGTGCAGCACCACCGTGCCCGGCACCGCCGCCTTCAGGTTCAGATGCGGTTCGATGGCCGACGTGGCGACGGAGACCAGGCCGTGCGCCGCGAGCGCCTGCTCCGCGCTGTCCACCGTCACCACCTCGGCGCCGGGTACCAGCGCGGCCGCACGGGCGGCGAAATCGGCGGCCCGCCGAGCCGAACTGTCGTACAGCGACACCGTCTTCAGACCGGGCAGCGCCGCCCGCACATGCCGCAGGATCTCCAGGTTGATCACCCCGCACCCGATCAGCGCCAGGCCGTCGGGGCGTCGGTCGCGGGTGAGCAGCTCGGCGGCGAGCGCGGCGCTGGCCGCGGTGCGCGCGGCGGAGATCAGCGAGCCCTCTATCAGGGCCTCGGGCCGGCCGGTCTCCAGCGAGTTGAGGATGATCGCCGCACTGGCCCGCTCGATCCCCCGCTCGATGTTGGCCGGGAAGGACGCGATCCACTTCATGCCCGCGACCGGGCGGTCCCCGCCCCGGTAGGCGGGCAGGCCGATGATGCGGTTGCGCGGCTGCCCGGGGAAGCGGAGGAACACGGAGTGCGGCACCGCGGTGTCGCCCTGCGCGTGCACGCGGTAGGCGTCGGCCACGGTGCGGATGTTGTCGAGTTCACGGCCGTCGAGGATCTGCGCGACCTCGGAGTGCCGCAGGATAAGCATGACGGGATTCAGTCCTTCCTCAGGTACGCGACGGCCCCGGAACACAGCCGGCGCCGACACGTCGGAACGGATCGGGTCGAGGTCGAGAGCGCGATCACCGCCGCGCGGCCCGGGAGGCGGAGACCGCCGGACCGACGGTCCTCCCCGAGCACCGCGGGTCCCGCTCGGATCACCGGGCACGACGGTCACCTCCCGCGTACCGATCCTGCGGGGAGCGCCTATCAAGGGCCTATACGGCCGGTATGCCGTCGTCCTTCGATGCGGGCCGGTCGGCGACGGGACCGCCCGAGGCCGGGTGCGCGGCGGCCCGGGCGCGAGGTCGGGGCTGGACATCGGTCACTCCATCCGGGAAACGGGATTCTGAAAAGGCGGACATGTCAGCTCGGCATGACCGGCCGACACGGGTACGGGGAAACAGGTGTGACGCAGTTCCGGCCTGTGGACATGGCCGTTCGATCAGGCCCGCGGCAACATGGCCGCGCGGTGCCGCCAGGCATCAAGGAACGGCGACATCACCCGCGAACCAGCGACTCTCCGACACGGGCACCAAGCGACACGGGCCCCCGCGCACCCCCGACAGCGACGCTCTTCTCATTGCCCTTGCGGGAGCGCCGGCTGTCGCGGCATCCCACGGTGCTTCTGCGGCCGCAACAGTGTCCAGCACTCAAGCGGCACACAAGTTGAACCATCCAGGAAACCTCGTGGCTGAGGGACCGGGCGACATATGCAACTACACCAAGAGTCGGCCGAGTCTTCAGCAGGGGGCATCGGGGCCAGCGGTTCAACAGGCCCAGTGCTATCTGAATCAGGCCATAGGCGCAGGCCTGGACGAGGACGGAGACTTTGGCCAGCTCACGCAGACCGCAACGAAAAGCTTCCAGCGATGTGCCGGCATCGTCGTAGACGGGCTCATCGGAGCGCAAACTTGGTCGTTCCTGTCCTTCTGGGCCAACTCCTCGGGTGCTCCCTTCTGTTGATGGGGCCCGGGGCTTAATGGTCCTGTAGAAGGAGAAGCGTCGATGCATGCCGAACGACCTTGCCTTTGGGCTCGGTTCAGTGCTACTCGCGCCCCCGCAAGCAGGGCGTACGCAGTGGCCGCAGCAGGTCGCACCCGGCAGGATCAATGCCATGGACTATCGACATGCCGTTGCGGCCGATGCCCCGGCCATGGCTGAACTGTTCGCGGCCAACCACCATGACGCGCTCACGGAGCAGGAGCGTGCGAGGCAGGGCTTCGTGCAGGGCGGCTTCGATGCCGACACACTGCGCTCGATGGCCGAGAACGGGAGCTTGCTCGTCGCGGACGATGACGGACGCCTGGCCGGCCTGCTCGGACTGGCCTCCCCGGAGAACATGCCCAGTCCGCCCCCGCCGGTCCAGGCACTGCTGGACGCGCAGGATTCGCTGGAGTGGGAAGGACGCCCGCTCCGTTCCACACCCTTCCTGTTCTACGGGCCTGTGGTGGTCGCCGCCGCCTACCGTGGCAAGGGGGTGGCCCGGGGACTGTTCACCGCGGCCCTTGAGGCAGCCTCAGGACGAGCCGACGCCATGGTCGCCTTCATCGAACTGGCCAACCAGGCATCGTGGAGAGTCCACGTGGACGGCTTCGGCATGACCCCTTTGGGAGAGTTCACCATCGGCGATCGTGCCTATGGTGTCGTCGGTGCGTCCACCCGACCAGCGGCGACCCCTGGCACCTGAGCAACCCCCTGACCGCCATGAGATGAGGGGCACCACTGTCGCGCTTACGGACCCAAGCGCGGCCACCAGCCCGAAGGGCTGAGCCAAGCTTCTCCCTCCGCTCACCCTTGAAACCCCCATCATGTCGGTCGCCTCGTCGAGGACGCGAATGAAGCGTTCGACGCTGCGCGGTCGCCCAGTTGGCTGGAGACGACGGACTCGACCTCATCCATGGGTGTCCTCGCGCCAGTACATTGCTTGCGTATACCGTTGTATGGCCATCTCTTGACTTCTCTCCCCCTAGTAGGGCCTGGTCAGGTTCGTATGGGGGTGGGTATGTCGCGGTGGCAGGTGGGGCAGGCACCGTTCCAGGTGGCGAGGAGTGTCTGGAGGTCGCGGACGACCTGGTAGAGGCTCAGACCTGCACGGCGTCTTTTGGGTCTCGTGCCAGTCGTTGCAGGGTGCAGAAGGCGTGGGCGGCGGAGACGAGGGTGACGTGGTGGTGCCAGCCGTTCCAGGTGCGGCCCTCGAAGTGGGCAAGTCCCAGGGCCTGTTTCATCTCGCGGTAGTCGTGCTCGATGCGCCAGCGCAGCTTGGCCAGCCGCACCAAAGTGGCCAGCGGCATCCCGGAGGGCAGGTCTGAGAGCCAGAACTGCACCGGTTCGGGTTCGGTGGCGGGCCACTCGGCCAGCAGCCAGCGTTCGGGCAGTTCAGGACCGTCGCTGGTCTTGCGGACGCCTCGTCCGGCGGGTCGCACGCGTAGGGCCACGAACCGCGAGTACATGCGTTTGAAGGCGCTGATCCCCTTGCCGGGCCGGGAGCCTTCCCTCCAGGACACCGGCCTGGCAGCTGCCCGCCCGGCTGCGATGACCAGCTCTTTCATGGTCTGCGCAGGCTCGGGGTACTGCATTGCCGGTGGCCGGCCGGTGCCCGCGTAAGCGGGCTGGACGGGCCGGGCGTCGGCCGGATGAGCGGTGTGGCGGGAGGAAATGCCCACCACATAGGACAGGTTGCGTTCTTCCAGGCCGTGGCGGAAAGCGGCGGCATCCCCGTAACCGGCGTCCGTGACGACCAGGGGAATGTCGATGCCCCACGACCGGGTCTCGTCGATCATGTCCAGGGCCAGCTGCCACTTCTCCACATGCCCCACCCGGTCGGGGATGCCGCAGCGGGTGCGGCGGGCGACCTTGTCCGGGTCCGCCTCCGCAGAGGCCGGATCCCAGGACGCGGGCATAAACAGCCGCCAGTTCACCGCGGCCGAGGCATGATCCCGGGCCAGATGCAGCGACACCCCGACCTGGCATTTGGTGACCTTGCCCGCGGTGCCGGTGTACTGCCGCGACACACACGCCGGGGCGTCCCCGTCCTTCAAGAAGCCGGTGTCGTCGACGATCAACGCCTCCGCCCCGATCGCCTCCTGCATTCTCCAGGCCGTCCGGGCCCGCACATGCGCCGGATCCCACGGGCTCGTCGTCACAAAGTGGGCCAGCGCCTGCCGGTTGCCGTCCTCACCGAGGCGGGCCGCCATCGGCTCCACCGACTTGCGCCGGCCGTCCAGTAGCAGCCCGCGCACATACGCCTGCCCCCACCGCCTCTGGTCCGCACGGAAGAACCCGTCGAACAACTCCGCCGCGAATGCCTCCAGGTCCTCCCGGACCGAGGCCATCTCCTCAGGTGTCACACCACCCCAACGACCCTCATGGACCAGCGGACACTCCACCCACGAGTGAAGGTGACCAAGCCCTACTAGGGTCGGAATCCGCAGCTGCGAGCGGGGGAGGCAACAGCGATGGGTGACGGCAAGGATCCCGCGAAGGTCCTGGACATCAGGACGGCCGACATCAAGGCGGCGGCACCGGCCTTCCATCAAGGCGCCGTCGATCTGAGCAAGGCGCTGACCACCCTCATCAAGACCCTGGACGGTCTGGGTGAGCCCTGGGGCCACGACGAGCAGGGCGAGAAGTTCGGCAACGCCTACAAACCGCAGCAGAAGAAGATCGAGAGCGGGGCGGGCGTGCTGGTGCTCGGCCTGACGAGCATTCACGAAGCCTTGGTCGACCTGTCGGACGGACAGGTCGACAACGACGAGCTCATCGCGGGCATGTTCACGAAGGTGAAGACCGACCAGCAGAGCGACGGTGCCGGTGAGCGTTGAGGACGAGGCCCGGAAGATCCTGCTCCATCTGGGGCTGTGGTGGCCGGAGGGCGACTCCGACAAGCTGCGCAGCGCGGCGGACGCCTGGCGCACCTTCGCCGAGGCCGTCGACGACGTACGGGCGCCCGTGCACCGCAGCGCGTCCTCGGTCATCCATCACAACACCGGTGAGTCGATCGAGGCGTTCGGCACGTTCTGGGGCCGTTACGCCAAGGACAAGGACGGCGGCTGGCTCAGTGACCTGGCCGACTCCGCGCGGGAGATGGCCAAGGCGCTGGACAAGTTCGCCGACGCGATCGACGACGCCATCACCAAGCTGTGGACGCAGATAGGCATCGACGCCGCCGTGATCGCGGGCGGTGTGGCGCTGGCGTTCTTCACCGCGGGCCTGGCCTCCGGCGCGGCCGTCGCGGCGGCCGACGCCGTCATCGAGTTCGGCGCCACGATGGGCGTCGCCGTCACCGCCACGGTCGCCGAGATCGCGGGCGGCACCCTGGTGGCCGCCGCCTTCGGCGGGGTCGAGTCGATCGCCGTCGACCTCGCGGTGGCGCAGCCGCTGAAGATCGCGACGGGGCTGCAGGACGGCTTCAGTCTGGACGAGGTGAACCAGGCCGCCAAGGACGGCATGATCTTCGGCGGCGCGCTCGGCGCCGGCAGCGGTGTCCTCAAGGCGGGCATGGAGGGCGCGTTCAGCGACACCACCCCGCTGCTGCTGCGCCCGCCCTCGCTCCGCCCCGACCTGGTCGAGCTGGGTCCGGCCGCACGCAACGCCGAACGCACCCCCTGCGTGGGCGAGCCGATCGACGTGGCGACCGGCGCGATGCTGATGACGCAGACGGACCTGACGCTGCCGGCGAGCCTGCCGCTTCAGTTCACGCGCACCCACTTGTCCTCCTACCGGGGTGGTGTCTGCTTCGGCGCGACCTGGATCTCCACCCTCGACGAGTGTCTCCAGATCGACGGCGAGGGCGTTGTGTTCGCGGCTGCCGACGGCATGCGCCTGGTCTATCCGGTGCCCGAGCCGGGTGTTCCGACGATGCCGGTGAAGGGCGCCCGATGGCCGCTGGAGTGGGACGGCAAGCCCGACAGCGCGATGACGGTCACCGACCCTGCCACCGGCGTGGTCCGCACCTTCGCCGCGCCCGTGCCGTCGCCTTCCTTCGGCGTCTTCCATCTGGCGCTGGACTCCTGGAGCGACCGCAACGGCGCGCGGATGGACGTCGAACGCGACGACGACGGCGTGCCGTTCGGCATCCGCCACTCGGGCGGTTACTACGTGGCCGTCGACACCGAGGGCCCGCGTATCACGGCCCTGCGCCTGCTCGACGAACCTCCGTCCCGGTACGGCCCCGACGGCCCGGTGGGCGAGGGAACGGTCGTCATGCGGTACGGCTACGACGGCTCGGGCAACCTCACCGAGGTCATCAATTCCAGCGGCGAGCCCCTGCGTTTCACGTACGACACCGGGGGCCGCGTCACCCGCTGGACCGACCGTAACGGCACCTGGTTCGGCTACGTCTACGACGACCGCGGCCGGGTGACCCGCACCGAAGGCGTCGACGGCATCCTCTCCGGCACCCTGAGCTACGACGACACCACCCGCACGACGACGTACACCGACTCCCAGGGTCACGCCTCGGTCCACCGGTACAACGCCGAGGGCCTGGTGGTGGAGGAGACGGACGCGCTCGGGTACGTCACCCGGACTGAGTGGGACGAGTACGGCGCCCGGCCTGTGGCCATCGCCGACCCCTTGGGCCACACCACGCGGTACACGTACGACGACGCCGGCAACCTCACCGGCGTGGTCCTCCCCGACGGCACACAGGCTCAGGCGGAGTACACGGCGCTCGGCCTACCGACCGAGGTGGTCGAACCGGGCGGGGCAGTCTGGCGGCACACGTACGACGAGCGGGGCAACCGGCTGACAACGGTCGATCCCCTAGGCGCCGAGACACGGTACGCGTACGACGAGGCGGGCCGTCCGACGGCGGTCACGAACGCATTGGGCCATACCCGTACCACGATCCCGAACTCCGCCGGGCTTCCCATATCGGTTACCGACGAACTCGGGCAGACCACCAGCCTCCGCCGTGACGCCTTCGGGCGCATCGCCGAAGTCACCGACCCGCTCGGCCATGTAACGCGGACAGGTTGGACCATCGAGAGCAAGCCCGCCTGGCGTGAACTCCCCAACGGCACTCGCGAGGTGTGGACTTGGGATGGCGAGGGCAACCTCCTCACCCACACTGATCCAGCGGGAAACATCACACGACACACTCGTGGCCTGTTCGACGTCCCCGCGACGCGCACCGATCCCGAGGGCGCCCACTACGCATTCGCCTACGACACCGAACTACGTCTCACGGCCGTCACCAACCCCCAAGGCCTGCAATGGAGCTACACCTACGACGCAGCGGGCCGCCTGATCGCAGAGACCGATTTCAACGGCCGCACCATCACCTACGCGCACGATGCGGCAGGCCGCCTCACCACTCGAACCAACGGCGCAGGCGAGTCCCTCCACTACGTCCGGGACGTCCTGGGCCAAGTCGTTGAACAGCGCGGCGAGGCAGGCGACATCTCGACGTACGCCTACGATCCCAGCGGAGCCCTCAGCCGCGCCACCAACGCCGACGCCGAAGTGGTGCTGACGTACGACGCGTTGGGCCGCTTGTTGTCGGACAGCGTCAACAGCCGCACCACGCTGTACACATACGACGCCCTGGGGCAGCGCACCAGTCGCGTCACCCCCACCGGCCTGGCCACCGACTGGACCTATGACGCGGCGGGTCGCCTCGCCGGACTCCACTCGGAGCACGGTTCGCTGGCCTTCACATACGACGCCGCGGGACGCGAGACCCAGCGACGGATCGGCGTCGGCGCCATCCTTACCCAGGGCTGGGACAGCGCCGACCGCCTCACCACGCAGACCCTGAGCGCCCCGACCTCGGCCCCGGACGCCGAAGGCCTGCTCCAACACCGCAGCTATGCCTACCGCACCGACGGCTACGTCTCCGAGATCCGCGAGCTCACCTCCGGCACCCGACGCTTCGACCTCGACGCGGCCGGCCGGGCCACAGCGGTCCGTGCCCTCGGCTGGTCCGAGACCTACGTGTACGACACCACGGGCAACCTCACGCGGGCCACCGCTCCAGGCCACCCAGAGCCCGACGGACGCTCCTTCACCGGCACGCTCCTGCGCACCGCGGGCCGCACCGCGTACGAACACGATGCTCAGGGCCGCCTGGTCCGCAAGACCCGCAGACTACTCAACGGCCAGACCCGAATCTGGTCCTACACGTGGGATGCGGAAGACCGCCTCACCGCAGCAACCACTCCGGACGGAGAGTGCTGGCAATACACGTACGACCCACTGGGCCGTCGCATCTCCAAACGCCGTGAGGCCACCGACAGCTGCGCAGCCTCGACAACTGACTTCAGCTGGGACGACACCCGGCTCGCAGAGCAGACTGGGACGGACGGGCGAGTCACGACCTGGGCCTACACCCCAGGAACTCACCGCCCACTCACTCAGACCGATCACTGGTCTCACACGCGCACTTCGGGGACGTCCTTCCTGGCTCAGCTCGCCGAGGAGACACATGCGGATCGCACCGCGCACTTCCACGCGATCGTCACCGATCTCGTAGGCACTCCTACCGAACTCGTCTCTCTTGACGGCAAGTTGGCATGGCAGCACCGCACCGCGCTATGGGGAACCCGGTTTCCCGCAGTGGCAGACGACCAGACAACCGTGGAATGTCTGCTCCGCTTCCCCGGACAGTACGCCGATGCGGAAACCGGCCTGAACTACAACCACTTCCGCTACTACGATCCCGAGACCGCCCGATATCTCAGCCCCGATCCCCTGGGCCTCGAACCCGCACCCAACCACCACGCCTACGTGGCAGCGCCTCTGTCGATAGCGGATCCTCTCGGGCTGACACCCTGCGGCATAGCATCGGTGAAGGGGCCCGCAGGGGAAACGCTGCCCCTCCCCAAGGGCGCGACCGGTACGCCTGTCACAACAGGGAAAGGCTGGGCTTACGACATTCCAGCCGGCACCAAGGGGCTCGATCCACGGGTTACGCAAGTACGGGTCATGGATGCGGTGACGACTGGAAAATATCAGTACCCTAATGGATATGTGGTGTATATGAACAAGGCGGGGCAGTCAGTGAACCCCCTAACCGGCCAGACGGTCAGCAAGGCTGACCCTTACAATCACATCCCGATTCCATGATCTCAGTGAACAGCCTCGTTGCATCGAGGCGAGAAATCTCCGCTCTCGCCGAGGCGGCCGATCCGGATCCCCTGAGGGAGGCGGACGCCCTGCAAGAAGCCCAATTGCTCGACTCCCGCGTGTGTCAGCTGACCTCGACGGCTGCGCTACTCTTCGAACTGCGCACCTCACTGCAATTCGACGTCGGTAACGCCGCGCTACTGGTCGTGCGCGGACTGAGGTCTTTCGGCTGGAAATCTTCAGCAGCGCCAGTTCCTCTGGCCGCCATGACCGTAGTATCTGACCTGCCCGATCGTGCTCCCGGTTCGTTCCGCGCGAGATTCGGGTTCTTCCCTGACGCCCAGCTCGACGTCGCGGGTGCGCAGGCAGAGTTCTACGTCCTGGAGGTGGACGGGATCAGTGACGTTCCGCCTGACTACTCGGCCATGAGCCAGGAGCACATCGCACAAGAGCTGCCCGAATGGTCCTCCATGTGCAATCCGCTTCAGGTGTCGAGTACGTAGCGCCGGCCTTCGGGGACGGTTGGCATCGCCGCTGACTGGAGACCGAGACCTGAGATGCCTACGACAGCGAACTCGGCCTCGCATCCGTCACCAATCCGCTGGGTCTGGCCTGGTCGTACACCTACGACGAGGCCGGCCGCCTCGGCTCCTGAGCACAGGGCCCGGCTGTATGCCGTCGTCACCGACGCGGTGGGCACGCCCACGGAACTGGTGGCCGCAATAGGAGATCTGGTCTGGCAGCGCCGTACCAGCCTGTCCGGCACTCACCTCCCGGCTCCGGGGGAGGATGCGTCGCCGGTGGACTGTCCCCTGCGTTTTCCGGGCCAGTACGCCGATCCCGAGTCGGGCCTGCACTACAACCTTCACCGGTACTACGACCCCGAGACGGCGCGGTACATCAGCGCTGATCCGCTGGGTCTCGTCCCCTCACCCGATCACCACGCCTACGTTCCGAACCCACTGGGCTGGACCGACCACCTCGGGCTTGCCGGGAAGGGGCCGTCGGGGCCGAAGAACACACTGGACTTCGGGCAGGGGTACACGGGCCGGCGTGACAACTTCCCAGTGGGCAACAAGGGAAGGGACGTGGAGATCCACGTCTACGACAAGTCCATGCGCGAAGTCGGGCTGTACAACAGCCAGGGCTGGTTCAAAAAACATGGCATCAAGGCTTCGGAAGTCGAGGTCCCGCCCGGCGTGGAGAACTCCATCAAGGGGCGGGTGATCTACGAGCTGCGGAAGGTCGGCCGCATCGGCCCCAAGAGGACCGAGGACATCACCGGAGACAAATGGAGGCGACCGCGTCTCGCCGCGGAAGGATGCACATGAAGTACGTCACGGCCGTCTGGGACGACGGAGGGTTCTCCGTGGATCCGGGGGCCTATCTGGCCGAACTGCCGCGTCTGCGCGCCGACCTGCCCCCAGGCGCCCGGTCCTTCGCCACCGACCCCGGCCACTACGACATCGCGGGCGCGACCCACTGTGTCAAGGATCTGGAACTGGCCGGGGTCCACCTCGCCACCGACAAGAGCGGCAGCCTGGTCCTGGACTTCGCGCCCAACAAGTTCAAGCACGACTCCGGCCTGCGCATCAGCTACTCGGGCGTGACGCACTTCTCCGTCGACTATGAACACTCCATCGACTGGATGCTGGTCGACGCCGTCCTCCTCGACGAAATCCTTCCGGACGAGGACGGCGGTTGCACGCACGAAATCGCGCTGACCGACGCGAGCATCCTGGTCCGCTGCCGGGACCTGGAAGCGGTGTGGGGCGGCAGGAGCTGACGGAGACGGCTTCGGTGGTCTCACGCCACCTGGACCGACTCTCCCCGCACGCGGGCGTCGACGAGTGGACCGCGATCTCCTTGATGGAGTAGTCGCTGGTGCTCATCGCCACTTCGTCTGCGAGGGAGGGGCTGTAGCGCCGGACGTCTTCTGCACTCAGGTTGTGCCAGATCGGCAGGAGCGATTGCTCCCCGGTCACGTTACGGGTGACGAGTCCGTCAGTTCGTGGTTGGTCCAACCCTTGGCGAAGAAGGGGGACGAGAGCACGACGATGCCGAAGCGGCTCGCCCTGATCCCTCATCGATCTTGCCGCAGAGGCTGTGGCCGATCCGCATCTGGGCTTCGTCGAGCTAGACAGTCACGCCCACCTTGGTAAGTGTGTCTCGAAGGGGGCGGGCAACGGCTCCTTTGCCCTCGGACGCGTGGGAGATGAAGACGTCCCAGGTTTGACCACCAAGCGCGTCGCCAGTGGGCTCCTCCGGTTCATGGACCGCGACGGAGCGGGCCGGGCTGCCCTGCGGGTCGCGGGGCGAAGGCAGGAAGCCCGCGGAGGCCGCTGGACTGGACAGACGCAGAGATGCGGCCGGAATAGCCGCCAAGGTCGATGGTCACGACCCACTGTCCGTTACTGGGGATGGTGATCTGGTGAGGCGATCGAGAGACGCGACCGCCCAGGTACCGGTAGCTCTTCCCCGGAGGGCGACGATGTCTGAAGCGGTGTGGAAGCCCACGTCGGCTGGACCCTGGCACTAGTCCTTTTTGGCAGTACTTGTGGGAGCCGTCCGGGAACCGCTCCCCGAGGTCGGCTCCCAAATGGCTCCAAAATGGACCCACCAAGCAAATCAGGCCCGATGCTGATCTTTCAGCATCGGGCCTGACCTGGTGTTTCACTGTCGGGGTGGCGGGATTTGAACCCACGACCTCTTCGTCCCGAAGCAACTTGAGTGCGCCCTCGACCTCGGGGCCGTGCGGCTCTCACCTGCTGCGATGGTCCGCAGGTGTGCGCGGTTGTCCGCAGCTGTCCGTCGGCGTTGTCACGCAGTTAGACACTCACACGGCAAGCTGGAGGGATCTTCAGTCGCCTGCGAACCACAAGTAGCTGCCTGGGGTAGCCGCGCAATGTTCCAGCATCGATGTGAGATCGTCCAGCGCAGCGAGCTGGCGCTCATCAGCGCAACTCCGCCTCAAGCCGTGGATCTCCTGGAGGGCAGCCGCGGCCTCTTGCTCGTTCATCAACGTGTCCCCGTACGGATCGACGGCGGTGAGCCTTCCGGGTACTCCGAGGAGCTGGAGCGAGCCGAGTGCATCGGCCAGTGCGTCGCCATGCCCCTGGGAGCTCCGCAGGAGCGTTGCGCGGGACTTGCGCCAGTTGTTGCGTGCCGGCCGTGCCGAGTGCAGCTCCAGATCAATGCCCATGCTTCATGGTGACGCGCTGCGCTGCTGCATAGCCACAACTGATCACCGGCGGCCGTGACCTGCGGTCGCCTTATCGATCAATGCCTGACCTGCTGCTGAGCTGTCGGCAGCTGTCGACGTTGGTCAACACTGAGCGCCCTTCCACGGCCCTAGGACGGCCCGGGAGGGCGCTTCTGTTGACCAGGTGCTTTAGAAGCAGACAATGGCGCCGATGCCGGGTTGGCGCCCAGGGAGCAGTCCTGCTCAGGTTCACGGCGATCTGCCTACGTCCGTACTCGTTGCCGTCAGCGCTGGCGTCACTGCCGTCGGACGCGATCGCGGGCTCGGTCAGGCCCTCAGCGGTTCTCTGGTGGATAGCTAATGCTGGATGAGTGAAGCGCGCCCATTCGCGGGTTGCTCCTGCTATAACCAGTCGCATGAAGAAAAAGTGGGGGATGGTCCTGCGGGCCTGCAAGGCTGCGGCAGGGAGTTATTGGAAGCACGTTGCGGTAGTAGTAGGGGCTGCGGCGTTCGCGCTGCTTTTGTGGCGAGGCCCTTGGTGGCTTGATGGTGCACATTTGAGGCACGATAATCTCCAGCCAGCCGACGGTGTGGTAATCACTGGCTTTCGGGCCTCCATGGTGGCGGTGTTTGGTGGTGTTATTGCAGCTCTTACGCTGCGGCATAACCGAAAAAAGGATGAGCGCGACGCCGATATCGAGCGAGAGGGGCAAGTTACTGAGCGCTACATCGCGGCAGTCAAGTTGCTGGCTTCTAGTGTGCTGACTGAACGCTTGGGGGGAATTTATGCACTTGAGCGGATCATGCGTGATTCTGAGCGCGACCATAATACGGTGGTTGAAGTTCTTTCTGCCTTTATTCGTGAGCATGCCCGGAAGGAGGATGCGGCCGTAAATGGTGCAGAAGGAGAGGGGGGAGGCGACGGCGGTGGTCGCCGGGAACGCCTCGTGGGTGATCTTCAGGCGGCGATGGAGGTGCTTGGGAGGCGACCTGACCGCCAGGAGCTAGAAGATGAAGGGGGCTTGGAGCGCGTGAACCTTACGAAGGTGGACCTGCGCGGTGTCGAATTGTACTGCCACACCCTAAAGCATGTTGATATGCGTGATGCCCGACTGGACGGTGCGCAGTTTTATATGGTCAACTTCTTTGGGGCGCAGCTTCAAGACTCATGCTTCAATGGGGCCGATTTCTGTTGGGCCGATCTTTCGGTCTGTGACCTGAGCGGCTCCGACCTGCGAAATGCCCGGCTACACGGAGCGCAAATCAAACACTCGACTCTACGGCGGGTTGATTTCTCCGGTGCTGATATGGGCGAAGTCCTCCTGGAAAATTCCGACTTGGCTGAAGCGAATTTGGAGGCCGTCAATTTCTTGAGTACTGATCAAGTCTTGATGGCTCGCATATTCCGGTCGACAAAGCTTCCAGTCGAGATGTGCCAGGATGCACGTGTTGAGGCACGGATTGAAGAATGTGAGGCCGAAAGATTGGCCTGGTTGGAGTCTCGGCGACAAGCTCAACCCTGATCTGGCTAGGGGGGTCGGTTGGCGACAACGAGTGCACTGACATGTGAGGTTGGCGGAGCGGCTTTGGGCTGGAGTTTTAATGACCGAGTCAAGCGTCACTACCCAGGTCTTGGAGCACCTGTTTGGAAGATCGCGTATGCGGATGGCTGTTGACCTGGAGAGACGGTGACCTGCGCGTTCCTGGGAGACTCACCGCCGTTCCCCGTTGTTCCCCGCCGGTCGCCGCTCGGTCGGGCACGCAAGGGGCACGCTGCCCACCAGGGCTATTCGTAGACCCGAGCGGCAGTCAGGGCACGGGCGAAGAGCGTCCAGTCACCTTCGGGTGGCAGGTCGTGCCCGAAGTTCCGGTACCACCCCGGAGACGCAGCGACCCAGGCTTCCAGGGCTTTCAGGAACTTGTCCAGCGTTGCGTTCTCCCACTGCTGGCCGTTAGCTGCGTGGTCTGCACGAAGACGCGTCAGGAAGGCGCTGAAGGCCTCGCGATCGCCAATGTGGTCGTCGGGGGCGAGGGGGCTTGTCATGGCTGTGATCCTAAGAGGGTCCTTCTGTGGCTGGCGTGAGTGTCAGCGATCACACCGACCCAAACCCACCACTCACCCCAGCTCCCATCCCGTCCGCCGTCGACCCACACACCGTGGAGCGGGCGTGGTTCATGGCGTCCAGGTGGAGCGCGCCACTGTACGAACGACCTGGACGCCATGGGCCGCGTCTGCTCGGCTCTGCCTGGGTCGATGGTGGACGGGATGGGAGCCCACAACGCACGCCATCCATGGGCCCGCGGTCGGGCATCGAGAGGGATGGAGTGGAGCCCGACCGGCCGTGTCTTCACGACGCGGAGCGGTGAGCCGCTTGACGCTGCCAACGTCCGCCGCGACTTCAAGGCCATCGTGAAGAAGACCGGACTGAAGCCGGAGTGGACGCCGCGGGAGCTTCGGCACAGCTTCGTGTCCCTGCTCTCCGACCACGGCATCCCCTTGGAGCGGATCGCGCTCTTGGTCGGTCACAGCAGCCAAGCGACCACAGAAGCGGTCTACCGCAAGCAGCTCCGCCCCGTGATCACGCAGGGGGCCGAAGCCATGGATGACATTTTCGCCGACCAGGAGGAGGCAGAGGACAAGGAGGAAGTGGGCGGAGCGGCGAACTGATCAGCTTTGCCTTCTCGATTATTGAGTTTGCTGTGCGCCCGTCACGGGCGCACAGCAAATCAACGTGTCGTGCGAGTGCTCGGGGTCGGCCGGCGACTGGCTCTCCGCATCCTCGGTTGCGGTCAGCGTCACCGAGTCAGTACTCTGAGTGCTGGCCGAGCAGCGGCCGCGGCTTAGCTTCTAGCCCGTGACTGGAAGTGCCCATAGCCCGAAGGTGCACCGCATCCTGTGATCGCTGAACCGCGCTCGCCCTGTCAGGTGTGGCGGATCACGGGACAGTCATGCCGGAACCAGGACGACGACGTGGTGAAGAACCACCGCCGCAAGCGCGATGCGCAGCACCGTCAAAAAGAAACCGGTGAGTGTTATCAGGCGGCACTAAATGCGGTGCGCAGCCAGCCTCCCTCCACCCGAGCGGTGGCAACAGCCCGCCAGGCTGTTATTGCGGGCAAGCGTGACATCGTAGATCAGTTGATCAATGAGTGGCTGGACCTGCCTCTGAATGGACAGTGGCGAGCAGCAGTGGAGATGGCTCTGATGGACGACGCCTTGGACCCTGCTCGGCTAGATGAAAACTGTCTCCCTCTTCTTCGCACGCTAGCGCACTCTGAATACCGCCGGTTGGTGCCGTTGTGGATGCGTAGGGCGCTTGGCGGGCGGCTCGTCCTCCTGAGCGAATGGACAGGCACCGACGCTACCGACCACGAAAGCCCTGAAGTTGTTCTGCTGAACTCAGAGTTCGGTGATGAGCGGCTCGCGTCTGTGCTTGGCGGCCTGACAGAGCAGGAAAGGCGGCTGGTTCAGACCTGGGCTGGACTCGGCGGCTCCTGGGGAGAAGCTGCAGCTTCTCAAGGTTTGGACGCCAAGATGGGCGAGAGGGTCCGGCGCAAGCTGAAGCGTCTTGCAGCGAAGCACATCCGTCGCGCCGAGGCGGTGGCGTGATGAGTACTCTGCGTGATGCTCTCCCCGAACTGATTGGCGGCGTCGCCGCGGGGCTCGTTCTGATGGGACTCGGCTGGATCGTGCGTAGGGTGCTCTCTCGCGGCACGGCTCAGCGTCAGTGTCTACCTCGCCAGTACACCGTGCTCTATAGCGAGAACTCTGGCGGTCGCCCTGATCGGTTCGCAAGCGGGCAGCCCTTTGGCACTGTCGTGCTTCACGTTGTTGAGGGCCGCGTGCAGCGGCTCATGCTGACCGGGACGCGGCTTTCCGACGGAACGTTTGCCGCTCAGCCGTTGCCCAGCTAGCACGCTGGTTCTGAGGCATCCTGTTCGTGCCCGAGCGGCTAGACGCTCGGGCGCCAGGGTGGGTGGGTCCTTGCTGGGCTTCAGGCACCGCAGTTTGATCGCATTCGTTTGGCCCCCTGTTTGGCCCCCACGCACGGCAGAGGGCCTGGTGCATTGTCTGCACCAGGCCCTCTGACCAGCGTCGGGGTGGCGGGATTTGAACCCACGACCTCTTCGTCCCGAACGAAGCGCGCTGCCAAGCTGCGCTACACCCCGATTGTCGCTGCTCGTCGCGGCGACGTCGTTTACTTTAGCCCACTGGTGGCTGGAGACGAAATCCGGTTTTCGTGCGGTGGTGGCTGGGGGCGACCGGGGTCGGCTGAGGTTCGCGCGGGGGTGGCCGAGGTGGAGGCGGCCGGAGGCAGGAGCAGCCGACGGCTCCAGGCCCGGCCGACTGCACCTCGGCCTGATCGACTACGCGCGGCCTGATCGACTACGCGCGGCCTGATCGACTACGCCCGGCACAGTCGACTACTCCCGCCCCACCAGCGTCAGCAGCGTGACCTCCGGCGGGCAGGCGAAGCGGACCGGGGTGTAGCGGTTCGTGCCGCAGCCCGCCGATACGTGGAGGTACGCCGTACGGCCCTCCGCCGAGTGCTTCGACAGGCCCTTCACCCGGTCCACGTCCAGGTCGCAGTTGGTGACGAACGCGCCGTAGAAGGGGAGGCACAGCTGGCCTCCGTGGGTGTGGCCGGCCAGGATCAGCGGATAGTCGTCCGCCGTGAACGCGTCCAGAACCCGTAGGTAGGGGGCGTGGACGACGCCCATCGAGAAGTCGGCGGCGCCCGACGGACCGCCGGCCACCTCCGCATAGCGGTCTCGCTTGATGTGCGGGTCGTCCAGGCCCGTCAGCTCGATCGACACGCCCTCGATCTTCAGCGCGCCGCGGGTGTTGGTCAGGTTCTGCCAGCCCGCCGCGTCGAAGCCGTCGCGCAGGTCCTCCCACGGGTTGTGGACGGCGTTGACGGCGGGAGTGTTGCCGTTCAGTCCGTGGCGGCCCTGGGCCTTCTCGAACAAGTACCGGGCGGGGTTGCGGAGTTTGGGGCCGTAGTAGTCGTTGGAGCCGAAGACGTACGCGCCCGGGAACTCCATCAGCGGACCGAGGGCGTCCAGGACCTCCGGCACGCCCTCCGGGTCGGAGAGGTTGTCCCCGGTATTGATCACGAAGTCGGGGCGCAGGCCCGCCAGCGAGCGCAGCCAGCGCTGCTTCTTGTGCTGGCCGCCGACCATGTGGATGTCGGAGACCTGGAGTACGCGCAGGGGGCGCATTCCGGAGGGGAGGACGGGGACCGTCACTCGTCGGAGGCGGAAGGAGCGGGCCTCAAAGCCCGCCGCGTACACCAGACCGGCGGCGCCAGCCGCCGCGATCGACAGAGGTACTCCGTATCGCGCGCGCATACGTCCATCGTGTCAGACCCCGCCCGGGCCCCGTGCCCACAGCCCCTTAAATGAGCGGGCGTACGGGCCGCGACACCTGCGACAATCAGACCCATGACCACGCTCAAGTCGAAGCTGCAGGACGACCTCAACTCCGCCATCAAGGAGCGCGACGAGCTCCGCTCCTCGACGCTCCGGCTGACGCTCGCCGCGATCACCAAGGAGGAGGTCGCGGGCAAGACCAAGCGCGAGCTCTCCGACGACGAGGTGCAGAAGGTGATCACCCGCGAGGCGAAGAAGCGCCGCGAGGCCGCGGAGGCCTTCGCGCAGGGCAATCGCCCGGAGAGCGCCGAGCGGGAGAAGGCGGAGGGCGAGGTCCTCGCCGCGTACCTGCCCAAGCAGCTGTCCGACGAGGAGCTGCATGAGATCGTCGCTCAGGCCGTCGGGGAGGCGAAGGCGGCCGGCGCCGAGGGTCCGCGGGCCATGGGCGCGGTCATGAAGATCGTGAACCCGAAGGTGGCCGGCCAGGCCGAGGGCGGCCGCGTCGCCGCCGTCGTGAAGAAGCTCCTCGCCGGCTGAGTGGCTCCGAGCCGCGGGCCGAAGAGGGACGCCGAGCGCTCGTAGACGGGTGCGAACCGCACGACGGCCTGCGTACGGTCGTCCGTGGAAACCCATTCGTACAGCTGGCCGTTGCCGGTGGCTGTCTCCAGGGTGTCTTCGACGTCCTGGCGGGAGAGCGTGCCGTCCCTGGCGACGAGGGCGTCAGCTAGAAGCGGCGGGCGTCGTCGTGCGTGTTCTCGAGGGCGCGTGCTCCCGGTCGGACTCCTGGAGTCGGCGACGCCCCAGGAGTCCACGAGTGTCACCACCGGGGCGAGTCGGGACTGCACCGAGGGCTTTCGCCCACGGTGCAGTCCCGATCGGGTACGAGGCCCGTCAGCCGCGCCTTCCGCCGTTGCCGTTGCCCTGGAAGAACCCGTCCGGGAAGCTGAAGGTGGGATCCGGCTCGGCGCCGCCGTTCGTACCACCGTCGGCTAGGCCGCCGATGAGACCGTTGCCGTCGCCGTTGCCACCGTTGCCCCTCCCGTTGCCCTTTCCATCGCCCTTGTCACCCTTGTCACCCTTGTCGCCGTCGTCCTTCTTGGGGTCCGGTATGTCGACGAGGTTGAACGTCTCCGCGTTCTTGCCCTCCAGCGCTCCGGACATGGCGTCCCGCCAGATCGGGCCGGGGGTGTCACCGCCGTAGACCTGGGAGTGGAAAACTCCGCCGATGGTGATGTTGGTCATCTGGATCTTCTGAGTGGCGCTGCCGACCCAGACGGCGCCCGACATGTTCGGCGTGTAGCCGGCGAACCAGGCGTTTATCCGCTTGTCCGTCGTACCCGTCTTGCCGGCGCTCTCCCGGCCCGACAGCCCGGCCGCCTTGCCCGTACCGGAGTCGACCACGCCGCGCAGCAGGGTGTTGACGGTGTCCGCGGTCTTCTCGCTCATCGCCCGCGAGCACGTCGACTTGGGCACCTCCAGCGACTTCTTGTCGCCGGCGACGGTCTGGGTGATCGACTCGATCGCGACCGGGGTGCAGTACATGCCCCGGCTGGCGAAGGCCGCGTACGCGCTCGCCATCGTCAGCGGGGAGAGGCCGGTGGAGCCCAGTGTCATCGACGAGGGGACCTCGGGGACCTTGGTGCCGTTGCCCTGGACCACTCCCAGCGCGTTGGTCATCTTCACCACCGGGCACATGCCGATGTCGGAGAGCATCTGCACGAAGTAGGTGTTGACCGACTTGGCCATGGCCTCCTTGAGGGCGTAGGGCCCGACCTCGCTCTCGCTCTCGTTCTCCAGCTTGTACTTCGGCCTGCCGTCGTTGACCCACGGCTTGCCGCTGCAGGTCTGGACCGTGTCCGGATAGTCCATCTCGTACGGCGCCGGGTAGACCTGCGTCGGGGGCTTGCCCCCCTCCAACGCCGCCGCGGCCAGGAACGGCTTGAACGTCGAACCCGTCGGGAAGCCGAAGTTGGAGCCGCCCATCGCCGCGTTGACCGAGTAGTTGTACTCCGTCTCGTCCTTGCCGTACCCGTACGGCTTCGACTGGCCCATCGCGAGAATCTTGCCGGTGCCGGGCTCGACCAGCGTGGAGGCCGCGGCGACCTTGTCGCTCTTGTAGACGTGGTCCTTGAGCGACGTCTGGACCGATTTCTGCGCCTGCGGGTCGAGCGTCGTCCGAATGGTCAGGCCGCCCTGGTTCCAGAGCTTCGCCCGCGCCTCCTTGGTCTTGCCGAAGACCGGGTCCTTGAGGAAGACCTTCTCGACGTACTTGCAGTAGAAGCTGGCGCCCTGGACGGCCGTGATGCAGCCGTTCCTGGGCCGGCTGATCTTCAGGCCCAGCGGATCCTTCATCGCCTTGGCGGCCTCGGCCTGCGAGACGTCACCGACCTGCGCCATGCGCTGCAGCACGGTATTGCGCCGCTTGGTGGCCTCGGCCTCGTCGTTGATCGGGTCGTAGCGGCTCGGCGACTGCACGATGCCGGCCAGCAGGGCCGACTCGGAGAGGGTCAGGTCCTTGGCGTGCTTGGAGAAGTAACGCTGGGCGGCGGCCTCGGCGCCGTAGGCCTGCTGACCGAAGAACGTGATGTTCAGGTAGTTCTCGAGGATCTTCTTCTTGCCGAGCTCCTCCTCGACCTGGATCGCGTACTTCAGCTCCTTGATCTTGCGGCCGATGGTCTGCTGGGTGGCCTGCGCGACCTTCGTCGGGTCGTCACCGGCCTCCTCCACGAAGACGTTCTTCACGTACTGCTGGGTGAGCGTCGAGGCGCCCTCCGAGACGCCGCCGCTCTGCGCGTTCTTGTTGAGCGCGCGAAGTACGCCCTTCAGGTCGATCGCGCCGTGCTGGTAGAAGCGCGAGTCCTCGATCGCGACGATCGCCTTCTGCATGTACGGCGAGACGTCCTTGAGTCCGACCACCGTGCGGTCGCGCGAGTAGACCGTGGCGATCTGGCCGCCGTCGGCGTCGAGGATCGTGGTGCGCTGGCTCAGCGGCGGTGTCTTCAGGTTGGCCGGGAGCTCGTCGAAACTCTCCACCGACCCCTTGGCCGCGAGCCCCAGTGCGCCCGCCGCGGGCAGCGCGATGCCGGCCATCACGGCTCCCGCGAGCACACTGACACCGAGGAACTTGGCGGCCTGCTGCGTGGAGGACAGACCACCGCCCGAACGCTTCTTTGGCATGAGGGCAGCCTACGTTCTCATTCGCCGGACACGCGTACAGGCGTTGGCCTAAGCTGCTCTCAACTGTCACAGCTGTAGGGCTACGTATCAATACGTCCGGCGACCCCGAATCGTTCCGGCGATTCCCCAACTTTTTTATTGGGGCGTGTCCGAATCCGCCTTGTGTGTCACCTGGTGTCCGTTGTGACGCAACATAACTGTCCCGGTTCGCCGGGATAGTCACGTATGTCGTCAGCTCACTCCCCCGGGTGATCTGCCGCTTACCCATAGTCCGTTCGGGCCATTCAAGATTGGGCCCGAAGGGGGTGTTGCGCTGTGCCCACCTTCCGTAACGTCCTCAACTGGCGGCGGTGAATATGCCGCTGCCGCCGTGGGGGAGCCTCGATTCGGGAGAGGACGGCGCCGGTATGGGCTGGGTAGTCGACTGGAGTGCGCAGGCGGCCTGCCGCACTACCGATCCGGATGAACTGTTTGTTCAGGGAGCGGCGCAGAACAGGGCCAAGGCGGTGTGCACCGGCTGTCCGGTGCGCACGGAGTGCCTGGCCGACGCGCTCGACAATCGCGTCGAGTTCGGCGTGTGGGGAGGGATGACGGAGCGGGAGCGCCGCGCACTGCTGCGCAGGCGACCGACCGTGACCTCCTGGCGGCATCTGCTGGAGACCGCGCGTACGGAGTACGAGCGTGGGGCGGGCATCCTGCCCCTCGACGACGACGAGGTCTACGAGCGCTACGCGGCGGTGAGCTGAGGGGGGCCTCAGGCGCCTGCCCCGGTCTCGGGCAGCTCCGGCCGCTTGGCCGCGAGCCGGTCACCGATGTCCCGCAGCCCCGCGAGGTCGTGGACGTCGCCGGGCAGTGCGGCCACTTCTGCCACCGCCACCTCCGGGTGGCGCGCGGTGAAGCGGTCACGGGTGCGCTGCTCGCGGGAGAGCAGCCGCATGCGCTCGGCATGCAGCCTCAGCAGGCCCGCGGTGAGTTGTTCGACGGATCGCTCCTGGTCCTGCTTCTGGTGATGCTGCTTCTGACGCGGGTGCGTCTGCTGCGCCCGCTTGTGCCGCGCGGCGTCCTGAACCGTGGCGTCCTGGTCCGCGGTGTCCTGGTCCGTGGCTGTGGGGGAGCCTTCGTCGGAAGCAGGGGGTTCGGTAGCAGGAGGTTCTGAACTGCCGTACGTGTCGGGAGAGTTACGAATTGCTTTCCCGTCCCCCTGATCCACAATGCGGGGCTCTTCAAGATTTTCTGCGGCGGCGAGCGCCCGCTCGGCCGACAGGTGGACGGCACCGCTGCCGTGGACACGGTTGAGCACCAGGCCCGCCAGCGGCATCTCCTCGGCGGCCAGCCGCTCCACGAAGTACGCGGCCTCCCGCAGTGCGTCCCGCTCCGGGGCCGCGACCACCAGGAACGCGGTCCCAGGTGCCTGGAGCAGCTTGTACGTCGCGTCCGCGCGCGTGCGGAAGCCGCCGAAGGTGGTGTCCATCGCGGCCACGAACGTCTGGACGTCCTTGAGGAGCTGCCCGCCGAGCAGCTTGCCGAGAGTGCCGGTCATCATCGACATCCCGACGTTCAGGAACTTCATCCCGGCGCGACCGCCCAGCTTCGCCGGGGCCGTCAGCAGCCGGATCAGCCGGCCGTCGAGGAAGGATCCCAGCCGCTTCGGCGCGTCCAGGAAGTCGAGCGCCGAGCGGGACGGGGGCGTGTCGACGACGATCAGGTCCCAGGCGTCCCTGGACCGCAGCTGTCCCAGCTTCTCCATCGCCATGTACTCCTGCGTGCCCGCGAAGCCCGCCGAAAGCGACTGGTAGAAGGGGTTGTTCAGGATCGCGGTCGCCCGCTCCGGGTCCGCGTGCGCCTCGACGATCTCGTCGAAGGTGCGTTTCATGTCCAGCATCATCGCGTGCAGTTCGCCGTTCGCGGCGTCGTTGACGCCCTTCACACGGCGGGGGACGTTGTCGAGCGAGTCGATGCCCATCGACTGGGCGAGCCGGCGTGCCGGGTCGATGGTGAGCACCACCACCTTCCGGCCGCGCTCGGCCGCTCTGAGGCCGAGCGCCGCCGCGGTGGTGGTCTTCCCGACCCCGCCCGAGCCGCAGCACACCACGATGCGGGTCTTCGGGTCGTCGAGCAGGGGGTCCATGTCGAGGACGCGGGCGGGGGAGAGGCGGTGGCGGGGGTGGTCTTGGGGGTGCTGGGTGTCCTGGGGGTGTTTGGGGTCCGGGGGCTGCGGGGCGTCCTGGGTGTGGGGTGCGTCCTGGGGGTCCGGGGCGTCTTGGGGCTGAGCTGCGTCTTGGGTGTGGGGTGCGTCCAGGTCTGGTGCGTCCAGGTCCGGTGCGTCCTGGGGGTGGGGCTGGTTCGGGCTCATGACATCCCCTGTTCCCGCAGTTCCGCGGCCAGTTCGTACAGGCCCGCCAGGTCCATCCCCTCGGCGAGCAGCGGCAGTTCGTGCAGTGGCAGGCCAAGCTCGCCGAGCACCGCCCGCTGCTCGTGCTCCAGCTCGTACCGCTCGGCGTACTCATCGGCCTGTGCCACCAGCGGATCGATCAGCCGCTCGGCGTTCCCGCCGCGTCGCGCCCCGCCGAGTCCCGCCGCCGAGAGCGAGCGCGCGACGGCCGTCCGCGGGGCCTTCCGTACGAGTTCCAGGTCGGCCGCGTCCAACACCTCCGGCCGCACCATGTTCACGATGATCCGTCCCACCGGCAGCCTCGCCGACCGCAGCTCGGCGATCCCGTCCGCCGTCTCCTGGACGGGCATCTCCTCCAGCAGGGTCACCAGGTGCACCGACGTCTCGGCCGACTTCAGCACCCGCATCACGGCCTGCGCCTGATTGTGTATCGGGCCGATCTTGGCCAGTCCCGCGACCTCGTCGTTGACGTTGAGGAAGCGGGTGATACGACCGGTGGGGGGCGCGTCCATCACGACGTAGTCGTAGGTGAACCGGCCGCTCTTGTCCTTGCGACGCACCGCCTCACAGGCCTTGCCCGTGAGGAGTACGTCCCTCAGCCCGGGTGCGACGGTGGTGGCGAAGTCGATCGCGCCGAGCTTCTTCAGGGCTCGGCCCGCGCCGCCCAGTTTGTAGAACATCTGGAGGTAGTCCAGAAGGGCCAGTTCGGGGTCGATGGCCAGGGCATACACCTCCCCGCCCCCGCGAGCGACGGCGATCTTGCGTTCCTCATAAGGAAGCGCTTCCGTCTCGAAGAGCTGCGCGATGCCCTGCCGACCCTCGACCTCGACGAGAAGCGTCCGCTTCCCCTCGGTGGCGAGGGCCAGCGCTAGGGCTGCGGCGACCGTGGTCTTTCCGGTCCCGCCCTTGCCGCTGACGACCTGGAGCCTGCTCACGTATTCGAGCCTAACCAGTCCGCGTGCGGGCTACGCCGGAGGCTGTGGACAACGTGGCTGCGGATGGGGAGTGGGCAGAGGCTAAAGTCGGCCACATGACCAAGTGGGAATACGCAACTGTGCCGCTGCTCGTCCACGCCACGAAGCAGATTCTGGACACCTGGGGCGAGGACGGCTGGGAGCTTGTCCAGGTCGTGCCCGGGCCGAACAACCCCGAGCAGTTGGTGGCCTACCTGAAGCGGGAGAAGGCGTGAGCGCGGTCGAGGCGCGGTTGGCCGAGCTGGGCCTGAGCCTTCCTGCCGTCGTACCGCCGCTTGCCGCTTATCAGCCTGCCGTGCAGTCGGGTGTGTACGTCTACACGTCCGGCCAGCTGCCGATGGTGGACGGCAAGCTGCCCGTCACCGGCAAGGTGGGTGCGGAGGTCACGGCCGAGGAGGCCAAGGAGCTGGCGCGTACGTGTGCGCTGAACGCGCTGGCTGCGGTGAAGTCCGTGGCCGGTGACCTGGACCGTGTCGCGCGTGTCGTGAAGGTCGTCGGGTTCGTGGCTTCGGCGTCGGACTTCACGGGGCAGCCGGGTGTGGTGAACGGCGCGAGCGAGTTGCTGGGCGAGGTGCTGGGCGACAAGGGCGTGCACGCGCGGAGTGCGGTGGGGGTGGCGGTGCTGCCGTTGGACGCGCCGGTGGAGGTTGAGGTTCAGGTTGAGTTGACGGGGGCGTAGGTGGGGGCGTCGGCGGGGTGGCCCTGCCGGTGCCTGCGGCTGTCTGCGGGTTCGGGGGTCCGGCGGGTGATGCCTGTGGCGCCTGTGCGGGTTCGGTGGGGGTGGCTGTAGCGCCTGCGGTTCGGGGGTGGGTCGGGGCCGGGACGGGGGTGTCCGTCCTCGGAACGTCGCGGAATCGGTTTCCTGGTGAGGGGGCGGTGTTGACGCGACAACCGCTGCGGGCGGACACCCCCGCCCCGTCCCCTTCCCGCCGTGCGCGGGCGCGGCCACCGCTGTGACACCGGGCCGGGCTACGTCCGTCGGTGCCGCGGTGGGCTTCCGGCTTGCGGTTCCCGAGGGGCAGCAGAGGGCCCTGCCCAGTCGCGGCGCCTGACGGTGGGGCCTCCAGGGGCTTGGATCCGCGCCGGTGTTTGCAACACGGCCCCACTGCACCGCACCGGTCAGCTCTCGAACATCCGCGCGCCAAGAGATAGCCTCCGGCCATGGCAAACGGGCAGTGGTACCCCCGGGACTGGCCTGACCGTATCCGCGCTCTCGCGGACGGCACGCTCATCCCGGTCACCCCCAGGCGCGCGGCCACGGTGATGCTCCTGAAGGACGCGGAGACCGGGCCCGCCGTCCACATGCTGCGCAGACGCGCCTCCATGGCCTTCGCGGGCGGTGCCTACGCGTACCCGGGCGGCGGTGTGGACCCGCGCGACGACGACCACCACGTCCACTGGGCGGGCCCCACGCGCGCGTGGTGGGCGGACAGGCTGGGCGTGGCGGAGACCGAGGCCCAGGCGATCGTCTGCGCGGCCGTACGGGAGACGTACGAGGAGGCGGGCGTCCTGCTCGCCGGCCCGGACCGTGACTCCGTGGTCGGCGACACCACGGGCCCGGACTGGGAGGCCGACCGTGCCGCCCTGGTCGCCCGGGACCTCTCCTTCGCGGAGTTCCTGGAGCGTCGCGGCCTGGTCCTCCGCTCGGACCTGCTGGGTGCCTGGACCCGCTGGATCACCCCGGAGTTCGAATCCCGCCGCTACGACACCTGGTTCTTCGTGGCCGCGCTTCCCGCGGGCCAGCGCACCCGGAACGCCTCCACGGAGGCGGACCGTACGGTGTGGATCCGACCCGCCGAGGCGGCGGAGTCGTACGACAAGGGCGAGCTGATGATGCTGCCGCCCACCATCGCGACCCTGCGCCAGCTGACGCGGTACGCCACGGCCGCCGAGGCGCTGGTCGCGGCGCCCGGGCGTGACCTGACGCCCGTGCTGGCCCAAGCGCGCCTGGCGGACGGCGAGATCGTGCTCTCCTGGCCGGGGCACGACGAGTTCACCAAGCACATCCGGACCGACCTGCCGACCGGCGGAGCCCCCGCATGACGGACGCCGCAGCCCTTCCCGGCCAGCCACGGGGCGGGGTCCTCTCGGGCTCCGCCACCCCGCGGGCCGTGAACGTGCTCGCCCCCAACGCCTCCGCGATGACGCTCGACGGGACGAACACGTGGGTCCTGTCCGAGCCCGGCTCCGAGCTGGCCGTGGTGGTCGACCCCGGGCCGCTGGACGAAGGGCACCTGCGCAACGTCGTCGACGCCGCCGAGAGGGCCGGCAAGCGGGTCGCCCTCACCCTCCTCACCCACGGCCACCCGGACCACGCCGAGGGCGCCGCCCGCTTCGCCGAGCTGACCGGTACCGAGGTGCGGGCCCTGGACCCGGCGCTGCGGCTGGGGGAGGAGGGGCTGGGCGCCGGGGACGTGGTCGAGGTCGGCGGTCTGGAGCTGAGGGTCGTGGGGACACCCGGGCACACCGCGGACTCCCTGTGCTTCCATCTCCCGGCCGACCTGGCTGTTCTGACCGGCGACACCGTCCTGGGGCGCGGTACGACCGTGGTGGCGCACCCTGACGGTCGTCTCGGGGACTACCTGGACTCCCTGCGGCGGCTCAGGTCCCTCACGGTCGACGACGGGGTGCACACGGTGCTTCCCGGCCACGGGCCGGTCCTGGAGGACGCGCAGGGTGCCGTCGAGTTCTATCTCGCCCACCGTGCCCACCGCCTGGCCCAGGTCGAGACGGCCGTGGAGGACGGCTACGGGTCCCCCGCCGAGGTGGTCGCCCACGTGTACGCCGACGTGGACCGGTCCCTGTGGCCGGCGGCCGAGCTCTCGGTACGGGCACAGCTGGAGTACCTGGAGGAGCACGGGCTCATCTGAGGAGAGGGGAGAGTAGCGCGGGTAGGGGGTGAGGCTACGGCGGGGGGCTTCTCTGGCGGGCACAACGACGAGGTCCCGCCTCACCAGGAGACGGGACCTCAGCGACGTACGGTCAGGACCGGCGTCAGCGCGAGCGCTTGGCGAGCCGTTCCACGTCCAGCAGGATCACGGCTCGTGCCTCCAGACGGAGCCACCCGCGGCCCGCGAAGTCGGCCAGCGCCTTGTTCACGGTCTCGCGGGACGCGCCGACCAGCTGGGCCAGCTCCTCCTGCGTGAGGTCGTGGACGACGTGGATGCCCTCCTCGGACTGCACGCCGAAGCGGCGGGAGAGGTCGAGCAGCGCGCGGGCGACACGGCCGGGGACGTCCGAGAAGACCAGGTCGGACATGGCGTCGTTGGTGCGACGCAGGCGGCGGGCGACGGCGCGCAGGAGGGCGGTGGCCACCTCGGGGCGGACGTTCAGCCAGGGCTGGAGGTCGCCGTGGCCGAGGCCCAGCAGCTTGACCTCGGTCAGCGCGGTGGCGGTCGCCGTGCGCGGGCCCGGGTCGAAGAGGGACAGCTCGCCGATGAGCTCACCGGGGCCGACGACGGCCAGCATGTTCTCGCGGCCGTCGGGGGAGGTGCGGTGGAGCTTCACCTTGCCCTCGGTGACGACGTAGAGCCGATCGCCCGGGTCGCCCTCGTGGAACAGGGAGTCGCCACGCGCGAGGGTCACCTCACTCATGGAGGCGCGCAGTTCCGCGGACTGCTCGTCATCGAGCGCCGCGAAGAGCGGGTTGCGCCGCAGAACGTCGTCCACGAGTTCTCTCCTTGTCGACCTGCTCAGGGGATCTTGCTCCCCCTGTCTACCAGGGGACCGTGTTCCCCATTTTGCCGGACGGTCCAAACAGTGTGATCTGTCACAAGGATGCCGCACAGGTGTGCCGGGGTATGCGGCAGGGGTCCAATTGGAGGCCGATCTTCTGGGTCCGGGGCGGATGTCAGTGCCGGGCTCTAGGCTGGCCGGGTGTCCAAATCGCCGGTGGGAGCACAGGCCAAGGGGGCTGGACGGGTGGCGGCACATCAAGATTCCGCTGTGGGCGAACAGGGCTCCGGCGGCGGTAAGAAAAGCACAAAAGCGACAGAGAAGGCTCCGGTGAAGAAGGCGACTTCCAAGAAGGCTGCCCCGGTGAAGAAGGCCGCCGAGGCCGACAAGGCCGTACCGGCGAAACGGGCCGCCCCGGCGAAGAAGGCTGCCCCGCTGAAGCAGGGCGCCTCGCTGAAGAAAGCGGTCGTCGCGCCCGGGAAAGCCGCCGCCTCGGTGAAGAAGGCGGCTCCGGCGAAGACCGTCGCCGCGCCGCCGAGCGACGAGTCGCGCACCGCCCTCGTCCGTCGTGCCCGCCGGATCAACCGCGAACTCGCCGAGGTCTATCCGTACGCCCACCCGGAGCTGGACTTCGAGAACCCCTTCCAGCTGATCGTCGCCACGGTCCTGTCCGCCCAGACCACCGACCTGAGGGTCAATCAGACGACGCCCGCCCTCTTCGCCAAGTACCCCACGCCGGAGGACCTGGCCGCGGCCAACCCGGAGGAGGTCGAGGAGATCCTCAGGCCCACCGGCTTCTTCCGGGCCAAGACCAGGTCGGTCATAGGGCTGTCCAACGCGCTCGTCGAGGACTTCGGGGGAGAGGTCCCCGGGCGGCTCGACGACCTGGTCAAGCTGCCCGGAGTAGGCCGCAAGACCGCCTTCGTGGTGCTCGGCAACGCCTTCGGGCGGCCCGGCGTCACCGTGGACACGCACTTCCAGCGGCTGGTGCGGCGCTGGCGGTGGACCGCCGAGACCGACCCGGACAAGATCGAGGCCGCCGTCGGCGCGCTCTTCCCCAAGAGCGAGTGGACGATGCTGTCCCACCACGTGATCTTCCACGGCCGCCGTATCTGCCACGCCCGCAAGCCCGCCTGCGGCGCCTGCCCCATCGCCCCGCTCTGCCCGGCGTACGGCGAGGGCGAGACGGACCCGGAGAAGGCCCGGAAACTGCTCAAGTACGAGAAGGGCGGCTTCCCCGGCCAGCGCCTGAAGCCCCCGCAGGCATATCTGGACGCCGGCGGGAAACCCGCGCCGCCGCTGGGGGCCCGATGACGCGGTCCCGGATCCATCCTTGTGCACGTTCCCAGGAACGATCTCGGGAGTGTCGGGCGTTGGACCGAGCAGGACGAGGGGGGTGGCGATGACGCGCGCGAGCCATACGCGGGGCGGTCCGGTGACGGTCAGCACGGAAGGCCTGCCGGGCTGGCTGGATCCGGTGGTGCACGCCGTGGAGACCGTCGAGCCGCTGCAGCTCAGCCGCTTCCTGCCGCCGGCGGACGGTGCGGGGCGGCAGTCCGCCGTCCTGATCCTGTTCGGCGAGGGTGAGCGCGGGCCCGAACTGCTTCTCATGGAGCGGGCGAGCTCGCTGCGGTCACACGCGGGACAGCCGTCCTTCCCGGGTGGTGCGCTGGATCCGGAGGACGGTGACCCGAAGGGTGACGGTCCACTGCGTGCGGCGCTGCGCGAGGCCGAGGAGGAGACGGGGCTCGATCCTGCCGGGGTCCAGATCTTCGGCGTGCTGCCCCGGCTGTACATCCCGGTCAGCGGTTTCGTCGTCACGCCCGTGCTGGGCTGGTGGCGCGAGCCCAGCCCGGTCGGGGTCGTCGACCCGAACGAGACCGCGCGCGTCTTCACCGTCCCCGTGGCGGATCTCACGGATGCCGGAAACCGCGCCACCGCGGTCCACCCCCGAGGCCATAAAGGTCCGGCATTTCTGGTCGAATCGGCCCTGGTATGGGGTTTCACGGCCGGGATCATCGACCGCCTGCTCCACTACGCGGGCTGGGAGCTCCCCTGGGACCGGGACAAGCAGGTCCCTCTCGACTGGCGTGCATGACACTGTGTCTGCCGTGTTGTGCGAAGTCAGGGTGTCTGCCGTGCTGTGCAAAGTGATGAGGCGAGGCTCGAACCGGTGAACGTGCTGGACATCCTGTTGCTGGTCGCCGCCGTGTGGTTCGCGATCGTCGGCTATCGCCAGGGTTTCGTCGTCGGCATCCTGTCGGTGATCGGCTTTCTGGGCGGCGGTCTCGTCGCGGTCTACCTGCTCCCCGTCATCTGGGACGCGCTGACCGACAACGCCGAGGTCGGCACCACGGCCGCCGTCGTCGCGGTCGTCGTCGTCATCGTCTGCGCCTCCGTCGGCCAGGCCCTGACCACCCACCTCGGCAACAAACTGCGCCGGTACATCACCTGGTCCCCGGCCCGCGCCCTGGACGCCACCGGCGGCGCCCTGGTCAACGTGGTCGCGATGCTGCTGGTCGCCTGGCTGATCGGCTCCGCCCTCGCCGGCACCACCCTGCCGACGCTCGGCAAGGAGGTCCGCAGCTCCAACGTGCTCCTCGGGGTCGCCCGGGTGTTGCCCGACCAGGCCGACACCTGGTTCGCGGACTTCTCCACGGTCCTCGCGCAGAACGGCTTCCCGCAGGTCTTCAGTCCGTTCGCGGACGAGCAGATCACCGACGTCGATCCGCCCGACCCGGCCCTCGCGAACAGCCCGGTCGCCACCCGCGCCCAGCGCTCCATCGTGAAGGTCATGGGCACCGCCCAGAGCTGCGGCAAGGTCCTCGAGGGCAGCGGCTTCGTCTTCGGCGACCGCCGTGTCATGACCAACGCGCACGTGGTCGGAGGCGTCGACGAGCCCACCGTCCAGATAGGCGGCGAGGGCAGGAAGTACGACGCCACGGTCGTCCTGTACGACTGGGAGCGCGACATCGCCGTACTCGACGTACCGGACCTGAGCGCGCCCGCGCTGAAGTTCGCCTCGCAGGACGCGGCCCGCGGGGACGGCGCGATCGTGGCGGGCTTCCCGGAGAACGGGGGGTACGACGTTCGGGCCGCGCGCGTGCGCGGGCGCATCACGGCCAACGGCCCGGACATCTACCACCGCAGCACCGTCCGCCGCGATGTCTATTCCCTCTTCGCGACCGTCCGTCAGGGCAACTCCGGCGGCCCGCTGCTCACCCCCGAGGGCAAGGTGTACGGCGTGGTCTTCGCGAAGTCCCTCGACAGCGCCGAGACCGGTTACGCGCTCACCGCCGACGAGATCCAGCAGGACATCGTCAAGGGGCGCACCGCGAATCAGCAGGTGGACAGCGACAGCTGCGCACTCTGAGGCCGGATTTCGAGGAACCCGGCCGGGGAGAGGGAGTGTCAGAAAGCGGGGCGTCAGCCCCGCGGATGACGCAGGCGTACCGAGACCCAGCGGGCCCGGCGGCGCAGGATGCGCGGAATGCCCACTCGGAGATCCGTGCCGTCCGGCATTGCCGGGGCACCGCCTCGCTGGTGGGAGCTCAGGCCCGAGGCCGAGCGTCGATTGCGTGCTGCGTCACTGTAGTCGTGCGTCCAGCCCATACCCCGACGTCTGCCCCCGCCCCAAGGTCGATAACCGCCCCCAGGGCCCCCAATTGGCCTATGCGCCAGGCAATTGGCCGTTCGTCGGACAGGTGTTCATTTCCGGACACGGGCGCAGCGGCCGGGTCACCGATCGGGTTCGGGATCCTTGAGCCAGTTGACCAGCTCGGTGGACCCGCGCTTCACCGATCGGGTTCGGGATCTTTCAGCCAGTTGACCAGCTCGGTGGAGAAGGCGACCGGATCCTCCTCGTGCGGGAAGTGGCCCAGTCCGTCGAACAGTCGCCAACGGTACGGCGCTTCGACGTACTCCCCGGAACCGGCGGCGCTGCGCGTACGCATCACGGGGTCGAGGGAGCCGTGCAGATGCAGCGTCGGCACCCGCACCGGCCGCTTCATGCGCCGGTTGAACTGGATGCCGTCCGGGCGGGCCAGGGAACGCACCATCCAGCGGTACGGCTCGACCGAACAGTGCGCGGTCGAGGGGATGCAGATCGCGCGGCGATACGTCTCCACCGCCTCGTCGTCCGGCAGCCGAGGGCCCGACCAGTCCCGGATGAGACGGGCGACGAGCGCGCCGTCGTCCGCGGTGAGCTGCCGCTCGGGGACCCAGGGGCGCTGGAACCCCCAGATGTAGGAGCCGGCGCGCGTCTGCTTGACGTCCGAGAGCATGGCCGAGCGCCAGCGTCGCGGGTGCGGCATCGAGGAGACCGCGAGCCGTCGTACGAGTTTCGGGCGCATCGCGGCCGCCGTCCACGCCAGATAGCCGCCGAGGTCATGGCCGACCAGCGCGGCGTCCGGCTCGCCGAGGGAGCGGATCACGCCGGTGACGTCGAGGGCGAGGTTGGCCGGGTCGTAGCCGCGCGGGGTCCGGTCGCTGCCGCCGACGCCGCGCAGGTCCATGGCGACGGCCCGGTAGCCCGCGTCGGCGAGCGCGGTCAGCTGGTGCCGCCAGGTCCACCAGAACTGGGGGAAGCCGTGCAGCAGCAGCACCAGCGGTCCGTCACCCAGCTCGGCGATGTGGAAGCGCGCGCCGTTGGCGGCGACGTCCCGGTGGGTCACCTCTTGCCCGCCGGGGATGTCGACACGTACGACCGAGGCTGGTTGTGCCGAAGAGCCGGCGGGGTCCGTCATGAGGACGAGCGTGCCACAGCCTCGATGGCCTTCGCGTCCGGGACCCCGTCCTCCAGCGCCGGCCGCGGGTGCGGCTTGGCGTTCTGCAGGACGCCCGCCGTCTCCTTCATCGACGCGGCGACCTTCTGCGGCCCCTTGCTCTTCTTGGCCTTCTTCGCGAAGACCACGCCGATCAGCGCGAGGAGGCCGGCCAGCAGCACGTTGGCCGCGAAGGACAGCAGGAAGCAGACCGCGAGGTTCCAGCCGCTCCAGGTCCTGATGCCGTACGCCAGCGCGAAGTTGAGCATGGGCAGCGAGAACACCAGCACCGCGCCGGCCACCGTGAAGGCGCCGCCGCTGGTCGCGCCGCGCTTGACGTCATGCTTGAGCTGCGCTTTCGCCAGTGCGATCTCGTCGTGCACCAGCGCGGACATCTCGGTCGTCGCCGAGGCGAACAGTTGGCCGATGCTGCGTTCGGCGCCGACCGGGCTGCCGTCGGGTGCGCTCATCGCGGTCTCCCTCTTCTGCCTGACGTCCGCCGGGCTGGTGCCCGACCTCCACCCGGCGTGTGCCTGACTGTGTACGGTCCTTCTGCACGGTCCTTTTGTACCGTCCCGTCAGATCATGCCGGACGGGGGTTCTCCTCGCCTGCCCCGCCCGTCACTTCGGCAAGTCCGCTCGCTCGGCGGCCGTCCGTTCCGCGGCCTTCTGTGCGGCGATCCGGCGGTGCTCGGCGGCCTTGCGGTCGTAGATGTCGGCCATCCGCAGGTGGTAGGCGGGGTCGTCCTCCTCGTAGATGTCCGGGATGCCGTCGAGGTCGTCGTCGCGCTCCTCGGCCTCCCACAGCCTGCGGTATTTGGCGTTCCGTACCTTCAGCAGCACCGTCGCCAGCAGGGCCGCGATGAGGGATCCGGTCAGGACGGCGGCCTTGACCTCGTCCGTCAGCGCCGCGTCGCCCTCGAAGGCCAGCTCGCCGATGAGCAGCGACACGGTGAAGCCGATGCCGGCCAGGGTGGCCACCGCGAACACGTCCGCCCACTGGAGGTCGTCGCTGAGCGAGGCCCGGGTGAAGCGGGCCGTCAGCCAGGTCCCCCCGAAGATGCCGATGGTCTTTCCGGCGACCAGTCCGAGGACGACACCGAGCGTCTCCGGCCGGCGGAACACCTCGCCGAGCGCCCCGCCGGAGAGGGAGACACCTGCGCTGAACAGCGCGAACAGCGGCACGGCCAGGCCCGCCGACAGCGGCCGTACGAGATGCTCGATGTGCCCGCCCGGGGAGTGCGCCTCGCCCTCGCGGGTCGTGCAGCGCAGCATCAGTCCCATCGCGACGCCCGCGATGGTGGCGTGGACCCCGCTGTTGTACATGAGCGCCCAGTTGACGAGCGCGAGCGGGACATAGACGTACCACCCGCGCACGCCCATCCTCAGCAGTAGCCAGAAGACGGCGAGGCCGACGGCCGCGCCGCCGAGTGCGACGAAGTCGATCGAGTCGGTGAAGAACACCGCGATGATCAGAATCGCGAAGAGGTCGTCGACGACGGCGAGTGTCAGCAGGAACGCGCGCAGGGCGCTCGGCAGGGACGTCCCGATGACGGCGAGCACCGCCAGCGCGAAGGCGATGTCGGTGGCGGTGGGGACGGCCCAGCCCTCGAACGAGCCGCCGCCGGTGATGTTGGTGAGCGTGTAGACGAGCGCCGGTACGGCCATCCCGCACAGGGCCGCCACGACGGGCAGGGCGGCCGCCCTGGGGTCGCGGAGGTCACCGGCGACCAGCTCGCGCTTGAGTTCGATGCCGGCGACGAAGAAGAAGACGGCGAGGAGTCCGTCGGCGGCCCAGTGCGCGATCGAGAGGTTCAGGCCGAGGGCCCCGGGGCCGAGGTGGAAGTCGCTGACGTTCTCGTAACTGTCGTGCAGTGCCGGGACGTTCGCCCAGGTCAGTGCGGCGAGGGTGGCGATGAGCAGCAGCACGCCGCCGACGGTCTCGGTGCGCAGCGCGTCCGCCACATAGGTCCGCTCGGGCAGGGACAGACGTCCGAGAACCTTGCGGGCGGAGTTGGTGCGGGGGGCGGCCACGGGACAGACCTCCGGTCGGCGGGCAGGACGGAACACTTGCCGACCAGACTTCCCGGCGCACCTATGTGGTTAGCCTACCTAAGGTGCGCGAGGAGGAACACGGCGATCCTCACATTAGGCGCGAAAGGGGCACCCGGCGCGCTTGTCACCGGGTGCCCCTCACCGCCGTACGTATGCCCAGTCCTCGCTGGGCGCGCCTGCTCAGTCCTCGCTGGGCGCGGCCGGGAGCTTGTTCTGGATGAGGTCCATGACCGTCGAGTCCGTCAGGGTCGTCACGTCTCCGAGCTGGCGGTTCTCGGCGACATCCCGCAGCAGCCGGCGCATGATCTTGCCGGAGCGGGTCTTCGGGAGCTCCGCGACCGGCAGGATCCGCTTGGGCTTGGCGATCGGGCCGAGGGCAGTGCCGACATGGTTGCGCAGGTCGGCGACGAGACCCTCGTCATCGGCGTCCGCCGTGCCGCGCAGGATGACGAAGGCGACGATCGCCTGGCCGGTGGTCTCGTCCGCGGCCCCGACCACGGCCGCCTCGGCGACCGACGGGTGGGACACCAGTGCCGACTCGACCTCGGTGGTGGAGATGTTGTGCCCGGACACGAGCATCACGTCGTCCACCCGGCCCAGCAGCCAGATGTCGCCGTCATCGTCCTTCTTCGCGCCGTCACCGGCGAAGTACTTGCCCTCGAAGCGCGACCAGTACGTGTCGAGGAACCGCTGGTCGTCACCCCAGATGGTGCGCAGCATCGACGGCCACGGCTCGGTGAGCACGAGGTAGCCACCGCCGCCGTTGGGCACCTCGTTCGCCTCGTCGTCGACGACGGTCGCGGAGATGCCGGGCAGCGGGGTCTGCGCGGAGCCGGGCTTGGTCGCGGTGACGCCGGGCAGCGGCGAGATCATCATCGCGCCGGTCTCGGTCTGCCACCAGGTGTCCACGATCGGGGTCCGGTCGGCGCCGATGTGCTTGCGGTACCAGATCCAGGCCTCGGGGTTGATGGGCTCGCCCACCGAGCCGAGCACCCTGAGGCTGCTGAGGTCGAACTTCGCGGGGATGTCGTCGCCCCACTTCATGAACGTACGGATCGCGGTGGGAGCGGTGTACAGGATGGTGACCCCGTACTTCTGCACGATCTCCCAGAAGCGGCCCTGATGCGGGGTGTCCGGAGTGCCCTCGTACATGACCTGGGTCGCGCCGTTCGCCAGCGGCCCGTAGACGATGTACGAGTGGCCGGTGACCCAGCCGACGTCGGCGGTGCACCAGTAGACGTCGGTCTCCGGCTTCAGGTCGAAGACGGCGTGGTGGGTGTAGGCGGTCTGGGTGAGGTAGCCGCCGGAGGTGTGCAGGATGCCCTTCGGCTTACCCGTCGTGCCGGACGTGTACAGGATGAACAGCGGCTGCTCGGCGTCGAACGCCTCGGGAACGTGCTCGGCGGACTGCCGCTCGACGATCTCGTGCCACCAGACGTCGTGGGCGTCGTTCCAGGCGACCTCCTGGCCGGTGCGGCGGACCACGAGAACGTGGTCGACGTTGCCGGCCTTCTCGACGGCCTCGTCGACGGCGGGTTTCAGCGCGGTCGGCTTGCCGCGCCGCCAGCCGCCGTCGGTGGTGATGACGACCTTGGCGTCGGCGTCCTGGATACGGGTCGCGAGGGCGTCGGCCGAGAAACCGCCGAAGACGACGGAGTGCGCGGCGCCGATCCGGGCGCACGCGAGCATCGCGACGGCCGTCTCGGGGATCATCGGCATGTAGACGGCGACCCGGTCGCCCTTCTGGACTCCCAGTTCCAGCAGGGCGTTCGCGGCCTTGGAGACCTCGTCCTTGAGCTCGGCGTAGGTGATCGCGCGGCTGTCGCCGGGCTCCCCCTCGAAGTGGATGGCGACCCGGTCGCCGTTCCCGGCCTCAACGTGCCGGTCCACGCAGTTGTACGCGACATTGAGCTCGCCGTCCTTGAACCACTTGGCGAACGGCGGGTTCGACCAGTCCAGGGTCTCGGTCGGCTCCTTGGCCCAGGTCAGCCGACGGGCCTGCTCGGCCCAGAAGCCCAGCCTGTCAGCCTTGGCCTGCTCATACGCCTCCGCGGTGACGTTGGCGTTCGCGGCCAGGTCGGCGGGCGGCGCGAACCTGCGCTCCTCACGCAGCAGGTTGGCCAGGCTTTCGTTGCTCACGACATCTCCCTTTCTCAGGGTTGTCCGTTGTGTCCCAGGCCACAGCTCATCAGACCCAGGGGTCCGGTGACAAGGGTCGACGGACAATTGGTTTAGACCTGTTGGGCGGCGATTCGATGGCCGGGGTCATCCGTACCCACGGACGCCGACCAGGCAGAGTTCAGTGCCTGTAACGCCTTTCACACTCCGGTGCCCGAGGTCCAGCCGTGACCGAGGCGTGGGGTGACTGGGGACGTGGGGTGGCCGTGACCTGAGCGACGGTCAGCGACGGTCACGGTCACCCCGTTTCGCCTCACACCGACAGGTCCGCCGCCCGCACATGGTGGAAGACGCCGTCTCCGTCCGTCCCGGTGAGCAGATACGCCTGCGCTTCCCCCACGTGGAAGTACATCCCGTGCAGTTCCAGCGCACCGTCCCGCAGAGCCCGGGTCACCGACTCATGGGCGCGCAGATGCTCCAGCTGCTGGACCACGTTGCTCAGACAGAGCTGCTCCACCGCGTCCGCGGGGGCCCGTCCGGCGAGCCGGGCCCACGGCCGGCTGTCGTCGGCCATGCGCTCCATGCTCGGCAGCCCGTGCCGCAGCCACCGCTTGAGCGGGGTCCGGGCGCCGCCGGGCTCGGAGTTGATCAGCGCCTGCATGGCCCCGCACCCGGAGTGCCCGCACACCGTGATGGATCGCACCCGCAGCACGTCCACCGCGTACTCGATAGCGGCGGACACCGAGTCGTCCCCGCTCTCCTCGCCGGGGAGGGGGACGAGGTTGCCCACGTTGCGCACCACGAAGAGGTCGCCTGGACCACTGGAGGTGATCATCGAGGTGACCAGTCGTGAGTCGGCGCAGGTGAGGAACAGCTGGGAGGGTCGCTGCCCGTCGCGTGCCAGCCGGGCCAGCTCGCCCCGCACGAGCGGTGCGGTGTTGCGCTGGAAGGCGCTGATGCCGCGCGCCAGGTCATGCCCGCTCGGCTCAGTGGACGAGCCCGGTCCGTCCGGGTGCGCGTCATGGGCCGGCGAGGCGGCGCACCGCGGGCGATCGCACTGGTGGTTGCGCCACGGTGTCCACGGCCGGCAGCGGCACCCGGCGGTGCTGGTCGCCGCCTGGGCGCTCCCGTCCTCGGTGAGCTGACCGGCCCTGCTTCCGGGCTCGCCGATCCGTACTCCGGCGCGGCGGCCGATGAGTTCGACGGAGCCCCCCTGCGCGGTGTGTGTCTTCTGCCAGTCCTGCAGCGACTCGTAGGCCGCGTGGTCCATGAACGACCCGTCCAACTCCACGACGGCGTGGGTACCTTCGGGCACGAGATGCAGGGCCCGAGAGAGTCGGGGCACCGCGAGGAACGTCAACTGGCCTCGTACATGGACGTAGTGGACTCCTTCCTTCTCGTCGTGTGCGATGCGGGTACGGGTCAGGCGGTGCAGGGCGACGGCGACGGCGACGGCGACGCCGAGCATCACGCCCGCCAGGACACCGAGCATGACCACGCCGAGTGTGGTGACGGCGTACACCAGCACCTCTCGGTGGCGCGTCACCGTGCGGATGTGGTGCAGGGACACCATCTGGATGCCGACGGCCATCACCAGGGCGGCGAGCGAGGCGAGCGGGATGAGCTCCAGGATCGGGACCAACAGCAGCGCGGCGACTACTACGAGAACGCCGTGCAGCATCGTGGAGTTCCGGCTGACGGCACCGGCCTTCACATTCGCGGAACTCCGTACGGCGACCCCGGCGACCGGAAGTCCGCCGAGCGAGCCGGAGACGATGTTGGCGGCGCCCTGGCCGAGCAGCTCGCGGTCCAGACCGGAGCGACCGACGCGGGCGGGCAGGCCGGGGCGGCCGGCCACCAGCTTGTCCACGGCGACCGCACCGAGCAGTGACTGCACGCTGCACACCAGCGTGGTCGTGAGTACGGCGGCGACCAGGCCGAGTGCCGGGCCCTCGGGCAGTCCAGCCAGTGCGTGACTGCTCCAGGACGGCAGGTCGACCCTGGGCAGGGCCAGCCCGGCGAGGTACGCGGTGACGGTGGCCCCGCCGACGGCGACGAGCGCCGCGGGCACCCTGCGCAGCAGCCGGCCCGCCCGGCCGGGAATCCGCGGCCAGAGCAGCAACAGGGCCAGCGTCAGCACGCTCGTTGACGCGGCGGCCGGATGCAGGTGCGCCAACTGGGCGGGCAGCGCACGGAGGTTGTCGAGGACGGCGCTCTGCGGGGTGCCGCCGAGGACGATGTGCAGTTGGGCGACGGCGATGGTGACGCCGATACCGGCGAGCATGCCGTGCACGATGGCGGGGCTGACGGCCAGGGCCGTGCGGGCCACACGAAGGCAGCCGAGGCCGAGTTGGGCGAGACCGGCGAGCACGGTGATGGCGCAGGTCGTCCGCCAGCCGTAGCGGTGGATGAGGTCGGCGGTGACCACGGTGAGCCCGGCGGCGGGGCCGCTGACCTGGAGCGGTGAGCCACCGAGCCGTCCGGCGACGATCCCGCCGACGGCGGCGGCGACGAGGCCGGCCTGAAGTGGCGCGCCGGTGGCGAGGGCGATGCCGAGGGACAGAGGGAGGGCGATCAGGAAGACCGCGATGGAGGCCGACACGTCGGCTCCCTCGATGCGGAAGCGGCGTGGTGGGGTCGGCGGTGGGCTGTGGGGTGGGTGGACGTGCTTCGTACGACTCGGGTCGGTGGTGCGGGTGGGGACGCAGGCTGACATGTTCCCGTCTCCTCCGGGGCGGCGCGGTCGCGGATTGCGGCCGTGGGGCACGGCGTACAGCGGCGGGATGGATCAACTCTTGGTAAATGAATCGTAATGCAGAGTAAAGGTCAAGCATGGACTTTAGCGGCAAATGGGGTAGGAAATCACCTCAATGAGTGAACCAGGCTTTTTATCGGCTTGTCGTATTAATTCATTTTCTTTCTCGTGTGACCTTGGCGGCGCATCACACCGCACACGCCTCATCGGCGTCGGTCCGAGAGAAAGAAGGTGGGCGGACATGGCCGTCACCCAGAGGATCATCGCGGGCACCGTGGCTGCCGGGGCCTGTGCCGCGTCGCTCGCCGGTTGCGCGATCGGTACCGACGGCGCCGAGTCAGGGGCGCAGGGCGCGCAGAAGGCGAAACCGGCCCAGGCGCCGCCCAAGAGCATCGTCCGCCTGATCGGCGACGGCTCGACCGCGTACACCGGGGCGCAGCCGCACCTGTCGAGACCCCAACGTCTCAAGCACGGCCAGAAGCCCCCGCAGTTCGTGGTGTTCTCCTGGGACGGCGCCGGCGAGGACAGCCAGCGGCTGTTCTCCCACTTCCGCAAGGTCGCCAAGGAGAACGACGCGACGATGACCTACTTCCTCAGCGGCGTGTACGTGCTGCCGACGGAGAAGCGCGACCTCTACCGGCCCCCACAGCACTCTCCGGGCCGCTCGGACATCGGCTTCAACGACGAGCAGGGCATCGCCGACACCGTGAAGCAGTTGCGCCTGGCGTGGCTGGAGGGCAACGAGATCGGTACCCACTTCAACGGTCACTTCTGCGGCAGCGGGGGCGGCGTCGGCGAGTGGTCGGTGGATGACTGGAAGGACGAGATCGCCCAGGCGAAGCAGTTCGTGAAGTCCTGGAAGACCAACACCGGCATGAAGAAGGCCTCGCCGCTGCCCTTCGACTACGACAAGGAGCTCGTCGGCGCCCGCACGCCGTGTCTGGAGGGCCAGGAGAACTTCATGAAGGCGGCCCGCGACCTGGGCTTCCGTTACGACACCAGCGGTGTCAACAACCAGGTCTGGCCGAAGAAGAGAAACGGCCTGTGGGATCTGTCGATGCAGCTCGTGCCCTTCCCCGGGCACTCCTACGAGCAGTTGACCATGGACTACAACTACATGGTCAACCAGTCCGGCACCAGGACCCAGGGAGACCCCGGCAAGTACGCCTACTGGGGTGACCAGATGCGCGACAGCCTGCTCACGGGCTTCCACCGGGCCTACGACGGCAATCGCGCGCCCCTGATCATCGGCAACCACTTCGAGTCGTGGAACGGCGGCACCTACATGCGGGCCGTCGAGGAGGTCGTCCAGCGGGTCTGCAACAAGCCGGACGTGCGCTGTGTGTCCTTCAGGCAACTCGCCGACTGGCTGGACGCCCAGGACCCGACGACCCTTCACAAGCTGCGCGCCCTGAACGTCGGCGAGGCCCCGCAGCAGGGCTGGACGTCCTTCCTGTCGGGCCGCCCCGCCCCGGCCCCGAAGGGCGTGCCCGGGGCGCCGGCGGCCAAGTAGCGGTAGCGGTCTGACCGGTGTCACGAAGCGGTAGCGGTCAGGGCCTTGGTCACGAAGCCGTAGGGGGCAGGCCGTTGACACAAGTGCCGGTAGCGGTCCCGCCCTTGTCACGAGGTCGGATGGCGGCCGTCAGACCGTCGCCACGACACTCTCGCCGAGCACGAAGGAGGGGTCGACCTGCGCCGCAAGATCGACCCCGGTGCGCTCGTTGCCCCACGACTGGGCGTTCTTCAGATGGAAGTGCACCATCTGGCGCGTGTAGCGCTCCCAGTCGCGCAGTTCGTACGTCGCGTCGGCGGCCGTCCGCAGTCGGTGCAGGGCGCGGCGGTTGACGTCCTCCAGGAGCTCGAACCGGGGCGGCCGGCCCTTCTCCAGTGCGCGCACCCAGTCCGAGTGCCCGACCGTCACGAGCAGGTCGTCCCCGACTTCGGAGCGGAGGAAGTCGAGGTCGTCCTGGCCCTGCACCTTGTTGCCGACGACCTTCAGGACGACGCCGAAGTCGCGGGCGTACTCCTTGTACTGGCGATAGACGGAGACTCCCTTCCGGGTCGGCTCGGCGACGAGGAAGGTGATGTCGAAACGGGTGAACATGCCGGAGGCGAAGGAGTCCGAGCCGGCCGTCATGTCGACCACGACATACTCGTCGGGGCCGTCCACCAGGTGGTTCAGGAACAGCTCCACCGCTCCCGTCTTGGAGTGGTAGCAGGCGACCCCCAGGTCGGCGTCCGTGAAGGAGCCCGTGACCATCAAACGGACGGTGTCACCCTCGAGTTCCACCGGCCGTGCGCAGGAGTCGTAGACCGGATTGCCCTCGCCCAGCCGCAGCAGCCGGGAGCCCTCGCCGGGCGGGGTCGTCTTGATCATCGTGTCGGCGGAGGCGATACGCGGGTTCGAGCCGCGCAGGTAGTCCTTGATCAGCGGCAGCCGCTCGCCCATGGCGGGCAGCGCCGCAGCCTGCGCCTCGTCCAGGCCGAGAGCCGGGCCAAGATGCTGGTTGATGTCGGCGTCGACGGCGACGACCGGCGCGCCGGCGGTCGCGAGGTGGCGGATGAACAGGGAGGACAGAGTGGTCTTGCCGCTGCCGCCCTTCCCGACGAAAGCAATTTTCATGTTCACCAAGAGTAGTGGCCTGATAGCTGTGAGTGGCAGGAGGGCGTGAAGAAGACCACTCATTCGTGGCGCGCGTGGCTGTCATGCGTAGGGTCGTACCTATGAGTACGACAGGCGCGGCCGCCGATCCGCTCGCGGCCCTGGGCGAGCTGCCCGGTGTGGACGAATCCGTGGAATCCGTGCGCAAGTCCGTGGACCGTGTCTACGGACACCGGGTCATGCGGCGCCGCAGCAACGCGATCACCTCCGAGGCCGCCCTGCGCGGAGCCCGCGGTTCGGCGGCGCTGTCCGGTGCGGACTGGGCCCTCGAAGAGGTGCGTCGGCGCACCGACTTCAGCGGTGACGACGAGGCGCGCGTCGTGGGCGCGGCCCTGCGGCTGACCGCCGAGGCGGGGCAGCTGCTGTCCATCTGGCGGCAGTCGCCGCTGCGGGTGCTGGCCCGGCTGCACCTGGTGGCGGCCGCGGCCAAGGGCGACGAGGTCGGGCGTCCGCGGCAGGAGGGCGAGCCGGTCGACGAGCCGCTCATCGAGCTACGGACGCCGGGCGCGGCGGAGGTCTCCGGCCGTCTGGAGGGGCTCGCCGAACTGATCATCGCGGGCGGTTCGGCCCCCGCGCTGGTCACGGCCGCCGTCGTGCACGGCGAACTCCTCGCTCTCAGGCCCTTCACCTCACACAACGGCCTGGTCGCGCGCGCGGCCGAGCGCATCGTCCTGGTCGGCAGTGGACTGGATCCCAAGTCCGTGTGCCCGGCGGAGGTGGGCCACGCCGAACTGGGGCGCGCCTCCTATCTCGCGGCCCTCGACGGTTATGTCTCCGGCACCCCGGAGGGCATGGCCGCCTGGATCGCCCACTGCGGCCGGTCGATCGAGCTGGGTGCGCGTGAGTCGACGGCGGTGTGCGAGGCGCTGCAACGCGGGGCGGCGTAGGGAGAGTCCCGGAAAAGGGTTGCGGCGGTACGAGGATTCGTACCGCCGCTGGCATGTTCACCGGGGTACCAAGCGTCCTCGATGTATTGCCCATCAGGTCGGGAACTTCGCCCGTCCCTGGTGTGGCTGGCCCGTAATCGACGGGTCGACGTCGCGTGGGTGCCCGGTGTTCATGCTCGGTCCGTGGGGCCGTGTGCGTGTTTGAAGGTGATCCTCTCGGATGTCCTTGGTCTCGCGGGCCGTTAACTTCTTTGTACTCCAGGGCCGGAGTAAGCGGAACCCCTGACCGTGGTTCTTTACTTTTGGGTCAGAAAAGCCGCTAAACGGGCACGAGTGTGAATGCCTGCGCGGTCAGGCCGGAGCCGAGCGGCGCCGGTTCGCGTACCAGACGAGCCCGGCGGTGGCCGCCGCGGCACCTATCGCGGCGACCGCGACCAGAGCCGGACGGGGCGGTACGGAGAACGCGGGGAACCGCTGCTTGAGCCGGACCGGCCGGTGGAAATCGAGAATCGGCCACCCGCGCGCGACTGCCTCGCGGCGCAACGCACGGTCCGGGTTCACCGCATGGGGATGGCCGACTGCCTCCAGCATCGGCAGGTCGGTCGCCGAGTCGCTGTAGGCGTAGCAGCGGTCGAGGTCGTACCCCTCGGACTCGGCCAGCTCCTTGACCGCCTCGGCCTTCGTCGGGCCGTACGCGTAGTACTCCACCTCCCCGGTGAAGCAGCCGTCGTCGCCCACCACCATGCGGGTCGCCACCACGCGGTCCGCGCCGAGCAGTTCGCCGATCGGTTCGACCACCTCGGTACCCGACGTGGACACGATCACGACGTCCCGGCCGGCCGTGTGGTGTTCCTCGATGAGGGAGGCGGCCTCGTCGTAGATGATCGGGTCGATGAGGTCGTGCAGGGTCTCGGCGACGATCTCCTTGACCTGCTGGACGTTCCAGCCGCGCACCAGCGCGGACAGATACTCGCGGGTGCGTTCCATCTGGTCGTGGTCCATACCGCCCACGAGGAAGACGAACTGGGCATAGGCGGTGCGCAGGGCGGCCCTACGGTTGATCAGTCCGCCTTGGTAGAACGACTTGCTGAAGGTGAGCGTGCTCGACTTCGCAATGACCGTCTTGTCCAGGTCAAAGAAGGCCGCTGTGCGGGGCAAGGAGTGGTTTTCCACAACCCCGAGCATAGGCGCAGCCCATTCGGCGTAAGGTGGGCGCGTTGGTTTGCCTGGGAGGGCTCTCGGGTACACCATGGAAGTCACGGATCGTTCGCGACCGTGCTAACGCGGTCCGACTCCTCCCCCCCCGAGTCGGCCGTGAAGGCGACCCCCGCTCTCCCCCCCGGCGGGGGTCGTCGCATGTCCGGGTGGGTTTTCCTCTTCTGTGCACGGCCGTGAGGCCGGACCGGGGCGGCTGCGGCCGCCCCTTTCGCACACCCACGATCTGTCACTGTGCGTAGTCGCTGCGCTGCTCTACGGAAGTCGCACAGGGGGTGGTACAGCGGTCACCGGTATGGGTGACGGCGATATTCACAACCATCGAGTCGTCCACAGTTATCGACCAAGATCCACACGATTTCCCAGATCGCTGCACGGTGATTCCAACGCGCCCCGCTCGCACCGAGTTCATGAGCTGGTTCCGGTTAGGCGGGCGGGTTTGGCCGGTTCGTATCGGCCGTTCATATGGAGGCCGGGTGCCGGTTCTTCACATGCGTGGGATCGCGGGGCCGCTGGAGCCGCGCGAATCAGACCGATCGCGGGGCCGCAGGGCCCCGGAACAGAGGCGGATCGCGGGGGCTTTGGGCCGCCGGAGACGCAGCCAAGGGGGATGAAAACCGTGGCCGCAGCAGTCACACACGAACCATCGCCCGCCGCCGGAGGGCGGCAGGGCAAACCGTTGATCGTCACGGAGGACACCGATCTGCTCGACGACCTGTTGCGCCTGTGCGCGGCGGCCGGCGCCACGCCCGAAGTGCATCACGGGGTACCGGAGCGCAGAGGCGGCTGGGAGTCCGCGCCTCTCGTCCTCGTCGGCGACGACGCCGTGATCCGGGTGCGCGGTGCCGCCCGCAGAAACGGGGTGGTGCTGGTCGGCCGCGACCAGGACGACCCCGGAGTCTGGCGGCGAGCCGTGGAGATCGGAGCCGACCACGTCCTGATGCTGCCCGACGGTGAGCAGTGGCTGGTCGACCGCATCGCCGACGTGGCCGAGGGCGTCGTCCGACCCGCCCTCACCGTCGGCGTCATCGGCGGCAGAGGCGGGGCAGGAGCGTCCACACTCGCCTGCGCCCTCGCTGTCACCTCCGCACGCGAAGGGCTGCGCACGCTCCTCGTGGACGCCGATCCGCTGGGCGGCGGACTCGACGTCCTCCTCGGTGGCGAGACGGCCCAGGGGCTGCGCTGGCCCGCATTCGCCGCCTCGCGCGGGAGGGTCGGCGGTGGCGCCCTGGAGGAGTCACTGCCCGAACTGCACTCGCTGCGGGTGCTCAGCTGGGACCGCGGTGACTGTGTCGCCGTCCCGCCCCAGGCGGTCCGGGCGGTGCTGGCCGCGGCCCGACGGCGGGGCGGCACGGTCGTGGTCGACCTGCCCCGCCGGATGGACAACGCAGTCGCCGAAGTTCTGGCCCAACTCGACGTGGGCCTGCTCGTGGTCCCCGCCGAACTGCGCGCTGTCGCGGCGGCCGGCCGGATGGCTTCCGCCGTCGGCATGGTCCTGCGCGACTTGCGGGTGGCGGTACGCGGCCCGTACGCACCGGGACTCGACGACCGCGAGGTGGCCCGGATCCTGGGGCTGCCGCTGGCCGGTGAGGTGCCCGTGGAGTCCGCGCTGCTGCGTCCCCACGGAGGCAGGACACCTCCCGGCGCGGCCGGCCGAGGGCCGCTCGCGCGCTTCTGCAAGGAGTTCTGGGAGCGGGCGTTGCTGGAGGTGAGGGCGGCGTGAGCACCAATGCCGGAGCCGGGCGGGGGGAGCGGATCGAGGTGATCCAGGCGATCGGGGGGACCGAGGCGATCGGGTGGCCCGAGGAGGTCGGGGGTTTCGAGGGCTCGGGGGGCTTCAAGCAGGGCGGAGGGATTGGAGGGATCCGAGGGGCTGGAGGAATCGGATCGATCGGGGGGCAGGGAGTCGGCGCGGTGGGTGGGGCGGTCGAGGGCGAGGGATGGGGAGCTGGGGCCGGGTCGTCAGGGCGATGGTCGTCCGGTGGTGCTCATGCGGTCGCGCCGGTGTCCGGTGTGGATATGACGCCGGGGCTGCTCGACGGTGTCCGGCAGTGGCTCGCCGAGAGCGGGGGCGAACCGACACCCGCGCGCGTGGCGCAGGCGTTGCGCGAGCAGGGACGGGTGCTCGGGGACGCGGAAGTCCTCAGCGCGGCCGAGCGGTTGCGGTCCGAGTTGATCGGCAGCGGCCCGCTGGAACCACTGCTCGCCGATCCCTCCGTGACCGACGTACTGGTGTCCGCCCCCGACCGGGTCTGGGTGGACCGGGGCGGCGGGCTGGAACTGACCACCGTCTCCTTCACGGACGCCGCCGCCGTGCGACGGCTGGCGCAGCGCCTGGCCGCGGTGGCCGGACGTCGGCTCGACGACGCACGGCCCTGGGTCGACGCCCGGCTGCCCGACGGGACTCGGCTGCACGCGGTACTGCCCCCGGTGGCTGTCGGCTGTGCCTGTCTGTCTCTACGGGTCGTGCGGCCGCGAGCCTTCACGCTCGACGAGCTGGTGGCGGCGGGCACGGTGCCGCCGGGTGGCGACCGGGTGCTGCGCGCACTGATCGACGCACGGCTTTCCTTCCTGATCAGCGGTGGTACGGGTAGCGGCAAGACGACGTTGTTGAGCGCGCTGCTGGGGCTGGTCGGGCCGGATGAGCGGATCGTGCTCGCCGAGGACTCCGCGGAACTCAGGCCGGAGCATCCACACGTCGTACGGCTGGAGAGCAGACCCGCCAACCAGGAGGGCGCCGGACTCGTCACGCTCCAGGACCTGGTGCGGCAGGCGTTGCGGATGCGGCCGGACCGGCTGGTCGTGGGCGAGGTGCGCGGCCCCGAAGTGGTGCACCTGCTGGCCGCGTTGAACACGGGCCACGAGGGCGGGTGCGGAACCGTGCACGCCAACGCGGCGGCCGACGTGCCGGCCCGGCTGGAAGCGCTCGGCACGGCCGCGGGACTCGATCGGGCCGCCCTGCACAGTCAGGTGGCGGCCGCCCTGGCGGTCGTCCTGCATCTCGTCCGCGACCGGTCCGGACTGCGGCGGATCGCCGAGGTGCACGTGTTGGAGCGGGACCCGTCGGGGCTGGTGCGGACGGTGCCGGCGCTGAGGTGGGGCGCGGAGGCGTTCGCGTACGAGCGGGGCTGGGAGCGCCTACGGGGGTTGCTTCGTACCGAGTCGATCGGCGAGGGGCCGCGCGGTGAGCGGGATGGGTGAGGTCGGGATGTCGGTGGTGGCGGCTGCCGTGTGTGTCGGGGCGGCTGTCTGGCTGCTGGGCGAGCGGCACTCCGGGGCACGGCGGGCGCAGTTGCTGCTTGAAGGCGGCGAAGTGGTGGGCGTCGGGCCGCCCTCGTGGCGGAGCCTCGCGGGTGAGCTGCGGCGGATCCGTGAGTGGCTGCGGGCCGAGTGGTGGTCGGCGGGCGTCGGGCTGGTGCTGTCGCTGCTGGGAGCCTCGGTGTTGCCGGTGGCCGCGGGACTGGCCGGGGTGCCGTTGCTGCGGCGGATGCGGCTGGCCCGGGAGGAGAGACGGAGGCGGGAGCTCCGGGGCGACGCGGTGATCACACTGTGCGGGACGCTGGCCGGGGAGGTGCGCTCGGGGCGCCAGCCGGGCGAGGCGTTGCTGCGGGCCGCCCACGACTCCAGCGGGCTCGGTGACGCACAGGCGGCGGTACTGGCGGCGGCGAGGTTCGGCGGGGACGTCCCGGGCGCCCTCGCGACTGCGGCGCGACAACCGGGCGCAGAGGGATTGCGTGGACTCGCCGCGTGCTGGCGGGTGGCCGTGGACCAGGGGGCGGGCCTCGCAGCCGGACTCGACCGACTCGAAGGTGCCTTGCGTGCCGACCGGGACCAACGGGCGGATCTTCGCGCCCAGTTGGCAGGCGCCCGGTCGACAGCGGTGATGCTCGCGGGCCTGCCGGCACTGGGGCTCCTCCTCGGCACCGCCCTTGGCGCCGACCCGCTCCACGTACTGCTGCACACCGGGCTCGGTTTGGGGTGCCTGCTGGTGGGGGCGGTCCTGGAGGGCCTCGGGATGTGGTGGGCGACGCGGATCGTACGAGGAGCGGAGGCGACGTGAGCGCGGAAGTTGTCCACAGGCTGGGGGTAGTTGTGGGGGCGGTGCTCGCTGTCGGCTGGCTGGCGCGGTGGGCGGGCGCGGCGCGGCGCGAGCGGAGGGTACGGCGGCGACTGGCGGCGGTATTGCCCGTCGTCGAGGCAACCACATCCGTCGGATCGCGCTTCGACGTGCGGGAGTTCGCGCGACGTTGGCTTCCCGTGACGGGCGCGGCGGGCGCTGTGTTGGTTCTGGTCGGAGGGGTCGCGGGTGCCGGGGCAGGGCTGGCTGTCGGTACGGGGCTGTGGCGGTGGCGTGTTCGGCAGGCGGCGGCCGTCGGGGCCGGTGCCGGGGCGGGCATCGACGCCGGAGAAGCGGCTCGACAACTGCCGCTCGCCGCCGACCTGTTGGCGGCCTGCATCGCGGCGGGCGCCGGACCGGTGATCGCGGCGCAGGCGGTCGGTGAGGCGCTCGGCGGCTCGGTCGGGGAAGTCCTGGCGCGCGGTGCGGCGGAGGTACGGCTCGGCGGTGAACCGGGCGAGGCCTGGCGACGGCTCGCTGCGACACCGGGTGCGGGTGCCCTGGCTCGGCTGCTGGAACGGGCCGACGTCTCCGGGCTGCCGGCCGCCGCGCCGGTCGCCAGGCTCGCCGCCGACGCCCGCGCCGACTGGACGCGCACCGCGACGGCACGGGCCAGGCGGGCGGCCGTGATGGTCACCGCGCCGGTGGGGCTGTGCTTCCTGCCCGCGTTCATCACGGTCGGAGTCCTGCCCGTGGTGCTTGGGCTGGCGGGTGGGGCGCTGGGAGGGGGTGGTGGATGAGAGAACGCGGGCGTGGCAGCAGGGAGCCGATGACAAACGGCAGGCGGCCGATGTCAAACGGCAGACAGTCGACGGCGAACGACAGGCAGCCGACGGCAAACGACAGGTAGTCAACACAACGGATCCTCACGGGGGTTGAGATGTACAAGGCGGTACGGGCGCGGATGCGTGCCCTGGTGTGCAGGGCGCGTGCGTCGCGGAGGGACGTGGGAATGGTCACCTCGGAGTACGCGATGGGAATCGTCGCGGCGGTGGCGTTCGCGGTGGTTCTCTACAAGGTGGTCTCCAGCGGGGAGGTCAGTGCGGAGCTGCAGGGAATCGTGAAGCGGGCCCTCAATGCGCAGGTGTGAACGAGGCGCGGACAGGGGGTTTGTCACGGCGGAGGCTGCCGTGGTGCTTCCCGTGCTGGTGATGTTCGCGATGGCGTTGGTGTGGGTGCTGCTGGCCGTTGCCGCGCAGATCCAGTGCGTGGACGCGGCGCGGACGGGCGCTCGCGCGGCGGCTCGCCAGGACTCGGTCGACGCCGTCGTCGAGGTGGTCCGGGGGGTGGCGCCGCGCGATGCGAAGGTCACGGTCAGTCGGGAGGGCGATCAGGTCCGTGTCGCGGTCGTGGCGAGGCCACCGGCACTGCACGGCCTGCCCTTCGAAGTCCGGGAGGAGGCCGTGGCGTCGGTGGAGGAGACCGTGGGGGAGGGGAGTTGAGCGCCGGCTGGTCGGGCCGCCTGCGGGAAGCTGTCCGGCATGTGACCGCCGGGGCTGTCACCGCCAGGCGTGGGGACGGGCGAGGTGGCGGCGGGGACCGAGGCTCCGCCACCGTGTGGAGCGTCGCCGCGATCGCCGTCCTGTGTGTGGTGGTGGGTGTGGTGCTGGCCATGGGGCAGGCCATCGTGGCCCGGCATCGCGCGGCCGGCGGCGCCGATCTGGCGGCGCTCGCGGCGGCGGACCACTGGGCGGACGGCGGTACGGCGGCCTGCGCCCGGGCGGACCGCGTGGCCCGGGCTCAGAGTGCCCGGCTGGTGAGATGTGTGCTCGTGGGCGAGATCTCGGACGTGACGGCGGCGTCGGGACGGGGGCCGTTCGCGGCGGAGGTCAGGGCACGGGCGGGTCCTGCGGAGCCGGAGCCGGACTCTGTCCCGGTCCCGGTGCCGGTGCCGGGCTCGCCGGTGCCCCCTGCGGAGCCTGTGCCTGGGCCGGATTTGGATCCGGAGCCAGATCCGGAGCCAGATCCAGATCCGTAGTCGGCCCTTCCGGAGTCCGAGCCCGTGTCGGCCCGGTCGGGGCCCCGTGCGGACCCACGCGGGGCGCCTCCTCCGGGGGCGGAACCTCCCCACGCGGGGCGTCCGTATGCCGCCCCTCATGCGGAGGCGGAGGCCCTGCAGACTGGGGCCCCGCCTCCGCCTTCCCCGCCTCTGCCTGCCCCGCCTCCTCCTCCGGCGCCCCCCGCAACAGCACCGTGAGCAGTCGTACCGCCCCCCTCTTGTGCAGCGGGTCGTTGCCGTTGCCGCACTTGGGGGACTGGATGCAGGACGGGCAGCCGGCCTCGCACTCGCAGGAGGCGATGGCCTGTCGGGTGGCGCTGAGCCAGGCGCGGGCGGTGTGGAAGGCGCGCTCCGCGAAGCCCGCGCCGCCGGGGTGGCCGTCGTAGACGAAGACGGTGGGCAGCAACGTGTCGGGGTGCAGCGGGATGGACACGCCACCGATGTCCCAGCGGTCGCAGGTGGCGAAGAGGGGCAGCATGCCGATGGACGCGTGCTCGGCGGCGTGCAGGGCGCCGCCGAGGATCTCCGGATTGATCCGGGCCTCGTCCAACTGGTCCTCGGTGACCGTCCACCACACCGCGCGGGTACGCAGCGTACGAGGAGGGAGGTCGAGCTTCGTCTCGCCCAGCACTTCACCGGTGATGAGCCGTCGACGCAGGAAGGAGACCACCTGGTTGGTGACCTCGACGGAGCCGTAGCACAGGCGTCCGTCGCCCCAGGGGACCTCGACGTCCGTCTCCAGGACGGAGATGGCCGTGGTGTCGCGGGCGACGGTCGCATACGAAGGGCTGGCCTGCTCGACCAGGGCGACCGAGTCCTCCAGGTCCAGCGAGCGCACCAGGTACGTACGGCCCTGGTGCAGGTGGACAGCGCCTTCGTGCACGGTCGAGTGCGCGGCGCCCTCGTCGACCGTGCCCAGGAGCCGGCCCGTGCCGGCCTCGACGACCTGGACCGGCCGGCCGCCCTCCCCGCGGATGTCGGTGAGGTCGGCGGCCCGCTCCCGGCGGGTCCAGTGCCAGGCCTTCGTGCGGCGGCGCAGCAGCTTCGCGGCCTCCAACTGGGGAAGCAGTTCCTCGCACGCCGGGCCGAACAAGTCCAAGTCATCGTCCGTCAACGGCAGTTCGGCGGCGGCAGCGCACAGGTGCGGGGCAAGTACGTACGGGTTGTCGGGGTCGAGGACCGTGGACTCCACGGGCTGGTCGAAGAGGGCCTCGGGGTGGTGGACGAGGAAGGTGTCCAGAGGGTCGTCGCGGGCGATCAGGACGGCGAGGGCGCCCTGACCGGAGCGGCCCGCCCGGCCCGCCTGCTGCCACAGGGAGGCGCGCGTGCCCGGGTAGCCGGCGATCAGGACGGCGTCGAGGCCCGAGACGTCGATGCCGAGTTCCAGCGCGGTCGTCGCGGCGAGGCCGAGGAGTTCGCCGGAGTGGAGCGCCTGCTCGAGGGCGCGGCGCTCCTCGGGGAGGTAGCCGCCGCGGTACGCCGCGACACGCCGGGCCAGGGAGCGGTCGATCTCGGCGAGGCGTTCCTGGGCGATCACCGAGATCAGTTCGGCGCCGCGCCGGGAGCGCACGAAGGCGACCGAGCGCACGCCCTGCACGGCGAGGTCGGTCAGCAGGTCGGCCGTCTCGGCGGTGGCCGTGCGGCGGACCGGCGCGCCCTTCTCGCCCTGCATCTCGGTGAGCGGGGGCTCCCAGAGGGCGAACACCAGTTCGCCACGCGGGGAGGCGTCGTCGGCGACCTCGACCACCCGGAGGCCGGTCAGGCGCCCCGCGGCCTCCGAAGGCTCCGCGGCGGTCGCGGAGGCCAGCAGGAACACCGGAGAGGCTCCGTAGCGGGCGCAGAGGCGGCGCAGCCGGCGCAGCACCTGGGCGACGTGCGAGCCGAACACGCCGCGGTAGGTGTGGCACTCGTCGATCACGACGTACTTCAAGGCGCGCAGGAAGGAGGACCAGCGGGGGTGGGACGGCAGGATGCCGCGATGCAGCATGTCCGGGTTGGTCAGGACGTAGTTCGCGTACTGGCGTACCCATTCGCGTTCTTCGACCGGCGTGTCGCCGTCGTACACCGCAGGACGTACGGAATGGCCCAGAGGTTGTGAAAATTCCTTCACGGAGCGGCACTGATCCGCCGCGAGTGCCTTCGTGGGGGCCAGGTAGAGGGCGGTGGTGCCGCGGCCGTTCGGGGCCTCGGAGCCGTCCAGGAGCGTCGAGAGGACCGGGACCAGGTACGCCAGGGACTTGCCGGACGCCGTGCCGGTGGCGACGACCACCGATTCGCCGTCCAGGGCGTGCTCGGCCGCGCGTGCCTGGTGGGCCCAGGGATGTTCGATGCCACGGGCCTGCACCGCGGCGATGACCTCGGAACGGATCCGGTCCGGCCAGACGGCATGGCGGCCCTCACGTGGGGGCAAGTGCTCCGTATGAGTGATGCGCGAAGCCCGGCTCGGCCCTGCGGCGAGCCGGTCCAGGATGGTGCCCGGCGAGAGCCGGGAGGCGGTCTGAGCCGAGGGTCGATCGGATCGGTGATTCTTGGCCATCGGCACCGAGTGTGTCACTGGCGTGACGGACAATGGGACCAAGGCGTCGTACACGCCTGCCGGTAAGTGATTGAATGCCATCGCGGCTGGCGAACCGTCCTGGGGGCTTCAAGCCGAGGTGTCCCGAGGGGCGACCGCTCGATTGCAAGGTGCTGGAGGATCCGTGGACCTGTCCCTGTCGACCGAAACCGTCGGCGATCGCACGATCGTCAGGGTCGGTGGCGAAATCGACGTATATACCGCGCCCAAGCTGCGCGAGCAGCTGGTCGAGCTGGTGAATGACGGCAGTTTCCACCTTGTCGTCGACATGGAAGGCGTGGACTTCCTCGACTCCACCGGTCTCGGCGTGCTGGTCGGCGGACTGAAGCGGGTGCGGGCCCATGAGGGCTCGCTGCGCCTGGTCTGCAACCAGGAGCGCATTCTGAAGATTTTCCGTATCACCGGCCTCACCAAGGTGTTCCCGATCCACACCTCGGTCGAGGAAGCGGTTGCGGCCACCGACTGACGACCGGCCCGGGCGCGACCCGAAGGGTCCGCGCCCGGTACGGCCGACGTTGAACGAGGGGTCCGGGCTCTCGGCAGCCCGGTCCCCCCACCGCACGCCCGTAGTTCCGAGGGGGATGCATGGCCACCGTTGAACTCCGCTTCAGCGCGCTGCCCGAGCACGTCCGGACCGCCCGCCTGGTGGCGGCAGCGGTGGCGCGCAGGGCCGGAGTGGACGAGGCCGTTCTCGACGAGGTCAGACTCGCGGTCGGCGAGGCCTGTTCCCGTGCCGTCGGACTGCACCAGAACGTCGGCATCACGGCGCCGGTGAAGGTGCTGCTGATCGAGGAGGAGAAGCAGTTCTCCATCGAGGTCGGCGATGAGGCGCCGAGGCATGCCCCCGGCGATCGGGCGCCCGGCAGTGCCGGTGACGTCCTCGACGCCGAGACCGAGGAGGACGAGATGGGCCTCGCGGTCATCAGTGGCCTCGTCGACGATGTGGAGGTCACCGCCGGCGAACACGGCGGCTCCATTCGTATGACCTGGCCGAGCACACCTTCCGTCGCGGTGCTTCCCTGACGCCACACACGTCAGCCGACGTCACTGACGCACCCTGAATCACTACCGAGGGGCCCTGCTGAGCAGGGCCCCTCGGTTGTTTTTCAAGAGCATTCTGAATTCGTGAAAGAATTCACGATCAATTTCCGATCATCGGATCGGATGAAAATGCTTTCGAGGGGTTACCGCGTGTCGGCAGGGTGTGGCAGATTCCGTTTACCGCGTACTGTTTTGATCAGGAACAGATCTCTAGAATCCGTCCACATCTTGAGCTCAGCCCCAGCGTCAAGGAGGACGAATGGCGGGGCTTTCTTCCCCAGATCAGCTGGACCACTCCACAGCCCTCGCGGCAGCGGTCCTGACCGACGGCAACCGGGTCATGGTGTCGGTCATCGGCGTCGTGGCCCTGGCCGCCCTCGTGGTGGCGGGCGTCCTGGTACGCCAGGTACTCGCGGCGGGTGAGGGCACCGACAGCATGAAGAAGATCGCGACGGCGATCCAGGAAGGAGCGAACGCCTATCTGGCCCGGCAGTTGCGCACGCTCGGCGTATTCGCCGTCGTCGTGTTCTTCCTGCTCATGTTGCTGCCCGCGGACGACTGGAATCAGCGCGCCGGACGATCGGTGTTCTTCTTGATCGGCGCGGGCTTCTCGGCCGCCACCGGCTATATCGGCATGTGGCTCGCCGTACGGAGCAATGTGCGGGTGGCCGCCGCCGCACGCGAGGCGACCCCGGCGGAGGGTGAGCCGGAAAAGGATCTCACCGCCGTCTCGCACAAAGCCATGAAGATCGCTTTTCGAACCGGCGGCGTGGTCGGCATGTTCACGGTGGGGCTCGGTCTGCTGGGCGCCTCCTGCGTGGTGCTGGTGTACGCGGCCGACGCGCCGAAGGTCCTTGAGGGCTTCGGTCTCGGCGCGGCCCTCATCGCGATGTTCATGAGGGTCGGCGGAGGCATCTTCACCAAGGCCGCCGACGTCGGCGCCGACCTGGTCGGCAAGGTCGAGCAGGGCATTCCGGAGGACGATCCGCGCAACGCCGCGACCATCGCCGACAACGTGGGCGACAACGTCGGCGACTGCGCGGGCATGGCGGCGGACCTCTTCGAGTCGTACGCCGTGACGCTGGTCGCCGCGCTGATCCTCGGTAAGGCCGCCTTCGGCGACGCCGGGCTCGGCTTCCCGTTGCTCGTTCCCGCGATCGGCGTGCTCACGGCGATGATCGGCATCTTCGCCGTGGCCCCGCGCCGCGCCGACCGCAGCGGTATGTCCGCGATCAACCGCGGGTTCTTCATCTCGGCGGTGATCTCGCTGGTGCTGGTGGCGGTGGCCGTCTTCGTCTATCTCCCCGGCAAGTACTCCGACCTGGACGGCGTCACCGACCAGGCGATCCTGGGCAGGGCCGGCGACCCGCGGATCCTCGCCCTGGTCGCGGTGGCGATCGGCATCCTGCTCGCGGCCGTGATCCAGCAGCTGACGGGCTACTTCACCGAGACCAGCCGCCGTCCGGTCAAGGACATCGGCAAGTCGTCACTGACCGGTCCGGCCACGGTCGTCCTCGCGGGAATCTCCGTCGGTCTGGAATCGGCCGTCTACACCGCCCTGTTGATCGGCCTCGGCGTCTACGGGGCGTTCCTCCTGGGTGGTACGTCCATCATGCTGGCGCTGTTCGCGGTGGCGCTGGCCGGCACCGGCCTGCTCACCACGGTCGGCGTGATCGTCGCGATGGACACCTTCGGGCCCGTCTCCGACAACGCGCAGGGCATCGCCGAGATGTCCGGCGACGTCGAGGGCGCGGGCGCCCAGGTGCTCACCAACCTGGACGCGGTCGGCAACACCACCAAGGCCATCACCAAGGGGATCGCCATCGCCACCGCCGTCCTGGCGGCGTCGGCGCTCTTCGGGTCGTACCGGGACGCCATCACCACCGGCGCACAGGAGGTGGGCGAGAAGCTGTCCGGCGAGGGCGCGCCGATGACCCTGATGATGGACATCTCCCAGCCCAACAACCTCGTCGGTCTCATCGCCGGCGCGGCGGTCGTCTTCCTCTTCTCGGGCCTCGCCATCAACGCCGTGTCGCGGTCGGCGGGTTCCGTGGTCTACGAGGTGCGGCGGCAGTTCCGCGACCATCCCGGGATCATGGACTACAGCGAGGAGCCGGAGTACGGCAAGGTCGTCGACATCTGTACCAAGGACGCCCTGCGTGAGCTCGCCACGCCCGGGCTGCTCGCCGTGTTGGCGCCGATCTTCATCGGGTTCACGCTCGGGATCGGCGCCCTGGGTTCGTTCCTCGCCGGTGCGATCGGCACGGGCACCCTGATGGCGGTGTTCCTCGCCAACTCCGGTGGCGCGTGGGACAACGCCAAGAAACTCGTCGAGGACGGTCACCACGGCGGCAAGGGCAGCGAGGCTCATGCCGCCACGGTGATCGGCGACACGGTCGGTGACCCCTTCAAGGACACCGCCGGGCCGGCGATCAACCCCTTGCTGAAGGTGATGAACCTGGTCGCGCTGCTCATCGCGCCCGCGGTCATCAAGTTCAGTTACGGCGACGACGAGAGCCTCGGCGTACGGATCGCGATCGCGGTTCTGGCGTTCGTGGTGATCGCGGGCTCGGTCTACGTCTCCAAGCGGCGCGGGATCGCCATGGGTGACGAAGACAACGCCGATGAACCGTCGAAGTCGGCCGATCCGGCGGTGGTTTCGTAGGTCGGGCTTGGTCAGTCCCAGCTCAAGGGGCGGGCGGGTGGCGCGTGTTGACGCGCCGCCCGCCCGCCTTTTGTGTGGGCGCGCCCCCTTCCCGTGAGCCTTCTCTCGCTGGTGCAAATGATGCAATAAGAGTCATAAAGGATGTTCGGTATATGGGTGTCGCCCGCTTGGCGTGTATGTTCCGGGGCCGAGAGCCATGGAAGGGACCAATCCGGTGAACAAGAAGCTCGCGGCCGCACTGTCCGGCGGTGCGGTACTGGTACTCGCCCTGTCGGGATGCAGCAGTGACGACAGCAGCGACAAGCTGAACTCCTGGGCCAAGGAGGTCTGCGACGCCGTACAGCCGCAGGCCAAGAAGATCGAGGCCGCCAACGCCGCGATCCAGAAGGAGACCTCGGACAACAGCACGCCCGCCGAGGTCCAGAAGACCGACGCCCAGGCCTTCCAGGACATGTCGGACGCCTACAAGGCGATCGGGGCCGCCGTGACCAAGGCCGGGCCGCCGGACGTCGACAACGGCGAGAAGAAGCAGCAGGACGCGACCAAGGAACTCAACGGCATCTCCACGTCGTACGCGTCCCTGCAGAAGCAGGTCGACGAACTCGACACCAAGGACCAGGCGAAGTTCGCGGACGGTCTCAAGGACATCGCGACCGAGCTGGCCAAGCTCAGCAAGAGCGGGAACGACGCGCTGAAGACTCTCGAGGAGGGCGACGTCGGCAAGGCGATGGCCGAGCAGGAGAGCTGCAAGGCGGCGCCCTCTCCGGCGTCGGCGGCCACGGGCTGACGCGGGCCGCGGTCCACGGGGCGCGAGGAGCTGAGATCCGCGGGCGCCCAGGGTCACAATGGGGGCGTGAGTATCTCCGGCCTGCCTGCCCTGCCCGCGTCCGACCGTCCCGATGTCACCGCCCGGCTGCGGGAGGCCCTGCTAAGGGCCTCCTTCACCGCCGACGGGCTGCTCGAACTGCTCGGCGCCCCCGCGTACGCGGCGCTGGCCCGCAGCGAGACCGTGCCCGCGCTCCGGGCCACACGCGGGGACACGCCACTGGAGACGCTCGTACGGCTGTTCCTGTTGCAGCAGCCTGTCCCCCACGCGCGCGTGGGGGACGTCCTGCCCGTCGAGGCCTGCCTGGAGAGCGGATGGCTGGTCCGTGTCGGCGGGGACCGCGAGGGCGCTTCGGCGGGTGACCTCGCCGCGGCCGTGGACGTACGGCCGTACGGCGGACCCGGCGGCGAGGACTGGTTCATCGTGTCCGACCTGGGATGCGCGGTCGGTGGGGCGGGGGGCATCGGCAGCAAGGACGAAGGCGTCGTCCTCGGCGTGGGCGGTGCGTCCACGACCCTCGCGGGCATCACGGTCCGCACGCCCGTCCCCGCCGCCCTCGATCTCGGCACCGGCTCCGGGATCCAGGCGCTGCACGCCGCCCAGCACGCCACGCGGGTGACGGCGACCGACCTCAACCCACGCGCGCTGCAGATCACCGCGCTCACGCTGGCGCTGTCCGGGGCGGCCGCCGCCGATCTGCGCGAGGGTTCGCTGTTCGAGCCGGTCCGGGACGACGAGACCTTCGACCTGATCGTGTCCAACCCGCCCTTCGTGATCTCGCCGGGCGGCCGGCTGACGTACCGGGACGGCGGGATGGGCGGGGACGATCTGTGCCGCTCGCTCGTTCAGGGGGCGGGGGAACGGCTGCGGGAGGGCGGATTCGCGCAGTTCCTCGCCAACTGGCAGCACGTGGAGGGGGAGGACTGGCAGGACAGGCTCAGGTCGTGGGTGCCGCGCGGATGCGATGCCTGGATCGTGCAGCGCGAGGTGCAGGACGTCACGCAGTACGCCGAGTTGTGGCTCAGGGACGCGGGTGACCACCGCGGCGACCCGGCCGAGTACCAGGCGCGGTACGACGCCTGGCTGGACGAGTTCGAGGCGCGCAAGGTGAGGGCCGTCGGCTTCGGCTGGATCAGCCTGCGGAAGACCGGGGCCGCTGTGCCCTCGGTCACCGTCGAGGAGTGGCCGCACCCGGTCGAGCAGCCGCTCGGCGACACGGTCCGGGCGCACTTCGGCCGCCTCGACTACCTGCGGGCGCATGACGACGCGGCCCTGCTCGCGGGCCACTTCAAGCTGACATCCGAGATCGTCCAGGAGCAGGTCGGGCTGCCCGGCGCCGAGGACCCCGAGCATGTCGTGCTGCGGCAGAACCGTGGCATGCGCCGGGCCACCAAGGTGGACACGGTCGGCGCGGGCTTCGCGGGTGTGTGCGACGGCTCGCTGAGCGCGGGCCGAATCCTCGACGCGATCGCCCAACTGGTCGGCGAGGATCCGGTGTTGCTGCGCGACCGGACGCCGGCGCAGATCCGGCTGCTGGTGGAGCAGGGGTTCATCGAACCGGCGTGATCCACGTGCCACCCGTGGCGTGTCACCTCTGAGGGCACCGGCGCCCTGACGAAGCCGTGGGCAGCGATGACGAAGCCGTGCGGCAACAGTGTCGAGCCGACCTGGGCGCCGAGGCCGGGGGTGGACCGGGCACCCCGTGAGCCGTCCCGACGGCATGAGCGCGTCATGAGCGCGGCATAAGGGGGACAGGGTGCGAGCAGGAGGGCGACAGAAAAAAATGTGCGCGCCCCTGTGCGGTCCGACCCCTACCGAGCGTGGCGGGGCGGGAGGAGTCCGCAGCCGTGTCGTCCCCGCGTTCACCCGGGGTTCGCCTGTGCGCCGTCCGCGCGTGTCAGCCTCCACGGGCTGGACACGCGCGGACGGAGAAAAAGGGGCACGGGGTGGCCATGGAAAGCGAATCGGCGATCTTCGCCGGAATGGTGTTCACCCTGTTCGGAGGCGGGCTCCTGGTGTGGACCACGGCCCGGGTGCGGCACCGGGAACCGGTCGCCCACGGTGTGAGTCCGGTCGCATCGGCGACCGCCGCGAGCGTCGTCGCACTGCTTGCGCTCGCCCTCGGGACATGGTGCTTCACCCAGGTGTGAGCGCCCTGTTGCCGCTGCGGTACCAGTAACTGATGGATCACCCTCCGGATAGGTCCGAAAAGGCCGGTGGGCACTCCGGGCGGCAGGAATGGCGGTAGTCGGGTTACCGTTCGAGTGGCCGTTGCGGGCTTTTCCCGTTTGACACGGGGGCGGGATGTACCGTCACACTCCGCAGCGTCAGCATGACCCGACCCCGGGACCAAGGCCTGGGGAGAGACCCCAGCGCCGACCGGAGAGAAGAGCGAAGTTGTCCCCGACCAGCGAGACCGCACAGGGCGGCCGCCGACTCGTCATCGTCGAGTCGCCTGCCAAGGCGAAGACGATCAAGGGCTACCTCGGCCCCGGCTACGTCGTCGAAGCGAGCGTCGGGCACATCCGCGACCTCCCCAACGGCGCCGCGGAGGTGCCCGAGAAGTACACCGGCGAGGTCCGCCGCCTCGGCGTGGACGTCGATCACGACTTCCAGCCCATCTATGTCGTCAACGCCGACAAGAAGGCCCAGGTCAAGAAGCTCAAGGACCTGCTGAAGGACTCCGACGAGCTCTTCCTCGCCACCGATGAGGACCGCGAGGGCGAGGCGATCGCCTGGCACCTCCAGGAGGTGCTCAAGCCCAAGGTCCCGGTCAAGAGGATGGTCTTCCACGAGATCACCAAGGCCGCGATCCAGGCCGCCGTCGCCAACCCGCGCGAGCTGAACCAGAAGCTGGTCGACGCCCAGGAGACCCGCCGCATCCTCGACCGTCTCTACGGCTACGAGGTCTCGCCGGTCCTGTGGAAGAAGGTCATGCCGCGTCTGTCGGCCGGCCGTGTCCAGTCGGTCGCCACCCGGCTCGTGGTGGAGCGGGAACGCGAGCGCATCGCGTTTCGTTCTGCTGAGTACTGGGACCTGACGGGCACCTTCGCGACCGGCCGCGCCGGGGACTCGTCGGATCCGTCGTCGCTGGTCGCCCGTCTCCAGACCGTCGACGGCAGGCGGGTCGCGCAGGGCCGCGACTTCGACTCGCTGGGACAGATCAAGAGCGCGAACACCCTCCACCTCGACGAGGCCAACGCCCGCGCGCTGGCCGCCGCCCTGGAGAACACCCAGTTCTCGGTGCGGTCCGTCGAGTCGAAGCCGTACCGCCGCTCGCCGTACGCCCCGTTCCGTACGACGACGCTTCAGCAGGAAGCCTCGCGCAAGCTCGGCTTCGGCGCTAAGGCGACCATGCAGGTGGCCCAGAAGCTGTACGAGAACGGCTTCATCACCTACATGCGTACGGACTCCACGACGTTGTCCGACACGGCGATCACCGCCGCCCGCGCCCAGGTCACACAGCTGTACGGCGCCGACTACCTGCCGGCCTCGCCGCGTACGTACGCCGGGAAGGTCAAGAACGCGCAGGAGGCGCACGAGGCGATCCGCCCCTCGGGCGATCGTTTCCGCACCCCCGCCGAGACGGGTCTGACCGGCGACCAGTTCAAGCTCTACGAGCTGATCTGGAAGCGGACCGTCGCCTCCCAGATGAAGGACGCGACCGGCAACTCCGTCACGGTGAAGATCGGTGGCGCCGCCTCCGACGGCCGGGACGTCGAGTTCAGCGCCTCCGGCAAGACGATCACCTTCCACGGCTTCCTGAAGGCGTACGTCGAGGGCGCCGACGACCCGAACGCCGAGCTGGACGACCGTGAGCGCCGCCTGCCCCAGGTCAACGAGGGCGACCCGCTGCGCGCCGAGGAGATCACGGTCGACGGGCACGCCACCAAGCCCCCGGCCCGCTACACCGAGGCCAGCCTGGTCAAGGAGCTCGAAGAGCGCGAGATCGGCCGCCCGTCGACGTACGCGTCGATCATTGGCACGATCCTCGACCGCGGCTATGTCTTCAAGAAGGGCACGGCCCTCGTGCCGTCCTTCCTGTCCTTCGCCGTGGTCAACCTGCTCGAGAAGCACTTCGGGCGGCTCGTCGACTACGACTTCACCGCCAGGATGGAGGACGACCTCGACCGCATCGCCCGCGGCGAGGCGCAGGCCGTGCCGTGGCTCAGGCGCTTCTACTTCGGCGAAGGAGAAGGCACGGCTGCGGGCGGTGCCGCCGACGCCGGCAACGGCGACGGGGACCACCTCGGCGGCCTCAAGGAACTGGTGACGGACCTGGGCGCGATCGACGCGCGCGAGGTGTCGTCGTTCCCGGTGGGCAACGACATCGTGCTGCGGGTCGGGCGCTACGGCCCGTACGTCGAGCGCGGCGAGAAGGACTCCGAGAACCACCAGCGCGCGGACGTGCCCGAGGATCTCGCCCCGGACGAGCTGTCCGTCGAGCTCGCGGAGGAACTGCTCGCCAAGCCGAGCGGTGACTTCGAGCTCGGTGCCGACCCGCTGTCCGGCCACCAGATCATCGCCCGGGACGGCCGCTACGGCCCGTACGTCACCGAGGTGCTCCCCGAGGGCACCCCGAAGACCGGCAAGAAGGCCGTCAAGCCGCGTACGGCCTCACTGTTCAAGTCGATGTCCCTCGACACGGTGACGCTTCAGGACGCCCTCAAGCTGATGTCGCTGCCGCGCGTCGTCGGCAAGGACGCCGAGGGCGTGGAGATCACCGCGCAGAACGGCCGCTACGGCCCGTACCTGAAGAAGGGCACGGACTCGCGGTCCCTCCAGGCCGAGGACCAGCTCTTCACGATCACCCTCGAAGAGGCGCTGGAGATCTACTCCCAGCCCAAGCAGCGCGGCAGGGCCGCCGCCAAGCCGCCGCTGAAGGAGCTGGGCGAGGACCCGGTCAGCAAGAAGCCGGTCGTGGTGAAGGACGGCCGCTTCGGACCGTATGTCACCGACGGGGAGACCAACGCGACCCTGCGCTCCGGCGACAGCGTCGAGGAGATCACCCCGGAGCGCGGCTTCGAACTGCTCGCCGAGAAGCGGGCGAAGGGGCCCGTCAAGAAGACGGCGAAGAAGGCGCCCGCGAAGAAGGCACCGGCCAAGAAGGCGGCGGCGACGAAGAAGACCGCGGCGAAGAAGACGACGACGGCCGCGAAGAAGACGACCGCCAAGAAGACAACCACGACCGCGAAGAAGGCGACGGCGTCGAAAACGGCGTCCGAGGACTGACCGGTTGAGGTCCGCTGTGGAGGCCCGAGTGGTTGAGGCCGACCGCTGAGGGCCGAGCGGTGAAGGCGGCCGTTCAGGACGCCGCTCAGGACAGAACGGTTGAAGGCGGCGTCGCGAACCGAGCGGTCCTCGTTTCCCTCGCCGTTTCTTCACAGCGGCTTCGCAAAAAGAACGCCCCGGCATCGCTTTGATGTCGGGGCGAGCGCACGTTCGGGACGGGCGCTCCAGGCTGTCGGTGCGTCCCGATAGGCTGAAAGCATGACCCCAGCCGAGCAGCCAACGGCCACTCACCCGGCCCCCGACGACGCCCTGGTCGCGGACTCCCGCGAGCGCGCCGTCCGCGCCCTGCTGCGCCGACCGCAGCTGAAACGGCTGTGGAGCGCGCAACTCGTGGGCGGTGTCGGCGACACCCTCGCGCTTCTGGTTCTCGTTGTTCTCGCCCTCCAGGCGGCGATCGCCGAGGGTTCGTTCGGCGGTGGCTACCGGGGCGTGGCGTTCGCAGTGGCGACCGTTTTCGGGGTGCGCGTCCTCGCGACGCTGCTCTTCGGAGCCGTGCTCCTCGGCCCGCTCACCTCGCTCACCTCCCAGGACGGCCCGCTCGATCGCCGCTGGACGATGGTCGGCGCGGACGGGCTGCGGGCCGCGGTGCTCATCGTGGCGCCCCTGTGGATCGACTGGATGCCCGAGAACGCGCTGGCGATCCTCCTGGTCACCGCCTTCGTGACCGGTGTCGCCGAGCGCTTGTGGACGGTGTGCCGCGAAAGCGCGGCGCCCGCCCTGCTGCCGACGCCGCCGCCGGAGGGCGCGACGGTACGACCGCTGCCGGACCACATGGACGCCCTGCGCCGTCTGTCGCTGCGGACGACCTTCGTGGCGATCCCGCTCGCGGCCGCCGCGCTCGTCGTCGCGGGTCTGCTCAACAACCTGCTGGGCTCGGGGATCGCCTGGTTCGCCCAGCATCAGGCTGCCCTCGCGTCCTACGTCGCGGCCGGTCTGTTCGCCGCGTCCCTGTCGGTGCTGACCTACCTGGAACTGCCCGACACGCACACCCCGCGCGCGCGTTCGCCGCTGGAGGGACTGCGCCGCCCCAAGACGGGCACCGGCGTCGACAAGGGCCGCACCGGCGCGATCCCGCTGTTGGTGCCGGCCTGCGCGGCCATCGCGGGAGCGGTCGCGGCCGCCGTGGGCGTCGCCGTACTGCACGCCAAGGACCTGGGCGGCGGCCCTGTTCTCTACGGCCTGATGGTGGGCATGCTGACCGGCGGAGTGGTCGTCGGCATCCGCACGGCACCCGCCCTGCTGCCGACGTTGTCGCGGCGCCGGCTGCTGGCGCTGGCGATCGCCTTCACCGGTGTCGCCCTGCTGGCCGCGGGGCTCGTCCCCGACGTCACCAGCGTGCTGCTGATCCTCGCGCTGGCGGGGGCCGGCGCGGGCGTGGCCGCCAACACCGGGCACACACTGCTGGACCAGGAGGCCGAGGAGTACCGGCGGGCCCGCACGACCGAGCACCTGCACGCGGTCGTCCGCGTGTGCGTGGCGCTGGGAGTGGTGATCGCGCCCCTCGTGGCCGCGGCGATCGGCCCGCACCGCCTGGAGAACGGCAAGTTCCTGTTCGCGCATGGCGGCGCGGCCTTCACCCTGATGCTGGTGGGCGCTCTGCTGCTGCCCGTGGCCGCGCTGGTACTGGCCAAGGTCGACGACCGTTCCGGTGTGCCGCTGCGCCACGACCTGCGGGACGCGCTGCTCGGCGGTGACGACCCGGAGACGGCGGCCGCCTCGGCCGGTTTCTTCATCGCCCTGGAGGGCGGCGACGGGGCCGGGAAGTCCACCCAGGCCGAGGCGCTCGCCGAGTGGATCCGAGCCAAGGGCCACGAGGTCGTCCTCACGCGCGAGCCGGGAGCGACGCCGGTCGGCAAGCGGCTGCGGTCGATCCTGTTGGACGTGTCGAGCGCCGGGCTCTCGCACCGCGCGGAGGCGCTGCTGTACGCGGCGGACCGCGCGGAGCACGTGGACACGGTGGTGCGGCCCGCTCTGGAGCGGGGCGCGGTCGTGATCTCCGACCGGTACGTCGACTCCTCCGTTGCCTACCAGGGGGCGGGTCGTGACCTGTCCCCGACAGAGGTCGCCCGCATCAACCGCTGGGCGACGAACGGGCTTGTGCCTCATCTGACGGTGTTGCTGGACGTCTCGCCGGAGATCGCCCGCGAGCGGTTCACCGAGGCGCCGGACCGGCTGGAGTCGGAGCCGGCCGAGTTCCACGCGCGCGTGCGGTCCGGGTTCCTGACGCTGGCCGCCGCCGACCCCGGGCGTTACCTGGTGGTGGACGCGGGCCAGGAGCCCGAGGCCGTCACGACCGTCGTCCGGCACCGGCTCGACCAGATGCTGCCGCTGTCCGAGGCCGAGGTGAAGGCCCAGGAGGAGGCGCGGAAGAAGGCCGAGGAGGAGGCACGCCGCAAGGCCGAGGAAGAGGCGGCCCGCAAGGCCGAGGAGGAGCGCCTGGAGCGTGAGCGCCAGGAGCAGCTCGAACGGCTGCGCGCCGAGGAGGAGGAGCGCAAGCGGCGCGAGTTGGAGGAGGCGCAGCGGCGAGAGGCCGAGCGCCAGGCGGAGGAGGCCCGGGTGCGGGCCGAGGAAGCGCGGCGCCGTGCCGAGGAGGAGCGGCAGCGGCTGCTCGCCGAGGAGAAGGTGCGGGCCGAGGAAGAGGCCCGGCGGAAGGCCGACGAGGAGCGGCGCCGCAAGCAGGCCGAGGAGGAGGCCCGACTGCGCGCCGAGGCCGAGGCGCGGCGCCTGGAGAAGCAGCAGAAGGCCGAGGAGGCGCTGCTGCGGGCCGAGGAGGCGCGGCGGCTGGCCGAGCAGGCGGCGGCCGCGGCGGCGGAGGGGCCTCGGCCGGCCTCGCCGCAGGGGGGCACTTCGGGAACGGACGCGTCTGGGCAGTCAGGGCAGGCGGGGCCGTCGGATCGGTTCGCGCCGAAGGATCGGTCCGGGCAGTCGCGCCGGTCGGGCCCGGGTGCCACGCCGGACGAGGCGACCGTGGCGACACCGATGGTGACGCCGACGAACGCGTCGGGCGGGCCGGTGGACGAGACGGCGGTCCTGCCGAGGGTGCGGGACGACAAGAGTGGCGGTGAGCCGAGCTCCGGCGCCGGTGGTCCCGACTCCGAGGTGACAACCGAGTTGCCGCAACCGCCGGTTCCTGAGGGTGCCGCGGACGAGACCGCTGTGCTGCCGCCGGTTCCTCCGGGTGCCGCGGACGAGACGGCCGTACTGCCTCCCGTCCAGGACGACACTCCCTCGGACCGGGTGCCGCCGGGCTTCTTCAGGGACGAGCAGGAGACGACGCGGCCGGAAACGGGCGCGGACCGTACACGCGAGCTGCCGCAGGTGGACGAGGACGGGGTGCCTCGTCGGCGGGCCCGGTCGGACTGGGCCGAGGAGACGCCGTTGGACGACTTGCCGACCCTGGCGGACGAACTGCTGGGCCCGCGTGACGACGAGGAGCCCGAGGAGGGACGCGGCCGACGCGGCCGGGGGCGGCGGGGCTGAACTCCGCTCGCTCGCCCGGTGTTGAGCGGGAGCCCGGCGCCCGGCGTCGAGCGGGTGGCAGGGACGACGGGCGGGCACGGGCGCGGGGCCGACCCGCGCCGGGGCCGGCGTGGCGGACAAGGGCGTGCCCACCGCTTACCGGGGTGGGCACGCGGTGGTCCGGCCGAGGTTGCCGGCACACCTGCCGCGGCGCGTTGAGCATCCCGTGTGTCAGGCCCGCCCGTTCGGCGGGTACGGCGTCCACGTCATCGCGGCGGTCAGCGGCGGGACCGTCGGGAGGCGCCCGTGACCGCCTGCGCCCCCGCCGTCGGCGCCCGTTGTCAGTGGTCGCCCCCACAATGGACCCCGTACAGCGAAACGTGACGAAAGGGCGGGGTGACGCATGACCGTCTGGGACGACCTGGTCGGCCAGGAGAAGGTGAGCGAGCAGCTCGATGCCGCTGCCCGGGACGCCGACGCCCTGGTCACCGCGGCCGCCGCGGACACGCCGCCGCCCGAGGCGTCGAAGATGACACACGCCTGGCTGTTCACGGGACCGCCCGGAGCGGGGCGGAACCAGGCAGCGCGGGCCTTCGCCGCCGCGCTGCAGTGCGTCAGCCCCGACCGGGCCCTCGGCGGATCCCCCGGCTGCGGGTTCTGCGACGGCTGCCACACGGCACTCGTCGGTACCCACGCCGACGTCAGCACCGTCGCCGCCGTCGGCTCGCAGATCCTGGCGGACGACATGCGTGACACCGTCCGCAAGTCGTTCACCTCGCCTGCCAACGGCCGCTGGCAGGTCATCCTCGTCGAGGACGCGGAGCGGCTGAACGAGAAGTCGGCCAACGCCGTCCTCAAGGCCGTGGAGGAGCCCGCTTCCCGCACGGTGTGGCTGCTGTGCGCCCCTTCCATCGAGGACGTGCTGCCCACCATCCGCTCCCGCTGCCGCCATCTGAACCTGAGCACGCCGTCCGTCGACGCCGTCGCGGACATGCTCGTACGACGGGAGGGCGTCGAGCCGGCCGCCGCGATGGCCGCCGCCCGCGCCACCCAGGGACATGTCGACCGTGCCCGCCGCCTGGCCGTCGACCCGGCCGCGCGCGAGCGCCGGGCGGCGGTCCTCAAGCTGCCCCTGCGCATCGACGACGTCGGCGGGTGCCTCAAGGCCGCCCAGGAACTGGTCGACGCGGCGGCCGCGGACGCCAAGCAGCTCGCCGAGGAGCGGGACGGCAAGGAGACCGAGGAGCTCAAGGCGGCGATGGGGGCCTCCCAGGGGGGCCGCATGCCGCGCGGCACGGCGGGCGTCATGAAGGATCTGGAGGACAAGCAGAAGCGCCGCAGGACCCGCACCCAGCGCGACAGCCTCGACCTCGCGCTCACCGACCTCACCGCCTTCTACCGCGACGTCCTCGCCCTCCAGCTCGGCTCCCGGGTGGCGATCGCCAACGCGGACGCCGGGGACGCCCTGGAGCGGATCGCCCGCGGCAGCTCCCCGGAGTCCACGCTTCGCCGCATCGAGGCGATCGCCGCGTGCCGTGAGGCCCTCGACCGCAATGTGGCCCCGCTCCTGGCGGTGGAGGCGATGACGATGACACTCAGAGCGGGCTGAGCCGCCGACAGCGCGGGCTGAGCGGCCGACGCCTGACGACAGGAGGTTGACGACGTCCCTCGTACGAGGCAGCGTGCGCACGGAGAGCGTTTGATCCACCGCGCAGAGTTACGCTCGGTCGATGTACATCAGGCGCAGCCCCCGCCCTGGCACGACAGCAGACCGGACCGACCCGTCCGGCCCACATCTCACCAGGCACAGCACCCCTGTCCGCGCGCGCAGAGCGCGTATGGGCGGCGTTCTCGTGGCCGTCGCCGCGATGCTCGTCTCCGCCTGTTCCGCCTGTTCGGCTGGGAGTACGACGACGGCCGGTGCCGCGGCCCAGGCGGCTCTCGCCTCGCTGCCGCGGGCCACACCGACGGTCCTCGCGTCGTACTACGACCAGAAGCCGGACTGGCGCTCCTGCACAGTCCCCGGCTTCCAGTGCGCCACGCTGAAGGCGCCGCTCGACTACGCGAAGCCGGCCGACGGTGATGTCAGGCTCGCCGTCGCCCGCAAGAAGGCCACGGGCCCGGGCAGCCGCCTCGGTTCGCTGCTCGTCAACCCCGGCGGGCCGGGCGGCTCGGCCGTCGACTACCTCCAGGCGTACGCGGGGATCGGCTACCCGGTGGAGGTCCGGGCCCGCTACGACCTGGTCGCGGTCGATCCGCGCGGCGTCGCCCGCAGTGAGCCCGTGAAATGCCTCAGCAGGCGGGACATGGACCGGTACACGCAGACGGACAGCACGCCGGACGACCAGCGGGAGACCACGGAACTCGTCGACGCGTACAAGAAGTTCGCCGAGGGCTGCGGGGCGGACTCGCCGAAACTGCTGCGGCATGTGTCCACCGTCGAGACGGCCCGGGACATGGACATCGTGCGGGCGGCGCTGGGTGACACGAAGCTGAACTACGTGGGCGCGTCGTACGGCACCTTCCTCGGGGCGACCTACGCGGGACTCTTCCCCGGCCGGTCGGGCCGACTGGTCCTGGACGGAGCGATGGACCCGTCGCTGCCGGCCCGCCGGCTGAACCTCGACCAGACGGCGGGCTTCGAGACGGCGTTCCAGTCCTTCGCGAAGGACTGCGTTCGGCAGCCGGACTGCCCGCTGGGCAGGAAGGGCACGCCGACCGCCGAGGTCGGCCGGAACCTCAAGGCCTTCTTCGGGAAGCTGGACGCGCACCAGATCCCGAGTGGCGACGCGGACGGCCGCAGGCTCGGCGAGGCCCTCGCCACCACCGGTGTGATCGCGGCGATGTACGACGAGGGGTCGTGGGAGCAGGTGCGCGAGGCACTGAACTCGGCGATGAAGGAGAACGACGGCGCGGGACTCCTGGCCCTCTCCGACACCTACTACGACCGTGACGCCGGCGGCGGCTACGCGAACCTGATGTTCGCCAACGCCGCCGTGAACTGCCTCGACCTCCCCGCGGCCTTCGACACCCCCGACGAGGTGCGCAGGGCGCTGCCCGCCTTCGAGAAGGCGTCCCCGGTCTTCGGCGAGGGCCTTGCCTGGGCCTCCCTGAACTGCGCGTACTGGCCGGTGCGGGCGACCGGCGAGCCGCACCGCATCGAGGCGAGGGGCGCCGCCCCGATCGTCGTGGTCGGCACCACCCGCGACCCGGCGACTCCCTACCGCTGGGCCCGCGCCCTGGCCGCCCAGCTCTCCTCGGCCCGCCTCCTCACCTACAAGGGCGACGGCCACACCGCCTACGGCCGAGGGAGCGCCTGCATCGACTCCACGATCAACGCGTACCTACTCCGCGGCACCCCTCCGACGGACGGAAAGCGCTGTTCCTAGCCCCGAGAACGGCCTGCCCGAAGCATGCCGGCACCGGCCCGCCGCCTGCCTACCGCCCGCCGCCCGCCCCGGGGACCCCGCCTCCGGGGCTGGTTCGGAGCACCCTCGGAAACTGTGTAGACTTACCCGCGTTGCTGATCGCACCATGGTGTCGACAGCGCGCCGCCTTAGCTCAGATGGCCAGAGCAACGCACTCGTAATGCGTAGGTCTCGGGTTCGAATCCCGAAGGCGGCTCCATGCTGAACCCCAGGTCATGGCTTTGACCTGGGGTTTTTTGTTTCCGTTGACCTTGGAATCCCGGCAGATCGGGCACTCGTTGTCTGCGCATCGTAATGCGTAGGTTCGGGGTTGTGTTTCCGTGACCATGTTGCGGGCTTGAGTCTCTGGGCTGGGCTTTTGCTTATCTGGGAGGGGCGGCTCGGGCCTACGCAATGAGGTTCGGTGGACAACCGGTGGACAGGCGTGCGTGACACGCCATCAGCAGCCTGTGGTTGCACTCGGACCATCGGGGTGGGAATACGACCGTCTTCGATGTGGTGATCGGAAGCGGCGGGACTGTCCAATCCTGACAACACCGCCGCGTATCGCGAGGTGCTGCCCGCGCCGGTCCGTGCCGAACCGTGGCGGGGGAACCTCAGGGCCGCCGCGTCGACGACCGGTGGCAGGTGCGGTGCACGTCCTTCGCGCCGAGGCGGATGATGAAGGTCAGCCGTCCGGGAACGCCCTCCGGATACAGTGTCCGGCTCTGGGTGACGGCATCCTCCGACGACACGGTCGGCTCCGGCTTGAGATGTGTGCAGCTTGAGCGAGGCCGAACGTGGGCTCCATCCGGCTGGCGCGTCCGTTCTCCCAATCCAGCCGAAGAGGGAGGATCCGCTGGTCGCGCCGCGCGCGTCTTCCAGTACCAAGGGCCGTTCATACGGCATGCGGTGTGGGCTCTGGGGCGGTTCGCTCTTGAAATGCTCTTGATTCGGCAAAAGAGAACCCATACGTTTCTTCCGCCACTGCTGCACGGCATGGCCACATCAATTTCATAGCGGGCTCTGGGGAGAGCCCGGGGGGAGACAAGGGCATGACCAACCCTTGGTTCCGGCGGCTTCGTGCTGCCCGGACGCTCGGCGTGCTGCTCGGCGGCGCCGTCGTCCTGGGCTCGTTGCCCGCCGTCACCAGTCCGGCCGACGCGGCCGGCAGCACACGGCAGGCTTCGGCCGAGACGGCCGCGTTCCGGCTCGCCGCCGAGACCGGCGAACCGGTGGAGATCATCCAGCAGAGGACCGAGGACGAACTCGTCTTCGCGAACCCGGACGGCAGTTTCACCAGCGAGACCAGTGTCCAGCCGCAGCGGGTGCAACGCGCCGATGGCAGCTGGGAGAAGGCCGACGCCACGCTGGAGCGGCGGGCGGACGGCACGGTGGGCCCGAAGGCCGCAGTCGTCGACCTGGCCTTCGCCGGGGGCGGCTCGTCCGACCTGATCACCCTGGGGGACGCCGGCAAGTCGTTCACGCTGCGCTGGCCCAGGCCGCTGCCCGAGCCGGTCTTGGAGGGCGACACCGCCGAGTACCGCGAGGTGCTGCCCAGCGTCGACCTGCTGGCCAGCGCCACTGTCACCGGGTACTTCGTACGTCCTGAAGGTGAAGAGCCCGGAAGCCGCTGACAATCCCGAGCTGGCTCGACTGCGGCTGCCTGTACGGTCCGAGGGCCTCGACCTGACCACCGGGCCGGCCGGCGGGCTGCAGGCGGTGGACGCCTCCGGCGCGCGTCTCTTCGGCGGCCAGGCCCCCAAGATGTGGGACTCCGCCACCACCACCGAGGAGGTCCCGGCGGATGCCGTGCCGGCCGCCGGCTCCGGCGCCCCCGTCGAGGACGGGCCCGGCGCGGCGGCGAAGGTCGCCGACATGGTCCTGGACATCTCCGTGGACGCGGTCACAGTCGTCCCCGACGCTTCCGTGCTGACCGCTTCCGACACCGACTTCCCGGTCTACCTCGACCCGGAGGCCGGCATGTCCAAGAGCGAGTGGCTGTACGTCTCCAGCGCCCACCCGAGCACCGAGTTCCACAAGTTCAAGAAGGACGAGGGCGTCGGGCGCTGCTCGTACAAGTCGATCGGCGGCACCTATTACGTGTGCAGCTCGTCGCCGTACACGAACCGCATGTACTTCCAGTTCGGTACCTCCGGGTGGAAGAACCGCACCATCTCCAAGGCGGTCTTCGAGGTCTACGAGACCTTCTCCTTCTCGTGCCAGAAGAGCACCGTCAACCTGCACGCGGTGGCCGAGGGCGGCGTTGACTCCGCCACCAACTGGAACAACAAGCCCAAGGACGGCGACCTGATGGTCGACCGGACGGTGGCCTACGGGCGCGGCGACAGCTGCAGCCCCGACGCGCCGGCCAGCTGGGTCGACTTCCAGGACAGCGCCGATGAGAGCAACGAGAATCTCACCGCCACCGTGCGCAAGAAGGCCAAGGCGGAGGATCCGATCGCCTTTTCACTGCGGGCCGCCGACGAGGACGACGCGAACTCCTGGAAGCGGTTCCGCGGTGACAACGCCAAGCTGGTCGTCACTTACAACACCACCCCGGGGAAGCCGTACAACGAGCGGCTGAGCAACCCGGAGGAGAAGACCTGCACCACGGGCAACACCAAGCGGCCGTGGATCCGGGACGACACCCCGGCCATGGCGGTCAACGGCACCGACGCCGACTCCTACAGCGATGGCACCGGCCAGAACCTCACCGCCACCTTCCGCGTGTGGGACCAGGTCGACGGCCGGCCCCTGGTGTACGAGGGCAAGGACGGGCCGCAGAACGAGGGCGTGTTCGAGAAGGGCATCCCGATCAGGGAGCTGGCGCACGGCCATGGCTACAAGTGGCACGCGCAGCTCTACGACGGCTCCACCGGCAAGCTGAAGGACTCCGGCTACTCGGACTGGTCCGACTGGTGCGAGTTCGTGGTGGACACCGAACGGCCCGACACCAAGCCGCTGGTGACGCCGGTGGACGGTGAGGCCGACCTCCCGGCGGGCGCCAAGCGGCACTTCACCGTCTCGGCCAACGGCAACTCCGACTCGGTCTTCAAGAATGACGTCGAGTACTACGAGTGGGACCTCGGCAGCGACACTCCCGGCCGCAAGGCCACGCCCGCGAGCCTCGGCGGCGGCGCCACCATCGAGGTGGCGCCGTCCACCTTCGGGCCGAACGTGCTCTATGTGCGCAGCGTCGACCGGGCGGGCAACCGCGGTCCGTTGGAGAAGTACATCTTCACCGCCGACCGCGCCTGTCCCGACGCCCTCGCCGACACCTGCGCCGCCGCCGTCTACGGCCTCGACCAGACCTCCGGCACCACCGCCCCCGACACCTCCGGCCACGACCGCGACCTCACCGTCAAGGGCGCTGATTGGGTGGCGGGCAACCACTCCGCCACCGAGACCGCCGACAAGGCCCTGCGCTTCAACGGCAGCAGCGACTACGCCACCGCGACCTCCGCCGTCCACACCGGGCAGGCGTTCACCGTCTCGGCGTGGGTGCGGCCGACCTCGCTGAGCGGGAACATCTCGGTGATCAGCCAGGCCGGCACCAGCGGCAACGGCCTCAACCTCTACTACTCGACCGCGTACAAGCGCTGGATCTTCGGCCGCCACATCACCGACAAGGACGGCTCCGACATCGTCCGCGCCATGGCGACCAGCGAGCGGCCCGCGACCGTCGGCAAGTGGACCCACCTGGCCGGCTCCTACGACCCGGCGGCACGGAAGTTCACCCTCTACGTCGACGGCGAAGAGCAGGGCAGCACCACCGTCACCGGTGTCTGGAACGCAGGCAAGGGCCTGAACATCGGCCGTGCCCAGTACGACGGCGCGTGGCACGACTACTTCGCCGGCGACATCGATGACGTACGGCTGGTACCCGGCCTGCTCTCCGGCACCGAGATCTACCGGCTCGCGAACGACTAGCTCATCCAGCAATCGGCGGCTCCTGACCAGAGCGGCTTCGCCCGGGCGCACGGCAGTCGACCGGCGCCCGGGCACCCCACATCACACGGGAGGGGAGCGCGTATGCGCTCGACACGGAGACATTGCGCCCATAGGTGGGCGAAACATCTGGCCGCGGCGGTGTCCGCGGCCCTGACCCTGACCCTGCTCCAGGCGGCCCCCGCGCTCGCCGACGACGACGCCCGGGAGCAGCGGCGCCCCAAGACCCAGGACGTGCCCTCCACCCCCGTGGTGGAGGAGGGTGGCCAGGTCACCCCGCTCAAGCACCTTGCGGGGTACGGAAGTTCGCGGGCCCCGAAAGCGTCCTGGCCGAAGCCGGGCAGCGCCACCGTCGTCCTGGACGGCGGCAGGGCCCCGCGGAGCATCAAGGCGGGCGGCCTCCCGGTACGGATCGCTGCCGCCCAGGCCCGCTCGGTCCGCGCGGCCACCCCCGCCCGGGCCACGGTCGACGTCCTGGGCCACGACGCCGCGCGCAAGGCCGGTATCGAGGGCCTGCTGCTGAAGGTCACCAACGCGGACGCGCGAACCTCTCTGACGACGGCCGCCGCGCCCGCAAAGGTCTCGGTGGAGGTCGACTACGCCTCCTTCGCCCAGGCCTACGGCGGCGACTGGGCGCAGCGGCTGCGGCTGGTCCAGCTGCCTGCCTGCGCGCTGACCACGCCGAAGGCGGCAGCCTGCCAGACGGTCACGCCGCTCGCCACGGACAACGACGTCCGCGCCCAGAAGCTCACCGCAGACGTGCCGGCCACCGTGGGCGCGAAGGCCCCGCTGCTCGCGGTCTCCGCCGCCCCCTCCGGCGGCTCCGGTTCCTACACCGCGACCTCCCTCGCCCCTTCGGCGTCCTGGCAGGTGGCGGCCCAGACCGGCGCGTTCACCTGGCAGTACCCGCTGCGCGTCCCGCCCGCCATCGCGGGCCCGTCGCCGCAGCTGGGCCTGGCCTACAACTCGGCGTCCACCGACGGCCGTACCGCCAGCAGCAACAACCAGACCTCCTGGGTCGGCGAGGGCTTCGACCTCAGCGCCGGCTACATCGAGCGGTCGTACCGCTCCTGCACGGAGGACGGCCACGACGAGGCCGGGTCCCAGAAGTACGACCTGTGCTGGCACTCCGACAACGCCACCATGAACTTCGGCGGCCGGGCCGGTGAGCTGGTCAAGAAGGCCAAGGACGAGTGGCGTCTGAAGCAGGACGACGGCACGATCGTCGAGCGGAGGACCGGCGGCTTCAACGCCGACGACAACAACGAGTACTGGGTCGTCACCACCACCGACGGCACCCGCTACTACTTCGGCAAGGGCAAGCGCGAGGCCGCCGACACCGAGTTCACCGGCTCCTCCTGGGAGGTCCCGGTCTTCGGTGACGACAAGGACGAGCCCTGTCACGCGGACACCTTCAAGGAGTCCCGCTGCCAGCAGACCTGGCGCTGGAACCTCGACTACGTCGTCGACGTGCACGGCAACACGATGACGTACTACTACGGCACCGAGACCAACAAGTACGACACCGTGCGCGGCGACAAGGTCGTCTCCTACGATCGCGGCGGCTGGCTCAAGCGCGTCGAGTACGGCGAGCAGGAGGGCAAGGAGAACTCCACCGCCGCTCCCGCGCGGGTCGTATTCGACACCGCCGAGCGCTGCAAGGGCGCCGCCGCCGACTGTGAGCCGGGCGACCTGAAGGAGTCCACCGCCACCCGCTGGCCGGACGTGCCGTTCGAGCAGATCTGCACCTCCGACACCGAGTGCAAGGACCAGTGGTCCCCGACCTTCTTCTCCCGCAAGCGCCTGACGAAGGTCACCACGCAGGTCCTGGGTTCCGACGGCAAGACGTACACGGATGTCGACGAGTGGGAGCTGGCGCACAAGTACCAGAGCGCCGACACCACCCACTCCCCGTCCATGTGGCTGGAGTCGGTGACCCACTCCGGCAAGGACGGCGCGAACAAGCTCCCGAAGGTCACCTTCTACGAGCGGCAGGACGCCAACCGCGTCGACACCGGCGCCGACGACCGCCTCCCCATGTACAAGTGGCGCATCCGGGCGATCCAGTCGGAGACGGGCGGCACGATCTCGGTCAACTACAAGCCCACCGAGTGCACCCCGTCGAAACTCCCCACCCCCGAGACCAACACCAAGCGCTGCATGCCGTCCTTCTGGTCGAAGGAGGGCACGGTCGGGGAAAAGGAGGACTGGTTCCACAAGTTCGTCGTCGACACGGTGATCGAGGACGAGGTCACCGTCACCGGCCCGAACAAGGTCACCTCCTACGACTACGCGGGCGCCGCCTGGGCCTTCGACGACAGCGAGCTCGTCAAGACCAAGAAGAAGACCTGGAACCAGTGGCGCGGCTTCCGCAACGTCACCGTGAAGACGGGTGACGAGAACAGCAAGCAGCTCCGCACGGAGTCCACCTACCTCCAGGGCATGGACGGCGACCGGGAGAAGGAGTCCGGCGGCACCAAGTCCCTCACGGTCACCGCCTCCGACGGCACCAAGGTCCGCGACGACGCCCGCCACCAGGGCTTCCAGCTGGAACAGCGCACCTACAACGGCAGCGCGGAGATCACCGGCACGGTCAGCACCCCCTGGAAGTCGGCCCCGACGGCGACGGAGGGCAGCGACGAGGCGACGTACGCGGCGGTGAAGTCGACGAAGACCCGCACGGCGCTCGACGACGGCAAGGTCCGCCGCGCCGCCGTCGAGCACTTCTACGACTCGTACGGCATGCTGGAGCGCTCGTCGGACTCGGGTGACCTGTCCGACCCTGACGACGACACGTGCACAACGAACGCCTACGTCCGCAACACCGGCGCGAACCTGCTCACGCTCCTGAAGCGTGTCACGGTCGTCCCGGTCAACTGCGACGACGGCCCACCGAGCGGCTACAAGGGCGAGGCGATTTCGGACGTCCGCACCTGGTACGACGACCCCGACACCTACGGCACCACGCCCACCAAGGGTGACGTGGTCCGAAGCGAGAAGGTCAAGGATTACGCGGACGACGGTACTCCGCAGTACGTGACGACGTCGACCGCGAAGTACGACGCCCACGGCCGGGTGACGGACTCAGCGGACCAGCAGGGCAACACGACGAAGACCACCTACACGCCGACCACCGGCGGCCCCGTGACCGGCATGAAGGTCACCGACCCGGCCGGCAACTCGACCACCTCCACGGTCGACCCGCGCTGGGGCCTGGTCACCGCCACGGTCGACGCCAATAAGCAGCGCACCGACCTGGACTACGACGCCCTCGGCCGCCTGCTGAAGGTCTGGCTGCCAGGCCGGGCCAAGTCCGGGGACACCCCGTCCTTGGAGTACGCCTACCTGGTCCGCAACAACCTGCCCGTCGTCACCACCACCAAGTCGCTCCTCCCGAACGGCTCCGTCGCGGTCAGCCACCAGCTCCAGGACGGCCTCCTGCGCCAGCGCCAGACCCAGACCCCGGCCGCCAACTCCGGCCGCGTCGTCACCACCACCGAGTACGACTCCCGCGGCCTGGCCGTCAACGAGATCGGCCCGTTCTATAACTCCGCCGCCGTCGGCACGACCTTCGTGAACGTGGCGGACGCGTCCGAGGGGACGCCTCGGGAAACCGAGACGGTGTACGACGGGGCGGGTCGGGCGACGGACGAGATCTTCCGTGTGGCCGGCACCGAGAAGTGGCGCACCAAGACCTCGTACCACGGTGACCACACGACGGTCGACCCGCCGGCCGGCGGCACGCCCACCGCGACGTACACCAACGCGCAGGGGCAGAAGACCAAGGTCCTCGAGTTCAAGGCCTCCTCGCCGACGGGCGCGGCGGACACGACGTCCTACGACTACGACGCCGCGGGCCATGTCACCGAGGTCAAGGACGAGTCGGGCAACCTCTGGTCGTACGAATACGACGTGCGCGGCCGTCAGACCCGCGCCGTCGACCCGGACGCCGGCACGTCCTGGATGACGTACAACGACCTCGACCAGGTCAAGACGGTCCGCAACCAGCGCGGCACCACCCTCACCTTCACCTACGACAAGCTGGGCCGTCAGCGCTCGCTCTACAACGGCGACAAGAAACTGACGACCTGGGAGTACGACAGCGCCACCGTCCCGAACGGAAAGGGGCGCTTGGCCTCGGCCACCAAGTGGGTGGGCGACGACGCCTACACGAATTCGGTCGACGCCTATGACGCGGCGGGCCGCCCGACGAAGACCTCGGTGACGATCCCCGCCGCCGAGGGCAAGCTGGCCGGCACCTACACCTCGACGGCGTCGTACAAGCCGGACGGGTCGCCCGACGACGTCGGTCTCCCGGCGGCCGGTGGTCTCCCGGCGGAGACGGTCACCACGGGCTACACGGCGACCGGTCTGCCGTCGTTCACCCTGGGCGACACGACCGACTACGCCCGTGAGTCCCGCTACTCCAACTACGGCGAACTCCTCCAGCTCACGCTGGGCACCGCCAGCGCCGACAAGTTCACCTGGCTCACCAACACCTACGAGGAGGGCACCCGGCGCCTGGAGCGCGCCCGCATCGACCGGGAGATCGTCAAGACCCCCGACTCCGACATCACCTACGGCTACGACGCCACCGGCAACATCCGCAAGCTCGCGGACACGCCCGAGGGCAAGACCGCCGACGTCCAGTGCTTCACGTACGACTATCTGCGCCGTCTGACCGAGGCGTGGACCCAGACGGCCACCGACTGCGCGGCGAGCGCCGGTGAGGCGACCGTCGGCGGCCCGGCGCCGTACTGGCACTCCTACGGGTACGACGCGGCGGGCAACCGCACCAGTGAGGTCCGCCACGCCACCGGCACGACCGGCGACGCGGCGATCACGCAGTCGACGACGTACGTACCGACGGCCCAGGACACCAAGGGCGGCACACACGCCCACGCCCTGAAGTCGGCGGAGGTGCGCACCGCGACCTCGGACTCGTCGGCGAAGGAGGTGACGGCGGCCCAGTCGTTCGCGTACGACGAGGCGGGCAACACCGTCCGCCGTACGAAGGCGGCGACGGACCTCTCCCCTGCGGTCGACCAGAAGCTGGACTGGGACGAGGAAGGCCGCCTCAGCGCCGTCACCCCGTACCTGTCCGGCGACGCCCTGGACGAGGCGAACAAGACCTCGTTCGTGTACGGCGCGGACGGAAAGCGCCTGCTCCGCAAGGAGAAGGGCGCCGTCACTCTGTACCTGGGCAGCCAGGAGATCCGCCTCGACACGGCGAAGAAGTCCCTGTCAGGCACGCGCTACTACTCCCATGGCGGTCGGCAGATCGCCGTGCGGACGTCCACCGGCGTGACCTGGCTGGTCGGCGGGCAGAACGGGACCGCCGAGATCGCCGTCAAGGCCTCCGACTCGGCGATCGTCCAGCGCCGTACCCTGCCCTTCGGCGAGGTGCGCGGCGCCAAGCCGGCGGCGGGCGCGTGGCCCGGTGACAAGTCGTTCGTGGGCGGCACGGCCGACGCGACGACCGGTCTGATCCAGCTCGGCGCACGAGCATACGACCCGGCCGCCGGCCGCTTCGTCTCCGTGGACCCGAAGCTCAACCTCGCGGACCCGCAGCACCTCAACGCCTACGCCTACGGCCGCAACAACCCGCTTGTCTTCCCGGACCCGACGGGCCTGTACTGGGGCGAGTCCTGGCTCAGCCCGTTCGGCCACGGCGCGCTCGACGTCGTCGGCCTGGTGCCCGGTTTGGGTGAGCCCGCCGACCTGCTCAACGGAGTCTGGTACACGGCCGAGGGCAACTACATCGACGCGGGGCTCTCCTATGCCTCGGCGATCCCGATCGCGGGGTACGGCGCGAGCGCGGCGAAGGGCGCGCGGTACGTCGACAAGGCCGTGGACGCGGTCGACGTGGCGACGGACACCGTCAAGGCGGCCGACAAGACGAAGGACGCAGTCAAGGCAGCCGAGAACGTGACGCCGCCGTCCACCCCCAAGCCCAAGCCGCCGCCCAAGCCGGCTCCGCCGGCCAAGCCCAAGCCGGCCCCGCCGACCAAGAAGGCCGACGCCCCGAAGAAGAGCGAGAAGCCGGACGCCGACAAGCCCGCGAGGCCGAAGAAGGACGACGATCCGGACAACGTCTACATCTACAAGGCGCCGTACAAGGGACAGACCAAGAAGATTAAGGAGGAGGGCTTCAAGCCCGAGGATTACCCGGGCAGCAAGGGCCAGAACCCGGACGGCGCCGCCTACTTTGGCCTGGGCGACAAGGGGCTGGACATCGCGGAGGACTACGCGGGGCGTGGTGTCTACGATGGGACAGTCGTGGAGATCAAGATCCCCAGGGTCGACTTCGACCAGCACTTCGAGAAGTACGTCGGTAGGTACGACGGCGTTCCACGCGCCGAGGTCGGAATCCCCAAGGAGATGTTCGGTCTCCTCAACTCATATCCGCTGAGAGTGATGGACGAGCTATGACCAACCCCGAGGTACCCGAGGCCGAGATGCTCCTCGTGGGGAGCGTCGTCGAGGGAGAGGCCACGGCGGTTTTCCGCTGGGGGGTCATCGTGGACCTGGGCCTGTCACGGGACGGCCTCATCGATGTCCTCTACATCGACGATGACGACAACTACCAGGTGGGAGACCGTGTGTCCTGCTATCTGAGTGCCTTCGACGAGATGAAGAACAAGTTCATCCTGAGGCCCCCGGGGCAGGTACCTCTCGCGGAGCGCCTGCGCAGGCTCGAGGAGCAGCGAGGTCTCTCGTCCTGACCTTCCGGACAACTGCGATCGCCGGGGAGCGCGTGTGACGAGCTCCCCGGCGATCGTCGTGACGCCGACCTGCTGCTGGACGAACGAGCTGAGGACGGGAGAAGCACTTGTATGGGATCGATAATCCTCCTGGTTGTCCTGCTAGCCCTCTGGGCAGCTAGGTTCGCGTGCTCGGAGCGTTCTTCCCGGCGGCTCTTCAGCAATTCCGCCGGTGGACAGCCGGTGGACAGACGCCTTTGGACAGGGCATCACGGGGTGGCACGGGTCAACCTGCCGCATATGCTCTGATCAGGAAAAACGTCACTGGGCAGCACGACGGAACACCACGCAACACGAACGCTCACGGTCTCGTAATGCGTAGGTCTCGGGTTCGAATCCCGAAGGCGGCTCTGTGGAAGCCTCAGGACTCACTCGCCGTGACCTGGGGCTTTTGCTCTTACTGGATGCGGCGGCGACGCCGGGCACGGACCGCGCGGGTGTCGGCGGTCTCACTTCTGGTCTCAGTGGGGGCGGGAATCGGGGTCGAGGGCGGAGGCACGAAGAACTCGCCCATCCGCCGCATGGCTTCCTTCGACAGGTGGGACCGGCCCTTGACGTACCGCCGGGTCTGACTGATCTGCGTATGCCGCAGGATCTCCATGATCGTGGGCATGTCGACGCCCAACTCGTTCAGGATCGTCCCGGCGGTGTGGCGGCTCCCGTCGTACAGGCGGCGGTCATCGATACCAGCCTCCTTGAGTAGTTCCTTGAACTCCTTGCCATGGGCGGGGCAGGCCGGCGGTCACGGCTTCTGCCCGGTCGGCCCGTCGGCGTAGTCCTCGACCAGGTTACTGATGAGCGCAAGCAGGGCGTCGGCTCGGTGTCGGTCCTCGCGCTGGCTGCGCAGGGCCTCGTCGAGCGCCCGGAGCCGGGACAGGGCGGCCGGCTCGCCGTCCTCCACGTCGAAGATCACCGGCTGGGTGACGAGGTCCAGGCATTCGCTGAGCAGCTGCCGGGTGGCGGGGGACGGCGGGTCTGGGGAGGGGGCGGCGTACGTGGCGGTCAGGTAGCGCGCGGGGTAGGTGAGGCTCCAGCCGACGACGGTGCCGTGCTGGACGAGGAGCGTCACGTCGGGGGCGATGCCGACGCGGGCCTCCAGCGGCTCGTCGAGGACGTCGAGGTCGCGGAGACAGGTCAGCACGGCGTCCCCGGGAGCGCGGCACAGCACCGTGCACATCTCGTGTCGGAAGTGCTTGACCTCGTCCGCGCGGAGCCCGCCCGGGCGTACTTCGGGCGTGACGGGAAGGCGGGCCGAGTCCTCGGCCGAGGCGGACACTTCTGGAATCCGGAACTCAGCCCCGACCAGCCGTCGGTCGTCCGGGGCGAAGCGGAAAACGTCGGGGAGGTCCCACAGCAGGTCCTGGCTGCCGAACGTGTCCGCGAGGAACTTCTCTCGTTCCACCCGGTCCGCATAGGGGGAGACGATCAGGAAAGTACCGAGGAGACGGGGAACGAGGCCGAGCGGCTCGTCCGTCACCGTCGCGGACCAGCCGCCGTCGAACTTCAGTTTCGTCGTCATCACTGCCTCATCTGATCTGTACCGCCGGAGGCTGGCAGCGGCCGTCCTTGGCGGGAATCCTGCCGTTCACGATGTCCTCGTGCGTCACCGGGGCGCCGGGGTCCGTGGGTGAGGATGCGCTCGGTCTGGGCCAGGGGACAGCGGGCCGGCGACCCCGCTCACCGTCGTGGCGGCGATCCTGGCCGGAACCGTCGTCGGCCCGATCGGGGAGGTTGCACGGCAAGGTCCCACTCCGAGACGCATCGCCGAGCGACAGCGCGTCACACCTGCCCGCCCCCCTCCCCGCCGGTCTTCACCGGCGTCTCGGAGGCGACCGGCGTGCCCTCCAGGTGGTCCCGCAGCCACTGCTCGGTGTTGCTGACGTGCAGCAGCGCGGCGGCCTGGCTGAGTGCGGCGTCGCGGCGGGACAGGGCCGCGAAGATCGCCTCGTGTTCCGCGAGGGTGCGCCCCGCGGCCTGGCCGTCGACCAGGCCGCGCCAGATGCGGGCCCTCAGGGTGCGGCCCGAGACGCCCTCCAGGAGCGTGACCAGTGACTCGTTGCCCGTGGCGGCGACCACCGCGCGGTGGAACGCCGCGTCGTGCGCGTTGAGTTGCTCGACATCGTCGCGGGCCTCCCGCATGGCGTCCAGGTGCCGCTTCGCCTCGGCCAGGCCCTCGTCGGAGATCCGGGTGGCGGCCAGCGCGGTGGCGACCGGCTCGAGCAGCCGCCTGACCTCCATCAGGTCCAGCAGGGCACCCGCGTCGCCCTGCAGCAGGTCCACCGCACCCCCGAGACCCTCCAGCAGCAGACTCGGCTGCAGGCTGGTCACATAGGTGCCGTCCCCCCGTCTGACCTCCAGCACCCGGGCGACGGCCAGCGCCTTGACCGCCTCCCGCGCCAGATTGCGCGACAGCCCCAACTGCGCGGCCAGGTCCTGCTCCGGAGGCAGCTTGGAGCCCGGCGGCAGCGCGCCCGAGCGAATGAGCTCGCGGATCTGCTCGATTGCTTTGTCTGTCAGGGACAAAGGGGACCTCTCTCCGGAAGACATGTGATGTCTACTCCTGTACGAACAGTACTCTCGCGCATCAAATCGCCCATCTCGCCTGTCTCGGCAAGGTTATTCATCCCTGCACGCCCGTTGACAGTGAAGGGTTCCATGCCTGACCTTCGTGCGTAACACCAGGCGCTCACGTCCCATGAGTACCGCGTTGCCGGAGGTTCCCGCAGTGTCGCAATCGATCAGCAGGCGCAGGTTACTGGCCGGTGCCACGTCCGTCGTGGCGGCCGCGATGGTCACCGACGTGTTCGCAGGCGGCAGTGCCCTGGCGGCCCCGCGCACCTACACGCCCTCCTGGGACTCCGTGAACCGGCACCCGGCGGCGCCCGAGTGGTTCCGCGACGCCAAGTTCGGCATCTACTTCCACTGGGGCGTGTTCAGTGTGCCCGCGTACGACAGCGAGTGGTACCCGCGGAACATGTACGAGCCGGACAGCAAGGCGAACAAGCACCACATCGCCACGTACGGCAACCCCGCCGACTGGCCGTTGCACAACTTCATCAACGGCGCGGACGACCTGGCCGGGAACCACGTGGAGTTCGCGCCGAAGCTCAAGTCGGCCGGCGGCGCCTTCGACCCCGACGAGTGGGCGCAGCTCTTCGTCGACGCCGGCGCACGGTTCGCCGGTCCGGTCGCCGAGCACCACGACGGCTACTCGATGTGGGACAGCAAGGTCAACGAGTGGAACTCCGTGGCGAAGGGGCCGCGGCTCGACCTGCTCCACCTGTTCACCGACGCCATCCGCGCCCGGAACCTCAAGCTGCTGGTGGCGATGCACCACGCGTACAACTACACCGGCTACTACGAGTACGCGCCCGCTCAGTCCGACCCGAGCCTGAAGAAGCTGTACGGCCAGCTGAGTTCGGCCAAGGAGAACCAGCTGTGGTTCGACAAGCTCAAGGAGGTCGTCGACCGGGCCCGGCCGGACATCCTGTGGCAGGACTGGCGACTTGACCACGTCGACGAGACACAGCGGCTGAACTTCCTGGCGTACTACTACAACCAGGCGAACAAGTGGGGCAAGGAAGTCGTCGCCACCTACAAGGACGGGCTCGACCCCCACGGTGAGGTCTTCGACTACGAGCGGGGCGGACCGGCCGACCTCACCGCGCCGTACTGGCTGACCGACGACAGCATCTCCAACTCCAGCTGGTGCTACACCGAGGGCATCGGCTACTACTCGCTCACGCAGATGCTGCACTCGCTGATCGACCGGGTCAGCAAGAACGGCAACATGCTGCTCAACATCGCGCCGAAGGCCGACGGCACCATCCCGCAGGGCCAGCGCGACCTCCTCCTCGCCATCGGCGACTACCTGAAGCGCCACGGCGAGTCGATCTACGACACCCGGGCGTGGACCGCGTACGGCGAGGGCCCGACGAAGATGGGCGGCGGTTCCTTCACCCGTCCCACGGCCGGCACCGCGCGGGACATCCGCTTCACCCGCAACAAGCGGGACACGGTCCTGTACGCCACGGCCCTCGGCTGGCCCGGCAGTTCACTCACGATCGAGACGCTCGGTTCCGAACGGATCGATCTGGCCTCGCTGTCCTCGGTGAAACTGCTCGGCGCGACCGCCGGCGAGTACATCGACCTCCCCGCCCCGGCCCAGGACGCGACGGGGCTGAAGGTGGCCCTGCCGTCCACGGCGCCGTTCGACGCGCCCGCGTACGTCCTCAAGCTCCGCTTCTCCGGCCGGATCCCCGCGCTGCGGCCCCTTGTCGGTGCCGTGGCCCACCAGGGCGCCAACTACGCGGGTGACAGCGCCGTGTTGGCCGTCGGCGGCTACACCGCCGAACAGCTCTCCCTCGCCGGAATCCCGCCGCGCACGCTCTCCTCGCTGCGGCTGGCCCCGGGGTACCAGGTCGTCGGCTACTCCGGCGACGACTTCACCGGCACGTCGTGGACCTTCACCGTCGACGACGCCAGGATCGGGAGCAGGATCACCTCCCTGAAGGTCGTGTTCGACCCGGCCGCGAACTTCCGCGTCACCAATGTCACCAACGGCCTGGCCCTGGACGGCGGCGACGTCCCCGCCGGTGCCGACCTGAAACAGAGGACCTGGGACGGCTCGGCCAACCTGCAGTGGCACGCCGTCGACCTCGGCAACGGCTACCACAGGCTGGAGAACCGCGGCAACGGCCTCGTCGCCGACGGCTGGGGCGCCACGAGCGACGGCGCCCCGGCCAGGCAGCAGGCGTGGACCGGAAGCACCAACCAGCAGTGGCTGATCACTCACCGCGGCGACGGCCGCTACTCCCTCGCCAACCGCACCACGGGTCTCGTCCTGGACGGCGGCGGCAACGTCTCCTCCGGCTCCGTCACCAAGCAGTGGACCTGGGACATCAGTACCAACCTGCTGTGGACCCTCACGAAGATCTGACGGATGCGGATGCGGATGCGGATGCGGACGCGACGGCTCGCCGCGATGAGGCGCCGGCTGGTCTGAAGGCGTCGGCACGCCGCGATGAGGTCCGGGCTGGTCTGAAGGCGTCGGCATGGGTGGTGACCTGGGGATTGCACTGGCGAAGGAGGCGGGGAGTGCTGGCCCGAGACATCTGGCGACGATCCGTTTGCTGGCACCTACACATGGTTAGATCGCTCGCATGAATCCATTGAGTGAGCGTTCCGAAATGGACCGCGGCGCCCTGCTTGCCGCCTCGGTCACGGTCTTCTTATGGGCTTCGGCATTTGTGTCCATTCGTGCGTCGGCGGACTATTTCGGACCCGGCGCCCTGGCCCTCGGGCGCCTTGCGACGGGCTCCGTCGCGTTGCTGTGCGTTCTCCTGGTCAAGCGGGGCGGTATACCGCCGCGTAAGGCATGGCCCGGGATCATATTGTCCGGAGTGCTCTGGTTCGGGTGCTACATGGTGGCGTTGAACTGGGGCGAGCAGAAAGTCGACGCCGGCACCGCCGCCATGGTCGTCAACATCGGCCCCATGGTGATCGCGCTGTTGGGTGGCTGGCTGCTCAAGGAAGGGTTCCCGCCCCTGCTGCTCGCCGGCATGGGAGTGTCGTTCGTGGGTGCGGTCGTGGTGGGCTTCTCCACGTCCGGCGGTGGTTCGTCATCGGTGCTGGGCGTGGTGCTGTGTCTGCTGGCGGCCCTCGCCTACGGGGCCGGAGTGGTGTCGCAGAAGCCCGCGCTGCGGCATGCCACCCCGATGCAGGTGACGACGTTCGGATGCCTCATCGGGACCGTCGCGTGCCTGCCGTTCAGCGGGCAGCTGGTCTCGGATCTGTCCACGGCGCCGACCTCGGCGATCCTCAATGTCGTCTATCTCGGCTTGTTCCCGACCGCCCTGGCGTTCAGCACCTGGGCCTACGCGCTGTCGCGGACCACCGCGGGCCGGCTGGGCGCGACCACGTACGCGGTGCCGGCGATCGTCATCCTCATTTCCTGGATCGCCCTGGAGGAAGTGCCCGGCTGGGTCACGCTCCTGGGCGGCGCCATCTGCCTGGGCGGCGTGGCCGTTTCCCGGCTGCGCCCCGGCCGCGCCTCTCAGGTGCCGCCGGCCGCCCCGCCGGTACCGGACGACACTCCGGCTTCCTCGGTGGAGCCGACGCGCTGAACCTGGGCGCAGCGCAGCGCAGCGCAGGGCGTGGGCGGTCCCTGCCCACGTCTTCCTCGCCCACGCCTTCCCCGCACGGGCGCGAGCGCTCCCGGGACTACCCCCGTCCTCCGGGGGCGCTCGCCTCGTGGTGCTCACCGCAGGGCGGTCACAGCACGAGCGTGGTCTCGTCCCTGCCCAGCAGATAGCCGAGCTGCAGCCGGGTGTTCGCCCCCAACTGCTGCTTCATCGCCGCGATATGGCCCTGCAGCGACCGTTCGCTGATACCGAGGCGGCGCGCGATCCGCTTGTCGGAGTAGCCGCCGATGAGGAGTCCGCTGATCGACTCGCGCAGCGACGGGATGACGTCGTCGGCCGCCTTCGCGGCGTGCAGGGGAACGAACGGGAAGGACTTCGCGCGGTCCCAGGAGCGTTCGAAGATGTCCTTGAGGAAGCGCACGATCGCCGGCTCCCTGACCGCCAGTCCCACGGTTCGGCTCTCGTTGGCGGAAATGAACGCCACTGAGTCGTCGATGATGATGAGACGGTCGAAGAATTCCGCCAGGGTTCGCACTCTCACCCCGTAATCGGTGACCGTCCGCACGTAGTTCTTCGTCGCCTCATCGAAACGCGTCGTGTGCTGATAGAGCGTGCGCATGGCGACCCCGGCCTCGATGTGGCGCCGTACGGATTCCAGGGCGTCGTCCAGAACCTGGCCGGGGCGGGGGCCATCGGGCTGCGCGGTCAGTATTTCCCGCTGCGCACTGTTGAGTGCGTCCTCGATGGCGGAGCTGATCGCGTCCAGCCCGTGGAGGTATGAGATGCGGGATTCCTCGGAAATCGACGCACGCATTGACTCCTTGGTTCTGCCGATGTCAATGAGGCGGCCAGTGGTCAGTCGAGACAGTGATTCCAACTGTTCGGCAATGGCTCGCAGTGCGCCCTCCGGCCCTTCCTGCGGTGTGGCCGCTTCAATCCCGAATCGCTCCGATGTGTCCCCATTTGGATGCTCGGTTGACATCATGATCTTACCCCCCGGGTGTCCGTTATCAACGATTTTCCACTGAAATGGATCCCTCGGCTTTCGGCGGTGCGGAAACCTGAGCCATCATAAATCTTCAGTCCTGGCTCGGGGCAAGGAAAGCTGAAGCCAGGTGATCAGTTTGAGCCGCAGGTCGCCTCAGTGGTTGGTGCCGGGCGAGCCGCCTTGCCACCCTCTGGGAATTCTCCATAATTCCTGCGGGCACGTTTGGCAAGAGAGGCAAGGGCACATGTTCTCGTTTTCTTTACCCTCCCGTACGCCCGGACGGTCTTCGTTCGCAGTCCGCATCGGATTCGCTGTCGCTACCGGTGTGCTGGCCGGAGCACTCGGGCTCTGCGCGCTCCCGCACTCGGACTCCCGGCACGTGGCCGAAGCCGCCACGTTCGGCGACGTCGGCTGGAATGTGGCCGGTCCCCGGTCGGCTGCCTGACCGCTCCAAGGCGCGAGAGATCGGTAAAATCCCTGTGAGTTCTTCTCCGTGGTTTTTGCGTGACCCGGCATCGTCCGAGCGTGAGGCCCGCATCTACTGCTTCCCCCACGCGGGCGGAAACCCGCGCTCGTTCCTCGGCTGGCAGCGGGGGCTGGGGGACGACGCCGAGATCGTCGCAGTCTGCCCGCCGGGCCGTGGCCCCAGATACCAAGAGCCCTCCGCCACCGACGTGATGGAGCTCGCCGACGGTGTGGCCGCCGCCATCGTCGCCACCGCCGACCGTCCCTTCGTCCTCTTCGGACACAGCTTCGGCGCGGTCCTGGCCTTCGAGGTCGCACGCCGTGTCGGCGGCCTGCCCGACTGCCGCCACCTGGTCGCCTCCGGGTGCTCGGCGCCCGCGTTGCTGCCCAGCCGACGCGTGGTGGAGACCGCACGCCTCAAGGGCCGCGCGTTCACCGAGGCGGTGGGCTTCTTCGGCGGGCTGCCGCCGGAAGTGGTCGCCGACGAGGCTCTGCAGGAGCTGTTGCTGCCGCATCTGAAGGCCGACTTCCGCATGGTCGCCCAGTACGCCTACCGCCCGGGCGCCCCGCTGTCCGTGCCCGTCACCCTCATCAACGGAGTCGACGACCCGCACGTGAAGGAGGCCGGTCTCGAACCGTGGGCGCGCGAATGCGCCGACGAGCCGGCCCAGCACTGGGTCGACGGCGGCCACTTCTACTTCGACGGCAGGCCCGACGCCGTCACCGATGTCCTCCGGTCGCTCCTGAGCGCCGATCGTGGCGCGAATCCGCCTGGCGGCACGCATGTTGAGGTTATCTGAGCAGTGCCTCACACCTGCCTCACGAGCACCGCAGAGGGGAACGACCATGAGCCAGTCCGCCACCGACCAGTACCGACGGGCCGTCACCTTCCACAAGCTCCATGAAGGACCCGACCCCTTCGTCGTCCCCAACCCGTGGGACGCGGGCACCGCGCGCGTCCTCACGGGGCTCGGCTTCCCCGCGCTCGCCACCACCGGCGCGGGCCTGGCCCACACCTGCGGCCTGCCCGACGGCTCCCTCACTCGCGAGAACATCCTCGACAACGCCAGGTCGATCGTCGCCGCGACCACCCTGCCGGTGACGGCGGACCTGGAGAGCGGATTCGGTGACACGCCCGAGGAGGTCGCAGAGACCATCCGGCGCGCCGCCGCCGCGGGCCTGGTCGGCGGCTCGATCGAGGACTCCACCGGCCGCGCCGATGACCCCGTACGCCCCCTTGAGGAGGCCGTCGAGCGGGTGGCCGCCGCCGTCGCCGCCGCCAGGGAGCTCGACTTCCCGTTCACGGTGACCGCGCGGGCCGAGAACTTCTTCCAGGGCAGGCCCGATCTGCCGGACACCATCCGCCGGCTGAAGGCGTACGAGGAGGCCGGCGCCGATGTGCTCTACGCGCCCGCGCTGCCGGACGCCGACGCGATCCGCGCCGTGTGCTCCTCCGTCGAACGCCCCGTCAACGTCCTGATGGGTTCACCCGCACTGCCGCTGACCGTGGCCGAGCTGGGCGCCCTGGGTGTGCGACGGATCAGCGTCGGCTCGGCGCTGTCCCGGGCCGCGCTCGGAGCGGTCGTCCGCGCGGCGACGGAGATCCGTGACCTCGGCACCTTCAGGTTCGGGGCCGAAGCCGTCCCGTATCCCGACGCCAACGCGATGATGGCGCCGGCCCGACCGGCCGACCCGGAGAGTGATCCCGCACCGTGAATGTCGCACAGGTATATCTGTCCGCCCCCCGCTACGTCATCGGCGAAACCGAGGCCGACCACACCTCGGTCAAGGACCTGCCCCGCAAGGCCCGGGAGTTCGGCATGCCTCCCAAGGCGTCGCTGTGGGGCTGGGGCAGCGTCCGGCTCACGAACCAGAGCCTGGAGACCCTGGCCGTGCGCAGCGGTCTGGCGACGCTGGACGCCGCCGGGACCGCCCCCTCGTCCGTCGACTGCCTCGTGCTGTGTTCCACCCGTTTCCCCGGCGGCCCGCGTACCCACGGCAAGTTCATGGAGACCGTGATGTCCGGACTCGGCCTGGACAACGCCGCGTTCACCGGCATCACCCTCAACCGCTGCACCAACCTCCTGGTGGGCCTGCGCACCGCACAGGCGCTCGTGGCCGCCGGACACCACCGCACGGTGCTGGTCGTCACCACCGACCGGATCTCCGACGAAGCCGTGCGGATGGAGAACTTCGCGCTGTTCAGCGACGGCGCCGCGGCGGCCCTGGTGAGCGACGTTCCCCAGGGCCCGGACTCCTACGAGATCGTGGCCGGGGCGTCCGCGCAGGACCCCCGGGCGCTGGAGTGGACCAACGAGATCAGCTCGGACCTCGCCCGCGTGGTCAACCAACGCATCCTCGACGCCGTCGACATGAAGATCGGCGACATCGACGGTGTCCTGCACCTCAACCTGTACAAGCCCATCGTCGTACTCAAGGAACGTCAGGCCGGGTTCACCAAAGAGCAGTTGTTCCTCGACAACATCCCCCGCGTCGGCCACTGCTTCGCCGCCGATCCGCTCATCAACCTCGCGGACCGGGCCACGGCCGGACACCTGCGGGACGACGGCCACTACCTGCTGGCGGCAAGCGTGCCCGGCGTCCGGGTCGGCGTGCTGCTGCGCAAGCTGCCGACCGCACCGACCACCGAGGCGGCGGCCACCGAGACCCGGGAGCTTCGATGAACGCACACACCGGATTCCCCCTTCCCGACCTGACCACGTCGCTGCCCCGCGCCCCCTTCCACTTCAGCCCGAAAGCAGCCGAGGAGGCCGCGGCGGTCATCGCCGGGGAACTGGCCGGTGTCTTCCGGCAGTTACTCGGCGACCAGGAGAGCGAGACCACGCTGCTCGTCTCCCGCCGCACCCTGGAAGCGTTCCTCACCACCGCGCAGTCGGAGTCGCAGCCCCCGTCGCAGCCCTCGTCGCAGCCGCGAGGAGACGCCGACGCCGACGCCGTCGCCGCGTGGGTGCAGCAGACCCGCGCCGAGCTCGCGCCGGACCTCGTCGCGTTGCGCGAGGCCGACCCCGAGACACGCGAGCTCGTGCTGCGTCAGCGCGCCCCTCTCGCCCTGATCGGCGGCTGCTGGCTCGACACCGTCTCGCAGGCCGCCACCCAGCCGTCCGTCATCGTCAACCGACTCTTCGGCCAGTACTTCCTCCTACAAGGTGAGGGCATCCCGCAGCGTGGGCAGCTGGCCCGGCGCCGGCGGGCCCTGACCGAACTGGGCGTCCACCTGCCCGAGATCGAGGCCGCGGACTTCCTGCGGCAGGCCTCGGCCCGCCCGCTGACCGTCCTGCACGCCTCCTTCCACCTCGCGCTCTCCCGGCTGCCGGCCTCCTTCCTGCCCGAAGTGGTCGGCGTGCACTACGCCATGGCCGCGCTGGGCGTCGACGATCTGCTCCTGGGCACCGAGCCGCACCTGCCGGAGGCCGAGGCCCGTACCGTCCTCGCCGACTACCTCTCGCTCACCGACCGGTCCCCGACCGGGGACGAGGACCGCCGCCGCACGCTCACCGCGATCGCCCTCGTCCTGAGGCTGGAGCGGGAGCACACCGCCCTGCTCACCGAACTGGCCGCCTGGCACGAGGGACTCTCCCTGGACGCCAGGGTCGCGCAGATCGTGGCCCGTCACGCGCCGTTCGCCGGCCGCCAGCACCGCAGCGTCCGCATGGGCGACCGGCGGCTGTCGGACTGGCTGGACGGCGAAGACCTCGACCTGGCCGCGTTCGTCGCCGAGTTCCGCGCCTCACGGCAGCTGAGGCCCGGCCGCGACGGAACCTGCCGGTTCCTGAAGTCCATCAAGTTCGGCGGCCCGATGTTCGGCATCTTCGACGAGCGCGAGGCGGCCACCTTCACGGCATGGGCGCACGCCGTGGCAGCCGGCGAACCCGCCGATCTCGACTTCGCCCCCAACACCGCGGGGGACGACCGGGCCGAGGGCTGGGCCCGGGCCCTGCGCGGCACCGCGGCCGAGGACCTTGCTGACGTCGTCCTCGCCGACGCCGAAAGCGGTCTGGACGACCGGCGGTTGTTCCACCGTGTCGTCAACGTCGAGCAGTACCCCCACATCCTGGCCACCGCCCGGGACCGGGCCGAGGCGGGCCTCACCGACGCGGAGATCCTCTTCACCCACGGCGCCGGCGGACGGCTCACCAACGCCGAGTACTTCGACTACACGCCCGAGGCGCTCATGGAGCGGGTCGAGCGCGTCTACTGGGACAAGCTGGTCGACCCCTACCAGCCGCTCACCGAGATCCCGGACCGCGACGAGGTCATCTTCGAGCAGACCACCTTCGCACTCGGCAGCCTCATCGACGGCAGCTGGGCCCACCGCATCGGCAACCTCGGCCGCAACCACCGGCAGAGCGACGCCATGCTGTTCGGGATCTACGCCGACGAAATGGGCCGCGGCGACGTCACCAAGAACCACATCACGCTCATCCACCAGGTCCTCGCCAGCATGGACATCCACCTGCCGCACATCCGGCAACCGGAATTCCTCGAGCAGGGCGACCTCCCCGACCACCTCTACGGGTTCTCGATCCACCAGGTCTGCCTGTCGCTCTTCCCCGACACGCTCTACAACGAGATCCTGGGCTACAACCTGGGCATCGAGATGTTCGGCCTGGGGGAGATGCGGCTCCACGAGATACAGAAGCTGCGCCGGCACAACCTCGACATCTCCTACGAGGAGGCCCATCTGTCGATCGACAACTTCTCCGCCGGACACGCCCGGCAGTCGGCCGACATCATCGTCTCCTACCTCGACGACGTGCGGCGCACCTCCGGCGACGCGGCCGTCCAGCAGGAATGGCGCCGCATCTGGCGCGGCTACGCCTCGTTCGCCTACTTCGTCGAGCATCAGCTGGTCAAGCGGATGCGGGCGGGGGAGCGGACACCGGCGGCGTCCGCGCCCACCGTTCAGCCCGACGACGTCGACCTGCTCATCTGACTCTCCGTGCAGGACCACCGCCCCCTCCGCCCCTCCTTCCAGCACGGAGAATCACCTTGGGACCGACCACGAGCTTCGACCCGGAAATCCTCGGCCTCCCCTTCTACGACGACCGGCACCGTCGCCTCGCCGACGCCATCGGCACCTGGTGCGACGACCGCACCGCCCTGTGGGACGAGGTCCGGGCGGAGGAACCGGACAAGGCCGGCCTGCGCCTCGTACGACACCTGGGGGAGGACGGCTGGCTCGCCTTCCTGGACCCCGGCTCCGATCCTGAGACCCGACCCGGCGACTACCGCAGCATCTGCCTCATGCGCGAGGCGCTCGCGTACGCGGAGGACCTGGCCGATTTCGCCTTCTCCATCCAGGCCCTGGCCGCGACGCCCCTGATCCGCTTCGGAACCGACGACCAGAAGCTCCGCCACCTGCCGCGCATGGCGCAGGGCTCACTCGTCGGCGCCTTCGCGGTCTCGGAGGAACAGGCGGGCTCCGACGTCGCCGCCGTCGGCCTCGCCGCCGAACGCACCGACGACGGCGGCTACGTCCTCAACGGGCACAAGGCGTGGATCGCCAACGGCACCATCGCCGACGTGTACATCGTCATAGCCCGCACCGGCGAAGGCCCCGGCCCGCTGGGACTGACGGCCTTCCTGGTGCCCGCCGACACCCCCGGGGTACGGGTCAGCGGCCGGCCGGTCCCGGTAGCCCCCCGCTCGTTCGCCCACCTCGCCTTCGAGGACTGCCGGGTGCCGGCCGAGGCCGTGCTGGGCAAGCCCGGGCGGGGCTTCGTCATCGCCATGGACCTGCTCGAACGGTTCCGGATGACCGTGGGCGCGGCGGCACTCGGCTTCGCCCGCCGGGCCGCCGACACCGCTCTGGCGCGCGCCCGCACCCGACAGGTCGGCGGTTCCCTGCTCATCGACCACCAACTGACGAAGGCGTCCCTGGCCGACATGGACGTCCAGCTCAATGCCGCCGCCCTGCTGGTGGCCCGGGCCGCCTGGGAGGCCGACCGCGGCAGCCCCCGCTTCGCCCGCCACTCCAGCATCGCCAAGCTCCACGCCACCGAGGAGGCGCAGCGCATCGTCGACACCGCCGTGCAACTGCTCGGCGCCTCGGGCGTCGTCAAGGACAGCGTCACCGAGCGTCTGTACCGGCAGATCCGGTCTCTGCGAATCTACGAGGGCACCTCGGAGATCATGCGGTTGACGATCGCGGGAACCCTCGACACACGTCGTGCCGACCGTGCCGCCCGCGACCTGTGATCTGTGATCTGTGACCATCCCAGTCCCGCCGTCGAGTCGACAAGGAGTTCCCGGGTGACCACCCCGATCGAAGCGGTCCGGCAGCCGGATCCGTACCCCTACTACGCGACCCTGGTGGCCGAGCGTCCGCTGGCGTTCGACGAGGCCGTGGGCGCCTGGGTGGCGTGTGACGCTGCGGCGGTACGAGCCGTACTGGGCGCCACCGCCCTGCGGGTGCGCCCGCCCGTCGAGCCGGTGCCCGCCGGGATCGTCGGGACCCCGGCCGGCGACGTCTTCGGCGACCTGGTGCGGATGACCGACGGCGAACCGCAGCACCGCCTGAAGGCCGTGGTCGTCGACGCCCTCGGGCACGTCGACAGGGCGCGCGCGGCCCACCTGGCCGCCGAACGGACCCGCGACGTCCTCGCGGCGGGCGGCCGGCCGCCCTTCGAGGAACTGATGTTCGGTGTGCCCGCCCGGGTCGTGGCGGCGCTCTGCGGACTCGGCCAGGGGACGGACGCCGAAGCCGCCAGGCTCATCGGCGACTTCGTCCAGTGCATCCCAGCCTCCGCCACCCCCGAGCAGCAGAAGGCCGCGGCGCTCGCGGCCGGCCGGCTCCAGGAGCTGCTGGGTCCCGGGATCGAGCGGGGGGAGGACGGCACGGGCCTGCTCGGGGACCTCGTACGGGCCGCGCGCCATGCCTCCTGGTCCCGCACGGCGCCGCTGCTGTCCAACGCGGTCGGCTTCCTGTCCCAGACCTACGACGCCACGGCAGGCCTGATCGGCAACACCCTGGTGGCGTTGGCCCGTGGTGCGCGGCTGCCCTCCGGTTTCGCCGACGCCGAGGCGTTCGTCCGCGAGGTCGTACGCCACGACGCGCCGATCCAGAACACCCGCCGCTTCGCCGCCGAGGCGTTCCGCCACGGCGAGGCCGAGATCTCCCCGGGCGACCAGGTGCTGGTGGTCCTCGCCGCCGCCAACCGCGACCCGGCCGCCAACCCCGATCCGCACGCCTTCCGGCCCGGCCGCCCGGACCCGGCGGTCTTCACCTTCGGCGCCGCGGCCCACCGCTGCCCCGGTCAGACGCTGGCCGTCACCGTGGCGGTCGCGGTCGTCCGCGAGGTGCTCGCGGCAGGCTTCGACCCGGCGGAGCTGCCGGACGCGGTGACGTACCGGCCCTTGGCCAACGCCCGCATTCCGGTGCTCTAGCCGTCGCACGACCCACGCACAGAATCCCTCGAAGAGAGAGTACGAAGCCGATGTCGGACAGGCCACGCTTGTGGATGCGGCACGAGTCCCGTACCGGTGAGCGCCGGGCACCGCTCGTTCCCGAGGACGCCGCGCGGCTCGTCGCGCAGGGCGTCGAGATCACCGTCGAGGAGGCACCGCAGCGTGCCTTCCCCCTCGCGGACTACGTCGCGGCCGGCTGCCGCACCGCACCGTCCGGCAGCTGGACCGACGCCCCGCGCGACCACTTCGTCCTGGGCCTGAAGGAACTGCCCGACGAACCGGCGCACCTGGTGCACCGTCACATCTACTTCGGCCATGCCTACAAGGGCCAGACCGGTGCCCGGGAGCTGCTCGACCGGTTCACGCCCGACGGCGGAGCGCTGCTGGACCTGGAATACCTGACGGACGACGCAGGCCGGCGGTTGGCCGCCTTCGGGTACTGGGCCGGGTACGTCGGCGCGGCCCTGGCCGTGCTCCACCACCGCGGGCTGCTCCAAGCCCCGCTGGAGCCGCTGGACCGGGCCGCGCTGGACGCCCGGCTCGCCGCCACGGAATCACCGTCGGACGAGAGGGCCCTGGTGATCGGTGCCCTCGGCCGCAGCGGCCGAGGCGCCTGCGACGCGCTGGAGACGGCGGGCATCACCCCCACCCGCTGGGACGTGGCGGAGACCCGCGCCCTGGACCGGACGGCGCTGCTCGACCACGACATCCTCGTCAACACCGTGCTCACCACCCGGCCCGTGCCGCCCTTCCTCACCTCCGCGGACCTCGACGACGCCGGGCGGCGCCTGTCCCTCATCTCGGATGTCACCTGCGACGTCACCTCCGAGTGCAACGTCCTGCCGGTCTACGACGAGATCACCGACTGGGAGCACCCGGTCCGGCGGCTGCGCGAAGGCGAACGGCCGGCCGACCTCATCGCCATCGACAACCTGCCCTCGCTGCTGCCGGTGGAGTCCAGCCGTGCCTTCTCGGCCGAGCTGTACCCCCAGCTGCTGCTCCTGAACGACGCCGGCACGGCCTGGGAGCGCGCGCTGCTGGCCTTCGAGACCGCGGTCGCCACCAACAGCAAGGGAAGCACCCGTGCCCGTTAGCCCAAACACCACCGAGGCGGCAGCCCCGGCCCCCGCGAGCGGCACCGTCCACTGGATCGGCACCGGCCTGTCCACCGGCCCGTCCGGCCTCGGCCTGTTGTGCGACCGTGCCGAGCGCGTGGTGCTGTGGGACCGCACCGCCGAACGCGCCGCCGACCGCCTGACCGCACTCGGCCTGGCCGGCCGCGCCGAGGTCCGCGCGCTCACGGACGACGCCCTCGAGGACGCGGTCGGCGCCGGCGACGTGATCGTCTCCATGCTGCCCGCCGCCGAACACCCTCGCCTGTTGCGCCTGGCCCTCGACCGCCGTGCCCACTTCGCCTGCACGAGCTACGTCTCCGACGCGATCACCGAACAGGCCGCGGCCGCGGCGGACGCGGGCGTCGTGGTGCTCACCGAGGCCGGACTCGACCCGGGCATCGACCACCTGATGGCCCACCAGCTCGTCGAACGCGCCCGCGCGGCGGTCGGCGACACGGCCGAGACGGTCGACTTCACCTCCTACTGCGGTGGCATTCCCGCCGTTCCCAACGACTTCCGCTACCGCTTCAGCTGGGCGCCCTACGGAGTCCTGGCCGCCCTCGGGTCCCCGGCCCGCAACATCGACGAGGGCGTGGAGCGCACCGTGGCCCGCCCCTGGGAGGCCTCCCGCACCCACCGCCTGGGCGGCGAGGACTTCGAGGTCTACCCCAATCGCGACAGCCTGCCGTTCGTGGCCCAGTACGGCGTCCCCGAGGGCTGGCGACTGCGCACCTTCGTCCGCGGCACCCTGCGCAACGCGGGCTGGCGCGAGGCCTGGAGCGATGTCTTCGCCACCGTGAGCACCGGCGACCAGGAGCAGATCCGTTCCCTGGCCAAGGACCTGGCCGCCCGCTATCCCACCACCGACGCCGACCGCGACCGCGTCGTACTGTCCGTCGCGCTCGACGTCCGTGCCACCGACGGCGCGCGCTTTCAGGGATCCTGCCTGCTGGACCTGACCGGCGACGAGACCGAGAGCGCGATGGCGCGCTGCGTGTCCCTGCCCCTCGCCTTCGGCATCACGCGGATGCTGGCCGGGGCGTTGCCCGCCGGCCTGAACCGCGCCGCGGAGTCCGCCGACGAGGCCGCCCGCTGGCTGGAGTTCCTGGACGGGGCCGGGCTGCACTGCTCATTCACCGACGGCGCCTCCACCCCCGGCGGAGAGGAGGTGTGAGCGCGGGACACCCGACGGCCCGGCGGCGTTCGACTGCCGGGCGGTCGCGGGCCCACAGAACCTGACATCCCGCCGCACCGCCGGCTTCCGGTTCGTGGTCGGCCCCGGCACGGCGCCGCCGGCGGTGCGACGCGCGCGGCCCCGGCCGCCGTACGCGGGCCGCAGCCGCAGCCGCAGCCGCCCGACGGACCGCGGCGGACCCCGGTCCTGACCGGGACGACGAGGGCCTGATCGCCGGGCTCACCTTCGACACCCCCACCGCCGGGGATCTCGGCCCACACCCACACCCCCGACAGCAACCAGGCGCGCCCTTTTGGCGCCCGATTCGTCACGTTTCGCATCAGTTAGTCAGTACGTCCTGAGTCGGCCACGCCGCCGGCACCTGTCCGAAGGAGAGATCCGACCATGGGGTACGAGAACACCACGTCTGACTCCACGCACTACCGCTGCGTGGGAATCGGCGTGGGACCCGCCAACCTGAGCCTCGCGTCACTGCTGCACAGCCGTACGGAGGTGCCCAACCTCTTCCTCGACCGCAAGGCGTCCTTCGGCTGGCACGACGGCCAGCAGATACCCGGCACGACCCTGCAGGTCTCCATGTTCAAGGACCTGGTCTCGCTCTCCGACCCCAAGTCCCCGTTCTCCTTCCTGGCCTATCTGCACGACCAGGGCCGGGTCTACCACTTCCTCAACGCCCAGTTCGACGACGTGCCGCGGCTGGAGTTCCGCAACTACCTCGCCTGGGCGAGCCGGCGCAACGAGAACATCGTCTTCGGCGAGACGGTCAAGGAGGTCGGCTTCGACGGTGTCTTCACCGTCCGCACCGACCGCCGCACCGTCACCGCCGACAACGTCGTGGTCGGCGTGGGCAACCAGCCCTGGGTGCCGGAACACGGCCGAGGCCACCTCGGCGCCACCCAGTTCCACGTCAACGACTTCATGACCTCGGCCCGGAACCTGGGCGGCAAGCGGGTCGTGGTGGTCGGTGGCGGCCAGTCCGGCGCCGAGGCGTTCTCGGACCTGATCGCCCGCTCCGGCGCCGAACTGCCGCGCCGGGTCTCCTGGATATCGCGGCGCCGCAACTACTTCCCCATCGACGACTCGCCGTTCACCAACGACTACTACATGCCCGACCACTCGGACTACTTCTACAGCCTGGGCACCGACGTCCGGGCCGCGTTCAACGCCCAGCACATCCTCACCAGCGACGGCATCTCCGAGTCCACCCTGCGCGACATCTACCAGCGCATCTACGTCCACCGCTTCGTGGAGGGCAACCCCGACCTGGTCGGGCTGCATCCCAACCGCGAGGTCGTCGGCGTCGAGGCCGACGCGGCGGGCGGCTGGGACATCACCGTCCGGCACAACGACGAGCCCGGCGCCCGGGAGCACTTCGAGGCGGACGTCGTCGTATGGGCCACCGGTTTCCGGCCGGCCGCCATGGACTTCCTCGCCCCGATCGCCGACCGCCTCGAACGCGACGGCGACGAGCTGCGCATCGACGAGGACTACGCGGTGCGCTGGGACGGCCCGGCCGACCGCAGTGTCTTCGTGCAGAACGCCGCCCGGGGCCAGCGCGGTCTCGCCGACCCCAACCTCAGCCTCAACGCCTGGCGCAGCCAGCGCATCGCCGACCGGCTGTCCGGCGTGCGCAGCGACGAGCAGCTGGCGTCCTTCATCGAGTGGTCGACCAAGACCGGCACCAAGATCCCGTGGGGGGCCTGATGACGGCGCGGCACACCGACCATGACTACGCGGTGGTCGGCGCCGGAGTGCTCGGCTGCCTGATCACCCGGGAGATCCTCGCCCGCGACCCGCACGCCTCCGTGGCCCTGCTGGAGCGGGACGCCATCGGCAGCGGAGCCACCCGCCGCTCGGCCGGACTGCACTTCCCGCGCGGCCGCACACCACGCGTCCGCCGCATGGCCTCGCACAGCCAGCAGTGGTACGCCGCGCTCAAGGACGCCAGCCCCGAACTGCCCGTACACAGCCTGCGGATGACGGTCGTCGCCTCCGCCACCGAGGAGACCCGGCTGCGCGGCACCTACCTGCCCGAGGCGACACTGCGGCCCGCGGCGGCACTCCCGGCGGCCGTCGCGGCGCTGCCCGACGGCATGAGCGCCTGGGAGGGAGACGGCTGCCAGTACGCGGACGTCTACGCCCTCAGCCAGTTCCTGGCCCGCGAGCTGCGCCCGAACGCCAAGTTCCGTGAAGGAGCCCAGGTCACCGGCGTGACCCCGGTGGCGGACGGGGTGCGCCTGGACCTCGGCACCGGTGACGCGCTCACGGCGGGGCACGTCGTCCTCGCCCCCGGCCCGTGGCTGGCGGCCCCCGCCTGGAAGGAACTCGTCGCCCCGCTCGGTGCCCGGGTGAAGAAGGTCGTGGCCCTGCACATCGAGACCCCGCCGACCGCCGACGACGAAGCCGTCGTCTTCGAGGACGAGGACGCCTTCCTGCTGCCGTACCACGAGCGCGGCCACTGGCTGTTCAGCTACACCTGCCAGGAGTGGGACGTCGACCCCGACACGCTGCCGGCCGGCCTGACGCCCGCCGACCGTGGCGAGGCCCTCGCCACACTGCGCCGGTACGCCCCCCACCTGGTGGAGCACTGCGCCTCCGGCCGCGTCTTCTGCGACGCGTACGGCCCCGACTTCGAGCCGCTGGTCCGCGCGCTCACCGATGACGGGCGCGTGGTCTTCGCGGGCGCCGCGAACGGTTCCGGCTACCGGCTGGGCCCCGCCATCGCCGCGGAGACCGCCGACCTGCTCCCTCTTCCGTCCCAGCGAAAGGACGCGGCGTGATCATCAACACCTACGACGACACCGCACTCTCCGAGGCCTTCGGCATCGACATGAGCAGCATCGAGGGCCTCGGCACGGGCGCCGGCTGGGGACGTGTCGCCCCCGGCCAGGCCTCCGACAGCCATCAGCACGACGAGACCGAGTTCTTCGTGATCGTCGCCGGCCGCGGCGAGTTCATCGTCGACGGGCGGCGACATGCGGCCGCCCCCGGCACGGTGGCGCTCTTCGAGCCCTTCGAGTCCCATGTCCTGGAGAACACCGGCGACGAGGATCTCGTCTTCCTCACCCAGTACTGGCGCGATGCCGGACGCGCCCTGACCTCCGCGCAGAACACGGAGCGCAAGAGCTTCGGCGAGCGGCCGGTCTTCGTCTTCTCCACCCCGCCCACGCCCAACGGCGACCTCCACCTCGGCCACCTCTCCGGCCCCTACCTCGGTGCCGACGTCTTCGTGCGGCACCAGCGGATGAACGGCACCAACGCCTGGCACCTGACCGGCAGCGACGACTACCAGAGCTATGTGCCGGCCGCCGCCCGCGCCGAGGGCCGCGAACCCGCCGAGACCGCGGCCCACTACAGCGCCGAGATAGCCGCGACCCTCGCGCTGATGGACATCACACCCGACCAGTACACCGTCACCAACGACGACCCCGACTACCGGGGCGGGCTGAAGGACTTCTTCTCCCGTGTCGTCTCCTCCGGCACGGTCCAGGTGACCGAGGCCGACGCGCTCTTCGACGCGGAGAGCGGCCAGTACCTCTACGAGGTCGACGTCAAGGGCGGCTGCCCCGGCTGCGGTTCGGGCACCAGCGGCAACATCTGTGAGGAGTGCGGCGAGCCCAACACCGTCACGGATCTCGCGGAGCCCACCTCCACCGCTTCGGCAGCGGCCCCCCGCCGCGGCCCGATCGGCCGGTGGATGCTGCCCCTGCACACCTTCAAGAGCGACATCGCCGCCCACCACCACCTCGGCCGGGTCCCGGCCCGGCTGCGGGAACTCGCCGACCGGCTCTTCAGCCGCCCGAGCATGGACATCCCCCTCACCCACCCCTCCTCCTGGGGCGTCCCCCCGGCCGAGAAGGACGTGGACGGCCAGGTCATCTGGGTGTGGCCGGAGATGTCGTACGGCTTCCTGCACGGTATCCAGGCCCTCGGCTCCCGCCTGGGCGAGAACTGGCAGGCGGCCGAGCCGAACCAGGACTGGAAGATCGTCCACTTCTTCGGCTACGACAACAGCTTCTACCACTCGGTGCTCTACCCGGCCCTGTACCGGCTCGCGTTCCCGGGCTGGACGCCGGACATCGACTACCACGTCAACGAGTTCTACCTGCTGGAAGGCAGCAAGTTCTCCACCAGCCGGCGGCACGCCGTCTGGGGCAAGGACATCCTCAGCCCCGACTCCGTCGACTCCGTCCGCTACTTCCTCGCCGCCACCCGTCCCGAGGGCACGCGCACCAACTTCCAGCGCGTGGCCTACGAGTCGGCCCTGACCGACACCCTCATCGGCACCTGGCAGAACTGGCTGAACGACCTCGGCTCCCGGATCGCCAAGCACTACGGAGGCACGGCTCCGGACGCCGGCAACTGGACACCCGAGCACTCCGCCTTCCTCGGGCGGCTCGGCGCCCGCCTCGCCGCGGTCACCGGCGCCCTGGGCTCCGACGGCTTCTCCCTCAACCAGGCCGCCGCCGAACTCGACGGCATCGTGAGGGACACCCTGCGCTTCTCCCACCAGGAGTCGCTCCTCGCCGAGTCCGCGGGCTGGGAGAACGAGACACGCACCGCCATCGCCCTGGAACTGGCCGCCGCCCGGCTCCTCGCCCACGCCGCCGCCCCCGTCATGCCGCGCTTCGCCGCGCACCTCGCCGACACGCTCGGCATGCCCGAGCCGGGCAGCTGGCCGCGCACCGTCGAACTCGTCGCCCCCGGCAGCGAGATCCGCCTCGCGGACGCCGTCTTCTTCCGCCCGACGCCGATCCCGGAGGCCGCCTGCGTGAACCACGCCGGCCCGCGGCTGACGCCGTGGCTGAGCGGCCTGGTGCGGGCCGTGCTCCAGCTCCCCGACGACGAGGAGGTCTGCGACCGCAGCCTCAGCCAGCTGAACACCAGCTCCCTCCAGGCGGTCACCCTCCAGTACCAGATCCTCGAAGCCCTCGACGTGGACGTCAGCGTCGAGGAACTCCTGGGCAGCCACGACATCAACACCCTCGCCACGGTCATCGAGGAGCGCGCCGAGCCGGCGGCCCTGGAACCGCTCACGGAGGCGCACGTCCGATGACCTATCGCGAGGTGTTGCACGAGATCGAAAGCCGCGGCCTGTCCGTCGCCCTGTCCGGCAACGACCTGCGGCTCCAGGGCGGCCGCGAGCGCATGGACCCCGCGTTCATCGCCCGCGTCAAGAGCGTGAAGAACGAACTGATCGCCCACCTCGCCGAGGAGGAGCGGCACGGCCCGGGCTTCGGGCTCACCACCCTCCAGCGCGCCTATCTGCTGGGCCGCAGCGGCATCTTCGAGATCGGTGACGTGGCCAGCCACGTCTACCACGAGATCGAAGGCGTGTGGGACGTCGACCGCCTGGAGTCAGCGCTGGAAGCGGTCGTGGACGCGCACAGCGGCCTGCGCTCCCGCTTCGTCGGCGACGACCGCCAGATCACCGAGTTCCGTCAGTACCGGCCCCGGATCCCCCGCCTCGACCTGCGCCAGAAGAGCCCCGAGGAACAGCGCCGCATCCGCCGCGAACTGCGCGAGCAACGCTCTCATCGGGTGCTCGCCGCCGACCAGGTGCCGCTGATCGCCGCCGAGGTGACCATCCTCGCCGACGACCGCATGGTCCTCCACGTCAGCCACGACGGGCTGATCATGGACGGCATCAGCATGTTCCTGTTCTTCGACGCCTGGTGGCAGCGCTACCGCGACGGCGCCGACGAGGAAGCGCCCAACGAGCTGCCGTACGCGGAGTACGTCGCCGCGCTGGAGTCCGCACGTGACCGGGCCCCCGCCCACCGCTCGCGCCAGTACTGGCTCGACCGGGTCGACGACCTCGCCCCGCATCCGGACCTGCCGCTGCGCACCAGCCCGTCCGCGCTGACCCGCACCCGTTTCTCGCAGCGACAGGTGCGCCTGGACGAACGGGCGTGGACCGCGCTGAAGGAGCGGGCCGCGCACGCGGGACTCACCCCCTCGGCGCTGCTGCTCGCCGCCTACGCCGAGACGCTGGCCACCTGGGGCGGCGGCCCGCGGTTCACCATCAACACCACGGTGGCCAACCGCCCGCCCATGCACCCCCGGGTCTTCCAGGCCATCGGCAGCTTCTCCGACACCATGCTCGTCGAGATCGAGGTCGACCGGGCCCGCTGCTTCGAGGAGCGGGCCCGCGCCCTGCAGACCCGGCTGCGGCGCGACCTCGACCACCGGCACTTCTCCGGCAGCGACGTCATGCAGGAACTGGCACGACGGCGCGGCGGCGTGACCGGCGCCCGGATGCCGTTCACGTTCAACAGCGCGATCGGTCATGTGGGCGGCGACATCGACGGTTCCGCCCTGGAACTGTTCGGGCCGGAGGTGTTCACCGTCAGCCAGACCCCCCAGGTGTGGCTCAACGCCTTCGCGATGGAACAGCACGGCGGGCTCGTCGTCCAACTCGACGGCGTCGACGAGCTGTTCCCCGAGGGCCTGCTCGACGATCTCGCCCAGGGCTACCGCACACTCCTCGACACGCTCATCGACGAGGCCGCCTGGCAGCGCCAGACCTTCGACCTGCTGCCCGAGGCCCAGCGCGAGCGGCGCCGCGAGGCCAACGACACCGCCGCGCCCCTGCCCGAGACCATGCTGGGCGACGCGTTCCTGGCCCAGGCCGAACGCACCCCTCACGCGCCCGCCGTCATCACCTCGGGACGGACGGTCAGCTACGGCGAACTGCTGCGCCGTGCCACCGCGGCGGCGGCCCGGCTGCGCGCGGGGAACGTCGGCCGCGACGAGCTGGTCGGCCTGGTGATGAGCCGGGGACCCGAGCAGATCGTCGGCATCCTCGCCACCGTGCTGGCCGGCGCCGCCTATCTGCCCGTCGACGCGGCACTGCCCGCCGAGCGGCAGAACTACATGCTGCGTGACGGCCGGGTGCGCCACGTGCTCACCAACACCGGCTGGCAGGACCCCGACGGCGAACGGCAGGTACTGCACCTCGACATCGCCGACACCGCCGACACCGCCGACGACGCCGCCGAGGTCACCGACGGGACGGCGGACCTGCCGGCCCCGCTGCCGGGCTCCGGCCCCGACGACCTCGCCTACGTGCTCTACACCTCCGGCACCACGGGTGAGCCCAAGGGCGTCATGGTCAGCCACCGCAGTGTCGCCAACGTCGTCGCCGACTGCCACAAGCGGTTCGGCATCACGCCCAGGGACCGGTTCTTCGCCATCAGCGCGTTCAACTTCGACCTGTCGGTGTGGGACGTCTTCGGCGCGCTGTCTGCCGGTGCGGCCCTGGTGATGCCCGACAAGGACCGGGCCGTCGACCCCGCCCACTGGCTGGAACTGTGCGAGAGCGCCGGGGTGACCGTCTGGAACTCGGTGCCCGCCATCGTCTCCCTGCTGCACGACCAGGCGGTTGCCGACGGCACCGTCCCGCCCGCGCTGCGCCTGGTGATGATGAGCGGCGACCGCATCCCGCCGGCCCTGCCGGCCGCGCTGCGCCGGCTGAAGCCCGACCTGGACGTCATCTCGCTCGGCGGGCCCACCGAGACGACGATCTGGAACATCCAGCATCCCGTCGGCCCCGACGAGGACGGCAGCGAGTCCATTCCCTACGGCCGCCCGAACGCCAACAACCGAGCCTACGTGCTCGACCGGGACGGGCTGGACTGTCCCGACTGGGTGACCGGCGAGATCTGCGCGGCGGGCACCGGCCTGGCCCGCGGCTACTGGGGCGACGAGGCGCGCACCTCCGAGCGGTTCCGCCACGACGGCCGCCGCGGCGAACGCCTCTACCGCACCGGAGACCTGGGCCGCTATCTGCCCGACGGCAGTATCGCGATCCTCGGCCGCAGCGACTTCCAGATCAAGGTCAACGGCTACCGCATCGAGGCCGGCGAGGTCGAGACCCGGCTGGTCGCCGTCGACGCCGTCGCCAAGGCCGTCGTCGCCGGGCGGCCCGGCGCCCAGGGCGACCGCCTGGTGGCGCACCTGGTGCCGACCGGTGAGAGGCGGCCGGGCGTGGCCGAACTGCGCGAGGCCCTGCGCCGCGACCTGCCCGACTACATGGTCCCCACGGCCGTCATCTGGCACGAGGAACTGCCGCTGACCAAGAACGGCAAGGTCGACCGGGGCAAGCTCGCCGACGTCCCCGTCGAGGAGACGGCGCGTGCCGCCGACGCGCAGGGCGACGGCGAACCCGCGACGGACACCGAGAAGGCCCTCGTCGAGATCTGGTCCCAGGTGCTGCGAGGCACACAGGTCGGCGTCCACGACAGCCTGGGCTCCCTGGGCGGCGACTCCATCGCCGCCGCCCGCATCCTCACCGCCGTCCGCAAGCGGTTCGGGGTCACCATCCCGCTCGACATGTTCGCCGACATGGACACCGTCCGGGCCATGGCCACCGCCCTCACCCCCCGACAGGAGGACCAGTGACCGACCACTCGACGATCAACCACATCGTCACCCACCCACCGCTCGGCGGACGCATCTCCTTCGCCCGGCTCGACGGCACACACAGCGTCGAGCTGCCGGAGCTGTACGAGATGGCCGGCCGGCTGGCCCGACGGCTGCGGGCCCGCGGCATCGGACCGGGCGACCGGATCGGCATCCTGGCCGCCAACAGCCTGGAGTGGGTGCTGCTCGACCTCGCCGCGCTGCTCCTGAAGGCCGAGACGGCAGGGTTTGAACCCGGCAAGTTCGACCCCGACGACCAGCTCACCGAGCGCTACGACGTCACGCTGCTGTTCACCGACCGGGAGACGAACGCCCCGGGCACCCTGCCGATCAGCGAGGTCCGCGCCCTCGCCGAGGAACCGGACGACGCGGACACCGAGCCCCTGCCCCCGGTCACCTGGGCACCGCGCGACGTGACGACGATCAAGTTCACCTCGGGCAGCACCGGCACCCCCAAGGGCCTGGCCGCGACCGTCGGCAGCATCGACAGCTCCCTGACCGCGGTGCAGGAGATCTTCGAACACAAGCCGGGGGACGACCTGTTCGTCTTCCTGCCGCTGTCACTGCTCCAGCAGCGGTACTGGATCTACTCCGCGCTCACCCATGGCCACGACGTCACCATCAGCACCTACGAGGCGGCCTTCGCGGCGCTGCGCCGCACCCGGCCCACCGTCGTCATGGGCGTACCCGCCTTCTACGAGACGGCCAAGCGCCAGATCGAGGCACGGCTGCGCCGCTCGGACGGCGCGGAGACCCTCGAACAGGCCGCCGCCCGCATGTTCGGCGACCGCGTCCGCTACCTGTGGACCGGCTCCGCACCCGCCGCCGCGACGACGCTGACCTTCTTCACCGAGGCCGGGCTGCCCATCTACGAGGGCTACGGACTCAACGAGACCTGCATCGTCACCAAGAACCACCCCGGTGCCAGCCGCGCGGGCAGCGTCGGCCAGGTGCTGCGGGGCAAGGAGGTGCTGGTCGGCGAGGACGGCGTCATCAGCGTCCGCAGCGACCACCCCGTGGGCTACGGCTACGCGTACGCCGCCCCCGGCGACTCCGAGAAGGTCTTCGGCCCCGACGGCACCGTACGCACCGGCGACCTCGGGTACGTCGACGACGACGGCTTCCTCTTCATCCGTGGCCGAGCCGACGACGTCATCGTCCTGGACAACGGCAAGAAGATCGTCGTCCGGCCGATCGAGGAGAGCATGCGCACCAGCCCGGCCATCGCCGAGTGCGTCCTGTTCTGCCCCGCGCAGACCGACCTGGTCGCCGTCGTCTCCCCGGTCGGCGAACCCGCCGACCGCGACGCCATCGCGGCCCAACTCGCCCTGACCAACGCCTCGTTGACCAAGGACGAACAGATCAGCAGGGTGGTCGTCGCCGAGGCGCCGTTCAGCATCGAAGGCGGCCTGCTCACCTCCCAGTACAAGCCGAAACGCAAGCAGATCCTCGAGGCCTACCGGGCCGAGATCCACAACAGCAAGGAAGGCATCCATGCGGTCTGACATCGAAAGCGCGGCCAGGGACAATCTCTCCGCGGTGCTCAACCCGCCCGTCGGCCCCGACGACCTCGACCTCGACGCGGACATGGCCGGCACCTATGGCCTGACCTCCCTCAACAAGGTCCTCTTCCTGACCGAGGTGTGCGAGGCGACCGACGTCGACCTCGCCCACTTCACCGAACACGACCTCGCCGAGATGAACACCCTGCGCAGCGTCACCGAGGCGCTCACCCGACACACGAACAAGGTGGCCTGACCATGACCTGGGCACAGAACGCGGCAGCGGTCCTTCAGAACGAGCACGTCCTGCTGCGACCGGTCACCGAGTCCGACCGTGAGAACGTACGGGCCGTGGCCATGGACCCCGACATCTGGCGCTACTTCGTCTCCGCCGTGGAGACCGACGCCGACTTCGAGACGTTCTTCGACACCTGCCTCGCCGACCAGGCGGCCGGCCGCCGCGTGGTCTACGTCATCACCGACCGGGCGAGCGGCCGCGTCGCGGGCAGCATGAGCTACGGCAACATGGCCGAGGCCGACGCCCGCCTGGAGATCGGCTGGTCCTGGCTGGGCCGTGACTTCCGGGGCCAGGGCATCAACCGCTGGGCCAAGTACCTGCTGCTGCGACACGCCTTCGACACGCTCGGTGCCGAGCGTGTCGAGTTCAAGACCGACATCCTCAACACCCAGGCCCGGCGCGGCCTGCGCAACATCGGGGCGGTCGAGGAAGGCACCCTGCGCAGCTTCAACTACATGCCCGGCGGCCGCCGTCGCGACGCCATCTTCTACAGCGTGCTGCGCGCCGAATGGCCGCGCGTGCAGCAGGAGCTCGCCACCAAGCCGAAGGTCTCCCAGCTGGACACCGTCGGATGACCGCGGGCGGGGGCATCCCCTTCATCCGCGCGTCCGGTGACCCCTTCGCCGTCGGACGCGCCCATGGCGAGGCCCTCGCCGGCCCGCTGCGCACGTTCCTCGACGACGCGCTCTGCCGCCTGAACAAGGTCATGCCTGAGCCGGTCACTTACGACGCGCTGCTGCCGTCGATCGCCGCCTACCGGGCGGCGGTCACGGCGGCCCTGCCGGACCAGGCGGCGGAGATCGCCGGACTCGCCTCGGGCGCCGGGATCACCGAGGACGAGGCGTGGCTGCTCCAGCTGCGCCGGGAGATCATGGGATACCGCAAGGTGCCCACCGCGGGCGACTGCACGACGTACGCCCGCACCGCGGGCAGCCCTCCGGTGCTCGCGCAGACCGTCGACCTCAACGGCGACCTGGACGACTACATCGGCGTCCTGGAGATAGCCCCCGGTGGCTCGGCACGTCGCTCGCTCGTCCTCAGCTTCGGTGGCCTGCTCGGCTATCTGGGCCTCAACAGCGACGGCCTCGCGGTCGGCCTCAACCTGGTCCTGGGCGGGGAGTGGCGCCCAGGGGTGCCGCCCTACCTCGCGATCCGTCATCTCCTGGACACGGCACGGGACGTCACCGAGGCCCTGGAGATCCTGCGCACCCTGCCGCTCGCAAGTTCCCGCACGCTCGTGCTGTGCGACCGGGACCGCGCCGTCTGCGTGGAGGTCCTCGGGGAGGAGTTCAGGATCATCGAGGACGCGGAGGTGGCGCACACGAACCACTTCCTGCACCCCGATTTCGTACCGGGTGACGAGATCAACGTCTTCGCCCGCAACTCGTCGGTCCGCAGGCTGAAGACGGCCACGGCCGGACTCGGCGAACTGCGCCCCGACGCCGGCCCGGAGGAGCACTTCGCACTGTTGTCACAGACTCCGATCCGCGTACCGGACCGCGGAGACATCCGCGCCGAACGCACCGTCGCCGCCGTCGTCCTGCTGCCCGACCGCGGTGAGCTGCACGTGCGCCCCGGCGATCCGGCACTGTCACGGACACAGGTGTTCAGCTTGTAGGAAGGGGGCGGGCACGTGCGGACGTGGCTGGTGGACCTGGACGCGAACGAGCCGGCCCAGGCAGGGGAGGGAGCGCTGACGGAGGCGGAGCGGCGGCGCGGAGCCGAGTTCGCGCACGAGCTCCCGGCACGCCGTTTCCTGCGTTCCCGGCTGGCCGTGCGTCAGCTCCTGGGGGAGTGGCTGGGCGTTGCGCCGACGGAGCTTCGCATCGCGTGCCTGCCGGGCGGCAAGCCGTATCTGCCGGACCACCCTGAGCTGCACGTCAACTGGTCGCGTTCGGAGGGCCTGCTGCTGCTCGGGGCGTCCGGCAGCGGGCCCATCGGCGTGGACATCGAGTGGCAGCGGCCGGTACCGACACCCCTCGACGTCCTCGCCGCCGTCTACCCCGCTCTCCCGGCTGACGCCGGCCCCGAGTCGTTCCTCCCCGCGTGGACGCTCCTGGAGGCGGCGGTCAAGGCGACGGGCCGCGGCCTGTCCCGCGGCGCACGAGAGGTTGATCTCCAGTTCGACGCCACGGGCGAGGTCGCCCTGCGCGCCATCCGCGGCCAGGGACCGGACACCTGGTCCGGCCGTACGGAGGTGCTGCCCGCGCGGGCCGGCGCACCCGCGGCCGTCGTGGCCGTGGTGGTCCAGGGCGAGGCCGCCGGGACGGTCGTGCCTGGCGTCGGGACGGGCCGGCACGAACTGTGCGGGCACGCAGGCGCATACACATGCGTCAGGCCCGTTCCGATCTCGGCGGGACGGCCCCCGTCCGGCGCAGGGGTCTGTCCACCGCAAGCGCTACGTCCCCGAGGACGCGTACCGGACGCCGAAGCGGAATCGGCGTTGCCGGCCGGGTTCCAGGGACAGGGCGGAGGCGTGTTCGGGGCGGTTGAAGGCGTCGGTCGTCGCCTCGACGGGTTCCAGCGCGAGGGAGGTACGGCGGTCGCGTGCCAGCGTGTCTCCGGTGAAGACGTGCAGGTATCCGCCGTACTGCCACACCCGCAGCTCGTCACCGGTCGCCGGGTCGCTCAGTACGGTCTCGGTCCGGCCGTCCGGGCCGGTGATCAGGTCCGCGTAGCAGGCGTCGATGACGGCGGCGCCCAGACGTCTCGGTGTCCTGAAGTCCATGCCGGGGGAGCCGTCGAGGGGGAGCAGGGCGTCCTCGCCGTGCAGGGGGATGAGGGACGCGTCCGTGCGGATCAGGGTCCGGGCGGGGATGTGCAGGTCCAGGTCGTCGATGGGCCGTGACAGGGTGAAGTAGGGGTGCCAGCCGGCCGCGTGGGGGGCGGTGGTGTCGCCCACGTTCGTCGCGCGGATCTCGATGCTCAACTCGCGGTCGCCGACGGTGTATTCGACGTCCAGGTCGACGGCGAACGGGTAGCCGGGGTACCGGCCCGGTCTGATGCCGGTGCTGCGCAGCAGCAGCCGCGCGGAGTCGGGTTCCGTGGTGGCCTCGACGAGCTCGAACGGCGTCTCGCGGGCGAAACCGTGGTAGATCAGGCGGTCCGCGCGGCGGCCGGGCAGCAGGTCGTGGTCGTCGCCGCGGAAGCGGTAACGGCCGTCGGCGACGCGGTTGGGGAAGGGGGCCAGCACGCCCGCTCGTACGCCGTCCTGGGACAGCAGTTCCTTTTCGTCGCGGTAGCCGTCCGTCAGCTCCGTCAGCTCTGGCAGCTCTGTCGGCCGGTTGTCCCCTGCCGACCCGCGTCCGACCTGCCAGCTCAGCAGCGTGGCACCGCGCAGGGCCAGGACGACGCGGGTGGAACCGTTCGGAGCGGAGACGACAAGGGTGGGTTCGCCGCCGAGGCGGTCCTCGGCGATCCGGTACTCGGCGGTCATGGAGCCGATGTCCCCCTCAACTCGCTTCGGGGGCGAGCTTCTTCGCGCCCGTCATGATGGCCACCGCGTCCTCCATGGAGTGCGACTGGGGCGTGATGACGCCCGCGCGGGCGCCGAGGCGCTGGATGTGGATGCGGTCGGCGACCTCGAAGACGTTGGGCATGTTGTGGCTGATGAGGATGATGCCGAGGCCCTGGTCGCGCAGGTCGCGGATGAGTTTGAGGACCTGTCCGGTCTCGCGGACGCCGAGCGCGGCGGTGGGTTCGTCGAGGATCACCACGCGGCCGCCGAACGCCGCGGTCCGGGCGACGGCCACGGACTGGCGCTGGCCGCCGGAGAGCGTCTCCACCGCCTGGTTGATGTTCTGGAGCGTGCCGATGCCGAGCCGCTTGATGTGGTCGGCGGCCTGCTTCTTCATCTCGCCGGTGTCGAGCATGCGGAACACCGAGCCGAGGATTCCCTTGCGGCGGATCTCGCGGGCGAGGAAGAGGTTGCTGGCGATGTCCAGGGCCGGGGACACGGCGAGGGTCTGGTAGACCGTCTCGATGCCGGCGTCACGGGCGTCCTGCGGCCGCTTGAAGGTGATCTCCTTGCCGTCCACGCGGATGCTGCCCTGGTCCGGCACGAGGGCGCCGGAAAGGCACTTGATCAGGGTGGACTTGCCGGCGCCGTTGTCGCCGATCACGGCGAGGACCTCGCCGGGGTGGAGGGTGAGGTCGACGTCGTTCAGGCCGACGACCCGGCCGAAGACCTTGACCAGGCCCTTGGCCTCGAGAACGGGGGCGGTGGCGGTCGTCACGACTTCACACTCCGGATCCACTGGTCGACGGAGACAGCCGCGATCACCAGGACGCCGACTGCGAGAACTTGGTAGTTGGGGTCGATGCCGGCCAGCGCGAGGCCGTTGACGAAGACCTGGACGATCAGCGCGCCGATCAGCGAGCCGAAGACCACTCCGCGTCCGCCGAACAGGCTGGTGCCGCCGATGACGACGGCGGTGATGGACTGCAGGTTGGCGTTGAGACCACTGTTGGGGTCGCCGCCGCCGACCCGGCCGACCAGGACCCAGGCGCCCACCGCGATGGTGAACCCGGCCAGCATGTAGGCGCTGAGCAGCACCCGGTTGACGGAGATGCCGGCCAGCCGGGCGGCTTCGATGTCGTCGCCGACCGCGTACAGATGGCGCCCCCACGCGGTGTAGCGCAGCGCGTAGCCGACCACCGCGTACAGGGCGATCATGAGCAGGACGCCGTTGGTCAGGTTCAACTGCCCGAGGGAGACGGTCTGGCCGCTCCACATCAGGATGTTGCCCGGATTCAGGGCCACGGTCTGGCCCTTGGCGTAGATGAGGGTGATCGCCGTGAAGACGCTGAGGGTGCCGAGGGTGACGATGAACGGTGGCAGCTTGATCCTGGTCACCAGCAGCCCGTTGACGGCCTGGGCGGCTATCGCGACGACCGCGCCGGCCAGCAGGGCGAGCCCGCCGGGCCAGCCGTTGTCCGCGACGAGCTTCGACATCATCAGCGAGGCGAGCACCATCACGGCGCCGATGGACAGGTCGATGCCGGCGGTCAGGATGATCACCGTCTGTCCGACGGCGAGTGTGCCGATGACGGCGACCTGCTGGGCGACCAGGGAGAGGTTCTGCAACGCGTAGAAGCGTTCGTTCACCAGGGAGAACACGATCGCGGCGAGCACCAGGACGATGGCCGGACTGAGGGCCGGCTGGCGGTGCAGCACCGACTGGATGCGCTGGGCGGGCGTGGCGGGCCGGTTGAGGAACTCCTCCGCCGGCGCCGGTGTGGCTTGACTGTCCACGTGAGTGGTCACAGGGGTCCTTCCGGTTTCTTCCCTGGTACGGGCTCATGGGCTCGTGCGCTGCGGGTGCGACGCCGGCGCCGGGACGGCCTCTTCCGGCGTCGCACGCGGTTCGGGTGTCAGCTGCCCCAGCAGGCGGACGCGGCCTGGGACGGGGACTGCACGGTCAGGCCGCCCACGGACTTGGCGGCCACCAGCGCGGTGCCGGTGTCGTGGAAGGACTTGCCGTCGGTGACACTGGGCTTGCTGCCGCCGCGGGCCAGCTTGGCGATCGAACTCACGCCCAGGGACGCCATCTTGCCCGGGTACTGGACGGCGTCGGCCGCGAACTTGCCGCTGGTGACGTTCTTCAGGCCGGAGCAGCTGCCGTCGATCGCGTAGATCGCGACGCTCTTCTCCTTGCCGGCGGCCTTCAGCGCGTTGTAAGCGCCCTCGCCGGCGGGCTCGTTGATCGCGTAGACGACGTTGATGTTCGGGTTGGCGGACAGGCAGTTCTCCATCGCGGTGCGTCCGCCGTCGATGGCGCCCTGGGTGGGCTGGTGGCAGGCGATGGTGTACGTGCCGCCCTTGCCGCCGGTGTACTTGCCGGTCTTGGCTTCCTTGCCGTTCTCGGTCTTGCTGCCGGGGGCGATGCCCATGCCCTCGAGGAAGCCGTGGTCACGGTCGATGTCGACGGAGACGACCTGGTTGTTGAACAGGTCGAGCATGGCGATGACCGCGGGCTTGCCGTTCAGGGCGGCCGCGGCGTACTGGCCGTCGAGCTTGCCCGCCTGCTTGTTGTCGGTGGCGTAGGTGATGTCCGCGACGCTCGCCGGGTTCGGCGCCGTGTCCAGGGCGATCACGAACAGGCCGGCCTGCTTGGCGCGGTTCAGCGCGGCGTTCACCGCGTCGCCGTTGGTGGTGATCAGGATGCCCTTGTCGCCGCGCGAGATGGCGTTGTCGATGGCGGTTATCTGGGTCTGGGTGTCGCCGTCGGTGCTGCCCGCCGCCACGGTGAGGTTCACGTTGTCCTTGGCGGCCTGGGCCTTGGCGTCCTTCTGCATGCTCACGAAGTACGGGTTGGTGAGCGTCTTCAGGACCAGCGAGACGCCGACCTTGTCACCGCCGCCGGACGAGGAGCTTCCGGAGTCGCCGGAGCCGCACGCCCCGAGGGCCGCCGTGAGGCAGACCGTGAGTCCGACCGTCATCGCCGCGGTGGTACGCCGACTCCGGCGGCCCGGCACCTGGTTGATTGGCATGTTCATGCTGAAACCCTTCCGGGACCGTCGTCGGCCGATGCCGAGACAACGTTGACTGACGGGATAGTGGTCCCCCATGGACGAGCGCGTCAAGGCACTGGTAGACATGGGTCCGCAACGAGTCGGTAACGTGCCGAGGGTGGGGAGACAACGATGACTCAGGATGAGCCGCCGTCGCGGTCGCCCCGTAGCCGACCCACCATGCGTGAGGTGGCGGCGCTGGCCGGAGTGGCCATCAAGACGGTCTCGCGCGTGGTCAACGGCGTCCCCACGGTCGATCCGGCGATTGCCGCCAGGGTCCGCGCGGCCGCCGACAAGCTGGGCTACCGGCCCAACCTGACCGCCAGCAGCCTGCGCCGCGGTGACGGCCGCACGGCCACCATCGGCATGCTCGTCGAGGACGCGGCGAACCCCTTCTCCGCCGCCCTGACCCGAACCGTCGAGAACGTCGCGCGGGAACGCTCAGTGGTGGTGCTGGTCGGCAGCCTCGACGAGGACCCGGCCCGCGAGCGGGAGCTGACCCGGGCGCTCATCGACCGGCGGGTCGACGGGCTCGTGATCGTCCCGGCGGGGCGCGACCAGAGCTACCTGATCAGCGAGCAGAGTTCCGGCACCTGCATGGTCTTCGTCGACCGCGAGGCGGGCCTGCTCGACGCGGACGCCGTCGTCTCCGACAACCGCCGGGGTGCCGTCACCGCCGTCAACCACCTGCTGGCGGCCGGCCACCGCCGCATCGCCTACGTCGGCGACCGGGCGTCCATCCCCACCGCCGCCCAGCGCTTCGACGGTTACCGGCACGCGCTGGAACTCGCACACATCGGGTGCGACGACGGCATCGTCCGGCACACCGGGTCAAGCGAGGCATCCGCCATCGCCGCCACCGAGCAGCTCCTGTCGCTGCCGAACCCGCCCACCGCGCTGTTCACCAGCCAGAACTTCGTCACCATAGGGGCCGTACGCGCGCTGCGTGCCCTCGGACTGCAGGACACCGTCGCCCACGTCGGCTTCGACGACTTCCCCCTGGCCGACATCCTCAGCCCGGGGATCTCCGTCATCGCCCAGGACGTCGAGCAGTTGGGCAGGACAGCCGCCGAAATGCTCTTCAGCCGGCTCGACGGCGACGCGTCCCCCGCCCGCACCGTCACCGTGCCGACCCGGCTGATCCAGCGGGGCTCCGGCGAGATCGCGGCGGGAGGCTCGCGCCGGGACTGAAGCGATACCGGGATGGGGACTTCGGTCGCCCTTCTCCGCTGTCGGACAACGACGCCACCGAGGAGCTGACGGTGGACGTCTTCCACCCGGACCACGCGGGCCCGGCCCGCCTCGGGCAGGCCGCCGAACGGGCCAAGACCGCCCGGCAGACCGTGCGCCACCTCTTCGAGCTGCGCGAGTTCGTCGCCCGCCAGGAAGCCCGTGACCTTCGGCAATGGGCACAACTGGTCGACGCGGACACCTCGTTGCCCCCCGCTAGCCCGAAGACCCCCTGAGCGTGCGCATGCGGCCCCTGGCCGCCGCCCGCGCCTTCGCCGACCGGCTACGGGGCGAGGGCCGCCCCTGCCGCTCCGACCCAGCCGCGCCTGCACACCGCCAAATGGCGGCCGGCACAGGCGAAATGGGGGCGACTGCGCCGCAACTTCGGACGCTGATCCGCCGATCCGTCCGAAGCGCTGACCCGCCCGATGCGCTGATCCGCCGATCTGCCCCGTCGCCATGTCCGCGGGGATGTGCGCGCACAAACAGGCGTACTCAGAGGGCCTTTACCGTGAACGGCTAGCATCGCGGGCGCGGTTGGTTCGCGCGTGGTTGGTTCGGGTGGGATGAGGTGAGGGACGTGGCGGAACTGAAAGTCGCCGTAGCCGTGGTGACCATGGGGAACCGGCCGACGGAGGTCGACGCGCTGCTGGAGTCCGTGGCCAAGCAGGACCTCGCTCCCGCGCGGATCGTGATCGTCGGCAACGGCTGCCGGCTGCCCGAGTTCGCCCAGCGGCTCTCGCTGCCCGGCGAGGTCACCGCCATCGACGTCGAGGAGAACCTCGGCTGTCCCGGCGGGCGGAACGTGGCGCTCGCCCGGCTCCGGGAGTTCGGGGACGTCGACCTGGTCGTCGAGCTCGACGACGACGGCCTGCTCGTCGACCCCGATGTGCTGCGTCACGTGGGGGAGTTGTTCACGGCCGACCCGCGCCTCGGCATCGTCGGCTTCCGCATCGCCGACGAACACGGGGAGACCCAGCAGCGGCACGTCCCCCGGGTCGGCTCCTCCGACCCTCTGCGAGGCGGGTACGTCACCGGGTTCCTCGGCGGCGGGCACGCTTTCCGCATGGCGATGCTCGACCAGACCGGCGACTGGCCGGCCGCGTTCTTCTTCGCCCACGAGGAGACCGACCTGGCCTGGCGGGCCGCCGACCACGGCTGGCGGATCCTGTACGCGCCCGAACTGCTGCTCCAGCACCCGAAGACCTCGCCCGCCCGGCACGCCATCTACTACCGGGTGAATGCCCGCAACCGGGTCTGGCTGGCACGCCGCCGGCTTCCGCTGGCGCTCATCCCCGTGCATCTGGGCGTGTGGACCCTGCTCACCCTGCTGCGGGTGCGGTCGACGGCCGGGCTGCGTGCCTGGTTCGGCGGCTTCGTCGAGGGGCTGCGGGAACCCGCCGGTGAGCGGCGGCCGATGCGTTGGAGGACCGTGTGGCACCTGACCCGGCTGGGCCGGCCGCCGGTGATCTGACGCCGCCCTCGCCCTGTCCCGCGTCGCGACTTCGCCCACGAACTCGCCGGGGACGGGGACGGGGACGGGGAGGGGGACGAGGAAAGGGCCCGGGACGGGCACGGGCACTCGGGACCACGCTGATCATTTCGCGTCGGCATAGCACTCCACCACCGCCGTGCTGAACGGAAACCGAACCGGTGTCTCGCCGAAGGTCAGCCGGCCCGCCAGGTCCGCCGCCTCCCGGATCGCCGCCACGATCGTCTCCGCCTCCTCCTTCGGGCAGTGCACGATGACCTCGTCGTGCTGGAAGAAGACCAGCTCCGCCGCCATGTCCGCGCAGGTGCGGCGGAGCGCGGCGAGCAGCAGCAGGGCCCAGTCGGCGGCGCTGCCCTGGACCACGAAGTTGCGCGCGAAGCGGCCGCGGGCGCGGGCGTTGGTGGAGGCGTACCCGGGCACCCACTGGCGGTCCTCGGAGTCGTCCTCGGCGAGGGGGATGCCCGCCTCCTCCGTCGAGTCCTCGGTCGCCCCGGCCACCGGCGGGCAGGTCCGCCCCAGCCAGGTACGCACCAGCCGCCCTTCCTCGCCGGCCCGTGCCGCGTCGTCGACGTAGGCCACCGCGCGCGGGAAGCGGCGTCTGAGCGCGGCGAGGTTCTTGAGACCGTCGCCGGAGGTCTGGCCGTAGACCGCGCCGAGCACGGCGAGCTTGGCCTGGGCGCGGTCCCCGGAGAAGGCGCGGTCGGACACGGACTGGTAGAGGTCGCTCTCGCGGCCGGCGACCTCCATCAGGCCGGGGTCGCGGGAGATGGCGGCCAGTACGCGCGGCTCCATCTGGTCGGCGTCGGCCACGACGAGCCGCCAGCCCGGGTCGGCGATCACGGCCCGCCGGATCACCTTGGGGATCTGAAGGGCGCCGCCGCCGTTGGTCACCCAGCGGCCCGTGACGGTCCCGCCGGCCAGGAACTCGGGCCGGAACCGGCCGTCCCGCACCCAGTCCTGGAGCCAGGACCAGCCGTGGGCGACCCAGATGCGGTACAGCTTCTTGTACTCGATCAGCGGTTTCACAGCGGGATGGTCGATCGACTCGATCTCCCAGCGCCGGGTGGACTTGATCTTGATCCCGGCCCGCATGAACGCCCTGACGACGTCGGCGGGCAGGTCGGGACGGACCCGGCGGCCGAAGGCGGCGGACACCTCGTCGGCGAGTTCGGCCAGGCGCCGGGGCTCGCCACCGCCCGGGTACCGCTCGCCGAGCAGTTCGTGCAGCACCGCGCGGTGCACGTCGGCGCTCCAGGGCAGTCCGGACCGGTTCATCTCCGCCGCCACCAGCATGCCGGCGGACTCGGCGGCGGTCAGCAGCCGCATGCGGGCGGGGTGCGCGGTGGAGTCGTGCCGCCGCTGCTGTTCGGCGTACACCTCGACGAGGTCGGTGAGCGGCACGTGCGCGGCCTGGGGCTCGAACAGCGGCGACTGCGAGCCCGGTTCCGCGGACCGCTGCGGCGGATCGGGGGGTACGGGGCCGCCGCGCAACCGGGCCAGGGCGGCGGCCGCCGACCGGGGTTCGCCGTAGCGGCCCTCGTGACCCAGGAGGAGCAGCTCCGCGTCCTCCACGTCGTAGCACCGCTCCACTCGCACCCCCGTGGCGAGCAGGCGCGGATAGGTCTCGGCCGTCGACCGCCACACCCAGCGCGTGACGTCCGGCAGGCCGCGTACGGCCTCGGCGGCGTCCGACGCGCGCCGCACCGGCCCGGCGAGCACCCCACCGGAACCGAGGGGGGCGAACTCCACGCCCCCGTCCTCGGCCGGAGCGAGAGCCCATCGGTCGGTCATGCTGCGAGTGTGGCAGGAGGGTCTGACAACGGCCTCAGCCCTGCTCTTCGCCCTGCTCTTCGCCCTATTCCTCGCCCTTTTCTTCGCTCTGCCCTCCACCCTGTCCGTCGCTCTGTTCCTCGAACGTGACCTTGATCTTTTCGAGGGCCGCGGTGACGTTCTCCTCCGACGCCGGCTTGGTGATGCCGAGGCCCGACAGGACGCCCTCGCCGTTCTCGAACTCCAGCAGGGCGAGCAGGATGTGCTCGGTGCCGACGTAGTTGTGACCCAGGCGCAGGGCCTCGCGGAAGGTGAGCTCCAGGACCTTCTTGGCGTCGGAGCCGTACGGGACGAGTTCCGGCACCTCCTCGGCGGCGGGCGGCAGCGCGGCGATGGCGGCCTGGCGTACGGAGTCCAGGAGGACGCCCTGCGCGGTGATCGCCTTGGCGGCCAGGCCCTCCGGTTCGGCCAGCAGGCCGAGGACCAGGTGCTCGGGGCGGCCTTCGGCGTTGCGAGCGGCGATGGCCTCGTTGTGGGCGGACATCACCACGTTGCGAGCGCGCGGGGTGAAGCGCCCGAACCCCTGGCTGGGATCGAGGTCGGCCGACTCCTTCGGCACGAACCGCTTCTGCGCGGCCTGCCGGGTGACGCCCATGCTCTTGCCGATGTCCGTCCAGGAGGCACCCGAGCGCCGGGCCTGGTCCACGAAGTGCCCGATCAGATGGTCGGCCACCTCCCCGAGGTGATCAGCGGCGATCACCGCGTCCTGGAGCTGTTCGAGCGGCTCGGCGTGGACCTGTTTGATGGCCGAGATGAGGTCGTCGAGGCGTACGGATGACGTGGTCTTCGGGTTCGTCGTCATGTGTCAACCGTAGGTTGACACCCCCCTCGTGTCAACCTCGGGTTGACGCCTGGTCTTCGGGAAATGAGACGATCGCCGAGTGAGCAGTACGAGCAGCGCGAACAACGCGGGCCACGGGGCTGACGACTCCGCCGCCACGGCCGGCACCGTCGAACGAGCCTTCCGGGCCGCCCTGTACGCCGATTCCGACACCTCCCTCGACACTGGCGCCTCCCTCCTCGCGGCACACCCCGCGGCGGACGCGGAACTGGCCCGGCGGGGCGAGGAGTTCGTGGCGGCGGCCTGGCGGCGCGGCTGGCAGCCCGCGGATGTCGTACGGATCGTGGGCCGCGAGCTGGACGACATCCACGTACGCCTGGCGGCCGGACTGATCCACGCGCAGTCCCCGAACGACCGCCCGCGCGGCCGACGCTGGACCGCCCAACTCGCCCAGCTCGGCCGCCTCGCGGACCCCGGCGGCACCCCGCCGCGCCCGGACCGCTTCGCGCACGCCACCGCCGTACTGGAGCTGTACCGCCTGCTCCTGCGGCTGCCGGCGCTGGAACCCCTCGAAGAGCCGCGGCCGGGCTCAGGGCCACGCCAGGGTCCCGGGTCGGGGCGCGGCACCGAATCCCGCATGCTCACGCGCATCCGCGGGCTCCTCGCCAAGGCGGAGGCGACCGACTTCCCGGCGGAGGCGGAGGCGCTCAGCGAAAGGGCGCAGCAGCTGATGGCCCGCCACAGTGTCGACGAGGCGGTCCTCGCGGACCGGGGCGGGGCCGGCGCCGCCGACGCGCCCGGCGCCTGCCGTATCGGGGTCGAGCCGCCGTACGAGCAGGCGAAGGCGGTGCTGTTGGACGCGGTCGCCGCCGCGAACCACTGCCGGGCGGTGTGGAACGAACCCTTCGCCTTCTCCACCGTCGTCGGTTTCGAGTCGGACCTGGAGGTGGTCGAACTCCTGTACACCTCGCTGCTGGTGCAGGCCCAGTCCGCGATGACGAAGGCGGAGGCGGCCCAGCGCGCGGGCGGCCGCAAGCGCACCAAGACCTTCCGGCAGTCGTTCCTCGCCGCCTACGCCCACCGTGTCGGCATCCGCCTGCGCGAGGCCGCCGCCACCCCGGTGAGCGAGGACCTGCTCCCGGTCCTGGCCTCCCGTGAGGTCGCGGTCACCGACCGCCTGGACCGCATGTTCCCGCGGACGAGCACGACCCGACTGCGCGGGGTGAGCGACGAGGCGGGCTGGACGGAGGGCGCGCAGGCCGCCGACCGTGCCCAGGTCGGATCCCGACGGCCGCTGGAGTGACGCCCACGCGCGCGTAGGGCGGAGCCATCTGGATGACCCCTTGGCTCAGTCACCCGCCCGAGTGAACGGTCCCACCGAGGCGTCCGGCGCCCCGCCGTCGCCCTTCAGCGCGACCACGCCGTACGACCACCGGAAGCTCTTGGTGGTGTCGGCGTCTCCGGGCAGGCTGACCTCCAGGTTCTTCGCGGCGAGGCTCTTCGCGCCGGTCGCGCCGCCCCGTACGTAGGTGAGGGTGAAGGTCGCGCTCTCGCCCTTGGCGAGGGTCAGCTTCTCGGGCTTGGCGCCGGTCGCCGCGGGGACGGTCGCGACGGTGTCGCCGGCCTTGAGGGCGATGCCGGGGGAGCCGTCCAGGGCGCACGGCGCGCTCTGGTTGGTGAGGGAGACGGGGATGTTGCCCGTGTCCCCGGCGGTCGGTGCGGCGTTCGCCGGACCGACCTCCACGCCCAGCTGCCCGATCCCGCAGGCGCCCCCGGCCTTGCCGGAGGTGCTGCCGGTGTCGTCGCCCCCGCCGCTGTCGCAGGCGGTCAGCAGGAGGGCCGCGGCGAGGGCGGTGACGGCGAGCGGAATGGCGCGCATGTGGGGTCCTTTGGGGCGAGACGGCGGTACGCGAGGATCATCCCGTACGAGGGGATCGTCATGTACGAGGGGAGCGTGACGCACGAAGGGAGCGTGACGCACGAAGGGAGCGGCACCGTTGGCCCCCCCCCGTCCGGTCTACGACCCCAGGCTCGCCGTCGGCAGCCCGGTCGGCAGCGTTCCGCCCTCCGACCGGGTGTACTCCTCCACGCCGAGACCGCTCTTCCAGGTCACCTTCAGCGTCTCGCCCCCTACCGGGTCGGCCACGCCCGAGGCCCGGTCCTTGTTGCCGTCCGTGCAGGTGAGGCGGATCGTCCGGGCGCCCGACGCCTGACCCGCGGTGCCGCTGCACACACTCCCGCCGGTGGTGAACAGTGCGGCCTGGTCGCCGGTGATCACCAGCGCCACGGCCTTGCCGTCGGTGGTGGCGAGCCAGCTCCCCTGGATCCCGCCCGACGTGCCCTTGGAGTCGCCGGACCCGCTCCCGCCGCCCGCGTCGGCGCTGGCGGAGGCGGAGGTGGAAGCGGACGGGCCGGAGCCGGTGGAGGGCTCGTCGTCGGAGCCGCTGTCGCCGCTGCACGCGGTCAGCGCGAGCGCGCCCACGAGGCCGGCGGCCGTGGCCGCGACCCGGATCCGCCGGTGTGTGTCCCAAGTCGGCCAAGTCACTGGAAGCTCCCAAGCTGTAGCGGTCGGCCCGGTTGGCCGGGAGGACCGCAGCAAGCTACCAGGACACCCCCGGCCCGGAGCCTCACACCCGGGACCTCACACCGGAACGCCCGGGTCTCACACCCGGAACCCCCCGGGCCCTCACACCCGGGCCCTCACCAGGACGACTTCCGCACTCCTGGCAGATACCCCGCGTGGGCCTGCCCCCGCAGACTCACCCGGGACAGCCCGAAGGCCCGGAAGTAGCCGCGCGGCCGGCCGTCCACCTGGTCCCGGTTGCGTACCCGCGTGGCGCTGGCGTCCCGGGGCTGGCCGCGCAACTCCCGCTGCGCGGCGAGACGTTCCGCGTCCGTGGACGAGGGCCGCCGGACGATCTCCTTCAGCTCGGCGCGCCGCTCGGCGTACCGGGCGACGATCTCCTGCCGCTTCTCGTTCTTCGCGATCTTGCTCTTCTTGGCCATCAGATCCGCACCCCCCGCGCCCGGACCCGGGCCACGGCCGCCTCGACGCCGATCGTGTCGACGGTCCTGATGCCCTTGGCGCTCAGTCGCAGCCGTACGTACCGGCCCTCGCTGGGCAGCCAGTAGCGCTTGGACTGGATGTTCGGGTCGAAGCGGCGCGAGGTGCGCCGGTGGGAGTGCGAGATGCGGTTGCCGAAGCCGGGCTGGGCGCCGGTCAGCATGCAGTGGGCGGACACGGGTGATGCACCTCTCTCGAAGCAGATGTGTAAATGGAATTCATTTTCAGTAAGGTAGCAGCATGGCACGCAACGAACTCCGCCCGGTCATCAAGCTCCGGTCCACCGCCGGAACCGGCTTCACCTATGTGACCCGCAAGAACCGCCGCAACGACCCGGACCGCATGACGCTGCGCAAGTACGACCCGGTTGCCCGCCGGCACGCCGACTTCCGAGAGGAGCGCTGAACACCCGCCATGCGCAAGGGAATCCACCCGGACTACGGCCCCGTCGTCTTCCGCGACCGCGCCGCGAACCACGTCTTCCTGACCCGCTCCACCCTGTCGGCCGCGGCGGGTGGGAAGACGATCGAGTGGGAGGACGGCAACACGTACCCCGTCGTCGACGTCGAGACCTCCTCCGTCAGCCACCCCTTCTACACGGGCACCGCCCGTGTCCTGGACACCGCCGGACGCGTGGAGCGCTTCGAACGCCGGTACGGAAAGGGTTAGTACGGTGCCCGAGCTCTCCGTCGTGATCGTCGGCGGGCTGCACGCCGACGCCCGCAAGGCGGCCGTCGAGCGGCTGCTCGCCGACGTGCCCGGCAGTGTGGTCCTCCACCACGACCTGGCGACAGCCGCGGCCGGCACGGTGATACGGACGATCCGTGACGCCACCGGTGTTCTCGCCGCCGGTGAGGCGCCCCTCGTCAACGACTGCGCGTGCTGCGCGCTCCGGGAGGACCTCGTCCCGGAGCTGCGCCGACTCGCCGAAGCCGGTCCGACCCGCCTCGCCGTCGTCGAGCTGTGGGACTCGGTCGAGCCCAAGGCCATGGCCGAGGTGGTCACGGCCGGCGGGCTCACCGTCACCGGCGTGATCACCGCCGTCGACCCGGCGCTGGTCCTGCCGTACCTCGGCAACGGCGACGACCTGGCCGAACGTGGCCTCGCTGCCGCGGCCACCGACCAGCGCACGGTCGCCGACACCTTCGCCCGCCAGTTGGAGTACGCCCCCGTCCTGGCCGTCGCCGACTCCCCGGACGCCGACGACGAGGACCGCGAGCTGCTCGCCCAGCTGCACCCGACCGCCCGCCAGGTCCGCATCGAGGGCGGCCACCCGCGGGGCCTGGCGGGCCCGCAGTCCACCGCTCGGTCCACCGACCAGTCGACAGACCGGTTCACCGATTGGTTCACCGACCAGTCCGGCGCGCGGTCCCCGTTGGCGCGGGCCGCACTCGCCGGTTTCGACGTGGAGGCGGCCGACGCCGCCCAGCACCCGGCCTGCGCCCTGCTCCCCGCCGAGGCCGACGCGCACGGCGTGTCGACCCTCGTCTGGCACCGCCGCCGCCCCTTCCATCCGGAGCGGCTGTACGAGGCGCTGGAGGACATCACCTGTGCCGCCGCCCGCAGCCGTGGGCGATTCTGGCTCGCCGACAAGCCGGACACCCTGCTGCACTGGGACGCGGCCGGCGGCGCCCTGTGCGTGGAGAGCGCCGGTCCCTGGCTCGCCTCCCTTCCCGACGCGGCCTGGGAGATGGTCCCGCCGGTCCGCCGCGCCGCCGCCGCGCTGGACTGGCACCCCGAGCACGGCGACTGCTGCCAGCACCTCGTCTTCACCTCGCCCGGGCTGGACCGCGACGGACTCGAACGGCTCCTCGAGACCTGCCTGCTGACCGACGCCGAGTACGCCGGCGGGCGCGACGCCTGGAAGCGGCTGCCGCCCGCCTTCGACACCCTCCTGGAGGTCTGACACCCATGGCCCGCAAGCTCGACCGCAAGCCCGCCACGTCCCGCCCCAATCCGCTGGACCAGGCCGGCGTGACCTACATCGACTACAAGGACACCGATCTGCTGCGGAAGTTCATCTCCGACCGCGGCAAGATCCGCAGCCGCCGGGTCACCCGTGTCTCGGCACAGCAGCAGCGGCTGCTGGCCCGTGCGATCAAGAACGCGCGGGAGATGGCGCTGCTGCCGTACTCGAGCCGCTGACCGGCGTCGGGGAGGTGGTCCATTCCGGACCATCTCCCGGCCGGTGGAACACGAACGCCCCGCCGCGCGTCTCTTCCTAGGGAGGACTCTTCCTGGGGCAGGGCCCAGGCGCACGTGGTGTCGGCGAAACGGGCCGGCGACACGACCGCCGAAGCTGTAACCACGGGAACACCCCGCGTGCACGTGCATCTGCAAGTGCATCTGTCCATGCGTCTGCACATGAACAGGGCTATGATCCGGGTCAATCGACCACTGCATCCATGGCCTCACCAGCCAGTGCACCACCGGGGAGCGACCTGTGGACCACGACGTGTACGACGTTGCCGACGCGTCCGGCGTGTCCGGCGCGTACAACGGTATGGCCGCCGCCCATCTGAGGGTGGCCTGGCAGAAGAGTCGGCACAGCAACTCGCAGGGTTCCTGCGTGGAGTTCGCGCGCCTGCCCGGCGGGGACGTGGCCGTCCGCAACTCGCGTTTTCCCGACGGCCCGGCGCTGGTCTACACCCGTGCCGAGATCGAGGCGATGCTGCTGGGTATCAAGGACGGCGAGTTCGACCACCTGATAGCGGGCTGATCCCCGCCCCGCGCGGAGGCGACTGAGGGCGAGTGGTGTCTGACGGACCGTAACGCGCGTAGAACTCGCACGTCAGGATGTGCCGCCAGGCTTTATTCGGTGGTGGGCAGCCGGAACAGGGCCCACACGACCTTGCCGCCCAGCGTGCTCGCGAGCGGGTGCCAGCCCCAGCTGTCGCTGAAGGAGTCGACGAGGAACAGGCCGCGGCCGGACTCGGCGGAGAAGTCGTCGTCGGAGTCGCGCGCGACCGGGCTCTCGTGGCTGGGATCACGCACCGCGCACACCAGTCGCTCGGTCCAGCGCATCAGATGCAGCCGCACGGGCGGACACTGTTCGGACGTGCGCGGGACGTTGGCCGGCAACGCGTGCCGCAGGGCGTTGGTGACAAGCTCGGAGACCACCAGGCACACGTCGTCGAAGCGCTCGTCCAGGTCCCACTGGTCGAGTGTTCCGCGGGTGAACCGCCGCGCCTCGCGCACCGCTTCGTAGCGGGCGGGCAGGGCGCAGGAGGCGGCGTCGGACACTGCCGCGGGATCCAGCGGCGGAAGGCCCTGCCGTAATGGCTTGAGCATGGTCGATCCATTCGTTCCCATGCGAGGCACTCCCGGGAATTCGCGGTCGTTGCGATGCAGCGGTGGCGCGACACCATGGTTTCGGATGCGCGGTGCAGATGCAAGGTGCAGATGCACGTGCACGCGACCGAATTGGGCTCTCCTGTACCGCTTGTTGGCCATTTTTTCCGCCATCTTCTCCGTATCTCCCGTCCGTTCTCTGCCCAGAACCTGTCCGACGTCCATGCGGAAACTTCGGGTTCTTTCCTTCTCTGTAATCGGACGAGTACTGCTCGGAGTGTTTTAGTGGCAGACTTCGGAACCTGAAGACGGTTGGGGAGGCTGGCGAACGTGAGCGCGGGAGAGCCCGGATCGGTGGTGCGGCGGATGCTGCTCGGCTCGCAACTCAGGCGGCTGCGTGAGGCACGCGGGATCACGCGCGAGGCGGCGGGATATTCCATCCGCGCCTCCGAGTCGAAGATCAGCCGGATGGAACTGGGCCGGGTGAGCTTCAAGACACGGGACGTCGAGGACCTCCTGACGCTGTACGGCATCACGGACGAGGCGGAGCGCGCCTCGCTGCTCTCCCTCGCCAAGGAGGCCAACGTCGCGGGCTGGTGGCACAGTTACTCGGACGTCCTGCCGAGCTGGTTCCCCACCTATGTCGGCCTGGAGGGCGCGGCGTCCCTGATCCGCGCCTACGAGGTGCAGTTCGTGCACGGCCTGGTGCAGACCGAGGCGTACGCCCGCGCGGTCGTGCGGCGCGGCATGAAGGGCGCGAGCAGGGAGGACGTCGAACGGCGCGTGGCGCTGCGTCTTGAGCGGCAGAAGTACCTCCTGGAGGACGGCGCCCCCGAGTTCCACGTCGTTCTCGACGAGGCCGCCCTGCGCCGCCCCTACGGCGACCGCGAGGTGATGCGCGGCCAGTTCCAGCATCTGATCGAGATCTCCGAGCGCCCCAACGTGCGGCTGCAGATAATGCCGTTCGGCTTCGGCGGCCACTCCGGCGAGAGCGGCGCGTTCACCATCCTGTCCTTCCCGGAGTCCGACCTCTCGGACGTGGTCTACCTGGAGCAGCTCACCAGCGCGCTCTACCTGGACAAGCACGAGGACGTGGCCCAGTACGAGAAGGCGCTGAAGGAGCTCCAGCAGGACAGTCCCGGGCCGGACGAGAGCCGGGATCTTCTCCGGGGCCTCCTCCAGCTTTCCTAGGTTTCCCCAGAAGGTTGCGCTCCGCCCCCAACTCACATGGCACACAAGTACGATGACGTGTGATCAGACCGTGGCATTGATCGTGCGTCTGCTAGTGACTTGGGGATCACATGTCGTCCTACTTCACCGACCTGGCTCAGCAGTACATCGACGGTGAGTGGCGCCCGGGAACAGGTTCCTGGGACATCATCGACTTCAACCCGTACGACGGCGAGAAGCTGGCGTCGATCACCATAGCCACGGTCGACGAGGTCGACGAGGCGTACAGGGCGGCCGCCCGCGCCCAGAAGGAATGGGCCGCGACCAACCCGTACGCGCGGCGCGGGGTCTTCGAGAAGGCGCTGCGGCTGATAGAGGAGCGCGAGCAGGAGATCAGCGAGGTGATCGTCGCCGAGCTCGGCGGCACCCGGCTGAAAGCCGCCTTCGAACTCCATCTCGCCAAGGAGTTCCTGCGCGAGTCGATCCACCTCGCGCTGCGCCCCGAGGGCCGGATCCTCCCCTCTCCGGTCGACGGCAAGGAGAACCGCCTCTACCGTGTGCCGGTCGGGGTGGTGGGCGTGATCAGCCCCTTCAACTTCCCGTTCCTGCTCTCGCTCAAGTCGGTCGCCCCGGCGCTCGCCCTCGGCAACGCGGTCGTCCTCAAGCCGCACCAGAACACCCCCATCGTGGGCGGCTCCCTGGTCGCGAAGATCTTCGAGGACGCGGGCCTGCCCGGCGGTCTGCTCAACGTCGTCATCACCGACATCGCCGAGATCGGTGACGCTTTCATCGAGCACCCGGTACCGAAGGTCATCTCCTTCACCGGCTCCGACAAGGTCGGCCGGCATGTCGCCACCGTCTGCGCCGCGAACTTCAAGCGCTCGATCCTCGAACTCGGCGGCAACAGCGCGCTGGTGGTCCTCGACGACGCCGACGTCGACTACGCGGTCGACGCCGCGGTCTTCAGCCGGTTCGTCCACCAGGGGCAGGTCTGCATGGCCGCCAACCGGGTCCTCGTGGACCGTTCGGTCGCGGACGAGTTCACCGAGAAGTTCGTCGCCAAGGTCAGGACCCTCAAGTCCGGCGACCCGAGCGCCCCCGAGACCGTCATCGGCCCGCTCATCAACTCCTCGCAGGCGGAAGCCGTTTCGGGCGTCGTCGAGCAGGCGATCGCGGAGGGTGCCACGGCGCTCGTGCACGGCACGAGGACCGACAACCTGGTGGAGCCCTCGGTCCTCACCGATGTCCCCGCCGACTCCGCCCTGCTCCAGCAGGAGGTCTTCGGCCCGGTCGTCTTCCTCGTCCCCTTCGACGGCGAGGAGGAGGCAGTACGCCTCGTCAACGACACCCCGTACGGCCTGAGCGGCGCCGTCCACACCGGTGACATCGAGCGGGGGGTCGCGTTCGCCAAGCAGATCGAGACCGGCATGTTCCACGTGAACGACGGCACGGTCCACGACGAGCCCGTCGTCCCCTTCGGCGGCGAGAAGCACTCCGGTATCGGCCGCCTGAACGGCGAGGCGACCGCGGACGCGTTCACCACGCTGAAGTGGATCTCGGTACAGCACGGCCGGAGCGGGTTCCCCTTCTAGTTCTCTCTCTTCTGGATTCTCTCTTCGGCCTGGTTGTTCTTCGGCCGCCCCGGGCCCTTGCGGACAGAAGCTGACCGCAAGGGCCCGTAGCTTCGTCGGTGTCGGGGGAAGCCCCGGCACATCCGATTCCGACGAAAAGGCGGCCGGTCATGGTGGCTCACGTGCGACCCGAGGCGCAGGGCGACGAGCGCGGGGCGCTGCTCTCCTTCCTGGCGGAGCAGCGCGGCGGCATCCGCAGGGCCCTGCTCGGACTGACGGACGAGCAGGCGGCCTCCCGCCCCAGCGCCAGCGAGCTGTCCCTCTCCGGTCTGCTCAAGCATGTCGCCGAGGCCGAGCAGAGCTGGGTCGCGCGGGCCAAGGGCGAACCGCCGGCGATCAAGCGGGACGAGTCGAACTGGCACGAGTGCTTCCAGCTGTCGGGCGACGAGACGGTCGAGTCGCAGCTCGCCCACTACGAGAAGGTCGCCGCCGAGACGGAGGCGTTCGTCCGCGGGGTCCCGAGCCTCGACGACACCTTCCCGCTCCCGAACGACCCCTGGTTCCCGCCGGACGAGCGCGTCTCGATGCGCTGGCTGGTCCTGTGCCTGATCCGCGAGACGGCCCGGCACGCCGGCCACGCCGACATCATCCGTGAGTCCCTGGACGGCGCGACCGCCTTCGAACTGGTGGCGAAGGAGCAGGGCACCTCCTGGGGCTGACCCGTGGTGCTTCGGCGTGGCGGCCTAATCTGGACCGCATGTCAGCGATCCGTCTCCTCGTGCTCGGGGCCGTCCGTCAGCACGGGCGGGCCCACGGCTACCAGGTGCGCAACGACCTGGAGTACTGGGGCGCGCACGAGTGGTCCAACGCCAAGCCCGGCTCGATCTACCACGCCCTGAAACAGATGGCGAAGCAAGGGCTGTTGCACGAGCACGAGATCGCGCCGTCCACGGCCGGGGGGCCGCCGCGGACGGAGTACGAGGTCACCGAGGCCGGCACCGAGGAGTACCTCTCGCTGGTGCGCCAGTACCTCACCGCCTACGACCAGCGGCCGGACGTGCTCACCGCCGCGCTCGGCACCATGGTCGACCTGGGCCGCGAGGAGGTTCTCGGCCTCCTGGAGGAGCGGGTGCGCAGCATCGAGGCGTGGCGCACGTCGGTCACCGAGTACTACACGCCCGAGGAGGGACCCGGTCAGCTCGGTCACATCGGCGAGATCATGAACTTCTGGGTCCACTCGGCCGACACCGGCGCCGAGTGGACCCGGGGCCTCATCGAGCGCATCCGCGGCGGGGCGTACACCTTCGCGGGGGAGGGCGAGCCGTTCGTCGGCGTATTGGCGGAAGGTGAGGAGAACCCGTTCGCGACGGGGGCGCGGCAGCCGGGAGACGGCTGCTGAGGCGTCGGACTTCCCGGGCTCGGAGCTAATCAAGTTTGACTAACAGCCTCTCTGGGCATAGCCTCCGTCGGCAGTCAGTAGTCAAGTTTTACTACACCGCCCGGGTGATTCGAAGGGAGCTCCATGACCGACGCGATCCTCGCCGAGGGACTACGGAAGCGGTACGGCGACAAGGCGGCCCTCGACGGCCTCGACCTGCGCGTGGCCCGCGGCACCGTGCACGGCGTGCTGGGCCCGAACGGCGCCGGCAAGACCACCGCCGTCCGAGTCCTGACCACGCTGCTGCGCCCGGACGAGGGCCGCGCCGAGGTGGCCGGCCACGACGTGGTCCGCCGGGCCTACGACGTACGCCTGCGCATCGGCCTGCTCGGCCAGCACGCCGCCGTGGACGAGGAACTCTCCGGCCTCCAGAACCTGGACATGTTCGGACGCCTCTACCACCTGGGCGCCCGACGGGCGCGGATGCGCGCCGACGAGCTCCTGGAGCGCTTCGGCCTCGCCGACACCGGCCGCAAACCGGTCAGCGCGTACAGCGGCGGCATGCGGCGCCGCCTGGACCTGGCGGCCTCCCTGATCACCGAACCGGAGGTGCTCTTCCTGGACGAGCCGACGACCGGCCTCGACCCGCGCGGCCGCGCCGAGGTGTGGGCCGCGGTCCGCTCCCTCGTCGGCGGCGGTACGACCGTTCTGCTGACCACCCAGTATCTGGAGGAGGCCGACCAGCTCGCCGACCGCATCTCGGTTGTCGACCGGGGCCGGGTCGTCGCCGACGGCACGGCGGACGAGCTGAAGGCGCTGACCGGGGGCGACCGCATCGACGTGGTCCTGCGGGACGCCGGTCAACTGGGCGCGGCGGTGGCCCTGTTGCCGATCGTCGCCGCCGAGGTGTCCGTCGACACCGACCGCCGGCTGCTCAGCGCCCCGGTCACCGATCGCATGGCGGCGCTCTCCGGTGTCGTACGGGCCCTGGAGGAGGCCGGCATCGAGGCGGAGGACGTGTCCCTGCGCCGCCCGACGCTCGACGAGGTGTTCCTGCACCTGACCGGCGACGACCACCGAGTGAAGGAGGCCGTGTGAGTACCTACGCGCTGACCGATTCCTGGACCATGACCCGGCGCGAACTCGCCCACTGGGCGCGGCAGCCGGTGCGGGTCCTGGTGGGCCTGGTCTTTCCCGTGATGCTGCTGCTGATGTTCGGGTACCTCGTCGGCGGCGGCCGGGGTGTCGAGGGCGAGTACGTCGACTACCTGGTCCCCGGCATGCTCGCGCTCACCATGGCGTTCGGGCTGGAGAGCACGATGCTCGCCGTCACCCAGGACCTCAACAAGGGCGTCATCGACCGCTTCCGGTCCATGCCGATGGCCAACGGTGCGGTGCTGGTGGGCCGTTCGGTCGCCGACATGATCCAGTCGGCGCTGAGCCTGACGATGATGACCGGCGTCGCCCTCGCCCTCGGCTGGCGGGCGCACGGCGGCGTGGCCGGCTTCCTCGGCGCCATCGGTCTGCTGCTGCTGTTCCGGTTCGCCATGCTGTGGATCGGCATCCACCTCGCGATGGTGGCCGGCAAGCCGGAGCTGGTCCAGGCCGTGCAGATCCTGGTCTGGCCGGTCGGCTTCCTCTCCAACGCCTTCGCGGCCCCCGGCTCCATGCCCGACTGGCTGGGCGCGGTGGTCGAGTGGAACCCGCTGTCCCAGACGGCGACGGCGGTACGGGACCTGTTCGGCGCGCAGGGCGCGGAGTCGGGGCATGCGGGGGCGGCGGTGCTCTGGCCGGTGGCGCTGCTGGTGGTGTTCTTGCCGTTGGCGGTACGGCGGTTCGGGGCGTTGAGCAAGTAGGTCGGTCGGGGGGCCTGCCCGGCGGGGCAGGCCCAGGTGACGGCGTCCGTCAGCGATGGGGTCCGTCGGCGATGGAGTCCGGTCAGTGACGGCGTCCGTCGGCAATGGAGTCCTGTCAGTGATGGAACCCCGTGGCCGCCCCCTTGTCCCGGATCAGCGGATGCGACTGCGCACGCAGCTCCGGCAGCAGCCGGTTCAGGTCCTCGATGAACAGTTCGGCGAGGTCGGCCGAGAAGCCGTTGCGGCACACGACGCGCAGGACGGACAGGTCCTCGCGGTTCGGCGGGAAGGTGTACGCGGGCACCAGCCAGCCCTGTTCCCGCAGCCGCCGGGAGACGTCGAAGACGTCGTACGCCTGCACTCCGGGCGCGGTCGTGAAGGCGAACACCGGAAGCTCCTCGCCCCGGGTCAGCAACCGGAAGTCACCGAGCGCCTCCACCCGCTCCGCGAGGCTCCGGGCCACGTCCCGCGTGGACTGCTGCACGGCCCGGAAGCCCTCGCGGCCCAGCCGGAGGAACGTGTAGTACTGGGCGACCACCTGGGCGCCGGGCCGGGAGAAGTTGAGGGCGAAGGTCGGCATGTCACCGCCCAGGTAGTTGACGTGGAAGACGAGTTCCTCCGGCAGGGCGTCCTTGTCGCGCCACAGCGCCCAGCCGACGCCCGGGTACACCAGCCCGTACTTGTGTCCGGAGGTGTTGATGGAGGCCACTCTCGGCAGCCGGAAGTCCCACACCAGGTCCTCGTCGAGGAAGGGGGCGACCATCGCGCCGGACGCCCCGTCGACATGCACGGGGACGTCCAGGCCGGTCCGCTCCTGAAGGGCGTCGAGGGCGGCGCACAGGTCCGCGATCGGCTCGTAGGAGCCGTCGAAGGTGGAGCCGAGGATGCCGACGACCCCGATGGTGTTCTCGTCGCACAGGTCGGCGGCGGCCTGCGCGCCGAGGTGGAAGCGGTCGCCCTCCATCGGGACCAGCCGGGCCTCCACCTCCCAGAAGTTGCAGAACTTCTCCCAGCAGACCTGGACGTTGACGCCCATCACGAGGTTCGGGCGGACGTCCCGCGAGGGGTAGCGGTCGGCGTTGCGCCGCGCCCACCGCCGCTTGAGCGCCATGCCCGCGAGCATGCACGCCTCGCTCGACCCGGTCGTGGAACAGCCCACGGCGACCGACGGGTCGGGCGCGTTCCACAGGTCGGCGAGCATGGCCACGCAGCGCCGCTCCAGCTCGGCGGTGCGCGGGTACTCGTCCTTGTCGATCATGTTCTTGTCCCGGCACTCGCCCATCAGGACGCCGGCCTGCGGCTCCATCCAGGTGGTGACGAAGGTGGCGAGGTTCAGCCGCGCGTTGCCGTCCAGCATCAGCTCGTCGTGCACGAGCTGGTAGGCGGTCGTCGGCGGCAGCGGAGCGTCCGGGAGCCGGTGGGTGGGCGGGGCCTCGGTCATGCCGCTGACCGGGTTCGCCTCCCCGAAGAACGGGTTGACGGGCCTGGGGCGCTCGTCGTGCTTCTGGGGACCTTCGTGCAACGGCATGGGGTGCCTCCTGTGAGGGTCAACGGGGGTCAGCGGACGGGAGTTCCGTCCTCGCGCAGCTGCATCTGCGGCCGTCCCGTCACCAGCAGCCAGGCCGGCAGCGAGGCGATGCAGAGCAGCGCGAGGATCGTGGGGGAGACCACCAGAGCGGCGGCCGCGAACAGGCTCAGCCAGCCCTGCCGGGTGATGGCGAGGAGCACGCCCAGGACGCCCGTGGCGACCCCGAGCGCCGGTTGGACGGCCGGTACCAGGGCGTGCGCGCCGAGGCCGAAGGCGGTGCCGACGAACACGGCCGGGAAGATCCGCCCGCCCCTGAAGCCGCAGGACGCGGCGACGAGCAGCGCGGCCAGCTTCACCACCGTCATCGTCGCGAACTGCCCCGCCGACCAGCCGTCGGGATCGCGGGCCAGCTCACCGATCTCGTCCAGCCCCTTGAACAGCGTCAGATGGCCGCCCAGGGCGGCCAGCAGCCCCAGCACGAGCCCGCCGGCCGGCAGGGCCAGCATCGGGTGGCCGAGCCGGGCGAACGCGCCGTGGACGTACGGGAAGGCGTACACGGCGCACATGCCGAGCAGTGCCGCCAGCGACGCGACCACCAGGGCGGCCAGCAGGTCGGACCAGCCGGGCGGGCCGAGGGCGGGCAGATGGAGGTCGAAGACGGGACGGTCCACCAGAGTGGTCGTCAGGGCCCCGGCCGCGGCGGCGACCAGCGGCGCGAAGACGTTGTCCCACAGCGCCCCCCTCACCTGCTTCCCGGCCAGTGCCTCGGAGATGACCAGGGCCGCCGCCACGGGCGTGCCGAACAGCGCCCCGATCGTCGCCGCCTCCGCCAGCGCCGCCCACAGCGGGCCGGGCGCCCGCCGGAACAGCCGGTGCCCCAGCATGAAGGCGAGCCCCACGTTCACGGCGATGATCGGGTTCTCGGGACCGAGGCTCGGTCCGCCCGCGAGCATCAGCCCCGTCGCCAGCACCAGCCCGGGAAGCACGGCGGCCGGCAGCACGGGTGCTTCGAGGCCGGTGGTGGCGGGGTCGGGCCCGGCGTGCCCGGGCACCTTCCACACCACCAGCCCGACCGCCACGCCCGTCGCGGTGAGCATGACGAGCATCCACAGCACGGAGTACCTGCCGACCCCCAGAGCGTCCGGCAGGGTATGCCAGAGCACGTCCTGGAGCTCCTCGGCCGCCTCGCTCACCCCGACGAGGATCAGACTCGCGCCCACGCCCACCACGAGAGCCGGGAGGATCAACGGCAGCAGGACCCGCGCCGGAGCCGCCGGTGCGGGGGGTGCCTGCGCGGTGTCCTGGGCCACTGGCCCACCATAAGCGGACGAAACGGGCGAAACATCCGGAGGGATCCGCCCGCGGATTCCGGCTTGCACCTCACGCCACGTGAGGCCTCAGTGTGGAGTGCGTACCGAGAAGGGGGCGGACGAAGTGAGCTACTCCGTGGGACAGGTCGCCGGCTTCGCCGGAGTCACGGTGCGCACACTGCACCACTACGACGACATCGCCCTGCTCGTCCCGAGCGGGCGCAGCCACGCGGGTCACCGCCGCTACAGCGACGACGACCTCGACCGGCTCCAGCGGATCCTGTTCTACCGGGAGCTCGGCTTCCCGCTCGACGAGGTCACCGCCCTGCTCGACGACCCGGCCGCGGACCCGCGCGCGCACCTGCGCCGCCAGCACGAACTGCTGACCGCCCGGATCGAGAAGCTGCAGAAGATGGCGGCGGCCGTGGAGCACGCCATGGAGGCACGCACGATGGGCATCAACCTGACACCCGAGGAGCGGTTCGAGGTCTTCGGCGACAAGGATCCCGAGCAGTACGCCGAGGAGGCGGAACAGCGTTGGGGCGGCACGGACACGTACGCCGAGTCACAGCGCCGCGCCGCCCGCTACACCAAGGACGACTGGAAGCGCATGCAGGCCGAGGTCAACGCCTGGAGCGAGCGCTACGACGCCCTGATGGCCGCCGGTGAACCACCGACCGGGGAAGCGGCCATGGCCATGGCCGAGGAACACCGGCAGCACATCGGCACGTGGTTCTACGACTGCTCGTACGAACTCCACCAGGGCCTCGCCGACATGTACGTGTCCGACGAGCGCTTCAAGGCGTTCTACGACTCCATGCGCCCGGGGCTCGCCGAGCACCTCAGGGACGCGATCAGGGCGAACGCCGCCCGCCGCGCCTCCTGACGTCCTGGCCCGGGGGCTCACTCCCGGGCCAGGACCACCGCCGTTCCGTAGGCGCACACCTCGGTGCCCACGTCCGCCGCCTCCGTCACGTCGAAACGGAACGCCAGGACGCCGTTGGCGCCACGCGCGCGTGCCTGCTCGACCAGCCGTTCCATGGCCTGGTTCCGGGTCTGCACGAGCGTCTTGGTGAGCCCCTTCAACTCACCCCCGACCATCGACTTCAGGCCCGCGCCGATCTGGCTTCCGATGTGCCGGGACCGCACGGTCAGCCCGAAGACCTCGCCCAGTACGTCCTGGACCCGATGACCGGGTACGTCGTTCGTCGTCACGACCAGTACGTCCGGTTCGGGACCCTGGCCGCCGCCGTATTCTTCGATGCCCATGGTTCACAGCTTCGTCCGAGTCGGCGCACAGTGCATCCTGGATGCGCCGGTGGAACCTGGGGCGGGCACATTGCGTTGATAGCTTTGTGCGTCCGTACGCAGGACGCCGTACCTTCCTCCACCCCTCAGGAGCCCCGGAACCGTGACGACGACGATTGCTCTCGGACCGAGCTGGCTGGACCCCAACTATCTGCTGGACACATACAGCATCTGGGGCCTCCTGCTCATCGTCTTCGCGGAGTCGGGCCTGCTGATCGGTTTCTTCCTGCCCGGCGACTCGCTGCTGTTCACCGCCGGCCTGCTGATCACCTCGGGCCAGCTGAACTTCCCGCTGTGGGGGGCGATCGCCCTCATCTGCGTCGCCGCGATCCTGGGCGACCAGGCGGGTTACATGTTCGGCAAGAAGGTCGGCCCGTCGCTCTTCAACCGCCCGGACTCCCGCCTCTTCAAGCAGGAGAACGTCACCAAGGCCCACGAGTTCTTCGAGAAGTACGGCCCGAAGTCCCTGGTCCTGGCCCGCTTCGTGCCCATCGTGCGCACGTTCACGCCGATCATCGCCGGCGTCAGCGGCATGCGGTACCGGTCGTTCCTCACCTTCAACGTCATCGGCGGAGTCCTGTGGGGCGCCGGCGTCACCCTGCTCGGCTCCTGGCTGGGCAACGTCGACTTCGTCAACAAGCACATCGAAGTGATCCTCATCCTGATCGTCTTCGTCTCGGTCATCCCGATCCTGATCGAGTTCCTCCGGGCCCGCTCCAAGTCGGCGAAGACCCCGCCCCAGGCCCCCGCCCACCCGCACCCCCCGGTCATGGACGACGCGACGACCCAACTCCGCCGCATCCCCCAGGCCGACCAGCCCCAGCCCCAGCAGCACTACGGCAACGGCGGCCAGGGGCAGCAGCCGTACGGCGACAACCAGGGCCACCAGCAGTACGGCTACGACCAGCAGTACGGCCAGCAGTACGACCAGGCCCCGCAGCAGCAGCCGTACGCCCAGCAGCACCCCCAGCAGCACCCCCAGCAGCACCCCCAGCAGCACCCCCAGAACCGCGGCCACCAGCAGCCGTACGGCACCCAGCAGGGCAACAACGACCAGCAGTACCCATACAACGAGGGCTAGTCGACGGCCTGCCGCTAAAGCGACGGGCTTGCACAGCGGGCGCCACTGGCTTTGGTGCTCGATCTTGTGGTTGATGTCTCTTGCCCGCCGTGCTTCCTTGCGCCTGCGTGCCTTCAGCCGGCGCCTGGCGGACGGGGTGTTCTTACGTTGCAGCCTGGTGCGCAGCGTGCGTTCGCGCAGCCGTCCCCGGTTCAGAACGCGGCCTGCCATGATCTCGCCGTCACTGGTGGTGGCGATGTTCACGATGCCCAGGTCGACGCCGAGAAAGCCGTCCGGGTCGGTGTCGAGTTCCGTCTGATCGGACTCGCCCTTGCGGTGCAGGGCCAGGCGGGCCAGATGTTCGGGGGAGGCGGCGAACGCCACGCCCTTCACCCGCCCGGACAGGGGCCAGATCGAGATGGTCCGCTCACCCATCTGCCAGGACAGCATCCGGTCGTCATAGGGCTGGGCGCCCTCGGGGCGAAAGGCGACCGGCTTATCGGTGGCCCGCCGGTAGGGCATCGACCACGGTTTTCCCAGATTCCCGGCCTTCAAGTTCGCCTTCAGCGTGGTGTAGGCGTCACAGGTCTTCTTGATCACGTGCTGGGCCGCCGGTGAACCCAGCCCCCACCGCTGCTTGATCTCGGAGTAGGTGTGCTCGCGCAGCGCGAAGTTCCGCTTCACATCCTTGTCGAAGGCCACCCCGGAGGCTCAGGTAGCGGCCTCGTTGCAGGCCTGCAGCGTTGCCTCAAGTGCTGTCGCCTGCACGGGCGTCGGCAACAGCTTGACCTGCACCACCAGCTCCATGACACCCGCCCCTCCGCGGGCAGCCAAACAAACAGACGACGCCCGTACACCCATCCCACCATCCAGCGACAACCCGACCGCGTGTTCGACTTTCCCGGCTCCGCCGACAAGCCCTGCGGGCGCTCCGCACCCGCACCCCCAACACCGCGACGCTCCGCGTCACCACCACACGACGCGATTCCTCCCAGGCCTAAACGCCTGGGTTCCTCGTAAGGGCTCTGCTGAAGCGCCCGCCCTCCAGCTCGTAGGCGCCTGCGCTCAGAACCCTCGCGTCCGCTTCGCCGCCCGGCGGCCCGCCGAGCTCCCCGCCCCCGGCAGCCGGAGGAACAACCGCGAGATCTCCGAGCCGAGATTGACCCCGATGGCGATGGCCATGGCGAGCGCCGCGGCCTTGGACAGCGAGACCAGCCCCGCGTCGACGTCGTTCTGCGCGATCGACAACAGCCCGAAGTACGACGCGGAACCCGGCAGCAGCGGCCCGATCGCCGCGGTCGTGTAGGGCAGCGCGGACGCGAACCGGTACCGGGACAGCATCTGCCCGAACAGCCCCACCAGCCCCGCCGCCACCGCCGTCGAGGCGACCGGCGAGATCTCGGCCGTGGATTGCAGCGCGCCGTACACCGACCACGCGACACCGCCGTTCAACGTCACCGCCAGCACGGTGGATCGTTCCTGCTGGAGCAGCACCGCGAACGCCAGGGACAGCAGCATCGACGCGCCGATCTGCCACAGCGGCCGCGGGGTGTTGGTCAGCGCCTCGTCGGGGTTGAGATGGGCGCCCAGCTGCACGCCGACGTAGAGCATCACCAGCACTCCGGCGACGATGCCCACGAAGAAGTACATGACCTCCAGCAGACGCGCGGACGCGGTGATGTAGAAACCCGTCAGACCGTCCTGCACGCCCGCCACCAGGGCCCGTCCGGGCAGCAGCGCGAACAGCCCACCGGTGATCACCGCGGACGCCTTCACATCGACGTCCGCCAGCGTCAGCGCGATCCCGATCGCGGCCGGCGGCATCGCGGCCGCGGTGAACTGGTAGAACTCCGGCAGCCCGCGCCCCGCGCACAACCACGCCAGCCGGTCGCCGAGCATCGCGCCCAGCGCGGCCGCCACGAAGACGAGCAGATCACCGCCGACCAGCACGGATGCCGCGCCCGCGAGCAGCCCGCTCGCCCCGGTCAGCGCCCAGCCGGGGTACGGGTGCCGGTTACGGCGGATCTCGGCGAGCCGCCGGTAGGCCTCCTCCAGGGAGATCGCCGTCTCCGGGTCGCTGAGGTCGTCCACCAGCTGGTATACCGCCGCCAGACGCGTGTAGTCGGTGCCCCGGCGGCGCACGGTCCGTGAGGCCGACACCGGGTCGTCCACCAGTGACGGCTGGTACGAGATCGCCAGCAGCGTGAAGGTGACGTTCGGCTCGCAGCGGTCCAGACCGTACGACCGGCAGACCGCGAACATCGCCGCCTCGACGTCCTCCGCGCCCTCGCCGCCCGCCAGCAGCAGCTCGCCGATACGCAGCGTCAGGTCGAGCACACGAGGGACGGCCGGGCCCTCGTCCTCCTCGGCCTTGTGCGCCGGCTCCGGTGCGGGCCGCTCCGCCACCGGCATCCGCAGCATGGTGCGCATCCGGTCCTGCCAGGGCAGGTTCTTGATCAGACTGACCACCGGGATACCGCTCGGCGGCGTGAACGCGGCTGGCGCGTGCTTGGTGCTGTAGGTCCTCGGCGGGCTGAACGCCGACCCCTCGGGCTCCGCGGCGGGCGCCTGCGGTACGTCGAACCCGTTGGGCATGGCGAACTCGGAGGTGGTCTCCGACTCGGCGCCGGCCCTGGGCACGGCGAGCCCGTCAGGAAGGGCGAACTCGGACGTGATCTCTGAGTCGAAGGCACTCTTCGCCTCGTCCGACTGCGGTTTGCGGTCTTCCGCGTACGTCACTGCGCAGCGCTCCCTGTACGACACGTTCGGCGTTTCTCAGTATGCGCACAGGCATGCGAGCGGGCCGCGCCACCCCGGAGGAGGTCACGCGGCCCGTGGGGCACAGCGGCGCTCAGTGGCCGCCGGTCTCCTTGAACCGCTTGTACGACCGCTCGATCTCGGCCTCGGCGTCCGAACGGCCCACCCAGTTGGCGCCCTCGACGGACTTGCCGGGCTCCAGGTCCTTGTAGACCTCGAAGAAGTGCTGGATCTCCAGGCGGTCGAACTCGGAGACGTGGTGGATGTCGCGCAGGTGCTCCACGCGCGGGTCGTGCGCGGGCACGCACAGCAGCTTGTCGTCGCCGCCCGCCTCGTCCGTCATCCGGAACATGCCGATCGTGCGGCACTGGATGAGGCAGCCGGGGAAGGTCGGCTCGTCCAGGATGACCAGCGCGTCCAGCGGGTCGCCGTCCTCGCCGAGGGTGTTCTCGACGAAGCCGTAGTCGGCCGGGTAGCTGGTCGAGGTGAAGAGGCGACGGTCCAGGCGGATCCGACCGGTCTCGTGGTCCACCTCGTACTTGTTCCGTGAACCCTTCGGAATCTCGATCGTGACGTCGAACTCCACCGGTGGCTCCTCCATGATCAACACATAGTTCTGGTGGTTAAGTGTCCCTCACGCAGGTGTGTGATCGCGAAAGGGGCTGTTGGTCGTGCCAGAGCTGAGGCCTTGGCGGGCCGCGAGACCGCATGTGACGCGGGTCGCGAACGCCGTTCGACCCCGTCTGGCACGCGCCGGGAACGCCGTACGACCTCGTCTCACGCGAGCCGCGGACGCCGTACGACCTCGCGTCGCCCGCGCCGCGACGGCCGCGAAACCGCAGGTCGTGCGGCTGGCACGGGCCGCGGGACCACAGCTCGCACGGATCCCGAGGCCGAAGACCGTCAAGACCTGGCAGTACACCGCGACAGCCGCCACCGCCGGGCTGGCGCTGGCCGCCTCAGTGGTGACCGTGGCAGGACCCTGGGACTCCACCGGTCAGCGTACGGCCGAGCGGGACCGGGCGGCTGCCCAGGAACGCACGGGTGGCGCAGATCACGACGGGGCACCCGGTGTGCCGGGCGGGGCGCCCCGGCCCGCCCCCAGCGCCGCCTCCGTACTGGCCGCCCTCGGCGGCACCTCGAACACCGTCACCTCCGCCCCGACCGGGCAGGGCCTGTCCACCACCCTGGACCCGCTCCTGAAGGACGCCGCGCTCGGCACCCGCCGTACGGCCGTGGTCGTGGACGTCGCCACCGGAAAGCGTCTGTACGGCACCGGAGCCGACAAGGCGCTGACCCCCGCCTCCACCACGAAGATCGCCACCGCCGTGGCGGCGCTGTCCGCGCTGGGCGCCGACCACCGCCTCACCACCCGCGTCGCCCTCGAACCCGACAGCAGGCACCTCGTCCTCGTGGGCGGCGGCGACCCCACCCTCACCGCCCACGAGGACGCCGAGGGCTGGGCGAGCCTGCGCACCCTCGCCGCCGAGACCGCCGCCGCCCTGAAGAAACGGGACATCCGCGCGGTGACGCTGTCGTACGACACCACCCTGTACGCGGGCCCCGAACTTCACCCCATCGGAGTCAACGAGAACCTCGCCCCCGTCACCGCCCTGATGGCCGACGAGGCCCGCACGGACGCATCCACCAGCGGCCCCGTGCTCCGCGTGACGGACCCGCAGAAGGACGCGACCCGCAAGTTCGCCGGGTTCCTCGAGGACCACGGCATCAGGACGACCTCCCCCGGCCCCGCCAAGGCGACGGCACGCGCGGAATCCCTCGCCACGGTCTCCTCGCCCCCGCTCTCCGCCCTCGTCGAACGCATGCTCACCAACAGCGACAACGACATCGCCGAGGCCCTCGCCCGCCAGACGGCCGTCGCGAGCGGCGAACGCGCCGACTTCGACGGCGCCGGCCGCGCGATCACCGCCCAGTTGAAGAAGCTCCGACTCCCGTTGTCGGGCGTCGGCTTCCACGACGGCAGCGGCCTCGACCGCGACGACCGCCTCACCGCCGACCTGCTCACCTCCCTGCTCGTCGAGGCCGGCGACCCGTCCCACCCCGACCTCCGCCCGGTCCTCACCGGCCTCCCGGTGGCGGGTTTCACCGGCACCCTGACCAGCCGCTACACAAACGGCGCGGCCGGCCTCGTACGAGCCAAGACAGGCACCCTGACCGGAGTGAACACCCTGGCCGGAACGGTGGTCGACCAGGACGGCCGCCTGCTGGCGTTCGCGTTCCTGACGTCGAACACGACGGACCCGGTGGCGGCCCAGGCGGCGCTGGACCGGACGGCCACGGCCCTGGCGGCATGCGGTTGCCGGTGACCGGGCACCCGGCGCACACAGGCCACTCCCGCCAACGTCACGGCCTGCCCCAAAAGGGGCCGCTCACGTACGGTTGACGCATGACGAGCATCGGTGGTGCCGAGATGGTCGACTGGAATCTCGCGGTCGCGACCGCGACGCGGCTCGTACGGCCGGGCCCCGACGTGAGCCGCGACGAGGCCCGGGGCGTCGTCGCGGAACTGCGCCGGCATGCCAAGGCCTCGGAGGAACACGTCCGGGGCTTCACCCGGATGGCGACGGAAGAGTCCCATGACACGCCGATCCTCGTCGTCGACCGCCCGGGCTGGGTCCGGGCGAACGTCGCCGGGTTCCGGGAGATCCTCAAGCCGCTCCTCGACAAGATGCAGGAACGGCGCGGCAGCACCCCCGGCGGCGCGGTCCTGGGCGCCGTCGGCGGCAAGGTGACCGGCGTCGAACTCGGCATGCTGCTGTCCTTCCTGTCCTCCCGCGTCCTCGGCCAGTACGAGACCTTCGCCCCGGCCACCCGCGACCTCCCGGCCGGCGGCGCACCGAGCGGCGGCGGCCGACTGCTCCTCGTCGCCCCGAACATCGTCCACGTGGAGCGCGAACTCGACGTGGAGCCCCACGACTTCCGGCTGTGGGTGTGCCTCCACGAGGAGACCCACCGCACGCAGTTCACGGCCGTGCCCTGGCTGCAGGACCACCTGGAGGGCGAAATCCAGTCGTTCCTGGGGGAGACCGAGGTCGACCCCATGACCGTCCTGGAACGCGTCCGGGACGCCGCCCAGTCCCTCGCGGGCGGGCGCCCCGAGGGCGAGGAGGACGAGGGCGGCAGGTCCCTCGTGGAAATCGTGCAGACGCCCGCCCAGCGGGAGATCCTCGGCCGCCTCACCGCGGTGATGTCCCTCCTGGAGGGCCACGCCGACTTCGTCATGGACGGAGTCGGCCCCCAGGTCGTCCCGTCCGTCGCCGAGATCCGTGAGAAGTTCCAGCAGCGACGCGCCAAGGGCGCCTCCCGACTGGACCTCGCCCTGCGCAAGCTCCTGGGTCTGGACGCCAAACTCCGGCAGTACCGCGACGGCGAACGCTTCGTGCGGGCCGTCGTCGACCAGGTCGGCGTGGACGGCTTCAACCGCGTGTGGACATCCCCGAACACCCTCCCGACGAAGGCGGAGATCGCCGAACCGGCGGACTGGGTCGCGCGGGTGCACCGCAAGGCCGAGTCGTGAACCCAGGCACGGAGGTCGTGAAACGAATCCGGCCGACGGCAGGCGAACGCCCCTTCAATCACCCGTCCGAGGGACCGTGAGCGAAGGGTAGGCGTGCAATGCTCGGGGAACGGCCCGGTTCTGTCACCATCTACACACTCTGAGTGACCGAGCTCGAGCTCACCCCCCGAAAACTTCATGAAGGGAACCGGACATGGGTCCCCATCCTGCGGTCGCGGCGATACGCCTGGCGGTCCGCCGCGTCCTCCACGACATCCTCAACGACCACCAGACCTCCGAGCGCGGCGCGCACGAGCGCCCACCCTCGCCGCTCGTGCTCGTGGCGTGCTCCGGCGGCGCCGACTCCATGGCCCTCGCCTCCGCCCTGGCGTTCGAGGCCCCCAAGCTCGGCATCCGCGCCGGCGGCGTCACCGTCGACCACGGCCTGCAGCCCGGCTCCGACCAGCGTGCGGACGAGGTCGTCGTACGGCTGCGCGAACTCGGCCTGGACCCGGTCGACTCCACCGCCGTGACCGTCGGCCGCGACGGCGGCCCCGAGGCGGCCGCCCGAGACGCCCGCTACGCGGCCCTGGACGCCTCCGCGGAACGCCACGGCGCCACCGCGGTCCTGCTCGGCCACACCCGCGACGACCAGGCCGAAACCGTCCTGCTCGGCCTCGCCCGCGGCTCCGGCATCCGCTCCCTGTCCGGCATGGCGGCCGTGTCCGGGAGGCCGGGGTCCGCCCGCCGTTACCGCCGCCCCTTCCTCCAACTCGACCGGCAGACCGTCCGCAAGGCCTGCATGGTCCAGTCCCTGCCCGTCTGGGACGACCCTCACAACGCCGACCCGGCATACACCCGCTCCCGGCTGCGTCACGAGGGTCTGCCCGCTCTGGAGAAGGCGCTCGGCAAAGGCGTCGTGGAAGCCCTCGCCCGCACGGCCCAGCTCTCCCGCGACGACGCCGACGCCCTGGACGCCTGGGCCGGCCAGGCCGAGGCCGCCGTACGGGACGCCACCGGGGGCCTGGAGTGCGCCAAGCTCTACGCTCTGCCGCCCGCCGTGCGCCGCCGCATCCTGCGCCGCGCGGCCATCGAGGCCGGCGCCCCCGCGGGCTCGCTCTTCGCCCGTCACATCGAGGAAGTCGACCGTCTGATCACCGGCTGGCGCGGTCAGGGAGCCATCAATCTCCCGGGCCGGGTCGTCGCCCAACGGCAGGGTGGCAGACTGGTGATTCGGCAAGGCTGATCCCGTCCTCTCCGAGGACTCTGTGGAGGGGCCGCTCAGCCGGTTGGACGACCGAAAGTGATGCGGGTGGACGCGAAAGACATGGGTGCCGACCTCAAGTCGGTGCTCATCACCAAGGAAGAGATCGACGCGAAGCTGATCGAGCTGGCCGCGAAGATCGACGCGGAGTACGCGGGCAAGGACCTGCTCATCGTCGGCGTCCTCAAGGGCGCGGTGATGGTCATGGCGGACCTCGCCCGGGCGCTGTCCACCCCCGTCACCATGGACTGGATGGCCGTGTCGTCCTACGGCGCGGGCACCCAGTCGTCGGGTGTGGTGCGGATCCTCAAGGACCTCGACACCGACATCAAGGGCAAGCACGTCCTGATCGTCGAGGACATCATCGACTCCGGCCTGACCTTGTCCTGGCTGATCTCCAACCTCGGCTCGCGCGAGCCCGCATCCCTCAAGGTGTGCACCCTGCTGCGCAAGCCCGACGCCGCGAAGGTCGCCATCGACGTCGAATGGGTCGGCTTCGACATCCCCAACGAGTTCGTCGTCGGTTACGGCCTCGACTACGCCGAGAAGTACCGCAATCTCCCGTTCGTCGGTACGCTCGCGCCCCACGTGTACGGTGGCTGAACCCCTGTCGGGGTGCCGTGACGGTGATCGGGAACCCCAGCGGGCTTCCCGCCGTTGGAGCATGCGTAGACGGATCGCCAGTCGTCCCACGCGGCTTCAGGTGACAATGCTGGGGTACCGTCCGAAGAACAGTCTTTATCAAACTCACTATGGCAGGAGGGACGGGGCGGCACCGCTCCGTATGGATGGACGTGAAGCGATACTTCCGTGGGCCGGTCATGTGGATCGTGCTGGCCGTCCTTGCCGTGGTCGTGTTGATGCAGGTCGTCGGCTCGTCCGGCGGCTACAAGACGGTGGACACCGGCCAGGTCGTCCAGGCGATCAACCAGAACAAGGTCGAGTCGGCCAAGCTCACCACAGGTGACGACGAGACCATCAAGGTCACGCTCAAGAACGGCCAAAAGGTCGAGGGCAGCTCGAAGATCCAGGCGAGCTACATCGGCGACCAGGGCGTGGACATTGCCAACACGCTGCAGAACAAGTACCAGGACAAGCAGATCCCGGACGGCTACACGGTTTCGCCGTCCAAGCAGAATCCGTTCGTCGGGATGCTGATCTCTTTCCTGCTCCCCTTGATTCTCATCGTGGTCCTCTTCCTGTTCCTGATGAATCAGATGCAGGGCGGCGGCTCCCGGGTGATGAACTTCGGGAAGTCCAAGGCCAAACTCATCACCAAGGACACCCCGAAGACGACGTTCTCGGACGTCGCCGGGTCGGACGAGGCCGTCGAGGAACTCCACGAGATCAAGGAGTTCCTGCAGGAACCGGCGAAGTTCCAGGCCGTCGGGGCGAAGATTCCCAAGGGCGTACTGCTGTACGGCCCTCCCGGCACCGGCAAGACCCTGCTGGCGCGCGCCGTCGCGGGCGAGGCCGGGGTCCCCTTCTACTCGATCTCCGGTTCCGACTTCGTCGAGATGTTCGTCGGTGTCGGTGCCTCCCGAGTCCGTGACCTGTTCGAGCAGGCCAAGGCGAACGCCCCGGCGATCGTCTTCGTCGACGAGATCGACGCGGTCGGCCGCCATCGCGGCGCCGGCCTCGGCGGTGGTCACGACGAGCGCGAGCAGACCCTGAACCAGCTGCTCGTCGAGATGGACGGGTTCGACGTCAAGGGCGGTGTGATTCTCATCGCCGCCACGAACCGTCCGGACATCCTCGACCCGGCGCTGCTGCGTCCCGGCCGTTTCGACCGCCAGATCGCGGTCGACCGCCCGGACATGCAGGGGCGTCTGGAGATCCTGAAGGTCCACCAGAAGGGCAAGCCGGTCGCACCGGACGTCGACCTCTCGGCCGTCGCCCGCCGCACCCCCGGCTTCACCGGCGCGGACCTGTCGAACGTGCTGAACGAAGCGGCGCTCCTGACGGCGCGTGGCAACCAGAAGCTGATCGACAACCACATGCTGGACGAGGCGATCGACCGCGTCGTGGCGGGCCCGCAGAAGCGGACCCGGATCATGTCGGACAAGGAAAAGAAGATCACCGCGTACCACGAGGGCGGTCACGCCCTGGTCGCGGCGGCCTCCCCGAACTCCGATCCGGTCCACAAGATCACGATCCTTTCGAGAGGCCGTGCTCTGGGCTACACGATGGTCCTGCCGGACGAGGACAAGTACTCGACCACGCGCAACGAGATGCTGGACCAGCTGGCCTACATGCTGGGCGGCCGCGCGGCCGAGGAACTGGTCTTCCACGACCCGACCACCGGCGCTGCGAACGACATCGAGAAGGCCACGGCCACGGCCCGCTCGATGGTCACGCAGTACGGCATGACCGAGCGTCTCGGTGCCATCAAGTTCGGTGGCGACAACAGCGAGCCGTTCCTGGGCCGGGAGATGTCGCACCCGCGTGACTACTCGGAAGAGGTCGCCGCGCTGGTCGACGAGGAGGTCAAGAAGCTCATCGAGACGGCGCACAACGAGGCCTGGGAGATCCTGGTCGAGAACCGCGACGTCCTGGACCAGCTCGTCCTCCAGTTGCTGGAGAAGGAGACGCTGAACAAGGAGCAGATCGCCGAGGTCTTCGCTCCCATCGTCAAGCGTCCCCCGCGGCCGGCCTGGACCGGGTCCTCCCGGCGTACGCCGTCCACCCGTCCGCCGGTGCTCTCCCCCAGGGAGCTCGCACTGACGAACGGCGCCAACGGCGCGACGCCGGCGATCTCCACCGCGAAGTCCACCGCGGCGGAACCCGCCCCGGCGGCCGAGCCCGCCCCCGAGGAGCGCCCGGAGAGCTGACTCTCCGGGTCCTCGGGACCCCCGGTGACCTCGCCGCAGGCCCGGAATGAATGCCGCGCCCCCCAGGTTCTAGCCTGGGGGGCGCGGCATTTCGTATATGCCTACAGATGAGGCGCGTGGCCCACACGCGCGACAGGCACAGGAACGAGGCACCATGACCGACCCCGTGACGCTGGACGGCGAGGGCTCCATCGGCGAGTTCGACGAGAAGCGTGCCGAGAACGCCGTGCGCGAACTGCTGATCGCGGTCGGCGAGGACCCTGACCGGGAGGGCCTGAGGGAGACTCCGGCGCGGGTCGCGCGGGCGTACAAGGAGATATTCGCGGGGCTGACGCAGAAGCCCGAGGATGTGCTGACCACGACGTTCGACGCGGGGCACGACGAGCTGGTGCTCGTGAAGGACATTGAGGTGTACTCGACATGTGAGCACCATCTCGTGCCGTTCAGGGGTGTGGCTCATGTCGGCTACATCCCGGCCACCACCGGCAAGATCACCGGCCTGTCCAAGCTGGCCCGTCTCGTGGACGTCTACGCTCGGCGCCCGCAGGTACAGGAACGACTCACCACGCAGATCGCGGACTCCCTGATGGAGATCCTGGAGCCGCGCGGTGTCATCGTCGTCGTGGAGTGCGAACACATGTGCATGTCGATGCGGGGCATCCGCAAGCCCGGTGCCAAGACGCTGACCTCGGCCGTGCGCGGTCAGCTGCGGGACGCGGCCACCCGCAATGAGGCGATGAGCCTCATCATGGCCCGCTAGACGGTTTCCTGATCGCCGGGCGGGCCGTCACGCCGCCGAAGGCGCCCCCGTGTTGTGGTCGTCGTCCTCCGGGAGTCGGCAGACGCGCTCCAGGAAGATGGCCGCCGCTATGACGGCGACGCCCGCCAGGACCGAGAAGCCGGCGGAGATGGCCTGGTCGCGGCGGGCGGGGATGTCCAGGGACTCCAGCAGGAAGACGCCGATGCCTCCGTACAGGCCGGAGACCAGCGCGGCGACCAGGGCGCTGGCCTGACCGAAGACGACCGCGCGGGCCGCCATCAGGGGATCGACGCCCTTGGCCTCGGGTCGGCGCTCGCGCTGCGCCTTGAGGCGGGCGCGGATCGAGAGCGCCGTGGCCAGGAGGACCACGGCGATCAGGCCGAGGGCGATGGGCGCGGCCACGGGGATGCTGGGCAGGGTCCCGACCGAGTTCCACAGGCGGGCGCCTGCCCAGGACAAGATCCCGGCGACGGCGAAGACGCCGATCAGCACCCTGATGCGCAGCTCTTTCACGGTGTCCCTTCAGCTCCCCGAGGTCCTACGGACTGTGGCCGTCTTGACCTTAACGGCTATTCGGGCAGCCGGAGTTCCAGGTCCTTGCGTGCTTCCACACCGTCGCGGGTGACCGTGTCGAGGAGGTCGGCGACCGTGCCGTGGCCGGGCAGCTGGGCCTCGGGCTCCACGTCGTGCCAGGGAACGAGCACGAAGGCGCGTTCGTGGGCGCGGGGGTGAGGGAGCGTGAGGTGCGGGTCGTCGGTGACCACATCGGCGTACGCGACGATGTCGACGTCGAGGGTGCGCGCACCCCAGCGCTCGTCCCGGACGCGGTGGAAGGCCTCCTCGACCGCGTGCGCCCGCTCCAGGAGGGAGGACGGGGGCAGGGTCGTCTTCAGGACCACGACCGCGTTGAAGTACGCGGGCTGGCTGCCCGGCTCCACGCCCCACGGCTCCGTCTCGTACACCGGGGAGACCGCCTTGATGCGGACGCCCGGGGTGTCCTCCAGGGCGTCGATGGCGCCCTGGAGCGTCTCCAGACGATTGCCGAGGTTGGCGCCGAGGGAGACCACGGCGCGTTTCGGGTTGTGGAGGGTGGCGTCGGCGGCGTCGACCTTCTCGACGACGGAGGCGGGTACCGGCTGTACGGTCGGGTCGCTGTGCCCCTCGGTGAAGAACGCGGTCATACTCGGCTCCGGGTGATGGTGACGGTCACGTCGTCGAAGGGGACGGTGATCGGGGCGTCCGGCTTGTGGACGCGGACCTCGATCTCCTCGACCCGTTCGTGCTTCAGACAGGCCTGGGCGATGCGCTCGGCGAGCGTCTCGATGAGGTTGACCGGCTCGCCCTCGACGACGGCCACGACCTCCTCCGCCACGATGCCGTAGTGAACGGTCTTCGTCAGGTCGTCGTCGGCGGCGGCCGGTCGGGTGTCCAGGCCCAGGACGAGGTCCACGATGAAGGTCTGGCCCTCCTCGCGTTCCTTGGGGAACACACCGTGGTGCCCGCGGGCCTTGAGGCCGCGCAGCGCGACACGATCCACGCGAATCACTCCTGCAATCGTCGGTCACGGCCGGTCCGTACCGTGTGCGGGCGGCACACCGGCCTCAGATGAATCTACCTGCGAGCACTGACAGGGCCCGGCCGCGGGGGCGCGAGCCCGTGCCGGGGCCAAGAGGGTTCATCATGCGTTTCCCCTGGGGAACCCGGCGGCTCACGGGCTGGTAGCCGCCCATACCCGGGGGTTCGTGATTCCAACCACTTCTTGGTCTCTCTGGGGTCTGCGCGGGTGGTTCCCGTGAAGAGTTCTCAGGGACGGTTCCCATGGGTGGCCGGGGGTGGTTCCGGGGGTGGCCCTGTGGGGCGCCTACCCACTCAGGCGGGGGTCTCGTCGCTTTCGTCCTCGTCACTTTCGGCCAGAACGGGCGAGGCGTGGTGGGACCAGAGTTTCCAGCCGTCGGGTGTGCGGCGGAACAGGTTGGTGGCGACCACCAGCTGGCCGACGAGCGGACCCAGCTCCTCGTCGCCCTCGGGGGCGGGGCCGCCGCTGAGGATGTTCTCGGTGCAGGTCACCAGGGCGGTGTCGGCGCTGACGGAGACGTGCACATCGGTGAGGAAGAACTGGATGTAGTCCGTGTTGACGAAGAATACCAAAAAGCGTACGTCGTCGGATCACCCGCCTGACCTGCGGCTTCTTCCCTGGCGGCCCGCCTGGCGGCCAGCTCATCGCCCGGAACTGGCGCCCTCGGCGGCTCATCGTCCGGTCCCTCGCCCCCGTCCTCCGGCCCCCGGAGCAGCTCCCGCAGGGCCTCCGCGTCCTCGTCCGTGCGGCCCTCGACGAGCCCCAGAACGTACTCCATGAGACGAGGTGTCAGACGTACCTCCGCCCCCGTGGAGGTCACGTTCGCTATCGAGGCGTTGTAGTCCCGCAGGATTTCTTCCTGCCGCCGCAGAAATGCCTCATCCGCGCTCTCCCGCCGCATGGGCCCTCCCCTGGCCGACGCTAGTTGCGTACGCAGTTGCGTACGCAGTTGGATCATAGCGTTCCACCACCCCGAGTGGTCTTCTGGGGCGTACCAAGTTCGTGCAACTCCTGCGCCCGTTCACGATGTTGGCGTGCGAGGGCTCGGGCATGCTCAGCCCCACCTGCTGAACCACACCCCCACTGTCAGTGGGAAGTCATAATCTGCGACAACGAGGAGGTCACATGAGCCACCGGTCCCGTCAGATCATCATCGGAATTGTTGTCGGCGTAGCTGCCGCGACCGGCGCCATATTCGCAACGCAGGGCAGTGATGCGGGTGACGGCCTCGACGAGCGCAGCTACAAGCTCGGCTACAACGAGGCATTCGGTGGCGCGTACATGCCGACGGACACTCGCAGCCGCGACGAGATAAGAACGAGCTGTGACGACCTCTTCCGCACGTGGGTCGAGGCTTCCGGTAAGCAGGACGTCGTGCGCGGCGACTGGACAGAAGGCTGCGCCGACGTGGCGCAGAACAAGGACTCTCGTTTCGGTTGAGGGGTGAAAGGACGACATGAGCTACGTCGTGGCGAAGCTGGAGAAGAAGTCCGGCGGGGATGAGTTGGTGGTCTCGGAGGAGATCAAGGTGGCCGCGAAAATCGAGGACGCGGTGAACCGGATCGGTGCCTGGAACGGTGACCTTTTCGCCGTGTGGGATGTCGAGACGCGGCCGAACCCGTCGGAGGCCGGCGCAATTGTGCAGGGCCAGGTGCCGGACTCCCTGTGGGTCATCTCGGGCGAGATGCCGTTCCAAATTGAGGACCGGTACCTGGAGACGGTGAGGCAGGACGGCCGTGGCTGAGGAGAAGATTCGGGCATGACGGAAGCTGGGGTAACCGTGGCTGAAACGCAAGGGCGTCGGCTCTCAAAAGCGAAGTTGCGCGGTCTGCGGGCGGCTGCGGCAGACCGGCTCGGCCGTTTCCCGTCCGGTACGTCGGTGGCCACGACCAATTCGCTTCGGGACGCGGGTCTGGCTATTGGGCGCGATGCTTGCGGTCACCGAGTCGGGCCGGGGCATCGGCACACGCCCATCAGTTCGTTCATCACGCCTGCCGGCCGCGAGGCTATCGGTGCAGAGCAACCGGAGGCGCTGACTGCGGCGGGCACCGACTTGGAGCGCCAGTGCGTGCGCGTCCTGGCGGAGGCGGGTTACTCGGGTGACTTCACCGTGGTCGAGGTGGAGAGCGAAGGCATTCGAATCGAGGTGGATGACCCGGAGGTAGAGGACTCGGGAACTCGGGTTCTGGTGATGGCCTCTGAGCTATATGCGAACGGCTGGCGTCCCCTGGAAGAGGGGGATCGGGCCGGTCTCTTTCCCATCCCACTGGTGAGAGCTGGGGTACCTGGTGCGTCGGCCGGCATGTGCCGTCAGTGTCACCACGGGTTGATGTACGACGAGTCCGGCCAGTGCGTAGTGGACGAGTACAGCACCTACCTGTGTCTGTCGGTTGTGGACCCTGAGTCGCCGACCCACGTCCCCTGGGAGTAGACCCCCTGCGTTCCATCAGGCCCCCGTTCTTCGGAGCGGGGGCCTTTTGCATGCCCAAAGGAGCCTCATGGCCGAGAAATTCAAACGCCTACCCGAGCAACAGCACAATGCCGTGCTCGCAGCGGCGCAGCGTCCCGACCACCTGATTCCAGGCATCGAGGACGGGTTCGTGCCGAAGCACGTGATTTTCAACAAGCGGACCTTGGTCTCGGTTCATCGAGCTGGCTTTGGGGACATGCGACCGAGTGCCTACTTCGACAGGCAGGGTTCGTACGAGGACTCGGCGGCGTCGCTGTTCCTGACGCAGGCAGGCCGGGCCTACGCCAGGCAATTCGGCGTGCCGTGCCAGCGGCGCAGGGTCGTAGTCCTTCAATGCGGTGACAAGAAGGCCGAGCCGAGCTGGGAGAAGTACCACTACCGGGGTGTGATCCCGGCCGGGCAGTTGTACATCGGGCCGTATCACCGGTCGCTGCGCCTGACCGCGAGTGCGCTGACCAACCCGTTCCTCACATGGATCATGTCGGCCTGGCACGGCCTGATCCCGCTGAAGCGTCCTCTGGGGCGGTACAACGTCAAGCTCGGTGACCCGAAGGCGATCACCCCGGAGAAGATGCGCCGGCATACCGCGTCGCTTGATCTGGCTGACGCGGACGTGATCTTCCTGGGCAGCAAGGGCTACGCGGACCTGTTCACCGAGTCCGTTCCGCACGCCTTCACGCCGCTGAGCGGTGACCTTCTTGCTCAGCGCTCGCAGTGCAAGACGGTTCGGGAAAACCCGGACCTCATGCGCGAGTGGTGGGATGCGGCGGCTCTCGGCCGAGGCCGGTGCCTGGAGCCGGATGAGGGGTGCCCGAAGTAACTTGCTGGCGTCGGCCGGCGGCCCCCGTTCCTGGTCTGGGAGCGGGGGCTTCGTCATGTCTGGAGGAGTGTCATGTCGGTTGTCATGTCGGTTTTGCAGTTCCTATTCCAGAGCGACGTGTCGACGGTGCTGACTGCCGTGGTCACGGCGGGCATGTGTCTGGGAATCACGATGTACGTTTCGCGGGACAAGTGAAAAATTCCCGCGCTGTCGGAGACGGGTGGTAGACAGACGCTCATGGTGGAGCAGATGAGTGCTCGGCACTCGGCGATCGTCGAGGCGGTTCGGGACATGGAGGCAGCGGCGCCCGACGGTGCGCTGCTCGCGGTGGGGGCAACGAGCCGGAGCCTGGCTCGACGGCTGGGAGTGACCGAGACCACGGCCCTGCGGTACCTGAAGGAGACCATCGCGGCGGGACAGCTCGCCGAGATCGGTCACGTCGGTCGCAAGCTGCTGTTTCCCTGGCCCGATGGCCTCCCGAATACGCCGGAGCGCTGGACGACAGGTGAGGTGAAGCGGGGCGCCTTCCGCATAACGACTTACCGCGAAGTCGGTCCGGCCATGGCGAAGATCCGTTTCGTGTTCACGCCGGAGCGGCTGAAGCTGCTCATGGACCAGGCCATAGCGGAGGACGCGGCGGAGGCCGCCAAGAAGGCGCGCAAGGATCAGGAGCGCCAGGAGAAGTGGGCGGCCGAAGACGCGGAGGGGCGGGCGGTATTCGCCAAGCACTACCCAGCCTTGGCCGGCCTGCTGGAGCGGTTCGAGGAGCAGGTGCGTGAGGAGCGGGAGGGCAGGTCCCTGGGGGTCCGGTTCGACGCGAGGGAGCACCCGAAGGCCGGCGTCCTCGGGCGAGTGAACATCGAAGTGACCGATGAGAAGTTCGCGGTCTTGGAAGCGATTTTGCGGGATGGTCTGGGCGCACAGCCCGAGGCCGGGCTGGAAGGGGTGCAGGAATGAGCAAGAACCAGCGGATGGTCATCATGCGGTCGGCGGAGGAGGTGCAGAAGCAGCTCGCGACCGCGTGGGAGCGGCTGGAAGAGGCGTGTGAAGGCGAGATGCCCGGCAACCTCCGCGCGCTGCACGGGGTGGACGCCGAGGCGTTCTCTTTGCTGATCGAGGCGATGGTGCAGCTCGGTGAGCCGGTGGACCAGGAGATGCAGGATCTGGCCGGCCTGAAGCCGGTCGACGAGGTGCTGTCGTAGGACGCGGTTCCGGTCGAGGGGCCTGGTGAGGGGGTTACTCCCTTGGTACGGGCTCCTCGACGACTTCCGCGTCAACGATGCCCATCTGGCTGAAGGCTTGCTCGGCTGACACTGTCCCGGCGGGGCTCAACGCGGGGGGGCCATCCGACTTTGGGCCGAAGAGGCGTGAGATCAGCCCGACCTCTGCGTGGTCCTTCGACTGCATCTTCATCGAAAACGTAAATCCGGCCTCTTCGATGTCGCTCTTGAGCTTGACGAACTTGGCGAGGCGATCCATCTCGGAGGAGAGATTTGGGTCGGCGTACCCGCCTTCGACCTCCTCTGACATGCGCATCGAGAAGACGCGCATGGCCTGCATGCTGATCATGCTGTCCAGGAGCGCGATGTATTGCTCCTTCGTGCGGACGCGCACAGGCATCTCGTACGCACAGGATTCCCCGGGCTGGTACTCGGGACATTTGTTGGCCAGGAAGCACCCGTCACACACCCGGACCCCGGGGTCGACGGCGTTGATGCGGTGCTCGGTGCGGGTCTGGCGTTCCCCGCTGTCGGGGTCGGTGTAGCGGTGGGTGAAGGCTTCGGTCTCGATGCCGGGGAGGAGCTTCTTCACCCGTGTGGCGGGCGGTTCAGTTACCCCCTCGTGCTCCTCTTCTGAAGAGGTCGCCGCAACTGTCAGGGCACTGCTTTCCGCGTTTTCGGAACCGGGGGGTAGGGCGGTGGCAGTTACTCCCTTGCCGTGGCGCTGCGAAATGTGGGCGATCTGGTGCCGCCAGGACCACAGGCTGAGTCGGAGGTTCTCGGTGGCGTCGTCGGCGTCGATGAGGTCGACGTCAAGGCCGGCGCCGGTGATCAGGGTGCGGTGGCGTTTGCGCGCCTGCCCTTTGTATCGGGCCGGGTACCGCTTCATCTCTGAGCCGGTCCATACGAACGTTTCGCCATGCTGGGCGGCCGACAACCACGTGGTGGAGGAGACGCTGTACCAGTCGGCGGAGAGCATGAGGGGTGGGCTGGAGAAGCCCATGCCGTGGAGCTTGATGCGCCGGCTGAGGGAGCGCAGGGTGGGGATGATGTCCCGGTCCCCGCAGGTGCCTTGGCCGACGGCGATGTAGGGGAACTGGTCGGCCATGCGCTTGAGGACGTCGAGGCCCCATTCCTCGTGCCAGACGACGATCGACTTCTCGGGGTCGAGGTGCTGCCGGCGAGCTGCGATCCACTCGTGGCCCATGGGGAGGGCGTCGAACTCGACGTACGCCTGGACGCGGTCCAGGTTCTGCTCCACGAACGCGTCGTAGTGGTTGGCGATGTCCTGGATTTCCTCGGGGGTGACCTCGACGCCGGGCCTGTTCAGCGTGTGGCAGCCACTGTCCAGGAAGACGGACTGCTCGGGGGTGTAGTGCTCCGCGATGGACCAGGGCTTGGCGAATTTCACGCGCCGGCGTAGGCCCATGTAGGACATGCCGACGTGGGGGACTTTCTCGGCGGCCAGGAGGCTGCGGTGGGAGGGGATTTCCGCGCCGGCGAAGTAGAAGATCATGAGGGGGTCTCCGGTTCGGCCGCGTCGAAGAACTGCTGTCGGCGAAAGGCGCGGTTGTCTTCGCCGCAGATACCGGCGATGCCTCGGGTGATTTGGTCGACGACGTCGCGGGCCTCTGGGTAGTACTCGTGGGCCTGGCGGAGGACTTCGGCGAAGGCCCGGTAGTGCTTGCGGGACATGCTCATGACCCGGCGTCCTCGCGGACGTCGATCAGGGTGACGACGGTCGCGCCGTTGTGGCCGTGGATTTCTACGACGTCGTCGATGGAGTCGTAGATGGCTGTCGAGCTGGTCCCGGTGTTCCACCTCATCGCCACGGTGCCGTCGGGGAAGATCACGCCACCGGCGACTGTGCCCTCGCCGCTGATGCCGGTGATGTCTTCGTGGCGGTCGAGGTGGAAGCGCACGAGATCGGTGTCGCTGCGGACGAAGCGGGTCGTGTGCTTGGTGGTCATGGCTGCTCCAGGCTGTGGGGGGTGAGGCGGATCTCGTGCTGGCGCTCGACGGCACCGGTGAGGTCGTCCCAGGGGCGGATGGCCGACGGCCCGGCAGAGGGCTGGCGAGGGCCCTGGAAAGCGGAGGTGACCAGGGCGGTGTTCCAGCCGGCGGCCAGCTCGGCTGCGGCGCACGCGGGGTCGGACTCGATGACGAGGGCGCCGATGCGCCAGGCGCGGACGCGCTGGAGAGCTTCGAGGCGGCCGGCCGGTCCGGGCTCAGGTGCGTGGAGGTAGGACTGGTGGCCGGTGAGCTGCCGCTTTTGCAGCCACAGAGCGATGTCCTGCTCGCTCCAGGCGTGGGAGAGCAGGTGCAGCCGGCAGTTCTTGTTCAGGGCCTGGTAGAGGCCCCACCCGGTGTCTATGTGGCCTTCGCTGGCGGGGAGGCGTAGGACTCCCTCGACGACCATGACGGCGGCAAGCACGAGGGCCTCAGAGCTTGAGCTTGTCGGCGAGGGATTGGTGCTGCGCGGCCTGCTGCATCTGCGCCGTCATGGCCATCAACTGGTGGGCTGTGATGGCGGCTTGCTTGCTGGCCTCGATGTCTGAGACGACTTCGGATGCGCCGAACTTCATCTCCAGGACGGTGGCCGAGCGTTCGGCGGTGATCGGCTTCCCGAAGTCGCTGAGGGCTTCCCACTCGCCGTTGGTGTGCTGCACGACCATGAAGGCGGTGCGGACCTGGAGGGTGCCGTCGGGGCCGTTCGGGGTGGGGGTTTCGAGGGGCATGGGTGCTCCTAGTCGAATGCAGGGTGAATGCGGTGTGGGGTGGCGCCGGCCGGACAGAGGCAGCCGTCTACGGGGCTCCAGGACGGGCAGGTGTCGCGGACGCCGGCGGTGTGCTGGCAGGGCAGGTTTCGGGTTGCGGCGGAGCACCCGCAGGCTTCGGGGTTGTGCCAGGCGCTCACGGGGCGCTCGCACTGGGTGCACACGAGGTAGGGGTTGGCGAACTCAATGCGGGTGTGTGTCCGTGTGTAGGTCACTGCCAGCTCTTTCGTGTGGTGCTCCAGGTGCTTTCTTCTTTTTCCTGCCGGCGGGCCTGGCGGCGTTCTTTGTCGCGGGCCCGGATGCACGTGATGCACTCCCGGCGGCCGGAATGCCAGCGGGTGTTTTCCTCGCTGTATTCGTGGCCCTTGGGGCAATGGGTCTTGCGCGCGTTCTTGGCGGAGAATGATTCGCCGCGTGCGACGTTTTCTGTGGCGGGCACGGGCTCAAGGTGCTCCGGGTTGCAGCAGGCCCTGATCCGGCACTGGTGGTCGACATGCCAGCCGGGGGGAACGGTCTTCTGATTGGCCATTTCCCAGGCGATGATGTGGGTGCCCTTGACCTGGCCGTTTGGCAATCTGAATTTGCCGTAGCCGTAGTCGTCCTTGGCGCCGAGCCATATGTGGCAGTCGTCGAATTCGGTGCCCTTGTCGACCTTGTCGAAGAAGCGTCGCTCCCACCCGCCGGACGGGGGCCGTCGCGGCGGGGTCATTCGTACAGCCCGAGCTTGGCGCGCACGCGCTGCTCGTTGACGGACCGGATGGGGCAGTAGTCGCAGAGGTAGCGCTGGCCGGCGGGGTTGGACTTGTCCCACTTGGGCAGGCCCTCCGCCTTGCGGTCCCCTGCGGTGGGCGGGGTGAGGCGCTTCTTGTCGCTGTGGAAGTCGGAGCAGGTTTCCGGTCGGCCTCGGCCGCGCCAGCACTGCATGGCGTCACTCTTGAGGGTGTCGACAGCCTGATACACCCACGGCTCCATGCCGGTGGCGCCTTCTTGCTGCCAGACCCGCTTGAGGATTTCGTCGCGGACTTCTGCCGAGGAATGCCAGCGGTCCTCGTCTACGCCCTCAACCGGGTAGAGACGGCCGAAATGCCGTTCCCCGTTGGGGTACCGGTGCTTGGCTGCTGCGTATTCGAGGACCGTGTCTTGGCGCGGGTCACCCTCGTAGTGCGGAAGCACTTCGGTTGTGCGGCAATCCTTGCAAAGAAGTAGGCGGATCTGCGTCATGCGCTGACGCTAATACCACCCATTTTTCTGCCAGAAATACCAGGCTCCGCATGGGCTTCCGTAGCGGTTGCTCATATAAGAAAGCCCCCACCGCATCTGGGTGAGGGGGTTGGTGCGCCAGTCGGTGCCGGCGGATGCCATCTTGGAGCCGGGGAGTGCCTGGAAAAGGCCGTAGGCGCCGGAGCTTGAATTGACGGCCAGGTGATTCCAGCCGCTCTCGTGGTCGACCACCTTGCGCAGGCAGGAGTACTGGGCTGAGGAGAGCCGTGAGCGCGCGAAGGACTGGGCGCTGGACACGGTGGCGGTCTGGGCGGGCAGTGTGCGGCTCTGGGAGCGGGAGGTGCGCGGCGGGGTGCTGGGGCGCGTGGCCTCTGCGGCGGCCTTCGCTGCTGCGCGGCGCTCTGCGGCGGCCTTCGCTTGTGCTCGGTGCTCGGCGGCGGCCTTGGCCTTCTCTGCGCGGCGCTTGGCGGCGGCCTCGGCGGCGGCCTGGCGGTGCGCGTCGGCCTGGGCGGCTGCCTGGTGCTGAAGGGCCTCGGTGACCTTGAGGTGGCCGTCGACCAGGAGGAGGTCGAGGTTGGTCATCGAGGGGGTGAGCACGGGCTGTGGGGTGGGGCCGTCGGGCTTGGCATCGGCCGGCGCGACCAGGGAGGCGGTCGTCAGAAGCACGGCGGTGGCGACGGCGGCAGCGATTCGGAATGTGCGCCAGGGGATGTCGGGGAGCTTCGGGCGGGACACGGGATGGCCTTTCAACGGAGACAGGACCCCGGCCATCCGCTTGGCGTTCCGGCGTCCGTCACCCTAAAGGGCCGAAAAATGGTTCAGGTATCCGCTATACGGGCGGTCCGTACATCCGGTTGGTGGGCTTTTCGGGCGGGGTGGGGTAGGCGGGCGGGCGGGCCAGGCCGAGGAACCATCCGAAGGCGGGGCTGGCCTTGGTCTCCAGCAGCCGGAAGAGCCCGTAGTAGACGACAGCGAAGGCGGCGGTGAGACCGCCGGCGAGGGCCTGTTCGTCAATGTCGACGTAGATGCCGGCCAGGAGCGTGCCGAGCCAGCCGACGATGACCGGGACGGCGGTTCGCCACCAGGAGCAGACGAGGTCGTAGAACGTCATGGTTAGGCCGCTTTCTTTTCCAGAGCGGCGATGCGTACGCCTTGCGCCGCGACGAGCTTTTCAAGGGCTGCCACCCTCGACTCGATGGTGGGTGTGGGGGTGGGCGCCGGGGTGGAGGGGCTCCAGTTCGACGCGTGCGCGAGGCGCTCGGCGACGCGCATGCGGATGGCGGGCATGGTGAAGCCCACGGGGTCCGACTTCTGGTTGGACCACTCCAGGTGGCCGATGACGCTCTTGGAGCCCCAGCCGTGGGCGCGGCAGACGGCGGCCGTGGCGCGGACGATGGCCTCGATTTGCTTGGCCGGCCACGGGTCCTTGCCGTCGCCCATGTTTTCGCACTCGAAGCCGTACAGACGGCGGTTGCCGTCGACCGCTCCGGCGTCGCCCTGGCCGTAGCGCGGGGCTGGGGGCTTGGTGGCGTAGGACTCGTTGATGACCGCGTTGAGGACGTCGTTGTCTCCGCCGCCCGCGTGGTTGGCGCGTCCCATGCCGACGAGGTAGACGACCCCGTCTTTGCCGATGACGCCGTGGCATAGAGGGCCGGGCAGACCGGCGTAGCCGTCGCGGCAGATGCTGACGGTGCTCTGGGTGCCCTTGGTGACGGTGTGGTGGACCGTGATGCCGTTGACGGGTCCCCAGAGGCCCACGCTGTTGCGGTTGTGGGTGCGCCAGGAGCCGACCTCTACGACCGTGACTCCTTCGGCGCGTAGGGCGGCGAGGAAGGCGGCTGCGGTGAGGGGGGTGGCCATCAGTGCACCACCTCCGGCCAGGCCCACTGGCCCGGGTCCTCGCCTTCGGCGCGGCTGGTTGCCCAGTAGACGTCGTTGCCGTCGAGCTTCACCTGGAGGTTGACCAGGTCGCCGGACCAGACGCGGACGATGTCGGCCGGGAAGATCTGTCCTTCGGCGACGGTGTTGCCGACGTGGGCGATGGTGCCGTTTTCCTCGGCGTAGGCGCCGCTGGAGTAGGCGTCCTTGCGGCGTTTGTTGATCCGCTCCGCGTCGTATTCGGTGACGCGGTAGTGGACGGTCCGGCCGATGGTGGGTGAGGCCACTGTGCTCAACTTCCTTACGAGGCGGGGGTGGTGCCGGTGACAGCCGGGCTCGACTTGACGCCTTCGCCGACGGTGTTCACGGCGGCCACGGTGATGGAGTAGGCGGTGTCGGGCGTGAAGCCGGTGAGGGTCGTACCGGCGGCCGGGGCGGGGACGGTGGCCTTGAGGGTCGTACCGTCGTAGACCTTGTAGTTGGTCACGGCGGGCTGGGCGCCAGCAGGCGCGGTCCAGGCGACGTCCATGCCGGTGGTGGTCACGTTGGTGACGCCGACGCCGGTGGGGGCGCCGGGGACGGCGTTGGTCTTGCCGGTCAGAGCCGTCGACTTGACGCTTTCGCCGACGCTGTTGGTGGCGCTGACGGTGATGGAGTAGTTCTGGCCAGCGGTGTAGCCGGTGACCGTGCCCTCCGTGTTGGGGGCGAAGACGTCTGCCTTCTTGGTGGCGCCCTCGTAGAGCGAGTACTTGGTGACCGGCGGGTCCATGGTGATCGCGTTCCAGTGCACCGGAACGCTCGTGGTGGACACGGCTCCGTCGAGGGCCAGGCCGGTGGGTGCGACTGGGGCGGCCGGCACGGGGACGGTGCCTGCGAGCGCGTTGGAGGCCGGGCCGACACCGAGGGAGTTGCCGGCGACGACGGTGAACGAGTAAGCCTGGGCCGCCTGGTAGGAGAGCGTGACGTGCGGGGCGGTGCCGAGCGGGGCGTCGACCGTGGCGACCTTGCGGGTGCCGTCGTAGACCGCGTAGTACGTCGGTGAGCCGTTGACGGAGCCGATGGACGGCGCAACCAGGGTGAGTTTGACCTGGCCGCCGACGATCGGGGACACGGTGAGCGTGGGTGTGCCCGCCTTGCCCGGGGCGGCGGTGGCCGGGGGGATCTGGCTGCGCAGAACCGTGGAGAACGGGCCGGTGGCGGTGCCGTTGGCGTCCGTGCGTACCGCCCTCACCTTGAGGGCCAGGCGCTGGTCGGGGGTGGTGAAGTTGGGGGTGGTGAAGGTGACGGTCTGGCTCGTGCCGCCGGGCTGGTTGATCTCGCCGAGCTTGACGTCGCCCTCGTTGAGGCCGGGACGGGACAGATCCATGGGGACGTCGGTCTCGCGGGACGCGTTGTTGTAGACCTCGTACTTGGTGACGTTGAGCTGCTTGTTCCACCGCAGGGTGACGGCCCCGCCGCCGCTGGAGGTGATGACCGGCAGCGGGCCCCCGAACTGGAGGTCGTTCACGGGGCCGGGCGGGATGGTGTTGTGCTGCTGATCGAAACCGATGGCCGGAGTGGTGACGGTCAGCTCGTCGGAGGCCGGGCCGTACACGTTGTCGTCGTTGTACGCCTCGACCGTGATGGTGTACTCGGTCTCCGGCTCGATGCGCGTCCACTGCGGGTGTACGGGGTCGGTGCGGTCCCAGTAGCCGGTGACCAGCGCGTCGGTGTCTCCGCCGGGCACGATGACGTCGCCTTCGCCGACGACCGTGACGCGGTGGCCGGCGATGTAGATGTGGTCCAGGCCCCGGGAGCCGAGGTTGTACCCGCCGGCGTCGGGCAGCGGCGGCATGGGCGGCATCTGGGAGTGCGCCGCGATCTCACCGATGTTGGAGTGCCAGTAGAGCTGGATCTCGCGCGGCTGGACGCGGCCGGCGCCGGTGTCCTCGCCCTCGGCGGTCTTGTACCAGGTGGGCTTGGGCGGGACGACCATGTCGCCGTAGTCGGCAGGCCGCTCAGCCACGCGCTCCTCGGCGGTGCGCGGTGGATCGACGAGAGCGACCGGGCTGCCGGGCTCGGCCGTCAGCGCGGAGTTGGTCTCCAGGTTCCACTTTTCGTTAGCCATGGTCTTCTTCGCTTTCCGGGCGTGCCTTGCCGGCAACGGGCGGGATGAGGGTTTCGCGGGGAACCGGCGGCGGGTCGTCGGGAAGGTACTTGGCGATCAGCCGGAAAATGACGAGGCCGATAGCACTGACGAAGATGGACAGCATCTGCGCCGCAACGTCGCTCATGTTCATGGGCGCTCCCGCAGGTGACGAAGCCATGCCGAGAGCGCGGCGATGGAAATGCCCAGGAACGCGGCGACGTTGGCGAACTGCATCCACGGGGTGGCCGGCGAGTTGATCAGGGAGATCGAGGCGAACGCCAAGAGGTACGCGCCGAGATAACCCATCAGGCCCAGGCTCGATGTCTTGAGGGAGTAGACCATCGAGGCGAGGCCGAGGACGATGCCGAGGGTGGTGTAGGCGAGCGCGATGCAGTACGCGGTGCTGTCGACGTGGGAATCCACGACGCTAAAGGGCGTCGACCCCAGTGCCTTTTGCAGGGCAGCGGCAGCCGTGAAGATGCTGAGCCCGACGCCCAGGAGCTTCTTGGTTACTGCTGGCGGGTAGATGTACCCGCTGATGTGTCGTGTCACGTCAGATCCCGAGGTTGAAGTGGGGCGCGGGGGTGGCCACGTAGTTGGGGGTGGTCACGGCGCGGCCGTCCGGCGTGTGCTTGACGGGGTCCTCGTGGATGCCGTACCAGCGGTCGTCCAGGTCACGGCGCACGGCGTAGGTGGTGGCCTCGACCAGGCCGCCCCGGTCGGTGACGACCTTCTTGTAGGCGCCGTCGGTGAGGCCCTCGTTGAGATCCCCGGTGAGAGAGCGCTCGTTTGCGTAGCTCACTTCGTCCCACCCGCCTTCTTCTTCGCGGCCACCTTTTTCGCGGCCTTCTTCGTGGGCTTGGGTTGCGTCTTCTTACGGCGCAGCCACTTGAAATTGATCCGGGGGAGCCGCATTACTTGTCCCCCAGCTTTCTGACGGCGGGAGCGGCCCTCTTCTTCGAGGAGCCGGATGTCACGCCGGCGCCCATGGTTCGGGCGACGGAAACTCCCGCAGTGAATTCGGAGTTGGTGGACGGCGCCCTCGGGGCGTACGCGCCCTTGGTGCGCTGGTCCTGAAGGTTCGCCTTGCCGTGGGTGACGCCGGTGATGTTGTCGCCCCGGCCGGTTCGGCGGCGGTCGGTGGAACGGGTGGCCTTGGGCATGTCACATCACTCCCAGAGCGGGGTACGAGGTCGCGGAATAGCCGGACTGGCGCTGGCTGTAATCGACGCGGCTGCCGGGGTAGATGTCGTCCAGGCGCGCGATGTCGGCGATTCCGGGAATGTGCTGCCGGTATCCGAAACGGGGCGGAACCCGGCCGATGTTGGGGATCGGTGGTTTCATGCGGCGTACGGCGTCGGGCGGGAGGTCGGTCCACTCGCGCAGGTAGTTGGTGACCTGCTGCTCCTGGAGCGTCGACCACGGCCGGCGCGCGTAGAGGGAGTCCTGCTGAAGCACGGCGTCACCTCCAGGCCGGCTTGAAGCGCATGAGCTGCGCTCGCCGGGCTTCGTTGACGGCCGTGAATGGCGGGGTGACTTCCTGTGTGTAGACCCTTTGTGCGGTCGCGAAGCGTGCCTGGGTGGCGACGAGGGTCTCGGACTTGCCGTCGTTGACCAGGGGCGAGCCGACGAAGGAGCCGCGCTGGGTCCACTTCTCGCCGCGTGCCTGGGCTTCGAGGGCTGCGGTGGGGTTGACGTCGTCGGTCCAGTAGTAGTCCGCCGGGTCGATCCGCTCTCCCTTGTGCACGCCCCTTTGGTAACTGCGCTGGGTGGCGCGGTTGCCGATGGAGTTCAGGAGGCGATCCTGGCGGCGGGTGCCCGCGCCGATCGTCCCGAGGTAGCCGTCGGGGTACTCGGCGGACGGGACGTGGCCGGTCTCCATGAGACGGCGGGCGTCGAGGATGTCGCGGGCCCCGGTCATCAGGTAGCCGCCGGAGCCCCCGGTGTACGTCATTCCCCCGGCAACCGGCGCCTGGTAGGGCGGGTTGTAGGAGAGGTTGGCGTTCGCGCCTGCGCGGTTGGGGTAGCTCATGACTTGTTCCACCCCTGACTGGGCTTGTAGAGGGGGTTGCCGGAGCGAGCCGGGTCGGTGGCGACCTTGTTGACGGACTGGAAGGCGCGGGCGCCCAGGCCGATGGCCAGGCCGCCGTAGCGCGCGGTGCGTCCGGCCCAGGCCGGCGCCTGGGCGGCCGGGGCGCTGGGCGGTGCGGCGGGAGCAGGCGGCTGGTTGGGCGTGGACGGACCTGGGGACGAAGGTGCGGGGCTGGCCGGTGCGGGGCGGGCCGCTGCCGGGGTGGGTCCCGGCGGCGCTCCGAAGCGCTGGCCGGCGGCCCTGTAGGCGGCGCCGTTGATGGTCACCGGTGGCCGCGCCGACGACGGCGCAGAGGAGGCGGGGGCGGCGGGGCTGGGCCAGCGGGTCGGGCTGGGCCCGGCGGCCGAAGGGGAGGAGGGGCTGGCCGGGGAGGGGCCGAGCATGCTGATTTCCGGCTGGCTCCAGTTGCTCCGGGCCGGGCCCGACGCGGGCTGCGCAGCCTCCGGGGCGGGAGTAACGCGCTGGCCGCGCACGGCCGGGTTGCTCATGCCGGGAAGTGCGTGCTGGGAGGTGCGGAACTGAGAGGCGTTGAAGGTGGGAGCGGCAGGCCCCTGGGGGTTGCGGACCTCGTCGGCCTGGAAGAGGGACAACTGCTGGCCCTGCGGCCGGGGGGCCGGTGCGGGGGCCGGGTCCGGCTGCGGTGCGGGGGCGACGCGGTAGGAGCGCATGGCCTGGTCGCCGAACCCGCGAAAGGCAGGCTGGCGGAACTGGCGCGGGTTGAGATCGGCCATGTCACCTCCAGGTGGAATTGGCTCCGTACTCGAACTCGGTGAGGGCCGGGCGGCGGTCGAGCCCGGCGTTGAACGCGAACGAGGAATCGGCCTGCTGGTCCATGTCCGGGCGGCTGGGCGCCACGGCGAGGGAGCCGTTGGCGGCCGAGCCGGTCAGCGGCAGGGACGCGGTGCGGGGGCTGCTGGGGGAGGTGGCGCCAGTGCTCATGAGCGGGCCCACCCCAGGTCATCGGCGGGTGCCGGAGCCGGTGCCGAGGCGGGGGCTGCGTTGCTGCCGTTGTTCATGGCGCGGGCCGCAGCCGAGCCAAACTGCATGCCGGAGAGCACCCGGCTGCCGGTGCCGGCGGCCGAGCTGGTGCCCGCGCTGATGGCGCCCGAGCTGGCGGCCGAGGTCACGGCGGAGCGAGCAGCAGTACCGGTGACAGCGCCGACGGCCTCGGTCGCGGCTGCCCTGCCGAGCAGGCCAGCGATGAGCGGCAGCATGGGTCAGCCCGCCTTGTAGCCGGTCGAACCTCCGCTGCGGAAGTTCTCCTGCTCGCCGAAGGCCGAGCGCACCTGGCGGATGCTGGTCGTGGCGCAGCAGGGGCAGCCGGGACCGTGGTACGAGCGGGCGACGCTGACGACACCGGTCGGGCCGTAGGTCTCGGAGGCCGAGGTGGTGCGCTGGCTGCGGTTGGCCTTGTTCTTCACCGTGGGGTCGGTGCCCTTGGCGAGGCCGGAGCGGGACCGGGAGGTGCCGTTCGTCGGGCGGGCCCAGGTGACGCGGTGCGATTCGCTGCCCATCGTCGGGAATTCGCCGGTGCTCAGGCTGCTGACGACGTTGGTCTTGCCTCGGTTGGGCGGGGTCCAGTGCTGGCTCATGTTCTCCTCCGCGCGGCGGTCGGGGCCCTGGAGAGTCTGAACACGAGTGCTGTACGAATTGGGGGTGAGCGGGCCTGCTCTCGGGAGTTTAGGTCCCGGATTTTTGCGGCGAATATTTCACGAGCCCATGACGCGGATCGCGATGCCGAGGAGTTCCCCTTCCGGGGACTTGCTGCGGAAGAAGGTGATCTCTTCGGTGAGGCTCGTTCCGAACGAGGAGACGAAGCTCTGGGCGATGGGAATTGCCTTCACCGACTGGTTGATGGCACCGGCGCCCACGGCTTTCAGGACGACTTGATGGCCGGCCTTGATGGCGTGGGCGATGGCGGAGCCGAGTTCGGGCGGAGGCGTTGTCGACTTGACGCGGAACTCCTTCTCGGAGACAGCATCGGACTGAGTCTGCACGATGATTGCTCCCTGCATTTTGATGCGATGCAGGGAACGTAAGCGGCAGCAATTACTTCTGGTTATTCAGCCTTTTTTGCTGCGGGAAGGCTTGGGATTGCGGATGCCGTCGATGACTTCCTGCTGGAACTTCAGCTCGGGCGGCTGGGGATCGGCCAGGGCCTCGGCGATGCGGGCGAGCGTGTAGGCGTCGGCCGCGTCGTGGTTGCTGGCCTGGTGCTTCCAGCGCATGTAGACCGCCAGCAGCATCTTGTCCTTGTCGGCGCGGCCGGAGCCGGTCACGAACTTCTTCACGGTCGTCGGTGCGACGGCGTGGATGCGCCGGTCGATGTGGTCGGGGAAGACTTCGGCGAGAGCCAGCTTCATCGCGGCGCCCAGCTCGCCCAGCTCCTCGCGCCGGTACCGGGCGCCGTAGGCGTAGCCCTCGTAGCAGATGTGTGTGATCTGTCCGAGGACGCTGATCCGCTCGAAGTGCACGTACAACACGTGGTGCACGTACTGGATACGGTCAATGCCGGTGCCGGCCGCCTTGGGGGAGAAGTCATAGACGGTTTCCGTCGCGGTGCCGGAGGTGGCGTCGTAGCGCACGATCGCGCAGCCGGAGTAGGACTGGTCGATACCGATGGAGATGCGCGACATCAGACCCCCCAGCGGTGGGCGCGGGTTTCGGTGTCGCGGGAGTTCTGCCGGCGGGAGAGGTCGCGGGAGCAGAAGCTGGCGCGGGACTCCGCGTTCTTGTGGACCATCTCCAGGGCCTCGCACAGGCTGAGGGCTGCGACGTGCTTCTCCTCGTCGGCCTGGACCTGGGAGTCGGCGGCTGCGGCGGCTTTGCGGCCGGCGACGGTCTTCTCCATGGACGCGTTCAGGGAGGCGGTGGCCATGGAGTGGTTCAGGTTCTGCTTGAGGGACTTCTCGTTCGCGCGGGCCTCGACCAGGCGCATGGCCGCATACGCGGTCCACGAAACGAACTGGCCGTAGAGCGCCATGAGTTGCTGGTCGGTCAGCTCGGTGATGTCGCGCGGCAGAGCAGGGAGGTAGCCGTCAGGGCGCTCTTCCTTTTCGAAGCCCATTGCTTCGAGTTCGTCCCAGAGGCGTTCGGCGGCAGTGGTCACTTCTGCTCCTTGAATTCCAGGCACGAGGGGCAGCCGATACGGCCGTTGATGTTGCAGTGGGGTGCGACGTCGGCGTGAACGCAGTCGACGATTGCAGCGGCAGCTTCGATGAGCGGCTCGGAGAACTTCTCGTCGAAGGTGACGATGAATGACTTCGTTTCCTGGGTGGATTTGAAGTCGTAGAAGAAGATCGTGCGGTCGACTTCGAGATCCTCGAAATGCACGCTCAGGTACATGTAGAGCTGGACCTGGCGCACGGCAGAGGGAAGCGGCCGGCGGAAATCGCGCCATAGGCGGGTGAGGTCGGGCAGCTTCCCGAACTCGTCGGTTTCGACCGTGTAGCGCTCAAGAAATTCAGGGCGCTCGTAGCGCAAGCTGCCGAGCCCCAGGGTCTTGATCTCGATGAGCGCGTTGTCGTGGGGGCTGTAGCCGTCCGCCTTGCCTCCGATGCGGAGGGGGTGGGCGTTGAGGGGGACTTCGGCGTACTCGATGCACCGGCGGGAGGCGGAGCAGAGCTGGCAGCAGGTGGGCGTCTCGTCGTCCCAGAACACCTGGTCGCAGGCCAGGCAGTGCCAGTCACCTGCCAGGCGGCCCATCTCGGTGAGCCAGCGCTGCCACTTGGTGTGGGTCTCGTGCCCCTCCTGGAAGATGTTCTCCCGGGTGAAGCTGGTCTTCCTGCGGTCGGCCGGCTCGACTTCCAGGCGTAGGCGGTGGAACGCCGCGAGGTGGCACCAGTCCGGCTTCACCATCTCGCTCGGGTGGAGGACGTCCTGGCGCCGGCCGGAGGGCTTGAGGGCTTTCTCCAGGACGTGCTTTTGTACGTCCCCGTAGAGAGGCTCCACGCTCTTGGCCGCGTTCAGGTACTCGGTGAGCGCATGTCCGCCCTTTACGACGCGGCTGGCCACTGGGTCTCCTCGTTGCTCGGCGGTTCTGGTTCTCCCGGGGCGTGCCATATCCAGCGCTCGGGCATTCCGGGGTTGCGCATGCGCATATCCAGGCGGTCCTTGGCGGTCATGCCGCCCCAGATGCCGAAGTTCTCCTTGTTGAACATGGCGACGCGGAGGCATTCCGTACGGCGGGGGCAGATCCGGCCGTCGTAGGTTCCGTTGCAGATGTCGAGGGCGAGGGCTTCGTCCTCGAAGAACACGTCGCGATTGCGGGTCGGGGTGAGGGAACCGTCACGGCATTTCGCCTCCCCCCGGTGGTGTGTCTCGCTCCAGTTGGGTGCGTTGACGACGGCGCGAATTCCCATCACGTGTCCTCCTCGCGTTCAATGAGGCGCAGGAACGTTTCTCTGGAGAGGACGACCCAGGTGCGGCCTTGCATCTCGATGGCGAAAGCCATGTCGCGCAGGTCGAGGAGGGCGTTCTTCTCGGCATTGACCAGGTCGCGGTGGGTGAGGGAGAAGCGGGCGGCGGCCGTGGTCTTGCATTCGATGGACCACTGCTTGTTGCGGACGTCGTTCTTGACCGCCCAGCCATTTCCGCTACCGGCTACGGTGCTACCGCCGATGTCCTTGGCGAGCTTCTTCTCCTGGGTGCGGGAGGCTTTGATTCGGCGGTCCATCAGCCCTCGCTCGTGCGGATCGCGGCCATCACGTCGGCGCTGAGCTGCTGTTGGAGGTCGAGGTCTTCCCGCATGGCGCCGGCCATTTTCTTGTCGCCGTGCCACTGGTAGTCGCCGTACTTGTACCAACTGCCGTCGAGGCGAATGAGGCCGTGGTAGATGCCCTGCGTGATGAGCTGGGAGGCGAGGTCGTATTCACCCGCGTAGATCCCCGTCGAGCTGTTGGCGAAGTAGAAGCGGAGCGTGGCGACTTGCTGCGGGGCGGAGACCTTGGACTTGAGGGTCTTGACCTTGATGACCTGACCTACGCGTACCGATCCGCCAGCGGGCCGCTTCTCGTCGATCCACTCCGTGCGGGAGGTCTCCAAGCGCGTGTAGTACGCGTAGTTCTTGGCCTTGCCGCCCGGAGAGGTCTTGGGAGTGCCGCCGGCCGGTGCCCAGGCTCCGATCTGGTCGCGGAACTGGTTGACGATCAGCGCCAGGAGCGGCCGTTCCTGCTCGACGAGGGAGCGGCGGGTGGCCTGCCCCACCTTGCGGAAGAATTTCCCCGTGACCCGGGCCCCGCTCGCCATGGTCGACTCGTCCATGTCCTTGGCGTCCTCGTCGTCTGCGACCAGGGCCGGGTAGGAGTCGAGCACGATCGCGTCCACGGCCCGTGACTCGGCCGCCTTGATCATTTCCGTGTAGGCGTCTTCCATCGCGTTCGTCTCGAAAACAACGACGCGGTCAACATCGACCCCGAGAGTCATGGCCCACTCGTGGTCGTAGCCTTCTGCGGCGACCCAGAATGTCGTGAAGTCGGGATTCTGCTGCTGATTCGCTGCGATGGTTTTGTGGACGATGGTTGTCTTGCCTGACGATTCGGCGCCGAGGATCTCGTTCCACTGATTTCCGGGCCACCCTCCCCCGAGCATTACGTCGAGGGAGAGTGACCCGGAAGGGAATCGGGGAACGGCAGGCATCTTCGATGCGAGAACTACCGATCCGGCGCCGTACTTCTTGTTGATCCGCGCCATGAGAGCGCGGGTCTCATCACTGAGCGGCATCCCCAAACCGTATGAAACGGAAAAAATACCGCACAGGGCCAAATGGGTGGCCTATTTTTAGATGTCCTTACACCCGGCTGGCTCATCGTCGGTGCCGGGACAGACGTGCGTCCAAGCGGGTTCAGCACCGTCCGGACCGATGCTGGCCGCAGGAATGCGCGGCGTTTCCTTCGGTGCATCGCCCGGAGTGTCTCCGAAAGCAATCAGGTACAGGCCGACAGCGATAAGGCTGGCACCGACGATGAGAAGTACGGCACGCATGGGATCTCCTTGGACGAATTGGTGCCTGGTGGGGGGTCAGAGCCGGCCGATGATGGTCTGCGGGTTGTAGCCGCTGCCCTTGGCCTGGTGCAGCGAGACCCTCTGGGGCGCCGAGCTGTTGTTGGCGATGGCGACGCCCTGCGTGGAGTTCTGGACGGGCCACCCGCAGTCGAAGCACTGGGCCATGGCGTTGGGTGTGGGGCGCCAGTAGTGCTCGCCCTGGCAGGAGGGGCACCGCTCCGACTGCTTGGCGGACTGGGCGCGCTCGGTCTGGTACTCGCGCTGCACCTGCTGGGGGTCGTTCTGGGGCACGGTCGGAGGGGTCTCGGGCTGCACGTAGGTGGGGTGGGCCCACCACGGCGTGCCGGCCGGGGTGAGGCCGGCCTGCTGGCGGGGCTGAGGCTGGCCGCCCTGGGCCTCGCGGATCTTGTTCAGCCAGAAGTCACTGCTCATGAGTTGTCTCCGATTTCCAGCGTTCCGTTTTCCAGAAGGTGAGCGATAACGGCGGTACAGGCGGTACGGCTGACGAATAGGAACATCGCCTTCGAGCGTTCGTCGATGTCCTGTCCGCCGTCGCTCAGGTGGGTGAGTCGGCGCAGGACATCCGCCGCGACATCGGCGTGCGAAATAGCCTCGGCTGCCACTGGCAGGAACCGTTCGATGCGCCTGTGGGACTGGATGTGTTCGACCTCGTCCACATCGGGGCCGGCCGGGACCAGTCCGAGCAGTAGGCACACCTCGTCGAAATCGCTGCACGCGACAATGTCGCGGAGCATTCCTCGGAAGAGCGCGGGTGCTGAAGTCTCGATGTCGGGCATGGTTCCAGCCTAGGTCGGGGAATTATTTCGCTTCAGACCAGCGATCACAGATTTTTACGTCCGTGGTGACGGGTACGGAGAGGAGCTGCATTCCTTCGCCGGCCATTGCCTCGTGCAGAACCTTGGCGCCTTCTTCGGCGATATCGGCCGGGCACATCGCGGCGATTTCGTCGTGCACGGTGAGGAGGATCTGCATGTCCGGCAGCAGATTTTTGTGGAGGCGTGTCAAGGCGAGCTTGGTCATGTCGGCGTTGGAGCCCTGGATGTGGCTGTTGACGACCTGCCGTTCGGCCTTGGCGCGGCGGCCGTTGTCGTAGCTGAGCAGGTCGGGCAGGCGCCGCTTGCGGCCGAGGAGGGTACGCAGGTACGGATCCGGCCGACGAGAGCGGACCGTTCGCAGGAGCTTGCGCTTGTAGGCGTAGACCTCCGGGAACTGCTTCTCGTGGGTCGAGAGGATTTGCTTGGCGCGGCGCAGCGAGGTGTGCGACATGTCCGCCACCTTTTGGGGTCCTGCGCCGTAATTGATCGCGAAGGCAATAGCTTTGGCGACCTGGCGCATTTGCTTAGTGACGTCCTCGGGGGCGACACCGAAGACCGCGCTCGCGGTGGCCGTGTGGGCGTCGATGTTGTCCCAAAACCCTTGCCACAAAGCGCCCTTGCCTGCGAAGTGCGCCAAAATGCGCTGCTCGATCTGGGCGTAGTCCGCGACGAGGAGCTTGAAGCCCGGGATCGGGTCGACCAGGTCACGGATGGCTTTTCCCCACACCGTTTCGGCCCTCGGCCAGTTCTGCACATTGGGGGTTGAGCATGAGAAGCGGCCGGTAACGGTCCCGTATTGTTTGAGCATGGGGTGGATGCGACCGTTGAAGATCTGGGTGGGCTTATCCTCTTCCGGATTTCCCAAGTACCCCTCCACGTAGGTGGAGAGAATTTTGCTGACGTCCTGGTAGCCGAGAAGGGCGCTGACGAAATCGTTGCGGCCTTTGTAGGGTTCCAGGGCTTCGGCGTCCGTGGACGGGGCGCCTTTCTTGGTCAGCTTCCGAGGCTTGAGACCCTGCTCCTCATAGAGGATCTTCTGCTTTTGCGGTGTGGAGTTGATGTTGAAAACCTTGCCGGCGGCCCTGTAGACCTCGGCTTCGGCGTGCTCCATCTCGCCGCGCAGGCGGGTGCGCAGTTCCTTGAGGGCGCTGATGTCGACGGGGACGCCCTTGCCCATGTGGAGCAGACAGTGCAAGACGTCCATCTCCAGGGCCCACATGTCCTCCAGGCCCTCGGCCGTGATCTTCGGCCGCATGTCCTTCCACTGGAGCCAGGTGGTGCGGCCGTCGAGCCACGCGTACTCCTGGACCTGGCCGAAGGGGTGTTTCTCGACGCACTTTCCGGTGTCGTCGTGGTCGTAGTCGAGGTTGTACCGCTCGCGGTCGAGAGCCTTGAGCCCGATGAGCCTGTTCTCGTTGAGCATCCACGCGGCGACGATGGTGTCCCCATAGGGCGGGGGCGGAAATCCACGGTCCGGGAAGTACTTGGCGACGCTCAACAGGTCGAAAGGGGCGTTGTGGGCGACCTTGGTGCGGTCGGAGAAGAAGAGGTTCTCCAGCGCGCCGAAGACCTGGCTGGGGCGAAGCTGCTTGGGGGGCTCGTCGAACAGCGCCGGGAGGTGCTCCCACTCGCCGGTCTGCTTGTTTTTCCTGCGTGTGGCTTTCCGCAGGAGGTTGTAGCCGTTGGGGTGGCCGAGCGGAATGACCGAGCATGCGCCGTCGGTGGACAGGGAAAGCCAGGTGACTTCGTTGACGGCCGGCACGCCCCGGTGCGGCCCAGAGGTTTCGACGTCGAATGCGAACCCGTCGCGCGCCTCGAAGTACTCGATGACGTCATGGAGTTGGTCGGTCGTGGTGACGAGCTGGTGCACGGAACGTCCCCTGGAGTCGAGAAGCGGCCCGCCCCGGGGTGTGGGCTTCACCCGGGGCGGGCGGTCGGCGGGGGCTGGGCTCAGCTCTCCATGACGAGGTCGACGACCTCCTCCATGGCGTCCTCGTCCAACTTCTCCTTCACCACGTCGCCCCACTGGTGGGCCTCGGCCAGGAACGCCGCCAGGGCCTCGTCGGAGAGGGGCTCGACGTCGTACTCCTCGTACAGATCGCGCTCTTTGACGCGCTCCAGGGTGTACTCGACGCTCTTCTTCTTCTGCTCCTTCTTGATCGTGAAGTACAGATCGCCCCTGTTCAGCGGGCCGCGCTTGCCGTCGGTCGCGATGTCCTTGAGCTGGCGGGCGATCTTGATCCCGGCCTCCCAGATCTTCAGGACCGGGCTGTCGGGGTCTTCCAGGGAGATGACGTCGAAGCACGCGGAGAAGCGCTTGGCCTTGTCACCGACCACGCAGAGCGGGCAGTCGGGCGTACCCCAGCAGCGCACGCTCTTGGAGCCGTCCTCGATCTCCTCGATCCAGTGGGAGTTGTAAACGTCGAAGGGGCCGTCACCGATGATCTTGATGACGGTGGCCTCCTCGGTGACCTTGAGGTACATGTCGCTGCCGGAGGCGGACGCGGTCTTGTCCATGGCGTCCCAGCCGGCCATCTGGGTCGGACCGCCGGCGCCGGTGGACACGACGCGGCCGGTGACCGCCTCGCGCTTGCCGACCTCGAACCCGGCCTTCTCGGTCGCGGATGTGGTGGCGGGAAGCGCGCGACGGCGGCGGCCGTAGGTGCGGGATTCGGGCATGGTCTAGCTCCAGTCCTGGACGGGTTCGGGAAGTGCGGCGCGCGTCTTGACGAAGAGTTCGCGGCAGCGCTCGGGGAATTGGGTCTGAGAGAGGAAGCGCTGGGCTCCGGAAAGGACGCCTTCTTCGAAGGCGATGAGAACGACGCCCTCGATCTGCCGCCTGGTATACAGACGCCGACGGCCGTTCTTCGAGTCGCTGTTGTAGATCCAAGTCGCCCCGGGGAAAAGGCCGTTGGCTTCCCACTTGTAGATCGTCTTCGGGGCTCGGCCGAGCGCGTTGGCCAGGTGCGAGATAGCGAAGAATTCCCGGTAGAAACCCGAGATCTTCTTGTAGACGGGGTCCTCGTCCCAGCGGCTCTCGTCGCCGCCCCGGTAGCCCTCGGTGGGGTGGACAGTGCCGATGGGCCGGTGGGTGCCCGGGTAGACGTCGAGCGGCCGGCGGGGCGGGACGATGCCGGTCACGTCGTGAGTCCCCGGAAGGCGAAGCTCTCCTTCTGGACCATGATTCGGTCCATGTCCTCTTCGGTCAGCACGCCTTCCTGGAGCAGGACGTACAGCTCGTCCGCGTCGAGGGTGGGGACCGGCGGGAAAGCGCGTCGGTAGACGCTCTCGCCGCGTTGCTTGGTGATGCTCTCCGCCGCTTCGATGTCGGCGACGATGGAGACCCGGCGCTCCCGCTTGATGCGGATGTACTCGCTGTCGCCGACGGGGATGGGGAAAGGCAGGTCGATGTACTGCGACCCCTTGTGATCGGCGTACCCGCGCGTCTGGACGGCGGCTACGACCTTGTCGCGGAGTTTGTTCATCCGCGAGGTGAGTTCTGTCTGCTGCGCCTTGAGCAGGGCCCATTCCCGGAAGGTCGGAATGACCGGGTCGAACGGGACGGGCTTCGATTCGGATTCTGGTGAAGCCGTGCTGTCGAGGTTCTCTTCGGGCACGTATTGCTCCCAGGGCGGTGCTCGGGGGAAGGAGCTACTCGGAATGCTCCGGTCCGAAAACCCTACGAGTCTGAAAAATCCCGGCCAATCGGCCAAACGAGTGCCTCAGCCAGCATTTTCGATGTGCTCGGCGAGCGACTCGACGTCCATGTCCAGGGCGCCGACGCCAGTCCCGTCGACCACGGCCTGAGACAGTTTCTGACGCAATGCAAGCGTGGCCTGCACGCGTTCCTCAATGGTCTCCTCGACCACAAGACTGGTGACGTGGACGCGGTCAAATTTTGACGAGGCTCGGACATGCCGGGTGTTTCGCTGAGCGAGAACACCGTTTGAGTAGGGCAGGTCGTAATTCACGAGGTACTGGGCCTCCGGCAAATCCAAGCCGTACCCGCCCGCGTTGGTGGAGATGAACAGCCGGCATTCCGGGTCGGTCTTGAAGCGGGCCAGGACGGCGGCCTTCTCGTCGGAGTTGAGCTGCCCGTGGAAGAGCACCAGGTCGCCGTATTTTTCGAGGCGCTCGGAAAGGTACGGCAGCATCTTCCGGTAGTCGGTGAAGATCGCGGCTTTGGTGCCGGGCTCGGCCAGCATGGTGCTCACCAGCTCGTCCAGGACGGCGAGCTTCGGCGAGGAGTGGAGGTCCGGCAGGTCGTAGCGGCTGGCGGCGAACTCTGCGGCGTACTGCGAACCGCCCGTGCCCTCGTGGAACGCCACGGCGGAGTCCATCAGGAGCTGCGGGTGGTCCAGCAGGAGCCGGGCCGCCTGGAGGCGGGCCATCAGCTTGCCCTGGGCGCCGAAGGCCCCGTCCGGCTTGACGCCGGCGTAGTAAGCCGCCAGGTCGAAGTCGCCGCCGGCCTCGGCCAGCTCGTCCATAGCGGCCTGGACGTCGGCGAGGATGGCCTTGTAGATGGAGCGGGTGGTCTTGTCGAGCTGCACATGCCGTGTGGTCTCCGCGACGGCGGGCAGGTACTTCGCGACCTCGGGGTCCAGTCTGGACTTCCGGATCATCGCGCGGCTCAGGTTCTGGTGGAGCAGCCCGAGATTCTTGTAGGAGGAGACCCCACCGAAGAAGTTGCGGTTGATGTAGGACTTCTCGAACAGGTCCCAGCGGCCCAGGATTTTCGCGTTGACCCACTCCATGATGCTGAAGACTTCTTCGGGCCTGTTCTCAACTGGCGTGCCTGTAAGGGCAATCCGGATAGGCGGCTTGAGTTTCTTGACGCGCTTGGTGGTCTGGGCCGAGAAGTTCTTGATGGCGCTGGCTTCGTCGAGCACGAGAGCGTCGGCCGGCAGGGCACACAGCTCTTTCCAGTCGTGCAGGACCGCACCGTAGGACACGATCACGTAGTCCGCGTGCTGCGCGGCCTGCCACTGCTGCCAGCGCTGTTTGGGCGTGCCGTTGATGACGGTGCAGACGTCCTCGGCCGGGACGACCAGGTCCATGCCGCGCAGCGTGATGGTGCGCGTGGGCGCGTCGGTGAACGCGGCAATGGCCTGTGCCCACTGCCACTTCAGGCTGGAAGGCACCATGACCACGCAGCGGCGGATGTCTCCCCGGCCGAAGAGTTCTTCGAGCGCTGCGATGGTGAGCACGGTCTTCCCGGTGCCCATGGAGTACGCGACGAGAAGACGCCGGTCGGACAGGACGCGGTCGACGGCGTCGTATTGGTACGGGAACAGTTCTCCGGTGAACATCAACGCCTCCTGCGCCAGGGGTGGTGGGCGTTCTCGTACGCGGTCAGCGCGTCGGCGTCGCTCATGTCCCCGAGGTCTTTCGCTGGGGTGTGGCTGTAGTCGAGGAATTTCATGGGGAGTCCGCGCGGCCTCCAGCGGCCGTGGATCTTGTCCCGGGATGTGCGGCCGGCCGTGTCGTTGTCGAGGCCGAGAATGAGATTTCGGCAGCGGGCCTTGAGGAGCCGCATCTGTGCTTCGGAGACGTAGGCGCCGAAGCTGGAGAAGGCGCCGGGTATCCCGAGAGCGTGGGCCCGGACGGTGTCGAGCGGGGATTCCAGGAGCAGGGCGGTGTCGCCGCTCCAGGTCAGGTCGCCGAAGAGAGTGAGCGACTTGTGGATGCCCGTGGGGTAGTTGCGGAAGTAGCGCTTGCCCTTTTCCTGCCAGCCCCACAGTTCCCCGGTGAATGGGTCGCGGATGGGGAGAATCCAGTGCCGCGTCTCGGGGTCCCACAGAACGCCGAAGTCCTGGCACGCCTCGGGGGTGACGCCGCGCCGCTCGCACGCCCTGGCTGGCGGGGGGACGAACAGGGCCAGCGATGCCTCGTTGACGCGGACGGTCTCTTCGGCTTCGGGGGCCGGGCCGTTGTCCTCGACCGTGCGGTACACGCCGTGCCGGGCGATCCACTGGAACGCCTCGACGCGGTTGTAGCCGAGGCCGTCTTCCACGAGCTGGATGAAGGGGCCGGCGTAGCCGCAGGAGAAGCAGTGATGCAGGCCGGTGGAGGAGTTCACCGAAAAACTCGGCCGGCGGTCCTGCTTGCCGGTGAGGGTGAGGTGGGCGGGGCAGTGGGCGAGATACTCCGTTGAGTCGGGCTTGCTCAACTCGCGCAGCACCTCGATGCCCAGTGCCCGCATGGCTCCCGGGATGTCGTGCGGGACGGGGTTGGCGAACGCCGCGAGGTTGTCCCAGAACTCAGTAGGGGAGGTCGGTTTCAACTTCGGCCTCCTCGAACTGTGGCGGGTCCCACGAGATCGAAATGAGGTGCTCCTGGGGCGCGGCATTCCGGCTCGCGAGCACCTTGAGCCGATAGAACGTCTCCTCGTCCGTTGCCTCCATGCCGACGACGAGGTCCGCGTCCTGGACCCAGGCAGAGGTGTAGCCGAGGCTGCTCGCGGTGAGTCCCTTGGCGCCGACCTTGTGCGAGAGGCTCTGGGTGGTGACGACCACCGGAAGGTCATTGTTCAGAGCGAGTTTTTTCAGGCCCCGGGAAATGTTGGTGAGGGCGAGAGGTGTCTGTGCTTCCCGGCTGATCTCGTCGAACAAAAAATATGCGCCGTCCACAAACAGGACGCTGGGCGCGAGTTGGTCGATTTTCGTCTGGAGACCGGCGATGGTCATGGCGCCGGCGCGGTCCTCGGTGACGATGTACGGCTGCTCGCCGAGAGGGTCGGTAAGAGCCGCTTCGAGCTGACGCCATTCCTTGGCGGAGAGCTGCCCGGTCTGCAACTTCTTCGGGTTGACCTTGGCGAGGAAACCGTCCAGCCTTCGGGAGATCTCCTGGTAAGGCATTTCGAAAGACACCAGAAGCGGCTTCGCGCCGTAGTCGTAGGCGGAGCGCGTCATACCGAGCATCACCGTGGTTTTGCACGATTTCGCGAGGCCCGTGAGCACGATCATCTGCTGGGGCTGAATGCCGAGGGTGACCGCGTCAAGGAAGGCAAACCCGGTAGGGATGCCCAACAACTCGCCCGGGTTGTCGCGGGCCTGGCGGTAGACGTCCAGTCGCTGGGCGCCGGTGGCCGCGTAGTCGACTTCGCGGGAGCCGGCCGTGGCCGTGGTGGCGTGCGCGAGCATCATCCGCAGGAGAGGCAGGGCGGCCTCGGAGCCACCCTTGTCGAGAGCCTCACCGACGGCGCCCATGCCCAGGTCGATGATCGTCCTGCGCCGCTGCTCGTGCAGCTCCCGCAACAGGTACTCGATAGGCCCCGAACTCTCCTCAGTGAAAGGGAAGTTGGGGTGGTCGCGGCCGATTACCTCCGGCGTGGGCGGCTCACCAAAGTCGGCCTTGAACGCGAGGATGGACGAGAACACCTTGCGGGTCTCGGGGTCCAGGAAGTGCTCGGCCGTGATGCCGCCGGCCTGACCGACGACGGTGTCAAGGTCGCCGGTCAGCGCGATGTAGGAGATGACCTCCTCTTCGATGCTGCTCACGAGCCCTCCTCGGGCAGCGCCCTCGCGGCGGGCGGCTTACGGCACTGGTCCTCGTAGTCGCAGCAGCAGTCGCCCTCCGTCCAAAGGCAGCAAGGGACGCGGTCCTTGCAGGTCTCCAGATCGGGGCAGTAGTGACGGTGACTCACACGATCTCCAGCAGCGTCAGCGGACCGACCTCTTCTTCGAGGTCGCCGAGCGCGATGGCGCCGTGGCAGTCGTCGTCCACGACCGGCTCGACGGTGATGCGCGGCAGCTCGTCTTCCGCGAACGTCACGACGACGGCCCAGCCGACGAGCGGCAAGCAGTCGTAACCCTCAAGCCCCAGCTCTGAGCGAAACCGGGCGGTCTTGCCGACCTTGTCCGGCACGAGCTGAACGGTCTCGCGGCGGAAGGCTCCCGGCGGCCGGTAGTCGGTCATCAGGAGAGACCGCCGTTCGTAAGGGGGCGAGTCACTCGCGTCGGGGGCCCGTGCTGAATCGAAGGAACGTTTCTCCTGTCGGCGAGATCGCGGAGGATCTTGCGCAGGGCCTCCACGCCCTTGGGGGTGATGTAGACGGTGTAGGTGGTCCGCGCGCCGCCGTCGTCGCCCATCCGCGTGTAGACCCGCGTGGCGAGCAGCCCCGAATCCGCGATCTTCGCGGTGACGTCGTAGTAGCTGTCCCCGTAGGCGTTCCTGTGCCGGAAAATCCAGCCCTTCTCCATGAGGAGGATGCGCAGGCCCTTTTCCTTCAGCCCGAGCAGCTTCGCGGCCTCCCGGACCAAGAGGAACTTGTCGCTCGCGAAGTACGCATCGGCGGCCTCGACCTTCGGCGCGGCAGCGGCGAGTTCCTTTTTCGTGGCTTCAAGTTCTTCCCACTGCTGCGCGGCCAGGAGCAGCGCGTCGCCGAACGTCTTGGGGGTGTCGAACGCGGGCCGGTCGGCGCCGTAGCCGCCAGTGCGCCGGATTTCCGGCAGGACTTCGCTGGTGATCCATTTCTTGAAAGCCCTGGCCTCGGCCTTCCGACTGCGGAGCACCATGGAGTAGAGACCGGACTCGTTGATGACCGACATGCGCTGGTCGCCACCGGGGGTGCTCACAGTCTGAGCACCCTTTTCGTCGTCGTCGAGGCCGCGCAGAGCGGCGTCGGGGCGCTCCATTTCGAGGACGTTGCACACGTCGCGGGCCACCCACCAAGGGGCGCCCTCGACCATGAGCACTCTCACGCGCTTGTTGGTCTCGGGGAAAATGAGGGGGATGGCGTCAACGCCCATTACAGGACCTCTCGCATGAGTTCGGGTGACTGCGGGGGGACGAGGAAACCCTTGGGGCCGTACAGCAGGTTGTGTTCGGGGAAGCCGTGGAAGATCCGCGCGACGTCGTTGAGCAGGGCGATGAGCCGGCTCATGTCGCGGGGCTGCGAGACGACCAGCCGGGTGTTGGGGACGCTCTCCCGGTCCAGGCGGTCCGCGAGCGCGGCGACGACCCCGACGGGCAGGTAGGTGACGACCGCGACCGGCTGGTCCTGCTCCCACAGGTCCCACAGGGTCTGGACGGCCGCCTTGTTCGTCTCGTAGAGGGCCAAGGCCGCTCGGGGCCCGCGCCAGCGCAGCCGCCGGTGGAAGCGCTTCACGCTGAACCGGGAGCTGGGGGTGGCGAGCAGTCCCTCCCACAGGACGTAGACCTCGGCCGGCAGCGGCGCGTCGTCGAGGTCTCGGCCGATCACTGGTCGCCCCGGCGGAACGATTCCCCGGTGAAGATCTCCCGGCGGGTGCACTGGTCCATGAAGGACCGCAGGGCCTTCGAATACCGGGCGGCCCAGTCGTCGCCGGGCAGGTTGGTCGTGATGAGCGTGACGCGGCCCTCGTCGTACCGCTGCCGCAGCAGCTTCTCCAGGGTGTCCTCGGCGAACTTCGAGTCCGTGGAGTGCTCGTGGCCGACGTCATCGAGCAGCACCGCGTCGGCCCACTGGACACGTTCGACGGCGTACTGCCAGCGGGAGACCTGCTCGGGATCTACGTTTTGATCCGCACGAACAAGTTTTCGCTCGCGCTCGATGTGGTCGCTGTAGCGGGAGCAGTAGACAGTGATTCCGTAGCGGCGCCGCAGCTCGCACAGGATGGCCGCTGCCAAAGTCGTCTTGCCGGTTCCGGGGTGGCCGGCGAACAGCAGACCTCGGCCGTAGACGTTGGGACTGGTCGGGAAGCCGCGCCAGTTCCGGGACTGCTGGGCGCGGTAGCCGTTGACGAAGTGCCGGGCCTTCTTGACGGCGTCGGTCTGCCCGCCCATTTCTTCGACGTCGTTCAGGGTCAGGCCCCTCAAGCGGGGCGGAATTCCAGTGCCGACCCACCGGGCCTTCTCGGGGTCCATGCGCGCGGTGATCATCAGACGCTCCCCCAGGAGGCGGTGAAGCTGTCGTCGGCGGCCGGGTCGTTCTTGGCGGGCTGCTCCCAGGTGCTGTACTCCTCGGCGGTGACGGTGAGGCCGGTGCCTCGCAGGTCCCGCAGGAGCTGGTAGCGGCGCCACTTGAAGTCCCAGACGTACGGCTTGCTGGGGGTGCGGCCGGCCAGGCGGCTGATGTAGAGGTCGACCAGGGCGCGGCAGTCGTCGGGGGTCAGGCCGGCTTCGCGCCGCAGCTCGGAGAAGACCTGCACGAGGGCCTGGCGGTTGCCGATCTCCAGGCCGCCGGACCAGCTCAGGGGTGGGCAGGCGGAGGCGAAGTAGTCCGCGAGGCCGGGGATGGAGTCGGGGCCGTAGTGGCGGCCCCTGGGGCGCCGTTCACGGCGCTGGCCGTGCTCCGGCGGGGTCCAGCCGGTCTGTGACGCCGAGGGAGCCTCCTCGTCGCCGTGGAGCATCCTCTGGACGATGGCCGTGGCGTCGAGTTCGGCGTCGGGGTCGTGAATGCTTTTGCGTGCCATGTGTTTCTCCTGGCTGTGTGGCGGGCCAGAACTGCCCCGAACGAACGTTCGTGGGCAGCTAATAGAAACCGTAGGTTTCTATTTGCCTAGCTATTTGCTTGAGCTAGGGCTTGTGCTTCAGCGCGTATACGTGCGCTCGATGCGTCAGTTGCTGCGTCACCGGAGTTACTCCGTCAGATGCCTGCCGCCAGAGCTTCCAATTCGTGGTTCTGGGCAACGAGTTGGGCGATTGCCTTGTCGACGAGCTGCCGCTTGGGTGCGCGCGAGAGCGCGGCCTGAACCGGGCCGAAAGGCGAGGAGATGTCGACCGAGTCGATACGAACCTGGGTTTCGGTGCGAGCGCCGGGCCAGGCAAGAACCCGTACGAGCCCGTGCGTTCGCAGGTCTCGGATGGCGCGGGTGGCGGTGCGCAGGCAGACGTACATCTCGTCGGCGAGAGCCTGCTGAGTGATGTACGCGCAGGACCAGCCGGTGTCCGCGTCGTAGCGGGACGCCGCGTTGGTCACCAGGAATGTGTAGGCCAGCCGCGCACGGGCGGGAACCCGGCAGAGGATGTCTTCCACGGAAATAGGCAATTCGCTGCCATTTTCCGAGCCTTCGAGGAGGTGATCGCGCATGCTATTCTCCCGGGGAATGCAGTTGTTATGGCGTGGCGGCCATCAGGAGCCAGGCCCCGGCGGAATCCGGTCAAGGTCCGCCGGGGCCTTTCTGTGTGTTACGCCGGAACGCGGCGCTTCTGGACGCCCTTTGGCGGGCGGCCCCGCCCGGCGGGGACCCACTCGTTCTTCTCGGGGTCGAAAATCTCCAGGCGGGTCTTCTTCGGCTCGCCGTCCTCGACGGATTTCTCCGGCCGGGGGGCGAGCAGGGAACGTCCGTGGACCAGGGAGTCGCGCGTCTCGGAGATCCGCGTCAGCAGGTCCCCGCCGATCGTGTCCAGCAGCTCCTCGGCCTGGGTGAGGGCTCCGTTGAGGGCGGCGGCCTCCTGGGCGCTGAGCGTCACGGCCGGGGCGTCGGAGACGATCGCGAGCGCCATCTGCCCGCCGGCCTCGGTCGCGACGGCCGGCGTCTCCGGCGGTGTGTGGTCCGGCAGGTGGTGCCAGGTGACCTCCAGCAGCGCGCGGGAGAGGTCGTGCACGGGGATCTCGGCGCGCAGCGCGGCGGCGGCGACGTCGGCCGTGGCTGCGTCGAACTGCTGCCCTTCCGCCGAGAGCACCAACAGCATCGGGTTCTCGCCCTTGCTGAGCTGCTCGACGAGTGCCACGCCGATGTCGTCGACGATGGCGATGTCGTCCTCGGCGGACTCGACGTTGCCCAGCACGTCGACTGTGTGGCCGTTGCCGGTCTCGTCCCAGATGACCTTGTAGGGCAGCTCGCAGCGGATGGCCCACTCCCACACACGGTGGACACCCTCGGAAGTGGCGGAACCTCCGGCGGGCAGGAACACGGTCAGGTCATATTCCTCGGAGGGGGCGAAGTACCCCTCGCCGTCCTCCGGCCCGAAGGCGAACTGGTCGTTGAGGGAGTCGCAGACCAACTCCGGGGATACGTCGCCGGAGCCGAAGATTCCGAGCGTTACCGGGCGCTTCCCAGTAGGCATATTTTCCTCACATGGGTTGATGTGCTGAACGACAGCGATGTTGCCTTCCATACCTGCCGGAAAATAGGGGTGTCGTGACCGTTTCTGGTGAATCCACTCTGGCGGCGCAAATTGGCCCGAGAGAGTGAGACACCCCCGCTGACCTCTAAGGACCCGGCATTGGCATACCTCGTCTGGCCCTGCCACGGACGATCGCTGAAATGTTTTGTGTCTCACTCGAACGGCGCAGCATGGTGAGCATTCCGGCGAGCGAAGCTGCCGCGATAGGCAGAAGGAAGTCCCTGTCCACCCAATGGTCGAGAGCCAGTGCGGCGCCCAGGGCGGTCAGGGACTTCAGGTATCCGGCGGCGACGTCGGGCAGACGTAGCAGGTCGCAGAGCGGGCGGACCAGGGGAAGCAGGACGCATTCCCAGGCGAAGAACGTGGCTAGAGCGAGCACGATCAGATGTGTCATGAGGGCCCCTGCATCAGGGGGCGCTCGCGTACACAATCCGGTACGAGGCGCCCACGCCGAGTTGGCGCTGGATGATCTGATCGAGACGGTACTGATTGACTCTTTTTCCCCGGTAATAGTGAGAACGGGAGTCGCCGGGGGTGCCCTCCCACATGTAATCGCCGCTCGGATTATTGCCGTCGAAATACGGGGCGACCTTGTCCGCTTCTTCCAGCAGGAAATGGTCGTAGTAGAAGGTGAGCGGGCCGACGTTCGCGTACGGGCCATTCGCTACGACCGACTCCCACAGCAGCCCGTTGTACTGCACTCGCGCGCTGGCGGTGTACGGGATGCTCTGCGACCAGTTCGGCTCGGCGACCGGGGCCTGGTCGACCTCGGCCCACACGGCGTCGCTGGTGCCGGGCTGAACGGCGCTGTACACCGAGGCGACATCGTCCGCCGCGTAGCCGAGACTGATCGCGCCGTCGCCGCCGAAGGTCGGGCTCGTCTTGAAGGTGACCGCAAGCCGGTACCAGGTGACGTTTCCGGTCGGGTCGAAAATCGGGCTGCTCGTGCCGCGCACGAGCTGGTCGCCGTTGTGGGCCCAGATGGTGATGGGCACGGAGGAGGCGACCGGCTTCACGTACAGCGACGCGGTGTACACCGTGGACGGCTTGAGACGGCTGATGAGAGCGCTCTGGCCGGTCACGGTCGTCACACCAGTGCGCGGGGACAGGCCGTTGACCAACGTGGCGGTCGGCGCCGTGGTGATACTGAAGGACGCGGCATTTCCCACGATGCCGCCGCCTGAGACCAGAGTGAGCGCGGCGGTCAGGCTGGCGTCCTTGACCTGGTTCCACCCCCACACGCTGTTCTGGAAACTCGGGTTCTTGACGTAGTTCAGCCGCGTCGCCCGCAGCTTGAGCACGAGTTGGCGCGGGGCCTGCCAGGTCCGTGCCGGGCTCGCGCCGTTCTTCTTCGTCGACAGGGTCGAGGGAATCCAGATGCGGTGCTCGTCGGCGTAGAACACGAACCGCGACGCGCCACCGCTGGTGATGCGCGGGACGACTGCCGCCCACACAGCCGTGTCCTCCATAAGGAGCTGGGCGCTGGCCTGCTGCCACTTGAAGCCGCCGGCCGTGGTGACGGCGGAGCCGACGGCGTAGGTGCCGATCAGGTTGAAGCTGGCGTCGTAGCGCAGGATGGCGCACTGGAACTGCTGGCCGGCCACTTCCGTCGCGGCGGAGATCTGGGCCTGATAGGTCACCCCGGGCTCGACCCGGACGAAGGCCGCCTGGAGCGGACGCAGCGTGAGCGTGGCCGGCGCCGCCACCGGAGTACCGCCGACATCGGTGCTCGGAGTCGTTCCGGGAAGTGCGTCGTCGGTGGTGAAAGCGCGGTACTTCACGTCGGCGTAGGTCTGCCGGCGGGCCAGGAGGTTGGGGTAGGTCCCAAAGTTCTGCACGGCGGTGTAGGAGTTCGTCGGGGGAGGTGACTGGTAGACGAATTTCCCGGAGAAGGCGCCGCAGGAGGCACGCTCGGTCGTGCGGCTGAAGGTCATGTAGCTGGTCTCGCCGCCACCGCCGACGGGCTCGTACAGCATGCGTCCCTCGTAGGACGCCTGCTCCAGCGTGAACAGATTGGACCCGAACTGGTTGGTGTCGGTGTCCAGACCCGGCGGGGTCTTCTCGAACTGCACGTAGGCGAGCTGCTGAGTCTCGTTCACGGCCATGTTCGAGGAGGTGACGCCGAGCCGTGCCTGATCGAATACGCCGTAGATGCGTCCCAACGGCCCTGGAACATAATCGGAGTTGGGCACTGTCACGGAGAGGGAGAGACGCTTCCACAGGCCGACGGTGTCGCCGGTCCCGCCCGGCCGGTACACGCCCGAGGTGACGTGGGTGAACGCCGGGTCCGGATAGACCGAGGGCCCGTAGGGCACCACCGCGAAGTCCGCGAAGGCGCCCGGTACATCGGACTGCGTGAGAACGCAGGTGCCGTTTCCCACGCTCGTGCCCGCGAGGGATATCTGGGTGATTAGCCGCAATGCCGGGTCGAAGACGCCATTGCCGACGCTCGTCCCCGCGAAGGACACAGGAATGGGGACAGTCATGAGCGGACCCTTTCCAGCAGACCCCAGCCGAAGGCGGTGTTGTTGCGTGTGTCGCTGACCGTCGCGAGGGTGCGCCAGCTCTGCCCGGGAATCCGCGACTCGACGAGAATGTCCGCCGCGCGGTTACGCACACGAAAGCGCTCACCGGATTGCACGGGCGTCCAGGTGGCGACCACCGCGACCGTGACAGCCGTGACCGTGGAGCCGGACAGCGTGAGGGTGGTGTACGTCAGCCGGTCCCGGGAGGCGAGCCAGTACGCCGTCGAGCTGTACCGGAAGACGACGCCGTGCTCCATCGTCCCGGCGCTGTCGTCCGGGGCCGACATGTAAGTCACGTACGCCTGCTCGCCCTGGTGGCCCGCCGGCACAGGGTCGTAGACCCAGACTCGGTTGAACCACAGAACCCGGCCGGCCTTCTTCTCGTTCGCGCCGGCACCCGCGTTCCAACCGGTGGGTCGGACAACCCCCCGCGCGTTCTCCCAGGTGCCGTAGGAGACGTTCCACGGGATAGGCACGCCCATCTGGCCGGCGGCGGGTGTCACGTACCCTGCCGGGGCGCTTCCGGTGGACTGCGGGTAGCTGTAGTTCTGCAACTCGAAGCGGTCATAGAGGAGTTGCGCGTCCGAGCCAAGGAAGCCCGTGCCGCCGAAGACGCCGTAGGAGTTGTAGAAGTTGATAAAGAGCCGGACGTCTTCTCCCGTGGCTGTGGCCGTCCGGTTGTGGTAGAGCGAGAAGGTATACCGCTGCGAGTTCAAGCCACACCAACGCCACCACCGGTTGTCGGTGTTGTAGCCCGTCGGGAAAATGCCGAGTGAGGGAAGAGCGGCTTCGTAGAGGTGCCCGCGCCAGGCAATGCGGTCACCCTGCTTGTACGCCTTGGTGGCCGACCACGAGATCACCTTCGGTGTGTAGACGGAGTCCGTGATGATCCGGCTCGGCTCAGGCGATGAGTTCGCCGTGTAGGACGTGAACGTCCACTTGTCGGGGTTGAGATCGGGCTGGCGTCCGACCGACTGCGCCCTGGCCATGTAGACCGGTGGCTTAGCCCACCCCAGGGGGTTCCAGATGACCGCCTGTCCGGGGAAGTACGTCTCGGAGGAGGACCATGTGGACGCCTTGACCGGCCCTGACAGGTAGACCTCGCGGGTGCCAGCGGTCGTCTTGGCGGTGTAGTTGAGCGCATTGCCCGTCCCTGGGCTGCTGGTTCCCGAGCGCGCCCCCTGGGGGGAGACCCACCAGTCCGGGCTCACCCCGGACGACACGTCCGGGTTGATGGCGCCGTTGGTAGTCAGGTTCCAGCTCCCGTAGCCACCTGTGAGCGGGTTGGCCTCGGTGAGGGTGTCCTGGAGGGTGTTGGGGGTCAGGGCCTGCCAGTACGTGGCGGACAGCGCGTCTCCCGTGGGCGGGATGTTGAGGTTGATGCCGCCGCCTTGCAGCATCCAATAGCTCGCGGTGATGCCGTAGCCCGTCGAGAGCGCGTTTCTCCCGGTCACCGTCAAGGCCAGGGTGTTGCCGGTCGCCGTCAGGTTGAAGTTTCCGACGAGCTGAATCGGGATGAGCTGCCGGGTGGGGCTGTAGAGGTCGAGCGCCGGCATCGTCGCGGCGACCCCGTTGACCTTGGCGGTGACGATGCCGCCGGCTGGGTCGGCGACCGCGACCAGGAGCACGTTGTAGAACCCTGCTCCGCCGCTCGCGGCGTTGAAGGTGAAGGTGAGGATGTCGCCGACGGCGGCGTTGTCGAGGTGGACGTAGCCCGGGTAGGGGTCGGCCACCCGGTCGGGGTCGCGCACGATGGTGCCCGTACCGGTCCGCGTCGGGTTGGAGCCGGTATACGAGAGGTACGCCGACTCACGGCGCGGAGTGCCGATCGCTGCGTACAGCTCGCCGTTGTACTGGACGATGTCGGAGTAGAGCTGGGAGCCGGCCGTAGTCGAGTAGACGGTGTCCCGTTTCCAGGCCGGGTAGGTGGGGCTGGCGAACGAGGATTCGTCAAGGTCGTGCAGCTCGTTGTACCCGATCGACACGTCCGCGTCCCAGCCGGTAATCGCCTTCACCAGCGCGGCAGTTGAGGCGGTGCTGCCCCGGTCGCGCTGGATCAGGGCTGCGTCACGGACGTAGGTGCGGCGAAGTTCCGGCAGGGTCGGCAGCCGGTCGGCGATCCCCATCTGCTGTGCCAGCAAGGTGATTTGCCGGTCGGTGCACCGCAGGACGTTGTTGAGGCGCAAGAGTTGGTCGTTCTCGCACTTCATTACATCGAAGAAGTACCCGAACAGCCTGCAAAAACGGGCGAGTTGCTCATTGACGGGAATGCTCGACGCGGTTGATTCGACCGTCTCTACTTTGTAGGGGCGAGGAATGTTGTCATACAGCAGGAGACTGTTCCCGAACTCCCGGACCGCAAGGCCCACTCCGCCGCCGCAGCGCATCCACTGCTCGCTGATCGAGGACAGGCTCCAGTACGTCGGATTCAGGTCGGGGGCACTGCTGGGGCCAGCCTTGATGGCGATGTAGACACTGGAGTTGTAGGTGACCAGATCACCCGGGTAGTAGGTGACCGTCGAATCCCACGTGTCCGGAGCCGTCGAAACAAAAACGCCGTAGTAGTAGACCTGACCGGGCACCGTTGTGTCGTCGAGAAAGGTGCCGGTGTCCGTGCCGGCGGGGGTCTCCAGAACAACCCACCCATCGTCCTCCGTGTCCGGGATTCCGTAGCTATTGCGCACCAGACGGAGCTTCGTCCACGCCTTCACTCCGGCGAGGATCTGGGACGCGGCAGCCTGAATCGGCGTGTCCCACGTCACCTCCAGCGCACCGTAACCGCGTTGCTCCACAGTGATGTTGGAGTCGAACGCCACGAAAAGTGGTGCCCCGTAAAGGGTCTTGGCGTAAATGTCGAGCTGGTAGACACCCATAGCGTTACCTCACGTCAGGTCGCGGACGAAGGAGACGCTGATAGTCGCGTTGGCATCAACGGTGTTGTCGGACGCGCCGTGTTGACTGACCTGGACCTGCATGGGAATCCCGGCGTTCCAGCGGCCCTGCCACGACAGGTTGATTCGGTGCCTGATCCACGTCTGGGTCTCGATGAGCGAGTCCTGGCCGGCGATCTCGTCGTTTCCGCGCATCAGCCGCACGTGCACGAAATGCAGGTCGTTGGGGCGACGAACGGTGGAGTCAGCCCATACGTTGACACTGACATCCCAGAATCCCGTCATGGGTGCCACCACGTTCGAGCCGCCCTGGTACATCCGGTTCGGGTCGAAATCGGCAGCACCCCATTTGAAGGGCACCCATTTCCCCTCGCCGGCCGGGACTTTCATTCCCGGGGCCCTGATTACGGCGGCGGCCGGCTTGCTCGGCTTGGTGCCGGACTGCCCGACGAGGAGCTGTGTCATCAGCGTCAGCCAAGTCGTCTGCTGCTGAAGTGCCTTGAGCCGGTCGGTGACACTCGCGTAGGTCTTGCTCTGGCCGAAGTTCGAGACGGGCGCCGGAGTCTTGAGCGTCATGGCGCCCGCACGCGGCGGCCAGATCAACGGAGTGATGCCGCTCGGCGACCATCCCGTCCAGACATGCGGGTTGGTGCCGACCGTCTTCTCAATGGCGGCCAACTCGTTCTGCATGTCGTTTACATGCGCGGCCCAAATCGTGTCGACTTGGTCGACTTTCGGAGTCCAGGACTTGACCGACATGGGGTAGACGGCAGGCATAGCGTGCGCTCCTATACTCCGCCGCTGGCGGTAATGACCATGTTCCCGATGATGGGAATTTCGTTTTCTCGGCAGATGACGTCAGCGGTACCGCTTTGTGGGAGGTCGGAGCGGGCCATGAGCTGAATGACGACCCAGTCCACGCCGGCGACGTCCTGAATGGCCCGGTAGAGGTGGGAGATGGAAATACGGGAGGAGAACGTCGTCTCGGGCGGCGTGAAGGCTTCCTGAATCGCCCGCTGAACGGCGAGCTTCACGGTGTCGCGGCGGTAGCGCGGCAGCACGGACAGCAGAACCGGGAGCGCGGTAGAGCCGATGTTCACCGGGATCAGGGAGCCGTTGACGACGTTGACGACGACCCCGGACAGAGCCCGCTCCTGCACGTACTGAGCGACCGCGTCCCGTTGCCCCTCCGACGGGAGGATGTTGTTGGGGCCGATGACATAGATCGTTACGGCGCTGGCCGAGCGGACCACGGCACGGGCGTCGGCGACCCCGGCGACGGCCAGGGCGAGGTCGGCGTAGTCCTGGGCGGAGACCGCGCGACCCTGGGTGCGGAAGAGCCTGGGCGCGTTCTCGCGGATCTGGTCGGTTGGCTCAACGTCTGCTCCGCCGGCCATCGGTGCCGAGCCGGCCACAACCACGCCGGGCAGGGCGTCGGCGAGGTCGATGATGGAGCCCTGGGGCACGTTGCCGTAGGAGCCGCCGCCCGTGCGGTACGCGGCGGCGAGCTTGATGCCGGTGGCCGGCAGCGCGCCATTGGTTCCGTCGCCGAAGGTCACACGGGTGACGCCCTGGTCGTCGGTCTCGGCGGTGAAAACGAGGTCGCTGTCGCGGACGAGAAGGAAGTCCCGTACGCGGGTCCACTCCGTGCCGCCCACGCCGTCGTCGAGGAAGATCCTCACGGTGTCCAGGAGGACCGGTGTCTGGGCGAGGGCGAAGACCTGGCTCTTCGTGCCGTCGCTCGTGCCGATGTCCTCGACGCGGACAGTCGAGCCCGGGTCGCCGGACGTCGAGGGGTAGAGCACCAGGCTGCGGTCGCCCTGGGTCACGCCTTCGACGACCAGGCCGACGATCTGGGGCACGGGGGTGGTGTAGGCCGGCACGGTGACGGCGGAGGCCAGCTCGTAGGTGACCGGGCGGTCCAGGCTCGGGATGTACTCGGTGATCACCTGTGTGCCGATGTCCAGCGTCACCGGGGACACCAGGCCGGGCGCCGGGGAGAAGGCGACCTGGCCGGTGGCCGGGATCGCGGGGTGCGGCTGGTAGCCGAGCTGCTGCGCGATGGCCACGACGCTGGAGCGCTGGGTAGCGGTGGCCAGGAATGACTCGTCAGCGATCCGGTCCTGGTAGAAGGAAATGATGTCACCCATGTAGGCGAAAAGCTCGACCATCACCACGCCGAAATCGGCGGGAGACCGTGACGTCCATTCCGGCAGGATCTGCGTCGCGTACTGAAGCAGCGAGTCCCGGTAGCCGGTGAAATCACGCGAGGTGTAGTCGATCTGCGTTACGGCTCCGCTGTCGACTGCCACGGCATACACTTCCCTTCCGGTACCTCCAGCGGAACCGAATGAGAAATGAGTGCTGGTCTAATACGGGGATTCTACGGAGATGGGCAGGGTGCCCGTTAATTACTCTGGCGTGGAAATCACCGTGCCGCCGACCAGGACGCCGACCGTTCGTGTGTTGTCGCGCTCGGCCCCGGGGACGTCCGCGCGGCTCACCTGGACGTTGACGTTGACGGAGCCCAGGGCCTCGTTGACGTCGGCCACGATGGCGGAGACCACGGCCGAGGGCTCGAACTGGGCGACGGCGTCGATGACCGCGCGCTGGAGCTGGTCGTTGGCGACCTCGGGGTTGACGGCGAACAGTGCAGCCGAGGTGGGGACGCCATAGGTGGACCGCATCGCCCGCTCCCCGGGCAGCGTGCCGACCAGGGCATGGACGCGGTCCAGGAGCTGCTCGCGCTCGTCGGTGGTGGCTGAGACGCCACCGGAGTGGTCGATGGCGAATGGGGTCCGCATGGCGATGGACACGGCCTGGTCGTCGGGGGTGCGCGGCTGGGTGATGACCGGCAGGACGTCGTCGGTGTCGCTGTCGAGCGGCACCAGGGCGCATGCCCGGCGGATGGCGTCGCCGTACGCGAAGAAGTCGGGCAGCCGGTTCTCGGGCAGGGCGATGGCTGCGGCGGACAGATCTCCGCCCGCGTAGAAGGACTTGCGCAGCGTGAGAGAGAGGTCGAGCTGGACGCCAGCCCTCGGCCTGTTGCGGTTGCAGATGTTCTGCGGGTCGTCGCCAGCGAAGCTCACCGGGGCGCGGTCGGTCTCGAATCCGGACGCGTTGAGTTCCTGCACGATCAGCGAGGCCAGAACAGGGTCAGCGCCGCTGATGTAGGTGACCTTCTCGGCTTCCCGCTGGTCGCCCACGCCGTGCCAGACCACGGTACGGCTGGAGTTGCCCGTGTTCACGACGCAGAACGGCTCGTCGAATGCGGTTGCCGACAGCGCGAGGTTCTCGGCTGTCAGGTCGTTCAAGCCCTCGAACGAGTACCAGGCGCCAGTGTCACCGGCAGCGTACGCGGCGAGCTGCGACGTGGGCGGTTCAATGCCGCCGCCGTGAATGGCCGCGTGCAGCAGGTAGGTGCCGCTGCCGTAGCGGTTCTTGATGGCGTAGTCGATGCCGAGGACTCTGTCGGCAGCCAGGTAGCGGAAGTTCTGGTAGGCCACTGCCTTCTCCTCAGATTATTCGGGCGCGGATTCCGGTCAGTGACATGTCGTAGGTGGGCGCTGCTCCGCCGGGGAAAAGCGCCATGAGGTCGCCGTTGGTTTCCATCGTGATGCGTGCTGCCGGAGTATCGTGCTGGCCGACCGGAATGACGACAATCCATTTGTTGTCGAACGCGGCAGACGAACTGGCGCCCTCTGTTCGATACACGGCCGTCACGGTGCACGTGGCCCCCGGGGTCAAGCCGGTGAGTTGGCGTGAGTTCGAGGCGGAGGTGTTATTCGTGCCTTGGAGTTCTGCGGCGCGATTGTCGTCGCCCTCGGCCAGGACCGTCGCCCCTTGGAGGCAACGGACGCTCATCAGGCAGCGGCCCGTTGCGGTGGTGTTCTGCATCATGGCGCCGAAGACGACCACGGCCTGTCCCGAGGCCGACGCGATGAAGGTGATGCTCGGGCCGTTGGCGTCGGTGACGTAGGCCGCGCTCGTGGTCGACGAGGTGGTCCGGAACTCGCCGTAGACCGTCTTGGAGTTGTACGCCGTGCGGTAGATCGTGGCCGTCGTGGCGCGGTGCGGTTCGACGGGGCGTATGCCCAGAGGCAGACTCGCGAACTTCACGACCACGCCGGTGCCGATGGCGCTGGGGTTTTCCACGGACCCGGACAGCTCGACCATGCCGTCCTGCGTGACCCGGTAGACCGGCGAGCCGGCAGAGGAAGGCACCCACCCGGATTCCAGGGCCAGCGGTGTCCAGATGCCGGGTACTGCTGGCCGAAGGCGCGGCCAGTAGATGGGGTGGTTGCGGTCTCCGCCGTCGAAGGTGACGTAGACCTGGTCACCCGGGAGTGCCGCGCCGATAGTGGCCGACTCCGCCCAGCCGCTCACGGCGGTGCCCATGATCTGGGGGATTCGCAGGCGTACCCGGCCGCGATTTTGCGGGTCCTGGGTGGAGACCACGATGCCGCTGTAGGTGCCGTACAGAGGGATCACGAGAGCCCTCCGGTGTACGCGGCCCGCCAGCGCCCGTTGACGAGCACGGTCGGCGCCGGGTTGACAGGGGGCTGCTGCACCTTCAGGTCCAGCTTCCGGGCGTCGTTGCGGCCCAGCACGAGTGTGGCGGTGTAGGTCGTCTTCTGCGGGTAGAGCAGGTTCACGTTGATCTTGTGCACGGCGGAGCGGACCATCCACAGGCCGAGGTTGCTCTCCCCGACCGCGTCGCCCTGGACGTCGACCACGGAGCCGGGCCGCAGGCGTGGGTCGCCGTTGGTGACGGCTCGGGCCTCGACCCACAGCCAGTCCGACTCGGCGGCCAGTAGTCGGCTCGCCTGGTTGTAGGACGCGGCCGGCCGGTCGGCGTACTGCCGGTCCAGGACGGCGGCCACCTGCTGGCCGTGCAGCGTCGTCCGGGTCTGGGAGTAGGAGGCCGGCGTGAGGACGCTAGAGGTGCGGTTGTAGGCCACTGCCCGGTACCGGGCGCGGACACCGCCTGCGGGGTCTGTGTCGCCGAGGATGGCGGAGAACTCGCGCAGGGTGTCGATGGCTCCCGGGGCCTTGGTCATGCGAACCAACGGCACGCTTCGGTCGGAGGCCGGCATGACCGTCTCGCGGTTGACGAACCACAGCACGGTGCCGTCCACGTAGACGCGGTAGCCGATCTGGTCTGCCACGTCGCACAGGAACTGCCAGTCGCTCATCGACTGCATCTGCTGGGCGAAGATGACGGAGGAGCCGTCCACGCGGGGCTGGAGGCTGTACTCGGCGGCCACCGTGCGGGCGATGGCGCTCGCGCTGGTGTCGCGCCACGTCCGGTTGCGCCGGGTCTGCGTCAGCATGGACGTGCCGGTGAGGGTGTAGACCACCGGAATTTGCACGGCGTGTCCGAAGCGGGGGTCGGTCTCGCTGGCCAGGACGCGGGAGGAGGCGACGTAGCCGTACCAATCTGCGCTGTCGTCCGACCACCAGCCGAACCGCAGGCGGACGGGGGTGTTCTCCGCCCACACTGACCCTGCCGGTGTGCGCCACTGCTGCGAGGGCATCGCCGGGTTGTAGGTGTGCATCACCGTCAGCTCCGCCACCTGGTGCGCGTTCTCGGCCTGGTACAGCTCGAAGCTCGACACCCACGCCCCGCGCTCCAGGGTCGGCTCCGCCGCCGTCAGGTGGGGACGGTAGGTGTTACGCCACGCCACGGGGCACCATGATCTGAAGGCCGGCCGGCGGCTGCGTCCAGTCCAGAACCCGGGGGTTGGCCTCGGCGTACATCCACCAGGACGTCTCGCTGCCGTAGTACTGCGCCGCCACCGCATCGACCCGCTCGGCCGCGCGCCACCGGTAGTCGGACACGCGCAGGGACTGGTCAGCCGGCGGGCGTTGCAGGACCGCGAGTTGGAGCTGGCCGTTGCGGTCGGGCACGAGCGCCGTTGAGTTGCGCTGGTAGCGCGAGGTTCGGGAAATGGCCACTGCTCTCTCCTTACACCCACCCGTACGACGACATGAGCGTCATGCTGATATCGACAGCGCACCGCACTGGCGTCATACGCTGCGAAAAATGCGTGTAGGTAATCCCGATGTTGTTGACGTACCCGAAGTACTCCATACGGGAAAGGCCCGGCAGTTTGTCTTTGAAGGAGTGTCGGGCTTGCCCGAATCGACACCACACCGGGCTCATCTGCATGATGCCGATGACGCTCCCGGAGGTCGCCGCGTCCTCCCCGTCCGTGGCCTGTGCCTCCTGGGAGGTGTTGATTCCGACCAGGTTGTACAGCACGTGGATATCGGCCATCACGCCGTACGTGCCCTCGATCGTGCCGAATTTGGTCGGGTCCGACATCTCGTAGGTTCGATCGAAGAGCAAGGCGAAGGAAAGCGTGCCGCCGGCCGCGACCAGAGGAACGCCGGTGTCCAGGTCAGAGCGTGTGTACGGGGGCATGACCTGGTTCGCCGCATCGGTGCTGTGGTTCACGCTGACCGTGGACGGGTTGTACAGGAAGTTCAGCATGTAGAAGCGGTTCTCTTTGGCCGTGTTGGTCTTCGGGAACGCGGTCACCATGTAGCCGCGTTGGAGCCCGAAGTTGGAGCCGGCCTCCCCGGGGAGATACGAGGGGATGCTTTGAATTCGGGGGTCGAAGTTGTTCTCCCAGATTCCCTTGCCCGGGAGATTAACCGCCCCTTCGGACTTCTTGTCCGCCATCACCAGCCTCCCATCAGGGACTTGATCCGGTCGTCGGCTGCCACATAGCTGACGAAGGACGACGCGGCGGACTTGGCGCCCTCGGCAGTGGCGGAGGGCATTTGCACCACGACGGAACCAGCGCCGAAGGAGAGAGTCACCGAGCCCGTACCGCCGGCGGAGTTCGAGCCCTGGCCGGGGCTGGGGTTGAGGCCCTGGTTGAGCAGGGCCTGGCGGACGGTATGAGCCGCGTTGGCCTCCAACACCATTTCGCCGCCGTGCAGTTTGGCGTCCACGCCCTCACCGCGCTGCCCGGGGACTTCCCAGGCGCCGTCCTTGTACCAGTGAGGATTCTTGGAGTTCCAGAAGGACCACGCCTTGCTGGGAGTCCCGTAGCGGCCCTTGATGTACTTCAGGCCCCAAGAGATCTGCTTGGACGGAGAGTTGCGCCAGGCCGAGGTGGCAGTCTCCTTGTGGATGTTCGACATGGCCTGCGGGATTCCGTAGGCGTCGGAGTTCGGGTTATCGGCCCAGTGCCGCCAACCGGACTCACCCATCCACAGCTTGTACAGGGAGTCCCACTGGCCGCCGGTCCACCCGTACTCTGCGGCCATCTTCTTGCCCAGCTTCACGTTCGCCTGGACGTTGTGCGGCGCGTCCTGCCCCGCGTTGCCTCCCGAGCCGGTGTCGGTGTCGGCCTCCTCGTTCTGCGACGCGCTGGGGGTACGGCTGACGCTCTGGGCACTGCCTCCACCGCCGCCGGAAAGCGCAGCGGCGAGGGCGTCAACCTCCTCGACCGACCCGTACGCTCCGGAGACGTTGAGCCCGCCCCCGCCCCCGCTGCCACTCTGGCTGGCTGTGGGGTCGTTCTGCTCACCCGAGAGGGTCGCCGTGGCCGCCATCCCGCCGGACATGACCCGCCGAGCCCGCTTGAACTTGCTGTACATCGGGCCTTCGACGACGCCCTTGCCGGGATTCGCGGCCTCGATGACCCGACCGTTTCCGGCGTAAAGGCCCACGTGTGAGAGGTCTTTGTAGAACACCAGGTCGCCGGGCCGGACTTCGTCGATCGGGACCTCGACGCCCTTTTTGATCTGGTCGTAGGTGACGCGGGGCAGACCCACGCCGGCCTTCGCGAAGGCGGCCTGCATCAGGCTGGAGCAGTCCCACGCATTCGGTCCTTCGGCGCCCAGGACGTAGCGGTCACCGACTTGCGCGCGGGCGAAGTTGATAGCGCCAGCGACGCCGCCGCCAGTGACGCCGGCCTTGTCGGACTTCTTGGACCCGGACCCGCCCTGCTTGGACTCGGGGGTCCCGGAGTCGCCGCCGAACAGACCTGAGATGCCCTTCCATGCGGATTTGGCCCAGGACGACTGGTCGGTTCCCTCGCCCGAGTCGCCGAAGAAGACGTTGGGTCCTGAATTCCAGCCGCTCTGGAAACCGGATACCCCGCCCTTCCCGGCGTCCTTGAGGCGAGAGATGGTGCCTCCGACGGGCCCGCCGGCCTTGTAGGCGCCGGTGAGGCCGCCGAACCAGTCGGCGAACGGGCCGAGCGCCTTCTGGAGGATCGTCTTGATGTCCGCGAGGGTGTCGGCGCTCGCGCGGGCCGCGTCGAGGAAGGACGCGCTTGCAGGCAGGTGGCCTTCGCGGGTGAGGCCCTGGAGGTAGCGCTGTGAGTCCTGGTAGCTGCCGCCGACGCTCGGGGCGTAGTCCTTGATCTTCTCTCGCGCCGTGTCGCCCGAGTCACCGCGCTTGCCGGCGTCTTCGATGAGCTGAAGTGCCTTTTCCGAGGAGAGCCCCTTGAGCCCCTGCTTCTCCGGGTTCACGAGATTCCGCAGGAGTTCCGTCTGGTTGCGCATTGCTTCCAGGGACTGGCCCGAAAGCCCAGCAGCCCGGCCGTAGTTCGACAGGGACATCGACAGCGAGCCGCCCTGCATGAGCTGGTCATGGAGCTGCTTCGACGACAGGCTGCTGAAGTCTCCGCCGTTCACCCGCTGCGCCAGACTGAGGGCGATGGCCGCCGAGGAATTCTGCTTGCCACCCGCGAGCCGCGTCGGGGTGAGGCCGAACATCTGGCTGGCGTAAAACGCCTGCCCGGTGCCGAGTTCGTTCTGGAGCTGAGCCCCGCCCTGCACGCCGAGCCCGGGGGTTATGTAGGCGGCCGAAGAAGCGCGGCTGAGCTGCCTTTGGACCTGAGACGAAGCACTCTGGAGCGTGATGTCGGTCGCGCCGCTGTAGAGATCCTCGTTGGAGGTGGCCCACATCATGGCGCCGCTGGACTTCAGATTGCGCCCCATGGACCGTGCCCGCGTGCCGGCGCTGCCGCTCCAGTCCGGCGCGGCCAGGTTCATCCGGCGCTCGTACTGCCCGAGCTGCTCTTCGAACCCTCCGCTGTAGTACGACCGCGCGGCCCCGACCACGGCGCCGGTGACCTGACCCGCGAACGCGAGGCGGTTCATCGTGGTCTGCGTCGCCGACTGCTGGCGCAGACGCCGCATGTCCGCGTTCATGCGCGCCATCGACCCGGAGAAGTTGTTCTCGCGGAGATCCCAGTCCCGGTCGATGCTGTCGGTGCGCGTCCGGTAGAGCGTCGACCCCTCCCGCAGACGCTGACGGGCTTCGTTCTCCTGGGCGAGCGTCGAGCGAGGGTTGTTGATGATGCCCATCTGGGTGCGCCGGTACTGCGCCCAGCGGATCTGCTGTTGCTGGACTTCGTCTTGCATCCGCTGGCGGGCGACGTTGTGCGCGGCCTGGGCCTGGAGGCTCTGCTGCTGGAGATTCCCTAGCTGGTGATCCTGGCGCGTCTGCCCGCCCATGGGGCCGTAGGCCCCCATGCCCATTGTGCCGAGGCCGGCCTGGCTGGCGAACCGATTGGTAAAGGTGGTGAACGCCCTTGTGAGGGCGTCGATTTGGCTCCCGAGGTTGTTTGTGCCGAAGAGCCGGCCGGCGCCGGGGTTGGGGGGCGGATTGGGCGGCGGGGGTGGTGTAGCCACTTACGCCCTCCTTTCAATTTCCCAGGCAGCGCGGCGAATCCAGTGGCGCCGTTCTCGGATGGCGAGGTTCTTCAGCTCGGACAGACCCCAGTGGGGGTGGACTTGTGCGAGGACTTCGATTTCGCTGAACGCGCGGCGGTAGTCACATTCCGCGAAACAGCATGGCCAGGTCGATTGGCAGCTTTACCTCCTCGCCGCACGTCTCGTGCGTGAAGGTGAATGCGTTGTACCGAGGGCCCGGCTGGGTGTCGGTGAGGTATTTCAGGATGGTCTGCCGGTCGCCCATCCACATGTGCGTGGCGGGCGGGCGCTTGATTACCGTCCCGTCGCCCTGGCGGACGCGCAGGACGCAGCGGTTGAGGATTTCTGAGTCCTGCTTGGCGCGGTTTCCGTCCTTGATGGCGAAGACGGCGGTCTGGTCCTCGCCGGTGGGCAGCCGGACGAATGCCATGGCGCCGTGGCGCAGAGGGACTTCGAATTCCGTCTGCTCCGGGTCGGCGAGGTGTGTGAAGGGAATTGCGCCGAGTGGGACGGTGAGGTCGATGAGTTCCTTGCAGTACGGGCAGGGAAGCTCTGTGAACTCGACGGTGTCGCCGAAGGTCGCGCGTCGTACTGCCATAACGAGCAACTCGCGGTCACCAATGAGGAGTTCGGCAGCGAGCTTGCGGTTCATGGTTTCGTTGCCGACGGTGCGTACGCCGCGCAGCAGCAGGGTGTCGAAGACCTTGTACGAGCTGCTGCCGGCTGCGGCGATTGCTTCTTCGTCGGCCCCGGTGAGTTCCTTGACTTCTGCTTCGCGGTACCAGGTGCCGTCGCGGCAGATTCCCCGTTCGAGAGTGACGTGCTTCTCGCCGGGTGTGCTGATGACGGGTTCGCCGGAGTTCCGGTCCTCCTTGAGGAGCGCCTGGGTTGCTGCGGTGGCCGCCTCGGGGTTGTCCAGGCCCTTGATGGCCTGGTCGCCGAAGGAGGCGAAGTCGGGGAGCACGACGGGTTCGGGCATGATCGTTTCGTCCTTTGAGTGGGGTCCGAATTACGGCAGGGAAACGCCGGTTCCGGGGCCGTACTTGCTGGCGATCTTGAAATCCCATCCCTCATGAGCGAGGGTGATCTGCTGGAGTTCCACGCCATTTGCGCCCGAGTCCAGATCCCCGAATGCAATGCTTGTGGGCCAGCAGTTGTAGACGCGCCAGCCCGCCTTGTAGGTGACGCTCGAAGTCGTCACCGGGTGGTCCAGCAGGAAAATGTCCATCGTCGCGCGGAAGTTGTACGAGCCGTTGTTTCCGCCCGTTCCCTGCATGACCATGAAAAGCTGCTTCAGCCAGGCGTAGATGTCCGAGTCGCCGCAGATGAGACCGCGCGAAAGGGTGATCGGAGCGAAGTCGCTCTGCCCTGGCATCTTTTGCGTTGTCGTGTTCATTCCGCCCTGGCGGTACACCACCACATCCGTGGTGATGGAAAGTCCGCTGACGGACATGAATCCGAGTTGATTGGAGCGCTTGCTGGAATCCAGCGTGGAGCCCGCCAGGTGAATCATCACCTGGAACTTGAAGTTCCTTAGCGGGTCCGTCTGGAGCTGCGCGAGCGACGGCTTCTGTGTGGTGGTAGTGGCTCCCACGGGTCACCTCTCATTCCCTGTTGGAGGGCCGCCGTAGATGAATTGCAATGAGAGGCGGTACGGCTGGTGTGGCGTCGGTCAGGCGGTGGACTCGACGGACGTGGTGGTCGTGGAGATTCCGCCCTGGTACTGCGAGATCTCGATCACGATGAATTCCGCCGGGCTGGCGAGCGCGACGCCGACCTGAATGTGGATTTCGCCGTTGGCGACGGTCTGGCTCGTGTTGTTGGTCTCGTCACAGACCACGAAGAAAGCCTGATCCGGAACGCTCGACTGGAGCTGGTCGGCCTGAGTGAGCGTGAGGAGCTGCTGCGTCACCAGCGCGTTGAGCGTCTGCCACAGCTCGGGCCCGTTGGGTTCGAAGACTGCGAACCGGGTGACGTCCTCCAGGAGGTTCTCCAGGTAGGTCAGCATGCGCCGGACGGAGATGTACCGGTCCGGCATGCCCTGGCGCAGCGTGCGGGCGCCCATGATGCAGAGACCGCTCTGCGGCACCGGCCGGATGATGTTGCAGCCGACCTGGTTGAGCGTGTCGAGCTGCTCGAACGTGAAGTTGTTCTCGACACCGACGGCGCCGATCAGGCTGTAGGCGACTCCGGCCGGGGACCGGTTGGGGCCCACAGCCGCGTCCGCCTGCGCGAACTGCCCCATGACGGCCCCGGCCGGCGGCAGCATGCGCGTGGAGGAGACGGAGGAGCCAGCCGGGTCGGCCACCTGAACCCACGGCCCGTAGAACGCCGCGTACGAGGACTGGGGGGAGTAACCACCCACCGTTTCCACGTACTTGTTCGCGGCGACATCCGCAGCGATCGGTGCCGGCTGGCGGGGGGCATCGAGCACCAAAAACGCGCCGCGCCTCTGCTCGACCCAGGCGAGGACGGAGTTGATCTGGGTCTGCGGCGGGATGTGGTCCGTGAGGGACGTGTTGCCGCACAGGTTGAGCAGCAGCACGTCGGAGATGGACCCGAACTGCGCGGCGAGCTGCTCGGCGAGGTTGACCGCCAAGACACCGTCGGCGCCGTCTTCCAGAGGGGCGTCCGCGACGTACTCGGGCTGCCAGGAAGCGTCCGGGGTGGCGCTGGTGCCCGGCGTCGTCGAGGTCGGCGGGAGCATGTTCTGGACGGAGACGTACGTCGAGCCGCCCTTGCTGGAGTTGATCAGACCGACGATGTAGCGCGGGTCGCCGGGATTGAGGGAGACGTCCTGCCAGGTCTCCACGAGCGAGGACTGCGCGGCGGAGCCGTACTTGACGAAGAGATGGAACCGGCCCGACGTCCAGGAGGGCGCGGTCGTGATGAAGACCTTGTTGCCGTAGGCGCCGCGTCCCCGGGCGGTGACCTGGAGCGCGTCGACCGCCGTGTAACCGGGCGCCGTGTCGAAGGTCGCGGCCGTCGTCATCGGGTCGCCGGCCGTGGCCCCCTTGTACGGGGTGATCTGCACCGAGTACGTGATGTCCGGCCCGAGATCGGTGAACGCGGCCGTGGGCTTGCCGCTCGCGGGCTGGGCCACCCACACCGTCTTGGAGAAGCTGCCCTCGTCCGGTCGCGTGACGACCACCTGGTAGGCATCCACGTCGGCCAACGGCGTGATCGCGTCCCACTCGACCTGGAAGGCCGTCTGCTCAGGGTTCGCGGTGACTGGGGCGACGGGCGCCGTCAGGGTCACGTTGGTGACCTTCGGCGTCGGCTTCGTGCCGGCGCCGCTCGGGGCAGTGCCGTCAGGGGTGGCGACGATGTTCTCCGGCGGCGGAAGCGGCGTGTTCTTGACGAGCAGCCGCGCGGCCACGGAATCCGTGGGAGTGGCCCGCAAAATCCACGCCTGCTGGCCGCCGTTGGCAAAATACTCGTAGACCTGGAAAGGGAGGTAGTTGAGGCCGTTCCCGAACCCGCCGTAGAGCGACATGAACTGCTCCCACGACGTCACCTTCACCGGGTTCGAGGGCCCCGCGTCGTGAGTGCCGACGAAGGTCGCGACCGCGAGCCCCGGTGGAGAGATGGGCTGCGGCAGGGGGTTCAGCGATTCGGTGATGTACACACCGGGCCGCTTGTAGGCGAAAGTCGTGGGCGTGGTCATCAGCATCAGCTCCCAGGGGGTGCGGGCGAGACGGTGAGCGTCAGGGCGGCCGAGGCGACCTGCGGGGCGAAATCGGAGTCGCGGGCGGAGACCAGGAACTGCGCCGGCGAACCGGTGGGGGCCTGGGGCGTGCCGAAGACGACACCGCTGTGTGACAGGGCCAGGCCGGCGGGGAGGTGGGAGCCTTCGGGGAGCGACCAATGCACCTCGCCGTGGCCCCCGGTACTGCCCAGGGCCTGGCGGTAGGGGTGGCCGGCGGTCGCGGCTGGCAAGGTCGCCGTGCTGATCGACAGCAGGGCCTTGGTGACCTCGTAGGTGGGAGACCAGGGCCGGGTGGTGCCCTCGTCCCACGCCTGCTTGTCGAGGAGGTCGATCAGGACGCGCTGAGCCGGGGTAAGGTCCCGGATCTCGTCGGCGAATATCTCGCTGGAAACGCGAAGGGCCCAGGTAGCGCAGAAGAGCCGCTTTCCCTGCTCGTCCTTGCTCTCGGTGTAATCGGGCCCACCGAGAAGGTCCAGCCGCCGTACAGTTCCGTCCTCGCCGATCGGCAGATACCCGAAGCGGGGAGGAAGGAAGTCGAACTGCATCAAGGCGCCGGTCAGCTCGATGATGTGCAGCTCTTTCCGGGCGTACACATCCACCTGGTAGTCGATGTTGATCGGAATCGGCATCTGAGCCATGTACGGCGACTGCGTCGGGTCGCTCATGTCGGCCCACGGCTCGTAGCCCTCTGGCGCGTAATGCAGGTTCACTACTCCCCGGCTCTCACGTTCGGGGTCCCGCGAGATCGCCGTGTGAGATATCAGCGCCAGAGGATAGGTCAAGTCCGCCAGTTCGTACTCGGGGCTCTTGTACCTGACGGTGACTTTGCGGCCCGTACCGGAGGTCGAGTCATGCACCACCAGGCCCTGGAACTTATGCTTCAGGGCCGCGTCTTCGTTCAGAAGAAAGGGCACGGAACTCTCCGGTATGGGCAGATGTGGATCGCCCCACCAGAATGAGTCCGGCTATTTGGGAGTGGTTAATTCTGGACGCCGGGCATGCAGGTCAGAAGAGGCCCGTGATCTTCAGAACGACCACGACGAGGAGAATGACCAACACCACACCGACGATCTGCGCAATAGTCATGACGCTTTCCCTCTCGGTAGGCGGGGTCTGCGACCAATGCCGGCCGCAGACCCCGCAGCTCTACTGCTGGTCCTGGTGGCCGTGCTTGCCCTGGTTGCCCTCCGGGCCCCGGCCACCGTGCCCGGCCTGCGCCTCGTCCTGGTCGTCCTGGGCGTCGTCCCCGTCGGCCGGCTGCTCCGGCGCGAACGCCCCGTCGGACGCGTAGTAGTAGCCCTCGGCTCGCGCCTCCGACTCCAGCATCAGGTGCGTGCCCTCCTGCACCGGGTACTGCGACGGGTCGTCCAGCTCGAACGGGCCGGCCTTGATCGCCTTGTCCCACGACTCGTTCGAGACAGCGACATAGGTAGACATCGGTTCCTCCTAGGAAAGGGCAAGGGCGAGCACAAAACGGAACTCGAATTTGAGCGTCGCATGCGGCCTATACGAAGGAATAATTCAGAACCACGCGGTACCGGACCACGCCTTGACCGGCTTGGCGGTCCAGGCACTGCCTGACCACACCTTCACCGGTTTCTGCACCCACGCACTTCCTGTCCACACCTTGGGGATAGTGGTGGGGATGGTGTTCACGTTGTCGACCTCGGCCGGGGTAGTGACGCTCCCCGAGTCCGCGTAGCCCTCGAAATTGGTGCGCAGCGTCCCGAATTTGAGCCACTGCGTCGTCGCCATACTGCGGCGGACAGTCCACGTCACCGCGTCAGGAGATGTCTCCCAGTAGAACGTGCCGGCGGCCTCTCGGAACCGCCACCACCTGTGAGTGACCGGATTGAACGCCAGCGTTGTGGGCGTCGCGTCGAAGTAGCCGACGCAGTTCTCGAAGGTCAGATTGCCCGTGGCGAGCGTGTACTTAGTGCGGATGAATGTTCCATCGTCCACGGGGCCGAGAACGATGGCGGAGAAGTTGGTACCGGTGCCGCCTGTCGGCAGATTCACGACCTCGAAATAGTGGGTCGAGTTCACCATTTCGTACCCGACGTCCGTAGCCATCAGGCCCGGGTACTGGTCATTCGCGGCGACGGCCGCGCGCTTCCACGTCGCGTTCCAGAAGGTTCCGCCCCAGTACACGAAGCGGCTGCCGATGCCCGTGGAGAACTTGTCCACGATCTCCGCTGTAGGCGCGTTGAACAGCCCGTCGGCGCCGGAGAATTCGACCCAGCCCGGGTTGGTGGTGACGGCCGTCGCGGTGTTCACCAGGTCCGTCGTACCGGCCGCCCCGTAGTACAAGGTGCCCGTGTGGGACGCGGTCACGGTGTTCGTGGCCTGGAACCCGAACTCGACGACGAGGCGGTCCCCGGTTTGAAGCGCCACGGACCCGAGGGCCTGCCCCGTGGCTTCGCCGCCCGCCGCAGTCGTCGGCCACACGCCACTGCCTTGCCAGTTGTCGAGCAGAGTGCCGCGCACCGTGTCGCTGTCCCCGGTGGTCACGTACATGTGCACGCGGGTCACGAGGGCCGAGGTGCCGGAGGACTGCATGCGTCCGATCGCGAACGACACGGTGCCCGAGAGAGTGCCTGCCTTGCGGGCCGGCGGGCTGATCCACCGGCCGAGCAACGAGCTGTTCTCCGAGGCCGAAGTCTCCGCCACGGCCGACGTCGTCGAGGCGCCTGCGGGCTGCCGTCCGAGCAGTGCGGCGACGGCGGAGGTGGCATTCGTCCACGCGCCTCGCTTGGTGGCCGGCGTGTAGGGCGCGGCAGAGCTGGTGAGCCAGAATCGAGTCGCCACGGCGCATCCTCAGTTCGTGTCTATCCACACGTCACCCACGGCCGGGGTCGCGGGCGCGGTGACACCGACGGTGATCTTGGGTGTGGGTAGCTGGGCCTGGGGGACTTTGGCTGTGGCGTCCAGGCTGGCCACCCCGTTGGCGGCGCCGACCTTGTCCGTGGAGACGACGTTGCCCCCCGTGGCGGGCACGGTCTGAGACGCGAGCTGCCGGGCTGGCATTAGCCCACCACCGTCACACTGAAGGTGTTGGCGGCGTAGCTCGCGGCGAGGGTGAGGGAGACGGTGTTGGCGTCGACCACGATGAACTTCCCGCCGACCAGCTCGCCCGTGGAGACCTCGCGCAGCGACGGTTCAAGGATGTCCAGCGTGTTCAGGCTGTGCGTGATGTTGAGCGGGGTGCCGCCGGTAACGGCGCCGACGTTCGCCACGAACTTGCCGGACGTGCCGAGGGCAGTGCGGGCCCCGGCCGCAGTGGTCGCGCCCGTGCCGCCCTTGGCGACCGAGACCAGGCCCACGGTGAGGCCGGCCGCGCTCTTGGAGAGGGTCGCGTCGGCCAGCTCCAGGGAGAACGTAGTGCTGGACAGCTCCAGGCCCTGGCCGTCCGCCGTGTACGTCTGGCCGCCGGTGGAGAACTTCGTCCAGGTCTGAGTCCATGCACCGGGGGCGCCGGAGGGCGTGGCGGTCTGAATGAACTGAGCGCCCGCATCGGTGCCTTCGGCCACTGCCACCATCGTGCCGTCGAGGATCTCCCCGGCCGCGTCCGCGTCCGAGCGCCGCGTCGCCGCCCCGCCGCTGGCGCTGTACGTGTAGATGCCGTTCTGGGTGCCAGTCGTCTGCGCCGTCGCGAGGAAACTGTCGCCACTGCCCAGCGTCACCCCGCCGACGCTCACCGGCAGTGCGGCGAGGTCGACGTTGCTCGCGGCCACTGCCCGGACCGGGTCCTTGACGCCGGCAATGCCAGCCCTCAGATTGTCCGCGTACTGCTTGGTCACCAGGTCCGTCGCCGCTGTCGGATCGGCACCGTTCGTAGCTCGCTGGCCATTCAGGGAAACGGCTGCGGTCGGCGCGGCGAATTGGTCGAGTCGGTACGCCTGGACGGTCGCGGCGAGATTGGAAATGGTGCTCGCCGTCTGCGTACCGGTGTGGTCCGCCCGGTCGAGCGGATTCTTCCAGGCCGTCAAGTTCCAGAACTTGAGGACGTGGTTGACGGAGTCAGTCCAGAGCTGCCCCTCCACCGGCGTTGCCGGTGCCGAGGACGACGTCTCAGGGACGAGGCCGCGCACGGGGAGCTTGTTCAGCTTGAGGGATTCGCGGAAGTCGGTAACTGCCATCGGGGCACTCCTAGCTCAATATCGCCGATCCGGTTTCCGCGAAGGCGAATTGGACGGACACGGTGGTGGGGCTGGGGTTTTCGACGAGCCCGCCGATCTCTCGTCCGCTGGTGTCGTAGGTGCGCACGCTCGGCGGGTACGGGAAGGAGTGCGGGATGGTCCACTGGGCGCTCGCGGCCGTCTGGGTCCACGTCACTGCCCGGGGTGCGACGCGCTCCTCCAGGGCGTCCAGCTCGGCCTGCGAGACCTCCCCGGGGGCACCTTGGGCGCCGGTGGCACCGGTGGGCCCGACGACAGGCAGGTAGCGGCCGGTGTAGGGGGAGACCGGCGCCAGGTCCGCGAGGTCGACAGGGTCTCCGCCGGGCCGCTCGGGCAGCATGATGTGGTACTGCCTGATCTGCGCGCCCTTGAGCTTCTCCGTGACCAGGTAGGTCCAATTCCTCGGCGACATGCCGGGGCCATCCGTGGCGATCAGGTTCACCTCGAAGCGGCCCTGGTCCTCCTTCGTGATGTCCACGGTCGCCACGGTGTTGGCGATGGTGTCGGCGTCCGGCATCGTCAGGACCGACGGCGGGGCGAACGTGAGGCTCCCCGTCAGCGGGGTGCCGTCGGGGGCGATGAACCGCCCCGTCAGGTGCACCGAGGGGACGCCGACCGGCAGCGCGTACAGGGTCGACTCAGGAGTAGGGGTCATCGTCGCCGCCCTCCTCTGGCATTTCCGCAGCGAGAAGTGGCTGCGCAGGTTCGGGATTGCGGCTGAAGTCGCGCAGATACGCGGAGAACATCGGGTCGTTGACCAGCTCGTCATCGCGAATCTGCTGGGCATCGAGCGTGACGATGATGTCCCGCCGGCGGATCTGCCCTCGGATATCTACCTGCTTCACCGCGAACAGGACGTTGTCGTAGGCAATCCGGTCGCGTTGATACGCGCCGTGCTTGATGTTGATGTCAGTCAGCCCGGTCTTGGCGAGCTGGTCGAATTCACACGTCACATGCAGCGAGTCGACGATGTAGAGGCCACTGTCACGCGGCTCCGAATTGGCCGACTCGGAGTGGTTCACGTGCAGCGCGGGAAGCTGCCAACGGCCGTAGAACTGCTTGCCGACCCCGGTCGCCTCGTCGTAGACCGGGTGCATTTCCGATTCGCCGTACTGCCACCGGAAGTACGTGAACGAGTCACCGGTAGAGCGCTGCCACCCGCGCAAACCCCGATGAATCAACGTCGTCTCCGCGTTGATGTTCCACCGGCCACGCTTCCAGTCCAGCCGTCCACGCATCGCCCCTCACCCCCACAAGCCCGGGTAGGCGGGCGAGGGCAGGCCGCTCTCGTCGTCGTACTCCTGGCCGTCGATCGGCGGCAGCAGCCGACGGGGCTTCGAGGTGTCGTCGTACTCGCGCTCGACGAACACGGGCACCAGGCGGTTCGTCGTGCGGGAAACCCTGCGGGCGGTGAACATCTCGATGCGGCCCAGGCCGACGTTGAGCTGCTGCGCGAGGGTGTTGTACCGGCCCTGGAGACCGGTGCCGGCATCCCCGATGTGCTGCATGAGCTGCCGGTAGCGCTGAGTCCTCGGCACGAACGTGCCCTCGGCCGTGCTGATGTCGATGTCCGTCGCCGCGTCGGTCGCCAACGTCCACAGGCAGTTGATCGCCGCGAGATAGGCGACCAGCGGCTCTTCGACGGCCGGCAGGTTCTCCAGGGTGATGGGCGCGTGGTCGTAGCGGATGAAGCCGTGCGCGTCCCGGTAGCGAGTCGTCACGTTACGGCCGTACGCGTGCTGCTCCATCGCGTCGCCGATGTACGTCTCCAGGTCCGCGTCGGTGAACAGGCCCTGCGCCACCCCCCGGACGATGAGGGTCTGGCCGTGGTGCAGGGGCGAGTACGCGGGGTTGATCAGAAGGATGCGTCCCTGGGACGGGTCCAGGACGTAGTCGACGTCCGGCACCAGGTCGACCGTGGCCGGCGGGTCCACCGTGGTGACCTTGGCCGTGACCTCGGGGACGCCGGTCTCCGAGAGGTCGTAGGAGTCCAGCTCATCCGCACCCAGGTAGGTGTCGAGGAACGGCGACTCGAAGTCCCCGATCTCGCTGCGGATACGCTGGATAATCCCCGCCGTGTCAGCCATGGTCAGCTCACCGCCAACGTCATCTGGAGGCTGCCCGGGGCGAGTTGGAGGGCCTGGTTCTGGCTCGTGGTGATGGGGGTGGCAAGGTTCCAGGCCATGACGCAGATGCCGGTGGGCTGGCCGGCCGAACTGGTCATGCGGGTCACCAGGGCCGCGCCGGTGACTGGGGCCGCGAGGCCCGTGGGATCAGAAAATGGACCGAACTGGACCAAGTCCGATGTCGTCGCGGTCCGGGTGCCGGTCGCGGCAGCCGCCCACGGGATGGGCTGGCGGGCGTATCCGGTGCCGGCGGCCTCGATGCCCACGAGGGTGGTCATGTCCGTCTGAGCGTCAACGACGACCTGGGTGAGCAGCATCAGGTACGTCGCCCTCGGCAGTGGGTCACCGCCCTGGGTCTTGGCCAGCCATTCGGCTTCCAGCGCCGTGGAGCGGCCGGTGAGATGGTCCAGCGCCGAGACCGCGCCCTGGACAGCAACAAATCCATTGGCAGCCATCAGGCGGGACCGCCCGCCTGCTGCGCCTTCAGATCCTCGAACTCCGGCGGCTCCTCCCCCTCGGCGACCAGCTCGACGAACTGGGAGACGGGGAAGGAGATGTGGTGCACCGCGACACGCCCCGGCGAAGGGCTGTCCAGCCACATGCACAGCACCGATTCCTCGGAGCTGAAACCGACGCCGTACGTCGCGGGCTCGACGACCTCCAGGACGTAGAGCTGACGCGCATTGTCAGGGTGCTCTTCACCGGTCGGACTGGTGTAGCGGTACGACTTCGTGAGCATTCCGACGCCGTCACCGTGATCGGAAAGAAGCGAATACCACTTCCCCTTCTCAGGGGCAGTGCCGGAGTCCTTGAGACTGCTGGGCGCCGCCATCAGAGGCACTTCCCTTCCGTCAGAGCCACTGCCACACGTAACCGAGGCGGTCCAGGTGCTGCGCCACATGGAGCGGCACCGTGTACACCTGGCCTTCCTTGAAATCGAATTCGGTGCCCTGCCCGATCGTGACCTTCTCCAGATCGCAGGCGATGCGGATGTTCACGTTCTCCGGCGGGATGTCCACCGGACCTTCCACCGCGACTTCCTCGGACACGTTCTGGATCGTCCGGCCCTTGTCATCGAGGGCGATCGGATCGTCCAGCCCGGCCTTCTGCTGCGCCTGGTGCATGGCAATCTCGTCCTTGCGCTTCGCCAGTTCTTCGGCGTGCTGCTCGGCGAGGATCGCCTTCTGGTTGCCGGTGTGATCCTTCGGGTTCCGCTTGGTACGCGGATTTGCGGGCATGAGTGTTCTCCTAGCGAATCGGGTGCTGAATCCGGGACGGTGACGAACGTGATGCCACCGCCCTTTTCTGCGGGTGGGTCAGTTCGTGGCGCACTGAACGACGGCGTAGTCCGTGATGAGTCCGAGGCCCCAGATCGAGTACCAGGCCAGTGCGTGCTCACGGCCGAAGTCGAGTACACCGCCATCGCGAAGTTCGACGGGCAGGGAGATGGCGTGGCCGGCCGCGTTGTCCCCAATTACCAGGGCGCGGTAGATGGGGTTCGAGGGGGCGTTCGGGTTCGACGGCTGAGCGTTTACCGCCGGAATGGCCGGGGTCGATCCGGAGGCGGTGCGGGCGGGCTGGCCACCCCACGTCTGGGCGCCGCCCTGGGCGATGTTGGTGCCGAGCTGCGGGGTGGGCGGAGGGGTCGTGTTGCCCTGGAAGACCTGCGTGGTCTCGATGAACACGACGTCGTTCAGCCGGCCGATTTCACCGAGCATGAAGTTGCCCGGAGCGGCGTACTTCGTGACCTCGATGAATTCCGGGTCATCCCGAAGGCGGCGGCTCTGATGCGGGTGCACAAAAGCCACGTACGTCTCGCCGAGGCGGGGCACGTTCTTCGTCGCGAGCGTCTCGACGGCGTCCTTCACGAGCGCTGCCGTGAAGTGGAAGCCGCCGTTTGTGGCCATGGTGGCCTCGGAGTCCGCGAACATTCCCCGGTCATACGGAGAAAGCGGAGTGCGTGCTGCGCCGGCCGACCAGGACGCGAGCTTGTCGTATCCGTACAGCACGGACGGGGCGCCGAGGAGGGTGTCGCGGCACATGCTGTCCAAGTAGGTCGCGAGATTCCGCCCCAGCAGCCGGGCACCCGACGCCATCACGTCGTCGAAGCTCGCGTTCAGGAGCAGCTCGGTCACCGCAATGGCGAATCCGTGCTCCGCGACGGTGATGGTGATCTGCTCGGCGGAAAGGGCGTGGGTTTCCATCCGGACGCCCTCAACGAGCTGCTGCGCACCGTCCAGAGAGCGGTAGCGCATGAACGAAACCGAAAGGCCGGGAGCCGTTCCGAGTTCCGTCTTCTTGACCATGAATTGCTCGACGTTTGTTACCCGCTGGCTGCGGGGCCAGGTCATTTCTGCCTGACTCTCACACTCTCATGTGAGACCGGACTATATCTTGACCCGCTTGGGGCCTTCCGTACATAGTCTCTGAACCTTCCCGTCGGCTTTCGCCAGGCGGGCTCGGCTGCTGATTACCCCTGCTGACTGCTTTTTGGACCGTCACGCTCAGGCTTTCGCCTCACGTTGTGGTGCAGTCAGGTGGCTCGGGCGTTCCAGCAATTCTCGGAATTTTCACTGACGCATTGCTGCGTCAGGCGGCCCAAGACCGGAGCACAGGCATGGCCTGGAAAAGGATCTCCTTCGACCAGATGTGCTGGATCGCTGGAGTCAGCATGCTGGAGTTCGCCGCCTGGTAGGCGGTCGGAGTGGGGGAGAGAACCGGAGTTCCCGTGATTCCGCTTGCCACGTTGTACCTCTCATCCCGTGACGGGCCCGCCAAGATGAGTGGAAATGAGAGGCGGTCTGGCTAATTTTCTGGGTGGACGCGGTCAGTCGAAGATGCCGCGATTGTTGGACTGCTTGGCGGCGGCGCCGAGAAGCTGCGAACGATACTTCGCGAACTCCGCCATCGGCATGTTCTTGATGTCTTCTGCCGAGAGCTGCCGAGAGCCGCCCTCGCCGTCCGTGGGGCCGTTCCCGGTGTAGCCGGTCGCAGCCACGCCGCGCATCTGCGAGCGGGCAGTTTCCTGAGCCGCCTGAACCGACTGGAAGATCTGCGACGTCTTGTCCTTGAGCATCTGAATGGACGCATCGACTTCCTCCGGGGTGTTCCCGGCGATGAGGTCGACGAGTTCCGGAGCGATGTTGGCGCGCTCGGCGCCGGCACGCTCCTGGATGTAGGCCCGGAGCTTGTTGTACTCCGACTCCTTCGCGAGCGCGGCCCGCTCCTGCTCCCGCTCCTTCTCGATCTGAGCGAAGCGCTTCTCCCACTCGGAGGAGCGTTCCTCCAGCAACTTCTTCGCGCTCATCTCGGATTCGGACTTGGCCTTGGCCGCGTCTTCCTCGGCCTTCTGGCGCGCAGTCTCTTCGGCCTCGCGCGTCTCGCGCTCCTCGCGGAGTCGCGTCAGCTCTGCCTCCAGGGCCGTGCTGCGCTCGTCGACCTTGTTGAGGCGGGAGTACAGCTTGTCCTTCTCCTCCTGGCGCACCCGCTCCAGGTCGGCCGCCGTGAAGCGGGCCTCCTGGCCGGTGGGCTGCGGCTTGGGGGGCTCCTGGACGGTTACCGTCCCCTCGGGGGTGACGGCGGTACCCGTCGCGGGGCCGCCCGGCGTGCCGGGGGGCGTGTCCTGCGGACCGTTGGGCGCGGGGTTTGGTGCCACGGTGGTTCACTCCAGGCTGGTGAAGCCGCCTGAACGAGTAGGAATGAGTGGCGGGCAGTTCAGTCGTTTTCTGGGTTCCGTCGCTGGGCCAATTTGGTGCCCTTCGACAGCGTCACGAGTTCGCTCAAAACCGATTCGGTGTCCTTGCCTTGGCCCACTCCCGGTACTCCTGGAAGGGGGCCGGCGCTTGTCGCTCCTGCGTTTCCGGACCCAGATGAGCCCGAAGCGGCAGGTGCGGGGGGCGGGCTTTCCACGCCTTCCGGCGGCAATCCCGTTGAGCGCAAGATAGCTGAGGCGATTTGCGCCTTGATATATTCGAGCGCTCCCGTTTCCTTCGCCTCGGTGATCTGCTCGTCGAAAATCTCCTGCATCTTCTCCCCGGGGAAAACTTCCCCGAGATCGCGCAGGGCCCCGCGCTTGGATTCGAGTCCGAGCGCGAGCTTGGCCTGGACCTCGTTCAACTTGACCAGGACGTCTACTGGGAGGGGCGGCGGCCAATCCACCGTCGTGTCATAGACCTCGGGGTCCCGGGGGTCGATGACAAGGGGCTGTTCGTCAGAGACCCGGATTCCCTGGGTGGTCGGGTCGTAGATGCGGCACTCGGGCTCGTACAGGAAAAGGGTGCGCAGGACGAGTTCGTTGATCCTGCGCAACCCGTGGGTGTAGTTCGTCTGCTTGAGGCTGTACCGCTGCATCAGCGGGAAGAACTGAATGGAGAGAGCTACTCCGCTGGTATTCGAGATCGCCTGGGCCTGGCCGAGCGCGGTTTCTGGGACGCCGGTCAGCTCGTGCATGGCGCGCTTGATCAGCTCCAGGTACGCCAGAGGGCCGTTGAGGTCGACGCCGTTCTCCAAATTGAAAACGTTGGCGTCTTTGGGTAGGCCGCCCCAGATCTTGCGTGCCCCCTTCTCCAGGTGGCTCGCTTTTGCCCCCGTGATGATGGTGACGGGTGCCGCGTGGTAGTTGACGATGTCGCTGATTTCCGTGCACTTCTCGTTGTACTCACGGTTCAGCGGGATCAGGTCGACGATGTCAGAAAGGCCCCACGGGGAGCCAGATATCTCGATGTTCCGGATGTGTACGATCGGGATGGCCCCGAGGGGGTTCTCACGGGCGTCGAGCAGCTCGTCGTTGACGTACTCCTCGATGACCTCGTCCGTGATGATCTCGGTGTACGTGTAGACCTGGCGCGTCCCCTCAAGGGAGGTGCCCCAGAACTTGTACTTGATCTTGAATCGGAGAAGTCGGTCCCGGTCGTGTGGGTGGTATTCGGGAAAACACTGTGCGGCGTTGAGAGGCAGCACCCGGACCCGCCCGGGGTGGGCGTTGCCGGCCGAGTCCATCCACGCTGGCTCGTATGCCACCTTCACGAAGCAGTCCCCGGCAACGGACCCGTTCTCGCCCATCTGCCAGAGCGTCGATTTCTTGTCGTTGTCGACAGTCCAGACTCGTTCCAGAAGCGCGGGAACGATGTGCTCGTATTTCTTCTCCGACTGGAAGTGGACGCCCCTGCCGAAAGTGAAGTTGGTGATGTACCGGCTTAGCGCGCCGGTGTAGTTGATGGTGACGTTGGGCTCTCCGGCCTCACGCTTGTAGGCCCAGTGGTAGCCGAGATACCAGGCCCAATGATTCGAGTAGCGCGTCAGGCGTAATCGAGGGCCATGGACTTCGAACTCCTCGTCAGCCAGCTCGACCAGGCCGAGCGGGCTGACGGAGATGGTCAGGTCGCTGGCGGCGGCTCGCATGGACGGGGAAGCGAAAGCGATGGACATCAGGCATCACCTCCTTTCTGAATCTGCAAGGGGTGCCCCGGCCGGGGTAGCGGCCGGCCGGGGCCCTTTTCCTTGTCGGGTAACAAGGTCTGGGCAGGTCAGATGACCGGCATGTACGGCACGGTGCCTCCGCTCCAGGGCAGGGCGATGAGGTACATGCGGGGGTCGATTTCCTGCGTCTGGATGGACTTGGCGGAAGTGGCAGCGCCGTAGATGTCGACCGCGAGACCTACGCGAACGGACTTGCCGGCCTCCACGGTCTCGATGAAGAACATGGAGTGGGTCTGGTCGGTGCCCGTCGAGATGTGCTGGTTGCGGTCGACGTAGGTGGTGGCGCCGTCGGCGCGGAGCTGGAGCCGGGCGCGGACCGCTGCCGTGGTGGTGTCCGACCAGCCGACGCAGATGTTGGCCCACGCGATCAGGAGTCGGCGCTGGGTGAAGGACGGCACCTGGTAGCTGTGCACGAGGGTCGGTGTCTTGACGTTGCCGGCGAGGCTGAACAGAGATGTACGCGCGGTCCCCACCGCCCAGGGCGCGGCGCTGAGGGCCGTGATCTGTCCCTGCATGGTCGTGATGGCGCTCTGCTGCGAGGACTGCGTCGCGTTCAGGCTGCCGATGGAGGCCGACGCCTCGATGAGGGTGGGGCTGAGCGGACCCGTGGGCGCGACCGCCCCGCCGATCACGTTTTTGAGAAGCGTGTCGATGGGGTCGGCCACGGCCGCCAGGTCCACGGGGACGTCCGGGACCTTTCCCTCGGTGGGGATCGGGATCTTTCCCCAGGGCGTGAGCTGTCCGGGGTTGGTCACTGCTCAGTCCACCCGGGCGTAGTTCCGGCGCTGGTGGCGTCCCTCACCCCGGTCGACCTGGGCGTAGGACTGCTCGGGCTCGGAGGCGCCCTGCGCCATTTCCTGAATGAACGTCGGTGCCTCGGGCCAGCTCGCGCTTCCGACGTGGGCGCGCTCGCGCATCGTCTCCTCCGGCGGCTTTTCGAAGACGTTCGCGTTGTGGTTCATGCGGCCGGGCGGCGTCTGGTAGCCCTGGCTGATGCCCTTGCCGAACTCATTCGGGATGTCGGTGTCGGTGGCGACACCTTCCTGAAAGCGCAGCGGGCCGCGTCGGCTCGTGTTCTGGGCGTGCTTCGTCTCGTAGAAGCGGTCTGCGGACTCCTGGAATTCGGGGTCCGGGCCAAGCGGGCTGTTCGCCATGGTGTGCCTCCCGGCGATTGAGACGTCTCACCAGGACGCTAAAGGCGCTGTTTTCTGCCCCGATAATTGCTACCAGGGAGTGTTGTGCATTTCGACCTCGGGCATCGTGAGATCGGCTGTCAGGTACAGCGCGTTGGAGAGTGAGTCCACGTAGTCGTCGTGGGCCGCGTCCACCTCTGGCGCGGCGACGATGATGTGAGGGCCCTGGTAGTTCAGCTCGGCGTCTTCCATCTGTTGGCGGAAATTGCGCCAGTTCTTGGTGGCCCGGGTTTTGGCGTGTGCGGGCCACACGACCAAGCCCTTGGACATGAGGTCCATCATGTGTGCCCAGCGCTTGGTTTGGTTGGTCCGGTCGCTTTTGAGGTCGACGATTTGCGCGTAGGGCATGAGGACCCGCAGTCGGCTGGCTACGACGTCGCCCAGGCCGCCGGCGTCGATGCCTATCGCGAACACCGAGTAGTGGTTGAGGAACTCGATGATCCGGTAGTACTGGGTTTCCCAGTCCATGCCTTGAAGATCGAGCCAGTTCAGGACGCGGTGTTCGTAATTCCCGTACTCGTCGGGGTAGTCCCAATTTACCCAGCACACTGTGACGATCGTTGAGTCCGTCTTCCGGGCAGGGTCGATTCCGACGACGACGGGCGAGCGATGCCATTCCTGGACGGCGCGCATAGAGGTGTCGCCGAGGGCGTCGAATCGGTCGCTCGTGACGAGCATTCCCTTGTCGAGGAGCCAGATCAGGCGGTAGGACAGCTTGAATTCGTCGGAGTCCTCGCCGAGCCGGTCCATCTCGCTCTGGACGAATTTCTTGTACCTCGGGACGTGCTTGGAGACGGTCTTCCAGTCGACCTGGAAGTGGTCCTGCCGGCGGCCCTTACGGTTGGTGTTCCGGCGGTTCTTTTGGATCTGCTCGTAGAAGCCGGACTTCGTGTAGGTCGGGGTCCCCGTCATCACCATGAGGCCGGCGGTGGAGGCCAGCATTGGGCCGATGCTCTTGTTGAGCACCTTGTCGTCGGCGGCCTGAGCCTCGTCGATGACGACGAGGTGGTAGGTCTGGCCTTCGATCATGGCCTTGGGGTGCGCCGTTTGTTTCCGGATGAGGCTGCCGCAGCGCTTGAGGAGCAGTACCTTTCCCCGGGCGACGAGCTTTTCGTCGATCTCGGGGTCCGCGAGGATGTCCTGGGCGCGGTCGGATGTCAGCCTGCCGACGATGCGGGAGAAAAGGGTCTCGCTCATTTCGTCGGTCGGAGCGAATACGCCGACCCAGAGTCCCTCTTTGAATTTGCCGAGCAGGGTGGGGAAGACCTTCGCGAGCCTCGGCAGCATGATGGCCGCGCCTGCGACGACGTCGGCCACGGTTTCGGACTTGCCGGACTGGCGACTCCAAAGGGCTGTCAACTTGGCGGAGTCCTCGATGATCAGGGACTCCAAGATGCGGCGCGCGAAGGGGAGTTGGTACGGGCGCAGGGGGTGCCCGGACAGCTCGTCGATGACGACGATGATCTTGTCGATGATGTCGCTGACCAGGGCGTGGTCGATGCCGGCGGTCTCGGGTCCGGACTCGGCCTCCTCGGGCAGGCCAAGGGTCAGCTCGTGTTCCGTGGCATCGAGTGGGGTCCCCATGCGCCGAAGCTAAAGTCGGGCAAATATGGGCAGATAATCACAAGCTGACTGTGATGCCCGTCACTACTGCCCGGAAGTGCCCAACGAAGTAGGCAGTAACCGGTTGAGTGTCCCCATGACCTCGGGATTCTTCGACTTCGGCGCCATCTCCAGGGACGCCATCGACAACAGCACCATCGACCAGCTCGCCGACCGCTTCTGTGACGAGAAGGGACGCAAGAACGCGGAGACTGGCAAGCGCTACCGGCGCGAGCTGGCCTTCTTCTTCGACACCCTGCGGCGCTTCGGCGGGGACCCCGAGGAGCCCTCCCGGCAGCAGGTCGACCGCTACCTGGCCTACCTCCTCATGGAGCACCAGGCCGGGCACCCCGGCCCGTGCGTACGCGAGTGCGGCGAGCTGCCCTACGCGCCCGCATCCGTCGCCCGCCGACGAGACGTCATCTCCGCCTTCTACGAGTACGTCTCCGCCGTCCCGTCACGGCCGAACTACAACCCCGCCAAACAGCTCCACGTCGAGCAGGCCGAGAAGACCGCCGTCGACATCCTCACCGAGGACGAGAACCTCACGGTCTGGAACACGACCCGGGCCCACCGCTGGCGCGACGGCGCCGCCGTCGGCCTGGCCGGCGGCATGGGCATGCGACGCGAAGAAGTCGTCCTCGCCCGCGCTGAAAATCTCGGCCAGAACGAGAAGGGACACACACTGCGGTTCTGGCGCGTCAAGGGCCGCTACTGGCAGACCGAGATCGTGCCGAGGCCCGTCCACGACGTCATCATGGCGAGCCTGGACGGGCGCACCAGCGGCCCCATCGTCACGGCCGCCAAGACCAAGATGACCCGCAACGCAGACACCGGCCTCCTGGAGCCGGAGCACCTCTCCGTGCGCGGCCTGACCTACGTCTTCGAGCAGATCCGCGAGTACAGCGGCGTGCGGCCGGACGACCTCCACTGCCACCTGCTGCGGCACACGTCGATCACCTACGCCTGCACCCTGCGGGACGTGAGCAAGGACCGGATCAAGAAGTTCTACGGCCACGTCTCCGACAAGGACCACCGCCGCTACAACGCATTCGCCAACCAGGTATTCGTCCGCGAAATCATCAACCCCATGCAAGGCCCCCGCTTCTGGACTATCGCAGCCTGACCCACCGGTGAATATCGCCGAAAAACCCTCCCTGCCTACGGTCGTGATACCGGACAGCAAGGAGGGTTTTCTCATGCCGCCGAGGAGAAGGCGAATCGGACCCCGGAACCCCCGCGCCGCACAGAATCGCGGCCAGGCCGGAGTCACGCCATTCAGGACAATCCGCGAGCAGGAGTTCTACGGCGCCGGCCAGCAGCCGCGAACTCCCGACATCAACTCCCGCCCCGGCTACTCCCGTGCCGACATCAACAACGCGATCGACGCGGCGTCCCAGAACCTCAGCCCCGAGAAGCGCGAAGCGCTCCGCCGCGCCCAGTGGCTGTGGGATGACGAGCAGCTCCTGTCCACCCGGCCCACGAACACGTCCTACCCGCCCCGGCCGCGCACGCTCGCGGCCGGCTACGACGACGAGTCCCAGACACTCTTCGTCCGATTCCGGGGGCGCCGCACAGGGCCGGAGGAATACGCCGACGGCGTGGGCTACGAGTACTACAACGTGAGCCCGCAGGAATGGGCGAAATTCCGCGACAACTGGTCCCCGGGCCGCTATATCAACTCCACCCTGGACGGCAAGCCCTACACCCCCGCTACCTGGTGAGCCTCATGCCGCTGATCACCACCACCCGCTGCCAGCGCTCCTGGCCCCGGCGCTACCGCACCTACTACCAGGAGACCGAGCCGCCCTTCCGCCGCTCCGAGCCCGCCACGGTCTACCGCCTCGGCGCACGCGGCCTCGTCGTCGGCCGCTGGACCTCCCGCGCCAAGGACGAGCACCAGGCCCTCACCGACGCCCTGGGGGCCCGCCCAGCCACACTCCTGGGCTCCGACGGCCAACTCCTGCCCAACTACCGCCGCAACTCCCCGGAGAGCGCCCCGTGTTCACCCGCCAGCCCGCAGAAGACGTCCTCCTCGGTAAGGCCCGAAAGCGGGTCGCCGGGCTGACTAAGATCGCCGCTCTGGAGTGGGGTGTGGCGGTGGCCGGCTACATCATGCGCGTCCTTGAGCAGCACCCTGCGGCCCAGCACCCGGAAGACGACCTGGGGGAGCTGGACACCGCCATCGCCGCCTTGCGGGCAATCCGCGAGCGCATCGCGGGCCCCTGACGACAAGCCCCGCGACGCTGTCAGTGCGCTGCTACGCTGCGTCACCCGCCACTCTTTAAGGAGCACCGGATGACGCCGGTCGGCAGCCAGCGCGACGTCTACAAGCCCCCGATCACAAAGCCTGCCAGGCCCAAGGTGCACCCCGACCTCCGGCAGGCCGAGGCCGAGGAGTTCGAGAACGACGCTACCCTCCGCGCGGTGCTGCTCAACGGCACCGTGCTGTCGGGGAACGTCGAGCTTTGCGACATCGAGAACTCCCGGCTCAGCAATGCGCGTTTCATCGGAGCATCCCTGCGGCAGTCCGTGCTCAGCGATTCAGAATTCGACACCGTCGACTTCGCCAACTTCCGCGCCCAGGACGTCTCTCTGCTGCGGTGCACCGTCAGCACGAGCCGGCTGACCGGATCTCACTGGCAGTCCGGACAATTCACGGACGTCACGTTCGAGGGCGGACGAGCCGACATGGCCCTCTTCCGAGGCTCGAAGCTCAAGCGGGTCGTCTTCCAGAACGTCATCCTTCAGCAGGCCGACTTCCAGGGTGCCGAGCTGACGCACGTCGTCTTCGACGGCTGCAACGTGACCGGCGGCCAGTTCGCCAACGCCACGATGAAGCGAGTGGAGTTCAACAACTGCACGATGCTGGACATCGGCGGGACCGCCGGCCTGAAGGGCGCAACAGTACGAGGCCCAGGAGCCTTGGAACTGGCCCTGAGCCTCGCACGTGACGCCGGGATCGCGATCGAGCAGTAGGCCGTCAGGCCGCGACCGCCGGCTGATAGCCGGCGTAGTCCGGGTCGGAGATGCTGCGGGCGACCTGCGCGAAGTCGAGGGTCTCGGCCCACTCCGTCATCTCGTCGAGCAGCATCCGCCCATACCGCGTGAACTGCTCCCGCTGGACCTGCATGTCGGCACACGCTGCCCGCAGCGAGGCACCGTACTTCTCGACCAGGTCGCCAGTACCCAACCGGTCCTCGATGTACATGAGCGGGACCGCCACCACAGCGGCGTGGAAGGCGGCGTGCAGGGGCCGCTTCTGCCCGATCTTGACGGCGGACAGGGCCCGGTACTCGTCCTTCTCCAGCTCGGCCGGCGGGAGGGTGAACAGCGGCTCCACGACGTCGAGGATGAACAGGCCGGTGTGCAGGCCCTCGTGGACGATGCACTCCGCGTACTGCACGACGTCCCACTCCTTGCCGGGACTCATCAGCACCACGCCGGGCAGCGTGTTGGCGCTTCCGCCGCCGTCCGCACCGGAGTTGAAGACCACGATGTCCGTGACGAACAGGTCCACCCACTTGCCCAGGTCGGGGTTGATCTCGTGGACGAGCTGGAGGGCGGCAGAGATCATGCCGTCCCAGCGCTCGCGGGTGGGCCCGTCGGAGGCCGTGGCGGGCCCCACGATGTGCTCGAAGATCCTCTCCTCGCGGCAGTGCCGCGCCCAGGCACCATCCTCGTAGGAGACAGAGACGCCGGTCCCCTCCGCCGACATGGGGCGTAGGGGTGTGATGGCCTCGCGATAGGCCGCCGGCACAGCGTCAGCCCCCTCGGGGTACGTGCCGGTGATGGCGTGGCTGAAGCGAGCGGTCATCTCGAAGAGATGGCCGACGTTGAGGACGTGCACGGGTAGCTCCTTCACAGGGGTCGGACGGGGTGTGCCCCGGGCCGAGGAACAGCCCAGGGCCCGGGGCACACGAGGGACGTGACGTCAGAGCGTCACTGGGAGTCGGTCCAGCCGCCCATCATGAGCTGGTGGCCGTCCTGGCGGGAGCTGGTGACACGCGCCCGGATGGCGCCCGGCAGGCCCTGCGGGTCGCCCTGTACCGCCAGCACGACGCCGGTCAGCCGCTCGTTCGACATCGCCGGCGGGGTGGGGCCGGGGGGTTGCGTCATTGCTGCCTCCTGGTTGGTCCAGAAACGGGTTAGCGAGGGGATCTTTGCCGCCGGATTTCCGACGCTCTCGCCGTGGAGAAAGTTACCTACGAACCGGGGGCTCGGAAACACGGAAAAACATGATTCTTTGGAAATGGAATATGCCAGAATCTAGCCCCTGAATTCGGGCATGCCAAAAGGCCGGAGATGCCAATGCCGGCAACCCGGAAAGTGGGCAGGTGAATACCCCGAGCTGGCCTCTACAGGGAGACGGAACGTGAGATCAGCTCAGGGATTCGAACGTGCGAAATGAGTATTTGAATTCTTTCCCGTAACCACCTCCTTCCGCCAGACGATCTGAACGGAAATGCAGTGCTAGGAGGGCGCCCCGCCCACCCTCACAGAAAGCAGGGCGCCCCCGGCCTGCCCGCCAAGGAGCAAGCGGGCAGAGGTTCAGGAATGCGGAGCCTCGGTCGGCAGCCGCGTCACCCCGAGGGAACGGTCGTGTACGCGCTCCAGGTTGGCTGCGAGGGTCCTCTCCGGCTCCGGCTCCACGTCGTCCAGCGCGATCATGGAGCTGCGGATGACGTCGCACAGGCAGGCCACGAGATCTTCGAGGGTGTGGCTGGCGCCCTTGCGCGGGTTGTAGGCACGCACACCGATGAGGGCCTGGCAGGCGGCGCCGAAGTCCTGGCCGATCTTCAGCATGAGTTTGCTGATCGGCACCTCGCTGAAGCCGTCGAACCGCGAGAGGGCCGCCAGGAGCTGCTTGCGCGCTTTGTCATCGGCCGTGTACAGAGCCACCGCAGCGGTCAGGATGACGTCGCACAGCTCCTTCACCAACTCCGGCTTGTTCTGGGGGCCCGGGGCGAGCAGGGCCTCACAGGCTTCGCCGTACTCCTCGCCGATCTTCATGACGCGCATGGTCAGCGCCGTCGCTTCGTCGACCGGGCTCTGCTGGTCGATCCACCGCTTGATGTCGCCGAGCTGCTCCCAGATCTTCTCCGGGGTGCCGGCAGTCATGGAGGTCATGTGTCGCCCTTCCTTTCAGGTCGCGAATTCGGAAAATCTGCGGGCTTTGCGCCATCAGCGCTCAAGACGCGGTGCGTCCAGGAAGGGGGCCGTCCTCGGCCTCCAGATAGTCGAAGTCGTCGGCCTCGGCCTGGCAGGGGCACCACTGCGGATGCCGGGCCACCGCGAGCATCATCGAGAAAAGACCGGTGAGTATCGTCGTGCCGAAAATCAGGGCGAGGGCGCAAACCGCTGTGCCGGAATTCACGGACGTCGACCTACTCATCGCTGCGGATCTCCTCGAAGGAAAGACCCGGCCGGCACGGCGCAAAACACCGGCCGGGTCGTCAGGGGCGGCGGACGGGGACTTCCTCCAGGGCGCACATCCCGGAAAGTCGAAGTGAAAACGCTCTTGCCGCGCTTCACCCCGTCCGCCGCAGCTTTTAACCACCCTCGCCGCGCTGGCGGCTCGGCAAGGGTGGCTTGAACGGCTGAGCCTCATCAGCGCTCCAGCCGTGTTCGCGAACTTCGGTACCCCCCAAGGGCCCCCCGTTCGCGTCCTCGCCGGGGCGGGGGCCGCCCCGCCCAGGCAAGTCCGTGTCCGACTCGGTGACCGCCAGCTCATGCAGAGCGCCGGCGACGCGTCGGAGTGTCCCGGGGTCGTTGCGCGCCACCGTTCCGCCCTCAGACACAAGCTGAGTGGCCTCCGTGATCGCTTCGGCGTCCCGCCGGGCGCGCTGGGTGGCGCGCTGGGCGAGCGTCAGTTGCGCTGCCCTGGCCTGTTCCAGCAGATCGACCAACTCGGCGGAGCTGAAGCGCACCTCCACCTCGGCCTCAGTGATGCCGTCGACCGGAGTCAAGTACCGCCCCTGCACCATCAGTTGGAGGGGCAGGTCACGCAACTCGTCGTCTTGCAGGGCTTGTTCAGCCAGAGGTACGAGTCGGAAGGGCATCACGTCCACCCCTTCGGCTGGAAGCACACGCACTTTCCGCCACGGGTCGCGTCTTCCTCGACCGTGTAGCCCGGGGCGAGCATCTCCAGCAGCTCAAGACCCCGGCCTCCTTCCGACGTCAGCGCGTGCTCCCGGTGACGGGGCAGCACCGGTGATGCGTCCCAGACCGAGATCCACAGATCCGACTTAATGACCACGGTGTACTCGGTGCCCGCGCCGTGCAGGACGGCGTTGGTGACAACCTCGCTGATCAGTAGTGCACATGCGTCTAACAGGTCTTCAGTGGCACCCAGTTCCGTGTAAATTCCTGTAGTCCAACTACGCGCCGTGGGGACGGTGTCGGCCTCGCGGTCGAAAGTTCTCGTCGCTTGGATCTGGCTCGGGACTTGATCGGTCAAGCTCATGGCAGCCTCCAGCGCGGCTGCGGCCAGCCACGCAGAACGATCACACACCGCGACGTGGCCCGTCCGGTGCGTAAGGACGAGTGTGGTGCGTACGCAACTGCGTACGCAACCCCACCGCCGGAATTACCCCCAGAAGTGCCGTCCACATGGCGTCACGCGCTACGCTCTGGGCAAAGACCACGGCCGGAGAGGGGAGGATGATCATGGCGCTCAACCCAGTCGCGAATTCAGCGCGGGAGCGCTTCGGCGCTGCGCTACAGGAGGTCCGCCTTGCCGCCCGGGTAAACGGCACCCCGGTGAAGCAGGTCCAGGTGGCCCGTGCGCTGGGGCACAAGTCCTACCACCGGTACTCGCGCATCGAGCGGGGCGAGACGTGGCCCAAGGACAAAGAGTGGGCTGTCATCTGCGATTTTCTGGAGATGGACGACGTCACTCGCGTGCGTCTGGAGACCATGCGGTCCGAGGGCCTGGCCATCGTCGAGAGCGCATGGTGGAACGAGTTCGCGGACGAAACAGACCCCAGCCTCATCCAGTTCGTGACCAACGAGCAGATCGCCAACAAGATCATCACATGCGCCGGCAGCATCATCCCGGGGCTGTTCCAGACCCCCGACTACGGCCGCACACTCACCAGCTACCTCGGCAAATCCACGATGACGCAACGGGTCGTGGAGCGGTCAGTCGAGCTGCGGCAGAACCGACGCAAGGTCTTCGAGCGACCGAACCCGCCGACCGTGGAAGCCATCATCGGAGAGGGCGCTCTCCATCAACGAGTCGGCGGAGCCTTGGTCATGGCACGCCAGCTCGACGCGCTGGTTGAGGACGCCAAGAAGCGCGGTGTCATCTTCCGCGTCATTCCGTTCGAGGCCAATGCTGCCCTTGCGTACCCCTTCCACCTGTTCGAGTTCGGAGAAGGGGAAAAACCCATCGCGGCGTTTGACGTCATGACGGGCATGGCCATCAAAGACACGCCCAAGGATGTCCGTGGGCTGCGGGACTTCATCGGGGACCTGAAGGACTTGTCCCTGTCTCCGGAAAAGTCCTTGGACCGTATCGGGAAGGTCAGAAAAGAGATGTCGAGTGACTGAAGAAGCCCGCACCGCCAAGATGGCCACGCTGGAGGAGCTGCTGGCCATCGACCCGACCACGCTCACGTTCGACAAGTCCTACGAGTCCGCTGGCGGTTCCGGTGACTGCCTTGAGGTCGCCAAGGTCCCGGGCAAGGGCTACCTGCTGCGCCACTCGATCCTCACGGATCATGTGATCCCGCTGACTGAAGGCGAGTACGTCGCTTACTGCAAGGGAATCCAGGCCAGCCAGGAGAGCATCGTCGCCAGCGGCCTGTAAGCCCAGCGCCCACGGCAAAGGCCCGCTCACCCCGTTCAGGTCGGGGAGGGCGGGCCTTCGTCATGCCGGCCTAGAGGCCGAGGAAAAGGCCGAGCTGGACGGTGAGGGAGACGAACAGGTCGAGGCTGCTGGACATGGGGACCTCCGGGTCAGTACGTGGGCATGGAGAAGATGCTGCTGCGGCCGTTGGTGGTCGACGGGGCGCCCGTGGGGGCGGCGCCGAGGCCGAGCTGTGGGCGGGTCGGCCGGCCGCGCACGGGTGCGGTGCCCGGCTGCGCGGTCAGGCGCGGCAGGGACGCGGCCTGGAGCGCTGGCGTAGCGCCGGGTCGGGGGTCGGGCAGCTCTGTGGGCCAGCCGGCCGCGAGGGAGCTGCGAGGGCCGCCTGTAGGAGTGCCGGGGAGCACCTCCTGGAATGCCTGCCAGGACGGGTTTGGCCGCCGGACGAGGGGCATGACGGTCACCTCTTCTCGGATGGGGCGTAATCCACGGTGGCGGGCGGAAAATTGTGCGCGGTAATCGTGGGCAGGGGTGAGGCCCGCGACCTGGCTCGGGGAAATCAGGTCGCGGGCCTCTGTTCGTGGGCCGGTCAGGGGTTTCCGTATTCCGGCTTCGCGTAGGTCATTTTCGGGATCAGCAGGTTGAGCGCCTGAGCGCGCATGTACTTCTCTTCCGTGGTGTGGCCGTCCCACGGGTAGTCCTCGACGGTCGGCACCTTGAGGCCGTCGAAGCAGTCCTTGTCATCGGGGTGGATGTGCCACGACATCTGGCCCTTGGGCGTCTCGATGTACAGGACCGGGTACTCCGGGGCCTGGAGGTCGGTGTGGGAGAACACTCCGCCGAACATTCCGACGTAGCCGCCCAGGAGGTAGGCGCGTTGGCGGTAGAGCGTCATCCCGGATTCCAGCTCACTGTGCACGGCGCACCGCCACGAGGGGCACGGGGAGCACCTGGCCGTCGCGCGTGGTCTCCCACCCCATGCGCAGGACCATTTCGACGTTCCGGGTGTGGTTCAGGAGGAGGCCAGCCACGACGGTTCGGGTCGGGCCGGCCAGGCGTACGGGCGTCAATTCAGTCATCAGGGTGGCCCTTTCTGATCTGGGTTGACGCCTATATTCACTACGCGGTGGAAACTGTTGTCAGCGACACGGACGGCCGACCGAGTGAAACGACTCCGCCCCCTACGCCGAAGCGCATTTCCCGGTGAATCTCGGCGACCGTGAAACTGTTTCTGTCTCGCTCGAATGGCGGCATGTACATCCCGTAGAAGCAGTCCCGGTCCTTGTCGTAGCCCATGCGGACGAGGCCGGCCGGCCAGCGGTAGGGGACCTCCCAGCGCTGCCAGTGGGTCGACACGAACCCGACCAGGTGCAGCTCCTGCATGGCGGCCTGGAGCCGCTGGTGGGGCACCATCGGCTCGACGACGGCCCAGCCGTGGTCCTCGGGTTCGAAATCGCGGGGGAAGGCGAGCAGCCCGAACATCACAGGCTCCTGGGGGCGAACGTGAGGCAGGCGGCGATGCCGAGCTGCACGGCGAGCCGTCGGCGCTTTGCCTCCCTCGTTCTGCGGCCGGTCTCGTCGAGAGTCTTCTCCAGGGCGTGTACGAGGTCGGCCCGGACGCCCAGGGCTTCGCCGTCGGTGTAGACGTGGCTGTCGAGCCGGTCGGCTTCCGTGTTCGCCAGGTGCAGCAGGGGAACGCCGGCAGAGGTCGGCCCGACCGTCCGTACGTCGGCGTGCTCGCACTCGACGCAGCAGCACACCAGGGAGCGGAACTCGTCCACGCCTCGGCACATGGTGTGGTGTCCGAGGGCACAGGCGGTGGAGAGGTAGAGCACCTCCATCAGGCCGTGCAGCAGCTTGGCGGCCTCGCTGAGAGGCATGTCGATGTCGGTGGCTTCAGGCACGGCCCATCTCCTCCTGCTTGGGGGCGAGTTCCCAGGACTCGACCATCTGGCGGCCCGCGTCGGTGACGCTGAAGAAGGCGTCGCCTTCCCGCTTGGCGCTGACGGCGCACTGCTCGCGGACAAGGGCTTGGAGCGCAGCGAAGACGCGACCGGATTGGATTCCTGTGGCGTCCGCGATCTGAAGGACAGTGCACTCCCCGTGGGCGGACAGTGCGCGCAGCGCCTGCATTTTCTCGGTCATGACACCTCATTCGCTCGTGCTGCTGGGTGTGCATAAGCGGAGAGCCCCCTGCCGGGATCAGGCAACAGGGGGCTCCCGTGCACAGACGTCTGATGGGAAAACCGGCCGACGAGGTAGGGCCGACTACCCAAACAGATACCGTACAGAGACATAAACGGGGGGTCCCCAATTTGGTTACGGATCTGTTGGGTGCTCACTCTGATGGCATAGCGCCGAGCGAAGGTCTTCAAGCATCGCGGGGACGATGTCGCACACCTGCACGGCAGGCTCGTCGGCATTGTGCTGGTGTGCCCAGGAGGCACAGAGCATGCGGGCGATATCGGCCGCGACATGCCGTGACCTGCGGATAGGCCGTGCCGTCAGGCCAAGGCCCTGACGGCGGTAGCGGACCCGTCGGACCCACGCCGCGCCAAAGTCCGGGTCACGCCGGCGGAGTTGGTCGACGACCCGGTAGGAACTGTGGGTCTCCACCCCGAACACACTGGGGAAGAAGACTTCTTCGGTGACGGTGAAGGCCAGTCGGCCGAGGCTGGCGGAAAGGTCGAAGGGGTGAGATTCCAGGAGCCGTTGGTTGGTCCTGTCGTTGTTGACGAAGAACTGGACGTAGGCACACCCGAGTAGGCGCCAGTCGGTCCCGACACTCGTTGCTTCCGGCATGTTGCGCATCGTAGCCATTACTGTCCCCGTATGAATTCAAGGCGCGAACGCCGGACTGTGTGTCCCGAGTGCAACAATGAAATGGGTGCCACCCAAATGGCGTATGGGTACTGCGGGGAATGCCGCGACTTCTACGCCGCGCAGGCGGACTTCGACGAGGCCCCGGACGCGTTCACGCCGCCGCGCATCATGGGCGGGGGGTGGATGCGCTGCTGCGGCGCATCCTTGCGGGCCTGGGCCGTGTACCAACCGGCACCCTGGACGGCCGGCGAGAGCGTGCCCTGCGTGTACCAGCTCAGGAACGAGCTGCACGGGATGCGTCTGTGCCCCTGCGGTTACTGGCACTGGGCGAAGGCGACCTGCGACGAGAAGCCGCCGGCATGAGCGGGCCCACCGCGTGCCGCTGCATCGTCGAGGCCCTGGCCGTCCTCGCCGTGGACCCCGAGACCCGGCCGGGGAGCTGCTGCGTCTGCCCGACCCACGCGCAGCTCGTCGTGTGGGACGGGGCCCGATGGCGCTGGAGTAACCAGCCGGCCGACATCGAGACCGCGCTCCCTCGAACGGCGGATGGCCGAATTGTCGGCGCATGCCAGACTGACCCACGGATTGAGGAAGTCCACGCATGAGAATGCCGCACTCCAGAGTCCCGGGGTGCGGCATTCTCGCGTCACGTCCTTCCGAGAACATCGGGGAATATCTCCACTTCCCATGAGCCATCCGGCATCCGCTCGAAAATGGCGGCACAGGGGAACGCCTCGCCGTGGCCGAGAACGGCTTCGGCGCGCTCGTCGACCTCCAGAGCCCACTGAAGACATACGCGGGGCAGGCGCCAGGGGCCGTTGTGGGCCTCGACCCACGCGAGCCCGCTGCTCTCGTCGGCGTACACCGACTTCAGCTCGGTTCTTCGACGGGTGTATCCCTCGTCGATGCGGAACTCCCGCATCGCTCGCACCTCGTTGAGCTGCCGCGTCAGGTTCACGCCGGTGAAGGGTGTCTGCACTCTGTCTCCCTCTCGCGATCAGGCGGAGATCTTCTCCACGGCCACCGTTTCGCCGACGCGGCGGAAGGCGAACGCCGCTGGCATCCGCAGCTCCCGTCTCCTGGTCTGGGCGTCCAGCTCCATGGCCCAGGGCCACAGCGTGCGGGGCAGGCCGTAGGCGTCGCCTTCTGTCGTCAGGACGTACCAGCGGCTGCCGTGCGGTTCAGGCGTGACGCCGTTGACACGCAGGACCAGGCCCTGGTCGCCGGCCGGTACCGACGGGACAAACAGCATGGGCAGGGTCACTGTCCCGGCCCCGTCCACGAGAGTTCGGCCGCCCAACCCGGTTCATTGGCCGGCTCGTTGGTGCCGACCACCACCATGGTCATGGCCTGCTTGTGCTCCTCGACCGCCTCGGCCGGATCGTCGTAGGTGACGAGCACTTCCAGGAGCGCGTTCTCCGGGGCCGGCGTGTACAGGGCCGTGCCCCACACCCGGGGCCGGAAATTCACCGTGACCCACTCACCGGCCCGCGCGTCGGGGTCGAAGACCAGGCACAGCGTGCGCACCGTGACCATCTCACCGGTGGCCAGCTTGAGGTCGGACTTGTACAGCGTGCGCCGCTCGACGTCGGCGATGAGATGTGCCGCCTCGGACGGGGAAACGGGTTTGCCATCAGGGCCGTAAGAGAAAGGCACCCCCGAAGGTCCCAGCGCGACGGAGGCCAACTCGCTGACTGACACTTCGAATTCTCCCTTCAAAGCGGAAGGCCCGGCACAGAGGCGGGCGCAGGCAAGGGGGGGTTTGCTGCGCGGCCTCTGTACCGGACCGGACTTGGGTGGACGACGAACCCCCGAGAGCAATGGAAGAGGCCCGGAGGCCCGTCGTGTGCACCGCAAAACCATCAACCCACAGACCGCCCCAGGAGTCACGGCAGAAAAGAAAAATTGTGAGCCTGTCACTCTAATGGGTGACGGCGGTCTTGCGGTTGAGCCAACTACCCGCTGCGCATATGCCCGCCTGCGGTGATGTCCGAGATGCTCGTTATATCCGCCCACATCGTGGGACTACCAGCGAGTACGCACACACTGAGTAACGCACACCCCGGCGGCGGGGTCCTCACCACTGCCACCGCCAGCACCCATCCGAGGGACCCAAAGAAGTGTGGCGAAGCGACAATTTCTCAGGAGCGAAGCACCGCTTCGACACGTTCGCACGCCTTCTTGCCCAGGAACAGGTCCAGCGCTCCCTCGTCGGCCAGGTCCATCACCTGCCGGACCGTCCCGTATCCCTCACGCGCAAGCCGTCGGGAAAGGGTGTGCCCCACCGCGTCATGTCCCACCAGGTCCGCCACCGGCAGTCGGCACGGGGGCCTCTGGTGGCACTTTTGCTCCGGCTGCGGGAGGAAATCCTGAGCACATGCCGGACAGAACGTCGTCATCTGACGATCGTCCCCACGAGCCGCACACCATCCGGCTTCCCGAGACCTGCCCACCACGGCCGGCGCCGTCGGTGCAACGAACCGACCCTGCGCATCGCAGCGATAGCCGGAGCAACTCAGCTCAAGTACAACGCTCATGACGGAGACGCTGCCGAACTACCCAGCGACAAACAACCAGTTCGGAATTACTCACTGCGAAACCGGCAAAGTTGACCGCACTTACGTAACGAAACTCCGCTACCCCCGCGTCCTGGCCGCGACAGGGTTCGAGACGCTAACCGTCCGAGAATCCCGCGCCCACTCGACCGTGTACCAGTACTCCGTACCCGACGACAGCCCCGTGTCCTCGAACACGCCCGTCAGATCCGTGGAGTACGCCACCTGCTGGGACAGGAACGGCGAACCCGGCGACGTCGACCTGGTCCACCGGTAAACCCGCACCGTGGCCTTCACCGAGGTTCCCCACGCCAGCTTCACCGAGCTGTACGTTGCGGAGTCCGAAACCACACTGACCGACGGCTTCGCGCCCTTCGTGCCCGTCGTGGTGAACCGCGTCTCCGCAGACCACTCCGACGTCACCTCGCCGGCAGTCACCCGGGCCCGCACCGCGTACGGCGCCCCCGTCGACAGCCCCTTCAGCCCGAACGACCCGTCGTACAACCCCATCGCCGGCAGGTTCCACGGCACGTCCGAGATGGAATACCAGGGGCTGTCAGTCCTCGTGTCCTTCACCTGCGCCTCGATGACCCGCGCCTGGCCGGCCAAGGCCGGCGTAAGGACGTTCACCGTGGCATTGCGGTCCAGGATGCCCGTCACCGCCAGCGTCGGCGCCTCCAGCGCAGAGCCCGTCGTCTCCGCGTCGGCCTCCGCACTCCACTCCGACTCCGCCTGGACCCTGAACGCGTACTGCGTCCCCGGCCGCAGGCCAGCCACGATCAGACTGCGCGCACCCCCCGCTACGGACGTCTCCGGCCACGAGCCGCTGCCGGCGACCGACCAGGCCACGACGAAGGCCAGCGGATCTTCCGCACTCGACCAGGACACGCGAACGCTCGTGTCCGAAAGAACCTCGGTCGACACATCCGCCGGCACTTCCACCGCGAGCGCACCCACGCTTTCCGCAGCCGCCAAAGTCGTGGTTGTCGCAGAACGCTTCGCGGCCATATCGGAATCTCCTTCGCGGGACGCATTTCCACCATCGTCGCATCACGAAAAAGAGCACGAAAAGGCCCCGCAGATGTGCTGACGGGGGAATGCAGCACTCCTGCGGGGCCAGCTATCGGGCCGGTGCGATCTACGCCGCGTCCGGCTTCCCGGCAGAGGGACCTTCGATCCAGTCGTCACGCTCGTCACCGAACGCCGACCCGAGATACGGGCCCACACGCCCTTCATGGTCACGGAACCAGAGCGCCGGGATGCTCTCCTGCTCCGCCTCCTGGACGTCGGCCGCCAACGTGGCCTCCGGCATGAACACGAACACCTTGGCCCGGAAGATGCACTTCCCCGCCTGCTGCCACGAGAGGCTCGACACCACAGCGCCCGGCTTCTCCTTCAGCAGCCGACGCGCGTCCTCCCAGGACATCGCCGTCGGAGCCTCCCTCTCGCTCATCTTCCGTCCCCTTGATTCGATCCCAGTCGATACCGCGCACACACCCCGGGCAGAGCAGGAGCTTGAACATCCCCTGCTCGAAGTGCCGGCGGTGGACCTTGCAGTACGGCACCACGAGCGGCAGTTTCTGCGCCCTCGGGTCATAGCCCTCCGCGCGGTTGATCACGCCGAGCAGCTTCTGAAACCGAGCCACCGCATTCATCCGACGCCTCCTGCCGATCCCACGACCCGCACGTACCCGCAGAGCCGCTCCCGCACCTTCCAACCGACCCACTCACCCGAACGAGTGACAGTCCGTGGAGGGCGGTATGCCGTGGGTCACGACGGTACTGGCTGCGCACGCAACTGCGTACGCACCTCGGCGATTTGGCATATGCCGTTACGCGGCCGGTGTCTCCACACTCGCCGGAGTGAGCCCTGCCAAGCAGGAGTCCATCGACTCAAACACTCGATAGACCTTGCTCAGCCCCGTGATCCGCATGATCTTTTCGATCTTCCCGCCAGCCGCCACGACGACCGCGAGTTGACCGTCCGGGCTGCGGCGCCGCAGCGACTTGAGGATGAAGACCGACACCCCGATAGCCGTCGAATCGAAGAAGCTCACCTTCGAGCACTCCAGCACCACGTGCCCCCACGTCCCGCCGACCTGCAACTGCTCCCGAAAACAGTCCCGGAGCTGTGGCGCGGTGTAGACATCCACCTCGCCCTCGATGCTGATCACCAGCACGTCCTCGCGCGGCTGCGACGTCTCAAGATGCAGATCCATCACCCACTCCTCCCCGGACGCACCCGCCGCGCCCCCTTCGGCCCGCACCATACGCCTGCGTACGCAACTGCGTACGCAACATCGCCGAACCGGCCCCAAAGCCAGCCCACCCGCCAAACCCGCCACCAGCAATAAGAAAAAGAAACTGTCGAACCCTCACCCAAACGGCCCACACGCGAATTGCCTCAACGGGCGCCGGTGCATAACGTCTCACCCATGACGACGCGACTTAGCCAGGTCGTAGCAGTGGAGAAGACCCGTAAAACAGAGGCGTACGGCGCACTGACCGCCGCCCACCACCAGGTCCAGAAATCCCCGCTGCTGACCGGCATCTCCCGCACATACCGCCCCCGCGACGAAGAGGGCGAACAGCTCCCCGCAGAATCGACCCGCGTTCAGCTCACCGTTGACGGAGCAATCCGAGACGCGGTCAACGGGCTTGTGCCTTTCTTCGACGTCACGGCAACCAAGGACTGGGGTAACTGCAACGCCCGCGCGGACGTCAAGGTCGGCGAACGCGTACTAGTCGCCAACGCGCCCGTCACCTACCTGCTTTTCCTCGAAAAGCAGCTCACCAGCCTCCACACCTTCGTCGAGAAACTCCCCGTTCTCGACCCCGCCGAGGAGTGGACCTGGGACGAGTCGACTGGCATCTGGCGCACGCGTGCCTACGACACCGTCCGCTCCAAGAAGGTCCCCCGCAACCACGTCAAGGCCGAAGCCACCGAACGGCACCCGGCCCAGGTCGAGGTGTACTTCGAAGACGTCCCGGTAGGCACCTGGACCACGGTGAAGTACTCCGGAGCGGCGCCGGCCACACGACGGCAGGCCATCCTGGACCGCCTCCAGGCCCTCCGCGACGCCGTCAAGTTCGCCCGCGAAGAGGCCAACGCGACCGAGGTCACCAACCAGCGGCCCGGTGCGGCAGTGATGAATTACCTCTTCGCCGCGTAACTCACAGAGGGCCGAGCATCTGTATGCCGGTAAGGCACATGGGTAACAGTCAGGATTGCGTGACTGCGCTCGGGAGCGGGAGGGGTACCCCGCAGACAACAACACAGACTCCCGTCGCCGGCGTGCGACGGGCGCGCAGGAGCGCAAACTGAAACTCAACGCCTGAAATTTGGCAACGGGTTGGCCCCAGTGAAGGTTCGAGCCCTTCCCCCGGCATTCATGCCGGAGTAGCCCAATTGGTAGAGGCAGGCCGGCCCCGAAAGCTCAATTTCTCGCTCCCAGTTTCAACACGCCACCAAACGCCGGATCGACCGGCCCGAGCAACATCATCGAGATAAGGGTTCGAGTCCCTTCCCTGGCGCTTCATGCCGGGGTGGTCCAATGGCAGGGCGCGGCGATCTCAATACGACTCGGAGCCTTAAATGTGCCGGCGTGAGCTGATGGGTGGACAACCCTACTTAGGGCTCGTTTTAGGAACGAGTAACCCCCAGGGGGGTCGGGACTGGCTACGTCCCGGCCCCCCGCCAGCATTTCAAGAGGTGACGCAACGCCGTAGCACTACGAGCAACACGAAGGGCCCATCTCCCCAAAGACGGGCCCTTCGCTCCAACTCCGCTCACGCGGCCCCTACATCAGGCCGTGCCGGTTCGGGTCCTGGCACCCGCCCTTGGTGGTGCCGCAGCCAGCACAGCCCTGTCCCTCGTTCTGCACCTCATCCAGGCTGGCCCCCCACCGTGCTGTAGGCGAGCGCCGACCACGCCGGCATCGGATCGAACTCACGGCGCAGGGCCTCGACGAGCTTCCGGCGGGACAGGATCACCTCCAGGCCGTGATGGTCGCTAACGCCGGTCATGTCGATGACGTTGACCTCCAGGACCGCTTGCACAGTCCACGGGTCAAAGGAGCCCCGGTCGATCCGCCGGCCTCCGCCTTGCCCATCAGCGGCATGGCCGGCCGTCGCGTCCAGGGCCCGAATCTGTCCGAGCTGCTGCGCGGCGTACCGGGCCGGGTCCCACATCCCGCAGTCCAGCAGCAGCTCGTCGAGGTAGGTGCACGATTTCCACGAGCCGTCCGGCTGCCTGCGCGCGCGGTGTCGGCGGTGCACGAGATCTGTGATCTCCGGTGAATTCCAGTCGATGGGCGGCACCGTCTCGCCGACCGGCACGGGGTACTCGTTGCAGTCACCAAATCCCCAGAACGCTGACCAGCGCCTTTCCGGGTCGTTGCCGTACTTTGCCTGCACCTTGTCCACCAGCGAGGACAATTCTTCCGCCTCCGCCTCTCGCCCGCTCGGGGAGCAGAAGGAGTTGTGCCAGGCCACCGTCACGATCGGCGTTGGCGGTGCGTTTTCACCCCGGAGCCGGAGAACTACGTTCGTCGGCGGCGTACGCCACACCCTGAGCTGGTCGTGCCGTGAGACGACCTCGAATGTGCTCTCCCGCACGAACATGCCCGTGGGATTCCTGCCCTGTCCCGTAGGCGCCCGGAAGCCCTTCATGCCGAGCAGCGTCTGAGCGGCGCCGAAACGCCGGTCAGCGGCCTCCTTCGCCATCTCCCAGGCGGCTAGCTCCTCCGCACCCGCATCCGGATTCAGCGGCTGGACCTGGGAGTACGTCATCTCCGCCCGACCGAGCCAGTCGAACTGCCGTGGCGCCAGGATCTCGTGATGAGCCCGCGTCCACTTCCCCGGTAATTGCCCCGGCCGCTCCTCCGGACCGCCGTCATGCTCCAGGTTCGAGAACCCGAGCCGAACCACGTCCTCGCCGTACTGCTTCATCAAACCCCTCTCGCGACTGCCGGTGTGTCCACACGAGATAGGAGCCCCAGGTACCGGCGAAAACGCCCGAGGGTGCCCCGCCTTGCGGTCACCTTGTGCCCTGTGGCGGGCAGGCTCCTACGGCGGGACACCCTCACAATCTCGAAGCCCACCAAACCTGTTGGTCTGGCCTTCGGGAGAGGAATCTAGCGCACATTCGTGCGTACGCAACTACGCACGCAACTGCGTACGCACTACTGTGCCCTCATGACTCAACAGACCCTGAGCATCGACGAGTTGCTGACGAATTGGGGTAAGGCGTACCGCGCCTCCCTACCGCAGCTCACCCCCGAGGAGGAGGCCCAGCGCTACCAGGAGTCCCGCAACCGCCTGGCCGCCGCCATCTGCACCCGCCTCGACGCCAACGGCGCGGTCGCATGCGGCCTGTGCCATAAGGAGCGTCCCCGCACCGACGCGGAGGAGCCCTACTACTACCCCTCCGACGAGTGCGAGAACGCTGGCGAGCCCTGGCACTACCACCGCGACTGGAGCAAGCCGCCGACCGAGGGTGTCCCGACCGCGACCACCTGTTCCTGCGGGAGCAGCAACGTGCAAGACGTGCCGGCCGGTGAGACGCCGGACGGTGCGAGGTATCGGTGCGGAGACTGCGGATGTGAGTGGTAACTGACCTCAACGCGAAGATGCCCCGCCTTGCGGTCGCCCATGTGCCTACACGGCGGGCTCCTACGGCGGGGCATCCCTCTGGGCGCATGGCTTCGCACATGCTCATCGCCGATCTCGTGGCGCGGCGATGGCAGGACACTACCGAACATCTCTGCGTACGCAACTACGCACGCAACTGCGTACGCATGGCTACTCTGGCTGCTATGAGCGCACCAACCCCCGCCGACGAGCCGGGAATTACCCTGGAACAGGTCTACGCTGCCCTACAGGCCCTCGGGACGCGTGTGCCGGCACTAGCCGATGACCCCCAGCCGATGAACCGGGCCCAGGCGCTCGGGCATCTGCTGTTCACCGTCGAGGGCGCCCTGATCGTCGAGAACGACCCGATCGGCAGGGAATTCACGCGCGCTGGGTACATGGGCGGCGTGTGGTCAGCCGTACGCGCCGTCCCCATGCTGGAGTCCGACGCCGAGCGCGCGTACCAGGAAGCGTGGACGCGAATGCTCGACGAACGACTCGCGCGAACTGCCCTGGACCTGCACATGACCTGGGAAGCCCGACCAGGCGCATTTCCCACGGGTCCGGCGGTCAACGCCCTGCTCGCGGCGGTACTGCCACTCGTACAGGCCACGTATCCGGCGCCCACCGAGGACGCGGTAGCGAAGCAGACGCGAGAAGCACTGCACCAGGCGCGCGGCTTCCTCGCGACCGCCCGGCAACACATCGAGGCCGGCCGGCGGAAGTTGAAACAGCTCGGCCACCGACCCGAGTAAGTTCGGCAACATAGCGGCCGGCGGAGCCTGCCCCCGCAGGCGACGCGACGCAAAAATCCGAGCCAGGAGGGCGAGTTGAGCACGCTGGAGCTAGCGCCCGGTGAGACGGCCTTCGTCGGCCGCGACGGGCAGACCCTGAAGACGATCGAGTGGGCCTGCCACCGCGAGGACCGCGAATACCGTGTCGTCGACAGGACCGAGCACCTCGACACCATCGTCCAGACCCAGTGGGAAGGCGTCGCCGACACCGTCGAGATCGGTTTCATGTACGTCACTGGCATCCGCTGGGCCAACGAATGGACCACCGTGTGGCACTCCCACTGGCCCTGCACCGACGCCGAGGCGAAAGCCAAGCACGAAGAAATCGTCGCCCTGCTGCGCGAGACCTGCCCCGAGCTGCCCACTTGGCAGACACGCCCCGAGTTCCAGCGTCGTCTCCGCAGGACCGGGAGTTGAGAGCGCCTGTCCGCAGCCAAATGACGGCCGGCTCAGCCCATGACCGTTATTTGGCTGCCCGCACTGGGCTGAGCTGCCAGAATCCGGGGCATGAGCGAAACCCCCGAGCTGCCGTGGCCGGTACCCGACGAACGTTCCCAACTCTTGATGGCCAGCCAGTTCGCCGACATGCACGACGTGGTCCGCGACCTCGTCATCCCGCCCGGCCTGCCCCAGGCCGCCGTTAGCGTCCTGACCACGGCGCGCGAGCTAATCCGTATGGCCTTCTACCGGTACGAGTTCATGATGCTCGGCGTCGCGATGTCCATCATCGCCATCGAGACCGCGCTCACCGCCCGCTACGGCAAAGGCAGCCTCGCCGACCACCTCAAGAAGGCCCACGCCGACGGCACGCTCAACGAGGAGCAATACGACCTCCTCGACACCGTCGGCCGCCCGATCCGAAACAAGTTCGCCCACGGAGACCTCACCCACGCCACGATCACCCCGGCGCTGGCCGTCGGCATGGCCCAGACATCGTTCACGCTCCTCGCGCAGTTGCACGCAACGCCCGCTTCGTGAACCGGGCCACTCGGCGCAGCCCTACAATCCCCGCATGGTTCAGAAGAAGGTCATCACCTACACAGACGATGTCACCGGTGAGGAAGCCGAAGACATCACCACGCACACCATCCTCATTGACGGTGCCGGGGTCGAAATCGACCTCTCCGGTGCGAGCCACGATCGCCTGCTGGAGATCCTGCACCCCTACCTGAGCGCTGCGGGTGCCCGCCGCGTACGCGGAGGCATCGCGGCGGCAGGTTCGAGAGGTAAGCGCCGAGGTGCAGCAACGGCCGGCAGCGGGGACACCGCGCAGATTCGCGCCTGGGCCAAGGAGAACGGCTACGAGGTCAACGACCGAGGCCGAGTCTCGGCCGAGGTGAAGGAAGCCTACGAAAAGGCGAATTCCTGACGCCGGGGCCTTAGACGCCCAGCTATTTTCCGAGCTAAATCGCTGCGTTCCGGCCGACGACGCCCCACGTCGTACGCTCTCGTCATGAGCGACGTGCAACCCACCCCCGTACGCCTGATGCTGTCCTTCCCGGGCTCCCAGGAGTACGCCCACGACACCGAGCTGCCGGCCGACTGGTACCTCGACAGCCGGTACTCGGGTCTCAGCGACTACGCCCAGCACCAGCTCCTGCCCCAGGCGCTTGCTGCGGCCGGCCTCAAGATGGCGCTGGAGTTCCCCGAGGGCGTCAGCGGCGTGACGGCGGACGCGATCCGCATGGGGCAGGAGCTGCCGGCCGGCGGCCCGGGGAGTTAGCACCCCCGCCATTTTCTGCCCGCGCATTTTGCTAGAGTCGCCTGCGCTGGCGGCCTTTCAGTGACGACTCGTTGAGGCCGCTGGCGCCCCGGCCCCGGGCCCACGGCCGTCGGCAATAAAACGGAATATTGGCTTCCGGCCACTGCCGGCGGCGGGGACACTGCCTCTGGGCTGAACGTCGAAATGCGTCAGGAAGCCCAGGCACCCATTTGTCCGCTTTGGCCGTTTAATGGTGGGGGGTCCGCCTATGTCGCGCTTTGCAGGGATACGGCACCCATGCCCCATATGTAGCACATGACAGGGTATTTGGGGTAAATGGCGTGATGGGGGACATGCCCCGTTCTGTCCCTCCGGGGCGGGGGGTGCCGACCGGCCCCCGAGGCGATTACTGCGCGTAAGATACCTTACGGGCAGTAATGGTAGGCGGACCGTGACGTTACCGGCGCGTACCGTGATATTAGTGGAGCGTTTGCTCCGCTTTGCTCAGTGAATACCGGCATAATGCGCATTGCGTGTGTATGCCGCAAGTGCGCAGGTAGCGGGGCAAGCGCGAGGTACTGCCTAAATGTATTTTATCGCCACATACCCGGCACCCCTGGCATAAGCCATTTCCAGGGCATGGGCGAGTTGCTCGCACGTCGCCGCCCGCCTCAAGTGGACATCCCGGGGCATCCCTACTCATACAGGGAGACACAAGGGCGGATGCCCTAGACCCCCCGAATTTTCGCGCCCGCGCATTTATGGGGCGTGTCCGTCATGCCCTGGTATGTAGAGGCGAAGCGCTGAGCGCCATTCTGACGCGCCCGACCCCCGGACGGTACCGAGCGACCCCCGACGCGTGACAGTCGCTCACGCGCTCACGTGGACCCCCGGGGGGTGCCGTTGCGCGGGGGGTGCCCGGTCATGCTGGCACCGTGCGGCACCGTGGCCGGACGCGTACGGGCCCCGTGGGGAGTGGCCGGAGCATCGGACCCCGGGGGCGAGTGCGCCCCGTAGGCAGGCACACAGGGGCGCGGTTACGTAGCGTCAAACTTCCCCGAATTTCGGCGAATTTCGTCACGCTGCGTGTTTTCGGCGCCCGTGGTGGGCACTCTCCGGCATTCCTGACGGCATGTCAGGTAAAGCCTATTGGTGCAGGTCAGAGGCTCTTTTTTGTCCATCCTTGACCTAAAGGTAAAGTCGTGATCTTGACGCCCGTTATGCCCGGTTAGATACGGATACGGCGTATCTCGTAAGGAACTAGGCGGCATGGCATGTCATGAGCCTATTTTCCCGTGCAATCTGGACACCAAGATTGTCCATATGCTGAGATTTTCCAGCTATTTCCAAGATCTTTTGACCCCCTAAAACCCCCTTTGACCTGCAATTACTACGCCATGCGCACGGTTGATTACAGGAAAGGGGCTACCCCCACGGGGGGTGTCCCGTAGTGTCTTCCTTGTCACCGCAACGGAGACGCCGCCAAAACCGGGGGCGCGGCGGGGGCAGAGAAAAGGAGGTGAGAGGGGCGGGGGAAATTCCCTCGCACGTGCCCTATGGCACCCGTGTGCTTAGCGGGTGTGACGCCGGTTCTATCCCGGTTCCTGGCACCCATAGCGCGAATTTCCTCGCTATGCGTGACCGTGGCTAACGCTTCACAAGCGCTCCCATAGGTGCGTGAGGCTTCATGTAAGCCTTTACGGTCTCGGTTGCCAATTTCCCGTCCCATCGTTTCGCCCCTGCGCACGCCAGTGCACACATTCCCCATGCGGGGGCGATTCCTCCGGACGGCCGTTCTGTCAGTCGCGTACTAACGCTGTGAAGCGTGGGTATCCGGCCACGGTTCGGTTAAGCCCTGAAAGGGGTTGGAAGTTGAGCGGCGTTTTCCTGACACGAGAGGTAGTTGTGTAGGGACGTGAGTGTCTCACCCGCAATTTCGCTCGCACGGTTCGCCGTGCCCATGAACTTTCGGAATTGCGAGACATTTACAACGGAATCTTGAGCCGTGCGCGGAAACGTGCAACGGCAGGGAGACCGGTAACACGGGATGGCAGACCCAAACCGCTAGCGCGTGCGCTAGTAGGTGGCTGATTACGGCTAACTCGGATGTGGGATTTTGTCCTAGAGGCAAAGTCTCCAGGGAGCATGATTTGGGTTCCCCCGGATGACGTCAATGCCCGTTAAAACAGTGGCCTGTAAAAGGGTGACTGGTGCCGGAAACTCCCCGAATTGAACCGCTACCGCGTAGACACCCCTTGTGGCAGGGGGAGTGTCACACGTGCTCGGATTCCCTCCCCCAATGGTCGACCGTGGATGCGGGGTCATGGGTGGATGCCTAAGCGAACACAAACCAAAAAGGAAATTGGACACGCGCGAATATTAGCTCTGACGCTCGGAACTCTCGGGTGATCTGACTAGGCGCAAGACCTAGCGCGCGTACTCAACTGACAACGAACTGAACTCACCTGAAAGGAGGGGGCGAATATGAGCGGTAGCTACTACGGCGCACCCACGGTTTCTTTTGGTCCTCCCCTTCCCCGTTCTTCCAGCACTCCCGACACGCGTAGCCACAAAGCCAAGACTCACCGTGTGGACTACCGGGGGAAGATTAATCTTCGCGGTGACCGTACGGGCGCAACGGTCAATGCTCCGCACAAGCGGCACACGGGTAAAAACCTCCGTACGCCTAAGCGGCACATCGTTTCGGACGCTCCCAAGGAATTGGGGAACTCCCCTACCTACGCGCCCGGATCGTACGCACGTGGCATGGGCCATGACGAAAACAGCGGGTACGAATTCCTCGTACGCGTTGACGCTGACTCGCCCACGTACGACCGCCGTGCAATCGCAGACATGCGCGCTGCCCGTGACTACGCGCTGACACAGCAGCGCTCCGCAACGGGAATCGCGCGGGACACGTACGCCCAAAAGGTTCGGGAACTCCGCCGGATCGTTCGCACTCTGGAAAAGGAGCACAAGGGATCATGAGCCGTTCCGCCACCCGCGCCCGTAGGCGCGCACGTACCGCCAACAAGCGCCGTAGCAGCATGGCGTTTCTCGACCACATGCGCGGTGCAGAATTCTCCGCCACGGGTGCGCATTCCTCCCTGGGGATGCTCGCCGCTGACAATCTCGTCAAGGCACGCGAGACCGTAAGCGCAGCGTTCACGGCCAAGTTGTCTCCGGCCGAACTCCCCCACACTCCGGCGGAGCGGGCCCCCAAGCCGTCCGACATGCCGCGCCGCTCCATCTGGCAGGCCGCCACGGGTGACGCCGCGCCGGTGCCGGTGGCGGAGCCGGTGGCCGTGGTGCACGAGCCGATCAAAGCGGCCGAGCTGGCCAAGGAGTTGAAGGCCGAAGCCAAGCGGATCATGCAGTCGGACACGACCGGCGGATGGCGCCCGTTCGCCGCGATGGAGCGTGAGACCGGGCGCGTGTGCGTCTGGGTGCGCAAGCACGGCGCGACGGTCCGGTACTCCACCACCCCCATCACCTCCACCTGAGCAACACAGCAGGGCGCCACTCGGGCGATACGTCGTCACGGGTGGCGCCTTTTGCATGCCCGAAATTGCGTCGCCGGTTACGTGACTGAAAGAGAAGACCATCAAATGCGCTCGTGCCCCTCCGTTCCGCTCTCCGTTCGCATTCCGGGTCAGGAAACGCCCCGGCTGAACCTGTTGTGCCCCCTGTACGGCAAGACAAAGCACGGCCGTAAGCGTGCCGATTTCACGCGCACGGCCAAGCTGTCCATCCGCATGATCGACCGAGAGGTGCCCGCGTGACCAACCCGGAAATCAGGAACTGTAGGGCGGCGGCGCGTAGGCCGGTCGGGCAGGTACGCATTCAGCACCACGACGCGGGTGGACGCCTGACCCACACCACAACACATCCCAACCTGCTCTCCCCGACGTTTTGGGGCGACGGCAGGAACGCCGAACTGTCGCTCACCCGTCCCGGTTACTTCCCGAATGAAAGAGGAGCGTGAATGCGCGTCAGGATCGGTGAAAAGGTCGGCTTGACCTACAACGGCGGAGCGTCCGGCACCGTGCTGGGGCCCGCGATCGTGCTGGCCGTGCGGGAAACACCGAACAGCGCGTACAAGCAGCGGGCCGACTTCCGTATGCAGCACGGCGACGTGATGGATCGGCCCGTGCACGGAGACTGGTTGCTGAAGAAGTCTCAGTGTGAGGGGAAGACGCTGGAGGTGTGGGAGCCGATTTGGGAGCGGCTCGCAGCCCCGGAGTGGGAGCCGCCCACCGGTGAATCCGGCGGTAAGTGATCGGCCGGTACGACAACTGAAGCAGGCGAGTGAAGAGGGAGCCTCGGCGCGTGCGTGTTGCGCCGGTCGGCTCCCTTTTCGCTGCCAAATGAACTGTAGGGACGTCATCCAAACGGCCCCGGGAGTCCGGCCGAGGTGGGAAGGGATACACATAGTGCATTGGGCCTATGTCCAGTGGGCGCCGGAAGCGGAAGGCGTGCACGAAGTCAGCGTTACCGCCGACCACGCCCATAAAAAGTGCGGGGAAAAGTCGGAGAAAACCGACGTCACGGTTGACTGCGACATCCTGCTTCCCGACGAGCTGCGTCATGTCGTCTGGGGTGCGAGCGAGGACAGCGCGATGGCCGCTGCTCGTCTCTTCGCCTTGGAAGCCGTCTCCTATGGGGCGCCCTATTCGATTCACTACATCGGCGAAATCCAGCGACTGAGCTAACGGCAGTCCAGGACGCAGCAGCAACGCCGCGCCCCGGGCTGCCGACTGTCAGCCGTAATTCAAGGAGGGAAAAGGCATGACGCGAATTCCGGAGCTGGGCCTGGACGACCGACTGCCCAGCATGCAGGTTTCGCAGGCGCTTCGGCACCAGCAGAACATGGGCGCCGCCATCGGTGAGGACGGGGTCCACGAGTTCTTCCGGCTCCCCTCGTACGAGGGCTTCAAGGCCGAATGCGGCTGCGGGCAGTGGGAGTCCGAGCCGGTGGAGTCGATGACCGCGCTGTTCAAGGTGTTCAACGAGCACCTGGAGGCCGCGCTGCCCCAGCCCGACGAGGCCGCGTTCCTGGAGGACGTAGCGAGGCGGGAGTGGTTCGGCGACGTGATCGGCATCCGCCGCCTGGTCGACATCGAGGCCGGCGTGGTCCGGCACAAAGGCTTCCAGGTGGCCGGCACGGGCGGCTGGGTCGAGTTCGACGAGTGGAACAAGGCGTTCAAGGCCGGGCAGTGGCGCCCCTTCACCACCCAGACCAAGCAGGAGGAGGGCTGACATGCCGACGATCGAGGAGGCGACCGATTTCCTGCGGGGAATCAAGCCGGGCCAGCGGGTGTCGCTGTTCGACCCGCGCGCCGTGAACCACCGGGACAAGTGGCACGCGGAATTTGTGCTGGACGGTGAGCAGCCGAACCTCCCCTACAACCCGATCTGCAACAGGCCGGATCACTTCCGGATCTACATGCGGATGCACGAGGACGTCGTCTGCTTCATCTCGAACCTGTGCGCGTGCGAGCTGGCCAACGGCTCGAAGCGGCTCGCGGTGTGGGAGATGCCGGAGGACGCCAAGCACTCGGTGTCCGCGACCGGGTTCGACAACGGGAAGCACGACGACGACCGCCGGACGTGGCAGTCCACGATGTGCGGCGTGCTGCTGGAGACGACCGGCGGCGTGAAGCTGTGGGAACAGGGCCACAGCTCCTACATCACGATCCACTCGTTGGACCGGCTCACCTGCCCCGGCTGCCTGATGCGTGAGGGCAAGCCGCCACAGGAGATCGACGGCGTGACCGTGTTCGAGGTACCGCAGTGATCATGCTGTCCCGCGCCGGTCACTCACTCATCCATACCGCGTAATTCCGGAGGTGCTTTTAATGCCCCGTCGTTTCCCCCCGCGTCCGAAGAACAGCTTCGCCGAGTTGGCCGACGAGCTGAAGAACTTCGACGTGCCGTTCAAGGTGTCCGCCGATCGTCCCGCGTTCGAGATCACCAACGAGCGCTGGGAAGGCCGCCTCATTCTGTGGCTGGACGAGGACGCCAACGAGTTCAAGGCGGAGGTCCGGGCCCGGGACGAGGAGCACCTCAAACCCGCGCACTGGGCGCCGCGCGGGTACAACGCCTGGTACTTCGTGCGGGAGTTCTGGGGTCTGAAGGACGACGAGAAGCGGACCAGGGCCAACGTGTGCAACTTCTGCCGCAAGGTCGTGACCGAGATCGAGACGACCTGCCCCGACGCACAGGACGGCATCCACAGCCCGAACCCGTTCCTGTGCCCGAGCTGCGGAGAGATGCCCGACAAGAAGGTCGGATGGGTGCAGGAGATCGAGTGCGAGAACTGCGCCACGAAGTTGGTGCGCGTGGACAACGTGTGGAAGCTGCGATGAAACTCGACATCCGTATCTCCTTGCAGCAGCCGACGACCGGCGCGTATCACGACGACCGCTACCGGCTCGACGATCTCGACGAAAGGGACGCAGCAGCAATTCGAGCGGGCAAAGCCGTGCTCCTCGAAATCGCGGTCCGCCGCAAGATGCAGAACCGGCCGGCTGAACCGCTCGACGTCCTTCACAACTTCGTCGGCAAGCGGGACCTGACCGGTGTCTACGCCCATCCCGAGCACATCCACCACCCCTACGCCCGGCAGCTCGGCGCGGACATGTGGTCTCACCAGTTCGGGCTCCGCCCCGGCATGACGGTCCGGCACGCCGGGCGCATCCACATCATCGAGCACCTGGAAGACGTCGACCGGGAGCACGCCGAACAGGGCTGGCTCACCGGCTACGCCATGTGCCGACGAACAGATCCAACTCCGAGCCAGACAATCCGCAATCCGCAACGGCTTCCGCTGCACGAGTTGACGCCGATCACCGCGAAAGGTTGACATGCGCAAGTCATTGCAGGTCGTGATGCTGAACCTTCAGGCGGCGGCGTACGACTCGACGCCGGGGGCGCTGGTCAAGGACTACGGGCCCAACGGTGAAGGACCGCACGGTGAATTCCTGCGGCCGATCACCGAGGAGGAGGCGGCCCAACGCAGGCACAACTTCGAGCGCCTGGCGGCCGAGCTGCAACAGCGCGACCCGGGCACGTACGAGGCGTGGCTGGCCGACTTCGAGTTCTGGAAGTCGGGTCACGTCACGGTGCGCATGCCGCGCGTGGACGAGTACGCCAGACGTGAAGACGGCTTGCTCTGCTTCAACGAGCACCGGCTGATCAACACCCGTGAGGTCGTCGACTACTTCGACAAGGGCAAGGCGTTCGCCTACGCCTGCCGTCGGTGCGGCCTGACCACACACCGCGCCGGATTCATCGGCACCAAGTGCCACAGCACATGACGAGGAGGTGACTAGGCTGTGCCCGAAGGCACGAAGTCGAGTCGGAAGGTGATCCCGTTCAAGGTGGACGAGGAAACGCGCGAGGGATACGTCCGCAACGTCCTTGACGCCTTCGGCCGGGCGACCGAAGACCAGAAGCAGCGGGGCCGGGTGTGGTACCGGACGGCCCACGACCTGGCGAACATGATCTCGGACGGGAACGTGCGGGAAGGCGCGGGCGTGATCGCTGCGTTGTCGGCCAACAAGTCCTGGCGGGAGAACGAGCGGCTGGCGCGCGGCGCCTACACCGGCGAGCCATCCGGGCATACCCGGGACAACATCCGCAAGGTCGAGCGGATCATGCTGGGCGAAGACCCGGAAGACGTCTTGCCGATGTCCGCGAAGACCGGCCATTTCTTCCGGTGCATCCTCGACCCGGAAGACTGGGACCCGGTCTGCATCGACCGGCACGCCCATGACATCGCCGTCGGTGAGATCTTCGGCAACAGTGAGCGGGGCCTGGAATCGAAGCAGCGGTACGCGCTTCTCGCGCACTGCTACCGCGAGGCAGCTCTGCGACTGAAAGAGATCCCCAGCGTGGTGCAGGCCGTCACTTGGGTCGCGCACACGGAGCGCCTTGCCGGAGTCGGATTCCGACCCAAGAACCGGTAACACAGCAGGCAAGTACACAGCAGTAACGCCGAACGGCTCGCACATTGCGGGTCGTTTTTTTCATGCCCATTTAATGCGGCCCATTCGGCGGTGGGTCGCATTTTTCGCGCCTGAAAGGATTTCAATCATGAGCCGGGAAACGCTGAAGTGGCTGAACGAGAACACCCTGATCGGCTTCACCGACAAGCGAGGCAAGGCGTGGCACCACCGCGCAGGCCATGACAACCACTTCACCGGCGCCGTGCCGATCGAGGAGGTGGAGCGCCGGCTGTTCTCCTGGACGGCCGAGGAGCGCCCGCTGTTCGTCGAGCTGGAGACCGGCAACCGCGAGCTGATCGCGGCGGGCCTGGTCGAGCCGGAGCTGAGGAAGGTGTCCGTCGAGGACCGTAAGGCCATCGTGCGCAGCGACACCGGCCTGGTCATGGGCATCTTCAAGGACGGCTATCAGCCCCACCAGCCGAAGCAGTGGCTGCTCGACAACGTGTCCATGATCCTGGATGACGAGCTGGCCATCGGCTCCGCCGGTCTGCTGCGCGGCGGCGCGCAAGCGTGGGTGTCGGTCGAGGTCCCGGACACCATCAAGACGCCGGAGGGCGTGGAGTTCCGGCCCAACCTGATCGCGGCAACGTCCTTCGACGGCAGTCTCGCCACGACCTATAAGCGGATCGTGACCAACGTGGTGTGCGACAACACCATGAATGCGGGCCTGGGCGAGGACGGCCAGCAGTTCAAGGTCAAGCACAGCTCCAAGTCGATGGGCCGCATCACCAAGGCGCGGGAGGCGCTCGCGATCGTCCACACGGTCGGCGACGAGTTCAGCGCTGCGGTGGCCAGGCTGTGCGCCGAGCAGTTCACCGACCGGGAGTTCGAGCGCCTGGTGCGTGAGCAGCTCGTGCCCGTGGAGAGCAGCGACAGCATCCGCACACAGAACAACGCCCGGGAGAAGCGGGGCGGGTACCTGCGCATGTGGCGCCACGACGAGCGGGTGGCGCCGTGGCGGGGCACCAAGTTCGGTGCCTACCAGGCTGTGAACACCTTCCAGCAGCAGGAGAGCAAGGTCCGGGGCAACAACCGCGCCGAGCGGAACATGGGCTACACCCTGACCGGCAAGTGGGAGACGGCCGACAACGCCACGCTGGGCCTGCTGGCCGGTGTCTGAGTCTGAGCGGTCATGGTGCCGGGGCGGCCTTCCAACTGGGAGGCGCTCCGGCGCCATGAACACTCAGCCGCAGCTCCAGACCCGCATCTACCAGTAGGAGCCACCGTGCCCGACTCGATGTACACCGACTTCCGACACGTGGCGGAACCGCTCCGCCTTATCGCAGAGGACACAGCCACAACTCTCGGCCCTGACTGGCGAGTTGAGGCCATGCTGAGTTCCGCGATCGTCGTACACCCCATCGGCTTCCGCATTTGCCTGGACGACGGCACCGACGGGGTCCAGTTGACCGCGCACGTGTCGGTCAGCCCGGAGCCGACCCGGTCGCTGGAGACCGTGCAGGCGTACGCCGCCACCGACGAGGACCGGGCCGTCACCGTGCGCCGGACGGTCGAGACCATCCGCACGCAGATCCTGCCTCACTTCGCACGTGAGGACGCCGTGGCCGGCCTGCGCGTGCTCTCCCTCCCCCTGCGGGCAGCCGGAATTCCGGCAGTCGCTCAGGGCAGCAGCTCGAAGACGTACATCGAGTACAAGCCGCACCTGCTCGGCGCCTCGGTGGCCGAGTTCGAGGAGGGCGAGCGCCGCCCGCTCGGGGTGATCATCACTTCCACCGGCAACGACGACACCCGCGTGGAAATCCGCATCCCCTTCCTGCCCGTGAATGAAGCCGCGCGCATCACCAGGGCACTCAGGCCGAGCCTTTCCACTCCCATGGAGGGGATCGAGAACCTGCCGGAGGAGTACCGCTACCAGCTCGGCGTGACGTTCCCGGGCATGACCGCGAAGCACGTCGTCAGCGGCATGCCCCGTTACGACGACCTGATCGACCCGGACGGCGTACTCACCATTCGGCACGCAATGGTCGTGAACCGGGTGGACGAGCAGAACCACAGCCGAGCGTGGGCCGGTGTGTGGCTGCGGGGGGCCACCGTCGCGCAGGCGTACGCGGTCCTGAGCGCCTACGCATCCTGACACCAATCCGCCAGACGAAGGACGAGGAGACCGTGAAATGACAGAGCTGCTGAAGTACACCGGCGAGGACTGGGAGGCCGCGTTCAACCAGGCCGACGACGCCGAATTCTGCGAAATCGACTCCCGCGAGAGTGCTGGCGAGCTGGCCGGCGTGGTCGCCGAGCTGCATGGGGCGGAGGCCGGCAACGACGAGGGCCTGCTGTACGCCGCGATCACCGTGGCCAGGAGCCTGGCTGAGGAATTCGACCGGGATCTCCTCGGCACCGTCCTCAACGGCCACAACCAGGATCACGAGGGCATGGAGCAGCGTGCCACGGGCTACATCCTCGCGAAGTGGCCCGGGTTCCCGATCGAGGAGATCGGCGACCTGTTCACCTTCGGCACCAAGTACGCCTTGCGTGAGTACGAGCGGGTCGCCGACGACGGTTCGACCGGGTTCCGCTACGTGTTCAACGTCTCCAAGGTGCTCGGGAAGGACTGACAGTGCCCCGACCTATCGCCCCCGAATCCATGCTCGTCATCGCCCGTATCGGCGGCAGCTCCAGCAGCCGACGACAGAAGCGGTGCGACACCGTCGAAATCGGTGAGGCCACGATGCGGCTGTGGGCCGCCGAGGGCTACACCACCTTCTGGACCGAGGTCGGCGAGACGGGCCTGTCCAAGCCGTTCGAGCTGGTGGACGGCGAGCGCGTCGAGATCTGAGCCAGGGACACAACAAAAACCCGCGCGGCCTGTCGAGGGCCGCCTTTTTCATGCCCGGCAGGGCCAGGAGACCACGCGATGGATGTCAGCAACGCGGACGCCGTTGACCTTTTCGGCGGCCCCGGCGGCTGGGACTGGGCCGCCCAGAGCCTCGGCATAACCGTGACCGGTATCGAAAAAGACCACGCCGCGTGCGAGACGCGCCGGGCAGCGGGCTTGGGCACCGTTGAAGGCGATGTACGTGACTACGGGCCGGGCGACTTCCCTGCGGCCCGCTACCTCAAAATCGGTTCGCCGCCGTGCCAGCCGTACGCCATCAACGGGCTGGGCAAGGGACGCGCAGCACTGGACAACGTCTTGGCCCTCGCCAGGCGGATGGCCAACCGGGAGGACATCTCCCGCGACCTGGCCGCGTTCGAGGACGAGCGGATCGGCCTGGTGCTCGAACCGCTGCGCTGGGCGTTGCAGGCCATCGACCAGAAGCGGCCCTACGAGGCGATCACGCTGGAGCAGGTCCCTACCGTGCTGCCGGTATGGGAGGCGCTGGCCATCATCCTGCGTGCCGAGGGATACAGCGTCGCCACCGGTAAGTTGAGCGCGGAGGAGTACGGCGTTCCGCAGACCCGCGTCCGCGCGATTTTCGTTGCGCGTCTACACGGTGAGGCCAAGCTGCCCGCGCCCACCCACCGCAAATACCGCAAGGCCGTGGCCCAGGAGGACGGCGACCAGTCGCTCAGGCCGTGGGTGTCCATGGCCGAGGGGATCGGGTGGGGCATGACCCACCGTCCCGGACTGACCGTCACGGTGGGCACCGGCAGCGGGGGAGCGGACCCCTCATGCGTCGGCGGGTCCGGAGCCCGTGCCACGCTCTACGGCGAGCGGGACTCGGGACGATGGGTTGCGTTCAACCGTCTGATGTCCGCTGACGCTCTTCCCGCATACAAGGGCGGACGCAAGGACCAGATCCGCGTATACGCACAAGACGCAGCCCTCCTCCAGTCATTCGAAGACGGCCACCCGTGGCGCGGCTCGACCACCCAGATCCTGACGCAGATCGGCAACGCCTTCCCGCCGCGCATGGCCGAGCAAGTCCTGTGCGCCGCTCTCGACCTCCGCCCCTCGCTGCGCAGCGTCGCATGAAGGGTCGGCTTCTTCAGCAGAAAGGACGTCAGACATGACACACCGCAAGCGCTACCCCTACTCCGCACTCCCCGACGGCCAGTTCGTCCGTGTGTGGACTGACTCCACCCAGCCCGAGTACTACTACGGCCGCATCAAGTACCACCGCCGCAACGACAAGGGACGGCCCGTCGGGATCACCGCCGTGGAAACCCTCGACCCCCGGCACCTGGGCGACTGGTACAGGCGCCCGCATGGCTGGTACCGCGAGATGGGCACCGAGTACATCGAGCCGGTGGAACACCTCACCGAGGAGCCCACCAAGGGCTCGTTCATCTGCGGCCATCCGATCGGCATCACCGACGAGCCCCGCTACTGCACCGAGACGACCGTCGAGGGCACCGACCGATGCGCCACCCACCGTCTGAAGTACACCGAGGCGGAGTGGCGCCAGGCGCTGGAGATCGCCGAGGAGAACGATTTCGACGAGATCGACTCCCGCGAGCATGGTGGGGAGCTGGCCGCCGTAATCGCGGTCATGTTCCACGAGGACGTGGTCGGCCGGGACGAGGTCAAGCTGTACGCCGCGATCACCGTGGCCGGCGGTCGGACCAAGGAGTGGGACCGGGAATTCCTCATGCGCGAAATGACCGGCTGACACGACTAATCCAGCCGAGGACACCGCAGAAATTCCGCGCGGCCTGTGATGGGCCGCTTTTTTCATGCCCGAAAGGAGGCGGTCGGCATGCCTGACCAATGGTGCGAGGAGTGCTGCGGCCCGTGTGAGTGCTGGTCGCCCGAAAGCATTGAACGCCCGCTGGAGGGCCTGGAGCTGGACGGGGAAGCCCTGGTGGCCTACCTCGACAGCCTCACCGAGAGCGAGCGGCAGGAGGCTGCCGGGCCGTGGCCGGTCAGGTGGCTGTACCCCTGGAAAGAGGGGGAGCCGGAGCGCGGGATCAACGTGTGCGGTGGCTGTGGTGGAGGCTGCGCGGGGCTGCGGCTGGTGCTGGGCATCGAGCTGGACATGGTCTGCGTCGACACCTCCAAGGACGCCACCGCAACAGCGCGGGCCGCCGGATGCAACGCGATCTGCATGGACGTGCGCGAGGTCGACCCCCGCCATCCTGCGCTCCGCTGTACTCGGCGCGCGGTGTTCACCATGCCGTGCCCGGACTGGAGCGTTGCGGGCAAGCGTCTCGGTCGCCGGCCGGAGAACCTCCTCATCCTGCTCGACGCGATCTCCGACGTGGCCGAGGCGTACGGCAACGTGTGGCGCTCCGGTGGCCATCACGGAGACGTTTCCACGGCCGAGTTCGGCAACCCCCACGACGGAACCACTGTGGCCGAGATGTGGTCGTGGGTGAACGAGATCACGGCGGACAAGATGACGGCCGGGCTCATGCTCTCGCCGGTCCTGGTCGGCATGGGCCTGCTCGCGGCAGGAGCCCCGCTTGAATCCGTGATCGTCGAGCAGGCATGGACGCTCCCCGAAGAGGTGAAAGCAGCGATCGGGATTGAGTTCATCGTCGCGGGGTGGCACGGCGTTCGCTGGGACACTCTTGACGCGGGAGAGTTCGGAAGCCCGTCCGCCAGGCGCAGGGCGATCATGATGGCGTCGCGGGAGAACCCGCTGGACGCGGTCAAGGCGCCCGGCATCACCACCTGGGCGTCGGACGCCATCGGCTGGGACCCGGAGACCTGGATCAACACGCGTGGGGTCAGGAAGACGTCCGGCGGGAACGAGTTCAAGCTGGGGCGCACCATCCCGGGCATCACGTCAAAAATCCGAGGCTGGTACGACGCGGACGATCCGGAGCGCCGCTTCACGATCGAAGAGGTGTGCAAGCTGCTCGGCTTGCCTCCCAACTACCCGGTACAGGGGACGCGTACGGCCCCCACCTCCCGCTCCTCCCAGTGCCGCCAACTCGGCGACATCTTTTCCCCGCTCGTGTCGGCGGCCGTGTGGGGCGAGCTGTTGGACGTCGACTGGCCGAGCCTGCTGCGGCAGTACCTGGCGGAGCAGTACCCGCAGGTCCACGGCCACACCTTGTACGCCGAGGCGGCGTAAATCCAGCAATTCAGGCCGACTTAGCGCTGGAGTAGGCACAGCGCTTTCCAAAGAACTGTTATGCCGTCACTCGAATGGGTGACCTTTCCAATTCCGGGCCCGCTCGTTGACCACGACGAGGGGGCCCTTCGCATGTTCGAGAAGGAGCACGTGATGTACGGACTGCTGAAGTGCGCGGGCTGCAACGACAGGTGCATCGAGCCCGACGAGGGCGAGACCCCGGACGAGGACGGCTACGCCAAGCGACGCTGCGCGGACTGCACCGTCAACGACGGCTGCTTCTGCGGCACCCAGGACACGTTCATGACGATCGTCGCCGACTGGGAAAACGCCGTGGGCGACGACGGTGAGACCACCTGCGTCGACCTACGGCCCGTCGTGATCACGGTGAAGGCGACCACCCACGAGGCAGCCATCGAAGCGGCCTCCGATCTGCTCCAGGCCCACTTCGGCGCCAGCGTCGAGCAGCTCTACGCCGAGGACATCGAGCGCGACTGGTGGTTCGGCCTGAACGAGACCGACCCGCTCCTGCGGGTGAGCGCGGTCTTCAAGGGCGATCCGCCCCTGATCAACGACGGCGACTTCTTCAACGCCCTGCGCTGACCCGGCCGCTTCCGTGGCGCCCCGGCGGGGCGCGGCGGTGGACCGCCGGACGCAACCACAACATTCCGACCCGGACAAGGAGACCCCCATGCCCAGCAAGAGTGAACCGGATCTGCGCATCGACATCATGCGCGGCGTAGGACCCAAGGAACTGTCCCGTTACGCCGGTCACTACTTCCAGGCGATTCGCGGCACCTACGGCTACGCCGGGATTCTCGTGCGCGTCGAGGGTCACTACGCCGAGATCTTCCAGCCCCGCCTTCGTGGCATCGAGCAGTTCCACATCGGGGGCACCGCGTTCATCCGCTCCCTGGACAAGACGCCCCGGCCGGCCTACGCCCGCGCGCTCGCCTACGACCTGGAGTGGGAGGCCACCGACCTCGCCCTGCGCGGCGGTATCTCCGACGGTGCGATCAAGGACCAGGACACCTGGGACCACCGCAAGGGCGCGTGGGAGGAGGGCCTGGTCGACGTCCACGCGGCCCTCATGCGGGAGATGGCCGGCATTCCGGTCTGCGACATCCACCCCATCCACGACGGAGAGTGACACCGACATGACCAGCATCAGTACCGAACCGCCCCAGCTCAAGACGCCGGAGGGCGGCGCCATGTCTCAGCCGCAGAGTCCCGCGCAGTGGCACGGCCACCCGTACGCGTGGGCCTTTCACGCCATCGGGGGCAGCCTCAGCCGCGACTTCATCGAGAGGGTCTGCAAGCAGGCCGAGGCCGAGGGTGCCCCGCCGGATGTGGTCTACAAGACCCGCTCAGACGACCCGTCGAGGCCCGACGAGTGGATCACCGTGGGCCTGATCACCAACGCCGACCAGCAGACCAGGGTCCGCGAATACGCCAGTGCCCTGGTGGAGTGGAAGGAGGCCCTCAAGGCGCACCGCCAGCCGCCGCAGGTGCAGCCGCTTCAGGAGGCGCGGTCGGGCGGGGGTGCCGAGGGGCCCGAGCTGTTCGCGTACACGGTGGCGTTTGTCGCGCGGATCTCCGGCACGGTGCAGGCGGCCAGCTTCGCCGAGGCCATGAGCAAGCTCGCGCCTGCCGCGCACATCAACGCCGACGGCTACGTGGTGGGAGGGGCGGTCAGTCGGGAGGGCGTGGAGTGGCGGCTGAACTACGACCCGGCCAGGGCCGACATGGTCTCCACGAGCGACCCTGCGGTGCACCGGCCGGCCGACCAGCCGGCCCAGGTGACTCCGGTCCCCGCCACGGGTGTCGTCATGCGGCGCCAGCCCGCCGGGGCGCCACCGCAGTAACGCCTCCCGTTCCGGTCCGGTCCCTGGCTACGAAAGCCAGGGGCCGGACCACTTGCGTTCCCGCTGTCCGCCGCCGATGGAAGGATGGCTAACCCCCGGACACAGCAGCAACGTCCAGCCGAAAGCACCACCCGACAAGGTCGGACCTGGTCATCGGCAGCACTGAACCCCTAGGAGGACACGTGGCCGCCACGGGCTACCGCATGAAGTACGTCGATGGCGCGATGAAGGAGCAAAAGATCAGCGAGCGCTCCGTCACCCGGCTCGCGTACATCGCCGAGCATGCGCCCCGGGGCCGATTTCAGATCAAGAAGGAAACGGGCGAGCTGTGGGACAGTCACGAGGTCCGCACGCTGGAAGAGCGGGGTTTGTGGGACGTCGAGTGGCTGGAGCCCGGCGACGAAGACCACGAGGGAGGCTGGCGCATTCTGCACTTGAATGACGTTGGCAAGAATGTCCTCCGAAAGTGGCGCGAGCGGTCCTGACGCAAGAGCTGCTGGTCAGGCTGAGCACCGCAACCGCTTACATCGCTCTGAGTGATGGAGGAATGGTGATGCCGTCATCCGAATGGGTGACGGGGGCGTTCATTGGCATCGCGCCTGTTGAAGGCTGCCGCAAGAAATAGGCCACACTGCGGGGGGCGGCGCACGCGGGGGCGCGGCATATGCAGTTTAGTGCTCCTGTGCTGCCGTTTACGCACTACCTGTTAACTACTACTCAAAATTGCATCAAGCTAAAGACCTCCTTGGGGCTGCCCACTACAGTGCGGCCCCAGGCACAGTGTCGTTCCGCCTTGGAGGAAGAGACATGGCGCAGACCTTCCGGGTCCGCCTCGTAGATGACATCGACGGGGGTGAAGCTCAGGAGACTGTGAGCTTCACTTTTGATGGCAAGCCCCGAGAAATCGAACTGTCTCACGAAAATGCTGCGAAATTCCGGCAGATCATGCAGCCGTGGATGGAGGCAAGCCGCCCAGCTAAGACCGGCAACATCGCGGTGAAGGGTGCCCCTGCTCCGACGTTGACACAGGCACAGCAGCGCGAAGAGGGCGTGGCCATCCGCGCCTGGTGCGAGAAGAACCACCTGCCGGTCAACAAGCTCGGCCGTATCCCAGCGATGACGCGCAAAGCCTGGGAGCAGCACACCCGCCACGGCGACAGCAGCCTGCTCGACCAGCTCCTGGCCAAGGCCGGCATCGATCCGGATGCGCCGGCAGAACAGGAGCCCGACAGAGTCGTCCCCTTCGCCAAGGGGCGGGTCTCCGTTGAAGACCACCTGGAACGCATGGCACGTGCCGTCGGCAAGCTGTCCGAACCGCAGGAGACCCGCCTCCGCGCAGCCTGCGAAGGAAGCGGCACGGCCGCAGCGTCGAACCCCGCCGACCGCAGCAGCTACGACGCTCTCGTCAGGCGTGGCTGCATGCGCCGAGAGACCCAGGACACCTACAGCATCTCCGAGGTAGGACGCACCTGGGTACGACTCCACGAAGCAGCACTGACCGCCTGACCTCGGAGCCCGCATCCGCCCCCCATGCGGGCCCCACTCCCCAAACGAAAGCCGCCATGACCCCACCGCGCTCGGTGGGGTTTTCGTCATGCCCAGAAACAGGAGCCCACCATGCAGAAGACCGTCATCACCCTCATCGACGACCTCGACTCCACCGGTCAAACCCTGGCCGACGAGACCGTGCCCTTCGCCCTCGACGGTGTCGCCTACGAGATCGACCTCAGCAGCGAGAACGCGCACGTCCTACGAGCCAGGCTCAAGGATTTCATTCAGTGCGGTCGAGCCGTCAAGTCCTCCGGCAAGCACGCTTCGCAGCCCGTGACCACGACCTCCGGCACCAGCAAGACCAAGGACACCCGCACAACTACCATCCGCGCTTGGGCTGTTGAGCAGGGCGTGATGAAGGCGGGCCAGCGTGGGAAGGTCCCGACCTCCGTCACTCAGGCATACGACGCCTTCCAGGCGCACGACAGCGCCCCCCTGAACGAACTTCGCGCCCTTCGTCGGGCTCTCGACTTCACCCCCGGTACCCTCCGGCCTGCCTCCGACCCCGCGCTGAGGGCAGCCAACGCCGTCGTCACCAGGGAGGCGGAACCGCGTCCGCGCAGGGCTCTGAGGGTCCCGGAGCCTGCCGCTGTGGAGGAGAGTGAGGACAGCGGCCCGTCCGCCGAGGACGGGGACGAGGCCAAGGCTCGCGAGCACTACACCGACCTGAAGGAGGCCGGCCTGCTCAGCGACCGCGCTTCGGCCGAGGGGTACTGGGAGCGACGCACGGCAGGCGGCCTGGACCGCACCGACAAGGTTGCGAAAATGACCTTGGTCGAACGCATCGAGATCCTCACCCCGAGGAACGTCACCCTGCTCGCCAAGCTGGCCGGCCTCATCGCCCCCGACGGGCCCGGCAAGATCAGCTACCTGAAGTCCTCCGTCGAGCGACTGGAGAACCTCGAAGTCATCGTCCAGGACCCCGAGTCCCCCTACGGCTGGTCCATCACCGACTTCGGCAGGTACGCCCACGAGCTGCACAGCATGGGCGAGTAGCCCGCAGTGACAGGACCGGCACCATCCCGGGACAGCTCGCGGACATTGGAGAGGCGAATAGCGGCAAGAAGCTCAGCCAACTGGGCGCATCGGCGGCCCAGTTGGAGAACGTCGAGTTCATCGAGCGGAACAGGGGAGGCGAACTGGGTTGCAAGATCACTTAGTTCGGCCGCAACTCGCACAAGGCGCGTGGCTCGCAGACCACATGGCGTGTGTGTGCTGTGCGGACTGAATGTGGATGAGTAGTGAAGCCCGTAGTCAGACGACTGCGGGCTACTTCTGGATCGCACGAACATTCACCCGTTCGAGTGGTGCCTAAACATTTCTTTCAAGGGCGTTCCAGACAGAAGACTTTGCCGGTTAGTTTGTTCGGAACGAAATTGGCCCGCCACAAGGAGTGACCGGTGGAACTCAAGCCCGTGAGTGACGAAGAGGTCTACGCCCACGTCGAGTCGATCCCGCAGGAACTCGTCGACTGCCTCGCAGACCGCCACACATGGGTCGCATACGACTGGCACGGCGAGAACGCCAACGGCCGGCCCGTTCGCAACCCGAACAACGCTGTGTCCATCAACGTCACCCAGCGCTGCGACCGGTGCGACGAGCTGCGACACGCCACCCTGACCATCGGCCGGCGCGGACCCATCGACCGGACGGGGTGGAGCTACAGCAACCGCCACCCTGCGCTCGTCAGCCCCCAGGGCATCAGCAAGACCGGCATCAGCGTCCGCCGCGAGCTGGGCATCAACAAGCTCTGGGCGGGCATCGCCGAAGCACCCATCCCCCTGCGCAGCGTGAAGAGCACCAAGTCCGCCCGGGGCGCCGCCTGATGGCCAAGGCTCTCCTCGACGTCATCACCTGCGACTGGCACGCCGCACTCCCCGAGAAGCCCAAGGTTGCAGCGCAGAACGAACGACTTCTCGAAGGCGGCGGCAAGGTCGACCTGTGCGACCCATGCGCCTGGTTCTTCGACGTGTTCTACACCCGGCGCTCGGAGATCCTCCCCATGCTCCAGGCCGAGGTTCTGGACGCCTTCCACCGCTCAGCGCGCAGAGAGCAGCCGAACCGCCGCGCCCCCGCACAACTCTCCCTCGCCCAGGAGGAGTCGTTGGCGGAAACAGCCCCCGTAGCGGCCACAGCTCCTGCGAAAGCCGCTGACAGCAAGCGGAAGGTGCCGAAGCGGGGGGTCTGGAAGGACGAGGAGGTGCAAGTCCGCTGCCCCCTCCCGCACCGGGCCGGCAGCCCCCGCAAATACTGGGTCGACATCCGCAACCGGACGGCCCACGCCAAGAGCCACAAGAAAGGGAACGGCGATCCCTACGACGGCCCGGACATCGCCTTCGTGCTCCAGGAGGAAGCCGTCTTCACCCACTTCTGCACTGATCACCAGGTGTGTGCCGAAAACGGCGGCTACGGCTTCACCAGCGAGGCGGGGCTCAGGGCCCACATCAACAAGTCGAAGGACTGGCCCCAGGCCACCACGGAAGCCAAGGACGCAGCAGCAATGCGCCGCCAGTCCGCCGCATAATCCGTCCCCCTTACGAAAGCCCCCGGCCAGCCCAGAACTGCCGCCGGGGGCTTCCGCGTGCGTCAGCGAGACGGCCGACTGAGGATCACGGGCGTGCCCAGCCGCGTCTCGATGTGCGGCTCCTCCCGCACCGGCGTGCCGGCCGACAGTTGCAGCCGCACCAGGGCAACGTGCTCCGGGCTGGAGAGCACCTCGTCGATTTGGGCCGGCGGCATGGCGCCGGGTGCTCCGCCGTACCACTGAGCGAGCGACAGAGCCCGTAGGGCCTCCACGGTGTCCATCAGGCCGCCCTCGGGCTCGCACCCCCAGGGGCAGGCCATCTCCGGGAAGAGCCCCCACAGCCGACACAGAATCGGCCGTGCGTCGTAGACGCGGCAGCGCTTGGTCTCCTGGTCCAGCACGTTGCACACCGTCCCGTACGGTCGGCCGTCCGGCCCCGTGACGAGATGCCCCTCCTGGAGGCGCAGGCCGGCCCTCTGGGTGCGCCGGATATCGACGGGGGTCGCGCCCACGTTTCCGCCGCACGAGCCCCAGCATTTACCGGCGCAGTTGATAGCGGGCAGCGACTCGTACAGTTTCGTCAGAGCTGGTTCGTCACGCATGGGGCGACCCTAACTGCGCCCCCCACCCCCGTGCCGATCGCCCATTCGTGTGACGCCATAACAATTTTGGACGGAAAATGCTGCTTCCACCATTCGAGGGGTGACGCGGGTCTGTTTGGTTGACGCCGCACGTTTGTATAATTGCTCGGAAAATATCGCCCCTAATGTGCCGGTATGGCACCCAGCGGACACGCCTTTCAAAGCCGGACGGCCCAGCACCCCACGGAAGAGGAGTGCTGGGCCGGGTTCTGGGAAGTCATCGGCGAGGCGGCGTACCGGATCTGGCGCGAGGAGTCACGCGGCGACGGCCTCGGCGGCTTGCTCCTCGATGATCCGGTCCCAGTCGACGCGCCGGCCGGGGACGAGCTTCTCTGAGACGGGCGCCCACTTCGGGACGATCTCCAGCTTGTTGCGCTGCTTCCCCGGCGTCTTGATAACCACGATGTGGTCGATGATGACGCCGAGTGCCTTACGGCGCTCCTGGTGAGTCATCTTGCCCCAGACCTTGAGGAAGCCCTGAAACGCTTCCTTCGGGGGCACGCTGTTACTGGCGACGGAATCTTGCAGCAGGAGAAGCCGCTGCTCGATGATCCGGAGATCGCCCTGCTTCTCCTCAGTCTTCTTCTTCACTGCCTCCTTCGTGAGCACGCCTTCGAGGAGTGCATCCGCCAGCTTCTCCAAGTCAGACTTGAGCTTCTTCTTCTGCTTCTCCAGATCGGCCAGTGTCTGAGCGTCCACGGTCACTCGCGCTTGCCGCTGCATCGCCAATGCCGCTTGTTCTTCGCCCTTGGCCCGAGCAGTCACCCACTTCAGTACTTGCTTCTCCGCCATGGAGAGCCGAATCGTGACGCCCTCGCACTCTTGGGTCTGGTTCTCACACTGGCAGCGGAAAGTGACCGCAGGGGGGTTACCGCCCACCATCGCCCCCATGGACGCGAGACAGCGCGCCATCTTCATGGAGCCGTCCTTCTGCCGCTTCTCACGGTCCCGGCCGCACCGCATGAGCGACGAAAGGGACCACTTGGGTGTGGTCGTACGAGTTTCGGCCTTCGACTGCTTCCGGCGACGCTGGACGTAACGCATCCACGTGCCCAGCGAGATGATTCGCTTGTGGGCACCGCGCTTCCAGGACATCCAATCCCAGGGCCCACGCTGGTCGGCATCGTAGGCGTTGATCCGGAGAAGTCCCGCAGCAAATCCGGAGTCCATGGACTGCCGCAGACTCGTAGCGGTGATCCGGTTCCCGTAGATGGAGCGCAGGCCCTTGGCGGCGAGCTGCTTGGCAAGCGTCGGGAAGTTCACGCCCTTGACGTAGAGCCTGTACGCCTCGGCGTACAGCTTGGCGAACTTCGAGTGGGGCTGGAGGATGCCTTCGCACGTTTTGCAGTGCTCGTAGGAGCGCTCGTTCGTTTCGCTCCGCCGACAGTCGGGGCATCGGTCGTAACCGAGAACGGGACGGCCGAAGTGGGGGCGGTTTCGGTCGTGCCGGTTCTGTGCTGCTCTGGCCCACCCCTCACCGATTTTCATACTCGCGTGCTCGTCCATGTTCATGAAGTGGTTCATGATCATGAGACCGTCGGCGGTCGTCGGGTCAATGGGCTGAGTGGCGGAAATGAGGACGCCGCCGGCCGAGTACAGCTCGCGAACATGAGCGCGAGACTCTTCGAGGTTTCGGCCCCACCGGCTAGTCTCCAGCACGATGATGCAGTTGATCTCGCCGCGCCGGATCATCTCGATGATTTCCATGACTTTGCGCTCATGGAAGCTGCGGCCGGACTCATCCACGTCGTAGATGACCTCGGGGCCCACCAGCTCGACACCGCGAATCTGCGCGGCGGCCTTGCCGGTACTCACCTGAATTTCGGGGCTTTCCATTTTCTGGCGCCCCATGCTGACACGGACATAAATGACTCCGCGCAGCGTCTCCTTGCCGAGCTGTGCCCGGCTCCAGGCCCGAATTTTGATCTGGTTCTTGGTGCTGATCCTGTGCCGGTTGGCGACGTCCGTGACCATGGCTTCCCTCCTGGGACCAGCGTCAGTCGGGGCGTCGCAGGAGGGTCCGAGCCGCGCCGAGGAGGCGGAGGAACCACCCGCCCAGACGTACGCTATGTCCGCGTCTTGGCGTTCGCCATGATCAGCGCGTACGACCTGAGGACCTCGCCGCGACCGGTGAGCACGGGCCAGCCGGGGTGCACGCAGGAGACGACGCCGACATCGGCCGGGTCGTGGTATTCCTCGTCGACGCCCAGGTCGGCCGGGGCGAGCCAGAGCGAGGACACCGTCTCGAAGTCGCCGCGCTCCATGGCCTCGTAGAAGGCGGTGTTGGCGTGTTCGACCTCTTCCACGTCGGTGTGGGGGGCGCTCACCGGACTCCTTCAGCGCCGTTGCCCGCGGCGCGCGCTCCCTCCATTGCGCGCGCGACCCGTACCGCGTCCGCGGTGGCGCGCACCTCGTGCACGCGTACCGCCCACGCGCCGGCGTGCGCCGCGAGCGCGGAGACGGCGGCGGTGGCGGCGTCGCGCTCGCGGGCGGGCGGCGGCGCGCCCTCCGGGCCGGCCAGGACGCGGCCCAGGAACCGTTTGCGGGAGGCGGCGACGAGCAGGGGGTGCCCGAGGGCGAGCAGGCGGTCGAGGCGGGCGAGGAGGGTGAGGTCGTGCTCGGCGTCCTTGGAGAAGCCGAGGCCGGGGTCGACGACGACCCGGTCGGGGGCGACGCCACCGTCGAGGACGGCCTGCACGCGCGCGTGCAGTTCGTCGACGACTTCGGCCACGACGTCCGCGTACACGCCCTTGACGTTGCCGCCCTCCAGGAAGCCTCGCCAGTGCATGACCACGAAGGGGGCGTTCGCTTCGGCGACGACGGAGATCATCGCGGGGTCGGCGAGGCCGCCGCTGACGTCGTTGACGAGGGCGGCGCCGGCCGAGAGGGCCTGTTCGGCGACGGAGGCGCGCATGGTGTCGACGGAGACGGTGACGCCCTCGGAGGCGAGACCGCGGACGACCGGGATGACCCGCTTGAGCTCCTCGGCCTCGTCGACCCGGCTGGCGCCGGGGCGGGTGGACTCGCCGCCGACGTCCACCAGGTCGGCGCCCTCGGTGACGAGGTCGAGGCCGTGCTTGACGGCGGCCACGGTGTCGAAGAAGCGGCCGCCGTCGGAGAAGGAATCAGGGGTGACGTTCACGACTCCCATGACCGCGCAGCGGCCCCATTCCGGAAGGCCCGCGACGCGCCCGCGTCCGCTCTGCTTGCTCATACGTTCAGCCTAGGCCCAGGGCGGGGTCACAGGGTCCGGGGCCCGGCCGATGTGAGGGGCCGGGGTGAGGCTTGAGCAGAAGTGCCGGGAGGGCGGAGGGGGCCGGGTTTCCGCTCGGTCCCGTCCTGGTGGCCGCGGTCCGCCTTGGCACGCGGTCCGGTTCGTCAGGCGGCTCGCACGTTGTCGTCAGGCCGCCGGGGCGGTGGTCGTCGAGTGGCCCCGGGCGGTTGTCGTCAGGCCCTCCGGGCGGTGATCGTCGAGTGGCCCCGAGCCGTTGTCGTCAGGCCGCCCGGACGGTATGCGTCAGACCGCCGTTCTGACGTTCCGTTCCGTCCCGTGGGCACACGCGCGCGCGGGGGCCGTACGGCGGCGCAGGAAGCGCGGCAGCGGGAGGGCGAGGTTGACGAAGCCCTCCGCCTGCATGGCGGCGAAGCCGATGCGCGGCAGGTCGCCGGAGGCGCGGTAGACGACGAAACGCGGCTCCCAGCGTGGCCGGAACTTCGCGTTGAACTTGTACAGGGACTCGATCTGGAACCAGCGCGAGAGGAAGACCAGCAGCCCGCGCCAGGCACGCAGCACCGGGCCCGCGCCGATCTTCTCGCCCCGCGCGAGCGCCGCCCGGAACATCGCGAAGTTGAGCGACACCTGTGTGATGCCGAGGCGGGGGGCAGCCTGGAGGGCGGCCACGATCAGCAGCTCGTTCATGCCGGGGTCGGCCGAGCGGTCGCGGCGCATCAGGTCCAGGGAGGCGCCGTCCGTGCCCCAGGGCACGAAGTGCAGGATCGCCTTCAGGTCGCCGTACGGCCCCGGCTGGTCGTCCGCCTTGTGGGCGGTGGCGATCAGACAGTCGCCGTCCGCCGGGTCCCCGATCCGGCCCAGGGCCATGGAGAAGCCCCGCTCGGTGTCGGTGCCGCGCCAGTCCTCCGCGGCGCGCCGGACGCGCTCCAGCTCGGCCTCCCCGAGGTCACGGACGCGCCGTACCCGGGTCTCGTAACCGGCCCGCTCGATGCGCTTGACCATCTGCCGCACATTGCGCATCGGGCGGCCGGCGAGGGAGAAATCCGCGACGTCCACCACCGCCTCGTCACCCAGTTCGAGGGCGTCAAGCCCGGTCTCCCGGGTCCACACCTCGCCGCCGGTCTCGGAACAGCCCATGACGGCGGGGGTCCAGGAGTGGGCCGTGGCCTCGTCCATGAAGCGTTCGATGGCGCCCGGCCAGGCCTCCACGTCCCCGATCGGGTCACCGCTGGCGAGCATCACGCCGGAGACGACCCGGTAGGTCACGGCGGCCTTGCCGCTGGGTGAGAAGACGACGGCCTTGTCGCGGCGCAGCGCGAAGTGGCCCAGGGAGTCGCGGCCGCCGTGCTTGTCAAGGAGGGCGCGAAGACGGGCCTCGTCCTCCTCCGTGAGGCGCGCGGCGGGGTGTTCGGGCCGGAAGGCCAGGTAGATCGTCGTGACGGCGGTGAGCAGGCCGAGGGCGCCCAGGGAGAAGGCGACCGTCCACGAGGTGTTGCCCTGGTAGTCGACCGGGCCCTCGAAGCCGAACAGGCCGTACAGGACGTGCGTAATGCGATCGGCCAGGCTCGGGTCGCCGACCATGCGTTCCGGATGGACGCTGACGATGATCAGTCCGAGGAAGAGGGAACCGGCGCCCATGAGGACGAAGTTGGTGAGTGCGCGCCACCGGCTGCGCGGGTCGGGCAGGGCCACGAACTGGTCGCGGTGGCGCAACAGGGGCGCGAGCAGCGCGAGCGAGATGAGCACGCCCACCAGGGAGTGCCGGTACGTGAACTGCGCCACCGCGCCGGCCGGGAGCAGCACCACGGCCGCGCGCCAGGCCCGGCGCTTGTGGCGTTTGAGCCCGTGGGCGAGCAGCAGCAACAGGACGCCGGCGCTGAGCGAGAGCGCGGCGGCGAACGGCCCGAGCGCGCCGGGCAGCACTTCGGCGAGGGTGTGCATACGGCTGTGCCGGAAGCGTGGGAAGACGCCCGCGGCGATGTCCAGAAGGCCTACGAGGGCACACGCTCTGCCGACGAGGGCGGGTACGACTTCGGGGCGCGGGCCACGGAGTACGCGCCCCACCCGGTGTGATCGAGCCGGAACCTGGCCCGACATTTCCTCATCTGTCCTGACAGACATCGCATCCCGTAGTTCTGCGAGAGACCTTGGATCCGGTACCGATTCGGGCATCCGGCGACATTGCGCCCTCTAGGACGGTGTCTTGGAGTAAGAGGTTCACTCATCTCTCCAAAGCTGGTTCAAAGGACGAGGAAAGCGGAAGCAACCAATGGGTCTCACGAGCAACAACACGCTGGCGCTGGCGGTACTGGCGGCCGTTGTGCTGTTCATCGGCACGGTGTGGCTGTGGCCAAGGCTGGCGCGGCGGTCCTTGCGGGCCGTCGGTGGGCGCGTGGGGCTGTTGTTCGCGACCCAGTCGGTGCTCTTCGTGTCGGTCGGCCTCGCCGCCAACCAGGCTTTCGGTTTCTACGCCTCCTGGGCGGACCTGTTAGGGAAGGAGACCACCCGAGGTGTGGTCGTCGACCACGCCGTCGGCGCTCCCTCGGGTGTGCCCCTTCAGGTGATCGAGACACGAAGAGTGCGGGGTGCGACCGGGCTCCGGCCCTCGTCGGGCGGGCAGGTCGAGAAGGTCGACATCGTGGGCCGCACGACAGACATCGCCACGCGCGCGTACGTCTACCTGCCGCCCGAGTACTTCCAGCCGCGATACCGGACCCGGACCTTTCCCGCGGCCGTCGTCCTCACCGGTTATCCGGGTACGGCGCAGGCACTGGTGAGCAAACTCCACTACCCGCGCACGGCTTTGGATCTCGCCGAGGACGGCCGTATGCAGCCGATGATCCTGGTGATGCTGCGGCCGACCGTGGCGCCACCACGGGACACGGAGTGCGTGGACGTCCCCGGGGGTCCGCAGACCGAGTCGTTCTTCGCCAAGGATCTGCCCGACGCCGTATCGGCGCACTACAGAGTGGGCAAGAAACCGGGCAGCTGGGGCATCATCGGCGATTCCACGGGCGGCTATTGCGCGCTGAAGCTCGCCCTGCACCACCCTGGTGTGTACGCGGCTGGGGCGGGCCTGTCGGCGTACTACGACGCGCCCAAGGATCCCACCACGGGCGATCTCTTCCACGGCGACAAGGGACTGCGTGACCGCGCGAACCTGGGGTGGTACCTCAAGCACATGCCCCCGCCCGACACTTCATTGCTCGTCACCAGCAGCAGGGTCGGTGAGTCGAACTACAAGGACACTCTGAAGTTCATAGAGCAGGTGAAGGACACGAGGCTGACCCGCGTCTCGTCGATCATCCTCGAAAGCGGTGGGCACAACTTCAACACCTGGCGGCGGGAGATTCCGCCGACGCTTGAGTGGATCAGCGGACGACTGGGCGACCACTGAAAACGATCTTGCGGATCTCGCCCCTCTTGTCGACACCGACCTGCCAATCCCGCCAATCCCGCCAATCCTGTCGATCCTGCTGAATTCAGTGGCCGATCTGATTCCTGATGACGTGTGAAGGCTGCCGGATGGCAGTGTTTTTGCGGGCCGGGGCACCATGATTCGCCTACGCGCGGTAAGTTTCTGGCCATGCCACGTGGACGTCACCGCCATTCCCCGCCCCTTCACAGGCTGCTGCCTCCGTCGGCGATCGCTGGCGTCTCCCTCGTCTGCGCGCTCGGCCCCTGGGTGTTCACCCAGCCGATGGTGCTCCGCGTGCTGGCCGCGGCCGCCGCGGTGACGGCGATCGTCGGCGCGGTCGTCATGCGCCACTGGGACACGCAGGCGGGCAAGCAGGTCGCCGACCTCACGCGCGCGCGGGCGAGCGACGAGTGGCGGTACGAGGAGCGGGTCGCCGAGCTGGAGACCGATCTGGAGGAGTCGCGCGAGCTGCGGGTCAAGCTGGAGCAGCGACTGCGGGCCAAGCGGTCGGAGCTGGCGGGGCTGCGCAACGAACACGCGGCGCTGCTGCGGCGGTACGCCACGGCGGAGACCGAGCGGGCGAGCGCCCTGGAGGGCCGCCGACTGCTGGAGATAGAGACCGCGACTCCGACCCGCGAACTGCTGCCGGCGCCGGCCGCGTCCGCTGAGGCGGCGGGGAGCGTGGAGACGGCGGACGGCGCGGGGAGCGCGCAGCGCTCGCACGACTCGGAAGACGTGGCAGGGAAGCCCGTGGCTCCCGGGGTCTTCTCGCCGTCGGGTTCGCAGCTGTTCGCGCGGGCGATGGGCGCGCTGGCGCGTTTCGGCGACGAGGGCTACGTGCGCGACGAGAGCGACGAGAGCGACGGTAAGGCGAAGGCCGAAGCGGAGGACGTGGAGCCGGAGGACGTGGAGCCGGAAGGCGCCGAGTCTCAGATCGCCGAACCCACGGACGCCGAACCCACGGACGCCGAGACGGCCGGGCCCGGCGAGGCCGCTGCCCCCGCCACGAATATCGAGGCGGTCACTGGCGCTGAGCCCCTCGTGGACGTCGAGCCCCTCGTGGACGTCGAGCCCCTCGTGGACGTCGAGCCACTCATGGCCGTCGAGGCCAAGAGCATCGCGTCCAAGAGCGTCGCATCCAAGGGCCTCACCGACGGCAGGTCGAAGAAGATACCCAAGGGCGAGCCCGAGGGTGCCTCGGACGGCGAGTCGGTGAAGGCCGGCTCCGCCGAGAGGGCCGCGTCCGGTGCCGCCGAGAACAGCAAGTCGGAGGCCGCGCAGGAGGACGAGGCGCAGGGGAAGCCCGAGGCGGTCGACGGGCATCAGCGCGCGGCCGCCGCCACCACCACCGCCAGGGCGGCCCAGCCCGCTCAGCAGCCTTCCGGGCACTTCGTCGCGCCGACCGCGGTGGCGGTCGTACCGTCGGCTCCCGCGCGACGCCACGCGGTCGAGGGCGGCTTCGACTTCTTCGGTACGAAGCAGGGCGCCGAGCCGGCCGCCCTGGAGGCCGTGCAGAACGAGGACCTCGCCGACGTGGTCGGCCAGGAGGCGCTGGCCCTCCACAAGGCCGAGGCCGAGGCTGGTTTCAAGGCGGCGGACGAGGACGCGCGGGGCGTCGGCCAGGTGATCGACCTGACGGCCCACGACGAGACGGAACAGATCGACCTGCAAGGGCTGCGGAGCGCGGTGTCCTGACGGCCGCCTCCAACCCGACCAGCACAAAAACGAGGACCAGGACCAGGACGAGGACCAGGACCAGGACCAGGACTAGGACGTCATCCACCGGTCCGGCCGAGCGTCACGCCGTCCCGTCCGTGATCTCTCCGCCTGCGTCCGCAGCAGATCCGCGGCCTCCTGGGTGTCCCGCAGACGGGCTGTCACCGTCTTGTTGGCCCCCGTGTCCACCTCGACGTCGGCGACCCGCCACAGGCGCTCCCAAGGCCCTTGAGTGAGCCGTACGCTCTGCACCTTGGCGTGCGGGACGAGCGACAGGCGGCGGCGCAGCAGTCCGTGCCGCGCCGCGAACACGCTGTCGCTGACGGCGAGTCCGTAGCCACGCCACCACACCGGTACGCACCGCCCGGCCCGCCGGGGTGGCCGGGACAGCGCCGCCGGTGGCGGCACGGTCACCCCGGGCAGCACGCGCGCGACGACCGACTCGGCGACCGCGCGCGGAGCGACCGGCACCAGCACCGAGTTGGACGACCCGGCCACGTCCAGCTCGACCCGGACCCAGCCGCGCCGCCGCCACAGCAGGGGCTCCACGATCCGTACGGTCTGCACGCGACCCGGCGGCACCGTCTCGTGCGTACGGTCCAGCAGCCCGTGGTCGATGCGCAGCCCGTCCGGCGACTCGCCGACCGTCCAGTCGTACTCGCCGACGAACCGCCCCACACTGCTCGCGCCCGCCGCGCCCAGCAGCGGCACGCCGGTCGCGAGGACCGTCCACACGCTGTGGGTGGCCAGCCACAGGACCGGCGGTACGACGAGCGCGGCGGCCAGCGTGGCCCAGGTCGCGCCGGTCAGCACCAGCGAGACGGCGAGTACCCGCGGCGGCACGCGCAGCAGCTCGCGGGAGGGTGCCTCGCCGACCTCGTGCGCCGTCTCGGGTGCGAAACCGGCGGCGCGCGCGAGGAGTTCGGCGCGCAGCGCACGCGCCTCGTCCTCACCGAGGAAGGCCAGTTCGTCCTTCTTGTCCGTTCCTATGACGTCGAGTTTGAGTTTCGCGACGCCCGCGACCCGCGCGAGCAGCGGCTGGGTGACGTCGACGGCCTGGATCCGCTCCAGCCGGATGTGCGCGGTCCGCCGGAACAGCAGGCCGGTCCGGATGCGCAGTTCGCTGTCGGTGACCGCGAAGTGGGTGAACCACCAGGTCAGAAAGCCGTAGAGGGCCGCGGCCGGGACGAGTACGGCGAGCGCGATCAGCAGCGTGGTGGTGGTCAGCCTGGTCAGCTGGCGCTGTGCCTGGTCGGGGTCGTGCACCGCCCACCCGATGAGTACCGCGATCGGCGCCCACGCCCGTCTGAGCGGGGTCACGGGGTGCAGCCGCCGTTCGGTGGGCGGCTGCTTCTCGCGTACGTCGTCCTCGACGCCGGGCGCGGTCACAGCCCGGCCGATCGGGCCTCGCCGAGCTCGGTGAGCCGGTCGCGCAGCCGTTCCGCCTCGGCCGGGTCGAGCCCCGGGATGGTCGCGTCGGTCGCCGCGGCCGCCGTGTGCAGCTGCACGTTGGCCAGCCGGAAGTGGCGTTCCACGGGCCCGGAGGTGACCTCGACCAGTTGCATCCGTCCGTACGGCACGACGGTCTCCTCCTGCCACAGCACGCCCCGGCTGATCAGCAGGTCGTCGGCGCGTTCGGCATAGCGCCAGGAGCGCCAGTTGCGGCCGAGCATCACCCAGCCCCACGCCATGAGCACCAGCGGCAGCAGCGCGAAGGCGGCCCAGGCCGGCTCGACGAGCAGCCCGAGCAGCAGGCCCAGCCCCAGGGCCAGCAGACCCAGCCACACCACCAGCAGAAGCCGCCGCATGCGCAGCAGCCTCGGCGGCAGCCCGGTCCACACCGGCTCGTCCCCTGCGGTCCCCGTGTCTGGCGCGCTCCCCGTCTCCATGGCGCCAGCGTACGTAGGAGAGACTGAGTGCATGACTCCCACGACGGAGACCATGGTCGGAATCGGCGGCGCCGCGGAGAGCACCGACATGGTGCTCAACATCGGCCCTCAGCACCCGTCCACACACGGTGTGCTGCGGCTCAGGCTGGTCCTGGACGGCGAACGGATCCAGCACGCGGAGCCGGTGATCGGCTATATGCACCGCGGCGCGGAGAAGCTGTTCGAGGCACGTGACTACCGCCAGATCATCATGCTCGCCAACCGTCACGACTGGCTGTCGGCGTTCTCCAACGAGCTGGGCGTGGTCCTCGGCGTGGAGCGCATGCTCGGCATGGAGGTGCCCCCGCGCGCGGTGTGGACCCGCACCCTGCTCGCCGAGCTGAACCGGGTGCTGAACCACCTGATGTTCCTTGGCTCGTATCCGCTGGAGCTCGGCGGGATCACGCCGGTCTTCTACGCGTTCCGGGAGCGCGAGGTGCTCCAGAACGTCATGGAGGAGGTCTCCGGCGGCCGTATGCACTACATGTTCAACCGCGTCGGCGGCCTCAAGGAGGACCTGCCCGCCGGGTGGGCCACGCGCGCGCGTTCCGCCGTCGCCGCCGTGCGCTCCCGTATGGACCGGTTCGACGATCTGGTGGTCGGCAACGAGATCTTCCGGGGGCGTACGCGGGGCGTGGGCGTCCTTGCGCCGGAGGCCGTGCACGCCTACGGGGTGAGCGGGCCGATCGCGCGTGCCTCGGGCGTCGACTTCGACCTGCGCCGGGACGAGCCGTATCTCGGGTACGGGGAGCTCCAGGACACCCTGAAGGTGGTGACCCGGACAGAGGGTGACTGTCTTGCCCGCTTCGAGGTTCTCCTGGAGCAGACCCACAACGCCCTCGACCTGGCCGGCGCCTGTCTCGACCGGCTCGCCGACCTGCCGCCCGGACCGATCAACCAGCGGCTGCCCAAGGTCCTCAAGGCACCCGAGGGCCACACGTACGCGTGGACCGAGAACCCCCTCGGCATCAACGGCTACTACCTGGTCAGCAAGGGCGAGAAGACCCCGTACCGACTGAAGCTGCGCTCGGCGTCGTACAACAACATCCAGGCGCTCGTGGAGCTGCTGCCGGGCACGCTGGTGGCGGACATGGTGGCGATCCTGGGGTCACTGTTCTTCGTGGTCGGGGACATCGACAAGTAGGTCTCCCGCGGGTGTGCCGGGCAGGTCCGGTGTGCCGGGCGGGTCTCCCGGGCGGGAGACCCGCCGGTCTCCCAGGGGCGCGTCCGGAATGCCGACCGGCTGGAGCAGCCACCCGAAGTCCCCGAGTCCGCCCACCGCGGTGAGCTCGGCGGCCTCCCCGGCGCTCGCGAGGGCGCGCACGTAGGCCATGGGCTCCGTGGACGCCAGCGCGAGCGGGGGGCGTGCGCCTGTGAGGCCCAGGTCGTGCAGGGCGGCGCGCTGACTCAGGACGCGCCCTGGGGGCAGTGCGCACGCGTCCAGCGCGACATGTGCCGTGAGGTCGCACGAGCCGTCCGGCACGGGCGCCGTCTCCCGCCCGTCCCGGAAGCCGGTGAGCGTTCCGAACGGAGGGCGCGCGTCCGCCGTGTGCGCGTAGTCCACCGCGACCGCGAGCCCTCGCTCCACGGTGGCGACCGCGGCCGCCCACGCCTCGTCCCTGGGCAGCCCGATCTCGGCCCGCAGCCCCGGTTCGGCCGGCAGCGGCCACCACCGGGTCAGCCACTCCGCCGCCGGGCCGCGGACCGGCTCTCCCAGGCGCTCCCGCCCGTCCTCCCGCACACGCACCAGCCGCGGTACGCCCGCGGAGTCGACCTCGGCGACCTCCACGGGCACGTTGTCGAGCCACTCGTTGGCGAACAGCAGCCCGGTGATCCCCTGTGGGGGCTCGGCCAGCCACTCGATCCGGTGATCGAGGTCCGCGGGCCGCTCGGCGATCTCGACGGCGTACCCACGCGCGCGGGCGGCCACCTCCGCGGGCAGCGCGGCGAGCACGCCCGCGGCCAACTCGCCGCGCCCCGCGGCCATGTCGACGAAGTCGAGCTCCGCCGGCCGGCCCAGCACCTCGTCGACCCGGCACAGCAGCCGGGCCACCGCCTCCGCGAACAGTGGCGACGCGTGCACGGCCGTACGGAAGTGGCCGGCCGGCCCCTCGGGCCTGCGGTAGAAGCCCTCCGGCCCGTACAGCGCCGCCTCCGCGGCGGCCCGCCAGCCGCGCCAACCGCGGCTCGTCGCCCCCGCGTTTTCCTCCGTCACGTCGTCAGGCTAAGCGCACAGGGGAACGGAGCCTCCACCTTGCGGAGTATGCGCGGACGCTACGGATCGGTCCTCCGGTTGACCCCTGCACGCATCCCGCATCCCTACGCTGGGTTACGTGCAGCGCCTCTATGACTTCCTCCGCAGGCACCCGACGTGGGCCGACAGCTTCTGGGCCGTCTTCCTCTTCGGGATTTCCGTGGCGGGCGAGGAGGCCCGCCAGACCGCCCAGGGCACCGATTCCCGGGGTGTGATCGTGCCGATCGTGCTCCTGCTGTGCCTGGTGATAGCGCTGCGCCGGCGGATGCCGGAGAAGATGCTCCTGCTGGCCCTCGGCCTCGGAGTGGCGCAGGTCGTGCTGGACGTCGAGACGTCGGCCGCGGACTTCGCCCTGCTGGTGATCGTCTACACGGTGGCCGCGACCGGCGCCCGCTGGGCCTCCCGGCTCGCGCTGGTCACGGGCCTGTGCGCGGCCACCGTGGCACAGCTGCGCTGGCCGAACACCGACTCGGGCGCCCTGGGCAACGTCGCCCAAATGATCTTCCTGACGGTGCCGTTCGCGCTCGCCTGGGTGCTCGGCGACTCGATCCGCACCCGCCGCGCCTACTTCGCGCAGCTCGAGGAGCGGGCCTCCCGTCTGGAGAAGGAGCGTGAGGCACAGTCGAAGGTCGCGGTCGCCGCCGAGCGGGCCCGGATCGCGCGCGAGCTGCACGACGTCGTCGCGCACAACGTGTCGGTGATGGTGGTCCAGGCCGACGGTGCCGCCTACGTCCTCGACGCCGCCCCCGACCAGGCGAAGAAGGCCCTGGAGACGATCTCCTCCACCGGCCGCCAGGCCCTCGCCGAGATGCGCCGCCTGCTGGGCGTGCTGCGCACCGGCGAGCACCAGGAGGGCGGCGAGTACGTCCCGCAGCCCGACGTGGAGCAGATCGAGGACCTCGTCGAGCAGTGCCGGGGCTCCGGACTGCCCGTCGACTTCAAGATCGAGGGCACCCCGCGACCGCTCCCCAGCGGCGTCGAGCTCACCGCGTACCGCATCGTCCAGGAAGCCCTGACCAACAGCCGTAAGCACGGCGGGCCGAACACGGGCGCCAGCGTCCGGCTGGTCTACTTCGACGACGGGCTCGGCCTGCTCGTCGAGGACGACGGCAAGGGCGCCCCGCACGAGCTGTACGAGGAGGGCGGTCTCGACGGCCGGGGGCACGGCCTGATCGGCATGCGTGAGCGGATCGGCATGGTCGGCGGCACCCTGGACGCGGGTCCGCGCCCCGGCGGAGGATTCCGCATCAGTGCACTGCTCCCGCTCAAACCGGCGCACTGACGTCGACGCACGCATCCGGTTGACACCTGTAACGATCCCTATGGCCCCTACGGCTCCTATGGACCCCACGAACCCCGACGGACAGAGAACGGAAGAGGCCCCGATGACGATCCGCGTGATGCTCGTCGACGACCAGGTGCTGCTGCGCACCGGGTTCCGGATGGTGCTCGCAGCCCAACCGGACATGGATGTCGTCGCGGAGGCGGGCGACGGCGTGGAGGCTCTCGAGGTGCTGCGTTCGACGGCCGTGGACGTCGTCCTGATGGACGTCCGGATGCCGAAGCTGGACGGCGTGGAGACCACCCGCCGCATCTGCCTGGAGTCCGACCCGCCGAAGGTGCTGATCCTGACCACCTTCGACCTCGACGAGTACGCCTTCTCCGGGCTGAAGGCGGGCGCCTCGGGCTTCATGCTCAAGGACGTGCCGCCCGGTGAACTGCTGGCGGCCATCCGCGCGGTGCACAGCGGTGACGCGGTGGTGGCACCGTCGACCACGCGCCGCCTCCTCGACCGCTTCGCGCCGATGCTGCCGAGCGCCGGCAAGGAGCCCCGGCACCAGGGGCTGGAGCGGCTCACCGAGCGGGAGCGCGAGGTCATGATCCTGGTCGCCCAGGGCCTGTCCAACGGCGAGATCGCGGCCCGGCTCGTGCTGTCCGAGGCGACCGTCAAGACCCATGTGGGCCGCATCCTGACCAAGTTGGGGCTGCGGGACCGGGTGCAGGTGGTCGTCCTGGCGTACGAGACGGGGCTGGTGCGGGCGGGCGGGCACGGATAGCGGTTGGGGGCTGGCGGCGGGGCAGCGGTCAGCAGTCATCGGTCGTCGGTCATCGCAGGATCCCCTCCAGGAAGTCACTGCCCAGCCGGGCCACCACGGTGACGTCCAGTTGGTGCAGGACGTATCGGCCGCGGCGGCGCGTGGTGATCAGGCCCGCCTTCTTCAGCACCGCCAGGTGCCGGGATATCTCGGGGGCCGTCATGCCGTGCACCTGGGCCAGCTCGCTCGTCGTATACGCGCTGCGGGCCAGATTGCGGCAGATCCGCATCCTGACGGGGTGCGAGAGCGCGGTCATCCGCAGGGCCAGCTGGTCCACCGACGGCGGCGCGGCGAGCTCCGGCGAACCGACCGGGTAGTGCAGCGCCGGCTGCCAGCCGTACCGGTGCAGAACGCTCAGGTGCGGCCAGCCCAGGCTCGTCGGGACGAGCAGGAGGCCGCCGTCCCCGGTGGTCGAATGGCCGTCGCCCAGCTTGTCGACGGTGATCCGGGCCGCTGACTCGTCGAGCGTCACTGCGGGCGACACCGAGGCCAGCGCCTCGGCCAGGCCTCTGCGCCGCAGGAGGTCCGTCTTGTGGCGGGCGTCCGCCGCGAGCTGGTGCCGCAGCCGGGACCAGGCCCCCGCGAAGAACGCCTCGTCGCAGTCCTCCACGAACTGCCGGAACCAGGCCCGGATCCACGGCGGGTCGGCCAGCAGGCGCTCGCTGAACCGCACCTGCTGCGGTCCGCGCGACGCCGCCAGTTCCAGGGCGCGGCGCCGCATCTCCGCGTCGGCGAGGATCGGGGGCCCTTGCGAGGAGTACGGCATCGCGCACGAGAACTCCAGGGCCGCGTCCACGAACTGCTCGTCCGACAGCTTGTCCAGGAGCCCCAGGTCATCGGCGAGGGTCGCACCCGGAAGGGTGCTACGGCCGGGGACGCCGGCGAACGGCATGAAGAGGTCCGAGAACGTCGACCGCCACAGGAAGTCGGCCTCGCACATCCGGTCGGCCAGGTGCGAGTCGAGCCCGGCGGTCACGCTCGTCACCCAGCCCTGTAACGCGGGATGGTGCGCCGGTTCGGACAACGCGTGCAGCGCCATGCCGAGTTCGGCCAGGGGGGAGGACACGACGGCGACCCTCTCCGGCCGCAGCTCCGCGATGTCGATGCGCACGCTCATGACCTCATGGTGCACCCCGCCACTGACAACGCCGGTCCCGATTGACGGCGCCCGTCAATCGACGCGACGCCACCGCCGTAGCGGCGCAACCTGGGACGACGGGCAGCCGCGGAGCCCGCTTCCACGTCCGGCTTCCACGTCCGCAGAATCCCGAGAAGGGGCCGTCCGCCATGAGCATCACCCAGCAGTACCTCCTCGACACGTACCGCGCCGACCGGCTCGGTGAACCCGCGCCGCCCGCGCCCGGTGCCCACGACTGGCAGGTCGTCCGAGAACTGCGTGACCGTCGCGCGTTCCGGGCGGTCCTCGCCGAGCGCCCGGCCCGCGGACGGATACGCCTCGCCGTGCGCCGGTGGGTGCGTCCTCGGTCCCGTTCCGCCCGCTGACCCCTGCCGTCCTCCTCGGTCAGCGGGGAGCGCCCAGCCGGGCCACGAAGTCCGCGACCGCCGACCGCACGTCGTCGCGCGTCCACTCCAGGCCGGCCGCCCGTACGTAGACCTCCGTACAGGCCAGCCCGGGGCCCTTCTGGTCCCAGGCGTCGGCGAACAGCACGGTCCTCGTCTCCTCGGCCTGCCGGATCGCGGCCTCCGAGACGACATCGACGTCGTACGGCAGCCAGACCTGGAAGTCGTGGGTGTGCGGCACCTCGGGGTGGACGCGCGCCCACGGCACCCCGGCCGCCTCGAACCCGACGCGCATCGCGTCGGCCACCACGCGCGCGTGGGCCACGTACTCCGGCAACCGGGGCAGCTCCCGCTCCAGGCCGATCAGCGCCGACAGGGCGGTCGGGAACTGCTGGAAGAGCGTGCCGCCGTACCGGTGCCGCCAGGACTTCGCCTCCTCGACCAGCGTCCTGGGGCCGGCCAGGGCCGCGCCACCGTACGCGTCGAGGGACTTGTAGAACGACACATAGACGCTGTCCGCCAGGCCCGCGATCTCCTCCAGGGGGCGGCCGAAGTGCACGGTGGACTCCCACAGGCGGGCCCCGTCGAAGTGGACCACGGCATCGCGTTCCCTGGCCGCCGCCACGACCTCGGTGAGCTCCTCCCAGGACGGCAGCACGAAACCGGCGTCCCTGAGGGGGAGTTCGAGCATCAGCGCCCCGAACGGCTCGTCGAGGTCGCGTACCTCGTCCGCCGTCGGCAGCCGGGGCTCGCTCGTCACCCGGACCGGGCGCAATCCGCTGACCTGACTGAACGCGTTCCGTTCGTGCACCTCCGGGTGGGCCAGCCCATGCAGGGCGACCGTCGCGTCACCGGTGCGGCCCGCCCAGCAGCGCAGGGCCACCTGCTGGGCCATCGTGCCCGTCGGGAAGAACGCGGCGGCCTCGGTGCCGAGCAGGCCCGCGACCCTCTCCTCCAGGGCCTCGACCACGCCGTTGCCGTAGATGTCCGACGTCTCGTCCAGGTCGTACACCTCCGGCGCCGCGTCCAGCAGGGCCAGGCGCTCCCGCAGCGTGCCGAGGAAACCGAGGCGCGCGAGAGCGCGCTCAGCGCCTCGGGTAGCGGCGCTGCGTCGCTCCCTGCGCCGGGTACGCCGTTCTGCGTCGGAGACCCCCGCGGGCTCTTCCTCGTCGGCCCGCTCCCGTTCTTCCTCGTCAACGACGTGCGTGGGTCGCTCATCGTCGGAGACCCGCATCGGCCCGTGCTCGTCCTGTGCCTGCTCCGCCGTATCGCTCATGCCCGGATCATGCCCGTGGCCCTCCACACGGGCATCCGGATTTCCGCGCGTGCGTCAGTGGGCACCCGGCGTGCCGTGGCCCACAGCCTGTGGACAACCGAACGCCCCTCGAACCAATCGCGTTAACATGACGAGAAATCGTCCGGTACCCAGAGCGGACTGGAACGGGAAGGCCGCAGTCGCGTGAGTACATTCCAACAGCCAGATCCCCAGGACCGCCCCGCGCGGCTCACCGTCGGTGTCGTCGGCGCCGGCCGCGTGGGCCCCGCGCTGGCCGCGTCCCTCCAGCTCGCCGGGCACCGTCCGGTGGCCGTCTCCGGAGTCTCGGACGCCTCCCGGCGCCGGGCCGCGCAGCTGCTGCCCGACGTGCCGGTCGTCCCGCCCGCCGAGGTCATGGAGCGCGCCGACCTGGTGCTGCTGACCGTCCCCGACGACACCCTGCCCGGTCTCGTCGAAGGCCTCGCCGAGACCGGTGCCGTACGGCCGGGACAGCTGCTGGTGCACACCTCCGGGCGGTACGGCACGAAGGTCCTGGACCCCGCCCTGCGCGTGGGCGCGCTGCCGCTGGCCCTGCACCCGGCGATGACCTTCACCGGCACGCCCGTGGACGTGCAGCGGCTGGCCGGCTGCTCCTTCGGCGTCACCGCGCCCGAGGAACTGCGGCTGGCGGCCGAGGCCCTCGTCATCGAGATGGGCGGCGAACCCGAGTGGATCGCCGAGGAGATGCGGCCGCTCTACCACGCGGCGCTCGCACTGGGCGCCAACCACCTGGTGACGCTGGTCGCGCAGTCCATGGAGCTGCTGCGCGCGTCCGGTGTGGACGCTCCCGACCGGATGCTCGGCCCGCTGCTCGGCGCCGCCCTCGACAACGCCCTGCGCTCCGGCGACGCGGCCCTCACCGGCCCCGTCGCGCGCGGGGACGCGGGCACGGTCGCCGCCCACGTCGAACAGCTGCGCAAGCACGCCCCCCAGGCAGTCGCCGGCTACCTGGCGATGGCCCGCGCGACGGCGGACCGCGCCCTCGCCCACGGCCTGCTGAAGCCGGAATTCGCGGAGGACCTTCTCGGGGTACTCGCCGACGGGACCGACCGGACCCCCGGGGACGGGACCGACGGCACCGAAGGGGACGCCCGATGACCACCGTCCTGCTGCGTACCGCCGACGAACTGCACGCCCGTGCGCGCGCGGGCCGCCGCGCCGTCGTGATGACCATGGGCGCCCTGCACGAGGGGCACGCCACGCTGATCCGCACCGCACGCGAGGTCGCCGGACCCGACGGCGAGGTCGTCGTCACGGTCTTCGTGAACCCGCTGCAGTTCGGCGAGGGCGAGGACCTCGACCGCTACCCGCGCACCCTGGACGCCGACCTCAAGATCGCCGAGGAGTCGGGCGCGGACGTCGTGTTCGCTCCCGCCGTCGACGAGGTCTATCCGGGCGGCGAGCCCCAGGTCCGCGTCAGCGCCGGACCCATGGGGGAGCGCCTGGAGGGCGGTTCACGGCCGGGCCACTTCGACGGCATGCTCACCGTCGTCGCCAAGCTGCTCCACCTCACCCGCCCCGACACGGCGCTCTACGGCCAGAAGGACGCCCAGCAGCTCGCCCTGATCCGCCGGATGGCACGGGACCTGAACTTCGGCATCGAGATCGTCGGCGTGCCCACCGTGCGCGAGGAGGACGGGCTGGCCCTGTCCAGCCGCAACCGCTTCCTCTCGCCGACCGAGCGCCGCACCGCCCTCGCGCTGTCCCGCGCGCTGTTCGCGGGCGGCGACCGGCACGCGGCGCAGGAGGCGCTGCGCGCCCGGGCCCGTGAGGTGCCCGCCACGCGTGCGCGTGCCGAGGCACTGAGCGCCATAGGGGAGTCCCGGGCCGCCGCCGACACCCACGCCGTCTCCAAAGCCGCCCCGGGTGGCCCCGCGACCGTCCGCGCGGCCGCCCGCCTGATCCTCGACGATGCCGCCCGCCTGGATCCGCCGCTCGCGCTGGACTACCTGGCGCTCGTCGACCCGTCCGACTTCACCGAGATCGAGGACGACTTCACCGGCGAGGCCGTTCTCGCCGTCGCCGCCCGGGTCGGGACGACCCGGCTGATCGACAACATTCCCCTCACCTTCGGAGCCGCCTCGTGACCAGCACAGGCATACGACTGCACGCGCCCGCACCCGGGTGGTCCATCGCCGCGGACGTCGTGGTCGTCGGCTCCGGGGTCGCCGGCCTCACCGCGGCCCTGCGCTGCGAGGCAGCGGGCCTGAAGACGGTCGTCGTCACCAAGGCCCGCCTCGACGACGGCTCCACCCGCTGGGCACAGGGCGGCATCGCCGCGGCCCTCGGCGAGGGCGACACGCCCGAACAGCACCTGGACGACACGCTCGTGGCGGGCGTGGGCCTGTGCGACGAGGAGGCCGTACGGATCCTCGTCACCGAGGGCCCGGACGCCGTCCGCCGGCTGATCGAGACGGGCGCCCACTTCGACGAGTCCGCCGAAGGACGGCTGGCGCTCACCCGCGAGGGCGGCCACCACCGCCGTCGCATCGCGCACGCCGGCGGCGACGCGACCGGCGCCGAGATCTCCCGGGCGCTCGTCGAGGCAGTACGGGCACGCGGCCTCCGCACGATCGAGAACGCGCTCGTCCTGGACCTGCTCACCGACGCCGACGGCCGTACCGCCGGCGTCACCCTGCACGTCATGGGCGAGGGCCAGCACGACGGCGTGGGCGCCGTGCACGCGCCCGCGGTCGTCCTCGCGACCGGGGGCATGGGCCAGGTCTTCTCGGCGACCACCAACCCGTCCGTGTCGACGGGCGACGGCGTGGCACTCGCCCTGCGCGCGGGTGCGGAGGTGTCCGACCTCGAGTTCGTGCAGTTCCACCCGACCGTGCTGTTCCTGGGCGCGGACGCGGAGGGCCAGCAGCCCCTGGTCTCCGAGGCGGTCCGCGGCGAAGGCGCCCACCTGGTCGACGCCGACGGGGTGCGCTTCATGGTCGGCCAGCACGAACTGGCCGAACTCGCCCCCCGGGACATCGTCGCCAAGGGCATTACGCGCCGCATGCGGGAGCAGGACGCGGAGCACATGTTCCTCGACGCCCGGCACTTCGGCGCGGACATGTGGGAGCACCGTTTCCCGACGATCCTGGCCGCCTGCCGCGCCCACGGCATCGACCCGGTCCACGAGCCCATCCCGATAGCCCCGGCCGCCCACTACGCCTCCGGCGGCGTCCGCACCGACGAGCTGGGCCGCACCACCGTGCCCGGCCTCTACGCGTGCGGTGAGGTCGCCTGCACCGGCGTGCACGGCGCGAACCGTCTCGCGTCGAACTCCCTCCTGGAAGGGCTGGTCTACGCCGAACGCATCGCCGCCGACATCGTGGCGAGCCGTGCCGTCAACGGTCTCCACGCGCGCGTGCCCGCGCCGGTCGAGCACCCCGAGAAGCCCGCCCACCCCCTGCTCGCCCCGGAGTCCAGGTTCGCGATCCAGCGGGCCATGACGCGCGGCGCGGGCGTCCTGCGCTCCGCCGAGTCCCTGGCCACCGCCGGGGACGCCCTCCAGCGCCTGCACGCCGACGCCCGGGACGCCCTCGACGAGAACGGCAAGACCGCCGAGCCGGGGGTCGACACCTGGGAGGCCACCAACCTCCTGTGCGTGGCCCGCGTCCTGGTCGCCGCCGCGCGCCTGCGCGAGGAGACCCGGGGCTGCCACTGGCGCGAGGACCACGCCGAGCGCGACGACAACACGTGGCGCCGCCACATCGTCGTACGGCTGAATCCGGACCGCGCACTCGCCGTACACACCACCGATACCGCAGACTTCCCCCCGACCCGGCAGCACCAGCAGCGCCTTCAGGAGCAGTGACAGAAGTGAGCACCCCCGACCTTCCCCTCGCCCAGAGCGGCGGCTGCGGCGACGGCTGTGCCTGTGGCGCCGACGCCGGCGTCGACGGCGAGGAATACCTGGAGTGCGGGCTCGACCCCGCGCTCGCCCAGCTCCTGGCCGACGCGGGACTCGACCCCGTGGAGGTCGAGGACATCGCCAACGTCGCCATCCAGGAGGACCTCGACCACGGCGTGGACGTGACGACCGTCGCGACCATCCCCGAGGACGCCGTCGCCACCGCCGACTTCACCGCCCGCGAGGCCGGCGTGGTGGCGGGGCTGCGGGTCGCCGAGGCCGTCGTCTCGGTGGTCTGTACGGACGAGTTCGAGGTCGAGCGGCACGTGGAGGACGGCGACCGCGTCGAGGCAGGGCAGAAGCTCCTGTCGGTCACCACGTGTACCCGTGACCTCCTGACCGCCGAACGCAGCGCACTGAACCTCCTGTGCCGTCTGTCGGGCATCGCGACCGCCACGCGCGCGTGGACGGACGCCCTGGAGGGCACCAAGGCGAGGGTGCGCGACACCCGCAAGACCACGCCGGGCCTGCGCTCCCTGGAGAAGTACGCGGTGCGCTGCGGCGGAGGCGTCAACCACCGCATGTCGCTGTCCGACGCGGCCCTCGTCAAGGACAACCACGTGGTCGCCGCGGGCGGCGTCGCACAGGCCTTCAAGTCCGTACGGGAGGCCTTCCCCGAGGTGCCGATCGAGGTCGAGGTCGACACCCTGCACCAGCTGCGCGAGGTCGTGGACGCGGGCGCCGACCTGATCCTGCTGGACAACTTCACACCGGGCGAGTGCGAGGAGGCGGTGGCCGTGGTGCACGGCCGCGCCGCACTGGAGGCCTCCGGCCGGCTCACCATCGGCAACGCCAGGACCTATGCGGACACCGGCGTCGACTACCTCGCCGTAGGGGCCCTCACCCACTCCTCGCCGATCCTGGACATCGGCCTGGACCTGCGCGAGGCGGAGTAGTCGCCATGCTCCTCACGATCGACGTGGGCAACACGCACACGGTTCTGGGCCTGTTCGACGGCGAGGACATCGTCGAGCACTGGCGGATCTCGACGGACGCCCGCCGCACCGCCGACGAGCTGGCGGTGCTCCTGCAGGGCCTCATGGGCATGCACCCGCTCCTCGGCGACGAGCTGGGGGACGGCATCGACGGCATCGCGATCTGCGCGACCGTGCCGTCCGTGCTGCACGAGCTGCGCGAGGTGACACGGCGCTACTACGGCGACGTGTCCGCGGTCCTCGTCGAACCCGGTGTCAAGACGGGCGTACCGATCCTGACCGACAACCCCAAGGAGGTCGGCGCGGACCGGATCATCAACGCGGTGGCCGCCGTCGAGCTGTACGGCGGGCCCGCCATCGTCGTGGACTTCGGTACGGCGACGACCTTCGACGCGGTGTCCGCGCGCGGGGAGTACGTCGGCGGTGTCATCGCCCCCGGTATCGAGATCTCCGTGGAGGCCCTCGGCGTGAAGGGGGCGCAGCTGCGGAAGATCGAGGTGGCGCGACCGCGGAGCGTGATCGGCAAGAACACGGTCGAGGCGATGCAGGCCGGGATCATCTACGGGTTCGCGGGCCAGGTCGACGGCGTGGTGAGCCGGATGGCGCGGGAGCTGGCGGACGATCCGGAGGACGTGACGGTCATCGCGACGGGTGGGCTCGCGCCCATGGTGCTCGGGGAGTCCTCGGTGATCGACGAGCACGAGCCGTGGCTGACGCTGATCGGCCTGCGGATGGTGTACGAGCGGAACGTGTCGCGGTTGTGACCTGCGGCGCGAGGCCGGCGCACCTTCGCGTCCGGGTCTGCCTCGCGCCGCGGCCGTGCATCTCGGGTGCACCTCGCGTGCACCTCGTCGGCGCCTCGCGTGCACCCGATCCGAGGGCTTGAGCCGCACGTCCGGGTGGGTGGCGGCAGGCGCCACACCCGGCGCCCTTATGTCGAATTTGTCTGATTAGCGCGTATCGTCGCCGCATGCCCACGCCATACGGATCCCGCGGCGGCATGGCGTTCGGTGTGGAGGAGCTGCGTGTGCTCCGCCGCGCTCTCGCCCTCGCCATCCACCCCACGCCCGCCCCGGCCGAGGACGTCCAGGACTGTCTCCGCCTAGCCGAGTCCCTCGACGAGGCGACGCGCGAAGGTGCCCGGCTGCGTGCCTTCCTGGTGGCCGACCTCGCCCGGTACCGCGCCGCCCTCCCCGGCACCGCCGCCGGCTATCTCACGCTCCTGGAGGAGGCCCTGGCCGCCGGATACCGTCCGGACCCCGACGACCTGGCCGCCCTCCGCGCCCTGCGCGGCAACCCCGTCGCGGCCCTCCTCCTCGACCGCTGCCAGGCGCTGGCCGAACAGGACGCAGGCGCCCCTCCGGCCCCTGGCGCCGCCCGCCAGGCCGCCACGGACACCCCGACCGTCCCCGCCTCCCGTACGCGCCTCCTGGCACTACCCGGAGGCCGTTCCGCCGTCACCGGGCACCCGGCCGGACGCGGAGTCGCGGAAGGGGCCGAGAATCACCCGAAAGCCTCCTCCAGGGTTCTTTCCGCGGGCGCCGCCGACGATGCGGCCAAGGGCCCGGCCAGGGACCCCGACCGAAAGCCCCCGCAGAAGCCCGCCGAGCGGCCCGAGCGGCCCGCCACCCCCAGGCCGGCGTCCCCCGCCGAACCGAAGCCGTCCCGCCCCATCCCCACCCCCGGCGAGGTCTTCCCCCGTCGCAAACCGACCAGCCCGCCCGCGGATCCCCCGCAGCAACGGGCCGCGGGCTGAGACGTCCGCCGACGCCCTGGTTCCGGGGGACGCTCCGCCCCACTTCGCTCCACCCCGCCCCGAGCGCCCCCCGGCCCGTGGCTACTCTGGACACATGGACTACGTCTCCGCGCTCGTGCCGCCGGTCGTCATGGCCGTGTTCTTCATCGGTCTGATCAGGGTGATCGTGAAGACCCAGGGCGGGGCCAACAAGGCCAAGGAGGACGCCGCCGTCGACGCGGCCCTCGCGCGCGCCGAGAGTGCCCGTCAGCGCTCCGCGAGCAGCGACGCCTGAGCGGTGGCAGTACGGGGATGACGGCAGTGGCGGTCACCCTGCCCGCTTCCGACGGTGCGCCGTGGGCGTAGGACTCCGGACATTCCCGAGTCCTGCGCCCTTTTTGCGCTTGTTTGCTGCTGAAAGCGCACGTCCGTCAGGCTGATTCCGAGATCTCCCACTATTGTGCTGAACTGTGCCTCGCCCATTGGGAGAACTCGAAGACGCGGTCATGACGCGGGTGTGGAAGTGGAACCGCCCGGTCACCGTTCGAGAAGTCCTGGAAGATCTTCAGCAGGAACGGTCCATCGCATACACCACGGTGATGACCGTCCTGGACAATCTCCATCAGAAGGGCTGGGTGCGCCGGGAGGCGGAAGCCCGGGCCTATCGATATGAGGCGGTCTCCACCCGGGCCGCGTACGCCGCGGCGCTGATGAACGACGCCTGGTCCCAGAGTGACAACCCGGCCGCGGCTCTCGTCGCGTTCTTCGGCATGATGAGCGACGAACAGCGGCATGCCCTGCGAGATGCCGTACGCATGGTCCAGGGTCCGGAATCATCCGAAGCCCCTCCCGACGCACCGCCCGATACCACCGGGACGAACCCCGGCTCTGCGCCGGAGGGCGACGGGCGATAGCGTCCGCTCATGTCAGCAGAGAGCTCAGCGGAGAGTCCGTCCGCGGAGAGTCCCGTAGTCACCGCAAAAGCCATCACCGTCCGGCGGGCCCGCACCGGCGATGTCCCGGCCGTGCGTCGTCTCCTTGACGCGTACGTCCGCGGCCGCATCCTGCTCGACAAAGCGACGGTGACCCTTTACGAGGACATCCAGGAGTTCTGGGTCGCCGAACGGGACGACAACGCCGAGGTCGTCGGCTGTGGCGCCCTTCATGTGATGTGGGAAGACCTCGCGGAAGTCCGCACTCTCGCGGTGAAGGACGGACTGAAGGGTGCCGGTGTCGGCCATCAGTTGCTGGAGAAGTTGCTGCACACCGCGCGCTGGCTCGGCGTTCGCCGCGTTTTCTGTCTGACCTTCGAAGTGGACTTCTTCGGCAAGCACGGCTTCGTCGAGATCGGCGAGACGCCCGTCGACACCGATGTCTACGCGGAGCTCCTGCGTTCCTATGACGAAGGCGTGGCGGAGTTCCTCGGTCTCGAACGGGTGAAACCGAACACCTTGGGCAACAGCCGGATGCTTCTGCATCTGTGATCGCCAAGGCATGCCATGGGGCGACAAGGTCAGATGGGGAGAACCTATTCCGTCCGGTCGGGCCCTGCCCAGGTTCCCTATGTCCGAAACGCACATGTTTCCGGACTGGGGGAGGTCGGTCGATCCCGCCCTAGGGTTTGTGTTTTTCCAGCAAAAGCGGTTTGCTTTCCGACGTACTGCAGTACTGCATATAACAGGGGACGGCGAAACGGCGGATGCCGCAGGCCCCCGGCCCTCAAGTTATGGATGAAAGGAAATCCGGTGGCACAGAAGGTTCAGGTCCTTCTTGTCGATGACATCGACGGCGGCGAGGCGGACGAGACCGTCACGTTCGCGTTGGACGGCAAGACCTACGAGATCGATCTCACGACCACCAATGCGGACAAGCTGCGTGGTCTTCTTGAGCCTTACGTGAAGGGTGGTCGCCGCACCGGGGGCCGCGCTTCGGGTGGACGCGGAAAGGCGCGTGCCGCTTCTGGTGGCAGCCAGGACACCGCGCAGATCCGCGCTTGGGCGAAGGAGAACGGTTACGAGGTCAATGACCGCGGCCGCGTTCCGCAGTCCATTCGCGAGGATTACGAGAAGGCCAACGGCTGATCGAGGTATCCGGCTCGGCGCGGATCCGGCCCGAATCGGTGCCTGGCTCAGTGCCGGGCCCGGGGGACGGCCGGCGGCCGGGCGCCCGCCTGTCGCAGTCGCAGGCGGTGGCACTGGGTCGCCACGGTGCTCAGAACGCGTACGAGATCGGGGGCGCCCCCACCGCCCCCCATGGCCGACAGTGTCGGCAGCGAGGCCTCGACCTCGCACCCGGGCTCGGGGGGCCGCACCCACACGGCGGCCCTCTGCACGGCCCCGACGCGGCCCTGCGGGAGCGAGCGCAGCCCTGGAGGCCCCGGGGGAGCGGGAAGCAGCGGACCGGCTTCGCGAAGCAGGCGTGTCATCACCGTCTGCTCGGTCCCGTCGAGGGCGGTCTCCCCGGGCTCGTGCGACGGCCCTTTCGGTACCTGGTGCCCCGGCTCGTGCGACGGCCCCGCTTGTGCGGTTTGTGCGATGTGCCCGGGCTTGTCCGGTGGCCCCGCCTGTGCCTTGTGTCCCGTGTCGTGCGGCAGACCCGCCCACACCGGGCGCCCCGGCTCCGGCGGCGCGGGCGCGTCCAGCACTCCTCCCTCGCCGATCATCGTGAGGTCGAGCGGCAGCGTGCCCCACTCCAGCCAGTCCAGTACGCCGGGCACCTCCTCCGCAGCGCCTGCGGCCACCAGGAGCCGCATCCGGCCGCCCTGCAGGGCCACCGGGGACCCCGCGACCAGGTGGCGCAGGGCCGCCCGTCCCGCCTCGGCCGGCACATCCAGAACGTCGAAGCGCAGGCCCACCGAGAGCTGCACCGGGGCCCCGGGGATGCCCGGAGTTCCGGGCGGCGGGGGCGACACGGGCACTGTCCGCCAGCCCAGTACGTTCTCGTACCACCGGCGGGTCCGGTCGCTCGGATCGAGAGGTCGACGAGGGAGCGGGACCGCGGGGGATCCGGTGGTGACCGGGGGGAGGCTGCCAACCATGCCAAGTGCAACAGTCGAAGCGGCGCGCAAGTTACGTTGCGTGCCTTTCCGTATGCGAAGAGTGCTCGATCTGGGGTGCGCGGAGGAGCGGGGAGACACGAGGTTGTTCGCCCATAGCGGAGCGAACCGGTGCCTGCGGCATGGAGTGTGTCAGTCCCAGCGGGTAAGACATCCCTAGTGGGAGGGGGCGACACGCAGGACAGGGCGTCTCACGTTCGCCATCGGCGTACTGATAGTGAGGGTAACTGCCTGGCCTGCGGGAACATCGTCTCGCACCATCGGGTTGGAGCAGATGTCGGCGTTCGGGGTCAGGAGGCCATCGACGGTGTCGGCAGTTGGAATGAGCGGTCCCCGCTTGCGGGACTAAGCTGCGGAAGGACAGGGAGGGGAAGTTCCCCCCACTGCCTGACCGCTCTGAGGAGCGATTAACGATGTTCGAGAGGTTCACCGACCGCGCGCGGCGGGTTGTCGTCCTGGCTCAGGAAGAAGCCCGGATGCTCAACCACAACTACATCGGCACCGAGCACATCCTCCTGGGCCTGATCCACGAGGGTGAGGGTGTCGCCGCCAAGGCCCTTGAGAGCCTCGGGATTTCGCTCGAGGCGGTCCGCCAGCAGGTGGAGGAGATCATCGGCCAGGGCCAGCAGGCCCCGTCCGGGCACATCCCCTTCACCCCCCGTGCCAAGAAGGTCCTGGAGCTGTCGCTCCGCGAGGCCCTTCAGCTGGGCCACAACTACATCGGCACGGAGCACATCCTGCTCGGCCTGATCCGTGAGGGCGAGGGCGTCGCCGCCCAGGTCCTGGTCAAGCTGGGCGCTGATCTCAACCGGGTGCGGCAGCAGGTCATCCAGCTGCTCTCCGGCTACCAGGGCAAGGAGACCGCCGGCGCCAGTGGTGGCCCTGCCGAGGGCACGCCCTCGACGTCCCTGGTCCTCGACCAGTTCGGCCGGAACCTCACCCAGGCCGCTCGTGAGTCCAAGCTCGACCCGGTCATCGGGCGCGAGAAGGAGATCGAGCGGGTCATGCAGGTGCTGTCCCGCCGTACCAAGAACAACCCGGTCCTGATCGGTGAGCCCGGCGTCGGCAAGACCGCCGTCGTCGAGGGCCTCGCCCAGGCCATCGTCAAGGGCGAGGTGCCCGAGACCCTCAAGGACAAGCACCTCTACACCCTGGACCTCGGCGCACTGGTCGCCGGCTCCCGCTACCGCGGTGACTTCGAGGAGCGCCTGAAGAAGGTCCTCAAGGAGATCCGCACCCGCGGCGACATCATCCTGTTCATCGACGAGCTGCACACGCTGGTCGGTGCGGGTGCCGCCGAGGGCGCCATCGACGCCGCTTCGATCCTGAAGCCGATGCTGGCCCGCGGTGAGCTCCAGACCATCGGTGCGACCACGCTGGACGAGTACCGCAAGCACCTGGAGAAGGACGCGGCCCTCGAGCGCCGCTTCCAGCCCATCCAGGTCGCGGAGCCGTCCCTGCCGCACACGATCGAGATCCTCAAGGGTCTGCGTGACCGGTACGAGGCGCACCACCGCGTCTCGATCACCGACGAGGCGCTGGTCCAGGCCGCCACCCTGGCCGACCGGTACATCTCGGACCGCTTCCTGCCGGACAAGGCGATCGACCTGATCGACGAGGCCGGCTCCCGGATGCGCATCCGCCGGATGACCGCGCCGCCGGACCTGCGCGAGTTCGACGAGAAGATCGCCGGCGTCCGCCGCGACAAGGAGTCCGCGATCGACTCGCAGGACTTCGAGAAGGCCGCCTCCCTCCGCGACAAGGAGAAGCAGCTCCTGGCCGCCAAGGCCAAGCGGGAGAAGGAATGGAAGGCCGGCGACATGGACGTCGTCGCCGAGGTCGACGGCGAGCTGATCGCCGAGGTCCTCGCGACCGCCACCGGCATCCCGGTCTTCAAGCTGACCGAGGAGGAGTCCTCGCGTCTGCTGCGCATGGAGGACGAGCTCCACAAGCGGGTCATCGGCCAGGTCGACGCCGTCAAGGCGCTGTCGAAGGCGATCCGTCGTACGCGTGCGGGCCTCAAGGACCCGAAGCGTCCCGGTGGTTCGTTCATCTTCGCCGGCCCCTCCGGTGTCGGTAAGACCGAGCTGTCCAAGGCCCTCGCGGAGTTCCTCTTCGGTGACGAGGACGCGCTGATCTCCCTCGACATGTCGGAGTTCAGTGAGAAGCACACGGTGTCGCGTCTCTTCGGTTCGCCCCCCGGATACGTGGGCTACGAAGAGGGTGGCCAGCTGACCGAGAAGGTCCGCCGCAAGCCGTTCTCCGTCGTCCTGTTCGACGAGGTCGAGAAGGCCCACCCGGACATCTTCAACTCGCTGCTGCAGATCCTGGAGGACGGTCGCCTGACCGACTCCCAGGGCCGGGTCGTGGACTTCAAGAACACGGTCATCATCATGACGACCAACCTCGGCACCCGGGACATCTCCAAGGGCTTCAACCTGGGCTTCGCGGCCTCGGGTGACAAGAAGTCGAACTACGAGCGCATGAAGAACAAGGTGTCGGACGAGCTCAAGCAGCACTTCCGTCCCGAGTTCCTCAACCGCGTCGATGACGTGGTCGTGTTCCCGCAGCTGAGCCAGGACGACATCCTCAAGATCGTCGACCTGATGGTCGGCAAGGTGGACGAGCGGCTCAAGGACCGGGACATGGGCATCGAGCTCTCCCAGGCCGCCAAGGAGCTGCTGTCCAAGAAGGGTTACGACCCGGTGCTGGGCGCGCGGCCGCTGCGTCGCACCATCCAGCGCGAGATCGAGGACACGCTCTCCGAGAAGATCCTCTTCGGCGAGCTGCGTCCCGGTCACATCGTGGTCGTGGACACCGAGGGCGAGGGCGAGACCCAGACCTTCACCTTCCGGGGTGAGGAGAAGTCGGCGCTGCCCGACGTCCCGCCGATCGAGCAGGCGGCCGGCGGAGCCGGACCGAACCTGAGCAAGGAGGCGTAAGCCTCACGGCCCTGGGCCGGAGAAAGGGGCCGGTGCTTTCGAGCACCGGCCCCTTTCGCATGCCCTGGTGCAACCCCGCGGGTGGTTACGACAACTGACCGTCGTAGTCAGGAAGCTTGTACGTCTTCTCGGCGTGCCCGCCCGACAGGTCGGTGGCGCTGTTGCCGATGTTCGCGATGATCGTGTAGCCCTTGGACTCGATGTCGACGCGCTGGGCGGTCTTGTAGGCGGCGACGTCCTTGAAGAGGTCGCTGAAGCCGCGGACGTAGAGCCCGGACACCCGGTAGCCGACGTTCTTGAGGTTGTAGTCGGTCACGCCGGAGATGATTCCCGGGCGGGCGGTGACGAAGAACAGCGAGACGCCGTGCTCCTGAGCGAATGTGGCGACGTTCAGGACCGGCTTGTTGGCGGGCTGCGGGTAGCTGAAGCCGAAGTCCGTCTCCAGCGTCGTGTTGTCGATGTCGAAGACGATCGCCTGCTTCTCGCCCGGCTTGGTGGCCGCTGTGCGCTGCTTCAGATAGGGCAGGGCCTGGTCCATCACGCCCTGGCAGTCCCGCTGCCAGGTGGCGTAGTCGACATCCTCGGCCGCGGCGGCCTGGGCGGTCGTGGAGGCGCTCATGGAGGTGCTCGTGGCCGTCGTGGCGGCCTCGGCGGGGACGGCCAGTGCCACGAGGGCGGCGGCGGAGACAGTGGTGACGGCTGTGCGGCGCGCCCAGGGGCGTCGTCTTGTCATGTGGGGGTTCCTCTCACGTCCGGACGTTCTGCAGTTTTCGGATGCATGTTCGTGGGTGAGGGTGGCGCGAGGGGAACCGTAGAGTTACCGAGGGGTAAGTAGCCAGAGACGTGCGTCACATTATGTGGATCGGTGCGTCTGACTGGTGATCAGAATCCTGGCTCGGCAAGCCAGTTGGCCGAAATCCCGCCCCTTCGAGGGTGGCTGGGACCCCCTTGAGGCCTTTCCGGGTCGGCAGAGTAGTCGCCGTCACATTCCGGGGTCGGTTGATCTCGCGCTCCGGTGACATGAGGCACAGCCGATTTGTCCGTTACTAGGGTGAATAGTGGCGGTGCAGAAATGGGCAAAAAGGACATTTGATACGAAGTTCATGGGTCGATCCTGCCGTCCTGTGCGGATTTATCCCTGATGGTGATTCTGTCAAGAAGCATTAATCTTTGCGCTGAAATACTAATTTCATTCGTAGATAGCTGGTTTGGGGCTATCTGGGGTTGGCGGTTACCAAGGGATGGCCGTCCGGCGGGTGCTGTGCGCCGGGTGGTCTTTCTGTCCCCGTCCCCATGAGGTTCTGATGTTCCAGCGTGTCTCGTCCCGTTCTTCCCGTGCGTCTGCCCTCCGTGCCCGCGCGGCCGTGCTCGCAGTCGGCCTGGGCGCGTCGGTCGCGCTGGGGGCCGGAGTCGCGGCCGCCGCCGACGCCGCGCCGACGGCCTCCACCGCCGTCCAGGCGCAGTCCGTCGTGCAGGCGAAGGTCGCCAAGACCACCACCGCCGGACAAGCGAAGGCGCAGGTCGCCAAGAAGGCTGCGGCGAAGAAGGCTGCCGAGAAGAAGGTCGCTGCCAAGAAGGCTGCCGCCAAGAAGAAGGTTTCCTGGATCGACCCGGTGCGGAAGTACACCCTGACCGCGAGCTTCGCCCAGGCCGGCGGTATGTGGCAGTCCACGCACAGCGGGCAGGACTTCGCCGTGCCGACCGGTACGAAGGTCATGGCCGCGCACGGCGGCACCGTGGTCAAGGCGGGTGGCAACGGCGCCGGCGACGGCCCCGCGTACGGCAACGCCATCGTCATCAAGCACGGCAGCGGAACGTACTCCCAGTACGCCCACCTGTCCCGGATCGACGTGCGGATCGGCCAGATAGTCAAGACCGGTCAGCGCATAGCCCTGTCCGGCAACACCGGCAACACCAGCGGCCCGCACCTGCACTTCGAGATCCGTACGACCGCCAACTACGGATCGGCCATCGACCCGGTCAAGTTCCTGCACGCCAAGGGCGTCCACGTCTGAGACCGCCCCTGGGTCGGCCCCGGATCGCTCCGGGGCCGGGCTGTTGCAGCCCCTCAGGCGCCCTTGTGTGCCTGGGTCACCAGGTCCGTAGCCACGTCCAGGACCGCCTTGCGCTTTTCCTCGGAGGTCGCGTCCAGGTCCTGGAGCAGGAACATCCCCGCGTGCATGGTGAAGAGCGCGCTGACGCAACGGACCTGGTCCACCAGGTCCGAGTCCGGGTCGACGATGATCTCGCGCAGACCGTGCATACGGTCCTTGAACGTCTCGCCGACCCGCAGCTCACGTACCGTCGCCTGGTTCTCCTGCATGAAGCGGAACAGCGGCGTCGCGCCGGCCAGGACCTCGCTGTAGCGACGTACGATCTCCTTCTTCGTCTCCAGGGTGTGCGGCTGCTGCCTGCCCCACTCGATCAGGTCGAGGATGGGTTGCGTGCGGTCCTCGAAGATGCTGACGAGGATCTCTTCCTTGGTCTTGAAGTGGTAGTACAGGGCCGCCTTCGTGACGTCGAGCCGCTCCGCGATCTCGCGCAGGGAGGTCTTCTCGTACCCCTGCTCGGCGAAGAGTCCGAGTGCCACGTCCTGGATGCGCTGGCGGGTGTTGCCGCGGCGCTGCTGCTTGGTGCCGTCCATGATGCCGCCCATCCTCGCGTTCCTCGGCTTTCCGCAAAACTTACTTGACGACCGGCTAGTTACGCGACTACCTTCCCCTGAGTGTAGTCAACTAGCCGGGCGGCAAGTAAGTGGGAGTCCGGCCGCAGTGCCAGGGGAGTGGGAAACGATGGCGGACACAGAGACGGCCGGCCCCGTCGACGCGGGGGCGGAGAAACAGCCCAGGAGCGTGCGGGTCGTACTGCTCGCGCTCATGATCACGATGATGCTCGCGATGCTCGACAACATGATCGTGGGCACCGCGATGCCGACGATAGTCGGCGAGCTCGGCGGACTGGAACACCTTTCGTGGGTGGTGACCGGATACACGCTCGCGACCGCCGCCTCCACCCCGCTGTGGGGCAAGATCGGCGACATGTACGGGCGCAAGGGCGTCTTCATGAGCTCGATCGTGCTCTTCCTGATCGGGTCGGCGCTGAGCGGCATGGCCCAGGACATGGGGCAGCTGATCGGCTTCCGCGCGATTCAGGGCCTGGGCGCCGGTGGTCTGATGGTCGGCGTCATGGCGATCATCGGTGACCTGATCCCGCCCCGCGAGCGCGGCAAGTACCAGGGCATGATGGCGGGCGTCATGGCGCTTGCGATGATCGGCGGGCCGCTGGTCGGCGGCACCATCACCGACCACTGGGGCTGGCGCTGGGCCTTCTACATCAACCTGCCGCTCGGCGTGGTGGCGCTGGCCGCGATCAGTGTCGTCCTGCACCTGCCGAAGAAGCGGGCGCAGGCGCGGATCGACTACCTCGGCGCCGGTCTGCTGACCGTCGGCATCACCTCCATCGTGCTCGTCACCACCTGGGGCGGTTCGGAGTACGCCTGGACGTCCGCGCGGATCATGGAACTGATCGGCATCGGCGTCGCCTCGCTCATCGGGTTCGTGTTCTGGCAGACCAAGGCCGCCGAGCCGGTCGTGCCGCTGCACATCTTCCGCAGCCGCAATTTCACCCTGATGTCGGTCATCGGCTTCATCACCGGCTTCGTGATGTTCGGCGCGACCCTCTTCCTGCCGCTGTACCAGCAGTCGGTGCAGGGCGCGTCCGCGACCAACTCGGGGCTGCTGCTCCTGCCGATGCTCGGCGCCATGCTGGTGACCTCGATGGTCGCGGGACGGGTGACCACCAACACCGGCAAGTACAAGATCTTCCCGGTGGTCGGCAGCGTGCTGATGGTCGTCGGGCTGTATCTGCTCTCGACGATGGACACCGGTACCACCCGCTTCACCTCCGGGGTGTTCATGGCCGTCGTCGGTCTCGGCATGGGCTGCCTGATGCAGATCACCATGCTGGTGGCGCAGAACAGCGTGGAGATGAAGGACATGGGCGTCGCGTCCTCGTCGACCACTCTGTTCCGTACGCTCGGCTCCTCCTTCGGTGTCGCGATCATGGGCGCGCTGTTCAACAACCGGGTCGCCGACGTCATGTCCGAGCGGGCCGGGGAGCTGGGCTCCAAGGTGACCGAGAAGTCCGCACAGCTGGACGCGGCGAGCCTGGCGAAGCTGCCGGCCGCGGTCAGCGACGCGTACAAGCACGCGGTGTCGGCCGGCACGCACTCGGCGTTCCTGCTGGGAGCGATGGTCGCCGTGGCCGCGCTGGTGGCGGCCGTGTTCGTCAAGGAGGTCCCGCTCAAGGGCGCCGGACCGCAGAAGGCGGGGGAGGACTCGGCCGACGGAACCGCGGCGCAGCCGCCCATGGTCGAGGCCCACTGACCCGCGCGTGAACTGAAGGCCCCCGGATGGTGTCCGCCCCGGGGGCCTTCGCACGCCCGGATTCCGGGGCGTTGTCAGTGGCCCGTGCCACCATCGCCGTATGGACAGGATGCGGCAGGTGCGGCTGGCGAAGGACGCCATGGACCGGGACTGGGCGGACCCCGGGCTCGACCTGGACGCTGTCGCCGCGCACGCCGGGTACTCACGGTTCCACTTCATACGGGCCTTCCGGGAGGCGTACGGCGAGACGCCCGGCCAGTACCTCACGCACCGCCGTATCGAGCGGGCGGAGGAGATGCTGCGCACCGCGAACCTGTCGGTGACGGAGATCTGCCATCTCGTCGGCTTCAGCAGCCTGGGCACCTTCTCGGCCCGGTTCAAGGCGTGGACCGGGCTGCCTCCCAGTGAGTACCGGGACAAGCACGTGGGCCGCGGAGCCGCCCTCATACCCGGCTGCTACGCCATGCTCTGGGCCGGCGGCTTCCGAACCGCTCCGGGCAGCGCACGGCGCAATTCTGAAGAAGCGGGATGACCGCGTCGCTGCCTACGGTGACAGGGCACGACCGACGACTGCCGACAGGAGCTCGCCATGATCAAGGGTTTCGCCATCTCGACCGTCTGGGTTCTCGATCAGGACCGGGCCAAGGAGTTCTACACCGAGAAACTGGGCCTTGAAGTCCGCACCGACATGACGATGGGCGAGGGCGGCATGCGCTGGCTCACCGTCGGCTCCCCGAACCAGCCCGACGTCGAGCTCACGCTGATGGTCCCGGGCGGACACGCGATGGACCCCGAGTCCGCCGAGATGATCAAGACGCTGGTGGCCAAGGGGGCGCTCGGCGCCGGTGTGCTGACCACCGACGACATCCACGGCGACTACAAGAAGCTCAAGGAACGCGGCGTGGAGTTCCTGCAGGAGCCGCAGAAGCGTCCGTACGGCACGGAGGCGCTCTTCCGTGACGACTCCGGGAACTGGTTCTCCTTCACCCAGCCCCGTGAGGGCGGCCTCGACATGGAGCAGGAGTGGTCCTGAGGGTCCAACGGGCACGACCGCCCTACGGCAGCATCGGACGGCCCAACGACAGCATCGGCCCAACGACAGCATCGGCCCTACGGCAGCATCGGATAGCTGCCCGTGTTCGTCGGCGCGTGTTCCGGCAGCCACAGCACGGCCACCGCGCCCTCCGCCGGGACGTCATCGGGCGCGCCCGCCGGTCGTACGTTGCGGAAGGTCAGCCGGGCCCCCAGCACCCTGGCCTGCCCGGCCGCGATGGTCAGGCCCAGCCCGTGGCCCCGGCCGGAGCGGTCGGTGCTGCCCGTGCGGAACCGGCTCGGTCCCTCGGCGAGCAGGTGCGCGGGGAAACCGGGGCCGTGGTCGCGGACCCGGATCACCCGGCCCTCGACGGTGACCTCGATCGGCGGTCTGCCGTGCCGGGCCGCGTTGGCGAGCAGGTTGAACAGCACGCGCTCCAGGCGGCGCGGGTCGGTGGTGACCTCCGACTCGTGCACCACCCGCACCTCGATCGCGGGATCCTTCGCCACCACCCGTCGGCGGATGAACTCGCCCAGCAGGATGTCCTGCAGCTCGGCCCGTTCGGAGGCGCCGTCGAGGCGGGCGACCTCCAGGACGTCCTCGACGAGGGTGCGCATGGCCTTCGCACGGTCGAGGACCAGCTCCGTCGGGCGGCCCGGGGGCAGCAGTTCGGCGGCGGTCAGCAGTCCGGTCACCGGGGTGCGCAGTTCGTGCGCGATGTCGGCGGTGACGCGGCGCTCCGCCTCCAGCCGCTGCTGGAGCGCGTCCGCCATGGCGTCCACCGCCCTCGCGAGGTCGTCGGTCTCGTCCCGTACGACCCCGCCGATGGCGTCCCGTACCCGCACGTCCGCCTCGCCGTTGGCGACCCGGTTCGCCGCGGCCGCCGCCTTGCGCAGCCGGCGCGAGAGCTGCGCGCCGATGAGCACGCCGAGCGCGCTGCCGCCGAAGACGACCGCGATGGAGCCGATCACCAGGGCTTGGTCGAGGTCCTTGAGGATGTCGGTGCTGCGGTCGGTGAACCCGGTGTGCAGGGACAGCACATGCCCGCCCTTGACCGGCACGGCCGCCCAGATGTCCGGCACATCGCCCGGCCGGTCCGACACATAGGTCGCCCGGCGCCCCTGTTCCACCTTCGCCCGCAGTGCCCGGGGCAGACCCGGGTCGTCGATCTTGATGCTGGGGAAGTTCGGCCGGTCGGACAGCTCGTAGTTGCGCTGGGCGATCTGGACGCGCTCGTCGGCCAGGTCACGCGCGTTGTCCAGCATCGAGACCCGCGCGGCGTTGTGCACGACGAGGCTCAGAGCGACCGCCACCAGGGCACCGACCAGCGCGATGGCCGCGCTCAGCTTCCAGCGCAGGCCCGTTCGCAGACCCAGTCTGTCCATGACAGCTGTGCCCGGGCGCCGAAGGTTCCTCCCCCGCATACCTCTGATACCCCTGCTCAGGCCTTCAACTTGTAGCCGAAACCGCGGACCGTCTCGATCCGGTCCTGGCCGATCTTCGTGCGCAGCCGCTGCACATGGACGTCCACGACCCGTGTGTCACCACCCCAGCCGTAGTCCCACACCCGCTCCAGGAGCTTGTCGCGCGAGAGCACCGTGCCCGGCGCCGAGGAGAACTCCAGGAGCAGCCGCATCTCGGTCGGCGTCAGCGCCACCGGCTGCCCGGCCCGGCGCACCTCCATGCCCTCGGTGTCGACCTCCAGGTCACCGAAGGCCAGCAGGCCACCGGCGGCGGCCAGGGCCCCGGACTCGTCCCGGTCGCCACCGCCGGCGTGACCGAAGCGGCGCAGCACGGCACGGATCCGGGCGACCAGGACCGCGCCGTCGAACGGCTTGGTGACATAGTCGTCGGCTCCCGCCTCCAGCCCCAGCACGACGTCGATCGAGTCGGCGCGCGCCGACAGCATGATCACCGGGACGGTCGACTCGTCCCGGATGCGGCGGCACAGGCTCACCCCGTCGAGCCCGGGCACCATGACGTCCAGCAGGGCGATGTCGGGGCGGTCCGCGCGGAACGCGTCAAGGCCCGACAACCCGTCGGGCATGGCGGTGACCGCGTAGCCGTCCCGCTCCAGGGCGAGCTGGGTGGCCTCGCGGATGACGTCGTCGTCCTCGACGAACAGAACGTGGGTCTGGTCTGCCATCCTTGCTCTCTGTTCTCGGTCCTCGTGTCGTGCTGTTACCGGGTGATCGGATCGGCGGGCCCGATCGGTTCACGCCGACATGGATCCATCTTCACGGTCCGCCGTCAAGAAGTTGCCAGCGGGATCAGCCGGATCGGCCGGATCCGCCGGGTCAGTCGGCCGGCGCCGGTGTGGGGCCGTCCTCGGCCGTCTTTCCATAGTCGTTGCGCGAGCTGTACGTCTGGGCGAATCGACTTCCGCGCCAGTGGTATGTGATCACGGTCTCGCCGGACGGAGCCGAGACCGGGTCGCCCTTCTCGTACACCTGCTTGGTCACCACCAGATCGCCGCGGTCGATCTCCGCGTAGACCGGCGGCGCCTCGGCCTTGAAGACGTTCTGGTACGAACCGTCCTGCTCGCGATACACATACGAGCCGATCCCCACCGCGTCCCCGCAGGTCAGCACGTTGACGACGACATCGTCCGCCGACCCTCCGGTCAGGTCGCCGTACGACACGTCCACCGGGTACTGGTCGGCCACGCACGGCTTCAGCTCGCGCTTGACCTCCGCGGAGACCGCCGGATCGGCCTTGACGAGCCGGACGGCGTCCACGCGGTCGGTCGTCTTCGAAGGAGAGGGCGAGGGCGACGCGGAGATTTTGGCGCCCGCCACCGAGTCGGCGTGCGCGGGGCCCTCGTCGCGGGCGCCGGTGCCGCCGGTGCCGCACGCGGACACGAAAAGGGCGAGGGCGGCGAGCACGGCCACCGCCGTGATCGCCGCCTGGAAGGTTGCCCGGGCAGGTGTGGGCCCCGGCGGGCGGGAGCCGCTGTCGTCATCCCCGCCCGTGTGCCCGGTGCCGCTGGCCCTCGTGTCTAGGCCGCGCAACGCTCCCGCTCCTCACGCTCCAGCGCGCGTGCGTCCAGATCGCGGCTCTCCAGCTCCTCGCGGAGCCGGGCGAGCGCCCGGTGCAGCGTGCTCTTGACCGTTCCGGCCGACATGCCGAGTGCGGCGGCCGTCTCCTCCGTGGACATCTGCTCCCAGTGTCGCAGGACGACGACGCTGCGCTGCTTGGGGGCGAGGACCTTCATGACATCCATCAGCAGGGCGCGGTCCGCGTGCTGCTCGGTGGCGTCGTCGACCGAGGCGTCCGGGAGCTGCTCGGTCGGCACCTCCTCCAGCTTCCGTGCCCGCCACCACTCGGTCCGGGTGTTGATCATCACCCGGCGCAGGTAGGCGTCCGCGAGCCGCTTGTCCGCGATCCCGTCCCAGCGGCCGTACGTCCTCACCAGCGCCGTCTGGAGCAGGTCCTGCGCGTCGACCGGGTCCGGGACCAGCCGGCGTGCGCTGCGCAGCAGCGCGTCCTGCCGGGTGCGGACGTACTCCTCGAACTCGAGCACCTCGCCCTGCGCCATGTCGACCGCCTCCTGATCCCCGTGTCCGGCGGCTTGATCACCGTCGGTCCGTCCTTCGTCGTCCCCGTTCCGCCGGGTACGCAGATGAAGCTACGGAGGTGTTGTCACGGGGCTGTGCGAAGCAGCGCTCGGCTAGCACTCGGCTGTCCGTCAGTTGTGTAACGGAAGTAGGGACGGGGTAAGACGACACACCGATTGGCGTAGCTATGGGCCGATTTGGCGTCAGCTCCGCGTCAACGGCAGCCGATACAAACCACCCGGGAGAGGTTCCACCAGACCATCCGAGACCAGACCGTCCAGTGCCCGGGCGCGCTGCACCGGCTCGTGCCACACCCGGTCCAGGGCCGGCTGCGGGACGGGCCCGCGGGCTTCCCGCAGTACGGCGAGCAGCCTGCCGCGGACCTGCCGGTCCGTACCGGCGTACGTCTGACCCCGGCGCGGTGGACCCTCGTGCTCCGGCTTGCCGGCGAGCCGCCAGGCGCACTGAGCGGCGATCGGACAGCGATGGCAGCTCTCGTTCTTGGCGGTGCAGACGAGTGCGCCCAGCTCCATGGACGCCGCTGCCCAGCGCGCGGCCGTCTCCTCGTCCTCGGGCAACAGCGAGCGGGCCAGCTTGCGTTCGGCGGCGGTGGTGGCGTTCGGCGGGTACCGCACCCCGGTCACGGCCCGGGCGAAGACCCGGCGGACGTTGGTGTCGAGGACGGCGTGCCTTTGCTCGTACGCGAAGGAGGCGACGGCGGCGGCCGTGTACTCGCCGATGCCGGGCAGCGCCAGCAGCTGAGCGTGGTCCTTCGGTACGTCGCCGCCGTGCCGTTCCGTTATGGCGACGGCGGCGCCGTGCAAACGCAGGGCGCGGCGCGGGTAGCCGAGCCGGCCCCAGGCACGCACGGCCTCGCCCGGCGCGTCCTCGGCCAGGTCGGCGGGGCGCGGCCAGCGGGCCAGCCACTGCTCGTAGACGGGCAGGACGCGGTTCACGGGCGTCTGCTGCAACATGAACTCGCTGACCATCACCCCCCACGGGCCGGCCTCGGGGCGCCGCCACGGCAGATCGCGGGCGTGCTCGTCGAACCAGTCGATGACGGGTGTGTGGAGCGGCTCGCCGAGGGCGTCGCCGACGGGGCTGTTCACGGGCTGCGGGGACTTCGTGGGCACAGTCATGGCCTTCCCGATCCTGCCATGACGAAGGGCACGCACGTGTGTTCCCGGGGGCGCGCTGGTGTGTCCGCGGCCGGGGGAGTGTGACGGGGCGTCCGCCGGCCTTCCGGCGAGTCGGTCGGCGAGTCGTTCCTCGGGGGAGCCGGAGTTCCGGAGCGGCGGCGTCGGGGGTGGCGGAGTGTCGGGCGTCCGGGTGTCGGGCGTCGGCCGTCGTGCGTCGGCCGTCGTGCGTCGGCCGTCGTGCGTCGTGCGTCGCGGTGGGCCGGTACACCGACTGGTTCCTCGGCACCGCCTCGAACGTCCCTGGTCACAGAACGTCATTTACCGAGAGAAGTCGTCACAGTTCGCGATCGTTACCTGTCGCTTCCGGCGAAGGACAGGGGAAGGACGGGGCGCGACGGCCAGATCCGGGATGATGATCCGGAAAAGTTGTGATCCATGGCGGCGGGTGGGGCCAGCACACGGGCCGATCTCTCGTACAGTTTGCGCCGTGGGATCTCTGCGCAATCCGGTCGGGCCGCTTCCCTCCTCCATCTACTGGCGACGGAGGGTCGTCCTGGCGTCCGTGATGGCCCTGTTGGCCCTGCTGGTCGCCTGGATCGTCATGTCGGGCGGCGGAAACGGCAAGAACGGTGCCGACGGGGGCAACGGCAAGAATCCCTCGCCCTCGACGATCACTCCGGGGCCGACGGGTTCCGGGCCCGCGATCAGTCAAGCGCCCGGCGGACGGGACGAGTCGAGCGGCGGGGACTCCAGCGGCTCGGGGTCCGGCGGCGGTTCGGGTGACGGTTCGGGGTCGGACGCCGGGTCCGGCTCGGGGGGCTCCGGCGGATCGGGCGGCTCGGAAGGCTCCGGTGCCGGGACGGCCGGTGGTGGTTCGGGCAGCGGCGTCGGCACCGGTGACACGCTCCCGGCGAGTTCCACGCTTCCCAACTGCACCGCGAGCGCCACGAAGTTGACCGTGCGCAGCCTCCACAACACGTACGGGCCAGGTTCCACCCCCGCCCTGGTGCTCACCGCGACGAACTCCTCCGGCGGCGACTGCAAGGTCGATCTCGGCCCGAAGAACGCGGTGTTGACGATCACTCAGGCCGGTGGCGACGACGACTACTGGTCCTCCGCGGACTGCGTCAAGGCGGCCGGAAACCTGATGTACCGGGTGCCGGCCGACAGCAGCATCACCTACACGGTGAAGTGGGACCGCAAGCCCAGCGCTCCCGAGTGCGCGACACCGCCGGCGGGCTCGGCCGGGCCCGGGACGTACCTGGTGGAGGCCAAGACCCCCGGCTTCGGGACCGCGCAGACGTCGTTCGTGCTGGAGAACGACTGAGGCGGGTACAGAACGACTGAGGCGGCTGGGAGAACGACTGGGCGGGTGGGACAACGGCGACCGAGGGGCGCCGGCCAGACCTAGGGGCACGCCCTAGACATAGCGCTCCAGGATCGACGACTCGGCCAGCCGGGAGAGCCCCTCCCGCACGCTCCGCGCCCGCGCCTCGCCGACGCCGTCCACGGCCTGCAGGTCGTCCACGCTCGCGGCCAGCAACTTCTGCAGGCCACCGAAGTGCTCCACCAGCCGGTCGATGATCGCGCCCGGCAGCCTGGGCACCTTCGCCAGCAGCCTGAAGCCCCGCGGGGACACCGCCGAGTCGAGTGCCTCCGGTGAGCCGGTGTAGCCCAACGCCCGTGCCACCGTGGGTAGTTCGAGAAGCTCGGCGTGGGTGAGCGCGTCGAGTTCGTACAGCGCCTCGTCGACCGTGCGGGAGCGCTTCGCGGTGGGCTCGGGGACGTAGTCCCGGACGACCAGCTCACGCTCGGGTTCCACGCCGGCGATCAACTCGTCCAGCTGCAACGCCAGCAGCCGCCCGTCCGTGCCGAGCTCCACCACGTACTCGGCGATCTCGGTGGCGATACGGCGGACCATCTCCAGACGCTGGGCCACGGCCGAGACGTCCCGGACGGTCACCAGGTCCTCGATCTCCAGCGCGGACAGCGTGCCCGCGACCTCGTCGAGGCGGAGCTTGTAGCGCTCCAGGGTCGCCAGTGCCTGGTTGGCGCGGGACAGGATCGCCGCCGAGTCCTCGAGGACACGGCGCTGACCGTGAACGTACAGGGCGATCAGCCGCATCGACTGGGAGACCGAGACGACCGGGAAGCCGACCTGCTTGCTCACCCGGTCCGCGGTGCGGTGCCGGGTGCCCGTCTCCTCGGTGGGGATCGTCGGGTCGGGGAGCAGTTGGACGCCCGCCCGGAGGATCTTCGACAGGTCGGAGGACAGCACGATGCCGCCGTCGAGCTTGCACAGCTCCCGCAGTCGCGTCGCCGTGAACTCGACATCCAGGACGAAACCGCCCGTACACATCGATTCGACGGTCTTGTCGGAGCCGAGCAGGATGAGCCCGCCGGTGTTGCCGCGCAGGACCCGCTCAAGGCCGTCGCGCAGGGCTGTACCGGGAGCCACGGCGCTCAGTGAGGCACGCATCATGCCATCGGCACCGGAACTCCCGCCGGACTTTCCGGGAGCTGCTGCCCGGTCGTTGGCTGCCACTGCACTCCTCCGGTCGCAGGTTCTGGGGCGCTCCCCTTTCGCACAAGCGGTTCGTACGGACGGGCGAGACCAGGGCAAAGTCTACCGGCGGTCCTCGTCGTCCCGTGGGGCCTCTCGCCTACGCGAGCGCGGAAGGACTCTCAGAGCGTCTCCTATGTCCGCGACCTCCAGCACCTTCATGCCCGCCGGGACCTTGCCCGGATCGCCCGGTACGAGCGCGTGCGTGAAGCCCAGGCGGTGTGCTTCGGCGAGTCGGCGCTGCACCCCCGTGACCCTTCTGACCTCGCCCGCGAGGCCAACCTCGCCGATCGCGACGAGGTTCTTCGGGAGCGGGGTGTCACTGGCCGCCGAGGCCAGCGCGAGGGCGACGGCGAGGTCGGCGGCGGGTTCCGACAACTTCACACCGCCCACCGTCGCGGAGTAGATGTCCCTTTTGCCGAGCGCGCTGATTTTTCCACGCTGTTCCAGGACGGCGAGCATCATCGACACCCGGGAGGTCTCCAGGCCGGACGTCGTGCGCCGGGGTGAGGGGATCTGCGAGTCGACGGTGAGCGCCTGGACCTCGGCGACGAGGGGGCGGCGGCCCTCCAGGGTGACGGTGAGGCAGGTGCCGGGCACCGGTTCGGCGCGCCGGGTCAGGAACAGGCCGCTGGGGTCGGCGAGCCCGACGATGCCCTCGTCGTGCAGCTCGAAGCAGCCGACCTCGTCCGTGGCGCCGTAGCGGTTCTTGACGCCTCGCACGAGACGCAGGCGGGCGTGCCGGTCACCCTCGAAGCTCAGCACGACGTCCACGAGGTGTTCCAGGAGGCGGGGCCCGGCGATGGCCCCGTCCTTGGTGACATGGCCCACCAGGAGAGTCGCCATCCCACGCTCCTTGGAGGCGCGGATCAGTGCCCCCGCCACCTCCCGCACCTGCGCCATGCCGCCGGGCGCGCCGTCGATCTCCGGGGAGGCCACCGTCTGCACCGAGTCGACGATCAGCAGCGACGGCTTCACCGCGTCCAAGTGACCGAGCACGGCGGACAGGTCGGTCTCCGCGGCGAGATACAGGTGGTCGTCGATCGCCCCGATCCGGTCGGCGCGCAGCCGGACCTGGCTCGCCGACTCCTCGCCGGTCACATAGAGCGTGCGGTGCTCGTCGCTCGCCGACTTGGCGGCCACGTCAAGGAGCAGGGTGGACTTGCCGACGCCGGGCTCGCCCGCGAGCAGCGCCACGGCGCCGGGGACCAGGCCGCCGCCGAGTACCCGGTCCAGTTCGGGCACGCCCGTGGAGCGGGCGGTCGCCTGCCGGCCGTCGACCTGGCCGATGGGCACGGCGGAGGTGGTGACGCGGCCCGGTGTCGTCGTCCGCACGGCGGGCGCGCCGTACTCCTCGACCGTCCCCCAGGCCTGGCACTCGGGGCAGCGACCGAGCCACTTGGCCGTCTGCCAACCGCACTCGGTGCAGCGGTAGGACGGGCGCTCCTTGGCGGACTTCGTACGGGCAGCCATGCACGAACCGTAACCGGCACCACTGACAGCGCGGACGGGGCCCGGGTGACGCGCCTCGGACCGCCCGGCCCCACTCCACTGTCACCCCACGCGATCCGGCCACTCCTGTGGTGAACAAGCCACGGAAGGAGCCGTTCCTGTCCCCTATTGAGGGATCGTTTCACCCGTATGGATTAAAAGAACTCAAGGGACAAGAAGGGGCGAACCCGCGCCCCCTACGGTCCACAGGTGATGAGCAGCACTCCGGAGACCTCGACCCGCTTCACCGGCGCACACCGGGCGCACCGGGAGGCGCGCGACCGCGCGGCGGCGCGCACGCTGGCGCATTGGCCGCTCGCGCGCTACGAGCCCTACCTGGACGGTCTGTTCACCTACTGCCTGTCCGTGCTGTGCGACCATGACGCCGCGACCGCCGCCCTCCGCGACGCCCTCGCGCTCGCCGAGAAGCGCCGCGGCCCGGAGGCCGCCGGAGACCACAGGGCCTGGCTGTACGCGCTGGCCCGCTGGGGCTGTCTGCGCAAGCTGGCCGAGGCCAAGCAGAAACGTCAGAGCACGCACGCGGCGGGCCGCTCCGGCACCGACCGGCGTCGGAGCTCGCAGCCCGCCGACCCGCCGGTCTCCGACGACGTCCAGGAGGAGCGCAGGCGCGAACTGGCCCTGCTCGCCTGGCCGGAGGCCGCCGGTACCACCCCGGAGCAGCGCGAGGCGCTCGAACTCGCCGTGCGTCATCACCTGCCCGCCGACGAGCTCGCCGCCGTCCTCGGCCTGGGCCCCGCCGCCGCCCGCGAACTGCTCGCCTCCGCCGCCTGCGAGGTCGAGCGCACGCGCGCGGCCCTGGCCGTCGTGGAGACCGGCGGCTGTCCGAGCGTCGCCCGGCTCACCGGCGACAACCAGCTGGTGCTCAGCACCGCCCTGCGCCGCGAACTCGTCCGGCACGTCGACGACTGCCCGCACTGCCGCCGTACCGCCGAGCGCGCGACTCCCGGCCGCTGGCCCGGCACCGTCGTCACGCCCGCCGAACTGCCGGTCCTCCCGGCGCCCCGCGCGGCCCTGAGCGCGGCGACCACGCACCTTCCACGCGCGCGGGGCGCCGCGCCCCGCTTCGACCGGCGCGGCTTCCCGATGGACCCCAAGGACCGTGCCGCGCGCCGGGACCGGCTGCGCGCGCGTGCCGTCACCACGACCGTCGTCGCCACCGTGGTCGCCGCCCCCGTCCTGGCCCTGTGGGCCGCCTACCGGGGCGCCACCCCGACCGACGAGAGCCCGGGCGGCGGCTCCGCCAGCGCCAGCGAGGCGCACGGCCCCGGCGCCCTCGACGGCGAGACCGCCAGTGGCGGCTACGAGAACGCGGGCAACACCAGCGCCAGGCCCGGCCACTTCACCAAGGACGACAAGCCCGACGTCTCCGTCGAGGTCGTCAGCGTCGCCGGTGCCGACAGGAAGGGCGCCGGACTCCTGGAGGTGGCGGCCGGCAACAGCGGCGACACCACACTGGTCACCCTCACGGCGACCGGATCCGCACCCGTGCGCTGGTCCGCGACCACCACGGCGGCCTGGCTCTATCTCAGCCGGTCCTCGGGAACGCTCGAACCGGGCGAAACGTTGACGATCAAGGTGTACGTCGACCATCTGCGCGAGCCGTCCGGGCACTGGAGCGCGCGGGTGGCGATCTCACCGGCCGGCGCCATCGTCTCCATCGAGGGCTACGGCACCGCGCCCAGCCCCTCCGACCTCGAACCGACGGACCCTGGCCACGGGCACGGGCATGGCCATCACGGCCCCGGCCATGGCACCCCCACCCAGCCCCCGTCAGACCCCGGCCCGGACCCGACGACCCCGCCCTCGTCCGATCCCACCCCTACCGACCCGCCCCCGCCCTCGGACCCGGAGCCGACCCCGACGGACCCGGCCCCGACCGACCCGGAGGGCTCGCCGCCACCGCCCGGCGAGGGCGGCGACCCGAGCCCGTTCACGTCCTAGGCCCGACCCGGCAGGCCTCGACTCGGGCCATGTCGGCCGACAGCACCCTCACGATCCGCGAGGTCCGCGGGACCGACCGCGAGGTCTGCGGAACCCGCAGGCCTCGGACCGCCCCGTCAGCCGACAGGATCCGCCGGATGCGGTGCCAGCAACGGCAACTGCGAGGCCAGCCGCTCCTCGCACAGCTCGACCAGCCGGTCGTAGCCCGCCTTGCCCATCAGCTCGATCAGTTCCGGCCGATAGGACACGTACACCGGGTCGCCCGCGCCGTGCGCCGAGGTCGCCGACGTGCACCACCAGTGCAGGTCGTGGCCGCCCGGACCCCAGCCCCGCCGGTCGTACTCACCGATCGACACCTGGAGCACCCGCGTGTCGTCGGGCCGGTCGATCCAGTCGTACGTCCGCCGCACCGGCAGCTGCCAACAGACGTCCGGCTTGGTCTCCAGCGGCTCGCGGCCCTCCTTCAGGGCGAGGATGTGCAGCGAGCAGCCCGCTCCGCCCGCGAAACCGGGCCGGTTCTGGAAGATGCACGAGCCCTGGAACGGGCGGGTCTGCCGGTCGCCGTCCTCGTCCTCCGAGACCCAGCCGTGCGCCACGCCCTCGTCGTGGTGCTGCCAGATGTCCGGAGTGAGCCTGGCCACATGCCCGGCGACCCGTTTCTCGTCGTCCTCGTCGGAGAAGTGGGCACCCAAGGTGCAGCACCCGTCGTCCGCGCGGCCCGCCTGGATGCCCTGGCAGCCGCTGCCGAAGATGCAGTTCCAGCGAGAGGTCAGCCATGTCAGATCGCACCGGAAGACCTGCTCTTCGTCCGCCGGATCAGGGAACTCCACCCACGCGCGTGCGAAGTCGAGACCCTTCTCGTCGGCTTCCAGGGCCTTTCTCGACTTCTTCGGTGCTTTCGCCTGCGAAGAACCCTGGAGCGTTTTGGCCGTCTTGTCGTTCTTCGCCTTTTTCGTCTTTGGCACCCGTCCAGGGTAAGTCGCCCGCGACCGGTCCAGAGCCAGCGACCAGAACGGCTTCCATAACGGCTTCGGCAATGGCTCCGACAACGGCTGGGGCCACGACATCCACGACGGCTTCGAGGACAGCTTCGATGACAGTGGGCACGGCACCGGCGGCAGCCCACGGCTTTGCTGGCAGTAGCGTTCCGTACATGAGACTCGGTGTCCTCGACGTGGGATCGAACACGGTGCATCTGCTGGTGGTGGATGCGCACCCAGGGGCATGCCCCCTGCCCGCCCATTCGCACAAGGCGGAGCTGCGCCTTGCCCAACTACTCGACGCGGACGGGGCCATAGGTCCCGAGGGCGTCGACAAACTCGTCGGGGTCATCCGGGAGGCGCTCCAGGCCGCCGAGGACAAGGGCGTGGAGGACCTGCTGCCGTTCGCGACCTCCGCCGTGCGCGAGGCCACCAACGCGGATGACGTCCTCGCGCGCGTGCAGACCGAGACCGGTGTCGACCTCCAGGTCCTCGCCGGCGCCGAGGAGGCCCGGCTCACCTTCCTCGCCGCCCGCCGCTGGTTCGGCTGGTCGGCCGGAAAGCTGCTGGTCCTGGACATCGGAGGCGGCTCCCTCGAGGTCGCGTACGGCATCGACGAGGAACCGGACGCCGCGGTGTCGCTGCCGCTCGGCGCGGGCCGCCTCACCGCGGGCTGGATCCCCACCGACCCCCCGGACCAGGAGGCGATCAGGGCGCTGCGACGCCATGTCCGCGCCCAGATCGCCCGTACGGTCGGCGAGTTCACCCGCTTCGGCACTCCCGACCACGTGGTCGCCACGTCCAAGACCTTCAAGCAACTCGCCCGCCTCGCCGGCGCGGCACGCTCCACCGAGGGCCTCTACGTCCAGCGCGAACTCAAGCGGGAGTCCCTGGAGGCGTGGGTGCCGCGGCTGGCCGGCATGACCACCGCCCAGCGCGCGGAGCTCCCCGGCGTCTCGGTGGGCCGTGCCAACCAGCTCCTCGCGGGTGCCCTGGTGGCGGAGGGCGCCATGGACCTGTTGGGTGTGGAGAGCGTGGAGATATGCCCATGGGCACTCCGGGAAGGCGTGATTCTGCGGCGACTTGACCACATGGGTTCGCTGTAGCGCCCTGAAGGGGCGCGGGGCCGTATCGATCTGCGGCCCCGCATGCGGCTCCACCGCGTGGGCGACCGCGTGGGCGCGGGCAACCACACAGCAGCCGCCCCCTCCCCGGCCCGTGGCGAACACCACAACGACGAACAGGCACCCCGCACCCACCCAACCGCACCCCTTAGGCTGGCCCGGTGGCTGAACCAAGGGACGTAGTCCGTATCCCGGATGCGAAGGTCGCCCTCTCGACGGCCTCCGTCTACCCGGAGTCGACGGCGACGGCCTTCGAGATCGCCGCGCGCCTCGGCTACGACGGTGTCGAGGTCATGGTGTGGACCGACCCCGTCAGCCAGGACGTCCAGGCGCTGCGCAGACTCAGCGACTACCACGGCGTCCCGATCCTCGCCGTGCACGCGCCCTGCCTGCTCATCACACAGCGCGTGTGGTCCACCGACCCGTGGGTCAAGCTCCAGCGCGCCCGCGCCGCCGCCGAGAAGCTGGGCGCGAGCACGGTCGTCGTGCACCCGCCGTTCCGCTGGCAGCGCCAGTACGCCCGCGACTTCGTCACCGGGATCTGGCGCATGGCGAACGAGACGGACGTACGGTTCGCCGTCGAGAACATGTACCCCTGGCGTTACCGCGACCGCGAGATGCTCGCCTACGCGCCCGACTGGGACGTCACGAAGGACGACTACCGGCACTTCACGATCGACCTCAGCCACACCTCGACGGCCCGCACGGACGCGATCCAGATGATCGACCGCATGGGCGACCGCCTCGGCCACGTCCACCTCGCCGACGGCAGGGGTTCGGCGAAGGACGAGCACCTGGTCCCCGGCCGCGGCACACAGCCCTGCGCCGAGCTGCTGGAACGTCTCGCCCTGACCGGCTTCGACGGCCATGTCGTCATCGAGGTCAACACCCGCCGCGCCATGTCCAGCGCCGAGCGCGAGGCCGACCTCGCCGAGTCACTGGCGTTCGCACGGGCGCACCTGGCCGCCACCGTGAAGGTGCCCCGACGATGAGTGCGCGCGGCGAAGGCGCCCAGGCGACGGACGACGTCACCGCTCGCAAGCGGGGCCGCCCTCCCCGTACGGAATCGGCGGACACCCGCGACCGCATCCTGACCGCGGCCCGCGCGGAGTTCTCCGAGCGGGGTTACGACAAGGCGTCGGTGCGGGGGATCGCGAAGGCAGCCGGAGTCGACGCGGCCCTGGTCCACCACTACTTCGGTACCAAGGAACAGGTCTTCGAGGCGGCGATCACCGTCGCCTTGGCGCCCGCGCTGAACGCTCCGGACGCGGTCGCCGAAGGCCCGCTGGACGTGGTCGGCGAGCGTCTGACCCGTTTCTTCTTCGGTATCTGGGAGAACCCGACCACCCGTACGCCGCTGCTGGCGATCGTCCGCTCGGCCGTGAACAACGAGACCGCGGCCGCCGTCTTCCGCCGCCTGGTCGCCTCCCAGTTGCTCCGTCGCGTCGCGGCCCAGCTGGACCAGCCGGACGCCGAGCTGCGTGCCGAGCTGGCGGCGGCGCAGCTGGTCGGGACGGCGATACTGCGGTACGTGATCAAGGTGGAGCCGCTGGCGTCGGCGGACGTGGAGCAGATCATCGCGCGGCTGGCACCGGTGGTGCAGGGGCATCTGACCGGCGGCTGAGCACGCGCCTCGCGACATGGCGGCCTGCTGATCCGCTGATCCTGGCGGCCCCGGTGATCTCAGGATTCCGGCGACCCGCGTGATCCCAGTCCCCGGGCCCGTTGCGGGCAACCGGCGCCGGGCGGGTGCAGCCCTGATCCCGGCCATCAGGCGATCGGGGCGACTCCGGCGATCGGGGCGACTCCGGCGGCCTCCCTGATCCGGACGACCGAGCCGATCCGGACGCCCGACGATCTCCACGATCCCGAGACAAGCATCCCATATTCCGGACACCCCGTCCCGACCCCTGGATGACCGGCGTACGCTCAATAGCAGCCATACCTGTCTGAAGGAGCGAGCGACGATGCCCGAGCTGAGGTCCCGCACAGTCACCCACGGACGCAACATGGCGGGCGCACGCGCCCTTATGCGCGCCTCCGGTGTACCCGGTGCGGACATCGGCCGCAAGCCGATCATCGCGGTCGCCAACAGCTTCACCGAGTTCGTGCCGGGCCACACCCACCTGCAGCCGGTCGGCCGGATCGTCAGCGAGGCGATCGTCGAGGCCGGCGGCATCCCGCGCGAGTTCAACACGATCGCGGTGGACGACGGCATCGCGATGGGCCACGGCGGCATGCTGTACTCCCTGCCCTCCCGCGACCTCATCGCGGACTCGGTCGAGTACATGGTCGAGGCCCACTGCGCCGACGCCCTGGTCTGCATCTCCAACTGCGACAAGATCACCCCGGGCATGCTGAACGCGGCCCTGCGCCTGAACATCCCGACGGTCTTCGTCTCCGGCGGCCCGATGGAGTCCGGCCGCGCCACCCTGGTCGACGGCACGGTCCGCACGCTCGACCTGGTCGACGCGATGTCCGAGGCCGTGAACGAGAAGATCTCGGACGAGGACATCCTCCGTATCGAGGAGAACGCCTGTCCGACCTGCGGCAGCTGTTCCGGCATGTTCACCGCCAACTCGATGAACTGCCTGACCGAGGCCATCGGCCTGTCCCTCCCCGGCAACGGCTCGGTCCTGGCCACGCACACGGCGCGTAAGCAGCTGTACGTCGACGCGGCCCGCACGGTCATGGACATCACCCGCCGCTACTACGAGCAGGACGACGAGACCGTCCTCCCGCGCTCGATCGCCACCAGCGCCGCCTTCGAGAACGCGATGGCCCTGGACATCGCCATGGGCGGCTCGACGAACACGATCCTGCACCTGCTGGCCGCGGCCCAGGAGGCGGGCGTCCCGTTCGGCCTGGAGGAGATCAACGAGGTCTCGCGCCGCGTGCCCTGCCTCGCGAAGGTCGCCCCGAACGTCGCCAAGGACCGCACGTACTACATGGAGGACGTGCACCGCGCCGGCGGCATCCCCGCCCTCCTCGGCGAACTGCACCGCGCGGGCCTGCTCAACGAGGACGTGAACTCGGTCCACAGCCCGTCCCTGGCGGACTGGCTCAAGACGTGGGACGTCCGCGGCGGCTCGCCGTCCCCCGAGGCCCTGGAGCTGTGGCATGCGGCGCCCGGCTGCGTGCGCTCCGCCGAGGCCTTCTCCCAGTCCGAGCGCTGGGAGGCCCTGGACGAGGACGCCGAGGGCGGCTGCATCCGCTCCGCCGAGCACGCCTACTCCAAGGACGGCGGCCTGGCGGTCCTCAAGGGCAACCTGGCGGTCGACGGCTGCGTGGTGAAGACGGCCGGCGTCGACGAGTCCATCTGGACCTTCGAGGGTCCGGCGGTCGTCTGCGAGTCGCAGGAGCAGGCCGTCGAGAAGATCCTGCTGAAGGAGATCAAGGAGGGCGACGTCGTCGTCATCCGCTACGAGGGCCCCAAGGGCGGCCCCGGCATGCAGGAGATGCTCTACCCGACCTCGTACCTGAAGGGCCGCGGCCTCGGCAAGGCCTGCGCCCTGATCACCGACGGCCGCTTCTCCGGCGGCACGTCCGGCCTGTCCATCGGCCACGCGTCACCGGAGGCGGCCTCGGGCGGCACGATCGCCCTCGTCGAGGACGGCGACCGCATCCGCATCGACATCCCGAACCGCACCATCGAACTGCTGGTGGACCAGGCCGAACTGACCCGCCGCGAGCAGGCCCTGGGCGGCGTCTACGCCCCGAAGAACCGCGAGCGCAAGGTCTCGGCGGCACTGCGCGCGTACGCGGCGATGGCCACCAGCGCCGACAAGGGCGCCGTACGAGACGTCAGCAAGCTGGGCTGAGCGCTCTCCGGTTCCCGCTCCCGGTTCCCGGTTCGTGAAGGGGCCGCCTTCGGATTCTTCCGAAGGCGGCCCCTTCGCCTCGTCCTCGCCGTTCTCCTCCTACCAGGCCGACGGATCACGTCCGTCGACGGCGAAGACGGTGCCGTCGGGGGAACTGGCGTAGACGTGATGGTCGGCGATCACGGGTTCGGGCAGATCGGCCGCGACCTGGCCCGAGTTCGTCGTACCGAGCCGCGGGGAGGTCTGCCCGAGGAGTCTGCCGTCGCGGGCGTCCACGGCGAGCAGCCGCCCGTCAGGGGCCGTGAGATAGACATGCCGCCCGTCGGCCACCGGAGCGGAGCCTCGCGACACGGCCGTCTCCAAGGACCACCGCTGCTTCCGTGCGTCCAGATCGACGGCCACCAGCGAACCACCGGTGCCCATCAGGTACACGACGTTCCCGTGCACGGTGACGTGAGCCTGTTCGACCGGGACCGACAGCGGCACCCGCCGTGAACTGCGGCTGTTCGGCGAGTAGCGGACAACGGCCTCCGCGTTCCCGTACACCTGGTCGACGGAGACGAAGACGACCGACCCGTCCGCCGCACCGACCGGCTCCAGCGCCCCTTGCAGCCGCGCGTCCCACCGCACCTCACCCGTGCCCGGATCCACCGCGGTGACCAGCGTGCTCGCCCCGTCCGCCGAGGCACTCGTCGTGTACGCCAACGGATCCCCGCTGAACGAGACGAAGGACGGCGCCTTGTGCCCCGGTATCCGCCGGCTCCACTTCGTGTCCCCCGAAGCACCGTCCACCCCGGTGACGCCGCCGTCGGCACCGGTGACCAGCAGCATGCCCCCGGCGCCGGTCAGCCCGCTGTACGCGGGCATCTTCCGCTGCCAACGGGCCTTGCCCGAGGCCGGATCGAGCCCCTCAAGGCGTCGGCCCTGATCCAACAAGGGCTGTACGAGCCCACCCACCACGTCCGGCGGTCCGCTCCTGCGTGTCTCGGCGACGGAATGGCGCCACACCGGCCGACCGTCGGACGGGTCGAGGGCGAAGACCAGTCCGGTGCGGGCGCAGACCAACTTCCCCGCGCCGTAGGAACACTGGGTCGTGCCCTGCGTGTCGGTCGGTGCCGCCGTCCAGGCACGGAACGCGGCTGCCGTCGTCCGAGGCGAACCGCTCTTCGGCGCCGCCGTCTCACCGCCGAGCAGCTGGAGCGAGAGCAGTGAGAGAACCGTGACCAGACCGAGAGTGCCGGCTCCGACCGCCGCCCGCTTGCTCACGCGTCGCTTGCGGCCCGGCTCCGGCTCCGGCTCCGGTCCTGGCTCCTCGGCATGGGGCTCCGGCTCGGGCGTCTCGCCCGTCCGCTGCTCCGGAATGAACGTCTGCGTGTCGTACGAGGCCGCCACCGACCGCAGTTCCCGCATCAACTCGTCGGGCGTCGGCCGATCCTCGGGCTCCTTGGCCAGACACCGCACGATGAGTGGAGCGAGGTTCTCCGGTACGGCGGTCAGGTCGGGCTCGTCGTGCACGACCTGGTAGGCGACGACGTACGGGCTGTCGGAGTCGAACGGCCCGCGTCCCGTGGCCGCGTGCACCATCACGGAACCGAGGGCGAAGACATCGGCGGCGGGTCCGACCTCGCGCGGCCGACGGAACTGCTCGGGTGCCATGAAGGGCGGAGTTCCGATCAACTTGCCGGTCTCGGTCCGCAGTTCGCTGTTCTTTGGCCGAGAAATACCGAAGTCGATGACCTTCGGCCCGTCCTCCCCGAGCAGCACGTTGCTCGGCTTCAAGTCCCGGTGCACGACTCCGACCCGGTGGATGTCACGCAGGGCCTCGGCGAGACCGGCCATCAGCCGACGCAACTGGGAGGGCTCCATAGGGCCGTTCCGCTTCACATGGTCGGACAGCGTCGGGCCGGGGATGAACAGCGTGGCCATCCAAGGCCGTTCGGCCTCCGGGTCGGCGTCGACGACAGACGCGGTGAAGGCGCCGCTCACCTGCCGCGCGGCCGCTACCTCCTGCCGGAACCGCCCCCTGAACTCGGGGTCCTTGGCGAACCGGGCGTGCACGACCTTCACCGCGACCTTCATCCCGGAGGTACTCCGGGCCAGGTGCACGACGCCCATGCCGCCGGACCCCAGACACGAATCCAGCCGGTAGTGACCGGCGTACTCGGGAAGTTCCGCTTCCGCGCCCGCTCCGATGTTGTGCTGCGGCGCCATGGAACCACCCCCGTGCTGTTCGTCCGCGAGCGCGACGCACGGAGCCTAGTCGAAGACTCGTACGAGACGGAGGCGGCTTGCTAGCCTCCGCGTACGAGTTGCGTACATGGGTTCATGGCGTGATTCAGGGGAATCAACAGGACCCCATGGCACTCATGGGGCACAACGGGGGAGGTCTCATATGTCTGTCGACCGTGTCGAAAAGGTGGAGGGCGGCGACGTGGAGGGCGCCGGCGCCGCGGAAGCCGTCACCATGGCGGCCACGGCCGTGCGCTACTACTCGGTCGCCCCGGGCGTCCGTCTCAACGTCCGCAGCGGCCCCGGCACCGGTTACACCCTCGTCCGCGTACTGCCCGAGGGCGCGAAGGTCCCGATCTTCTGCCAGACGCCGGGCACCAACGTGGCGGGGCCGTACGGCTCATCGAACATCTGGGACAACATCGACGACGGCGAGTTCGTCTCGGACGCCTACGTGAACACGGGCAGCGACGGCTACGTCCGTCCGCGCTGTTCCTTCTGACGATCCCGCCCCGTCTCAGAAGAGCCCCACGGTTCTTCGAAGACGAAGGTCGGACGGCGGCCTGATCAGGCGCAGCGACGGCTACGTCGCCTTTCGCTGCGCCTGATCCCTCCGGAGTCCGCGGCACGGCGCCGCGCCATAATCGACGGGTGAGCGACGAACACGGCACCGCACCCGCGGGCTCCGAAGGCGGCCCCCGCCCCGAACCCCTCCGCTTCTTCGGCACCACCTGGCTGAACCACGACAACGGCTACACGCCCCGCCGCATCGCGGCAGCCGTCGGCTCACTGGCCGCCGCGGTCGCCTCCTGCCTCATCCTGCGCTTCGCCTACGAAGGCCTCCGGATAGCCGACACCGGCAGTTTCGTTGCCGTCCTGATCGTCGCGATGTTCGCCATCTGCAGCGCGCTGGCCTTCCGCCAGACCTTGGACGGCTTCGGCAGGCGCCCCGACCCCGACCGCCAGGCCTCCCTCCGCGGCCTCCTGGCCATCGGCTTCGTCGGCTCGCTCCTCGCCTACTTCTTCCGCTCCCTCATCGAAGCCCCCGGCGAGAGACTCCACCGCGAGGAGTACGAGGCCGCGCTCCGACAGCACGAGAAGCGCACCTCGCGCCGCACCCGTAACCCGTCGAAGAAGCGCCGCCGCGCGTAGCTCGCCCCGCCTCTCACCGAAAACTCATCACCCCTCGCTCTCACCCCCGCCACCATGGTCCCCATGACGGCCTCCTCCCACGCCACCCGCGCCCACTCCTTCAACGCCGCCGCAGCCCAGTACGCCGCCAACCGCCCCGCCTACCCGCCCGCCCTCTTCGACGTGGTCGAGGACCTGGCCGGCCACCCCCTCACCGGTGCCCGGGTCGCCGACATCGGCGCCGGCACCGGCATAGCGACCGCTCTCCTGCACGCCCGCGGTGCCGACGTGATCGCCGTGGAACCCGGAGACGGCATGGCGGCCCAGTTCCGCCGCGCCCACCCCGACCTCCCGATCGTCAGGGGCGACGGCAACGCCCTCCCCCTGACCACCGATTCCGTCGACTTCGTCACCTGCGCCCAGGCCTGGCACTGGATCGACCCGGCCCAGGCTCTCCCGGAAGCCGTCCGGGTACTGCGTCCGGGCGGCGCGCTCGCCCTGTGGTGGAACACGGACGCCCTCGACGTGCCGTGGATCGCCGAGGCCGCCGACCGCACCGGTCGCTTCTTCGGCGTCGACGTCGCCACCGAGAAGCGCAACGTCAACGCCCGCCTCGCGGACCCCACCGGCAGCCTCGACTTCACCCACCGCGTGGTCCGCTGGAGCCGACGCATACCGGTGGACACCCACCTCGCCAACATCGGCAGCCACTCGATCTTCCTGGTCCACGGCGAAGAGACGAGCACCGCCTTCCTCGCCGAGGAGCGCAAGCACCTGCTGCGCACCTTCCCGGACGGAATCGTCGAAGAGGTCTACGACGTCATCCTGCTCCTCGCCACCACCCCCTGACCCGCCCTCTCCCCGGCCCCACGGCATCCCCGAGCCCACCAACGTCACCAACCTCTGATCCCCACCCCTTTCCTGACCCGCATCGCCACCGCGGGCACCCCCTCGGACCACCCCCTCCGTCGCCGGCTCAACGACGCCGCTCTCCCGCTCGTCGACCTGTCGCCGACCGCCGACCGCCGACCGCCGACCGCCGACCGCTGCCCTCGCTCGGCGCGTCCCCAGACGCACAGCCCGGCACCCCCGGCTCCGACCAAGCCCCCGTGCGCCTGCGCCGCCCCCTGCACCCCGCTTGACGGGGTCCACCCCCAGGAGCACTATTCATCACATGATGAATTACGCGCTCGACCCACCCGAGGACGAAGCACGCCCCGCGAAAACCACCAACCCAGACACCCCCGACACCCCCGACGCACCCGCCGTCCGCGCCCAAGGCCTCACCGTCGTCCGAGGCCCACGAACGGTCCTGCGCGGCCTCGACTTCACCGTCCCGCGAGGGCAGATCACCGGTCTGCTCGGGCCGTCCGGATGCGGCAAGTCGACGTTGATGCGCGCGATCGTCGGAACCCAGGCCAAGGTCACCGGCACGCTCGACGTCCTCGGGAACCCCGCCGGCCACCCCACCCTCCGCACCCGCATCGGCTACGTCACCCAAGCCCCCTCCGTCTACGACGACCTGACCGTCCGCCAGAACCTCGACTACTTCGCCGCGATCCTCGACCCGGGCCGCGCCACCACCGACCGCCGCCACGAGAACGTCACCCGAGCCATCACCGACGTGGATCTGGCCACCCACACCGACGCCCTCGCCGGCAACCTCTCCGGCGGCCAACGCAGCCGAGTCTCCCTGGCTGTCGCCCTCCTCGGCGCCCCCGAACTCCTGGTCCTCGACGAACCAACCGTCGGCCTGGACCCCGTCCTCCGCCGCGACCTGTGGCACCTCTTCCACGAAATCGCGACGCAGCGAGGCGCGACCCTGTTGATCTCCTCCCATGTCATGGACGAGGCCGAGCGCTGCCACCGCCTCCTGCTGATGCGCGAGGGCCAGATCCTCGCCGACGACACCCCCGACGCCCTCCGCTCCCGCACCCACTCGGAGACCGTCGAGGCGGCATTCCTGCACCTGGTCGACGAGGCGATGGCAGCCGACCGCACGAAGGAGACCGCACGATGACCACGAACACGACGGGCAAGAGCAGCACGGACACGATGGACACCCAGGGCACGACGGCGGCACCCGCCCCGCCGCGCGCGCTGAGCGCCTCCCGAATCACCGCCACCACGACCCGCGTCCTGCGCCAACTCGGCCACGACCCGCGCACCATCGCGCTGTTGATCCTCATCCCCTGCGTGATGCTGTTCCTGCTGCGCTACGTCTTCGACGGCAGCCCGCGCACCTTCGACAGCATCGGCGCCTCCCTCCTCGGGATCTTCCCCCTGATCACGATGTTCCTGGTCACCTCCATCGCCACCCTGCGCGAACGCACCTCCGGCACCCTCGAACGCCTCCTCGCCATGCCCCTCGGCAAGGGAGACCTCATCGCCGGCTACGCCCTCGCCTTCGGGACCCTCGCTGTCATCCAGTCCGCCCTCGCGACGGGCCTCGCGCTCTGGCTCCTCGACCTGGACGTCACCGGCAGCCCCTGGCTCCTGCTCCTCGTCGCCCTCCTCGACGCCCTGCTCGGCACCGCCCTCGGCCTCTTCGTCTCGGCCTTCGCGGCCTCGGAGTTCCAGGCGGTCCAGTTCATGCCGGCGGTGATCTTCCCCCAACTCCTCCTCTGCGGTCTCTTCACCCCTCGCGACAACATGCACCCGGCACTCGAGGCCATCTCCGACGTCCTCCCCATGTCCTACGCGGTCGACGGCATGAACGAAGTCCTCACCCACACCGACATGACGGCCACCTTCGTACGAGACGCCCTCATAGTGGCGGGATGCGCGCTGCTGGTACTGGGCCTGGGCGCGGCGACGCTACGACGCCGGACGGCGTGAGGCGCCGCGGCCCCAGCCGGACGCAACGCTCCTCCACCGGGCCCCTGAGCACCACTCACCGGCCCCCTCTCCGAGCCGTGCTAAATCCGCCACCACCAGCCCCCCTCACCAGCCCCCCTCACCAGCCCCCCTCACCAGTCCCCGACATCCCGCCCACCGGACACCAGAGCCGAGCCCATCCCCCCGATGCGAGGATGAACCTGGACGACGCACCCCCCGGAGGGCCCCCAGCCATGACCCAGAAAGTCGCAGTCCTCGGCACCGGCAAGATCGGCGAAGCCCTGCTCAGCGGAATGATCCGCGCCGGCTGGGCCCCGGCCGACCTCCTGGTCACCGCCCGCCGCCCCGAACGAGCCGAAGAACTCCGTACCCGCCACGGAGTCACCCCGGTCACCAACCCTGAAGCCGCCAAGATCGCCGACACCCTGATCCTCACGGTCAAACCGCAGGACATGGGCACCCTCCTCGACGAACTGGCCCCCCATGTCCCCGCCGACCGCCTGATCATCAGCGGCGCGGCCGGTATCCCCACCTCCTTCTTCGAGGAGCGCCTTGCCACCGGCACCCCTGTCGTCCGCGTCATGACGAATACTCCCGCCCTGGTCGACGAGGCCATGTCCGTCATCTCCGCCGGCACCCACGCCACCGTCGACCACCTCGCACACACCGAGGAGATCTTCGGCGCCGTAGGCAAGACGCTCCGCGTCCCCGAGTCCCAGCAGGACGCCTGCACCGCCCTCTCCGGCTCCGGGCCGGCGTACTTCTTCTACCTGGTCGAAGCCATGACGGACGCCGGCATCCTCCTCGGCCTGCCCCGTGACAAGGCCCACGACCTGATCGTCCAGTCCGCGATCGGCGCCGCGACCATGCTTCGTGACAGCGGCGAACATCCGGTCAAGCTCCGCGAAAACGTCACCTCCCCCGCGGGCACGACCATCAACGCCATCCGCGAACTCGAGAACCACGGCGTACGAGCCGCTCTCATCGCCGCCCTCGAAGCAGCCCGTGACCGCAGCCGCGAACTGGCCTCCGGCAACAACGCCTGACGCCCTGCCGCCCCCTGCCTCAGGATCCTCCGGGGGGCGGCACCGCACGCCTACCGCGCCGCACTCACCCCGGTATCGGATGCGGCCGGCAGCAACCCGATCGCGCGATAAGCGGCATCCACGGTCGGCCGCGCCATCGCCCGCGCTCTCTCCGCGCCATCCCGCAGCACCCCCTCAACAAAGCCAGGATCCGCGCACAGCTCCCTGTGCCTGTCCTGCACGGGCCTGAGAACCTCGACCACGGCCTCCGCGGTGTCCTTCTTCAAGGCGCCGTACGACTCATATACACCGCTCAGGTCCGATGGGTTCCCACCCGTGCACCCGGCGAGAATCTCCAGCAGGTTGGCGAGCCCCGGCCGCGACTCCCGGTCGTAGACGACCTCCCGCCCACTGTCGGTCACGGCCCGCATGACCTTCTTCCGCACCACGTCCGGTTCGTCGAGCAGATAGACGATCCCCGGCCCGGAATCGTCACTCTTCCCCATCTTCGCCGTCGGCTCCTGCAGATTCATCACCCGAGCCGCCACCTCCGGAGAGGTCGTCCGAGGCACCACGAACGTGTGTCCGTACCGCTGGTTGAACCGCACCGCCAGATCCCGGGCCAGCTCCACATGCTGCGCCTGATCGTCCCCGACCGGCACCTCGCCACTCCCGTACGCCAGGATGTCCGCCGCCATCAGCACGGGATACGTCAGCAAGGACAGCCGCACACTCCCGCCCCGCCCCCGCTCCCGCGCGGCCTTCTCCTTGTACTGGATCATCCGCCGCATCTCGCCGTCCGTGGCCACGCACTCCAGCACATACGACAGCCGTGCGTGCTCGTCCACATGACTCTGTACGAACACGGTGCACAGGTCGGGATCGGCCCCCGTCGCCAACAGCAGCGTCGCCGCCTGCCGACTCAGTCGTCGTACCCGCGCCGGATCGTGATCCACGGTCAGCGCGTGCAGATCGACGATGCAGAACAGCGCATCGGCCTGGTGCTGATCGACGGCTGCCCACCGCCGCATGGCTCCCAGGTAGTTCCCTAGCGTCAGATGCCCGGTCGGCTTGATCCCGCTGAACACCCGTGTCATCTCTGTCGTCTCTGTCATCTCTCCCTCTCCTCCCGGTCGGGCCACCGCCTCGGCCGGCTGCCCTCTGGAGTGCTGGAGGGAGATACAGAAACGGCCGCCGAAGCGGCGGCCGTCGAGTGCATACGTGAGAACGGCCGCCGTCAGGCGGCCCACCACAGCTGGGTGCACGTACGCGTAGTCATGCCGCTCAGAGTACGCCTCCCGAGCCCGTCAGGACTGAAGTTGACACACCCCGACCCCATACGTAGTGTTCTCCGAGTTGTCCGACGTGAGCGCCGACCCTGGTCGGTCCCCGGACAGTCATTCCGCAGGACCACCCAACACGCGACGACTAGTCGTTCTGTTGTCGTGTCATTGGCACGGGTATTTGCGAATGAGGAATCCGTGTTCGAAAGGACGCAGCCCCCGATTAGCGTCGGGAGCCGGGAATCCGCTAAAGTCTCACTCGTCGGAACGGCCTAACAGCCGCGAAGACAACCCCCGCTGACCGGGGATCAGGCCCGAAAGGATCTGATAGAGTCGGAACCGCCGGAAAGGGAAACGCGGAAGCGGGAACCTGGAAAGCACCGAGGAAATCGGATCGCGAAAAGGTCTGATAGAGTCGGAAACGCAAGACCGAAGGGAAGCGCCCGGAGGAAAGCCTGAGAGGGTCTCTCGGGTGAGTACAAAGGAAGCGTCCGTTCCTTGAGAACTCAACAGCGTGCCAAAAGTCAACGCCAGATATGTTGATACCCCGTCTCTCTCAGTCATTGAGAGGGCGAGGTTCTTTTGAAGAAAACACAGCGAGGACGCTGTGAACGGCCGGGCTTATTCCGCCTGGCTGTTCCGCTCTCGTGGTGTCATCCCGATTACGGGAGAACATTCACGGAGAGTTTGATCCTGGCTCAGGACGAACGCTGGCGGCGTGCTTAACACATGCAAGTCGAACGATGAACCACTTCGGTGGGGATTAGTGGCGAACGGGTGAGTAACACGTGGGCAATCTGCCCTTCACTCTGGGACAAGCCCTGGAAACGGGGTCTAATACCGGATAACACTTCCATTCTCCTGAATGGTGGTTAAAAGCTCCGGCGGTGAAGGATGAGCCCGCGGCCTATCAGCTTGTTGGTGAGGTAATGGCTCACCAAGGCGACGACGGGTAGCCGGCCTGAGAGGGCGACCGGCCACACTGGGACTGAGACACGGCCCAGACTCCTACGGGAGGCAGCAGTGGGGAATATTGCACAATGGGCGAAAGCCTGATGCAGCGACGCCGCGTGAGGGATGACGGCCTTCGGGTTGTAAACCTCTTTCAGCAGGGAAGAAGCGAAAGTGACGGTACCTGCAGAAGAAGCGCCGGCTAACTACGTGCCAGCAGCCGCGGTAATACGTAGGGCGCAAGCGTTGTCCGGAATTATTGGGCGTAAAGAGCTCGTAGGCGGCTTGTCACGTCGGGTGTGAAAGCCCGGGGCTTAACCCCGGGTCTGCATTCGATACGGGCTAGCTAGAGTGTGGTAGGGGAGATCGGAATTCCTGGTGTAGCGGTGAAATGCGCAGATATCAGGAGGAACACCGGTGGCGAAGGCGGATCTCTGGGCCATTACTGACGCTGAGGAGCGAAAGCGTGGGGAGCGAACAGGATTAGATACCCTGGTAGTCCACGCCGTAAACGGTGGGAACTAGGTGTTGGCGACATTCCACGTCGTCGGTGCCGCAGCTAACGCATTAAGTTCCCCGCCTGGGGAGTACGGCCGCAAGGCTAAAACTCAAAGGAATTGACGGGGGCCCGCACAAGCAGCGGAGCATGTGGCTTAATTCGACGCAACGCGAAGAACCTTACCAAGGCTTGACATACACCGGAAAGCATCAGAGATGGTGCCCCCCTTGTGGTCGGTGTACAGGTGGTGCATGGCTGTCGTCAGCTCGTGTCGTGAGATGTTGGGTTAAGTCCCGCAACGAGCGCAACCCTTGTTCTGTGTTGCCAGCATGCCCTTCGGGGTGATGGGGACTCACAGGAGACCGCCGGGGTCAACTCGGAGGAAGGTGGGGACGACGTCAAGTCATCATGCCCCTTATGTCTTGGGCTGCACACGTGCTACAATGGCAGGTACAATGAGCTGCGATACCGTGAGGTGGAGCGAATCTCAAAAAGCCTGTCTCAGTTCGGATTGGGGTCTGCAACTCGACCCCATGAAGTCGGAGTTGCTAGTAATCGCAGATCAGCATTGCTGCGGTGAATACGTTCCCGGGCCTTGTACACACCGCCCGTCACGTCACGAAAGTCGGTAACACCCGAAGCCGGTGGCCCAACCCCTTGTGGGAGGGAGCTGTCGAAGGTGGGACTGGCGATTGGGACGAAGTCGTAACAAGGTAGCCGTACCGGAAGGTGCGGCTGGATCACCTCCTTTCTAAGGAGCACTTCTTACCGATCCCTCCGGGGTGAGGTCAGAGGCCAGTACATCGGCGAATGTCCGGTGCTGGTTGCTCAAGGGTGGAACGTTGACTATTCGGCATACTTGATCGTCTTCTCCTTCCAGTACTGCTCTTCGGAGCGTGGAACGTTGAGGGAAGCGGCAGGGATGCCGGGCACGCTGTTGGGTGTCTGAGGGTACGGGCTTGAGAGTCTGGATCTTCAGTTGCCGGCCCCAGTGCACTCGAACCGGTTGGTTCGGGGTGATGGGTGGCTGGTCGTTGTTTGAGAACTGCACAGTGGACGCGAGCATCTGTGGCCAAGTTTTTAAGGGCGCACGGTGGATGCCTTGGCACCAGGAACCGATGAAGGACGTGGGAGGCCACGATAGGCCCCGGGGAGTCGTCAACCAGGCTTTGATCCGGGGGTGTCCGAATGGGGAAACCCGGCAGTCGTCATGGGCTGTCACCCTTGCCTGAACACATAGGGCAAGTGGAGGGAACGCGGGGAAGTGAAACATCTCAGTACCCGCAGGAAGAGAAAACAACCGTGATTCCGGGAGTAGTGGCGAGCGAAACCGGATGAGGCTAAACCGTATACGTGTGAGACCCGGCAGGGGTTGCGTATGCGGGGTTGTGGGATCTCTCTTCTGTCGTCTGCTTGGCGTGCAGAGCGAGTCAGAAACCGTTGATGTAGGCGAAGGACATGCGAAAGGTCCGGCGTAGAGGGTAAGACCCCCGTAGTCGAAACGTCAACGGCTCGTTTGAGAGACACCCAAGTAGCACGGGGCCCGAGAAATCCCGTGTGAATCTGGCGGGACCACCCGCTAAGCCTAAATATTCCCTGGTGACCGATAGCGGATAGTACCGTGAGGGAATGGTGAAAAGTACCGCGGGAGCGGAGTGAAATAGTACCTGAAACCGTGTGCCTACAAGCCGTGGGAGCGTCGCGCATCAAGCTTGCTTGGTGCGTCGTGACTGCGTGCCTTTTGAAGAATGAGCCTGCGAGTTTGCGGTGTGTTGCGAGGTTAACCCGGGTGGGGTAGCCGTAGCGAAAGCGAGTCCGAACAGGGCGTTTCAGTAGCACGCTCAAGACCCGAAGCGGAGTGATCTAGCCATGGGCAGGTTGAAGCGGAGGTAAGACTTCGTGGAGGACCGAACCCACCAGGGTTGAAAACCTGGGGGATGACCTGTGGTTAGGGGTGAAAGGCCAATCAAACTCCGTGATAGCTGGTTCTCCCCGAAATGCATTTAGGTGCAGCGTCGTGTGTTTCTTGCCGGAGGTAGAGCACTGGATAGGCGATGGGCCCTACCGGGTTACTGACCTTAGCCAAACTCCGAATGCCGGTAAGTGAGAGCGCGGCAGTGAGACTGTGGGGGATAAGCTCCATGGTCGAGAGGGAAACAGCCCAGAGCATCGACTAAGGCCCCTAAGCGTACGCTAAGTGGGAAAGGATGTGGAGTCGCACAGACAACCAGGAGGTTGGCTTAGAAGCAGCCACCCTTGAAAGAGTGCGTAATAGCTCACTGGTCTAGTGATTCCGCGCCGACAATGTAGCGGGGCTCAAGCGTACCGCCGAAGTCGTGTCATTGCAGCATGAGGGCCAACGCCCGCTGTGATGGGTAGGGGAGCGTCGTGTGCCGGGTGAAGCCGCCGTGTAAGCGAGTGGTGGACGGTTCACGAGTGAGAATGCAGGCATGAGTAGCGATACACACGTGGGAAACGTGTGCGCCGATTGACTAAGGGTTCCTGGGTCAAGCTGATCTGCCCAGGGTAAGTCGGGACCTAAGGCGAGGCCGACAGGCGTAGTCGATGGATAACCGGTTGATATTCCGGTACCCGCTGTGAAGCGTCAAACATTGAATCAGGCGATGCTAAGTCCGTGAAGCCGTTCCGGACCCTTCGGGGAAAGGAAAGTGGTGGAGCCGACGGACCAGACTTGTAGTAGGTGAGTGATGGGGTGACGCAGGAAGGTAGTCCATCCCGGGCGGTGGTTGTCCCGGGGTAAGGGTGTAGGACGTCAGGTAGGTAAATCCGCCTGGCAATAGTCTGAGACCTGATGCCGAGCCGATTGTGGTGAAGTGGATGATCCTATGCTGTCGAGAAAAGCCTCTAGCGAGTTTCATGGCGGCCCGTACCCTAAACCGACTCAGGTGGTCAGGTAGAGAATACCGAGGCGTTCGGGTGAACTATGGTTAAGGAACTCGGCAAAATGCCCCCGTAACTTCGGGAGAAGGGGGGCCATCACTGGTGAGAGGACGTGCTCCTCGAGCTGGGGGTGGCCGCAGAGACCAGCGAGAAGCGACTGTTTACTAAAAACACAGGTCCGTGCGAAGCCGTAAGGCGATGTATACGGACTGACGCCTGCCCGGTGCTGGAACGTTAAGGGGACCGGTTAGTCAGGATTCGTCTTGGCGAAGCTGAGAACTTAAGCGCCAGTAAACGGCGGTGGTAACTATAACCATCCTAAGGTAGCGAAATTCCTTGTCGGGTAAGTTCCGACCTGCACGAATGGCGTAACGACTTCTCGACTGTCTCAACCATAGGCCCGGTGAAATTGCACTACGAGTAAAGATGCTCGTTTCGCGCAGCAGGACGGAAAGACCCCGGGACCTTTACTACAGTTTGATATTGGTGTTCGGTTCGGCTTGTGTAGGATAGCTGGGAGACTGTGAAGCTTGGACGCCAGTTCAGGTGGAGTCGTCGTTGAAATACCAGTCTGGTCGTGCTGGATGTCTAACCTGGGTCCGTGATCCGGATCAGGGACAGTGTCTGATGGGTAGTTTAACTGGGGCGGTTGCCTCCTAAAGAGTAACGGAGGCGCCCAAAGGTTCCCTCAGCCTGGTTGGCAATCAGGTGTTGAGTGTAAGTGCACAAGGGAGCTTGACTGTGAGACCGACGGGTCGAGCAGGGACGAAAGTCGGGACTAGTGATCCGGCGGTGGCTTGTGGAAGCGCCGTCGCTCAACGGATAAAAGGTACCCCGGGGATAACAGGCTGATCTTCCCCAAGAGTCCATATCGACGGGATGGTTTGGCACCTCGATGTCGGCTCGTCGCATCCTGGGGCTGGAGTCGGTCCCAAGGGTTGGGCTGTTCGCCCATTAAAGCGGTACGCGAGCTGGGTTTAGAACGTCGTGAGACAGTTCGGTCCCTATCCGCTGCGCGCGTAGGAATATTGAGAAGGGCTGTCCCTAGTACGAGAGGACCGGGACGGACGAACCTCTGGTGTGCCAGTTGTTCTGCCAAGGGCATGGCTGGTTGGCTACGTTCGGGAGGGATAACCGCTGAAAGCATCTAAGCGGGAAGCCTGCTTCGAGATGAGTATTCCCACCCCCTTTGAGGGGTTAAGGCTCCCAGTAGACGACTGGGTTGATAGGCCGGATCTGGAAGCACGGTAACGTGTGGAGGTGACCGGTACTAATAGGCCGAGGGCTTGTCCTCAGTTGCTCGCGTCCACTGTGTTGGTTCTGAAACCACGAACAGCCCCATACCCAGGGCCACGGGTGTGGTGCGGCAGTTCAGTTTCATAGTGTTTCGGTGGTTTTAGCGTGAGGGAAACGCCCGGTTACATTCCGAACCCGGAAGCTAAGCCTTACAGCGCCGATGGTACTGCAGGGGGGACCCTGTGGGAGAGTAGGACGCCGCCGAACAATTTTTGGGAAAACCCCCGTGCCATGGGCACGGGGGTTTTCTGCGTTCCAGGGGTTATTCCAGGGTTTTCAGGTAGGGGAGCGTTGGACTAAGTCCTCTAGGGTCTTGGGCATGCGCTATGACCTTGTCATCTTCGACAACGATGGTGTCCTCGTCGACAGCGAGCCCATCTCCAACAAGCTCTTGGCCGGCTATCTGACCGAGCTCGGGCATACGACCTCGTACGAGGATTCTCTCCGGGACTACATGGGCGCCGCCATGCACCGCGTACACGATCTCGTGGAGGCGCGGAGCGGGCGGCGGTTGCCGGAGGACTTCGACGATGTCTTCCATGCGCGGGTGTTCGCTGCGTTCGAGCGGGAGTTGGAGCCGGTGGCGGGGGCCGTCGGGGTACTGGAGAAGCTGGCTGCGGACGGAGTGCCCTACTGTGTGGCGTCCTCCGGGAGCCATGAGCGGATTCGGGTGGGGCATCGGAAGACCGGGGTGGGCCGGTGGTTCGATGATGGACGGATCTTCAGCTCGCAGGATGTGGGGCGGGGAAAGCCGGCGCCGGATCTCTTCCTGTACGCGGCCGAGCGTATGGGTGTCGAGCCCGCGCGGTGCGTGGTGGTGGAGGACAGCCCGTTGGGGGTGCGGGCGGCCGTCGCGGCCGGGATGGACGTGTACGGGTTCACCGCCATGACGCCTGCCGAGCGGCTCCAAGAGGCCACTCAACTCTTCGCGGACATGGGGGAGTTGCTTGACCTGCTGGTCTGACATTTGTCATGCCGAGGTCTGGACGATCGTTTCTACCAGCGTCGGGGGCCGGCCGGGATGCTGAGGGCATGACGCAGACGATGACGATGGCGAAGACCGGTACGAAGGCGAAGCGGAACGCGTTTGTGCCGCTCATCATGGACGTGGCGGTGCCGGTCGGGTCGTACTACCTGTTCAGGAACGGGTTCGGGATGAGCACCGTGGCCGCGCTCGGCTGGAGCAGTGTGCTGCCGGCCGTGCGGACCGGGTGGAGTGCCGTGAAGGACCGGACGGTCAACGGGCTTGCCGCGCTCATTCTGTTCGTGAACGTCGTCGGACTGCTGCTGGGGTTCGTCGCCGGGGACCCGCGGCTGATGCTCGCCAAGGACAGCGGGGTCAGCAGCGTGGTGGGGATGGGGATCCTGGTGTCGGTGGCGCTGGGGAAGCCGGTGATGACGGCCGGGATGAAGCCGTGGCTGGTGAAGAGGGACGAGCGGCGGGAGGCCGCCTGGGCTCGGTTGGAAGGTGGGTCCGCCGCCTTTCGGCGGTTCGAGCGGGTCTTCTCCGTGGTGTGGGGTGTGGTGCTGCTCGCGGAGTGTGCGGTGCGGGTCGTGGGGGCGTACACCGTGCCGGTGGACACCATGGTCTGGCTCGGGACCGTCATCATGATCGTCGCCATGGTTCTCGGCTTTCTCGTCAGCGGTGCCCTGGGTGCCGGGCCGATGGCGGCCATGCTCGAGGCGGAGTTGAAGTGCGAGGGGCAGGGGTGCTCGGACGCCGTTCCCACGGCTTCCGGTGTCGCCGTCGCCCGGTGAGGAATCAAAGCTGAGGGAAATTCATCTTTGGCTGGATCTACCCACGAGTACGCCGGGGCCCTACGCTCGCCGCCATGACTGATGTGCTGCGGCGCGGCAGGGCCTCGCTGGCGTTCAGCTTCTTCGCACAGGGTGTGGCCTTCGCGCTGCTGGTGACGAGGATCCCGGCCATCCAGGACCGGTACGGCGTGTCCGACGCGCTGTTGCCCGCGTTCCTGGCGGCCGTGCCGATCCTCGCGGGGGTCGGGAGCGTGAGCACCGAGCAGTTGGTGAAGCGAATACCGCCCAGCCGGGTGCTGCGCTGGGCCCAGCCCGTCGTGCTCCTGGCGCTGCTCGGGGTGGGGGCGGGGGAGTCGACGGTCGAGCTGGGTGTCTCGCTTGCCGCCTTCGGGCTCGCCGTGGGTGCGCTGGACGCGTCGATGAACATGCTCGGGGTGAGCCTGCAGCGGGCGTACGGGCGCAGCATCATGCTGAGTTTCCATGCCGTGTTCAGCCTGGGCGGGATTCTGGGAGCCTCGCTGGCGTGGGCGGGGGCGCACTGGCATCTGGCGTTGTGGGTGTCGTATCTGCCGGTCGTGCTGGTGCTGTTGCCGACCGCCCTGGTGGGGAGTCGGTGGTACGTCGACGGGGGCGGGGACGGCGATGTGGCGGGGGAGAAGGGCGAGGGTGGGACCCTCGCCCTCAAATTGCTCCTGCCGCTGTGCCTCGTGATGTGTTTCGCGTACATCGGGGACTCGACCGTCTCCAACTGGAGCGCGAAGTATCTGCAGGACGTGCTGGGGAGCAGTGAGCAGCTCGCGACGGTGCCGTACAACGTGTACATGGTGACCACGCTGCTGGGGCGGGCCATCGGTGACGTCGGGGTACGGCGGTTCGGGGCGGCTCCGGTCGTACGGCTGGGGGCGTTGGTGGCGGCGGTCGGGTTCGCCGTGGTGGCGGTGGCGCCCGGGCCGTGGGTGGGGATGCTCGGGTTCACGTTGTTGGGGCTGGGGTTGTGTGTGCTGGTGCCGCAGACCTTCGCCGCGGCCGGGCGGCTGTTTCCCGGGGCGTCCGACGCGGCTGTGGCTCGGCTCAACGTCTTCAACTACGTCGGTTTCCTGATCGGTTCGCCCCTGGTGGGGGCGTTGGGGGACACCTGGAGCTATCGGGGGGCCATGCTCGTGCCGATGGTGTTGGTGCTGGTGACGCTCGTGTACGCCCGGTCGTTCGCCGCTCAATCGGACCGATACGGTGGCGGGCATGAGCGGCCGCGGACAGCTGATGTGGGACGAGGCAGTAACGGGCTATGACTTCGGTCCGGACCATCCGATGGATCCGGTTCGGCTTGCCCTTACCTGGAGGCTCGTTCAGGCCTTCGGGCTTGACCGGGAGATGGAGGTCGTAGCTGCCAAGCCGGCCGGTGAGTCGACGCTGAGGCTGGTGCATCGGGAGGACTACGTCGAGGCCGTCAAGGCGGCTTCTGCGGAGCCTAGGGCGGCCGACGGGGCGTACGGGCTGGGGACTATGGACGATCCCGCGTTCGCCGGGATGCACGAGGTTTCCGCGCTGATCGCCGGGCAGTCGGTGGGCGCCGCGGAGGCCGTGTGGCGGGGGGACGCGCTGCATGCGGTGAACTTCTCCGGTGGGTTGCATCATGCGATGCCCGGGGGTGCGTCGGGGTTCTGTATCTACAACGACGCGGCGCTGGCGATCGCTCGTTTGTTGGAGCTCGGGGCCGAGCGGGTGGCCTATGTGGATGTCGACGTGCATCACGGGGACGGGGTGCAGGCGGCGTTCTGGGAGGATCCGCGGGTTCTGACGGTCTCGCTGCATGAGCATCCTCGTACGCTGTTTCCGCAGACCGGGTGGCCGGAGGAGACCGGCGCGGAGTCTGCGGAGGGGTCGGCGGTGAATGTCGCGTTGCCGGCGGGGACCGGGGACGCGGGGTGGTTGCGGGCGTTCCACGCCGTGGTGCCTGAGGTGATCGCTGACTTTCGGCCTCAGGTGTTGGTGACTCAGCACGGGGCCGATACGCACTTCGAGGATCCGTTGGCGCACTTGGCTGTGTCGCTCGATGCGCAGCGGGCCGTGCAGGTTGCCTGTCATGACCTGGCGCATGAGTACGCCGACGGGCGGTGGGTGGCGCTGGGTGGGGGCGGATACGCGGTGGTGGATGTCGTGCCGCGGTCCTGGACGCATCTGGTGGGGATCGCGGCAGGGCGGCCGGTGTCGCCGGAGACGTTGGTTCCGGAGTCGTGGCGGCAGGAGGTGTTTGCTCGGACTCGGCAGTTGGGGCCCGGGCGGATGACTGATGGGCGGTGGCCGGTGTCCTGGTCTGGGTGGGAGGAGGGGTACGACCCTGCGGATCGGGTGGACCAGGCGGTGATCGCTGCGCGGCGGGCGGTGTTTCCGTTGCGGGGGCTTTTGGCTTAGGTGCGGGTGCGGGTGCGGGTGCGGGTGCGGGTGCGGGCGCGGGTGCGGGTGCGGGCGCGGGTGCCGGCGCTGGTGCTGGTGCCGGCGCCTGGGCTGAGGTGTTGGGTGGGCTGAGGTCTGGGGTTCTCGCCCCCGCCGCCCCTACCCGTCCCATCCCCAGGGGCTTCGCCCCTTCGACCCCACCGGGGCTTCGCCCCTGGACCCCGGGCGGGGGCTGCGGCCCTGGACCCACCGGGGCTTCGCCCCTGGACCCCACCGGGGCCGCGGCCCTTCGACCCCGCCGGTTGCTGCGACCCTGGCGGGCTCCGCCCCTGGACTCTGGTGGGTACTGCATCTTTGCGGGTACTGGGCCCTGGACCCCGCCGGGTATTGCGAACCCCGCCGAGCCCCCTGGACTCCGCCGGGCTCCGTCCAGAGGGCCCGGTCGGGTCTCCCGGGGCCGGCCCCGGGACGGGACTGCGGCCCTGGACCTCGCAGGCTCTCCCCGCCCTGCCCGTCCCGCCCCGGCGCAACGCAGTCCCCGTGCCCCGGCGGGCTGGAAGGTTCTGTCTCTGGATTCCGGCGTGACCACCACCGTGAAGGTCACCGGGTGGGCCGCGGAGGTGTCGCCCGCCGGGCGGGGTCGTATCCCTGCGTGGCTGGAGGCGGCGGCGTCGTTCGTGGGTCCGTGTTGTCTTCGGTCGCGATTCCGTCGTTACGCCGACTGTGCGGTGTTTCCTCGTTCGTGTCGTGTGCGTGGGGTTCGTGCGTCAGCATCGCTTGGGTGTTGAGCACTGGGGCGATGCGGGCTCATCTTCTGGCTGCTCGGTTGGCTGGGACCGTGGCTACTTCGCGGGAGGAGAGTCTTCGGAGTTATCGGCTGTTCGCGGCTCGTGATCCTCGGGTTCTGATCGGGATTGATCCTGAACGGCCTTGGGAGGAGCGAGAATTGATCGAACTGATGGCGGACAGGTGTGGGGTTTCGGCCGATCCGGGGCATACAACTGGTCATGATGTGATTGATCCGGAGCGGACGCTGGAGGCTCTGGGCGCCTTCGCGGAGCGGCTCGCCGCGGTGGCCGAACGTGGTGGACCCGTGCTGTTCGGTACCGGGCACCCGCATCGGCTGCTCGGCTTCTACGCCGCCTTGGCGGACGCCCTGTCGGCGGCTGGATGTACCGTTCTCACCCCAGCGCAGGGTCGCTGTGTCGACATAACGACCCAGTTCGGTCTACGCACGTACGACCTTGACTACGTACGAGGAGTCGCGCTGGTACGGGAACCCGGCGCGTCGAGCTCCGGTTGTGAGGCCGGCGCGCACACGCATTCACCGCTCCCGGTTCGTACCGCGCTGGCGGCGGCCGCGGATGGCGGCGGACCTCTCCCGGAACTCGTCATCGGGGATCACGGGTGGGTCTGCGGGGCAGGTCAGCTGGGGTTTGAGGCCATCGGGCTGGCGGATACCGACGACCCCGCGCTGTTCGTGGGGGAGGCCGAGGGGGTGGTCTCCGTCGTCGTTCCACTTGATGACGCCGTGCGGTCCGATTACTACCGGCCGCTTACCCGCTACGTACTCAATCGAGCGTGTCTGTCACAGTAGGCCGCCGATGGGTGCACCTCTTCCCCACTTGCATCACCCGCCCCTACATTGGGGAGTGAGCACGCAACGACGAAGAGTCACCGGAAGGGGAAGCCGGTGGCCGTCGAGTGCGGAAGGTTCAGGTGTGTCATGGCTGCAGCTGGCGAGAGGCCTCTGAACGAGGTTCAGTTCCTTACCGTGGCGGAAGTCGCCTCGGTGATGCGAGTGTCGAAGATGACCGTGTACCGGTTGGTGCACAGCGGTCATCTGCCCGCTATCCGGGTGGGGCGGTCCTTCCGCGTCCCCGAGCAAGCGGTTCACGAGTACCTCCGTGAGAGCTATGTGGGGGTGGAAACCGCCTGACAGCGACGGGCCGGGGAGCCTCAGGGCAAGGTCAAGGGCTTCCCCGGCACCTCGATTACGACCTCAGCGCTCGGACGGGTAGGCTAGGCCCCCGTAGGTCGTATGGGCCCATGGCGCCCAGCACCGAGTGATGAGAAGTGAGCGAGGGTAGTCGTGGGCTCTGTTATCAAGAAGCGGCGCAAGCGGATGGCCAAGAAGAAGCACCGCAAGCTGCTCAAGCGCACGCGCGTTCAGCGTCGCAACAAGAAGTAAGCGACGCCGCGTAGGAAGCGTGTCTGTGGCCCCCCACCACACCCGGTGGGGGGCCACACGCGTATCCGGACGCCGGGAGTGGGCGTGTGCGTACGCACCTCATCCACATGGCTTGGTCTGGTCGTACGTCTGTGTATGCCGTCACTTCGTGCATTGGGCGGTCATCACAGCGCAACATCGACCCGCTAGGTTGGCCGTACACGGGGACTCGGCGGAGTACGAGGGTTGGAAGGAAGGCGCTGATCTTGGGCAAGGTCGTGCTCGTGACCGGGGTGGCACGTCAGCTGGGGGGCCGGTTCGTACGACGGATCCAGCGTGACCCACAGGTCGATCGGGTCATCGCCGTGGACGCCGTGCCGCCCGAGCACCATCTGGGCGGTGCCGACTTCATCCAGACCGATCTGCGGCAGCCCACCATCGCGCGAGTGCTCGCGGAGACGGCCGCCGACACAGTCGTCCACCTGGACGTGACCGCGACCGCGCTCGGCAGCGGCAGCCGGACCTCGGTCAAGGAGACCAACGTCATCGGCACCATGCAGCTGCTCGGTGCCTGCCAGAAGTCCCCGACGGTCAAGCGGCTCGTGGTGAAGTCCAGTACGAACGTCTACGGGTCCGCGCCCAGGGATCCCGCCGTGTTCACCGAGACCACGCCGCCCAAGTCGCTGCCCAGCGGCGGGTTCGCCAAGGACACCGTCGAGGTCGAGGGGTATGTGCGCGGGTTCGCCCGGAGGCGGCCCGACGTCGCCGTGTGCGTGCTGCGGTTCGCCAACATCCTCGGTCCGACCGCGGACACCCCGCTCGCCTCGTACTTCTCGCTGCCGGCCCTGCCGACCGTACTGGGCTACGACCCGCGGCTGCAGTTCGTGCACGAGGACGACGTGATCGAGGTGCTGCGGATCGCCTCGCACGAACCGGCGCGGGGCACGCTCAACAGCGGCACCTTCAACATCGCAGGTGATGGTGTGCTGTTGCTGTCGCAGTGTGCGCGGCGGCTCGGCCGGCCCACCGTGCCCCTGCTGCTGCCTGCCGTCACCTGGGCGGGCTCGCTGGTGCGTACGCTGGGCATGACGGACTTCTCCCCGGAGCAGATCCGGCTGCTGACCCACGGCCGGGTCGTGGCGACGACCCAGATGCGGGAGACGCTCGGGTTCCAGCCGAAGTACACGACGGCGGAGACCTTCGCGGACTTCGCGCGCAGCCGCGGCCCCGGACTCCTGCCGCCCGAGACCGTGGCCGGGGCTGTCGACCGGATCGCCGCGCTGCCCTTCGCGGGCAGCGGTCACCCCCCGACGCAGAGCGCCAACTGAGGAGCGCATCAACGATGGCGGACGCCAAGGTCATTCCGTTCGACGACGACCGGTCCCGCGGGAGTGCCGCGCAGCGGCCGCCGCGGCGCCGGAGTGCGGGGAACCGGCGCAACGGCACGGAATCTTCGCTGGTCCGTGAGGTCCAGCCCCTGCCCAGCAGGCCGCCCGCGCAGGATGATGTTCCTGTGATCGGTGAGGAACAGCCGCCCGAGCAGGCGCAGGACGACAGCGGACCCGGCGGCCTGGAGGGGCGTGTCGCGGGCGGCCTCGCCTTTCTGCGCCGCCGCCTCACCGGTGACTACGACGTCGACGACTTCGGCTACGACGAGGAGTTGACCGACCAGGTCCTGATGTCCCTGTTGCGGCCGGTGTACGAGAAGTACTTCCGGGTCGAGGTGAAGGGCGTCGAGAACATCCCGGCGAAGGGTGGCGCCCTGATCGTCGCCAACCACTCGGGGACGATCCCGCTGGACGGCCTGATGATGCAGGTCGCCGTTCACGACCACCACCCCGACGACCGTCACCTGCGCCTGCTGGCGGCGGACCTGGTCTTCATGCTGCCGGTGGTCAACGAGCTGGCCCGCAAGCTCGGTCACACGCTGGCCTGTGCGGAGGACGCCGAACGGCTGCTGGCCCAGGGCGAGCTGGTCGGGGTGATGCCGGAGGGCTTCAAGGGCATCGGCAAGCCCTTCAGTGAGCGCTACAAGCTTCAGCGCTTCGGCCGCGGTGGTTTCGTCTCCACGGCCCTGCGGCAGGGCGCACCGATCATCCCGTGCTCCATCGTCGGGGCCGAGGAGATCTACCCGATGATCGGCAACGCCAGGACGCTCGCCCGCGTACTGGGCTTCCCGTACTTCCCGCTCACGCCGACCTTTCCGTGGCTCGGCCCGCTGGGCGCGATCCCGCTGCCGACCAAGTGGACGATCCAGTTCGGCGAGCCGATCCGCACGGACGGCTATCCGCCGGAGGCCGCCGAGGACCCGATGCTGATGTTCAACCTGACCGACCAGGTCAGGGAGCAGATCCAGCACACGTTGTACAAGTTGCTGGTGCAGCGGCGGTCGGTGTTCTTCTGACGGAGGCGGCTCTTCGGAGGCGGGGAGCGCGGGGCTGGGGAGGCCGCTGGAGGTCGTCGGACGGAGTCCGGCGCAGCTGTCCGATGCCTGCGAAGCAGTGTGAGGGCGGCAGACAGGAGGGGCCAAGTTGCTGGTGCAGCGGCGGTCGGTGTTCTTCTGAGAAGGATGCTCGAGCGCGTTGTACGGCGATGGGGGCGCCCCTCCTGAGAGGGGCGCCCCCATCGCCGTAGGGACTGCAGGTACTACTGGGTGGGACTGCCGGGGTTACTGGTCTTCCTCGCCGTCGATGCCCAGGCCGGGGAGCAGGCCGGGGAGCAGGGGCGGGAGGGTGACGTCCGGTTCGATGGTGGGTGGGGTGCTGGTGGACGGGGAGGTGCTGCCGGTGTCCTTGGGCGGGTCGAGGAGGCCGCCGGTGTTGCCGCCGAGCAGGCCCTCCTCCTCGCCGGTGGAGCCGGCCGGTTTGCTGGGGCTGTGGCTGCCGGTGCCGCTGTCGTGGGAGGAGCTGCCGCTGCCGGTACGAGGTGCCGAGGAGCGGCCGGAACCGGACGAGGCGTCGGAGGACGTCGCTCCGGGGCCCTGTCGTCGCCCGTCGTCGCCGGTGTCCCGGGCCGGAGGCCTAGGGAGGAGGGACTGCAGCGGGGCGACCTCTTCGTCTATGGCGTCGAAGACCGACGACACCTGCTGACTCACGTCACCGAGCTGCACGGGAAGCCTGTCGCGGAGCGCGCCCCAGGCATCACGGTGCGAGCGGGAGAAGGCGTCGAGGGCCTGGATGGGACCCAGGGAGTCCGGGTCGCGTTGGTACGCCGCGGTCAGCAGGCGGTGGCCCTCGGACGCGTCGTGCTGCACGCCCGACAGGGTGCGGCGGATCTCGCCGAGGGACTCGTGGTCGAGCCGGCTGCCGTGATCGCGCTCCATCAGTCGGCGGGCCTCGCTCAGGCGGGTGGACGCCTGGTCGAGGAAGGCCACACCGCGTTCGTCGTCGCCCTCGGACATGTGGTTGAGCTTGAAGTCCTCGATGCCCCGCTTGAGGCCGTAGAGCGAGTCACCGGGCAGGGCGTCCGAGCTGGCGGCAGCGATGCCGCCGAAGGCGCCCGCGGCGACGCCGACGCTGAGCCCGCCCGCGGCAAGCCCCTTGGCCAGGCGGGAACGTGGTCGGAACTTCCCCAGCGGACTCGCCCGGTGGGAGCCCCGCGCCCGGTGGGAACGCTGCTCGGGCACCGAGGCGTCCGTCGCCCCGCCGCCCGCTGCCGTGCCCTCCAGGAGCATGGCCTCCATGGCGGCCACGAGCTGGGCCCGTTGGACGACCTTGACCTCGGGGTCCAGCTGTGGTTTGGGCAGCTCGCCGAGACACGCCGCGAGGGCCGCCAGACGGCCCTGTTCGGTCTGTTCCGCAGCAGCCGGGGACGGCGGGGGTCCTTCGGACTGCTCGGCCGCCGTGCCCCCGTCGGACTGCTCCTCCAGGGCCTGGGCGAAGGCGTTCGCCCGCCGGTGCGCCGAAACGTTCGCGATCACAGGCGGCACCTCCTCTCGTCATGACGATCGGCTCCCCAGGGGGTCCTGAGGGTTGCACGCCCTGACCACAAGCACACGATCGGGTGATCGAGTCGGCCAGGGAGTGACCACAGGGAGCCTGCATCCCGCACAACGAGTAGCGCGGCACTTGGGTTACGGACGGCGGATGATCGGATCGGGGAGCCAACGGACTTTTACCGACAGCGAGTTGGGTATTACCGAGCGTGCACGGTCAGTGTGCGTCGTCCGGGAGGAGCCGGGCGAGGGTGCGGACGGCCCGGTACTGGAGGGTCTTGATGGCCCCCTCGTTCTTGCCCATCACCCGGGCGGTCTCGGCGACGGAGAGACCCTGGAGGAATCGGAGGGTCACGCACTCCTGCTGCTGTGGATTGAGCCGTCGTACGGCGTCGAGGAGTGCGGCGTTGGAAAGGGACTCCAGGACGGAGTCCTCGGGTGAGCGCTCGACCTCGTTGGCGTCGAGCATCTCGCCGGTGGTCACTTCGAGCCGGAAGCGGCTGGACTTGAAGTGGTCGGCGACCAGGTTGCGGGCGATCGTCACCAGCCAGGCGCCGAAGTCACGGCCCTGCCAGGTGAAGGTGCCGATGCGGCGCAGGGCACGCAGGAACGTCTCGCTGGTGAGGTCCTCGGCGGTGGCTTTGCCTCCCACGCGGTAGTAGATGTACCGGTACACGGTGTCGCTGTACTGGTCGTAGAGGCGGCCGAAGGCGTCGGACTCGCCGGCCTGGGCGCGTTCCACCAGGTCCATCATGCGGGCGCTGTCACTGTCCGCGGCAGGACGGCGGACGGGGGCGGCACCGGTCGAGCGCCCTCGTCTGCCGACGGCGGCGCTCCCGTCGGCGAGTGCGTAGCACGGGCCGACGGGGGTAGTGGCAACGGCGAGGGCAGGGACGGCGTACGCGGTGGGGACGAAGCCGCGCAACAGGTCTTTGACCGTTGCGCGCAGCGTAGCCAGGCCCGAGGCGTCAACCCCGACGTGTGGGTACACGGGACTCCCAGAGGCAGAGCTTCCAACACGTGCAGTGCGGAACCGTTCACCCGTCGTAGCGACGGAAGGGGATCCGGATTGCGTCTGAGGAGAATAACGCTTAGTGCAGGCCCTGTTACACGCAGTTGCTAAAATCATCGATTACGTCGCTTCCGTAACCGATTGACACCCAATCAAGTACCGGACAGTGGCCGATTATTGATCGAAATGTTGCGCTTTCGGTCCCGGTCCGGGGCGTGTTGTGGCCGTGTGCAGCCAACGTGACTGGGTGGCGAGGTGCGGGGGGTGCGAGCCGGGGATTGGTCGTCAGCGCCGGCGCTTGTGCAGAGCGATCGCCGCCGCCGTGCCGCCCGCCACCGCGCCCACACCGGCCGCCGCCGGGATTCCGACCTTCGCCGCCTTGCGGCCCGTGCGGTAGTCCCGCAGGCGCCATTCCAGTTGACGGGCGTGCTTGCGGAGCTTGCTGTCCGGGTTGATCGCGTAGGGGTGGCCGACCAGGGACAGCATCGGGATGTCGTTGTGCGAGTCGCTGTAGGCCGCGCAGCGGGAGAGGTCCAGGCCCTCCGCCGTGGCCAGGGCGCGGACCGCCTCCGCCTTGGCGGGGCCGTGCAGGGGCTCGCCGACCAGCTTGCCCGTGTAGACGCCGCCGACCGATTCGGCGACCGTGCCCAGTGCGCCCGTCAGGCCGAGGCGGCGGGCGATCACCTGGGCGATCTCCACCGGGGCCGCTGTGACCAGCCACACCTTCTGGCCCGCGTCGAGGTGTGCCTGCGCGAGGGCGCGGGTGCCCGGCCAGATGCGCTCGGCCATGTACTCGTCGTAGATCTCCTCGCCGATCGACTGCAGCTCGGCGACGCGGTGGCCCTTCACGATGGACAGCGCGGAGTCCCGGGCCTCCTGCATGTGCTCCGGGTCCTCGACGCCGGCCAGCCGGAACCACGCCTGCTGCCAGGCGAACTTCGCGAGGTCGCGGGTCTCGAAGAACTTCCGCTTGTACAGGCCCCGCCCGAAGTGGAACAGCGCGGCGCCCTGCATCACGGTGTTGTCCAGGTCGAAGAAGGCGGCGGCGTGCGCGTCGCCGTGCACCGGGAACTCCGGTTCCTCGCCGGAGACGTCCTGTGTGGACTTGCGTGCTGCCTCCGCCGAGGCCTCGCCGGCCAGCACGCTGCGTGCCGTGGCGGAGCGCCTACGGGGGGTGAGCCATCCGAGAGCGGCCATGGCGTGAGCATAGCCATTCTGTTCGGCGGTTCCGGAGTCGTAGGGTTCGGAGCCTGTGAACTCTCCGCGACTGTGCCGTTAAACAAGCGGGAGGATGGACGACATGACTCCACTCTTCCGCCGTAGCGGCCCCGCCCCGCAGGACCGGCTTGTCACGCTCATCCGGAAGCCCGGCTGCCATTTGTGTGACGACGCCCAGGCGGTCGTGGAGAAGGTGTGTGCCGAGCTCGGCGTTTCCTGGGAGCAGAAGGACATCACCCAGGACCCCCAACTGCATGACCAGTACTGGGAGCAGATCCCGGTCGTCCTCGTGGATGGCGAGCAGCACACTTTTTGGCGTGTGAACGAGGAACGCCTTCGCAAAGCATTGGCTTAGGATCGACGACGAACAGGTCTCGGGGGCGGGGATCGTAGAGGAGAGTGTGCGGTTTTGCCCCCAGGAGAGAAGGAACGGTGGCGCGTGTACGCCGGTTCCACACACCTGCGCCGGGGGCGCGTGACCCCGGTCACGTTGGCCGGGCAAATCGGACACCATCTTTGTGCACGCGTTCACAAAGACATAGCCTGCTGTCGACGGGGCGGTCTGGGGACGTGTGACCGCCTGCAGCCCCGCTCTACCCGCAGGAGCACCGTGGCAACTGGCCGAACTCACCGACCGGCGACCCGTAGCCGAGGGATTCCCGAGGCCACCGTCGCCCGGCTTCCGCTGTATCTCCGCGCGCTGACCGGGCTCTCGGAGCGCTCGGTGCCCACGGTCTCCTCCGAGGAGCTCGCGGCCGCCGCTGGAGTCAACTCCGCGAAGCTGCGCAAGGATTTCTCGTACCTGGGTTCGTACGGCACGCGTGGTGTCGGCTACGACGTCGAGTATCTCGTCTACCAGATCTCGCGTGAACTGGGGCTGACCCAGGACTGGCCGGTTGTGATCGTCGGTATCGGCAACCTCGGCGCCGCCCTGGCCAACTACGGCGGGTTCGCCTCCCGTGGCTTCCGGGTCGCCGCGCTCATCGACGCCGACCCCGCGATGGCCGGAAAGCCGGTGGCCGGGATCCCCGTCCAGCACACGGACGAGCTCGAGAAGATCATCTCGGACAACGGCGTGTCGATCGGTGTCATCGCCACGCCCGCCGGTGCCGCCCAGCAGGTCTGCGAACGACTCGTGGCCGCCGGCGTCACCTCCATCCTGAACTTCGCGCCGACCGTGCTGTCCGTGCCGGACGGCGTCGACGTGCGCAAGGTCGACCTCTCCATCGAGCTGCAGATCCTCGCCTTCCACGAGCAGCGCAAGGCCGGCGAGGAGGCCGCCGCCGCAGCCGACGGCGCGATCCCGACCGCCGCCGCGCGCAAGCGCTCCGCCGACAAGGGACCAGACGGGGACGTCCCCGCCGTGATGCCGGCATGAGTCTCCTCGTCGTCGGGCTGAGCCACCGCAGCGCCCCGGTCAGCGTGCTGGAACGGGCCGCGTTGACCGCGGACGCCCAGATCAAGCTGCTCCAGGACACGGTCGCCGCCGAACCGGCCGCCGAGGCCGCGGTGCTCGCCACCTGCAACCGCATCGAGCTGTACGCCGACGTGGACAAGTTCCACGCCGGTGTCGCCGAGCTGTCCACGCTGCTCGCCCAGCACAGCGGGGTCGGCCTGGAGGAGCTCACTCCCTATCTCTATGTGCACTACGAGGACCGGGCCGTCCACCACCTCTTCTCGGTGGCCTGCGGGCTCGACTCGATGGTCGTCGGCGAGGGGCAGATCCTCGGTCAGATAAAGGCCTCCCTGGCGAAGGCACAGGACCTGCACACCACCGGGCGACTCCTGAACGACCTGTTCCAGCAGGCCCTGCGGGTCGGCAAGCGCGCCCACTCCGAGACCGGCATCGACCGCGCCGGACAGTCCCTGGTCACCTTCGGCCTGGAGCAGCTGGCGTCCGGGACGGCGATCGACACCTGGGCCCGCGGCAAGCGGGCCCTGGTCATCGGCGCCGGCTCGATGTCCTCGCTGGCCGCGGCCACGCTCGCGCGGGCCGGGGTCGCCGAGGTCGTCGTCGCCAACCGCACCCCGGACCGCGCCCAGCGTCTCGCGCAGATACTGGCCGAGGGCGACGACACGGACGTGTCGGCCCGCGCGGTCCCGATGGAATCGGTGCCGGTCGAGCTGACACGTGCCGATGTCGCCGTCTCCTGCACCGGAGCGACGGGGCTGGTGCTCTCGGCCGAGGCGATCACTGCCGCGGTGCGGGGGCGTGGCCCCGAGGGCGGCGCCGGTTCTGGCGGGGCGAACCTGCCGGGCGCGGGGCACCCGGTCTCCGACTCCGGCCGTACGACCGCTTCGGCCGCGCTGCCGCCCACCAGCCTCGGCGCCGAGGAGGGCTGTCCGCTCGACCTGCCCGCCGTGCAGGCGACCGCCGGGTTCTCCGTGCTCGGCGAGGCAGCCGTGGCCGGGATGGCCGCCGCCGACCTGGAACAGCACGCCGCCTGGGTGGACAACGGCACCTCGCGTCAACAGAACTCCACCCCCGTCGGCCTCGTCGCCACGCTCGACCCGGCCGAGGAGACGGAGACCATCGCCGCGCTCGCCGCCGCCGCGGCCGTCATCGGGCGGGTGCCCGAGCGGCGCAAGCCCGAACCGGTCGCCGAGATCCCGCGCCCCGAGCCCACGCTCTTCCTGCTCGACCTCGCCATGCCGCGCGACATCGACGCGGCGGTGCACCGGCTGACCGGGGTACGGCTGGTCGACATCGAGTCGCTGGCCGAGGCCTCCGCCGACGCGCCGATGGCGGCCGACGTCGACCAGGTCCGCCGTATCGTCGCCGACGAGGTCACGGCCTTCGGGGCGGCGCTGCGGGCCGCGCACATCACGCCGACCGTGGTCGCCCTGCGCACCATGGCCGCCGACGTGGTCGCCGGTGAGATAGCCCGGCTCGACGGCCGGTTGCCCGGACTCGACGACAAGCAGCGCGGAGAGATCACGCAGACCGTGAAGCGCGTGGTCGACAAGCTGCTGCACGCGCCGACCGTACGGGTCAAGCAGCTCGCGGCCGAGCCCGGCGGCGCCGGGTACGCGGACGCCCTGCGCACCCTTTTCGATCTCGACCCCGAGACGGTGGCCTCCGTCTCCCGCGCCGAGGACAGCACCGAGAACAACGGCAAGAACCGAGGGCCGGCATGAGTAGCAAGGCATTGAGGCTCGGGACCAGGCGAAGCAGGCTCGCCATGGCCCAGTCCGGGCAGGTGGCCGAAGCCGTGAGCCGGGTGACCGGACGGCCCGTCGAACTCGTCGAGATCACCACGTACGGTGACACCTCCCGCGAGCAGCTCGCGCAGATCGGCGGCACCGGTGTCTTCGTGACCGCGCTGCGCGAGGCACTGCTCAAGGGCGAGATCGACGTGGCGGTTCATTCGCTGAAGGACCTCCCGACCGGGCAGCCCGACCAGCTCTCGCTGGTCGCCGTCCCGGTGCGCGAGGACCCGCGGGACGTCATCGTCGCCCGGGACGCGCTGAAGCTCACCGACCTGCCGCGCGGGGCCCGGATCGGTACGGGTTCGCCGCGGCGGATGGCCCAGCTGAACGCGTACGCGCGCGGCCACGGACTGGACATCGAGACGGTCCCGATCCGCGGCAACGTCGACACCCGCATCGGATACGTCCAGGACGGTGAGCTGGACGCCGTCGTCCTGGCCGCCGCCGGACTGAGCCGGATCGGCCGGATCGACGAAGTGACCGACTTCCTGTCGGTCGACACGGTTTTGCCCGCTCCCGGCCAGGGAGCACTCGCGATCGAGTGTGCCGCGGAAAACGCGGGCCTGATCGCCGCGCTCGGTGAGCTCGACGACCCGTTCACACGGGTCGCCGTGACCGCCGAACGGTCACTGCTCGCCGCCCTGGAGGCCGGTTGCAGCGCCCCTGTGGGGGCGTTGGCCGACCTGCTGGCCGACGGGCAGATTGTCAAGGAAATGCGCCTGCGCGGCGTCGTCGGCACGACCGACGGCACGCGGATGGTGCAGCTGTCCACCACCGGTCCCGTGCCCGAGACGTACGACCAGGCAATGGCGCTCGGTCGCGAACTCGCTGCCGAGATGTTTGCCCAGGGCGCGGCCGGTCTGATGGGGGAGCAAGCACAGTGAGCCCCACCACTCTTCCCGCCGGTCCTGAACACGGGCACGTCACCTTCCTCGGTGCCGGACCCGGAGATCCGGGACTACTGACTCTGCGCGCCGTCGAGGCGCTGGCAAACGCGGACGTCCTCGTCGCCGAGCATGAAGTGCTCGACGTCGTACGTACGCATGCCAGGTCCGGTGTCGCCGTCGTGAACACGGACTCGGACCCCTTCGCGGGTCCGCATCCGGGCACAGGCGCGCCTCAACTGACGGTTGTTGACGGCGCGTCAACAACCGCTGGCACTCCCGCCGTGCGGGATGCCGCACATCTTGTCATGGAGGCCGCGCGGGGCGGCAGGCGGGTCGTGCGTGCGGTGACCGGGGACCCCGGGCTCGACACGTACGCCGCCGAGGAGATGCTGGCCTGCGCCGCCGCCGGGGTGCCTTTCGAGGTCGTGCCGGGTGTCGCGGCGGCCGTGGGCGTCCCCGCCTACGCCGGTGTGCCCCTGCGGGACGCCGAGGGCGCCGACGTCCGCTTCGTGGACGCGCGGACGGCTTCGGACCGGTGCTGGACGGAGGTGGGGGCGTCGGACGGGACGGTTGTCGTGTCGACGACTCTCGACTCCGTCGCGGCGGCCGCCGGCGAACTGGTGTCCGCCGGACGCAAGCCCGACACCCCGTTGACGGTCACGGTCGCCGGTACGACCACGCGTCAGCGGACCTGGACGGCGACCCTGGGGACCATCGCCCAGACGCTGAAGCAGGCCAAGGTGCTGCCCTCCCCGGAGGGCGGTCGGCCGGTGATAGCCGTGGTCGGTGAGCGGTCCGCCGCGGCTCAGCGTGAGCAGCTCTCGTGGTTCGAGTCCAAGCCGCTGTTCGGCTGGAAGGTGCTCGTGCCGCGGACGAAGGAGCAGTCGGCGTCCCTCTCCGACCAGCTGCGGTCCTACGGAGCCGTGCCGCACGAGGTGCCGACGATCGCCGTCGAGCCGCCGCGGACGCCCCAGCAGATGGAGCGGGCGGTGAAGGGGCTGGTGACCGGACGCTACGAGTGGATCGCGTTCACGTCGGTCAACGCCGTCAAGGCCGTGCGGGAGAAGTTCGAGGAGTACGGGCTCGACGCGCGTGCCTTCGCGGGGATCAAGGTCGCAGCGGTGGGGGAGCAGACCGCGAAGGCGCTGATCGCGTTCGGTGTGAAGCCGGATCTGGTGCCGAGTGGGGAGCAGTCTGCTGCTGGGTTGCTGGAGGACTGGCCTCCGTACGACCCGGTGTTCGACCCGATCGACCGGGTGTTCCTGCCGCGTGCCGACATCGCCACCGAGACGCTGGTGGCGGGTCTCATCGAGCTCGGCTGGGAGGTCGATGACGTCACGGCCTACCGGACCGTGCGGGCCTCGCCGCCGCCTGCCGAGACGCGGGAGGCGATCAAGGGCGGTGGGTTCGACGCCGTTCTGTTCACGTCGTCGAGCACCGTGCGGAACCTGGTGGGTATCGCCGGTAAGCCGCACAACGTGACGGTCATCGCGTGTATCGGGCCGGCCACCGCCAAGACCGCCGAGGAACATGGCCTTCGGGTGGACGTGATGGCTCCCGAGCCGTCCGTGCACCGGCTGGCCGAGGCTCTCGCCGACTTCGGGCTGCGGCGGCGCGCCGCGGCGGTCGAGGCCGGGGATCCGGTGACTCGGCCGAGTGAGCGGCGGCCGGGGGCTCGGCGTAGGCGTACGACTACCTGACGTCGTCGCGCTGAGTGTGGAGGGCTGACGCCGTCGCGCTGAGTGTCGAGGGCTGGTCGTCAGGCCGGGGGCACCGTGTGGCCGTAGCGGAGCAGGTTCGCCGGGTCGTAGGTGTGCTTGGCCTGTCGGAGGTGGGCGTAGACCTCCGGGGTCCATGCCCGGGCGCGGTCCTGTTCGTCGCCCGGGGCACCATGGATGTTGACCATCGTGCGGCCCGTGCCGTACGGGGCCATCGCGGTGTTGAGGGCTGTCGTGGCCCGTTCTATGGCCTCTGCGGCCGGCGGGGATGCCACGATCGCCACGGTTTCCAGGAAGTAGGCGGCGTCGCGGGCGCAGATCGCGTCCTCGACGGCCGCCGGGCGGGACAGGGCTCCGCCCATGTGGCGGATCTCCGTCAGCAGGATCGGGTAGTCCTGCGCGGTCGACCCTGCCTCGTCGAGGAACGTGCGGATGGCGTCCGGGGTCAGGTCGCGCAGCAGCGTGCAGGATTCGCGGGCGGGGAGCGGGTCCTGGGGCTCCATGTAGATACGGTCCACCGCCGCGTAGTCCATCCCCTCCACCGTGTCGACGACCACGGGGGCCGCCTCGCGGAGGGGGGCGACGAGGCGTTCGCCTTCCGCTGTGTCGCCGGTCCAGGCGATCGCCACGCGGGCCCAGAAGCCGCCGCGCAGCGGTTCGGGGATCTGGGGGATCGGGGGGAGGCGCAGGAGGCTGAACGCGCTGCACATCTCCGGGGGCACGGTCCGTGTCCAGTCCGCCCAGGCTCTGAGGAGGGGCTCGGCGTGCTCGCCGCGGCAGTAGAGGCCGCCGCCGAGGATGCGGGGGAGGGGGAGCAGGTCGAAGGTCAGTCGCGTGACTACTCCTACGTTGCCCTTTCCGCCGCGTAGGGCCCAGAACAGTTCGGGTTCGTTGGTGTGGTCCGCTTCGCGGAGGGTGCCGTTCGGGGTGACGACCTGGAAGGAGCGGACCAGGTCGGCCGCGTAGCCGTAGGCCCTGCCGAGGACCGGGAGGCCGCCGCCGAGGGTGTAGCCGACGACGCCGGCGTCCGACGAGGTGCCGGTGAGGGCGGCGAGGCCGTGGGGGGCCGCCGCGTCCAGGACGTGCCGCCATTTCGCGCCTGCGGCCGCTGTCGCGGTGCGGGCGGTGGGGTCGATGTCCACGTCCGTCATGCGGGTGGTGGTGATCAGCAGGCCGCTGTCGATGGGGAAGTTCGCGCCGTGGCCGGTGGCCTGGACGGCGACGGGGGTGCTGGTGGCGGACGCCCAGCGCATCGCGGTCACGATGTCGGCGGTGCCGGTGGCTCCGACGACCAGGTCGGGGGTGTGGAGGGCGGCCAGGTTGAAACCGGTGACCTCGTCGGCGTAGGCGTCGTCGCCGGGGCGTAGGACCGGGCCGTGGATGTCGGACAGGGCGAAGAGGCCGGGGGTGTGGTGGATGGTGGTCATCGCGTCCTCCGGGGGCGCTGTGGGCTGCGCGGGGGAGTCCGTGAGTCCTTGAGGCCTTGAGTCCTTGAGCTGTTGGGGGCTCGGGGAGAAGGCTGGGGGTACTTCAAGCTTGGACCTGTGGGGTGTGTGGCGCATGTGGGGCGGGTGGGTGGTGCTCTCGGTGCCTGCGGCTGTCTGCGGGTTCGGGGGCGTGGCGGGGGATGCCTGCGGCGCTGTGCGGGTTCGGTGGGGGTGGCTGTAGCGCCTGCGGTTCGGGGGTGGGTTGGGGCCGGGACGGGGGTGTCCGTCCTCGGAACGTCGCGGAATCGGTTTCTTGGTGAGGGGGCGGTGTTGACGCGACAACCGCTGCGGGCGGACACCCCCGTCCCGTCCCCTTCCCGCCGTACGCGGGCGCGGCCACCGCTGTGACACCGGCCCCGCCCGGTCCACATCTGTCGGCGGCGTCCGGCTGGGCGGGTGCGTCCATCGCCGTCGTGGGGGTGGTTTGCAGTCTGTGCTGCGCCGACGGCTCGTCGGCAAAGGGGGTGCTGGGCCGGGCGTAGCGTGGTGGCATGACGACTTACGGATCCTTCCCCGGCACGCGGCCGCGGCGGCTGCGGACCACCCCCGTCATGCGGCGCATGGTCGCTGAGACCCGGCTGCATCCGGCCGACTTCATCCTCCCGGCCTTCGTGGTCGAGGGTGCGGCGGAGCCGGTGCCGATCGGTGCGATGCCCGGTGTCGTGCAGCACACCCGGGACAGTCTGAAGAAGGCCGCCGCCGAGGCCGTGGCCGCCGGGATCTCCGGGATCATGCTGTTCGGTGTGCCGGAGGAGTCGAAGAAGGACGCGGTCGGTACGCCGGGGACCGACCCCGACGGGATCCTCCAGGTCGCTCTTCGTGATGTGCGGGCCGAGGTCGGGGACGATCTCTTGGTGATGTCCGATCTGTGTCTCGATGAGACGATCGATCACGGGCACTGTGGGGTTCTGGACGCTGAGGGGCGTGTCGACAACGACGCGACTCTGGAGCGGTACGCCGAGATGGCCCGGGTGCAGGCCGATGCCGGGGCCCATGTGGTGGGGCCCAGCGGGATGATGGACGGGCAGATCGGGGTCATCCGTGACGCCCTGGATCAGATCGGGCGGGAGGACGTGGCGATCCTGGCCTACACGGCCAAGTACGCGTCCGCGTTCTACGGGCCCTTCCGGGAGGCCGTCGCCTCGTCGTTGAAGGGCGACCGGAAGACGTATCAGCAGGACCCGGCGAATGCGCGGGAGTCCATGCGGGAGCTGGCCCTGGATCTGGAGGAGGGGGCCGACATGGTGATGGTCAAGCCCGCCGGGCCTTACCTGGACATCCTGGCGCGCGTCGCGGACGCCGTGGACGTGCCGGTCGCCGCCTACCAGATCTCCGGCGAGTACTCGATGATCGAGGCCGCCGCCGAGAAGGGCTGGATCGACAGGGACCGGGCCATCCTGGAGTCTCTCACCGGCATCAAGCGTGCGGGTGCGCGGAACATCCTGACGTACTGGGCCACCGAGGTCGCTCAGAAGCTGGCTTGACTCGGCTCCGCGGCCCGGGGTCAGTGTGTGGAGTGGGTCGAGGAGGACGTGGTTGAGGGGCCCTCGTCCCGTACGCCGGTTCCGTCCTTGCAGCCTGTGAGCATGAGTGCGGCGAGCACGGTTGCCGATGCGGCGAGCAGGCGGAGGCGGGTGGTGTGTGCGGGCATGGGTCGGCTCTCTCCTTCGGTGGCGTCAGGGGAGGGGGGCTGATCCACAGCCTGTGGGTGATCGGGGTCAGGTGCCAGGCCTGTCGGGGGATTCGGGACGCCGGAACGGTGGGGCCTTCGCTGACCTGCGCGGACGTCATGTCCCGGAGGGACGGTGCGGGACGCGGGAAGCCGAGTGGGCACCATCAAGTGGCACTGAGAGTTAGGTTGTTGACCAATGCTTGTCTTTTGAAGGACTGGAGACGCCGATGTCCGGTGACGCCCTCAGCCACGACCCCGCCGAGCTGAGAAGGAGGATCGACACCACCAAGGCGCACCCGGCTCGTGTCTACGACGTCTTCCTCGGCGGCAAGGACAACTACCCCGTCGACCGGAACGCGGCCGCCGCCGCGCTCGCCGCCAATCCGCGCGGCTACCTCGACGTACGGCACAACCGGGACTTCCTGCGCCGGGCCGTCACGGAACTGGCCCAGCGGGACGGCATCCGGCAGTTCCTCGACATCGGCACCGGGCTGCCCACCGCGGAGAACGTCCACCAGATCGCCCAGCGCATCACCCCGGACTCGCGGGTCGTGTACGTCGACAACGACCCCGTCGTGCTCGCGCACGCGCGTGCGCTGCTGACCAGCGGGCCCGACGGACTCACCGACTACATCGACGCCGACTTCAAGAACCCGGCGCAGATCCTCGAACAGGCCGCGAAGACGCTGGACTTCGACCAGCCCGTCGCGCTGTGCCTGGTCGCGATCCTGCACTTCGTCGAGGACGAGGAGGCGTACCCGATCGTGCGGGGGCTCCTCGACGCCCTGCCCTCCGGCAGCCGGCTCGTCCTCAGCCATCTGACGGAGGACCTCAATCCCGAGAACATCCGCGCCGTCCAGCGGACGTACACCGAGCGCGGGTTCACCTTCGTACTGCGGTCCGCGGCGGAGGTCGAGCGGTTCTTCACCGCCAACTCCCTGGAACTCGCCGAGCCGGGTGTCGTCCCCGCCCACCACTGGCGGCCGGACAACGCGGCCCCCGTGCCCGAGCAGGCGGAGGCCGCCTACCTGGCCTCACTCGACGCGATCGAAAGGGTCCGCTACGCCGACATCAACGACGTCACGGACGCGGACATCAACGTGTACGCGGCGGTCGCGAAGAAGGCCTGAGGGCCGGGGGCGTCCGTATCGTGGAAAGCTGCTTGTAGGGGGCATGTAGGTCTTTAGGCTCGCGGGCACGAGTCGTCCCGCAGCCGAAGGAGCCGTGTCATGACGGTCACCGATCCCGCGCCCACCTCCGCCCCCGTGCCGTCCCTCGCCGCCCGGGCCCGGACGATCGGTGGTTCGCCGGTACGGGACATCCTTGCCGTCACCGCCCGCCCCGAGGTGATCAACTTCGCGGGTGGGCTGCCGGCGCCGGAGCTGTTCGACCAGGAGGGCATCGCGGCCGCGTTCCGCGACGTGCTCGCCGAGGCGCCCGCGCGGGCCCTGCAGTACTCCACCACGGAGGGCGAGCCGGCACTGCGGACCGCGCTCGCCGCCCGTACGTCGGCGCGCGGGCTGCCCGCCGACGCCGACGACGTGCTGGTCACGACCGGGTCGCAGCAGGCGCTGTCCCTCCTCGCCACCGTCCTCCTGGAACCCGGGGACACCGTCCTCGTCGAAAGCCCCTGCTATCTGGCGGCGCTCCAGGCCTTCGGCTTCGCGGGCGCGCGGATCGTGGCGGTGCCGGGGGACGCGGAGGGGCTCGATCCGGCGGCACTGGAGGAGCTGGTCGTGCGGGAGCGGCCCAAGCTGCTCTACACCGTGCCCACCTTCCAGAACCCGACCGGGCGGACGCTGTCGGCCGAGCGCCGGGCCGCCGTCGCGTCCGTCGCCGCGCGGCGGGGGCTGTGGGTCGTGGAGGACGATCCGTACGGCGAGCTGCGCTTCGAGGGTGAGCGGGTGCCGTGGATCGCCTCGCACGAGGAGGCCCGCGACCGGGTCGTCCTGCTCGGTTCCTTCTCCAAGGTGATGGCGCCGGGACTGCGGCTGGGCTGGCTGCGGGCGCCGGGTGCGCTGCGGCGGGCCTGCGCGGTCGCCAAGCAGGCCGCCGATCTGCACACCCCCACCGTCAACCAGCTCGCCGCGGCACGGTACCTGGCCGACCGAGACCTGGACGCCCACGTCGAACGGGTCGCCGGGGTCTACCGGGAGCGCCGGGACGCGATGCTCGCGGGGCTGGGGGAGGCGCTGCCGGAGGGCTCCCACTGGACCCGCCCCGAGGGCGGCATGTTCCTCTGGGCCCGGCTGCCGGCGTCGTACGACACCACGGCCCTGCTGCCGCGCGTGGTGCGGCACGACGTGGCCTATGTGCCGGGCGCCCCCTTCTACGCCGGTGAGCCCGACCGCTCCACCCTGCGTCTGTGCTTCGTGACGCAGACGCCTCAGGAGATCGGGGAGGGGTTGCGGAGGCTGGGAGAGGGGCTGGGGACAGTCCCCGGTCGGAGCACGGCGGGTCAGTCCCACCAGAAGTGCCAACTCGGCTGATTGAGGATCCGGCGCTCGGCGTACTCGCGCGGGGTCGGGTCGCCGTCCTGCCAGAAGTTGTCCGGGCAGAACGCGAAGTGCTCGGCGGCGAGTGCCTCCGCGTCGGCGACGTTCGAGGGCGGGCCGGCGACGGAGACCAGCAGGTGGTCGAAGCCGAGCGCCACGACCCGTATGCCGAAGCGGTCCTCCCAGGAGCGGAGCACCGCGCACAGGCGGCCGACGTCGCCCTCGTGGTTGGCGGGGCCCATCCAGCCGATCACGGCCGGGATGTCGGCGCTGCGGCGGGCCGGGACCAGGGCGAGCCGGGGATCCTTGAGGGCGCCCTCGCCCGCGAGGAGGGAGTCCGCGACGTCCGCCGCCACGGTGTCCGGATCGGCCTCGGAAGCGGGTACGGAGGTGGGCGCGGAGTGGTCGGCCTCCTGACCGGGCCACTCGTCCGCCTCCGCCGCGCACTCGTTCCACAGGTCGACCAGTACCTCCTCGGGGTCGTGATCCCCCGGGTACGAGGTGTCTCCCGGCGCCAACTCCCACTCCTCCGGGCCGCCGTGGCCGCCGCCGACATCGATGACGAGGGGCAGCAGACCGGTCATCCGTCGCGCCGGCTCCAGCGCGGCCCAACCGCCGGGCACGGCCCGCTCGTCCGCGCACCACAGCAACGGCTCGTGCCACGGGCCCTCGTCGGTCGTGTCGACCAGTCTCCCGGCGGGGAGCTCGAGCCCGAGGGACGCGCCGCGCGGGTCGTCCGCCAGCTTCGGCAAGGGGTTGGGAAGAGTCGCCATGTCGGTGACTTTAGGGGCAGCCACTGACAACGGCGTCGAGGAGATCCTGGGGCCGGGCAGCGCACCTGGCGCGCGGCACCAACACGCTGCGGCCCGCCCTCCCTTCGCGGGAGAGGACGGGCCGCGCGTGTCGCTACCACTGTGTGGCTCAGAGCCGCTCCGGGGTCCTGATGCCCAGCAGCGCCATGCCCTGGTGCAGGGTGCGGGCCGTGAGGTCGCACAGGAACAGACGGTTCTCGACGTGAGCCGGGGTGTCGGCCTTGAGGACCGGGCACTTGTCGTAGAACGACGTGTACAGCGACGCCAGCTGGAACAGGTACGCGGCCAGTTTGTGCGGTGCGTACTCCGCGGCCGCCTCGAAGACCGTGTCCCCGAACGCGTCCAGATGCAGACCCAACGCCCGCTCAGCCGGAGCGAGTTCGAGCTCGGGGCGGGCGGCCGGCTTCGTCTCGCCCGCCTTGCGCAGGATCGACTGGATCCGGGCGTACGCGTACTGCAGGTACACGCTCGTGTCGCCGTTCAGCGACACCATCTGGTCGAGGTCGAACTTGTAGTCCCGGTTCGCCGACGTCGACAGGTCCGCGTACTTCACGGCACCGATGCCGACCTGAGCGGCCCGCTCCTGGATCTCGTCCTCCGTGAGGTCCTGCGCCTTCTCCCGTACGACCTCGGCGGCCCGCTGCACCGCCTCGTCCAGCAGGTCCTCGAGCCGTACGGTCTCGCCCTCACGCGTCTTGAACGGCTTGCCGTCCGCGCCGAGCACCGTGCCGTAGCCCATGTTGTGCGCGGCGACGTCGTCGCTCAGCCAGCCGGCCCGCCGAGCCGTCTCGAAGACCATCTTGAAGTGCAGGGACTGGCGCACGTCCACCACGTAGAGCAGCGTCGACGCGTGCAGGTCGAAGACACGGTTGCGGATCGCGGAGAGGTCGGAGGCCGCGTAGCCGAAGCCGCCGTCCGCCTTCTGCACGATCAGCGGCACCGGCTGGTCGTCCTTGCCGCGGATCTCGTCGAAGAAGACGACGAGCGCGCCCTCGGAGCGCACCGCGACACCGGACTCCTCCAGCAGCCGCGCCGTCTGCGCCATCATGTCGTTGTACGCGGACTCCCCGACGATCTCCTCGTCGCGGATCTCCATGTCGAGCTTCTCGAAGACGGAGTAGAAGTAGACCTTCGACTCGTCCACGAACCGCTGCCACAGGTCCAGCGTCTCCTTGTCACCCGACTGAAGGTCGACGACCCTCTTGCGCGCCCGCTCCTTGAACTCCTCGTCGGAGTCGAAGACCACGCGCGACGCCTTGTACACCCGGTTCAGATTGCTCATCGCCTGATCGCCGTCGACGTCGGCCGCCGGGGCCAGCTCGCCGGGGTTCTCGATCAGGTACTGGATGAGCATGCCGAACTGGGTGCCCCAGTCGCCGATGTGGTGCCGGCCGATCGTCTTCTCGCCGGTGAAGTCGAGCATGCCGCGCAGGGCGTCGCCGATGACCGCCGACCGCAGGTGACCGACGTGCATCTCCTTCGCCACGTTCGGCTGGGCGTAGTCGATGACTGTGGTGCCCGCGTTCTCCTTCAGCGGCACACCGAGGCGCTCGCCGTCCGCGTACCGCGCGGCCAGGATCTCCGTGATCGCCCTGTCCGAGAGCGTGATGTTCAGGAAACCGGGCCCGGAGACCTCGATGTCCTTGATCAGGTCACCGGTGACCACCTCGGAGACGACCTCGGTCGCGAGCTCCCGCGGGTTCGCCTTCGCCTTCTTGGCGAGAGCCAGGATCCCGTTGGCCTGGAAATCAGCCCGGTCGCTTCGGCGCAGCAGCGGGTCGGCGGAACCGGCCTCCGGCAGGGCAGCCGAGAGAGCCGTCGCGAGGTGCTGCTGGACGGAATCGCTGAGGGACGTGACCGGGGCCATAGGAGTGGGTGCCGTTCTCCTCGTGGGAATAGGTGGGCCCGCCCAGTATCCCACGGGGCGTAAAGCGGTTTTCCTGGGCGCGAGGTGGTCTGGGAGAATGGAGCGTCGGCCGTGCGAACGTTCCGGCTGCCCGTGTGAAACCTTCAGAAAAAGAGGACGTGCCGATCGTGGCTCAGAGCACCGAGACCACCGACTGGGTCTCCCGTTTCGCGGATGAGGTCATCGAGGAGTCGGAGCGTCGGGCCTCGGGCAAAGCGGCATCACCCGCTGCCGCTCCGGTGGTCGTCGTCGCCTCCGGGCTGTCCCCGTCCGGGCCCATCCACCTGGGGAACCTGCGCGAGGTCATGACCCCGCATCTCGTCGCCGACGAGATCCGGCGGCGCGGCTACCAGGTGCGCCACCTGATCTCGTGGGACGACTACGACCGGTACCGCAAGGTGCCCGCCGGAGTCACCGGCGTCGACGAGTCCTGGGCCGAGCACATCGGCAAGCCGCTCACCTCCGTCCCGGCCCCCCAAGGCTCCGCCCACCCGAACTGGGCCGAGCACTTCAAGGCCGCGATGGTCGAGTCGCTCGCCGAACTGGGCGTCGAGTTCGACGGGATCAGCCAGACCGCGCAGTACACCTCCGGGGTCTACCGCGAGCAGATCCTGCACGCGATCAAGCACCGCGGCGACATCGACGCGATCCTCGACCAGTACCGCACCAAGAAGGCCCCCGCCAAGAAGCAGCAGCAGAAGCCGGTCGACGAGGCCGAACTCGAGGCCGCCGAGGGCTCCGGCGCGGCCGGAGAGGACGACGGCAGCTCGGGCGCCGCCGGGTACTTCCCGTACAAGCCGTACTGCGGGAACTGCGAGAAGGACCTCACCACGGTCACCTCCTACGACGACGACACCACCGAGCTGACGTACACCTGCGCCGCCTGCGGCTTCTCCGAGACGGTCCGGCTGAACGAGTTCAACCGCGGCAAGCTGGTCTGGAAGGTCGACTGGCCGATGCGATGGGCCTACGAGGGCGTCGTCTTCGAGCCGTCCGGCGTCGACCACTCCTCCCCGGGGTCCTCCTTCCAGGTCGGCGGGCAGATCGTCGGGATCTTCGGCGGCAAGCAGCCGATCGGGCCGATGTACGCCTTCGTGGGCATCTCCGGGATGGCCAAGATGTCGTCCTCCCGCGGCGGCGTGCCCACCCCCGCCGACGCGCTGAAGATCATGGAACCGCAGATCCTGCGCTGGCTGTACGCCCGCCGCCGGCCCAACCAGTCCTTCAAGATCGCCTTCGACCAGGAGATCCAGCGTCTCTACGACGAGTGGGACAAGCTGGACGCCAAGGTCGCTGGGGGCACCTCCCAGGCTCTCGGCTCTGGGGGAGGCTCGGCCCTCCCGGCGGACATCGCCGCGCACTCGCGTGCCGTGCGGACCGCCACCGGCGCGCTGCCGCACACCCCCCGGCCGATGCCGTACCGGACCCTCGCGTCAGTCGCCGACATCACCGCCGGCCACGCGGACCAGGCCCTGCGCATCCTCAGCGAACTCGACCCCGCCAACCCGCTCACCTCCCTCGACGAGGTCCGGCCCCGCCTCGACAAGGCCGAGACGTGGACCAACACGCAGGTGCCCGCGGACCAGCGGACCATCGTGCGCGACGAGCCCGACCACGACCTGCTGAAGTCCCTCGACGAGCCGTCCCAGCAGTCGCTGCGGCTCCTGCTCGACGGGCTGGCCGAACACTGGTCCCTCGACGGGCTCAGCCACCTCGTCTACGGCGTGCCCAAGGTGCAGGCCGGGTTCCCGGCCGACGCCACCCCCAAGGAACTGCCGCCGGAGATCAAGACCGCCCAGCGGTCGTTCTTCGCGCTGCTGTACCACCTGCTGGTCGGCCGGGACACGGGGCCGCGACTGCCCACGCTGCTGCTGGCGGTGGGTCAGGAGCGGGTGCGGGTCCTGCTAGGGCAGTAGGCCGCCTCGTGACGACGTAGGCCGCTTCGTTACGACGATGGGGGCGCCCGGTGTTCGCCGGGCGCCCCCATCGTCGTCCGTACGCGGTGCCGCAACGACTACAGGCGGTGTCACTCAGGCGATGTGGTCGTCCTCCAGCTCCACGGTGTGGCGGTTCTGGAAGCGCAGCACCATGCGCTTGGCCTCGGCGTCCGGGACGGGCGTGCCGAACGTCGCCTCGACGTTGTCGCCGAACTGGCGCGGGGACGGATAACCGCCGTTGATCGACTGTTTGAAGACCTGGTAGAACGACTCCTCGTCCGGCTCGGCGACCGGAGTGCCGCCGCCCTCACCGAGCTCACGGGTGCGATTCGGGCCCACCGGGATCGGGAAGGTGCCGGTCTCCTCCGGGGAGGGCTCCTGGGTCTCAGGCTCCTCCTCGAACTGCTCGCGGTACTCGTCCGCCCGCTGCTGCTCCTCGTACCACCGGGCGTACTGCTCCGAAGGGTCGTAGGTCGGGTCGTAGCCGCCCTGGTAGCGGACTTCGTGCGGGGACTGGAACCAGGGGCTCTGGTCGGACTGGGGGCCGGGCTGCGGGCCGGGCTGCGGCTGGGCCTCTTGTGTGTACTCGGGCTCGGGCGTGGACGCGGACACGGGCTGGTCGCCGGGCCGGTTCGCCTGGGGAGTACCGCCGAGCTCCAACCGCTGCTCGCCGGAAGGCGTGGCCGCTCGCTGCGCATCGGGAGCCGCCCCGGCGGCACGTTGGCCCCCGGCAGCTCCGGCAGCTCCGGCAGCTCCGGCAGCTCCGGCAGCTCCGGCTGCCCCGGTCACCGCGGGGACCTCGGGCTGCCGGGGTGCGGGCGGGAGGAGGGCCGGTTCGATTCCCGCCGCCGCCAGGCCCGCCGGAGCCGTCTCCGCCAGCGGCACGCCGTAGCGCGCCAGCCGCAGCGGCATCAGGCTCTCCACCGGCGCCTTCCTGCGCCACGCCCGGCCGAAACGGGAGCGGAGGCGGGCCCGGTAGACCAGACGCTCCTGCTCCAGCTTGATGACCTGCTCGTACGAACGCAGCTCCCACAGCTTCATCCGGCGCCACAACAGGAACGTGGGGCCCGGGGAGAGCAGCCAGCGAGTGAGGCGGACGCCTTCCATGTGCTTGTCGGCGGTGATGTCGGCTATGCGGCCGATCGCGTGCCGGGCCGCCTCCACGGAGACCACGAACAGGATCGGGATCACCGCGTGCATCCCCACACCCAGCGGATCCGGCCAGGCCGCCGCGCCGTTGAATGCGATCGTCGCCGCCGTCAGCAGCCAGGCGGTCTGGCGCAGCAGCGGGAAGGGGATACGGATCCAGGTCAGAAGCAGATCGAGGGCCAGCAGGACGCAGATGCCCGCGTCGATGCCGATCGGGAACACATAGGAGAAGTTCCCGAAGCCCTTCTGGATGGCCAACTCGCGGACAGCCGCGTACGAACCGGCGAAGCCGATGCCGGCGATGATCACGGCGCCGGACACGACCACACCGATGAGAATGCGGTGCATCCGAGTCAGCTGGACTGGCGCGGCCACCCGTAGTCCCCTCCCATTGCGTGTTGTTGCGCGCAACAGAGTGGCACATGTGTGCGTCGGACGCGTCTTCGGTACGTCAGGAGCCCGGTCCCCGTAGGAGGCCGGGCTCCGTCAGACGGACGCCGTGAGCTGCGCGTTGGCGTCCAGGTGTGACAGTCAGCTCTTCTTCGCCGCTGAATTGGACGGGGAGGCGCTCTTCGAGGGCGACTTCGACGCGGCCTCCGAGGGCGACGACGAGGACTTCGACGCGGCCTGAGACGGGGACGCGCTCTTCGACGCCGACGGCGAGCTGCTCCCCGTGCCCTCGCCACCGTCGTTCGTCTTGCCCGCGCCGTTCGCCTCCGCCACCGCGGCCACCGTCTCCTTGGCCGCCTTCTCGGCGAGCTTCGTCAGGGTGGCGGCGCTCGGCGTCTTCTCACCGGCGAGGCCCGCGCCGTTGTAGTCGACGGTGATGACGACGTTCTCGACGCGCGTGACGACCGTCTGCTGTTTGAAGGAGCCTTCCTTCTTCTTCAGGTCGTACGTCACCGTCGTCGCCTGGTCGCCCGTCCCGGCGAGCGGCTCGGACTTGGCCTTCTTCGCGCCGTCCACCGACTGGGCGTCCTGGATCTGCTTCGCGTAGTACGCCTGCGCCTGCTTGTCGCCGGTGCCGCGCGAGGTGTCCGACTCGAAGCGCAGCATCGAGATGTTCAGCCAGCGGAACTGGGAGCCCTTGACGCCGTTGTTGTCGAGGCTGTTCCAGGAACAGCCGGCCCGGGTCGCCGTGTCACCGGAGGAGCCCTCCTTGCCGGACTTCGTCCCCTTCGGCACGAGGTCGTCCAGGGTCTTCTTCGACACCACCGCACAGGGCTTCGGGAGCGCGCTGTACGCCGCCGCCTGCACCGTCGGTGACGAGCTCGCGGACGCCGTCGCCTCCGGGCCGCCCGAACTGCCGGTCTTGCCGGCGGCGTCGTCGGAGCCGGAGTCCGAGGAGCAGCCGGCGGCGATCAGCATCGCGGGGACCACTGCCGCGCAGACAAGGACGCGGTTGCGGCTCGTCGCCCGCCGCTCGCGCTGGTCTCGCTCGTCCCGCCGGTCTCGCTGTGCTGGTCGCTGCATGGTTCCTTCACTCATGACGCTCGTGGTTCCTGCCGTCTGATCGGGTCCGAGGAGCCACCGTACGCGGTGAGGAACCTGTGTGGCCTTCGTTCGGTTGCTTTGTGCGTGCGGGTGAGAGGTCTGTGAAGGGGCGTCAGTCGGCCAGGGCGTCGGCCAGTTGCGCGGCCAGTTTCTGGGCGTTGTCCTGCATTTCCTTGCTGTCGGGAGCCACCCCGAGAGTCGCCGACTGCTCCTCGTACGCGATCGTCACGATGACGTTCGACGTGCGGAACGCCACAGTCACCGTGCGCTGCTGGGCCGTCGAACCGGAACTGCTCAACGCGTCGTCCAAGAACGCCTCGTCGCCGAGATCGTCGAGGAGACGGGGCTGGACATCGGTCGGCGGGACGGAGGACGAGGAGGTGGGGGACGAGGGCGCCGAGGAGGCAGGGGAAGCAGGGGAGCCGGAGGAACGCGAAGAAGGCGAAGAAGGCGAGGAAGGCGAAGAAGGTGACGAGGGCGCTGAGGCGGAGCCGGTCGGGGTGGCCGTGGGGCTGCCGGTGCTCGCGCCGCTCGGGTCCCCGCTGCCCTCGTCCGACGTGGCACTGGAACTGGCCGGCTCCGGCAGGTCGGCCGCGACCACCATCTTCGCGAACAGCTCCTGCGCCTCGCTGTCGTCGCTCACGGTGTTGTCGTACGACACCACGCGCTCCAGGTCGACGAGCAGATGGTCGGTGGCGTCCCGCTGCTCCACCTTCCAACGGCAGCCCACCTTGCGGTCGGTGTCGAAGGTGAGGGTCGGCTCGCCCGCGTACGCCTTGTCCCGCTGATCCTCGTCGGTGATCTGCCGGATGCCCGGCAGGAGCGAGTCGAGGGTGCTCCGGCCCGCCGCACCGCAGGGTTCGGGGAGGGTGCGGTACCGGCCCGGCTCGGCGGCGGGGGACGCGGTGCCGGCGCTGCCGGGGTTCGCGTCGTCCGTCGTGCCACCGTCGTCCGAGCTTCCGGTGCAGCCGGCCAGCAGGGCCGCGAGGAGTGCGGCGACGCCGGTTACGTACGCCTTCCGCTGCACGGTCAGGCTCCTCTCGACGGTGTCTGTGGGCGGGTGCGCGCACTGGGGAACTCAGTGTCCCCGCTGGTTAATCGCTTGCCGCACGGGGGCGCCCCCTGGAGACAATGTCTATCGCACGCATGGCCGTGGACGCCGGTCCGTTGTCCCTTTCGTTGACCTTGGCGCCGGTTTTGCTGTTCAGGGCTTCTGTTGTTTTCCGGGGGAATGAGGAAGAAATGTCGTACGTGGAAATGCCGGGCGCGAAGGTCCCGATACGCATGTGGACCGACCCGTCGACGGTCGAGGAGGGCGCACTCCAGCAACTGCGCAACGTGGCGACCCTGCCGTGGATCAAGGGCCTGGCGGTCATGCCGGACGTCCACTACGGGAAGGGAGCGACGGTCGGTTCCGTCATCGCGATGCGGGGGGCCGTGTGTCCCGCCGCGGTGGGGGTGGACATCGGGTGCGGAATGTCGGCGGTGAAGACCTCGCTGACGGCCAATGACCTGCCCGGGGATCTGTCCCGGCTGCGGTCGAAGGTCGAGCAGGCGATCCCGGTGGGGCGTGGGATGCACGACACCGCCGTGGAGCCCGGCCGGTTCCACGGGTTGGCCACCGCGGGGTGGGACGACTTCTGGGGGCGGTTCGAGGGGGTGGCGGATGCGGTGAAGTTCCGTGAGGAGCGGGCCACCAAGCAGATGGGAACGCTCGGCGGAGGCAACCACTTTGTCGAAATCTGCACGGATACGACCGATTCTGTCTGGCTGATGCTCCACTCCGGTTCCCGGAACATCGGCAAGGAACTGGCCGAGTTCCACATCGGCGTCGCCCAGAAGCTCCCGCACAACCAGGGCCTGGTCGACCGTGACCTCGCGGTCTTCGTCGCGGACACTCCGCAGATGGCGGCGTACCGTAACGACCTGTTCTGGGCGCAGGAGTACGCGAAGTACAACCGCACGATCATGATGGCGCTTCTGAAGGACGTGGTCCGCAAGGAGTTCAAGAAGGCGAAGCCGACCTTCGAGCCGGAGATCAGCGCGCACCACAACTACGTGGCCGAGGAGCGCTACGACGGGATGGACCTGCTCGTGACCCGCAAGGGTGCGATCCGGGCCGGTTCCGGCGAGTACGGGATCATCCCCGGTTCCATGGGCACCGGTTCGTACATCGTGAAGGGCCTCGGCAACGCGAAGTCCTTCAACTCGGCCTCGCACGGCGCGGGTCGGCGGATGAGCCGCACCGCGGCGAAGCGCCGGTTCTCGACGAAGGACCTGGAGGAGCAGACACGGGGCGTCGAGTGCCGTAAGGACTCCGGCGTCGTGGACGAGATCCCGGGCGCCTACAAGCCGATCGAGCAGGTCATCGACCAGCAGCGGGACCTGGTGGAGGTCGTGGCGAAGCTGAAGCAGGTCGTCTGCGTGAAGGGTTGACGCGCAGGACGTGCGGCAGCGTCACTTCGGGGCGTGTGTCACCGCGTAGATCATGACGAAGGCCACGATGTGGATGCCGAAGAGGAAGTGCGTCAGCTACATCCGCATGTGGCGTTCGTTCTTCTCCTCCCGCAGGCGCTGCTGTTCCCGGTCGGCGTCCGTCATCACAGGTCCCGGTGGACCTTCGTGTTGGATGCCTGGGCGCGGGGGCGGAGGACGAGGAGGTCGACGTTCACGTGGCTGGGGCGGGTGACCGCCCAGGTGATCGTGTCCGCCACGTCGTCCGCCGTGAGCGGTTCGGCGACGCCCTCGTAGACCTTCTCCGCCCTCTCCTGGTCGCCGCCGAAGCGGGTGAGGGCGAACTCGTCCGTCCTGACCATGCCGGGGGCGATCTCGATGACGCGGACCGGGCGGCCGACGATCTCCAGGCGCAGGGTCTCGGCGAGGACGTGGGCGCCGTGCTTGGCGGCGACGTAGCCGGCGCCGCCCTCGTACGTGCCGTGGCCGGCCGTGGAGGAGACGACGACGATCGTGCCGTCGCCGCTCGCGTCCAGCTTGGGGAGCAGGGCCTGGGTGAGGTTGAGGGTGCCGATGACGTTGGTCTCGTACATCGTGCGCCAGTCGGCCGGGTCGCCGGTGGCCACCGGGTCGGCGCCGAGGGCTCCGCCCGCGTTGTTGACCAGCACGCCGATCGTCTGGAACGCGGAGGCGAACTCGTCCACCGCCGCGCGGTCCGTGACGTCCAGCGGGTACGCGGTCGCCTGGTGGCCCGCCGCGAGGATCTCCTTCGCCAGGGCCTCGATACGGTCCTTGCGGCGGGCGGTGAGGACGACGCGGTAGCCGGCCGCGGCCAGCTGTCGGGCCGTGGCGGCGCCGATTCCGCTGCTCGCACCCGTGACGACGGCGATGCGGGAGGCGGCGGACGGGGCGGCGGTGGCCATGGGTGCTCCTCGGGCGGGGTCGGAAACCTGTTCGGCCAGGATAGGCAGGCCCGGCGACCGGGCGGTCCGGCATCTCGTTCTCCGGTCTGCTCGGGCGGGGGCGCGGTGGGAGAATTGATGTGGTGATCCTCTGACTTCGCTGGAGGTGGATCATGGGACAGGCACGTGAAGTGATGGACCGGCTCACGGACGCGTTGACCGCGCAGCAGGACATCAAGGTCGTCGGGGAGCTGTATGCCGAGGACGCGGTCGCCTTCACCCCCGACGAGGGGGAGATCCACGGGCGCGACCACATCGTCGAGTACTGGCGGCAGATGACGGAGGCGGTCCCCGAGGCCACGTTCGAGACGCTGCACTCGTACGAGGTCGGCGACACGGCCATCGACGAGGGATTCTTCGGCGGGAGGAACACCGGGCCGCTGCAGTTGCCCACCGGGGAGACCCTCCCGGCTACCCAGAAGGAGCTCAGGATCCGCGGGGTGGACATCGCCACCGTGAAGGACGGCCGGATCGTGGACTACCGGCTCTACTTCGACGAGATGGAGTTCCTGGGGCAGCTGGGGCTGCTGCCCGACGAGCCGTCCTGAGCCGACTCCGCCTCACGTCCGCATGCGACGTACGATCTCTGCGCGGCGCAGAGGAGAGGCGGACGGGATGGTCGGCGAGGCGACGGCGGGCAAGGCGCGCGAGCGGCTGATGGCGGAGCTGTCCACCGTCTCCCGCCGTTACATGGCGTCGTACGCCCTCTTCAACCAGGCCGTCGCCGATCACCTCGGGCTGCACCCCACCGACCTGCAGTGCCTGAACCTGCTCACCCTCGAGGGCGGGCCGGTCACGACCGGCCGGATCGCCGAGCTGACGGGGCTGACGACCGGCTCGGCGACTCGGCTGGTGGACCGGCTGGAGCGCGCGGGGTACGTCGTGCGGGAGCGGGACGCGGCCGACCGGCGGAAGGTGCTGGTGGTGACCGTGCCGGAGAAGGTCGCCGAGTTCGGGCGGATGTGGGACCGGCTGGGCGGCGGCTGGGTGGAGCTCTTCGACGATCTGGACGACTCTCAACTCGGGCTGCTCGTCGACCACATGAGGCGTACGACGGAGTTCAGCGCGGCTCAGGTGGCCCGGCTGCGGGCGGGCGAGGCGTGAACGCCTGCGGTGACCGGACCCGGAACCGGGTCACGCCAGGGCGCCCAGCGTCATCGCGGCGACCACCGGGGCGGCGTACACCAGCGGGAACGGGATGTGCGAGTACCACCGCGCCCGCGCAACGGTGACGACCGCCCCGGCGAAGTACAGCACCAGGCCGATCCCGGCCGCGATCCCGATGGCCGGCACGAGCAGGCCGACCAGTAGACCCACGGCCCCGGCGACCTTCGCCGCCCCGAGCCGGGGCCACCACGAGCTCGGCACGTGGTAGTCGGTCAGGGCCTTGGTGATCCACTCGGCCCGGGTGAGGACGACGATCCCCGAGTAGCCCGCCATGGCGGCGGCCAGCAGGGTGACGACGGTGTGGGCGACGGACATGGTGTGCTCCTCGTCGGTGGGCTGCGGTGCGTTCACCGGGTTGACGGGGAGCGGGACGGAAGTGTGACGGGGCGGCCGAGCTTCTTCTCGTCGCTCTCGTCGTTCTCGCCGGCGGCCGCACCCGGGGCCCGGCATGCCTCAGTGGTGGTGGTCCGCCTGCGCCTCCCGCGGCAGCAGGCGTACGAGGGGCAGGCACAGGGCCGTGGCCGCGGCGACCACGACGAGGCTCACGGTCATCGCGTGGGCCTGACCGCCGTCGGTCGAGTGGAAGTACACCGTGGTGACGGTGGCCGCGCCGATCGCGTTGGCGACCTGCTGCACCGCGTTGAGGGAGCCGCTCGCGCTCCCCGCCTCCTCGGGGGCGATGTCGCCGATCGTGACGTCGTAGACCGTGCCGAAGCAGGTGCCCATGCCGACGCCGATCAGGAGCACGGGCGGGACGAGGGCCCAACTGCCGACGGCCGTGCCGGAGTCGAGGACCAGAAGGGCCAGGTATCCGCAGCCCGCGAGGACGATCAGTAGTCCGGCGACGACGAGCCGGCGGCCGTAGGAGTGGATGAGGCGGTAGCAGGCGATGGAAGCGATGACGATCCCGAGGGAGAGGGGGATCAGCCCGAGCGCGGTGTCGGCGGGGGAGCGGCCGAGGCCGTGCTGGAAGAAGAGGGAGAGGACGTAGAGGAGACCGGCGGTCGCGGCGAAGGCGACGATGCCGAGGATCAGGCCCGAGGTGAAGCCGCGGTTGCGGAGCAGCGACGGCTGGACGAGCGGGTGGGCGGCGGTGCGCTGGCGGTGGCAGAAGCCGGCGAACAGGGCGAGTCCGAGGAGCAGCAGGGCGAACGCGCGGGGCGTCCAGCCGTGGTCCGAGCCGTCGATGAGGCCGCCGAGCAGGCCGAGCAGTGCGCCGCCGAGCAATGCCGATCCGGGGCCGTCGACCGACACGGACGGATCGCCGGTGTCACGCGGCAGCAGGCGTGCGGCGGCGAGCAGGGCGGCACCGCCCAGGACCAGGTTGATCAGGAACATGGGGCGCCATCCGAGCCCCGCGAGGTCGGCGTCGACGAGGAACCCGGCGAGGATCGGGCCGCCGACGGCCGACAGGCCCATCACCGGCCCGAACAGGCTGAACGCCTTGCCGATCTGGTCGCGCGGCCAGGTGGCGCCCAGGATGCCGAAGCCCTGCGGGATGACGAGCGCGGCGAAGGCGCCCTGGACGAGGCGGGCGACGACCAGCGCCGGCGGGGTCGGGGCGAGCCCGCAGGCCAAAGACGCGGCGACGAAGCCGGTCAGGCCGAACAGGAACATCCGGCGGCGCCCGTATCTGTCGCCGAGCCGTCCGCCGGGCACGAGCAGCACGCCGAGCGCGAGCGCGTAGGAGGCGCCGAGCCACTGGACCAGGCTCGCGCCGCCGCCGAGATCCTCGGTGATGGTCGGGGCGGCGATGTTGGTGATCGTGGCGTCGAGGAGGTCCAGCACGTCGGCGGCGAGGACCACGGCGAGGATCGCCCAGCGGGTGCGGGCGGACATCCACTTTTCATCTTTGTCATGCAGTATCTGCGTCACGCAGATAAATGTCGGACACGGAGGGTTGAGGGTCAAGCGCATTTTGATGCCGGGAGGTCAGTGCACGGCTTGCGCGTACGCCGTCGGCGGTACGCCCACCGTCGTCGTGAAGTCGCGCACCAGGTGGGCCTGGTCGGCGTATCCGAGGTCGGCGGCGAGGGCGGCCCAGTCCACCGCCTTGTCCGTCTCCGCCCGCTCCAGTGCCTCGTGGATGCGGTAGCGCAGGATGACCCACTTGGGGCCGACGCCGACGTACGCGGCGAACAGGCGCTGCAACAGTCGTACGGACACGCCCTCGGCGCGGGCGAAGTCGGCGACGCGGCGGATCGTGCGGTCGGTCCGGATGCGGTCGACGAGGGTCATCGCCAGGTCGGCCTGCGGGTCGGGGTGCGGGCCCAGCGTCAGCAGGAACGCGTCGAGGGCCGCTGCCCGAGCGGCGTCGTCGTCCGGGGCGAGGATCGTGGCCGGGTCGGTGTCGGCGTACACCTCGGGCTGCCGGATCCGCTGGCCCGTCCACTCCGTCACCGCCCGCTCCGGAGCGAAGGGCCGGAAGCCGCCCGGCCTGAACTTGACGCCGCACACCCGGCCCCGTCCCTCCAGCTTCTGCGCGAACAGGCCGTGCTGGACGCCGGAGACCTCGGCGAAGGGCTCCTGGTCCGGGAACCGCTGGAAGACGATGTTGACGGCCGGGTGCGGGACCACATGGGAGACGTACGGCTCGGAGAGGTTCCAGTCGATCAGCCAGTACTGCTCGACGTATCGGCGCAGGGGTTCGGCGGGCTCGACGCGGCGGAAGTCCACGTGCGCGAAGAGTTCCGTGGCGTCGACGATGCCTCGGGTGTCACGGCGTACGGGGGCCATGAGGGGATCGTAGGACGGGGTACTGACATCGGGCACGGGGTCGATGCGCGGGCCCATGGGTGCAGTCCGTCGGGAATCGTCGGAATGAGACGGGGGATACGCCGGGGGGTGCCCGGGGGGTGCGGCGGGGAATACGCGTGGCCGGGGGATCGTTGCAGGGCTATAGTTGAACGGTCAACAACTTGGAGGTTGAGCGACCATGCAGTTCGGGATCTTCAGCGTCGGCGACGTCACGCCGGACCCGACCACGGGCCGTACGCCGAGCGAGCACGAGCGCATCAAGGCCATGGTCGCCATCGCGCTGAAGGCCGAGGAGGTCGGGCTCGACGTCTTCGCGACCGGCGAGCACCACAACCCGCCGTTCGTGCCGTCGTCCCCGACGACCATGCTCGGCTACGTGGCCGCGCGGACGGAGAAGCTGGTCCTGTCCACCTCCACCACCCTCATCACCACCAACGACCCGGTGAAGATCGCCGAGGACTTCGCGATGCTCCAGCACCTGGCGGACGGCCGGGTGGACCTGATGATGGGGCGCGGCAACACCGGGCCGGTGTATCCGTGGTTCGGGCAGGACATCCGGCAGGGCATCAACCTCGCCGTCGAGAACTACGCCCTGCTGCGTCGGCTGTGGCGCGAGGACGTCGTGAACTGGGAGGGGAAGTTCCGTACCCCGTTGCAGGGCTTCACGTCCACGCCCCGCCCGCTGGACGGCGTGCCGCCGTTCGTCTGGCACGGCTCGATCCGCTCGCCGGAGATCGCCGAGCAGGCCGCGTACTACGGCGACGGCTTCTTCCACAACAACATCTTCTGGCCGGCCGACCACACCAAGCGGATGGTCGAGCTCTACCGCAGCCGGTACGCCCACTACGGGCACGGCACGCCCGAGCAGGCGATCGTCGGCCTCGGCGGCCAGGTGTTCATGCGGAGGAACTCCCAGGACGCGGTGCGCGAGTTCCGGCCGTACTTCGACGTCGCCCCCGTCTACGGGCACGGGCCGTCGCTGGAGGAGTTCACCGAGCAGACCCCGCTGACCGTGGGCTCCCCGGAGCAGGTCATCGAGAAGACCCTGGCCTTCCGCGAGTACGCCGGTGACTACCAGCGCCAGCTGTTCCTGCTGGACCACGCCGGACTGCCGCTGAAGACCGTGCTGGAGCAGCTGGACATGCTCGGCGAGGAGGTCGTACCGGTGCTGCGCAAGGAGTTCGCGGTCGGACGTCCGGCCGAGGTGCCCGAGGCGCCCACCCACCAGTCGCTGCTCACCGCCGCCTCGAAGGGAGAGACCACCGAATGAAGCTCGTCGTCGTCTCGGCCGGGCTGAGTGTCCCGTCGTCCACCCGGCTGCTGGCCGACCGGCTGGCCGCCGCCGTGGGGCGCCGGACCCCGGTCGACGGGCAGGTCGTGGACACGGAAGTCGGGGACACGGAAGTCGGGGACACGGAAGTCGTGGACCCGCAGGTCGCGGACACGCAGGTCGTCGAGACGCGGGTCGTCGAGTTGCGCGACCTCGCCGTGGAGATCGCGCACAACTTCACCAACGGGTTCCCGGGGCGGAAGCTCGCCGCCGCGATCGACGCGGTGACCGGGGCGGACGGGCTGATCGTCGTCACTCCGGTGTTCTCGGCGTCGTACAGCGGGCTGTTCAAGTCGTTCTTCGACGTGCTCGGCGTGAGCGACGAGGACGCGCTGGCGGGAAAGCCCGTGCTGATCGCGGCGACCGGCGGCACCGCCCGGCACAGCCTCGTGCTGGACCACGCGCTGCGGCCGCTCTTCGCCCACCTGCGGGCCGTCGTCGTCCCGACCGGGGTGTACGCGGCCTCGGAGGACTGGGGCGCCGAGGGACTGGACGGGCGGATCGAGCGGGCGGCGGGGGAGCTGGCGGGGCTGATGACGGGGTTGTCGGTGGGCACGCGGGGTCAGCGGGCCACGCAGGTCACGCCGCCCGCACAGGTCACGCAGGTCCCCAACGACGGGTCGGGAAACCCCACAAGCGTCTCGGGCGACTTCGCCGTCGTGCCGTTCGAGGAGCGGCTGGCCGCGCTGCGGGTGTGAGCGTGCGCCGGGGCCGTGTGACGGTGAGATCCCAGTAAGAAGGGTGACCGTAAGAACCCTCACACGGCCCGGTCGCCGGAGGCCAGGGCACACTGAGGACGTGTCCCGAACCGTGCTGCTCGCCGAAGACGACCGCGCAATCCGTCACGCCCTGGAGCGGGCCCTGACACTGGAGGGCTATCGGGTCACCGCGGTCGCCGACGGCGTCGAGGCGCTGGCGCAGGCCCACCGGACCCCGCCGGACGTGCTCGTCCTGGACGTGATGATGCCCGGTATCGACGGCCTCCAGGTCTGCCGGGTGCTGCGCGCCGAAGGCGACCGCACGCCGATCCTGATGCTGACGGCACTGGTCGAGACCCAGGACCGGATCGCCGGCCTGGACGCGGGCGCAGACGACTACGTGGTGAAGCCCTTCGACGTCGAGGAGGTCTTCGCCCGGCTGCGTGCCCTGTTGCGCCGCACCAGCCCGGTCGGCGCTCTGACCGGCGTGCCGAAGCCGCCACCGGCCCCTGAGGGGCAGATCGAGGCGGCCGGGCTGCGCATGGACGTACAGGCCCGCCGCGCCTGGCGCCGGACGCGCGAGCTGGAGCTGACCCGCACCGAGTTCGAGCTCCTGGAACTGCTGGTGCGCAACGCGGGCATCGTCCTCGACCACTCCACGATCTACGACCGCATCTGGGGCTACGACTTCGGTCCCGGCTCCAAGAACCTAGCCGTGTACGTCGGCTACCTGCGCCGCAAGCTCGACGAGCCGGGCGCGCCCGCGCTGATCCACACGGTCCGCGGGGTGGGTTACGTGCTGCGGGAGGACTGAGTGCGCCGCCTCGGGCGACTGCTCTCCTCGCGGCGGCCCCGGCTGCTGTCCCTGCGCACCACCTTCGCGCTGTCCTTCGCCACGGTGACCGCCGCCGTCACCGTCCTGGTCGGGGTGCTGTCGTACAGTGCGGCCGCGCGGCTGGTGCGGGTGGACCAGGAGTCCGTGTTCGACCAGGTCGTGCAGGATCTGCGGGACGAGGTGCGCCAGCACAGCATGGCGCCGGAGGACTTCTCCTCGTCGGAGCCGGGTCACGACCTGGTACGGCCGGCCCGGACCGATGTGCAGGTGCTGGGGTCGGACGGTGCGGTCGTCGACCCGGGCCGCCCGGGCCTGCCGGTGACCGGCAGCGACCGTCGGACCGCGGGCGTCATCGTGGCCGGGCGGACGGTCGAGCACAAGGACGTCGGCGTCGGCAGCGACGTCTACCGCATCGCGACCGTCTCCCTCGGCGGCGGCCGGGGCGCGGTGCAGGTCGCGCAGGAGTTCAGCGACACCGAGGACCTGCTGCGGGCGCTCCAGCAGCGGACCCTGATCCTGATGGCCGCGGTCGTGGTCGGGGCGGGGCTGTTCGGCTGGTGGCTGGCCCGGCGCATCACCCGCCGCCTGGTGATCCTCACCTCGGCCGCCGAGGACGTCGCCCGCACCCGCCGCCTCGGCATCCAGGTACCCGTCACCGGCTACGACGAGGTCGGCCGCCTCGGCCGCGCCTTCGACCGCATGCTCGGCCGTCTCGCCCAGTCCGAGGAGGACCAGCGCCGCCTCGTGCAGGACGCCGGGCACGAGCTGCGTACGCCACTGACCTCGCTGCGTACGAACATCTCGCTGCTCCACAGGATCGACGAGCTGCCCCCCGCCACCCGCGAGGAGCTGGTCGCGGACCTCGGCCAGGAGGCGCGTGAGCTCACCGACCTGGTCAACGAGCTGGTGGATCTCGCGGCCGGGCAGTCCGACACCGAACCGCCGCGACGGGTCGACCTCGCCGACATCGCGGAGGACGTCGCCGGGCTCGCCCGCCGCCGCACCGGCCGTCAGATCCTGCTCCGCGCGAGGGGCGACACCACGACCGACGGCCGGCCCGCCATGCTGACCCGCGCCCTGTCCAACCTCGTCGACAACGCGGCGAAGTTCGACCGTGACGGCACCTCGCCCATCGAGATCGACGTCACCGGCCCCGCCGTCCCGGGGACCGTCCGCGTCGAGGTCCTCGACCGCGGCCCCGGTGTCGCCGACACCGACCTCGTCCGCGTCTTCGACCGCTTCTACCGCGCCGCAGACGCCCGCTCCCTGCCCGGCTCCGGCCTCGGCCTGTCCATCGTGCGGGAGGTGGCACTCGCGCACGGGGGAACGCCGTTCGCGATCCGGCGGGACGGGGGCGGCGCGGTGATCGGGTTCACCGTCGGGGGCGGGCTCAGCTCGTTCGGGTCTTAGCAGGCGCGGGCCCCCGGGCCGGTCCATGAGCCGGTGACCTTGCGAAATCGACGATTCAGCTGACGGTCCGCCGTCACGGGGGAGTGCTCTGCCCAAAAGAGGGTGCGGCCCCCTCCCTCGAGCAATGTTGTGCACTTTCTTGACGGAGGTGACTCAAGCGCCTAACTTCACGGTGTCCTTCCCCCGCTCAAGGGAGACCGCGATGCCCCACCCCATCGCATCACCGCCCGCGCCCCCGTCCCCCGAACGCGCCCGCCAACTCCGCAGGGTCGCCCTGTCCGGACTGCTCGGCACCGCCGTCGAGTTCTACGACTTCCTGGTCTACGGAACCGTCGCCGCCCTCGTCTTCGGCGAGCTGTTCTTCCCCGGCGCCGACCCCGCCGTCGGCACGATCGCCGCGTTCGGCACCTTCGCCGCCGGCTATGTCGCCCGCCCCCTCGGCGGCATCCTCTTCGGTCACTTCGGCGACCGGCTCGGCCGCAAGTCGATGCTTTTGCTCACCATGGGCCTGATGGGCGGCGCGAGTTTCCTCGTCGGCCTGCTGCCCACGTACGACACCATCGGTGTCTGGGCGCCGGTCCTGCTGATCGCCCTGCGGGTCGTGCAGGGCATCGCCATCGGCGGTGAGTGGGGTGGCGCCACGCTGATGGTCGTCGAGCACGCGGGCGAGCGGCGGCGCGGACTGTGGTCCAGCTTCACGCAGATGGGAGCCCCGCTCGGCTCCCTGCTGTCCACCGCCGTCGTCGCGCTCGTCGTCGCCCTCCCCAAGGACGAGTTCGCGGCCTGGGGATGGCGCGTGCCGTTCCTGCTGAGCGTGGTGCTGCTCGGCGTGGGCCTCTTCGTCCGGCTCAAGGTCGTCGAGAGTCCGCTCTTCGCCGAGGTGAAGAAGGACCGCGCCGAGTCACGGCTGCCGATCCTCGACGTACTGCGCCGCCCGCGGCCCCTCGTGCTGGCCTGCTGCGTCGGCATCGGCGCCTTCACCGCCCAGTCGCTGCTGACCAGTTACCTCATCGCGTACGCCACCGGCATCGGCTACGCCCGCCCGCAGGTGCTCACCGCGCTCACGGTCTCCGCCTGCGTCGCCCTGGTCGTGCTGCCCTGTGCGTCCGCGCTCTCCGACCGGATCGGCCGCCGCCCGGTCGTCCTCGCCGGAGCCCTCGCCTCGGCGGCGCTCGCCTTCCCCGTCCTCGCGCTGGTCGACTCGAAGTCGCCCGGACTGCTGATCCTCGCCGTCGTCCTCGGCCACGGCATCGCCCAGTCCACGATGTACGGCCCGCTGGGCGCCCTGCTCACCGAGATGTTCGGCACCAAGGTCCGCTACACGGGAGCCTCCCTCGGCTACCAGGGCGCCACCCTCATCGGCGCCGGCTTCTCCCCGATGATCGCCGGCAGCCTGGTGGCGGGGAACGGCGGCTCCAGCACCCCGGTGGCGCTGCTGCTGCTCGGGGGCGCGGCGATCACCGCCGTGACCGTCCTCTTCGTACGCGAGACCAGCCGGTCGTCCCTCATCGACGCCGCCGACACCACCACGGCCTCCGACGCCCCCCACACGCAGGAGATCTCCGCATGACGCCCCGCACCCGCACCCGTACCCGCACCCGCCCCCGTACCCGCACCGCCTGGGTCGCCGCCCTGCTGTTCGCCGCCACCGCCCTCCCCGCCTCGACGGCGGTCGCGGTGGACACGAGCCACATCGAGGGCCGCCTCCCCTCCGGCGCCACGTACCTGATGGATGTGCCCTCGGCCTGGAACGGCACCGTGCTCCTCTTCAGCCACGGGTACAACGAGACCGGCCGGCCCAACCCCGCGCAGGACGCCCCGGACGAGGCCACGAAGGCCCTCCTCCTCCAGCAGGGATACGCGCTCGTCGGTTCCTCGTACGCCACCACGGGCTGGGCGGTGACGGACGCGGTCCCCGACCAGATGGCCGCCCTCTCCGCCTTCACCGACCGCTTCGGCGCGGCCGGCCGCACGATCGCCTGGGGACGGTCGTACGGCGGGCTCGTCACCACCGCGATCGCCGAGCGCCACCCCGACCGGATCGACGGCTCCCTGTCCATGTGCGGCCTCGTCCACGGTGGCATCGCCAACTGGAACAACACCCTCGACCCCGTCTTCGCCATCAAGACACTCCTCGCGCCCGGCTCCGACGTCCCCCTGGTGAACCTCGCGGACCAGACGGCCGCCACCGACGCGGCGAACACCCTGACGGCCGTGGTCGACTCGGCGCAGACGACGCCCGAAGGCCGGGCCCGCACAGCCCTGGCCGCCGCCCTGCACAACATCCCGGTCTGGAACCAGCCGACGCAGACCCGCCCCTCCGCGACCGACTGGGACGCCCAACAGGCCAACCAGTACGAGGCCGTCAAGGGTCTGCTGAAGATCGCCGCCTTCAACCGGCGGCAGGAGTCCGAGTCCCGGGCCGGCGGCAACATGTCCTGGAACACCGGCGTCGACTACGCCGCGATGCTCGGCCGCTCCTCCGTCCGCAAGGAGGTCACCGAGCTGTACAAGAAGGCCGGCCTCTCCCTGCGCGCCGACCTCGCCACCCTCGACCGCGCCCCGCGCATCAGCGCCGACCCGGCCGCCGCCGCGTGGATGAGCCGGACCAGTTCCTTCACCGGCCGGCTGACCAAGCCGCAGTTCGACATCCACACCACCGGCGACGCCCTGGTGCCCGTCCAGACCGAGAGCGCCCTGCGCCGCGCCGTCACCGCCGCCGGTTCGGCACCCCTCCTTCGACAGGCCTACGTCGAGAACGCCGGGCACTGCACCTTCAGCCCCGCCGAGCAACTCGCCGCCCTGCACACCCTGGAGGACCGCGTCAACACCGGCGGCTGGCACGACACCGACCCGGGATCCCTCAACACCGCGGCCGCCGCGGCCGACCCGACCTCCCCCGCCCGTTACGCCGCCTACCGTCCCGCCCCGTACCCGCGGCCGTACGACCTTGCCCATCCGGCCGACCGCCGCTGACGTGCCACGACCGCCCGCGGCATCCGGAGCGGGCGGTCGTACGCTTGCCAGCGTGGAGGACAACGACATCCTGGACACCTCGGGCGGCGACACCTCGGGCGGCGAGGGCAGCGACATCGCGGGCAGCGACCCCAGCGACCCCTCGGGCAGTCCGCAGCTGCGCCCGCAGTCGCTGATGCTGGCCTTCTTCGGCAACCACGTCCTGGACGCGGGCGCCCTGGGTGTCTACTCGGGCAGCATCATCGACGTGCTCGGCCGCGTCGGCGTCGGTGAACAGGCCGTACGGTCCACGCTGACCCGCATGGTCAACCGGGGGCTGCTGCGGCGTCAGCGGGAGGGCCGCCGGATGTACTTCGGCCTGACCGCGCAGGCGACGCGCGTCCTGGAGGACGGCCGGATCCGGATCTGGCAGAAGGGCGCGGTCAACGACGACTGGGACGGCGGCTGGACGCTGCTGGGCTTCTCGTTCCCCGAGTCCTGGCAGCGACAGCGCCATGACCTGCGCTCGCAGCTCGCGTGGTCCGGATTCGGCGCGCTCTACAGCGGGCTGTGGGTCGCCCCCGGGAGGGTCGAGGTCGCCGACATCGTCGCGGAACTCGGCCTCACCGCCCACGTCAAGATCTTCCACGCCCGGGCCGACGAGGCCACCGACATCGGGCTGATGGTCCGCGACACCTGGGACCTGGAGAGCATCGCCGCCCGCTACGTCTCCTTCGACAAGCGCTGGACCGCCCATCTGGACGCCGGGTCCGGGGACGACCCGATCGGGACCCGGCTGCGGCTGGTCAGCGAATGGCTCTGGACCATCCGCACGGACCCCCGGCTCCCGGCTCTCCACCTGCCCGCGGAATGGCCGGCCCGCCCCGCCCAGGAAACCTTCCGCCGCGTCGCCGAACAGACCGAGGTGCCCGCGGAACGGATGGCCGGCGAACTGCTGGACACGGCGCCGCTGCGCTAGGCGACGCCGTGTCCGTGCAGTTCGTCGTCAGCTCGTCGTCAGCTCGTCGTCAGTGGTAGCCGTGGACGACGGCGTGGCCCTTGCCGCGGCCGATCATCCACTTGTTCACGGGGGTGGTGATCAGGAAGGCGATCACGAAGCCGCCGAGGAGGGCCGACCAGAACAGCGCGTCCGACAGCTGGGCCTCCATCGCGCCCGGCACGAGGGCGATGATGCCGTTGTCCACCAGCTCCATCACGGCGATGGAGACGGTGTCGGCAGCCAGGGCCACCTTGACGGCGGACCTGAGGTCCAGGCCGGCGCCGCGTACCGCGAACAGGGTGAACGAGTAGCCGAACAGGAACGCGAGGAGGATCGCGGCGACCATGGTCGGCACATTGCCCCAGCCGAGGGCGGTACCGAGGGCCATGCCGAGGATCTCGCCGATCGCGCACCCGGTCAGGCAGTGCAGTGTCGCCCTCACCGCCGTTTCCCATGAGGCACCCGCGTGCCCCGCGTGAGAGGCGTGATCGTGGTGGTCACCGTGGTCACCGTGGGTGTCCCGGTCGTGCGGGGTGTCGGTGTGGTGATCGCTGTGGTCCATGACGTCAGTCCGTTCTCATCGGGTTGCCTGATCTCGTGCACCCGGGTCCCGGTGGGCCAGGGGAGTGCGGGTCACGCCCTGCCGGTCAGCTGGTACCCGGCCTCGTCGACGACCTCGGCGATCACCGCGTCGTCCGGCTCGGCGTCGCTCGTGACGGTGACCCGACCGGTGTCGAGGTCGACATCGACACCAGTCACGCCGTCCAGGTCGCCGATGACCTTGGTGAGGGTGGCCTTGCAGTGGCCGCAGGTCATACCTGAGACGGCGTACGTGGTGGTGACGCCTTCCGTGGCTGTCGCCGTCGCCGTCGCCGTCGCCGTGGCTGTGCCTGTCGCCGTGGTCGTGGCCTGGTCGGCGGTGCCGGTCGAGCAGTTGCCGTCGGTGGAGCAGCAGGACGAGGACATGGGCTTCCTCCTGGTCGGTTCGATCACAGTGTCGGACGCGGATACGGGGTAGGGGTACCTCGCGCATGACTCCTGTATACCCCAGTGGGGTATATGCGGCAACCAAAAAAGCGCTCGACTTTATACCCCCTGGGGGTAATCTGGGATGCCCGTAGCCCCCTGTAGCCGCATGTGCGCGAGCCGTTACGGCTTGGCGGCTCGCGGCGTGTACCGCCCGAGGAACATGTCGACGCCGCCGGCGATCAGGCGGTCCGTGAGGTCGTCGTCGATGGTCGCGCCATAGGTGCTGAACACCAGGTGCGGGAAGTGGAGGAGGGAGTACAGCTGGAGGGTGGCCACCTCGATGTCGGGGATGTCGAGGCGGCCCTGATCTGTCAGGTGCCGCAGGGTGTTCGCCACGGCGGGGTGATGCCCTTCCGGCCCTGCCTGGTGCCAGGCGGCACCGAGTTCGGGGAAGCGGTGCAGTTCGCGGCTGACGACGTTGCGCAGGGCTACGACGTCGGGGTTGGCGCGGGTTCCGTGAACCCAGGCGCGAGCGGTGCCGGTAAGGGCCTCACGCAGATCGTCGGCTTCGGCCAGGTGGTCGATGGCGCTGACCGGCGCGCCTTCGAGGGGGGCGTCGAGCGAATCCTTGATGACGCCGACGAACAGCGCTTCCTTACTGCCGAAGTGGTTGTAGACCGTCACCTTCGACACGCCTGCCGCCGCGGCGATCGCATCCACGCTCACCTCGAATCCCTCGCGCAGGAACAGCTCGCGGGCCGCCGTCATGATCGCGCGCCGCTTGGCCTCGGCACGTGGTCCGGCGGGTGGCTGCTTGGCGGCGGGCTTGGCCGGTGCGGCTGACACGGCGGGTGCGGCCGGCGTTCCGGATGTGGCGTTCGCGGAGCTCATGGCCTCAGTCTACCCAGTACCTGAACTGAACGGTTGAGTTCATGTGAACTGAGCCGTACAGTTCAGTTAAAGGGCCGCAGAGAGCAGCCGCCCGCCCTGGTGCGAGCCTGCCCGGCCGCAGTCGCCATGGGCCGTTTCGAGGGAGCCGTCATGAGCCACGCCCATCCCGTTCTGCATACCGAGCATGGGTCCGCACCGCCCGTACCCCGCCGCCGACTGATGCTGGCGCTGCTCTGCGTGGCCCAGTTCATGCTCATCCTGGACGTCACGGTCGTGAACGTCGCCCTGCCCGACATGGCCGCCGACCTTCACCTCGGCCGCGAGTCCCTCACCTGGGTCGTCACCACGTACACCCTGTGCTTCGGCGGGCTGATGCTGCTCGGCGGCCGCCTGGCCGACGTGTTCGGCGCCCACCGCACCGCGCTCGCCGGACTCACGGTGTTCACCGCCGCCTCGCTCGTCACCGGCCTCGCCACGGGCGCACCGATGCTGATGAGCGGACGCGCCCTGCAAGGCATCGGCGCCGCACTGCTCTCCCCGGCGGCCCTGTCCATCGTCACCACCACCTTCCACGGCCCCGAGCGCAACAAGGCCCTCGGCGTGTGGGCCGCCCTCGGCGGCACCGGATCAGCCGCCGGCGTCCTGCTCGGCGGTGCCCTGACCGACGGCCCCGGATGGCAGTGGGTGTTCTTCGTCAACGTCCCCGTCGGCGTCGTCGCACTGGCGGTCCTGCCCGTGCTGCTGCCGCGCCGCGCCCCGCAGCCGGCCCGGCTCGACCTGCCCGGCGCCGTGCTGGTCACCGCGGGCACCGCCTCCCTCATCTACGGCCTGGTGCGGGCGGGGGACGTGGGCTGGGCCGGCCCGACCGCTGTCCTGCCGCTGCTCGGCGCCCTCGTCCTCTACGCAGGGTTCGCCGCCATGGAGCGTGCGAACCGGGCCCCGCTGATGGACGTGCGGATGTTCACCCGGCGTCCGGTGCTGGCGGGAGCGTTCCTGATGCTCGTGGCCACCGCGCTGCTCATCGGGTACTTCTTCCTCGGCTCGGTCTACCTCCAGCACCTGCGCGGCTACAGCCCGCTGGAGACCGGCCTCGTCTTCCTGCCGGTCGCGGTGTCCACCGGTATCGGCGCCCACCTGGGATCGCGGTTGGTCGGCCGGATCGGCAGCCGTACCACCGCGGTGGCCGGGCTCGCGCTCGCGGCGGCCGGAACGGTGCCGCTGGCCTGGCTCCCGGCGGACGGAAGCGTGTACGCGGGGCTGCTGCCCGGCCTGGTCATCGCGACGCTCGGCATCGGCGCCGTCTTCGTCACCGCCACCACCACCGCGCTGGCCCTGGTCGTCCCCGAGGAGGCGGGGCTTGCCTCCGGAGTCGTCAACACCTTCCACGAGGTGGGTGGTTCGATCGGTGTCGCCGTGCTCTCCACCGTCGCCGCGTCCGGCATCGAACACGGAACGGCTGACGGCTTCACCAACGCCTTCACGCTCAGCGCCTCCGTCGCCGCGGCGAGCGCGCTGATCGCCCTGGTCCTCGTACCGCACACCAAGCCGCAGACAGCCGGCGGCCCGCACGTGCACTGAAGGCCCGACCGCGACCGCGCGCGAACGGCGGCAGGGGAGGGGGCCGGCGCGGACACCGGCCCCCTCCGCTCGTCAGCTCCTACTCGTCACTTCCTGCTCGTCACTTCCTGCTCGTCAGTTCTTGCCGAGGAGCTTGTTCATCTCGGTGATCTCGGCGGTCTGCGCGGTGACGATGTCGTCGGCCATGGACGTGGCGGGACCGTACTTGCCCTTGCTCTTCTCGGTGTTGGCCATGTCGACGGCGCCCTCGTGGTGGTCGATCATCATGGTCAGGAACATGGTGTCGAAGTCCGCGCCGGACGCCTTGTCCAGCTTGCCCATGTCGGCGGGGTCCATCATCCCGGGCATCGCATCGCCGCCCGAGTGGTCCATGCCGGGCATCGACTCCATGCCGTCGCCGGACTTCGGGGCGTCCTCGCCCCAGGACGTCAGCCAGCCGCTCATGGTCTTGATCTCCGGGTCCTGCGCCTTCTCGATGCGCGAGGCGAGGTCCTTGACCTTGGCGGAGGAGGCTCGGTCGGCGGCGAGCTTCGCCATCGTCAGAGCCTGCTGGTGGTGGGGGATCATGCCCTGCGCGAAGGACACGTCCTGGGGGTTGTGCGCGCCGGCCGCCGCGTCGGCGCCGGCGCTCGCGGACGACGACGCGGAGGTGTCACTGCCCGCGCTACCGCTGCTGTCGCTGTCGCCGCTGTCGCCGCTGTCGCTGCCGCAGGCGGCGAGGACCAGTGCGGCGGTGACGGAGGCGGCCGTGAGGAAGGCGCGGCGGGTCAGGGTACGGGTACGGGTGTTGCGCATGCGGGAACTCCTGTTGTGACGTGCGAATGGATCTGGACATGCCGAGGCGCACCGCGTCGCCGTACGGGTGACGTGGTGCCGCGTGGTGTCTAGATCCGCAGGAGTTGGAGTTCCGCCAGAGACGGTGGCGCACGTGCGCTGTCCGGGGCCTCAGCCGCGTACGGGCAGACGGCGTCGCCGCGTTCGGGGACGGCCACCGGGTCGGGAAGAAGGGCGGGCAGGTCCGGGGCACCGCGTACCGCGGCCGCCGCGCAGGTCGGGTCGGCGTGATGGAGGTGTCCTCCGCCGCAGTCCGCACACTCGTCATGAGCGCTGACCGTCACGGACGTCATGTGCCGCGCCTCGGCGACCCGTTCATGGCCGGCACCGCCCCCGCCAGGGGCCAGCGCGTGCATGCCCAGCAGCCCGGCCAGCACCCCGAGCACGAGCAGCGCACGCCACCGCCGCACGGGCGGTGGAGCGAGGTGCTGCTCGGAGCTCTTCATCGGGATCATCCTAGGCGGAGCCGGTGGAGTGGGCTCATTGGCGGTGTCCGTTGTGGGTACGGGTGCGGCGGCGCCCGCGTTCACCGTGATCGAGCTCGGTGGATGACCAAGGTGCCTAGCATCGACGCTGACCTCGCGCGATCACGCAGAAAACACATCCGTCGTCCGACAACCCGCCCCCTCAGTTCGCGGCCTGGGACCAGGCCGGCAGATCAAGCGAGGCTTCGTCCGCCAGGATGCGTTCCAGGGATCGTCGGCCCAGCCGACTCATGACCCGGTTGCTGTCGACGTAGTACCAGACCAAACCCATCGCTTGAACGAAGGCCCATGCCTTGCCTCGCTCCCATTCGAGGTCGTTGCTACCGAGGTGATCGCGGAGCACCTGCCGCGGCCCGGCCTCCAGCAGATGCCACGCGCTCACGAGATCCAGGGAAGGGTCAGCAGGCCCGAAGCCGCCAACGTCGAGAACCCCCGCAAGACGGCCGTCGGACACGAGCACGTTGCCAGGAATCAGGTCGCAGTGGGCCATGACGTCCTCAGCCGCCCCTCGCGGCAGTTCGCGCAAGGCCGCCCAAATGCGGCGAAGCCGAGGAACGTCCAGGAGTTGCTCACTGCGCGTGAAACAGGTCTCCATCCACGCGTCGTGGGATCGCAGGTCGCCGCCTCGGCCGGAGCCGGCGAAGGTGCGGCCACGCGTGTCGATCGCGCGCAGGTCGCCGATGAGATCGGCCAAGTCGCGGGCGAACGCGACTGATTCGCCGGGGTCCTCGTCGTCGGCCACGACCCCCGGCAACCACGTCTGCACCGACCACGGAAGCGGGTAGCCTGCCCCGGGTTCACCGAGCGCCACCGGCTCGGGCGTGGGGAAACGTGTGCGGCCCGCCAGCTCGCGAGCCGCCTCCGCCTCGGACTCCAGCCAGCGCCGCGTCGGCTCGACCTCGGCGGACTCAAGAGGGAACCGAGCCGCGAACCGATCGCCGATGCGGAAGAGGGCGTTGACCGTACCCTGCGAAGCGACGCTCCTGACGGGCAGGCTCCGCCACTCGGGAAACTGCTGATCCACCAACGCGCGTACCGTCTCAGGCGACACCGTCAGCTGGTTGGGGTGCATCCGCATGGCGGAAGCATCCGCGTCAGGGGCCTTCAACGGCAACCCGTTTACAACCGGTCGACCTGACAGTCGGGACCCTGCCAGGCTGACCAGCCATGACCGCTTACGAACTGTTGCTCATCGGTGGTGGGGCGGGCGTCGGAAAGACGACCGTCGCATGGGAGGTGTCCGCGGTGTTGCAGGGGAGAGGAACGGCGCACTGTCTGATTGAGGGCGACTACATGGACCAGATCCATCCGGCCCCGGAGGACGACCCTCACCGCGCAGCCATCACCGAACGGAACACCGCGGCGGTCTGGTCGAACTACAGCGCTCTCGGCCAGCATCGCCTCATCTACACGAACACGGTGAGCATCCTGGAGGAGCCGATGATCAGCCGGGCCATGGGCGGCGGCGAGGTCCGAGCCACCTGTGTCCTGCTCACGGCCGAGGAAGCGACCGTGCGGGAACGGCTCGCTCAACGCGAGATCGGCTCGCAGCTCACCGCTCACATCGAGCGGAGCCTGCGCGCGGCACGGGAGCTGGACGAGAAGGCTCCGGCGGGCACGGTCCGCATACCGACCGACGGCCGGTCGATCGAGGACATCGCCGTACGAGTGATCCAGGCGGCTGCTTGGTAGCGGGCCGAACACCGTGACCGGGGCACCCCGGGGTCACATGAGCGCCTCGACGATGCGTCGGCATCGCACCGGGTCCTCGGTGAAGCCGACTCTCAGCCCCCACAGCCAGTACTCGACGGCTCGTAGCAGCGCCCACTACGCGCCCGGTCGCGGTCGAGGTCCCCGGCGTCGGCCAGCGCGTCGATGCACCACTCGACACGCGGCGCCGTAAAAATCCGCTCGGCCGCGGGCATCGGCGCAAGGCAGAGTGACCTGATGAGCGAACGAGGACTGGACCACGAGGGAACGATCGCACGCGAGGGCGCCCTGGACCGGGTGCCGGCGGCATTCATCCCCGTCGTCGACGCCGCCCGCGCTCGTATCACCGAGATGTTCGACGGCACGCGGCTGCACAGTGCCTACATCTACGGCAGCATTCCGCGCGGCACCGCCATCCCCGGAGTCTCCGACCTCGACCTCCAGCTGGCTCTCCACCACGAGCCCACCGAAGCCGACCGCGCCGCCGCCGAAGACGTCGAGGCAGCACTCGACGACGCGTTCCCGCAGATCAACGGCGTCGGCATCCTGCTGACGAGTACCCGCGCGCTGCTGAGCGAACTCGAACGCCACGACGCCGGGTTCTTCCTGGCCTGCCTGTGCACCCCGCTGCTCGGCCCCGACCTCGCCGAACAACTGCCGCGATACCGTCCCACGACCCTGCTCGCCCGCGAAACGAACGGCGATCTCGGGCTCGTGCTGGACCGTTGGCGCACCCGAGCCGCCGAAGCCGCCACGGACGCCGACCGCCGGGTCCTCAGCCGCGGCGCCGCCCGCCGTATCGTGCGCACAGGATTCACCTTGGTCATGCCCCGTTGGGGCGGCTGGACCAGCGACCTCGACGAGTCCGCCGCCGTCTTCGGCCGCTACTACCCGCAGCGCGCCGAGCAGATGCGTATCGCAGCGGTCGTCGGCCGCACCCCCTCGGCTGATCCGGCAGTGCTCAGCATGCTCATCGACGACCTGGGCCCCTGGCTCGCCGTCGAGTACACAGCTGTGCATGGCGAGAAGGCGCCGCGTCCCTGAAAAGGCGTGAGGCGCAGGGGGCTGTCAGGCCGGACCAGGGGAGGAGGACCGGGCAGCCGACTCGGCCTCGGTCGGAGTGGGCGGAGCGGTCCCAGCTGGGGTCCTGGAGGGCGGATTCCTGGAGGCCCGTGCATCAGGCCGGCAGGGCGGTCGAAACCATCTCGGTGCTGCCACCGGCGAACGCGGCAAGGTATCGCTCGGGGAGGAACCCCCGGCTGTCCCGGGGAGCAACCCTCAGCTGCTCAGACGTAGTTGCTTGGAACAGTCGGTGCTCAGGCTGAACAACTCGGTCGTTCACTCGGCGGCGGCAGGGCGACAGCCGAGCCGCTGATGCCTTGGCTGACCGGTCGTAGCGCCGGTCAGCCGGGCTGACCCTCAAAACCGCGATGCCGCATGTTCCTCGACGATCAGTCCCGCCGGTGCCGAAACCGATTCGATCCGGCCGTCGGGGCCGACGGTGACGTCGAGCCGTTCTCCGGCGACGGTGAGCCCTGCGACGGTGAGTGCGCCCACGGGCAGTTGGCCTGTCGGCCGGAGGTGGAGACGGCCTGTGGGGACGTCGGGTTCCAGTCCGGTCATAGCCGTCATGAGGGCGATGGCTGATGCCGCCGACCAGGCTTGGGGTCGGCAGGCGGCCGGGTAGGGGACCGGTGCGGGGGTGTCCGCGCGTGCGTCGCCGCCCCACAGTTCCGGCAGCCGGTAGTCGAACGTCGGTGCTGCGGCGAGGATGCCCTCGACAAGCCGGGCGGCGGCCTTGGGGTGGCCGCTGCGGGCGAGGCCGGTGACGGCGATGGCGGTGTCGTGCGGCCAGACGGTGCCGCAGTGGTAGCGCAGCGGGCCGAATCCGCCGGACTGGGACGACATCGTGCGGAGCCCGTAAGCGTCGGACATGTCCGGGGCGGCGAGTCGAGCGGCGATGGCAGCGGTCTCGTCGGCGTTGAGTATGCCGGTGGCCAGGAGGTGACCCATGTTGCTCGCGACGGCGTCGACGGGGCGACCCGAGCCGTCAAGTGCCATGGCGGGGTAGGGGCCTTGCTGATCGGACACCCAGAACCGGGCGCGGAACCGGTCGGCGAGGCTCGCCGCGAAGGTCCGCCAGCGTTCGCCGTCCGGCAGCCCGAAGGCGTCGAGGAGGGCCGCCCCGGCGAGGGCCGCCTCATAGGCGTAGCCCTGGACTTCGGCGAGAGCCAGGGGAGCGTCGGCGAGGCGGCCGTCTGCGAACCGGGCGGCGTCACCGGAGTCCTTCCAGCCCTGGTTGGCCAGACCGGTGCCGCTGCGATCGATGTAGGAAAGGAACCCGTCACCGGCCTGGGCTGCGGTCTCGATCCAGCCGAGCGCGGCCTGGAGCGCGGGCAGCAGCGGTTCGATGTCGGCGGGGGGCAGGCCCCAGCGCCATGCGTCGTGGAGCAGGCAGATCCACAGGGGGGTCGCGTCGACCGTGCCGTAGTAGACCGGCGGGAGGCGAAGGCCCATGCCGTCGTCGAAGACCCCGCGCCGTACCTCGTGGAGGATTTTGCCCGGCTCTTCCTCCGCCGCCGGATCGGTGCGGGTGCCCTGCTGGGCGGCCAGGGTGCGCAAAGTGCCCAGCGCGAGGTCGGTGCCCAGCGGCAGGAGCATCCGTGCCGCCCACAGGCTGTCCCGGCCAAAGAGCGTGAAGAACCACGGGACGCCCGCGGCGAGGAAGGTGTCACCGGGCGATGCGGCCATGGCCATACGCAGCGACTGGAGGTCGTCCAGGCTCTGCGCGACGAGGGCGGGCAGGCGCCGGTCGTCGGCGGTGACCTCCGGACGCTGCCAGGTGGGCCGGGGGTCGGCGGCCGTGACGACCGCGTCGGGCTCCGTGATCTCGACGGCCAGGTGCAGGTCGACGTTCTCGCCGGGCTCGACCGTGAGGGTCCAGGTCAACGTGGAGTGCTCGGCGTTGGGCGTCGCGCCCGGGGCGCTGACGGCGACGGCGACCGTGCCGTCGCCCCAGCGCAACTCGCCGGTGCCGGAAGAGAGTTCGCCCGCGGGCTGAAGAGGAGACCGGGGCGCCAGGCCGGCTTTCGCGTGCTCCAGGGTCACGAGGTCTCCAGCGACCTCTACCCGGACGGCGAGATGCACCGGTGTCGTCGCGGTGGAGCGAACGGTCAGCTGTTCGGTGAGCAGGCCGGGATTGAGGATGCGCCGCCGGTCGACCCGGACGGTCGGGTCGGGAACGCTGTCGCCGAGCGCCTGGGCCAGACCGACGAAACGGCTGCGTCCGGGTCCGTCCGCCGCGGTCATGACCGCGACGACAGGCATCCAGCCTTTGCCATCCCCGCCCACCACGCCCTCGCCGACTGCCGGAGGCGCCTTCCCGGCGTGCCCGCCGGACGGGGCGCCGACAGGGCGCAGTGTCACGCGCAGCAGACTCACCGCGCGTACGTCGGCGTGGAAGAGACCCTGCACGCCCGCCCCGATGCCGGAGGCGTCGAGGTTGCCGTCCGGCTCGGACAGCACGACGGTCGGGGCGGCGAGGGTGACCGCGAGGTCGTGCAGGAGCGGCTGCCGCTGGGGTGAAGTCATGGAAGCTCCGTCCGGTGCCCTCGTGTCTCGTGGGCGGTTTGTGAGGGCAATTCGTGACCGCGCCGACTCTTGACAGGCCGAGCGCCGGTCGCCACAGTAACCGATCAGAACGCTAAATTTAACGTTCAAATCCAGCCGGGACGACGTTACGATGCGGCACCGCGGCGGCGATACGCTGCGGCGCAGTGAACTTTGTGGAGGTGGCTTCGCGATGGCGCGAGTAACACTCGAGAGCGTGGCGCGGCATGCCTCTGTGTCGATGCAGACGGTGTCCAACGTCATCAACGCTCCGCATCGGGTGCGGCCGGAGACCCTGGCCCGCGTGCAGGCCGCCATCAAGGAACTCAACTACCGCCCGAACCAGGCTTCCCGGACTCTGCGGACCCGGCGTTCCCGTCTGATCGGCGCCCGTATAGAGCCGCCGCGCGACGGCGTCAACGGCGCCGTCCTCGCCCACTTCCTCCAGTCGCTCACCGCCCGTACCCAGGAGGCCGGCTACCGGATCGTGGTGTTCACGGCCACCGACGACGACCACGAGTGCGCCCTGTACGAACAGCTCCTCGACGACCACGATCTCGACGCCTTCGTCCTGCACGCCACACATGCCGGTGACCTCCGGACGGCGTGGCTGACCGAGCGCCGGGTGCCGTTCGTGACCTTCGGCCGACCCTGGGGAGCTGAACCGGATGCCCCCGAGTCGCACGGCTGGGTCGATGTCGACGGCGCGCAAGGGACTGTTGCCGCGACCCGGCACCTCGTCGGGGCCGGCCACCGCAAAATCGCCTTCCTGGGCTGGCCGGAAGGTTTAGAGGTCGGTGAGGACCGGCGTAGCGGCTGGGCGGCCGTTATGGCCGTGTCCGGGCTCGACATCCCCGCCGGATACGACATGGGTGTCCCCGACGGGCTCGACACCGGTCGCGAGGCCGCCGCGGCGATGCTCGATCTGACTACTCCGCCGACCGCGATCGTCTGCGCGAGCGACTCGCTGGCCCTCGGGGCCTGGACCGAGATCACCGCGCGTGGACTGCGCCCCGGGGCCGATGTCGCGGTGGTCGGCTTCGACGACTCCCCGACCGCAGGAGTCGTCGGCCTGAGCAGCGTGGCGCAGCCGTACGAGGAGGCCGCCGCCGCCTGTCTTCGGATGCTCCAGGAACTGCTGGCGGCTCCCAAGAAGCCGCCCAGTCCGCCCGCGCCGGTCCTGCTGCCGCCCCGGCTCGTCGTGCGGGCGACCAGCTGAGCCGCTCAGCGGCACCCGCACCCTCTTCACCTCGCCGAGCGGCTCCGTAGTCCGTTCAGCCAACACCCGCGACCCCGCTCATGGCCACAGTGCGCCGACGGGATGCGGTTCCCTCTACCACCGGCTCGTCAGGCCGGCCTGCGCAAGGAGATTTATCATGAGAAATCCGCGTACACGCTGGGCAGTTGGTGGTGTTGCGTTGCTGTCGCTCAACCTGTCGGCCTGCGGTGGCAGCGGGTTCGACAGCGGCACCGACACTCAGCAGTCGGCCGGCCCTGCCTCGATCAAGGTCCTCATCGCCTCCAGCGGCGACGCCGAGACGAAAGCCGTCACGGGCGCCGCCAACGCATGGGGGGCGAAGTCCGGCAACAAGGCGACCGTCACCCAGGCCCAGGACATAGGCCAGCAGCTCGGCCAGGGCTTCGCCTCGAACAACCCGCCGGACGTCTTCTACGTCGACGCCGCCCGCTTCGCGACCTACGCGAGCGCCGGCAGCCTCGAACCGTACGGCGACAGCTTCCCGGGGAAGGACGACTTCTACCCCGCTCTGCGCCAGGCGTTCACCTACAAGAGCAAGCTCTACTGCATCCCCAAGGACTTCTCCACGCTCGGCCTGCAGATCAACACCACGGCGTGGGCGAAGGCGGGCCTCACCGCCGCCGATTACCCCACCAACTGGCAGCAGCTGGCGACCGTGGCCAAGAAGCTGACCACGAGCAAGCAGGTCGGTCTGGCACTCGGCGACACGCGCGACCGGATCGGTGCCTTCATGGTCCAGGCCGGCGGATGGGTGACGAACAAGGACGCCACCAAGGTCACCGCGGACTCTCCCGAGAACCTCAAGGCCCTGAAGTACGTCCAGTCACTTCTCGCCGACGGCTCGGCCAAGTACCCCAAGCAGCTCGACTCCGGCTGGTCGGGTGAAGCCTTCGGCAAGCAGAAGGCCGCCATGACGATCGAGGGCAACTGGATCGCCGGCGCCATGAAGAGCGACTACCCCGGCGTCAAGTACACGACCATCCCGCTGCCGACCGGTCCCACGGGCAAGGAGGGCACGCTCGCCTTCACCCAGTGCTGGGGCATCGCGGCGAAGAGTAAGCACAAGGCCGCTGCCATCGACTTCGTCAAGGCGATGACCGCGAAGGACGCCGAGCTGACCTTCGCCAAGGCGATCGGCGTGATGCCGTCGCGGCAGTCCGCGTCGGCCGACTACGTCGCCCAGTTCCCGCAGGACAAGGCGTTCATCGACGGCGCCGCGACTGCCCAGGCCCCGGTGAACGTCGCCAAGATCGACCAGGTCCTCGCCGACTTCGACACCGGCCTTCAGGGGCTGCCCAACGCCGACCCGAAGCAGATCCTCGCGCGACTGCAGAAGAACGCGCAGGCGGTCGTAGGCCAGTAGCCCGGATATCGCAGACAGTGCGCACACGAACGGAACGAGAGTGAACCTGCGATGAGTGAACCGAATCCCAGGCCCGCCCAGGGCCCGGGCAGCGGCCCGGCACCGGCCCGCCCGGCAGGCGCAGCCAAGGCCGACGCCCCGTCACCCGCGCTGCGCGAACGCCGCAAGGACACCGGCCCGGACGGCACCAAGGCCGGTGGAGGCCGCCCCACCCGAGTCCCCCGCGGCGGTATCCGAGGCCGGGAAGGTCTCGCCGGCTGGCTGTTCGTCTCACCCGTCCTCGTCGTGCTCGGACTCTTTCTGGTCGTGCCGATCGTCATGGCGCTCTGGGTGAGCCTGTCCGACTGGAAGGGCCAGGGCAGCCCCTTCTCGACCGGCGTGCACTTCGTCGGCGGAGAGAACTACGGGCAGCTCGTCACCAAGCCCGGCCTGGCGCAGAGCGACTTCATGACGAGCCTGCGCAACAACGCCTACTACGTGCTCTTCGTCGTCCCCCTGCAGACCGCGCTCGCCCTGGGCCTGGCGCTCCTGGTCAACGGCAGACGGCTGAAGGGCAAAGGGTTCTTCCGCACCGCGTACTACTTCCCGTCGGTGACGAGCTCGGTCGCGATCTCCGTCGTCTTCCTGTTCATTTTCTCCTCCAGCGGCGTCGTCAACTCCCTGCTCGCGAAGATCGGAGTCGACGGACCGGCCTGGTTCGCCGACCCACGCGGCATCATCCATCTCGCCCTCGGCGCCCTTGGCATGAACACCGACGCGCCACCGGCCGCCCTCGCCGACACCACCGTCGGCGGCCTGTCCATGTGGGACTGGATCTCCGGCCCCAGCGTCGCCATGACCGCGATCATTGTGCTGGTCGTGTGGACGACGGCGGGCACGTTCATGCTCATGTTCCTCGCCGCACTGCAGGACATCCCCCTGGAAGTCGAGGAGGCCGCCGAGATCGACGGCACCGGGCGCTGGCAGCGGTTCCGCCACGTCACGCTGCCCATGCTCAAGCCGACTCTCTTCCTTGTCCTGACCCTCGGACTCATCGGCACCTGGCAGGTCTTCGACCAGATCTACGTCATGAGCCAGGGCAGTCCGGGCAAGACGACACTGACCCCCGCGTTCCTCTCCTACCAGACCTCGTTCATCAACAACGAGTGGGGACAGGGCAGCGCCATTGCCTTCATCCTCTTCGCGATCATCGTCGCGATGACACTCCTGCAGCGGTTCGTCCTGCGCGACAAGGACGAGGCCCGCGCCAAGGCCGCCACCCGGCGCGCGGAGAAAGCGTCCCGCTCCGGATCCGGCCCGACCACGGAGGCGGTGTGATGACACGCACCGCCGCAACGGCCCACCCCACACGACCCGGAACCGACGCGACCGCGCCCACCACCGCAGCCGCCCAGGCGACCACAGCCGACGTCCACAACAGAGGCACGCGATGAGCACACCACACGAGCTCGCCGACGCAGACACCGCAGCGAACGCAGACAACAAGCTCGCAACCCGCCGCGCGGACGAACGCACGCGCCGCGGCGGCGGCCTCACCCGCATACTCGGCTACACCGCCCTCGTCGTCGTCGCGCTGCTCTACATCTATCCCTTCCTCATCCAGCTCGCGACGAGCTTCAAGACCGACGCGGACGCCACCAGCCACCCGCTGTCACTGTGGCCCCAGCACTTCACGACAGCGGCGTTCAGCCGGCTCGCCGAAGCGGACTACCCACGCTGGTTCGCGAACTCCGCTGTCGTCGCCCTCTTCGTCACCGCGGGCCGCGTCTTCTTCGACTCCCTCGCCGGATACGCACTGGCCCGGCTGCGCTTCCCCGGCCGGGGCGCACTGTTCGCCGCCGTCATCGCGGTCATGGCCGTACCCCCCGTCGTCCTGCTCATCCCGAAATTCCTCGTCCTCAACCAGATCGGGATGTACGACTCCTACTCGGGCATGATCGTCCCGCTCCTCGCCGACGCCGCGGGGGTGTTCATCATGAAGCAGTTCTTCGAGTCGATCCCCATCAGCGTCGAGGAAGCAGCCCGCATCGACGGCGCGAGCACCTTCCGGACCTTCTGGTCCATAGTGCTGCCCATGGCCCGGCCGGCCCTCATCACCCTGACCATCCTGTCGTTCCAGGCATCGTGGAACGAACTTCCGCACTTCATCGTGTCCCGCCAGAGCCCGGACCTGAACACCCTGACCACCGGGGTCGCCTCACTCGTCTCCGGCCAGCTCGGCCAGGGCAACCAGTACCCGCTCAAGCTCGCGGCGACCCTGCTCATGACGATCCCCGTCGCACTGGTCTTCTTCGCCTTCCAACGGCACTTCACCCGCGGCGGCACGGAGGGCGCGACCAAGGGATAGCCGGGCGAGAGACCCGATGCGACACCTCCCACCCGCCCGCTTCGACCAACGGGCGGTGCGAACCATGCGCCCCCTCCGACAGGACCGAGCCACATGAGCAACCCAACCCCCACGAACGACGCCGCGAACGATTCCTGGTGGCGCTCCGCGGCCATCTACCAGGTCTACATACGCAGCTTCGCCGACGGCGACGGCGACGGAACCGGCGACATCGCCGGCCTCCGCTCCCGCCTCCAGTACCTGGTCCACCTCGGCGTCGACGCGATCTGGATCAACCCCTGGTACCCGTCCCCGCTGGCCGATGGCGGCTACGACGTCTCCGACTTCCGCGACATCCACCCCACCTACGGCACCCTCGACGAGGCCCGAAAGCTGATCAGCGAGGCTCACGGACTGGGTCTGCGGGTGATCCTGGACATCGTCCCGAACCACACCTCCGACCAACACGCCTGGTTCCAGGAGGCATTGGCGGCGGCGCCCGGCTCCCCGGAACGAAAGCGGTTCATCTTCCGCGACGGCAAGGGCGAGAACGGCTCCCTGCCCCCGAACGACTGGTACGCGGCCTTCGGCGGCCCCACCTGGACCCGCACCCCGGACGGCCAGTGGTACCTCCACCTCTTCGCCCCCGAACAGCCCGACCTCAACTGGGACAACGGCGAGGTCCGAGCCGAGTTCGAGTCGATCCTGCGCTTCTGGTTCGACCTGGGCGTCGACGGCTTCCGCATCGACGTCGCCCACGGCATGGCCAAGGACCCAGCCCTCCCGGACCTCGGCCTGACAGAGTTCTCCGCCATTGCCGGCGAGGGCCAGGAGAACCACCCGCACTGGGACCGCGACGGCATCCACGACATCTACCGCAGTTGGCGCGCCATCGCCGACAGCTACCCCGACCCCCGCGTCTTCGTCGCCGAGGCCCACGTCCGCCCCGGCCGCATGCCCGACTACCTCCGCCCCGACGAACTCCACACCGCCTTCAACTTCGACTTCCTCAAGTCCGCCTTCGAGGCGGACAAGTTGAGAGAGGTGATCGACCGCACGATCAGCGATCTGGCGAAGGTCGGCGCCCCCGCCACTTGGGTCCTCTCCAACCATGACGAGACCCGCCACGTCACCCGCTACGGACGCGCCCACACCGGCATCACGACCCCGATGCGTGACCAGGGCCACCCCACCGACCTCACCCTCGGCACCCGCCGAGCCCGAGCGGCGGCCCTGCTGATGCTGGTGCTGCCCGGAGGCGCGTACATCTACCAGGGCGAGGAACTCGGCCTCTACGAGGTCGAAGACCTCCCCGAGTCGGCGCTTCAGGACCCCACCTGGGAACGCTCCGGCCACACGGTCCGAGGCCGCGACGGCTGCCGCGTCCCCATGCCCTGGACCGGCGACACCCCGCCCTTCGGCTTCAGTATCTCCGGAGCCGCTCCCTGGCTCCCTCAGCCGGAGGACTGGAAGGCGTACACCGCCGAGGCCAACCAGGCAGACCCTGCCTCCATGCTCCAGCTGTACCGCTCCGCCCTGCGCCTGCGCCGCACCAACCCCCACCTGCGGGGCGAGGAGTTCCGCTGGCTCGACAGCCCGGCCGGCACACTCCTCTTCGAACGCGGAGACGGCCTGATGTGCGCGGTCAACCTCACCGACCAGCCGACCCCGCTTCCCGAGGCCGGCAGTCCCCTCTTCGCCTCAGGACCGTTGGACCAGGCCGGGCTGCTGCCCCCCGACACGACGGTCCTGCTGCAGATGGACTGAGGACGGCGACGGGGCCACCTGACCTCCCCCCGCGCCAGTGGCGCCCACATCCGCCAGGGCCTGTCCGGTGTTCACTCCCCGCCGATCGGACAGGCCCTGGTCCAACAGTGAGAGGCCGAATGCACCTCCAGGCGCCCTGGGAGCAGGTCGTCCATCTGGTCGGCGTACGCGGCGGTGTTTATACCAGGGGATCGAGTTCGGACTGGCGGTACGGGGCGGCCTGACGACCCCTCCCGCCACATGAAAAGGGCGAGGCCCGAAGACCCCGCCCGCCACCAGTGAAACCCCGACTCAGGGCCACACCAGGCAATAGGGCTGATGCCCCGCCTCATGCAGCCGATTGCTGAAGTCCTGCCACTCGTGCAGCAGTTGGTACACGTTGAACGCGTCCCGTGGTCCGCCCCGGTCCGGGACCGTCGACCAGATGAACGCCGCCGCGCCGACCGCTTCCTCGCCGATGCCACGCAGGGGATCGACGACCGTCATGGGGAGCTTGACCACCGCGTAGTCGGGGTGGAGGACGACGAGTTCCAGTGGGGGCACCTTGCCGAGAGGGACGCCTTCGATGCCCGTGAGGACCATCGCCGCCATCGTCTCCGGCTTGATCTTGGTGAACATGCCGTTCATCCCGAGCTCGTCGCCGCCGAGTTCCTCAGGGCGCATCGAGATCGGGACGCGGGCCGCAGTCGCGCCGTCCGGCGCGCCGAAATACTTGTACGTCACCCCCACCCGACCACCATTCCTGCTCCCCGCCCTGAGCTGTTCGACCCGTCGGTCGGTCAGCTCGGACTCGTTCGGTCCACCCGGTACACCCGGTACAACGTGTCCCTGACGTGGTTCGTTCGATTCCTCCGCCTCGCGTCGGTGCCTTCCCCGCCGGGCACGTCGAGGACCCAGGTCGTCAGTCCCCTCGCCCAGTCCGCCACCGCGATGCATATCTCCACCCGACTGCTTTTCTAGGACGCGCGGCCCCCGCCGCGCAACCCGATCATCGTGTCAGTGACCTCCCCCACGGCCGCCCGACGAAACGTGCGTCGAAACACCTGTCCGCAGGATCTTCGCAGCCCCTGAACAAGCCTCCGTACACCTATACGTACGCCGGGACCGTGTGAGCTCTGTGTATCCAAGGCCAGTTTCGCAGATCGTCGGGGGAGGCGACGGCCCCGCTGTCACCGAGGCCCGCTGGCCTACCCTGAGGAGGTCACTGACAACCGGAGTCCGAAAAGTCGGGGAAGGTCGGAGAAGTCGCAGGTCATGAGCGAATATCCCTATGCATACGACGTGCCTGTCTCGCAGGCCCTGTTCGACCGGGCGGCCGCCGTCACGCCGGGCGGCGTGAACTCCCCGGTGCGTGCCTTCCGTGCGGTGGGCGGAACGCCCCGGTTCATGGTGTCCGGCACGGGCCCGTACCTGACGGACGCGGACGGGCGGGAGTACGTCGACCTCGTCTGCTCCTGGGGGCCCATGATCCTTGGGCACGCGCACCCCGAGGTCATCGCCGCCGTACAGGACGCGGTCTCCCGCGGGACGTCCTTCGGCACCCCCGGTGAGGGCGAGGTCGCGCTCGCCGAGGCGATGGTCGAGCGGATCGATCCCCTGGAGCAGGTGCGGCTGGTGTCCAGCGGCACCGAGGCCACCATGTCGGCCATCCGGCTCGCCCGCGGGTTCACCCGGCGCTCCAAGGTGATCAAGTTCGCCGGGTGTTACCACGGTCACGTCGACTCGTTGCTCGCGGCGGCGGGCAGCGGTGTGGCGACCTTCGCGCTTCCCGACACCCCCGGTGTCACGGGTGCCCAGGCCGGCGACACCATCGTCCTGCCGTACAACGACCTCGACGCCGTGCACGCCGCCTTCCGTGCCCACCCCGGCGAGATCGCCTGCCTGATCACCGAGGCCTCCCCGGGCAACATGGGTGTCGTACCGCCGCTGCCCGGCTTCAACCAGGGGCTGAAGGACGCGTGTGCCGAGAACGGCGCGCTCTACATCTCCGACGAGGTCATGACCGGATTCCGGACCAGCCGGAGCGGGTGGTACGGCATCGACGGGGTGCGGCCCGACCTGATGACCTTCGGCAAGGTCATGGGCGGCGGGTTCCCGGCGGCGGCCTTCGGCGGTCGCACCGATGTCATGGAGCACCTCGCGCCCGCCGGCCCGGTCTACCAGGCCGGCACCCTCTCCGGAAACCCGATCGCCACCGCCGCCGGGCTCGCCCAGCTGCGGCTCCTCGACGACGCGGCGTACGACAAGGTCGGCACCGTGTCGACGCGGATCCAGGCGCTGGTCTCGGACGCGCTCGCCAAGGAAGGCGTCGCGCACACCGTGCAGAACGCCTCCAACATGTTCTCCGTCTTCTTCACGGACCGCCCGGTCCGTGACTACGAGGACGCCAAGGCGCAGGAGTCGTACCGCTTCACCGCCTTCTTCCACTCGATGCTGGCGAACGGCGTCTATCTGCCGCCGTCGTCCTTCGAGTCCTGGTTCGTGTCCACGGCCCACGACGAGCGGGCCATCCAGCGGATCGCCGACGCCCTGCCGGCGGCGGCCCGAGCGGCTGCGGAGGCCACCGCGTGAGCGAGAACAGCAACAGCGGCAACGGCGACGGCGGCGACATCACCGTCGTCCACGTCATGCGGCACGGCGAGGTCGAAAACCCCGACGGCGTCCTCTACGGCCGTCTCGCGGGCTACCACCTCTCCGAGCTCGGCCGGCGGATGGCCGACCGGGTCGCCGAGCACCTCGCCGCCCGCGATGTCACGTATGTCTGCGCCTCCCCGCTGGAGCGGGCGCAGGAGACGGCCACGCCGATCGCCAAGGCGCACGGGCTGGACCTCGCCTCCGACGAACGGCTCATCGAGGCCGAGAACGTCTTCCAGGGCAAGACCTTCGGGGTCGGCGACGGGGCGCTGCGGCGGCCGGAGAACTGGAAGCACCTGTTCAACCCGCTCCGGCCCTCGTGGGGTGAGCCGTACGTCGACCAGGTGGTGCGCATGATGGGCGCGCTGAGCGCGGCGAAGGACCGGGCGCGGGGGCACGAGGCCGTGCTCGTGAGCCACCAGCTGCCGATCTGGATCGTGCGGTCGTACGTCGAGAAGCGGCGGCTGTGGCACGACCCGCGCAAGCGGCAGTGCACGCTGGCCTCGCTGACGTCCTTCACCTACCGGGGCGACAAGATCGTCTCTGTCGGCTACACCGAGCCGGCCCGTGACCTCGTGCCCGCCCATCTCCTCGCGGGCGCCAAGCCGGCCAAGGGCCAGGCCAAGGGGCAGGGCCAGGGCAAGGCTTTCGGGGCGTGAGCCTCGGGGCTCCGTTACGAAAACCGTAAGTTTCCGAGGAACCTCCCCGTTCGTCGCCTCCTCTGACTGGGTGACCACCAGAGAACGCGACGAACGGGGATGTCATGCGCACTCTCACTCGCAGGGGAGCACTCGGACTCGGCGCCTCAGCCGCTGCCGCCGCGGGACTCGCGGGCTGCGGCAGTCTCACGTCCTCGGGCGGAGCGAGCCACTCCGGCGATTCCGGGAGCGACCGTCCCAGCAGCAGCCCCAAGCCCACCGCCCGCCCCATCGGCGACGGCTCCACCTCTTTCACCGGCAAGCAGCCCCACCAGCCGGGGAAACCCGAGCCGCTGGAACCGGGCCAGACCCCGCCGCAGTTCGTCATCTTCTCCTGGGACGGCGCCGGCGAGGTCGGCAACGGTCTCTTCCCCCGCTTCCTGGACCTCGCCAAGGAGCACGGCGCGAGCATGACCTTCTTCCTGTCGGGGCTCTACCTGCTCCCCGAGTCGAAGAAGCGTCTCTACGACCCGCCGAACAACCAGCGCGGCGCCTCCGACATCGGCTACCTGACCGACGACCACGTCAAGGCGACGCTGACGAACGTCCGCCGCGCCTGGCTCGAAGGGCACGAGATAGGCACCCACTTCAACGGCCACTTCTGCTCCGGCTCCGGCACGGTCGGCAACTGGACGCCCCAGCAGTGGCGCAGTGAGATAGACCAGGCGAAGGGCTTCGTCAAGGAGTGGCGGACCAACACCGGCTGGACCGACCTGCCCGCGCTGCCCTTCGACTACGACAAGGAACTGGTCGGCGGCCGCACGCCCTGTCTGCTCGGTCAGGACAACCTGCTGCCCACCGCCCGCGAGCTCGGCTGGCGCTACGACGCCTCCTCGCCGGGCGGGCGTCAGACGTGGCCGGAGAAGCTGAAGGGGATCTGGAACCTGCCGTTGCAGCAGATACCTTTCCCCGGACACAGTTTCGAAGTGCTCTCCATGGACTACAACATGCTGGCGAACCAGTCGATCAACTCGACCAAGGCTCCCGCGTACAACTACCCGGGCTGGCGGCAGCAGTCCTCCCAGGCGTACATCCAGGGATTCAAGCGGGCATACGAGACAAACCGCGCCCCCTTCTTCGTCGGCAACCACTTCGAGCAGTGGAACGGCGGCATCTACATGGACGCCGTCGAGGCCGCGTTCAAGCACATCGCGCGGGAGAAGGAGAAGGGCGAGGACGTACGCCTGGTCTCCTTCAGGCAGTTCGTGGACTGGATGGACGTGCAGAAGCCCGAGGTACTCGCCAAGCTCCGGTCGCTCGATGTCGGCCAGGAGCCCGCCGGTGGCTGGAAGGAGTTCCTCAAAAAGACGCCCGCGACCGGCTCGACGGCCTCGGGACAAGCCGCCTGAAATGCGGGTTTCCGCCCGCAAGGGGGGTGCGCAAGATCCCCAGAACGGGCATGCGAAACTTTTCACATGAGTGCCGCCCACCGCGCCCCCCTGCGCTCGAACGACTCGTCCACCGCGCAGCGCACCAACCGCACCCGTAGCCGCGCCGTCCTGCTCACCGCCGGTGCCGCGGCCGCCGCGCTGACCCTCTCGGCGTGCGGCTCGGGCGGCACCTCGGGCGGGGGTGGCGACACCAACTTCGTCACCGGGGCCAACGGTGTCTCCACGGCCGCGAAGGGCGAGCGGGCCGACCTGCCGGACCTGTCCGGCAAGACCGTCGACGGCGGTCAGCTGGACGTCGCCGACTACAAGGGCAAGGTCGTCGTCCTCAACGTGTGGGGCTCCTGGTGCCCGCCCTGCCGTGCCGAGGCGCCGAACTTCGAGACGGTCTACAAGGACGTCAAGGACCAGGGCGTCCAGTTCGTCGGCATCAACACCCGCGACCCCAAGGTCAGTCTGGCGAAGGCCTTCGAGAAGGAGTTCGACGTCAGCTACCCGAGTCTCTACGACCCGACGGGCAAGCTGATGCTCCGCTTCAAGAGGGGCACCCTCAACCCGCAGGCCATCCCCTCGACGCTGATCATCGACCGGGACGGCAAGATCGCCGCGCGGACCCTGCAGGCGCTCAGCGAGGAGAAGCTCCGGGCCATGCTCAAGCCGGTCCTCGCGGAGAAGTGACGTGACCACAGCGTCGACACTCGCCGCCGACGGCTTCAACGGCACGGTGCTCAACGGCGCCCTGCTGGTGGCCCTGCCCATCGCGCTGCTCGGCGGCCTCGTCTCCTTCTTCTCCCCGTGCGTCCTGCCGCTCGTCCCCGGCTATCTGTCCTACGTCACCGGCGTCACCGGCACCGATCTGGCCGAGGCCCGGCGCGGGCGGATGGTCGCCGGCTCCTCGCTCTTCGTCCTCGGCTTCACCGCCGTGTTCGTCTCCAGCGGCGCCCTGTTCGGCTACTTCGGCGAGACGCTCCAGGAGTACAAGGACGTCACGTCCAAGGTGCTGGGCGTGCTCATGATCCTCATGGGCGTCTTTTTCATGGGGCTGATGCCCTGGATGACCCAGCGGGAGTTCCGCTTCCACCAGCGGCCCTCCACCGGACTGATCGGCGCCCCCGTCGTCGGCGCGCTGTTCGGTATCGGCTGGACGCCGTGCATCGGCCCGACCCTCGCCTCCGTGCTGACCCTGTCCTCCCAGCAGGGCAGCGCGGGCCGCGGGGCCATACTGACCGTCGCGTACTGCCTCGGTCTCGGTATCCCGTTCGTGCTCGCCGCGGTCGCCTTCCGCAAGGCCCTCGGCGCCTTCGGCTGGGTGAAGCGCCACTACGTCTGGGTCATGCGGGTCGGCGGCGGCATGATGATCGTGACCGGGCTGCTGCTGCTGACCGGCGCGTGGGACAGCATCGTGCAGGAGATGCAGACCTGGTCCAACGGCTTCACTGTGGGGATCTGAACGATGAGCGCGACTCCGAACACCGCGTCCGACACCGCCGCCGAGCGGTCGGACGACCAGGACCTGGGAGCGGCCGGCTCCCAGCTGTCCACCGCCCCCCAGGAGGACGCCCCCAACCTGCCCACCATGGGCGTCATCGGCTGGGCCCGCTGGTTCTGGCGACAGCTCACCTCCATGCGGGTCGCGCTGCTGCTGCTCCTGCTGCTGTCGCTCGGCGCGATCCCCGGCTCGCTGATCCCGCAGAGCGGGACCGACGAGACGAAGGTCGCCGACTTCCAGCAGAGGCACTCCGTCCTCGGCCCGGTCTACGACAAGCTCGGCCTCTTCCACGTCTACAGCTCGGTGTGGTTCTCGGCGATCTACATCCTGCTGTTCATCTCCCTCATCGGCTGCATCGTGCCCCGCAGCTGGCAGTTCGTGGGCCAGCTGCGCGGCCGCCCGCCGGGTGCGCCCCGGCGCCTGACCCGGCTGCCCGCCTACACGACCTGGCGCACCGAGGCCGAACCCGAGCAGGTCCGGGAAGCCGCGCTCGCCCTGCTGAAGAAGCGCCGCTTCCGCGCCCACACCGCCGGTGACGCGGTCGCCGCCGAGAAGGGCTACCTGCGGGAGTTCGGCAACCTCGCCTTCCACATCGCGCTGGTCGTGATGCTCGTCGCCTTCGCCTGGGGCCAGCTCTTCAAGTCCGAGGGCAACAAGCTGATCGTCGAGGGCGGCGGCTTCTCCAACACCCTCACGCAGTACGACGACTTCAAGTCCGGGACCCTCTTCACCCAGGACGACCTGGACCCCTTCAGCTTCAACCTGGACAAGTTCACCGGCACCTACGAGACGTCCGGACCGAACCGGGGCACCCCGCGCACCTACCAGGCGGCCGTCGATTACAGCATCGGCGCCTACGGCAAGGCCAAGAAGACCACCGTCAAGGTCAACGAGCCGCTCGTGATCGGCGACTCGAAGGTCTACCTCACCGCGCACGGCTACGCCCCCGTCATCACCGTCCGCGACGGCAAGGGCAACGTCGTCTTCGATGACGCCGTACCGCTGCTGCCGCTCGACTCCAACGTCACCTCCACCGGCGCGATCAAGGTCATGGACGGCTACCGCGACGCCAAGGGAAAGAAGGAACAGCTCGGCTTCCAGGCCGCGTTCCTGCCGACCTACGGCGGCGGCACCTCGGTGGTCTCGCAGTTCCCGGCGCTGACGAACCCCGTGCTCAACCTGGCGGCCTACCACGGCGACCTCGGGGTCGACGCGGGCATCCCGCAGAGCGTGTACCAGCTCGACAGGACCAATATGAAGGGGTTCAAGGACTCCAAGGGCAAGCAACTGCGGGAGAACCTGCGGCCCGGCGAGACCATGCAACTCCCGAACGGCGCCGGCTCGGTCACCTTCGGCAAGGGGATCAAGGAGTGGGCGAACTTCCAGGTCACCCGGCAGCCCGGGGCCGGCTGGGCGCTCGGCGGTGCCGTGGTCGCCATCTTCGGTCTCGCCGCCTCCCTGTTCATCCAGCGCCGCCGAGTGTGGGTGCGGGCGGCCCGGGGCGCCGACGGCGTCACCGTCGTCGAGATGGCGGGCCTCGGGCGCAGCGAGTCCGCCAAGGTGCCCCAGGAACTCGGCAGCCTCGCCGACATCCTGTACGACCAGGCGCCGGGCGCCCCCGCCCAAGAAGACCCGTCCGAAGCCTCCGACGCCTCCGACGACACCCCCACCCCCGACATCCCCGACTCCGACGTCGTACCTGCCGAAGGGGCTGAGACGAAATGACTCTCGCCGCCGCAACCGACCTGGCCGCCGCAACCAACGAAAACCTCGCGCACCTCAGCAACACGCTGATCTACTCCGCGATGGCCGTCTACACCCTCGCCTTCTTCGCGTACATCACCGAATGGATCTTCGGCAGCCGCAGCAAGATCGGCCGCACCGCGGCGGCGCTCACCGGGACCGGAGGCGGGGCGAAGGCACCGGCGGTGACCGCGAACAACGCCGGCGGCACCGCGGTACTGGAGCGGCCCAAGGTCGTCGTACGAGCCGCGGCCGGGGCGCGGGACGTGCCGGACGGGCCCGGGGCGCACGGCGGGAACGAGCAGGGCGACCTCTACGGGCGTATCGCCATCTCGCTCACCGTGCTCGCGTTCCTCATCGAGTTCAGCGGGGTGCTCGCACGAGCCCTGTCGGTGCAGCGGGCGCCGTGGGGCAACATGTACGAGTTCAACATCACCTTCTCCACGGTGGCCGTGGGCGTGTACTTGGCGCTGCTCGCGCTGCGGAAGAACGTGCGCTGGCTCGGACTGTTCCTGATCACGACGGTCCTCCTCGATCTCGGCATCGCCGTCACTGTCTTGTACACCGCCAGCGACCAGTTGGTTCCCGCCCTCCACTCGTACTGGCTGTACATCCACGTCTCGACCGCGATCCTGTGCGGCGCGGTCTTCTACATGGCGGCCGTCAGCACGGTCCTCTACCTGTTCAAGGACTCGTACGAGAACAAGCTCGCGAACGGCGGCAAGCCCGGCACCTTCGCCACGTCCTTCCTGGAGCGGCTGCCGTCCTCCGCGTCCCTGGACAAGTTCTCCTACCGCGTCAACGCGGCCGTCTTCCCGCTGTGGACGTTCACGATCATCGCGGGCGCGATCTGGGCGGGCGACGCCTGGGGCCGCTACTGGGGCTGGGACCCCAAGGAGACCTGGGCGTTCATCACCTGGGTCGCCTACGCCTGCTACCTCCACGCCCGCGCCACGGCAGGCTGGAAGGGCCGCAAGGCCGCCTACCTGGCCCTGATCGCCTTCGCCTGCTGGCTGTTCAACTACTACGGCGTGAACATCTTCGTGGGCGGCATGCACTCGTACGCGGGGGTGTAGCTCCGGCAACCCGCCTGCCATGAAGGCCGGTTCCCTGTGACCTGGGTCACGGGAGCCGGCCTTCGTCGTCCGGACAGGCGGGCGGCTGTCAGTCCACCGTGATCGAGTCCAGCTTCGCCCGCAGATACGCGTGCGAGTCCACCGCTTCGTACGCCACCCGCCCCACCGGCGCCGGGACGGACTCCACGCGGGTGCCCGGTGTGCACTCGCCGAAGTAGACGAGGGACATCAGCTCCTCGGCGGGCGCGTCGGACGGCGGGGGGAGTACCCGGTGGCGTCCCGACCGCCAGCGGTCGCCGGTCCAGCGGGCCAGCAGGTCACCGACGTTGATCGTGAAAGCGTCCGGGTCGTGGGGGGCGTCCTCCCAGCCGCCCTCGTCCGTGTACACCTGGAGGCCCCCCTTGCCGGCCTGCCGGTCGAGGATCGTCACCGTCCCGAAGTCGGTGTGCGGGCCGATGCGGAACTGGCCCGGCTGCGGGTCGCCGACGACCTCGGTGCCCGGGTACCAGTTGATGTTGAAGCCGTAGGTCGGATGGTCCATGTGCCGGGAGAAGAAGTCGGGTTCCAGGCCCAGGGCCTCGCCCAGCAAGGACAGCAGTTCCTTCTCCAGGTCCGCCATCCGTGCCAGGTACTCCTCGCACAGCACTCGCAGCTGAGGCACCTGGGCGGGCCACACGTTCGGCGCGTACCACTCGGCGTTGACGTCCGGGTCGTCGAACGGCTCGTGCGTCGCGAAGGTCAGCGACTCCTTCAGGTCGGGTGGCGTCTCCGTGCCCTCCGAGTACCCGTTGGCCTCCGCGCCGGGACCCAGCCAGCCGCGCCCGCCGACCTTCGCGGTGTACGGCTGCTTGGCCGCGGCGGGCAGCCGGAAGAACGTCCGCGCGGCCTCCCGGATCCCGGAGCGCAGGGCGGGGTCCACCCCGTGCCCGGTGACCAGCAGGAACCCGGCGGTCTGCAGGGCCTCGTCGACGGTGCGGGCGATGTCGGCGCGGACGTCCGGGTCACCGGCGAGCCAGGGCCTCAGGTCGATCGTGGGAATGCGGGGCTTACTCACCGATGTCCTCGTTCCACAGAGCCGGGTGGTCCTTGATGAAGTCGCGCATCATCTCGAGGCACTCGGAATCGTCCAGGAGCACGATCTCGACGCCGTGCTCCGCCAGCCAGTCGTGCCCGCCCTGGAAGGTGGCCGCCTCGCCGACCACCACCCGCGAGATCCCGAACTGACGGACCAGCCCGGAGCAGTACCAGCACGGAGAGAGGGTCGTCACCATCGTCGTACCGCGGTACGACCGCTGCCGTCCCGCCGCCCGGAAGGCGGCCGTCTCCGCGTGCATGGAGGGGTCGTCGTCCTGGACGCGCCGGTTGTGGCCGCGGCCGAGGAGGGTGCCGTCGGGGGAGTAGAGGGCGGCGCCGATCGGGATGCCGCCCTCGGCGAGCCCGGCGCGGGCCTCCTCGACGGCGGTGGCGAGCCAGATACGTGCCGTCGCCTGATCCATGGGGTCCATACGCTCACTCTCCTGTGGCGGAAACACGAGGGCAACGTGCGGAAAGTACTCTCCGGGCATCCCGCAGCCGGACGAACTGTCAGCGCCCCTGGAGGTGCCCGTGCCCGCACTCACCCTCCGTGAAGTCCTGGCCCTCGACCCGGTGCGGGCCGCCGAGCCCCAGCTCCTGGCCGGGGAGGCCGCCCTGGACCGCCCCGTGCGCTGGGTCCACTCCAGCGAGGTCTACGAGGGCGCCAACTTCCTGGACGGCGGCGAACTGCTGCTGACCAACGGCTTCGGGCTGACGGACGCCGACGACGAGGTCCGCCGCCGCTATGTGCGCGAACTGGCGGCCCGGGGCGCGGCGGGGCTCGCGGTGGAGGTGGGCCGTGCCCTGCCGGACATGCCGGCCGAGGTGACCGACGAGGCCCGACGGCTGGGCCTGCCGCTGCTGTCCCTGCACCGGGTCGTGCCCTTCGTGCGGATCGCGGAGGCCGCGAACCGGGCGATCGTGGCGCGTGGCCTGTCGGGCCGTTCCGCGGTCCGCCCCTGGGGCGACGACCACACGGCCGCCCTGCTGGCGGACCTGGCGGACCGCGCGGCCCTGAACCAGCCCGAGGTCGAGGCCCGGTCCGCCCTCGCGGGCTTCCACCCCGGCCCGGGCGCCCGCCTGCTCGGCGTGTCCCTGCACGGCACGCGGGACGTGAGCACGGTGGATCGCGCGGTACGGCTGCTGGGCGGGGCGGGGGTACTGCGGGCGGCGTTTCCGGGCGACGTGCTGGCGTTGCTGTCGCTGCCGGACCACGGCACCCGCCCCGGCGACCCCGTCCGCGCCGTCCAGGACGCCTTCCGTGCCGTCGCCGCGCCCGGACTCACCGTCGCCGTGGGCCATGCCGTCACCGCCGACGGTGGCTGGCTGCGCTGGAGCGACACGCTCCGTGCCGCCCGTACGACGGTGGAGCTGGCGCTGACCGTCCCGGCCGCCGAACCCGGCGTACCGGACGGCCCGTTGGTGACCTCGTCCCGGGCCCTGGCGCTGGAGCGGGAGCTGACCCGGGGCGGGGTGGACGCCAACCGCGAGCGGCTGGCGAGGCTGGTCCAGCACGCCCTGGGCCCGCTGCTGGCCTGGGAGGCGACCCGCCCCAGCGACCTCGTCCGCACCCTCGAGGTCCACCTCCGCAACGGCTGCTCCCCCACCCGCACGGCCGCGCTCCTGCACATCGGCCGCCAGTCCCTCTACCAGCGCCTGGAACGCATCGAGTCCCTCCTGGGCCTGGAGATCGACGACCCGGACCTGCTGGGGGAGCTGCTGGCGGCGGCCTGTGCGCATCGAGTGGTGCGGGGGACGGGCGCGACGGGCCGGGGCGGACTGCGGACCGTCGCCTGACACACGCGCACACGCTCAGCGCAGAGTGACCCGGCTGGTCCCGTTGTAAGGCGCCATGCACAGCACCGTCCTCGGGGTGCGCAGGACGTCGTCCTCGGTGAACAGCTCGCGCGCCGCGTCGAAGGACACGTCGTCGCCCGCGACCAGGGACACACGGTCGTAGAGCTCGCGGGACGCTTCGGGCAGCGGCTCGCCGAACTCGCCGTCCTCTCCCCACACGTCCCACAGCAGGGTCTCCACCTTGTTCAGGGCGGCCAGGTCGAGCCGGACGTTGCCGACGACGAACCGCTCCCCGAACATGGGCCCCTGCTCCGGCGGATGGAGCCCGAAGGTCCTCGGGTCCGCCCCGCCCTCGCGGATGGCCCGCCACGCCTGGCCCGCGACGAGGAAGCGGTCGCGCGGAACGTCCATCGGGTCGAAGTCCGCGTTCCAGTGCTTGGCGATGTCCGGGTCGGCGAGCTCCGCGTCGGCGAGCAGCCAGCCGCGTTCCGTGTCCCAGTACTCGGTGACCACATGGTCACCGTGGAAGCCGTCCGTGCCGAAGTAGTCGGCGAAGCCGGACCGCAGCCGGGCCGGGACGCCCACATGGCGCAGGAACGAGCAGTGCAGCAGCGTGAAGTCGCGGCACACCCCGACGAACCGGTCCCCGACCGCCCGCCGCCGGGTCAGCGGGGCGTCGTCGCGGGCCACGAGGATCCGCAGGATGTCGTCGGTGTAGCGGGTCTCGGCGTCGTTGTGGAGGCGGTCGACGGGGATGGCGTACCCGAAGAGCTCGCCTTCCAGGCGGTGGATGAGCAGGTCGCGGACCACGCGGGCGAGTTGGGCGGGGTCGCGGGGCAGGTCGGTGTACAGGTGGGCCAGTTCGCCCGGGTCCGAGAACGGGCTCTGGGCGGCGTAGAAGTCGAGCGACACGGCAGGCCTCCACGAAGGCGTCATCGACCACATGTTCGAATATGGGCCGGTGCCCCTCACCGTGTCAAAATCCCCCCGAAAATGTCCAGCAACCGGTCGAGTAACCTGACCGATCACCGCCGCGCCTGCGGCAGTTGGGCCCCGGGTGCGTGGAGGAACGGTCATGGGTGGTGCTCCGGTTCTGGAGGAGCTGCGGGAGGTCTGCCAGCCGCAGGCCAAGTTGGCGAGCCGGAACGGTGAGCACTGGGCGGGGAGGCTGTACATGCGGCGCCTCTCGCTGCGGTTCACCCGGCAGTTGGTGCGTACGCCCGTCACTCCGGACCAGCTGACCTGGACGATGGTCGTGTGCGGAGTGGCCTCCGGGGCCGCGCTGATGATCCCCGGGCTGACCGGTGCCGTCCTGGCCGTGATCCTGATGCAGCTGTTCCTGCTCTTCGACTGTGTGGACGGCGAGGTCGCCCGCTGGAAGGGGCAGAACAGCGCGTCCGGCATATACGTGGACCGGCTCGGCGCCTACCTCGCGGACGCGGCCCTGCTGGCGGGCGCGGGCTACCGGGCCGCCGAGTCGGGCGTCGGCGGCTGGCTGTCCGTGGGCATCGCGACCGCCCTCGGTGTGGTGCTGCTCAAGGCCTCCACCGACCTGGTGGACGTGGCGCGGGCCCGGCGCGGGCTGGGGGTCGTCGACGACGAGTCGACCCGGCCGCGCTCGCAGGGCGTGGCGACGGTACGGCGGCTCGCGGCCGCCTTCAAGATCCACCGGGTCACGAACGGCATCGAGGCCTCCCTGGTCCTCCTGGTCGCGGCGATCGCCGACCAGGCCACCGGCGGTATCGAGCCGACCCGCTGGGCGTTGGGCGCCCTCGCAGTGATCACGTGGGTGATGGTCCCGGCCCATCTGCTGTCGATCCTGTCGTCGTCCCGGCTGCGCTGAGGTAGTCGTACAGCGCGCCCGCCCCTTCGAGCATCGCGCGGGTGCGGGCCGTCAACGCCGCCCCGCGCGCGCTGACGGCCGCCCGCAGCGCCTCGCTGCTGCCCTCCTGGCGGAGCCCCTCCAGTACCGGCCGGATGTGGTCGAGGGGATAGTGGCTGCGGCGCAGGGTGTGGATCAGCCGGGCGTCGCGGACGTCGGTCGGGTGGTACACGCGGTACTTCGTCCCCCGTTCCCGCGCCGGGGTGAGCAGCCCGGCCGCCTCCCACACCCTGAGCGCCGACGTCCGTACGCCCAGCAGCGCCGCCGCCTCCCCGATGCGCAGCCCGGCCGCGGGCAGCGGGGCGGGCCGTTCCCGGGCCAGGGTCTCCAACGCCTCGCCCGCCGCCCGCAGCGACTCCCGCTCCTGGTGCAGCGCGGCGTGCGCGGCGTCCACGAGGGCGAGCGCGGCGGGCGGGTCGCCGTCGTGCAGGGTCCGCATGATCCGGGTCGCGTGGACCGGCCCGTATCCCTTGGCGAGCGTCCGGTAGGTGAGCAGCGCCCGCCGGTGCACGTCCGTGAAGCTGCGGTAGCCGGACTCGGTGCGCGCGGCCGGGGGAAGGACGCCCGCTTCCTCGTAGTTGCGGATCTGCTGCGTGGAGACCCCGGCGAGCCGGGCGAGGTCGACGGGTCGTAGACGTCGGTCGTTCATCATCGATTTGAAGGTTACGCGGCCCAACTCCCGGCACCACCAAGGAGAAGCCTCGGACAAAGCCTCAACAGGAACTTCAATGAAAAACTTGAAGGCATGGACGACTGCATCCGAGTCAACGGCGCCCGTCTGCACAATCTCAAGAACGTCAACCTCGCGATACCCAAGAACAAGCTGGTCGTGCTGACCGGTCTGTCCGGTTCCGGCAAGTCCACGCTCGCTCTCGACACCCTGCACCAGGAGGGGCAGCGCCAGTACATGGAGTCGCTGGGCATGGTCACCGCCTTCGTGAGCCGGCCCTCGGTGGACTCCATCACCGGCCTCTCCCCGTCGATCAGCGTCGACCAGCACCCCGCCAACCGCAGCCCGCGCTCCACGGTCGGCACGGTCACCGAGGTGTTCACCTACCTGCGACTGCTGTGGTCGCGGATCGGGGTGAGCCCGTGTCCGGGATGCGGGGAGAGCGTCCCGCCCTCGCACTCCTCCGCGTCCGGCACCGAGTTCGACGAGGACGAGGAGGGCGAGCGGTTCCCCTGTCCGCACTGCGCCACCCCGGTGCCCGAACTGGTGATGGGCTCCTTCTCCTTCAACAAGCCCGCCGGTGCCTGCCCGGCCTGCACCGGTCTCGGCGAGGTGTTCCGGGCCGACGTACGACGGCTGGTCGACGGCACCCGCCCGGTCGCCGCAGGCGGGGTCCTCGGCTGGCACCCGAAGGCCGCCGAACGCAACATCGAGGTGCTGAAGGCGGCGGCCGCCCACTACGGGCTCGCCTTCGACGCGCAGGCCCCCTACGACGAACTCGACGCCACCCAACGGGACCTGCTCCTGTACGGCGTCGAGAGCCCCGAGTTCCGCGAGCGGTTCCCCGGCGTCGAGCCGCCCGCCACCGTGCTCGCGGGCCGGTTCGAGGGTGTGGTGACGGCGTTGATGCGGCGGTACGCCGACCGCATCGAGGACGCCGAGTACCGGGAACGGACCGAGAAACAGGCGCTGGTGAAGGGGGGCTGCGGGGCGTGCGGGGGCAGCCGGCTGCGGCCTGAGAGCCGCGCGGTCACCGTGCACGGCCTGACGATCGTCGAGGCGGCGCGTCTTCCGCTCGACGAACTCGCGCTCTGGCTGGGCGGGTTGAAGGAGCGCGTCACCCCCGACGAGTGGCTGTTCGTGGAGCCCGTCGTCGCCGACCTCACCGAGCGGGTACGGCGCCTGGTCGACGTCGGCGTCGGATACCTCACCCTCGACCAGGCGACGCCGAGCCTGTCCGCGGGCGAGACCCAGCGACTGCGGCTGGCCGCCCTGCTGGGCTCCGGTCTCACGGGCGTGCTGTACGTCCTGGACGAACCGACCATCGGCCTGCACCCGGCGGACACCGCCCGCCTCGTCCACGTCCTGCGCGGGCTGCGCGACCTGGGCAACACGGTCCTGGTGATCGAGCACGACCTGGACGTGCTGCGGGCGGCGGACCACGTGGTCGACGTCGGCCCGGGAGCGGGCCGGGACGGCGGCCGGATCGTCGCCGAGGGCACTCCGAAGGAGGTGGCGGCGTCGGAGGGTTCACCGACCGGGGCGTATCTGTCGGGACGGCTGCCCGCGCCGGTGTCGCGCGGACGCGGACGCGGTGACACGGCGTTGGTGATCCGGGGTGCCCGGGCCCACAACCTCAAGGACGTCACCGTCGGGATCCCGCTCGGCCGGCTGGTCACGGTCACCGGGCCGTCCGGTTCCGGCAAGTCCACGCTGCTGCTCGACATCCTCGACCGGGCCGCCCGCCGGCGCTTCAACGGGGCCGGGGACCGGCCGGGCGAGCACGACGGCATCGACGGCTGGGAGCACCTGGACAAGATCGTCACGGTCGACCAGGAACCCGTCAGCCGCCTCCCGCGCTCCAACGCGGCCACCTACTCGGAGGCGTTCACCCCGATCCGGGAGGCGTTCGCGGCGCGGGCGGGGGGAGCGCTCACGCCCGGCCACTTCTCCTTCAACACCGCCGGCGGGCGGTGCGAGCGCTGCGAGGGCGCCGGGGTGCTGTCCGTGCACATGCACTTCCTGCCCGCCGTGTCGGTGCGCTGCCCCGCCTGCCGGGGCCGCCGCTTCCGGCCCGAGGTGCTGGCGGTCCGCTACGACGGCCACGACATCGCCGAGGTGCTGGAGGCCACCGTCGACGAGGCGCTGACCCTGTTCAAGGACGTGCCCCCGGTCGCCACCCGGCTGGGCCGCATGGCGGACGTCGGACTCGGCTACCTCCCGCTCGGGCAGCCCGCCCCCACCCTCTCCGGCGGTGAGGCCCAACGCCTCAAGCTGGCCAAGGAGTTGGGCCGCAAGCCCGGCGCCCGCACCCTCTACCTCCTCGACGAACCGACCACCGGCCTGCACGCCGCCGACACCGCCCGCCTCCTCGACGTACTCCAACGCCTCGTCGACGCGGGCCACTCCGTCGTCACCATCGAACACAACCTGGACGTGATGCGCGCCTCCGACTGGCTGATCGACCTGGGCCCCGGCGGCGGCAACAGCGGCGGCACGGTGGTCGCGGAGGGGGCACCCGGGGAGGTGGCGGTCAACGGGGCGTCGCGGACGGGAGGATTCCTGTAGGGAGCCCGGCCCGCTGCCTCCGGGGGGCGGTTCTCATTGGCGTTCCAGCACCGCGTAGTCCGCGAAGCTACGGCGGTAGCGCAGGTGGCGGGTCTCCTGGGTGTGCCGACGCTGCCACTCCTCGACCTCGTCCGGGGCCTGGCGGGGGCCCGAACCCGCCCCGCAGTCCGCCTCGTCGCCCGAGACGCAGTACGCCTCGTACTCCGGCTGCGCCGACGCGTCCTGCACGATCGAGTACGGCACGTACCGGAAGATCCGCCGTCCGGCGGCCGGCGTCCCGCCGTGCTCCCGGCCCTGGTGCTGGCGCAGCAGCACGTTCGCGTCCGTCTCCGCGCTCCCGTCGAAGGCGGCCCGCGCCTCGTTCCGGCGGGTCGCCAGCTCCTCGCACGTCACGCATCCGGTGACCGGTACGGGCGGGGCGGGTGGAGACGGCGTCAGCAACCCGTCTCTCGAACGGTCGTTGACCGCCCGTAAGCCAGCACTCAGCCGTTCTCCCAGAGTCGCCGTCCGGACCCGCGCCGGGTCCGCCTGCCACTCCCGGCCGCCGCCGACGGGGCGCAGCATCACGTACGGGCCCGCCCTGTCCTGGTACTCGCCCACCTTGCGCGTCTGCGCGTCATAGACGAGCGTTCCCGGTTCCAACCGCTCAGGCATGTGCAACTCCCGGCACCTTTCGTAACTCTGGGTGTACTGAGCGTCGCTCACGGGAACGGGGGGTTTCAATGCCTGGCGCGTGCCAGTGGGGCACTGTCACGGAGGGGGAGTCGTGAGCCGACGCAACGCCGACGCGGGGTCGGGGAGCGGTACGAGTTCGGCCGCCGTGTTCGGCGAGGTGTTGAAGCATTTCCGCGAGGCAGCCCTGCTCACGCAGGAGGGGCTGGCCCAGGAGATCCCGTGCGACCGCTCGCACGTCGCCCGCGTGGAGTCCGGCACGCGGGTCCCGCAGGACACCTTCGCCAAGAAGTGCGACGAAGTGCTGGGTACGGGTGGGGTGTTGGCGCGGCTGTGGGGGAGGATTGACTGGTATCCGCAGGTGGAGCATCCGGACTGGTTCCGGCGGCGTGCGGAGATGGACGCGGTCGCCGTGGGCCTGTCGGAGTACCAGGAGCGGCTGATCCCGGGCCTGTTGCAGACGGAGGACTATGCCAGGGCGCTGTTCTCGCGCGTCGCGAGCGGCGAGGAGGTTGAAGAACGCGTCCGTGCTCGCCTCAGCCGCCAGCAGCGCTTCCTCGCCGAGGACGGTCCCTTCTACTTCGTCGTCCTGGACGAGAGTTGTCTCCGCAACGTGGTGGGATCACCGCAGGTCATGAGGATGCAGTGCGCGCACTTGCTGAGCGTCGGACGGCGTCCCAACATCCGCGTCCAGGTGGCTCCGGCGAGCGTGTCCGAACTCCTGCGCCCCAACGTCTCCATGTCGCTCATCGAGCTGCCGGACGGGCGTCGATGGGTGTACTCGGAATCGTTGGACCGTGGCCATTTCAATGACGATCCGGCAACCTTCGCGCAGCACAGCCACGCCTATGCTGTGCTCAGGGCAGACGCTCTGTCAGCCCGCGAGTCCGTCGCAGTGATCAGCGACGCGATGGAAGGGTACGGGCAGCATGAACAGGCGCGAACTCAGCACAGTGACCTGGATCAAGAGCAGCTACAGCGGCGAAAACGGCGGCAACTGCATCGAAGTCGCCCCCGGATTCCCCACCGTCGTCCCCGTCCGTGACAGCAAGGCCCCCGGCGGCCCGGTGCTCCTCGTCTCCCGTGCTGCCTGGGCCGCGTTCACCTCCGCCCTGCACTGACCTTGGCCGAACCGGCGTAGCTCGTACGAGATTTCGACAACCCTCTATGCTGGGCCTGCCCGCACCGCAGAGCTCGCCGGGAGGTACGTGTGTCAGCGCTGGAGCCGGACGACCCGCGCTCCGTCGGGGACTACCGGATAGTGAGCCGGCTCGGCGCGGGCGGCATGGGCCGGGTCTACCTGGGGCGTTCGCCGGGTGGGCGGCTCGTCGCCGTGAAGGTCGTACACGCCGAGCTGCTGCGCCGGCCCGAGTTCCGCTCCCGCTTCCGCCGCGAGGTCCAGGCGGCCCGGCTGGTCAGCGGGGCCTTCACCGCCCCGGTCATCGACGCCGACCCGGACGCGCCCCTGCCGTGGCTGGTCACCAGCTACATCGCCGGGCCCTCGCTGGAACAGGCGGTCGCCGAACAAGGGCCGCTCGGCGCGAGAGCGGTACTGGCACTGGCGGCCGGGCTGGCCGAGGCGTTGGTGTCGATCCACTCCGTGAGCCTCGTCCACCGCGACCTCAAGCCCTCCAACGTGCTGCTCGCCGAGGACGGCCCGCGTGTCATCGACTTCGGGATCGTCCGCAGTGTCGAGGCCGACTCGATCACCCGGACCGGGCACATGGCCGGCTCGCCCGGGTTCATGGCCCCGGAGCAGGTCAGCGGCGACGAGATCACCCCGGCCAGCGACGTCTTCTGCCTGGGCGCGGTCCTGGCGTTCGCGGCGACCGGCGGCAACCCCTTCGGCGGCGGGCCGACCCCCGCGCTCCTCTACCGCGTCGTGCACAACGAACCCGACGTGGGCGCCGTCGCCGACCCGACCCTGCGCGCCCTGATCTCCGCCTGCCTGGCCAAGGACCCGGCCCGCCGCCCCAGCCCGCGCGAGATCCTCACCCGGGTCGGCCCGACGAACGGCGAGAGCACGACGGCCCTGCGGCGCGTCGGCCAGTGGCCTCCCGCTGTCGCCCCCGACCCCGCCGGTTCGTTCGGCACCGACCCCGCCGCCCACACCGACATGCTGCCGCGCAACGGCCACGCCGATCCGTCGGTGGACCCTTCACCGGGTCCGTTGCCCGACGCGGTCGATCCCCGGGCCGCCTCGATCCCGCACCAGGCCACGGTCCGCGGGCAGATGGCCCACGGGCAGACGGCCCACCCGGAGCCGGTGCACCCGGAGCCGGCGCATCCGCAGCCGTCGTACGGGCAGCCGCCCCCTTCGCAGCCCGCGCACCCGCAAGCGGCGTACCCACCCACCCGCGTCCACCCCACGCGCCCAACCCCGTATCCGACCCCGCACCAGGACCCCACCCAGCCGCCACCGCCCGGCACACCGGGTGGCCCGTCGTCCGGGCGCGGTGACCGTGAGGGCCGTAGCCGTCGGGCCTTCCTGCTCTCCGGCGTCGGGGCGGTCGCCGCGGTCGGGGTGGGGGCCGGGATCTGGCTCACCCGGCCCGCCGAGGACAAGAGCGGCGACGCGGAACGGACCGGCGCCTCACCCTCGCCCTCCGCCCGCCTCGCGGAACCCGTCGCCGCCTGGCCCCTGAACGAGACCTCCGGGGTGCTCGCACGGGACACCGCCGGCGGCAACGACGGCACCGCCACCGGGGTCCGATGGCTGACCGGTGACGGCGGCGGGGCAGAGTTCGACGGCACCGGCAGCCAGATCATCACGGACGGCCCGGTGCTGAAGACCGGCGCCGGCCGCAGCTTCACGGTCGCGGCCTGGGTCCGCCTCTCCGCCGTGCCGGGCTTCTTCGCGACCGCCGTCAGCCAGGACACCACCAAGGCCAGCGGTTTCTACCTGCAGTACTCCAGCGCCGAGAAGCGCTGGGCCTTTGCTCGCCCCGGCACCCGCGCCGTCGGCTACACCGCGCCGGCCGCCGACGTCTGGACCCACCTGGTCGGCGTCTGCGACGGCCCGGCCGGCAAGCTGCGGTTGTACGTCGACGGCGTCCAGGAAGCGGCCGTCGAGGACACCGAACCGATCCCCGCCCCCGGCGCCCTCGTGATCGGGCGGGCCACCCACGACGGACAGCCCAGCGACTTCTTCCCCGGCGCCATCAGAAACGTGCGCGTCTTCGACCGGGCCCTCACCTCCGCCCGCGTCAAAACCCTCAAGTGACTGGCGGGGCCTGCGGATTCACACCCGTGACCCCAGCCGCCCCCGCAGCGCCGCGTACAGTCCCGCGCTCACCGCGAACCCGACCAGCGGGGTGCTGTCCCCGAAGGACGGCCAGTGCTCGGGTACCCAGCCGACGTACTTCTCCTGGTTGGAGAAGAGCGGGACCGACACCGCCACGCCGATCAACAGGGCGGCGAGGCCGGGCCAGTTGGTGAAGGCGCGGTCGCCGAGGCGGGCGGCCAGCACCTCGTCCGTGGTCGTACGGCCCTGGAGCCACCGCTCGACCAGGACGACCCCGAGCCACGGGCCCACCCAGTAGGCGATGACGAGCAGGAACGCCTCGTACGCCGAGCCCGCGTCCGACAGGGACGCCCACGCGGCGGCCGTACCGGCGACTCCGGACAGCACGACCAGCGCACCGCGGCCCAGCCAGGACGGGAGCTTCAGACCGAGGGAGGTGATCGAGATGGCGGAGGAGTAGACGTTCAGGGCGTTCGCGGAGACCGCGCCGAGGATGATGGCGAGCAGCACCAGGTCGCCCAGCCAGCCGGGGAGATGACCGGTGAAGGCCGCCGTGGGGGTGGCGTTCTTCGGGGCCACGATCGTCGCGGAGGCAGCTCCGATGACGGCAACCACGGCGACCGACACGAACAGGCCGACCGCCGGGTAGAGGACCGTCCTGAACTTGCTTGCCGTACGCGGCAGATAGCGCGAGTAGTCCGTGGCGTAAGGGTTCCAGCCCGCCGTGTACCCCCAGGCCGCGCTGAACGCCAGCAGGAAGCCGCCGATGCCGCCGCCCGCGCCGCTCCCGCCAAGGTTGGCGTCCTTGAAGGTCCACACCCCGGCCAGCAGGAAGATCACCGCGAGCGCCGGGAACGCGTACTTCTCGAAGACGTGGACGAAATTGTGGCCGATGAAGCCGATCAGGATCTCCGCCGCCACCACGAGCAGCAGCGAGGGCAGCGGACGCAGGCCCGTCAGCGTGTTCAGCGCGAAGGCCGCGCTGACACTGTTGACCGCGAACCAACCCACGCCCGCGACCACCGCGTTGACGCCGGACGGCAGCACGTTGCCCTGGTGACCGAAGGAGAACCGGCCGATCACCATCTGCGGTACCCCGAACCGGGGCCCGTCCAGGGAGAGCACGCCCTGGGTGATCGCCCCGACCGCGGTGCCGAGGAGGATGGCGGCGGTCGCCTGCCAGAAGCTCAGACCGAAGAAGAGGACCGAGATCACGCCGATGTAGAGGGTCGCGAACTCGATGTTGGGGGACGCCCAGGTCCACAGGAGCTGGAGCGGGGAGCCATGGCGTTCGGCGTCGGGGATCGGGTCCGAGCCTGCCGTCTCGACTGCGATGACCTTGTCACCGTAGGCGGGAGCGAGGGTGCCGGCGGAGTCCGCGGGAGCAGTCGTCATGCGTGGTAAGTGTCCGCTCGGGACGGGTTCCGGCCCAGGGGCGCATTGTCCGCTTCGGGAGGCTCGTCGGCGTACAACCTGTAGGGACGGCCTGTAGGTAGGGACGGACCTGGTGACCTCAGTCGCTCTTCGGGTCGTCGCCGGGTCGCTTCTTGTCGTCGCCCCCGTCGTCCCCGTTGTCTCCGGACTCGTCCTTCAGGGACTTGAGGAACTCGGGATTGTCGTCCGGCGCCACCCACTGCCGCCCGCCGCCCCGGCTCCACGGCGATCCGGCGGAGCCCGTGAGGCCACCCGTGCCGCCCGCCCCGGCGGGTTGCCGCTTCTTGCCCGCGATCAGCCAGGAGATCGAGCCGGCCAGCGGGAACACCAGCACGAGGATCGCCCACAGCGGCTTGGGCATGTGGCGGACGTCCTCGTCCTTCGTGCTGATGCAGTCGATGAACGCGTACACGCTCAACGCCAGTGGCACGAGGAACATCAGTACCCGGAGCATGGGGCCTCTCATTGGAACGGTCGTCGGGGCCTCGAGCACGGACCCCAGGTACCCGGCCAGCGTAGCCGCTCGGGGATACTGGACCGCATGGCTTACGACGATCTTCGTTCCCTGCTCAGGGCCCTGGAGCGCGAGGGCGACCTCAAGCGGATCAAGGCCGAGGTGGACCCGTACCTGGAGATCGGGGAGATCGTCGACCGGGTGCAGAAGTCCGGCGGCCCCGCGCTGCTCTTCGAGAACGTGAAGGGCTCCGACATGCCCCTCGCGATGAACGTCTTCGGGACCGACCGGCGGCTGCTGAAGGCGCTCGGCCTGAAGTCGTACGGCGAGATCTCGGAGAAGATCGGCGGGTTGCTGCGGCCCGAACTGCCGCAGGGGTTCATCGGCGTGCGCGAGGCCTTCGGGAAGCTCGGCGCGATGACGCACGTCCCGCCGAAGAAGGTGAAGTCAGGGGACGCGCCGGTGCAGGAGGTCGTGCTCCAGGGCGACGACGTCGACCTCGACCGGCTGCCCGCGCTCTTCACCTGGCCGAAGGACGGCGGCTCCTTCTTCAACCTGGGGCTCACCCACACCAAGGACCCGGAGAGCGGGATCCGCAACCTCGGGCTCTACCGCCTCCAGCGGCACGACAAGCGCACCATCGGCATGCACTGGCAGATCCACAAGGACAGCCGCAACCACTACCAGGTGGCGGCGAGGAGGGGCGAGCGCCTGCCGGTCGCGATCGCCTTCGGGTGCCCGCCGGCCGTGACGTACGCGTCCACCGCCCCGCTGCCCGGGGACATCGACGAGTACCTCTTCGCCGGGTTCCTCGCCGGCAAGCGGATCGAGATGGTCGACTGCAAGACGGTCCCGCTCCAGGTGCCGGCGCAGGCGGAGGTCGTGATCGAGGGCTGGCTGGAGCCCGGCGAGATGCTGCCCGAGGGCCCCTTCGGCGACCACACCGGTTTCTACACCCCGCAGGAGCCCTTCCCCGCGCTGAAGATCGACTGCGTGACGATGCGGAAGCGGCCGCTGCTCCAGTCGATCGTCGTGGGCCGCCCTCCGACGGAGGACGGACCGCTGGGCCGCGCCACGGAACGGTTCTTCCTGCCGCTCCTCAAGATCATTATCCCGGACATCGTGGACTACCACCTGCCCGAGGCCGGTGGCTTCCACAACTGCGCGATCGTCTCGATCGACAAGAAGTACCCGAAGCACGCGCAGAAGGTGATGCACGCGGTCTGGGGGGCCCACATGATGTCCCTGACCAAGCTGATCGTGGTCGTCGACGCGGACTGCGACGTCCACGATCTGCACGAGGTCGCCTGGCGGGCGCTCGGCAACACCGACTACGCCCGTGACCTGTCCCTCGTCGAAGGCCCCGTCGACCATCTCGACCACGCCTCCTACCAGCAGTTCTGGGGCGGCAAGGCGGGCATCGACGCGACGAGGAAGTGGCCCGAGGAGGGCTACACCCGCGACGGCGGCTGGCCCGACATGGTGGAGTCCGATCCCGAGACGGCGGCGAAGGTCGACCGCCGCTGGAAGGAGTACGGCCTGTGAGCAGCGCGTCAGCCGCTCTTCCCCAACCGGGGCGCGCCAAGGCGTTCCTGCGCCTGGTGATGATCGAGCACTCGGTCTTCGCCCTGCCCTTCGCGTACATCGCCGCACTGACGGCCATGTTCCAGTGGGACAAGGACATCCACTGGGGCCGGCTGCTGCTGGTCACCATCTGCATGGTGGGCCTGCGCACCTTCGCGATGGCGGTCAACCGGATCATCGACCGCGAGATCGACGCGAGGAATCCGCGTACGGCGCATCGCGAACTCGTGACGGGCGCGATGTCGGTCCGCCACGCCTGGACGGGCGCGCTGATCGCGCTGGTGGTCTTCATCGTCTCGGCGGCCCTGCTGAACCCGCTGTGCCTGGCCCTCGCTCCCGTCGCGGTGATCCCGATGGTGGTCTATCCGTACGGCAAGCGGTTCACCAACTTCCCGCAGGCCATCCTCGGTCTCGCGCAGGCGATCGGTCCGATCGGCGGCTGGCTCGCCATCACCGGCGAGTGGTCCTGGGACGCGGTGATCCTGGGTCTGGCCGTCGGCATCTGGATCGGCGGCTTCGACCTGATCTACGCCTGCCAGGACGTGGAGACCGACCGGGAGGTCGGCGTGCTGTCGGTCCCGGCCCGCTTCGGCATCCCGGCGGCGGTCTGGGGGGCGCGGGTCTGCCACGCGCTCACCACGGCGTTGTTCGTCTGGTACGCGGTGGTGACGGACGCGGGCACCTTCTTCTGGCTGGGCCTGATGATCGTGGCCGGCGCCTTCGTCTACGAGCACTCGATCGTGCGCCCGCACGACCTGTCCCGCTTGAACAGGGCGTTCTTCAGCGTCAACGGCTTCATCGGCATCGCCTTGTTCGGGTGCGCGCTGCTGGATCTGCTGGTGCGTGGTCTGACGGTGTGAGCGGCGGCGGGGGCGGCGGCCGCGACGGCCGCCGCCGTAGGACACCGTCTTAGTACGGGTGCAGCGGCACCCTAGCAATACATCCCATGTCCTCGGTGGCCGGGGGAGGGGTGTCCGGGGCCGCCACCGTCCGTGAAGCGGATAACCGCAGGACTCGCGGTCACATACATAATTTCCTGCCCCAGGTATGGACATGGGCATTCGTTGGCCTGTAGATACATCCCATGTCCGATACCTGTTGTTCTACAGGGACCGCCAGCGACGCTTGACGGCAGGTGGTTGCCATGATTCCGAACCGACACCACGGCCCGCGGGCCGGGACGGCCACGCACCATGACTGAACTGATCAGCGCCCTCGAAGCGGTGGATGTACGGTTCCCGACCTCGCGCGAACTCGACGGCTCCGACGCCTTGAACCCCGAACCCGACTACTCGGCCGCCTATGTGACGCTCCGTACGAGCGGTGGTGACGAGGGACACGGGCTGGCCTTCACGGTGGGGCGCGGCAACGACGTCGAGGTCGCCGCCGTACGGGCCCTGGCCCCCTTGGTGGTCGGGCTGCCGGTGGAGGAGGTCCTGGCCGATCTCGGCGGCTTCTCCCGGCGGTTGACCGGAGACAGCCAACTGCGCTGGCTGGGACCGGAGAAGGGCGCCATCCACATGGCCGCCGCGGCGATCGTCAACGCCGTGTGGGACCTGTACGGGCGCCGCACGGGAAAGCCGGTCTGGCTGCTGCTGTCCGAGCTGTCGCCGGAGCAGCTCGTCGACCTGGTCGACTTCCGCTACCTGGAGGACGCGCTGACCCGCGACGAGGCGCTGGAGATCCTGCGCCGCGCGGAGCCGGGCCGTGCCGGGCGCACCGCCCACCTGCTGGAGCACGGCTATCCGGCGTACACGACGACACCGGGCTGGCTCGGCTACGACGACGAGAAGCTGGTGCGGCTGTCCAAGGAGGCGGTCGCCGACGGTTTCTCCCAGATCAAGCTGAAGGTGGGCGCCGACCTCGACGCAGACGTCCACCGGCTGCGGCTGGCCCGCGAGGCGGTCGGTCCGGACATCCGGATCGCCGTGGACGCCAACCAGGCCTGGGGAGTTCAGCAGGCGATCGACTGGATGGGCTCGCTCGCCCCCTTCGACCCGTACTGGATCGAGGAACCCACCTCACCCGACGACATCCTCGGACACGCCACGGTCCGCAGGGCGCTGGCGCCCGTGAAGGTGGCCACCGGCGAGCACACCCACAACCAGGTCATGTTCAAACAGTTTCTCCAGGCGGGAGCGCTGGACATCCTGCAGATGGACGCCAGCCGCACCGCCGGGGTCACGGAGAACGTCGCCGTCCTGCTGCTGGCCGCCAAGTTCGGGGTCCCGGTCTGCCCGCACGCCGGCGGTGTCGGACTCTGCGAGATGGTGCAGCACCTGGCGATGTTCGACTACGTCGCCGTCAGCGCCGGCACCGAGAACCGTGTGATCGAGTACGTCGACCATCTGCACGAGCACTTCACCGACCCCGTGCGCATCCGCGACGGCCACTACCTCGCACCGACCGCTCCCGGCATCAGCGCTCAACTGCACCCGGCCTCCGTGGCAGCCCACCGCTACCCGGACGGTCCCGTATGGCAGGAGGAGGCCGGCACATGAGCGACGATCCCCCCGAGGTCGCGGGCCTGCCCGAGCGGGCGCCGTACTCGGCGACCGAGGGCGCCGTCCTCTCCCTTCCCCGGGCGATCGCGGCCGACCTCTTATTACCCTGAGGAATCCGCGGTGACCGTCATCCCCCCGGCGCCGCTGACGCTTCGTGGACCGGGCGCCTGCTGGAGCGCGCCCCCGCCGACGAGGCAGAACGCGCCGCACTCACGCCCGCCCTCCCCAGGGGACGCCGGGCCACCGCCGACGAGGCGCCGCGACCATCGCCTGCCTCGCGAGCCCACTGTCCGGTTCCCTCACCGGCACCGACCTCGCCGTGGACGCACGCACGCACGGATCACGGCTCCGCCCGTGGGGCCGGCCTTCGTCAGTGCCCCCCAGGTCCCATCCCCGCACGGCCAGCAAGGAGACACAGCAATGGGCAGTTGGACCCACCGGCCGGCCGGGCTGCCGCGGCGCGCCCGTCGCCCGGTCCGCACGCGCCGCTTGGCCTCGGGAGCCTAGAGATGTCCCAGTACAGCGTGGCGAAGCCGCTCCGCCTGCCGAAGGTGAGCGTGCGGCGCAGGGCCCGGCGCAGTTTCAGTCGTCACTGGACGCTCTACCTGCTGATGCTCGTGCCGCTCGTCCATCTGGCGATCTTCAAGTACGTCCCCATGACCAACGCGGTCATCGCCTTCAAGGACTACAACATCATCAGGGGCGTCTGGGGAAGCGACTGGGTGGGCCTGCGCAACTTCCAGCTGATATTCCGCAACCCGGTCTTCTGGCAGCTGGTGCAGAACACCTTCCTGCTGTCCTTCTACGCGGTGATCGCCAGCTTCCCGGTGCCGATCATCCTGGCGCTCGCGCTGAACGAGATCCGGCAGGGGATCTTCAAGCGGACCGTGCAGATGGTGACGTACGCGCCGTACTTCATCTCCACCGTTGTCGTCGTCTCGATGACGATCATGATCCTGTCTCCCCAAACAGGTCTCATCAGCCATGTCACGGGCTTCTTCGGCGTCGACAGGACGGACCTGCTGGCGGACGCGGACTACTTCCGCCACATCTACGTCTGGTCGGACATCTGGCAGACGGCGGGCTATTCGGCCGTGATCTATCTGGCCGCACTCGCCGGTGTCGACCAGTCGCTGTACGAGGCGGCACGTGTCGACGGTGCCTCGCGGCTGCAGAAGATCTGGCACGTCGACCTGCCGAGCATCATGCCGACCGCCGTGATCATCCTCGTCCTCGCCGTCGGCAACATCATGTCCATCGGCTTCGAGAAGGCCTTCCTGCTGCAGAACCCGATGAACCTCAGCTCCTCGGAGATCATCGCCACCTACGTCTACAAGACCGGCCTGCTCAACGCCGACTTCAGCCAGGCGACCGCCATCGGACTGCTCAACTCGGTGGTCAATCTGGTCCTGCTGGTCTTCGTGAACTTCGCCGCCAAACGGCTCACCGGAAGCGGGGTGTGGTCATGAGCCCGTCACAGATCACCGCGGTCGCCGGCCCGGAGGGCCATGACAGCCCGGCAACTCCCGGCGCACGCCGGGGTTCTGGCTCTCCGCGTCCGCTCCCGCTCCGACGGCGTGGCAGCCGGAGGATTCAGGAGAGCCGGGTCGACCGGATGTTCCTGTTCTGCACCTACCTGCTGCTGTGCACGTTCCTGGCGGTCGTTCTGCTTCCGCTGCTGAACATCGTCGCCAGTTCCTTCAGCAACCCGATCGCCGTCTCGTCCGGCCGGGTGCTGTTCTGGCCGGTCGAATTCTCCCTGCGCGGCTACGAAGTCGCCCTGAGCAGCCCGCAGATCATCACCGGGTTCCTCAACTCGCTCTTCTACACGGTGTTCGGCACGCTCATCAGCGTCACCTTCACCATCGCCCTCGCCTATCCCCTGTCACGCAAGAGCCTGTTCGGGCGGGGCCCGCTGATAGGCGTCGTGATCTTCACCATGCTGTTCTCCGGCGGCCTGATCCCCACCTATCTGGTGGTCCAGGAACTCGGGATGATCAACACCCGCTGGGCGCTGATCATCCCGCAGGCCATCGGCGTCTGGCAGGTCGTCATCGCCAGCACCTACTTCCGCACCATGATCCCCGACGAGTTGTACGAGGCCGCGCAACTCGACGGCTGCGGGGATCTGCGCTTCCTGTGGAAGGTCGCCCTGCCCCTGGCCAAACCGATGGTCGCCGTCATAGCGCTGATGTACGCCATCGCCCAGTGGAACTCCTACTTCGACGCCCTGCTCTACCTCAAGGACGCCGATCTCTACCCGATCCAGCTGGTGCTGCGGAACATCCTCATCCTCAACACCAGCCCCGGCGGCATGACGGACACCGCCCAGATGCTGGAACGCCAGCAGCTCGCGGACCTGCTCAAGTACTCCCTGATCGTCATCGCGAGCGTGCCCGTCCTGCTCATCTACCCCTTCGTCGCCCGCTACTTCACCAAGGGAATCATGATCGGCGCGATCAAGGGCTGAGCAGACCCGGCCTTCCCCGCGCTCGCCCCTCACCTCCCCCTTGCCATCCCCCTGTCACCAGAAGGGACTTCCCCATGCCTCGTTCACCCCTGCTCACGAGAGCAGCGGTCGCCGGGACGCTGCTCGCGACCCTGGCGGCCTGCACCAGCGGTTCGTCCGGCGACAACGACACGTCCAAGCCGCTCCCCAAGATCACCGGGAACCCGCCGGTCACCCTCGACGTCTTCGCTCCCCAGGCCGCGGACCAGAACCTCAAGACCAATGCGTTCACCAAGCTGATCAAGCAGAAGTTCAACATCACCATCAACTGGCAGACGACCACCCAGGACGGCGGCCCGGCCAAGGAGAAGCGCCAGATCTCGCTGGCCAGCGGCGACCTGCCCGACCTGTACCTGCTGATTCCCTGGGTCGACCAGTTCAGCCAGACGGAGCTCCTCAAGCTGTCCACCCAGGGCGTCATCCAGCCGCTGAACCAGTTGATCGACCAGTACGGCCCCAACATCAAGAAGGCGTTCGCCGACGTCCCCGCGTACAAGCGGATGGCCACCGCGCCCGACGGCAAGATCTATGGAATGCCCCAGTGGGTCGACTGCTTCCACTGCTCGTATCCGGCCAAGCTGTGGATGAACAGTGAGTGGCTGAAGAAGCTGGGGCTGAAGCAGCCGACCACCACCGACGAGTTCCGCGACGTGCTCCGCGCCTTCAAGACGAAGGACCCCAACGGCAACGGCAAGGCCGACGAGGTTCCGCTGAGCGGGGACACCGGGGACACGATCATCCCGTACCTGATGAACGCCTTCATCGACACCCCGACCGGCAACGTCTCCCCCGACACCAACCCCACCCTGGTCCTGAACGACGGCAAGGCCGACATCCAGGCGAACAAGGCGGGCTGGCGCGAGGGCCTGAAGTACATCAAGTCGCTCTACGACGAAGATCTGATCGACAGCAGCGTCTTCACCCAGAACGCGGAGGCCCTGATGAAGCTGGGCGACCACGCGGGTGGAGTGATCCTGGGCTCGGCGACGGTGATGCACCCGCAGATAGCCGTCACTGGGGGCCAGAAGGACGGCCGCGACCTGCAGTACGACGCGCTGCCTCCGCTGACCGGCCCGGAGGGCAAGAGCTCCGCGACGTATGCCTCGTCGTCGGTGCCCGGAGCGACCTTCGTCCTCACGACCAAGGCCTCGCAGACCGAGCAGATCCAGGCGATCAAGATGCTGAACTACATCTTCAGCGAGGAGGGTGAGCTCAACGGCATGTTCGGCCCGGAGGGCCCAGGGTGGGCCACGCCCGGCCCGAAGGACATCGCACTCGACGACAGCGTGAAGGCGAGGTACAAGCGCGGGACCGCACCCGCCAACGGCAACTGGGGGGCGCTGACGCAGTACAACAACACCAAGCAGTTCCGCAACACGCAGGCCGTGGCCAAGGACCCCAAGACGGTGGACGGATGGGAGCGCCGGCTCTTCGACGCCACGAAGCTCTACGAGGGACACGAGTCCAAGTCATCGATCCCGTTCCCCTACGGGGAGGCATGGATCGCCCCTGCACAGGCGGGCGAACTCGCCACGCTCCAGACGAACATCGGCACCTTCGTACAGCAGAGCGCCGTGCAGTTCATCACCGGCAAGAAGTCCCTCGACTCCGACTGGGACTCGTACCTCAAGAACCTCGACCAGCTCGGGCTGAAGCGCTTCCTGGAGATCTACCAGGAGGCCTACGACAAGACACACTGATCCGGAATGGCCGGTGCCGCCGAGCGCGGCAGACGGTACCGGCCGCCCACGGTGAACCGCCCCTGCCGACCTGTGACCCTCGACCACATTCACCAAGGACAAGGCAACAAGCGATGCACTCCGCACGCCCCCCGGCGGACGACACGACCACGCCCTCGCGGGCCCTGATCCCGCTCCCCGACCGCGGGATCCACGACACCGCTCCCGCCGATGCGTGGACCGACGGCTTCCTGACCGGTAACGGCGAGTACGGGGCCGTGGTGTACGGGGACCCGGCGCTGGAGAAGGTCGTCCTCAACGACCACCGCCTCGTCCTGCCGAACGGCACCCGCGACGTCACCCCGCCGGTGCTCGCCGACCGGCTGGAAGCGGTGCGGGACAAGGCGCTGGCCGGGGACTACGCCGGAGCGAACCGGGACTTCGCCGCCGGGTGGGAGCTGCGCTGGACCCAGACGTACCATCCCGCCTACGAGCTGCGGATCACCACCGCGGACGGCCCCGCCGCCGACCGGTACGACCGGGACGACCGGTACACGCGGGTCACCGACTTCCGCACGGGTGAGGTCACCTCCGCCTGGACGGACGCGCACGGCACCTGGTCCCGGCGGATCTTCGTATCCCGCGCCGACCGGGTCGTCGTCCACGAACTGGCGCCCGCCCCGGGCCGCACCGTCGACGTCACCCTGGGCGTGCACACCGCGCTCGACGACACCGCGACCGACCACGGCGGGGGCGACACCCTGCACACCCGCATGACGTTCACCACCCTGGCCGACGTCGGGGAGGGCTCAGGGTGGCTGAACCTGCGCGCCACCTACCCCGAGGGCCTGGGCGCCTACGGCTACGAGGGCGTCACCCGCGTCGTGCCGACCGGCGGCACGGTCGCCGTCAGCGGCTCGACCGTCGTCGTCACAGGGGCGGCCAGGCTCACCCTCCTGACCCGACTGGACAGGTACGAGACGCCCACCGACTGGGACACCCGGCCCCTGCACGCCGGGCTGGCCGCCCTGGACTCCGACTACGAGGTACTGCTCGCCCGCCATACGGAGATCCACTCGGAACTGTACGACCGCTCCCGCCTCGACCTGAACGTCCCCGAGGCCGACCGCCGACGGTCGACCACCGAGCTCATCGCCCGTCAGAACGCCGACCGCGGCGTCATCGATCCCGCCCTGCTGGAGCGGCTCTACGACTCCGGCCGCTACCTCTTCCTCAGCTCCAGCGGCATCCTGCCACCCCGCCTGACCGGCATCTGGACGGGTGCGTGGACCGCCGCCTGGGCCGGTGACTTCACCACCGACGCCAACGTCAACCTCCAGGTCGCGGGCGGCAACATCCTCGACCTCACCGAGGCCATGGAGGGCTACTTCGACCTGATCCTCGGTCAGCTGAACCACTGGCGCACCAACGCCGGCCACCTTTACGGCGCCCGTGGCTTCCTCGCCCCCTCCCGTACCGACGGCGAGTACGGCCACATGCTGCACTTCGACGGCGGCGACTTCCCCGGCCACTGCTGGACAGGCGGCGCCGACTGGCTGCTCCACCCGCTCCTGGAGTACTACGAGATCACCGGCGACCAGGCGTTCCTGCGGAGCAGGCTCGGCCCCGCGTTGATCGAACTGGCCCTGTTCTACCAGGACTTCCTCACCCGCACGGACACGAACGGCAACGCGGTCTTCGTGCCGTCCTTCTCCATGGAGAACGCCCCGGGCAGCACGGGCGAGTACCTGTCCGTCAACGCCACCGGCGACATCATGGCCGGCCGACACGCCCTCCGCGCCGCCATCGACGCCGCGGACGCCCTCGGCGTCGAACAGGGCAGCGGCGAGGGCGTCGAACGCTGGACGGCACTGCTCGACAGGATCCCCGACTACCGGATCAACGAGGACGGCGCGCTCGCCGAATGGTCCTGGCCCGGCCTGACCGACCACTACGACCACCGCCACATCCAGCACCTGTACGCCGTCTGGCCCCTGCACGAGATCAACCCGGAGGAACGGCCCGACCTGGTGGCCCCGGCACTCAGGGCGCTCGAACTGCGTGGAGACCAGAACCTCTCCGCACACGGCAGCCTGCACCGCGCCCTGGCGGCGGCCCGGCTCAAGGACGGCGCCCAGGTGTACGACAACCTCCGGAAGGTCATCGGCGGTGACATGCTCTTCCGGTCGCTGATGACCTCCCACAATCCCGGGCGGCACATCTACAACGCCGACGCGGCGAACGCCCTGCCCGCCGTACTGGCCGAGGCGCTGCTCTACACGAGGCCCGGCGTTCTCGAACTCCTTCCCGCACTGCCCGAGCAGTGGGACAAGGGCACGATCACCGGCATCCGGGGCCGGGGCGGAATCCGTGTGCACGCTGTGGACTGGGATCTGTCCGACGGCACCGCGACGGTGACCGTCACCTCGGACCGGACCCAGGACGTCACGCTGATCAGCCGCCGCGGCATCACGGCCGTCAGCACTTCCGCACAGGTCGGTGCCTCCATGCTCGGCCCGCATGCCCGGAACATCTCCCTCACCGCCGGGCACCGCACACGGATCACGGTCTCCCTCCCGACGGCCTGACACCCACGCACAGCTGACCGGCTGACACTCGCCGCCGACGCCGTTCCTCTGCCCCGACTGTGACGACCTGACCGGCCGGTCCTGAGTACGTCCTCGCGCGCCGGTACGCTCGGGGTGTGAACGCAGGAGAATCGCAGCGCGTGCCTTGGATCGTGGGGGTCTCTGGGGCGTCCGGTACGCCGTATGCCGCCGCCGTCCTGCGGGCGTTGCTGGACGCGGGGGAGTGTGTCGACCTGATCGTCAGCCGGGCCTCGCGGCTCACCCTGCTCGACGAGACCGGGATCTCCTTCCGGGACGCTCACTGGCGGGACGACCTGCGGGAATGGCTGGCCAGGGGGGCCGACGGAAAGCCCGACAGCTTCCCGGTGGAGATCGACCGGGTGCGGTACTGGGGCGCCGGGGACCTGGCGGCCGGGCCGTCCTCGGGGTCGTACCCCTCGAAGGGGATGCTGATCGTGCCCGCGTCGACCGCGTGTGTCGCGGGTGTCGCGCTGGGGCTGTCGAAGGACCTGCTCCAGCGCGCCGCGAGCGTGACCCTGAAAGAGCGCCGTCCCCTGGTCGTGGCGGTACGGGAGGCACCCCTGGGCGGCCAGACACTGCGGCACCTGGTCGCCCTGGACGACGCCGGCGCGAGCGTGGTGCCCGCCTCGCCGGGCTTCTACTCGGGCGCCACCCACATCCAGGACCTGGTGGACTTCGTCGCCGGCCGGGTCCTCGACGCGGCGGGCGTGGCTCACGGGCTCTACCGCCGCTGGAAGGGCGAGCTGGGCGGCTCCAGGCCCCGGTGAGCGGCGTGCCGGCCGGCGTACCCCTCAACTCCGGGAACTCTCGGACCTCCTCGGACCATCTCCTCACCTCCTCAGACATCCCAGATCTCTTCAGACCTTCAGACCTCTTCAGACCTCTTCAGCGGAAGGCTTCGATCGCATGGACGCGGTGGACAGGCAGCTCATCCAGGCCCTGAGGGAGAACGGCCGGGCCTCCTACGCGGAGCTGGGGCGCCTCGTCGGTCTGTCGGGACCCAGCGTCACCGACCGCATCAACCGGCTGGAGGCGGCCGGTGTCATCACCGGTTACCGCGCCACCGTCGACTCCGCCTCGCTCGGTCTCGGCGTCATCGCCCTCATCGGCATCTCACTCTCCGACGCCGCCGACCACGAGGACGTGGCCGCCCGGCTGAAGGACCTCAGCGAGATCGAGGACTGCTGGTTCATCGCGGGCGACGACTCGTTCATGCTCAAGGTGCGGGCGACGGACGTGGACGGCCTGGAGAAGATCATCCGGCGGTTGTCGGGAACCAAGGGCGTGTCCCGGACCCGTACCACGATCGTGCTCTCCACGAAGTGGGAGAACCGGGTCGGGGAGCTGCCCGAAGAGGTGGCGTAGGCGCGTTGAGCGCCGTTCGGGGGCGCCTCCCGCCCGAAGAGCGGGGGCGTACGGTTGTCGGATTCGTCGGAGAAAGGTTGTGGGCATGGATCTCGGGCTCAAGCGCGAGCTGGAGGAGAAGGTCAGGGCCGGTGAACGGCTGACCCGTGAGGACGGCATCGCGCTGTACGAGTCGGACGACCTGGCCTGGCTCGGCGGACTCGCGCACGAGGTGCGGACGCGCAAGAACGGTGACGTCGTCCACTTCAACGTCAACCGTCACCTCAACATGACCAACGTGTGCACGGCGTCCTGCGCCTACTGCTCGTTCCAGCGCAAGCCGGGCGAGAAGGACGCGTACACGATGCGTATCGAGGAGGCGGTGAAGCTCGCCAAGGCGATGGAGGGCGACAACCTCACCGAGCTGCACATCGTCAACGGGCTGCACCCGAACCTGCCGTGGCGCTACTACCCGCGCTCGCTGAGCGAGCTGAAGAAGGCGCTGCCGAACGTCTCCCTCAAGGCCTTCACGGCCACCGAGATCCACCACTTCGAGACCATCTCCGGGCTCGGCGCGAGTGAGATCCTCGACGAGCTGATCGACTCCGGTCTGGAGTCGCTGACCGGTGGCGGCGCGGAGATCTTCGACTGGGAGGTCCGTCAGCACATCGTCGACCACCGCACCCACTGGGAGGACTGGTCGCGCATCCACCGGCTGGCGCACGAGAAGGGTCTGAAGACCCCGTGCACCATGCTCTACGGCCACATCGAGGAGCCCCGCCACCGGGTGGACCACGTGCTGCGGCTGCGTGAGCTCCAGGACGAGACCGGCGGCTTCCAGGTCTTCATCCCGCTGCGCTACCAGCACGACTTCGTGGACATGAAGGACGGCAAGGTCCGCAACCGTCTCCAGGCGCGCACGCAGATGGCGACGGGCGCGGAGGCGCTGAAGACCTTCGCGGTCTCCCGGCTGCTGTTCGACAACGTCCCGCACGTCAAGGTCTTCTGGGTCATGCACGGCGTCCAGACGGCCCAGCTGGCCCTCCAGCACGGCGCCGACGACATGGACGGCTCGGTCGTCGAGTACAAGATCACCCACGACGCCGACAACTACGGCACCCCGAACAAGCTCACCCGCGAGGACCTCCTCGACCTCATCCGCGACGCCGGCTTCCGCCCCGTCGAGCGCAACACGCGCTACGAGATCCTCCGCGAGTACGACGGCCCCGACCCGGCCCGCCGGGAGTCGCCGCAGCCGATGCGCGTGTGAGGCGCCGCGGGCGCGGTACCCGGCGGACGTGAGTCCCCGTACGGCCGCGCCCGAAGACGCGCACACCGCGGAACCCTTCGTCCCCTCCCGGGGCGGGCTCCCCGCCCTGCGCCGCGCCGCCGCCGACTGCCGGGGCTGCCCCCTGCACCGGGACGCCACGCAGACCGTGTTCGGGACGGGCGCGGCCGACGCCCGCGTGATGCTCGTCGGGGAGCAGCCCGGCGACCAGGAGGACCGGCAGGGCGAACCGTTCGTCGGCCCGACCGGGCGGCTGCTGGACCGGGCGCTCGCGGAGGCGGGCATCGACCCCGACGACGCGTACGTCACCAACGCCGTCAAGCACTTCAAGTTCACGCGGCCCGAGCCGGGCAAGCGCCGGATCCACAAGCCGCCGACGCTGCGGGAGATGACGGCATGCGCGCCGTGGCTCGCCGCCGAGTTGGCGATCGTCGAACCGGAGCTGATCGTGGTGCTGGGCGCCACCGCCGGCAAGGCCCTGCTCGGGTCGTCGTTCCGGGTCACGCAGGTGCGCGGGACGGTTCTGGAGGAGGAGATCCACGGGCGCCCGGAACGGCTGGTGCCGACCGTGCACCCGTCGTCGGTGCTGCGTGCGGACGACCGGGAGAGCGCGTACCAGGGGCTGGTCGCCGACCTGAAGGTGGCGGCGCGGGCCTTGGGGTGACGTGTGTGACCTGCCTGAGCGCGCGACGTGCGTGATGTACGTGACGCACGTCATGCACGTGACGCACGTGACGTCGAAACGCCCTTGAGGCGAGCCTGGCGTAATAACTAATCTTCGCTCATGCCCCTTACCTTCACTCTCGATCCGGCCGTCACCCCCGAACTGCGCGACGGCCTCCTCGACCTGTGGACGGACGTCTCCAACGCGGGCGGCGCCGTCGGTTTCGTGGCACCCGTGAGCCGGGAGGCGATCCGGCCGGAGCTGGTGAAGCACTTCGCGGGGATGGCCGAGGGGCGCGCCCGGCTCCTCGTCGGGCACGACGAGGAAGGGCAGGTCGCCGCGGCCTCCTTCCTCACCTTCAACACGCACCGGCTGATGAGGCACTGGCTGTGGCTCTACACGGTGATGGTCCATCCCCGGCACCAGGGCAAGGGGTACGGCCGGGACCTGCTGGCCGCCGCCGCGGACACGGCCCGCACCCTCGACGGCATCGAGGCGATCCGGCTCACCTGCCGCGGCGGCCTCGGCCTGGAGCGGTTCTACGGCTCCTGCGGCTACAAGGAGGTCGGCCGGATACCCGACGCGATACGCGTCGCCCCCGGCGACGACCGCGACGACGTGGTCATGCTGCTGCCGCTGCACTGACCAGGCGTACACCCCCTGACGCCCCCTGACACCCCCTTCCAAGATCGGATGTCCGGCGTGCTTCACTGGACAGTGCCCCTTTTTGGAATCGGAAGAGTGGATTGAGATGCTCCGCTACACGCTGATGCGCCTCGGGATCTTCGTGGGCTGCCTCGTGGTCGTCTGGGGCCTCGTCTACTCCGGCGTCGCCCCGCGTGGCCTCGGCGCCTCCAACGGCATGTGGGTCGTCCTGCTGGCCCTGGTGATCTCCGCCCCGATCAGCTTCGTGGTGCTCCGCAAGGAACGCGACCGCGCCTCGATCCAGGTCGTGCGGAAGGTGGACCGTGTGAAGGCCAACCTGGAGGCGAACCGCAACCAGGAGGACACCGCCGACGACACGGCACGGGCCCAGGGCCAGGCTTCCTGACCTGACTCCGAGTGGTCGGCACCCAACTACTCTGTGTCTCATGGGTGCCGTGAAGAGCAAGCGGATGCCGCGGGCGGTCCGGGAGCAGCAGATGCTGGACGCCGCCGTACGGACCTTCGGCCAGCGCGGGTACATGGCCGCGTCGATGGACGAGATCGCCGAACTGGCGGGCGTGTCCAAGCCGTTGGTGTATCTGTACCTGAACTCGAAGGAAGACCTCTTCACCGCCTGCATCCGGCGGGAGGCGCGGGCGCTCACCGAGTCGGTCCGGGCCGCGGTGGGGTCCGGTCTGCCGGCCGACCGTCAACTCTGGGACGGGCTGCGGGCGTTCTTCGGACACACCGCGCAGAACCCGGACGGCTGGTCGGTCCTGCACCTCCAGGCCCGCACCCACGGTGAGCCGTTCGCCGCCGAGGTCACCGCGATGCGTGCGGAGTTGGTCGCGTTCGTGACCCAGCTGATCGTCGTCGCGGCCCGGGCCGCGCACCGGGACCCCGATCTGCCGGAGCGGGAGGTCGCCGGTCTGGCCGAGTCCCTGGTCGGCGCCGCCGAGTCGCTGGCCGCGTGGGCCAACGCGACTGACGGTGTCACCGCCCGGCAGGCGGCGGCGACCCTGATGAACTTCGCGTGGGCGGGCCTGGGGAACCTGATGGAAGGGCACCCCTGGTCACCGCCCGACTCCGTTCATGAGACGAGCGGGTAGACGCCCCCGGTCACATGGGTCCGGCCGTCCGCGGCGCGCAGTTCGAAGAGCCCGTCCTCGGCCGCGTACGTGACCGTCCCCGGCAGTGACACCGGCGCCCGGAAGTCGGCCCGCATCACGGCGGCGGCCGGGGTGCCGTGCGCGGCCAGACAGCGGGCCACCGTCCACATGCCGTGCGCGATGGCCCGGCGGAAGCCGAACAGCCGGGCAGTCAGGGCGTACAGGTGGATCGGGTTGCGGTCCCCGGAGGCCGCGCCGTACCGCCGCCCCACGTCCCCGGCGAGCCGCCACTCGGTGACGGCGGGCAGGGGGTCCCGCCGGTCGGTCACGGAGGCCGCGGAGGTCACGGGGGCCGCGGAGTCCGGCGGCCGGTCAGTGCGGTGCCGGGCCAGATACGTGCTCCTCGACTCCCACACCACCTCGTCCCCTTCCGGTCCGCCGTCCTCCGTCCGCCCCGCGTCCGCCGTCCGCACCTCGGTGACCACCGCGGCCTCGGTGCCGCGCCGATGTGGCGCCAACTCGTCGACATAGACCGTGAATTGGTACTCCCCGGTCGCGGTCATCGCCCGCCGCTGGGTGATCTCGATTGACGTGTGGACCAGCCCGAGCAGCGGCAGCGGGAAGTCCCGTCCGCTCATCAGCCGCATGGCCAGCGGGAAGCCGAGGACGTGCGGATACGTCGGCGGCAGCGCGTCGTCCCCGGTCGCGAACCCGCACACCCGCTCGTAGGCGGCCAGTCGCGCCAGGTCGACGCGCAGGCCGGGCAGCACCAGCCGGGTGCGGGGGAAGTCCGCGTCCGGGCGGGGCCGTTTGAACGGGGACAGCAGGGCGCCCCGGGTGAGCAGGGGCGCGAGCGAGGGGGAGCCGGTCAGGGTCGTGGTCGTCGGCGCGGTCGTCACTACGCCCCCAACAGGCTCTGGCCGCACACCCGCACGACCTGCCCGTTGACCGCCCCGGAGGCCGGGTGGGCGAACCAGGCGGTGGTCTCGGCGACGTCGACGGGCAGACCGCCCTGCGCGAGGGAGTTCATACGGCGGCCCGCCTCCCTGATGAACAGGGGGACCGCGGCCGTCATCCTCGTCTCGATGAACCCGGGCGCGACCGCGTTGACCGTCACCCCGTGTTCGGCGAGGGCACGCGGCGCGAGGGCGCGCACCAGCCCGGCGACGCCCGCCTTGCTCGCGCCGTAGTTCGTCTGGCCCGCGTTGCCGGCCAGACCCGCGATGGAGGCGGTCGCGACGATCCGGCCGCCCCGCCTGAGCGTTCCGGCCGCGAGCAGCGCGTCCGTCGTGCGCAGCACGCTCGCCAGGTTCACCTCCAGCACCGGACTCCAGCGCTCGAAGGGCATGTTGACGAGCCGCCGGTCGCGGGTGATGCCCGCGTTGTGGATCAGGACGTCCAGGCCGTCGGGCAGGGCGGCGGCGATCCGCTCGCCCGCGTCCGCCGCCGTGATGTCGAGGGCGAGCGCGGTGCCGCCGAGCCGTTCGGCGACCCGCCGCGCGTCCGTCGCCGCCTGCGGTACGTCCAGGACGACGACCCGCGCCCCGTCCCGCGCCAGCGTCTCGGCGACCGCCTCCCCGATCCCGCGCGCGCCGCCGGTGACCAGCGCGGTCCGGCCGGCCAGGGGGAGGTCCCAGTCGTCGGGCGCGGTGACCTGCCGGCCGCCCACCTCGATCACCTGGCCGCTGACGTAGGCGGACTTGGGGGAGAGCAGGAAGCGCAGGGTCGACTCGGCGGCGAGCGCGTAGGCCGACCGGACGAGGTTCACGGTCCTGCCCCGGCCGATCTCCTTGCCGAGCGAGCGCACGAACCCTTCGAGAGCCTGCTGGGCGGCGGCCTGGTGGTGGTCGACGGCATCGAGTGGGGCGCCGAGCACCACCACCCGGCCGCTCGCGGCGACCGACCGCACGACGGGGTGCAGCGCCGTGTGGACGTCGGCGAGGCCCTCGACGTCCCGGACGCCGGTGGCGTCGAGGAGGACGGCGGCGGGACGCTCGGAGGAACGGGTCAGAGCGAGGCCCGTGGCGGTGAGGTCCAGGTCGGACCCGCCCGCGGTGAGGTGCAGCAGATCGCCGCCGAGGGTGGGGTGCTCGGGCGACCAGCGTTTCAGCGGGGCGGGCTGGGGGAGGCCGAGGCGCCGGGTCAGGAAGCGGCCGGGCGTGGTGCCGGTGAAGCTCAGATAGCGGTCGACCATGTCATCTCCCAGCTGCGGTCACTGTCCTTACCCGCTTCCTTACTCTGAAGTAAGGTTACCGAAGGTAAGCCTACGTCAAAGGTGAGGAGCGGGTCGACATGAGCCCCTTGAAACCGCCGGTGGCACGGCGTGTGGCGGTCGTCGCCGGCGCCCGCGTCCCCTTCGCCCGCTCCGACGGGCCGTACGCCACCGCATCGAACCGGCAGATGCTGACCGCCGTACTGGACGGCCTGGTCGAGCGGTGCGGCCTCGAAGGGCCGGGCGCGGTGGGTGAGTTCGTCGCCGGAGCCGTCCTCAAGCACAGCCGTGACTTCAGCCTGGCCCGCGAGACCGTCCTCGGCTCGAAGCTGGACGCCCGCACACCGGCGTACGACATCCAGCAGGCCTGCGGGACCGGACTGCAGGCCGTGATCGCCGCCGCCAACAAGATCGCCCTCGGGCAGACCGAGTCAGCGATCGCGGGCGGCGCCGACACCGCGAGCGACGCACCGCTGGGCGTCAACGACCACCTGCGGCGGATCCTGCTGGAGGCACGGCGGGCGAAGTCACCGCTCGGCCGGGTCAAGGCGCTCACCCGCGTGCGCCCGTCCCACCTCGTCCCCGACATCCCGCGCAACGCCGAGCCGCGCACCGGACTGTCGATGGGTGAACACGCGGCCGTGACCGCCCGGCTGTGGGGGATCACCCGCGAGGCCCAGGACGAGCTGGCCGCGCTCAGTCACCGGCGACTGGCGGCGGCGTACGAACGCGGCTTCTTCCAGGACCTGGTGGTGCCTTTCCGCGGGCTGGCCCGCGACCAGAACCTGCGCCCCGGTTCGACGGCGGAGAAACTGGCCACGCTGAAGCCGGTGTTCGGGCTGGACGCGCCCGACCCGACCATGACCGCGGGCAATTCGACCCCGCTGACGGACGGGGCCGCGGTCGTCCTGCTGGCGTCGGAGGAGTGGGCCGAGGCGCGCGGCCTCGAACCGCTGGCGTACCTCACCACGTACGAGACGGCGGCCGTGGACTTCGTGGGCGGTGATGTGGTCGGCGGCGAGGACGGGCTGCTGATGGCACCGGCCCACGCGGTCCCGCGCATGCTGGAGCGGGCCGGCCTCGGGCTGGCGGACTTCGACCTCCTGGAAGTCCACGAGGCGTTCGCCTCCCAGGTGCTGGCGACGCTCGCCGCCTGGGAGAAGCGGGGGCTGGGCACGGTGGACCGGGCCCGTCTGAACGTCGCCGGCTCCTCCCTCGCGACCGGGCACCCGTTCGCGGCGACCGGCGCGCGGATCGTGGCGACGCTCGCCAAACTGCTCGCCGAACGAGGCTCCACCGGGCGGGGGTTGATCTCCGTGTGCGCGGCGGGCGGCCAGGGAGTCACGGCGGTCCTGGAGCGGCACTGACAGCCGTCCTGACCATGGCCAGCCGTACTGATCGGGGGCAACGTGAATCTTCCTCACGTAACCTCCGAGGTTGCACATCCCCGGCTCCGAAACGCCCCCGAACCCGCACCAACCTTCCACGAGGGCCCCGTACGATCACCGTCCTAACCCCCGGTAACCCGGTAATTCGCAACAGTCGGTGAACGTACCGGTACGTTCCGCACGTACCACTTGCAGCAGAGTGGAACCGAGCTGCACGCCTCAGGAGCTGCCCCATGTCCCTCTCCTACCTGTCCGGCCACGACTACGACGGCGCGCCCGTTCTGGTCGCGCCGGAGATCCGGCGACTGGACGGCGAGGTCCGGGAGGTGTCCGTGCCGCCGATCGCCCCGCCGGTCACCCACGGCTCCCTGGCGGACCTGCCCTTCGACAACGCCGACGCGGCTCCCGAGCACCAGGTGCTCAGCCGCCGCACGGAGGACGGGCACTGGGAGCATGTGACGGCCGTCCAGTTCGCCGAGCAGGTACTGGCGTTGGCGAAGGGCATGATCGCGGAGGGGCTGGCGCCCGGGGACCGGATCGCCGTCATGGCCCGCACGATCTACGAGTGGACGCTCCTCGACTTCGCCGCGTGGGCCGCCGGCCTGGTCACCGTGCCGATCTACCCCACCTCCTCCGTCTTCCAGACCCGCTGGATCCTCCAGGACTCCGGGGCGGTGGCCCTGGTGACGGAGCACGCGTCCCAGGCGGCGGCGCTCGGCCCGGAGCTCAGCCGGCTGCCCGATCTGAGCCACGTGTGGATCATCGAGAAGGGCCATCTGGAGCGGCTGGCGGAACTCGGCCAACCGGTCCCCGACCAGGAAGTCGACGTACGCCGGGGGATGCTGGGCCCGGGCGCCCTCGCCACCGTCGTCTACACCTCGGGCACGACGGGCCGCCCCAAGGGCTGTGTGCTGACGCACGGGAACTTCCTCGCCGAGGTCGACAACGCGATCGAACTCCTCCACCCCGTCTTCCGGTCGAAGTCCTCCGACGAGCTCGCCACCCTCCTCTTCCTCCCCATGTCCCACGTCTTCGGCCGCATGGTGGCGATCGCGTGCGTCCGCGCCCGGGTTCGGCTGGGCCATGTGCCGAGCCTTCAGGCGGAGAGTCTGGTGGCCGAGCTCGGTGCCTTCAGACCGACGTTCCTGCTGTGTATCCCGTACATGCTCGAGAAGGTCTTCAACAGCGCCCGCGCCAAGGCGGAGAGCGGCGGCCGGGCGACCGCCTTCGACCGCGCGGTGAACGTGGCCGTCCGCTACGGAGAGGCCATGGAGGCCCGCCTGGCCGGCACCGGCTCCGGACCGGGCACCACTCTGAAGGCCGCCCGCTCCTTCTACGACTCCCTCATCTACCGCCGGATCCGCAACGCCATGGGCGGCCGGGTCCGCCACATCATCAGCGGCGGCTCACCCCTCGGCCGCCGGCTCGCCGCGTTCTACGCGGGCGCGGGCATGGAGATCTACGAGGGCTACGGCCTGACCGAGTCGACCGGCGCGGCCACGGTCACCCCGCCGCTCAAGCCGCGTCTGGACACGGTCGGCTGGCCGCTGCCCGGCACCAAGGTGCGGATCGCGGCGGACGGCGAGATCCTGCTCAGCGGGGAGCATGTGTTCCGTGGCTACTGGGACCCGCACGGCGGCGGGGTGAGCCCCGCGTCCGCCGACGGCTGGTTCCCCACCGGCGACATCGGCCGCCTCGACGACGAGGGGTACCTCACGATCACCGGCCGCAAGAAGGAGATCCTCATCACCGCGGGCGGCAAGAACGTGGCCCCCGCCCCGCTGGAGAACTGGCTGCGCTCCCACCCCCTGATCTCCCAGTGCATCGTCCTGGGCGACCGCCGCCCCTACATCTCCGCCCTGATCACCCTGGACATGGGGGGCGTCTCCCACTGGCGCCGGATGAACGGCAAGCACCCCGTCCCCGCCGAACTGCTCGTCGACGACGATGAGTTGCGCGGCATCCTCCAGCGCGCGGTCGACGAGGCCAACAAGCTCGTCTCCCGCCCCGAGTCCATCCGCCGCTTCACCGTCCTGCCGACCGACTTCTCGGAGGAGACCGGCCATCTGACGCCGTCGATGAAGCTGCGACGGGAGACGGTGCTGAAGGATTTCGCGCAGGAGGTGGAGGGACTGTACGAGCGGTGAGCCGAGGCTCGCTCACACCCTCCGCCTGCCCGCACATGTCCCGCGGTGGGGCCTGGGAAAAGGCAGGAGCCCCGTCGCCTTGCGGCGCGGGGCTCCTTGGGTACTGCTATCGGTTCCGGATCAGAGCTTTGGGCTCGTGAACTCTGAACTCAGACAGGGGTGACATTCTCCGCCTGCGGACCCTTCGGGCCCTGCGTGACGTCGAAGGAAACCTGCTGGTTCTCCTCCAGCGAGCGGAAGCCGCTCGCGTTGATCGCGGAGTAGTGGACGAAGACGTCGGGGCCGCCGCCTTCCTGGGCGATGAATCCAAAGCCCTTTTCGGCGTTGAACCACTTCACGGTTCCGGTAGCCATAAGCCCTCCTTGGGCCCAAAGGGTTGCCCTGCTCCAGAACCCTGCAAGTGTGAAAACAAAAATGCCGCACAACTGCATACGTCTGAAAACGACTAGAGCCCGCGGTCACATGCTCCGCAGGCTCTGTACTGCAAGGGAAACCAAACTGCAACTTGCGGCGAGCCTAGCACGCAGGCAGCCGAAAGCAATAGAGGCCAAGATCACGTCACCCGAATGTTTGAAGATCGTTTGAGGGTTGACCCTCGGGGGCGGAGGCCGGAGCGTACCCCAGTGGGGCTAGTCTCGCGATGTGGACATTTCTCGCACCCGGCCGCGTGTCGGCCACATCCAGTTCCTCAACTGCCTGCCCCTGTACTGGGGGCTCGCGAGAACCGGCACGCTGCTCGACTTCGAGCTGACCAAGGACACCCCGGAGAAGCTCAGCGAGCAGCTGGTGCGGGGGGACCTCGACATCGGTCCCATCACCCTCGTCGAGTTCCTCAGGAACGCGGACGACCTGGTCGCCTTCCCGGACATCGCCGTGGGGTGCGACGGCCCCGTGATGTCCTGCGTGATCGTCTCGCAGGTGCCGCTGGACGAGCTGGACGGCGCCCGTGTCGCCCTCGGCTCGACCTCGCGCACCTCCGTCCGGCTCGCCCAGCTGCTGCTGGCCGACCGTTACGGCGTGGAGCCCGAGTACTACACGTGCCCGCCCGACCTCAGCCTGATGATGCAGGAGGCCGAGGCCGCCGTACTCATCGGCGACGCGGCGCTGCGGGCCAACCTGCTCGACGGGCCGAAATTCGGGCTGGAGGTCCACGACCTGGGCGCGCTGTGGAAGGAGTGGACCGGGCTGCCGTTCGTCTTCGCCGTGTGGGCGGCCCGCCGCGACTACCTGGAGCGCGAGCCCGTCATCACCCGCAAGGTCCACGAGGCCTTCCTCGCCTCCCGCAACCTCTCCCTGGAGGAGGTCGGCAAGGTCGCCGAACAGGCGGCCCGCTGGGAGGCCTTCAACGAGCAGATCCTGGAGCGGTACTTCACCACCCTCGACTTCCGCTTCGGTGGCCCCCAGCTGGAGGCGGTCGCGGAGTTCGCCCGCCGCGTCGGCCCGACCACCGGCTTCCCGGCGGACGTGAAGGTCGACCTGCTGAAGCCGTGATCCCGGGCCCGTCGGGCGGTGCTCGCCGAGGAGGTGAGGACGCGCGGTGGGTGTGTGGCGGTGGGTGGGGCTGACGCGGTGGGTGCGTGGCGATGCGGCAGCGTGGGCTGACGTGGTGGGTGCGTGGCTGTGCGACGGGTGTGGGCTGACGCGGTGGGTGCGTGCCGTCGCGGTGGGATGATCGGCCGATGACCGGCTTGCTGATCGCCGTCGCGGCACTGTGGGGCGCGGCCACCGGAGTGCTGGTGCCGCGTGCCGCCCACCGCTTCTCCGTACCGGAGGAGGAGAACTGGCGGGAGGAGTGCCCCGGCGGGCATCCGTTCGGCGGGCCCGCCCGCGGGTGGCTCGGCCGGGCGCGGTGCGGGCACTGCACACCGACACGCGCGTACGGTCCCAGCACCCCCCTCGTCTGTCTCGTCACCGCACTCCTGTGTGCCGGTCTCGCCGGCGCCACCGACACCCGGCCCGAGGTCGTCGTCTGGCTGCTGTCGGTGCCCGTGTGGGTGCTGTTGGCCGCCGTCGACCTGCGGGTGCGCAGGCTCCCCGACGTGCTGACCCTGCCGCTCGCCGCCGCGACACTCGTCCTCCTCGGGGTGGCCGCCGCGGTGCCCGAGCACACCGGGCACTGGCCGACCGCCGCGCTGGGCGCCCTCGCGCTCGGCGCCGGTTACCTCGTGCTGTGGCTCGTCAACCCCGGCGGCATGGGCTTCGGAGATGTGAAGCTGGCGCTCGGGATCGGCGCCGCGCTGGGCTGGTACGGCTGGGGGACCGTGCTGCTCGGCACCTTCGCCGGGTTCCTGCTCGGGGCGCTGTACGGCGGTGCCCTCGTCGTCGCGAGGCGCGCGGGGCGCAAGACGGCGATCCCGTTCGGGCCGTTCCTGATCGCGGGGGCGTACCTCGGGCTGCTGATCGGCGCGTACGCGGTCTGAGGTTGGTTGATCGGCGCGTACGCGGCCTGAGGTCCGTCGCGTGAAACGCCTGGCGTAGGCTGGTTCGGTCCGTCCACAACCCTTGACGAAAGGGACGCCCGGTGACCGAGAAGGCCGACCTTCAGTCCGTCCTCGACCGTGCCGCCGAGGGTGGGCGGATCACCCCGGAGGAGGCGCTCGACCTCTACCGCGACGCCCCGCTGCACGCGCTCGGCGCCGCCGCCGACGCCGTACGCCGCCGCAGGTACGCGGGCACCGAGCACATCGCCACGTACATCATCGAACGCAACATCAACTACACCAACGTGTGCGTCACGGCGTGCAAGTTCTGTGCCTTCTACGCTGCCCCGAAGGACACCGCCAAGGGCTGGACCCGCGACCTGGACGACATCCTGCGCCGGTGCGAGGAGACCGTCGAACTCGGCGGGACGCAGATCATGTTCCAGGGCGGCCACCACCCGGACTTCGGCGTCGAGTACTACGAGAAGCACTTCTCCGCCATCAAGCAGGCCTTCCCGCAGCTGGTCATCCACAGCCTGGGGGCCAGCGAGGTCGAGCACATGGCCCGGATCTCCGGGGTGTCGGTCGAGGAGGCCATCACCCGGATCCACGAGGCCGGTCTCGACTCCTTCGCCGGTGCCGGCGCGGAACTCCTCCCGGAGCGGCCCCGCAAGGCCATCGCCCCGCTCAAGGAGTCCGGCGAGCGCTGGCTGGAGATCATGGAGGCCGCGCACGGGCTGGGTGTGGAGTCCACCTCCACCATGCTCATGGGCACGGGCGAGACCAACGCGGAGCGCATCGAGCACCTGCGGATGATCCGTGACGTGCAGGACCGCACGGGCGGCTTCCGCGCGTTCATCCCGTACACCTACCAGCCCGAGAACAACCACCTGAAGGGCCGCACGCAGGCCACGCTCTTCGAGTACCTGCGGATGATCGCCATCGCGCGGCTGTTCATGGACAACATCGCCCACATCCAGGGCTCCTGGCTGACCACCGGCAAGGAGGTCGGCCAACTGTCGCTGCACTACGGCGCGGACGACCTCGGCTCGATCATGCTGGAGGAGAACGTCGTCTCCTCCGCCGGCGCCAAGCACCGCTCCAACCGGATGGAGATCATCGACCTCATCCGCAAGGCGGGACGCGTCCCGGCCCAGCGGGCGACGACGTACGAGCACCTCGTCGTCCACGACGACCCGGCGAACGACCCCGTCGACGAGCGGGTGATGTCCCACATCTCGTCCACGGCGATCGAGGGCGGTACGGCTCATCCCGAGCTGAAGCTGCTCGCGTCCAACTGAGCTGATCCGAGCCCGAGTTGGAGACCATTCACGCGGCTGACGAGGTCCGGTGGACCTGGCACGGCACGGAGCCGGTCAAGGACGGTGCCGTGGCCGTCGAGGGCATCCGGGTCGCCGCCGTGGGAACACTGGCGGAGGTGCGGGCGCTGTTTCCGGGTGCTCGGGTGCGGCGCTGGCCCGGGGTGCTCGGGCCGGCCCGCGTTCATGAGGGGCCGCTCCCCGAGGCCCCGTCGCCACGCGAACGCGTCCACGCCGTGCTGAAGGCCGGTGCGGTGACGGTCCTGGAGGAGTACGTCGACTCGCCCGAACTCCGCGTCGCGGCCGACCGGAACGACGTCGTCGTACTCCCGCGCACTCAGCCGACGGCGATCAGGGAGAGCGGCCGCGCCGACCTGGCGGTCTTCGACGAGACCGGCGTCTGTATCGCGACGGTGTGCGCGGGGCGCCTGGTCCACAGGCGACGTTGACAGCCGGTCGGGCACACAGCCGGTCGGGCATGCACAGGTGACGCCTCGTCAGAGCGTGGCGGCTAGCCGGCGAACGCCTTCGCGAACGCGCCCGAACCCTGTTCCACCCCGCTGCAGTTGGTCCGGGCGTCGTCGTCCCCGGTTTTCCCCTCCTCGCACTGCTGGTCGCGGAACGTCGACCACATGGACACCCACGCGATCTCGTTCTTCGCGGCGAACGTCCGTACCTGGGCCGCGTCGGAGAGGGTGAACGTCTCGCCGTCGACGTCGTTGACGCCGATCATCGAGGTGAGTGCCATGCCCCGCCAGGCGGCCGCGGACGCCAGCCCGAACACCTTCATCAGCTGGGTGTGGGAGGCCTTGGCGGAAGTGAGCGCGTAGTCGCCCATGTCGTCGGCGTACGACTCGCCGTAGTTCATCGTCATGAGATTGACGGTGGAGACCTGTACGTCATGCTCGTTGGCCGACTCCAGCAGCGCCAGGCTGTCCGCGTCGAGGCCGGACGGCATCACCGGGAGCGTGAAGGAGACGCTGAGGTCGGCGCGGTCCTTCTGCAGGAGGGCGATCGCCTCGGAGCGCAGGTCCACCGAGTCGGAGTCGGCCAGTTCGTCGCCCTCGATGTCGAAGTCGGCCTGGGTGGAACCGGCCGCGTCCAGGGCCTTGCCGTACGCCTCGGCCAGTTCTGACGCGCTGTCGCAGGTCGCCGCGAGTTCCTCGCCGGAGGCCCCGCCGAAGGAGACCCGCACGGTGGCGCCGTCCTCCTTCAGGCGCGCGATCCGGGACTTCACCCCGGAGGCGCCGACGGCGTCGTTGTCGTTCCACTTCGGCGTGCAGCCACCGCCGTCGGCGATCACGAAGGCCAGGTTGTACGTCTCGGGGGAGCCCGTGGAGTCGAGGCCGGATGCGTCCGTCGCGCTGACGTAGGGGGCGTAGGCGGTGGCCGCCGACGCCTCCTCGCTCGGGGGAGGGTCAGGGGTAGCGCTCGGGGTGGTGCTCGTGTGTTTGGAGGCTTCGGGTGCCGTGTCCGATGTGCCATCTGTTTCCGCGGAGCATCCCGCGGTGGTCAGCGCGAACAGGCAGGTGAGCCCGGCCGCCGGCTTCAGGAGACTCCGCATTGCGTATCCACCCGCTCTCATGGTTTCTGCCTCAGGACGGAAACAAAGAGCGTTTCCAGAGTGGAAATGTCTCACACGTGGTCGGGCTTCGCACGGACCGCAAGCACACGGGCACTTCACGGGCAGACATGGTCAAAAGGTGCATCGTGGACGCGCGATTCGGGCATTCGACTCCTTTCCCTCCGCGCGGAGTTGTGCAGGCTTTCTGGGAAACTCTCAGGAAGCGGACAGGTTGACGACTTTCTCATGGGCGGCTCACAAGAGAGTCAGAGTTAAGACCGAATAAAGGGTCCCTAATATCCGGGGAATGCATTCCGAGCCTGCCATCGAAAACCGCGCCGCCGCCCCTGGGCGCGGGCGCCGTCGTAAACGCGGCAACGAGTCCGCCGAGGGACCCGTGTTCGTCGACAACTCCGGGCGCCGCTCCAAGCTGCTGCGCCGGGTCGGCCTCCTGGTCGGCGTCGTCTGCCTCGGGTACGCGGTCGTGCTCAGCATGGCGTTCATGGGCATCGGCACCTCGATCAACCCGTCCTCGCTGGTGCCGTTCGGTGGTGGTCGGGCCGGCCCCCAGAACTCCGGCCCCGGCGGCGCCGAGCCGCAGGGCGGTATCGGTGCCCCGCCCGCGAGGCCCACCGGCACCCCGCCCACGGGCATCGCCACCGGCGCCCCGCCCAGCTCCGCCCCGACCGTGTCGGCGTCCGCCGCCGCGGCCGACGACTGACGGGAACGCAGGCACCCCATGACGACGACACCCTCACGCGGCCGTCGGCGCGCCCCCACCCGGATGAAACGGGCGGCGGGCAAGGCCGCGGCACTGCAGAAACCGCGGATCATCCTCGCGCTGCTGCTCCTGCTCGCCCTCACCAGCGTCATGCTGCTCGACGGCTATCTGCGCGCCGAGGTCGGCGGTGACCAGCGTGTGCGCGACGGAGCCAGCTCCGACGAGGTCCCCGACAAGATCCTCAACGGCGGGCCGATCGTCTCCTTCCGGAACGGCCAGGCCACCACCGTCTCCGTCCCGAAGAAGACCATCGCGCTCACCTTCGACGACGGCCCCAACCCCACGTACACGCCCGATGTCCTGAAGATCCTCGAGAAGTACGACGTCCCCGCCACGTTCTTCCTGGTCGGGTCGATGGTCTCGCGCTACCCCGGCATCGTGGACGACATGGTCGAGCAGGGCAACGAGGTGGGCATCCACACCTTCACCCACGTCGACCTCTCCTACCAGAGCGACGCCCGCGTCCGGCGCGAGATGGAGCAGACGCAGCTCGCGCTGGCGGGCGCGGCCGGCATCACGACCACGTTGTTCCGGGCGCCGTACTCCTCGGAGACGGACGCCATCGACAACTACAGCTGGCCCGTCTACAAGGAGCTCGGCGCCGACGGCTACACCAGCGTCTTCGTCGACACCGACAGCGACGACTGGAAGAAGCCGGGCGTCTCGAAGATCGTCCAGTGGGCCACGCCGAAGGGGACCGCCGGCGCGTCGGTCCTGATGCACGACGCGGGCGGCGACCGTGAGCAGACGATCGAGGCGCTGCCGAAGTACATCGCGAAGATGAAGGCGAAGGGGTACACCTTCACCACCATCAGCGGTGTCATCGAGGAGCAACGCGCGAGCGAGCGGGAGACGGCCGGGGTTCCCGGGGCCACAGGGGTGCCCGGTGGCGTGCAGACCGTGGGCGGGCCGAACGGTCCAACGGGCAACCAGGGTTCGACCGTGTCCCGTCTCCAGGCCGCACACCGCGAGGCCACCGGCGCGACCCTCTACGAGGGCAAGGCCCTCGTTCTGGCCGTCGCCGTCGCCGAGTTGACCGTTCCGACGCTCTCGGTCGGACTGATCGTCGTGGGCGTGGCCGTCATGGGCCGGTTCGGCATGATGCTGATCCTCGCCCGTCGGCACTACAGACAGCGCAACAAACGCCGCTTCACCTGGGGAGCACCGGTCACCCGACCGGTGAGCGTGATCGTCCCGGCGTACAACGAGAAGGAGTGCATCGCCAACACCCTCAAGTCGCTGGCGCAGAGCACCCACCCGATCGAGGTCATCGTCGTGGACGACGGCTCGACCGACGGCACCTCCGAGATCGCGCGCGATGCGGCCGAGGCACTCGGCATGACGAACGTCCGGGTCATCCGTCAGGAGAACGCGGGCAAGCCGGCCGCACTCAACAACGGGGTACGCAGCGCCAGTTACGACATCGTCGTGATGATGGACGGCGACACGGTCTTCGAGGCGGACACCGTGGGACAGCTGGTGCAGCCGTTCGCCGATCCCGAGGTCGGCGCGGTCGCCGGAAACGCCAAGGTCGGCAACCGCGACACCGTCATCGGCGCCTGGCAGCACATCGAGTACGTGATGGGCTTCAACCTCGACCGCCGTATGTACGACCTGCTGCGCTGCATGCCGACCATCCCCGGCGCGATCGGCGCGTTCCGCCGCGAGGCGGTCCTCCAGGTCGGCGGGATGAGCGAGGACACCCTCGCCGAGGACACCGACATCACCATCGCCATGCACCGCGAGGGCTGGCGGGTCGTCTACCAGGAGCACGCCCGCGCCTGGACGGAGGCCCCGGGTTCCCTGAAGCAGCTGTGGTCGCAGCGCTACCGCTGGTCCTACGGCACCATGCAGGCGCTCTGGAAACACCGCAAGTCCCTCACGGACAAGGGCCCTTCGGGACGCTTCGGCCGGGTCGGCATGCCGCTGGTGGTCATTTTCCAGATCGTCACGCCGGTCTTCGCCCCGCTCATCGACGTGTTCACCGTCTACTCGATGATCTTCATCGACTTCCAGGCGGCGCTACTGGCGTGGTTCGCGGTGCTGGCGGTCCAACTGGTGTGCGCGGCGTACGCCTTCCGCCTCGACCGTGAGAAGTACCGCTACCTGCTGATGATGCCCCTGCAACAACTGGCCTACCGCCAGATGATGTACCTCGTCCTCATCCACTCCTGCATCACCGCCCTCACCGGCGGCCGCCTGCGCTGGCAGAAACTGAAGCGGACCGGCGAGGTCGGCACTCCGGCGGGGGCGAGCTGATGAGCTGGGGGCCCGAACAGCAGGAACAGCAGGAACAGCAGGGATATCCGCAGGGATATCCGCAGGGGCATCCGCAAGGGCTGCAGGGGCAGCAGGGGTACCCGCAGGGGTACGGATTTGGGTACGGGCAGCACCCCGGCCAACCTGGCCGGCCCGGCTACGGTTACGAGGGCTACGGCGGCTACGAGGGTTACGCCCAGCAGCCGTATCCCCAACAGCCATATCCCCAACAGCCGTATCCGCAGCCGCACGTGGACTACGGGCAGGGGGAGCCGACGCCCGACGCGACGGCGACGCTGCCCGTGCTGGATGAGCCGAGGCCGGAACCGGGGCCGGGGGTGGCGCCGGAGGCCGAGGCTGCCGTCGGGGCGGAGGAGGAGAAGCCTCCGCCACCGGCGAAGCCCGCAGGCCGCGACCGCTACTTCGACACCCTCAGGGCCGTCGCCCTCATCCGTGTCGTCACCTACCACACCTTCGGCTGGGCCTGGGCCGGACTGGTCTTCCCCTCCATGGGGGTCATGTTCGGCCTGGCCGGCACCCTGATGGCGAAGTCCCTGGAGCGGCCCGCGCGCACGGTGGTGAGGAGCCGGCTGCGCCGCCTCCTGCCCCCGTTCTGGTTCTGGGGCCTCTTCGTGGTCGTGGCGATGCTGGTCCATGACTGGATGCCGGGCTGGCAGATCGTGTACTGGGTCGTCCCGCTCGGTGACCCCCCGGGCAACGCGTGGGGCGAGGAGGCCTGGGAGATCCTCTGGTACCTGCGGACGTACCTCTGGTTCGTCCTCCTGTCCCCCCTCCTGCTGAAGGTGTTCCGACTCGCCCCCGTTCCCGTGCTGTTCCTGTCCCTCGCACCGATCCTGGTCCTGAACTTCGTCTGGTCGGGTCCGGACAACCGGGTGGGCAGCGCGATGTGGGACCTGTCGACGTACCTGTTCTGCTGGATCCTCGGCTTCGCCCACCGCGACGGCGTGCTGCAGCGGCTGAAGCCGGCCGCGGTGGTCCTGCTGTCACTGGCCGCGCTCGGGTACGGCGGCTGGTACGCCTACTCCCACCAGGCCGAGTTCGGCACCTACGACCTGGACGAGAACCCGCTCGCGCAGGCTTTCTGGTCGGCCGGTTTCGTCATGCTCCTGATGTGGGCCAAGGCCCGGTTCCGGATCGACTTCGCCGGACTGACGGGCTTCCGCCGCCTGGACCGGATCGTGACGATCTTCAACGCCCGGGCCGTGACGATCTACCTCTGGCACGAGATCGCGCTGATCCTGGCGGTCCCACTGATCGACCAGTTCTGGAAGGTGCCCGCGTTCGAGACGTATCTGCCGCTGGACAGCCAGTGGTTCGTGTTCGGCGTCGGCTGGGTCCTGATCGCCGGTTTCGTCCTGCTGTGCGGGTGGGTGGAGGACGTGGCCGCGAAGAAGAGGCCACGGCTCCTCCCCTGAGCGGGCGCGGGGTGACGTACTGCAACAATGGCCCCGTGACCCGCGCCTCCCTGAACAAGCAGCCGCACGAAGTCGCCTCGATGTTCGACGACGTGGCGGAACGGTACGACCTGACCAACGACGTGCTGTCGCTCGGCCAGGACCGGGTGTGGCGCAAGGAGGTCGCCAAGGCCGTCGACGCCCGCCCCGCGCAGAAGGTCCTGGACCTGGCTGCCGGTACGGCCACGTCCTCCCTGCCCTTCGCCCGCACCGGCGCGTACGTCGTCCCCTGCGACTTCTCCCTCGGCATGCTCCAGGTCGGCAAGCGCAAGCACACCTGGCTGCCGTTCACCGCGGGCGACGCGACGAAGCTGCCCTTCAAGGACGACACCTTCGACGCCGTCACCATCTCCTTCGGGCTGCGCAACGTGCAGGACACGGACTCCGCGCTGCGTGAGATGTACCGCGTGACCAGGCCCGGCGGCCGGGTCGTGATCTGCGAGTTCTCCCATCCGACCTGGGCGCCGTTCCGCACGGTGTACACCGAGTACCTGATGCGTGCCCTGCCCCCGGTGGCCCGTGCCGTCTCCTCGAACCCCGACGCGTACGTCTACCTCGCCGAGTCCATCCGCGCCTGGCCCGACCAGCCCGCACTGGCCGAACGGCTGCGCAAGGCCGGCTGGTCGAAGGTGGCCTGGCGCAACCTGACCGGCGGGATCGTGGCCCTGCACCGGGGGTTCAAGACCGAGGGCCGGTAGGCCAGTAGGTCAGTAGGCCGGTAGACCGGTTGGGCAGTAGGGGAAGTAGGGCTGGGTCAGTGGGGCTGGGCTTCGAGTCCGGTGCTCAGTAACGCGAGCCGAATCCGGCCACGGTGGCGAACGGACCGCCCGGTTCATCGAGCTCGCGCAGCATCCCGCCGCCGCCCGGCCGGGGCAGGCGCGGCTCGTGGACGCCCGCGCCTCCGCCGCCCTCACCCTCGCCGAACTCGAACCAGACCGTGACCACGGCCCCGCGCGGCACCTCGACACCGGGTGGCGGATATTGCCGTACGACGTAGTCGACGACGGTGCGAGAGAAGTCGGGGCGGTCGGGCGCGGAGAGCAGCACACCGCCTGTCGTGGCTGCCTCACGTGCGTCCATGGCCATCAGACCGACCAGCTTCGGCACGGGCACTTCAGGTGGTTTGGGTGTTATTCGCACGGATGTCACCCCCAGCGGTACTGGCAGGGTAACCCCGGCCCCGCACCGCTCGGAAGCGTCAAGTGTCTTTCCGTAGCAGTCGATTACTCTCGGTGACGTGAGGTGACGTGCCGGGACGGCGCAGCTAGAGCGCCAGCCGGTAGCAGTGCCCCTCCTGGCGCGTGGTCGGCGTCATGAAGACCTCGGCGAGGCTCATGCCCAGGCGCCGGGTCACCGCGATGGAGCGCGCGTTGGCGGCGTTCACCATCGCCACCACGGTCGGCACACCCGCCGCCCGCACCCGTTCCACCGTCATCCGCGCCGCGGCGGTGGCGTACCCCTGGCCCCAGTGCTCCCGTCCGAGGCGCCAGCCGATCTCGATCTCGCCTGTGGGGCCCCACTCCCGCTCCCACGGCTGGGCGCCCGTGAAGCCGATGACCTTCCCGGACTCGTCGAGCATGGTCCACAGGCAGTAGCCCCGCTCGGCGTCGTGCCGGCGCTGGCGCGCGGTGAGCTCCTCATAGACCGAGAGCTCCGCGATCCTGCCGCCGTGGAACTCCATGACGTCCGGGTGGGCGAAGGTCCGGTGCCAGGCCACGGCGTCCTCGTCGGTGGGGACACGCAGCCGTACTACGGGGAGAGCTCGGTTCACTGGGCAGCCCTTCAGCCGGGTGATCAATTCTGCTGAATAGACTGCCCATGTCCAGTGCCGGTCGGCACGCAGATTCCGAACTTGGGGAGATCCCGCCGTGACCGAGCCCCTCTCCGAAAACACCGCCGATGTGATCGTCGTCGGCGCGGGGCCAGCCGGCTCCACCACCGCGTACCACCTCGCCAAGGCCGGACTCGACGTGCTCCTGCTGGAGAAGACCGAGTTCCCGCGCGAGAAGGTCTGCGGCGACGGCCTCACCCCGCGTGCCACCAAGCAGCTCGTGGCCATGGGCATCGACATCTCCGAGGAGGCCGGCTGGCTGCGCAACAAGGGCCTCAGGATCATCGGCGGGGGTGTGCGGTTGCAGCTCGACTGGCCGGAACTCGCCTCCTTCCCGGACTACGGCCTCGTCCGCAAGCGCGACGACTTCGACGAGCAGCTCGCGCGACAGGCACAGAAGGCGGGTGCGCGGCTGTACGAGCGCTGCAACGTCGGCGCGCCGATCGTCGAGGACCGCACGGGCCGTATCACCGGCGTGCACGCCAAGCTCGGCGAAGAGAAGCGCGAGGTCACCTTCCGAGCCCCGCTGGTCGTCGCCGCCGACGGCAACTCCACCCGGCTGTCCCTCGCGATGGGCCTGCACCGGCGCGAGGACCGTCCGATGGGTGTCGCGGTCCGTACGTACTTCACGTCGCCCCGCCACGAGGACGACTACCTTGAGTCCTGGCTGGAGTTGTGGGACCGCCGGGGCGCCGAGGACCGCCTCCTGCCCGGCTACGGCTGGATCTTCGGCATGGGCGACGGCACGTCGAACGTCGGTCTGGGCGTCCTGAACACCTCCGACTCCTTCAAGGAGCTGGACTGGCGCGAGGTCCTGAAGGCCTGGTGCGCGTCGATGCCGGAGGACTGGGGGTACACCCCGGACAACATGACCGGGCCCATTCGCGGGGCCGCGCTCCCCATGGCCTTCAACCGCCAGCCCCACTACACCAAGGGTCTGCTGCTGGTCGGCGACGCCGGTGGTCTGGTGAACCCCTTCAACGGCGAGGGCATCGCCTACGCCATGGAGTCCGGCCAGATCGCCGCCGACGTCATCGTCCAGGCGCACGCGCGCCCCACGCCCGCGAGCCGCGAACTCGCCCTCCAGCGCTACCCGCGCGTCCTCAAGGACACCTACGGCGGCTACTACACGCTGGGCCGCGCCTTCGTGAAGCTCATCGGCAACCCGAAGGTCATGAAGATCGCGGCCCAGCGCGGCCTGACCCACCCCCTGCTGATGAAGTTCACCCTCAAGATGCTCGCCAACCTCACCGACCCCACGGGCGGTGACGCGATGGACCGCATCATCAACGGGCTGAGCAAGGTGGCGCCGAAGGCGTGATCAGCCGCCCCGGTGCGATCAGCCGCCGACGTGACCGGTCGCCCAGGCGTGATCGGTCGCTGAGGGTGCGATTGCGTCACTGAGGGGGCGATCGGTCGCTGAGGGTGCGATTCAGCCACTGAGGGTGCGAGCAGTCGCTGAGAGCGGCTGTGTTGGCGGCCCGGCGCGCGGAAGCTCTCCTCCCGCCGGTCCGCCCGCACCGAGGTGCCGAGCTGCTTCCCGCCGGGCGACCCTGTGCGCACCGACGTGGGCCCGGCCACGATGGAGGGCGCCGACGAGTCCGCCCGGCCGCCGGTCAACGCGCGTCTTGGCGCGGACAATTCGGACGCCGAGCAGTGTGAGATCCAGGAGTTCTACCGGCCCCCGGAGAGGGAAACCCGGAAGCCCGTCGACGAGGCGCGCCACAGGCTCGGTCCGCCTGAGGCACGCAACGGGACGGAGGGAGCCGCTGCCCCCGAGCGGCAGTGGCCCCCTCCGTACGTCTGTGCGTGCCCGTGTGTCAGAGCACCCGCACCGCGCCGGTCGGCGGGTCGTACGACAGCGGCTTCTCAGCGACCCCCGTGGACGAGTTCTGCGCGCCGACGAACATTCCGTCACCGACGTACACCGCTACGTGGTACGCGCTGCCGGCGCTGCCCCAGTACAGGATGTCGCCCGGCTGCAGGTTGCTCAGCCCGACCTGGGTGCCGGCGGTCGACTGGTCCTGCGAGACGCGCGGCAGGCTGATGCCGACCTGCTTGAAGGCGGCCTGGACGAGCCCGGAGCAGTCGTACGCGGACGAGCCGGTCGCACCGGACACATAGGCCTTGCCGACCTGAGCCTTCACGAAGGAGACGACCGCGGCGGCCGAACCGGTGGCCGTGGACGTGGACGTGGACGTGCTGACGGACGTGTCAGCGCTCGCATCGGCGGACAGGGTGGTCCGCTCGCTGGTGCGGGACGCGCGCTCGGCAGCGGCCTTGCGAGCGGCCTCCTCGGCCGCCTTCTTCTTGGCCTCGGCCTTCTGCTTCGCCTCAGCGAGGTCCGCCTTGGCCTGCTTCGCCGCCTTTGTGGCGGCCGCGTCACGCTCGGCCTGCAGCTGGTAGTTCGCTGCGGCCTGCTGTGTGGCGTCGGCGGACTGAGCGACCTGCGTGGCCATGTCGGCCGTCAGCGTGGGCAGTTCAAGGGTCTGCGTCACCGGCTCGGCGGCGCTGGCCGAGCCGGCCGCCCCGGCGACGGCCAGGGTGCTGAGAACGCCACCGGCCACTCCGGCCCGCATCGCGATTTTCGACGCGCTGCGGCGGGGTTTCCGGTGGCTGCGTATGTGAGCGGTGTGGGACATGAGAACAACCGGTATCAAAGGCTTCTCCATACCTTCAAGAAACGTGTGCTGCGCCACAGTTGTTCACCCGGGCCCCTGAACGTCGGGCGTGTCGCTCTTTATTGACGCCGTAACGGACATTGTGGACGCGGGTGATCAAGCCTGTGATCATGGCCTTTCGTCGTTTCGTCCGGATTGCCCTCCGCCTACCACCTGTTGCAGTGAGTGGCCAAGCCTGCTTCTTGTGTGGCTCTTGTGGATGTGGCGGAGGTCACGCAACGATTACGAGAAGGGCCGCGTCTCGCGGGGGGATCACGGGTCGGTTGCGAGGGGGTCACGAGCGGGCTCCGCTCGTGAACGCGTGCACACGTCCACACCCATGCACCCCCTCGCTCCGATGTGTGAACGTGGCCCTCTATCAAGGCCTCGCGGTGAGCACCAATTTGCATGCAAGGGAAGTCTCTTGATATGGAGACGCCCCGCTCACGCTGCACTGACTAGCGGAAATGTCACCTCTCGTGATCACTCGGACGCTTCACGTGCGAAGATCACCGCTCATCCGACTTCATGATCCTTCGTCAGGTGGTGGAGATCACAAAGCTTGTGCAATACCCCGTGTCGCAGATCACAGAGGCGCAGGCATAGGATGCGAGGCAGTTGGGCTTGTGACCTGCTTCACATGTTCTCGATCTTCGCCGGGACCGGCGGGGTTCGTGGGACAGGTGAGGCGGATGTAGGTCCGACGCCATCGCCAGCAGTCAGTGCCGACTGAGAGGAGCGAGGAGCGGTGAACGCGTATGCGCCCATCCTCGTACTGGGAGCCCTCGGGGCAGGCTTTGCGATCTTCTCCGTGGTCATGGCCACGCTGATCGGTCCGAAGCGGTACAACCGCGCCAAGCTCGAGGCCTACGAGTGCGGGATCGAGCCGACCCCCACGCCGGCCGGCGGCGGGCGTTTCCCCATCAAGTACTACCTGACGGCGATGCTCTTCATCGTCTTCGACATCGAGATCGTCTTCCTCTACCCCTGGGCCGTCACCTTCGACGCCCTGGGTGTTTTCGGGCTCGTGGAGATGCTGCTCTTCGTGCTCACCGTCTTCGTCGCGTACGCGTACGTATGGCGGCGCGGCGGCCTGGAATGGGACTGAGGGGCCTTTAGTCATGGGACTCGAAGAAAAGCTGCCGAGCGGCTTTCTGCTGACCACCGTCGAGCAGGCCGCGGGCTGGGTGCGCAAGTCGTCCGTCTTCCCCGCCACCTTCGGCCTCGCGTGCTGTGCCATCGAGATGATGACCACCGGCGCCGGCCGCTACGACCTGGCGCGCTTCGGCATGGAGGTCTTCCGCGGATCCCCGCGGCAGGCGGACCTGATGATCGTCGCCGGCCGGGTCAGCCAGAAGATGGCGCCGGTGCTCAGGCAGGTCTACGACCAGATGCCGAACCCCAAGTGGGTGATCTCCATGGGGGTCTGCGCCTCCTCGGGCGGCATGTTCAACAACTACGCCATCGTCCAGGGCGTCGACCACATCGTCCCGGTCGACATCTATCTCCCCGGCTGCCCGCCACGGCCGGAGATGCTGATTGACGCCATCCTCAAGCTCCACCAGAAGATCCAGACCTCCAAGCTCGGCGTGAACGCCGAGGAGGCGGCCCGGGAGGCGGAGGAAGCGGCGCTCAAGGCCCTGCCGACGATCGAGATGAAGGGGCTGCTGCGGTGAGCGACGCGAACGGCACCACGGGCGGGTCGAACGGGGTGAACCCCGAAAAGGACCTCGGCACCGACAACCTCCCCGGCCAGCGCGGCGAGGGTGGTGAGGAGATCCGCGTCCAGCGCGGCATGTTCGGAGCCAACAACGGCGGCGACACCTCCGGCTACGGCGGCCTGGTCCGCTCGGTCCGGCTCCCGGGAGCGGCGAGCCGTCCCTACGGCGGCTGGTTCGACGAGGTCGCCGACGAGCTGGAAGGCGCACTGGAGGAACAGGGGCTCCTGCCCGACAATGCGATCGAGAAGACGGTCGTCGACCGTGACGAGATCACCTTCCACATCGAACGCGAGCACCTGCTCCGCGTCGCCCGCACCCTGCGCGACGACCCCGCCCTGCGCTTCGAGCTCTGCACCGGCGTGAGCGGCGTCCACTACCCGCACGACAAGGGCCGCGAGCTGCACGCCGTCTACCACCTGCGCTCGATCACCCACAACCGGCTGATCCGTCTCGAAGTCAGCGCGCCGGACACCGACCGGCACATCCCGTCGCTGGTCTCCGTCTATCCGACCAACGACTGGCACGAGCGCGAGACCTATGACTTCTTCGGCATCGTCTTCGACGGTCACCCGGCCCTGACGCGGATCATGATGCCGGACGACTGGCAGGGCCACCCGCAGCGCAAGGACTACCCCCTCGGCGGCATCCCCGTCGAGTACAAGGGCGCCCAGATCCCGGCTCCGGACCAGCGGAGGTCGTACTCGTGAGCACTTCACACGCCTCCCCCAGGGAGACCACCGAAGGCACCGTCTACACAGTCACCGGCGGTGACTGGGACGAGGTCGTCCAGTCCGCGGCCCGCGCGGACGACGAGCGCATCGTCGTCAACATGGGGCCGCAGCACCCGTCCACCCACGGAGTGCTCCGGCTCATCCTGGAGATCGACGGCGAGACGGTCACCGAGGCCCGCTGCGGCATCGGCTACCTCCACACCGGCATCGAGAAGAACACCGAGTTCCGCACGTGGACGCAGGGCACCACGTTCGTGACGCGCATGGACTACCTGACGTCCTTCTTCAACGAGACCGCCTACTGTCTCGCCGTCGAGAAGCTCCTCGGCATCGAGGACCAGATCCCGGACCGCGCCACCCTCATCCGGGTGCTGCTGATGGAGCTGAACCGGCTCTCCTCGCACCTGGTGTGCATCGCCACCGGCGGCATGGAACTCGGCGCCACCACGATCATGATCTACGGTTTCCGTGATCGTGAAATGATTCTCGACATCTACGAGCTCATCACGGGCCTTCGGATGAACCACGCGTACATCCGCCCCGGCGGTCTCGCGCAGGACCTGCCGCCCGGCGCGGTGGACCACATCCGCGAGTTCGTGAAGAAGATGAAGAAGAACCTCCCGGAGTACGACAAGCTCGCCACCGGGAACCCCATCTTCAAGGCCCGTATGCAGGACGTCGGCTATCTCGACCTGGCCGGCTGCATGGCCCTCGGCGCCACCGGCCCGATCCTGCGCTCCACCGGCCTGCCGCACGACCTGCGCAAGACACAGCCGTACTGCGGCTACGAGACGTTCGACTTCGACGTCCCCACCGCGGACTCCTGCGACTCCTACGGCCGCTTCCTGATCCGGCTGGAGGAGATGCGCCAGTCCCTCAGGATCGTCGAGCAGTGCCTGGACCGACTGCAGCCCGGCCCGGTCATGGTCGCCGACAAGAAGATCGCCTGGCCCGCCCAGCTCGCCCTGGGCCCGGACGGCCTCGGCAACTCCCTCGACCACATCAAGAAGATCATGGGCACGTCCATGGAGGCCCTGATCCACCACTTCAAGCTGGTCACCGAGGGTTTCCGCGTGCCGCCGGGACAGGCGTACGCGGCGGTCGAGTCGCCCAAGGGCGAGCTCGGGGTGCACGCCGTCTCCGACGGAGGCACCCGCCCCTACCGGGTCCACTTCCGGGACCCGTCCTTCACCAACCTGCAGGCCATGGCGGCGATGTGCGAGGGCGGCCAGGTCGCCGACGTCATCGTCGCTGTCGCGTCCATCGACCCCGTGATGGGAGGCGTCGACCGGTGACCACCTCTTCTTCGGAGCGGGGCGTCAGCCTGGGCATGCCCGAACTGCCCGCACCCGCTTACCCGGACGACGTCCGAGCGAGGCTGGAGACGGATGCGCGGGAGATCATCGCCCGCTACCCGGACTCCCGCTCGGCGCTCCTGCCGTTGCTGCATCTCGTGCAGTCGGAGGAGGGCCACGTCACGCGCACCGGGATGCGGTTCTGCGCGGACGTGCTGAACCTGACCACGGCCGAGGTGACCGCGGTCGCCACCTTCTACTCCATGTACCGGCGCCGGCCCAGCGGCGACTACCAGGTGGGCGTGTGCACCAACACGCTGTGCGCGGTGATGGGCGGCGACGCGATCTTCGAGACCCTCCAGGAGCACCTGGGCGTCGGCAACGGCGAGACCACGGACGACGGCAAGGTCACCCTGGAGCACATCGAGTGCAACGCGGCCTGCGACTTCGCGCCGGTGGTGATGGTCAACTGGGAGTTCTTCGACAACCAGACCCCCGCCACCGCGAAGCGCCTCGTCGACGACCTGCGTGCCGACCGGCCCGTCGAGCCCACGCGCGGGGCGCCGCTGTGCACCTTCAAGGAGACCGCCCGGATCCTGGCCGGCTTCCCCGACGAGCGGCCCGGGGCCGTCGAGGCGAGCGGCGGAGCGGGACCCGCTTCGCTGGTGGGCCTTCGCCTGGCAAGGGGAGAGGCCGCACCCGCGCGCGTGGTCCATCCGCGTGACGGCGGTCCGCACGACGAGCCGCGGGACAGGGCCGTCCACGAACCGTCACCGACCGAGCACCTGAGCTCACACGACGCGCCACAGGACACGTCGGCCTCCGACCCCGCCCACCCGGCAGGGCCTGCCGCCGAGGAGGGGGAGTGATGACCGTGGCAGCCGAACTCAAAGACACCAGCCCCGAGAAGCTGCTCGCACCCGTGCTGTCGGCCTTCTGGGACGCGGACAAGTCCTGGACTCTGGACGTCTACCGAAGGCACGAAGGGTACGAGGGGCTCCGCAAGGCGCTCGCGATGTCGCCGGACGACCTGATCGCGTACGTCAAGGACTCCGGTCTGCGCGGCCGCGGTGGCGCGGGATTCCCGACGGGAATGAAATGGCAGTTCATTCCGCAGGGAGATGGAAAGCCGCACTATCTAGTTGTCAACGCCGACGAGTCGGAGCCAGGGACCTGCAAGGACATCCCGCTCCTCTTCGCGAACCCGCACAGCCTCATCGAGGGCATTGTCATCGCGTGTTATGCCATCAGGTCTTCGCATGCCTTCATCTATCTGCGTGGTGAAGTCGTTCCCGTGTTGCGGCGGTTGCACGAGGCCGTGCGTGAGGCCTACGCGGCGGGCTACCTCGGCGAGAACGTCCTGGGCAGCGGACTCGACCTCCAACTCACCGTGCACGCGGGCGCGGGCGCGTACATCTGCGGTGAGGAGACCGCACTGCTCGACTCGCTCGAAGGCCGCCGGGGTCAACCGCGGCTCCGTCCCCCCTTCCCTGCCGTCGCGGGCCTCTATGCGTGCCCGACTGTGGTGAATAACGTCGAATCGATCGCGTCAGTTCCCGCGATCCTGCACAAGGGCAAAGAATGGTTCAGGTCGATGGGCAGCGAGAAGTCCCCGGGCTTCACGCTCTACTCGCTCAGCGGCCATGTCACCAATCCCGGTCAGTACGAGGCCCCGCTCGGCATCACGCTCCGCCAACTCCTCGACATGAGCGGCGGTATGCGAGCCGGACATCGCCTCAAGTTCTGGACGCCGGGCGGCTCCTCGACTCCGATGTTCACCGACGAGCATCTCGACGTCCCTCTTGATTACGAAGGAGTGGGCGCCGCGGGTTCCATGCTGGGCACAAAAGCTCTGCAATGTTTCGACGAGACGACCTGCGTGGTCCGTGCCGTCACCCGCTGGACCGAGTTCTACGCCCACGAGTCCTGCGGCAAGTGCACACCGTGCCGCGAAGGGACCTACTGGCTCGTGCAGTTGCTGCGTGACATCGAGGCCGGCAAGGGCGTCATGTCCGACCTCGACAAGCTGAACGACATCGCCGACAACATCAACGGCAAGTCGTTCTGCGCCCTCGGCGACGGCGCCGCCTCGCCGATCTTCTCCTCGCTCAAGTACTTCCGTGAGGAGTACGAGCAGCACATCACGGGCCGCGGCTGCCCCTTCGACCCGGCCAAGTCGACGGCCTGGGCCGACCGCACGGAGGTGAACGCATGACTGTGACCACCAGCGCTCCCTCGGGCGGGGGAGAGGCGGAGGTCCCGCCGGAGGACCTCGTCACGCTGACGATCGACGGCGCCGAGATCAGCGTGCCCAAGGGCACCCTGGTCATCCGGGCTGCCGAAGAGCTCGGCATCGAGATCCCCCGGTTCTGCGACCACCCCCTCCTCGACCCGGCCGGCGCCTGCCGCCAGTGCATCGTCGAGGTCGAGGGCCAGCGCAAACCGATGGCCTCCTGCACCATCACCTGCACCGACGGGATGGTGGTGAAGACCCACCTCACCTCGCCGGTCGCCGAGAAGGCCCAGCACGGGGTGATGGAGCTCCTCCTCATCAACCACCCGCTGGACTGCCCGGTCTGCGACAAGGGCGGCGAGTGCCCCCTGCAGAACCAGGCGATGTCCCACGGCCAGGCCGAGTCTCGCTTCGAGGGCAAGAAGCGGACGTACGAGAAGCCCGTGCCGATCTCCACGCAGGTGCTGCTCGACCGTGAGCGGTGCGTGCTGTGCGCCCGCTGCACCCGGTTCTCCAACCAGGTCGCGGGCGACCCGATGATCGAGCTGATCGAGCGGGGCGCGCTCCAGCAGGTCGGCACCGGCGAGGGCGACCCCTTCGAGTCGTACTTCTCCGGCAACACCATCCAGATCTGCCCCGTCGGCGCGCTGACCTCGGCGGCGTACCGATTCCGCTCCCGTCCCTTCGACCTGGTCTCCTCGCCCTCCGTGTGCGAGCACTGTGCCGGCGGCTGCGCCACCCGCACCGACCACCGGCGCGGCAAGGTCATGCGGCGGCTCGCGGCCAACGACCCCGAGGTGAACGAGGAATGGATCTGCGACAAGGGACGGTTCGGGTTCCGGTACGCGCAGCAGCGGGACAGGCTCCAGACGCCCCTGGTGCGCAACCCGGAGGGTGACCTGGTGCCGGCCTCCTGGCCGGAGGCGCTGCAGATCGCGGCCCAGGGACTGCTCGCCTCGCGCGGGCGGGCCGGGGTCCTGACCGGCGGCCGCCTCACCATCGAGGACGCCTACGCGTACAGCAAGTTCGCGCGCGTGGCGCTCGACACCAACGACATCGACTTCCGCGCGCGCGTGCACAGTGGAGAGGAAGCCGACTTCCTGGCCGCCCAGGTCGCCGGACGCGGCCGCGACCTCGACGGTACGGGCGTCACGTACACCGCCCTGGAGAAGGCACCCGCCGTTCTGCTGGTCGGGTTCGAGGCCGAGGAGGAGGCGCCCGGCGTCTTCCTGAGGCTGCGCAAGGCCTGGCGCAAGCACGGACAGAAGGTCTTCTCCCTCGCCACGCACGCCACACGCGGCCTGGAGAAGGCGGGCGGCACGCTGCTGCCGGCCGCCCCAGGCACCGAGACCGAGTGGCTCGAGGCGCTCGCGAGCGGGGTCGGGCTGGAGGACGGCGGCGCGACGGCCGCCGAGGCGCTGCGGGCCGAGGGCTCGGTGATCGTCGTAGGAGAGCGGCTCGCCTCCGTGACGGGCGGCCTGGCCGCCGCCGTACGGGCCTCGTCCGCGATCGGCGCGCGGCTGGTGTGGATCCCCCGCCGGGCCGGGGAGCGCGGTGCCGTCGAGGCGGGCGCGCTGCCCTCGCTGCTGCCGGGCGGGCGCCCGGCGACCGACCCGCGTGCGCGGGACGAGGTCGCCGCGGTATGGGGCCTGGCCGAACTGCCGCACCGCTACGGGCGCGACACCGGCCAGATGGTCGAGGCCGCCATCAGTGGCGAACTCCAGGCGCTGGTGGTCGCCGGCGTCGAGGTCGACGACCTGCCGGACCCGGCACGCGCGCGTGAAGCACTCCAGGAGGCCGGCTTCCTGGTGTCGCTCGAGCTGCGGCCCAGCGAGGTCACCGAACTCGCGGACGTCGTCCTTCCGGTCGCCGCGGTGGCCGAGAAGGCGGGCACCTTCCTCAACTGGGAAGGCCGGGTGCGCTTCTTCGAGGCCGCTCTCAAACCCGATCAGATGACCCGCAGTCTCGCGCCCACGGACGCGCGCGTACTGCAGATGCTGGCCGACGCCATGGACGTACACCTGGGGCTGCCGGATCTGCGCACCGCGCGCGCGGAGCTGGACCGGCTGGGCCCCTGGGACGGCCCACGCGCCACCGAACCCCTGGAGACCACGGCCCCCTTGCCGAGGCCGGCCGCCGGAGAGGCCGTACTGGCCGGCCACCGGCTGCTGCTCGACCAGGGCGTCCTACAGCAGGGCGACGAGGCGCTCGCCGGGACACGGCACGCGGCCCACGCGCGCGTGTCGCCCGCCACGGCCGCCGAGGCGGGCGTGAAGGACGGCGACGTGCTCGCCGTGACCGCGACCACCGGCACGGTCGAACTCCCCCTCCGGATCACCGAGATGCCCGACCGGGTGGTCTGGCTCCCGCTGAACTCCGTGGGCGGGGGCGTCGCCTCCGACACCGGGGCGCGACCCGGTTCACTCGTCCGCATCGGACCGGCGACGCTCGCCGCCGAAGTCACCGAGGAGGTGGAGGCATGAGTCCGTACCTCGCCGCTGAAGACCTCTCGATGTTCGGCACCGACCCCTGGTGGCTGGTCGTCATCAAGGCGGTGTTCTGCTTCGCCTTCCTGATGCTGACCGTGCTGTTCTCCATCGTGTGGGAGCGCAAGGTCGTCGCCTGGATGCAGCTGCGCATCGGCCCCAACCGGCACGGCCCCTGGGGCATGCTCCAGTCGCTCGCCGACGGCATGAAGCTGATGCTCAAGGAAGACGTCATCGTCAAGCGCGCGGACAAGGTGGTGTACGTCCTCGCGCCGATCGTCGCGGCCATCCCGGCCTTCATGGCGATCGCGGTGATCCCCTTCGGCCCGGCCGGCAACGAGATCTCGATCTTCGGGCACCGCACCGCGATGCAGCTCACCGACCTGCCGATCGCGATGCTCTACATCCTCGCGGTCGCGTCGGTGGGCATCTACGGCATCGTGCTCGCCGGTTGGAGCTCCGGATCCACCTATCCGCTGCTGGGCGGTCTGCGCTCCTGCGCGCAGATGATCTCGTACGAGATCGCCATGGGCGCCGCGTTCGCGTCGGTGTTCCTCTACTCGGGGTCGATGTCGACCTCGACGATCGTCGAACAGCAGCAGGACCGCTGGTACATCCTGCTGCTGCCGGTCTCCTTCCTGATCTACATCGTGACGATGGTCGGCGAGACCAACCGCGCCCCCTTCGACATGCCGGAGTCCGAGGGCGACCTGGTCGGCGGTTTCAACACCGAGTACTCGTCGATCAAGTTCGCGATGTTCATGCTCGCCGAGTACGTGAACATGGTGACGGTCTCGGCCGTGTCGACGACGCTCTTCCTGGGCGGCTGGCGGGCCCCGTGGCCGATCAGCACCTTCTGGGAGGGTGCCAACCACGGCTGGTGGCCGCTGCTCTGGTTCGTGATCAAGGTGCAGCTGCTGCTGTTCGGCTTCATCTGGTTGCGCGGCACCCTCCCGCGTGTCCGCTACGACCAGCTGATGAAGCTCGGCTGGAAGGTCCTCATCCCGATCTCCCTGGTCTGGCTGATGCTCGTCGCCACCGTGCGGACCCTCAGGAACGAGAACTACGACTTCGCCGACATCGCCCTCTACGTCGTCGGCGGCGTCCTCGCCCTGCTGCTGCTCTCCTTCGTCGTCGACATGTTCCGCGAGAAGGCGAAGACGGCCGAACAGGCCGCCGAGGAACCGGCCGGGTTCGACCCGATGGCCGGCGGATTCCCCGTACCGCCGCTGCCCGGACAGGAGCTTCCACCGGTGCCACGGCGCCGCTCGCGCCGCGAGCGGGAGCTGATTGTCAGTGGTGGGCCCGATACTCAGAGTGACGGAACTCTGGATGGAAAGGAGGCGTCCGATGGCTGAGGAGCCCAAGGAGGCCGGGCAGCCGAAGCCCGGCTTCCAGAACCCCGTGGCCGGCTTCGGCGTGACCTTCAAGGCCATGTTCAAGAAGCGGCTGACCGAGCAGTACCCGGAGCAGCAGAAGACCACCGCTCCCCGCTTCCACGGACGGCACCAGCTCAACCGCCATCCGGACGGCCTGGAGAAGTGCGTCGGCTGCGAGCTGTGCGCCTGGGCCTGCCCCGCCGACGCCATCTACGTGGAGGGCGCCGACAACACCGACGAGGAGCGCTACTCGCCGGGCGAGCGGTACGGCCGCGTCTACCAGATCAACTACGCCCGCTGCATCCTGTGCGGCCTGTGCATCGAGGCCTGCCCCACGCGCGCGCTCACGATGACCAACGAGTTCGAACTGGCCGACTCCAGCCGCGCCAACCTCATCTACACCAAGGAACAACTGCTCGCGGGCCTCGAAGAGGGCATGGTCGACTCCCCGCACTCCATCTTCCCGGGGACGGACGAGCAGGACTACTACCAGGGTCTGGTGACCGAGGCCGCGCCCGGCACGGTGCGGCAGGTCGCTCTCTCCAAGGGCGAGGTTCCGCAGGAGGCCGCGTCCACCTTCGGCGAGGACGAGCCGACGTCGGAGAAGGTGATCGGCCGATGACCGCGCAACTCGCCGCCTACGCCACCTCCACCGGCGAGGCCTTCCAGTTCTGGCTGCTCGGCACCGTCGCCGTGATCGGCGCCCTGTGCACCGTCTTCATGAAGAAGGCCGTGCACAGCGCGCTCTGTCTCGCCGGCACCATGATCATCCTTGCGGTGTTCTACCTCGCCAACGGCGCCTACTTCCTGGGCGTCGTCCAGATCGTCGTCTACACCGGCGCGATCATGATGCTGTTCCTGTTCGTGGTGATGCTCGTCGGCGTCACCGCGGCGGACTCCCTCAAGGAGACCATCAAGGGCCAGCGCTGGCTGGCCCTGCTGTGCGGAGTCGGTTTCGCCGTCCTGCTGTTCGCGGGCATCGGCAACGCCTCCCTCACCGAGTTCAACGGTCTCGGCCAGGCCAACGCGAACGGCAACGTGGAGGGCCTCGCCGCCCTCATCTTCACGAAGTACGTGTTCGCCTTCGAGATCACCGGTGCCCTGCTGATCACCGCGGCCGTCGGCGCCATGGTGCTCACCCACCGCGAGCGCACCGAGCGCCCCAAGTCCCAGCGCCAGCTGGCCGAGGAGCGGGTGCGCGAGAACAAGCACGTACCGCCGCTGCCGGCGCCCGGCGTGTACGCCCGGCACAACGCCGTGGACATCGCGGGCCTGCTGCCCGACGGCACCCCGTCCGACCTCACCGTCAGCAAGACGCTGCGGGAGCGCGGACAGATCCGTGACGTGTCGCAGGAAGCGCTCAACGACCTGCGGGTCCTGGAGCAGCGCGCCACGGAGCGCCTGGAGCGGACCGAGATCGAAGCGGCGAACCTCAAGCGGGCCGAGGAGGCGTCGAAGTGAACCCCGTCAACTATCTGTATCTCGCAGCCCTGTTGTTCACCATCGGCGCCACCGGAGTGCTGATCAGGCGCAACGCGATCGTGGTGTTCATGTGCGTCGAGCTGATGCTCAACGCCTGCAACCTCGCCTTCGTCGCCTTCTCCCGGATGCACGGCAATCTCGACGGCCAGATCATCGCCTTCTTCACGATGGTCGTCGCCGCCGCGGAGGTCGTGGTCGGGCTCGCGATCATCGTGTCGCTGTTCCGTTCCCGCCACTCGGCCTCGGTCGACGACGCCAGCCTGATGAAGCTGTAAGGGGTCGCTGAACCGTGTCTAACGCTGACAACCTGATTGCGCTGCTCGTCGCGGCGCCTCTGCTCGGAGCGGCGGTCCTGCTGTGCGGCGGCCGGCGGCTGGACGCCGTCGGCCACTGGATCGGCACGGCCCTGGCCGCCGCGTCCTTCGTGATCGGCGTGATCCTCTTCGCCGACCTGCTCGGCAGGAGCGCCGAAGACCGCACGCTCACCCAGCACCTGTTCAGCTGGATCCCGGTCGAGGGCTTCCAGGCGGACGTGGGATTCCAACTCGATCAGCTGTCGATGACCTTCGTGCTGCTGATCACCGGCGTCGGCTCGCTGATCCACCTGTACTCGGTCGGGTACATGGAGCACGACGAGCGTCGGCGTCGCTTCTTCGGCTACCTGAACCTGTTCCTCGCGGCGATGCTGCTGCTCGTCCTCGCCGACAACTACCTGCTGCTGTACGTCGGCTGGGAGGGCGTCGGTCTGGCGTCCTACCTGCTGATCGGGTTCTGGCAGCACAAGCCCAGCGCGGCCACCGCCGCGAAGAAGGCCTTCCTGGTCAACCGCGTCGGCGACATGGGCCTGTCAATCGCGATCATGCTGATGTTCACGACCTTCGGGACCTTCGCCTTCGGTCCGCTGCTCGGCACCCTCGAGGAGCCGGGACTGGCCGGCGACGCCACCGAGGGCAAGCTCACCGCGATCGCCCTGATGCTGCTGCTCGCGGCCTGCGGCAAGTCCGCCCAGGTGCCGCTGCAGTCCTGGCTCGGCGACGCGATGGAGGGCCCGACTCCGGTCTCGGCCCTCATCCACGCCGCCACCATGGTGACCGCGGGCGTGTACCTGATCGTCCGCTCCGCGGCCATCTTCAACGCGGCCCCCGACGCCCAACTCGTCGTCACGGTCGTCGGTGCCGTCACGCTCCTGTTCGGTGCGATCGTCGGTTGCGCGAAGGACGACATCAAGAAGGCGCTGGCCGGTTCGACCATGTCGCAGATCGGCTACATGGTCCTCGCCGCGGGCCTCGGCCCCATCGGCTACGTCTTCGCGATCATGCACCTGGTGACGCACGGCTTCTTCAAGGCCGGGCTGTTCCTCGGCGCCGGTTCGGTCATGCACGGCATGAACGACGAGGTCGACATGAGGAAGTACGGCGGCCTCAGGAAGTACATGCCGATCACCTTCATCACCTTCGGCCTCGGCTACCTCGCCATCATCGGCTTCCCCGGACTGTCCGGCTTCTTCTCCAAGGACAAGATCATCGAGGCGGCCTTCGCCAAGGGCGGTACCGAGGGCTGGATCCTCGGCGCGTGCGCCCTGCTGGGCGCGGCCATCACGGCGTACTACATGACGCGCGTGATGCTGATGACGTTCTTCGGTGAGGAGCGCTGGCGCAACGCTCCGACGTCCTCTCCGGCCGAGCCGAGCGTGGAGCCCGCCGCCGAGCACCACGGCGAGCACGCCGAACCGCACCCGCACGAGTCGCCCAAGTCCATGACGATCCCGATGATCGTGCTGGCGTTCGGATCGGTCTTCGCGGGGGGATTCTTCAGCATCGGCGACCGCTTCCTGCACTGGCTGGAGCCGGTCACCGGCCACAACCACGGGAACTCCCCGGTCAGCGCGCTGACGGTCACCCTCGCCACGATGGTGGTGCTCGTCGTCGGTGTCGCCGTCGCGTACGCCCAGTACGGCCGCCGTCCGGTCCCGGTCCTCGCCCCGCGCGGGTCGCTGCTCACTCGGGCCGCCCGCCGCGATCTGCTCCAGGACGACTTCAACCACGTGGTCCTGGTCCGAGGCGGAGAGCACCTCACGCGCTCCCTGGTGTACGTCGACCACACACTGGTCGACGGTGTCGTCAACGGCACGGCGGCCTCGATGGGCGGCCTCTCCGGGCGGATGCGCAGGCTGCAGAACGGCTTCGCGCGGTCGTACGCGGTCTCGATGTTCGGCGGTGCGGCGGTCCTCGTCGCCGCGACCCTGCTGATGAGGGCGGTCTGATACCGATGTCCTTTCCCCTGCTGACAGCGACGGCGGCGCTCCCGGCCGTCGGCGCGATCGCCACGGCCGCCGTACCGGCCGCCCGGCGCACCGCCGCCAAGTGGCTCGCGCTGCTCGTCTCGCTGGCCACACTCGTGCTCGCCGCCGTCGTCCTGGTGCGTTTCGACCCGGACGGCGACCGCTACCAGCTCACCGAATCCCACTCCTGGATCAAGGACTTCGGGGTCCGGTACGAGCTCGGCGTGGACGGTATCGGCGTGGCGCTCGTCGCGCTGACCGCGCTGCTGATCCCGTTCATCATCCTCGCGGGCTGGCACGACGCCGACCCGCTGGAGACCGGCAACAAGCGCTGGCGGCCGACTCAGGGGTTCTTCGCCCTGATCCTGGCCGTCGAGGCGATGGTGATCCTCTCCTTCGAGGCCACCGACGTCTTCCTCTTCTACATCTTCTTCGAAGCCATGCTGATCCCGATGTACTTCCTCATCGGCGGCTTCGGGGACCGTGCCCACGCCGGCTCCGACGAGAACGCGGCGACCCAACGCTCGTACGCGGCCGTGAAGTTCCTGCTCTACAACCTGGTCGGCGGCCTGATCATGTTGGCCGCGGTGATCGGTCTGTACGTGGTCGCCGGGAACTTCTCGCTCCAGGAGATCGCCGAGGCACGGGCCAACGGCTCGCTCGACATGGCGACCAACACCGAACGCTGGCTGTTCCTGGGCTTCTTCTTCGCGTTCGCGGTGAAGGCGCCCCTGTGGCCACTGCACACCTGGCTGCCCAACGCGATGGGGGAGGCCACCGCCCCGGTCGCCGTCCTCATCACGGCGGTCGTCGACAAGGTGGGCACCTTCGCGATGCTCCGCTTCTGCCTCCAGTTGTTCCCGGAGGCCTCGAAGTGGGCGACGCCCGTCATCCTCGTACTGGCGCTGATCAGCATCATCTACGGGGCGCTGCTCGCCGTCGGCCAGCGGGACATCAAGCGGCTGGTGGCGTACGCGTCGATCTCGCACTTCGGCTTCATCATCCTGGGCATCTTCGCGATGACCAGCCAGGGCCAGTCCGGGGCGACGCTCTACATGGTCAACCACGGCATCTCGACAGCCGCCCTGATGCTGGTGGCCGGCTTCCTGATCTCCCGTCGCGGCTCGCGGCTCATCGCCGACTACGGCGGGGTGCAGAAGGTCGCCCCGGTGCTCGCCGGCACTTTCCTGATCGGAGGCCTGGCGACCCTGTCGCTTCCCGGGCTCGCGCCCTTCGTGAGCGAGTTCCTGGTCCTGGTGGGCACGTTCGCGCGTTACCCGGTGATCGGGATCATCGCCACCCTCGGCATCGTGCTCGCAGCGCTCTACGTTCTCGTCCTCTACCAGAGGACGATGACGGGCCCGGTGAAACCCGAGGTCGCGGCGATGCCGGACCTCAGGGTGCGGGAACTCGTGGTCGTCGCCCCGCTGGTCGTACTGCTGATCTTCCTGGGCGTCTACCCGAAGCCGGTCACGGAGATCGTCGACCCGGCGGTCAAGCAGACCATGTCCGATGTTCAGAAGAAGGACCCCCAGCCCGAGGTGGAGGCGGCCAAGTGAGCGCAACAGCCGTCCACAGCCTGTGGACAACCGCGGCCGATCCGATCTCGAAGATCGACGCACCGAAGTTCGAGTACGGACAACTGTCGCCCATCTTGATCATCGTCGGCGCGGCGATCATCGGGGTGCTGGTCGAGGCGTTCGTCCCGCGCAGGTCTCGTTACTACGCCCAACTGTTCGTTTCCGTAGTCGCGCTGGCCGCTGCCTTCGCCGCGGTCGTCGCGCTCGCCTCCGACGGGTACGCGACGACGAAGGCCGGCATCGTGGCGATGGGCGCGATCGCCGTCGACGGCCCGGCCCTGTTCCTGCAGGGCACGATCCTGCTGGCGGGCGTGGTAGGCCTGTTCACCTTCGCCGAACGGAGGCTCGACCCCGAGACTCACGGCAACCGAGTCGACTCCTTCGCCGCGCAGGCGGCCTCGGTGCCCGGCAGCGAGGGTGAGAAGGCCGCGGTGAAGGCCGGGTTCACCACCACCGAGGTGTTCCCGCTGCTGCTGTTCGCGATCGCCGGCATGCTGATCTTCCCGGCGGCCAACGACCTGCTGACCCTGTTCGTGGCGCTGGAGGTCTTCTCGCTGCCGCTGTACCTGCTGTGCGCGCTCGCCCGCCGTAAGCGGCTGATGTCGCAGGAGGCCGCGGTCAAGTACTTCCTGCTCGGCGCGTTCGCCTCCGCGTTCACCCTGTTCGGCATCGCACTGCTGTACGGCTACGCGGGCTCCATGTCGTACGCGACGATCGCTCAGGTCGTCGACGGCACGGTCACGACCGTCAACCCGGCGCTCGCGGACACCATGGGCAATGACGCGCTGCTGCTCATCGGTGCCGCGATGCTGGTGATGGGCCTGCTCTTCAAGGTCGGCGCGGTGCCGTTCCACATGTGGACGCCCGACGTCTACCAGGGCGCGCCGACCCCGGTGACGGGGTTCATGGCGGCGGCGACCAAGGTGGCGGCCTTCGGCGCGCTGCTGAGGGTCCTGTACGTGGTGCTGCCGGGGTTGCGCTGGGACTGGCGGCCGGTCATGTGGGGCGTCGCGATCGTCACCATGCTGGGCGGTGCGATCGTCGCGATCACGCAGACCGACATCAAGCGGCTGCTGGCGTACTCGTCCATCGCGCACGCGGGCTTCATCCTCGCGGGTGTCATCGCCACCACGCCCGACGGTGTGTCCTCGGTCCTCTTCTATCTGGCCGCGTACTCGTTCGTCACCATCGGGGCGTTCGCGGTGGTCACGCTCGTACGGGACGCCGGCGGCGAGGCGACGCATCTGTCCAAGTGGGCCGGGCTCGGCCGGCGTTCACCGCTGGTGGCGGCCGTGTTCGCGGTCTTCCTGCTGGCCTTCGCGGGTATTCCGCTGACCTCCGGGTTCGCAGGGAAGTTCGCCGTGTTCAAGGCGGCGGCGGAGGGCGGCGCGGCCCCGCTGGTCGTGGTGGGTGTGATCTCGTCCGCGATCGCGGCCTTCTTCTACATCCGCGTCATCGTGCTGATGTTCTTCAGCGAGCCGCGGCCCGAGGGTCCGACCGTGGCTGTGCCGTCGCCGTTGACGACGACCGCGATCGGGGTCGGTGTGGCGGTGACGCTGGTCCTCGGTGTCGCGCCGCAGTACTTCCTGGACCTGGCGAACCAGGCGGGAGTGTTCGTGCGCTGACCTGCTCCGTCGGTGTGGTGGGCCCTGGTTCCCCGGTTGGGAACCAGGGCCCACTTCTCGTTCTCCGGCCCACGTGACGGGGTTCATCGGACTGACGACCGGCGGTTCTGCGGACAGCCTGTGGATAACTCGGGCGCTGTCGGTCCCGAGCCCTATCGTGGGGGGGCAGTGGTCGAGGGACGACGTACGGGGGACATGGCTATGGGCGGGACGGGCGGGATCATCGAGATGCCAGGGATCACCGAGACGTCGGCGACACGGAGCGAGGCGCTGGCCACGCTCCACCGGGTCTTCGGGTACGAGGCCTTCCGCGGGGCGCAGGAAGAGGTCATCGAGCATGTGGTGGCCGGCGGGGACGCCGTCGTCCTCATGCCGACCGGCGGCGGAAAGTCACTGTGCTACCAGATCCCGTCCCTGGTGCGACCGGGTACCGGCATTGTGATCTCGCCGCTCATCGCGCTGATGCAGGACCAGGTCGACGCGCTGCGGGCGCTGGGTGTGCGCGCCGGGTTCATGAACTCCACGCAGGACTTCGACGAGCGGCGAGTCGTGGAGGCCGAGTATCTGGCGGGCGAGCTGGACCTGCTGTACCTGGCGCCGGAGCGGCTGCGGCTGGACTCCACCCTGGACCTGCTCTCGCGCGGCAAGGTCGCGGTCTTCGCGATCGACGAGGCGCACTGCGTGTCCCAGTGGGGCCACGACTTCCGCCCCGACTACCTGTCCCTGTCACTGCTCGGCGAGCGCTGGCCGGACGTCCCGCGTATCGCGCTGACGGCGACGGCCACGCACGCGACGCACCAGGAGATCACCCAGCGGCTGAACATGCCGCAGGCCCGCCACTTCGTGGCGAGCTTCGACCGGCCCAACATCCAGTACCGGATCGTTCCGAAGGCCGACCCCAAGAAGCAACTGCTGGGCTTTCTCCGCGAGGAGCACGCGGGTGACGCGGGCATCGTGTACTGCCTCTCGCGCAAGTCGGTGGAGGCGACCGCCGAGTTCCTGTCCCGCAACGGCATCGAGGCGGTGCCGTACCACGCGGGTCTCGACGCGGGCACCCGCGCTGCCCACCAGTCCCGTTTCCTGCGGGAGGACGGCCTGGTGGTGGTCGCCACCATCGCCTTCGGCATGGGGATCGACAAGCCGGACGTCCGCTTCGTGGCCCACCTCGACCTGCCCAAGTCGGTCGAGGGCTACTACCAGGAGACGGGCCGCGCGGGCCGCGACGGACTGCCGTCCACGGCCTGGATGGCCTACGGCCTCAACGACGTCATACAGCAGCGCAAGATGATCCAGTCGAGCGAGGGCGACGAGGCGTTCCGGCGCCGCGCCGCGGCCCACCTGGACTCGATGCTCGCGCTGTGCGAGACGGTCCAGTGCCGGCGCGGCCAGCTTCTCGCCTACTTCGGCCAGGACCCGGACCCGACCGGGTGCGGCAACTGCGACAGCTGCCTCGTCCCGCCGGAGACGTGGGACGGAACGGTCGCCGCGCAGAAGGTGCTGTCGACAGTGGTGCGGCTGCAGCGGGAGCGGGGCCAGAAGTTCGGTGCGGTGCAGATCGTCGACATCCTGCTGGGCAAGCGCAGCGCCAAGGTGATCCAGTTCGACCACGATCAGCTGTCCGTGTTCGGTATCGGCGAGGACCTCTCCGACGGCGAATGGCGAGGTGTCGTACGGCAGTTGCTGGCGCAGGGGCTCCTCGCGGTCGAGGGGGACTACGGCACGCTGGTGCTCACCGAGGCGAGCGGTTCGGTGCTGCGACGGGAACGGGAGGTGGCGCTGCGCAAGGAGCCGAAGAAGGCGGTGACCTCGCGGTCGGCATCGGGGTCCGGCTCGTCCGGCTCCGGCCGGGGCGAGCGCAAGGCCAAGGCCGCGGCTGCCGAGCTGCCCGAGGCCCTGCAGCCCGCCTTCGAGGCGCTGCGTGCCTGGCGGGCCGAGCAGGCGCGGGAACAGGGCGTTCCGGCGTACGTCATCTTCCACGACGCGACCCTGCGGGAGATCGCGACGGTGTGGCCCACCTCGGTGCAGCAGCTCGGTGGGGTCAGCGGCGTCGGCGAGAAGAAACTGGTGACGTACGGGGAAGGCGTGGTCGGGGTGCTCGCCGGACTGGGCGGGCCTCCCGAGGCCGCGGAGCCGCAGCCGAACCCGACGGATGACAGCGGGGCCCCCGCGTCGAGCCCGGCGCGGGACGCCGCTCCCGGGTCGGGATCGAATGCGGGCTCGGGCTCACGCTTCGACGACTGGCCGGAGATGGATGCGGAGCCCGAGCCGGAGGACTGGATATGAGGAACTGGATATAGGGGAGGGTTCCGGCACCGGCACCGGAAACAGCTGAGGCACCTGCACTGGCACCGGAACCAGCTGCGGGAGCCGCCCCCGCTCCCGAGCGGCCTCCGGCACCGGCGTGCTCACAGGGCCCGGGTGGCGTACGCCCTGACGTCCGCGTCCGTGTCGGTGGTGGCCGTGGACAGGGCCGCGCGGGCAGCCTCGGTGCCGGCGTGGCGGGTCAGTGCCAGGACCGCGGACTTGCGGACGTCGGCGTTCGGGTCGGCCAGGGCCTTGGCCAGTGCGGGGACGGCCGTGTCGGGGTCCGCCGCGGACAGGGCGGTGGCGGCGCCCGACCGGACCTGCCAGGCGGGGTCGGCCAGAGCGGCCGTGGCCCGGGTGGTGAGCGCCGGGGGGCAGCCGGTGGTGCCCAGCGCGCCGTAGGCGGCGCCGCGCACCAGGGCGTCGGGGTCGTCGATCAGGGCGGCGAGGGCGGTGTGGATGGGGTCGGGGTCGTGCGTGGGCCTGGGAGTAGCCGTACCTTTCCCGGCCGAGCTCTGTGAGGTCGTGCTCTCCGGGGCCGGGTGGCCTGCGAACACCGTCGCCAGGGACTTGGCGATCGTGACGCGGACCTCGCGTGACGGGTCGACGGTCGCGGCGCGGGCGAGCTCTTCGGCGGCGTCCACCGACACCAGAGCACGCACGGCCTCGATGCGCACGGCGGTGTCGGAATCCGTCAGAGAGCCGGCGAAGAGAGCCGCGTCACCGAGACGCAGGGCGCGCAGTACATCCAGCGCGGCGGCGCGGACGACCGGATCGGACTCGGCCAGGGCGGCGCCGAGGCCGTCGCGCAGGGCGGGTTCGGGCGGGAGTGTCTCGACGAGCTCGCGCAACGAGGCGGCGGCAGCGGCGCGCACCTCGGCGGCGGGATCCCGGAGCGCCTCGGCGAGGGCGGGCCCCGTCCCCGTCGGCAGCGCCTCGGTCAGGACGGCGACGGACTCCCGTCGGACGGCGGGTGAAGGGTCGGTCAAGTACGGCCGGAGGGCATCGAGTTCGGGCTGCTCCTCGGCGAGGGCGACGAGTTCGAGGAGACGGGTCGAGGACTGCTCGGGGACAGGGTGGGCGGGTGCGCTCTCCCGGTCACCGTCCCGCTCCGGCTCTGGGGCTCCGGCCAGGGTGGCCAACGGGGCCACCTCCCGCGCCCCGGCGGTCGCCACCTGTTCGGCGTGCACCTCGCCGAGGTGCCGGGACGCACCGCCGGTCGGGGTGAATTCCTCGATCGGGACCAGATAGGGAGCCACGGGACGAGCCGTGAACTCCATCGCACCAGAGGGGGACTTGTGCAGATCGAGGTGGTGGAACCAGGACGCGTCGTCGCGCTGCGGGTGGTCGAGGCGATCGTGATAGAGGCCCCAGCGGGACTCCGTACGGGCCAGGGAGGCACGGGCGGCCATCTCCGCGCAGTCACGGATGAAACTGACCTCCGCGCAACGCATCAGCTCGTGCGGGGTGTGGGCACCCATCTCCGCGATGTCGGCGCGCATCCGCTCGAACGCCTCCAGGGCCAGGGACAGCCGGGCGCCCGATTTCGGCGGGGCCACGTAGTCGTTCACGAAGCGGCGCAGCTTGTACTCGACCTGGGGCTGCGGCGGGCCGTCCGGGTTGTGCAGCGGGCGGTAGATCAGCTCATGGGCGTCGTGCAGTTGAGCGGACGGCAACTCGCCGTCGTACGGCCGGTACTGGGCCGCGTCCGAGCCCGCCAGGTCGCCGAAGACGAACGCGCCGATCATGTAGTTGTGCGGGACGCAGGCGAGGTCGCCGGCGGCGTAGAGACGGGGGACGGTCGTGCGGGCGTTTTCGTCGACGCGGACGCCCGAGGCCGAATGGCCGCCGCACAGGCCGATCTCGGAGATGTGCATCTCGATGTCGTGGGTGCGGTAGTCGTGGCCGCGGCCGGAGTGGAAGGTGCCACGGGTCGGGCGCTCCGTGGAGTGCAGGATCGACTCCAGGGCCGAGACCGACTCCTCCGGGAGGTGGCTCAGCTTCAGGTACACGGGGCCCCGGTCGGAGGCGACCTCCGCAGCGAACTCCGCCATCATCTGGCCCGACCAGTAGTCGGAGTCGACGAAGCGTTCGCCGTGCCGGTTGACCTGGTAGCCGCCGAAGGGGTTGGCGACGTAGGCACAGGCCGGACCGTTGTAGTCCTTGATCAGCGGGTTGATCTGGAAGCACTCGATGCCGGTGAGCTCGGCGCCCGCGTGGTAGGCCATGGCGTAGCCGTCGCCCGCGTTGGTGGGGTTCTCGTACGTGCCGTACAGGTAGCCGGAGGCGGGCAGGCCGAGACGGCCGCAGGCGCCGGTGGCGAGGATCACCGCGCCCGCGCGGACGGTGACGAACTGCCCCGTACGGGTGTTGAAGCCCGCGGCCCCCACGGCCCGCCCGTCCTCGGGCGAGGTCAGCACGCGCACCGGCATCACCCGGTTCTCGATGCGGATCCGCTCCCGCATCTCACGCCGCCGAAGCTGCCGGTACAGCACCTTCTTGACGTCCTTGCCCTCCGGCATCGGCAGCACATAGGAGCCGGAGCGGTGGACCTGGCGGACCGCGTAGTCGCCGTGCTCGTCCTTCTCGAACTTCACGCCGTACGACTCCAGGCGCTGAACCATGGCGAAGCCGCGGGTCGCGGTCTGGCGGACGGTGGACTGGTCGACGATGCCGTCGTTGGCGCGGGTGATCTCGGCGACGTAGTCGTCGGGCTCGGCACGACCCGGGATGACCGCGTTGTTGACGCCGTCCATGCCCATGGCGAGGGCACCGGAGTGGCGGACGTGGGCCTTCTCCAGGAGCAGGACGTTCGCACCGTGCTCGGCTGCGGTCAGCGCGGCCATGGTGCCGGCGGTGCCGCCTCCGATGACGAGGACGTCGCAGGTCAGCTCCTCGGCGTCGGTGAGAGCGGGGATCGCCAGGGGGCTGTCCGCGGTGCCGGCCGTGGGGGTGTCCGGGGTGGTGTCCACCAGGGTGCCTTTCACGTACTGAGGATTCAGGTACTGAGGGAGGTGAGGACGTCACGCCGCAGTGCCACGCGCGCCGGGTCGTCGTGCGCTGTGCGGTCACGGGGACTGGGGACGTCCCGGACCGCGATCAGGCCGCCCGCGCCGAGCAGGGCCACACGGTCGCCGAGGAACAGGGCCTCGTCCACGTCGTGGGTGACGAAGACGACGGTCGCGCCCGTGCCACGCAGCACCTCCACGAGAAGGTCCTGCATGCCGGCGCGGGTCTGGGCGTCGAGGGCGCCGAACGGCTCGTCCATCAGAACGGCACGTGGTCCGGCGGCGAGGGCCCGGGCCAGTTGTGCGCGCTGACGCTGCCCGCCGGAGACTCGGTGCGGCAACTGCCGGGCCCGGTCGGCGAGTCCGACCCGGTCGAGCCATGCGTCGGCCTGTTGCCTGCGCTGCCGGCGCGGCAACCCCTGGATGGCGAGCGGGAGTTCGACGTTGGCGCGCAGGGTGCGCCACGGCAGCAGGGCGTCCTCCTGGAAGACCAGGGCACGATCGGCGGCCGGGCCGGTCAGCGGGCTCCCGTCCTGGGTGACCGTGCCGGCGAGCGGGGGCAGCAGCCCCGCGAAGGTGCGCAGCAGCGTCGACTTGCCGCAGCCCGAGGGGCCGACCACGGAGAGGATCTCGCCGGGCGCCACGTCGAGGTCCACCTCGTCCAGCGCGATCGCGCCGGGGCGGCCGAGCGTGGCGCCACGCAGGGTGAGGCCGGCGCCGGTCCGCGCCTGCCGCGCCGGGCGGACCTCAGACGAGCTGGTCATGGGGCACCTCCTCCTCGGTCTTGGGACGCGCCGCCGCCACCGGGGCGGGCGCGGCGGCGCGGGCCCGCGGGACACGCGTCCCGGGGGCGTACGACGTGCGCGGGAGCCAGTGGGTCAGGCGCCGGCCCAGCACCTCCACGGCCGTGGAGGTGAGCCAGCCGAGGACACCGATGGTGACCATGCCGACGAAGACGCCCGGGTAGTCGACGACGGTGTAGTCCTGCCAGGTGCGGTAGCCGACGCCGTACTGGCCGGAGATCATCTCGGCGGAGATCACGCAGATCCACGAGACGCCGATACCGACCGACAGGCCGCCGAAGATGCCGGGCAGCGCGCCCGGCAGCACCACCGAGGCGAGGATCCGCCGGCGGCCGCCGCCCATCGTGAGCACCGCCTCCTCCCACACCGGGGTCAGCGCGCGGACCGCGTGCCGGGTGGACACCAGGACCGGGAAGAAGGCGGCGGCGCAGGTGATGAAGACGATGCCCTGTTCGTTGGAGGGGAACAGGAGGATGGCGACAGGGACGAGGGCGATGGCGGGGATGGGCCGGATCACTTCGAGCACCGGGCCGAGCAGGTCCTCCGCGAGCCGCGAGCGTGCCACGAGCACGCCCGTCGCCACGCCGAGGACGGCCGCGAGGAGGAAGCCGATGAGGATGCGGGTGAGGCTGTCGGTGAGGTCCGTCCAGTAGTCGGGGCCGGACAGCCGGTCGGCGAAGGCGTGAGCCACGTCGGTGACCGTGGGGAACTGCGAGAAGCGCAGCCACAGGTTGATGTCCAGGCTGGTCAGCAGCTGCCAGGTGCCGAGGGCGACGGCCAGCGAGGCGACCCGCAGCGCGTACCGGCCCGTCCGCCGCGGATACCGGGGCACGAGCCGGACCGCCCGCAGGCGCTGTGCCACGGCAGGGTCCGTCCGACTCGGTTGCCGGCGTGTGTCAGGGTCCGTCTGCCGCGCGTCCCGGGTCACGAGGCCCGCCCCAGCGCGTCGGCGTACGTGATGACGCGGGCGCCGCCGTGCTCGGCGACGTACGACTGGGCGGTCGCCGGGGCGACGAAGGGGAGGAGCTGGTCGCCGTCGGCCACCCAGACGGCCTTGTCGGCGAACCAGAGGGTGCCGGTGGTCGCGTCGGGGACGTAGGCGGCGCGGACGTCGGACTTGTGCTGGGCGACGTAACTCAGCAGCTCGGCGGGCGACTTGAAGCTACGGGTCTCTTCGGCGCCCTTGGGCCAGACCTCGCTCGCGGCGGGGGCGGGCGCGGCGGAGAGCCGCTTCGCGTAGTCCGCGCCGAGGGCCTTCTTGACGTACTGGTCGTCGACGAAGGCGTCCACGTCCACGTCGCCGGTCAGCTTCGCCGACTTCAGCACCGACACGTCGTCCTTCAGCGCGGAGACGAGCTGGGGCTTGATCGCCGGGTCGAAGGTGGAGATGCCGTGGGCGCCGTTGTAGAGGTAGACGACCTCGGCGGGCAGGCTGGTGGCCTTGGCGACCTTCTCGGCGGCGGTCACGGGGTGGTCGTTGAGGTAGTCGGTCGCCTCCGCCTGTGCCTTCAGGAAGGCCTCCAGGACGGCGGGCCGCTCCTTGGCGAAGTCCTCGCGGGCGGTGACGCCGTGGAAGGTGGGGAGGTTCAGTTGGGCGCCGTCGTAGAGGGCCTTCGCCTTGCCCTGGAAGGTGAGCAGGCCGGGCCAGGCGACGAACTGCGAGAGCGCGTCCGCGCTGCCGGCGGTGAGGGCCGAAGCGCCCACGGCGGGCTGCTGGTTGAGCTTCTCGACGTCCTTGTCGGGGTCGAGTCCGGCGCGTTGCAGGGCGCGGACGAGGGTGCCGTCGGCGGCCGAGCCGATGCTCGTCGAGACCTTCTTGCCGCGGAGGTCGGTGAGGGAGTTCAGCTTGGAGCCGGGGGAGGTGACGATCGTGTTGAGGCCGCCGCGGAGGCTGTAGCCGGTGACCGAGACCAGACGGGTGGGCTTGCCGAGCTGCTTGCCGCGGGCCGCGTTGATGAGGAGCGGGAAGTCGCCCATCGAGCCGATGTCGATCTTCCCGGCGGTCATCTGGGCGGTGATGGGGGCGCCGGTGGCGTAGTCCTGCCAGTCGACCTTGTAGGTGTGGCCGTCGTGGAGGGCGTTGAGCTCCTTCTCGAAGGAGCCGAGGGAGCGCAGAAGGGTGCCGGCGGTGACGGTGTTGATCGTCTTGGACTGGTAGCCGACGGTGACGGTGACCGTGGAGCTGTCCCCGGCCGACGCGTCACCGCCGCAGGCGCTGAGGGGGAGGAGCAGGGCGACGGCGGCGGTGGCGACGGCGGTGCGTTGGTGTTTCATGGCGGATCGGGGGCCTCTCACCGGAGCAGATAGGGCATGTTGACCGTGACGGCTCCGGTGGGGCAGCGGGCCGCGCAGGGGCCGCAGTACCAGCACTCGTCGACGTGCATGTAGGCCTTGCCGTTGCTCTCGTCGATGGCGAGGGAGTCCAGCGGGCACATGTCCACGCAGAGCGTGCAGCCGTCGATGCACTTCGACTCGTCGATGGTCACGGGCACGTCGGCCCGCTGGGGCGCCAAGGGCATGGCTGTCTCCAGGGAGGTGCGCAAGCGGGGGTGATGGTTACGGGTTACGTGGACTGCGTGGTCATAACGACCGGTGCAGCAGGCCGCTCATCGTGATGCGGTCGCCGCGGAAGCGGATGAACTCCAGGTCGACCGGGCGGCCGTCGGCGAGGTGCGTGAGGCGTTCCAGCATCAGGACGGCCGCGCCGCGCGGGGCTTCGAGTACGGCGGCGGAGTGGGTGTCCGCGTTCACCGCTTCCAGGGTGATCTCGGCGTGGCCGAGACGCTGCCCGGTGATGGCTTCCAGCAGGCGGAAGACGTCGGTGTTCTCCAGGTCGGCGCCGAGCAGGGCGGTGCCGATGTCGAGCGGGATGTAGGTGAGGTCGAGGGAGAGGGGGAGGCCGTTCAGGCGGCGCAGGCGTTCGATGTAGAGGACGTCCGTGCCGGGTGGGACCTGGAGGCGGTCGGCGACGGGGGTGGGGGCCGGAGCCGGGCCCATCGTGCGCACCTCGTTGGTCACACGGCCGTGTTCGCGGAGCGTTTCCGCGAGGCCCATCAGATGGTCCAGGCCGTGCGGGTACTTCTGGGCGACGACCACGGTGCCGACGCCGGGGAGGCGTTCGACCAGGCCTTCCGCGCGGAGCAGGTCCAGGGCTTGCCGGACCGTGTTGCGGGAGGCGCGGTAGTCGGTGGCGAGGGTGGACTCGTGGGGGAGGGTGCCGTCCGGGAATCCGACCGTGAGGAGCTGGTGGCGCAGCAGGTCGGCCAGTTGGCGGGCCTGGTCCGCACGCAGCCGACGCCGCGCGCGGTGGGCGGCGACGGTGGTCGCGCCCTGGCCTGCGTGGTCTCGGAGGCGGTCGGAGGTTGGCATGTTTTGAACCATACCGAGACGGTAGGGAAAGCAGTGTTGCGGGAATGTTGCGCCACTAACAGCTCCGCTGGTGCGGCCGCTGACCTGGGGGGTCCGGCGTCGCGCGGGAAGATCTGCCACCGGGGCGGTCGCGAGGCGGGCCGGGGACGGTGCTGCGAGAGGAAGCCGACCGTGCCCTGGGAGGAGGTCGTCCGTGCCGTGGGAGGAGGTCGTCCGTGATGAGGGCGGTGGTCTACGACAGCGCCGTCAGGCCCGGGGCGAAGGTGATCAGAAGAGGGAGCAGGGGCACCAGGGCCGCCACCGCTGTCGTCAGTAGCCGGTGCCTGGGGCCCAGGCGGGGCTGGGGTTCCAGGAGGCGGTCCACTCGCTCGCCGAGGAGACGGTGGGTGGAGGCGCAGGAGAGGACGCCGCGATGTTGGTTGAGCTCGATCAGGGCCAACGCCGTCGTGAGGTGGCCGCAGCGGCGGGAGGCGGTGTCGTCTGCGGCGAGTTCGACCAGGCGGTGCGTCTGGTCGCAGAAGTGGGAGAACAGCGGGACCTGGGGAAAGCCGGTGGCCAGCGCGGTGGAGAGGTGGAGCAGCCAGTTGTGGCGGGCCCGTGCGTGACCGCGTTCGTGGGTGAGGACGGCGTCGAGCTGGTGGTCGGTGAGCCGGTGCAGGGCACCGGTCGTGACGATCAGCTGGGCCGGGTTGCCCGGCATCCACCAGGCGTCCGGGTACTCGTCCTCCAGCACCAGCAGCGGGCCGCGCGCCTCGGGCAGCCCCTTCGGCAGGTCGGGGGCGCGCTCACGCAGGTGGGCGTGGGCCTTGCCGTGACGGCGGCGTGCCTCGACGAGCTCCCGGGCCAGCATCGCGGTCGTCCAGGCCGCCCCACTGGCCAGCAGCAGGGTGAGGGTGACGGCCCACACCGGGGCCGCGGAGAGGTCGTATGCCGCGGTCACGGCGGGCGGTGCCGGGGCGAAGACGTGGTCCCGGACCGTTTGGAAGATGGCGGCGGCGCCGAGGACCAGGGCGGTGAGACAGGACAGCAGCACCGTGGCGACCAGGCACTGCCACACCCACAGGCCGACCACCGGGTCCCGCTCGGGCCAGGCGGCCCGGGTCAGCGCGCGCGGGATCGGCACGGCGACCGTCAGGGCGACGGCGCTCAGCAGGAGCAGGCAGAAAGTCATGCCACGGGCTCCGGATCCTGGTCGGAAGAGAGGCGGCTACGTGTCGGGCTGTGGAACGGCGTGCGGTGTACGGGCGGCGGGTGTGGTGTCTCGAACCGCGCCGGGCGCCCGCCGCCAGTATGACGGCGCGGAGCGCGGGAGTCAGGCGGTAACAAGGACACGGACGTCAGGGGCTGCGGCGGAATCGCCACACACCACGCATGTCCGTCGTGGCGCGCGCTCCGATAGCCTCCCGCACAGCACCGCAGCCACCCCCGCCGTCATGTCATCCGCCCTGGCGGTTCGAGCCGCCGCCACGAACGGGTTCGCTCGGCACAACCCGCCCGCTGACCTCGCCCAACCCCACCCGCACCCCGTCCGGACCGGGCGCCCACGCCGACAGCGTCACCACGTCACCGTCCTCCAGGAACGTCCGCTTGCCGTCGGGGAGTTCGAGTGCGTCACGGCCGTTCCAGGTCAGCTCCAGCAGTGAACCCCGTTCGCGCTCGGACGGTCCGCTCACCGTTCCCGAGCCGTAGAGGTCACCGGTGCGCAGGGAGGCGCCGTTGACGGTCATGTGGGCCAGCTGCTGGGCGGCGGTCCAGTACATGGTGGAGAAGGGGGGCTCCGACACCACGTGGCCGTTGACGGAGACCGAGATGCGCAGGTCGTAGCCGCCGGGCTCGTCCTCGGAGTCGTCCAGGTACTCCAGCAGTGTGTGGGTGCGCTCCGGCGGTGTCACCCGCGCCTCCTCCAGCGCGTCCAGCGGAGTGATCCACGCGGACACCGACGTGGCGAAGGACTTGCCGAGGAACGGGCCGAGGGGGACGTACTCCCACGCCTGGATGTCCCGCGCCGACCAGTCGTTGAGCAGGCACAGCCCGAAGACGTGCTCGCGGAAGTCGGCCAGTGCCACCGGCCGGCCCGGCTCCGACGGCGCCCCGACCACGAAGCCGACCTCGGCCTCGATGTCCAGTCGGACGGACGGACCGAAGACGGGTGCCGGGTCGGCGGGAGCCTTGCGCTGGCCCGACGGCCGTACGACATCCGTGCCCGAGACCACCACCGTGCCGGCGCGGCCGTGGTAACCGATCGGCAGGTGCTTCCAGTTGGGCGTGAGGGGGTCGGCGGCGTCCGGGCGGAAGATCTGTCCGACGTTCCGGGCGTGGTTCTCCGAGGCGTAGAAGTCGACGTAGTCCGCGACCTCGAAGGGGAGATGCAGGGTGACGTCGGACAGCGGGCGGAAGAGTCCCGCGATCGCCTCCTGGTGGGACGGGACCGTCACCCATGCCGTCAGCGCGCGCCGTACGTCCGACCATGCCGTGCGGCCCGCGGCGAGGAGCGGTCCCAGGGAGGGCCGGGCCAGCAGGGAGACGTAGGGGGAGCCCAGGGCGGCCGCCGCCGCGCCCGCGTCGAGTACGTCGTCCCCCAATCGGATGCCTACGGTCCGGTCCGTCGAGCCGGGGAGCGAGAACACGCAGTACGGAAGGTTGTGCGGGCCGAAGGGGTCGCCCTCGGGGAGATCGAAGGGGGGCATGGGGTGCTGCCTCACTCTCGTGCAAACCGTGCGGTCCATGTGGTCGTGCCACACGTTACGGCTGAGTTGCCCGCCCTGGGCAGTGTCTAAAGAGTTTGCAATGTCCGAAATTTCCTTGTCGGATGTGGCAATTCCGGCTTAGCGTCCTTTGGGGGACACGGACGGGGTGGGTCCGGTCCGTAGGGGGGGACACGTGGGGGGACCCGTGGCCAAAAGCACCAGCAGCGTGCCGTTTTCAGCCGCTCGTGAGGTGCCGGGCCTGATCGTGAAGTTCGGCGACTATCCGCTGCACCACGGCGGTGTCGGCGCCATCCGGAGTCTGGGGCGCCTGGGCGTCCCGATGTATGCGATCACCGAGGACCGTTACACACCCGCGGCCGCGTCCCGCTACCTGGAGCGCGCGTTCGTGTGGCGGACGACGGGGACGGAGGACCCGGACCGTCTGGTGGAGGGCCTGCTGCGGATCGGGCGGCGGATCGGCCGGCCCGCCGTGCTGATCCCGACCGACGAGGAGGCCGCGGTCCTGATCGCCGAACACCAGGGCGAACTCGCCGACCACTTCCTCTTCCCGCCCGTCGATCCCGTTCTGCCGCGCCGCCTCGCGAGCAAGCAGGGGTTGCACGAACTGTGTGCGGAACACGGGATACCGAGTCCGTCGGCGGCCTTCCCACGGTCGTACGACGATGTCGTCGACTTCGCGGAGAAGGCCCGCTTCCCGGTGGTGGCCAAGAACCGCGAGGCGTTCGTACGGCGGGAGCGGCCGGCCGTGAACGGCACCACCCGCATCACCACCCGCGCGGGGCTTCTCGCCATGGCCCGGGACTGGGGCGAGCACCCCGGGGTGATCCTCCAGGAGTACCTGCCCAGGGAGCAGGCGGAGGACTGGATCGTGCACGCGTACTTCGACCGGGACTCGGTTCCGTTGGCCCTGTTCACGGGGGTCAAGGTCCGCTCCTGGCCGCCGCACGCGGGCATGACGGCGCATGCGTACGTCGTCGACAATCCGGAACTCGCGGATCTCGCCGCGCGTTTCATCAAACAGATCGGCTTCACCGGAATCATCGACCTCGACCTGCGCTTCGACCGGCGCGACGGGCAGTACAAACTCCTCGACTTCAACCCGCGCGTGGGCGCCCAGTTCCGGCTCTTCGAGAGCGAGTCGGGGGTGGACGTGGTGCGTGCCATGCATCTGGATCTGACCGGGCGCACCGTTCCGGAGGGGGAACAGCGCGCCGGCCACCGGTACATCGTGGAGAACATCGACCTGCCCGCCCTGCTCGCCTACCGCCGCAGCGGCTACACGACGCCGCACGCACCGGCGCGCGCGAGCGGGACGGAGCTGGCCTGGCTGGCGGGTGACGACCCGCTGCCGTTCCTCACGATGCTCGCGCGCTTCGTGCGCCCGGGCACGAAGCACCTGTATCAGCTGTGGCGCAGCAACCGCCGTGGCGGCAGAACCCGTTCGGGCGGTCAGTCGGCGTAGGCGTAGGCGTAGGCGGAGGTGGAGGCTGCGCGAGCAGGCCACGTGACAACGATCCGACGTGGCGGCGAACTGACGTGGCGACGAACTGACGAAGTGACGATCTGGCGAAGTGACGTAGTGACGTCCTGGGGAGGGACTTCGTGATCCAACCGGTAGCAGTCATCGGTGCCGGCCCGTTCGGCCTGTCGACCGCCGCGCATCTGCGGGCGCGCGGCATACCCGTCCGTGTCTTCGGCGACCCCATGGTCAGCTGGCGCGACCACATGCCCGCCGGGATGCTCCTGAAGTCGACCCCGGTCGCCTCCACCATCGACGCCCCGCAGCGCGGCCACACCCTGGTCGACTACTGCGACGCGGCGGGCATCCGGCGGCTCGTGACGGACGAGGACATCATTCCCGTCGAGACCTTCATCGCGTACGGCGAGTGGTTCCAGCAGAAGCTGGTGCCCGAGCTGGAGCGGGAACGGGTGGTGTCCGTGGACCGGCGGACCACCGACGGCGGAGGCTTCGAACTGAAGCTGGACTCCGGCGAGTTGTTCACCGCGCGGGCGGTCGTCGTCGCGACCGGCCTGTCGGGCCTCGCCCATCTGCCCCCGGAACTGGCCACCGCCGCGCCGGACGGGCCCGCCCCCACGGGGGCGCTCTCCCACAGCTCCCAGCATCACGACCTCGGTCGCTACGCCGGCCAGGAGCTGATCGTCGTGGGCGCCGGCCAGTCCGCGCTGGAGACGGCGGCGCTGGCGGCGGAGGCGGGCGCGCGGGTGCGGGTGGTGGCGCGCGGGCGCGGCAGTGTCGCGTTCGGGGCGCCGCCCTGGCGGCAGCCGAGGCTGCGTCCGGAGTCGCCGTTCGGCCGCGCCTGGTCCCTGTGGGCGCTCAGTTACTACCCGCATCCCTACCGTCTTCTCCCGGCCCAGGCCCGCCACTACCTGGTCCGCCGGGTCCTGGGACCGCTGGGCGCGTGGTGGCTGCGCGAGCGCTTCCAGGGCGCGGTGCGGGTCAGCGAGGTCGATCGGGTGCTGAGCTTGGACACCGCCGACGGCCAACCGACGCTGACCGCCCTCGGCCTCACCGGCCGTACGGAACGGATGGCGGCCGACCATGTCATCGCCGCCACCGGGTACCGCGTCGACCTCGCCGCGATGGACTTCCTCGGCCATGAACTGCGCACCCGGCTCATGGTGAGCCGGGGCGCCCCGAAGCTGGGCGCGGGGTACGTGTCGTCCGTCCCGGGCCTGTACTTCACCGGTCTGCCGTCGGCGGCGTCGTACGGGCCGGTGATGCGGTTCGTGTGCGGCACGGAGTTCGCGTCACCGAGGCTGGTGAAACACCTGGCAGCCGCGCACGGGTAGAGCCGCCTCACGAGGTGCGGGGCGACAGCACGAACGCTGCGCCCCGACGGCCTACGCCCACTGCCGCCCCGTGCCCCGACGGCCCACGCCCCCTGCAACACCGCCACCGCCGGCCTACTCCCGATACCGCCCCAGCGTCCGCAGCCCCGGCAGTGCCCGGTCCTCGAAGTCGAACAGGGCGAGGTTCTCCCAGGCGTTGCCGGATGCCTGGTCCGTCGGGTCCCAGCCGCTGCCCGCGCGGTAGGTCCACAGGCCTTCCCAGTAGCAGTAGCCGAGGCCCTTGCCGCCCGGCACCGCCGCCGCCAGGTCGGCCACCGCGCGCAGCCAGGCCGCCTGGCCCTCGGGCGTGGCGGGGAAGCCCTCGGTCAGCTGCGAGGGGTCGTTCATGATGTCGTTGACGTCGTCCTCGCTCTTCAGCGTGAACGGGTACGCGGTCTCGGCGATCACGCACGGCTTGCCGTAACGGGCCGTGATGTCGGCCATGTTGGCGGCGGCCTGCTCCACCGGCCCGTGCCAGAACGGGTAGTAGGAGAGCCCGATGATGTCGAAGTCGACGCCGTAGGACACCGCGTTGTCGAACCACCAGCGGTACAGCCCGTTGTCGCCGCCGTTGGCCAGGTGCAGGATCGTGCGGACGCGCGGCGTGGTGTCGCGGGCCGCGCGCAGCCCGGCCTTCAGGAACGCGGCGAGGTTGTCCCAGTGCTCCCAGTCGCCCTCGGGCCAGAGCATGCCGCCGTTCAGCTCGTTGCCGATCTGTACCAGGTCGGCCGGGGTGCCCTGCCGCCGCAGCGCGCCGAGGACGTCGGCGGTGTGGTCGTAGACCGCCCGGGTCAGGCCCGGCACGTCCAGGTCCTGCCACGCGGCCGGCTTGTTCTGGTGCGCCGGATCCGCCCAGGTGTCGGAGTAGTGGAAGTCGACCCAGATGCCGACGCCGGCCCGCTTCAGGCGCCGGGCCAGCGGGAGTATGTGCGCCTTGTTGTTGTAGCCGTCGGCCGGGTCGACCCACACCTTCAGCCGGGCATGGGTGACGCCCGCCTCGGCGAGGATGCGGACCGGGTCCTGGCGGCGTCCGTCGGCTCGCCGGTAGACGGCTCCCTTGTCCTCGTTCTTCGGCAGCGAGGAGATGTCCACACCGCGGATCGCCAGGCGGCCGCGGTGACCGGATGCTCCGGTGCCGGCGACGGCGGGCGCCGCGCCCAGTACGGGAACGGCCAGCGCCGCGGCTCCGGCAGCGGTCAGAACACTGCGTCTGCGCATGTTCAGGGTCCCTTCACGGTGAACGTCACAGAGGAAGAACAAAACCCCGTGTTTCTGTGATCGTGCACAGTACTGAATACGGCCGCCCTCGGCGAGCAACAAGTAGGTAACCCCAGGCACCCTCCATTGACAAGGGGCCGAAACAATTCTCTACTGTGCACGATCACAGAGCCGCGCGGCCCTCGCGCACAGCCCCTCGGTCACGTCCGCAGAACCTCCCCCCACGGCGGTTGCCGCGTACGCGGGACGTCGACGAGGCCGGCTGGTTCAAGTCAGGGGAGATGAAGATGTCGATCCACAGCCGCCAGATCAGCAGGCGAAGCATCCTCGCCGGGGCCGCAGCCCTCGGCCTCACCAGCACCCTCGCCGCCTGCGGCGGTTCCGACGACGACTCCGGCGAGAGCAGCGGGCCGGTCAAGCTGACCTACTGGTCGTGGGCGCCCAACATGGAGAAGGTCGCCGCGATCTGGAACAAGAAGAACCCGGACATCACGGTCACCGTGTCCAAGCAGGCGAGCGGCGGCGAGATCGTCTCCAAGCTGATCACCGCGAAGAAGGCGGGCAACGCCCCCGACCTGATCCAGGTCGAGTACCAGTCACTGCCGACCCTGGTCTCCAACGACGTGCTCGCCGACATCTCGAAGTACGTCGGAGACGCCAAGTCCGAGTTCTCCGACGGCCTGTGGCAGATGGTCACGCTCGGCAGCGACGCCGTCTACAGCGTGCCGCAGGACTCCGCGCCGCTGATGTTCTACTACCGCGAGGACCTGTTCAAGAAGCACGGTCTGTCCGTCCCGAAGACGTGGACGGAGTTCGCGGAGGTGGCCCGCGCCTCCAAGAAGGCGGTTCCGGACGCCTACCTGACCACCTTCTCCTCCAATGACCCGGGCCTGTTCGCGGGTCTCGCCCAGCAGGCCGGCGGCAAGTGGTGGACCGTCGACGGCGGCGGCAAGTGGACCGTCGGCATCGACGACGCCGCCACCAAGAAGGTCGCCGAGTTCTGGGGCGGCCTGGTGCAGGAGGGCGTCATCGACAACCAGCCGATGTACACCCCGCCCTGGAACAACGCCCTGAACAAGGGCACCCACCTGGCCTGGGTCTCCGCCGTCTGGGCGCCGGGCGTGCTGATCTCCTCCGCGCCCGACACCAAGGGCAAGTGGCGCATGGCCCCGCTGCCGCAGTGGAAGGCGGGCGACAACGTCACCGGCAGCTGGGGCGGCTCCTCCACCGGGGTCTCCACCGACTCCAAGCACGCCGAGGCCGCCGCGAAGTTCGCCCGCTGGATCAACACCGACCCTGAGGCGCTGGCCGCCCTGGTCAAGGAGGTCGCCATCTACCCGGCGGCCACGAAGGGCCAGTCCGGCGACGTCCTGACGACGCCCGAGTTCTTCTCGAACCAGAAGGACTTCTACACCACCGCCGCCGAGATAGCCGCGACCACGGCCGCCTCCGCCTGGGGGCCGAACGTCCAGACCGCCTACACCGCCTTCCAGGACAACTTCGGCAAGGCCACCAAGGCGAAGAAGGAGACGCAGTTCCTCTCCGCCCTCGGCACCATGCAGTCGAAGACCTTCGGCGACATGAAGAAGCAGGGCTTCGAGGTGGCCGAGGCATGACCAGCGCTCCGCTCAAGGGCGCCGACCGCATCGCGGCCGGGCCCTTGGCGGACGGCACCGCCCCGTCCGTCCGCCCCAGCCGCCCCCGCCGCCCCGGCGGCAGCGCACCGTACTGGTTCCTGGTGCCCACGCTGGCCCTGTTCGCCGCCTTCACCGTCGTCCCCATCGGGTACGCGATCTGGCTGAGCCTCCACAAGGTCAAGGTCAAGGGCATCGGACTCGGCAAGGGCGCCCGCGAACAGGTCTGGAACGGCCTCGGCAACTACACCGACGTCTTCCAGGACTCCGAGTTCGGGCACAGCGTGCTGCGCGCCTTCGGATACGGCCTGATCGTCATCCCCACCATGCTCGGCCTCGCCCTGCTGTTCGCGCTGATGCTCGACACCCCGAAAGCACGCAGCGCGCCCTTCGCCCGGCTGATGATCTTCCTGCCGTACGCGGTGCCCGGCATCATCGCCGCCCTGATGTGGGGCTTCCTCTACCTCCCGGACGTCAGCCCCTTCTACTACCTGCTGGACAAGTTCGGTCTGCCGCAGCCGGACCTGTTCGACGGCGGCAACCTCTATCTGTCCTTCGCGAACATCGCGGTGTGGGGCGGCACCGGCTTCAACATGATCGTCATCTACACCGCGCTGAGGGCGATCCCGCGCGACATCTACGAGGCGGCCAGGATCGACGGGGCCACCGACCTGCACATCGCCCTGAGGATCAAGATCCCGATCGTGATGCCCTCGCTGGTGCTCACCTTCTTCTTCTCGGTGATCGCCACCCTCCAGGTCTTCACCGAGCCCATGGCCCTGAAGCCGCTCACGAACAACCTGCAGAGCACGTGGAGCCCGCTGATGGCCATCTACGACAGCGCCTTCCTGAAGTCCGACGTCTACGGCGCCTCCGCCACCGCGGTCGTCCTGGCCCTGGCCACGTTCGTCCTCTCCTTCACCCTGCTGCGCATCTCCGACCGCTTCACCCGGGAGGACCGGGCATGACCCCCCTCACCCTCACCGCCGACGCCACCGGCAAGGTCAGCCGCGCGCGGCGCACCGCCTGGGTCCCCACCCTGGTGCTGATCCTCGGCACGCTGTACTGCCTGGTCCCGATCGCCTGGGTGGTCATCGCGGCGACGAAGAACCGGTCGGAGCTCTTCTCCACCTTCAGCTTCGCCCCCGGCACCGGCTTCCTGCAGAACGTCGGCGACCTGACCTCGTACCGGGACGGCATCTACTGGCAGTGGATGGCCAACTCCGCCTTCTACGCGGGCGCCGGCGCGCTGTTGTCCGCCGGGGTCTCCGCGGCCGGCGGGTACGCGCTCGGCCGGTACTCCTTCCGCGGGCGGGAGGCCATCTTCAAGATGATCCTCGCCGGTGTCCTGGTGCCGAGCATCGTGCTGGCCGTCCCCCAGTACCTGCTGCTGTCGAAGACGGGCCTGGCCGACTCGTACTGGTCGATGCTGCTGCCGTCGATCCTCTCGCCGTACGGCGTCTACCTGGTCCGCATCTACGCGGCCGCCTCGGTGCCCACCGAACTCATGGAGGCCGCCCGCATGGACGGCGCGAGCGAGTGGCGGATCTTCTCGCGGATCGCCGTACCGATGATGATGCCGGGACTGATCACGGTGTTCCTCTTCCAGTTCGTCGCCATCTGGAACAACTTCCTGCTGCCGTACGTGATGCTGGCCGACGACACCAAGTTCCCGATCACCCTCGGGCTCTACACGCTGCTCGCCCAGGGCGCCTCGCAGCCCGCGCTGTACACCCTGGTCATCACCGGATGTCTGCTGGCGATCCTCCCGCTGATCGCGCTGTTCCTGGTGATCCAGCGGTTCTGGTCCCTGGACCTGCTGAGCGGCTCGATCAAGTCCTGAGCACCCGGCTTGCCGACACCCACGGCCCCGAACGAGGAACATGACCAGCAGCGCCAACGGCCGCCGCAGACCGCCCACCATCCACGACGTGGCGCGGGAGGCGGGCGTGTCGCGGGGCACCGTCTCCCGCTTCCTGAACGGAGGCCACTACGTCTCGCCGGCCGCCCGGCGGGCCGTGGAGGCCGCCGTCAGGAAGACCGGCTACGTGGTCAACCGGCATGCCCGCAGCCTCAGTACGGGCCGGTCGGACTCGGTGGCCTTCCTGCTCACCGAGCCGCAGGAGAAGTTCTTCGAGGACCCCAACTTCAACGTGCTACTGCACGGTTGCACCGAGCACCTCGCCCGGCACGACATCCCGCTGCTGCTGATGCTGGCCGCGACCGACGACGACCGGCGCCGGCTGACCCGCTACATCACCTCGGGCCATGTCGACGGTGTCCTGCTGGTCTCCAGCCACAGCGGGGACCCGGTCGCGGCCGAACTGCGCGACGCCGGGATTCCGTTGGTGGTCTGCGGCAAGCCGCTGGGCCTCGGCTCCAGGGTCAGCTACGTGGCGGCCGCCGACCGCGATGGCGCGGCGGAGATGGTCCGCCATCTGTTCGAGGGCGGGCGTCGCCGCATCGGCATGATCACCGGACCGTTGGACGCCCCGGGCAGCACCGAACGCCTGGCCGGCTACCGCGATGTGCTCATCGAGGCGGGCATTCCCTACGACGCGGCGCTGGTGGTGGAGGGCGACTACCGCCGCACCGGCGGCGAGGAGCCGGCCCGCCGACTGCTCGCGCAGGCTCCCGACATGGACGCCGTGTTCGTCGCCTCCGACCTCATGGCGCAGGGTGTCGTCAACATCCTTCAGCAGGCCGGACGTTCGGTCCCGGACGACATCGCTGTCGGCGGCTTCGACGACTCGGCCGCGGCCACCGCCGTCACCCCGGCCCTCACCACCATGCGTCAGCCCTACGACCGCATCAGCGCCGAGATGGTCCGCATGCTCCTCGCCCAGATCGCCGGTGAGGACACGTCAGGGGTGATCGTGCCGACGGAACTGGTGGTGCGGGACTCCGCGTGAGACCGGCGACAACCGGAGCGACCGGAACGGACGTTCGCAACCGGAGCCGCCGTCGACGCATGTGAAGGCTGGAGCCGTCCGGTTCGCGTCGAGTCGATGGGGCGTTCCATCCGTATTCTCTGATCATGGCCGCACCTACCGCATATTCACTGATCGCCACTGACCTGGACGGAACGCTGCTCCGCGGCGACGACACGCTCTCCGACCGGTCACTCGCCGCGCTCGCGCGGGTGGCGGCGGCCGGCGCCGGGCACCTCGTCGTCACCGGCCGGCCGGCGCCCCGGGTGCGGCCGCTCCTCGACATCATGGGCAGCGAGGGGCTCGCGGTGTGCGGGCAGGGCGCGCAGGTGTACGACGCGGGCGCGGACCGTCTGCTGTGGTCGGTCACCCTGGACCGGGAGTTGGCCGAGACCGCGCTCGGCAAGATCGAGGCCGAGGTGGGCCAGGTGTACACGGCCGTCGACCAGGACGGCGTCGACGGACTCACGCTCATCGAGCCGGGCTACCTCATGCCCCACCCGACGCTGCCCGCGGTACGCGTGCGACGGCGCGACGACCTGTGGTGCGAGCCCATCAGTAAGGTGCTGCTGCGTCATCCCGACCTGTCCGACGACGAGTTGGCGGCGACGGCCCGCTCGGTGGTCGGTTCCCTCGCCACGGTCACCATGTCCGGGCCCGGGACCGTCGAACTCCAGCCATGCGGCATCACCAAGGCGACCGGCCTCGCGCTGGCCGCCGACCATCTGGGCCTCGGCCCGGAGGGGACCGTCGCCTTCGGTGACATGCCCAACGACATTCCCATGTTCGACTGGGCCGCCCACGGCATCGCCATGGCCAACGCCCACCCCGAACTCAAGGCCGTGGCCGACGAGATCACCCTGTCGAACGAGGACGACGGCATCGCCGTCGTCCTCGAAAGACTCTTCCCGGAGGCCTGAGCGACCCGAGTGGCCTGGATGGCCTGAGCGGCCGGTCGCCCGGCCCGCCGGAAAGGGCTCACCGCCGTGAGGGCTTGTCGCCGCGAAGGGCTCAGTACGCGCCCCACACGTTGTCGATCGAGCCGTACCGCGCGGCCGCGTAGTTGCAGGCGGCGGTGATGTTCGCGACCGGGTCGTACGGGTTCCACGAGGTGCCGGCCACGTGGTACGCCTGGAAGGTCGGGTCGATGGTCTGGAGCAGGCCCTTGGACGGCGTGCCCGCGGCGGCGTTGGAGTCCCAGAGGTTGATGGCGTACGGGTTGCCCGAGGACTCACGGATGACGTTGCGGTAGATGCCGTAGTACGAGCCCGGAATCTTGTGGTCCGCCATGACCTGGAGCGACGCCCGGATCCAACCGTCGAGGTTGTCGGCGTAGCCCAGCGAGGAGGCGGTGGTCACGGTCGGGGTGGCCGCCGACGCGGTGGTCGCGCCGATGATCGGGAGCGCCAGTACGGCGACTCCGGTGCCCGCGACGGCGAGCTTGCGGGCGAGGCGGGCGGTCTTGGAGTGACGGTGCTGACCTGCGGACATGGGGACGTTCCTCTCCGTCGCCTGCGAGGTGAGCTGTCGGGTTCGGGCGGGAGTTGCCCGGCCGTGCCGCCGGGAAGCGACACGACTTCACCCCAAGCCGTCCCGGAATGTCCTGAAACATCCGGACCGGCGGCTTACCTGGGTCCCCCGCTCCTGCCGTGCGGTGTTCGTCGATGGGTGTCCTTATGGGCGGCGGCAGGATTCGGCGTCCGCCCGACAGGCCGGGAACGTATGCGAGAGCACATGTCCGAAACAAGTAGCTGATTCACACAACGCACCCATTGACCTTGGTCTGAGGCATATGGGGCGCTTGATCCTTTGCTGTTGCCAAGACTCAACTGGCGTGCAGGGCAAGGGGAAGCGTGGAGATGCGCGAGCCGGCGCGCGCCCGGTCGTGAGTGACCCAAGTCACGGCCGGGCGCAAGAGCGGCAAATCGGGCAATGGGCCCAACTCATAGTCAACCGGCAGTCCGTGGGATCCGCTTCTCCCAGGTCCGGTGGAAGACCACCTCGCCGCCGTCCGTGCAGATCACCTCGTTCGAGGTGTGGAAGTCCTCTCCGTCACAGGTGAGCTCCGATCGGGTACGCACCGTCGCCTCCCAGCCGAGCTCCGGCCGGTGCAGCCGCACCGACCAGTCCGAGCGGGCGCGGGCCGACAGGGGGTCCGCCTCGTCGATCGTGTACGTCTCCAGCGCGTCCTCGGCGAACTCCAGCCCGTCGGGATACACCCGGGTGCCGCCGTAGCGCGGATCGACCTCCAGTCGCCACTCGCCCTTGGCCACGTCCCGCACGACCAGCCGCTCCGGACGGGGCTCGTCCAGCGTGACGGGGTGGGCGACGCCGAGCGGCTCCGACTGCTCCGGTTCCTCGAAGGTGACTGATCCGTCCATCTCGTGGTCGCGCACCGGGAGTTCGAGCACGCTGTCGGCCGGGTCCAGGGTGAAGCCCGCCGCGGATTCCGGCTGCGGCCAGATCCACGGCCAGTACGCGGAGGAGACGGCCAGCCGGATGCGGTGGCCGGCCGGGAAGGCGTGGCCGATGCCGTTCAGCTCGAACTCGACGTCCTCCGTGGCACCCGGCGTCCACGGCACCGCCCGGTCCCGCCCCTGGCGTGCGGACAGGTTCAGCACACCCCGGGTGACCAGGGTGGAGGAGCCGTCCGGGGCGACATCGCAGACACGGGCGATCACCTGGCCGCGCGGCACCTCGGAGCTCAGCCTGAGCCGCACCCTCGGCCGCCCCAGCACCCAGGTCTCCTCACCCACCTCGAACTCGAAGCACACCGACCGCGCGTCCTCCTCCCGCTGGTCCGGCGGCAGGTCGGCGTCGTTCCCGAACGGAAAGAAACGGCCGGCGTCGATGCCGGTGTGCTGCGGGGAGCGGACCAGCCGCGGGGCGCCCTGAAGGGCGTACGAGACGGTCGAGACGTGGGGGGAGGGCCAGGCCGGCTCGCCGACCCAGCGGCCGGGCAGGGTGTCGTAGACCGTGGCCGGGGGGTGCGAGTCGCTGACGTAGGCGCGCAGGAGGGGGTCGTCGAGAACGCCCGTGTCCTTTCCCTTCAGCCAGTGGTCCCACCAGCGCAGGGTCTCCTGGAGGAAGCCGATCGCGGGGCCGGGCGGCAGACCACGGTCGGGATACTGGTGGGACCAGGGGCCGATCAGGCCGCGCACCCGGTCGGGCGGCAGGTGCTCGACGAGCCTGAGCACGGTGTCGCGGTACGGGTCGTGCCAGCCGCCGACCGCCAGCACGGCCGCGTCGATCGCGCCGTAGTCCTCGCAGACGCTGCCGTGCCGCCAGTAGCGGTCCCGGGTCTGGTGGTCGAGCCAGGTGTGGATGAAGGGCTCGACCTCCTCCAGCCGCTCCAGCCACATCTGTCGCCATGCCTCCCCGGCGTACCGCGGGTCCGGCGGCCGTGACACGAAGGCGAGCATGGTGGCCGCCCAGGCGTGCATGTCCACCGCGAGGACGGAACCTCCCATGTAGTGCACGTCGTTGTCATAGCGGTCGTCGGTGGAGCAGACGGTGACGACCGCTTTGAGCGGTTCGGGTGCGAGGGCCGCGATCTGGAGGGAGTTGAAGCCGCCCCAGGAGATGCCGAACATGCCGACCCGGCCGTCGCACCAGGGCTGCGCCGCCAGCCAGTTGACGACCTCGACGCCGTCGGCCAGCTCGGTGGCGGAGTACTCGTCGCCGGGAACGCCCTCGCTGTTGCCGTGCCCGCGGACGTCCACTCGTACGGAGGCGTAGCCGTGGCCCGCGTACCAGGGATGGCGTTGCCAGTCGCGGGGTGCGGTCCAGTCGGTCAGCCGGTAGGGCAGATATTCGAGGATCGCGGGTACTGGTTCGTCCGTGAGGGGACGCCACACGCGTGCGTAGAGGAGGGTCCCTTCCGGCAGCGGGATGCGGAGGTCCTCGTGGGTCGTCTCGTAGGGGAAGGACGTACGGATGTGCATGAGGGTGACCCCGTGAGTTCAGTGGACCGGGTGCATGGTGCGGCGCAGCCAGGGCGCGGCGGCCAGCACGGCCAGGCCCGCGGCCACCGCGAGCGCACCGTTGACGCCGAAGTAGGCCTGCTTGGAGATGTCGTCGTAGAGCTTCACCGTCTGGGCCTGGATGCCGTTGGCGAGCGCGAGGGACAGCATCCAGAGCGACATGGTCTGGCTGGAGAAAGCGGCCGGGGCGAGCTTGCTGGTGGCCGACATGCCGGAGGTCTCCAGCAGGATGTCGCCGAGGCCGAGCAGCAGGTACGAGCCGACGATCCACCAGGCGGACATCAGGTAGTCGTCGGAGGCGTGCCCGGAGGTGGGAAGGGCCATCAGCAGAAAGGACAGTCCGCCCAGGACGACCCCGATCGCGATCTTGTTGGAGGCGTGCGGCTGGCCGCGGCCCATGCGGACCCAGAGCGCGGCGACCACGGGCGCCAGAGCGACCTCGAAGGCGCCGAGCGCGGAGGCGTACCAACTGGCGGGGAAGTCGAAGCCGAGGATGGTCGTCTCGGCGTTCGACGCGGCCAGCAGCATCATCGTCGAGTACGCCTGGAACAGGATGAAGTTGAAGGCGGTGGAGGCGAGGAAGAGCACGACGTACGGGCGCAGTCGGCCGCGTTCCTCGGCGGTCACGCGGGGGCTCCTGAACATCACCGCGAAGTACACGACCGGGGCGATCACCGATACCAGGGTGAGCAGGTCGACGAAGCGGGCCATGGTGAGCAGGCCCGCCATGGCGAGGGCGGTCGCGAGCACCGCCACGGCCACGATCCCCGCCACGATCAGCCGGACCGCGCGGCGCAGCGCGTCGGGCGCGAGGGCGAACTCGGCCGCGTTCCGGCGTCCGGCCAGGTGGCGGCGTCCCAGGACGTACTGGATCAGTCCGAACGTCATGCCGATCGCCGCCGCCGAGAAGCCCCAGTGCCAGCCCTGGTGGTCACCGAGCCAGCCGGTGATCAGCGGGCCCGCGAAGGCGCCGATGTTGATCGCCATGTAGTAGAGCGCGAAGCCGGCGTCACGGCGGTCGTCGTCGGTGGCGTAGAGCTTGCCGACCAGGGTGGCCGCGTTGGGCTTCAGCAGACCCGTGCCGGCGCTGATCAGGCCCAGCCCCACCCAGGTCATGGCGGCCGTGGGCACGGCCATGGCGTAGTGGCCGCAGGCGATCAGGACGCCGCCCCACAGCACCGCGCGGTACGAGCCGAGGATGCGGTCGGCGAGCCAGCCGCCGGCGACGGAGACCAGGTAGACGAGCGTGCCGTAGGCGGCGGAGACGGAGGCGGCCGTTCCGGCCGACATGCCCAGGCCGCCATGTGCGACCGTGTCGGCGAAGTAGAGGACGAGGATGGCCTGCATGCCGAGGAACGAGAAGCGTTCCCAGACCTCGAGACCGGAGAGGGTGAGCAGGCCCCCCGGGTGGCCGAAGAAGGCGCGGTCGTTCTTGGAGGTCGGCGGACTGCCGGGGGAGGCATCGGCGCTGGTTCGGGACACGCTTGGCTACTTCCGTACAAGTCGGTACATACCAGTTTGTTATCAAGTGATCAAAAAGATGCCGGCAGTGATCCGATACCGCCCAGGCTGGACGGGCAGGCCCTATCGGTGATCGAAACGTGACCGGATACGCTGACTTGAGTGAGGGCAGCGACCTATCGACAAACCGTGTAATCGCCAGCAGACACCAGCAGACAGGAGATCCTTCGTGACCGTCGTCGGGCCGTTTGGGCTGAGCGTGCGGGACCAGGCTCTGGAAGCCGATGTCCAGGCCGGATTGGCGGCTGTCGAGGAGGGACTGCTCGAAGCCACCAAGAGCGAGGTTCCCTTCATCACGGAGGCCGCCCAGCATCTGGTGAGGGCGGGCGGAAAGCGTTTTCGGCCATTGCTCGTGATGCTTGCTGCCCAGTTCGGTGATCCCTATGCACCCGGAATCGTGCCGTCGGCGGTGGTCGTCGAGCTGACCCACCTGGCGACGCTGTACCACGACGACGTCATGGACGAGGCCGAGGTGCGGCGCGGGGTGGACAGCGCGAACACCCGCTGGGGCAACTCGGTCGCCGTCCTCACCGGTGACTTCCTGTTCGCGCGTGCCTCGCACATCCTGGCCGACCTCGGGCCCGAGGCGGTCCGGGTCCAGGCCGAGGCGTTCGAGCGCCTGGTCACCGGGCAGATCCTGGAGACCGCGGGCCCCCAGGACGGCCGCGACCCGGTCGAGCACTACCTCGATGTCCTCGGCGGCAAGACGGGATCGCTGGTGGCGGTGTCGTGCCGCTTCGGAGCGATGATGTCGGGCGCCGACGAGACGGTGGTCGACGTGCTGACGCAGTACGGCGAGCGGCTGGGAGTCGCCTTCCAGCTCGCGGACGACGTCCTGGACATCGCCTCCGACTCCCACGAGTCCGGCAAGACCCCGGGCACCGACCTGCGCGAGGGCATCCCGACCCTGCCGGTCCTGCGGCTGCGTGAACGGGCGGCCCGGCTGGGCCTGGCGGAGGACATCGCCCTGTGCGAGCTGCTGGACTCCGACCTCACCGACGACGAACGGCACGCGAAGGCGCTGGCCGGCCTGCGCGCGCACCCCGCGCTGGAACAGGCCCGCCGTGACACGGTCCGCTACGCGCAGGACGCCCGCTCCGCGCTGGCACCGCTGCGCGAGTGCGACGCGAAACTGGCGCTCATGGAGATGTGCGACGCGGTGGTCCACCGAGCGGGATAGCGACCCCGTCCGAGGCGGCGCCTCCTCACGTCCCCTAGGGGACGTGAGGAGGCGCCGCCTCCGTCTGTCATACCGGAGGTGTACGTGGAGTTGAGCCCGCGGGTTGACGCATCTTCACGGCCGATTTGGTCAGATGGACACCACGGAAAACACCACTCCTCACCGATTCGGGTGAGAATGGCGGCTACGGGGTGGACGTAGGGGAGTTGCACAGCCGCCGCCGACGACGGAGGTAAGGCACACATGGCACCGTACGAATCCGACGACAGCACGACTGCCGCGGAGGTCGACGACAGGTCCACGCGGAGGCGCAAGGCCGCGCGGTACGTCGTCCCGGTCGCGGTGGTGGGGGTGGCGGCGGCGACCATCGGCCTCGTCCCCGCACTCGCCGACTCCGGCGATCCCGACCTGCCGAAGATCAGCGCCCAGGAACTCATAGAGAAGATCGCCGCCTCGGACGTACAGCAGTTGTCCGGGACGGTGAAGATCAGCACGGATCTCGGACTGCCCGACCTCGGCGGCCTGGAGAGCAGCCTGACCTCCGGCGCCATGGAGTCGGGCAAGGGCGACGGGTCCTCCGCCGACCCGTCCGCCAAGCTGACCGAGCTCGCAACCGGCACCCACACGCTGCGCGTCGCGGCCGACGGCCCGGACCGGCAGAAGCTGTCGTTGCTGGAGAGCGGCTCCGAGTACAGCGTGATCCACAACGGCAAGGACGTCTGGGGCTACGACAGCAAGTCGAACGAGGTCTACCACGCCACCGGGTCCGACAAGGCGGCGGCCGAGAAGGAACGGGACGTCCCGGCCACGCCCAAGGACCTCACCGAGGACGCCCTCAAGGCGGTCGACGACACGACCTCCGTCACCGTCGACGGCACCGCGCAGGTCGCGGGCCGCGATGCCTACCGCCTCGTCATCAAGCCCAAGGCCTCCGGCTCCACCGTCGGTCAGATCACCGTGGCCGTGGACTCGAAGACCGGGCTGCCGCTGAAGTTCACGCTGACCCCGTCGAGCGGCGGCGCCGCCGTCGTGGACGCGGGCTTCACCCAGGTCGCCTTCGGCAAGCCGGCCGCCTCCACCTTCGACTTCACCCCGCCCAAGGGCGCGAAGGTCACCGAGGGTGAGAAGGGCGAGAAGGGCAAGAACGGCTGGAAGGGCGAGAACGGCGCGAAGGGCTGGAAGGGCGAGCACGACTCGCCGGGCGCCAAGCCCGAGGAGGACCTCGGCAAGGGGCTCGACGGTCTCAAGGTCATCGGCGAGGGCTGGAACTCCGTCGCCGTCTTCGACACCGGCGGCGAGGGCATGCCCAGCGGCTCCGAGGCCGGCGGCGACCTCGGCGGCTTCCTCGGCTCGCTCGGCGACAAGGTCACCGGCAAGTTCGGCTCGGGCACGGTCTTCTCGACCCGCCTGGTCAACGCCCTGATGACCGACGACGGCAAGGTCTACGTCGGCGCGGTCGACAAGGCCGCCCTGGTCAAGGCGGCCGACGCGGGGCGGTAAGGCCCGTCCGCGCACGCGGCGAGTACCGTGCGCGCACGACGAATCGAGGGAGCCGATGGGCGAAACGTCCGCCACGGAACCGGAGTCGGAGCCGGATCCTCAGGGTGTGGATGACAGTGTCATCCACACCCGTGCGCTCACCAAGCGCTACCGCGGCGGACAACTCGCCGTCGACGGTCTCGACCTGACCGTCCCGGCGGGCAGCGTCTTCGGCTTCCTCGGTCCGAACGGCTCCGGCAAGACCACCACCATCCGCATGCTGATGGGGCTCATCGAGCCCACCTCGGGGGCGGCCCGGGTCCTGGGCCGCCCCATGCCGCGCTCCTCGCGCGCCGTGCTCCCGCACGTCGGCGCCCTCATCGAGGGCCCCGCTCTCTACGGCTTCCTCTCCGGCCGCCAGAACCTGACGCGGTACGACGCCGCCGACCCGACCGCCGACCCGCGCACCCGGGCCAACCGCGTCGCGGCGGCACTGGACCGGGTGGGACTGGCGGCCGCCGCCGGCAAGAAGGCGAAGGCGTACTCACTGGGCATGAAGCAGCGCCTCGGTCTCGCTGCCGCCCTGCTCCAGCCGCGCAAGCTGCTCGTTCTCGACGAGCCGACCAACGGCCTCGACCCGCAGGGCATGCGCGAGATCCGCTCCCTGATCCGGGAGCTGGCCTCCGACGGCACAACCGTCTTCCTCTCCTCCCACCTGCTCGACGAGATCGAACAGGTCTGCACCCACGCGGCCGTGATGGCACAGGGCCGCCTGATCATCCAGGGCCCGGTGGCGGACCTGTCGGCGGGCACCCGCGGCCGGCTGGCCGTGACGACCCCGGACGCGGGGGAGGCGGCACGGGTGCTGAAGGAACAGGGGGCCTCGGACGTGGTCGTCACGGACGACCTGGTGACCGCCGAGCCGCCGGACCGCGATCTCGCCGACGTGAACGCGGCACTGGTGACGGCGGGCGTCCGCGTCCGCGGCTTCGGCCTCGAACGGGCCTCCCTGGAGGACGCGTTCGTGGCCCTGACGGGGGAGGGCTTCGATGTCGCGGGCTGACGCCGAGCGAGCTGAGGTCGAGCGGGCTGACGCCGAGCGGGCCGAGGTCGAGAGGGCGGGGATGGAGCGGGCTGAGGTCGAAACGTCGGGTATGGGGCGGGCGGGGATCGAGCGGTCCGGCACCGCGTCGACCGCAGCCGCACGCACTCCTTCTGTGCTGTGGACCCTGGGGCTTTTCCGCAACGAACTGCTGACCACCTTCCGGCGCTGGCGCACCCTCGCGCTGCTCGGAGTGCTGGCGGCCGTGCCGATCCTGGTCGGGATCGCCGTGAAGATGGAGACCAGTGGCAACTCGGGAGCCGGCCCTGGCGGCGGAGGTCCGGCGTTCATCTCGCAGATCACCAACAACGGCCTGTTCCTGGTCTTCACCGCGCTCGCCGCGACACTCCCGTTCTTCCTGCCGATGGCGATCGGCGTCATCGCGGGCGACGCGATCGCCGGCGAGGCCAACGCGGGCACCCTGCGCTACCTCCTGGTCGCCCCCGCCGGCCGCAGCCGCCTCCTCCTCACCAAGTACGCGACGGTGATGGTCTTCTGCCTGGTCGCCACCCTGGTGGTCGCGATCTCGGCCCTGACGGTCGGAGCGCTGCTCTTCCCGCTCGGCGACCTGATCACGATCTCCGGCACCCGGATCAGCTTCGTCGACGGTCTCGGCAGGGCCCTGCTGATCGCCCTGGTCGTCGCCGCGTCACTGATCGGCGTGGCGGCCCTGGGCCTGTTCGTCTCCACCCTGACCAGCAGCGGCATCGCGGCGATGGCGACCACCGTGGGCCTGCTGATCACCATCCAGATCCTCGACCAGATCCCCCAACTCCACGCGCTCCAGCCGTACTTCTTCTCCCACTACTGGCTGTCCTTCGCCGACCTCATGCGTGACCCGGTGTACTGGGACGACCTGGTGAAGAACCTCGGCCTCCAGGCCCTCTACGCGGCGGTGTTCGGCTCGGCGGCCTGGGCCCGCTTCACGGCGAAGGACGTGACGTCCTAGAGGTGACGTGACCTCCTGGAAGTGACGTGACCTCCAGGAGGTCATTCGGTCTCGTACGGGAAGCGGGCGAGGGGCGGTTCCTGTGCGAAGAAGGTCTTGGCACGGGCCAGTGCCCCGGTGTCCCTCAGTACGTCACCGGGCTTGCTGCCGTTGCCGAGCAGGACTCCGCCGAACCGCATTCCCATGTACGCGGCCGAGTTGTTGAGCGTGCCGACCAGCGGGTCGGCCACCTCGCCCTCCTCGTGCGCGAGCGCGGTGACGCCCCAGAGGGTGCGGCCGGCCAGCGTGGCCTTGAAATCCAGGCCGGGGGTGCGCAACCAGCCCGACCAGTGGTCCAGGTAGCGCTTGGTGTGGGCGGAGACGGCATACCAGTACAGCGGCGACGCGATCACGAGGTCCGTCGCCGCGAGCGTGGCGTCGAGCAGCAGCGCCAGGTTGCCCTCGGTGGGGCGGGTGTGGTCGCTGTCGTGCCGCAGGTCCTCGAAGTCGGGGACGGGATGCTCGGCGAGGTCGATCCACTGTTGCTCGACGTCCGCGGGGAGCTGTTCGGCGGCCCTGCGGGCCAGGAGTTCGGTGTTGCCGTCCTGGCGGGCGCTGCCCAGGACGAACAGGAAACGGCGGGTCATAAGGGTCCCCCAGCGGTCGACGGTCGTCAGCTGTGCGCGCACGCACCCCGCATGCGCGCACACCCTGCACGCATAGCGGTGTGCATGCGTACGCATCTTATGCACATGCAATCAATACGCGCAATCAGCCGTCGTGCCGTCGAGCGTCACCAGCAGCAGATCCTCCCGCCCACGCGGTGCCACAAGCTGGAGCCCGACCGGGCAGCCGTCCGCCCCGAACCCCGCCGGAACACTGACCGTCGGATGCCCACTCAGGTTGAACGCCCAGGTCAGGGAGGTGGAATAGCGCTCGCCCGGCCCCTCGTGCCCGTGCGGTGGGATGGGGGTGGTCGGCGTCAGCAGCAACTCGGCGTCGGCGAAGAGCGCGTCCAGGCTCCGGTCGTTCGCCGCCCGGACGCGGTGGGCGACGGCGAGATCCGCACCGGGTGTGCGCAGCGCGAGCCAGGCGGGCGCCGGGTCTTCGAGACGAAGGTCGGTGCGCGGTCGTACGAGGCGTACGGCGCCGGAGTCCGCGAGACGTACGGCCGCGGCGTGGGCGATCGCCACGATCTCGGGGTCGGGGTCGGCGAAGCCGAGGGCGGGGGACCAGACGGCGGATGGGGGAGTCGTGGAGGTCCCGAGCGTCGAGGTCGTGGCCGTAGGGGCCGTCGTGGCGGAGTCGGTGCCCGGATGCCGCGCCGCCCCGCTCATCGCCCGCCAGTACGCCGCCGCGTCCGCAAGGTGCCGGGCCAGGACACCGGGCGCGGTGAGTCCCGTACGGTCGGCCGTCGGCAGCCGGCCGTTGCTGACTTTCAGCCCGATCACACCGCACCAAGCCGCCGGGATCCGCACCGAGCCCGCCCCGTCACTGCCGGTCGCCAACGGCACCAGCCCCGCCGCGACCGCCGCCGCGGACCCTGCCGAGGAACCGCCAGGGGTGCGGTCGGCCCGCCAGGGATTGACGGTACGGCCGTGAGCGCCAAGTCCCCAGGTCTGCCACGGAGTTCCGGGCCCGGGGACGGAGGTGGCACCCACGGCCACGCACCCGGCCGCGAGCAGCGGGCCCGCCGTACGCAGCCCGTGCCGTCCCTTCACCCCGATCGGAACGCCGGCCAGCGGGAGCACCTCCCCCGCGGCGACCCGAGCGTCCACCGCACGCGCCCATCCCGGGGCGGCCTCCTCCCACACCTCGGCGAACGCGCACAGGGCCGGCTCGGCCAGGCGGATCCGCTCCAGCGTCTCGGCGACCACGTCCACGGCGGACAGAGCGCGCGACCGTACGGCGAAGGCGATCTGCTCGGCGGAGAGGGAGGCGAGGGAGGAGAGAGAGGTGGAGGGGAAGAGGGACGGGGAGAGGGCCGGGGAGAGGGACGGGAAGGTGGAGAGGGGTGGGGAGCCGGTCGGGGAGACGCCATCGGCGTGGGTCATGCGGTCCTGGCGGTGAGCCGGGCCAGCGCGGCCGTCTCACGGGGCGGAGGGCCGGTCAGGTCGCCAAGGCGCCAGGCGGACACCCAGGGCACGCGGTACACGTCGATCACCGCCTCGATCACCTTGATCCGCTGCGCGAGCGGACGCGGCAGCCTTCCGGGCGCGTCCGCGACCAGCACGACCGCGTCGAGATCGAGCCCGGGCGGGGCCTCGCCGTGCCGGAAGACCTCCAGGGTGCGCAGCGCGGAACGCAGGCCGGACGCATGGGTACGGGCGACGAGCAGGACGGACCTCGGGGCGGCGGGCTCCGGCCAGTCGCGTCCGCAGTCGTGGCCGCCGTAGACGGTCGCGAGGGTGGAGGTGCCGGCGCCGCCGTGGGCGCCGACGAAGGAGTAGCGTCGGGGGGTCGCGCTGGCGTGGACGGGCTCCGGCGGGACCGGCTCCGGCGCGGGCACGGGCCCGCGGATCCAGATCTCCGGTCCGAGTGGTGCGTCCGTCCGCATACCTGTCCCCATCTGCGTGATCGTTCCTCGTCACTCCTTCCTACCCGGCGGCGCTCACGGGATTCGGGACCGCCTCTGACGAGGTGTGAGTTCCTGGAACGAGGCTGTGACGCCACAGTGACGTGAGAATCGCGGGCGAGCGGAGAGACTCGACAGTACGTGTACGACCGGATCTTGACGCTGGGGACGGAGTCCGACGGCGAGAGGGAGCACCATGGAACCCGAACGCGCTGTCCGGCGACTCTCCGACGCATCCGAGTGAGGGAACCGATGTCTCGACTCAGCCGTGACAAGAAGCGGGACCGCCAGGGGGACCACCAGCGGGACCATCAGGCGGGCCATCAACGGGCCGAGCGTCCGGCCGCCTCGGCGGCACCGATCGAGGTCCGCGTCCCCGGCGACGCCGGCCCGGGCTGCGCCTCCATCGGCGGTGTCCGGGTCGTCGCGGCTCCCGGCCAGGAGATCCAGCAGGCCGTGCTGAACCACCTTCACCGCGTCGCCCTCGCCACCGGTCACACCGTCCTGGCCACCATCCACGACACCCGCATCGGCTACGTGGTCCCCCTCCGCGTCACTCCTGAGGGGGCGAGCGACTTCAGTTCGGAGCCGGTGCGGATGGAATCGGCGGAGGAGCGGGACGATCGGGACGATCGGGGTGAGCGGGACCGGCGGAGTGATTCGGGGGAGCCGGAGGAGTCGGAGGAGTTGGCGGCACCCGGGACGTCGGCGGTCGCACCCGGTGTGCCGGGCGGCGGTGTCGAAGGGGCGGGAGTGTCGGCCACGTCAAGGGCCGCGACGTCGGGGGCCGCGGCACCTCTGCGGTCACCCGTCTGGCCGAAGGCGCCCGCGCCGGAGGACACCGACTGGCCGGCGCCGGCGTCCGACGTGCCCACCCCGCCGCTGCCCTCCGGCCCGCCCGTGGTTCCCGTACAGCCGCAGTGGGCGCAGTACGACAGGCCCACGCATCTGCCTCGGGAGGTGGCGGAGCCCATGCGGGACGAGGCGCCCACGTTTCGGATGCGGACCGTGTCGAGCGATGCCGTGCCCGAGAGGGCCGTGCCGGGTGACGCCATGCCCGAAGGGGCCGTGCCCGACGAGGCAACGTCCGACGAGGCAACGCCCGACGAGGCAACGCCCGACGGGACAACGTCCGACGACGAGGCCGCACCCACGTTCACCCTGCGTGCGCTACCGCAGCCGCAGCCGCTCCAGACCTCCGCCCCCGGCACGGTCGCCGCCCCGACAGGGGTGTTCGGCCCGCCGCCCGTGATGGACGCACCCTCCGCGCCCGCACCGGAGCGTGGACCCATGTCGTCCCCTGGGCGCTCACCGGAGCCCCCGCCCGTTGCCGCACCGGCCCCCGTCTCCGCCCCCGCACCACTCCCCACGCCCACACCACTTCCCACGCCCGCACCACTCCTCGCCCCCAAGCCCTCCGACGACCTCGGCCTCGACCCCGCCCCCAAACCCACTCCGCCCCGCGGCTTCGACGCCGTGGCCGAGGCCGTTCTCGGGGACGGCCCCCTCACCGCGCCCGGTGACGATGCAGAGCCCGCGTTGCTCGCCGAGCCGATGGGGCGGATCAACGAGGAGGTGAAGGCGGGGCGCACGGATGCCGCGGCGGAGTTGGCGGAGCGGACCGTGGCACAGGCCTCGGAGACGTTGGGGCCGGAGCACCCCGAAGTGCTGCGGCTGCGTGAACTGACCGCCTACATCGCCTACTTGGCGGGCGAACCGGTCCGCGCGTTCCGCCTCTCCCTGGACCTGGCCCACGTCCACCACCGCGCCCGGGACGCGGAGGCCGCGTACGCCAATGTGCAGAGCGCCTTCACCGCCTGGCGTGCCGTACGCGACCCGCGCGAGGGACTGGACCTGGGCCACGCCCTGATCGCCCTGTGGACCGAGCTCACATCCGAGGAGGGCCCGGCCGCCGACGACATCGAGCAGTTGGAGAAGGCCAACGCCCGCATGGGCCGACTCACCGACCGCGCCCGCGACAGCGACTGACCGCCACCCTGGGGCGGCGGAGGCCGCTGGTGCCGCGTCAGGCACGGCACCAGCTCGCCCGCACCGCTAGGCCGACAACTCCCACACCGCGTAGGCGATCGCGTCGCTGTTGCGGTCCAGCGCCGTGTCGTTGATGTTGGCCGTCGTGTCGCACGACGAGTGGTAGCAGCGGTCGAACGCCCGCCCCGAGGTCCCGCCCCACTTGGCCGCCTGCGCCGCCGTCTTGACGTAGTCGGCGCCGCTGAACAGCCCGCCCACCGGCACACCCGCGTTCTTGAAGGGCGCGTGGTCGGAGCGGCCGTCGCCCTCGGTCTCGATCTCCGTCGGCACGCCGAGCCCGGTGAAGTACGTCTTGAACGTCTTCTCGATGGCGGGGTCGTCGTCGTAGACGAAGTACCCGGGGTTCGGCGAGCCGATCATGTCGAAGTTCAGGTATCCGCTGATCCGTGAACGGTTCGCGGTGGAGAGGCTGTTGACGTAGTACCGGGAGCCCACCAGCCCCAGTTCCTCCGCGCCCCACCAGGCGAACCGCAGGTGCTTGGCGGGCTGGAAGTTCGCCCGGGACACGGCGAGCGCGGTCTCCAGGATCGCCGCCGATCCGGACCCGTTGTCGTTGATGCCCGCGCCGGACGTGACGCTGTCCAGGTGTGAGCCCGCCATGAGGACCTTGTTGGTGTCCCCGCCCGGCCAGTCGGCGATCAGGTTGTAGCCGACGCGGCCGGAGGACGTGAACTGCTGGATCGTCGTGGTGAATCCGGCGGCGTCGAGCTTGGCCTTCACGTAGTCCAGCGAGGCCTTGTAACCGGCGCGGCCGTGCGCGCGGTTGCCGCCGTTGGCGGTGGCGATGGACTGTAACTGCGTGAGATGTGCCTTGACCGCGGTCACGGATATGTCGGGCGCGGCGGCCACCGTCGGTCCGGCCGCGGGGGCCGCGTCGGCGAGGGATCCGCCGGCCAGGAGCGAGACGGCGGCGACGACGGCGGTGGCCGTGGCGCGCCCGGGAACCGAGAGCTGCATGTGGGGGGCTCCGAATTCCTGAGGGAATGAGTGACCGATGGTGAGGCTGAGGCTGAAGCTCCGTCAAGAGCGCAATCCGGTCAGGCCTGTTCGTATAGCGGAGCAATTCCGATCAGTGCTGTCCATATGGCGAGTGCTCAGGGCTGTTCCTGTGGCCCGGGCGCTCAGTGCACGCAGAACTCGTTGCCTTCCGGATCCGCCATCACCACCCACTCGCCTCCTGGTTCCTTCACCTCCCGCAGCACGCTCGCCCCGAGCTTCGTCAGCCGCTCGACCTCACCCGCGCGCCGCCCGTCGCCGGGGTGCAGGTCGAGATGGAGCCGGTTCTTGACCGTCTTCGCCTCCGGCACCCGCTGGAACAGCAGCCGCCGCCCCAGCCCGGTCCCGCTCTCCTCGTCGTACGGATCCTCGGGATGCCGTACGGCGATCAGGTCCCGCCAGGCACGGCGGCCGTGCGACTCGACGGTCAGTTCGGCCGGCGCGGCCCCGAGGTCCAGCAGTTTCTCGATGAGCGCGCTGTTGTCCTCGACCCGGTAGTTGAGCGCGGCGGCCCAGAAGTCCGCCTGCGCGTGCGGATCGCCGGCGTCGACGACGAGCTTCCAGTGCACGGGTCCGGATGAGGTCTGAGTCTGAGTCATATAACCAGTTATACTGGTTATATGGGCGAGCGTACTGCGGAATCGCCCGGACGGGTGCGTCCGGCTGCTTCCGTCGATTCCCCGGGCCTGATCCTGGTCTCGGGCGGCGGCAAGGCCTTCCGCTTCGACCCGGGCGCCCTGTGCATGGAGCTGGTGGCGACGGGCGGGCCGGGTGAGTTCGCGCGGTTCGAGGCACTGCACACACCGGCCGACCTGGTGACCTGGGCGGGCCGGAGCCGACTGCCGAACGGGCTTGAACTAGCCGTTACAGAGGGGGAGTTGGCGCAGGCGCGCGAGCTTCGTGACACCCTCTTCCTGCTCGCCGCGGACCGCGCCCACGGCCGCCCGCTCCAGCCGTCCCACCTTGACGCCGTCAACGCGGCCGCCGTCGAACCCCCGCTGGCCCCCCGTATCGCCCCGGACGGCACCCACGCCTGGGCCCAGGGCGCCACAGGTACCCACCTCCTGTCGACGGTCGCCCGGGACGCGATCGACCTGTTCACCGGCCTCTACGCCGACCGCGTCCGCGAATGCGGCTCCCGCACCTGCTGTCTGCTGTTCGTCGACACCTCGCGCCCCGGCCGCCGCCGCTGGTGCGCGATGGAGCACTGCGGGAACCGGGCGAAGGCGCGGGCGTTCCGGTCGCGGCAGCCGACCGAGGAGAGCTGACCTCCGCGTCCCGAGCCTCGTGTACGCGCTGTTCTGCGGCGGGTCTGGATGGCGCGGCCGTTTGCGGCGATGCTGCCCACGACGGTCCTCCGGTCCTCGCGTTCCTCCGGTCCTCGCGTTCCTCCGGTCCTCGCGGGCAGGGCCTTCGCGTCGGCGCCCGGGACGCTGAGGATCGCCGCGACCCGACGGGGTGGTCGGCTCCGGGCAGGCCTGGCGGGCGGGCTGCCGCGCGCTGTCCGACATCCTCGGCGAGACCGAGACCGAGACCGAGACCGAGACCGGGACCGAGACCGAGACCGAGACCGAGACCGTGCTGCTCGGCTTCGACGGGCCCCTCACCCGGCTGCCGCCACCCGGTTCGTCTCGGTGATCGACCGGGATCCCGGCGGTGACCGCCGTCTACGGCTTGGCGGCGGAGGGGCCCAGCGGTTCCGAGTCCAGCGGCTTCGAGTTCAGCGGTTCCGAGGCCAGCGGCTTCAGGTTCAGTGGCTCCGAGTTCAGTGGCTCCGGGTTCAGCGGTTCCGTGGCCGACGGCTTGGGGGCCGACCGCTTGGAGTCCGACGGCTTGGATCCGGAGGCGACGCCGCCCGCGTTCCGGGCGCCGCGCACCGTGCCTGTCGTTGTCGGCACGGCGGTGCCGGGCATGCCGGTCCCGGCCCTGAGTGTGCGGGCGGCGCGGCGGGCGGTGCGCAGGGCATCCCAGGTGAGCAGCGTCAGCGCCAGCCAGACCAGCGCGAACCCGGCCCAGCGCTCGGGCGGCATGGCCTCGTGGAAGTAGAGGATGCCGAGCATGAACTGGAAGGCCGGCGCGAGGTACTGCAGCAGCCCGAGCGTGGACAGCGGGACGCGGATCGCGGCGGCGCCGAAGCAGACGAGGGGGATCGCGGTGACGATGCCGGTCGAGGCGAGCAGGGCCGCGTGCCCCGCGCCCTCGGAGGCGAAGGTGGCGTCGCCCCGAGAGCCGAGCCACAGCAGGTAGGCGAGCGCGGGCAGGAACTGGATCGCGGTCTCTGCGGCCAGCGATTCCACGCCCCCCAGATTGACCTTCTTCTTCACCAGGCCGTACGTGGCGAAGGAGAAGGCGAGGGTCAGGGAGATCCACGGCGGCTGCCCGTACCCGACGGCGAGTACGAGGACGGCGGCGAAGCCGATGCCGACCGCCGCCCACTGCGCGGGCCGCAGCCGTTCCTTCAGGATCAGGACGCCCATCGCGATGGTGACCAGGGGGTTGATGAAGTACCCGAGCGAGGCCTCGACCACATGGCCCGAGTTCACAGCCCAGATGTAGACGCCCCAGTTCACGGTGATGACGGCCGCGGCCACCGCGATCAGCCCCAGCCTGCGCGGCTGCCGCAGCAGCTCACCGGCCCACGCCCAGCGCCGCACGGCGACCAGTGCGACGGCGACGAAGGCCAGGGACCACACCATCCGGTGGGCGAGGATCTCGACCGCCCCGGCAGGCTTCAGCAGGGGCCAGAAGAGCGGCACGAGCCCCCACATCCCGTACGCCGCGAAGCCGTTCAGCAGACCTATCCGGCCTTCACTCCTCGACGTCCCGGCCACGGGCCCTCCCTCTCGCGCTCTGCTCGCCTGCACGAAGGTAACGCCGAGCGCCCCCGCCTGTCATGTCCGTATCGGCATACGGTCATGACAGGGCGGGGGTGAGGTGCCCGAAGGCCCGACGGGGGAGTTCGGCCTCGAGGCGCCGGTCCGTTCAGGTCAGCCCTTGAGTGCGGTCGCGATCGCCTCGGAGAGGGGCGTGGTCGGGCGGCCGGCCAGGCGGGAGAGGTCGCCGGTGGACACGACCAGCTCGCCCTTCTCGATGGACGCGTCCACGCCGGCGAGGGTCGCGGCGAGCGGCTCGGGCAGCCCGGCACCGGTCAGGATCCCGGTGAGCGCCTCGACGGAGACGGGGCTGTAGGCGATCTCCTTGCCGGTCTGGCGGCTCAGCTCGGCCGCGTACTCGGCGAAGCTCCACGCCTCGTCGCCACCCAGCTCGTACGTCTTGTTCTCGTGCCCCTCGCCGGTCAGTACGGCGACCGCGGCGGCCGCGTAGTCGGCGCGCGAGGCGGAGGAGACCCGACCCTCGCCGGCGGCGGCCAGGACCACGTTGTGCTCAAGGACCGGGGCGAGGTTCTCGGTGTAGTTCTCGTGGTACCAGCCGTTGCGCAGCAGCGCGTAGGGCGCACCGGAGGTGAGGAGCGCCTCCTCGGTGCCGCGGTGGTCGTCGGCGAGACCGGCGGTCAGGCTGCCCGGGGCGCTGGTGTACACGAGCAGCGCCACACCGGCCGCCTTCGCGGCGGCTATGACGACCTGGTGCTGCTGGACGCGGCCCTTGTCGAACTCGTTGCCCGAGACGAGCAGCACCTTGTCGCCGGCGGCGAACAGCCCGTCGAAGGAGGCGGGGGTGTTGTAGTCGGCGAGGGCGATCTTCACGCCGCGGGCCGCGAGGTCGGCGGCCTTCTCCGCGTTGCGGACGACCGCGGTGATCTGGTCGGCCGGAACCTTCTCCAGCAGCTGCTCCACGACGTGGCGACCAAGGTGGCCGGTGGCTCCGGTGACGACGATGCTCATGATGAGGACTCCTTGTGGGGTGCGGTGTCGCTAACCATAGGGGATGCGCTAACTCTTCGAAAGTACCCACTTTGAAGTAAGTACCCCCCCCTGGGAGTAAGTGCCCCTGCCGCGCCCAGCGGGTGGCGCCTGCGGGGCACACGCATGTCAGGGTGCTGGTCGGCCGAAGCCTCATGTCCATCCATGCGCCCCCTCTCCGCCTCCCGTGCCGACCCGAGTCCCTGGGCATGCTGAGGTGTGGAGTGCTACGCCCACGGTGCGACCGGCTTGCGAGCCACCGCTCGGCGCACGGATACCGGATCCAGGGGGATGCCTTGACATGGCCACATGGAATCTGGCCGCGCGCAGTATCGGTTCTGCGGTAGTGGCGGGGCTGGGCTTCTTACGGACATCTCTCGCCTGGGGTACGCGCCGAAAGCGCCGGCAGGACGTCCTGCTGGCGCTGCTGCGACAGCTCGAAGTGATGACCGAGGAGATTCACCGGGCGAACCTGATTCAGCAGTACCGCCTCACGGTGGACCAGATGAACCGGACGATCGACGACCCCTCCCTGGCGGACGCGTCGAGCACCCTGACCGACCTGACCGAGGGCAAGCGACGCCAACTGCTCTTCGCCAACCGGCAGTACGGATCCCTGCTGCTGGCGCATCGCATCGGGGCATGCGGCTGGGACGAACTCCTCGGCCATCTGCGCGTGCTGTGTCGCAACGCCGTCTTCGCGGAGTACTGGGACCGTACGGCCGAGCACCGGCGAAGCATCCCCGCGGACTCGGTCGAGGCGCAGGTCGGTGCGGCGGTCGACATCATGATGGAGGAGCTTGCCGAGGACCCCGAGGAGTGGTGGATCGTGGGGCCGTCGGCGACCGGCGAACCGCCTGCCTGACGGGTAGGGCAGCGCTGCTGCCGAGTGCGTCGATGGTGAAGGGCCGCTGCCGTGCGAACGAAGGGAATTCTTGCCGTCAAGAGTGTCGAAGGCGGGGTTGACCATTGAGGATCTTGATAGCGTGACCGGACTGTCACCCTGTGGTAAAGAGGCTCCGAGTGCCCCGCGAATTCCCTGTCCCCAGCGTCGTCCGTCGCATCGGGGACCCGCCCAGGTTGAGGGGCAGCCAGACCTCGGAGACCTGCCCGGACCTCTTCGAACTGAGTGACGGCAACTTCGCCGTCATCGGCACCGAGGCCACGGCCGCGCTGGACCCCCACCTGCCCGCCGACGCGGCTCGCGCCGACTACGAACGGATCGTGGTCATCACCCGCGAGACCTTGATCCGCGCCAAGAGGGACATCCCCGACGTGTGACGACGGGCGGTGCATCCGTGCGCCCCCTGTGTCGTCGACTTGTCATCAGCTTGTCATCAGCCGCGAAAAGCTGAGCTGAGCCGAGCGGACTTCCTGACGCGTGGTCAGTCGCAGGGAGGGCCCGGCCGCTCAACGCCCAGGCCCTCCCATGACGTACGGCCCGATCAGCCGACGACGGTCCAGGTGTCCCCGCCAGCCAGCAGCGCCCCCAGATCCCCCTTGCCGTTCTGCTCGATCGCCGCGTCCAGCTGATCCGCCATCTGCGTGTCGTAGACGGGCCGTTCCACGGACCGCAGCACCCCGATCGGGGTGTGGTGCAGGGTGTCCGGGTCCGCCAGGCGGGACAGGGCGAAGGCGGTGGTGGGGGAGGCGGCGTGGGCGTCGTGGACCAGGATGTCCGACTCGTTGTCCGGGGTGACCGGCACGACCCTCAGGTCACCGGTCGCCGGGTCCCGGACCACACCACGCGAACCGTCTGTACCGAAACGGATCGGCCGGCCGTGTTCCAGCCGGATCACCGCCTCCTCGGCCTGCTGATTGTCCTTCAGCGCCTCGAAGGCACCGTCGTTGAAGATGTTGCAGTTCTGGTAGATCTCGATCAGCGCGGTGCCCTGATGGGCGGCCGCCTGCCGCAGGACCTCCGTCAGGTGCTTGCGGTCGGAGTCGATCGTGCGCGCCACGAAGGACGCCTCCGCGCCGATGGCGAGGGACACCGGGTTGAAGGGGGCGTCCAGCGACCCCATCGGCGTCGACTTGGTGATCTTGCCGACCTCGGAGGTGGGCGAGTACTGGCCCTTGGTCAGACCGTAGATCCGGTTGTTGAACAGCAGGATCTTGAGGTTCACGTTGCGCCGCAGGGCGTGGATGAGGTGATTGCCGCCGATGGACAGCGCGTCGCCGTCACCGGTCACCACCCACACGGACAGGTCCCGCCTGCTGGACGCGAGCCCCGTCGCGATCGCGGGCGCGCGGCCGTGGATGGAGTGCATGCCGTACGTGTTCATGTAGTACGGGAAGCGGGAGGAACAGCCGATGCCCGAGACGAAGACGATGTTCTCCTTCGCCAGACCCAGCTCGGGCATGAAGCCCTGCACCGCGGCGAGGATCGCGTAGTCACCGCAGCCGGGGCACCAGCGCACTTCCTGGTCGGACTTGAAGTCCTTCATGGACTGCCGGGCCTCGGCCTTGGGGACGAGCGAAAGCGCCTCGATCGTGCCCGTGCCTTCCGTGGACGTCTCAGCCATCGATGGCCTCCTTGAGTGCCGCGGCGAGCTGCTCCGCCTTGAACGGCATACCGTTGACCTGGTTGTACGAGCGGGCGTCGACCAGGTACTTCGCCCGTACCAGCGTGGCGAGCTGACCGAGGTTCATCTCGGGAACCACCACCCTGTCGTACGCCTTCAGCACCTCGCCCAGGTTGCGCGGGAACGGGTTGAGGTGGCGCAGATGGGCCTGCGCGATCGACTCGCCGGCCGTCCGCAGCCGCCGTACCGCCGCCGTGATCGGTCCGTACGTCGAGCCCCAGCCCAGAACCAGGGTCCGCGCCCCGTGCGGATCGTCGACCTCGATGTCCGGCACGTCGATGCCGTCGATCTTGGCCTGGCGGGTGCGGACCATGAAGTCGTGGTTCGCGGGGTCGTAGGAGATGTTGCCGGTGCCGTCCTGCTTCTCGATGCCGCCGATGCGGTGTTCCAGGCCCGGCGTGCCCGGGATGGCCCACGGGCGGGCGAGAGTCTGTGGGTCGCGCTTGTACGGCCAGAACGTCTCGGTGCCGTCGTCCAGGGTGTGGTTCGGTCCCTGCGCGAACTGCACCCGCAGGTCCGGCAGTTCGTCCACCTCCGGGATGCGCCAGGGCTCGGAGCCGTTGGCCAGGTAGCCGTCGGACAGCAGCATCACCGGCGTGCGGTACGTCAACGCGATGCGCGCCGCCTCCACGGCGGCGTCGAAGCAGTCGGCCGGGGTGCACGGGGCGATCACGGGGACCGGGGCCTCGCCGTTGCGGCCGTACATCGCCTGCAACAGGTCCGCCTGCTCGGTCTTGGTGGGCAGACCGGTCGACGGGCCGCCGCGCTGGATGTCGATCACCAGCAGCGGCAGTTCGAGGGAGACGGCGAGGCCGATGGTCTCGCTCTTGAGCGCGACTCCGGGCCCGCTCGTCGTGGTCACCCCCAGCGAGCCACCGAAGGCCGCGCCCAGTGCGGCACCGATACCCGCGATCTCGTCCTCGGCCTGGAAGGTGCGCACACCGAAGTTCTTGTGCTTGCTGAGCTCGTGCAGGATGTCCGAGGCCGGGGTGATCGGGTACGAGCCCAGGAACAGCGGCAGGTCCGCCTGACGGGAGGCCGCGACCAGTCCGTACGACAGAGCCAGGTTCCCGGAGATGTTCCGGTACGTGCCGACCGGGAAGGCCGTGGTCGCCGGGGCGATCTCGTAGGAGACAGCGAAGTCCTCGGTGGTCTCACCGAAGTTCCAGCCCGCGCGGAAGGCGGCGATGTTGGCGGCCGCGATCTCCGGCTTCTTGGCGAACTTCGACGTCAGGAACTTCTCCGTGCCCTCGGTGGGCCGGTGGTACATCCACGACAAGAGGCCGAGCGCGAACATGTTCTTGCTGCGCTCGGCCTCTTTGCGGGTGAGGTCGAATTCCTTGAGTGCCTCGACGGTCAGGGTGGTCAGTGGGACCGGGTGGAGGTGGTAACCGTCGAGGGAACCGTCTTCCAGTGGGGAACTGCCGTACCCCACTTTCTGCATCGCCCGTCTCGTGAACTCGTCCGTGTTGACGATGATCTCCGCGCCGCGTGGCAGGTCGCCGACGTTGGCCTTGAGGGCGGCCGGGTTCATCGCCACCAGCACGTTGGGCGCGTCGCCCGGGGTGAGGATGTCGTGGTCGGCGAAGTGCAACTGGAAGGACGAGACGCCGGGCAGGGTGCCTGCGGGGGCTCGGATCTCGGCGGGGAAGTTCGGGAGCGTCGACAGGTCGTTGCCGAAGGACGCCGTCTCCGAGGTGAAGCGGTCGCCGGTGAGTTGCATGCCGTCACCCGAGTCTCCCGCGAAACGGATGATCACCCGGTCCAGACGGCGGACGTCCTTCACGCCCGCCGTTTTGCGCTGCTCTCCCACGACGCTTCCGTCGGCCTGCTCCGCTGGGCTACTGACCTGGCTGGTCACTGAACTGGACCTCCCTAGAGGCGGCTGTCTGGGAGCGGCCGTCCCGCTGGCCTCCCAGGATCAACCCTACGACCGTAAGGGTCGCCTTCCCTGGGTCATTCGCATGATGGACACGCTTTTGAGACGATTGAGAACCCTGACTTGTCACGATTTACCCGCCCCAGGCGCTTACTTGAAGACGCTCCTTCGCGGTCCTCGGTTCTCGTTGGTTCTCGTTCGGCGCATCGTGGACCGGGCTCACCTGACACGGCGTCGGAGGGTCAGGAGTTCAGGTAGGTGAGGACCGCCAGCACACGCCGGTGGTCCCCGTCGCTCTGGGACAGCCCGAGTTTCTGGAAGATGTTGCTGACGTGCTTCTCCACCGCTCCGTCGCTCACCACCAGTTGCCGCGCGATCGCGGAGTTGGTCCGGCCCTCGGCCATCAGACCCAGTACCTCGCGCTCTCTCGGGGTGAGCCCCGCGAGCACGTCCTGCTTGCGGGAGCGGCCCAGCAACTGCGCGACGACCTCCGGGTCGAGGGCCGTGCCACCGTCGGCCACCCGCACCACCGCGTCCACGAACTCACGGACCTCGGCCACCCGGTCCTTGAGCAGATAGCCGACCCCGCGACTGGAACCGGCCAGCAGTTCGGTGGCGTAGCGCTCCTCGACGTACTGCGACAGCACGAGCACCCCGAGCCCCGGATGCGCCTTGCGCAGCTGGACCGCGGCCCGCACGCCCTCGTCGGTGTGCGTCGGCGGCATCCGTACGTCCGCCACCACGACGTCCGGCAGTTCGCCCTGCGCGTCCAGCTCGGTGATCGTCTTGATCAACGCCTCGCCGTCCCCGACCCCGGCGACCACGTCGTGTCCACGGTCGGTCAACAGCCGGGTCAGGCCCTCCCTCAGCAGCACCGAATCCTCGGCGATGACCACCTGCACCCTGTCCTCCACGATTTTCGGCCCCCGAGCCCCTGTATCGGGCCGAACCCGGCCCCGTCCCATCCCTTGGCCCTCAGTATCCCGCGATCCGACCTTCCTCACCGGGCCTGTGGACAGACTGGCCGCGCGACTTCGGACTTCGGCGGCAGGAGAGGAGACCTGGGGGAGCCGGGGGCCGTTCTGGGGCAGGGCCTGCTTCCGCGGGGCCGGTCGGGGGCCGGTCGTGGGCCGGCGGGCTGCGGCTCGGACACGCTCCAGCCCCCTGATCCGCCTGGAAAAAGCAGATCAGGAGGCGCCAAGAGCGACCGGGGCTACACCGCCCGCCAGGGCAGTTCCGCGGTGATCCGTGTCGGTCCACCGGCCGGAGAGTCCACCACCAGGATTCCGTCCACCGCGTCCAGCCGCTCGGCCAACCCGGCCAGCCCCGAACCGGCGGAGGTGTCCGCGCCGCCCACCCCGTCGTCCACGACCTGGAGCATCAGGCGGTTCTCCACCCGCCACACGTCCACCGCCGCCCACGTGGCCCGCGCGTGCTTGCTGATGTTCTGCAGCAGCTCCGACACCGTGAAGTACGCGATCCCCTCGATCGCCGGGGCGGGCCGCGCCGCCAGGTCCACCTCCACCTGCACCGGCACCGTGCACCGTGAGGCGACGGACGACAGCGCGGCATCCAGACCGCGGTCCGTCAGTACGGCGGGATGGATGCCCCGGGCGAGGTCCCGCAGCTCCTGCAACGCAGTCTTCACCTCACCGTGCGCGTCGCCCACCATCCGCGCCGCCTCCTGCGGATCCTCCGCCAGCTTCTCCTTCGCCAGTCCCAGGTCCATCGCCAGCGCCACCAGCCGGGCCTGCGCCCCGTCGTGCAGGTCCCGCTCGATGCGCCGCATGTCCGCGGCGGCCGTGTCGACCACGACCCCCCGGTCCGACTCCAGCTCCACCACCCGCGCCGACAGCCGCGACGGCCCGAGCAGGCCGAGCACCAGCACCCGGTCCACCATCGTCAGCGCCCGCAGGATCCAGGGCGTGGCCAGCGTGATCAACAGCCCCACCAGCGCCGTCACGGTGATCTCGAACGGGTTGTCGAGGTACACGTGGTGGCTCTCGTCGCCGTACAGCTGGATCCCGCCCTGTCCGCCGTACAGCGGGAAGAGCCAGAACCACAGCGGGTACGTCATCAGCGTCCAGCCGAGCGTGAAGAAGCTCACCGCGACGGCGAAGGAGAACACCGACCACGGCAGGTACAGCAGCGCGTACAGCGCGCTCCGCCACGAGGTGCCGCTCTTCAGGACGGCGCCCATCCAGGCCAGCGCGCCCCGCTTCCTCATCCGCAGCGGCTCCGGGGTGGCCACGTCCAGTCCGAGCAGCACCCGCGCGCGGACCCGCTCCAGCGCCCCGAGACCCCGGCAGCCCGCCAGCCCCGCCGCCAGCACCGGAATCCCGAGGAACGTCACGAGCAGCCCCATACCCAGCGAGACCATCGTGACGGCGTACACGAACATCAGGATGCCGATCGGCAGGCCCAGCAGCACATACGTCAGTTCTTGCCAGCTGCGCGCCTCGAACGGTGCCCGCAGCCCGGCCGGCAGACGGTGCCGTCGTACCCCCTCGGGGAACCCGAGCTCACTGTCGTGCCCGTAGCTCTGTCCGTAGTGCGTGGCCATCGGCTCGTCCTTCTCCTCGTCCTGCGGCTGTCCCGTCGTACCTTCACTCTGCTGTGCCGCGGGCCTGTGGACCATGGAGTTCGTCGGCGTCTCCGTAGGGGGGTTTTCCCTACCTCCTGCCGCCGTGCCTACCTCTTGCCGCCGTGCCTGCCCTGTCCGCCGGCCCCGCCCGCGCCGGAGGCCTCCGTGCGGTCGCGCCAGGGCAGCTCCGCGGTGACGACCGTCGGACCGCCCGGGGGTGAGTCGATGACGAAGAGGCCGTCCACCGCGTCCAGGCGGTCGGCGAGGCCGCGCATGCCCGTACCGCCGTCGAGGCGCGCGCCGCCGCGGCCGTCGTCCCACACCTGGATCAGCAGCCGGTCGTCCGACCGCCACACGTCCACCGACGCCGACTTCGCCCCGCTGTGCTTGCTGACGTTCTGCAGCAGCTCCGAGACGGTGAAGTAGGCGATGCCCTCGATGGCCGCGACCGGTCTCGCGTCCAGGTCCGCCGTCACCTTCACCGGCACCGTGCACCGCGAGGCGACGGAGGACAGCGCGGCATCCAGACCGCGGTCCGTCAGCACGGCCGGATGGATACCCCGGGCGAGGTCCCGCAGCTCCTGCAGCGCGAGCTTCACCTCGCCGTGCGCCTCCTCGACCATCGCCGCCACGACCTTGTCGTCGGCCTGCCCCTCCAGCAGCCTCTCCTTGGCCATGCCAAGACCCATCGCCAGATTGACCAGCCGGGCCTGCGCGCCGTCGTGCAGATCGCGCTCGATGCGCCGCATGTCCGCCGCGGCCGTGTCGACCACGACACCCCGGTCGGACTCCAGCTCGGCGATCCGCCGCTCCAGTTCGTCGGAGGGCGACAGCAGACCGCGCACCATCGCCCGGTCGACGTTGGTCAGCCCCCGCGCGATCAGCGGCAGCACCGGCCACAGCACGAACAGCGAGGTCAGGGTGAAGGCGAAGGTGAAAATGCCCCAGGGCAGCCGGATGAAGTCGTACAGCATCGTCCGCCAGCCGACCGGATCCTTCAGCCCCATCCACAGCCGCTGGAAGAGTCCGCCGCCCCGCCTGCCCCACGGCAGCCGGCTCGGCTCGTCCACCCGCACCCCGAGCAGCGCCCTGGCCCGCGCCCGCTCCAGCCTGCCCAGCCGACGGGCGCCCATCAGCGCGACCGCGAGCAGCGGCAGTCCGATCACCGTGACGGTCAGCCCGATTCCGGTGGCGAGCACCGTCACGGTGTAGACGAATCCGATCAGCGCCATCGGAAGGTTCGCCAGAAGGTGGGCGATCTCCTTCCAGGTGTGCCGGGGGAAGGCGAATCGGGCCGGTGGCAGGCGGTTGTTGTCCGCTTCCCCGGAGGGGCTCGAGGCCGGGAGACGTTCGGTCATACGGGTCAGCGTGCCGTGCGCCGGCCCGCCGCGCCATGAGGTGGACCGCCGCGACGCACTGGGGAAAACCCCACCCCCGACCACCTGCGGCTTCCGCAGGCGGTGACGGGCTGCTTACGCTCTCTTTAGCAGGGCCTAGACTCCGGTGCGTACAGATCGTCGAACAGCAGCGTTCACAGGGAGCGAGGGACGGACCGTGCGGGAACCGACCGCTGTCGCGGCGGACTACTTCCAGTCGTACTCGGTCGTCGGGCTGCTCGCCGTCGTCGGCGTGCTGTTCGTCGCGGTCGCCTTCGGCGCCGGACGCCTGCTGCGGCCCGTGGTCCCCACGCCCGAGAAGCTCCTGACGTACGAGTGCGGAGTCGACCCTGTCGGCGAGGGCTGGGCGCACACCCAGGTCCGCTACTACGTGTACGCCTTCCTGTACGTCATCTTCGCCGTCGACTCGATCTTCCTGTTCCCCTGGGCCACGGTGTTCGCCGCGCCCGGCTACGGCGCGACCACCCTCGTGGAGATGTTCATCTTCCTCGGCTTCCTCGCCGTGGGCCTGCTGTACGCATACAAGAAGGGCGTCCTGACATGGACGTGACCCCCACTCCTTCCGAGCCCGTTCTGCTTCCGGAGCCGGTGCTCCTTCCGGAGCCGAAGCGGCTGGGTGCCCTCGCCCGCCTCGCTCCCGAGCCGATGAAGGTGGTCCTGAACTGGGGCCGCCGCTACTCCCTCTGGGTCTTCAACTTCGGCCTCGCGTGCTGCGCGATCGAGTTCATCGCCGCGTCGATGGCCCGCCACGACTTCATCCGCCTCGGAGTGATCCCCTTCGCGCCCGGCCCGCGCCAGGCCGACCTGATGGTGGTCTCCGGCACGGTCACGGACAAGATGGCCCCGGCCGTGAAGCGGCTGTACGAGCAGATGCCCGAGCCGAAGTACGTGATCTCGTTCGGCGCGTGCAGCAACTGCGGCGGCCCGTACTGGGACTCCTACTCCGTCACCAAGGGCGTCGACCAGATCATTCCGGTGGACGTCTACGTCCCCGGCTGCCCGCCCCGCCCCGAGGCGCTGCTCCAGGGGATCCTCAAGCTCCAGGAGAAGATCGCGCGGGAATCCTTGGGAGAGCGGTACGGGTCCGACACGGGGCGCCCTTCGGCGGCGGCGCTGACGAGCGGGCTGGTGCGCGGGCCGGGTGCCGGTGCGGGTTCGGGTTCGGGTTCGGGTGCGAGTACGGGTTCGGGCGGGGATTCCGATTCGGGCTCCGATTCAGGCTCCGATTCGGGTTCGGGGGAGGGGCGATGACCGGGGTCGGTTGGCTGCCCGCTCCCGTCGAGGACCTGTTCGGTACGGAGGCCACGGCCGAGGAGTCGTACGAGGTGCTGACGGTCGACGTACCGCCGGCGTCCTGGCTCGCCGCGCTTGAGGTGGCCCGCGACCGGCTGGCCTGCACCTACTTCGACTGGCTGAGCGCGGTCGACGAACCGGGCGCCGGCTTCCGCGTCGCGGCGCATGTCGTGGCGCTCTCCCCGGTACGACGACTTCTTGTGCGTACGACGGTCCCGCACGAGGCCCCGGTCCTGCCGAGCGCGGTGAACGTGTTCGCGGGCGCGGCCTGGCACGAACGTGAGACGCACGAAATGTTCGGCGTCGACTTCCAGGGCCACCCGTCCCTCGACCACCTCCTGCTTCCCGAGGGCTTCGAAGGCCACCCCCTCCGCAAGGACTTCGTCCTCGCCGCCCGCGTCGCCAAGGCCTGGCCCGGCGCGAAGGAACCGGGGGAGTCGGCGGCGGGCGCGGCACACGGCGCCCCCAAACGCCGCCAGATGCTTCCCCCGGGCGTCCCCGACCCGAACGAATGGGGCCCGCAGAAGGGCCAACTCCCACCGGCCCCGACCCGCCCGGCCCGGGGAGCGGGACGCACCGCGACGGAGCGGCCGGCTCGCGGGGCGGGCGAGCGTCCGGTACGTGCGGCCGGCGAGCGTCCGGTACGCCGGGCGCGTTCGGCGTCGGAGGGCTCGGCGAGTCAGACGGAGGGATCGACGCGCCGGCCGGGGGAGTCGTCGGTGGAGGACCGGGAAGGGACGCCGCCGGCTGTGGACGCTCCGAGTGCACCGACTGCACCGACTGCACCGACTGCACCGGGCGCACCGGGTGTATCGGGGGCTCCGGGCGCACGGGGTGTATCGGGGGCGCCGGGTGTATCGGGCGCGCCCGTCGATCCGGCCGCACCGGCCCGTCCGCGTCGAGCGCGCTCGGCATCGGAAGGCTCGGCCAGTCAGCAGGGCGGGACCGGAACCGGTGCGGGCGAAGGCCCCGGCTCCGGCCCGGCCCGACGTGCGCGCAGCGCCGGTGAGGGCTCCGCGTCGCAGCGCGCGCAGACCCCGGCGGAGGAGACGCCTGCCCGTCCGCCCCAGGGCTCCCGCAGCTCGGACGCCCCCTGGCACCACGCCCGCCCGACATTCGACGAACCGGAACCGAGTGGCCCCGCCGAGCCTTCGGCTGCCGGACCGAGTGGCCCCGCCGAGCCTTCGGCTCCCGAGCCTTCGGCTCCCGAGCCTTCGGCTCCCGAACCTTCGGCCCCCGGACCCTCGGCCCCCGAACCCATGACCTCCGCCCCCAAAGGCACCTCCGACTCCAAAGGCACCTCCGACCCCCAAGACACAGCGGACTCCAAAGACACCGCTGACCCCGAAGACCCCGCCCCCGCCCCCCAGGCCGAAACCCCCGAAGACCCCACAGGAGGCACGCCGTGAACGACGCTCTCGACGTCGCCCTGCGACTCCTGATCGTCTTCGTCGTCTTCCTCACCTTCCCTCTGCTCGTCGGTCAGACCGAGCACAAGGTGATGGCCCACATGCAGGGCCGCCTCGGCCCGATGTACGCCGGCGGCTTCCACGGCTGGGCCCAACTCGTCGCGGACGGCGTGAAGTTCGCGCAGAAGGAAGACATCGTCCCCGCGGGCGCGGACCGCCGTATCTTCCAACTCGCCCCGGCCGTGGCCCTCCTCCCGTACCTCCTGGTCCTCCTGGCCATCCCCATCGGGCCGGGGGAGGGCGCCGTAGGCGAGGTCGTCGACGCGGGTGTCTTCTTCGTCCTGGCCGTGATGGGCGTAGGCGTCCTCGGCTCGCTCATGGCCGGCTGGGCCTCCGCCAACAAGTTCTCCCTCCTCGGCGGTCTCCGCACCGCCGCCCAGCTCCTCGCCTACGAACTCCCGATGCTGCTCACCGCCGCCTCGGTGGCGATGGCCGCCGGCACGGTGTCGCTCCCCGGGATCCTCGACGCCTTCGAGTGGTGGTGGCTGCCCTGGCAGATCGTCGGCGCGATCGTCTTCTTCGTCGCCGGCCTCGCCGAACTCCAGCGGCCTCCCTTCGACATGCCGGTCGCCGACTCGGAGATCATCTTCGGTGCCTACACCGAGTACACCGGCCTCCGCTTCGCCCTGTTCCTCCTCGCCGAGTACGCCGGAATCGTCGTCCTGTGCGGCCTGACCACCGTCCTCTTCCTGGGTGGCTGGCATGGCCCCTGGGGCGCCGACGGCCTCGGCTGGGTCTGGACCCTCCTGAAGGCGGCCGTCCTCGCCTTCGTCGTCATCTGGCTCCGCGTCACCTACCCCCGCCTGCGCGAGGATCAGCTCCAGAAGCTCTCCTGGACCCTTCTCGTCCCCCTCTCCCTCGCTCAGATCGCCCTCACCGGCATCGTCAAGGTGGTGATCCAGTAACCATGGCCGAGCCTCTCCCGCCCACCCGGCCCCGCTTCCCCGGCTCAGGCCTCGCCAAGGGTCTGGCCGTCACCCTTCGCACGATGACGAAGAAGACCGTCACGGAGCAGTACCCGGACGCCCAGCCCGACCTCCCGCCTCGCACCCGCGGCGTCATCGGCCTGTTCGAGGAGAACTGCACGGTCTGCATGCTGTGCGCCCGCGAGTGCCCGGACTGGTGCATCTACATCGACTCCCACAAGGAGACGGTCCCGCCCGCCGCCCCCGGCGGCCGCGAGCGCAGCCGCAACGTCCTCGACCGCTTCGCCATCGACTTCTCCCTCTGCATGTACTGCGGTATCTGCATCGAGGTCTGTCCTTTCGACGCCCTGTTCTGGTCCCCGGAGTTCGAGTACGCCGAGACCGACATCCGCGACCTCACCCACGAACGCGAGAAGCTCCGCGAGTGGATGTGGACCGTCCCGGCCCCGCCCGCCCTCGATGCCGGCGCGGAGGAGCCCAAGGAGATCGCCGCCGCCCGCAAGACCGCCGAGAAGCTTGCGGCCACGCAGGCCGAGCCACAGGAGGGGACGTCGTGAGCCTTGCCACCGAAACCCACGGCTTCCTCTCCCCGACCGGCGTCGAGATCGCGTTCCTCCTGGTCGGCCTGGTCACCTTCGGCGCCGCACTGGTCACGGTCACCACCAAGCAACTGGTGCACGCCGCCCTGTGGCTGGTGGTCGCCCTCGGCGGCCTCGCCGTCGAGTACCTCCTGCTCACCGCGGAGTTCATCGCCTGGGTACAGGTCCTCATCTACGTCGGTTCCGTCGTCGTCCTCCTCCTGTTCGGCCTGATGCTCACCAGGGCCCCGATCGGCCGCTCCCCGGACGCCGACTCGGGCAACCGCTGGGCCGCCCTCACCGTGGCCGTCGCCGCGGCCGCCGCCCTGGTCTGGGTCGTCGTCGACGCCTTCCGCGCGACCTGGATCGACCTGGACGGACCCGCCGCCGGTTCCACCGAGGCCACCGGCGCCAGCCTCTTCCAGAACTGGGTGCTCCCCTTCGAGGCCCTCTCCGTCCTCCTCCTCGCCGCCCTCGTCGGCGCGATCGTCCTGTCCCGCAAGGCGAAGGCCGACGCGAGCCCAGCCGATACCGGCAAGGCCGCCCAGGAAGGCGCCCGCTGATGCACCTCGCCTATCCCGCCGTCCTCGCCGCTCTCCTCTTCTGCACCGGCCTGTACGGCGTCCTCGCCCGCCGCAACGCGATCCTGGTCCTGATGTCGGTCGAGCTGATGCTCAACGCCGTCAACCTCAACCTCGTCGCCTTCGACGTCTGGCTCAGCCGGGCAGCGCAGGAGACCCTGCACTCCGGCCAGGCCCTCACTCTGTTCACCATCGCCATCGCCGCAGCCGAGATCGGCATCGGCCTGGCGATCGTCCTCGCCGTCCACCGCAACCGCGGCACCGCCGACATCGACAAGCTTCGCGACACCGCCGAAGGCCACGAGAGCAACCCGGCCGACGGCTCCGACAGCGACGCCCCCACGACCGGGACGGCCGCCGAGAAGGCTGAGGCCACCGCGTGACCACGACCACCCTCGCCGTCCTCGTCCCCCTCCTTCCGTTCCTCGGCGCCGCGGCCGGTCTGCTCCTGGGCCGCACCGCACCCGGCTTCATCCGCCCGCTCGCCGTCCTGCCGGTACTCGCCTCCCTCGGTCTCGCCGCGATCGTCGCCGTACGCCAGGGCGGCGACCAGGCCATCGACGCCGCCACCGAACTCACCCCCACCGGCTCGGTCCCGATCGAACTCGCCCTCGACATCGACGGCTTCGCCGCCCTCGTCGCCGTCCTGGTCGCCTTCGTGGCCGTCTGCGTGCAGATCTACTCGACGGGCTACCTGCACGACGACCCGCGCTACCCGTCGTACGCCGCCCTCGTCTCCCTCTTCACCTCCGCGATGCTGCTCGTCGTCTACTCCGGCGACCTGATGCTGCTGCTGGTCGGCTGGGAGATCATGGGCATCTGCTCGTACTTCCTGGTCGGCCACTACTGGGAGACCCCGGAGGCCCGCGCCGCCTCCCTCAAGGCGTTCCTCGTGACCAAGCTCGGTGACGTCCCCTTCCTCATCGGCCTGTTCGCCCTCGCCACCGACGCCGGTTCCTTCCAGATCACGAAGGTCCTCGGCACCGTCGCACACGGCGGACTCGACCACCCGACCCTCATCGCCCTGCTGCTCCTGGCCGGTGTGGCCGGCAAGTCGGCGCAGTTCCCGCTGCACACCTGGCTCCCCGACGCGATGGCGGGCCCCACACCCGTCTCCGCGCTGATCCACGCCGCGACGATGGTCGCCGCCGGTGTCTACTTCGTCGCCCGACTCCTCCCCGTCTTCGAGGCCTCCCGAGCCGCGATGGCCGTCCTCGCCGTCATGGCCGCCGTGACGATGGTCGGCTCGGCCCTCGCCGCGCTCGCCCAGGACGACATCAAGCGCGTCCTCGCCTACTCGACGATCGGCCAGCTCGGCTACATGACCGGCGCCCTCGCCGTCGGCGACCGCGGAGCCGCCGTCTTCCACCTCCTTGCGCACGGCGCCTTCAAGGCGCTGCTGTTCCTCGCGGCGGGCGTGATCATCCACGCCGCCGGCACCAACTCGCTGGCCGCCATGTCCCGCATGAGCAACCTGCGCCACCGCGTCCCCGACGCCTTCTGGACGATGACCGTGGCGCTCCTCGCACTCGCCGCGATCCCGCCCTTCAGCGGCTTCTTCTCCAAGGAGTCCGTCCTCGGCGCCGCAGAGCACGTGGCCACCGGCCACACCGAGCAGGCCCCCGGCGCCGCCGGCTGGACCGTCCTCGTCGCCGGGCTCCTCACCGCCCTGCTCACCGCCGCCTACGCGACCCGCCTGTGGCTGCTCGCCTTCCACGGCCGCGGCGCCGAGGCCCCCGACCACGGCAGGCAGCCCCTCACCATGACCGTGGTGCTGTGGGTCCTCGCCGCCCCGTCCCTCGCCGTCGGCGCGCTCGCCTACCGCACGCTGCCCGACTGGTTCGACGGCCGTGACCTCACCCCCACCCTCACCACCTCGGTCCTCGGCACGGGAGTGGCCCTGGTCGGCGGCCTGGTCACCTACTCGGCCTGGCGGCACACCACCGCACTCGCGACCCGAGTCCCGCTCGGTGCGGTCGCCGCCCACCCCGAAGGCGACGCCGGCCAGGTGGAGGCCGAGGCCATCGCCAGCCACCAGCCCGCCTACGGAGACGTGGCCCACGCCCCCGACCCGTCGGACCCGGCACGGCTCCTGCTCGGCCCGCTGCACCGCCACGCGGCCGTCGGCTTCCACGTCGACGCCGTGTACTCGGCCCTCTTCGTCCGCCCGGTCCAGGCCGGAGCCACCCTCGTCCGGTTCCTCGACCGCGAAGTCGTCGAGACCTACGTACGCGGCGCGGGCGCGCTGCCCCGACTGCTCGGGACCGCCGTACGACGGGCCCAGACCGGCAATCTGCAGACCTATGTGAGCGCGCTGCTCGCCGGCACCGTCGTCCTGGTGGTCGCCGCCGTCCTCGTCGCCACCGGAGCGTGAGCAGGCGTGATCGATATCAACGAGTCCGTGATGCAGTTCCTTCTGGCATTGATCGTGGTCGGCCCGCTCCTCGGGGCCGCCGCCGCTCTCCTGCCCGCCCCGCCCGGACTGAAGGGGAAGTCACCCGAGCAGGCCGTGCTGCGGCACGGGGTGACGGTCACCGGCGTGATCCTCGTCGCCGCGATCGTCCTCGCGCTCGGCTTCGACCACGACCACCCGTCGAAGATGCAGGCCACGACCGACATCAGCTGGATCCCCGCACTCGACGTGCGGATCCACCTCGGCATCGACGGCATCTCCCTCCCCCTTCTGGTCCTGACCGCGCTGCTGACCTTCCTCTGCGCGCTCTACTCCTACTTCAAGCTGCCCGCGGGCCCGTCCCCGAAGGCGTTCGTCGCCCTGCTGCTCGTCCTCGAGTCCGGCACACTCGCGACCTTCGCCGTCCTCGATCTGATTCTGTTCTTCCTCGCCTTCGAGATGGTCCTCATCCCGATGTACTTCCTCATCGCCCGCTGGGGCGGTGAGCAACGAACCCAGGCCGCCTGGAAGTTCATCCTCTTCACCCTGCTCGGTTCCGTGGTCATGCTGCTCGGCCTGCTCCTGATCGGAATCAATGCGGGCACATTCGACATGGTGGCACTCGCCACTGACAACGGCCGGTCGCTGACCACATCCGTGCAGGTCATCGCCGTTCTGGCGATCGGGATCGGGCTCGCGGTCAAGACCCCGATGTGGCCGCTGCACAGCTGGCTGCCCGACGCCCACACCGCCGCCCCCACCGTCGGCTCGGTCCTGCTGGCCGGCGTCCTGCTGAAGATGGGAACGTACGGGTTCGTCCGCATCCTGCTGCCGGTCGCGCCGGACGGCTTCCGCACCTTCGCGCCCTACCTCGCCGCCTTCGCCGTCGTCGGCATCATCTACGGATCCCTGGCCTGCCTCGCCCTCGCCAAGCAGGGAGCGAAAGGCGACCTCAAACGCCTCATCGCCTACTCCTCCGTCGGCCACATGGGCTTCGTCCTCCTCGGCATCTCGACCATGACCCCGACCGGCGTGAACGGCGCGCTGTTCGCCAACATCGCCCACGGCCTCATCACCGGCCTTCTCTTCTTCCTGGTCGGCGCACTGAAGGACCGCACCGGCAGCACCGACCTGGACACTCTTGCCGAGGAGACCGGCGCCGCCCTCTACGGCAAGGCCCCGCGCCTCGGCGGCCTGCTCGCGTTCGCCGCGGTCGCCTCGCTCGGCCTGCCCGGCCTCGCCGGATTCTGGGGCGAGATGCTGGCGCTGTTCGGCGCGTTCGAACCCGCCGGCGGCCTCAGCCGCCCCGCCTTCCTCACCTTCATGGCGATCGGCGCCTTCGGCACCCTGCTGACGGCCGCGTACATGCTCATCGTGGTCCGCCGCGTCTGCATGGGCGCCGTACCGCAGGAAGCCCCGAAACTCGCCGACGTGCGCACCTACGAGTTCGCGGCCTGGACCCCGCTCGTCGCCCTCACCGTCGCCGCCGGCCTCTGGCCCAAGGCCCTCCTCGGCCTGACCGACCCGGCCGTGCAGCAGCTCCTCGCAGGAGGCACCCGATGAGCTCCCTGGCCCAGCCGCTGGCCGCGCCCCTCGTCCAGTCCGTCGACTGGCTCGCCATCGCCCCGCCCACCATCACGGCCGTGGTCGGACTCGTCGTCCTCGTCGCCGACCTGTTCGTCGGCGACCACAGGAAGGCGCTGCTCGGCCGGCTCTCGGTCGCGGGCCTCGCCGCCTCGGCCCTCATGCTGCTGCCCCTCCTGGACGGCGACCGCTCCACCTTCTGCCTGACCGCGGACGCCGGCGTCTGCAGCTACACCGCCGACCGCTTCACCCTCGTCCTCCAACTCCTGGTCCTAGGCGGCGCCCTCCTCGCCGCCCTCCTGTCGGTCACCGCACTCAAGGACGCCGACAAAGGACTCCCCGAAGGGGAGTACTGGTTCCTGCTGCTGTCCTCCGCGGCCGGAGCCGCGCTCCTGCCCGCCTCCCGCGACCTCGCGACCCTGATCGTCGCCCTGGAGGTCGCCTCCCTGCCCGCCTTCGCCCTCGTCGGCCTCCGGCACGGCGACAAGAAGTCCTCCGAAGCCGCCCTGAAGTTCTTCCTGTCCTCGGTCACCGCCACCGCGGTCAGCCTCATGGGCATCAGCTTCGTGTACGCCGCCACCGGCACCCTCTACCTCACCCAGGTCGCCGAGCGCATCCAGAACGTCGACGGACAACTGCACACCCTCACCCAGACCGGCGTCGTCCTCACCCTCATCGGCTTCGCCTTCAAGACGGCCGCCGTCCCCTTCCACTTCTGGGTGCCCGACACCTACGTGGGAGCGCCCCTCCCGATCGCCGCCTACCTGTCGGTCGTCGGCAAGGCGGTCGGCTTCTCCGGCCTCATCCTCATCACGGTCGTCGCCCTCCCGTCGTACGCCGACGTGTGGGGCCCGGCCCTCGCGGCACTGGCCGCCCTCACCATGACCGTCGGCAACGTCGGTGCCCTCCGCCAGCAGGCCACGCGCGCGTACAGCGCGGTACGCCTGCTCGCCTGGTCCTCCGTGGGCCAGGCCGGGTACCTCCTCGTCCCGATCGCCGCCGCCGCGTACTCCGACGACGCCGAGCACTCGATCGGCTCCACCGTCGCGTACGCCCTCATGTACGCCGCCGTGAACCTGGGCGCCTTCGCGATCGCCGCACTCGTCGGCCGCACGAAGACCCTCAACCGGATCTCCGACTACCGCGGCCTGTACGCGTCGCACCCCCTCGCGGCCCTCCTCCTGGCCTTCTTCCTGCTCTGCCTGGCCGGACTGCCGCCCGGCATCATCGGCCTCTTCGCCAAGGTCACCGTCTTCTCCGCGGCCGTCGACGCGGGCCTCGGCTGGCTCGCCGTGGTCATGGCCGTGAACGTCGTGATCGCGCTGTTCTACTACCTCCAGTGGACGACCCTGCTGTTCCGGGCCCCCGAGGGCGAGCCCCACAAGCACCGGGTGCCCGCTCCCCTCACCGCCGCGATCGCCCTCACCGGCGTCCTCGCCGTGGCCCTCTCCGGGGCACCCCAGCTGGTCCTGCGCTTCGCCGACACCGGCCTCTTCTGAGCCGTCACCCGGACGGCCGACCAGGGCCGCGGGACGCACAAGGGAACTAGTGGCCCTCGCCTGGCGTTCACCAAAACGGGAGGGTCCACTGGACGTGACACCGCGACACCAGTGGCACAGCTGATCACCAAGGAAGATCACCAAGCAAAGGGTTCCCCTGCTGTACGACTTGGAGGGCGTACCGTGCACCGCCGGCACAACGGGCTCAGGACCGCAGTACTCCTCGGGGGACTGTCCGCACTCATCATCGTCATCGGCAGCTTCTTCGGCCGAATGGGGCTCGTCATCGCGGTCGTCATCGCCCTCGGGACCAACGCGTACGCGTACTGGAACAGCGACAAGCTGGCTCTACGCGCGATGCGGGCCCGCCCGGTCAGCGAGTTCGAGGCCCCCGCCCTGTACCGCATGGTCCGCGACCTCTCCACCCAGGCCCGCCAGCCCATGCCCCGGTTGTACATCTCCCCGACCGAGGCACCCAACGCCTTCGCGACCGGCCGCAATCCGCGCAACGCCGCCGTGTGCTGCACCGACGGCATCCTGCGCCTCCTGGACGAGCGCGAACTGCGCGGTGTCATCGGCCACGAGCTCAGTCACGTCTACAACCGCGACATCCTGATCTCCTCGGTCGCCGGGGCCCTGGCCTCCGTGATCATGTTCCTGGTCAACTTCGCCTGGCTGATCCCGATCGGCCGCTCCGACGACGACGAAGGACCCGGACTCCTCGGCATGCTGCTGATCATGATTCTGGGCCCGCTCGCCGCCACCCTCATCCAACTGGCCATCAGCCGCTCGAGGGAGTACGAGGCCGACGCCTCCGGCGCCCAGCTCACCGGAGACCCGCTCGCCCTCGCAAGCGCCCTGAACAAGCTCGAAGCGGGCACCAAGCAACTCCCGTTGCCCCCGGAGCCCCGCATCGAGACGGCGAGCCACATGATGATCGCGAACCCCTTTCGTCCAGGCCAGGGACTCTCCAAGATGTTCTCGACCCATCCGCCCATGGCGGAGCGCATCGCCCGCCTCGAGAAGATGGCAGGTCGCCCCCAATGAAAACCATCCTGAACGTCATCTGGCTCGTCCTGAGCGGCTTCTGGCTCTTCCTCGGATACCTGGCCGCGGGCGTGCTGTTGTGCATCACCGTGATCGGAATCCCATTTGGCGTGGCGTCGTTCCGTATCGGCGTCTACGCCCTGTGGCCCTTCGGCTACACCACCATCGAGCGCCGTGACGCCGGGGCACCCTCGTGTGTCGGCAACGTCCTGTGGCTGGTCCTCGCGGGCTGGTGGCTGGCCCTCGCCCACATCGTCACCGGCATCGCGCTGTGCCTCACGATCATCGGCATCCCGTTCGGCATCGCCAACTTCAAGCTGATCCCCGTGTCGCTGCTCCCGCTGGGACGCGAGATCGTGCCCACGGACCAGCCCTTCGCAGCCCGCTGACGGGCGGACCGAGGGCGAGGGAGGCGGGGCCCCACTACCCCCGCCTCGCCACCCACCGCCGTACCCCGTACGCCACCACGCCGACCGCCAGTACCCCCGCCCCCACCACCACCGAGACCGCCGGAAGCGCGAACGCCAGTACCACGCAGCCGAGCAGGCCCGCCGCCGGTACGACCCGGGCCGCCGGAGCCGAGGAGAGCGTCCAGGCCGACGCGTTGGCCACCGCGTAGTACGCCAGCACGCCGAAGGACGAGAAGCCGATCGCACCCCGTACGTCCACCGTGGCGGCCAGGACGGCGACCACCGCGCCCACGGCCAGCTCCGCCCGGTGCGGGACCTGGAAGCGCGGATGCACGGTGGCCAGCGTGGCGGGCAGATGCCGGTCCCGGGCCATGGCCAGCGTCGTCCGTGAGACGCCCAGGATCAGGGCGAGCAGGGAGCCCAGCGCGGCCACGGCGGCGCCCACCCGTACCACCGGCACCAACCCCGGCACCCCGGCCGCACGCACCGCGTCCGCCAGCGGAGCGTCCGCGTGCCCCAGGCCACCCGACCCCAGCACGGACAGGACAGCCACCGCCACACACGCGTAGACCGCCAGCGCGATCCCCAACGCCAGGGGGATCGCGCGCGGGATGGTGCGCGCCGGATCCCGCACCTCCTCGCCGAGGGTCGCGATGCGCGCGTACCCCGCGAACGCGAAGAACAGCAGACCGGCCGCCTGAAGGATCCCGCCCACACCGCCCGAGACCCCGATGTCCAGCCGCCCGGCGTCGGACGCTCCCGACCCCAGGCAGACGACCACCACGGAGGCGAGGACAGCCAGGACCACCGCCACGATCGCCCGGGTCAGCCAGGCGGACTTCTGGACGCCGCCGTAGTTCACCGCGGTCAACGCCACCACGGCCGCGACCGCGACCGCGTGCGCCTGTCCCGGCCAGACGTACGCGCCCACGGTGAGCGCCATCGCCGCGCAGGAGGCGGTCTTGCCGACCACGAACGACCAGCCCGCGAGATAACCCCAGAACGCCCCGAGCCGCTCGCGCCCGTACACATAGGTGCCGCCGGACGCCGGGTACAGGGCGGCCAGCCGTGCCGACGAGGTCGCGTTGCAGTACGCGACCACGGCAGCGACCGCCAGCCCGAGCAACAGCCCGGAGCCGGCCGCGCGTGCCGCGGGCCCGAGGGCGGCGAAGATGCCGGCGCCGATCATCGAACCCAGGCCGATGACGACCGCGTCGCCCACGCCGAGGGTGCGCCGCAGATCAGCACCGGAACGAGTCATGCGCCGCACCCTACTGACCGCTGCAACCACAGGGTGCAGCCGTCTCGTCCTGCTCACCAACACGGCGTGAAGACTCGCGCGACGAGCAGAGCGCACGAACCCAGCCCGAAGCGACCCAGATCACAGCGCCGGGACAGCACGGGCACCAAATGGAAGGGCAGGTTCAGAGCATGAGCATCATCAGCTGGATCATCCTCGGCCTGTTGGCCGGAGCCATAGCCAAGTTCCTGCTGCCGGGCCGTGACCCGGGCGGCTTCGTCGGTACGACGATCATCGGCGTCGTGGGCGCCTTCCTCGGCGGCTGGATATCCGCCCGTTGGCTCGACCACCCGATCAGCAAGGACTTCTACGACGGCGCCACGTGGGCGGCGGCGATCGGCGGCTCGCTCGTCCTCCTCGTCGTCTACCGCCTTCTGTTCGGCAACTCGCGCGACTGAGCGCGCCGCGACACATATCCCAACAGGCCTGTAGGGCAGGTGCTTTGACGAGGAGAAGAAAGAGCAAGCCGGAGGTACGGAAGGACTGGGAGGAAGGAAGAAGGGTGTGACGAGGGCGATTTGCCCAGGTCACACCCTCGTCTCGCGGCTCCGCCCAACTCCGCCCGGGTCCCCTCCTCGGCTTCTGGGCGGCAGAACCGGTCACCGTGTAGTGACGGCGACCGGTTCCTGCCTCGGCTCCTGCGCGGCAGAACCGGTCACCGTGCGGGGAAGGCGATCGCTCACCGGTGGCTACCGATGGTTTGGTTACCGATAGTTCACGAACTGCAGAGCGAACTCGAAGTCCTTGCCCTTGAGGAGGGCGATGACGGCCTGCAGATCGTCGCGGTTCTTCGAGCTGACCCGCAGCTCGTCGCCCTGCACCTGGGCCTTGACGCCCTTCGGACCCTCATCCCGGATGATCTTCGCCACCTTCTTCGCGTTGTCCTGGGAGATGCCCTCCTCGATCGACGCGAAGATCTTGTACTCCTTGCCGGAGAGCTGAGGCTCACCCGCGTCCAGCGCCTTCAGCGAGATCCCGCGCTTGATCAGCTTGGACTGGAAGACGTCGAGGACGGCACTGACCCGGTCCTCGGAGTTCGCCTCCATCAGGATCTTGTCACCGGACCACGAGATCGAGGCACCCACGCCCTTGAAGTCGTAGCGCTGCGAGATCTCCTTGGCGGCCTGGTTGAGGGCGTTGTCGACCTCCTGCCGCTCGACCTTCGAGACGATGTCGAAACTGGAGTCGGCCATGTCCTGTGGCTCCTTGTATCGGGGTGCGTATAGGGGTGCGTACAGGTACGTATCGGCGTACGTGGGGGCGGGCGCCGAGCCCGGCAGTCCCGGGCCGCATCCGGACAAGCCTAGCCACCCACCGGCGTTCGAGCGCAGATCAATCAGGTGGCGAAGCACCCCACCGCATCAGGTATTGTTTACGTCGTTGCCACGGAGCGCCGCCGAAAAGCGGCTCGAAGGGCAGCAACCCCGGCGGTGTGCCCGAGCGGCCAAAGGGAGCAGACTGTAAATCTGCCGGCTCAGCCTTCCCAGGTTCGAATCCTGGCGCCGCCACAGTGGGTAAGTTGAAACGGGACCCCCTCTGACCAGGTTATTTACCTGGTCAGAGGGGGTCTTTCGTTGCCTTCCCCTGTTCGATTCGGTGTGGACGGGGCGTGGACGTGTCTCACCTCGTACCGCCCGTATCCCACCGTTGATCAGTGTGCGTCCCCCAGGTGTCCCCCGGGGGTGAGCGTGATCACTCCGGCTCGTTCCACTCCCGCAGGGCCGCATCGATCCGGCTGTTCGCACGCTCTCGAGTCTGGTCCAGCACCTTGGCGTACACCTTGTGCAGCACCGCGATGCTGTGGCCGGCGCGGCGGGCGCACTCCATCGCGTCCACGCCGGAACTGAGCCAGAACGACACTCCGGCGTGCCGCAGGTCGTAGGGGCGGCGAGCTAGCAGCGAGACCGTCTCCGCTTCACTCAGCACGTCTTTCCGGGCCCTCGCCCACACCTCCCCGTAGCCGGTTTCCTGTAGCAGGCCGTTGCGGTTCGTCCGGAAGAGCCGGCCATCGGGCGCCGTGCCGTGCGTGGCGATGTGCTGCCGCAGCAGGCGGACGAAGTGTGGCGGGATCGGCACGGGACGGGAGTCCTTCTTGGCGCGGGCCTTCAGGTGGCGCATCTCGTGTGCCGCCCCGTCGTCCGTCCAGCTTCGTCCTGCCCGGACGACCCCCTGCCGCAGCGTGAGCATCCCCCACCCTGTTTCCGGAAGGTGGCACTGGCTCGCACGCAGTCCGGCCGCTTCGGCCGGGCGCATGGCCGCGTAGTACAGGCACCCGAAGAACGCTTCCAGGTGTCGCCCCCGGGGCCCCTGTTCACGCACCCCAGCCAAGAGAGCGCGCACCTGACGAGGGTTGGCGACACTCTCGGGGTCCACCTCCTCCACGGACTTCGGGGCGGTCCATTTCACGGCCGTGATCGGGTTGACCGGGAGGGCGAAGTACTGCTCTTCCACGGCGAGTCCGAGAACGTCGCTCAGACATGCCCGCTTCCGCTTGGCGGTGCGCGGTGCTGCCGCCTTCCCGTCCAGCCGCAGGGCGAGAGCGTCGAGGGCCAGGCGCACGGTCGCCGGGTCTTCCAATGCGGAGACCGGCATGGAGTGCTTCGAAATCCAGGCGAGGGCGCGGGCCACGTCGTCCGGCGGGGTCTCGTTCCAGCGGTTCCGGTTGTACGCCCACCCGTACAACGCGCGTCGCATGAGCGCGATGTCAGGCATTCCCGTCTTCGTCTTCACGAGCGCGGGGGTGATCGTCGCCAGCGCATCGGCGTAGTTCTTCCGCGACTTCGCCGGCGCCAACACCCATTTGCGGTCGACGTACGCACGGGTGTGCTCGTACCAGGTGACCGAACCCTGCTTCGCTCGCAGCTCGGAGACCGGCAGGCCCGTCTCTTCGTCGAACTGGTCGCCGCGTCGCACAGCGGACATGAGTTCCGAGCGGCGGCCTTCCGCCTGCACCTTGAGCGTGTAGCTCTTGGAGTGCTTGCGCTCCCCGACCAGCCAACGGAGGCGGTACGGCTTCGGCCGGTCTTTGCGGATTTCGATGGAGTAGAGGCGAACGTCGTACGTCAGTGACATGCAAACTCCAGAGGGGCCCACTGGAAGCGGGCCCCTCGTGTCTCGTGTGCGGGTGATGGTCGATCAGGCGGCGTCTTCCATCGACGACCACCAGGCGTCAAGGTCGGTGCGGCGGCAGCGGAGCTGTCCGTTGGGGAGTTTGATGAGCTTGGGAGCCTTGCCGCGGGCGCGCATGCGGTAGAAGGCGGCGCGGCTCATCTCGATCTCTTCGAGGACTTCACGGAGCTTGAGTTTCTCGGTGCTGCGCAAGGTCGTGACTCCTTCGGGGGGGGGAGGTGTCCCGGGGGCCTCTCTGAGGGGCGCTACTTCCGCTACCGCCGCTACCTCGCAGGTCAGGGGCCTGTTCGAGGTAGCGGGAAGGGGTAGCGGTAGCGGATAGGTAGCGGCGGGGTAGCGGCACTTTCCGGCGCTTGCCGCTACCCCATCACTGCTGGTCAGGCCACGTTTTCGGTGCCGGGTAGCGGAGGTAGCGGACTTTCGGGGGGTGGGGGGCAGTAGCGGGCCCATGCGTCCCAGAGATCGGCGGCGTGGTAGCCCTTGAGGACGCTGCCGGCGGTCTTGATGTTGCGGGAGGCGATGGGCTCGTTGTCGGCCGTCATGTACTCGGCGAGCATCTTGGAGAGGCGCCGGTTGTCGAGCGGCTTGCCGTGGAGGTCGGCCCATGGGGCGTCGTCCAGGGCGTTGAGCCGGTCGAGGATGGCGACGGTGGGCAGGCGGTCGATGCCGACCATGACGTGGTCGCGCAGGTCGGTCAGCAGCCGGACGCCCAGGCTGCCCTTGTCGTTGGCGCGGGAGGCTTTGACCAGGGTCAGGCAGGCTTCCCGGGCCCGCTCGGGCCAGTGGCCGCCGGCCGCGTCGGCGATGGCGAGCAGGGGTTCCCACACGTCCGCCGGGCGGTCGGCGACTCCGTCGGGCATGTCCGGCCATGCCCCCATGACGAATCCTCGGGCCTGCTCTGCCCACGTGGCGAGTCGGTCGCGGAGCTTGTGCCCCTCGGCTTCGTGGATGCGGGCCCGGAAGGGTTCCACCTTTTCGTTCCTGGCCCGGCGGCGCATGCGGATGATGACGGAGCGGGTCAGGATCGTGTCGGGCAGCGAGCCGAGACCGGCGACAGCCACCGCGCAGTACGAGGGGAAGGCTTGCACGGTCTGGTTGCCGCCGTCGCCGATGCACCGGTAGGTGACCCCGGTGCGGCGGTGTCCGGCGTTGAGGAACCCGCGCAACTCCTCGTTGTCTCCTGCCTTCGGGCCGAAGACGGTGTCGATCTCATCGAACAGGATCGTGGGCTTGCCGCCGGGGCCGGAGACGGACCGGAACAGTGCGGCGGCGGACGCGTTGACGGCCGTCATGGGCTGCGGCACGAGGGTTTCCACGATCTCCAGCGCCCGTGTCTTGCCTGACCCGGGCTCGGGGGAGAGGAAGGCGATGCGGGGGGTGGAGTCGAAGCAGTCGAGCAGGTGGGCGTGTGCGTCCCACAGGGCGACCGCGACGAACGCGGCGTCGGTGGGGAAGACGTTGAAGCGGCGGTGGAAGGCTTCTACCTCGTCCAGCAGCGCGGCGCCGTCGATGGTGGTGGTCATGCGGCGGCCCTCCCTTCGGTGGGGGCGGCGGGCGTTCCGGTACAGGCGGACTTGTGGGCGTCGTAGTCGGCGACCAGCGCGGCCACGTTCCCGGGGCCGGTGGCGGTGGAGGTTTCTCCGCAGGTGCAGGCGTAGGCGGCGGTGGGGGTGCTGCCGTATCGCTTGGACCAGCGGGCGCCGTCCCAGTGGTCGCGGTAGACCGGCGGGGCGGAGATCCGGATACCGGGCTGGTCCGGCGTCGGGTCGGTGCCCGGGTGCGGGTTCGAGCGAAGGGCTGTCACGACGCCCTTGCGGGCGGCGCTTTTCGGAGCGCCTTCGGTCGGACGGGGTGCGGCCGGTCCGGCGATGGTCGGGCCGGCCGGGGTGGGCGTGATGCTCTTCAGGGAGGGGCGGGGAGGGGTGCTCATGCCGTCCTCCGCCGCTGGTTGTGGGCGATGGACCAGTTGAGGGCGCTGCGGAGGGTGGAGCGGCACTCGGCGACGGTGAGGCCGGCCGCCTCCCCCGCCTCCTGAAGAGCCTGCTCGACCATGTGCCGGGGGAGGTCTCCCCACGCGACGAACCGTCCCAGGGCGCGTGCGGCCCGGAATAACGCGGCCTCGCGCCTGCCGTGGGCGGCGCCCGCAACGTTCCGAGCCTCACGGGTGAGTGCTACGTCCGCGTATCGACGGGATTGCCCCATCATGGCCACTGACGGCGCCTCAGAGGGTTTGGGGGCCGGACGGAGGATGCTCAGCAGCCATCCGGGCACAGCGACCGTCTCAGGGCCGCACAGAGCCTCGTACGGTCCCGCCGGGGTGGTGCTTCCGGCGGCGACGACATAGCCGCCCCATCCGCGGGTGTCGACTGAAGCGGCCACCGTGCGGGCGGTGTTGGTCAGCCGGACCCCGGGCGGTGCGGCGAAGTACAGGTGCTCACCGCCGCTCGCGGTCCGGGTGCGGTAGGTGGTGGGAACGGCGTGGCCGGCGCGCTCGCAGAGCGCTGCAAAGGTCGTCACGCCGTCAGGCGTGTCGGAACTGCTGTGATCCTTGGGCACGTCGAGGTCGATGACGAGCAGCCCGGAGGGGCCGGTGGCGATACCGACGTTGTACGGCGCCCTGGTCCAGGTGGCGCGGATGATGTCGGGGTTGGTGGTGGCGCGCTGTTCCCACTTGGCGTGGCCGCTCTCGCACGGGCCGGTGCGGGGGCAGGCGGTCTCGCCGTGCAGGGCGGGCCGCTTGGTGCCGGGCCGGAGTGGAAAGACGTGCCAGCCGCGTTCGGCGGCGTCCAGCGCTGCGGACAGCAGCGCGGCACGGGGGTCATGGGTCATGCTGGAGGCCTCCAACAGGTCTGTTGTGGACTGGTTGGCAAGGGCGGTCCCGGATCTTTGGCGAGACGAGGGGGCCGCCCTTGGCGTAGTTAGGCGATGTCCAGGGCGAGCTGGGCCGGGGCCGCAGTTTCGGGTGCGGATTCGGCGGCCAGCAGGGTGCGGTAGGCGAGGGCGGCTTGGTGGATGACGACGCCGTTGCCGAGGATCTTGAGCTGGTCGGAGCGGGAGAGTCCCAGGTCCGTGCCGGTGACCCAGCCGGGGTCGGCGCCCATCATCCATTCCACGAACGCCGGGGACAGCCGGCGGTTGCCCTTGATACCGGGTTCGGTCGGCTCGGGGGCGGGGCGTCCCAGGACTTGCTCCCAGCGGTGGATGGCGGGTCCGTAGTCGGTGCCGTTGGTGGCGACCCACTGTCCGTCCAGGCGGACGGCCTGGCCGGGGAGGTAGTAGTTGCCCGCTGTGTCGCGCTGGTTGGGCCCGCCGTGCGGCCCGTCGGATGCCTTGGGGGTGGGCAGCAGGTTGACCACTACCTCATTGAGGGGGCGGGAGTTGGTGCCGAGCAGGTTGGAGGCGCCTGACTTCCAGTCGCGTGCCGCGGGGGTGGGCAGCAGGGTGACGGCGGTGCGCAGGTTCATGCCGCCCTGGCGTTTGGGTGAGGTGCCGGGGCCGCCGGTGCCGTCGGCGGCGGCCGGGGTGGGCAGCAGCCTCAGGCCTCGGTCGGGGGCAGCAAGAAGACCACTTCGTCCTCCAGCGTGGGCCCGTGCCCGCCGGCTTTGCGTTTGTCCGGGTGCTGGGGTCCTCCGTTGCGCCCGAGCTGTGAGGTGGGGGTCTTCAGCAGCGGGATAGGCGACGGCGAACCAGCGGTCGCGCCGGTGGCAGGCTCCGACTTCGGGATCTCCAGCGCGTAGGCACATCCATCGCGCGTCGTACCCGATCGCGGCCAGGTCGGCGGCGACGACGTCAAGTCCCCGGCTGCGGAGGGCGGCGACGTTTTCCAGGAAGACGAGGCGGGGTCGAAGGTGGCGAATGGCTTGGGCGATGGTTTTCCAGAGTCCTGAGCGGTCACCGGCGATTCCTCCCCGAGGTCCGGCGTTGGAGATGTCCTGGCAGGGGAATCCGGCGGTGAGCGCCGCCGGGCGCGGCATCGTGGTGGCCAGTGCCGCGAAGTCGACTGCGGTGATGTCGCCCAGGTTGGGGGCGTGGGGCAGGCGGGCGGCCAGCAGCCGGGACGCGGCGGGGTCCTTCTCGCCGACCAGGACCGTGGGCAGGCCGGTGACGGCTTCCACGGCCTGGTCCAGCGCACCGGAGCCGGTGCAAAAACTGATGTTGCCGCCCTCCGGCGACGCGAGGGGGCCATGGGTCATGCTGGGTGCCTCCAACAGGTCTGTTGTGGACTGGTTGGCAAGGGCGGCCCCGGATCTTTGGCGAGACGAGGGGGCCGCCCTTGGCGTAGCTAGCCGTGGAAGTGGTTGCGTTTGATCAGGGCCTTGCGGATGTTCACGGTCGTGCCGCTGCGGTGGCCGTTCGCGCTGAAGACCTGCACGGCGATCCATCCGCCGAAGATGACGGCCGCGAGGGTGATGAGCTGGGTGATGAACGCGGTGAGGGCCGCGATGAACGACGTGAGCAGCAGCAGCCCGCCGCAGACCGCGAGGAACCCGACGCCTCCGAGGGCGACGTTGACGGCCGTGCGGGAGACGGGCGGCTTGACGGCGAGCGGTTCGGGTTGGGCGGGGTTGATGGCGTAGCCGGTGACGACGCGGCCGTCGGGCAGGACGATGCTCGCGACCGTCGGGACGGTGCCCGGCTGCATTGCGACCATCGGTGCCGGCGTGATGGCGCCGGGGGTGATGGGGGTGGGGTGGTGGACTTCCACGGCCCGTTCGGCGGGCGCGTGGCGGGGTGTCTCGGGGTACATGCGGAATCCCTTCCGGCAGTTGGTCAGGGAGGCAGGGACACCCCCTTCGGGGTGCCGTGTGGAGGGGTGTTCGGGGGCTGACCTGCGGGCCTCCCTGACTCCCTGAGCGATCATTTGTGCAGGTCAGGGTGAGGGAGCCGGGTCAGGGAGGGGGTCAGGGAGTTCTCCCTGTCTCCCTGACCCGCCGGGGGTCGGCTCCCTGTCATCCGTCGGCGGAAGCGGAACCCTCGGTGTCGCGGTTGGCGAGGGCGCGGGCGAGGCGGTCGCGGGCGACGACCATGACGCCGTCGGACTTGTACGGCTCGGCTCCGGTGCCGTCCAGGACGCGCTTGAGGTCGATGAACGACCACCCGCCGTAGGCGTCCGCGTTGAGCGTGCCGAGCCGGGACAGCACGTCCTTCGTGCGCACCCGCTCCGCCGTGCCGACCACGGCGGCGATGTCCGCGAGCGGGTCACGGTCCGGGTCGCGGTCGATGGCGTGCAGGGTGGTGACGCCGTCGCGCAGCGCCTTGGCCCTGTCGGTGATGGCTTCGGCCGCGTCGTCGTCGATGTAGTGCGTGCGGACCGTGATGGACGACTGTCCGGCCGGGATGGTGATGCCGTCGGAGGCGACGACCAGGGTTCCCCGGTCCAGGCCAGGACGCAGCAGATTCGGCGCCGCGCCGCCGTCGACGGCCTTGTCTCCCAGGGCCATGCGGGCTTGGGATTCGGTGCCCAGGGCGAGGGATGCGCGGGTGTGGGCGCCCTCGCGGACCAGCTTGGGAAGGTTCTCGTTGGTCGGGTCCTGGGTGCCCTGCCACATCAGGACGTTCACGGCACGGCCCTGGTTGTGGATCTTCCGGACGGCCATGAAGTAGCGGGAGTTGGCCTTGGACCCGCCGTAGGGGCGCTTGTCGGCGTCCTTGGCCGGGCACATGAACGCCACCTGCGCTTCGTCGACCAGCACGATCAGCGGCGGGAACACGGTGCCGGGCGGCGCCTGGATCCGGCGGTTCATCTCGTCGACCGCGCCTTCAACCATCTCGGTCACCTGGATCACGTGCTCATCCGTCGGCCCCTGGATCAGGGTCGTGGCCAGGCCGTCGAACATGGCCCAGTCGCCCACGCCCTTGAGGTCACCCATGAGGAACTGCACCGACTTGTCCAGCGACAGCCACAGCGCCAGGGAGCGCAGGGCCACGGTCTTGCCCTGGTTCGACAGGCCCGTGATGAGCAGGTGGCGCTGATACAGGCTCAAGCTCGCCGCGTCCCCGCGCAGGTCCTGACCCCAGGGCGCCTTGCCCTTGGCGTAGTCGGCGGTCATCGCGTCGTCGGTGACCAGCGGAGAGGGGCCGATCGGCTCGTCCAGCGCCCCCGAGTCCGCGACCCACAGCCGCACCGTCCGCGCAGCCTGCGGGATCGTGATGAACACCTCGTGCTCATGCCGGGTCAGGTTCTCGGCAAGCTTCCTGCGCTTGCTCTGGACCTCGTTGGTCGACACCCCGGAGGGAAGGGTCACGTCGACCTCGACACCGCATCCAGCAATGGTGATCGGCCCGAGCATGCTCGCGCCGGCGTCGCCCATCTCCTTGATGGCTCGCGCCAGGGCAGGGACTCCGAGGTCACGCAGGGCCTTGACCACGATGGACGGCGTAATCGGCTCACCCTCACCGTTGCGGACGTTCGCCGGCAGTGCCCAGTTCGGGGCGGCCTGCTGCTTGCGGCCAACCGACCACAGGGCCAGCAGGGCGAGGAACGGGCCGATCGTGAGCGCCGGACCCCACACGACCTGAACGATCCGGATCAGCAGGGCGATGAAGTCGATGGTGGCCGTGAGCGGGGTGACCACGTCCCCGACGTGGCCCGTGTTGAGGGCCATCACGACGCCAAGGGCAACCAGAACACCAACGCCCATGCCAGCACCGACGGCCACGCCCTTGGCGGCCTCCACGGGCGAGTGCAGGAGATCCATGCGGCGGTGATGGCGGGCGGCGCGAAAGCGCTGCAACCGCTCCTCCCACTCTTCCGCCGCTTCCAGGTTCCCCGCGGCTTCCGCCGCCCGGATCATCCGCTCATAGCGCGATCCGGTACGGCCGTCCCAGGTCCGGCGGGCCACGATCCGGCCGCCGTTGAGGGTGTAGAGACTGTGCCGGGCCGCCGCACGCACCGTTGCCCGGGTCGACTCGTGCGTGACGCCGGACTTGATGGCGCGCCCGGAGCGGACCCACAGCGGCACGGGCCGGTCCGGCGGCGCGTCCGGCACGACGGTGAGCACGGTGGGGGCGGTGTCATCGGCCGGGGGGTCGGTGGGCTTGTGGAGGTGAACGACGTTCTCAGACATGCTGAAACTTCTCCTGACTGCCCCTTCGAGGGCGGGAGTTAAGGAAGGCGCCGGGGTGGCCGGGTCCATGGAAAGAGCGGCCACCCCGGCGTGATGACTGGTCAGAACCAGCCGGACGACTTCCGCTTGGCCTTCTCGCGGGCGGCCTCGGTCGTAAGGCGCTGCCGTTCCGCGTGCAGGGCGGTCAGCTCCGCGTTCAGCCGCATCTCGGCCGCGTTGCCGGTCGTGTCCATACGCTGTTCGTCACGGCCCGCGCTGCGGCCCCGGGCCACCTTGTAGGCGCCGCCGGCCAGGGCGCGGGCCATAGCCCGGCGCTCGCTGCCGTTCAGCGGCCACCACTCGCCCCGGCGGACCGCTTCCAGTTTCTTCGTCGTCGTCTGGATCTCTCGGTCCAGGCGGCGGATATCGGCGTTGCGCATGGTCAGACGCTCCTCGGAGAGTCGGAGGATTCGGGGTAGGCGCAGGGCACGCAGGTGCCGAGCGAGGTGGGGATGACGTAGCCCGCATCGCGGCGGCACTGCGGGCAGATGCGGCGGGCCCGGTTCGCGGCGGCGAGCGCCGCCCACCGGCCCGGGGTCATCGGCCGCACGGGCTTGGCGAGGTCGACGCGGTAGAGGTAGGCGACCAGCGGCCCGCGGCGGCGGCGTGGCCGTTCGAGCTGAGCGGCCACGCCCTGACCACCGGGCCGCAAACCGCGCGCCCTGAGTTGGCGACGGGTGGCGTAGCCGTCCGGAGCCAGGCGCCACCGGAACACCGGCAGCGCGCCCATCAGGCGACGCGCTTCCACGCGGCCCGTAGGCGGACCTCGGATGCGGAGTGGCCGGCCGCGCGGAAGCGGGCCGCCATCTCCCGGTACGACAGGGCCGGGGTCTGGCTGTGACGGATGTCGTCGACCAGGACGTCAAGCGCGTCGTCGGTGAGGGCGGGTACGGCTTCGAGCGCGGGTGCTCCGGTCGGCTCACTCGGGCCCCACACCGGCAGTTCCCAGCGGGCCGTGACGCCGGGTGTGACGGGGCTCGTCACGCTGGTCAGCGCCCTGCCGGTCTCCTCGCCCTGCCGGGCCGTTTCCAGCGTCGACCACGCCTGAGAGAGCGTCTGTGCGGTCCGCGCTTGGACGTGGGCGACGCGGGCCCCGGCGTCCGTCACGGCCGTCAACCGGGTCTCCTCGGTGGCCGCTTCCGCCCTCAGCCGAGCTCGGGCCACAGCCGCCTCATCGCGGGCCTCCTGCCGGATGCCCCGGATGGCGCCCAGCGCGTTCGGGGTGAGCGCGGTGCGTTCCCACATCGAGTGGACCAGCCACAGCGCCTTGGCCGCGATCGGCAGCCACGCCACGGCCAGCCACGCACCGGCGGAGTCCTCAGCGGTGAGCGCGTGGGCGACCAGGACACCGGCGGCGATGAGGCCGAACGACCAGCCGACGGCGGTCACGGTGCGGTTGTGGTCGCCCTGGGCTGCGAGGCGGCGTTCGTAGGCGAGGGTGGCCAGCCATCCGCCGTCGATGCCCAGACCGACGACCACGGCCACCGGCCACGGCACAGCCCTGCCCAGCCACATCACGACCACGGCCAGGGTCAGCACCATGGACACGGCCGTCATCGCGACGGCCGGAAGAACGGTCTTGGCACTCATGCGGCGGCCCCTTCCGGCTCGCGCACGTCCACGGCCGCGATCAGGACGACCGGCGTGCTGTCGTCGAACGGCTTCTGGCTGTCCTCGATCCAGGACCACTTGGCACCGGGCGCGACCTCGTAACCGAGGGAGGCCAGCGCCTCCCGGCGCTGCGCCCCGGTGGGCACCGGGCCGGACTCCCACCGGACGGTGGGCCACTCGCTCTCGCCGTACAGGACGACGTACAGGCGCCACGGCCCGCCGTCGCCCGACATCTGCGCGGTCAGCGTGTTCACAGCACACCTCCCGCCGTGAGCAGGGCGGCGAGGATGAGCAGGGCGCCGCCGGTCAGGGTGAGGTCGACCGCGCGGCGCAGGCACGTGAACTTCGCGACCGCGAGCCGGGACAGCCCAGCGATGTCGGCGGCCAGATCCCGGGCGACGGCGGCGCCGATCTCGTCGGCGGTGAGCGTGGCCCACAGGGGGAAGCCGTGCCGGCCTCCAAGGTTGGGGCGCACCGACCGCAGCAGCAGACCGGCCGCCGCCACCAGCAGCGCCAGCCCGGGAACTCCCGCGACGATGGCGGGCACGGTCAGCGGCACGTCGCGGGCGACCGTCCAGGTGCCCGCGAGCACCGCGCCGACGAACGCCAGCAACAACGCCGTCTTGGTGTCGGTCCGCGTGATCTCCGCCTTCACCTCAGCGTGGGCGGCGGTCAGGTTCCGTTCGGTGGCGCTCACGCGGCACCCCCGGGAAGGCTCGCACCGGCTGCGTTGAGGTTGAGCTGTGCGACGCGAGCGGCGAGCGCCCGGCGGCGGGCCCGGCGGATGCGGCGGGTGTCCAGCTCGGTCGGGGTGCGGTCGAGGGTGATGATCTGCGCGTCGAGCAGGTCGACGTCCGCGAGGATCGCGGGCATCTCCTGCTCGATCGCGTCCAGCTCAGCGGCCGTCGGCTCCATGAAGTCGGCGAACGCGGTAACAGCGTCCTGAACAGTGACGATGTGGTTCATTGGGTCGTGTTCTCCCTCGCAGGTGGTACGGCCCGAAAGCGGCCCCGGAGTTGCACCTCCGGGGCCGCGCGCCGTTGATGGTGGAAGCCGCGTGAACCACACGCGGCGGTGAAGCATGGGGTGCGGTTCTACTCGCTGTCGGTGTCCTCGGTGCTGACGCCCTCGCCCATCACGACGTCGCCGTAGACGACGCCGCCGGACACGCCCACCTGGTCACCCAGCACCACGGACCCACCGAAGGTGACGTCACCGTCACCGAAGTTGAAGACGGCTCCGCTCTTGTTGTCGCCCATGAGGACCCCTCTCGGATGTGAGCGCGGGTCTTTCCCGGCTCCCCTCAGCGCTGCTCGTACGAGACGAGCAGCGGAGGCAGCCGGCGCGGCGCTAGCCGCCGCGATTCGGTGGAAGGCGACCGGTTGGCCGGGGCACTCTGTGGTGCCTGCGGACTGGGGATGAATCGGCGCCGTCGTGCCGGTCGATCACGGCCGCGCCCATCGTTTTCGTCGACTCACTGACGCTCCTTGATGGCGTTGAACAGGGGATATGCACTGCAAGGGGGACCAAGTCCCCACTCTCCGGCCGTTGCTCGCGGTCACCGGGCCACCTCGCCAGTACGGGCCGAAACCCTGTTCCACCTGGCCTTTAGCGGGATTGCAGCGTCCCCGCCCTCTGCGTATGCGGCATGAGCCGCTTCCACCGAGTTGTTGCGTTCCGTAGATGCAGTACCTGTTTTACAGGTACTGCATAGGGGTCCGTCAAGTACAGCGACCGAACCTCTTGGCTTTGTGCCGGAACTTCTTGGTGCACCATCAGAATCGCTGCAGGTCAGGGGAGTTGGGCACCCCATACGTGGACAGCTCGGGGAGTTCTGGCTACCGTCAAGAAGTCCCTAGACGTCCCTCGGGGGGTACAGATGTCCAACGAACGTTTGAGGTCCGCCCTGTTGGCCCGGAACATGACGGTCCAGAGCTTGGCCGAGGCGATCGACGTCAACCCGAAGACCATTGAGCGCTGGATCACGCAGGGCAAAGTGCCGTACCGACGCCACCAATACGCGACGGCCGCAGTGCTCAAGGTCGATGTCACGACGTTGTGGGAAGACGACCGGGCCGTCGACACCGCAACGGACCTCACCAAAGCGGAGATCGCCACGATCTACCCGCACCGGCACACGGTGCCGTCCGCCCTCTGGCGGGAGATGTATGGCAGGGCACAGCAGAGCCTTGACGTGCTGGTTTACTCCGGGCTGTTCCTCTCTGAGGACCCCCTGTTTCACGACCTTGTCAGGGCGAAGGTGGAGGCGGGCGCAAAGGTGCGCATCCTGCTCGGAGACCCGGACTGTGCCGCCGTCCGACAGCGTGGCGTAGACGAGGGGCACCAGATCATGGGCGGCAAGATCCGCAACGCTCTGTTGCTCTATCGCCCGCTCATGAGGAGTCACCCGGAAGTCGGCTTCCGGCTGCATGACTCGACTCTCTACAACTCGATCTACCGGTCTGATGACGAGATGCTCGTGAACCCCCACGTGTACGGCATTGGGGCCTACATGGCGCCCGTGCTGCATCTGCGTCGCCTGCCGGGCGGCGGACTGTTCGACACGTATGCGAATAGCATCGAACACACCTGGGAGAACGCACGGCCGATCACTGATAGCGACATCACGGGAGCCTGACCATGGGACGGATCGACTACCTGCACGACCCCGACGCCCCGCCGGCCAACTCGGTAGTGCCGTCCGTCGTGGCGTTCGTACAGAACGACGCGGGACAGGTGCTCATGATCCAGCGGTCCGACAACGGACGCTGGGCACTGCCCGGGGGCGGGCACGACGTGGGGGAGTCCATCAGCGACACCGTGGTGCGTGAAGTCTGGGAAGAGACCGGGATCAAGGCCGAAGTCGTCGACATGTCCGGGATCTACACCGACCCCGGACATGTGATGCAGTACGACGACGGTGAGGTGCGCCAACAGTTCAGCATCTGCTTCCGCGCACGGCCGATCGGCGGTGAGGTGCGCACCAGCAATGAGACAACACAGGTCCGCTGGGTCGCCCCAGCGGACCTGCCACAACTGGACGTCCACCCGACGATGCGGCTCCGCATCGAGCATGCGTTGGATCGGACGCAGAAGGCTCCTTACATCGGCTGACGCTTGGCGGCGGTGACCAGGTCGAGCACTCGTGAGGTGCACGCAAGGATCTCAGGCTCGGCCCGGCGGATGAACGTACCGATCAGGCTGTCCGGCCCGTACCGCCCAGTGATCTCGTTGACTCGGTCGATGGGGTTCGTGGGCGTGCCGTCCGGCGTCGTGTTCATGTCGCAGTAGCAGAGCGCGTCATTAAGGTGCGCGCCCTCGCGGAGGAACTCGCCCTCCAGCTCCTTACGCAGGCCGCGCGCTTCTGCCTCCATCCAGGCACACGAGTGATGTGCCACCAGGTTCGTGACGCGTTCGTCAGCGCGCGCCACGTCACGGAGGTAGCGGGCGCCGTCCAGCGGGTGAAGGCCCGTCTTGACCAGGTCCGGGGAGTAACCGATGTCGTGGAGGACAGCCGCGGCTTCCAACAGCTCGGCGTCCTGCCCGAGGATGAGCGCAATGGAGCGCGCCCGTTCGGCGACCCCCAGAGAATGCTTCCACCGTCGCGGCAGCGGCTCGGCGAGCAGTGACTCAGCGAGGGGATAGGCCCACTCCGTCAGGTCCGACAAGCTACGAACGCTCCTCTCGAATCGGCACAGCGCGGACGGTCCGCACCCTGCCTTGCCCTTCGCTCGCCAGCACGCCGGCGGCTTCCAATTTGTCGAGTGCCTTCGTCACGGTGGGACGTGAGACTCCGAACCTCTCGGCCAGAGTGCCCGCGCTGGGGAACTCTGCCCCTGCTTCGAGCCCGTCATCCGTGACGATGTCCGCGATGCGTTCTTCGAGTGGCCGTCGGTCGACGTGTTCACCTTCACGTACGACGCGCCACCGGCCGCCTCGTACCGGCTCGGCAACACCGTCCCTCTGCAACGCCTTGAACGCGCGAAGCACCACCCCGCGTGAGACATCGTGGTCGCGCATGAGGTCGGCGGCGGGTGGAAGGTGCGTCATCTGCGGGTTCGACTTGATCTGGGCCTTCACCACTTCCGCGACCTGCAAGTACGTATCTCGCGGACTGGCCTGCGGCACGTGGCCTCCCCTTTATCGGTCTTCGGTCTTCTGCCCCATCGTGGCATGTCGGTTGGCGGTGCCCATATGTCTCGCCTCAGGTGATCGACTCACCCGGAGATCCGGCTTGGACCCCGGGCGCCCCTGATGGCGCAAGATTCCTCTGAAAGCGCAGGCCACAGGCAATAAACAGAGCCGGGCACTCGCCGTTCTGAGGTGGTGCATACCAGCGTCAGACTGTTGCGGGTTGCTTCGAGGTGTGAGCACGGGGCTGGTCGAGAATTGAACGTGCGATCAAACCTAGACCCTTTGCCATCCGCACCGGAACCGCGTTCCCAATCTGACGTTCAATGGATCCGTACTGTCCGTGGAACTGATACGTGACTGGAAAGGACTGGAAGGTTGCAGCTTCCCTCAGCGTCAGTCCGCGGTTTTCGGTCGGATGGACAAAGCTTCCACACGCTGGCGTCGTGCATCTAGTAGTCATAGTTGGCGCAGGCTCGTCGAGTTTGATGCGTCCGTACGAACCCGATGCTGACCGATTACTGAGTCGGCGATGGCAATCGAGCTGATGTTCCTCGGGCAGATCAAAACGATTGCCGCCGACCGGAATTGCTGCGATCCTGGCGAGAACCGTCTCACTGCTCTTGCGGTAAACGCCGAGTGGATCGTCAGACTTGGAATGGCGAGCAAGGTGTGTAAGTGCCTGACTTGCCGTTTTCTGCCTAGTCAGGAAGGTGTTAGGTAGGAAGTCCAAGAGGCTGGCGGCGGGCTCCAAGTGCTGCACATTCAGTCGGACTCCCATTAAGATGAATCGCTTCCGCCGCTGAGGAACACCAAACTTGGTGGCGTCGAGAAGAGCGCTCATGAATGAGTATCCGAGCTTTTCGAGTTCGTCGATGAGTTGCGTGAGCCGGCGATCACGCTTCAACCCGGGAACGTTCTCCAGCAGAATTATTTTCGGAAAATATGCGTCAACGAATCTGGCGACATCAAGCACCAGGTCATTCCTTGCTTGGTCCACTTCACCTTTCGCTAGTGAAGAGAAGCCCTGGCAAGGTGGGCAAGCCTTGAGGAGATCCAGTTCTCCGCGCTTGAGGTTGACGGCTTCCGCAATCTGGTTGGCCGATACTCTGCGAATGTCTGCCTCGTAAAGAAGAACGCGGGAATGATTCCGGCGGTAAGATTCGGCGGCTTCCGGGTCGTTCTCTACGGCGGCGAGCACGCGGAAGCCAGCATCTCGAAGGCCCCGCGTAGCGCCCCCGGCCCCGGCGAAGAGGTCGATGGCACTCGGTCTAGACATGGGGCGATCTTAGCCATGTGGTGACGTCAAAGCACCAGTGCCATCTGGCACTTGAGCCGTCGGCCCCTCAAACTGGCCACCCGACGGTGCTCTTGGCGTCGTCGGTCCACTGAGTGCGCCGTCAGGGATTGGGGAGCCGTGATGACTGAGCGAGGCGACAACCGTAGGGCAGAAGCCGAAGAACACGCACAGGATGGCCTCTTCGGGGACGTGCCGCGGCAGGCCGCTGGAAGGCATGACGAGGCCACCTCGGCGACTCGGGATGTTACGGACAAACCCTATGTAATGAAGATCAGTCGTCTCACTGTCGACAAGCTCGGCATCAAGATGTACGACCGAGTTTCTGCGGTGCTCGCAGAGGTAATCGCAAACGCGTACGACGCCGACGCCGAGCGGGTGACTGTTTCGCTGCCGTGGGGTGTGTTCTTGGACGGCCCCGGAACGGCATACGAGATCACAGTTGCGGATGACGGTCATGGTATGACGGCGAGCGAAGTCAACTCGCATTACTTAACAGTCGGTTCGGACCGTCGGAAGCGGTTCGGGAAGGATAAATCTCGGGAAAAGGACCGGCCGGTTATGGGGCGGAAGGGGATTGGGAAGCTAGCCCCATTCGGAATCTGTGAAACGGTTGAAGTCATCACCGCTGGCGGTGAGGCAACGGGGCAAGGTTACAAAGTTGCCCACCTCATCCTGTCCTTGAATGAAATACTCGATGACACGGATGATGAGTATCGTCCCACGCCCGGCCCCTTGGATGGAAGCTGGTCCGCTGAGCGCGGAACAACTGTGAAGCTTCGCGACTTCAGGCGTAAGCGTGTGCCAAACGGGGCCGAGTTGCATCGCCAATTGTGTGCGCGATTCGGAATCCGGCGCATGGACTGGGATGTTGAGATCATCAACACAGAAGATACATTGATCCCAGAATCCTTTCATCTTGGCGAGCTGAATATCGATATCATGCCTGGCACGCGTATCGACCTCGCTGATCGTAGCGTGATGACTATGAACGGCGATACGCTCCCCCTGTCCGGCTGGCTCGCGTACAGCAAGAAGCCATACAAGGATGAAGCCATGGCCGGTGTGCGCATCTATTCGCGCGGCAAAATTGTCTCTCTGACGCGCGATTTCGGAATCAGTGCCGGATTTCACGGTGAGTACAGCATTCGCTCGTATCTTGTCGGTGAAATTCACGCAGAGTGGCTTGATGAAGGCGAAGACCTGATCCGCTCCGACCGGCAAGACATCATCTGGAGTTCCGATTACGGTGATGCACTCAAGCAGTGGGGCCAGGCCATCGTCCGCGAGCTTGGCGCTCGGGGCAGGAACTCGATTCAGAAAGAAACCTGGAAAGATTTCGAAAAAGCCTCTAATTTGCAAACTCGCCTTGAAGAAGACGCGCCCGGCGACAAGGCATTTCAGGATTCTGTCAGGCAGGCTGCCAAACTTCTCGTGAGCGACAAGGACCGGGAAGCCATCGAGGACCCCGAACACGTCGAGAAGGTCTATCAACTCGCCAAGACCATTGGTCCGCACAGGACGTTACTCGATGCCTTGCATGAGGTTGCAGAAGATTCTAGTAGCCCTCTGGACATTGTGCTTGGTCTGTTCCAGAAGGCTCGAATCGCGGAGATGTACTCGCTTGGGCAGGTGGCGTCTGAGCGGATCGAAGTCCTAAACAAGTTGTCGAACCTTATTGACGATGGCTCGACCCTGGAACAGCCGCTTCAGGAGTTGCTGGAGCAAGCTCCCTGGCTACTGGCTCCGGAGTGGACGCCCTTGGGTATGAATGAATCCCTGGAGAGGGTGCGCAAATCCTTTGAATCTTGGTACTTCAAGCAAAAGGGTGTTGCGCTGCTCACTTCAGCCATCAATCGACAGTCCAAGCGCCCCGATTTTGTCTTGTTGCATGATTCGGGGACGCTGTGGATCGTAGAGATCAAGCGGATGAACTATCACCTCACGGATGCAGAGTACGCACGTGCGGTCAATTACCTGGCTGACTTGAACGACTTTTTGGATCAAGTGGACGCGCTAGGAAAGCAATTTCCGGTCCGAAAGCTCACTTTTATCGCCGATCACACCGACAAGCTGAGCAGTGTTTCTCTCTCCTCAGTAGCCAATGACGATCGGATCGAGATCCGCGGCTGGCACGATCTCCTAGATGACACCCTGAGGGCTCATCGTGACTTCTTGGCGCGCGTTGACGACCTGAAGAACGACGGGAGTACGCCGTAGGGGTGATGCCTGCCCGTGGGCCACGGCCGACGACAGCGATAGCAAGGTGCTGCTGTGTCGGCAAAGGGCTTGGGGGGCGGTTAGGAGCTCTCTCCCGTGTTGCGCGGGCACTGCTCGTTCCCGCATGTGGTCAGTCCGGGGAGGTATGAGGGCTCTCCAGAGCTACCGGGGTTGGCCCTGACCCATTCCACGGTCTGCGGGCTCTCGCAGCGCGGACACGGTTCCGACTCGTACTCGTGCGTCTCGGCCTTGGTGTATTCGCGGTCTTCGCTCATGTCTCCACGGTAGGACTACATATGCGCCGACGAATCTTGAAGCGTGCGTCACCCGCGGTGGTGAGCTGGACTGTCCTGTTGGGTCGAGAGGTAGCCAACGCGATACAGGACAGAAGGTAGGTTCGGCGGCGCCTCCCCCAGGTGGCCCCCGCACTGGTACGCCTCTGACGTTTTCGCAGGTCACGGACGGCAGGGGCGGCCCGCTGTAAATCTGCCGGCTCAGCCTTCCCAGGTTCGAATCCTGGCGCCGCCACACGGGAACAAAGGGCCCGTGACCTGCGTACATCGCAGGTCACGGGCCCTTTGTCATGCGCGCCGGGAATCGACGCACGGTGGCGATTGATCGTGTACTGCGCCGTCTGCGAGCTCGGGCGATGCCGGGGCGAGTCTCAAGACCCTTTGCGGCTCGGCGGTGTGTCGGTGGCCGCAGTGGCGTCAGGCCTCTCGGATCGACACCGCCCGGACCCTGGCGCGGGCCACACCAAGTCCGGGGAAGACTCGGGGGCCGGGGGGCAACCCCTGAGACGCCACCCGGAGGACAACCCTGACCACGTCCCGGTGCCTTCCCTGATTCCCGTCTCGAACGGTTGTGACCCCGTAGGCCCGCTGTCAGGTTCGACCAGGGGCAACCCCGTGATCCGCTTGATGAGACCTCGGGAAGGACTTCATGAAACCGCTCTTCAGGGCGCTCACCGGAGTGCTGGCCGCTGGAGTACTCGCCGGAGTGTCGATGCCGGGCGTGGAGGCGGCGGACGCCGGCCCTCCGGGCAGAGGCCCGACGACACAGGACGCCATCGACTGGAAACCGTGCCCCAAGGACGCAACAAAGACCGCCACCAAGGACGCCACAGTGGAATGCGGGACCCTGCGCCTGCCCGTCGACTGGGCCCGCCCGGCCGGTGAGCAGTTCGATCTCGCGGTGGCCCGCCGCAAGGCGATCGATCCGGATCGCCGGGTAGGCGTGCTGCTGGTCAACCCGGGTGGACCGGGCGATTCGGGCGTGGACTTCGCCGTACGGCGTGCCACGTCCCACTTCAGTGCGGACGTTCAGGAGAGGTTCGACATCGTCGGGTTCGACCCACGGGGGGTCGGAGGCAGCCAACCGGTCAAGTGCTCAACCCAGTTGCTGGCCCAAGCGCCGTCGGCCTACCCCCGTAACCAGACGGAGTTCGATCAACTCGCCGCGTACAACCGGGCATTACGCCAGGACTGCCGACGGCACAGCGGTCCGGTCTTCGACCACGCCGACACCCTGAGCGTCGTCCGGGACATGGACGCGATCCGCAGGTCGCTGGGCGAGAAGAAGATCAACTACTTCGGCCACTCCTACGGCACGCTGATCGGCGAGCAGTACGCGGAGCAGTACGGCGACCGGATCCGGACCATGGCCCTCACCGCGAACATCGACCACAGCCTCGGCGCCCGGGAGTTCCTCGTCTCGTCGGCGGCCACAGCGGAGGACTCGTTCCGCCAGTTCGTGAAGTGGTGTGGATCCACCAACTCGTGTGCCCTGCACGGCAGGGACGTCACCGCCGTATGGGACGACCTGCTCGCCAGGGCCGACCGAGGGGAGATACACGATCCGGAGAGCCCTGACCAGGTTCTCACCGCGCACGCCATCGCCTTCAAGGTCTTCAAGGAGTACCTCTACGGCCCGGACTGGGACGAGCTGGCCACATATCTGGCCGGCCTCGCCGCACAGGAACAGCAACAAGCCGCACAGGAACAGCAACAACAGGAGCCGTCGCCTCAACCCCGGACACCGCAGGGAGCCGGGGAGCAGACGCGCCCGGAACCCTTCTACGCGGTGTTCTGCCAGGACTGGCGGTTCCGGCCGAAGAACTACCAGGAGTACGCCAGTCTGACCGAAGCCGAACTGCGGGCCGCACCGCACCTACGCGGCTCTCCACGCGTACACGTGGCGGTGGCCGGGTGCGTCGGCTGGCCGAACAAGGTGAACAACCCGCAACACCGCCTGCGCATCACCGCGGCACCCAAGATTCTCATGCTGCACTCGCTGCACGATCCGGCGAACAACTACGCGTGGGCGACCAATGTGCACCGGCAGACACGCAGGACCACCGTCCTGCTGCCGTACGAGGGTGCGGGACACAGCGTCTACGGACGCAGCGACTGCACACGCGACGCCGTGGACGACTACCTGACGCAGCGGAGACTCCCGAGCTCCGGGAGCCGCTGTGCCCCCGCCGAGAAGAACTGATCGCAAGGAACAGGACAGCGGCCGAACGGCAGCCCAAGGCACACGCCTGTGGGCCAGGCTCCGGCCGCACCATTCCGCGAAGCCTTACCGCGAGCGGGCACACTGATCCCATGTCCACGCGTCGCAGACACTGTCCCGAATGCCGTCGCGAGATCGCCGTCGTCGCCGGACGCTTCGCGCGGCACGACCCGCCCGGCGCACGCGAGACCGGCGAGCTCATCTCCTGCCCCGGGTCCAGACGGCAGGCCGAACTCGGGGCGGCGCAGCCCATGTTGGACGGCTACGCCGTCCCCGAGTTCCCCGGGCAACTTCCCTTGTTCTAGGCGGAGTTCACGGGCGGGTTCGCGGATTCCGGGGGCCCGCCCCGCACATCCATCCGCGTCACCAGCCCGTCCCCGCCGAACCGGTACACATGCTCGACCGTTCCGGCCCAGTGCTCCCCGCCCGCGTCCCGCATCCCCTGCCGAACGGTCGCCACCACCGCGTCGCCGTCCCCGTCGAGCCGCAGCGCCTCCAGCCGTACGAGGGGATGGCCGGCCGCGAACTGCCGCGACCAGTACGCCCGCACCTCGTCATGGCCGCGCAGCCGGACCCCGTCCAGTACGTTCGGCCAGTTCACGTCCGGCGCCAGGCAGCGCGCGACGAACGAGTCCCGCTCGTCGGTCGAGAAGAGCTCGTACATCCGCCGCAGCAGCGCCTCCCGCTCCGCGGGCACCCCTTCGGCGGCCAACGTCAGTTTCCCGCCACCGACTTGACCGCCACCGACACCGGCGTCGATCCGCCGACCAGCTCCAGGACCAGACCGGCCGTCGCCGACGTGTCCAGCAACTCCTTCAGCACGGCGGCCACGTCGTCGCGCGGCACCGCACCCCGTCCCGTGTGCGCCTCCAGGCGTACGAGTCCGGTACCGGCGTCGTTCGTCAGCGAACCGGGGCGCAGGATCGTCCAGTCCAGGCCGTCCAGACCGGTCACGTACGCGTCGGCCTCGCCCTTGGCCCGCTGGTACACGTCGAACACCTCGTCGCCCTCGTGCGCCGGATCCGCGCCCATGGACGACACGACGACATGGCGCCGTACGCCCGCCCGAACCGCCGCGTCCGCGAACAGCACCGCCGCACCCCGGTCCACCGTGTCCTTGCGGCCCACGCCGCTACCCGGGCCGGCACCCGCCGCGAAGACCGCCGCGTCCGCGCCCCGCAGGCGCTCCGCGACCTCCTCCACCGAGGCCGATTCCAGGTCCAGCAGCACCGGTTCGGCGCCCGCCTGCCGCAGATCGTCGCCCTGTTCGGCGTGGCGGATGATCCCCGCGACCTCGTCCCCGCGCGCGGCGAGCAACCGCTCCAGCCGCAGCGCGATCTGACCATGACCACCAGCGATGACAATGCGCATGCCTTCGACCGTACGCCCGCACGACCGCATCCGCCGAACAACTTCGGCCACGCCTCAGGGCACACACAAAAGGCGCACATACGAGCACGCACTGGGCGCGCACGGCCGCGCACACCGACCCCACAGAGCACCCAGCCTGAAGCACCCAGCCTGAAGCACCCAGCCTGAAGCACCCAGCCCAGTCCCAGCAGGTGCGCCCCACGCCCCCACGCCCTACGGCAGCCCCCCGCGCCCCTGCCTCGGCAGCCCCGACTCCGTCGCCGCGACCGAGCTGCAGTACTCCCGTACGGCGCTCGTCCGCGCCACCACCCGCCCCCGATGGATCACGATCCGGCTGTACGCCAGGGACAGCGCCCCCGCCAGCCGGTCGCCCCGCAACGCCAGCAGCTCGGCCGGGAAGCCCGCCTCCACCCGAACCTTCGGGAGCCCCAGCACCGCACGCGCGGACGCGCTCACCGCGTCGTACGCGTCCTCGGGCCGCAGAGCGTCGCGGGACGCCAACAGATACGCGGCCTCCAGGGGATCGCCGCGCCCCACCGGATTCGACACGTCGCGCAGGGCGCCGCTTCCGGCAGCCACCCGCACCCCGGCGGCACGCAACAGCCGTACCGGAGCCGTGCCCCGCCGCTCCACACCCCCGCAGCCGCCCTGCGGCAGGCACACCACCGCCACACCGGCCGCCGCCAGCTGGTCGGCGGTCCGGGAGGCCACGTCGGCGGGCAGCCGGTCCAGCCCGCCGCACGGGGTGAGGGCCACCCCGGGGCGCAACCCGCCGGCCATCGCCGAGATCCGGGCCAGCCGGGCCGGGTCGGTGGCGTCGGTGTGCAGGTCGACCGGGCAGCCGTGCTCGGAGGCCACCTCCAGGACCGCCTCCACATAGCCCGTCGGATCGGGGTCCAGATCAGGACAGCCGCCCACCACCGAGGCGCCCATCTTCAACGCGTCCCGCAGCATCGCGAGCCCGTCGGCACCGGCCACCCCGGTCAGCATCCTCGGCATCGCCACCGTCGTCAGCTCGGTCAGCCCGCGCAGCGACCGCCGTGCCTGCAGTACGGCGGCCAGCGCGCCGAGACCCTGGACGTCGCCCACCCGCACGTGCGCCCGTACGGCGGTCGCCCCGTGCCCCAGCTGTAGCAGCGCCGCCTCCGTGGCCCGGCGCTGGACGTCCTCGGTGTCGTACGAGACCGGTCCCTCGTCGTCGGCCGACAGCGCGGTGTCGCCGTGGGCGTGCGGCTCGGCCGGGGCCGGCAGGAGCAGATAACCGCCTAGGTCCACTCGCGTGCCGAAAGGGCGCGTCCCGCCCGCATCAAGGCTCCCGACCGTGCCGACCGCCTCGATGCGCCCCCCGACCAGCCGTACGTCCACGGTCCGGCCGTCGGTGAGTCGCGCTCCGCAGAGCAGGAGGGCGGCGCCCGCGGCTGAGCCGTGGTCGGACGCGGCCCTTGACGCGGAACCCGAGGAACCGGACGCGGAACCCGACGACGAGTGCGGCGGCTGCGGCTGGCTGTCGGGCATCGCGCTCCAGGGGTTCGGGGCTGCGCAAGCTCGGGGACTGCGCAAGGCACGCAAGATCACTCAGAGTGAACCGAGCCTAGGGTGGCGACAGGCTCCCGACGGGGAGGAGCGAAATAGTCGTACTGGTGTGGCCCGCCGTGCCGGTGAGGCCTCCGAAGCTCCTGGGAGGAGCGCGGAACAGGCCGTGACGGGGGCCGCGAAACGGATTTGGGCGAACGGCTGCCGAGCGTGTAATGTCTTCATCGCTCGCCCCAATAGCTCAGTCGGCAGAGCGTCTCCATGGTAAGGAGAAGGTCTACGGTTCGATTCCGTATTGGGGCTCTGGTGTGAAAGGTTCCCGTCGACAGGCGGGACCCGATCGCATCTCAGCGGTGTAGCTCAGTCGGTAGAGCAAGCGGCTCATAATCGCTGTGTCACCGGTTCAAGTCCGGTCACCGCTACTGACAGTAGCCGATTGTGGGGTCGGTCCTTCGATCGGCTACTCTTCTATGCGTTAATCGTCCTATCTGTTCGTCAAGGAGCACTCCTGTGGCTGCCACCGACGTCCGCCCGAAGATCACGCTGGCCTGCGTGGAGTGCAAGGAGCGGAACTACATCACCAAGAAGAACCGGCGTAACAACCCGGATCGAATGGAGATGAAGAAGCACTGCCCGCGTTGCAACGCGCACACCGCGCACCGCGAGACGCGATAAATCAGGCTCGTACATGAGGCCGCCCCCGCACTCGGGGGGCGGCCTCATGTCGTTCCGGTCCCGGTTACCGGCCGGTCAACCGCAGCAGAGATCGATCAGGAGGTGCCGGGCCATGGCGCTCGATCAGTCCTTCGTGGGGCGGACCTATCCGCCCACCGAGCCCTACGAGGTGGGCCGGGAGAAGATCCGTGAGTTCGCCGAGGCTGTTGGGGAGACCAACCCGGCGTACACGGATCCGGAGGCCGCCAAAGCGTTCGGGCACCCCGATGTGATCGCCCCGCCGACCTTCGTGTTCTCGATCACCTTCAGGGCCGCGGGCCAGGTCGTCCAGGACCCCCAGCTCGGCCTGGACTACAGCCGTGTGGTGCACGGCGACCAGAAGTTCGCCTACGTCCGCCCGGTGCGGGCCGGCGACCGGCTCACCGTCACCTCGACCATCGAGGCCGTCAAGTCCATGGCCGGCAACGACATCCTGGACATCCGCGGCGTGGTCCACGACGAGGCCGGCGAGCACGTGGTGACCGCCTGGACCAAGCTGGTCGCCCGCGCGGCCGAGGAGGCGTGAGCAGATGACCGCCAAGATCGCGTACGTCGATGTCGAGGTCGGCACCGAACTGCCCGCCCAGTCCTTCGCCGTGACCCGCGACACCCTCGTCCGGTACGCGGGCGCGTCCGGGGACTTCAACCCGATCCACTGGAACGAGAAGTTCGCCAAGGAGGTCGGGCTCCCGGACGTCATCGCGCACGGCATGTTCACCATGGCCGAGGCGATCCGCGTGGTCACCGACTGGACCGGCGACCCCGGCGCGGTCGTCGAGTACGGCGTCCGCTTCACCAGGCCCGTCGTCGTCCCGAACGACGACCAGGGCGCCACGATCGAGGTCAGCGGCAAGGTCGCGGTCAAGCTCGACGACAACACCGTGCGCGTGGACCTCACGGCGACCAGCGCCGGACAGAAGGTCCTCGGCATGTCCCGGGCGGTCGTGCGACTGGCCTGAGCGTGCGCGTGAAGTGAGTAAGGGGCGTCCTCCACGGGTGGGCGCCCCTTACCCGTTCGGGACTCTCCCGGCGTCTGTGCAAGGCCCCTTGACATAGTTAGTGATTGAGTACTAACTTTCTCGCATGGTCAGGATGAGCGCAGAAGAGAGGCGCGAGAGTGTCATCCGTGCGGCGATGAGCGAGTTCGGCCGCGGGGGTTACTACGGCACGTCGACCGAGGCGATCGCCAAACGGGTCGGTGTCTCGCAGCCGTATCTCTTCCGGCTCTTTCCGGGCAAGAAGGCGATCTTCCTCGCGGCGGCCGAGCGTTGCGTGGAGGACACCATCAGCACCTTCGCAGAGGCTGCCGAGGGGCTCGAGGGTGAAGAGGCCCTGCATGCCATGGCGAACGCGTACACCAAGGTCATCGCGGAGCGGCCCGAGAGGCTGATGATGCAGATGCAGATGTACGTCGCCGTGGCCGCCGCCGAGGAGGCCGGTGAGCACGAGTTCGGCGAGGCGGTACGGGCCGGCTGGATGCGGCTGTGGGACACCGTCCATCTGCCCCTCGGTGCCGACGTCGACGACACGACGACGTTCCTGGCGTACGGAATGCTCGTCAACTGCCTGGTGTCGATGGGCTTTCCGCCCGAGCACCGGGTCTGGGAAGGGCTTTATCCGTCGGCGCGGATCAAGGGCCAACTGGAGAAGTAGCAAAGACCGAGCAGGGCATCGAGGGCGCTTTTCTGGGCGCGAAAGTTAGTCATCAATAACTAACCGATCTTGAAGATCACTCTCTGGGGGAGAGATGTCACAACGGACCGCACGTCGTGGAGGGGCCGTCTGGGCCCTCGTCATCACCAGTGTCGCCGGGTTCATGGCCGCCCTGGACAATCTCGTCGTCACCACCGCCCTGCCTTCCATCCGAAAGGACCTCGGGGGAGGGCTGGACGACCTGGAATGGACCGTGAGTGCCTACACGCTCACCTTCGCCGTCTTCCTGATGTTCGGCGCGGCGCTCGGCGACCGATTCGGCCGCCGCCGGCTCTTCATCATCGGCACCGCCGTGTTCACCGCGGCGTCCGCCGCCGCGGCCATGGCGTCCGGCATCGACACCCTCATCGCCGCCCGCGCCGTCCAGGGCGTCGGTGCGGCGATCATGATGCCCCTGACGCTGACCCTCCTGACGGCCGCAGTGCCCGTCGCCAGGCGCGGGATGGCGTACGGCATCTGGGGCGCGGTCAACGGCCTCGCGGTGGCCTCCGGACCCCTCATCGGCGGCAGCCTCACCGAGCACGTCTCCTGGCACTGGATCTTCTGGCTGAATGTCCCGCTGGGCATCGCCCTGCTGCCCCTCGCCCGCCTCCGCCTCGCCGAGTCCCACGGCGCCGGCGCGCCCCTCGACATCCCCGGCACCCTGCTCGCCAGCGGAGGCCTCTTCGGCGTCGTCTACGGACTCGTCCGCAGCCCCGTCGACGGCTGGACCAGCCCCCTGGTCCTGACCGGCCTGATCGCGGGCGCCGCACTGCTTGCCGGCTTCGTCCACCACGGCATCCACAACAAGAACCCCATGCTGCCGATGCGGCTGTTCCGGAACCGCGCCTTCACCGGCATCAACATCGCCAGTCTGCTGATGTTCCTCGGGATGTTCGGGTCGATCTTCCTGCTCAGCCAGTACATGCAGGGCGTGCTCGGCTACTCGCCCACCGAGGCGGGCCTGCGGATGCTGCCCTGGACCGGCATGCCGATGCTCGTCGCCCCGATCGCAGGCGTCCTCTCCGACCGCATCGGCGGCCGCCCGGTCGTCGCCGCCGGTCTCTTCCTGCAGGCAGCAGGCCTCGGCTGGATGGCCTCCGTCGTCACCGCCGACGCCTCCTACTCGATCCAGCTGCCCGGCCTGATCATCAGCGGCATCGGCATGGCGCTGTACTTCGCCCCGGCCGCCAACCTGGTGATGTCCAGCGTCCGTCCCCAGGAACAGGGCATCGCCTCCGGCGCCAACAACGCCCTGCGCGAGGTGGGCGGCGCGCTCGGCATCGCGATCATGGCGTCGATCTTCTCGGCCCAGGGCGGCTACGAGACAGGGCAGACCTTCGTCGACGGCCTGCGACCCGCACTGGTCACAGGCGCGGCGCTGGTCGCTCTCGCGGGAGCCGCGGCACTGCTGATCCCCCGCCGGCACCGCACGGAGAGCACCGCCCAGGAGGCCGCGACCCGCACATCGGTACGGCAACTGGAGTCCATGACCGGCTGACCCCCAGCGGATGCGGCCCCGTCGGCAAGACGGGGCCGCATCCGCCGTACGGCTGGCCCTCGAAAGCCGCTGGCCGGACGGGCCGGAGAATATGGACCGGACGTAGCCCGGCCCGGTGTCACAGTGGTGGCCGGGCCCGCGTACGGCGGGAAGGGGACGGGGCGGGGGTGTCCGCCCGCAGCGGTTGTCGCGTCAACACCGCCCCCTCACTGAGAAACCGATTCCGCGACGTTCCGAGGACGGACACCCCCGTCCCGGCCCCGCCCCACCCCCGAACCGCAGGTGCTACAGCCACCCCCACCGAACCCGCACAGGCGCCGCAGGCATCCCGCCCCCACCGCCGGTGGCACCGCGCCCGCCCCCACCGCGGAAAGCGTCTCGTACTCTTGAGCCCGTGCAGGAACTCCACGACGCCCCCCTCGCCCCACTGACCACCTTCCGCCTCGGCGGCCCCGCCACCCGGCTGGTCACCGCGCAGACCGACGCCGAGGTGATCGCCACCGTCCGCGAGGCCGACGACGCCGGAACGCCGCTGCTGATCATCGGCGGCGGCTCCAACCTGGTCATCGGGGACAAGGGCTTCGAGGGCACCGCACTCGTCATCGCCACCAGAGGCTTCACACTCCAGGGCACCCACCTCGAACTGGCCGCCGGCGAGGTGTGGACCGACGCGGTCGCCCGCACCGTCGAACAAGGACTCGCCGGTGTCGAGTGCCTCGCCGGCATCCCGGGCTCCGCGGGCGCGACCCCCATCCAGAACGTCGGGGCCTACGGCCAGGAAGTCTCGTCGACGATCACAGAAGTCGTCGCCTACGACCGCACCACGCACACCACGGTCACCCTCACCAACGACGAGTGCGCCTTCTCGTACCGCCACAGCCGCTTCAAGGCCGACCCCCAGCGCTACGTCGTCCTGCGCGTCCGCTTCGCCCTGGAGAACGCGAACGGCCTCTCCGGCCCCATCAAGTACGCCGAGACCGCCCGAGCCCTCGGCGTCGAACCCGGCGACCGCGTGCCGCTGCCCGCCGCCCGCGAGACCGTGCTCAAGCTCCGCTCCGGCAAGGGCATGGTCCTCGACTCCGAGGACCACGACACCTGGTCCGCCGGCTCCTTCTTCACCAATCCGATCCTCACCGACGAGGAGTTCGCCGGGTTCCACGCGCGCGTGCGGGCCCGGCTCGGCGAGGACGTACAGCCGCCCGCGTACCCGGCCGGGAACGGCCACACCAAGACCTCCGCCGCCTGGCTGATCGACAAGGCCGGCTTCACCAAGGGCTACGGCACCGGCCCGGCGCGCATCTCCACCAAGCACACCCTCGCCCTCACCAACCGGGGCAAGGCCACCACGGAGGACCTCCTCGCACTGGCCCGGGAGGTTGTCACAGGCGTCCACGACGCTTTCGGCATCACCCTGGTCAACGAGCCGGTGACAGTCGGCGTAAGCCTCTGAGAGAGCCCCCGCCCCCGGCACCACGGACCCTCAGAACAACTCCGTGGACCCTCAGAACATCCGTACGCGGCCTCAGGCGACCGGCCCGCTGAGCCAGGCATCGACCCCCGCCAACAACCCGGCCCGCACGTCATCCGGTGCCGCCGAAGCCCGAACCGACTGCCGTGCCAGTTCCGCCAGTTCCTGGTCGGTGAAGCCGTGGTGCTCGCGCGCGATCTCGTACTGGGCCGCAACGCGGGAGCCGAACAGCAGCGGGTCGTCGGCGCCCAGGGCCATCGGAACGCCCGCCTCGAAGAGCTTCCGCAGGGGCACGTCCTCAGGCTTCTCGTAAACGCCCAGGGCCACATTCGACGCCGGGCACACCTCGCACGTGACGCCCCGGTCGGCGAGCCGCTTCAGCAGCCGCGGATCCTCCGCCGCACGCACCCCGTGGCCGATCCGGTGTGCGTGAAGGTCGTCGAGGCAGTCCCGCACCGACGCCGGCCCGGTCAACTCACCACCGTGCGGGGCCGACAGAAGGCCACCTTCCCGCGCGATCCCGAACGCCCGGTCGAAGTCCCGCGCCATGCCCCGTCGTTCGTCGTTCGACAGACCGAAGCCGACGACACCCCGGTCCGCGTACCGCACCGCCAGCCGGGCCAGCGTCCGCGCGTCCAGCGGGTGCTTCATACGGTTCGCGGCGACCAGGACACGCATCCCGAGCCCGGTCTCCCGCATCGTCGTGTCCACCGCGTCCAGGATGATCTCCAGAGCCGGGATCAGACCGCCCAGGCGTGGGGCGTACGACGTCGGATCCACCTGGATCTCAAGCCAGCCCGAGCCGTCACGCAGGTCCTCCTCGGCCGCCTCCCGCACCAGTCGCTGGATGTCCTCGGGCTCCTGCACGCACGAGCGTGCCGCGTCGTACAGCCGTTGGAAACGGAACCAGCCCCGTTCGTCCGTAGCCCGCAGTCTCGGCGGTTCCCCACTGGTCAGTGCCTCGGTCAGGGCGTCGGGCAGCCGCACACCGTGCTTGTCGGCCAGTTCCAGCACGGTGGTGGGCCGCATCGACCCGGTGAAGTGCAGGTGCAGATGGGCTTTCGGCAGCTCAGAGACATCACGTACACGCTCCATTCAAAGATCGTGCCGTACGCCCCCACCGTCCCGGTAGCACTTTCCCCTTTAGTGGCATTGCTCGCACAAACAGGCCCCACAAACAGCCCGCACCAACAGTCGGCACAAACGGCCCCGACAACGAAACAGGGCCCCGCCTACGACAACGCGTAGCCGGGGCCCTGCGGCGGACGGTACTCAGTCCCGCGCCTCCGCCAGCAGCTTCTGGATCCGGCTCACGCCCTCGACGAGGTCCTCGTCACCCAGGGCGTAGGACAGCCGCAGATAGCCCGGCGTACCGAAGGCCTCGCCCGGGACGACCGCGACCTCGGACTCCTCGAGGATCAGCGCGGCCAGCTCGACCGTGTCCTGCGGTCGCTTGCCGCGGATCTCCTTGCCGAGCAGGCCCTTCACCGACGGGTACGCGTAGAAGGCGCCCTCGGGCTCGGGGCAGAGCACGCCGTCGATCTCGTTGAGCATCCGCACGATGGTCCGGCGCCGCCGGTCGAAGGCCTCACGCATCTCCGCGACGGCGTCCAGGCCGCCCGACACCGCGGCCAGCGCCGCGACCTGGGCCACGTTCGACACGTTCGACGTGGCGTGCGACTGCAGGTTCGTCGCCGCCTTCACGACGTCCTTCGGGCCGATGATCCAGCCGACCCGCCAGCCCGTCATCGCGTAGGTCTTCGCGACACCGTTGACCACGATGCACTTGTCGCGCAGCTCCGGCAGGATCGCGGGCAGCGAGGTGAACTTGGCGTCGCCGTAGACGAGGTGCTCGTAGATCTCGTCGGTCAGCACCCACAGGCCGTGCTCGACGGCCCAGCGGCCGATCGCCTCGGCGTCCTCGGCGCTGTAGACCGCGCCGGTCGGGTTGGACGGCGACACGAAGAGGACGACCTTCGTCTTCTCCGTACGAGCCGCCTCCAACTGCTCCACGCTCACGCGGTAGCCGGTCGTCTCGTCCGCGACGACGTCCACCGGGACACCGCCGGCCAGCCGGATCGACTCCGGGTACGTCGTCCAGTACGGCGCCGGGACGATGACCTCGTCGCCCGGGTCGAGGATCGCGGCGAAGGCCTCGTAGATCGCCTGCTTGCCACCGTTGGTGACGAGGATCTGCGACGGGTCGACCTCGTAGTTCGAGTCGCGCAGCGTCTTCGCGGCGATCGCGGCCTTCAGCTCGGGCAGACCACCGGCCGGGGTGTAGCGGTGGTACTTCGGGTTCTGGCAGGCCTCGACGGCCGCCTCGACGACGTAGTCCGGGGTCGGGAAGTCGGGCTCACCTGCGCCAAAGCCGATCACCGGCCGCCCGGCGGCCTTGAGGGCCTTGGCCTTGGCGTCCACGGCGAGGGTGGCGGACTCGGAGATCGCGCCGACTCGGGCGGAGACCCGGCGCGCGGTGGGAGGGGTTGCAGCGCTCATGGGCCCCATCGTTTCAGACCGGAAACTTCCCCGGCACGCGGGTTTCACAGACTGAACAACCGCTGAACAACCGTCCGGATTCGGGGCTCACGCTGGGCGATCTTCCGCGGACAACGCCCCTACGCCCACTTTCTGTTCGACCTCCGGGCCCGGAACACGTACACTCTCACCTCGTTGGCCTTCAGCGGGCTGCGCTCAACCGGTGCACACCGAGCACTCGGTCGGATGCGGTACGTTGGGTGGCACACAAAGGGTCGTAGCTCAATTGGTAGAGCACTGGTCTCCAAAACCAGCGGTTGGGGGTTCAAGTCCCTCCGGCCCTGCTACACACACCTTCGCCAGGATGTGTGCACGCATGTACGTACAGCAATGCACCGCCGTGCGGCTCAGACCGGGCGCGGCACGGCCACGACCCGGAATCAGGTGAGGACGAGTGACGGACGCCGTGGGCTCCATCGACATGCCTGATGCCCAGGACGAGGCGCCGGAGTCCAAGAAGACTCGTAAGGGCGGCAAGCGGGCCAAGAAGGGTCCGCTGAAGCGTCTCGCGTTGTTCTACCGCCAGATCGTCGCGGAGCTCCGCAAGGTCGTCTGGCCGTCACGCAGCCAGCTGACGACGTACGCGACCGTGGTGATCGTCTTCGTGCTCGTCATGATCGGCCTTGTGACCGTGATTGACTATGGTCTCGACCACGCCGCCAAGTACGTATTCGGCTGAGCACAGAGCGAAGGGCGCCGCGGTTACCGGCGCCCGTTTTCGCATGTTCCACCCCTATGTATCCAGGAAGAAGCAGCCACCGTGTCTGACCAGAACCTGAACGACGCCATCGAGCCACACGGGCAGGACGTCGAGTCCGTGGAAGACGAGCTCGAGATCGTCGAGGGTGCGGACGAGGACCTGGACGAGGTCGAGGCTGCCGACGCCGACGCGGGCGAGCCCGCGGAGGAAGCCGCGCTCCACGCCGAGGACGAGGGCGACGAAGCCGCCGAGGACGCTGCCGCCGAGGACACCGACGGTGAGCTCGCGGACGAGGCCGGGGAAGCGGAAGAGGCCGAGGAAGAAGAGCCGGCCGAGCCCGTCGACCCCGTGGTCGCCCTGCGCGAGGAACTGCGCACCCTCCCCGGCGAGTGGTACGTCATCCACACCTACGCCGGCTACGAGAACCGCGTGAAGACCAACCTGGAGCAGCGCGCGGTCTCCCTGAACGTCGAGGACTACATCTTCCAGGCCGAGGTGCCGCAGGAAGAGGTCGTCCAGATCAAGAACGGCGACCGCAAGACCATTCGTCAGAACAAGCTCCCCGGCTACGTGCTGGTGCGCATGGACCTGACGAACGAGTCCTGGGGCGTCGTCCGCAACACCCCCGGTGTCACCGGCTTCGTGGGCAACGCCTACGACCCGTACCCGCTGACCCTGGACGAGATCGTCAAGATGCTCGCCCCGGAGGCCGAGGAGAAGGCCGCCCGTGAGGCCGCCGAGGCCGAGGGCAAGCCGGCTCCGGCCCGCAAGGTCGAGGTCCAGGTCCTGGACTTCGAGGTCGGCGACTCGGTCACCGTCACCGACGGCCCGTTCGCCACGCTGCAGGCGACCATCAACGAGATCAACGCCGACTCGAAGAAGGTCAAGGGTCTCGTGGAGATCTTCGGCCGCGAGACGCCGGTCGAGCTGTCCTTCGACCAGATCCAGAAGAACTAGCTCCTCGGGGCTTCTGGGCCTACCGCTTCCGACCAGGTCAGACGGGCTGCCAAAAGCTTGTCTGACCTGCTCGGTTTTTGGCCGCACAGTCATACCCGTTATCGTTGTGCGGTATGCCTACATCCGGGACGCGACCCGGGCGCAGGCACATCCGATTCGAAAGGACCCGGAGAGCAATGCCTCCCAAGAAGAAGAAGGTCACGGGGCTCATCAAGCTCCAGATCCAGGCCGGTGCCGCCAACCCGGCTCCGCCGGTCGGCCCCGCGCTGGGTCAGCACGGCGTCAACATCATGGAGTTCTGCAAGGCCTACAACGCCGCGACCGAGTCGCAGCGTGGCTGGGTGATCCCGGTGGAGATCACGGTCTACGAGGACCGCTCCTTCACCTTCATCACCAAGACCCCGCCGGCCGCCAAGATGATCCTCAAGGCCGCGGGCGTGGAGAAGGGCTCCGGCGAGCCGCACAAGACCAAGGTCGCCAAGATCACCGAGGCGCAGGTCCGCGAGATCGCCACCACCAAGATGCCCGACCTCAACGCCAACGACCTGGACGCCGCGTCGAAGATCATCGCCGGCACCGCGCGTTCCATGGGCATCACGGTCGAGGGCTGAACCCCAGCCCCGTAGCACCTTCGTAGAACCCCATGCGGCCTCGGCCGCACGTGGCAGGGCCTGCTCGGCCCGTACCACGACTCCTTTCAGAACACACAGGAGCAGTTGTGAGCAAGCGCAGCAAGGCTCTCCGCGCTGCGGACGCCAAGATCGACCGGGAGAAGCTGTACGCCCCGCTCGAGGCCGTCCGTCTCGCCAAGGAGACCACCACGACCAAGTTCGACGGCACCGTCGAGGTCGCCTTCCGTCTGGGTGTCGACCCGCGCAAGGCCGACCAGATGGTCCGTGGCACCGTGAACCTCCCGCACGGCACCGGTAAGACCGCCCGGGTCCTGGTCTTCGCGACCGGTGACCGTGCCGAGGCCGCGACCGCCGCGGGCGCCGACATCGTCGGCTCCGACGAGCTCATCGACGAGGTGGCGAAGGGTCGTCTGGACTTCGACGCCGTCGTCGCCACCCCGGACCTCATGGGCAAGGTCGGCCGCCTCGGCCGGGTCCTCGGCCCGCGTGGTCTGATGCCGAACCCGAAGACCGGCACCGTGACCCCGGACGTGGTCAAGGCCGTGACCGAGATCAAGGGTGGCAAGATCGAGTTCCGCGTCGACAAGCACTCGAACCTGCACTTCATCATCGGCAAGTCGTCCTTCGACGACACCAAGCTGGTGGAGAACTACGGCGCGGCCCTGGAGGAGATCCTCCGTCTGAAGCCGTCCGCCGCCAAGGGTCGCTACATCAAGAAGGCCGCGATCAGCACCACGATCGGCCCCGGCATTCCGGTCGACCCGAACCGCACCCGCAACCTCCTCGTCGAAGAGGACCCCGCGGCTGTCTGATCGGTCCGAGCCTTATGGCTCGCCCAGTCATCGACGGGCCTCGCACCTACAAGGTGCGGGGCCCGTTCCCATGTGCGGGGGCTGTGACCTGGGTTAGCGTGCGAACAGGGCAACGGCACAGGGGGACGTATGAAGTGCAGGAACGGGCGCCGTGTCGCTCTCGCGGCCGCGGCCGCGCTGGCGGGGCTGGCCGCCTGCACCTCCTCCGGCTCCTCCGACAAGCCCGAGGGAGCGCGCCGGACAAGCTCCGCGTCCCACGCGGCCCTGCTCCTTGCCGAGCGGTCCACCGACCGCGCCGAGTCGGCCCGGGTACGGTCCACGACCGTCATCGGCACCCAGCTGTCCCTCACAGCCGACGGCGCCCTCGGCTGGGGCCAGGGCCTCACCGGCACGCTGACCATCACGTACACCGGCGGCACGACGGCCGAGACGATGCGCGCGCTCGGCAGCACGTCGATGGAGGCGCGCTATCTGTCCGACGCCTACTACGCGCACATGGGCGACACGTTCGCCGAGAAGGCCGGCGGCAAGCACTGGATCAGGTACGCCTACGACGACCTCGCGGACCTCGGCGGCGGCGCGACCTTCGGCGACCAGATGCGCAACACCACGCCGAACCAGTCGGTGCGGCTGCTGCTCGACTCCGAGGACGTGCGCGAGGTCGGCGAGGAGAAGGTCGACGGACGGGCCACCACGCACTACTCCGGCACGGTGGTCGTGGGTGAGGTGGCCGACGCGCGGCTGCGCAAGCAACTCCAACAGGCGGGCGTCATCACGGAGACCGTGGACATCTGGGTCGACGACCGGGACCTGCTGGTCAAGAAGATCGACAAGGGCAGGACCGCGACCGGTGAGCTGACCCAGACCGCCTACTACAGCGACTACGGCGTGAAGGTCTCCACGCGCAGGCCCCCGCCCGACGACACCGAGGACTTCAGCAACCTGCTGCAGCAGCAAGGCGGTTCGGCCTTCTGAGGCCCCGGGAAATCAGGGGTCCCGCTGCGTCTCCTGGGATACGCTCACGGCCTTGCTGTGAATAGTCCGTGTTCCTTGGGGGGAATCAGTGGTGTCTTTCATACGTTCGTCCGTACGCCGTAAAACCGGCGTTGCCGGCCTCGCCGCCCTGCTCCTCGCCACCGGTGCGGCGGGATGCGGGACGGAGACGTCGCCGAGCATGACGCCGGCCGCGGCCGTCGCCAAGGCGGCGAAGAACACGGAGGGCATCACGTCCTTCCGGTACCGCATGACCGGCCGGGTGCCGGAGGCGGGCCGCATCAAGGCCGAGGCCTCGATGCGCACCAAGCCCACCGTGGCCATGAGCATGAAGATGACGGCGCTCGACCAGGGCGCGGACGGCAGCGCGGAGATCCGGCTCGTCGACAAGGCCATGTACATCGGCGGGGGAGCCGCGGCGGCCAAGGAGATGGACGGCAAGAGCTGGCTCAAGTTCGACATGTCCGGGCTGGGCGACAAGGGCCTCGGCGAGGGCGCGCCGGGCGCGGGCCAGGCCGACCAGAACCCGGCGACCCAGTCCACCTTCCTCACCGGCGCCAAGGACGTGAAGAAGGTCGGCACCGAGACCGTCGAGGGCACCGAGACCACGCGCTATTCCGGCGTCGTCACCCTCGAGGATCTCAAGGCCGCCCTGAAGGACAAGGACAAGGGCAAGGACAAGGCCACCCGCGAGCGGCGCGAGAAGAGCATCAAGCAGTACGACATGCTGGGCGTCGACGAACTGACGATGGACATGTGGGTGGACGGCGACGACCACACCAAGCAGTTCCGCCTGCGGGGCGACGCCGACAAGGGCAAGCTCGACATGACCATCACCTTCCTCGAATACAACAAGCCGGTGAGCGTGACGGCCCCGCCCGCCAAGGACACGATGGACCTCGCCGAGATGATGAAGGAAATGCAGAGCAGCTGATCCGGCGCCGGAAGTCGAGCGGCCGTTCGACCGGATTTGCCTGACGGTGATGCGGTCGCGTACTCTCCTACAGAAGCCAAAGACCGCTGGTCGTTGCCGTGCGCTCGTGAGAGGGCCCGGTGGCCGAAGGATCCGCTGCAAACCGCGGACGACCCGCGTAGGTGACTGTGGAAGTACTCCCGGAGTCCGCTGCTCGCGCTGCGAAAACCGGTCGAGTTACGCCCCGTGCGCCTGCGCCGGGGCGTTTCGTTTCTCCCAGCCCCTTCCGAGCGGTCGTCATCACCCGGAAGGAGGCCGACGCTCATGGCAAGGCCCGACAAGGCTGCCGCGGTAGCCGAGCTCGCGGAGCAGTTCCGTAGCTCGAACGCCGCTGTGCTGACCGAGTACCGGGGTCTCACCGTCGCGCAGCTCAAGAACCTGCGCCGCTCGCTCGGTGAGAACGCCCAGTACGCCGTGGTGAAGAACACGCTGACCAAGATTGCGGCCAACGAGGCCGGGATCTCGACGCTCGACGACCTGTTCAACGGTCCGACGGCAGTTGCCTTCGTCACCGGTGACCCGGTGGAGTCGGCGAAGGGTCTTCGTGACTTCGCCAAGGACAACCCGAACCTCGTCATCAAGGGCGGTGTCCTTGACGGCAAGGTGCTGTCCGCCGACGAGATCAAGAAGCTTGCGGACCTCGAGTCCCGCGAGGTTCTGCTCTCCAAGCTGGCGGGTGCCTTCAAGGGCAAGCAGTCTCAGGCTGCGCAGCTCTTCCAGGCGCTTCCCTCGAAGCTCGTCCGCACCGTGGACGCTCTTCGCGCCAAGCAGGACGAGCAGGGCGGTGCCGAGTAATTCGGCTCGCACAGTGACCGCCGCCTGACGCGGAGGTCGACAGCGGGCCGAACGTACGCCCGCCGACATGTACATCCGGCACCTGCCGAATTGACTGGAAGGATCGCCCATCATGGCGACGAAGCTGTCCCAGGAAGAGCTGCTCGCGCAGTTCGAGACCCTCACCCTCATCGAGCTCTCCGAGTTCGTGAAGGCCTTCGAGGAGAAGTTCGACGTCACCGCCGCCGCGGCCGTCGCCGTTGCCGCTCCGGGCGCCCCGGGCGCTCCGGTCGAGGCCGTTGAGGAGCAGGACGAGTTCGACGTCATCCTCACCGGCGCCGGCGAGAAGAAGATCCAGGTCATCAAGGTCGTGCGTGAGCTGACCTCCCTGGGTCTCAAGGAGGCCAAGGACCTCGTGGACGGCGCCCCGAAGCCCGTTCTCGAGAAGGTCGCCAAGGAGGCCGCTGAGAAGGCCGCCGAGTCCCTCAAGGGCGCCGGCGCCTCCGTCGAGGTCAAGTGACCCCACGGAGTCCGCAGGACTCTCCTGTCGGCTGACACGGTCTCTTTGAGAGGGCTGTAACGCTGACGCGTCGAAGAGCGATCATCCATCCGGGTGGTCGCTCTTCGGCGTTCCGGGGAGCCGGGCGGCGGCAACCTTGCACCGAGGTTCGTGCGGAGTATGGTGATCTTCATCGTGCCTCCTGGCGTCCCCGGTGCGGGCTGTACGTGACGAGCGCAGCACCCGGTTCGGCCAAGGGGGCCTTGACGAACCGCACGCAGCGCGCAATTCTCAGGACGCGTCGTCACAAGGATCCGAATCCGAGGCATGGATCGGCGACGAAGAGGGCAGTATCAACGTGCGTTGAGGACGTGAGCTTGCCGAAGGTGTTGAGAACAACGAGGGTCTCAAAAACCCGCACTGGACATCAGTGTGCCAAGTGGCTACACTGACCCTTTGCGCTGCCTGTTAGCTGTCCCCTGCCCGTCACCAGGGGCATGCCCTCGCTTGAGCACCGACGATCAGACCCAATCCGACCTGGCTCTTTGAGCTGGAGAAGGAAACGGCTGTCTCTGTGTCCTTGAGAGGGACCGGTACGCGCGTAGTGAGTCCGAGCCCTCGGAAGGACCCCCTCTTGGCCGCCTCGCGCACTGCCTCGACCGCGAATACGAACAACGCCGCCAGCACTGCCCCGCTGCGCATCTCCTTTGCAAAGATCAAGGAGCCCCTCGAGGTTCCGAACCTTCTCGCGCTGCAAACCGAGAGCTTTGACTGGCTGCTCGGCAACGACGCGTGGAAGGCTCGCGTCGAGGCGGCTCTCGAGTCCGGTCAGGACGTCCCCACCAAGTCCGGTCTGGAGGAGATCTTCGAGGAGATCTCCCCGATCGAGGACTTCTCCGGGTCGATGTCGCTGACGTTCCGCGACCACCGTTTCGAGCCCCCGAAGAACAGCATCGACGAGTGCAAGGACCGTGACTTCACGTACGCGGCCCCGCTCTTCGTGACGGCCGAGTTCACCAACAACGAGACCGGCGAGATCAAGTCCCAGACCGTCTTCATGGGCGACTTCCCGCTCATGACCGGCAAGGGCACCTTCGTCATCAACGGCACCGAGCGTGTCGTGGTGTCGCAGCTGGTCCGCTCGCCCGGCGTCTACTTCGACTCCTCCATCGACAAGACGTCCGACAAGGACATCTTCTCCGCCAAGGTCATCCCGTCCCGGGGTGCCTGGCTGGAGCTTGAGATCGACAAGCGCGACATGGTCGGTGTCCGCATCGACCGCAAGCGCAAGCAGTCCGTCACCGTCCTGCTCAAGGCTCTCGGTTGGACGACCGAGCAGATCCTCGAGGAGTTCGGCGAGTACGAGTCGATGCGCGCCACCCTGGAGAAGGACCACACCCAGGGCCAGGACGACGCACTGCTAGACATCTACCGCAAGCTGCGTCCGGGCGAGCCCCCCACGCGTGAGGCCGCGCAGACGCTTCTTGAGAACCTCTACTTCAACCCCAAGCGCTACGACCTCGCCAAGGTCGGCCGCTACAAGGTCAACAAGAAGCTGGGTGCGGACGCTCCGCTGGACGCGGGTGTCCTGACCGTCGAGGACGTCATCTCGACGATCAAGTACCTGGTGAAGCTGCACGCCGGTGAGACCGAGACGGCAGCTGACAACGGCACGACGATCGTCGTCGAGACCGACGACATCGACCACTTCGGCAACCGTCGTCTGCGCAGCGTCGGCGAGCTCATCCAGAACCAGGTCCGTACGGGTCTGGCGCGTATGGAGCGAGTCGTCCGTGAGCGCATGACGACCCAGGACGTCGAGGCGATCACGCCGCAGACCCTGATCAACATCCGGCCGGTCGTCGCCTCCATCAAGGAGTTCTTCGGCACCAGCCAGCTGTCGCAGTTCATGGACCAGAACAACCCGCTGTCGGGTCTCACCCACAAGCGCCGTCTGTCGGCTCTTGGCCCGGGTGGTCTCTCCCGTGAGCGGGCCGGCTTCGAGGTCCGTGACGTGCACCCGTCCCACTACGGACGCATGTGCCCGATCGAGACGCCCGAAGGCCCGAACATCGGCCTGATCGGTTCGCTCGCCTCGTACGGCCGGGTGAACGCGTTCGGCTTCGTCGAGACGCCGTACCGCCGGGTCACCGACGGTGTCGTCACCGACGAGGTCGACTACCTCACGGCCGACGAAGAGGACCGGTTCGTCATCGCGCAGGCCAACGCCACGCTCGACGACAACCTGCGCTTCACCGAGAACCGCGTCCTGGTCCGCCGTCGTGGCGGCGAGGTCGACTACGTCCCCGGTGACGACGTGGACTACATGGACGTCTCGCCGCGCCAGATGGTGTCGGTCGCGACCGCCATGATCCCGTTCCTCGAGCACGACGACGCCAACCGTGCCCTCATGGGCGCGAACATGATGCGTCAGGCCGTGCCGCTCATCAAGTCCGAGGCACCGCTCGTCGGTACTGGCATGGAGTACCGCTCCGCCGTCGACGCCGGCGACGTGGTCAAGGCCGAGAAGGACGGTGTGGTCCAGGAGGTCTCCGCGGACTACATCACCACGGCCAACGACGACGGCACGTACATCACGTACCGCCTGGCCAAGTTCTCCCGCTCCAACCAGGGCACCTCGGTCAACCAGAAGGTCATCGTCAACGAGGGTGACCGGATCATCACCGGTCAGGTCCTCGCCGACGGCCCGGCCACCGAGAACGGCGAGATGGCGCTGGGCAAGAACCTGCTCGTGGCGTTCATGCCGTGGGAGGGTCACAACTACGAGGACGCGATCATCCTGTCGCAGCGCCTCGTGCAGGACGACGTCCTCTCCTCGATCCACATCGAGGAGCACGAGGTCGACGCCCGTGACACCAAGCTCGGCCCCGAGGAGATCACCCGGGACATCCCGAACGTCTCCGAGGAGGTCCTCGCCGACCTCGACGAGCGCGGCATCATCCGTATCGGTGCCGAGGTCGTCGCCGGTGACATCCTGGTCGGCAAGGTCACGCCCAAGGGTGAGACCGAGCTGACCCCGGAGGAGCGCCTGCTCCGTGCGATCTTCGGTGAGAAGGCCCGTGAGGTCCGTGACACCTCGCTGAAGGTGCCGCACGGCGAGATCGGCAAGGTCATCGGCGTCCGCGTCTTCGACCGCGAAGAGGGCGACGAGCTTCCCCCCGGTGTGAACCAGCTGGTGCGCGTGTACGTGGCGCAGAAGCGCAAGATCACCGACGGTGACAAGCTCGCCGGCCGTCACGGCAACAAGGGCGTCATCTCGAAGATCCTGCCCATCGAGGACATGCCGTTCCTCGAGGACGGGACTCCGGTCGACATCATCCTCAACCCGCTCGGTGTCCCGTCCCGAATGAACCCGGGACAGGTCCTGGAGATCCACCTCGGCTGGCTCGCCAGCCGCGGCTGGGACGTCTCCGGCCTCGCGGACGAGTGGGCGCAGCGCCTCCAGGTCATCGGCGCCGACCAGGTCGACGCGGGCACGAACGTCGCGACCCCCGTCTTCGACGGTGCGCGTGAGGACGAGCTGGCCGGTCTGCTGCAGCACACCATCCCGAACCGCGACGGCGAGCGCATGGTGCTCCCGTCCGGCAAGGCGAGGCTGTTCGACGGCCGCTCCGGCGAGCCGTTCCCGAAGCCGATCTCGGTCGGCTACATGTACATCCTCAAGCTGCACCACCTGGTCGACGACAAGCTGCACGCCCGTTCGACCGGTCCGTACTCCATGATCACCCAGCAGCCGCTGGGTGGTAAGGCCCAGTTCGGTGGCCAGCGCTTCGGTGAGATGGAGGTGTGGGCGCTGGAGGCATACGGCGCCGCGTACGCCCTCCAGGAACTGCTGACCATCAAGTCCGACGACGTCACCGGCCGCGTGAAGGTCTACGAGGCCATCGTCAAGGGCGAGAACATTCCCGAGCCCGGCATCCCCGAGTCCTTCAAGGTGCTCATCAAGGAGATGCAGTCCCTGTGCCTCAACGTGGAGGTGCTGTCCTCGGACGGCATGTCCATCGAGATGCGCGACACCGACGAGGACGTCTTCCGCGCCGCGGAGGAGCTTGGCATCGACCTGTCCCGGCGTGAGCCGAGCAGCGTCGAAGAGGTCTGACGGGAGTCCGGCGGCCTTCGACAGAAGGCCGCCGGCCCCAGGACCCCCGTTTCAGACCCCTAAGACTTACAACCCTGAGAGGGATTGACGCATAGTGCTCGACGTCAACTTCTTCGATGAGCTCCGGATCGGTCTGGCCACCGCTGACGACATCCGTCAGTGGAGCCACGGCGAGGTCAAGAAGCCTGAGACCATCAACTACCGCACCCTCAAGCCCGAAAAGGACGGACTCTTCTGCGAGAAGATCTTCGGTCCGACCCGGGACTGGGAGTGCTACTGCGGCAAGTACAAGCGTGTCCGCTTCAAGGGCATCATCTGTGAGCGCTGCGGCGTCGAGGTGACTCGCGCCAAGGTGCGCCGTGAGCGGATGGGCCACATCGAGTTGGCCGCTCCCGTCACGCACATCTGGTACTTCAAGGGTGTTCCGTCGCGTCTGGGTTACCTGCTCGACCTGGCGCCCAAGGACCTCGAGAAGGTCATCTACTTCGCGGCGTACATGATCACGTTCGTCGACGAGGAGCGCCGCACGCGTGACCTGCCCTCGCTGGAGGCGCACGTCTCCGTCGAGCGGCAGCAGGTCGAGAACCGCCGGGACTCCGACCTGGAGGCCCGCGCCAAGAAGCTCGAGACCGACCTGGCCGAGCTCGAGGCCGAGGGCGCCAAGGCCGACGTACGCCGCAAGGTGCGCGAAGGTGCCGAGCGGGAGATGAAGCAGCTGCGTGACCGTGCGCAGCGCGAGATCGACCGTCTCGACGAGGTGTGGACCCGGTTCAAGAACCTGAAGGTCCAGGACCTGGAGGGCGACGAGCTCCTCTACCGCGAACTGCGTGACCGCTTCGGCACGTACTTCGACGGTTCGATGGGTGCCGCGGCGCTGCAGAAGCGCCTGGAGTCCTTCGACCTGGACGAGGAGGCCGAGCGCCTCCGCGAGATCATCCGTACCGGCAAGGGCCAGAAGAAGACCCGTGCGCTGAAGCGGCTGAAGGTCGTGTCTGCCTTCCTGCAGACCTCCAACAGCCCCAAGGGCATGGTCCTCGACTGCGTGCCGGTCATCCCGCCGGACCTTCGCCCGATGGTGCAGCTGGACGGTGGCCGCTTCGCGACCTCCGACCTGAACGACCTGTACCGCCGTGTGATCAACCGGAACAACCGTCTGAAGCGGCTTCTCGACCTCGGTGCGCCCGAGATCATCGTGAACAACGAGAAGCGCATGCTCCAGGAGGCCGTCGACGCGCTGTTCGACAACGGCCGTCGTGGTCGCCCGGTCACCGGTCCCGGTAACCGCCCGCTGAAGTCCCTCAGCGACATGCTGAAGGGCAAGCAGGGCCGTTTCCGTCAGAACCTGCTCGGCAAGCGAGTCGACTACTCGGCGCGTTCCGTGATCGTCGTCGGTCCGCAGCTGAAGCTGCACCAGTGCGGTCTGCCGAAGGCGATGGCGCTGGAGCTCTTCAAGCCGTTCGTGATGAAGCGCCTGGTCGACCTGAACCACGCGCAGAACATCAAGAGCGCCAAGCGGATGGTCGAGCGCGGCCGCACGGTCGTGTACGACGTCCTCGAAGAGGTCATCGCGGAGCACCCGGTTCTGCTGAACCGTGCGCCCACCCTGCACCGCCTCGGCATCCAGGCCTTCGAGCCGCAGCTGGTCGAGGGCAAGGCCATCCAGATCCACCCGCTCGTCTGCACCGCGTTCAACGCGGACTTCGACGGTGACCAGATGGCCGTCCACCTGCCGCTCTCCGCGGAGGCGCAGGCCGAGGCCCGCATCCTGATGCTGTCCTCGAACAACATCCTCAAGCCCGCCGACGGCCGTCCGGTGACGATGCCGACCCAGGACATGGTCCTCGGTCTGTTCTTCCTCACCACCGACGGCGCCCTGCGGGACGTCAAGGGCGAGGACCGGTCCTTCGGCTCCTCGGCCGAGGCGATCATGGCGTTCGACGCCGGCGAGCTCTCGCTGCAGTCGCGCGTGGACATCCGCTTCCCGGTGGGCACCATCCCGCCGCGCGGCTGGACCCCGCCGGCCCGTGAAGAGGGCGAGCCGGAGTGGCAGCAGGGTGACACCTTCCGCCTGCGGACGACCCTGGGCCGCGCGCTCTTCAACGAGCTGCTGCCCGAGGACTACCCGTTCGTCGACTACGAGGTCGGCAAGAAGCAGCTCTCCGAGATCGTCAACGACCTCGCCGAGCGCTACCCCAAGGTCATCGTGGCGGCGACGCTCGACAACCTGAAGGCGGCGGGCTTCTACTGGGCGACCCGCTCCGGCGTCACCGTGGCCATCTCCGACATCGTCGTTCCCGAGGCGAAGAAGGAGATCGTCAAGGGCTACGAGGCGCAGGACGAGAAGGTCCAGAAGCAGTACGAGCGTGGTCTGATCACCAAGGACGAGCGCACGCAGGAGCTCATCGCGATCTGGACCAAGGCGACCAACGAGGTCGCCGAGGCGATGAACGCGAACTTCCCGAAGACGAACCCCATCTTCATGATGGTTGACTCGGGCGCCCGAGGAAACATGATGCAGATGCGTCAGATCGCCGGTATGCGTGGTCTGGTGTCGAACGCGAAGAACGAGACCATCCCGCGTCCCATCAAGGCCTCGTTCCGTGAGGGCCTTTCCGTGCTGGAGTACTTCATCTCCACCCACGGTGCCCGTAAGGGTCTGGCGGACACCGCCCTGCGTACCGCCGACTCGGGTTACCTGACCCGTCGTCTGGTGGACGTCTCGCAGGACGTCATCATCCGCGAGGAGGACTGCGGCACCGAGCGCGGTCTGAAGCTGAAGATCGCCACGCGCGGCGCCGACGGCGTGCTGCGCAAGACGGACGACGTCGAGACCAGCGTCTACGCCCGCATGCTCGCCGAGGACGTCGTCATCGACGGCAAGGTGATCGCGCCGGCCAACGTCGACCTCGGCGATGTCCTGATCGACCAGCTGGTGCACCACGGCGTCGAGGAGGTCAAGACCCGTTCGATCCTGACCTGCGAGTCGCACGTCGGCACCTGCGCCATGTGCTACGGCCGTTCGCTGGCCACCGGCAAGCTGGTCGACATCGGTGAGGCGGTCGGCATCATCGCCGCCCAGTCCATCGGTGAGCCCGGTACCCAGCTGACGATGCGTACCTTCCACACCGGTGGTGTGGCCGGTGACGACATCACCCAGGGTCTGCCGCGTGTCGTCGAGCTCTTCGAGGCCCGTACCCCGAAGGGTGTCGCCCCGATCTCCGAGGCCAACGGCCGCGTCCGGATCGAGGAGACCGAGAAGACCAAGAAGATCGTCATCACGCCGGACGACGGCAGCGACGAGACGGCGTTCCCGATCTCGAAGCGCGCCCGACTCCTGGTCAGCGAGGGCGAGCACGTTGAGGTGGGCCAGAAGCTCACCGTGGGTGCCACCAACCCGCACGACGTGCTGCGCATCCTGGGCCAGCGTGCCGTCCAGGTCCACCTGGTCGGCGAGGTCCAGAAGGTCTACAACTCGCAGGGTGTGTCGATCCACGACAAGCACATCGAGATCATCATCCGGCAGATGCTGCGCCGCGTGACGATCATCGAGTCCGGCGACGCCGAGCTGCTGCCCGGCGAGCTGGTCGAGCGCTCGAAGTTCGAGCAGGAGAACCGTCGTGTGGTCCAGGAGGGCGGTCACCCGGCCTCCGGTCGTCCGCAGCTCATGGGTATCACCAAGGCCTCGCTGGCCACGGAGTCCTGGCTGTCGGCGGCGTCCTTCCAGGAGACGACCAGGGTTCTGACGGACGCGGCGATCAACGCCAAGTCCGACTCCCTGATCGGCCTCAAGGAGAACGTCATCATCGGTAAGCTCATCCCGGCCGGTACGGGTCTGTCCCGCTACCGCAACATCCGGGTCGAGCCGACCGAGGAGGCCAAGGCCGCGATGTACTCGGCCGTCGGCTACGACGACATCGACTACTCGCCGTTCGGCACGGGCTCCGGGCAGGCCGTTCCGCTGGAGGACTACGACTACGGTCCGTACAACCAGTAGGCGAGCGGCTTGAAGTCAGCAGCTTGAGTCGAAGGGCGGTCACCTCTCGGGGTGGCCGCCCTTCGGCGTTCCGTCGCCCAGAGGGTATGGCTCCGGGGGCGGCTGGAGGTGCGGCTACAGGTAGAGCTAGAGGTGCGGTTTGAGCCGGTGCAACCGGGTCGGGTAGTCGGGGTGCGTGGACAGCAGGCGGTCCAGGAAGCGCGGCTCGGCATCGTCGCGGCCGGCCGCGGCCTTGGCCGCGCGCCCCGTAGCCCGCTCGGCCCGGTGCATCGTCTCCAGGACGACGGCGAGTTCACGGGCGAAACCGAGCGCGGCGGCGTGCTGGTCCGCACGGAGTTCCGCCCTGCGCCCCACAGCGGCGATGAGATACGGCGTGGCCAGCAGGAGGAGGGGCAGACCGTAGAGCCGCTGCAACGTCGTGAGAGTCACGAAGCCGACCACCACCAGCAACAGGGCGGTGGCCGACCAGGAGGAGCGCCGGGACCAGGCCATGGCCAGGGCCAGCAGGGACCGGATCAGCCGCCATGCCAGCCGGCCCGGGAGCGCGTACCACTCTCCCAGCAGCGAGGACCAGACGTGACCTCCGGTGTGGTGGCCCAGTTCGTGCGCGAGTACGGCGGCCAGCTGCGACGTCGGCAGATGGTCCAGGGCGAACCGGGTGACGCCGACGATGTGACCGGCGGCGGCATAGGCGTTCAGGTCCTCGCTGTCCTCGATCCACAGGTCGTACGTCCGGCTGTCGATGCCCGCGCGGGCGGTCACCTCACGCCAGACCGGAGCGAGCCGCGCGTACTCGGCGGGCATGGGGCGGTGCAGCCGCAGCAGATGGCGGGCCAGGAAGTCCTCGGTGGGGCGGTGGAAGACCAGGGCGCCGGAGACGAGCCAGAGCAGTGGCGGCGCCCAGAGCGGTATGCCGAGCCAGGCGTCCAGTCCGCTGGAGGCCAACAGCACGACCAGGAGGCTCATGACGGTGCCGGGCAGCCGCAGCACCAGCTGGCCGAGAGCCGTCCCGTCCAGGCCGCGTGCGTGGGCGGAGAAGTGCAGCCGACCGGTCCGGTGACGGTAGTCGAGGTCGTCGGCGGGTGAGGGCCGGGACTCCCCGGCAGGCGAGGGTTCCTCCGGGTGCTGCGCGGGGTCGGTCGGTCGGGACATGGTCGGTCTCCAGGTGTGGGGACGTCAGCCGATGAGCAGGGACGCGGGCAGCAGGACCACGGCGACGCCGAGGGCGATCAGCCCGGCGCGTATCCACTGGTGTTTGCGAACGGCGATCCGGCTGGTCTCGGTCAGCGCTGTGATCGCGCCCGCCGCCGGGACCCGCTCGGTCTCGGCCAGGGCGTGCGCCAAGTGGCCGCAGCGAGCGGCCCGTTGAATGTCTCCGAAGTACGACAGCGGTGCGCCGGGCGCCCATCTGCTGGTGCCGTGACGCGGTACGACGGCCAGGAGCAGCGCCAGCAGCGCGACGGCCAGGGCGACGACTCCGGACCACCATGCCGCGCCACCGAGGGCGGACAGACGGGCCGGTGTCCAGTCGCGCCCGGCGAGCGAGCCGCCGAGGACGCCGGCCGCCACACCGAGGGCCGACACGAGCACCGCCGCCTTGGCGTCCGCACGGGCGATCTCGGTGCGCAGGTCCGTGAGCAGCCGCTCCGCGGCCCGCGCACCGGGTGGCGACGGGGGCGTGGAGGTGCGCGGGTCGGTGCCGCTCACGGGGCGGGGCTCTTCTGGTCGTCGGCGTCGGCGTCGGCGTCGGTGTTGGTGTCGGCGTCGGGCGGTGGTTCGGGGGCGGTGGGGGAGCTGCCGTAGCCCGGGGGCGGCTGCCAGCCGGGGAAGGTGCCGACCGGCTCAGAGGAGGACGACTTCGGCGCGGGGGCGGCGGCCGGAGGCTCATCGGGACGCGAGGGCTTGCTCGTGGAGGGCCCCTCGTCGCTGTTCTTGGTGAGCGGTACGTCCGACGGCGAGGGCATGGTGAGGGGTGGGGGAGGGGTGGGACGGTCGGTCGGGGCGCCCAGCGCCTGCTGGTTGAAGATCTCGAACACGGCGTTCAGGGCCATCCGCTTGGGCCCTTCCAGCTCGTAGTCCTCGGCGTTGCCCTCACTCAGCAGTTCCCGTGCCAGCTCCACCTTGGTCTGGATCAGGCGAAGTTGGTCCTCGCGCATGCTGCTGATGACGAGACGTGAGTCCTCCGGATGCGCCGCGAGGTGCATGGCCCACGCCACCACACCGCCCTCTTCCAGATACCTCTGGTAGAACGCGATCTTCTCCGCCGTGAGCTGCTGGAGTTCGGTCTCGTGACGCGTGCGCTGGACGGCGAGTTCGTGGCCCCGTCGCTCGTACTCCATGGCCCGCCCCAGCTGGAGCTCGTCCTGTTGTCGCACCCGGCGGTCGAGCTCGGCGTCGTACCGCATGCCGAGCTGCTCGGCGCGTATCTCCTCCGCGGAAGCGTGGTCGATGGACTGCAGGCGCCGTTCGTGGTCGATCTCCTGCTGGTCGCGGCGCAGACGCAGGGTCCAGATCACCTTCAGGCCCGCGGCCGCGCCGAGCGGAGCCCGGTGAGGGCCGGTCAGGGTCCGCAGCAGCTCGGCTTCGGCGCCGGCGCTGTCGTCGATGGTGAACCGGCGGGTGAGGAGCCGCGCGGCCTGCTGCACTTCGCCGAGAAGCAGGGTCGGTACGTCCCGGTGGCCGCTCCTGACGAAGGCGGCGGGGTCCACGACCTGCCAGGACAACTCGATCGTGGCGGTGAACTCGAACGCGTCGTTGTCGCTCGGCAGGGGGATGACTGCTCGATGGGGGTGGACGCCCATGTCCACCTCGTAGACCGCCGTGTAGCGCTTCGCGGCTGCCTCACCGCGGCTCGGTCGTACGGGGGGCAGGTAGGCGTCGTACTCGCCCTTGCTCGTCGAGAAGACCAGGGCGTGGTCGATTCGGGTCAGGGACTTGCGGGCGAATCCGAAGCGTGAGAGCTGGCGCACGGTGATGACGGGATCGATCAGCGGTGTGTGCCGGTCGGCGGGTTGCTGCCAGTCCGGCGGCCGGTGGAGATCAGCCATGACGTGTGTCTCCTCGACTGGTCCGTGCGGTGGGTATGAGGGGACCGGAAACCTCGGCAGGTTCCGGAAGGACGGTCAGCAGCCGGGCCGCCACCTCTGGCGGGAGTGCGCCGTCCTCGCCGCGCAGCGTGCGCAGCAGATGGCTGAGGCGCTGGTGTTCCGCGGAGCTGGTGGCCAGCGCCGGGAGGAGGGACGCGAGCGCCCACTCGGTGGTGGGATCCCGGTCGGCGATGCGGGCCCACCTGCTCAGTGCGTCGAGCGCGTCCCGGGTGTGCCGACGGTCGTCGAGTGCCGCCCGCCACAGCCGTGCGATCCCGACGGCCGCCTGCCCGGCGCGGCCCGCGGAGGCGGTGTACCACTCGAGAAGCAGCGGAGGCCCGTACGGCTCGTCGTCCTTGGTCCGGGCGCACGCGCTGAGGAAGCCGCGCACCGCGAGGTCGTGGGCGGGCCGGTCGTCGTCGCGCCGGGCCAGCAGCTCGGTGAGGACCTCGTCACGGACCGGCGAGAGCAGGAGCATCTCCACCGACTGGGCGAGTTGTTTGATCATGACGGGGTCGAGGTCGTCGCCGTCCTCGCCGTCGGTGTCGGCCGGCCCGTACTCGTATCGGATGGCTCCGCGCAGTGCGGCGAGTGTCTGCCGCGGTCGCTCCGCGCCGATCAGGCCGTAGGCGCGGATGGCCACCCAGCGCATCCCCTCCTCCTCGCTCCCGCACCAGGTGTCGAGGATGCGGGGGATGTTCGGCGCGTCGAGCAGATGCGCGAGCGTCAGTGCGTTGACGGCGACCAGCCGGTGGCGGAACAGACGGGACGCGGCCCAGGGCTCGATCACCAGGGCCATCGTGGAGGGCAGGTCCGCGTAGGCGAGGACGGCGACGGTCGAGGCCGCACGGGTACGGACCAACGGACGCCCGTCGTCGGCGAGTCGGCGAAGCCAGTGGACCAGCGCGGGCCGGGCCGAGGGGTGGCCGGTCCACACCTCGCGCAGCAGCACGAGGGAGACCCGCTCGTCGCGGAACTCCGCCTTGGACTGGAGGACCGGACCCCACTCGGTGTTCTCCTCCGCGTGGTACGCCCTGGCGCGGGCGAGTTGCAGTCGCTTGCCGATGTGCGTCCCGAACACGGGCACCCGGGGACTCAGCGACGAGTTCTCGGTGTCCTGGAGGAAGGCGTACAGCAGGTCGCTCAGCTCCGCCGTCAGGGCGTACGGGCCTCCGTCGAAGGCCGCCAGGGCGACGAGGAACGCCTTGTCCCGCAGGGGGACCAGCTCCTCGTCCTCCTCGAACCACTCCTGGACCTGGTTCTCCAGGCTGATCAGCGAGAAGTTCCCGACCTTCGTCTCGTCGACCTCCCCGTCCGCGTACCGTTCGAGGACCTTCGCGAAGGCCTCCACCTCACGCAACTGGTGGTCCCGGCCGAGGAATTCGGACACGGACGGGAGCGCCAGCAGCCGCTGTGCCGTGGCCTCGTCGGTCAGTTCGCGCAGATGTGCCACCAGTACGTCACTCGCGACCGGTGGCTGCCAGGGGACGGGAGCGATGTCCTCAAGAGCGGCGTTGGGGCCGACCGTGATGACCAGGAAGGCGTTGTCCTTGGCCAGTTGGGCGCGCGCGGCGAGGAGATGCGGTTCCCGCAGGGGTGTGTCCCGACGGGTGGTCAGGTCGCACAGCACGTATCCCTTGGCCGGGAGCTGGTCGTCGCCGAGTTGCTTGACGAGCTCCGCCGGAGTGGTGTCGCGGACGAGGATGCGGACCGGGGACGCCCGGACACGGTGGAGCAGCATCAGCGCGGCTGTGCGTCGGCCGGTGAAGTGCGGGCCGGAGAGTACGAGGACCCGCTCCTCGCGAAGCCGTGCCACCAGCCCTTCGAAGGCGCTCTCGTCGGTGACGAAGTACGGGGCGAGACGGTCGAGCGTGGACTGCGGGACCTCGCCCGAGCCGTGGCCCGCCGCGGAGATGCCGAAACCGAACTGGTAGACCTCCGTCTTGCTGCCCATGATCACGTCTCCGGCGACCAGGCCGCCGCTGACCCCGTGCTGGTCCCCGGCCACCAGACTGCCGCCGAACCGGGCGTTCGCACCGACGCCCATCGCCTTCGGGCTGTGGTCCACCAGGTCCCGGCGGGCGGACCACGCGTCCTGCGGTTGGTCGACCTCCTCCTGCTTGTCCTCGGGCGTCGGGTTCTCGGCCCCGGACTGCTGGGGTGCGTCGCCGTGCGCTCGCGCCTCCTTGTCACCGCCCTGCGGTGGCGGTGCCGAGCCCGCGGCGGCCGGCTGGGGACCCGGCCCGCCCGTGCTCACTCCCGCTCACCTCGCCCGGTGGAGCGGCCTCCGAGGTGGACGTCACCGAGGACGGTCCCCTGTCCGGACACGCCGTGCTGGTCGCCGGCCACGTAGCTGCCGCCGAAGGAGGCACCGCTCAGGTCGACGGGGGCGGGACCGGGGCGTGACGGGCGGGGTTTCTCCGCGGTGTCCGCGGCGGGGGAGCCCGAGGTACCGGGCTCCCCGTGCAGCCACGCCACCGTCGGCCCCTCCTTGGTCTCCACCGTGATGCGATGGAAGTCGTCCCGGCGTACGCCCAGCGGGCCGTGGCGGACCACGCCCTGGTAGATCCCGTCGGACACGCACATGACGCTGTCGCCCTCACGCCGCTTCAGGGCGTCACGCAGGGGGGCGGCGTTGAGGAGGCGTACGGCGTGGTTGAGGTCCGAGCCGACCCAGCCGTCGAGTTCGTCTACGGCCACGTAACCGGAGGAGAGCAGGATGCGCAGGCGCATCCGGGCGCTGGCCGCGATCAGGCGGTTCTTGTTGTGGAGGAGGGCGGGGGTCTCCGCCAGGAGGGTTTTCAGCAGGGCCGGCACGGAGACCTTGGCGTCGATGAGCTCCATCACGGAGTCACCGCGGTCCGCGCGCAGCCGAGCGGTCTCGTCGACATCGGCCGCGAGGAGGGTGGCGTCGACGATCTCGTACAGGAGCCTGCGCAGGAACGCCTGTTCCACGTCGTCGCGGGAGCCGTACTGCTCTATGTCGAAGAGGAGGAGGGTGCGGTACACGGGATCGGTCATGTGCAGCACGATGGCGGGACCGGCCCGCGCGTCGAAGGACCGATGACACGGACGGTCTGTGACCGTGTGCACAGAACAAGAGCCGTGTCTGTGCGGGCAGTTGGGGCGGGCGTGGCTACGCGGGCCGCTCCCCGATGATGCGGCGCAGGATGTCCGGGCGCAGGACGACGATGCCGCGGCGTCGGGTGACCACCACCTGCCTGTCGCGCAGTTCCTTCAGGAGCCGGGCCACCGCCTCCCGGGAGGAGCCGACGGAGCCGGCGAACTCCTGCTGGCTGAGCCGGAGGGTGAGTTCGACGCCCTCGTCGGTGCGGTGGCCGTGGGTGCGCACCAGCTCGAGCAGCAGGACGGCCAGCCGCTCGCGCACCGTGAGCGCCGCCCACTCCAGCCGGCGGCGATCGGTGGAGCGCTGTCGGTCCGTGGTCAGGCTCAGCAACCGGAGGGCGACCCTGGGACTGCCGGCGAGGAACGCGGTGAAGCGGGTCTCGTCGATGACCACCGCGTCGACGGGCTCCAGCGCCGTCACGGTCGCCGAGCGGTGACGGCCGCTGAGCGCGGCGCCCTCCCCGATGATGTCGCCCGGGCCGCGCAGCGCGAGAAGGGCCTCGTAGCCGTTGGTGGCGATGGCCGTGACCTTCGTCCAGCCGTGCAGGAGGAGCAGCACATGGGCGGAGGGCTCGTCCTGGTGCATGATCACGCCGCGCGCCGGATAGCGCAGGGGCCGTCCGATGGCGAGCAGGGCGGCGCGGTCCTCCTTCTCCAGGCGGGCGAGGAAGGGCACACCGTCGTCGAAACCGTCGTCGTCCCACGCGCGTGTACGTGCCCCGAGCATGCCGCCGCCCCCGTGTTCACCTGTGCCGATGACGTCGATGCCGTTCATGACGTCGGTGCCGCAACCAGTCAACGTACTTGAAGGGGACTGGCGGGAAACGGGCGACAATCGGCCGCGTGGCCGACGCTCGCCGTCCGCGCGCACGGGTGTGGGCGCATGATGGAGACATCTCGCCGTCCGGGAGGTGCTCCCCGTGTCGCATCCGTCGTATCCGTCGTGGCAGCCCTCACAGCCCTCACAGCCCTGGCAGACCGGGCCAAGGCCCTCGCCGGGCCCAGCCACCCCACACATGCTCGCCGCGCACGCCGACCGGGAGCGGGCCGTGGACGTGCTCAGGGCGGGGTACGGCGAGGGGCGGCTGGAGAAAGGGGAGTTCGACCAGCGGGTGGCGCGGGCCTACGCGGCCCGCACGGTGGGAGAACTGGCGCTGCTGGTCGCCGACCTGCCCATGGGGCCCGTACCGCAGCCGGGGCCCGCTCCGGTCGTCCCGCGGACGTTTCTGCCCGCACCACGGCCGCGGACCAACGGGAAGGCCGTGGGAGCCGCTGTGTGCGGACTGCTGTGTGTGCCGACCTTCGGGCTCACCGGACTTCCGGCGGTCATTCTCGGCCACGCGGCCCGCTCGGAGATCCAGCGCAGTGGGGAGGGCGGTGACGGGCTCGCCATGACCGGGCTGGTCCTCGGCTGGTTGTCCACCGCGGGGTGGGCGCTCGTCCTGACGCTGGTGCTGGTGGTGGGGATCACAGTCGGTTGACCTCCTCCCCCTCGTAACGAGGGGAATCCCTACGGCTCGCGCCGTGGGGATTCCTGCTTCGTCGCCGACTGCCCGCCCGGAGTTCTCCGTTGAGGTCTTACACCAGCTCCACAGGCTGTCACCGTCAGTCCGACGGCCAGCAGGTTCTTCGCTGCGTTCACGTCCCGGTCGTGGGTCGTTCCGCAGCCGCAGGTCCAGGTGCGTACGTGCAACGGCATCCTGTCCTGCAAGGTGCCGCAGGTGGAGCACAGCTTGGAAGAGGGGAAGAAGCGGTCGACCACGATCACTTCCCGCCCGTACCAGGCGGCCTTGTACTCCAGCATGCTTCGGAACTGCGACCATGCCGCGTCACTGACGGCGCGAGCCAGACTCCGGTTTTTGACCATGTTGCGCACGGTCAGATCCTCGATCACGAGCGTTTGGTTCTCACGCACGAGACGAGTGGTCAGTTTGTGCAGCCCGTCACGCCTGCGGTCGGCAATACGGGCGTGGACCTTGGCGGCCTTCCGCCGGGCCTTGGCCTGGTTGTTGCTGCCCTTGGTCTTCTTCGCCAGGCGGCGCTGGGCCAGGGCGAGCCGTGCACGGTCACGGCGCTCGTGCCGGGGATTGGCGATCTTCTCCCCGGTCGACAGGGTGAGGAGGTGGTCCAGACCGACATCAATGCCGACCGCGTTGCCGTTGGCCGGGAGGGCCTGGACGGCGGGGTCCTCGCACAGCATCGAGACGAACCAGCGCCCGGCCGCGTCCTGGGACACGGTCACCGTGGACGGCTTCGCCCCCGCGGGGAGAGGACGCGACCAGACGATGTCCAGAGGCTGCTCCATCTTGGCCAGCATCAGCTTCCCGTCGCGGAAACGGAAACCGCTGGTGGTGTACTCGGCGGACCTGCGGGACTTCTTCTTCGACTTGAAACGCGGGTACTTCGCCCGCTTGCCGAAGAAGTTGGTGAACGCCGTCTGCAAGTGCCGCAAGCACTGCTGGAGTGGGACCGAGGACACCTCGTTGAGGAACGCCAGTTCCTCGGTCTTCTTCCACACCGTCAGCATCGCCGACGTCGCGTTGTAGTTCACCCGTTCCTGACGCGCCCACGCCTCGGTACGGGCCGCGAGCGCCATGTTGTAGACCTTGCGCACGCACCCGAACGTGCGCGACAGCTCGGCTGCCTGCTCGTCCGTGGGGTGGAAGCGGTACTTAAACGCCCGCTTCACATGCGTCGTGGCCACGCTCACAAACTAGCGACGTGACAGGTAACGATCAAATCTGCGGGTCAGAGCACGGTCTTTCGCCCTGGCGGCGAAACCCCGCCCCTTGCCCTGCACCGCAGGGTTTTCGTTTCCTCCCCCGGCTTCAGCCGGGGGAGGAAACGAAAGGACTCTGATGAACGCCCGCGATGCTGCCGGCGGTCGGATGAACGCCCGCTGCTCTGTCGACGGTCGGACGAACGCCCGATGTACGGTCGACGGTCCGATGAACGCCCGGAGTGTGGTCACGAAGCGGTGGTCTTCCATGTGCGGTACGTGAAATCGAAGATCATTCACGGCGTTGAGGCTTGACATGTCCCGCTTGGCGATGCGATCCGGGCTTTCTTGTTTTGACCGCAGCCTATGAGCTGGGTACGCTCAGACCTTGTGCCTGGGGTGTGCCCTGGCTCTCGTGCGTGCCTTCAAACCGCATAGCGAGCCGTCATTGGCCACCGTGATCTGTGCCCTTCTCGCCTTGCGGCGAGGGTCTGCCGGATTCGACACACCCGACCGCGTGGGTCGGCGACGTTCCAGGTTAGCTTCACCATTCGGCACACAGAAACCGGAGAAGTAGTGCCTACGATCCAGCAGCTGGTCCGGAAGGGCCGGCAGGACAAGGTCGAGAAGAACAAGACGCCCGCACTCGAGGGTTCCCCTCAGCGTCGCGGCGTCTGCACGCGTGTGTTCACGACCACCCCGAAGAAGCCGAACTCGGCCCTGCGTAAGGTCGCGCGTGTGCGTCTGACCAGCGGGATCGAGGTCACTGCTTACATTCCGGGTGAGGGGCACAACCTGCAGGAGCACTCCATCGTGCTCGTGCGTGGCGGTCGTGTGAAGGACCTGCCCGGTGTTCGCTACAAGATCATCCGCGGTTCGCTCGACACCCAGGGTGTCAAGAACCGCAAGCAGGCCCGCAGCCGCTACGGCGCCAAGAAGGAGAAGTAGAAATGCCTCGTAAGGGCCCCGCCCCGAAGCGCCCGGTCATCATCGACCCGGTCTACGGTTCTCCTCTGGTGACCTCCCTGATCAACAAGGTGCTGCTGAACGGCAAGCGCTCCACCGCCGAGCGCATCGTGTACGGCGCCATGGAGGGCCTGCGCGAGAAGACCAGTAACGACCCGGTCATCACGCTGAAGCGCGCGCTGGAGAACATCAAGCCGACCCTCGAGGTCAAGTCCCGCCGTGTCGGTGGTGCGACGTACCAGGTTCCGATCGAGGTCAAGCCCGGTCGTGCCAACACGCTCGCGCTGCGCTGGCTGGTCGGTTACTCCCGCGCCCGTCGCGAGAAGACCATGACCGAGCGTCTGCTCAACGAGCTTCTCGACGCCTCCAACGGCCTTGGTGCCGCTGTGAAGAAGCGCGAGGACACGCACAAGATGGCCGAGTCCAACAAGGCCTTCGCGCACTACCGCTGGTAGTCGCTCCCCACATCGAGACCGAGAGAAGACGAAAGCCTTATGGCTACCACTTCACTTGACCTGGCCAAGGTCCGCAACATCGGGATCATGGCCCACATCGACGCGGGCAAGACGACCACCACCGAGCGGATCCTCTTCTACACCGGCGTCAGCTACAAGATCGGTGAAGTCCACGACGGCGCAGCCACCATGGACTGGATGGAGCAGGAGCAGGAGCGTGGCATCACGATCACCTCTGCTGCCACCACCTGTCACTGGCCGCTCGAGGACAACGACTACACCATCAACATCATCGACACCCCCGGGCACGTCGACTTCACGGTCGAGGTGGAGCGTTCGCTCCGCGTGCTCGACGGTGCCGTCACGGTGTTCGACGGTGTCGCGGGTGTCGAGCCGCAGTCCGAGACGGTGTGGCGTCAGGCCGACCGTTACGGCGTGCCGCGCATCTGCTTCGTGAACAAGCTGGACCGTACCGGCGCCGAGTTCCACCGCTGCGTGGACATGATCTCGGACCGCCTGGGCGCCCAGCCGCTCGTCATGCAGCTGCCGATCGGCGCCGAGGCCGACTTCAAGGGCGTCGTGGACCTGGTCCGCATGAAGGCGCTCGTGTGGTCCGCCGAGGCCGCCAAGGGCGAGATGTACGACACCGTCGACATCCCGGCCACGCACACCGAGGCTGCCGAGGAGTACCGCGGCAAGCTGATCGAGGGCGTCGCCGAGAACGACGAAGAGATCATGGAGCTGTACCTGGAGGGCGTGGAGCCCACCGAGGAGCAGCTGTACGCCGCGATCCGTCGCATCACCATCGCGTCCGGCAAGTCCAGCGACACCACGGTCACCCCGGTGTTCTGTGGCACCGCGTTCAAGAACAAGGGCGTTCAGCCCCTGCTCGACGCGGTCGTGCGCTACCTTCCGACTCCGCTTGACGTCGAGGCCATCGAGGGCCACGACGTGAAGGACCCGGAGCTGGTCGTCAAGCGCAAGCCGTCCGAGGACGAGCCGCTGTCCGCCCTCGCGTTCAAGATCATGAGCGACCCGCACCTGGGCAAGCTCACCTTCGTCCGGGTCTACTCGGGCCGCCTGGAGACTGGCACCGCCGTGCTGAACTCCGTCAAGGGCAAGAAGGAGCGCATCGGCAAGATCTACCGCATGCACGCGAACAAGCGTGAGGAGATCGCGTCGGTGGGCGCCGGTGACATCGTCGCCGTGATGGGTCTGAAGCAGACCACGACCGGTGAGACGCTGTCGGACGACAAGCAGCCGGTGATCCTGGAGTCCATGGACTTCCCGGCGCCGGTCATCCAGGTCGCCATCGAGCCCAAGTCGAAGGGTGACCAGGAGAAGCTGGGCGTCGCGATCCAGCGCCTGGCCGAGGAGGACCCGTCCTTCCAGGTTCACACCAACGAGGAGACCGGCCAGACCATCATCGGTGGTATGGGCGAGCTGCACCTCGAGGTGCTGGTCGACCGTATGCGTCGTGAGTTCAAGGTCGAGGCCAACGTCGGCAAGCCGCAGGTCGCCTACCGCGAGACGATCCGCAAGGCCGTCGAGCGCGTGGACTACACCCACAAGAAGCAGACCGGTGGTACCGGTCAGTTCGCCAAGGTGCAGATCGCGATCGAGCCCATCACCGAGGCCGACGGCCCGGCGTACGAGTTCGTGAACAAGGTCACCGGTGGTCGTATCCCGAGGGAGTACATCCCTTCGGTCGACGCCGGTGCGCAGGAGGCCATGCAGTTCGGCATCCTGGCCGGCTACGAGATGACCGGTGTCCGCGTGACGCTGATCGACGGTGGCTACCACGAGGTCGACTCCTCCGAACTCGCGTTCAAGATCGCCGGTTCGCAGGCCTTCAAGGAGGCCGCGCGCAAGGCGAGCCCCGTGCTCCTGGAGCCGATGATGGCCGTCGAGGTCACCACGCCCGAGGACTACATGGGTGAGGTCATCGGCGACATCAACTCCCGCCGTGGTCAGATCCAGGCCATGGAGGAGCGGGCCGGTGCCCGCGTCGTGAAGGGCCTCGTGCCCCTCTCGGAGATGTTCGGCTACGTCGGAGACCTCCGCAGCAAGACGTCGGGTCGCGCGAGCTACTCGATGCAGTTCGACTCCTACGCCGAGGTTCCGCGGAACGTCGCCGAGGAGATCATCGCGAAGGCCAAGGGCGAGTAACGCAAGCCGTTCACACGCCGTAGGCTTGACTCCGGAGCCTCGTGGGGCATTTCACCGCACGCGCGGGAAGGAATGCCCCCGGGATCCGGGCCATCCAGCAAAGATCACCTGGCGCCGATGAAGTAAGGCGTACCAGAACCACTCCCAGGAGGACCCCAGTGGCGAAGGCGAAGTTCGAGCGGACTAAGCCGCACGTCAACATCGGCACCATCGGTCACATCGACCACGGTAAGACGACCCTCACGGCCGCCATTACCAAGGTGCTGCACGACGCGTTCCCGGACCTGAACGAGGCATCGGCGTTCGACCAGATCGACAAGGCTCCCGAAGAGCGCCAGCGCGGTATCACCATCTCCATCGCGCACGTCGAGTACCAGACGGAGACCCGTCACTACGCCCACGTCGACTGCCCCGGTCACGCGGACTACATCAAGAACATGATCACGGGTGCGGCGCAGATGGACGGCGCCATCCTCGTTGTCGCCGCCACCGACGGCCCGATGCCGCAGACCAAGGAGCACGTGCTCCTGGCCCGCCAGGTCGGCGTTCCGTACATCGTCGTCGCGCTGAACAAGGCCGACATGGTGGACGACGAGGAGATCCTGGAGCTCGTCGAGCTCGAGGTCCGTGAGCTCCTCTCCGAGTACGAGTTCCCGGGCGACGACCTGCCGGTCGTCAAGGTCTCGGCGCTCAAGGCGCTCGAGGGCGACAAGGAGTGGGGCAACTCCGTCCTCGAGCTGATGAAGGCCGTCGACGAGTCGATCCCGGAGCCCGAGCGCGACGTCGACAAGCCGTTCCTCATGCCGATCGAGGACGTCTTCACGATCACCGGTCGCGGTACGGTCGTCACCGGCCGTATCGAGCGTGGTGTCCTGAAGGTCAACGAGACCGTCGACATCATCGGCATCAAGACCGAGAAGACCACCACCACGGTCACCGGCATCGAGATGTTCCGCAAGCTGCTCGACGAGGGCCAGGCCGGTGAGAACGTCGGTCTGCTCCTCCGTGGCATCAAGCGCGAGGACGTCGAGCGCGGCCAGGTCATCATCAAGCCGGGCTCGGTCACCCCGCACACCGAGTTCGAGGCGCAGGCCTACATCCTGTCCAAGGACGAGGGTGGCCGTCACACGCCGTTCTTCAACAACTACCGTCCGCAGTTCTACTTCCGTACGACGGACGTGACCGGCGTCGTGACCCTCCCCGAGGGCACCGAGATGGTCATGCCGGGTGACAACACCGAGATGAAGGTGGAGCTCATCCAGCCCGTCGCCATGGAAGAGGGCCTGAAGTTCGCCATCCGTGAGGGTGGCCGGACGGTCGGCGCCGGCCAGGTCACCAAGATCAACAAGTAGTCTTGTTGACTTGACCTGGTAGCTCCAGCGCGAGCTCCTGAGGGGCCCGTACGACTTCGGTCGTACGGGCCCTTTCGCTGTCGGCGCCGCCCTGTCAACGCGCGATCGTCAGCACTCGTCAGCGCTCGCCTGCCGCGGTGTCGGCCCGCGGTGTTGGCCCGCCGGTGTCCGCCTGTCGACGCTCATTTGCCGGCGTCCGTCTCCGTGGGCGTCGAGTGAAGTGTCGGAGAACTCTCGGCGGCGTCTCGGCGAGAGTTGCGGCAACTCCCCTGCGCCCGCGTGCGGAATGTTCTTGTCTGTTCGCTGTGGGGTGTTTGGGACGGCCGTAGCGTGAGCTGTCCGGTGACCGCCCCGGCCCGGGATTCCTCGTGAGAACGGAACAGGTGTCGATGCGCGGCGCGGAGAGCAGGACGTCGATACCGCGACGAGTGGTCGGAGATCTGCAACAGCCGCTTCCCCCGCTGTCCTGGCCCGGCGCGCAGCCCGGCGCGCAGCCCGTGCCGCCGGGTCGACGGCCGTCGGAGTCCGCCCGGGCGGGCCGGCATGCCGCCGCACGGGAGCGAGTGGGCCGCCGGCTGTACGCCATCGACGGCATCCGTCTGCTCGCCGCCCTGATGGTCGCCGTGCACCACTACGCCGGCACCAACCGCGTCAACCAGCCGGACAACGCGATCTGGGACCGGCCGGTGTCCGACATCATGCCCACGGTGTTCCGCCTCGCCTCCTACGGCTGGATCGGCGTCGAGATCTTCTTCGTGATCAGCGGCTTCGTGATCTGCATGTCGTGCTGGGGGCGTACGCCGAGGCAGTTCTTCGTGTCGCGGGTGATTCGGCTGTACCCGGCGTACTGGTTCGCGGTGCTGTTCACCACCGGCGTCCTGGTCGCGGTCCCAGGGGTGTGGGAGCGGCTGCGGATGCGCGAGGTCCTGCTCAACCTCACGATGCTGCAGTCCGGTTCGGGCGTGGCCAACGTCGACGGGGTGTACTGGACGCTCTGGTCCGAGCTGCGTTTCTACCTGCTGTTCCTGGCGGTCGTCGCCACCGGGCTGACGTACCGCAAGGTCGTCGTCTTCTGCTGCGTCTGGGGCGCGGCCGCGATGCTCGCCCCGGTGTCGGGGCTGCCGCTTCTCGAGCTGGTCGCCAACCCCGAGGGCGCCTGGTACTTCATCGCGGGGCTGGCGTTGTACCTCATGCACCGTTTCGGCCAGGACCTGTTGCTGTGGGGCATCCTCGGGATGGCCTGGCTGATGGGCCAGTTGGAGCTGGGGCAGCGGATCGACGAGGTCGAGCATGTCTCCGGCTGGCGGGGGAGCGTGCTGATCTTCACGGTTTTCCTGGTGGTGATGGTGGCCGTCGCCCTGGGCGCGACCGACCGCATCCGCTGGAAGTGGCTGGTGACGGCGGGCGCGTTGACGTACCCGCTCTACTTGATCCACTACGCGGCCGGTACGACGATGATCAACCGACTCCGGGACACCATGGACGCGCGGCTGCTGGTCGCGGTGGTGCTGGCCGGCTTCCTGGCGCTCAGCTGGCTGGTTCACCGGTTCGTGGAACGGCCGGTGGCGGGGGTGGTGAAGCGGGGGTTGGACACGTCGTTCGCTCGCATGCGGAACGCGGGGCAGGCGGTTGAACAGCGGCCCCGTTACTGAGCGTGCGGAGTGCCCGTTTCGCCAGTCCCGCAGAGTGCGAACCGCCCGGTCGAACGCGGAGTCCTCGTTTCCTGGTGACCTCCCCCGCGAGTGAAGACCTGCTCGGTCAGGTGCGCTGGGAAGCCGGTGCCGTCGAAGCTGCGCCGGGTGCGGGTGCGGGTGCGGGTGCGGGTGCGGGTGCGGGTGCGGGCGGGTGCATCACGGACGGGCGGCCGCTCAGGAGTCCGGATCATCGCCGGGCTCGCGTTGTGTCCGTAGGATGCGCTCGGCCACTCGACGCCGGTCGGTCGAACGGGCGACGAAGCTTCCGGGGGCCAGTTGTTCGCGCACTGATCGCTGCAGGCGGGCGAGTTCCGCGGGCGACAACAGTGGGGCCATGCACTCGGCGGCGACGAGCGCCTGATACTGCTCGAAGGCTGAGCGGGACCGTTCGATCCCTTCCAGCGCGGTGTCCAGGTCCGCGGTCTCGGGGGACCCCTGCATGAGCGCGAGGGCGTAGATGCGCTCGCCGTCACCTCCCCGCCGGAAGAAGTGCCCTACCTGCTCGGGGCTGAGACCGCTGTCGCGCGCCGAGTCCCGGGCGGCGGCAACCAGCGCCTGCATCTGCTCCGTTCGGCCCGAGCCGCGTGGCAGCCGGCGGCGCAGATCGTCGTAGCGTCGCGCCTCACGGTGGGGGAGGCCCAACTCCTCCATGGCCAGGGCCCGCAGAGAGTCGGCCTCGTCCTCGGCGCCGCGTCGTGAGAGGGACTCGGCCTGCACGAAGCTGTCGAGGGCGCGCCGGTCCGCCTCGGAGAGCGCTGGTGCGAGCAGCAGCCGTGTGGACAACCACCCGCTGAGAAAGCCGAGTACGAGAAACTCCGCGACGAGGGCTCCGGCGAACACCGTGCTGTCGGGCCGGTCGCCGAGCGCCGGGGCCAGGGTCGCGCAGAACCGCTTGAACCAAGCTGCCAGACTGCCGAGTTGGGTCAGACCCGCGCCGATGAGCAGTTTGGTCAACCAATCCGAGACCTGCTCCAGGTTGGTGTTGGCGATGTACGCGGGCCGTATCTCAGGCGCGTAGGGACTCGGCTCCGCGGCCAGTGCCCGGGGCACCCCGAACAGGAACCCCAGGGCGGCCCCGGCGGCGGCGACCGCGCCGGTGACGAGCACTCCCGCACCGAGGACCGAAAGCGGCTGTGCGCAGCCGGCAGCGTAGAAGACCAGGCTGAGCAGACCGGAACCCGCGAGGACGCCCGCCACCACGCCCATCCGGCGGCTGACCGGCGTGGACCTCGACCCGGTGCGGCGGCGGTCTCCTCCGGCTGTTGCGTCGTCTCGATCGTTGGTCATCCATCCCCCTGTGGACGGACTCTGACACGGTCGGAGCCCGGCGAAAACGACTCGCTGTCTGCAGACTGTGGCACTCTAGACGCTGGTGATCGGGCGGAGGCGGCGGTGGACGAAGAGGCGCAGCTCGACGAGGAGTTGGGCTTCTTCGGAGAGTCGGCCATGGAGGCGCTGCGCCGGTGGCGGCGCGAGACGGGACGCACAGTGCGCTGGGTCTCGGCGCCAGGTGTGCTGAGAGACCGTCCCCGCGCGAAACTGGCCACCGTCGCGGTACAGGAGCCGGGTGGCGGAAAGCGCAAGATGATCCTCAAGTGGTGTCCTCCGGGACGCCGGGCGCGCCGGGAGCCGGGTGCGCACCGTGCGGCGGAGACCTCGCCGCCCGAGGAGTGGGCCAAGCTGCATCTCGTCCGCCAGCCCTGGGATGCGGTGTTCCTCGACGACGGCGGGTACTTGATGTTCCTTTCCGTCGCGGGCGGCGGGATCGGGCGGACGACGCCGCTGACGGAGCTGCTCAAGGGCCCACTGGAGACGGCCGCGTGCCGGACCGTGGTCGACTCCGTGGTCCGTGAGTGGAACCCGCACGTCGACACCGAGGAGCTGTCCGTGGTGGACACGCTGCGTCCCCGGCTGGAACCGAGGCTCGCCGTAGGCAGCGAACTCCACACCACCCTCGAGCGCTGCTTCCCCGGCCTGTGGGACAGTGCCGCTGCCTGGCTGAGCCTGCCGAACGGGCCGATCGTCCCCAACCCGTTGGCTCTGGCACGAGGCCATGAAGAGTTCGCCGAGCTCAGTTTCGAGGTTCCGGTGGGCAAGGGGCAGGGGGATCTGCATGACGAGAACCTGCTCTTCTCGCAGAACCCCGCGGTGCAGGATCTGGCTTCCTTCCTCCTGCTCGACTTGGACTTCTTCGAAGCACGTGTTGCCCTGGCGTACGATCCGGCCAATCTGCTGCTCACCGTGGCCGACCACTGGTTCGACGAGCTCGATACGCCCTTCCGCGAGGCCTTGCGGCTCTACCTCGTCGACTCTGGGTCGACCGCGGGAAACGCTTTGCCGTCACCGCTGCGCGAAACGCTGGACGAGATGCGCCGCGTGGGGAACGAGTGGATGGACGAACACGGCTGGGGTGTTGAATGGCGGTGGTCACTGTGGCTGTCCGTCATGGCCTGCGCCCTCATCTTCGCCGGCCGGAACAAGAACGATCCCGAGCGACTGTGGTGGTATGTGCGGCTGTCCGCGTCCGCCGCCGGGGCGTTCCTCGACCACTGCCGCTCCTCGGACACCTCCCCCTCGGGCTCCGTGTTCGCGCTGCGGCTGCCGTCTGCCCCCGCCGGGACGCCGACGGAAGGCGCGGAGGACATCGCCGTCGAGTCGGGCGTGGGTGTCGGGGGCGAGGCCGCGACTGCGCTGGAGTCCTCGCACCGGCTTTTCGAGTCAGCCCTCAGCCGTGCCGCCACCGATGTCGTGCCCCGGACCGCAGTGGCCGACACGCACCTCCCGCGAATCGCGGCCCGGCTGGCCGACCAGTTCCCGGCGCCGATCCCGCTGCTCGGGGAGGCAGGCATCGGTAAGTCCGTGCTGAGTGCCCAGATCTACGAGCGCTTGGCGGCCGGGGAAGTGGTGACCCCGCTCCTGGTCAACTGCGAGCACGTCTCGTCGCCCGTACGGTCGCAGGAGGACCTGGACCGCGGGCTCGGAGCCCTGCTGGTTCCTACCAACGACCAGGCGCGGTTGACCGAAGTCACGGCCACCTGCGCAACTGCCATCGGGCGCCGGGTCGTAGTGATCCTCGACACCGTCGACTACCTGCTCAACCCCGAGGTGGCGCCCAACGTGGTGGGCCTGCTGCGCACGCTGCGCGCACGGGGGGTGCTGACGGTCTTCACCTGTCGGCAGCACGACTTCGGGACTTGGCTCCGGCCTCGCTACGGAGACCTGCACCGGCCTCGGGAGTCAACGGAGGTGCCCTGCCTCACCCGGGACGAGGTGGCTCTCATGGTGGCGGGCCATCTCAGCTACCGCCGACGAGAGGCGGGCGACACCCTTGATGCGTCCGACGACTTCGTACAGGCAGTTCTGAAGGCGTACGAGGGCGGTGGCCCGCTTGCCGAGCTGATTACCCGGCCGCTGTTGCTGACGATGCTCTGCGAACTTTTCGCGCCGACGGGCGCCCTCCCCGCCGACCTCAGCGCCACCCGACTGTACGCCCGCTACTTCCACGAGAAGGTGGTCGACAGCCGCCGCTTCAGTCGCACCACCGGGCAGTCGCAGGCCAAGCAGGAGCTGACCTTCACACTGTCCGCGTATCTGTGGAACGCCTCGCTGGACACCCTGACGATGTGGGCGCCCGAATCCGGCATTGCCTGGCACGCTGAGGTCGAGGCATTCCGGGACCTGTTGAGCGAGACGGTCATGGTGCAGGGCAACAGCCTCGCCGGACCGCAGTTCGGCTTCCGGCACCAGGCGTTGACCGAGTACTTCATCGCGATGTATCTGCACCTGCGCGCCCCGCAGGCGGAACGCAAACTCCTGGCGGAGCTGCGTGAGCGGCCGCACGAGCGCTGGTTCGCCTGGCCGATGGTCCGGCACATCGTGGCTATGGCGGAACCGGCGGAGACGGACGACCTGCTGGCCAGGCTGGATCTGGCCAGCCCTATCGCTTTCCGTGCCGCGGCATTCGGGGCGGTGGAACAGTACCGCGAAAATCTGTTGGCCCGCCTGGCCGAACTGGCCGGCGAGGGCGGGTCGCACCTCGTCGACCAGTTGGTCGAGGCGCTGCCCTCGGTGCCCGACGACGGACTCGCGGACGCCGTCAACGTCACCGCCGATCTGCTGGGTCGGGTGGCCGACGACCAGGTCTGCGCTGTCGCGGACGTTGCTGGACGTCTGGTCGCCCGGTGCGGATCCGGCATGGCGCCCGCACTCGCCCATCTGCTGGAGCAGGTACGCGGTCTCACGACGCGGGAGCCGGCGCCACTGGATTCGTTTCGTACGGGCCAAGTGGTGCGGAATCTATTGGATCCTTCAGCCGCTCGGGTGCCGGCCCTGCCGGCGAAGGTCCTGGCCAAGGCTCGGGACCTCATGAGGGCTCCCGGCATGCCACGACCAGCGGTACGCGAACTGGCCCGTGCGTTCCTCGCTCCCGGTGTCACGCCCAAGGACCGCGAGGCCGCGCTGCGCATCGTGCTTTCGCACGCCGACCATAGGGATCTGAGCCCAGTGGCGGAGGAACTGGTGCTGCTGGTGGTTCCCTGGGCGGACGGGCCGCCCGAGGGGACCGGCAGCCCGGAGTTCGACGACCCGATGCTGTTCCTGGGCGCGGGCCGCAAGCGCAGCGTCGTGGTGAGGCTGCGTGCTGTTGCAGGCGCGGCCCTGCGCCACCGGGCCGTCGCCGACGCCGTCTGCGCGGAGTTCCTGCACTCCACTGATCCCGGAGCAGTGCAGAACGTGCTGCTCACACTGCAGGAAATGGTGAAGAGCGGCGGGGCGGGGCTCGTCGCCGACTCGTTCCTGGCTGCGCGGCTGCCGACCCGTCGCAATGGGGCCGACCAGGTCGCCGGGGTACTCAAGGAGTTCTCGACGTGTGCTCAGGAGCTCCGAGTGCGGCTGGCCCGGTGGTTCGCGGCCGAGCTCGACACCTGGACGCGCGACACGGCCGACGCCTTCCTGCGCCTGGTTCGTGACGAGCCCGCCCTGTTGCCGCAGGCACTTCAGGCCTTGGCCGCACTGCCCGAGAAGGATCAGGACAGGGTACTGCTGAACCTGGCGCGCAGCGCCGAGACGCTGTCCGAGGACATCGTGAGCACGCTCATGAGCTACGTGGCGGGCGCGTCCGGTGCCGAACCCCCGCGCCCGCTCGATCCTTTTCTGGAGGCCCGCCTGTACGGTCTCGTGGCCAAGCGCAACCCCACCGCCGTCGCGCGGCTCGCGGAACTCGCGGACGGGCGGGGGAAAGCCGCGAGCCAGGCCATGTATCAGCTCTCACTGGCCGCGCAGGCAGCCCCTGACTGGGCGTACGCAGAGTTGCTCCAAAAGTTCGCCCGGCACCGCGACCCAGCGGTCCGCTGCAAAGCCCTTCGCATTGTCGTACCGCTGGTCGTGGCCTATCAGGACCAGGCGGACGAGAGCGTGGAGTGCTGGCTGACTGAGGCGGCAAACCGGGATGACGCCCGGGCGGAAGAGACCGCCCTGCTGCTCGAACTGTCGCACTCGTACGTGCGGGAAGGCCGCGGGCGTGGGCCCGAGGCGTTGTACGAGATCACGCGCTTCCTGGACCGTGTGGCGGACCGGGTGCGGAACGGAGCGGTGGCCAACGACGGGCTTCGGCAGGAGGTCGCGCTGTTGAAGACGCTCAGCGCGGTGGGCGACACGCATCCGCTTCACACCCGCGCCTTCGAGTGGCTCGACGACCTGTTGTCCCACGCGCAGCTGACCCGGGTGCAGGACGCGATCACGTTCGCCCGGGAGGCCCTCGGCCGCTGGATCGAGACCGGTGCCGTCGACCTCAGCCGACTGATGACCGCCTGCGAGAAATGGCTGCCCGCCAATCGCATCGTCATGGTGTACGTCGTTCGCTCGCACGACCCCCTGGGGCCGCGCTCACCACGCCTGGACACCCTGCTGAGGCAGCACGACTGCCACGCATCGGTGGATGCCGAGATCGCCGCATACCGGCATCCGAAGGATTGAGCCTCAGCGGACGACGGGGGGACACCCTGTCCCTGGTGTTTGGCGTTTGCGCCCCTGGGGGTATTGTCTCCGGCCCGATTGGCCAGCCCCCTGGCCCATATGGCAGACTGTCGGAGTTGCTCGGTCGAGCGTTGATGCTGCGCGCCTCCCGCCGGGAGGACCGAAAGCGAGTCCCACAGTACTCGTCGCCCCAACTGCCAGTTGGCAGCGCTGAGGCGGACGTACGGGAATCTTTCGGGAAGTGTCAGTGCGGCGCCGTCCAGGCACCCGGTGGGTTGTGCGTCAGTATGTCGGCGCCGTGCCCCCGGCCTGCGGTTCCGGAAGGGCCGCGTTTTCCCGGACGGGATGTTCCAGAGATGGGACATCTGTGTCAGTGAGAGCGCGACACACCCGACCGCGTGGGTCGGCGGGCAAGTGTTCGGAACACCGGGTCCAGAGCGTTAAGAGAGACAGGACTACTAGTAGCCATGGCGGGACAGAAGATCCGCATCCGGCTCAAGGCCTACGACCACGAGGTCATCGACAGCTCGGCGAAGAAGATCGTCGAGACGGTGACGCGTACTGGTGCGTCGGTCGCGGGCCCGGTGCCGCTGCCCACTGAGAAGAACGTGTACTGCGTCATCAAGTCGCCGCACAAGTACAAGGACTCGCGCGAGCACTTCGAGATGCGCACGCACAAGCGCCTGATCGACATCCTCGACCCGACGCCCAAGACCGTTGACTCTCTGATGCGACTCGACCTCCCGGCCGGTGTCGACATCGAGATCAAGCTCTGAAGGCCGGTGATCTGAGAATGGCTAAGCAGATCAAGGGCATCCTGGGCGAGAAGCTCGGCATGACGCAGGTGTGGGACGCGAACAACCGCGTCGTCCCGGTCACCGTCGTCAAGGCCGGCCCGAACGTCGTGACCCAGGTCCGTACGACTGACAGCGGCGGCTACGAGTCGGTCCAGATCGCCTTCGGCGAGATCGACCCGCGCAAGGTGAACAAGCCCCTCAAGGGTCACTTCGCCAAGGCCGACGTCACCCCCCGTCGCCACCTCGTCGAGATCCGCACCGCGGACGCCTCCGAGTACACGCTGGGCCAGGAGATCACCGCTGAGGTGTTCGAGGCCGGCGTGAAGGTCGACGTGACCGGCAAGAGCAAGGGCAAGGGCTTCGCCGGTGTCATGAAGCGTCACAACTTCAAGGGCCTCGGCGCCGGACACGGCACCCAGCGCAAGCACCGCTCGCCCGGTTCCATCGGTGGCTGCGCCACCCCGGGCCGCGTGTTCAAGGGCCTCCGCATGGCGGGTCGCATGGGCAACGAGCGGGTCACCACCCAGAACCTGACCGTCCACGCCGTTGACGCGGAGAAGGGTCTGCTGCTCATCAAGGGCGCGGTTCCCGGTCCGAACGGCGGCCTCGTCCTGGTCCGCACCGCGGCCAAGGGGGCCTGAGGTACCGATGAGCACTGTTGACATCCTTTCGCCTGCCGGCGAGAAGACCGGAAGCGTCGAGCTCCCCGCGGAGATCTTCGGCGTGGAGAAGATCAGCATCCCGCTGATCCACCAGGTCGTCGTCGCGCAGAACGCCGCTGCCCGCCAGGGCACGCACAAGACCAAGCGTCGCGGTGAAGTCCGTGGTGGCGGTAAGAAGCCTTACCGCCAGAAGGGCACCGGCCGCGCGCGCCAGGGTTCGACCCGCGCGCCGCAGTTCGCCGGCGGTGGCGTCGTCCACGGCCCGCAGCCGCGTGACTACTCGCAGCGGACCCCGAAGAAGATGAAGGCCGCGGCCCTGCGCCACGCCCTCACCGACCGGGCCCGCCATGACCGCATCCACGTCGTCACCGGCGTGATCGAGGGCGAGAACCCCTCCACGAAGGCCGCCAAGACGCTGTTCGGCAAGATCTCGGAGCGCAAGAACGTGCTCCTGGTCATCGACCGCGCCGACGAGGCCGCGTGGCTCTCCGCCCGCAACCTGCCCCAGGTCCACATCCTGGAGCCGGGCCAGCTGAACACGTACGACGTGATCGTCTCCGACGACGTGGTCTTCACCCAGGCCGCTTTCGAGTCCTTCGTGTCCGGCCCGCAGGCCACCGACACCGAAGGGAGCGAGGCCTGATGGCTACGCGTCACCCGAGCATCGCCTCGAAGGCCGCCAAGGCCAAGAAGGTCGCGCGCGTCGCCAAGGCGCGTCGCCACGAGGCCGAGGGCAAGAACACCGTCGTCACCCCGGCGAGCAAGGCCTTCACGGACCACCGTGACGTCCTGCTGAAGCCGGTCGTGTCGGAGAAGAGCTACGCGCTGCTCGACGAGGGCAAGTACACCTTCATCGTCGCGCCCGGCGCCAACAAGACCCAGATCAAGCAGGCCGTCCAGGCGGTCTTCTCGGTCAAGGTCACCGGGGTCAACACGATCAACCGCCAGGGCAAGCGCAAGCGCACCAAGACCGGGTTCGGTCAGCGCGCGGGCACGAAGCGCGCGATCGTGACCCTCGCCGAGGGCGACCGTATCGACATCTTCGGCGGTCCGACCGCGTAAGCGGGTCGGATCGTCCGATATCGGACGAGGACTGAGAAATGGGAATCCGCAAGTACAAGCCGACTACGCCGGGCCGTCGTGGCTCCAGCGTCGCCGACTTCGTCGAGGTCACGCGGTCCACGCCGGAGAAGTCGCTGGTCCGCCCGCTGCACAGCAAGGGCGGCCGTAACAACGCCGGTCGTGTGACCGTTCGCCACCAGGGTGGCGGACACAAGCGCGCCTACCGAGTGATCGACTTCCGTCGTCACGACAAGGACGGCGTGCCGGCGAAGGTCGCGCACATCGAGTACGACCCCAACCGCACCGCGCGCATCGCGCTGCTGCACTACGCCGACGGCGAGAAGCGCTACATCCTCGCCCCGCGCAACCTGCAGCAGGGTGACCGCGTCGAGAACGGTCCCGGGGCCGACATCAAGCCGGGCAACAACCTGGCCCTCCGCAACATCCCGGTCGGTACCACGATCCACGCGATCGAGCTCCGTCCCGGTGGCGGTGCCAAGTTCGCCCGCTCCGCCGGTGCCTCCGTGCAGCTGCTCGCGAAGGAGGGCCAGATGGCCCACCTCCGCATGCCTTCCGGTGAGATCCGCCTGGTCGACGTGCGCTGCCGCGCCACCGTCGGCGAGGTCGGCAACGCCGAGCAGAGCAACATCAACTGGGGCAAGGCCGGCCGTAAGCGCTGGCTTGGCGTTCGCCCGACCGTTCGCGGTGTGGCGATGAACCCGGTCGACCACCCGCACGGTGGTGGTGAGGGCAAGACCTCCGGTGGTCGCCACCCGGTCTCCCCGTGGGGTCAGAAGGAGGGTCGTACTCGTTCGCCGAAGAAGGCTTCGAACAAGTACATCGTCCGCCGCCGCAAGACGAACAAGAAGCGCTAGGAGCGGGTTTAGATGCCGCGCAGTCTCAAGAAGGGGCCCTTCGTCGACGACCACCTGCTCAAGAAGGTGGACGTCCAGAACGAAGCGGGTTCCAAGAACGTCATCAAGACCTGGTCCCGTCGCTCGATGATCGTCCCGGCCATGCTCGGCCACACGATCGCGGTGCACAACGGCAAGACCCACATTCCGGTGTTTGTCACCGAGTCGATGGTCGGCCACAAGCTCGGCGAGTTCTCGCCGACGCGCACCTTCCGGGGTCACGTCAAGGACGACCGGAAGTCGAAGCGCCGCTAGTAGCGGGGTGGAATGACCATGACAGACACTGGAAGGACAACCATGGAAGCCAGGGCCCAGGCGCGGTACATCCGCGTCACGCCCATGAAGGCCCGCCGCGTGGTGGACCTTATCCGTGGCATGGACGCCACGGAGGCTCAGGCGGTCCTGCGTTTCGCCCCGCAGGCCGCGAGCGTGCCGGTCGGCAAGGTGCTTGACAGCGCCATTGCCAACGCCGCACACAACTACGACCACACCGACGCCGACAGCCTCGTCATCTCCGAGGCGTACGTCGACGAGGGTCCGACCCTGAAGCGGTTCCGTCCGCGTGCCCAGGGCCGCGCCTACCGGATCCGCAAGCGGACCAGCCACATCACCGTGGTCGTCAGCAGCAAGGAAGGAACCCGGTAATGGGCCAGAAGGTTAACCCGCATGGGTTCCGGCTCGGTGTCACGACCGACTTCAAGTCGCGTTGGTACGCCGACAAGCTGTACAAGGACTACGTCAAGGAAGACGTCGCCATCCGTCGGATGATGACGTCCGGCATGGAGCGCGCCGGCATCTCGAAGGTGGAGATCGAGCGCACCCGTGACCGCGTCCGTGTGGACATCCACACGGCCCGTCCGGGCATCGTCATCGGCCGCCGTGGCGCCGAGGCCGACCGCATCCGCGGTGACCTCGAGAAGCTCACGGGCAAGCAGGTCCAGCTGAACATCCTCGAGGTCAAGAGCCCCGAGACCGACGCTCAGCTGGTTGCTCAGGCCGTCGCCGAGCAGCTCTCCTCCCGCGTCTCCTTCCGTCGCGCCATGCGTAAGAGCATGCAGGGCACGATGAAGGCCGGCGCCAAGGGCATCAAGATCCAGTGCGGTGGCCGCCTCGGTGGCGCCGAGATGTCCCGCTCGGAGTTCTACCGCGAGGGCCGCGTGCCCCTGCACACGCTCCGCGCGAACGTGGACTACGGCTTCTTCGAGGCCAAGACGACCTTCGGCCGCATCGGCGTGAAGGTCTGGATCTACAAGGGCGACGTGAAGAACATCGCCGAGGTCCGCGCCGAGAACGCCGCTGCCCGTGCGGGTAACCGCCCGGCTCGTGGTGGCGGCGCCGACCGCCCGGCCCGTGGTGGCCGTGGTGGCGAGCGCGGCGGTCGCGGTCGTAAGCCGCAGCAGGCTCCCGCTGCCGAGGCCCCCAAGGCCGAGGCTCCGGCTGCCGCTCCGGCTGAGAGCACCGGAACGGAGGCCTGACCGAAATGCTGATCCCCCGTAGGGTCAAGCACCGCAAGCAGCACCACCCGAAGCGCCGTGGTCAGGCCAAGGGTGGTACGACGGTCGCGTTCGGCGAGTACGGCATTCAGGCCCTCACGCCGGCGTACGTGACCAACCGCCAGATCGAGGCGGCTCGTATCGCGATGACCCGCCACATCAAGCGTGGCGGCAAGGTCTGGATCAACATCTACCCGGACCGCCCCCTGACCAAGAAGCCCGCCGAGACCCGCATGGGTTCCGGTAAGGGTTCGCCGGAATGGTGGATCGCGAACGTGCACCCGGGTCGGGTCATGTTCGAGCTGTCCTACCCCAACGAGAAGATCGCCCGTGAGGCCCTGACTCGCGCCGCTCACAAGCTGCCGATGAAGTGCCGGATCGTCAAGCGCGAGGCAGGTGAAGCGTGATGTCGGCCGGTACCAAGGCGTCCGAGCTGCGCGAACTGGGTGACGAGGAGCTTCTGGCGAAGCTCCGCGAAGCCAAGGAAGAGCTGTTCAACCTCCGCTTCCAGGCGGCGACGGGTCAGCTCGAGAACCACGGTCGGCTCAAGGCCGTCCGCAAGGACATCGCGCGGATCTACACCCTGATGCGTGAGCGCGAGCTGGGCATCGAGACGGTGGAGAGCGCCTGATGAGTGAGAACAACGTGACTGAGCAGACTGCAGGGGCCCGCGGCTTCCGCAAGACCCGTGAGGGTCTCGTCGTCGGCGACAAGATGGACAAGACCGTCGTCGTCGCCGTCGAGGACCGCGTCAAGCACGCGCTGTACGGCAAGGTCATCCGCCGTACGAACAAGCTCAAGGCGCACGACGAGCAGAACGCCGCGGGTGTCGGCGACCGTGTCCTCCTCATGGAGACCCGGCCGCTGTCCGCGACGAAGCGCTGGCGCGTCGTAGAGATCCTCGAGAAGGCCAAGTAAATCTCCTGCGGGCAAACTCGCAGGACAGTTCCGCCAGGCTTCGGGAGCCGCTCGCTGAGCGGCTCCCGGGGAACCGGCAGACAAACAGGAGATAGACGTGATCCAGCAGGAGTCGCGACTTCGTGTCGCCGACAACACTGGTGCGAAGGAGATCCTTTGCATCCGTGTGCTCGGTGGCTCCGGTCGCCGCTACGCGGGCATCGGTGACGTCATCGTCGCCACCGTCAAGGACGCGATCCCCGGTGGCAACGTGAAGAAGGGTGACGTCGTCAAGGCGGTCATCGTTCGCACCGTCAAGGAGCGCCGCCGTCCGGACGGCTCGTACATCCGCTTCGACGAGAACGCCGCCGTCATTCTGAAGAACGACGGCGACCCTCGCGGCACCCGTATCTTCGGCCCGGTGGGTCGTGAGCTGCGCGAGAAGAAGTTCATGAAGATCATCTCGCTCGCGCCGGAGGTGCTGTAAGCATGAAGATCAAGAAGGGCGACCTGGTCCAGGTCATCACCGGTAAGGACAAGGGCAAGCAGGGCAAGGTCATCGCGGCCTTCCCCCGCGAGGACCGTGTCCTGGTCGAGGGTGTCAACCGGGTCAAGAAGCACACCAAGGCCGGCCCCACAGCTCGTGGTTCGCAGGCCGGCGGCATCGTCACCACCGAAGCCCCTGTTCACGTGAGCAACGTTCAGCTCGTCGTGGAGAAGGACGGCAACAAGGTAGTGACCCGCGTCGGTTACCGCTTCGACGACGAAGGCAACAAGATCCGCGTTGCCAAGCGGACGGGTGAGGACATCTGATGACGACCACCACCACTCCGCGTCTGAAGACGAAGTACCGCGAGGAGATCGCGGGCAAGCTGCGTGACGAGTTCAAGTACGAGAACGTCATGCAGATCCCCGGCCTCGTCAAGATCGTGGTCAACATGGGTGTGGGCGACGCCGCCCGCGACTCCAAGCTGATCGACGGCGCGATTCGCGACCTCACCACGATCACCGGTCAGAAGCCGGCCGTCACCAAGGCCCGTAAGTCCATCGCGCAGTTCAAGCTGCGTGAGGGCCAGCCGATCGGTGCCCACGTCACGCTCCGTGGCGACCGCATGTGGGAGTTCCTGGACCGCACCCTGTCGCTCGCGCTCCCGCGCATCCGCGACTTCCGCGGCCTGTCCCCCAAGCAGTTCGACGGCCGTGGCAACTACACCTTCGGTCTCACGGAGCAGGTCATGTTCCACGAGATCGACCAGGACAAGATCGACCGCACCCGGGGTATGGACATCACCGTGGTGACCACGGCGACCAACGACGCTGAGGGCCGCGCGCTCCTTCGTCACCTCGGCTTCCCCTTCAAGGAGGCGTGAGCGAGATGGCGAAGAAGGCTCTGATTGCCAAGGCTGCTCGTAAGCCCAAGTTCGGAGTACGTGGCTACACGCGCTGCCAGCGCTGCGGCCGTCCGCACTCCGTGTACCGCAAGTTCGGCCTGTGCCGCGTGTGCCTTCGTGAGATGGCTCACCGTGGCGAGCTGCCGGGCGTGACCAAGAGCTCCTGGTAATCCCGTACTTCGGGATTCCAGAGGCTCTCGGTAAGTAAAGGGCAGTGTCAGGTGCCCACCCTTCCATGGCTTAGGCTAGGAGGGTTGGGCGCCTGGACGCCCATACGACTTACTACGCCGTAGGTCCACCGCGCCGCACCCGTCCCGTCTCGGATCGGGGAGAGGGATGGCGCACCAGGAAACCCCGGCGAGAGAGGCCGAAGGCCAATTCATGACCATGACTGATCCGATCGCAGACATGCTTACGCGTCTGCGGAACGCGAACTCGGCATACCACGACTCCGTGACGATGCCGGCATCGAAGATCAAGTCTCACATCGCGGAGATCCTCCAGCAGGAGGGCTTCATCACGGGCTGGAAGGTCGAGGACGCCGAGGTCGGCAAGAACCTCGTCCTGGAGCTGAAGTTCGGCCCCAACCGTGAGCGCTCCATCGCGGGGATCAAGCGGATCTCCAAGCCCGGTCTCCGGGTGTACGCGAAGTCCACCTCCCTGCCCAAGGTGCTGGGCGGCCTCGGCGTGGCGATCATCTCCACGTCGCACGGTCTCCTCACCGACAAGCAGGCCGGCAAGAAGGGCGTAGGCGGAGAAGTTCTCGCCTACGTCTGGTAGCGGAAGGGAACGGAGGAAACAGCTATGTCGCGCATTGGCAAGCTCCCCATCACGGTTCCCGCCGGCGTGGACGTCACCATCGACGGCCGTACGGTCTCGGTCAAGGGCCCCAAGGGATCCCTGAGCCACACCGTTGCCGCGCCGATCGACATCGCCAAGGGTGAGGACGGCGTGCTCAGCGTCACCCGCCCCAACGACGAGCGTCAGAACAAGGCCCTGCACGGCCTGTCCCGCACGCTGGTGGCGAACATGATCACCGGCGTGACCCAGGGTTACGTGAAGAAGCTCGAAATCAGTGGTGTCGGTTACCGCGTCGCGGCCAAGGGTTCGAACCTCGAGTTCGCTCTCGGCTACAGCCACCCGATCACCGTCGAGGCGCCCGAGGGCATCACCTTCAAGGTCGAGAACCCCACCCGGTTCTCGGTCGAGGGCATCGACAAGCAGAAGGTCGGCGAGGTTGCGGCCAACATCCGCAAGCTGCGCAAGCCCGACCCGTACAAGGCCAAGGGCGTCAAGTACGAGGGCGAAGTCATCCGCCGCAAGGTCGGAAAGGCGGGTAAGTAAGCCATGGCATACGGACAGAAGATCCTCAAGGGCGACGCCTACAAGCGCGCCGCGATCAAGCGCCGCCACATCCGGATCCGCAAGTCGATCAACGGTACGGCGGAGCGTCCTCGTCTGGTCGTGACCCGCTCGAACCGCCACATCGTGGCCCAGGTGATCGACGACCTCAAGGGTCACACCCTTGCGTCGGCGTCCACCCTGGACACCTCGATCCGCGGTGGCGAGGGCGACAAGTCCGCCCAGGCCAAGCAGGTCGGCGCCCTGGTTGCCGAGCGCGCCAAGGCCGCCGGTGTCGAGGCTGTCGTATTCGACCGTGGTGGCAACCAGTACGCCGGGCGCATCGCCGCCCTGGCGGACGCCGCCCGCGAAGCCGGGCTCAAGTTCTGAGCCGCTTCCGTAGCTAGCGGAAAGAGAGAGGTAATCCAATGGCTGGACCCCAGCGCCGTGGAAGCGGTGCCGGTGGCGGCGAGCGGCGGGACCGGAAGGGCCGTGACGGCGGCGCTGCTGCCGCCGAGAAGACCGCGTACGTTGAGCGCGTTGTCGCGATCAACCGCGTCGCCAAGGTTGTGAAGGGTGGTCGTCGCTTCAGCTTCACCGCGCTGGTCGTGGTGGGCGACGGTGACGGCACCGTGGGTGTCGGTTACGGCAAGGCCAAGGAGGTGCCGGCCGCCATCGCCAAGGGTGTTGAGGAGGCCAAGAAGCACTTCTTCAAGGTCCCCCGTATCCAGGGCACCATCCCGCACCCGATCACGGGTGAGAAGGCTGCCGGCGTCGTGCTGCTCAAGCCCGCGTCCCCCGGTACCGGTGTTATCGCCGGTGGCCCGGTGCGTGCCGTGCTCGAGTGCGCCGGTATCCACGACATCCTGTCGAAGTCGCTCGGCTCGTCGAACGCGATCAACATCGTGCACGCGACCGTGGCGGCCCTTAAGGGCCTGCAGCGTCCCGAGGAGGTCGCGGCCCGCCGTGGCCTGCCGCTCGAGGACGTCGCTCCCGCGGCTCTGCTGCGTGCGCGTGCCGGGGCTGGTGCTGCGTAATGGCTCAGCTCAAGATCACGCAGACGAAGTCGTACATCGGCAGCAAGCAGAACCACCGTGACACCCTGCGTTCCCTTGGTCTCAAGGGCATCAACACGCAGGTCGTCAAGGAGGATCGTCCCGAGTTCCGCGGCATGGTGCACACCGTCCGCCACCTCGTGACGGTCGAGGAGGTCGACTGATCATGGCGGAGAACAACCCGCTCAAGATCCACAACCTCCGTCCCGCCCCGGGCGCCAAGACCGCCAAGACCCGTGTCGGTCGTGGTGAGGCGTCGAAGGGTAAGACGGCCGGTCGTGGTACCAAGGGCACGAAGGCCCGTTACCAGGTTCCGGCGCGCTTCGAGGGTGGGCAGATCCCCCTCCACATGCGTCTGCCGAAGCTCAAGGGCTTCAAGAACCCGTTCAAGACCGAGTACCAGGTCGTGAACCTCGACAAGCTGGGCGCGCTGTACCCCGAGGGTGGCGAGGTCACCGTCGAGGGCCTCGTGGCCAAGGGTGCCGTTCGCAAGAACAGCCTCGTCAAGGTCCTCGGCCAGGGCGAGATCTCCGTGGCGCTGCAGGTGACGGTCGACGCCGTCTCCGGCTCCGCCAAGGAGAAGATCACCGCCGCCGGCGGTACGGTCACCGAGCTCATCTGAGCCCGGGCGGCACCGCCGCACACGCACAAGAGGCCGGGCAGTTCTCCCACGGGGGAGCTGCCCGGCCTTTGCCGTAGGCCGCGAGCACTGTGCGCAGACGGTCCGCGGAAACGGCTGACGGAAACGGCTCACGGAAACGGCTCTGGAACGGCTCGCGGAGACGGTTCGGCGAACGGCTCTGGAACGGTTCGGCGAACGGATTGCGGAAAACGGCCGAAAAGAGCCGGTGCCCGACGGATCATCCGTCGGAGACCGGCGACAATGCCTGGAGATCTCCCCGTTTTCCCCTTTGCTCCCCGCCGGTCGCTTCGCAGATGTCAACGTGATGTGACCGGCAGCGGGTGATGACGGAGATCTTCACCGCCCCTCCCTGACCGACCCTTGACCTGCCGCCTGTCAGCCAAGCTTCACCTGGCTGCGCAGCCGCTGTTAGAGTCCATGAGGTCCACCTGTGCCCGCGCGAGGTATGCCGTTCGGTGTCGGGGTGGTAGAAAACATCGTTCGGCCCGCTGGGCCCTGTTTACACGACTAGTCCCTGCCGCGCGCGGCGCGGGGGTCGCAGGAGGAACCGTGCTCACCGCGTTCGCCCGGGCGTTCAAGACGCCCGACCTGCGCAAGAAGCTGCTCTTCACTCTCGGCATCATCGTGGTCTACCGAGTCGGTACCCACGTTCCGATCCCGGGCGTCGATTACACGGCCGTCCAGCAGTGTGTGGACGAGGCGTCCGGCAACCAGGGCCTGTTCGGTCTGGTGAACATGTTCAGTGGTGGTGCGCTGCTCCAGATCACCATCTTCGCGCTGGGCATCATGCCGTACATCACGGCGAGCATCATCCTGCAGCTGCTGACCGTCGTGATTCCGCGTCTGGAAGCCCTCAAGAAGGAGGGACAGGCCGGCACCGCGAAGATCACGCAGTACACGCGGTACCTGACGGTGGCGCTCGCCATCCTGCAGGGCACCGGCCTCGTCGCCACCGCCCGCAGCGGCGCGCTGTTCAGCGGCTGCCAGGTCGCCAGCTCGATCGTCCCGGACCGTGCGATCTTCACCACCATCGTCATGGTCATCTGCATGACCGCCGGTACGGCCGTCGTCATGTGGCTCGGTGAGCTCATCACCGACCGCGGCATCGGCAACGGCATGTCGATCCTGATGTTCATCTCGATCGCCGCGACCTTCCCGTCCGCGCTGTGGGCCATCAAGAAGCAGGGCACCCTGGCCAACGGCTGGATCGAGTTCGGCACGGTCATCATCGTCGGCCTGGTCATGGTCGGCCTGGTGGTCTTCGTCGAGCAGGCCCAGCGCCGCATCCCGGTGCAGTACGCCAAGCGGATGATCGGCCGCCGTTCCTACGGCGGGACGTCGACGTACATCCCGCTGAAGGTGAACCAGGCGGGTGTGATCCCCGTCATCTTCGCGTCGTCGCTGCTCTACATCCCGGCGCTGGTCGCGCAGTTCTCGAGCGGTACGTCGGGTTGGAAGACCTGGATCGAGGGGCACCTCGTCAAGGGGAACCACCCCTACTACATCGCCTCGTACTTCCTGTTGATCGTTTTCTTCGCGTTCTTCTACGTGGCGATCTCGTTCAACCCCGAGGAAGTCGCCGACAACATGAAGAAGTATGGTGGCTTCATCCCGGGCATCCGGGCTGGCCGACCGACCGCTGAGTACCTGTCGTACGTGCTCAACCGGATCACCTGGCCGGGTTCGCTGTATCTGGGTCTGATCGCTCTCGTACCGACAATGGCGTTGGTCGGGTTCAACGCGAGCCAGAACTTCCCGTTCGGTGGGACGAGCATCCTGATCATCGTGGGTGTCGGTCTCGAGACGGTGAAGCAGATCGAGAGCCAGCTCCAGCAGCGCAATTACGAAGGGTTCCTCCGCTGATGCGTATCGTCCTCGTCGGGCCGCCGGGTGCCGGTAAGGGAACGCAGGCCGCGTTCCTCGCGCAGAACCTGTCGATCCCGCACATCTCCACGGGCGACCTGTTCCGGGCCAACATCAGCAAGCAGACGGAACTCGGCAAACTGGCGAAGTCCTACATGGACGCGGGCAACCTGGTCCCGGACGAGGTCACCATCGGGATGGCCAAGGACCGCATGGAGCAGCCCGACGCGGAGAACGGCTTCCTGCTGGACGGCTTCCCGCGCAACGTGTCGCAGGCCGAGGCGCTGGACGAGATGCTGAAGTCCGAGGGCATGAAGCTGGACGCGGTGCTGGACCTCGAGGTCCCCGAGGAGGAGGTCGTCAAGCGGATCGCCGGCCGGCGTATCTGCCGCAACGACTCCGCGCACGTCTTCCACGTGTCGTACAAGGCGCCGAAGCAGGAAGGCGTCTGCGACGTCTGCGGCGGGGAGCTGTACCAGCGCGACGACGACTCCGAGGAGACCGTCCGTACGCGGCTGGAGGTCTACCACACGCAGACCGAGCCGATCATCGACTACTACAAGGCGCAGGGCCTGGTGGTCACGATCTCGGCACTCGGCAAGGTGGAGGACGTCACGGGGCGCGCCATGGAGGCGCTCAAGCGCGAGGACCACGTCGCGTAGCGCTTCTTCGTACGTCGTCGCAGCCGCGGTCCCCCAGGGAGGGGGCCGCGGCTGTTGCGTGGGTGCACGTATCGTTGAAGGCGCCCGCCCCTCCCCGGTCCGAGAAAGGCTCCCGCCGCCATGGTGCAGATCAAGTCCCCCGAGCAGATCGCCAAGATGCGTGAGGCGGGGTTGGTCGTCGCAGCCATCCATGCGGCGACGCGTGAGGCCGCGGTGCCCGGGGCCACGACCAGGGATCTGGACCAGGTCGCGCGCAAGGTGCTCGCGGAGCACGACGCGAAGCCGAACTTCCTCGGCTACGGCGGGTTCCCGGCGACCATCTGCACCTCGGTGAACGAGGTCGTCGTGCACGGCATCCCGTCCGACGAGGTCGTCCTCAAGGACGGCGACGTCATCTCCATCGACTGTGGCGCGATCATCGACGGCTGGCACGGTGACGCCGCCTACACGGCCTTCGTGGGCTCCGGGCACGCTCCCGAACTGGTCGAGCTCTCCCGGGTGACCGAGGAGTCCATGTGGGCCGGCATCGCGGCCATGAAGCCGGGCAACCGCCTAGTGGACGTCTCCCGGGCCGTCGAGACGTACATCCGCCGCCAGCCGAAGCCCGGCGGCGGCCGCTACGGCATCATCGAGGACTACGGCGGCCACGGCATCGGCACCGAGATGCACATGGACCCGCACCTCCTGAACTACGTCGACCGCCGCCGCGGCAAGGGTCCCAAGCTGGTCCCCGGCTTCTGCCTCGCCATCGAGCCGATGGTCTCCCTGGGCACCCCGAAGACGGAGGTCCTCCAGGACGACTGGACGGTCATCACCACCGACGGGACCTGGTCGTCCCACTGGGAGCACTCGGTGGCGCTGACGGAGGAGGGCCCGCTGGTGCTCACCTCTCCCGACGGGGGCAAGGCGAAGCTGGCCGAGCTGGGGATCGTGGCGGCTCCGGATCCGCTGGGCTGAGCGCGGTCGCGCCTGGCGGGACTCACAGGCTCCGGCGGGCCTTTGCTTAGGGATCTTCGGTGTGGGGCAGACTCTCTCGATTCGTCTTTCCGGGTGCGCTGTCGTAGACTGACTCGTCGGCTCTCGTGCACCCGCATGTCCGCATGCGCCCGTAAGGGACGCAAAGGGAGTCGATCAAGGTAGTCGATTCGAAGGGCGAAGCGTGGCCAAGAAGCAAGGTGCCATCGAGATCGAGGGCACTGTCGTCGAGTCTCTTCCGAACGCCATGTTCAAGGTCGAGCTCCAGAACGGCCACCAGGTCCTGGCACACATCAGCGGCAAGATGCGTATGCACTACATCCGTATCCTCCCTGACGACCGGGTCGTGGTGGAGCTGTCTCCGTACGACCTGACGCGTGGCCGGATCGTCTACCGGTACAAGTAGATCTTGCCTTTGCCCCGCTTCCGGCGGGGTGGTGGCACTGACCCGGAGAACCTCACCCCATGAAGGTCAAGCCGAGCGTCAAGAAGATCTGCGACAAGTGCAGGGTGATCCGCCGTCACGGTCGGGTCATGGTCATTTGCGACAACCCGCGCCACAAGCAGCGCCAGGGCTGACGCACGACCCACCCTCTGCGATTCGCAGAACTTCGCGCGACGCGAGCTGTACATGTTCATACGCAGGACCCGGGCGGCGCTGGCGTCGCCTGACACCCCCGGTTCGGAGGCCGGGGACCCGGTTCGTACCTCATACGGCGGCTGGGAACCGGTTCTGTGGAAGACCTCCGAGGATCAACTGGAGCCATTGAATGGCACGCGTTTCCGGTGTTGACATCCCGCGCGAAAAGCGTGTGGAGGTCGCCCTCACCTATGTGTTCGGCATCGGCCGGACCCTGTCCCAGCTGACGCTGGCCGAGACCGGCATCGACCCGAACACCCGCGTTCGCGACCTCTCCGAGGAGCAGCTCGTCGCGATTCGTGAGTACGTCGACAACAACATCAAGACCGAGGGTGACCTCCGTCGCGAGATCCAGGCCGACATCCGCCGCAAGGTCGAGATCGGTTGCTACCAGGGTCTCCGTCACCGTCGTGGTCTGCCCGTCCGCGGTCAGCGCACCAGCACGAACGCCCGCACCCGCAAGGGCCCGCGTCGCGCCATCGCCGGCAAGAAGAAGCCGGGCAAGAAGTAGTCCTCAGCGGACGCTCACCAGCGGTCTTCGCTGTAGGACCGACCACCTCCCGTAGGAGTTATAGATGCCCCCCAAGGGTCGTCAGGGCGCTGCCAAGAAGGTGCGCCGCAAGGAAAAGAAGAACGTCGCTCACGGTCACGCGCACATCAAGAGCACGTTCAACAACACCATCGTCTCGATCACGGACCCCTCGGGCAACGTGATCTCCTGGGCCTCCGCCGGCCACGTCGGCTTCAAGGGCTCGCGCAAGTCCACCCCCTTCGCCGCGCAGATGGCCGCCGAGTCGGCCGCCCGCCGCGCGCAGGAGCACGGCATGCGCAAGGTCGACGTCTTCGTCAAGGGTCCCGGCTCCGGCCGTGAGACCGCGATCCGCTCCCTCCAGGCCACCGGCCTCGAGGTCGGCTCGATCCAGGACGTCACCCCCACCCCGCACAACGGCTGCCGTCCGCCCAAGCGCCGCCGCGTCTGAGGCCAGGTTGTCTTGAGGTTGCGGGCGGTACGGCTCTTCGGGGCGGTACCGCCCGTACCCTTGCAGTACCCCGCGCTTTCGCCGGTGCGGGTCCGTCGGGCGTCAAATAGCGGGCGTCCACGAAAAAAGGATCTCCACACATGCTGATCGCTCAGCGTCCCTCGTTGACCGAAGAGGTCGTCGACGAATTCCGCTCCCGGTTCGTGATCGAGCCGCTGGAGCCGGGCTTCGGTTACACCCTCGGCAACTCCCTCCGCCGTACCCTCCTGTCGTCCATCCCCGGTGCCGCTGTCACCAGCATCCGCATCGACGGCGTCCTGCACGAGTTCACCACCGTGCCGGGCGTCAAGGAGGACGTCACCGACCTGATCCTCAACATCAAGCAGCTGGTCGTCTCCTCGGAGCACGACGAGCCGGTCGTGATGTACCTGCGCAAGCAGGGCCCGGGTCTGGTCACCGCCGCCGACATCGCGCCCCCGGCCGGTGTCGAGGTCCACAACCCCGACCTCGTCCTCGCCACGCTCAACGGCAAGGGCAAGCTGGAGATGGAGCTGACGGTCGAGCGTGGCCGCGGTTACGTCTCCGCCGTGCAGAACAAGCAGGTGGGCCAGGAGATCGGCCGTATCCCGGTCGACTCCATCTACTCGCCCGTCCTGAAGGTCACGTACAAGGTCGAGGCCACGCGTGTCGAGCAGCGCACCGACTTCGACAAGCTGATCGTCGACGTCGAGACCAAGCAGGCTATGCGTCCGCGTGACGCCATGGCCTCCGCCGGTAAGACCCTGGTCGAGCTGTTCGGTCTCGCCCGTGAGCTGAACATCGACGCCGAGGGCATCGACATGGGCCCGTCCCCGACGGACGCCGCTCTGGCCGCTGATCTCGCCCTGCCGATCGAGGAGCTCGAGCTCACCGTTCGGTCGTACAACTGCCTCAAGCGTGAGGGCATCCACTCCGTGGGTGAGCTCGTGGCTCGTTCCGAGGCGGACCTGCTCGACATCCGTAACTTCGGTGCGAAGTCGATCGACGAGGTCAAGGCGAAGCTGGCGGGCATGGGCCTGGCGCTCAAGGACAGCCCGCCCGGATTCGACCCGACCGCCGCGGCGGACGCGTTCGGCGCGGACGACGAGGACGCCGGGTTCGTGGAGACCGAGCAGTACTAGGCGCTCCGCGAGGAGGCCGGATTTTCGGCTGCGGACCGGCTACGGCCGGTCCCGCAGTTCCCTGCGCCCCTTAGGGGCGCAGGGTCTCCGACGGGCGATCGCCCGCTCGGACACTGACCCCGGTACCTGATACGGCCGGGGCAGACACCTAGGAGAAACACCATGCCGAAGCCCACCAAGGGTGCCCGTCTGGGCGGCAGCGCCGCGCACGAGAAGCTGCTTCTCGCGAACCTCGCGAAGCAGCTGTTCGAGCACGGCCGTATCACCACCACCGAGGCGAAGGCGCGCAAGCTGCGTCCGTACGCCGAGCGTCTGGTCACCAAGGGGAAGAAGGGCGACCTTCACAACCGCCGTCAGGTGCTCCAGGTGATCACGGACAAGAGCATCGTGCACACGCTCTTCACCGAGATCGGCCCGCGCTACGAGAACCGTCCCGGTGGCTACACCCGCATCACCAAGATCGGTAACCGTCGTGGCGACAACGCGCCCATGGCTGTCATCGAGCTGGTCGAGGCGCTGACCGTCGCGCAGCAGGCGACCGGTGAGGCCGAGGCCGCGACGCAGCGTGCCGCCAAGGACGCCGAGGCTGCCGAGGCCCAGGTCGACACGACCAAGGCCGAGGACACCGAGGAGTCCAAGGACGCGTAAGCGTTCTGCCGGGGCTGTGCGCCTGCGGCTGCGGCTTTGTCGAGGTTGTTCGCGCCCACGCGGCGGAGCCGCCCGTCGACACAGCCCCGCGCCCCTTCAGGGCGTTGGCGGGTCCGTTCCTTTTTCAGGAGCGGGCCCGCTTTTTTGTTGCTGAGAGGATCTGTGCGTGAGTGATGAAGCAGCAGCCGGTTACGTCCGTGTCCGGCTTGATCTGTCGTACGACGGGAGTGAGTTCTCCGGGTGGGCCAAGCAGGCCGGGGGACGGCGGACCGTGCAGGGGGAGATCGAGGACGCCCTGCGGACGGTGACGCGGTCGGGGGAGACGTACGAGCTGACCGTGGCGGGGCGTACCGATGCCGGGGTACACGCTCGGGGGCAGGTCGCCCATGTCGATCTGCCGCGTGAGGTCTGGGCCGAGCACCACCAGAAGCTGCTGAAGCGGCTCGCCGGGCGGCTGCCCCGGGACGTCCGGGTCTGGGCCCTCCGGGAGGCGCCCAGTGGCTTCAACGCGCGGTTCTCGGCGGTCTGGCGGCGATACGCGTACCGGGTCACCGACAACCCCGGAGGCGTCGACCCGCTGCTGCGGAGCCACGTGCTGTGGCACGACTGGCCGCTCGACGTGGACGCCATGAACGAGGCCGCCGAGCGGCTGCTCGGGGAGCACGACTTCGCCGCCTACTGCAAGAAGCGGGAGGGCGCGACGACGATCCGTACGCTCCAGGAACTGAGTCTCGTGAAGGGCCAGGACGGGATCATCACCGCGACCGTGCGGGCCGACGCCTTCTGCCACAACATGGTGCGCTCGCTGATCGGGGCGCTGCTGTTCGTGGGGGACGGTCACCGCGGACCCGACTGGCCGGGGAAGGTGCTCGCGGCCGGCGTACGGGACTCGGCCGTGCATGTCGTACGGCCGCACGGGCTGACGCTGGAGGAGGTCGGCTACCCGGCCGACGAGCTGCTGGCCGCGCGGAACAAGGAGGCGCGGAACAAGCGGTCGTTGCCCGGGGCCGGCTGCTGCTGAACCGGCCCCGGCGTACTGGTGGCGCGGCACTAACCGTTCGCGGCGGCCGACGCCTGGGCCTGGCCGCGGCGGTGGATCTGGCGGAAGGTGAACTCCGCCAGGTCGTCGCCGGCGCTGAAGACGGTGGTGGACGATTTCGTGGCGTCCTTGCCGTCGGTGAAGCCGGCGACCGTCATGAACAGGTAGCGGCCGTAGGAGTTGGTGGTCGATCGGCAGATGGCGGCGTTGCAGAAGGCCTTGACGCCGTCCCCGGACAGCGACTTGACGATGTCCTTCTTGGTGTTGACCTGCCCCTTCACCTTGGTCGCCTGCGCCTCGGAGTCGAAGAGGGCCACGCCCACCGTCACCGCGACGTTGTCCCTGGTGTAGGAGACCCGCATGACGCGGGTGCAGTCGTTGGCGGTGAGGAGCTTGCCGAGACTGGGTTGGACGGTGTCGGCCGAGGCGCAGTTCTTGGTGTCGGCGGTCGGGCCCTTCTTGTAGACGGTCGAGCCCATGGTCAGCTTCGTGCCCGGGAAGAGGATGGTCGGGCTGACCGCGGCGACGTCCTTGCTCTTGCTGGAGACGAAGTCCTTCGGGTCCAGCGGGGGCGGGGCACTGGTCGGCGCGAACGACGGGGCCGCGGTGCCGGAGCTGCTCGGGATCTCCCCGGTCGACGGCAGCTGGGAGGTCGGCTTGTTCGCCTCGTCGTTGCCGTTCGCGGAGACCACCGCCATGGCCACGGCCGTGCCGACCGCGATCGTGGCGAGCGCGCCGCCGCCGATGAACAGCAGCCTGCGCCGCTTGTTCCGCGTCTCGGACGCCTCGGCGAGCGCCGCCCAGTCCGGCGTCTGGTCGGTGCTGTTGTCCCACGGCTGCTGCTGGGACTGTGGTTTCCAGGGATCCCACTGGGACTGGGGTCCCTGCTGCTGCCCAAAGCTCATGGGCCGCATCTTAGACGGGGTACGGGGTGTGCCGGTCCTCCTCAACAGGCTCTGGAAGCCCTAGCGTTCGCTCGATGAGCGACCGCAAAAGCGACATCTCCGGGTGGTTGGTACGAAGGGCCAGTCGGCATCTGTGGGTGGCGCTCGCGGCCGTACTGGGCGCGACGGCGGCCCGCACGGCCCGGCTGACCTCGGACGGAGGGATGGACAACGCGATCGTCGTCAGGGCCGCGCGCACCTGGTGGGCCGGTGGCTCCCCGTATGACGATCCACACTTCCTCTATCTGCCGGGCGCGGTGCTCGCGGCGGCCCCGCAGGCCCTGCTGCCGGAGGTCGCGCTGCGGGTGCTGGTGCCGCTCGCGGTGACCGGCTGTCTGGTGGGGGGCTGGGTCTGCGCGCTCAGGCTGCACCGGGTGCCGCTGCGCAGCCGCTTCGCCGTCCTCGGCCTGGGGGCGTCGGCGGTGGGCTTCGCGCCCTTCGGGCATCTGGTCCTGCTGGGCAACTGGACGGCGACGGCCGCGCTGGCCCTGCCGGCGGCCCTGTTGCTGGCGAGCCGGGGGCGATGGGTGGGCGCGGGTGCCGTCATCGGTACGGCGATCGCGCTGAAGCCGTTGCTCGCCCCCATGGCGCTGCTGTTCCTGTTCGCGCGCCAGTGGCGGGGCCTGGCCGCGCTGGTCCTGCTCCCGGCGCTCGCCTCCGTGTCCGCCGCGCTGCTGCTGCCCGACCCGGCCGGCTTCGTCACCCGCACCCTGCCGTTCCTGCTGCGCGGCGACGACGGCTTCGTACGGCTCTACGAGGCGTCCCCGGCGGCGGTGCTGCCCCGGCTCGGAATGCCGGAGTCCCTGGCCGGGCTGCTCGCCATGCTCGCGGCGGGCGCCGGGGTATTCGCCGCGTACCGGCGCTGGTGTCGCGCCGATCCCGGGCCGCTGCGGCTGCCCGAGACGGCCGCGGCCCTGATGCTCTCGGTGTTCCTGGTGTCCCGGCCGTCGTACGACCACTATCTCGTCGTCGTCCTCCCGCTGCTGCTGGCCGGTCTGCCATACGCGGACGCGGTCGCCCGCACTCCCTGGTTCTGGCTCGCCCTGATTCCGCAGATCCCTGGCCTGACCTGGCCCTATCTGGAGACGGTGCAGCGCCGCGCCTTCCGGGACGCGGTCACCCTGTGTGTCCTGGCCGCCACGGTCGCCGTCCACTGCGTCCGCGTCCCGCGGCCGCTCGGCCCGTCCGGTTTCGGCGTCGCCGCGCGAGGGGTGCGAGGGGCCGATCGGGTGGACGTAGACTGATGGGTGGGCCTGTCCGGTTGCGAAACACTCGTTTTGACCCGGCACGGGCGCCGCAGGTATCCTGCATGTTCGTTGTGTATTGGCTTGCTCATTCTCACGGGACGGGCCCTTACACCGGTCCACCGGGCCGATGACCAGCGACCCACGTACGCGGTATGCGTCGCCGCAGTGCGGTCCAGGCTGTCGTGATCGTTTCGGTGACCTGTTCAGGACCATTCACTCGAAGCGAAGGCTACGAACCGTGCGTACGTACAGCCCCAAGCCCGGCGATGTGACGCGCCAGTGGCACGTCATCGACGCTCAGGACATCGTCCTGGGCCGTCTCGCCACCACCGCCGCGTCCCTTCTCCGGGGCAAGCACAAGCCGATCTACGCTCCCCACGTCGACACCGGTGACTTCGTCATCATCATCAACGCCGACAAGGTGCACCTGTCCGGCAACAAGCGGACCCAGAAGATGGCGTACCGCCACTCCGGCTACCCGGGTGGTCTGCGCTCCGTCCGTTACGACGAGCTGCTCGACAAGAACCCCGAGAAGGCCGTCGAGAAGGCCGTCAAGGGCATGCTCCCCAAGAACACGCTGGGCCGTCAGATGCTCTCGAAGCTGAAGGTCTACAAGGGTGACGTGCACCCGCACGCTGCGCAGCAGCCGGTGCCGTTCGAGATCACCCAGGTCGCGCAGTAGTTCCGGCCACCCCCTAAGACAGAAAAGAATCTGAGGAGCATCGTGGCCGAGACCACTGTTGAGCAGCCGGTCGAAGAGACCGAGACCGAGATCGTCGACATCGAGAGCTACACCACCGAGTCCGAGGTCCCCGTCGAGGGTGAGTACACCTCGGAGTCCCTCGCCGGCCGCTTCGGCGACCCGCAGCCGGCCGCCGGCCTGGGCCGTCGCAAGAACGCCATCGCGCGCGTTCGCATCGTGCCCGGCACCGGCAAGTGGAAGGTCAACGGGCGCACGCTCGAGGACTACTTCCCGAACAAGGTCCACCAGCAGGAAGTCAACGAGCCCTTCAAGGTGCTCGAGCTCGACGGCCGCTACGACGTCATCGCCCGCATCTCGGGTGGCGGCGTCTCCGGTCAGGCCGGTGCCCTGCGCCTCGGCGTGGCCCGCGCGCTGAACGAGGCCGACGTGGACAACAACCGCGGCGCCCTCAAGAAGGCCGGCTACCTCAAGCGTGACGACCGTGCGGTCGAGCGCAAGAAGGCCGGTCTCAAGAAGGCCCGCAAGGCCCCGCAGTACAGCAAGCGTTAAGCTTCGCTGCCTGCTCGTACGTCTTACGAGCCTGCTCGTACGTACCCTTGTCACGAGCCTGCTCAGTACGTACTCCGAACGCCCCGGCGGCACGCCATTGTGCCGTCGGGGCGTTCGTTTTATCGCAGACTTGGGCGTATAAGGGCACAAGCCGCTCAAAGGCTTGTGTGATCGGATGTTCAGGCATGGAATGCCTGGGATGCGGGAGCCGTGAACAGCCGCATCGGACGGAACCTCTTCCGTCACTGACGCTTCCTCAGGAGGACAAGTGGGACGACTCTTCGGCACGGACGGCGTGCGCGGTGTCGCCAACGCGGATCTGACGGCCGAGATGGCCCTCGGCCTCTCCGTCGCCGCGGCGCACGTACTGGCCGAGGCGGGCACGTTCGAGGGTCACCGGCCGACCGCCGTGGTCGGACGGGACCCGCGTGCGTCCGGGGAGTTCCTGGAGGCCGCGGTGGTCGCGGGTCTCGCCAGTGCCGGCGTCGATGTCCTGCGGGTGGGTGTACTGCCGACCCCGGCGGTCGCGTTCCTCACGGCCGAGCTCGGCGCCGACCTCGGTGTCATGCTCTCCGCCAGTCACAACGCCATGCCCGACAACGGCATCAAGTTCCTCTCCCGCGGTGGGCACAAGCTCGACGACGAGCTGGAGGAGCGCATCGAGGCCGTCTACGAGGAGCACCGCACCGGGGCGCCGTGGGACCGGCCGACGGGCGCGGGCGTGGGGCGTGTGCGGTCGTACGAGGAAGGGTTCGAGCGGTACGTCACGCATCTCGTGAGTGTGCTGCCGAATCGGCTGGACGGGCTGAAGATCGTCCTCGACGAGGCGCACGGCGCCGCCGCCCGGGTGTCGCCCGAGGCGTTCACGCGGGCCGGCGCCGAGGTCGTCACGATCGGTGCCGAGCCGAACGGCCTCAACATCAACGAGGGCTGCGGGTCCACCCACCTCGACCTGCTGAAGGCCGCGGTCGTCGAGCACGGCGCGCACTTCGGCATCGCGCACGACGGGGACGCGGACCGGTGCCTGGCCGTCGACCACACCGGCGCGGAGGTGGACGGCGACCAGATCATGGCCGTCCTCGCGCTGGCGATGAGGGAGCGGGGTGTGCTGCGGGCCGACACCGTGGTGGCCACCGTCATGTCCAACCTCGGCTTCAAGCTCGCCCTGGAGCGGGAGGGGCTGAAGATCATCCAGGCCGCGGTCGGTGACCGGTACGTGCTGGAGGAGATGAAGGAGCACGGTTACGCCCTCGGTGGGGAGCAGTCAGGGCACGTGATCATTCTTGATCACGCGACCACGGGGGACGGGACGCTCACCGGGCTGCTGCTGGCGGCTCGGGTCGCGCAGAGCGGCCGGTCCCTGCGGGAGCTGGCGGCCGTGATGGAGCGGCTGCCGCAGGTTCTCATCAACGTGCCGGACGTGGATCGCACCCGGGTCGGTACGTCCCCGGAGCTGGCGGCGGCCGTGGAGGACGCCGAGCGGGAGCTCGGTGAGACCGGGCGGGTGCTGTTGCGGCCCTCCGGGACCGAGCCGCTGGTTCGGGTGATGGTGGAGGCCGCGGACATCGATCAGGCGCGGTCTGTCGCGGAGCGGCTGGCCGACGTGGTGAAGTCGGCGCTCAGTTAGTCGCCGGGATCGGGTTGGGGGCTTCTGTCGGGAGCTTCTGTCGTGAGCGGGCTGCGGGGCTGTGGTGGCCGCTCGCGCCCACGCGGCGGAGCCGCACATCGACGGAGCCCCGTGTCCCTCAGGGAGCGTTGCCCTGTCCGGCGTTCTGCGGAGCCGTTCGTTTCCGCTGGGTGGACCAGAGCCATTTCTGGAGCAGCAGCGTGAGGGTGCCGGCCAGGAGGATGCCGAGCAGGTTCAGCAACAACTGCTCCGTCGAGCGCCAGGCCTGGTTGGTGTCGCTGTAGACCAGGGCCACGGCCGCGTTGGCGGCGGCCGGGACCGTCGTCACGGAGATGGCCACCCCGACCAGGGCGCCGGACTTCGCGGACGTCAGGGAGAGGGTGCCGGCGGCTCCGGCGAGGACCGCCACGACGAACGAGAACCAGTCCGGGGCGTAGATGAAGCCGGTGTTGGGGCGGTCGGCCTCCAGCCGGGCCTGGGTGAACAGGCCGACGGCGTCCATGAAGAGGCTGAAGCCCACGGTCACCGCCATCGCCACCGCGAAGCCCACCAGCAGTGCGATCAGTGAGCGGAGCGCCAGCCGTGGTGCTCGCTGGACCGCCGCCGTGCAGATGCCCGCCAGTGGTCCGAACTCCGGGCCCACCGCCATCGCGCCCACGATCAGGATCGCGTTGTCCAGCACCACACCGCAGGCCGCGATCATCGTGGCCAGCGTGATGAACGACAGGTAGGTGACGGAGAGGGTGGACTCCTCGTGGGTCGCGTCGGTGAGGTGCTCCCACAGGACCGCGTCCGCGCCCTCGCCGGGTGCGTCCTCCTCGGCCTGGTCAGCCCGCTTCGACAGTGACAGGTCGATGTTCTCGACGGCGATGGAGCCGCTGCGGTCGAGGCCCAACTCCTGGAGCCCGGTGAGGAGTTCGTCGCCTGCCTCGCGGGCGACGTCGCACATCACCACGTCCCCGGCGGGGTTGCGGGCGCTGCCCGGCAGCACGACGAGGTGGGTGGTGCCGACCGTCTCCTCGATCAGGCGGACCACTTCGTCGGTCTTGTCGGATGGGGTGATCAGACGCAGGTGCAGCATGGCGGCAGAGTAACGGTCACCTGCTTCTTGCGAGGAGGCCCCGGTGTTCACGCCGGGGAGGGACCGCATCCGGGTGTCGCAATGCGGAGCGTCGCCGTATCCGGATCAGGGCGCGGAGCAGCCCGTACGGCTGTCGGCATCGCCGGGGTGATGCCAACGCGTGTGCCCGTGGGCCCAAGTCAAGCTGACCCGGTACGACCGGATGATGGCCCGCCGCAAGCCGAAAAAGGGCCAACGCGGATCGAAGGGCTACCGCGAGGCGAAGAAGCTGCGGGCGAAGGCGTACAAGAAGGTCGTCAGGCGGCGTGCGGACACCGGCCGTAAGTGGGCCAAGAGGGTCGTCCGCGACCACGACGCCGTCGCCGTGGAGGATTTCCGTCCGAAGTTCCTGGCCAAGTCCACCATGGCCCGCAAGGCCGCTGACGCCGCCATCGGCGCCACCAAGGCCGCTCTCATCGAGATGGGCCGCAAGTACGGGCGGGACATCCGCCTGGTCCACCCCGCGTACACCACGATGGACTGCGCGCACTGCGATGCGAGAGCCAAGCACGCTTTGCCGCTGGGTGAGCGCACCTACATCTGCGCCGCGTGCGGAAGCGCGTCCCCACGGGACAAGAACTCCGCACGCGTGATGCTCGTCCGGGCTGGTCTCAACCCGGCTGGTATTGATGGCGGAAGACCTCCTGGAGCGCAGCTCCAAGAGGCTGCCTGAGCCAGGAATCACCTCCCTTCAGGGAGGTGAGGATTCAAAGTTTTCGCAGACTCAACCGCTGCACCTTGTGGTCCGGGCCCTTGCGGATGATGAGCGCGGCGCGCCCGCGGGTGGGGGCCACGTTCTCGACGAGGTTGGGGCGGTTGATGGTCCGCCAGGTCGTGCGGGCGTAGTCGAGGGCCTCCTCCTCGGAGACCTGGGTGTACTTGCGGAAGTACGAGTCCGGGTTCTGGAAGGCCGTGGCGCGCAGCTTCCTGAAGCGGTTGAGGTACCAGCGCTCGATGTCCTCGGTGCGGGCGTCGACGTACACGCTGAAGTCGAAGTAGTCGGCGAGACCGACGCGGGTGCGGCCGTCCTTGCCGGGCAGCGCGGGCTGGAGGACGTTCAGGCCCTCGACGATCAGGATGTCGGGACGGCGGACCGTGAGGCGCTGGTCCGGGACGATGTCGTAGATCAGGTGGGAGTAGACGGGCGCCGTGACCTCGTCCTTCCCCGCCTTGATGTCGGCGACGAAACGCGTGAGCGCGCGGCGGTCGTACGACTCGGGGAACCCCTTCCGCGACATCATGCCGCGGGCCTCCAGTTCCCGGGTGGGGAGCAGGAAGCCGTCCGTGGTGACCAGCTCGACGCGCGGGTGCTCGGGCCAGCGGGAGAGCAGGGCCTGGAGGAGACGGGCGACCGTGGACTTCCCCACGGCGACCGATCCGGCCACCCCTATGACGAAGGGGGTGCCGGACTGGGAGCCCTGTTCGCCGAGGAAGGTGTTCAGCGCCCCTCTGAGGCCGTTCGTGGCGCCGACGTAGAGGTTGAGGAGCCGGGAGAGCGGGAGGTAGATGTCCCGCACCTCGTCGAGGTCGATGACGTCGCCGAGGCCACGCAGCTTCTCGACTTCCGCGGCGGTGAGCGGCAGCGGCGTCTTCTCGCGCAGCGCGCTCCACTCGGCTCGGGTGAGGTCGACGTAGGGAGTCGCCTCCGGCCTGTGCCGGTGGGCGCTCCGGGGCATCGGGGAGACCGGAGAGATCACAGTCCATTGTTAACGGAGTTTGAACGGGGTGGAGGGTGGGGTGTCTCACGCAGTGCGGTGCGTCACGCTGTGCGGTGAGGTGTGTCCTGGTGTGCGGTGGGGTGTGACATGGCGCGGTGTCGCTCTCGCGGAGTGGATCAGCTCAGCTGACGACCATGAAGTGCTGAGGAAGCCCGAGTTCGGCGCGGTCTTCACGGGTGAAGGCAGGAGTGCCCAACAGTTCCTCGCCCATGGCCGGTGTCTGGTAGATGGCGAGGAACTCCGTGGGCGGGACGTCCCAGGTGCCGAACTCTTCGATCAGGCGCCGGTAGGAAGGCGGAAAAACGAGCCCCATCTCGGCCTCGGCTCTGGCGATCACCTCCGGAGAGCAGCCGTCGCCATGCTGGGCGATGCCCTCATTGGCTCGGATCAGGTCGGCCACCTGTGCACTCGCGTCGACAGCGTCAGACATACGCGAAGGTCCTTCGGTCGGGGTACAGAAATCATAGGAACGTGGATCACCGGTCACGGCGAAGACCAACGGGAACGGGGGTTCGTCATGATCTCGGGGGCGCCGTTCCTTCCGGGGCAGGCCGAATTTCCGGTGGAACGAACGTGGGCCTCAGCGCGGTTGGCAGGTCGGACATCATCCCGAACACCAGGACGCGCTCCGGGTTCATGTGGTCGTTCTCCGGCGTTGCGATGACGCCCGACGACAGCAAGATCTTGATCAGCGCGATCTGCATGTGCTGACCGATCACCCCGGGATAGTCAACGACCGGCGCGCCTGGCTTGCCGGAGGTGAGACTGTCGACAGCCGCCTGGGCCATGCGAGGGTCACATCCCCAACTCACGGAAACAGACGCCGAAGCCGTCTCGGCGTCGGGCTCCACGTGGACAACGGCACCCGACGGGGCCGCTGTTGCGGCCTCTTCGCCTCGGAAGGCGGGCAGACCGGCACGCTGGAGGGCCTGGACCACGTGGTCGGCCAACTCGTTCCGGACGGCGAGCACTTCCTCGGACGCGCGGGCGAAAGCGTACTCGGACATGTCTTTCTTCTTCTCGGATCAGCCTCGGAAGCCGGCGGAGTCGCTGACGGGGGAGTGGGGCGGCTTGAGGGCCTCGACGAACGTGGTGAAGGCGGCGGTGGGGACGGTGAGGGGTGTCCTGGCTGGGGCCCTTGAGTCGCGGATGGCGATGTGGGCGTCCAACTTCGCGATCTCCACGCAGGCGTTGCCGTCGCCGCCGCCGGAGTAGGACGACTTCTGGCGCGACCTCCGACCTTGACACGCTGCGCCGTGGGCTCACGCAACCTCGGATCTCTGAGGTGCCGTGCGGGGAGGGATTGGGGGAGCGTGGTGGGACGGTCGCCGTTGGCCCGGGGGAACGGGACGGGCGACCGTCAACGGGAGGAGAACACCATGCTCGCCAAGACCAAGGCGGGGCTTGTCGCCCTGTTGGCCGTGCCCGCGCTGACCGTCGGGTTCGCCGGCCAGGCCCAGGCGGACGGCTACTGCGGGGCCGGACGGGTCTGCATGTGGGAGGACGGCAACTACGAGGGCAGCCGGTACGTGGATGTCACCGCCGGTGGGCCGTACGACATCGACGGGTGGAACGGCGACAACGAGATCAGCAGCGTCGACAACGCCTCCGGCCTCTACATCGTGATGTACGACAACGACAACCTCACCGGCTTCATGGGCTGCGTCCAGCCGCACCAGCGGATCCCCGAGCTGTGGAGGAACGACGAGATGGAGAGCTTCATCGCCCGCGACTTCTGCTGACGCGCGAATCGCCGTACAACCGTGGAGCCGTGTCACGGGTCTTTACGACCGTACGATCCGAACCGACCTTTCGGTACAACTCGTTCCAACGGGGGAACACATGAGTCTGGTCCGTAACCGTAACCGCAACACCGCTCGTCGCGCCGCGACCGCAGCCGTCACCCTCCTGATGGCGGCCGGCCTCGGGTCCGCCGCCACTGGGGCCTCCAGCGCCGCCGCCGCGGCACCGCAGACGCGGCAGATCGCGTCGTCCACCCTGGGCAGCGACTACAAGATCACGCTGACCGCGCTGCGGTCGACGGAGGACGAGTACGCCGCCTCCGTGCGGCTGCAGGTCTACAAGCAGTCCGGTGGTGCCTGGAAGGAGTCCGACCGGGTCACCGTGGGCGATGTGGACGGGTGGTTCTGGTACCCGCTCACGGGCAGCGGTGCCGTCTGTGAGTTCTCGACCGCGAGCACGGAGCCCGCGCCGCTCACCGTGAGCCTGCTGGTCACGCCGTCCATCGGCTGCTCCCTGCCGACGCACTACGTGGTGAAGCAGGGCAAGGTGTTCGAGGGCTGACCCGCGAGACGCCTGACCGACGCGATGCGGAGTCCGACGACAAGGCACGGCACGGCAAGACGTGACGTGACGTGAAGTGACCTGGCGTGGCGTCAGGGACTCCAGGACCCGGTGGGCCGGCCTCGTCCGGCCCACCGGGTCCTGTCAGCTGATCCGGCCTCACGTTCCCGTCATAGGGTGCTGGGCATGGGCATCATCGGCGTCGGGATCGACGTGGCGGAGATCGACCGGTTCCGGGCGTCGCTGGAGCGTACGCCCCACATGGTGGAGCGGCTGTTCCTCGACAGCGAGGTGCTGTTGCCGAGCGGGGAGCGGCGTGGCGCCGCCTCGCTCGCTGCACGGTTCGCGGCGAAGGAGGCGCTCGCCAAGGCGCTGGGCGCTCCGGCGGGCCTGCTCTGGACGGACGCCGAGGTGTACGTCGAGGACAGCGGGCGACCGAGGTTGCGGGTGACCGGGACGGTCGCGGCCCGGGCGGCTGAACTCGGGGTGCAGTCCTGGCATGTGTCGCTCAGTCATGACGCGGGGGTGGCCTCCGCGGTGGTGATCGCGGAGGGGTGACTGTCAGGGCGGGGCCGTAGGTCCGCAGTTCACCTCGGCCCACTCCACCACCCGCACCACACTGTGCAGAGCCGGGTCTTGCACCGCTGCCTACCCGACCCGCTGCATCGCCTTGCGGTGCCGTTCCGCCATCGCGGCCCCGGACTCGCGGCGGGCCATCCTGCGCAGGACGGATGGTGCGAGGAGCAGACCGGCGACTGCCCAGGCGCCCAGCGCGCCCGCTGTCTCCAGGTGGTGCCAGGATTCGCCGATCTCGGCGGCGACCGCATCGGCCGGCAGCAGCGCCGAGCGGAGACCGAGGCCGAGCCAGTACACGGGGAAGATCTGTCCGACGGTCTGCAGCCACTCGGGCAGCTTCGACAGAGGGAAGTAGATCCCGGAGATCACGACGAGTCCCATCACCGGAAGCATCAGCAACCCGACGGTGCGCGGGCTGCTGACGACTGAGCCGATGACAGCGCCCATCGGCAGGGTTGCCAGGAGCCCCAGCGGCACCACCCACACCAGCGTCAGCAACGCTCCGCCACCCTGCCGGGCAACCCCGTCCACCAGGAACACGCCCACCGCAAAGGGGAGTGCCATGGAGACGAGAGCCGTACCCGACACCATGATTATCTTGCCGATCAGGTGGCCGACCATGCCGTGAGGCACGGCCTTGGCCCGCAGAAGTGTGCCGTCCTCGCGCTCGGTCGCGAGCAACTGCGCCGTGGTCATCATCCCGGTGAACGCGAGCGTCATCCCCAGCATGCTCGGCAGCATGAACGCGCCGGCCGAGATACCGGCGCCCTTCAGCGGATCGTCCCTGCCCAAGAACAGCGGCACGATGAGCAGAACCGTCCAGAGCACGTACCCGAACACGTCCTGGCCGGTGGTGAAAGACTGCCGAAGTTCCGTCCTGCCGCGCCGCACCCCTACTACCGCCGCATGCCACACCGGACTCATCGCGATCCCTCCCCGAACGTGTGGACCGCCCGCTCATCGGGAACGCTCCCCGCCTCCAGCTCCCGCACCATCGTCAGGTAGGTGTCCTCCAGGCTTGCCCGGCGTACCTCCAGCCCGCCGATCGCCTCGCCGTGCTCCTCGAACAGCCGACGGACGAACCGGGTGGGCTCGGCCGTCGCCTCCTCGAAGGGGCGCCCGTCCCGTGTCCAGCGCACAGTGGCCTCGGCCGATGCCTGCCGCGACAACTCCTCGGCCGAGCCATCGGCCACGATCCGGCCACCGGCCAGAATGAGGATCCGGTCGGCGAGCCTCTCCGCCTCGGCGAGGTCGTGCGTGGTCAGCAGAACAGTGGTGTTCTCGTCCGCCAGCCCGCGTACCAGGCCGTGGAACTCGTTCCTCGCCTCCGGGTCCAAACCCGCCGTCGGCTCGTCCAAAAACAGCACCTCGGGTCTGCCTACGATGCCGACGGCCACGTCGAAACGCCTGCGCTGCCCGCCGGACAGAGTTCCGACCCGCTTGTCCGCCTGCTCGGTCAGACCCACCGCGGCGAGGAGCTCGTCAACGTCCCACGGCCGCCGCACGAGGGCGGTGGAGTACGGCGCGTAGTACGAGCCAAGATGGGCCAGCAGTTCCCGCACCCGCCACTTGCCGTGGTCGCGCCAGGACTGCAACACGATGCCCAGGCGCGCACGCCAGCGCTCGTCCCCACCGGCGGGATCGGTGCCGAGGACGGTCACGTCACCGGCCGAGCGCATCCGGAAGCCTTCCAGGACCTCGATCGTGGTCGTCTTGCCCGCGCCGTTCGGGCCGAGCAGCAGGACGACTTCGCCTCGCCGGGCCGTGAAGCCGACACCCTTCAATACGTCCTGGCTGCGGTAGCGCATCCGCAGATCCCGTACGTCGATGACCGTGTCGCTTCCTGGCGGTGGGCTGCTCCCAACCCCCGATAGGGCGTGAGCGGTCGTCATCGGTGTTCCCCCGTCCGTCTCGTGGTCCGTCCTCCGGGATCAGGGTCCGGGGCCGTGCCGACGTCCGTGGTCATGGGACGTGTCTACGGCCGTGGCTGCCGTTGAGACCTGGCAGCAGCCGTTCGGACCCTCCCGGACGAACACATTACCGAACGGTTCAGGTATCTCACGCTGTTCCACCGCCCGGCCCCTGGTCGGCCTCGACGGCGTGAACCGTTTTTCCCACCGCTCGAAAGGGTGAACGCCTCCCGATCGCCCGGACAGCCGTCCCGCCACTCCATCTAGGTTGCGCACATGGTCACATCCGCCCACGAGACCTCGCACCGGATCTTTCAGGACCATCCGGAGGTCCTCGCCCCTGTCTTCGAGGTACTGGGGCTGACGCCGCCCGCGAAGGCGGTCATCGAGGCGATCACCCCCGACGCCACAGAGATCAGACCGATGGAGCGCCGTGTGGACACGGTGCTGAAGGTCGAACCGTCTGAAGGGGACGGCTTTCTGCTGGCGATCGAGGCCCAGACCAGGCGGGCTGCGGACAAGGGAGTCAGCTGGGCCTACTACGTGGCGTATCTGCACGCGAAGTTCAACCTGCCGGTGCTGCTCCTCACGGTCTGCCGGAACCGGCCGACCGCGGCCTGGGCGGCAGGTCCCTTCGAGTGTCGTGTCGGCCCTTGGGCGACTCAGGTCACGCGTCCCTTCGTGCTGGGGCCGGACACGGTTCCTAGGATCACCGACGAATCGGCTGTGGCGCGGCAGCCGGCATTGGCGACGTTCGCGGCCATCGTGCACAGCGAAGACGAGGGCATCGTCGCCATACTGGAGTTGCTGGCCCGCGGCATGCGGTCGTTCGACAAACCCACAGCGAAGTACTGGTCGGAGTTGCTGGAAATCGGGCTTGAGGACACTCCGGCCCGAGAGACGTGGAGAGAGCTGGAGAAGATGGTCATCAGTTACTTCCCGGGCCGGGGCACTGTGTTCGAAGAGGCGTACCTGGACGGCGAGGCAAAGGGTAAGGCGGAGGGCGAGGCGAAGGGGAAAGCGGAGGGCGAGGCGAAGGGGGTCCTGCGCATCCTGGAGTTGCGTGGCCTACCCGTCTCGGACGAGGTGCGCGAACGCATCACCACCTGTACTGATCTGGCCCGCCTCGACGACTGGCTCGACAGGGCCGGCACGGTCGGGCGTGCGGAGGACCTGTTCGGCGAGTAGTGGTTCTGGGCGGGGGCCGATAGGGCCAGGGCTCACGCCGCCTGATCCCACTCCACGTGGACGTCCTCGTCGGTCCGCGGGTCGTCGTCGCCGACCGGTCTGCCGACGGACTTCTCGCGGGCGCGCAGCAGGGCCCAGGCGAGGGCGGACGCGCACGTGAGGTACCAGGGCAGCGGCCAGAGAGTCTGCCACCAAGGGGCGTGCGGGGAAACGGTGGTGTCGACGGCGGCTGTGGCCATGCCGACGCCCAGGCTCCAGCACAGCAGGCGTCCGGCGTAGCGGACGGCTCGGGTCAGGGGGCCGGTGGGTCTGTCCGGTCTGTCCTGATCGGTCATCGCGGGAAAGTCCTTCACGGAATGGGCGGCAGCTGCGGCTGCGCTCGCCGAACGCCCTAAGTGTGCGTTTCGTGAAGCCCCCTGCCCAGGGGTGTTTTGTGGCGCACGGGGCATCTGAGACAACTCCAGGTGCGGGCATATGCCGACACGTGCGCCATTACCACTGGTAAGCGCTTCACCTTTGAGTGCGGAACGATGACCAATATGGCTGGAAATTATCGGGTGAGGTCCGTGGCCGGCACCCTGACCTGGAAGGTATTGAACTTTCGGACACCTTAACTGCCCGCTGCCTGGCCTGAATTGATCATTCCGCACCTCGGAGGAGGGTGTATGTAGGTTCTTATCCCGTTATCCGCCAGCAAAGAGGTGGGGCTCATTCCGGCTCGCATGCAGAGCGACTTCAAGGGCACGTCGGGTCGATTTGTGTGCGTCGCGTGTCAGCTCGTGCGGCATCTGTGACCGCTGGGGTCACTGGTTCTGACTTCCTGTGGAGGGAAGCTGATGCACTCGTGATCTTGATCGTAGGAGGGTCGTCGGAAGACCCGTTCCTGACACGATGCTTCGCATTCGATGGCGAGGTCGGCGAGCGCCTGCACTGGCGCCCGGGACCGACCAAGGAGGTTCAGTTCGATGGGCACTCCCGTTCTCGCGCGCGGGGCTGTGACGGACGGCTTTCCCGCATGGCTCGTCATCGTGATCATCGCGGTCCTCATAGGTGTCGTGCTGGTGGTCAGGCGAAGGGGTTGACCGACCGCCACGGGAGTTCTGCGGCAGACTCGATCGCATGCGTACTGCGTACAGCGTGGAGACGGTAAGGGCGGCCGAACGGGAGCTGATGGCGCGGCTTCCGGACGGGGCGTTGATGCAGCGGGCGGCGGCCGGGCTCGCCGCGGCCTGCGCGGATCTGCTGGGGCGGGTGTACGGCAGCCGGGTCGTGCTGCTGGTCGGCAGTGGCGACAACGGGGGTGACGCGTTGTACGCCGGGGCCCGGCTGGCCCGGCGCGGGGCCGGTGTCACGGCGGTGCTGCTCGCTCCCGAGCGGGCCCACGCCGAGGGCCTCGCGGCCCTGCGGCGAGCGGGTGGGAGCGTCAAGGGGACCGATGCGGCCGAGGAGTTGGTCGAGCGGGCCGATCTCGTCGTCGACGGCATCGTCGGGATCGGCGGCAAGGGCGGACTGCGGCCCGACGCCGCGCCGTTGGCCGCCGCCGCCGAGCGGTCCCGGGCCGCCGTGGTCGCCGTCGACCTGCCGAGCGGGGTCGACGGCGACACCGGCCAGGTGACCGGGGCTGCTGTACGGGCCGACCTGACCGTCACCTTCGGGACGCACAAGCCTGGGCTGCTGGTCGATCCGGCCCGCGAGTACGCCGGGTCGGTGCGGCTGGTCGACATCGGGCTGGAGCTGCCGGACGAGCCCGAGCTGGAGGCCTTGCAGCACGCGGACGTGGCGCGGCTGTTGCCGGTGCCGGGCGTCGAGAGCGACAAGTACCGGCGGGGCGTCGTCGGGATCGCCGCCGGGTCCGCGCGCTACCCGGGGGCAGCGGTCCTCGCCGTCTCGGGGGCGCTGCGCGCCGGGGCCGGGGCCGTGCGGTACGTGGGGCCCGCCGGGGACGCGGTGATCGCCCGCTTCCCCGAGACGCTGGTGTCGGACCGGGGGCCGCGGAAGGCAGGGCGGGTGCAGGCCTGGGTCGTCGGACCGGGGGCGGGCGACGACGCCGCGACGGTGGCGGAGGTGCTGGCGGCGGACGTACCGGTGCTGATCGACGCGGACGGGCTGCGGCTCGCGGACGCCGGTGCGGTACGGGCCCGCACCGCACCGACGCTGATGACCCCGCACGCCGGCGAGGCGGCCGCGCTGCTCGGGGTGGCACGGGAGGAGGTCGAGTCGGCTCGGCTCGCCTCGGTGCGGGAGCTGGCGGGCCGGTACGGGGCGACGGTGCTGCTCAAGGGCTCGACCACGCTGATCGCGGGTCCGTCGGGCGGGGCGGTGCGGGTGAACGCCACGGGGACGTCCTGGCTCGCCACGGCGGGCAGCGGGGACGTGTTGTCGGGGCTGACGGGGTCGCTGCTGGCGGCGGGGCTCTCGGCGGTGGACGCGGGGAGCGCGGGGGCGTATCTGCATGGGCTGGCCGGTCGGTTCGCGGCGGACGGCGCGCCGATGGGGGCGCATGATGTGGCGGTGGCGATTCCCAGGGCGTGGCGGGACGTGCGGGACGTGGACGGGTAGCTGCGGTCCGGTGGGGGCGGCGGCGTATCGGGTTTTCCGCCCCCGCCGCACCCCCGCCCCCGCCGCGCCCGCTTCGGCCCTGAACGGGCCTCGCCCGCACATGCCGGACGGGCTGAACAGGTGACCCCGCCGCGCGGCGCCCCCCATGCACACCACTCTCACGTTTCTCTGATCGCATGATCAGCAGACCTGCCGTCCGCCGGAGTGTCGCCGTACCGCTCGCCGCGGCGGCCCCGGCCCCCGCCGGACCCGCCCACGCGTAGGCGTCCCGAAGGTCTGTCCGACCCCTCTGAGACACTGGGGGCGCGATGAGTGAGACAGCAGCCCCGCGGAGCGCGCCCCTGCGTGCCCGCGCCGAGATCGACCTGGCCGCCCTGCGGAGCAATGTGCGGGCCCTGCGCGCCCATGCGCCGGGCGCGGCCGTGATGGCCGTGGTGAAGTCCGACGCGTACGGCCACGGGGCGGTCCCGTGTGCCCGCGCGGCGGTCGAGGCGGGAGCGGGCTGGCTCGGTACCGCGACGCCCGAGGAGGCCCTCGCGCTGCGGGCCGCCGGACTGCCGGGCCGCGTCATGTGCTGGCTGTGGACGCCCGGCGGACCCTGGCGGGAGGCGATCGAGGCCGACCTCGACGTGTCCGTCAGCGCGATGTGGGCCCTGGCGGAGGTCACGGCGGCGGCCCGGCTGGCCGGCACGCCCGCGCGCGTACAGCTCAAGGCCGACACCGGGCTGGGGCGCAACGGGTGCCAGCCCGGCGAGGACTGGAACGACCTGGTCGCGGGCGCCCTGCGGGCCGAGCGGGACGGGCTCCTGCGGATCACCGGACTCTGGTCGCACTTCGCCTGCGCCGACGAGCCCGGGCATCCCTCCATCGCGGCCCAGCTCACCCGTTTCCGGGAGATGGTGGCGTACGCCGAGGGGCAGGGCGTGCGGCCCGAGGTGCGGCACATCGCCAACTCGCCCGCCACACTCACGCTTCCCGAGTCCCACTTCGACCTCGTCCGGACCGGGATCGCGGTCTACGGGCTCTCGCCCAGCCCCGAAGTGGGCGGCCCCGCCGACTTCGGGCTGCGCCCGGTGATGACGCTGTCGGCTTCCGTCGCGCTGGTGAAGCGCGTTCCGGGAGGCCACGGCGTCAGCTACGGCCATCACTACGTCACCCCGGGCGAGACCACCCTCGGTCTGGTGCCCGTCGGTTACGCGGACGGCATCCCGCGGCACGCCTCCGGGACCGGCCCGGTGCTGGTCGACGGCAAGTGGCGGACGGTGGCCGGGCGGGTCGCCATGGACCAGTTCGTCGTGGACCTGGGCGGCGACGAGCCCGAGGCCGGCACCGAGGCCGTGCTGTTCGGGCCCGGCGACCGCGGTGAGCCCACCGCCGAGGACTGGGCACAGGCCGCGGGCACCATCGGATACGAGATCGTCACCCGGATCGGAACGCGCGTTCCCCGCGTCTATGTGGATACGTCCATGTGAATGAGCAACAAGCGGGGTAAGCGCACAGAGCGCGCGACGGCAGCGGGTCCGGCGAAGAGGAGCGGTACGTGAGCGAGAGCAGCGCGGAGTCCATCGTGGACGCCGCCGTGGCCGTCGCCGCCGCCACGGAGGCGGCCGGAGCCGGAAGCTGGCGCAGGGCGACCGGCTTCGCCGGCGCGGCGATAGGAGTGGTCGCCGCGGGCGCGGCCGCCGGCGTCGCCATCGAGCGGCTCACCGTGGGCCGCGGGATGCGCAGGAAGGCACGGCTCGCGCTGGACTCGACCGGCCCGTACGGCGCACTGCGCGGCACTCCCGGCAAGGCGTACGCCGACGACGGCACCGAGCTGTACTACGAGGTCGACGAGGTGGAGCCGGAAGGCGGCACGGCGCCCCGGCGGCGTCGGCTCTTCGGCCGCAAGGCCCCCGCACCCGTCACCGTGGTCTTCAGCCACGGCTACTGCCTCAACCAGGACTCCTGGCACTTCCAGCGGGCGGCGCTCAGGGGCGTCGTCCGGACCGTGCACTGGGACCAGCGCAGCCACGGGCGGTCCGGGCGGGGCGTGGCCCAGGTGGAGGGCGGGGAGCCGGTCAGCATCGAGCAGCTCGGCGGCGATCTGAAGACCGTCATCGACGCCGCCGTGCCGGAGGGGCCGATCGTGCTGGTCGGGCACTCCATGGGCGGGATGACGGTCATGGCACTGGCCGACGCCTACCCCGAGCTGGTCCGCGAGCGGGTGGTGGCGGTCGCGTTGGTCGGCACGTCGTCCGGGCGGCTCGGCGAGGTGAACTTCGGGCTGCCGGTGGCCGGCGTCAACGTCGTACGGCGGGTGCTGCCCGGCGTACTGAAGGCGCTCGGGCAGCAGGCGGCCCTGGTGGAGAAGGGGCGGCGGGCCACCGCCGACCTGTTCGCCGGGATCATCAAGCGGTACTCCTTCGCCTCCCGGGACGTCGACCCCGCCATCGTGCGGTTCGCCGAGCGGATGATCGAGGGCACGCCCATCGATGTGGTCGCCGAGTACTACCCGGCGTTCAACGACCACGACAAGACCGAGGCGCTCGCCCACTTCACGAACGTCCCGGTGCTGGTGCTGGCCGGGGTCCAGGATCTCGTCACGCCCAGTGAGCACAGCGAGGCCATCGCCGACCTGCTGCCGGACGCCGAACTGGTGCTCGTCCCGGACGCCGGGCACCTGGTGATCCTGGAGCACCCGGAAGTCGTCACCGACCGCCTCGCCGACCTGCTCACCCGCGCGGGCGCCGTCCCGACAGGGGCTACCGTAAGTGGCTATGGAAGCACCAGCAGCGCCGCACGACCCGGTTGAGACCGAGCTGACCGTCACCTCTCCCGAGCAGATGCGGGAGCTGGGCCGAAGGCTCGCCAAACTACTGCGCGCGGGCGACCTCGTGATGCTCACCGGGGAGCTCGGCGCCGGCAAGACGACGCTGACCCGGGGACTGGGTGAGGGGCTCGGGATCCGGGGTGCCGTGACCTCCCCGACGTTCGTGATCGCCCGTGTGCATCCCTCCCTGGGCGACGGTCCGCCCCTCGTGCACGTCGACGCGTACCGGCTCGGTGGTGGACTGGACGAGATGGAGGACCTCGACCTGGACGTCTCGCTGCCCGAGTCGGTGATCGTCGTGGAGTGGGGCGAGGGCAAGGTCGAGGAGCTGACCGACGACCGGCTGGAGGTCCGCATCCACCGGACTGTCGGGATCGCGCCTGTCCCGGGGGCGGCCTCCGAACCCCCGGAGACGGACGAGGTGCGGCACGTGACGCTGACCGGGCTCGGGGGGAAGCGCTGGGCGACCGTGGACCTGAGCGTGCTGTCCGCCTGACGTCTGCCCGGCGTCCGCCCGATGTGACGTCTGCCTGGCGTCCGCCCGATGTCACGGACCCCCGAACTTCATGAATGTTCCGACAAGACGTCGGCAAGATGTTGCGTCGGGTGTCTCGCACGTGGTCACATGGTATCCAGTTCGTAGTTAGGTCTACCTAACTACACCCGCCCCCGAACTTCAGGAGGCGTCCATGTCGGCCACAGAGAGCAAGGCGCAGCCGCAGTCCCAGTACGCGGTCGCCGGAGTGTCCATGCGTGACCTGCTGGCGTCGTGCGCCGCCGCGAACGCCGTCTCCACTCCGCCACGCATGCCCGACCCGCAGACGGTGGAGCGGCCCGCCGAGCACCGCAAGGCGGCCTGAACGCCTGCCCGAAGTCAGGGGTAGGTTCTAGCGGACGACGACGACCCTCTCGCCGAGTGTCGCGAACCGCCACAGCGCGTCGCCGTCCGGGCGCGATTCGCGGATGCCACCCGTCTTGAGGTTCGTGGCGGGGACCGAAGTCGCCTTGCCCACCGCCGCGCTGAAGCCGATGGTCACACCGTCCACGCTGGTGAAGCGGACAACGTGCTCGATGGGGGTGCCGTCGGTGCCGGTGACCGAGCTGGAGCGGGACGTGACCGCGTAGGTCTCCGGCGCCGGGTCGAGGTCGCCCGGGGTGACCTTGAACGTACGCGTGACCTTGTTGTCCTCGCCCACCAGCCACACCCGGTCCTTGCCCAGCGAGTACACGACCCGCTTGCCCTTGCCGGAGTCGGCGGGCAGCTCGGCGGGGTTCCTCGTGGGGGTCTTCCCGGCAGCCGTCGAGGGCTTGCCGCTCGGGTACGTTCTGCCGAGGTCGGCGGGGACGTTCGCGGAGGCCTGGTAGGCGAGGAAGCCGACGCCCCCGAGGGCCGCCACGGTGAGCCCGGCCACGAAACCGGCGCTGCTGCTTGTCACGCTCGTCCACCTCTGTGTCGTACGCCTTTCTTCGTGGCGAAGGTAGCAGCAGGTGGCCGCCCGCCCGGGACGTCCGACACGGCCCCCGCGGAGCCGTAGGCTGTTTGCGTGCTCTTGCTCGCTCTGGATACCGCCACCCCCGCCGTCACCGTCGCGTTGCACGACGGCACGGACGTCATCGCCTCGTCGAGTCAGGTGGACGCGCGCCGGCACGGGGAACTGCTGCTGCCCGCCGTGGACCGGCTGTTCGCCGAGGCCGGTCTGAGGCTCGACGCGGTCACCGGGATCGTCGTCGGCGTCGGTCCCGGCCCCTACACCGGACTGCGCGTCGGTCTGATGACCGCCGACACCTTCGGGCTCGCGCTCGGCGTCCCCGTGCACGGTGTGTGCACGCTGGACGGCCTCGCCTACGCGGCCGACATCGAGAAGGGGCCGTTCGTCGTGGCGACCGACGCCCGGCGCAAGGAGGTCTACTGGGCGACGTACGCCGACTCCCGTACGCGCCTCACCGACCCCGCCGTGGACCGGCCCGCCGACATCGCCGACCGGGTCGCCGGGCTGCCGGCCGTCGGCGCGGGCGCGCTGCTGTACCCGGACACCTTCCCCAGAGCCCACGAACCCGAGCACGTCTCCGCCGCCGCCCTCGCCGCACTCGCGGCCGAGAAGCTCGGCGCGGGCGAGGAACTCCCCGCGCCCCGGCCGCTGTACCTGCGCCGGCCCGACGCCCAGGTCCCCAAGAACTACAAGGTGGTCACCCCCAAGTGACCGAATCGACCCTGACCTCCGCACTGCGCGAGATGCGCTGGTGGGACATCGACCCCGTGCTGGAACTGGAGCGGGACCTCTTCCCCGAGGACGCCTGGTCGCGCGGGATGTTCTGGTCCGAACTGGCCCACTCCCGGGGCGCCGAGGCGAACCGGCGGTACGTCGTCGCCGAGACCGCCGACGGCCGGATCGTCGGTTACGCGGGGCTTGCCTCCACCGGGGAGCTGGCCGACGTACAGACGATCGCCGTCGCCCGCGACTGCCAGGGCACCGGTCTCGGCGGCCGGCTGCTGGCCGAACTGCTGCGGGCCGCCACCGCCTTCGAGTGCGCCGAAGTGATGCTGGAGTGCCGGGTCGACAACCTCCGCGCCCAGAAGCTGTACGAGCGCTTCGGCTTCGAGGCCATCGGCTTCCGGCGCGGCTACTACCAGCCGGGCAACGTGGACGCCCTGGTGATGCGTCTGACCACAGCATCCGACAGCGGCTCCGCCGCCGGACCGACCTCCGTACAAGGAACCGAGACCCATGGCTGACGAACCGCTCGTTCTCGGCATCGAGACCTCCTGTGACGAGACCGGCGTCGGCATCGTCCGTGGCACCACCCTGCTCGCCGACGCCATCGCGTCCAGCGTCGACGAGCACGCCCGCTTCGGCGGGGTCGTGCCGGAGGTCGCCAGCCGGGCGCACCTGGAGGCGATGGTGCCGACCATCGACCGCGCGCTGAAGGAAGCGGGGGTGAGCGCGAAGGACCTCGACGGCATCGCCGTGACCGCCGGTCCCGGTCTCGCCGGGGCGCTGCTGGTCGGTGTCTCCGCGGCGAAGGCGTACGCCTACGCGCTCGGCAAGCCCCTCTACGGCGTGAACCACCTCGCCTCCCACATCTGCGTGGACCAGCTGGAGCACGGGGCGCTGCCCGAGCCCACGATGGCGCTGCTGGTGTCCGGCGGCCACTCCTCGCTCCTGCTGTCGTCCGACATCACCTCCGACGTACGGCCGATGGGCGCGACCATCGACGACGCGGCCGGCGAGGCCTTCGACAAGATCGCCCGGGTGCTGAATCTGGGCTTCCCCGGCGGTCCGGTCATCGACCGGTACGCGAAGGAGGGCGACCCGTCGGCCATCGCGTTCCCGCGCGGTCTGACCGGGCCGCGCGACCCGGCGTACGACTTCTCCTTCTCGGGACTGAAGACGGCCGTGGCCCGTTGGATCGAGGCCAAGCGGGCGGCGGGTGAGGAGGTGCCGGTGCGGGACGTGGCGGCCTCCTTCCAGGAGGCGGTCGTGGACGTGCTGACCCGCAAGGCCGTGCGGGCCTGCAAGGACGAGGGCGTCGACCACCTGATGATCGGCGGCGGGGTCGCGGCCAACTCCCGGCTGCGGGTGCTGGCCCAGGAACGCTGCGAGGCCGCCGGGATCCGGCTGCGGGTGCCCCGGCCCAAGCTGTGCACGGACAACGGGGCGATGGTGGCGGCGCTGGGCGCGGAGATGGTGGCGCGCAACCGGTCGGCGTCCAGCTGGGACCTCTCGGCGGACTCCTCGCTGCCGGTGACGGACCCGCATGTCCCCGGGCACGACCATGTGCACGAGGTCAGCAAGGAGAACCTGTACCCGTGACGGTCGCGTTGATGTGGGAGGCACGGGCGGTCGACGGGCGGGGCGAGCGGCTGCTGGCCTGGGCGCGGGCGCAGGACCTGGCTCAGGAGCCGCTGCGCCGGGAGACCTTCCGGGCGCCGGGGGACCGGGTGCTGGTCATCACGTGGTGGGATGCGGCCTACGACGCCGAGTTGCCCGAACTTCCGGAACCGGACGGGGAGTTGGTCGGGCGAGCGGTGCACCGGTGGCGGTTCGAGTCGGTGGCGGCGAGCTGACCGAGGGCTGCTCGAGCTTCCACGGTTCGTCCTCGGAACGGGCCCGCCGGAGCAGTACCCGTCTCGAGGTGGACGTACCGGACCATCGCATCCCCCGTCCCACGGTGGCCCGGGGCCGGATCACCCCACGTCCGACACCTCCGACTCGCAGCGCAGCCGACGGTCCGGGCCCAACTCCCGTACCGGACCTGTGAGGTTGAGCCGGGCCGTGTGCCGTACGTCCGCGCTGGACACTCCCAACCGCAGTTCGAGCGCGCCCGGTTCGACCACCCTTCGGCCGGAGCGGTCGGTGAAGGCCGCATGGTCGCCGTGGAAGCGGAAGGTGACGCGGGCCCCCTCGCCGGGTTCGAGGGACAGCCGCTGATAGCCGATCAGCCGTACGTCCGGGCGGGTCACGCTCGCCACCGGGTCGTGCAGATACAGCTGGACGACCTCGGCGCCCGTGCGGTCGCCCGTGTTGCGGACCGTCAGCGAGATGTCGTACGACCCGTCCGTGTCGACCCGCGCGGGATCGGCGGCGCCCGTGAAGTCCTCCCACACGAACTCCGTGTAGGAACGGCCGTGTCCGAAGGGGTACAGCGGGGTCGGGTCCAGGTTGCTGACCTCCTGGCGCAGGCCCAGCGGGGGCTGGAGGTAGGTCCAGGGCTGGCCGCCCGGGACGTGCGGGACGCTCACCGGGAGGCGGCCGGAGGGGTTCACGTGGCCCGACAGCACGCCCGCGACCGCCGGGCCGCCCTCCTCTCCCGGGAAGAACGCCTGGACGACCGCGGCGAGCCCGCTGTGCCAGCGGCCGAGCGCGTAGGGGCGGCCGGTCAGCAGCACCAGCACCACCGGGACGCCGGTCGCCACCAGTGTGTCCAGCAACTCGGCCTGGACGCCCGGCAGTCGAAGGTCCGTCGCGTCGCAGCCCTCGCCGGAGGTGCCCCGGCCGAACAGGCCCGCCCGGTCGCCGAGCACCGCCACGCACACGTCCGCCTCGGCGGTCCTGGCCACCGCCTCGTCGAAACCCGTGGTGTCCGGGTCGGACACCCCGCAGCCCTCCGCGAACGTGACCTTCGCGTCCGGGAGTTCGGCGCGCAGCGACTCCAGCAGGGTCGGGATCTCGATGCCCGTCGGCACCTCGGGGTGGTGCGTGAGGACATGGGACGGGAAGGAGTAGCAGCCGAGCATGGCGAGGGCGTCCGCGGCGCGCGGTCCGACCACCGCGATCCGGGTGTCCGGGGCCAGGGGGAGCAGACCGTCCGGGTTGTCCAACAGGACCACGGACTCCTCGGCCAGTCGGCGGGCCAGGGCGCGGTTCGCCGCAGAGTCCAGGTTGATCCGGCCGGCCGGCTCGGGCCGCCAGTCCTCGTCCAGGAGGCCCAGTTCGCACTTCTGGAGCAGGACGCGGCGGGCCGCCCGGTCGATGAGCTCCTCCGGGACCTCGCCCGCCCGGGCCGCGTCCAGGAGGGGATCGCCGTAGCACCTCAGGGAGGGGAGCTCGACGTCGATGCCCGCGGTGAGCGCCGCGTGTGCCGCCTCCGCCTCGCTGCCCGCCACCCGGTGCAGGGTCTGCAGGAACCCGATGCCGAAGTAGTCGGAGACCACCGTGCCGGTGAATCCCCAGCGTTCTCGCAGGAGTTCGGTCAGCAGACCGGGGTCCGCCGACGCCGGGACGCCGTCCGTGTCGGTGTACGCGGCCATCACCGAGCGGGCGCCGCCCTCGCGCAGGGCCATCTCGAACGGCGGGAGCGTGATGTCCGCGACCTCCCGGACGCCGGCCCGTACCGGGGCCTGGTTGCGGGCGCCGGCCGAGGAGGCGTACCCGGCGAAATGCTTGAGGGTGGCGACGATCCCGGCCGACTCGAGGCCACGGACGTAGGCGGAGCCGACGGTGCCGACCAGGTACGGGTCCTCGCCGATGGTCTCCTCGACCCGGCCCCAGCGCAGATCCCGTACGACGTCCAGGACCGGCGCCAGGCCCTGGTGGACGCCGACGGAGCGCAGGTCGTCGCCGATGCGGCGGCCCAGCTCCTCGACCAGTTCGGGGTCGAAGGTCGCGCCCCAGGCCAGCGGCACCGGGTAGGCGGTGGCCTGCCAGGCGGTGAAGCCCGCCAGACACTCCTCGTGGGCGATCGCGGGGATGCCGAAACGGCCGGCCTCGATGATACGGCGCTGGGCGCGGGCCAGTGCCTGCGCGCCCAGCGCCGGGTCCACGGGCGCCGTGCCGAAGGGGCGGGTGAGCTGACCCAGACCGTGGGCCATCAGCTCGTCCCAGTCGTAGGCGGAGGAGCCGGCGGTCATTTCGCGTTGGAGGGGGGCGACCCCGTCGCCGTCCGTGCTGGCGCCCACCCAGACGCCGTACAGCTGGGCGGTCTTCTCCTCCAGGGTCATCCGGGAGAGGAGGTCGTCGACGCGGGCGGCGGCGGGCAGTGCGGGGTCACGCCAGGGGGCGGTGGTCATGAAACTCCTGTCGGGGTGGAGGGCCCTCTCAGCGAATGTTTCGAGATAACAATCGAATGTTTTGGGAACCTAGGGCGGTGGGAGGGGTTCGTCAAGAGGTCGCGCAGGGATACGATCGCCGCCATGACACCCCCGGAGCCCGCTGAATCCCGGGCGACAGCCCCGACAACCGCACGGTCCGCGCAGACCGCGACGCTCGCCGAGATCGCCCGAGAGGCCGGCGTTTCGGCGCCGACAGTTTCGAAGGTCCTCAACGGCCGCGCCGATGTGGCCCCGGCGACCCGCAGCCGTGTGGAGGGTCTGCTGCGCGCCCACGGCTATCGGCGCCGCCGCGCCGAGGCGAGCCGTTCGCCCCTGATCGACCTGGTCTTCCACGAGTTGGAGAGCGCCTGGGCGATGGAGGTCATCCGGGGCGTGGAGAACGTGGCCCGGGAGGCCGGGCTGAGCGTGGTGCTGAGCGAGAGCGCCGGCCGGCTCACCCCCGGACGGACCTGGGCCGACCAGGTCGCCGCCCGCCGCCCGCACGGCGTGATCCTGGTGCTGTCCGGCCTCGACGGGTCACAGCGCGCCCTGCTCAACAGCCGGTCCATCCCGTTCGTCGTGATGGACCCGGCCGGCGACCCTGGCACCGACGTGCCCTCGATCGGCGCCACCAACTGGCAGGGCGGGCTCGCCGCCACCCGGCATCTGGTCGAACTCGGGCACACCCGCGTCGGCGCGATCAGCGGGCCGTCCCAGATGATGTGCAGCCGCGCCCGGATCGACGGCTACCGGGCGGCCCTGGAGACCGCCGGGCTGCCGGTGGACCCGGAGCTGATCGCGGCCGGCGACTTCCATCACGAGGCCGGCTACCGGCGGGGACTGGAACTGCTGCGCCGCCCGGACCGGCCGACCGCCGTCTTCGCCGGCAACGACCTCCAGGCGCTCGGGCTGTACGAGGCCGCGCGCGAGCTGGGGCTCAGGATCCCGGAGGACCTGAGCGTGGTCGGCTTCGACGACCTGCCGGTGGCGCCCTGGGTGGGTCCGCCGCTGACGACCGTACGGCAGCCGCTGACCGAGATGGCGGAGGCGGCCGCGAAGCTGGTCCTCGACCTCGGGCGGGCGGAGGCGACTCCCGCGGCGACCCGAGTGGAGCTGGCGACGAGCCTGGTGGTGCGGGCCAGTACGGGGGCGCCCTCGGGGGCGTAGCGGTTCCCTCCGCACTGCTCCGAAGGAAGTCGGTTGCGCGACCGAAACTTTCGGAACCGGTTTTGGGGGAACGAGTTGAGAAGTGTGAGATTTTCCGAAGAAAACCGTCTCGCGCCACCGTTCCTAACAATCCCCTAATAATTCGGACGTACGTTCTTTCCCGTGACGGGAGACGACGCGAACGACGGGGCCGGGGACGCGGGCAGACGAAGAGGCCGACGGTCGACAGCGCTCAGGGCCGCCGGTCTCACCCTGGCGGGAGCCCTGGTTCTGGGGGTCGCGGCGGCCGGCTGGGCGTACTGGCACCTCAACAGCAACATCAAGAGCGTCGACATCAACAGCGCGCTCGGCGACGACCGTCCGGCCAGGGCGATGACGACCCCGTCCGCGTCCGGTTCCGTCGCCGCCTCCCCGCTGCCCACCGGATCCCTGAACATCCTGGTCCTGGGATCGGACTCGCGCAGCGGCAAGGAGAACCAGGCGCTCGGCGGCGGGGACAGCGAGGGTGCCCGCTCCGACACGGCGATGGTCGTGCACCTGGACGCGGGCCGGACGCAGGCCACCGTGGTCAGCATCCCGCGCGACACGCTCGTCACCCGGCCCTCCTGTCCGTCGCTGTCGGGCGGGTCGACGGCGGTGGCGTACAACGCGATGTTCAACAGCGCGTACTCGGTGGGCGGCCCGGTGTGCGCGGTGAAGACGGTCGAGTCCCTCACGAACGTCCGCATGGACCACTACATCGAGATCGACTTCTCGGGCTTCACGAAGCTGGTGAACGCCCTCGGTGGCGTCACGGTCACGACGGACGAGGACATCGACGACATCGACAGCCATCTGAAGCTGAAGGCGGGCACCCACCACCTCGACGGCAAACAGGCCCTCGCCCTCGCCCGCACCCGGCACGGCATCGGGGACGGCAGCGACCTCGGCCGCATAGGTCTGCAACAGAAGCTGGTGAAGTCCCTGCTGGAGCAGATCGCCTCGACGAACCTGCTCACCGACCCCGCCAAGCTGTACGAGGTCGCCGACTCGATCACCGCCAGCCTCACCACCGACACCGGTCTGGACTCGCTGACCGAGCTGATGCGCCTCGGCCAGAGCCTGAAAGGCCTGTCGTCGAGCGAGGTGAGGACGGTGACCATGCCGGTCGTGACCGCGCCCTCGGATCCCAACCGGGTGGTCGCCGAGGAGCCGGAGGCGAGCGACCTGTGGAAGTCGCTGCGCTGAGGAGCGCCCGGCCCCGGAGCCGCCCCCTCGCTCTCACCTGCGGAAAAAGTCCGCGGAAAAAAACTTCGGGGAATTTCCGCGACGGTGTCGATCCCGGCGTCTCCCGATCGACGCAGGGGTGAGAGGCCGGGAACGACCCGGCCCGTACGGCACCAGGAGTCACCATGCCCCGCTACCTGTCGCTCGTGCAGATCGACGAGAAGACCGCGCCCGCCGAGGGACCGAGCCCCGAGCTGATGCAGCGGATGGGCGAGCTGATCGAGGAGGTCACCAAGGCCGGGGTGATGCTCGACACCCAGGGGCTGACGCCCTCCTCGCAGGGCACCAGGGTGCGCTGGGAGGGCGGGCAGCTCTCCGTCACGGACGGACCGTTCACCGAGTCCAAGGAAGTCGTCGGCGGCTACGCGATCATGCAGTGCAAGGACAAGGCCGAGGCCATCGAGTGGACCAAGCGGTTCCTGAAGGTGCACGAGGAGCACTGGACGGTCACCTGCGAGGTGCGGGAGATCGCGGAGGGCTGACGGCCCGTCCGGGCCCGGCGGCTTGGTCGGGCGCCGGTACGGGTGTCGAATGGAGGGTTGTGAGCTCACAGCCCTCCGCCGACCCGCGCGGCACCATCGAGACCGTCTTCCGCATGGAGTCCCCGCGCATCATCGCCGGCGTCACCCGCATCGTCCGGGACGTCGGCATCGCCGAGGAGCTGGCGCAGGACGCGCTGGTCGCGGCCCTGGAGCAGTGGCCGCGGGACGGTGTGCCGGACAACCCGGGCGCCTGGCTCATGGCCGCCGCCCGGCACCGCGCGGTCGACCTGATCCGCCGCCGGGAGAACTACGCCCGCAAGCTGGCCGAGATCGGCCGGGACCTGTCGGATGCGGAACCGCCCCAGGAGCCCGCCGACCCCGAGGACATCGACGACGACCTGCTCCGGCTGGTCTTCACCGCCTGTCATCCGGTCCTGTCCGCCGAGGCCCGCACCGCCCTCACCCTGCGGCTGCTCGGAGGCCTGACCACGCCCGAGATCGCCCGCGCGTTCCTGGTCCCGGAGGCGACGGTCGCGCAGCGCATCGTCCGGGCCAAGCGCACGCTGGCCACGAAGAACGTCGCCTTCGAGGTGCCGTTCGGCCCCGACCGCGAGGCCCGCCTCGGCTCCGTCCTCGACGTCATCTACCTGATCTACAACGAGGGGTACGCGGCCACCGCCGGTGACGACTGGCTGCGCCCGGGGCTGTGCGAGGACGCCCTGCGGCTGGCCCGCGTGCTGTCCGGCCTGATGCCGAAGGAGCCCGAGGTCCACGCGCTGACCGCGCTGCTGGAGTTCCAGACGTCCCGCGCGGCCGCCCGCACCGGTCCGTCCGGAGCGCCCGTCCTCCTCAGGGACCAGAACCGCAGCCGCTGGAACCGGATGTTCATCGCCCGCGGCATCACCGCCCTCGGCCGCGCCGACGCCACCGCCACCGGTGCCCCCGGCCCCTACGCCCTCCAGGCCGCCATCGCCGCCTGCCACGCGATGGCGTACTCCTACGAGGAGACCGACTGGCGGACGATCTCCACCCTGTACACCCTGCTCGCCGCCCGCGCCCCCTCCCCGGTCGTCGAACTCAACCGCGCGGTCGCCGTGTCGATGGCGGACGGTCCCGGCCCGGCCCTGGAGATCCTCGACGCCCTCGCCGCCGAACCCGCCCTGCACGACTACCACTTGTTGCCCAGCGTGCGCGGCGATCTGCTGCTGCGACTGGGCCGCCCGAAGGAGGCGCGGGCGGAGTTCGTACGGGCGGCGGAGCTGACGCGGAACGAACGGGAACGGGAGCTGCTGCTGCGGCGGGCGGCCGAGGCTTCCTGAGTCAGGCGGGGTGCCCGAGGAGCATCGTCGGCGCCCCGGCGACCCGCGTCATGAACACCGTCGCCGAGTTCGGTCCGTGCTGCTTGGGGAGGGCCTTGCGGCGCAGCTCCTCCGGCTCGACCGCGGAACCCCGCTTCTTCACGGTCAGGACGCCGACCTCGCGCTCCCGCAGCAGGGACTTCAACTTCTTGACGTTGAAGGGGAGTTGAGCGGTGATCTCGTACGCGGAGGCGTACGGGGTCACGTGCCTCTCGTCGGCCGTGATGTAGGCGATCGTGGGGTCGATCAGCCCGCCTTCCAGGTCCTCGGCGACCTCGGCGACCAGATGGGCACGGATGACGGCGCCGTCGGGCTCGTACAAGTACCGGCCGACGGGGCGGACCTGGGGGTCGGGGAGGCCTCGGGAGAGCAGCGTGCGCGGTCCCGGCAGCAGCGTGGCCCGGACGGCGCCGGGCTCGGTGCCGAACCACAGCACCGCCTCCTTCACGTCCCCGCCGTCCGAGATCCACTCGGCCTCCGCCTCGGCGGGGACGGCCTCGTGGGGGATGCCGGGGGCGACCTTCAGGGCCGCGTACGACGCCTTGTGTGCGACCAGGACGGCCCACGACAGGGGCGGCGAATACGCCTCCGGATCGAAGATCCGGCCTCGGCCGCCCCGCCGCGCCGGGTCGACGAACACGGCGTCGTACGAAGCCGTGTCCACCTCCGTGACATCCGCCTCCCGCACCTCGACGAGGCCGGCGAGACCCAGCGCGTCGGCGTTCGCGCGGGCCGCCTGGGCCGTCAGCGGATCCCGGTCCACGGCGAGCACCCTGATCCCCGCCCGGGCGATCGCGATCGCGTCCCCACCGATCCCGCAGCACAGGTCGGCCACGGAGCGCACGCCGAGAGCCTTGAGCCGCTGCGCGCGGTACGCCGCCACGCTCGCCCGGGTCGACTGCTCGACCCCGTTCGGAGTGAAGAACATCCGCCCGGCGTCCTCGGCCCCGAACTTCGCGGCCGCCCGCTGCCGCAGCCGGGCCTGCCCGAGCGCCGCCGACACCAGGGCGGCGGGGTGGTCGCGGCGCAGCCGGGTGGCGACGGCGAGTTCGTCGGCGGGGGCGGTGTCGCGCACTTCGTCGAGGAGGGCGCGGCCCTCGGGCGTGTGGAGGGGAGCGAGGTCGTTCACCGGTTCATTGTGGGCCAGTCGGTGGACGGTCCGCCTCCGGTGGCGGTGTCACCCCGGGTTCGCGGTGGTGGCCTGCGAGGATCCGGCACCATGCAATCCGTAGGACAAGATGACAACGCTCGTTCTTTTTGGCGCGATTGGTCTTCTCGGCGGCTCCGGCGGATCCAGTCTTCCCGGCAGCTCCGGCCTACTGAGCAGGTCTGGCAGCAGCTTCGGACTCCTCCACGTCGGTCTTCTCTGTGGGTGAAGGGCGGTGTCGCCGCGCTGGCCACCGCCGCCATCGTCTCGGGCTGCGCGCAGGACGGGGACTACGAGGTGGGGCCCGCTCCCGGCCCTGCCCGGGCTCTGGACCGGTACGCCGCCAACTTGCGCGCCGCGCACCGGACCCGGACGGCGGTGGCCGAGGCCTGGGGCCTCAAGAGGGTCCCGCTGACGGTGCCTGCGCCCCCGGCGGTGAAGCCGAGGATCACCACCCGCGAGGGCTTCGAGGTCGAGGGCCACCGGGAAGAGGACCTCCCCCCGGTCTTCACCAAGGTCCCCACCGGGGAGAAGGTCGTCTTCCTCACCATCGACGACGGGGCCGAGAAGGACCCGGAGTTCCTGCGGATGATGAGCGAGCTGAAGATCCCGTACACCGCCTTCCTCAGCGACCACGTCGTCAAGGACGACTACGGATACTTCAGGAAGATGCGGGACCGGGGGGTCGTGCTCAACAACCACACCCTCCACCACCACTACCTGCCGGGGCTGTCGTACGACCGCCAGAGGCATGAGATCTGCGGCATGCAGGACGTGATCGAGGAGCAGTACGGCACGCGGCCCACGCTCTTCCGCCCGCCCTTCGGCACCTACGACAAGGGCACCCTGCGCGCGGCGAAGAGCTGCGGTGTCCGGTATGTCCCGCTGTGGAGCGAGGAGGTCTTCGTCGACCACTGGGACTTCCGCGAGTGGGACCGCGACCTCCACCCGGGCGACATCGTGCTCACCCACTTCCGGGGCCGGAAGGACTGGAACGGCACGATGGTGGCCCTGGTCCGCCGGTTCCTGAACAAGGTCACGCGCGAGGGGTACGCCGTCGGCCGGCTGGAGGACTACCTGTGAGGCGGTGGGCGCCGGCGGCCGGAGTCCTGGCGCTGGTCCTCCTCGCCGGCTGCGCGCAGTCCGTCGACCCCATCGAACGGCTGGGAGAGAAGGCGGCCGGGCGGGCGGGCTCGCACGGCTCGTCCGGGGTGGGGGAGCCCGCGTACCGCCGCTGGGGCCTGGCGGGCCCACTGCCGCCCGCCCCGCGGCCACCCGCCCGGCCCGCCACCCCGCTCGCCGCGGGCCCGGGCCTGACGCCGGTGGTGGACCGGGTCCGTACGACCGACAGGGTGGTCTTCCTGACCTACGACGACGGCGCCGAGAGAGACCCTCGGTTCGTCGACCTGGTCCGTGAACTGCGGCTCCCGGTCAGCATGTTCCTCACGGACAGCGTCGTCGGCCCGGGCTACGGCCACTTCGCGCGCCTCCAGGCGGTCGGCGCGAGCATCCAGAACCACACCCTCGACCATTCCGCCCTGCGCGGTCTGCCCTACGCCGGCCAGCGCGCCGAGATCTGTGGCCAGCAGGACAAGCTCAGGTCCCGCTTCGGCATCCGCCCCCACCTCTTCCGCCCGCCCTACGGCACGTACGACACGACGACCCTGCGCGCGGCCGGCGACTGCCATCTCGCGGCGGTCGTCCTGTGGCGAGCGTCCATGGAGGGCGAGCGGCTGACCTTCGCGAAGGGGGAGCGCCGGTTGCGGGCGGGGGACATCGTGTCGGTGGCGTCGGGCGAGTCCCCGGCTCCGTCGTTGCGGGAACGGACGGTACGGCTGCTGCGGGAGATCCGGCGGGCGGGTCTGACGGTGGGGCGGCTGGAGGATTACCTGTAGCGGGAGCCCGGGGAGCCCGGGGAGCCCGGGGCGTCCGGGCGGCATCCGCTCCGGCGGCGGGCCCCCGGAGGGTGAACGCCAGCCGAAAACCGCGCCGCGCACCGCTCGGATTGGCACTCCGCTTGACCGAGTGCTAATCGCGGTCATAGTCTCGGACCTGGCACTCCCCCCTGGAGAGTGCCAACTAGCGACGGGCAGGTCCGGCACCCGCGACGACGGATCCACCTGGTCGCCACCTCAGACAGTTAACCCCGTGAGATCTCCGAAGGGGGAGGTCGGATCGTGACGACCACCAGCTCCAAGGTTGCCATCAAGCCGCTCGAGGACCGCATTGTGGTCCAGCCGCTCGACGCTGAGCAGACCACCGCCTCTGGCCTGGTCATTCCGGACACCGCCAAGGAGAAGCCCCAGGAGGGCGTCGTCCTGGCCGTCGGTCCGGGCCGCTTCGAGAACGGCGAGCGTCTTCCGCTCGACGTCAAGACCGGCGACATCGTGCTGTACAGCAAGTACGGCGGCACCGAGGTGAAGTACAACGGCGAGGAGTACCTCGTCCTCTCGGCTCGCGACGTGCTCGCGATCATCGAGAAGTAGTTCACCTCGCTTCGCCTCACCGCGAAGCACATTGCATTGAGCTGCGCCCCTGGCCCCCCGCGATCACTAGTGAGCCGGGCGCCAGGGGCGCGGCTAATTTCACCTAGATTTCCGAGAGGGCTCACGCTCCCATGGCGAAGATCCTGAAGTTCGACGAGGACGCCCGTCGCGCCCTCGAGCGCGGCGTCAACAAGCTTGCCGACACGGTCAAGGTGACGATCGGCCCCAAGGGCCGCAACGTCGTCATCGACAAGAAGTTCGGCGCTCCCACCATCACCAACGACGGCGTCACCATCGCCCGCGAGGTCGAGGTCGAGGACCCGTACGAGAACCTCGGCGCCCAGCTGGTGAAGGAGGTGGCGACCAAGACCAACGACATCGCGGGTGACGGCACCACCACCGCCACCGTGCTCGCCCAGGCGCTGGTACGCGAGGGCCTGAAGAACGTCGCCGCGGGTGCCTCCCCGGCCGCCCTGAAGAAGGGCATCGACGCCGCGGTCAAGGCTGTGTCCGAGGAGCTCCTCGCGACCGCCCGGCCGATCGACGAGAAGTCCGACATCGCCGCCGTCGCCGGTCTGTCCGCCCAGGACAACCAGGTCGGCGAGCTCATCGCCGAGGCGATGGACAAGGTCGGCAAGGACGGTGTCATCACCGTCGAGGAGTCCAACACCTTCGGTCTGGAGCTGGACTTCACCGAGGGCATGGCCTTCGACAAGGGCTACCTGTCGCCGTACTTCGTGACGGACCAGGAGCGCATGGAGGCCGTCCTCGACGACCCGTACATCCTGATCACCCAGGGCAAGATCTCCTCGATCCAGGACCTGCTGCCGCTGCTGGAGAAGGTCATCCAGACCAACTCCTCCAAGCCGCTCCTGATCATCGCCGAGGACGTCGAGGGCGAGGCCCTGTCGACCCTGGTCGTGAACAAGATCCGCGGCACCTTCAACGCGGTCGCGGTCAAGGCCCCCGGCTTCGGTGACCGCCGCAAGGCCATGCTCCAGGACATCTCGATCCTGACCGGCGCCACGGTCGTCGCCGAGGAGGTCGGCCTCAAGCTCGACCAGGTCGGCCTCGAGGTGCTGGGCTCCGCCCGCCGCGTCACGATCACCAAGGACGACACGACGATCGTCGACGGCGCCGGCAAGACCGACGACGTCCACGGCCGTGTCGCCCAGATCAAGTCCGAGATCGAGAACACCGACTCCGACTGGGACCGCGAGAAGCTCCAGGAGCGCCTCGCGAAGCTGGCCGGCGGCGTGTGCGTGATCAAGGTCGGCGCCGCCACCGAGGTGGAGCTGAAGGAGAAGAAGCACCGTCTGGAGGACGCCATCTCCGCGACCCGCGCCGCGGTCGAGGAGGGCATCGTCTCCGGTGGTGGCTCCGCGCTCGTCCACGCCGTGAAGGTCCTGGAGGGCAACCTCGGCAAGACCGGCGACGAGGCCACCGGTGTCGCGGTCGTCCGCAAGGCCGCCGTCGAGCCGCTGCGCTGGATCGCCGAGAACGCGGGCCTGGAAGGCTACGTCATCACCGCCAAGGTCGCGGAGCTCGACAAGGGCCAGGGCTTCAACGCCGCCACCGGCGAGTACGGCGACCTGGTCAAGGCCGGCGTCATCGACCCGGTGAAGGTCACCCGCTCCGCCCTGGAGAACGCCGCCTCCATCGCCTCCCTGCTCCTGACGACCGAGACCCTGGTCGTCGAGAAGAAGGAAGAGGAAGAGCCGGCGGCCGCGGGCCACGGCCACGGTCACTCCCACTGAGGACCCCGCTCGCAGAGGGCCCCGTTCCGCACTCAGGTGCCGGAACGGGGCCCTTCCCCTTCGCGGGTCTTGTGCCCTGCCGAGACCGCCGTCCCTCGTCACCGGCGTGATCCGGACGACAGGCCCCAGGCTCCGGGCCGAGCTACCTCTCCAATGAGTCCAGCGCACCCAGCTGCTGCATCAGGCCCAGCTGGTCGTGTTGCCACCAGGTCTCTGCGATCTTCCCGTCGGGCGCGAACCGGAACGTGGTCGTCCCGGTCATCGTGACCCGCTTGCCGGTGGCGGGAATCCCCATGAAGTCCGCCTTGTGGGTGGCGTTCCAGGTCCACCGTGCGCAGGCCCGGTCGCCCTGGGTGATCAGGTCGTCGACCGTGAACACGAAGTCGAAGGCGGCCCGCCACATCCGGAACTCGGCGCGGGCGGAGTCCAGCCCGATCATGTCCTGCGGGTTGATCGGATTGTGGCTGTGGATGTCCTCATCGAGCAGGTCGTTCATCGGGGGCAGATCTCCGGCGGTCGCCAACGCCTCGAAGAACCGCCGTGCGTTCGCCGCGTACAACTGCTCGTCCCGCACCACGTCCAGGTCGGTGAACGTCGGCATCTCGTCGCACAGGGCGACCATGTCCTGGAAGATCCGGTCGGTCTCCGGCAGCCCGGAGTTGCGCATCGCCTCCTCGTACGAGGGGAACTCCACGATCTCGATGAAGTGCGACGCGTCCGAGCGGTCCTTGCCGACCACCGCGTGTGTCGCGGTCCGCTTCCCCTTGGTCTGCTCTGCCCATGTGTCCATGAGCCGGTTCATCTCGTCGAACCGGTCGGTCCTGCAGTCGATGAGCTGTACGAACGTCATGACGCCGCCTCCGGCCCCCCTGGGCACGGTTTCCGGTCCCGTCCATTCTCCCACCGGAGGGACGACGCCACCTGCTCACTACTGGGGCCCGTACTTGCGCCCCGTCTTCGAGCTGATCCCGCCCAGCAGCGACCGTGGGGTGACCTTCACGAGCCCCATCAGCGCCTTGTACCGCGGGTCCGGGATCGACAACGACTTGCCGCGTGCCAGATCCGCCAGCGCCGCCGCCACCAGCTTGTCCGCGTCCAGCCACATCCAGCCCGGGATGTTGTCCGTTCCCATCCCGGCCCGCTGATGGAACTCGGTGCGCACGAACCCGGGGCACAGCGCCATCAACCGCACGCCGCTGCCCGCCAGGTCCTTGGCCGCGCCCTGCGTGAACTGCACGACCCACGCCTTGGACGCGCCGTAGGTCCCGCGCGGCACGAACGCCGCCACCGAGGCGACGTTGACGACACCCCCGCGGCCCCGCTCCCGCATCGCCTCGGCCGCCGCCGACGTCAGCCGCAGCACCGCCTCGCAGTGCACCTTGAGCATGGTCAGCTCGTCCGCCATGGATACGTCGAGATAGCGGCCCTTGTTGCCGAAGCCCGCGTTGTTGATCAGCAGGTCGACGGGGTTCTTGCGGTCGCCGAGCCGGGCGGCCACCGCCTCGATGCCGTCGTCCGTCGCCAGGTCGGCGGTGAGGACTCCCGCCTCGATGCCGTGGCGGTCGTGCAGTTCGGTCGCCTGTTCCCGCAGTCGCTTGGTGTCGCGGGCGACCAGGACGAGGTTGTGCCCGTCCGAAGCCAGCCGTCGTGCGAACGCGGCACCGATGCCCGCGGTCGATCCCGTGATGAGAGCCGTTGTCATGGCGCAAGGTTAGTGACCATGACTGTGCCCGTCCGCTCCTGCACAAGCCCTCCCGGTGCCTGACGCCCAGGTCCGAGGGCCCTTTTCGTGAACGCCCGTCACGATCGCCGCGTTCCGGAATCGGCACCGCCTTCGGACGGCCCACATTCACAGACAGAAGCTTCATGACGGCACGGTAAGGGGCGGTCGGCAAAAGCAACGACGCATTATTCGGCATCTTCCCCAAGGCCCGCTTATGCTCGATCCCGTGATCGAGGCCCGTCATCTCCGTGTGCTGCGCGCCGTCGCCGCCACCGGTTCGTTCTCCGCGGCGGGGCGCGAGCTGGGCTGCACCCAGCCCGCCGTCAGCCAGCAGATGAAGGCCCTGGAGGCATCCGTGGGCACACCCCTGCTGATCCGCAGCGGACGCGAGATGCGGCTGACCCAGGCCGGTGAGGCGCTGGTCCGGCACGCCGCCGGGATCCTCTCCGGGCTCACCGCGGCCGAGGAGGAGGTCGCCGCGATCGCGGGGCTGCGGGCCGGGCGGGTCCGGCTGGTCTCCTTCCCCAGCGGCAGCTCCACCCTCGTCCCGACGGCGCTGGCCGCCCTCCGCGCCGAACACCCCGGCACCCGCGTCTCCCTGGAGGAGGCCGAGCCGCCCCGGTCTGTCGAGCTGCTGCGCGAGGGCGACTGCGACGTGGCCCTCGCCTTCCGCTACGAGGGGGCCACGGGCGCGGAGGAGTGGCACGACCTCGTCGTACGGCCCCTGCTCACCGACCGTCTCGTAGCCCTCGTCCCGGAACGGCACCGGCTCGCAGGGGCCGGATCCTCAGGGTCCCTCGCCATCGGCGAGCTGGCCGGGGAGCCCTGGATCGCGGGCTGCCCGCGCTGCCGCGGTCAACTGGTCGAGGTGTGCGAGGGCGCCGGCTTCACGCCCCGCATCGACTTCGCGACCGACGACTATCCGGCAGTGGTGGGATTGGTGGGCGCCGGCCTCGGCGTCGCCGTCCTGCCCCAGCTGGCCGTCGAGTCCGTACGGCCCCGAGGTGCACGCACCGTGACGCTGGAACCGGCGGTGCGGCGGGAGATCGTCGCGCTCACGCTGCCCGACCTGGCGCACGTGCCGGCGGTGGCGGCGACGCTGGACCACCTGACGCGGGCGGCGGCCCGCCAGCGAGGAGCCCGCCCGGGGAACGTGCGGGAGCCCGGGGAAAAGTAAGGGCACGCTGCGTGAGCGTGCCCGGAGAGCAGAAACGTTCCTTCAAGTGTTCGAGGCGCTGTCTCCGGTGGCCGCCGACGCCGACGCCGACACCAACCGGTGGCGCGCCCGTCCCATCAACTCCTCGCGCTCGTCCTCGGTCAGTCCGCCCCAGACGCCGTACGGCTCTCGCACCGCCAGCGCGTGCGCCGCGCACTGCGCGCGCACCGGGCACCTCATGCAGACCTCCTTGGCCGAGTTCTCGCGAGCACTCCGGGCCGCCCCGCGCTCACCCTCCGGATGGAAGAAGAGCGAGCTGTCCACCCCGCGACAGGCAGCCAGGAGCTGCCAGTCCCACAGGTCCGCGTTCGGTCCGGGAAGGCGGGAGAAATCTGCCATTGCGTGACCCCTTGCAGCCGTTCTGGGTGGATACGGGTGTCCACTACCGTACGTCTACGATCTAAGGAGATGAAAATATGACACATTGCGAATCTAGCCCCAGACACCAGAAAACGGGAAGAAAAGGGTCTGAATGGGGCACGGGATGTGATGAAACGTCGCGGGTCCGCCGCGCGTGTCTGCACCGTGTCCGAGCACTCACGTAGAGTGCCGAAGATGGCACACGGCCCCGTAACTCTTTCGAGTGACCGTCGTTGAGAGTGCGGAGGCGGTTGAAAACACAAACGCTCGGGCAGGTGTCCGAGTCGGTCGACCGCACAGGTGACGATTTCGTACCAGCCTGGAGGCTCAAGGTGACGTGCATCAGCTGCGGAGGACGGCCATGACATCCGTCCTCGTCTGCGACGACTCCCCGCTTGCCCGAGAAGCGCTCCGCCGCGCGGTCGCGACCGTGCCCGGCGTCGAGCGCGTGACGACCGCGGCCAACGGTGAGGAAGTCCTCCGCCGGTGGGGCGCCGACCGTTCGGACCTGATTCTGATGGACGTACGCATGCCCGGTCTGGGCGGCGTCGAGACCGTCCGGCGGCTGCTGTCCGCCGACCCGGGTGCGCGCATCATCATGCTCACGGTCGCCGAGGACCTCGACGGTGTGGCCCTCGCCGTCGCCGCCGGTGCCCGCGGCTATCTGCACAAGGACGCGTCCCGTGCCGAGTTGCGGGCGACCGTCACGCAGGCCCTCGCCGACCCGACCTGGCGGCTGGCCCCTCGGCGGCTTCGCTCCGCCGAGATGGGCGCGGCGCCCACGCTCACAGCGCGTGAGATCCAGGTCCTCGAAGGCATGAGTCATGGCCGCTCCAACGCCGAGATCGGCCGGGAGCTGTTCCTCTCCGAGGACACCGTGAAGACGCACGCCCGACGCCTGTTCAAAAAGCTCGGTGCCTCGGACCGGGCGCACGCCGTGGCGCTCGGATTCCGCTGGGGCCTGGTCCGCTAGGCGTCACCCGGTGTGTCGTCGCGGGGGTCGGAAAACCCCCGCCTGCCGCGAGGTGGGCGGGGGCGGCACAGGGGTCGGACGGATGCCCGCTGCTCGTTTCGCCGCGGATGCCGCATCCTTGAGGTGTGGAGTTCCTCGGGGACAAGTCGGTCGAGCGGAACGGGAGGGCGCAGGGGATGAGTTCCGGCGCACCTGCTCATAACGCTTCGGTGCACAACGACCAGCGCGATGCCACGGATCGGACGCCGCCAAGGCACCATGGACCGATGCGCGACGACGAGGCGGGCACGGCCCCAGGGGCGATCGGCGGGCTCGTCCACCGTGCCGTCGACGGGGACGAGCAGGCCACGCACGACCTGCTCGCCCATGTCCACCCCCTGGCGTTGCGCTACTGCCGCACCCGTCTGTCCCGCCTTCCGGGCGACGCCCGGCACTTCGTCGAGGACCTCGCGCAGGAGGTCTGTGTCGCGGTCCTGCTGGCCCTGCCGCGCTACCGGGACACCGGCAGACCCTTCGAGGCGTTCGTCTTCGCCATCGCCGCACACAAGGTCGCCGACCTCCAGCGGGCGGCGATGCGCCACCCCGGCTCGACGGCGGTCCCCTCGGACGAGATGCCCGAGCGGCCGGACGACTCGCTGGGCCCCGAGGAGCGGGCGCTGCTGAGCAGCGACGCCGAGTGGGCCAAGAAACTGCTGGCCAACCTCCCCGACAACCAGCGTGAGCTCTTGCTGCTGAGGATCGCGGTGGGGTTGACGGCGGAGGAGACGGGTCAGATGTTGGGAATGTCACCCGGTGCGGTTCGAGTGGCCCAGCACAGGGCGCTCAGCAGGTTGCGGGCGCTGGCGGAGCAGTAGCGCTTGTTCGCAGGCTGTGGCTGGTTTCGGTTCCTGAACGCTCCCACCGTGCTGGAACGCTCGACGACGGCTGAGCGCTCCGCCCATGCCTGAACGCACGGTGTGGCGCTTCCGTACGAACATACGAAGCCCGGAGTCACTGGGAACCGTGGAATCCGGGGCCCCTGCTTCCCGTTAGCATGGACATCCGCACCGATCAAGGCCATTTGGGGAAGGTGTCATGACTGCCAACGTCGACGGAGTGCCCGCCAAATTCGCGACCCTCGGGCTCACCTACGACGACGTGCTGCTGCTGCCGGGCGCATCCGAAGTGCTCCCCGGCGCGGTCGACACCTCGTCCCGCATCTCGCGCAACGTCCGGGTGAACATCCCCCTGCTCTCGGCGGCGATGGACAAGGTCACCGAGTCCCGTATGGCGATCGCCATGGCGCGTCAGGGCGGTGTCGGTGTCCTGCACCGCAACCTCTCCATCGAGGACCAGGTCAACCAGGTCGACCTCGTGAAGCGTTCCGAGTCCGGCATGGTCACCGACCCGATCACGGTGAACCCCGACGCGACGCTGGGCGAGGCCGACGCCCTGTGCGCGAAGTTCCGCATCAGCGGCGTGCCGGTCACCGACGGCGAGGGCAAGCTGCTCGGCATCGTCACCAACCGTGACATGGCCTTCGAGAGCGACCGCTCCCGGCAGGTGCGCGAGGTCATGACGCCGATGCCGCTGGTCACCGGCACGGTCGGCATCTCCGGCTCCGACGCCATGGAACTGCTGCGCCGTCACAAGATCGAGAAGCTTCCCCTGGTCGACGAGGCGGGTGTCCTCAAGGGCCTCATCACGGTCAAGGACTTCGTCAAGGCCGAGCAGTACCCCAACGCCGCGAAGGACGCGGAGGGCCGTCTGATCGTCGGAGCCGCCGTGGGCGCCAGCCCCGAGGCCCTGGAGCGCGCTCAGGCGCTCGCCGAGGCCGGGGTGGACTTCCTGGTCGTCGACACCTCGCACGGTCACAACAGCAACGCCCTCAGCTGGATGGCGAAGATCAAGTCGGGTGTCGGCGTCGATGTGATCGGCGGCAACGTCGCCACGCGTGACGGCGCCCAGGCGCTGATCGACGCGGGTGTCGACGGCATCAAGGTGGGCGTCGGCCCCGGCTCGATCTGTACCACCCGGGTGGTCGCCGGCATCGGCGTCCCGCAGGTCACCGCCATCTACGAGGCCTCCCTCGCCGCCCGCCCGGCTGGTGTCCCGCTGATCGGTGACGGCGGCCTGCAGTACTCCGGCGACATCGGCAAGGCGCTGGCCGCCGGTGCCGACACGGTGATGCTGGGCAGCCTTCTCGCGGGCTGCGAGGAGTCGCCCGGCGAGCTGCAGTTCATCAACGGCAAGCAGTTCAAGTCGTACCGCGGCATGGGCTCGCTCGGCGCCATGCAGTCCCGGGGCCAGGCCAGGTCGTACTCCAAGGACCGCTACTTCCAGGCCGAGGTGGCGTCCGACGACAAGCTGGTGCCCGAGGGCATCGAGGGCCAGGTGCCCTACCGCGGCCCGTTGGGCAACGTGCTGCACCAGCTCGTCGGCGGTCTGCGCCAGACCATGGGCTATGTGGGCGCCGCCTCCATCGAGGAGATGGAGTCCAAGGGCCGCTTCGTCCGGATCACGTCCGCGGGCCTCAAGGAGAGCCACCCGCACGACATCCAGATGACCGTCGAGGCCCCGAACTACAGCCGCAGCAAGTAGTCACCAGGCTTCCGAGGGCGGCCCCGGGTACTCCGGGGCCGCCCTCGTCGTACCCGTCGGCGATACTGGAAGACGCTGAACGCAGAGGGAAAGGCCACAGACGTGACTGAGATCGAGATCGGGCGCGGCAAGCGCGGCCGCCGGGCGTACGCCTTCGACGACATCGCCGTCGTCCCCAGCCGCCGTACGCGGGACCCGAAGGAGGTCTCGATCGCCTGGCAGATCGACGCCTACCGTTTCGAGCTGCCCTTCCTGGCCGCCCCCATGGACTCGGTCGTCTCCCCGGCCACCGCGATCCGCATCGGTGAGCTCGGCGGCCTCGGCGTGCTGAACCTCGAGGGCCTGTGGACGCGGTACGAGGACCCGCAGCCGCTGCTCGACGAGATCGCCGAGCTGGACGTGGACGCCGCGACCCGCCGTCTCCAGGAGATCTACGCGGCTCCGATCAAGGAGGAGCTGATCGGGCAGCGCCTCAAGGAGGTGCGTGACTCGGGCGTGGTCACCGCGGCCGCGCTCTCCCCGCAGCGCACCGCCGAGTTCTCCAAGGTGGTCGTGGACGCGGGCGTGGACATCTTCGTCATCCGCGGTACGACGGTCTCCGCGGAGCACGTGTCGGGTTCGCACGAGCCGCTGAACCTGAAGCAGTTCATCTACGAGCTCGACGTCCCGGTGATCGTCGGCGGCTGTGCCACGTACACCGCGGCCCTGCACCTGATGCGCACCGGCGCGGCGGGTGTCCTGGTCGGCTTCGGCGGCGGCGCCGCGCACACCACGCGCAACGTGCTGGGCATCCAGGTCCCGATGGCGACCGCGGTCGCGGACGTGGCGGCGGCCCGCCGTGACTACATGGACGAGTCCGGCGGACGGTACGTGCACGTGATCGCGGACGGCGGCGTCGGCTGGTCCGGCGACCTGCCCAAGGCGATCGCCTGCGGTGCCGACGCCGTGATGATGGGCTCCCCGCTCGCGCGCGCGACCGACGCGCCCGGCAAGGGGCACCACTGGGGCATGGAGGCGGTCAACGAGGAGCTGCCGCGTGGCAAGAAGGTCGACCTGGGCACGGTCGGCACCATCGAGGAGGTCCTCGCCGGCCCGTCCCACACACCGGACGGCTCGATGAACTTCTTCGGAGCCCTGCGCCGCGCGATGGCCACCACCGGCTACAGCGAGCTGAAGGAGTTCCAGCGCGTCGAGGTGACGGTGGCGGACTCGGTGCACCGGCGGTAGGGCGTACGACATCGTCCGTGCGACGCCGAAGGGGCCCGTCCACCGTGGGGTGGACGGGCCCCTTCGCGTTCGTCTGCGTTCGTCTGCGTATGTCGTTACGCGGCGGCCTTCTTCGCGCCGGAGAACGCGGCGAACGCGCCGATGGCGAAGAACAGGAAGGTCATCGGGTCGGCGCTCTCCTTCCAGCCGGAGGTCACCACATCGAAGTGCTCGGTGATCATGGTGCTGAAGGACAGGTTGGCCACGTCGGCCATGATCATCGCGACGCCGATGAGCTGGCCCACGTAGACCGCGCCCAGCGAGAGCAGGGCGCTCACCACGGGCAGCGCCGGGTTGGAGCCGCCGAGCTTGCCGGCGGCGAGACCGATGAGGAAGCCGACGCCGACGGCCGCGTAGCCGATCTCGCGCTCGGTGGCGCCGATGATCGCGCCGTAGATGCCGGCGGTGACCAGAGCCGCGACGACGGCGGCGACCAGGCCGAGGGGGACGTTGCCGCTCCGGGCCGGGGCGAGCGGCGCCAGGGGAGGCGGCATGGCGCCCGGCTGCTGCGCGAACGGGTTGCCGTCGGTCGGCTGCGGCTGCGGCGCGGTGCCGGGCTGCTGGGCGTACGGGTTGCCGTCGGTGGGCTGCTGGGCGTACGGGTTGCCGTCGGCAGGCGGTGGCGGAGCTGACTGAGCCATGACAGAGATCCCCCCATGTCCCTCGCGGGACCGGTGAACGAGCGGTGTGATGTGTGCACGAATGTGCGACAAAATCCGTGCACATGTGCGACGGATCGCCGAAGAGTAGCAGGCAACCCCGCCCGATTCACTGGTAAATCCGCCCTCAGATCCGGTGGGCCGCCCCCGTCGGCGTCGCCCCGCGCGTGTCCAGCAGCAACTGGGCCTTCACCGACAGGCCCTGGAGGTCGTACGTCCGGTGCTGTTGGAGCAGGATCGTCAGATCGGCCTCGGCGGCCGCCTCGTAGAGGGAGTCCGCGCGCGGGACCGGGCGGCCCAGGACGCTCCAGGACGGAACGTGCGGGTCGTGGTAGCTCACGGCCGCGCCCAACTCCATCAGCCGGACCGCTACTTCCTGCGCGGGCGCGCCCTGCTGGTCGGCGAGGTCGGGCTTGTAGGTGACGCCGAGCAGCAGTACCCGGGCGCCGCGCGCGGACTTGCCGTGCTCGTTGAGGAGGGTCGCGGCGCGCTGGATGACGTAACGGGGCATCTGGCCGTTGACCTGCTGGGCGAGTTCGACCATGCGCAGGGTGCGGCCCGAGTGGCTGCCGCTCAGGTCCTGCGCGAGGGCGTGGCCGCCGACGCCGGGGCCGGGGCGGAAGGCCTGGAAGCCGAACGGCTTGGTCTCCGCGCAGCGGATGACGTCCCACAGGTCGACGCCGAGGTCGTTGCAGAGCACGGCCATCTCGTTGACGAGGGCGATGTTGACGTGCCGGTAGTTGGTTTCCAGGACCTGTACCGTCTCCGCCTCGCGCGGGCCGCGTGCGCGTACCACCTTGTCGGTGAGGCGGCCGTAGAAGGCGGCGGCCGACTCGGTGCAGGCGGGGGTGAGGCCGCCGATCACCTTGGGGGTGTTGGCGGGGGTGAAGTCGCGGTTGCCGGGGTCGACGCGGCTGGGGGAGTAGGCGAGGTGGAAGTCGCGGCCCGCGCGCAGCCCGGAACCCGCTTCGAGGAGCGGGCGCAGGACGTCCTCGGTGGTGCCGGGGCGCACGGGGGACTCCAGGATCACCGTGGTGTGCGGGCGCAGCTGTGCGGCCAGGGTGCGAGCGGCCGCCTCCACCTGGCTCAGGTCGAGCCCGCCGTCCGCGCCCCGCGGGGTGGGGGCGCAGATGACCGCGGTGCGCACCCGCCCGAGCTCGGCCGGGCTGGTCGCGTACCGGAAGCCCCCCGAGAGCATCCGGCGCAGTTCCGCCGGGCTGAGGGAGCCGGGCTCGGGGCCGGTCCGGTAGCCAAGGGTGGAGATGCCGGCGGCGACGGCGGCCTGGGCCAGGGGCAGTCCGTAGGGGCCGAGTCCGATGACGGCGAGATCTGCGGGCATGGCGTGGGCCGTCCTTCCCAATAACCGAAGCGGGACAGGTGCGCAAGCCCGGTGGACAGGATGGGCGAGAGCAATGTCAGACTAGGAGTAAATATGACCGATTTGCGGGATTGATTACGTGTGTCTTCCCGCAGGTCTGTGCGTGTTGTTCCGGGTGTCCGTGAAAGTTATCCACAGGCTGGGGGTGAGTGGTGGCTGCACGTGGGCAAGCCGGTCAGAATTTGGGCATGGGGGATACGAACCGGGCCACTCCTTCGGGGTGAGATCGGCACGACCAGAGCGGGAGGCAGCTGTGCGGACAGCGACACTGGGGCCGGCGCAACGGGCCGAGTCACTGGCATCAATGGCCGAGCGTGAACTGGACGTGCTGGTGGTGGGGGCGGGCGTGGTCGGTGCGGGCACCGCTCTCGACGCCGCGACCCGCGGACTGTCCACGGGGCTGGTCGAGGCGCGCGACTGGGCGTCGGGCACGTCCAGCAGGTCCAGCAAGCTGATCCACGGCGGGCTGCGCTATCTGGAGATGCTCGACTTCGCACTGGTCCGGGAGGCGCTGAAGGAACGCGGTCTGCTGCTGGAGCGGCTCGCCCCGCACCTGGCGAAGCCGGTGCCGTTCCTCTACCCCCTGAAGCACAAGGGCTGGGAGCGGCTGTACGCCGGTTCGGGCGTCGCGCTCTACGACGCCATGTCGATGGCCCGCGGACACGGCCGGGGCCTGCCCACGCACCGTCATCTCAGCCGCCGTCACGCCCTGCGGGTCGCACCCGCCCTGAAGAAGGACGCGCTGGTGGGCGCGTTGCAGTACTACGACGCGCAGATGGACGACGCCCGCTTCGTGGCCACCCTGGTGCGCACGGCGGCGGCGTACGGCGCGAAGACCGCCAACCGCGCGCGCGTCAGCGGCTTCCTGCGCGAGGGCGAGCGCGTGGTCGGCGCCCGGGTGCAGGACGTCGAGGCGGGCGGGGAGTACGAGATCCGCGCCAAGCAGATCGTCAACGCCACGGGTGTGTGGACCGACGACACCCAGGCGATGGTGGGCGAGCGCGGCCAGTTCCACGTCCGGGCGTCCAAGGGCATCCACCTGGTGGTCCCCAAGGACCGCATCCACTCCTCGACCGGGCTGATCCTGCGCACCGAGAAGTCCGTCCTGTTCGTCATCCCCTGGGGCCGGCACTGGATCATCGGTACGACGGACACCGACTGGGACCTCGACAAGGCGCACCCGGCCGCGTCCAGCGCCGACATCGACTATCTGCTGGAGCATGTGAACTCCGTCCTCGCCCTCCCGCTGACCAGGGACGACGTCCAGGGTGTGTACGCCGGGCTCAGGCCCCTGCTGGCAGGCGAGTCGGACGCCACCAGCAAGCTGTCGCGCGAGCACACCGTGGCGCACCCGGTGCCGGGGCTCGTCGTCGTGGCGGGCGGCAAGTACACGACCTACCGGGTGATGGCCAAGGACGCGGTGGACGAGGCGGTGCACGGTCTCGACATGCGGGTCGCCGAGTGCGTGACGGAGGACGTCCCGCTGCTCGGGGCGGAGGGGTATCGCGCCCTGTGGAACGCGCGGGCGCGGATCGCGGCCCGAACCGGTCTGCACGTGGTGCGCGTGGAGCACCTGCTGAACCGTTACGGCGCGATGGCGGAGGAGGTCCTCGACCTGGTCGCCGCGGACACCTCGCTGGGCGAACCATTGCAGGGCGCCGACGACTATCTGCGCGCCGAGGTCGTGTACGCCGCCTCGCACGAGGGCGCGCGGCACCTGGACGACGTGCTGACCCGGCGCACCCGCATCTCCATCGAGACCTTCGACCGGGGCACCCGCTGCGCCCGCGAGACCGCCGAACTGATGGCGCCGGTGCTCGGTTGGGACAGTGACCACATCGAGCGGGAGGTCGAGCACTACGAGAAGCGGGTGGAGGCGGAGCGGGAGTCACAGCGGCAGCCGGACGATCTGACGGCGGACGCGGCGCGGATAGGGGCGCCGGACATCGTGCCGTTGTAGGGGTTCCCGGCGGGGTTCGGTGGGGGCACGGCGGAGGGGCGGGCTCGGGAGCGGGCTCCGAGTGGAGGTGCTCGGAGGGAGCTCAACTCGACGTCACTCGAACGAGTGGCGGGATACGGGATCTTCGTTCGGAACCCGGCCGTTCTACGAGGTGCGGGGGCAGAACTCGGCGGCGAGCAGGGCCGGTTCGAGGGCGGGATCTGCGACCGCGTCCGTGTCCACCCGGAAGGTGAGGACACGACGACCGTCGATGGTGGCAGCGGTGCGCACGTAGCTGCCGGAGATCCGGCCGTTGTGCCCCCACACCTTGGTGCCGCACGGCAGCGTCACCGGGTACAGCCCCATGCCGTACGAGCCGTGTGCGGTGCGGGTGTCCAGCATCTCGCGCAGCCAGTGCGGGGGCAGGAGCCGGCCGTCGAGCAGGGCCGCGTAGAAGCGGTCCAGATCGGCGAGTGTGGTCACCAGCTCGCCCGCGGCCCCGGCCACCCGTGGGTCGAGCTCGGTGACGTCGGTTCCGTCGGTCGCGTAGGCGCGGCCGTGCGGAGAGGGCAGAGCGGTGCGGGAACCGGGGAAGGAGGTGCCCTTCAGGCCCAGGGGAGCGATGACACGGCGCTCGGCCTCGGCTGCGTACGACCGGCGGGTGACCTGCTCGACGACCAGGCCGAGCAGCACGTAGTTGGTGTTCGAGTACGAGAAACGGCCGCGGTGGGCCGGGGGGTGGGCGAGCGAGATGCGCAGGGCCTGACGTGGGGTGAGGGGGACGACGCCACCGGTGGCCGCGGTGAAGTCGTACAGGCCGCTGGTGTGGGTGAGCAGGGAACGCAGGGTCAGCGCGCGGCCGTCGTTGCCGGCTCCGCGCACGAGACCCGGCAGGTGCTGCTCCACGGTGTCCGACAGCTTCAGTCGGTGTTCGGCGGCCAGTTGCAGGACCACCGTCGCGATGAAGGTCTTGGTGACGCTGCCGGCCCGGAAGTGGTCGGCGCGGGTGATGCCATGGCCGGCCCGGAAGTAGCTGGTGCCGGTCTTGTCGCGGGTCAGGAGAGCCGCGGCGGGGGCCCCGCCCTGGGTGACCAGCAGCGGGAGGAGCGCGTCGGCGGGCGGAGCGGAGGGTGCCGAGGAAGCGGCCGGAGCCAGCAGAACGGGCAGGGCCAGCAGCGTCCGAAGCCGTGGCATCGGTGTCCCACGCCGTGACATCGCTGAGGACCTCCCTCGTCCAGGCCCATCATCCAGGGTCGCGGCCGGGGGAGCCGCAGCGGCCCCGGGGTGACGGCCGTGGGGCGCGAAGTGACGTCGCAGGCGGCGGGCGGCACGGGTGGGCGGCGGGCCCGTTGGCCGGGATGTCCCGGGCCGCAGGGTGGGCCCGTTGTCCCCAGAGGCACCCTGGGCGTCGGGCACTTGTCGGGTGAGGGACAATGGAGGCTCTGTCAGGGCGGGTTGCATGAGGGGACGCATGTCGGAGGCGGAGCGGGCGGGGACATCCCGTCAGGACACTCGTCAGGACAACAGCGAGCGTCTTCTCGCCGGGCGGTACCGGTTGGGAGGCGTGCTCGGTCGCGGCGGTATGGGCACGGTGTGGCGTGCCGAGGACGAGACCCTGGGGCGCACGGTCGCCGTCAAGGAGCTGCGGTTCCCGACCAACATCGACGAGGAAGAGAAGCGGCGCCTGATCACGCGGACGCTGCGCGAGGCCAAGGCGATCGCGCGGATCCGCAACAACAGCGCGGTGACCGTCTACGACGTGGTCGAGGAAGACGACCGGCCGTGGATCGTGATGGAGCTCGTCGAGGGCAAGTCGCTCGCCGAGGTCATCCGGGAGGACGGCCTCCTCGAACCCAGGCGCGCCGCCGAAGTGGGCCTGGCGATCCTCGACGTGCTGCGGTCCGCGCACCGCGAGGGCATCCTGCACCGTGACGTGAAGCCGTCCAACGTGCTCATCTCCGAGGACGGCCGGGTCGTGCTCACCGACTTCGGCATCGCCCAGGTCGAGGGCGACCCGTCCATCACCTCGACCGGCATGCTCGTCGGCGCGCCCTCCTACATCTCTCCGGAGCGGGCCCGCGGGCACAAGCCCGGTCCGGCGGCCGACCTCTGGTCGCTGGGCGGGCTGCTGTACGCGTCGGTGGAGGGGGCCCCGCCGTACGACAAGGGCTCGGCCATAGCGACGTTGACCGCGGTGATGACCGAGCAGTTGGACGAGCCGAAGAACGCGGGTCCGCTCAAGGACGTCATCTACGGCCTGCTCACCAAGGACCCCGCCAAGCGACTCGACGACGCGGGCGCGCGGAAGATGCTCAACGCCGTGCTCCACGCGCCGGAGCCGAAGAACGAGCCGGAGCCGGAGGCCCTGGACGCGACGAAGGTCGTGCCGCTGCCGCCGCAGCCCGACGAGGGTGCCGGCAAGAGGAGTTCGGGCGGCACCGGGAGCAAGCGGGGCGAGGAGGCCGGCGATCGGTTCCGCGGGGCGCTGCGTTCCGTGCGCAAGGCCGCCGGGGCCGCGGGAGCGGCGGCGACGTCCGCGGCTGCGGCGCGCACGAAGTCCGTGGGCGACAAGGACGGTTCCGGGACGGGGCCTGGGTCCGCGGACGGTGGCAGTTCGGCCGGTTCGGGTACTGGTGGGGGCACCGCCGGTTCGGGTTCGGGTTCCGGTGCGGCCGGGGCGAGGCCTGGTGGCGCGGCCGGTTCAGGGGCGGGCAGCGGTGCGGGGGCCTCGGGTTCCCGTGGTGGCACGGCTGTGTCAGGCGCGGCCGGCGTCTCCTCCTCGGGGAAGAGAACATCGAGTGGGCCCGCTTCGGCTTCGGCCGCTGCCCCGGTTTCGGGGGCGGCGTCGGGCTCGACTTCTGGCACGACGTCGAAGTCCGCGTCGGGGTCGGGTGGGGTGCCCGGGCCTCGGGACGGAAGCGCGCAGGGTGCGAACGGCGGTACCGGGGGCCGGAGTTCCGGGTGGCCCGTGATGACTCCGCCGGACCTGCCGCCGCGGCCCGTGCCGAGGGCGCCGCTCACCGATGTGGTGCCGCGCAGGACCCTGGTGATCATCGCCGTGGTCGTGGCACTCGCCGTGATCGGAACCGTACTGGCGCTCACGCTCGGTGACGACGGTTCGGACGGGGCCGCGGGCGGCGGTGCCAAGGTGACGGCGAGCGCGAGCGGGAGCGCCGACACCAAGGAGGACAAGGGCGGCGGCACCCGTACGGACGGCTCGCCGACCGCGTCCGCGGTGACGGAGTCGGGCGCGCGGAGCACGCCCAGCGGCGAGGCGAACACGGCCGAGGGCGGTGGGTCGGGGACCGAGGGTTCCTCCGGCTCCGGCGGAGACAACGCGGTGGCCTCGACACACCAGGGGGCTCAGGGGTACTCGATCGGACTGCCCAAGGGCTGGAAGTACAAGTCGGCGAGCGCCGCGGGGGACCGGTTCACCGGGCCCGACGGGCAGAAGCTGCTCATCGCCTGGACGTCCACCCCGAAGGGCGACCCGGTGGCGGACTGGGAGAACCAGGAACGCTCCATGACGCGTTCCCAGTACCAGAAGGTCCGCATAGCGAAGGTGGACTACCGCGGCTGGAACACGGCTGACTGGGAGTTCACCTATGTCGACGGCGGGACGAAGTACCGCACGATCGACCGGGGGTTCGTGGTGAACGGCCACCTCGGGTACGCGTTGATGTACACGGCGAAGGCCGCGAACTGGGGCAGCGAACTGCGCCAGACCACCTGGAAGACGCTGGCGAAGACGTTCAAGCCGAAGTCGTGAGCAGCCGTGCGGTGATCGATCTCCTGTTCGATCTCCGGTTTGATGCGTGAGATCTGGCATCCACTCTTTGCGGGTTGCCTCCGGCACGTATCGTGAATGCTCGCGGACCGTACGCAGCCAGGACCGAGTGCGGAACGGGGCGCGAGGCGAACGGAATTGACCGACCGGGCGGCCGGGGGGAGGCAACGTGGACGACTACGCGGGTCGGGTACTCGCTGACCGCTACCGCCTGCCGCTGCCGCCCACCGATGAGTACGAACTCACCGAGACCCGCGCCTTCGACACCTACAGCGGGCAGGAAGTCCTGGTCAGGCAGGTGCCGTTGCCTGAGGTCGTCGAGGCGGAGGTGCTCGACGCCGAGGGGCTGCCGGACGGTTTCACGGCCAGGGACCCGCGAGGAGCGCGGGAGCGCGGTGGACGGCGCACGTCCGCGGGCGGGAGTGTGCGACACCCGACGGATCCCGCCGTACGGCGGGCTGTCGAGGCCGCGCAGGCCGCGGCGCGGATACCCGACCATCCGCGGCTCGACCAGGTCTTCGACGTGTTCGCCGAGGGCGGTTCGCTGTGGATCGTCAGCGAGTTGGTGGCCGCGCGGTCCCTGGCGACGCTGCTGGTGGAGAAGCCGCTGACGCCGTACCGGGCCGCCGAGGTGGCCGCCGACGTCCTCATGGCTCTGCGGGTCCTGCACGCCCACGGCTGGGTCCACCGCAACGTCACCGCGCGCACGGTGCTCGTCTGCGACGACGGCCGCGTGATGCTGACCGGCCTGGCGGTGGGGGCGGCGGAGGAAGCGCTGTGCGGGTACGACCCGGTGCCGCCCGAGGACGCCGACTGGGATACCGGCGGCGGGGAGAGCGGTGCCGGACGAGGGCCTGCCGGGGGAGTCGGTCCCGGCGGAGGGGCCGCGGGTCCGGGTGGTGCGGCGTACGGCTCGCGCGGCCCCCTTGGGCCGGGTGGGCCGGGTGGTCCGGGTGGCTCAGGTGGTCGCGGCGGTGCCCAGGGCCCGGTGAGCACTGTCGGGTTGGAGGGGGCGGAGGCCGAGGCTGCTCGGCGGGCCGCGATCGAGGCGCGGGCTGCCGGGGCGCTGCCGGCGGCCGGGGCGGAGACGGCGCACGCTTCACCGGCGGTACCGGCCCGCAGGGCTGTCGACACCGGTGCGGACATCAGGGCGGCGCGGGCCGGGGCGATCGCCGCGTATCGCGCGGGGGCACGGGCCGCAGCCCGGGTCCAGGAGGCGCAGAACGGCCGGGCGGCCCTGCCGGGAGCACGTCCCTCTCCCGAGGACGACCCCGCAGCACGGGCCGACGGCTCCGCCCAGCACCCCCCGTACCCCACGGCCAACGGCGCCCAGCAGCCCTCCGGTTCCGGGCCGCAGGGGCAGGTCGCCGATCCCTACGGCGTGCAAGGCGCCTCCTGGCACGGTGCCGCGCCCCGTGGCGGGGCCGCCGGGGCGCAGGAGGCCGGAGGCAGCGGACAAGGGGAGCGGGGACGAACAGCTCTGCCTTCCGGAGGACTTGGAGGAACCGGCGGCCTCGGTGGGACCGGCGGGACCGTTGGGGACGGCGGTGCCGCGTACCCCGGCGGGTCCGGCGGTCAGCATGCGATGCCCATGCCAGGCGGGTCCGGCGGTCAGCATGCGGCGCCCATGCCGGGCGGCCCCGGCTTTGGCCCCGGACTCGGCTCCGGACCCGCACCCGGCCCTGTTCCTGCCGGAGGCGTCGGCGGTGTTCATGACGGCGGAGCGTCGGCGCTGCCTCCTGGTGCTGCCGCCCTGCCTCCCAGCACCTGGGACGAGCCGGCCGCCGGTGCGCCCGCGCCGCGGGGCCCGACAACCGCGTTGGCGGCCGAGCGGGCCCGGCAGGCGCGGATGGCTGTCGTGGGGGCCGTGACCGAGCGGTGGGCGCCGGAGCAGGCCGGGCCCGTGCACGAGAACTGGCAGCTCGCGGCGCCGATCGGGCCCGCCACCGACCTGTGGGCGCTCGGCGCGCTGCTGTTCAGGGCCGTGCAGGGGCACGCGCCCTACCCGGAGGAATCGACCGCCGAGCTGGTGCAGTTGGTGTGCGCGGAGCCGCCCGCCTTCGCCGAGGAGTGCGGACCGCTCAGGCCGGTCGTCGAGTCCCTGCTGCGGCAGGATCCGACCGAGCGGCTCGACTTCGAGGAGCTGAACGGCTGGCTGCGTTCGCTGGTCCGTTCGGCGCCCGAGCCGGAGGCCGGCGCGCATGTCGTCGCCGCGCCGCCCGCCGACACCAGCCGACTGCCCGTCGTACGGCGGCGGGGCGAGCTGGTACGCAGGCGGCGTGCCGGGCTGCCCGCGCACCACGGGCGGCACAAGCGGGCGCGGGAGGAGGCCCGTTCACCGCGCAGGCTCGGCCGGGCGCTGCTTCTGCTGATCCTGCTGCTGCTGGCCGGCGCGATCGCGTACGCCATGCTCTTCATGCCGAAGTCCGGCTCCGGCACGGAGGGCGCCGGGGACCGTACCGGAGCTGTCGACGACGTGAGTCCGGCACCCGAGCCGTCCTCGGAGGCGAGCAGCGAGCCCCGGCCCGAACAGACCTCCCCGGGGCCCCAGGACAGCCCCTCGTCGTCCGGGGGTTCCACCGAGAAGCAGACCACCGGGCCCGACGTCCCCGACGGCTTCGCCCTGCGCAAGGACGCCGAGGGCTTCCAGGTGGCCGTCGCCAACGGCTGGGACCGCACACCGGTCAACGGGCGCGGTCAGGTCGTGTACGGGCACGGGAACTTCGAGCTGATCGTCGTACCGGGACGGGACACCGCGGCCGAGGACGGCAGCGACCCGATGGTGTACCAGCGGGAGAAGGAACCGGAGCTGCAGCCCTACCGCGACTCCAGTTGGGCCACCGCGACCGGACTGAAGACGATCCAGGTGGGCGGGCGGACCATGGCGGAGGGCCAGTTCACCTGGACCGGAGACGACGGGCGCGAACTGTACGTGCGCAACATCGCGATGCTGATCGGCGGGAAATACCACGTGGTGCAGGTACGTGGTCCGGAGGCCGAGCGGGACGAGGTCACCCGCTTGTACGAGCAGGCGTCGGCCACGTATCGGATCACCGGCTGAGGAGAGGGCCGACGGGGCGGGACGCCGGTGCGGGCGGGAAGGTTGACCGCAGCCTCCGGAAGCGACAACCGTCACAGTGCGGTCTCCTTGACGCCCCCCTGGTTCCGTTCGGCGAGGGCGGGTCCCTACTCTGACTCTGTCAAGAGCATTGCGGGGCAACGTGAATCAGATGCAGGGCCAGCTCCTCGCGGGGCGCTACCGGCTCGCCGACCCGATAGGCACGGGCGGCATGGGCCGCGTGTGGCGTGCCCATGATGAGGTGCTGCACCGAGCCGTCGCGATCAAAGAGTTGACGGCAGCGCTGTACGTGTCCGAGAGCGATCAGGCCGTCCTGCTCGCCCGCACCCGGGCGGAGGCGCGCGCGGCCGCCAGGATCAACCACTCCGCCGTCGTCACCGTGCACGACGTGCTGGACCACGACGGCCGGCCGTGGATCGTGATGGAGCTGGTCGAGGGCCACTCACTGGCCGACGCGGTCAGGGAACAGGGGCGGGTCGAGCCCACCGAGGCGGCCCGCATCGGGCTGTGGGTGCTGCGGGCGCTGCGCGCCGCGCACTCCGCCGGGGTACTGCACCGCGATGTGAAGCCCGGCAACGTGCTCCTCGGCCGGGACGGCCGCGTCCTCCTCACCGACTTCGGTATCGCCCAGATCGAGGGCGACACGACCATCACACGTACCGGAGAGGTCGTCGGCTCGGTCGACTACCTCGCCCCGGAGCGGATCCGTGGCCACGACCCGGGAGCGTCCTCCGACCTCTGGGCTCTCGGCGCCACGCTGTACACGGCGGTCGAGGGCAAGTCGCCGTTCCGTCGGACGACACCGCTGACCACCATGCAGGCGGTCGTGGACGAGGAACCGGCGGAGCCGCGGTACGCCGGTGCGCTCGCGCCCGTCATCACGGCGCTGCTGTACAAGGAACCGTCCGTGCGGCCCGACCTGGTCGCCGCGGAGCAGATGCTCGCGGAAGCGGCGGAGGGGCGACGGCCGAGCGCGGCACAGGCGTATGTGTCCACGCAACATGTGAGTTCCCGGACCACGGATTCCCGCCGCATGGGTACGGACGCCGGCTCTTTGGGTGCCCACCCCATGGGTACGGGCCCTATGGCTGGTGCCCACCCGATGGGTACTGGCGCAGGCCCTATGGGTGCCCACCACACAGGCCCCCAGCCCACAGGCCCCGGCCACACAGGTCCCGGCCACGCAGGTCCCGGCCATCCCGGCCCCCACTACACCCAGTCCCACCAGGCGGCTCAGGCCCGCGCCGGGGCGAACGCCCCGGTCTCCACACCGGTCACCGGTACGCCGTACCCTCCTGCGACCGGCCCCACCGTGCTCGGTCCGACGCATCTCGCCGACAACGCCGACAACGCCGACAACGGCGCCAACGGTGTCACCGGCGTCACGCGTCCGCCGAAGCGCCGCCGGCTGCGGACGGCGGCTCTCGTCGTCGCCCTCGCCGCGATCATCGGTGGGGGCACGGCCGTGGGGCTGCAGGCGTGGGACGAGTCGCGGCAGCAGGACGCCGACCTGTCCGCCTCGCCGAATCCCACGGCCACCGGCGGAAGCAAGCCGCGCTCCGGTGGCGGCGGTGTTCCGGCCTCCTGGGTCCGCCACGACGACGCCGTGGGCTTCAGCGTCTATCTGCCCAAGGGCTGGAACCGGAAGCTCTTCGGCGTCGACGGCGACCTCACCCAGGTCGACTACTCACCGGACGGCGGCAAGCACTTCGTCCGCATAGCCATCGACACCTCGCCGGACTTCAGGGACCCGCTCGCCCACCAGCGCGACCTGCATCAGCAGTTGTCGGAGCGCCTGCGCGACTACAAGCTCATGACTCTGCACGACAACATCTACCGGGACCGCGACGGCGCCCGGTGGGAGTACACGTGGACCGCGCTGGCCCGGGACACGCCCTACCCGGGGCCGCGCCGGGCCGTCGAGGAGACGTACATGTCCCGGGACGGTGTCGAGTACGCCATCTACATGTCGGCGCCCGTCAAGGACTGGGTCACCACGAGCAAGCAGTTCACGGCGGTTCTGCAGGGCTGGGAGGAGAAGACCTCCTGAGGCCGGCCCGGCGGATTTGGCCGGTCGCCGCCCCGGAGGGAGCCCGTCCGGTGCGGGATGATGAGGCGCATGAGGACCGAGGGGGACAACGCCCGCGTGATCGCGGGCCGTTACCGGCTCGAGGAGCGGCTCGGTCGTGGCGGTATGGGGGTCGTCTGGCGGGCGACCGACCAACTGCTCGGCCGGAGCGTGGCGGTCAAGGAGCTCCCTCTCGACGACACCCTCTCCGCCGAGGGGGCCCGGCGGCGGCGGGACCGCACCCTGCGCGAGGCGCGTGCGGTCGCCCAGTTGAGCCATCCGCACATCATCGTGGTTCACGACGTCGTCGAGCACGACGAACGCCCTTACATCGTCATGGAGTTGATCGAGGGGGCCTCCCTCGCCGAGCGCATCGCGGAGCACGGCCCGGTGGACGCCGACGAGGCCGCCCGGATCGGCGTCGCCCTGCTGGGTGCGCTGCGCGCGGCGCACGAGGCCGGGGTCCTGCACCGCGACATCAAACCCGCGAACGTGCTCGTGGAGGACGGCACCGGTCGGGTCGTCCTCACCGACTTCGGCATCGCCCAGGTCGCGGGCGCCACCACGCTCACCGAGACCGGGTCCTTCGTCGGCTCGCCCGAGTACACCGCGCCGGAGCGGATGTCCGGGGCGAGAACCGGGCCCGCGTCCGACCTGTGGTCGCTGGGCGCGCTGCTGTGCACGGTCCTGAGCGGCGAGTCGCCGTTCCGTCGCGACTCGTTGGGCGGCATCCTGCACGCCGTCGTCACCGCCGAGATCCGGCCGCCCGCACAGGCAACGCCGATCCTGCCCGTCGTACGGGGCCTCCTCGAACGCGATCCGGAGCGACGGCTCGACGCGGAGCGGGCCGAGCGGATGCTGCGGACCTTCCGGGACACCGGCCGCACACCGACCCTGTCGTCCCGGCGCACCCGCACGATGTCACTCGGCCGTACTCGCACCATGTCACTCGGCCGCACCCGCACCGGGCCGCCCGCCCGTTCGTCCACCGAGCCGCACGGCCGTTCGTCCACCGAGCCGCCCGGTCGGGCCCGCGCGGAACATCCCGGCCACACACCCCCCGAGCCGCCCACCCCGCCGACCCCTCTCACCCCGCCGACCCCTCCCGCCCCCTCACAGGAGCCGCCGTCCGACCGCCCGCCGGACCGGCCCTCGGCGTACACCCCCGCACCCGAGCCGCCGGACCGGCCGTCGGCGTACACCCCCGCACCCGCCCCCGCACCCGAGCGGGACGTGCCCGCCCGGGACCCGTCGGCTCCTCCCGGCCGCTCCCCGCGAGGCGTGCTGGTCACCGCGCTGCTGGTCGCCGCGATGGCCGGCGCGGGGGTGTCCGCGGCGGCGCTGCTCATGAACGGGGGCGTCGACGGTACGGGCCCGCCGACACTGTCGACGCCCACGTACACCTCGGCACCCCCGCACACCTCCGCGAGCCCCGGTTCGCGCCCCGGTTCGCGCCCGAGCTCCGCCCCGAGTCCGCTTCCCCCCGCCCCCGCCGGCTACCGCTTCGTCGACGACCCCGCCGGTTTCGCCCTGGCCGTGCCGGACGGCTTCACTCGCGTTCCCCAGGGTGAGCGGATCTTCTACATGTCACCGGGGCAGACCTTCCGCCTCGGCATCAGGGTCGCCGACCCGGAGGCGGGCGGTCCACTGATCGTGCTGCGGCGGGCGGCCGACAAGGGCCCGGAGACCAACCCGGGTTACCGGGACGGCCGGGTCACCAGGACCGCGCACCGCGGGCGCCCCGCCGCGCTGTGGGAGTTCACCTGGGACGGCTTCAGCGCGGCGGAGGGCCCCCGGCACACGTACGACCTGTGTTGGGAGGAGGACGGGCGGCTGTACGACGTGTGGGTGTCGGCGCCGGTCGGGAAGGTGCGGGAGGCGAGGAAGTACGTCGACGTCGCGGTCGACACCTTGGTCACGGGTCGGTGACCGGAAAGCGTTCGAGGTGGATTCCGGACCGCTTGGCGCGATATTGATGGACCCATGAGCAGCAACGGGGGAGCCCCTTACGGGTCAGACGAGCCAACGAGTTTCGCTCTGCAACCACCGAACCCACCGAACCCGCAAGGCCCTCCCACTCCGCAAGGCCCACCGACTCCGCAAGCCCCGCCGGCAGCGCTGCCGCACCCGGACAACCCGTACGCCCTGCCCACTCAGGGCGTGCCACCCCAGCCCCACCCCATACCGGACTCCGGCCCCACACCAGCCCCGCATCCCACGCCGGACTCCCCTGACGCGCCCGCCCCCGGCATCGGACGCCTCATCGCGGACCGCTACCGGCTGCTCGCCAAGCTCGGGCACGGCGGCATGGGCACGGTGTGGCGGGCCAAGGACGAGACGGTGGACCGTGAGGTCGCCGTCAAGGAACCCCGCGTCCCGGACCACCTTCCCGAGCGCGAACGGGCCAACGCCTTCGAGCGCATGCGCCGCGAGGCCCGTGCCGCGGCCCGGCTCGACCACCCCGCCGTGGTGAACGTCCATGACGTCGCGGTCGTGGACGGCCGCCCGTGGATCGTGATGGAGCTGGTGCAGGGCCGTTCGCTGGGCAACGCGTTGCAGGAGGGCACCCTCGGGGCCCGCGAGGCGGCGAGAATCGGCCTCGAGGTCCTGGGCGCCCTGGAGGCCGCGCATGCGGCGGGCATCCTGCACCGGGACGTCAAACCGGACAACGTGCTCCTCGGCCGCCACGACCGGGTCGTCCTCACCGACTTCGGTATCGCGCAGATCGAGGGCGAGACCAACCTGACCGACACCGGCGGCTTCGTCGGCTCGCCCGAGTACATCGCGCCGGAACGGGTGCTGGGCCAGCGCCCCGGCCCGGCGAGCGACCTGTGGTCCCTCGGCGTGGTCCTGTACGCGGCGACGGAGGGCGTCTCCCCGTTCCGCCGCAGCAACACCCCCGCCACCCTCCAGTCCGTCCTCAACGCCACTCCCGCGCCGCCCGCCTCCGCGCACGGCCCGCTCGCCGACGCCATCAACGGCCTGCTCCAGAAGGACCCGGCGCGCCGCCCTAACGCCGCCCAGGTCCGGGCCCTGCTGGAGACGGCCGCGAACCCGCCGGCGCCGCTCCCGACCACCCAGTTCGTGCGGCACCCGGACGCCCCGTCGCGCGGCCCGCGGCTCGGCCGCAAGGCCTGGGCCGGAATCGGTGCCGCGGTCGTCGCGGCGGCGGTGACGGCGTACCTGGTGATCGCGGACCCCTTCGCGGGCCCGCTGCCCGACGGCTGGACGACCAAGCACGAGAAGGACGTCGCCGCTGCCCTGGCCGTGCCCGTCGACTACCAGCGGTCGGTGCCCGACCGGGAGACCGACAAGACGCACTGGGTCACGTACACCGACTGGAGCGGCAGCATCTGGATCGGCCTGACCCTGGACCGGAAGGCCGAGGACACCGGCAACGCCATCGCGGGTTCCGCGGCCGCCGAGATGTACGACGACGACACCGAGTTCAAGCAGAGCGGCAGCTACGCCCTCGACATGCCCGCGAAGGGGACGACGACCAAGCCCGACAACGCGACGTACCAGGGCAACAAGGCCGCCCAGAACACGGTCGTCTACCGCACGGACGACAGCGAGAACCCCCGCCCCCGTGAGCTGAGGATCCTCTACTACAAGACCAAGAGCGGCGACATGTACAAACTCACCGTCAGTTATCCGGGCAAGGGCGACTTCACCGAGCGGGGACGCGCGGTGGCGAAGACGGCGCTGGCGAACCTGGACGTCGACAGGCTGTGACCGGGAGTTCGCGTCGACAAGGAGACGTCGCGCACGGTACTCATGGGGCATGAGCAACGGCGGGGACGACGCGGACCCCAGGGACGCGCTGCTCGGCGGGCGGTACCGTCTGGTCGAGCGCATAGGCAGCGGCGGGATGGGCACCGTCTGGCGGGCACGCGACGAGCTCGTGGAGCGTGAAGTCGCGGTCAAGCAGCCGCGGCTGCCGGGCGATCTGGAGGATGAGGAACACCGCCGAGCCGCCCACCGGCTCTACCGCGAGGCCCGTGCCGCCGCCCGGGTCGACCATCCTGCCGCCGTCTCCATCTACGACGTGGTCGTCGAGGAGGAGGACGGACTCCCCTGGATCGTGATGGAGTTGGTCCGCGGCGAGTCCCTGCACCAGGCTCTGCGCCGAGGCCCCCTGCCACCCCCCGAAGCAGCCCGCGTCGGCCTCGCCGTCCTCGGCGCCCTGCGCGCCGCGCACGCCGTCGGCATCGTGCACCGGGACGTGAAGCCCGCCAACGTCCTGCTCGGCCCCCATCACCGCGTCGTCCTCACCGACTTCGGCATCGCCCACGTCCAGGGCGAGGAATCCCTCACGGCCACCGGTGACTTCGTCGGCTCGCTGGAGTACGTCGCCCCCGAGCGGATGTCCGGCACCGGCGCCGGCCCTCCCTCCGACCTGTGGTCCCTGGGCGTCCTGCTGTACACCACCGTCGAGGGCGCCTCCCCGTTCCGCCGTACGGCTCCGGAGACCACCCTCGCCGCGATCGTCGCCGCCGACCCGCCCGAGCCGAAGCGTGCCGGACCCCTCCGGCCGCTCATAGCAGGGCTGTTGGCTAAGGACCCCGAGCAGCGTCCGGACGCGGAGGAGACCGCACGGGTACTGGAGTCCGTGGCGGGTGAGCGGCGGCCGGATCCGGGGACGGGGGACGCGAAGAAGGACGTAGAGGACACCGAGCCGGACCCAGAGCCGCCGGTGCCCTTGAGCCCAGCCGGACAGCAGCCCTCAGCCTCCGACGAGCCCCCAATCCCCGAAGAGCCCCCAACCCCCGACCAGCAGCCCCCCGGACACCGCCCCCTGGCCCGTGCCGCCATCGCCCTCCTCGGTGTCCTGCTCGCGGGTGCCGTATGGCTCGGTACCTCGTTCGCCGACGGGACAGCCGACGGGACAGCCGATGGGGCAGCCGACGGGACAACTGGTGGGACAACTGGCGGGAAAGCAGACGCAACAGCCGATGTGACAACCGACGCGACACCCCCGCAGGACGGCTGGGTCGCCCACCGGGACCAGGAAATGAACGCCGTCCTCTTCCTCCCCGCCCCGTACAAGCGGACGCACGACGCGGCCGGGGCGGACGACGACCTCCGTATGACCGCCTACGGCGACGAAGCCATCCAGGTCAGGCTCATCGAGTGGGACAAGTCGCCCGGCTCCCCCCTGACGCAGGCGAGGGAGACGGCGCTCGCCTGGGAGGGGCACGAGCGGTCCGCCGGCCAGTACACCGCCACCAGCTTCCACGGCGACGAGGCCGCCCTGTCCGACGTCACCTACGACCCGCACGGCGGGCCGACCCGCGTCATGCAACTGATCGTCCGCACGGACGACGACCGCATGTACCAGCTCCGGGTGGACATGCCCAAGGGCACACCGGACGAGAAGAAGGGCATGGCTCTCTTCAAGAAGGCCCGCGCCCAGCTGGAGATCGGAAACAATCCGTCACCGGGCACCCAGCGGTGATCGTCCCTGTACAACGCCCTGATCAGCACATTCTCTGCCAGTGATCACTGGCGTCGTGTGGCTACTCGGTGAATCCTGATTACTGGCGGGTACCCAAAGCCTCCGCCGCGGAATACCCTGCGGCTCATGACGGACGCGCAGGCCCCGGCCCAGACCGGCACGAACCCCATCGCCCCCGCCCCGGCGGGCGCCCGTACCGCCGCCGACGTGGTCACTCCCGAGCTGATAGCCCAGCTCACCAAGGGTGTGGTCGGCTCCGGCCGGACGGCCAACCACACGCCGTTCACCGGCGAGAAGCTGGCCGACCTGCCCGAGTCCACCCCCGAGGACGTGGAGAACGCCTTCGAGGCGGCCCGCAGGGCGCAGGCCGTGTGGGAGAGGACTCCCGTACGGCAGCGGGCGGCCGTGCTGCTCCGCTTCCACGACCTGGTGCTGGAGCGCCAGGCGGAGGTACTCGACCTGATCCAGCTGGAGACCGGCAAGGCCCGTCTGCACGCCCACGAGGAGGTCCAGGCCGTCGCCGTCGCGGCCCGCCACTACGGGCGCAGGGCGCCCGCCTATCTCCGGCCGAAGCGGCACGCCGGCGCCGTCCCCACCCTCACCAAGGTCACCGAGCTGCGCCACCCGCGCGGTGTCGTCGGCCAGATCGCCCCCTGGAACTACCCGCTCGAGCTGTCCGTGGGCGACGCGATCCCGGCCTTCGTCGCGGGCAACGCCGTCGTGATGAAGCCCGACACGGAAACCTGCCTCACCGCGCTCTGGGCCCGTGACCTGCTCATAGAGGCCGGTCTGCCGGCCGACGTCTTCCAGGTCGTCCTCGGCGAGGGCCCGGTGGTCGGCCCCGAACTGGTCAGGCACGCCGACTACGTCTCCTTCACCGGCTCCACCCGCACCGGCCGCGAGGTCGCGCAGGGCGCCGCCGCCCGGCTGATCGGCGTCTCCCTCGAACTCGGCGGCAAGAACGCGATGCTCGTCCTGGAGGACGGCGACATCGACAAGGCGGCCGCCGGCGCCGTCCGCGCCTGCTTCTCCTCCGCGGGCCAACTCTGCATCTCCATCGAGCGGTTGTACGTCCACGAGTCGATCGCCGACGCGTTCGTCGAGCGCTTCGCCGCCCGCACCAAGGCGATGCGGCTCGGTACGTCCCTCGCGTACGGCGCCGACATGGGGTCCCTGGTCGGCGAACGCCAGCTGGAGACCGTCACCCGCCACGTGGACGAAGCGGTCGCCAAGGGCGCGAAGCTCGTCGCCGGCGGGGTGGCCCGCCCGGACATCGGCCCGTACTTCTTCGAGCCGACGATCCTCGACGGGGTGACCGAGCCGATGTCGGTGTGCACGGAGGAGACCTTCGGCCCCGTCGTCTCGATCTACCGCTTCAGCACCGACGACGAGGCGGTCGAGCAGGCCAACTCCACGCCGTACGGCCTGAACTCCTCGGTCTGGACGAAGGACGGCCGCCGTGGCCGCGAGGTCGCCGCCCGCCTGCGCACGGGCACCGTGAACGTCAACGAGGGGTACGCCCCCGCCTATGGCAGCGTCCAGTCCCCGATGGGCGGCATGAAGGAATCCGGCCTCGGCCGCCGCCACGGCTCCGAGGGCATCCTCAAGTACACGGAGGCCCAGACGGTGGCCCAGCAGCGCCTGCTGCCGATGGCCCCGTCCCTGGGCATGGACGACGAGAAGTACGCGCAGTTCATGAGCCGCAGCCTGAGGCTCATGAAGGCATTCCGGTTCCGCTAGGCCCGCGGCACCGGACCGCACCCGTTCTCAACGAGGAGAGCACGTGTCCCAGGACGCTTACGACTACGACGTCATCGTCGTCGGATCGGGCTTCGGCGGTTCGGTGACCGCCCTGCGCCTGACGGAGAAGGGCTACACCGTGGGCGTCCTGGAGGCCGGCCGCCGTTTCACCCGCGAGTCCCTCCCCAAGAACTCCTGGGACCTCAAGAACTACCTGTGGGCACCGAAACTCGGCATGTACGGCATCCAGCGCATCCACCTGCTGGGCAACGTCATGGTCCTGGCCGGCGCGGGCGTCGGCGGCGGCTCCCTCAACTACGCCAACACCCTCTACGTCCCGCCGAAGCCCTTCTTCGACGACCCCCAGTGGCGTGACATCACGGACTGGCAGGAGGAGTTGGCGCCGTACTACGACCAGGCGCGCCGCATGCTCGGTGTCCGGCTGAACCCGACGATGACCCCGTCCGACGTGCATCTCAAGGCCGCCGCCGAGCGGATGGGCGTCGGCGACAGCTTCCACATGGCCCCGGTCGGCGTGTTCTTCGGGGACGGCGAGGACGCCGACGGCGCCTCGAAGGCCAAGCCGGGCGAGCAGGTGTCCGACCCCTACTTCGGTGGCGCCGGCCCGGACCGCAAGGCCTGCAACGAGTGCGGCGAGTGCATGACCGGCTGCCGGCACGGCGCGAAGAACACCCTCAACGAGAACTACCTGTACCTCGCCGAGAAGGCGGGCGCGGTCGTACACCCGCTGACGACGGTCGTCTCGGTCACGGACGACTCGCAGGGCGGCTTCGCGATCGCCACCCTCCCCACCGACGACCGCCGCAGGACGAAGGGCCGGACCTTCAAGGCCCGTCGAGTCGTCCTCGCGGCCGGCACCTATGGCACCCAGACCCTGCTGCACCGGATGAAGTCGGGCGGCCAACTTCCGTACCTGTCCGAGAGGTTGGGCGAGCTGACCCGCACCAACTCGGAGGCCCTGGTCGGCGCGCAGACCGACGACCGCCGCTACCGCAAGGTGACCGGCGAGGCGAAGGTCGACTTCACCCGAGGAGTGGCCATCACCTCGTCCATCCACCCGGACGACAACACCCACATCGAGCCGGTCCGTTACGGCAGGGGCTCCAACTCGATGGGCAGCCTGTCCATCCTCCAGGTCCCGTACGCCGAGGGTTCGTCCCGGGCCCTGGCCTGGCTGCGGAACGCGGGCCGCCACCCGCTGCTGGTCCTGCGCTCCCTCTCCAACCGCCGCTGGTCGGAGAAGACCATCATCGGCCTCGTGATGCAGTCGCTGGACAACTCCCTGACGACGTTCCTGAAACCGGACGGCGTCGGCAAGGGCCTGCTGACCGCCCGCCAGGGACACGGCTCCCCGAACCCCAAGCAGATCAAGGCGGCCTCGGAGGGTGCGTCCGCCATCGCCGCCGAGATCAACGGCTTCGCCGGCTCCAACGTCGGTGAACTGATGGGCACCCCGCTCACCGCCCACTTCCTCGGCGGCTGCCCGATCGGCTCCTCCCGCGAGAGCGGCGTCATCGACCCGTACCACCGCCTCTACGGCCACCCGGGCATCTCGGTCGTCGACGGTGCCGCGGTCTCCGCGAACCTGGGCGTCAACCCGTCCCTGACCATCACGGCCCAGGCGGAGCGGGCGATGTCGTACTGGCCCAACAAGGGCGAGGCGGACCCCCGTCCGGAGCAGGGCCGGTCCTACGAACGCCTCGAGCCGGTCGAGCCACTGGCACCGGCCGTCCCGGCGGACGCGTTCGGCGCGCTGAAGCTGCCGTTCCTGGGGATGCCGACCGTACCGCCGAAGAAGTAGCCACGGCCGACCCACCGTGAACGTCGGACCGTGGACATGGAGAAGGACCTGCACCCCCCTCCGAGCGCAGGTCCTTCTCTGTTCTTGCGGTAAGCCTTGCTGAGCCCGAAGCCCGAAGCCCGAAGCCCGAAGCCCGAAGCCCGAAGCCCGAAGCCCGAAGCCCGAAGCCCGAAGCCCGAAGCCCGAAGCCCGAGCCCCGAGGGCTTACGCCTCGGCCCCGGCCTTCCGGCGACGGACCACGAACACCGCACCCGCACCGGCGACGATCGCGACCCCACCCACGAGGCCGATCACCGGCAGTGCCGAGCTCGAACCGGTCTCGGCGAGCGAGCCGGTGGCGGAGACCTGGCTGACGTCGGTCAGGTCCGTCTTGCCGCCCTGCGGCTTGGCGTCGTTGGGGTCACCGGCGTCGGAGCCGGCGGCGAGGATGTTGAAGAAGTAGAACCAGCCGTTCGGGTCGTCGGCGATCCAGCAGCCCTCGTCGTCCGCGTACTCGGCGAAGCCGACAGTCAGACCGAGCGAGTCCGGCACCTTGCCGCTGACGCTCAGCCGCAGCTGGTACGAGACCGATCCGCCGGCGTCGAGAGAGAACGCGGGGAACGTGCCGCCCTCGCCGGCCGCGTTCGCGACGGTCTGCCAGGTGTGGGAGGACTTGTCGAAGACCTGGACCGTGATCTTGCCCGAGTAGTCCTTCTCGTCGTCCCAGCCGATCGCGGCGACGCCGATCAGCGGCTTGATGTCCTTGATCTCGTCGTCACCGCGGTTGGACACGTTGAACGAGAACCCGGTCCAGCCGCTGCCGGCGACGATCGTCTCGGGCAGCCCCGACAGGCCGCTGTGCAGGTCGGCGCTGAGTTCGGCGGTGCTGCCGCCGTCCTCGTCGGTGCAGAGCTCGGGGTCGTCGGCGGGCGTGCTCACGCTGACGCTCGGCGACGGGGAGGAGACCGGGGAGCTCTGGTCGCCGGCCGGGGTGCTCGCGTCGCCGGCGGGCGTGCTCGCGTCGTCGGCGGGAGTGTTGTCGTCGGCCGCGGGCGTGCTGTCCTCGGCCACCGGGGTGGTCTGGTCGTCGGCGGGTGTGCTGTCGTCCGCGGCCGGGGTGCTGTCCTCGGCGGCGGGGGTGCTCTGGTCGGCGGCGGGCGTGGTGTCGTCCGCGGCCGGGCTGCTCGTCGAGGTGGTCGGCGTCCCGTCCGTCGCGAACGCGGCCGGAGCGGAGAGCAGGGTGAGCGGGGCTAGGACGGCGGTTGCCGCCGCTGCCACCATGGCACGACGAAGCTTCATGAAGACCTCGGGAATCCGATGTGCTGCGGTCTCGCAGCAACGTGGGAGAGGCCTCCGCGTGTGGGGCGCGGGAGTGGCCCTTGGTTCGCCGTGTTTGATCAGTGAAGGGTGTGAATGGTTGCCTCCACTTTCACGGATTTCTTATGTGGGCTGAGTCACACACCGGATCTCCTTGTGAATGCGCTTTCACACCGTCTAGAACTGAGCGTCGTGTCTGACAAGCCGTCCGAGGACCCGTCCTCGACACCGGAGATCCCCGACGACGTCTGGGAACAGTTCGCCCGCGACACCGAACGGGACATTCGCGGCTCGGCCCCGAAGGAGCCCTCCGCCCGCGCCCGCCTCGTGACCGAGCGGCTGCGTCAGCAGGAGGCGCGCGGTGAACTGCCCGAGGGGTGGCGCACGGGCCCGGCCCACCAGGGGACGAAGGGACGGGCCGGCCGAAGTCGCAGGCTGTGGACCGTCATTGGCGTCGCCGTCGCTGTCGCCGTGGCCGTCGTCGCGATGAAACCGTCGCTGCTGCCGGGCGACCCCTTCGGCTCGGGGTCGCCGGAGTCCGCCGCGGCTTCGCCCCTGCCCGCGGAAACCGCGGCTCCGACCGCGCCCCCCGCCGCCACGGACCCCGAAACCCCCACGCTGGACGAGCCGTTCGCCGGTTCTCCGGCTCTCACGTGGGCCGACGGAGCGTCCGGCATCGTCCTGCCGGAGGCGACCGCCCTCGGCCGGATACCCGAGGACCGGGTCGCAACGGCGCTCCAGTTGACCAAGAAGCTGCTGGTCGGATCCAACCTGGACCCGAAGACGGTACGCGGCGAACGCCCCGTGGCCGCCCTCGCGATACTCGACCCGAAGCAGCCGGAGTTGTTCGACGACCTGAACCGGTCCCTGCGCACGCCGGACAAGGATGACGACCCGCTGAGCATGTTCAGCCGCTTCGACCCCGCCGAGGTGCGACTCGTCTCAGACGTGATCAAGACCCGCGGCCGGATGACGTTCAAGAAGGGCGATCAAGGCGGTGTGGCCGTGCGCGCCGACTACACCTTCGTCTACCCGGTCGTCCGCACCGACGGTTCGGTCGAGGTCACCCGCACCATCGTGCGCCGCGTCCTGGAGGTCGAACTCCTCGACCCCGCCCGCTACGTGGCCACTCCCGACCGCCTGAACGTCCTGCACCGCGACCGCGACGTCGGCAACACGGCCTGCGGGATCCACGACGGCTATATGCACCCGCAGTTCCCGTCGGCCGCCCCCACGGGTGACCCGGCGACCGGCCCGACCGCGGATCCGTACGACCGCAGCCGCGAGCTGGGAGCCGACGGGGCGGGGCAGTGCGGAACGGCGTCGCGGACCTGACGCGCGGCCCGTGCACGGGCGGGGACTCCGGGCATGCGAAGGGCCCCGCGGGACGGAGCCGCGGGGCCCTTCTTCGGTCAGCACCGACGTCAGGGCAGCGCCGGTGCCTGGTAGCGGCGCCGGGGGGTAGCGCCGCTGGTCCGAGTGCCCTGGTTGTCCGAGTGCACCGGGTCGGCGACCCGGCGCGTGCGGGGCGCGTGAATGGTCTCGACCTTTGGCACTGGGGCACTGGTCTCATGCGGTTGTGGGTGGCGGGACTTGGGGGCTTTCTACGCATCGTGCTGGATGGCAGCGGCCTCCGCAACCGTTTGACCCGGTCTCGCTGCTTCTCCGGTATTTCTCTTGTACTTCTCTTGTTTTTCCGTCGGTCGGCCCCGGGCGTCCCCGGAGCCGGCCGTTCTCTTGGGTGACCGAGCTGCTGTCCCCTGCCGTCCGGTCACTTACCTGGAGCGAGGTCCCACGACGCACAGCACGATCCGTACGTCTCATCGCTCCAGTGAGCCACGCGTGGTTCTTTCGGGCCCGCCCCTGGCTGGCACGGACACCACACCAACGAAGCTCCGCTCGTCCCGGTCACGCGCCGTACGGGTGAGAGCCGGACCGAACTCAGATGCGACCCCGGCACAGTTCGAGGAGGGTCATGGCGAGAGAGGTGCCCGGCCTGCCCAGCGCCTCGCTGTAGTGGTTGAGGATGTCCATCTCGCGGGAGAGGTTCACCCGTCGGCCGCCGGAGGTGATCCGGGCCTTCTGGACGACCGCGGACACGGCCATCCGTTCCTGGATCAGACCGATGATCCGGTCGTCCAGGGCGTCGATGCGTTCGCGGGCACCGGTGATCACCTCGGCGGCCTCGGTGGTGTGGGCGCCGGTCTTCTCGGCAGCGGTGGCGGTCATGTCGGGGGCTCCTCGTCGGACGGGGCGGATGCGGCGCCCCGGAGCGGCAGGACCCGGGAAACGACAGGCGCCCCGGGCCTTGTCGGCCCGGGGCGCCTGGGAAGTCGCTTGTCAGTTGCTCAAGCAGCACGACCATGGCAGCCGGTGGGCCGGTTGCCATAGGTAAAGAGGAAGGTCGGGTGCGTGAGCATGGGCGTCAGTATGCCATGGGTATCCGGGCGGCGGCCCCCTCCCACCCCGTTAGAATCGGAACCACAGACCCCCGCCCGACCGCCGGAAGGCACCCCGTGTCATCAGCGACCCCCGCCCCCGACACCGTCCTGGTCGTCGACTTCGGCGCGCAGTACGCCCAGCTCATCGCCCGTCGTGTCCGCGAGGCCCGGGTCTACAGCGAGATCGTGCCGAGCACCATGCCGGTCGCTCAGATGCTCGCCAAGAATCCGGCGGCGATCATCCTCTCCGGCGGCCCCTCGTCGGTGTACGCGGAGAACGCCCCCCGCCTCGACCGCGAGCTCTTCGAGGCCGGCGTCCCCGTCTTCGGCATGTGCTACGGCTTCCAGCTGATGGCGACGGCCCTCGGCGGCACCGTCGACAACACCGGCGCCCGCGAGTACGGCCGTACGCCGCTGCATGTCAGCAAGTCCGGCTCGACCCTCTTCGAGGGCACCCCGGACGAGCAGTCGGTGTGGATGTCCCACGGCGACGCGTGCAGCGCGGCCCCCGAGGGCTTCACGGTCACCGCGTCCACGGACGTCGTCCCGGTCGCCGCCTTCGAGAACGACGAGAAGAAGCTGTACGGCGTCCAGTACCACCCGGAGGTCATGCACTCGACGCACGGCCAGCAGGTGCTGGAGCACTTCCTGTACCGGGGCGCGGGCCTGACCCCGAACTGGACCACGGGCAATGTGATCGAGGAGCAGGTCGCCGCGATCCGTGAGCAGGTCGGCGACAGGCGCGCGATCTGCGGTCTGTCCGGCGGTGTGGACTCCGCGGTCGCCGCCGCCCTCGTCCAGAAGGCCATCGGTGCCCAGCTGACCTGCGTGTACGTCGACCACGGCCTGATGCGCAAGGGCGAGACCGAGCAGGTCGAGAAGGACTTCGTGGCCGCGACCGGCGTCCAGCTGAAGGTCGTCGACGCGGAGGAGCGGTTCCTCACCGCGCTCAAGGGGGTCAGTGACCCCGAGGAGAAGCGGAAGATCATCGGCCGGGAGTTCATCCGGGTCTTCGAGCAGGCGCAGGTGGAGATCATCGCGGACGAGGGTCCCGAGGTCGCCTTCCTGGTGCAGGGCACGCTCTACCCGGACGTGGTCGAGTCCGGCGGCGGCACCGGCACCGCGAACATCAAGTCCCACCACAACGTGGGCGGACTGCCCGAGGACCTCGAGTTCCAGCTGGTGGAGCCGCTGCGCCAGCTGTTCAAGGACGAGGTCCGGATGGTCGGCCAGGAGCTCGGCCTGCCGGAGGAGATCGTCCAGCGTCAGCCGTTCCCCGGCCCCGGCCTGGGCATCCGTATCGTCGGCGAGGTCACCAAGGAACGCCTCGACCTGCTCCGGGACGCCGACGCCATCGCCCGCGAGGAGCTCACCGCGGCCGGCCTGGACCGGGACATCTGGCAGTGCCCGGTGGTCCTGCTCGCGGAGGTCCGCAGCGTCGGCGTCCAGGGCGACGGCCGCACCTACGGCCACCCGATCGTCCTGCGCCCGGTGTCCTCCGAGGACGCGATGACCGCCGACTGGTCGCGGCTGCCGTACGACGTGCTCGCGAGGATCTCGACCCGGATCACCAACGAGGTCGCGGACGTCAACCGGGTGGTCCTCGACGTGACGTCGAAGCCGCCGGGCACCATCGAGTGGGAGTGAGCCCCCTTCTGGGGATCAGGTCCGCCTGAGGGTCCGCACCGGCTCTCCGGGGTGCCAGACCTCGACGACCAGATACGTGTCGTCCTCGACACAGGTCCGTGCGACCTCCGTCAGCTCGGTGCGGAAGAGGTGGAACGGCTGCGGCGGTTCCACCTCTTCGATGTACCCCGCCCTCTCCTCCGGGTCCCGCACCTCGATGGCCCGACCGCTGATCCGGACATCGCCGCCGCCCATGCCGGTGCCTTCCCCGGGGTTCGTCTGGAGCGCGAAACGCGGGTCGCGGCGCAGGTCGAGGGCCTTGAGCGAGTTCGGCATCATGCCCAGCCACAGCTCACCGCGCAGAAAGCGCACCTCCAGACCGGTGGTGCGTGGTGAGCCGTCCCGGCGCAGGGTCGCGAGGGTGTGGTGCGTGAAGGCGGCGAAGCGATCCTCGACCGTCCTGGCGAGATCGGGTTCCGCGGAAGAGAAACCCGCCCAGTTCGTAAGAGCGTCCATATCGGCCAGTCTCGCGTCGATACCCGACATCTTCTGTCGTGTATTGCTTGCGCGCGTCATCTTTACAAGTTGGCGCTGTTCACTTGCACTGACCGAGGGTAACTTCCGCCTTTAACCCCACCCAGTGCTGGAGGACGACACATGCACGGGACGCCCGAAGCCGGGCCCACACCGCCGACGCCGCTGCCGACCGACCGGCTGCGGTTCGCGATGCCGCCGATGCACGAATCGCTGGACGACGAGCGGAGGCATCGAAAGGAGCGGCTCGCGGGCGCGCTGCGGATCTTCGGACGACTCGGCTTCGAGGACGGGGTCTCCGGACACATCACCGCCCGTGACCCGGAGTACAGCGACTGCTTCTGGGTCAACCCGTTCGGGATGCCGTTCAAGCACGTCACCGTGAGTGACCTGGTGCTCGCCAACTCCGACGGGCAGGTGATCCAGGGCAGCTACCACGTCAACCAGGCCGCGTTCACCGTGCACGCCCAGGTGCACGCCGCCCGCCCCGACGTCGTCGCCGTCGCCCACTGCCACTCGGTGCACGGCCGGGCGCTGTCCGCGCTGGGCGACCTCCTGGACCCCATCACCCAGGAGAGCTGCGCCTTCTACGAGGACCACGCCCTGTACGACGCCTACACGGGGGTCGCCGTCGACGCCGACGAGGGCCGCCGTATCGCGGGCGCCCTCGGCTCCCGCAAGGCGCTCGTGCTGCGCAACCACGGCCTGCTGACGGTCGGCGACTCGGTGGACGCGGCGGCCTGGTGGTTCCTGTCCCTGGAGCGGTCCTGTCAGGTCCAGCTGACGGCGAAGGCGGCCGGACGGCCCATCCTGATCGACCACAAGATGGCCGTCGCCACCCGGGAGCAGCTGGGCGGGGACCTGGTGGCGTGGATCAACTACCAGCCGATGTGGCAGGACATCAGCAGGAGCGAACCCGACCTGCTGTCGTGACGGGGGTTCCAGAACCCGGTGACGGGGTGGTTCCAGAACCCTGTGACGGGGTTCCGAAGCCCTTCTGACGGGTGGTTCAGAACCCGCGCAGCACCGCCGCCTTCGTCATCGCGAACTCCTCGTCCGTGAGCACCCCGTCCCGGTGCAACTCGCCCAACTCCCGCAGCCGTCGCAGGAGTACGTCGTGATGGTCGGCGGGGGGCCGCTCGCCCGCCGCGGGCCGGGGCAGGGCGGGGCGGCGCCCGTCGTCCTCGACGGCGGCGCGGGTGGAGGGGTGCGGCAGCCTGGCCGTGACGGCGGCGGCGACGATCGCCGTGAGCAGGTCACGTCGGGCGCTGCCCCACAGGTCCAGGGCGTACGGGTCCTTCTCGGGCGGCAGCTTGGAGAACGCGGTCTCGCGGGTCGCGAAGCGCAGAAAGCCGTCCTCGTAACCGGAGTTGGGCAACCACTCGACCTCGACGACGTCCTCGATGCCGATGATCCGCGGACCGGTGGCCCGCTTGACCCGGTCGGAGGTGTCGGACCAGTCGATCCGCACCTGGGTGCCGTCGAAGGAGACCGTGCCGTCCGAGGAGCGCACCGAGACCGGGACCGGCGGCCCGGGCAGGAGATAGGTCTTGGCCGGCTCGTGCGGGATCTGGTCCAGCAGGAGGGAGTGGCGGATCTCCTGCGCCACGTACTCGGCGACGCCGGCCCGGTCGACGTCCACCAGCAGCCGGTACGGGTCGGCCGGATCGGGCAGCCGTCCGCCGGTCGCCTGGAGCAGCGGGTCGGCTCCCTCACGCAGCCGCATACGCAGCCGTCCACGCTTGCGTTCGGGTTCGAAGACGACCCCCGCGATGGCCTCCACAGGTACGGCGATCTCCCCGTACGTCTGCCGGAACAGCGGCACGGAGCGGTGCAGACCCGGCGTGATCCGGACCGTGCTGCCGTCGAAGGCCCAGGTCCCGTCGCGCTGGATGATCTCGGCCATGGGGAAATTCTCGCAGCCGGGTCAACACGCCGGTGGGCACGTCACCCCGCGCTGACCAGACCTCGCGGATTCGGACGGTGCCGGGTAGGGCACAATTCGCTGTCATCGTAGGGGAGTTGCGGGGCTGGGAAGGCGGACGTCGGACGTGGCGGTGCAGGAGGCCAGACAGGGCGCGGCAGGGGGCGCGCGGGCAAGCGCCCAGGGCGGTCACGGAGGCGGTTGTACCTGCGGGGACTGTCCGCACGGGGCGCGTGCGGGGCACCGGCAGGCGGTCGCCGCGTTCGTGCTGAAGCGGGACGGGTTCGCGGTGGGGGAGGGGCTGCCCGCCGGCGTCGCCCACTCGGCCTCGGCCTCCCGGCAGTGGGTCTCGGAGGAGCTGACCCAGTCCGCGGAACTCGTCGCCGAACGCGGCCGGGCCGAGGGCGAGGCCTGGCTGGCCCTGCTCTGGCGCCGAACGGCCGTCGTGGTGTGGACGCCGGTCGTCCTGCTGCTTCTTGTACAGGCGCTCACCGCGATCGGCGCGGGCTGGACGGCCGCGCGCACGGCCGGACTGCTCTCCGCCTTCCTGGTTGCCGGGGCGCTGACCGCAGCCTCCTGGTTCCACCGGAGACGCGGCGGTGCGCTGGCCCCGGTGATCGGGGAGGACAACCGTCTGTCCACCTCCCGTGCGGTGGCGGTGGGTTGGGTGCTCTTCGTCGCCTACGCCGTGCTCGTCCTGGTGGGCCGCCTGGCCGCCGCCTCCGACCACACGGAACGCGAGACGCTGATCTCCGGGCTCGAACTCTCCCGTGGCGCGGGCGTGGTGACCGTACTCGCCGTGGTGTGCGCCATCGCCGTGCTGGTGCGCCGCGTCGTCGGGCTGCGGGTGCTCGGACAACGGCTCCAGAAGGTACGTGCCGACCGGCCGAGGGCGGCCGACCTGCTGACGGACGACGCGGGCCGGGGCGCCTTCGCGGACATCCAGTACGTCGTCATCAGCACGGTGGCCCTGCTGTTCGCGGCGGTACGGCTCGCCCGCCGCCCGGACCAGCTGCCGGACCTGCCCTGGGGGCTGGCGGTGGTGGTGCTGGTGTCGGCCGGGACCTACCTCGCCGGGAAGTACGCGGAAGGCGGCCGCCCGGTGATCCTGTCCGTCGTACGGGCCCGCGAGGCCGGCGACCTGGACGGGCCGATCCGCACCGGCGACGACGTCGAGATCCGCGGCGCCGGATTCGTCCCCGCGGGCGGCCGGCACGCCGACCGGCTGTCCCGCATGGTCGTCCGGATCGGCGCGGTCAACGTGCGCGTCCCCCTCGTGCCGGTCACCGGAGGCTTCAGCAACCCGACGGACGCGGTGCTCACCGTGCCGGTGCCGGCGGATGTGGAGCCGGGCCGGGTGGCGGTCCAGGTCGTCACCGCGGCGGGGGCGGAGACCAACCGGTACGAGATCGACGTGACCGAGTAGGCGTCGCCTCCGCCCATTTCGGAGAAACTGGTCAGGACAGGATTGAGCGCGACTCCCCTGTCGTACGTATCGTCTTTCAAGGGGTCACTGCACGGCAGGCGAGAGGCGGCTTGGAGCGATGACTCACAGCATGCGCACGGACACGCACTCCCCTTATCTCGACGGCGGCGACTGGCATGACACCGCCACCCGTTACGCCCTGCTCCCGCTCCGGATCTTCCTCGGCGTCACCTTCGTCTACGCCGGACTGGACAAACTCACCGACAGCGCCTTCCTGAAGGACTCCGGCTCCGGCTCCATCGGCGATCTGATGCGTACCGTCCGCGACTCCTCCGCCATCCCGGCCCTGGTCGACCTGGCTCTGAAGAACCCCGTCGACTTCGGCTACGCCATCGCGTTCGGCGAGATCGCCGTCGGCCTCGGCGTCCTGGTCGGACTGCTCACCCGGCTGGCCGCGTTCGGGGGCGCGCTGATCTCGCTCAGCCTGTGGCTGACCGTGAGCTGGGGCTCCGACCCGTACTACTACGGCAACGATCTCGCCTACCTGATGGCCTGGATCCCCCTGGTGCTGGCCGGCGCCTCCGTCCTGTCCCTGGACTCGGCCCTGCGCTCCCGACGACGACAGCGGTCCGGGGCCTACCGGTAGCCGCTACGGCTACCGGCAGCCGGTAGCCGTAGCCCTGCGGCGGCGCAGGGACGCGGCGGGGCGGGACGGGTCAGTGCGGGGCGGCGTCCGTCGGTGTTCCGCTGGGTTCCGTACGGCCCGCTCCCCGGCGTCTGCGTATGGCCCGGCTCAGGAATCCGACCGCGCCCGCCAGGAACAGGCCACCCACGACCAGCGGGATCACGGCGAACCACGGCGTCTCCCAGAGGCCGCCGGCGTCACCCGCGTAGATGACGCCCGCGAGGGCCAGGAAGAAGCCGGCGACGAACCTTCCGGGCTGGAACTCATGACGCTGCACGGCTCACCTCCGCCTGTCCCACGCCCACCTGGAGGTCGAGGTCGATCGTGCCGGTGTTCCTGACACCGGGGTCCGGTGTCAGGGTCAGCTGCTTGTACCTGCCCGGTGCCACGTCCACGTCCTTCTCCTTGTCACCCGGCAACTGGATGTCGCCCACCCCCACGTCGATCTGCATCTTCACCGTGACGTTCGGGGGCACGATCACCCGCACTCGGCCCACGCCCACCTCGACCTCCGACTCCAGCATCTGTCCCCCGGCGAGCCGCAGCCCGGTCAGATCCAGGGTCCCGACGCCGGTGCCCAGGCTGTACTTCCGCTGCAGGTCCGCCTCCGCGGCGGGCCGCCACGTCGTGCGCATCCAGTGCGTGTCGATGTTCTCGGGCAGCGCGGTCGAGCCGGCCAGCAGGCCCGCCGTGATGATCGCCACGAAGATCGACCCCGCGCCGGTGCGCCCCCGGAACGCGCTGATCGCGATGCCGACGCCGAGCACGGCGAGCGCGTAGGCCAGACCGTTCTGCAGGCTGGTGCCAAGTGCCTGGTCCTCCCACGTCGTCCCGGTGCCGAGTACGCCGGCCAGGAGGGCGAGGACGAAGACCCGGCCGCCGATCCCTCGGGGGCCGCGCGGTTGCGGCGACCGCGTGGGCGGGGTGCGTATGGCCTGGCGTTCGGCCCATGTGGTGCCGAGGCCGATGTTGACGGCCGCGGCGATGTCCCGGTCGTGGGAGTCTTTCGGGCCCCACAGATAGCCGGTGCCGCCCACGTGGGTGCCGTCCTTGACGATGGGGTCCCGCCACCAGGACGGGTAGGCGGCGGGCACCGGCGGCGCCTGGGCCTCCGGCGGGGCGTCCGCGACGGCCTGTGCGGCCAGTGGGTCCGTGTCGGGCGTGCCGCGATGCCGTGACCAGTAGCCGGCACCTGCGAGGAGCAGCGAGACGACGACGGCGAAGGCCAGCACGCTGCCGTTGTTCAGCAGCGTCAGGAAGACCCCGCACCCGACCAGCGCGAACAGTACGGCCGTCAGTGCCTGGCCGTCGACGCGGCCGGTGAGGAGTTTGCGGACCTCGTTCTCCTCCTCGTCCTCGAACGGGACGAAGAGCCACACGAAGCCGTAGAAGAGGAGGCCGATGCCGCCGGTCGCGGAGAGCACCGCGAGGGTGATCCGGAAGATCACCGGGTCCATGTCGCACTGCCGCCCGAGCCCCGCGCACACCCCGGCGAGCATCTTGTGCCGCCGGTCGCGCCGGAACTTGCGGGGGAGCTCGGGGGGGCCGGAGTTGCCGGAGGAGCTGAGGCCCGCGTCGGGCCCCGCGCCCGCGTCGGACCCGGTGCCCGCGTCGGACCCCTCGCCCGCGTCGTGCACGGAGTCCGCGGCGTGCTGGTGCTCTGTCATGTGTCCATGGTGACGGGCGAGCCCCCGCAGCGGCAGTCGGTACGACCCTGGCCGGACCCTGATATCGCCCCTGAGCCGGTGCCCGGGAGGTGTTCGACGGGCGCGCCCGTGCCGGGCCGTCGAAGATCAGGGGTGTCTCCGGGGACAACCCTGATGCCCCGGCCCGCCCGTCGTGTGACCATCGGTGCCATGCCGGAAGCCGCAACTGCGCCCCTCGTCGAACCGCGGCCGCCGCGCAAGCTCTACCGCAGCAGCGACGGACGCTGGCTCGGTGGCGTGGCGCGGGGGCTCGCCGGTCACCTCGGGCTGCCCGTGATCTGGGTGCGGCTGGTCTTCGTCGGCCTGTTCATGGCGGACGGCCTCGGCGCCCTGCTGTACGCCGCGTTCTGGTTCTTCGTACCCCTCGGCGTCGGCGGCGTCGGCGGTCAGAAGCCGCCGTCCCTCGTCACCACCGAGACCTTCTCGGACGGCCGCCGCAGACTCGTCGCCCGCAGGCCGGACAAGGGCCAGATCGTGGCCCTGCTCCTCATGGTCGTCGTGGCCATGGTCTTCGTGGGCAACGTGAATCTCGGCAACGGCGCGAAGGCCTACCTCTGGCCGATCGTCCTGGTCGGCGCGGGCGTCGCCCTGGTCTGGCGCCAGGCGGACAACGCCCGCCGGGCCCGCTGGGTCGAGGCCGGCCGCCGTCGGCGCACGCTCACCCTGCTGCGCGCGGGCGCAGGCGTGCTGCTCGTCACCGCCGGCGCCTCCGGCATCTTCGTCCTGCAGGGCTCCGCCGCCCACCTCGGCTCGGTCCTCCAGGCGGCCCTCGCGGTCCTCGTCGGGATAACGCTCCTCGCCGGCCCGTATCTCGTGCGCATGACCCAGGACCTCTCCGAGGAGCGCCTGATGCGCATCCGTGCCCAGGAGCGCGCCGAGGTGGCCGCGCACGTCCACGACTCGGTGCTGCACACCCTGACGCTGATCCAGCGCAACGCGGAGAACGCGGGCGAGGTGCGCCGCCTGGCCCGCGCCCAGGAGCGCGACCTGCGCACCTGGCTCTACAAACCCGAGGGCACCGGCAAGGACGAGGCCGACGAGCCCACCACCGTCGCCGACGCGGTGCGGCGCAACGCGGCGGAGGTCGAGGACAAGCACGGCGTCCCCATCGAGGTCGTGGTCGTCGGCGACTGCCCCCTCGACGACAGAATCGGCGCACAGATGCAGGCCGCACGCGAAGCTATGGTGAACGCGGCGAAGTACGGTGGCGAGGGCGGCGCCGTCCAGGTCTTCGCCGAGGTCGAGGGAAAGACGGTCTTCGTGTCCGTCCGCGACCGCGGCCCCGGCTTCGACCTCGACTCGATACCCGCCGACCGTATGGGCGTCAGAGAATCGATCATCGGCCGCATGGAGCGCAACGGGGGTACGGCGCGACTGCGCGCGGTGCCGGACGGCGGCACGGAGGTCGAGCTGGAGATGGAGAGGGCGGAGACGTCATGAGCGACTCGACCGAGGAGAACGGCACGGCGGGAACGGCGGAGGCCTCCGGCGCGGGTGCGGACACGCGGCACGTGCGCGTGGTCCTCGTCGACGACCACCGCATGTTCCGTACGGGCGTCCAGGCCGAGATCGGCCGGACCGAGCAGACCGGCGTCGAGGTCGTCGGCGAGGCCGCGGACGTCGACCAGGCGGTCACGGTCATCACCGCGACCCGCCCCGAGGTGGTTCTCCTCGACGTCCACCTCCCGGGCGGCGGCGGCGTCGAAGTCCTGCGCCGCTGCGCCCCGTTGATGGCCGACGCCGAACAGCCCGTCCGTTTCCTCGCCCTGTCCGTGTCGGACGCGGCGGAGGACGTGATCGGAGTGATCCGGGGCGGCGCGCGGGGCTACGTCACGAAGACGATCACCGGAACGGATCTCGTCAACTCCGTCTTCCGCGTCCAGGAGGGCGACGCAGTCTTCTCCCCACGACTGGCCGGCTTCGTCCTGGACGCCTTCGCCTCCACCGACGCCCCACCGATCGACGAGGACCTCGACCGCCTCACCCAGCGCGAACGCGAGGTCCTGCGTCTGATCGCCCGCGGCTACGCCTACAAGGAAATCGCCAAGCAGCTCTTCATCTCCGTCAAGACGGTCGAGTCCCACGTGTCGGCGGTGCTGAGGAAGCTCCAGCTGTCGAACCGGCATGAGTTGACGAGGTGGGCCACGGCGCGACGGCTGGTGTGACGGTGAACTGACTTCTCGCGGGCGTCACGCTGGTGATGCGGCGGCGGTCAGGAACCCGCGAACATACCCGGCCACGGTGTCCAGGTGGCTTTCGAGCAGGAAGTGTCCGCCTCCGGGGACCAGGTGAATCTCCGCGTCCGGCAGGTCCCTTGCGAAGGCGCGTGCGCCGTCCGGGCCGAAGATCTCGTCGCCCGCGCCCCAGACCGCGAGGAGAGGAACCTGGCGTTCCCGAAAGTAGGCGTGCACCTGAGGGTAGAGGGGTGGATTGCTGGCGTAGTCGCGGAACAGGGCGAGCTGCACGAGGTCGTTGCCTGGCCGGCTGACCTCGTGGTGGTCAGCGGCCCAGGTGTCGGGATCGACCAGCTCGGGTCGGTCCACGCCGTGCAGGTACTGCCAGCGGATGGCGTCGAGGGAGAGGGCGGCACGGACGGCGGGTTCCGTCTGAGGGCCCGGGTTCTCGCAGTACGCCCACACCGGCTTCCAGAACTCCGGTACGAAGCCGTCCTCGTAGGCGTTGCCGTTCTGTGTGATCACCGCGGTGATCGCGTCCGGGGTGCGCAGGGCCAGCCGCCAGCCGATGGGTGCGCCGTAGTCCTGGACGTACACGGCGTAGCGCGTGACGTCGAGCTGGGCCAGAAGGGCTTCGGTGATGTCGGTCAGGGAGTCGAAGGTGTAGGGGAACGCGTCCACGGACGGGACATCGGAGTTGCCGAAGCCGAGGTGGTCGGGGGCGATGACGTGGAATCGATCGGCCAGAGCCGGAATGAGATGGCGGAACATGCGCGAACTGGAGGGGTATCCGTGCAGGAGTACGAGCGTGGGCGCCTCGCGGGCTCCTGCCTCGCGGTAGAAGACGCGATGTCCCCGCACTGTCGCGTAGTGGTGGCGGACCTCAACCATGCCTAACCCCTTTGGTGTCTTTTGATGGTTACCTCGTGGCGTCCAGTAGACCGCCCTTGAAGTAACCTGTCAAACGTCTTGATGGAGTTAGCTGGGGAGGTGGGGGACCGTGCTGGACGACCAGGCCCTGATGCAGGCGCTGAACAGCACCCCCGTCACAGATGGCCGACGCCAGGACCTGTGGCGTGACGACCATGAGGTGGACACGTGGGCGCGGGAGCGCGGGGGGCTGGGCGGCGACGAGGAGCGCCGATGGCTGCGCACCGCCCGGGACGCGCTCCAGGCGGTGGAGTCGGGGGCGTCGGCGGAGCCCCGTCTGCGTCGAGTCCTCGCAGGCGTTCGCAAGGTCCCGCAGCCCAGCGCGTCGGGCATCGAGTGGCAACTGGAGGTGCCGCCGGAGCGCAGGCTCGCCGTGGAACTCGTGCTCGCGTGGGCGGACGTCAAGGAGCGCATGCCCGGCCGTCTGCGGCCGTGCGGGAACCCTGAATGCCGCCTCTTCCTTTTGGACCGCAGCCGTGCCAACACCGCACGGTGGTGCTCGATGAAGACCTGCGGAAACCGGCTCAAGGCCCGCCGGCACCAGGCTCGGGCACATGAGACCCCACGCCCCGAGTAGAGCGCCGGCGAGTCGGCGCTCGCACGGGCGGACTCGCGTTTGTGCGTCACGGTTAGTCGCCGTGTGGGTCGCCGCGCCGGCAAGCGAGTTCGAACCAGACCGTTTTGCCGATGCCGTGCTCGCGAGGAGCCGCGCCCCAGTTGTCTGCCAGCGTGGCCACCAGTGCCAAACCTCGGCCCGACTCGTCGTCAGGTGACGCGTTCCGGGGTGCGGGAAGCGTGTCGTTCGCGTCCGTCACCCATACGCGGACGCGCTCGTCGTCCAGGGCGCAGCGGGCCCAGATCTCCCGGCCAGGAGCCACCTTCGCGTGGCGGTACGCGTTCGTCATCAGCTCGCTGAGCAGCAGGACTGCCGTCTCCGTCACGTCGTCGGGAAGCTTCCACGAAGTGGCCTGTTCCTGGAGGAGGGTTCGGGCTCTCCTCACGCTGCGGGGGTGACGCGGGAGGCGCCACTCGATGTCCTTGGGGGCGCCAGCTGCCGGAGCGGGCTGGGTGTGGTCTCCGGGCATTGGCATGCGCTTCGGTCCTCGCGTGTGATTCTCCGTCATTTGCCGTGATCAGGCTGGTGGTTGGCGGTTAGCCTCGGGAGTAGCGGTACGGGTACACAGCGTGGTTGTACACGGTGTGGCGGCGGGAAGCGGGTTCGCGCGGTGACTTCCGGGGCGTCTCAGCAGGCTCAGCAGAACTGGCGGTACTGCGGCGGGCAGATCAAGTTGTGGCGGGAGGAAGCGGGGGTCGCCCGGCAGGCCCTGGCCGACGAGGCCGGGTACGACTACGAGTACGTCAAGTCCATGGAGTGCGGGAGGCGACGGCCGACGCTGAGGCTGTTGCAGGTCGCGGATCAAATGTGCGGGGCGCGGGGGAAGTTGGCGGCCGGGCATGAGTTCCTGAAGCCGGAGCCGTTTCCGGCACGATCACAGGAATACATGGGGATCGAGGCGGAGGCGATCGCCGTGCATGACTACTCGCTGGGTCTGGTTCCGGGGCTCTTGCAGACCAAGGAATACGCCCATGGGCTGATCAGCGAGAGTTGCCCGCCGCTGGACGACGAGACGGTCGAGGAGCGGGTTGGGGCCCGGTTGGCGAGGCAGGAGGCGCTGACCCGCCGTACCAAGACGGTGTACGGGTTCGTCATCTACGAGGCTGCGTTGCGTACGGAGGTCGGGGGACGAGACGTCATGCGGCGGCAGTTACTTCATCTGCTGGCGGTCGGTGCGCTTCGGAACGTGTCCGTCCAAGTGCTGCCTTTCGGGAAGTGCGGCGGCCTTGCGCTCAACGGCTCGTTCATTCTGCTTGAGACAGTTGAGCACGACCGCTTTGCTTACGTTGAGGGCCCAGAAACAAGCGTTCTGCATGCCGACGCCGACAAGGTCAGTGTCCTGGCTCAGGTCCATGGCATGATCCGCATGGATGCCCTCGGAGTTGAGGAGTCGGCAGCGTTCATCAGGAAGGTGGCCGAGTAGCTATGAAGGAACCGCTGACATGGTTCAAGTCCAGCTACAGCGACTCACAGGGCGGCGCCTGCCTCGAAGTCGCCGCCTGCCCCCACACGATCCACGTCCGCGACTCGAAGCTCGGAGCTCGAAGCCCCCGCTTCGAAGTCCCCCCGAACGCCTGGGCCGTCTTCGTCGCGTACGCCTCCCGCGAGGCCTGAGCCCCGGGCTTCGAGAGTCGAGATCCGAGCCCTTTTTGCAAGGAATGGGCGGAAAGACTCAACCCACCCTCCCGCCCTCCCCGAGCCTCAACTGCCGCGCGTACCAGCGCGCATGACTTTTCGTGATCGGCTTGCGACACACCGTCGCGACCCTCTAGCGTTCGCGACAACAAACAACCCCGGTCGGGTGCTACCAACACCCGCCGGGGTCTCACCCCAAGATCCGCGATTTAGGACGATCTCGTGGCTTACGAAAACTCTAGCGCGGCCATGCCCGCACCCGCAGCGCATCCCATGGCCAAGCCCGGTTACGGCAAACGCTCCGCCCCGGACCAGAAGCCCCCGCGCCGAGGCGACTTCGACCATCTCCCCGCCCGAGAGGCGTACCTCGCGAGCTTCCTCGACCAGCTCTGCGAGAACGCGGCCATGGATGCCAAGACCATCGCCAAGGCGCAGCCGCTCTACGGTCAGCAGGCCGTCCGCTCAGGGTTCAAAGAACTCGGCAGGGCCGGCCACCTGCGGCGCGTACGCCGTCGTATTCCGCCGGAACAGGGCGCGACAGGCACCCGCTGGGTCTTCCACACCTACTGGTCGCGCACCGCACGTGGCGACGCATGGTGGGCCCGCTTCCTCGAAGGTGACGTGACGTCCGATGCGCTCGCCGAAGCGGCGCCTGCGCCCGCGCCCCAGGCTGCCACCGGCGACGCACCACCGCACTCCGTGTCACATCGGTCCGACAGCGACCACGCCCCCGCCGCCAACTCCGCCGCGTACGACGCCCTTGCTCGACTCGGCCTTCAGGACCCGCGTCTGGCTCTGTCCTCCGCCGACTGCACCTCCCTCGAACAACTGGCTGCCGAATGGCTCACCCGTGGTGTGGTGCCGGACCACTTGGTGCAGGTTCTCGCTGCGGGACTTCCGGACCGCGTGCACTCGCCGCGTGCTTTCGTCGGGCGGCGGCTCGTCGACAAGATGCCGCCTGAGCCGCCCGCCCGGGAGGAACGCCCTTGTCCCCGCGCACGCCTCATCATGGAGTGCACCGAGTGCCGCGTTCCCGGCCGCCCGGAGGCCCTGCCCGGAGGCCTCTGCCGAGCCTGCCGCGGCGCCACCACGGCCGAAGCACCGCGGGCACTACGCCCGACGGCGGTACATGTCCGAGCCGCACAGGTGCGCGGGGCGATGCGCATGCCGCTGCGCGCGTGAGCCGTTTCCGCGCGCGGCCCACAACCTGTCCATCGCCCTCAATAGGACAACAGGAGTCTCTCGCATGGCCATGCGATGCCCTCGCGCCTTGACAGCCAAGAAGCCCATCTCCGTCACTCTCGACCCGGACGTGCTCGAAGAGCTGCAGCGGCTCGTCGACGCGGGCGAGGCGGCTTCGATCTCAGCCGTGATCAACGAGACCCTGAGAAGCCGTGTCGAACGCCGACGGCGAGCCGAACAGGCACGGGAGCATGTCGAGGAAACGCTGCTCGGCGGCAAGGCGTTGACGGACGAGGAACTCGTCGAGGCGCGCGGCATGCTGGCCGCGAGCAAGGCCCGCACCGACGCCCGCCGCAAGGGTGCGGCGGCGTGAGTGACGGCGTCTCCTGGACCATCTCGGTCTGCTAGCCCTCGGGCGCGGGCATCGCGTGCTGTCCGGATTCATCGTGGCAGCGCACGAGGACCCGCTGTACATGGTGGCGGTTCCAGCTCTCAGCATGGCCAAGGCAACGAGGAGTCGCCCCGGTATTGCGGTTCACCTGGCTCAACTCCCCGCCGTGGAGGTGGCCTCGGTCGACCGGATCGTCGCCGACACCACGGGGCGTATCGCGACCACGCTCTTCGTGCTGGGCTGCCGTACATGGCCGCTGTTCAGCATTGCAGATGGCACGCAGTGGTGTGGAACTGACGCGCAACTCGGTTACTTACAGGACGTCCTGACGTTCCCAGTACTCGGCTCCAAGGACGGGAGAGTTGTGGTAGCGCTGAACCAACCGTTCGAAATGGACCCCTTCAAGGGGAGAAGCGTGAGTGCGCCGGTCCACGATGTAAGGCTCGATGGCTGCCCAGACCTGCGGCGGGGAGCGGTGGAAGCAAGCGACTACGAGGTCGAAAGCCAACAGCCTTTGCTCGACTAGGACTCCCAGCATTTCGAGCTGATCGTGAAGCTGCCAGAAGGAGTGGAAATCTTCGGCACTCATACCGGCCGGATCAAATTGCTCAGGCGATCCGAACTCGCCGCTTATGAGGCGACGCCGAAAGTGGCGCGCTGCTTGCGAGTGATACTTCTCCTGGAAGGAGATGAGAAGTTGCACATGCCTTGAAAGGCGTGCTTCCTTGATCTGCGAGTACGCGAAAAACGAGGCAGTTACGATGAAAACGGTTCCGATTGCGGAACTAACGGCACTGACGGCTTCCCATAAATCCCCCATGTCTGCAGTACAGCACTTTGTCGAGCCCTTGGGTAGGTGGCGGCGACGCCCGCCAGCCGATGAGGCCTCTGGGTGCTCCGACAGCCTTGCTCGTCCCAGCTCCCAGCGGGATATGCGGACGCCTCCATTCCCGCGAGCGCGTTGGACATCCACTTCAGGAGAGGAACAGGGTGATCTCGCTCCTGAACTGCGGCTTTACCAGGTGAGGCAGCGGGCGGGTACTCGTTGGAACACCGGTGTTGGCCGTGGCTGGCCCTTGCATCTGGCACGGTTGTGGCACGAACCTCAACCGCCGACAGCCAGCCACGATGGCGGGTGCGCCAACCGACCAGGCTCGCGTATGCCTCGCTGCGCCCCCCCACCGGCCTCAACCACGTTGCCAGTGCCGTCGCCCAAGCACCGCTTTAAGAGAGAGGCTGGGCTGTCATGCCGGTGACCCGCAGATTCGATGTCTGGTGGAGCCGTCGGTAACTCGATCGCAAGTTACTGCCGTTGACCGTGGCTGACCTCAGCATCTGGCACGGTTGTGGCACGACCCTCAGCCGATGAAAGTCAGTCACGATGTTGGGTGCATCGACAGATGAGGCGCGCGAATGTCTCGCCCCACCCGACCGGCCTCAACCACACTACCTTGTGTCATTGGCCAGAGCCGGACGTGACGGCTGGCCCATGACGAGGTGAGGTGTTGCACATCTGGAGCTCTCAGCTTGAGAAACCGCGCCGCTCTGAGTCTCTGCATTTTAATTCCCGGGAAGTGATTGATACTTCGACGATCACACCTCTCAATACTTGAATCATCGACCGCACTGTATCGCTTTGAAGATGCACCTGTATTGCAGCGCGCTTAGCATGAAACATGCCGAGCGGCGCGCCCAAGAGCGGCAGCCGCGGCAACACTGATTGATCTCCAGAAATGACGGGAGGTGGCAGTCATGCCATCCGCCAGTAATACGGTTCTGGATGCGGATAACGATGTGGCTGGTTACGGCAGATCCTCGTGGTGGCAGCGTGCCGTTGCACACATAGCAGAACTTCAGTGTCAACTCAACCGAATTAAGTCGCTAAATCCTAAGGGGCTTGCGCCGCATGAGGAAGAGATTGCGGCTAAGATTGAAACACATCTCAATGCTGCACGGCAGGCGGCGGATCGCAAAAAGAATCCGTGGTCCATGATTTCTGGAGCAGATATAGACCGAGCATTCGCCAATATACACAGAGCGGAAACGAAGATTCTTCGCCTCACGCCTAAGGCGGAGCTGGGCGAATTGGGGCCGCTAGTCCTGGCAAACGCCCGACAACATCTGGGTGAAGAAGATCCTCGCCGCATCAAACTAGAGAAGGAGCTCCGGAGCAACGGCCACAGGCTCACCGAAGAGATGCGCGAACTTGCCGTCACGACGTTGCTAGCAGCTCAGACGGCAGAAGAAAAGGAACGGGCGAGGGCTCGGAGTTTTCGAAATATACTACTGGTGTCCGTGATGGCGACGACGGTCATTGCTGGAGTGTTCATTCTTTGGGCGTTTTTGTCTCCATCGTCGATCGTGTCAAATATTTGCTTCACTCCGGACCCAACCAAACCTCAAGTTTGCCCGATTGGCAGCACGGAAACCGGTCAGGATATGCTGATCGTAATGGCCTTTGGTTCAGCCGCAGCGGCCTTCGCGGCGGCAGTCTCCCTGAAAGGGATTCAGGGGACGTCGACTCCATATTCGGTCCCCTTGATGCTAGTGCTGCTCCGGATCCCGGTAGGGGCCTTGGCTGCCCTGATGGGCCTTGTTCTGATACATGGAGGGTTTATTCCAGGCCTTTCTAATCTGGATAGCGCGCCGCAGATTGTGGCTTGGGCGATCCTATTTGGCATACTGCAAGAGAGCGTCACGCGGCTGGTAGACCGACAAGGTAAGGATGTTCTAAATAACGTACGTGGAGCCGAACGCGAGTTTCAGAAGGTCTCAAGGAAAAAATCTGACGCGCCTTGAGAAATGCACTGACCGGCCACAAACCAGAGCTGCACGATGCCCGGCACGGGGGCGCCACGCATCCCACTGCTGCCGGGGTGCTCCCCGCGTCGTGATGGAGATCCTTGGCCACAGCCAGATCAGCATCAGCATGTACACGCACGTCGTCCAGGACACCCAGCGGGAGGCCATCAGTCACATGGATCGGCTGCTCAAGAGGAGGCCCGGTCGTGAGTGACCGCCCTCGTTGGTGTCAAAAGTGGATGACAAAGCCCCCGGACCATGATCGGTCCGGGGCCTTTTGCCTGGTGCCCCCGGCAGGATTCGAACCTGCGACACCTGCTTTAGGAGAGCGCTTGTGGCTCGAGCAGAGAGTCGAGCGGGACTGAGGACGCAGGGGACGTAGAAACGTAGAGGACGAGCGACGAGCGCATCACGTCACACTTCGCGTCCCCCCTTCCCGCCCCTCACCCCACCCGCGTACCCCCCGCGAACGGCATCTGGTCGATCGGGGCCAGGCGTACCGGTGCTGAGGGGTTCGGGGCGTGGATCATCTGGCCGTTGCCCACGTACAGGCCTACGTGGCTGATGCCGGAGTAGAAGAACACCAGGTCGCCCGGGAGCAGTTCGGAGCGGGAGACGCGTTGGCCTGCGCCGATCTGGGCGTAGGTCGTGCGCGGGAGGGACACGCCCGCGGAGCGGTACGCGGCGAGGGTGAGGCCCGAGCAGTCGAATGCGGCCGGGCCGGTCGCGCCCCACACGTAGGGGCTGCCCAGTTTGGAGTAGGCGAAGGAGACGGCTGCCGCCGCACGGGAGTTGGGTGCGTCGGAGGTGGCCGTCCCGGTCGCCGCCAGGCGGTCCCGCGCGGTGCCGGTGGAGCGTGCGGCGCGGGCCGTGCCGCCGCCGCCCGCCCCGTACCGGGCCCGTTCCTCGGCGGGTAGTCCTGACAGCAGCCGTCGGGCCGTGGTCAGCTTCCCGTTGACCGTCTCCTTGTGCCGCTTCAGCTCCGCCTGCCGGGACTTCAGCGAGGTCAGCTCGATGCGCGCGGCCCCGCGTAACCGTTCGATCTCCCGCAGCTGTCCGCGCACGTTCGCGACGGACGTGGCCTGCCTGCTGCCGGCCCGCTCGACGAACTCGGCCCCGTCCAGGTACTGGTCGGGATCGTCGGACAGCGCGAGTTGCAGCGCGGGATCAAGGCCGCCGTCGCGGTACTGCGCCCTGGCCATCGAACCCAGCGAGTCCCGGGCCGAGTTGAGCTTCTCCGTCCGGCGTGCCGCTTCGTCCCGCAGCGTGGAGAGGCGCTGCTGCGCGGTGTCCGCCTTCTCCTTCACGCCGTTGTACTTCTCGGTGGCGATCTCCGCCTCCTGGTACAGCCTGTCCACCTTCGCCTTGACCTGCGCCGGCGTCAGCTGGGGCTCGGCGTGTCCGGTCCCGTCGAAACCCGTCGCCGTCGCCGCGCCCGCGAGGGCGATCGTCGCCGCCGCGCGGGCCGTGTTGCCGCTGACCGAACGTTGCCGGGGCTTGCGGTGCGCTGCCAACTGGACTGCACGTCCTTTCGTACGACCGCCTGATCCGTACGAACGCCAAGCGGAGCGGACGTACGGCCGCCCCGGGGGGCGGATGACGCGTCCGGCGGCGCCCCGCACAGGGGGAGCGGACCGCCGCCGGACCTTCTCGGCGGTGGTGGCCGACTGCCGCCCCTGGCCCGGGCGGCGGTGGGGAGTCGGTCACCTGGTGAAGGACGCTAAACCCGACTGTGACGGCTCGGTAACGGGATGTACGGAAGTGCCGCGAGAGGACCGGCTGGTGACCGTATGTGACCGTGATTCGACTTCGGTGCCGTCGTCTTCACGCAGAGCGATGACCGAGGTGGGGAATGCGCGCCCCGGGATGTCCGCCAGGTGCTATGGCCGCATATATGCAAGATCCGATCCGGTGCGGAGGGCCGGAATGCGGGGAGGGCCGGTGTCAGGTGCCTCCCGCACCCTGATTAGGCTCCGGCCTCATGGACGTACTCATCCATCTCTTCGTCGGCCTGCACATCATCGGCATCGCCTCGCTGCTCGGCGGCTTCCTCACCCAGATGAAGGCGATGGGCCGGGGCACCGCCCGCTTCGTCCCGGCGATGCTGCACGGCGCCCTGACGATGCTCGTCACCGGCGCGATCCTGGTCGGCCTCAACCAGGCCGACGACCAGCCCGTCAACAACATCAAGATCGGTGTGAAGCTGGCCCTGCTGATCGTGATCCTCGGCCTCGTCTATGTGAAGCGGGACGACGAGCGGGTGGACAAGAGCATGTTCGGCGTGGTGGGTGCGCTGACCACGGCGAACATCTTCATCGCGGTGCTGTGGACGTGATCTCCGGACGGTCGGCGGCGTAGGCCGACAGGACCGCGCCCGCGGCACAACGCGCGGGCGCGGCACAAGGAGGGCAGCCCCCGCGCCGGAGGCGGCGGCGGACCGACACCGCCCGCCTCCGGACGGGAACGGTCAGGCCGGTCGCACCACGCGGTAGATCGACGACTCGCCGTCGTAGTAGATCGACTCCTCGCGGACGTACGCGCCCGGCTTCGGAGCGTGGATCATCATGCCGTTGCCGATGTACATGCCGACGTGGCTGATGTCGTCGTAGAAGAACACCAGGTCACCGGGCTGGGCGGCGGAGAGGGAGACCGTGGTGCCGGCGTTGACCTGGTCGTAGGTGACGCGCGGGATGTCGACGCCGGCGGCCTTCCAGGCGGCCTGGGTGAGGCCGGAGCAGTCGTAGGAGTCGGGGCCGGTGGCGCCCCAGACGTACGGCTTGCCGATCTGGGCGCGGGCGAAGGCGAGCGCCTTCTCGGCCTTGGTGGCGTACGAGGCGTCGGGCGCGTCGGACGAGGTACCGGTCGAAGTGCCGGTCGAGGACGAGGAGCCCGTCGAGGAGCCGCTGTCCTGCTGCTGAGCCGCCGCCTCCCGGGCCTGCTGCTCCGCCGCCTGTTGCTGCTGCGCCAGCTCGGCGGCTCTGCGCTTCGCCTCCTCCTGCTTCTTCTCCTCGATCGCGGCGAGCCGCGCCTTCTCCTCGGCGGTCAGCTGCGACAGCATGCTGCGGGCGTCGGCGAGTTTCTTCTGGACGGTCGCCTTGGCCGTCTTCAGGTCGCCCTGCGACTCGGTGAGCGTCTGGAGGCTCTCGGTGGCCTCCTTGCGCTTCTCCATCGTCGCGGACTGCTCGGTGACGTACTCGTCGACCGCGCCCTTCTGCCTGTTGGTCAGCCGGCCCATCAGCTGGGTCTGGTCGAAGTAGTCCTGCGGGGAGTCCGCGAGCAGGAAGGTCGCGGTGTCGGGTGCGGAGGCACCGGTGCGGTACTGGGCGGCGGCGAAGGAACCAAGCTCCTCCCGCGCCTCGTTGAGCTTCTGGGTGCGCTGGGCGACGTCTTCGAGGAGAGTGTCGACTTGTTTGCGCTGCTTCCCGGTCTTCTCCTTGGCCGCGTTGTACTTGTCGGTCGCCGACTCCGCCTGGCGGTACAGGTCGTCGACCTTCTGTTCGACCTCTTCGAGGCTGGGTTTGTCGTCGGCGGGGACGGCTTGCGCCGATTGGGACAGCAGGGCGACGGAGGTGAGGGCCGCCGTGGCGAGGGCCGGGGTCCGTATGCCTGCTACGCGCGTACCAGCGGGACGCGACTTGCGGTGCGACGCCAAGGGAGGCGACTCCTTCCACGTTCCGCCTACCGAGTTAGCTGTCGGGTTCGGGCGGGAGATGCGGAAGGGTTGCCCTACGGCCTTGTCCCAGGGGGAGTTGGGCCGATTCACCCCAAGTTCGGTGGGTCCCCGGTTCCATTCGCGCGGCGGCGCTGCGGATTCGGCGGAGGCCGCGCGGCCCGGCGAGGTTCGCCGGTGGAGGTCGTACGGCCTGTCCGGCACGGTAGCCAACTCGTGTGGCCGCTGTGAAGGTTGATGTTCGATATGCCCGATACATTTTTGTGACCTTCAGTCAGAGCGTGGCTGATCGTAGTAGGTTCATGGTGATTTTCCTTGATCTGTAATGACTCGTTCTGTTTCGTGAGCTCGGCGATGTCCGCCCGTTTCGGTCGGCCCGGACGGCAAGGTCCACGTCCCCGCCTGGTCCGTCGCGGACCGTGATGGCGTCATCTCGAAGGGTGAGTGAGGCCGGGTGGACGGTTCCGGAAGACCCTCGGGGTCTGGGCCCGCCGCCGGATTCCGGCGATGTTCTCGGGGTGGCGGCGGGCTGTCAGTGGGGGGTCCTAGACTCGGAGTGCGATGAGCAGCCTCTTTGATGACAGCTTCCTGGCGAACCTCCAGGCCCCTCGCGGGCACGAGGAGGGACCCCCGCCGCCACCCGAGGACGATCACGTACCGGAGCCCGTTCCGGACGATCTGTTCGGCGGGAAGTTCGACGTGCCGCCGGACCGGGACACCCACTACCGCGACGGTGCCCCGCGCCCGGCGGTGGACCCGGCCGCGCTCCTGGAGGGGCTGAACGAGAACCAGCGCGAGGCCGTCGTGCACGCCGGTGCCCCGCTGCTCATCGTGGCAGGCGCCGGTTCGGGCAAGACCCGTGTGCTCACGCACCGCATCGCCTACCTGCTCGGCGAGCGGAACGTGCATCCGGGCCAGATCCTCGCGATCACCTTCACCAACAAGGCCGCCGGCGAGATGAAGGAGCGCGTCGAGCAACTCGTCGGCCCGCGCGCGAACGCGATGTGGGTGATGACCTTCCACAGCGCGTGCGTCCGCATCCTGCGCCGGGAGTCGAAGAAGCTGGGCTTCACCTCCTCCTTCTCGATCTACGACGCCGCCGACTCCAAGCGTCTGATGGCCCTGGTCTGCCGCGACCTGGACCTCGACCCCAAGCGCTTCCCGCCGAAGTCCTTCAGCGCCAAGATCTCGAACCTGAAGAACGAGCTGATCGACGAGGAGGACTTCGCCGCCCAGGCCACCGACGGCTTCGAGAAGACCCTCGCCCAGGCCTACGCCATGTACCAGTCGCGGCTGCGCGAGGCGAACGCCCTCGACTTCGACGACCTGATCATGACGACGGTCAACCTGCTCCGCGCCTTCCCGGACGTCGCCGACCACTACCGCCGCCGCTTCCGGCACGTCCTCGTCGACGAGTACCAGGACACCAACCACGCCCAGTACTCCCTGGTCCGGGAGCTCGTCGGCACCTCCGAGCACCCGGTGGACGTACCGCCCAGCGAGTACGACCTCCAGCCCGCCGAACTGTGCGTGGTGGGTGACGCCGACCAGTCGATCTACGCGTTCCGCGGCGCGACCATCCGCAACATCCTCCAGTTCGAGGAGGACTACCCGGACGCGACGACGATCCTGCTCGAGCAGAACTACCGCTCGACGCAGACGATCCTCACCGCCGCCAACGCGGTCATCGAGCGCAACGAGTCCCGCCGTCCCAAGAACCTGTGGACCAACGCGGGCGCGGGCGCGCGCATCACCGGCTATGTCGCCGACACCGAGCACGACGAGGCGCAGTTCGTCGCCGACGAGATAGACCGCCTCACGGACGCGGGCGACGCGAAGGCCGGCGATGTCGCCGTCTTCTACCGGACGAACGCCCAGTCCCGTGTCTTCGAAGAGATCTTCATCCGTGTCGGCCTGCCCTACAAGGTCGTCGGCGGTGTCCGCTTCTACGAGCGCAAGGAGGTCCGGGACGTCCTGGCCTACCTGCGGGTCCTCGCCAACCCGGAGGACTCGGTGCCGCTGCGGCGGGTCCTGAACGTGCCCAAGCGCGGCATCGGCGAGCGCGCCGAGGCGATGATCGACGCACTGTCCCAGCGGGAGAAGATCAGCTTCCCGCAGGCGCTGAAGCGGGTCGACGAGGCGTACGGCATGGCCGCGCGCTCCACGAACGCCGTGAAGCGGTTCAACACGCTGATGGAGGACCTCCGTACCGTCGTCGACTCCGGCGCGGGCCCGGCGACCGTCCTGGAGGCGGTGCTCGAACGCACCGGCTACCTCGCGGAGTTGCAGGCCTCCACCGACCCCCAGGACGAGACCCGGATCGAGAACCTTCAGGAACTCGCCGCCGTCGCCCTGGAGTTCGAACAGGAGACCGCGGAGGGGGAGGCGTCCGGTTCGCTCTCCGACTTCCTGGAGCGGGTGGCCCTGGTCGCCGACTCCGACCAGATCCCCGACGAGGAAGAGGACGGCTCCGGAGTCATCACCCTGATGACCCTGCACACCGCCAAGGGCCTGGAGTTCCCGGTCGTGTTCCTGACCGGCATGGAGGACGGCGTCTTCCCCCACATGCGCGCCCTCGGTCAGACCAAGGAGCTGGAGGAGGAGCGCCGCCTGGCGTACGTCGGCATCACGCGCGCGCGGGAACGGCTGTATCTGACACGGTCGTCGCTGCGGAGCGCGTGGGGGCAGCCGTCGTACAACCCGCCCTCCCGTTTCCTCGAGGAGATCCCGCCACAGCACGTCGACTGGAAGCGGACCGGTGCTACTTCACCGGTGTCCTCCGGCCCGGTGTCCGGGGTGGCGGCCTCGCTGTCGTCGTCCCGCTCCCGCTCGTCGGCGTCCGGGGCGTCCGGCTTCGCCACCCGCCGGAGCTCGGAGAAGCCGGTGGTGGCGCTGGCGGTCGGGGACCGGGTCACCCACGACCAGTTCGGGCTCGGAACGGTCGTGGCCGTGAAGGGCACGGGCGGCAACGCCGAGGCGACGGTCGACTTCGGGGAAGAGAAGCCGAAGCGACTGCTGCTGCGGTACGCGCCGGTGGAGAAGCTGTAGCTCTCAGGCCCTGTGCGGCTCTCATGCCCTGAGCCCCGGTCCAACGGCCGGGGCTCACAGGGGCACAGGGGAGTCGAGGTGCCTACGTCGGGTTGATCCCGTGGCTGCGCAGCCACGGCAGGGGGTCGACCGCCGCGCCGCCGGCCGGCCGTACCTCGAAGTGCAGGTGGGGGCCGGTCGAGTTGCCGGAGTTGCCGGAGTACGCGATCGGGTCGCCGGCCTTCACGGTCGTACCGGATGAGACCCGGTAGCTGGAGAGGTGGCAGTACCACGTCTCCGTGCCGTCCTTCGCGGTCAGGATCAGCATGTTGCCGTACGCGCTGTTCCACTGCGTCCGCACGGTGCCGTCGGTCGCGGCCATCACGGTCGTGCCGTAGGAGACGGGGAAGTCGATGCCGGTGTGCACGGACATCCAGTTGATGCCGGACTGGCCGAAGTAGGCGCTGAGCCCGTGCTGCGCGACCGGCAGCGCGTACTTGGGGCGCAGCCGCTCCTTGCGGGCGGCCTCCGCGGCCGCCTGCTTCTTCTCGGCCGCCTGCTGGGCCTTGAGGTCGATACGTTCCTGCGTACGGCTGACCCGGTCGCTGAAGTCGTCCGCCTCGGCGGAGAGGGTCTTCAGCTGGGCGTCCAGTTTGTTGTTCGCGACGGCCGGCTTCACGGCGGCGGCGTCCGACGCGGTGGTCGACGTCTCCTGGTCGCCGCCGGTCAGGGTGCCGACGGAGGCGGCCGCGATCCCCGCGACACCCATCACACACGCCGAGGGGACGGCCACCGTCAGCAGCGCGGACCGCTTGGCGGGCATACGGCGGCGGGACCGGGACCCGCCACGAGACGCGGCGCGGGACGACGGGGCCGGGGCCGGGGTCGGTGCGACCTCTTCCTGGTCGTCGAGGAGAGTCCCGTGAGCGGAGTGAGCGGCATGAGGGGAGTCGGACGCGGGCGGCATCCCCGACCCGTCCGCCATCTCGCCGGTGTCGGTGAACTCGCCGTCGCCCGGCACCTGTTCGCCGTACGTGACCTGGTCGAAGGTCGCCGTCGCCTGCTGGTCGAAGGACTCGACCTGGGGGGCGTACTCCTCGGAGCCGGTGGCGGCGTGGGGGCCGTCGGAGTTCCACTGCGTGGCGTCGTACGCCCCGGTGTCGAAGGCCTGCGTGCCCCATTCCCACTGCTGGGTCTGGTCCGCCTGGCCGCCGGACTGGTCGGGCTGGAGCCAGGCGTTCGCGTCCCACTGGCCGCTGGTGTCGGGGCCGGTGGCCTGGGACGGGATCGCGGAGAGCTGCTGGTGCTCGCCGGTCCAGCCGGTGGTGTCGTACGCGCCGGTGTCGTAGGCGGCGTGGTGCTGCGCCGCGTATATGTCGTAGTTCAGGGTCTGGTGACCGGCCGTGGGCCAGGCCGACGTGTCGTACGAGCCGGTGCCGTCGCCGGGAAGACAGCCGAAGAGGGGGTCGGACTCGAAGGTCGTCGTGGCATGGGCGCCGGCGTCGATACCGGTGGTGCCGAAACCTGTGGCCTCGATACCGGTGGTGTCGAAATGGGTGGCGTCATGGCCGCCGTACGTGGTGAAGTCGCCGTACTGGGCTTCCTGGGCGCCGTAGGACGGGTAGTGCGTGGAGGCGGCGTCGGAAGCCGGAGCCGGGGTGGTTGTGCTCCCCGACGGGGGACGGTCGTTCACCAACTTCTCTTTCGCCTCGACAACAGGGGCTGCCAGAGCAGTGCGGCGACTGTACCCGGCGGTACGCGGGCACGACAATCTTCGGCAGGTTTCCCGCGCGCAGGAAACGGGCAATCGGCCGTGTTTCGGGGGACTGCGGACGAGGGTTTGGCCCTGTGTTCGAAGAGCGTTCGACGTTGAAGTGCTGTCGGATGGCTGTTCTTCTGCTGTGTGGGGCGGTTGGGGCAGTCGTGGTCGTCGCTCCGCGCCGGGTTACGCGACCGTCAGTCCGCCGGCGCGCGCGGCGGTCTTCTCGCCCGGGCGCGCCGCGTCGAGAACCTGCCGTATCCCGGCCGCGACGGCGGGGTGCACGGGCAGTGCCAGATGCCCGATGCCGGTCACCCGCACGTTGTCCGCGGTCAGGTCGGGGTGGTCGACACAGGCTGTCTCCAGCGGGTCCATCACATGGTCCAGGTCGCTCCAGAAGCTGACGAAGTGCGTCCGGCAGCCGGGGCAGGGTTGGGTCAGCTCTTCGAGCAGTTCGGAGCCGGGGCGCATCTGGCGCACGATCGGGTGGGCGTTCGCCAGCGGTACCACCCGGGTGCCGGAGTGCGGGGTGCCGAGCGTCACGAGGGTGCGCACCCGGGCGTCACCGCCCAGGCGTTGCACGTAGTAGCGCGCGATCAGACCGCCCAGGCTGTGCCCGACGACATCGACCTGCTGACTGCCCGTGCGCTCACAGATCTCCTCTATGTGCCGCCCGAGCAGCGCCGCCGCGGTACGTATGTCGCAGGTCAGCGGCGAGTAGTTGAGCGACTCGATCTGCTGCCTGCCGTGCTGGGCGAGGCTGCGGCGCAGCAGGACGAACACCGAGCGGTTGTCGATGAAGCCGTGCAGCAGCACGACCGGCGGCTTGGCTTCCCTGGGCAGCTGGGCCGTGCCGTCCGACGGGGCGGGGATGCGGGGCACGGTGGCGCGGCGCTCCTGTGTGATGCCGGAGGGGTAGAGGAGGAGGTGGCCCGCGAGGATCGCGATCTCCAGGGCGGTCGCCTTCAGGAAGGTCAGGGAGAGGGTCGCCAGTCTGCTCGGAAGCAGGCGCTGGAGCGGAAGAAGGGTCAGTGCTTCCCTGGTGACCTTCATGGCCGACCTCCTGTCGGCGCGCGGAAGGACTGCTCCGTCCCCCGTGTGCCCTTGTGGGGAGACGTGGCGGAGGTCGTCGACGGGGCGCGAGCGGGGCGGGTCCGGCCGATGACTCGGTGAGGCTCCTTGCCGGTGTGGCGACGAGGCTCCCCGCTGTCGTGCCGTTCCTGCCCTGCGTGCCCTTCGCGCCCTCGTCGATACGCCTCACCGCCGCGGCGCGCGGTCTGCGGCGCGGCGGTGAGGCGACCTCGTTGCGGCTCCCGAACGTGTCCCATTGTGTGATTTCCCCTTCGGTGACCTTCGCGAAACTGCCGGGTACGGGATGCCGGCGATAACGCGCGTTCACTTTTCGGGCTGGTGCGGTACTTGTCGGTATGGATGGATGATTCGGTACGGATTGATGGAGTCGCTTCATGGAGGCAGTGATGGGTGTGGCAGCCGGTCCGATCCGCGTGGTGGTGGCCAAGCCGGGGCTCGACGGCCATGATCGCGGGGCCAAGGTGATCGCGCGGGCTCTGCGCGACGCCGGTATGGAGGTCATCTACACCGGGCTCCACCAGACGCCCGAGCAGATCGTCGACACCGCGATCCAGGAGGACGCCGACGCCATCGGACTGTCCATCCTGTCCGGGGCGCACAACACGCTCTTCGCCGCGGTGATCGACCTGCTCAAGGAGCGGGACGCGGAGGACATCCTGGTCTTCGGCGGCGGGATCATCCCCGAGGCGGACATCGCTCCCCTGAAGGAGAAGGGCGTCGCGGAGATCTTCACCCCGGGCGCGACGACGGCGTCGATCGTGGACTGGGTGCGCGCGAACGCTCAGCAGTCCGCGCAGGCCTAGGGGGTCGTCGGTCCGCGCGGGTGAGCGGAGGCAGCGGTCCCCAGGGGGCCTGCCTCCAGAGGTCCGGCCTCCAGGTTGCCCGACCGCTCCGGTCCGCCCGGCTGTCGATCGCCGGACGCGTCGGGTGGCCGTACCACCCCTAGTTCCTCTTGCATCGCCGCCCGCAGCCGCAACGTCGTGACCAGGCGCTGGAACGCCTCCGCCCAGTACCCTCCGGCCCCCGGACTCGCGTTCTCCGTCTCGTCCGGCACCGCCAGCAACCCGTCGAGGCGGCTCGCCTCGGAGGGATCGAGGCAGCGCTCCGCCAGCCCCATCACTCCGCTGAAGCTCCATGGGTAACTCCCCGCATCCCGTGCGATGTTGAGCGCGTCGACCACCGCCCGGCCGAGCGGCGCGGTCCACGGCACCGCGCACACACCGAGCAACTGGAACGCCTCGGACAGACCATGGGCCGCGATGAACCCGGCCACCCAGTCGGCCCGTTCGGCGGCGCCCAGCGTGCCGAGCAGCTTGGCCCGCTCGGCCAGGGACACCGCCCCGGGGCCGCCGGCCTCGGGGGCCGCGGGCGCCCCGAGCAGGGCCCGCGCCCACTCGGCGTCCCGCTGCCGCACCGCCGCCCGGTACCAGGCCGCGTGCAGTTCGCCCTGCCAGTCGTCCGCCACCGGAAGCGCCACGATCTCCTGGGGCGTACGGCCGCCGAGCCGCCCCGGCCAGGTTCCGAGCGGTGCCGCCTCCACCAACTGGGCCAACCACCACGACCGTTCTCCACGCCCCGCGGGAGGCTTGGGAACGACTCCGTCGGACTCCATGCCCGGGTCGCACTCGTGCGGCGCCTCGACCGAAAGGGTCGGTGTGTCCCCGGTGTGGTCGACGGCCACGCAGGCCCCGGCCCGTACCGCCATCCGCGCGGCGAGCGCCGAGCCGGGCAGCGCCGACAACAACTCCGCCGCCGTCGCCCGTACGTTGCGGCTGCGGTCGGTCAGGGCCTGCTCCAGGAACGACTCGTCGTCCGCCGCGAGACGGGTGCGCAGGGAGTCGAGGAACATCAGCCGGTCCTCGGCCCGTTCCGTCGCCCAGGTCGTCGTGAGCAGTTCGCGCGCGGCGGCCGGCTCTCGGGTACGGATCGCGGAGAGCAGGGCGACCCGCTCGGCGAACAGCCCCTCCTGCCACAGCTGTCGGATCTTCTCGGTGTCCTCCGGGCGCGGCAGTGTGGTGCCCCCGCCCGGGGCCGCCCGCAGGGCGAACCGCCAGTCGGGGTTCAGCCTGGCGAGCCACAGAGCACGCGGTCCCGCGAGCGTCAGCGCTGAAGGCCGCAGGTCGGTGCGCCCCCGCGCCGCGTCCAGCAGGGCCGGCAACTGCTCGGGGGGAGCGGAGAAACCGCGGGCGTTGGCCGTCGCGAGCCACTGCGGCAGCAGCTCCATCAGGTCCGGTGCGGTGCCCCGGCGGCCCCCTCCGCCCGTGCCGGGGCGGTCGGCCAGCAGCATCGCCAGTCTGCGCGTCGCCGCGGCCGGCAGCGGCGGACGCGGATCATCGCCCACCGGTTCCGGCAGCGGAGCCGCCCGCCCCGGCCGCAGGCCGGCACGTCGCCGTACGGTTTCCGCGGCCGCCGCGTCCAGCAGGGCGCGCGGTGCCTCCCGGCCGGGCGGGCAGCCCGGTGGCGTGCGCCGCTCCGTCCCGAGCAGGGCAGCCGTGACGAGCTCTTCCCATCCGCCCGGGGCGGGCGCGTCCGCAGGAGCGGAGGTCCTGGTCATGTGTTCCTTTCCGTTCCACTCCGTGGATCGCCGTGGAGCCCCGGGAGTGGTTGAAGGGTCACCTGGTGCGGGTGTCCGGTAAGCCCCGAGCCATGCGTGGCAGATCGGGGCACCGGGCGGGCCAGTGAGCGGAACAGCGGTCGGGGCAGGTACCGGGTCAGCACAGGGACACCGCCTCCCCGGCGCCCTCCGGCCAGGCCGTGAGCGGAGTGAAGCCGCGGTGGCCGCACTCGCCGAAGACCTTGAGGGGAGCGCCACCGGACAGGGAGACCAGCCGCCAAAGGCCCGGCCGGGAGCGCGCGGTGGACGTCAGCGGCAGCGCCGTGTCCCCGTCGGCGTCCGCCAACTGCCAGGAGTCGCCGTCCGGGGTCGGCACGACCCGGTCCAGGGTCACCGGCACGGAGTCCAGCCAGGGGTCGTCCCGCAGGGCCTCGCCGTAGCGCGCGGCAGCCTCCGCCGGTGTCACCCCCGGCGGGCGTATCGCCGCGGGAGCCGACGGGGCGAACTGCTCGCCCAGGGCCACCCGTGGTTGTCCGGCACCCGGATACGCCGACACCTCCGCGTCCAACGCCAGCCCCACCGGCAGCGCGAGCTCCGGCGCGCGCCCGGCGGCACCGTAGGAGAGGAGCAGCGCCGTACGGCCGGACGCGGCGCCGTACAGCCAGATCCGACGGGTCGTCAGCCGGGCGTCCGCCAGGTCGTGCTGGGCGAGAACCAGCCAGCTGTCCCGCAGCGGCGGGCCGTCCGCCGAAGCGGGCAGGCCGACCCGGGCCCGGACCGTCGCCGCCAGGCCGTCGGGGAGCCGCTCCCGGCGCAGCCAGCCCCGGTCGAGGAGATGGAGGAGGGCACACTCCTCAAGCAGGCGCACCGGCCATCCCGGCCCGGACGACGGGATCGCCCCCAACTCCCGCACCCGCGCCGCGAGACCGGAGGCCTGGGCGTCGACCATCCGGGCCGCCGTCTCCTCCCACAGCCCGTACCCCACCTGTTCCGCGCCCGCCAGGCCGCCGCGCAACAGGTCCACCAGCCGCTGCTCCAACTCCGTAGCGCCCGCGGTGATCCGCTCGGCCCGGCGCTCCGCCCGGCGTCGCGCCGCTTCCGGATCACCGGAGCCGGGCGCGGAAGGGGCAGTCGCCGCCTCTTTCTCCGCCGCGCGTTTCCTTCTCCCCTCCAACCACTCCCCGGCCCACTGCGGCGGCTGTCCCGCCGGCACCGCGCCGTCCTCGCCCGCCCAGAGCAGCAGCAGCCCCAGCGCGTGCTTGCACGGGAACTTGCGGCTCGGGCAACTGCACCTGTACGCCGGTCCGGACGCGTCCGCGATGTCCACGACCGTCTGATACGGCTTGCTGCCACTGCCCTTGCACAGCCCCCACACCGTCCCCTCCCCGGAACTGCCCGCCTCGGACCACGGTCCGGCCGCGCCGAGTTTGCTGCCCGCTTTGCGTGATGAGGCGTCAGGCGCCAGTGACAGCACCTGGTCCGCGCTCCAGCGCACCCCCTGCTGAGTCATGTCCTCGAAGGTAGATCCCACCACTGACAATCGGCCCCGCGAGCACGTTTGTGCAGGTCAGATCGCATTGTCAGTGGTGTGGTGCACGGTGGACACCAGATCCGAACCGGCCGAGCTGGAGGGGGACTCAGCCATGACTGTGTCTGCAGAACCGACGCCCGCGGACGTGCGTGAGCAGGAGCCGACCGAGGCGTTGCGACCGCATGCCGAGGACGCCTTCGCCGATGAACTCGCCGCGCTCGCCGCGCAGGACGATCGCCCGCGCCCGGCTCGCTGGAAGCTGTCGCCGTGGGCCGTCGCCACCTATCTCCTCGGCGGCGCTCTGCCCGACGGCACCGTGATCACACCGAAGTACGTCGGTCCGCGCCGCCTCGTCGAGGTCGCCGTCACCACCCTCGCCACCGACCGCGCCCTGCTCCTGCTCGGCGTGCCCGGCACCGCCAAGACCTGGGTGTCCGAGCATCTCGCCGCGGCGGTCAGCGGCGACTCCACCCTGCTCGTGCAGGGCACGGCCGGAACCCCGGAGGAGGCCATCCGGTACGGCTGGAACTACGCGCAACTGCTCGCGCACGGCCCCAGCCGTGACGCCCTGGTCCCCAGCCCCGTCATGCGGGCGATGGCCGAGGGGATGACGGCCCGCGTCGAGGAACTGACCCGTATCCCGGCCGACGTACAGGACACGCTCATCACGATCCTGTCGGAGAAGACGCTGCCGATACCGGAGTTGGGCCAGGAGGTGCAGGCGGTCGGCGGCTTCAACCTGATCGCGACGGCCAATGATCGTGACCGTGGGGTCAACGAGCTGTCCAGCGCCCTGCGCCGCCGCTTCAACACGGTCGTGCTGCCGCTGCCGGAGAGCGTCGAGGCCGAGGTCGACATCGTCTCGCGGCGCGTCGACCAGATCGGCCGCTCCCTCGACCTGCCGGCCGCCCCCGACGGCATCGACGAGATCCGCCGCGTCGTGACGGTGTTCCGTGAACTGCGTGACGGCCTCACGTCCGACGGCCGCACGAAGCTGAAGTCGCCCAGCGGCACCTTGTCGACGGCGGAGGCGATCTCCGTCGTCACCAACGGCCTCGCGCTGGCGGCGCACTTCGGCGACGGCGTGCTGCGGGCGGGCGATGTCGCCGCGGGCATCCTCGGCGCGGTCGTCCGCGACCCGGCCTCCGACCGGGTCGTCTGGCAGGAGTACCTGGAGGCGGTCGTCCGTGAACGCGACGGCTGGACGGACTTCTACCGCGCCTGCCGTGAGGTGAGCAGGTGAACGGAGGCGGGCGGGTGCCGATGAGCCGGGCTCCGGCGGCGGGCGGGGAGGTCGGTGCCGATGTTCGTGGGCGTGGGCGTGGGCTCGGACGCGGGCGTGGACACGGGCTCGGACGGGGACGTGGGCACAGGCATGGGTGCGGGTGTGCGTACGGGTGCGGCCTCGCTGTGGTGCGGGCAGGGAGGGGGACGAAGTGACAGGCGCTGACGAGAGCGGGGGCCGAGGGGCCGGGGTGGCGGGGCCGTTGCTGCTCGGGGTGCGGCACCACGGGCCGGGTTCGGCGCGGGCCGTGCGGGCCGCGCTGGCCGCGGCCCGGCCGCGGGTCGTGCTGATCGAGGGGCCGCCCGAGGCCGACGCGTTGATCCCGCTGGCCGCCGACGAGGACATGCGGCCACCGGTCGCCCTGCTCGCCCACGCGGTGGACGAACCCGGCTGCTCGGCGTTCTGGCCGCTGGCCGAGTTCTCCCCGGAGTGGGTCGCCATCCGCTGGGCGCTGGAGCACGACGTCCCGGCCCACTTCATCGACCTGCCGGCCACACACACGCTGGCGTGGGGGCGGGACGGGGAGGAGCCGGAAAAGGACCAGCCCGAAGGGGAGGTGAGCGAGGCGGCGGAGGCCCAGGGGGAGGGCGCCGAGCCGGACGTCCGCGCCGACGTCCGGGTGGACCCGCTCTCCGTGCTCGCGGAGACCGCCGGTTATGACGACGCCGAGCGCTGGTGGGAGGACGTCGTCGAACACCGGGGGCCGGGGGTGGGGGACCCGTTCGCTCCGTTCGCCGCGCTGGAGGACGCCATGGGGGCGTTGCGGGAGACGTACGGGAGCGGGGGCCACGACCGGGACCTCGTACGGGAGGCCTACATGCGGCTCCAAGTGCGGGACGCACAACGCCGGTTCGGGGACGACGTGGCCGTGGTGTGCGGCGCCTGGCACGTGCCCGCACTGCGCCGACGGACCACCGTCACCGCCGACAGGGCGCTGCTGAAGGGACTGCCCAAGGTCAGGACGGACATGACCTGGGTGCCGTGGACGCACCGCAGGCTGTCGCGCCGCAGCGGGTACGGCGCGGGGATCGACTCCCCGGGCTGGTACGGGCATCTGTTCGGGGCGCCGGACCGGCCGGTCGAGCGATGGATGACCAAGGTCGCTGGGCTCCTGCGCGAGGAGGACCGCATGGTCTCCTCGGCGCACGTCATCGAGGCGGTACGGCTGGCCCGGACGCTCGCCGCCATGCGGGGCCGCCCCCTGGCCGGCCTGAGCGAGACGACCGACGCCGTGCGGGCGGTGATGTGCGACGGCTCGGACGTACCGCTGGCTCTGGTGCACGACCGGCTCGTCGTGGGGGACGTGCTCGGGGAGGTGCCGCCGACGGCGCCCGCGGTGCCGTTGCAGCGGGACCTCGACGGGATCCAGCGCCGGTTGCGGCTCAAACCGGTGGCGATGGAACGGGAGTTGGAGCTCGACCTGCGCAAGGACACCGACGCCGAGCGCAGCAGGCTCCTGCACCGGCTGCGGCTGCTGGGTGTGGCTTGGGGCGAACCGGTCGCCTCGCGCGGCAGCACGGGCACGTTCCGGGAGACCTGGCGGCTGAGGTGGGAGCCGGAGCTGGTCGTGCGGGTCGCGGAGGCGGGGGTGTGGGGGACGACCGTGCTCGGCGCCGCGACCGCCAAGGCGGAGTCCGACGCGGTCGCCGCGCGCGGCCTCGCCGACGTCACCGCACTCGCCGAGCGCTGCCTGCTCGCCGAACTGCCGGACGCGCTCCCCACGGTGGTGCGGATCCTCGCCGACCGTGCGGCCCTCGACGCCGACGTCGGCCACCTCGCCCAGGCACTGCCCGCCCTGGTCCGCTCCCTGCGCTACGGCGACGTACGCGGCACGGACACCGCGGCCCTGACGGAGGTCGCCGCCGGCCTCGCCGAGCGGATCTTCGTCGGCCTGCCGCCCGCCTGCGCCGCGCTCGACACGGACGCGGCCGACGAGATGCGGCGCCATGTCGACGCGGTGCACGGGGCGGTGGGGTTGCTGGACGACGCCGCCGCACCGGCCCACGGCGACCTGCGGGGGCGTTGGCACGCGGTGCTCGGGGTGCTGTCCGGGCGGGACACCGTGCCCGGTGTCATCCGGGGCCGGGCGGTGCGTCTGCTGCTGGACGGCGGGGAGCTGGCACAGGACGAGGCGGCGCGGCTCATGGGGCTCGTGCTGTCGCCGGGGACGCCGCCGGGAGACGCGGCCGCGTGGATCGAGGGCTTCGTCGGCGGCGGGGCGGGTGGCGGGATGCTGCTCCTGCACGACGAGCGGCTGCTCGGCCTGGTCGACACCTGGCTGACCGGCGTGCCGGCGGAGGCGTTCATCGACGTACTGCCCCTGCTGCGGCGGACGTTCTCGGCGTACGAGCCGGGAGTGCGACGCACCCTCGGAGAACTCGTCCGGCGGGGACCGGGCCGGCGGGCGAATGCGGCGGCGGCCGGGTCCGGCATTCCCGGGTTCGCACCCGAGCTCGACGATGAGCGCGCGGACTCGGTCCGGCCGGTCGTGCGGCTGCTGCTGGGCTTGGACGACCTGGACGACCTGGACGGCCTGGACGGACCGGACAGACGGGATGAGGACGCGGGCAACGACCTGGTGGGGGTGGCGCGATGACGACCGATTGCCTGAGCGGGCCGGGGGAGAGGGAGCGGGCCGAGGAGGTGAGCGTGGTCGGCAACGGGAGCGGCTCACGGGTGCAGAACCGCCCGGCGACGACGGTGCCGGTGATCCCGCTCTGGGAACGGCTTCGCACGGAGGTACGCGGATGACGACCGAGCAGCACACGACGACCGGGCAGCGCACGACCACGCAGCGCACGACGACCCAGCAGCCCACGTCGACCCAGCCGGTCGATCCGGCGCAGGAGCGGCTGCGGCGCTGGCGGCTCGTGCTCGGAGGGGACACGGCCGACGGCACGGGCTGCGAGCTCTCCGGGCGGGACGCCGCGATGGACGGGGCACTGGCAGGGCTCTACGGGAAGGGGGACAAGGGGCAGCAGGCGCGGGACCGTTCGGCGGGGCTCGGAGCGTCGGCGCCGTCCGTGGCGCGCTGGCTCGGGGACATCCGGACGTACTTCCCGTCCACCGTCGTCCAGGTCATGCAGCGCGACGCCATCGACCGGCTCGGGCTGTCCACGCTGCTCCTGGAGCCGGAGATGCTGGAGGCGGTGGAGGCGGACGTGCACCTCGTCGGCACGCTGCTCTCCCTCAACAAGGCGATGCCCGAGACCACGAAGGAGACGGCACGGGCAGTCGTCCGCAAGGTCGTCGAGGACCTGGAGAAGCGGCTCGCGACCCGCACCCGGGCCACCCTCACCGGCGCACTGGACCGCAGCGCCCGTATCAACCGGCCCCGCCACCACGACATCGACTGGAACCGCACCATCGCGGCCAACCTCAAGCACTACCTGCCGGAGTACCGGACGATCGTGCCGGAGCGGCTCATCGGGTACGGGCGCGCGTCCCAGTCGGTGAAGAAGGAGGTCGTCCTCTGCATCGACCAGTCGGGGTCGATGGCGGCGTCCGTCGTCTACGCGTCCGTGTTCGGGGCGGTGCTGGCGTCGATGCGGTCGATCAACACGCGGCTCGTCGTCTTCGACACGGCCGTGGTCGACCTCACCGACCAGCTCGACGACCCGGTCGACGTCCTGTTCGGCACACAGCTCGGCGGCGGTACGGACATCAACCGGGCACTGGCGTACTGCCAGTCGCAGATCACCCGGCCCGCGGAGACCGTGGTCGTGCTGATCAGTGACCTCTACGAGGGAGGCATACGGCAGGAGATGCTCAAGCGGGTCGCGGCGATGAAGGCGTCAGGGGTGCAGTTCGTGACGCTGCTCGCGCTGTCCGACGAGGGGGCACCCGCCTACGACCGGGAGCACGCGGCCGCGCTCGCCGCGCTCGGCGCACCGGCCTTCGCGTGTACGCCCGACCTGTTCCCGGAGGTGATGGCGGCGGCGATCGAGAAGCGGCCCCTGCCGATCCCGGAGACCGCGTGACGGCCCTCGGAGGAGGGCGATTTGTCGACCCATTGACGTGAATTCCGCGCGGACTTCGGCCCTCAAAACGGACATGACTAACCATCGGTAACGGGGGGCTTGCGCAACCTCGGGAGTCCCATGCAAGGATCGACGACCATCAGCGGTGCGAGGCGCTCCGCTTGCTTCGTACCGAGTCGTACGGCGTGCCATGTTCCGTCGCACGAAGGGACCCACACCCACTTGATCCAGCTTGTCGCTCTCACCGGTGCCGCTCTGCGCGTGATGCGTACGGCGGCCGGGCGGCGTGTGCTGCAAGTGGTGCTGCTGGTGGGTGGGTTGTTCGCGCTCGGGTTCCTCTGCGGGGAGCAGGCGCAGGCGGCGGACGGGGCGGCACCGGCGCCGGTCGCTGAGGTTTCGTCGGCTTCGGCGGGAGGCGTCCGGTCGTTGACGAGCGGTGCGGTCGCCGGGTTGACGCACACCCCGGCGGAGGCCATGCCGGCCAAGCGCATCGCTCCCAGGCGCCCCGCTGCCGAGGCGGAGGCCACGCTTCCTCCGCTGTCCGGCGTGGGTCCCGACTCGCCTGGTCAGCGGGACGTGGCGGACGTGCCTGCTCTACGAGACGTGCAGGACGGGCCTGCTCTGCGGGACGTGGCGAAGGGGCCCGCTCGGCCGGATGGGCCGAGCGTGCTGGACGTGTCGAGCGTGCCGGACGTGCCGGCCGTCCCGGACGTGCCGAGCCTGCCGGACGTGGCGGACCTGTCCAAGACCCCGCCCCTGCCGCCGCTCCCGCCCCTCGCATCCCTTCCGGCTCTGGCATCCCTGCCGTCCCTGCCTTCCCTACCTTCCCTGCCGTCTCAGCCGGCTGTGCCGTCCGGGCCGTTCCTGCCGTCCGCGCCGACCATGCCGGATCTTCCGCAGCTTCCGGGGGCGCCGTCGCTCCCCGTGCAGACGCTGCCGATCTCGGTCACTCCGGCTCCGCAGCCGGGCTCGCCGACGTCACCGACGGACCCGACGACGACGGACGGGCAGGCCCCTGTCGGACGTTCCGACGCGGCGACGCCGCTCGCCTACGGGCCTCGCTTCACCTCGGGCTCCAACGGCACCGGCGTCCTGACGCGGACCCCCGTGCACCCGGCCGCCGGCCCCACGCCCGCCCCCGTGCACCAAGAGCCCACGCATGACGCGGGTGGTGCGCCGAGCGGCAAGGCGGCCGGCGACACCGGTACCGGCACCCCACGACACGGCGGCGACGCGCACGCCGTCACCTTCGACCACCGGGCGCCGCTGAGGCTCGTGCCCGGCGCCTCCGCGGACGGGGACGCCTACGGCACCCGGGACAGGCACCGGGACATTCCCGTCTCTCCGGCCTAGGCCAGCCCCCTTCCCCCGCCGCAGACCTGCCGCGCGGGGGTGGAAACAGGTCTGCCCGCCCGTCCGGATCCCCCTCAGATCTCCGGACGCAAGCCCCCGGAATTGTCCCCAAACCTCCCCAGGCCCCGCGGCTCCCGTCGAGGAACGCCGGACTCCTGTGGATCTAAGGATCTGACGCACGCCATGAGCAAGCACATCCGCATGAACAACACCATCCGCAAGAACAACAACATCCGCCGTTCCATCGTGATAGCCGCCGGTGTCACCGGCGCGTGGGCGCTCGGTTCCGCCGTCGCCAGCGCGGACGAACTGCCCGCGACCCCCGTCTCCACACCGGACGCGACGACCGACAGCACCACGGACGCGGCAGCGAACACCTCGGACACCGTCACCGACACCCTCGACAAGGCGATCGCCGCGAAGGCCACCGCAGCGAAGGCCACCGTCGAGCAGGCCGCCGCCCCCAAGGCGTCCAAGGTGAAGGGTGCCGCCGCGATCCAGGGCGCCAGGGCCGCCCGCGCGGCGAAGGCCTCCACCGCCCACGTCTCCGACGCGGTCGTCAGCCCCCAGGCTCGCACTCACGCGGACGGCATCGACTACCTGTTCGGCCCCCTCTCCGACTTCGCGCCCGCCTTCGCACCCGAGGTCGAGCAGGCGCGGTCCACCGCCCACGAAACGGCGACCTCCGCCACTACGGCCGCCCAGGCCACTGTCTCCTCCGTCCCGAGCCACGTCACCGGCACGGTCGGCCTGGTCGTCGGGGAGACGGCGGACGCGGCCGTCCCGCCCGTGGCGACGTCCGCCGTGGACGGAGCGCTGCCGATCGCCACCGGCGCCGTGCACGCGGTGGCGCCGCTCGTCGGGGGCGTGGTCGCGGATCTCCCCCCGTACGCCACCGGTCTGGTCGGTCAGGTCGCCGGCGGCACCACGGCCGCCGTCCTGCCGCCGGTCGTCAACACCGCCGTGCGCGGTGTGGTGCCGGTCGCCGGGCAGGCCGTGGCGGACGCGCGGGGACTGCCGGACGGCGTGGTCCACGAGGTCCAGCCCGTCGCAACCGGGGTCGTCGGCTCCGTGCCGCCGCTCGCGCACGGCGTGGCCGGTCACGCGACCGACCTGACGTACGGCGTCGTGGGCCAGGTGCCGCCGTTCGCCCAGGGCGTCACGGGCACCGTCCAGCCGGTCGTCGACACCGTCACCCGGACCGTGAACGACACGGTGAACGACGCCCTGCACGACACCGTCCAGCCGGTCGTGCACGGCGTCGGTGGCAGCGCCACGACGCTGGCGTACGGCGTCACGGGCGACGTAGCTCCCTTCACGGACGGACTGGCCGGAGAGGCCGGCCCGTTCGCGTACGGGACCGTCGGCCGGGTCGCGCCCCTTACGCAGGACCTGACCGGCACGGTCCGGGCGACGACCGGCCCGCTCGCCGGTCACGCCCTCACCGGGGTCGAGGGTGTCGCCGAGTCGATCACTCCGGGCTACGTGCACCACGGCAGCCCGTACAGCGTCTGAGTCCACCGTCCCCGAGGTCCGGGGACCGGGGGTCTGCTGAGGACCCCTGAGGACTGATGAAGGACTCCGTGAGGCGGCAGACCCCGGACCGCCGAAAGCCGTCGGCCTGTCCGGACGAAACCTCACGGACAGGGCGAGTTGGTCCCCATTGGGGTGGGGATCAACCGCCCCGCGCCCCGTAGGGGCTGCTCAAGGGGCCTCACCGGGTCAACCCCAGCCCGGTGAGGCCCTTGGGCCGTCGCCCCGATGCCGCCGCGGAGTTCCCCTCAGTGCCGCCCGGACCCCTCACACGCGGCACCCCGTGCCAGTGAGTGCGGCATCATGTGACAGGTATCACCGCTCAGGTGTGACCCGCGATTTAGAGGCCCCCCGCAAGCAGAGATAACCTGCGAGACGGACATGCCGCGCGCTCGGACACCGTGTGCGCCTCCCTTGTGACTGACAGACGGCGGACGTCACGTTGCCCTCGCGGCACGCCCACGCAGACAACGAACCGCGAGATCACTGATAGGGACGGAAGCGCGTGGACCTGTTCGAGTACCAGGCGAGGGACCTCTTCGCCAAGCACGATGTACCGGTGCTGGCCGGTGAAGTCATCGACACGCCTGAGGCGGCCCGCGCAGCCACTGAGCGTCTTGGTGGCAAGTCCGTCGTCAAGGCCCAGGTGAAGGTCGGCGGCCGCGGCAAGGCCGGTGGCGTGAAGCTCGCCGCCACCCCGGACGAGGCCGTCGCCCGCGCGACGGACATCCTCGGCATGGACATCAAGGGCCACACGGTCCACAAGGTGATGATCGCCGAGACGGCCCCGGAGATCCTGGAGGAGTACTACGTCTCCTTCCTCCTGGACCGCACCAACCGCACCTTCCTCTCCATCGCGTCCGTCGAGGGCGGCATGGAGATCGAGGAGGTGGCGGCCACCCGTCCGGAGGCCGTCGCCAAGACCCCGATCGACGCCAACGAGGGTGTGACCCCCGAGAAGGCCCGCGAGATCGTCGAGGCCGCGAAGTTCCCGGCCGAGGTCGCCGACAAGATCGTGAACGTCCTGGTCACCCTGTGGAAGACCTTCCTCGCCGAGGACGCGCTCCTCGTCGAGGTCAACCCGCTGGCCAAGGTCGCCTCCGGTGACGTCATCGCCCTGGACGGCAAGGTCTCCCTCGACGAGAACGCCGAGTTCCGTCAGCCCGAGCACGAGGCGCTCCAGGACAAGGACGCGGCCAACCCCCTCGAGGCCGCGGCCAAGGAGAAGAACCTCAACTACGTCAAGCTCGACGGTGAGGTCGGCATCATCGGCAACGGCGCGGGGCTCGTCATGAGCACCCTGGACGTCGTCGCGTACGCCGGTGAGGCGCACGGTGGCGTCAAGCCCGCCAACTTCCTCGACATCGGCGGCGGCGCCTCCGCCGCGGTCATGGCGAACGGCCTGGAGATCATCCTCGGCGACCCGGACGTCAAGTCCGTCTTCGTCAACGTCTTCGGCGGCATCACCGCCTGCGACGAGGTCGCCAACGGCATCGTGCAGGCGCTGCAGCTGCTCGCGGACAAGGGCGAGGAAGTCTCCAAGCCCCTCGTCGTCCGCCTCGACGGCAACAACGCCGAGCTGGGTCGCAAGATCCTCTCCGACGCCAACCACCCGCTGGTGCAGCGCGTGGACACCATGGACGGCGCGGCCGACAAGGCCGCCGAGCTCGCGGCTGCGAAGTAAGGAAGAGGGACAGATACAGCCATGGCTATCTTCCTCAACAAGGACAGCAAGGTCATCGTCCAGGGCATGACCGGTGCCACGGGCATGAAGCACACCAAGCTCATGCTGGCCGACGGCACGAACATCGTCGGTGGCGTGAACCCCCGCAAGGCGGGCACGTCCGTCGACATCGACGGCAACGAGATCCCGGTCTTCGGCACGGTCGCCGAGGCGATCGAGAAGACGGGCGCGAACGTGTCCGTCCTCTTCGTGCCGCCGGCCTTCTCCAAGGCCGCCGTCGTCGAGGCGATCGACGCGGAGATCCCCCTCGCGGTCGTCATCACCGAGGGCATCGCGGTCCACGACTCGGCCGCGTTCTACGCGTACGCCGTGTCAAAGGGCAACAAGACCCGGATCATCGGCCCGAACTGCCCCGGTCTCATCACCCCGGGCCAGTCGAACGCCGGCATCATCCCGGGCGACATCACCAAGCCGGGCCGTATCGGCCTGGTCTCGAAGTCCGGCACCCTCACGTACCAGATGATGTACGAGCTGCGTGACATCGGCTTCTCGTCCGCCGTCGGTATCGGTGGCGACCCGGTCATCGGCACCACGCACATCGACGCGCTCGCCGCGTTCGAGGCCGACCCCGACACCGACCTGATCGTCATGATCGGTGAGATCGGCGGCGACGCCGAGGAGCGTGCGGCGGACTTCATCGCGAAGAACGTGACGAAGCCGGTCGTTGGCTACGTCGCCGGCTTCACCGCGCCCGAGGGCAAGACCATGGGCCACGCCGGCGCCATCGTCTCCGGCTCCTCCGGCACGGCCGCCGCGAAGAAGGAGGCCCTCGAGGCCGCCGGCGTCAAGGTCGGCAAGACGCCGACCGAGACGGCCAAGCTGGCGCGCGCCATCCTCGCCGGCTGACGCATCTCGCAGCGGAAGGGCCCGCATCCCCACTGGGGTGCGGGCCCTTCCGCATGCTCAACGCGGCTGCGGCACCAGCCTCTCGGGCCCGCTCGCCATTCCCTGCCGCAGCTTCGCCCGCAGCGCCAGCTCCCCCTGCGACAGCGAACCCGGCGCCACCTTCGGCGGTACGCCCTGCACCGTCCCGCCCGGCGACACCGGCGGCTCGTAGTGCGTCGGTGCCGTCCGCAGGGTGAGCGCCGTCGTGCCGATCAGGGCGACGGTGAAGGCGATGGCGGCCCGGGTCCAGAGGCGGGCCCGGCGCTCACTGTCCGTCCGCACCGCCGGAGGTTTCGCGGCGCGCAGCCGCTCCAAGGAGGCCAGCTCGGCCATCCGCCGGTGCAACTCCTCGGGGTTCGCCAGTTCCGGCAGACGCGTGGCGACCGCGGCGCGCGCGTGCAGCAGCCGGTTCGCCGTCGCCGGTGTGCTCGCCTCCGTCTCCGCCGCCGTCTCCGGCAGGCCGAGGCCGACACCGTCGTAGAGGAGGAGGGCGCGACGGTACGGCGGCGGGAGTTTGAGGAGTGCGTCGAGCAGTGTGCGGGAGAAGGCGTCGGCGGGGGACGGCTCGGAGTGCCGTAAGCGGGGGCGGAGCCGGTGCCAGGGGGAGAGCGCGTAGTCGTACGTCGCCGCCCGCACCCAGCCCGCCGGGTCGGGGTCGCGGGCCACCTCGGGCCAGCGCTGCCAGGCGAGTTGGAAGGCCCGCTCGACCGACTCGCGCGCGAGCTCGCGCCGCCCGGTGAGCAGAAAGGCCTGCCGGACGAGGGCGGGCGCGCAGAACGCGTACAGCGCGTCGAAGGCCTGAGCGGGCGTCAGCGTGGCGGCGTCGCCACCCGGTTCGGCCGCGGTTTCAGGAGCTGGTGCGGGTGCCGGTGTGAGGGGCGCCGGCCCTGTTTCTGACGCTGTGTCCGCCACCGCACCTGTTGCCGCTGCTGTTGCCGGTACCGGTGAGGGCGGTGTCGGCTCCGGGGCGGGGCTCTGCGTCACCGTGAGCCCCTTCGGGTGAGAAAGTACATAAACGTATATTGGGCGACACATCCAAGCTTCGCCTGTTACGACGATAAAGCGCGTGTCGTTGGGAGCATGACGGTCGTGATCAAGATGACCGCTTGCCGACCGCTGTTGTCGTCCCTGCTCACCTGGCTGCGCGACAGACCGCCCGGAGAGGCCGGCGGCATCCTGAGTGGTGTCGTCGCCGCCGGGCTCGGCCTCTGCCTGTTCTCCCTGCCCGTGATGATGCTGTGGATCAGCTCGCCGTATCCCGACAGCGGGCCCGGCGGCGCCCTGCATGTCGCCGCCGCGCTGTGGCTGTTGGCGCACGGCGCCGAACTGGTCCGCCCCGACACGCACTCCGGTGTCGCCGCGCCCGTGGGTGTCACCCCGCTGCTGCTGCTCGCGCTGCCGGTCTGGCTGGTGCACCGGGCGGTGCGGGACGCGGCGGACGGCAGCGAGGACTCCGGAGGGGGAGCCCGCGGAATCGGAGGGCCCGGGGGAATCGGGGGAGCTGGGGGAGGCGAGGGACCGCCGCCGGTCGCCGCGCGGACGGCGTGGACGGGGGTTGTCCTCGGCTACCTCGCCGTCGGCGTGGCCGCCGCGGTGTACACCGCGGGCGGCGAACTGCGGCCCGCGTGGGTGTGGACGGCGGTGTGCCTGCCGCTGACGGTGGCGGGCGCGGCCGGGTGGGGGGTGTGGACGGCGTACGGCTGTCCGCGCGCGGTGGTGGACAGGGTGCTGCTCCTGTTGCCGGCGGGGATGCGGGGGCAGGCCCTCGGGCCGGCGGCTCGGGAGCGTCGCGCTGTCGCCGGGCGTGCGGCGGGGGCCGGGGTGGCGGTGCTGGTCGGCGGCGGGGCGTTGGCGCTGGCGGTGTCGCTGGTGTGGCACGGCGGGGCGGCGTGGGGGGCCTTCCTGCAGCTGACGGAGGGGTGGTCGGGCCGGTTCGCCGTTCTGCTGCTGTGCCTGGCCCTTGTGCCGAACGCGGCGGTGTGGGCGGCGGCGTACGGGCTGGGGCCCGGGTTCACGCTCGGCGTCGGCCATGTCGTGAGCCCGTTCTCCTCCGCGCCTGCGCCACTGCTGCCGCCGTTCCCCTTGCTGGCGGCGGTGCCGGACGCGGGGGCCGGTACGCCCTTGAACTGGGCGGCGGTCCTGGTGCCGGTGGCGGCGGGGCTGACGGTGGGGTGGTTCACGGGGCGGGGGGCGACGGCGGGCGGTGCCGGGGAAGCGGGCGCTGCGGCGACCAGGGACGGTGACGGTGGTGGACGGGCGGTGGGGGTCTGGTCGGTCGGCCGTACCGCCATGACCGCGGGGATGGCGGCCGCGTGGTGTGCGGGGCTGGTCGCGGGGCTTGCCGCGTGGGCGGGCGGCCCGCTCGGTGTCTCCGCGTTGGCCAGCTTCGGGCCGGTGTGGTGGCAGGCGGGAGGGGCGGCGCTGCTGTGGATGACGGGGTTGGCGGTGCCGGTGGCGTTGGGAGTGCGGGTGTGGCGGTGGCGGGGACGGGGCGGGGGAGGCAAGCGCGAGGCGACGGCGACGATCGGGAAGCCCTGGATGAAGTCGCGCGTCGAGGCGAAGAGGGACTCGAAGGGGGAGTCGGGGGGCGGAAAGGAGGTCGTCACGGCCGGTGCACCGAAGGTCACGTACGTGCGCTACATCGACGACACCGACGACGAGCCCTACGACTTCCTCCCGGTGGAGCCGTCAGAGCCTGGACCCGCATCCTGAGCGGACCCCTACGTCGGCGCGAGCCCCCGGGGCCCCGGGGGCTCGCGCCTCAGGCGTCAGTTGTCCGTGCCCAGCACTCCGCGCAGTTCCTTCGGGAGGAGGTCGGTGCAGGACTGCTCCGCCGCGTTGGTCAGGGCGTCCTTCGTGCAGGTGTAGTAGTCGTCGTAGACCAGCTTCGCGGTGAAGCCCGCGGCGACCAGGACGATGGCCAGGGACGCCGTGACCAGGCCGCTCACCGCGGACGTGGTCTGCGGGCGGCCGCTCTGGACGGGGGCCGGATTGTTCGGGTCGGGGGTGCGGGGCTTGGCGCGCAGCGCGCTGATGCTCCAGTACATGGCCAGCGCGCCGAGCAGCAGGGCCACGGACGGCCAGCTGAAGAGGGCGAAGAAGAAGGCCCACATGCCGCTCAGCAGGGCGTACCGCGCATGCCGCTGGACGGGGTCCGTCGGGTCCCACCGCGTGCCCTTGCCCGTGCCCTGGCCGGGTCCGCCCGGGCCCTCGGGGCCGCCGCCCCCCTGGCCGCCGCCACCCAGACGCTCGCCGAAGCCGCCGGGGGCACGGCCGGGCTGCCGGTCGCTCCACTGGTTGCCCCAGGGGGAGCCGTCACCGGACTCCGGGCCCTGCCCGCCCTGCGTACCGTCGGATCCCTCGCCGCCCACCGGGCGACGCGGCTGCCAGGGGCGGTCCGGCGTGCCCTCCGGCGGGGCAGCGAAGGGGTTGTCCTCCCGGGTGTCCTGGGAGGTGCCCTGGTCCTCCCCGCCGCCTTGGGGAGACCCACCGCCGCCTTGGGACGACCCACCGCCGCCTTGGGACGACCCACCGCCCCCTTGGGACGACCCACCGCCCCCTTGGGACGACCCACCGCCGCCCTGGGACGACCCACCACCCTGTCCACCGCTCGCATCCTGAGACGCGCCGCCGCCCTGTCCGGCGCCGGCGCCCGGGGACGAGCCACCGTCGCGGCCATGATCGTCTCCGCCCACGCCCCCGCCCGACGGAGTGCCCGCGGCGTCGGGGGGAGAGGCGGGGCGCTCCCGCAGCAGCACGCCGATGCGCTCCCCTCCCTGCGGAGACTGCGGGGGGAACGTGAGGCGTCGCAGACGGCGGTCCGGCATCAAGTGAGCGTCTTCCCCTAGGTGATACGGCTGTCTGGCGTGAGCTGTCGCTTGGAGAACGCACCACACCACGACCGCGTTCCCGAGCCCGCCCGACCCAGACGCTACCTTCCGCCCTCGCCCCCGTCCCGTGGGGGCCGCCCGGTGTGCCGGTATCGTTGCTGACGGTCGGCTTCTTCGTAGACTTCCCCGTATCCCGGGGCGCGAAGCATTCGTACGACCGTACAAACGCACCCCCGAGAAAGGGCCTCACCGTGGCCGCCAAGCCCGTGGCCAAGCGCCTTGTCGTGCTGGTCTCCGGATCCGGTACGAACCTCCAGGCGCTGCTCGACGCCATCGAGACCGTCGGCACCGAGGCCTATGGCGCCGAGATCGTGGCCGTGGGCGCCGACCGTGAGGGCATCGAGGGGCTCGCGCGGGCCGAGCGCGCCGGGATTCCCACCTTCGTGCGGAAGGTCAGGGAGTTCGGGACGCGTGACGAGTGGGACGCCGCCCTCGCCGAGGCCGTCGCCGCGTACGAGCCCGACCTCGTGGTGTCCGCGGGGTTCATGAAGATCGTGGGCAAGGAGTTCCTGGCCCGCTTCGGCGGGCGGTGCGTGAACACGCACCCCGCCCTCCTTCCCAGTTTTCCCGGCGCCCACGGCGTCCGTGACGCGCTCGCGTACGGAGCCAGGGTCACCGGCTGCACCGTCCACTTCGTCGACGACGGCGTCGACACCGGACCGATCATCGCCCAGGGCGTGGTCGAGATCCGGGACGAGGACGACGAGAGCGCTCTGCACGAGCGCATCAAGGAAGTCGAGCGAAGGCTGCTCGTCGAGGTCGTGGGGCGGCTCGCCCGCAACGGCTATCGCATTGAGGGACGAAAGGTAGTTATCCAGTGACCGCCACCGCCGAGAGCAACAAGCGGGCCATCCGTCGCGCGCTCGTCAGCGTCTACGACAAGACCGGGCTCGAGGACCTCGCGCGCGGGCTGCACGAGGCGGGCGTGGAGCTCGTCTCCACCGGGTCCACCGCCTCCGCTATCGCCGGCGCCGGCGTCCCCGTCACCAGGGTCGAGGAGCTCACCGGCTTCCCCGAGTGCCTGGACGGCCGCGTCAAGACCCTGCACCCCAAGGTCCACGCGGGCATCCTGGCCGACCTGCGGCTGGAGGACCACCGCGACCAGCTCGCCGAGCTGGGCGTGGAGCCCTTCGACCTGGTCGTCGTCAACCTCTACCCCTTCCGCGAGACCGTCGCCTCCGGTGCCACGCCCGACGAGTGCGTCGAGCAGATCGACATCGGCGGGCCGTCCATGGTGCGCGCCGCCGCCAAGAACCACCCCTCGGTCTCCGTGGTCACCAGCCCCGCGCGGTACGCGGACGTCCTCGCCGCCGTGCAGGACGGCGGCTTCGACCTCGCCACCCGCAAGCGGCTGGCCGCCGAGGCCTTCCGGCACACCGCCGAGTACGACATCGCGGTCTCCTCCTGGTTCGCCTCCGCCTACGCGCCGGCCGACGACTCCCCCTTCCCCTCCTTCCTCGCCACCAGCCTGGAGCGCTCCCACACCCTGCGCTACGGCGAGAACCCGCACCAGCCCGCCGCCCTCTACACCGCCGGCACGGGCGGCCTGGCGGAGGCCGAGCAGCTGCACGGCAAGGAGATGTCCTTCAACAACTTCACGGACACGGACGCCGCTCGCCGTGCCGCGTACGACCACGCCGAGCCGGCCGTCGCGATCATCAAGCACGCCAACCCGTGCGGTATCGCGGTCGGCGCGGACGTCGCCGAGGCGCACCGCAAGGCCCACGCCTGCGACCCGCTGTCGGCGTTCGGCGGCGTGATCGCGGTCAACCGGCCGGTGACGAAGGAGATGGCCGAGCAGGTCGCCGAGATCTTCACCGAGGTCATCGTCGCGCCCGACTACGAGGACGGCGCGCTGGAGGCCCTCGCCAGGAAGAAGAACATCCGCGTACTGCGCGTCCCGGACGGCCCCGCCCACCCGGTCGACGTCAAGCCGATCGACGGCGGCGCCCTGCTCCAGGTCGCCGACCGGCTCCAGGCCGAGGGCGACGACCCCGCGAACTGGACCCTGGCGACGGGCGAGGCGCTCGGCGCGGACGAGCTGGAGCAGCTGTCCTTCGCCTGGAAGGCCTGCCGCGCCGTGAAGTCCAACGCGATCCTCCTCGCCAAGGACGGCGCCTCGGTCGGCGTCGGCATGGGGCAGGTCAACCGCGTCGACTCCGCGAAGCTGGCCGTCGAGCGGGCGGGCGCCGAGCGGGCGCAGGGGTCGTTCGCCGCGTCGGACGCGTTCTTCCCCTTCCCGGACGGCCTGGAGATCCTCGTCGACGCCGGTGTGAAGGCCGTGGTCCAGCCCGGCGGTTCGGTCCGCGACGAACTGGTCGTCGAGGCCGCGAAGAAGGCGGGCGTCACGATGTACTTCACGGGGACGCGGCACTTCTTCCACTGACGGACACCTCACCCGGGCGGCGCCGCGCCGGCTCGACACCTACGTCGAACTGCGCAGCGCCGCCCGGGTGTTGGGTCCCACCTTGCCGTCCACGGCGAGGTCCTTGGCCTTCTGGAACTTCTTCACGGCGCTCCTGCGCCCGCGCCGACGCGGGACGGCGAAAAGCGCGTCGCAGCGGAGGGGGTGGTTCCGAGGCCAGCGCCTCGAAACCACCCCCGAGAGAGGATGCCCAGCTCTGGCAGCCTCTCAGCAGACCTGGACCCCGTCGATCATGTTGTCCCAGGGGGTGTTCGCGAGGGAGTCCTCCGTGTGGTATGCGTGGCTGTCGAACTTGTATTTCCAGGGACTTGAGCCCCCCTCCCAGTTGTAGAACTTGGCCCTCGTGCCGGAGCTCTGGTTGTTCTTGTACGAGGTGAGGCGGTTGTCGAAGCCGAAGTCACCCAGGTCGCGGAACTCACACTTGTAGAACGACAGCTTGTCGCCGCTCCAGTTGGCGCCCGCCCACAGACACAAATAACCGGAGGAACAGCTGCTGCTGGCCGCCGCGCCGGGCGAGGGCAGCGTGATGCTCGCGCTGCCGTCCTTGGTCCGGATCTCGTTGTAGCTCACCTGCTGGGCAGGGACCTTGAGGGTCGCCAGGCGGGCCTCCACCCGGTCCTGCAGCTGGGCCGCCTGCCGGGCCGAGAGCCCCGCAGCGCCTGCCTCGGCCGCGTACACCGACTCGGCCGACGGTGCGGCCTGGTCCGCGGCGACCGCGGCGCCGCTGCCGACGCCGATCGCCAGCGCCATCCCTGAAAACAGGGCCATCGTGCGCTTCGTGGTCTTGGTCATGGGCTTCATGCGCTTCCCCCTTCAACTCGTGGTCCTGACACAGATGAGTTTCGAGGGGCACTCACGGGAGCGGTACCTGAATAGTTTCAGGTACCTGTGCAGCGCCTGGTACTCCAGCTGTAGATCCTGGTCTCCATGCTCGTTGAGTTGCCTGGCACCGATAGTGGCTGGTGCGTGCGTGGGCTGTTCGCGGGCGCAGCGCTGGCACGGGGTGACGTGGCCTGACCAACGCGCAGGCCAAGAACGTCCAGCGCTGGCTGGCGAAGTACTGGAACTGCAACGGCTCGATCGACGGGCAGCTCGGCACCGACAGTTGGAAGGCATTCCGCACTGCAGCGTCTGCCGGCCCGCCCCGGGAGGGTGTCAGCCGAACAGCGAAAGGATCGTCCACAGCACCGACTTGGTCGAGCAGCTGTCCACCAGCCGGTGCGACCGCGGTGCGGCCCTGCCCGCCACGTTGCCCATGGAGTTCACGGTCGAGCAGCCGCTGCGCTGGGCCATACGGCGGCGGTCGGCACCGGCGGGCTCGAAGTCCGCCCCGCGGAAGTAGGTCACGTCGTGGTTCTTCCGCTCGTCCGCGACGTTGTTGAAGATCGAGCGGACCGGAGCGGTGGCCGCCCAAGTGCAGGTCTCGTCGCCCGAGTGCCAGTCGGCGTCGTCGCCGCGCCAACTGCACAGGTCGCCGTTGCCGTTGTACTCACTGAAGAAGCAGACGCTGTCCTCGGGGCACCGGTGGTAGCCGTAGACCAGCTGGCCGTCAGTACCTCTTGAGGCCGACTCTGTGGGCAGGGCCGCGTACACCGGCACTCCGTCGTCCTGGTTCACGTACAGGTACGCCGCCCCCAGCGTCCCGCTCGTTGCCAGCAGCACGGTGGCCAGGGCCGACGTCAGTACGGGGTGCCGCCGCCAGAAGCGGGGGCGCAGGCGCGGCAGGCGGGCCGAGCGGGCGACGCCCGCCGCCTCCTCCACGCGGCGCAGGAGCGTGGCCGTGTCGTGCGTGACGCGTTCCCGGTGGTTCGGGGCCAGACAGTCCCGCACTATCTCCCGCCACGCGTCGGGCAGATCGGGAGACAGCCGCAGTTCCTCCGCGCCCCGCGCGTACCGCATCGCCGCGTCGGTGCGAGCCTCCGTGCTGCTGCCCGGCAACGGGTAGGAGCCCGTGAGGACCACGTGGGCGAGGACGCCGAAGGACCAGACGTCGGCGGAAGGACGGATCCGCGTGCCCCGCTCGTCGATCTCGGCCCAGAACAGTTCCGGCGGGGTGTAGTCGGGGGTGGCGAAGACGGGTGCGTACGCGTGTGTGCCTTCCAGCTCGGCAGCCAGGTTGAAGTCGGCCAGTCGTACCGAACCGTCCTTCATCAGCAGGACGTTGGCGGGCTTCAGATCGCCGTGCACCCAGCCCGCGTGGTGCAGTTGGTGGAGGCCCTCGCAGATCTGGGCCAGCAGCGCGGGGCCCGACTCGGGCGTCGGGTCGTCTTCCAGCAAGGCGTCCAGGGAGCCTTCGGCGCGTTCCAGGACGAGGACGGTGGCGCCGTCGAGTTCGGGATGGTCCGGGTCGTCCACGGTGAGTGTCTCGTACATCCGGATCAGGCGCGGTGCGCGGAGCCGCTCCAGCAACTCCACTTCCCGCTTGGCCAGTTCGCGCAGATGGCGCAGTTGGCGCGGGGTGCGGGTGCCCGTCGGCAGGACCTTCAGGGCGGCCCGGCGGGGCAGGGCCGGATCCGCCTCGCCGGTCGCCCGGCCCGCGTACACGGTCGCGAAGGCACCCGAGGCCAGAGGCTCCCGTACCTCCCAGTGCCCCACGCGGTAGCCCTGCGGTACGGGGACCGTGTGCGACTGCTGTCCGGTCATCCGGCCACCTCGGTCGGTGCCGTGGTCGGCACGACCAGGTAGTCCTGGCGGACCACGTCCTGTCCGACGCGAGCCGGTGGCACGACGATGACGCTGTGCACGGCCCCGTCCCCCTCCCCCGATCACTGAGGGCAACCCTCACCCGCCAACGCACGGCAGGGTAAGGGTTGTTCCAGACAGACGACGAAGCCGCGCCCGCGGCACGGCGCGTCCGCGGCACGGCGCGTCCGCGAGACGGGGCCTAGCCGTCCACCTCGTACTGCCCCACCTCGATGAAGTACCGCAGCTCCTCCGGCGTCCCGTCGATGGCGTCCTCCGCCGCATCCCGCAGCGCGTCGCTGATGGTCGGGTCGGCGAGGATGCGGGCGACACGGACGCGGTCGTCCTCGGCCTGGGCGAGGCGGTGGCCGGTCTCCAGGAAGGCGCGAAGGGCTTCCGGGGTGTTGGCGTCGAGGGCCTCGTTGGCCTCCCTGATGACCGCCCTGTCGGTCTTCGGGTCGGCGGAGGCGAGGATGCGGGCGATGGCGACGCGATCGTCCTCGGCCTGGGCCGTCCAACGGCCCGTCTCCAGGAAGTACCGCTGGTCCTCGATGGTGCCGTCCATGGCCCGCTGCGCGGCGGCGTACACGGCCTTGCCGGTGGCCGGGTCGGCGATGATGCGCATGATCGCGACTCGGACGTCGTCGTCGGACATCTCGTCGACACCGGAACCGGCCGCGTCGGTGGCGGTCGCCACGGCGACGGCGGACGGCGGAACGGAGTCGGAGGCGAAGGCCGGGCCGGTCAGCAGGAGCGCCGGGGCCAGGGCGGCCGTTGCCACGAGGGTCAGGGCGGTACGTATCGGTCTCACGTGTGAACCTTCCTTGAACTTGAATACGTCATGTGCCGGTGTGTATCTTCCCTGCGCCCGCGCCGGCGATCACCTCAATATCCAAGTCCCGCAGGTAGCGCGGCGGGACGGGGACGGCTCAGGACGACCGCCTGGTCACCGGACCGTCTCGCCCGCCGTCGCGGCCAGCACCGTCAGGTCGTCCTCGCGGACCAGGTCGAAGCGGAGGGCGAGCGAGACCAGCGAGTCCTTCTTGCCGTTTGCGCGCAGGCCGGGCTCGGCGGTGTCGGGGCCGGGGCGCAGCCGTAGTTTGAGGGCCAGGTAGTCGATGTTCCAGTAGACGGACGAGCGGCTGACCGCCGGCCAGACCGGACGTAGTCGCTCCACCAACTGCTCCACCGCCGGAAGCGACGCGTGCGGTTCCCCGCGCAGCCGGGGCTCGCACAGGGCGGCCAGCACCGCGAAATACCTGCTGGTGCGGTCCAGAGCGAACGCCGGTGCCGTGGCGGTGCCGGCAAGTCCCCGGCGGTCGGCGCTGCGGAAGGCGTGGCGTGGCGCCCAGACGTCGAAGGTGAGCAGGTCTCCCGCGGCGGGCAGGACCACCCGCGAGAACTCGAACGGTACCGGGGCTTCCATACGGCCCGGTGCGATCTTGAGGTACTCACCGGCACCCTCCGGGTTCTCCACCACGTAGGTCTGGTCCTCGCTGAGGTTGCTCAGCAGCCAGAAGGAGCGGTGTGCGGTGATCTCTCCGGCGACCCGGGGCACCCCCGCGTGGCCGATGGTGAGTCCGCCGTCCGTCCCGGCCCTCCCGAACGTCAGCCGTTCGCCCGCGGCGATCCTGACCTGCCCGTCCGCGCTGCCGCACATCGGTGGTACGACGATGACGCTGTACATGGAGTCGTCCCCCTCCTCCTACGACACCAAGGGGCGCAGCCCTCGGTCCGATGTGGGGCAGGGTAGGGGACGGTTTTGAACGAGTACGAAGCTTTGCGCCTGAGACGGCGTGTCCGTGAAGGATGCGTGAGGGAAAGCGGCACCGGCGCAGCGGCCTCCGGCCTTCCCCCGAGTGGGCCGGAGGCCGCTGGTGGTGCCACCCCGTAGGTGGACGACTTCCACCGTGCCGGGACCGGGACGACGGGAGTACCTCAGACCTCTCAGGGTCACTTCTCGGTGGAAGGCGTGTACTCCTTGAGGTAGTGAGCGACGCGATCGGCGTAGGCACGAGCCTTCGGGGGAACGCCTTTCGCGGCGTTCACCTTCTTGTAGGACGTTCGGTAGGAGGCGGCGAGCAGCACCTGCCGGTCGCCCGGCAGGGAGGGGTTCAGCAGCGGTTTGATGCCGCAGAGGTAGCGGCCCACGGCGGGAATGGACTGTTCGGGGGTGAGGGGAGGCCTGGGTGTCTCCTCCGCGGGGACGCCGTCGTTGCGGACCCACCAGCGCAGGATGGTCGGGGTCCAGCGGGCGATGCCGTACTCGCCGGCCACCGGATCGGAGAGGTTCGGGTCGAAGTTGCTCTCCGACTTGAGCATCGCCGCGATGAGAGCCGGGGTGACCTCCGGCTGGGCGCAGTTGTGGGCCGAGTCGACGATCAGCTTGCGGTACTTCACCGGGATGCCCTTGTCCGTACGGAGTTCGGCGGCGCCGTACCGGTCGGACGTGACGCTCTGGGCCCCCGTGTCGGCGGAGATCTTCCCGCCGTCGCCGGCACCGGTGCCGGCACTGGCACCGGCACTGGCGCCGGCCGCGCCACCGGGGTCCGGCCAGGTGGAGATGGCGTAGCCGAGCGCCGCGACCACGACCGTGGCGGTCGCGGCGGCCAGGACGGCCGTACGGCGGCGCAGCGGCATCCGGGGCAGACGGGGCGAGCGGCCCGAGCCCGCCGCCGTCTCGACCCGGCGGAGCAGGGTCTCGGTGGTGATGCGGTCGGCGTGCGTGCGCGCCAGACAGTCCCGCACGATCTCCCGCCACACCTGCGGCAGTTCCGGCGACAGACGCAGCTCGTCGGTGCCCCGGGCGTACGCGGCGGCAGCGTCCCGGCGGGCCGTCGAGGTGCCGCCGGGCAGCGGGAAGGAGTCGGTGAGGACGAGGTGGGCGAGGACCCCGAAGGCCCAGACATCGGCGGACGGGCGGATCCGGCGGCCCCGTTCGCCGATCTCCGACCAGAGCAGCTCGGGCGGGGTGTAGTCGGGGGTGGAGAAGGCGGGCGTGTACGCGTGGGTGCCCTCCAGCTCCGCGGCCATGTTGAAATCGGCCAGCCGCGCCGAACCGTCCTTCATCAACAGCACGTTGGCCGGTTTCAGATCCCCGTGCACCCAGCCCGCGCGATGCAGCTGGGTCAGCCCCTCGCAGATCTGCGCGAGGAGGAGGGGGCCCGCGCCGGGCCGGGGCGAGGCGGTGAGCAGGGCGGACAGTGATCGCTCCGCCTTCTCCAGTACGAGGACCGTGGCACCGTCGAGGGCCGGGTGCTCCGGGTCGTCGACGGTGAGGGTGTCGTACATCCGGATCAGTCGCGGACGTCTGAGCCGACGGTACAACTCGACCTCCCGCTCGATCAGTTCGCGCAGGTGGGTCAGCTGTCTGGGGGTGCCCGTGCCGGTGGGCAGGAACTTCAGGGCGACCGTGCGGGGCAGTTCCTCGCCGTCGACGACGTCCTCGGTGCGCCGGGCCTCGTACACGCTCCCGAACGCGCCCGTAGCGATCGGCTCGCGCACCTCCCAGGCGCCGACCCGGTACCCGCGCGGCACCGGCACGGCGTACGGCTCGGTCACCGTGCCCCCCGGGCTGCCGGGGCTGCCTGGGCTGTCAGGACGGTGAGGTCGTCCTCCCGGACCAGGTCGAACCGGAGCGCCAGGGACACCAGGGACTCCTTCTTGCCGTTGAGCCGGCCGCCGGTCTCCGCGGTGTCCGGGCCGGGCTTGAGGCGCAGCTTGACGGCCAGGTAGTCGATGTTCCACTGCACGGTGGTGCGGGACGCCGCGGGCCAGTTCGGGCGCAGACGGTCGACGACCTGCTCGACCGTGGGCAGCGGGGCGTGCGGTTCACCGCGCAGCCGTGGCTCGCACAGGGCGGCGAGGACCGCGAAGTAGCGCTTGGTGCGGTCGACGGAGAAGGCGGGCGCGGTGGTGTCGCCGTCGAGGCCGCCCTCGGTGCGCAGATAGTCGTGGCGCGGAGCCCACACGTCGATCGCCAGCAGATCGCCCGCCGCAGGCAGCACGATCCGCGAGAACTCGAACGGCACCGGCGCGTCCAGCCGCCCCGGCCCTACCTTTATGTGCTCGCCCGCGCCCTCCGGGTTCTCCACGACGTACGTCTGGTGGGCGCAGAGGTTGCTCAGGGTCCAGAAGGCGCCCTGCGCGCTGATCACGCCCGCTCGGCGGGACACCCCGTCGTGCGGAACGACCAGGTCGTTCTCGCGCGCGGAGCGGCCGAAGGTCAGCCGCTCGCCGGGCGCGAGTCGCTGTTGGGTGTGCTGGGGCTCGTCCTCCGTGGTCGGCGGAGGTACCACGATGATGCTGTACAAGGTGCTTCTCCCCGTGCCTGACGGCTACAGAGGTCAGAGTAGGGCGACGCACCAGGGCCGTGTCCCCCTCGTGCGGGTGAGACACGGCCCTTGGACAGGAATGGCGCGAACTGTTCAGTCGCGCCGGCGCCTTCAGTAGCGCGGGCGGTTGAACCAGGCCTTGCCCTTGGAGTTGCCGGTGAAGACGGCGATCAGGATGCCGAGCACCAGGTGGACGACGCCCACGATGGTGAAGACGAGGGCGAGTACCGCCGTGAGGATGCCGAAGACCATGATCGTGACGCGGGCGCCGTTGCCACCGGACGTGAACTTCGTCGCCAGGAAGGCCCCCCATACGAGCCATGCCAGCGCGAGCACCGAGATGCCCCACAGCATGCCGGTCGAGTAGTCGGCGATCTGTGCGAAAGCGTCGTCCTCGGCCTTGTTGGCGACGACGGCGGCGATGGCGTAAAGGGCCGCGCCGATGACCTGGAGGCCGACGATCACCCACAACAGGATGCGGGCCGTGTTCACGGTGCCGGGCATCGTCGTCATCGGGGCGCCGGCGCCGTAGGGCTGCTGCACCGGCGGGGCCTGGGGGTAGCCGTACCCGGGCGCCTGGCCCTGCTGCTGGGGGTAGCCGTAGCCCTGCTGCGGAGGCTGCTGCGGCTGCTGCTGGCCCTGGGGCGCGCCGTAGGGGTTGTTCGGGTCGCCGTAACTCATGGCGGTCTTTCCTCCGTTGATTTCCAAGTGCGGGGACGACGCGCAGCCGCATCGTACGGAGGAAAGATCTTCAGATAAGGCCGTCCCCCCGATGAGCTGCCCGCGGCACTGTGCATGTCATGGTTCTGCACCGTCGTCTCGCTTGTCCAGCCGCATTCCGCAGGTGTTGTGCAAGTGCAACATGACTGATCTTGAGGGGATACGGGCGGACGGATGCCGCGCCACCCAATGGGCCCCTGATTGGAACCCGGGCCCGGTCATCCGCGAGGATGGGGCCATGACCGCCCAGATTCTCGATGGCAAGGCCACCGCAGCCGCGATCAAGTCCGATCTGACCGCCCGCGTGGCGGCGCTGAAGGAGAAGGGCGTCACGCCCGGCCTCGGCACGATCCTCGTCGGGGAGGACCCCGGCAGCCAGAAGTACGTCGCCGGCAAGCACCGCGACTGCGCCCAGGTCGGTATCGCCTCGATCCAGCGCCAACTGCCCGCCACGGCGACGCAGGAGGAGATCGAGTCGGTCGTCCGCGAACTGAACGAGGACCCGGCCTGCACCGGCTACATCGTCCAGCTGCCGCTCCCCAAGGGCATCGACGAGAACCGGATCCTGGAGCTGATGGACCCGGACAAGGATGCCGACGGCCTGCACCCGATGAACCTCGGCCGCCTCGTCCTCAACGAGCCCGCCCCGCTGCCCTGCACCCCGAACGGCGTGCTGACCCTGCTGCGCCGGTACGGCGTGGAGATCAAGGGCGCCGAGGTCGTCGTCGTCGGCCGTGGCGTCACCATCGGCCGGCCGATGCCGCTGCTGCTGACCCGCCGCAGTGAGAACGCCACGGTGACCCAGTGCCACACCGGCACCCGCGACCTGTCCGCGCACCTGAAGCGCGCGGACATCATCGTCGCCGCGGCCGGTTCCGCCCACCTGATCCGTGCGGAGGACGTGAAGCCGGGCGCGGCCGTCCTCGACGTCGGTGTCTCCCGCAGCGCCGAGGGCAAGATCGTCGGCGATGTCCACCCGGACGTCGCCGAGGTGGCCGGCTTCATCTCCCCGAACCCCGGCGGCGTCGGCCCGATGACCCGGGCGCAGCTGCTCGTCAACGTGGTCGAGGCGGCGGAGCGCAGTGTCGGCTGAGGGCACGTCCGGCAACCCGGCGACCGGCGACCGGGCGTCGGGGAACCCCGCGCCGGAGACCACCGCGTCGGCAACCACCGCGTCGAGGAACACCGCACCGAGGAACCCGGAGGTCGGGCTTACGGAGCCCGGTCACACCCCGGCCGACACCGCCGACACCGCCGAGAAAGCCGAGAAAGCCGAGAAGGCCGAGGAAGTCCGGGCAGCGGACGGTGTCGAGCCCGTCGACGACATCGAGGTGCGGGACCCGATCAGCGCGCCCGACGCCGAGGGGGAACCGCGCCGGGTGACCCGCCGGTTCCCGCTGTTCACCCGGGACACCGCGCGCCCCGAGGGCGGTGGCCGGGCCGCACCCCGCGACGCCCCGGCGCCCGCCCGGCAGTGGCCGATCCTCGCCGTCCTGTCGACGATCGGACTCGGACTGCTGCTGACCGCCCTCGACCTGTTCCGCATCGGCATCCTGCTGATCGGCGTCGCCCTGCTGGTCGGCGGGGTCCTGCGCTGGATGCTGCCGGATGTCGGCATGCTCGCCGTCCGCTCCCGCTTCACCGACATCGTCACCTACGGCGTGCTGGGCGGCGTGATCGCCCTGCTGGCGCTGATGGTGCAGCCGGAACCGTGGCTGGTGATCCCGTTCCTGAAGGACACCCTGCACTTCACGGTCAGCGGCTGAGACCTGTCCCAGCCGCTGACCTGTGACGGCGGCCCGTCCCCTCCCCCGAGCGAGGACGGGCCGCCGTCGTCGTCCACGCTCGGGCACGGCAACCTCCTGTTCAACGCCCGGCCGTCGGCTGTGCCACGGAAGTGACCGTTCCGCTACGGTCTCGGGGCACTGTCACGGCCCTGCCCGGCACGGGAACCGACCAGCTGTCCGACGTCGTCATTCGCTCAGGACCAGGCGGGACGGGCGACGCCGTGGAGGTGGGGGATGGGCCGCTGGCAGCCGTTGCCGGACGATCTGCCGCCGGAGGTGCGGCACTTCGTGGAGCAGTTGCGGCTTCTCAAGGACCGCACGGGGCTCAGCCTCGTCGCCCTCGGCGCCCGCACCGCGTACAGCAAGTCCTCCTGGCACCGTTACCTCAACGCGGGGCAGCCGCCGCCACGGCAGGCGGTCGTCGCCCTGTGCCGGATCGCCGGCCTCGCCGGCCCGGACGCCGAACGGTTCGGCGTGCGCTGGGAACTCGCCGTCCAGGCCTGGCCCCGCCCGCCGGCGGTCCCGGCGCCGTCCGCCGGGGCCGGCCCGGGTGGTGACCCGGGTGTGGGCACGGGCGGGGATCCGAGTGGTGGGTACGAGGACGATCCCACGCTGCCCTGGTGGGACACGCCGCCTGAGGAGAGCGGACGGGGGCGGGGTGGACGGCTGCTGCTGTCCGCCGTGCTGCTTCTCCTTCTCACGCTGCTCGTCGGGGTGGTCGGCACGGTGGCGTTTGGGTGAGCCGACGACTGCCGTGACAGGCGTTATTTCCGATGCGTACCGCTTGTGTCGATGTATTGACAAGTTCGCGGATGTGACACGAACTCAATCGACATGAGGGCTAGCGTGACCCCTCTGTCGGTGGAGTCCTGGGACCTCGACCCGGAGGGCGCGCGACGGTGCGTGCCCGCGGCCACGATGCACCCGTGCGCCCCCACGCCGGGAACTGAGATCCTGAGTACGCGCATCCCTGTGGGTAGCCACAACGGGGACTCGGCAGTCGGCACCACGTACGGGGAACGCGCGGGACAACCAGCACCAACCGGGGGGAAGAGGGGAAGCAATGCCTCGTTGGAAGGCTTTGCCGGACGAACTCGATCCGCAGGTCCGAGAGTTCGCGAGCCAGCTGCGTCGGCTCGTCGACCGCAGTGGCCTCAGTATCGCGGCGGTGGCGGACCGCACGGGCTACAGCAAGACGTCCTGGGAGCGTTATCTGAACGGCCGGCTGCTCGCGCCGAAGGGCGCGATCGTCGCCCTGGCCGAGGTCACCGGCACCAATCCCGTTCACCTGACCACGATGTGGGAGCTCGCCGAGCGTGCCTGGAGCCGCTCGGAGATGCGCCACGACATGACCATGGAGGCCATCCGGATCTCCCAGGCGCGGGCCGCGCTGGGTGAGTTCGGCGGAGACGTCGCCGCGCCCCCGGCCGGCGCCAAGGAGAGCGGGACGGCCCGCAGAAGCGGCAGTGCCACGGCCAGACCCGGCATCGCCGGACCGGCCGGCGTGGTCCCGACCGTGCCGCCGCAGCCGACGGCACCGGAGGTCCAGGACTCGGCGGGCGGCGTGCGGGAGGTGCTGCCCCCGGGTGGCACCAGCGCTCCTTCGAGCGGGTCGGGCGGGTCGGGAGGATCGAGCGGCTCGTCCTCGGGCGGGTCGACGGGCTCGTCGGGGTCCCCCTCGGGAAGCTCTTCCCGAGGTTCCTCGCAAGGCTCCTCGGGAACTTCCTCGGGAGCCTCGTCGGGCCAGAACTCCTGGGGGCTGGCGGGCTACCAGGGTCCGTCGGCGAGTGGCGGCGGGCGCAAGGCCGTGGCCTCGTCGCCCGTGGCGACCCCCTCGCCGTCGGTGCCTGCGTCGCCCGAGCCCGCCTCCTCGTCGTCGACCTCGGCCGACGGTCCGGGGTGGAACCCGGCGCCGGCGGGTCCGTACGGCGATCCCCCGCAGGGGCCCCGGCCCCCCGCCGGCCCGTCCGGCGGGGCGGGGGGCAAGCGGCGGCTGACCATGTTCCTGGCGGGCGTGGTCGGTGTGCTGGTCGTGGTCGCCGCCGCGTTCCTCCTCACGAGGGGCGGCGACAAGAAGCAGGAAGCCGGGCCCTCGCCCTCGCCGTCCGTGAGCACCAACGCCGACCTGCCGCCCGGGGTGAAGTGCAGCGGTGAATCCTGCACCGGCAAGGACGCCGAGAGCATGGGCTGCAGCGGCGATCTGGTGACCACCGCGAAGACCGCGACCGTCGGCGCGAGTGTCGTCGAGGTCCGCTACAGCGAGACCTGCGGCGCGGCCTGGGGACGTATCACGCAGGCAGCGCAGGGCGACGAGGTGCGGTTGACCGTGGGCAAGACCGCGCAGAGCGGGAACATCACGGTCGCCGGGGACACGATCGCGTACACGCCGATGGTGTCCGTGAAGGACGCCGGCGAGGCCAAGGCGTGCGCGGTGCTGGCCGCGGGGCAGGAGGGGTGCACGACCTGAGCGGGGGGCGCCGCAAAGGTCGGCGAAAGTTTTCCGGGGACCGTACGCATGGTTCCCAAAAACCCGGGCACGCGACCCTTACCCCCACGGGAGTCCGGAAACGGTCCCCCCCACGGCGGCCGCCTTCGTCCCCCTCTCCCGGACAGGCGGCCGCCGCTTTTCGTGGCCCTGCCGCGGCAGGATCCGACCGAGCGGCCCTGCCCGCACCAGCCTCTGTGGGCTGGGCCACATGGCCCCGGACGTCCGAGATCCCGGATGCGCGATAGCCTGACCGCTGGATCTCTCTTGACGCCAAGAGATCGATCAAACGTCCGGGGCAGGGACGCCCCACCGCCAGCTGTCATACGGAGAACGCCATGACCCGCACTCCCGTGAACGTCACCGTCACCGGCGCGGCCGGCCAGATCGGTTACGCCCTGCTCTTCCGCATCGCCTCCGGCCAGCTGCTCGGCGCGGACGTGCCGGTCAGGCTCCGCCTCCTGGAGATCACGCCCGCGCTGAAGGCCGCCGAGGGCACCGCCATGGAGCTGGACGACAGCGCGTTCCCGCTGCTCCAGGGCATCGACATCACGGACGACCCGAACGTGGCCTTCGACGGCACGAACGTCGCCCTCCTGGTGGGCGCCCGCCCGCGGACCAAGGGCATGGAGCGCGGTGACCTGCTCTCCGCCAACGGCGGCATCTTCAAGCCGCAGGGCAAGGCCATCAACGACAACGCCGCGGACGACATCAAGGTCCTGGTCGTCGGCAACCCGGCCAACACCAACGCCCTGATCGCCCAGGCCGCCGCCCCGGACGTACCGGCCGAGCGGTTCACCGCGATGACCCGTCTGGACCACAACCGCGCGCTGACCCAGCTCGCGAAGAAGACGGGCTCCACCGTCGCCGACATCAAGCGCCTGACCATCTGGGGCAACCACTCCGCGACCCAGTACCCGGACATCTTCCACGCCACGGTCGCCGGCAAGAACGCCGCCGAGGTCGTCAGCGACGAGAAGTGGCTGGCCGAGGACTTCATCCCGACCGTCGCCAAGCGCGGCGCCGCGATCATCGAGGCCCGTGGCGCGTCCTCGGCCGCCTCGGCGGCCAACGCCGCCATCGACCACGTGTACACCTGGGTCAACGGCACCGCCGAGGGCGACTGGACCTCGATGGGCATCCCGTCGGACGGTTCCTACGGCGTCCCGGAGGGCCTGATCTCCTCCTTCCCGGTCACCACCAAGGACGGCCAGTACGAGATCGTCCAGGGCCTGGACGTCAACGAGTTCTCCCGCACCCGCATCGACGCCTCCGTCCAGGAGCTCACGGAGGAGCGCGAGGCGGTCCGCGGCCTCGGCCTCATCTGAGCCGCACTCCACGGTTCTCGCACGACCCCGCACGGGCCCCGCTCCGGTTTCCGCCGGAACGGGGCCCGTGCTCCGTCACGGGAGGCCCCTTCTCACGGCCCCCGTCCGGACGCTCCTTGACAATTCCGGTTCCCCCGGTCCCGCCCGTCCCCCTATGCTGATTGTTTGTCAACAACACGGTGAACAAGGGTTTTCCACGCATCGGGGGAGCGGCGTGAGCACCGCATACGTGCCTCAACAACCACAGTCGACGGACAACGGCGCCCCACCGGCGCCCCCGGCACCACCGCACCCGCCCACTCCGCCGCACGCCAGCGAGGCGAGCCGGCTGCTGTGCGCGGGTGCCTATGTGGACTCCGGCTACCGGGACCGGGTCATCGAGCAGCTCCACCTCAACGAGCAGCGGATCGCCGCCCCCTCGCTCGGCTTCGACGCGGCCCGCGTCCTCGCGCACGCCCTGCGGGCCCGGCGCCAGGAGCTGCTGTGGGCCGGACTGGTGCTCTTCCTGTGGGTGGTGGGGCTGCCACTGACCGGCGGTCTGCTGGCCGGTTTCGTCGCGCCGAGCCTGCTGCTCGCCGTCGCCGGCTGGGTCCGCGGCCGTGCCGCCGACCCGCCCGTGTACCGGCGGCTGCCGGCCTTCCTGCTCCGCTGGTGGGGCCGCTTCGGCTTCGCGATGTTCCTGGTGATCACGCTGGTCGCCGCGTTCGGCGGCAACGACGACGACCCGTACGCCTCGTCCGGCTACGACTCGTACTCCGGCGACAGCTCCAGCCTCTCCGACTTCGCCTTCCCGAATCCCTCGCAGGTCGACGCGATGATCGAGCCGTGGCGGGCCTGGCTCGCGCTCGGCGTGTTCGCACTGATCACGCTGTGTCTGGTGGCGCAGCGGGCCCAGTTCGCGAAGACGATGGACGTCGAACTGTCCCCGGCGGGATTCGCGGACGCCGCGAGTGACCCGGCGGAGCGGGGCGAGGGGCAGCGCTTCCAGCGGCTGAAGGAACGCATCCGGGTCGAGCAGCACGCGCCGCTGGTCATGTACCACGAGGCGCGCCCGTTCTGCGGGACGGGCGAGGCGTACGAGACCTGGGTGCTGGCGGTCGAACTCCGTCCCGACGGCATGAAGAAGCAGCAGCCGATCAGCAACCGCGCGGTCCTGGAGAAGATCCGCCCGCTGCTCGAACAGCTGCGGCTGCCCGCCGAGTTCGCCGGACACACCGTGCGTGACCGGCTGCGCTGGCTGGAGATCGACGAGTGCGTGTTCCTGCCCGCCGAGGGACTCAGGCGGCGCGAGGAGGCGCCGTACAACGAGCGCGCCTTCGAGGATCACCGGGTGCGGGCGGTCGAGGAGGGCGCCGAGAAGCGGCGGCACTTCCTGCGCATCCGGGTCGGCGGCTGGGAGGAGGAGCTGGTCGTCACGGTGTTCGTGCGCATCCACACCCAGGGCCGCATGCTGATGCTGGAGATCGCCCCGCACGTCCTGCTGCCGGTGCGCGAGGACTTCAAGAACGCCGACCGTGTCGCCCATGCCTTCCGCCACAACAACGTGGTCGGCAAGGCCGCCTGGGGGGTCGCCCGGGTGCCCGGATCCGCGGCCCGCTCCCTGGTCACGCTGGGCAAGGGGCTCGTCTACGCCTGGCGGCTGCTGACCGGCGGATACACGGGCGCGCTGCCCGACGGGCCGGCCCTGTCGGTGCGGGAACTGGGTTCGGCGCGCGTCGCGTCCACGTTCCAGGACATGGACGTGTCCCGCTATCTCAAGAGCGTGCAGGACCGGGTCGCCCACGGGGTGCGGGCCGCGCTCGACGAGTCCGGTTACCGGACCGGCGAGTTCGTCCAGAAGATCGTGAACATCAGCGGCGGCGGAGTGAACATCGAGGGCGGGGTCGAGGGCAGCACGTTCGCCGTGGGCAGCCACGCGAAGGCCTCCTCGTCCACGGCTGCGACTCCCTCCGCTCCTGCCGGCCCCTCTGCTTCCGCCACTCCTTCCGCTACGACTTCCGGCGGCGCCGCGCCGCAGAAGGGATCCGACCCAGATGGCAACGGATGAGCCCAACGTCAGCATCAGCGGCGGTGTCTCGAAGAGCACCTTCGCCATCGGCAGCCACGCGCACGCCGAGAGCCACCACGGCACGACGGCACCGCGCGACCAGGCGGCCGAAGAACTGCTGGCGGCCGTACGGGAGTTGCGCGCCGACCTGACCAGGGTGCGGGCCAGCGACGAGACGGCGGCGCTCGACGGGGCGCTCGCCGACACCGAGGAGGAGATCACCCGCACCGGGGCGCCGTCGCCGTCGCGCCTCGACCGCCTGCGGCAACTCCTCCAGGACTCCCAGGCCCTGGTCGGCCTGATCGCCTCGGCCGGAGCCGTGGCGGGCCTTCTGAACATGTGAGCGCGGTTGCGGCCGCAGAACGGAGAGGGACGCGATGAGCGGGGGAGCACGGCATTGGAACGAGGAGACCCAGCGCTGGGAGGACGTTGACGGCCCGGACACCGCGTCCGCCCCGGTCACCTCACCGCCCCCGGCCCGTCCGGGGTTCGCGCCCGGGTCGGGGCCGGTGCCTGGTTCGGGAGCGGGGTCAGGGACGGGTGACGGGCACGCGGATGGGCCGCCGTCCGCTGGGACCGGGGTCGCGCCCGGTGCTCCCGTGTCCGGCGCTGCCGCCTCCGCTGACGAGGCCGCCGTATCAACGTCTCCCTCCGCGGGCTCCGCGGAGCCCGCCCCCGACGAGCCCCTCTCGGCCCCCGTGACACCCCCCGCCTCCTCCGGCCCCGTCGGCTGGCCCGGACCCGGCGGCCAGAGCGGCTGGCACAGTCCGGTGGGTGCCGGTGCCGGTGATGCGGCGTGGTCCCCGACCGAGGTGTCCGGCGGGGGCCCGGCCCTGTCGGAGTCGGGAGGTGGCGGTGACGGGGCCTGGCCCGCCGCCCCGTGGCCCGCCACCACCTGGCCGCCCGCCGGTCAGCCCGCCGCCCCCGCCCCGGCCGGGGGGATGAGCCGTCGGCTCGTGTGGTCCGTGTTGATCGGGGCCGCCGCTGTCGGTGTCGCCGTGAGCCTGGTGCTGACCCAGGTGGTCTCCGGGGACGACAAGGACGAGCCGTCGGTCGCGGCGAGCGGGTCCGAGTCGTCACCGCCGGCCGAGGTCTCGCAGCAGAGCGACCCCTCTCCGGCGGCCACCGAGGAGACGGCGTCCCCGTCCCTCTCGGCCCCGGCGCTCCCCGCGGGGTACGAGGTGTACGAGGACAAGGAGGGATTCCGGATAGCGCGGCCCAAGGGGTGGACCCGCGCCACGAAGGCCTCGCAGTACGGCATCCCCGTCGTCAACTACCGCAGCGCGGACGGCGAACGCCGGTTGCAGGTCTACCAGGTGGCCGAGGAGTCCCCGGCCGCCTCGTTCGACCTGTACCTGTCCGACCAGACCCTCAAGGCGGCAGGTTTCGAGGAGATCTCCCTGGACACCCTCGACGACGGGGAGTTCACCGGCTCACGACTGGAGTACCTGGCCGACAGCATCAAGGGCGAGCCCGACGTCGGCACCTGGCACGTCTACGACGAGCGCTTCGTGGCGGCGGACGGCAGCATCTACGCCATCGCCGCCTACGGCCCCGACTCGAACGGCGGCGGCGACGAGCTGGAGCTGCTCACCACCGCCGTGGACCACTTCTGCCCGCCCTACGCCTGTGACCCGGCGTCGATCGACTGAGTCACACCCTTCCGCAGTTCAGCCACACGCCTTTCGTCCTATTTGTCCGAATGTCCAGTGACCCGGCGCACTTTCAGCCAGAGATTGCGCATGCAATGCATGCCCGGGGGCATGCGATCCCGGTCCCGGTGAGTGATGTGCGTGTGACACAGGGGCGCTGAACTGGAACGGAAGGCAATACCGATCATGGCGGACAGAGTGGAACTCCAGGCGCGGAAGACCATCCACGCGGACGGAGAATGGCGTGAAGCGATCTCCGGCGCCACGCGCGAGATTCTCGATCCCGCGGACGCCCTGCCGTTCGTCGTGGTCGCGGAGGGTGACGAGAAGGACACGGACCTGGCGGTCGCGGCTGCCCGCCGGGCCTTCGACCAGGGTGACTGGCCCCGCACCCCCGTCACCGAACGCGCCGAGCTGCTGCGTCGCGTCGCCGACCTCCTCGTACGCGACCGCGCGGAGCTCGGTCTGCTGGAGAGCCGGGACGCGGGCAAGACCGTCGAGGAGGGCTGCGTCGACATCGACTGTGTCGCGGACGCCTTCCGCTACTTCGCCGACCTGGTCGCGGGCGAGTCGCCCGGCAGGGTCGTCGACGCGGGCTCGCCCGACATCCACAGCGTGGTCGTCCATGAGCCGGTCGGCGTCTGCGCGCTGATCACCCCTTGGAACTACCCCCTCCTCCAGGCGAGTTGGAAGATAGCCCCGGCCCTCGCGGCCGGCAACACCTTCGTGGTCAAGCCGAGCGAGATCACCCCCCTGACGACGATCGCCCTGATCGACCTGCTGGCCGAGGCGGGGCTGCCCGCCGGAGTCGCGAACATCGTCACCGGCCCCGGCCACTCGGTCGGCGCCCGCCTCGCCGAGCACCCCGACGTCGACCTCGTCTCCTTCACCGGTGGCCTGGTCAGCGGCACGAAGGTGGCCCAGGCCGCCGCGCCGAGCGTCAAGAAGGTCGCCCTCGAACTCGGCGGCAAGAACCCCAACGTCGTCTTCGCCGACGCCTGCGGCACCGACGAGGCCTTCGACACCGCCGTCGACCAGGCCCTCAACGCGGCCTTCATCCACAGCGGCCAGGTCTGCTCGGCGGGCGGCCGCCTCATCATCGAGGAGTCGGTCCGGGACCGCTTCGTCGCCGAACTGGCCCGCCGGGCGGACCGTATCCGCCTCGGACGCGGTACCGCGGACGGCGTCGAGTGCGGCCCGCTCGTCTCCGAGCAGCAGCGCGCCAAGGTGGAGGGATACGTCGAATCCGCCCTGAAGGAGGGCGCGGTGCTGCGCTCCGGCGGCAAGCGCCCCGAGCCGTCCCCCGAGCGGCCGGAGAACGGCTACTTCTACGAGCCGACCGTCCTCGACCACTGCCACCGCGAGATGCGGGTCGTACGGGAGGAGGTCTTCGGACCGGTTCTCACCGTCGAGACCTTCCGCACCGAGGACGAGGCCGTCGCCCTCGCCAACGACACCGAGTACGGACTCGCGGGTGCCGTCTGGACCACCGACGCAGGCCGGGCCCGCAGGGTCGCGGGCCGACTGCGCCACGGCACCGTCTGGATCAACGACTTCCACCCCTACCTCCCACAGGCGGAGTGGGGCGGCTTCGGCAAGAGCGGAGTGGGCCGCGAACTCGGCCCCGCCGGACTCGCGGAGTACCGCGAGACCAAGCACGTCTACCAGAACCTCGCCCCGAAGCCCGTCCGCTGGTTCGGCGGCTGAGTCCCGTCCTCCACTGGTTCGGCGGCTGAGCCCACCCCTCGGCCGCCCCCGAGCCCAGGCCACCCCGAGCCCAGGCCACCCCGAAGCCCTGGCCCCGCAAGCCCCTGGAGTACCCCCCATGCCCGAGAACCCACATGTCTACGACTATGTCGTCATCGGTGGCGGCACCGCAGGCTCCGTCATAGCCTCCCGCCTCACCGAGAACCCGGACGTCACCGTCGCCGTCATCGAGGGCGGCCCCAGTGACGTCGACCGCGACGACGTGCTGACCCTGCGCCGCTGGATGGGTCTGCTCGGCGGCGACCTCGACTACGACTACCCCACCACCGAGCAGCCGCGCGGCAACTCGCACATCCGGCACAGCCGCGCCCGGGTCCTCGGCGGCTGTTCCTCGCACAACACCCTGATCGCCTTCAAGCCGCTGCCGTCCGACTGGGACGAGTGGGAGGCGGCCGGCGCCAAGGGCTGGGGCGCGGTGCCGATGGAGGCGTACTTCGCGCGGCTGAAGAACAACGTCGTCCCGGTCGACGAGAAGGACCGCAACGCCATCGCCCGCGACTTCGTGGACTCCGCGCAGAACGCGCTGGAGGTCCCCCGCGTCGAGGGCTTCAACAAGAAGCCGTTCAACGACGGCGTCGGGTTCTTCGACCTCGCCTACCACCCCGAGAACAACAAGCGCTCCAGCGCCTCGGTGGCGTATCTCCACCCGGTGATGGACGAGCGGCCCAACCTCCACATCATGCTGGAGACCTGGGCGTACCGGCTGGAGCTGAACGGCACCCGGGCCGAGGGCGTGCACGTCCGCACGAAGGACGGCGAGGAGATCCTCGTCCGGGCGGGCAAGGAGGTGCTGCTGTGCGCGGGCGCCGTCGACTCGCCCCGTCTGCTGCTGCACTCCGGCATCGGCCCGAAGGAGGACCTCGTCAAGCTGGGCATCCCCGTCGTGCACGACCTGCCCGGCGTCGGCGAGAACCTCCTCGATCACCCCGAGTCGGTGATCGTCTGGGAGACCAACGGCCCCATCCCCGAGAACTCCGCGATGGACTCCGACGCGGGCCTGTTCGTGCGCCGCGACCCCGAACACGCGGGCCCCGACCTGATGTTCCACTTCTACCAGATCCCCTTCACGGACAACCCGGAACGCCTGGGCTACCAACGCCCCGCCCACGGCGTCTCGATGACCCCGAACATCCCCAAGCCGAAGAGCCGCGGCCGCCTCTACCTGACCAGCGCCGACCCCTCGGTGAAGCCCGCCCTGGACTTCCGCTACTTCACCGACGAGGACGACTACGACGGCCGCACCCTGGTCGACGGGATCAAGATCGCCCGTGAGATCGCGAAGACGGAGCCGCTGGCCGGCTGGCTCAAGCGCGAGGTGGCCCCGGGGCCTCAAGTAACCGACGACGAGGAGCTGAGCGAGTACGCCCGCAAGGTCGCGCACACCGTGTACCACCCGGCGGGCACCTGCCGTATGGGATCCGTCGACGACCGACTGGCCGTCGTCGATCCCGAGTTGAAGATTCGCGGTCTGGACGGCATCCGGATCGCCGACGCGTCCGTCTTCCCGACCATGACCGCGGTGAACCCGATGATCGGGGTGCTCATGGTCGGCGAGAAGGCGGTTGAACTGATCGGAGGCGACGCCTGATGGCGCTCACAGTCCCCACCCGCAAGCCCCCCACGGACGAATCCGCCACCCCCGTCTTCTCGGTGGAGGGCCTTTGGAAGGTCTTCGGACCGAAGGCCGACAGCGTCCCCGCCGACCCGGAGCTCGCCGCCCTGGCGCCCGCCGAGCTGCGTTCCCGTACCGGCTGCACGGCCGCCGTCCGGGACGTCTCCTTCGACGTGCGCAAGGGCGAGGTCTTCGTCGTCATGGGCCTGTCCGGATCCGGCAAGTCCACACTGGTGCGCTGCCTGACCCGGCTGATCGAGCCGACCGCCGGCACGATCGCCATCGACGGCGAGGACGTCCGCGCCATGGACAGGTCCCGGCTGCGCGAGCTGCGCCGCCACCGCGCCGCGATGGTCTTCCAGCACTTCGGCCTGCTCCCGCACCGCACGGTCCTCGACAACGTGGCCTACGGCCTGGAGATCCAGGGCGTCAGCCGGGCCGAGCGCCGGGCCCGCGCCCAGGACATCGTCGCCAAGGTCGGCCTGGAGGGCATGGAACAGCGCCGCCCGGGCCAGCTGTCCGGCGGTCAGCAGCAACGCGTCGGACTGGCCCGCGCGCTCGCCGTCGACCCCGAGGTCCTGCTGTTCGACGAGCCGTTCAGCGCGCTCGACCCGCTGATCCGGCGCGACATGCAGGAGGAGGTCGTACGGCTGCACCGCGAGGAGGGCCGCACGATGGTCTTCATCACCCACGACCTCAGCGAGGCGCTCAAGCTGGGCGACCGCATCGCCCTGATGCGTGACGGCCAGGTGGTGCAGCTGGGCACCCCGGAGGAGATCGTGGGCTCCCCGGCCGACGACTACGTACGCGAGTTCGTCCGGGACGTTCCGCGCGAGCAGGTCATGACGGTCCGTACGGCCATGCGCCCCGGGGACTGCGGCAACGCGGAGCACCCGAGCGCGATCGCCGCGGACGCGGTGGTCGCCGAGGCCATCAGGGTCGTCTCCCGCAGCCACAAGCCGGCCTGCGTCGTGGAGGACGGCCGGTGTCTGGGGGTCGTCGACAACGAACGGCTCCTGGACGTCGTGGCCGGAACGGAGCTCCGCAAGGAGGCGATCTGACATGGCAACGGTCACCGCACCCGCCCCCCGGGTCTCCCTGCTCAGCGGCTTCAAACGACGCGCCGTCGCCAAGCTCGCCCTGCTGGCCCTCGCCGCCGCGATTCTCGTGCCGCTGGCGAACGCCCGCTGGGCCAGCGGCAGTTGGCCCGGTGCGCTCACCGTCGACCTCACCGAGCCGCTGACGAAGACCAGCGACTGGATCATCGACAACCGGGACAGCCACCCACTGTTCCTCTACTTCTTCGGATACGTCAGCAACGCGGTCGTGCTCTCCGTACGCGCCGTGTACCTGGTGCTGCTCGGCGTCGGCTGGGCCGGGGTCACCGCGATCGCCGGGCTCGTCGCCTGGCGGGTCGCCGGAGTGAAACTGGCCGCCGGCACCGCCGCCGCGTTCCTGGCCTGCGGCCTGCTCGGCATGTGGGTGCCGACCATGCAGACGCTCGCCCTGATGGTCGTGGCGGTCCTCGCCTCGGTCGTCGTGGGCGCGGTGCTGGGTCTCGCCGCCGGGCTGTCCGACCGGATGGACCGCGTCCTGCGCCCGGTCCTGGACACCATGCAGGTGCTGCCCGCCTTCGCCTACCTTCTCCCGGTGGTCCTGGTCTTCGGCATCGGCGTCCCCGCGGCCGTCCTGGCCACCGTCGTCTACGCCGCCCCGCCCATGGCCCGCCTCACCTCGCTCGGCCTGCGCGGCGCCGACAAGGGGGTGCTGGAAGCGGTCGAGTCGCTGGGCTCCACCGCCCGCCAGCGTCTGCTGACCGCGCGCCTCCCGCTGGCCCGCAAGGAACTCCTGCTCGGCCTCAACCAGACGATCATGATGGCGCTGTCCATGGCCGTCATCGCGTCGGTGATCGGCGCCGGCGGCCTCGGTGACCGTGTCTACCAGGCGCTCGCGTCCGTCGACGTGGGCGCGGCCCTCGCGGCCGGCATCCCGATCGTGGTCCTCGCCGTCGTCCTGGACCGGATCACGGGTGCGGCGGGGGAGCGGTCGGACGACACCGAGCGGTCGGGCCGCGCGGGATGGGTGTACGCGCTCGTCGCCGCCGTCGCGGTCGCCGTGGCCGGGCGGCTGCTGGGCCGTCTCGACTGGCCCGACGCCTGGACGCTCAACATCGCCGAGCCGGTCAACCGGGCCGTCGACTGGATGACCGCGCACCTGTACTCCGGGGTCCCCGTGGTCGGCGGCACCGCCGACTGGGCGGGCCACTTCACCACCTGGGTCCTCGACCCCGTCCGGGACGGCCTGCAGGGCCTGCCGTGGTGGTCGGTGCTGCTCATCGTCGCCGCGCTGGCCTGGGTGATCGGCACCTGGCAGACCGCGCTCACCGCGGTCCTCGCGATGGCCGCGATCGGTGTGCTCGGAGTGTGGAAGCCGTCCCTGGACACGCTGTCCCAGGTACTGGCGGCGGTCGCCGTCACCCTCGTCCTGGGGTTCGCGACCGGTATCGCGGCGGCCCGCAGCGAGCGCTTCGAACGGCTGCTGCGGCCCGTCCTGGACGTCTGCCAGACGATGCCGCAGTTCGTGTACCTGATCCCGGTCGTCGCCCTGTTCGGCGTCGGCCGTGCCCCCGCCGTCGCGGCGGCCGTGGTCTACGCCCTGCCCGCCGTCGTCCGCATCACCGCCCAGGGGCTGCGTCAGGTCGACCCGGCCGCGATGGAGGCGGCGCGCTCGCTGGGCGCCAGCCGCGGCCAGCAACTGCGCCAGGTGCAACTCCCGCTGGCCCGGCGGTCCCTGCTGCTCGCCGTCAACCAGGGCGTGGTCCTGGTCCTCGCCGTCGTCATCATCGGCGGCCTGGTCGGCGGTGGCGCCCTCGGCTACGAGGTCGTCTTCGGCCTCGCCCAGGGCGACCTCGCGACCGGCCTGGTGGCCGGCGCGGCCATCGTCTGCCTCGGCCTGATGCTCGACCGGGTGACCCAGCCGACGGAACGCCGCACCAAGAAGGGAGCGTGACATGCGACTTCGTACGACTGCCGTAGTGGGCTCCCTGTTGCTGGTGACCGTGACCGGCTGCGGCGCCGCCGACATGACCAAGCAGGCCTCGCCGTTCGCCAACGCCCAGGGCGCCAAGACCGTGACCCTCTCGGTCCAGTCCTGGGTGGGAGCGCAGGCCAACGTGGCCGTGGCCCAGTACCTGATGGAGCACAAGCTCGGCTACCGCGTCGACACCGTCCAGGTCGACGAGGTGCCCGCCTGGGACGCCCTCAGCCAGGGCCGTGTCGACGCGATCATGGAGGACTGGGGCCACCCCGAGCAGGAGCAGCGGTACGTCAAGGACAAGAAGTTGATCACGCCGGGCGGTGAGCTCGGGGTGACCGGGCACATCGGCTGGTACGTCCCGACGTACTTCGCCAAGCAGCACCCCGACGTCACGAACTGGAAGAACCTCAACAAGTACGCCTCGCAGTTCCGTACGCCGGAGAGCGGCGGCAAGGGCCAGCTGATGGACGGCTCGCCCTCCTACGTCACCAACGACAAGGCGCTGGTGCAGAACCTGAAGCTCGACTACCAGGTCGTCTTCGCCGGTTCGGAGGCCGCCCAGATCACGCAGATGAGGCAGTTCGCCAAGGAGAAGAAGCCCTTCCTGACGTACTGGTACGCCCCGCAGTGGCTGTTCAAGAAGGTCCCGATGACCGAGGTGAAGCTGCCCCCCTACAAGGAGGGCTGCGACGCCGACCCGGCGAAGATCACCTGCGCCTATCCGCACACCCCGCTGCAGAAGTACCTCAACACGGACTTCGCGAAGGGCGGCGGCAAGGCGGCGGCCCTGCTGAAGAAGTTCAAGTGGACGACGGAGGACCAGAACGAGGTCTCCCTGATGATCGCCGACCAGAAGATGTCGCCCGAGGAGGCCGCGAAGAAGTGGGTGGACAGCCACGAGTCCACCTGGAAGGCGTGGCTGTCCTGACCCCGTCTACCTCAGCCGCGCGGCGATCTCCCGCAGCGCCTCGGCGGTCCGCCGCTGAAGCCCCGGCCCGAACGTGACCCGGGTGGCCCCTCGCACGCCCAGCTCGGCGGGCGAGGGGCCCTCGCCGACCTTCGCGCCCACGTTGACCGGACCCTGGATCCCGGCCCGCAGCAGCGGCAGGACCTGGGGCGGGGCGTCGATCGGGTACACACAGTCGGCACCCGCGGCGACGTACAACGCGGCCCGCTCGATGGCCCGTCCGGGATCGGCGACCCCGCAGGCGAAGGTGTCGATGCGCGCGTTGACGAAGAGTGAGTCGGCCGCCGCGGACCGCACCTCGGCCAGCCGGTCGGCGTGCTCGCGCGGGTCCTGGAGGACTCCGTCGACGGAGTCCTCCAGGTTGCACCCGACGGCTCCCGTCTCCAGGACCCGCTCCACCAGTTCCTCCGGCGACAGCCCGTACCCTCCCTCGACGTCCGCCGAGACCGGCACGTCCACGGCCCGGACGATCCGGGCGACGGCCGCGAACATCTCGTCGGCCGGAGTCTGCCCGTCCGCGTAGCCGAGGGAGGCGGCGACCCCGGCGCTGGGCGTCGCGAGCGCCGGGAACCCGGCCTCGGCCAGCACCTGGGCGCCGGCAGCGTCCCAGGGCCCCGGCAGGACGAGGGGATCCTCGGGGAGGCGGTTGCGGTGCAGCCTGCGGAACGTCTCGACCTTGCTCACGGCGTGTGGCCTCCCGGCGGGATCCGGCGGCCGACCATCACCCGGTTCCAGTTGTTGATGGCGACGATCAGCCCGACGAGGTGGGCGAGTTCGACGTCGTCGAAGTGCTGGGCGGCCCGGTCGTACACCGCGTCGGGCACGAACCCTCCCCCGGAGCCGAAAGCCTGGGAGGTGCCCCCAGTCAGGACGGTCACCGCCTCCGTCAGCGCCAGCGCCGCCCGCTCCCGCTCGTCGTAGACCCCCTCGGCCTCCTCCCAGGCGGCCAGCAGATCGAGCTGCCGCTCGCTCACCCCGTGCTCGCGGGCGATCGTGAGGTGCATGTCGAGGCAGAACGCGCAGTGGTTGAGCTGCGAGGCCCGGATCACCACCAGCTCGGCGAGCGCGGGATCGCCGAGGCCCTTCTTCGCGGTGGCGCTGAGGGCGGCCATGGCCTGGCCGACCGCCGGGTCGAGCAGCCGGGTCCGCACCGTCACTTGTGCCGCCCCGGCTGGTAGTGGCCCGGTGTCATACGGGCGGTCACGCCGAACCGGTTCCAGGCGTTGATCACCGCGATGGCGGAGATCAGCTGGGCCAGTTCGGCCTCCTCGAAGTGCCGGGCGGCCTTCTCGTACACCTCGTCCGGCACGAAGCCGTCCGTCAGAACCGTCACGGCCTCCGTCAGTTCCAGCGCCGCGAGCTCCTTCTCGGTGTAGAAGTGCCGTGACTCGTCCCAGGCGCTGAGCTGGACGATCCGCTCGACACTCGCGCCCGCCGCGAGCGCGTCCTTGGTGTGCATGTCGATGCAGAAGGCGCAGTGATTGATCTGGGAGGCACGGATCTTCACCAGCTCGTACAGCGCCGGGTCGAGCCCCTGCCGGGCGGCCATGTCGAGCCGGATCATCACCTTGTAGACGTCGGGGGCGAGCTTGGCCCACTCCAGGCGCGGGGTGGGTTCGGGGGCGTACTCCCCAGCCGTCGTGCCCTGTGTCCGGTCCTTCGTCGGGTCCTGTCCCGTCTCTTGAATTGTCGTCATGCCCCGACCCTAGGAGCGAAGCAGCCCAGGCGTATGGTCCATTGCCATGGCGAAACCGTGGGCCACTTTGGGTGTCGACCTGCATCTGGAGCCGTGCGGACCGCACCTGCGCCGCGGCCTGACCGACGCGTTGCGGGAGGCGGTCCGCTCAGGCCGGCTGGCCCCCGGCACCCGACTGCCCTCCTCACGCGCGCTCGCCGCCGACCTGGGTATCGCCCGCAACACGGTCGCCGACGCGTACGCCGAACTGGTCGCCGAGGGCTGGCTGACGGCCCGGCAGGGCTCGGGCACACGGGCCGCCGCGGGGGTGGTACCTCGCACGCCCCCGGGGCAGCGGAAGGGGACGGCCGTACCGTCGAGCGGTGCGGCACGCCGCCCCCGCGAGGACACCCGGTGCGCGTACGACCTGCGTCCCGGCTTCCCCGACCTCGCCTCCTTCCCGCGTACGGAGTGGCTCAAGGCCGCACGCCGCGCCCTGACCGCGGCCCCGAACGACGCTTTCGGCTACGGCGACCCCCGCGGCCGCGCGGAGCTGCGTGCCGCGCTCGCCGGATACCTGGCCCGGGCGCGGGGCGTGCGTGCCGACCCGGAGTGGATCGTGGTGTGCGCCGGGATCTCCCACGGCCTGAAGCTGCTCGGCGCGGTCCTGCGGGCGCGCGGGGTCCGCACGGTCGCCGTCGAGTCGTACGGCCTCGGCGCACACTGGAGGTTTCTGGGCGGGGCCGGCCTGCGCACCGCCCCACTGCCCTTCGACCGGTTGGGCACGGACCCCGGGGAGGCGGCCGACGCCGGCGCCGTCCTGCTCACCCCCGCCCACCAGTTCCCCATGGGCGTGCCCCTGCACAGCGACCGGCGCGCGGTCGTCGTCGACTGGGCGCGGCGCACCGGCGGCCTGGTCCTGGAGGACGACTACGACGGCGAGTTCCGCTACGACCGCCAGCCCGTGGGCGCCCTCCAGGACCTGGACCCGGACCGTGTGGTCCACCTGGGCACCGCGAGCAAGTCCCTCGCCCCGGGCCTGCGACTGGCGTGGATGGTGCTGCCGCCCGGGCTCGCCGAGGAGGTCGCGGAGGCGAAGGGCCGCATCGACACGTGCGGGGTGACGGACCAGTTGACGCTGGCCGAGTTCATCACGTCCGGGGCCTACGACCGTCACGTCCGCTCGGCACGCCTTCGCTACCGCCGCCGCCGTGACGCCCTCGTGGCCGCCCTCGCCGCCCGCGCCCCCGAGGTGCACGCCACCGGCATCGCGGCCGGCCTGCACGCCGTCCTGAGGCTGCCGCCCGGCAGCGAGCAGTCGGTCGTCCAGGCTGCCGCCTGGCAGGGCCTGGCGGTCCACGGCCTCGCCCGCTACCGCCACCCCGACGCGATCGACGAGCAGCCCATGGACGCTCTGGTCGTCGGGTACGGGACACCGCCGGACCACGCGTGGTCGGGGGCACTGGACGCCTTGTGCGCGACCCTTCCCGGATAATCGTCCCGGACAATCGCCGGTTTTGCATTCCGGAGCGCGGTTCGGCGGATAGAGTCGCCCCATGAGTAATATCGATGCGGTATCCCGTGTGGCGCTGAAGAAGATTACCCCCGACGTCTCCGCCGCAATGGGCGCCCTGCACGGCGCCGCCGTTTCCGCGGCCCAGGACGCAAAGGTCGAACCTGAAATCCTGGAACTGATCAGGATCCGCGCCTCACAGCTCAACGGCTGCGCGTTCTGCCTCGACATGCACACCAAGGACGCCCGCGCCCAGGGCGAGACCGAGCAGCGGATCTACGCGCTCAACGCCTGGCGGGAGACCCCCTTCTTCTCCGGACGCGAGCGCGCCGCGCTGGCGTTGACCGAGGCGGTGACGCTGGTGCACGACGGCCACGTCCCGGACGCGGTCTACGCCGAGGCCGCGAAGGTCTTCGACGAGGAGCAGATCGCGGCACTGATCTGGGCGGCCACCGTCATCAACGCCTACAACCGGATCGCGATCGCGACCCGTATGGCGCCGGGGGCTTATCAGCCGGTGCAGAAGAAGAACTGAATTCGGATAGCTTCACTGAATTCGGGTAGCTTTTATGGCGCCGGGTCGAATGGGACGCAGGAATATGGGTCCCATTCGGTCCGGCGCATGTCGTTGCGGGAGTCGGGAATTCAGCGCTGCGGCAGCGGCTCCATGATGTCGTGCAGCCATGTCCGCCATTGCGGGGCCCGCACCGCCGGTGCCGCTTCCATCGGCCGTGCCGTCCAGCCCGTCACGGGCCGGATGCCGTGCAGAGCGTTCACCAGCCAGACCTCACGCCCGTCCAGTTCGGCGACGGTCCGCTCGCGGTGGGCGACGCGGGTGCCGGTGCGCGCGGCGCGTTCCTGGATGAGTCCGACGGTGACCCCGGGCAGGACGGGCAGCCGTGGCGGAGGCAGGCACAGGGTGTCGTCCTCCCACCACAGCACGCTGGCGGTGGCCGCCTCCAGCACCACTCCGGAGTGCGCGATCAGCACCGCCTCCTCCGCGCCCTCGCCGGACGCCCGCCGCCGGATCCGGGCCAGGGCGTCCAGGTCCGGGCCCTTGCGGCGGGGGACGGTCCGCGGGTCGGACTGCCCGGCCGCCCACACCCGTATCCCGGAGCCGAGCGGCGGCGCGTGCCGCAGCAGCAGCCGCAACTCCAGGGAACCGGCGGCCAGTTCGACTCGCGGGAACCACTCACCGGTACGCGGCAGGGCCGCCGTCATGTCCTGCCAGAACTCCACGAGCCGGCGCAACGGCGGCCCGCCGCACTCGCCGCACGCCCGCAGGAACCGTTCCCGGTGCCGCTCGAAGCCCCGTACGCGCCCGTCCCGCACCAGCCAGGAGTCCGCGACGAGCAACCGCCCCCCGACCGCCGCCCCTGCCGCCGCGGCGCCCGGTGTCGGCCCACCGGCCGGCGCCAGCCCATCGCCGGGCGTCCACCGCAACAGCCCTTCCGCAACAGCCGGTGGTGTCACCACGATCCCCTCCTCAGTACGTGCCGCGGGCCACCACCGGCGCCCCGCCACGCGGCCCGTAGGGCGCGTGTTCCAACCATGACCCGCACCACGGCAGCACCGGCGCGAGGGCCGCGGCCGTCCGCTGCTTCACCCGGACGATCCGCCGTTGTGGCCGCAGATGGTCCAGCGCCTCCCCTGCTGCCGCGCTGTTGAACAGGGCCGCCGCCCGCCGCACCGCGGCGAACTCGGCGACCGGCCCCGCTGCCCCCACTGTCCCTGCCGCCCCCACTGTCTCCGTCGTCCTCACTGTCTCCGCAGTCACCGCAGTCACCGCCGTCTCCGCAGTCACCGCAGTCACCGCCGTCTCCGCCGTCTCCGCCGTCTCCGCGGCGACGGTCCCCTCGGCCGCCGCGACAGCGTGCGCTGCCGCCGCCGCGTCCGCGATCCCGCTGTTCATGCCCCGCGCACCGAACGGCGGGAAGAGATGCGCCGCCTCCCCGACCAGCAGCACCCTCCCGTGCGGGTCGGTGAACGAGGCCGCGACCTTGCGCAGAAAGCGGTACGTCGACACCCACAGGACCTGCTCGGCGTACCCGTCGCCCACGACCGACGGCAGCCACCGGCGTACGGCCTCCGCACTGCCGTACTCCTCCTCCCGGTCGTCGTCCCGGCACTGCAGGTCGACCTGGAAGCCCCCGGTGAAGGGCACCCGCATCACACTGCGCCCGCCCACCCTCGGATGCTCGTAGTGGAAGACCCGCTCCACCGGCATCTCGGCGCCCGGGATGTCGGCGATGTCGACGACCACGTGGAAGCCCTCACCGCGGCTGCCCTCCATGGCGATCCCCAGCGAGCCGCGGAGCGTGGAGCGGGCTCCGTCGGCGGCGATCACGTACGCGCCGGTCCACACCCGTCCGTCCTCGCCGGTGATCCGGACCCCGGTCGCCGTGGAGCGCACGTCCGTCACGCGGGCGTCCCACACGAACTCCACCCCGGCCCGCTCGCAGGCGGCCCGCAGGAAGCGCTCGGTGTCCACCTGGCGCAGGCTGGTGAAGGGTGGGGTTCCCGACGGGGGCGGATAGGTCCGGGAGTACACCTCGCGGCCCCGGTAGAGGGTGCGCCGGGTCTGCCAGGTCCGGCCGTAGCCGGTGATCTCCTCGGCGAGCCCCGGCTGCATCCCGTCGAGCAGGCGGAGGGTCTCCCGGTGCACGAACAGGGCCCGGCTGCCCGGACGTTCACGGTCCTTCGGGTCGGCCTCCAGCAGGACGACCGGCAGCCCGTGCCCCCGCAGAGCGAGGGCCGCCGACAGGCCCACGGGGCCGGCGCCGACGACCAGGACGGGGTTCATGTGCGCGCGCCCTCCGCCAGCATGCGGGTGATCTCCACCCGCTTCACCTTCCAGGTGGCCGTCATCGGCAGCTCCTCGAACCGCCACTGCCGCGGCTCGGCCATCGCGGGCAGATCGGCCGTGGCCTCCCGCCAGCGCTCCGGGTCCAGGGGTCGCTCGCCCCGCACGCACACCACCGGCACCGGCTCGCGGTCCGCGCCGGGCACGATGACGACCTCGCGGAGTTCCTCCAGCCGGTCCATCAGCGCGTCCTCGACCTCCAGATTGCTGTGCACGGCGTCGATCTGGTCGACCTCACGGTCGATCAGGTGCAGGGTGCCCAGGCGGCTGCGGTACCCCATGTCGCCCATCTGCCACCAACCGCCGTCGAGTTGACGTTCGTACTGCTCCCGGGCCCCGAGGTAGGTGAGGATGCGGCCCCGGGTGCGGGCCTCGATCCGGCCCGCAGTGCCGGGCGCCGCCCGCCTGCCGTCGGCGTCGGTGACCCGGACACGGGTGAAGCCGGGGATCCCGATCCCGACCCGGCGGCCGTCCGCGCGGGCGACGCTGCGCCGGGTGAACCACTGGAACGCCACCGGCCCCGTCTCGCTCTGCCCGTACAACTGGACCAGCCAGGGCGTACGCCGCCTCGAGGCGTCAAGGAGCCGCCGTACGGTCCGCGGGTGGATCGCGTCGAACGTGGAGCCGTACGCCTTGACCCTGGACAGCGGCGCACCGGGCGCGTCGGCCAGCTCCTCCCACAGCACGAAGGTGTTGGGATGCGTCTCGACGATCCCGGGCCGGTGCCGCACCAGCAGCGGCGCCACCCGCGCCGGCTCCGGGTCGGTGATCAGCACCAGCGGGCTGCCGAAGTGCAGCAGGACACCGAGCAGATGGTAGAAGCGCGAGTGCACGAAAGACATGTGCAGGGCCGCCGTCTCGCCACGGGTCGGCCAGCCCATCGCCTGCTGCGGTACGAGGCGGTTCCACATGGTGTTCGCACAGTGCACGGCGAGCTTGGGAACGCCGGTGGTGCCCGAGCTGTGCGTGATCAGGGCGGGTTCCCGCGGGTGGAGCCGTACCGGCGCGGGCGGCACGGCACCCGCGTACTTCTCCAGCGACTCGGCACCGGGCGCGTCGTCCACGGACAGGGTCCGCCGTACGTGCGCGGACACGTCGACGTCCTGGAGCGGGCCGTCCAGCTTCGCCCGGTCGGTGATCAGCCAGGGCCGCCGCAGCCGCGCCAGCAACTGCCCCACGACGGGACCGGCGAGACCGGGCGAGAGCAGTGCCGGGACCGCGCCGATACGGGAGATCGCGCAGGTCAGCAGCATGATGTCGACGTTGTCCGTCTTGTGTACGACCACCTGCTCGGAGGGCCGTACGCCCGCCTCCCACAGTCGGCCCGACAGCTCCTCCACCACGTCGGCCAGCATCGGGTAGCTCAGATCGACCCCGAGGGACGGGTTGACGTCCAGCGGCCGGTCCAGGGTGACGAACACGGCCCCGTGCCGGTCTGCCGCCCGCCGGAACACCGGGCCGAGATAGAACCCCCGGTCACCGAGGAGCGGTTGGGCGAGGAGACGTTGTTCGGGCATGACGCCCTTCCTTTCAGCCATGGTCACCACGCGCCCCTGCGGACCAGGTGCCGGCGGAGCTTTCCGGTCGGGGTACGGGGCAGGGACGGGACGAAGCTGACACTGCGGGGGACCTTGAAGGCCGCCAGGTGCTCCCTCGCCAGCCGGATCAGGTCGTCCTCCAGACCGGTTCGCAGCGGTGCTGCGGGGACGACGAAGGCACGCAGCCGGCTTACGCCCTGCCCGTCCCTGACGGCCGCGACCGCGACCTCCCGGACCGCCGGGTGGGTCCGCAGCACCGTCTCCACCTCCAGCGGCGAGACCGTGATGCCGCCGACCATCTCCATGTCGTCGGCGCGGCCCAGGTGCCGGAAGGTGCCGTCCGGTTCGCGGCACGCCCGGTCACGGGTGGCCAGCCAGCCGCCGACCAGGGCCCGGCCCGTCTCCTCGGGCCGGTTCAGATAACCGGGGGTCACCGTCGGCCCGCGCACCCACAGTTCGCCCTCCGCCCCGTCCGGCACCGGATGCCCGTCACGGTCCCGCAGCTCCACCTCGAAGCCGGGTACCGGACGGCCGACGGTGCCCGGGTGGTTGTGCTCGAAGCTGTTGGCGCAGAACGCGTGCCCCGCCTCGGTGGAGCCGATCTGCTCCAGGACCGGCGCGCCGAGCAACTCGGTGACCTGGCTGCCGAGCCCCGCCGGCAGGCCCTCGCCGGCCGACACCGCGGCGCGCACCGAGGCGAAGCAGGCCTCGTGCCCGCTGCCCCGGTCGGCCACCAGGGCGGCGTACGCGGACGGCACGGAGTAGAGCAGGGTCACCCGGTGCCGGGCCACGAGCTCGTCGACGGCGGCCGGGGTCGGACGCCGGTCCACCAGGACGGCCGACGAGCCCGAGAAGAGCGGGAAGACGAAGGCGTTGCCGAACCCGTAGGCGAAGTACAGCTTCGACACCGACAGGGTGACGTCGTCCTGCGTGATCCGCAGCAGCCGCCGGCCGATCAGGTCGTGGTACGTCCGTGGATCGCCGTGCCCGTGCGGCACCCCCTTGGGGCGGCCCGTGGTGCCGGACGTGTACTGGATGTACAGCGGGGTGTGCGCGTCCACCGGGTGCGCGTCGGCCGGTTCGGCGGTGGGCGTGAGCGCGAGCAGCTGGTCGGCGCCGAGCCGCGCCCGGTCGCTGAAGCGGCGCTCCAGTCCCGGCCCGGTCACGCACAGCACCGCCTCGGTGTCCTCGGCCATGAACGCGTGCTCGGCCGCGGGCAGTTCCGGGTTGGCGAGCACCGCCACGGCCCCGAGGCGGGCGGCGCCGAGGAAGGCCGTCACCCAGGCGATCCCGTCCGGCAGGGCGAGCAGCACCCGGTCGCCGGGGCGCACACCGTGCTCGGCGAGCACGGTGGCCGCGCGGGCCGCGAGGGCGTGCACCTCGCCATGGGTCCAGACCCGGTGGCCCTGGTGGAAGGCGGCCCGGCCGGTCCAGCCGCGCCGCTCGGCGAGCGCGGCGAGATGCGCCGCGAGGTTCCCGGGGGCGCCCGCGTCGGCCGGGGCGGGCGCGGGCCGGGGGGTCGTGGATTGGTGGGCCGTGGTTGGGGTGGGCGTGGCTTGGAGGGCCGTGGTTGGGGAGGTCGTGGCCTGGTGGGCCGTGTTCTGGGGGGTCGTCACCGCACGGGCTGTGCCGTGCCGGTCCGCGGCGGTCTTCATCGGGCGGGCTCCTCGGTGGCGGTCCGCGGCATTCTGGGGCTGATCCGCTCCTGCTGCTCGCGGATCCGGTCGACCGTGTGCTCCCGCAGCGCCCGCATCTGCGCGGCCGTCTTCAGCAGCATCTCGTCGTACTCCGCGACCGGGTCCGAGTCGAGGACGATCGCGCCGCCCGCGCCGAGGTGCATCAGCCCGTCGGCGATCACAGCAGTACGGATCACGATGTTGAGGTCCGCGCCGCCGCCGCATCCCAGATAGCCGAGGGCCCCGGAGTAGACGCCCCGGGCCTCGGTCTCCAGCGAGTCGATGATCTCCATCGTGCGCAGCTTCGGCGCGCCGGTCATGGAGCCCCCGGGGAAGCAGGCGCGCACACAGTCGACCGTGTCCGTGCCCTCGCGCAGTCGGCCCTCGACGGTGGAGACGAGCTGGTGCACGGTGGCGTACGTCTCGGTGGCCATCAGTCTGGGCACGCGCACGGAGCCGGTCCGGCAGACCCGGCCCAGGTCGTTGCGGAGCAGGTCGACGATCATCAGGTTCTCGGCGCGGGTCTTGGCGTCCGCCGCCAGCGCGTCCCGGAGCCTCGCGTCCTGCTCCGGTCCCTCGCCGCGGGGCGCGGTGCCCTTGATGGGTCTGGCCTCGGCCACTCCGTCCCGGGTGATCCGCAGGAAACGCTCGGGGGAGGAGCCCGCCACGTCGAGGTCCTTGAACCTCAGGAACGCCGCGTACGGTGCCGGGTTCACGCGGCGCAGCACGCGATAGAAGTCGTACGCGTCCGGCGGAGCGGGTAACCGGGCGGCGTCGGTCAGACAGATCTCGTAGCTGCTGCCCGCCCGCAACTCCCGGAGGCAGGCCTCGATGTCCGCGAGGTAGGTCGCCCGGTCGCGCACCAGCCAGGGCTCGGCGGCGATGAGGTCGGGAGTGGTGCTGGGAGCGGGACCGGCAGTGGCCGCGGACGGCGACTGGGCGTCGGCGGCCGGGCCCGGGTCGGCTTTCACGAAGGTGAGTTGGGCGAGCGTGTCCTCCAGCCAGTCCGCGGCCTCCCGAGCCGCCTGCGGGGAGTCCTCCGCCAGGCAGACCGCGTAGGTGAAGCCCTCTTGGTGGTCCACCGCGATCAGCCGGTCCGCGAACAGCCAGCAGGCGTCGGGGACGTCGGACGAGTGCCGGTTCGGTGAGCCGCAGTCGGCCTTCGTCTCGTAGCCGAAGTAACCGACGTAGCCGCCGGTGAAGTCGAAGGGCAGCCCGGTGGCGTCCACCCGACGGTTCGCCAACTGCCGCTTCAGATAGTCGAAGACGCTGGCCTTGACCTTGCGCGGCGGCCGTCCCGCCCGCTCGATCTCGCAGCGCCCGGCGTCGACGTCGTAGCGCACGAACTCGGCGAGCGGTCCGCTGTCGTCACCGAGGAAGGAGAACCGGGACCGGCCCGGCTCGACCAGCGAACTGTCCAGCCAGAACGCCCGCTCGGACGCGGCGTACATCCGGGTGAAGGCGGCCTCCGCGTCGACCGCGCCGGCGATACGGCGGGTGTGCAGACGGTAGGCGGCACCGGCCCGCCGAGGCCGGGGAATGGAGACGCCGGGCGGGCTGGCTGTGGTGGTCGACGATGTGGCCGCAGCCGTGGCCGCCGGTGTCGTGGTGGCAGCGGGTGTCGCGGCTGCTCGGGTCGCGGTGGCGGCTCGGGAGGCGGCGGCGGCTCGGGTCGCGGTGGTGGCTCGGGAGGCAGCGGCTCGGGCCGCGGTGGCCTGGGGGCGGGGGATCGCCACGTCGGTCGGGGGGACCGCGGTGTTCTTCGTACGGAGCTTGCGTGCCCGTTCCGCGGTGAGGTTCCGGAAGTTCACCAGCATGCGGTGGCCGTACTCCGTGAGGACGGACTCCGGGTGGAACTGCACGCCCCACAGCGGCCGGGTGCGGTGCCGCAGACCCATGAGTACGCCGTCCTCGGCCCACGCGGTGGCCTGCAGGGCGAGGGGCAGCGGCTCACGTACGGCCAGCGAGTGGTAGCGGACCGCGGTGAAGGCCTGCGGCACTCCCTGGAACAGGTCCAGTCCGTCGTGCCGGACGGTGCTCAGATGCCCGTGCCGGGGTTCCGGGGCCGGCTCCACCCGGGCGCTGGCCCCGAGGGCGATGCCCTGGTGGCCCAGGCAGACGCCGAGCACGGGAACCGGGGATCCGGCCAGCACACGGGCGCTGATGCCGAAGTCGCGCGCCTTCGCCGGGTGTCCCGGGCCCGGTGACACCACCACGTTGTCGAATTCCGTCAGATCCGGAATCGCGTCCGCGGGGGCGTCATTGAGGATCACCACCGGCTCCTCGCCGTTGACCTCGGCGATCAGCTGGAACAGGTTGTACGTGTACGAGTCGTAATTGTCGATGAGCAGGGTCTTCACCCGCCCACCTCCCTTGCGTCGTTCTCTGGCCTACGCGGTCCGTTTGTGCCGTCCGCGGAGCGCCTGGAGCGGTGGATACAGCCACTTCTTGAAGAAACGCTGAAGGCGCGGCATCAGAATCCAGGTGACAAGAGCCGTCACACACAGACACAAAAGCAGCGTACGAATGAACGGATTGAGATCGCCGAGATAGGGGAGCACGATCACATTGAACAGAAGCACCGGCGGGAACACGGCGCTCATATTTATGAACCAGAGCTTCCATTTCGACGGCGGAGCCGGAGGTGCCGGAGGTGACGGGGGCCGCTCGCTCTGGGCGTCGAACCATACCTTCGGGCCCCGGACGCTCCGCCGGCCCGTCTGCCGGGCGAACCCCTCCGCGCGCAGGTCCCACTGCCTGCGCACCGTCGAGTTTTCCCAGGCCAGGGCGGTGCCTTCGCTGGCGAAGCGATAGACGACATGCCACTCCGCCTCTCCGTCGACAAGAACGCCACCCCCTAGGAAGCCTTGCTGCTGCGCACTCGCGGCCAGCATGGCCCACCCCCAGGAGTGGAAGTCTCCCTCATGGCCCGGCACCACGTGATAAGCCACGGTCACGGTGACGGGATTACTGGTCACGGTGACGAGTACGGAAAGGCGACCGACCCCGTTCAAATATTCAACGAAGTTTTTCGCCTGTCCGAAACGCGGCTCTTCATGCGTTTTCGGCAACCTTGGCATCTTGTGTCGATCGATACCCCCGGTAACTTTTGTAAAGTACGGGGAAGTGCTTGCCGGACGGTCGAGAAAGGTTGCAGGATCGCGCTCCGAGACCTAAGGAGATCCATGTCCAGGTACGACTGGAATATGACCCACGAGGGAATCGAACGCGCCCGGGCCGTGATCGAATCCGCGCGAAAAGAAGTCACCGCCCACCCTCTTTACCGGCGAATGGACAGCCGGGAACGCATGGCGACCTTCATGGAGCACCATGTGTTCGCGGTGTGGGACTTCATGTCCCTGCTCACCTCCCTGCAACGGGAGCTGACCTGTGTCGACGTCCCCTGGGTGCCGCGAGGTTCGGCCGTGAGCCGGCGGCTGATCAACGACATCGTGCTGGTCGAGGAGAGCGACGAACTGAACGGCGGCTTCACCAGCCACTTCGAGCTGTACCGCGCGGCCATGACGGAGGCGTCGGCCGACACCACCCGGATCGACACGTTCGTCGCGCTGATCGCCGAGGGCCACGACGTGTCCGCCGCGCTGCGGGTCGCTCAAGTGCCTGCCCCCGCAGCGGAGTTCGTCCGCACCACCTTCGCGATCATCACCGACCGGCCCCTGCACTGCCGGGCGGCCGCCTTCGCCTTCTCCCGCGAGGACCTCATCCCTGACATGTTCGACCAGGTGATCAAGGAGGAGGGCGCCGACGGGTTCCCGCTCTTCCGCGACTACCTCGCCCGCCACATCGAGGTCGACGGCGAGGAACACACCCCCATGGCCCTGCAGATGGTGGCCGACCTCTGCGGCACGGACGACACCCGCTGGCAGGAGGCCGTCGAAACGGCCACCCTCGCGCTGGAGGCCAGGTCCCGGCTGTGGGACGGCATTACGGGGGCGATGGACGGGGGGAGTTGAGGGGCGGCCTTACGGGTGCGAGGGGCGCGGTGAGTTGAGGGGCGCCCATCACGGGGGCGATGGACGGGGGATGCTCAACGGCGTTGCGGCGTTACGGCGTTGCGGCGTTACGGCGTTGCGGCCTCACGGCGTTACGGCCTCACGGCCTCCGGCACATCGGCCGCCGACGGTGCCTCCCCGAACCGGGCCAGCGCCAACGCCCCGGCGACCGCGACGAGGAAGCCCAGCACCGCCAGCCACTCCAGGCCCTCCCGGGTGCGATCTCCGAGCCAGACCACCCCCACGGCCGCCGGACCGACCGTCTCGCCGATCACCATGCCGGCCGTGGCCGCCGTGACCGAGCCCGAGCGCAGCCCCGACGTCAGGGACAGGAACGCCGCCGCGCCCCCGACCAGCAGCGCGTACGCCGCCGGATTCCGCACCAGGTCCGAGACCGCGAGCGAGTCGATCAGCCGTACCGCCACCTCGACCACCCCGAACCCGAACCCGGCCCCCAGACCGAGCACCGCGGCCCGCCCCCGCTCCGGCAGGCGTCCCCCGTTCAGCCCGAGCAGCAGCACCGCGAGGGCCGTACCGAGCAGCGCGAACTCCAGCGCCGCCGGCCCGCCGCGGTCGCCCTCCGTCCCGGACGCGATCCCCAGCAGCGCGAGCCCCGCGCACACCACCCCCACCGCACTCCACTCACGCCCGCTCAGCCGTACCCGCAGCAGCCGCGCCGCGACCACCGCCGTCACCGCGAGACTGGACGCGAGGGCCGCCCCGACCGCGTAGATCGGGATCGACCGCAGCGCGGCGACCTGGAACAGGAAACCGAGGCCGTCCAGCGCCAGGCCGGCCAGGTACCGCCACTGCCGGACCGCCCGCAGGAACAACGTCGCCTCCCCGACGTCACCCCCGCCGGTGTCCGCCGCCCGCGCCGCCACCGCCTGCAACACCGTCGCCGTACCGAAGCAGACCGCGGCGCCGAGCGCGCACACCATTCCAAAGAGCACGAAGCGACAGTAGGGGAGGTGCGAGCGGCGGCCCGCCCGGCCGCGTCCTCTTGCCCATCTCTAAACTGTTCGCCGACGATCGGACACGGGCCGCACACCGCGCTCGACCAAGGGGGAGACACGAACATGGCGGACGCACGTCGACAACTTCGCTCGGGAACGGTCGCACTCGGCGGCATGGGCTTGCTCGCCGTGGCGCTGACGGCCTGTTCCTCGGACCCCGACAAGCGCTGCGTGGACCGCGACAGCTACACCGCCTCCAAGGGCTACAAGATCGTCAGCGACAAGAACTGCAAGTCCGCCACGACCGTCGACGGCGCCTATTACTACGGCGGCAAGAAGAAGGGCAGCTGGGTCAAGAACGGCTCCTTCACCAAGCCGGGCAAGAAGTCCGGGTCGAGCAGTTCGAGCAGCAGCGGGGGCAGCGGAGTGAGCCGCGGCGGCTTCGGCGGCGGGGGCGACGGCGACGGTGGTGGCGGCAAGAGCTCCGGGGGCTGACCGACCGTCCCGCGACGCGGCCACAGCTCGGCCGCGACCCCGCCACCACCTGTCCGACAGCCGCACAGAAAGCCCCGCGTGGAACGCCACACCATCGAGCCCCGCCCCGGCTGGCAGCAGACCGTGGAGGAGCAGGGGCTCATCTACCCGCTCACCCGCTATCCGGACGACTCCCTGCGCCCTTACTGGGACGAGAGCGCGTACTACGCCTTCACGCTCCCCGAGGTCGAGGCGCTGGAGGAGGTCGTCGAGGAACTCCACCGCATGTGCCTCGCGGCGGCCGAGCACATCGTCGCCGAGAACCGCTTCGCCGACCTCGGCATCACCGACCCCCGGGTGGTCGAGACAGTCGCCGAGGCCTGGCGCCGCCGCGCGGAACTCCCGTCGGTCTACGGCCGGTTCGACCTCCGCCACGACGGCACGGGCCCGGCGAAGCTGCTGGAGTACAACGCCGACACCCCCACCTCCCTGGTCGAGGCCGCCTCCCCCCAGTGGTTCTGGATGGAGGAACGCTTCCCGGGCGCCGACCAGTGGAACTCCCTCCACGAACGCCTGATCGCCGCCTGGAAGAAGCAGGCCGCCCTCCTCCCACCCGGCAGCCCCCTGTACTTCGCGCACTCCTCGGCCGACGAACTCGGCGAGGACCTCATGACGGTCGCCTATCTGAAGGAGACCGCGGAGCAGGCAGGCCTGCACACCGACTGGATCTCCATGGAGGAGATCGGCTGGGACCCGCTCTCCGGCCGCTTCGTCGACAACCAACTCCGCTTCATCCGCAGCTGCTTCAAGCTCTACCCCTGGGAGTGGCTCACCACCGACCACTTCGCCGACCACGTCCTGGACACCCTCGACAACGGCGGCGGGACGGGCAGCACCCTGTGGATCGAGCCGGCCTGGAAGATGCTGCTCAGCAACAAGGCGCTGCTGGCGATCCTCTGGGAGCTGTATCCGGGCCACCCGAACCTGCTCCCCGCCTATCTGGACGGCCCGCGCGAGTTGGCACGGACCACCGGTTACGTGGCCAAGCCCCTGCTGGGCCGGGAGGGCGCGGGGGTGACGATCCACCAGCCGAACCCCTCCGAGGCCGCCCCCGCCCCGCGCGAAGAGGCCTGCTGCTACCAGGAGTTGGCCTCACTGCCGGACTTCGACGGCAACCACGTGGTCCTCGGCGCCTGGATCGTCGAGGGCGAGTCCGCGGGTCTCGGCATCCGGGAGTCCTCCGGCCTGGTCACGGACGCGTACGCCCGCTTCCTGCCACACATCGTCCGCTGAGGGGCGTCGGGAAACGCGTTGCCGGGCCCAGGCCGGCCGCGTCGGCCTCCCCGTCGACGACCCCGCCCCAGCCGCCGGTCTTGGCCCGGCGCGCCGACATCGACCAGATCGCCCGCCTCACCGACGCCCTGTCTGACCGCCGGCACATCCAGACGACACCGCCCCTCCACATCCGACCTCCACACCCCGTCACCGGTGACGACCTCCGACGCCGTCACCGGTCACGACCCCCACACGCCGTCACCGATCACGACCACCACCGGTGACGGCGCACAGGTGCGTGCGCTGTGTGCGTCCGCCGTGGCGATGAGGCCACCTCACCAGACCGTCGAATCCGCTTCCGTCGTCGTCACGGGGCCTCCCCGGGGCAGCACGCCCTCCCTTCCTGTCGTCCTTCCTGTCGTCGCTCGCATGGTGGACGTGGGACCTTCGTCTCCCGACGCGCCCGGTAGGCTGACGGGCAGGCCGTGACTGGCGCGCTGGGATGGGACGGACCATCGGGGAGCGGCCTGCGAGAGTGACAAGTGCCGTGCGCCTGGGCCGACCCGTGAACCGTGACCGCTTCAAGCCACGCCGCCCGGAGGCCGCCATGTCAGAGCAGCAGCCCCTCTCCAACGAGTCCACCGCCTTCCGCGCGGCCCTCGACGTGATCCGCGCCGTCGAGCCGCGCGTGGCCGACGCCATCGGCCAGGAGGTCGCCGACCAGCGCGAGATGCTCAAGCTGATCGCCTCCGAGAACTACGCCTCCCCGGCCACCCTGCTGGCCATGGGCAACTGGTTCAGCGACAAGTACGCCGAGGGCACCGTCGGCCGCCGCTTCTACGCCGGCTGTCGCAACGTCGACACAGTCGAGTCCCTCGCCGCCGAGCACGCCCGCGAACTCTTCGGCGCCCGCCACGCCTACGTCCAGCCGCACTCCGGTATCGACGCCAACCTCGTCGCCTTCTGGTCCGTGCTCGCCGCCCGCGTGGAGGTCCCCGCCCTGGAGAAGGCGGGTGCCCGCCAGGTGAACGACCTCTCCGACGCCGACTGGGCCGAACTCCGCCAGGCCTTCGGCAACCAGCGCATGCTCGGCATGTCCCTGGACGCCGGCGGCCACCTCACCCACGGCTTCCGCCCGAACATCTCCGGCAAGATGTTCGACCAGCGCTCCTACGGCACCGACCCCGCCACCGGCCTCCTCGACTACGAGGCCCTGCGCGCCACGGCCCGCGCGTTCAAGCCGCTCATCATCGTCGCCGGCTACTCCGCGTACCCCCGTCTCGTGAACTTCCGGATCATGCGCGAGATCGCCGACGAGGTCGGCGCCACGCTCATGGTCGACATGGCCCACTTCGCCGGTCTGGTCGCCGGCAAGGTCCTCACCGGCGACTTCGACCCGGTTCCGCACGCCCAGATCGTCACCACCACCACCCACAAGTCGCTGCGCGGCCCTCGCGGCGGCATGGTCCTGTGCGACGACTCCCTCAAGGACCAGGTCGACCGCGGCTGCCCGATGGTCCTCGGCGGCCCGCTCCCGCACGTCATGGCGGCAAAGGCAGTGGCGCTGGCGGAGGCCCGGCAGCCCTCCTTCCAGGACTACGCCCAGCGCATCGTCGACAACTCCCGCGCCCTCGCCGAAGGCCTGATGCGCCGCGGCGCCGCCCTCGTGACCGGCGGCACCGACAACCACCTCAACCTGATCGACGTCACCTCCTCCTACGGCCTCACCGGCCGCCAGGCCGAGGCCGCCCTGCTCGACTCGGGCATCGTCACCAACCGCAACTCCATCCCCGCCGACCCCAACGGCGCCTGGTACACCTCCGGTATCCGCATCGGCACCCCCGCCCTGACCACCCGCGGTCTCGGCACCGCCGAGATGGACGAGGTCGCCGGTCTCATCGACCGGGTCCTGACCACCACGGAGCCCGGCACGACCAGCAAGGGCGCCCCCTCCAAGGCCCAGCACATCCTCGACCCGAAGATCGCCGACGAGATCTCCCGCCGCGCCACCGACCTGGTCGCCGGCTTCCCGCTGTACCCGGAGATCGACCTCGGCTGACCCACCTCGACCGGTACCCCGCCCCGCTCCTTTGGCGGGAGTGACGGGACTCAGAGGTCGATCAGCTCCTGGCGTGGCTCCTCCCGCGGCGGTCCGGCACCCGGCCGGGCCGCCGCGCGGCGTATCAGCAGCGTGCCGCCGACCCCGGTCAGGAACCCCACGCCGAGCACCGCAACCGTCGGCCAGGCACCGTCGGCCGCCCACCAGCCGGCGCTCTCGCCCGCCGCTTGCCCAGCGCCCCCGTCCCCCTCCCCGGCGGGCAGACCCGCACGGCTCACCTGGTCGAAGACCGAGCGCGAGGCCCGGTGCCAGCGGATGTCGTCGTCCGGCACGTCCGGCACCGGATCCGTACGCACCCACGGCGTGCCGTCCCCGGCCAGGAACAGCTGGTCCTGTCGCTCCATCGCCACGTCACCACCCGGCGCCGAATCGGTCTGCGGCCAGCCCCCGACACCGGTCAGCCCCCACATCACGGTCATCTGCACCGGCGGATACCTGCCCTCGGCCCAGTCCTCCGGCACCCGCTCCGTCCCGGTGTACGTCGGCTGAAGCAGCGCCCAGAGACGATCGAAACCCGGCTCACCGGAACGCACCACCGCCGTCCGGCCCGAAGCGCCCGCGACAACCACCGCCATATCCGGAACCTCACGGCCCGACCGCTGCGGGGAGGCGCCGGCCACCGGCACCCCGAACAGGCCGACCGCCAGCACCACCGGCACGAAGACCCCGAGACGCGCCCACTTACCTCTGCACTGAGCCGTCATCCCATTTGCCCCCTCCTGATGTCCCACGCCGATGGCCACGCGATGTCCCACACCGTGCCGATGCCCAAAAGTCGTCCCGATCGGCGCGCCCGACCTCACAGATCCCGCAGCTCCTGCCGGGGCCCCGACTCCCGCCGCACCCGCTCCCCGGGAACTCGCAGGACCAGCCGCCGCAGAACCAGCGCGAGCACCGCCCCGCCCGCCGCGCCGGGCAGCGCCCACCACCAATCGGTGTCGTCGGACGTCACCGGTGCGCCCGTCCGTAGCTCAACCGTCTCCGTGTCGGGACCGGCGGCGGGCGGAGTCTCCGACTGCCAGGGCGCCGGGAAGATGCCCGTGTAGCCCTCGCCCGAGACCTTGCCCATCACGCCGAGCTTGCTGAGCAGGGCGCGCAGCCGATCCGGGTGCTCGGCACGGTGCCAGTAGCCGTTCGGCGTGTCGGGCATATTGGCCGCGGTGTGGATCCAGACGGCTCCGGCACCGGACTCGGCAGGGAAGACCCGGTCCAGTCGCCAGGGAGATATGTCGTGCGCCAGCCACGTGACATTGATCTGACGGGCCCGAGTCGGATCGGCCCCGGGAGGCCGGTCCGGGGTGCCCCGGCCGGCGGCGCCGAGCAACTGTTGCAGCTCTCCGTACCCGTCGTCGGAGTAGTACAGCGCGTTGGCCTCTCCGCTCGAGGGCGACGTCACCAGCACACTCGTCGGCCCCCCGGCCGAGGCGGACGACGCACCCCACCCCATCAGCGCCAGCGTCACCGCCAACGACCCGATCAGCGCCGCCAGTTCGCGCCCCCGGCCCCCACTCCGGCTTCGGCTCCTGCTCCTCCATTTGCGCATCCCGTCCCCCTGCGTGTCCGTCCGTGCGGCCCGCCCGCGGGCCGCGTGTCACTTCTGGTACACCGCCCGATCCGTCGGGGTTCCCACACCGCGCGCACTATTTCGGCGACTTCCCCGAGGACGCCGGAGGCCAGTCGCCGACGGACTTCGCGATGTCCATCGCCCGCGACTTCGAGGCCACCCCCTCAAGCCTGAGCGTCACGCCCGCGCCGCCCGCGCCGTCCGTGCCGTCATGGGTCCACAGCAACGTCGGCCCCGCCGTCCGCTGCTCGTGCGTGTAGCGGTCCCCGTCCGCTCCCACCAGCCAGAAACTCAGCACATGCGGCCGGGGGAACCACAGCGCGGGGGCGCTCATGCCGGTCGCGGAGGGTCCGGTACCCAGCTCCACCCACTCCGGCTGCTCGCGCACCGTCTTCGTGAACGTGACGTCCAGGCTCGCCGCGAACTCGTCCAGCCGGATCACCCGCCCCCGCTCATGCCAGCACAGGCTCATCAGCAGTCGGCCCCGCGGTGCGTCGGTCACCGTCACCGCGTCCGGCACGCCCAGCGTCCGCGGAACCAGCGGCGCGAACCCGGCCCGGCGCTCTGCCTGCGCGAACGACAGCGACCGCCCGCAGCCCGGCACCCGCGCACCGGGGGACGGCACCGCCGACGGGTCGTACCGCACCTCGACCCCGCCGAAGTCGAACCAGTCGAGGACCGCCGCCCGCACCGGAGGCGTGAGTGCGAGGAGCGCCAGCAGTCCGCACAGCGTCGCGGCCAGCGAGCGCCACCGCGCCCGGGTCCAGCGCCGGGCCGCCCGCAGCCGCTCACCGGCCCCCGCCCTCGGCGGTTCGGCGACCGGCGCCGGGAGCTGCTCGGCGAGTATCCGCTCCAGCACCCGCTCGACCATCGACTCCGGCCCGGCGGCCCCGGGCGGATCCAGCGACCGCCCCAGCGCCCGCAACTCCTCCGGCAGCCGAGAGGCACCCCGGCCGGAACCGGCACCGGCGGCCTCACCGCCGTACGCCTCCCGCTCCCGGTCCCGGTCCCCGTCAGGCTCCCGCTCCCGTCGCCGCTCCGGCTCCTCACTCACGCTCGTCACCCCCTTCCCGAGGCTGGAAATCCGGCAGCAGGCGGCCCAGCCTGCGCAGTGCGCGGTTGAGCCGGGACTTCACCGTGCCCCGGGGCCAGCCCAGGGCCTGGGCCGTCTCCGACTCGTCCATCTCCAGCAGATAGCGGTAGATGACGACCAGCCGGTGCTCCTCGCTCAGCTTCTCCAGGGCGGCCAGCAGGGCCGCGCGGCGCTCCGTCTCCAGCGTGGCCACCGCCGGGTCCGCCGATTCCGGTATCAGCGGCTCGGCCTCCGCGAAGGCCGCCTCACGGCCCGCGAGCGTGCGCTGACGCGCCGCCGTCCGCATTGTGTTCCTCGTCTCATTGGCCACGATCGACAGCAGCCACGGCTTGAACGACGCGCCGTCCTTGAATCGGCCCAGCGCGCAGTACGCCTTGACGAAGGCCTGCTGCACCACGTCCTCCGCGTCCGCCCCCGCCCCGAGCGCGGCGGCCGCCCTGAGCGCGATGCCCGTATGGACCCGCACCAGCTCCGCGTACGCCTCCGGCTCTCCGGCGCGTACGCGTGCGATCACCGCGGCCTCATCGACGATGCGGCCCCCCTCCCGCGTCCTCACACGATTGGTACACCGCTCGCGGCGGATCGGTTCCCACCTGTGGCGCATCTGTTTCCGACCAGTTCCGGATCGGCCCCCGGCACCTGAGAGAATGGTGAGCATGGCTTCTGACCGTCCGCGAGTGCTCTCCGGAATCCAGCCCACCGCAGGCTCGTTCCACCTCGGCAACTACCTCGGCGCCGTCCGCCAGTGGGTGGCCCTGCAGGAGTCCCACGACGCGTTCTACATGGTCGTCGACCTGCACGCGATCACGATGCCGCAGGACCCCGCGGACCTGCGCGCGAACACCAGGCTGGCCGCCGCCCAGCTCCTCGCGGCCGGTCTCGACCCGGAGCGCTGCACGCTCTTCGTCCAGAGCCACGTCCCCGAGCACGCCCAGCTGGCCTGGGTGATGAACTGCCTCACCGGCTTCGGCGAGGCGTCCCGCATGACCCAGTTCAAGGACAAGTCCGCCAAGCAGGGCGCCGACCGCGCCAGCGTCGGCCTGTTCACGTACCCGATCCTCCAGGTCGCGGACATCCTGCTGTACCAGGCCCAGGAGGTCCCCGTCGGCGAGGACCAGCGCCAGCACATCGAGCTCACCCGCGACCTCGCCGAGCGTTTCAACGGCCGTTTCGGCGCGACCTTCACGGTCCCGAAGCCGTACATCCTCAGGGAGACGGCGAAGATCTACGACCTCCAGGACCCGTCGATCAAGATGAGCAAGTCGGCATCCACACCGAAGGGCCTCATCAACCTCCTCGACGACCCGAAGGCGACCGCGAAGAAGGTCAGGAGCGCGGTCACCGACACGGACACCGTGATCCGTTTCGACACGGAGAACAAGCCGGGTGTGAGCAACCTGCTCAGCATCTACTCGACGCTCACCGGGGCGGGTATCACCGAACTGGAAGAGAAGTACGTCGGCAAGGGCTACGGTGCGCTCAAGACGGACCTCGCCGAGGTCATGGTCGACTTCGTGACGCCGTTCCGGGAGCGCACCCAGCAGTACCTGGACGACCCGGAGACGCTCGACTCGATCCTGGCGAAGGGCGCGGAGAAGGCGCGCGCCGTCGCCGCGGAGACGCTGTCGCAGGCCTATGAGCGGGTCGGATTCCTGCCCGCCAAGCACTGAGGGGCAGGCGCGCACGCGTACCACCGGGCGGAGCGCCGCACATCACTACGACTGCGCCTGCCCACAACACAGCCGTGGCCGTACAGTCGATAGCCGGACGGCTGAGAACAAAACCGACACAGGACCGACAGGACCAAGCCGACACGATGACAGGAGATGACGTGGGGACCGTAACGATCGGCGTGTCGATCGCGGTCCCGGAGCCTCACGGCAGCCTGCTCCAGGAGCGGCGTGCGGGCTTCGGCGACGCCGCGGCTCACGGCATTCCCACGCACATCACCCTGCTGCCGCCGACGGAGGTGGACGCATCGATGCTGCCCGCGATCGAGGCCCACCTCGGCGAGGTCGCGGCCGCCGGCCGCCCCTTCCCGATGCGGCTGTCCGGCACCGGCACCTTCCGGCCCCTGTCGCCCGTGGTCTACGTCCAGGTGGCCGAGGGCGCCGAGGCCTGCACCTGGCTGCAGAAGCAGGTCCGGGACGCCTCCGGCCCCGTGGCGCGCGAACTGCAGTTCCCGTATCACCCGCACGTCACGGTGGCGCACGGCATCGAGGACGAGGCCATGGACCGGGCCTTCGAGGCGCTCGCCGACTACGAGGCCCAGTGGCCCTGCACCGGCTTCGCGCTCTACGAGCAGGGCGCCGACGGCGTGTGGCGCAAGTTGCGCGAGTTCGTCTTCCGAGGCGCGGTCGTGCCCCCGCAGACGGCCCGTTTGGAGCGCGGCTCCCTGCCCACCAGCCAGCTGTAACCACAGTTACAGAGGCTGTACCTCCGGTTACAGCGGCAGCCGCCGGAACACCGTCCGCGGCACGTGCCGCAGCGCCGACATCACCACCCGCAGCGTGCCCGGCACCCAGACCGTCTCCGAGCGCCGCCGCAGCCCCAGTTCGACGGCCGCGGCGACCGCCTCGGGGGTCGTGGCCAGGGGCGTCTCCGGAAGACCCGCGGTCATCTTCGACCGTACGAATCCGGGGCGAACGACCATGACGTGCACGCCCGTGCCGTGCAGCGCGTCGCCCAGACCCTGCGCGAAGGCGTCCAGGCCGGCCTTGCTCGAGCCGTAGATGAAGTTGGAGCGGCGGGCGCGCTCCCCGGCCACGGAGGAGAGCACTACGAGCGAGCCGTGGCCCTGGTCCTGCAACGCGCTCGCGGTCACCAGTCCCGCCGACACCGCGCCCGTGTAGTTGGTCTGCGCGACGCGCACCGCACCGGCCGGCTCGCGCTCGTCGTGGGCCTGGTCGCCGAGGATCCCGAAGGCGAGCAGTGCCATGTCGATGTCGCCCTCGGCGAACACCTTGCCGAGCACGACCTCGTGGGAGTCGGGGTCGAGCGCGTCGAAGTCGACGGTGTGCACGTCCGCTCCTAGGGCGCGTAGTTCCGAGGCGGCCGCATCGAGGGCGGGCGATGGGCGCCCGGCCAGCCACACCGTGCGGGTGCGGCGGGCGATCAGCCGGCGCGCGGTCGCCAGCGCGATCTCCGACGTACCGCCCAGGACGAGCAGGGACTGGGGAATGCCGAAGGCGTCCTTCACGACAGCTCCTAGAGGTTGCCTGATGGCCGGGAGAAGAAGCCCGGAGGGGTGGAGTGCTGGAGAGCCAGTGGGCTGGGGGACTAGTGCCGCGACGGGGCGAACGTTGCCTGCCGCGGCACTAGAGGGCGAGACGCCGGGACAGGTCCGACGTGAACACCGCGCGCGGGTCCAACTCCGCGCGCAGTGCCCGGAAATCGTCCAGTCGCGGGTACATCGCGCCGAGCAGTTCGGGCCGCAGCCGCGAGTCCTTGGCGAGGTAGACCCGCCCGCCGGCCGCGGCCACCTCCTCGTCCAGTTCGTCGAGGAAGGCGCCGAGGCCGGGCAGCCCCGCCGGGATGTCCAGGGCCAGCGTCCACCCCGGTACGGGGAAGGACAACCAGCCCGGATCGGCGTCCCCGAAACGCTTGAGGACGGCGAGGAAGGACGGGCAGCGGCGCCCGGAGACACGGCGCACGATCCGGCGTACGGCGTCCTCCTGGCCGTGGCCGACGACGAACTGGTACTGCACGAAGCCGCCGCGGCCGTAGATCCGGTTCCAGTGCGGGACCCCGTCGAGGGGGTGGAAGAAACGGGAGATCCTCTGGAGTTCGCCGGTACGCGCGCGGGGTGCCTTGCGGTACCAGAGCTCGTTGAAGAGGCCGACCGTCGTCCGGCTGAGGAGGCCCTCGGGGAGGAAGGCGGGGGCGGCCGGGAGACGGGCGGTGCGGAAGGGCGGCGGCTGCCTGCGCGCGCGGGTGCTTTTCGGCAGCGCCTCCAGGGGAGCGTGGTCGCCGCGGGTCAGCACCGCGCGGCCCGTCGCAGCGCCGCGCGCCAGGAGGTCGATCCAGGCGACCGAGTAGCGGTAGTGGTGGTCGGTGGCCGTCAGGCGCGCCATCAGGTCGTCGAGGTCCCGTGCGCGCTCGGTGTCGACCGACATCAGCGAGGTCTCGACCGGCTGGAGTCGGACGGTCGCGGTGAGGATCACGCCGGTCAGGCCCATGCCTCCCGTGGTCGCGTCGAACAGCGGTGTGCCGCGTGCGACCGTGCGGACCTCGCCGTCGGCGGTGAGGAGTTCCAATGACAGGACGTGACGGGAGAAGGAGCCCGCGACGTGGTGGTTCTTGCCGTGGATGTCCGCGCCGATCGCCCCGCCGACGGTGACGTACCGCGTGCCGGGCGTCACGGGCACGAACCAGCCGAGTGGCAGCAGGACTTCCATCAGCCGGTGCAGGGAGACTCCCGCGTCGCACAGCACGATCCCGCTGCTCGCGTCGATCACGTGGACACGGTCCAGGCCCGTCATGTCGAACACCGTGCCGCCGGCGTTCTGCGCCGCGTCTCCGTACGCCCGTCCCAGGCCCCTCGGGATGCCACCGCGCGCCCCGCAGTCCCGAACCGCGGCCGCGGCCTCCTCGTACGTCCGTGGGCGGATCAGACGGGCGGCGGTGGGAGCGGTGCGGCCCCAGCCGGTGACGGAAACGGTGTCGGCAGGCATGAGCGTGACCGTATCGCCCATCTGTGGGCGATTAGTTTTGAAACATCCCTACCCTCCCCGAAATGGGTGATTAATGGGATGTCGCTCTATATTGCCGGAGTTCCGGCGGGGTGGGCGTGAACAGTGAGTCCACATGGACCACGTGGACCACCAAATCCTTTCGGCGATCCGAGCGTACGGTGCCGACCCCCACGTCGCCGGTGCCGCGCGCGCCCTGTCCTGGGCGGGCGAACACGGTGCGCTGTGGTTCGCGGCGGGCCTCGCGGGAGCAGCCGTGGACACTGAACGACGCGGTGCCTGGCTGCGAGGCACCGCGCTCACCGCGGGCGCCCACTTCGCCAGCATGGGTGTGAAGCGAGTCTGATCAACGACGCCCGCGACGCCGCCGCCGACCGCGCTCACCCCACCAAGCGTCACCGCCCGGTCGCCGCCGGACGGGTCCTCACCGCCAAGGCGCTGTCCTTCGTCGCCGGCTGTTCGGTGGCGTACGCGGGCAACGCGCTGGGCACCTACCGGCACACGCGGCCGAAGGGCGTGCGCCCCTACGCCGTCTTCGTCGCGGTGAACATCGCCGGTGCCCTCGTACAGCTGCTGTGTCTGGCCATCAGCCACTACGGCCTCAACCTCACCTCGCAACGCGCCGACACCGTCTCCGGGGCCGGAATCGGCATGGCGCTCGCCACTGTCCTGCGTTTCTGGGGTACTAGGACGTTTGTCTTCCGTGACCGGGCGGGAGGGTGGATCGTGGGCTGACCAGGGCAGAGTCGGAACATGGACTGGCTGAAAAAGCTCCCCGTCGTCGGGCCGCCGCTGGCGCGCCTGATGGCCACCCACGCCTGGCGGTCGTTCGAGCGGCTGGACCGGGTGAAGTGGACCCGGCTGGCCGCCGCGATGACCTTCACCAGCTTCGTCGCGCTCTTCCCGCTGCTCACGGTGGCCGCCGCGATCGTCGCCGCCGCATTCGGCAAGGACAAGCAGAGCGACCTCCAGCACAAGATCGCCGACCAGGTACCCGGAATCTCCGACCAGCTCGACATCGACGGCCTGGTGCAGAACGCCGGCACCGTCGGCCTCATCGCGGGCGCCGTCCTGCTGTTCACCGGCATCAGCTGGGCCGGTTCGACGCGCGAGTGTCTGCGGGCGGTCTGGGAACTGCCCGAGCAGGAGGAAAACCCGGTCCTGCGCGCGGCCAAGGACTTCGGGATCCTCCTCGGGCTCGGTGGCGCCGTGCTGGCCACGCTCGTCGTCTCCACCATCGCCTCCGCGATGATCGGCTGGACCACCGACCAGCTGGGCATCGACCGGGCCGGCTGGGGCAGCGTCCTGCTGCGGATCGCCGCGTTCCTGGTCGCTGTCCTCGCGGACTTCCTGCTGCTCCTGTACGTCCTCACGCTGCTGCCCGGTGTCGAGCCGAGGCGGCGCCGCCTCTTCGTGGCCGCGCTGACCGGCGCGGTCGGCTTCGAACTGCTGAAGCTGCTGTTGAGCGGCTATATGCAGGGCGTGGCGGCGAAGAGCATGTACGGCGCGTTCGGGGTGCCTGTCGCCCTGCTGCTGTGGATCAACTTCACGTCGAAGCTGGTGCTGTTCTGCGCCGCCTGGACGGCGACGCAGAGCAAGGAGGTCGAACTCACGGACGAGTCCGACGGCGTACCAGATCGGGCAGCGGCCAGCGGCGGTTGACCAGGAACGCGGCGCCCGCGAGCAGTACCAGCACCCCACCGGTGATCGACAGCGCGATCCCGATGCCGCCGGAGCGGCCCCCGGCCGTGGCACTCGCGACCGGCTTCGAGGAAGCCTCCGACGAAGCACCGCCGTCCTCGGCGCCCCCCGCCTGCCCGGACGTGCCCGGCTGGCCACTCGCCGGCGCCGAGCCCTTCGGCGGCACCAGCTCACCCACCGGCTGCACCTTGTCGACCGCCTTGAAGCCCCAGTCGAAGAGCTTGGCGGTCTCCTTGTAGACCTCGTTGTGCTCGTCCTTCTCCGGGTTCATGACGGTGACGAGCAGCACCTTGCCGCCCCGTTCGGCGACACCGGTGAAGGTCGCGCCCGCGTTGGTGGTGTTGCCGTTCTTGACGCCCGCGATACCCGGGTAGACGGAGACGTCGGAGTCGCCGGACAGCAGCCGGTTGGTGTTCTGGATCTCGAAGGACCCCCGGGTCGTCCTGCCCTTGCTCTTGCCCTTCTTGACCTTCGTCGTCTCGCCCGGGAACTTCGCGCTGACCGTCGAGCAGTACTCGCGGAAGTCCTTCTTCTGCAGTCCGGAACGGGCGAACAGCGTCAGGTCGTACGCGGAGGAGACCTGCTCCGGGGCGTCGTAGCCGTCCGGGCTGATCACGTTCGTGTCGAGGGCCTGGAGTTCCTCGGCGTGCGCGTTCATCTCCTTGACGGTGCTGTCGATTCCGCCGTTCATCTGCGACAGCACGTGCACGGCGTCGTTGCCGGAGCGCAGGAAGACACCGAGCCACAGGTCGTGGACCGTGTACGTCTCGTTCTCCTTTATCCCGACCAGGCTGGAGCCGGCGCCGATGCCGGCCACGTCCGAGGGGACGACCTTGTGCTTCTCGGTCTTCGGGAACTTCGGCAGGACCGTGTCCGCGAACAGCATCTTCAGGGTGCTCGCCGGGGGGAGCCGCCAGTGCGCGTTGTGCGAGGCCAGCACATGGCCGGACTCCGCGTCGGAGACGATCCACGAGCGCGCGGTCAGGTCCTTGGGCAGGACCGGGACCCCACTCGCCAGATTCACCTGTGTCCCGGCCTGGCCGAGGCGTTCGCCCCCGACGGACGACATCCGCGCCGGGGGAGTGGCCGACGGACTGCCCGATGGACTGGCCGACGGACTGCCGGACGGACTGCCCGACGGACTGTCACTGGGGGACGGGCTGGGCGCCGCGTACGACAGGGGCGCGGTCAGCGCGAGGGACGACAGGACTGCGGTGGTGACCAGCAGGGATCGCCTGGCGGTCTTCTTGGGTGCGGACACGCTGAGGAACGTACATGGCACGGGGCGTGAAGTCCCGCCACCCTCCCCACCCCGGACACGGAACCGGACACCGGGCGGCGATACTGGACGCATGAAGCTCAGCCGCCCCGTCTCCTGGTTCCTGCTCGCCTTCGGGGTGTGGAGCTGGATCATCTGGGTCACTTTCGTCAAAAACCTGGTCAAGGACGGCAGCGGGCTCGCTTTCGACGACGGCCACCCCACGGCGTACTTCTGGGTGCACCTGACGCTCGCCGTCGTCTCCTTCGTATTGGGGACGGTCGTCGGCGGCATCGGGTTGCGCGGAGTCCGCGCACTGCGCCGTACGTCATAACCGAACGGCCCTACAGCCCACTACGGGGGACACAAGACCGTGGTCATACTTTTCGTACTGCTCCTGCTGGTCGTCCTGGCCGTCCTGGTGGCGGCCAACTGGTACCTGTGGAGACGCCTGTTCCGCGACACGACCCGGGCCCCCGGCTGGGTGCGCCGCGCGGGCGCGGTGCTGATCGCGGGCGGCTGGGTGCTCGCGATCACGGCCCTCGTCGCCGAGCGCACCGGCGCGCCCTTCTGGCTCCAGCGCACCCTGGCCTGGCCCGGCTTCCTGTGGATGGCGCTGTCGATCTACCTGCTGCTGGCCGTCGCTGCGGGTGAGGTCGTACGGCCGCTGCTGCGACGGTTCCTGGAGCGGCGGGCGGGCTCTGAGACGGACGTACGACAGCCGGAGCCCGAGCCGGTCCCCGAGCCGCAGCCGGTCCCGGCGGGAACGGCTTCCCTGCCGGAGCAGGACCCCGAGTCCGATCCCGAGCGAGGCGCTCAGCAGGCCCCCCGGCCCTCGTCGCCGGCCCTCCCCTCCCGTCGCCTCTTCGTCGCCCGAGTGGTCGGCGGCGCCGCCGCCACCGCCGCCCTCACCACCGTCGGCTACGGCACCTACGGCGTCCTGAACGGCCCCACGGTCAAGCGGGTCACCGTGCCGCTGGCCAAGCTTCCGCGCGCGGCGCACGGTTACCGGATCGCCGTGGTCAGCGACATCCATCTGGGCCCGGTCCTGGGCCGGGGCTTCGCCCAGCGGGTCGTCGACACGATCAACGGCACCCAGCCCGACCTGATCGCGGTCGTCGGCGACCTGGTGGACGGCAGCGTGAAGGACCTCGGCCCGGCAGCGGCGCCCCTGGCCCAGCTGAAGGCCCGTCACGGGGCGTACTTCGTCACCGGCAACCACGAGTACTTCTCCGGCGCCGAGCAGTGGGTCGAGGAGGTCCGCCGGCTGGGCCTGCGCCCGCTCGAGAACGACCGGACCGAACTGGCCCACTTCGACCTCGCGGGCGTCAACGACGTGGCGGGCGAGAGCGAGGGGCAGGGACCCGACTTCGGCAAGGCGCTCGGCGACCGGGACACGGCACGCGCGTGCGTGCTCCTCGCCCATCAGCCGGTCCAGATCCACGACGCCGTCGAGCACGGCGTCGACCTCCAGCTCTCCGGCCACACCCACGGCGGACAGCTCTGGCCCGGCAACCTCATAGCGGCGGCCGCGAACCCGACCGTCGCCGGTCTGGAGCGCTACGGCGACACACAGCTGTACGTCAGCCGCGGCGCCGGCGCCTGGGGTCCGCCGACCCGGGTGGGCGCGGAGTCGGACATCACGGTGATCGAACTGGCCTCGCGGCAGGCCTGAGCGGGGTATCGGCGGGCGACCTGTGAGACCGCTGTGAAACCTGGTCGAAAGGCGCTTGCGTAAGTTCTTGCCCAACTCGAACAAACCTCCCTTCCTCCAGGTGAAACTCCTGTGGTTAGGTGACCTCGGCTGGGGGACCGGCATACGCGCTGCGGCCCGCCGAGGGCCCCGTGAAAGGGCCTGGGGAGGGCACACCGATGCGATCGGTTCGCATGCGGATCCTGGCGACACTGCTCGTGCTCGCGGCCGTCGGAGTGGGCGGCTGGCAGTTGCTGCCTGACGACTCCGGCGAGAGCCGGACCATCCTGGTCGGTACCAGTGACTCCGTCACGTCGCTCGACCCGGCCGGTGCCTACGACGCCGGCTCCTGGGCCCTGTTCAGCAATGTCTTCCAGTCGCTGCTGACCTTCGAGCCGGGCGGTGCCTCGCCCGTCCCGGACGCGGCCGACCACTGTGCCTTCGTCGGCGGCGACCTGCGCACCTACCGCTGCGAACTGCGCGAGGGCCTCACCTTCCCCGGCGGCCGCGAGGTCACCGCCGCGGACGTGAAGTACTCCTTCGACCGGGTCAAGAGGATCAACTCGCCGGTCGGCCCCGCCTCCCTCCTCGACACCCTCAAGTCGGTGACCACGCGCGGCCGGACCGTCACCTTCCAGCTGTCCTCGCCCGACGCCACCTTCCCCTTCAAGGTCGCCACCGGGGCCGGCTCGATCGTCGACCCCACCAAGTACCCGGCGAACGGCCTGCGCGGGGACACCGGCGCCGACGGCACCGGACCGTACGAGCTGACGGCGTACACGAAGGGTAAGAAGGCGGTCCTCGCGCCCAACGGCCACTACAAGGGCGCCCTCAAGAACACCGGCCGGCCCGTGGAGCTGCGCTACTACGCCGACGGCGAGAAACTCGACGCCGCCTGGAAGGCGAAGCGGATCGACGTCGCCACCCGGCAGCTGCCGCCGAACGTCCTGTCCGCACTGAACGCCAGCGACCCGTCCCAGCGCGTCTCCGAGGTCGACAGTTCCGAGACCCGCAACCTGTACCTCAACACCCGCTCCGGCTCGCCGCTGCACGACACCCGGGTCCGGCAGGCCATGGCCTGGCTGATCGACCGGGACCGGCTGGCCGCCACGGTGTACGACGGCACCGTCGACCCGCTCTACTCGCTCATCCCGGCCGGCATCACCGGCCACACCACGTCGTTCTTCGACCGCTACCCCGAGCAGGACACCAAGAAGGCCCGGAAGCTGCTCACCCGGGCCGGGGTGACCCTGCCGGTCCGCTTCACCTACGGCTACGGCGTCGGCCGCGGTGCCGCCGCCGAGGAGGCCGCGGAGATCAAGCGTGAGCTGGAGGCGAGCGGTCTGTTCAAGGTCACCGTCAAGGGCTACGAGTGGACCGACTTCCAGAAGCGCTGGGCGGGCGGCAAGCTCGACGCGTACGCGGTCGGCTGGGTGGCCGACTATCCCGACCCGGACACCTTCGGTGCTCCGCTCGTCGGCACCGACGGCTCGATGCACACCGGCTACAGCAGCAAGACCGTCGACCGGCTGATCCAGGACAGCCGACGGTACGCCGACCGCGGCGAGGTGAGTGAGGACTTCCGCGAGCTGCAGCAGACCGTGGCGGCCGACGTGCCGGTGATTCCGCTGTGGCAGGCCAAGGAGTACGTCGTCACGAGCGAGGCCGTTGGCGGTGGGCAGTACCTGTCGGACGGCACAGGGGTCTTCCGGCTCTGGCGCCTCGACTGGATCTGACGCGATCTCGCCGTACGGACATTCGCCCAAGTGGCGCTGGGCAGCATCCCCACGCAGCACCATGTGAAGGTGACGTGTGTGAGGGGAGGGGCAGACGTGTTGAGGCGCAACTCGTTCCGGCTGCCCCGGCACCCCGCGTCCGTAGGTCTGGCCCGACGCCGGGTCCGGGACCATCTGACCGACTGGGGGCACGGGCCGGACGGCGAGGCCCTGGCCGACGCGGTGCTGCTGGTGTCCGAGCTGGCGACCAACGTCATACGCCACGGGCCGTTCCGTGAGCGCGAGTTCGAGGTGGCGGTGACCGCCCTGGCCGACGGCTCGGCCCTCATCGAGGTCTCCGACGAGGGCCGGCCGGAGCCCCGGCTGCGGGTGGTCGGCGAGTCCGCGGAGGCCGGCCGCGGTCTGCACCTGGTCGAGAACGTCTCCGCCGCCTGGGGCGTGTGGAGCAGGGGCCGGCACGGCAAGACGGTGTGGGTCCTGGTGCAGACCACCCCATGACGTCCCCAGGGGAACGAGCGCGCGCGGGCCTACACCGGCCCCGGCGCCCCCGCCGGCAGCGTCACCGTCACCGTCAGCCCCTCGCCCGGTGCCGTCCGCACTGTCACCTCGCCGCTGTGTGCCCGCACCACTCCCTGCACTATCGCCAGGCCGAGACCGCTGCCCGCGCCCCCGCCGGCCCGGAAGAACCGGTCGAAGACCCGCGCCGAGTCCTCCGGGCCGAGCCCCGGCCCCTTGTCGGCGACACACAGCCGTACGACCCCGTCCGCCCGCGCCACGCCGAGCCGCACCGGCACGTCCGCGGGCGTGTGGATGCGCACGTTGGCGACCAGGTTGCCGAGCACCTGCCGCAGCCCGGACTCGTCGGCGCGCACCAGCAGGGAGCCGTCGGCCTCGACCGTGATGGGCCGGCCGGGCTGCTGCACCCGCAGATCCTCGGCCGCGTCCCGCACCAGACGGCTCACGTCGACGTTCCGGAAGCGCAGTTCGGGCCGCTGGTCGAGACGGGCGAGGGTGAGCAGCTCGTCGACGAGCCGGCCCATGCGATCGGCCTCCGCCATCACCCGCCCCCAGGCCCGCTTGCGCTCGTCCGGGTCGGACAGCATCCCCTGGTCGTACAGCTGGAGGTAGCCGCGTATCGCGGACAGCGGGGTGCGCAGCTCGTGCGAGGCGTCGGCGACGAACCGGCGCAGCTGGGCCGCGCTGTCCTCCCGCGTGCGGTACGCCGACTCCACCTGGTGGAGCATGGAGTTGAGGGCGAGACGGAGCTGCTCGACCTCCTGCGTCGGATGGTGACTGGACGGCACACGCCGGGTCAGGTCCCCCTCGGCGATCGCCGAGGACGTCTCCACCATGTCCTCCAGCGGCCGCATCCGTCTGCTGACGCTGAGCATCGTCAGACAGGCCAGCAGCGCCAGCAGCAGGGTGCCGATGGTCAGGTCGAACTTGAGGGCCTTGGCGACGCCCTTGTGGAGGGCGTCGGTGGACGTCGCGAGCAGGATCCGGGTGCCGTCGGCGAGCCGGGTCCCGGTCACGCGGTAGGGGGCGCCGTGCAGTGAGACGTCGTGCGGCTCGGGATCCTCGACGATCCGGTCCGGGTCGTCGACCGCGGCCGCCAGACCGCGCTGGGCCTCGGTCGGCCCGAACCCGAGGAGGCCGACGGGCTCGCCCCGGCTGTCGACGGCGGCGAAGATGGAGTCCGGCCGCGGCTTCTCGTCCGGGGCCTGCGGGGCGAGCCGGTCGCGGACGAAGCCCAGCACGCTCAGCGAGTCGATCTGCCGCAGGGTGAGCTGGGAGCCGCCCAGCGAGTCACGGGTCTTGGTGAGCTCCGTGTCGATCTGGTCCAGCAGGTAGTACCGCATGCCCATCACGCTCACGGCGGTCGCCGCGACGATCCCGAGCGCGAGCAACGCCACGTTCGCCAGCGTCAGCTTGCCGCGCAGGGAATGGACACCGCGTTTGCGGCGGGTCCCGGTGAGGATGCGGCCTGCCCCGGGCCACCTCGGCAGACCCACTCCCGACGTCAGCCACCTCGGGAGGCCCACTCGCGCCTTCGGGGGTTTCAAGCCAGTCCGTATCCCACGCCCCGCCGGGTGGTGATCACCGGCGGTCCCAGCGTGTCCAGTTTGCGCCGCAGATAGCTGATGTACGTCTCCACGACGGTCGACTCGGCCGGGGTGTGCTCGTACTGCCAGACATGGCGCAGCAGCTGCTCCTTGGGCACGATCCGGCCGTCGTTGCGCACCAGGAAGCGCAGCAGCGCGTACTCGGTGGGGGTGAGCTCGACGGAGCGGCCCGCGCGGTGCACCGAGTACGTCGTGTCGTCCAGCTCCAGGTCGCCGTAGCGCAGGGGCGGCCGCTGCGGGAGGACGTCGGCCGGCCGGGTCCGGCGCAGCACGGCCGTGATCCGCGCGACGACCTCGTCGATGTTGAACGGCTTGGTGATGTAGTCGTCGCCGTAGCCGAGGGCGCCGACGATCTCGGCGGGCGAGTCGCGGGCGGTGAGGAAGACGACCGCCAGGTCGGGTCGCTCGGCGCGCAGCTGACGGCCCAGGGCGCGGCCGTCGCCGTCCGGGAGCATCACGTCGAGCAGCGCCGCGTCCGGGCGAGTGCGCCCGGCGAGCGTGAGCGCCTCGCGGACCGTGCCCGCCGTCATGACCTCGAAGCGGTGGTAGCGCAGGGCGATGGCGAGCACGTCGGCGATGCTCTCCTCGTCCTCCACGACCAGCACGGTGCCTGGACCCGTCGTCATGCCCCCAGTATCGGCGGGGCCACCGACAACCGGGCGGGTTCGGAGCTTTGGAGTTCCTTGAGAGTCATGGCCGGTCACCCCCACGCGCGCGCGGCGACGCCAATTCTGTTGCGCAGGACCTGGGGGACCGACCGATCGACTGAGGAGCTGTTGAGCGTGGCGGTATTGGCACGGTGGTGCTATCGGCACCGGCTGGTGGTCCTGTTGCTGTGGGTGGGGGCGTTGTTCGGCCTGGGCTTTTCGGCCTCCACGGCGGGCACGGACTACGCGAACGTCTTCTCCCTTCCGAACACGGACTCCAAGCGCGCGTACGACCTGATGGAGAAGGCCTTCCCGCAGAGCGCGGGCGACACCGACACGGTGGTGTGGAAGGTCGACGAGGGGTCGGTGCGGGACCAGTCCGTACGGTCCCGTATCCAGCCCGCGCTCGACGAGATCGCCGGCATGAAGGGCGTCGGCGGCGTCGCCGGCCCCTACTCGGCGGGCGCGCACCAGATCAGCGGCGACGGGCGGATCGCGTACGCCCAGATCACCTTCGCCGACCAGGCGAACGCCGTACCCAAGGAACTGGTGGAGAACGTCCTCGACACCGCACAGGGCGCCGAACGCGCCGGACTACAGGTCGAGTTGGGCGGCCAGGCGATCCAGCGGGTGCAGGAACCGCCCACCGGTCTCGCCGAGATGATCGGCATCCTGGCGGCGGCCGTCGTCCTGTTCCTGGCCTTCGGCTCGCTCTTCGCGATGCTGCTGCCGCTCGCCGTCGCGATCTTCGGAGTCGGCACGGGCATGTTCTCCACGCAGCTGCTCAGCCATGTCACGGACATCCCCGACCTGGCCCCGCTGCTCGCCACCCTGATCGGCCTCGGCGTCGGCATCGACTACGCCCTGTTCATCGTCACCCGGCACCGCAAGGGCATCCTGCGCGGCATGGACCCGGAGGAGTCGGCGGTCACCGCCCTCAACACCTCCGGCCGCGCCGTGCTGTTCGCGGGCGGCACGGTGTGCATCGCGCTCGCCGGGATGCTGGTGACGAACCTGCGCTTCCTGGACGGTGTCGTCATCGGCACCTCGCTGACCGTGGTGCTGAGCGTCCTGGCCGCCACGACTTTGCTGCCTGCCCTGCTCGGCTTCCTCGGCTCCCGGGTGCTCAGCCGCCGGCAGCGGCGCAGGCTCGCCGCGAGCGGGCCGGAGCCGGAGAAGGCGAGCGGTCTCGCCGCCCGCTGGTCGACGGGCGTGCAGAAGCGCCCGCGCAGGATCGCCGCAGGCGCCCTCGTCGTCATGGCCGTACTCGCGCTTCCTGTGCTGTCGCTGCGCCTGGGCGCAACCGACCAGGGCAACGACGACGCGTCGACGACCACGAGAAAGGCGTACGACCTGCTCGCCGAGGGCTTCGGGCCCGGCTTCAACGGTCCGCTCCAGGTGGTCGCGGACGGCGGCGACACCGCCACGCTGGTCAAGGGCATCAAGGACACCGCGGGCGTCGCCCAGGTCGGCGCGCTGCCGTCCGCGCGGGGCGTGACGGTGATCCAGGTCGTCCCGACCACGTCACCGCAGTCCGAGGAGACGGACCGGCTCATCGACACCCTGCGGGACCAGGTGATCCCGAAGGCGGGGGCGCAGGCCCACGTCGGCGGCGTGACGGCGGTGTCGAAGGACTTCGCGACGGTGACGGGAGACCGCCTGCCGCTCTTCATCGCCACGATCATCGGCCTGGGCTTCCTGCTCCTGCTGGTCGCCTTCCGCTCCGTGGTGGTACCGCTGACGGCCGCCCTGATGAACCTGATCGCGGCCGCCGCCTCCTTCGGCGTCCTCGTCGCGGTCTTCCAGTGGGGCTGGGGGCTCGACCTCCTCGGCCTGGGCAAGGAGGGCCCGATCAACGCCTTCCTGCCGGTCATCATGCTGTCCCTGCTCTTCGGCCTCTCGATGGACTACCAGGTCTTCCTGGTCAGCCGCATGCACGAGGAGTGGGTGCACACCAAGGACAACGCCCGTGCGGTACGCGTCGGTCTGGCCGAGACCAGCCGCGTCATCAACTCCGCTGCCCTGATCATGGTCTGCGTGTTCCTGGCGTTCGTGCTCAGCGGCGACTCGGGGGCGGCGATGGCGGGCGTGGGCCTGGCCGCGGCGGTGGCGCTGGACGCGTTCATCCTGCGTACGGCGCTGGTGCCGGCCGCGATGCACCTGCTCGGCAACTCCAACTGGTGGCTGCCGACCTGGCTGGACAAGCGGCTGCCGCATCTGGCGGTGGAGCCCAAGGAGGACACAGGGGAGGCGTTCTCCGAGGGACAGGCGGAGGGCCCGCTCCCGGCCGCGCACTCCTCGGCCGACCACTCCTCGGCTGTCCACGGCTTCGTCCGTACGGCCGACGGCGACCCGGTCGGGGGCGCGGCCGTCACGCTGCTGTCGAAGGGCGGACGCCAACTGGACCGGGTCGTGTCGCTGGCCGACGGCTCGTACATCGTGTCGGTTCCGGCGCCGGGGACGTATCTGGTGACGACGACGGCGGCGGCGTACGCCACTCGGGCCCGTCAGGTGGTCGTCGAGGACGGCCCGGTGGTGCATGACGTGGAGCTGGCGGAGGGGGAGGTGGACGCGGTCAACTGACCACCGCGGCCCGGGGCGCTCGTGCTGGTGGGGCGCCCCTGCGGCCTACGTGTGTCACCTCAACGTTCGTCAGTCCTGCGTCCGTTCGCGTTCCTGCCGTTCGCCTTCCGTCGGCTCGTCCGGTGTCGCGTCCGGCTTCCTCGCCGGGTCGGGGAGCGCCTTCGTCATTCCGGGCAGGAAGTCCGTGAACAGCTCGTGCACCTCCCGCACCAGCGGCCGCAGCACCCGGAACCGGGCGAGCGACACGCCCCGGGCGGTGAGCCGGGCCCCCCGCTCGGCGAGCCGGTAGCTCCGCTCCCGTCCCTCGGTCCGATCGAAGATCCAGTACAGCACCAGCCCCATCTGGGCCAGCCACATCAACTCGGGGAGCTTGTCCCGCAGTTCCTCCGGAACCTTCGTCCTCGTGGCGCCGGCCAGCACCTGCCGATGGACGCTGATCGCCGCCTCGCGCGCGTGCTCCGACTCGGGAGAGAAGGGGCTGAGCGGACTGTCCGGATCGGCGGCGTTCTTGAAGAACTGCACCGCGAACTCGTGGTACGGCGTGGCGATGTCCAGCCACACCTTCAGCACGCCCCCGAGCCGGGCCTCCAGGTCCGTCTCCCGGACCAGGACCTCCCGGACCGCCGCCTGGTGCTCGGCGGCGATCCGGTCGTAGAAGCCCTGGATCAGATGCTCCTTGCCCGCGAAGTAGTAGTACGCGTTGCCGACGGAGACCCCGGCCTCCTGGGCGATGGCCCGCATGGTCGTCTTGTCGTAGCCCCGCTCCTGGAACAGCCGCATCGCCGTCTCCAGGATCAGCGCGCGGGTCTGCTCGGACTTGCTCGGGGTACCGCCCTCGTCGGGGCCGTCATGGTTCGCAGGCACGGTAAGAGAGCCTAACGAGTGGGACAGGTCCCGCTGTCGCAGGCCGGTGGGGTCGGGTCCTGGGTGGGTGTGCTGGGGCCATGGCCGGCACCGGGCGGTGCGGTGCGGGGGCCGGGGCCGGGCGGCGTGTGGCCCGTCGCTGGGCCGGGCGGGTCGTACGTCGCTGGGCCAGGCGGGTTGTACGTCCATCCCTGACCGGGGTCGTACGTCCACCCGTCCGCACGGCGGTACACGGCCCCGCCCCACCGGCCACCGCCCTCCCACCGGCCCCCGCCGCTCCCGTGACCGCCGTTTCCCCACTGAGAGGCCCCCCTGTTCCACTGGCTGCCACGCCACTTGGCGGCGGCGAGCACCGCGCCCCTGGCGAGCTGGGCCCCCGACCGGGTGCTGAGCCGGTGGGCCAGTGCCCGGTGCTCGCGCAGGGCCCACAGGGTGACGATCCAGGCGGCGGTGTCCTGGTACACCTGCCCCGCGTCACCGACGACGGTGATCTCGTCGAGGGAGGCCCGGTGATCCAGCCCGGGAAACCGCCGCCGTGCCTCCTGCGACCCGGCCGGCACCATCTCCAGCGGCACCAACTGCGGTTGCCGTACGAGCCAGTCGCGCAGGAAGCCGCACAGGGCGCACTCGGCGTCGTACAGGACGGTGAGCCGCCGGACCGGGACGCGCGCGGCGCCCCGGTCCTCGATGGTCGCCACGGTGGTCACGCCCCCCGCGTCCCGACCCAGCCCTGCGGCGCGACGGGCGGCACCTGCTCCCGCTCCATGACACCCCGGCGCCGGATCCGGTTGAGCACGTACACGTTGCCCAGATGCATGACCCCGAGCACCAGGAGCACCACGCCCAGCTTGGTCGACAGGGCCTCGAAGATTTCGCGCGTGTCCTCTATGGTCGCGTCCCCGCTCAGATAGAGCGCGACGAACCCGAGGTTGACGAGGTAGAAGCCGACCACCAGCAGATGGTTGACGGCGTCGGCGAGCTTCTCGTTGCCCTGCAGCACGTCGGCGAGGAAGACCCGCCCGTTCCGGCTGAGAGTCCGGGCCACCCAGACGGTCAGCGCGATGCTGACGACCAGGTAGATGACGTAGGCGACGACGGTGCGGTCCATGGCCCCACCCCTTCTTGAACGCGTTCAAAACGCTGACAGGAGAGACTCTAGACCTGCTTTTGAACACGTTCAACTCGTCGGAGGTGGGGCGTGCGTCACGTCCTGCGCGCGAGTGCCGGCCGCTTGCTGTAGTCCGTGAAGCCGAGCACGTTCCCCCAGGGATCGGCGATCTCGACGGTCCATCCGGTCGACACGGAGAACGGCTCGTCGAGCAGTTCGATCCCGGCGCCGGTCAACTCCCGTGCGGCCACCCGGGCGTCCGGCACCTCCAGCCACACACGCGCGGAGGGCCAGGCCGGCGGCCGTTGCCCGAGCCCCTCCTCCTGGCGCAACAGAATCCCGGGCGTCTCACCCCCGACCTTCAGCACCGCGATCCCGCCCTCGTCGAACCGGAACCCCACCACGAACCCGGCCCGCTCGTAGAAGCGAACGGCGTCGCCAAGGTCTCCGACGGGGAGCAGGATGTTGTCGAAACCGAGCAGCTCGTACGATTCGTTGTCTGACATGTCGTCAGATTAGGTGCGACCCGTCGGCCACGCGCAGGGGCTGACCGTGAGACGCGGCAAGGTCACTCGTCGGGGGGCAGCCAAGTGCGGCCGAGGGGCGCCGGACCACTGGCCCGACGGCCCTCGGCCGCTGTCGAAGGTATGCCGATCGGCTCATCCGATGGCGATACGTATCGCCCAGTAACTCGACTTGCCGATGATCTCCGTGCCCGCCCCCGACAACGCGGTTCTGCTCCCCGGGTGGAACCGCACGGAGCCGTCGGCGCGAACGGCCCATATGTCGGGGACGGAGTCGCTGTTCGCGTCGGGCGTGCCCATCAGCAGCGGGACGCTGTCGGGGGACCAGCCGGATGCGCCGTACTCCTTGTCCACTCCGCCCGCGGAGCTGGCGGCGGAGGCCAGGGAGTTCAGGTCCGTCCCGCCACCGCTCGCGGCGACGCCCTTGCGGAGGATCAGGCGGCCGGACGCGTCCGACCGGAACACGATGTCGGCGACGCCGTCCCCGCTGACATCCGTGACGGAGACCAGGTCGCGGTCGGTCCAGGCCGAAGCGGACAGCTGGATCGCCTGGTCGATGGTGGCTCCGTGGTAGCCGGTGAAGGCCCACAACTCGTCGCCGAGGGTGGCGAGGAGGTCCGTACGGCCGTCGCCGGTGATGTCGCCCGCGGCCATGATCTGAGTCAGGGCGGACGGACTGGGGGCGCCCGCGGGAAGCAGGATCTCCTGACGCCGGTCGGTGTTGACGGCCCCGTAGCCGTCGCCGGGATACACCCAGAGCTTGCCGCCGACTCGGACGACCAGGTCCTGGAGGCCGTCGCCGCCGTAGATGTCGCCGTTGTGAGTGATCAGCGCGCCCTTGAAGTGGCCACCGGGTACGGCGACGTACGGAGGCAGGTCGTCTCCGTTGGGGTCCTTGTCAGGGTTGGCCCGGTAGGCGCCCGCCATCGAGTAGTCCAGGTCGCCCGTGCCCTTCGTGAGGTCGGTGGGGACGGCCTGCGAAGGGTAGAGGACGAGGTTGCCGGCGTCGGTGACCACCATCATGTCGGGCAGCTGGTCGCCGGTGAAGTCGCCGGCCTTGTCGGCCTGGTCGCGTGGGGTGACGTAGAAGAAGTACTTGGTCGGCTCGGAGACGTTGCCCGCGCTGTCGACGGCACGCAGGTAGAGGACGTTGGGTCCGGCGGTCGGCGGCTTGGCGCCGCTGATGACGGCACTGACGCTGGTGGCCGTACCGTTGGCGCGGCCGAGACCGCCGGTGTAGTTCGCCGAGTTGAAGCCGTATTCGTAGCGCACGACATCGGTGTTGAGAGCGCGGACGGTGAAGGAGCCGGGGGTGCCGAACTTCTTCGTGGACCACGCGGTGTCCTCCGCGCCGCTGCCGAAGCCGTTCTCGCTGCCGTCCGCGTTGGGGAAGTCGGTGGAGCTGACCTTGGGCGGGCGCGGCGCGGTGGTGTCGAGGACGAAACGGCATGGCGTCCTCGGATACCAGCTGGAGGTCGTACCGGCGTCGTCGACGGCCCGCACGCGCCAGGAGTACGTTCCTCCGCTTTTCAGCGTGCTCGTCGAGAACTTGCCGGTGGTCCGCAGGGCCGTGTCGGTGTCGCCGCCTGCGGAGACCTTGCCGGTCGACTTCAGCAGGTCACCGGTGGCGTTCCACTGGCCGGTCTGCCACAGGTCGAAGTCGAAGTAGTCGAGGTTCTTGTCCTTGTCGCCGGCCTTGGCGGTGAAGGTCAGGTCACCGGAGCCCATGCGGACGTACGGCCTGGTCGTGGTGCATTTGCCGTCCGGGCCGAGGTCGAGGGAGTTGGAGACGATCGACGGCCTGCGGTTGTAGACGAGTTCGAGCACCGGTGCGTGGTCGCCGTTGGCCTGGAACTTCTTCCACGCGTACTGGGTTTTCTCGTCGCGGGCGCGCAGACCGAAGGTGATCATGTCCTCGCCCTTGTCGGCGGCTTTCTGGGCGCCCTTTTTCACGTCGAACGTCTCGTAGGCGTCCCGGCAACCGGACTTGTAGCCGTGGGCGAAGCTCTTGGTGGCCAGCTTGTTGCCGTCGTGCAGTCTGGGCGCGTTCTTCCAGTTGGTGTGCGCGTCGATCTCGCTGGTGAGATGGACGCTCATGGAACGCGACTGGCACGACCACGAGTAGGTCTCCAGCATCCGCAGCTTGGCACTGGTGATCTTGGTGCCTTTGAGGTCCTTGTCGAACGAGATGTTGAAGAACGACCGCGAGGTGCCCCAGGTGTCGGACTCGAACCCGACGCGGGCGTCGTGGGTGCCGCCCTTGTTGAAGCCCTTGCCGTTGTAGAACGTGGCGTTGGGGTGCCGGTCGTAGGCGGTGGTCCAGTTCTGGGTGTGCTTCTTCACCGAGGGGTCGATGAAGACCGGGTAGGTGGTGGCCGGGTCGCTGAGGAAGTCCTGGTCGGGAGTGAGCAGCCACTTCCCGGTGGACAGGTCTGCCTCGACGATTTCACCGCGGGTGTCGGGAGAGGGGCCGTCGAGTGAGGGCAGGCTCAGCGTTGCGGCTGATCCGGTCTGTGAAGGCGTCGGGGTCGGCTCGGCCGGCGCGGACGGCAGTGGCGACTCCGCCGTGGTCGGCGCGGGGCCGTCGGTCGCCGAGGGCAGGTCCTCGACGTCGGTGTCGCCCTGTTCGTCCGACTCGGCCTCCTCTTCCTCAGCGTCTGCGCTGTCGCCGGGCGACGGGTCGGCGGACTCCGCAGGGCCGGGGGTCTCGGGTGCGGTCGGCTGGGCGGAGGCGCCCACGGTGCCGTCGGTGACGGCCGGCTGACCGCTGCTGTCCCACATCAGAGGGGTGGGGGACACGGCGACCTCTTGGTCGTCGGCGTTCTCCGCGCTCACGACCCCCGACACGGGATCGAGGCGGAAGCTGAGACGGGTGGAGTGGAGGCCGTACACCAACTGCTGAACGGCCGGGTCGGCTGCGGCCTGACGGTTCTTCAGGACGACCAGCTGCCCGAAGCCGTCGTCGTCGGCGGTGAGCACGAGGTCGGCACCCGGGAAGATCTCCGGGTACAGCGCGCGGTTCCCGTCGATGACCGGGGTCGGGACGGGACCGGGCCAGGTGAGCTGTATCTCGTACTGGGCGGAGTCCCCGACGTACAGGGTGACCAGCGGAGTCTCGGCGCCTGCCGCGGCGGCTTGCCTCACCAGGGAAGCCCGGTGCGCGGTCGAGCGGGAGGCGCGTTGTTGCGCCCGTCCACCGGAACCGGCCGAGAACACCATCCTGGTGTTGGTGGCCCCCGGCTCCCAGCCGGCCTTGGTGCGATGCAGACTCGGGTCGATCGTCTTCCACTCACCGCCCACCTTGGCGTGAACGGGCGACGAGTACAGGCGCTTCGTCATGAGGCCGTCGGGGCGGGCCCAGGTGGTGGAGCGCGCGGTCCGCGCGGACGTTACCTCGACGCTCTTCCCGGTGCGGGCCGCCCGGGTGAGAGCGGAGCTTTCGGTGACGGTCTCGGTACGCCGGTCATGGCCGCTGTTGTCGTGAGCGTTGTCGCCGTCCAGGCGGAGCCCGACGTAGGCAATGCCCGTGGTGGCGACCGCGACGGCGACGAGTGCCGCGCCGGCTCGACGTCCGGGCATACGGCGCGAGTTGCGCGTCATCGGACGTGTTCCCCTTCCCCCGTGTTCCCCCTCGGCACCGACGCAGGACAGAGCGCGGCCGGGCCAGCCGATGATGACCTATGAGGGAACTGTCGTCACCCTGTGAATGTTTGCGAGCTGCTTTCCGTATAGGGAAGCGGGCGGTCAGCCAAGTGCGTCGCACGGATGGACTGTTGGGGCGAAGCGGGCGAATTGGCGCGCACGAAGGGGGCTTCAGGGTGGGTTTGTTGCGTCGTGAAGCCTCATTATGCTTTCAGTCGCATTCGTAGCGTAGCCGCCCGTTACGCACCGTGATGATCATCACATCGCCCTCAGGCATCTGGCGCATCTTCACAGTCTGATCACAGAATCTACGCTGTCTGACAAGTCGTCACGCGTGGTCCGTCGCGGGTCCCGCTTCAGTGGCCCGGGGGGACCTCGTCGTGTTCGATCGACTTCCGCATGCCCGCAGGCGTCGCCTGGCACGCATGGCCGTGCCGGTCACGGCCGCCGCGCTGCTGGTCGGGCTCCTGCCCGTGCAGGCACTGGCGTTGCCCCCGGATCCCGCGCAGGAGGAGATCGGGCGCGAGTCGCTGGCCCTGGAGGATCTCGAGCAGGAGACGCCGGTTCCGGGCAAGGGCTCCAGTCGCCACCTGGAGACGCTACGGGCGGACGTCCCGCCGGACCTGCTCGCGGCACCAGCCAACACGACGACCCCGCCCGCCGGAACGGGCTCGGTCGTCTTCGGCTCGGCCACGAGCACGGCCCCGGCGACGACCACGAGCACAGCCACGACGACGGCCGTTGCGACGGCCACGACGAGGGCGGAGACGCGGGCAACCGCCCATGCGCAACGGGCGGCGTCCAAGCCCGCCGGCGCTCTGCCGGTCAGCCTCGGGCAGGCCCCCGACCAGCCGACGCCGACGGGCACCTGGCAGGTCACCATCCCGGAGCGCACCTCCGCCATGGCCCAGGGCGTCGACGGCGCAGTCATGGTCGTCGAGGCTCCCGCTACCGGGGCAGTACCGGTCTCCGTCAACCTGGACTACTCCAGGTTCAAGAGCCTCTACGGCGCAGACTGGGCCTCCCGACTGCGTTTCGTGCAGTTCCCCGACTGTTACCTGACCACGCCGGATGACGAGGCCTGCCAGGAGTACGAGGAACTGGAGACCGCCAACGACACGGCGTCGACGTCCCTCACTGCCACCGTCGATCCGGCCGCCGACGGCACGGTGACCCCGGCCTCCGTGACGTCCTCGTCGCACCGGAGTACCGGTGCGATCCAGGCAGCCTTCGGGAAGTCCACCTCGGCAGCTCTCGCAGCGGCGCAGGGCAGCAGCACGGCAGTGGTCGGCGCCGTCGACTCCGGCAACGGTGGCGGAGGCACCTTCAAGGCCACGCCCCTCGCCTCCGACGGCAAGTGGGAGGCGGGAGGATCGTCGGGTGCGTTCACGTGGTCCTATCCGCTGACCGTGCCGAGTCCCCCCGCGGGCCCGGCACCCAAGATCTCCTTCGACTACAACTCCCAGACCGTGGACGGCCGTACGGCGGTCTCCTCGCCCCAGGCTTCCTGGATCGGGGAGGGCTGGTCCTACGACCCCGGCTCCATCGAACGCCGCTACCGCGACTGCAAGGACGACCGCAAGACGCTCAAGGCCGGGGCCCCCAACAACTCGGCCAAGAAGGACAAGACATCCGACCTGTGCTGGGTGTCGTACAACGCGGTGATGTCGCTCGGCGGCAAGACCACCGAACTGGTCCGGGACGCCGCCTCCGGCAGTGACCCGGAGAAGGACACGGAGTTCTACCGTCCTCAGCAGGACGACGGCACTCGGGTCGAGCACCGAGTCGGCGGCACCAACGACGACAACAACGGCGAGTACTGGGTCGTCACGACCACGGACGGCACCCAGTACTACTACGGCCAGAACAGCGTCGGCGGCGGCCACGCCACCACCAACTCCGTCTCGACCGCCCCTGTTTTCGGCAATCACCCGAGCGAGCCCTGCCACGCCACCTCCTTCGCCGACTCCCGCTGCGGCGCGGGCAAGCAGCAGGCCTGGCGCTGGGGCCTGGACAAGGTCGTCGACGTCCACGGCAACACGATGATCGTCAACTGGACGCAGGAGACGAACTACTACGCCGTCCGCAAGAAGTTCAAGTCGCCCGAACAGTACGACCGTTACGCCTACCCATCGTCCATCGAGTACGGCATGCGCCCGGACAGCCTGACCAAGCCTTCGGCGACCGTGCAGTTCGGGGTCAAGCAGCGCTGCCTGAAGTCGGAGTCGGCGTGCGCCGCGGCCAACTTCACCAAGACCGACGACCCGGGTGCCTACCGCCCCTGGTGGGACACTCCAGGCAACCTGAACTGCAAGTCCACGTCCAAGCTCTGCCCGGCCTTCCCGTCGTTCTGGACGCAACTGCGCCTGGACACGGTGACGACGAAGGCGGCGCGCGGGGGACAGTCGGGCCTCGGCCTGGTCGACAAGTACACGCTGCGCCAGTCCTTCCCGGAGGACTGGTACGACAGTGCTCCCGGACTCTGGCTCAACTCGATCACCCGCACCGGCTACGCACCCCGTGACACGACTGGCACCCTCCAGTCCAAGGACGGGATCAGCTTCGCGCCGTACACGGTCGGCGCCACCTCACCGCTGCACACCAGGTTGAAGGACCGCCAACTGCCCAACCTGGTGCTGAAGGGCAAGACCGACCAGCGTCCCGGATTCACCCGCCCCCGCATCGGAGTGGTCTCCACGGAGTACGGCGGCGACATCGAGGTCGAGTACACGGGTGGCTGCGCCACCGAGCCCGCGGAGGACAAGGGCAAGAGCAACGGGACCTGCTACCCGGTTCGTTGGTCGCCGGACGGTGACGAGAGGACTCCCGCGAAGGCATGGTTCAACAAGTACGTCGTCGACGCCGTCACGGAGATCGACAAGGTCACTTCACACGGCAAACCGGTCGTCAGCAAGTACACGTACTCGGGGCCGGCCTGGGCCAAGACCGACGACGAGTTCACCCGCCCCGCCCTGCGGACGTACAGCGACTGGCGCGGCTATCGCCAGGTCAGGGTGGCCAAGGGCAGCAAGTCCGTGTCCGAGGTCGGCGTCCCGCAAACCCAGTCGCAGTCCGTCACACGCTACTTCCAGGGCACCGGTGGCCAGGTCAAGGACTCCACGGGCACGTACACGCTGCTGTCGGACGACGCACCGCAGTACGCCGGCATGACCGCAGAGGCCATCACCTACGTCGACTCCGACGGGACGATCCTCAAGCGCACGCTCAACTACCCATGGTCCAAGCAGACCGCGTCCCGGACCAGGGAGAACGAGGACGCGACGGCAGCTGATCCACTGCTCGCCCATCGCGCCGGCGTCAAGCGATCGGACGAGATCCAGCACGTCGGCACGAGCTGGCGGGGCGTCCGCACCCTCACCACGGCGGACGACACCTACGGCCTTCCGACACAGGTGGAGACGGCGGTCGTCAGACCGAGCGGCAGCTCCGAGGTCCTGTCAGACCAGACCTGCACCAGGACGTCGTACCTGCACAACACGACGGCATGGCTGATCGGCCTGCCCAAGGAGCAGCGCACGACGGGCGCGTCCTGCGCCGACTACGACACGGCCGATCCGGGGACCAGGCTCAAGTCGGCGGCCCGGTACACCTACGACAAGTCGACGTTCGGTGCGACACCGACGAAGGGCATGGTCACCTCGGTGGCCGAAGCCGACGGGACCGGCACCGCGTACCCCGTCGTCACCGACACGACGTACGACGACCTCGGTCGTGTCCGCACGGTCACCAAGCCCGGCACGAACACGGGCACCAACGAGACCCAGTACACGCCGGAGGCCGGCGGTCCGGTCACCTCGACGAAGGTCATCAACGCCAAGGGCCACAGCGTCATCACGACCTTCGATCCCGGCCGGAGCCTGCCGCTCACGGTCACGGACGCCAATGGTCGCGTGACCCGCTCCGAGTACGACGCGCTGGGCCGCATGGTGAAGGGCTGGACACCGTCACGTTCCTCGGGCGGCAAGTCGCCGAACGTCGTCATCGACTACCAGCCGGCCGTCGCCTCCCCCAGCGAGAACCGCCCGGCCGCCGTAACCGTCGACACCCTCAAGGACGACGGCTCCTACGCCCGCCAGACCTCCCTCTACGACGGTCTGATGCGTGAGGTCCAGACGCAGACCGAGGCGCACGGCGTGGGCCGGATCATCGTGGACACCGACTACAACGACCACGGTCTGGTTGCCGAGAAGACCGCCGGCTACCTCGCGAAGAGGGAGCCGAGCACTGAACTCTTCGCGCCCAGGTCCAAGTCACTCATCCCCAGCTCCACCCTGTACCGCTACGACGGTCTGGGACGCGAGCACCGCGCCTCGGTCTACCACGGCGACGCGTACAAGCACGAGACGTTCCACTTCTACGACGCGGTCAGCACGACGGTGAACCCGCCGGGCTCGACGGCTCCGAGAACACGGACGTACTTCGACGCTCTCGGCCGGGTCACCTCTACCCGGCACTACACCCAGGACGCCTCCAGCGCGACCGCGGGACGTACGACGACCTACGAGTACGACGCCCGGGGCAACCGCCACAAGGTCACGGATCCCGCGGGCAACGTCTGGTCGTACAACTTCGACGCCCGTGGCCGGGTGACGTCCGCCACCGACCCTGACACCGGCACCACGGAGACGCGGTACGACGGGGCCGATCGTCCGACGTGGGTCAAGAACGCACGCAGGCAGGAGACCTTCACCGAGTACGACGTCCTCAGCCGCCCCAGATACGTCCGGCAGGGCTCGGCGACCGCGACGCCCGTCAAGGAATACAAGTACGACGACGCGGCCGGAGGCATCGGTCAGCCCTCGGAGTCCGTCCGGCACACGGACACCGGCGACTACGTCAACCGCGTCACCGGCTACGACGCCGAATCCCACGTCACGGGCAGCGAGACGGTCATCCCGGCGAACGCGATGACGACCGGGCTCTCCGGCACGTACGCCTCCTCCTACACCTACACGCCCACCGGCAAGCCGAACTCGGTCACCCTGCCGGCCAAGGGCGGCCTGGCACAGGAAAAGGTCGTCACACGCTACGACGCCGACGGTCTGCCGGAGTCGACGTCGGGCCTGGCCTGGTACACGGCCGACGCCACCTACTCGCCCTTCGGCGAGGTCCTGCGCACGGTCTCCGGCTCGCAGCCCTACCGCGTCTGGACGACGAACTTCGTCGACCCCCACACGGGCAGCCTCCAGCGCACGGTCACGGACCGCGAGGCAACGGACTCGCACCGCATCACGGACGGCTACTACTCCTACGACACGACCGGCACGATCACCTCCAACGCCCGCCGGTTGACGGACGCGTCCGGCTCGACGTGGGACACCCAGTGCTTCACGTACGACGTGATGGGTGAACTGGCGCACGCCTGGACCTCGAAGATCGAACCCGTCGGCAACGGCACCGGCTGCAAGTCGGCGAACGGCACGACGTGGGGCCCGCGCACCACGTACGCCGTCTCCTCGGGCCCGGTCGCGGACGCGGCGGACGCGGAAGCCGACGCGACAGCCCCAGACTCCTCCCTCTCCTCTACGCTCGCGGCGGCGGCCCCGGACGCGGCTACGGTCGCCACGGGAGCGACGGCCTACCGCCAGTCGTACACCTTCGACTGGCTCGGCAACCGGGCGAAGATGACCGAGCAGGACCCGGCGGACGCGACGAAGAACGTCACCTCCACGTACGGCTACGGCAAGACGGTCGCCGCCAACGGCACGGCCCCGTCGTACACGGCCCAGCCGCACACGATGACGTCGACGGCGTCCAGCCCGACCGGCAAGGACAGCACCTACACCTACGACGCGTCGGGCAACACACAGGTCCGCGACCTCTCCGACACAACCCAGAACCTGGTCTGGACCCCGGAAAACAAACTGGATTCGATCACCGACGACGGCAAGAAGACGACCTACGTCTACGACGCCGACGGCAACCGCCTGCTGGAGAACTCGCCGTCGGGATCGACCCTCTACCTGGGCGATACCGAGCTGACGACCAACACGACGGGCACCATCACCCAGGCAGCGCGCTCCTACACCCAGGCGGGCGCTCCCACGGTGGTCCGCACGACGACCAACGGCTCGACGACAGGCCACAAGCTCAACGTCCTCGTCGCGGACCATCTGGGCACGGCGAACACGTCCGTGGAGCTGTCGAGCGGTCAGCCGGTGACACGCCGAGCGTCCAAGCCGTACGGCGAGTCAAGAGGCCCGAAGCCGACCAACTGGCCCAACAGGCGTGGCTACCTGGGTGTCGGCATCGACGACGCGGTCACCGGCCTGACGCACATCGGCGCGCGCGAGTACGACCAGTCCGCGGGGCGGTTCCTTTCGGCGGACCCGGTGATCGACATCGCTGATCCGTTGCAGATGAACGGATACGCGTATTCCAACAACAGCCCGGTCAGTAACAGCGACCCGTCCGGCCTCTGGTGCTCCAGCTGCAACGACGGCCAGGGCTGGACGCGCCCCGACGGCGGTACCGAAGGCGACCCCGACGGTGGGTTGAACTCCGATGGAACTGTGCGCGGTACACCGAACAGCGGCGGAGGTGGTGCTGCTTCGCCGAATGTGCAGTCCGTCGTCGTGGACCTCGGTGATGGCAAGCCCGCCTTGCCGCCGAAGAAGGTCTACCAGGAATTCCAGAACAAGCTTCCTGGCACTGGTCAGTTGCAGACGAACAAGGTCTACTTCAGCGATCTCAGCTATCAGCTCATGGTGGAGCTCTACTTCCGTGAGCGGTGCAGCTTCAGCTTCACGGACGGGTGCGGTGAACTCCGCAAGTTCTATGACGGTTGGAAGCATGTCGACAGCATTGACGCCGTTGACACCTGCCCCATATGCGGAAATGTTGGCTTCCAATTCATCATGGACCGCCTCGGTGCGGGCAGAGCTGGGAAAGTCAGATGGGGTTCTCCTTGCGCCCAGTGCTTCCTGGCCGGCACGGACGTCCTCATGGCCGACGGCACCACCAAGGACATCGAGAACATCAGAGTCGGCGACAAGGTCCAGGCCACTGACCCCAAAACAGGCGAGTCGGGCCCCAGGAATGTCACCCGCCTCATCATCACCGAGGACGACAAGCACTTCAACGAGCTGTCCATCGCAACAGAGGACGGCATCGAGAAGCTGACAGCCACGCACGAGCACCCGTTCTGGTCCCCATCAGAGCGACGCTGGGTCGAAGCGCAAGCCCTGAAGCCGGGCATGACTCTGCTCACCGACGAGGGCACGACCGTCGTCATCACGGACAATCGCCCGTTCATCAGGCACGCACGGACTTACAACCTCACGGTCGATGACCTCCACACGTACTATGTGCTGGCGGGAGCGACCCCGGTCCTGGTTCACAATTCAAACTGCTCCAGTAACGCTAAGATTCTTGGCGAAAACCTCGAAGCTTCTGGAGTAACCCGGCCTGCGGAGACTGCTGCACATCACATTGTGGCCAGTACCTCTCCGAAGGCGGCAGCGGCGAGGCAGCAGCTTGCGAGATTTGGAATCGACATCAACGACGCGAGTAATGGTGTTTTCTTGCCGCGCGGGTCAGCGTCGGTTAACCCATCAGGCGCATCAGTACATTCGCGAATCCATACGAATGACTACTATGCCAATGTCAACAACCTGATTGGCGGCGCGAGAAATGCCAGTGAAGCCCGAGATGTTCTAGAGCATCTACGAAGGCAATTGCAAGGTGGGTACTGGCCGTAGGTGAGTGTGTAACCTTGCCGTGGTGCGGCCGCGCCTCTGCGGCCGCACCACGGCAAGGTGGTAGGGATCTTGAAGCGAGTTAGGGAGACAAGCGGTGAGGCGACCGATCGACTCTGCGCTTAGCGTGGCGCAAGGCGTTGTTGACCAGCTGGGATCGAGTCGAGAGGTTCCAACTGTCGAGGAAGTTATGGCGGCCGTCAACAACTTCGAGCGGGTTGAGTTCGATGTCCCGAGCGGAGCCGACTCCGATGGATTCCTTTTTCAGTATGGCGAAGTGAACTGGTTTCCCGAGCCGACATTCACGGTGGGCTTCGTGCGTCAAATGGAACTCGTTGATGCCGAGGGGGAGCATGAAGGGTACTCGCAGGTGCAGCTTGAGTACCGATATCTAGTTGATGCTGACCTGCGGTCGCTTAAAAGCCATAACTCCTGGTGGTTCCGTGGCGATGGGACGCCGTTCGAGGAATGGCTCAAATTGGTGAAGCGGGATCCCGTTTGGCGAGTCATTCGAGAGAAAGCTCCTATGGAATTTTGTATCTCGCAGGAGTTGGCCTGAATTCGATAGTTCAGTGAATTGCTGCGCTTACGCATCGCATTTTGTGGCTGAATTCGAGATCGCCTCACGCGGCAAAGCAATGGACCCCTTCTGGAGATCCTAATTGATGGGGAATTTAAGGTCCTTGGTCGGCAGCGTCAGTGGGCGGAGGCGGTGCAGGGTGCCGAGTGTGTAGATGGCGTCTCGCAGAGACGGAGTCCGGCCGCTGTCTACTGATTTTCATGAGAAGTCGCGTCGCCTGGTCGTGGGGCTTGCGCCTGTTCGTGAACACGCCGTGGCATCTTCGGAATGGGGTGGAAATTTCGCTCTAGGTCGACTTCTGCCAGGTCGGTTCGGTCACGTGGTCTTCTCTAGATGTCTCGGGCGATGTGGTGGATGAGGTCGCAGGATGCGATGGGCCTCAGCGCGACTCGCGATAGTTCCCCTGGTGCGATCCGTCACCACGATATAAAGGCGAACTCGACGATAAAAAACTGAGAGAGAATGCGCTTTCAGTGGACCGGGCGGTCTGCGCGGTGCAGCGTGGGCCGGGGCGTCGTGCTCTAATCCAGGCTACGGCGCTGGGGTCAGGGTCAGCGAATTAATGGGGGAATGAGAAGTGGCTGTGCGGATCGTGCGTATCGCCGTGATGCTTACGATGATAGTGGCTGTGCCGTTGACCGGCTGCGGCAGCAGCGGTTCCGGGAGTGAGGGCCGAATAACGTCTGCGGTAGAGGCAGCCCGGCGATATCAGCAGGCCATGCTGGACAAGGAATGGAAGGTGGCCTGCGAGGCGCGGACCGAGCGCCTACGGGGAGGGACTGTCGCCGCGTGTATCAAGGAAACCGACGTGCCCCGTTTTAACAAGTACCCGGACGCTCGGGTGATCACTGGTGAGCCGTTCGAGATGAAGGCCGGTGGTGCCCACGTGGCGGGGGTGGGGCTGCGAGTATCCGTGGAGCTCGATCCGACGACGGGTCTGCGGATAGACAGCGCCCTCCGACTCGTACCCGGAGAAGACGAAGATTGGCTCGTCGATCAAGCGGTCAACCTCGACGAATCCACGGGTACAGACCCAGATGCTGTCCGCGCCGCGCTGCAACGCAGGTAGCCGAGCCGGGAGAACGGGCGGTCGGTCGGCCCGTCTCGAACATCCTGGGGAAGCTCGGTGTCTCCGGCCGGGGCGAAGCGGCGGCGGTGGCCCATGCACGGAGCAAGACCCGCCGGGCAGACCCTGGACGACGCCTCAAGTGTCGCCAACAGGACCACGTCCCAGCCGTTCCGTCCCAGCGGCCCCGCTTGAGCGGTACGCCGATGTGGGCGTGGTCCAGATGTTGTTCTGGTCACGGCGAGTCGATGGAGTGCTGGAGCTTGAGGGCGGATATCAGTGCTCCGAACTGTCGGGGACTGATCGCTAGGGTCAGCCGTCTGGAGCAGACCAGGGACGTTGATCACATGTGCCACCCGCAGGGCCGTGGCGTGATGCTCGACCTCGGTCAGATCCAGTACGCGCGGGGACAGGGTGTCCCGGTACTCCTCCCCCCCCCGGGCGCCAAGCCCCAGACGGGGGTGGGTACTTCTTTCCAGCACCAGCCGCCCGACCCCTGTCGGCAGTAGCGACGTGTTCGCACCCGCACAGAGGACTGGCGACCGCCGCCCCCTGATGTCTGACCGTCACGCGCAGGAACCCAGGAACGCGTCGTCCACCCACCCTGCCAAGGCAGTTGGCGAGAGTGCCGTCGTCCGCCTGCATCGGCGAGAACGGAGAACACTCGTAGCCGGGCGCCGCACCGGATCGGTGAGGACACGACACGCTCGTAACCGGGGCGCAGCGGCACGGGATCGGTGAGGCCGCCGAAACCACCCACGACCGCGACAGCTCAACCAGCCACGGCATCACGGGGCTTGCCGCAGTCCGCCAGGATCTCGGCGGCCCGGCTCCGGTGTTCGCGGAAACGGCGCAGGTACGACCGCGCGAGGGGGCCCGGCGGGACCCCGCGGGCGAAGGCTCGCATGTTGCGTTCGCCCGCGTTGTAGCCGAGGGCGAGGAGTTCGTCGCGGGTGTAGCGGTGCACGTGCCGCTGGGGAAGGCTCCGGTCGAGGTCCTTCAGGTGCAAGGCCGCCGCGTGGACGGCGAAGGCGGGATCGTCGCGAAGGTCCTGCCACCGCTGCGACAGGCCGTGCGTGCGCCGAACCTCCTCGAACGCCGCGCGGTGCATGTTGGCCACGCCGAAGGACGCCCCGGGCTTCCACCACTGCCACAGCCGCTCCAGCAGCGGATGGTGCGGCTTGTACGCCTCATTGTGGAGCACGGTCATCACGAGCAGGGGCGACACTCCTGCCTCCTCCGCGCTGCGCACCACATGCGTGGCGTAGTCGGCCGGGTCGTAGCCGCCAGGACGCAACGGGGGCGTCCGCACGTCCCCGCGGTCCGCCGGTTGTGACCGTTGCTTCCCCGCCGCCGTCGACCGCTCAGCCATCCCCACGCACCTCTCCGTTGCCGCCCGCCCCGCCTGGACAGCAGGGCGTCCACCATCCCGAGGTCCGCATGCCCGCGCGGACCGGCCTCAATCCGAGCGCCGGACCCGCCGTTCCGCATCCCGCTCCGGGCTCGGAACGGAGTACGGCTGGAAGGGTCCGCCCCCGTAGTCCTGGTGTCCGGTCTGGTCGCAGTGTCGGGCGCACCCTGCCGAGCACGGCCTGGTGGGAGTCGGGGGCGAGGGCGTCGAGCGGCCGAGAAATGTACGGCCTTCAAGGATGTTGACCGGTCATTCGGCGGCACGGACCACGGCTTCGCCTTCGGCGACGTCCGCGGCACACCCGTCCGGGCGATCATCCGACCGCCACAACCAGCGCAAGGCGTCAGGGAGCAGGACTCCGCCGTGGTTGGGGTTGTGGCCGCCGTCGCCCAGAACCAGGCGGAAGTCGTATCCGGCTTCCGCGAGCGCGGCCGCGACACGCAAGTTGTTGGCGAGCCAGTTCGCTTCGGGCTCGTTCCAGCGCAGGTCACGATGGCCCGCTTGCAGGAAGACGCGCAGTGGCTTGCGGGGAACGCCGGGGATCAGTTCGGGGTAGGGGTTGCCGCCCGGCATCTGCGTGAAGCTGGACAGGTACCCGATGACGCGGCGGAACCTGTCCGGGCGCAGCCACGCCGCGGTGAAGGCGCAGTTGCCGCCGCTGCTGCCACCGCAGATGCCCCACCGGTCAGGGTCCTCGGCGATCGTGTACCGCTGGGTGACCTCGGGGATGATCTCGTCCAGGAGGAAACTGACGTACCGGTCGTCGAATGCGTCGTACTCGGTGTTGCGGTTCTTCGGGTCCTCGGCGTCGGGGAAGACGCCGGGGGCGACGAACACGCCGATGGTGACCGGGATGTCGCCGCGGTGGACGAGGTTGTCCAGGACGATCGCGCCGCGCACCTCTCCTTCCGGGTCCAGGTACCACCATCCGTCCTGGAACACCATCAGCGACGCCGGCTGTGCGGGGTCGTACCGGGCGGGCACGTGAACCCAGAACTTGCGGAACGTGCCCGGGTAGATCGCACTCTCGTTCCAGTCGAACTCGATTGTCCTGCCTACAGGCACGCCGGGCTGGACAGCCGAGTCGGGGCCGTGGGCGTAGCGAACGTCCGACTGGTCACGCGGAAGCGACTGGTAGGGCACCTCGATCATCACGCGGCCAACCTAGGAGAGATCCGGAACCCTCTCAAAGGGATTCTCTGCGGGCAAGCCTGGGATGTCGATCACGTGCGCCACCCACAGAGCGGTGGCGTGATGCTCGCCCTGGGTCAGGTCGAGTACACCGAGCTGCTCGACCTCGGTCAGATCCAGCACACGGGGGCCAGGATGTCCCGGTCGTGACCGGAGGCGACCGTCTGATGATCACTCGTTGAGGTGAGGCGGCTGTCATTCCCCCTGGGTACGCTGAGCCCACAGGCGAGACTCCGTCGCATGGGAGCACTGATGAGCGCCGCATCCGAGAACGGGCTCGACGACGAGCCGGCGTACCGGTGGCCGATCCCGCCCCCCGAGGGCTGGACCGCGGACGACCTCGACCGGATTCCGGGCCTCCCGCCGCACACGGAGTTGATCGACGGGAGTCTCGTCTTCATGAGTCCGCAGACCCGGTTTCACCTGCGCTGCATGCGCCTGCTGGAGTACAGCCTGCTGAGTCAGGCACCGGATCACATGGATGTAGACCGCGAATTCACAGTGCGGCTGGATGACAAGAACCGGCTGGAGCCGGACCTACTTGTGATTCCCGCCGAGGCGGCCACCGGCCCGTCCCAGACCTGGCACAGACCGGAGGACGTCATCCTCGCGGTCGAGGTCGTCTCGCCGGACTCCCGTGAACGTGACCGCGAGGTCAAGCCCCGCAAATACGCGGCAGCTGGGGTGCCGCATTTCTGGCGTGTCGAGCAGGACGACGACAAGGGCTTCCCCGTCGTCTACGTCTACGAACTCGACCCGGCCACCAAGGCCTACGCCCTCGCCGGCATCTTCCACGATCGGCTGAAGATCTCCGTGCCCTTCGACGTCGAGATCGATCTGACCGCCATCAACCGGCGTCCAGGCGCATAACGGCGCGAGGGCCCCGCATCCAGAAAAGGAAACGGGGCCCTCACACACGTACGGAAGACGACGTGTCAGAAGCGGCGCGTGATCAGCGCCCGCTTCACCTCCTGGATCGCCTTCGTGACCTCGATGCCTCGCGGGCACGCGTCCGTGCAGTTGAACGTCGTGCGGCAGCGCCACACGCCGTCACGGTCGTTGAGGATCTCCAGGCGCTGTTCGCCCGCCTCGTCGCGGCTGTCGAAGATGAAGCGGTGGGCGTTCACGATCGCGGCCGGGCCGAAGTACTGGCCGTCGTTCCAGAAGACCGGGCACGACGAGGTGCAGGCGGCGCAGAGGATGCACTTCGTGGTGTCGTCGAAGCGCTCGCGGTCCTCGGCGGTCTGCAGGCGCTCGCGGGTCGGCTCGTTCGTGTCCTTCGTGATGAGGAAGGGCATGACGTCGCGGTACGCCTGGAAGAACGGGTCCATGTCGACCACGAGGTCCTTCAGGACCGTCAGGCCCTTTATGGCCTCGACCGTGATCGGCTTCTCGGGGTTGATGTCCTTGATCAGCGTCTTGCACGCGAGGCGGTTCTTGCCGTTGATCCGCATGGCGTCGGAGCCGCAGATGCCGTGGGCGCAGGAGCGGCGGAAGGTCAGGGTGCCGTCCAGTTCCCACTTGATCTTGTGGAGGGCGTCGAGGACACGCTCCTTCGGGTCGATCTCCAACTGGAAGTCTTCCCAGGTCGCCTCGGCGGAGACCTCCGGGTTGAAGCGGCGCACCCGGAAGGTGGCGGTGATGTAGGGCGAGTCGGCGAAGCCGGGCTCGGGCGTGCCGGCCGCGTCCGCCTTGTCCAGGGTCGGGGTTGCCATCAGTACTTACGCTCCATCGGCTGGTAGCGGGTCTGGACGACCGGCTTGTAGTCCAGGCGGACGGTCTCGCTGCCGTCGTCGCCCACCTCGCGGTACGCCATGGTGTGGCGCATGAAGTTGACGTCGTCGCGGTTCGGGTAGTCCTCGCGGTAGTGACCGCCGCGTGACTCCTTGCGGGCCAGCGCGGACAACGCCATGACCTCGGCCAGGTCGAGCAGGTTGCCCAGCTCGACGGCCTCCAGCAGGTCCGTGTTGAACCGCTTGCCCTTGTCCTGGATCGAGACGTTCAGGTAGCGCTCGCGCAGCTCCGCGATCTTCTCGACCGCTGTCTTGATCGTCTGCTCCGTGCGGAACACCATGACGTTCGCGTCCATGGTCTCCTGCAGCTCGCGCCGCAGCACCGAGACCCGCTCGGTGCCGGTGGCGTCGCGCAGGCGCTCCACCTGGGCGACTACCAGCTCCGCGGGGTTCTCCGGCAGCTCGACGAAGTCGGCCTTCTGGGAGTACTCGGCGGCGGCGATGCCCGCGCGCTTGCCGAACACGTTGATGTCCAGGAGGGAGTTCGTGCCCAGGCGGTTCGCGCCGTGCACCGACACACAGGCGACCTCGCCGGCGGCGTACAGGCCGGGCACGACCGTCGTGTTGTCCGCCAGGACCTCGCCCTCGACGTTCGTCGGGATGCCGCCCATCGCGTAGTGCGCGGTGGGCTGGATCGGGATCGGGTCCGTGTACGGCTCGATGCCCAGGTAGGTGCGCGCGAACTCGGTGATGTCCGGGAGCTTGGCGTCGAGCTGCTCCGGCGGGAGGTGGGTGAGGTCCAGGTAGACGTGGTCGCCTTCCGGCCCGCAGCCTCGGCCTTCCCGGATCTCCGTGTAGATGGACCTCGATACGACGTCTCGCGACGCCAGGTCCTTCATCACCGGCGCGTACTTCTCCATGAAGCGCTCGCCGTCCTTGTTGCGGAGGATGCCGCCCTCACCACGGGCGCCCTCCGTCAGCAGGATGCCCATGCGCCAGATGCCGGTCGGGTGGAACTGGAAGAACTCCATGTCCTCCAGGGGCAGGCCCCGGCGGTAGACCGCGGCCTGGCCGTCACCGGTCAGCGTGTGCGCGTTCGACGTCACCTTGAAGAACTTGCCGCAGCCGCCGGACGCGTAGATCACGGCCTTCGCCTGGAAGACGTGGATCTCGCCGGTCGCCAGTTCGTAGGCGACGACACCGGCCGACCGCTTCACGCCGTCGACCTCGGTGATCAGCTGGTCCAGGACGTAGAACTCGTTGAAGAACTCCACGCCCTCCTTGACGCAGTTCTGGTACAGCGTCTGGAGGATCATGTGGCCGGTGCGGTCGGCCGCGTAGCAGGAGCGGCGGACCGGGGCCTCGCCGTGGTTCCGGCTGTGACCGCCGAAGCGGCGCTGGTCGATCGTCCCGTTGGGCGTCCGGTTGAACGGCAGGCCCATCTTCTCCAGGTCGAGGACCGAGTCGATGGCCTCCTTCGCCAGGATCTCGGCGGCGTCCTGGTCGACCAGGTAGTCACCGCCCTTGACCGTGTCGAAGGTGTGCCACTCCCAGTTGTCCTCCTCCACGTTGGCCAGCGCTGCGGCCATGCCGCCCTGCGCGGCGCCCGTGTGGGAGCGGGTGGGGTAGAGCTTGGTGAGCACCGCGGTGCGGCTGCGCTTCGTCGACTCGATGGCCGCGCGCATGCCCGCACCACCGGCGCCGACGATGACGGTGTCGTACTTGTGGATCTTCATGATTCTCGCAGCCCCGTGCCTAGCGGATGTTCGGGTCGAAGGTGAAGATCACCAGCGTGCCCAGCAGGATGGTGAACACCGTGGCCGTGTAGAGCAGGCCCTTCAGCCACAGCCGGGTGTTCGCGCGCTCCGCGTAGTCGTTGATGATCGTGCGCAGGCCGTTGGCGCCGTGCAGCATCGCGAGCCACAGCATCAGCAGGTCCCAGACCTGCCAGAACGGGGACGCCCAGCGGCCCGCCACGAAGGCGAAGCCGATCTTGGAGACGCCGCCGTCGAGCACGAGCTGGATCAGCAGGTGGCCGATGACCAGGACGACCAGCACGATGCCGGACAGGCGCATGAACAGCCAGGCGGCCATCTCGAAGTTGCCCCGTGTGGTCTTCGGGGTCTTCTTGGTGCGCTGACGCGGGGCCTCGATGAACGGGGCGGGGTTGTCGACGCTGTAGAGGGACTGGCCCTCGACGGGGCCGATACCGGCCGCGGTCTTCTCAGTGGTGGACATGGGGGTCAGCTCCCGAACAGTTCACGAGCGGCGTGGCCGAGGACGGGGTAGATGGCCCCGAGCATCAGCACGACCCACACGCCGGCGACGGCCCAGAACATCTGCTTCTGGTAGCGCGGGCCCTTCGACCAGAAGTCGACGGCGATGACGCGCAGGCCGTTGAGAGCGTGGAACAGGATGGCGGCGACGAGGCCGTACTCCAGGCACGCGACGAGCGGGGTCTTGTAGGTGGCCACGACCTTGTCGTAGTCCTCTGGGGAGACACGGACGAGCGCGGTGTCCAGGACGTGAACGAACAGGAAGAAGAAGATGAGGACGCCGGTGACTCGATGAGCCACCCAGGACCACATTCCTTCCCGGCCGCGGTACAGCGTTCCAGCCGGCACGGAAGAACCCTCCGGGAGCGGGGATTGGGGGGCCGGCCGGCTTCGGTGTCGGACGGGCCCGGCCGGGTACGGTCCACCGGCCCCCAGCATCGTAGCGACGCGCTGCCGCTGGGCTTACGCCGGGCCTGACGGTGTGATCAAAGTGGCACGCGTATGGGTGAGCGTTCGCGGGTTATGGGGTGGAGTGTTCTGTTATCTGCCGGGTGGCGCCGTGGGGGCTGGTCGCGCCGTTGCCCGCGCCCCTGAGGTGGGCCACCAGTCGTCCTCGCGCGAGGCGCCGGAGTTCCTCTGCCGTGACCACCCGTTCTTCGTCCGCATCGTTTGCCAATCGTGACCGGATGGCTGCCATGAGGTGGTCGGCGAACTCCGAGGCGGGAACTCCGTCCAGGCATATGGCGAACGTGTGTCCGAATCGGATCTCGTAGGCCGCTCGAGCCGCTTCCAATGCCATGTGGGCGGCCGAATGCGCACTCTCGGGCAGTGTCGGCGGTGATTCTCCGGCCAGGGCCTCGGCCAGATCCCCCGGCGTCAGGTCGTACGCCGCCTCGTCGGACGCGGCCAGCAGGGCGTCCAGGGTCGGGTACGGGCGGTGGGCGCTGATGCGGTGGGCCCAGCGGGGGCTGCGGAGGCAGTCGGCGAGGAAGGGTTCCAGCTCGTCGGCGGGGGCGGTGTTGAACTGCTCCAGTGGGGAACGCGGGCCGGGTGTGTCCCGGGTCTGCGCGGGCAGCGACGGTATGGCTACTTGGCCAGGGAGGTGTGTGGGCGTCACGTGTGTTTCGGCAGATGATGGCGTGAGGTGATGTGAGAGATGTGACGTCACGGTATCGAGAGCGGTCATCGCGTGTCCGACGGATGCCCGAATTTCATCCGAACGGGAGAGTTTCAGAACGTGTGGTGGACACATGCGGATGTCCCTAGGGCCTAGGTTGGCGCCGTGAGTGGGCACAGGCGCCGGACGCGGGCGAAGAGCGCGTTGAAGCAGACGTGGGTGCTGATCGTCGCGGTGATTGTCGTGACGGTCGCGGCCGGCGTGAGTCTCGGGATGTGGGCCACCAGCGGGGACGGCGGTGACAGCGGGCCCACGGTGTCGGCGCAGCGGCAGCCCTCCCAGAGCGCCTCCGCCTGCTCCTCGGCCGACGGCTCGACGGCCCCGAGTCCCACGCCCACCGGCTCGTACCCGCTGTCGAACGCGCCGCGCACCATCCCCGCCGTCCGTGCGCACACCCCCGCGCGCGGCCCCGGCTGGAAGCCGGCGAAGGGACTGCGGGTCGTGGTGAGCGACCGGGAGCTGGCCGACGAGGGCCGGCTGGTCGCCGGTGAGCTGGGGCTGGCGTACGGGGGCGAGCGGGACGACGTGTGCGCCGGGGACGTACGACTGGCGCTGAACGACGACGAGGGCGCGGACCCGGAGTCGTACGCCATGACCGTGCGCGGCGGGCGGGTGACCATCAGCGGGCCGGACGAGGCCGGGGTGTTCTACGGGACCCGCACGCTCAAGCAGGAGGTGCGCGGCGGGGGCGCGGCGCCGGAGGGCGCGGTGCGTGACGAGCCGGCCAAGCCGGTGCGCGGGCTCATGCTGGACATCGCGCGCAAGCACTTCACGGCGGACTGGATCGAGGACCGCGTCCGGGAGCTCGGCGATCTCAAGTTCAACCAGCTGGGGCTGCACTTCTCGGACGACCAGGGATTCCGGATCGAGTCCGACTCGCACCCCGAGATCGTCTCCCAGCAGCACCTGACGAAGGCAGAGGTCAAGAAGATCGTCGACCTCGCTGCCAGTCGGCACATCACGGTCGTGCCGGAGATCGACTCGCCGGGGCATCTGGGCGCCGTGATCGCCGCGCACCCGGACCTCCAGCTGCGCAACGCGCAGGGCGTGGCGACGCGGGGCGCGGTCGACATCTCCGATCCCGAGGCCGGGGAGATCGTCGACGACCTGCTGAACGAGTACGCAGGTCTCTTCCCCGGCACACCGTGGCATCTCGGCGGCGACGAGTACCAGGCGCTGACGGTGTCCGACCCGCAGGCGTCCTACCCGCAGCTGGCCAGTGCCGCCGCCGAGGCCTACGGCTCCGGCGCGACCGTCGCCGACCTCACCACGGGCTGGCTCAACGACCGGGCCGACACGGTCCGCGCCCACGACAAGAGCCCCCGCGCCTGGAACGACGGCTTCTTCCGCGGTACGTCCGTGCAGCCCGACAAGGACATCCAGGTGGCCTACTGGACGGGCAAGGAGATCGGGGCGCGGCAGCCGTTGGAGTATCTGCGCGAGGGACGGAAGATCGTCAACTACAACGACGAGTTCCTGTACTACGTCCTCGGGGAGCCGCTGAGCTTCGTCTATCCGACCGGGCAGCGGATCTACGAGCAGTGGACACCGCTCGTCGTGCGCGGCACGCAGCCGGTGCCCGCGAAGTACGACGACCAGATCCTCGGCGGGTCCTTCGCGGTCTGGTGCGACCTGGCGAACTCCCAGACCCAGGCGCAGGTCGCGGACGGGATCCGGATGCCGCTGAGGGCGACCGTGCAGAAGCTGTGGGACCCGGGGAAGCCGGAGCTGTCCTGGACGGAGTTCAAGGCGCTCGCCGACCGGCTGGGCTGAGGCTGGGCTGAGCTGGGAGGTACGGCGGGTGTGCCTCCGCCGTGAACGGGGGTGGGCCGAGTTGGCCGAAACCCCTTCTTCCGGTTGCTCGACCGGCTCGGCGTGCTCCCCCTGTGACACTCCCGGTCCGTCGCACGCAGTAAGGGGCAATGCGGGTTCCGTTAGGGATGACCGCCCGGCGTGGGAGGCGCGGATGAGCCTGGTGGAACTGATCGCTCAGGCCGACGAGCGCGGACTGGCCGCGAGTGGGCTGGCTTGTTTGGACCGATGTCTGCCCTTGCTGGGCGCCGACGACGAGATCCTGCGGCCGCTGTGGGCCGGGCTCGCGGACGAGGTGGACGCCGACGACTGGAGCGAACGGCTCGAGCAGGTGCGCGGTCGGCTCGGCCCCGCCCTCGCGAGCACTGCGGTGACGACCTTGGGCGGGGAGGCCGCCGGCAGATGGTTCGGTGGTGGCGGCGGCTCCGGGCCGGTCGGTAGGACGTTCGTGGGCGGGGAACGCGGTGGCGGGAAGCCCGGCGGCAGGGAGTCGGGAGGCGGGGAGCCCGTCGATGGGGAAGCCGTCGACGGGGAGGCCGTGCTGCTCGCCCGTCGGATGCTCGCAGCCACCCCGTCCGCGCCCGGCGCCGCCGAGGTTCGGTTGTGGGCCGACGCCTGCTCGGTCGCCGCGCTCCGGATTCACCGGCTCCTCGAGGGCGCGGCACCCGAGGACGCCGACGTCGCGTCGGTCGGCGCCCGCCGGGAGGGCCGTACGGAGGGCATGTCACCGCTCGTCGCCGCCGAGCTGCGCCGCCAGGTCGCCGTACTGGAGCTGCTCTCCGAACACGGCGCGGGCGGACTGCGCCGGGCGCTGGAGGTGTCGACGGAGGGTCGGCGTGTGCTGCGCGCGGTGGTGTCGCGCCGGGCCCGGGGGAAGCGGGGCTGAGCGGCGCAAACCTCGGCGCTGGGCGAGTCCTGTGACTGTCGTGCGGTGGAGGTGGGGCGGTCCTGCACCGGTCCCGGGCACCCCCCGGATCCGGGTGACGAATCCCTGTGCCGAGGCGCTTTCCGGGGTGTGACGACCTACCAGGAAACCAGGCCCTCAGCCGCCGCGAAGCCCGTGCGGTGGGCGGCGGACGCGGTGGCGACGATGCGCGAGGGGGCGCGACTGCGGCTCGACTACTCGGCGCAGAGTCTGTGGCGCGTCGACCGGATGATCGACGGACTGCGCCGGGAGGAGACGCCGTACGCCGCCGTGGACAGCGTCCTGCGCGGCTTCGGCGCGTACGCCGGTGAGGTGATCGCCCGCCAGTCGGGCGCGGAGTGGTGGGCGACCGGCGGCGACCACTGGATCCGCACCCCGGACGGCAGGCTGTGGGACCCGATCGACGAGGCGCGCCGCTGCTTCACGGGAGACGGATCGCTGCGGCTGCTGTGCCGCGACGCGACCCACGGGGCGGCGCTGCGGTAGCTCCGCGCTCTCGCGGTCGCCAGGCAGCGGCGGCCGGTTCGGTCGGACGCGTGAGCCCGGCGGCCGAGGGCCCGAGGTGACACTTCTGCCGGTTCCGGCGCTGTTGAGCGTGGGGGGCGGAGGCAGACGGCGGCTGTGCCGGGGGCCGCGGATCCGCACGGACTCGGTACGAACGAGGACAGTTCTTGGGCCAGGGAGGCGTACCCCGCCGCGCGCAGGCGCACGACGGGGAACTGGGCGCGGCCGTCGCGCGGGCCCAGCAGGGTGACGAGGCGGCCTTCGCGGTCGCCTACCGGATCGTGCAGCCCGGACTGCTCGGGTATCTGCGCGGGATCGTCGGTGACGACGCCGAGGACGTGGCCTCCGACGCCTGGCTGGAGATCGCCCGGGACCTCGGGAGGTTCAAGGGCGACGGCGCGGGGTTCCGTGGCTGGAGCGCGACCATCGCCCGGCACCGTGCGCTGGACCATCTGCGTCGGCAGAAGGTGCGGCCGCGGCCGACGACGCTCGAACAGGACGTACTGGAGCTGCCCGGGACCGGCAGCACGTACGACCAGGCGCTGGAGTCCATCTCCACGGAGCACGCCCTCGCCCTGGTCCGGGGTCTGCCCCGCGACCAGGCGGAGGCGGTGCTGCTGCGGGTGGTCGTGGGCCTGGACGGCCCCGCCGCCGCGCGCGTCCTCGGCAAGCGGCCCGGCGCGGTGCGGACGGCCGCGTACCGGGGTCTGAAGCGGCTGGCCGACCAGCTGGGCGGCGAGGGTGTGACGGATGACGGCCCCCGGACGCTGGGGGAGTCGACATGACAGGCGACGGTCGCGGGACGCCGACCGGCCGGGTGGGCCGTCGGACGACCGAACGATGCGGGACGAACGGGGCCGGCCAGGGGCGGACAGAGACGGACAGAGACGGACAGAGACGGACAGGGACGGACACGGCATGGGTGAGCGACACAACGGCAACCGGACACCGGGCCGTCAGCGTGTGCACCGCGCCTCCGACACCGCGCCCGGGTCCGCCCCCACCGTGGAGCTGGAGGACCTGCTCGGCGCCGCCCTGCGCGGGGGTCGGGTCGATGACGAGGGCGAGTCGCGGGCCGTGGCCGCCTTCCGGACCGCACGGGACGCGGGGGCGCACCGGACGCGGACCCGGCGCCGGGACGACTGGCGGCCCCGGGAGCGGCGGCGGGGTGCCTGGTCGGTGCGGGCGACGCTCTCCGTGGTTCTCGCGAGCCTCACGCTGGGCGGTGTCGCGTTCGCGGCGATCGGTACGGCAGGCGGCGACACGCACGGCGCGGGGGACGGGGCCGCCCGTCCGCATCCGCCGACGAGCACCGAGTCCCGGCCGAGCGCCCCGCACTCTCCCCCGCACCCGGACTCCCGCACCGTCACCGCGCCCTCGGACCGGCCGGGCACCGCGAAGGACACCCTGGCCCACTGTCGGGCGTACGCGAAGGTCGAGACCCAGGGCAAGGCGCTCGACTCGACGGCCTGGCAGCGGCTCGTCACGGCAGCGGATGGCGAGGCGAACGTCCGCGCCTACTGCGCGCAGCGACTGGCGGAGGCGACGTCCCAGGCCAAGGGCGACAGCAAGGACAAGGCGGACCTCAAGGGCAAGGCCGAACCGAAGGTCGATCCCAAGGCCGAATCCACCGCCGGCCCCAACGCCGGACCCAACGCCGAACCCAAGGCCGACTCCTCACCCGGATCCAGCGCGGAACCCAAGGCCGAATCCACAGCCGGACCCAACGCAGAACCCACAAACGGGCTCAACGCCGATCCCAAGGCTGGGAAGAAGTAGTCGTACGGCCTCGTGGGCGGGTGGCCAAGGCAACGTCCGGAGCGGCCGGTCTTCTGACCGGGCGAGTCCGATTGCCTGCGGTTGGGCCGCGCGGGGGCCTGGACTTCCAGCACCGCGCACGCCGACTGCGCTAGATGTGGTCGGGTTGGGCGGGCCTCCAGGTGTGGCGCACCGCTGCCAGGTATCGGATTTCGCCGGGTCTATGGTCACCGGCGGTTCACAGGTTCCGTGCCTCGTCGCAGGTCAGAGGTCGAAAACCACGGAGACGGCCGGGGCCGCCACCCCCCACAGGAGAGGCCCCGGCCGTCGCGCGGTACGGGTCGCGCGGCGGCCCGTACTTCCTACAGCGCCTGGGCTGCGTTTTCTGTCACACCGATCCTGGGCATCCCCCGTGCCACTCGCCACATCACGAGGTAGTTGCATCGTGGACGGACATGGACGAGCAGTGGTTTCAGGTCGTAACGTGCCTTTCGCGCCGGACGTGAAGTTGCATGATCATCGCAACTATCGCGGTCGAAGGCGGCGCGAAGCCAGCCGTGAAGCCGGCCCGGAAGCCGGCTCGAAGCGACCATCGACTCGACCATCTCTTGAGGTAAGCACGGGTGCTGGGGGACGACGCGGAGCTGACCGTCGCGGTGCTCGCGGCACAGGGTGGGGACGAGACCGCGTTCCGGACCGTGTACCGCGCCGTGCACCCGCGGCTGCTCGGGTACGTCCGGACACTGGTCGGAGACCCGGACGCCGAGGACGTGACCTCCGAGGCCTGGCTGCAGATAGCCCGTGACCTGGAGCGGTTCAGCGGCGACGGAGACCGGTTCCGCGGCTGGGCCGCCCGGATAGCCCGCAACCGCGCCCTGGACCACATCCGCATGCGTGGGCGCCGCCCCGCGACGGTCGGCGACGAGACCGAGCTGACCGGCAAGCCCGCCGAGTCCGACACCGCGGGTGAGGCCATCGAGTCCCTCGCCACCGACACCACGCTGTCCCTCATCGCCCGGCTGCCGCAGGATCAGGCGGAGGCCGTCGTGCTGCGCGTGGTCGTGGGCCTCGACGCGAAGAGCGCGGCCGAGACGCTCGGCAAGCGCCCGGGCGCCGTACGGACGGCCGCGCACCGCGGTCTGAAGCGGCTCGCCGAACTGCTCGACGAGGATCCGGAATCGGCCGGGGTGCTCGACGCCCTGCCGCCCCCGCGAGAACCGCGCGGAGGTGCGGTGACGTCCGCTGGTGTGACGCATACGCGCGCGCGGACGCAGAGGGACATGTGATGGCCGACGAGCAGTACAGGTGGCTGGACCGCGAAACGGCGGAGCGTTTGCTGAGCGGAGAGTCCCTCGAAGCCGTCGACGTGACCGACCGCGACCGGGCCGAGAGGCTCGCCAAAACCCTGGACGCGCTGTCCGTGGAAACCGCACCCACCAGCGCCGAACTCCCCGGTGAGGCCGCCGCGTTGGCCGCTTTCCGCACGGCGCGCACGGCGCGCACGGCCCGCGCGGAAAGCCTGCCCGAGGGGTCAGCCGAGCAACGGACCGGCGGGCGGACCGGCCTCGGCGAGCGCGCTCGCGGCGGTGCCCCGGCCACCCCCGACATCGGTGTCGTGCGCATCGGCGGACCTGGCCGGGGCGACCCGCGCCCCCGCCGGGGCCGAACGATCCGCCTGGGACTGGCCGCCGCGCTGGCTGTCGGCATGGTCGGCTCAGCAGCCGCCGTCGCGGTCGGAACCGGAGTCCTGCCATCGCCGTTCGGCCGGGCCGAACCGGATCCCGGTTCCTCGGCCTCCGCCCCGGTGACACCGAACCGCCCGCTCGTCCCACCGTCGCCCGGGGCCTCCCGGAGCGAGCCCTCGCCCGGCGGCGCCACCGGCTCCGGCCAGGGCTCCTCGCGCGACACCGCACGAGAGGGGTCCACCCCGGACCCCGGCACGAGCGCCGGCTCCGACGGCCGGGTCGGTCGCCCGGGGAACGCCTCGCGCGGCTCCCTCTCGGCCTGCCGTGACATGCGTGACGGCAAGGGGCTGACCGCCGACCGCAGGAACGCCCTGGAGGGCGCGGCGGGCGGCTCCTCGCACGTGAAGAAGTACTGCAAGGCGATGCTGGCCGACAGCGCGTCCGCTGACAACGACGTCAAGAACGGCAAGAACGGCAAGAACGGCAAGAAGGACCGCGAGGAGCGCACGAAGAAGGCCGGCCAGGGCGACAAGGACGACGACGGCCACGGTGACGGCAGAGGCCAACGGGGCAGAGGTGCGGGCGGTACCGGAAGCCTGGGCGGCGAGCACGGCGAGAGCGGCAAGCACGGGGACAGAGGCGGCGACGGGCCGCACTGGGGCTCCGGCGGCAACCGTCACGACCCCGATGCCGGCACCCGCACCCGCATCGTTTGAGCGTCACACCCTTCTGACCTGCGGTTTCTCAAGTGGTGAAAATTCCTGCGGGCGGGGTGTGACGTTTCTGGGGGCCGGGGCGCAGTAATGAGTGTGCCGACTGGTCATCGGCCGTCGCACTGAGCCGGGGTTCCCCCCGTACTCACGGCTCGTGCACCTGGCGCGGGCGGGACACGTTCCCCCGGTCCCGCCCGCGCCCCATACGTCTCCCGCTCGGCAACCACACGTCTCCCGCTCGGGGAGCGCCACGGGACTCACCAGTACACGACGACCTTGTCGCCGTTCCGCACCCGCCCGAACAGGTCCGCGATCGCCGCCTCGTCCCGTACGTTGACGCAGCCGTGCGAGCCGCCGGAGTAGCCACGGGCGGCGAAGTCGTACGAGTAGTGCACGGCTTGGCCGCCGCTGAAGAACATGGCGTACGGCATCGGTGAGTCGTAGAGCGTCGACACATGGTGCCGGGACTTCCAGTAGACGCTGAACACACCCTCGCGGGTGGGTGTGTACTGCGAGCCGAAGCGGACCGGCAGGGTCATGAGTGTGCGGCCGTCGACCATCCAGCGCAGGGTGCGGCTGGACTTGCTGACACAGAGCACCCGGCCGGTCAAGCAGCGCGGGTCCGGCGCGGCGGCCGGCTGTCCGCCCATCAGGTACAGCTCCCACTTGCCCGGCTCGTGCGTCATCCCGAGCAGCCGCTGCCAGGTGACGCTGTCCGTCCGCCCCGTCTTCGGCAGCCCGCGCTTGCCCTGGAAGCCCTCCACCGCCTGCTCGGTCAGGTCGTCGTACGTCCCCGTCGGCCCGTCGTACAGCCAGGCGACCTGCCGCAGCCGGGCCTGGAGCTCGCGGATGTCCTGTCCGCTGTCGCCCCGCGACCACAGGACGACGGGCGCGGGCGAGGCGGGCGCGGGCGAGGCGGGCGTCGCGCTCGGCTCGCCGCCCTTCGTGTCCTCGCCGGAGTCGGTGTCCCTGCCGGTACCGGTGCTCTCATCCGTACCGGCATCCGTGCCGGCGTCCGCACCTGCGTCCGTGTCGGCGGAGGCCTTGGGAGGGGTGCTGCCGGAGACGTCGATGTGCACCGGCGAGCGGGACTTCCCGTCCTCGTCGGAGGGTTGCACCGTGCAGCCGCACACCGTGGCCAGCGCCAGCAGCGCGACGATCGTTCTCCCCACGCCCGTAGTACGCATCCCAACCCCCGTCGTCTCACCGATCTGCCCGGGGCAACCGAACGTGCCGCCGAACCAGCCACCGAAGATGCTCCCCCCGAATCTCCCCCCGAATGACGGCTCGCGAACGGCACGGCATTGTTGTTTCAGGAACTGGCGAGTGACTGGCGAGTGACTGCTCAGACGGAGGCAACAGACCATGACGCGCGAGTCGGAGTCCGGACTGCCCATCGAGCCGGCCTACGGGCCTGAGGACCTGGCGGGCTGGGACCCGGCCGAGAAGCTGGGCGAACCGGGGGCGTACCCGTACACCCGCGGCGTCTACCCGTCGATGTACACCGGCCGCCCCTGGACCATGCGCCAGTACGCCGGCTTCGGTACGGCGACGGAGTCCAACGCCCGCTACCGCCGGCTGATCGCCCACGGCACGACGGGCCTGTCGGTCGCCTTCGACCTGCCGACCCAGATGGGCCACGACTCGGACGCGCCGATCGCGAGCGGCGAGGTCGGCAAGGTCGGCGTGGCCATCGACTCGATCGACGACATGCGGGTGCTGTTCGGCGGGATCCCGCTGGACCAGGTCTCGACGTCGATGACGATCAACGCGCCCGCCGCCCTTCTCCTGCTCCTGTACCAACTGGTCGCCGAGGAGCAGGGCGTGAGCGCCGACAAGCTCACCGGCACGATCCAGAACGACGTACTGAAGGAGTACATCGCGCGCGGGACGTACATCTTCCCGCCGAAGCCGTCGCTGCGGCTGATCGCGGACATCTTCAAGTACTGCGGGGCCGAGATCCCGAAGTGGAACACGATCTCGATCTCCGGCTATCACATGGCGGAGGCGGGGGCCTCCCCGGCGCAGGAGATCGCGTTCACCCTCGCGGACGGCATCGAGTACGTACGGACGGCGGTCGCGGCCGGCATGGACGTCGACGACTTCGCCCCGCGCCTGTCGTTCTTCTTCGTCGCCCGAACGACGCTCCTGGAAGAGGTCGCCAAGTTCCGAGCCGCCCGCAGGATCTGGGCGCGGGTGATGAAGGAGGAGTTCGGCGCGAAGAACCCCAAGTCGCTGATGCTGCGCTTCCACACGCAGACGGCGGGCGTGCAGCTGACCGCCCAGCAGCCGGAGGTGAACCTGGTCCGGGTGGCGGTGCAGGGGCTCGCCGCGGTCCTCGGCGGCACCCAGTCGCTGCACACGAACTCCTTCGACGAGGCGATCGCCCTGCCGACGGACAAGTCCGCGCGGCTGGCGCTGCGCACGCAGCAGGTGCTGGCCTACGAGACGGACGTGACCGCGACCGTCGACCCCTTCGCCGGCTCGTATGTCATCGAGAGGATGACCGACGACGTCGAGGCGGCGGCCGTCGAGCTGATGACGAGGGTCGAGGAACTCGGCGGCGCGGTCGACGCGATCGAGCACGGCTTCCAGAAGGGCGAGATCGAGCGCTCCGCCTACCGGATCGCCCAGGAGACGGACTCCGGCGAGCGGGTCGTGGTCGGGGTCAACCGCTACCAGCTCGACGAGGAGGAGCCGTACGAGCCGCTCCGGGTGGACCCGGCGATCGAGGCCCAGCAGGCGGAGCGCCTCGCGAAGCTGCGGGCCGAGCGGGACCGGGCGGCGGTGGACTCCGCCCTGGACGCCCTGAAGAAGGCGGCCGAGGGCGAGGACAACGTCCTGTACCCGATGAAGGACGCGTTGCGGGCCCGGGCGACGGTGGGCGAGGTGTGCAACGCGTTGCGGGGGGTCTGGGGGACGTACGTGCCCTCGGACACCTTCTGAGTGGCGTGCCGCGAGGGCGAGCGGCTCCCCGAGGTCAGTTCGCGCGGTCCGACCAGCCCGTCGGCAGGTCGCCCGGCGCCACCGACACCACGTCCTCGTCGTCCTCGCCGACGTACTCGAAGAGCGTGATCCGGGCGAACTCCGGGACGACGTAGATCGGGTAGGTCGGGCCCTCGTCGCGGTAGCCGCGCATCTCGTCGAGGTGGTCGTTCTGGAAGAGGACGGTCCGCTCGCCGTGGGTGCGGATCCACTCCGGGAAGAAGATCACCCCGTGCAGCACCCGCTCGGCGGGCAGCACGTTCACCGACACCGACGTGCCGGTCGGCTCGGTCCAGGAGACCTTGTAGATGCCCTCGGTGAGCGCGACCAGATCGACTTCCTGGTCCTTCACCCAGCGGCCGCCCACATGGCCGGAGTGGATGCGGTAGTCGATGGTCGTCGCGTTCTTGACGTACATCTCGTACTGCCAGCCGTTGGCATACGTGTAGATGAAGCGGTGTCCGACGATGCCGGAGAGGTCCTGGTGGGGGACCGGGTCGGTGACTGTGGTCTGGTGCCTCGTGGTCGTGTGCGTCGTACTCATGCATTTCATTTTGCCACAAAATAATTTTGTGGCAAAACCGCTAGGTCGGAGGGGCGGGCAGAATGGGCGCATGGACAGCACGGCCGACCGCGACCCGCAGGATGTCGCCCACGAACTCGGGCGGCTGCTCGGCCCGTTGCGCCGCGCGGTGCTCCGGGCGACCCGCACGACCGAAGGGCTGCCCGAGCTGCCCGAGGCGCAGATCGAGCTGCTGCGCGTGCTGACCGGCGACGGTCCGCTCGCACCGCGCGAGGCGGCGGCCCGGCTGCGGGTGGCGCCGTCCACGGTGAGCAACCTCGTGAAGGCGCTGGCGGCGGCCGGTCTGGTCGAGCGCACGGCCGATCCCGACGACGCCCGGGCCGTCGTACTGACCCCCTCGGCCCGGGCCCTCGACCTGCTCGCCCGCTACGACCGTGCCAGCACCTCGGCCCTGGCCGCGGCCGTGGCCGGCCTCCCGCCCGCCGACCGGGCGACCCTGGCCGCCGCGCTGCCGGTGCTCGACGGACTGGTGCCCGCCCTGGAGGTCAGGGCCGGTGGTCCCGGCCCGGCCCGAACCGCGTGAGGTACTCCGCCGACCCCGCCGCCGTGTCCCCGGCCCAGCCGACGTAACCGTCCGGGCGGACGAGGAACAGGCCCGCCCCGTACGTCTTGTGCGCGGGCCCGCGCACGACACGGACCGGCGCTCCGGGTTCCGGCGCCTCGGTGTCCAGGGCGAGCAGCGTCCAGTGCGGCCCCCGGAACGCGTCGAAGAGGCGGACGCCGGCGACCGTGGCGTCCGGGGCGCGGTCACCGGCCCGGAGCCCGTCCGCCGTCGGCCGGGTCTCCCGTGTGAGCGTCGACTCCCGGTATCCCAGGCCGAGTTGCCGGGTCGCCCCGCCCCGCCTGGTCTCGCCGCGATGGACGCTCGTCGACAGTCCGAGCACCTCCGCGGCGACGGGACGCCGCTCCTCCTCGTAGGTGTCCAGCAGGGCCGCCGGTGCTCCGTCCCGCAGGACCGCGCCCAGTTTCCAGCCCAGGTTGTAGGCGTCCTGGACGCTGGTGTTCAGGCCCTGGCCGCCGGCGGGGGAGTGGATGTGGGCCGCGTCCCCGGCGAGGAAGACCCGCCCGGCGCGGAAGCGGTCCGCGAGAGCCGCCCGGGGGCGGAAGTCCGAGGCCCAGCGCACCTCGGTGACGTCCTCGGGGGCCAGGTGGGAGCGGGTCGCGACGACCTTGCGGATGGCGTCGAGCGAGAGGTCCACCGAGGTCCCCTCCGGGAACTGGGCGACCATCTGGAAGTCCTCCGTGCCGGCCAGCGGGCAGATCGCGAGGTAGCCCTCGGCTTCCCCGCCCGGCGGGAAGGCGTGCCAGTGGTCGCGGTCCAGGCCGGCGATCCGGACGTCCGCCACCAGCAGGGGGTTCGGGTCGACGGTCTCCCCGGTCATGCCGATGCCCAGCGCGCGGCGCACGGTCGAGCGGCCGCCGTCGGCGGCGACCACGTAGCGCGCGCGGAGGCTGTCCCCCGCCCCGGATCGCGCGGTCGCGCCGAACCGTACGGTCACGCCGTCCTCGTCCTGGTCGAGCCCGGTGACCTCCCGGCCGAAGGCGACCCGCCCGCCGAGCTCCGTCAGCCGGGCGAACAGGATCTCCTGGGTGCGCCACTGCGGCACCATCAGCGGCTCGGTGTACGGCGCGTCCTCACTGACCTCCACCGGTTCGAACATCCGGTGCTCGCCCACCCGCCGTCCGTCCTGCCAGATCATCTGGACCGGGTAGCCGCCCCCGGCCTCGCGGATCGCGTCGAGCACGCCGAGGTCGTCGAAGACCTCCATCGTGCGCGGCTGGATGCCCTTGCCGCGTGAACCGGGGAACAGCGTGTCCGCACGCTCCACCACCAGCGCGGCCACGCCCTGCCGGGCGAGGTCGATCCCCAGGGCGAGCCCGGTCGGGCCCGCACCCACGATCAAGACGTCCGTATCCATGGCGCCCACCTTCCTTAACGTTGTTAAGTTCCGTCGGCCATGACGATGCCCTTAACGTTGTTAAGCTGTCAAGCGTGAACACGGAACGACGAGCCCCACTCGACCGCCGACGAGTCGCGGACGCCGCACTGACGCTCCTGAACGAGGTGGGTCTGGACGGACTGACCCTGCGCGCCATCGCCAAGGAGCTGGACGTCAAGGCGCCCGCCCTGTACTGGCACTTCAAGGACAAGCAGGAGCTGCTCGACGAGATGGCGACGGAGATGTACCGCCGGATGGTCGCGGGGACGCCCCTGGCCCCCGGCGACAGCTGGCGGGAGCGGTTGCTGAAGTCCAACCGCGGACTGCGTGCGGCGCTGCTCGGCTACCGGGACGGCGCGAAGGTCTTCAGCGGCTCACGCTTCACCGGCATCGTCCACGCCGAGCAGATGGAGGACAACCTGCGCCTGTTCACGGGCGCCGGCCTCAGCCTCGCGCAGGCCGTGCGCGCGACCGGGACGACGCACGTCTACACCCTCGGTTTCGTCACCGAGGAACAGGGAGTCCAGCCGCTGCCCGGCGAGCGCCGCGAGGGCTACGACATCGAGGAACGCGCCCGCCTCATGGCCGACTTCCCGCTGTCGGCCCGGGCGGGCGCGGAGCTGTTCCAGGACTACGACCAGCACTTCGAGGAGGGGCTCGCGCTGGTGATCGCGGGGATCGGGGCGCAGTACGGGATCGAGTAGGCGGAACGGCGCCGGAGCGAGAGACACACACGGCAGCCGGGGAACGAGCCCGAGCCACGGACCCGAGTGAGCCGTCAGCGCACCTTCGCCAGTGCCGCCCGCAGCCTCGGCGTCAGCGGCTTCTCGACGTACCGGTTCAGCAGCCAGGCCAGCAGCAGCATCGACAGGACCGTCAGGACGAAGGTCGCCGCCGACGGCAGGCCCAGGCTGACGTGCAGGGCGCGCACCACGACCCAGCCGAGGTGCTCGTGGACCAGGTAGAACGGGTACGTCAGCGCCCCGGCCACCGTCAGCCAGCGCCAGTCGGCCCAGCCGAACCAGCCGAGCGCGATGGCCGCGACCGCGACGAAACCGAAGGCGACTACGAGGACGATCCCGAGCGAGGTGCGGTGGGCGAAGGCGTTCGGGTCCGCGGCGTTCCACAGGCTGCGCACCGCGTAGTGCTGCCCGATGAGGAAGCTCACGGCCACGATGCCCCAGGCGTAGACGTCCTTGCGGTCGCGGTGGACGAGGTAGAGGCCGACGCCGCCGATGAAGAACGGGGCGTACTCCGGCATGAACACGATGTCGAGCAGCGGCTGGTGCGCGCCCTGGGTGATCGCCGCCGCGAGGGTCCAGCCCGCGCAGAACATGATCACGCGCCGGCGTGAGGCCCCGGGCAGCACGACGCACAGCGCGAACAGGGCGTAGAAGCGGACCTCCGCCCACAGCGTCCAGCACACGCCCAGCACCCGGTCCACGCCCAGCGGGTACTGGAGCATCGTCAGGTTCACCAGCGTGTCGCTCGGCGACAGCGCCTTGTAGGTGACCATCGGCAGCGCGAACACCGCCGTCACCAGCAGGACGGCCGCCCAGTAGGCGGGCAGCAGCCGGGAGGCGCGGGAGGCGAAGAACGACTTCAGGGGTCGGCCCCAGCCGCTCATGCAGATCACGAATCCGCTGATCACGAAAAAGATTTGGACGCCGAGACAGCCGTACGCGAAATAGGTGTGCAGCGTGGGGAACTGTTTGTCCGGCGAACTTCCCCAGGCGTGGGTGATCTCGCCGCCCCGGCCGCCGTAGTGATAGGCGGCCACCATCAGCGCGGCGACGAGCCGCAGTCCGTCGAGGGCGCGCAGCCGGGGCTTTCGCCGGGCGCCGGTCCGTTCCGCCGGGGGCAGCACGGGCGCGGACGCGTCGGGCACCGGCCGGACGGTCATGCTGGTCACGAAATTCCCCTCGACGGGCGTTCCTTCGGGTGCTTGCCAGCACGTTAGTCCGAATCGCAGGGAGGTCCGTGTCGACCGGTCAACGATTAGCCGCCTGGTCCCGGTGAGTTCACCTGAATGTCGTTTTGACTTCCTAAGTTTCCCCAGAATCCCCCCACGCAGCGGTAAACCCAAGAACACAGCTAAAGCTGGGTAAAAAGAACACAGGAGTGCCATGACGACGGTCCAGAAGAGACGTGCACGTGCGCGTGGAGGGGAGCTGGACGACTGCCTGCGTGCCTGTGCCGCACACAGCGGGAAACTCGTCGGCAGCATCGACCGCCGCCGCGTCGAACTCGCCGAACAGCTGCGCAAGCTGCTCGTCGTGTGGGGCACGACCTCTGTCACCGCCCCCGTGCCCGCCCCGGCCGGCGGGGCCGCCGCCCTGCTCAAGCGGGCCGTCAAGGGCCCCGCGACCCCGTCGGTGAGCATCGGCAACGACCTGCTTGACGCCCTGCTGGCCGTCGCCAACAAGGCCCTGGAGTGCGGCTACGACGACGAGTTGAACCTCGCCCTCGTCATCAGCGACACCGTCCTGGCCCAGCGCAAGAACTCCCGCGCCGGCTGGCGGCTGCGCGCGCGTCTCCTGGAGGCCCTCGGCGAGGAGACCGAGGCACTGGAGGCGTACGAGCGCTACCTCGCCCTCACCGACGACGACGGCTTCGGCGTCCGCGCCCGGATCGACGGCCTGAAGATCGCGGCGGACAAGGAGCGGGAGCTGTTCGCCCTCCTCGGCCGCCAGGTGCCGCGCGCCCAGGACTTCACGCGTCGCCCCGCCACCGACGTATGGGCCGAGGGCCTCGCCGCGCACGCCGTGGGCGACTGGACTCAGGCCGAACCCCGCCTCGTGGGAGCGCTCCTAACGCTGGCCGCCGAGGACGCCCCGGTGCAGGACCGGCAGGAGCTGCTCAGCCAGTACCTCGACCTGCGCACCGCCGTCCCCGGCGTCGACCTGCCCGCGCTCACCGAGGCCGTCGCCCTCTACGCCGAACAGCGCCGCAGCCGGATGCGCGGCCCGGTCACCGACCCGACCGTCGGCGGAGTGCGGTGGATCACCCTGGGCGAGTTCCGCAACCAGATCGCCGGCAAGTCGATCTGCCTGATCGCCAACTCCGGTCGGGTCGGCGCCAGTTCGATGGGCGCCGAGATCGACGCGTACGACCTGGTGGTGCGCTTCAACTCGTACCGGATCGACCCGAAGCACACCGGCGGCCGCACCGACATCCACGCCACCATCCACAAGCACGGCTTCAACTGGGACCAGCGGGTCACCACCCGGCTCGTCTTCGGCGGCGTGTCCGGCGACTGGAAGTACTCGCTGCGCAACCGCCTGGTGCCCGGCGCCCAGGCCCACCTCGGCGACGAGTCGCTGCGCTGGCCCGTGCGCAACATCGGCAAGCTCGGCAACGACGTCTGGTCGGGCATTCCGACCACCGGCTTCAACATGCTGTGGCTGCTGGACTTCCTGGACGTCAGCCCCACCCTGGACCTGATCGGCTTCGACTTCTACGAGAGCGGCGCCTACCGCGTCCCGGAGGCCATGAAGCTGGCCATCACGTCCGTGCACGAATACACCAGCGAGAAGGACTGGGTCATGCAGCGGGCCCAGAGCGTGACCGACACGAGGATATCCCTGCGATGACCATGACCTTCCCGGCCACGGCCGCCCCCCTGGCCCCGGCGACCGACGCGCACGCGCTCACCGGCAAGCGCCGCATCGCCTTCGCCAGTTACGTCGACGAGAACTACCTGCCCGGCTTCCTCGTGCTGCTGCGCAGCCTCGCCCTGTCCAACCCGGGCGTGTGCGAGGACTTCGTCGTCCTCTACGACGACCTGCGCCCCGGCTCGATCGCCCAGATCCGCGCCCTGCACCCGCGAATCGTGCTGCACCGGGTGAACGACGCCCACTACGACTCGTACAAGAAGGGCGACCAGGACAACTACCTGGTCCGCAAGGCGTACTTCATCCTCGACGTCTTCCGGCTGCGCGAGTACGACACCGTCATCACGCTCGACACCGACATGGTCGTCCTCGGCGACCTGGGCGAACTGCTGCGACTGCGCGAGGGACTGGCAGCCGTCTCGCAGTTCTTCTACGGCCAGCACAAGCTCAACTCGGGTCTGCTGGTCATCCAGCGCGAGTACCTGTCCGACGCGTTCTGCGCCAAGCTCGACGCCACCGGCCGCAGCGGCGACTACGAACTCGACAAGCACGACCAGGGCATCCTCAACGCCGTCCTGGACGGCGACTTCGTCCGCCTCGACCCGCGCTACAACTTCGTCAAGCGGCGGCTGTCCGGCGACCTGCCCGTCCCCGACGACACGGCGATCCTGCACTTCACCGGCCGCCACAAGCCCTGGCAGGGCGGCGAGGCCGGCTACAGCCAGGCCGAGGCCCGCTGGCGCGAGTTCGACCTGTCCGACGCCGACTTCCACGCCGCCTACCTCGCCGGACAGGGCGGCCTCCACCACGACCTGCTGGTCCACTACGGCACCCCGCACGTCGCCCGCACCGCGGACGTGGACGTGGCCCGCAAGGTGGCTGCCGCGCACATCTCCGCCGGCGACTACCAGGACGCCGTCGACGTCCTCAGCAGCGTCCGCATCCCGCTCGACGAGGCCTGGCCGCACGAGGTGTACGGGCACGCCCTGATGAGCGTCTCCCGCTACGACGAGGCGAAGACGCAGCTGCTGCTGGCCACGGCCGCCCCCAACCGGGCCGCCACCGCCTACGCCCGCCTCGCCCAGATGGCCTGGGTGCACGGCGACAACAACGAGGCCCTGACGTACGCGACGGCCGGCATGGCCGTCGACCCGACCCACCGCTCCAGCCGGCTGTGGGCGCAGCGCGCGGCCGCCGTACCCGCCCAGGAACCGGGCGCCGCCGAGGACCAGCTCGCGCACGTCGCGTTCTACATGGACCGCCAGGGCAACGCGGGCGACAAGCTGCTGCCTCAGAGCGTCCGTTCCGCCTTCGGGCCGGACACCACCTCCCGCCGCTGGCACTCCGTGCACGCCCACCGGTTGTTCGACGAGGCCGCCCTGCAGCGGGTCAACCGCCGCCGGGGCCTGGTCATCGGCGGTGGCGGGCTGTTCATCCCGGACACCATGCCGAACGGCAACAGCGCCTGGCAGTGGAACGTCCCCGACGAACTGCTGAACCGCATCGACGTCCCCATAGCGGTCTTCGCCGTCGGCTTCAACGCCTTCGACGGCCAGTCCTACCGGGCCAACCGGTTCCGCGAGTCGCTGCGTCAACTCGTCGAGCAGTCCTCCTTCTTCGGGCTGCGCAATCACGGCTCGATCGAGAAGGTGCGGGCCATGATCCCGGCCCACCTGCACGACAAGGTGCGCTTCCAGCCGTGCCCGACGACGGTCACCCGCCAACTGGTGCCGGGCTGGCGGGACCCGGTGAAGCGCGACGACACCATCCTGATCAACGCCGCCTACGACCGGGCGGGCCTGCGCTTCGGCCACGACTACGGCTACTTCCTGGACCAGATGGCGCGGGCCGTGCGGGACCTGGGCGAGCTGGCCGAGGTGCGGTGCGTGGCGCACTCGCTCGACGACGAGAAGATCGTCTTCGACCTGCGCCGCGAGCACGGCATCTCGCTGCCGGTCATCCCGATGTACGACTTCGAGAACGACCAGATCACGGACCTGTACGCCCGCACCAAGCTGGTGATCGGCATGCGCGGCCACGCGGGCATGATCCCGTTCGGCTGCGGCACGCCCATCATCAGCCTGATCTCGCACCCCAAGATGGCGTACTTCCTGCGGGACATCGAGCGCCCCGAGTGGGGTGTCTCGGTGCACGACCGGCACCTCGCCGCGCGCCTGGTGGAGCGGTCGGGGGAACTGCTCGCCGACCACGACGCGACGGTCGCGGACGTGCACGGACGGCAGCAGGAACTGTGGAAGGTCACCGAGGCGAACGCGGCCGACCTCCGGGTCATCCTGGGCGGCTGACGAATGGCGACCGCCCTGGCCGACGACACCTCCGCCGAGGCACGGTCGCGTGCGGACGGCCGCCGGTCACCCCTGTGGTGGCCGGTGGTCGCCCTGCCCGCCGTGGTGGCCGTGGTGTACACCGCGGCCACCCGCCGCCTCACCGGTGACCTGCACTACGTCCTCGGTGCCCTGCGCACGGGCGCCAAGGCCGGCCACTCGCCGTCGGAGGTCTTCACCCACCGGCCGTACTTCTACCGGTGGTTCGTCGCCGGCCTCGACCGGGTCTCCTTCGGCGGTACGCCGGCGGCCCGCGAGGCCGTGATCGGGGCGACGGGCATCCTGCTCGCCGCCGCATCGGCCTACGCCCTCCACCTGGCGCTGACCCGCCGGGTCACCGGACGTGAGGCGGCCCTCACCGCGGGCGCCACCGGCCTCGCCCTGATCCTGGCGCCCCGCAACGACTTCCTGCAGCCGGAGTGGGCGGCGGTGGTGCTGACGGTGGTCGCCGTCGCCGCCGCGCTCGGCCCGTCCCGGCCGTGGCCGGCGGCCCTGCTCGCCGCGCTGCCACTGGGCCTCGCGGTGATGATGAAGTACTCCACCGCCGCCACGGCCGCCATCGGCGTGCTCCTCGTGTACGCCGTCGACCGGGGCCGGGCCGTACGCCTCGCGCTGGTCGGGGTGCCCGCGGCGGTGGTCCTGTTCGGGCTGAGCGTGCTCGGCGGGTCCCACGAGTGGCAGTGGACCGAGGACATGCCGCGGATCAACCAGTCGGCGATCGGCCGCACCGGCATCCACCCCGGCTTCATCCTGGACCGCACGGTGGGCTTCCTGGCCGACCGGGCGGTGGAGAGCCCGGTGCTGCTCCTCCTCCCGGGGGCACTGATGCTGGTGCTGGCCCGGGTGCCCGGCCGGGGCCGACGCATCGAACTGGCCCTGGTGGCACTCACCATCGGCCTGGGCGCACAGGCGGTCGTGGTCGTCCAGGGCAACTGGTTCCTGTACCACGGCGCCCAGATGCCGGTGCTCGCCGCCGCCCTGTGGGGCATCGCCGTGGGCGGCGCCCGCCGCTCGCCGCCCTGGTGCTTCGGCGTCGTGTCCCTGCTGTACGGCGCGCTGCCGGTGCTGTACGCCGGAGCGGACGGATCACTGCAACGTCCGTCCCTGGTCTGGGCGTTGGGGTTCCTCGCCCTGATCGCGGCCGTGCTGGACGTGATGCTGGAGGCCCGAGCCCGAGCCATGGACCGAGCCCGAGCCCGGGCTCGGGCGACGGAACGCCGCCCCGCGCGCGGAATCCGGCCCGCCGCCCTGGTCACCCTCGCCCTCACCGGAGTCGTCTGCCTGGCCGCGAGCATGTGGCCCGGCTCCCCGCACCTGGTGCAGTTCGGCAAGGTCCGGATGACCAACGCCGGATACCTGAGCGGGATGCGCGACACCGAGGCGGAGGCCGACCGGCTCCGTTCCCGGATGCCCGCCGACGCCCCGGTCCTCTACCTGGCCTTCGGCGACACGACGTACTACGTCGACCACCCCGCCCGGTGCCGCTACCCGATCGCCACGTTCCTCCAGCGCACCCGCTACCTCCCTGACGTCACCCAGCTGAAGTCGTTCCGCGAGAACGAGAACTGCGTCGACCACGACCCGGCCCCCTACGCCATCCTGGACCGCACCTGGTTCCGCCCCGCCAGGGTCGACAAGGAACTGTGGCGGCGCGTCACCGCCGTGTACGACTGCCCGCGTTCGACGGGCGGCCTGTCGACAGTGCTCTGCGTGCGCAGAACGGAAGCTCCCTGAGCTTGTCACCAGAGCTGAGCCGACCCCGCCGTGGAGTTGACGGGATCAGACTCACGGGGCTGGCTCCGTCGGGACGAGCATCGCTATCGACACGTCCTCACCGTGAGACTCACGGGGCCAGAAGGTCTTCCGTCAGCTTGACGTCGCCAGGGCCGAGAGGATCTGTTCGGTCCTGGGAAAAGTGGGGAATGAGGAATTCGACAAGGCGCTGGGCTGCGTCAGCGCGCTTGCGGAGCAAAGGTAGAGATCGCCATGGCCAGTGCACGAATCGATCTCTCAAGATGCGCCCGGCCCGGTGGAAGCGCACGATGATTCAAGGGCAATCATCAGTGAGTCGAACTGCGAGGTGGAGCTATGTGCTGGACTCCTCCAGCCAAAGGTGTTCCTACCGGCACATCTATGCTTGCCTCATGGGCCACAGCGGCCCCCGCCCTCACCCAGGTCGACATTCAAATTTAATCTCCCTCAGCTGAGTTGGCAACCCGTTCAAGGAAGCTGCCCGGCGACATCAGCCTCACTCAGGCCAAGGAGATCGTCGAAGCGAAGGGCTACCACCCGTATGAGCAGGGCGATGAAGGCGGCTGGGTAAATTACACTCTCCGCGTCCTCTCTGTGGACTGGGGTAATGCTGTGCCACTCGAACCGATCCCAAAGGGCGACTGGTCGCGCGCTGTGAGGGTCCAAATTAAAGAGTCACCTGAGTAGAGAAGACGTCTGCCCACGGAGGTATGGACCATGCGACGTCTAGTTGCGACGGCTGCCCTTGCAGTCCCTCTCGCCTTGGCAGGAACTACCGCCACCGCGGCGTCACCTGGGAACTTCCAGACAGCTACCCGCACGCCGCCTACCGCAGTGCAAGCCGGAACCGCCACCACGCAAAAATCGGTCCAGATCACCGAGCAGCCACAACAGGAAGCGTCGGCCCTCAATGATCTCCTTGATCGCAGTGCTGAACAACGCCGGAGAGTTGCCGCACTCACGGGACAGGTCAGCAGGTGCGAGAGTCTCTCCTCGGCCAGTCAAGAGCTCCAAGACCTGGCCACAGACCGGCAGGATCTCGTTGACGAGCTGGATCAGATGGACATCTCGGACCTACCCGGTAGCCAGACGCTGACCGTTGACCTTGAAGACGCGTTGGATGCATCACGCGATTCTGACCGCAACTACGCCGACTGGGCCGACGAGGCCGGCGACGCCGGATGCCCGAGGGGAGGCCCAGCTCCGCATACCGCCGCCTACCGAGCCGCTCAGTCCACCGACCAGTTGGCCACCGAAAGCAAGGAAGATTTTGTGGACCTATGGAATCCGATAGCCTCCAGCTACGGGTTTCCTGAGCGCAGCGCGCGCGAGATTTAACCGGCCCGTACGTGAAAAATGGCACGGTTAGTCAGAGTCGGGCCCTCAAGAGCGGCGCCTGTGGGAGTTACGTTATAGGCGCGGCGAAACTTGGTGCGATGGAGTGTTTCATGAGAAGGCGAATAGTCATCGCTGCAACGCTAGCAGTCCCCCTTGTGTTTGCAGGCGGCACCGCCACTGCGACACCCGAAAGCCACTTGCCTGCGCGGGGCGCCTCGATAGCTATGTCGCTGCCCGGCAGTGCTGTGGGGCATGGGAGCGTCGATGTCTGCAACTACACAAAGCTGCGCCCCAACCTGCGTCTCGATTCTTCAGGGTCAGCGGTGCAGCAAGCTCAGTGTTATCTGAACAATTCCATGACAGACACAAACTTGGCGGAAGACGGCGACTTCGGATCACAGACGGACGCGGCGGTGAGGCAGTTCCAGCAGTGCGCCGGCATTGTTGTGGACGGACTCATCGGGTCCCAGACATGGTCGTTCCTCGTCTTCTGGGCCAACTCGAACACGTCTGTCTGCTGATCGGCAGAACGGGGCTGAAAACGGCGGCGGCCCAACCGTTCGCTGAATCGACGCCCTTGCGGGCGATGCGCTTGCCGCGTATCCACTTAGAGGTCGCGCGGATAGGTGCGGTTGGGGACCCCGGCAACAGAACGGGCACAGGTCCTGGTGATCATGGAGTTGCGACGCTCTGTGACCACTGAGGAGACCTGTGCCCGCGTTGCCATCATGGCTCACCGAACCGCTCTGGGACCAATTCGTAGCTCTGCTGCCCGAGCGGCCGGAGTTCCATCCGGACCATCCACTCGGCTGTCACCGCCGGCGCATCAGTGACCGGAGCATCTTCGACAAGATGCTGCAGCTGCTGCGCTTCGGCTGCTCCTACGAGGCGATCGCCGACACGACCTGCTCGGCCACCACGATCCGCAGCCGCCGCGATGAGTGGATACAACTCGGCGTGTTCGCCCAGATCAAGCAGATCGCGCTGGACTCCTACGACCGGATCGTCGGCCTCGTCCTCGATCAGATCGCCGTGGACGGATCCATCACCAAGGCGCCCGGAGGCGGCGAGGTGGCCGGTCGCTCACCGGTCGACCGCGGCAAACAGGGCCTGAAACGCTCGGGCATGACGGACGGGTACGGCATTCCACTGGGTCGTGTCCTGGCCGGTGCCAACCGCCACGACTCCCCGTTGCTCGCCCCGACCCTGGATCGTCTGAACGACCTGGGGCCGTTACCCGACAACATCACCGTGCACCTGGACGCCGGCTACGACTCGGACAGGACCCGCGCACTGCTCAACGAACGCGGCCTGCACGGACGCATCGCGCACAAGGGGGAGAAGGCGCCCATCCAGGCCAGTCGGCGTTGGCATGTCGAACGCACCCACGCCTGGCAGAACGCCTTCTACCGGCTCGCCCGCTGCTACGAGCGGCGCACCACCGTCATCGACGCCTTCTTCGACCTCGCCGACACGATCATCACCGTGCGCAGTCTGATCCGGCAGGCATGGACCACACACCGCTGGGACACCCGTCCTCGACGCCGCCCATGACTGATCACCAGGGCACGGGCGTTCCGTCCCACGAGAAGAAGCCACCGGTGGGGCCGTCGTCCGGCAGCAGGGCCAGGCGGAGGGCACCCTGCGCGGCCTCGGCCGGGTCGCCGCCGGCAGCGGCGGCCCGGGGGTTGAGATCAGTGGCCCGCAAGCCGGGGGCGAGCGCGTTGACCTTGAAGCCGTCCTCGGCCAGCGTCTGGGCGTAGAGGACGGTGAGGGCGTTGAGGGCGGCCTTGGACGACCGGTAGGCGCCGCCGCCGCTTCCCGGGGTGAACTGGGGGTTGGGGGTGGTGCTCCAGGTCAGCGACGCGGTGCCACTGGAGATGTTGACTATGCGCGGGCGCGGGGACCGGCGCAGGGCGGGCAGGAAAGCATTGGTCACCGCCACTACCCCGAACACATTGGTCTCGTATGTGCGCCGGTACTCCTCGACGCCGGTGTGGGTCGGCGGGGCGAGTGACGGCGAGATGCCGGCGTTGTTGACCAGCACGTCCAAGCGGTCCATCTGAGCCGCGGCCTGTGCGACGCCGTCGGGATCTGTCACGTCGAGGACCAGCAGACGGGCCCCGGCTCCGATCTCCTCGACGGCCCGCTGCCCGCGCCCGGGGTCACGGGAGCCCACGTACACGGTGAGGCCCTCGGCGGCGAGCAGCCGGGCGATATGCTTGCCGATGCCCTTGTTGGCACCAGTGACCAGAGCTGTGCGTTCGTTCATGGCAGCCACACTTCCCTGGTCGCGGGTGCCCTGCCAGGGACAGCCTGTACCAGGCAGTGGGAGGAGGCGACATGGCGCGGCAGGAGCTGGCCCACTACCTGCGGGACCGCCGGGCGGCCCTGCGTCCGCACGAGATCGGCCTGGCCGCGACGGGCACCGACCGCCGCACACCGGGTCTGCGCCGCGAAGAGGTGGCGGAGCTCGCCCACATGTCGGTCGACTACTACACGCGGCTGGAGCAGGCCCGGGGGCCGCGGCCATCGGCCCGGATCCTGGACGCGCTGGCCCGCGCGCTGCGGCTCACGCCGGCCGAGCGCAGCCATCTGTTCCGCCTGGCGGGTTCGAGCGCGCCGCCTGGCATCAGCGCCGTGCGGCGGGTGCGCCCGCACGTGGCCCGGATGCTGGAGCGGCTGCCGGAGACCGGTGCCGTCGTCACTGACGCGGCGTACGACGTCGTCGCCTGGAACCCCCTGGCCCGGGCACTGCTCGGCACCGACCTTGGAGGCGGGACGACGAACCTGGCCCGACGCCGCTTCCTGGGCCAGGGGCGGACGTGCGAGAGCTCCAGCGCCGAGGAATTCGGGCACATCGTGGTGGCGCGACTGCGCCGGGCCGCGGACCGCTACCCGCATGACCCGCACCTGGCCGCGCTGCTGGCCGAACTGCACGCCGGCAGTGAGGAGTTCCGGCAGATCTGGGAGACACGTCCGGTCCATGCTCCCGGGCATCGCACCAAGACCCTGAACCATCCGGAGGCCGGTGCGCTGCGGTTGAACTGCGACGTCCTGCTCGTGCCCGAGGATGACCAGGAGGTTGTCCTGATGACGGCCGACCCAGGATCACCTGCCGTGCGGGCCCTGCGCAGGCTGGCCACGCAGGCGACCTGAAACGAAGGATACGCACAGGTCTCGCCAACGGTCACAGAGCGTCGCAACTCAATATTCACTCGGGCCTGCGCCCACCTTGATGCCGAGGCTTTCCACGCCGCCTATCTGCGCGCGCTCTTAGTAGCTCGGGGATGACGTAGGCATCGTCGACATGCAGGCGTGGGGCTTGAAGTAGCGCCCGTTTATGGGGGTTGTGCCCCTGTTTGGCGGCCATCGACTATGGGCTTCAGCCTGTCGTGGACGTTCTTGGCGGAGACAGCGATGACCCCAGGGGGGTGTCCGTTCGCGTCCGACAGGACGTGCATTCGGAACCCGGCTTGCCCCTCTCCACGAGGCTCCGCCCGAACGCCTCATCCCAACGGCAGCTCCGCGAGCATGACGGCATAGACCGGGGAGTCCGGGAAGGGTTGGCGGTCCCCGACCTTCTGGAAGCCCCAGGACTCGTACATGGCCTGGACCCGCGGGTGTTCAAGGTCGACCAGCAGGACTACCAAGTCCTCGTCCCGGCCCTCCAGGAGCGCCCGGGTCACCAGCTCCGCCGTCCCGGTCTTGCGCCATGTCGTGCGGACTGCCAGTTCGGAGAACGAGAAGGTCCGGTGCCTCTCCGGAGCGGGCTTCACGTGCTCCCGCCACCACTCCCGCTTCGGGGTGGCTGGAGCCCCGTAGGCGAAGGCCACCGGCTCGCCTCCGTCGAAGGCGATCACGCAGGTGAAGTCCGGGTTACCGCCCCAATGATCCACGAACCAGGGGAAGCGCTGGTTGAACTCGTCATCCATCGCATCGGCGTAGGCGTCGGAGTGCACGTCGATCAGGGCCTGGCGGATCTGCGGGAGGTCGTCGTGGGTGAAGCGACGAACGTCCAGGTCGGTGGCGCTCAAGCTCGCCTCCATTCGGTTCGGTAGCGGTCTCCCCACTCTTGTGCGACCGTCGCGTCCGGCGCAAGAGTGATCAAGTCCCGGTAGTAGTCGCCCAGGAGGGAACGCATCCGGCCGGGAATCGGAGAGCCGTTCATCAGCTCGAAGACGCTGGAGGCCGTGGAGCAGGCCTGGTCGATGTCCCGCTGGTGGAGCTGGGCCAGGGCGAGCCGTGCAGTGGCCAGGGCCCGGTTTCTGCGGAACTGCCCGGGGATCGTCCCGAGGGCTTTGTGGGAGGCCGCCTCAGCCTCGGCGGAGTCCCCGATCCGGTCCCGGACGATCGCGGTCATGGCGGTCAGCTCAGCCGGCCCGTAGAAGGCGATCCAGCTCGGACGGGGCTGGTCCGGGTCCGCCTTGCCCAGAGCCTCCTGGGCGTGCCCCAGGGAACGGATGGCGGCCTGGCGGTCGCCGAGGTTCGAGTGGCCGATGGCCGTGCGGGCGTGGGCCAGGGAAGCGAAGAGGGGGTCCCGCTTGGTGATCGAGGCGGATTGGGCGGCCCAGGCGGAGTCGACAGCCTTCACGTGCTCCCCGCGCTGGTGGGCCAGCATCGCGTAGGAGTTCCAGACCCTCAGCTCCGCCACGGGGTCCTGACCCATCCCGGCCAGGTACAGAGCCTTGCTCAGCAGGGTGTACGCGCGGTTCGGCTGACGGGCGTCCAGGGCGCTCCAGGCGGCCGTGGCGGTGTAGTCGGCGGCCACCGAGAACAGCCGGAGCCGGACTCGTTGGGTAGCCCCGAGCTTCTGCTTCTGCAGGGCCTCGGCGGCTCCGGCCAACGCGGCCTGCTCCAGGCCCTCGTGACCTCCCCTGGTGTCGTCCAGGGCCATCAGGGAGTCCAGGCCACTGCGAAGCCGGATGACGTCGGAGGTGCCCACCCGGGGAGGGGCGCCGACGAAGGGGACCGCGACGGAGGCCGTCGTGCCGCTGGCGGCTGTGAGGAAGTTCCTGCGCCTCACGGAGTCCTCCGCAGGGGACGAGGGGTGTCGTTGTCTCGCCGGTGGCGGGCTGAAGCCCAGTTCCTCGGCGGTACAGCCGAATACTGCCTCTAACGCCTTGCGCTGCCTGGGGTGGGGCCACCTCGTTTTTCCGGTCAGCCAGTTGCGGACGGTGCGGTCGCTGACCGTGCCTTCGTGCCCGGCACAGATCAGGTGAGTGTTCACCTTGTCGGTCAACTCGACCTGGGTGAGCCCGCTCTCCCGCATGGCGCTGTTGAGGCTTTCGTTCCCCTCCACATACCCACGGTAGTGACTGAGTCCCCGTCAGTGAGCGCGGCGCAGGAAATTTCCGGTCGGGGCGGATGTGGAGCGGGCGGGTTTTTCCTGCCTTCGGACGGTCCGGCGCCGTTCACTCGGGTGAGGCCAGATCGCACCACACCCCCGAGGTCCTGATGACTGTGATGGCAACGCCACGCCCCACGGGGCACCCCGGATACTCCGAGACGCTCGATCGTGTGCCCGAGAGCGCGGCCGTCGCTCGCAGGCTCGTCCGTACGGCCCTGACCGCTTGGGGCCTGGAGGACCTGATCGAGGACGCCACCCTGGTCATCACCGAGTTGGTCTCCAACGCCGTGGACCACGGCTGCCTCCCCTCGATCCGCGTGATCGTCTCCCGCCCCATCGAGAACGGGGTCCGCCTCGGCGTCGTCGACCGCTCGAAGGTCATCCCGAGGTTGCGGACCGACTCCAACGGCGACCAGATCCGGGGCCGTGGTCTCCTCTTGGTCGACGCCGTCACGGAGCGCTGGGGCACCGACCTGTACCGCTGGGGCAAGCAGGTCTGGGGGGAGCTGGAGCGCGAGCCGGCCCAGTTCCCCGAGCAGCAGGAACCGCACCCCCGCCGACTGGGTCCTAGCGCAACCCCAGTGACCCGCTGACCTCGCGGGCCAACGCCACCGAGTAGCTCTGCCCCCGGTCCTGGGGGTAGATCTGGGCCATCGTCACCAGCGTGACGCGGCTCATCGGGGTCTCGTGGGGCGGGATCAGGGCGCGGTACTCGGGGGTCACCACCGGCTGGGCGAAGCCTGCCTTCGAGAAATGCCAGTCCTTGATCCAGGACTCGTCGAAGTCCGGGTTCACACGGCGCAGGTAGGGCAGGAACTTCGCCAGCAGTTCGGCCGGTTCGGTGGTGAAACGCCAGTCCTCGCGCTCGACGTAGTTGCCGACGTAGAGGATGTGCCGGCCGCCGTACACGGACGGGTCGATCATGCGGGTGTGTTCGACCACCGCGAGGAACGGGAAGCCCGGCTCGTTGATGTTGAGCCAGTAGTACGGGATCACGCTGCGGTCCAGCTCCAGCACGAAGCAGGTCGCGCCCAGGTACTGGTTCTTCCACGCCGTGTGGTCGGCGGGCAGTCCGGCCGCCTTGGCGAAGGCGGGCTGCGGCGTGGTCACGATCAGCCGCTCGAACTCGTACGTCGAGCCGTCCGCGCAGGTCACCACGGCGGGCGCGGCGTCGTCCTCGGCGTCCTGTCGGATCGACTCCACCGCCTTGCCGAACTCGACCTTTCCGCCACGCTCCTCGATCCCGTCCCGCAGCGCCGTGTACACCCGCTCGAACCCGCCGTCCACATAGCCGAGTTCGAACGTCCGGCAGTGGATCCGGGCCCACAGCCAGGCCATCGACACCCGTTCGGCTCGGTCTCCGAACTTGCCCCGCAGCAGCGGCTCCCAGATCGCCGCGGTGGCCTTCTTGCCGGCCCAGCGGCGCAACCAGGCGAGAGCGGTCAGGTCGTTGAAACGCTCTCCGCCCCGGACCGCCTTCAGCAGCGCCGACGAACCGGCGAAGCGGACCGCGTCCACCGGGGAGAACTCCGGGAAGCGCAGCATGTCCAACGGGGTGGTGAAGTCGATGAGTTCGCCGCCCCGGTAGATGCCCGTGGTCGGCTTGTGGAAGCGCAGCGCGTCCCCGAGCCCCAGCTCCTCGATCAGGGCGATCATCGCCTTGTCGCTGCGGAAGATGTGGTGGTAGTAGCGCTCCAGCGGGACCCCGCCCACCTCCAACGAGGCCGCCAGACCGCCCAGTTCGGAGGCCGCCTCCAGCAGGGTCACCTGGTGGCCCGCCCGTACGGCGTCCCAGGCGGCGGTCAGGCCCGTGGCACCCGCGCCGATGATGCCGAGGTTCATGCGAAACTCCATTTTTTGTTGAGCACGAACTGGAGCGCCAGGACCAGCGGCAGTGAACCCGCCTTGACCAGGTTGGCGTCGATCCCCAGCCCGTCGGTGAAGACGAGGAAGAGCAGGTACGTCAGGGCGATGCCGGTCAGACCCACGGCGTAGAAGCGCAGGAAGCGCAGGACGATCCGGTCGCGCCGCTCGAAGGTGAACCGGGCGTTCAGGACGAAGTTGTTGGCGATGCCGAGGGTCGTGCTGAGCACGTTGGCGAGCTGCTCGTCCATCCCGGCGAGGTTGTGCAGCAGCAGGAACACCACGAGGTCCAGGGCGACCCCGCTGCCGCCGATCAGGGTGTACCGGACCAGCTGGCGCAGGGTCCGCGGCGCGGGCGCGGTCGCCGGTGGTGCCGCGGTCTCAGCGGTCATCGTCACCGCCCCGCCCGTCCCCGTCGGCGCGGAGCACCTCGCGCACCAGGTACAGCGGCCGCCCCTGAGCCTCGCTGTAGATGCGCCCTATGTACGCGCCGATCACACCCAGCGACAGCATCTGCGTGCCGCCCAGGAAGAGCACGACACACATCAGCATCGTCCAGCCGGACACCGTGATGTCGGGCCGGAAGAACTTCATGGCCAGCGCGTAGACGATCCCGACCAGGGAGAGTGCCAGCACCACGAAGCCCAGCCGCGTGATCATCTTCAGGGGGGCCGTGGAGAAGCTGGTGACGCCGTCGACCGCTAGGCGGGCCATCTTGCGCAGCGGGTACTTCGTCTCGCCCGCGAACCGTTCGTCGCGGTCGAAGGACACCTCCCGCTGCCGGTAGCCCATCGAGGCGACGATGCCGCGCACGAAGCGGCTGCGTTCGCGGTACCTGCGCAGCTCGTCGGCGACCTTGCGGTCCAGCAGCCTGAAGTCCCCGGTGTCCAGCGGGATGTCCACGTCGGTGGAGGCGCGCAGGACGCGGTAGTAGGCGTGCGCGGTGGCACGCTTGAACGCGCTGTCCTGCCGGCTGCGGCGGCGCGCGTGCACGATGTCGGCACCCTCGCGCCAGGCGTCGACCAGCTCCAGGCTGACCTTCGGCGGGTCCTGGAGGTCGGTGTCCATCACGATCACCGCGTCGCCCTCGGCGTGGTCGAGGCCCGCGGTGATGGCGATCTGGTGCCCGAAGTTACGGGCGAAGTCGACGACCCGGACCCGCGGATCCTGCTCGGCGAGGTCCTTGAGGATCGCGAGCGAGCCGTCGGTGGAGCCGTCGTTGACGTACACCAGCTCCGCGTCGAGTTCCGGGCGGGTGGCGAGGGCGGCGGCCAGCTCGGCGTGGAAGGCCGCGATGCCGTCCTGCTCGTTGTAGACCGGGAGGACGTACGAGATGAGCGGCCGCCGCGCGGGCCCCGGCTCCACCGCCGTGAGGACGACGGGTGCCGGGGCGGGCGGTCGTATGTCCTGCTGGGTCATATCGACCCGGCCGAGGAATCGAACGGGATTGACCCGAAAACTGTCTGACGCATTGGGGGAAGCTATGGAGCCTTTGTGAACCCCGGCCGAACAGATTCCGTCCGGCAGTCGACTTCCCTGTTTCTCTTCGCTCCCGGTGTTATCGGAAGGATCAATTCCGAGGAGTGGCGAGCGAAGTGGACAACAGATTCAGGTTGATCCGCTCAGCGGCGTACGGCCTTCTTCAGGGCCCGCGCCCGCCGCACCACCCGCCGTGCCGTGGCGTTGCGGGGCAGGAACGCCAGCCGCTTCGGGACACCGCCCGGCAGCCCCAGCGCGGTAAGCCGCTTGCGCTTGAAATAGCGCCGGGTACGCGGCCTGAAGCGCTTCGAGAGATAGTTTTCCGCGGCCGGCCGCAGGGACGGGTAGATCTTCGGCTGCATGCTGAAACCGACCGCGGTGACCAGGCCTCCCAGTTCGTCGGCCGGGACCGCGTCCTCGCCCTGCCCGTCCTCCAGGTCCGGCAGTACGGCGTCGGCCAGCAGAGCGGGCACCCGGTTGCTGTTCTGGTAGGGCGTGAGCCGCTCCAGCAGCGGCTCGGTGCCGATGCGGGCGACCGGCAGGTCGTAGAACGTGGCCGCGGTGAACAGCGCGGTGGAGAAGCAGCCGACGACCAGCGCGGGCCGGGCCTTCTCGAACAGCACCTCGGCCAGAACGGGCGTGTCCAGGACGGTGAGGTCCACCCCGAGCTTCTCGGCCTCGGTCTCCAGGGCGCGGCTGTAGCGGGCCGGTGCGGTGGGATGCGGCTTGAAGACGACGGACCGGTGCCCGCGCCGCACCGCCCCGCGCATCATCCGCACATGCAGGTCCTCCTCCTCGGCGGGGGAGAGTATGTTCAGCGCGGACAGGTACTGGCCAAGCAGCAGCGCGGCGTCGTCCGGCGGGACCGGCAACTCGTCCACGGAGGCCGTGAGTTCGCCCATCACCTTCAGGAAGGCGTCCGTCGGCACCAGGTGCGCGGGCACGTCGAACTCGGTCAGCAGCATCGGCGTCAGGCCCGGCACCAGGTCCAGGTGCAGCAGCCGGCGCACCCGGGTGCCGACCAGCGGGTCGAGCTTGTTGCGGGTCGGTCCGTAGCTCATCAGGCCGTCGGCGTAGACGTCGACGGGGGCGTCGGTGAACAGCTGTGCCACCGCGAGGGCCGGGGTGACCTGGATGGACTCCAGGACCAGCTCGACCCGGTCGTCGCCCAGCCCCCACAGCAGCCGCAGATAGCGCTCCAACAGCGGGACGTCGTCGGGGCGCGGGGACCAGGCCCCCGGGTGGAAGGGGCGGATGGCCTCGTTCCACGACAGCACCTCGTCGAAGTGCCTGCGCAGCGGCTCGAAGCCCGGCATGGTGTCGAGCGCCGGCGTGGTCTCCGGGGTGGTGGAGTTGTTGAAGACCAGCAGCACCCGGCGGTCCGGCTCCGCGAACAGGTCGGAGTCGATCGCGGCGGCCAGGGTGGCGGCCCCGTACAGGGTCGAGGCGCAGAGGATCTGGGTGGTGCCACGAGGGCTGGTACGGGGCATCAGGCGGCCGCCTTCGCTGTGGTGACCCGGCGCCGCAGCCGCCGCAGTGTGGAGGAGCGGCGCATGTCCATGGTCTCGAGTACGTCACCGAGCGCGTCCTGCGGCATGCGCTGTATCGCCGCCGCGCTCATCGCCCGCAGCTGCTTGGCCACGGCCGGTTCCCACTTGGACTCGTCGGACAGATGGTGGGCGATGATCGCGCAGTAGGTGCGCACCGCCTTCGGCAGCAGCCGGTCGGCGTCCGGGTCGCCGGCCGTCTCCTCGATCACCTGGTCGAAGGCGCGGATGAAGTCGAGCTGGCGGGCATCGCCGATCTGGGTCAGCGACGAGGCGACCCCACGCCGGTAGAACACGCCCAGCAGGCTCACCACCGCGAACGACTCCGCCTCGCGGTGCAGCTTCCAGATCCACGGCCGGTCCTCGGCCGTACGCAGGCCGTCGGTGAAGTGCAACAGGCCCCTGTCCAGCAGGCGACGGTGGTAGGCGCCGGCCCAGGCGAAGGCGTAGTCCACGGAGGTGGTGCGGTCGGCGGGCAGGATCGCCTCGCGCGGGTTCAGTACCTCGTAACGGCGGCCGACCGGGGCCCGGTGCACGGTCCGGGCGCGGGCGGTGGCCTGCACATGGTCGGTGCGGACGAAGTCGACGTCCAGCTCCTCGATGGTCGACACCAGTTCGGAGAGGTAGCCGGGGGCCAGCCAGTCGTCCCCGTCCAGGAACGTCAGGTACTCGCCCTGTGCCGCGTCCAGGCCGGTGTTGCGCGCGGTGGCGAGCCCCCCGTTCTCGTCGTGGCGGACGAGACGCACCTGGGCGACGTCCGACAACTCATCGGCCGCCCGTTCGAGAATGGCCGGGGTCTCGTCCTTGGATTTGTCGTCGACCAGCACGAACTCGAAGTCCGGCCGGGCGTTCAGTCGGAGGCTTCTGAGGGTGTCCGGGGCGAATTGCTGCACGTTGTAGAACGGCACGATCACGGAAAGCTTTGGCACCTGCAAAACCCTAGGAGGCTGCCCGGCTGCGGAACTTTCCGGTGCGCGTACAGGGGGTGAACTCAATGTGTCGGAACGGTGCATCCAGAGCGCTTTCCGCTCCTCGGCGGGCCAGTTCGGCTTCCGGTGGGCTGTTGTTAACTTTTCGTTGAGTCGCGGTTGGGCCGGACCTAGAAATTGCTTCCTAGCGTCTTAGTCGTGCCGTCAAGTACAACGAACCCCCCGAGAATCGCCGTCCTCGCGGACTCGGACACCCGCTGGAAATGGGGTGCGCTGACCGCGGACCGCATCGCTCCCGATCCGTCCATGGAAACCGCACCGCGCGAGGACGCGCAAGTCCGCCCCGCGCTGAGCGGATTCCTGCTGCGCGGACGCGCCACGCCCACCCCCCGTCAGCTGGAGGAAGTGGGGGTGCGCGCCGAGTCCCTGCGGGAGGTGACGGCCGTCGAGTTCCTGCGCGCCATGGCCGAGGAGCCGTACGACCTCGTCGTGCTCGCCCTCGTCGGCGGCGGGGTGCAGGCGATGCTGCACGGACTCAAGCGTGTGTGGGAGGACCGTGAGAAGCGGCCCGTCGTCGTCACCGGCTATGTCGGCGTCGTCTACGAGAAGCTCGCCGACGGCCTGCTGCTGCGCCACGGCGCCGACCTGGTCCTCGCCAACTCCCGCCAGGACGCGGAGCGTTTCCGCGCCGTGTACGAGGGGGTGGGCGCCGACGCCTCCGCGGTGACCGAGGTGGCGCTGCCGTTCCTCGGCGGAGCCGCGTACGAGGGCGCACACGACACCCCGGCCCTTCCCGAACCGTCCGCGGAGCAGGGGCGCAGGCCCTACACCGTGGTGTTCGCCGTGCAGCCGTCCGTGCCGGACAGCCGCCGGGACCGCACGTACCTGCTGAAACGGCTGATCCAGCACGCCCGGCTGCACCCCGAGCGCGAGGTGCTGCTCAAGCTGCGCTCCAGGCCGGGCGAACACACCACGCACATCGAGGAGCAGCCCTACCAGAAGCTGGTCCAGCGGCTCGATCCGCCGGCCAACTTCCGCCTGGTGTACGGGAACATGGGCGAGGTCCTCGACCGGACCGACCTGCTGGTCACCATCAGCTCGACGGCCGCGCTGGAGTCCCTGCACCGGCGCATCCCGACGGTCGTCCTCACCGACCTGGGCGTGCGCGAGGTCCTCGGCAACCACCACTTCGTCGGCTCCGGGTGCCTCGCCTCCTGGGACCAGCTGGACGCCGGGCACCGTCCGGCGCCCGACGAGGAGTGGGTGGCCCGGCAGGGCGTCGCCGCGGACGGCTCGTACGCGACCGCCTTCGACGCGGCCCGCGAACGCATCGCCAAGCTGCTCGGCCGCCCCGGCGGCCTCGCGCCCCTGAACCCGTACTACACACCGGCGACCGCCCCCGGCTATCTGCCCGGCATCCTCGCCCGCCACCACCTCGGCCCCGACGGCAGCCCGCTGCCCGGCGCCCCCGCCGCCGACAAGGACCCCGGCCCGGTCCGGCAGATCGTGCGCCGGGCGGCGCGCGGCGCCTACCGGCACGGCGTGCAGCGGGTCGCGCCCGTCATCCGGCGGATGGGCGAACTGTGACCTCTCTCCAAGGAGTAGACCCCATGTCCAACCCGGCAGCGGGCCCAGGCGCTTCGGTGCGCCGGGTGCTCGCGGTGATCCCCGCGCGCGGCGGCTCCAAGGGCGTGCCCGCGAAGAACCTCGCCCCCGTCGGCGGCGTCCCGCTGGTGGCGCGGGCGGTGCGCGAGTGCCGGGCCACCCGGCTGGTGACGGACGTCGTGGTGTCCACCGACGACCAGGCCATCGCGGCCGCGGCCCGCCAGGCCGGCGCGGAGGTCGTGCTGCGGCCCGCCGCCATCGCCGGCGACCTGGCGACCTCCGAGGCCGCGGTCCTGCACGCCATGGACGCCCACGAGGCCCTGCACGGGGCGCCCGTCGACGCCGTCCTGCTCGTCCAGTGCACCAGCCCCTTCATCCTCCGTGAGGACATCGACGGGGTGGCCGGCGCGGTCGTCGAGAACGGCGCCGACACCGCGGTGACCGTGGCGCCCTTCCACGGCTTCATCTGGCGGGACGCGGAAGACGGCGTCAACTCCGCTGACGACACCGGCGGTTACGGCGTCAACCACGACAAGTCCTTCCGCCCCCGCCGCCAGGACCGCCCCCAGGACCTCCTGGAGACCGGCGCCGCCTACGCGATGGAGGCGACGGGCTTCCGCAAGCACCAGCACCGCTTCTTCGGCCACACGGAACTCGTCCGCACGGACCCGGCCCGTGTGCTGGAGATCGACGACCCGCACGAGCTGGCCCGCGCCCGCGCGCTGGCCCCCCTCTTCGACGCGAACCGCCCCGGTTCGCTGCCGACCGCCGACGACATCGACGCGGTCGTACTGGACTTCGACGGCACCCAGACCGACGACCGGGTGCTGATCGACGCCGATGGAAAGGAGTTCGTCTCCGTGCACCGCGGAGACGGCCTCGGCATCGCCGCCCTGCGCAGAAGCGGTCTCGGCATGCTGATCCTCTCCACGGAGCAGAACCCGGTCGTCGCCGCCCGGGCCCGGAAGCTCAAGATCCCGGTCCTGCACGGCATCGACCGCAAGGACCTCGCACTGAAGCAGTGGTGCGAGGAGCAGGGCATCGCGCCTGAGCGCGTGCTCTACGTCGGCAACGACGTCAACGACCTCCCGTGCTTCGCCCTCGTGGGCTGGCCCGTGGCGGTCGCGAGCGCCCACGACGTCGTGCGCGGCGCCGCACGCGCGGTCACCACCGTCCCCGGTGGCGACGGCGCGATCCGAGAGATCGCCAGCTGGATCCTCGGCCCCTCTCTCGACTCCCTCAACAAGTAAGGAACGTCCCCATGAGCACCAACTCCCGTCTGCGCACCTTCGGTTCGAAGACCGCCGGCCCGGGCCACCCCGTCTACGTCGTCGGCGAGATCGGCATCAACCACAACGGCGAGCTCGAGAACGCCTTCAAGCTGATCGACGCCGCCGCCGACGCCGGCTGCGACGCCGTCAAGTTCCAGAAGCGCACCCCGGAGATCTGCACCCCGCGCGACCAGTGGGACATCGAGCGCGACACCCCCTGGGGCCGCATGACCTACATCGACTACCGCCACCGGGTGGAGTTCGGCGAGGACGAGTACCGCCAGATCGACGAGTACGCCAAGAGCAAGAACATCGCCTGGTTCGCCTCCCCGTGGGACAACGAGGCCGTCGCCTTCCTGGAGAAGTTCGACGTCCCCGCCCACAAGGTCGCCTCCGCCTCGCTGACCGACGACGAGCTGCTGCGCGAGCTCCGCGCCACCGGCCGCACGGTCATCCTCTCCACCGGCATGTCGACGCCGAAGCAGATCCGCCACGCGGTCGAGGTCCTCGGCAGCGACAACATCCTGCTCTGCCACGCCACGTCGACCTACCCGGCCAAGGCCGAGGAGCTCAACCTCCGCGTGATCAACACCCTCCAGGCCGAGTACCCCAACGTCCCGATCGGCTACTCCGGCCACGAGACGGGCCTGCAGACCACCCTCGCGGCGGTCGCCCTCGGCGCCACCTTCGTAGAGCGCCACATCACCCTGGACCGCGCCATGTGGGGCTCCGACCAGGCCGCCTCCGTCGAGCCGCAGGGCCTCACCCGCCTGGTGCGCGACATCCGCACCATCGAGGCATCCCTCGGTGACGGCGTCAAGAAGGTCTACGAGTCCGAGCTCGGCCCGATGAAGAAGCTGCGCCGCGTCTCCGGCGTCGTCGCCGAGGCGGAGATCGCGGCGGCGGCGGGCGAGCCGGTCTCGGTCTGATCCCCACCCCTTGAGAACCACCCTCTGAGAAGCACCCTCTGAGAACCGCCGCAGAGGCACCTCAGAGAAGCACCTCAGACAAGCAACCCCCTGAGAATCACTCACGACGGGACGGTCGTCCGTAGATGAGCCCCCGCGCCGGGTCCGCCGGCCCCCGCACTCTCGCCTTCGTGGAGAGTCCGGTACAGCTGCTGAACGTGCTGGAGTGGGCGCACGAGCACGCGCTCGCGCGGGAACACGAGCACGCGCCCGGCGCGGGGCTCACCCTCGTCGTCCTGTCCCCGATGGACCCCATGACCCGCGGCCAGCTGCGCCGCATGGCCGAACTCGCCCGCGATGGCGGTCACGCGGTCCGCTGGGAGGAGGCGCGGGGCGGCCCGATGGCCCCGTTCCAGACAGTCGGCGGCCTGACCAAAATGCTCCGGCGGGCCGACCGGATCGTCCTGGGGGACCCCTTCTCCCGCTACGTACAACTGCTGCTGACCATCACCCGGGCCCGCGACCTGGTCGTGGTCGACGACGGCACGGCGACCATGGAGTTCGTCGCCCAGCTGGCCAGCGGTGAGCGTCTGGTGCGCTGGCATCGCAAGGGCGGCCGCCCCGGACCCCGGGACCTGGTCTTCGCGCCGGTGTCCTCCGTGGCCCGCAGGCGGCTGACGCCCAGCGAGAAGCGCCGGGTGGAGATCTTCTCCTCCATGCCGATGGCAGATCCCCCGGCCGGTGTCACGGTCACCGCGAACACCTTCGCCTGGACCCGCGCCCGCTTCGGCCCGCCCCGCATCACCAAGGGCGCGGACATGGTCGGCACCTCCCTGGTGGAGACGGGAGTCGTCGACGCGGACCGTTACCTGTCGGCGGTCCAGAACCTGGCCAAGGCCCACGGGGCGACCCGCTACTTCGCCCACCGCCGCGAGAGCACCGAGAAACTCCACCGGCTGGCCGTGGAGTCGGGGCTGGAGATCGTCCGCCCGGACCTCCCGCTGGAGCTGATCGCCCGCCGCGGCCCGGTCGGCCGGACGATCCTCAGCTTCCCCTCGACCGTCGTCCACACCCTCCCGTTGGCCCTGTCCGGCACGGAGGTACGGGTCGCGGTCTGCGACATCGACCCCGCATGGCTCACCGAGAACGCCTCACCGCGCGCCCAGGGGTTCCTGTCCGGGGTCACGGGAACGGCCCGGGACGTGCACCGGCTGTCGGCGGTCACGGCAGCCACGGCGGTCACCGCGGTCTGAGCGCCCCTGGAGCTTCCGCAGGCACGTTGACTCCGCCACCGTTCTCCGGGTTCCTCCACCACCGTTCCAACGGCTCCTCCGCAGCCCTTTCACCGGCTCCGCCGCCGCGCTCTCCCGCGCCTGCGCCGCCGCTCCTCCGGCTCCTACGCCGGCTTCCTCGCCAGGAGGAAGGCGCGCGGCCGGGTCTCGTCCTCCTCCGGCTCACGCAGCACCCGGGCCTGGATACGCAGGCCGGCCCTGGTGAGGTGACCCGCCACGGTTTCCGGTGTGCGCCAGTAGCAGTCGAGCGAGACCGCCTGGCCGAAGCGCTCGGAGAGGCGCGACCGGTCGTCCTCGTCCCCGGACTGGAAGGCGAGCAGAACATGCCCACCGGGCTCCAGGACACGGTGGAACCCGGCGAACGTCTCCGTGAGGTACTCGTCGGGGACGTGGATGATCGAGTACAGGGCGGCGATCCCGCCGAGGGAGCCGTCCGGCAGGTCGAGGGACGTCAGGGACCCCACGTGGAACCGCAGCCCGGGGTGGGACCGGCGGGCCAGCTCCACCGTCCGGGGCGAGACGTCGACCCCGAAGACCGGCACACCGAGGGCGTGCAGCCGGGCGGTGACATACCCGGGCCCGCTGCCGAGGTCGGCCACCGGCGCGGTTCCCCCGGCCCGCACCAGCTCGGCGAACGCGGTGAGCAGCCCGCGCTCCAGCGGTCTGTCGCCCAGACCGTCGGGATGGCGCTCGCGGTAGGGGCCGGCGATGGCGTCGTACGAGCTTCGAGCGGCCGCTATGAACTCCGGATCCTGTGCACTCACGCTGCCGCACCCTAGCGGCGCGCCGACAGCGCCACCCCCCTCTTCGGAGGAGCGGTGGTGGAGTGTGGTCTCGTACACACTGCCTCTCGGCGGGACGAGCCGCCATATCTACCTGAAACGACCGTTTGAACTGGGGTTTTCCCGAGGTGAAGGGGGTGAGATCAGCCCTTCCCGGCGACCACCCCCGCCCGTCCGACAGGTGAACAGACCGGTCTCATTCCCGTCAGGCGTGGTATCCGTGAAGAGAGGGATGGATGCCGTACGGCAGCCGCTCGGCCGGAAATCCGGCGAGTGTACCCATCCCGAACGGTACATATGCGTCCGGCGATCAGATTTTCTTCCCCTAAGGGGCTGAACTTTGTTGATCGAGGGTCAGTCGACCGGTCGGGCGTCCTACCCTTCAGAGGGTGAAGCAATTGATGCCGCTAGAGTCCGAGGTCGATCTTCCCGGGGAAGCACTGCTTCCCGGAGCGCTTCCCGAGGCGCTCCGTGCCGAGCTCGTCGCGTTCCGTCGCGACCTGCACATGCACCCCGAGCTCGGCAACCAGGAGTTCCGCACGACCGCGGCGATCAAGGAGCGGCTCGAGCGCGCCGGCCTGGAACCGCGGGTGCTCGCCGTCGGGACCGGGCTCGTGTGTGACATCGGCGAGTCGGACGGGGGCACGCCCATGCTCGCCCTCCGCGCCGACATCGACGGCCTGCCCATCCCGGACATGAAGACGGAGTGCGCGTACCGCTCCACCGTGCCGGACCGCGCCCACGCCTGCGGCCACGACGTGCACACGACCGTCGTGCTCGGCGCCGGCCTGGTGCTCGCCGAGCTGAACCGGCAGGGCCTGCTGCCCCGGCCGGTGCGGCTGATCTTCCAGCCCGCCGAAGAGGTGCTGCCCGGCGGCGCCGCCGACGCCATCGACTGCGGGGTGCTCGAAGGTGTCGGGCGGATGATCGCGGTGCACTGCGACCCCCGCGTCGACGCCGGGCGGATCGGGTTGCGCGAGGGCGCCATCACCTCCGCCTGTGACCGGCTGGAGATCGCCCTCGACGGTCCCGGCGGCCACACCGCCCGCCCCCATCTGACGACCGACCTCGTCACGGCCGCCGCCCGGGTCGTCACCGACGTGCCCGCGCTGGTCGGCCGCCGCGTCGACACCCGTGCGGGACTGGCCGTCACCTGGGGCCGGATCGAGTCGGGCCACGCCCCGAACGTCATCCCCCAGCACGCCGAGCTCTCCGGGACCGTGCGCTGCCTGGACATCGACGCCTGGCGGCAGGCACCCGACATCGTGGTCGCCGCGATCGACGAGGTCGCCAACCTGCACCGGGCCAAGTCGGAGATCAACTACATCCGAGGCGTCCCGCCCGTGGTCAACGACTCCGAGGCGACCGCGCTCCTCCGCGACGCCATGACGGCCCGCCGGGGTGCCGACTCCGTCGAGAGCACCGAGCAGAGCCTCGGCGGCGAGGACTTCTCCTGGTACCTCCAGCACGTCCCCGGCGCGATGGCCCGCCTCGGTGTCCGCACCCCCGGCGAGCGCACCGTGCGTGACCTCCACCAGGGCGACTTCGACGCCGACGAGTCGGCGATCACGGTGGGCGTGGAACTGTTCACGGCGGCGGCTCTGCTGGACGCGGCCGAGCGTTGACGCGGCGGGAGTGCCGGGCGGACGGCCCTTTCGAGGGCCGCCGTCCCGCCGTCCGCAACAGGGTCGTAAGCCAATCGTGAACTGCCCGCAACGTACGGTGCGGAGCCGCAAGACCCTGAGTTCAGACGCCGTTTGCCTCGATCCGATAACGGCTTTGGAAGAGGTCTTTTTCTGACATCTACGCGCGTTACGATGCCGCGAAGCCGACGCCGCAGGGGCGTCCAGGCCGAGCACTGACAAGGTGCTCACACGAAGCGCCGAATCCGGCGCTCAGGTCAGGTGTAAGGAGCCCCCCGTGCGCCGGGTAGCAAAGCTTTCCGCTGCGTGTATCGCATCCGCAGCACTCGCACTGACTGCCACTGCCTGTGGCAGCACCTCCTCCGAAAAGGCCGAGGGCAAGGGTTCCTCGGCCTCCTCCGGCGGCGACGGCGTCAAGATCGGTCTCGCCTTCGACGTCGGCGGTCGCGGTGACCGTTCCTTCAACGACTCCGCCGCGCGCGGAGCCGACAAGGCCAAGACCGAGTTCGGCGGCTCGATCAAGGAGCTGACCGCCAAGACCTCCGACACCGAGGCCGACCGCGAGCAGCGCCTGACAGACCTGGCCGACGCCGGTTACAACCCGATCGTCGGTGTCGGTTTCTCCTACGCCACGTCGATGGGCAAGATCGCCGCGAAGTACCCGAAGGTCAGCTTCGGCATCGTCGACTCGGTGGTGGACGCCAAGAACGTCGACAGCATCACCTTCACCGAGGAGCAGGGCTCCTACCTGGCCGGTGTGGCCGCGGCGCTGAAGACGAAGAAGGACCACGTCGGCTTCATCGGCGGCGTCGACACCCCGCTGATCAAGAAGTTCGAGGCGGGCTACGTCCAGGGGGTCAAGGACACCAAGTCGAAGGTCAAGGTCGACGTCCAGTACCTGACCCACGGGTCCGACCTCTCCGGCTTCTCCAGCCCCGACAAGGGCAAGGAGGCCGCGTCGGGCATGCTCGACAACGGCGCCGACGTCGTCTACGCGGCGGCCGGCTCCTCCGGCAACGGCGCGATCGAGGCCGTCTCCGGCGCCAAGGGCACCTGGGCGATAGGCGTGGACTCGGACCAGTACAACATCCCCGGTCTGGCCAAGTACAAGAACTCGATCCTGACCTCGATGGTCAAGAACGTCGACGTCGGTGTCTACGACTTCATCAAGTCCGTCAACGACAGCAAGCCGCTGACGGGCCAGAACAACTACACGCTCGCCAAGAACGGTGTCTCGCTGGCCACCAGCGGTGGCTTCATCGACGACATCAAGGCGCAGCTGGACGCGGCCAAGAAGAAGATCGTCGACGGCACCATCAAGGTCAAGACCACCCCGTGACCTGACGGTTCCCGCCGGACCGGGCTCGGCGAGGGGGCGTGCGAAAACCTCCTCGTCGGGCCATAACAATGTGTCAACTCTACGCGTGTAGCATGGAGTTGCCGCGCTAGCGTCGCCGACGCCTGCCCTCCCCTATGCAGCCCCTTTCCCCCCAGGAGAGTGCGCCATCAACGCGTCCAGCCCTCCCGCTGCCGTCGAACTGCGCGGCATCACCAAGCGATTCCCCGGCGTCGTCGCCAACCGTGACATCGACATCACCGTCCGCACGGGTACCGTCCACGCCCTGTGCGGTGAGAACGGCGCCGGCAAGTCCACCCTGATGAAGATCCTCTACGGCATGCAGCAGCCGGACGAGGGCACCATCACCGTGAACGGCGAGCGGGTCACCTTCCACAACCCCGCCGACGCCATCGCGCGCGGTATCGGCATGGTGCACCAGCACTTCATGCTCGCCGACAACCTCACCGTCCTGGAGAACGTCGTCCTGGGCGCGGAGAAACTGCACGGCATCGGCGCGAGAGCACGTGCGAGGATCAAGGAGATCTCCGACGCGTACGGGCTGAACGTCCGGCCCGACGTCCTCCTGGAGGAACTCGGCGTCGCCGACCGCCAGCGCGTGGAGATCCTCAAGGTCCTCTACCGCGGCGCCAAGACCCTCATCCTGGACGAGCCCACCGCCGTCCTGGTGCCGCAGGAGGTGGAGGCCCTCTTCGACAACCTGCGCGAGCTGAAGGCCGAGGGCCTCACCGTCATCTTCATCTCCCACAAGCTGGGCGAAGTCCTGTCCGTGGCGGACGAGATCACCGTCATCCGGCGCGGCACCACCGTCGGCACGGTCGAGCCGGCGGCTACCACCCCCAGGCAGCTCGCCGAGCTGATGGTCGGCAGCGAACTGCCCACGCCGGAGACCGAGGAGTCCACGGTCACGGACGTCCCGCTGCTCAAGGTGGACAAGCTGCACCTGAGCCAGACGGACCTCGACGGCGTCGAGCGGATCATCCTCGACGCGATCTCCTTCACCATCCACAAGGGCGAGGTCCTCGGCATCGCCGGCGTGGAGGGCAACGGCCAGTCCGAGCTGGTCGAGGCGATCATGGGCATCCGCGACCCCGACGCCGGCGCCATCACCCTCGACGGCACCGACATATCGCACGCCCCCACCCGCCGGCGCCGCGAGGCCGGCGTCGGCTACATCCCCGAGGACCGCCACCGCCACGGTCTGCTCCTCGAGGCACCGCTGTGGGAGAACCGCATCCTCGGCCATGTCAGCGAGCGGCCCAACTCCCGCGGCCAGCTGCTCGACATCAAGGCCGCCCGCACCGACACCGAGCGCATCATCAAGGCTTACGACGTCCGCACGCCCGGTATCGAGGTGACGGCCGCCTCGCTGTCCGGCGGCAACCAGCAGAAGCTGATCGTCGGCCGCGAGATGAGCCACGCGCCCAAGCTGCTGATCGCCGCCCACCCCACCCGCGGCGTGGACGTGGGCGCGCAGGCCGCGATCTGGGACCACATACGCGAGGCCCGCCGCGAGGGTCTGGCCGTGCTGCTGATCTCCGCCGACCTGGACGAGCTCATCGGGCTCTCCGACACCCTGCGGGTGATGTACCGCGGCCGCCTGGTCGCCGACGCCGACCCCGCCACGATCACCCCCGAGGAGCTGGGCTCCGCCATGACGGGTGCGGCCACCGGCCACCTGGAGCACGCAGAGGACGACGACCGATGAAGAAGCTGACCCAACGCATCGACAGGGAGCGGCTGCTCCTCGGCATCGCGGCGCCGCTGCTGGCGATCGTCGCCGCGCTCGTCGTCACCGCCCTGGTCATCCTCGCCACCGGCAAGAACCCGGGCTCCGCCTTCAGCGACATGCTGACCTACGGCTCCGCCAGCGACAGCCAGGTCTACATCCTGAACAAGGCGACGACGTACTACCTGGCGGGTGTCGCGGTGGCCATCGGCTTCCGCATGAACCTGTTCAACATCGGCGTCGACGGCCAGTACCGGATAGCCGCGTTCTTCGCGGCCGTCCTCGGCGGCGCGCTGACCGTCCCCGGCTGGATCGCCATCCCGCTGATCATCCTGTGCGCCATGGCGACCGGCGCCCTGTGGGCGGCCATCGCGGGCGTCCTGAAGGTGACCCGCGGCGTCAGCGAGGTCATCTCGACGATCATGCTGAACTCGATCGCCACCGCGATCATCGGCTTCCTGCTCCAGCCGGGGAAGCTCGCCGAACTCCAGAGCGGCGGCACGGTCATCTCCACCAAGCCGCTGCCGGAGTCCTCGTACTTCTTCAGCATCGACACGGGCCCGGCCGGCGTGCTGTGGGGCTTCGTCGTCATCGCCGTGCTCGTCGGTGTCGCGTACTGGTTCGTGCTCGGCCGCACCAAGTTCGGCTTCGATCTGCGCACCGTCGGCCAGTCCGAGAGCGCGGCCACCGCGAGTGGTGTCTCGGTGAAGAAGATGGTCGCCACCAGCATGGTCATCTCGGGCGCCGTGGCCGGTCTGATCGGCATGCCGACCCTGCTCAACGACAGCCACCAGTTCAGCAACGACTTCCCGTCGGGCATCGGCTTCACCGGTATCGCCATCGCCCTGCTCGGCCGCAACAACCCGGTCGGCATCGCGCTCGGCGCGCTCCTGTGGGGCTTCCTGGAGCGCACCACCAACCACCTCGAGTTCGAGGGGTACGACAAGGAAATCCTCGGCGTCATCCAGGGCGTCATCGTCCTGTGCGTCGTCATCGCCTACGAGCTCGTCCGCCGCTACGGCCTGAAGCGCCAGCAGCAGCGGGTCGGCGCCGAGCTCGCCGCCCAGGCCGCCGCGATCCAGAAGCAGGAGGTGGCGCGATGACTGCCACGATGACCGACACGCCGCCCCCCGCGGCACCCAAGGCGGACAACGGCCGCGGTCGGTCGAGCCGCTCGCTCGGCCAGATCCTCATGATCGTCGCGGGCGCGCTGCTGCTCGTCGCCGCGGTCCGCGTCATCACCGGCTCCGACCAGCTCACCTCCGAGGGCCAGGTCTCCGCCGCCCTGGGGCTCGCCGTGCCCATCGGCCTCGCCGGTCTGGCCGGTCTGTGGTCCGAGCGGTCCGGCGTGGTCAACATCGGCCTCGAGGGCATGATGATCCTCGGCACCTTCGGCGCCGGCTGGATCGGCTGGCAGTCCAACCCCTGGTTCGGCCTGCTGTGCGGCATCGGCTTCGGTGTCCTCGGCGGCCTGGTGCACGCGGTCGCGACCATCACCTTCGGCGTCGACCACATCGTCTCCGGTGTCGCGGTCAACCTGCTCGCGCTCGGCACCACCCAGTACCTCGCCAAGCTCTTCTTCTCGGAGGGCAAGGCGGCGGACGCGGGCGGCAACCCCAAGCAGTCCCCGCCGGTGGACTCGCTGCCCACCATCGACGTGCCCGGCCTCTCGAGCGGCCTCAAGTCTCTCGAGAACCACCACTGGTTCCTGGTCTCCGACATCGCCGGCATCCTCGGGGGCCTGGTCACCGACCTGTCCGTGGTGACGCTCTTCGCCATCCTGCTGTTCGTCGGCAGCTGGTGGCTGCTGTGGCGCACCCCGTTCGGCCTCAGGCTGCGCTCCTGCGGCGAGAACCCGATCGCCGCGGAGTCCCTCGGCGTCAATGTCTACAAGTACAAGTACGTGGCCGTGGCCGTCTCCGGCGGCCTCGCGGGCCTCGGCGGCGCCTTCCTCGCGCTGGTCACCTCGCACACCTACCTGGAGAACCAGACCGGCGGGCGCGGCTACATCGGCCTCGCGGCCATGATCTTCGGCAACTGGCGCCCCGGAGGCCTCGCCATGGGCGCGGGCCTGTTCGGCTACTCCGACGCGCTGCAGCTGCGCAACGGCGGCGAGACCGTCCACGCGCTGCTGCTCCTGCTGGTCGTGCTCCTCGTGGGGCTGGCCGGGTGGAAGCTGTACCGCAAGGCGCACTGGCAGGCCGGGATCAGCCTCTTCGTCGGCGCGCTCGTCCTGCTGTGGTACCTGTTCACGGACGAGGTGCCGAGCGACTTCGTGGGCGCCACCCCGTACGTCGTCACGCTGCTGGTGCTGTCGCTGTCGGCGCAGCGCCTGCGGATGCCGAAGGCGGACGGTATGCGGTACCGGAAGGGACAGGGCAAGTGACCGACGCCGACTGGGAGCAGTTGCGTGCCGTGGCCCGGGACGCCATGTCGCGGGCCTACGCCCCGTACTCCGGGTACCCGGTCGGCGTGGCGGCCCTGGTCGACGACGGGCGTACGGTCTCCGGCTGCAACGTCGAGAACGCCTCGTACGGTCTCGGCCTGTGCGCCGAGTGCGGACTGGTCTCCCAGCTGCAGAACACGGGCGGCGGTCGCCTCACGCACTTCACCTGTGTGAACGGCCGGGGGGAGATCCTGGTCCCGTGCGGCCGCTGTCGCCAGCTGCTGTACGAGTTCGGCGGGCCCGACCTTCTGCTGGAGACCCCGGCGGGCATCCTGCCGCTCTCCGAGATGCTGCCGCAGGCCTTCGGACCGGACCATCTCGCCAAGTAACTCCCGTACGGCCCCTCTGAGTTGCTCACCTCGGCCACTCGGGGGGCCGCGCGGTTTCTGCATGCTTTTCGGAAGGAAGGCCACACCATGACGCTGTTGTCGATGGACGTCATCTCCGTCATCCGCACCAAGCGGGACCGCGGTGAGCTCAGTGACGAGCAGATCGACTGGGTCATAGACGCGTACACCCGCGGGGAGGTCGCCGACGAGCAGATGTCCGCGCTCGCGATGGCCATCCTGCTCAACGGCATGAACCGCCGGGAGATCGCCCGCTGGACGGCCGCGATGATCGCCTCCGGCGAGCGCATGGACTTCTCCTCCCTGTCCCGCCCGACGGCCGACAAGCACTCCACGGGCGGTGTCGGCGACAAGATCACACTCCCGCTGGCGCCCCTCGTCGCCGCGTGCGGCGCGGCGGTCCCGCAGCTGTCGGGCCGCGGCCTCGGCCACACCGGCGGCACCCTCGACAAGCTGGAGTCGATCCCGGGCTGGCGGGCGTTGCTGTCCAACGAGGAGATGCTGTCCGTGCTGGACGGCTCCGGCGCGGTGATCTGCGCGGCCGGCGACGGCCTGGCCCCGGCCGACAAGAAGCTGTACGCGCTGCGGGACGTGACGGGAACGGTCGAGGCGATCCCCCTGATCGCGTCGTCGATCATGTCGAAGAAGATCGCCGAGGGGACGGGCTCGCTCGTCCTGGACGTGAAGGTCGGTACCGGCGCCTTCATGAAGACCATCGAGGACGCCCGCGAGCTGGCCTCGACGATGGTGGGTCTGGGCACGGACCACGGCGTGAAGACGGTCGCGCTGCTCACCGGCATGTCGACCCCGCTCGGCCTCACCGCCGGCAACGCGCTGGAGGTCCGCGAGTCCGTGGAGGTCCTGGCCGGCGGCGGCCCGTCGGACGTGGTCGAGCTGACGCTGGCCCTGGCCCGCGAGATGCTGGACGCGGCCGGTGTGAAGGACGCCGACCCGGCGAAGGCCCTGGCCGACGGCTCCGCGATGGACGTGTGGCGCCGCATGATCGCGGCCCAGGGCGGCGACCCGGACGCGGAGCTGCCGGTGGCCCGCGAGCAGCACGTCATCAAGGCGGGCGCCTCGGGCGTCCTGACCCGCCTCGACGCCTACGACATCGGCGTCGCCGCCTGGCGCCTCGGCGCGGGCCGCGCCCGCAAGGAGGACCCGGTCCAGGCGGGCGCGGGCGTGGAGATGCACGCCAAGCCGGGCGACACGGTGACGGAGGGCCAGCCGCTGCTGACCCTGCACACGGACACGCCCGAGCGCTTCGAGTACGCGCTCCAGGCGGTGGAGGGTTCGTACGACATCGGGGCGGCGGGGACGGAGTTCTCGGCCTCGCCGGTGGTGCTGGAACGCATCGCCTGACCTGGAGTCCCCTCGTCCGGGTGAAACGGGACCGGTGGACCGCCACCGGTCCCGTTCGGCGTGTTCGGCTGTCCACGTGGATGTGATCGACGGCGACTACATCAGGGCCGACAGCGAGTGGGACGAACTCGTCTGGGTCTGGGGGCAGACGGACGCCCCCAAGGGCTGCAAGGTCGAGATCATCGAGGGGCTCGTCATTGTGACACCCCTGTCCGTCGCCGCACACCGCGCCATCCCCGAGCGCATGACGCGGCGCCTCTACGAGGTGATTCCGCAGGACTGGGGCGTCTACCAGCGGCTGGCCCTGGCCACGCCCTCTCGGCTCGGCCTCTATGTGCCGGACCTCGCCGTGGTGCCGCGCCTGGAGCTGCGGACGGGCGACGACAGTTTCGTCCCCGCCGGTGAAGCCGAACTCGTCGTGGAGATCACGTCGAGGCACACCGCGAGCAACGACCGGGTCCACAAGGCCGCCGGTTACGCCGAAGCCGGTGTCCCGCTCTACCTCCTCATCGACCCGCTCGCCCCCGGCGGCCCCACCAGCACGCTGTACGGCGAACCGAAGGGCGGCGGCTACCGCCCGCTGAGCGTCGCCAAGTTCGGTGAACTCCTCACCCTTCCCGCGCCCTTCGACCTCATCATCGACACCGGCGAGTTCCCGGAGACGTGAGTCACCCGAGCAGCGCCGCGACCACCACCAGCACCGGCACCGCCAACACCGTCGACACCAGGATCGAGTCGCGCGCCAACCGCTCGCCCACCCCGTAGCGCGACGCGTAGGTGAAGAGGTTCTGCGCGGCCGGGAGGGCCGACGTCACCACCACGTCGAGGAGTCGGGCCCCGTGCAGACCGAACACCCCCGCCGCCAGGGCCCAGGCCACCGCCGGCTGGCCCACCGACTTCAGCGCGACCGACAGCAGCACGAGGTGCCGGTCGGGGCCCCGGCCCGGCATCGTGCTGCCGCACAGGGAGATGCCGAACGCGAGCAGGACCGCCGGGACGGACATGTTGCCGATCAGGGTCACGGGGTCCATGACGGCCGCCGGCACGCGCAGGCCGGACGCCGAGACCGCGACCCCGGCCAGTGAGCCCAGCGCGATCGGGTTGCGCAAGGGGGTGAGCAGCCGTTGCCACAGAGGGCCCTGCTCGCCGTCCCTGCCCGACAGGTCCAGGATCGTCAGGGCGACCGGCGTGACCAGCAGCAACTGGAACAGCAGCACCGGCGCCACCAGCGAGGCATCGCCCAGGACGTACACGGCGATCGGGATGCCGAGGTTGCCCGAGTTGACGTAGCTGGAGCACAGCGCGCCGATCGTCGTACGGCCCACACCCCAGCCGCGTACGACACCCACCGCGACGAACACCCCCGCCGCCGCCGCGGTGCTCAGCGCGGTCACCAGCAGCCGGCTGGAGAAGATCACCGACAGGTCGGCCCGGGCGAGCGTGGTGAACAGCAGGGCCGGGGACGCCACGTGGAAGGCCAGCTTGCTCAGTACCTCGCGGCCGTGCGCACCGAGATGGCCGCCCCGCCCGATGAGATAGCCGACCCCGATCACCACCGCGATGACCGCGAACCCGGTCAGCACCCCCTGCACGGGACCTCCGCAACGGTGCTCAGAGCGTGCGGTATCCAGGGCGGTGCTGATGCGTGGAACATACAGCCAACCTTCCGGGGAAGGAGAGCCGCAGGTCAATGTGATCTCGGTCGGTGGGCAGTCCGCCGCCGCAGCCGAGGTCGCGGGCCGCGATGAGTTACGCCCGCCTGCCCGGTCTACCGATCGTGGACGCCATGACACCCGCTGTACTCACGCTGGTCGGCCCCGTCACCCGCGACGAGGTGACCGGGTTGTGCGACGACGTGCGGAGGCTGCTGGACGCCACCGGCACCGGAGCGGTGGTGTGCGATGTCGCGGGGCTGGGACCGCCGGGGCTCGAAGCCGTCGACCTGCTGGCGCGCCTTGAGCTCGCCGCAAGACGGGCCGGGGGCCGGATCAGGCTGCGCGACCCAGCCCCCGCGCTACACGCCCTCCTCGACCTGGTCGGCCTCCGCTTCGAGGTGGAGGGGCAGCCCGAACAGCGGGAACCAGCGCTGGGTGTCGAGGAAGCAGTGGAACCCGGTGATCCGGCCGTCTGAGATCTCGAGCACCTGGACAGCCCAAGGAAGGAAGCCGCCCTTCTCCGGATCCGGCTTGTACTGGGCGAACCCGGGCAGGCCGTTGACCTGGACCGGCAGCAGGCGGGAGCCCGCGCAGGGGGCGCCGAGCGTCGTCATGAAGCCCGTGATGTCGTCGTGGCCGGTGAGCCACAGGTCGAACGGCGGCATCGTCATGATGGCGTCCTCGTGCAGCAGAGCCGTCAGCGCCGTCATGTCGTAGCCCTCGAACGCCGCCACATAGCGGTCCAGGAGCTTTTGCTGTTCCTCGTCCAGTGGGTCGGACACGGACGCGTCGGCGCCGTGTTCCTCCCGCTCCGCGAGGGTCGCGCGGGCCCGCTGCAGCGCGCTGTTGACCGACGCGACCGACGTACCCAGCAGCTCCGCGACCTCGCTCGCCTTCCAGGCCAGCACCTCGCGCAGGATCAGCACCGCGCGCTGCTTGGGCGGAAGCTGTTGCAGGGCCGCCATGAAGGCGAGTCGCACCGACTCCTTGGC